>NZ_LN831039.1:0-4800000 GCF_001457595.1 Mycolicibacterium smegmatis | reverse complement strand
CGCGCGGGTGGAAAAGGTGCAGCCGTCCCAAGGGCCGCGAGCCGACGCCGGAGGCGATCCCGAGCGCGTTCCCGATGATGACGTCGACCGCCGGGATGCCGACGACGAGCCGGACGACCTCGCGGACGACGACGTCGCCGACCTCGCCGGCGACGGGCTGCCACTGACGGCGTAGCCGTATTCGGCCACGCCTAGGATGGTCGGCGAGCAAGTGGCGCTTGCCGCGTTCACCGCGCGAGCGCACCGAGACGACTCGAACAGCTTCAGAAAGGCACATCACGGCATGGCCGAATTCATCTACACGATGCGGAAGGTCCGCAAGGCGCACGGCGACAAGGTGATCCTTGACGACGTCACCCTGAACTTCCTCCCTGGCGCGAAGATCGGTGTCGTCGGCCCCAACGGCGCTGGCAAGTCGAGCGTCTTGCGGATCATGGCTGGCCTCGACCAGCCCAACAACGGCGACGCGTTCCTGGCGCCCGACGCGACGGTCGGCATCCTCATGCAGGAGCCCCAGCTCGACGAGACCAAGACCGTCCGCGAGAACGTCGAGGACGGCGTCGCGATCAAGGGCAAGCTCAACCGGTACAACGAGGTCGCCGAGCTCATGGCGACCGATTACTCCGACGAGCTCATGGAAGAGATGGGCAAGCTCCAGGAGGAACTGGACGCCGCCGACGCGTGGGACATCGACTCCCAGCTGGAACAGGCCATGGACGCCCTGCGCTGCCCGCCGCCCGATGAGCCCGTGACGCACCTGTCCGGCGGTGAGCGCCGCCGCGTCGCGCTGTGCAAGCTGCTGCTGTCCAAGCCGGACCTGCTGCTGCTCGACGAGCCCACCAACCACCTCGACGCCGAGAGCGTGCTGTGGCTCGAACAGCACCTGGCCTCCTACCCGGGTGCCATCCTCGCGGTCACCCACGACCGGTACTTCCTGGACAACGTGGCCGAGTGGATCCTGGAGCTCGACCGTGGCCGGGCCTACCCGTACGAGGGCAACTACTCGACCTACCTGGAGAAGAAGGCCGAACGTCTCGAGGTCCAGGGCAAGAAGGACCAGAAGCTGCAGAAGCGGCTGAAGGAAGAGCTGGCATGGGTGCGCTCGGGCGCCAAGGCCCGCCAGGCCAAGAACAAGGCCCGCCTGGACCGCTACGAGGAGATGGTCGCCGAGGCCGAGAAGACCCGCAAGCTCGACTTCGAGGAGATCCAGATCCCGACGCCGCCGCGCCTGGGCAGTGTCGTGGTCGAGGTCGAGCACCTCGACAAGGGCTTCAACGGCCGCACCTTGATCAAGGACCTGTCGTTCACGCTGCCCCGCAACGGCATCGTCGGCGTGATCGGTCCCAACGGTGTCGGTAAGACCACACTGTTCAAGACCATCGTCGGCCTCGAGCAGCCCGACAGCGGCACGGTCAAGATCGGCGAGACGGTCAAGCTCAGCTACGTCGACCAGACCCGCGCCGGTATCGACCCCAAGAAGACCGTGTGGCAGGTGGTCTCCGACGGGCTCGACTACATCGAGGTCGGCCAGAACGAGATCCCGTCGCGCGCGTACGTGTCGGCGTTCGGTTTCAAGGGACCGGACCAGCAAAAGCCTGCCGGTGTGCTCTCGGGCGGTGAGCGCAACCGCCTGAACCTCGCGCTGACGCTCAAAGAGGGCGGCAACCTCATCCTGCTCGACGAGCCCACCAACGACCTCGACGTCGAGACGCTGTCGTCGCTGGAGAACGCGCTTCAGCAGTTCCCGGGCTGCGCCGTGGTGATCTCCCACGACCGGTGGTTCCTGGACCGCACCTGCACGCACATCCTGGCGTGGGAGGGCGACGACGACAACGAAGCCAAGTGGTTCTGGTTCGAGGGCAACTTCGGTGCCTACGAAGAGAACAAGATCCAGCGCATGGGCGCCGAGGCCGCGCGTCCGCACCGCGTGACCCACCGCCGACTCACACGAGACTGACCGTCCACGGGCTGTGGGCGCGGATTCCAACCGGCCCACAGCCAGGACGACTAGTGTCGCGTTAGTGCACCAATGCCGGTGTGCGAAAGCGTGAGTCAGGAGTGGTCGGTTATGACGCGAGAGGGTCGGCAGGTCGGCGATCGGGGAGGGCTCGAAGCTTCGCCTGAAATGATTCGCCGGCTTTCGGTGGCCTTCCTGTCCACCTACCGCGGCCCACAGGCGGATGCGCCGGGCGTGACGTCGACGGGCCCGCTGGCGGTGGCCGCACACGACGATCTGGTGTCCGACGATCTCGTGGCGGCGCACTACCGTCTGGCGAGCATGCGCGCCCCCGGCGAGACGAAGGCCGCGGTGTATCCCGGCGACGCGGGCAGCGGCGCGGCGCTGCAGATCGTCACCGACCAGGCGCCGATGCTGGTCGACTCGGTCACGGTGCTGCTGCACCGCCACGGCATCGCCTACACCGCAATCATGAACCCGGTGTTCCGGGTGCGCCGCGGTCTCGACGGCGAACTGCTCGACGTGCGTCCGGCGGCCGAGGCCGCCCCGGGCGACGGTGCCGACGAGTGCTGGATCCTGGTGCCGATCACCGCTGCCGCCGACGGTGAGGCGCTCACCGAGGCGACGCGCCTGGTGCCCGGCATCCTGGCCGAGGCCCGCCAGATCGGGCTGGACTCCGGCGCGATGATCGCGGCGCTGCACGGCCTGGCCAACGATCTGGCCACCGACCTCGAAGGCCATTTCCCCAATGCCGAACGCAAAGAGGTCGCGGCGCTGCTGCGCTGGCTCGCCGACGGCCACTTCGTGCTGCTGGGTTACCAGCAGTGCGTGGTCGGTGACGGCAACGCCGAGGTCGACCCGGCCAGCCGGCTCGGGGTGCTGCGCCTGCGCAACGACGTGCTGCCGCCACTGACCGACAGCGACGACCTGCTGGTGCTCGCGCAGGCGACCATGCCGAGTTACCTGCGTTACGGGGCCTATCCGTACATCGTCGTCGTCCGCGAGAGCCCGGGCGCCTCGCGGGTGATCGAGCACCGTTTCGTCGGGCTGTTCACGGTCGCGGCCATGAACGCCAACGCGCTGGAGATCCCGCTGATCTCGCGCCGGGTCGAGGAGGCGCTGGCGATGGCGCATCGCGATCCCAGCCATCCCGGACAGCTGCTGCGCGACATCATCCAGACCATCCCGCGCCCCGAACTCTTCGCGCTGAGCTCCAAGCAGCTGCTCGAGATGGCGCTTGCGGTCGTCGATCTGGGCTCGCGGCGCCGCACGCTTCTGTTCCTGCGCGCCGACCACCTCGCGCACTTCGTCTCGTGTCTGGTGTATCTGCCCCGTGATCGCTACACCACCGCGGTGCGGTTGGAGATGCAGGACATCCTGGTGCGCGAACTCGGCGGAGCCGGCATCGACTACTCGGCGCGCGTGAGCGAGTCCCCATGGGCGGTGGTGCATTTCACGGTGCGGCTGCCGGATGGCACCGCCGCGGACTCGGTGGACACGTCGCTGGAGAACGAGTCGCGCATCCAGGACCTGCTGACCGAGGCCACCCGCAACTGGGGCGACCGGATGATCAGCGCCGCGGCCGCGGCGTCGATCAGCCCCGCGGCGCTCGAGCACTACGCGCACGCGTTCCCCGAGGACTACAAGCAGGCCTTCGCGCCGCAGGACGCCATCGCCGACATCTCGCTCATCGAAGCGCTGCAGGACGATTCGGTGAAGCTCGTGCTCGCCGATACCGCCGAGGACCGGGTGTGGAAGCTCACGTGGTACCTCGGCGGGCACTCGGCGTCGCTGAGCGAACTGCTGCCGATGCTGCAGTCCATGGGCGTCGTGGTGCTCGAAGAGCGGCCGTTCACGTTGCGGCGCACCGACGGTCTGCCGGTGTGGATCTACCAGTTCAAGATCTCGCCGCACCCCAGCATCCCGCACGCGCCGGACGCCGAGGCCCAGCGTGACACCGCGCAGCGGTTCGCCGACGCGGTCACCGCCATCTGGCACGGCCGGGTCGAGATCGACCGGTTCAACGAACTCGTGATGCGCGCGGGCCTGACCTGGCAGCAGGTGGTGGTCCTGCGGGCCTACGCAAAGTACCTGCGCCAGGCCGGATTCCCGTACAGCCAGTCGCACATCGAGTCGGTGCTCAACGAGAACCCGCACACCACGCGCTCGCTCATCGACCTGTTCGAGGCGCTGTTCGACCCGTCACAGGACACCGATGGCCGGCGCGACGCGCAGGGTGCGGCGGCGACCGTCGCGGCCGATATCGACGCGCTGGTGAGCCTGGACACCGACCGCGTACTGCGCGCGTTCGCCAACCTCATCGAGGCCACGCTGCGCACCAATTACTTCGTGGCGCGGCCCGATTCGGCGCGTGCGCGCAACGTGCTCGCGTTCAAGCTCAATCCTCTTGTGATCAAGGAACTCCCGCTGCCGCGGCCGAAGTTCGAGATCTTCGTGTACTCGCCACGCGTCGAGGGTGTGCACCTGCGTTTCGGTTTCGTCGCGCGCGGTGGGCTTCGGTGGTCGGATCGCCGTGAGGACTTCCGCACCGAGATCCTCGGCCTGGTCAAGGCGCAGGCCGTCAAGAACGCCGTCATCGTGCCCGTCGGCGCCAAGGGCGGATTCGTCGTCAAGCGGCCACCCACGCTGACCGGCGACGCCGCGGCCGACCGGGAGGCCACCCGCGCCGAGGGCGTCGAGTGCTACCGCCTGTTCATCTCCGGCCTGCTCGACGTCACCGACAACGTCGACAAGGCCACCGGCGCCGTCGTCACACCGCCCGAGGTGGTGCGCCGCGACGGTGAGGACGCCTACCTGGTGGTCGCGGCCGACAAGGGCACCGCGACGTTCTCCGACATCGCCAACGAGGTCGCCAAGTCCTACGGGTTCTGGCTGGGCGACGCGTTCGCCTCGGGCGGTTCGATCGGATACGACCACAAGGCCATGGGCATCACCGCCAAGGGCGCATGGGAGTCGGTCAAACGGCACTTCCGTGAGATGGGCGTCGACACCCAGACCCAGGACTTCACCGTCGTCGGCATCGGCGACATGAGCGGCGACGTGTTCGGCAACGGCATGCTGCTGTCCAAGCACATCCGGCTGGTCGCGGCGTTCGACCACCGCGACATCTTCCTCGACCCGAACCCGGATGCGGGCCGGTCGTGGGACGAGCGCAAGCGGCTGTTCGACCTGCCCCGGTCGAGTTGGGCGGACTACGACAAGTCGCTGATCAGCGAGGGCGGCGGCGTGTACAGCCGCCAGCAGAAGTCGATCCCGATCAGCCCGCAGGTGCGCACCGCGCTGGGCCTGGATGCCGATGTCGAGGAGCTGACCCCGCCCGCGCTGATCAAGGCGATCCTCAAGGCGCCGGTCGACCTGCTGTGGAACGGCGGCATCGGCACCTACATCAAAGCCGAGACCGAGGCCGACGCCGACGTCGGCGACCGTGCCAACGACCAGATCCGCGTCAGCGGAAACCAGGTGCGCGCCAAGGTGATCGGCGAGGGCGGCAACCTCGGCGTGACCGCGCTGGGACGCATCGAGTTCGACCTGGCCGGCGGGCGCATCAACACCGACGCGCTGGACAACTCCGCGGGTGTGGACTGCTCGGACCACGAGGTCAACATCAAGATCCTCATCGACTCGGCGGTCACCGCGGGCAAGGTCACTCCAGAAGAACGCACCGAACTGCTGCTGTCGATGACCGACGAGGTCGGCGAACTGGTGCTGGCCGACAACCGCGACCAGAACGACCTGATGGGCACCAGCCGGGCCAACGCGGCAAGCCTGCTGTCGGTGCACGCGCGCATGATCAAGGACCTCGTCGACAACCGCGGACTCAACCGTGAGCTCGAGGCGCTGCCGTCCGAGAAGGAGATCCGCAGGCGCGCCGACGCCGGGATCGGTTTGACCTCACCGGAACTCGCGACGCTGATGGCGCACGTCAAGCTGGCGCTCAAGGACCACGTGCTGGCCAGCGACCTGCCCGATCAGGAGGTGTTCGCCTCACGGCTGCCGTACTACTTCCCGACGCGGCTGCGTGAGGAGTTGCACGGCGAGATCCGCTCGCACCAACTGCGCCGCGAGATCATCACCACGATGCTGGTCAACGACCTGGTCGACACCGCGGGCATCAGCTACGCCTACCGCATCACCGAGGACGTCGGCGTCGGCCCGGTCGACGCGGTACGCAGCTACGTCGCCATCAACGCCATCTTCGGGATCGGCGACGTGTGGCGCCGGATCCGTGCCGCGGGTGACGCCGGGGTGCCGACGTCGGTGACCGACCGGATGACGCTGGATCTGCGCCGCCTGGTCGACCGCGCCGGACGTTGGCTGCTGAACTACCGGCCGCAACCGCTGGCGGTCGGCGCCGAGATCAACCGGTTCGGCGCCAAGGTGGCCGCACTCACCCCGCGGATGTCGGAATGGCTGCGTGGCGACGACAAGGCGATCGTCTCCAAGGAGGCCGGTGATTTCGCGTCGCATGGCGTGCCGGAGGATCTGGCCTACCACATCGCGACCGGGCTCTACCAGTACAGCCTGCTCGACGTCATCGACATCGCCGACATCGTCGACCGCGAACCGGACGAGGTGGCCGACACGTACTTCGCGCTCATGGACCACCTCGGCGCCGACGCCCTGCTCACCGCGGTGTCGCGGCTCAGCCGCGACGACCGGTGGCACTCGCTGGCCCGATTGGCCATCCGCGACGACATCTACGGTTCGCTGCGCGCGCTGTGCTTCGACGTGCTGGCCGTCGGCGAACCGGACGAGAACGGCGAGGAGAAGATCGCCGAGTGGGAGACCACCAACAGCTCACGGGTGACCCGCGCTCGTCGCACGCTCACCGAGATATACAAAGATGGTGAGCAGGATCTGGCGACCCTGTCGGTTGCGGCACGTCAGATCCGCAGCATGACGCGAACGAGCGGGACCGGAACGACTGGGTGAGCCTGACGCTCGCCTGAGGAGAAAACAACGTGAGCTTTACGACGCCGGTGCATGTGCGCTGGTCGGATATCGACATGTACCAGCACATCAACCATGCCACCATGGTGACGATCCTCGAAGAGGCGCGCATACCGTTCCTGCGTGAGCCGTTCGGCCCCACGATCGACACCATCGGCCTGCTGATCGCCGAGGTGAACATCTCCTACAAGGGGCAGTTGCGGCTGATCGACTCACCGTTGCAGGTGACCATGTGGAGCAAGCGGGTGCGCGCGGTGGACTTCACCATCGGCTACGAGGTGCGCTCGGTCAACGCCGCGCCCGACTCCAAGCCTTCGGTGATCGGGGAGACGCAGCTCGCGGCCGTGCACATCGAACAGCAACGGCTGGAACGGCTTACGCCCGAACAACGCGCGTACCTCGAATCCCATCTGCGATGAACGTCCCGGAACGGGGCCTGTGGATCGAGGATCCGCGGGACCGCGGGGACCTCATGACCTTCGTCGACCGCTCGCTGCGCCTCGACGAGGCCGCCGTGGTGCGGCTGCGGCAGCGGACCCAGAACGAACGCGTGGTGGCCTGGGTGGCAACGGGTTTCGATGTGCTCGCGAGCCGCGCGGTGTCCGGGCGCGTCCGTCCGCACGACCTGTCGGCAGGGGCCGACGCGCTCGCGACGGCTCTTTCGGGCGGCGGGGACCACATCGATCCCGGGTTCCCGATGGATTCGGCGTGGCGTGGCGCGCTGCCGCCCGAGAACGGGTTCGTCCACCTCGACGACGTACCGGCCCGGGTGGTCCTCGACCTCGCCCAGCAGGGCCTTGCGCTGGCCAGGGAACACAGCGGCGCCCACGGACCGCCCGCGTCGCTGCTGGATTCCGAGGTGCTGTCGGTGACCGGTGGCGACGTCACCGTCGGTATCCCGATGCGGTGTGTATTCGCTCTGACCGCAATGGGTTTCTTGCCGCAGACCGGTGACGAGGTCAGCGCGCAGGAGATCGTCCGGGTGCGTGCGCACGCCGCGTGGTTGCGCATCGACGCGCGTTTCGGTTCGGTGTACCGCCGCCGCGGTGACCCGGCCCTGGTGCTGAACTGACTAGACCAGCCAGGCCGCGGTGTCGGGCGGCAGCATGCCGTCGACGAGTTCTCCGCTGGTGAGCAGGATCTCGCCGTCGGGCAGCGGCAGGGGAGTGGTCCCGGTGTTGAAGGCGCACGTGAGCCCGCCGGGCCGGCGGAACACCTGATCGTCGACCCACTCGATGCCTGATCCGTCGAATTCGCCTCGCGCGGAGCGCAACTGGACCGCGCGACGGTAGAACGCCAGCGTCGACGACGGATCGGCCAGTTGCCGCTCGACCGTCAGCGCCGCCCACTCGTCGGGCATCGGCAGCCAGGTGTCGGGCGTCGAGGAGAACCCGAACGCCGGCGCGGTGCCCGCCCACGGCATCGGCACGCGGCACCCGTCGCGGCCACGCTCGGTGTGACCCGAGCGTTCCCACACCGGGTCCTGCAGCACCGCGTCGGGCAGTTCGACGTTGGGCAGGCCGAGTTCCTCGCCGTTGTAGATGAACACCGCGCCGGGCAGGGCCAGCATCACCAGCGCCATGGCCCGGGCCCGCGCCAGACCCTGCGCACCGCCACCGTAGCGCGTCACCTCGCGGACCACGTCGTGGTTGGACAGCGTCCAGGTGGGCGTCGCGCCCTCCAGCGCGGCCGCGGTCATCGCGTTGTCGATGGCGTCGCGGATCTCGGCGGCGTCGTAATCCGCCTTCACCAGACGGAAATTGAAGCCCAGGTGCAATTCGTCGGCACGCAGGTACCGCGCGAACCGTTCGTTGCCGTGCACCCACACCTCGCCGACGGCGACGGTGTCGGGATAGTCGTCGAGCACCCGGCGGATGAAGCGGTGGATGTCGTGGACGCTGTCGTTGTCGAAGCGCGGATCGTCGTCGCTGTTGCGCAGCAGCGCGGTGTCGGTGACGGACATGTCGGGCAGATCGGGCGGTTTGGCCATGCCGTGTGCGACGTCGATGCGGAACCCGTCGACGCCGCGGTCCAGCCAGAACCGCAGCGTCTTCTCCAGGTCTTCGAAGACCTCGGGGTTGTTCCAGTTCAGATCGGGCTGAGCCGGGTCGAACAGGTGCAGGTACCACTGCCCGGGCGTGCCGTCGGGTTCGGTCACGCGGGTCCACGCCGGCCCGCCGAACACCGACACCCAGTTGTTGGGCGGCTGCGCACCGTCGGGCCCGCGCCCGTCGCGGAAGATGTAGCGGTCGCGCCGCCGTGGATTGGCCAGCGCCTCGACGAACCACGGATGCGCCGAGCTGGTGTGGTTGGGCACCAGGTCCATCGTCACGCGGATGCCGCGCGCATGGGCGGCGTCGAGCAACCGGTCCAGCGCGTCCAGCCCGCCGAACAGCGGGTCGACGTCGCGCGGGTCGGCGACGTCGTAGCCGTGGTCGGCCATCGGCGAGACCATCACGGGGTTGAGCCACAGCGCGTCGACACCGAGGTCGGCCAGATGGTCCAGGCCTGCGGTCACGCCGTCCAGGTCGCCGACGCCGTCACCGTTGCTGTCACGGAACGAGCGGGGATAGGCCTGGTAGAAGACCGCGTGCGACCACCACTGCGCCATCAGAACGCCGAGTTCACCATCGAGTCCGCGGCCATCTGGAGGTAGTCGAGCAACGCGCGGCGGTGCGCGTCGTCCAGCGTCTGCGAATCGATCTCGGCGACCGCGGTGTGCATGCACCGCAACCACGCGTCGCGCTCGAGGAAACCGATGCGGAACGGCGCGTGACGCATCCGCAGCCGCGGGTGCCCGCGCTGGTCGGAGTAGGTGCGCGGACCACCCCAGTACTGCTCGAGGAACATCCGCAACCGTTCCTCGGCGCCCTCGAAATCGTCCTCCGGATACAGCGGATGCAGGATCTCGTCCTCGCGCACCAGCTGGTAGAACCGCGACACGATGGCATGGAACGTGTCGTGGCCACCGACTTCGTCGTAGAAAGATCGTTGCACCTGCGTCACGTCACCCATTGTTCCTGATCTGCGGCCGCCCGCCGGGCGAGGACGGGCCCGTCACCTGGTGTTCATCGGACTGACCTGCGAACACCCGAAGAATTATCGTGCGATCGGCAGTGATCCGTGGTGGACTGTCTCTCCGGAGGCTCCATGGCGCACAGCAGAAAAGCCCATACACGACGGACCGGCCACATACCCGGCCCAGCGGGGCCTCTTGTGCCCAACCGCCCACTGCACAGCGTCGAGCCGCTCGCGTCCGCCGAGCCCGACGCGTCACTGTGGGGGCGTCGCAGGGTCCTGTTGCTCAACGCCACATACGAGCCGCTCACGGCGCTGCCGCTGCGTCGCGCGGTGATCATGGTGGTGTGCGGCAAGGCCGACGTCGTGCACGACGACCCCACCAGCCCGGTCATCCACTCGGCGTCGCGGTCGATCGTCGTGCCGTCGGTGATCCGGCTGCGCACCTACGTGCGCGTGCCGTACCGGGCGCGCGTCCCCATGACGCGGGCCGCGCTGATGCACCGCGACCGGTTCCGCTGCGCGTACTGCGGCGGCCGCGCCGACACCGTCGACCACGTCGTGCCCCGCAGCCGCGGCGGCGAGCACTCGTGGGAGAACTGCGTCGCGGCGTGTGCGACGTGCAACCACCGCAAGGCCGACCGGCTGCTCACCGAGCTGGGGTGGACGCTGCGGTGCGTGCCGATGCCGCCGAAAGGCCAGCACTGGCGGCTGTTGTCGACGGTCAAGGAGCTCGACCCGGCCTGGGTGCGGTATCTGGGCGAGGGCGCGGCCTGAACGGGCCTCACTGTCGGCGCGCGCACAGTTGGCGACTGATACGGTTTGCTCGTGAGCACAGCACTTACCCATGGCCTCATCGGAGGGGTCCCGCTGGTGTTGTTCGCGGTCCTCGCGCTGATCTTCCTGACTCGCAAGGGACCGCATCCGGACACCTACAAGATGTCAGACCCGTGGACGCACGCGCCGATCTTGTGGGCGGCCGAGGAACCGCGTGAGCACGGGCACGGCGGTCACGGACACGATTCGCACGGCGTGGTGATTGGAGGCGGCGCAAGTGGCAAGTGGTGACATCGCGACCGTCGCGAACGCCGAACTGGATCTGCCGTACGGCTCTGCCCTGACCTCGAGCGGCCGCATCTCGGCCGTCACCGAGCCCGGTGAGCTGTCGGTGCACTACCCGTTCCCCACCATGGACCTCGTGGTGCTCGACGACGCGCTCAAGTACGGCTCGCGTGCGGCCAAGGCCCGTTTCGCCGTGTACATCGGCCCGCTCGGCGCCGACACCGCGGCCACGGCCCGCGAGATCCTGGCCAACGTGCCGACCCCCGAGAACGCGGTCCTGCTGGCGGTGTCGCCGGATCAGCGCGCCATCGAGGTGGTCTACGGCGCCGACGTCAAGGGCCGCGGCATCGAATCCGCCGCCCCGCTGGGCGTCTCGGCTGCCGCGGCGTCGTTCAAGGAGGGCAACCTCATCGACGGCCTGATCAGTGCCGTGCGTGTCATGTCGGCCGGCGTTTCGCCTGCCTGAACCTTTTTCGATCGCGAGCGACCGTGCGTGAGCACGGTCGCTCGCGGCGTTTGTGGGGGCGCTACGCGAACTGCGCGGTCAGTCGGGCGCGGATCTCGACGTAGCGCGTGAGGAACCGCCGCTCGTCGAGGCGTTTACGACGCAGCCAGCCGGTCACCTCGTCGTTGCACTTGCTTGCGTTGCACGATCCGCATGCGGGCACGACGTTGTCGACGGTGTAGCGCCCGCCCCGCGAGATCGCCATGACGCAGTCCTTCTGGAACGGGCCGCCGGTGGCCCCGCAGTAGGCGCAGCCGCCCCACGCCTGCTTGATCGCCTCCCACTGTGCGGGGGTGAGGTCGTTGACGACAGCGTCGAGCCTGCGCTTACGCCTGCGGGCATACCGTGCTGAACGGGTACGACTGACGGCCACCGGCCAAGGGTATGGCCCGCGAGCGTGCGCGGAATGCTGCTGTTTTCCGGCGTGTCGAGCAGCAACCACGCACGGTCGCGGTGCGGGGTGCTAGCTCACGTCGAACGCGCGGGCACGCAGTGCCCGCTCGACGCCCGCGCGGCCTTCGAGCACCAGGCGGCGCAGGGCAGGCGGCACCTCGGGGTCGGACAGGAACGCATCGGCCGCGTCGAGCCCGTTCTGGCTGATGTCCCACGACGGGTACAGCCCGATCACCACGGTCTGGGCGACCTCGCTGGACCGGCGCGCCCACACGCCCGAGATGGCCGCGAAGTACTGCGTGGTGAACGGCGTGAGCAGTTCGGCCTGACCGGGCTGCACGATGCCGCCGACGATCGCGCGGGTCATGATGTTGGCCAGCGTGTCGTCCTCGACCACCTGCTGCCAGGCGTTGGCCTTCACCACGTCCTGAGGGCGCGCGGCCGAGGCCGCGGCGGCCTGCCGCTTGCCTGCGGCCGTGGGATCGCGCTGGGCCTCGGCGTCGATGAACGGCGTCTCGGGGCCGTCGGCGTCGATCTCGCCCGAGCGGGCCAGCGCGATGACGATGCGCCAGCGCAGATCGGTGTCGACCACCAGGCCTTCGAGCCCCAGCGATCCGGGATCCTTGTCGAGCAGGTCGGCCAGCAGCGTGGTGTGGCGCGCGGACAGCACCGAGGTGGTCAGCGCATTGACGTAGGCGAGCTGGTGGTCCGATCCGGCCTCGGCGGCGCGGGCGAGTTCCAGCAGACGGTCGGCGAACCCGGGCCAGCCCTCGGTGGTCGCCCACTCCGGGTCGGCGTAGGAGCCCAGCGCGGTCTGCGCCTGCATCAACAGGCGCTGCAGAACGCCGACTTCGGTCTCGGCGTGCACACCGGACGACACCAGCGCGACGAAGTCGCGGGCCTTCATCTCGGCGTCGCGCGTCATCTCCCATGCGGCCGACCAGGCGAGCGTGCGCGGGAGCGGGTCGGCGATGTCGGCGATGCGGTTGACCACCGTCGACAGCGAGTCCGGGTCGAGCCGCAGCGAGCAGTAGGTGAGGTCGTCGTCGTTGACCAGGATCAGCTGGCCACGCGAAACCCCCACCAGCTCAGGGACTTCGGTGCGCGGGCCTTCGACGTCGAGTTCCTCGCGGCGCACCCGCTGAAGCTTGCCGTCCACGTCGTCGTAGATGCCGACGGCCAGCCGGTGCACGCGGGTTTCACCGGCCCCGGGTGCCGCGCCGGACTGCGCGACGGTGAACCGGGTGAACGCGCCCGAGGAGTCCACGTCGAAGTCGGCGCGCAGCTTGTTCAGACCCGTTGTCTTGAGCCACTGTTGGCCCCAGCCGGACAGGTCGCGGCCCGAGGCCTTCTCCAGCGCGCCGAGCAGATCCCCGAAGGTCGCGTTGGCGAACGCGTGGTCGCGGAAGTAGTCCCGCAGCCCGGAGAGGAACTCCTCCTTGCCGACGTAGGCGACCAGCTGCTTGAGCACGCTCGCGCCCTTGGCGTAGGTGATGCCGTCGAAGTTGACCTCAACGGCGTGCAGGTCCGGGATGTCGGCGGCGACCGGATGCGTCGACGGCAGCTGGTCCTGGCGGTAGGCCCAGGACTTCTCGACGTTGGCGAACGTGGTCCAGGCCTGCTTGTACTCGGTGGCCTCGGCCTGGCACAGCACCGACGCGAACGTCGCGAAGGACTCGTTGAGCCACAGGTCGTCCCACCACCGCATGGTGACGAGGTCGCCGAACCACATGTGCGCCATCTCGTGCAGCACGGTCTCGGCGCGGCGCTCATACGACGCCCGGGTGACCTTGCTGCGGAAGACGTAGTCCTCCAGGAACGTCACTGCGCCTGCGTTCTCCATGGCGCCCGCGTTGAACTCGGGCACGAACAGCTGGTCGTACTTGCCGAACGCGTACGGCACGCCGAAGTTCGCGTGGTAGAAGCCGAAGCCCTGCTTGGTCTCTGTGAAAAGCCGCTCGGCGTCCATGTGTTCGGCCAGCGACTTGCGGCAGAACAGGCCAAGCGGGATGGTGCCGTGCTCGTCGGTGTACTCGTCGCGCCACACCGCGTACGGCCCGGCGATCAACGCCACCAGGTAGGTGCTCATGCGCGGCGTGGTGGCGAACGTGTGGACGGTCGCCCCGCCGGTGACCTCGGCCGAGGTGGTCGCGCCGTTGGAGACCACCTCCCAGTGCGTCGGCGCGGTGACCTCGACGTCGAACGTCGCCTTGAGGTCGGGCTGGTCGAAGCATGCGAACATGCGCTTGGCGTCGGCGGTTTCGAACTGCGAGTACAGGTACACCTCGTCGTCGACCGGGTCGACGAACCGGTGCAGGCCCTCGCCGGTGTTGGAGTACAGGCAGTCTGCGTCGACGACGACCACGTTGTGCTCGGCGAGTCCGACGAGCGGGATGCCCGTGGATTCGTCGTACGCCGACACGTCGATCGGCTTGCCGTTCAGCGTCGCGCTGTGGATCTTGTCGGCCGCGAGGTCGAGCACGGTCTCGCCGCCTGCGAGTGCGTCGAACTCCACGGTCGTGGTCGACCGGAAGGTGCGTTCGCTCGGCTTTCCTTGGCCGTCGGTCAGATCGAGGACGATGCGATAGGTGTCGACGGTGACCAGAGCTGCGCGCTCGATGGCCTGATCACGGGTGAGGTTGGGAAGTGCCACCCGTCCAACCTATCGGCTGGCGGGGACACCGGCCGACCTACCGGCCCAATGCGCCCAGGCCGGGAACCGCCAGCATGCGCAACAGGGTCCCGTCGCCGATTCCGGAGATCATCTGGGGGCAGTACATGGAGATCGCGATCCCGGCGAAGAATGCCGCGACGTCAGGGGAGACGACGCTGCGGTCCCCGCGCAGCTTCGTCACGACCGACGCGAAGTTCTTCCCCGGTTCGACCAGCATCGGGCACACGTCCTGCCCCAGGCGCACGGCCGCGTCCGGGTCCGCGTAGCCGACGCCCGCGTTGTTCAGCGCGGTCAGAAACGAGCGGTCCACCGGATTGCCAGGGGCGCCGGGAGCCGCCGGGTCGGCGTGGGCGGGGGTGGCGCCGACACCGGCGGCAAGGGCGGCGGCGGTGACGAGCACCGCGGGGAGGCGAGCGGACATGTGGCTCCTCAATTGTCACGGAGAGCACTCACAGCGCTCTAGTACGTTTCTGTAACGGTGGTAGACGTAGGTCACAGAGGAAACACGGTTCGATAAAGATCGGCGCACTATCTGCGTTGCGTGCTTTCCGCTGTGACTTTCCTGTGCAAGCTCGGCCGGTTTGTCTGCGTCGGATGTGAGTGGGAACACCGCGGGCGCGCCGGCAGTTGTGCTGAACGGAATTCCGACCGGTTGTGGAGAGGACGCGTTGATGGCTCAGAAGGATGTCGCAGGTTTCTGGTTCGACCCGTTGTGCCCGTGGTGCTGGATCACCTCGCGCTGGATTCTCGAAGTGGAGAAGGTGCGTGACATCGAGGTGCAGTTCCACGTGATGAGCCTGGCGGTCCTCAACGAGGGCAGGGACCTGCCCGAGGAATACCAGGAGATGATGAAGAAGGCCTGGGGCCCGGTCCGCGTCGCGATCGCCGCCGAGCAGCTCAAGGGCTCCGAGATCCTGTCGCCGCTCTACACCGCGATGGGCACCCGGATCCACAACCAGGACAACAAGAACTTCGACGAGGTGATCGCGCAGTCGCTCGAGGAGGTGGGCCTGCCCGCCGAGCTGGCGGAGGCCGCCACCACCGACAAGTACGACGAGGCGCTGCGTCGCAGCCACCACGCCGGCATGGACGCCGTCGGTGACGACGTCGGCACCCCCACCATCCACGTCAACGGCGTCGCGTTCTTCGGCCCGGTCCTGTCGCGCATCCCGCGCGGCGAGGAGGCCGGCAAGTTGTGGGACGCCTCCGTCACCTTCGCGTCCTACCCGCACTTCTGGGAGCTCAAGCGGTCCCGCACCGAGAGCCCCGAATTCGACTAACGCAGAACGGGATCGGCCGGGCCGCGGCGCAGCCAGTCGAGGTCGTCGCGGCCCGGCGCCGATTCCCAGTCGCCTTCACCCGTGCAGGCGAACGCGCCACAGGCCACCGCGGTGTCCAGGCACAGTCCAACGCCGGCGCCACCGGCGAGTTCTGCCAGCCACCCCGCGACGAAGGCGTCTCCCGCGCCGACGGTGTCCACCACCGGCACCGGCACGGCCGGGGCCGAGAGCCTGTCCGTGGCGGTGGCAGCGATCGCGCCGTCCGCGCCGAGTTTGATCACCGCGCAGTCGACGCCGAGGCTCAACAGGGCATCGAGTTGGCCATGAGCGGTGTCGATCCCGGTGAGCAGGAAGGCCTCCTCTTCCCCGGCGAACACGATATGCGCCCGGCGGGCGAGTTCGAGGTAGGCCGCCGAGGCCGCGCCGCGGTCCTGCCACAGTGCGGTGCGATGGTTGACATCGAAGGAGATCGTCGCACCCGCCGAAGCCGCGGCGTCCGCCGCGGCATGGGCCGTGGCCAGCGTGGAGGCACCCAAGCCCGCCGAAATGCCGGTGAGATGAAGGATTTTCGTGTCCGACACGACGCTGTCGGGCACGTCACGCGGCTGCAGTCGGCTGCCGGCCTGCCCGCGACGGTAATAGGTGATGCGGGCGGCGCCCGGATATGGGTGTTCCTTGATCATCAGCGCGGTCGAGGCGCCGCGGTCGACCACCGGGAAGGCGTGGACCCCCTCGGCCCGTAATTCGCGCACGATGAGTTCGCCGAGGCTGTCGTCGCCCACCCGGCCGATCCAGGCCGCCGTTGCGCCCAGCCGAGCGACTCCGATCGCCACATTGCTCTCGGCGCCACCGAATCCCAGTCGCAGATCGCGGTTGTGGTGGAGGCGACCGGACCGTGATGCCGTGAGCAGGCCGAGACTCTCACCGACCGTGACGACGTCGAATAGGGGAGTCACGCGCGCCACCGTCCTCCGGTCGCGATCGTGACGGCGGCCCGTGCCTCCTCGGCCACCGCGGTCGCGCCTCTCGCGGCCGCTGCGGTGATCCAGCTGCCGCTGACGGCGAAAACCGCCTGCAGTTCCAACAGTTCCGCCATCGATGCCGCGGTGATGCCTGCCGAGGGCATGAAGGCCACGTCGGGAAAGACCGCGCGATACGCGGTGAGCAGCGCGCGGGCGTCGACGGCAGCGGCCGGAAACAACTTGAGCCTGTGCAGGCCGAGCCGCACGGCGTTGCCCACCTCGGTGGGCGTCAGCACGCCGGGGATGACCGCCAGCCCGGCGCGGCCGACGAACTCGACGACATCATCGTCGAGGTTGGGAGACACGATGAACCGTGCGCCTGCCTCGATCGCGTCAGCGGCCTGCGCGACCGAGCGGACGGTCCCCGCGCCCACCAGAATGTCGCCCCGCGCCGACAGTCTGCGGATCGCGGCCAGACCGTACTCACCACGCAGCGCGACCTCGACCACGGGCAGGCCCCCGTCGACGAGACCGTCGCCGATCACGTCGACGTGACCCGGATCCCGCACGGTGGCGAGCGGGATCACGCGATGATCGAACACGTCGTTCATCGCGGATCGGCGAAGGAAGGCCGAGTGCCGTAGCGCTCGAGGGCGGCCGGATCCAGCGTGATGCCGAGCCCCGGTGTCTCCGGAATCGCGAGCATTCCGTCGCGGTCGAGCTCCCATCCGGCGCAGACGAGTTCGTCGATGTATGCCGATCCGGTCTTGTACTCGACGAGATCGGTGGCGGCCAGTGCGGATGCCAGATGCAGATCGGCGGCCAACCCCACCGCGGTGTTCCAGCCGTGCGGTACCAACCTGATGCCGCGGTCCTGGGCCGCCCAGCCGATGCGGCGTGACTCGCTGAGACCACCGCCCTTCGTGGTGTCCGGCTGCACGATGTCGAAGGCCCCCGCATCCAGGAACGGAAGGAAGGTCTGCCGGCGCGTGAGCACCTCACCACCGCTGATCGGAATCTTGGAATGCCTTCGCAGTTCCGTGAACCCGTCGAGGTCGTCGGGTGCCAGCGCCTCCTCGAACCATGCGACGCCATAGTCGGCCAGCATGTCGGCGGTGCGTTTCGCCCACGACAGGCCGCCCGGGAAGAACGCCTCGGATCCACCGGCGTCGACCGCCAGCAGATGATCGCCGACGGCCTCCCGCGCAGCGGCCACGGTGCGCTCGTCGGTTTGCGCGTCCACGCGGCCGAACTTCCACCAGCCGATCTTGAACGCGGTGAAGCCCTGGTCGACAAGCTCCGACAGGTTCTCGGTCATCGCCGGGGCCTCGTCCATGAGCACCGAGGCGTATGGGCGTACCCGATCGCGATAGCGGCCACCCAGCAGCCGCCCGACCGGCTGCCCGAGAGCCTGCCCGGCCAGATCCCACAACGCGATGTCTATCGCGCTGGTGGCGTGGGTGAGCGAACCGCCGCGGCCCATCCAGAACGCGCTCTGGTGCAGCGTCTCGGTGAGCCGTTCGGCCTCCAGCGCGCTCTGACCGATCAGCTGTGGCGCGAGCAGATCCACGGCGGCCGCCACCAACCCCTCGGTGGTGAACGCGCTGCCGATGCCGACCTGGCCGGTATCGGTGTGTACGGCGACCAAGGTGTGGACGACGTCGTCGGGCCGCAGCTCGTTGGACCAGCCGCCCTCTGGAGTGGCGCCGCGCAGGCCGCACGTCTGAATGTCGGTGATCTTCATGGGTTTCGGTGCTCCTTGAGTGAGGGTGCTGTCGTGAGGTTCACGACCGGTGGGTGAGCATGACTCCAGGCCTTCGGCCGGTGTGGACAGCGTCGGTGACGACGGGTACGCCGTTGACCCACACGTGACGGGCCGCCTCGGCATATCGGGTCGGCAGACCCCAGGTGTCGGTGCGGTCGATGACGGCCGGATCGAAGACGACGATGTCGGCGAATGCGCCCGCCCGAAGTTCTCCCCGGTCACGCATGTCGAAATGTTCGGCGACCTTTCCGGTCATCTTGTGGATCGCGGTCTCCAACGTCAGGGTCCCCGCAGGCACGTGATGAGCCAGATAGTGCGTATGCCCGTGATAGAACAGCGGATTGCGTGTTCTGCCGTCGAGCGCACCATGACGGCATGTCGTGAAGGCGTCGACACCGAGCAAGAAGTGATCATGGCCGATGGCCTCGGCCAGATGGTCCGCGCTGAACAGATCACCGAGCAACTGGACGCCGCCCATCTCCGCCCCGGCCGCGGCGAGAATGTCGAACAGGCATTCCCACTCGTCGGTGCCGTGCCGTTCGGCGATCTCGGGGAACGACAGACCTTCCCATTCCGGATGGGTGGTGCTGACGCCGAGGCGCACCCGGTGCCACTGGCCGCGATGTACGAACCGCCAATAGCGGTCGCCGTCGAGGCGGACCCGGTCCCGGATCTCGCGGTCACCGAGCAGCGCCGCGACCTCGGCGGCGGGGCGCTCGACCAGCCAGCCCGGCAGCAGTCCGGTGGCCATGCCGATGCCGTGGGGATAGGGTGTCATGTCCGCGAGTACGTCAGTCCCGCGACGTCTTTCGGCGACCACCCGGTCGGCGGCCCGAGCCCAGGCACCCGGTGGGGCACCGGTGTCGTGGCGGACGTTGAGATGCGACAGCTGCGCGCGGACCCCGCCCGCGGTCACGATCGTGAAGAATTCCTCGACGGCCGCGTCCAGGTCGGCATCGCGGTTGCGGATGTGACTGGCGTACATGCCATCCCGTCGTCCCGCCGCCCGGGCCAGGGCGACGAGTTCCTCGGTCGTGGCGAACCGTCCCGAGCCGTACTCGAGGCCGCTGGAGAAGCCGATCGCGCCGGCGTCCATGGCGTCTTCGAGCAAGCGGATCTGTTCGCGCAGCCCGTCGGTGGCTCGTCGCGCCGCGGAGCGCAGCGCGGTGTGCCCGACGAACCACATGAGGTTCTGCGCCGTGGGCCCCGAGTGCACACGGGCCACGTACTCGCCGAAGTCACGCCAGTCGATCGGTCCCTGGTAGCCCATCGCGCGCAGGGCGCCCGCGGTCGCGTCGACGTCGTCGTCGCCGATGGGCGCGTAGGTGACCCCGCAGTTGCCGACCACCTCGGTGGTGACGCCCTGGTGGATCGTGCTGAACGCGTCGGGATTGCCCAGTGCCGACCAGTCGCTGTGGCTGTGTGGGTCGATGAGTCCCGGGGTGATGAGCATGCCGGTGCAGTCCACGGTGGTGACGGCCTTGGCGTCGGGTGACAAACCGACGAACTCGATGCGGTCACCGCGCAGCCCGATATCGGCGCGACGGGCGCGAGCTCCGGTGCCGTCGACGATCTGTGCCCCGGTCAGCAGGAAGTCCAGTGCGGGCATGTCAGAGCACCTTGCTGAGGAACTCGCGCGTACGGGCTTCCTCAGGCGAGGTGAACAGTTCCGTCGGTCCGGCGGTTTCGACGATGGTGCCCTTGTCCATGTAGATCACCCGGTCGGACACCTCGCGGGCGAAGCCCATCTCGTGGGTCACCACGACCATCGTCATACCCTCGGCGGCAAGGTCTTTCATCACAGTCAGCACCTCACCCACGATTTCGGGGTCCAGTGCCGATGTCGGTTCGTCGAACAGCATGATGGTCGGGTCCATCGCGAGCGCACGGGCGATGGCCACACGCTGCTTCTGGCCACCCGACAGGGAATCGGGATAGACGTCGGCCTTGTCGGCCAGTCCCACTCTGGACAGCAGGGTGCGCGCCCGCTCCTGCGCCTCGTCCCTGCTGCGCCTGAGCACGCGACGAGGCGCCAGAGTGATGTTGTCCATGACGGTCATGTGTGGGAAGAGATTGAAGTGCTGGAACACCATGCCCACGTCGCGGCGCACCACCGCCAGGTCGGCCGTCTTCTCCTGCGGTCCGAGGGTGTGGCCGTTGATGACGATCGTGCCGTGCGACGGGCGCTCCAACCCGTTCATACAGCGCAGCAGGGTGCTCTTACCCGATCCGGAAGCCCCGATGATGCACACCACCTCGCCTTCGGCCACGGTGCACGAAACACCATGCAGCACCTCGGTGTCGCCGAAGCTCAACCGCAGTCCGTCGACCTTGATCATTTCTTCGCTCCTGTGGTGAGTTTGAGGGCGTCGCCGACCTCGGGGGCTTTGACGTGAACGCCGAGTCGGCGCTCGTAGCGGCGCCCCAGCGACGAGAGCGCATAGCAGATGACGAAGTAACACGCGCCGACGATCAGATAGGTGGTGATCGGGTCGGCGGTCAGCGAGCTGACCACGTTTCCGGCCCGCGTCAGTTCGATGAGGCCGATGACCGCCACCAGCGAACTGTCCTTGATCAGCACCACCAGGAACCCGACGCCCGGCGGCACGATCACTCGCGCCGCCTGCGGCAGGATCACCCAGCGCATGCGCTGTGCGTAGGACAACCCGAGTGCGTCGGCCGCCTCGAACTGCCCGTGCGGGACCGCTTGGATGCTGCCGCGCACCAGTTCGCCGACATAGGCCGAGGCGAACACCGACAGCGCGATCACGGCAGCCCAGTACTCCGAGAGGCTGCTGCCCGGCGCGAGTAGAGGGATGCCGAAGTAGACGAAGAAGATGATCAACAACACCGGTATGCCGCGGATCACCGCTACGTAGAGCGCTGCCACCCACCGCAGCACCCGTATTGGTGCTGTCGACATCAAACCGATGACGATTCCCAGTGCGCCTCCGAAAAGTACTGAGAGAGTGCAGATCTGCACGGTGACCAGGGCTCCATGCCAGATCAGTGTCAGATGTTGGGTGCCGAGTCCCTCGAACATCACGCCACCTTCCACTTGATGAATCGGGTCTCGACGACTCGCGAGAAACTTGCGATGAGGAACGCGACGGCGAAGTACAGCAGGCCGCCCACGGTGAAGGCCTCGATGGTGCGGAACGTCGTCGAGGTGATGCCCATCATCACGTGCATCAGATCGGGCAGGGACACGACCGACGTGATCGACGACGCGAGGAACAGCAGAATCGTCTGGTTGGTGATGGCGGGCAGGACATTTCGCATGGCCGGGATGAACAGCACTCGCCA
This sequence comes from Mycolicibacterium smegmatis, assembly GCF_001457595.1. GTDB lineage: Bacteria > Actinomycetota > Actinomycetes > Mycobacteriales > Mycobacteriaceae > Mycobacterium > Mycobacterium smegmatis. The sequence goes on along the minus strand of NZ_LN831039.1, from coordinate 4,778,107 downwards.
GAACGTGTCGCGCGGGCTCATACCGAGTGCGGCTGCGGCTTCGCGGAGTCCCGCGGGAACAGATTGGAACCCGGCCCGGTAGATCTCGGCCATGTAGGCCGAGTTGTTGATGCTCAGGGCCAGTATGCCTGCCGTGACAGGATCGAGGTTGACCCCGGCGTGCGGCAGCGCGAAGTACACGAGGTAGAGCTGCAGCAGCAGGGGCGTGTTGCGGATGACCTCGATGTAGGCCGAGGCCGCGACACGGAACGCGTTGAGCCGTGCGGTTCGTCCCGCATAGAGCAGGATCCCGAACGCGCCACCGATCGCGGTCGCGGCCAGGCTCACCGCGATGCTGACCGCGAGCCCTTTGAGCAGTGGTATGAGGTACGGGACGAGATCGCCGTAGTAGAGCTGCATGGTGTGTCCTGAACGTGGTGGGCGCAGTGACTACTTGATGAGCTCTGGTACGTCCATGCCGAGCCATTTGTTGTATGACTCGTTCGCCGCCTTGCTGATGTTGTAGTTGAGGATGAAGTTGTTGAGGTAGTTCAGCCAGAGTTGATCGCCCATCTTCACGCCGAAGGACACGAACGACGGTGCCAGTGGGGGAGCGTCGAGAACGCGTACCGCATCTTTCTGGCTCGCACGGATCTCGGCGACGACAGCCGTGCTCTCCATGAGCGCGTCGACCTTGCCGCTGCGCAGCGCCTGGATCGAGTCGGCGACGGCTTCGAACAGGCTGGGCTTGGCCTGCGGGAATTCGGTTTCGAGGATGGTGGCGGGCACGCTGCCGCGGGTGGCGGCGACCGTGCGGCCCGCGAGGTCGTCGTAGCCCTGGATGGGACTGTCGGCCGGCACCACGACCAGCTGGCCCTCCGAGGCGTACGGCCTGGTCAGTGCGACCACCTGGGCTCGCTCATCGAGGTTGGTGAGCGCGGCGATGATGACATCTGCTTTCCCCGTCTCCAGCATGGGGATTCGGCTCGCGTTGGTGGTGCTGACGAACTGGACGTCGGCGCCGAGGGAGTCGGCCAGCGCACGGGCCTTGTCGATGTCGAAGCCCTGGTATTCGCCCGAGCTGTTCATCACGCCGTACGGGGGCGCGTCCGCGAAGACGCCGACGGTGAGCTTCTTGGAATTCAGCACTTTCGTCAACGTGCTGTTCTGGGTCGGGCCCGCCTGGTCCGACGAGGTGCAACCGGCCAGAACGAGCGCGGTGGTGGCGGCGAGGGCGGCGATCGCCGCACGGGTGCGTCTACGCATGGGTTTCCTTTATCCGCAGGATGTTTCACCGATGGGCCGGGTGGGGCCGACGGGCGACTGTGAGTGGATCAGAGATTATCTATAATCTGTAATCGGCGCAATAGTGCGTCGGCAACTGTGTCAGCACGCTCGCGAGCAGGCGCGGCTGCCTAGGATGGCGCCAGCGGGCGACCCTGGCGACCCTTGCGAAGGAGAAGGATCATGACGGAGGCGTTGCAACCTCTGGCGGTCGCCGCCCCGTTGGCCTCGTCGCGGCGGCACCAGATCGCGGACTGGCTACGTGAGCAGATCGTCAAGGGCGGTCTGCCGCCGGGTGCGCAGCTCAAGCAGGACGTGCTGGCCGCGCATCTGAGCACGAGCCCCGGCCCGGTGCGCGAAGCGCTACGGCAGCTGGAAAGCGAAGGGCTGGTGCACCACATCCCCAATCGGGGCGCGTTCGTGGCCACCGTGAGCGCCGACGAACTGCTGGGGGTGTTGCTGCCGGTGCGGCTGTCCATCGAGCAGTTCGCGGTCGAGAAGGCCAGTGCCGATCCGGCGGTGCTCGCCGAACTCCGGCGTCTGGTGGCGCTCATGGACGATGCGGCAGGCGCCGGTGACCTGGAACAGCTGAACGAACTCGACGTGCTGTTCCACGAGACGATCGTCAGGAGCGCGCATTCCGAACACGCGATGCAACTGTGGGCCAGCGTCCAGCCGCGCATCCGAATGCAGATCCACCGGCTCGCCAAACGTCACGAGAGCCCGTTCGCGATTCCCGAAGAACACCGTGCGTTGCTCGAGGCGATCACCACGGGCGGTACCGAGGTGCGCCGGTCGGCCCTCGACGGACACATCGTCGCCAGCGCCCGCGAGTTGCTCGCGGTCGCTGAACCCGACTGACGTCGAGACAGCCTGTGTGTTCAGCTTGCGTTACACCGCAGTTGGGGCCACGGTGTAACGCATGACGACGCCCGCGAGCGCTGCCGACCTTTCCGCCGAGGCCGAATCACCTCCGGATCGCCGTGATCGGTGCTCGCCTGATCGGCCGTCTGTCGCTGTGTGGCGAGGAATGAACGATGGAAGGGTGCAGCCATGAGTCCCGGGGAGATGCTCGACGTCGCGGTCGAAGAGGCGCAAAAAGGCTTGGCCGAAGGCGGCATTCCGATCGGCGCCGCCCTGTTCAGCGCCGACGGTGAGCTGTTGGGCCGCGGGCGCAACCGGCGGGTGCAGCAGGGGGACCCATCGGTGCACGCGGAGACGGATGCCTTCCGTGCCGCAGGCCGGCAACGCGGCTACCGCGACACCATCATGGTGACGACGCTGTCACCGTGCTGGTACTGCAGCGGCCTGGTCCGTCAGTTCAACATCGGTGCCCTTCTCATCGGTGAGGCACGCACATTCTCCGGCGGTCACGAGTGGCTGGCCGAGCACGGCGTCGCTGTCACGTTGCTGGATGACCAGCGGTGCGTGAAGATGATGCAGGATTTCATCGCGGCGAAACCGGATCTGTGGGCGGAGGACATCGGCGAGTGAGTGCCATTGCCACAGTTGATCTTTCACGGTGGTATGCCGGCGGCGCCGAGGCCGACGCGGTGGCCGCCGAGGTCGACGCCGGCCTGCAGCGCGCGGGATTCATCGTCGTCACCGGCCACAACGTCGACCCCGCCCTCGCCGCGCGTGTCCGCGCCGCGAGCCGCGACTTCTTCGCCCTGCCGGACGCGACGAAGCGGCGGTACTCGGTGCCCGTCGGCGGTCGCGGCTGGATCGGGCCGGGTGCCGAGGCCAACGGGTACGCCGAAGGCACCGAGACACCACCCGACCTGAAAGAGAGCTTCAGCCTGGGGTCGGACACCGCGACCGGCGATGCCGAGGTGGACCGGATCTGGTACGCGCCCAACGTCTGGCCCATCGAAGTGCCCGCGCTGCAGCCGTTGGTGGCCGAATACACCGCCGCGATGCGGAAACTCTCCGACGATTTGTTGGACCTGTTCTCCCACGCCCTCGGGCTCCCGGCGAATCCCTTTGTGGCGCTGGCAGATCGACCGACGTGGACGATGAACATCAACCACTACCCACCGTTGACCGCCGTGGGGGAGCCCGAGCCAGGCCAGTTCCGCATCGGTCCGCACACCGACTTCGGAACGGTCACGGTACTCGACCGCGAGCCCGGAGCAGGTGGACTTCAGGTCTACTCCGAGGCCGAGGGCTGGGAGGACGCGCCGTGGGAGCCCGGCGCGCTGACCGTCAATATCGGTGACCTGCTGGAGTACTGGAGCGGGCGCCGGTGGCCGTCGGGACGCCACCGCGTGCTGCCCCCGCAGCCGGACGCCCCCGAAGAGGACCTGGTGTCGTTGATCTACTTCTACGAGGCCAACCACGACGCGGTGGTGACGCCGCTGCAGCCGCCCGTCGGCCGCACCGCGGGGCTCGAACCGGTCATCTCGTCAGCTTTCATCAAGGAACGCCTCGACGCCATCACCGTGGGGTGACCGCTCGCCGGGCACGGCGTCGAGGGCCGCGATCGCCTTGTCGCTTAACGTGATGTCACCGGCGCGCACGTTCTGCTCCAGGTGATCGACCGACGCCGTTCCGGCGATGAGCAGGATGTTCGGCGCATGGGCCAACAGCCAGGCGAGGCCGATCTGGGCGGGCGTGACACCCGACTCGGCGGCGATCGTGCGCACCACCGGGTTGTCGGAAACCTTGGGGAAGCCGGGAAACGCCGAGCCCAGCGGGAAATAGGGCACGAACGCGATGTTCTGCTGCCGCGCGAATCCGAGGAGCTCCTCGCTTGTCCGGTCCAGCAGGTTGTACGCGTTCTGGATGCACACGATGCCTGCGGGGGCGGCCCGCCGCGCGGTGTCCAGATCGATGTTGCTCATGCCGATCGCGGCGATCTTGCCCTCGTCGCGCAGCGCGATCATCTCGGCAAGCTGATCGTCGAGATCGACCACCTGGTCGCCCTCGGCGATCAGGCCCGGGCCGATGTCCGCGCGGCGCAGGTTGGCCACCGCGATCCGGTCGACGCCCAACTCGGCGAGATCGCGTTCGACGGCAGTTCGTAGTTCGGCGGGCCGCTGCGCGAGAGCGAGCGGCACCGGTCCGGTGGCCGGTCGCGCGCCGACCTTGCTGACGATCACCAGATCGTCGGGATACGGGGCCAGTGCCCGGCGTATCCGGCGGTTCACCTCGCCGTCGTCGTAGAACGACGCGGTGTCGATGTGGTTGACGCCCAGTTCGACGGCGCGGCGCAGCAGCACCACGGCGTCGTCGATGGGCACGCGAGGTCCGAGTGCCATCGCGCCGTAGCCCACACGGGCCACCGGCTGTGTCCCGATCGTGCCGGACCCACCGGGAATGCCAGGACTGCCGGGGCTCTCAGTGGTCACAGAAATTCTCCTCGTGCCATACTCCGAAATGCGGAGGACCCTCCGCTTTACCAACGTAACAAACCGGAGGTGCCTCCGCGATGGCTGAGCGGGCCGACGTCAGACGCAACCGTGAACGCCTGCTGGATGCGGCGGCGACCGCATTCGGGGCCGCCGAGACCACCGCCGCGCCGGTGTCGCTCGAAGCGATCGCGCGCGCCGCGGGCGTGGGTATCGGCACGCTCTACCGCCATTTCCCCACGCGTGAGGCGCTTGTCGAGGCCGTGTACCGGGCGGAGTTGGCGGAGGTGTGCGGTTGCGCCGCCGAGTTGCTCGACACGCACCCGCCCGCCCTGGCACTGCGCCGCTGGATGGATCGTTACGCCGCGTTCGTCGGGGCGAAGCGTGGGATGGCCGAGTCGTTACTCGTGGTCCTCGAGTCCGGTTCGATCGACCGCAACGAGACCCGCGAGCGGATCGTCGCGGCCGTCGGCCTCCTGGTCGATGCGTGCGCCGCCGCCGGTGCCCTCCGCGCCGCCGTCCGCGCCGACGATGTGGTGTCGAGCCTGCTGGGAATCTGCATCGCAAGCGGCTCGGTCGAGCAGACGCAGCGGCTGCTGGACCTGCTGCAGGCCGGCATCGTGGTCACGGAGTGCTGACACGTTAGGGTTAGCCGCATGCGCGTCTACGTCGGTGCCGATCACGCCGGTTTCGAGTTCAAGAAAACGATCATCGCCCACCTGGAGAAGAACGGCCACGAGCCTATCGACTGCGGGGCTTACGAGTACGACGCCGACGACGACTACCCGGCGTTCTGCATCGCCGCGGCGGAGAAGACCGTCGCCGATCCGGGCAGCCTCGGTATCGTGCTCGGCGGTTCGGGCAACGGTGAGCAGATCGCCGCGAACAAGGTGCCCGGTGCACGCGCCGCGCTGGCCTGGAGCGTCGAAACCGCGAAACTGGCGCGCGAGCACAACAACGCGAACGTGGTCGGCATCGGTGGCCGGATGCACACCACCGAGGAGGCGCTCGCGATCGTCGACGCGTTCCTGACCACCCCGTGGTCGGAGGCCGAGCGGCACCAGCGCCGCATCGACATCCTCGCCGAGTACGAACGCACGCACGTCGCACCCGCGGTTCCGGGCGCGCCGGCCTGACCGCGAGCGTCTTCGGTGCCTGAGGGGCACACCCTGCACCGGCTGGCCCGGTTGCACCAACGTCGGTTCGGTCGGACCGCCGTCGTCGTCTCGAGTCCGCAGGGCCGGTTCGCCGACGGCGCCGCGGCGGTCAGCGGTCACATCTTCAAACGGGCGAGTGCATGGGGCAAGCATCTGTTCCACCACTACGACGGTGGCCGCGTGGTGCACATCCACCTGGGTCTGTACGGCGCGTTCACCGAGTGGCCGGTGCCCGCCGAGCTCGCGCTGCCGCTGCCGGTGGGCCAGGTCCGCATGCGCATCATCGGCGCTCAGTACGGCACCGATCTGCGCGGGCCGACCGTATGCGAGCTGATCACCGAACCCGAGATCGTCGACGTCATCGCCAAACTCGGCCCGGACCCGCTGCGCCCCGACGCCGACGCGTCCCTGGCCTGGAAGCGGATCACCAAGTCACGCAGACCGATCGGCGCGCTGCTGATGGACCAGACGGTCATGGCCGGGGTCGGCAACGTGTACCGCAGCGAACTGCTGTTCCGCCACGGCATCGACCCCTACCTGCCGGGCACGCAACTCGACGCGGCCGAATTCGACGCGATGTGGACCGATCTCGTCGCGCTCATGAAGGTCGGTGTGCGACGCGGCAAGATCGTCGTCGTCCGGCCCGAACACGACCACGGCGCCCCGTCCTACCGGACCGGGCGGCCACGCACCTACGTCTACCGCAGGGCGGGCGAGCCGTGCCGCATATGTGGTACACCCGTACGAACCGCGGAACTCGGAGGGCGAAACCTGTTCTGGTGCCCCACCTGTCAGTCCTGATTGGGCGAGACGGTCGTTCGCACGGCACAATTTGCGGGTGGAGTTGTTACTTGTCGTCGTCGGCGCCATCCTGGTCACAGCCATCGCTCACCACCGCGGATTCGAACCCGCACTGATGATCGTGGTGGTCGGCAGCGCGGTATCTTTCCTCCCCGATTTCGAACCTCCCGAACTCGATTCGCACATCCTGCTGTCCGTCGTCCTGCCGCCGCTGCTGTACTCCGCGGCACTGAACTTCTCGTTCCCGACGTTTTTGCGACACATCCGCCCGATCCTCGGCCTGGGCGTGGGATTGGTCGTGGTATCGGCGTTCGCGGTCGCGGCGGTGTCGAGCTGGCTGGTGATCGTGCCGTTGACGTTCGGGACCGCGTTGGTGCTCGGCGCGATCGTGGCGCCTCCGGACGCCGTCACAGCCGTGGCGGTGGGCCGCAAGCTCGGTCTGCCGAAACGCATGATGGCGATCCTGACCGGTGAGAGCCTCATCAACGACGCGGCCGCGCTGACGCTGTTCTCCATCGCGGTCACCCAGGTCGCCGGTGGCCACATCTTCATCGAGAACCCGCTCCTGCTGTTCGGCTACAGCGCCACTGTCGGCCCGCTCGTCGGCGCGGTGCTCGGCTACGTCACGCTGTGGATCCGCAAGCGCCTGGCCAATCCCGGACTCGAAACAGTCCAGGGACTCGTGGTGCCGTTCGCGGCGTTCATCACCGCCGAGGAACTGCACGCGTCCGGCGTGCTGGCGGTCGTGGTCGCGGGATTCGTGGTCGGCAACGGCAACCTCGGTGCGGGCTACCAGACCCGCCTGCAGGAACGCTACGTGTGGAACTCGGTGGACGTGCTGCTGGAGGCGTTCGTGTTCGCCTACATCGGCCTGCACCTGCGGTTCGTCCTCGAACATCTCAACGAGGCGCACGAGTCCCTCACCGAGGTGATCACCGCCTCAGCCGTGGTGCTGTTGATCGTGCTGGTGATCCGGCCGCTTTCGGTGTTCGCGATCTTCGGCCGCAACAAGCTGTCCAGACACGTCGAGAAGAAGCTCAGCGTCCCGGCCCCGGACGGAAGCCGCAGTTCGCTCGGCGCGGCCGTCCGCAAGCAGCGCAAGAAGAAACGCAGGGCCAACTGGCGCACCATGGTCGACCGCCGCACGTTGAGCTGGCAGGAGAACGTCGTGCTGTCCTGGACCGGCATGCGCGGCGTGGTGACGCTGGCGGCCGCCGCCGCGATCCCCGCGTACACCGAGTCGGGTGAACCGTTCCCCGAACGCGCCACCATCCAGGCGATCGCGTTCGTGGTCGCCGTCGGCACGCTGCTGCTTCAGGGGTCCACGCTGCCGTGGCTGATCCGCAAGCTGCACATCTCGCGCTTCAACGACGACCACGAGGCGGACCGCGCCGAGGAGGTCAAGGCCGAACGCGTCGCACACGACGCTGCCGAGAAGATCCTGGTCGAATTCCAGGCGAACCCGCCCGCGAACCTCAACCCGGCCCTGGTGGAAGAGATCTACATCAGGATCGCCCGGCACACCCAGGACGTCGACGAGATGCCCGACCCCGAGGCGCCGATCAAGCGGGCCGCGGCCTTCACGACGCTGTACCGGGAAGTGCTCGCCGCGCAGCGCGCCGCGCTCATCGACCAGCGGGACGCGGGCCACATCGAGGACGAGGCCGTGCGGGCCATGCTGGAACGTCTGGACCTACAGGAGGCCGGCGTCACGGCCCGTCTGGAGAGCCGCCTCTGAGCGGACCTCTTCAGGCGGGTCAGAACCCGCCGAAGTCGCCGAAGTCGCCGCCGAAATCGCCCCAGCCGCCGCCGGTGTCCATGCCGCCCCAGTCGCCCGCGGTGTCGCCGCCCCAGTCGCCGCCGGCGTCGGCCCCGCCATCGAAGCCACCGTCTTGGCCGGCGGCCAGGCCATCGGCGTAGCCGTCACCGTAACCGGCCTCGAAGCCCTGGGCGCCGTAGTCGACGCCGTGCATGCCGGAGAACAGGGCGTCGAACAGCAGCACCGACCCGAGGCCCCACGCGCCGGCGACCAGCGCGGGCTTCCACCACGGCTCGGAGTACCAGCCTGCCGGCACCGGGCGGCCTGCGACGCGGCCGCCGGGGTAGTAGTTGGGGGTACGCGGCGACGGGGCCGGGGAGGCCTCGATCTCGCGGCCCTCGAAGTTGATGCGGCGGTCCTCGGTGACCGCACCGGCGGACTTCTGACCCGCGAGCGTTTCCAGTTCGGGGCCGGGATCCATGCCCATCGCGGTGCGCGCGGCGCGTACGTAGTACAGACCCTCGATGGCGCTTTCCTTGGCCAGCGCGGCTTGTTTCACCGTCGTCGCCTGATCGATCTGCGATGCCGCCGCCGTGTAGCGCTCGGACGCGTCGGCGAGTGCCTGCTTGGAGGCGTCGTCGGTGCCGCTGAGGTTGAGCACCTGGCCGCCGAGGCGCTCGATGACGCGACGTGCGTCGGCCTTGGCGTCGGCCAGTGACTCCGCGGCGCGCCGCCCCGTCGCCTGAGACGAGCTGTAGACCGCGAACGCGATCGCTCCGATGACAAGGACGATGAGTAGCAGCAGGACGCCGTTCATGCGCCCAGCCTACCCACAGGAAAGCGCGATTCTCGGGGTGCGAGCAGGCGTCAGATTACGCCGAGAGCTGAGTAAACCTGGTTGGACAGCGCGACCGTTCGCGGATCGGCGTTGCACTTCGTCGCGTCGAAGTGATTCATCACGTACGCGTAGCCGATGCGGTACTCCAGGTCGACGAACGCGAACGATCCGCCCGAGCCGCCGTGGCCGAACGTGCGCCGGTTCGGCCCCGCCACACCGCGCTGGTTGAGCATGTAGCCCAGGCCCCAGCCGTGGTCGGCCACGCGCGGGCCGAGCACCAGATCGGTGTCGAAACCGCCCTGCGAGATCCGGGCCCGCTCCATGAGCTCGCGGCTCAGCAGTTTCTCCTGGGCCAGCGCGTTGTAGAACGTCGCCATGCCCAGCGCGGACACGTGCCCGTTGGTGCTCGGGAATTCCGCCGCGCGCCATGCGCCGATGTCGTGGACGCCGAGTTCGTCGTCGGGCACGAAGTCCATCGACACCGCGAACCCCGCCATCGGATGGTCGTCGAGCGATCTCGGCCGGGGCAGCCCGAAATCGGCGAGTACCCCACGCACGGTCGGCTTGTTCACCATCTCCGCGCACCGGTGATGCTCGTGGGGCGGCAGCCCGATGTGGACGTCGGCGCCCAGCGGCTCGGCGATCTCGGTGCGCAGGTACTGGCCCAGCGTGCGGCCCGTGACGCGCCGCACCAGCTCACCGAGGATGAACCCGAACGTCACCACCTGGTACCCCTGCGCGGTGCCCGGTTCCCACCACGGCTCGGCTTCGGCGATGCGGGCGCACACCGCGTCCCATTCGGTCACGTCGCGCCAGTCCATCGGTTCGCGCGGGCCGATCGTCCCGGAGCGGTGCGCAAGCACGGACGCGACCGTGATGTCCTGCTTGCCGGCCTGCGCGAACTCGGGCCAGTACTGCGCGACGGGCGCGTCGAGGTCGATCTCGCCGCGGTCGGCGAGCAGATGGATACACGTCGACGCCAGGCCCTTCGAGCCCGAGTAGACGCTCGCCAGGGTGTCCTCACGCCACGGGCGGGTGCGCGCCGCGTCGGCGTGCCCGCCCCACAGGTTGACGACGAGGTCGCCCTCGACCCAGACAGCAACGGCCGCGCCGACCTCGCCGTGCTCGGCGAAGTTCTGCTCGAATGCCGTGCGGACGTTCTCGAATCCGGGCGCGCATGTGCCCGAGATCGGTATCGCGAGCTGCTGACCTGTCAACGATCCTCCTGGGCGCATTCGGCGTCCAAGGTGCGGACTAGCCATTCCGGCCGATGTTAGGGCCGTCCGCTGGGTGAATATCCACGCGGAATCGGATCGTTACAGGGTCGACATCCGACGGTGTCGTGTCCTCAGCCGAATCGACCCGCGTCCGGGTTGACGCCCAGGCATAGAACTTTCTCGCCCGGCGCACGCGTCTTCTCCACGACGACCTCGCCGTTCACGGTGACCGAACATGACACCGACTCGTCCTCGGCTAAGGGGAACACTTCCAGCACAAAAGCCTTTACCTTGCCGCTGAAGGTGATGTCCTGCGTCCACGGCAGATCGACGTCTTTCCGGACGGTTTCTCTGTCGGCCCCCGAGTAACGGACCGTCGCGGTCGTGCCGGTGCCGGTGACCTCGAAGGTCGCGGTCCAGTCGCGGTTCACATAGAGCTTGAAGGCGACCACGCCGCCGGCCACCACGACGATGACGGCCAGGAGTGCGAGCAGCACCCACAGCCCGGTCTTGTTCTTCTTGGGTGGTGGGGGAGGCGGCGGGTAATAGCCCTGCGGGTAAGGCTGGCCGTAATAGGCCTGGGGCGGCAGATGCTGCCACTGGTTGCCGGGTTGGCCGGGATATGGCTGGTTCATCGCGCTCCGGGCACCAGTCCGCTGCACGTCAGCCTGCGATCGTCGGTCGTACTCTGGTCGGCCAGGATCGTCCCTTGGAACGTCACTTTGCACGTCACGGTGTCGCCTGCCGCGGTGGGCTTCACCATGAGGTAAAACGCAGTTTCTGGCACACCAGTGCCCTCGTATGTCCAGGGCAACGCCACCTCGGCGTAGTCACCAGGTGGGGCGAGTCCGTCGGAGTACGCGACCAACGCGGAAGATCCCGTGCCGGTGACTTCCATCGTCAGCGTTACGGGCATGACGGTGGAGTCGGCCGCTGCGGGTTCGTCCGAGGTGTTGGTGGCGTCACCGAGCACGGAGTACGCGACCACGCCGCCGGCCACCATCACGACGACCGCGACGAGCGCGACCAAGACCCAGAGCCAGGTCTTGCGCTTCTTCGGTGGTGGGGGAGGCGGCGGGTAGTAGCCAGGCGGATACGGCTGGCCGTATTGAACTTGGGAAGGCACATGCTGCCACTGGTTGCCGGGATGTGGTTGGTTCATCGCGCCCCCTCAGCTCGACCTCGTCCCAGCAGAGATCTAAGCATCTGCGTGCCCAGGGCTGGTGCGCCGATTTCTGCACCACGGTCGTGATCTGCGACGAACCACGACCTTGGTGCAGAAATCGCGGGGGCAGTTGAGCACTCGGCAACGAAAAAGGGACCGCACGTGGCGGTCCCTACCGAGCGGGCGACGGGAATCGAACCCGCGTAGCTAGTTTGGAAGACTAGGGCTCTACCATTGAGCTACGCCCGCATGTCAGCACCAGCACTGTACCGGGGAGCTGAAACCAAATCCAATTAAGGGTCTCGTGTCGCGAGCACGTAGTATCTCGCGTGGCCCTTTCGCGGTTCTCGGCCTGCGGATGGACCACCACGGGGTGTAGCGCAGCTTGGTAGCGCATCCGCTTTGGGAGCGGAAGGCCGCAGGTTCAAATCCTGTCACCCCGACTCGCCCACCCGTACGACACGGACATCGAGAAAGACATCAAGGAGCACAAGGTGAAGAGCACAGTCGAGCAGTTGAGCCCCACCCGGGTTCGCATCAACGTGGAGGTGCCCTTCACCGAGCTTGAGCCCGACTTCGACCGCGCGTTCAAGGAGCTGGCCAAGCAGGTCCGGCTGCCCGGGTTCCGTCCCGGCAAGGCGCCGCGCAAGCTGCTGGAGGCCCGCATCGGCCGCGGCGCCGTGCTGGAGCAGGTGGTCAACGACGCGCTGCCCAGCCGCTACAGCGAGGCCGTCTCGACCTCGGATCTCAAGCCGCTCGGCCAGCCCGAGATCGAGATCACCAAGCTCGAAGACAACGAAGAGCTCGTCTTCACCGCCGAGGTCGACATCCGTCCCGAGATCACGCTGCCCGAGCTCGAGTCGCTGAAGATCACCGTCGACCCGATCGAGGTCACCGACGAAGAGGTCGACGCCGAGCTGCAGTCGCTGCGCGCACGCTTCGGCACCCTCAAGGGTGTCGAGCGCGGTGTGCAGGAAGGTGACTTCGTCTCGATCGACCTGTCGGCCACCGTCGACGGCAACGAGGTGCCGGAGGCCGCCACCGAGGGTCTGTCGCACGAGGTCGGTTCCGGCCAGCTCATCGACGGTCTCGACGAGGCCATCATCGGTCTGAAGGCCGACGAGTCCAAGACGTTCACCACCAAGCTGGTCGCCGGTGAGTACGCCGGCCAGGACGCCGAGGTGACCGTGACCGTCAAGTCGGTCAAGGAGCGCGAGCTGCCCGAGCCCGACGACGAATTCGCCCAGCTGGCAAGCGAATACGACACCATCGAGGAGCTGAGGAACAGCCTCGTCGACCAGGTCCGCCGCCTCAAGAGCGTGCAGCAGGCCGAGCAGATCCGCGACAAGGCCATCGAGGCGCTGCTGGAGCACACCGAGGTGCCGCTGCCGGAGAAGATCGTGCAGGCGCAGATCGACGAGGTGGTGCACAACGCGATCCACGGCCTCGACCACGACGAGGAGAAGTTCGCCGAGCAGCTCGCCGAGCAGGGCAGCAGCCGCGAGGAGTTCGACGCCGAAACCCGCACCGAGGCCGAGAAGGCCGTCAAGACCCAGCTGCTCATGGACGCCGTGGCCGACAAGCTCGAGATCCAGGTCAGCCAGAACGACCTCACCGAGCGCCTCGTGCTGATGTCGCGTCAGTACGGCCTGGAGCCGCAGCAGCTGATCCAAATCCTGCAGCAGAACAACCAGCTGCCCGCCATGTTCGCCGACGTCCGCCGTGGCCTGACCATCGCCGCGGTCGTGCACGCCGCGACGGTCACCGACACCGACGGCAACGTGATCGACACCACGGAGTTCTTCGGTCCTTCGGGTGAGCAGGCCGCCGAGGACAGCGCCGAGGAGTCGACCGACGCCGCCGAAGGCGAAGCCGCCGAGGACGCCGACGACACCGACAAGTGACGCTGTGAGCGAACGCGCCCCCGTACGGGAGTGCGTCGCGCGTCAGGTTGGTTAGTGTCGTCAGTACCAGTGCGTGTACCAAGACGTAGTAGAAAGCAGGTATCCAGTCGTGACTGACATGCGTGGCACCGGGCAGGGGCTGAACCTTGTCGACTCGGTGTACGAGCGGCTGCTCGCCGAGCGGATCATCTTCCTCGGTTCCCAAGTGGACGACGACATCGCCAACCGGCTCTGCGCACAGATCCTGTTGCTGTCGGCGGAAGATCCGACCAAGGACATCCACCTGTACATCAACTCGCCCGGCGGCTCGATCAGCGCGGGGATGGCGATCTACGACACCATGGTGCTCGCGCCGTGCGACATCGCCACCTACGCCATGGGCATGGCCGCCTCGATGGGTGAGTTCCTGCTCGCCGCGGGCACCAAGGGCAAGCGCTACGCCCTGCCCCATGCGCGCATCCTGATGCACCAGCCGCTCGGCGGCGTGACCGGCAGCGCGGCCGACATCGCCATCCAGGCCGAGCAGTTCGCGGTCATCAAGAAGGAGATGTTCCGGCTCAACGCCGAATTCACCGGGCAGCCCATCGAGCGCATCGAGGCCGATTCGGACCGCGACCGCTGGTTCACCGCACAGGAAGCGCTGGAGTACGGGTTCGTCGATCACATCATCACCAGCGCCTCAGTCAACGGCGAAGGACCGGGAGCAGGACTAGACAAATGAGCAACATTCATCCGTCACTGGACGCCCGGCTGCAGCCGCAGGCCCGCTACATCCTGCCGTCCTTCATCGAGCACTCGAGCTTCGGTGTCAAGGAGTCCAACCCGTACAACAAGCTGTTCGAGGAGCGCATCATCTTCCTCGGCGTGCAGGTGGACGACGCGTCGGCCAACGACATCATGGCCCAGTTGCTGGTGCTGGAGTCGCTGGATCCCGACCGCGACATCACGATGTACATCAACTCGCCCGGTGGCTCGTTCACGTCGCTGATGGCGATCTACGACACCATGCAGTACGTGCGCGCCGACATCCAGACGGTGTGCCTCGGCCAGGCCGCGTCGGCCGCGGCCGTGCTGCTGGCGGCGGGCACGCCCGGCAAGCGTCTGGCGCTGCCGAACGCGCGCGTGCTGATCCACCAGCCCGCGCTCTCGGGTGTCATCCAGGGCCAGTTCTCCGATCTGGAGATCCAGGCCGCGGAGATCGAGCGCATGCGCACGCTGATGGAGACCACGCTGGCCCGCCACACCGGCAAGGATCCGGCGCAGATCCGCAAGGACACCGACCGCGACAAGATCCTGACGGCCGAAGAGGCCAAGGAGTACGGGATCATCGACACCGTGCTGCAGTACCGCAAGCTGTCTGCGCAGACGTCGTAAATCTCTGACACGACAACGGGTCCCCGGCCGATGCCGGGGACCCGTTTCGTCTATCGGGGCTCGATCAGGCCGTGCCCCAGCGCGTACATGCTCGCGCTTGTTTTCTTCATGCGGTCAAGGCTGCTCGGGTCATCGGCGCAGCACATGAGGCGTTTGCCTCAAATCGGTGACGGGCGTGCGAGGGGCGCACGGTATCGTGGAGAACGGCAAACACCACGGTGTCGGCGGGGTTTCGGTTGCCTCTCCGGGACGACACACCCAAGACACGGACAGCGCGCCGACACGTGGCGAGCCGCCGAGAGCGATATGTTCTCCAGCACGGACAAATACCATCCGCGCGATTCGGCTTTAAGGTCGCATCGCACCGGAAACAACGGGTAGCGTCGGGCATACGCCCGGGGAGACCCACGAAGCGGCGTAAAGACTGACTGCGAACAGGAAGTAGGACCCCCCCACATGGCGCGCATTGGAGACGGTGGTGACCTGCTGAAGTGCTCGTTCTGTGGGAAGAGCCAGAAGCAGGTCAAGAAGCTCATCGCGGGGCCGGGCGTCTATATCTGCGATGAGTGCATCGACCTGTGCAACGAGATCATCGAGGAGGAACTCGCCGACGCTGACGACGTCAAGCTCGACGAGTTGCCCAAACCCGCGGAGATCCGCGAGTTCCTCGAGGGTTACGTCATCGGTCAGGACTCCGCCAAGCGGACGCTGGCCGTTGCGGTCTACAACCACTACAAGCGGATCCAGGCGGGGGAGAAGTCCCGCGACTCGCGGTCCGAACCGGTCGAGCTGACCAAGTCCAACATCCTGATGCTCGGGCCCACGGGCTGCGGCAAGACCTACCTGGCGCAGACGCTGGCCAAGATGCTCAACGTGCCGTTCGCCATCGCCGACGCCACCGCGTTGACCGAGGCCGGCTACGTCGGTGAGGACGTCGAGAACATCCTCCTCAAGCTCATCCAGGCCGCCGATTACGACGTCAAGCGCGCCGAGACCGGCATCATCTACATCGACGAGGTCGACAAGATCGCCCGCAAGAGCGAGAACCCGTCGATCACGCGCGACGTGTCGGGTGAGGGTGTGCAGCAGGCGCTGCTGAAGATCCTGGAGGGTACGCAGGCGTCGGTGCCACCGCAGGGCGGGCGCAAGCATCCGCACCAGGAGTTCATCCAGATCGACACCACCAACGTGTTGTTCATCGTCGCGGGCGCCTTCGCGGGCCTGGAGAAGATCGTCTCCGACCGCGTCGGCAAGCGCGGCCTCGGCTTCGGTGCCGAGGTGCGGTCGAAGGCCGAGATCGACACGCAGGACCACTTCGCCGAGGTCATGCCCGAGGATCTGATCAAGTTCGGTCTGATCCCCGAGTTCATCGGACGTCTGCCCGTCGTGGCGTCGGTGACCAACCTGGACAAGGCCTCCCTGGTCAAGATCCTCTCCGAGCCCAAGAACGCGCTGGTCAAGCAGTACGTGCGGTTGTTCGAGATGGACGGCGTGGAACTGGAGTTCACCGAAGAGGCCCTCGAGGCGATCGCCGATCAGGCCATCCACCGCGGCACGGGTGCCCGCGGCCTGCGCGCCATCATGGAAGAGGTCCTGCTGCCGGTGATGTACGACATCCCGAGCCGCGACGACGTCGCCAAGGTGGTGGTCACCAAGGAGACCGTCCAGGACAACGTCCTGCCGACGATCGTGCCGCGCAAGCCTTCTCGCAGCGAGCGCCGCGACAAGAGCGCGTAAGCCAGACTCGAAGAAGCCCCCGGGACTCCATATCCCGGGGGCTTCTTCTTTTTGTTCCTTGTTCTCCCTACCGCTGCTCGTGAGTGACTTCGCAGGCGAGCTCACCGCCGACCTCGGCGCGGCGCTCGGCGATCACCTCGTCGACCAGCGCGATGATCTCGGCCACGCCGTCGCGTTGCGCGAAGGCCGCTTCGAGTGTGCGGGCGCGGGACAGATACCGCTTGTCGGTGAGGACCTCGCGCACGGCATCGCGGATCGCCGCGGGCGTGGGGGTCCCGGTGCGCAGGTCGATGCCCGCGCCGGACCACGCGACGCGCGCGGCCACCTCGGGCTTGTCCTCGGTCTTGCCCGCCACCACGAGCGGCACACCGCACGACAGGGCCCGCTGCACCGTGCCGTAACCGCCGTTGGTCACCAGCACGTCGACCTTGGGCATCAGCAGATCATGCGGGATGTATTTGGCCACATAGGTGTTGGCCGGGACCGGCGTGCGCAGCACGTCGAGATCGCGTCCGCCGGTGCTGGCGATGACGACGAAGTCCTCGTCGGCGAGGGCCTCGAGGGTCGGTTCGAGCAGCCGGGTCAGATCGGTGTTGTCGACGGTGCCCTGCGTGACGTGGACGACGGGGCGGTCACCGTCGAGCAGTCGCCACCACATCGGACGGCGGAAGCCCTGGTTGGGCATCGGGTGCACCGCACCGACGTAGCGCACGTTCTTCGGCAGATCGCTTCGGTGGTAGTCGAATTGCGGCACCGTGGGCGCGATCACCCGCTCGCTCAGCACGGCTCCGTCGAACAGGAACACGGGCAAGGGGCGGCAGTTCATGCGGTGCAGTTGCTCCTGCACGGCGCGCTGGGACGCACGCAGCAGCACCTTGTGCGTCAGGGTCTCCAGCGCGCGGTTGCGTAGTCGCTCGACGGCGTGGCGGGGCGGCGGGAGCCCGAGGCCGGCGGGAGCGGTGTCACGGCTGCTGAGCATGAGCGGTGTCGTCGAGTAGGTGAGGAACGGCGGCCGGTCGGCGCGGTTGCCCAGCAGGAACGGCAGGATGCCGAAGAAGCCGTAGTCGGCGATGACGGCGTCGAACCGGTGTTGGGCCAACAGTTTCGCCAGTGCGTCGGCCTGATGGGCCATGGGAGCGACGAAGAATGCGACGATGTCGACGTTGATCCGGGCGATGCCCGACGTCCTGGCCCTCTTCGGATTCTCGATGTCGAGGCGGTCCGCGTCGGGGTCGCCTGCGTCGGGCAGGGCCACGGGGACGGCTCCGCTCGCCCGGATCGCGTCGGTGTGCTGGGCCGAGGTCAGCACGGTCACCCGGTCGCCGCGGCCGACAAGTCCGTACGCGACGTTCAGCAGCGGCCCGATGTGGCCGATCGGTGAATGTGACGCGATGAGAATGTCCGCCATACGAGCTCCCGTGATCTGCAAAGTGCGACGAGAATCGATCGTCGCCGATCACGGGCCTCGCGGGCTTGGAGGTTTCGTGGAGATCAGGTGGAGATTGCAGGTAGAAGCGCCGCCTGACCTGTTCTCAGGTCAGCCGCTCAGTTCATGACACGATCGGGACGGGTGTAGACGTTCATCGACTCGCCACGCAGGAACGCCACGAGCGTCAGCCCCGACTGGCTCGCGAGGTCCACCGCGAGCGACGATGGTGCCGACACCGCGGCCAGCACGGGGATGCCGGCCATGACGGCCTTCTGGGTGAGTTCGAACGACGCGCGGCCGCTCACCAGCAGCACGGTGCCGGACAACGGGACCCGCTCCTGCTCGACGGCCCAGCCGATCACCTTGTCCACCGCGTTGTGCCTGCCGATGTCCTCACGGACCACCAGCATGTTCCTGTCGGCGTCGAACAGCGCGGCGCCGTGTAGGCCGCCGGTGCTGTTGAACACCTTCTGGGCACGCCGCAACTGCGTGGGCATCGACGCGAGCGTCTCGGCGGTGATGGTGGCCGGATCGTCGCCCGGACAGTGCTTGCTGATCAGGCGGACGGCCTCCAGCGAGGCCTTGCCGCACACCCCGCACGACGAGGTGGTGTAGAAGTTGCGGGTGACGTCCACGTCGGGTGCCGGGACATCGGGCGCCAGCGTCACGTCCAGCACGTTGTAGGTGTTGACCCCGTCCTCGGTGGCGCCGCGGCAGTACCGCACCGCGAGAAGGTCGTCGCGCCTGCGGATCACGCCCTCGGTGAGCAGGAACCCTTGTGCCAGTTCGATATCGGAGCCGGGGGTGCGCATGGTGACCGTGATGGGCGTGCCGTTGACCCGGATCTCCAGGGGCTCTTCGACGACGAGTGTCTCGGGGCGGGCCTCCGACCGGTCCAGGGTCACGTGGTGGGCGCGGCGCCGCGCGGTCACGCGGCCCATTACGACGCGCTTCCCTCGCGGCGCTGCAGCCTGACGACGACGGCCTTGGACACCGGCGTGTTGGACTTCTTGGCCGTATGGTCAAGCGGCACCAGCGGATTGGTCTCGGGGTAGTAGGCCGCGGCGTTGCCCTCGGGCGTCGAGTACGGCACCACCAGGAAGTCCTTGGCCCACCGTTCCTGGCCTTCGAACTCCGAGATCAGGTCCACCCGGTCGTCGGGCTTGAGTCCGAGGCGGGCGATGTCGGTGGGGTTGACGAACACCACGCGCCTGCCGCCCTTCACGCCGCGGTAGCGGTCGTCGAGGCCGTAGATGGTGGTGTTGTACTGGTCGTGGCTGCGCAGGGTCTGCAGCACCAGCCGTCCCTCGGGCACCGGAACCCATTCCAGCGGGTAGACCGAGAAGTTCGCTTTGCCTGTGTGGGTGGGGAATTCGCGTGAGTCCCGCGGCGGGTGCGGCAGCTGGAAGCCGTCGGGCCTGCGCACCCGGGTGTTGTAGTCCGTGCAGCCGGGGACCACCGCGGCGATCGCGTCGCGGATGGTGTCGTAGTCGGAGGCGAACGTCTCCCACGGCACGGGGTGGTCGGGGCCCAGCAGGGTGCGCGCGAGCTGGCACACGATGGCCACCTCGCTGCGCAGCTCGGCGCTCGGCGGCTTGAGGCTGCCGCGGGACAGATGCACCATCGACATCGAATCCTCAACCGACACCAGCTGTTTGCGCCCGTCGACGATGTCGCGGTCGGTGCGGCCCAGCGTCGGCAGGATCAGCGCCTTGCGGCCCGGCACGAAGTGGCTGCGGTTCAGCTTGGTCGAGACCTGCACGGTGAGATTGCAGCTGCGAAGGGCGGCCTCGGTGACCTCGGTGTCGGGGCTGGCCGAGACGAAGTTGCCGCCCATGGCCATGAACACCTTGGCCTTGCCGTCGCGCATCGCGCGGATCGAGTCGACGGCATCGTAGCCGTGCTTGCGCGGGCTGGTGATGCCGAAATGCGCGTCGAGGGCGTCGAGGAAGGCGTCGGGCGCCTTCTCCCAGATGCCCATGGTGCGGTCGCCCTGCACGTTCGAGTGCCCGCGCACCGGGCACACACCCGCGCCGGGCTTGCCGATCATGCCGCGCATGAGCAGCAGGTTGGTGGCCTCACCGATCGTGGCCACGGCGTGGTGCTGCTGCGTCAGACCCATCGCCCAGCACAGCACGGTGCGCTCGGAGCCGATCAGCATGTCGGCGACGCGCTGCAACTGCGTGCGGTCGATGCCGCTGGCCTCGACGACGGTGTCCAGATCCACCGCGCGGGTCTGCGCGGCGTACTCGTCGAAACCCGCGCAGTGTGCCGCGACGAACTCGTGGTCGACGACGGTGCCGGGCGCCTTGTCCTCGGCCTCGAGCAGCAGCTTGCCCAGACCGGCGAACAGCGCCATGTCGCCGCCGATGCGGATCTGCACGAACTCATCGGCGATGGGGACACCGTGGCCGACGACGCCGTGGACCTTCTGCGGGTCCTTGAACCGGATCAGCCCGGCCTCGGGCAGCGGGTTGATCGCAATGACCTTGGCGCCGTTGGCTTTAGCTTTCTCCAGGATGGACAGCATGCGCGGGTGGTTGGTGCCGGGGTTCTGCCCCGCGATCACGATGACGTCCGCGTGGATCAGGTCGTCGACGGTCACCGAACCCTTGCCGATGCCGATCGACTCCGTCAGCGCCGTACCCGAGGACTCATGGCACATGTTGGAGCAGTCGGGCAGGTTGTTGGTGCCGTAGCTGCGCACCAGGAGCTGGTAGAGGAACGCGGCCTCGTTGCTGGTGCGCCCGGAGGTGTAGAAGCAGGCCTCGTCGGGGGAGTCGAGTGCGTTCAGTTCGTCGGCGATCAACCGGTAGGCGTCATCCCACGCGATCGGCCGGTAGTGCGTATCGCCCTCGTGCAGCACCATGGGATGGGTGAGCCTGCCCTGCTGCGACAGCCAGTACTCGGGCTTGTTCTGCAGTTCGGCGACGCTGTGGCGCGCGAAGAACTCCGGCGTGACCCTGCGCTTGGTGGCTTCCTCGGCAACGGCCTTGGCCCCGTTCTCGCAGAACTCGGCGAGCTTGCGGCCGCCGTGTTCCTCGGGCCACGCACAACCCGGGCAGTCGAAGCCGTGACGCTGGTTCAGGCGGGTCAGCGCCGCGGTGGTGCGCACCGGTCCCATCTGGGTGAGTCCCCGCTGCATCGAAACCATCACGGCCTTCACGCCGGCCGCCTCGTGCTTGGGGCCGGAGGTGATCACATCGTGATCGTCGTAATCGGCGTCAAAATCTCGGACGTCACTGGCGCGGGTCATGAAGCCCAATCTAGCCGCGCGCGATGTCCACCGGCAGTCGATGAGGCAGAGTTCGTATTTGGCTTATCACATGCAGTGATAGACGTTGTCTATCAAACAGCGACGAACTTCGGAAGGCGCCATGGCAAGCGATGTGATGTTACAACACCTCGACTATCTGCTCGCGCTCGCCTCCGAGCGGCACTTCGGCCGTGCCGCCGCGCGGTGCCACGTGAGTCAGCCGACGCTGTCGGTGGCGATCCGCCGGCTCGAGCGCGATCTGGGCATCACGATCGTGCAGCGCGGACAACGATTCGAGGGTTTCACCGAGGAGGGCCGTCGTGTTGTGACATGGGCGCAGCGCATCGTCGCCGAGCGCGACGAGATGCTCGCCGACATCGAGCGGATGCAGGGACGGTTGACGGCCACCGCCCGCATCGGGGCGATCCCGACAGCGGTGCCCGCCAGCCCGTTCGTGACCGACGAGTTCCTGCGCCGCAACCCGGCCGCCTCGGTGCGCATCGAGGCGCTCTCGTCGCGTGAGATCGCGCGCCGGCTCGCGGATTTCGAGATCGACGGCGGACTGACCTACCTCGACGAGGAGACCCCGCCCGGCACCCGGTCGGTCGAGTTGTACCGCGAGCAGTACGTCCTGGTCGCACCCGGCGACGATCCGCTGATGGGTGAGTCCCCGGTGAGCTGGTCCGACGCGGCGGGCCGCCCGTTGTGCATGCTGACCACCGCCATGCGCAACCGGCGCATCCTGGACGCCAACATGGCCGCCGAGGGCGCGCAGTACCGCCCGGTGGTCGAGGCCGATTCGGTGGACGCGCTGTATGCGCACCTGATCTCGTCGAAGCGCGCGACGATCGCGTCCACCGCGTGGCTGCCGCAACTCGGGATCCCCGAAGGGTTCGCGGCGCGGCCCATGGTGCAGCACGGTCCGAGCCCGGCGATCGGGCTCATCGTGCTGGACCGGGCACCGGCGTCCATCGTGGCCGCGGCACTGGCCGAGGTGGCCGAGGGCATCGACCTGAGCACACGCATCGACCGCATGTGGGCCGACCTGCGGTCGTGAAATCAGTTCTGGTACTTGGTGACGTACTCGCTCATGGTCTTCAACTGGTAGCGGGACACCTCGTGGGCGGTCTCGTCCTCGGCGAACACCGAGGACACCATGACGGTGTCGGGGCGGTCGTAGAAGCCGATCTCGGCGAGGCCGGAGAAGAACTCGTCCCAGTCGATGTCGCCGTCGCCGATCTTGAGGTGCTGGTGCACCCTCGCGGGGCTGCCCGGCGGGTTGGTGATGTAGCGCAGCCCGTGGGAGCGGCGGTGGTCCATGGTGTCGGCGACGTGCACCAGACGGAGCCGGTCTCCCGCGGCGCGGATGATCTCGGACATGTTGGCGCCCATGTGGAAGGTGTGACACGCCACGTACACCATGCCGACGTTGGGGGAGTTGATTCCGCGGATGATGCGCAGCGCCTCCATACCGTCCTCGACGAAGTCGTCGGGGTGCGGGTCGATGCGCACGTCGATGCCTTCGCGTTCGAAGATCGGCAGCAGTTCCTCCATGGACCGGAAGAACGCCCGCTCGGACTCCTCGGCCTTCTCCGGGCGCCCGGAGAAC
Organism: Mycolicibacterium smegmatis; assembly: GCF_001457595.1. Classification (GTDB taxonomy): domain Bacteria; phylum Actinomycetota; class Actinomycetes; order Mycobacteriales; family Mycobacteriaceae; genus Mycobacterium; species Mycobacterium smegmatis. The sequence continues at coordinate 4,755,248 of NZ_LN831039.1, read as the reverse complement.
TCGGTGTTGATCACGTTGACACCGAGGTCGACGGTGATCTGGATGACGCGTTTCCAGTTGCGCACCGCAGCTTCACGAGCGTCCGGGTCGGGGCTGGACCAGCGCAGCACCGGCAGTACCGAGGCGATGCCGACCCCCGCGTCAGCGCAGGCCTTGCCGAACGCGGTCACCAGGGCGTCGTCGGCGCGCGGATGGTTGAAGAACGGGATGAAGTCGCGATGCGGCGTTAGTTGCAGGTACTCGTAGCCGCAATCGGCCACCACCTGTGGCAGGTCGAGCAACCCGTGATCGTGGTGGAACGGCGTGGGATCCAGTGCGACCTTCACCTCACGCCCCCTTGATCGACGCGCGCTCGACCATCTTCACCTCGACCGGTCGGCCACTGGCGAGCGATTCCACACCCGCGGCGCACACCGCCGCCGCGGCGTAGCCGTCCCAGGCCGTCGGGCCGTCGGTGTAATCGTCCGAACCGGTGGCGATGCCGTGGCGCACCGCGGCCACCCATCGCTGGAACTCGATGTCGTAGGCCGTGCCGAAACGTACCCGGAAATCGGGTGCGATCGCGCCGCCCCACGTGCCGGACACGCCCTTGCGGATCAGGCCGACCTCCAGACCGATCATGGCGGTGCCTTTTTCGGCCACCAGTTCGGTGCGTACCTCGTAGCCCACACCGGTGGTGACGAACAGTTCGACGTCGACATGCTTGCCCGAGGGTGTCTTCATGATCGCGATCTGGGGATCCCGGATCCCCTCGGGTGCACCGGGATTCGGTGTGGGACGCAGGATGTGGACCGACGCGATCTCCTCGTCGAACAGGAACCGGGTGACGTCGACCTCGTGCACCAGCGAGTCCTTGACGATCATCGTGCTGTCGAAACTGGGCGGCACGGCCGCGTTGCGGTGCACGCAGTGCAGCACCAGCGGTTGGCCGAACTCGCCCGCGCCGATCAGCGTCTTCAGTTCGGCGTACTCGGGATCGAACCGGCGCATGAAGCCGACCTGGATCAACCGGACACCCAGTTCGGCCTCGCGGCGCACCACATCGAGCGCCGAATCCACGTCGGTGGTCAGCGGTTTCTCACACAGCACGGGCTTGCGGTGTTCCAGGCACGCCAGCAACTGCTTGTCGTGCGTCGGTCCCGGCGTTGCCAGCACCACCGCGTCGACATCGGGATCCGCGATGGCCTCCAACGGATCTGACACCACGCGGCATCCGGGCACACCGGCCGCGACCTCCTCGGCGCGGGCCTCGATGAAGTCGTTGACCACGGCGACCTTCACGCCGGCGATGCGGGTGGACAGCCGCTCGACGTGGTCGGCGCCCATGACGCCGACGCCGAGCACTGCGACACGAAGATCTGACATCTCCACTCCTGGACTGGTTTCGGCTAGGTGAACCGGACCGCGGGCACCCCGCAGGATCCGAGGTAGGAACGCGTGCGCTGCGCGATGGGCAGCGGTGAGTCGGGGTCACACGGATACATGTCCTGCTCGACGATCGCGAACACGTCGACACCGAGCTTTTCGATCTCGGCGAGCAACGGTGGCATGTCGGGGATACCGCGCGGCGGTTCGGTCATCGCGCCGAGCTTGACGGCTTCCCCGAACGGCAGGTCCTCGGCCTCGACCTTGGCGCGGACCTCGGGGTCGACCTGCTTGAGGTGCAGGTAGCCGATGCGCTCGGGAGCGTGCCGGATGATCGCGATGTTGTCGCCGCCGCAGTAGCTGATGTGGCCGGTGTCAAGACACAGATTGACGAACTCGCCGTCGGTGCCGTCGAGGAACCGGTAGACGTTCTCCTCGGTGTCCACATGGCTGTCGGCGTGCGGGTGGTATTGCGCACGCACGCCGTACTTCTCGAACATGGCCCTGCCCAGTTCGTTCATGCCCTGGGTCTTCTGGCGCCACTGCTCGGCGGTGAGGTTGCGGTCTTCGAGCACCGCACCGGTCGCGGGGTCGCGCCACATCTCCGGGATGACGACGACGTGCTTGCCGCCCACCGCGGCGGTCAGCCTGGCGACGTCCTCGATCTGGGTCCACACCGAGTTCCAGGCGTCGTCCCCGCGGGTCGCGGACTGGTACAGGTGCTCGAAAACCGTTCCCGCCGAGAGCGACAGGTCACGCTGGGCCAGTTCGTCCGCGAGCTTGTCCGGATCGGTCGGCAGGTACCCGTAGGGGCCCAGCTCGATCCACCGGTAGCCCGCTGAGGCAACTTCGTCGAGGAAGCGGGTGTAGGGCGTCTGCTGTGGATCGTCGGGAAACCACACGCCCCAGGAGTCGGGTGCCGAACCGACGAGAATTCTGCTCACCGGCGGTCCTCAGCTATCCGAAGGGTTGATCAGGGGACGTTGCACCTTTTTCCACTCCGCGTACCGCTCGTAGGCGGCACGGGTGGACTCCAGTGCCGAGACCTGCGACACCGGGACGTCCCACCACGAGTGGCTGTCGGGTGCGTAGATCAACGGATCGGTCTCGACGTGGATGACGGTGGTCCGTTCGGCGGCCTTGGCCACCTTGACGGCGTCGGTGAACTCTGCCGCGGTGGTCACGCGGATGACGTCGGCGCCGAGGCTCGCCGCGTTGGCCGCCAGATCCACCGGGAGCCTGTCGCCGTCGAGGCGGCCGTCGCCGGTGCGGTAGCGGTACGCCGTACCGAACCGCTGCGAACCCACCGACTCCGAGAGGCCGCCGATGGACGCGAACCCGTGGTTCTGCACGATGACCGGGATGATCTTGACGCCCTCCTGCACGGCCGTGACGAGTTCGGTCGCCATCATCAGGTACGAGCCGTCGCCGACCATCACGAACACGTCGCGGTCGGGGGAGGCCATGCGCACGCCGATGCCACCGGCGATCTCGTAGCCCATGCAGGAGTACCCGTACTCGACGTGGTAACCCTTGCGGTCGCGGGTCCGCCACATCTTGTGCAGGTCACCCGGCATCGAACCGGCCGCGCACACCACGACGTCGCGCGGCTCCGACAGCGTGTTCACCAGGCCGATCACCTGGTTCTGGTTCAGCGGAGCGGCGTCGTCGACCGCATACGCGGCGGACACGGTGTCCTCCCACTCGGCCGCGAGTTCGGCTGTGCGGGTGCGGTATTCGTCGCTCACGGAATAGTCCTGCAGCGCAGCGGTCAGTGCCTCGATGGCCTCGCGCGCGTCGGCGACGACACTGAGGCCGCCCTGTTTGACCGCGTCGAACGACGCCACGTTGACGTTGACGAACCGCACGTCGGGGTTGTTGAACGCGGTGCGCGACGCCGACGTGAAATCGCTGTAGCGCGTCCCGATCCCGATCACCACGTCGGCCTCCGACGCGAGCGCGTTGGCCGCGGTGGTGCCGGTCGAGCCGACCGCGCCGACCGATTGTGGATGGTCGTAACGCAGTGATCCCTTGCCCGCCTGGGTCTCCGACACCGGGATGCCCGTGGCGGACGCCAGCGCTGCCAGAACCTCTTCGGCGCCGGAGTAGTGCACGCCACCGCCTGCGATGATCAGCGGCTTGCGGGCCGATGCGATGATCTCGGCGGCCCGTGCGATCACCGAACGCTCGGGCACCGGGCGGGCCACGTGCCAGGTGCGCTCGGTGAACAGCGACACCGGCCAGTCGTGCGCCTCGGCCTGCACGTCCTGCGGGATGGCGATGGTCGCGGTGCCGGTCTCCACCGGGTCGGTGAGCACGCGCATGGCACCCAGCAGCGCGGCGGGCAACTGCTCGGGCCGCCACACCCGGTCGAAGAAGCGGGACAGCGGCTTGAACGCGTCGTTGACCGTCACGTCGCCCGACGACGGCAGTTCCAGCTCCTGCAGCACCGGGGAGCTCACCCGCGTCGCGAACGTGTCTGCGGGAAGCAGCAATACGGGTAGCCGGTTGATCGTGGCGAGCGCGGCGCCGGTGAGCATGTTGGTGGAACCGGGGCCGATGCTCGCGGTCACGGCCCACGCCTGCAGACGGTCCTGCTGCCGGGCGTAGGCGACGGCGCTGTGCACCATGGCCTGCTCGTTGCGGCTCAGCACGTACTTCAGTCCCGGTTCGCGGCCGGCCTCCGCGGCCGCGACCTCGTCCTCGAGCAGTGCCTGGCCCAGGCCTGCGACGTTGCCGTGACCGAAGATGCCGAAGCAGCCTGCGAAGAACTTGTTCCGTTGCCCGTCGCGCTCCACGTACTGGTTGGCCAGGAAGCGGACGGTGGCCTGCGCCACGGTGAGTCGGACGGTGTCCTCGGTGTCGACCAGTTTCTCGGCCGACTTGGGTGCGGTGGATACCACGGGTTCAGGCTCCTTCGCGTGATGCGGTGCCGAACGGCAGCCGGGGGTCTACTTCCTGGTGTTCCCAGCTGCCGCGCAGCCAGGTGTGGTTCGGGTCGTCGCAGATCAGCCAGGCACGGTCGGGACCGGAGCCTGCCATCACGTTGAGGTAGTACATGTGGTGTCCGGGAGCCGCGATCGACGGTCCGTGGTATCCGTGCGGCACCAGCACCACGTCACCGGAGCGCACCTCCTCGAGCACCTCGATCGGCCGCTCCGGTGTGCCGTACACCCGGTGGTACCCGAAACCCGGTGTGCCGGCCGGGCTGTCGTCGATCTCGAAGTAGTAGATCTCCTCCAGCTGCGTTTCGACCTCGGTGTTCTCGTCGTGCTTGTGGGCCGGGTAGCTGGACCAGTTGCCGCCCGGTGTGATGACCTCGCACGCGATCAGCGAGTCGGCCTCGAACGTGGTCGCGGTGCCGAAGTTGTGCACCTGGCGGCTGCAGTTGCCCGCGCCGCGCAACTCCACGGGAACCTCCGATGCGGCGCGCCGCCGGTTCGGGAAACTGCGTGTCGCGCGTGCGCCGCAGATCGCGATGCGGCCGTGACCGGTGATGGTGTAGTCCTGACCGATGCCCAGATAGACCATGTCGGCCGGGCCGTGGAAAACCGATGCGCGGCCGGCGAGCTCGAAGGTCTCACCGGCGCATTCGATCTGGGCGCCGCCGGCCAGCGGCAGGATCATCACCTCGGTGTCGCCCGTGGACCGCGACACCGAACCGGAGTCGCCGAGGTCGACGACCTGCAGCGAGGATTCGGCCCAGCCCGCGGATTCCGGGGTGATGTCGACGGTGTACGGCGCCGCTGCACTGCGGGCCGGGATGTACAGCTTCGAATGCATGTCAGTGCACCAACTTCACTGCGGTCGAGATGGCCGAGCGCACGTCGTCGTCGGCCGGGTACAGGAGGCTGCGGCCCGCGATGAGACCGCGTACCGAGGGCAGCGCCAGGGCTTTCTCCCAGGACGCGAACGCCTCGTCGGGATCTGTCGGGTCGCCGCCGAGCAGCAGTGTCGGCATGGTCGTCGCGTCCATCACGCGCTCCATCTCGTCGACGACCGGCAGCTTGAGCCACGTGTAGGCCGACGTCGAACCCAGCGCCTGGCTGATGTGGACCGACTTGATCACGGCGTCCGGGGTCAGGTCGTTGCGGACCTTGCCGTCGACCCGGCGCGACAGGAACGGCTCCAGCATGGCGACCAGGCCGTGAGACGCCAGCGCGTCGACGGCCTGGGCGCACGACGCCAGCGTCGCGACCGTTCCGGGATCGTCGAGGTCGATGCGGCACAACATCTTTCCGCCGTTCATCCGGGCGGCGGCGGTCGACGCCGCGGTGGCGCCTGTCATGCGGTCGTCCATCTCGAAGACCGAACCGGAGAGCCCGCCGCGGTTGAACGACGAGAACACCACCTTGTCTTCCAGCGCGCCGAGCAGCAGGAGGTCGTCGAGGATGTCGGCGGTGGCCAGCACACCGTCGACGCCGGGATCGGCCAGCGCGGTGCACAGGCGGTCGAGCAGGTCGGTGCGGCTGTTCATCGCGGTGGGCCGCGATCCGACGGCCAGTGCGCCGCGCGCGGGATGGTCGGCCGCGACGATCATGAGCCTGCCGTCGCCGCGGACGGTCGGCCGGGTGGTGCGGCGCTGCCACGCCGCGGCGATCATGCCGGGTTCGGATGCCCTGAGGTCGGTGATGGCGCTGTGGCCGGAGCAGACAGCGGGTCTAGACATTGACAGCCTCCGAGGCGGTTTGTTCGGCGAGCGCGGCGACCTCGGCCGCCGTGGGCATCGCGGTGGAGCATTCCAGGCGCGAGGCGACGATGGCGCCTGCGGCGTTGGCGTAGCGCAGCGTCTTCTCCAGCGGCCAGTCGTGCAGCAGCCCGTGGGTCAGGCTGCCCCCGAAGGCGTCTCCGGCCCCCAGGCCGTTGACGACGTCGACCTCGTTGGGCGGCACGGTGACCGAGCTGTGCCGGGTCTTGCCCAGCACGCCGCGCGGCCCCTGCTTGACGATCGCCAGTTCCACACCGAGGTCGAGCAGTGCCTCGGCGGCCCGGTGCGGGTTGGTCTCGCCGACGGCGATCTCGCACTCCTCGCGGTTGCCGACGGCGATGGTCACGTGCTGCAGCGCGCGCTGCACCACCTCGGTGGCCGCGGCGGGAGACTCCCAGAACATGGGCCGGTAGTCGAGGTCCAGGACGGTCAGCGGGGCCCGCTGCCGCGCCTCCCATGCCGCGAAATGTGCGCTGCGGCTGGGTTCCTCGCACAGCCCGGTGACCGTCGACCAGTACAGCCGCGCGTCGCGCACCGCGTCGGCGTCGATCTGCTCGGCGCGGATCTGCAGATCGGGCGCCGAGGGCTTGCGGTAGAAGTACAGCGGGAAGTTGTCCGGCGGGAAGATCTCGCAGAACGTCACGGGCGTCGGGTACTCGCCGTAGGTGGCGACGAAGCGGTTGTCGACGCCCAGCCTGGCGAGTTCGTTGCGCACGTAGCGTCCGAACGGGTCGTCCCCGACGCCCGAGATGAGTCCGGCGCTGTTGCCCAGTCGTGCGGCCGCGACGGTGACGTTGGCGGCGCTGCCGCCGAGGAATTTGCCGAAGGATTCCACTTCTTCGAGCCCGACCCCGATCTGCAGCGGGTACACGTCGACGCCGCAGCGGCCGATCGCGAGGACATCGAGTTGCGGTGTGGGAGAGTTCGTCACGATTGACTCCAGATCGGGGTGTGCGCCTGCGAGCCCGGGCGGAGTACACGCGCCGGGCATCGCTTCGACTGTGCTCCCCGCCACGTTCGTCTGTCAAGACTTTGTTCTGACATTCTTACTTCCAGTCATTTGCAGGTACGCTATGAACTCACCATCGGTGGATCCGCCGGAACGAGCCTCGAGGATCGGAGCGAGAGTGACCCCGACGCTGTCTGTCGAACTTGACCGTTCGAGCCCCGTGCCCCTGTATTTCCAGGTGGCCCAGGTGTTCGAAAAGGCCATCCTCGATGGACAACTCAAGCCTGGGGACCGGTTCGAGAACGAACTCGCGCTCGCGAGCCGGCTCAACCTGTCCCGGCCGACCACGCGGCGCGCCATCCAGGAACTGGTCGACAAGGGATTGCTGGTGCGCAAGCGCGGGGTCGGCACCCAGGTGGTGCAGACCCCCGTGCACCGGCCGGTCGAACTCACCAGCCTCTACGACGATCTCGCGCGTGCCGGCCAGGAGCCGGCCACCGAGGTCCTCGAGTACACGCGCAGACCCGCGCAGGCCGACATCGCCGAGCGGTTGAGCATCGAACCGGGCAGCGAGATCGCCTACATGCGCAGGCTGCGTTCGTCGAACGGGCAACCGCTCGCACTCATGACCAACTATCTGCCCGCCGCGCTGGCCCCCGACGAGGACGAGCTGGCGAGATCCGGGCTCTACCAGTCGCTGCGGGCACGCGGCGTGCACATCCGGTTGGCGCGCCAGCGCATCGGCGCCAAGGCCGCCGACCGTGAGGAGGCGCGCCTGCTGGACGAGAAGCCCAAGGCGCCGCTGCTGGTGATGGAGCGGACCGCGTTCGACGATTCCGGGCGAATCGTGGAGTACGGGAGCCACGCCTACCGTGCGTCGCGCTACTACTTCGACACCACCCTCGTCGACCGGTAGTCCGGATCTTTACGTTCAAAAATACTGCAGCCCAGAGTGATCCGTGAATCGCGCTGGGGTCGGACGGCGTTGGTCGTCATGTGCGCCGCCATGCTGGGCAAACTTTGACCTGCAGTCCTAATGTCATAACAAAGTATTGACTTTCCGATGTGAGCGGTATTACATCGACAGCGAGGCCGTGTCGCTGGCCCCTCTGGCATGATCCCAGCGCCGCGGTGACGTCGAAGCGAGGAGAAACAATGAGGTTGAGTCGGCTCGTGGCGGCTGCCGGGGTAGGCGTACTCATGCTGGGCGCCAGCGCGTGCTCCAGCACCGGGGGCAAGCCGGACAGCAGCGGCGGGGGTGACATGGGTGCGGGCACCGCCGACACCCCGCGGTTCACCGTCGCGATGATCACCCACGAGGTTCCGGGTGACTCCTTCTGGGATCTCGTGCGCAAGGGCGCCGAGGCCGCCGCGAAGAAGGACAACATCGAACTGCGGTACTCGTCGGATCCGGAGGCGCCCAACCAGGCCAACCACGTGCAGAGCGCGGTGGACAGTGGCGTCGACGGCATCGCTGTCACGCTCGCCAAGCCCGACGCGATGAAGCCTGCCGTGCAGAACGCGACCGACAAGGGCATCCCGGTGGTGGCGTTCAACGCGGGTCTGGATGCCTGGCAGGGCATGGGCGTCAAGGAGTACTTCGGCCAGGACGGCTACATCGCCGGACAGGAGGCGGGCAAGCGCCTGGCCGCCGAGGGCGCCAAGAAGGTCATCTGCGTCATCCAGGAGCAGGGCCACGTCGACCTCGAAGCTCGTTGTGCCGGCGTGAAGAACACGTTCCCGGCCAGTGAGGTGCTCAACGTCAACGGCAAGGACATGCCGTCGGTCGAGTCGACCATCACCGCCAAGCTGCAGCAGGATCCCGCGATCGACACGATTCTGACCCTGGGCGCGCCGTTCGCGCTCACCGCCGTGCAGTCGGCCAAGAACGCGGGCAGCCAGGCCAAGATCGCGACGTTCGACACCAATGCCGCGCTCGTGGACGCCATCCAGAACGGCGACGTGCAGTGGGCCGTCGACCAGCAGCCGTTCCTGCAGGGTTACCTCGCGGTCGACTCGCTGTGGCTCTACCTCAACAACGGCAACGTGATCGGCGGTAACCAGCCGACCCTGACCGGCCCGTCGTTCATCGACAAGTCGAACATCGACGCGGTCGCCGAGTACGCCAAGAACGGGACGCGCTAGCCATGAGTACCCAGGCAGATCTGGACCTTGAGTCGCACAAGGTCGTTCACGACGAACGCGTCAAGGAACAGAACAAGCTGCAGCGCCTGATCATCCGCCCCGAAATGGGCGCTGCGGTGGGTGCCATCGCCATCTTCATCCTGTTCCTCATCGTCGCGCCGCCGTTCCGCTCGCCGGAGTCGATGGCCACGGTGCTGTACGCGAGTTCGACCATCGGCATCATGGCCGTCGGCGTGGGCCTTTTGATGATCGGCGGCGAGTTCGACCTGTCCGCCGGCGTCGCGGTCACCACCAGTTCGCTGGCGGCCTCGATGCTGGCCTACAACCTGCACCTGAACCTGTGGGTGGGCGCCGCGCTGGCGCTCGTGCTGTCGCTGGCCGTCGGGTTCTTCAACGGCTTCCTGGTGATGCGGACCAAGATCCCGTCGTTCCTCATCACGCTCGGCACGTTCTTCATGCTCGCAGGCATCAACCTGGCGGTCACCAAGCTGCTGTCGGGTCAGGTCGCCACGCCCAGCGTGTCCGACATGCAGGGCTTCGATTCGGGCCGGACGGTTTTCGCATCGGTGATCAAGGTCGGACCGATCGACGTGAGAATCACGGTGCTGTGGTGGATCCTGTTCACCCTCATCGCCACCTACGTGCTGTTCAAGACCCGCATCGGCAACTGGATCTTCGCCGTCGGCGGCAACCAGGACAGCGCCCGCGCGGTCGGTGTCCCGGTGACCAAGGTCAAGATCGGCCTGTTCATGGTCGTCGGGTTCTGCGCCTGGTTCGTCGGCATGCATCTGCTGTTCTCGTTCAACACGATCCAGTCCGGTCAGGGCGTCGGCAACGAGTTCTTCTACATCATCGCCGCGGTGATCGGCGGCTGCCTGCTCACCGGTGGGTACGGCACCGCGATCGGCACGCTGATCGGCGCGCTGATCTTCGGCATGACCAACCAGGGCATCGTGTACGCCGGTTGGAACCCCGACTGGTTCAAGTTCTTCCTGGGTGCGATGTTGTTGTTCGCGGTCGTCGCCAACAACGTCGTGCGCAACTACGCGGCGAAGAGGTGAGTAGATGAGTACGACCGCTGAGGCCCCGATCGCCGAGACCCCGTCGGGTGGTGCCGTGCCACTGGTCGAGTTCAAAGGCGTCGGCAAGAGCTACGGGAACATCATCGCGCTCAAGGACATCAACCTGCGCGTGGGCGCGGGCGAGGTCACGTGCGTGCTGGGTGACAACGGCGCGGGCAAGTCGACGCTGATCAAGATCATCGCGGGCCTGCACAAGCCGACCGAGGGCGAGGTGCTCATCGACGGCAAGCCCACGGTGTTCGAATCCCCCAAGGACGCGTTGAACGCAGGCATCGCCACGGTGTACCAGGACCTCGCCGTGGTGTCGCTGATGCCGGTGTGGCGCAACTTCTTCCTGGGCAACGAACTGCGCAAGAAGAACATCCTGAGGTCACTCGACATCAACGGCATGCGTGCGACCACCATCTCGGAACTGCAGAAGATGGGCATCGACCTGCCCGACGTCGACGCGCCCATCGGGTCGCTCTCGGGTGGTCAGCGTCAGTGCGTGGCGATCGCGCGGGCCATCTTCTTCGGTGCGCGCGTGCTGATCCTCGACGAGCCGACGGCCGCACTCGGCGTCAAGCAGTCGGGAATGGTGCTGCGGTACATCACCGCTGCCAAGGAGCAGGGGTTCGGCGTCATCTTCATCACGCACAACCCGCACCACGCGTACATGGTCGGTGACCATTTCATCCTGCTCAACCGTGGGCGGCAGAAGCTGGACTGCACCTACGACGAGATCTCGCTGGAGACCCTCACACAGGAGATGGCAGGCGGCAACGAACTCGAGGCGCTGAGCCACGAATTGGGCCGCAAGTAGACACCCGCCGAGCGTGGGTCCTGTGCACGGAAATTCCCGCAGAAGCGTGCACAGGGCCCACGCTCGTGGCGTTTTCAGGGCAGGAGCGCGGGCTCGGCGGCGTGTGCCGCGCGCAGCCGGGCCGCGTCCTGTCCGGGTGGGGCGCCGAACATGCGCCGGTACTCGCGGGTGAACTGCGACGCGCTGTCATAGCCGACGAGGTGCGCGACCGCGGCGACGTCACCGGGTTGTGAGACGAGCAGAGACCTGGCCTGCTGCAATCGGATCCGCTTCTGGAACTGCAGGGGGCTCATGGCCGTCACGGCACGGAAGTGGCGGTGGAACACCGAGGTGCTCATGCCCGCCATCCGCGCGAGGTCCTCGATCCGCACGGGGCTCGCATAGTTGTCCCGCATCCAGGTGATCGCGCGGTTGATGTAGGTCAGGGCGCTGTCGGCGAGCGCGATCTGGCGCACTGTGTCGCCGTGCGGCCCGGTGAGCAGACGCCATAGGATTTCCTGCTCGACCAGTGGCGCGAGCACCGGTGCGTCATCCGGACGGTCGAGCAGCCGCAGCAGTCGCGCTGCGGCATCGAGCATCTCGGCGTCGGCGTTCCCGACGGCGATCGCGGACCCGGCCGAACCGGTGCGCAGTGCGGGGCGGGCCGGCGCGCGCAGCGCCAGTTCGGCCAGCGCGGCCGGGCGCAACTCCAGCCCCATGCCCAGCGACGGCTGGTCCGTCTCCAGGTAGTGCCCCGTGACGGGCAGGCTTGCGGTGACGATCAGCATCTCACCGGTGCGGTATTCGTAGACCTCGTCGCCGACCATGATGCGCTTGCCGCCCCGGGCCATCACCACCAGAAGCGGTTCGGTCACCGTGTAGTCGGGTCGCGACGATCCGGCCGCCTTCGACAGCAGCAGGCCGTCGATGCGTGTGTGCATGTCGCCGCGCGCATGTCTGTCGATGCGCTCGCAGATCTCGGTCAGCAGTTCTCGCTCGGTCTGCATGCCCTCACCCAATCATCCGATCCGCCTGATCGTCGAGAAATCAGCAGGATTGTGCAAGAGTTCGAGAGTATCGCGCTACCGCCCGATCTCCGCGCGGGGTTGTATGGAGTCATCCAATTCCCTTGATGAAGGAGCACTTCGATGACTCTCGACCAGTACGTCACCCTCGGCAGATCAGGCCTTCGGGTCAGCCCGTTCGCGCTCGGCGCGATGACTTTCGGAGAGGATTTCGGTGCCGTCGGAACCTCGGTGGAGAACTCCGAGCGCATCCTGTCGGCCTACCTCGACCGCGGCGGCAACTTCATCGACACCGCGAACTTCTACACCAACGGTCACTCCGAGAAGATCCTCGGAGACTTCTTCGCCCGCACCCCGGGCCGCCGTCAGCACGTGGTGCTGGCCTCGAAGTTCTTCGGCAACATGTTCCCCGGCGACCCCAACGGCGGCGGGGCGGGCCGCTCGTCCATCCTGCACCAGTTGCACGACACGCTGCGCCGTCTGCAGACCGACTACCTCGACGTGTACTGGTTGCACAACTGGGACCGCAACACGCCCATCGAGGAGACCATGCGCACCCTCGACGATCTCGTGCGGGCGGGCACGGTGCGCTACATCGGCTTCTCCAACACGCCGGCGTGGGTCACCGCACAGGCGCAGACCATGGCGATGCTGCGGGGATGGACGCCGCTGATCGCGCTGCAGGTCGAGTACTCGCTGCTGGCCCGCACGGTCGAAAGTGAAGTGGCCCCGTTCGCGCAGGATCAGGGCATCGCGCTGGTGCCGTGGAGTCCGCTGAAGAACGGGTTTCTGTCCGGCAAGTACCGGCGCGACTCCGCAGCCGTCGACTCGGCCAGGGCGGCCTTCGTCGGCGGCGGCCCCTCCGAGTCGGATTTCGACGTCATCGAGGCGGTCGCAGGCATCGCCGACGAACTCGAAACCAGCTCGGCCGCAGTGGCGTTGGCGTGGCTGCGGGCGCGGCCCGGCACCGTCGTCCCGATCATCGGCGCGCGGCGCATGGAGCACCTCGAGTCGAACGTGGAGGCGCTCGGCGTCGAACTCACCTCCGAGCAACTCAAGCTGCTCGACGAGGCGTCGGCGCCGGTGCTGAGCTATCCCGCCGAGGTCAACGGCGAGGTGCGTGCGTCCCTGCAGTTCGCGGGTACCACCGTCGACGGGGAGACCTCGACGGTGTTCCCGGCGCTGCTGGCCGGCGACGCCCGCTACTGATCCCTACGGCAGTGTGAAGGCTGCCCGGAACGCCTCCAACGCCGCGACGCTGTCGCCACTGGCGTAGGCCTCCATCCCCACGGTGCCGCGGTATCCGCTGTCGCGCAACGCCTTCGCGATGGCGGGGTAGTGGATCTCGCCCGTGCCGGGTTCGCAGCGTCCCGGAACGTCGGCCACCTGGATCTCACCGATCGCCGGGCCCGCGCGGCGCACCAGCTCGACGAGGTTCCCCTCACCGATCTGGGCGTGGTAGAGGTCCAGCATCATCTTGACGTTCGGATGCCCGACACCTTCGATGAGGGCCAGCGTGTCCTTGGCGCGGGCCAGCGGCACGCCGGGGTGGTCGACGATCGTGTTGAGGTTCTCCAGGCAGAACGTCACACCGGCGTCGGCACCCAGTTCACCCAGCGCCTCCAGGCCCCGCAGCGCCGCGAGCCACATGTCGCCGGTCACACGCTGCCGGGGCCGGGCGGCCTGCCCGTTCACCAGTTCGCCGGGATGCACGACGAGTCGCGGAACACCAAGCACCTCAGCGGCTTTCACGGCCCCCTGGGCGGTGCGCACCACCTCGCGCGCACCGTCGGGGTCGTAGAGATCGCCGTGCAGGTATCCCGTCATCGACGAGAACTTCGCTCCCGTGGCGGCGAGGGCATCGGTGTCCTTGTCGGCGAAGCTCCAGATCTCCACGGCGAAGCCCAGATCCGAGATACGGCGCACGCGTTCGACGATGTCGAGATCGGTGAACACCATCTCGGCGCACACCGCCAAATCGAAGCTCATCGCGGCGCCAACCCCGCCGCCCGGTACGCCTTGTCGACGAACGCCATGTTGGTCACGGCGTCGTCGACACCGAACGGCAGCGGTGCGCCGTCGCGCACGTGCGCGGCGAACGCCTCCAGTTGGTAGGTGTACGACGGCCGCGTGCCCAAATGCTCGACGCGGACACCGGATCCGGTCATCACCGTGAGGCGATCGTCGAGATTCGGCCGGATGAAGTCGTGCACCACGGCCTCGCCGTCGCTACCGGTGATCGTGATGGTGAACGAGTAGTCGTCGGCCACCATCGAATTGGTGCTGACACCGGTGCCGCCCTCGGGGAAGACGAAGTCGACCTCGCACCAGGCGTCCACACCCGGCGTGCGTTCCTCGGCCCGCGCGCCCAGTACCTTGGGCTCGCCGCCGAGACCGTCGACGCGCATGGCGCCCAGCGCACGCATGACGTGAATGCCGTAGCAGCCAAGATCCATGACCGCACCGCCTGCGAGGTCCAGCGACCACCGCGGGTCGTCGTCGGCGGGGGAGGGCATCGCCATCCGCACCTCGACGCGCGTGATCTCGCCCAGCTCGCCGCCTGCGGCAACGGCGAACGCGCGCTGCGTCACCGGGTGGAAGTGGTAGTGGAAGCCTTCCAGCACCGGCACCCCGGCGTCGCGGGCCGCCCGTGCGACCGTGGCGGCCTCGGACTCGTTGCGCGCGAACGGTTTCTCGCTCAGCACCGGCTTTCCTGCCGCGATCGCCGCGAGGTTCCACGGCGCATGCAGTCCGTTGGCCAGCGGGTTGTAGACCATGTCGACGTCAGGGTCCTCGACCACATCGCGGTAGGAGTCCAGTACGCGTTGGACCCCGTACTTCTCGGCGAACGCCTCGGCGCGGCGCCGGTCCCGCGCGGCGACGGCCACCAGTCGGTGTCCGAGATCCTCGGCCGGTCCCACGATGGCCTTCTCGGCGATGCGGGACGCGCCGAGGATCCCGATGCGAAGTCCGGTCATGCCGTCAGCGTACCGAGGTAGGCGACGCTCGTGCGGACGTCGCGCAGCGGACCCTCGTCGGTGGGTTCGGTATCGAGGATCGTGTCCTGCTCCATCACGAACCAGCCGTCGAAACCGTTGTCGCGCAGCACCGAGACGATGCCGGAGATGTCGATGTCCCCGGTGCCCAGCGGCGTGTAGATCCCGGCCCGCACCGCGTCGGTGTAGCTCACCTCGCCGGCGCGCACGCGCGCCGCGAGCGCGGCGTTCACATCCTTGAGGTGGGCGTGCTTGATGCGGTGCGGTACCGCCTTGGCGAGTTCGAGCGGGTCGGTGCCGCCGATCAGCAGGTGCCCGGTGTCCAGGCACAGCGGGATCTGCGATCCGTTGAGCACTCGGTCCACATCCTCACGGGTCTCCACCATGGTGCCCACATGCGGGTGCAGCACGGCCAGCAGTCCGGCCTCGTCGGCGATCCGCGCCAGGCGGTCCAGATTGGACAGCAGCGTGGCCCACTGCCTTTCGCTCAGCGTCGGTCGGGAGTCGTAGCCGTCGGCGCCGGTGGCCGCGGCCAGCACCACCACACCGGCGTTCGCGGCGCGTAACGACGCCAGCGGTCCGGCCAGGTCGTCGGCCGGGTCGTGCCCGGCGTCGTGCAGGACCACGGGCACGAACCCGCCGACGCACGACAGGTCGTGTGCGCCCAGCAGGGCCGTCAGCTCACCGGTGTCGGATGGCAGGAAGCCGTCGGGCCCCAGTTCGGTCGCGGTCAGGCCCGCGGTGCGCATCTCGGACAGCACACGCGCGCGGTCCAGTTGGTGACCCCAACCGGGGACCTCGCACACGCCCCACGAGATCGGTGCGCCGGCGATCTTCAGATCGGTCATGAGTTCCGGACCTCCTCGATCCGCACGGGTGCGCCTCGGCGCAGTGATTCGGTGGCCGCCTCGGCCATCCAGGCCACCTCGACCGCATCGGCCACGGTGGCTCCGGGGATCGGGTTGCCCTTGACCACCTCGACGAACCCGGCCAGCTCGCTGCGGAACGCCTCGGTGAACCGGTCCATGAAGAAGTGGTGGTAGGGCCCGGTGGGAAAGTCGTTGCGCGGGTCCATGTTCTGCAGCGGCGTGCCCTGATCCCAGCCGGCGACGATCGAGTTGTCGAACCCGTGCACCTCCAGACGGCAGTCGTACCCGCGCGCGTTGTAGCGGGCCGCCGAGACGATGCCGAGCGCGCCGCCGTCGAACCGCACCACCACCGCAGCCGTGTCGACGTCGCCGTACTCGGTGAAGCGGGGGTCGCCCTGCACGGTGCCGGTGGCGTACACCTCGACCGCGTTCTGCCCGGTGATCCAGCGCAGCGCGTCGAAATCGTGCACGGCGCAATCGCGGAAGATGCCGCCCGAGCCTTTGATGTAGTCCATCGACGGGGGAGCGGGATCCATGGTGGTGCTGCGCACGGTGTGCAGCGCCCCCAGCGATCCGGAGTCGACCTCGCGCTTGGCCGCGGCGAACGCGGCGTCGAACCGGCGCTGATAGCCGACCTGGACGGGCACCCCCGAGCGCGCGATCGCCTCGGCCACGCGCGCGCTCTCGGCGGCGGTCGCGGCGATCGGCTTCTCGCAGAACGTCGGCAGGCCCCGGTGCACGGCGGCCAGTGTCAGTTCCGCGTGGGCGGGGGTCGCGGCCGCGACGACGACGCCGTCGACACCGGAATCGAGCAGTTCCTCGACCGAATCAGCGGGCTTCGCACCGTGTTTGGCGGCGACCGCGGCAACCGCGTCAGGCCGCTCGTCGGCCACCACGAGGCCGTCGACGCCGTCGAGGCTGCTGAGGGTGTCGACGTGGAAGGCGCCTATGCGGCCCAACCCGATTACGCCGAGCGTGGTCATGGGATTCTCCGTTCATCCTGTTGTGAGAGAAGGGTGTCGAGTTCCGCCGGGGTGCGGCGGGTGGCGAGTGCTTCGAGCACGGTGTCGACCTGACTGGGCGGCGCGAGCGACCCGATGGGCTGGTCGAGATCGAGGTTGGTGGGGAACGCGTAGCCCTCTGCGGTCGCGTTGATGACGTTCGCCAGTTCGTGCTCGGGGCGGCCCGCGGCCTTCATGGCGAGCAATTCGGGGTAGACCGCGCGGATCATCGCCGTGCGGTCCAGCGCCTCCATGGCCCGACCGAACGGCGACGAGATCTGCAGCAGGTTCGCCATGCGCCGGATGCCGGTCGAGGTGTTGGCCCCGGCACCGTGGAACAGGGCCGGGTTGAAGAACACGGCGTCCCCGGTGCGCAGCGGCAACTGGACGTGGTGTTCGGCGAAGAACTCGATGAACTCCGGGCGGTAGAACGCGATGTAGCCCGCCTCGAACGTCTGCGAGTACGGCAGCAGCATGGTCGGGCCGCTCTCGACCGGCATGTCGCAGTGCGCCACCGCGCCCTGCAGTGTGAGCGCGGGTGACAACCGGTGGATATGGGCCGGGTACGCCGCGAGCGCGCCGGGCGTCACGAACCCCAGGTGGTAGTCGCGGTGCGGAACCTGTGCGGCGCCACCGGGATTGACGACGTTGACCTGAGAGGTCACCTGGTAGCGCGGACCGAGCCAGGCCTGGGACACCAGCGCCAGGATGTCGTTGGCGTAGTACTCGGCGTAGACACGCGGGCTGTGCAGTGCGAGCTTCTGCGCGGCATTCCACACGCGGTCGTTGGCGCCGGCCGCGCCGAAGTGATCACCCGCGGCACCGCCTGCCGCGCGCTGCTGTTCGATCAGCGCCGTGAACGCCTCGCCGGCGGAATCGACCACGGCGGGATCGAAGGCGTTCTCGAACAGCACCACGCCGGGGCCGTCGGACAGTGCGGCGATCAGTTCGGTCTGCACGGCGCGGCGCCTGCCGTCGTCGGTGCCGTCGAGCGCCGCGGCGGTGTAGACCGGCACGTTGCTGCGGATCTCGGTGGCGTGGGGGTAGTCGGCCGCATCGGTGGTGCGAGCGACGGCCGCCCGGAAATCGTCGAGAGAGCAATCGGATTCGTCGATGAACGCGCCGCGGCGGGTGCTTCCCGTCGAGCGCACCGGTGAGCCCAGCGATGAGGTCATGGCTGACAGTCTTGCTGTGCGATGTGCCACAATCAACGGCAAATATCCATCAAAAATCCCTCAAGATCGGGGTGGAGGCACCGCATGGCGCACCGGTACAAGGTCCGCGAGATCGCGCAGCAGTGCGGCCTGAGCGAGGCGACCGTCGACCGTGTGCTGAACAACCGGCCCGGG
Organism: Mycolicibacterium smegmatis; assembly: GCF_001457595.1. GTDB lineage: Bacteria > Actinomycetota > Actinomycetes > Mycobacteriales > Mycobacteriaceae > Mycobacterium > Mycobacterium smegmatis. The sequence continues at coordinate 4,736,978 of NZ_LN831039.1, read as the reverse complement.
GTGCGGGAGAACACGCGCGCCGAGGTCCGGCAGGCGATCGCCGACCTGGACAAACAGCGCGCACAGCTGCGTCTCAACGGCAGGCGCTTCCTGATCGACGTGGTGATGCAGACCCCGAGGCGGTTCTCCGACGCGTTCCGCACGGCGGTCGAGGCCGAGCTGCCCGCGTTCGCGCCCGCGCTGCTGAGGGCCCGGTTCCATCTGTGGGAGTCGGGTTCGACCGCGCAGATGGTCGACACCCTGGCGCGCATCAAGTCCAGCCACGGTGTGGTGCTCAAGGCCGCGGACGAACCCGAGGTCGTGGAGGCCGTCGACCGATTGGTGGCCGCGGGGGTTCCCGTGGTGACCTACACCACCGACGTGCCCACGAGCGCGCGCTGCGCATACGTGGGGATCGACAACCACGGCGCGGGCGCCACCGCCGCCTACCTGATCGAGCAGTGGCTGGGCGCCGATCCGGCCGATGTGCTGATCACCCTGAGCCGCACGGTGTTCCGTGGCGAGGGGGAGCGCGAGGTGGGTTTCCGGTCGGGTCTGCGTGCCTCCGGCCGCACGGTGGTCGAGGTCACCGACAGCGACGGCATCGACGCCACCAACGAACGCCTCGTGCTGCAGGCCCTTGAGCGCAACCCCTCGGTGGGCGCCGTCTACTCGCCCGGAGGCGGCAACACCGCGACCGTCGCGGCCTTCGACCGGCTGGGCCGGCATTGCAAGGTCTTCATCGCCCACGACCTCGACGTCGACAACCGCCGTCTGCTGCGCGACGGCCGGATCTCGGCCGTGCTGCACAACGATCTGCGCGCGGACGCGCGCCTGGCGATGCGGCTGATCCTGCAGCAGCACGGGGCGTTGCCCGCCGAGCCCGTGCGCCCTGCGCCGATCCAGGTGGTGACCCCCTACAACCTGCCGATGTGAGCCGTCCGGGTGAGCACCCGGATCGGCGTTCAGGATGTGCGGCTACCATTTCGGCCGACGCATGTGACGATCCGCCGGCGTCAGAATGTATTGACATCGATTGCGACCGAGGGACCCAGTTCATGCCACGAGAGTTAGTCCCTGGCGTGACGGTGCTGGGCAATCTGGCCATCGACATCATCAATGGAGCACCACCCAGCCCGGGCGGCTGCGCGTCGTTCGCGGGTGTCGCGCTGCAGGCCGCGGGCGGTGTCGGCCGCATCGTGGCGATGGGCGCCGAACGCGACCACTCGCTGTTCGACGGCCTGCAGGAGCGGTTCGGGCCGCTCGTGCAGATTCTGCCGTCGGCGGTCACCAGCTCGTTCCGGCTCGACTACGACGACACCGACCACCGGCACATGGGTGTGGAGGCGATCGGCCCGGTGTGGTCACCCGCTGACGTCGAGGCCGCCGATCCGGCGACGACGTGGGTGCATCTCGCGCCGCTGCTGCGCACCGATTTCCCGGCCGAGACGCTCGCGGCGCTCGTGGAGCGCGGCCACCGCATCGCCTATGACGGTCAGGGGCTGGTGCGGGCGGACAGCCTGGGGCCGCTCGTCGAGGACCGCCACTTCCCGGCCGACCTGCTGACGCACCTCGACATCCTCAAACTCGCCGAGGACGAGGCCGTCATCGTCGCCGACGGTCCGTTCACCGCCGCCACGGCCCAGCGCCTCGGCGTGCCGGAGATCCTGGTGACCTACGGGTCGGAGGGCTGCGACATCTTCGTCGACGGCGACCGCGTGCGGGTGCCCGCCGCATGGCGCGTGCTGGGCGTCCAGACCACCGGAGCCGGGGACATGTTCACGGCCTGTTACGTCGCACACCGTGCCGCGGGCGCGGATCCGCGACGGGCCGCCGAGCTGGCCAGCGGCCTCGTGGCGCGCGAACTCGACAAGCGGGTCCACGTCGAACCCGCCGACCGCGTCTGACAGCACATAACCCCTGATAAACTCGACACGTGTCAAGTACGGCTCACCGAGTGTGCGCGTGACTACCGATGGGTAGCCCGATTTCTTAGAGAATGGCATTCTCGCACCGTGACGAAAACCACAGTTTTGTCTCGAACCCGGCTCCAACACGTCAGTGAACTGGGGATACCGGTATGTTGCGCCCGCGTGTCGCGGGGGCGAGCGGTGAGGTCGAGCCTAAGAGCAATGCAATAATCGGTACTGGTAGTGACATCAAAATTCGGTGGGTCCGATCCTGGGGAGAAATCGCACACGGCCGCACACGGCAATGTGCCAGGTGACGCGGGCGATCGACCGAAGAACGCGTGAAAGGCGGGAGCCGTGGGTGACAACGGCAACGGCACAGGCGCCGCGCCGCGGCAGAAGCTCGAGAAGGTGGTCATCCGCTTCGCCGGGGACTCCGGCGACGGCATGCAGCTGACCGGTGACCGGTTCACCTCCGAGGCCGCGCTGTTCGGCAACGACCTGGCGACCCAGCCGAACTATCCGGCCGAGATCCGAGCACCTCAGGGCACGCTGCCCGGTGTCTCGTCGTTCCAGATCCAGATCGCCGACTACGACATCCTCACGGCAGGCGACCGGCCCGACGTGCTCGTCGCGATGAACCCCGCCGCGCTCAAGGCCAATGTGTCGGATCTGCCGCGCGGTGGCCTGATCATCGCCAACTCCGACGAGTTCACCAAGCGCAACCTCGCCAAGGTCGGCTACGACGCCAACCCGCTGGAGACCGACGAGCTGTCCGACTACGTCGTGCACTCCGTCGCGATGACCACCCTGACGCTCGGCGCGGTCGAATCGATCGGCGCCAGCAAGAAGGACGGCCAACGCGCCAAGAACATGTTCGCGCTCGGGCTGCTGTCGTGGATGTACGGTCGCGAGCTCGAGGCCAGCGAGGCCTTCATCCGTGAGAAGTTCGCCCGCAAGCCCGAGATCGCCGAGGCCAACGTGCTGGCGCTGAAGGCCGGCTGGAACTACGGCGAGACCACCGAGGCGTTCGCGACCACCTACGAGGTGTCGCCGGCCAAACTCCCCGCCGGTGAGTACCGCCAGATCTCGGGCAACACCGCGCTTGCCTACGGCATCGTCGCGGCCGGGCATCTCTCCGACCTGCAGGTGGTGCTGGGCACCTACCCGATCACCCCGGCCTCGGACATCCTCCACGAGCTGTCCAAGCACAAGAACTTCAACGTGCTGACCTTCCAGGCCGAGGACGAGATCGCCGGTATCGGCGCCGCGATCGGCGCGTCGTACGGCGGCGCCCTCGGCGTCACCAGCACGTCGGGCCCCGGCGTCTCGCTCAAGTCGGAGGCCATCGGCCTCGCGGTGATGACCGAGCTGCCGCTGATCGTGATCGACGTCCAGCGCGGCGGCCCGTCGACGGGTCTGCCCACCAAGACCGAGCAGGCCGACCTGCTGCAGGCGCTGTTCGGGCGCAACGGCGAGTCGCCGGTCGCGGTTGTGGCCCCGCGGTCGCCGTCGGACTGCTTCGACATCGCGGTGGAGGCCGCGCGGATCGCCATCAACTACCACACGCCGGTCATCATCCTGTCCGACGGCGCGGTGGCCAACGGCTCCGAGCCGTGGCGGATCCCCGACATCACGACCTATCCGCGCATCGAGCACACGTTCGCCAAGGCGGGCGAGCCGTTCCAGCCGTATGCGCGCGATCCCGAGACCCTGGCCCGCCAGTTCGCGATCCCCGGCACGCCGGGCCTCGAGCACCGCATCGGCGGCCTCGAATCGGCCAACGGTTCGGGCAACATCTCGTACGAGCCCAAGAACCACGACCTCATGGTCCGGCTGCGCCAGGAGAAGATCGCCGGCGTCACGGTGCCCGATCTCGAGGTCGACGATCCGACCGGCGACGCCGAACTGCTCATGCTCGGGTGGGGTAGCAGCTACGGCCCGATCGGCGAGGCCTGCCGTCGCGCACGCCGCAAGGGCATCAAGGTGGCCCAGGCGCACCTGCGCCACCTCAATCCTTTCCCGGCCAACCTCGGCGAGGTGCTGGCGCGCTACCCCAAGGTGGTCGTGCCCGAGATGAACCTCGGCCAGCTCGCGCTGCTGCTGCGCGGCAGGTTCCTGGTCGACGTGCAGTCGGTCACCAAGGTGGAGGGCATGGCTTTCTTGGCCGACGAGATCGAGGGCATCATCGATGCGGCGCTCGACGGAACCCTGGCCGAGAAGGAAAACGACAAGGCCAAGTTCGCACGGCTGGCGGCAGCCACCGTCGAGGGCGAGGCAAATGAAGAGTCTGCTGTGGGAGCGAACGCATGACCGACCTAGCTGGCGCGGACCTCGGACTGACGGACGCCGGCCTCACCAAGATGAGCCTGGTGCCCACCACCGACCAGCCGCAGAAGGCCAAGGACTTCACCAGCGACCAGGAGGTCCGGTGGTGCCCGGGTTGCGGTGACTACGTCATCCTCAACACGATCCGCAACTTCCTGCCGGAGCTGGGTCTGCGCCGCGAGAACATCGCGTTCGTCAGCGGCATCGGCTGCTCCAGCCGGTTCCCGTACTACCTGGAGACCTACGGGTTCCACTCGATCCACGGCCGCGCGCCGACCATCGCGACCGGTCTGGCGCTCGCGCGTCCCGACCTGTCGGTCTGGGTCGTCACCGGTGACGGCGACTCGCTGTCGATCGGCGGCAACCACCTGATCCACGCGCTGCGCCGCAACATCAACATCACGATCCTGCTGTTCAACAACCGGATCTACGGCCTGACCAAGGGTCAGTACTCACCGACCTCCGAGGTCGGCAAGATCACCAAGTCGACGCCGATGGGCTCGCTGGACTACCCGTTCAACCCGGTGTCGCTGGCACTGGGCGCCGAGGCCACGTTCGTGGGCCGCGCGCTGGACTCCGACCGCAAGGGCCTGTCCGAGGTGCTGCGCGGCGCGGCCGAGCACCGCGGCGCGGCACTCGTGGAGATCATGCAGGATTGCCCCATCTTCAACGACGGCTCGTTCGATGCGCTGCGCAAGGAAGGCGCCGAGGAGCGCCTGATCAACCTCACCCACGGCGAGCCGATCACGTTCGGCGCCGACGGCGAGTACGCGGTGGTCAAGTCCGGCTACGGCCTGGAGATCGCCAAGACCGCCGAGGTCTCGGCCGACGACATCGTGGTGCACGACGCCCAGATCGACGATCCGGCATACGCATTCGCGCTGTCGCGCCTGTCCGAGCAGAACCTGGACCACATGGTCATGGGCATCTTCCGCAAGGTCAGCCGCCCCACCTACGACGACGCCGCGCGTCAGCAGGTGGCCACTGCCATCGAATCCAGGCCCCACGACACCGCCGCTCTGCAATCCTTGCTGCGTGGTAAAGACACTTGGACTGTCGACTGAAGGTACTGACCGAGACGATTTGAGCGCAGCCCCGCTCGCCGCCGTAGTGCTGGCGGGCGGGGCTTCGCGTCGTATGGGGCGGGACAAGGCCACCCTCGTGTTCGACGGCGCGACGCTGGTGGAGCGTGTGGTGGCCGCGGTCGCCCAGCGCTGCGCGCCGGTGTTCGTGATCGCCGCCCCGGGCCAGCCGCTCCCTGACCTGCCCGCGCAGGTACTGCGTGACGAGGTGCGCTGTGTCGGGCCGTTGGTGGCCGCAGGCCGCGGGTTGCGCGCGGCCGCGGAAGCGGGCTGCGAGCTGGCGTTCGTGTGTGCGGTGGACATGCCGTACCTGTCCGCCGAGCTCATCGACACGCTCGTCGACCCCGCACGGCGGCTGGGCGTGGACATCGTGCTGCCGTGGGACGGCCGCGACCACTATCTGGCGGGGATCTACCGCACCGACCTGGCGACGACGATCGGCGACCTGGTCGGGGCGGGGGAGCGCAGCATGCGTGCGCTCGCCGACCGCGTGGACACGCAGCGGCTCGTGATGGAGCCGCAGAAGGCGCTCACCAACGTGAACACCCCGGACGATCTACCGTGACCGAATATGCGTGCTCGATTTCAGCAAATTGCGAAATTGTCCGCGATCTGGCCTGAATTTATCGTTTCGAGATAAATTGCCGATATTCGGCGGTTTTATCCGGGCCGTTTGATTGCGGGCTTCCGGGCCTGGGAGGTGCGGCGGTCGTCAAATAGGGTCATGAGACCTACTGGCTCCGTTGATGTTTCGGAGGTGTTTCGCGGGCGGTATTTCGCCGGGGAGTGCCGGGGCGGGGGATGCGCTAGCCCGCCTAACTAACCACGCGGTCGCTGACCACGGGGTTTGTTGCATCGGCAAGGGGTGCGGGCGTGTCTCGGCGTGCGTTCTGCCGCGGGTGCGGCCGCCCTCTTTGTGCCGAAACCCGCTGTACGCCTACGGATTACAGGTCTCTCCCGGCGTACGAGAGATGCCCCGGCCAGAGTCGAAGTCCCGAACCGCGTCGCGCCACGGGCCGTTATCACCCTGTGTCCCAGTGGTTTTCGCGGCCGGCTGCCCGACCGTCCGAGAGGTGGTCTGGCAGCGAACGAAAAAGTCGCCAGCTGAGGCCTCTTGGGCGTGCGGATTGCCGTCTACCTGCATGTTTGGTGCCCAAAGTCCGCGATGACGCTGTGTGCCGGCTCACTGACCCACATACCGAGACAGATTTCGGTGACCCAGTTCACAAAATGATCGTGATCTGCCTCACGTTTAATTGTCCCAGGGCTTGTTCGTGCAGGTCGCCGAATCCGCAACATGACCTGCATGAACGTTTATCTCATCGAGTCGTTATCGGACCGTTATCTGCCCGGGATCGGTCCGACACCGACATGACTTCGCTTCGAGACCTTTGTAGGTTTCTACCCGAGCCCCGATGAGGGCAAACAATTTCAAAACCACGAACCTGCGTGTGAGTGGGGCCGCGGAGGCGTAACGCCCCGTGGGAGCCGGGTCTGACACCCGGCAGAGCGTTCGAGCTCCCCCTTTCGTGCCTGACCGAGATGGCGCGAACCAACCCCTCCTGCCTGGACACAGGTAGCCGCTCCCGTGTGAACGGGTGTGGATGGCGCGCGCTTGGCGAAAGGAACGAAGTGAAGAACATCCGCAAGACGTTTGGGCTGGGCATTGTCGCTGGAGCGCTCGCTGTGGCTCCCGTAGCGCTCGGTGCCGGCACCGCCAATGCGGACAGCGTGAACTGGGACGCCATCGCCTCGTGCGAGTCGGGTGGCAACTGGTCCATCAACACCGGAAACGGCTACTACGGCGGCCTGCAGTTCAACCTGGGCACCTGGCGGTCCCACGGTGGCGCGGGCATGCCCCACCAGGCCTCGCGCTCCGAGCAGATCCGCGTCGCCGAGAACGTGCTGCGTACCCAAGGCATCGGCGCCTGGCCGGTCTGCGGCAAGCGCGGCTAGTCGAAGCTGCTTTCGAGCAGGTCAGAAGCGGGTGTCGGGCATTGCTCGGCACCGTTTCTGTTTCCTCTCCAGGCCCTTCTGCCACCTGAAGAACGCCCGCCCCGAAAAAAACTTCAGCCTCCTGTGTAACGCGTGACGTGGCTCACGCGAACCCATTAGTGATCGCGCGGTTGCAGAAATGTGACCAACGTATGTTCGCGGTCCTCGTGTCGGAGGTCGGGGAAGGGCCACGATGATGATGAACGTTTGTACGGCAGTGAAGAGGGCCTTCGGGCTCACCGCGCTGGCAGGCGCACTCGCGATGGGACCCATGGTCCTGTCCCCGGCGACCGCGGCCGCCGACAGCGTCAACTGGGACGCCATCGCCGCGTGCGAATCCGGTGGCAACTGGTCCACCAACACCGGTAACGGCCACTACGGCGGCCTGCAGTTCAAGCAGTCCACGTGGGCCGCGCACGGCGGCGTCGGGTCCCCGGCGACCGCGTCGCGCGAACAGCAGATCGCCGTCGCCGAGAACGTCCTGCGCACCCAGGGTCTGGCGGCATGGCCGAAGTGCGGTGCCCGCGGCGGCGTCCCGGCCGTCTGGGGTGGTGGCGCGGGTGCTCCGGCCGCGGGCAGCGGCTGCAGTGCCGTGCGTCCCGGGGCGGTCCTGGGCATCCTGGACCTGCGCCGGCTGTGCTCGACCCTGCTCGACCCGCTCGGCGCCTTCGGTCGCTAGTCCACCGGCGTGAACGCCGACCGCGCGGCGATCGACGCCAGCTGCCGGGTCAGCACGGCCTCGGGCACCAGCACGGTCGCGCGACTCGCCGCCGCGCTGAGCACCGCGGGCCGCAGATTCACGATCCGGCCGATCATGCGCGACGTGCGCACCATGCGTGTCACCCGTCGGCGCCGCAGCGTCGCGAACCGCGCGAACGCCGTCGGCAGATCCGGCTCCCGCGCCACGAGGGCGGCCAGCGTCGCCGCGTCCTCCAAACCCTGACAGCCACCCTGACCCAGATGCGGTCGCATCGGGTGGGCGGCATCGCCTGCGAGCACCACCGGGCCCCGCGCCCAGCAGCGGGCCGGCTCGCGGTCGTAGAGATCGTTGCGCAGCACGTCGGCCGGGTCCGTCGCCGCCAGCAGTTGCGGGATCGGCTCGGCCCACGATCCGAACAGCCTGCGCAGATGCGTCAGTTCTCCGTCGGGTGAGCGCTGCCCCTGCGACGCGCGTTCGGTCGCGAACCAGTACGTGTGGTCGGCGCCCAGCGGCACGTGCCCGACCTCGACACCCGCACCCATGGTCTCCCCGGACAGTTCCGGGTCGAGCGGGTGCGCGGCGATACCGCGCCACGCCGTGTACCCGGCATAGCGGCGCCGCAGCGGACCGTTGAGATGGCGCGCCACGACCGAGTCGACGCCGTCGGCCCCGACCACCGCGGACGCTTCGCGCACCGAACCGTCCGAGAACGTCACCCGGATGCCGGATGCGCACGTCTCGACCGTGTGCGCCTCGAGCCCGTGAACGACGGTGCCCGGTGCGAGCGCACCGGAGAGGATCTCGGTGAGCACCCGACGGCGGATGACCACCAGCGGCTCGCCCAGCGCACGCGTGATCCGCTCGGCGGCCGGATGGCGCAGCCATGTTCCGTCGTGCCATCGCAGCGCGCCCGCCGTGACGCGACCTCCGGCCGCGCGCACCGGATCTCCCAGCCCTATCGCGTCGAGCGCCGCCAGTGCGTTGGGCCAGATGCTGATGCCCGCACCCGAGGCGGTGTCGGCGCGCGCCTCGGCGACGCACACGTCATGGCCCCGGCGTTGCAGTGCGGCCGCGGTGGCCAGACCGGTGATGCCCGCACCGACGACAAGGAACGACGCAGCCATCCGTCGAATGTATCGGGGCCGCAACCGGGCTGGTGCGCGGGATTCGGCCAGGCCGTCAAAAGGTTGAGACATCGACTTCACAACGGCGAAACCAACCGGTGGTTTCCTGGCGGCGATACGTGTTTACCCGAGGTGTCCCGAACGGGCCACCGGAAGGAAGGGCCGATGAGACCTGCTCTGGAGTTGACCAGCGTGCCGCCATGGACCATCACCGCCACCGTGCCCGACGCGGATACGTCGGGACGGGCCTGGACAATCATCGCGATCGGTCACGCCCAGGACGTGATCACGCGGTGGGAGGGTCAACTCGGTGACCACCGCAACAGCGTCGAGGTGCACCGCGTCGACACCGACGAGCAGGCCCGCGCGGTCATCGACGCGGCGGTCGCCACCGCGGTGGTGGGCTGGCGACTGATGACCGCCGGCCCCGCTCACCTGAATCTGCGTGTGCGTGCCCACGCCCTCGCGCACGGTATCGCCGACGACGAGATCACGATCGCGAGCACCGAGGTCGCCCACCGCGACGTGTTCTGTACGCACTGCCGCGCCGTCACCACCGCCGCGGTCGAGATCGACGGCCTGGTGGGCTGCACCGGATGCGGGCGCAAACTCGTGGTGCACTACCACGTTTCGCGCCGGGCCGGTGCGTTCCTGGGATACATGGTGGATGCCGAGCAGCAGGTGGTGACCCCGTGACACAACCCGTGATGCAACTGGTGATCACCGAGATCGACGACAGTGTGCCGGGTGTGCGCACCTTGCGCCTGGCACATCCCGAGGGTCGTGCGCTGCCGTCGTACCCGCCGGGCAGCCACGTGGTGCTCCAGTGCGGTGATGTCGCCAACGCCTATTCGCTGACCGGTGACGGAGTGTCCCCGATGCGCTACGTCGTGTCGGTGTTGTTGTGCCCGAACGGTTCCGGTGGTTCTCGCTGGATCCACGACGAGGTGCGCATCGGCGAGACCATCGACGTGAGCGCGCCACGCAGTGCGTTCGCCCCGGTGCACAAGGCGCGTCGGCACCTCCTGGTCGCGGCGGGCATCGGCATCACCCCGATGATGTCGCACCTGTACAGCGCGAAGCGGTGGGGCGCCGACGCCCGACTCCTCTACATCCACCGCGCGGGACGTGGCGCCTACCTGGACGAGGTCGAGCAGTTGGGGATGCCCGCACGGGTCTGCACCGACCGCGACCGGTTCCACTCCGAACTCACCGCGGCGCTCATCAGCCAGCCGATCGGCACCCACCTGTACGTGTGCGGACCTGGCACGTTCATGGACGACGTGATCGCCCAGGCGCGCGAACTGGGTTGGCCCCCAAGCCGGATCCACTCCGAGCGGTTCGGCGTCGACGCGCTCGACGCGGGTGAACCGTTCGAGGTCGAACTCGCCGGGACGGGGCAGACCCTCACCGTCCCCTCGGGGGTTTCACTGCTCGAAGCCCTTGAGAAGAACGGGCAGAACGTGCCGAACCTGTGCAGGCAGGGGGTGTGCGGCGAGTGCCGGATCCCCGTGGCCCGCGGTGACATCCTGCACCGCGACACGTACCTCAGCGACGACGAGAAGCAGGCGGGGGATGCGCTCATGGCGTGCGTATCCCGCGCCGCCGGAGAACGATTGGAGCTCGCCCTGTGACCATCACGCCCGAACGGCTGTCCGCACCCGACCTGGTGGAGACCTTTCCGTTCCCGTTCCCCACCGACCGGTACCGCTACAGCACCAACGTCGAACCCGCGGGCGGAGCGGTCTCGACGCCTGCGGGACAGTGGGGCGAACGCGTCGTCGACATCGACAGCGAGTACGAACACGAACTCGCCCAGCGCGCAGAGATTCTCGCAGCCGACCCGACCCGGTACGCCGTGCTGCCGCACATGCGCGCGGCGTGCTGGGATGCCATGGTGACGCTCATGCGGGAGATGGCCACGGCCTACCCCGACACCATGTCACTGACCGAGAGCGACGGCGTGTGGCACTGGGAGAACAAGCGTCTCGGGATCTCGCAGAGCTTCACCTACGGTGACGAGTCGACGCTTCCGTCCGAACCGCTGGCCTACATCGCCGGGCAGGTGCAGGACGACATCGTGCTGCTCGACCAGCGTGACGACGATCTGTTCGGCGACGCCGGCGTGGTGACCTTCGCCGCGGACTGGTCGTTCGGGTTCGACGTCGGGATGACGTTCCTGGAGATCCACGGCCCGGTACCGCGATTGCGGGAGACCGGTGTGATCACCCGCGCACGCCAGTTCCTGATGCGGTTGCAGCCGGGCGAAACCTACCGGCGCACCAACTGGACGCTCACCATCGGGCGCAAACTCGACGTGTCGACCGAGCGGTACCCGGAATGGGGCCCGGACCGGGCGATGATCAACGGCGTCGACGACGAGACGTTCGGCCGCCTGGTGCATCTGCGTGTCGAGTTGCAGCACCTGATCCGGCTGCCGGAGTCGGGCGCGATCTGCTTTTTGATCCGCACGTACATGCTGCCGTTCGCCGACATCGCCACGGTCGGGCCGTGGCGCGACCGGCTCGCGGCGGTGCTGGCCGACCTGCCCGATGACATGGCCGACTACAAGGGCATCATCGGCTACCGCGACCGCGCCGTGGAATGGCTTGCACGCCACTAGAGATCACCGAGAAAAGCGCCCCGGCCGAATGGCCGGGGCGCTTCTCGTCGTATTCGGTTGTGTTCGGTTGACAATCCGGTGGGATCAGTAGGGGGTCGGTTCGCCTTCGGCGGCCGGCCCGGGTTCGACGGGCTTGTGCTCGATGATGGCCTTGTACGCCCTGTTCTCGTGCTGGATCATCCGGACGAAGAAGCCCACGAAGAGCGCCAGTGAGAGGAGGAAGAAGACCCACACGCCCACGGAGTATCCGCCGAACGTGAAGACCACCGAGGCATCGTCGTAACTGTCGATCGGACTGAACATAAGTTACACCTCCGCGGTGGTGACGAGTTTGCCGTTGGTCTTGGCATGGCCGTTGCCGTTGACCGGCATGGCCGTGACCGGGATGCCCTCGGGGTACGGGGTGGCGGGAACCTCGGTGAGGTCCAGGCCCTGCTCCTCGACTTCCTTCGGGATGCGCAGCAGCCCAACCTTCTTGAGTCCCAGCGAAACGACGTACGTCGGGATGAAGCCCAGAGCGGCGAACACCGCGGCGCCGATCGCCTGGCCCCACAACGAGATGGACGGGTTGCCACCGGTGTTCGGGTAGCCGTGCAGGAAGATGCCGGACATCAGCAGCGAGTACAGGCCGATGCCGCCGTGCACGGAAACCGCACCAACCACGTCGTCGATCTTGAACTTCTCCAGCAGCCTGCCGATGAACGGAGCGACCGCACCGGCACCGAACGCGATGACGAAGGCCAGCGTCGGGTGGTACAGATCCATGCCCGCGGCGACGCCGATGACACCGCACAGACCACCCGAGATGGTCCAGAACGGTTCACCCTTGGATGTCAGGTAGGCGCCGATGATGCCACCGCCCAGGCCCATCAGGGTGTTGAATGCGAACGCGCTCATGGTCGTCGGGCTCGCGTAGATGGTCGTCAGGCCGTCGCCCGCGTAGATGATGCAGCCCATCAGGAAGCCGAAGAAGCCCGTGAAGATGAGCATCAGGCCCAGCATGGTCAGCGGCAGGTTGTGCGGACGGATGGTCACCGGGGTGCCGTCGGGCAAGAAGCGTCCGATACGCGGACCGAGGTTGATCAGAACGCCGAGGGTCGCGAAGCCCGCGATCATGTGGACGCAGCCCGCGGCACCCACGTCATGGAAGCCCAGCTTGGTCAGCATCCAGCCGGCGCCGTGCCAGCCCCACGCGGCGCCGATTATCCAGGTCACCGAACCGACGAGCACTGTGAGAATGAGGAATCCGCTGGTGCGGATGCGTTCGAGCACCGCGCCGGACATGATCGACCCGGTGGTCGCGGCGAACAGCGCGAACGCGCCCCAGAAGATGCCGCTGGCCGAGTCCTGGACGTTGGGCCCCATGTTGTCGCCCCACGGGAGCGCAGCCTTGGCTGCCTCGTTGAACTCGATGAACCCGCTGGGCATCGCGTTGTAGAGGAACCAGCCGACGAAGTAGAAGGACGCGATGATGGTGGCCAGGGCCAGCAGGTTCTTCATCGCGGTGGCAAGCACGTTCTTCGACCTGGATGCGCCGACCTCGTAGGCGAGGAACCCCGCGTGGATGAGGAACATCAACGCGATGGACACCCAGTAGTAGAACTCGTTGTTGATCGTCGCCATCGTGTCGAGGGCGTCTTGTACGTCAGGTGGCACAAAAACCTCCGCAGGGGGAAGGAGTTGAAAGGGGTGTTTCTTCGTAGGATTTCCGGGGTACTGACGGTGTACCGGTCGTACGCTAACCCTTGCTGTGTGTCCCGCCGATCACCTCGCGTTAAATCCGGATGAAGTCCGGATGTGCTAGCAACGAAGCATGAATTCCACGCCGTTTCACGACCTCGACGCCTATCTCGACCTCCCGCGAGTTTCTGGACTGGCAGTCTCGCCGGACGGCACGCGCGTGGTCACCACGGTCAGCACACTCAATGCGAAACGGACCGAATTCGTCACCGCGTTATGGGAATTGGATCCGGCCGGGCAGCAACCGGCGCGCCGGCTGACCCGCGGGCTCAAAGGGGAATCGGCGCCGGTGTTCACAGCGGACGGCGACGTGTTGTTCCTCGCGGTCCGGCCCACCGAGGACGACGAGAAACCGCCCGCCGCGCTGTGGCGGCTACCTGCGCACGGCGGGGAGGCCCACGAGATGCTGAGCCTGCCCGGTGGTGTCAGCGCGGCGGCGAGCGCCCGCACAGCGGACGTGACCGTCGTGGCAGCACCGTTGTTGCCGTCGGCCGCGGACGTCGAGGCCGACCGGTCACTGCGCAAGGCGCGCAAGGACAACAAGGTGTCGGCCATCCTGCACACCGGATATCCGGTGCGGCAGTGGGACCACGACCTCGGGCCCGACCTGCCCCATCTGTTCGATGCCGACGGCGCACGCAATCTCACCGAGCGCCCGGGTGTCGCGTTGCGGGAGAGCACATTCGACGTCAGCCCCGACGGTGCGTTCGTGGTGGCGACCTGGCACGTGCCGGCACCCGGCGCGGCGACCCGCTCGACGCTGGTCCGCATCGACCGGGAGACCGGGGCGCGGACCACGATCGCCGAGGATCCGCAGGCCGACCTGGAACATCCCGTGATCGCGCCCGACGGCGGCGCGCTCGCGTTCACCCGTGAAACGCACTCCACACCCACAGAGCCACCACGAATCACCCTGTGCTGCATGCGATTCGGTAACGACGACGAACAGTTGGGCGAGTGGGCGGAAGTGGCCACCGAATGGGACCGGTGGCCGTCGTGGCTGGCCTGGTCTGCCGACGCGTCGGCCCTGATCGTCACCGCGGACGACAACGGCCGCGGACCCGTCTTCTCCGTCCACCCCGACACCGGGACCGTGACGCGGCTGACCGACGACGATCACACCTACACCGATGTCTGCCCGGCGCCCGGCGGGATCATCTACGCGCTGCGCAGTTCCTACGCCGTCCCACCGCATCCGGTGCGCATCGATCCCGACGGCACCGTGACCGAGCTGCCGTGCTTCGACGCACCCGCACTGCCCGGCAGCCTCACCGAGATCACCGCGACGGCCGAGGACGGTACGCCCGTGCGCTCGTGGCTGACGCTGCCCGAGTCCACCGATCCCGCGCCGCTGGTGCTGTGGGTGCACGGCGGACCGCTGGGCAGCTGGAACACCTGGCACTGGCGCTGGAACCCGTGGCTGCTGACCGCGCACGGCTACGCGGTGCTCATGCCCGATCCCGCGCTGTCGACGGGCTACGGCCAGGACTTCATCGCACGCGGCTGGGGTGCGTGGGGTGAGGCGCCCTACACCGATCTCATGGCCGCGACCGATGCCGCATGTGAGCATCCGCGTGTCGACGCGTCGCGCACCGCGGCCATGGGCGGCTCGTTCGGCGGCTACATGGCGAACTGGGTCGCCGGTCACACCGACCGGTTCGACGCGATCGTCACACACGCGAGCCTGTGGGCGCTCGATCAGTTCGCGCCCACGACCGACGGCGCCTACTGGTGGGCGCGGGAGATGACGCCTGAGATGATGCAACGGAATTCACCGCACCGGTTCGTCGACCAGATCAACACCCCGATGCTGGTGATCCACGGCGACAAGGACTACCGCGTGCCCATCGGTGAGGCCCTGCGGCTGTGGTACGAACTGCTCACCGAATCGGCCCTGCCCGCCGACGACAACGGGGACAGTCCGCACCGGTTCCTCTACTACCCGGCCGAGAACCACTGGGTGCTCACACCGCAGCACGCCAAGCTCTGGTATCAGGTGGTCACCGCGTTCCTCGACGAGAACTTGCGTAACGAGCCCGCACAGTGGCCGGAGTTGCTCGGGTAGCGTCGGGGCCGTGACGCAGCGTGAGTTCGACCTCGTCCTGTACGGCGCAACCGGGTTTGCCGGCAAGCTGACCGCGCAATACCTGGCGGGCGCCGCCGGTGACGCGCGTATCGCCCTGGCCGGCCGGTCGGCCGAGAAGTTGCAGGCCGCCCGCGACAGCATCGGCGGTGCCGCGGCCGACTGGCCGCTGGTGATCGCCGACGCCGACAACCCGTCGACGCTGGCGGACATGGCCGCGCGCACCCGTGTCGTGGTGACCACGGTCGGCCCCTACACGCGTTACGGCCTGCCGCTGGTCGCCGCGTGCGCGGCCGCGGGCACCGATTACGCCGACCTGACCGGCGAGACGATGTTCATCCGCGACAGCATCGACCGGTATCACCAGCAGGCAGTCGACACCGGCGCGCGGATCGTGCACTCGTGCGGATTCGATTCCGTGCCTTCCGATCTGACGGTCTTCGCGTTGCACCGGCGTGCCACCGCCGACGGCGCGGGCGAACTCGTCGACACCGATCTGGTGCTGCGTTCGTTCGCAGGCGGTGTCTCGGGTGGCACCGCGGCGTCGATGATCGAGGTGCTGCGTACGTCGTCGACCGATCCGGCCGCTCGCGCGGCGATGACCGATCCGTACACGCTGAGCCCCGACCGCAGCCGCGAGCCCGAGCTGGGGGATCAGCCCGACGTGCGGTGGCGCCGCGGCAGCGAGATCGCGCCCGAACTGGCGGGGTACTGGACCGGGGCATTCGCGATGGCCGGTCCGAACACGCGAATCGTGCGGCGCAGCAATGCGTTGCTGGACTACGCGTACGGCCGCAGGTTCGCCTACGCAGAGCAGATGAGCTGTGGCCGTTCGCCGGCCGCGCCGATCGCGGCGGCACTGGTCACGGCGTCCAACGCCGCGACGATGGGCCTCGGTGGGCGGTTCTTCGACAAGATTCCCTCGGGTCTGCTCGAGCGTGTGCTGCCCAAGCCGGGCACCGGGCCCAGCGAGCAGACCCGCGAACGTGGGCACTACCGCGTCGAGACCTACACCACCACGACCTCGGGCGCCCGCTACGTGGCGACCATGGCCCAGCAGGGCGATCCCGGGTACAAGGCGACCGCGGTGCTGCTGGGTGAATGCGGCCTGGCACTGGCCACCGACCGCGACAAGCTTTCCGGCCTGCACGGCGTGCTGACCCCGGCCGCAGCAATGGGCGATGCGCTGCTCACCAGGCTGCCCGCGGCGGGGGTTGTGCTGGAGACCACGAAGCTGGACTGATGCGCACGGGCGTTGCCGCAATATGGATCTGGCCGCGTCGAAGGCGCGTGACAGCGGGCCGTGTGGACTAGTGTCATCGCCGAGTACGCAAACACACCAGCAACGAAGGTGGGAACAATCATGGCCGGTCTCGACGAACTGTTCGCCCAGATCCCGGTGGCGGACATCGCCAACAAAGTCGGAGCAGACGAAGGCGAGGTGACCGCGGCCATCAAGACCCTGGTTCCCGCGCTCGTCGGCGGTCTGCAGCAGAACGTCGCCGCCGATGACATCGACTCGGCTCCGCTGGAGTCCGCGGTCACCGAGCAGGCCGCCAGCGGTCTGCTCGACGGCGGCGTCAACGTCGACGACGTCGACGAGAAGCAGGGCGACAACCTCGTGGCCCACCTGTTCGGCGGCAACGACAGCAACGCCGTCGCCTCCGCGCTGGCTGGAACCGGCGCGGGCAACGGCGACCTGATCAAGAAGGTCCTGCCGATCCTCGCGCCGATCGTGCTCGCCTACATCGGCAAGCAGTTCTCGCAGCAGAACGCCCCGGCGCAGCAGCAGGCGTCCGGCGGCGGCCTGGCCGACATCCTCGGCAGCATCCTCGGCGGTATGGCTTCCGGCGGCCAGCAGGCCAACCAGAGCGCCAACAACAACCCGCTGGGCAGCATCCTCGGCAGCGTGCTCGGCGGCGGTCAGGGCAATGCCATCGGTGAGATCCTCGGCGGTCTGCTCGGCGGCAAGAAGTAGCCCGCATCACTTTTCGCGTCATCTCGGAAGCCCCCTGTTACCCAGCGAACGCTCGGGCGACGGGGGCTTTCGCTCATCGGCCCCCGCTCTTCATAGAATGGCGCGGTGACCGCCAGTCCTGAGAACCGTGCCGATGCCCTCCCGAAGTCCTGGGATCCGGGCGCGGTAGAAGCCGAGCTGTACCAGGGCTGGGTCGACGCCGGATACTTCACCGCCGATCCCGCGAGCGACAAGCCGCCCTACTCGATCGTGCTGCCACCGCCCAACGTCACCGGCAGCCTGCACATGGGCCACGCGCTCGACCACACGCTGATGGACGTGCTGACCCGCCGCAAGCGCATGCAGGGCTACGAGGTGCTGTGGCTGCCGGGTATGGACCATGCCGGCATCGCGACGCAAACCGTCGTGGAGAAGCAGCTCGCCGCCGACGGCAAGACCAAGGAAGACCTCGGCCGCGAGGAGTTCGTCGCCAAGGTGTGGGACTGGAAGCGCGAGTCCGGCGGCACCATCGGCGGACAGATGCGCCGCCTCGGCGACGGTGTCGACTGGAGCCGTGACCGCTTCACCATGGACGAAGGTCTGTCGCGCGCCGTGCGCACGATCTTCAAGCGGCTGTTCGACGCCGGGCTGATCTATCAGGCCGAGCGGCTGGTCAACTGGTCGCCGGTGCTCGAGACCGCGATCAGCGACCTCGAGGTCAAGTACGAAGACGTCGAGGGCGAGCTCGTGTCGTTCCGCTACGGCTCGATGAACGACGACGAACCGCACATCGTGGTGGCCACCACCCGTGTGGAGACCATGCTTGGCGACACCGCCATCGCGGTGCACCCCGACGACGAGCGGTACCGGCACCTGGTGGGCAAGACCCTGCCGCACCCGTTCGTCGACCGTGACATGGTGATCGTCGCCGACACCCACGTCGATCCCGAATTCGGCACCGGCGCAGTGAAAGTCACGCCGGCACACGATCCGAACGACTTCGAGATCGGCATGCGCCACGGCCTGCCGATGCCGACGATCATGGATACCAAGGGCCGCATCGCCGACACCGGCACGCAGTTCGACGGCATGGACCGCTTCGAAGCCCGCGTCAAGGTGCGCGAGGCGCTCGCCGCGCAGGGGCGCATCGTCGCCGAGAAGCGCCCGTACCTGCACAGCGTCGGGCACTCCGAACGCAGCGGCGAGCCCATCGAGCCGCGCCTGAGCCTGCAGTGGTGGGTCAAGGTCGAGTCGCTCGCCAAGGCCGCGGGTGACGCGGTGCGCAACGGCGACACCGTGATCCACCCGCCGAGCCTGGAGCCGCGCTGGTTCGCGTGGGTCGACAACATGCACGATTGGTGCATCTCGCGGCAGTTGTGGTGGGGACACCGGATCCCGATCTGGCACGGTCCCGATGGGGAGACCGTGTGCGTCGGCCCGGACGAGACCCCGCCGGAGGGCTGGGAGCAGGATCCCGACGTCCTCGACACGTGGTTCTCCTCGGCGCTGTGGCCCTTCTCGACCATGGGCTGGCCCGACCACACGCCTGAGCTGGCCAAGTTCTATCCCACCTCGGTGCTGGTGACGGGCTACGACATCCTGTTCTTCTGGGTGGCCCGGATGATGATGTTCGGCACGTTCGTGGGCGACGACCCCGCGGTCACCCTCGAAGGTGCGCGCGGCAGGCAGGTGCCGTTCGAGAACGTCTTCCTGCACGGCCTGATCCGCGACGAGTTCGGCCGCAAGATGAGCAAATCGCGCGGCAACGGCATCGACCCGCTGGACTGGGTCGAGAAGTTCGGCGCCGACGCACTGCGGTTCACCCTGGCGCGCGGCGCGAGCCCCGGCGGTGACCTGTCGATCGGCGAGGACCACGCACGCGCCTCCCGCAACTTCGCCACCAAGTTGTTCAACGCGACCCGGTTCGCGTTGATGAACGGCGCTGCACCGGCGCCGCTGCCTGCCGCGTCCGAGCTCACCGACGCCGACCGCTGGATCCTGGGCCGGCTGGAAGAGGTTCGCGCCGAGGTTGATTCGGCCTTCGACAACTACGAGTTCAACCGGGCCTGCGAGGCGCTGTACCACTTCGCCTGGGACGAGTTCTGCGACTGGTACGTGGAGCTCGCGAAAGTGCAACTGGGACAAGGTCTCACGCATACTACTGCGGTGCTCGCGGCCGTGCTCGACACGTTGCTCAAGCTTTTGCACCCGGTGATGCCGTTCGTCACGGAGACCCTGTGGAAGACGCTCACCGGCGGTGAGTCGGTGGTGGTCGCGACGTGGCCCGAGCCCTCCGGGTTCGCGCTGGACACCGTTGCGACACAACGCATCACCGATATGCAGAAGCTCATCACCGAGGTGCGCCGGTTCCGCAGCGACCAGGGCCTGGCCGACCGCCAGAAGGTGCCTGCGCGGCTCACCGACGTCGAGGCGGCCGGTTTGACCGCGCAGCTGCCCGCCGTCGCCGCGCTCGCGTGGCTCACCGAGGCCGGCGACGGGTTCAGCCCGTCGGCGTCGGTCGAGGTGCGCCTGTCACAGGGCACCGTCGTGGTCGAGGTCGACACGTCGGGCACTGTCGACGTCGAGGCCGAACGGCGCAGGCTCGAAAAGGATCTGGCGGTCGCCCAGAAGGAACTGGCCACCACCACGGCCAAACTCGGCAACGAGGCCTTCCTGTCCAAGGCGCCCGCCCAGGTGGTCGACAAGATCCGGGGCAGGCAAGCCCTGGCCAGTGAAGAGGTCGAACGCATCACCGCGCGCCTGGCTGGCCTCAAATGACCGATCCGGTCCCAGCGCCGGACGAGGTCGCCGCGCTGCTGCAGGTCGAGCACCTCCTCGACCAGCGGTGGCCGGAGACCAAACTGGAGCCGAGCACCACACGCATCGCGGCGTTGCTCGAACTGCTCGGGTCACCGCAGCGCGCGTACCCGTCGATCCACGTCGCGGGCACCAACGGCAAGACCTCGGTGTGCCGCATCATCGACGCGTTGCTCATGGCGCTGCACCGCAGGACCGGGCGCACCACCAGCCCGCACCTGCAGTCGGCCGTCGAACGAATATCCATTGACGGCAAACCGATCTCGCCCGCGCAGTACGTGGCCACCTACACCGAGATCGAACCGTTCGTGCAGCTGGTCGACCAGCAGTCCGAGGCTGCAGGCGGCCCCAAGATGAGCAAGTTCGAGGTGCTCACGGCGATGGCCTTCGCGGCGTTCGCCGATGCGCCGATCGACGTCGCGGTCGTCGAGGTCGGCATGGGCGGGCGCTGGGACGCGACCAACGTCGTCAACGCCCCGGTCGCGGTGATCACCCCGATCGGCCTGGACCACACCGACTACCTGGGCGACACGATCGACGCGATCGCGGGGGAGAAGGCGGGCATCATCACCCGCCAGCCCGAAGACCTGGTGCCCACCGACACCGTCGCGGTGATCGGGAAGCAGGACCCCGCCGCCATGGAGGTGCTGCTGGCCGAGGCCGTACGCGCCGACGCCGCGGTGGCCCGCGAGGATTCCGAGTTCGCGGTGCTGGGGAGGCAGGTCGCCATCGGCGGTCAACTGCTGGAATTGCAGGGCCTCGGTGGCGTGTACCCCGAGATCTTCCTGCCGCTGCACGGCGAGCATCAGGCGCACAACGCGGTCCTCGCGCTGGCCGCGGTCGAGGCGTTCTTCGGCGCCGGGGCCGACCGTCAGCTCGACGTCGAGGCCGTGCGCGCCGGGTTCGCGGCCGTGCGCAGCCCCGGCCGGATGGAACGGATGCGCAGCGCGCCAACGGTGTTCATCGATGCCGCGCACAACCCGGCCGGTGCCGCCGCTCTCGCGCAGACCCTGCAGGAGGAGTTCGACTTCCGCCATCTGGTGGGTGTGGTGTCGGTGATGGGTGACAAGGACGTCGACGGCATCCTCACCGCGCTGGAACCCGCGTTCGACCAGATCGTGGTCACGCACAACGGCTCGCCGCGCGCCCTCGACGTCGAATCGCTGGCGATGCGCGCCGAGGAACGCTTCGGCCCTGAACGCGTGATCACCGCCACGACCCTGCCCGACGCCATCGAGACCGCGACGGCCCTCGTCGAGGAAGCCGGCGCCGAGTCCGACTCGATGTCCGGCGCGGGCATGGTCATCACCGGTTCGGTGGTGACCGCGGGCGCGGCCAGAACCCTCTTCGGACGGGATCCGCAATGAGTGAGAACCAAGCACCCGACAACGAGCCGGCACCCGCGAAGGATCCCTGGAAGAGCTTCCGCGGCGTCATGGCGGCATGCCTCATCCTGGAGGCCATCGTGGTGCTGCTCGCCTTGCCGGTCGTGGCGGTCGGTGGACTGTCGGCGGCCGCGGGCGGCTACCTGATCGGGCTCGCGGTCGTGCTGATCCTCATGTGCGGCGTGCAGGGCAGGCCGTGGGCGCTGTGGGCAAACCTGGGGATGCAGGTGCCCGTGATCGCCGGTGCGGTGTTCCACGGGGGCATCGGCTTCATCGGCGTGGTGTTCCTGGTGGTGTGGCTGCTGATCGTCTACCTGCGCCACGAGGTCAAGCGCAGGCAGGAGCGGGGCCTGCTCCCCGGGCAGCAACGCCCCGCCGAATAGGCGGCAACCAGCCGGCGCCCGGTTCAAAAAGCCAGCTCGGGGGCATATTCGCGAAAATTCGTTACCGCCCGGTACGCTCTCTGCCGTGACTGAGCGGACCCTCGTACTTATCAAGCCGGACGGTGTGAAGCGCCAACTCGTGGGGGAGATCCTCAGCCGGATCGAACGCAAGGGCCTGACACTGGCCGCCCTCGAGCTCAAGAACGTCAGCGACGACCTCGCGCGTCAGCACTACGCCGAGCACGCCGACAAGCCGTTCTTCGGATCCCTGCTCGAGTTCATCACGTCGGGCCCGCTCGTCGCGGCGATCGTCGAGGGCCCGCGCGCGGTGGCGGCGTTCCGTCAGATCGCGGGCGGCACCGATCCGGTCGAGAAGGCCGTCCCCGGCACCATCCGCGGTGACTTCGCCCTCATCACGCAGGACAATCTCGTGCACGGTTCCGATTCGCCCGAGTCGGCGGCCCGCGAGATCGCCCTGTGGTTCCCCGGCGAGGCCACCGCCTGATCCTGGCGGCCTGAATCCACGACAAATCCAAGTCCAGATCCACTTCCGAAACGGCCCCGGAGCCGGTCAGCGGACCGCCTCCGGGGCCGTTTTGCGGTCTCGATACGAGGGCTATTCGCAGTCTGGTCGGTCGGACGCCAGTGATGTGGGATACTGGGTGCGGGTGAGCGGCCTCAACCGGGGCTGAGCACCCGAATGAAGACTTCGACGTGCGCGACCACCGCAAACCGGTGCGGCGCCGACCGTCCAGCCATCATTCAGCCAGGCACCGGGTGGGTTCGACAGCGGACCGCTCGGAGCGAGACCACAACAAGTCCGGGGAACGTAGCCCGGGCCAATAGCGGAAGCCCTCGCGTGGCCGCGTCGTACGACGCGCCCGGGGGCTTGAGGAGAATTCGTGGCCGAAGATGCCCATACCGAAGACCTATCAACCCAGACTCCCCAGCAGGAGGGACTCCCAGAGCGTCTGAGAGTCCATTCACTGGCCCGTGTCCTGGGCACCACCAGTCGGCGCGTGCTCGACGCCCTGGCCGAGTTCGACGGGCGCCAGCGCAGCGCCCATTCGACGGTCGACAAGGCCGACGCCGAGCGGGTCCGCGCGGCGCTCACCGAGTCCCCCGCAGCGGAGACGCCCCCGAAGAAGCGCCCGCAGCAGAAGCGCCCGCGGCGGAGACGCCCGTGGCCGATCTGGTCGTGGTGCAAGCCGAGCAGGTCGAGGTCGTGACGGTCTCCGAGGCCGGGCCTGCCGAACCTGCCGAACCCGAAGCTCCCGCAGCCGAGGCCGAAGCCGAGGCCGAAACCGAGGTCGCGGACGAAGCCGAGACCCCGGAGCCCACGTTCCGCGGCGCAGTCCTCGTGGGTGACGAACCCGAGTCGCGGCTCATCCTGGAGCACGCCAACATCCCGCCGGCCCGCGAGACGCAGACCGAGCGCCCCGACTACCTGCCGCTGTTCGTGGCGCCGCAGCCCGTGAGCTTCGAGCCCGCCGTCGTCGACGACGAGGACGAGGACGACGACACCGAGACCGGTGCCGAATCCGATTTCGATTCCGGGGCCGACTCCGACTCCGACGACGACCAGGCCGACCGGCCGCGCCGGCGCCGCCGTGGCCGTCGCGGACGAGGGCGTGGCCGTGGCGAGCAGAACGACGACGCCACATCGGACGCCGACACCGACTCCACCGACGATCAGACCGACGGTGACGAGCAGGAGTCAGGTGAGGACTCCGAGGACTCCGACGACAGCGGCGACGAGGACAGCACCACCACCGAGGGCGGCACCCGCAGGCGCCGTCGCCGCAGGCGGCGCAAGAGCGGCTCGGGCGACAGCGACGACGCCGTCTCGCCTGACGACCCGCCGAACACCGTCGTCCACGAGCGCGCCCCGCGGACCGAGCGCAGCGACAAGAGCGACGACTCCGAGATCCAGGGCATCAGCGGCTCCACGCGGCTGGAGGCCAAGCGTCAGCGTCGGCGCGACGGCCGCGACGCCGGCCGCCGCCGCCCGCCGATCCTGAGCGAGGCCGAGTTCCTGGCCCGCCGCGAGGCCGTCGAACGCACCATGATCGTGCGCGACAAGGTGCGCACCGAACCGCCGCACGAGGGTGCGCGCTACACGCAGATCGCCGTGCTCGAAGACGGCGTGGTGGTCGAGCACTTCGTGACGTCGGCGGCCTCTGCTTCGCTGGTGGGCAACATCTACCTGGGCATCGTCCAGAACGTGCTGCCGTCCATGGAGGCCGCGTTCGTCGACATCGGCCGCGGCCGCAACGGCGTGCTCTACGCCGGTGAGGTGAACTGGGAGGCTGCCGGTCTGGGCGGGCAGAACCGTAAGATCGAGCAGGCGCTCAAGCCGGGCGACTACGTCGTCGTGCAGGTCAGCAAGGACCCCGTCGGCCACAAGGGCGCCCGCCTCACCACGCAGGTGTCGCTGGCCGGCCGCTATCTGGTGTACGTGCCCGGCGCGTCGTCCACCGGCATCAGCCGCAAGCTTCCCGACACCGAGCGTCAGCGTCTCAAGGAGATCCTGCGTGAGGTGGTTCCGTCTGATGCAGGCGTGATCATCCGCACGGCCTCGGAGGGCGTCAAGGAAGAGGACATCCGCTCCGACGTCGAACGGCTCCAGAAGCGCTGGTCCGAGATCGAGGCCAAGGCCGCCGAGGTCACCGAGAAGAAGGCCGGCGCCGCCGTGGCGCTCTACGAAGAGCCCGACGTGCTGGTCAAGGTGATCCGCGACCTGTTCAACGAGGACTTCTCCAGCCTGATCGTCTCCGGCGACGAGGCCTGGAACACCATCAACTCCTACGTAGAGGCCGTCGCGCCCGACCTCATGCCACGGCTCACCAAGTACGAGCCCGCGGGACCCGACGCACCCGACGTGTTCGCGGTGCACCGCATCGACGAGCAGCTCGCGAAGGCCATGGACCGCAAGGTGTGGCTGCCCTCGGGCGGCACCCTGGTGATCGACCGCACCGAGGCCATGACCGTCGTCGACGTCAACACCGGCAAGTTCACCGGGTCGGGCGGCAACCTCGAGCAGACCGTGACGCGCAACAACCTGGAGGCCGCCGAGGAGATCGTGCGGCAGCTGCGGCTGCGCGACATCGGCGGCATCGTCGTCATCGACTTCATCGACATGGTCCTGGAATCCAACCGCGATCTGGTGCTGCGCCGCCTGACCGAGGCGCTCGCGCGGGACCGCACGCGGCACCAGGTGTCCGAGGTGACCTCGCTGGGGTTGGTGCAGCTCACGCGTAAGCGCCTGGGCACCGGGTTGGTCGAGGCGTTCTCGACGGCGTGCACGCACTGCGGTGGGCGCGGCATCGTCCTGCACGGCGATCCCATCGACTCCGCGTCGTCCAACGGCGGGCGCAAGTCCGACTCGAGCGGCGGCGGTGGCAGCGGTGGTGGCCGGCGCGGCAAGCGCGGGAAGAAGGGCGCCGCCCGCACCGAAGAGGTGCACGTCGCGAAGGTCCCGGACCACACGCCGGGTGAGCATCCGATGTTCAAGGCCATGGCGGCTGCCAACGGCAAGCACGAAGGCGACGAGGACCACGAGGACCACGAGGACCACGAGACCGCCGAGGACACCACCGCGGCCGAGGTCCGGGACGACACGCGCGACGAGCACGACGCCGACGAGCGCGCCCACGTCGTGACCGCGGCCGTCGGGGCTGCGGGCGACGAGGACCTCGACGACTCGGATGAGGATTCGGACCTGGATTCCGACGAGGAATCCGACGACGAGTCGGACGAGGACGAGATCGAACTCGACGACGACGAGGACGAACTCGACGAGGACATCGAGGTGATCGGCGACTCCGATGACTCCGACGACTCCGACGACTCCGACGAAGACGACGACTCGGATGACTCCGACGACGACTCCGACGAAGACGAGGACTCGGACTCGGATGAGGACGAAGAGCCGGTCCGGGAGGTCTACGAGCCGCCGGTGACGGCGCCGCGCGCACGGGTGCGCCGCCGGGCCGCGGCACGTCCGGCGGGGCCGCCCAGCCACGACTAGACGAGCATCACGGTGTCTCAGGCGAGATCCAGGGGGGCCAGTTTGACCCTCTACCCGCTGGTCACGTACCCTTGACCAGTTGTCGCCAGAGCCTGTGGTCAGGCCGGCGGCCGGTGGGACCACCTCCCGCCACCCAAGACCCGCGCACACACCGCCTGGTGACGTGCGCCCGCAGAGCAGAGGACACGATGGCGACATACGCAATCGTCAAGACCGGCGGCAAGCAGTACAAGGTTGCCGCCGGCGACGTGGTGAAGGTTGAGAAGCTCGACTCCGAGCCCGGCGCGTCGGTGTCGCTGCCCGTCGCCCTGGTGGTCGACGGCGCCAACGTCACCAGCAAGGCCGACGACCTGGCCAAGGTCGCGGTCACCGCTGAGGTGCTGGAGCACACCAAGGGCCCCAAGATCCGCATTCACAAGTTCAAGAACAAGACCGGCTACCACAAGCGCCAGGGTCACCGTCAGCAGCTGACGGTGCTCAAGGTCACGGGCATCAAGTAGTAGGAGGCGTTTCGACATGGCACACAAGAAGGGCGCTTCCAGCTCTCGCAACGGTCGCGACTCAGCAGCACAGCGACTCGGCGTCAAGCGGTTCGGTGGTCAGGTCGTGAAGGCAGGCGAGATCCTCGTCCGTCAGCGCGGCACCCACTTCCACCCGGGCGTCAACGTCGGCCGCGGTGGCGACGACACCCTGTTCGCCCTGGCTCCCGGCGCCGTGGAGTTCGGCGCCAAGCGTGGCCGCAAGACGGTCAACATCGTCCCGGTTGCGCGGCCGGAGGCCTGAGACTCCGAGGACTTTTTCCGTGGATGTGAAGCTGCCGGAGTTCTCGACAGAACTTTCGCGATAGCTTCACATCCAACGGAAAGGATCTCCGATGCCCCGGTTTGTCGACCGAGTCGTCATTCACGCGCGGGCAGGCAACGGCGGTAACGGCTGCGCGTCTGTCCACCGTGAGAAGTTCAAACCGCTCGGCGGCCCCGACGGTGGCAACGGCGGCCGGGGTGGCAGCGTCATCCTCGTCGTCGATCCGCAGGTGCACACCCTGCTGGACTTCCATTTCCATCCCCACGTCGTCGCACCCTCCGGCAAGCCCGGTGCGGGCAGCAACCGCGACGGCGCCGCAGGCATCGATCTCGAGGTGCGCGTTCCCGACGGCACCGTCGTGCTCGACGAGAACGGGCGCATGCTCGCCGATCTCGTCGGTGCGGGCACCCGGTTCGAGGCGGCCGCGGGCGGACGTGGGGGACTGGGTAACGCGGCCCTGGCATCCCGCGCGCGCAAGGCCCCCGGTTTCGCGCTGCTCGGTGAAAAGGGCCAGGAGCGCGACCTCACGCTCGAGCTCAAGACCGTTGCCGACGTCGGACTGATCGGCTTCCCGTCGGCCGGGAAATCCTCTCTCGTGTCGACGATCTCGGCTGCCAAGCCCAAGATCGCCGACTATCCCTTCACGACGCTGGTGCCCAACCTCGGCGTGGTGTCGGCAGGGGAGAACACCTACACGGTCGCCGACGTTCCGGGCCTGATCCCCGGGGCCTCCGAGGGTCGCGGTCTCGGCCTGGATTTCCTGCGGCACCTCGAACGGTGTGCGGTACTGGTCCACGTCGTCGACTGCGCCACCATGGAACCGGGACGCGACCCCATCTCCGACATCGAGGCCCTGGAGGCCGAACTCGCGGCGTACACCCCGACCCTGCAAGGGGATTCGGCCCTGGGTGATCTGGCATCACGGCCGCGCGCGGTGGTGCTCAACAAGATCGACGTTCCCGATGCGCGTGAACTCGCCGACTTCGTCCGCGACGAGGTGGCCGGGCGGTTCGGCTGGCCCGTGTACGAGATCTCCACAGTCAGCCGGGATGGCTTGCGCCCGTTGATATTTGCACTGTGGGAGATGGTCAAGAAGTACCGTGACGCGCAGCCCGTCGCCGCGCCGCGGCGTCCCATCATCCGGCCGATTCCCGTCGACGAGAGCGGTTTCACCATCTCTTCCGACGGCGAGGGCGGCTTCATCGTGCGCGGCACGCGGCCAGAACGCTGGATCGCGCAGACCGACTTCAACAACGACGAGGCCGTCGGTTACCTCGGCGACCGGCTGGCACGGCTGGGCGTCGAGGACGAACTGCTCAAGCGCGGCGCGAAGCCCGGTTGCGCGGTCACGATCGGTGACGTCACGTTCGACTGGGAGCCGCAGACCCCGGCCGGTGTCGACGTCACGATGACCGGGCGCGGCACCGACATCCGCCTTGAGCAGACCGATCGCGTCGGCGCCGCCGAACGTAAGGCCGCACGGCGCGAACGGAGGCAACCGGGAGCATCGGGAGGAGAGGACTCGTGAGCGAGCACCGCGAGGCGGTCCGTACCGCACGCAGTGTCGTCGTCAAGATCGGAACCACGGCCCTCACCACACCTTCGGGTGTCTTCGACGCCAACCGGCTCGCAAGCCTGGTCGAGGCCATCGAGGGCCGCATGAAAGCCGGCTCCGACGTCGTCATCGTGTCCTCTGGTGCCATCGCCGCCGGTATCGAACCTCTCGGGTTGTCCAAGCGCCCAACGGATCTCGCGACCAAGCAGGCCGCGGCCAGTGTGGGCCAGGTGGCCCTGGTGAACGCGTGGAGCTCGGCGTTCGCGGTGTACAACCGCACCGTCGGGCAGGTCCTGCTCACCGCGCACGACATCTCGATGCGTGTGCAGCACAACAACGCCCAGCGCACCCTCGACCGTCTGCGGGCCCTGCACGCCGTGGCGATCGTCAACGAGAACGACACCGTGGCCACCAACGAGATCCGCTTCGGTGACAACGACCGGCTCTCGGCTTTGGTGGCGCACCTGGTCGGGGCCGACGCGCTGATCCTGCTGTCGGACATCGACGGCCTCTACGACGGAGACCCCCGCAAGGCGACGCCCGACAAACCGGCCCGCTTCATACCGGAGGTCGCCGCCCAAGGTGACCTCGATGGCGTGGTCGCGGGCCGCGGCAGCAGCCTCGGCACGGGCGGTATGGCATCGAAGTTGTCGTCGGCTCTGCTGGCCGCCGACGCTGGTGTTCCCGTGCTGCTGGCCGCCGCGGCGGACGCCGGACGAGCGCTCGACGATGCGTCGGTGGGCACGGTGTTCGCCCCGCGCCCCGAGCGCATGTCGGCCCGCAAGTTCTGGATGCGCTACGCCGCGGAGTCGGCCGGTGCGCTCACCCTCGACGACGGCGCGGTGCGCGCGGTGATCAAGCAGCGCCGCTCGCTGCTGCCCGCGGGCATCACCTCGGTGACCGGCCGCTTCCACGGCGGCGACGTGGTCGACCTGCGGGCGCTCGACGGGCACACCGTCGCTCGCGGCGTGGTGGCGTACGACCAGGCCGAACTCGCCTCGATCATCGGCCGCTCGACACACGAACTGCCCGTCGAGATGCGCCGTCCCGCCGTCCACGCCGACGACCTGGTGCGCACCTAGCGATCTGTCGAGGCGGGGCGCAGATACAGTGCGCCCCAGACGATCTCAGTGAGGGTGTCGGCCAGTTCCGCATCGTAGGACGCCGGTCGTGACGGCAGGTTCTGGTGGCAGGTGCGCTCGACCATCCACGTCAGCGTGCTCGCGGTGGTCTCGGCGGGCAGCTGCGCGCGGATGGATCCGTCGGCCTGGCCCTCCTCGATCACGCGGGCGAGTTGCGCCGATATCCCGGTCAGCAGGTCACGGTAGGTCTGTGCGACCAGCGGGTCGTAGGCGCTCATCTCGTTGAGCGCGACGAGCACCGGTTGGTGGCGCCGGTAGCTCGCGATGATGCCGGACATCGCGGTGTGGACGTCGCCCGGATTGCGGCGTCCCGCCACACCCCACCACTGTTGTGCCTCGTGCGCGAGGTCGTCGAACACCTGCGCGGCGAGCCTGCGCAGCAGGTGCCCTTTGTCCTCGAAGTAGATGTAGAAGCTCGCGCGGGAGATGCCGGCCTCGGTGGCAAGCCTGTCGACGCTCAGTTCGGTGAAGCTCGTGCCGTCGGACATCAGCCGGTCGGTGGCGTCGAGCAGCGCCCGCTCGATGCGTTCGCGTCGTTCTTCCCGGTTGGCCTGCGGTTTTCTGGTGACCGATGGCATCCATCCAGCGTATCGGCATCAATCACATCTTGACTAGACACACTGTCTAGACCTACTGTCGCCAGCATGACTGTGTTGCCGATCACACGTCCTTACGACGCCGTCGATCTCTCGTCGCGGGCATTCTGGGCCACCACGGCCGCCGACCGTGAAGTCGCGTTCGCCCAACTGCGCGCCGAGCGTCCGGTCAGCTGGCACCCGCCGGTCGAGGACGCGCTGATGCACGATCCCGACGACAAGGGCTTCTGGGCCGTCACGCGCCACGCCGACATCGTCGCGATCAGCCGCGACAGCGAGACGTTCCTGTCCGGGCAGGGCGTGCTGTTCGAGAACGTCCCGCAGGAACTGCTGGAGGCCTCGCAGTCCTTCCTCGCGATGGACGCGCCGCGGCACACCCTCATCCGCAAGCTCGTGCACTCGGCCTTCACGCCGCGGCAGGTCGCGCGCATCGAGGATTCGATCAAGGCCAACGCAGCCGCGATCGTCGCGGAACTCAAGGCCGCTGGCAGCGGCGTGGACTTCGTCGACCACTGCGCCAAAGAACTGCCCATCCGCACGCTGTCGGACATGGTCGGCATCCCCGAAGGCGAGCGCGAGAAGGTGGCCCACGCGGCCGATGCGCTGGTGTCCTGGGCCGATCCGATCTACCTGGCCGGCCGCCATCCCCTGGAGGTGGTGCTGGAAAACCAGATGTACCTGCACCAGGTGGCCAACACCCTGGCTGCCGAGCGGCGCGAGAACCCGGGCAACGATCTGATCAGCGCGCTCGTGCACGCTGAGGTCGACGGTGACCGGCTCACCGACGCCGAGGTCGCCGCGTTCTTCGTGCTGCTCGCGGTCGCGGGCAACGACACCACGCGCCAGACCACCAGCCACGCCCTGAAGGCGCTCACCGACTTCGAAGACCAAAGAGCCTGGCTCATGGAGGATTTCGACGACCGCATCGGTGTGGCGGTCGAGGAGATGGTGCGCTGGGCGTCACCGGTGATGACGTTCCGCCGTACGGCAGCGGTCGACGTCGAACTGGGCGGGCGGCAAATCGCGGCGGGGGAGAAGGTTGTGATGTTCTATGCGTCGGGCAACTGGGACACCACGGTGTTCGACCGGCCTGACGTGCTCGATCTGGGTCGCAAACCCAACCCGCATCTGGGTTTCGGTGGCGGCGGACGGCACTTCTGCCTCGGCGCACACGTCGCCAGGACACAACTGCGGGCGATCTTCGGCGAACTGCTGCACCAGTTGCCCGACATCCGCGCCAGCGAACCGGAGTACCTGCAAGGGAATTTCGTGCACGCTATCCGGGCGATGCCGTGTACGTTCTCGTGAGTTCACCGGCCAGCAGCGTCAGCATCTCCGAGCAGCCGCTGTGTACCTTCACCGCGGCCAGATCGTCGCCGCGGGTGGGCCCGCGGTTGACGATCCCCACCGGGATGCCGCGCGCCGCGGCGTGCCGGACGAACCGGTAACCGGAGAACACCGTGAGCGACGAGCCGGCGACCAGCAGGGCGTCGGCGCCGTCGACCATCGAATACGCCTGCTCCACACGAGTTTTCGGGACACTGTCACCGAAATAGACGATGTCGGGCTTGAGCATGCCGCCGCACATCGGGCAGTCGACCACCACGAACGACGCGGTGTCGGTGATCATCGCGTCGGCGTCGGGTGCCACGGCGATACCGCCCACCGATTCGGCGCGCGCGAGGAAGCCCGGATTGGCCTCCTCCAGCATCACCGCGAGCGCGGCGCGCGACATGGTGTGCCCGCAGTCCGGGTTCAGGCACACCACCTGCGCGTAGGTGCCGTGCAGGTTGATCACCTCGCGACTGCCCGCCTTGGTGTGCAGCAGATCCACGTTCTGCGTGATCACACCCGCGACCACGCCTGAGGCCTCCATGGCGGCCAGCGCGCGATGCCCGGCGTTGGGCTGGGTCTCGTCCATGTGCCGCCACCCGACGTGGTTGCGGGCCCAGTAGCGCTGACGGAACACCTGGTCCGAGGTGAACTGCTGGATGGTCATCGGGTTGCTGGGCGGCGAATCGGGCCCGCGGTAGTCCGGGATACCCGAGTCGGTCGACATGCCGGCGCCCGTGAGCGCCACGATGCGACGGCCCTGTAACAGGGCGACCAGTTCAGGGGCATCCATTGGCTCGAGGATAGGCGCTCCGAAGTCACCCGCGCGTCAGCGCAGGCACTCCACGGCGGGGATCACATCAGCGCTCATGTTCCTGCGCATCATCTCCAAAGCGGCGTTGCCCAGCTCGGCGTCGATGTGGGCCACCGCGTCCGAGGGCACCACGAGTTCGAAGTGGCGTACGTAGGCGTCGAGCGCGCTGTAGAGGATGCACTGCTCGGTGACCTGACCGGCCAGGATCACGCGTTTGGTGCCCAACCGGCCCAGCAGGTAGTCCAGCGCGGTGGCGTAGAAGACGCTGTGGCGCACCTTCGTGAGCAGGCGACAACCGTCGTAGGGCAGGATCGGCCGCACCAGGTCCGGACGCTTGCCGTCCAGGGCGTCGGCGACGATGTCGCTGAACTGCGCGGTGAAGTCGCCGTAGTTGTCGTTGACGTAGATCAGGTCGACATCTTCGCGGTCACGGGCCTCTCCGATCAGCTTGACCAGCGGATCGATGATCTTTTCGACGTTGGGGGCGAGGAGTTCGGCGTCCTCGTGCTCATAGGTGTTGAGCATGTCGACGATGACGACGGCGGTATCGCTCATGAACTTGTTGATACCCCGTCACCCGATCTTGACACTTCGCGGGCAACAATAGGTGTGATGGACTTCTTCAGCGCCTACCGGCATGGTTTCGCGCGGCTCGCCGCCTGCACCCACCACACGTCGCTGGCCGACCCACCCGCCAACGCCGAATCGGTGTTGCGGATGGCGCAGGCCTGCCATGACGACGGCGTCGCCGTCGCGGTGTTCCCCGAGCTGACACTGTCGGGGTATTCGATCGAGGACATCCTGCTGCAGGACACGCTGCTGGAGTCGGTCGAGGAGGCGCTCACCGAACTCGTCGCGGCGTCGTCGGTGCTCACCCCGGTGATCGTGGTCGGTGCGCCGCTGCGGCACCGCCACCGCATCTACAACACCGCCGTGGTGATCCACCGGGGTGCGGTGCTCGGCGTCGTGCCGAAGTCGTATCTGCCGACCTACCGCGAGTTCTACGAGCGCAGGCAGATGGCTGCCGGTGACGAGGCTCGCGGCACCATCCGGGTGGCCGGCGCCGAGGTGCCGTTCGGACCCGATCTGCTGTTCGAGGCATCGGACGTGCCCGGCCTGGTGCTGCACGTCGAGATCTGCGAGGACATGTTCGTCCCGGTGCCGCCCAGTGCGCAGGCCGCGCTGGCCGGGGCCACGGTGCTGGCGAACCTGTCGGGCAGCCCCATCACCGTGGGTCGCGCCGAGGACCGCAGCCTGCTGGCCCGCTCGGCATCGGCGCGCTGCCTGGCCGCCTACGTCTACGCCGCCGCGGGCGAGGGGGAGTCGACGACGGATCTCGCGTGGGACGGCCAGACCATGATCTGGGAGAACGGCAACCTGCTCGCCGAAAGTGAGCGGTTCCCGCGCGGTGAGCGCCGCGCGGTTGCCGACGTCGATCTGGAGCTGATCCGTTCCGAACGCCTGCGGATGGGCACGTTCGACGACAATGCCCGCCACCACGGCGCCGCTGTGGACGCGTTCCGCCGCATCGAATTCCAGCTCGACCCGCCCACCGGTGACATCGGGCTGCTGCGCGAGGTCGAGCGATTCCCGTTCGTGCCGTCGAATTACGAGCGGCTGCAACAGGATTGCTACGAGGCGTACAACATCCAGGTGTCCGGCCTGGAACAGCGCCTGCGTGCGCTGAAATACCCGAAGATCGTGCTCGGCGTGTCCGGCGGCCTGGATTCGACGCACGCGTTGATCGTGGCGGCACGCGCCATGGACCGCGAAAACCGCCCGCGCAGCGACATCCTGGCGTTCACGCTGCCCGGGTTCGCCACGGGCGACCGCACCAAGAACAACGCCATCCGGTTGAGCAAGGCCCTCGGCGTGACGTTCGAAGAGATCGACATCAAGCAGACCGCGCAGTTGATGCTCACGGAGATGGACCACCCGTTCGGCCGCGGCGAGAAGGTCTACGACGTCACGTTCGAGAACGTCCAGGCGGGCCTGCGCACCGACTATCTGTTCCGGCTGGCCAACCAGCGCGGCGGCATCGTGCTGGGCACCGGCGACCTGTCCGAGATCGCCCTCGGGTGGTCGACATACGGTGTCGGCGACCAGATGTCGCACTACAACGTCAACGGCGGCGTACCCAAAACCCTGATCCAGCACCTGATCCGCTGGGTGATCTCCTCGGGTGAGTTCGACGACGAGGTCAACGAGGTGCTGCAGTCGGTGCTCGACACCGAGATCACCCCGGAGCTGGTGCCCACAGGCGAGGACGAGGAGATCCAGAGCAGCGAGGCCAAGGTCGGCCCGTATGCGCTGCAGGATTTCTCGTTGTTCCAGGTGCTGCGCTTCGGGTTCCGGCCGTCGAAGGTCGCGTTCCTCGCCTGGCACGCCTGGCACGATGTCAACGCAGGCGACTGGCCGCCCGGGTTTCCCGAGGACGAGCGACCGTCCTACTCGCTCAAGGACATTCGACACTGGCTGCAGGTGTTCGCGCAGCGGTTCTACTCGTTCTCGCAGTTCAAGCGCTCCGCGATGCCCAACGGCCCCAAGGTGTCCCACGGCGGTGCGCTGTCGCCGCGCGGCGACTGGCGGGCACCGTCGGACATGTCGGCGCGCATCTGGCTCGACGAGATCGAACGCGAGATCCCCGAGGGCTGACGCGATCTCAGAAGAAGCTCCCGGTCGGCGGTGTCGCCCCGTTGAGCAGATGGTCGCCGAGGTAGCGCAACTTGTAGCTGTCGGGGTTGTGTGAGGCGAGGGTTCTCGCGTTGCGCCAGTGCCGGTCGAGGTTGAGGCCTGTGCGAACCGAGGTGGCGCCGCCGGTCTCGAACAGCAGCCAGCCTGTGCGTGCCGCGAGTTCGTCGACGCTGATCTTGGCGCGCGCGGCGTCCAGTGACGCCTGCAGCAGGGCCTCGTCGCGAGCGGGACCTTCGGTGTCCCGCGCCCGTTCGAGCGACTGAGCCGCGGAGGCGACGATGGCGTCGGCGGCGTGGCTGTTGACCGAGATCTGTCCGACGATCGACTGTACGGCGGGCTCGTGTCGGGGTTCGTCACTGCTGCCGTGGTAGTAGTTGCGCCGTCGTCCCCGCACCAGTTCCACGGCGTCGGCGGTGATGGTCCGGAGGATGCCCGCCACCACCGTGGTCAGGTACAGCTGCGGGAAGGTCGCTGTGTAGGACCCTTTTTCGTGCGCGAACTCGTCGTCGGGCACGACCTCGTGGGGATGGACCGTCACATCGCGGAACCGGGTCGACCCGCTGCCGGTGAGGCGTTGGCCGATGCCGTCCCAGTCGTCGGTGAGATCGACCCCGGCGCGGGTGGCCGGAACCGCCGCGGTCACCGGCGTGCCGTCGGGGTACACGGCCTTGACGATCAGCACGTCGCAGAAGATGTTGCCGGTGCTGTAGAACTTGTCGCCGTTGAGCACGTAGGTTCCGCTGCCGTCGCCGTGCGGTGCCAGCGTGGTGGAGAAGTCGGTGTCGCCGGCCTTGCTGGTGTGCAGTTCACCGAACGACCCGCCGATCAGGTCGCCATCGGCGACACGGGCGAGATAGGCGCGCCGCGGACTGTCCGGCGCACTGCGCAACGCCTGCTCGACGAACCAGAAATGGTTGCGAAGGGCATGCGCGACACTGGGATCGGCGTCGGCGAGTTCTGCGGCGAAGGCGAACAATCGCGCGAGCGGTATGCCGCGGCCGCCGAGTTCGGTGGGCAGGCGCAGGGCGGGGACGCCCGCCTGCTGCAGGCGGCGCACGTCGCCCGCCGGTGACTCCCGTGTGGCGTCGCGGTGGGCGGCCTGGCGTGCCAGGTCGGCCAGGATGTGGGTGACACCGAATTCGGTGGCCACGGGCCAGCGCCGGGCCGGATCGAAACCCTCGTCCGCCGAGATGCGGATCAGACGTGTGGTGGTGTACGGCGGTGCGCTCATGGCTGCTCGAGTTCCTCGGCCGGGGTGAACGGGTGTGCGATGCTCCACGCGTCGGCGACGTCACCGGTGAGCAGACGCCGTCCGATCGAGTACGGCTTCCAGCGGACCGCGTCGTGGACGGTGTGCGTGCGGGCATCGCGCCAGAACCGATCGAGTCGCAGCTCGGTGCGCGTCGAGCTGGCGCCGCCGATGTCGATGAGTGCCGCGGTCACTGTCAACGCGGCCTCGGTCGAGATCTTCTTGGCCGCGGCCACGCGGTAGAACGCGTCGAGCACCTTTGCGAGCGGATCGGTGTCGGTCAGGGCGTCGAGGGCCTGCGCGGCCTGCGTGACGATCGCCCGCGCGCCCTCGACCGTGATCCACAGCTCGCCGAGCCGGCTGACGCCGAGGACGTCGTCGACGAATTCGACTGCGCCGCTGCCACGTCCACCGTGTACCTGGTGTGCCAGGCGCACCGCCGCGGAGAACGCACCCTGCGCGATGCCGGTGTCGATCGCGCAGTGCAGCAACTGGGACTGCGCCGACGCGCGGTAGCGCGGATGCGGATCGCTGCCGAACCGCAAGACGTCGATCTCGTCGACCTCGACGCCGTCGAACACCGCGGTGCCCGACGCCGTGGTTCGCTGACCGAATCCGGACCAGTCGTCGACGATCGTGACGCCGTGGGCGTACCGGTCCACCAGCGCCGTCACGAGTTCACCCGATTCGTCGCGGGCCTGCACCGCGATGATGTCTCCGAGCAGTGCGCCTGTGGCGTACACCTTGCGCCCGGTGAGGCAGTATGTCTTGCCGTTGCGGCGCAGCGTGGTCGTGTTCTCACCCGGCGGGCGCTCCCGCGGTTCGGCGGTGGCGTTGCCGAGCACAGCACCTTCGGCCACGCGGCCGAAGACGCGGGCGCGCAGATCGCCCGAACCGGCCAGCGCGATGCGTTCGAGGGTGTTGAAGTGGTTCTGCGGGAGCTGGCCCAGGCTGCCATCGGCGGCGGCCACCGTGATGACCGCCGACATGAGCGTCTGATATCCGAACCCCAGACCGCCGTACTCGCGGGGAACGGTCAGCCGCCAGAATCCGACATCACGCAGCGCATCGTATTCGGCAGTGGGATATCGCCGTTCGGCGTCACGCTCGGCGGCCGATCCCGCGATGACAGCCGCGGTGCCGGCCAGGTCGTCCAGGAACTGTTCGGCGGACAGGTCGGTGCGCAGCTCGGGCGCGGGCACGATCATGGCCGAGAGGTTAGGGGAATGGCCGATGCTATCCGACCCTTTATCTCGCAGTGCACAAAACAGTTTCGTGCAGTGCGAGTTCAACTGTTGGCGGCGCACAGGTGTGCTCGTAGCGTCGGGATGTCCGAGGAATGCCCGACGAATCGAATGGCCCGTGACCACACAACCCGCCCGTCAATTGCACCTGAACGCCAACATCACCGATGCGGGCAAGCATCCGAGTGCCTGGCGTCATCAGCGCGATCCGCTGGCCTTTCTGACCCCCGACTACTTCGTCGAGATCGGCCAGATCGCCGAGCGCGCCACGTTCGACGCGGTCTTCCTGTCGGACTGGCCCGCGCTCGCCGACAACCCGCCCACCAAGCCGTGGCAGTCGCTGGATCCGACCGTGGTGCTCGCGACAGTCGCGCAGGCCACCAGCCGCATCGGCCTGATCGGCACGGCGTCAACCACTTTCAACGCACCGTACGAGTTGGCCCGGCGGTTCGCGTCGCTGGACCACCTGAGCCGCGGACGGGTCGCTTGGAACATCGTCACCACCATGCACCCGCAGGCGGCGGCCAACTTCGGCGTCGAGGGCATACCCGGCCACGACGAGCGTTACGCGCAGGCCGACGAGTTCGTCGACGTCGTCACCAAACTTTGGGACTCGTGGCCGGCCGACGGGCTGCGACCGGACGCCGCCACGGGTGTCTTCAGCGGGCCCGAACCGATTCCCGGCGTCGACCACGTCGGCGCCCACTACCGCGTGGGTGGGCCCCTCAACGTGCCCCGCACACCGCAGGGCAGGCCGGTGCTGGTGCAGGCCGGGTCCTCCGAGCAGGGCAAGAATCTCGCGGCCCGGTGGGCCGACGTGGTGTTCACGGTGCAGACGGTGTTCTCCGAGGCGCAGCAGTTCTACGCCGACATGGCCGCCAGGGCCCGTGGTCACGGCAGGCCTGCAGGCTCGGTGCTGGTGCTGCCCGGACTGTTCCCCGTGGTCGGATCCACCGAGGCCGAGGCGCTGAGCAGACTGCGCGAGTTCAACGAGCAACTCGACTACGGGCGCGAACTGCGCCGTCTGGCGCACCAACTCGGGGTGGCGGTCGACGATCTGCACCTCGACAAGCCGCTGGATCCGAGGTGTCTCGGCGACACCCGATCGGTGCAGACCTCGCACGGATTCCTCAACACCACCGTCAGTTTCGCGCTGCGGTCGGGCCTGACCATCCGTGAACTCATCGACCGCAACGGCGGCGCGCACCGCATGGTGGTCGGCACCCCCGAACAGATCGCCGACGACATGGCCCAGTGGCTCAACGGATATGCCGCCGATGGGTTCAACCTGAACTTCGACGTCTATCCGGACGGCCTGCAGCGCTTCGCCGAACACGTGGTGCCCGAGCTCCGGCGTCGCGGGTTGTTCCGCCACGAGTACGAGTCCACGACGCTGCGTGGCCACCTCGGCTTACCCGAGCACACCCCAACCGCACCTGCGTTGAGCGCGGGGTGACTGCTTCGAATCCCGATGAGGACAACCATCGCGCACGCCACCGGCGACCGGCATGGTGGCCCGCACTTGGCTAGAGAACAAAACAGCCGACAACACATCAGTGAGGAACGTCCATGGCGCAACGCATCACAGCTGCGGAGCTGCTCGATACCCTGCAGAACTCCGCTCGTCAGATTGCCCTGCTCGACCTGCGCAGCCCCCTGGAGCGCAGCAACGGCCACATCGCGGTCAGCGCGGGGTTGCCCTGGCACGACGTTGAGCAGCACATCGCCGACCTGGTGCCGCTCACCTCGACACCCATCGTGCTCGCGAGCCGCCCCGAACTCGACGAGCGCGGCGCCGAGTTGCTCGAACGCCTCGGATACCGAGACGTGTCGGTGCTCGCCGACGGCCTCGACGGCTGGAAGAGCGCAGGCGGGCGCGTCTACACCGGCACCAATGTGCGCAGTAAGACCCTCGGTGAATGGATCGAGCACACCTACGGCACCCCGACCGTCGACGGCGAGACCGTCGACGCGTGGCGCGCGGCAGGTGAGGACGTCGTGTTCCTCGACAGCCGCACACCTGCCGAGTACCGCCATCACCACATCCCCGGCGGTCACAACACCGGTGGTGGCGCCGAGATCGCATACCGCGCAGCGCAGGTGATCGACAACGCGAAAACCAAGGTGGTGATCAACTGCCAGGGCCGCACCCGCGGCATCGTCGGCGCGCAGTCGCTGATCAACACGGGCATCGCCAACCCGGTGTTCTCGCTGCACAACGGGACCCCGGCGTGGCAGCGGTCGGGCCGCCCGCTGGAATACGGTGCGGGCTCCGAACTGCCCGCCCCTGCGACCGTGTCGCCGGAACTCACCGACTGGGCGCGGCGCACGCTTGCCGAGGCGGGCGCCGTCGTCATTGACATCGGGCAGGCACAGCGGTATCTCGACGACACCACCTCGGTGACGTACCTGCTCGACGTCCGGTCACCCGGCGAGTACGCCGAAGGTCACTTCACCGCAGCGGTTTCCGCGCCGGGTGGTCAGCTCGTGCAGGCCACCGACGACTATGTGGCGGTGCACAGGGGTCGCGTGGTGCTCGCCGACACAGCCGACTTCGTGCGTGCCGCCAACACCGTGCAGTGGCTGCGCTACCTGCATGACGGACCGCTGACGGTGGTCGCGGTGAACCCGGACGGTACCGGCGGGGACCTGAAGCGGTCCAACCGGTTGTCGATCGCCGCACCCGAGGTGCCCACTGTCACCGCGGCAGAGCTCGCGACGCTGGACTCCGCACAATTGGTCGACGTGCGCTCGTCGTCGCAGTACGCGGCCGGGCACCTTCGGGGTTCGGTGCACGCGCGACGCGAACACCTCGCCGACATCGTCGCGGCGGCCGACGGCGCGACCGTCGTCCTGATCGGCGATGCCGATTTCGCCGCCGAACACCTCGTCGCGGGTCTCGACGGCGACGTCCGGGTGCTCGCCGGCGGGATCGAGGCGGTGGCCGATCAGCTCACCGACGCCGACCCCCGCCACGCGGGCGAGATCGCCGACCGTACCGGCCCGCCGGACTTCGGCCCCGAACGCGACGCCTGGTACGAGGCGTACTTCGCGTGGGAACTCGCACTGCTCAAGGAAACCGAGGGTGACCCGTTCTTCGACTTCGAGGCGGTGGGCGGCAAATGACCGACACCGTTACCGTGGTCCGTGCCGGACCACCCGAGACCGACGACACCACCACGCCTGATTCCCCGACGGTCGTCGAACGCGACTTTCGCCCGAGCGCATCCGAATCCCGCCGGGGCAGAACCCGCAGGCTCAGCGTCGGGATCCGCTTTGTCGTGCCGGTCCTGCTGCTGGTGGCCTGGCAGGTGGCCGCCGCATGGGAGCTGGTGAGCCCGAGCGTGTTGCCGGGCCCACTGACCATCCTGCAGAGCTACCGCGAGCTGTGGCAGATCGGTGATCTGCAAGCGGCGCTGCCCATCTCGCTGCAGCGTGCCGGGCTCGGCCTGCTGATCGGCGGCATCACCGGGCTGGTGCTCGGCGTCGCCGCGGGCCTGTGGGCCGTCGCCGAGCGCATCTACGACGCGCCGCTGCAGATGCTGCGCACCATCCCGTTCATCGCGATGGTCCCGCTGTTCGTGGTGTGGTTCGGGATCGGCGAGGAATCCAAGGTGGCGCTGATCGTCGGCGCGTCGATCTTCCCGGTGTACCTGAACACCTACCACGGCATCCGCGCCATCGACCGCAAGCTGCTGGAGGTCGGGCAGACGTTCGCGCTGAGCCGGCGGGAGACCATCCGGCTCGTGGTGGTTCCGTTGGCGATGCCGTCGATCCTCGTCGGATGGCGGTACGCGGCAGGCACCGCGCTGCTGGCGCTGGTGGCCGCCGAGCAGATCAACACCACCTCAGGCATCGGCTACATCCTCAACACCGCCAACCAGTTCCAGCGCACCGACATCATCATCGCGGGCATCCTGGTCTACGCCGCGCTCGGCATCCTCGTCGACGTGATCATGCGTCTGATCGAACGCGCCGCACTGCCGTGGAGGGCCACCCATGACGGTCACTGATGCCCCCTCGCAGACGGTCATCGAGTTGAACGGATTGTCAAAGCAATTCGGCAACCAGGTCATCCTCGACGATTTCGCGCTGACGGTCCGCAAGGGCGAGTTCGTGGCACTGCTGGGCCGGTCCGGCACCGGCAAGACCACACTGCTGCGGATCCTGGCCGGACTGGAGGACGCGACATCGGGGCACCTGCGCATCACACCCCGCTCCTCGGTGGTGTTCCAGGAGCCGCGCCTGATTCAGGCGCAACGGGTGTGGAAGAACGTGGTGCTGAGCACATCCCGCTCCGACGAGGTGTACCGCCGGGCCCTCGACGCGCTGACCGAGGTCGGACTTGCCGACAAGGCCAAGGCCTGGCCCAAGAGCCTCTCCGGTGGCGAGGCGCAGCGCGTCGGCCTGGCGCGGGCGCTGTTCCGCTCACCCGAACTGCTCCTGCTCGACGAACCGTTCGGCGCCCTCGACGCCTTCACCCGCAGGACCGCACAGGATCTCGTCACCACGCTGTGGCAGGAGCACCAGGTCGGCGTGCTGCTGGTCACCCACGACATCGAAGAGGCCGTGCTGCTCGCCGACCGCATCGTGGTGCTCGGCCACGGAACCATCCAGGCCGACATCCCGGTGCATCTCGACCGGCCCCGTGACGTCACGTCCGCCGAGTTCAACGACATCAAACGCGCGGTGCTCAACAGCCTCGCCATACCCTCCCCAGAAGCCCAGCAGGACAGCGCAGGACAGTGAAAAACATGCGGACCGACACCCGAACCCTTCTCAAACGCACCCTCGCCGCCGCGGCGGCCCTCGTGACGGGTGCCGCCGTGCTCACCGGATGCTCATCCGGCAGTGACGATGGCAGGACCAAACTGGTGATCGCCTACCAGGACAACGGAATCCCGTCGCTGATCAAGCAATCCGGGGTACTCGACGGCACGCCGTACGATGTCGAATGGGCGATCCTGGCCGGTCCGGCGGCCAATCTGTCGGCCTTGTACGGCAAGACCATCGACGTCGGCCACATGGGCGACACGTCGCTGACCATCGAACAGGCCAACGCCCCCACCGAGTGGACCGAACAGACCGTGCCGCTCAAGATCATCGCGGGCTGGCGCAACAACTTCGACCCGCGCTACCCACCGCTGGTCACCGCGGTACGCACCAGTGCGAACATCGACAGCCCGGCGGATCTGCGCGGGCACTCGTGGGGCTACAACTTCGGAGGGTACAACCACGGCCAGTACCTGGCGTCGCTCGCGATCGCGGGGCTGAGCGAATCCGACGTCGAACCGGTCAAGTTCAACGACGGCAACGCCTCGGCCGCGGCATTCAACTCGGGTCAGGTCGACGTGTTCTCGGGCAGCCACGGCGCGATCCTGGAGTCGCTGAGCAGAGGGGACGCCAAGATCCTGCTGACCGACCGCGACACCGAGATTCCGGCGCTCAACGTGTGGACCGCACGCACCGACGTGCTGGCCGACCCCGCCAAGGACGAGGCGCTGCAGGACTTCTTCGGGCGGCTGTCCGGGTTCTGGGACTGGTACAAGGCCAATCCCGACGAGGTCACGCAGACGCTGAAGTCGACGCTCAAGCTCACCGATGAGCGGGCCGCATTCGAATACCAGGTCCGCGGTGAGGGTTTCCGCAAACTCGACAGCGAACTCGTCGCAGAGGAGCAGGGCGTCGCCGACACACTGTTCGACGCGGGCGTGGTCAAGAAACACGTCGACGTCGCCATCGAGTACGACCCCCGCTACAACGACGCGCAGAAGGCGACGGGTCCACTCACCGCCGCGGCCAGGTAGACGTTCACGGCGTCAGCACGGCATCGATGTCGGCCGCGGACGGTGCGCAGTCCCCGGCGCCGCGCACCAGCGTCGCCAATGCCCCCGCGGCGCAGGCACGTTGCAGTGCATGCTCGTGACCGGCCGGCCATCCGGCGGCCAGCACGCCCGCGAACACGTCGCCGGCACCGGTGGTGTCCACGGCCCGCACCCGCAGTGCGGGCACGTCGAACCGCTCGTCGTCGGACACGTAGCTCGCACCGCGCGCGCCCCGCGTGATCACCAGGTGCCGCACCGGCCAGTGCCATTCGGCGGCCTCGGTCTCGTTGACCACGACCACGTCGGTCAGGTGCGACAGCGCCAGCAGGTGATGGGCTGCGGTGCCGACCGGCGAGGCGTTGAGCATGACGAGCGCCCCGGCATCGCGGGCCTGCTGCGCGGCCGCGATGGCCGTGGTGGGGGAGATCTCCAGTTGCAGCAGCACCACGTCGGCCGAACCGATCGCCGCGCGGGCCGCAGGCGCGTCGACGTCGAGCAGCGCGTTGGCGCCGGGCGCGACGACGATGTGGTTCTCGCCTGCCGCGTCGACCACGATCGCCGCCGAACCGCTCGGTCCAGCGAGGCTCACCACAGCGTCCTCGTCGACGCCGTTGGCCCGTAGGTGCGCGCGAAGCGATTCCGCGGCGGCGTCGTCACCGACCGCGGCGACCAGCGACGTGGCCGCCCCCGCGCGGGCCGCGGCCACCGCCTGATTGCCGCCCTTGCCGCCGGGTGCCGACGCGAGTGACGACGCCAGCACGGTCTGACCCGGGCGTGGCAGGTTCGCAACGGTGAACGTGAGGTCGGCGTTGATGCTCCCGACGACGCAAACCCGCGCAGCGCCCATAACCGATCACGCTAGACCAGAGCGCACCGCCTTGCCCTGGTTCCGGGCCCGGCGGGTCGCTGACACCTGTCAGCCTCCATGGGAACGGTGCCAACAGGTCGGATACGCTGGCTGAATGAGCGTGGAAGCGCAGTCGAGATCCGGTGCCGTCGATACTCAGGAACCGGCCGACCTTCGTGAACAGGTCCACAGCGCCGCACGGCGCGCCCGGGTGGCCGCCAGGACGCTGGCGACCCTGAGCGCCGAGGCGAAGAACCGTGCACTGCACGCCGCGGCCGACAGTGTGCTGGCAAACGTCGACGCGGTGCTTGCGGCGAACGCCGCCGATGTCGATGCCGCACGTCAGGGCGGCACACCCGAGGCG
This sequence comes from Mycolicibacterium smegmatis, assembly GCF_001457595.1. Classification (GTDB taxonomy): domain Bacteria; phylum Actinomycetota; class Actinomycetes; order Mycobacteriales; family Mycobacteriaceae; genus Mycobacterium; species Mycobacterium smegmatis. The sequence continues at coordinate 4,692,376 of NZ_LN831039.1, read as the reverse complement.
ATGATCGACCGTCTGGCCCTCAATCCGCAACGTGTCGACGGGATCGCCGCGGGGTTGCGCCAGGTCGCGGCCCTGCCGGATCCGGTGGGCGAGGTGCTGCGCGGCAAGACCCTGCCCAACGGTCTGCAGTTGCGTCAGCAGCGGGTGCCGCTCGGTGTGGTGGGCATGGTCTACGAGGGCAGGCCCAACGTCACCGTGGACGCCTTCGGGCTGACGCTGAAATCCGGCAATGCCGCGCTGCTGCGCGGGAGTTCGTCGGCGGCCCGGTCGAATCAGGCGCTCGTGGACGCCCTGCGGTCCGCGCTGGCCGAGGAGGGGCTGCCGCTCGACGCCGTGCAACTGCTGCCCAGCCAGGACCGTGCGAGCGTCACGCATCTGATCCAGGCCCGCGGGCTGGTCGACGTGGTGATCCCGCGCGGCGGCGCGGGTCTGATCGACGCGGTCGTCCGCGACGCGCAGGTTCCCACCATCGAGACCGGCGTCGGCAATTGCCATGTCTACGTTCACTCCTCGGCCGACATCGACATGGCCGAGAAGATCCTGCTGAACGCCAAGACCCGCAGGCCCAGCGTGTGCAACGCCGCCGAGACACTGCTGGTGGACCGCGCGCTCACCGACACCGCGCTCCCGCGGCTGGTCAAGGCCCTGCAGGACGCCGGTGTCACGGTGCACGCCGATCCCACCGAGGACGAACTGCGCGCGGAGTTCCTGTCGATGGACATCGCGCTCGCGGTGGTCGATGGCCTCGACGCGGCGATCGACCACATCAACACCTACGGCACGGGCCACACCGAGGCCATCGTGACCACGGATCTCGCTGCGGCACAACGCTTCACCGAGCGTGTGGACGCCGCCGCGGTGATGGTGAACGCGTCGACCTCGTTCACCGACGGGGAACAGTTCGGTTTCGGCGCGGAAATCGGCATCTCCACCCAGAAGCTGCACGCCCGTGGGCCGATGGGACTGCCCGAACTGACCTCGACCAAATGGATCGTGTGGGGCGACGGTCAGATCAGACCCGCCTGAGGCCGGCCGCAAGAGCCGCCCGAGAGACCAGGAGAGCATATGAGCGTGCCCGCACGCCCGGCACCGCTGTTCGCCGACATCGACGACGTCGCGCGCAAGCTGGCCGAGACCGGCTACCTGCCCGACACCGCGACCGCCACGGCGGTCTTCCTGGCCGACCGGCTCGGCAAGCCGCTGCTCGTCGAGGGCCCGGCCGGTGTCGGCAAGACCGAACTGGCCCGCGCCGTCGCGCAGTGCACGGGAAGTGAACTGGTGCGCCTGCAGTGTTACGAGGGCGTCGACGAGGCCCGTGCGCTCTACGAGTGGAACCACGCCAAGCAGATCCTGCGCATCCAGGCCGGAAACGCGGCGGCGGCCGGCGACAGCGACGCCTGGGAGCAGACCAAGACCGACGTGTTCAGCGAGGAGTTCCTGCTGACCCGTCCGCTGCTCACCGCGATCAAGCGCACCGACCCCACGGTGCTGCTGATCGACGAGACCGACAAGGCCGACATCGAGATCGAGGGCCTGCTGCTTGAGGTGCTCAGCGACTTCGCGGTCACCGTGCCGGAACTCGGCACCATCACCGCCGAGCGGCCCCCGTTCGTCGTGCTGACCTCCAACGCCACCCGCGAGCTGTCCGAGGCGCTCAAACGGCGCTGCCTGTTCCTGCACATCGACTTCCCCGATCCCGACCTCGAACGGCGCATCCTGCTGTCGCGGGTGCCCGAGCTGCCCGAACACATCGCCTCGGAACTCGTGCGGATCATCGGCGTGCTGCGCGGCATGCAGCTCAAGAAGCTGCCGTCGGTCGCCGAGACCATCGACTGGGGCCGCACGGTGCTGGCGCTGGGCATGGACACCATCGACGACGAGATGATCGCCGCGACGCTCGGCGTGATCCTCAAACACCAGTCCGATCAGCAGCGCGCCGCCGGCGAGCTCAAGCTGAACTGACCGGGTGCGCTGATGGCTCCCCGCCGGGTCAGACCCCCGCAGCCGCTGGCCCCGCACGGCCTGCCGGGGCACCTCGTCGAGTTCGTCGAAGCCCTTCGCGGGCAAGGTATCTCGGTCGGCCCGTCGGAGACCGTCGACGCAGGCCGGGTGCTCACGGTGCTGGGTCTGGGTAACCGGGAGGCGCTACGCGAGGGCATCGCGTGCGCGGTGCTGCGCCGCGCCGATCACCGTGACACCTACGACGCGTTGTTCGACCTGTTCTTCCCGGCCGCCCTGGGCGCGCGCACGGTGCTCGACGACGAATCCGACGCCGACGGCGAGGGCACCGGGAAGACACCCCAGCTGCCCCCAGAGGACATCGAGGCGATGCGCGAGATGCTCGTGCAGATGCTCGCCGACAACGAGGAACTGGCCAATCTCGACGACCGGCTCGCGACGCTGATCGCGCAGATCGTGGAGGCCTACGGCCGCTACACCTCCAGCCGCGGACCGTCGTACTCGTCGTACCAGGCGCTCAAGGCCATGAGCCTCGACGATCTGGAGGGCCGGCTGCTGGCGGGTCTGCTCGCGCCCTACGGCGACGAGCCGACGCCCACACAGGAGGAGATCGCCAAGGCGCTGGCCGCGCAGCGCATCGCGCAGCTGCGCAAGATGGTCGAGAACGAGACCAAACGCCGCACCGCCGAACAGCTGGGCCGCGGGCACGTGCAGATGTACGGCGTGCCGCAGCTGTCGGAGAACGTCGAGTTCCTGCGGGCCTCGGGTGAACAACTGCGCCAGATGCGCAAGACCGTGCAGCCGCTGGCCCGCACGCTGGCCACGCGGCTCGCGGCGCGCAGGCGGCGGGCCCGCGCGGGCGAAATCGACCTGCGCAAGACGCTGCGCAAGTCCATGTCCACGGGCGGGGTGCCCATCGACGTCGTGCTCAAGAAGCCGCACCCGGCGCGGCCCGAGCTGGCCGTGCTGTGCGACGTGTCCGGGTCGGTGGCCGGTTTCAGCCACTTCACCCTCATGCTCGTCTCGGCGCTGCGCCAGCAGTTCTCCCGCGTGCGCGTGTTCGCCTTCATCGACACCACCGACGAGGTCACCGACCTGTTCGGCCCCGAGGCGGATCTGGCGGTGGCCGTGCAGCGCATCACCCGCGAGGCCGGCGTCTACACACGCGACGGGCACTCCGACTACGGGCACGCGTTCGTGTCGTTCCTGGACAAGTACCCCAACGCACTGTCGCCGCGCAGCTCGTTGCTGGTGCTCGGCGACGGCCGCAACAATTACCGCAACCCCGAGGCCGAGTTGCTCGCGCACATGGTCGCGGCCAGCCGTCACGCACACTGGCTCAATCCCGAGCCCAGGCACCTGTGGGGCAGCGGCGACTCCGCGGTGCCGAAGTACCAGGACATCATCCCCATGCACGAGTGCCGCTCCGCCAAGCAGCTCGCCGCGGTGATCGACGGGCTGCTGCCGGTCTGACCCGGGCGTATTTGTACGGGTGCAGGTGGTGCCCGACGCTGCCGTAAGCTCGCTATTCGTGGCAACACGGCGCAGGCTGGGCGTGATGGGTGGGACGTTCGACCCCATCCACAACGGGCACTTGGTCGCGGCCAGCGAGGTCGCCGACCTGTTCGACCTCGACGAGGTCGTGTTCGTGCCCACCGGCGAACCGTGGCAGAAGCACCACCGCAGGGTCAGCGCGGCCGAGGACCGGTACCTCATGACCGTCATCGCGACCGCGTCCAACCCCAGGTTCTCGGTCAGCCGGGTCGACATCGACCGCGGCGGCCCCACCTACACCAAGGACACGCTGCGCGATCTGCGTGACCTCAACACCGACGCCGACCTGTATTTCATCACCGGCGCCGACGCGCTCGGGTCCATCCTGTCCTGGCAGAACTGGGAGGACATGTTCTCCATGGCCAAGTTCGTCGGCGTGAGCAGGCCCGGCTACGAACTGGACGGCAAGCACATCCTGGACGCGATGCGCGAACTGCCGCCCGATGCGTTGTCGCTGGTGGAGGTGCCGGCGCTGGCGATCTCGTCGAGCGATTGCCGCAAGCGCGCCGAGGAACAGCGACCCATCTGGTACCTGGTGCCCGACGGTGTGGTGCAGTACGTGGCGAAGCGCGGTCTGTACACCCGCAAACCGAACAACGGCGAAGCGAAGGACGGCGACGTGAAAGACGAGGAGGCAGTGCGATGACCGCGACGGACGAGGCCGTCCAGATGGCGACGGTGGCGGCCCAGGCGGCCGCGTCGAAGCTGGCCGACGACGTGGTGGTCATCGACGTGTCCGGACAGTTGGTGATCACCGACTGCTTCGTGATCGCCTCTGCGTCCAACGAGCGTCAGGTGAACGCGATCGTCGACGAGGTCGAGGAGAAGATGCGGCTCGCCGGATACAAACCGGCCCGGCGCGAAGGGACCCGCGAGGGCCGTTGGACGCTGCTCGACTACATCGACGTCGTGGTCCACATCCAGCATCAGGACGAGCGCAACTTCTATGCGCTCGACCGGCTGTGGAAGGACTGCCCGCAGGTGCCCGTCGACCTGGACCACCGCGGCGAGGCCTCAGAGGATGGCGCGGAGGCGCAGGAATGAGGCAGCACTGATGAGGATCCGTCGGCTGGTGATGTTGCGTCACGGCCAGACCGAGTACAACGCGGGCAGCCGGATGCAGGGCCAGCTCGACACCGACCTGTCCGACCTCGGCCGCGATCAGGCCGCCGCGGCGGCCGAGGTGCTGGCCAAACGGCAGCCGCTGCTGATCGTCTCGTCGGATCTGCGGCGGGCGCTGGACACGGCCGAGACCCTCGGCACCCGTGCGGGCGTGGCGGTGGCGGTCGACAAGCGCCTGCGCGAGACGCATCTGGGGGACTGGCAGGGGCTGACCCATCTCGAGGTCGACGCCGCGGCCCCGGGTGCCCGGCTGGCCTGGCGCGACGACGCCCGGTGGGCGCCGCACGGCGGTGAGAGCCGCGTGGACGTCGCCGAGCGCAGCCTGCCGCTGGTCGTCGAACTCGTTGCGCAACAGTCCGAATGGGGCCTGGACCGCCCGGGGGCCGGTGCCGAACGCCCCGTGGTGCTGGTGGCCCACGGTGGGCTGATCGCGGCACTGACCGCCGAGCTGCTCGGCCTGCCGGTCGACAACTGGCCGGTGCTGGGCGGCATGGGTAACGCCAGCTGGGTGCAGCTGTCCGGGCATTCGGCCGACGACGCGGAGTTCGCGGACATCCGCTGGCGACTCGACGTGTGGAACGCCTCGGCGCAGGTGGCCAACGATGTCCTCTGAGACATCCTCGGAGTCCACTGGCCACAGGCCGGTGCTGCTGGTCTTCGCCGACTCGCTGTCGTACTTCGGGCCCACGGGCGGGCTGCCCGCCGATGATCCACGGATCTGGCCCAACATCGTCGGCGAGCAACTGGGCTGGGACGTCGAACTGATCGGGCGCATCGGCTGGACCTGCCGCGATGTGTGGTGGGCGGCCACCCAGGATCCGCGGTCGTGGGCCGCGCTGCCCCGGGCGGGTGCGGTGGTCTTCGCGACGAGCGGCATGGATTCGCTGCCCTCGCCGCTGCCCACGGCACTGCGGGAGATGATCCGGTACGTCCGGCCACCGTGGTTGCGGCGCTGGGTGCGCGACGGCTACGGCTGGGTACAGCCGCGGCTGTCGCCGATCGCCCGGTCGGCCCTGCCGCCGCATGTGACGGTCGAGTACCTCGAAATGACCCGCAACGCCATCGATTTCAACCGTCCGGGCATCCCCGTGGTGGCCTCGCTGCCGTCGGTGCACATCGCCGAGACCTACGGCAGGGCGCACCACGGGCGTGAGCCGACGGTGCGGGCCATCACGGCGTGGGCCGAGGAGCACCACGTACCGCTGGTGGATCTCAAGGCTGCCGTCGCCGACGAGGTGTTCGGTGGACGCGGCAATCCCGACGGTATCCACTGGAGCTTCGAGGCGCACCGCGCCGTCGCCGAGCTGATGCTCAAAGGCCTTGCCGAAGCGGGTGTGACACAACGGGATTCCGCAACCTGACATGGCGGTGGTGGTCGTTACCGACTCGTCGTCACGGCTGAGTCGCCAGTTGTGTGAACGGTGGGGCATCCGGCAGGTGCCGCTGCACATCCTCGACGGCGACAACGATCTGCGCGACGGTGTCGACGCCGTACCGTCCGACATCCATGACCGCCCCAAGGTCACCACGTCGGGCGCGACACCCACCGAGATCGCCGATGTCTACCGTCGTGCGCTCGCCGACAGTGGTGGCGACGGCGTTGTCGCAGTACATATCTCGGCCGCACTGTCGAGCACCTACAGCTCGGCGGCCTCGGCTGCGCGCGAGTTCAGCCACGCGGTACGCGTCGTCAACTCGCGGTCGGCGGCGATGGGTGTCGGGTTCGCGGCGCTGGCCGCGGCGCGGGCGGCCGGCGCGGGGGCGTCGCTGGACGACGTCGAGGCCGCGGCACGCGCCGCCGCGCAGCGCACCCACGCGTTCATCGTGGTGCACCGCCTGGACAACCTGCGGCGCAGCGGTCGCATCGGCACCGCGGCATCGTGGCTGGGCACCGCGCTGGCGCTGAAACCGTTGCTGCAGTTGGATATCGACGGACGCCTGGTGCTCTCGCAGCGCATCCGTACCGCATCCAAGGCGCACTCCGCGCTCGTCGAGCAGGTGCTCGAAGAGGCCGGGGACCGCCTCGTCGACGTGGTGGTGCATCACGTCGACAATCCCGAAGCCGCCGAAGAGATCGGCAAACAGCTCACCGAGCGGCTGCCCGCGCTGCGGTCGCTGGAGGTGGCCGACATGGGCCCCGTGCTGGCCGTGCACGTCGGCGGCGGTGCGGTCGGTGTGGCCCTGTCGGTCGATCCCGAAAGCTGACCGGTCCGGGCCCGATCGCCTGCGGGGCCACCGCGCCCGAGCGCACAATCGAATCATGGCGCTCAACGCGCCAGGACCCGGAATCCATGGATCGAGGCGAATCATGGACATGCTCTATTCGCTCGGGATATCGGCAGCCGCCGCGGTGACGCTGGCCTGGCTGGCCATCCGCAACATCCGGGTGGTGAGACAGTATGAGAGAGGCGTGGTCTTCCGGTTCGGCCGTGTGACCAAAAGCATCCGGCAACCGGGCCTGACCATGCTGATCCCGATCGCCGACCGGTTGCAGAAGGTCAACATGCAGATCGTGACGATGCCGATCCCTGCACAGGACGGCATCACCCGCGACAACGTCACGGTGCGCGTCGACGCCGTCATCTACTTCAAGGTCATCGACCCGGTGCGTGCCGTCGTGGACGTGCAGGACTACATGTCGGCCGTCGGGCAGGTGGCGCAGACGTCACTGCGGTCGATCATCGGCAAGAGCAACCTCGATGACCTGCTGTCGAACCGTGAGCGGCTCAACCAGGGCCTGGAACTGCTGATCGACAATCCGGCCGTGGGTTGGGGCATCCACATCGACCGCGTCGAGATCAAGGACGTGGTGCTGCCGGATTCGATGAAGCGGTCGATAGCGAAACAGGCCGAGGCCGAGCGGGAACGGCGCGCGCGCGTGATCACCGCCGACGGTGAGTTGCAGGCCTCCGAAAAGCTCGCTGCCGCAGCCGATGTGATGGGTAACGAGCCCGCGGCCCTGCAGTTGCGGTTCCTGGAGACGGTGGTGGAGGTCGCGGCCGAGAAGAACTCGACGGTGGTGGTGCCGTTCCCGGTGGAGTTGCTGCGGTTCCTGGACCGCGTCACGCCGCACGAGTCCGCGAGGAACGGCGGTCCGGTGCCGCGAGTTGTTTAGCGGCGTGAAGTGGCCAGTACTTCGCGTGAGCCGGTGTTCTGAACTTTTCGCGGCCGGGGCACGTGTCTATAGGTCAGGATTTCCGATCACCTCTGGGGGCCCGAATTGTATGCGCGTGCACACTCCGCAGTCCTGTCCACGATCGCTGCCGCAAGCGTCGGCGCGGCCCTCGTCGCACCGGTCGTGGAACCGCCGCCCGACCTGCACCTGCCGCGCGTGGTCAGCGCGCCGGTCGAGCTGACGGCGAGCCCCGCGCTCGGGGCGCTTCCGCTGGCGTTCCTGCAGAACCAGGCGCAGTACTGCAGCGTGATCTGCCCGTTCATCGTGCAGGGGCTGGTCTCGGTTCCGGTCGGAACGGCGCTGTCGCCGCTCGCGTTCCTCGACTCACTGGGCACCAACGGATCGCTGACCCGCGCGATCGGGGCGGCCGCCGCCTCGGTGACGGGCCCGCTGAACGACGCGGCCGAGGGCATCATTCTCAACGACGTCGACCGCGTCGTCCCCAAGGCGTTCAACAACCTGGAGATCTCGGTGGTGCAGTTGCTGCGCATCGGTGCGGCGCTGGCTGACCCGGCCACCCTGCCCGACGCCATCGACACCGCCCGCCAAACCATTCTCGACGGCCTCAACCAACCGCTGCCCGGGCCGGGTGTGCCGGTGCCGACCGAGACCGGCGCACGCACACTGCCCGAGGTCGTCGCGGTCGAGGCCATCAAGGTGTTCGCCGCGGTTGCGTTCCAGGCCGGTGAACTGGTGCTGCTCGGTGTCCCGCAGACCGTCGACGCCGCCGCGCAGGAACTCGCACGTTCCGGTGACCCGGCGCGGGCGTTGTCAGCGGCCGTCGAGCAGGCCGGCGACGTGCTGCGGACCGCGTCGACGATCGTCACCGATTCGCTGCAGACCGCAGCCACCAACATCCACGACGCGGCCGGTGGCTCCGCCGACCGCCGGTTCGACGAAGCCGCACCGGCGGTCGCGGCCCTGACAACAGCGAAGGCCGACAAGCCGGGTCTTGACACCGATTCGAAGGTAACCGACGCGACCAAGGACGACCCCGACGTGACCACCAAGGCCACGACGGCACAACCCGCTTCGGTGACCGAACCGGATTCAGCGGGCAAGTCCACCCCGTCGGTGACCAAGCCGCGCCCGATCCGCAAGGCGGCTTCCGATATCGGACGCGCTATGAAGTCGTTGACCGGATCGCCGGCGAAGACCCAGAAGCAGCAAAAGTCGTTGTCGGGCAAGGGCTCCGATGCGGGTGATTCGGGCAAGTCGACCGAGAAGTCATCGAACGAGAAGAAGTCGGAGAAGAAGTCGACCGAGAAGTCGTCGGAGAAAAAGCACAAGTCCGGCAAGCACGCCGCCTGACCACGCCCAGGTTGTCCCCAGACCCGATTTCATCCACAGCCGGCCCGCCGGGGCGTCTGCGGCGGGGTGGTCCGGTCCGGTGCCGGGCCTACCGTCGCGGGCATGGGTACCGAATTGCCCGTGCAGCGGCTACGCCGCAGACTCGGGTCTGACACCGACGCCACCACGGACACCATCGACGCTGCCGATGCCGGTGACACCGAGGACTCCGAATCCGGCGTCGCGCCGGACACCGCGCTGTCGAAGTGGCTGCCCGACACCACGGAGGGGCAGCGGCCCGCGTGGCTGAACGTGATCCGGGCCGATCCCGGCCGCGTCGGAGTTCTCGCACTCGCCACGCTGGGAGTGTTGGCGGTGCTCATCACGGTGTTCGTCGTGCTGCGCGACCGCCCTGCACCCGTAATGTCAGCGAACCTTCCTCCGGTGCAGATGGTTTCGTCATCGGCCCCCACGCCGGAGGCGGCGGCCGGGCCGGTGGTGGTCAGTGTCGTCGGCCTGGTGCACAAGCCCGGCCTGGTGACTTTGTCATCGGGAGCCCGGATCGCCGACGCGCTCACCGCCGCGGGTGGTGCGCTCGACGGTGCCGATCTGATCGGGCTCAACATGGCGCGGCGCGTCGCCGACGGAGAACAGATCGTTGTCGGGATCGCCGCGCCGGCGGGTCAGCCGACCACCATGGGCAGTTCGGTCTCCACCGCGGAGGCGACCGGTGCCGCCGAGCCCGCTGCCGGTGGTGGCGGGCAGACTGCGTCCGGCCCGCTCGACCTCAACACCGCAACCGTCGAACAACTCGACGCGCTGCCCGGCGTCGGGCCGGTGACCGCGGAGGCCATCGTGTCATGGCGAAATGCCAACGGGCAGTTCGCCAGTGTCGACCAACTGGGTGAGGTCGACGGTATCGGCCCGGCCCGGCTGGAGAAGCTGCGTGGTCTGGTCCGGGTATGACCGACGAACCCGAACTCCTCGACCTGCGCCTGGTACCCGCTGCGCTGACCGCATGGTTGGTGACCGCGGCCGGGATCGTCTGGTACATCGCCGGATCGGTGCTCGTGGTGATCGTGGTGACACTGCTCGCTGCCGCGGTCACCCGGTGGGCCGGCCCGGCGCGTACCGGCGCCGTGGTGATCGCCGTCGCGGTGACAGGTGTGGGTTTCGCGGTCGCGATCGGATTGCGCGTGAACCAGGTTCGTGAACACCCTGTCGTCGACCGCTACGGCGGGGCCGCGACTGTCCGCGTGGTCGTCAGCGAGGTGCCACGGCCGACCCGCGGCAACCGCCTGATGTTCCGGGCCGCACTCACCGAACTCGACGGCGCCCCGGTCTCCGGACGCGTGATGGTGTTCGCGTCGAGCCGTTTCGGTGCACTCACACCCGGCAGCCCGGTCGGGTTCCGCGCCACGCTGTCGCGGCCGACCAGGGCCGATCTGACGGTCGCGGCCCTCTCGGCGCGCGGTGATCCGACGATCGGTGAGGCACCGGCAATTCAGCGTGGCGCACAACGCATCCGGACGTCGTTCGCCGAGACGGCTCGTCTGGTCCTGCCCGCCGATCAGGCCGCGATCCTGCCGGGCCTGGTCCTCGGGGACACCAGCACGGTCAGCACCCAGACCACGGCCGAGTTCCGCTCGAGCGGTTTGACCCATCTGACCGCGGTGTCCGGCGCCAACGTGACCATCGTGTGCGGAGCCCTGTTGCTGTCCGCGGCGTTGGTGGGTCCGCGCATCGCGGTCGGCCTGGCCCTGGTGGGCCTTGTCGCGTTCGTCATCGTGGTACAGCCGTCGGCCAGCGTGCTCCGCTCCGCGGTCATGGGTGCGGTGACGCTGCTCGCGATCGTGACGCACCGGCGGCGCCAGGCCATTCCGGCGCTGGCCGCCAGTGTGCTGGTGCTGATGGCCGCCGCCCCCGAACTCGCTGTCGACGTCGGCTTCGCGTTGTCGGTGTGCGCCACGGCAGCCATCGTCGTCATCGCACCGGTGTGGGCGCGCCGCCTGGAGGCCCGCGGCTGGCCCAGCACACTGGCCGCGGCCGTCAGCGTCGCGGCCGCGGCGCAGTTGGTCACCGCACCGCTCGTCGCGGGGATCTCCGGGCGCTTCAGTGTCGTGGCCGTCGCGGCCAATCTGGCGGTGGTGGGAGTGATTCCGCCGATCACCGTGCTGGGGACCGCGGCCGCGGCCCTGGCGGCGGTGTGGCCGGCCGGCGCGGGGCTGCTGATCCGGTTCACCGGTCCCGAGGTGTGGTGGTTGTTGTCGGTTGCGCGGTGGGCGTCGGGGATGCCCGCGGCGACCGTTCCGACGCCGTCCGGATGGGCCGGCGTACTGCTCGTCGCGATCTCGGGCGTCACTCTGACGGTGCTGTGGCGCAGCCGCTGGGTGCGCCGGGCGGTCGCGGGCGCGGCCGTCGTGATGCTGGCCTGGACGGTGGCGGGCCAGGTTGTCGGCGCTGTCGGGCCGACATGACACCATCATGGGCGTGACCGACGGGCTGCACTTGGTGCTTGGCGACGAGGAACTGTTGGTGGAGCGCGCCGTGGGCGCCATCCTGCGCGACATCCGCAAGCGTGCCGGTTCCGACGACGTGCCGGTGGACCGCCTGCGCGCGGGTGAGGTGAGCACCAGTGAGCTCGCCGAACTGCTCAGCCCGTCGCTGTTCGCCGAGGAGCGTCTGGTCGTGCTCGAGGCCGCCGCCGAGGCGGGCAAGGACGCCGTCGCCCTCATCGCGTCGGCGGCTGCCGATCTGCCGCCCGGGACCGTGCTGGTGGTCATCCACTCCGGGGGTGGCCGCGCCAAGGCGCTGGCTGATCAGCTCAAGAAGCTGGGCGCCGAGGTCCATCCGTGCGCCCGCATCACCAAGCCGGCCGAGCGTGCGGACTTCGTCCGCTCCGAGTTCCGCAGACTGCGCGCCAAGGTATCCGAGGACACGGTCTCGGCAGTGCTCGACGCGGTCGGCTCCAACATCCGCGAACTGGCCGCGGTGTGTTCCCAACTGGTCGCCGACACCGCGGGTGAGGTCGACGCCGCGGCGGTGCGCCGCTATCACAGCGGAAAGGCCGAGGTGAAGGGCTTCGACATCGCCGACAAGGCGGTGGTGGGGGATGTGGCCGGGGCGGCCGAGGCGCTGCGCTGGGCGATGCTGGCGGGGGAGCCGCACGTGGTGCTGGCCGATGCGCTGGCCGAGGCCGTGCACACGATCGCGCGGGTCGGGCCGCTGTCGGGTGATCCGTACCGGCTGGCCGGTGAGCTGGGAATGCCGCCGTGGCGCGTGCAGAAGGCGCAGAAGCAGTCGCGGCGCTGGTCGCGGGAATCCGTCGCGGAGGCCATGAAAGTGGTGGCGGCGCTCAACGCAGACGTGAAGGGCGTAGCCGCTGACGCGGACTACGCCCTGGAGGCGGCGGTGCGCCGGGTGGCGCAGCTCGCTGCCGGTTAGAACCCGAAGAGCTGGAGGGTCAGAAAAACCCACCGCTCGCGACGAGCGGTGGGTTGATCAGAGACTGATCAGAGCTTGTTGAGGGCCAGGGCCAGCGCCGACTTCTTGTTGGCGGCCTGGTTCGGGTGGATGACACCCTTGCTGGCGGCCTTGTCCAGCTTGCGGCTGGTGGCGTGTAGCAACTCGGATGCCTTGTCCTTGTCGCCGGCGTCGACGGCCTCGCGGAAGCCACGGATCGCCGTACGCAGCGACGACTTCACCGACTGGTTACGCAGGCGACGACGCTCGTTGGTGCGGATGCGCTTGATCTGCGACTTGATGTTGGCCACGAAGAAGTTCCTTCTGAATCTCTAGCTGGGGTTACCGAAGTCTGTGGGTCCGCCCGCACTGTGGGCAGCGACTGTTCAGGGTACCAGTGAGGGCCCCGAACCCCCAAAAGAGCGATTGCCGAGGCCGCAAGTGGGCATACCTACGCCTGACTGTAGTACCACCGCAACCCCGCGTTGGCCTGCCGAAACGCGGTTTGCGTTGGCCGGGCAAAAACGTCACGGGTGGTGCAGCATGTGTGGATGGACGCCCCAACCCGCACCCGAGCACGAGGAGCCGAGAAAGTCTTGCCGACCGAGACGGCGCGGTCATCGCGCAACGCCACCGGGAGCAGCGCGCGCGTCAAACAGCGGGGCGTGTTCGACGGCTACAACAAACTGGGTCACTACGCGAAGGCGTTCGACGAGATGTTCGACGCGTCCGGCAACGTCCGCGGACCGTACAAGGGCATCTTCGCCGAGCTCGCTCCCACCGACGCGTCGGAGTTGCAGGCTCGCGCCGACGCGCTCGGCCGCGCCTTCACCGACCAAGGCATCACGTTCTCGCTGTCCGGCCAGGAGCGCCCCTTCCCGCTCGACCTCGTTCCGCGGGTGATCTCGGCGGCCGAATGGTCGCGTCTTGAGCGCGGCATCCGGCAACGCGTCAAAGCCCTCGAGATGTATCTCGACGACATCTACGGCGAGCAGGAGATCCTGCGGGACGGCGTGATCCCGCGCCGGCTGGTGACGTCGTGTGAACACTTCCACCGTGAGGCCGCGGGCATCGTCCCGCCCAACGGGGTGCGCATCCACGTCGCGGGCATCGACCTGATCCGCGACGACAAGGGCGACTTCCGGGTGCTGGAGGACAACCTGCGGTCTCCGTCGGGAGTGTCCTACGTGATGGAGAACCGGCGCACCATGGCCCGGGTCTTCCCGAACCTGTTCGCCACGCACCGGGTGCGCGCCGTCGGCGACTATGCGTCGCACCTGCTGAGGGCGCTGCGCAACGCGGCCCCCACCAACGTGGCCGATCCCACGGTCGTCGTGCTCACCCCCGGCGTCTACAACTCTGCGTACTTCGAGCACTCGCTGCTGGCGCGGCAGATGGGCGTCGAACTCGTCGAGGGCCGCGACCTGTTCTGCCGCGACAACGTCGTCTACATGCGCACCACCGAGGGGGAGCGCCAGGTCGACGTCATCTACCGCCGCATCGATGACGCGTTCCTCGACCCGATGCAGTTCCGCCCGGATTCGGTGCTCGGCGTCGCGGGTCTGCTCAACGCCGCGCGCGCAGGCAACGTGGTGATCTCCAGCGCGGTCGGCAACGGTGTCGGCGACGACAAGCTCGTCTACACCTACGTGCCGACCATCATCGAGTACTACCTCGGTGAGAAACCCGTGCTGGCCAACGTCGACACCTACCGCTGCTGGCTCGACGACGAGCGCGAGGAGGTTCTCGACCGCATCGAGGAGCTCGTCATCAAACCCGTGGAGGGCTCCGGCGGTTACGGCATCGTGTTCGGCCCGGACGCGACGCCCAAGGAACTCACCACGATCGCCAAGAAGATCCGCAACGATCCCCGCGCCTGGATCGCCCAACCGGTGATGCAGTTGTCGACCGTGCCGACGCAGATCGACAACAAGCTGGTTCCGCGCCACGTCGACCTGCGCCCGTTCGCGGTCAACGACGGCAACGACGTGTGGGTGCTGCCGGGTGGGCTGACCCGCGTGGCGCTGCCTGAGAACTCCCTGGTGGTGAACTCCAGCCAGGGCGGCGGTTCCAAAGACACCTGGGTGTTGGCCTCGCGGGCCTCGGTCGCCGACCGCGAGCTCGCGGCCGCCGAAGTGGTGCGGGCACTGCCCAAGTCGGGCAGAGGCCCCAAGGCCGACAGCGCCGCAGACAACTCGTCCCAGCAGCAACAGCAGCAGCAGTAAGGAAATCCGATGCTGGCGCGCAATGCCGAATCGTTGTACTGGATCGGCCGCTACGTGGAGCGGGCCGACGACACCGCACGCATCCTCGACGTGACGGTGCACCAACTGCTGGAGGACTCCAGCGTCGACCCGGACCAGGCGTCGCGGACGCTGCTGCGAGTGCTGGGGATCGACCCGCCCCGCGAGCGGCTCGACGTGTGGTCGCTGACCGACATCGTCGCGTTCAGCCGCGGCACGTATGGCGGCGCTTCGATCGTCGACGCCATCTCCGCCGCCCGCGAGAACGCCCGCGGCGCCCGCGAGGTGACCTCGACCGAGATCTGGGAATGCCTCAACACCACCTACAACGCGCTCGCCGAGCGCGAGCGGGCCGCGAAACGCCTTGGCCCCCACGAGTTCCTGTCGTACGTCGAAGGCCGGGCCGCGATGTTCGCCGGGCTCGCCGACTCGACCTTGAGCCGTGACGACGGCTACCGGTTCATGGTGCTCGGCCGCGCGATCGAGCGTGTCGACATGACCGTGC
Source organism: Mycolicibacterium smegmatis (assembly GCF_001457595.1). GTDB lineage: Bacteria > Actinomycetota > Actinomycetes > Mycobacteriales > Mycobacteriaceae > Mycobacterium > Mycobacterium smegmatis. The sequence goes on along the minus strand of NZ_LN831039.1, from coordinate 4,677,066 downwards.
GGTTGCTGCTCTCGCGGGTGGGCGACAGCGCGTCGTCACCCGCATGGGTGACGCTGCTGCGCTCGGCCGGCGCGCACGACACCTACCTGCGCACCTACCGTGGCGTGCTCGACGCCGGGCGAGTCGTCGAGTTCATGATGCTCGACCGGTTGTTCCCTCGGTCGATTTTCCACTCGCTGCGGCTGGCCGAACACAACCTCGACGAGTTGCTCAACCGGCCGCACAACCGTCTCGGTGCCACCGACGAGGCGCAGCGACTGCTGGGCCGGGCCCGCAGTGAGCTGGAGTTCCTGCAGCCGGGCGCGCTGCTGGAATCGTTGGAGACGCGCCTGGCCGGTCTGCAGAAGACTTGCCGTGACGTCGGAGAAGCGTTGGCGCAGCAGTACTTCCACTCGGCACCCTGGGTCGCGTGGACCGACGCGGGGCGCGGGGACGCACTGGTCATCGAGGAAGGTGAGATCTAGATGTGGCGTTTGCGCGTGGTGCACTCGACGGGCTATGCCTACAAGTCGCCGGTGACCGCGTCGTTCAACGAGGTTCGGCTGACGCCGCGTTCGGACTCGCGGCAGAACGTGATCCTCAACCGCGTCGAGACGGTTCCCGCCACCCGGTCCTACCGGTATGTGGACTACTGGGGGACCGCGGTCACGGCGTTCGACCTGCATGCGCCACACGCCGAACTCGAGGTGACGTCGTCGTCGGTGGTCGAGACCGAGGTCGGTGAGAAACCCGAAGAGCCGGTCAGTTGGGACGATCTGCGGACCGAGGCGGTCATCGACCGGTTCGACGAGGTGCTCGCCCCCACGCACTACACACCGTGCAGCAAGCGCATCGAACGCGTCGGCCGGAGTATTGCCAAGGAGCACGACCCGTATGAGGCGGTGATCGCGGCCGCGCAATGGGTGCGCAGTGAACTGGACTACGTGCCCGGCACCACGGGCGTGCACTCGTCGGGGCTCGACGCGCTGCGCGAGGGCAAAGGCGTATGCCAGGATTTCGCGCATCTGTCGTTGATCATGTTGCGTGGCATGGGAATTCCTGCACGTTACGTCTCGGGCTATTTGCATCCCACACGCGAGGCGGCCGTCGGCGACACCATCGACGGCCAGAGCCATGCGTGGGTGCAGGCGTGGACCGGCGGCTGGTGGGATTACGACCCCACCAACGACTCCGAGATCAACGAGCAGTACGTCAGCGTCGGTGTGGGCCGCAACTACTCGGATGTGGCGCCGCTCAAGGGAATCTACTCGGGCGAGGGCTCCACTGACCTCGACGTCGTCGTGGAGATCACCCGGCTGGCCTAGAACAGGCCGCCGGTGAGCGAGAGAAGCTGGCGCGTGCGGGCTTTGGCGAGCGCACAGTAACTCCGTGCGGCTTCACGGGCGCCCACGGTGTCGCCACGTTCGAGTGCCTCGAGGAGGTCGCGCTGGGCTGCGAGGAATGCGGTGGACGACTGGGCCGTGTTCCCGAAGCTGCGCATCATGACGTTCTTGATGCTCAGCGAGCCGAACGCCGCGATCAGCAACGGGTTCCCGGTCAATGCGACGATCGCTTCGTGGAATGCGTAGTTCGCGTCGAGGTAGGCATGAAAGTCCTCGAACCGGTCACCCACGAGGTGCCGCGACATCGTCTCGAGGTGGTGGCGGGCGATCGCGAGCTGGGCGGGGTCGGCATGGTCCCCGACGCAGTCGATGACACCGAGCTCGATCGCGAGCCGCGCCTCGAAGGTGTAGTCGGATGTCTTGATGTCGAACGGTGCGATGACGTAGCCCCGCTGTGGGTCTCGCAACACCAAACCGTCGGCCGCGAGCCGGGTGAGCGCGTAGAACGCCTGCGCCCGGTCACCTTCGAGACGGTCGGCGAGTTCGTCGACCGTGACCACCTGCTCGGCGGTGAACACCCGGCTGAGCACCATGTCCCGGGCCCGCGCGTAGGCGTTGTCGTTGCACTCGAACTCGAATCTGCCGAAGCCGCCACGGAAGTAGGTCAGCGGAGCACCGTCGCGAGCGGTCGCCGACACCACGAATCCGAAGAACACCGAATGCGTTCCCCCGATCACCTGTTCGGTCACCTCGCATTCGAGTGCGGCTATCGCGTCGGTCAGGATGACCACGTCGGCGATCCCGCGTTCGACCGACACCCCGGCGAACTTGTCCGGTCGCGGGGCGGCGAACTGATGCGCGAGATCTGCGTGTGACTGACCCAGCACGTTGACGGTGTAGCGGCCACTGCGCTCGATGGCGGCCGCCGTGGGCACCGCGTTGTTGATGCAGGCCAGCATCATCGGCGGCTCCATCGACAGGGAGGTGACCGAGCTGGCGGTCATACCGTAGTCACGGTCGTCGGCGCGGGTCGTCACGACGGTCACGCCACTTGCCAGGTGGCCGGCGACATGCCGGAACAGGTCCGTGTCGACCCCACCCCCGGTGGTCACATAGTCCTGGGTCACGAGCATCTCCTGTCGTAGCACTGTCGCCCTCAATTGAACGGGCGCGGCGCCCGGCAATCACTCACGGACTTCGTGAATCTGGGCGGGGATCGATGGCGCATGGGGACACGGCCCGCTTGACCGGTGACGGATTCCGACACGTCGGGCCGCGAAGTTCACGTTCGACGACAATGCACGAGGTTCGGCCGGGCCCTTGACTGTTCGATGTGATCAATGCAGCCGTTGTGGGACTCGGATGGTGGGGTGGCAAGGTCGTCCGCGACCTGTCTGGCAGCGATGACGTCCAGGTGGTGACCGGGGTGGACATCAGTGCCGACGCCCGCGCCGCGGCGCGTCCGTTCGTCGCGGACGTCCACGACAGTTTCGACGAGGTCCTGCGCGACGACTCCGTCGACGCGGTGATCCTGTGCACCCCACACAAATTTCACGTCGAGCAGATCATCGCGGCCGCCGCGCACGGAAAGCACGTCTTCTGTGAGAAGCCGCTGAGCGGTTCGGGGGAGGACGCCCGGCGGGCGGTCGCGGCGGTCAAGGACGCGGGCCTGCAACTCGGGATCGGGCACGAGCGTCGCTTCGAACCTGCCGTGGCCGACATGCGACGGGCGATCGCCGACGGCGAACTCGGGGTGCCCCTGATCTTCGAGGGCAACTTCAGCCAGGACAAGTTCCTCGACCTGCCCGCCGAGAACTGGCGGCTCTCGGCGGTCGAGGCGCCGGTCGGCCCGCTGTCGGCGACCGGCATCCATCTGGTCGACCTGGCGATCAGCATCCTCGGCAGACCCACCGAGGTGTGGGCGCGATTGTCGACGCAGGCAACCACATTCGCCAACGGCGACACCCTCGCGATCACGCTGGCCTTCGAGAAGGGCCAGACCGCGCTGATCACCGCGGTTCTCACAACGCCGTTCGTCGGCCGCGTGACCGTGCTCGGCTCGGAGGGCTGGGTGGAGATCCGGGACCGCACACATCCCGAGGCGCCCCAGGGCTGGGACGTCACCCGCCAACTGCGTGGCAGACCGGCCACGTCACAGTTCTATCCGCCGCATGCATCGGTGCGTGAGAACATCGAAACCTTCGCCAAGGCGGTAGCCGGGAAGGCGCCTTACCCGGTCCCGCTCGACGAGATGGTCGCCAACGCGTGCACGTTCGAGGCGATCACCCGCTCGGCGCACACCGGCGCGGTCGAAACGGTGCGATGAGGCGCGCCCACGATGCATCCATTTCCGGCTACCATCGCGGCAAGGTGTGACGCAGGTCGCACCATTGAACAACCCACCGAGGTGCATCTGGATGTCGACGACTGCTCACCGGACTGCTGACACCAACTCGCCCGCCGATGCGATGCCGGCGCCGTTGAACCTGTGGCGTGACGAGCGGCCTGTGCCGTCCTGGGTGCAGGACGTCGCGCGCGGGTTCGACGTGGACGGGCTTGTCGACGTCATCATCGGGCGCTGCCTGGGCATCGCGTTTCCCAACCACATCGGCGATGACGAGTTCCGCGCCCACCTGACAGCGAGTACCCGGGCCAACGCGCACTGCCTGCGATCGGTCATCGCGGGCGACATCGCCCTGGAGGACGTCTATCTCGAGCAGGTGCTGTCGTTCGCGACGGTGCAGGCCCAGCTGCGGATACCGCAGAAGTCGATGCAGAGGTCCTACCGCGTCAGCTTTTTCACGATGTGGGAGGCCTGGACCGCTTTCCTGCGCCAGGTGATCGTCGAGCGCGACATCGACCGCGACGAGGCGGCGCTCGCGATGCAACTGCTGACGCAGACGATCCTGGGCTATCAGGATTTCGTCGCCTCACAGGTTGCGGAGACCTACACGCGCGACTACGAGGCCCTCAACCGCTCGCGCGCGCACATGCGACGCAATCTCGTGAAGGAGATCCTGAGGGGTGAGGGCAACACACTCGCGGTGTCGGACACCGCGATCCTGTCCTACGACCTGAGCTGCCGCCACATCGCGGTACTGCTGCCGACGCTGGCCGAGGGTGCCGCGACACAACTTTCGGTCGGCATGCGTGCCGCCGTCAGCTGTCAGCATTCGCTGGTCTACCCGCTCACGCTGAGCTCGACGGTCGTGTGGCTCGGGCGTATCGGCGAGTGGAAGCCGGCCATCCTGGAAGCTCTCGATGGTGTGTTGAGAGAGGCTGGGGTGGTTGCGACGCTCGGCGGACCAAGCGTGGGTATCGACGGATTCCGCGAGAGCCTGGAGGAGGCCATGGACGCCGAACGGATCCGGGCGGCGTGGGGGGACTCGGGTGCTCCCGCGGTGGTGCGCCACGACGACGTCGGTCTGGAGATCCTGCTCATGCGTGATCCCGACCGGGCCCGACAGTTCGTCGAACGCGAACTCGGGCCGCTCGCGCGGGATACGGTCGAGGCCGCGCGACTACGTGAGACGCTGGAGGCGTCGTTCCGGTTCGGCTCCCACGTCGCGGCAGCCGAGCACCTGCAACTGCACGAGCACACCGTGCGTAATCGCCTGCACAAGGTCGAGGAACTGATCGGGCGCCCGTTGGCCGAGCGTCGCACCGAGTTGCAGGTGGCCGCCCGGCTCGTGCGGCTGCTGCCCGCTATCGGCCAGGCGTGACCAGCCGGTCGTCGAGCAGTTCGGCGAACAGGCGCGGCGATTCGACGGCGCACGCGTGCTTGCCGGGCAGCCAGTGCACAGCGGCCGCACCGGTGCTCCTGGCCATCGAAACCGCCGCGTCGCGGAAGGGCTGCGCGTCGTCGCGGCCGCACACCACCACGGCGGGAACCCGCAGCGCGGCAAGACGTTCGCTGAGATCCACCTCGGCGAGCAGATCGCACGAGCGCGCGTAACCCTCGGGGTCGGTGCGCGCGAATACCTCACGCGCATGCCTCACCCGCGCGTCGCCGGCGGCCGAAAGTTCAGGCGTGAACCACATCTCGACCATTGGTTCGACCAGGCTCGCCAATTCGCCGCGGCGGGCGACGGCGGCCCGGTCACGCCACATCTGGCGCATGGGCTCCGGGTAGACCGGCATCGTGTCCACCAGCACGACCGACGCGACGAGGTCCGGCCGGTCCAAGGCGATCTGCTGAGCCACGATGCCGCCCAGCGACATACCGACCAGGTGCATCCGAGTGCCGGGATCGAGTTGCCCGGTCACCGCGTCGGCGAACGCGGCGATGCCGGCGCCGCGCGGCAGCACAGCGGCCGAACCGTGACCGGGCAGGTCGAGCGCGACATGGTCACGACCGCCCAGCTCCGCGGTGACCACCGTCCAGAAGCTGCGGTCGGCTCCCAAGGGGTGCAGGAAAACCAGTGGTGTGCTCACGGCAGCCTCTCGTAGTCGTCGGGAATCGGTGTGCGCGCGGCGTTCATGGTCATCGCCAGCGTCGTGTAGTAACCGATCGTGACGATCGCCTCCACGACCGCGACCTCACCGGCGGCCGCCACCGCGTCGGCGAACGTGGCGTCGCCGACGGCATGGCCGCGCACGAGTTCGGCGGCCAGCCGCCAGAACGCGCGCACGTCGGTCGGGCCGACGGGTGCGCCGCCGGCAGCGATCGTCGCGATGACGTCCTCGCCCAGCCCGCTGGCGCGTGCCAGCGGCACGTGGTGGCCCCATTCGAAGTCCTGGTCCCAGTCACGCGCGACGAGCAGAATGAGCAACTCGCGCAGGTGATCCGGCAGTTCGGACTCGAATCGCAGGTATTCGCCGACGAGTTGCACACGGGTCATCAGTTCAGGTGCCCGTAGCAGCGGGACGAACGGGCCGAACAGCCCGCCGCGCGGTCCGGACGTAATCCGCTCCACCGCACGTCGCTGCTCCGGGTCGAGCGATTCAGGCATGGGCAGCCGGTCGGCGGATGCCTGTTCGACCATGTCAGCCCGCGTTCACCATCGGCATGACCTTTTCGGCCATGAGTTCCATGGACCGTCGCGCCAGATCGGGATCCACCCAGTCCAGTCCCGCGTACACGAGCTCACCGAACTCGCCGACCTCTTCCTGGAACCGCCGCAACTGGTCGGCCACCGCCTCCGGGGTTCCGGTGATGACCAGTTGGTCGAGCACGCCATCGAGGGTGACCTCGTCGTCGGGTTGTTCGCGGTGCGTCTTGAACAGCTCGAGGCGACCGATCTTGCGCATCTTGGTCAGCATCTTGGAGTAGTAGTAGCGGTACGGGCTACGGGGATCGTCGCGGCCGTAGCTCTCGGCCACCGCGGCATCGTCGGCGACGAACACCGTCCTGGCCACCCGCCAGTCAGCGGTGTCGGCCTGCGCCCCTACCGATTCCCTGCCCTGCACGTAATTTGGCCAGTGCGTGGAAACCCACTGCGGCAGCAGGAAGTTGGCCGACAGAGGGTGGAAGTCCCGGGCCCCCATGGTGATCACGCCCTTGGAGAACGGGGCCACCACGGTGCCCACGATCTCCGGTCGCGGCTGTTGCAGGGTCTTGGGCAGGATTCCCACCCCCAGATCGGGGTCGTAGGTCTTCTCGGTCGTCACGGAGAACCGGCCGCCGTCGCGGACCAGGGAGTAGGGCGGCTCGGATTCCCAGATCGCGGTGATCACATCGATGGCCTCGGCGAAGATCGCGTTGCGGTCCTGGTCGAGGATGCCGAGTGCCTCGGCATCCGAGGGCAGCGCGCCGGCGCTGATGCCGAGGATGAACCGGCCGTCGGCGAGGTGGTCGAACATCGCAGAGTTGGCGGCGACCAGCACGGGGTGCTGCTGCGACAGGTTCGTGGTCCCGGTGCCCAGACGGATCTGCCGGGTGTCGGAGATCAGCGTCGCGAGGAACACCAGGCTGTTGGTGATGTTCTCGTGGCGGTCCGTCAGGTGCTCGCCGATGAACGCGTCGTGGAATCCCAGCCGGTCGGCCAGGATCACCGCCTCCCGGTCCTCACGCAGGGTTTCCGACCAGGGTCGGCCGACTGGGTGCAGGGGCATTGCGAAGTAGCCGAGTCGCATTGGATCCTCCGGGTCGCGAGGGACAGGCACGTCCAGTCAAGGTGAGTGGGCGCCCCGGATCAGTGGCGGTCAGATCGAATTTCTCGGGCCGACATCACGGCTTTCGTCACCGTGGCCGGACGGATTCGGTGCACGTCACAGGCCGCGACACCCACCGCTGGCGAAATTCACGGACGCCGACATAGGTCAATCCGAAAGCTGGCACTGTACTGAGTGGCACGCGTCACAATCTGTCGTGCATGAAGGAGGACCACCGTGAAGGTCAAGAAAGCGGCCAGGAAAGCGGCGTGTGTGGCTGGGGCCGCGGCACTCGCGCTGACGGCGCTCGTGGGATGCGGGAAATCCGGCGAGCAGGAGTCCGGCGGACCGCAGGTCATCAGGTTCGCGTTCGCACCGGATCCGGTATGGGATCTGTTGACCGATTCGGGAACCAGGGCCAAGTGGGAGCAGGAGAACAACATCCGGATCGAGACCAGCTCGACGTGGGACGAGTTCACCTACTTCGCCGGCGGGCACGGAGACATCGTCTCGATGTCCACGCAGGAAGTCCCGGTTCTCGAACAACAGACCGGAATCAAGACCGTCACCTTCGGCAAATACAACTACCAGCGGGTCCCGATGCTGAAACGGGCAGGCGATCCGTACGAGACGCTGGAGGACATCCCGAAGGGCTCGAAGATCTGCGTGTCCGGCCCCACCTCCAACACCGCGTTCTGGACCGTGCTGGCCCAGCAGATGCACGGCCTCGACTACCGCGTCGGCGGCGGCGATTTCGATCTTCTCGTCAACGACCACTTCGTGAACCCGACCAACCTGCTGCGCGGTGACTGCGAAGCCGCGGCTGTCATTCCCGAGGCAGCCGTGCCGCAGCTGCGCAAGGGTGAGCTCGAGATCATGTACGGCGGTGAGCTGCCGTTCCAGCTGTACAAGGAGTTCGCACCCAACAGCGACGACCAGCTGCACGTCGTGGGCAACACCTTCACCGCGACCGAGGAGTGGTACGACGCGCACCCCGACCTCGCGATCAAGTTCCTCGACCTCTGGCAGCAGGGCGTCGACATGTTCCAGGAGCAGAAAGCGGACGTGATTCGCAAGTACCCGCAACACTTCTCGGTGGAGAGCTCCGAGGACATCGACTGGCTCATCCAATTCATGTCCGGCGACAACAACTGGTTCGTCGACAAGGTTGCGCTCGACCCGGCCTGGATCCCGGCGGAAACCGAGATCTGGAACCTGATGAAGCAGCTCAACCCCGCGAACGCGAACTATCTGGCCCCCGACGCCCCGACCCCGCGCTATGAGGCGGCGAAGACCTCGTGACCCGTACACGACGAGTTCATCGATAGACGAGAGGCGACTTGTGTCAACCACCTTGGAGTCACCCCCGAACGTCCCCGCGCGGACGAGCGAAGAGGACATCGTCCGCGCGGCGAAGCGAAGAGACCGCATCACGACGTGGGGCTGGCGGATCGCCGGTTACGTGTTCTTCCTCGGCATCTGGGAGCTCGCGTCGGGCAACCTGATGGACGAGAGGTTACTGCCCGGGCCGTCGACGGTGTTCGAGACGTTCGGCCGACTCTGGGCCAGCGGTGAGGTGCCCGGGGCGTTCGCCACGACGCTGTCGCGGATCGCGGTCGGTTTCGCGATCGCGTTCGTGGTGGGGGTGGCCATCGGCATCCTCATGCAGAACCGGTTTCTCAACGGCTTCTTCCGCGACGCGGTCACCATCGGTGTCACGACACCTGGGCTCATCTGGGCCCTGATCACCGCGATAATCTTCGGAAACCGCACCGCGGGACCGATCATCGCGATCGTGTTGACCACGTTCGCGCTCATCACCGTGAACATCGCCGAAGGCATCAAATCGCTGCCCAAGGATCTCATCGACATGGGCAGGTCGTTCGACGTCGGGGTGGTGAAACGCAACCGCCACATCGTCGTACCGCACCTCGCGCCGTTCATCTTCACCGGAGTGCGGTTCGGATTCTCGATCGCGTGGAAGGTGACGGTGCTGACCGAGGTGTTCGCGGCCTCCCAGGGCATCGGGTTCGAGATGCGCACCGCCACACAGCTGTTCCGGCTCGACGAGTTCCTCACCTGGATCCTCGCGTTCTACGTCCTCGCGCTGTTCCTCGACAAGGTGGTGCTGGAATCCCTCGAACGCCGGTTCTTCGCCTGGCGAGGGGAGTTGAAGTCATGAGCGTTCTGACGCGTTCCGAAGTGGGTGCCCACGAGCGCCCCTCGGCCCTCACCACGGGCTGGCAGTGGTTGATGCGCAGTTCGTGGGCAGGTCGGTTGCTGTTCCCGGTTGTGTGCCTGCTGTTCTGGCTGGCCGCGATCAAGGCGGTCACCACCATCTGGCCGTTCGCGGTGGACGTCCTGCCCACACCGTGGCAGGTGTTCGGTTTCATGGCCGACGAGCTGCGGGGTGACACCCTGGCGCCGCACAACATGTACGTGACGTTCGGGATCTCCTTGCAGCGGCTGGGCATCGGCATGCTGATCGCGATGGTGATCGGAACCGTCATCGGCATCGCGATGGGCCTGTCCAAAGCGGTCGACGCGTTCTTCAACGACTGGGTGGTCGCGATCCTGGCGATGCCGAACCTGGCGTGGGCGTTGTTCTGCAGCCTGGCTTTCGGATTCGGTGACGTCGGACCGATCGTCACCGTGGTGCTGACGGGTGTTCCGTTCGTGATCATCAACGTCCGTGAGGGCGTACGGAACACGCCGACGGATCTGTACGACATGGCGCGCGCGTTCGGCGTGCCGCGCGACCGCGTGATCCGCCACGTGCTGATCCCGTCGTTGTTGCCGTTCCTGTTCGCCGCCGCACGGTATTGTTTCGCCCTCGGATGGAAGGGCCTGGTGGTCGCCGAGGTGTTCGGTGGTCAGGACGGGGCCGGCTGGACCATCAAGTTCTGGTACGACGCGCACCGTGCCTACGGCGTCATCGGATATGCACTGCTGTTCGTCATCTTCGCGCTGATCTTCGAGAAGTTCATGTTCGACCAGTTGTCGAAGCGCCTGTTCAAGTGGCGCCCGGCGATCGATGCGGTCGACGTGGTCGAGGAGCGTTTCGACGCTCCCGCCCAGGCCGCCGTCGCGGCGGCCGAGACCGGCGCCACCACCACCAGCGCGGCGCTGGGCAGCATCACCCTGGTGACCCAGGGCCCCAACGACGACCAACCCCCATCCACGGCGCCGGGCGCGCCCGACAACGACAGGAGAAACGACCGTGGCTGAAATCTCTGTCACCAACCTGCACAAGGAATTCGGACTCGGCGCCGACAAGGTCATCGCGCTGGAGAACGTGAACCTGAGCATCAGCGGGCACGCCTTCGTATCGATCGTCGGGGCGTCCGGGTGCGGAAAGTCGACGCTGCTGAACATCCTCAGCGGCATCGAGACGCCCACCAGCGGCCGGGTGAGCATCACGGAGAACGGCAGGCCGGCACGCGCGGGCTACGTGTTCCAGGCCGCCCGGCTGCTGCCGTGGCGCAGCGTGATGGACAACATGCTGTTCGTCCAGAAGGACCGCTCGCCCGATACACGTGCGCGGTGCCGGCATTACCTGGAGATGGTGCAACTCGGCGACAAAGGGGACAAGTACCCAGGGGAACTGTCGGGCGGCATGCAGCAGCGCGTGGGCATCGCGCGCGCTTTCGCGACCGAACCCGATGTGCTGTTCATGGACGAACCGTTCAGCCACCTCGATGCGATCACGGCGCGCACGCTGCGGCGCGAACTGCACACCATCTGGGCCGAGACCGGCAAGACCGTGGTCTTCGTGACGCACGACGTCGGCGAGGCCGTCGAGCTGTCGAACCGGATCCTGGTGTTCGCCAAGGGCGGTCGCCTTGCCGACGACATCAAGCTCACGCTGCCGTTCCCGCGTGATCCGGCCGATGCCGACGTGGCCGTCACCAAGGCCGAGGTGTTCAAGACCTTCGAAGACATCGGGGCGTTGGCCGTCTCCTGATCCGCACCGGGTGGCGCACGGCACGCTGTTTTGCCTGCTACACAGCAGGATTGGACAGCGTGCCGATGCCGTCGACGGTGACCTCCATGAGGTCGCCCGGCGACAGGAAACGCGGCGGGGTGAACCCGATGCCCACACCGGCCGGTGTGCCGGTGGCGATCACGTCGCCGGGTTGCAGCAGCACCGCCGCCGAGATCGCCTCGATCACCGTGGGGATGTCGAAGATCAGGTCGGCCAGCGGTGCGTCCTGACGCAACTCCCCGTTGATCCGGGTCTGCACCCGCAAGGCGTTCACGTCGCCGATCTCGTCGGCGGTCACCAGCACCGGACCCATCGGACCGTAGGTGGCGGCGCTCTTGCCGATGAAGAACTGCACATGGCGCTTCTGCAGATCGCGGATCGTGACGTCGTTGACGATGGTGTAGCCGTAGACGTGTGCGAACGCATCCGCCGCGGCGATCCGATGCCCGCCCTCGCCGATCACCACCGCGAGTTCGCCCTCGTAATCGCTCGTGTGCGTGGGGTCATCGCTCACGCGGACCTCGTCACCCGGACCGACGATCGACGACAGCGCCTTGGTGAAGATCACCGGGATGTCGGGAACCACCTGTTTCTGGCTGGCGTCGAAACCGCTGCCCGCGAACTCCTCGGCGTGGTCATGGTAGTTCTTGCCCACGCACATCACGTTGTTGTGCGGACGGATCGGTGCCAGTAACCGGACGGTGCCGGCCGCGATACGGGGCGCGGTGGCCGCCACCTTCGCCGCACGACGCAGACCTTCGGCGCCAAGTGCGACGAACTCCACCATGGTGGGCGGGAAGCCGTCCTCGGCGGTGAGCGGCACCAGTTTGTCTCCGTCGACCACACCGATCTCGGGGGCGCCCCCTGGCCGCCGATAGGTGGCGAGTTTCATGTGTCGTCCTCTCTAGAAGGGGGACTCGACTCCGGTGTCACGTGCCACGTCGCGCAGTTGCGCGGCGAGTTTGTCCGGCACCGGCACGCCGAATCGTTGGGCGTCGGCTTGCATTCGGGCCGCCTCGTCCCCGGGAAGCCTCACGCGGCCACCGTCGATCGCGCCCGAGTCGCGCAGCGCGTCCAGATGACGTGTGAGCTCCGCGAGGACTACGGGCTTTGGGCGGAACAGGTCGGTGCGCAGCACCAGGACGGCCTGCCCGGTGTTGGTCGGGGTGCTCCCGTCGACGCGATGGTCGATCACGTCGGCGCCGAACGCGGCCCCGTTGAGCACGCCGGCGAGCAGGCCGATCGCGATGGTGAGGCCGGCACCCTTGTAGCCGCCGATCGGCACCAGGAAACCCTCGTGGGCTTTCGACGGGTCGGTGATCGGTCGGCCCGCCGTGTCGATGACCCACCCCTGGGGCATCGGGCGACCCTCGCGGGCAGCCACTTTGATGGTGCCGTGTGATGCCGTGGTGGTGGCGATGTCGAGCACGAACGGGGTCGAGGTGGTGGGGATCGCGATCGCCAGCGGGTTGGTGCCGAGCAGCGGGTTCGTCCCGCCCCAGGGCGGCATCCCGTTGGCGTTGGCCACGGCGAGGTAGATCCCGACGCATCCAGCGTCGGCGGCCATGTGCGCGTACAGACCGGCCGCGCCCGCATGATTCGAGTGCACGGTGCCCACCCACGCCAGCCCCGATTGTCGCGCCTTCTCGATGGCCAACTCGGTGGCCCTGGTCATCACCACCTGTCCGAGTGCGTTGTCGCCGTCGATCAGCGCGGACACCGGTGTCTCGTGGAGCACCGCGATCTCGGGACGCACGTTCACCCCGCCCGCCCGGATACGCGACAGGTAGGAGGGCAGCCGGATCAGGCCGTGCCCGGTGCGTCCACGCATGTCGGCCTCGACGAGGCGGCGCGCGGTGATGTCGGCATGGTCGCTCGCGACGCCGCTCGTGCGCAGGGCGTCGGCGGCGAAACGCTCGAGCGTCGCGGCGGGAACACGCATCATGGTGCCGCGTCGATCTTGAACAGGCGGATCGCGTTGCCGCCCAGCACCTGTGCCCGGTCATCCTCGGACATTCGTGTTCCGGAGAGGAACGCGACCGGGTCGACCGTGCTCATGTCGAACGGGTAGTCGGTGCCCATCACCACGTGATCGGCACCCAGGTCGCGTACGAGTTGCTCGACCATCCGCGCATCGAACACGTTGGTGTCCACATAGATCGAGCGCAGCACCTCGCTCGGCGGGATGTCGAGATGATGGCGCAGTTCGGGCCGCACCCGCCAGGCGTGGTCGGTACGTGCGATGTAGAACGGCAGGTACCCGCCGCCGTGCACCACCAGCACGCGCAGGTGCGGGTGACGCCTCCATACACCGCCGAGGATCATCCGCGTCACGGCCAGCGTGGAGGCCAACGGCATGCACATGACGTTCACCAGGTAGTAGTCGGTGAACCGCTGGCCGTGCGTGAATCCCTGGGGATGCAGGATCACCGTCATGTCCAGTTCGACGACAGCCTCCCAGAACGGATCGAACCGCCGGTCGTCGAGATCCAGGCCCAGCACGTCGGCGCTGATCTCGACGCCGTGGAAGCCGAACTCACGCTGCGCTTCCCGCAGGGTCTCCACCGCCAGCTTGGGGTAGTTCATCGGGACGTTGGCCACCCCGGCGAACCGGGTCGGCCATGTCGTCACCACCTCGGCGATGCGTTCGTGTTGAATCCGGTTGGCCTGTAACGCCTCATCTTCGGGAAGCCAATAGAAGTACTCGGTCGGTGGCACCGCGAGCAGTTGGATGTCGACGCCCTGGGCGTCCATGTCGGCCAGGCGTTGCTCGGCCTCCTCGAACTGTGCGGTGTTGAGTGGGCTCGCGCGGTATTCGGCGTTGTAGCGCGTGGTCTCCTCCGACGAGTACAGCGACCGCGGTTCGTATTCGGGGCGGAAGTATGGTTTCGCGAGTGCCGCAGCGGGTTTCACCGACAGGTGGGTGTGGGCGTCCACGCAGGTGCCGGGCGGTTTGGGTGCGCGCGACGTCTCGATGCGCGGCGCCAGTTCCGGCCACCACTCGGCCGCATCGGTCATGCGCGGCTCAGGGCCGTCTCGGCTTGCGTCTGGAGGATGTCCTCCTCGGACAACGGCAGGTGCACCACTTCGTTGCGCTGCGCGGAGAGATCGGCGGCCAGGTAGACCTCCATGGTGACGCGCGCGAGTCGTGCCTCCACCAGGACCGGGCGGTCACAGGCGACGGCTTCGATGAAGTGCGTGGTCTCGCGTTCCATGGGCCCCGAGTACACGTGGTCGACGAATTCGCCGGGCATGGTGGACAACGGGAATTGCACGCCGTTGCTCACGGTGTTCAGCACGATGTCACGGTGGCTGGCGTCGGCGAGCACCGCGCCCTCGGTGCCGATCACCTCCATCCAGGTCGTCGACGCGTTCGGATAGCCCGGCGGCAGGGACATGCCGGCGCCGACCGTCACCACCACACCGTCGTCCATGGTCACCACCAGGTACTGGGTGTCGGGTGAGCCGAGGGTGGATGCCCTTACGCCCCAGGCGTTCTGCGAGTACACCCGCACGGGCCGGCGTGGCTCAAGGCACCAGAACGCGAAATCGAGATCGTGAGTGGCTTCCATGGCAGCGGGGGACAGCTTTGTGCGCGAGGAGATCTTGGCGCCCAGCGATCGTGTGATGTGGCGGCTCAGCAGGATGCTGGTGACGTTCCCCAATGTACCGTCGTTGATGGCCCGTTTGATCATGGCCTGTTTGTCGTTGAACCGCTGCGAGTAACCGATCGTGAACTTGAGGTTGGCGCTCTCGGCCAGCGCGATGAGTTCGTCGGCCTCGGCCAGGGTCACGGCCACGGGCTTCTCGAGAAGCACGTGCTTGCCCGCTTCCAGAGCAGCTTTCGTCATCGGGTAGTGCAGGTCCTCGGGTGTGGCGGAGACGACGATCGCGTCGAGGCCCGGATTCTCGACGAGTTCCTGCCAATGCTCGGTGACGTACGTCGGATCGGTCAGTCCGGTGATCTCGGCCCTCCGCGCCGGGTTGATCTCGGCGAGATGCAGATCGGCGACGAGTGGGCTTCGCGACGCCGTGACGGCGCGGATGCCGCCGCACCAACCGGTTCCGATGATTCCGAGATTGATCTGGCGCATGCCCGGGTCCTTTCGAATCAGGGTTTGAGTCCGGCGAGGAGTTCACCGGGGTCTATCGGCAGGGGAACGGGGCGGCCGGTCCGCGAGGACAAATCCATTGCCATGGTGTGGATCAGGTTGGCGTGGCCGTCTGCCGCGGTGGCGTGTGGTGTGTTGATACCGCGGCAGATCCGGGCGAACCAGGTGGTGGTCTCCTCGCGCATCGGGCCCCACAACATGCCGTCCGATACGTCGCCCGGGGGATAGCTGCCCACGAAATCCACGTGCCGGGGTGCGGGTGGCTCGAATCCACGGCTGTTGTATCCCGCAGGCTGCCCGATCTCGGAGGCGAGGATGACGTCGCGGTGGGTGTCCTCGATGTCGATCACGCCGCGGGTCCCGACGATGCCGATCTCCAGTCCGTACACCGCGCCCGGCCAGACCGTCGGCAGCGCCCAGTTGATGTTCATGCTGAACACCACGCCGTCGTCCATCGTGAAGATCCCCGACGTACCGTCCTTGGTGCCGATCGGGCCCAGGGTGCGGTCGGTGGAGCGCGCATACACCTCGACCGGCTTTCGGCCCTCCAGCAGCCACATGCACATGTCGAGGCTGTGGGTGCCCGATACCACCATGGGGGTGAGGTTGGTCGTGTCCGTCACCTTCCGCAGGGTGGCCTCCGGGACCATGCGATTCATGAACGCCCGGGTGACGACCGTTGTGACATCACCGATCTGGCCGTCGCGTAGGCGTTGCTTGACGGTCTGGAATCGTCGCCGGAACCGCTGGGTGTAGCCGACGACGGCGTCGACGCCGGCATCGGTGATCGCCGCGAGCACGCGAGCGGAGTCCGCCGGATCGGTGGCCAGTGGCTTCTCGATGAACAGCGGGACACCCAGTTCCACCGAACGCAGGATCGGATCGACGTGCTCGCGTTCATCGGTCGCGATGATGACCGCGCCCACCTCGGGCCGTGCCAGCAGTTCGGTGATGTCCGTGGTGGCGAAGTCGGCATCGGTGTCGGCGGTCAGGTCCTTGAGGACCTGCTCGTCGACGTCGCACAGACCGAGCCATTCGATGCCGGGATACTCCCGTGCCAGCATCGCGCGGATCCTGCCGACCGTGCCGCATCCGATGACCGCGAGCCCGACGGAGCCGTGCGCAGGTAGTGGTGTGCTCATAACAACCCCAGAAGTCGTGCGGCGTTTCCGCCTGCGATGAGATCGACCTTGGCCTGATCCAGTCCGGGGACTTCTCCGAGCAGCCCGAGTGGATCGTCGTCACCCATGTCGTACGGGTAGTCGGTGCCGAGGACGACGTGGTCGGCGCCGTACTTGCCGATGAGGTATTCGAGTTGGTCGGGTTCGAACACCATGGTGTCGAAGTAGAACTTGCGCAGATAGTGGCTTGGGAGTTCGGGAACCCCTTCGCGGACGTCGTCGCGCGCATTCCAGCCGTGGTCGATGCGTCCGGCATACGCGGGCAGGTAGCCGCCGCCGTGCACGACGACGATCTTCAGATCGGGGTGGCGCGCCACGACACCGTCGAAGATGAGATGCGCGGTGGCCAGCGTGGCCTCGAACGCGTGGCCGATGATGTTCACGAAATTGTGGTCTGCCAGTCGCTGGGGGTGCGTGGCTCCCTGCGTGTGGATGACGACGACGAGACCGAGCGCCTCGACCTCGGCCCAGAACGGTTCCAGCCGCGGGCTCGAGATCTCCTCACCCTCGACGTGCGTGCCGATTTCGATGCCGCGCATGCCGAGTTCTGATGCCAGATAGCGTAATTCGGCGATCGCTGCTTCGGTGTCCTGAAGCGGCACGGTGCCCAGTGGAAGGAACCGGCCGGGGTGTGCCGATGTCGACTCGACGAGTTCCTCGTTGACGATCCGTGCGACCTTGGCACCGAGTTCGGCGTCGGCCCAGTAGTAGTACTGGTACACCGAGACCGCGACCGCCTGGATGTCCACGCCCATGCGGTCCATGTCGGCGAGCCGGACGTCGAGGAAGTCCATCTTGGGCCGGATCAATGCGAGTTGGCGCCGGTTCACCGCCTGGGTGGTCGGATTGCCGTGTCCCAGCGCCACTTTTCCCGCTGCCCGCGCGGCGTCGGCCATGAACTCGGCGGCCGGCCCGCATTCGCGATGACAGTGGATGTCGATCACCGGACCGTCACTGCGCCGGGCCCGGCTCATCCTTCGAATCTCCGCATACGCCCGACATTAGGAAGACGCGATACGCAAGACAATGTCACATCGCGTGATCCGCACTCACGGCGGACGTGATCACCCGGCTCACCCGGACCCTCTCACCATCAGGGAAACGAGATCGAACACCACTGTTGCGGCGGCGACAGACGTGATCTCTGCGTGGTCGTAGGCCGGAGCCACCTCGACAACATCGGCGCCCACCAGGTTCAGGCCGTTGAGTCGCCGAAGCATGCCGAGCAATTCGCGAGCGCTCAGTCCACCGGACTCGGGGGTTCCCGTCCCGGGGGCGAACGCCGGGTCGAGGACGTCGATGTCCACCGACAGGTAGACCGGCGTGTCACCGACACGACGCTTCACGGCGTCGACCGCGGCGTCGATGCCGACGACGTCCAGGTCGCCCGCCCGGATGATCCGGAACCCCATTCTGGCGTCGTCGTCGAGGTCCGCGCGGTCATAGATCGGGCCTCGGATACCGATGTGGATCGAGTGGTCCTCGACCAGGAGGCCCTCTTCGAAGGCTCTGCGGAAAATGGTGCCGTGGGTGACGGGCGCGGCGAAGTAGGTGTCCCAGGTGTCCAGGTGGGCGTCGAAGTGTACGAGGGCGACCGGACCGTGACCCGCGTGCAACGCTCGTAGGTTCGGCAGTGCGATGGTGTGGTCACCGCCGATGGAGATGATCCTGCGGTCGGCGCCGCCGAGGATCTCGGTGGCGTGTGCCTGGATCTGCGTGCACGCGGTCTCGATGTCATATGGCGTGACCGTCACGTCCCCGGCGTCGACGACCTGCACGGTCCGCAGTGGTGCGACACCTAACTCGACGTGGAAGTCCGGGCGGAGTGTTCTGGCGGCCTGCCGTACGGCCATCGGCCCGAATCGGGCACCCGGTCGGTAGGACGTTCCGCCATCGAACGGCACTCCGAGGATCGCGATGTCATAGTCGGCGACTTCGTGGATGTCGGCGATCCTGGCGAAGGTCGCTTTTCCTGCGTATCTGGGGACCTCGGTGGCAGGCACCGCCCCGATCGGGCCCGCGGTCATCCTGTTGCGCCGGCAGTGGTGGGAAACTCGTCCGCCAACACATTCAGGATCCGCTCGACGAACCACTGTGTCAGCAGCTTGCCTTTGTCGGCGGATGCGGGCACCGGCGAGGACAGCGCGCCGCTTGCGGTGGACAGCCTGTGGTCGATCGGGAGGACATCGTGGTTGACCACACGTTGCGGGCGATCAGGTGCGATGCCGCCGATGCGCACCAGATCCGGACAGTGATGCATCCACAAGGAGGTCTCGATCACCGCGGCGTGTTCCAATGCCAGACCTGGGAACTCGTCCGGCCAGATCTGTCCCACCCGCTCAGGGGTGTACTCCGGATTGACATCCTCGATGACGACGATCTTCACGTCCGGGTGCCGATCACTGACCATGAACGCCGGCTCGTAGACGAAGCCGCTGTTCTCGAAATGCCAGTTGTACAACACGATCTTGGTGAACCCGGTGCGGATCAGTTCGCCGAGAACATCTTCCAACATGGACATGAAGGTGGTCGCCCGCAGCGATACCGTACCCGGGATATGCTGCCCGCCACCACTTCCCGGTCTGCTCCGGTACCCGAACGGGATGAACGGGCCGACCAGGAAGTGCCGGTGCCTGCTGGCCTCCAGCAGGATGCGTTCGGGCAGCACCCAGTCTGTGCACACCGGAAGGTGATGCCCGTGCTGTTCGGTGGCCCCGATGGGAATGACGACAGGTGTTCCGTCGTGCGCAGCCTCGGAAATCTCTGGCCAGGTCAGGTTCTGGTAGAGGGTGGTCCTGGTTTCGGTGACCACGGGGGGCTCCTTCCCGATTTCTCCTGGTGTGTCGCGTTCAGGCGTCGACGTCATGATCACGTGCGGCGGGGCGCGACCATCGCTTCGATCCGGCCCAGCACGCCAGTGCCAGGCAGATCAAGATGAGTTCGGCGATGAGATAGTCGGTCTCTTGCATGCCGAGTGCGACTCCGGTGAAGATGACGACGATCAGTGGTGGCACCGGCCACAACGGCATCTTGAAGGGCCGGGGCTCATCGGGCATGCTGCGGCGACTCCAGAGCGCGGCCAGTCCGATGCAGAAGTACACCGCGGCGATCACCGTGCCGGCGAAGAGGATCAGGAAGTTCAGCGCGGAGGTGAACACCAGGACCGCGGCGGGGACAGCCAGCACCATGACCCCGGCGCCGGGTGCGCGGAAGCGGTTGAGTTTGCCGACCAACCTGTTGACGGCAGGCGGCCAGGCCTGGTCGCGTCCAGTGGTGTAGACACCGCGCGCGAAATACATGAGCAGCGCCAGCATTCCGTTGAACAAAGCGATGGTGGCGCCTATGTCGACGATGGCGCCCGCTTTCGAGCCGAGGGACGCCTCCACCGAATACACCACCGGAGAGGGGGCTTCGAAGAACTCTTTGAGGTCGGGGGCGGCGATCACCGCGGCGGTCAGCGGAACCATGATGAACACACAGGCCAGGACCGCAGAGATGACAACTGCCTTACCGATCTTGCGCTCGCCGCCCTTGAGTTCTTCGGCGAAGCCCAATGACGCGTCGTAACCGTTGATCACATTGAAGGCAGGTGCCAGCGTCGCGAGCATCACCCCGAAGCCGACGCCGATGAGTTCGCCATTGCTGAGCACCGTCGGGTGGAAGGTCACCTCGGCGATCGACTGATGGGGCTGCGCAAACGCGGCGACCGTGATGATGCCGAGGACGGCCAACTCGACGACGACCATGATCGCGGTCACCCATGCACCGACCTCGACCGTGGTGAGTGCGACGGCGGTGGCGACCGCCAGCAGGATGACAGCCAGGACAGGGTCGGGCATCGTGAGCGCGGGGAACAGATCCTTCAAGAATGCGACCATGCCCAGCGCGATGCTGGCCGGGATGACGATTCCCTGAATCAGGTAGTTGAACATCGTGACCCAGGCGAACGGGCCCGGCAGGATCTTCTGCACCAGTGAGTACATGCCGCCTGCGATCGGGAACATCGCGGCAAGTTCAGCCAGACACAGGGCTATGAGCACGACGACGGCCGACAAGATCAAGCCCGCGCCGATCGAGAAGGTGCCACCGACGAAGAACACGCCTGCGGACAGGAACAGTACGGCCATCGTGGGCGAGACGTCCGCCATCGCCAATCCCACAACCTCGGCGACGTTGAGGCGGCGTTTGAGGGACTGTTTGTAGCCCAGCTGTTCGAGCCGAGTCCGGGTGTCGCGCTCGACGGGCGGTGCGTCGGGTTTGGTCATATCGGTGCCTCTCTACCGTTTCGATGAGTGTTGTTGCGCAGCAACGCCGATGGTGCCGACTGGGATGCAGGTGGTGCGGCCGCCATCGGCAACCACGTGGGTGCCGGTGATGTATCCGGCACGATCGGAAAGCAGGAACGCGACGGCTTCGGCGATTTCCCGCGGTTCGGCGATCCGGCCCATGGCCACGCTCGCCTCGTTGTCGGCGAGCTCGGCCGCGGGGTCGGTGGCACCGTCGAACTCGGCCAGGAACATCGGCGTCCTTGTGGTGCCGGGACACACCGCGTTGACCCGGATCCCCCACGAGGACAGTTCGGCCGCCGCACTACGCGTCATCGCGAGGATTGCGCCCTTGGTGGCGGTATAGGCCACGTAGCCGGCCTGGCCGATGATGGCCAGTTCGGAAGCGGTGTTGACGATTGCGCCGCGCCGGCGTGGCTGCATGACGCGCGCCGCCTCGCGCAGTGTGTAGAAGGATCCGGCAAGGTTGGTCCGGATCAGCTGATCGAACATGTCGTCGGTGGTCTCGACAAGGGGTGCCACGATCGAGATGCCCGCGTTGTTGTGCACCAGGTCGATCGGCCCAAGGTCGGCTTCGACCTTGTCGAACGCCTCTGTGACGGCCTCTCGGTCACCGATGTCCAGGCCCAGGGGGAGAGCGCGACCGCCGTTCTGTGCGACGAGGCGCTCGGCGGGGCCGAAATCGTCCTGCGGGCGTGAGAACAACGCCACATCGGCGCCGTCACGGGCCAGGACAGAAGCAGTCGCGAGGCCGATGCCCGACGCCGCGCCCGTGACCACCGCGACGCGGCGCCTGCCGCTCATCGCTCGCCTCCCGCAATCCACTCGATGAGTGCCTCGACGCCGCGGTCGAGCTCCCAGGCCGGTCGGTAGCCGAGATCTCGTGACGCCGCCGTCAGGTCGAACTCGGCGGTCCGGTCCCACTGCGGAAGAAATCCCGGCCCGATGTCGAACTTGGCTTCCGGCAGGTATTTCTGCACCAGTGCGGCGGTGTCGGCGACAGTGACCTGGCTCCCTCCGGAGATGTTGTACGCCTGTTGCGTCAGGGGGGACGCCGCGGCGGCAAGGCGAGCGGCGGTCGCGACGTCCTCGACGTGCACGAATTGGAACGGATGGTCGGCGCCGGACTCCAGGCGGAACTCTCGGCCGGTCAGTCCCGCGCGGATCATGTCGCCGAGAAGGCTGGGCATCCACAGGCCGGGGCCGTAGACCTCGGTGACCCGCAGCGAGACGATCTGCATGTCGTAGAGGTCGTTGTAGACCGTGCCGAGAAGTTCACCGGTGACCTTGGTGACCCCGTACACCGTTGTCGGCTGTGGTCGGACGTCTTCTGTGAGCAGTCCGTCGGGCCGGAGATTGCCCAGTGCGCATTCGGATGAGAAGTTGACCACCCTGGCGATACCTGCCATGCGTGCGCATTCGTAAACCGACAGTGTGCCTTCGGCATTGGCCGCGAACGTGGTGACCGGCAGTTCCACGGACACGCCCGGGTGACTTTGTCCTGCCGTGTGGATGATGCGTTCGACGCGGTGCCGCTGCAGTGTGTCGACCAGTCGGGGGATGTCGAACAATTCACCCTGGACCACGGTCAGCCCGGGTCGGTCGTCGACGGCGTAGTCGCGGTTGTAACTGACGACGGTCTCGCCGGCGTCGAGCATTTGGTTGACGAGGTGGCGGCCGACGAAGCCTCGCCCGCCTGTCACGAGTGTGGTCACGTGTTCGCTCCAATCACCAGTTCGGATATACGGCTGGGTCGACGGTGAGACGATCCAGCTTGCGGCGTTCGACTGTCGGGTCGGCCAGTACGGCGTCGCGGAGTTGAGTTCCAGTCATGAACGCGACATCGCCACGCTCACAGATGATTTCGATCATTCGTCGGAGGTTGCGGGCCCGCCCGGCCCGGCCGGACAGGAACGAGTGCGCGGTCAACTGGAACAGCCCTCCGAATTCGCGCAGGCCGTCGAGTTCGGCGGTCCACAAGGACAGCGCCTTCTCCGGTGGTTCGATCACGTAGCCGAGGTGTGGTTCGGGCAGGTATGCATACTGCTCCCAGTCGTCCAGCGACCAGTGCGGCGGCAGCTCCACGAGGGGCCCGCGATCGGTCTCGATGATGTAGGGACGGTCGTCGTCCATGAGGCTCGTGTCGTAGGTGAGGCCGTGCTCCACTGCCAGTTCCGCACTGTTCCAGGTCGCGGCCCACATCGGTGACCGGTATCCACTGGCACTGATGCCCAGGGCGGCCAAAGCCTCGCAGCCGCGCTCGAATTCGATGCGCTCCTCGATCGCCGAGAGACCGGTCGCGGGGCGGTGCGAATAGCTGTGGTGCGCGATGTCGTGGCCATGTTCGGTGATGGCCGTGACCACGCCGGGCCAGAGTTCTGCGGACAGACCGGGGACGAAGAAGGTTGCCTTGATGCCGAATTCGTCGAGGATGCTCAACAGTCTCGGCACGCCGCGCCTGGCGTCGAACTGTTGGTGCGTTATCGCCATCGCATTGTCGGCGTGCCTGCGGCCCGCTGCAAGGACGGGCGTGACGCCATCCACGGCAAAGGTCAGCATGGCGACCGCGGCGGCGTCGCCACGCCAACTGTTGGCACCGGCGTATTCCGATGTCGGTTGTTCGGGGGATTGCTCGGGAGCCATCACTCTCCTGTTCGAAGTCGTGGAGGCAAGAATGGTGTGCGCAGCACCCTGCTGACAACGGACGCTTTGTCAGAAAAACCGCGCTGATTTGTGAGACATTCTGTCCATGAGCTTGAGTGTGCGAGAGGTACTCGACCACCCGTTGCTGCGGCCCGCCGAGCCCGTAGTGCGCAGCGGGGCAGGCGCCCTCGACGTACCGGTGCGCTGGGTGCATTCAGCGGACCTTGTCGACATCGCCCCACTGCTGCGAGGTGGTGAAGCGTTGTTGACCAACGGTGTCGGGTTGGTCAGCGTCGACGCCGCCGGGCGTCGGCGATATGTGCGCAGCCTCGCTGAGATCGGCATTGCCGCATTGCTTTTCGAAGTCGGGCGGACTTTTCCCAGTGTGCCTGAGGAAATGGTCGACGAGGCCTGCGATACGGGTCTGACCATTGTCGAGTTGAAACCGGCCCTGAGGTTCACGGAGGTCGCCGAAACCGTGAACAGTGAACTGATCGACCGTTCGGTGGTTCGCTTGCGGCACGCCGACGAGACGTCGCGCGCGTTGTCGGTGGCGTTGGCGAAGGGGGCGTCGCTGGCGGAACTTCTGGCACAGGTCGCCGCCTCGCTCGGCACCTGGGCGCAGTTGCTCGATCGCGCCGGGCGCACGGTCGCGGAGGCGGGCCGGATGCATCCGGGTGACGGTCCGAGCGCTGATGCGCCGGTGTTGGTGGACGGGGTCGCGTGGGGGCGGCTGGTTATCGGAACCGCTGGTGCCCCAGAGCTTCTCGGTGAAGCTGTGCTCGATCGGGCGCCGACGGTGCTCGGACTCTGTCTGATCCGTGAACACAAAGATCTCGCGGGTGCGCTGCGCACTCAGCAGATCCTGCTCGAGCAACTCGTCGGAAACCGATCGGTCGCCAGGGGGGTGCTCCAGGCCAGGATGCAGGCAGCCGGTCTGCCGGTTGCCGGCCACGAATATGTCTGCATCGCCGTGGATACGCATCGCGTCCGTAGCGCCGAGGGCATGGTCGATGCCGCCATCCGTCAGTGCGGGCACGGAATCTTCGGTGTGGTGGCAGGTCGGTTGTGTGCGTTGGTCACTCGTCCCCGAGATGAGAGTTCCCGGAATCTTGCGGAAGATGTGCGCCGAGCGGTCGACGGGGCATTGCGCGGTCAGCGCCAGGCCTGCGTTGCGGTCGGCCGTGTCGTGCGGGACGTCGCCGATCTGCCGCGGGCGATGACGGATACTTACGGAACTCTCTCGTTGGGGCAGGATCTGCATCTCTTCGAGCCGGTGATCGGCGTGCAGGAGCTGTCACTGCAGCGTCTGCTCAACGGTTTCGGAGACCGGGAGGTGTTGCGGCAGTTCGTCGATGACCAGATCGGGGTGCTGCTCGAGGCGGACAGTGACAAGGGCGGGCATCTCATTCACACACTTGAGGTGCTGATCTCCTGCAACGGCAGCAAGGCGGAGGCCGCCAAACGGCTCCACCTGCGACGGCAGTCGCTGTACTACCGCCTTGAGCGGATCGAGCGCCTTACCGGCGCGGACCTCGGGGATCCGCAACACCTGCTGCCGATCACCGTTGCGCTCACGGTGCACAAGATGCTCTCTCCGGCCTGATCACCCGACCGGCTTGACGCACACGCCCGGGTGCACTTCCACGCGGTGCAGATCCGCGCCGACCTCGATCTGCCGGTCGAACTCGGTGGCCGCCAGTTCTCGCCACTGGTCCTCGGTGCCTGGGGCGATGGCCGGGACGTAGTGGGTGAGGATCAGGATGCCGACCCCGGCCCGCGCCGCGGTGGCCGCGGCCTCCTGCACCGACGAGTGGTAGTCGCAGATGTCGCGGATGCGTTGCTGCGGAAGCGTTTCGATGATGTCTTTGCGAATCACGGTGTGGATGAGGGCCCCCGCTCCGGTGGCCAGGGCGTCGAGTGTCGCGCACGGCACGCTGTCACCGGCCGCCACCACCGATGCGTCCGCGTGCTCGACACGGAAGGCGATCGTCGGCGTCACGGGCCGGTGGTCGGTGGGGCCCACGCGGATCACCACACCGTCGCGATCCCACACCACGCCCTCGGTGTGTTCGTGGACCTCCACCGGTGGGGGCGCGGTGAGGTCGTCGTGGTGGGCGATGCGGTAGCCGATGTCGTGTCCGAATGCCTTGAGCGTGGCTTCGACGACCTCCGCGGTTCCCGGCGGGCCGATGATCGGCAATGGTGGGGCGTCGGGGGTGAACGTGCTCACCCAGCGCGTGATGATCACGTCGCCCAGATCGGCGATGTGGTCGCTGTGTAGGTGTGTCAGGAGCAGCGCGCTGAGCTGCGAGGCTGACGACCCGGCGGCCGCCAGTCGCTGCAGTACACCACGGCCGCAGTCGACGAGGAACGTCTGCCCGCCTGCGCGGACCATCGTCGACGGTCCGGCCCGGTCGGGATCGGGGATGGGACTTCCGGTTCCCAGCAGGGTGACCTCGATCATGCTGTCCTTGGTACCAATTCGGGCCATCGGACACGCCGGAAACCGACGAGTCGGGCAGGCTCTTTGGCGGGCACGCTGCTTGTCGGTGGCCTCTGGCATGATCGAACGTATGTTCGAAGACCTCGACGATCAGGCACTGGTTGCCGGTATCGAGGTTGAGTCGCGCGCGGAGTCGGCGGCTGCGGCGCGGCGGTTGGCGTTCATCGCTGAACTGGCATCGCGTCGAGCGGCGCCCTCGGAGGACGCGGTGGTGTCGTGGGCCTGTGATGACTGGGACGCTACGGCTGCTGAGGTGGGCGCAGCGATGAACATCGGGCACCGGGCGGCGTCCAAGGAGATGCGGATCGCCGAGGCGTTGCGTGAGCGATTGCCGCGGGTGGCGGCGTTGTTCGCCCGGGGCGCGGTGAGTACGCGGGTGGTGGAGACGTTGACGTGGCGGACGCAGCTGGTGACCGATGCGCGGGTGTGGGCGGTCGTGGATGCAGAGCTGGCGTCGCGCGTTCATGAGTTCGGGCCGATGTCGGTGGTCGCGTTGGAGCGCAGTGTCGACAGCCTGTTGGAGAAGTACGATCCGGCCGCGGTGCGGCGCACCAGGCAGGCGGCGCGGGATCGTGACGTCCGGTTCGGTAAGCCGGATGACGAGACGGGGACGGCATCGATATACGGGCGAGTGCTCGTCACCGACAGAGAGGCGTACCTGAAGAGGATCGCGCAATTGGTGGCCGGGGTCTGCGTCGATGATCCGCGGACAGCGGGGCAGCGACGTTCGGATGCGATGGGCGTGATTGCCGTCGGTGGGGATCGGCTGGCGTGCCTGTGCGCCAGTCCCGACTGCCCGGCCGCCGGGACGGATCCGCGAGCGGCCAACACCATGGTGTACGTGTTCGCCGAGCGGCCGGTGCTCGATGCGAAGCCGGATCCTATGTCAACGGCGATGATGCGGGCAACCCGATTCCCATCATCGACGCCGAGTCCGAGGCCGCCTCCACTTCCGAGCCGGAGCCGGAGCCCGGTGGTGGGCCCGCACGCGCGCCGGCATTCTCACCGCAGCGTGCCACCGCGGTGATCGTCGGGGGTGGGATCGTGCCGGCACCGTGGGTCGCCCAGTTGATCGCCTCGGGGGCGAAGGTCAAGGAGCTGCGCGAGCCTTCGGTGGCCGCCGAGATTGGTTACCGGCCGTCGGCGGGCCTGGCGGCGTTTGTGCGGATGCGGGATCTGACGTGTCGCTTCCCGGGATGTGACCGCCCGGCGGAGTTCTGCGATATCGACCATACGGAACCGTTCCCGGGTGGGGCCACGCACGCGTCGAACACCAAGTGTCTGTGTCGGATTCACCATTTGGTCAAGACTTTCTGGGCGGGCTTTGTCGATCGGCAGTTGCCCGATGGCCGGGTGGTGTGGACGATGCCCAGCGGACGCACCCATATCACCGTGCCGGGCAGCCGGTGGGTGTTTCCGCAGTGGGACACCACCACCTCGGCGCTGCCACCGCCCCCACCACGTTCGGATTCAGGGCAGCGGGGCGTGATGATGCCGCGGCGCCGGCTCACCCGCGCAGCGCAGCGGGCCCGCCAGATCAACAACGAGCGCGCCCGCAACCAGGCCTACCTTTCCGAACGGAACAAGCCGCCCCCATCATGACCTGCCTGTGCCAGGGCGAAACGACTGGACCGTGGACTCACTCGCGACCCACTGACAACCAGGACGTATCGCTATAGCGGTCACCGGAAACCGTCGCGCCGGCCGCATCCAGCGATTCGAGTTGTTCAGGGGTGAGCGTCACGTCGAGGGACTCGACGTTCTCC
Source organism: Mycolicibacterium smegmatis (assembly GCF_001457595.1). Lineage (GTDB taxonomy): Bacteria > Actinomycetota > Actinomycetes > Mycobacteriales > Mycobacteriaceae > Mycobacterium > Mycobacterium smegmatis. Next base: position 4,649,172 of record NZ_LN831039.1, on the reverse strand, counting down.
TGCACCCGGGAAGCGCGACGGGTGCCAGGGATCGGCACGGATGCGACGCCGAATGCATCGGCGCGGTATCGCAGCCAAGCCAGCGCCACCTGCGCCGGGGTGGCTTCGACGGCCTCGGCGATCGACCGGATCGTCTCCACCACCGCCAGATTCGCCTCGAGGGAGTCTGCTCCGAAGCGCGGCATCGTCTTGCGGAAATCGTTCGGCGACTCCAAGTCGGCAGCTGAGCGCACAGTGCCGGTCAGAAATCCACGGCCCAACGGCGAGTAGGGGACGAAACCCACCCCGAGTTCGGCGGCGGCCGGCACGACGTTGCGCTCGACATCGCGGCTCCAGATCGACCACTCGCTCTGCACCGCCGCGATCGGATGTATCCGTACCGCAGCCCGAAGCTCCTGTGCAGTGACCTCGGACAACCCGAGGTGGCGGACCTTTCCAGCGGCGACCAGTTCCGCCATGGCGCCAACGGTCTCCTGTATCGGGACCGACATGTCTCGGCGATGCATGTAGTAGAGATCGACGACATCGGTCTGTAGGCGCTGCAGGCTCGCGTCGATGCAGGTGCGTACGTACTCGGCGTCGCCACGCACCTTCGGACTCCCGGACGCACGTTCGGCCGGATTGCCCTCGATGCCGAACTTCGTCGCCAAGGTGACCTCGTCGCGACGGTCTGCCAGGAGCTTGGCGATCAGCCTCTCGTTGTTGCCACTGCCGTAGACGTTCGCTGTGTCGATGAAAGTCACACCAAGGTCCAGGCACCGGTGCAGCGTCGCCAGCGACTCGTCGTCATCGACCTCGCCGTACACCGGTGTGAGCGCCATGGCTCCGAAACCAATTGCGCTGACTGACAGATCGTCACCCAGCGTGGTGGTGGGGACAGAATTTCCGGTGGTCATGCCCGCGGTCCTTCGTTCGGAGTGGTCACCTGGATACCCGGTGCCGGAGGATGCTCAAATGAGCACCAAACGGTCGAATCGGCTTCCGTGTCACCCGGCTCCCATTAGCCTAGTGTGAGGCAGATCACGATCGGAGGCCGGTATGCGGATCGCGGACGTGCTGAAGAACAAGGGCACCGCAGTGGTGACCATCTCGCCGCAGGCCACCGTCACCGAACTGCTGGCGGGGCTGGCCGAGATGAACATCGGCGCGATGGTGGTGATGGGGAAGAGCGGCCTCGAGGGAATCGTCTCCGAGCGCGACGTGGTCCGTCAGCTGCACAAGCGTGGCAGCAGCCTGCTGGCGCAGCCGGTGTCGTCGATCATGACCAGTGTCGTGGCGACCTGCACTCCGCGCGACACCGTCGACCACCTCAACGTGCTGATGACCCAGAACCGGGTCCGCCACATCCCCGTGCTCGACGACGGCCGGTTGGCCGGCATCGTGAGCATCGGCGACGTGGTGAAGACCCGGATGGAAGAACTCGAGACCGAGCAACAACAGCTGCAGGCCTACATCACGCAGGGGCGTTGAGGCGCGGTGCGTTCCCGTATCGGGCTGGCCGCATCCGGCTCTTGACCTGATGTGCGATGGTGGGCGGGTGTCCGCCGTCGCTGTCCGATCCGCACAGAAATTCGATGTCGCTCCGCTCGCCGCGGTCCTGGGTCGCGCCTTTGCCGACGACCCGGTGACGAAGTGGGTGATACCCGACGCCGCGCGTCGTGCCCGGGCGCTGCCGCGCATGTTCGCGGCCCTCACACGTCATCACCACTTGCATGGCGGGGGCGCCGACGTCGCTGTGGGCGGCACCGGGGTCGGTGGTACCGGAGTAGGGGCAGCGGCCCTGTGGGACGGGCCCGGCCGCTGGAAGCAGACCCCCGCCGAAGAACTGCGGATGTTGCCGATGCTGCTGCTCGCCTTCGGGCGACACCTCAGCCGTGGACGGCAGGTCGTCGACCTGATGAAGGAGCATCATCCCGATGAACCCCATTGGTATCTCGCGGTCATCGGCAGTGACCCGGTCGTGCGGGGCGGCGGATACGGCCACGCCTTGATGCGCTCACGCCTCGAGCAGGTCGACGCCGAACACGCACCGGCGTATCTGGAGTCCAGCAACCCCGACAACATCCCGTACTACGCCCGCTTCGGGTTCGAGGTAACCGGCGAGGTGCGGTTGCCCGACGACGGGCCGGTGATGACCCTGATGTGGCGCCGACCCCGCTAGTCAGTCGAATACACCGGTCATGTTGAGGATCAGCAACACGCCGGCCGCGATGAACAACGCGAGGAACAACACCAGACCGATCCCGCTCACCGCGGCGGTCGGGGTGATCTTGTGCTTCGGGCGGGGCGCGGGTTCGCCGAGGCCTGAGGTCTGCGCGGAATCCGGTGGCGTCGCACAGGGAGCGACGCCACCTCCAGGTTCCAGATCGGGCGTATCGGCCGGATTGGGGTCGGGAGGTACAGCAGTCATCTTCCTGGAGTTCCCGGTCCCACGAATTTGAAGCGCCGTGGCGGAAACCCGGGGGGCCTGCCGGCGGCAGTGCTGCTGTTACAGTGCGGAAGGCCGACCTCAGGGGAATCCGGTGCGAATCCGGAACTGACGCGCAACGGTGAGAGGCTGCCGCCTCGAGTCCGATCACCTGTGGCCGGATCTACTGTCGACGGCTCCGCGACTGGGCCCTGCATCGAAGGAATCGGCTGATGCGTGCGATCACCGCACTTCTGACCCTGTTACCGCTGGCGATCTGCGCGCTTTCGGGATGTTCGGCGCGCGGTACCGAACCGTCGCCCCACGAGGAGACGACGAACTACCCGCTGACGTTCGAGAACTGCGGTGTCACCGTCACGATCGACCGTCCACCGCAACGGGTGGTGTCGTTGTACCAGGCGTCGACGGAGATCCTGCTGTCCCTGGGGCTCGCCGACCGGATGGTGGGCACCTCGACGTGGTTCGATCCCGTGCTGCCCGCGCTGGCCGAGGACAATGCAAGCGTCCCGCGGCTCGCCGACAACGATCCGTCGCTGGAGACCGTACTTGCCGCCGAACCGGATCTGGTGACCTCGGCGAGCGCGCACACATTCACACCCGCGGTGGTCGCCGAACGCGCCAGGCTCGGGCAACTCGGAGTGGCCACGTACCAGTCACCGTCGGTGTGCACCGGGGCCGAGGTGGACGGCGAGACGGTCACCCGCACCGAACCGCTGACCTTCGACACGCTGTTCGACGAGATCAACCAGTTGGCGCGGATGTTCGATGTGCCCGAACGTGGCGCGCGGTTGGTGGATGATTTGCAGCGTCGCCTGTCCGAGGCCTCGCTCGAACCGAAGCCGGGCACCACCGTGGCGTACTGGTTCTCCGGGCTGCGGACGCCATCCATGGCCGGATGCTGTTCGGCCCCAGGCCTGTACACCGCCGCACTTGGCCTTGCCAACGTCTTCGCCGACGCATCGGAAGACTGGCCGGAGGTCAGCTGGGAGGCGGTCGCAGCCCGCGATCCCGACGTGTTGGTGCTGGCCGACCTCAACCGCAGGCGCATCGACGGTGACGCCCTGGACGCCAAGATCGGTTTCCTGGAATCCAATCCGGTGACCCGCCACATGACCGCGGTGCGCAACAAACGGTACGTGGTGCTCACCGGATCCGAACTCGATCCAGGGATCCGTCAGGTGCAGGCGGTCGAAAAGATGGCCGCGGGCCTCGAATCGTTCGGTCTCGTCTCATGATCCGCCGACTGTGTGCCGGCGCAGCGGTCCTCGTCGTCGTCACGGCGGGTTGCGGTCGACCCGCGGCGCCGGTGGCGGTCTCGGCCGGCGCGCACGGATACCCGGTGACCGTGGACAACTGCGGCAGGCAGGTGGTGGTCGACGCCTCACCTCGGCGGGCGGTATCGCTCAACCAGGGCTCCACGGAGGTGATGCTGTCGCTCGGATTGGCCGATCGCATGGTCGGCACCGCGACGTGGACCGACCCGGTGCGCGATGACCTCGCCGAGGACAATGCGCGGGTGCCGGTGCTCGCAGTGAACAAACCGTCGTTGGAGACCGTGCTCGACGCCGAACCGGACTTCGTGTCGGCGTCGTTCGGTGGCACGCTGGGCCCGGGCGGGGTCGCCGACCGCAACCGGTTCGAAGCACTCGGCGTCCCCACGTACCTCGCGCCGAGCGACTGTGAGGGCAAGACCTCGGTCAACGGCGACGGTGCGCGCACCGAACCGTTCACGATGGATGCCATCTACACCGAGATCACCGACCTGGCGGCTATTTTCGACGTCCACGAGCGCGGTGCGGAACTCGTCGGGGACCTGCGGCGCCGGATGGACTCGGTGTCGGGCACACGTACCGACGTGGACATGGCGTTCTGGTTCTCCGATGTCCGCGCCCCGTACTTCGCGGGGTGTTGCGGAGCTTCGGGCGTCATCGCCGATGCGGTCGGGGCGCGCAACGTGTTCGATGACACGACCGACGAGTGGCCGCAGGTCAGTTGGGAGAGCGTCGCCGAGCGAGATCCGGACGTCCTGGTACTGGCGGATCTGAGCCGCAGAACCATCGAAGGCGACTCCCTGCAAACCAAAATCGCGTTCCTGGAGTCGAATCCGGTGACGCGGCGGCTCACCGCGGTGCAGCAGCGTCGGTACATCGTGGTCAACGGCGCCGATCTCAATCCGTCGATCCGCACGGTCGACGGGGTCGAGAAGGTGGCGCGCGGGCTGCGCGAGCTGGGGTTGGCGTCGGACCGGTGATCGTGCGTACCCGCTCGCTGGTTGGGGTCTGGAGCGCGGCGATGGTCCTGCTCGTCGCGTCGTCCGCGCTGGCTGTGACCATCGGGCCTGCAGCGCTGTCGGTTTCGGACGTGTACCGCATCATCGGCGAGCATCTCGGCGCTGGGCCGTCAGGGGCGACGCGTCTGCAGGACGGCATCGTGTGGGAGCTTCGGCTGCCGCGGGTGTTGCTGGCCGCCGCATGCGGAAGCGGATTGGCGCTGTGCGGGGCGATCCTGCAGTCGTTGCTGCGTAATCCGCTCGCCGACCCTTTCGTCCTCGGGGTGTCGTCCGGTGCGTCGACCGGGGCGGTGCTGGTCGCGGTGCTCGGGGTCGGGGGCGGAGCGCTCACCTTGTCCGGGGGTGCGTTCGTCGGTGCGGTGTTCGCCTTCTCGGTCGTGTTGGTGCTGGCCTACGCATCGGGTGGCGGCACCGACAAGGTGGTGCTCGCGGGAGTGGCTGGGACGCAACTCTTCTCGGCTTTGACGTCTTTCATCGTGTTGTCTTCTGCTGATGCCGAGCAGACCAGGGGGGTGTTGTTCTGGCTGCTGGGATCCCTCGCGGGGGTCGCGTGGAGCGACGTCGTGACATGCGGCCTGGTGGTGTGCGGAGGGCTCGCGGTGTGCGTGTTCCATGCCAGGACGCTCGACGCGTTCGCGTTCGGTCACGACGCTGCCGCCACACTCGGTGTATCGGTGCTGCGGGCGCGCCTGGTGCTGATGGTGGTCACCGCGTTGATGACGGCCGCGCTGGTCAGCGCGGCAGGAGCGATCGGGTTCGTCGGCCTGGTGCTGCCCCACGCGGCACGGTTCGTGGTCGGTCCCGACCATCGGCGGTTGCTGCCGACGGTCGCGCTGCTCGGCGCCGTCTTCATGGTGTGGGTGGATACGCTGGCCCGCACCGTGTTCGCGCCGCAGGAATTGCCCACGGGTGTGGTCACCGCACTGCTCGGCGTGCCCGCGTTCGCAATGATCCTGCTGCGCAGAAGGGCCGGTGCGCGATGAGCTTGCGCGCCGACGACGTGCGGTGGTTGCGCTCGGGCCGGCTCGTGCTCGCGGATGTCACCGTGGCTTTCCAGCCGGGCAGCACCGTGGGCGTTCTCGGCCCAAACGGGTCAGGAAAGTCGTCGCTGCTGCGTCTGCTGGCCGGGCTCGACCGACCCGACGCCGGGCGCGTCGAACTCGACGGGCGACCGGTGACCGCGATGCCGCGCCGTGCACTCGCGCGACGCGTCGCGCTCGTGGGCCAGCACGCCGAGACGGATCTGAACATCACGGTCGGGGACGTGGTGCGACTCGGTCGCATCCCGTACACGACGATGTTCGGCGGCGACGGGGACGGGGCATCGGCCGTGCGGGACGCGCTCGCGGTCACGGGCCTGCTCGGTATGCAGAACCGGCTGTGGCACACCCTTTCCGGAGGCGAGCGTCAGCGGGTGCAGATCGCCCGCGCGCTCGCGCAGCAACCCACGGAACTGCTGCTCGACGAGCCGACGAACCATCTCGACATCGCCCACCAGCTGGAGATCCTGGCGCTGATCCGCGAGCTCGACATCACCGTCGTCGTCGCGCTCCACGACCTGAACCTCGCCGCGATGTTCTGCGACCACGTCGTGGTGCTGTCGGCGGGCGGGGTCGTGGCGTCAGGACCCCCGGCGGATGTGCTCACCGAGCAACTCGTCGCCGACGTCTACGGCGTGCGGTGTGAGATCACCCGCGACTCCGCCGGGCCCTACGTGCGGTTCCGTCCAGGCGGCAGAACCGGCGGGCGCTAGCTCCAGGAGTATTCGGCGCGCAGGCGCTCGGCGACCACCTCGAACCGCACGCGGTCCAGGATCGCGCCCTCGCGGCGGATGCCCTCCTCGGGCACGTCGAGCACGCGGTCGAGGCGCACCCAGCTGGGCCTGCCGTCGTAGTCCCAGGTGCCGGTGCCGATGCCGACCCAGTTCGGATCGTCGCTGCGGTGCTCCTGGCTGGAGAGCATGAGCCCCAGCAGGGTGCGGTGGTCGCGTCCCACCACCAGCACCGGGCGGTCCTTGCCCTTGGTGGGGTCGTCCTCGTAGACCACCCACGTCCATACGATCTCGCCCGGATCCGCGCGGCCGTCGAGGTCAGGGGAGTACACGACCTTGCGGGCGCGGTGCGCGGTCGGGACGGCGTGTTTGGACACCGGGCGCCCCGCGGTGATTGCGGGTGCGTTGTTCGCCGTGGCGCCGGCGAGGCCGCTGGCCAGCACATCGATCCCGAGCCGTAGGCCCTGCTGAATGCCCTGCTGGATGCCCTGTTGCACGGTCCGGGGCACGTTGTCGGACTTCTGTAGCTGGCGCACGAACTTGGGCGCCTCGTTGAAGACCAGGTTCTCGGTGCCCTTCAGAACTCGCTGGAACGTCTTCCACTGCGACACCATGAATCGAGCATATGCCAGCGGCAGACCCGGCGATTGTGTCGCAACGGGTCGCGCTCGATACCCTGGAAGCGCACAACACGTGCGCTTGACCCACGCTCACCAGGAGATTCCCATCAGCAGCTTCGCCGACAAGACGTTCACTGCGCCGGCGCAGATTCGGAACTTCTGCATCATCGCCCACATCGACCACGGCAAGTCGACGCTGGCCGACCGGATGCTGCAGCTCACCGGTGTTGTCGATGAGCGGTCGATGCGGGCCCAGTACCTCGACCGCATGGACATCGAACGTGAGCGCGGGATCACCATCAAGGCTCAGAACGTCCGGCTTCCGTGGACGCTGAAGGACGGCCAAGACGGCGCGGACGCGGGTGATTACGTGCTGCACCTGATCGACACCCCGGGCCACGTCGACTTCACCTACGAGGTGTCGCGCGCGCTGGAGGCCTGCGAGGGCGCGGTGCTGCTGGTCGACGCGGCGCAGGGCATCGAGGCGCAGACGCTGGCCAACCTGTACCTGGCGCTGGACCGCGACCTGGCGATCATCCCGGTGCTCAACAAGATCGACCTGCCCGCCGCTGACCCGGACCGCTATGCCGACGAGCTCGCCCACATCATCGGGTGTGAGCCGTCGGACGTGCTGCGTGTCTCGGGCAAGACCGGCGAAGGCGTGGCCGAGCTGCTCGACGAGGTGGTGCGTAAGGTGCCGCCGCCGGTCGGTGACCCCGACGCCCCGACGCGCGCGATGATCTTCGACTCCGTGTACGACATCTACCGCGGCGTGGTGACCTACGTCCGTGTGGTCGACGGCAAGATCGTGCCGCGCGAACGCATCGCGATGATGTCCACCGGCGCCACCCATGAACTGCACGAGGTCGGCATCGTCTCACCGGAACCGAAGGCCAGTGCGGGCCTGGGCGTCGGTGAGGTCGGTTACCTGATCACGGGTGTGAAGGACGTCCGCCAGTCGAAGGTCGGTGACACGGTGACCACGGCGCGCAAGGGCGCGACCGAGGCGCTCACGGGTTATCGCGAGCCCAAGCCGATGGTGTACTCGGGCCTGTATCCCGTCGACGGTTCGGACTACCCGGATCTGCGTGACGCGCTGGACAAGCTGCAACTCAACGACGCCGCACTGACGTATGAGCCGGAGACCTCGGTGGCCCTGGGCTTCGGGTTCCGCTGCGGCTTCCTCGGACTGCTGCACATGGAGATCACCCGTGAACGCCTGGAGCGCGAGTTCGGCCTGGACCTGATCTCCACCTCACCCAACGTGGTGTACCGCGTCGTGCAGGACGACGGTTCCGAGAAGGTCGTGACGAACCCGTCGGACTGGCCGGAAGGCAAGATCCGCACGGTGTTCGAGCCCGTCGTGAAGACCACGATCATCGCGCCCAGCGAGTTCATCGGCACCATCATGGAGCTGTGCCAGTCCCGTCGCGGCGAACTGCAGGGCATGGACTACCTGTCGCCCGAGCGTGTCGAACTGCGCTACATCATGCCGTTGGGCGAGATCATCTTCGACTTCTTCGACTCGCTGAAGTCCCGCACCCGCGGCTACGCGAGCCTCGACTACGAGGAGGCCGGTGAGCAGGAGGCCGATCTGGTCAAGGTCGACATCCTGCTGCAGGGCGAGGCCGTCGACGCGTTCTCGGCTATCGTCCACAAGGACGGTGCGTCGGCCTACGGCAACAAGATGACCTCCAAGCTCAAAGAACTGATCCCGCGACAGCAGTTCGAGGTCCCGGTGCAGGCCGCGATCGGCTCGAGAATCATTGCGCGCGAAAACATCCGGGCCATCCGCAAGGACGTGCTCTCGAAGTGCTACGGCGGTGACATCACCCGTAAGCGCAAGCTGCTCGAGAAGCAGAAAGAGGGCAAGAAGCGCATGAAGACGATCGGCCGGGTCGACGTGCCGCAGGAGGCATTCGTCGCGGCGCTGTCCACCGACGCGGCGGGCGACAAGCCCAAGAAGTAGCCCGCACCGCCTGAACGGCTGCCACGTTTCGCACGTTTGCTGACGTGTGACCCGTAGTAGGGTCATGAGAAGGTATGCACTGCGGGGGGTGGTTGCTGATGACGACGATCGCCAAGTGGTCGGTGGTGGCTGCGTCCCTGGTGCTGGTGGTGGGCTGCACCAGGATCGTCGACGGGTCGATGCAACCGGCCGCGGATCTGGCGCCACGGCCGCTGCGCGGAGCCGACATCGCGAGGGTGTTGCCCGGCGTCGACGAACTCTCGGAGATCCTGGATCAGCGCATGGTCGAGGACATCGGCGGGCGCCGCGCCGTATCGGGTGGCATCGAGGACATGCCCGACGGGCTGGCGACGGAAAGCGATGCGACGCCGCATGATTGCGTCGGCACGACGAGCGCCATGCAGCGCAGCGTGTACGAGTCCGCCGATGTCACCGAGGTGGTCAGCGAGGGGTTCGACGGCGACGAGGACGGCGGCGCGGTGCTCGCCGCAAACGTCGGCGTGGTGGCTCTCGACAGCGTCGCGAGTGCCAACAAGCTCTTCGACACGTTCGCCGAGCAGTGGCAGGACTGCGACGGCACCACCGTCACGATCGTCAAGGAACCGGTTCGGGGCGGATTCTTCACCGATCACGTGACCGATGTGCGGATCGAGAATGCGGTCGTCGCGGCCACCGTCGAGTTCGGCCATACCCTCGACAGCCTGATCACTCCCGTGGCCCGTGCGCTCGGCGTGCGGGCCAACTGCCTCGTCGAGGTGGATGTGGCGTACTACAGCGAGCCGGAGAGCCGTCCGAGGGGCAACACCGATGTCGACGCGGTGGCGATCGACATCGCGCACCTGGTCATGGACGAGATCAGCGATCTGACCTGAAAAGTCGCGCGGCGAGCGACAATGAATCATGACGCCCGGGCGGCGATGGACCCGGCTGTGCACCGCGTGTGCCGCCGCGGCGGTCATGTGTCTGCTGTCCGGGTGCGTCACCGTCGTCGGTGGGACGGCGACGCGGGACCCGGCGGCACCGCCGCCCGGGGCCGCGGTGACCGAGGTGGATCTCGACAACCTGTTGCTGCCGGTCAGCGAGCTGGGCGACATCGTCGGCTCCGACGACCTGACCGTGACCGTCGAACTCGACCAGTTCAACGACAGCTCGGCGGCGATGGACGATCCCGATTGCCTCGCAGCGGCTTTCGGTGCACAGGAGCGGGTCTATGCGGGCACCGGATGGACCGCGGTGCGCGACCAGATCGTGCGTGAACCCGGCTCGTTCAGTCCGCACTGGATCGAGCAGGTCGTCGTGTTGTTCACGTCAGATCTGCATGCGCGCGACTTCTTCGACCAGTCACGCGAAACCTGGCGTGGGTGCGTGGGAACCCTCACCACCTACGACATCGACCAGATGCCGCTGGAGTGGGTGGTCGGCGAGGTCACCGCGGAGGAGTCCACGATCAGCCAATTGTCGGTACCCGACACCGCGGTGCGCGGCGGCTGTCACCACGCACTGTCGGTGGCGGCCAATCTCGTCGCCGAGGCGTGGGCCTGCGGCGAGGGCGTCGAAGATCAGGCGAGCGAGATCGTCGACCAGATCGTGGCCAACATCGAGTAGCTGAGTTCAGGCCGTATTCAGCCCAGGGCCGTGTCGTCGCGCGCGACGATCTGCTCGACCTGCGCGCGTAGCTCCTCGAGCTCCCTGCGGTCGTCGTCGGAATAGTCCCGTGCGGTGTCGTCGAGCACGCATACGGTGCCCACAACGTTGCCGGAACCGTCGTGAACGGCGAGCCCCAGGTAGTTGCTCAGCCCGAACTCGGTCTCGTCCTCGTTGCCGGCGAAGGTGTTGTCCTGGCGTGAGTCCCGCACGAACAGGGTCTCGTCGGACGCGACGACACGCTCGCAGTACAACGGAACCCGCCCGGCGTCGGAACCGGCCTTCCTTCCGGCGGCGCCGACGGTGTAGTGCTTGGTCGCCTCGCCCGCGGTTGCCGCGACCACCATGGAGTCCGGTTCGGAACGCATCACCAGGACGGACTTGACGCCCAGCTTCTCGGCGACCGCTTCGAGGTTCGCGGCGACGGGGGACAGGGCAGGGGTGGTGTCGGTGCGGTGGGGCTCTGCGGTGCTCACGCCCGTCATCGTATGGCCGATCGACTGTCGGGAGAAGGTGCGGTGACGGGATTGCCTCGCGCTGAGCACAAACCTGGGCTGTGGCATTCGTGAGCCGTAACTTCGCGGGAGTGACCAGAGAGCTTCATCTGCTGGCCTTTGGCAACACCCGGTCAGCCGGTCCGTGGCGCCATCCCGCCGCCGACAACACGCCTGCGGGGGTGCGACGCCGGCTGATCGCTTACGCGCAGACCGCCGAGGCCGGAACCTTCGACGCGTTGTTCTTCGCCGACGGCTTGAACTATGGCCCGCCTGCGACGTGGGCGTACAAGATCACCGAGGACTTCGAACCGCTCACCGCCACTGCGGCGCTGTCGTCGGTGACCGAGCACATCGGTCTCGTCGTGACGGGATCGGCGACGCTGGCGCACCCGTATCACCTGGCGCGCCAGCTTCTCTCGCTCGATCACCTCAGCGGTGGCCGGGCCGGCTGGAACCTGGTGACCAGCTTCGCGCGGGCAGCGGCGGACAATTTCAGTGCGCGCGGCGTGATCGACCACGACGATCGCTACGCCATCGCCGAGGAAGCACTCGAGGTGGTCCGCAAGCTGTGGGACGAATGGGGTGAGGACACCATCGTCGAGGACCGCCCGGCGGGAATCTTCAACGATGTCGGCCGGATCCGGCCGGCCAACCATCACGGACGCTACTTCGACGTCGCAGGCCCGATCGGCGCGGCGCGTTCAGCGCAGGGGCAGCCGGTGCTCTTCCAGGCCGGATCCTCCGAAACCGGACGCGCTTTCGCTGCCAGGCACGCCGAGGTGATCTTCACCAGCCACGGCAACCGCGAGCGCGCACAGACGTTCTACGGCCAGATCCACGAGCAGTCACGGCAATTCGGACGTGGCGCGCCACCGCTGATCACACCGTCGCTGCGCTACATCGTCGGTTCGACCGACGAGGAAGCCCGTCGTGCCGAGTGCGAGGAGTACGAATACTTCAGCCCCGGGTACCAGGCCGGATGGTTGTTGGAGGTCGACGTCGATGTCACCGGCGCCGACCTGGACGGTCCGGTCCCGGACTCGGCGTTCCCCGAGCACACCGAAACCCATCAGACCGCTCTCGCGGGCTACCGCCATCTGGCGAGCGAGGGCAACCCGACGGTGCGGGAGTTCCTGTACCGCACGGTGAACGGGTGGGGTGCCGCGGTTGTGGGAACACCCGAACGCATCGCCGACACCATCGAGGAGTGGTTCACCACCGGGGCCGCCGACGGGTTCGTCCTGCGCGATTCCGGATTGCCGGGCCAGCACGAACTCTTCGTCGAACAGGTGGTGCCGGTGCTGCGCAAGCGTGGGCTGTTCCGCCACGAGTACACCGGTACGACGCTGCGTGCGCATCTGGGCCTGGACATCCCGCAGAGGTCGGTGTCGTGACCGAACCCTATGTGCTGTCTGCTTTCACCATGTCGACGGTGTCGCACGGCAACTTCGGAATGTGGCGCCACCCGCAGGACCGCACCTCCGACTACACCGACATCGGCTACTGGATGGACCTCGCGCGTCTGCTCGACGACGGCGGGTTCGACCTGTTGTTCATCGCCGACGCGGTGGGACAACTCGACGTGTTCGGTGGCGACGCCAGCGCGGCACTGGCTCGGGCGGTGCAGACACCGGTCACCGATCCGTTGCTTGCGGTGTCGGCGATGGCCGCGGCCACGCAGCGACTGGGGTTCGGGATCACGGTGTCGACCACCTATGAGAGCCCATACCTGTTGGCCCGTAAATTCAGCACCCTCGACCACCTCACGCGCGGCAGGATCGGGTGGAACATCGTCACCTCCCTGCTGGACAGCGCGGCGCGCAACATCATCGGCCGGGACAGGCAGATCCCGCACGACGAGCGGTACGCAATGGCGCAGGAGTTCGTCGAGGTCACCTACAAGCTGTGGGAGGGCTCGTGGGAACCGGACGCGGTGGTCCGTGACCGTGAGCGCGGTGTGTTCACGGATCCGGCGAAGGTGCACGACATCGCCCACGAGGGCAGGTACTTCAGCGTTCCTGGTGCACATCTCGTCGAACCGTCACCTCAGCGCACACCGGTGCTGTTCCAGGCCGGTACCTCGACTGCCGGGCGTGAATTCGCCGCCCGCAACGCCGAATTGGTGTTCGTCTCGGATCCGCGTCCCGACGTGCTGCGTGCCAACATCGACGACGTCCGACGGCGGGCCGCCGCACACGGCCGCGACCCGGGGTCGTTGAAGTTCATCACCTCGGTCGAGATCGTCACCGACAGCAGCGATTCGGCTGCGCGGTCCAAGGCTGACGAACTGGCACGGTTCCACGACCTGGAGGGCGGTCTGGTGCTGCTGTCGGCGCTCAGCGGAATCGACTGGTCCACGTACGGCGTCGACCGCCCGATCGAGCAGTTCGACACCGACGCGAGCCGGTCGATCCTCGCCGCGGTCAACGATTCGGATACGCGCGAACGTCTGACACTGCGGGACTACGTGGGTGGCCTCGGCGGATTCGGTGGGGAACTGTTCGTCGGGTCCGGTTCGACGGTGGCCGACGAATTGGAGGCATACGCCGAGAAGACCGGTGTCGACGGTTTCAACATCGCCTATCACGTCACGCCGGGAAGTTTCGCCGACGTCGCGACCCACCTGATCCCGGAACTGCGGCGACGCGGTCGTGCCCGTGCGGTGGGCGATCCGACGACGTTGCGGCAGCGCCTGTTCGGCGGTGACTCACCCCTTCTCGGGGACGCACACCCCGCGTCTGCCTTCCGTCGTAAATCGGTTCATTTCCAATAGAATCCCGCCGATTTGATCGGTTTCACGGTCACCGGATCTGCTGCAGCCTGACATCACATACCGAATCGATCGTCCGCGCCGAGTTGTGCGCGGACAGTGTCGCGGTCAGAAAGGACTCTCAATGAAGAAGTCAAGCCGCCGCGATGTTTGGGGGTGATTCAGGTTGCCAGGTCCGGTTGTCGCGGATGAGGGCGTAGAGAACGTTGGTGCGCCGTCGTGCCAGGCAGATGGTGGCGGGGATCGGCCGCTTTCCTTCGTCTCGTTTGCGCTGGTAGTAGGCCTTGGAATCTGGGTCGCAGCGGATCGCGGTCAACGCCGACATGTACATGACTCGGCGCAGTCGGCGACTGTAGCGCTTGGGGGTGTGCAGTCGTCCGGTGCGCTTTCCGGAGTCTCGAGACACTGGTGCCAGGCCGGCCCAGGCCGCGAGTTGGTCAGCCGATCCGATCAGTGCGGGATCACCGACGGCAGCGAGGAGTTCGGCGCCGAGTCGAAATCCCATGCCGGGCATACTGGTGATCACCTCGGCGAGTGGATGGCGGCGAAATCGGCCCTCGATGTCGGCGTCGGTGGTCTTGATGCGGTCATCGAGGGCAATCACCTCCCGTGCCAGATCAGCGACCAACCCGGCGGCCACCTCTTCGCCGGGCAGACGCACCGTCTGGGTTTTCACCGCGGCCACCGCAGCCCCCGCGATCGAGGCGGCGTTGCGCACACCGGCATCGGTCAAGACTTTGGTCAGCCGCGAAACACCGCTTTGCCGAATCGCTTTGGGACGCTGGTAGCGCGCCAGCAATACCACCCAGCCACGGTCTTGGCTCAGTTGGGCGGCTCGTTCCAGGGCCGGGCAGACCGCGACGAGTTGTTGGCGCAGCCGGTTTATTGTGCGGGTGCGGTCGGCCACGAGGTCGGCGCGATGGCCGGTGAGCATCCGCAACTCGCTGATCAAGTCATCATTGGGATGCAGAACGGGCAAGTCCTGCCCGCGCATCCGCGACTGGTCGGCGATCACCCGTGCATCTTTGGCGTCGGTTTTGGCCTCCCCACCGCGGTAGGTCGCCGAGGCCTGCCACACCGCCCGGCCGGCCAGGTACCGGACCGTTTTGCCAGCGTCGGCCAGCACCGTCAACAACAGGGCGGCATACACCGTGGTCAGGTCCACCGCCCACAACACTCGCTCGGCCAGCTCGTCGATTTCAGCCACGAGCTCTCGGATCGGTTGCTCATCGTTAACCAACCGGCGCGACAACACCACCTTCCCGCTGTCGTCGACCACACATACCCAGTGATGCTCTTTACCGACATCCACTCCAGCCCACACCTGGCCCGCCGCCATCACACCTCTTTTCGCTTGTCTGCCAACATGATCCCCAAGGACAACCCCGCCAGCATTTCCTTAAACAAGCGATCACATCGCAGATCTCAATCAGCGGCCAGAGAAGTCCAGGCAGGCCGGGCGGCCAGTCCTTTCAAGCCGCACCAAGGGGCCGGCAACACACACCACAGCCACACCCGACCCACCCGGGTCACAGCCCAACGTAACTGCCTCAACAACACGAAGAAACTGCAACTACGAACTTAAGGACACCACCGTGACCACAACAGATGATCCGACTGCGCCGGTCGGGGGGCGAGCCCTCACCGCCGCGGAATCCACCGGACTGCAACGCGATGCCCTCGGCCCGTGGGGTGTTTTCGCGCAGGGCCTCGCGGCCGCGGCGCCCAGCGTCGCGGTGGCCGTGGTCCCGTTCGCACTGTTCGTCGCGGCAGGCAAGGGCGCCGCATGGGCTGCCGTCATCGGCCTGTTGATCGTCGTGCTCGTGGCGCTGACGATCAGCTTCCAAGCCAGACGCACGGTGTCGTCGGGATCGCTTGGCACGTACACGGGCAACGGCCTCGGACCTGGCTTCGCGTTCGCAGCGGGTTTCAGCCTGCTGTTCGGCTACATCGGTTTCGCCACCACCGGCACCCTCGGCGGCGTACTCTACCTCGACGCCTTTCTCGAATCGATCGGCCTTGGCTCCCAGGCCATCTGGTTCAAGCTGCTGTTGGTCGCCGTCGTGGTGGGGGTCGCGGTCTACCTGCCGTACCGCGGGGTCTCGGTGGCCGCACGGTACGAGTTGGCGTTCGAACTGCTGGCCATCGCCTCGATCCTGGTCATCATCGTGGCCTCCTACATCGGATACGGGTTCCGGATCGATTGGGAGCAGTGGAAGCCGCAGCACCTCGGGTCGAGTGCGACGTTCATCGCCGCGGTCACCGCGGTCGGGTCCTACGCGGGCTTCGAGAGCGTGGCGTCGCTGGGTGCCGAGGCCAAGAACGCGCACCGAAACATCGCGCGGTCGCTCTTGCGGGTCGTGATCCTGCTCGGCGTGCTCTACATCTTCGCCACGTATCCGCAGATTCTGCATTTCGACGACATCGACGGTGACAAGGCGGTTCTGCCCCAACTCGCCGACTCGGTCGGTGTGGCATGGGTCAACCAGGTGGTCAGCGGCGCGGTGGCGATCGCCTTCATCGTGTTCGTCACCGCGGTGACCACCGCCGCCGCCCGGTCCCTGTTCACCTTCGCGCACGAAGGTGCACTCCCGCGTGTGTTCACGAAGGTGCACGAGGAACACAAGACCCCTTGGGCAGGCGTCGTCTTCGTCGGCATCGTCGCGTTCGTGTTCTCCGTCGCCGCGACGTTCAGTTCGGCGGGCCGGCTCGTGTTCGACGTGTACGGCGGCTACGTCGCCAACTGGGGCTTCCTGACGAGTTACCTGCTCGTGGTCATCGCCACCCCGATCTGGCTGCGCAAGATCAACGCGCTGACGCCGTGGCACCTAGTCGTGTCGATCGCCGCGACTGTCGGGCTCGGATACGTCATCGTCAGCAACTTCTACCCGGTGCCCGAATTCCCGTTCAACATCCTGCCGTTCGTGTTCGGCGTGATCCTGCTGGCGGGGCTGGCCTGGTACTGGTACCTCAAGCGCACCAGACCGGAGATCGCGCAACGGATCGGCACCATCCAGACCCTGTCCGAGGAAGAACAGCGGCGGCTGGCCGACGAGGGCATCGTCGACGTGCTCGACGGTGAAGGGGGCGGTGCTCGATGACCCAGAACATCGGCGTCGGCACGTGGACGGTTCGGCAAGCCACGTCGCACGACCATCCCCACATCGCTGATTTTCTCGCCACCACGACGGGTCTGGGTGGGCGGACGTTCGCCGCGGATTCCCGCGACGTCGCCGAACAACTCGACGGGGCGTTACCCGGCTCGGCGGTCGTCCTGCGCGGTGAATCCGGCGGCGTCCTCGGGTATGCGGCATTGCACGGGCCGGACACCGAAGAGCCGGAAGTGCTGGGCACCTTCGTGTTCGCCCCTTCGGCGCCTATCCAGGCGGTCCGGGACATCGTCGGCGACAGCGTCGACCACTTCCACCGGGTCGCGACGCCCGGTTCCTATCTGCGGGTGTACATCGGCGCCGATCAGCCCGCTGCGATCGCGGCACTCACCGAGACAGGTGCCCGCCGGGAGCGGCAGTTCATCAGCACCCGCAGGTCACTGCTCGGTGAAGATTCCGACCAACTTGCCGCCGAGCACATCGACGGGCTCACGGTTCTGTCCTGGCCACAGGTGATCTCGGGTGGTTTCGGCGAAGAGGTTCGCCGGTTGCAGTTCGACACGTTCAGCGAGCACTTCGGCAACATGTCGAAGACGCCGCAACGGTGGGAGCACCATCTGCACAGCCGTGCGTTCACCCCGGATTTCAGTCTCGCCGCGGTCGATCGGGACGGCGTGGTGGTCGGATACGTCCTGGGGTCGACGTACAGCGTTCTCACCGATCGGGGCGAGGAGCGCAGCGCACACACCGACTACATCGGTGTGCGTCGCGACCGAAGGGAGCGTGGTACCGGGGAGCTGCTGCTCAAGAAGATCTGGCTGGCGGCGCTGCGTCGCGGCCTGACAGCAGCATCGCTGGGTACCGACATCAACAACGCCAGCAACGCGCACGTGTTGTACCGGCGACTGGGATACGTGGCGGTCCGCGATGAATACGCGTATCGAATCGACGCCGACGGGAGTACGAAATGAGCACCGACAGCTTCTATCTGAAGCGGCCGACAGGATACGACGCCGAACTGCGGTCGGTGTTCCGGCCGATCTTCGCCCGCATCGCCGAGGGCAATGTGGGGCGTGAGCGCAACCGGATCCTGCCGCACGAGCAGGTGCGCTGGCTCAACGAGGCCGGATTCGGCACGCTGCGCATCCCGGCCGAGCAGGGTGGGTTCGGCGCGTCACTGGAACAGACCTTCCAGCTGCTGGCCGAACTGGGGCAGGCCGACGCCAACGTCGCGCACATCTGGCGAAATCATCTGGCGTTCGTGGAGGACCGGCTCAACGCACCCGTCACCGAGGAGAACAACACGTGGATCAAGCGGTTCCTGGCCGGTGAGTTCGTCGGCGGTGGCTGGACAGAGGCCAACAACGGCACGCTCGCCAACATCGCCACCACCATCACCGCGCAAGACGACCACTGGCTGGTGTCGGGCGCGAAATACTATGCCACGGGCAGCCTTTACGCCGACTGGCTCGATGTCATCGGGCGCGGTGACGACGGTGAACTGTGGACCGCGCTGGTGCGGTCCGACGATCCGGGTGTGAAGCTCGTCGACGACTGGCAGGGTTTCGGGCAGCGCGCCACGGCGAGCGGTTCGGCGCACTACGACAACGTGCGGGCCGAACGCGGCAACGTGTTCCCGGCGGTCGAGCGGTTCGCCTATCAGCCGCACTTCTATCAGATCGCGATGCTCGCTGTGCTCACCGGCATCACCAAGGCCGTGCAGCGCGACGGGTCGGCGGCGCTGAAGCAGCGGAAACGCAACTATCCGCAGGGGCTTTCGGAGGTGCCGTCCGATGATGCGCAGCTTCTGCAGGTCATCGGCGAGGTCTCGGCGGAGGCCTTCGGCGCCGAGGCCGCGCTGGCCCTGAGTGCGCGCACCCTCGACCGCGTGGTGGCGGGCCGGCTCGCGGGCAGCGAGGACCGTGCCCGCCAACTGCTGATCGACGCCGAGGTCGCGGTCACCCAGGCCCAATTGGTGATCATCGGTGCCGCGCTACGGTCCACCACCAAGGTGTTCGACGCGCTCGGCGCCTCGGCAACCTCCGAAGAACTGGGCCTGGATCGCCACTGGCGCAACGCACGCACCCTCGCGTCGCACAACCCCGTCGTCTACAAGGCGCGGATCCTCGGCGACTGGTTCATCAACGGCAAGGATCCGGTGCCGGACCTCGCCTCGCGGGGGCGCGGCGGGCAGGGAAACTGAGCCCGCGATCAGCTGACCCGCAGCACGGCCTTGCCCGCGACGCTACGGCCCAGCAGTGCGGACGCGGCCGTCGAGATGTTGTCCCACGAATCGCGCAAACCGATCTGCGGATCGAGCTCGCCATCAGCCAACAATGTGAGCAGGTACTGAAGATCCGGACCGATCGGCGTGCGGATCATGAACGTCTCCAACCGTTTCCGGTTGCCTGTGCGGCGCTCTTCCTCGAAGTTGATGGTGGTGGGCTCGTTGGAGGCCATCCCGATCGACTGCACCGAACCACCGTCGGACACGAGGCGGAACGCCTGCGCCAGCAGGGGACCGCCGACGTTGTCGAGCACCCCGAACACCGGCTCAGTAATGCCGTCGAGCCCGACCGCGATCTCGGCCGCGCCCAGCTCCTCGAGCCCTTCGCCACGTGCCGGGCTGCCGACGGCGGCGATCACGTGCGCACCCGCGCGGGCCGCAAGCTGCACCGCGAACCGTCCCACACCGCCGGAAGCCCCGGTGATCAGCACACGCCGTCCGACGACGGGGCCGAGAGCGCGCAACGCCTGCAGCGCCGTCACGGCGGCCACCGGCAGCGCCGCGGCCTCCTCGAACTCGACGAACTCGGGCAACACGGCCAGGTTCTCGGTGGCGATGGCGCGTCGCTGCGCCCAGCCGCCGCCGAAGTTCAGGCCCACCACACGGGTGCCGACCGGTGGCCCGGACCCGTCGGCCGCGGCCTGCACGACGATGCCGGCGGTGTCCCAGCCCGGTATCTCCCCGGGTTTGCGCGCGTGATCGATGAAGTGCAGTTCCCCGAAGTTCAGCGCGATGGCCTGCACGTCGATCAACGCCTCGGATTCGGCGACGGCAGGTTCGTCGACCTCGGCGAATCGAAGGTTTGCAGGGGCCAGCGGGTCGTAGACAATGGCTCGCATGCTGTGGCCAACCGTGAACCACCCACCGCTATTCCCTTCCCACGGGTGCGCGCGTGAGCGAACGTGATCGCGCACGCTGGGACGCGACCTACACCGACCGCACCGTGTCGGACAGAGCACCCGGGCCACCACGCGCTTTCGCCGACCATATCGACAAATTCCCCACGGCGGGAAGCGCACTCGATATCGCATGCGGTATGGGCGAGAACTCGGTGTGGCTGGCGCGGCGGGGTCTACACGTGTGGGGCATCGACGTGTCGGCTGTGGCGATCACGCAGGCCACCGAGCTGGCGGACCGGCACGGGGTCTCGCAGCGGTGCCGGTTCGACGTGGTGGATCTCGATGACGGGCTGCCGGACGGTCCGCCGGTCGACGTGGTGCTGTGTCACCGCTTCCGTGAGCCTCGGCTGTACCAGGCGCTGCGGGCCCGGGTGGCGCCCGGTGGTCTGCTGGCGATCTGTGTGCTCAGCGAGGTGGGCGCCGAGCCAGGCCGGTTCCGGGCACGTGCCGGTGAACTGCGTGCGCACTTCGGCGATCTGCAGGTGATCGCCGAGCACGAAAGCGACGGCGAGGCGTGGCTTTTGGCTCGCGTGAGCTAAACCGAACCCTCGGCGATGCGGCGCACCGCATCGATGAACACGTCGATCTCGTCGAACGTGTTGTAGAACGCGAACGACGGCCGCACGGTGGCCTCGAGGCCCATGCGACGCAGGATCGGTTGCGCACAGTGGTGTCCCGCGCGCACGGCGATCCCCTCGGCGTTGAGGGCCTTGCCGACCTCAAGGGGTTCGTGACCGGCCAGCACGAATGACAGCACGCTGGCCTTCTCCTGCGCGGTGCCGACGATGCGCACCCCGGGTACGGCCGCAAGCCGGGGCGTGGCGTATTCGAGCAGGGCATGTTCGTAGGCCGCGATGCGTTCGATGCCGACGCGTTCGACGTAACGGATCGCCTCACCGAGGCCCACGGCGTCGGCGATGTTGCCCGTGCCGGCCTCGAACTTGCTGGGCGGACCCTGGTACAACGAGCGCTCAAGTGTCACGTCGGCGATCATGTTGCCGCCGCCCTGCCACGGCGGGGTCTCGGCGAGGACGTCCTCGCGGCCGTACAACACGCCGATACCGGTGGGGCCGTAGATCTTGTGGCCCGAGAACACGAAGAAGTCCGCGCCGAGTCCGGCGACGTCGATCGGCATGTGGGGGATGGACTGCGCCCCGTCGATCAGCACGCGTGCGCCGTAGCGGTGACCGAGTTCGACGATCGTCTCGACCGGCGTCACCGTGCCCAGCGCGTTCGACACCTGCGTTGCGGCAACGAGTTTGGTGCGGGGTCCCAGCAGATCCTCGAACTCGCCGAGCAACAGGTTGCCGGCGTCGTCGACCGGTGCGACCTTGAGCACCGCACCGGTCTTCTGCGAGAGCAGTTGCCACGGAACGATGTTGGCGTGGTGCTCCAGGTGGGTGATGACGATCTCGTCGCCCGGGCCCAGGTGCTTGCCGCCCCACGCGTAGGCGACGAGATTGATCGCCTCGGTGGTGCCGCGCACGAAGATGATCTCCTCGGCCTTGGCCGCGCCGATGAAGCGGCGCACCGCCTCACGCGCATCCTCGTAGGCATCGGTGGCGCGGGCCGCGAGTTCATGTGCGGCGCGGTGGATGTTGGAGTTCTCGTGTGCGTAGAAGTGTGACAGCCGGTCGATCACCGCCTGTGGCTTCTGTGTGGTGGCGGCGTTGTCGAACCAGATGAGCGGTTTGCCGTTGACGGTCTCACGCAGGATCGGGAAATCCGCGCGGATCGCGTTGACGTCGAAGATCTCGTGCCGGTCGGGAAACTGAGGCACGGGTTGATGCGCGCGTGTGTCGCGCAGGAAGTAGTAGTCGGGCGACTCGGCGGCAGGCACGGCCGTGCGTGCGCCGGCCAGCACACCGGGAAGTGTCGGGACGATACCGCCGGGCACCGTGAACGCCGTCAGATCCGCCACTCCCGGCGGGACCAGGGGATCGGTCTGTGGTGCAACAGGTTCCGGGACCGGTGAAGTGTGCGCCGGCACCGACCTCGTGGCCGACGGCACGGCCACGAATTCCGTCGGCGGGGTCACCGGATGCGCGGTACCCGGCACGTTGCCGCGTGGTGCGACCGGAGCGGTCTGAGGCGGTGTGCCGGGACCCGGCCGGATGCCGGCGGCGAACAACTGCGTGGCCAGCGCCGAGAGTTCGTCGGCGCTTATCGGCAGATCGCTCTCGGCATTCAACGAGCGGTACTCACTGGTACTCATGGAACTGGTCCACGGCGACGCCGTCGAGGACGGCGAGTGCGTCGTCGGTGAGCACCGCGAGCGACGTGTAGAGCGTCACCAGGTACGACGCGATCGCCGAACGGTTGATGCCGGTGAAACGCACGGACAGACCCGGCGCCTGCTCACCGACCAGTCCCGGCTGGAACAGGCCGACCACGCCTTGGCGCTCCTCACCGGTGCGCACGAGGACGAACTTGGTCTTGCCGTCCTCGACGGGCACCTTGTCGCTCGGCACGATCGGGATGCCGCGCCACGTGATGAACTGGGCGCCGTACATGCTGACGGTTGGCGGCGGCACGCCGCGGTAGGTGCACTCCCGGCCGAAAGCGGCCACGCCCAGCGGATGGGTCAGGAAGAACGCGGGTGTCTTCCACACCTTGGTGATCAGCGCGTCGAGATCGTCGGGGGTCGGAGCACCGGCCAGGGTCTGGATGGTCTGCTCGGGCGTCGCCTGCGCCAGCAACCCGTATTCGGGGTTGTTGACCAGTTCGTACTCCTGGCGCTCTTTGATGGTCTCGATGGTCAGCCGCAACTGCTGTGTGACCTGGTCGTGCGGGCTGGAGTACAGGTCCGAGACCCGGGTGTGCACGTCGAGCAGCGTCGAGATGGACCGCAACGTGTACTCGCGCGGATGGGTCTCGTAGTCGACGTAGGTCTCGGGCAGCGGTTCCTCGGTACCCGCGCCCGCCTCGGAGTGGATCGCCACCCGGTCGGGGTTGACCACGCGGTTCACCCGGTAGATGCCGGCCTCCACAGGAACCCAGCTGAGGAGGTGCAAGAGGAATCGTGGCGTGATCGTCGACAGCTGGGGAACTGTCTTGGTCGCGTTCGCGAGTTGCCGTGCGGCGAGATCGCCGAGGGCCTGTGATTCGTTCTGGGCGGACGTCATGATGCTCCTCCGGCGGGTGTCGAAGTGCGGTCGTGTGGCAAACAATACGGCGGCCGCGGCCCTAGGACAGCGTTAGTGCGCGGACAGATTTCAATGTGTGATGTTGACCGGATCCCGGACGGTGATCAGGGCCGGGACTGGCCGATCCGGCGGACTTGCCCTATGGTGGGCCGCATGCAACACGTCGCTTCGCTGCGCTTCGGTATCGCGCGCTGCCTCGACGTGCGTTGTTGTTGTTGATTTTCTGACGCTTTCCCTGCGTTGTCCGCCCGCCTTCTTTGCGGTGCGTTGACCTGCGCGTTTCCGGTCTTTCAGAAAGTCAACACCCATGTCTGCCCTGTCTGTTCTGCACTCTTCTGCCGTATCCGTCCGGCCGCGTCCGCTCGTGCGTCTCGCCGAGCTTCCGCCCATGACGCGCTATCGCGGCGGCACCTACTCGCACACCGTCGAGAAGATCGTGTTCGCCGACGGTGCCACCGCCAGAACCGACCTGATCCGCCTCAACCCGAACATCGAGGCGTACTCGCTGGACTTCACCGGTCACGCGCCGACCCGTCCGTCGCGCTACCGCGCGGGCGCCTGGTCGGCGGTGCCGAACCTGCGGGCCCGCGCGTTCGAGGCCGAGATCGACTGGATCGTGCGCAACTCGTACCCCGTGCTGGGCACCGTCGAGTTGAGCCGGCGGGTGCGCGCCGCAGGCATCGGACTCGGCGCGGGAAATCTCGCCGAGCACGAGGCCATCGCCGCGACACAGGCCGCCATCTGGTTCTTCACCAACGGACTCGAACTCGACAACCGCCCCCGTAACGTGCCGGTCGCGAGGCGCAGGACTGCCGACGGGTTGGTGTTCGAGTTCGACGGCGAACCCCAATTGGGCGGCTACACAGTGGAACTGGAGTCCGATTCCGCGGTGTCGCTGCTGCTGCAGAAGTCATCCGACGGCCGGCAGTGGGAGGACGTCGCGGCATCGGGGCTGAACCTCGAGGCCGGACGCGGACGGCACCGCCGCGCGCTCGGCGTCGGCACCACGGTGTCGTCGGCCCGGCCGGGCCGCACCGGCCGCGGCTACCGCTTCTACCGGTTGGTCGTCGTGGCCGACCGCGGCGCCACGGTGGACCTCGGTGATGTCACGTTCTGGCTCAACGGTGCGGCGGCGTTCGCGAACCCCGAGCGGGTGGTACATCTGTACAACTATCTGGTCGCGGGGGCGAACGCGGCCCGGCGCGCCACGGTGCCGGTGGCCGTCATCGCCGAGCGGGCCGCCGTCGACGGCGATCTGGTGGGGCCGTTCACATTGCAGGCAACCGATCGTGCCGCGATCACGGTGGATCACGCAGATGTGGTGGACCGCAACGGTTTTGCGATGGAGGGCCCGGTGGCGCCAGACGACGAGTTCTACCTGCGCACCGATACCGGATCCGGCATCGTGGCGCTCACCGTGCACGTACCCGCAGGCACCGACGGATTCGGGGGCCGCGTGCTCACCGGCGTCGCACACGACGCGGCCAACAGCAGCCTCACCCCGGTCGTGCTCGCGGTACCCGCCCAGCACGAGGTGCGGTTCGACGTCACCTGGGAGCGCGCGCAGGCACGACGCACGGCCTGAGCGTCACATCGGGGCGTTCGCGGGGACGAACACACCCGAGCTGTCGGCCTCCTCTTCGGCGCGGATGACGTGCACGACGGCATTGATCAACGCCAGGTGGGTGAAGGCCTGCGGGAAGTTGCCCAGATGCCTACCGGTCCTCGGCTCGATCTCCTCGGCGTACAGGTGCAGCGGGCTCGCGAACGACAGCAACCGCTCGCACAGGTGCTTGGCACGGCTGATCTCGCCGATCTCCACGAGCGCCGACACGAGCCAGAACGAGCAGATCGTGAACGTGCCCTCCTCGCCTGCGAGCCCGTCGTCGGTCTCCTCGACGCGGTAGCGCAGCACCAGACCGTCCTCGGTGAGTTCGTCGGCGATGGCCAGCACCGTGGCGCGGATGCGCGGATCGTCGGCGGGCAGGAACCGGGTGAGGACCGCGAGCAGCAGTGAGGCGTCGAGCGCGTCGTCGCCGTAGCGCTGGGTCAGCACGCCGCGCTTGTCGACGCCTCTGGCCAGCACGTCGGCCTTGATCTCCTCGGCGATCGCACGCCACTGCTGCGCGTAGCTCTTCTCACCCTGCAACTCGGCGAGCTTGGAGCCGCGGTCCAGCGCGACCCAGCACATGATCTTGCTGGAGGTGAAGTGCTGCGGTTCGCCGCGCACCTCCCAGATGCCGCGGTCGGGTTCCTTCCAGTGCTTGATGGCCTCCTCGACCTGATTCTTGAGCACGGGCCACAGCGCGTCGGGAATCTGCTCGCGAGACTTGGCGTGCAGATACACCGAGTCCAGCATCGTGCCCCAGATGTCGTGCTGGCGTTGGTTGTACGCACCGTTGCCGATGCGCACGGGACGCGAGTTGTCGTAACCCGACAGGTGGTGCAGCTCTTCCTCGACGAGGCTGCGTTCCCCGCCGACGCCGTACATCACCTGCAACGGATGCCGTTCGCCGTTGTTGGCGCCGGACACGTCGGCGATGAACGAGAAGAAGTCGTCGGCCTCGCGGTCCAGCCCGAGGGTGTACAGGCCCCACAACGCGAACGTGGAGTCCCGGATCCACGAGTAGCGGTAATCCCAGTTCCGTTCGCCCTGCGGGGTTTCCGGCAGCGACGTGGTCGGCGCAGCGAGCAGCGCGCCGGTCGGGGAGTAGGTCAGCCCCTTGAGCGTCAGCGCGCTGCGCTGCAGGTAGGCCCGCCACGGGTGGTCGGGGAAATCCCCAACGTTGATCCACTGGCGCCAGGCCTCGCTGGTCTTCCACATCTTGTCGGCGGCCTCTTCATAGGTCTGAGGTGCCGGATGCTTGGACCAGCTCAGGGCGACGAACACGTTGTCGCCCTCGGTGAGGCGCGTGCGGGCCCTGGCCTCGCGGCCCTCGATGCCGATGCGCAGGTTCGTGGTGAGACGCAGCGTCGGGTGTGAGTCGGGATTGCGGCTCGCGCGCGCGATCGCCTCGCCGTACGCCGGGCCCGAGTACTCCCACGTCGCGCTGACGCGGTGGTAGTCGAACGCCGGTTCGCAGCTCATGACCAGTTCGACGGTTCCGCTCACGCACCGCACGGTGCGCAACAGGATGTGCTCGGCGTCCCAGTCCATGGGGGTGCGGCGATGGGTCCGCGACCGGGTGTCGATGTCGTGCCACGGCCCCATGACCAACGCGTCGCGCACGATCAGCCATCCGGTGTGCGTCTGCCACGTGGTCTCGAGGATGAGGCTGCCGGGCAGGTACCGCCGGGCAGCGGGCACGCTCACGCCGTACGGGCCGAGCCGGAAATGGCCCGCGCCGCGATCCAGGATGGCACCGAAGACGCTGGGGGAGTCGGGCCGTGGCACGCACAGCCACTCGACCGACCCGGCCGAGCTGATCAGGCACGTGGTCTCGCAGTCGGAGAGAAAGCCGTAGTCGGCGATCGGCGGGAACGGGTTCCGCAGCGTCGGGCCCGCGGCGTAAGGCACCGGCGCGGTCACGGTGAGCGGGCCGTCGCTCGCCTTCCTGTCCGCACCGTCGGTGGGCTCGGTCTGTTGCAGAACCATGCAGCACATCATCGACTGCGGATATGCGCCGCGTCTACCCGGAATGGACGTGTCGAAAGTTACTGGCGGGACGGGACAGGTTTTGCCATCGCATACGCTTGCGTCATGGGCGCGCTCCTGAATTGGTGGGACGGCGTTGAGCTGTGGCTGACGGGACTGCCCTTCTTGGCGCAGACCGCGGTCGTGATGCCGGTGGTTCTGGCGTTGGCGTACGGCATCGCCGTGGTGCTCGACGGCGCGCTGGCGCAGGCCGTTCACGCCGTGCGCAGGCTGCGCCGCGCCGATTCGGCGGAAGCGGGATCGGAATGACCGGCATGCCGCGCTCGCGGGTGACGTTGGTGCTGGTCATCCTGGTTTTGCTGGTCATCGTCATGTGGTTTCTCACGCGCTGAGACCCCTCTCGGCGCGGCGTTCACCGTCGTCTCTGTTATTCTTCGCGCCATGCATTCCGCCGGTGCGATGGGGAGCCACGTCGTGGTGCTTCCTGCTGCCGGCTTCTGCGTCGTCGCTGACGCGCACTGTTGTCGCTGATTCCCAACCGTCCGCGGTTCGGGGTCAGTCGTGGCTGATCATTTGCCGACAAACTGATCCATTGCCTTCCGCTGTGACGGTTCAACTCTGTCCCCAGCCCCGAAGGAAAGGTCATCAGTGCCCACCACCGAGAAGCTCACCAAGTTCAAGTTCTGGCGCACCGCCACAGCACTCGCCGCCACCGGCATCCTCGCCGTCGGCTGCGGCGGCGGCGCGAGTGACGTCGCAGGCGACGACGGCGGTGCCGACGCGAACGCCGAGACCACGCTGACGCTGGTCGCCTACGCCGTGCCGGAGCCGGGTTGGAGCAAGATCATCCCCGCGTTCACCGCCACCGATGAGGGCAAGGGTGTCGCGGTGCGCACGTCCTTCGGTGCCTCCGGTGACCAGTCGCGCGCCGTCGTCGACGGCAAGCCCGCCGACATCGTCAACTTCTCGGTCGAACCCGACATCACCCGTCTGGTCAAGGCCGGCAAGGTCGCCGAGGACTGGAATGCCGGCGCCACCAAGGGCATCCCGTTCGGTTCGGTGGTTTCGCTCGTCGTGCGCCAGGGCAACCCCAAGGGCATCAAGGACTGGGACGATCTGTTGCAGCCGGGGCTCGAGGTGGTCACCCCGAGTCCGCTGAGCTCGGGTTCGGCCAAGTGGAACCTGCTGGCGCCGTACGCCGCGAAGAGCAACGGCGGTCAGGACCCCGAGGCGGGCATCGACTTCGTCAACAAGCTGGTCACCGAGCACGTCAAGACCCGCCCGGGCTCGGGCCGTGAAGCCACCGACGTGTTCCTGCAGGGCACGGGCGACGTGCTGATCAGCTACGAGAACGAGGCGATCTACGTCGAGCGGCAGGGCAAGCCCGTCGAGCACGTCAACCCGCCGCAGACCTTCAAGATCGAGAATCCGGTCGCGGTCGTCAACACCACGTCGCACTCGGAGGCGGCCAACGCGCTGAAGAACTTCGTGTTCACCCCCGAGGGCCAGAAGATCTGGGCCGAGGCCGGCTTCCGGCCCGTCGACCCCGCGGTCGCCGCCGAGTTCGCCGCGGACTTCCCGGCGCCGGAGAAGCTGTGGACGGTCGACGACCTCGGTGGCTGGGACGCCGTCGATCCGTCGCTGTTCGACAAGGACAACGGCACCATCACCAAGATCTACAAGCAGGCCACTGGATGACCGCACCCGCCGAGGCGTCGACGGCCGCGCCGGGAGCACCCGCTCCCCGCGCGGCCCGTGGACGCTACGGCAGTACCTCGCTGCGCGTGGGCGCGGCGTCGATCTGGTTGAGCGTGATCGTGCTGCTGCCGCTGGCCGCGATCCTTTGGCAGGCCGCCGGTGGTGGCTGGGACGCGTTCTGGCGCGCCGTGACCTCCAACGCGGCGGTCGACAGCTTCCAGGTCACGCTGACGATCTCCGCGGGCGTGACGGTCGTGAACGCGGTGTTCGGCCTGCTGGTCGCGTGGGTGCTGACCCGTGACGAGTTCCCCGGCAAGCGCATCGTCGACTCGGTGATCGATCTGCCGTTCGCGCTTCCGACCATCGTGGCCAGCCTCGTGATGCTGGCCCTGTACGGCCCGGCCAGCCCGGTGGACCTGCACCTGCAGCACACCAAATGGGGCGTCGGCATCGCGCTGCTGTTCGTGACGCTGCCGTTCGTGGTGCGCTCGGTGCAACCCGTGCTGCTCGAACTCGACCGCGAGGTCGAGGAGGCCGCGGCGTCCCTGGGCGCCGGCAACCGCACCATCTTCCTGCGCGTGATCCTGCCTGCCCTGCTGCCCGCCCTGTTGTCGGGCGCGGGCCTGGCGTTCTCGCGCGCCATCGGCGAATTCGGCTCCGTCGTGCTGATCGGCGGCGCGGTGCCCGGCAAGACCGAGGTGTCGTCGCAGTGGATCCGCACCCTCATCGAGAACGACGACCGCACCGGTGCCGCGGCGATCTCGATTGTGCTGCTGGTGATCTCGTTCGCGGTGCTGTTCGTGCTGCGCGCCGTGGGCGCGCGCGCCGCCAAACGTGAGGAGCTCGAGGGATGACGCTCTCACCTGTCGTGCGCCGGCTGCTGCGCTTCACCGCGTTGGCCTACATCCTGGTGCTGGTCGTGGTGCCGGTGGGCCTGATCCTGTGGCGCACGTTCGCACCGGGCATCGGCGCTTTCGTCACGTCGATCTCGACACCTGCGGCGATCTCGGCGCTGAACCTGTCGCTGCTGGTGGTCGCGATCGTGGTGCCGCTCAACGTGTTGTTCGGCGTGCCGACGGCCCTGGTGCTGGCACGCAACAAGTTCCGCGGCAAGAGTGCGCTGCAGGCCGTCATCGACCTGCCGTTCGCGGTGTCGCCCGTGGTGGTCGGCGTCGCGCTCATCCTCCTGTGGGGCTCGGCGGGGTTGTTCGGTTTCGTCGAGAACAACCTGGGCTTGAAGATCATCTTCGGCTTCCCTGGCATCGTGCTGGCGAGCATCTTCGTGACGGTGCCGTTCGTCATCCGCGAGGTCGAACCCGTGCTCCACGAGATCGGCACCGATCAGGAGGAGGCCGCGGCCACGCTGGGATCGACCTGGTGGCAGACCTTCTGGCGCATCACGCTGCCGTCGATCCGGTGGGGCCTGACGTACGGCATCGTGCTGACCATCGCCCGCACGCTCGGCGAATTCGGTGCGGTGATCATGGTGTCGTCCAACCTGCCGGGTGTCTCGCAGACGCTGACCCTGCTGGTGGCCGACCGGTACAACCGCGGCACCGCCGATTCCGTGTACGGCGCCTACGCCATATCGACGTTGCTCATGGCGGTCGCGGTCGTGGTCCTGGTGGCCCAGGTGCTTCTTGACAAGCGCCGCGCCAAGGCCGAACAGTCTTAGAAGGGGTGAGGGGCGATGTCTGACACCAGTACGCAAACCAACACGAGCGCGATCGTGGTGCGCGGCGCCAACAAGCACTACGGCGATTTCGCGGCGCTCGACAACATCGACTTCGAGGTGCCCTCCGGCTCGCTGACCGCGCTGCTGGGCCCCAGCGGTTCGGGCAAGTCGACACTGCTGCGGGCCATCGCCGGATTGGATCAGCCCGATTCGGGCACCGTCACCATCAACGGGCGTGACGTCACCGGGGTGCCCCCGCAGCAGCGCGGTATCGGTTTCGTGTTCCAGCACTATGCGGCGTTCAAGCACCTGTCGGTGCGCGACAACGTGGCCTTCGGCCTGAAGATCCGCAAGCGTCCCAAGGCCGAGATCGCCGAGCGTGTGGACAACCTCCTGGAAGTCGTGGGGCTCAGCGGCTTCCAGACCCGCTATCCCAACCAGCTGTCCGGCGGTCAGCGTCAGCGCATGGCCCTGGCCCGTGCACTCGCGGTGGATCCGCAGGTGCTGCTGCTCGACGAACCGTTCGGTGCGCTGGACGCCAAGGTCCGTGACGACCTGCGGACGTGGCTGCGTCGCCTGCACGACGAGGTGCACGTCACCACGGTGCTGGTGACCCACGACCAGTCGGAGGCGCTCGATGTGGCCGACCGCATCGCCGTGCTCAACAAGGGCCGCATCGAACAGATCGGGTCGCCGACCGAGGTGTACGACCAGCCGGCCAACGCGTTCGTGATGTCGTTTCTCGGTGCGGTGTCGGAGATCAACGGGACCCTGGTGCGTCCGCACGATATCCGGGTGGGTCGCACCCCGGAGATGGCGATCGCCGCGAGCGACGGCACGGCCGAGGCCACCGGGGTGCTGCGCGCCACGATCGACCGCATCGTGATGCTGGGCTTCGAGGTGCGCGTCGAACTCACCAGCGCCGCATCGCATGTGCCGTTCACCGCGCAGATCACGCGGGGCGACGCCGAGGCGCTCGGGTTGGAAGAGGGCGACACGGTGTACGTGCGCGCGACGCGCGTACCGCACATCGCGGGTGAGGCCCAGGTGCCGCGGACCGCCACCAACAACGTGAACGCCGACGCCGCACTGGCGCAGTAGCCGGCGCGGCAGGGGAGTCTAGGCGGCGAAACCGGCGGTGCGGGCCTCGATCGCCTCTTCGTAGCGGTCGAGCACCGTGGCGGCGACGAGGCGGTGCGGGCCGAGCGGTTCGGCCATCGGAATGCCTTCGCGGCGGGCATATTCGGCGACGCGGTCGGTGATGCGGCCGTGCGCCAGGAACCACGGCGCGATCACCAGTCGCGTCGCTCCCCGGGCGCGCAACCGCTCGACGGCCCGGCTCACGGACGGATCCTGCCCGGTCGCGAACGCGACGTGCGTGCCGACCCACCGGGTGCCCTCGGCCAGATCGGCGGCGAGTTCCGCGGTGCGCGCGTTGGCCGCGGCGTGTGAGGACCCGACGCCGGTGAGCACCACGCCGAGAGACGAATCGAAGCGTGAAACACCAAGGGCGGTGAGGCGTTCCCGCATCACCTGCAGGAGGCGCGGATCGTTCCCGAGCACATCGGCCTGCACCACGTCGGCACCGGTCTGCGCGATCAGCGCCGGGATGTCGATGCGTGCGTGGTAGGCGCTGGCGAGCAGCAGGGGCACCACCACGGAACCGGCTTCGACAGCCGTGAGGACGTCGGCGAGATTCGGTTCGTTCTGCTCACAGAACGCGACACGGACCTCGGTGTCGGGCAACAGGCGCCGCACATGCCCGGCGATAGCGTGGGCATTGGCCGACGAACGCGGATCCGCGCTGCCGTGTGCGGTCAGGACGAGCGTCACGAGACGTGCAGCCCGCATTCGGTCTTGGACAGCCCGGCCCAGCGGCCACTGCGCGGATCGGCCCCGGGAATCGGCTTACTGGTGCAGGGCGCGCAGCCGATCGACGGATAACCTTCGTAGACAAGGGGATTGACCAGGATGCCGTTGGCGTCGATGTAGTTCTGCATGTCCTCGTCGGTCCACGCCGCGATCGGGTTGATCTTCACCAGGCCGAACGCGTTGTCCCAGCTGATCAACGGGGCGTTGGCCCGGGTGGGCGCCTCGACCCGGCGGATGCCGGTGACCCACGCCGAATAACCCTTGAGCGCGTTGGTCAACGGCACCACCTTGCGCAGCCGGCAGCACTCACCGGGGTCACGCGCGAACAGATCCTTGCCCAGCAGTTCGTCCTGCTCGGCGACCGTGCGCTCGGGGGTCACGTTGACCACGTGCACGTCGTAGACCGCCTCGACGGCATCACGCGTGCCGATGGTCTCGGCGAAGTGGTATCCGGTGTCGAGGAACAGCACGTCCACGCCGGGACGCACCTTGGCGGCCATCTCGACGAGCACCGCGTCCTGCATGTTCGATGCCACCACGTAGTTGCCGCCGAAGTGCTCGTCGGTCCAGCGCAGCAGCTCCTCGGCGCTCGCGTCCGCGAGCTCGGCCGCGCCGCGCTCGGCGAGTTCGCGCAGTTCGTTCTCCGTTGACGTCGTCACGTCGGTCACGTTGCCTACCTCAAATCCGCTTCGTCGGCCCGCACGGCCCACTGGGCGAAACGCTCGCCGTCCTCGCGTTGTTTCACGAAGTTGCGCACGACGCGCTCGATGTAGTCGCCGAGCTCGGACGAGAGCACCTTGTGCTGGCGCAGCTTGCGGCCGAACCCGCTGTCCAGGCCCAGGCTGCCGCCCAGATGCACCTGGAAACCCTCCTCGGGGCCGTTGCCATCGTCGACCATCTGGCCCTTGAACCCGATATCGGCGACCTGGATACGCGCGCACGAGTTGGGGCAGCCGTTGATGTTGACCGTGATGGGCACGTCGAGCTGGGCGTTGATGTCGTCGAGCCGCTTCTCCAGCTCGGGAACCAGCACCTGGGCCCGCTTACGGGTCTCGGCGAAGCTCAGCTTGCAGAACTCGATACCCGTGCACGCCATGAGGTTGCGGCGCCAGTGCGACGGCGTCGACGGCAGGCCGAGCGCGTCGAGGCCAGCGCGCAGTTCGTCGATCTTGTCGTCGGGCACGTCGAGGATGATCAGCTTCTGGTACGGCGTGAAGCGGATCCGGTCGGACCCGGCCGCCTCGGCGAGATCGGCCACCTTGGTCAGGATCGTGCCCGAGACGCGACCCGCGATCGGGGCGACGCCCACGGCGTTGAGGCCGTTCTTGAGCTTCTGCACACCGACGTGGTCGATGGGGCGGGTCACCGGTTCGGGTGCCGGGCCGTCGATCAGGGGGCGCTTGAGGTACTCGGTTTCCAGCACTTCCCTGAACTTTTCGACGCCCCAGTCCTTGATCAGGAACTTCAGCCGCGCCTTCGACCGCAGACGCCGGTAACCGTAGTCGCGGAAGATGCTGACGACGCCCTCCCAGACGTCGGGCACCTCGTCGAGCGGCACCCACACCCCGACGCGCTGGGCCAGCATCGGGTTGGTCGACAGGCCGCCACCGACCCACAGGTCGAAGCCCGGGCCGTGCTCGGGGTGGTTGACGCCGATGAACGCGACGTCGTTGACCTCGTGGACCACGTCCTGAAGCCCCGAGATCGCGGTCTTGAACTTGCGCGGCAGGTTCGAGTACTCGGGCTTGCCGATGTAGCGGCGCACGATCTCGTCGATCGCGGGGGTCCCGTCGATCACCTCGTCGAGGGACTCACCGGCCAGCGGCGAGCCGAGGACCACACGCGGGCAGTCGCCGCACGCCTCGGTGGTCTGCAGGCCGACGGCGTCGAGGCGCTTCCAGATCTCGGGCATGTTCTCGACCTGGATCCAGTGGTACTGGACGTTCTCGCGGTCGGAGATGTCGGCGGTGTCGCGCGCGAACTCGGTCGAGATGCCGCCGAGCGTGCGCAGCGCTGCAGTGGTCAGCGCGCCACCATCGCAGCGCACGCGCAGCATGAAGTACTCGTCTTCGAGCATGTCGGTGTTCTCGTCACCGGTCCAGGTGCCGTCGTACCCGGGCTTGCGCTGCGTGTACAGGCCCCACCAGCGGAACCGGCCGCGCAGGTCGCCCTTGTCGATGCTCTCGAAGCCGTTCTTGGCGTAGATGTTCTCGATGCGCGCCCGCACGTTGAGCGGGTTGTCGTCCTTCTTGGCCTGCTCGTTGGCGTTGAGCGGCTCGCGGTAACCGAGTGCCCACTGGCCCTCGCCGCGGGGGCGCTTGGCAGGCCGTGTCTTGGGTGCGGGCTTCTCAGCCGTTTTGGCTGGTGCCTCGGAAGATGTCACTGTGGATGCTCCTTCGTGAAGGAGCCGGCGTACGGATCGCGCTGATCACCGGTGGCTGTCCGGCGGCGCAGATCCGGGCCAGCTGAAAATTCTGGGTGGGCTAGGTTCCGAAATCAACGCAGGATCAAGGCAGACAGCAACAGCTACAAACACGCTTGAAGTCGACATGCCGCCGGGCCACCAGCGATACGCCGGTGATGCTGTTGCGGGCGGAAGTCACGCGCCCATTCTGCCACGTATGCGCCCACCGGCCCTAACCGGCCCAGATTTGCGCTCAGGGTGAGCAAAAGTCTCCGCTGGACAGTCTGGGAAAATCAAGAGATGACCACCCGGACCGCGCCCCTCGGCCAGCCCGATCTGGCCCCCACACCGGGCCGGCCCTTCGGCATCTACATCCATGTCCCGTTCTGCGCGACACGCTGCGGGTACTGCGACTTCAACACCTACACACCGTCCGAGCTCGGCGGCGCCAACCCCGAGGGCTGGCTGGAGGCGTTGCGCGTCGAACTGCGCCTGGCCGCTGAGCGGGTGGGTGCGCTGGCGGTGCAGACGGTGTTCGTCGGCGGCGGTACGCCCTCGTTGTTGGGCGGGGACGGCCTGAGCGCGGTGCTCGACGCGGTGCGCGACAACTTCGTGCTGGCCACCGGCGCCGAGGTCACCACAGAAGCGAACCCCGAGTCGACGTCACCCGAGCTGTTCGCGGCGCTGCGCAACGCGGGCTACACCCGCATCTCGCTCGGCATGCAGTCGGTGGCGCCGCATGTGCTGGCGGTGCTCAACCGCACGCACTCGCCGGGGCGCGCGCCGGCCGCGGTGGCCGAGGCCAAGGCCGCGGGCTTCGAGCACGTCAACCTCGACCTCATCTACGGCACGCCGGGGGAGTCCGACGACGATCTGCTTCGCTCGGTCGATGCGGCCGTGCACGCGGGCGTGGACCACGTGTCCGGCTACGCGCTGGTGGTCGAGGACGGGACCGCGCTGGCGCGGCGTGTTCGCCGGGGCGAGATCGCCGCACCCGACGACGACGTGCTCGCGCACCGCTACGAACTGCTCGACGCGCAGCTGTCGGCCGCTGGTTTCGCGTGGTACGAGGTGTCGAACTGGAGCAGACCCGGCGGTGAGTGCCTGCACAACCTCGGCTACTGGGACGGCGGAGAATGGTGGGGCGCAGGTCCCGGTGCGCATGGCTTCCTCAACGCGACACGGTGGTGGAACGCCAAGCACCCCAACGCATATGCACAGACCCTTGCCGAAGGCGCGCTGCCCATCGCCGATTTCGAGGTGCTCGACGCGGCCGACCGGCACACCGAGGACGTGATGTTGCGGTTGCGGTTGCGGCGCGGTCTGGCGTTGGACGACCTCGCGGCCGACGAGCGCGCGCGGGTGCCCGAGATCGTCGCGGAGGGCCTGCTCGACACCGCGGGTGAGCGCGTGGTGCTGACCGACCGTGGGAGGTTACTGGCCGACGGTGTGGTGCGCGCACTGCTGGCCTGACGGCGTGGTGCACCTTTCGTAGCTAGGTTAGGCTACATTTACTTGCTGTGACACAGGCCGGTATCGAGACTGCATCCGAAAACGCCGAGGTGACGGGGCTTTCGCTGCCTCCTGGTGCGGACCCTGTCGACTTTGTCGCCGAGCTGGCGCGCGCACTTCCCGAACGCGACGGCGAGGAGTACGTCGTCTACGAGCGTGACAGGCAGTGGACGCTCGCCGCGGGTGTCCGCGCCGTCATCGAACTCGATTCCGACGAGATCCGGGTCATCTCCGACGACGTCGTGCAGTCCCAGCCGTGGACGGGGCGCCCCGGCGCGGCGCTCGGCGAGGCCGTCGACCGGCTGCTGTTGGAGACCGAGCAGCTGTTCGGCTGGGTGGCGTTCGAGTTCGGCACCTACCGGTTCGGACTGCAGGAGCACCTGAAGCCCGGGACGCCGCTGGCGCGCGTGCTGGCGCCGCGGACGCGGATCGTCGTCGCCGACGGACGCGTCGAGCTGATCGGCGCCGACGAGCGGCAGGTCGAGGCCGTGCGCCGTCTGCTCGCCGGGACAATCGGGCCTGCGCCCGTGTCGACCGCGGTCGACGTGCGCGCCGACGGGTCCCGCTACCGCGACCGCGTCGCGACGGCCATCGGCGAGATCACCGGTGGGCGCTACCAGAAGGTGATCCTGTCGCGGCGCCTCGAACTTCCCTTCGCCGTGGACTTTCCGGCCACCTACCGCGTGGGACGGCGCAACAACACCCCGGCCCGCTCGTTCCTGTTGCGTCTCAGTGGAATCCGGGCCCTGGGCTTCAGCCCTGAACTGGTCGCCGCGGTGCACGCCGACGGCACGGTGATCACCGAACCGCTGGCCGGGACCCGGGCCTTCGGCCGCGGCGCCGACGACGACCGCGCGGCCCGCGAAGACCTGGTGTCGAACCCGAAAGAGATTGTGGAGCACGCCATCTCGGTCAAGACATCGATATCGGAGATCGAGGAGGTCGCCGAGGCCGGCACGGCCGTGGTGCTCGACTTCATGACGGTGCGCGAACGCGGCAGCGTGCAGCACCTCGGATCGACCGTGGGCGGCAGGCTCAAGGGTTCGATGGACCGCATGCACGCGCTGGAGGCCCTGTTCCCGGCCGTGACCGCGTCCGGCATCCCCAAGGCCGAGAGCATGGACGCGATCCTGCGTCTCGACGAGGCGCCGCGCGGGCTGTACTCGGGTGCGGTGGTGACGTTCTCGGCCGACGGCGCGATGGACGCCGCGCTGACGTTGCGATCGGCCTACGAGGCGCACGGCGCGACGTGGCTGCGCGCCGGGGCGGGCATCATCGCCGAGTCGACCCCCGAGCGTGAGTTCGAGGAGACCTGCGAGAAACTCACCACCCTTGCGCCGCACCTGGTGCCGCGGGTCTAGGCCCGGCGGGCCGGGTTCAACAGCCAGCGCGCCGTGGTGTCGAGCAGAAACCCCAGTATGCCGATGACGACGATGACCGCCACCACCTGGTCGTATGCCAGTTGGTCTCGGGCGTTGAGGATCTGATAACCCAATCCCGAACGTACGCCGAGCATCTCGGCGGGCACGAGAACGATCCACGCCACGCCCAGCGCCAGCCGGATCCCGGTCTGAACGTGGGTGCGGATCGCAGGCAGGATGACCGCGAGCATCATTTCCCAGCGCGTGGCGTGAAACGAGCGCGCCACGTTGAGCAGACCCGGATCGACCGCGCGCACGCCGGCCGCGGTGTTGAGCAGCACGGGCCAGACCGCGGCGACCGCGACGAGGAAGACCACGGGCTGGTTACCGATGCCGAACACGGCCAGCGCGATCGGTGTCCACGACAGTGGCGAGATCATCCGTAGGAAGGCGATGATCGGTCCGCCGGCGCGTTCGGCGATGCGGGAGGAACCGATCAACAAGCCGAGCGGCATGCCGATCACGGTGGCGACGGCCAGGCCGATCGACAAGCGCCACAGGCTGACTCCGAGATCCCCGAGCAGCACCTGGCGTTCGAGGAGCCCGCTCAGTGCCGGGACGACATGCTGCGGTGCGGTCTGGCGCAGCACCGATTCTGGTCCGCTGAGCACCGAGGTCGCAAACCACCACAGGGCGATTGCGATCAGGATCGCGGTGATGGGCGGCGCGCACCGGCGCTGCCAGCTCACTTCACCGGCGGTTGTCGGGCCATTTCGAGTGCCGGCGATGGTCATGAGAATTGCACCTGTTCGGTTCTGGTGAGATCGGCGGTCGGTCCGAAGGCGTCAGGTCCGCCGTGAGCGCTCATGGATCTGCGGACGAATCGGTCCTCGACGAGATCGTCGTGAACCGCAGCGGGGTCGAGCCGGTCGAGGAATTTGCGGTCGCCGTCGACGACGGTGTCACACATGGCCTCGACGAGGCGGCGCGTGAAGCTCGGATACGGGAAGGGCCGGAAACCCAGGCGCTGGGGCAGCCAATCCGGATGCGCAAGCGGGTAGGGCGGATTCGGGTAGGTCAGCGCGAGAGTCACAGCTGGTGTGGGTTGCGGGAGGTATCGGCCCTCGGTCAAGGCCGCCGCGGCGGCCGCGCGGTCGGCGTCGATGCGGAGCTGCGCCCCCACCACCGCATGGGCGACGGCCTGTACCGCCTGTGGGCGACCGGCGATGACATCGTCCCGCGTGACCAGCGCGCAGCAGGCGTGATCACGCCAGACATCGCCGAGGAACGTGTGGATACGGCCGATCTTCTTGATCTGCGCGGCGGCGTTGAACGGATCTGCCACCACGTAACCGCCGAGCGTGCCGTTGGCCAGAGCGGGCACCATGTCCGAGGGGCTCATCACGACGAGTTCCACGGTCCGTTCGGAGCGAGAAGCGCCGCGCCGCACCACCGGTCGCAGGCCATGCGCCCGCAGCAGCTGTTGCAGCACGACGTTGTGTATCGACCACCAGAACGGGATGGCCACCTGGCTGCCTGCGAGATCGCCCAGTTCCTGGACGCGCGGCGCGACCGTGAGCGCCGATCCGTTGGTGTGGTTCCAGCCCAGCACCCGTACCCCGGCACCCAGGGTGTAGCGCAACTGGACGGCCATCGGCATCAGCAGGTGGGCAATATCGATCTGGCGCGAGATGAAGGCCTCCGCCAGGGCGGCCCAACTCCTGAAGAGCACCGGACGTGACGTGCTCACCGCCCAGGCGGGATACAGCCCGGCGCTGTGGGCGATCAACAGCGGTGCGGCGTCGGTGATGGGCAGGTAGCCCACCCGGAGCGCACCGCCGGCATCCGGTGCGCTGAAGAGTGCGCTGTGTGCGAGCCCGCCGAGGCCGAAGAGCCCACCGGCAGCGGTCAATCCGCCCGCCCCGGCCAGCAGCGCGCGTCGGGTCAGGGCCGTCACGACACCTCCACCGCGGGGTCGGCGCGGTAGTGGGCGAGAATTTCGCTCCGCGTGGGGAGTCCGTCGCCGCGCACTGTCCACTCCGCGCGGATACTGCCTGCGTCGAGCAGCACGATGCGCTGCGCCAAAGCGAGCGCTTCGTCGACGTCGTGGGTGACGAGTACGACCGTGACGTCGAGTTCTCGTGCCAGGTCCCTCAGCCACCCGGCCAGATCGCCGCGAGTGGCCGGGTCCAGCGCGCTGAAGGGTTCGTCGAGAAGTAGCAGCTGAGGACGGGTGGCGACGGCGCGCAGGATGGCGACCCGCTGGGCCTGACCGCCCGACAACTCGTCGGGGTAGCGGTCGGCGAGGTCGTCGAGGCCGAATCTGGTGATGAGCCTGGCGGCGTACCCGGGATCGAACCCCTTGCGCTGTGCCGTGAACCGGCGCGCGAAAGCCACGTTGTCCGCGACGGTCAGCCACGGCATGAGCAGGGGCTGTTGGAAGACCACGCCCGTACGCGGCCGGCTGCCGTCACCCGACCAGGTCAAGGTGCCGGAGGTCAGGGCATCCAGGCCGGCGCAGATCCGCAGCAGCGTCGACTTGCCGCTGCCGCTGGGGCCGAGCACCGCGAGAAACTCTCCTGTGTGGATCTGCAGGTCGATGTCGGCCAGCGCAGGCGTCCCGCCGAACCGTCTGGTGCCGTGCGCTATTCGTAGCGCGTGAGTTCCCACCGCAGTTGTCCTTCCGACGGTGATTGCACGGGCAGGAACGCGGCCTCCCGGAAACGCCTGTTGGCGGCGCTTCCCAGGGTGTAGCCGACACCACCGGTCAGCGACAGCTCCAGCCGGGTGACGTCCACCGCTGCATGTGCGGCATCCAATCGCAGCCGGATCAGGTCGGGCACCGTCGCCGTGCCGGGGTCCGAGGCCCACCCGTACAGCCGTGCTCGGATGTCGGCGGCGCGGGTGGCCGCGTCGTCGAGTTCCGCGCCGAACCGTGCCAGCGGGCCGGTGTGCGCCTCCGTGGCCGCGGTCAGAGCCGCGCGTGTGATGCCGACACAGAAAGCCGTCTGTAACAACAGGAACGCGGGCCGGATTCTGGCGACGAACGCAGCCAGGTCGGTGGCGAGAACCTGATCTGCCGCAACG
This sequence comes from Mycolicibacterium smegmatis, assembly GCF_001457595.1. Lineage (GTDB taxonomy): Bacteria > Actinomycetota > Actinomycetes > Mycobacteriales > Mycobacteriaceae > Mycobacterium > Mycobacterium smegmatis. The sequence continues at coordinate 4,608,537 of NZ_LN831039.1, read as the reverse complement.
CGAACCTCGTTCAGGTGCAATGACGTCGAAGCGGTGGCCCCGAGCGCGGTGAGCGGTGGGGCCGGGTCGACGGTGACACCATCGTCGCCGGTGCCCACCGCGACGACGACGGTGTGCTCACCGACGCGCACCGGCAGCACCATCAAAGCGTCGGGAAACACGTTGGTGGCCCACCGGATCGGCCCGCTGACGATCAGATCCGAGCCGTCGTTGTCGCCGGTGACCGGCACCTGGCCGAGACCGGCGATCTGCTTGAGCCCGGCGGCCATCGCGGTGACACCGATCTTGCGTGCCGCGGCCAGGGCGCTGATCTGCTCGTCGAACCCACCGGTGGACGAGGCGTTCAGATATCGCAGGCTCATGTGGTGAGCCCAGGTGGAGAAGCCGACAGCCAAGCTGTGGGCGGACACCTCGTCGATGACGCGCACCATGCCGGGCAGGTCGAGGTCGAGCAGTCCTTCCCGCCCGAGTTCGGCCAGGTCGGTGCGGACATCGGTGCGCTGCTCGTCGAGTTCGGCGGCACGCGCCGCCACGGTGCGCGCAACCCGGTCGAGGGCCGAGTCCGCGAGCATGGCGGTCATGGAAGTTGCCCGTCCAATCCGTGCAGGCGGTCGATGGGCGCGCTCACCGCATCGCGCGCGCGTCGCACCGCGGCCTCGTCCGGCGCGTCGTACAGACACAGGCACTTGTCCATGTCTTCACGGACATAGGTGCGCAGGAACCGCACTTCGGGCACATCCGCGTACTTGGGGGAGTTGGCCTTCTTGCGGGCCAGGTAGGACTCCATGTCCAGATCTGCAGGCAGATCCCACTCGACCAGATAACCGGCCTGCGGGCGGGCGGCTTTGAGCTCCGCCAGGTCTGCTCCGACGAGTCGTACCCGGTGTGGGCCGTCGACGGCGGCAGCGCCCAGTCCGGCGGTGTCCAAAGTGGCCGCCTCGGCAGCGAACTCGGCGATCACGAAGACCCGACGGCCCTGGGCGGTGACCTCTGACTCGATCAGTTCGCCACCGTGACCGGCGATTTCGGCATCGGCCCGTTTGATCAGCTGGCCCACCGCGGCCGTGTCGGTGGCTTCGGGGGTGATTTCGTAGAGATGAAGAGTCACGTGACTTCCTCGGCGTCGCAGGAGCGGTACGACATCACGGTGGCATAGACAGACAGGGCTGTCTATTGCCGTTTTCGGGTTACCCTGTCGCCATGAGCACGACCCGGCCCGCCATTGCCCCAAAGTCTGCGCACCAGGCTGTTTCCCTGCCGCCGGCACAACGCCTGCTCAACACAGCCTCCGAACTGTTCGCCGGCCAGGGCATTCGCGCCGTCGGCATCGACCTGATCCTGCGCGAGGCGGGGGTTGCCAAGGCCTCCCTCTACAGCACATACGGCTCGAAAGACGCGTTGGTGATCGCCTATCTCGCCAATTTGGATCACGCTGATCGCAACCGCTGGGAGCAAACGGTCGCCGGGGTGGAGGATCCGGTGCAGCGTGTCCTGACCTTTTTCGACCTCGCGTCGCGGAATGCGGCCCGGCGCGATTTTCGAGGCTGCCTGTACGCCAACGCCGCCACCGAATACCCCGGCGTCGAGCTCGAACCGGTCCGGGCGCACCGCGCGTGGCTGCGATCCACGTTGGCCGGCCTGCTGAAGCAGGCAGGGGTCGGATCTCCGGTCGCGTTGGCCCGGCGCATCCAGTTGCTCTATGACGGCGCGCTTCTCGGGTCGAAACTGGAACGCTCCACCAAACCGATCACCGCCGCGCGCGACCTGGTCGAAGAGCTGATCGAACTCGGCCGGCGCTGAGGCGGACCTACCCGCCGAGCTGACGCACGATCGCCTTCTTGTCGATCTTGCCGACGGCCGTGGTGGGCAGGCTCGGCATCGGGACCAGCGCGTCGTGCCTGCTGTGGGCAGCGACGCCGCGCTGCTCCAGATGCGCGTGCAACTCGGCCAGGCTGACCGGGGGTCCGTTGAAAACGACCACGGCGCAGATCTTCTCGCCGAGGAACTCGTCGGGCAGCGCAACCGCTGCGGCGGCCCACACGCTCGGGTGGGTCAGCAGGTGCTCTTCGAGATCGAGTGCGGAGACGTTCTCGCCGCCGCGCACGATGACGTCCTTGATCCGGCCGGTCACCTCCAGATACCCGGCGAGCGGGCCGTCGGCGAAGCGGCGTACCCGGTCGCCGCTGCGGTAGAAGCCGTCCGGGCTGAACGAGCGCTCGTTGGCGGCCTCGGCGTTGAAATAGCCGTTGAGCGTGTACGGTCCGCGCACCAGCAGTTCCCCCTCGGCGCCTGGCGGCACCTCGTTGCCGACCTCGTCGACGATGCGGATCTCGTCGTCCGGTGACAACGGGCGGCCCTGGGTGTTCTCCAGCACCTCGGGGGGATCGCCTATGCGGGTGTAGTTCAGCAGGCCCTCGGCCATGCCGAACACCTGCTGCAGTCCCGGGGTGAGGGCCCCGCGCACCAGCGCCGCGTCCGGCGCAGCCAGCTTGGCCCCGCCCACCTGGAGCAGGCGCAGCGTCTTGGGAGCCAAGGGTTCCCACGCACACGCCTGCGCCCACAGCTTGGCCAGCGCAGGCACCAGTGCGGTGACCGTGACGCCGTGTTCGTCGATCGCGGCGAACGCGGCCTCGGGGCTCGGGTCGGTGGTGAACACCGTGGTGGCACCGACGGTCATCGCACCGAGCAGGCCGGGGCACGCCAGTGGGAAGTTGTGGGCGGCGGGCAGCGCCACGAGGTAGACGTCGTCGGCGGTCAGCCGGCACAGCTCGGCACTGGCCGTGGCGTTGTAGACGTAGTCCTGATGTGTGCGCGGGATGAGTTTCGGCGCACCGGTGGTGCCGCCCGACACGAGCAGCAGCGCCGGGGTGGCCGGATCTGGTGCGATGTCGGGGACGGGTCCCGACGCCGCCCGCGTCACCTCCGCCCAGGACAGGAACTCCGCAGCGTCGCCGTCGACGAGGACGTGGCGCACGTTCGGATGGGACCTCACGAGTTCACGTGCGAGGTCGCGGTGGTCGAAACCACCTGCGGTGTCGGCCGCGACGAGCGCCACCGCCGAGCTGACCTCGGCGAAATGCGTGAGCTCGGCGAGCCGGTGCCCGGGCAGGCACATGACGGGCACCGCGCCCGCGCGCAGCAGGCCGAACAGTGCGACGGCGAACTCCGCGGTGTTGGGCAGCTGGACCAGCACACGGTCGCCGGGGCCGATGCCCAGGCCCGCGATACCTGCCGCGGCGCGGTCGGCGAGGCGGTCGAGTTCGGCGTACGTGTGCCGGTGGTCCGCATCGATCACCGCGATGTGGTCCGGCCATGTGCGGGCCGCCGTCCGCAGCACCGAATCCAGTAGCTGGTCTCGCCAGTACCCGGCTGCCCGGTAGGCCTGTGCGCGCTCGGCCGGAAACGGCGTGAATCCGGCCAGCAGGCTTGATCGAGCTGCAGATTCGGATTGCTCGGGGCGGGGGTGGGGCGTGGTCAGAGTCACGGCTGGACCTCGGGGGTAGGCGAAATCGGTCACCCGAATATAGGGTAGCCTCCACGAAGTTAGGACAGCCTGTGCTAATCGTGTTCGGGAGGCCATATGGGCGACGTCGCTGGTGCGAACTCGCAGACGATCAGAGGGGCCGTGGCCGATCTGCTCGGCATCGGTAGCGAAGCCGTCGACCCCGACGCCGATCTGATCGGACAGGGCCTGGACTCTATCCGAATGATGTCGCTGGCCGGGCGTTGGCGTCAGCAGGGCATCGACATCGATTTCGCGACGCTGGCCGCCAATCCCACCGTGTCCGACTGGGCCCGGCTGATCGCCGCGCGTTCGGCGGATTCCAAGGCGTCGTCGGCGCACGCGAACTCACGTCCCTCCGAGACCGGCGAGCAGGCCGGTGCACCGTTCCCGCTGGCCCCCATGCAGCACGCGATGTGGGTGGGCCGCGAAGAGGACCAGCAGCTCGGCGGGGTCGCGGGGCATCTCTACGTCGAGTTCGACGGCACGGGCGTGGACCCCGAGCGGCTGCGGCGCGCGGCGACCGCGCTGGCCGAGCGTCACCCCATGCTGCGGGTGGAGTTCCTGCCCGACGGCACGCAGCGCATCGGCGCGCCGGCGAACGAATTTCCGGTCACCGTCGAGGATTTGCGGGCCGCCACACCCGACGAGGTGGCACGGCGTCTGTCGGAGATCCAGCGGGCCAAGTCGCATCAGCAGTTGCAGGGTGAGGTCTTCGAGCTGACACTGTCTTTGCTGCCGAGTGGGGCCACGCGCCTGCACGTCGACCTCGACATGCAGGCCGGTGACGCCATGAGCTACCGCACGCTGATGGCCGACCTGGCCGCGCTGTACAACTCGGGCACCTCGCTGCCCGCGCTGGGTTACACCTACCGCGAGTACCGGCTCGAGACTCCCGAGGGCGGCCCCGCACGCGACGCCGACCAGAAGTGGTGGGCCGAGCGGATCCCCGATCTGCCCGATCCGCCGCGGCTGCCGCTGGTGCCGGTCGCCGAGCAGGCCGACCCGCACCACACCACCCGCAGGCACCACTGGCTGGATCCGCAGACACGCGACGCACTGTTCGCCGCGGCCCGCAAGCGGGGCATCACGCCCGCCATGGCGTTGGCGGCCTCGTTCGCCGAGGTGCTCGCGGGATGGTCTGCCGATCAGCGCTTCCTGCTCAACGTGCCCCTGTTCGGGCGCGAGCAGCGTCATCCCGACGTCGACAAGATCATCGGCGACTTCACGTCGTCGCTGCTGCTCGACATCGACCTGACCGATACGACGACGCCCACGCAACGCGCCAAGGTCGTGCAGGACACTTTCCGCGCCGCTGCCGGGCACGCGAACTACCCGGGTTTGTCGGTGCTGCGTGATCTCGGGCGTCACCGCGGCACCCAGGTCATCGCGCCGGTGGTGTACACGAGCGCGCTCGGCCTCGGCGAGCTGTTCGCCACCGAGGTGACCGATGCGTTCGGCAAGCCGGTGTGGATCAACTCGCAGGGCCCGCAGGTGCTGCTCGACGCGCAGGTCACCGAGTTCGACGGCGGCGTGCTGGTGAACTGGGACGTGCGCGAGGACGCCTTCCGCCCCGGCGTGATCGACGCGATGTTCGCGCGCCACATCGCCGAGTTGCGCAGGCTCGCCACCGACGACACCGCGTGGGACATCCCGTCGCCGCCGCTGCTGCCGCAGTCCCAGCGCGATGTGCGTGACGCGGTGAACGCGAGGTCCGCCCCGCCGAGCGGACGCGCACTGCACGACGGCTTCTTCGAACAGGCCGCGATGCGCCCCGGCGCCGTGGCCCTGATCGGGTCGAAAGGCCCGCTGACCTACGCCGAACTGCGCGAGCAGGCATTGGCCGTCGCGACGGCCCTGCGTGTCGCGGGTGTGCGCCGCGGTGAGAGCGTCGCGGTGATGGGACCCAAAGGGCCCGACCAGATTCCGGCGCTGCTGGGCATCCTGGCTGCCGGTGCGGTGTACGTGCCGGTCGGTGTCGACCAGCCCACCGACCGCGCCGAACGCATGCTCGCCGACGCCGGCGTCCGCATGGCACTGTTCTGCGCAGACGCCACCCCGACATGGCTGCCCGCGCTGACGGTCACCGAGGCCGTCCTGGTGGGCCGGCGCCACGAGACGGTCGAACCGGTCTCCGCTGCGCCCGACGACCTGGCCTACGTGCTGTTCACGTCCGGTTCGACGGGCGAGCCCAAGGGCGTCGAGGTCACCCACGACGCCGCGATGAACACCGTCGAGACGCTCAACACCTACTTCGGCACCGGACCCGACGACAGCGTGCTGGCGCTGACCCATCTGGAATCGGACCTGTCGGTGCTCGACGTGTTCGGCACGCTGGCCGCAGGTGGCGCCATCGTGATGGTCGACGAGGCCGACCGGCGCAATCCCGATCACTGGGTCGCCCAGATCAACGCCCACGGTGTCACGACGCTGAACTTCCTGCCCGGATCGCTGGAGATGCTGGTCGAAACCGCATGGTCGACAAGGACATCCATGCCCTCACTGCGCGCCGTGCCCACTGGGGGTGACTGGGTGCGCACCACCATGGTGCGCAAGCTGCAGCAGTTGTCACCGGGCGTGGTGTTGACGGGTCTGGGCGGGGCGACCGAAACCGCGATCCACGCGACGCTTTTCGAGGCCAAGGAGCTGCCCGAGCACTGGACGGCGGTGCCGTACGGCGCGCCGTTCCCTAACAACGCGTGCCGCGTGGTCAACGCCGCGGGACAGGACTGCCCCGACTGGGTGCCCGGTGAACTGTGGATCGGCGGTCGCGGGATCGCCCGCGGCTACCGCGGCAAGCCCGACCTGACCGCCGAGAAGTTCGTCACCTGGTGCGGCCGCCGCTGGTACCGCACCGGAGACCTGGCACGCTACTGGCCGGACGGCACACTGGAATTCGTCGGTCGCGCCGACCACCGCGTCAAGCTCAGCGGCTACCGCATCGAACTGGGCGAGGTCGAGGCCGCACTGCAGCGCCTTCCCGGTGTGCATGCCGCGGTCGCCGACATCGTGGACACCCCTGCCGGTGACCTGCTGGCCGCCGTCGTCGGGCTCGACGACACCTCGGTGACCGACGCCGACCTGCGGGCAGGTCTGGCGGAACTGCTTCCGCCGCACATGGTTCCGCGGCACTTCGAACTCACCGGAAAGGTGCCGTTCACCGTCGGCGGCAAGACCGATCGGCGTGCGGTTGCGCGTCTGCTCGCCGAGGCCGTCGAACAGGCGCAGGCTGGTGGGCGCGGCACCGCACGGCGACCCGAGACCAGCTTGGAGCGTGCTCTCGCGGCGATCCTGGGTGAACTGCTCTCGGTGGCCGATGTCGGCGCCGACGAGGACTTCTTCGAACTGGGCGGAGATTCCGTGCTCGCGACCGCGGCGGTCGCACGGATCCGCGATTGGCTGGACACCCCGACCGTGATGGTGCCCGACATCTTCGCCACCCGCACGGTCGAGAAACTCGCGAGCCGTCTGGTCGCCAGGGAGGCCGACGGCAGCCGCCTCGAACAAGTCGCCGAACTCTATCTGGAGGTCGCCGCGATGGATGACGCCGCAGTGATGTCCGCACTCGACACCGCCGCGACATCGTGACGGGCACCGAGGTCTCGCTCGAATCCTGGATCAAGAGGTATCCAGCCGAAAACACCGCCAGCGGGCCCACACTGGTGTTCCCGCACGCCGGCGGTGCGGCCCTGGCGTACCGGCCCTTCGCACTCGCGCTGGCCGAGGCCGGCTCCGACGCCTACGTCATGCAGTACCCGCGCCGCGGCGACCGGCTGTCGCATCCCGCGCCGGCCACGGTCGGCGACCTGGCACGTGACCTCTTCGAGGCGGGCGACTGGACACGGCTCGGGCCGCTGTGTCTGTTCGGCCACTGCATGGGCGCGGTCGTGGCCTTCGAGTTCGCCCGTGTCGCCGAACGCAACGGCGTTGCGGTGGAGGCGCTCTGGGTTTCGGCGAGCGAGGCGCCGTCCGCGGTCGCCGCATCCCCGGCGTTGCCGATGGGGGAGTCCGAGATCATCGCCGAGATGGTGGACCTCGGCGGCACCGACCCGCAGCTGCTGGCCGACGACGACTTCGTGGAGCTGCTGCTCACGGCAGTGCGCGCCGACTACGAGGCGTTCAACCGGTACTCGTGCGATCAGGGCGTGACGATCGCGGCCGACATCCACGCCCTCGGCGGGGAACAGGACCACCGCATCAGCGAGGACATGCTGCGCGGCTGGCAGATCCACACCGAAGGGGCGTTCACGCTGTCGATGTTCGACGGTGGGCACTTCTACATCAACGACTACACCGACGACGTCGCGGAGCTGGTCAATGAGCTCTGGTGAGGACCCGGTCGTCATCGTCGGGATGGCGCTCGAGGCCCCCGGCGGGGTCACGACCGCCGACGACTACTGGACGCTGCTCACCGAGGAACGCGAGGCACTCGGGCGGTTCCCGCGCGACCGTGGCTGGGACATCGGGGCACTGTTCGACGGCTCCCGCCGCGACGGCTTCAAGCCCATCAACGATCTGGGCGGCTTCCTGTCCGGTGCGGGTGAATTCGATCCGGCGTTCTTCGGCATCTCGCCGCGCGAGGCCGTCGCCATGGATCCGCAGCAACGCGTCGCGTTGCGCGTCGCGTGGCGGGCGCTGGAGAACAGCGGGATCAACCCCGACGATCTCGCCGGCCACGACGCCGGCTGCTACATCGGCGCCTCCGGCCTGGAGTACGGCCCGCCGCTTTCCGAGTTCTCCCACCACAGCGGGCATCTCATCACCGGGACCTCGCTCGGGGTCATCGCCGGCCGCATCGCATACACGCTGGACCTGGCCGGGCCCGCCGTCACGGTCGACACCTCGTGCTCGTCGGCGCTCACCGCGTTGCACACCGCGGTCGGCGCGCTGCGCGCGGGAGACTGCGATCTGGCGGTGACCGGCGCGGTGTGCGTGATGGGCTCACCGGGGTACTTCGTCGAATTCTCCAAACAGCACGCACTGTCCGACGACGGCCACTGCCGCCCCTACAGCGCCCACGCGAGCGGCACGGTCTGGGCCGAGGGCGCGGCGATGTTCGTCCTGCAACGCCGATCCGCCGCAGTGCGCGACGGCCGCCGCATCCTGGCCGAGATCCGTGCCACCGCACTCAACCAGGACGGACGCACCACCGGGCTCACCGCGCCCAGCGGTGCGGCGCAGGAACGCCTGTTCCGCAAGTCCATCGACCGGGCCGGGATCCGCCCCGAGGACGTCGGGATGATCGAAGGCCACGGCACCGGGACCCGACTGGGCGACCGCACCGAACTGCGCTCGCTCGCACAGACCTACGGCGCCACCGCCCCCGGTGCGGGTGCCGTGCTGGGCTCGGTGAAATCGAACGTGGGCCACGCACAGGCCGCCGCGGGCGGACTCGGGCTGGCCAAGGTGCTGCTCGCCGGGCGACGTGCGGCGATCCCGGCGACCCTGCACGTCGACCAGCCCAGTGGCGAGATCGACTGGGAAGCGCAGGGACTGCGCCTGGCCACCAAGCTCACGCCGTGGCCCGCGGTCGGCGGTGAACGCATCGCGGCGGTGTCGGCGTTCGGGATGAGCGGCACCAACGCGCACGCGATCGTCGCGATCCCGGAGGCCGCGTGATGACCGACGGAACGTTGTCCGACGCGCGCGTGCCGATCGTGCTCAGCGCACACGCCGAGGATCTGATCACCCACGACGCGGCGGCGATCCTGCGGTACCTCGAAGGCAGGGGTGACACCGCGCCGTCCGACGTGGCGCACACGCTGCTGCGCACCCGCCGCCTGCGCAGGCACCGCGCCGTGATCCGGGCCGGGGGCCTCGACGAACTCACCGCGGGACTGCGGGCGCTCGCCGACGGCGTCGACCATCCGCTCGTGACGAGAGCCGCGGCGCCGCAGCCCGGTTCGCGGCGCCGCGTCGCGTTCGTGTTCCCCGGCCAGGGCAGCCAGTGGCCGTCGATGGGCGTCGAGGCCTACCGACTCGACGAGTACCGCGCCGAGGTGGACCGCTGCGCCGCCGCGTTCGACGCGGCCGGTGCGGCCTCACCGCTGGACTACCTGCTCGCCGACCCGGATTCCGGCGTCAGCACCAACGACTTCTCGCAGGTGCAGATCCAGGGCGCCCAGTTCGTGCACGGCGTCGCACTCGCGCGGGTCTGGCGGTCCTACGGGGTGGTGCCCGACATCACGGTGGGCCACAGCCTCGGCGAGATCGGCGCGGCCTATGTCGCCGGGGCCATCACCCTGCCCGAGGCGGTCGCGATCGTCATCGCCCGCGCGACGGTGCTCGACCGGCTCACCGGCCCGTACCGCGTCGCGGTACTCGGCATCACACCGGAGCAGGCAGCCGAAGTGATCGCCGAAACCCCGGGCTGGCTCGAGCTTTCCGTGGTGAACTCACCGTCGTCGGTCGCGGTGTCGGGGGAGACCGACGCCGTGGCCGCCGCCGTGCGCACGGTCGCCGCACGCGGTGCGTTCGCCAGGGAGATCGAGATGTGGTTCCCCGCGCACACCACCGCGCTCGACGGTGTGCGCGCCGACCTCGACGCCCTGCTGCCTGCCGGGCGGTTCGCCGAGACGCCCGTGCAGTTCATCGGCTCGGCCACGGCCGATGTCGTCACGGCGGGAACGGATTTCGCCGACTACTGGTACACGAACCTGCGCACCACCGTGCGGTTCGATCAGGCGGTCGCACGCGCCGCCCGGCGCGGGGCCCGCATCTTCGTCGAACTCTCGGCACATCCCGCGCTGTTGTTCAACATGGGCGAGTTGCTCGAGTCCACCCGCGGCGTGGTGCTCGTCGGATCCGGCAGGCGTGACGAACCCCTGCCGGAGCGCCTCGCCGACAACGTCATCACGGTCGCGCTGGCCGACACGGGATACCGCTGGAGCGACCAACTCGGCGACAGCCTTGCCGTCCTGCCCGACTTCCCGTTCGCGCCCATGCGCGCCGAACACCTCTGGGCCCGACCCGATCCCCTCCCGCCGGTCACGGGTCTGACGGTCGCGGCCGAGCAATGGCATCCGGTGGCGGTGCCCGCCGTGTCCGGACACCACCACATCGCGGTGGTCGGACTCGATCCGGGATGCGCTGTCACCGACCACCTGCGTGACGCGGCGCGGCGCATCGAGGGCGTCGAGGTGGTCGCACCCGCCGAGGCCGACAAGCTGGTCGTGGTCGCACCGATGATCGGCGAGAACGATCCGGTGGTCGCGGCCGAGGTACTCGGCAGGCGCATCGACGAAGGTCTGCTGCGCTACCCCGACCTGCTCACCGAGACCACGCGTGACGTGTGGCTGGTGACCGGCCGCGGCGAGCACGTCCCGGTGGACCGGGACGGGTCACTGCCCGTCGGGGCGGCCGTGGCCGCGATGCACCGCAGCATCGCCTTCGAACACCCCGACCAGAACTTCCGGCAACTCGACGTCCCGATGGGCCTGGACACCGAGGCCGCGGTCACCGCTGTCGCCGCGATGGTCACGGGCACCACGGATCTCGCGCTGCGGTGTGACGTTGCCGACGGTCCCGGGACAACCCTGTGGCGCCGCGGTATGCGCGACGCGTCGGCCGCGGCAGCGCCGTGGCCCACCGGCGTCCTGGACGACGTCGTGATCACCGGCGGTACCGGCGCGGTCGGACTGCAGTTCGCCCGACGCCTCGCGGCGCTGGGCGCACGGCGCATCGTGCTGTTGAGCCGCAACGGGATCGAGGGGAACCGCGTGGACGAGCTTCCTCTCGGCGTCGAGATCGTCGCGCCGCGTTGCGATCTCACCGACATTCCACGGGTACGCGACGTCGCCGCCGAATTCGGTGGACAGGGTGCGTCTCTGATCGTGCACGCCGCGGCGACGGCAACCATCGCGGCAGGCTCCGCACTCACCGGCGCGGCCGCGCAGGCCACGTTCACCGCGAAACTCGCGGGCATCGAGAACGTGCTCGCGGCGTGGCCCGTGCGGCCGGACGCGCGAATCCTGCTGTGCTCGTCGGTGTCCGGGCTGTGGGGCGGCCACGGACACGCCGCGTACGCGGCCGCGAACCGTCTGCTCGACGTCATGGCGGAACGGCTTCGCTCCGAGGGCCGCCGGTGCACCGCGGTGCGCTGGGGTCTGTGGCCGGGTGCGGGGATCATCGACGCAGACGAGATCACGCGCGTCGAACGCTCGGGCCTGCGGGCCATGGCGCCTGACCGGGCGGTCGACACCGCGCTGCAGGACTTTGCGGGTGACCCGCTGGTGTTCAGCGCCGACGCGCAGCGCCTCGCACTTTTTCTCGGCACCGATGCCGATACCGGCACCGGACGGGAAGCCACCCACGCAGCGCAGCACCGCGATGCGGGCCCACCCGCCGATGCCGAGCACCACGACACGGGTGCGGCGGTACGCATCGCGCTGGCTGCGGTTCTCAAGCTGGCCGACACCACGGGTCTGGACCTCGACGCGTCGCTGCTGGACCTGGGCGTCGACTCACTGCTGGCGCTCGACCTGCGCAAGAAGCTCAAGAAGACCACCGGACGCTCCGTGCCGTTGGCCACCCTGCTCGGCGGAGTGACCGCCACCGAGCTGATCGAGCACCTCGAAAGACCCGAAAAGGAAACGTTCTCGCGTGACTGACATTGCCGATACCGCGACGGCCTCCACCGTCGAAGCCCGCCTGGAGTTGATGCGGCGCAAGCTCGCCGAACGCGGCCTGGCGGCCGGACGCGCAGCAGCCGAAGGTTCCGCGGCGGCCGTCGATCCCACGGTGCTGTCCGACGGACAGCGCCGCATGTGGTTCGTGCAGGGGTTCGATCCGAGCGGGGTCCTGCTCAATGTGAGCCTGTCCTACCGGCTCACCGGTGACATCGATGCCGAACGTATGCAGGCCGCGGTCGAGGCGGTGGCCCGGCGTCACCCGATCCTGCGCACGACCTTCCATGCCGACGAGAACGGCGAACCGCGCGCCGAGGTTCACGACGACCTCACACCGTCGTGGACCACGCACGATTTGTCGGAGAAGTCCGAGCGGGCGCGCAAGCTGCGCCTGGAGGTGCTCGCGCAGCGTGAGTTCGGCACACCGTTCGACCTGGGCACCGAATCACCGCTGCGCCTCACGCTCATCAGGACCGGACCGGCCGAACACGTACTGCTGCTCGTCGCACACCACATCGCATGGGACGACGGTTCGTGGCGGGTGTTCTTCACCGACCTCACGCGCGCGTACTCGGGCGAGCAATTGCCCGAGACGCCACGGGTCGGGGCTGCCGCCCCGGACACCACCGACGAGGACCTCGCCTACTGGCGCGAGGTCATGGCGAATCCGCCCGAGCCGCTGGAACTTCCCGGCCCGATGGGTTCGGTGGTGCCGACCGGTTTCCGATCGCAGCGCAGTACCGTACGACTGTCGGCCGAGACCGTCGAGAAGGTGACGGTACTGGCGCGCGAGACCGGCGCGACGCCGTACATGGTGCTGCTGGCCGCGTTCGGCGCGCTCATCAGGCGCTACACCCACACCGACGACTTCCTGGTCGCCACCCCGGTGCTCAACCGCGACACCGAGGACACCATCGGATACCACGGCAACACCGTCGCGATGCGCATGCGACCCCGCAGCGACGCCGGATTCCGTGACCTGGTGCTGCAGACCCGCGACGTCGCGCTCGGGGCGTTCGCGCATCAGCGGGTCAACCTGGACCGGGTGGTGCGCGAACTCAACCCGGATCGTCGCCACGGCGCCGAGCGCATGACCCGCGTGAGCTTCGGGTTCCGTGAACCCGATGGCGGCGGGTTCTGCCCGGCCGGGGTGCGGTGCGAACGTGCCGAACTGCGCGGCAACCACACCCAGTTGCCGCTGGGCTTCATGGTCGAGTGGGAAGCCACGGGTGCCACCGTCGAGGCCGAGCACCTCACCGAGGTGCTCGATGCGGCGTTGGCCGAACAGATGCTGCGGCACTTCACGGTGCTGCTCGACAACGCCCTCGCCGATCCCGATCGCGCGCTGTGGCGTCTGGACCTGTTCACCGCCGAGGACACGGCGTGGCTGACGCGGATGGCCACCGGCGAGGCCTTCGACACACCCGCGGCGACCCTCACCGATCTGGTGACCCAGCAGGCCGAACGCACCCCGGACGCCACCGCCGTGGTCTACGAGGGCAGGCACTTCACCTACCGCGAGATCAACGAGTCCGCGAACCGGTTGGCGCACTGGCTGATCGGGCAGGGCATCGGCACCGAGGACCGCGTCGCGGTGCTGCTGGAGAAGTCGCCCGAGCTGGTCATCACCGCGCTCGGCATCGTCAAGGCCGGTGCGGTGTACCTGCCCGTCGACCCGACGTATCCCGAGGACCGGCTGAACTACATCCTGTCCGACTCCGACCCCAAGATCGTGCTGCGCGAGTTCGTCAGCGGGCTGGAGGATCAGCCGACGACCGACCCCACCGACGCCGAGCGCGTGCGGCCGCTGCGGCCCGACAACACCGCGTACCTGATCTACACATCCGGTTCCACCGGTCTGCCCAAAGGTGTTCCGGTGCCGCACCGCCCGATAGCCGAGTACTTCGTGTGGTTCGGCGGCGAATACGACGTCACCAACGAAGACCGCCTGCTGCAGGTCGCGTCGCAGAGCTTCGACGTGTCGATCGGGGAGATCTTCGGCATGCTGGCCGCCGGTGCGCGCCTGGTGATCCCGAAACCGGGCGGCCTCACCGACATCGGCTACCTGACCGATCTGCTGCGCAACGAGGGCATCACCTCGATGCACTTCGTGCCGTCGCTGCTCGGGCTGTTCCTGTCGCTGCCCGGCGTCAACGAGTGGCGCACCCTGCAGCGCGTGCCGATCGGCGGCGAGGCACTGCCCGGCGAGATCGCCGACAAATTCCACGCGACGTTCGACTCGCTGCTGCACAACTTCTACGGACCCACCGAGACCGTGCTGAACTGCACGCGCTACAAGGTCGAGGGCAAGCAGGGCGCGCGCACCGTACCGATCGGAAAGCCCAAGATCAACACCACGATCCATCTGCTCGACGACGCGCTGCAACCGGTGCCCGTCGGCGTGATCGGCGAGATCTACATCGGCGGAACACATGTCGCGCACGGCTATCACCGACGGCCGGGAATGACCGCCGAGCGCTTCGTCGCCGATCCGTTCAACCCGGGCGGGCGGATGTACCGCTCGGGAGATCTCGCGCGGCGCAACGCCGACGGCGACATCGAGTTCGTCGGGCGGGCCGACGAGCAGGTGAAGATCCGCGGCTTCCGCATCGAACTCGGCGAGGTGTCGGCGGCGATCTCGGTGGACCCGTCGGTGGGGCAGGCCGTGGTGGTGGTCAGCGACCTGCCGAGCCTCGGCAAGAGCCTGGTCGCCTACATCACGCCGGCCGCGGGCGCCGACCACGTCGACATCGAACGCATCCGGGCCCGGGTGACCGCTGCGCTGCCGGAATACATGGTGCCCGCGGCCTACGTCGAGCTCGACGAGATCCCGATCACCACCCACGGCAAGATCGACCGCAGGGCCCTGCCCGAGCCGGAGATCACCTCCACCACCCGATTCCGGGAACCGTCCACCGACACCGAACGCACCGTGGCCGGATTGTTCGCCGAACTGCTCGAACGCGACGAGGTGGGCGCCGACGACTCGTTCTTCGATCTCGGCGGCCACTCACTGCTCGCGACCAAACTCGTCGCGGCCGTGCGTGCCCGATGTGCTGTGGACGTGGGTGTCCAGGACGTTTTCGAGCACGCCACGGTGTCCGGCCTCGCCGCGCACATCGAAGACCTGGTGGCCTCGGGTGCATCGAGTGGTCGCCCCGCGATCGTCGCGGTGCCGCACGACGGCCCGCTGCAGATGTCGGCCGCGCAGTTGCGCCAGTGGTTCCAGTTCCGCATCGACGGCCCGAACCCGGTCAACAACGTGCCCTTCGCGGCGCGCCTGTCCGGGCCCTGCGACGTCGACGCATTGATCGCCGCGGTCGGCGACGTCGTCGCGCGGCACGAGATCCTGCGGACCACCTACCGCGAGATCGACGGTGCGCCGTACCAGATCATCCACCCGCCGGCCCCGGTGCCGGTGCGGCAGGCGCGCGGTGACGGAGAGGACTGGGTGCAGGCCCAACTCGACGCCGAGCGCAGGTACTGCTTCGACCTGGAGACCGACTGGCCGATCCGGGCTGCGGTGCTGACCACCGCTGAGCACCACGTGCTGTCACTCGTGGTGCACCACATCGCGGCCGACCACTGGTCGGGCACAGTGCTGTTCACCGATCTGCTCACGGCCTACCACGCCCGCCACGCCGGCAGCGCCGTCGAACTGCCGCCGCTGCCCGTGCAGTACGCCGACTTCGCTGCCTGGCAGGCCGAACTGCTGGCAGGCACCGACGACACGATCGACGAACAACGCCGGTACTGGACAACGCAGTTGGCCGGTCTGCCCGAAGAGAACGGGCTGTATCCGGACTTCCCTCGGCCCCCGGTACCCACGGGCGACGGCGCGGCGCTGGACTTCAGCATCGACGCCGACACCAGGGCCAGGCTGATCGCGCTCACCCGCGAACTCGGCGTCACCGAGTTCATGCTGCTGCAGGCCGCCGTCGCGATCGCGTTGCACAAGTCCGGACAGGGCACCGACATCCCGCTGGGCACCCCGGTCGCCGGGCGCACGGCACCCGAACTCGACGCGCTGATCGGGTTCTTCATCAACATCGTGGTGCTGCGTAACGACCTCTCGGGCAACCCGTCGCTGCGTGAGGTGCTGCGCCGCTCCCGTGAGATGGCGTTGGCTGCCTACCAGCATCAGGACCTGCCGTTCGACCGTGTGGTCGACGCCGTGAGCCCCGTGCGCTCGCTGTCGCGCAACCCGCTGTTCGGTGTCGTCGTGCACGTCCGCGATGACCTGCCCGCCGATCAGGTGATCGACGACGGCGGCAATGGCGAAACACGCTTCACCGCACTGGAACCCACGTTCGACGTGGCACATGCGGATCTGTCGCTGAACTTCTTCGCGCAGAACGGCAATGGGGGACGGGCTGGTGAACCGGCCGGCTACAAGGGCACCGTGATCTACCGCACCGAGTTGTACGAGCCCGCGACCGCGCGACGTCTCATCGGGTGGCTGCACCGGATCATCGACGCGTTCGCGACCGACGCCGACACGACGCTGCGCGACATCGCGGTGATCGACGCGGACGAGCGCACGCTGCTGATCGAGGACTGGAGCCGCCGCGCGGTGCCGCCTGCGCTACCGCAGACCGAGGGCGCCACCAACGTCTACGTGCTCGACGAGTGGCTCGAGCCGGTGGCGATAGGCGTGATCGGCGACGTGTACTACGCAGGCGGCGCTGTGGATGCGTCGGCTGAAGCCGCGAACGGCGTTGCCGCACAACGCTTCGTGCCCAACCCCTTCGGCGCGGGCCGGCTGTACCGCACCGGGGACCGGGCACGCTGGACCTCCGACGGCAGGCTCGAGCCCGTCACCGCCGGTGAACCGCGGCTGCAGGCCGCGCTGGAGGCCGTTGACGGCGTGGCCGCCGCGGCGACGCGGTACTGGGAGAACCGCTCGGCGCCGTTGCTGGCCGCATACGTGGTGGCCGACGCAGCTCACGCCGCGGACCCGCAGTTCGCCGAGCAGGTACGCACCGCGCTGCCCGACGAATTCGCCGGCGCCGCAATCACCGTCGTCGACGACCTCACCCCGGCCGCCCTGACCCGCCCGCGCGTGAGCGCCACGGCGTCGGGTCCGTTCGAGGCGCCGGCCACGCCCACCGAACGTGCCGTGGCCGCGATGCTCGTCGAGCTGCTGGGCGTCACACAGGTGGGCCGCCACGACGACTTCTTCACCCTCGGCGGTGACAGCATCCTCGCGGTGCAACTCGCGGCACGCGCGCGCGACGCGGGTGTGGCGATGACCGCGCGCATGGTGTTCGAACATCCGGTTCTGTCGGAGCTCGCCGCGGCGATCGATGCCGCGGGTGAGGGCTCGGCCGCGCAGGATGTCCACCATGCGCCCATGGAGGCGTCGGGTCTGTCGTCCGACGAGCTCGCGGCGCTGACCGCGGCATGGGGTCAGAGCCAAGACGGGAAACGATGACCGCCACCGGAACCCCGCCGGGCATCGAGGACGTCCTGGCGCTGAGCCCGCTGCAGCAGGGCCTGTACTCGCTGGCCGGGCTCACCGAGGAGGACACGGGTGCCGACCCGTACGTCATCGCGATGGCGGCTGACATCGAGGGTGCCGTCGATCCGGCGCTGCTGCGGTCGTGCGCCGAGGCGATGCTGGTGCGCCACCCCAACCTGCGGGCGAGTTTCTTCCAGGGCAACCTGACCCGCCCGGTCGCGGTGGTGCCGACGGCCGTCGATCTCCCGTGGCGGCACGTCACCGCGCCCACGGCCGAGGCCGCCGCTGCCATCGAGGCCGAGGAGCGCACGCGCCGTTTCGATCTCGGGCGTGGACCGCTCATCCGGTTCCTGCTCATCGAGATGCCCGCGCAGCGTTGGCGTCTGGTGGTCACGGCTCACCACATCGCGATCGACGGCTGGTCGTTGCCCGTGTTCGTGGGCGAGTACATCACGCTGTACGCGGCCGACGGCGACACCGCGGTGTTCCCCGCGGCGCCGCGTCCATACCGTGATTACATCGGCTGGCTCGCCGGGCGCGATCACGACGCCAGCCGCGCGAGGTGGCGCGCCCACCTCGACGGGCTGGACGGCCCGACACTGCTGTCGCCCGCGCTGTCGGGCCGCGAGGCCGAACCGGGACTGCCCGCACGCACCGAGGTCACGCTGGACGAGCAGGCGTCCGCGGAGATCTTCGACGGCGCACGCGCGCGGGGTGTCACGGTCAACACGCTGTTCCAGATGGCCTGGGCGGCAATCCTCTCGGCGTTTACCGACCGCACCGACGTGGTGTACGGCGTGACCGTGTCGGGCCGTCCCGACGAACTGTCCGGTGTCGAGTCCATGGTCGGCCTGTTCATCAACACCGTTCCGCTGCGCATCCGGCTCGATCCGGCGCGATCCGTGGGCCGGCAGTGCCTCGCGGTGCAGCGCGAGGCCGCCGATCTGCGCGACCACAGCTACCTCAGCCACACCGAGATCCGAGCGCTCGGCGGTATCGGTGAACTGTTCGACACGCTGCTGGTGTACGAGAACTTCCCACCCGGCGGACTGGTGGGCAGCGACGAGTTCCCGCTCGGGTCGGATGGTGGCGGGGCCGTGTTGCGCCCCTCGGCGCTGGAGAGCCTGTCGCACTTTCCGGTCACCATCGCCGCGCACCCCACCCACGGCAGACTCACGGTGCTCGTCGAAACACTCGACGGCGCACTGGGAATGCTCGACCCGCACACTCTGGGGCGCCGCGTGCTCACCGTCGTGCAGCGCCTCTTGCGGTCGTGGGACCGGCCGCTGCGCGACGTCGCGGTCACCCTCGACGACGAAGATGCCCCCGGGACATTTACCGCGACTCGCGCCGACACGACCGTCCGCACCGGTGGTTTCCACACCGCCTTCACCGAGACGGCCGCGCAGCGACTCGGGTCGATCGCGCTGACCTGGGACGGTGGGGAACTCACCTACCGGCAGCTCGACGAGGCGGCCGACCGTGTCGCGGCCGAACTGCGCCGGCGCGGCGTGGCGACGGAGACCCCGGTACCGATACGACTGCCGCGCGGGCCCGAGTACGTGGTGGCGATGCTCGGCGTGCTCAAGGCCGGCGGCCTGATCGTGCCGCTGGACCCGGCGATGCCCGGGGAACGGGTCGGCGAGATCCTCCGCCAGACCCACCCCGACGGGCAACGACCGATCATCGTCGACGAGGCGTTCGTGTCCGCCGTGCGCGCGGCGGACGCCGAACTGCCCGCCGACTACCGGCCCGCGCACGTGCACCCCGGACAGGGCGCCTACATCGTCTTCACGTCCGGGACCACCGGAAAGCCCAAGGGCGTCATCGGAACCCATCAGGCGCTGCTGGCGTACGCGGCCGATCACGCCCGCAACGTGTTGCGCCCCGCGGCGCAGCGTGTGGGGCATCCGCTGCGTGTCGCGCACGCGTGGTCGTTCACCTTCGACGCGGCGTGGCAACCGCTGGTGGCGTTGCTCGACGGCCACGCCAACCACATCGTAGGTGACGACGTGCAGCGCGACGCCGAGGCGCTCGTGGAGACCATCGGGCGCCACGGGATCGACATGATCGACACGACACCGTCGATGTTCACGCAACTGCGCGCGGCCGGACTGCTCAGCACCGTGCCGCTGGCGGTGCTGGCACTCGGCGGCGAGGCCATCGACACCGCGCTGTGGCAGGCGATCCAGGCCGAGTGCGAACGCACCTGGATGTCGGCGCACAACTGTTACGGCCCCACCGAGGCCACCGTGGAGGCCGTGGTCGCCGCGATCGCCGACCACCGCGACCCGTGCATCGGCAAACCCACCGACCCGACTGCCGCCTATGTGCTCGACAGCTGGCTGCGCCCGGTGCCCGCCGGGGTGGCCGGCGAGTTGTACCTCGCCGGTGGGCAGCTCACGCGCGGCTACGTGGGCAGGCCAGGGGAGACCGCGGCCCGGTTCGTGGCCGACCCGTTCACCCTGGGCGCGCGCATGTACCGCACCGGTGACGTGGTGCGCCGGACACCCGACGGGGCCCTGCAGTTCCTGGGCCGCAGCGACGATCAGGTCAAGATCCGCGGTTTCCGCGTCGAACCCGGCGAGGTCGCCGCGGCGCTGCACCGGCACCCACAGGTGCGTCACGCGCACGTCGCGCTGCGCCGCCACCGCAGCGGGCCGCGCCTGGTGGCCTACGTCGTCACCGATGCCTCCTTGGCGGACGCGGCCGGGGAGCTGCGCCGCATGCTCGCCGCGACGTTGCCGAGATATCTGGTGCCGCATCACATCCTGCTCGTCGACGAGATCCCGCTGACCACCAACGGCAAGGTCGACGACGCCAGGCTGGCCGCGCTCGACTCGGGGCGGCAGTCCGGTGGTTTCCAAGGGCCGGCGACCGATACCGAGAGGGTTGTCGCCGAGGTGCTGGCCGAGGTGCTGGACACACGTGCGGTCGACGTCACCGCGGAGTTCCTCGATCTGGGGCTGGACAGCATCGTTGCGCTGACGGTTGTGCAGGCCGTGCGCAGGCGCGGTCTGGCGCTGCGGGCCCGGCTCATGCTGGAGTGCGCCAACGTGCGTGAGCTCGCCGCGGCGATCGACGCCGACGCCCACCACGCTGCCGTCGACCACACTCCTGAGGATTCCGGCCCGATCCCGTTGCTGCCGAACGGAAGCTGGCTCTACCAGTACGGCGAACCGCGACGGCTGGCGCAGACCGAGGCGTTCCGGCTGCCCGAGGGCACCACGGCCGCGCAGTTGCGGACCCTGCTTCGTACCGTCGTCGACGGGCACGAGGTGCTGCGAACCCGGCTCGACCGGGTCACCCGCACCCTGGTGCCGCACGGGCCTCGTGACGTGCTCACCGAGGCGGTCGGGGTGGGAACCCTGGCCGACGCCGTGGCCGAGCAGGCCGCGCTGTCGGTGGACCGCATCGACCCGCAGCAGGGTTCGATGCTCGACGCGGTGTGGCTGCGTCACCCCGACGCGCCCGGCGGTGTGCTCATCCTCACCGCCCATGTGCTCGCGCTCGACCCGGCGTCGTGGCGCATCGTCGTCGGCGAGCTCGAGACCGCCTGGCACGCACTGGCATCCGGCCGGGAGCCGACGCCGGTGCGCGAGCACACGTCGCTGCGGCGGTGGTCACGCATGCTGTCCGAGCGTGCGCTGAAACTCGACACCGTCGACTTCTGGCACCGCCAGTTCGACGGTGCCGATCCCGACATCGGCGCCAGGCGCGTCGATCCGGCAACCGACCGGATGCGCGACATCGCGGTCGAGATGACCTTCGCCGACGCGGATCTCACGGCCCGATTGCTCACCGGAGGGGTCCCGGTGACCGAGGTGCTCGCCGCGGCGACGGCGCGGACCGTCACCGCGTGGCGACGCGAACGCGGACAGCCGACACCCGCGCCGCTCTTGGCGCTGGAAACCCACGGCCGGGCCGACGCCGTGGTGTCGGCCGATCTGGGGGAGGACCCCCACCAGGTGGACACCGGTGACACCGCCGGGTTGCTCAGCATGATCTACCCGCTGCGGGTGACCGCCGGCGACGCGCGCGGTGTGGCCGAACTGGTCGCCGCCATCCCCGGCGACCCGATCGACTACGGGCTGCTGCGCCACCTGCGCGAGGACACCGCAGAAAGCCTTGGTGTGCACCGTGACCCGCAGTTGCTGCTGAACTACCTGGGCCGTATCGAACTGGATTCGGCCGATCATGCCCTGCTGCAGGACCGGTCACTGTTGTCCGGTGTCACGCCGATACCCGAACCGGATGTCGCTGTGCGCCACGAACTGACGATCATGGCCGCGGTGATCGACCGGGACGGATCGGCCGTGCTGGGCGCACAGTGGCGGACCCTGCCGGACATCCTGTCGGCCGCCGAAGTTGGCACATTGCAGACCATGTGGCTCGATGCGTTGCGAGAGGTGGTCGAGTGAGCGAGACGGTGAGCGAGAGAGTGAGCGAGACGACCCCACGGCTGGCGGTCATCGGTGCGGGCCCCAAGGGAATCGCGGTGGCAGCCAAGGCCGCTGAACTGCGGGCGATGGGCGCCGCCGCGCCCGAGGTCGTCGTCATCGACCGTGCGGGCGTGGCCGCCAACTGGCAGGCCGTCGGCGGATGGACCGACGGGCAGCACCGGCTCGGCACGAGCCCCGAGAAGGACGTCGGCTTCCCGTACCGCTCGTCGCTGGTGCCACGGCGCAACGCCGAACTCGACGAACGGATGATGCGGCACAGCTGGCAGTCCTATCTCGTCGACATCGGCCAGTTCGCCGAGTGGATCGACCGCGGCAGGCCCGCACCCACTCATCGGCGGTGGAGCCAGTACCTGAACTGGGTGGCCGACAACATCGGCATGTCGCTGATCACCGGCGAGGTGACCAGGATCGGTCTCGGGGATGACCAGAACTCGTGGACGTTGCACACCCACGAGGACACCGTGGCCGCCGACGCCGTGATGATCACCGGGCCCGGCCAGGCCGAGAGGTCGATCCTTCCCGGCAACCCGCGTGTGTTGTCCATCGCGCAGTTCTGGCACCGCGCGGCGGCCAACGAGCTGATCTCCGCCGAGCGGGTCGCGGTGATCGGCGGCGGCGAGACCGCCGCGACGATGCTCAACGAGCTTTTCCGCCACCGGGTTTCGGCGATCACCGTGATCTCTCCGCAGGTCACGTTGTTCACGCGCGGTGAGAGTTTCTTCGAGAACACGCTGTACTCCGACCCCACGCACTGGGCCGGACTCACGCTCGACGAGCGACGAGACGCCATGAACCGCACCGACCGCGGGGTGTTCTCGGCGCGCGTCCAGGAGTCGCTGCTCGCCGACGACCGCATCCGCCACCTGCGCGGCCGCGTCGCGCACGCGGTGGCCCGGGACGAGAAGATCCGACTGACCCTGCAGACCAACTCCGGCAGCGAGCGTCTGGAGACCGTGCACGGCTTCGACCTGGTGATCGACGGCTCCGGTGCCGACGCGCTGTGGTTCGTGCCGTTGCTGGCGCAGGACGCGCTCGACAAGCTCGAACTGGGGCTGGGGCGCCCACTGACCGGCGACACCCTGCAGGAGTCCATCGGCTACGACCTCGCGGTCACCGGCGTGACGCCCAAGCTGTTCCTGCCCGGCCTGGCCGGCCTCAACCAGGGACCAGGATTTCCCAACCTCAGCTGCCTCGGGTTGCTGTCCGACCGGGTGCTCGGCGCCGAGATGTCCGTGACCACCGACCGAACGATCAGGAGAACCGATGAGCACCAATCCGTTCGATGACGACAACGGCACCTTCTACGTGCTGGTGAACGACGAGGACCAGCACAGCCTGTGGCCGGCGTTCGCCGATGTGCCCACGGGCTGGCGTGTGGTGTTCGGTGCGGGCACCCGCGCCGAGTGCCTGGATTACGTCGAGGCGAACTGGACCGACCTGCGGCCGAGGACGCTGCGCGAGGCCGTTCGATAGGCCCGTTCAGGCCTCCTGCGGCGCCAGCGCGTCCATGTCGAACAGGCGGGCGTGCAGGATCGTGCGGTTACGCAGCGCTGCGCGCACCGCGCGGTGCAGCCCGTCCTCCAGGTAGATGTCGCCGCGCCACCGCACGGCGTGGGGGAACAGGTCGCCGTAGAACGTGGAGTCCTCCGACAGCAGGCGGTCGAGCGCGAGCACGGTCGTGGTGGTCACCAGCTCGTCGAGGCGCAGCTGCCGGGGCGGGATGCGAGACCAGTCCCGATAGGTCAGGCCGTGCTCCGGATACGGTTTGCCCTCAAGGACGCCTTTGAAGATCATCGCTGGCGCACCTGCGAGACACCCGTGCTGCACGGGTTCGGCATCGGCGGCATGGGTGTAAAGGCTAGTACCGATCGGCGAATTTTCCACCGGTTGCTTTCACCTGCTCACGGCGCGGAACACTCGGTCGGCAAAGGACCTGCTCCGGACCCGTAAAATAGGGGAATCGCAGCTACGAAGGGCAGGTGATGGTGTGGGTAGTGCCGACGATCGTCGTTTCGAGGTACTGCGTGCAATCGTCGCCGACTTCGTCGCGACCAAGGAACCCATCGGGTCGAAGACGCTCGTCGAGCGGCACAACCTGGGAGTTTCCAGTGCCACCGTGCGCAACGACATGGCGGTTCTGGAGGCCGAGGGCTACATCACGCAGCCGCACACCAGCTCGGGTCGGGTCCCCACCGAGAAGGGGTACCGCGAGTTCGTCGACCGCATCGACAACGTCAAGCCGCTGTCGTCGTCGGAGCGTCGCGCGATCCTGAACTTCCTGGAATCGGGGGTCGACCTCGATGACGTCCTGCGCCGTGCGGTACGCCTGCTCGCGCAGCTGACGCGTCAGGTCGCCATCGTGCAGTATCCGACGTTGTCGACCTCGTCGGTGCGCCACCTCGAGGTGGTGGCGCTGACCCCGGCCCGCCTGCTGCTGGTGGTGATCACCGACACCGGGCGCGTGGACCAGCGGATCGTCGAACTCGGCGACGCGATCGACGAACACGAACTGTCCAAGCTGCGTGACATGCTCGGTCAGGCCATGGAGGGCAAACCGCTCGCGCAGGCCTCGATCGCGGTGTCGGATCTCGCGAGCCACCTCAACGGCAGCGACCGTCTGGGGGATGCCGTGGGACGCGCCGCGACGGTGCTCGTGGAAACCCTCGTCGAGCACACCGAGGAACGGTTGCTGCTCGGCGGCACCGCCAACCTCACCCGTAACACCGCCGACTTCGGCGGATCGCTGCGGTCGGTGCTCGAAGCGCTGGAGGAGCAGGTCGTGGTGCTGCGCCTGTTGGCCGCCCAACAGGAGGCAGGCAAGGTGACCGT
Organism: Mycolicibacterium smegmatis; assembly: GCF_001457595.1. Taxonomy (GTDB): domain Bacteria; phylum Actinomycetota; class Actinomycetes; order Mycobacteriales; family Mycobacteriaceae; genus Mycobacterium; species Mycobacterium smegmatis. Next base: position 4,583,655 of record NZ_LN831039.1, on the reverse strand, counting down.
GCGGATCGGTCACGAGACCGAGGCCGAGCAGATGGCCGGGGCGTCGGTGGTGAGCACCGCGTACGGCAGTTCGGGCAAGGTGTACGGCGGCATGGGTGTGGTCGGTCCGACCCGGATGGACTATCCCGGAACCATCGCCAACGTCGCGGCGGTCGCCCTCTACATCGGCGAAGTCCTCGGCAGTCGTTAGGCAGTCGGTAAACAGTCTTTGATGCAGCCGGAGAACCCGGCACAGAAAGGTCAGGCAAGACAGCGTGGCACGTGATTACTACGGCCTGCTCGGAGTGAGCAAGGGTGCGAGCGATTCGGAGATCAAACGCGCCTACCGGCGTTTGGCACGTGAGCTGCACCCCGACGTCAACCCCGACGAGGAGGCCCAGCACAGGTTCACCGAGATCCAACAGGCATACGAGGTCCTGTCCGATCCGGAGAAGCGCCGGATCGTCGACATGGGCGGCGACCCGATGGAGTCGGTCGGCGGAGCGCCCAACGGCTTCGGCGGGTTCGGCGGTCTCGGTGACGTGTTCGAGGCGTTCTTCGGTGGCGGCACCACGTCGCGCGGCCCGATCGGCCGCGTCCGGCCGGGCTCGGACTCACTGCTGCGGATGCGCCTGGACCTCGAAGAGTGCGCCACCGGCGTGACCAAGGAGGTCACCGTCGAGACGGCCGTGCTGTGCGATCTGTGCCACGGCAAGGGCACCAACGGCAACTCGTCGCCTGCCACCTGCGACACGTGCGGCGGCCGCGGTGAGATCCAGACCGTGCAACGGTCGCTGCTCGGCCAGGTGATGACGTCGCGGCCGTGTCCGGTCTGCGGCGGCGTCGGCGAGGTGATCCCCGATCCGTGTCACCGCTGCGGCGGCGACGGCCGCGTGCGCGCCCGCCGCGACATCAGCGTCAAGATCCCAGCGGGCGTGGGCGACGGCATGCGGGTTCGGCTCGCCGCCCAGGGCGAGGTCGGACCCGGCGGCGGCCCCGCGGGCGACCTGTACGTCGAGGTGCACGAGAAGCCTCACGACGTGTTCGTGCGCGACGGTGACGATCTGCACTGCACGATCTCGGTGCCCATGGTCGACGCGGCGCTGGGCTGCACGGTCACCGTCGACGCGATCCTCGACGGGCCGACCGAACTGACCATCCCGCCGGGCACCCAGCCCGGTTCCGTGACGACGCTGCGCGGGCACGGCATGCCGCATCTGCGTTCGGGTGTTCGTGGTGACCTGCACGCCCACATCGACGTCGTGGTGCCCACACGCCTGGAGAACTCCGACATCGAGTTGCTGCGCAAGTTCAAGGAGAACCGCACGCGCGACACCGCCTCGGTGCGCACGGCACAGGGCTCCGCCGGTTCCGGCGGTGGCCTGTTCAGCCGCCTGCGCGAGACGTTCACCGGTCGCTGACGGACGTGGGCGCCACACCATGAGCGCGGCGCTGTTCTACGTCGACGTGCTGCCCGGTGCGGGGGAATTGGCCGTCGTCGACGGCGACGAGGGCCATCACGCCGCCAATGTGCGCCGCATTCGCGTCGGCGAGCGCATCGACCTCAGCGACGGGGCGGGCACGCTCGCGCACTGCGTCGTCGAGAACACCGCGAAAGGCAGTGTCTCCGCACGCATCACCGAACAGGTGACGCTCCCGCCCGCACGCCCGTCGGTGACGGTCGTGCAGGCGCTGCCCAAATCGGATCGCTCCGAACTCGCCATCGAACTGGCCACCGAGGCCGGTGCCGACGCCTTCGTGGCCTGGCAGTCCGCGCGGTGCGTGGCCCGCTGGGACGGACCCAAGGCCGACAAGGGTCTGCGCCGCTGGAGTGCGGTCGCCCGCTCGGCGGCCCGCCAGTCCCGCCGCGCGTACATCCCTACCGTCACGGGTGTCGAGTCGACGCGGGATCTGTTGCGCCGCATCGCGTCCACCGATTCTGTGGTGCTCGCACTCCACGAATCGGCCACCGCGCCGTTCGCCGAAATACCTGTCGCCCAATCCGATTCGGTGATCCTGATCATCGGCCCGGAAGGTGGCATCGCCGACGACGAGATCGCCGCGCTGACCGATGCTGGCGCACACGCCGTGCGTCTGGGCCCCACGGTGCTGCGCACCTCGACGGCCGCTGCGGTGGCACTGGGCGCTCTCGGCGCGTTGACGTCGCGCTGGAACATCTAGCGGCCGAACGCGAATATATTTCGCGCGTTTCGCCGCCGAAACATCGCGAACACGTCGCGGTGACCCGCCGTGGATACGGTGCCGCGAATGGGGGCACCGACAATCGATCCACCGCGCAGTGACGTGGCCGCCTCGGCCACCCGATCGCCGTGGTACTCATCACTTTTCATCCAGCTGCTCGTCGCGATCGTGGCCGGCATCGTCGTCGGCTGGCTGTGGCCCGATGTCGGCGGCAGCCTGAAACCACTGGCAGACGGCTTCATCAAGCTGATCAAGATGCTGATCGCGCCGATCATCTTCTGCACCGTGGTGCTGGGCATCGCCCACGTCGGTGATCTGAAGTCGGTGGGGCGCATCGGCGTGAAGGCGCTGATCTACTTCGAGGCCATCACCACCTTCGCGCTTCTGTTCGGCCTCGTGGTGGGCAACGTGGTCAAGCCGGGCGCGGGCTTCAACATCGACGCGCAGACGCTGGCCACCGGGGCAGAGGCCGTCGCCGCGAAGACCGGTGACGGCGAACTGCCGCACACCGTGGAGTTCCTGCTCAACATCATCCCGAGTTCGGTGGTGTCGGCGTTCGCCGAGAACGCGCTGCTGCAGGTGTTGTTCTTCGCGGTGCTGTTCGGTCTCGGCCTGGCGAAGTTCGGCGAGCACGGCCCACCCGTGGTGCTCGAGTTCATCGACCACCTCAGCCACATCTTCTTCACCGTGATCGGCTGGATCATGAGGCTCGCGCCGCTGGGGGCCTTCGGGGCGATGGCCTACATCATCGGCCAGTACGGCATCGGGTCGCTGGGCAGCTACGCCAAGCTGATCGCGGCGTGCTACGTCGCGGCCGCGCTGTTCATCGTGATCCTGGCCGTGGTCACCAAGGTGTTCGCCGGGGTCAACCTGTGGAAGTTCTTCCTCTACATCAAGGACGAGATGTTCCTGGCGCTCGGCACCGCGTCCACCGAGGTGGTGCTGCCGCGGGTCATGGCCAAGCTGACCAACGCCGGGTGTTCACGCACCACGACCGGACTGGTGGTGCCGACCGGCTACTCGTTCAATCTCGACGGCGCGACGCTGTACCTGTCGATCTGCGTGCTGTTCCTCGCGCAGGCGCTCGGCGTCGACCTGAGCCTCGGCGAGCAGATCATGGCGGTGCTGGTGCTGATGCTCACCTCGAAGGGCATGGCCGGTGTGCCGGGTTCGTCGTTCCTGGCGCTGTCGGCCACGGTCGCGGCGATCGGGCACGGCGCCATCCCGGTCGCCGCGGTGGCCCTGCTGCTGGGAGCCGACCGGATCATGGATTCGATGCGCGTGTCGGTGAACCTGCTGGGCAACTGTGTGGCCACGCTGGTCGTCGCGGCCTGGGAGGGCCAACTCGACCGGGAGCGGATGCGCAAGGTGCTGGCCGGGGAGGACGTCCCGCCACTCGACGAGCTCGCCGAGGCGGACGGTTCGGGCCGGGGCACTCCCGTCGGCGCTCAGGCCGGATCCCGAGACTGATGTGCTTCCTGCCACATTCGGCCCTACGGCGAAATTAATGCCGCCACCTGCAGGTTCACTTAACTGTAACGGTTCGAAAAAAGCAGAGACAGATACGAGAGAAGTTGAGATCGATGAAGAAGTTCGGATTCGCAGGCATCGTCGCCACCGGCCTCGCCGCCGCGGTCCTCGGTTTGGCTGCCCCCGCGCAGGCGGGCGTCGACCACCACACCTGGATCAACCAGATCGGGCCGCACGTGAGCGTGCCCCAGGTGGACACCACGGTTCATCAGAGCCGCTGACCACAGACTGAACTGCGCGAGAGGCACCCCCGATGGGGTGCCTCTCGGCGTATGGCCGACGTAATCATTGGGCCGACTCCTTGACCAGCGGTAAACTCAGATCAGCAGCACGGTCACCACGGCCGTCGACAGAACACAGAAAGCAGGCACGAAACACCACGTGACGCCCCGCGACACGAACGCTGACTCGACGGCCACCGCACAGGAATCTGTCCGCAGCAGCATCACCGTTCCGCCCGACATCATCGTGGGCCTGCTCGGCTCGGCTGACGAGAACCTTCGGGCCATCGAAAAAGTTCTCACCTCCGACGTGCACGTACGCGGTAACGAGGTCACCTTCTCCGGTGAACCCGCCGACGTGGCGCTCGCCGAGCGCGTGGTGGCCGAGTTGGTCGCCGTGGCATCGAGCGGACAGGCCGTGACACCGGAAACCGTGCGCCACAGCGTGGCGATCCTCACCGGCGCCGGCGACGAGTCCCCGGCCGAGGTGCTGACGCTGGACATCCTGTCGCGGCGCGGCAAGACGATCCGGCCCAAGACGCTCAACCAGAAGCATTACGTCGATGCGATCGACGCGCACACCATCGTGTTCGGCATCGGACCCGCCGGTACCGGCAAGACCTACCTGGCGATGGCCAAGGCCGTCAACGCGTTGCAGACCAAGCAGGTCAACCGGATCATCCTGACGCGTCCGGCCGTCGAAGCCGGTGAGCGCCTCGGCTTCCTGCCCGGCACGCTCAGCGAGAAGATCGACCCGTACCTGCGTCCGCTGTACGACGCGCTGCACGACATGATGGACACCGAACTCATCCCGAAGCTCATGAGTGCCGGGGTGATCGAGGTCGCGCCGCTGGCGTACATGCGCGGCCGCACCCTCAACGACGCGTTCATCATCCTCGACGAGGCCCAGAACACCACTGCCGAGCAGATGAAGATGTTCCTGACGCGCCTGGGATTCGGTTCGAAAATCGTTGTCACGGGCGACGTCACACAGGTGGACCTGCCCGGCGGGGCCACCTCGGGCCTGCGTGCGGCCATGCAGATCCTCGACAACATCGACGACATCCACTTCGCGGAGCTCACCAGCGCCGACGTGGTGCGCCACCGTCTGGTGTCCGACATCGTCGACGCCTACGCGCGTCACGAGGAACCCGCGATGCTCAACCGGGCGCAGCGTCGTTCCTCGAACGGGCGGCCGCGCCGATGAGCATCGAGGTCTCCAACGAATCGGGTTACGACGTCTCCGAACCCGAGCTGATCAGCGTCGCGCGGTTCGTCATCGAGAAGATGGACGTCCATCCCGCCGCCGAGCTGTCGATGGTGCTGCTCGACAGCGCCGCGATGGCCGATCTGCACATGCGGTGGATGGACCTGCCCGGTCCCACCGATGTCATGAGCTTCCCGATGGACGAGCTCGAGCCGGGCGGACGTCCGGATGCGCCCGAGCCGGGTCCGGCGATGCTCGGTGACATCGTGCTGTGCCCCGAGTTCGCCGAACAACAGGCCGCCAAGGCCGGGCATTCGCTGGGCCACGAGCTGGCGCTGCTGACCGTGCACGGTGTGCTGCACCTGCTCGGGTACGACCACGCCGAGCCGGACGAGGAAAAAGAGATGTTCGCCCTGCAGCGTCAGCTGCTGGAGGAATGGGTGGCCGATCAGGTCGAGGCCTACCACGCCGACCGGCAGAGCGAGAAAGATCGACGGCTGCTGGACAAGTCCCGATACTTCGACGAACCGTGACCGGACTCCTACCGCTGATCGGCGTGATCACCCTGGTGGTCTTCGGCGGTCTGTTCGCGGCCATCGACGCGGCGTTGTCCACGGTTTCGATCGCCCGCATCGACGAACTGGTGCGCGACGAACGTCCCGGCGCCGCACGTCTGGCGACGGTGGTCGCCGAGCGTCCCCGCTACATCAATCTTGTTGTGCTGCTGCGGATCATCTGCGAGGTCACCGCCACGGTGCTGCTGGCGTCGATCCTCGACGGGCTCCTCGGCGTCAGCTGGGGCCTGGTCACCGCCGCGGCCATCATGGTCGTCACGAGCTTCGTCGCGATGGGTGTCGGTCCCAGGACCGTGGGCAGGCAGAACGCCTACTCCATCGCGTTGATGTCGGCCATCCCGCTGCAGGCGCTCTCGGTGCTGCTGACCCCGATCAGCCGCCTGCTGGTGCTGCTCGGCAACGCGCTCACCCCCGGCCGTGGTTTCCGCAACGGGCCGTTCGCGTCCGAGATCGAACTGCGTGAGGTCGTGGACCTCGCGCAGCAGCGCGGCGTGGTGGCCGACGAGGAGCGCCGGATGATCCAGTCGGTGTTCGAACTCGGTGACACCGCCGCACGCGAGGTGATGGTGCCGCGCACCGAGATGGTGTGGATCGAGGCCGACAAGACCGCGGGCCAGGCCACGTCGCTCGCGGTGCGCAGCGGCCATTCCCGGATCCCGGTGATCGGTGAGAACGTCGACGACATCGTCGGCGTGGTCTACCTCAAAGACCTTGTGCAGCAGACGTACTACTCCACCAACGGGGGACGCGACACCACGGTCGCGCAGGTGATGCGTCCGGCGGTGTTCGTGCCGGATTCCAAGCCGCTCGACGAACTGCTCAGCGAGATGCAGCGCGACCGCAACCACATGGCCCTGCTGGTCGACGAATACGGCGCGACGGCTGGGCTGGTGACGATCGAAGACGTGCTGGAGGAGATCGTCGGTGAGATCGCCGACGAGTACGACACCGACGAGGTGGCCCCGGTCGACGAGATCGACGACCACATCTACCGTGTGTCCGCGCGGCTGCCGATCGAAGACCTCGCCGAACTCTACGAACTCGAACTCGACGAGGATCTCGACGTCGACACCGTCGGCGGGCTGATGGCCTTCGAGCTGGGCCGTGTTCCGCTGCCCGGCGCCGAGGTGACCTGGGAAGGGCTACGCCTGCGTGCCGAGGGCGGCCCCGACCACCGCGGCCGGGTCCGCATCAACACCGTGCTGGTGTGCCCCACCGAACCCGTCGAGCCCGAGTTGCACACCGTGCCGGGCGATGAGAACAGTGGCCGCACGCGCCGAGGCGACAGGGGCGATCGCTCGCGAGGAGGAGAAAAGGATGAGTGAACTCGACGCCGAGGACGCCAAGCTCGTCGTGCTCGCCCGAGGGGCGATGGCGCGCGCCGAGGCCGGATCGGGCGCCGCGGTGCGCGATCAGGACGGCCGCACGTATGCCGGCGCGCCGGTGACACTGGCCGCGCTGCAGCTCACCGCGCTGCAGTCCGCGGTGGCCGCCGCGGTCTCCAGCGGTGCGACGGGAATCGAGGCCGCGGTCCTGGTGGGCGGTTCGGGCGACGACGCCGGAGTCGCCGCGGTGAAAGAACTTTCGGCCGACGCCACGGTGATCGTCACCGATCGGGCGGGTGCGCCGGTATGACAGGGGTTGGCGTTGACTGAATTCCGTTCCGGCTTCGTGTGTTTCGTCGGCAGGCCGAACACCGGCAAGTCGACGCTGACCAATGCCCTGGTGGGTCAGAAGGTCGCGATCACGTCGAACCGCCCGCAGACCACGCGGCACACCATCCGCGGCATCGTGCACCGCGAGGATTTCCAGATCATCCTCGTCGACACCCCGGGCCTGCACAGGCCGCGCACGCTGCTGGGTCAGCGGCTCAACGATCTGGTCAAGGACACCTACTCCGAGGTCGACGTCATCGGCATGTGCATTCCCGCCGACGAGGCCATCGGGCCCGGCGACCGGTGGATCTATCAGCAGATCCGCGCCGTGGCGCCCAGGACCACGTTGATCGGCATCGTCACCAAGATCGACAAGGTGCCCAAGGACCGAGTGGCCGCGCAACTGCTCGCGGTGAGCGAGCTCATGGGGCCCGACGCCGAGATCGTGCCGGTGTCGGCGACCTCAGGGGAGCAACTCGACGTCCTGACGAATGTCCTGGTGTCTCAGCTGCCCCCGGGGCCGGCCTACTATCCCGACGGTGAGCTCACCGACGAGCCCGAGGAAGTGCTCATGGCCGAGCTCATCCGCGAGGCCGCACTCGAAGGCGTGCGCGACGAACTGCCGCACTCGCTGGCCGTCGTCATCGACGAGGTGTCACAACGGGAGGACCGCGACGACCTGATCGACGTGCACGCGATTCTCTACGTCGAGCGCGACAGCCAGAAGGGCATCGTGATCGGCAAGGGCGGGGCCCGCCTGCGCGAGGTCGGCACCGCGGCCCGCAAGCAGATCGAAAAGCTGCTCGGCACAAAGGTTTACCTCGACCTTCGGGTCAAGATCGCCAAGAACTGGCAGCGCGATCCCAAACAGTTGGGCAAGCTGGGCTTCTAGCCTCACCTTTGCCAGATCCGCGTGAGGTGGATCAGCGCAACGCGTTGACCGCGGCGACGGCCTGCGACACGTCGTCGCGGGGCTCCTGGCGCTCGTCGGCGGTCATGACAGCCGCCTGCTCATCCTCGGGCTCGGTGACCCGTTGCGTGGTGACCTCGGCAACGGTCTGCAGGCCGCGCCCCTCGGGGGTGTTCCACCACACCGCAGGCTCTTTGGCGGCCCAGCCGGTGATGGCCTCGAGTTCGGCGGCCAGCGAGATCAGCAGCGGTTCACTCTCGGCCGGGCCCATGAGCTGCACGCCGATCGGCAACCCGTCGGAGGTGAAGCCGGCCGGGACGTTGATCGACGGCCAGCCCAGCAGGTTCCACGCCCACGTCAGCGGACACGCCGCAATCGCCTTGCGCTCGGTCGCGAGCCACCCGAGCCGGTCGCATTCGTGCACCGGTGGCGGCGGCTGGGCGGTGGTCGGCGCGATGATGACGTCGACGAGGTTGAAGATCCACGACATGCGCCGCTGCACAGCGGCCTCGTGGGCGCGCGCCTTGCGCAGCACGTTCTGCGAAAGCAGCCGACCGATGCGCATGTTGGCGACGGTGCGTTGGTCGTAGACGATGCCGTGGCCGGCGGTGTCGAGCCGGTCGTCCCAGTCGAGCAGGCCCGCGGTCGAGCGCGACAGGAAGTCCCACGACATCCGCATGCTGTAGTTCGGGTCCTTGGCCTTCACGGTGTGGCCGAGTTCGCCGAGGTGGTCGGCGATCGTCTGCAGGGCCGCGAGGATCTCGGGGTGGATCTTCGCGTGGACACCCGTGAACGGGATCTTCGTCGACATCGCGATGCGCAGCGGGCCCGGTGCGACCCCGACATAGTCGGACGCCTGGATCGGCGCCGGCTTGTGCAGGTCGCCGTCGGCGTTTCCCGAGGCCGCGTCGAGCACCAGCGCCGCGTCGACGACGGTGCGGGCCAGCACACCGTGCACGGTGACGCCGTTGAACGCCTCGGGCTGCGGCCACGTCGAGATGCGTCCGCGCTGCGGTTTGATGCCCACCAGATGGGTCCACGCCGCCGGGATCCGGACGCTGCCCGCACCGTCGGAACCGATGGCCGCCGCCACCAGGCCCGCGGCGACCGCGGCCGCACTGCCGCCCGAGGAGCCGCCCGGCGTGTGCTTGCGCGACCACGGGTTGCGGGTGTGCCCGAACCCTGGGCCGCTGGTGAAATGCCACTGCCCGAGCTCACACGTGTTGGTCTTGCCGACGATCACCGCGCCCGCGGCGCGCAGCCTGCGCACCACCTCCGAGTCGGCCTCGGCCACCCGGCCGTCGCCTTCCGTGCCGAACCGGGTGGGCACTCCGGCGATGTCGACGTCGTCCTTGACCGCGATCGGCACCCCCAGCAGCGGGAGCTGTTTGCCGGCCGCACGGTCACGGTCGGCCTTGGCCGCGTCGGCGAGCGCCTGTTCGGTGAGGACCACGCGGAACGCGTTGAGGGTCGACTGGCTCGCGTTGATCGCATGCAGCGATCGCCGTACCAGCTCGTCGGAAGTGATGGCACCGCTGGCGAGTTGGTACAGCTGATTGGTCAGCGTCGGGAACGTCGAGTCGCAAGCCGTTGATTTTCCCATCACTTTCGAGGATATCGGCGGTGCGAGTCGGGCCTTGTCAGGCCACGGTGCAAGACTGTTCGCATGCGGCTGTACCGTGACCGGGCGGTGGTACTGCGTCAGCACAAGCTTGGCGAGGCCGACCGGATCGTCACCCTGCTCACCCGCGACCATGGGTTGGTCCGCGCGGTGGCCAAGGGGGTCCGCCGTACCCGCAGCAAGTTCGGCGCTCGACTCGAACCGTTTGCTCATATCGATGTGCAATTGCATCCGGGCCGCAATCTCGACATCGTCACCCAGGTTCAGGCCATCGACGCGTTTGCCGCCGACATCGTCAGTGACTACGGGCGGTACACCACCGCCTGCGCGATGCTGGAGACCGCCGAGCGGCTGGCCGGCGAGGAGCGTGCGCCGATGCCGGCACTGCACCGGCTGACCGTGGCGGCACTGCGGGCGATCGCCGACGGCGCACGGGCTCGCGAACTCGTGCTCGACTCCTATCTGCTGCGGGCGATGGCCATCGCAGGCTGGGCGCCCGCGCTGACCGAGTGCGCGCGCTGCGCCGCGCCAGGACCGCACCGGGCGTTCCATGTCGCCGCGGGCGGCAGCGTGTGCGTGCACTGCAGGCCCAGCGGGTCGAGCACCCCGCCGCAGGCGGTCCTCGAGTTGATGTCGGCGCTGCACGACGGTGACTGGGAGTACGCCGAATCCTCGACACCGCCGCACCGCAGCCAGGCCAGCGGGCTCATCGCCGCACACCTGCAATGGCATCTGGAGCGTCAACTGCGCACATTGCCTCTGGTCGAGCGCGGGTACCGCGTCGACAGGACGGTCGCCGAGCAACGCGCAGCGCTGGTCAGGCAGGATATGGCGCATGGCAACCACACGGGGCAAGAAGACCTACCCGCAACTGCCTCCGGCGCCTGACGACTATCCGACCTTCCCGGACAAGTCGACCTGGCCCGTCGTCTTCCCCGAGATCCCGGCGGGCACCAACGGTCGCTTCGCGCGTCCGCCGCAACACACCTCCAAGGCCGCCGCGCCGAAAATCCCGGCGGACCAGGTGCCCAACCACGTCGCGGTGGTGATGGACGGCAACGGCCGCTGGGCCACGCAGCGCGGCCTGGGCCGCACCGAGGGGCACAAGATGGGTGAGGCGGTGCTCATCGACATCACGTGCGGCGCCATCGAGATCGGCATCAAGCACCTGACGGTCTACGCGTTCTCCACCGAGAACTGGAAGCGCAGCACCGAGGAGGTCCGGTTCCTCATGGGGTTCAACCGTGAGGTGGTGCGCCGCCGCCGCGAGAACCTCAACGACATGGGCGTGCGGATGCGCTGGGTCGGCTCGCGGCCGCGTATGTGGCGCAGTGTCATCAAAGAGTTCGACATCGCCGAGCAGATGACCGTGGACAACGACGTCATCACGATCAACTACTGCGTCAACTACGGCGGCCGCACCGAGATCGTCGAGGCCGCACGCGCGTTGGCGCAGGAGGCCGTGGACGGAAAGATCAACCCGGCCCGCATCAGCGAGGCCATGTTCGCCAAGCACCTGCACCGCGCCGACATCCCCGACGTCGACCTGTTCATCCGCACGTCGGGCGAACAGCGGGCCAGTAACTTTCTGCTGTGGCAGGCGGCCTACGCCGAGTACGTGTTCCAGGACAAGCTGTGGCCGGACTACGACCGGCGCGATCTGTGGGCGGCATGCGAGGAGTACGTCAATCGCAACCGGCGCTTCGGCCGGGCGTGAGGGGGTGAACGCGATGCCAGGTCTGCTGCAACGGTTGTCCACGGTGCTGGCCGAGGTGATGTCGGTCGCCGAAGAGGCCGACGGCGCGCTGACCATCACGTCCGAGGGTTCGGTCGCCCTGGTGCGTGTCGTCGCGATCGCCGAGGACCTGGAGATGGTGTCGCTGACGCAGCCGCTCGCGTGGGATCTGCCGCTGAACAACAAGATTCGCGAACGCGTGGCCGGTCACGCGAACCGCACGATGCTCGGGTCGGTGGTGTTGGTGGAGAAGGCGGCCGACGGGCCCGCGACGCCGGTCAACGGCACGGGACCCAAGACCACGACGCGCAAGGGCTCCACCAAGAAGGTCGCGGACGTCATGCTGCGGTACAACTTCCCGGCCGCCGGGCTCACCGACGACGCGCTGCGCACGCTGATCCTCATGGTGCTGGAAACCGGTGCCGACGTGCGCCGGGACCTCACGTCGTGACCGATCCGGTCCTGCGGATCGTGGCGGCCGTGGTGCTCGACGACGACGGCCACGTGCTCGTCGTCCGCAAGCGCGGGACGACGGCGTTCATGCAGCCGGGCGGCAAGATCGAACCGGGGGAGCAGCCGCTGGCCGCACTGCAACGCGAGGTTGTCGAGGAGTTGGGCACCGCGGTGGACCCGATGTCGGTGCGCTCCCTGGGACGTCATCACGCGGTCGCCGCCAACGAACCCGGCCACACCGTCGACGCGTACCTGTACCTCGTGCGGTTGCACGGCACGCCGGCCGCTGCGGCCGAGATCGAGGAGATGGCGTGGGTCGATCCGGCTTCGCCCGGTGATGTGGAACTGGCGCCGCTGACGCGCGACACAGTGCTGGCGCTCGCGCGCGAGCTCGTCTAGTTCCTCAACTGGTTTGAGGCTGGTTCCCGGCGGGCCGATCGACGCAGTCGCCGCACACCCCGAAGATCTCGATCGTGTGGCTGACGTCGGAGAACCCGTGATCGCGCGCGACCTGCGCGGCCCAGGTCTCGACGTCGCCGCCGGACACCTCGACCGTCGATCCGCATGACCGGCACACCAGGTGGTGGTGATGGTGCTCGGAGCAGCGGCGGTACACCGACTCACCGGTGTCGGTGCGCAACGTGTCGACGACGCCCGCGGTGGCCATGGCCTGCAGTGTGCGGTACACCGTCGTCAGCCCGATGCCCTCGCCGCGCCGGCGCAGCTCGTCGTGCAGTTCCTGTGCCGAGCGGAAGCCCTCGGTCTCGTTGAGCAGGTCCGCGATGGCCGCCCGCTGCCGCGTCGAGCGGACCGCGCCGGTCACCTGCGGTCCTCGCTGGCGTGTGCGATCGCGTCGACCACGATGTGTGCGAGGTGATGGTCGACGAGGCGGTAGAGCACCTCGCGGCCTGCCCGCTCACTCGACACCACGCCAGCCTGCTTGAGGATGCGCAGGTGCTGGCTGACCAGGGGTTGCGGGACGTCGAGCGCGTCGACCAACTCGTGCACACACCGCTGTGACTGCTTCAGCTGCAAAACGATCGCGATCCGCAGCGGCGCGGCGAGCGCCCGCAACAGTTCGCCCGCGGTCTCCAGCACGTCGCGCGACGGCAGTGCGGGTGCCGGGGTACCGGCGTGGTCGTGGGCCTCGCCGTGTTCGGTCAAATTGGAAATCGTTTTCATTACCGATCAGAATACATGCGCTGATTCGCATGTCAACGGGTCCGCGCAACCGCGTCCGACGAGCGGTCGATCACGCGGTTCGGGTTTCACCCCGGTAACTCGCTACTCTGTTGCACCGTGGCTTCCATCATCGACACCGTTGCGAACCTGGCGAAACGCCGCGGCCTGGTCTACCAATCCGGCGAGATCTACGGCGGCACCAAGTCCGCGTGGGACTACGGCCCACTCGGTGTCGAACTCAAGGAGAACATCAAGCGCCAGTGGTGGAAGTCGGTGGTCACGGGCCGCGACGACGTCGTGGGCCTGGACTCCGCGATCATCCTGCCGCGTCAGGTGTGGGTGGCCTCGGGCCACGTCGAGGTGTTCAACGACCCGCTGGTGGAGTGCCTGAGCTGCCACAAGCGGCACCGTCAGGACCACATGCAGGAGGCGTACGCCGAGAAGAAAGGGATCGACGATCCCGACTCGGTGCCCATGAGCGAGATCTCCTGCCCCGACTGCGGCACCAAGGGGCAGTGGACCGAGCCGCGTGACTTCAACATGATGCTCAAGACCTACCTCGGGCCCATCGAGTCCGAGGACGGCCTGCACTACCTGCGGCCCGAGACCGCGCAGGGCATCTTCGTCAACTTCGCCAACGTGGTGACCACCGCGCGCAAGAAGCCGCCGTTCGGCATCGGCCAGATCGGCAAGAGCTTCCGCAACGAGATCACCCCGGGCAACTTCATCTTCCGCACGCGTGAGTTCGAGCAGATGGAGATGGAGTTCTTCGTCGAGCCGTCGACCGCGGCCGAATGGCACCAGTACTGGATCGACACGCGCCTGCAGTGGTACGTCGACCTGGGCATCGACCGCGACAACCTGCGCCTGTACGAGCACCCCAAGGAGAAGCTGTCGCACTACAGCGACCGCACCGTCGACATCGAGTACAAGTTCGGCTTCCAGGGCAACCCGTGGGGTGAGCTCGAAGGCGTCGCCAACCGCACGAATTTCGACCTGTCCACGCACGCAAAGCATTCCGGCGTCGATCTGTCGTTCTACGATCAGGCCGCCGACACCCGTTACGTGCCGTACGTCATCGAGCCCGCAGCCGGCCTGACCCGCTCGCTCATGGCGTTCCTGGTCGACGCCTACACCGAGGACGAGGCCCCCAATGCCAAGGGCGGCGTCGACAAGCGCACGGTGCTCAAGCTCGATCCGCGTCTGGCGCCGGTCAAGGCCGCGGTGCTGCCGCTGTCGCGCCACGCCGACCTGTCGCCCAAGGCCCGCGACCTCGCGGCCGAACTGCGCAGGAACTGGAACGTCGAGTTCGACGACGCAGGCGCGATCGGCCGTCGCTACCGCCGCCAGGACGAGATCGGCACGCCGTACTGCGTCACCGTCGACTTCGACTCACTCGAGGACAACGCCGTGACCATCCGCGAGCGCGACGCCATGACCCAGGAACGCATCGCGATCGACAAGGTCTCCGACTACCTCGCCGTGCGTCTCAAGGGCGCCTAACCACCCGGCACCCGGCACCTGGCACCGTGGCACCGCGCCTAGTGTCGCGCGTCTGAAGTTTGTTTACGAGTGTGGGGCAGGATTTCGTCGGCGGTCTTGGTCCACACGAATGGGTGGGCGCGTTGGTTCCAGCCCTCGATGAAGGCGCTGATGGCAGCGATGAGTTCTTTAACGCTGTTGAACGAGCCCCGGCGGATTGCTTGGCGGGTGATGATCGAGAAGAACACCTCGACCAGGTTCAACCAGGAGCCTGAGGTCGGGGTGAAATGCAGTGTCACGCGGGGATTCTTGACCAACCACGCATTGATGTCAGCGTGTTTGTGGGTGTGGTAGTTGTCGCACACCACATGCAGTTTGCGGCGCGGGTAGGCCCGGGCGACCGTCTTGAGGAAATCGAGGAACTCGGCTTTGCCGTGCCGCTCGTAGCAGCGGTCGGTCACTTTGCCGGTTGCGATTTCCAAGGCGGCGAACAACGTGGCGGTGCCGTTGCGCTGATAGTCGTGGGTCGCCTTCTCCGGCAGTCCCGGACGCAACGGCAAAATCGGCTGGGTGCGGTTGAGTGCCTGAATCTGGCTCTTTTCGTCCACGCACAACACGACCGCCTTTTCTGGTGGGTTCAGATACAGGCCGATCACGTCACGGACCTTGGCCTCCAGTTCAGGGTCGGTGGAGAACTTGAACGTCTCGCGCCGCCACGGTTTGACCCCGTAGCGTCGCCACGCCCGGGCCACCGTGGCATCCCCGATCCCGAGGTGCTTTCCGAGCAGTCGACTCGACCAGTGGGTCACGGCCAACGATTCCGGTGGCGGCTCGAGCGTGGTCGCCAGGATCTCGGCGTCATCGACCGTCTTGGGTCGGCCGCTGCGTGGTTCGTCATCAAGCCCCTCAATGCCGAACGCGGCGAACCGATCCCGCCACTTGATCACCGTCGGCCGCGACACCCCCACCTGCCGCGCCGCACCCGAGGTCCCCGCACCGTCGGCCACCGCCAGCACGATCCGCGCCCGCTCAACACGGCCGGCAGGCACCGTCGAGGACCGCGTCCACGACTCCAACGTCACACGATCTTCAGAACTGATCACCAATGTGGATGACGGCATACACCATCATCCCACACTGTAAACTAATTAATGACGCGCGACACTAGTAGCACCGCGAGGTAGCACCGCGAGCGTGCGTGTCTGCCTTACAACACGTCGCGGAATTTCAGCACTCTGCGCACGCTCACGAACTGTGAGCGTGCGCAGGCTGCTGCCTGGCAACGGTGTGTTGTGATGCAAACACGCACGCTCGCGCAGCCGGGGGCGACTTCAGAACCGGCCGCCGCCACCGCCGTAGTTGCGGCCCGACGAATGTGACGACCCGCCATAGGACGTGGGCCGGCCCGAGCTGCGTCCGCCGCCGAAGCCGCCGCCGAAACCACCGAAGCCGCCGCCGTAGCCGCCATAGCCACCTCCGCCGCCGAAGCCGCCGCGCAGCACGTTGCCGATGATGATGCCGCCGAGCACGGCACCGATGTCGGCTCCGCCGCCGCCATGGTGTGAGGTGTAGGTGCGCTGGGCGGCGCGGACGTCGTCGTTGGCCAGGCTCTGCGCCTGCGCGGCGAGCGTCGAAGCGCCATTGGCATGTGCCACAGCCTCATTGGGGTTGGTGGTCCGTTTGGCCTGGGCGGCCTCCAGTTGCCGGGTGGCCTCGGCGAGCCGGGTGCGTGCCTCCGGGCCGATGCTGCCGCGGCGCGTCCCGATGTAGTCGGATACCGCGGTGATGCGGGACTGGGCGGTGAAGATCGCCTGCTCCAGGGTGCGGGCCAGGCGTTCGGCGGCCTCGCGCTGTTCGTGCACGGTGGCCAACAGTTGGTCCAGGTCGGCGTCGGCCTGCGTCAGCCGCGTGAACGTGCCGAGCGGATCGGCGGTTCCGTTGGACTTGGCCTCGCCGGCAGCCTGCACGGCGGCGTCGCGCGCGGTGGCGAGCTTGTCGGCCTGCGGGGTATCGGGTTGTGCCAGAAGGTCGTTCGCCTGTTCGATGCCCGCCTCGATGTCCGCGACGGCGGCGGGCAGCCCGGCCAGTGCCCGGTTGATGTCGGTCGATGCGCTGTCGACCGCGTCAAGCAGCGTGCGTGCCTGTGACAGCGCGGACTCGGCGGCGCGCACCGCGTCCACCAGTCCGGTCTGGTCGGCGGCGGGTCGGGACACCAGTCCGCGTGCCGTGGTGATGTTGCGGTCGGCGAACGCGAGCCGTTCGCGCGCGGTGTCGACGTTGCCCGCGACGGACTCGAGCGCCCGCGCGTCGAACTGGGTGTGCAGCGCCGCGAGGGTCTGCTGCGACGTTTCGATGCGTGCGCTGAGGTCGACCATCTGCTGGGTCATGAGGTCGAGTCGCGCCGGGGCGTTGATCACCAGATCACGCAACTGCTCGAACGCGGCGCTCTGGGCTTCCAGTTCACGGTCGGCACGCGCGGCCGACACGATCACGCGGGTCAGCAGATCACGCTGCTGCAGCGGGGTCTCGGGCACGTCGTCGTCGAGGATCTGGCGTACGTTGAACGCCTGCGCGAGGGCTTTTCTCGCGTTGGCCACCGCGGTGGTGAACGGCTCGGTGCGTTTGGCGCCGAATTCCTCGACAGCCAGGTCCAGTTCGGCCTGGCTGGTGCGGACCGCGTTGTCGACGTCGACGACGATCTCACGCGACAACGCGTCGAGCGCCTCGAGCGGCACGCTCGCCAAAGCGTCCGGATCGGTGGGGTCCACGCGTTTGGCCGCCTCGAACTCGGCCTTGCGCCGCTTGGCGCGTCGTCGCCGCGACCAGATCCACAGGATCCCGATGAGCACCGCGATGATGCCGAGCACGATGAGCAGCGCGGGCCACGACACCCCGCCCCCCGTGGCCGACGCGGGCTCGGTGTTGAGCTGATCGGCGGCCGCGATGGCCGCACCGGCCCAGTCCTCGCGGCGCAGCGACGGGCCGATGCTGTTGCGGCGGATGTCGTCGGCACGTGCGGTGTCCATGATGGTGTCGGGCACCTGGAACGCGAACGCCCGGTCCACGGTCGCGACGGCCAGCAGCGCGTCGTCGTCGCCGAAGTCGCTCAGCCGCATCGTGTTCTGTGCCCAGCCCACGTAGTTCTGCCGCGAGAAGTCCTCGACGAACACCACCCACAGCTTGATGCGCCGGTCGTCGTAGAGCCGGTCGAGGGCGCGCTGCACGTCGGCTTGCTGCGACGCCGACAGCACGCCGGCCTGGTCGGTGAGCTGCGTCGCCAGCCGCAGCGGCGGTTCGGCCGCCGCGCCAGGGGCCACGAGTAGCCCGGTCGTCAGGATCGCGAGCAGCAAGCTGAACAGTCGGCCGATGCGCATGACGGCCAATCTAATGTGCTGCGCGGTATGGGCGGCATGTCCTGGCAGACTGTGCCTCGGTGAATGCGACGCAGTACGACCACTACGACGACTTCGACCGGGAGCGGCTGGTGCCCGAACCGGCGAAGAGCGCTGCGCTGCCCGGCACCGACACCGAGCACCGCACCGACTTCGCGCGTGACCGCGCCAGGGTGCTGCACTGCGCCGCGCTGCGGCGCCTGGCCGACAAGACCCAGGTGGTGGGGCCGCGTCACGGCGACAACCCGCGCACGCGGCTCACGCATTCCCTGGAGGTCGCGCAGATCGGCCGCGGTATGGCGATCGGGCTGGGCTGCGATCCGGACCTCGTCGACCTCGCCGGGCTCGCGCACGACATCGGGCATCCGCCGTACGGCCACAACGGTGAACGCGCGCTCAACGAGATCGCCAAGGCCTTCGGGGGTTTCGAGGGCAACGCGCAGAACTTCCGCATCCTCACGCGACTCGAACCCAAGGTGCTCGACGCCGACGGACGGTCGGCGGGCCTGAATCTCACCAGGGCGTCGCTGGACGCGGTGACCAAGTATCCGTGGCGACGCACCGAGGAGCGCCGCAAATTCGGCTTCTACGTGGGCTTCCCGGACGACGACGGCCCCGCGGCCGACTGGGTGCGTGACGGCGCGCCCGTGGACAGGCCGTGCCTGGAGGCCCAGGTGATGGACTGGGCCGACGACGTCGCCTATTCGGTGCACGACGTCGAGGACGGTGTGATCTCGGGGCGCATCGACCTGCGGGTGCTCGCCGACGCCGACGCCGCCGAGTCACTGGCCCAGCTGGGCGCCGCCGCGTTCCCGTCGCTCGCACACGACGATCTCCTGGCGGCCGCGCAGCGCCTCTCGGAGATGCCCGTGGTGGCCGCCGTCGGCAAGTACGACGGCACGCTGGCCGCGTCGGTCGCGCTCAAACGGCTGACCAGTGAGCTCGTCGGCCGGTTCGCCAACGCCGCGATCACCGAGACCAGGGCCGTGGCAGGGGACCGGCCGCTCAAGCGGTTCGACTCCGATCTGGTGGTCCCCGATCTGGTGCGCGCCGAGGTCGCGGTGCTCAAGATGCTCGCGCTGCAGTTCATCATGTCCGACCATCAACACCTGCAGGTGCAGGCCGATCAGCGCACGCGTATCCACGAGGTCGCGTTGGCGCTGTGGGCGCAGGCGCCTGGCAGTCTGGACCCGCAGTTCGCGCCCGAGTTCGCCGCGGCGGGCGACGACGGTGCCCGGTTGCGCGTGGTCATCGACCAGATCGCGTCCTACACCGAGACCCGGTTGGAGCGCGTGCACGAGGCCCGTTCGCCGCGGCCGCTGGAGTGACGCAGGCAAGCTTGCCTGTGCCGCGCTGAGCGCTTCGGAGGCGGGCATACACTATGCCGGTGGCCGGAGGCAGAATCCCTGATCGCGACATCGCGGCCATCCGTGAGAAGGTTCGCATCGAGGACGTCGTCGGCGACTACGTGCAGTTGCGCCGGGCCGGGGCCGATTCCCTCAAAGGGTTGTGCCCGTTCCACGACGAGAAGACGCCGTCGTTCCACGTGCGGCCCAACCACGGGCACTTCCACTGCTTCGGGTGCGGTGAGGGCGGCGACGTCTACGCGTTCATCCAGAAGATCGAGCACGTCAGTTTCGTCGAAGCCGTCGAACTGCTGGCCGACAAGGTCGGCTACACCGTCACCTACACGGGTTCGTCCACCACCAACGTGCAACGCGACCGCGGCAGCCGCAGCCGTCTGCTCGCGGCCAACGCCGCGGCCGCCGAGTTCTACGCCGAGGCGCTGCAGTCCGAGGAGGCCGCACCCGCGCGCCAGTACCTGACCGAGCGCAACTTCGACGCCGCCGCCGCGGCGAAGTTCGGTTGCGGCTACGCCCCGTCGGGCTGGGACAAGCTCACAAAGCACCTGCTGCGCAAGGGGTTCGAGTTCAAGGAACTCGAGGCCGCGGGCCTGAGCCGCGAGGGCAAGCGCGGACCCATGGACCGGTTCCACCGGCGCCTGCTGTGGCCGATCCGGGTGTCGTCGGGGGAGACCATCGGGTTCGGCGCACGCCGGTTGTTCGACGACGACCCGAACCAGGCCAAGTACGTCAACACCCCGGAAACGGTGCTGTACAAGAAATCACAGGTGCTGTTCGGGCTGGACCTGGCCAAACGGGACATCGCCAAGGGGCATCAGGCCGTCGTGGTCGAGGGCTACACCGACGTGATGGCCATGCATCTGGCCGGCGTCACCACCGCGGTCGCCTCGTGCGGCACCGCGTTCGGCGAGCAGCACCTGTCGATGCTGCGCCGACTCATGATGGACGACAACTTCTTCCGCGGCGAACTGATCTACGTGTTCGACGGCGACGACGCCGGGCGGGCCGCGGCGGTCAAGGCGTTCGAGGGCGAGCAGAACCTCTCCGGGCAGTCGTTCGTGGCGGTGGCGGCCGACGGCATGGACCCGTGCGATCTGCGCCTGCGGTCCGGTGACGGCGCGCTGCGGGATCTGGTCGCCCGCCGAACCCCGTTGTTCGAGTTCGTGATTCGCAGCGCCCTCGCCGAACACGACCTGGACAGCGCCGAGGGTCGCGTCGCGGCGCTGCGGCGCTGCGTGCCGATGCTGGCGCGCATCAAGGACCCGACGCTGCGCGACGAGTACGCCAGGCAGCTGGCCGGCTGGGTCGGCTGGGACAACGTGGCGCAGGTGATCGGGCGCGTGCGCGAGGAGGCCAAGGGCGGCGGCCGCAAGGACAACAACCGCCGCGGCCAGGAGACCGCCGCGCGGCCCAAACCGCCGCCGGTGCAGCGGCCCGACCCGACCGACCCGACGTTGTGGCCGCAGCGCGAGGCGCTCAAGGCCGGGCTGCAGTACCCGGCGCTGGCCGGCCCGGTGTTCGACACGTTGACCGTCGAGAGCTTCACCCACCCCGGCTACGGCGCGGTGCGCACCGCGATGGAGGCCGCGGGCGGCACGTCGGCGGGCATCACCGGTGCGCAGTGGATCGAGACCGTGCGTGAGCAGACCACATCGCCTGCCGCGGCCAACCTGGTCAACGAACTCAGCGTGGAGACCATCAACGTCGAGGACGACGAGAAGCTGCCGCGCTACATCTCCAGCGTGCTGGCCCGCCTGCAGGAGGTGTGGGT
This sequence comes from Mycolicibacterium smegmatis, assembly GCF_001457595.1. Taxonomy (GTDB): domain Bacteria; phylum Actinomycetota; class Actinomycetes; order Mycobacteriales; family Mycobacteriaceae; genus Mycobacterium; species Mycobacterium smegmatis. The sequence goes on along the minus strand of NZ_LN831039.1, from coordinate 4,562,376 downwards.
GGGGCGCCAGATCGCCGAGGTGAAATCGAAGCTGCAGCGCATGTCGCCCGTGGAGCAGGGAGACGAATATCACGCCCTGTTCGGCGACCTCGTGGCGATGGAGTCCTACCGGCGCAGCCTGCTCGAACAGGCCAGCGGCGACGACCTCACCGCCTGAGGGGTCACATTCGTTGCCCAGTCACGATAAAGTTGTGACACTGTTGTGCCGTTGACGCCCTAACGGGCACCGACCTGGCCAGAAAGGCAACCCGTGACCTTCAGCACGAGGACGTTGAGCACCAGAACCCGCGTCGCCGTCGGCGCGTTCGTCGTCGCCGCAGCCGCCGCTCCGGCGTTCCTCGCGGGCGTTTCCGCGCACGACGCCGACGTGACCGCCGCCCCGGCCTGCCTCGCGTGGTTCGGCAACAAGGAAGACGGCAAGTGCCTGTCCTACTCGAACGGCACGCCCGTCGGTGGCGGCATCGGCCCGGTCACGGTCGGCGCGCCCGGCAGCGGCAACCCCGGTTTCACCACGGGCCCGCTGCTGCCCGGCACGACCATCAACCAGGGTCTCGGCTAGCGCCCGGACCCACCAGAGCGGCTACCAGCCGCGCTTGGACTTCGCCGAAGCGTCGGTGCGATCCTCCACGGAGAGCACCGACGTTTCTGCGTCGATGGGAGTCATCGTCACGAACTGCGGGTCCGGTGACACGCGGCTGGCGATCTTGCGCCTGCCCGCGTCGATCACGGCCCTCGTCGCCGGGTTGGACGTCACGGCGCGATAGGTGCTGGCGATCTGTTCGTAGCGGCGTCGTCCGGCCTTGGCGCCCAGTACGTAGCCGACAGCGATCACGGCGGCGTAGCGGATCACAGCGTTCCTCCCAGACGAAGAGTTGTGTCTACATCCTGCCTCACCGCGGTGCCGACGCGCCCGCCCGGAGGCAATTGGCGGCGAGGGCGGTCCGTACGCTAGAGTCAACGCTCGGCCGCGGAGGTGATCCGAGGCAAAGGCAGTCCCCTGTAGCTCAATTGGCAGAGCATTCGGCTGTTAACCGAAGGGTTGCTGGTTCGAGTCCAGCCGGGGGAGCAACAGCTCCCAGCGCCGCGATCCCATCCACGAATTCCGTAGGTATTGGGATCGTCGCGCGTCAATTACGCTCGAACCTGTGGCGGAGACGTCGTACGCCTCGTGCGGCGACCTGAGCCTGGCGTATCAGCTCTTCGGCGACGGGCCGATCCCGCTTGTGTTCGTGGGGCCCTTCGTGGGCCACGTCGAATTGTTCTGGACCGTGCCCGAGTTCAAGTCGTTCTTCGATCAGCTCGCCTCGTTCTGTCGCGTCGCGATCTTCGACAAGGCAGGCACCGGCCTGTCCGATCCCGTTCCGAAGGTGCGCACGCTCGACGACCGCGCGGCCGAGATCGAGGCGGTCATGGATGCCGTGGGTTTCGACGACGCCGTGGTGCTCGCCATGAGCGAGGGGGGTCCGGCCTCGATCCTGTTCGCGGCCAACCGGCCCGGGCGTGTGCGCACTCTGGTGGCGTACGGGTCGTTCGCGACGATGGCCGGCTGCCGGTGGGAGGACCTCGACGGTGACCCGGTGGACATCAGGGCGCGCAGCGTCGCGGAGATGGGCGACGAGTACGCGCCGACGGTCGAGCAGGTGATCCATTTCCAGGAGCAGGCCAGGGCCGTGCGCGGGCAGTGGGGCAGCGGGGCGGCTGTCCGGTGCGCGATGCCGTCGATGGGGTCGATGCGCCAACTGGGGATGTTCGAGCGCCTGTGTGCGAGCCCGGGTATGGCGCGCGCGACGTTCGAGGCCGCGTTCCGGATCGACGTGCGGCCCATCCTGCCCACGATCGCGGCGCCCACGCTCGTCATCCACGCGCGTGACGATCCGGCCGTTCCGGTGCAGTGCAGCCGTTACCTCGCAGACCACATCCCGGGCGCGCGCTGGCTCGAGGTCGACGGCGTCGACCATGCACCGTGGTTCACCGAAGCCGACCGCGTCCTCACCGAGATCGAGGAGTTTGTCACGGGAAACCATGCGGCGCCGCACAACTCACACCGCGCGCTGCGCACCGTGTTGTTCACCGACATCGTCGCGTCCACGCAGCACGCCGCGTCCAACGGCGACGAACGGTGGCGTGCGGTGCTGCAGCGGTTCGGTGAGGTCACCGAGGAACTGTCGGGCCGGTTCGGCGGAGTGGTGGTCAAGAGCACCGGAGACGGCCACCTGAGCACGTTCGAGGGGCCGACGCATGCCATCCGCTACGCGGAGGCGCTGCGGTCGGACGCGGAGACGCTGGGCATCCAGATCCGCGCGGCCATCCACACCGGTGAGTGCGAACTGCTCGGTGACGACATCGGGGGTATCGCGGTGCACATCGCCGCGCGCATCCTCGGCCAGGCCCGGGCGGGGGAGATCCTGGTGTCGCGCACGGTGCGCGATCTCGTGGTCGGATCGGGGACCAGCTTCGCCGACCGCGGCAACGTCGAGTTGCGGGGCGTGCCGGGGACGTGGCAACTGCTGGCGGTCGGAGACGGGGCAGGTGGTGGTTCGCCCGCGGCATCTGTCGAGGCGCTGCTGGCGGCCGAGCCGACGCCCGCGGCGCGGACCGCCACGCGCCGCGCCGATCGCGCGGTCGCGGCGGTCGCGAAGCGCACGCCGTGGGCGTTGCGCGGGGTGGTGCGGCTCACCATGAGCGCGACGCGGCGCTGAGACGAGCCGACCGGGATCAGGCCTGGGGGCGGTTCTTGCCCTGGTTCTGTCGCGCGGCCTGCGCCAGCGCCTCCACCAACGGGTTGGCGGCCTGGGCGAGTGCCTGGCGCTCTTCGTCGCTGAGCTGATAGAAGGTCCACACGCCCCACGCGGCGGGGCGGACGTACACGGTCACGTGCTGTTTGTTGTTCTGCAGGATCGCCGGGACCGCGACGGCGCGATCGATCGTCGCAGCGCTGACCATCTCTTCGGCGAGCTTGTCGGTGTCGACCGATTCCTGCAGTTGGTACAGCACGGCCTTGTTGGCGGGGCCCTCCATGGCTAGGAACCAGGCCATCTGTGTCTCCTCGGTCAGGTGGCGTCGCCCTCATCGGCGGCGCCACTTTCGATCATGACTGTGTCCCGGACCAACATAGTGCGGCCGTGATGTCCCCGGCGGGCCCGCCCCTGCCGGTCGGGCCTCACCCGTAAGCTCGGCGCCATGCGGTTGCCCAGGTTGAGCCCCGGATTGAGTGTCGTGGTGGTGTCCCTCGGATTCCTGGCCGCGGGATGCGGATGGGGGCCGTCGTCGGCGCCGCCGCCACCGCCGGACACGTGCACGGCGGCCGACGGCCCCGACCCCATGGTGGTGGCACAGGAGATCGCCAAGCTGCCCGCGCCGCACGGCGGTTCGCAGTGGGTGCAGGTGCGCGACGGCCACACCACCGACTGCCGGTTGCACTGGGTACAGGTGGGGCTGACCGATCCACAGCCCAACAGCGTCGGGCAGTTGCTGTTCTTCGACCGGCAGACACCGCTGGGCACCGCGACGCCGGAGCCGCGGCCCTACATCAACGTGGTGAACAACGGTGAGGACACCGTCACGGTGAACTACCAGTGGCAGCAGGGCGAGGACACCCCCGAGGCCCCGACGGGGATCGCGACGGTGCGGTTCCGGATCGGGGACGACGGCCGGTTGGTGGCCGTCGATCCCCTTCCGTCCCCGTGAGCGTGCCTAGCCGTTGAGAAGCTCTTCGGGGTCGAGCATGGCCGCGTAGCGCAGCTGTTCGGGGATGCCGAACCCGTCGATGAGTGTCTCGGCGTGCGGTCGCAGCGTGCGGCAGCGCTCGTTGATGCCGCGCGTGACGGCCTTGGCGCGCTCGGTCGACAGGAACCGGTGCTCGATGAACCAGGCCTTGTCCTCCTCGATGACCGACAGCGCGTAGAGGTCGCACACGTCGGCCAGCAGCTCGCGCGCGGCCTCGTCCTCGCACGCGTCGATGCCCGCGACGAACGCTTCGAGGATCACCCGGTCGATGTGGGCCTGCGCGGCGTGCAGCACGTGGTCCTGCACCGCGTTGAACGCGTCGAACGCCGACATCTCCTTGGCCTTGCCCTGCAACCTGCGGGCGACCGAGGCCACCATGTACTCCTCGCGGTCCTCGAACATCTTGATCTGGGTGCCGCGGTTGAACAGGCTGCCCTCTTCCTCGTTGTCCTGGCGCGTGTCGAGGATGGTCTGGATGATGGTCTGCGCCGCAGTGCGTTTGAGCACGCGCTCGCCGGCGAAGTTGGCCGCGAAGCGCACCCACTCGACCGGGCTCATGCCCTTGATGTCGTCGGCGTACGCGGTGAGCAGTTCCTTGGCGACCAGCTGGGTCAGCACATGGTTGTCGCCCTCGAACGTGGTGAACACGTCGGTGTCGGCGCGCAGCGCGATCAGCCGGTTCTCGGCCAGATACCCTGCGCCGCCGCAGGCTTCACGGGCCTCCTGGATGGCGGTGCTGGCGTGCCAGGTGTTGGCGGCCTTGAGGCCCGCCGCGCGTGCCTCAAGCTCGCGCTGCTCCTCGGGGTCGGGATCGTCGGAGGTCTGCAGCTCGTGGCATTTGGCCACCAGCTCGTTCTGGGCGAACTGCAGCGCATAGGATTTCGCGATCAACGGCAGCAGGCGGCGCTGATGCACCAGGTAATCCATGATGACGACTTCATGTTCGTCGTCCGGTGCGCTGAACTGCGTGCGCTGCAACGCATATCGCGTCGCGATGTCCAGTGCGACGCGGGCCGCGGCGGCCGCGCTGCCGCCCACGGTGACGCGGCCCCGGATCAGCGTGCCCAGCATCGTGAAGAACCGACGGCCCGGGTTCTCGATCGGTGAGGAGTAGACCCCCTCGGGTGAGACGTCGGCGTAACGGTTCAGCAGGTTCTCACGCGGAACGCGCACGTGGTCGAACACGATGCGGCCGTTGTCCACACCGGGCAGTCCGCCCTTGTAGTGACAGTCCGACGTGGTCACTCCGGGAAGGTCGTTGCCCTCGTCGTCGCGGATGGGCACCACCAGGCAGTGCACGCCGTGGTTCATGCCGTCGGGGGTGATCAACTGCGCGAATACCGCTGCCACGCGGGCGGTCTCGGCTGCACCGCCGATGTAGTCCTTGCGTGCGGTCGGCGTGGGCGAGTGGATCACGAACTCCTGCGTCGCCGGATCGTAGGTGGCCGTGGTCTCGATGGACTGCACGTCGCTGCCGTGGCCGGTCTCGGTCATCGCGAAACAGCCCAGCAGGTCCAGGTCGATGATGCGGCGCACGTAGGCCTGGTGGTGGCGCTCGGTGCCCAGGTTCTCGATGGCCCCGCCGAACAGGCCCCACTGCACACCGGCCTTGACCATCAGCGACAGATCGCTCATGGCGAGCATCTCGATCTGGGCGATGGCCGCTCCGACGTTGCCGTTGCCGCCGTGCTCCTTGCGGAACCCGTCTTCGGCCGCACCCGCCGCGGCCATGATCTTGAGTTGCTCGGCGACCTTCGCGCGGGCGATCGCGGTGTTGGGGGTGTAGTGGGGCCGGAAGACCTCGTTGGACAGGTTCTCCCGCATGGCGTTCTTGACGTCGCGCCAGCGCCCGTCGAGTGCGTTGCGCAGATGTTCGGCGGTGGTGGTCATACCCGACGTTATCGCGTCAGCGAACAAACGCAGGTGAACCTCACTGGATCTGTCCGCGAGGTCTGGCGTTGAATCTGCGTCATGAGCGATCCATCCCCGCGCACATCGCCGTCGGGACTGCCGCACGACATCGACCACACGCATTCCGACGTGTCGGGCGGGTGGCTGCGCGCGGCGACGTTCGGCGCGATGGACGGTCTGGTGAGCAACACCGCACTCATCGCGGGTGTGGCCGCGAGCGCCAACGCGCAAACCGTCGTGCTCAGCGGTGTGGCGGGCCTGTTGGCCGGCGCGTTCTCGATGGCGCTGGGGGAGTACACCTCGGTCACGACGGCCAACGAGCAGATCGACTCCGAGGTGAAGGTCGAGCGCCGCTCGTTCAGGCGGCATCCGCAGGCCGAACGCGACGAACTCGTCGGGATGCTCATGGAGATGGGCATGAGCGCGGACACCGCCGAGAAGGCCACGGAGGAGATCCACCGCGACGAGTCGCGCGCGCTGAACTTCCATCTGGTGCAGGAGCTCGGCGTCGACCCCCGCGAGAAACCGTCGCCGGTCATCGCGGCCGTGTCGTCGTTCGTGATGTTCGCGGTCGGCGCGATCATCCCGCTGATCCCGTACCTGCTGGGCTTCGAGTCGCTGTGGGGCGGCTTGGCGTGCGGCGGGGTGGGTCTGCTGATCGCCGGCGGGGTGGCGGCACGGTTCACGCGCAAGCGCGTGTCCTTCGCGGCGCTGCGGCAGTTGGCGTTCGGCGGCGTCGCGATCGCCGCGACCTACGTCGTCGGCACCTTGATCGGCACCGTCACCACCTGATGCGCGCGGGAAGATCAGTCGTTGCCGACGGTCACCGCGGTCGCCTCGTCGGTGAGTTCGTCGAGTTCGCTCTCCTCGGCGTCGACACCGGCAAGGTGGGACCGGACCGCGAAGAGCACAGCGGCGCCGGCGGCGACGGCGGCCGCGCCCACCCAGTACGGCAGGTGCACGCTGATCTCCTCGCCGAGCACCCCGGCCAGCCACGGCGCGACGGCGGCGCCGCAGAACCGCATGAAGCTGTAGGCGGCCGACGCCACACCGCGCTCGACGGGCGCGGCCTTCATGACCGTCTCGGTGATGAGCGTGTTGTTGATGCCGCACCACAGACCGGCCACCACGACCGACGCCGCGAGCACGGCCTTGTTGTCGGTGCCGAGCGCCATCACCACGAGCGTCGCCGACATCACCGCGAGGTTCACCAGCAGCGTGGGCAGCGTTCCGAAGCGGTGCTGCAGACGCGGCGCGACCACCACTGACGTGAACGCCAGTGCGACACCCCAGCCGAAGAAGATCAGCCCGATCTGGTGGGCGGTCATGTCGAGCGGGAACGGCGTGAACGCCAGCAGCGTGAAGAAGCCGAAGTTGTACAGCAGTGCGGTCAGACCGACACCGAACAGGCCGCGGTGACGCAGTGCGCGGAACGGGTCGGCCAGGCTCGTGGCGTGCTGCGGGCGCGGGGTCTCCGGCAGCAGGAACGCGGTGACGACGAGCGCGAGCGCCATGAGCGCCGAGACGCCGAAGAACGGTCCGCGCCACGAGATCGATCCGAGCACACCGCCCACCAGCGGGCCCACCGCGATGCCGAGGCCCAGGGCCGCCTCGTAGAGAATGATTGCTTGTGCGACAGAACCTTTCGCGGAGTTCACGATGGTCGCGAGCGCGGTCGCGATGAACAGGGCGTTGCCCAGCCCCCACAGCGCGCGCCAGCCCACGATCTCCATCACGCTGTCGCTCATGCCGGCCAGGCCGGCGCCGGCGATGATGATCACCAGGCCGACCAGCAGGGTTCGCTTGGGTCCGATGCGGCTGGACACCACGCCGGTGATCAGCATCGCGACACCCATCACGGCCATGTAGCTGGTGAACAACAGCGACACCTGCGAGGGTGTCGCGTCGAGGTTGTCGGCGATGGGTTTGAGGATCGGGTCGACGAGCCCGATGCCCATGAAGGCAACGACGGACGCGAAGGCAACGGCCCAAACAGCTTTGGGTTGGCGCCACATAGGGCGAGAACTCCTAACTCAGTTTTCTTCGGGCAGGGGGTGCTCCGCGACGTCGGCCAGGAGTTTGCGGATGACTTCCACAGCGTCCACGAGGGTCTGGCGATCCTCGACGCTGAGGCGTTCCAATCGTGGGTTGATCGCGGCGGCGCGATCGGCCCTGGCCTGGGCGAGGGTCTTGCGTCCCTCTTCGGTGATGCGGATGAGCACCGCGCGGGCATCGCCTGGATCGGCGGTCCGCGACACCAGCCCGGCTTCTTCCAGGCGGCGTACCTGCGTGGTCATGGTCGGCTGTGAACAGTGATCGAGCAGGGCGAGGTCCGATATGCGGGCTTCGCCTTGATCCTCGATGGTGGACAACAGCCGGGCCTGCGCGTACGGCAGCGGGAGCCGCGTGCGCTGCGTCGCCAGCCGGTTGAGGCGGGCGACGACTGCCAGCAGATCCGCGCCGAGTTCGGTTTCGTAGGTCACCGGGACATTCTCGACGCTTGGCGCTGACATGCCACCACCTTACATAGGTTTACTATGCAATCCAAGTTTCGTGGGGCCCGTCACACACGGGCAAAGGGGGACCTCACAGCTTGGCTGGCAGAATCGAGAAATGACCGCGAACCGACCGGCCAGAGCGCCTCGACGCGGACTGACCCCCGGCGAACTCGCGCAGGCTTCGGTGATGGCCGCGCTGTGTGCGGCCACCGCGATCATCGCGGTCGTCGTGCCCTTCGCCGCGGGTCTGTCGGTGCTGGGGACGGTACCGATGGGCCTGTTGGCCTACCGGTACCGGTTGCGCGTGCTGCTCGCGGCAACCGTCGCGGCCGGGGTCATCGCGTTCCTCATCGCGGGGCTCGGCGGCATGATGACGGTGTTCAACTGCGCCTACATCGGCGGCCTGACCGGCATCGTCAAACGCCGCGGCCGGGGTACGCCCACGGTGTTCGCCGCCGCGATCGTGGCAGGCGCGCTGTTCGGCGCCATGATCGTCGTCGCGCTGCTGGTGTTGTCGCGGCTGCGCAACCTCATGTTCGACACCCTGACCGCCAACATCGACGGCCTGGCCGCCGTGTTCGCGCGCGTCCCCGTGCTCGAAGGCGCCGCCGAACCGCTCAAGACCATGTTCGCGACGCTGTTGCACTACTGGCCCGTGCTGATGCTGCTCATGGGCATCTCCAGCATCACGATGGTCACGATGGTCGGCTGGTGGGCGCTGTCGCGCGTGCTGGGCCGGCTGCTCGGCGTGCCCGATGTCCACAAACTCGACAGCCCGCCCGAGCACGGCCCGATCGGACCGGTACCCGCACAGCTGACCGACGTGCGCTTCCGCTATCCCGGCGCCGACCACGACGCGCTCGGGCCCGTGACGATGGATCTGCGGGTGGGCGAGCACGTCGCGGTCACCGGGCCCAACGGATCGGGCAAGACCACGCTGATGCTCGTGCTCGCCGGCCGCGAACCGACCTCGGGTTCGGTCGAGCGCGCGGGTGCGGTCGGCCTGGGCCGCATGGGCGGCACCGCGGTGGTCATGCAGCACCCCGAGAGCCAGGTGCTGGGCACCCGCGTGGCCGACGACGTCGTGTGGGGCCTGCCGCCCGGAACCGCCACCGACGTCGACCGGCTGCTGTCCGAGGTGGGCCTCGACGGTATGGCCGAACGCGACACGGGCGGACTGTCAGGAGGGGAACTGCAACGCCTCGCGGTCGCGGCCGCGCTGGCACGCGAACCCTCGATGTTGATCGCCGACGAGATCACCAGCATGGTCGACCAGCAGGGTCGCGAGACGCTCATGAACGTGGTGTCCGGGCTGACCAAACGCCACCGCATGTCGCTGGTGCACATCACGCACTACAACAGCGAGGCCGAGATCGCAGACCGCACCGTGGCGCTCGACGGCGACGGCGGTGCGGCCGACAGCACCGACATGGTCGAGACCTCGTCGGTGCACACCGGGTCCATGGCCGGCCACGAACCCGGGGTGCCCGTGCTCGAGCTGACCGGCGTCGGCCACGAGTACGCCAACGGAACCCCATGGGCGAAAACCGCGTTGCGCGATGTCACGTTTACCGTCAACGAAGGTGACGGCGTGCTCATCCACGGCCTCAACGGGTCCGGCAAGTCCACGCTGGCGTGGATCATGGCGGGCCTGACGGTGCCGACCTACGGCGCGTGCCTGCTCGACGGCGCGCCGGTGTCCGAACAGGTCGGCGCGGTGGCGTTGTCGTTCCAGGCCGCGCGGCTGCAGTTGATGCGCAGCAGCGTCGCGCGTGAGATCGCCTCGGCGGCCGGGTTCTCGGCCAAGGACCGTGACCGTGTGAACGCCGCGCTGGCGACGGTGGGCCTGGACCCGACGCTGGGGGAGCGCCGTATCGATCAGCTCTCCGGCGGTCAGATGCGCCGCGTGGTGCTCGCCGGCCTGCTGGCCCGCTCACCGCGCGCGCTCATCCTCGACGAGCCGCTTGCCGGCCTCGACGCGGCCAGCGCGCGCGGGTTGTTGCGGCTGCTGGAGGATCTGCGTCGCAACAACGGCATGACCGTCGTGGTCATCTCGCACGACTTCACGGGGCTCGAAGGGCTGTGCCCGCGCACTCTGCACCTGCGCGACGGGCAACTCGCCACCGCGCCGACGACGGCAGGAGACGCCCGATGAGCGCGCCCGGCGGCCAGCGTAAGCCGGTGGTCCTGCTGCGCCCGGTTCCCGGCGACAGCGTCATCCATCAACTGTGGGCGGGTACCAAACTGCTGTCGGTCGCCGTGATCGGCATCATGCTGACGTTCTATCCCGGCTGGGTGCCCATCGGTTTCACCGCTGTTCTCGTGCTTGTCGTGGCCCGGTTGGCGCGCATCCCGCGCGGTGTGGTGCCGACCATTCCGTGGTGGATGTGGCTGCTGGTCGCGTTCGGGGCGCTCACCGCGACGTTCGCCGGCGGCAGCCCCGAGTTCGACGTCGGTTCGATGACGATCGGGCTCGGCGGGCTGTTGAACTTCCTGCGCATCACCGCACTGTCGATCGTGCTGCTGGGTCTGGGCGCGCTGGTGTCCTGGACGACCAACGTCGCCGACATCGCGCCCGCGGTCGCCACACTCGGCCGCCCGCTCGGGGTGTTCCGGATCCCGGTGCACGACTGGGCCGTGACGATCGCGCTGGCGCTGCGCGCGTTCCCGATGCTGATCGACGAGTTCCGCACGCTGTATGCCGCGCGGCGACTGCGGCCCAGAGAGCGGCCCGACACCTTCCGTGCGCGGCACCGCCAACGGGTCTCGGGCGTCGTCGACCTCATCGCGGCCGCGGTGACGGTCGCGCTGCGCCGCGGCGACGAGATGGGCGATGCGATCACCGCACGCGGTGGCACCGGGCAGTTCTCGGCCGCCGAGTCGAAACCCAGGAGACTCGACTGGGTGGCGTTCGCGGTGCTCGCCGTGGTGTGCGGCACCGCGCTGGCCCTGGAGTTGACGGTGCTGGGCACGAGCCTGCCCCGGCGGCGTAGCTAGTTCACACGCGTCATCACCGCGAGGCCGCCGCGTTGGCGGCCCTCTGCGCCTCGGCGAGTGTGCCCGCGACATCGCGGCGCCCGAGGAACATCTCCGCGAAGTACGGTGTGAGCGCCTCGAATCCGGCCGGGAAACCGGCGCCGCCGGGCGCGGCGATCCGCGGGCCCTGCAGCACCCGGAAGAACGGGCTGACGTCCACACCGCGCGACGCCCAGTACTCGTGATAGACGGGCTGCGCGGCCAGCACCGCGGGGATCGCCGCGCCGCGCCGCCCGACGAACTCGTTGCCGCGCCTGCTGCCCATCCACGCCAATACCTTCCGCACGGCCTCGGGATGCCGGGTCGCCGCATTGCCCGCCGCGGCGATGCCGTTGGTGACGCTCACGCGGCCCTTCGGCCCGATCGGCAGCATCGCCACACCCCACGGGAACGGGGCCTGATCGGCGATCGCGGCCAGGTTGTACGTGCCGGACTGGAACAGCGCCATGCGCCCGGCGAGGAACGCGTTGCGCGAGAAGTCGCCGTTGTCGTTGGTGTCCGAGGCCGGGGGCGCGACGCGATCGGTGTTGATCAGGCGCACCAGGTATTCGAACGCCTCGACGGCCTGGGGGTTGTCGAACGTGAACCGGTCACCTTCCGAAAACGTGCCGCCCGCGGATCCGATGAAGTTGAGGTAGATGCCCTGAAGATCGTTGGCGGCGTTGTAACCCCACTGCCGCGTGCGGCCCGACTCCTCCACCGTCAGGCGCGCCAGCAGCGGCCGCAGGGTGTCGTCGGGGCCGTTCGACCAACGCAGCGTCGAGAGGTCGGCGGGGGACACCCCGGCCTTTTCCAGCAGCTCCGCGTTGTAGTACACCGCGATGCCCGCATCGGTGAGTTGCGGTACGCCCCACAGGGTCCCGTTGCGGGTGAACTGCTCGACGACGGACGGTTCCCACGCGGTGGCGGCGTCGGGCCCCAGGAGATCCGCGATGTCGAGCAGGTGCCCGTTGTCGGCGTATCCGGCGAAGTATCCGTTGGAGATCCAGAAGATGTCGTCGGCGCTGCCGCCGGCGACGTCGGTGCGCAGGCTGTCGAAGTAGCTCGCGTACGCCACGGTGTTGACGCGGACCTCGATGCCGGGATGCTCGGCGCTGAACGCGTCGAACGATTCGCGGTAGGCCGCCGCGACCTGCGGGTCCCACAGCCGTACCGTCACCACGGTCTTGCCCGCCGGCTCGGTCGTGCGGCCCATGAGCATCGCGATCACCAGCAGCACCGCCATCGTGACGGCGAGTCCGCCGGCCAGCAGCGTCGAGCGCCTCATGCCCGCCCCCTGCCGCCGGAGCTGCCCCGAGAGCGACGCAGATGTCGTTGCGCGCGGACTCTGACGACGAAAACGTCGATCTCGGTGCTCATTTGATCCCCGTCACCACGATCGAGCGGACGATATGGCGCGACAGCGTCGCGAACACCACGATCAGCGGAACGATCGCCACGGTCGTCGCCGCCATAACCAGCGTCCACTGCGCGTTGTACTGCGTCTGCAGGCCCGCGGTCGCCACCGTCAGCACACGCCACGTGTCACCGCTGCTGATCACCAGGGGCCACAGGAAGTTGTTCCACTGGCTCACCACCGTGATCATCGCGAGCGTCACCAGGATCGGCCGACTGGCGGGGACCACGACGTGCGTGATGATGTCGAGGGTGTTGGCCCCGTCGAGGCGGGCCGCGTTGATCAGGTCGCCGGGGATCCCGCGAAAATACTCGCGCAGCAGGAAGATCGCGTACGGCGAGCCGAACACGAACGGCAGCACCAACGCCCAGAACGTGTTCCGCAGGCCCGCCTCGGCCATGATCAGATACAGCGGCACCACGGTCACGGTCGCGGGCACCATCAGCGTCGCGAGGTACACCCAGAACAACACGTCGCGGCCCGGGAACTCCAGGCGGGCAAACGCATACGCGGCGAGCACCGAGAACACCAGTTGTCCCAGCAGGATCACCGCGGTCATCAGCGCCGTGACCGCGATCGCGCGGCCGAACCCGGCGTCGGCCAAGCCGAGGTAGTTGGCCAGTGTCGGCGGCCGGGGCAGCGAGAGCGGCGATTCGGTGACGAACTGCTGCGCCGACGTGAACGACGTGAGCAGGCCCAGGCCGAACGGCAGCAGCGTGATCACCGCGCCCAGCAGCAGGCCCGCGTAGATCACGGCGTTGGACGCCACGCGCTCAGGTGAGGTCATAGCTGATCCTGCGGCGGAAGTAGAGATGCTGGACGACCGTGACGCCGACCAGCAGCACGAACAGCACCAACGCCATGACCGCGGCGCGTCCCACGGCCGCGGCGCCGAACGCCTCGACGTAGATGCGGTGCGCGATCAGGTCGGTGCGGCCCTGCGGCCCGCCTGCGGTGAGCGCGTACACCGTGTCGAATACCTGTGCGGCGCTGACGATCCCGGTGACCAGCACGAAGAACATGGTCGGTCGCAGCATGGGCAGGGTGATGTGGCGGAACCGCTGCCACGCGTCGGCGCCGTCGGTGCGTGCCGCGTTGTGCAGGTCCGCGGGGATGTTGAGGATGCCGGCCAGGAAGAACAGCGTCACGTAGCCGACGTTGGTCCACACCACCACGGCCGAGACGACCGGTAACGCCAGGGAAGGATCGGTGAGCCACTCGATGCGGGTGCCCAGCACTGTGCTGAGCGCGCCGTCGGTCGGGGCGAGGATCCAGCGCCACAGCACCGCGATCGCCAGCGGCGCGCAGATCCACGGCAGCACGTAGACCGTGCGGAAGAACCCGGTGCCGGGCAGGCCGCGCGCCAGCATGGTCGCCGCGACGAGGCCCAGCACCGTCTGCGTCGGCACCACCAGGACCATGAACAGCAGCGTGACCACCAGGGACTTGCCGAAGGCCGCGTCGGTGAGCACCGAGGTCCAGTTGGCCAGGCCCACAAACTCGATCGGCCCCAGCAGATCCCAGCGGTGCAGGCTCAGCCACACCACCACCAGCATGGGCAGCAGCAGGAAGGCGACGACGCCGAACAGGCTGGGTGCGACGAGCGCGTACGCCAGGGCGGTCGTCCGGACACGCGGGGTGGCCATCGGCTCATTAAAGCGGTTGGGCGTCGGCAACCGCGACGGCGGCACGCGCGAGCGAACCCTTCACCAACGCCTCGATCCCGCTCAGCAATCCCGCACCCACACATTTGCTCACGTGGCGTACATCACTTGATCTTGGCGGAATCTGATCCGTCCGGCGGTCATTGATGCAAGTAGCAGCCACCCGCGACGAGGCGAGGGCAAACGAGACAGAGGGGCCGAAGACATGAGCGCATCGAAGCGAGCGGGCGGGGCGAACGTCATCACCAAGGTGGCACGTGCGGCGGTCTTCCCGGCCCTGGCCCTGGCCGCGACGGGGTTCGGCATGCTGGCCGGGCCTGCCGCGACCGCGAGCGCCGCGGACAACGCGTGCGCCGACGTCGAGGTGGTGTTCGCCCGCGGCACGTTCGAGGCACCCGGGATCGGCGCGACCGGACAGGCTTTCGTCGATGCGCTCAAGGACCGGTTGCCCGGCAAAAGCGTCGACGTGTACGCCGTGAACTACCCGGCGTCGCTGGACTTCGCGCAGGCCGCGGCCGGGATCGCCGACGCCAGCAACCGGATCCAGACTGTGGCCGCACAGTGCCCGACCACCGACATCGTGCTGGGCGGTTACTCGCAGGGCGCCGCGGTCGCGGGCTACACCACCACCAGCAGCCTGCCCGCCGGTTACACACTGCCCGCGGGCATCAACGGTCCGATGCCGGCGGCGACCGCATCGCACGTCGCCGCGGTGGTGCTGTTCGGCACGCCGAAGGACTGGGTGGTGAACCTGGCCGACCGCAACGCGCCGCCCATCACGATCGGGCAGTCCTACGTCCCCAAGACGATGCAGCTGTGCGCCACGGGTGATCCGGTGTGCTTCCCCGGTGGTTTGGACCGCGCCGCGCACAGCTCCTACAAGTCCAACGGCATGGCGGTGCAGGCCGCGGACTTCGCCGCCCGGCAGGTGACCGGCGGCTCAGCGACAGTCGTGCAGGCCGCGGGCGCGGCCTGACCGCGCGACACCCGCTCCCTTGACGGGGTGTACGGCGCCGCGCGCCGCTACCGTGGGGAACCGTGACAGCTCAGCGACAAGTGGACGCCGACTTCCTCGGTCTGCCACGCCACGAGTTGGCGGACGCGGCGCTCTCGGCCGCGGTCGCCGCCGGCGCCAGTTACGCGGATCTGCGGATACACCGCATCACCACCGAGATCATCCAGCTGCGCGACGGTGAGCTGGAGACCTCGGTTTACGACCGCGAGATCGGGCTGGCGGTGCGGGTGATCGTGGACGGCACGTGGGGTTTCGCCTCCAACGCCGAACTCGACCAGGACGTCGCCGCCGAGACCGCACGCCGCGCCGTGGCGGTCGCGACGGCCCTCGCACCGCTCAACGGCGAACGCATCGAACTTGCCCCCGAGCCCGTCTACCGCGACGCGACGTGGGTGTCGAACTATCGCGTGGACCCGTTCGGCGTGTCGGCGGCCGACAAGATCGCCGTGCTCGACGACTACTCCGGGCGGCTCCTGGCAGCTGACGGCGTCGACCATGTGTCAGCGGCCGTGCACGCCGTCAAGGAGCAGACGTTCTATGCCGACACGTTCGGCTCGTCGATCACCCAGCAGCGCGTACGGGTGCAGCCGACGCTGGAGGCCGTCGCGGTCGACTCGGCCGCCGGGTCGTTCGAAACCATGCGCGCGCTGGCCCCGCCCATGGGCCGCGGCTGGGAGGCCGTGACCGACGCCGACGTCTGGGACTGGGCCGGGGAGCTGGCCGAGTTGCCGACGCTGCTCGCCGAGAAGACCAAGGCCCCGTCGGTCGTCGCGGGGCCGACGGACCTGGTGATCGACCCGACCAACCTGTGGCTCACCATCCACGAATCCATCGGCCACGCCACCGAATACGACCGTGCCATCGGCTACGAGGCCGCCTATGCCGGAACGTCGTTTGCGACCCCGGACAAACTCGGCACCATGCGCTACGGCTCCGAGGTGATGAACGTGACCGCCGACCGCACGGTCGAACACGGCCTGGCGACAGTCGGATTCGACGACGAGGGTGTGCGCTCGCAGAGCTGGGACCTGGTGCGCGACGGCGTCTTCGTCGGCTATCAACTCGACCGGGTGTTCGCGCCGCGCCTGGGGGAGACGCGGTCCAACGGCTGCTCGTATGCCGACTCGCCGCACCACGTGCCGATCCAGCGCATGGCCAACGTGTCGCTGCAGCCCGCGGCCGAGGACGTGCGCACCGACGACCTGATCGCACGCGTGTCCGACGGTCTCTACATCGTCGGCGACAAGAGCTGGTCGATCGACATGCAGCGCTACAACTTCCAGTTCACCGGGCAGCGGTTCTACCGCATCCGCAATGGCAGGCTCGACGGCCAGGTGCGTGACGTCGCCTACCAGGCCACCACCACCGACTTCTGGGGTTCGATGGAAGCTGTGGGCGGACCGTCGACATGGCGTCTCGGTGGGGCCTTCAACTGCGGCAAGGCCCAGCCGGGGCAGGTCGCGCCGGTCAGCCACGGCTGCCCGAGCGCGCTGTTCCGCGGCGTCAACGTGCTCAACACCCGAACGGAGGCCGGACGATGATCGGCGCACAGCAGGTCGTCGACATCGCCCTCGGCGCAGCCGATTCCGGCACGGAGACCATCGTGGTGGTCACCGACCGCGCCGACGCGTCACTGCGCTGGGCGAACAACTCGATGACCACCAACGGTGAAACCGTCAGCCGGAACACGACCGTCATCTCGATCGTGCGGCGCGGGAGCAAGGCCCACGTCGGATCGATGCGCACCAGCGACGTCGACCCGGCCGTGATCCCCGACCTCGTGGCCGCCGCGCAGCGCGCGGCCCTCGACGCGCCCGAGGCCCGCGACGCCGCGCCGCCGCTGCCCGCCGACGATGGGCCTGCCGACTGGGACGCACCGGTTCCCGGCACCGGCGCGCAGGTGTTCACCGGTATCGCCCCGGACCTCGCCAAGGCGTTCCGTGGTACCGACCAGTTGTACGGGTACGCCCGTCACGTGCTGGAGACGACGTTCGTGGCCACGTCGACCGGGCTGCGGCGGCGCTACACCCAGCCGACCGGCTCGGTGGAGATCAACGCCAAGCGCAACGGCGCCAGCGCGTGGGCCGGCGTGAGCACCGCGGATTTCCTTGATGTGCAGGTTGATTCGCTGCTCGACGATCTTTCGCTGCGGCTGGGGTGGGCCGAACGCACCGTGGAACTGCCCGCCGGACGCTACGAGACCATCATGCCGCCGTCGACCGTGGCCGACATGATGATCTACCTGACCTGGACCATGGACGGCCGCGGCGCGCACGAGGGACGTACCGCGCTGTCGGCGCCCGGCGGAACCCGCGTGGGGGAGAAGCTCACCGATCTCCCGCTCACGCTGTACTCCGATCCTTTCGCGGAATCCCTTGAGTGCCAACCGTTCGTCGCGGTGCCCAGTTCGTCGGAGCGCGTGTCGATTTTCGACAACGGAATGGACATCGGCCGCGTCGACTGGATCAAAGACGGCGTGATCAACGCGCTGGCCTACCCGCGCGCGGTTGCCGCCGAGTACAACGCGCCGGTCACCGCACCCGCCGACAACCTGCTGATGACCGGTGGCACAACCGAACTGGCCGACATGATCGCGGCCACCGAACGCGGTCTGCTGCTGACCACGCTGTGGTACATCCGCGTGGTGGATCCGACCGTGCTGTTGTTGACGGGTCTCACGCGTGACGGGGTGTATCTCATCGAGGACGGTGAGGTCACCGCGGCGGTCAACAACTTCCGCTTCAACGAGAGCCCGCTGGATCTGTTGCGGCGCGCGAGCGAGGCGGGCATCAGCGAGCGCACACTGCCACGCGAGTGGGGCGACTGGGCGACCAGGTCTGCGATGCCCACCCTGCGCATCCCCGATTTCCACATGTCGTCGGTGAGCCAGGCGCAGTGACACTGCGATGACACAGCGATGACACTGCGATGAGCTGACGAGATGAACGCGGCGCAGCGGCAGTTCACGGCCTACGGGCCGTCGTACTGGTCGGCGATCGCCGTGTTCGTGATCGTGGCCGTGGTGCTCGTGTGGCTGGGGCGCAGGCAGACCGAGCGCCAGGCGCGGGTGCTGGGGCGGGTCCTCGGCGGGGTGACCGCCGCGATCTACGTCGCGATGCTGGTCTACACGTGGATCCCGCCGACGCTGCAACGGTCGGTGCCGCTGCGCCTGACCGACCTGGCCACGGTCGCCGGGGCGTACGCGTTCTGGTCGCAGCGGCAGTGGGCGTTCGAGCTGACCTACTACTGGGGCCTGACACTCAGCGCGCAGGCGCTGATCTCCCCCGTGCTCAAGAGCCCGGATTTCCCCCACCACGAATTCCTGGCGTTCTGGTCGATCCACCTGCTGGTGGTGTGGGCTGCGATCTACCTGTGCTGGGGACGTGGCATGCGCCCCACGTGGCGCAGTTACCGCTTCGCCGTGGTGGTGACCGCGACGTGGACCGCGGTCACCATGGCGTTCAACGGCATCGCGGGCACCAACTACGGCTTCCTCAACGCCAAACCCGCGACCGCATCACTGCTCGACGTGATGGGCCCGTGGCCGGTGTACGTGCTGACCGCGAGCGCACTGGTGCTGGTCGTGTGGGCACTCATGACGTGGCCGTGGGAATCTCGCCGGCAGTAGCGGTCTGGTCGCGACCGGCCAGGCGGTCGTTCCACACCTGCAACACCGGTGCGGGCGTGCGGGTGGTCGCGAGGCTCACCGCCACGTAGGCCACCAGGCTGGTCGCCAGACCCCAGTAGATCGGGTCGTTGGCCAGCACATCGCCGACGATGGCCATGGTGCCCAGTGTCACCACGGTGCCCACACCCATCGCGACGAGCGCACCGGCACCGGTCGCGCGTTTCCACACGAACCCGCCGAGGATCGGCACCAGCAGGCCGCCGACCAGAATGTCGTAGGCGATGGTCAGGGCGCCGACCACGTCGTTGAGCAGGGCCGCGATGACGATGACGACGATGCCCAGCACCACCACGTAGCGGCGGTCGGCATGGACCTCCAGACTCGGGTCGTCGGTGACGGTTTCGGTGCGGCGGCCGACGAGGCGCAACAGCAGCGGCCGGACGTCGGTGCGCGCGACGGTCGCGGTGGCGATCAGCGCGCCCGAGGCCGTCGACATCATCGCCGCGACCGCGGCGGCCAGCACCAGGCCGCTGATGCCCACGGGCAGAATCGATTCGGCGATCTGGGCGTAGACGTCGTCCTTGGCCTCCACGTCGGGAAGGAAGGTCGACGCGGCCGCACCGATCAACGCGCCCGCCACGCCGTAGGCCACGCAGTACAGGGCCGCGGTGGTGCCGCCCCACTTGGCGACCTGCGGTGAGCGTGCGGTGAACACGCGTTGCCAGATGTCCTGCCCGATCAGCATTCCGAAGCTGTAGACCACGAAGAACGTGATGATGGTCTCGGTGCCGATCGCGGTGAGGCTGAACACCGCGTCGCCTGCGCGTTCGCGGATGCCGTCGAGGCCGCCGGCCCGGTTCCACGTGAACGGCAACAGCAGGAAGAACACGCCGATGGTCTTGAGGATGAACTGCACCATGTCGGTGAGCGTGATCGACCACATGCCGCCGATCGACGAGTACAGCATGACCACGGCACCGCCGATGAGCACGGAAACCGTTCGGCCCGTGCCGAACAGGACGTTGAACACCGTCGCGTAGGCGATCGTGGAGGTGACCGACAGCATCAGCGTGTAGGTGACCATCACCACGCCCGAGGCCGAGGTGGCGTCCACGCCGTAGCGCAGGCTCAGCATCTGCGCGACCGTGTACACCTTCAGGCGCTGGATGCGCCCGGCGAACAGCAGGCTCAGCGCCAGCAGGCCGACGGCGATCGCGACCACCAGCCACATGCCGGACAGGCCCCACTTGTAGCCCAGGCCCACGCCGCCGACGGTCGAGGCGCCGCCGAGCACCACCGCGGCCATGGTGCCGGTGTAGAGGGTCGGGCCGAGACGGCGTCCGGCCACCAGGAAGTCGGCCGAATCCTTGGTGCGGGTCTTGCCCCAGAAACCGAACGCCAGCATGGCGATCAGGTAGACGGCGACGATGGCGATATCGAGCGGTTTGCCCACGATGTCATTCCTTAGGTGGGAGGTGGGTGGGGGCGAACATCTGCAGGACGGCGGGCAGGACGATGACTGTCGGTCCGTCGTGTTCGAATGAGGCCGCGACCAGGTCACCGACGTCGTCGATGGTCGCGGTGTGTGCAGGAATGCCGAAACTTTCTGCCAGGCGCGCGAAGTCGGGCCGGGCCAGTTCGGTGGCGGTCGCGGCGCCGAACTCCGCGGTCATGTACTCGCGCAGGATTCCGTAGCCGCCGTCGTCGACGACGAGCCACGTGATGTCGGCGTCGTGCTGGCGCGCGGTGGCGAGTTCGGCGATCGAGTACATCGCGCCGCCGTCGCCGGACACCGCGAACGTGCGTCGACCCGTCGCGATCGCGGCGGCCAGCGCGGCCGGAAACGCGAAGCCGAGACCGCCTGCACCCTGGGCGGAATGGAATTCACCCTGCTGCGGATCCCAGGCCGACCACGCCCAGTAGCCGGCGATGGTCATGTCCCAGAATGTGTGCGTGCTCGCGGGCACGGCGGTCCGCAGGTCGCGCATCAGCTTCTGCTCGGTACCCAGATCCTGTGCGGAGAGGCGGTCCTGCACGGCTTTTCGCAGGGCCGCCGCGGTGCGCGCGCCCTCGGCATCGTCACGCGGGTGTACGCGCGGCGTCAGAGCGTTCAGCGCCTGTGCGGCGTCGGCGTGCATCGCCAGCGCCGGGTGATTGGCCTGCAACACACGGGCTTCGGCGTCGATATGGATGAGCTGTCCGCGCGGCGCGAACGTGAAGTAGTTGCTGGTGACCTCGCCCATGGCGGTGCCGACCGCCACCAGCACGTCGGCGTCTTCGAGCAGCGCGGTGGTGTGACGGTCCTCGATCCACGATGCCGCCGACAGCGGATGGTCGAATGCGATGGCGCCCTTGCCCCCGACCGTCGACACCACCGGGGCGCCGAGGGCCTCGGCGAACTCCACCAGCGCGGCCGGCCCACCGGGGGAGCGCCGTACACCGCCGCCGGCGAGAATGACGGGCCGCCGCGCACCGTTGAGCAGATCCGCTGCGGCGTCGACGAGTTCGGGCCGCGGGGACCGGTAGGTGGGGTGCACCGTGAGCGTGGACACGGGCGGCACCGACGTGGGCTCGGTCAGCACGTCCTGCGGGATCTCGACCCACACCGGGCCTGCCGGCGCCGACAACGCCAGTTCGTAGGCGTCGGCGATGAGGCTCGGGATCGCCGCGGCGTCGCGGGCCACGGCCGTGCTCTTGGTGACGTTGGCGGCGCTGGCCTTCTGGTCGTCGAGTTGGTGCAGCATGCCGCGCCGCAGGCCCATGCCGGCCCGGGGCACCTGGCTGGCGATCACCAGCACCGGAACCCCGGTGGCGTGGGCCTCCTGCAGGGCGCCGAGCGCGGTGAGCGCACCGGGCCCGGTGGACAGGAACAGCACGCCGACGTCGCCCGTGGCGCGGCTGTAGCCGTCGGCGCCGAACGCCGAGTTGTTCTCCACCCGCGAACTGATGAAGGTCAGCTTGCTGCGGCGGATCGCGTCGAACAGACCCAGCGCGTTCTGCCCGGGAATGCCGAAGACGTGCGAGACGCCCAGTGCCGTCAGGGTTTCGACGACGACGTCACCACCGTTGCGTGCGCTCATCAGGCTTCGTCGGGGCCGAGGGCGAGCAGCGACACCAGGTCGTAGGCGACGTGCGCGGCGGCCACACCCGTCATCTCGGCATGGTCGTAGGCCGGGGCCACCTCGACGACGTCTGCGCCCACGAGGTTGAGACCGCGGAAACCGCGCAGGATCTCCAGCAGTTCGCGGCTGGTCATGCCGCCGGCCTCGGGCGTGCCGGTGCCGGGTGCGTGGGCCGGGTCGAGCACGTCGATGTCGATCGACAGGTAGACCGGCCGGTTGCCGACGCGTTGGCGCAGCTTGTCGACGACCTCCCGCACGCCCTGGTAGTAGACGTCGGACGACGTGACGATGCCGAACCCGAAACGCCGGTCGTCCTCGAGGTCCTTCTTGCCGTACAGCGGACCGCGGGTGCCGACGTGCGACAGCGCCTCGGTGTCGAGGATGCCTTCCTCGACCGCGCGGCGGAACGGGGTGCCGTGAGTGTACTCGGCGCCGAAATAGGTGTCCCACGTGTCGAGGTGGGCGTCGAAATGCACGAGCGCGACGGGACCGTGCTTGGCGGCCGCCGCGCGCAGCAAGGGCAGCGCGATCGTGTGGTCGCCGCCGATGGTCACGAGTTTCTTTCCGTCGGCGGTGATGTCGCGTGCGGCGCCCTCGATGGTCTCGATGGCCTCGTGGATGTTGAACGGGTTCACCGCGACGTCGCCGGCGTCGGCGACCTGTACGACCTCGAACGGCGACACGTCCAGGCCGGGGTTGTAGGGCCGCAGCAGGCGCGAGGACTCGCGCACGTGGGTGGGGCCGAAGCGGGCGCCGGGGCGGTAGGACACACCGGTGTCGAACGGCACACCGGCGATCACGACGTCGGCCTTGGTCACCTGGTCCAGGCGCGGAAGGCGCGCGAACGTCGCCGGCCCGGCGAAACGCGGCACCTTGGAGGCGTCGACGGGGCCGATGGGGGTGCTGGTGGCGGTCATGCTGGAACTTCCTCTGTGTGGGTGGAGATCACCGCGTCCTGGGACACGATCGGGGTGTTGGCGGGGGCGCCGGACGGGACGCCGCGCGGGCCGTCCGGCCCGAAGGCGTCACGCGGTTCGGGGGAGAGCCACAGCAGCACCGGGTAGAGCACCGCGGCCAGGCCGAGGCCCACCGGGATGGACAGGTCGATGCCGTCGGCGAGATTGCCGAGCGGGCCGACGAACTGGTCGGGCAGGTTCACGAAGCAGATGGACAGTGCGGCCGAGATGAGCCACGCGGTCAGGCCGCGCCAGTTCCAGCCGTGGTCGAACCAGTACCGCCCACCGCGCTGGCGGCGGTTGAACACCTGCAGCGCGTCCGAGTCGTACCAGCCGCGGCGGGTGAACCAGCCGATCATCATCACGACCATCCACGGCGCGGTGCACGTCACGATCAGCACCGCGAACGTCGAGATGCTCTGCACCACATTGAAGGCGAAGCGGCCGATGAAGATGAACACGATCGCGATCGAGCCGATGAAGATCGTGGCCTGCACACGGCTGAACTTGGGGAACACGCTGGAGAAGTCCAGACCCGTGCCGTACAGCGCGGTGGTGCCGGTGGACATGCCACCGATCAGCGCGATCAGGCACACCGGCACGAAGTACCAGCCTGGCGAGACGCTCAGCAGGCCACCGACGTAGTCACCGTTTGCGATGTAATCCGGTGCGGTGGTGGCGATCACGGTCGCGGTGACCAGACCGAACAGGAATGGCACCAGCGTCGCGATCTGGGCGGAGAACGCCGCGAGCATGGGCTTCCACGACGGGGTGTCGCGCGGGATGTAGCGCGCCCAGTCACCGAGGAACGCCCCGAACGACACCGGGTTGGACATCACGATGAGCGCGGCGCCGACGAATGACGGCCAGAACAGCGGATCACCGAGCGCCACGCTGCCGGCATAGCCCGCGTCGAACACGCCGCCGAACGCGAAAACCCCTGCCAGGAAGAGCAATGTCGCCGCGATCACGGCAATCTTGTTGACCAGCAGCATGAATCGGAAGCCGTAGATGCACACCACGAGCACCAGCACCGCGAAGATGCCGTAGGCGACACCCACGGCGATGTCGTTCTGGGGCACGTCGATCGCCCGGTTGGCGCCGCCGACGAGCACATCGCCGGAGGTCCACACCGAGATCGAGAAGAACGCGACCGCGGTCAGAAGCGACAGGAATGACCCCACGACGCGGCCGTGGACGCCGAGGTGTGCCGATGAGGACACCGCGTTGTTGGTGCCGTTGCGCGGGCCGAACAGTGACATCGGCGCGAGGATCAGCGCACCGAGAACCAGGCCCGCGAGCGTGGCGAGCAAGGCGTCACGGAACGACAGGCCGAAGATGATGGGGAAGGTGCCCAGCACCACGGTCGCGATGGTGTTCGCGCCGCCGAACACCAGACGGAACAGATCGAGCGGGCGCGCCGTGCGTTCGGCGTCGGGAATCGGTTCGACGCCGTGTTGCTCGACCTCGGTGACTCTGGGGGTGACCGGTACGGGTTCGGTGGTGGCCATGTCGATCCTCTGGGGATGCCGTCAATGTGGTGTGGGTAACAGTAAATCCGCAGGTCACCATGCGCAATCGTTTCGTTCGTTACGCCCGTGTTTCCGGTATCGATACGTCAGCATCACGCGTCGTTTACGTCGAATATAAGACTCTGAGCGCGCTGTGGTGACAGATCTGCCGGTAGTACAGTGGCGAAAAATCTTTGCCCGATTTTCGGTGGACGAGGTGTGGAAGCCATGGATCGCATGGATGAGGTCGACGAGGCCATCGTGAGCCTGCTCGAAGACGACGGCCGGTTGACCCACCGCGACATCGCCCATCGCGTCGGGTTGTCCCGGTCGGCCGCCGCGGCCCGGGTGCAGCGGCTGATCGCCTCCGGGCAGGTCGTGGTCCGCGGCGTCGTCCACCCCGCGGTGCTGGGGCGCGGCGCACTCGCACACGTCAGCGTCATGGTCGACGGACCCGCGGCGCCGATAGCGCAGATCCTCGCGACCCGCGACGACGTCGCGTTCCTGTCGCTGACCAGCGGGCAGTTCGGTCTGATCGCCGAGGCGCGGGTGGGGTCGGTGCGTGACCTCGACGGTGTGGTCGCAACCCTGCGGTCGCTGCGCGGGGTGGTCGGCGTCGACACCCTCACCTACGTCGAGGTGATGCGCGACGTGGTCGGACCGGTCGGAGACGTGAGCGTCGAGGTGGACGACACCGATCTGGCGCTGCTGCGCGCGCTGCAGCGCGACGGCCGGGCGTCGTATGTGGAACTTGCCGAGGCCGTCGGCCTTTCGCCTGCGGGTGCGCGCAGGCGGGTGGTCCGGCTGATCGACGCGCAGGTGGTGCGGGTCGGGGCGGTGGTGCGTCACTCCGGCCAGGACCGGCAGAGCGCGATGGGTCTGGGGATCCGGTTGACCGGAGACGCCGGCGAGGTGCTCAAGACACTGACCGGGATGCGTTCGGTGATCTTCGTGGCCCGCACGCTCGGCCGCTTCGATGTGCTGGCCACGGTACGGGCGTTCTCGGCGGCGCAGCTGCTGGAGATCCTCGACGCCGTCCGCGGTCTGGCCGGGGTCGGTGTGGTGGAGAGCTGGGTGCACCTTGAGGTGGTCAAGGAAAGCTACGCCTCGGGTCTGCAGGCCGGGTAGAAGTCTGGCGGTGAGGCCACAGCGGAGAGATACTGCCGGTGTGTCACACGAGCTGCACCTGTTGGCGGCGCTATCGGCACTGTCGCCGCCGAAACTGGCCGACGTCAACGCCGATATCCGTGAGGTGTGCGCGGCCGTCACCGGCCTGAGCCCCTTACCCGCCGAATCGCGTGGCGGCGCGGTCGATCCGATGGTCTCCGAGTTCGCCGAGCAGTTCAGTGTCGATGTCACCGGGATCAACCCCGCCCAGCGCCTGGCGTTCTCGGATCTGTTGGGTGTCGAGACTTTTCGCGTTGCGACGCTCATCTTCATCGCCGATTTCGTGCCGCGCGTGCTCGCGGGCCTGTCGTCGCTCGGCGTCGGCGTCGCCGTCGACGGCGACATCTGGGACCACGACACCGACCCGGGCGACTTCGTGCTCGACGTGTTCGGGCCCACCGTCGGCCGGATGCGGGCGCTCGATCCGGTGACGACGGAGATCGTGCGGTTACGCGGCGCCCGGGTGCACAACTGCCGGCTGTGCAAGTCGCTGCGCGAGGCCACCGCACTGGAGGCCGGCGCGTGCGAGACGCTCTACGACCAGATCGACCGGTATGAGACCTCCGAGATGTCCGACCGGCACAAGGCCGCGCTGCGGTACGTCGACGCCATGATCTGGACACCGTCACAAGCTCCCGGTCATGAGCTGCTCCGGCACTTCTCACACGAGGAGGCCGTCGAACTGACCCTCGACGTGATGCGCAACGCGAGCAACAAGGTGGCCGTGGCGCTGGGTGTCGATGCCCCGCGGGTCAGCGAGGGCACCGAGCAGTACCGCCTGGGCGCCGACGGGCAGCCGATCTACACCTGAGATTCAGAAGCTCAGGTCCGAGTAGATCTCTTTGAGCACGACCGGCAGCATCGCGTTGGCGGTCGTCTTGTTGTCCGGCGAGAGTGTCAGGTTCGTCCAGATCACCAGCGCCACATCGTTGTCTGGGTCGTATCCCATGAACGAGTTGAATCCCGGCATCTCGCCGCCGTGATAGTACATGGCCGCTTCGGGTCCGAACCGCTGGAAGCTGATGCCGTACCCGTATGACTGGCCGCCGTCGGGGTTGTCCGGATCCTCGGGCAGCAGGCTGTCGAGGAACTGCTGCTGATGCTCGGAGTCGAGCACCTTGCCGCCCACCAGAGCCCGTATCCAGGTGGCCAGATCGTCGGCCGTGGAGATCGCACCGCCGGCCGCCGTGGCGTAGGAGGAGTTCTGGTGCGTGTAGTCGTTCGGTTTGAGCGTGCCTGCGCGTGCCGCGTCGGTGATCGCGGCGGGGTAGGTCTCGTCGACCATCGCGTAGAGCGTCTCGCCGTACATGTACCCGTGCGAGTACGGCGCAGGAATCTCGGAAGCCTCTGCCGGGGAGGGCAGCAGCGTGTTGCGCATACCGAGCGGCCCGAACAGTCGCTGCTGGAACTGCTCTGCCAGCGGCGCGCCACCGACCTGCTCGGCGACTACGCCCAGCAGCGCGTAGTTGGTGTTGCAGTACTCGTAGGCCGTGTCGGGGGCGACGGTCGACGGGTGGTCGAACGCGATGTCCAGAACCTCCTGCGGGGTCCACGTTTTGGCAGGATCGCTGTCGAGGGTGGCCGCGAATTCTGAGTCGTTGGTGTAGCAGTACAGCCCGCTGCGCATGCGCAGGAGGTCAATCAGGGTGATCGCGTCGGCGTTGGGGACTCCGGGGACGTACTTGGCGACCGGGTCATCGAGTGAGAGCTTGCCGTCCTGGGCCAGCAGCATGATCACCGCGGCCGTCATGGTCTTGGTGTTGGACGCGATCCGGAAGTGCGTGTCGGGCCGTGGCGGGGTCTGGGTGCCCAGTTCGGTGGTACCGACGCCGGCGGCGAACCGGCCCTGCGGCGTCTGCAGCAACACGAGGGCGCCGGGCACGTCGAGGCTCTTCGCGGTGTCGGCGACGATGCTCTGCAGGTGCGCCGGGTCGATGGTCTTCAGCGCGGGTGGTTCGGTCGTGGCGAACGCCTCCTCGGCGGCGTCCGGCGACGTCGAGCATCCGGCGGACACGGCCGCCACCAGCGCCGCCGCCACCAGCGCCCGCACTATGCGCAAAACCCACATGTCATCAGCGTCCTACGTCAGGTGGGTAAATATCGGAGAACAGCAACTTCGCCGCGAGTCCGGGTACCTGTTTCATGGCTCCCTGGCCGCCAGATCGACACCATGGTCGTGTTCTGGCGGGTCGGCCCCGAAATCACAGCCCTGGCGTCGCACTCGACGCCAGGGAGCCGTCCTCATAACTGTCCGAGGAGCGCCAGCACATCGTCGACTTCCTGATCGGTGGTGGCCCACGAGCAGACGAACCGCACCGCGGGGTGACGCGGGTCGAGGCGGTGCACGGCGTAACGCTCGGAGACCGCCGCGAACGTGGCGGCCGGAAGGTTGACGAACACCTCGTTGGCGTCGGTCGGGGAGGCCAGGGTGAGACCGCGCTCGGTCATGCCGCTGCTGAGCCGGGCGGCCATCGCGTTGGCGTGCGCGGCGTTGCGCAGCCACAGGTCGTCGCGCAACATGGCCTCGAACTGCGCCGCGATGAAGCGCTGCTTGCTGCTCAGATGGCCGATCTGCTTCTGCGCGAAGTGGATTCCCTCGAACAGCTCGGGGCGGCGGACCAGGAGCGCATCGCCCATCAGCAGGCCGTTCTTGGTGCCGCCGACAGTCACGATGTCGGCGTCACCGACGGCCTCGCGTGGGGCGACGTCGAGGGCCGCGACCGCGTTGGCGACCCGTGCCCCGTCGACGTGCACGAGCAACCCGAGGTCATGGGCGTGGTCGATGAAGTCCTTGATGGTCTGCGGGGTCCACACGCGGCCGTTCTCGGTGCTCTGGGTGATGGTCACGACGGCCGGTTGCGACGCGTGCACGTCACCGCGCCGGACGACGGCGTCGTCCAGGACCGCGGCGTCGATCAGGCCGTCGTCGCTGGGGAGCACGGTGAGTTGCGCGCCCGAGAGGCGCACCGGCCCGCCGGCCTCGTCGACCAGTGAATGTGCGATGTCGCTGCACAGGATCGACTGCCAGGGGCGCACGGAGGCCGCCAGGGCGATCACGTTGGCGCCGGTGCCGGTCAGGGCGAACAGCACCTCGGCGTCGGGGGAGTCGAACGCGGTGCGTAGGGCGGCGACGGCACGCTGCGTGATGGGATCAGCACCGTAGGAAGGAGCCGCGCCGGTGTTGGCGGCGGTGATCGCGTCGAGGACGTTGGGGTGGGCGGGAGCGGCATTGTCGGAGGCGAAGTCGGAGGCGAAGGCGGAGGACGGCACGCCCGCCATGATTCCACCGCGAGCTGTCAGGTCGCTGGTGCCTTTTCCTTCAGCAACAGCTTCGGCAGCACGATCGTGGCGACCGCCGTCGCCACCCACACCACCACGGTCGCGACGATCCACGAGCCGATGCCGCGGATGCTCAGGCCCGACGTGAGCACCGACGCGAGGATCAGCGCGGCAAGCGTCGAGATCAGCCCGATTCCGCCCAGCAACGCCGAGGCGTACCTGCTGGCCATCTTCGAGAAGACCGGCGAAAGGAGGCTCTGCGCGACCGTGAAGATCACCACCGCGGTGAGAAAGCCCCAGATGCGGACCGACACCCCGGGCACCGACCACGCCGCGACCAACAGGCCGATGGCCGACGATCCCAGGAAGATCGCCATACGCAGCAAAAAGCGGATCACGCGGTGAGCGTAGCGGCCCGGTACGGCAAACCGAGGCCGTTCCGACAACCCCTGGTGTCGCCGGGCCGGTGATGTGGGAACATAGTGCCGCGATACGCACCGGGGGCGGTAGCTCAGTCGGTTAGAGCCGCGGACTCATAATCCGCTGGTCGCGGGTTCGAGCCCCGCCCGCCCTACTTCAGAGGTATTTCAAGATCATTTTCGGTGAGTCACCGCTTATTCACCGTTCATAGCGACCGTCCGGTCGAGCAAATCGGCGACTTCGGCGTGGATGCGGCCGCGCGTCATGTACCGCTGATCGCGTCGCACGGTGCGTAGCGTAGATGGCGTTACCGACTCGTCTTCGCCGGCCAGGCGGATTTGGCCCGCCAGCATCTCACGGTCAGCGTCTGCGAGTTGACTCTCACAGCGCTGTTCCACGCCGCGGATCTGTTGCCGCGTTCTGAGGGTGTCGTAGTTGATGACGTCGAAGCTCCTGGTGCGGGCGCGGAATCGGAAGGTGAACGTGGGCCACATGACCGAGTTGCGGCCCCGAGAGTCCAAATACCAGCTGGAGCATCCACCGGAGTTCCACACGGTGTTGGTCAGCGCGTCGTTGATCCATTCGTTGTACGTCCGTTCGGCGTCCGGGCGAACATCGATGGAGGCGAGACCTTCGGCGCGCATGACGCGCAGGGCCGCGGCGAGGTAGGCGGCCTGGGATTCGAGCATGTACACGATGGAGCTGTGCCCGAGGTTGGTGTTCGGCCCGTACATCAAGAACAAGTTGGGAAAACCCGGCACGGTGATGCCCAGGTGCGCACTCGGGCTGCCCGCCCAGTGCGCGGCCAGCGTGGTGCCTGTGACGCCGGTCAGTTGGTGAGCGACCGGCGGCTCAGTGGGGGTGAAGCCGGTGGCGAAGATGATCGTGTCGACGTCGTGCAGCCTGCCTGTGCCGTCGCGTACGCCGGTCTCGGTGACCTCGGTCAAGGCGGTGGTCACGACTTCGACATCGTCGCGGGCCAGGGTGGGCAACCAGTCATTGGTCAGCAGGATCCGCTTGCACCCGATGCGAAAGTCAGGCGTCAACGCCCTGCGCAGGGCTGGGTCGGGCACTTGGCGGCGCAGTTGTGTCTTGGCGATGATTTCGAGCAGCGGTAGCAGCCAGGTCAGGTGCGCGAGCAGCGCGAGGTAGCCCTCCCGGTAGATGTAGACCATCCCGCGGACCAGTCTCTGCGACAGCGGAATCCGGCGGTACAGCGCCTTCTCGAGGCGGCCGAGGGTGCGGTCTAGCCGGGGTAGCACCCACGCCGGGGTTCGTTGAAACACCGTCAGGTGAGCGGTGCGGTCAGCGATCTCGGGCACGAACTGCACCGCTGAGGCCCCGGTGCCGACGACGGCGACCCGCTCGTCGGTCAGGTCGTGGTCGTGATTCCAGGTGGCGGAGTGAAAAACCGTGCCGCCGAAGCGGTCGAGTCCGGGCACGTCGGGCAGCTTCGGGGTGGAGAGTGCCCCGGTCGCGGCGACCAGGACCGTGGCGGTCACCATGCCGAGGGAGGTTCGAACCCGCCAACGCTGCTCGTCGTCGTCCCACGCTGCGCCGAGTAGCTCGCATCCGGTGACCAGGTGGTGCCGCAGTCCTGTCTGGTCGGCAACCGAGGTGAGGTAGCGGTGAATCTCGGGTTGGCGTGCGAAGGTGTGACTCCACTTCGCGCTGGGGGCGAACGAGAACGAGTAGAGCGAGGTCGGGACGTCACACGCGCAACCGGGGTAGGTGTTGTCGCGCCAGGTTCCGCCGACCTCGTCGGCCCGCTCGATGATCAGGAGGTCGGCTCGGGGGTCTTCGCGCAGCACCGCTGCGGCCGCGGCCAGCCCGGCGAACCCCGCACCCACGACTAGCGTGTGCACCGACGCCGGCAGGGTTGGAGTCGATGACGCCGGTGCGCTCATCGGGTGCCAGCTCCGACGTGACGGTTCAGGAAGTCGATCTGATCGGTCACGATTTGCTCGAAATGCGGGTCCACGTACGGCTCGAAATGCGTGATGTCGTAGGACCGCACCTCTCCGTTCGGGATGCGGGCCACGATTTTTCGGGCTTTCGCGTAGGGCGTGACGTCGTCTTTCGTGGCGAGTTGAACCAAGGTCGGTGCGGTGATTTTGGCGGCGTGCCGTCCCGGTGAATACAGCGGCACGCGCAGAGCGATGCGGGCGGCGACGTCGTTCTCGGCCTCGAGTTGCGCGCGCATGTGTTCGGCCGCTTCGCCCCCGGCCATTTCCTCGACGAGTTCATAGGCGCCGGGTGAGGTCATCATGGCGAATTCGCCGGGCCTGCCGATGGATGTCACTCGGTGCGGTGCACCCCCGAACCATGCGCCGATCTGATCGCGCAGTCCTGCGGCGATGAGGCGTGCGACCAGTTTGGGGGATTGAGAGAAGGCTGAAGCGGGTCCGCTGACGTGGGGGACCTGAACGATGGCGGCGGCGAATTCGTGGTCGCGGGCGGCCAGTGTGAGAACGTGGCCACCGCCGAAGGAGGAACCCCATCCCACCAGTCGGGTGGTGTCGACGTTGTCCAGGCTGCGGGCGTAGGCGATGGCGGCCCGCCAGTCTGTCTGCTGTTTTGGGATGTCAAGGATGCGGCGGGGTTGTCCGTCGCTCGCACCCCAGTGCCGGTAGTCGAACACCAGGGCGGCGTAGCCGGCCTGGGCGAATCGTGCGGCGTAGGCGTCCAGGCGCAGTTCGCGGAAGGCGGCAAACCCGTGGGCAAGTACCACGATGGGCGGATTGTTGACGCCGTCGGGCCGATAGAGCCACGCTGCGCACGATGTGCCGTCGGACATGAAGGTGACGTCGTCTCGGGTGTAGCTGAGCGGTTGAGCCATCGTCGCGGCCTCCATGATGTATGTTGAATGCTGTTCAACAAAACGTAGCAGCCTATTGAACGGTATTCAACATGGCGTGACGTGAACGGCATCGAGGAGGACGTGATGGCGCCGAAGCGCCCGCAGGCCGCCGCCGAGAAACGCGCGGAGATCGTTGCGGCGGCGAGGCGACTGTTCATCGACGCGGGATATGACGCCACCCCGATGAGTCGCCTGGCCAAAGAAGCCGGAGTGGCACCGAACACGATCTACTGGTACTTCCCGGACAAAGACGAAGTGTTGATCGCGGTGCTTGAGGCCGTCATGGCCGACGTGTGGCCGCAGTATGAAGAGATTGCAAGCCAACCGATTGCGGCGCGGTTGCTATGGATCGTCGGCAAACTCACCGAGATGAGCCGCCTCGTGACAACCGTGCATGCCCGCGTCGAGCACTCAGCAGCGGTCGCCGAATGGCATCAGAACTTTCATACGATCACCGGCAGCCTGCTTCAGTTTGAACTTCAGGCCGCCGGGGTCCCCGCACCCGACGCCGAAGTCATGATCGGCGTCTTCACGGTCGAAGGACTTCTCATGCACGACCACGACGAAGCCCAGCAGCGAGCCATCATCGACGCCTTGGCTTCGCGCTGGACTACGAACCTGCCGAGGCCGTCTGACCTCGGACGCTGA
This sequence comes from Mycolicibacterium smegmatis, assembly GCF_001457595.1. Lineage (GTDB taxonomy): Bacteria > Actinomycetota > Actinomycetes > Mycobacteriales > Mycobacteriaceae > Mycobacterium > Mycobacterium smegmatis. The sequence continues at coordinate 4,529,539 of NZ_LN831039.1, read as the reverse complement.
CGACGTGGCCGCTGGGTTCATGGATCGTGCCGAAGCAGGTGGTCACCCGGCGATTCCCAGAAAAACCAGGAGTGCGCGGTCGGTCCTGACCATGTCTGTCTCCGCCAGTCGGCCGACACGGTGCGTCAAGCTGGAGCGGGGAACTGTGGTCACCTTGTCGATCATCAACGAGCTGACTGTGGAGAGTCCGGTGGCTGGCGTTGGCTCGATTCGAATTCGCAGAAGCGGTGCGTCGGTGTCGCTTGTCGTAAACGGCACGACGGTGACCGACGCGGTGGCATCGAATCGGTCGTCCTGGATGATGAGGACCGGCCGAGGCTTGCCGGTGTACGCACCTCGCGCCGCCGCGGTGTAGATATCGCCGCGCCGCACGCTTAGGCGTCGTCCCAGTCGACGGAGATCGCGTCGACGAAAGCTTGATCTTCGGCCTCATGCTCGCCGGCGGCGACCAACTCAGACTGCCGGTGCGCCTCCCGGCGAAATTCGGGTGCATTCACGTCGGGGACCCAGATCTGCACCGGCCGCAGACCTTGTCGCCGCAGCCGCTCGCGATGTCGGCGTACTCGGTCACGCGCGGGAGTCATACCCCAACGTTACATGTAACGCATCAATGCGCGCACCATGACTTCCTATCCACGGCGCCGCTACGGCAGGAGCATTCCTGGACAGTGAATCGACGCGTGCGGAGGTTTCGTTGTCATCGAGTGCGGTGACGGCGTCGTCGGCTGACACACGCGGGAACGTCTAGAAGTTGATCATCTTGCCGGTCGCCAGCCCGTGGAACGTCTCCTGCAGCGCCTCGGACAGTGTCGGGTGGGTGTGGACGTTGCGGACCAGTTCTTCGACGGTCAGATCCCAGCGTTGGGCCAGCGTCAACTCGGGGAGCAGTTCGGCGACCTCGGCGCCGACCATGTGCGCCCCGAGAAGCTCGCCGTGCGCGAGATCGGTGATGACCTTCACGAATCCGGTGGGATCGCCGAAGCCGTGGGCCTTTCCGTTGGCACGGAACGGGAACTTCGCGACAGCGATGTCGCTGCCGCGTGCCGTGGCATCGGCGCGGGCCTGGGCTTCGGTCAGCCCGAAGCTCGCGACCTGGGGGTTGCAGAACGTCACGCGGGGCATCGTGGTGTATTCGGCGAACCCCAGCGTGGGTGCGCCTGCGATCGCCTCTGCGGCGACGATGCCCTGCGCCTCGGCCACATGCGCGAGCATCAGCTTCGCGGTGACGTCGCCGATGGCGTACACGCCGGGCACGGTGGTCCGCATGACGTCGTCGATCGCGATGCCACCGGTGCGTGGGTCCAGGTCCACGCCCAGGTGTTCGAGCCCGTAGCCCGTGGTTCTGGGGGCGAACCCGATGGCCTGCAACACGACATCGACGATGAGGGTCTCGGCGTCGACGGACCCGGACCTGCGGTAGGTGAGGGTGACGCCGTCGGCCGTCTCGACCAAATCCTCGATGTGCGTACCGGTCAGGACAGTGATGCCCAGGGCACGGTAGGCCTTGGCGATCTCTTTGGAGACGTCCTCGTCTTCGTTGGGCAGCATCCGCGGAAGGGCCTCGATGAGGGTCACATCGACGCCGTAATTTGCCAGGAGATAGGCGAATTCGACGCCAATCGGGCCGGCCCCGATGATGGCGATCGACGACGGCAGCGTCGACGCCATGATCTGCTCTTCGAAGGTGCGCACCCTGGGCCCACGGGTGGTGCCGGGCAGCAACCGCGGGGCGGCTCCGGTGGCGATGATCACCGAATCGAAGCCGATCTGAGTGTCGATATCCTCGCCGGCGATGTGCATGGTGTGGCGGTCGATGAAGGTCCCGTGGGCTTCGTACTCGTCGATCTTGTTCTTGCGCATGAGGAATCGCAAACCGCGCACCCGGTCCGCGGCGACCGTGCGGGACCGTTCATAGGCCGCGTCATAGCGCATCTTCGTCTCGCCCTCGATGCCGAAAACATCGGCGAACTCCCTCAGGAGATGCGCGATCTCGGCGTTGCGCAAAAGAGCTTTGGACGGGATGCATCCCACGTTCAGGCACACCCCGCCCCAGTAGTGGGCCTCCACGATCGCCACCGACAACCCGAGTTGTGCGGCGCGGATGGCGGCCACTTAGCCTCCCGAACCCGCGCCGAGCACGACGACGTCATACCGCATGTTCCGGACCTTTCCGTCGATGTGTCCGCTGTCGAGGGCCCAGGTGCGCCCGTCGCGGAACTCGGACTCTGCCGAGAGTACGACTTGTAATCATCAAGGGCCACAGAAGATTCAGCAAAAACACAACACTCACCCGGGTGATCTCACATGCGGGGTGATGACTGCTCACCCCTGTCCGGTGAACGCTTGGTCGGCAGATGGCGATCGGAGGGCATCATGCAGCCGACGATGTACCAGATCTGCATTCGGGGGTGCGTCACCGAGCGGTTCGGGTCCGCGTTGGAGGGGATGCGCCTTGAAGCTGGTGCGACAGAGTCGATGTTCGTCGGCGAGATCCGGGACCAGTCACAACTGTACGGACTGCTCGACCGCGTCCGCGATCTGGGACTCGAGCTCGTCAGCGTTCAGCAATGGTCCGCGGCCGGCCCGACGGGTGCCATCGCCAATGGAGACGGCGAGTCGGTCGGCCTCCCCAACCCTTATCAGGAGGATGCGCAATGAAGGCTGTGACAGTTTCCGATCGTGATGCCGGCGTCTCCGGTCTGTCGCTGACAGAACTGCCCTATCCCGTGGTCTCCGAGAACGACGTCGTCGTACGTGTGCACGCCGCGGGGTTCACACGGGGCGAACTCGACTGGCCGGATACGTGGACCGAGCGCTCGGGACGCGACCGCACACCCAGTGTGCCCGGACACGAACTGTCGGGTGTTGTGGTCGAATTGGGATACGGCACCACACGTTTCACGATCGGTCAGCGCGTGTTCGGATTGGCAGACTGGGCACGCAACGGCTCCCTGGCCGAGTACGCCGCAGTGGAGACGCGTCACCTCGCACCGTTGCCCTACGACGTCGACCACACATTGGCCGCGGCGCTGCCGATCTCGGGGTTGTCCGCGTGGCAGGGCCTGTTCGAGCACGCGCAGCTCGTCGCGGGACAAACCGTGCTGATCCACGGTGCGGCAGGTGGTGTCGGCTCCATTGCGGTGCAGCTCGCTCGTGAGGTGGGGGCGCGGGTCATCGGCACCGGGCGGGCCGCCGATCGGGATCGGGCTCTCGAGCTGGGCACCCACACTTTCCTCGACCTGGACGATGACAAGCTCGAAGACGCCGGGGAGGTCGACGTGGTGTTCGACGTGATCGGCGGAGAGATCATGGAACGTTCGATCGCGCTCGTACGCGCCGGAGGAACGCTGGTCACCCTCGCCGAGCCACCCAAGACCCAGCCGCGCGACGGACGGGCACTGTACTTCCTCGTCGAACCTGACAGCGCACGTCTCGCCGACCTCGCCGCTCGGGTACGGACGGGACGGCTCAAGCCCGTCGTCGGGCGCGTGGTGCCGCTCGCCGACGCGCCCAGCGCCTTCAACCAAAAGAAGCGCACCACGGGAAAGACGATCGTGCGCGTCACAGAGGATTGAGCGTTCACGATCGCGACGAAGGAAATCCAATGCTGCAGGATTGGGCTGATCCCGAATCCGGCTCGACGATCACGGTGATCCAGGAAGTCCGGTCGCCGCACATACCTGCCCAGGTCGCCGTGATCACCGTACTCGTCAACCATCCGCCCGGCGCCCGTGGAGCCCCGCCGCATCGTCTCCCCGGGGGTCCGGCATTCGGCTACATGATCGCCGGGGAGATGCTCTTCGAGCGCGACGGTGAGCCGGCACGTGTTCTCCGCGCCGGGGACGCGTTCTGGGGGCCGGGCGGTGACGTGATCCACTACCAGGACACCAATCTCCGCACCGACATTCCCTGCAGCTTCGTGCTGACGATGTTGCGCGATCCGGCTCTACCGCTACTGGAGCGGGTCGACGAGCAAGAGCTCGGTTACCGAGAACCACTGCGCGTCACGAAAACCGGTGACGCGGTGACGCCGAGCGTCGATGATGTGTTGCGGGACCGGTGGCACGAGGTGACTCGTGAACTGGTGTTGGCCCAGGCAAGCGCGACGCTCACGGTCGACGATCCGCAGCATTCGCATCCGGCGGGCTCGATCTCGATCACCCTGACGGGCAAGGCGTTGGGGAACGACCTGCTGCTCGCCGATGCCGGGCGTATCGCGCTGGATGCTCCGCAGAACACCGCAGGTGACGGCGCGGATCCACCTCGCCACCCCATGCGGGTCATACCGATGCGACTCGACATCCTCAGCGAGTTGCCCACGATCCGTGTCTCGGGACGTGGCATGACCGAATCGACGCAGCTGCGATTGGTGGTCGAGTTGGCTGCGAGCGACCCGCACAACGCCACGACGTCGGTGCTCAAGTGCGAACTCGAATCCGTTCACCTGGATCCCGAGAGGCCCCACATATCAATGGATTTCCATCCGCAGAACGTCGAGTTGCACCGCTCGTGAACACATCCGCCGAGGGAGGGAGCCCGAACATGCATCTGGAGGGGAAGAAGGTGGTCGTCGTCGGCGGCAGCGCCGGTATCGGCCGCCGGGTCGCCGCCGACGTCGTCGACCACGGTGGCAGCGCGGTGGTCGTCGGGCACTCGAAAGCCCGTGTCGACGAGACCCTGGACGATCTGGTGAACCGGGGTGGCGACGCCTGGGGTATTTCCGCGGAGCTGACCGACCGCGATGCCGTCACCGATATCCAGCGCGTGCTCGGCGAGCAACACCGAGACGCCACGTTGCTCGTCAATGCGGCCGGATTCTTCATCCCCAAACCGTTTCTCGAGTACGGGCAACTGGACTACGACGCGTACATGGAGCTCAACTATGCGCTGTTTTTCCTCACCCAGACCGTGGTGCGCGGCATGATCGCCGGCGGCGATGGTGGTTCCATCGTCAACATCGGCAGCATGTGGGCGCATCAGGCGCTCGGCGTCACTCCTTCGACGGGGCATTCGATGCAGAAGGCCGGCCTGCACGCGCTCACCCACAATCTGGCCATTGAACTCGCCCGGCACAAGATCCGCGTCAACGCGGTGTCGCCGGCCGCGGTGAGAACCCCGGCTCTTCAGCGGTGGTTCCCCACGGACGAGATCGATGCCACACTCGGCGAGTTCGCACCGCTTCACCCGCTCGGGCGAGTCGGTACTCCGACCGACATTGCAGGCGCCATCAGGTATCTGCTCTCCGACGAGTCGAGTTGGATCACGGGAATGATCCTCAACGTCGACGGAGGATTCACGGCGGGGCGGAACTGACACTGATGAACCCCTCAGGCGATCGACGCCACGTCGAACTCGATCCCGTGACGCGACAGATCCGCACACACCGTCTGATGTTGCGGCCGTGGCGTCTGGACGATGATGTCGCGGCGTGTGCGATCTACGGAGACCCGGAGGTGGCTCGCTGGCTGTGTCCGGCGCTGCCCAACGCCGTCGACCGCAAGGACATGCGACATGTGTTGGGCTCCTGGATCGCCGAGAGCGACTCCGAGGGATTGCCGTTGGGGCGATGGGCAATCACCGACCACCGATCCGGACAGGTGATCGGGGGAGTGACTCTTCTCCCGCTTCCGCCCGGGCGCAGCGACCTGGAGATCGGATGGCAGATCGCCCCCGCGATGTGGGGTCACGGATACGGCTCGGAAGCCGGCCATGCCGTCGCGCACCAGGCCTTCGAGAACGCCGGCCTCAGCGAGGTGTTCGCGGTCATGCGGCCAGGAAATCGTCGTGCCGTGGCCACCGCGCGGCGGGTCGGTATGGAGTGGGTCGGCGAGACCACGAAGTACTACGGGTTGTCGCTGCAGGTGTATCGACTCCGGAAGGCGGACCTGGATCTGCCGGAACCGGGTTGTGCCTCGCGGACCTGAGCGAGGGAAGTTCATGCGCGGCGACTGTTCACCCGGGTGATCGGTGCGGCTGGGTGAAGACAGCTCATCCGGTACCGGGCCAGGATCGAGTCTCGACAAGGGCATGCGCGGCGACGGGTGGAAGACCGTCGCACGTGCGACGGACAGGAGAGAACCGGACCGTTGACGACCCACGCTCCATCGGCAGGAGAACTCCTGGCGCGGAGACCGTTTCCGCAACGGCTCGGCCCCAGGTGGACGCTGCTGTACAAGTTGGTGACCACAACCGACCACAAGTTGATCGGGATGATGTACGTCGTCGCGTGCTTCATCTTCTTCTTCATCGGCGGATTGATGGCACTGCTGCTCCGCACCGAGTTGGCGGTACCCGGCCTGCAGTTCCTCTCCAACGAGCAGTACAACCAGCTGTTCACCATGCACGGCACGGTGATGCTGCTGTTCTATGCCACTCCCATCGTGTTCGGGTTCGCCAACCTCGTGGTGCCTCTGCAGATCGGCGCCCCCGATGTGGCGTTTCCGCGACTGAATGCGTTGTCGTTCTGGCTCTTTCTCTTCGGTGCGTCGATCGCACTCGGCGGCTTCCTCGCCCCGGGTGGGCCCGCCGACTTCGGGTGGACCGCCTACACCCCGCTGTCGAACGCCATGCACTCGCCGGGCGCGGGTGGTGATCTGTGGATCTTCGGATTGATCGTCGGTGGACTGGGCACCATCCTCGGTGCGGTCAACATGATCACCACGGTGGTGTGCATGCGCGCACCGGGCATGATCATGTTCCGGATGCCGATCTTCACCTGGAACATCCTGGTGACCAGCGTGATCGTGCTGGTCGCTTTCCCGCTTCTGACCTCGGCGCTGTTCGGCCTGGCCGCGGACCGCAATCTGGGCGCACACGTCTTCGACTCGGCCAACGGCGGGACCATGTTGTGGGAGCACCTGTTCTGGTTCTTCGGCCATCCCGAGGTCTACATCATCGCGTTGCCCTTCTTCGGCATCGTCACCGAGATCTTCCCGGTGTTCTCCCGCAAACCGGTCTTCGGCTACACCACGCTGGTCTACGCCACCATCTCCATCGGAGCTCTGTCGATCGCGGTGTGGGCCCACCACCTCTACGCCACCGGCGCGGTGCTGCTGCCGTTCTTCTCCTTCATGACGTTCATGATCGCGGTGCCGACCGGGATCAAATTCGTCAACTGGATCGGCACCATGTGGAAGGGCCAGTTGACGTTCGAGACGCCGATGTTGTTCTCGGTGGGCTTTCTCGTGACGTTCCTGCTCGGTGGGCTCACCGGGGTGATCCTGGCCAGCCCGCCACTGGACTTCCACGTCACCGACAGCTATTTCGTCGTGGCGCACTTCCATTACGTGCTGTTCGGCACGATCGTCTTCGCAACGTACGCCGGGGTGTACTTCTGGTTTCCGAAGATGACGGGCCGACTGCTGGATGACCGGCTCGGCAAGCTGCACTTCTGGCTGACCCTCATCGGATTCCACACCACATTCCTGGTGCACCACTGGCTCGGCGCAGAAGGCATGCCACGCCGATACGCCGACTACCTGCCCACCGACGGGTTCACCACCCTCAACATCGTTTCCACCATCGGTTCGTTCATCCTGGGCGTCTCGATGCTGCCGTTCGTGTGGAACGTGTTCAAGAGCTGGCGATACGGCGAGCCCGTCACGGTCGACGATCCGTGGGGCTACGGCAACTCCCTGGAGTGGGCCACCAGCTGCCCGCCGCCGCGGCACAACTTCACCGAGCTGCCCAGAATCCGTTCCGAGCGACCAGCTTTCGAGTTGCACTATCCCCACATGATCGAGCGGCTTCGTGCCGAGTCCCACCCCGGGCGCACCCAGGGAGGACCCGGTGCGGTGACGCTTCCACAACCACAGGCGAGGAGCCATCCCGTTGAATGAATCGAACGATCGCATCGACACCACGCTGGTGGGGCGACTGGCGCGGCAACTGCGCGCCGACGCCATCCGAGCCAGCACTGCCGCCGGCTCCGGACATCCGACTTCGAGCATGTCGGCCGCCGATCTGACGGCGGTTCTGCTCGCTCGCCACCTCAGCTATGACTGGGAGCGCCCGGATCACCCTGACAACGACCACTTCATCCTGTCCAAAGGGCATGCCTCGCCGCTGTTGTACGCCGCGTTCAAAGCCGTCGGTGTCATCACCGACACGGAACTGATGACCGGCTACCGCCGCTTCGGCTCACGCCTGCAAGGCCACCCCACGCCTGTGTTGCCGTGGGTCGACGTTGCCAGCGGCTCACTGGGACAGGGGATCGCCATCGGGGTCGGCGTCGCGCTCGCGGGCAAGTTCCTCGACAGGTCTGGATTTCACGTGTGGACGCTGTGCGGCGACAGTGAGATGGCCGAGGGGTCGGTCTGGGAGGCACTGGACAAGGCCGGCTATTACGGCCTTTCGAACTTCACCGTCATCGTCGATGTCAACCGGTTGGGCCAGCGCGGACCCACCGAGTTCGGTTGGGATCTGGAGACCTACGCCAAACGCGTGGAAGCTTTCGGTGCGCGGGCGATCTCCGTCGACGGCCATCGCCTGGAGGCCATCGACCAGGCGCTCACCGCCGCGCGTAACACAACGCAGCCGACGGTGATCCTCGCGAGAACCGTCAAGGGTCGCGGTTTCAGCGAAGTCGAGGACCGAGAGGGTTGGCATGGCAAGGCTTTCCCGCCCGAAATGGCGCGGCGCGCACTGGCCGAGCTCGGCGAGGTCGAGGGTCTGACCGTCGCGGGACCGAAACCGGCGTCACGCTCCGGTCAATCGTCGGCGCCCGGGGCGGGCAATCCGGATGGGTTCTCGGACCGGCCGCGTTACGCACCGGGTGAGAAGGTCGCCACCCGGGCGGCATACGGAGCCGCGGTGGCCGCACTGGGCGCGGTCAATCGCCGGGTGGTGGCGCTCGACGGCGAAGTCAGCAACTCCACCGGCGCCGCAGAGTTCACCGAGCACCACCCCGAGCGATACTTCGAAATGTTCATCGCCGAGCAACAACTCGTTGCCTCTTCCGTCGGTCTCCATGTCCGCCACTACATTCCGTTCGCATCGACCTTTGCCGCGTTTTTGACCCGGGCGCATGACTTCATCCGCATGGCGGCCGTCTCACAGGCGAACATCTGCCTGATCGGGTCCCATGCCGGCGTCGAGATCGGTGCCGACGGACCCTCTCAGATGGCGCTGGAAGACCTGGCGATGATGCGGTCCGTCCACGGCGCGACCGTCCTCTATCCCAGCGACGCGACAAGTACGGTCGCGCTGGTCGACCTGATGGCGGATGCCGATGGGGTCCGTTATCTGAGGACCACCCGTGGTGCCTACCCGGTCCTCTACGAGCCGGCCACCGTGTTCACCATCGGCGGCTCCCACACGCTGCGGTCCAGCAGCGCCGACGACGTCACCCTGATCGGTGCCGGTGTCACCGTCCACCAATGCCTGGCCGCCGCCGAATCGCTGCACCGCGACGGGATCGCGGCCCGCGTCATCGATGTCTACTCCGTCAAGCCGATCGACCGGGACACGCTGCTCGAAGCTGTGCGCGACACCGGTGCACGATTGGTCATCGCCGAGGACCATCACCCCGAGGGTGGACTCGGCTCGGCCGTGCTCGAGGCCATCTCGGGTGCGGAAACACCGCGTCTGAAGCTGATGCACCTGGCCGTTCGCGCCATGCCGGGCTCGGGAACTCCTGCCGAACTGCTCGCGGATGCCGCGATAGACGCGGCAAGTATCGACAAGGCTGCGCGACACCTGTTGCAGGCCGACGACGGCCGATCCGACGACGGCCGATCCGACGACGGCCGATCCGACGACGACGAGACGCTGACGGCCTGATGGAGCCCCTTGAGTTGCTCGCCGGCCGGGTGCGTACGGCCGACATCGTCGATGCGATGGGGCGACTGCATCGGCATCGCTGCCATCTTCTCGACCTGGTGAGTCCGACCCCCGGACGCCGGCTCTTCGGGCCCGCGGTGACCATCAGTTACTTTCCTGCCTGTTCGGCCGCCCTGCCGCCCGATTGTCACAACTTCAGGCGGTTGTTCTACCAGGCCATCGAGCGCGGCGGTGAGGGTTGCGTTCTGGTGTTGGCGAGCAACGGTTTCACCGAAGTCTCGTTGGGTGGCGGAACAAAGCTCTCGCGTGCCGAAAACCACCGGCTCGCCGGCGTACTCGCCGATGGTCGGCTGCGCGATTTCGCCGAACTCGAGCAGTACGACCTGGCTGTCTATTGTCGTGGCGAAACAACACGGTGGGGCGGCGACACTGTCACCCCCTTCGAGGCGAACCATCCGGTCGTGATCGGCGGGGTGGCGGTTTTTCCCGGCGACTACATTTTCGCCGACACCTCCGGGGCCGCGGTCATTCCCGCCGACGACGTGCGTGCGGTGCTGCATACCGCCACCCAGGTCGTCGCCTCCGACGCGGCTGTCATCGCCGGCATCAAGAACGAACAGCTGGATTCGTCGTAGCGGGTCACCGGATCGATTCCCCAGCGGGCGCCGCTACGGCAGGACGAACCGCTCGACGGCGTCGGCGAACCCGTCGTCTGCGTTCGAGGCGGTGACACAACGGGCGGCCCGTCTGACCTCGTCGCCGGCGTTTCCCATCGCGATGCTGAGCCCCGATTTCCGGAACATCGCCACGTCGTTCGCCATGTCGCCGATCGTGGCGATCGACTCCGTGGCGATGTCGTAGGCGGCGGACAAGAAAGAGACCACAGCGCCCTTGTTCGCGTCGGGATGGGTGACGTCGACGTAGTACGGTTGTGATGTCGCCGCCGACACGTGGTCTGCGAAGCGCTCGCGCAACCGGGCTGCCGCCTTGCGTACCGCGTCGTGATCATCGCTGACGCCAACAATTTTGGACACACCGCGTGAGATCGGCGGGTAGCTCTCGATCGGTGTCGGGCCGAACCCGACGGTCCGGGCCTCCCGCGCCACATGAGGCCCATGGGGATCGGGCACCAGCCAGTCCGCGCCCCGGTAGACCCATACGGTCAGCCCGTCGGTGTCGAGTTGCTCGATCACCGCCGCTGTCACGTCATCCGAAATCATGCGTCGTTCGATGACCGACAGATCCGGCCGCACGAACAGCCCGCCGTTGAACGCAGCGAGCGGCGTTGTCAGTCCGAGTGGTTCGATGAGCTTCGACATGCCGCGCGGCGGACGGCCGCTGGTGACGGCGAACAGTATCCCGGCCTCCCGCAGCTTGGCGACCGCGGCGAGGGTGCGATGCGTGAGGACCTTGTCGTGCGTCACCAGGGTGCCGTCGACGTCGGCGAGTAGCAGTCGGATCGGAGGAGAGTGGCGGATCATGTTGCCTTTCTGGCCCGATCGCCCGGCGCCGAGGCCCGGTCGGCGGAAGCTTCCTGGAAGCGGAGGTCGTCGGTGTACATCTGCTCGTCGAGTGGCTGCGTCGCCGTGGGTGCGGTCATGAACTCCTCGCTCGCGGAAAACTGTGCCCACGACGGCTGGGCGAAGCCGATCGACACCAATGGCCGCCCGAACAGGACGTTGGTGAGATACCCGAGCGCCACTGCCCACCGGTTGGCGTTACGCGGAATGGCGTACAGGTGGTAGGCGCGGGTCACGAGTTTCGCCAGAAACCCGGAGAGCGGGATGTTGAGAGGATTGGCGACGGCGAACCCGGGACCCAGGTCAACAACGGTCCCGAGATCGCGGTGCCGATACTCGCGCGCGCTGCCGTAGCCGAGGCTTGCGGCGACGTTTCGGGCCAGAATTTTGCCTTGCCTGGTGGCGTGTTGGGCCGTCGGCGGCGTTATCGTCCCGGGATTGGTGACATCGGGTACCGCTGCGGCATCGCCGCCTGCGAAGACGCCGTCGAAACCGGGGACCTGCAGATCAGGACCCACCTTGAGCCTGCCCTTCTCGGTCGGCAGGCCCGTGGCCGTGATCAGCGGGCTGGCGACGACTCCGGCAACCCACGCGACGGTGTAGGTGCCGATGCGGGTTCCGTCGCTCAGGATGACGTGGTCGGCAGCGACCCGAGACAGTGTGACACCGGTGAGGAACCGTACGCCGCGCCGTTTGAGCACGTGTTCGGCGCGAACTGCCAGCGCAGGCCCGATTTCGGGCATCAACCGTCCCGAACGCTCCACCAGGATCAGTCGTACGTCGCCGGGCTCGAATCCGAAGTCGTGCACCGCCACCGAAGCCATCGCGCACAGCTGTGCGATGAGTTCCGTTCCGGAATATGAAGATCCGACAACCACCACCGTCTTACGCGCGTTCGCGCGTTCACGGTCCTCGTCGATGCGTGCCAGTTCGAACTGTTCGATGATGTGATCGCGCAGAAAAAGCGCCTGCGCCGTCGATTTGAGCCCGCGTCCATGTTCGGCGAGTCCGGGGATGTCGAACAGGCGACTGATCGAGCCAGGGGTCAGGACGAGGCGATCCCACGAAAGCTCGTGGGACATGTTCTCCTGATCGCGACAGCGCAGCGAACGCGCGGACAAGTCCACCGAATCGACATAGGCGCGGATGAACTGGACTTCCGGGAGCCTGTCGTTCAGGGGCACGGTGGCGAAGCGTGGATCTGTTGCGCCACCGGCAACCTCGGGCAGAAGCGGGGTGTACAGCAGGTAGTCGACCGGAGATATGAGGGTCACGACTGCCTCGGATCGGTGCCGTTTCAGCTGTTTGCTCAGCCGGCGTGCGCATTCGAAGCCGGCGAATCCGCTACCGACGATCACAATTCTGGCTGGGCGCATATGAACTCCTTGATCTCGACGAGCCGGAGAGCCCGGTGCCCGGTGACGCGTGGACGTCCGCCACGGCGTTGCTTCGCGGGCGGCAGTGTTTCGTCGACTGAGCTTGCCGCCGCACGGGGTGAACCGTCATCATCCCCGCGGCGAGACCACCCGGGTGACACGTGCGGTGTTCGGGACGGTGATCAAAAGGCCTAGACTGGCTCACTGAAGTGGCAGTCCGGTGAACCGTAGACAGGACACCCCGGTGGGGCCTTCAACCGACTTTTTCGACGTCGGCGGCGAACGGCTGATCACGCCGCCGATTCGTGGGCGAGCGGATGAGCTGAAAACTGCCGGTGCACTGATTACCGCAGCGGCCCGAGGGCGCGGCGGCGTGCTGGTGATCGAGGGGCCCCCGGGCATCGGGAAGAGTCGCTTGCTGACCGAGGTGTTGGGGCTGGCCGACAAGTGCGGGGTTCGCACGTTGTTCGGGGAAGCGTTCGAGTATCAGCAGACGGTGCCGTTCTTCTCGCTGTTCATGGCCACGTTGCGCGCCGATCCCCCGATCGGCGACGTGGCGGCGCTGCGCGAACTGGGTGGCTCGGCAGACCTGCGCTACTGGGTGGTGCACGATCTGCACAACGCGATCCGTGCGGCCGCCGCCCAGACGCCTCTGATGATCGTGCTCGAAGACATTCATTGGGCTGACAACGCGACGTTGCTGGCGCTGCGGTCGCTGACCACAGAGATCGATGTGCCGGTGTTGTGGGTGTTCACGGCCCGCACCGGGGCTGGGGGACAGGCGGTGCAGGAGACGTTGTCGGTGTTGCAGCGAACCGATGCCACGTTCCTGCGACTGGCGGCGATGACGCCGGATGCGGTTGCCGACATGGTTCAGGACGCGGTGCGGGCACGGGCCGACACCTCGTTGCTGAGTCTGGCTGCCAAGGCGCACGGCAATCCGTTCCTGATCAGCGAGCTCGTCCGCGGTCTCGGCGAGGAGGGACGGCTCGGCCTCTCCGATGGCCGTGCGGTGGCCTCGGGTTTTGCTCTGCCACGGCGTCTCGGTGCCAGCATGCACCAACGGCTCGATCTGCTCTCCGAGGGCGCCTCAGAGGTGGTCCGGGTGGCAGCGGTACTGCCGGACCGCTTCACCGCGGGCTTGCTGGCCGCGATGCTCGAACGATCGCCGACGTCGTTGCTGTCGTCGCTCGAAGAGGCCGTGCACGCAGATCTTTTCATCGAAGACGGTGAACAGTTGAGATTCCGGCACGATCTCCTGCGCGAGGCCACCAGGCAGTCGTTGCCGAAGTCGTTGCGGCGGGCGATGGAACGCCAATCGGCGTCGGTCATGCTCGGGATGGGTGCTGCGCCTGCCGAGGTCGCCACCCAGCTGGCCCGCAGCGCCGAGCCGGGTGACCGGGAGGCGATCGACGCACTGCGAGAAGCCGCGCAGGCAGTCGGCCGCGGAGATGCGGGCGCCGCCGCGGATCTGAGCAGGTGTGCGTTGGAACTGTCGCCAGCCGACGACGCCGAACACGGATCCCTGATTGCGGAAACGGTGGGTTGGCTCAACCGGGCCAGCCGCTACGGTGAAGCCGAAGAGCTGGCCGACATGGCGCTCGCGGATGCGGCGTCGCCCGAGGTGGAGGCCGAGATCCGGCTGCGGCTACCGACGCAGACCAAGCACAGCTCGCCGCAACGGGTGGCGGAGAGCCGCCGAGCGCTGAGATTGAGAGGCATCAGCGAGCTCACCCGCGCCCGGCATCTGGCATCCCTGGCCTACAACCTGGTATTGCAGGACGAGGACGCGCAGTCACGTACCGCAGCCGACGAAGCTGCCGCCGCGGCCGCGTCCACCGGTGATCCGGAGGCCATCATCATGGCCGAGGTCACCCATGCCCTGCTCGATTCTGGTGAGGGTTACGCGGTCCGCGCGTTGCGCCGCCTCGAACAGCTTCGTGGAATCGCCTACACGAATGAAACGGCGCTGGCACATGCCTATGCCGGGATGTTCCACGCAAACATGCTGGCCGTGGTCGGAAGACTGGACGACGCGACGAACCGGGCCGCCGAGGGCATCGCGCAAGCCGACCGGGAACGCAGCGCGATGGTCCTCGACAACTGGGCCGTCTACGCCGGATGGGTCCATCTCGCGGCGGGCCGCCTGTCGGCCGCTCGTGGCGCAGCTGAGTCACTGCCACCTCCGCAGGCGTCCGGCGCGCAGGAACTGGACGTACACCGCATGCTGATCCTTGCCGAGGTGGCGGCACACTCCGATGACCGGAACCTGTTGCTGGAGACGGCAAACGATGCGCACGATGCTCACTGCACCGGTCCGCCCGGCCAGCGCCGAGCCTGCGCGTACGTCCTCGCGCGTGCGGCGTGGTATCGCGGTGACATCCACGAGGCAGCGCGCTGGCTCGGCGACATCAACCTACTGGGGACACCTCTTTTCCCGCACGCGTTGGTCCGGCTGATCCTGGCCGCGCAGGTGGCATCAGCCGCCGGTGATGCGGGTCTGCGTGCGCGGGTGTTGCAGGCTGCCGAGGTGCTCGGTCGTGAGCGGCCCGCGGTGCCGCTGTTCAGGGCGGTGGTCGGGTATTCCCGCGGCATTCTCGAGCACGACGCCGACGCGCTGGTGCGTGCTGCGGAATCGCTTCGCGCATTCCCGCGGCCGCTTCTGTACGCCGGCGCGGCCGCAGATGCCGGCGCCGAACTGATTCGCGCACAACGCGGTACCGAGGCGCTCGACCAGCTCAACACGGCATTCGACGCCTACAGCGAGTGCGGAGCGACAGCTGATGCCCGCCGAGTCGGCCGCGCGCTGCGTCGTCTGGGGGCGGAACGGCGGGTCGTGGCAACCCAACGTGCGAAAACGGGCTGGGACAGTCTCACCGATTCCGAACTCACGGTCGTGCAGTTGATCGCCGAGGGCGCGACCAACCGGGCCGTGGCAGAGCATCTGCAGCTTTCCCCGCACACGGTGAAGACGCACGTCCGTAACGCGTTCGCCAAACTCGGCGTCACTTCGCGGGCTCAACTGGCGCAGTTCATTCACCGCGCTGATTAACTCATATCCGGCTCGTGTCGACTAGGCATACGCCGAAGACGCACTAAAGATCACCCCCCGGGTGATGGTGGCGACGGCCCGGGGCTGCGAACGTGGTCATCAGAGAAATTATCGAGTTCTGAATCGCTGCAACCGTCGACGCTCGACCCGAGATCCAGCCGCGGAGCGCAACGACCCGGAGCTGAAAACGATGATGGGCAGATGCGCTCACCATCTGTGCGCAGCGGTGTCATGGGTTGAGGAGGCCAACGCGCCAGCGATACAAAAGGTTTGAGGAAGATGATCAGCACATTTTTGGGAATGCTGGCGATGGTGCCGGTGGTGATCGGCTTCGGCGGCTACATCCTGGTGTCCAGACGGCCATGAGCGCGCCCAC
This sequence comes from Mycolicibacterium smegmatis, assembly GCF_001457595.1. Taxonomy (GTDB): domain Bacteria; phylum Actinomycetota; class Actinomycetes; order Mycobacteriales; family Mycobacteriaceae; genus Mycobacterium; species Mycobacterium smegmatis. Next base: position 4,513,435 of record NZ_LN831039.1, on the reverse strand, counting down.
CAAGCGCCGCCCGTACGAGCCGCCAGAAATCACGCAGGATTCGTCTGTTTCAATGACTGCACCGCGAGCATCGCGGACAACGCGCCACGGCGCCCCGGCAGAAAGTCTCTGGAAAGTCGGGCAAAGGGCGCTCACCCAGTACTCGTCAAGGCCGAATATTCCTACCTTGACGTTGGATTCATTCAATTCGTGGAGTTCGGACATGGACGCCTCAGAGGGACCCGCAGCGGGACATGGTGACACGGAACGCGCAGTTCTGCTCGCCACCAAATTGCACATCCCGGCCATCGCCGGTCAGCTCGTTCACCGCACCGCCCTGCTTGATGCACTGTCGCAAAGCTGCCGGTCCAGGCTGATCCTGCTGAGTGCACCTGTGGGATGGGGCAAGACCACGTTGCTTTCCCAATGGGCGCTGGGTGCAGGCAAGGACCAGCGATTCGGCTGGCTGTCACTCGATGCATCCGACAACGACCCCGTGTGGTTCTGGATGTACGTCATCGCGGCACTGCAGAAGATCAGCCCGGGTGTGGGTACCCGCGCTGTCGAACTGTTGACCATGGGTGCCGATCCGATTCAGGTTGTCCTGCCCACCCTGCTGAACGATCTGGACGCGGTCGCACGTCCGATCGTGCTGATTCTCGACGACTACCACATGGTGGTGAATCGCGCGATCCACGAGCAGGTGGCGTTTGCCGTCGGCAGGATGCCGGCGAACCTGCACGTCGTTCTGGCCACCAGGTCAGATCCGCTCCTGCCGTTGGCTCGGCTACGTGCCAACGGTGAGCTCGTCGAAATGCGCAGCGACGATCTACGTTTCGGGGTCGGCGAGGCCGGTCAGCTGCTCAACGATGTCCTGGGGTTGGACCTGACCGAGGAGGATGTCCGGCTGTTGCACCGGCGAACGGAAGGGTGGGCCGCAGGTCTCTACCTTGCCGCACTCTCGCTCGCCGGGCGCGCGCAGGCAGCGGCCTTCATCAGGACGTTCGCAGGCGACAACCGCCATATCGTCGATTACCTTATGGCCGAGGTGCTCGACCGCCAGTCACCGCGGATTCGCAATTTCCTCCTGCGTACTTCGGTGATGCGACGGTTCAACGGTGCGCTGTGCGACGCGGTGTTGCAGTCTTCCGACTCGGTATCGGTGCTGGAGGAGATGGAGCGCGAAAATCTCTTCCTGGTGCCGCTGGACATGTCACGGCACTGGTATCGATATCACCACCTGTTCGGTGAGCTTCTGCGTGCGGAGTTGCACCGTTGCGAACCCGAACTCGTGCCCGGGCTGCACCGCCGAGCCGCGAAGTGGTTCGAGGCCGAGGGTCTCGTCGACGAGGCGCTGCGTCACCTCGTGGCCGCCGGAGACATCGCCGAGAGCGCGGACCTCATCGTCGAGGACTGGGCCAACGAACTGGCCGGCGGTGGACTGTCGACCGTGTCGGGCTGGCTCGACCTTCTGCCCGAGGGCACCGTCAGGGGCGATCCACGGCTCAGTGCCATCCGTGCGTGGGTCGCGTTGAACGTCGGCCTTTTCGACGATGCGCGGATATGGATCGAAGCGGTCGCAGCCGGGCTCGAGGGAGTATCGGCCGCCGAGGGTTCTGCACGAGCCGGCCTGTCCGAGCAGTTGGTCGCGCTCCGTGAGGTCTACGCGTTCAAAATTGGTGACGTCACGAATGCGCTCGACGCGGCCCGCCAAGCGGCCACCCTTGAATTCGGCGAGGCACCGCCGGCTCGGTCCGCGGCCCATGTCACCTACGGGGCCGCCCTGTACTTCTCGGGCGACATCGACGAGGCCCGCACGGAACTGCAGCGTGCCGTAGAGCTGACAGAGAGGACAGGGGACCGACGCCATCGTGTGTATGCGCTGGGTTATCTCGCGCTGATCGAGGCCGAATCCGGTCAGCTCGCTGACGCCGAGCATCTGATTCGCCGGGCAACGGGCGTGGGCCCCGATCCGGCCGGCACTCAGAATTTCATCGATGTCGCAGTGTCGTTGGCGGTGTCGGTCGTCCTGTACGCCAGCGGTGAATGGGCCGCTGCCGCGGACGCGGCTCATCTGGCGGTCGGCCTGGCCCGCAAGGGCGCGGGAATCCTCGAGGTCGCAAAGGCCTTGATGGTGAGGGCGAAGATACTGAACGACTTCGGAGATCTGGAAGCGGCCGAGAAAAGTCGCAGCGAGGCAGGTGCGCTGCTTCGCCGGTGTCCGGACAACGTCGCGGTGCACCCCATGATCGGATCGGCCGGGCAGGGACGCCGAGTGGCGGTCGCGGCGTACAACGACGAACACATCGCCGAGGACCTGACATCGAAAGAACTTGAGGTTCTTCGTTTGTTGGCCACCCGGCTGTCGCGCCGCGACATCGGTCAGCGACTCTACGTCTCGCTCAATACTGTGAAGACCCACCAGCGGGCCATCTACCGCAAACTGGGCGTCGACAACCGCAATTCGGCGGTTGCCCGCGGTCGTGAACTCGGCTTGCTCTGAGCAAAGGCACCGCCTCAGCGCAAACTTCGCTCTGATCACCCGGGTGAACGGAAGGTCAGGGTGATGACCGTTCGCCCTGCCCGAATGAAGTCTGTGACACACCGCATCGTCCGGTCAGCGAACTCGAAGGGGAAGTGGATGCATTTCAACACCGGATCTCCGGAGCCGGGCCCGATATCCGACGGGACCGTGCCGGGCAACCGATCGGACATCCTCCGTGACGTCATCGGGCACAGCGACATTGCGACGCAATGCGAGCTGGGATGTCCGAAATCAGGGCTTCGTTGCGAAAGAACCGCGGTGGCGTACGTGGAGTTTCATGTCGTCGGAGATTGCCGGCGCTTCGACTGTGACGAGTACGGCAATGCTTGTGGTTTCGTCTGCGCTGATCACCGCGATGCGTTGGAGAACGCCGCGCGGCGCATCATGGCCAAGATGACGCCGACCAGGGTGCACCGACTGTTGCGGCGTGTCGTTCACTGTCCCTCATGTGGCCGAACGCTTTTCGGTGAGTTCGACATTCTGCAGGCCGTGGTGGACGTCTGACTCCATCTGATTCGCTCACCCGGGTGAATCGCGCACAGGGTGATGACAACTCGCCTTCATGCGCCCCATGCTCGAAACAGCAATCGCTCTGCGCGGTCACACCGCGAGAAGAAACGGAGACCGCACCGATGGGTATTTCTGAATTCGACGACGTCTCGAGCCATCTCCTCGAACCTGAGGAGAGCCTGGACTCCGAGCAGACCGGTATCGGTCTGGACGAAGGCTATTCACCTCCGGAAAGCCCGCGAGAACTGGGTGCGTGGGGGCTCACGGAGCGTGAGGCGCGTATGCATGAGAGTCTGACGCGCCGTCTGGCCCGCGAGGTGCCAGACACGACCGACCGCTGGGACGGCGACGGCATCGGTGACAGCGTCGACAGCGATGGCGAACCCATCGACAATCAGGTCGGCGATGCCCGCGCGGGCCGGCTTCTCGCCTTCGAGATCGACCCGACTGATTCCACTTCCGATTACCGCGCCTACGACGTCGGTATCGACGGCGGCGCCGCGTCAGCCGAGGAATCGGCCATGCACATCGTGGCCGACGACGACTGGCGAATCCTCTGACTGATTCGACCGGTTGTGAAAGGACTCTCATGAAGATCGTGGTCATCGGCGGTCGTGGCCTGATCGGCGCCAAAGTGGCGGCGAAGCTCGGTGCGCAGGGCCACGACGTCACCGCCGCATCCCGTCGCTCAGGTGTCGACGCACTCACCGGGGAAGGCCTCGCCGCCGCGGTCGCGGGCGCGGATGTCGTGGTCGACGTGTCCGGTTCACCGGTGTTCGACGACGACCCGGTGATGCGGTTCTTCGTCACCACCACCGCGAACCTGCTCTCGGCCGAGTGGCAGGCAGGCGTCTCCCATCACGTCGTGCTGTCGGTGGTGGGTGCGCAGAGCATGCCGGACAGCGGCTACAACACCGCGAAGGCGGCCCAGGAGAACCTGATCAGGGATTCCGGCCGGCCGTACACCATCGTGCGGGCCACACCCTTCTACGAATTTGCGGTCGGATTGGCCGATTCCGCGACCGACGGCGATGTTGTCAGGTTGCCGCATGCCTCGTTCCGTCCCATCGCGGCCGATGATGTCGCCACAGCCGTCGCTCGTGCTGCACTCGGTCAGCCTGCCAACGGGGTGGTCGAGATCGCTGGGCCGGAAGTCATCGGCATGGACGACTTCGTCCGTACCGGTCTTGCGGCCCGGGGAGATCAGCGCCGGGTCGTGACCGATCCCGGTGCACCGTACTTCGGCGCGGTGATCGACGATCACACCCTCGCGCCCAATCCAGACGCCACGATCTTCTCGACTCGCTACGCCGATTGGATCGACGCACATGTCCAGAAGAAGTACCTCGCCGACGGTAGCCTGCCGTCACTGCGGAGGTGACTGTTCGGCCAGTGCCGGCTGGACACCGGGCCGGTCGCGGCACGATGCCGCGAGGTCGCAGGGCACAGGTCCGTATCCCCCGAGGGAATCGGATATCCACACTGCGGCACACAACGATCCCAGGACGAACAGCGCGGCGCTGACCTTCAAGAGGTTGACGAAACCGGCAGCGGTCGAGCCGACGGTGATCATCCCCATCGAGCCTACGGATACCAGCGCCGCCAGTCGAGCGGCGGCGTTGTTGACTGCGGAGGCCAAACCACTGTGCTCGGTCGGAACCGACGCCAAAGCCATCGAGGTCAGCGGCGTGACCGTGAGGACGAGGCCGAGCGCCAAGACAACCATACCGGGCAACAGATCCGTCGTGGCGTGGAATCCATTGTCCTTCAAACGGACCAGCGCCATCCCGAGACCCGACAGGGCGGGACCGGCGATCAAGAACATGCGAGGTCCCGTCCGCGCGGCGATACGGCCGACGCGGCGGGCGAGGATGAACGACATGACCGGAATCGGTAGCGTGGCCAGTCCTGCGGCGGTGGCCGAGTATCCGCCGATTTCCTGGGCGTAGAGAACGACAGTCAGCGAGCCCAGCGTCAACGCGCCGTAGACGAACACCGTCACCAGGTTGACTGCGGTGAAATTGCGAACCGTGAACAGTGACAACGGAAGCAACGGTTGCGTGCTGCGCCGCTGCCGGCCCACGAAACCGGACAGCGCGACGACTCCCAGGACCGCTGGCGTGGCGACGACCAGGTCGGCCCAGCCTCTCCGTTGCGACTCGATCAATGCGAAGACGGTCGCGGCCAGTCCCACCGACGACAGAACGACCCCGACGACGTCGACGCGGGCACCCACGACGTGCCCCGACACCGGGCACAGCCAAAACGTCAACGCGTACCCGGCAGCCATCGGGATCGCCGACAGCACAAAAACCCAACGCCAGCCGAGCAGGTCGACGCACAGGCCGCCCAGCAGCGGGCCCAGCGCGAATGCGGTTCCCGTCCACGCGGTCCACACACCGATCGCCGCAGACTGGTGTGCTTTGTCGAAGACCGTGTTGATCAGTGCCAGCGAGCCGGGCACCAGGAACGCCGCGCCGAGACCCTGGATGAGCCGCGCGGCGATGAGCACTTCTGCCGAGGCGGCCACGGCACCCAGAACCGATCCGGCCCCGAAGACCACCAGCCCGAACCGCATCACCGGGACACGTCCGAACAGGTCCGAGATCGATCCTCCTGGCAGGATCGCGGCTGCCATGGTCAACAGGTAGCCGTCGACGATCCACTGCTGCAGCGGAAGTCCGCCGCCCAGGTCATGTTCGATGGCTGTCAGGGCCAAATTGATCACCGTGGAGTCCAGGAACGCGACCATCGACACCGTCACCGCGACCACCATCGCACGGTGGGTCGGTGCCACGCTGCGCAAACTCACCATCGGTCGACGTGCAGAACATCGTCGAGCGGGATCCGCTTGGCACGGTGGAAGGTTGTGCCGGTGTAGTAGGCCGCGCTGTCGGAGACCCTGCGCTGTTGACGATTTCGTACTGGGTCATCCTTGAACCGGTCGGCCACCGCGTACGGCGACGCGGCGATCTGGTTCCAGGTGCTCAGGTACACGTCAGCGATATCCCGGCGCTGTCGGCCGTCGGTCACCACGATGAAGCTGGCGTTCTGCAGATTGCCCGACGTCGGCGCCTGCACCGCGATTTCCAGGCATTCCCGGATCAGGCCGAGAGGAACGGGCCGGGTGAGATCGAGACGCCTGCGTACAGAACGTGTCGTGGTGAGCAGTTCGTCGACCGACAGGTCGATGACAGGATGGTCACTCATGCCGGCAGGACTGCGACGACTTCGACCTCGACGTGGATGCTGGGCCACACCAGGCCGGTGACGATGGTGAGCATGGCCGCGGGTTGATGACGAATGACGTCTCCGCTCACCGCCATGTACGCCGACACGTTGTCGCGGCTCGTGAGCCATTGCCGCATGTAGACGATGTCGGTGAGGGCGGCACCCGCCTTGGTGAGCGCGGCCTCGACATTGGCCCAGCACTGCCGGGCTTCCTCGGTGAAGTCCTCGGGCGTGGTGCCGTCTTCACGCAACCCGGGAGTCCCAGACACGTAAATCGTTGTGCCAGCGCTGGGTACGGCGATCGCATCGGCGTATCCAGTGGCGATGTGGGCGCCGACCCCGGTGTGGATCCTGGTGCTGGTGGTTGTCATCGCGATGCTCCTCGGTGTTGAAACTGCTTCGGTGTTGGGTGAGTCACGGTCATCCGGGGCGGTCTGGCGTCGCCCCGGCCGCGCGGTGGCCCGGGTTGATGGCCACACCGCTGGGCTCTTCGCCTGCGACGACCCGCGCGAGAGCGTCGGCTGCCTCCTCCGGACGGCAGGTCCGCGGGGCCGGCATGCGCAATTGCCGAGCAGCGAGTAATGCCGTCAGGCGGGCGAGTTGAGCACCGTCGGACCGTACGTAGACGGAACCGACGGTGATGCCACGGGTTGATGCCGGCGGATCCGGTGTGATGGTCACCAATCGGCCGCTGTCGGCCAGTGACGTCATCGCCGCGTCAGCGCCGCCGGGGGCCGCGTTGGCGACGGCGCGGATGGGGGTTGTTGTCAACGCCTTTGCGTGATGTGGCCACAACGGATCCCGGTAGTCGAGCACCTCACGTGCGCCGTACCCGCGCACCCGGTCGGCGCTGCGTGGGCTTGCGGTGGCGAGCACATCGACTCCGCGCAGGGCCGCCAACTGGACGATGAGCCCACCGGTGAGCCCACCCGCTCCGTGGACGAGCAAGGTGTCCGAATCCCCAAGGGCCAACGCATCGCCGACGACCTGCTCAGCGGTCAACGCGGGGATCGGGAAGACCGCTGCGGTCTCCCAAGAGATCTCAGGCGGCTTGCGCGCCAGAGATCCGACGGGCGCGATCAGGTATGGCGCCCATGTCCCTTGATCGCGAAGCGGAACGGGGTGACACAGGACCTCATCGCCGATGCGGAAGCCGGTCTGGTCGCTGCCGACGCTCCTGATGACCCCGGCCCCTTCCACGCCGAGTACCAGTGGTGGACGCGTGCCGACATCCCATCCGCCGGTGCGGATGATGTCATCCCAATTGCCGATACCGGCGCTGCGAACCTCGATGAGGACCTCGTCAGTTGCCAAAGGGCGCGGCGCGTGGATCTCGAGGGTCTGTACCGCGTCGCCGAAAGCGCGCACACCCGCCGCACGGAGGCTCACAGCGCCACCCGGTGCGTTGTCGGCTCGCAGGTCCTCAGGTGCTGAACAAGTTCGGTTTCCTGCGCGAGGAGCGGATCCCATGCCTGATTGATGGTCGGGTGCGGAGCGACGGCGTGGCGAAGGAGACTGATGGGCAGCTTCGCGACGATGGCCAGAGTGGCTGCCTGCACCAACTCGGAGAACTGCGGACCCACGAACGTCGCGCCCAGCAGGGTGTTGTGCTCGTCGTCGATGACCAGTTTGGCCCATCCGACGAACTCGTCTCTGTTGAGTGCGAAATGCGTCACGGCCTCGGGGTAGTGCGCAGTTCGTGTCCTCACCGCGAGACCTTCCGCTCTGGCTTGATGTTCCGAGCGCCCCACCCTGACGAACTGAGGGTCGGTGAAGATGACCTGCGCCTGACTGTGGGCGTCGCGTGCGGAGAGCTCGTCGAGCAGGTGGTGGTGGCCGGCGGCCCGGGCGACGATGATGTCGGCCGCAAGTCGGCCGTGATAGGTCGAGATGTGTGACAGCCGTGCACGTCCGGTGGTGTCGCCCAGAGCGTACAACCAGCCGCCGGGGACGCCGACCGCCTGGAGATTGTCGTTGACTGCGACGATTTCGCCACTGCGAAGACCGACGGTGTCCAGTCCGAGGTCGTCGGTGTTGGTGTGCCGTCCGGCGGCAAGCACGATCTCGTCGACCTCGGCGGTCCGGTTCTTGAAAGTCACGGTGACCGGCCCGGCCGGCACCGGACGGGCGACCCCCGACAACTGCGTGCCGAAGTGGAACGTGACGCCGTTGTCTCGCAACGACTGCGTGACCATCTCACGGGCTTCGGGTTCACAACCGCCCAGCAATGAGTTTCCGCGTACCAGATGCGTCACCTCGGAACCCAGGCCGGCCAGGATCGTGGAGAACTCGACGCTCATCGGACCGCCACCGACGACCAGAGTGCGCCCAGGCACGTGTGTCATGGTGGTCAGATCCCTGTTGGTCCACGGGCGTGCCTGGGCCAACCCCGGTACCGCCGGGATGTTGGGACGGGTGCCTGTGGCGAGAACGACCGCGTGGAGCGCGGTCAGGACAGAGTCGGTGTGGCCGGCGTGGCGATCGGTGTGCGTCACCCGCACGGTTCTGGGACCGCTCAATCGGCCGGACCCGTGGAACACCGCTGCGCCGGCCTGTTGCAATGAGGTGGTCCGGTCGTGGTCCGAGAGGTACTCGATGATCGCGTCGCGCTTGTCGAAAACTCTTGGGGTGTAAACTATCTCTTTCCCAATGGTCTCCCGTACCCCGGGGACTGCTCTCGCCAGGTTGAACACCTCGATCGGGCGGATGAGTGTCTTGCTCGGGTTGCAGCCGAAGTAATGGCACTCACCACCGACCAGCCGATCCTCGATGATCGCGACCGTGAGCCCGGCCGCCGCGAGCTTTCGCACGGCGGCCACGCCGCCCACACCGCCGCCGATAACGACGACGTCGAACTCTTGTCGGATCATGTCCACCATCGCTTCCAGTGGTGTTCGACCAAAACAGCCTGGGCTGCCCGGCCCGCCTCGACGTCAATACGCTGAGGGCCCCCCATCGAGGTGCGACGGGGTGTCCGAGCGATGGACTCCTTGCCGTCCGGCGCATGAAGCGGCGATGTGGTGCCGAGCACTGCGTAGGCCGCAGCACCGCTCGCGGCGGTGAACACGCTGTAGCTCAGCGGCGACTCGACACCGAGAGAGACCGCCATCGCAACACCGAACACGATGAGCACCAAACAAGTTGCCGCACCGACGTATCTCGGCCACCGGCCCGTCAGCAACAACACCCCCAGTACGGATTCGGTTGCGGTGGACGCCCAGACGATAGCGGTGAGCAGCCATCCCGGCGAGAACGGAACAAGCTGGTGTGTGTATTCGGCGAAGGTACTCATGCTGCCCCAGTTGCCCTGGCCCAGTGGCTCCCACCAGCCGAAGCGGTCTGCGACGGCGGACAGAAATGCCGCGGCCAGTGACAACCGAAGGGCAAACCGGACGACCCGAACCGGATCAGGCGTGTGCACAGACCCTCCGCCTCAACGGGTCGGGTCGTCTGTGGTGCGCGGACCGTCGCCGGCATCGAGCAGGAAGACCGCGAGCAATTCGGCGGGTTCGGTGGCACTGGCGTTCTCACTGATCGTGTGGTGTGCGCCAGGGGATTCGCTCCACGTCTCGCCGGCATGGTAGATCCGCGCCGGCTGCGCGCCCTCGACTTCGCTTCGGATCGCGCCTGAGATCACGTAAGCCATGATGAACGCTGACTTCGCATGGTGGTGAGGCGCACTGCGTGACCCGGGTGGGTAGCTGACGGTCACGGCCTGCACGACTTTGCCCGGAACATTGCTGGGCTGGTCGAACACCTTGCGCACCACCGGTGCCTGGTTGGCGTTCGGCGGCATCGGATCGGCATGGGCAGCGTGCGCCACCGCCAGAACGGCGGTCAGTGCGGTGAATGCTCTCAGGACTCTCACGGCTGCCCTTTCGTTCCCTCTCATTCGGGTGTCTTGACGAGCAGCCTTCACCAGCGGCGGGTGAACAGTCATCGCCCACAGCGGTTCCTCACCCGGGTGAACGTCCGCGCCGCGGAACCCGATTCACCCGGGTGGTTGACCCCGCGGGGTGACGACAGCTAACCCTCCTCGGAGCCAGGCTCGACCTTCTACATGCCTGGGCGGCAGCGCAGGTGATCTACGAAAGGATCCGAGCAGTGGGTGGAGAGTTCGAGGGCAAGAAGGTCGTCGTTGTCGGCGGTAGTGCCGGGATGGGACGCCAAGCAGCGCTAGACATCGTCGATCGCGGCGGAAGCGCCGTGGTCATCGGACGTTCGAAACGTCGTGTCGATGACACGGTTGCCGAAGTGAAGAGCCGAGGGGGACAGGCCTGGGGAATCGCCGCGGAGTTGACAGACCGGGCCGCGGTTGCCGACGTCCAGACAGCGCTTTCCGAGCATCACGGTGACGCGACGTTGATGGTCAATGCCGCCGGCTTCTTCGTCCCGAAGCCGTTCCTGGACTACGACGCCGAGTCTTACGATTCGTATCTCGATCTGAATTACGCGCTGTTCTTCCTCACCCAGACCGTGGTGGCAGGCATGGTGGCCCAAACCGTAGGTGGATCGATTGTCAACATCGGCTCCATGTGGGCGCACCAGGCCATCGGGGCAACCCCGTCGACGGCCTACTCCATGCAGAAGGCGGCCCTGCACGCTCTCACACACAATCTGGCAATCGAATTGGCGGGCAACGGCATCCGTGTGAACGCGGTCGCACCGGCGGTCGTGAAGACACCGCTGTACGAAAAGTTCATCCCCGCAGACGAGATCGATGCCACCCTCGCGACGTTCGCGCCGATGCACCCCCTCGGCCGCGTGGGTACGCCGGCCGACGTGGCGAACGCGATCACGTTCCTTCTGTCCGACCAGGCCGACTGGATCACCGGGGCGATTCTCAACGTCGACGGTGGCGTCATGGCCGGACGCAACTAGCCGAGTCCTGAGGAGCATCCGAATGCACGAATATCGCAAGAATCCCGACGCACTCGAGGCGCTGAGCCCCGAGCAGTACCACGTGACCCAGGAGAGCGGCACCGAGCCACCCTTCTCCGGTGAGTACGTCAACAATCACGAACCAGGCATTTATGTCGACGTGGTGTCGGGGGAGCCGTTGTTCGCCTCTGCCGACAAGTTCGACAGCGGAACCGGTTGGCCGAGTTTCACCAGACCACTCGACGACGGCTACGTCGTCGAGAAGTCTGACCGCAGTCACTTCATGGTGCGCACCGAAGTTCGTTCACGCCACCCTGGGTGTCAGGGTGAGTTGAGTCCACTGGTACTTAGCAACTTGGCAACTTGGCTTGATCTCGGGGCGAGAACGGAATCACCTGAACCATGACGACGACGATGGCTGCTGTGCGCGAGACTGGAGCGGTGGCACCTTCACCGCGATCTGATGGCCCGCGCCGGCGGCGCTCGATTTCTCCGGCGCAGAAGCTGGCCCACCTGGATGCCTATGAGCAGGCCTGTACGACCAACGATGGTGGGGCGTACCTGCGCGGTGAGGGGTTGTATTCCTCGCAGATCGCCGAGTGGCGCAAACAACGCGATGCTGGGGTGTTGGAAGGCAAGGCACCTGGGGAGAAGGTCGGTAAACTCACCCGCGAGCAGGCCGAGATCGCCCGCCTGAAAAAGGAACTCGCCCAGGCCAATAATCGGCTGGCGACCACCGAGGCTGCCCTGGGGATCATGGGAAAAGCACACGCGCTCTTGGAGTCTCTCTCCGAGAGCGCGGACACCGACACGCCGCCGACCAAGCGCTGATGGATGCCTACAACGATCTGCGGGATATCCAGATTCCGACCCGCAAGGCCGCGGAGGTGACCGGCATGCACCGCTCGACGGCCACTCGACGCGCCAAACCCGCGCCGGCGCCTGCCGATCGGGCACCACGACCGGTCCCGGTCAACAAGCTCACCGAGTCCGAATGCGCCCGGGTGGTTGAGGTGCTCAACAGTGCCCGGTTCGTCGATGCCGCGCCGATGCAGGTGTGGGCCACGTTGCTCGATGAAGGCAGCTACCTGTGTTCGGTGTCGACGATGTACCGCGTCCTCAATGCCAACAAGCTGGTCAAGGAGCGCCGTCGGCTGGCCCGGCACCGCAAAGCGGTCTGCCCGGAACTGGTGGCCACCGCGCCGCGGCAGGTGTATTCGTGGGACATCACCAAACTGGCCGGCCCGGTCAAAGGGGTCTACTACGACGCCTACGTGATGATCGACATTTACTCGCGTTACATCGTCGGGGTCCATGTGCACGCCCGCGAATGCGGCCAGCTGGCCAAGGAGATGATGGAACAGATCTTCGGCACCTACGGCATCCCACACGTCGTGCACGCTGATCGGGGCACCTCGATGACCAGCAACACCGTCGCCGGACTGCTCTCGGATCTGGGCGTCATCCGCTCGCATTCGCGGCCCAAGGTATCCAACGACAACCCCTACAGCGAGTCCTGGTTCAAGACCTTGAAGTATGCGCCGGCGTTCCCGGAACGCTTCGAATCCATCCATCACGCGAGGGATTTCATGGACCGATTCGTGCAGTGGTACAACCATGAACACCGCCACAGCGGCATCGGGCTGCACACACCCGCCGATGTGTTCTACGGCCTCGCCGGCGGGAAAGACACCCAGCGCCGAGCCGTGCTCGCCGACGCCAGGGCGCGCCACCCACGCCGATTCGGCCGCGACACCGCACCCAAGGTCATCGACCTACCTGAATCCGCGGCGATCAACCCACCCAAACCGGCCGAACAGGAGACCGAAACGGAAGCCGCTTAACACCCACTGGACTCAAACACCTTGACAAATTCCGCCACGGGGACAGCCATCTCGGGCACGTCTTCACCGACGGCCCGATGTCCGACGGCGGGCTGCGCTACTGCATCAACTCAGCGTCGCTGCGTTTCATCCACCGCGACGATCTGGAAGCCGAGGGATACGGGCGTTACCTGAGCCTCTTCGACTCGTCCGGCGATTCGACACGACACACCGACTCCCAACTCAACGAGGTACAACCATGACAACCCATACTGCAGTGCTGGCGGGCGGATGTTTCTGGGGACTGGAAGATCTCATCCGCGCGCTGCCCGGCGTGATCTCCACCCGGGTCGGTTACACCGGGGGAGACAACGACCACCCCACCTACCGCAACCATCCCGGACACGCCGAGGCGGTTGAGATCACCTACGACCCCCAGCAGACCGATTACCGGGCGCTGTTGGAATTCTTCTTCCAGATCCACGATCCGACCACCAAGAACCGGCAGGGCAACGACGTGGGGTCCAGTTACCGTTCGGCGATCTTCTACCTCGATGACGACCAGAAGCGGGTCGCCTTCGACATCGTCGCCGAGATCGACGCGTCGGGACGGTGGCCGGGTCCCGTGGCCACCGAAGTGACGCCCGCGGGTGTGTTCTGGGAAGCCGAACCGGAACATCAGGACTACCTGCAGCGCAATCCTGGTGGCTACACCTGCCACTGGGTGCGGCCGGAGTGGATCCTGGACCCCGAGGCAGACCCAGAGACAGCCTCTGACAGCGGATCCGATGTGTCCGCGGCGTCGGCGACAGCGAGCCACCATGACTGAGGGCCGCCCTGGGTGTCGCGGGCGAGTGTCGGTGCGCGACCAGCGGATGCTGGTCGCCGCGTACCTGCCGGTTCTCGCGTTCACCGCTGTGCTCGTCGCCGCGAAGATGTCGAACCCGCGGCGTCCTCGATCGCTGGAACTCCTTCGATGACACAGAACCCGAATCTGAGTGCGCTGTCGGCTGCGGGGGTTTCGGTTTGGTTGGACGATTTATCTCGTGACCGCCTGACCTCGGGCAATCTGCAGCGTTTGATCGACACGAGGAGCGTCGTCGGCGTCACCACCAACCCGTCGATCTTCCAGAACGCAATCTCGCATGGGCAGGCCTATACACGGCAGTTGAACGTACTGGCTCGGGACGGGATCGATCCGGACTCGGCGATACGCACCGTGATCACTGACGACGTGCGCGTCGCCTGTGATGTTCTGCGCCCGCAGTGGGAGGCTTCCGGCGGGTGGGACGGACGTGTGTCGATCGAGGTCGATCCTCGACTGGCGGATGACGCGGACACGACGGTCAGCCAGGCCTCCGAGCTGTGGAAGATTGTTGATCGGCCGAACCTGTTCATCAAGATTCCCGCCACGACGGCCGGTATGGCAGCCATCACCGCCACAGTTGCCCAGGGGATCTCGGTGAACGTGACGCTGATCTTCTCCATCGAACGGCATCGGCAGGCGATGGATGCCTACCTCACCGGCTTGGAGGCCGCACAGCGCGCCGGGCACAATCTCTCCGAAATCCACTCGGTGGCCTCGCTGTTCGTCTCGCGCGTCGACACCGAGATCGACAAGCGGCTGGAGGCGATCGGCACCGACACCGCGTTGACGTTGCGGGGGCAGGCGGCCCTCGCCAATGCACGCCTGGCGTACGCGGTGTTTCGGGACGTTTTCCACGACGGAACCCGTTATGCCGCATTGAGATCCGCCGGTGCCAACGTGCAGAGACCGCTGTGGGCGTCGACCGGGGTGAAGAACCCCGCGTATCCCGACACGATGTACGTCACCGGGTTGGTCGCGCCGGACACCGTGTGCACGATCCCGGAACACACCCTGGAGGCCGTTGCGGACCATGGTGTGATCGCCGGCGATGCTGTGACCGGAAATGTCGGCCAGGCGCACGCGACGCTCGATGAGATCAGGGCGGTGGGTGTCGACCTTGCCGACATCTTCGAGACCTTGGAGAAGGACGGCGTCGCCAAATTCGCGGCGTCGTGGCGTCAACTGCTGGATGCGTACCGCGGATCGACGGAACACCCGTGAACCGGATCGTGGATGTCCTCCTCGGTGATGTTCCCGCCGTCGGGGACGTGGCGGTCAAGACTGCGGCGTTGTTCATCACCGCGGCGATCCTGTTCCGGTTCACCGAACGACGCACCCTCGCGGAGTTCGCGCCATTCGACTGGATCGCCGCGGTCGCGGCCGGCGCCATCGTCGGGCGCGCCGCCACCGCCACGGACACCGGATGGCTGCAGGCCACCGCCGCACTGGTGTGCCTGTTGGCCGCGCATGCGGTTGTCGCGCGATTGCGCCTGGTACCCGCCCTGTGCCGGTTGATCGATCCACCGCTGATCGTCCTGATCAGAGAAGGTGAGGTGAGCCGACGCAATCTGCGCCGTGGCGGGCTGACCGTTGCCGATATCGAGGCAGTACTGCGCGAACACGGGCATCCGAACGCCGAGGGTGTCCATTTGGCGATCCTTGAGGCCAAAGGGGCCATCTCGATCCTGGACCGCACCGATCCCGTGGAGCGGCGACCACACCGAGTCGATCGGAGATGTCATGCTGGAAAACCTTGATCGTGTACGCCTCGCGCGCGCCGTGGCAGGCGGTGCAGTGCTGGCCGGAGTGGCCGCAGCGATCGCCGGCTGCGGCGGAACCGGGTCGAATGAGCCTTCGACAACTACGACGACCACGACCATCACAACCACCACGACCACACAACCTTCGACTCCGTCGGTACCGCCACCGGCACCGACGGAGAAGGGCATCAACCCGACCGGGGGAAATCTGTACACACCGACGGTCCACGCGCCGCCGGCGCGGACGGCCATCCCGGGTAACCGAGAGAACGTCGGATAGGGAGTTCCAATGAGTGTCGTCAACAAAGGGTTTCACGGACGTCGTGTGGATTCCGCGCGGCCGTTGCCCCCCGGCCAGCATCTGACCGGGGACTTCCCGGTCCTGCAGGCAGGCCCCACTCCGCGCATCAATCTCGCCGACTGGCGGTTCGCCATCCGCAACGAGTCAGGTGACGAACATGTATGGACCTGGGAACAGATGCAGGAACTGCACCACGAACGGTTCACGGTCGATATCCACTGCGTCACGACATGGTCCAAGTTCGACACCCAATGGGAAGGTGTCTCGTTGGACACGCTTTTCGAATCGGTGGACACCGATGCGGAATTCGCGTTGGTCGGCTCCTACGGTGGTTACACCACCAACATCCCGATCGCAGATCTCGTCGGTGGAAAGGCCTGGATCGTCTACGGCTACCAGGGCGAACCGTTACCTGCGGTGCACGGGGGTCCGGCGCGGCTGTTGGTGCCGCACCTGTACTTCTGGAAGTCGGCGAAGTGGGTCAGATCCATCGAGTTGTGCGACAGCGAGAAACTCGGATTCTGGGAGCGCCTGGGTTATCACCGTTACGGCGATCCGTGGCGTGAACAGCGCTACGCCGGAGACTGACTCGTGGCCGACGGCGTGACACCGAGGTCACGATGGCGCGTTGCCCGAGTGGTGGACTCGACGCCCGAGACGGGTTCCGCGCGCACGATCAGGTTGATCGTGCCGGGTTGGGCCGGTCACCTCGCCGGTCAACACGTCGACGTCAAACTGACCGCCGAAGACGGCTACAGCGCACAGCGTAGTTACTCACTGGGCCGACCCACCGACGGGGAACAGGTCGAACTCACGGTGCAGGTGGTCGCCGATGGGGAGGTGTCACCGTACCTCGTGGGCATGGGCCCCGCCGAGGAGGTCGAACTTCGTGGACCCATCGGTGGCTGGTTCGTGTGGCGTCCGGAGGAACGGTCTCAGATCCTCCTGATCGCGGGCGGGTCGGGAATCGTGCCGTTGATGGCGATGATCCGTCAGCGGGAACGTGTGGGCAGCAGAAATTTTCGTCTCATCTACTCCGTGCGCAGTCCGGCCGATGTGTACTACGCCAAGGAGCTGGAGCAGCTCGACCGCGAGTGCGGCTGGCTGCACGTCGCGGTGATCTACACGCGCGAGGCAACCGCGGAGACGGTCCGGCCACCTGGACGGGTTGATGTCGATGATCTCGAGGCCGCGGGGTGGACACCCGATGACGATGTGCGCATCTACGTCTGTGGGCCCACGGGATTCGTGGAATCGGTGACGACGAAGCTGATCGGGCTGGGGCATCCGGCATCGACCATCCGGACCGAGCGGTTCGGCCCGAGCGGCTGATCGAGGAAGAAGGAATGATGGAAGTATCGATACACGTCGACGGCAACTCCGCCGCGGGTGCCTTCGCGGAAGTACTGGGATTCGATGTCACCGTCGCGACGTTGACCTGCGCCGGCTGTGGGCGCAGCGCGGCGTTCGCCGAGAGCCACGTCTACGATCGTGCACCGGGCATCGTGGTGCGATGCCCGGCCTGCGAACACGTGTTGGCACGGTTGGCGCGGACCCCGACGGATGTGTGGCTGGACCTTCGCGGGGCCGACTCCTGGCGGATACCGCTGGCGCGCTGATGACTCCGGTCAACCTGGTGTGATGAGCGGTGCCCACCGAACTCAGGAGCAGTTCGGGTCGCATGAATCAGTCTGTTCGGAGGGACGCAGGTTGCGGTGATCCTGACCGTGAACGCGCTCATTGTGCTGGCCGCAGGTTCGGTCGCTGGGTTCATCAAGCATCGTCCCGCATGGGAGAACTGCTGGTTCGTGAGGTACCGGACAGAGCCAGGATCTGAACCAGGTCGGTATCCCAGCCTCGGATGATCACCCGGGTGAACGTGCTGTCGGGTGAAGACATGTCACCCCGTTTCCGCCGAGAGTGCTAGCTGTATGAGCCACGGGGGCAACTGCACCGCCTCGGCTTGGTGGGCAGGGGAGGCAGAGGGCTCTCGGCGGCCAGAGTGGCGCGATGAGATACGAACGGAGACAGGAATGTCACAGGTCGATGACACGAAGACAGATGAGTTGAGGAGCCCCCGGCTGATCACCGCGGCTCCGCTCGTGGCCCGCTATGCGTTGGTCATAGTGCTCGTATGGTTCGGCGCGATGAAGTTCACCTACTATGAGTCTCACGGTATTTCGCCTCTGATCGCGAACAGTCCGTTCTTGAGCTGGATCTTCGACCTGGTCTCCATCAGGAACTTCGGTCGGCTTCTCGGGATCGTCGAACTGATCACGGCGACGCTGTTGGCACTCAAGCCGTGGTATCCCAAGGCGTCCGTCCTCGGTGGTGTGATCTCCTCACTGTTCTTCTTGACCACTCTCAGCTTCATGATCACCACTCCCGACGTGGGCGAAGCATCCGCCGGTGGCTGGCCCGTACTGTCGGCCAACGGTCAGTTCCTGATGAAGGACATCGCGCTTCTCGGCCTGTCGTTGTGGCTGCTCGCCGACGCTGTCGCGGCGGCCCGGGCGCCGGGCAAGAGCATCCTGGGTAGATCCGGCGCCTAGGGCGAGGCGAACGTATCGTGGATGTGGGCAGGCGAATTCAGTTGTGCGCCAAGTTCATCAGAAGAATCTTGATCCGGGCCGCATTGTTTCTTTCTTCGTGGGCCACGGGCCTGCTGGTCGCCGCTTGGATCATTCCCGGGATCTCGCTGACAGTTCCGGGCTTCGTGGCCGCGGTGTCGATATTTGCGGCAACACAGGCGGTTCTGTCCTTGTCGGTTCTGAGATTGCCCCACCGCTATGCGTCGCTGCTTCTCGGCGGCACAGGCCTGATCGTGACGGCCGTGGCGTTGACTCTCGCTTCGGTATTGCCGCACGGCCTCGCCGTGGGCGGTGCCGCACCTTGGTCGGCGACGACGCTTGTGGTGTGGCTGGTGACCACGATCGCGGCGATCGCGTTGCCCGAGTTGCTCATCCGAGACAGCGCCGACTCGATCTGACGCTTGACGATATCGACAACGAAGGAAAGGGCGATGGGCGACACAAACCTGGATCCGGCGGACCATTTCCGGACTGCACAACCGCATGCGGGTCTGGCGGTTAAGGACAACTTCTACTGGCCGGGCTTGATTTTGTTGGTGGTCGCGGCGTCCGGTCTGACCGGTGTGGTGGCCGCCACCGCTTATCGTCGTTATGAGTGGGTATCCACGATGGTTCTCATCGCCGTTCTCGGCGCCATCGCGGGCACGCTGTGGTTCGTCATGGAGAATCGCCGCGTGAGGCGCATCGAAGACCAGTGGACGGCCGACCGTCGACGTCCACCGCCTACGCGCTAGCGCGTTTGACGTCGAAACGCGTTGTTTAGCAACGGGATCACCCGGGTGGGTTCGACGGTCGGACGATGACAACTCACCCCGAACCGGGTGAGGGTGTAGCAATGGTGACATCACAACACACTGCAGGCACCGAACCGGCGCCAGCAGCGAATGACACGGAACTGAGTGCGCGATTCGTCAACGAAACGCTTCCGTATATGAGCCAACTCCGTAGTCGCGCTAGACGATTGACGCGGAACCCGGTGGACGCCGAAGACCTGGTGCAGGAAACGATGTTGAGAGCCTACACCGGCTTCGGCACCTTCCGCGAGGGAACCAACCTCCGGGCGTGGCTGCTTCACATCATGACCAACACCTACATCAGCGGGCTCCGCCGCGCACGACGCCGCCCGAGCGAGTACCTGTGCGATCACACCAGCGATCATCAAATGGCCGCGCAGGATCGTCGGTCGCAGTCGGCCGAACTCGACGCGCTCGATGCGCTGCCCAACATCGAACTCGCCGGTGCCTTGGCGACACTGCCGGAGCAGTTCCGGCTGGCGATCTACTACCGCGACGTGGTGGGGCTTCGCTACCGCGAGATCGCCGAGATCATGGCGTGCAGCGAAGGCACCATCATGTCGCGTCTGTACCGCGGTCGCCGCCGGTTGCGACTGTTGTTGGCTGCCGGCGCGACGTGAGCCGTTGAGACGAGTTGCGGTCTCCGGTGCCGGTGCGATTTTTGGCAACTGCGTGGTCCGGGGATCGATCTGCCAACCATCACCCTGACGTCAATCGTCTTCTCCGTACCTATATGTACAGCTGAAGCCGTATCGCAGCTTGGGCGCGCCGAGGAAGGCCGTTGCGCTAGTTGAAATTGATCGGTGTGAAACCGCCCGAATCGGTGTACTTCGGTGGCAACCATCCCGGCTCGCCTGGGACTACCGTCTCCGGTCGCACGGGGTATCTCACCTTTTCAAACACCTGCTCGTCTTGCCAGTAGCCGCCACTCGTGGTGCAACTGTAGGTGCCGCAACTCGTGCGGATGGGCACGTAATGAGCCGGTATCCACACCATGCGATAGCGCACCCAGCTTCCGTCCGGCCGCATCGGTTCGTCGCAGATGCTGCGCGTTTGGGTCCCGAGGAATCCCCACGGAACGCTTTCGCAGCCGGGTTGCACGTCAGCGTTTGCGGACGGAGTAACGGATAGCGCCGCGACGGCGAACCAGGCAATGGCAACAGCGAACTTGAATCTCATAATACGACCCCCTTAACTGGGAATATAAAGGTCGTGGGAAACTTCTGGCAACTGAATGAAACTCATTAATTGACAATGATGTCAGAGTTGCTGATGTTTCTTCTGTGGCGCGAAAAATGAGATGGAGCGCCCCGAATCTGCCGACGTGGGGCTGAGGAGGCTCGGCAACCTGTGGGTGCGGCTGAGGGGGCTGTTCCTAGTTGGCACGTGTTTGTCGACGCGAGAGACGACATGCGCATTCGGCCTTGCAGGCGAGAAGTGCACTAATTCCGCCGCAATGAGACCTTCACCGTCGGTGATCGTCGAGCCGCGGCAATGAGATCCGGAACTGGTGCTGAACTCGGCGTGAATGGCAGTCAAAGCCTTTGTTCTCATGGGGCCGGCAGCGATGTTCTTGAGGAATCGACTTGTATAGTCAGGTGTGTCTGTACCGCATGAACATCTCGGAAGGAACACGCATGAGCAGCACGGTCCGTCGGCCCGAACTCGTCGTACTCGACATCGCGGGCACCACGGTCGACGAGGGGTCTGCGGTGTACCGCGTCCTCGAACAGACGGTCGTCGCCCATGGCGGTACGCCGTCCGAGGCCGACATCGCCAAGTGGCACGGCGCGGCCAAACATGAGGCGCTGCGCGCCCTTCTGGCCCCGGCTGACGACGCGGCACTGCAGGTGATCGTCGAGGACTTCAGGGCCCGCCTGAAGGCGGCGTACGCCGAACATCCGCCTGTGCCGCTGCCGGGTGTGCCCGACGCCATCCGGGATCTGCGCGCGTCGGGTATCAAGGTTGCGCTCAACACCGGGTTCGACCGTGACATCGTCGACGCGTTGCTCGCCTCGTTGGGCTGGGACGGGGATTCCGTGGTGGACACCGTCGTGTGCGGCAGTGACGTGGCCGCGGGCCGCCCGGCGCCGTACATGATCTACCGCGCCATGGAACACTCTGGTGTGCAGGATATCTCGCGCGTACTCGTGGCGGGGGACACCCCGCGCGACCTGCAGGCGGGCATCAACGCAGGGGCAGGCTATGTCGTCGGCGTGCTCTCGGGGGCGAGTGATGAGGCCGAACTGAGTGCGCATCCGCACACCCACCTGCTGTCCTCGGTGGCCGACCTGCCTGAACTGTTCGGCGTGACGCGCACCGCCGCGACTGCGTCATGACCAGCCAAGTGGAAGAAAACGCAACGACTTTCACCGAGCTCTCCCACACCCGCGCGGCGATCTGGCGCGGCGGCGGCGACGTCGTCATCGAGTCGGTGCCGCTGCCCGTGCTGCAGACCGGTGAGGTGCTGGTGCGGGTGCGCCTGGCGACGGTGTGCGGCAGCGACCGGCACACCGTGACAGGCCGACGCCCGCAGCCTTGTCCGTCGGTCCTCGGACACGAGACGGTGGGAGAGATCGTGGCACTCGGCGACGGTGAACCGCTTGCGGTGGACGGGAACCCACTCGGCAAAGGCCGACGCGTGGTCTGGTCGGTGACGCTGCCGTGTGGCACCTGCGACCGGTGTGTTGCGGGCGTCACCGCGAAATGCCGCACGCTCCGCAAGGCCGGACACGAATCCCTGTACTCCGCATGGCCCTTGTCGGGCGGCTACGCCGGGCATGTGGTGTTGCCGCGCGGCATGCCGGTGGCCGTCGTCGCCGACGACATCGCCGATGCGCTTGCCGCACCCGCGGCCTGTGCGACGGCGACCGTGATGGCGGTGATCGAGCGCGCCCTGCCGGTCGGGGGACGGCGGGTGGTGGTGATCGGTGCGGGCATGCTGGGGCTCACCGCGCTCGCCGCGGCCGCCGACCTCGGCGCCAGCACGGTCACCGCGGTCGACCCGTCGGCCGAACGGCGTGAAATCGCAGCGCATTTCGGGGCCGAAGTGACCGCCGAGTCGGTGAACGAGATCGAGGAGTGCGACGTCCTGCTCGAGTTCTCCGGTAAGTCCGCAGCGCTGCAGGCCGGCCTGCGTACTCTCGATGTCTCCGGTGTCGCGGTGTTCGCCGGGTCGGTCGCTCCCGACGGCGACATCGCGGTGGACCCGGAGGCCGTGGTGCGCCGGCATCTCACCCTGGTCGGCGTCCACAACTACGAACCCCGGCATCTGCTGCAGGCGTTGAACTTTCTGCAACGCACCAAGGATCGGTTCCCATGGGCCGACCTCGTCGCCGATCCCGTTCCGCTGGACCGCATTGCCGGTCTGCTGCTCGATGCGCCAGGCCCGAAGCCGCGGTACGCCGTCGCGCCGTGAGCCGCAATCAGTTCAGGTCGGCGAGTGCCTTACGCGCAGCCTCGAGTTCGGCCTCCAGGGCGGCGACCCGCGCGGCCTGCTGCGCGCGTGCCTCATCGATCACGGCGTCGAGTGGGGTCGAGATCTCCTGGTGCAGTTCCTTGGCCGCGCGCGACACCGCGGCGGCCGTGACCGAGAGATTGCGGGCGAGGAAGGTGCTGCCGTGCTTGAGATCGGCGCGCCACTCGCCGTCTGCGGTGCCGGTGACGGTGAGAGTGAGTTCGATGGTCTTGGACCGCTTGCCCGCAGCCTTCCGCGGGGCCTTCGCGGGCGTACTCTCCGGCGCGGTGTTCTCGGCGGGCGGGGTGACGGTGTCAGGCGAAGCGTCTACAGTCATGGGCTCCATTAGAACACACGTTCGACCATTGGTCAGGCTGCCACGAAGCGTTCGTGGATCTGCACTGCCGTTTCCAGCATCTGCGGTGTGCTGGTGAACCAGTCCTGCAGGTTCAGATCGACGATGAGTTCGTCCGCACCGGCCTCGGCGGCGGTGTGCACGTCCTCGACGATCTGATCGAATGTTCCGACGAAAGCCGGGCGATCCGGCCCGGCCGAGCGTTCGGTGAAGGTCACATTACCGACGACGATCATCTCCATGGCATCGGGGGTTCGGCCGCGCTCTGCGGCCAGTTCGCGGATGCGGTCCCAGTCGGTGCGTAGTCGCGTCGCTCCGGCCTGCCCGGGTTCGGTGAGTAACGGCAACCAGCCATCGGCCCGTGCGGCGATGCGCCGCATGGCTTTTGATGCGGAACGATCAGGCAGGCTGCCGCCGCCGGCCAACAACACCGGCATCTGCGCTACCGGTTTGGGGAGCACCGCGGCATCATCGATGATCACGTGAGGGCTGCGGAACGTCACCGGATCACGGGCCCAGACGGCGTCGAGGACATCGAGCGTCTCGTCGAGAAGCGGGCCCCGGTCGGCGCGGCGCGCCCCGGCGGCCCGGAACTCGTCGGTGGACCACCCGGTACCCAGGCCCGCGATCATGCGTCCGCCGCTGATCTGGTCGACCGTCGCCAGCGCCTTGGCGAGTTGGATGGGTGTGTGCAACCCGGCCACCAGGACCGAGGTACCCAACCGCGCTGTCTCGGTGACCACCGCCGCCGCGGTGAGGACAGCGAGGGGATCGGCGGCCTGCCGCGAGTGCGTCGGCCACGGCGCGTCGGTTCCGGCATAGGACTCGACTGGGTTGGCGGGAAACAGGAGGCGTTCGTAGGTCCACAGACTGGCGAATCCGGCCGCCTCGGCGGTCCTGGCGGCCAAGACCACGTCGTGGCGCAGGTCGACGTTCAATCTCTGGGGCAGACGTAGTCCGAGCTTCACGGGTGGGCCTCCTGATTCGTTGCCGGTGTTTCCATCCC
Organism: Mycolicibacterium smegmatis; assembly: GCF_001457595.1. Lineage (GTDB taxonomy): Bacteria > Actinomycetota > Actinomycetes > Mycobacteriales > Mycobacteriaceae > Mycobacterium > Mycobacterium smegmatis. The sequence continues at coordinate 4,489,334 of NZ_LN831039.1, read as the reverse complement.
CTGCAACGAGTCTTGAACGCTCACACTTGCGTCAAGGTCAACTGTAAGCTGGGCCACATGCGAATCGGCGAGCTCGCCGAGCGCACGGGTGTGTCGCGTCGGCAGCTGCGCTACTACGAAGAGCAGGGTCTGCTCATGCCGAGCCGTGCCGCGAACGGATACCGCGAGTACGGCGAGGCACATGTCCACGTCGTCCTGCAGATCGCGGGTCTGCTCGACGCCGGGCTTCCCACGCGCATCATCGAACAACTTCTGCCGTGTCTGGATCAGCCGCAGACCATCTACGTTCCCAACGTGACACCCGAGATGGTCGCCACGCTGCAACGTGAACAGGCCCGTCTCACCGAACGCATCGAATGTCTGGCCCGCAACCGGGATGCCATCGCGGCCTACCTCGACAAGGTGCTCAGCGTGCGATCAGCGAACCTGGCGCGCGACCGCCAAGGGTCGTGACCTGCGCGGATTTGGAATCACGCTGATCCTAAGTCTCTCGCCGTCACGACGGAAATGCGACCATCGCCCGTGCCGTGTGCGTCAACGAAAGGTATCGACTGTGACTGCGACTGTGGAGCGCGCGAACCGGATCACGCCGCTGGAACCGGTTGAACTCGATCCGAAGGCGCTCGGCTTTCCTCCGAGCAACGTCGCGTCGATCCCGCCGCTGGCCGAGCACTGGCAGGAGCTGGATTTCCGCGAAATCCTCTCGCGCCCTGCGGCATTCCTGTCGGTCAGCCAATCGAACTCGCTGTACCGGCCCGGTGGCGTGCAGTACGCCGAGGGGCATGCGTTCCGCGGCAGCCTCGAGGCCACGGTCAAGGCCGTGAAGGCCGCCCGCGCGGCGAAGAACTTCACGTCGTTCAACTGGATCGGTTTCTCGGTGTTCCGTGACGACTATCCGAAGACCGACTTCGACCGCGTGCAGTACAACGCCTGGACCGGACACATCGACGCGACCCCTGAGCAGATCGCCTGGGACAACGAGCTTGTCGGTGAGCTTCGGGAACTGGTCGAGCCGGGGGACAACGAGCTGTTCGAGAAGGCGCTGCAGACCGCGTTCGTCGGCACCGACCTGCCGGGCACGCTGATCCGCCAGAAGATCGAGGTGGTGGTCCTCACCGGCATCCACCTCGACTGGTGCATCGAGGGCAACGCCCGCGCGGCCCGCGATCACGGGCTGCTGCCGATCGTCATCGGTGACGCGACCGGCGCGGCCCATCCCGATCACGAGCGCGCCGCGTTCCAGCGGATCAACAACTTCTTCGCGCCCGTGATCACCTCGGATCAGTTCGTGGAGTGGCTCAGCCGGTAATCCGCCCTATTCGCAGCCGACACCGTCGCCGTCGCGGTCGAGGTGGGGCGCATAGCCCGGGTCACCCTCGTAGACCGGCGCCGCGCCGGCCGCACGGGCCGCGGCGCAGTTCTTGTAATAAGGGTCGGCGCCGGCGGTCGCCGCACCCCCGAGGACGAGCCCGCCGAGAACGGCTGCTGCGATGAATGCACGAATCATTGGGGTGCCTTCCGATCTTGATATTAACGTTGCCGTAGAATCGGCGAGACGTAACATAACCGCGCCATCGGCAAATGGCAATAGGGGTGGGGAAAGGGACTCCGGCGCCCCGGCCTGGGCATACGTCTGCTAGACACATGCCATGGAACTGCGGCATCTGACGTACTTCCTGGCCGTGGCCGAGGAACTGAACTTCGCCAGAGCCGCCGAGAACCTGCGCATAGCCCCGTCGCCGCTGAGTCGTGCCATCCGTGAACTGGAGAAGGAACTGCGGGCGCCGCTGTTCGACCGGGGGACTCGCCACGTCGCGTTGACCACCGCGGGTGTGGCGCTGGTGCCGAAGGCGCAGGAGATCCTCGCGCAGGTCGCCGCGCTGCGGCAGGTGACCTCGCACTCGGCGCGGACCCGCGCCGAGTTGACGATGGGCGTGCGCGCCGTCCCGGATACGTTGCGGCGCACGTTGATCGACGACGTTTTTCACGCGGTGGACGCCGACGCGACCGTGGAGATCGTGGCACGGCGGACCGAGGACCAGTACCGCGCACTGTTGCGGGGAGAGTTCGACTTCGGGGTGACCGTGGGACTGCCCGACGACCCACGGATCGACTACCACGAGATGATGACGGAGACCTACGGCATTGCGGTGCCCGACATCGAGCCGTACCGCAGCCTTGAAATTATTCGGCCCGAGGATATCTCGGAGCTGACGATGATCCGCCACGATCAGGAACACGTACTGGACGGCTTCGAGCCCTACTACCGGTCGGCCGCGCAGAACACCTCCGTCACCAACGACATCGTGGGGGAGATGCACGCCCTCGTGGCCGCGGGCAGGCACTGTTGTTTCGCAGTGCTCAACCCGGACGCCCCGTGGACCCGGTTGGTCAGCGGCGACGGTGTCGTCATCCGGAAGCTGACGGCCCAACCGTACGTGACCACGTGCCTGACCTGGCTGGCGAGGCGCTCTGGCGAGGACGATCTGGGCGCCTACATCGCGCGGGCGACCGAACGTTTCGCCGAACCGCTGCGGTTGTGACTCACCTGCCTCCGTACCGCGCGACCCGCGCCTCATAGGTGTCATAACCCATGGCGGCCTCGAACGCATGCTGAGACTCGAAGAGCCCGTCCAGCTTTCGCACGTCCCGGTGCTCGGTGAAATCCTCCAGGACGCGGCGTACACCGAGCGCCGCGGCGCCCAGCGTCAGGTAAAACAGCACGATCAGGTTGGCCCCGGCCGCCACGAAATCGTCGACACTGTCCTCGGGCAGCGCCTCACCCGCACGGGTCGGCAGGTCGGCCAGCACCATCACGGGGCGCGCGAGATCCGCACGCACAGCGGCCAGTTCGGCTGCGCTGATGCCCGGTGCGAACACCATGTCGGCCCCGGCGTCGATGTACGCGCGAAGGCGGCGGACCGTCTCTCCGACATCGCCGTACACCCACCGGGCGTCGGTGCGGGCGATGATCTGGAACGCCGGATCGGTCTTGGCGTCGACTGCGGCGCGGATACGGGCGGACATGGCCTCCGGGGAGAGCAGGCCCGCGGGTTCGGCGCTGTGCTTGCCACCCAGGTTGTCCTCGATGTGGATGGCGCACACGCCGGCGTCCTCGAACCCGCGAACCGTGCGCCACATGTTCGCCGGTTCGAAGAACCCGCCTTCGGCGTCGGCGATCACCGGGATGTCCACGGCCCGTGCGGTATTGCGGGTGTGCTCGGTCAGCTGGTCCAGGGACAACAGCCCGACGTCGGGCAGTCCGTAGGCCGATGCGGCGATGCCGAAGCTGCCGATGAACACCGCCTCGAATCCGGAGCGGGCGATGATCTGCGCGCTGAGTGCGTCGTATGCGCCTGGCGCGACGATGTTCCCGCCGGCGTGCAGGCGTTCGGCGAATGTACTGCGGAGGCTGTGGATGTCCACGTCTGGTCCTTTCAGAAGTCCAGGAAGCGGTCGCGCAACGCGGCCCGATCGACCAGGTCGCCGTCGAGGTACAGCGAGTCGATGCGGCGCACCGCACGGATGTCGGTCAACGGATCAGCGTCGAGCACCAGCAGATCGGCACGTCGGCCCTCGGTGACCGATCCCGAATCCAGACTGAGGAATTCGGCTGCGCGGCCGGTCGCGGCGTGGATCGTCTCGGCCGTGCTGACCCCCGCATCGACCATGGCCTCCAGCTCACGATGTTCGGCGATGCCGGGTACCTGGGTCAGCAACCCGGTGTCGGCCGAGAACACGATCCGCACACCGGCTTCCACGTACTGGTGCACGGCGTCGACCATGCGCCGGTACGCCTCGACGGTGTCGAACAGCGGCTGCGGCGCGATCGACTCGATGCGGGTGCGCAGGTATTCACGGGTCTGCGGGGTGACCGTCTCGATCACGAGTGGATCGTCGAGCCAGCCGGTACCGTCGGGACGCTGGATGCTCAAGGACGTGAACGCGGCGACGTCGTGTTCGAGCATGAGGTCGATGAGTTCGCGGTCGGGCCCGGTGCGGGGGAGGTGGGCCAGCACGTCGGCACCGGCGCGCACCGCGGCCTTGGCGTCGTCGACGGTGTAGATGTGGGCGGCGGCCTTGAGGCCGAGCCGGTGCGCCTCGTCCACGATTGCCCGGTAGACCTCGGGCGGGAGCTTGCTCTTGGTGCCGTGGCGGTCGTCGATCCAGAACTTGACGATGTCGGCCCGCTTTTCGGCGAGGACGCGCACGTGGGCGCGCGCGTCGTCGGGGGTGCTCGCCTCGAACATCGACTCCGTCGAGAAGAACGGTCCGCCGTTGGGTGACCCGGGTGTGGGCGCCACGATGCCCACCCCTGCGCTGTAGAACCGGGCCAACGGGCCCTCGTCGGCCAGTTCACCCGATCGCTGCTGATCGCGGAGGCCGATTTCGACGTCGTCACGGTCGGTGCCCAGCGACTGGAAGGTCGCGACACCCGCGTAGAGGATGCGCCGCATATAGTCGAGAACACTTGCCCGGGAGAAATTCTCGGCCGTCGTCGTCGAACCGCGCATGTAGCCGACGTGCCCGTGCGGGTTGACCACCGCGGGCATCACAGTCTTGCCGCTGACGTCGACGTGCCGATCGCCGGGCCGCGAAGCGGGCGCGTCACCGGTGTCGACCGTCGTGATCCGTCCGTGCTCGACGACGACCGTGGCGTCGTCGAGCACGGTGTGCCCGTCGCCGACGATCACGCGTCCGCCGCGCAGGATCACACGCTGCGCTGCTCCGTCAACCGATGTCACGCCTGTCCTTCCGCCGTTTGGAGGCCACTGCAGCGGCCGGTGTCGAGCGGCGGGTGCGATTCACTGCAGTGGCTTCCTGAAGGCTATGGCGGCGCTTCAGAAAGGGTCAACGATCATCTCGAGCACGGATTGTGACCTTGCAGGTCACAATCCGTGCGAAGAAATCGGCAGTGCGACAGGGTGTTTCGCGACGGATCGGCCGCTCAGAAGTAGCCGCTGCCGGGCAATCTGGTGCCGCGCGTGAAGAACGCGCCCACGGCCTGCGCCTTGTACGACGACGGATTGTGCGACGCGAGCGTGCGGATGTTGCGCCAGTGCCGGTCCAGCAGGTAGGCCTGCCGGACGATGGATGCGCCGCCGACGTCGAAGATCTGCGAGGCGGCCTTCTGCGCGAGTGCGTCGACGACGATCTTCGCCTGCGCGGCCTGCAGTGACGCCTCGTGCGCCAGCACCAGGTCCGGGTCGGTCTTGTCGATGTCGGCCTGATACGCCCGGCCGAGGGCCTCGGCCGCGGCCAGCACCGTCGCCTCGCCCGCGTACGCCGCGGCGGCGATCTCACCGATCTCGCGCTGCAGCAACGGATCGTCGGCCGGCACCGGGTGCGGTGCCCACGCGAAGCTGCGGGCCCGGGTGTGGACGTGCTCGACCGCGTCGCGGCGCAGCGCGTGGATCACGCCGACTTCCAGTGCGGTGACGTACAACTGGAAGAACGCGCCCGAGTGGTAGAGCGACTGTTCCTCGTCGTCGGCGCCCGGAGGTGCGAACTCCATGACCTCCTCGGCGGCCACCGGGACGTTCTCGAAGATCGCCGTGCCGGTGCCGGTGGCGCGCTGGCCCATGCCGTCCCAGTCGTCGAGCACGGTGACACCCGGATGGTCGGTGGGTACCAGTGTGATCACGGAGGCGCCGGTGGGATCACTGGCCAGCACCTCGGCGTAGTCGGAGTACAGCGTGCCGGTGGTGAAGAACTTCTTACCGTTGAGCAGATAGTTGTCGCCGTCGCGGGTGAGCCGGGTCTGCCACGTGAAACCACCGGCCGGGGTCGAGCCGATCTCGGTGGACGCGTTGCCGATGAGCTTGCCGGACAGCGCCAGATCGATACCCTTCTGCCGCAGTTCACTGTCGAGACGCAGGCGCTCCTCGATGTGGGCGAAGTGCCCGCGCAGGATGTGCGCGACGTTGACGTCGGCCGTGGCGATCGCGATGACGGTGGCGAACAGGTCGCGCAGCGTCGCCCCGCCGCCGCCCTCTTCACGCGGGACGCGCAACGCGCCGAGACCGGACTGCTTGATCAGGTCGATGACCGCGAACGGCCGCTCACCGGTGCGTTCACGTTCCAGCGAGCCCTCGCCGATCTTCTCGATGAGTTCGGCCAGCCGTTGTGAGCCGTACGTGATGGGCTCGGTGGCGGTGCTCGTCATGCGGATACCTCCTGGGTGACGTGGCGGTAGTTGGCCGCCCGGTGGGTCTCGGGGAGTCGGGGGCCACGACCGAACAGCTTGTGGCGCAACGTCCCTTCGGTGTACTCGGTCTTGTAGGCGCCGCGGCGCTGCAGCTCGGGGATCACATGTTCGGCGACGTCGACGAACGTGCCCGGCGTGATGACGTTGGTGAGGTTGAACCCGTCGACATCGGTCTCTTCGACCCATTCCTGCAGATCGTCGGCAACCTGCTGGGGCGATCCCACGGCCATGGCGCCGTCGACGTTGATCGCGTGGGCGTCGATGAAATCGCGCAGGGTCCACTGGCCCTGCCCGAACATCTCGACCGACGACTTGAGGAACTCGTTGTCGGTGACCTCGACCGGGTCGTCGAGGTCGAACCGCGACAGGTCGGTCCCCAGCCAACCCGACCACAATGCCAGTGCACCTTGCGGATCGGTGTAGCTGCGGAACTCGTCGTAGCGTGCCTGCGCGACGGACTCCGTCTCACCCGTGACGATGACGTGGCTGTTGACGATCTTGACGTCGTACGGGTCACGTCCGGCCGCGGCGGCGCGGGTGCGGATGTCGGCGACCGCCTCGCGCAGCACGTCCTTGGTGGGCGCGCCGATGAAGATCACCTCGGCGTTCTCGGCGCCGAACTGTCGGCCCCTGCTGGACGCGCCCGCCTGATACAGCACCGGGGTGCGCTGCGGCGACGGCTCGCACAGGTGGATGCCGGGCACCCGGAAATGCGTGCCCTCATGGTTGATCGGGTGCACCTTTGCCGCATCGGCGTATTCGGCGCGGTTCGGGTCGGCCCCGACGGCGTCGTCCTCCCACGAACCCTCCCACAGCTTGTACAACACCTCGGTGTACTCGTCGGCGATGTCGTAACGGTCGGCGTGCGGCGTGATGGTGTCCAGGCCGTGGTTGCGCGCCGCGCTCTCCAGATAGCCCGTGACGATGTTCCAGCCCACCCGGCCCTTGGTCAGGTGGTCCAGCGTCGACATCCGGCGCGAGAACGAATACGGATGCTCGAAAGACGTTGCCGCCGTGACCCCGAAGCCCAAGTGCTTGGTGACCGCGGCCATCGCGGGCACCACCAGCAGCGGGTCGTTGACCGGCACCTGCGCGCCGGTGCGCAGCGCGGTTTCCGGTCCGCCGCCGAACACGTCGTAGATGCCCAGCACGTCGGCGATGAACAGGCCGTCGAACAGGCCCTTCTCGAGCACCTTGGCCAGATCGGTCCAGTACTCGATGTCCTTGTATCGCCGGGCCTGCGATTCGGGGTGGCGCCAGGTGCCGGCCACGATGTGTGTCACGCAGTTCATGTCGAACGCGTTGAGGATGATCTGTTTGGTCACAGTACGGCTCCTGACATCGGTTCGGCGGCGGGAAGACTGGCCAGCAACTGCTGGGTGTACGGGTCCTGCGGGGCGTCGAAGATCTGTGCGGCCGATCCGGATTCGACCACCCGGCCCTCCCGCATCACCAGCACGCGATCGGCCACGTGGTGGATGACCCCCAGGTCGTGCGAGATGAACAAATAGCTCAGCCCGAGTTGCTCCTGCAGATCGGTCAGCAGGTCCAGCACCTGCGCCTGAATCGTGACGTCGAGCGCGGACACCGGTTCGTCACACACGATCAGCGACGGCTCCGGGGCCAGGGCACGCGCGATCGCCACGCGCTGACGCTGCCCACCGGAGAGCAGTAACGGTCGGCGATCGAGTTGCTCGGAGCTCAGACCGACATCGTCGAGCAGTTCACGCACCCGCGCGTCGCGGGCCTTGGCATCCGGGTAGCGCTCGGCGGGGAGCGCATCGGCGAGGATGCGCCGCACGGTCCAGCGTGGGTCGAACGAGCTCAGCGGATCCTGGTACACCACCGAGATGCGGCGGCGCCGGCTGCGGCGCTCCTTCTCGGTGAGCTCACTCCACGGCTGGCCGAGCAGGTGCACCGTGCCCTCGTCGGGCTCGGTGAGCGCGAGCGCCATGCGGGCCGTGGTGGTCTTACCCGAACCGGATTCCCCGACGATGCCGAGGGTTTCGCCGACGCCGATCTCGAACGACACGTCGTTGACCGCCGTGCGCTCCACGCCGTCGGGTCCGCGAAACCGCTTGACCAGGTTGCGGGCCGCCAGCAGCACACCGTCGTCGGTCTGCCGCGTGCCGTGCATCGTGCGCGCGGGTTGGTGCGACAGGCGGGTGCCCTTGCGGTGCGCGGCCGGGACCGCGTCCAGCAGGGTCTGGGTGTAGGGGTGTGACGGCGCGGCCAGCACCTCTGCGACCGGACCCTGCTCGACCAGAACACCGTTGCGCATGACCGCGACCCGATCAGCCAACCGGCCCACCACCGCGAGGTCGTGGCTGATCAACACCAGGCCCGTGCCCTTGTTTTTCATCGCGGCCAGCAGATCCAGGATCTGGGCCTGCACTGTGACGTCCAGGGCCGTGGTGGGCTCGTCGGCGATCACCAGCGGCGGGTCGAGCGCGATGGCCGAGGCGATCAGGGCACGCTGGCGCTGCCCGCCGGACAGTTCGCCGGGCAGTTGCCGGGCCTTGAGTTCGGGTTCGGGAACACCGACGGCCTCGAGCAGTTCCAGGACGTGCCTGCGGCGGGCGGCCTTGTTGCCGAACCTGTGCAGGCGCAGTGTCTCGGCGATCTCGTCGCCCACCTTGCGCAGCGGGTCCAGCGACACCAGCGCGTCCTGGAGCACGAAACCGACCTCGCGGCCCCGGATGCGTCGCCAATCCCGGTCTTTGTTGCCCAGCAGGGATTTTCCGTTGAGTTCCAGACGGGTGGCACCGACCCGTGCGGTGGGCCCGGCCAGGCCGAGGATGGTGCGGGCGGTGACGCTCTTGCCCGAACCGGATTCGCCGACGATCGCGAAGCATTCGCCCGGCGCGACATGGAAGGACAGGCCGCGCACCACCTCATGGTCGCCGAAGCCGACCGTGAGGTCCGCCACGTTCAGCAACAACTCACTCATGACAGTCTTCCTTCGAGGCGCTGCTGCAGGTAGCGGCCGACCACCGTGACGGCCAGTGTGCAGCCGACGATGGCCAGGCCCGGGAACAGTTCCAGCCACCATGCGGTGGAGACGAAGTCGCGGCCGGCGTTGAGCATCGCGCCCCACTCCGGGGCAGGCGGTGCGACGCCGAGACCCAGAAAGCTCAGCGAGGACGCCCACACGATGGACTGGCCGATGCCCATGGTGCCGAGCACCACCAGTGGGCGCATGGCGTTGGGGAACACGTGCCGCCGGATGATCTGGCCGCGCGAATGTCCGAGTGCCGTTGCGGCATGGACGTATCCGGAATCCTTGACCGCGATGACCTGACCGCGCACCATGCGTGCGTAGCCGACGGCGGAGCCGATCGCCACGGCGAGGATCTGGGTGACGACACCGGGACCGAACATCGCGATGAACACCAGCGCGAGCAGCAGGCCCGGGATGGATAGCACCACTTCGATGAACCGGCTGATGGCGCCGTCGGCGAAGCGGCCGCCCAGGCCGGCGCCGAAACCGAGAATGATCGCGGCGAGCAGCGCGAGTGCCGTCGCACCGACACCGATGGCCAGCGAACTCTGCGTACCGTAGACAACACGCGTGAAGATGTCGCGTCCCGAGGCGTCCGTGCCGAACCAGTGTTCGAAAGACGGTGGTTTGAGCGGGTTTTCGATGTCGGTGTCGTACGGTGTGCCACTCGTGAAGGCGCCCGGCGCGACGGCCCAGGCCAGCATGAGCGCCAGGTAGGCCGCGGCCAGGATCACGGCGGGCCGCACCCGGCGCCTGGGGATCGAGGTCACCGAGGTGCGGGCGGGGGCCAGGGCGGTCATCGGGCCCTCCGCAGACGCGGGTCGACGCGCACGAAGCCGATGTCGACCAGCAGGTTGGCCAGCACGTAGACCGCGGCGACGAACAGTGTCACCCCGATCACCACCGGCATGTCCTTGCTCGTGACGGCGTCGACGAGCACACGACCCAGACCGGGCCGGACGAACACCGATTCGACGATCACCGCGGTGGAGAACAGCGACCCCAGCGCCCACCCGGACAACGTCAGACCGGGCAGGACCGCGTGGCGCAGCGCGTGGCGCCACCGCACACCCCAGTCGCTCATGCCGCGGGCACGTGCCGAAACCGCGAACGGTTGCTCCATGGCCGACGAGAACTCGTCGCGGGTGACCTGACCCAGGTACCCGGCCAGCGGCAGCGCGAGCGTCAGTGCGGGCAGGATCAGCCCCGAGAAGTCGTCGCCGCCGATCACCGGCAGCAGCCGCAACTGGATCGCGAAAACCACCAGAAGCACGATGCCCAGCCAGTATTGGGGCAACGCGGCCAAGAAGATCTCCACGCCGGAACCGATGCTCGCGAGCCAACGCGACCGGTGCGCGGTGAGCAGGGTGACCGTCACCGCGATCACCCACGCGGCGACGAGCGACACGAGGGTCAACGTCAGGGTGGGCCCGAGATGGTGCCCGATGATGTCGGCCACGGGTTGTTTGAGGATGTAGGACGTGCCGAGGTCACCGCGTACCAGACCACCGAGGAAGTGCAGGTACTGCACGACGGCCGGATCGTTGAATCCGTACTGCTCACGCACCGCGGCCAACTGTTCGACGGACGGGCGGGCGCCCGCGCCGCCGAGGATCGTCTGCGCGGGATCACCGGGCATCAATTGCTGCGCGATGAACGTCAAAGTCGCTGCGCCCCAGAGCACGCCGATCACGCCCGCGATGCGGACGAGCACCCGCCGCACCCCGAAAGCGGTGCGGCGGGTGACGGGTTCTGCCAGGCTCACGGTGCCAACCAGGCGTCGTGCAGCACCGGCTCACCCTCGGACGGCTCGATCCAGACGTCCTTGAGCTTCTTCTTGGCGACCAGGCGCGTGAGCACCGGGTACAGGCCCAGCTGGTAGGCCTCCTCGGCGATGATGTCCTGTGTCTGGCCGTAAAGGCGTTCCTGCTCGGCGGTATCCGTGGTGGCCGCCGCCGCGCGGACCAGCTCGTCGATCTTCGGGTTCTCGACCCAGCTCATGTTGTTGCCGGGTGCGGCCTTGAGCGAGTCGGACGAGAACACGATGGACAGCACGGCCGGGGTGGGGCTGTTCCAGTACGCGCCGGTGAGCCCGTCGTAGGCGTTCTTGTCGGAGAACGCCGCGAAGTACTGGTCCTGCGGCAACGGTTTGAGCACGACGTCGAAGCCGATCTCCTTCTCCGCGGACTGGATGTTCTGGAACAGCGTCACATCCGCGGGTGGGGTGTCGCCGGTGTCGGCCGAGTAGACCAGTTCGGCGGTCAGGCGTTTGCCGTCTTTGGTGCGGTAACCGTCGGCGTCACGCTGTGTCCAGCCGGCCTCGTCGAGCAGCTTGCCGGCCTTGTCCTTGTCGTAGGCGTAGAAGCTGCGCAGGTCCTTGTAGTGCGGCGTGGTCGACGAGACCGGGCCGTGCTCCCATTCGTAGACACCGAGATAGGCGCTCGTCACGGCCGCCTCGGCGTTGGAGCCGTGGATGAACGCCTGGCGCACTTTGGTGTCGTCGAACGGCGCGCGGGAGGTGTTGAGCGCGATGCCGTTCGGCAGACCCGTGTGGGTGAACTCCTGCGTCGCCAGGTTGGGGTCGGCCTTGAGCGCGGCGACCTGCTGTGGTGGCGGGTTGAAGATGATGTCGGCGTCGCGGCCCTGCACGGCGGCCGCCCGCACCGAACCGTCCTCGATGAACTTCCAGCTGATGTGGTCGAGGTAGGCCGGGCCCTGGTGCTTGGCGTCGGCGGGTGCCGAGTTGTAGTCGGGGTTGCGGTCGAGTTCGACGCTCTGGCCGCGGTTCCATGTCTTGACGATGAACGGGCCGGTGCCGACGGGGGACTGGCAGTTCTCCTCGAGGCCGCGGGCCATGGCCTCGGGCGACTGGATGCCGAAGAAGGCCTGCGAGAGCACCGGCAGCAGCGCCGAATACGGTGTCTTGAGCTTGAGCTCGAATGTCGACGGGTCGATCGCGCGCGAGCTCTCGTAGTAGGGCCGCAGATAGCCAGCGTCGGTGGCCGACTCGGTGGCGGGGTCGAGGATGTGCTCGAAGTTCGCCTTGACGGCCTCGGCATCCAGCGGGGTGCCGTCGTGGAACTTCACTCCCTGCTTGATCTTGAAGGTGTAGGTGAGGCCGTCGGGGGACACCTCCCAGGATTCGGCGAGCCACGGCACCACCGAACCGTCGGGACGTTCGGAGACCAGGCTGTCGAGGTACTGGCGGGCGACGTAGGTCTGCGGCATGTCACCGAAGTTGTGGGGATCCAGGCATGTGGGTTCGCGGTCGGTCGCGTAGACGATGGAGCCCCCGCTCACCGGGTTCCCGTCGGATGCGGACTCGTCGCCGCCGGTGGTGCCACCACAACCTGCGAGGGTCAGGGCGGCCACGAGGGCGAGGGAGCCGGGAACGGCACGGCGATATGAAGTTCGGGTCACTGACTGGTCTTTCGATCGACGGGAGTCCGATGGCACCGGTGCGCCGTGGCGCGTCCGAGGGAACTCGCGGGTGGTGATGACCGCGTAATACTGCCGTAACCGTTCTTACGGAAATAGCGATCGAATCAGCGCGATTCTTTTGGTTCCGGCCACCGGCATGCTGCATTCGGCGGATCGGGGTAATGCGCGCCACACCGCACCACTCCATGTGGTCGGCCCGTCAGAACGGCCTGTCAGAACGGCGTACCCGGCGGTGGAGGCGGTGGTGGTGGCGGTGGAGGGGGCGGCGGCGCACCGGGGATGGTGATCGGCGGAAGTCCGGGGATCAGCACGACATTGGGCGGCGGCGGAGGTCCCTCGGGCGGTGGCGGCGGCGCGTCGGGTGGTCGTACCACCACCGGGGGCGGCACATAACCCGTGCTGGTGTTGATGGTGATGACCGACCCGGGGATGGTCCGTCCGCTCGGGGTGGTGCCGACGACCGAGCCTCTGGTGGCGGAACTGTTGACCGGCGTGGGGTATTCGGCGACCTGGAAGCCCGCGTCCTGCAACTTCTTGCGGGCCGCGTCGAGTTTCAGCCCGGTGACGCTGGGCACCTGGCTGCCCGGACCGCCCTCGACGTACCGCGGGTCGGTCGGCGGCATGGCGATCGGGCCGAAGTGCTCGGCGATCGGCTTCATCGCCGTGTACCACGTCCGTGCCGGTTCGGTACCGCCGTACAGGTCACCGTCACCGCACTTGCGCAGCGGATAGGAACACAGACCCGACGGTGAGGAGGAGTCGTCGAAAATGTAGTTGGCCGCGGCATATTGGTTGGTGAACCCGAGGAACGCCGAGGAACGGTGCGATTCGGTGGTTCCGGTCTTGCCCGACATGGGCAGCGCCCAGCCCACCGAAGATGCTGCCCCCGTTGCGGTTCCGCCGGTGTGGTCCTTGCCGAGGGCGTTGGCCAGCGTGTTGGCGAGACCTTCGGGCACCGCCTGCTCGCACGGCACGGTCTCCACACCCACCTCTTTGCCGTTGCGGTCGAAGACCTTGTCGATGGGTGTCGGGGGACACCACATGCCGCCGGAGGCCAGGGTCGCGCCGACGTTGGACAGTTCGAGCGCGTTGAGCTCGAGCGGCCCGAGCGTGAACGATCCGATGTTCTGGCGCTTCACATAGTCGGCGATGCTCTCGTCGGGATTGTCGGTGTACGCCGAGGCGCTGCCTGGCTGGGCGTAGGACCGCAGCCCCAGCCGGACCGCCATGTCGACCGCGCGGGGCACCCCGATCTGTGAGATCAGTTTGGCGAACGCGGTGTTGGGGGACTGGGCCAGCGCGTCGGTGACGTTCATGGGTGAGCTGTAGGCCCGGGCGTTCCTCACGCACCAGGTCTCCTTGGGGCAGCCGGGGGTGTCGCTGCTTCCCAGCCCGCGGCCCGCGAAGCTCCCCGGCACGTCGAGCCGGGCGTTGATCCCCATCCCCATGTCGAGCGCCGCGGCGGTGGTGAAGATCTTGAAGATCGACCCGGCGCCGTCGCCGACGAGCGAGAAGGGCTGCGGTTGCATGGTCTCGCCCGCGTCGAGATCCAGTCCGTACGTGCGGTTGTCGGCCATCGCGACCACACGGTGCGCGGTCTTGCCCGGCGTGATCACGCTCATCACGCTCGCGACGCCACGTGTGGTGGGCGCCGCGATACCGTCGACCGCCGATTTCACGCTGTCCTGCACGACGGGGTCGAGCGTGGTGCGGATCAGGTAGCCGTTGCGCGCGACCTCGTCGGGGCTGATCCCCGCGTTCGCCAGGTACTGAAGCGCGTACTCGCAGAAGAATGCGCGGTCGCGCGCACCGATGCAGCCCTGCGGCAACGGATCGGGGCGGGGCAGCACGCCGAGCGGTGTGGCCTTGGCCGCGCGCAGTTCGGCCGCACGGTCGGGCACGTACTCGATCATGGTGTCCAGTACGAGGTTCCGGCGTGACAACGCGCCGTCGGGGTTGGTGTAGGGGTTGAGCGCGCTGGTGGACCGCACCAGGCCCGCGAGAAGCGCCGCCTGCTGCCAGTTGAGTTGCGACGCGTCGACCCCGAAGTACGTCCGCGCCGCGTCCTGCACCCCGAACGCACCGTTCCCGAACGACACGAGATTGAGGTAGCGGGTCAGGATCTCGCCCTTGGACAACGCGTTGTCCAGCGCCAGCGCGATCCGGATCTCGCGCAGCTTGCGGGCCGGGCTGATCTCGACGGCGGCACGACGTTCGGCCTGGGTCCTGGCCTTAACCAACAGGTTGTAGTTCTTGACGTACTGCTGCTCGAGGGTGGAACCGCCCCGCACGTCGTCGATACCGCGCAGATACCCGATGAGCCCGTTGAGGGTTCCCTGCAGGTCGACACCGTTGTGTTCGGCGAAGCGTTTGTCCTCGATCGAGACGATCGCCAGTTTAATGGTGTCGGCGATCCGCTCGCTGGGCACGATCCACCGCCGCTGCTGATAGAACCACGCGATCGGATTGCCTGCCGCATCGACCATCGTCGACACGATGGGCACCTCGCCCTCGACAACCAATTCCGAATCCTGCGCCACCTGGTCGGACAGGCGCATCACGAGCATGCCGCCGCCGCCGAAGACGGGGAACAGCAACAACATCGCCAGGAATCCCGCCAGCACGCAATGCAGCGCCAGCTTGGCAACCGTGACCCCCGACCGGCGGGGCGGGCCGGACATGGATCAAGCGTAGGCCCGCCGCGGGCGCGCGGAGACGATTAGCGTGTAACTGGTTCGGCCCGTTGGCATCTCGGACCGATAACGATCTTGGTCGCCGGCCTAGTGCGTCGCGGCCTTGTCGCGCTCGAGCGCCCGCGCGACAACGCCGCGCGCGGGACGGGCACGCACCACCTGCGGCCACCAGAACCACCGGCCCAGCAGCGCCGCGATCGACGGCGTCATGAACGACCGGATCACCAGGGTGTCGAACAGCAGACCCATGCCGATCGTGGTGCCGACCTGGGCCACCACCGTCATCTCGCTGACGAGCATCGACATCATGGTGAACGCGAACACCAGGCCGGCCGCGGTCACCACCGAGCCGCTGCCGCCCATGGCGCGGATGATGCCGGTGTTGATGCCCGCGGGCAGTTCCTCCTTGAGGCGTGCCACCAGCAGCAGGTTGTAGTCCGCGCCGACGGCCAGCAGCACGATGACGGCCATCGCCATCACCATGAAGTGCAGGTCGATGCCCAGGATGTGCTGCCACACCAGAATCGACAACCCGAACGACGCGCCCAGCGAGACCAGCACCGTGCCGACGATGACGGCCGCGGCGACCACGCTGCGCGTGATCAGCAGCATGATGATGAAGATCAGGCACAGCGCCGAGATGCCCGCGATGATCAGGTCGTAGTTGTTGCCTTCCTGCATGTCCTTGAAGGCCGCGGCGGTGCCGCCGACGTAGATCTTCGAACCCTCCCACGGAGTGTTCTTCATGGCCTCTTTGGCGGCCAGCTTGATCTGGTCGATCAGTTTGATGCCCTCGGGAGTCAGCGGATCACCCTCGTGGGAGATGATGAACCGCACGGCTTTTCCGTCGGGGGAGATGAAGCTGTCCATGCCGCGTTTGAAGTCGGCGTTGTTGAAGATCTCCGGCGGCAGATAGAACGTGTCGTCGTTCTTGGCGGTGTTGAAGGCCTCGCCCATGGCGGTCTGGCCCTCCTGCATGGCGCCCATCTGCTCCTGCAGACCCTTCTGGGTCTGATGCATGGTGAGCATCATGGTGCGCATCTTGCGCATCGTCTCGATCTGCGGCGGCATCAGCGCCACCATCCGCGGCATGAGCGCGTCGAGACGGTCCATGTCAGGCAGCAGTTCCTCCATGGCCTCGGTCATGGTGTCCATGCCGTCGAGCGCGTCGAAGATCGAGCGCATCGAATGGCACATCGGGATGTCGTAGCAGTGCGGTTCCCAGTACAGGTAGTTGCGCAGCGGACGCAGGAAGTCGTCGAAGTTCGAGATGTTGTCCCGCAGTTCCTTGACGTCCTCGACCATCAGGTGCGTCTTGCCCACCATGCTGTGGGTGGTCGCGGCCATCTCCTCCATGAGCTCGATCGTGCGGCCCATCAGTTCGATGGTCCGCTGCATCTCGTCGGCCTGCAGCAGCATGTCGTCGGCACGGTCGAGCATGTACTTGCGGTTCATGGTCTGCAGCGTCCCGCCCATGCTCATCTGCGCCGGGATGGTGCTGAACTCCAGCGGTTCACCCTGCGGGCGCGTGATGGCCTGGACGCTGCCGATGCCGGGGACGCGGAACACGGCCTTGGCGATCTTGTCGATGACGAGGAAGTCGGCCGAGTTGCGGATGTCGTGATCGGTCTCGATGAGCAGCAGTTCGGGGTTCATCTTGGCCGGCGAGAAGTGACGCTCGGCCGCGGCGAACCCTTCCTGCGCGGGCAGGTCGTCCGGCAGGTAGTTGCGGTCGTTGTAGTTGGTCCGGTAGCCGGGCAGGGCCAGCAACCCCACCAGCGACAGCAGGACGGTGGCCATCAGCACCGCACCCGGCCAGCGCACCACGAACGCGCCCAGTCGTCGCCAGCCCCGGATCCGCATCGCGCGTTTGGGTTCGAGGATCTTGCCGAAGCGCGTCATCACGGTGATCACCGCGGGCCCGAGCGTCAGCGCCGCCACCACCGCGATCGTCATGCCGACGGCCATCGGGATGCCCAGGGTCTGGAAGTAGGGTAGCCGCGTGAAGTGCAGGCACAGCGTGGCGCCCGCGATGGTCATGCCCGACCCCAGCACCACGTGGGCGGTGCCGCGGAACATCGTGTAGTAGGCCTGTTCCTTGGACTCGCCGAGGGTGCGGGCCTCCTGGTAGCGGCCGATGAGGAAGATCGCGTAGTCGGTCGACGCCGCGATGGCCAGCGTCACGAGAAGCTGCGTGGCGAACGTCGAGAGGCCGATGAGCTCGTGATAGCCGAGGAACGCCACGACGCCGCGCGCCGACTGCAGGCAGATCACCACCAGGAACAGCGTGATGAGCACCGTGACGATCGAGCGGTACACGAGGAGCAGCATCGTGATGATGACCAGGAAGGTCACCGCCTCGATGATGCGCACGCTGCGGTCACCGGAGATCTGCTGATCGTTGGCCAGCGCCGAACCGCCCGTGACGTACACCTTTACCCCGGGCGGCGGCTGGAGTCCCTCGACCAGCTCCTGCACGGCCTGCACCGACTCGTTGGCCAGCGCCTCACCCATGTTGCCCGCGAGGAACACCTGGACGTACGCAGCCCTGCCGTCGTTGCTCTGCGCGCCGGCCTCGGTCAGCGGGTCACCCCAGAAGTCCTGGACGTGCTCCACGTGCAAGGTGTCGGCCTCGAGCCGGTCGACCATGTCGTTGTAGAAGATGTGCGCGTCGTCGCCGAGCGGCTCGTCGCCCTCCAGCACGATCATGGCCGAGCTGTCGGACTTGAACTCCTCGAAGACCTCGCCGACACGCTTCATCGCGATCACCGACGGCGCGTAGTCCGGGCTCATCGACACCGACCGCATCTGGCCGACTTCTTCCAGCGACGGCACGGTCGCGCCCAGGACACCGAGCAACGCGATCCAGCCGAGGATGATCGGGATGGCGAGTCGACGGATCCATCGAGCGATCCCGGTGTGCTCGCTTTCGCGCGCGGCGGGACGGTCGGTCGATACGGCCATGAAAACCCTTGATGCTCGGTCTGGAAGTCACGACGCGGCAGTGCTTAGGTCCGCTATCGTCCCACTGTCTTACCAGATGCCAGGGTTTCCGAGGGGGCTCCCCTCGCCGCACACAGTCGTCAGGAGCGCGTCAGAACTGCACGCCCCGGGTCAGTGCACCGTCGACCACCAGGTTCGTTCCGGTGATGAAGCTCGCGACCGGGCTGCTGAGGAACACGACGGCGTTGGCAACCTCACGTGGCGTCCCCATCCGCCCGGTGGGGTTGAGCGCGAGGGCAGAAGCAAACAACTCGGGGTCGTCCTTCTCGATGGTGGGCCACACGCCGCCCTCGAAGTAGGTGTTGCCCGGGCTGACCGAGTTGGCGCGGACGCCCTTCGCCGCGAGCTGGTACGCCAGGCCCTGGGTGTAGTGGATGATCGCGGCCTTGAACGTGCCGTACGGCCCGGCCGCGAAGTCGATCTCGCGGCCCGACACGCTCGAGATCGTCACGATGGATCCCGCGTCACTTTTCAGAAGGTGCGGCAGGGCCGCGTCGACCAGCCCGACGGTGCCCATCATGTCCACCTCGAAACTGGTGCGCCAGTTCTCGGGGCTCTCGGGGATGGCCAGCGCACTCACGTTGGCCACCACGCCGTCGAGGCCGCCGAGCGTCTCGGCGCTCTGCGCGACCCAGTCGGCGACCGCGGCGCCGTCACCGACGTCGACCGGGGTGCCGACGACGGTGACGCCGTCGGCGGCGAGTTCCTGCTGCGTCGCGGTGACCGCCTCGGGAGTGCGGGCACAGAACGCGACCGCGGCGCCCTCGGCAAGCAGTCCCTCGACGACCGCGCGTCCGATACCGCGCGTGCCGCCCGTGACCACGAAGCGTTTACCGGTCAGTCCAAGATCCATGGCTGGTCCTTTTCAGTAGGAGATGGTGCCGAGTGCCCGTCCTGCGCTGCGCAGTTCGGCGTGGATGCCGCCGTAGGCCGGGGCCGGGGGCAGCAGGCGCTTGTCGATCTTGGTCAGCGTGCTGTAGTTCGCGTCGACGACATTGGCGATCGGGTTCAGCGCGATCTGCGTGAGCAGCTGATAGGCGTCGTATTTGTCCAGTCCGTACAGCTCACCGAGCCACGTGATCATCTCGACCTGGCTCGCGCGCCACGCCTCCTCCAGCGGGCGGCCCGAGCCGATGGCCATCAGGTGCGTGTCGGTCTCCAGCCGCGGCCAGGCCGGGCCGCCGCCCTTGATGAGTTCGACGATCGCGGTGACGTTCATGGCGCCCTCGACCGCGGTGCCGCACGCCTCGCCCTCGCCCTGGCGGTAGTGTCCGTCGCCCAGGGAGAACAGCGCGCCCTCGACGTTGACCCGCAGATAACACGTGGCGCCCGCGGTCATCTCCGGAGTGTCCATGTTGCCGCCGAACGCGTCGGGCACCAGCGACGTGCGCACCTCGCGGCGCGCCGGGGCCACCCCGACCGTGCCGAGCATGGGGTTGGCGGGCAGCGCCACCTCGAAATCGCTGCCGCGCGCGGCGAACCCGACGGTGTGGGTGGCCGGGTCGTACTCGTAGATCCAGGTGCGCTCGGGCAGCGGTTCCTGCAGCGTGGGGCTCACCGGGATGCTGGTGAGCCCGCCGAAGAACGGGATCAGCGTGGACGCGCCCCAGGTGCGGGCCGGGGTGAGGTCGACCAGGTGCACCGCCAGGGTGTCACCGGGCTCAGCGCCCTCGATGAAGAACGGACCCGTCTGCGGGTTGAGGTCCTCGGTGTCGAGTGCCGTGCCGGCCACCGAGTCCACGCTGGTGATGCGTCCGCCGTAGGCGTCCTCGGTCCACAACGTCAGCACCGTGCCCGGCTTGATCCGCATGACGGGGTCGGCCCCGCCGAAGGTGTAGTTCATCTGATCGACGGTGGGCACGAAGGTGATGTGGTCCATGATCACATCCTGGTATGCCCGCCGCCTTCGCGCTGCCTGGATGCGAAAGTCCGCTGCTCACACGGGAACCGGCGCGGCCTCGTCGACGGGGCCCAGGCGCCACCGCCCGCCGCCGAGGAGTTCGAGGCGCTGCTCGTGGTGGCGGTTCACCGTGGTGCGGTGGGTGACGCTGACGAACACCGTGTCGGGCAGTTCGCGCCGCACCAGGCCGTAGATCATGAACTCCAAAGGTTCGTCCAATGCCGAGGTGGCCTCGTCGAGGAACACAACCTTGGGTCTGGTGAGCAACACCCTGGCGAACGCGATGCGCTGCTGCTCGCCGGGGGAGAGCACCTTGGCCCAGTCGTTGACCTCCGAGAGTCGGTCGGCGTGGCGGGGTAGCGCGACCGCCAGCAGCGCGTCGCGCAGCGCGCCGTCGGGAAGGTCGCCGGGCTCGTGCGGATAGGACACCACGGTGCGCAGATCCCCGAGCGGGACATAGGGCAGCTGCGACAGGAACAGCGTCTCGTTGCGGCCCCGCGGGCAGCGCATGGTGCCTGAGGCGTAGGGCCACAACTGCGCCAAACTGCGCAGCAGGGTGGTCTTCCCGGTACCCGACTTGCCGGTGATGATCATCGCCGCGCCCGGATGCAACCGCAGGCTCAGGCCGGTCACCAGTTCCTCGCCGGCCGGGTTGCGCACCTCGACGTCGTCGAGTTCGACGACGGCTGTCCGGGCGTTCTCGACGTGGACCATCGGCAGCGCGCGGCCCTGCTCGTCGGCGGTGACCAGCCCGTGCAGACGCATGATCGACGCGCGGTAGCCCGCGAACGTGTCGTAGGAGTTGCGGAAGAACGACAACGCGTCCTGGATCGCGCCGAACGCGGTCACCGACTGTGTGACCGCGCCCAGTTGGATCTGGCCGGCGAACAGCCGCGGCGCCTGCAGCAGCCACGGCAACGGGATGATGATGTGGTTCATCGACAGGTTCCAGCCGGTGAACACGATGGTGCGGTTGACGAAGCGCTTGTAGTTGTCGACCACGGGCGCGAAGAACGCCCGCAGTTGCCGTCGCTCGGCCTTCTCGCCGCGGTACAGCGCGACCGATTCGGCGGCGTCCCGCAGGCGTACCAGGGCATAGCGGAACGCGGCGTTGAATTTTTCGTTGTTGAACGACAGCCGGATCAGCGGCCTGCCGAGCCAGAACGCGATCACGGTCGCGAACGCGACGTAGACGAACACCGACCAGAACATCGCGCGCGGGATTTGCACACCGAACACGTCCAGCTCACCCGACAGGTTCCACAGGATCGACGTGAACGACACCACCGACACGATCGACGAGATGGCCCCGAACGGCAGCGTGCCGTTGCTGGTCTGGTGCGGGGTGTTGGGCTGTGGGCCCGACAGCGCGGTGAAGATGTCGATGTCGGACTGGATGCGCTGGTCCGGGTTGTCGATGGTCTGGTCGATGAACCGGCTGCGGTAGTACGCGCGGCCGTCGAGCCAGTCGCCCGTGAGCCGGTCGGTGAGCCAGGTCCGCCAGGCCAGCATGAACCGCTGCGTCATGAACAGGTCGACGAGCACACGGGTCACCAGAATCGCCGCGAGCAGCGAGAACGTCAGCAGTGAGATCCAGAAGCCCCGCACGCCGGAGTCCTTCACCACGTCGTCGCCGGTCGCGTAGCCCTGCACGGCGATCTGTGCGGCCGAGTACAGGTCGTTGCTCTGGTAGCTGAACAGCACCGACAGGCGTACGCCGACGATGACCGACAGCAGCATCGCGCCGAGCACGAACCACACCCGCACGCTGCGCCGCCCGGTGAAGTAGGCACCCGTGACGGTCCAGAACTGCCTGCCCCATGTCGTGTACCGCGCGAGCAGCACCAATACCGCCAGCGTGCACAGCGCCGCGATGGTCCAGGCCTGCGCCAGCCACCACAGTGAGTGCACCAGTTCGTCGCTCCAGTCGATCGAGGGCGAGAACGGCTCGAGATCGTTCACCAGACCGACTCCTGAGTTTGCCGACGCATCTCGCGTGAAGCTACCTCAGCGGAGATCGCCGAGATTGAAGCCAGGGACAAGAAACGCCGGTTTCTTGTCCCTCAGTGCAATCTCGGCAGGATCATTGCCGGTGTTGGTGCCGGGTGGGTGTCTCAGCGCATTCCCGCGATGGCGTGGATCACCTCGTCGGTCGACGCGATCGCACTGGCGTAGTTGGGCAGGGTCACCTCGAGGGCGGCGCGCATCTCCTCGACCGAATAATCGGCCGTGGCGTCGCGCACGAGCGTCACCTGGTAACCCAGTTCGGCGCCGTAGCGCACGGTGGCCTCGACGCACGTGTGGGCGATGAGGCCGACGACGATGATCTGGTGGATGCCGTGGCGTTTGAGCAGCATGTCCAGGTCGGTGTTGGCGAACCCGCTGGAGCACCAATGTTCCTGGGCCACAATGTCACCGGGGCGCGGCGCCAGGTCGGGGTGGATCTCACCGCCCCACGAGCCGTACTCGAAGGTCCGGCGTGACCAGGCGGCCCGCTGGATCGGCGCGACATACCGCCACGACTCATAGTCGCCGGGGCGGTAACGCCGGTGCAGCGCATAGAACACCGGAATGCCCGACGCGCGTGCGGCCTCGGTCATCTCGATCATGTGCGGCACACAGCCGATCGCCTCGGCGACCCCGCGCAACCGGTCCCACACCTTGCCACCCTCTGAGATGAAGTCGTTGTACGGGTCTATCACCACCAGGCCGGTTGTCCCGGCGGTGAACGACATTGCGGCACTCTGATCTGTGACCATTTGCTCTCCTCATCCGAGAGTAAGTGCTCAGATGAGCAGCGCCATGGGTGTTGCGCCCTTGTCACCTAATCGATATGGGCTCCTGGCGGACCGGCGCGGGGGTGTCACCGCGTGTTCAGGAATGCGATGACCGCGCGGACTCTGCGGTGGTCGTCTGCGGCCTCGGGGAGGCCCAGCTTGGTCAGGATGCGCTGGATGTGCTTTTCCACCGTGCCCTCGGCCACCCAGAGGCGTCGCGCGATCCCGGTGTTCGACCGGCCTTCCGCCATCAGTTTCAGCACGTCGCGTTCACGGGCGGTGAGGCAGGTCAGGGGGTCGTTGCGCCGATGGGCGGCAATCAATTCGGTCACCACAACGGGGTCCACCACCGAACCGCCGTCGGCGATGCGGTGCATCGCGTCGATCAGGTCGGCCACAGCGGTCACCCGGGTTTTCAACAGGTAGCCCACACCGCGTTCGTCGGCCAGCAGCTCCATGGCGTCCTCGACCTCGACGTGCGCGGAGAGCACCAGGATTCCGGTGCCGGGCGAATCGCTGCGGATCGCGTGTGCGGCACCCAGGCCTTCGTCGGTGAAGGTGGGCGGCATCCGGATGTCGACGATGGCCAGGTCGGGGTTCTTTTCGCGGACCAGATGCAGCACCTGCCGGGCGTCACCGGCCTGACCCACGACGTCGATGCCCGCCCGGTCGAGCAGGCTCGCCAGGCCTTCTCGCAGCAAGACGTCGTCGTCGGCGATGACCACTCGCACCGGATCTCACCCCTTTTCCTCCAAACCTGTTGAAAAAAACGGTTCCTCGGAGATTTCAGGTTCAGCATGTCGGCCTGCGCCGACCCCTCTTGGGCCAGTGTGCGACCGGATCCGGGGCGCGCGAAACCTACGGTGGGCCAGATTTCCCACAGATCGCGCCATCGGCGGTCGCGAGCCGCGATGTAGAGCTCTACAACGGCGCACGGCCCGACTGTACGCCTCACCCGGTTTGGCCGGTTCACCGCGACGAGCGCCTCCTCAGATGGCCATACTTCCCCCGTGTCATCGAGGCAGCGAAAGGTGGGATAGGTGACGTCGGATCGTCAAAATGGTTCCGCACCAGCGGAATTGAAGCGAGAATTCTCGCTCTGGTCGGCGTTTGCGTTTGCATTCGCGTTCATCTCGCCGATCGTGGCGATGTACGGCATCTACGGCCTGTCCCTCTCGACGGCCGGACCCGGCTTCTGGTGGACATTCGTCATCGTGGGGATCGGCCAGTGCATCGTCGCGCTCGCATTCGCGGACCTGGTGTCGCGCTGGCCCTTCGAAGGCTCGATCTACCAGTGGACCAAACGCCTTGCGGGCAACGTCGCCGGGTGGTTCGCCGGCTGGGTGTACATGTGGGCGCTGGTGATCATCATGGCCACGGTTGCCTACGCGGGTGCCGGCTTCCTGGCGCAACTGGTCGGCATCGAGAGCCCGACGGCGGTTCAGCAGAGCATCGTGGCCCTCTTCGTCCTGCTCGCGGGTACCGGTGCCAACATCCTGGGCCGCGGGTTCCTCAAGGCCCTGATGGCCGCGAGTATCGGCGCCGAGATCGTCGCGTCGATCGGCCTGGGCACCTACCTGCTGATCTTCCACCGCCACCACGGGTTCGACGCGATCTTCCACGGCATCGACCTGACCAGCGGATGGTCGTGGGCCTACGTCTCGGGGCCGTTCCTGGCCGCCCTCGCGTTCACCGGATGGTCGATCCTCGGCTTCGAGAGCGCGGGCGCCATCGCCGAAGAGGTCAAGGAACCTCGCCGCAACGTGCCGAAGGCGATGCTGTTCTCGGTCGCGTTCATCGCGATCGTGATCGCCTACGCGTCGCTCGCGGTGACGCTGGCGGTGCCCGATTTCGACAAGATCATCTCCGGTGAGGAAGCCGACCCGGTGGCCTACGTGCTCAGCAGCGCGCTGGGGGAGTCCGCGGTCAAGCCCATCCTGTTCGCTTTCGTGATCGGGTTCCTGGCAAGCTTTTTGGCGCTGCAGGCGTCCGCATCGCGCGTCATCTGGTCCTTCGCCCGTGACGAGGTGCTGCCCGCGTCGAAGTTCCTGGTCAAGCTGTCCAAGGCCGAGGCGCAGCCGATCACGGCGATCATCGTCACCACCGTCATCGGCGCGTTCGTCTACCTGATCTCGGCCACCGACGTGTACTCGGTGCTCGTGACGTTCACCGCGGGTGGCTACTACCTGGCGTTCCTGTTCCCGCTGGTGACCGGTCTGGTCGCGCGTCTGCGCGGCAAGTGGGTCCCCGGACCGTGGAACCTGGGCAAGTTCAGCACCCCGGTGGCCGTGCTGGCGGTGCTGTGGGCCGGCTTCGAGTTCGTCAACATCGTCTGGCCCCGCACGGTGTCCGACGCGTGGTATCTGAACTGGGGCTTCTTCGTCGCCATGGGCGCGATCCTGGCGCTGGGCGCGGTGATCGTGAAGGTCAGGAACGTGGCGGACCGGCCCGCGGCGGTCGATCCGGACACCGATGCCCCGTCCAATGACGATGACGACGCGGTGGTGCAACCGGCATGAGCACCCTCACCGACAAGCCTGTCGTCGTCATCACGGGTGCAGGCAGCGGCATCGGCGCCGCCATCGCCGCGCTGCTGCGCGAGCGGGGATGGGCCGTGGCGTCCATCTCGCGGGAACCCGCACCGGACAACGACCTGTGGCTGATCGCCGACGTCGCCGACGAGCGGGAGGTCACCGACGCGGTGGCCACCGTGCGCGACACGCTCGGCCGCATCGACGCCGCGGTGGTCTGCGCCGGGCATTATCAGGAGACGCCCGCCCTCGACATCGACCAACCGTCGTGGGAGCGGATGCTGCGCGTGCACGTCGGCGGCCTGGCCCACGTGTGCCGGGCGGTTCTGCCCGACATGCGTGAACAGGGCCGGGGCCGCATCGTCGGCATCGCCTCCGAGCGCGCCATCGGCGGCGGCAGCAACGACGCGCACTACGCGGCCGCCAAGGCGGCCGCGCTGAGCCTGCTGCGCAGCATCGCCGTCGAGGTGGCCCCCGACGGGATCATCGTCAACGCCGTCGCACCGGGGCCCTGCGACACCCCACTGCTGCCCCCGGACTCATGGGAGCGGGCCGAGGAGTTCGTGCAGACACTGCCGGCCGGACGCATCGCGCTGCCCACCGAGGTGGCCGAGATGGTCCGGGCGCTGCTGGAGGAGGACATGAACCTGTGCGGAGAAGTGTTGTCGGTCAACAGCGGAACGGTGATCTGACATGACACGCGTACTCATCACCGGCGCCGACACCAAACTCGGTGTGGCCGTCAACGATCACTTCACCGCACGCGGCGCGGTCACCGCCGCGCCGCCGGCCGACACCGACCACGCCGACCGCGCCGCGGTGCGCGACGCGGTACGCCGGGCCGTCGAGCGCATGGGCGGCATCGACGTCCTGGTGGTCGCACACGGGCTGCCGCACGTCGCGGCGTTCACCGAGCAGTCGATGGCCGAGTTCTGGAAGCACGTCGACACCACCCTCACCGGAAGCTTCCTCTACGCGCAGGCCGCCGCAGAACACATGCGGGACAACGGAACCGGCGGGCGCATCGTGCTCACCACCTCGCGGTGGCACGTCGGCGGGGCGAAACTGTCGGCGGTGGCGACCGCGGCAGGCGGCATCGTCGCGCTCACCAAGACCCTGACCCGCGACTTCGGCGCGTTCGGCATCGGCGTCAACGCTGTCGCGATCGGGAACGTCGACTCGGAGTGGTCGGTGTGCGACCTCGAGGGCGCCACACCGCCGCTGGACCGGATCGGCAGCGTCGACCAGGTCGCAGGCGTCATCGGGCTGTTGAGCCGACCGGAACTGAAAGCAGCTGTGGGACAGATCGTCAACGCCGACGGTGGTCAGTCCCGTAACCGCGTCTAGGAAAGGCATTCATGACCAACGACAAGAGCCGCGACGCGATCGTGGTGCCGGTGGATCCGCAGGTGCAGCCGCGGTACGCCGGCTGGACGACCTACGCCCGTCTGCCCCGGCTGGAGGATGTCTCCCACGCCGACGTGGCGGTGGTGGGCGTGCCGTTCGACAGCGCCGTCACCTACCGGCCCGGTGCGCGGTTCGGCCCCAACGCGATTCGTCAGGCGTCGCGGCTGGTCCGCGGCTACAACCCCGAACTCGACATCGCCCCGTTCCAGGTGTGCCAGTTCGCCGATGCCGGTGACATCGCGTGCAACCCGTTCGACATCGCCCAGGCCGTCGACCAGGTGACCGCGGAACTGACCGCGCTGCTGTCCGAGGGCACCCGCGCGGTGGTCCTCGGTGGTGACCACTCGGTGGCGCTGCCGTCGCTGCGTGCCGCCCACGCCGTGCACGGCCCGGTGGCATTGGTGCACTTCGACGCCCACCTCGACACCTGGGATTCCTACTACGGGGCCGACCTCACGCACGGCTCGCCGTTCCGCCGGGCCTTCGAGGAGGGCCTGCTGCAGGAGACCAACATGCACGTCGGCGTGCGCGGGTCCATCTACGACAAGCAGGATCTGGTCGAGGACGCCAAGTTCGGTTTCTCGGTGATCACCTGCCGCGACATCACCAAGCTCGGTTCCGACGGCGTGATCGAGCGCATCCGCGAACGTGTGGGCGACGCACCGGTGTACGTGTCGGTGGACATCGACGTCCTCGATCCCGCTCATGCCCCCGGCACGGGAACGCCTGAGGCCGGCGGCATGTCGAGCCGCGAACTGCTCGAAGTGGTACGTGGTCTCGATCAGGTGAACCTGATCGGCGCCGACGTCGTCGAGGTGTCCCCGGCCTACGACCACGCCGAGATCACCGCCGTGGCCGCGGCCAACGTGACCTGGGAACTGTTGAGTGTGTTCGGAAGGAAGGCCCGCTGATGACCGACTCGACGACGGAATTGACGCCCGCCGCCCCGGTTTCCTGGCCGGACGGCAAGACCTGCGCCGTCGCGTTCACCTTCGACGTGGACGCCGAATCGCCGCTGCTGACCACCGACCCGGCGTTCGCCGACCGGATGGGAACCATGAGCCACCAGGCCTACGGCCCGCTGGTGGGTGTGCCGAGGCTGCTCGGGATCCTCGACGAGTTCAACGTTCCCGGAACATTTTTCGTCCCTGGCTACACCGCGCACCGTCACCCCGAGCCGATCCGCTCGATCGCGCGTGCCGGGCACGAGATCGCCCACCACGGGTACCTGCACGAGTCGCTCGTGGGCGCCGACGAGGACACCGAGCGCAAGATCCTCACCCGCGGCATCGAGGCGCTGGAGGAGGTCGCTGGCGTACACCCGGTCGGCTAC
This sequence comes from Mycolicibacterium smegmatis, assembly GCF_001457595.1. GTDB lineage: Bacteria > Actinomycetota > Actinomycetes > Mycobacteriales > Mycobacteriaceae > Mycobacterium > Mycobacterium smegmatis. The sequence continues at coordinate 4,461,040 of NZ_LN831039.1, read as the reverse complement.
CGCGCGCCGATGTGGGAGATGAACTGGCACACACCGAAACTGCTCGCCGAGTTCGGATTCCTCTATGACTCGACGCTGATGGACTCCGATCACCCCTACGAACTCGCGGTGGGGGACGGATCGCTGGTCGAGTTGCCGGTCAGCTGGGCGCTGGACGACTGGCAGCAGTACTGCTTCGTGCCGGACTTCTCCGGCACCGGCCTGATCGAGACCCCGGCCAAGGCCATCGAACTGTGGCGGGCCGAACTGAACGCGATGCGCGACATCGGCGGCGCCTGGGTGCTCACCAACCACCCGTTCCTCAGCGGACGGCCCGGCCGCGCGGCCGCGCTGCGCGAGTTCATCGCCGAGGTGTGCGCGATGGACGACGTGTGGGTGGCGGGCATGTCCCAGATCGCCGAACACGTTCGCGCGCAAAAGCTCACGCCGCGCACGTTGACCCGGCCCGAACTGACCCCTGTCGCGGAGTAGTTAGGAGACACCATGAAGCAGGACGTATTGACCCCCGAGAAACTGCGCGAGGCCTACCAGCACGTGTGGTTCGTCGTCGCACGCTCGTGTGACATCGACACTCCGCAGTCGGCGACGCTGCTCGACCACAACCTGGTGGTGTTCCGCGACTCCACCGGCGCGGCCCGCGTCACCGACCGGCGCTGTATCCACCGCGGCGCCAACCTCGCCGACGGCAAGGTGGTCGGCGACTCCATCGCCTGCCCGTACCACGGCTGGCAGTTCGACGGGCAGACCGGCCAGTGCTCGGCCATCCCGTCGCTCAAGGAAGGCGGACGGATCCCGCCGAAGGCCGCCATCAAGTCCTATCCCGTCATCGAGCGGTTCGAGCACGTGTGGACCTGCCTGGGCGACCCGGTGTTCGACCTGCCCAATCCGCCGGAGATCGCGGATCTGGAGCTGGAATGGCGTCCGGCGGATCCGATCCACGCCGACTGCGGGTTCATGGCGGCCACCGAGAACTTCCGCGACATGGCGCACTTCCCGTTCGTGCACGAGCCGTCGATGGGCGACGTCAACCCCGTCGTCCCCGATCTCGAGGTCAAGCGCGAGGGCCGTGAGGTGTGGGCGTCCTACTTCTACGCGCAGGTCGAGGAGTCGGACTTCTCCGGCGTCGGCGACGCCTGGATGCACTACCACTCGTATGCGCCCGGTATCGCGACGATCCTCTACGACTTCGGCCCGGAGATCGGCAAGCGCTACCTGGTGGACTTCCCGTCGCCGGTGAGCTACGACAAGTGCATCATCTTCTGGGGCGTCGCCACCGACAAGGACTTCCGCGGCGGGACCGTCGACGAGATCCTCGAGATCGAGACCAAGGTGTTCAACGAGGACACGCCGGTCCTGGAAGGCCTTGAGCCCAAGGAGGTTCCGCTGGCCGGTCAGGCGTTCGAGGTGTCGGCACCCGCCGACATCTACACGCTGAACTACCGGCGCGCCACGCAGTTCGCGGTGCAGACCATCCGGCAGGAACGCGGTCTCGACGCCGGGACCGACACCGAGGCCGATGCGGCGAACGCGCAGACCAACGGTCATGCGCGGGCCGCGACGGCCGCACCGGCACAATGAAACTCCAGGTCACACAACTGCGCCTGGAGGCCGCGGGTGTCATCTCGGTGACACTGCGTGACCCTGACGGCCACCGGCTGCCCGCGTGGGCAGCCGGTGCGCACCTGCCGATCACGCTGCCGTCGGGGCGGGTGCGGCAGTACTCGCTGTGCGGTGCGCTCGACGATCCGTACTCCTACACCGTCGCGGTCCTGCTGGTCGCCGACGGCCGCGGCGGATCGCGAGAGATCCACGAGCAGTTGCGCATCGGGCAGATCCTCGAAGTGGGGGAGCCGAAGAACAACTTCGAGCTCGTCGAGGCGCCTCGGTACCTGTTCATCGCGGGCGGCATCGGCATCACGCCGATCCTCGCGATGATGGAGTCGCTGCGCGCCGCGGGTGAGGAGGTGCCGTTCCGGCTCGTCTACGGCGGTCGCACACGGGCGTCGATGGCGTTCTTGGACCGGCTCGCGGGGTTCGGCGAGGTCGAGGTGCTCCCGCAGGACACCCACGGCATCCCCGACCTTGCCACGGCCTTCGCCGCAAGCGCACCAGGCACCCGCGTGTACTGCTGCGGGCCCGCGCCGATGCTCGACGCGGTGCAGTCCCTGGCCGCCGAGCACCCCGACGTGTTCCTGCACACCGAGCGGTTCAGCGCGGGCGCCCGCGAGGCCGCCGAGGGCGCCGCCGACGACAGCGCGTTCGACGTGGAACTCGCCCGCACCGGGGTGACGGTGACCGTGCCGGAGGACACGAGCGTGCTCGACGCCGTGCTCGCGGTCGCGCCCGAGACGCCCTACTCGTGCACCGCGGGGTTCTGCGGCACGTGCGAGACCAAGGTGCTCGCAGGTGAGGTTGATCACCGCGATGATTTGCTGACCGATGAGGAACGACAGGCCAACACGACGATGATGATTTGCGTCTCGCGGGCTCTAGGAAACGCGAAATTAACACTCGATCTATAGCGAACGGGGTGTGGTCCTAGACTACGCAGCCATGAGTGCAGTTATGGTCGCGAGTCGTTGATGTCGCGCGAGACATCGAGCGACGGTGGCGCCGCGGGGATCGACGTTGCTCCCCACGACGGCACCGTCCGGCTGCACGCTTTGCTGACACAGTCCGGCCTGCAGGTCGAGGCGCTCACGCCGATCGGTGATGGCGACCGGCCGATCCGGTATGTCTACCCGACCGAACTCGCCGATCCGTCGCAGTACCTGTCGGGCGGCGAGTTGATCCTCAGCGTCGGCGTGCCCGTGGCCCAGGAGCCCGACGACGTCATCCGCCGCTACGTCGCGACGTTGAGCGACCGCGGCGTCACCGCGCTGATGGTGGGTCTGGGTGACCTGTTCGACGAACCGCCCGCCGCGTTGGTGCAGGCGTGCCTGGACCGCGACCTCCCGCTGCTCACCCTGCCGCCCGACGTCCCGTTCCGGCGGATCGTCGACTGGGCCGAGGCCCACCGCGCCGCCGAACGCGAGGCCGGCAAGCGGGAGGGTGACCTCGGGTCCATCCTGCGATGGTTCGTCGCGGGCACCCTGGGCGTCGGCCCGGTGGAGAACGCACTGGCCGAACGCGGACTGGCCGGCGCACCGGTTGCGGTGTGCGCGTTCAACTCCGACGCCCACACCGCCGTCCACGACCTGGTCGACAAGCACGGCGGCGCCGTTGCGCTGCTCGACGACGACCGCATCGTCTCGCTGTGTGCGCACACCGAGAACTTCCGCGCCGAGCTGGCCGCGTCGCCGCTGTCATGCGGTGTCGCGATCGCTCCCGACGCCTCGGCGATGGTCTACGCCATCCCCGAGGCCCTCGAAGCCCTGCACGAGGCCACCCGGTGGCGCCGCGCGGTGCACATCGACGAGATCGCCACCCTCGACGGTCTGCTGGCTGCCGTCCCGAAGGTGCGGTTGGTGCCGTTCGTACACCGCCTCATCGCGCCGCTGGTCGAGCACGACAAGGTCAACAACTCCTATCTGGTGTCCTCGCTGGAAGCGTTCCTGGCGCCCCGCAACGACATCAACGCCGCCGCGACCCAGCTTTACGTGCATGTCAACACGCTGCGGAACCGGCTGGCAAAGATCGCCGAACTCACCGGCGCCAATCCGCTCGACGAATCCGACCGCGTCAACTTCCGCATCGCACTGTGGGCCGCGCGCAACATGGGCATGCGCGAACAAGGCGGCGAGGCCGCGAAACCCGCCGGAGTCGCAGGGGATCTGGCCACCCCGGGTCCCGGTCCGGGTCCCAACGCGGTGCGGCACAACGGGATTCGGCAGACCAGCGGTACGCGCCGGTCGCGCTGAGCGCGCCGCCACCCCGTGTACAGCCTGTGCGGCGCTACACCGTGATCCGTAGAGGCTGTTTTGTTATCCAACTACCGCGCCTGAACCCGCACTCCTCGGTAAGGTTGGCCGTGTCTTCACCCCAATCGGACAGCGAGGAAACCTGTTGGTTCTCTACGTATTTCGGTGTGAGTCCGGCTGCGGCACCACCAAGCAGCTGTATTCGATGAGTTCTCGTCCCGACGTGATCGAGTGCCCAAGCTGCAACGGTGCGGCGCGGCGACTGATCTCGGCCCCCAACATCGGGCGCGGTGGGGTCGGCATGGCGTTGCAGGACGCCACCCGAGCCACCGCGGACCGCCCGGCCGTCGTCTCGTCTCCCTCGCCGGGGACGCGGCGACAGAAACAGAAGGTCACCACCAACCCGCTTCACCAGAAGCTGCCCCGCCCCTAGCAGTCCCGACAAGGAGAACACATGCCTGACGTCGTATTTCCCCTGGACTCCACCAAGAAGTTCACCGAGCAGGAGAAACTGGGCCACAACCGGTGGCATCCCGACATCCCGCCGGCCGTGACGGTCAAGAAAGGTGACTCGTTCCGCGTGCACTGCCGCGAGTGGTTCGACGGCGCGATTCACAACGACGATTCCGCCGACGACATCCTCAACGCGCCGTTGACCACCGTGCACGTGCTGTCCGGCCCGATCGCGGTCGAGGGCGCCAAGCCCGGCGACCTGCTGATCGTCGACATCCTCGACGTCGGCCCGATCCCGCAGGAGGATTCCGGACCGCTCGCGGGCCAGGGCTGGGGTTACACGGGCATCTTCCCGACGCAGAACGGCGGCGGTTTCCTCACCGAACAGTTCCCCGACGCCTACAAGGCGATCTGGGACTTCTCGGGTCAGAAGGCCACGTCGCGGCACATCCCGGGTGTCGAGTTCACCGGCATCGTGCACCCGGGTCTGATGGGCACCGCGCCGTCGGCGGGCCTGCTGGCCAAGTGGAACGCCCGCGAGGCCGCGCTGATCGCCACGGACCCCGAGCGGGTGCCGCCGCTGGCACTGCCGCCCGAACCGCAGGACGCGATCCTCGGCGGGCTGACCGGCGACGCGTTCACCAAGGCCGCGGCCGAGGCCGCGCGCACCGCACCGCCGCGGGAGAACGGCGGCAACCAGGACATCAAGAACCTCACCAAGGGCAGCCGGGTGTTCTATCCGGTGTTCGTCGACGGCGCGAACCTGTCGGTCGGTGACCTGCACTTCTCGCAGGGCGACGGCGAGATCACGTTCTGCGGCGCCATCGAGATGGGCGGCTTCATCGACCTGCGTGTCGACGTGATCCCCGGCGGCATGGAGACCTACGGCGTCGGCGAGAACGCGATCTTCATGCCGGGCAACACCGATCCGCAGTACTCGGAGTGGCTGGCGTTCTCGGGCACCTCGGTGACCCTCGACGGCGAGCAGCGCTACCTGGACTCGCACCTGTCGTACCAGCGGGCCTGCCTGCACGCCATCGACTACCTGACCAAGTTCGGGTACAGCCCCGAGCAGGCGTACCTGTTGCTGGGCGCGGCTCCCATCGAGGGCAGGCTTTCGGGCGTGGTGGACATCCCGAACGCGTGCGCGACGGTCTACATCCCGACGGCGATCTTCGACTTCCCGGTGACCCCCACCGCAGCCGGGCCGGTGAAGATCGACCCGGGCATGGGCGCGCCGCACTCGTCGTTCAACTGACGTCCGCGACGTGGTCCCGGGGCCGGGGACGGGTCTTCTCTATCCTCGTCACCGGGACCACTGCGCCGCTCGCCGTGCCCGCCTGGATGGTGGTCCCGTGCGGTCCGGGCGGCCGAAAGGACGTGAATGACCCCGATGGCCTCCAACGGCGCCTCCCGCCTCGGCACCCGGTTCGGGCCGTACGAACTGCGGTCGCTGATCGGTGTCGGCGGCATGGGGGAGGTCTACCGCGCCTACGACACGGTGAAGGGGCGTGAGGTCGCGGTCAAACTCCTTCGGGCCGAGTTCGCGGCCGACCCGCGCTTCCAGGAGCGGTTCCGCCGCGAATCCCGGGTGGCCGCGCGCCTGCAGGAACCGCACGTCATCCCGGTGCACGACTTCGGCGACATCGACGGTGTGCTCTACATCGACATGCGGCTGGTCGAGGGCGCGAGCCTCAAGGACATCCTGCGCACCGACGGCCCGCTCGATCCGCGCCGCACGGCGTCGATCGTGGCGCAGGTGGCCTCGGCGCTGGACGCCGCGCACGCCGACGGCCTGGTGCACCGCGACATCAAACCCGAGAACGTGCTGCTCACGGGCGACGACTTCGCCTACCTCGTCGACTTCGGCATCGCCCATGTGGGCGGTGAGGCCAGCGTCACGATGACCGGCATGCTGATCGGCTCCAGCGCCTACATGGCACCCGAGCGGTTCTCCGGCGAGACCGTCGGCCCGCCCGCCGACATCTACGCGCTGGCCTGCCTGGTCTACGAGTCACTGATCGGCAGGCCGCCGTACGAGGCGGGCGATCTGCGGCAGTTGATGAGCGCGCACATGTTCTCCGCGCCGCCGCGGCCCAGCATCATGCGCCGCGGCGTCCCGCGTGCGTTCGACGAGGTGATCGCGACGGCGATGGCCAAGGACCCGGCCGCGCGCTACGCCACGGCCGGGGAACTGGCGCGCGCGGTGTCGGCTGCCGCGGCCGGCGAGGCTCCGCCGTCGAAGCCCGCCCCGCCGCAGGCACCGGGACGCCCGCCGACTCCGACGCGGCAGTTCTCCGAGTTGTACCCCAACCCCGAACACACCGGGTTCACGCCGTACCCGCCGGCCTACCCGTCGGTGCCCGCGCCGCCACGCAGAACCCCGACGCCGCCGGCCCCGGCCGCTGTTGCGGCTCCCGCCGTGCGGACGCCGGGCAAGAAACGGTTCACCCGCACGCAGATGATGCTCGTCGTGGCGACGGTGGTGCTGTTCGGCGTCGCCGCGGTGCTCGCGACGATGCTCGTGGGCGGTGATGACAACGCCTCCACCGGCAACACGGGAATCACGCCGCCCGAGGGCGCGACCTCGACTTCGGAATCGACGACCACCACGACGTCCAACCGGTCGGCCACCGCGAACGTCAGCGGCACCGACGAGCAGGGTTTCGTCGGGCATACCGCGCGGTGCGACTCGGACGCGACGCCCGCCGCGCTGATCCGCACGGCGACCTCGCTGGCGATCATCTGCGAGCGTGACTCCGGCGGCTACTACTACCGCGGCGAGCGCCTGCGCGACGGCGCCAACCTCAAGATCGACGACGCCCAGCGTTCGGGCGACGGCTACGTCGCGGTCAACCCCGCCGACGGGGCGCGCTACGAGGTATCACCCGAGGGGTTGACCATCATGAGCAACGGCCACGTCGACTCGTCCGAGCCGCCCGAGGAGTACGGCTCGAAATAGTTCACACCGCAACGGTTTTCAGGCCCGACAGGTCGGTCTGCATGAGCACCACGTTGTAGTCGCCCCACAGCGACATGTTCCAGTACAGGTTGTTCACATCCGGGTCGCCGTTGTCGTCTTCGAGCATCCCGGTGCCCGACCACGGATGGATCATCGGCGCATACAGGCCCGGGTAGTCGGCCGAACTGGCGAGCTCGATCGGATCCGACCACGGGCCCTCGGGCCGGTCGGCGATGCGCATCTGGATGTTGTTGTTGCCGTCACCGTAGAGCACCACGTACTTGCCGAGGTATTCGTTGTACTGCACCGACAACTCACTGACATTGCCGCCGGTCTTGGCGCCCACCAGGCCGCCCAGATAACCGCCCAGCACGTTCGGGTCGTTGGCCCAGTCGACGATGAAGCCGAACAGGCCCGTCGAGCGCGTCGAGTCGCCGATGACCGGCGCGGCCACCGCGGCGTTGCCGGTGACCCACCGGTTGCCGTCCCAGTACTCGTACTTCGACAGGTCGGTCACCGCGTCCTCGGGCACGCGTGACAGATACGCCGATCCGGCACGGCCCGAGGGGGTTCCGAACGCATACAGGTAGCGGATACCGTCCTCACCCACCTGATCCTCGGGCTGCAGGACATAGGCGGCCTGCTGGAAGTTCTGGCTGCCGGGCACATACAGCGTGCTGGAGCGGAACCACCCCGCCGAGCGGATGGTCGACGGCGCGAGCACCCACGTGTCGGTGCTCGGGTCGTACACCGAGATCGCCGAGAAGTTGGTGGTCCAGCGGCCCGGGGTGTCCCACGAGCGCACCGACATGTAGTTGACGTACTGCGTGCCGTCGATCTGCACTCCCGCGGTCGGGATGACGGTGACCTCCGAACCGCCGAAGAGCCCGAACAGGTTTCGGCCCGACGCCGGGATGAACTGGTATGCCGTTCCGGTCTGCACCAGGCCCAGTCCGTCGCTCAGGACGTTGTCGGTGCTGATCAGCAGGACGTTGGAGCGCCACCACCCGCTCATGTTGGGTCCGCTGAACGTGTCGCCGAACGCCGTGTGGACGAACCGCTGCCCGTTCCACTCACCGCCGTCCCACATGATGCCCAGATCGGTGCCCCAGATGTCGAAGCCCGCGGTGTTGTTGGTCTGCGGCCAGTTGCCGCTCGGGTTGGACACCCCTGTCACCCAACCCACCGGCACCGAGTCCAACCGGCCCGGAAGCGGATTCACCACGGCTGCCGATGTGACGGCCGACGTGGTGATCGCGGGCGCGGCGAGCGCGGTGGCGGCTCCCGGGGTGAACGCCCGCTCGAACTCGCGGCGCGCGAACGCAAGCAACGCCCATGCGGCAGGCGAGGGGGCCGGAGCCACCGGTGCGGTGGCAGCCCGCGGCGAGAAACCTGCTGCGGCGGTGAGCAATCCACGCACCAGACCGGTGATTGTCGGCCGCGGCGGCGAAACCTGGACGGGCTGGGCGGCTTTGAGCGCCACGGGTGTCACCGGGCGTGCGAGGTTGGTCGTGGGCCGCAGGTCCGGCAGTGCGATCCTCGGGGCCGCGTTCTCGATGGCGGTCCGGATACCGGTGACGCCGGTGGTGATCTCCCTGGCCACCTCGTCGGACCGTGCCCGCACCGAGGTGATCACGTCGGGCACCTTCACGGCCGGCGCCGCCGGGAGCTGCCGCTGCGTCTTGGTGGCGGGTTGGGCGGCGTTCTTCGCCTCGTTCCCGGCCTGTTTCTCGGGGGCCTGCTTGTCGGTGTCCTTGCCTGGACGGATCTGCGCCCGCAGCTTGGCGCGCCGTTCGGCCCGCTTCTCGGCCTGCTGCGCGGCCGACTGCTGGGCGCGTTTGTGCGCGTCGGCGACCGCGCCCTCGACGGCCTTGGCGGTCTTCTTGAGAGATTCGGCGATCTTGCCCGTCGGTTGGATCCGCGGCTTGGTCACTCCGGGTTTGCGGGGCTTCGCCGCGTCGGCGCCTCCCGATGCGGAGCCGGAGCTGCCGCCGGCAGACGACGAAGAGGAATCAGAAGCCGAAGACGACGAGGACGTCGAGCCCCCGGACGCGCCCGAATCGTCGGCCCATGCCACACCGGTTCCGGTGGTCAGTGCTGCGCCGATGCCCAGTGCCACAGCCAGTGCTCCGATGCGCCCCACGTACGCGGCGCCGCCTGTCGTCGATCCCATTCACGCAACCCCTTTGTCGTCGGCCGACGAGAAGTATCGCAGGCCGACGGCAAAGGTTTTGCGATTGCCGCGACAAAGTGTCATGAGTTGCTGAACCCGGCCGGAACAGGCGAACCCTCGGCGACGGCCGAGGCCCTGCCCGCTCGTCAGTCTGGGAACCGTGGGCGATCGAAAAAATTCCAACTGGCCAGTTGTTGTTTGGTGAGACGTGTGCCACACTCCAACTTGTCGGTTGGAATTGTCGAGTCCAGGAGTGGTGATGAGAGTGCCGGGCCTACAAAGATTTTCACGGGGCAACCCATCGAGCCGGGATGCCCGGAGGATCAACGCCGGACTGGTTCGTGCAACCGCCGGCAGGGTCCCGCCAGCTGTCGCTGTGCTGGCGGCGGGCGCCCTCGCTCTCTCAGGTTGCGCAAACGAGACGCCGCCGGAGCAGCCTGGCGCCCATACCAGGGCCGTCCTGGAGGACGTGTTCGCGACGACTTCACAGACCGGGTTCGGCGAGACCTTCCTGGACCGACTGTCCGATGACGTCACCTTCACCGCGACCGGTACCTCGCCGGTGGCCGGGCAGTACCACGGCAAAACCGAGTACCGCGAGAAGGTGTTGAGCCGGCTCCATGATCACCTCGCGACGCCCATGCGTCCCCAACTCGATCAGATGATCGTCGACGGCGACTGGGCGGCGGTGCGTTTCCATACCGAGGGAGTCCACGGCACCAACGGCTCCGACGCCAGCATGCAGTATTGCTGGGTCATGCGCGTCGCCGGAGACCAGATCGTGGACGTCATCGGCTATTACGACACCGCGAAGATGGCCGGGCTCTTCGTCTGATGGTGCCTGATCGCGGCCTGATCGGCTCGACATGTTGTCGCCCCGAGAGATTCGGCGGTCCCGCGGATGGTCGGGTCTGATGTTGTGAGCATCCGTTCGCTTTTGCTGCGGGCGGGCATAACCCCACAGGCGAAGTTGCCGACGATTTAGGCTGGACGCAACGGATCGACGGAAGAGGACGCGCATGAAGATTGTGGTCGGCTACGACGGGTCCCTGTCAGCCAACAGCGCGATCAGGACTTCCAGCGAGTTGTTCCCCGCCGCGGAGGCGGTGATCGTGTACCTGTCCACACCGCCGTTCGGCAGCAGGGGGTTGCGCGCCCGGTTGCGCCATTCGGCGCGCAACGTCGACGAGTTGATCGACCTCGTGGACCGGGAGAGCGAAGGGGAGTCGGCGCGCCTGGTCGACCTGGGGGTGACGTTGGCGCGCGCGGCCGGGTGGACCGCCGAGCCTCTGGTCAAACGGACCTGGGCCGGGGAGGGTCTCGGGCTGGCGCAGGTCGGCGAGGAACTGCAACCCGACGTGATGGTCGTGGGTGCCCGCGGTATCGGCGCATCCGAGTCGAAGATCGGCAGCGTGTCCGATCTCGTCGTGCACCACGCGCCGCGTCCGGTGCTCGTGGTCTCCCAGCACATGCTCTCGGCCGAACACCAGGCCGTGGTGGACGGCCCAGTGGTGGTGGGCGTCGACGGGTCGGCCGGCGCCGACCGCGCGATCAAGGCCGCCGAGCAGTTGTTCCCCACGCGCACCGTGGTTTCGGCCGCGGTGGACGACGGCGACGCCGAGGGCGTAGACGCCACGCACCACGTGAAGCGGTTCCGCGGGTCCGGTGCGGGCGCCACGGCCGACGCACTGGTCGCGTTCGCCGACGAACAGCGCGCCGCGGCAATCGTGGTCGGGTCGCGGGGCCGGTCGGCGCTCAAGAAGGTCCTGCTCGGCAGCGTCGCGGGAGCCACACTGCAGCGCACATTCCGGCCCGTGCTGGTGGTGCCGGGAGGCTGATCGCCGGGCACGTCTCGGACCGATCACGGATCCGTACCGGATCGTGACCGGCAAACCACACCTGTCTCTGTAGCAACTATTGTCACACCTGGTCGCGTGTCGGGGCGGCAGCGTGGCTGCACCCGCTACGTCAGCTCGAAAGGTGTGTCATGCCGGCATTTCGTCGACTGGCATCGACGTCGCGTGCGTGCGTCGTCTCCGCGGTGGCAACCACGCTGGTGGGCGGGTTGGTTGCCGGGCTCGTCGGCGCCCCGCCCGCCGCAGCCGATCCCTGCTCGGTGCCGACGCCGAACGCCTCGGCGCGGGGTCTGACCCCGTCGATGCCCGACATCATCTCGAAACTGCCGGTCCTGCATCTGCCGATCGGCCGCAAACCCGTGCAGACGGCCAGCACACCCGAAGAGGCCAAGGACACCGCGGTCGCACTCAACACCGCCGCCCGCGCGGCCGCAGAACCGGCGGCGTCGACGGCCACCACGGTCGGCTGGGTCACCGGACCCAACTCGGACAGCTATTCGCGCTTCGGGATCTCCGGTGCCGACCTGGGCATCATGTGGGACAACGGCCAGACCGGAGCCAACCGTCAGGTACTCATCGCGTTCGGCGACACCTTCGGCAATTGCAATGTCGCAGCACAGGAGTGGCGCAAGAACACGCTGTTCCGCAGCGCCGACCGCAACCTCGCCGACGGCATGAGCATCCCCAACCCGGTACCCGGCAACATCTACGCCGGATCCCCGGTGGACGCGGCGCGGCCCAACTTCTCCCGGCAGGTGATCAAGAGCCTTGGCCTGGCCGGCACCGAGGTCACGGTGATCCCCACCGCGGGAATCGCGGTCGGCACAACGCAATACGTCAACTTCATGTCCGTGAGCAGGTGGGGCGCCCCCGGGCAGTGGTCGACCAACTTCTCCGCGGTGGCGGTCTCAGGCGACAACGGCGAGACGTGGACCGTGCCCGCGACGAGCATCCGGCCCAGTTGGTTCAACACCGTGCCGGGTGTGCCGTTCGTGTGGGGTGACCAGAACTTCCAGATGGCGGCGTACCTGCGCCACAACGGCTACGTCTACGCCTACAGCACCGGCGCCGGGCGCGGCGGCATGCCATTCTTGTACCGCGTCGTGGAGACGGCCGTGGCCGACAAGTCGGCCTACGAGTACTTCACGCCGTTCGGGTGGATCAAGGGTTTCCCGTTCCTCGCCCTCCAGGTGGTGTGGGCACCCGGCAGCGAGATGTCGGTGGCGTGGAACGACCACCTCAAGAAATTCGTCATGCTCTACACCAACACCACCAGCTCGGTGGTGATGCGCACGGCCGACAAACCGGAGGGGCCGTGGAGCCGCGCGAAGACGATCGTCAGCTCCACGGCCGTCCCCGGTGGCATCTATGCGCCCTACATCCATCCGTGGTCGGAGGGCAAGGACCTGTACTTCACGCTGTCACGTTGGTCGGACTACAGCGTGATGCTGATGCGCACGTCCCTTTCGACCGGCTAGCTAGTGCGCTGACGCACCCGCGTGGGCAGCGGCGCGTTCAGTGGCGCGCTGGTGCTCCTCGGGGGACATGATCAGCGCATCGGGGCCGGGATACACCGTGGCCTCGTGCCCGTCGGACAGCCAGCGCACGACGAACGGGGGAGACCCGTCGTCACTGCGCACTCCGATGATCTCGGCATGCTGATCGTGCCGGTCGGTGGTCGCGCCCTTGACGACCAGGAAATCGCCGACCTTGGCCTTCATCGTTCGCTCCCTTCCTCGGACTTAATGGTCGGAAACGTCCTTGCACTTCCGTTTCTATCGTGCGCGCGCAGGAACGCAAGGTGAAGAGATCGGACGGATGTGTGTGCTCAGCCGGCGGTCTTGCCGGCATCGACGATGTACACCGCGCCGTGCACGGCCGCCGCATCGTCGCTCGCCAGGAACGCGATGGTCTTCGCGACATCGGCGACGTCCATGAAGCCCCGCGGGGCCGCGATCCGCATGATCAGATCCCAGTCGGCGTTCTCGGGCGCGGCGAACTCGGTGGTCTGCGCGGTCAGCATGCCGCCAGGGCACACCGCGTTGACCCGCAGCCGCTCCTTGGTGAACTCGACCGCCAAGGCGCGGGTCAACCCCACCAGCCCGTGTTTGGCCGCGCAGTAGCCGGCCGAGTACACCTCGCCCTCGACGCCGGCGATGGAGGCGACATTGACGATGTTGCCACCGGCCTGCAACAGGTGCGGCAGCGCCGCACGGCTCAGGAAGAACGGGCCATTGAGGTTGACCGCGAGGTCCTTGGCCCAGTCCTCGTCGGTCACCGAAACCGTATGGCGCATCTGATGAAAGCCCGCGACGTTGATCAGGATGTCCAGCTGACCGAACTGCTCGACGCACTGTCCGACCGCCTCGTCGCACGCCTGCGACGACGAGACGTCCACGGAGGCATACCTGCCGCCGGGCACCTCGGTGAACACCTCGGCCATCCGGTCGGCGTCGCGGGCGATCCCGAACACCGAGGCCCCGCGCGCCGCCAGCAATTTCGCCACCGCCGCCCCGAGGCCTGCCGAGGCACCCGTCACCAACGCGGTCTTCCCATGAAAGTCGGTCATCCCTAGACCTTCTCATGCGGCCGCAGCGGCGGAACCGCGGCCAGCAGCGTGCGGGTGTACTCGTGCTGCGGTGCGGCGAACAACTCCGCCGCGGGCCGGTACTCGACCACCTCACCGTCGCGCAGCACGAGTACGTCGTGGCTCATGCGGTGCACGACCGCCAGGTCATGCGCGATGAACAGGTAGGCCAGGCCGAGCTCGCGTTGCAGATCGGCCAGCAGGTCCAGGACGCGGGACTGCACCGACACATCCAGCGAGGCCGTCGATTCGTCGAGGATGAGCAGCTCCGGCTCGGTGGCCAGTGCTCGTGCGATGCTGACCCGCTGACGCTGGCCACCGGACAGCTCGTGCGGGTACCGGGACGCGAAATCGGCGGGCAGCCCGACCAGTTCGAGCAGCTCGGCGACCCGCTCGGCGCGTGCCCGCCTGCCCTTGGCCAGGCCGTGCACCTGCAATGGCTCACCGATCGTCGTACCGACCCGCGCCCGCGGGTTCAGTGAACTGAACGGGTCCTGGAACACCAGGCTGATCCGCCTGCGCAGCTCGCGTCCACCGCCGAACACGTCGGCGCCGTCGAGTGTGGCCGTGCCCGCGGACGGTTCGGACAGACCGGTCAGCGCGGCCGCCACGGTCGACTTGCCCGAACCGGACTCGCCGACCAGGCCCAGCGTGGTGCCGCGCCGGATCGTGAACGACACGTCCTTCACCGCTGCGACATCGGCGTACCGGACCTCCAGATCGGCGACGTCCAACAGGATCCCGGCATCATCGGGCGGCGCCGGGGGACCGGCGTCGTCGACGCGGGGACGCGCGGCCAGCAGTTCCCTGGTGTACTCGTGGCGGGGCCGGTCGAACACGTCCATAACGGGGGCCTGTTCGACCGCGTCACCGTCGCGCAGCACCGTCACCTCGTCGGCGACCTGGCCGATGACGCCGAGATCGTGGCTGATCCACACCACGGCCGCGCCGAAGTCGCGCTGCAAATCGGCCACCAGGTCGACGATCTGGGCCTGTGTCGTGACATCCAGTGCGGTGGTGGGTTCGTCGGCGATGAGCAGTTCCGGGTCGCACGCGAGGGCGATCGCGATCATGACGCGCTGCCGCTGCCCGCCGGACAACTGGTGCGGGTAGGCATCGAGTCGCTGAGGTGGCAACCCGACGGCCTCCAGCAGCTCACCGGCGCGGGTGCGGGCCTGCCGGCGCGACATCTTGCGGTGCGTCTCAAGCGATTCGGTGATCTGACGCTCGAGCGTCAGCAGCGGATTCAGCGACGTGCCCGGGTCCTGGAACACGAACCCGATGCGCCCGCCGTGCACCGAACGCAGCAACCGCGCCGATGCGCCGACGAGTTGGGAGCCGTCGGCCAGGGTGCTGGTGCCCCTGACCACCGCACCTGGCGCGTCGAGCAGGCCGGTGGCCGCGAGCACCGTCAGCGACTTCCCGGATCCGGATTCACCGACGATGCCCACGGTCTGTTCGCGGTGCACGTCGAACGACACCCCATGCACGATCTCGCGTCGTCCGATGCCGACCGTGAGGTCACGGACACTGAGTACCGGGGCGTTCGTCTTCTGATCCGTCATTGCCGGGTCCTCTTGGCCTCCATCAGCGTGCGCTGCTTGGGATCGAGCACATCGCGCAGGCCGTCGCCGAACAGGTTGAACGCCAGCACCGTGACGAAGATGGCAGCGCCGGGGAACACCGCCATCCACCACGCGAGCGTCACGAAACCCTGTGCGTCGTAGATCATCCGGCCCAGCGACGGCTGCGGCGGCTGGATTCCCAGGCCCAGGAACGACAGCGACGCCTCGGCGAGGATCGCGAACGCCAGCGACAGCGACAACTGGACGATCAACGGACCGGCGATGTTCGGCAGGATGTGCCGTCGCAGGATGTAGCCGCTGGGTGTACCCATGGTGCGCGACACCGCGACATAGGGTTCCACCCGCACGCCCAGCGTGCTGGCCCGTGCGACGCGCGCGAAGATCGGGATGTAGACGATGCCGATCGCGAGCATCGTGGTGGTGACGCCGGGGCCGAGGATCGCGACGATGGCCAGCGCCAGGAGCAGCACGGGGAACGCGAACATGACGTCCACGACCCGCATGACGATGGTGTCGAGCCAACCGCCGCGGTACCCCGCGACGACGCCGATCGTCACACCGACCACGGCCGCGAGCGCCACGCTGACCACCGCGACGCGAAGAGAGGCCTGGATGGCGACGAGGATGCGGGAGAACACGTCTCGGCCCAGTTCATCGGTGCCGAACCAGTGCGTGCCGCCGGGGCCCTGAAGCGCGCTGGGCACGTCGATGTCGTTGACGCCGAACGGCGCGATCCACTGCGCGGTGAGCGCGACGACCGCCACCACGACCAGCACCGCGGCGCTGACCGCGGTGACCGGATTCGACAGCAGCAGCCGCCACGACGCGACGCGGGTCTGCTCGGTGACGGTCATGACAGCCGGATCCTCGGGTCGACGACCGCGTAGAGCACGTCCACCAGCAGGTTGATCAGCAAGAACAGCACCGCGATGAGCAGCACCGCCCCCTGGATCACCGGATAGTCGCGTGCGGCAACCGAATTGAACACCAGCCGGCCCAGCCCGGGCCACGCGAACACCACCTCGACCACGATCACCCCACCGAGGATCGTCGCCAGCTGGATGCCCGTGATCGTCAACACCGGCAGCAGCGCGTTGCGCACGATGTGACGGAACGTGACCACTGGCGGCGGAAGGCCTTTCGACCGCGCGGTGCGCACGTAGCCCATCGCGGCCACCTCGAGCACCGCCGAGCGCACGTACCGGGTCAGGATCGCGCCGGCCACCAGACCCACCGTGAGACCGGGCAGGATGATGTGGCGCAGCCAGCCGCCCGGATCGTCGAACAGCGGACGGTACCCCGACGTGGGCAACCAGCCCAGCACCGACGCGAACAGCCCGATCAAGAGGATGCCGAGCCAGAAGTCGGGGATCGACACGCCGAACTGGCTCGCCACGCGCACGATCGCGTCGCTGACACGTCCCTCGCGCAGTGCCGACCAGATGCCGGCCGGGATCGCGATGACCAGCGCGATGAGGATGCCCACCAGCCCCAGCGACAGTGTCGCGGGCAAGCGTTCCAGCAGCGTCACGGTGACCGGGTCGCCGTTGCGGAAACTCACACCCAGGTCGCCGGTCAACGCCGAGCCGATGTAGCCGAAGAACTGTTCGACGATGGGCCGGTCCATCCCGCTGGCCGTGCGCAGCGCCTCGTAGGCCTCTGGGGTGTACCGGGTGCCCAGCGCGATGCGGACCGGGTCGCCGGGCACCAGGTGCACCAGCGTGAACACCACGATCAGCACGCCGACGAGCACCACCGCCGAATACAGCAGCCGCTGCGCCAGGAATCGCACGATCGGGTGGTTACCCAGAAGTCGCGTCGAAGTCACTCAGGACCACCCCGGCCCAGATCGGCCGTGCGGAACCGGATGGCGCCGTCGCGGCGTGCGACGTAGCCGGACAGATCGTTGGACCACGCCTGGATCACCGACGGGTTGTACAGGTAGATGTAGCTGACCTCGTCGGCGATGCGGGTCGCGGCCCTGGCGTAGACGTCTTTCCGTTCGGCGGTGTCGGTTTCGACGCGGCCCGCGTCGAGCAGCCTGTCGACCTCGGGATCGGAGAACTTCTGCGCGTTGCTCGTTCCGTCGGAATGGTGCTGTGCGTAGTAGAAGTCGTCGGGGTCGATGTTGCCGAGCCACCCCATCATCAGCATGTCGAAGTTGCCGGTGTTCTGTTCGTCCAGCCATGTCGCGAAGTCGACGGTGCGGATGTTCACCGATATGCCAAGCGGTGCAAGGTTGTCGGCGATGATCTGCGCGGCCGTGACGGTCTCGGGGTACTCGCTGGTGACCAGCATGTCGAGGTTCTCGGGATGAGCACCGGCCTCGTCGAGGAGCCTCTTGGACTCGTCGAGGTCGAAGCGGTAGCGGTCGTAACTCGTGAACCAGGGGTTGCCCTCGGGGATGGCCAATTGGTTGATCGCCGCGGTGCGGTAACTGGTGGCCGTGGCGATCGCATCGCGGTCGATGCCGTAGGCGATCGCCTGGCGCACGCGCACGTCGTTCCACGGTGCACGGGCCTCGTTGAGCGCGAGATACCAGTAGTCGTTGCTCGGTGTCACCGCGAGCGTCAGCGAGTCGTCGTCGCGCAACTGCGCGACGCGCTGCGGCGGCACCGAGTCGGTCCAGTCGATCTCACCGGCCTGCAGCGCCGAGAGCGCCGTCGCGGGCTCGGAGATGAACCGGAACGTCACCCCGGACACCCGTGGCTCGGGTCCCCAGTAGTGGGGGTTGGCCTTGAGCGTGATGGAGTCCCCGCTCTTGCGCCCGGCGAACGCGAACGGTCCGGTCCCGACGGGATGTGTGGCGATCTGCCCGCTTTCGACGTTGCCGCGCTGCACGATCGCCATGCCCTTGAATCCGCCGAGATTGGTCAGCAGGTTGGGCGTGGGATGGGACACCACGATGCGCACGGTCGCCGGGTCGGGCGCGCTGACGTCGGTGACCGCGCTGAACTTGTCGACGTTGGTGAGCTGTTCGTCGATGATGCGCCGGTAGGAGTAGACGACGTCGTCGGCGGTCAGCGGGGTGCCGTCGTGCCAGCGCACGCCGTCGCGCAGATGGAACGTCCACGTCAGCTGATCGGGACTGACCTCCCACGACTCGGCCAGCGCGGGTTGCATCTGCAGGTTCTCGTCGGGTTCGACAAGAGTGTCGAACACGTTCTCCAGCACCTCGAACGAGAAGTACGCGCTGGTCTTCTGCGGGTCGAGCTGGTCGGGCTCACCTGCGATCGCCGCGATGAGATTGCCCGACGCCTCGTCACCAAGATCGACCCGTTCACCCGTGGAACAGGCCGTGAACACCAGCACGAGAGCGGCGAGCCACGCTGTGGCCATCCCGGCCATACGTCGCGTCGTCACGATCCCCCCTGCATCACCCCGCCGACGGGCGCGCCGGGGTGACACGTAGGCGACCATACCGGTGACGGTCGTCACCGGGGCTGCGATACTCACCGTTTGTGACCTTCAAGCGCATGGCTGCAGTGATCGCCTCGGTGCCCGCACTCGTGATGGGACTGTGGATGGGAGTGGGAGTCGGGTTTGCCGGTCCCGCGCAGGCCGACCCGGTGATCCAGGGCGTCTTCAACTACAACCAGGAGGGTCTGGGCGCCGCGACGTGGACCATCTACCCGTCGTGCGTCCCGGTGGTCGGGGATCTGCGTGAACCGCTGTACCTGCCGGTGGCGTGCGTGCTGCACGTGCAGGGCTCGCCCGGGGTCAGCGGCGGCGACGCCAAGATGGCGGGCGGCATGTGGCAGTTCTCCACGAACATCAAAGAGGGCATCAAGTGCTCCGACGGCAGCTGGGCGCCGATCGTGGAGACCTATCGTTTCGACGACGTCGCGCTGACCGGAACCCGCGAGGTGTCCAACACCGCGGTGTGCGGGCTGGCGCCGGCCATCCACCGGTTCCCGTTCACGCTGACCTTCAAGGAGCCGCTGCCCATGCCGGTGAAGACCTATCCGCTCGACTGCGAGCCCTGGGGCCTGCGTCTGTGCACGTAGTGGGCGCGGGGTGACGCTCCCGCTGCTCAACGGCAAGGCCGCCGACATCACGGGGCCGGGCCGCACCGACAGGTTCGGCGTCACCTGCACCGACCTGGGCGCCTCGGTGCTCGCACCGGACGGCAAGCTCGTCTCGGTGTTCGGCGACACCTTCGCGGGCCACCGTGTCGGGCAGGGGGATTGGCGTTCGCCGGTGGTGCTGATCGGCACCGGGGACGCCGACCACGAAATCGTCTACGAACGCGCGGGCGGCCCCGATCCCGGGTACGCGCGTCAACTGTGGCACTACATCCACGACGACGCGGCCTCGGGCTGGCGCCGGGGCGGGATCAGCACCGTCATCCCGTCAGATCTGCTGCGCGTGGGGGATTCGCTGTACCTGCACGCCATCGTCAACCGCGGCTTCGGCAACGTGATCTGGACCGAGATCTGGCGGTCCGACGACTGCGGCGTGAGCTGGGAACACCTGGGGGAGCGCGCGAAGTTCCCGGCCGGGTGGCACGGCGGGCACGCCCAGTGCTGGTCGTGGGATCACGACCCCGACGACGGTTGGGTGTACGTGGCCGCGACGGGTTTCCAGCGCAAACAGGGCATCATCCTCATGCGGGTGCGTCCCGCCCACATCGGTGACCGCACGCGTTACGTGAGCTGGGGGTACACCGGGCGCCGATGGGAGTGGGGCGAACGCGCCACCCCCATCACGCCCGCCGAAGAACGTTGGGGCGAACTGAGTTTCCGCCGCCTGGGACCCGGCCGGTGGATCCTCGGCGGGTTCTTCGCGTCGCGGTACGCGCTGGGATATCGCGTGGTCGACTCGCCGGTGGCCAACATGCACACCACGCAAGTGCAGACCCCGGTGCTCGGGTGCGCCTGGCACGACGAGCACCACGAGGGCTCCCGCGTGGCCCAGTTGTACGGCGGTTACGTGCTGCCGGGATCGCGCCTGGACCGCACGGGCGGAATCGGGCTTGTGGTGTCGCAGTGGCACACCGACTCGGGATGGCCCTACCGCGCAATGCAATTCAAGGCGCGGCTGAAGGACACCGCCACCGCGCCGCCCAGCGTGCTGTGATCAGGCGGTGTACCCGCCGTCGACGTTCCAGCTCGCGCCCGTGACATACCCGGACTCCGGGCCTGCGAGGAAGCTCACCACGGCCGCGATGTCGCCGGCGTGGCCGTAGCGCCCCAACGCCGTCACCGAGGTCATGACCTCGGCGAGACCGCCGTCGGCGGGGTTCATGTCGGTGTCGATGGGACCCGGTTGCACGTTGGTGATCGTGATGCCCCGCGGGCCCAGTTCACGCGCAAGGCCGATGGTCAGCGCCTGCACGGCGCCCTTGGTCATCGCGTAGACCCCCAGGTTGGGGGCGGGCACCCGGTCGGCGTTGATGCTGCCGATGTTGATGATCCGCGAACCTTCGCCGAAATGCGGGATGGCGGCGTGGATCGCCCAGAACACGCCGCCGATGTTGACGTTCACGAGACGGTCGAACTGTTCGCGGGTGAACTCTTCGGCCGGGGCCACGTGCGCCACACCGGCGTTGTTCACCAGCACATCCAGGCCGCCGAGATCGGCCACGGCCTGCGACACCGCCGCGGCGACCTGATCGGGATCGGCGCTGTCAGCCTGGATCGCAGTCACTTTCGCGCCCTCGGAGGTCAGGTCGCCGACGAGTTTTTCGGCTTCGGCCGCCGAGGCGCCGTAGGTGAACGCCACCGCCGCGCCGTCGGCCGCGAGACGACGGACGATGCCGGCGCCGATTCCGCGGGAACCTCCCGTCACCAGTACGCGTCGGTCCGCCAGAGGAGTGCTGCTGCCGGCTTGAGTCATCTGAATTTCCCTTCGTGACCGGTGCTGCCCCGGTGTTGGGAGGAACCCTGCACGTACCGAACCCGATTCCCGGTGTGACCGGCATCACCTATCGTGGGCGCGTGAAGAAAAGAGTCGTGGTGTGGGGCACGGGGTTCGTGGGCAGCATGGTGATCGCCGAGATCGTCGGGCATCCGTTGTTCGAACTCGTCGGCGTCGGCGTCAGCAACCCTGACAAGGTTGGCCGGGACGTCGGGGAGATCTGCGGGTTGGGCGCACCGGTCGGTGTCACCGCCACCGACGACGTCGACGCGCTCATCGCGCTGAAGCCCGACGCGCTGGTGCACTACGGTCCCACCGCGGCGCAGGCCGACGCGAACATCGCACTGATCACCCGTTTTCTGCGTGCGGGCATCGACGTGTGCTCGACGGCGATGACGCCCTGGGTCTGGCCGAAGATGCATCTCAACCCGCCCAACTGGATCGAGCCCATCACCGAGGCGTGCGAGGTGGGGCAGTCGTCGTGCTTCACCACCGGCATCGACCCCGGATTCGCCAACGATCTGTTCCCGATGACGCTCATGGGCCTGTGCTCGGAGGTCCGGCGCGTGCGGGCGTCGGAACTGTTGGACTACACCAACTACACCGGCGACTACGAGTTCGAGATGGGCATCGGGAAGCCGCCCGAGCACCGGCCGTTGCTGGAGAGCCCCGACATCCTCATCTTCGCTTGGGGCGCAACGGTTCCCATGATCGCCCACGCCGCGGGCGTCGAACTCGACGAGATCACCACGACATGGGACAAGTGGGTCACCCCGGACGATCGCAAGACCGCCAAGGGCGTCATCGAGGCAGGCAACGTCGCGGCCGTGCGCTTCACCATCAACGGCGTCTACCGCGGCGAGACCCGCATCCAACTCGAACACGTCAACCGCATCGGCGCCGACGCCGCGCCCGATTGGCCCACCGGCAACGACAACGACGTCTACCGCGTCGACATCGAGGGCGCACCGTCCATCTCGCAGGAGACGGCGTTCCGCTTCACCGACGGCTCCGGCCGCGACGCCGCCGCGGCCGGGTGCCTTGCGACCGGACTGCGCGCGCTCAACGCCGTTCCCGCCGTCAACCAACATTTGCCGGGATGGGTCACGCCACTGGATCTACCTCTGATTCCAGGCTTGGGAACCATTCGCTAAGTAACGTCTCTCCCGTCGAAAGAGATGGAGTACCGATAGGGTTTTCCATCGAAACGGGGGTGACATGGTTGACGGGACAGGCCTGTCGATTGGTGCGACCAATCTGACGGCGGTGCAGGTGGGCAGGGCCGCGGTGACGCGGTCACCGGTGCTGACCCGCTATCCCCATCGGCCCTCCGAAGTGGGCGTGCCCAGCGAGAACCCCAACCTCACCGGGCGGGGCCTGATCCTCACCGACTTCGTCGACCGCGTCGGCGACCCCGTCGGCATCGTGGCCGCCGACGGGTCATCGCACCGCGGCGAGGTGCTGCTCGCCGAGGCGCTCGGCGCGCTGCTGGCGGCGCTGACCCGGGGCCGCCCGGCGGGCCCGGTGGCAGTCACGTATCCGGCGCACTGGCGGCCCGATCAGGTGGAGGCGCTGCGCGCCGCGCTCGGCCCCGAGCTGAGCGGCGCACCGCTGATCGCCGACGCCACCGCGGCGCTGGCCGCCCTGCAGGACGATCCCGGCGTGCCGGCCCGCGGCATCGTCGCCGTGTGCGATTTCGGCGGCAGCGGCACCAGTATCACACTCGCCGACGCCGACAACGGCTATCAACCGATCGCGACGGTGCGTCACCCTGACCTGTCGGGCGCGCTGATCGACCAGGCGCTGCTGACACACGTCGTCGACGACCTGTCGGCCGCGGGCACCATCGACCTGACCGGCACCTCGGCGATCGGCTCCCTGAGCAGGCTGCGCGCGGAATGCCGCCGCGCCAAAGAGCGCCTGTCCACCGAGTCGGCGACCCACCTGGTCGCCGAACTGCCCGGGCATCGTTCCGACGTGCGGCTCACCCGCACCGAACTCGACGAGGTGCTGCGTGCGCCGTTGGCCGATTTCGTCGCCGTGCTGCAGGACACCTTGGAGCGCAACGGAATACATCCCGGGGCGTTGGCCGCCGTCGCCACCATCGGCGGCGGCGCGCGCATCCCTGCCGTCACCACGACGCTCTCGGAGCACCTACGGGTGCCGGTGATCACCGCGCCGCACCCCGAACTGACGGCGGCGATCGGCGGCGGCCTGATCGCCGTGCGCGGCACCGTCCGCGACGACGCGACCGCGCTCGCACCGGCGGCACCGGTGCCCGCCGAAACAGGGGAGGGGACCGGAACCGCGACCATGGCCGCGGCGCTGATGGCCCCCGAACCGCCCGCTGCGCCACAGGCGCTCGCGTGGTCGGACGCCGACGACGTCCCCGATGTCGCCCCGCCCGACGAGTATGTGGACGACTCAGCGGGCTCCTCGGTGTACGGTCCGCGCCCGCAGGTGCAGTTCGCCGACCCCGAACCTGATGCGGCCGCCGCGCAACCGTGGTACCGACGGCGCGGGGCCGTCGTGGGGGCGGGTGCCGCCGCGGTGGTCGCGGTGATCGCCGCGGTCGCCCTCGCCGTCACCCGCGACGACGGTGACGTGGCCGTGCCCGCCTCGACGAGCACACCCGTCACCACCACAGAAGAGGTCCCGCCTCCGCCACCACCGGAGGCAGTGGACCAGCCGGCACCGGTGCAGACCGTGACCGAGGTGCTGCCCGCCCCAGAAACCGTCGTGCAGACCGTGCCGCCGCCACCGGTGGAGCAGCCGGCCGAACCCCCGGCCGAGACGCCGCCACCGACCACGGAAGCGCCGCCGCCGACCAGTGAGGCACCCCCGACGACCGAGGCGCCCACGACCACTGAGGCACCCACGACAACCGAGGCGCCGACCAGCACGCCGCCGCGCTGGAGCCCGACGGCGCCGTACCCGACGATTCCGGGCCTGCCCTGGGTCCCCGCGCCGCAGGTCCCCGGAGGTCAGGCGGGCTGACACCGAAACCGGCTGGCGCTGTGCACGATCGGGAAGTTCTGGCGCCACCTGCGCGCGGCAGCCAGTATGGACGGATGACTGACTCGCAGGAGAGTACCGGGGCGCAGGTGGTGATGCGGCGACTGCTCGCCGAAGGCGTCGACGTGTGCTTCGCCAACCCCGGTACGTCGGAGATGCATTTCGTCGCCGCCCTGGACACCGCGCCCGGCATGCGTCCCGTGCTGTGCCTGTTCGAAGGTGTGGCGACCGGCGCCGCCGATGGCTACGCACGCATCGCGGGCCGGCCCGCGGCGACGCTGCTGCACCTCGGTCCCGGCATGGCCAACGGGCTGGCCAACCTGCACAACGCCCGGCGCGCGCACAGTCCCGTGGTCAACATCGTCGGCGATCACGCGACGAACCACAAGGCCCTCGACGCGCCTCTGGAATCCGACATCGACGCGCTCGGCACCTGGCTGCACGGTGCGGTGCACCGGCCGGAATCGGCCGCGGATCTCGATGCGGCCGTGCGTGATGCGGTACGCGACGCGGTCGGCCCGCCCGGGAAGGTCGCCACGGTCATCCTTCCCGCCGACTTCTCGTGGGGGCCTGCGGAAGTGCCCGCGGCCGAGGTGGAACCGTCAGAGCAATCCGACTCTTCCGAGACCATCGACGTGACCGCCGCCGCGGAATTGCTGCGCGCGCACGGCGACAAGGTCGTCATCCTGCTCGGCGGAACGGCCACCGGTGCGTCCGGGGTGAGCGCCGCGGCGCGCATCCACGCCGCCACCGGGGCCCGCACGCTGGTCGAGACCTTCCCGGCGCGACTGGCGCGCGGACGGGGCATACCGCCGCTGGACCGACTGCAGTACCTCGGTGAGGTCGCGACACAGCAGTTGGCGGGCGCGACGCATCTCATCCTCGCCGGCACACGAAAGCCCGTGTGGTTCTTCGCGTATCCAGGAAAGCCCAGTGAGCTCGCACCCGAGGACGCGCAGGTGCACACCCTCGCCCCGGCGGATCTGGAGAAACTGGCCGACGCTCTCGGCGCAGTGGCTCCCGAACCGGCAGAACCGGATCCGCTGCCCGCGCCCACCGGCCCGCTGACCGTGCAGAACTGGCCGCTGGTGATCGGTGCGCTGCTGCCCGAGAACGCCATCATCTCCGACGAGGCCAACACCAGCGGTGTGCTGTTGCCCGCCGCGACCGCATCGTCGCCGCCGCACGACGTGCTGACCCTCACGGGAGGCGCGATCGGACAGGGCCTTCCGGTCGCGGTCGGCGCCGCGGTCGCCGCGCCGGACCGCCCCGTGATCGCGTTGCAGGCCGACGGCAGCGCGGCCTACACGATCTCGGCGTTGTGGACCATGGCCCGCGAGCAACTCGACGTCACCGTGGTGATCCTCAACAACCGTTCCTACGCGATCCTGCAGATGGAACTGCAGCGCGTCGGCACCGCGGCAACCGGGGAGCGGTCGCGCTCACTGCTCGACATCGGCAATCCAAACATCGACTTCGCCGCCATCGCACAGGGTTTCGGTGTGCCCGCCACGCGCGCCACCACCGCCGAGGAGTTGGCGGCCCAGTTCGCCGCGGCGGTCGAGGAACCGGGCCCGCACCTGATCGACGCCGTCCTCAGCCGAGTGCCGTAGCGAGCGCTCAGCCCGAGCGGCGCCGCCTCTCAAGGACCAGCTGCGCCAACGGAATCCGCATCTGTTCGGGCTGGGCCGACAACCTCGCCGCGATACCGGCGTGCAGCCGGTCCTGGAACTGTGTGCAGCGCGCCGCGTCGTCGTCGAGCGCGGTACACAGATCGCTGAAGAACGTGAACCGGCAGAAATCGGCCCACCGGAGCCCGAAAACATCGGTGTCCCTGTCTTTCTGGTAACTGCTGTAAATCACGTCCTCGGCGTCGTACACCTCGAGATGGCTGATCGAGAGGCGCTCGAACCGGCCCGACGGGGCGAACGGTGCCATGAAGTCGTTGGCGCGTCTGCCGACGATCGGCAGCGACATGCGGTGCAGTTCGTCCTGACGCAGCACGCCGTCGGCCGTCAGCTCGCGCAGCGTGTCCATCACCGCGGCGAACAACGGGCGGTACCCGAAGTCGCCGTCATCACCGAGCGCGGCGGTCAACACCACCAACTGGGCACCCGAGGCCAGTTCGCGCCCGCGGAACGCGACGAACTCGTGCCAGTCGAACGCGGCTTGCCGCGCGTAGGCGGCCACCACCTGCGGATCCCCGCTGAACGACGCGGCGACGTGGTCGGGGACGGGCATCGGCATCCGGCCGACCCGCACGATGGCCCATGCCGACCAACCGACGTGCACCGACTTCGACGGCAGGATCTGCGTGTAGAACGAGCGGCCCACCGCCGACGGGTACGTCGAGGTGTCGCGGCGCAGATACGAGTCGGGGTTGTCCGCCAGGCCGCGGAACACCGCGGTGAAATCGTTGTCGGCGTTGTCGGTGTGCGTCACCAACACCGAGTGCTCGGGGCGGGTGCGCCCGCGCAGCGCGGCGATCGCCGCCGCAATGGGGCGCATCGAATTGCGGCCCGTGCCCACACCGTAGTCGGCGATGACGATGGGGTAGGGCGCCTCGGGCAGCGGCACGGTCCGCGCGGCCTCCTCCAGCAGGGCGATCGCCGAGTTCAGTCCCGCGGCGTGCGGGCGCGGCGCCCGCATCTTCGGTGTGGGGTCATCCGGTTCGGGGTCGACGGCCACTCGGAATTTGGGCACGGCTATCCCCGCCGCCGGCGCAACAGCAGACCGATGAGCATTCCCACGACGAAAATGATGACCAAGATGAACCACATCGGCGAATCGACGGTCACCCACAGCACGTGGATGTCCACCCGCGCGCGGTTCTGGACGACGAACACCGCGGCGAGGGCGACGAGGATCAGCGCCACCCAATAGCGCAGCGCGGGCCGTGGTTCGGCGGTGGTCGTCGCCACCTCGTCGCGGGCCATGGCACCTCCTCGGCGTTGCTGGACACCCACGACGGTAGTCGCAGGCGAGGCGACCATGACACACTTCCGCCATGAACAGCAGCCGGGCGATACCGCGTGTCGCGGTGGTGCTGTCCGGGTGTGCTGTGGTCATCGGCATCGTCGGATTCGTCGTCGCGCTGATCCTCAACGCGCTGTTCTTCGACAAGTTCGACGCCTACGGCGAGGTGCCGATTCCGGGAAGCGGCAGCGTGGAGTTGCCGGCCGGCGAGGTGTCGGTGAGTTTCCACACCTGGGTGACCGACTCCGAAGGCGGCCTGCCGGTGCCTGCGCTGGAGCTCCACGTGCAGGCGCCACCCGGCGCCGCGATGCCGACCGTCACCGAAAGCCCCGGCGCTACAACCACGGTGAACAACGACGCACATGTGCGGGTGTGGATGATGCAGGTCGCCGAGCCCGCCGTGTACCAGGTCCGCGTCGACGGTGACGTGCGGGGCTACATCAATCCGCGCCTGGCGTTCGGATATCCCAGCAGGCACTGGTGGCTGGTCTGGATGTTCGCCGGCGTGTTCGCGGCCTCGCTGGCGGCGCTGGCCGCGAGTGCGATGTGGCTCAGGCGCGCCGAGAGACGACCGCGGTTCCTCGGATCGGGCGAGCGCTTCGAGCCTGTCGAAGCGGTCGAACTCGGCGAGCACACCATCAACATCGGTGGACCGTCGGAGCGCGGGTACAGCTACCAGCCCACCGATCACGCGATCCGCATCGAACAGCTCAAAACCATTGCGGCGTTGCGGGACTCCGGCGCGCTCACCCAGGAGGAGTTCGAGGCCGAGAAGCGCCGGATCCTCGACAGCTAGATCGCCGGCACCGCCAGGCGCGACCGCTCGAACTCGCCCGCAGGCACGAAGCGGGCCAGCACGTCGTCGGCCGGTTCCCCGGCGAACTCGGTGATCAGCTCCTTGGCCGCATCCGCCGAGGCCGCCGCGTGCTCGAACCGTCGTGGATCATCCAGCAGGCCGAACAGGTTCGACGCGAACCGGCTGCTCGCGCTCGCCGCCGCGAAGAACAACCCGCCGTGCTCGGCGAACTCCGG
Source organism: Mycolicibacterium smegmatis (assembly GCF_001457595.1). Lineage (GTDB taxonomy): Bacteria > Actinomycetota > Actinomycetes > Mycobacteriales > Mycobacteriaceae > Mycobacterium > Mycobacterium smegmatis. The sequence continues at coordinate 4,432,681 of NZ_LN831039.1, read as the reverse complement.
ATCGGCGAGGAACAGCCGCGTCACCAGCTGGGCGCCGCGCGCCCGTCGGGCGTAGAACTCGTCGAACGCCGCCTGCAGCCATGCCTCGTCGAACGGTCCGTCGTGCGCGGCGGCCTTGTGCACCAGGTCGGCGGCCTGGATCAGCCCACCCTGCGCGCCCTGGCCGGCGATCGGGTCGTAGGACACCGCGGTGTCGCCGAGGGCAGCCACCGGATGTCCGCTCGCTGTGCGCCCGACGCCCGCGCGCACCACCTGGGTCACCGCGCCCTTGAGCCACGAGTGCGGATCGTCCTCGATCACCCTCAGCGCGCTCACCTCGGCGGCGTCCCAGTCGATGTAGTCGCGGTACAGGTCGTTGACGACGTCCAGGGCGCTCGCCGGGCCGTCGGCCGCGGAGAACCGGCGCTCCCAGTCGCTGCCGGGGCGCGCCCAGCCGAGGAACGCCCACGCCGGGCCGATGTCCTTGTGCAGGAAACCACCCAGATACGCCTCGCCCTGATCGGTGACCACGGTGAACGCGTTGTGCGCGCTGCCCTCGGCGCTGCGGTGCGCGAAAATCTCTTGCCCGAACGGCAATCCGGTGAGCATGACGGTCAGCAGCGTGCGCTGGGGACGGTCGTAGGCCGTGTGCCGCGGATCGATCGGGAACAGCTGCGACAGGCCACCACGGCCCGTGGCGACCAGCGTGAGATCCACCGACCCGGCGATCGCGTCGAGTCGCGCCGGGTCGACCGGTTCGACCACGAAGTTTCCGCCGCGCTGCCGGAACAGCGTGAGCCGGTCGTCGGCCTTGAGGCGCGTGTCCACCGCGATGCCCCGGAAGCCGGAGAACGACGCGTCGAACGCGACCTCTTCGGGCGTGCTGCTCTGCGGGTTGAGCACGCGCACGCTCTGCCCGGTGGAGGTGGGCCCGGTCGCGAGGTAGGTGTTGAGCCCCAGCGACTCCTCAGCGCGCTGCGCCTCACCGAATATGAGCGCCGTGCCCGTGGCGGGCACGGCGTCGCGCAGGCTCTTCTGGTCGCGATCGCTGTAGATCGTGACGTCGAAACCCTTGTCCAGCAAGCCCAATGCCGCGGTGACGCCGGTCTGCCCGGCACCGATGATCGCTGCGGTACGCCCACTCGAAGTCGTCATGCACGCCACTATGCGGTTCTGGTCGAGCCACGCATAGGTCCTGGCTCACGGTGATCAGAACCCCACCTGGCACCTGGCACCAAGGCAGCAAGGCACCAAGGCAGCAAGGCACCAAGGCACCGCGAGCGGGCGCGTCTGCATGTCGACACGCCGCCTTTCGTCAGCAGTTCGCGCACGCTCGTCGCTGCCGAGGGCGCGTGCACTGCTGAGATTTCACGGCGTGGTGAGGTGCAGACACGCACGCTCGCGGTGCAACTCGCGGAGCTCACGGTGCAACTCGCGGAGCTCACGGTGCAACGCGCGGAGCTCGCGGTGCACCGCGCGGTGCTCGCGGTGTGCGAGGTGCGACGGCCCGCAGAACTCAGTGGCCGCGCTTGACCCAGTCGTCGTAGTTGACGAGTTCGCCGCCGATGGTGGTGGTGTCGCCGTGGCCGGTGTAGACCACGGTTTCGGCGGGCAGCAGACCGAGGCGGTTCTTGATGGAATCGAGGATGGTCGGGAAATCCGAGTAGGAGCGCCCGGTGGCACCCGGGCCGCCCTGGAACAGGGTGTCCCCGGAGATCACGGCGTTCAGTTCGGGGATCGACCAGCACACCGAACCCGGCGAGTGCCCGGGGGTGTGCAGGGCATGCACCTCGATCTCGCCCGCCTTGAGCACCAGGCCGTCCTCGACGGCACGGAACTCCTTGTCCGGGTGGATGTCTCGCCACAGCATGTCGTCAGCGGGGTGCAGCAGCACGGGGGCGTCCAGGGCCACGGCGAGATCGGGCGCGACGGTGATGTGGTCGTTGAGCCCGTGTGTGCAGATCACCGCGACCACGTTGCGCCCGGCCACCGCGTCGACGATGGGCGCGGCGGTGTGGGCGGCGTCGAACACGATCACGTCGTTGTCGTCGCCGACGAGCCAGATGTTGTTGTCGACGTCCCAGGTGCCGCCGTCGAGGCTGAACGTGCCGCTGGTGACGACCCGCTGGATCTGCGCAGGCCCGGTCATGCTGATCTCCTCTTCGCGCAAGCGCTCATCGGTCCAACACCACCACGGAGCGCAGCACCTCACCGGCGTGCATCTTGTGGAAGGCATCCTCGATGCCGTCCAGGCCGATGCGTTCGGAGACGAACTTCTCCAGCGGCAGGCGGCCCTGCAGGTACAGCGAGATCAGGGTGGGGAAGTCGCGTTCGGGCAGACAATCGCCGTACCAGGAGGACTTCAACGACCCGCCGCGGGAGAAGAAGTCGATCAGCGGCATCTCCAGTTTCATGTCCGGGGTGGGCACACCGACCAGCACCACGGTGCCCGCGAGATCGCGCGCGTAGAAGGCCTGCTTCCAGGTTTCCGGGCGCCCGACCGCGTCGATGACGACGTCGGCGCCGAATCCGTCGGTGAGGTCCTGGATGGTCTCCACCGCGTCGAGGTCTTTGGCGTTGACCGTGTGGGTGGCGCCGAATTCGCGGGCCCAGTCGAGCTTTTTGTTGTCCATGTCGACGGCGATGATCTTTTTCGCCCCGACCAGGGCCGCCCCGGCGATGGCGGCGTCACCGACACCGCCGCAGCCGATCACGGCAACGGTGTCGTCGCGCGTGACCGCGCCGGTGTTGATGGCCGCGCCGATGCCGGCCATGACGCCGCAACCCAGAAGGCCGGCCACGGCCGGGTCGGCGTCGGCGTCGACCTTGGTGCACTGGCCCTCGTGCACCAGGGTCTTGTCGGCGAACGCGCCGATGCCCAGGGCCGGGGTGAGTTCGGTGCCGTCGGTCAGCGTCATCTTCTGGGTGGCGTTGAACGTGTCGAAGCATAGGTGGGGACGCCCCCGCTTACAGGCGCGGCACTGTCCACACACCGCGCGCCAGTTCAGGATCACGAAGTCACCGGGCGCGACGTTGGTGACGCCCTCACCGACTGCTTCCACGGTGCCTGCGGCCTCATGGCCCAACAGGAACGGGAACTCGTCGTTGATCCCACCCTCGCGGTAGGTCAGGTCCGTGTGGCATACCCCGCACGCGATGATGTCGACCACCACCTCGCCCGGACCGGGATCCGGGATCACGATGTCCACCAACTCGACGGGTTGCTGCTTACTCCGAGAAATCACACCGCGCACAGTCTGAGGCATGGTTACAACCTAGCGGTGAGCACCCGAACCTGCTATCAGAGTTGCCGTTTACTGCCGCATGACCCGAGCCCGTAATACCGTGGGCAGCAATGACGACGGCGACAGGTTCGGTTGGGCGGGCATCGGATCATCCCGCGTTGCTGGAGGCGCGGGCAGCACACTCGCGCGCCGAATGGGCCGCGGCCTATCAGGCGTATCTGCGGGCCGAGGCGATCGGCCCGATGACGCTGGACGATCTCGATGCCTATGCCACCACGGCCTGGCGGCTGGGGCACAGCCGCGAGGCCGTCCGGCTCGCCGAACGGGTGTACGGGCAACTTGTGCGCCGTGATCCGGCGACGGCGGCGACGAAGGCCGTCGACATCGCCCTGGAGTGGCTGACGCGGGGTGATCTCAACATTGCGCAGGGGTGGATGAACCGGGCGCGTCGGCTGCTCACAGGCGCCCCGACCGGGCCGACGCACTGCTATCTGGCGTACCTGGATGTCGTACTCGCGGTGGCCGAACAGGACCCTGAGGAGTTGGCGCGCCGCGCCGAGGCGGTGCGGCATTTGTGCGACAGCGTCGAGGATCCGGCGCTGGAATCGTTGTCGTTGGTGTCGCAGGCGATCGCCGCGCTACACCAGGGCCGCGTGGCCGACGGCTACGCCCTGGTCGACGAGGCGTTGCTGCCGCTGCTGGCCGGACACGTGCGCGTCGAGTGGGCCGGCGACATCTACTGCGTGGTGCTGAACCTGTGCCACAAGCTCGCCGACCACCCCAGGATGCGCGCGTGGACGCAGTCCATGGAGCGCTGGTGCGACGTCCACTCGGCCTCGCCGTTCTACCGGGTGTGCGACGTGCACCGGCTGCAACTGGCCGCCGCCGACGACGACTATCGCCGGCTCGAAGACCAATTGTTCAGCGCGAGTACGGCGTTGGAGGACGTCAACTCATGGGTGGGCGCCGAGGGTTTCTATCAGCTCGGTGAGGTCCGGCGGTTGCGCGGGGACACCGAGGGGGCGCTGGCGGCGTTCGCCAAGGCGCGTTCGCTCGGAAAGGATCCCCAGCCCGGCGAGGCGCTGCTGCACTGCAGCGTGGGGCAGAGTCGCAAGGCATGGACCGACCTGCGCGTCGCGCTGGCCGGCGCCGGTCCGCTGGACCGCATGCGGCTGCTGCGTGCGGCCGTGGTGGTGGCCCTGGCGCGTGACGACATCGGCGAGGCGCAGCGGTACTGTGACCAACTTGCCGCCGGCGCCGAGGCTTTCGCCACGCCGGGATACCGGGGCTGGGCCGCGCATGCCCGCGGCGCGGTGCTGGTGCGTCGCGGCGAGTTCGAAGCGGCATTGGACAACCTCGGCGCCGCGCTGCGCGAGTACCGGCTGCAGCAGGAGCGTTACGACATCGCCGAGGTGTACGAGTGGATGGCGCTGGCGCACAGGGGACTCGGCGACGACACTGCGGCCGATACCGACATCGCGACGGCCGAGAACATCTACGAGCAACTGGCCGTGCAGCCCAGTGGCGTGTGCGGCCGGGCCAGCCCCGGTGGGTTGACGCGCCGCGAGATCGAGGTGCTGCGCGCGATCGCAGGCGGGGCCACCAATCGTCAGGTCGCCCACCAGTTCGTCATCAGCGACAAGACCGTGGGCAGGCACCTGGCCAACATCTACACCAAGCTCGGCGTGTCGAGCCGTACGGCCGCGGTCACCTGGGCCTACCAGAACGGAGTGGTGCGAAAAGACAATTGAACCGGGCACATCCGAGGGCCGTACATCATTTACGCCATCTCGCGTCGGCACGAACGCATCATTCGGCCGATGTCGGGGTGGGCGTCCCGGCCATAGCGTCTCGGGCATGACGACGCTAGATGTGAACCTCGACGAGGTAACCGTGTCAACCACCACTTCACCCACCCCCGACACCACCGAGGACTTCGCCGCACGCGTGGTCGAATGCCTCGACAGCGCCAGCACGGCGATCCTGTTGTCGATCGGGCACCAGACCGGCCTGTTCGACACCATGCGGTCACTGCCGCCGGCCACCAGCACCCAGATCGCCGACGCTGCCGGCCTCAACGAACGCTACGTACGCGAGTGGCTCGGCGGCCTGGTCGCCGCGAAGGTGATCGAGTACGCGCCCGACGAGCGCACCTACCACCTGCCTGAACACCGGGCCGCGATGCTGACCCGCGCGGCCGGCCCCGACAACCTCGCGCGCGTCGCACAGTTCATCCCCCTGCTGGCCGAGGTCGAACAGAAGATCGTCGACCGCTTCCGCCACGGCGGCGGCCTGCCCTACAGCGAATATCCGCGCTTTCACCGGCTGATGGCCGAGCAGAGCGGTGAGGTGTTCGACGCCGCCCTGATCGACGTCATCCTGCCGATGGCCAGCGGTCTCGTCGACCGCCTGCAGGCCGGAGCGGATCTGGCCGACATCGGCTGCGGCAGCGGGCATGCGGTGAACGTGATCGCACAGGCCTTTCCCGCCAGCCGGTGCACCGGCATCGACTTCTCCGAGGAGGGTCTGGCCACCGGACGCGACGAGGCGCAGCGTCTGGGCCTGGACAACGCCACGTTCATCGCGCGTGACGTCGCCGAACTCGACGAGACCGAGGCCTATGACGTCATCACCGCGTTCGACGCCATCCACGACCAGGCGCATCCGGCGCGGGTCCTGGAGAACATCCACCGGGCCCTGCGCCCGGGCGGGGTGTTCCTCATGGTCGACATCAAGGCGTCGACCCACGTGGAGAACAACATCGGCGTGCCGTTCGCGCCGTACCTGTACACGGTGTCGACACTGCACTGCATGACCGTGTCGCTGGCCCTCGACGGCGACGGGCTGGGCACGGTGTGGGGGCGTGAGCTCGCCACTTCGATGCTGGCCGACGCCGGGTTCGACGACATCGTCGTCCGCGAGATCGACACCGACCCCATCAACTACTACTACGTCGCACGCAAGCGGTGACCGCCCGGCCACTCGTTGGCGCCCAGTAGCATCCAGTGCGGTGAGCGTGAGTGAAGCACTGAAGGTGATCGACGAGTGGCCGGTGCCGACGGCCGCCGCAGCGGTGATCGGGCCGTCCGGGGTGCTGGCCACCCACGGCGACGACGCGAAACCTTTCGCGTTGGCGTCGGTGACCAAGCTGTTGGTGGCACGCGCGGCGCAGGTCGCGATCGAGGAGGGCGTCGTCGAACTCGACACCCCGGCCGGGCCCGACGGCTCGACGGTGCGCCACCTGCTGGCGCACACCTCCGGCGTCGCGATGAACTCCGCGGACACCGTGGCGCAGGTGGGGCAGCGGCGCGTGTACTCGAACTTCGGATTCGGGTTGCTGGCGCATGCGATCGAGGACGCCGCGGAGATCGAGTTCGGCCGGTATCTGACCGAGGCCGTGTTCGAGCCGCTCGGGATGTCGACGTCGAAGTTGCTGGGCGGTGCCGACGCGGCGGGCTTCGGGGTCACCTCGACCGTCTCGGACCTGGCGCGGTTCGCCGGTGACCTGCTGCGACCCGCGCTGGTTTCCCAGCAGATGCACGACGAGGCCACCTCCGTGCAGTTCCCGGGTGTCAACGGCGTGTTGCCGGGATTCGGCTCGCAGCGGCCGAATGACTGGGGCCTGGGGTTCGAGATCCGCGACGGCAAGACGCCGCACTGGACGGGGTCGAGCAACTCGCCGCGCACGTTCGGCCATTTCGGCCAATCCGGCACGTTCCTGTGGGTCGATCCGGTCGCTGACCTGGCCCTTTTGGTGCTCACCGACCGTGACTTCGGGGACTGGACGTACCCGCTGTGGCCGGCGATCTCTGATGGTGTGCTGAGAGAAATCGGGACACACTAGCGCAACATGCGTCTCACAAGGCACAATAGACACGCAAGGCACAACGCATAGTCGTTTGCTTGCTCGACCGGTTTCGCAAGGCCGTTGGGGAAGACGTCCCTCGTGGAGCCGAAGGAGTAGCAAATGCGTGCGTCGAATCAGTTCGCCGACGCGGCGACAGGTGTGGTGTACATCCATGCCTCACCCGCGGCGGTATGCCCGCATGTCGAGTGGGCGTTGTCGTCGACCCTGTCGGCGAGGGCCAACCTGAAGTGGACCCCGCAACCGGCCATGCCCGGCCAACTCCGCGCGGTCACCAACTGGGTTGGACCGGTAGGCACCGGAGCGCAGTTGGCCAACGCCCTGCGGTCCTGGTCCGTGCTGAGGTTCGAGGTCACCGAGGATCCCAGCGCGGGGGTCGACGGGCACCGTTGGTGCCACACCCCGCAGCTCGGCCTGTGGAGCGGCGTCATGAGCGCCAACGGCGACGTGATGGTCGGCGAGATGCGGCTGCGCTCGCTGATGGCAGGCGGCGCCGACATGCTCGCGGCCGAACTCGACACCGTGCTCGGCACCGCGTGGGACGAGTCCCTGGAGCCCTTCCGCAACGGTGGCGACACCGGCGAGATGACCTGGCTCAACCGGGGCGTGGGCTAGAACTTCACCGAGATCGACGAAAACGTCGCCGCACGCGTGGTGTGGCGACGTTTTCGTCGCTCTCGCGTCAGCCGGGGGCTGACGTCAAAATCTTCAGCGCCCCGGGGACCGCGGTGATAGTGGCGGGCAGTGGCGCCGCGAAATCCCCGTCGGCGTAGGCGTTGATACCCGGGCATTCGACGCGCACGCTTCTCGCGCGCCGGGTGGTGACGGTGTCGAGGTTCACGTGCGTGCCCTTGAAGACCGTCGGGAACAACCGGATCAGGCGTGACCGTGAGGCCGAGGCGATCATCGTGATGTCGAGCAGGCCGTCGGTGGGATCGGCGCCGGGGCAGATCAGCATTCCGCCGCCGTAACTGCGGGTGTTGCCGATCGCGGTCATGGTGAGCGCGTGGTCCTCGGCATCCCCGCCGTCGAACGACAGCCGGAACGGCAGGAGCCGCAGCTTCGACAGCTCGGCCACCATCGCGAGGTTGTAACGCATTCGTCCGTGCGGCCAGGACATCCGGTTGGCGCGGTCGCTGACCAGTGAGTCGAACCCGGTGGCGACGACCGTGCCGAACCACCGGCGGGTGCCGTCGTCGGCGTCGATGCGGCCCAGGTCAACGGTGCGGGTGTGCCCGTCGGCGATGACGTCGGCCGCGGCCTCGGGATCGCCGGTGGGGATGCGGTATTCGCGGGCGTGGTCGTTACCTGTGCCCGCCGGGACGATACCCAGCGGAACATCGGTGCCCGCCAACTCCTGCAGCGCCAAACCGATCACGCCGTCACCGCCGACCACCACGAGCGCGTCGGTGCCGCGGTCGAGATGCTCGCGCACGAGTTCACGGGCGTGTCTGGCGTCGCGGCCCACGATCGCGGTGACGTCGACACCGCGCTGCTGAAGTCGCACCACGGCACGTTCGGCGGCGTGCGGCGCGTTGCCGTGCCCCGACATCGGATTGGTCAGGACGGTGACGCGGCCGGTCACGGAATCAGCTTGCCCGGGTTGAGGATTCCGGCGGGGTCCAATGTGGCCTTGACCGCGCGCAGCACCGCGACGCCGAGATCGCCGACCTCTTCGGTCATCCACGGGCGGTGATCGGCGCCGACCGCGTGGTGGTGTGTGATGGTTGCGCCGTTGCGCACCATGGCCTCGGAGGCCGCGGTTTTCGCCTTGCGCCACTGTTCGGCGGCGTCGCCGCGCTGTGCGGCGACGACGGTGAAATACAACGACGCGCCTGTCGGGTACACATGCGAAATGTGGCACAGCACCAGTGCCTGCGTCCCGGATTCGGCAAGGGTCGCCGTCAGCGCTTCTGTCACAGCGGTTTTGAGCGCCGCGACATTGGACCAGTTGGTGGCGGTCTCCAGGGTCTCGCACAACGCTCCCGCGGCCAGCAAGGAATCGCGCAGATAGGGCGCCCCGAACCGCCCGTGTTCCCACGCCCTGGCGGGGACCTCGCCCAGCGAGGTGCCGCCGAGGCGTTCGAGCAGGGCGCGGGTCTCGGCGTGCCTGCTGGCGGTGTGTTCGGGGGATCCCTCGAACACCGTGACTGCCAGGCATCCGCCTGTGATCGACTGCTCGCCGATGTTGTCCGTGGTGGCGAGGTTGACGCCGGTCTCGGCCTCGTCGGACAGGCGGATCACCGTCGGGCCGGTGCCGGTCTGCACCACGGCGCGCAATGCGTCTGCGCCCGTGGCGAAATCGGGGAACGACCACGCCTCGTACCGCGTCGACTCTGGCACCGGGTGCACGCGCACCCGCACCCGGGTGATGACGCCGAACACGCCCTCGGACCCGAGCAGCAGTTGGCGCAGATCCGGGCCTGCTGCCGAGGCCGGCGCGCGGCCGAGGTCGAGCACACCGGCAGGGGTCACCGCGCGCAGTCCACGGACCATGTCGTCGAACCGGCCGTACCCCGCGGAGTTCTGGCCCGACGACCGTGTCGCCGCGAACCCGCCGATGGTGGCGAACTGGAAGCTCTGCGGGAAATGCCCGAGCGAGAAGCCATGCGCGCCGAGCAGTTCCTCGGCCTGCGGGCCCGTCACGCCCGCGCCGAGTTCGGCTTCACCCGAGATCTCGTCGAGGTGGTGCAGGGCGTCGAGGCGACGCAGGTCCAGTGAGACCACGGCGCCGAATTCGCCGCGCAGCGGATCGAGGCCGCCGACGACGCTGGTGCCGCCGCCGAACGGGACGATCGCGATGCGGTGCTCGGTGCAGTACCGCAGGATCGCGGCCACGGCGTCCTCGTCGCCGGGCAGCAGGATCGCATCGGGTGCGTCCTGGACGCCGGAAGTGTTGCGGCGCAGGAGATCCAGCGTCGACTTGCCACCCGCGTGCAGCAGGCGCGCGGTGTCGTCGGTGCGGCAGTACTGCTCGCCGACGACGGCGGCCAACGCGTCGCGGTCCGCGGCGGTGAGCGCCGAGGGGCGCAGCGTGATGTCTTCGGGCGAGATCTGCGCGGGGGAGTCGGTGACCCCCAGTGCCTGCTGCAGCAGGGCCCGGATGCCGTCGGACAGCGGCTTGGCCGCCTGCGGGTCACCCCAGGCGTTCCACTTCATCGGGGGCAGTAACCGCTCGGCGGGTCGCGTCATGCGTTACAGTATTACACATGGTGTCAATCAGTAACGACGATGCGGGTGAATCGCTCGGCGAGCGGATTCTCGAGGCCGCGGCCAGCTGCGTGATGGCGTTCGGCGTCGACCGCGTGACACTGGCCGAGATCGCGCGACGTGCCGGCGTCAGCAGACCCACCGTCTATCGACGCTTCCCCGATACGCGGTCGATACTCGCGGCGCTGCTCACGGCCCGGATCGTGCGCGTGCTCGACGAGGTCGAATCGGATGCGCGGGGGCGGGAGGCACTCGTGCGCCGCATCGTCGCGGTGGCCGAGCGCCTGCGCCACGACGAGGTGATCATGGCCGTGCTGCACACCGCGCCGGACGTCGCGATGGTCTACATCGCCGAGCGCCTGGGCACCAGCCAGCAGATCCTCATCGACGCGGTCGCCGGGGAGATCAAGATCGCCCAGGAGGGCGGCAGCGTGCGCGCCGGGGATGCGCGCCAGCTGGCCACCATGTGCCTGCTGATCACGCAGTCGGCCATCCAGTCCGCGCAGATGGTTGCGCCCATCCTCGACGCCGACGCGCTCGCACGGGAGTTGGCGTACTCGCTGAACGGATACCTCAAGCCGTGACCGCGTCGCAGGGCGCTGCGAGCCGCACGGCGCTGAACGCCGAACGGCGCGCCGCCGAACTCGACACGCTCGCCGCCGGAGAACACGTCGACGTCCTGGTGATCGGGGGAGGCATCACCGGTGCCGGCATCGCGCTGGATGCCGCGACCCGCGGGCTGCGCGTCGCGCTGGTCGAGAAACACGACCTGGCGTTCGGCACAAGCCGCTGGAGCTCCAAGCTGGTACACGGCGGTCTGCGCTACCTCGCGACCGGCAACGTCGGCATCGCCCGCCGCAGCGCCGTCGAACGCGGAATCCTCATGGGCCGCAACGCCCCTCACCTCGTCAAGGCCATGCCGCAGCTCGTGCCGCTGTTGCCGTCGATGAACCGGGCATCCCGAGCGTTGATCCGCACCGGATTCCTCGCCGGCGACGGTCTGCGCAAGCTCGCGGGCACCAGCGCCGCCACACTGCCACGCTCGCGCCGCATCGACGCCGCGCGTGCCGTGGCGATGGCCCCCACCGTCCGCACCGACGGCCTCGAGGGTGGTTTCCTCGCCTACGACGGCCAACTGGTCGACGACGCGCGCCTGGTGGTCGCGGTGGCCCGCACCGCGGCCCAGCACGGCGCACGCATCCTCACCCGTGTATCCGCCGATCACGCGACCGAGGAGTCGGTGCGGCTCACCGACCACCGCACCGGGTCGTCTTTCGACGTGCGCGCACGCGTGGTGATCAACGCTGCCGGGGTGTGGGCGGGCCAGGTGGACCCGACGATCAGGCTGCGTCCCAGTCGCGGCACACACCTGGTGTTCGACGCCGCCGCGTTCGGCAACCCCACTGCGGCGCTGACCATTCCGATCCCCGGTGAGCTCAACCGGTTCGTGTTCGCGATGCCCGAACAACTCGGCCGTATCTACCTGGGACTCACCGACGAGGACGCGCCAGGGCCGATACCCGATGTGCCGCAGGCCACCCCGGCCGAGATCTCGTTTCTGCTCGACACCGTCAACACCGCACTGGCCACCACGCTGACGCCCGCCGATGTGCGCGGCACCTACGCAGGGCTGCGCCCGCTGATCGACGCGGGCGAAGGCCGCACCGCAGACCTGTCGCGCGAGCACGCCGTGGTCGAATCGCCCGACGGTGTGCTGAGCGTGGTCGGCGGCAAACTCACCGAATACCGGTACATGGCAGAGGACGTGCTGGACCGTGCGGTCGCACTGCGTGGGCTCGACGCGGGGGAGTGCCGCACGCGCAACCTGCCGCTCGTCGGTGCACCCGCGAACCCGGTGACCACGCTGCGCGCGCAGGTCGAACTCCCCGGATCTCTGGTGGCGCGCTACGGCGCCGAGGCGCACAACGTCATCGCCCAGGCGACGTGTGCGCGTCCGGTCGAACCGGTGGCCGACGGAATCGACGTCACACGAGCCGAATTCGAGTACGCCGTGACGCACGAGGGCGCGATGACCGTCGACGACATCCTCGACCGGCGCACCCGCATCGGACTGGTCACCGAGGACCGCGAGCGTGCACTCGCCGCGGCGACGGAGGTGCTCGCCAGGATCGGCTGAAAGTTCTCTGCCGCCCCGGTACGCGTGTGGGATGGCAGAGGCGAGGGGAGAAGCGGCACCAGTGGGACGGCCAGGGGGCGCACTGCGCTCCGGATGCGTGGCGATGCTGCCCTTGCTCATCGGATCGCCCGTTCGCAGCGGTGGCCGGTTTGGCGGGAACCCACAACGGCGTCAGCATCTTCGAGACGGCCGCGTTCTCGCTGCTGATCGGCGACGGTCGCATCCAACCGGTCTCACCCGCGACGTTGGCCGGCGCGGCCGCCCTTGTCGTGTCCTTGCGGTGGAAGAACCTGACGTTGAGCATCATCAGCGGCCTCGTCGCGTACGCATGCCTGGATCTCGTCATGTGAATCGCGCCGGCCGTCGGCGAGCAACATGTCGCGGATGGCCGAGTGGGTGTGGCGCTGCCACAACGCCTGTGCGCCGACGAGCAGTTCGGGCTGCAGGTCGACCACGACAACACGGCCGTCCATCGCCGCGCCTGCGGGTGCGGTGACGAACGCGATGGCGTCGGTGGTCAGCGGGGCGGCCACGGTGGCCGCGCCCTGCACGCGACTGACGACGTAGTCGGGTTCGAAGCCGGCGCGGCGGCACGCTCCCATGAGGAAGTCGCTGTAGTACGACGCGCCGGGTGGCGCCCACAACGCGATGCGTTCGCCGGCAACGTCGCTGATGTCGACGGAAGCTTTGCCCGCCAGGCGGTGGTCGCGCGGCAGGGCGAGGCGGACACGGTCGAAGCCCAGCACCGCCGTGGCGACCGCGCTGGTGGGCACCACGCCCCGGCGCAGCCCCAGGTGCACGGTGCCGTCGAGCACGGCCTCGACGAGGGCGTCGGGATAGAACTGGCGGAAGGTGAACGACACGTCCGGGAACGCGGTGATGGCGCGTTCGACGTGCGTATAGGCCTCGATACCGCTGAGCGCGGGGGTGTGGCCGATGACGTAGGCCTCGTCGGCACGGTGGGCGGTCTGCTCGACACGCGCGGCGATGGTGTGTGCGGCAGCCAGCAGCGGTCGCCCTTCGACCAGGAGCACCTCGCCGGCGCGCGTGAGGCGCAAGCGGCGTCCCTCCCGGTGGAACAGCGTCGCGCCGAGCTGTTTCTCAAGTTGCTGTATCGAGCTGCTCAGCGCTTGCTGGCTAAGGTGCAGCGCCGCGGCTGCGGCCGTCACGCTGCCGGCGTCGGCCACTGCGACGAATTGACGCAACCGTCGAAGATCAGGCATTTGATCCGTCACTCGATCAGGCTATACAAGCGTTGCTTGTCAAATAGTCGAGATTTTGTGTTTCTCTGCTGTGAGCGGCGGAGCTAGCGTACGGACCATGAGCAAATTGGAAGGTAAGTCCGCAGTGGTAGCTGCCGGGGCCAAGAACCTCGGCGGGTTGATCAGCACGACGTTGGCTTCGAGGGGTGTCAACGTCGCAGTGCACTACAACAGCGCGTCCACCGAGGCCGATGCCGACAAGACCGTTGCCGCGGTGCAGGACGCGGGGGTCAAAGCCGTCAAGGTGCAGGGTGACCTGACCGTGCCGGCCAATGTCGAGAAGCTCTTCGACACGGCGATCGACGCGTTCGGCGGTGTGGACATCGCGATCAACACCGTCGGCAAGGTGCTGCGCAAGCCGATCGCCGAAACCACCGAGGCCGAATACGATTCGATGTTCGACATCAACTCCAAGGCCGCCTACTTCTTCCTGCAGCAGGCGGGCAAACGTCTCAACGACAACGGGTCGATCACCACGATCGTGACATCGCTGCTCGCGGCCTACACCGACGGCTACTCCACCTATGCGGGGTCGAAGAGTCCCGTCGAGCACTTCACGCGCGCGGCGTCGAAGGAGTTCGGGGTGCGGGGGATCAACGTCAACAACATCGCGCCCGGGCCGATGGACACGCCGTTCTTCTACCCCGAGGAGACCCCCGAGCGCGTCGAGTTCCACAAGTCCCAGGCCATGGGCAACCGCCTGACCGATATCGGCGACATCGCCCCGCTGGCGGTGTTCCTCGCCGACGAAGGGCACTGGATCAACGGCCAGACGCTGTTCACCAACGGCGGTTACACCACCCGGTAAGCCTGCCCACCAGACGCAAAACTGCTCCTTTTCGCGTGAAAAGGAGCAGTTTTGCGTCTGTTCGCGCTGAGAAGTTACAGCGGGATGTTCTTGTGGCGACCACGGCGGTGCGGGGCCTCGGCAAGAGCCTCGGTGAGCTTGCTGCGGGTGTGTGACGGGTCGATCTTCTCGTCGACCACACCGATCTCGATCGCGGAATCCACACCGCCGGCGATCTTCTCGTGCTCGACCGCCAACTGCTCGTGCAGGGCCTCGCGCTCGGCGGGATCCTCGACCGCGGCCAGCTTCTTCTTGTGCAGGATGCCGACGGCGGCCTTGGCGCCCATGACGGCGACCTCGGCGTCCGGCCACGCGAACACCTTGGTGGCGTTGAGCGAGCGCGAGTTCATCGCGATGTAGGCGCCGCCGTAGATCTTCCGGGTCACCAGGGTGACGCGGGGGACGGTCGACTCGCCGAACGCGTGCAGCAGCTTCGCGCCGCGGCGCACGACGCCGCCCCATTCCTGATCCACACCGGGCAGGTAGCCGGGCACGTCGACGATGACCACCAGCGGGATGCCGAACGCGTCGCACAGGCGCACGAAACGCGCTGACTTCTCGGCGCTCTCGGAGTTCAGGCAGCCGCCGAGACGCAGCGGGTTGTTGGCGATGACACCGATGGTGCGCCCCGCGAGCCGGCCCAGGCCGACCACGATCGACGGGGCCCACTTGGCCTGGAACTCCTCGAAGGGCACGCCTTCGTCCAGCAGAGCGTGCACCAGAGGGTGCACATCGTAGGCGCGACGCGCGGAGTCCGGCAGCAGCGCGTGCAGGTCGGAGTCGCCGGCCTCGGCCTTGCTGCGGTCGAAATGGCCCTGCTGGCAGAACAATCCGACCAGGCGGCGGCCGCGCTCGTACGCGTCGAGCTCGTCGTCGGCGACGATGTGGCACACACCGGACTTCTTGTGGTGAGCCTCCGGGCCGCCGAGCGACACCATGTCGACGTCCTCGCCGGTCACGCTGCGCACCACGTCGGGGCCGGTGACGAAAATCTTGCTGTCGGGCGCCATGACGATGACGTCGGTGAGCGCCGGGCCATAGGCCGCGCCGCCCGCGGCGAAGCCGACGACCACCGAGATCTGCGGGACGTAGCCCGACGCCCGGATCATGGCCTCGAACATCAGACCGACCGCGTGCAGCGCCTTGACGCCTTCGGCCAGTCGTGCACCACCGGAGTGCCAGATGCCCACGATGGGGCTCTGCTCCTCGATCGCGGTGTCGTACGCGTCGACGATGTGCGCGCAGCCCTCGACACCCATGGCGCCACCCATGACGGTGCCGTCGGTGCAGAAGGCGACGGTGCGCACGCCGTTGACGGTGCCGGCCGCGGCCAGCACACCGGAGCGGTCACGCTCGTGGAGAAGTTCGACCGAGCCGTCGTCGAAGAACGTGCTCAGGCGCAGCAGCGGGTCGCGCGGATCGAGTGATTCGGCAGCCGCCTCGGGGGCCATGATCGTCATACAAACCTCCTGTAGCCCGTCGGACTTGCGGCTGACGGCCTCGAAGAAACATTCAACTCGGTTGAGTATCAGTACTTTCCGAAGGCGAGCGCGACATTGTGCCCACCGAATCCGAACGAATTGTTGATCGCGTACTTGTAATCGCCCTGTCGTGGCTCCCCGGCGACAACATCCAGATCGATTTCCGGATCCAGGTTGTTCAGGTTGCGCGTCGGCGGGATGATTCCATCCCGCAACGCCAGGACCGTCAGGATGGATTCGACCGCGCCGACCGCGCCGACCGAGTGGCCGAGCGCGCCCTTCGGTGCGTACACCGCAGGCTTGTGGCCGCCCATCGCATTGTTGATTGCCTTGCTCTCGGCCACGTCGCCGACATTGGTGCCGGTCGCATGCGCGTTGACGTGGTCGATGTCCGTGGGTTTCAGACCCGCGAGTTCGATCGCGCGGGTCATGGCGTAACCGGCCTGCTCACCATTGGGATCCGGCGCCACGATGTGGTAGCCGTCCGAGGTGACGCTCGCACCCATCAGCCGGCCCAGGATGTTGGCGCCGCGCGCCTTGGCGTGCTCCTCGGTCTCGATGACCATGAGCGCACCGGCCTCGCCGAACACGAAACCGTTGCGGTCCTTGTCGAACGGCTTGCAGGCGCCCTCCGGATCGTCGTTGCTGTTGGACAGCACGATCCGCATCTGCGCGAAGCCCGCGATCGGCACGGCTTCGATCTTGGTCTCGACACCACCGCAGATGGCGATGTCGGCCTCACCGAGCACGATGTTGCGCCACGCGTTGGCGATGGCCTCCGAACCCGAGGCGCAGGCCGAGATCGACGTGCACACACCGGCCTTGGCCTGCCGTTCCAGACCGATCGCGGCCGCGGCGCCGTTGGGCATGTACATCTGCACCACCAACGGGGACACCGCGCGCAGGCCCTTGGACCGCATGCCGTCGTAGGCGAACACGAGTTCCTCGGTGGAACCGAGGCCGGTGCCCATCGACACCATGAGACGGCGGGCGTCGACCTCCGGGGAGCCGGCATTGGCCCAGACCCGGCGGCCGAGCACCGTCGCCATCTTCTGCAAATATGACAACCGGCGCAGTTCGACCCGCGTCAGTTCGGAATCGAACTCCTCCAGGAGATGTCCGCCGATACGAACCGGCAGGTTGTACTCCTCGACGAACGGATCCGTGAGCGTACGGATACCGCTCTGGCCGTCGAGCAGCTTCTTCCAGGTGCTTTCCGCATCCGTCGCCAGCGCTGTCGTCATCGCAACGCCGGTGACGACCACGTTGGGAAGCCCGTTCCCCGTGGACAGTGCCGCCATATTTACGCGATTCTTTCCTTTACCGAGACTCAGTAACGCCCGAATGCCAGAGCCACATTGTGGCCGCCGAACCCGAACGAGTTGTTGATGGCGTACTTGTATTCGCCGTACCGAGGCTCACCTGCAACGATATCGAGATCGATCTCGGGATCCGGGGTCTCGTAGTTCAGCGTCGGGGGGATGACGCCGTCGCGGAGAGCCAGGACCGTGAGGATCGATTCCAGCGCACCGACCGCACCGATGGAGTGGCCGAGCGCGGACTTGGGGGCGTACACCGCGGCGTGTTCCACACCGGCAACCCGGAGGGCGTTGGCCTCGGCGGTGTCCCCGATCGGGGTGGCGGTGGCGTGGGCGTTGACGTGGTCGATGTCCTTGGGATCGAGGCCCGCGGTCTCCATCGCACGCTTCATCGCCTGACCGGCACGCAGACCGTCGGCGGCCGGGGCCACCATGTGGAACGCGTCGGACGTGATGCCCGCACCCATCAGACGCGCCAGCGGCTTGGCGCCGCGCGCCTTGGCGTGCTCCTCGGTCTCGATGATCATCATCGCGCCTGCCTCGCCGAACACGAAGCCGTCGCGGTCCTTGTCGAACGGACGCGACGCGCCCTGCGGATCATCGTTGCGGGTGCTCATCGCGCGCATCATCGAGAACGCCGCGATGGGCAACGCCTCGATACCGCCTTCGACACCACCGCAGACCGCGAAATCGGCGTCGCCCATGACGATCTGACGCCACGCGTGCGCGATGGCCTCCGAACCGGACGAGCAGGCCGACACCGGCGTGATGACACCGGCGCGGGCGCCGAGTTCGAGCCCGACGACGGCTGCCGCGCCGTTGGGCATGATCATCTGCACCGCGAGCGGCGACACCTTGCGGGGGCCACCCTCGTTCATCGCGTCGTACGTCTCGACGATCTTCTCGCCGCCGCCGAGCCCGGTGCCGATCACGACCGCGAAGCGGTCCGGATCGACCTCAGGCGCGCCTGCGTTCTCCCACAGCTGCTTGCTGAGGAACTTCGACATGCGCTGGACGTAGGACATGCGGCGCATGTCCAGACGGGTCATGTGATCGTCGATGTTGTCGACCAGGTGCCCGCCGATACGCACCGGCAGGTCCCACTTGGTGACGAACTCGTCTTCGAGGACGCGGATACCGCTCTCGCCGGCCAGCAGGCCCTTCCACGTGCTCTCGATGTCCGGCGCGATCGACGTCGTCGCCGTGACGGCGGTCACCACCACATTGGGGTAACCGCCGTTGGCAGTGGAAGGCCTGGTCACTGGTCTGCCGCGAACTTCTCACGCAGGGCAGCAGCGGCCTCGGGGTTCTCTTCCTCGAGCTTCTGGATGTAGGCAACCACGTCGCCCACGGTGCGCAGACCGGCCAGATCCTCGTCCGGGATCTTCACGCCGTACTTGTCCTCGGTCTGCACCGCGATCTCGACCATCGACAGCGAGTCGATGTCCAGGTCGTCGACGAACGACTTCTCCGGGGTGACCTCGGACGGCTCGATACCGGTGACCTCTTCGATGATCTCGGCGAGACCGGCGATGATTTCTTCCTGGGTGGCGGCCACAGTGGCTCCTTCGTTGTTGTTGATGCCCCTCCGGCTGTGGAGGGGTTCATTCCGGACGTTTGTCGTGCGGTTTGCCGGACCTACAGCTGGTCCAGACCGTCCAGGTCTTCTGGGGACTTGATGGCGCGCGTCGGCGTGCCCTTCAGTTCACGCTTGGCGATGCCCACCAGCGTGCCGGCCGGCGGGAACTCGACGATCCCGGCGGACTCCGCATTCTGGAAGCGATCACGCAGCGTGGCGGTGCACAGATCCCAGCGCACCGGCTTGGTGAGTTGTGCGACGAGCTTCTCCATCGCATCGGCGGCCGAAGCCACCGGCTGACCATCCGCGTTCGACAGTAGTGTCGCGGTCGGCTCGCTGGTCGTTACAGACTGCGCGGCCGCGGCGTAACCGTCGAGCGCCGATGCCATGTAGTGGGTGTGGAACGCACCCGCCGTCGCCAGCTTACGCACGCGGGCCTTGGCCGGCGGATCCTCGGCGAGCTTGTCGAGCGCGGCGACCGCGCCCGCGGCGACGATCTGCCCGGCCGCGTTGCGGTTGGCCGGGACGAGGTCGAGGGCCTCGAGACGCGCCAGCACCTCAGCCTCGTCGCCGCCGAGCACCGCGGCCATACCGGTGGGCTCGACCGCGCAGGCCTTGGCCATCTCGGCGCCGCGGGTCGCGGCGAGCTTGACGGCGTCGTCGGCGGAGATGACACCGGCGATGGCGTACGCGGCGATCTCGCCGACCGAGTGGCCTGCGACAATCGTCTCCGCGGCGCTGTGCCCGCGCTTGGTGAGTTCTTCGTGCGCCAGCAGGGTGGCGGCGACCACGAGCGGCTGGGTCACCGCGGTGTCGGTGATCTCCTCGGCCGTCGCGGTGGTGCCCAGCGTGGTCAGGTCCAGACCGCTGATCTGCGACCAGGCGGCCAGACGGTCAGCAGCACCGGGCAGCTCCAACCAGGGGGTGAGCATGCCGGGCGTCTGCGAGCCCTGTCCAGGGGCGAGCAATGCGAGCACGGGTCCTTGAGGCACGTCATTAAGAGAACACTGTGAAGACGGGTTTGCGCGGTGTAAGAGATTATGAACCTTGTCTTATGTTTTTGTAGGTTCTCCACAAAAGTGCATGTGATGCGACCTCGTCGATACCGCGCCGCGATCTGTGATCCGTACCTCACCCCATCGCGTGACGTCACGTACCCCGTGACCCGGCCGACGTCGCCGGCCTGATGGTCGGCACCACGCTGACCGCGCTGTTTATCGTGCTCGCTCGGTATGCGTGTTTGCTCAGCCGTCCCACGGTCGACGCCACCCGCAACACATAGGCGTCCCGGGGCACCGCCGGATCGCGCCCGGTGAAGTCCGCGATACGCCGCAGACGGTAGCGAACCGTATTTGGATGAACGAACAATTTGCGTGCGCAAGCTTCAATCGCGCCGCCGGAGTCCAGGAACGCGTCCAGCGTCTCGGTGAGGGCAGGCCCGGCGTCGGCCAGCGGTCGCATCACCTCGGTCTCCAGGGCCGTGACCGCATCGGCGTCACCCAGCAGCGCACGCTCGGGCAACAGTTCGCGCGCCGATACCGGACGCGGCGCGCTCGGCCACCCGGCCACCGCGTTCATCCCCGAGATCGCTTCTGTCGCACTGCGATGCGCCGCGGTCAGTGTCGGGGTCGTCGGCCCGATCACCACAGGCCCGTCGGCGAACACCGACATCAGGTCGGCCAGGAACCGGTCGGTCGCCGACAGTGGGCCAGACACGATCGTCACCAGCCACGTCCCGTGGACGTCGGACAGCGCGGCGCGATCGTTGCGGCGCACGACGGCGTGCACGTCGTCGCGCGCCATCTCGATCCGGTCGGCGCGCGGCAGGCCCACGATCACCGTCGCGGGCGCGGTCGCGTCCCAGTTGAGCGCGGCGGCCTGTGACTGCAGTTCGGGGCCGGTGTCGCCGCGGACCACGGCGTCGACGATGTTGGCCTCCATGCGGATGTCCCAGGCGCCGCGGGCCTCGGCCTGATCGGCGTACGCGCTGGCCGCGGCGAACGCCAGATCGCGGCTGTAGCGCAGGATGCCCGCGGTCAGGGCGGTGAGCTGTTCCTCGGACCGTGCCAGCAGCGGCACGGCCTCCTCGAAGAACTCCATGGACGTGCGCACCATCTCCACCGACTGCCGCAGTGCGACACGCCGCCGCAGATCCTGCGGCACCACCTCGAACGCCTGCGCGGTGTAGCCCACGTTGCTCTCGGGGTTGCGCATCCACTCGACGAAGTTGACGACGGCGGTCTGCACCACGAGCTGCACGCTGGCGCGCTGCGACGCGTCGAGCTCGGCGAAGAACGGCAACCGCTGCTCCATGGCGTGCACGGCCTCGGTGGCCAGCCGGCCCGAGTACTGCTTCAACCGGCGCAGCAGCGAGTCGGGCACGGCCTCAAGCACCTCGACCGTGGACTTCGGCGGAACGAACCGATTGTCGGGCATTCCTAAAACCTACGCCTGTTTTCTGGCGGATTCCTCCAAGTGCCCGCAAGCAAACAGCCACCGGCGTGTGCCGGTGGCTGCTCACTGTGGCCGGATCAGGCGCTGCCGGTGTCGGCGTAGGACACGCCCGCGGCGGACACATCGTCGATGCGGTACTGCTCGGCCGCCTGGGCCGCGACCGACGCGTCGATCTCGCCGTCGCGCGCCAGGCCCTGCAGGACCGCCACCACGACCGACTCGGCGTCGGTGTTGAAGTACCGGCGCGCGGCGGGCCGGGTGTCGGAGAAGCCGAAGCCGTCGGTACCGAGCGTGACGTAGGTGCCGGGCACCCACGGGCGGATCTGCTCGGGCACCGCCCGCATCCAGTCGGACACCGCGATCACCGGACCGGCCGCGTCGGCCAGCGCGCTGGTCACGTGGGGCGTGCCGGCGGGCTCGTCGGGATGACGCAGACGGTGCTTCTCGATCGCCACGCCCTCGCGGTTGAGCTCGCCCCAGCTGGTCACCGACCACACGTCGGCGGCGACATCCCAGTCCGACGCGAGCAGGTCGGCCGCGCGCAGCGCCTCGGGCATCGCCACACCGGAGGCCAGGATCTGCGCGCTCTTGGCGCGCTTCTCCGGGGCAGGCCGGTACAGGTACAAGCCCTTCAGCAGCGCCTCGACGTCGAGGTTCTCGGGCTCGGCAGGCTGCTGATACGGCTCGTTGTAGATGGTGAGGTAGAAGAACACGTTCTCCGGATCCTCGCCGTACATGCGCTGCAGACCGCTCTCGATGATGTGCGCGATCTCGTAGGCGAACGCCGGGTCGTAGGTGACCGCGGCCGGGTTGGTCGACGCCAGCAGCAGCGAGTGCCCGTCGGCGTGCTGCAGGCCCTCACCGGTCAGCGTGGTGCGCCCGGCCGTCGCGCCGAGCACGAACCCGCGGGCCATCTGATCGGCTGCGGCCCACAGGCCGTCGCCGGTGCGCTGGAAACCGAACATCGAATAGAAGATGTAGATCGGGATCATCGGCTCGTCGTGCGTCGAGTACGACGTGCCCACCGCGGTGAACGACGACGTCGACCCGGCCTCGTTGATGCCCTCGTGCAGGATCTGGCCGACCTCGGATTCCTTGTAGGCCAGCATCAGTTCGGAGTCCACCGACGTGTACAGCTGCCCGTTGCGGTTGTAGATCTTCAGGCTCGGGAACCACGAGTCCATACCGAACGTGCGCGCCTCGTCGGGGATGATCGGCACGATGCGCGGCCCGATGTTCTTGTCGCGCAACAGCTCCTTGAACGTCCGCACGGTCGCCATGGTGGTGGCGACGGCCTGCGAGCCCGAACCCTTCTTGAGCGCCTTGTAGGTGTCGCTGCCCGGCAGGGCCAACGGCTTGCTCTTGGTGCGACGCGACGGCACGAACCCGCCGAGCGCGCGGCGGCGCTCCAGCAGATAACGGATCTCGGGCGCCTCCGGACCGGGGTGGTAGTACGGCGGCAGGTAGGGGTCCTCTTCGAGCTGGGCGTCGCTGACCGGCACGCGGGTGACGTCGCGGAAGTTCTTGAGGTCTTCCAGCGCAAGCTTTTTCATCTGGTGCGTGGCGTTGCGGCCCTCGAAGTGCTGCCCCAGCGTGTAGCCCTTGATGGTCTTGGCCAGGATGACCGTCGGCTGCCCCTTGTGCTCCATCGCGGCGCGGTAGGCGGCGTACACCTTGCGGTAGTCGTGGCCGCCGCGCTTGAGATTCCAGATCTCCTGGTCGGACATGTCGGCCACCAGTGCCTTGGTGCGCGGATCGCGCCCGAAGAAGTGGTCGCGCACGTACGCGCCGTCGTTGGCCTTGTAGGTCTGGTAGTCACCGTCGGGCGTGGAGTTCATGAGGTTGACCAGTGCCCCGTCGCGGTCGGCGTGCAGCAGCACGTCCCACTCGCGGCCCCACACGACCTTGATGACGTTCCAGCCCGCGCCGCGGAAGAACGACTCCAGTTCCTGGATGATCTTGCCGTTGCCGCGCACCGGGCCGTCGAGACGCTGCAGGTTGCAGTTGATGACGAACGTCAGGTTGTCCAGCGCCTCGTTGGCGGCCACCTGGATCAGGCCGCGCGACTCCGGTTCGTCCATCTCGCCGTCGCCGAGGAACGCCCACACGTGCTGGTCGGAGGTGTCCTTGATACCCCGGTCGTGCAGGTAGTGGTTGAACCGCGCCTGGTAGATGGCGTTCATGGGGCCCAGCCCCATCGACACCGTCGGGAACTCCCAGAAGTCCGGCATGAGCCGGGGGTGCGGGTACGACGGCAGGCCGCCGCCGGAGTGGCTGTGCTCCTGGCGGAAACCATCCAGTTGGTCGGTTGTGAGCCGGCCTTCCAGGAACGCGCGGGCGTAGATGCCGGGGGAGGCGTGCCCCTGGATGAACACATGATCCCCGCCGCCGGGATGGCTCTTGCCGCGGAAGAAGTGGTTGAAGCCGACCTCGTACAGCGTCGCCGACGATGCGTACGTCGAAATATGACCGCCCACACCGACTCCCGGACGCTGAGCGCGGTGCACCATGATCGCGGCGTTCCACCGGATCCAGGCGCGGTAGCGCCGCTCGACGTCCTCGTCACCGGGGAACCACGGTTCCAGCTCGGTGGGGATGGTGTTCACGTAATCGGTGGACGTCAGCGCCGGGATCGCGACACGCTGCTCGCCGGCGCGTTCGAGCAAACGCAGCATCAGATAACGGGCACGCGCAGGGCCGGAACGTTCCAGCAGCTCGTCGAAGGATTCGAGCCACTCAGCGGTCTCCTCGGTGTCGATGTCCGGCAGGTAGGACGCGACACCTTCACGGATCACCCGGACCCGGTCGGGTTCTGCTGCGGTGCTGGAGTTTTGGGCCAGATCCTGGCGCACGAACTCGGTGGTCAACTTCCGCTCCTTGTTAGGCGGTCACTTAATCGATCAGGTGCTTGTGGCACCTATATCGTCTCCCTATCGTGCCGCATGTGCTCTGCAGGGGTGGAAGGTGCAATGAACCGGTCCTGATGGCTAAGAACCGGTAACGTCTGCAGACCGTGCCGATGAGTTGGCAGTTTGGGGCGACACACAGGGTCGCGGGGGTGGCGCTGGGCGGTTCGGCCGTCATCGCGATGGTGGTTGTCGGATGTTCGACCGTGACTGGCGGTACCGCACAAGTGGATCCCGCCGAGGCTCCCGTCTACCGCGCGTCGGTGTCGGCCTCGATCGAGGCGTCGTCGCTGACCTCGGCCGCGAGGGAGTCCGAACGCCAGGCCACGCTGACCAAACGCGCCATCCACACCGTCTGTGAGGATCTGAGCACGTCATCGGTGGACGCCATCGACGCCGTCAACACCTACATCGAGGCGGCCAACAACAATTCGCCCGACGTCAGGGCCAAGGCCGGTCCCGCGGTCGACGCGCTCAACCGCAGCGCCGACCTGGTCACCTCGGGCATCTCCGACACGTTGCCCGCCGACCTGCGCGACGCACTGACCGAATGGGTCGACGCGGTGCGCGCGGTGGCGTCGGCCATTTCCGGCGACGCCTCACCGGACGTGTTCAACGCGGCCTCCGACCGGTCCAACTCCGCGAGGACCGCCGCCCTCGACCGCTGTGACGCCGCCTATTGACGGATTTGATCTGCGAACTGCCCGCCGGACACCCCCTCATCGGGACCGGCGTGCGACGATAGGGCGCAACACGCAATGAGCAGCACAACAACACCACACTGACAGGCCCGTACGGGCCGGAGAAGGCTAAGGAGGACCGAGGTGGTCGCGGCGGCGGGGAAGGATTCTGACCCGAACTACGCTCGAATTCTGGGCATCCAAAAGGATCAGGTTGTCCAGGAGTTGGGTTGGGACGAGGATACCGACGACGACATCCGGGCCGACGTCGAAGAGGCGTGCGGTTCGGAGCTGCTCGACGAGGACTCCGACGAGGTGGTCGACGTCGTGCTGTTGTGGTGGCGCGACAACGACGGGGACCTGGTCGACCGGCTGATGGACGCCATCACCCCACTCGCCGAGGACGGCGTGATCTGGGTGCTGACGCCCAAGACCGGCAAGCCAGGGCACGTGCTGCCGGCCGAGATCGCCGAATCGGCGCCCACGGCCGGTCTGATGCAGACCTCGTCGGCGAAACTGGGGGACTGGACGGCCAGCCGGCTGGTGCAGCCGAAGTCGAAGGCCGCCGGGAAGCGCGGCTGAGTGCTCGACGTCGGCACACCCGCGCCCGATTTCACCCTGCGAGACCAGAACAACCGGCCGGTCACGCTCAGCGACTACCGCACGGGCGAGAACCCCAGGGACGTGCTGGTGGTGTTCTTCCCGCTGGCGTTCACCGGTGTGTGCGAGGGCGAACTCGGCGCGATCCGTGATCAGCTCCCGCTCTACGAGAACGACCACTCGGCCGTCATCGCCGTCTCGGTCGGTCCGCCTCCCACGCACAAGATCTGGTCCATCGAAAGCGGATTCACCTTCCCGGTGCTGTCGGATTTCTGGCCGCACGGCAAGGTGGCCCGGGACTACGGCGTGTTCAACGAGGACGCGGGCTATCCCAACCGCGGCACCTTCGTCGTCGACCGCTCCGGCATCATCCGGTTCGCCGAGATGATGGAGCCCGGTCAGGTGCGCGACCAGAAAGTCTGGACTGCGGCACTGCAGGCGCTGCGCGCCTGACTAAGATCCCGGTGTGGGATTTCCGGTCACGGCGCTTGGCCGTGTACCGTGCCTGCGGCGGGGCGCGTAGCTCAGTGGTAGAGCTCTGGTTTTACACACCAGCGGTCGGCGGTTCGATACCGTCCGCGCCCACTCTTTTTCCTCTCCTCGCGCCGAGCGTGCGGTCTCATCCGCCTGACGCGGCGTGTCGCGTATGAAACCGCACGGTCGGCGATCTGGAAGCGTTGCCGTCGAACAGGTTTCACGCTGGTTCACTCGGCGTCCGCTTCTTCGCGCTCCTCTTCGATCCGCTCCTTGCTGCGCAGCAGGCGTAACAGTGTCACCAGGATCAGTCCGCCGGCCACGTTGGCGACGACGGTGTAGCCGAACCATTTGAGCCAGTCAAGGTATCCGAACGAGGCCTCGCCGGTGAAGATCGCACCGAAGATGAGCAGCGAGTCGAGGATCGAGTGGAACATCTGCAGGCCGGCGAGCAGGAAAGCACCTGCCACGGCCGCCGCGATCTTTCCGGGAACCGAGTCGGTGCCGTGCTGCATGCGCGTCATGAGGGTGATGGCCATGCCGCCGAGCAGGCCCAGCGCGACGGTCTCCGCCGACAGCGGGGCGGTGGCGAAGTGCGAGGCCGATTCCACGGTCTGGGCGTGCAGCTTCGGAAAGCCCAACATGATCAGCCACATGATGACCCAGCCGCCCACCAGGTTCGCCGCGAGCGTGCCACCCCACAACTTGAAGAGTTGCGCGACGCTGGCGCGCTTGGCGGCCACGGTGGTCACCGGCACCAGGAAGCCCTCGGTGAACAACTCGCTGTGGCCCAACAGGAGAGCGAGAAAACCGATCGAGAACGCCAGACCCGCCAGGAGTTGGTTGCCCGTGGCGTTCAGGACGGCCAGGTAGGCCAGGACGCCCATCGCGACCTCGGTGCCGCCGAAGAACCCGGTGACGAGGATTTCCCGCCAGCGGCGGTGCAGGCGCTGGCTGCCCTCGTCGATGGTTCTTTCGAAGGTGTCCTCCAGCGCGTCTTCGATCGGACGGTTCGTCTTTCCCAGTTCGCGCTGGCTGGTGTTGCTCATGATCAACCCTTCAAGGCCGGGACTCGACGTCTGTTGACGTCTCGGAGTACCCCCGCGGGGCCCTGAGCAAGCCGTGATTGTGTGCCGAGCGTGCGATCTCATCCGCCTGACGCGGTGTGTCGCGTATGAAACCGCACGCTCGGCGCAGAGTCAGGTGGCGTCGTGGAACACCAGGGCCAGCGTCGTGCGCTCTCCTGAGCGCACGGCCGACACGCCGTGGCGCACGGGCGCGGCCGACCATCCGCGCGTCGATCGCACCGGGCGGTCGCGTGTGGTGAACACGAAGCCGTGGCCGTGGGGCAATTGTGTGGCGGTGCCGCGCGACTGCGCGCGGGGACGTTGTTCGAGGAGTAGGAACTCGCCGCCGGTGTAGTCGCGGCCCGGTTCGTTGAGGTTGACGACGACCTGCAGCGGAAACACCAGATCTCCGTAGAGGTCGCGGTGCAGTGCGTTCCAGTCGCCTGCGCCGTAGCGCAGCAGGATCGCCGTCGACTTGGTCTGTCCCGCGCGGTGACACATGTCGAGCCACTCGTCGAGGGTGTCGGGCCACGGCGGGGTGCGCCCGAGTCTGGTCCACCACTCGCGGGCGATGGGCAGCAGGCGGGGATACAGCGCGTGTTTGAGCGCTTCGAGCGGTTCGGGATACGGCGTGCGCAGATAGCGGTACTGCCCTTGGCCGTAGCGGTAGCGGACCATGTCGATCGTGCTGCGGAACCGCTCGTCGTCGCCGTAGAGCGCGCGCAACCGCTCGGTCTCGGCCGCGGTGAGCAGTCGAGGCAGCAGGGCGCCGCCGTACTCGTCGAGTTCGGCCGCGATGGCGGGCCAGTCACCGCTGTCGACCCTGGCCCGCCACCGATCGGTCATGCCGCCCGCTCCAGTTCCAGCAGCGCCGTTTTCGCGCCCAGCCCACCGATGTAGCCACCCAGGCTGCCGTCGGAGCGCAGCACACGGTGGCACGGCACCACGACCGGAAGGGGATTGGTGGAGCATGCCGACCCGACCGCGCGAACGGCGTTGGGATTGCCCACGATCTCGGCCACATCCTTGTAGGACATGGTGTGCCCGTACGGGATCTGCGACAGCCGGCGCTGCACGAGCTGCCGGAAACCGTGTGACAGTGAGTGATCCAGTGCAACGTCGAATTGTGTTCGCGCACCGGCGAAATACTCGTCGATCTGCCGTGCGGCATCGGCAAGGCGTTGAGGTGCGCGCAGGATCCGCGGGCTCAGCCGCTGCGCCAGGGTGTCCAGCACGGCATCGTGGTCCTCGGTGGCGAATGCGACGCGCACGAGTCCGATCTCGGTGGCGGCCAAAAGAAGTGGTCCCACGGGAGTGTCGACGGTGGTGTAGGCGACGTCGAGCAGCCCATCAGTGGTCGCGGACTGTTCGAGGCGTCGGTGCAGGCGGGTCAGGGTGTCGTTCATCGGTGCGCTCCTTTCGGCAGGGCGTCCGGATAATGGGTTCGCAGTGTGGCGATTCCGTCGGAGGCGGCCTTGCGGGCCGCGTCGGCGGTACCGCCCAGCAGTGCGGCGATCTCGGCGTACGGCAGGCCGACGAAATAGTGGTAGGCCACCGCCTGCCGCTGCTTGGGCGGCAGTGCGCGCACCGCGGAGGTGAGTTGGTCGTCGGCGGCGCCTGGCACGCCGATAGTGGTCGGGCGATCCGGCACATCACCGATGGCGAGGGCTTCGCGTTCGCGACGCCGGATGATGTCCACACATTTGCGGTGGGCGATGGTCACGAGCCAGGCCTCGACGTTGGCGTCGTCGGCCAGGTCGGGATAGGCACGCAGAGCCGCCAGAAAGGTGTCCGACCAGGCGTCTTCGGCGTCGAGCGGCCCCAGCACGAATGTGCACACCCGCAGCACCGCCGGGCCGTGGCGTTGGACGACGCGTTCGAACGGGGCCTTCATGTCTGCTTCACGGTTGTCGGTTTCCTCGCGTATATCGGATGCTTACACCCTGTAGACGTTCGCGAGTGCCCAAACGTGAGCCGGTGCGGAAAATTCAGGACCACACCATCGGCGCGCGGCGCAGCACCAGGTTGCGGCTGCGCGGTTCGGTGTCGCCCGCGCACGACGGATTGTCCTGCGAGAAGCCCATGTTGACGAACCCGGTCAGATCGGGACGGATGATGTACTTCATCCGCACCGGGCCGGTCTGTCGTTGTTCGGGGGTGCCGATGTCGCACACCATGCCCGGATTGGTGTGTTCACCCACCCAGGCGCCCTGAGCGTCATCGGCCGAGGCGAGCCACGGCATCTCCATGTCCCACGACGCCCCCGGTGCACCAGGGGAGTGCGACAGCACATGCAAGCATCCTGGTCCGCAATCCGACAGCGACCAGTCGTACGGTTCGAAAAGCTCGGCGGCCGCGGTCTCGGTGACGAGGTAGACACCCGGATCCGGCAACGGCGGGGCCGGGTTGGCCGCGGGTTCGGCGGGTGGGGCAGACGCTTCCATCCCGCCGACCACGAAACCGATCGCCGTCGACACGGCCACCGCGGGTATCAGGTTTTTCACGGATGTTCCTCCGAAGCAGGATCCTATCCGCGAACACTCCCGATATGCGCCCCGAGCGCGGGATTCAGTTCCCCGCGAAGAACTCCAGTGCGATGCCGTCGGGATCGCGGAAACTCAGACCCGACCCGTACGGGGCGTCGACGATGCCGCCGTGGGCGATACCGAGTTCGTCGAGCCGGTTCTGCCACACCTGCAGGTCATCGCGGCTGCCGACGCCGAAGCTGACGTGGTCGAGGCCGACACGGAACTCGGTGAACTGCTCGGCTTCTGCGCGCTTGTCGTGCTGGTGGATACCGAACAGGGTGCCGCCGGGAAGCGCCCACACGATGTGGTGGAAACCGGCGTCGGTGCGCTCGTCGAGCACCGGGTCGGCGCCGATCAGCGCGCGGTACCACGGGCCGCTGACCGCGAGGTCACGCACGGTCACCGCGACGTGGTTGAGGGTGGGGAATGAGGGAGCAGCACTGCTCGATTCGACCATCAGACAATCCTTTTGCCAACGACATTTCGGACCCGCATGTCCAAAGGTACAGCTGGTTCCCCAGCAACCATGCCTCGCGGGGCATCACGCGGTCGGCGATTCGCCGCACCTGCAACAACTTTTCGTACCGTCGTTGCTGGTCGGCGGACCAGTCGAGGGTCATGCGGACGCGGAACTCGTTCGGTAGAAAGCCTGTGGCGGCAAAGAGATTGAAGACCCGGCACGGCGTGGCCGGCACCGCGTGCAGCGCACAGCGGTGGGCCCGGCCTCGTGTGTGCGGGTGGATAACCGTGTGAGACGCTGCCGAGGTGTTTGCGTCGAGTAGCCGGGGGAACCGATCTGTGGTTGCGGGCACGGCCGCGGGGATCGCGTGTGGGTATCTCGCCGACCTGGTGTTCGCCGACCCGCGGCGAGGGCATCCCGTCGCGCTGTTCGGTTCCGGCGCGGCACGGCTGGAACGCCTGACCTATCGCGACAACCGGGCGGCGGGGACGGCGCACACGGGCCTGCTGCTGGCGGGTCTCGCGCTGTTGGGGGTGGCCGCGCAGCGCCGAAACCGCCCACACCTGGGACTGGCTGCCGCGACGTACGTGGCGCTCGGCGGGACCTCGCTCAACCGCGTCGGTGATCGCATGGCGGACCTGCTGGCCGCCGATGACGTGGATGGCGCCCGGGCGCTCGTGCCGTCGTTGTGCGGACGGGACCCGGCCTCGCTGGACGCCGCGGGCCTGACCCGCGCGACGGTCGAATCGTTGGCCGAGAACACCTCCGACGCGCAGGTCGCGCCGCTGCTGTGGGCCGCGGTCGCCGGTGTACCGGGCGTGTTGGTGTACCGCGGCGCCAACACCCTCGACGCCATGATCGGCCACCGCTCGCCGCGGTATCTCCGGTTCGGTTGGGCCGCAGCGCGATTCGATGACGTGCTGAACTACGTGCCGGCCCGCGTCACGGGCCTGCTGGTGGCGATGTGCGCGCCGGTGGTGGGGGGCTCGCCCGTCGCGGCGTTGCGCGCGTGGCGACGTGACGCGGCGCGTCATCCGAGCCCCAACGCGGGTGTGGTGGAGGCGTCGTTCGCCGGGGCGCTGGGCGTGCGGCTCGGTGGGCCGACACAGTACGCGCATCAGCTGGAGATCCGCCCGTCGCTGGGGAACGGTCGCGCGCCCGAGGTCGCGGATGTCGGCAGGGCGGTGCGACTCTCGCGCGCCGTGCAGGGCGCGGCCGCGCTGGTGGCGGTGGCGGCCGCGGGATGGCTCAGCGGCGCTTGCCGTAGCGGTCGGCGAGCTTCTCCTCGGGTGTGAGTTCGGCCGCCGGTTTGGGCCCCGCGGCGTCCTTCTTCGCCTGCGCAGCGCGTTCGCGTCGCCGTTGCTGGATCTCGGCATACATGAAGTAGCCCAACCCGATCGGGGCGATGATGCCGAACGCGATCCACTGGATGCCGTAGGAGAGGAACGGCCCGGCGTCCAGGTGCGGCAGCGGGATCGCTCCCAGACCGCCCGGCTGGTCGTCGACGAGTTGAAGGTACGACCCGGCCAGCGGTGTCCCGGTGAGTTGGGAGACCTGGCCGGTGTTGATCGAATAGACCTGCAGCGCACCGTCGGCGCGGAACGGTTCCTTGCCGGTCGCGACGGCCTCCGAATCGCGCAGCCGCGCGGTGATCGACACCGTGTCGGTGGGTGGCGGATCGATCGCGGGCACCCCTGATCCCTCGACGGGGCGCACGTATCCGCGGTCGACGAGGATGGTCGGGCCGCCCTGGACCGCGAACGGTGTGAGAACCTCGAACGCGGGTTCGCCTTCGATCACGCGCAGCCGGGCGAGCACCTGTCCCTCGGGCAGGTAGCGGCCCGTCGCGGTCACCCGCCGCCATTGGTCGTCGGAGGTGGAATCCTGGTGCGGCAGGATGTCGGTCAGCGGGACCGGTTCGGCCTGAAGCGAATTGGCGATCTGGCTGTTCTCCCGTGAGGTCTTGGTGTTCTTGCCCAGCTGCCACGGCGCGAGCACCGTGAAGCACAGGTAGGCGAACGCGATCACCACGACGATCAGCGCCAGCCACTGCGGGCGCAGGAGAAAGCCGAGCCGGCGCATCAGGCCACGATCCCTCTCGCGGCCAGGGCCTCGTCGACCCAGTCGTGAAGACCGGGCAGCGCGGCCTCGATCACCTCGAAGACGGCCTCGAAGTCGTCGCGGGTGCCGTAATACGGGTCCTCGACGTCAGGGGTGTGTGCGCCCGCGCGGGGATCGAACGAGCGCAGCATGCGCAGCCGGTCCGGCTCCACCCCGAGGTCGGCGAGGATCCGCGCGTGGTTGCGGCCCATGGCGACCACCAGGTCGGCCGACAGGTGGTCGTCGTCGACGACGGCGGCGCGGTGCGCGGTGGGGTAGCCACGGTCGGCCAGCACCAGGCACGCACGCTCGTCGGCGCCGTCGCCGGCGTGCCAGCCACCGGTGCCCGCGCTGGTGACCCGCACGACCTCACGCAGGCCGCGCTCGGCGATCTGGTGGGCGAACATCTTCTCGGCCATCGGGGAACGGCAGATGTTGCCCGAGCAGACGAACGTCACATGCACCTCAGACACCGAGCACCCCGCGAAGTGCCTCGACGGTCTCGACGTGGGCATGGGCCACCACCGCGGCCGGCCCGGAGAAATCGGCGCCGCCGTAGCCCCAGCCCACCACGACGGTGTCGATACCGTGCTCGGCGGCGCCCTCGACGTCGTGCATCCGGTCGCCGACCATCAGTACGCGGTCGGGCAGCGGTTCCAGCTGTCGCAGCGCGTGCGCCACGACCTCGGATTTGAGTGAGCGCGTGCCGTCCGGGCTGGCGCCTGCGATCACCTCGAAGTAGCCGTCGAGCTCGAAGTGCTCGAGGATCCGGCGGGCGGTGGGCTCGGCCTTCGATGTCGCGACGGCCAGCCGGACGCCCGCGGCTCGCAGATCCGAGAGCAGCGCCGGGATGCCGTCGAACAGGCTGTTCATCGCCCATCCACGGGACGTGTAGTCGGCGCGGTAGGCCGCGATGGCCTCGTCGGCCTGGTCGCCGAGCCCCAGCGAGCTCAGCGTGTGGTGCATGGGCGGGCCGACGATCCGTGAGGCCAGGTCACCGTCGGGCACGGGTGCCCCGACGGCCTGCAGCGCATGCCGGAAGCTCGACACGATGCCCTCCGCGGAGTCGGTGAGCGTGCCGTCGAGATCGAACAGCACCAACTGCGGGCGGGTGTCGGGGGTCAGCTCGCTGACGCGGCCAGTCACAACATCGGTCACACACCGATTGTCCCTGATCGCGGCACCGGTGCCCGATGATGCCCGTCACGGCGGCCGACCACTACTGTCGTGGGGTGCCGTGCCCACCGTCTCGTGCCGTCCGCGCGGCCGCCGTACCGGCGTGGCCGACCGCGCCCATGCGGGCGCCGTTTGTGCAGTTCGCCGTGCCGGACACAGAGTTGCCGCGACGACATCGGCAAAGCAAGAGCATTGCCGTGCGGCGTTGCGGTACTTTCGTGGGCTCGCGGGTGGATGCCGTGACGGAGGTGCTGAGATGAACACGCGATCGGCGGGCGTGCGGCTGGCCGACGTGATCGCCGTGCTGGAGGCGGCGTACCCGCCGCAACTTGCGCAGGACTGGGATTCGGTCGGTCTGGTGTGCGGGGACCCCGACGAACCCGTGGAGTCGGTCACGATCGCGGTCGACGCCACCGCCGACGTGATCGCCGAGGTCCCCGACCGCGGGCTGCTGCTCGCTCACCACCCGCTGCTGCTGCGTGGTGTCGACACCGTGGCCGCGAGCACCGCCAAGGGCGCGCTGATCCACCGGCTGATCCGCACCGGGCGCGCACTGTTCACCGCGCACACCAACGCCGACTCGGCCAATCCCGGCGTGTCCGACGCGCTGGCCGAGACGCTGGGGTTGCGTGTCGAGGACGTGCTCTCGCCCGTGGCGGCCGGGCCGAACCTGGACAAGTGGGTGGTGTTCGTGCCCGCGGCCGACGCCGACGCGCTGCGCGAGGCGTTGTTCGCCGCGGGCGCGGGCCGCATCGGTGACTACTCGCACTGCAGTTGGAGCGTCGCGGGCACCGGGCAGTTCCTGCCGCACGACGGCGCCTCGCCCGCGATCGGTGAGGTGGGCACCGTGGAGCAGGTGAGCGAGGACCGCGTCGAGGTGATCGCGCCGGCACGGCTGCGCGCGAAGGTCCTTGCCGCGATGCGTGCCGCGCA
The DNA here is from genome assembly GCF_001457595.1 of Mycolicibacterium smegmatis. GTDB lineage: Bacteria > Actinomycetota > Actinomycetes > Mycobacteriales > Mycobacteriaceae > Mycobacterium > Mycobacterium smegmatis. The sequence goes on along the minus strand of NZ_LN831039.1, from coordinate 4,398,379 downwards.
TCCATACGAGGAACCCGCGTTCGACATCCTGCCGCTCGCGCCGATTCCCGGTGACGTGGGTATCGGCCGCATCGCGTCACTGCCCGAACCGGAGCCGTTGTCGGCGTTCGTCAGGCGCGTGCGCGCGGCGTTGCCGCCGACCTCGTGGGGCGTGCGCGCGTCGGGTGATCCGGATGCCGTGGTGTCGCGCGTCGCGGTGTGTGGGGGAGCGGGCGACTCGCTGCTGGGCGCTGTGACCGCGGCCGGTGTGCAGGCCTATGTCACAGCCGATCTTCGGCACCATCCCGCCGACGAGCACCGCAGGGCCTCGGACGTCGCGCTGGTCGATGTGGCGCACTGGGCCAGCGAGTTCCCGTGGTGCGCGCAGGCCGCGGGCGTGCTGCGCAAGCATTTTTCGGACGCACTGCCGGTGCGGGTCTGCGAGGTCCGTACCGATCCATGGAATGTCGAGAGTTTGGAAGAACATGAAAGCTGAAGTAAGCCAACAACGTTCGCTGCTGACGCTGAGCGAGGTCGATGCCGAGCTGGCGCGGATCGCGCACCGCGGGAAGAACTTGGCCGAACAGAAGCGTCTCGACGAGCTCACCGCGCAGCGCGGCGAGGTCAACGACCGGCTGGCCGCGCTCGGGATCGCACTGGAGGATCTGGACGCGCAGGTGGCCAAGTACGAGTCCGAGATCGACTCGGTGCGCCAGCGCGAGGACCGTGACCGCGCGCTGCTCGAGGGCGGCTCGGTGGGCGCCAAGCAGGTCACCGAGATCCAGCACGAGCTGGAGACCCTGCAGCGGCGCCAGGCGAGCCTGGAAGAGCAGCTGCTCGAGGTGATGGAACGTCGCGAGGAGCTCATGGCCGAGCGGTCCGAGGAACTGCGCCGCGTGGACGAACTGCAGACGGAGCTGACCGAGGCCCAGCAGGCCCGCGACGCGGCGCTGGTGGAGCTGGATCAGGCGCGTCACCAGTGCGCCACGCGACGTGACGCGCTGGTGAACGCGATCGACGATCAGCTCGTCGAGCTCTACGAGAAGCAACGCGCCCGCGGCGGCGCCGGGGCAGGCCCGCTGCAGGGCAGGCGCTGCGGTGCGTGCCGCATCGAGATCGACCGCGGTGAGATCGCGCGCATCACCGCCGCGGCCGACGACGACGTGGTGCGGTGCCCCGAGTGCGGCGCGATCCTGTTGCGGGTCAAGCAGTGAAGGTTCTCGTCGAGGCCGACGGCGGGTCGCGCGGCAACCCGGGACCGGCCGGCTACGGCGCGGTGGTGTACGACGCCGACCACGCCACGGTGCTCGCCGAACGCAAGGAGGCCATCGGCCGCGCCACCAACAACGTGGCCGAATACCGGGGTCTGATCGCGGGTTTGGAGGCCGCCGCCGAGACCGGCGCCACCGAGGTCGCGGTGTCGATGGACTCCAAACTGGTCATCGAGCAGATGTGCGGGCGGTGGCGCGTCAAGCATCCGGACCTGATCGAACTGCAGCGCCGCGCGGCCGCGCTGGCCGCGGGCTTCGACCATGTCGACTACACGTGGATTCCGCGGGAACGCAACAGCCACGCCGACCGGCTGGCCAACGAGGCGATGGATGCCGCAGCGGGAATCGCCGTGCCCGACAAGGCTTCTGAGTCTGACGACCCGCCTGCACCCGCGAAGAACTCGGTGGGCTGGTCCGGGGTGACCGGCGCGCCTACACGGCTGTTTTTGCTGCGACACGGGCAGACCGAGTTGTCGGTCGACCGGCGCTACTCGGGTCGGGGCAACCCCGCGCTGACCGAAGAGGGGCGCAGGCAGGCCGACGCCGCTGCGCGGTATCTGGGCGAGCGCGGCGGCATCTCGGCCGTGGTCACCTCACCTCTGCAGCGTGCGTATGACACCGCGGCCGCGGCCGCCAAGGCGCTGGGTCTCGACGTCACCGTCGACGACGATCTGATCGAAACCGACTTCGGTGCCTGGGAGGGGCTGACGTTCGCCGAAGCGGCGCAACGGGATCCGGATGTGCACCGGCGCTGGCTGCGGGACACCAGCGTCGAACCGCCCGGTGGCGAGAGCTTCGACGCCGTCGCGCACCGCGTGCGCCGCGCGCGCAACCGCATCATCGCCGAGCACGGCGCGTCGACGGTGCTGGTGGTCTCGCACGTGACGCCGATCAAGACGATCCTGCGGTTGGCGCTCGACGCGGGCGAGGGGATTCTCTACCGCCTGCACCTGGACCTGGCGTCGTTGTCGATCGCCGAGTTCTACGCCGACGGTGGCTCGGCCGTGCGGTTGGTGAACCAGACCGCGTACCTGTAGCTCACGAGTGCAGGTGCACCTGCTCGCCGTGCAGACCGAAGATCGTCACGGCCTCGACGGGTCCGTCGACCACGCCGAACCAGTGCGGTGTCCACGTCGAGAACTCCACGGCCTCACCGGGTCCGACGGTGAAATCCTGTTCACCGAGGATCAGCCGTAGCTTCCCGGACAGCACGTACATCCAGTCGCGGCCCTCGTGTACGGGAAGTTCGGCCGGCGGGGTGTTGCGCTGCTCGCTGATGCGGATCTTGTACGCGTGCAGCCCGTTTGCCGGGCCGTGGCGCGTGAGCGGCCAGTATGTGATGTTGTCGCGGGTCGTAGCGGTGCCGCGCACGCGGGGGTCCTCGGCCTCGGGCGCCCGCAGCAGGTCGTCGGTGGTGACCGACAGCGCGGTGGCCAACCGCGGCAGATGGTCGAGCGCCAGGCGGCGCTTCCCCGATTCGAGGCGGCTCAGGGTGGACACGTCGATCTGCGCGCGGGACGCGACGTCCTCCAGCGTGAGACCCCGCTCGGTGCGCAGTTCGCGCAGGCGCTGGCGGACCAGGGCGTCCACGTCGTGCTCGGCACCGGGCGCGTCCACCTGCTGTTTTGCCTTCATGGCAAAACAGCTTGGCATTTTGTCATGCTCTCGGCAAGGTGGGCGTCATGGAGAACAAGCCATGGGACAGCATCATCGTCGGCGGCGGCGCGGCCGGTCTGAGCGCGGCGCTCGTGCTCGGCCGGGCACGCAGGCGCGTACTGCTCGTCGATGCCGGTGAACAGAGCAACCTGCCCGCACACGGCATCGGCGGCCTGCTCGGAAGCGACGGCCGGGCGCCTGCCGACCTCTACGCGGCCGGGCATGCCGAACTCGCGGCGTACCCCAGTGTGCAGGTGCGCCGCGGCGAGGTCATTGCGGGTAGGCGCGGATTCGCGCTCGACCTCGCCGACGGTGGCCACGAGCACGCCCGAACCGTGCTGCTGGCCGCCGGCATGGACTACCTGCCACCGAACATCCCGGGACTCGGGGAACTGTGGGGCCGTTCGGTTTTCCACTGCCCGTTCTGCCACGGCTGGGAGGTGCGCGACGCCCCGTTGGCCGTCATCGCCCGCGGCGAGCGCGCCGTGCACTCGGCGCTGCTGCTGCGCGCGTGGTCCGACGACATCGTGGTGCTCACCAACGGGCCCGACGGTCTCGACGACGCCCAGACCGAAAAACTCGGCGCGGCAGGAATTCCGGTGAACGACGCGTCGATCGCCCGGCTCGTCGCCCACGACGGTGAACTGGTTGCGGTCGAGTTCACCGACGGCACGCGGCTGTCGCGTCGCGGCGCCCTGGTCGCCACCACGCTGCACCAGCGCTCACCACTGGCCGCGCAACTCGGCGCGATCGGCGCGCCGACACCGCTGGCCGGCGACGCCGTCGTCGTCGACACGTTCGGACGCACCACGGTGCCCGGCCTGTTCGCCGCGGGCGACCTCACCGGCAACCTGCCGCAGGTGGCCACGGCGGTCGCGGCGGGCAGCCAGACCGCGGCCGCCATCGTGCAGCACCTGCTCGCCGAGGACATCGGCCTGCCCACCCCGCCGTGGCCCACCGAAGGTCTCTCGCCGGCCGAGTACTGGGAACGTCACTACGGTGAGCGCGAACAGATCTGGAGCGGGCGGGTCAACCCGCAACTGGAGAAGGTCGCCTCCGATCTCCCCGCCGGGCACGCACTGGATCTCGGCTGCGGAGAAGGCGGGGACGCCGTCTGGCTGGCCGAACGGGGCTGGCGGGTGACCGCCGTCGACATCTCCCACACCGCACTGTCACGCGCGGCCGCCGAAGCCGGGCGGCGCGGCGTCGCCGACCGCATCACATTCGAGCGCCACGACCTGTCGGAGAGCTTCCCGGACGGTGAGTTCGACCTGGTGTCAGCGCAATTCCTGCACTCGACGGTGCGGCTGGAACGGCCGCGGATCCTGTCGACCGCGGCGCGGGCGATCCGGCCCGGCGGGCACTTGGTGATCGTCGACCACGGCAAGATGCCGCCCAACGCGACACGGGTGCCGCACGATCACCCGTTCCCGAGCGCCGAGGAAGTGCTCGCCGGCCTCGATCTGCCTGCCTCCGAGTGGGAACGGGTCCGCGTCGAGGCCGTGCACCGCGAGGCGACCGGCCCGGACGGGCAACCCATGCCGATGGTCGACAACGTCATGGTGCTGCGCCGCACGAGCTGACCTCAGGCCGACAGGGCCTCGGTGCGGTCCTCCGCCCTGAGCGAATATCGGGCCGGTGGCACCTGCGGCATGGATTTGAGGGTACGGTGATCTGCGCGAACGAGTTGGCCGGGCGGCCGCGGCATCAGCCTGATGTCGAGGAAAGTCCGGACTTCACAGAGCAGGGTGATTGCTAACGGCAATCCGAGGTGACTCGCGGGAAAGTGCCACAGAAAACAGACCGCCAGAAATGGTAAGGGTGAAACGGTGCGGTAAGAGCGCACCAGCACCCCGGGTGACCGGGGTGGCTAGGCAAACCCCACCCGAAGCAAGGCCAAGAAGGCCGCAACTGCGGTTGCGGCCGCGCAGGCGCCCGAGGGTTGCTCGCCCGAGCCTGCGGGTAGGCCGCTTGAGGTACCCGGCGACGGGCTACCCAGATGGATGGTCGCCGCCCCACCGCCAGAGATGGCGGCGGGGAACAGAATCCGGCTTACAGGCCAACTCGTTCGCCCCACCGCTCACAGGTCCTTGCGGACCGCCCTCTTGAGCTTCTTGAGAACCTTCTGCAGTTGCGTGCGGGCCTGCCACGCCAGTTCGTCCTCCTGCTGGTACAGCAGGCCGTAGGTGAACGTGTCCTCACCCGCGGCGTGCGCGGCGTCGGCCTGGTCGAGCAGGTGCGCCATGCTGACCACGGCGTCCTGGTGGTCACCGAGCAGCGACTGCACGGCCTTGGCCCGCTCGGCGATGCGGTCCTCGCCGGCCGCGCTCGCGGTGTAGCGAAGCTGCTTGGCGCGCTTGCGGATCCGGTGCAGGGCGTGGTTGCGGGCCGCCACGGCGTCGGTCCCGGCGTCGGTTCCGGCGTCCGGGTCGGTCGTGTGGTCGGTGTGCTGGGCCTTCTTGACGGCCTTGCGCACCCGCTTGTAGGCCGCTGCGACCGTGGCCGCCGGATCGCCGGTGTCGGTGTCCGTCGACGATGCGACCAGGCCCTCCAGCGCGTCGAGCAACCGGAAGTAACGTTGCGAGCGCATCGCGAGGTGGATGCGGCGCAGACCTGATTCGTAGCGTTGCCGCGCGCCGCCGACGAGACGCTCGGCCACCGGCCCGCGCACCAGTTCGTCGGGCAAATCGGCCAGGGCGTGCTCGTAGCGTTCCGCGAGCACCTCGGCGTCGCGGGCCACGCCCAGCACGGTGCCCAGCTCGCGCAGCTCGTCGAGGATCGGCCCGACATCGCCGAAGGCGTCCCCGGACTCCTTGAGCAGGCTGCGGATCTTGCGCGTCGTCACGCGCATCTGATGCACCGAGTCCTCGGCGTCGGCGCGCACCGCGCGGTCCCACACCAGCAGTTCGTCGAGGTGTTCGGCGATCGCGCGGTGCAGCGCGTCTGTGGGTTGGGCGGGTTCCGGTGTGTCGCTCGGGGCGCCCGGGGCCGAAGCGAGGGCCCGCGCGAGTTTCGAGCCGTGCCCGGCGGGCTGGGCCCCGGCGTCGAGCAGCCGGTTGGTCAGGCGGTCGAGCAGTTCAGCGTCGGCGCCGGGTGCGAGCTCGAGCTCCCATTCGCGCCACTGCTGTGCGTGGTCCTCGTGGCCCGTGGCCGACGCGGTGACATGGTCGTCGCAGAACTCGGCCAGCACGGCTCCGTTGTGCGCGTAGAGCACGCTGACGGTGCGGTGCGTGGTGATGCGGGCGACCGGCTCCAAGGGCCTCTCACGCACGATCCCGAGGACGATGTCGCGGAGGTCGTCGGGGACCCCGTCGGTCGCGTTGTCGAGGGGCGCTCGCACCTCGGTGCGCGCATCCGGTCCGGCGGGCAGCTTCAGGTGCCATCCGGCGTCGGTTCCGCCCGTGCGGCGGCGCAGCGTAACGCGACGCGCCGCGAGGGCGCGCGCGGATGTGTCGAAATAGACAGCGTCGAGTTCCTGTGACGGAATCCGCTCGATCCGCGCGATCGCCGACAATCCCTCGAATGAGGGCGAGACTGTGGCCGCGGTCACCTCGAACTTTCGCTCGACCTCGGTGTACCTGGCAGTTTTCGGCTTAATGGGAACCATCTTCACCTTCGTCGGGCACCGGCAGCGGAACGTCGATCGGCCTCAGCGTGCCACATTTCGGCCTTCGCTCAGTGCGGTCGCCGGGTCACGGGGAGGTAAAGACTTTCCGCCGCGCACCCCCGGTTTGCACTAGAGTCTGAGGAAATCTCTTAGAGTTGCAGCATGGGTTCTGAAGTCATGGGGGCGCGTGACGCTTCGGTACGCATGAAGATCGAGGATTACCTCGATGCGGACGGCAACATCGCCATCCCAGACGGGGTGACGTTGACGTCTTACTTCGACCGTAACGTCGCCGAGCTCGCCGATACGCCGGCCTATCGGTATCTCGACTTCGAGCACGACGGGAGGGTCGTCGAGCTCACCTGGAAGGAGTTGGACACCCGCGTGCGCGCGGTCGGCGCGCGGCTGCAGCAGGTGACCAAGCTCGGCGACCGCGTCGCGATCCTGTGCCCGCAGGGCGTCGACTACGTGGTGTCCTTCTTCGCCGCCATCCAGGCCGGTGCCATCGCGGTCCCGCTCTTCTCACCCGAACTGCCCGGCCACGCCGAGCGTCTCGAGGCGGTACTGGCCGACGCGACCCCCTCGGTCGTGCTCACCACGACCGCCGCCGCCGAGGCCGTCGGCGCGTTCGTCCGCAAGCTGCCCCACGCCGGGCGCCCCCGCATGATCGCCGTCGACGCGGTCCCCGCCGCGGTCGGCGCGACCTTCACCCCCGCGCAGCTGCACACCGACGGCATCGCCTATCTGCAGTACACCTCGGGATCCACCCGCACCCCGGCCGGCGTCGAGATCACCCACCGCGGCGTCTGTACCAACGTGCTGCAGATGATCATCTCGGTCGGACTCGACTGGAACATCCGCAGCGTCAGCTGGCTGCCCCTGTTCCACGACATGGGCCTGCTCATGATCATGTTCCCGGCGCTGTGCGGCGGCCACATCACGCTGATGTCGCCGGTGTCGTTCGTGCGGCGCCCGTACCGCTGGATCAAGGAGCTCGGCGCGTCGGACGTGCCCACGTTCGCCGCGGCGCCCAACTTCGCCTACGAACTCGCCGCGCACCGCGGCCTGCCGCCGGCCGGAGACGAACTCGACCTGAGCAACGTCGCGGGCCTGATCAACGGGTCCGAGCCCGTCAGCATGGCCTCCATCAACGTGTTCAACGAGGCATTCGCGCCGTACGGGCTGCCGCCGACCGCGGTCAAGCCGTCCTACGGCATGGCCGAGGCGACGCTGTTCGTGTCGACCATCGGACCCGCGGCGCATCCGAGCGCGGTGTACCTCGACCGTGAGGAACTCGGCGCGGGACGCGCCGTCGAGGTGCCCGAGGACGATCCGCGCGCCATCGCGCAGGTGTCCTGCGGCAAGATCGCGCGCAGCCAGTGGGCCGTGATCGTCGACCCCAACAGCGACACCGGCGCCGAACTGCCCGACGGTCACGTCGGCGAGATCTGGCTCTACGGCGACAACGTCGGCAAGGGCTATTGGGGCCGCCCGCACGAGACCGAGGTGTCGTTCCACAACAAGCTGCAGTCGCGCCTGCCGCAGGGCAGCCACGCCGCGGGTGCGCCGGACGGCGCCGCGTGGTTCCGCACGGGCGACCTCGGCATGTACCTGGGCGGCGAGCTCTACATCACCGGCCGCATCAAGGACATGGTGATCGTCGACGGCCGCAACCACTATCCGCAGGACCTGGAGGCCACGGTCGCCGAGGCGTCGTCACAGGTGCGGGCCGGCTACATCGCGGCGTTCTCGGTGCCGTCCGAGCACGGCGAACGTCTGGTGATCGTCGCCGAACGCGCGCCCGGCGCGGGCCGGGCCGACCCGGCACCCATCGTCGATGCCATCCGCGCGGCCATCTCGAAGCGCCACGCGGTTGCCGTGCACGACATCAAACTCGTTGCGGCAGGCTCGATTCCACGTACCACCAGCGGCAAGCTGGCGCGCCGTGCCTGCCAGGCGCAGTACCTGGCCGAACTCCAGACGTCCTGATCCGGGCATGACGACCACCTCCGGCCGTGGCCGCCCGCGGCTGGAGCAGCCGCGGAGGCCGGGGCAGACCGCGCGCGAGGAGATCCTCGACGCGGCCGCCGAACTGTTCACCACCCACGGGTACGGCAGCACCTCCACGCGCCGCATCGCCGACGAGGTGGGGGTGCGGCAGGCCTCGCTGTACCACCACTTCGCCACCAAGGACGACATCCTCGACGCGCTGCTGGCGGGCACCGTCGACGAGCCCCTTGAGCTCGCACACGGCCTGCTGGGGGAGTCGGGTCCCGCGGCACCGCGCCTGCATGCCCTGGTGATCTACGACGCCTCACAGCTGTGCGCGGGCCGCTGGAACCTGGGCGCGCTGTACCTGCTGCCCGAGTTGCGCACCGACCGGTTCGCGCCGTTCCGCCGCCGCCGCGCCGAACTGCGCAGCGCATACCGCAGCCTGGCCGCTGCGGTCATCGCCGAGTGCGGCGGACCGCCCGAGGCCGACGATCTGCCGTTCCGGCTCGTGGAGTCGGTGATCAACTCACGCTCCGACGACGCCGACGTCCCTCCCGAACAACCCTGGGTGATCGGAGAGGGTGCGCTGCGCGTGCTCGGCTTCGACGGGGACTTTGCCGAACTCGCCGCCGCAACCGCGTCACGGCTCGGTGTGCGACCGCCCGGGCGGGCCGCCCGCTAGAGTGCCGGTCTGTGACCGAGATCTCCTATGAAGCCATCGCGTTCGAACAGTCCGGACCCATCACGCGCATCACGCTGAACCGCCCGGACGCCGCGAACGGCATGAACGACACCATGACTCGCGAACTCGCCGACGCCGCGCGCCGCGCAGACACCTCAGGCGCGAAGGTCGTGGTGCTGACGGGTTCGGGCCGGTTCTTCTCGGCCGGGGGCGATCTCAAGGCGTTCTCCGGCGCGCCTTCGCGCGGCGCGTTCATCAAAGGTGTCGCCGACGATCTGCACCGGGCCATATCGTCGTTCGCGCGGATGGACGCCGTGCTGATCACCGCGGTCAACGGCACCGCGGCAGGCGCCGGGTTCAGCATCGCGGTGACCGGTGACCTGGTGCTGGCCGCGGAATCGGCGTCGTTCACCATGGCCTACACCAAGGTCGGCCTGAGCCCCGACGGCAGTGCGTCGTACTACCTGCCGCGCCTGGTCGGCATGCGCCGCGCGCAGGAATTGATGCTCACCAACCGCACGCTGTCGGCGACCGAGGCCTACGAATGGGGTCTGGTCACCGAGGTGGTGCCCGACGCCGACCTGGCCGACCGGGCCACGAAACTCGCCGAACAGGTCGCCGCCGGATCCGCGGGATCCAACGGTGCGGTCAAGTCGCTGCTGCTGTCGTCGTTGAAGAACAGCCTCGAAGAGCAGATGGAGGCCGAGGGCCGGTTCATCGCGGCCCGCGCCGATTCGGCCGACGGCCGCGAGGGTGTCGATGCGTTCCTGGGCAAGCGCAGACCCGAATTCGCCTAGCGCCAGAGAGACGAACTCCAGAGAGACGAAATGGTCACTGTCAGCGTGTGACAGCGACCATTTCGTCGTTCTCGAAAGCTTCGGATCAGTAGCTGTGTTCTTCGGCGGGGAACACCCCGGCCGCCACATCATCGGCGAATTGCGTTGCCGCACGGTGCAGTTCGCCACCGACATCGCCGAAGCGACGCACGAACTTGGCGGTCTTGCCGCTCGTGAGACCCGCCATGTCCTGCCACACGAGCACCTGGGCGTCGCAGTTGGGGCCCGCGCCGATACCCACGGTCGGGATCGTGAGCTTGCCGGTGATCTGCGTCGCCAGCTCGGCGGGCACCATCTCCAGCACGACGGCCACCGCACCGGCCTCGGCGACGGCGATTGCGTCGCGGATGGTCTGGTCGGCGGCGTCGCCGCGGCCCTGCACGCGGAAACCGCCGAGGCCGTTGACGCTCTGCGGCGTGAAGCCGATGTGGGCCACCACGGGGATGCCGGCCCTGGACAGCGTCGCGATCTGATCAGCGACACGCTCACCGCCCTCGAGTTTGACCGCGTGCACACCGGCTTCCTTCATGAAGCGGGTGGCGGTCGCGAGCGCCTGGCTGGGGCCGTCCTCATAGCTGCCGAACGGCAGATCGCCGATCACCAGAGCATGCGGGGCGCCCTTGACCACGGCGCGCGCCAACGGGATCAGTTCGTCGATGGAGATCGGCACCGTGGTGTCGTAGCCGTAGACGACGTTTGCCGCCGAGTCACCCACCAGGAGCACCGGAATGCCTGCGTCGTCGAAGACCCGGGCGCTGGAGTAGTCGTAGCAGGTGAGCATCGCCCACTTGTGGCCCTCGGCCTTCCACTTCTGCAAGGTCAGGGTCCGCACCTTGGTGCGCTGGGCGGGTTTGGTGTCCACAACACTCTGGGAGGTGTTTGCAGCACCATAAATTGGTTGTTCAGACATCGTTGTCCCTCAATAGACGGTCGTATCGAATCCTCGAGGCCGATCTGTCGGTCCCCGGGTTCGCCTGACAAGGGCAAGTCTGCCACTCGGTGGTGTGCAAGGTAAAAGCCTTGTTAAGTGGATTTCCTCACAGTTGCCGTTTGCTTACCTACCATTCACGGCATGCAACGGCTCAGCGGACTCGACGCCAGCTTCCTGTATCTCGAAACCGCGGCGCAGCCGATGCACGTGTGCTCGGTGCTCGAACTCGACACCTCGACCATGCCCGGGGGTTACACGTTCGACCGCCTGCGCGACGCGCTTTCCCTGCGCATCAAGGCCATGCCCGAGTTCCGGGAGAAACTCGCTGACAGCCGTTTCAACCTCGACCATCCGGTTTGGGTGGAGGACAACGACTTTGACGTCGACCGCCACCTGCACCGCATCGGCCTGCCCGGGCCGGGCGGACGCGCCGAACTCGCCGAGATCTGCGGTCACATCGCGTCGCTGCCGCTGGACCGCAGCCGTCCGCTGTGGGAGATGTGGGTGATCGAGAACGTCGCGGGCACCGACGCGCACGCCGGCGGGCGGCTGGCGCTCATGACCAAGGTGCACCACGCCAGCGTCGACGGCGTGACCGGGGCGAATCTGCTCTCGCAGCTGTGCACCACCGAACCCGACGCGCCGCCGCCCGATCCGGTCGACGGCCCGGGCGGCGGCACCGGCCTGGAGATCGCGGTCAACGGCGCGGTGCGGTTCGCCACCAGGCCGCTGCGGCTGGTCAACGTCGTGCCGAGCACGCTGAACACCGTCGTCGACACCGTGCGGCGGGCCCGCAACGGCAGGACCATGGCCGCTCCGTTCGCCGCGCCGAGAACCGCGTTCAACGCCAACATCACCGGGCACCGCAACATCGCGTTCGCGCAGCTCGACCTCGAGGACATCAAGACCGTCAAGAACCACTTCGACGTCAAGGTCAACGACGTCGTGATGGCGCTGGTGTCCGGCGTGCTGCGCACGTTCCTGTCGCATCGCGACGAACTGCCCGACAACTCGCTGGTCGCGATGGTGCCGGTGTCGGTGCACGACCGCTCCGACCGCCCGGGACGCAACCAGGTCTCGGGGATGTTCTCGCCCCTGCAGACCCACATCGCCGATCCGGCCGAACGGCTGCGCGCCATCGCCGAGGCCAACGCCGTCGCCAAACAACACAGCTCGGCGATCGGCGCGACCCTGCTGCAGGACTGGACGCAGTTCGCCGCGCCCGCGGTGTTCGGCACCGCGATGCGCGTGTACGCGGCCAGCAGGCTCTCGGGTGCCAAGCCCGTCCACAACCTCGTCGTCTCGAACGTGCCGGGCCCGCAGGTGCCGCTGTACTTTTTGGGCGCCGAGGTCAAGGCGATGTATCCGCTGGGGCCGATCTTCCACGGCTCGGGCCTCAACATCACGGTGATGTCGCTGACCGGCAAACTCGACGTCGGCATCATCTCGTGCCCCGAGTTGCTGCCGGACCTGTGGGACATGGCCGACGACTTCGCGGTTGCGCTCGACGAGCTGCTGGACGCCACGAAACGCGCCTAGCCTGCACCGATACCGGAGCAGGTGGTTCGTCATGGCAGCATGTGGAGCCATGAAGGTCAGGTTCGGGCTCGGCGCGCTGCTGGCGGTGACGGTGCTGGCGGCAGGAGGCTGCAGCCAGGTGATCGACGGGCGGGCGATCGTCGCGGTGCCCCGCCCGGGCACGCCGGTGCAGTGGCTGCCGTGCAACGGCGGCGCGGGCAACCAGACGCCCATTCCCGACAGCGCCGAATGCGGCATGTTGTCGGTGCCCGTCGACTACTCCAAGCCTGACGGCGACGTCGCCCGCCTGGCGATGATCCGGTTCCCCGCGACCGGCGACCGGATCGGCTCGCTGGTGATCAACCCCGGCGGTCCCGGCGAATCCGGTGTCGAGTCGGCGCTGTCGCTGCTGCCCAGCCTGCCGCAGGAGGTCAAGGAACGTTTCGACATCGTCGGGTTCGACCCGCGCGGTGTCGCGTCGTCGAGCCCCGCGGTGTGGTGCAACTCCGACGCCGACAACGACCGGCTGCGCGCCGACCCGACGGTCGAGTACACGCCCGAAGGTGTGGCCCACCTGGAAGCCGAGACCAAGGCGTTCGTCCAGCGCTGCGTCGACAAGATGGGCACGGAATTCCTGGCCAACGTGGGCACCGAGAACGTCGCCAAGGACCTCGACGCGATCCGGGCCGCCCTCGGCGACGACAAGCTGACCTACCTCGGCTACTCGTACGGCACCCGGATCGGCGCCACCTACGCGGAGCAGTTCCCCGACAAGGTCCGCGCGATGATCCTCGACGGCGCCATCGACCCCAACGCCGATCCGGTCGAGGAGAGCATCCGTCAGGCCGCGGCGTTCCAGAAGGCCTTCGACGACTACGCCGCCGACTGCGCCAAGAGCCCCGACTGCCCACTGGGCACCGACCCGGCCAAGGCCGTCGACGTCTACAAGAGCATCATCGACCCGCTCGTCGAGAACCCCGCCAAGACCCGCGACGGGCGCGGCCTGAGCTACAGCGACGCGACCGTCGGCACCATCCTGCCGCTGTACTCGCCGAACCTGTGGCGTCACCTCACCGACGCGCTCACCGCGCTGAAGAAGGGCGACGGCAACCTCATGCTCGCGCTCGCCGACCTCTACATGGGCCGGGATGCCAAGGGCCACTACAACAATTCGACCGACGTGCGGGTCGCGGTGAACTGCATGGACAAACCCGCCATCAAGGACAAGGCCACGGTCGTCGAGCAGGACAAGCGCCTGCGTGAGGTCGCGCCGTTCATGAGCTACGGCGAGTTCACCGGCGACGCGCCGCTGGGAACCTGCGCGTTCTGGCCCGTGCCACCGACGAGCGAACCGCACGAACTCAAGGTCGAGGGGCTGCCGCCGATCCTGGTGGTCTCGACCACCAACGACCCGGCCACGCCGTATCAGGCCGGTGTGGACCTCGCGCGCCAACTCGGCGGCACGCTGGTCACTTTCGAGGGCACCCAGCACACCGTGGTGTTCCAGGGCAACAAGTGCGTCGACGACGTCGCCGCCACCTACCTGATCGACGTCGAGGTGCCCCCAGCGGACACCCGGTGCTGACCGGCGGACATCACCGAACGGTTGCCGGCCGATCTCCGGTCGGACTCAGCGCAAGACCCCGCGGTGCCGCACGTGCGACGATGTCAGCCGTGCGGAGGGCGGGCAGGCTGGCGATGACGGTTGGGCTCGTGCTGCCCGCGCTGATGACTGCGCTGGTCACATTCGGCATCCCGGTCGCGTCGGCCACACCCGAGGGGGATGCGGCGACCCCGTTCGCCGCGCCGCCGGTGTGGGGCGGATGCGCGCAGTGGGTGGCCGACCCGGCCCGCATCCCCACCGCGCAGTGCGGCACACTGGCCGTCCCCGTCGACTGGAACAACCCGGATCCGCAAGGCGCACAAGCACAACTGGCCGTCATCCGCGTCCCGGCCAGCGGGGACCGCATCGGCGCGCTTTTCGTCAACCCGGGCGGCCCCGGCGCCTCGGCCGTCGACACCGTCGCCGGGATGGGCGCGGCGCTGGCGGGCACCGAGATCGGGCAGCGGTTCGACCTCGTCGGCTTCGACCCGCGCGGCGTGGGGCATTCGACGCCAGAACTGCGGTGCCGCACCGACGCCGAATTCGACGCGTACCGACGCGAACCCATGGCCGACTACAGCCCGGCCGGCGTCGCGCACATCGAGAGCCTGTACCAGCAGCTCGCGCAGCAGTGCCTCGACCGCATGGGCGCACCGTTCCTCGCGAACATCGGCACCGCGTCGGCCGTGCGTGACATGGACGCCGTGCGCGCGGCGCTCGGCGAGCACCAGATCAGCTATCTGGGTTTCTCGTACGGCACCGAACTCGGATCGGCCTACGCCGAGGCGTATCCCGACCGTGTGCGCGCCATGGTGCTCGACGGCGCGATCGATCCCGCGCTGAACCCGATCGACAAGACCATCCGCCAGATGGCGAGCTTCCAGAAGGCGTTCGACGCCTACGCCGCCGACTGCGGCAAGCTCGTGGGCTGTCCGTTGGGCAACGACCCCGCGCAGTACGTGAACCGCTTCCACCAACTCGTCGACCCGTTGGTGGCCCGGCCTGGCGCGACGTCGGACCCGCGCGGGCTGAGCTACCAGGACGCCATCACCGGCACGGGCAACGCGCTGTACTCGCCGCGGTACTGGCCGTTTCTGACCAGCGGCCTGCTCGGCCTCGAACGCGGCACCGACGCGGAGGACCTGCTGCTGCTGGCCGACGACTACCAGCACCGTGACCGGAACGGCCACTACCAGAACATGCAGGACGCCTTCACCGCGATCCGCTGCGTCGACGATGTGTATCCGACCGATCCGGCGGTGTGGGCCGAGGCCGACCGCCAGATCCGTGAGGTCGCGCCGTTCTTCGCCTACGGCGGGTTCACCGGGTTCGCACCGCGCGACGTGTGCGCGTTCTGGCCCGTGCCCGCGACGTCGACCGCGCGCCCGGTCACCGGGCCCGGACCCGGCAAGGTGGTCGTGGTGTCGACCACGGGGGACCCGGCGACGCCGTACCAGGCCGGTGTGGACCTCGCCCGGCAAATGGGCGCGGCCCTGATCAGTTTCGACGGTGCGCAGCACACCGTGGTGTTCAACGGAGATGCCTGCGTCGACACCGCGGTGTTGCGCTTCCTGACCGATCTGCAGTCGCCCCCGGGCAACCTTGCCTGCTAGCTCTTGCACCCCCGTAACACAGATTTAACAGCCGGTGCATACGCTGCGGAGCATGGACCGGCAGAAGGAATTCGTGCTGCGCACGTTGGAGGAACGCGACATTCGTTTCGTTCGGTTGTGGTTCACCGACGTGCTCGGTTACCTCAAGTCGGTCGCGATCGCGCCCGCCGAACTCGAGGGGGCGTTCGAAGAGGGCATCGGTTTCGACGGCTCCTCGATCGAGGGGTTCGCGCGCGTCTTCGAATCCGACACCGTCGCCCGGCCTGACCCGTCGACGTTCCAGGTGCTGCCGTGGAAGACCAGCGACGGCAACCACTACTCGGCGCGCATGTTCTGCGACATCACCATGCCCGACGGTTCGCCGTCGTGGGCCGACTCGCGCCACGTGCTGCGCCGCCAGCTGGCCAAGGCCAGCGATCTCGGGTTCACGTGCTACGTGCACCCCGAGATCGAGTTCTTCCTCCTCAAGCCCGGCCCCAACGACGGCACCCCGCCCGAGCCCGCCGACAACGGCGGCTACTTCGATCAGGCCGTGCACGACGCGGCGCCCAACTTCCGACGCCATGCCATTGAGGCCCTTGAGCAGATGGGCATCTCGGTCGAGTTCAGCCATCACGAGGGCGCACCCGGCCAGCAGGAGATCGACCTGCGCTACGCCGACGCGCTGTCGATGGCCGACAACGTCATGACGTTCCGCTACCTGGTCAAGGAAGTGGCACTGGCCGACGGTGTCCGGGCGTCGTTCATGCCCAAGCCGTTCGCCGAGCATCCGGGCTCGGCCATGCACACCCACATGAGCCTGTTCGAGGGCGACACCAACGCCTTCCACAGCCCCGACGATCCGCTGCAGCTCTCCGACGTCGCCAAGTCGTTCATCGCGGGCATCCTCGAACACGCCAACGAGATCAGCGCCGTCACCAACCAGTGGGTGAACTCCTACAAGCGCCTGGTGCACGGCGGCGAGGCGCCCACCGCGGCGTCGTGGGGTGCGGCCAACCGCTCGGCGCTGGTGCGGGTGCCGATGTACACGCCGCACAAGGTGTCGTCACGACGCGTCGAGGTGCGCAGCCCTGACTCGGCGTGCAACCCGTACCTGACGTTCGCGGTGCTGCTGGCCGCGGGCCTGCGTGGCGTCGAGAAGGGCTACGTGCTGGGCCCCCAGGCCGAGGACAACGTGTGGAGCCTGACGCCCGAGGAACGCCGCGCCATGGGCTACCGCGAACTGCCGACCAGCCTGGGCAACGCCCTGGAGGCCATGGAGAACTCTGAACTGGTCGCAGAAGCGTTGGGGGAGCACGTGTTCGACTACTTCCTGCGCAACAAGCGCAGCGAGTGGGAGAACTACCGCAGCCACGTCACGCCGTACGAGCTCAAGAACTACCTGTCGCTGTAGCGTCCGCGGTCGGGGTCGTGCCGGGCGTGGTGCCCGGTGCGATACCGTCGTGGACGTGCGAAAGCCCGCCACCGAACGCCCGAGGCTGCCCAGTGTCGGCCGGCTCGGGCTGTTCGATCCGCATGCACCCGCTCATCTCGATCAGCTCGGCT
Source organism: Mycolicibacterium smegmatis (assembly GCF_001457595.1). Lineage (GTDB taxonomy): Bacteria > Actinomycetota > Actinomycetes > Mycobacteriales > Mycobacteriaceae > Mycobacterium > Mycobacterium smegmatis. The sequence goes on along the minus strand of NZ_LN831039.1, from coordinate 4,381,146 downwards.
GGAACACCGACGACCACGTCGAACTGCTGTGGTCGCTGTCGCGGGCCCCGGACGCCGACGCGGCGCTGCTGGCCATGGTGCGCCTCGCCGACGAGCTCAAGGTCGACTGGGACGAACTCAACCGGCTGCTGCTCACCGACCGCCCGCTGCGGGGCCGGTTGTTCGCCGTGCTCGGCTCGTCGCTGGCGCTGGGTGACCACCTGGTGGCCCACCCGCAGTCCTGGCGCCTGCTGCACGGCGACGTCACGCTTCCGTCCGCGGGTGAACTCCGCGAGACGTTCGACGACGCGGCGAAAAGCGTCGACATCGAGCGCGGCGCCAGCGCCGCGGTCCCGCCGCTGCGCGACCTCTACCGCGACCGTCTGCTGGTGCTCGCAGCCCTCGACGTCGCCTCGACCGTCGAGAACGAACCGGTACTGCCGTTTGTCACCGTCTCCTCGCACCTGTCCGACCTGGCCGACGCCGCGCTGAGCGCCGCGCTGATCGTGGCCACCCGCACGGTGTGCGGCGATCTGGATCCGCGACTCGCGGTCATCGCGATGGGCAAGTGCGGCGCGCGCGAGCTCAACTACGTCAGCGACGTCGACGTCATCTTCGTGGGTGAGGACATCGAAAAGCACGGCCGCAGCGACAATCTCGCGACCGCCACGCGCGTGGCCGGCGAGATGATGCGGTTCGCCGGCGACGCGTTCTTCGAGGTCGACGCCGCGCTGCGGCCGGAAGGCAAACGGGGCCAACTGGTTCGCACGCTGGACTCGCACGTCGCCTACTACCGGCGGTGGGCCAAGACGTGGGAGTTCCAGGCGCTGCTCAAGGCGCGGCCCGCCGCGGGTGATCCCGAGCTGGGTCAGGCCTACATCGACGCGCTGATGCCCATGGTGTGGACTGCCTGCGAGCGTGAGGATTTCGTTCCCGAGGTGCAGGCCATGCGCCGCCGCGTCGAGGAACTCGTGCCCGCCGACGTGCGGTCGCGCGAGATCAAGCTCGGCACCGGTGGCCTGCGCGACGTCGAATTCGCCGTCCAGCTGCTGCAATTGGTGCACGGCCGCACCGACGAGTCGCTGCACGTGGCGTCGACGGTCGACGCGCTGGCCGCACTCGGCGAGGGCGGCTACGTCGGCCGCGACGACGCCGCCAACATGACCGCGTCGTACGAGTTCCTGAGGTTGCTCGAACACCGCCTGCAGTTGCAACGGCTCAAGCGCACCCACATGCTGCCCGACGACAGCGATGACGAGGCCTACCGGTGGCTGGCACGGGCCGCGCACATCCGGCCCGACGGCACACACGATGCGCAGGGCGTGCTGCGCGAGGAACTCAAGCGGCAGAGCCTGCGGGTGTCGCGGTTGCACGCCAAGCTCTTCTACCAGCCGCTGCTGGAATCGGTGGGGCGCACCGCACTCGGCATCGGCGAGGGCATGAGCGCCGAGGCGGCCGAACGGCAGTTGGCCGCACTGGGTTACGAGCGCCCGCAGAGCGCGCTGACCCATCTCGCGGCGCTCACCGGAGCCACCGGACGCAAGGGCCGCATCCAGCAGATCCTGCTGCCCACGCTGCTCGACTGGCTGTCCGACACCCCCGACCCGGACGCGGGCCTGCTGGCCTACCGTCGCCTGAGCGACGAACACTCCGATCTGCGTTGGTTTCTCGGCACGCTGCGCGACGAGGGCGCGGTGGCCAAGCGGCTCATGCGGGTGCTGGGCACCTCGGCGTACATCCCCGAGCTGTTGATGCGCGCCCCCGAGGTCATCCAGATGTACGCCGACGGCCCGACCGGGCCGAAACTGCTTGAGGACGACCGGGAGAGCCGGGCGCGGGCGCTGGTGGCGTCGGCGAGCAGGTATGCCGATCCGGTGCGGGCGATCGCGGCCGCGCGCACGCTGCGCCGCCGTGAACTTGCGCGGATCGCGTCGGCCGACGTGCTGGGCATGCTCGACGTGACCGACGTGTGCAAGTCACTGACCGCGGTGTGGGTCGCGGTGCTCCAGGCCGCGCTGGACGTCGTGATCCGGGCCAACACGCCGGATTCCGGTGTGCCGGCACGGATCGCGGTGATCGGCATGGGCCGGCTGGGCGGCGGCGAGCTGGGGTACGGCTCCGACGCCGACGTGATGTTCGTATGCGAGCCCAATTCCGGTGTCGAGGAATCGGTTGCGGTGCGGTGGTCGGTGGGCGTGGCCGAACAGGTGCGCGCCCTGCTGGGGACACCGAGCGCCGATCCGCCGCTTGAGGTCGACACCGGGCTGCGCCCCGAGGGCCGCAGCGGGCCGCTGGTGCGCACCCTCGCCTCGTACGACGCGTACTACTCACAGTGGGCGCAGCCGTGGGAGATCCAGGCGCTTCTGCGCGCGCACCGCGTCGCGGGCGATCTCGAGCTCGGTGAGCGGTTCCTGCTCATGGCAGACAAGATCCGCTACCCCGAGGGCGGGGTGTCGGCCTCGGCGGTCCAGGAGATCCGCCGCATCAAGGCGCGGGTGGACGCCGAGCGCCTGCCGCGCGGCGCCGACCCGAACACACACACCAAGCTGGGCCGCGGCGGGCTCGCCGACATCGAGTGGACCGTGCAGCTGCTGCAGCTGCGGTACGCGCACAAAGTGCCTGCGCTGCACAACACCTCGACGCTGGAGGCCCTCAACGCGATCGGCGCGGCCGAACTGGTCGCCGAAGGCGATGTCGAACTGCTGCGCGAGGCGTGGCTGACCGCGACCCGCGCACGCAACGCCCTGGTGCTGGTGCGCGGCAAGCCCACCGATCAGCTTCCCGGCCCGGGTCGCCAGCTCAATGCGGTGGCGCTGGCCGCCGGATGGGGCAGCGATGACGGCGGCGAGTTCCTCGACAACTACCTGCGCGTGACGCGGCGGGCAAAGGCGGTCGTCCGCAAGATTTTCGGCGGGTAGGTTTCAGCGTTTGACGTCTAGCGTTTCGCGCGCGCCGCGTCGAGCGCGAACGCACCGCCGCCGATCGCGAACAGCAGCAGGAAGCCGAAGCAGAACAGCACGGTGGGTTCACCGCCGTTCTCCAGCGGTAGCAAGCCCTTTGGCTGATGCTGCCAGAAGTAGGCGACCGCCATGTGGCCGCTGGCGATGAACGCCGCGATGCGCGTGAACAGGCCGACCATGATGAGCAGGCCGAGGACCAGCTCGATCACACCGGCGTACCAGTACGGCCATGTGCCGACGGGTACGGCGCCGCTGCCCGAATCGACGGGCCAGGCGAAGAGTTTCGACGCGCCGTGCACGGCGAACAGGAAACCGAACACGATGCGGAAGATCGCGACAACGACGGGGGAGTAGGTGGCGAGCCGGGTGTCCAGATTGGTCGTCATGATCAGACCATACGCGCAGGGCGGAGCCTACAACTCCAGCAACACTGTCACCGGCCCATCGTTGACCAGCTCGACTTCCATGTGCGCACCGAAAACCCCCGTCTCCACGGTGGCTCCGAGGCGTCGCAGTGCCTCGGTGAACTCGGTGACCAGCGGCTCGGCAACCGGGCCGGGTGCCGCGGCGTTCCACGACGGGCGCCTGCCCTTGTCGGTGTTGGCGTACAGAGTGAACTGGCTGATCACCAGGATCGGCGCCGCCACATCCGAAGCCGAGTGTTCGTCGTCGAGAATCCTCAACTTCCACAGCTTTTCGGCCAACCGCTGTGCCTTGGCGGCGTCGTCGTCATGCGTGACACCGACGAGGGCCAAAAGCCCTTGTGGCTGCGGGTCGATCGCACCGACCACCTCACCGTCGACCGTGACCTGCGCGCGTGACACCCGCTGAACCAGAACCCGCATGAATGTCATTGTCCCGTGCGGGGGCGTCGATTACTGCACCAGGGTTGTGCGCGCGCCGAGATCGCAGCCCTGGTGCAGAACTCGGCGCTACGCAAAAGGCCGGGCGCGCAATGCGCCCGGCCTTTTTGTGTCTACGTCGACTTACACGTCGCGTCGGCGAGCCGACTTACACGTCGCGTCGGCGAGCCGACTTACACGTCGCGTCGGCGAGCCGACTTACACGTCGTAGTAGAGCGAGAACTCGTACGGGTGAGGACGGATCTGGATCGGCATGATCTCGTTCTCACGCTTGTAGGAGATCCAGGTCTCGATCAGATCCTCGGTGAACACGCCACCCTCGGTGAGGTATTCGTGATCCTCTTCGAGCTTGTCGATCACCGCGGAGAGCGAGGTGGGCGCCTGCGGGATCGCGGCGGCCTCGTCCGGCGGCAGCTCGTAGAGGTCCTTGTCGACCGGCTGCAGCGGCTCGATCTTCTTCTTGATGCCGTCGATGCCCGCCATGAGCATGGCCGCGAACGCCAGGTACGGGTTGCCCGAGCTGTCCGGGCAACGGAACTCGAGGCGCTTGGCCTTCGGGTTGTTGCCGGTGATCGGGATACGCACGCACGCCGAGCGGTTGCGCTGGCTGTACACCAGGTTGATCGGGGCCTCGTAGCCGGGCACCAGACGCTTGTAGGAGTTCACCGTCGGGTTGGTGAACGCCAGCAGCGACGGCGCGTGGTGCAGGATGCCGCCGATGTAGTGACGGGCGATGTCCGACAGACCGGCGTAACCGGACTCGTCGTGGAACAGCGGCTGGCCGTCCTTCCACAGCGACTGGTGGGCGTGCATGCCCGAACCGTTGTCGCCGAACAGCGGCTTCGGCATGAAGGTGACGGTCTTGCCGGCCTGCCATGCGGTGTTCTTGATGATGTACTTGAACAGCAGCACATCGTCGGCCGCGGCCAGCAGCGTGTTGAACTTGTAGTTGATCTCGGCCTGACCGGCGGTGCCCACCTCGTGGTGACCGCGTTCGAGGGTGAAGCCGGCGTTCTGCAGGTTGGTGGCCATCTGGTCGCGCAGGTCGACGTAGTGGTCGTAGGGCGCGACGGGGAAGTAGCCGCCCTTGGGACGGACCTTGTAGCCACGGTTGGCGCTGCCGTCGGACTCGAAGGGCTCACCGGTGTTCCACCAGCCCGACTCCGAGTCGACCTCGTAGAACGTGCCGTTGATCTTGGAGTCGAAGCTCACCGAGTCGAAGATGTAGAACTCGGCCTCGGCGCCGAAGAACGCGGTGTCGGCGATGCCGGTGCTGGCCAGGTAGTTCTCGGCCTTGCGGGCGACGTTGCGGGGGTCGCGGGAGTACGCCTCGCGCGTGAACGGATCGTGGACGAAGAAGTTCATGTTGAGCGTCTTCGCCGCCCGGAACGGGTCGATGCGCGCGGTGTTGGGATCGGGCAGCAGCATCATGTCGGATTCGTGGATCGACTGGAACCCACGCACCGAAGAGCCGTCGAATGCAAGCCCGTCCTCGAAGACGCTTTCATCGAACGCCGACGCCGGGATCGAGAAGTGCTGGACGACGCCGGGCAGATCACAGAAGCGAATGTCGACGTACTCGACGTTTTCGTCCTTGATCAGCTTGAAGATGTCGTCGGACGTCTTTTCTGCCACTGAGTGTTCTCCTTTACTGGTAACCCGCGCGTTGACGCTAAGGACACGATGTTGCGCAGTCGTCAACCCGATGTTGCGCCGACGTTACGCAATCGGTTTGAGCGTGTCCGCCGGTGAACTCCAGCACACATCGGTGTGAACCGCGTCGCGACGTGGCACCCGGCGGCCGGACATCCGCACGCGCCTATCCTGACATCATGGCCCGCACAAACGGCTCCCGGTTGGGATCCTGGCTATCCGGTCCCGGTCCGTTCGATGCCGGCGACGGATCCGATGGCAACGATCGCAGAGGCAAGTACCCAGGTGAGCGGTTGGGATTGCCCGAGGACGGCCCCGGATCGATCGCGCGGACGGGCCGGCGCCTCGGCGCACTGATCGTGGACTGGTTGATCGCGTACGGGCTGGCCGCGCTGCTGATGACGTTCGGCGTGATCTCGTTCCCGCTGCTGTCCACCGCGGTGCTGGTGATCTGGATGGTGATCGGCACGCTCGCGGTGCGGTTGTTCTCGTTCACGCCCGGGCAGTACGTGCTGGGCCTCGTGGTGGTGCCCGCCGACGGGCGAGACGGCATCGGCATAGTCCGCGCGTTCATCCGCGTGCTGCTGATCGCGCTGCTCATCCCGCCGCTGGTGTCCGACAGCGACCTGCGCGGCCTGCACGACCGCGCGAGCTTCACCGCGGTGCTGCGTCGCTGACGCGCGACGTATCGTGCCGAATCCGGCCGTCCATCATGGTCAGGACGACCTCGGCGGTGTGGATGTCGTGCGGATCGATCTTGAAGATGTCGGTGTCGAGCACGATGAGATCCGCGCGCTTGCCCACTTCGACCGAACCGACGACGTCGTCGAGCCGTAGCTGGTAGGCCGCCCCGAGGGTGTTGGCGTGCACGGCCTCGGCCACCGACAACCGCTGGTCGGCGGGGGAGAGCACCGGCGCGTGCGCATCGCCGATCAGTTGGCGCGTGACCGCGATCTCGATGGCGTCGAGCGGCTTGTGAGTGGAGAAGTATCCGGCGGCGGGCCAGTCGGTGCCCAGCGAGATGCGGCCACCGGCCCGCAGGATGTCCCGCGCGCGGTAGAGGTGGTCCTTGCGGGGCGATCCGTAGCGCGCGGCCATGTTCTGCACGGTGTCGGGGTCGGCGGAGAACCAGTTTGCCGAGAACTGCGCGACGACGCCGAGTTCGGCGAACCGGGCCGCGTCGGCGTCGTCGACGAACACCAGGTGGGCGATGGTGTGCCGGCGGTCGCGTGGCCCATTGACCGCGACCGCGCGCTCGATGGCGTCGAGCGCCACGCGCGCAGTGCACTCACCGCACGCGTGGACGTGCACGTTTACGCCTGCCGCGTCGAACAGGCCGATCATCTCGTGCCACTGCTCCTCGGTGAACGGTGAGCTGCCCGTGGAGTCCGGCCTGTCGGCGTACGGTTCGATCAGCCACGCCGTGTAACCGCCCTGCGTCCCGTCGCCGACGATCTTGAGGACATCGACGTTCACCAGGTCCGTGCCGACGCTGTCGCGGGCGGCCCGGAACTGCGCCAGGACGTCCTCGAAGCGCCCGCCGGGCGGCGGCGACTTGATCGCGTACGACGCCACGACCCGGAACGGCAGCGCGCCGGCCTCGTCGAGATCGGCGTAGAGCGCGATCATCGCGGCCTGATCACCGCCCACCGGCGGCACCCCGGCGTCGAAGACCGTGGTGATGCCCGCCGCGGCCGCCGCAGGCAGCCACCCTTCGAGCATGCGACGCATGCCCGGTGCCGAGATCGGTTCGACGGCGTCGACCAGCCCCAGCACCGCGTTGACCTCCAGCACGTAGCCCGTCGGCTCGCCGTCGGCATCGCGCTGGAAGTAACTGAACCCGGGGACCGGATCAGGGGTGTCCCGGTCGATGCCGGCCATCTGCAGTGCCGCGGTGTTGGCCCACATGCTGTGCGCGTCGATCGCGAAGAACAAACCGGGGCGGTCGGGCAGCACCCGGTCCAGATCGGCACGTGACGGACCGTCGGGCCCGAACATGTCCACACGCCAGCCGAAGCCGCGCACGACACCCTCGGGGTGCTGCTCGGCGTGGGCTGCGATGGCCGCGAGCGCATCGTCCTTGGTGGGCACCTGCAGGTCGACGCCGTGGCTCAGGAAGGCGCCGAGCATCGGATGGGTATGGCCTTCGACGAAGCCCGGCATGAGCAGCCTGCCGCCGAGGTCGATGACGCGCGTGCGCGGTCCGGCGGCGCTGAGCACCTCGGCAGTGCGCCCGACATGCGTGATGGTGTTGCCGCGAATTGCGACAGCCTCGGCCCATGGCGACGGGCCTGCCACGGTGTGGACGCGCCCGTTGGTGAAGACGAAGTCGGCCGGAGCGTCGGCGCTGCCGGTCCGGTGCGCGGTGGCCTCGGGGGAGCGCCGCGGGGGTTTACGCGTGGGTGCTGGCCCGTCCGCGTCGGGCCGGGTGAAGTGGGGCGCCCACTCGCATGCGGTACACACCCGACAGATTGTCGGTTACGTCAACCGCTGAACTCAGCGACGACGCGCCGTGCGCTGCACCCCGCGCATCTTGGCGGCCTGCGGCAGCGGACCCTTCGGGACCGCGGCCGGACCGACCTTGGTGCCCAGCGCGGCCAGCCGCGACTCGATCGCGTCCATCTGCTTGACGGTTATGTTGGCGGGCAGCTTGTTGAGGTGGCGCTCCAGTTTGGCCAGCGGCACCTCACCCTCGCCGTTGCCGACGATGATGTCGTAGATCGGGGTCTCGCCGACCAGGCGCGCGGTGCGCTTCTTCTCCTGCGCGAGCAGCGGCTTGACCCGGTTGGGGGCGCCCTCGCCGACGAAGATCACACCGGGCCTGCCGATGACGCGGTGCACGGCGTCGAAGTGGCCGGTGGCCGCGACGCCCGGCGTCACGCGCCACTTGCCGCGCAGGTTGTCCAGCGCCCAGGCCGCGGCGCCGGTCTGACCCTCGGCCTTGCGGTACACGGACTTCTGCGCGCGCCGGCCGAAGATGATGAACGCGACCAGCGCGCCGAGCACCACGCCGAGCGGGATCAGTGTGAACTTCGTGAAACCGCCGATGAGCAGGCCTGCGACCACCGCGATCGCGACGATCAGCACAAAAGCGCCCGCCATGTACGGCACGAGCCGCTTGTCTTCTTTGCGCTGGATCTGGAACGCCTGCCACAACTGGCTGCGGCGCTGCTTGGAGGCCTCCTTGCGGGCTGCCTTCGCCGCGGCCTTCGCAGCTTTCGTCTCAGCGGTGTTGCGCGTCTTCGCCATTACTTCAGGATACGGGGGGCTGATCTGCGAATCGCACCCGTGCGGCCTGTGCGTAGAGCTTGCCCGCGCGGTAGGACGACCGCACGAGTGGCCCGGCCAACACTCCGGCGAATCCGAGACCCTCGGCATAGGCCGAGAGCTCGACGAATTCGTCGGGGTGCACCCACCGCTCCACGGGGTGGTGGCGCGGCGACGGGCGCAGGTACTGCGTGATGGTGATGATGTCGCAGCCGGCGTCGTGCAGGTCACGCAGCGCGGTGCGCACCTCGTCGATGGTCTCGCCCATGCCGAGGATCAGGTTGGACTTGGTGACCAGACCGAAGTTGCGGGCCGCGGTGATCACCGCGAGGCTACGGTCGTAACGGAACGCCGGGCGAATCCGCTTGAAGATGCGCGGCACCGTTTCGACGTTGTGCGCCAACACTTCCGGACGCGACTCGAAAACTTCCTCGAGCTGCTCGGGGTTGCCGTTGAAGTCGGGGATCAGAAGTTCGACGCCCGTGTTGGGGTTGAGACGCTTGATGAAGCGCACAGTCTCGGCGTACAACCAGGCGCCGCCGTCGGGCAGGTCGTCGCGCGCCACGCCCGTGACCGTCGAGTACCGCAGACCCATGGCCTGCACGCTCTCGGCGACCCGGCGCGGTTCGTCACGGTCCAGGTCGGCCGGCTTGCCGGTGTCGATCTGGCAGAAGTCACAACGCCGCGTGCACTGTTCACCGCCGATGAGGAACGTGGCCTCGCGGTCCTCCCAGCATTCGAAGATGTTGGGGCAGCCGGCCTCTTCACAGACCGTGTGCAGACCCTCGCGCCGCACCAGACCCTTGAGCTCGGTGTACTCCGGGCCCATCTTGGCGCGGGTCTTGATCCACGGTGGCTTGCGCTCGATGGGGGTCTGCGCGTTGCGGACCTCCAGTCGCAGCAGCTTGCGTCCCTCTGGCACGACAGTCACAGATTCATCCTACGTTCAGGGTTTCGTGGTGGCCGACCGGCAAACGGCCGTCGAGTGCGTCGCACACCGCGGCGGCGACCCGGTCGGCGACCTCGTCGACGGTGACGCGGCGGCCGAGTTCCGCGGTCAAGGACGTCACCCCGGCGTCGGTGATGCCGCACGGGATGATCGAGGAGAACGCCGACAGGTCGCAGTCGCAGTTGAGCGCGAACCCGTGCAGCGTCGTCGCGCGCGAGACGCGGATGCCGATCGCGCCGATCTTGCGCGCGGGCCGCAGGTCGTCGGCAGGCACCCACACGCCCGAGCGCCCCTCGACGCGTTCGGTGTGCAGCCCGAGCTCGGCGCACACCGTGATGAGTGATTCTTCAAGGCGCCGAACGAAGTTCACGACGTCCAGCGGCTCGGTGAGCCCGATGATGGGGTAGCCGACCAGCTGGCCGGGGCCATGCCAGGTGATCTTGCCGCCGCGGTCGGTGTCCACCACGGGCGTCCCGTCGAGCGGACGCTCGTGCGGTTCGGTGCGTTTACCCGCGGTGTAGACCGGCGGATGCTCCAGCAGCAGCAGGGTGTCGGGGCCGCCCGCCACCCTGGCGTCGGCGGTCTCGCGTTGCAGCTGCCACGCGGAGGTGTAGTCGAGCGTGCCGAGGCGGCGCACCTCGACCGGCGTGCTGGCCGAACGGATCGATGTCACGGGATCGACGGTACTCGTCAGGGCTCCTTGGGTGCGGTGACGTGGGCGAGCGCCTCACGCACTGTCTTGTGGTGGAATTCGAATCCCTTGTTCTCCAGGGCCGCCGGGATCGCCCGCTGCCCGGCGAGCAGGCCTTCGTCGGCGAACTCGCCCAGCAGCGTGCGCAGCGCCACCGCGGGTACGAACAACGGCGTCGGGCGGCCCAGTGTGCGGCCAAGTACCGAGGTGAACTCGGCGTTGGTGACCGGGGCCGGCCCGGTGACGTTCACCGGGCCGGACATCGTGTCGTTGTCCATCGTGAACCGCACGGCGCGGATGTGGTCCTCCAGGCTGATCCACGGCATGTACTGGCGGCCGTTGCCCAGACGTGCGCCGAGCCCGAACGAGAACAGCGGCTTGAGCCGGCCGATCAGGCCGCCCGAGCGCGCCAGCACCAGACCCGTGCGCAGCAGCACCACGCGAGTGCCCGCCGCGACGGCCTGCGCGGTGGCGGCCTCCCAGTCCTGGCACAGCGTGGCCAGGAAGCCCTGGCCCGCAGGGGCCGACTCGTCGGTGATCCGGTCACGCGTGTCGCCGTAGAAACCCACGGCGCTGGCGTTGATCAGCACCGGCACGCCGGCGTCGGCCACCGCGGCCGACAGCACCTCGGTGGGTCCGATGCGGCTGTCCCGCAGGCTCTGCTTGAACGCGCCCGACCAGCGTTTGTCGCCCAGGTTGACCCCGCACAGGTTCACCACGACGTCCACGCCGTGCAGCGCGGTGGCGTCGAACTCACCTGTGTCGGGGTTCCAGAACAGCTCGTCGGGGTTGGACGGGGCCCTGCGCACGAGGCGCAGCACGCGGTGACCGTCGGCACGCAGCGCCGACGTCAGCGCCGAACCGATCAGGCCAGAGGACCCCGCGATCGCGATGACGGCGTCGGCCACGTTGCCTCAACCCCTCCTAATCCCCTGCAAGCTCCCCCCGGCCGGGGCCGGTTCACAAACCCAGGTCGGCCTCGAACGCGCCCTCTTCGAGCCTGCGCTTGATCGTGGTCAGGAACCGTCCGGCGTCGGCGCCGTCGATCAGGCGGTGGTCGTAGGTGAGCGGCAGGTAGCACACCGACCGGACACCGATCGACTCGTTGCCGTACTCGTCGACGATCACGCGCGGCCGCTTGACGATGGCACCCGTGCCCAGCATCGCCGCCTGCGGCGGAACCAGGATCGGGGTGTCGAACAGCGCGCCCTGGCTGCCGATGTTGGTGATCGTGAAGGTGCCACCGGCCAGCTCATCGGGCTTGAGGTTGCCCGACCGGGCGCGGGCGGCGATATCGGCGATCGCGCGCGCCAGGCCGCCCAGCGAGAGGTCACCGGCGTTGTGGATCACCGGCGACAGCAGACCCTGGTCGGTGTCCACCGCGAAGCCGAGGTGCTCGGCGTCGTAGTAGGTGATCTCCTTGGTGTCCTCGTTGTAGCTGGCGTTGACGTTGGGGTGGATCTTCAACGCGTCGATCACCGCACGCGCGATGAACGGCAGGAACGTGAGGTTGACGCCTTCGCGCTCGGCGAACTCGGCCTTGGCGCGGGCCCGCAGCGCCACGATCTTGGTCATGTCGACCTCGTGGGTCTGCGTCAGCTGCGCGGTGGCCTGCAGCGACTCACGCGTCTTCTTCGCGGTGATCTGACGGATCCGGTTCGCCTTCTGCGTGGTGCCGCGCAGGTGTGCGAGCGCCGGGGCAGGCGTGGCCGATGCGGCAGCCGGGGCCGCGGGCGCCGCCGCGGCGGGGGAGGCTGCCGGAGCCTGCTTGGCCTCCTTGGCCTTCTCGGCGGCCGCGAGCACGTCCTGCTTGCGGATGCGGCCACCGACACCGGTGCCCTTGACCGTGGAGAGGTCGATCCCGTTCTCCGCGGCCAACTTCCGCACCAGCGGAGTGACATAGGGGGAACCGTCGGAGCTCGCCGCGGGGGCGGGCTCGGCCTTGGGCTCAGGCTTGGGTTCGGGCTTCGGTTCCGGCTTGGGTTCGGCCTTGGGCTCGGGCTTAGGTTCCGGCTTGGGTTCGGGCTTCGGCTCGGCCTTGGGCTCGGGTTTCGGCTCGGGCTTCGGCTCGGCCGCCGCGCCGGCGTCGCCGATCTTCGCCAGCTCGCCGCCGACCTCGACGACGTCGTCCTCGTTGGCGGTGATCGACAGCAGCGTGCCCGCCACCGGTGACGGGATCTCGGTGTCGACCTTGTCGGTGGACACCTCGACGATCGGCTCGTCGACCTCGACCTTGTCGCCGACGTTCTTCAGCCAGCGGGTCACGGTGCCCTCGGTGACCGACTCGCCCAACTCGGGCATCAGGATCGGGGTGGCCGACCCGCCGCCCTGCGACGGGGCCGACGATTCGGCAGGCGCGGACTCGACGGATTCCGCCGGGGCCGCGGTCGGCTGGGTCTGCTGGGGCTCGGGTTCGGGCTCAGGCTCGGGAGCCGGGGCGGAGTCTTCAGAGGGTGCCTCGGCGGATGCCTCGCCGGCCTCGCCGATCACCGCGAGTTCGCCACCGATCTCCACGGTGTCGTCCTCCTGCGCGACGATCTTCGTCAACACACCGGCGGCCGGGGAGGGGATCTCGGTGTCGACCTTGTCGGTGGACACCTCGAGCAGTGGCTCGTCGAGTTCGACGGTGTCGCCCTCCTGCTTGAGCCAGCGGGTCACCGTCCCCTCTGTGACACTCTCACCTAGTGCGGGCATCTGGACGGAGATGGCCATGTGTGTTGACTCCCTCGGACGGTCACTTTTGACGACTCGAACTCTGGCTTACCACAGTCAGGTGCACCGGGTACGGCACCTAACTGGAATGTCAGGACCATCCTGTCATTGGTCCGCCGTTCGTACGAACTCAGGGTTACCCAGGCCACAGAAAAGCTCTGGCACTATCGAAAACGGGGCCAACGCAGTGAGGAGACCGGTCGGTTGGGATGGTTCGACAGATTCCGCCGCGGAGGATCGGTGCGTGCGGGCGACCCCGCGGCCGACCTCCAGTACATGCAGAGATGGGTGGCTGAGCACACCGGGGTCGAGGCGTACGTGGAACCCAGGACCACCGTCACCGATGTCACTGTGGTGCTCGTCGCGGCCGACGGAGAATGGACCAGGCGGCGCGCCGGGGGAGAGCGCGGAGCCCGCAGGCTCGCCGACCGGCTGAAGATCCCGGTCTACGACGTCCAGAAGACCGGCTACCCGCAGCGCATGCGTGACCACGACGCGCGCCGCCGCATCGAACGCAAACGCGCCATGCGGCGCGAACTGGAAGAAAGCTAGCGCCACCTCTACCCGGTACCGGCGGTATTGGATACTGTCGTCTCGGCATTCATCGGCGTCATGCAGGGGGCAACATGCACACCTTCGTCACCAGCCAGGACGGCACGCGCATCGCGGTCTACCAGCAGGGCGACCCCGAGCGGCCCACCATCGTGATGGCCCACGGCTGGCCTGACTCGCACGTGTTGTGGGACGGCGTCGTGCGTGAGCTGGGGGACCGGTACCGCATCGTGCGCTACGACAACCGTGGCGCGGGCGCCTCCGACGTGCCCAAGGCGACGTCGGCATACACGATGGAACGCTTCGCCGACGACTTCTCGGCCGTGATCGACGCGGTGAGCCCCGACGCGCCCGTGCACGTGCTCGCCCACGACTGGGGCTCGGTGGGGATTTGGGAGTACCTGAGCCGGCAGGGATCGGCGGCACGCATGGTGTCGTTCACGTCGGTGTCGGGGCCCAGCACCGACCATTACGGCGCCTACGTGCGACGCGGCCTGGCCCGGCCGTACCGCCCCGTCCAGTTCGCCAGGGCCGTCAACCTGGCTTCGCGGTTCAGCTACTGGATCCCGTTCTCGATCCCCGTGCTCGCGCCCGCGCTGATGCGCCGCGGGGCGGCGCGCCGCCTGCAGGCCATCGACACACCCGGACCCAAATTCCAGTCCGAGAACCTCGACATCGACGCCGCGAACTCGCTGAAGATCTACCGCGCCAACGCGATCCGCTCGTTCACCCACGTGCGCCGCGACCACTACGTGCAGGTGCCCGTGCAGTTGATCTGCAACCGCAAGGATCCCGTGGTGCGTGGCGAGGGCTACCGCGACGAGTCCAAGTGGGTGCCGCTGCTGTGGCGCCGTGACCTCGACGCCGGGCACTGGGCGCCGTTCTCGCACCCGCGCGCCATCGCGCAGGCCGTCGGCGAGTTCGTCGACCACATGGAAGGCGCGCCACCGGCCCGCGCCCTGCGCCGGGCCGAGGTGGCCAGGCCGCGAAAGGCTTTCAGCGACACGCTCGTATCGGTGACAGGTGCCGCGAGCGGCATCGGACGTGCCACGGCGCTGGAGTTCGCCAGGCTGGGCGCCGAGATCGTGGTCAGCGACATCGACGAGGCCGGGGCGAAAGCCACGGCGACCGCGATCGACGAGGCCGGCGGGGTGGCCCACGCCTACGGTCTCGACGTCGCCGATCCCGATGCCGTGCAGCGGTTCGTCGACGACGTGTGCGCGACGCACGGCGTGCCCGACATCGTGGTCAACAACGCGGGCATCGGGCATGCGGGTAATTTCCTGGACACCCCGGCCGACCAGTACGAGCGGGTGCTCGAGGTCAACTTCGGCGGGGTGGTCAACTGCTGCCGCGCCTTCGGGCGCCGCCTGGTCGAGCAGGGCACAGGCGGACACATCGTCAACGTCGCGTCCATGGCGGCCTACTCACCCGCCGGGTCGATGAACGCCTACGCCACGAGCAAGGCCGCGGTCTTCATGTTCTCCGACTGCCTGCGCGCCGAACTCGCCCACGCCGGGATCGGCGTCACCACACTGTGCCCGGGCATGATCGACACCGGGATCGTCGACACCACACGGTTCGACGTGCCCGCGCACAAGGCGGGGCAGGTCGAGGCGCGGCGGGCCCAGGTCAAGAAGACCTTCCAGGCCCGCCGCTACGGGCCCGAGAAGGTCGCCAAGGCCGTCACCTCCGCGGTGTCGCGCAACCAGGCGCTGCGGCCGGTGACCCCGGAAGCCTATGTGGCCTACGGGGTCTCACGCCTGTTCCCGGCCGCGCTGCGCCGCGCGGCCCGCTCCCAGGTGCTCTAGCCGTTCGCCGCGATGTCCTCCAGCACGGCGAACATCGTGCGCGCAGGCACACCCGTTCCGCCCTTGGGCGTGTAGCCCCACGGCCCGCCGGTGTTGTACGCGGGCGCCGCGACGTCGATGTGGGCCCACTGCACACCCTCGGCGACGAACTCGCGAAGGTAGGTGCCCGCCACCAGCATTCCGGCGAAACGCGATCCGCTGACGTTGGCCAGGTCGGCGACCGTGGACTTGAGGTCGTCGCGCAGTTCCTCGGGAAGCGGCATGGGCCAACCGTTCTCGCCGACGTCCTGCGACAGCTTCGCGACGCGGTCGCGGAACTCGTCGCTGCCCATCACACCGGGGGTGCGCGCGCCGAGTGCCACGGTCTGCGCGCCGGTCAGCGTCGAGGTCTCGATCAGGTAGTCGGGGTTGTCCTCGCAGGCCCGCACGATCGCGTCGGCCAGGATCAGCCGGCCCTCGGCGTCGGTGTTGAGCACCTCCACGGTGATACCGCCGTACTGGGTCAGCACGTCGCCGGGCCGCTGCGCGGTCGCCGACGGCATGTTCTCGGCCATCGGCACGGTCGCGATCACGTCGATCGGCAACTGGCGCACCGCGGCGAGCGCCACGGTCGCGATGACCGCGGCCGCACCACCCATGTCGGACGTCATGTGGTGCATGTTGGCTGCGGGCTTGATCGAGATGCCGCCGGTGTCGAACGTGATGCCCTTGCCCACGAGCGCGACGCGCTTGCCCTTGCGCTTGGCGCCGAGGTGGCTCAGCCGCACCAGGCGCGGCGGTCGCGACGAACCCTTGCCGACGCCGATGATGCCGCCGTACCCGGCCTTCTCCAGCGCCTTGTCGTCGAGAACCTCGACCTTGAGGCCGACCGACTCGCCGAAAGCCTTTGCGCGCTTGGCGAATTCATCGGGGAACAGGTGGCTGGGCGGGGTGTTGACGAAGTCACGAGCAGTGGCCACCGCAGTCGCGATGTCGACGCCGCGCTGCGCTTCGGCCTTGGTCGGCGCCTTGGTGTCGTGCGCCAGCACGGTGATCGCGGTCAGCCCGGGCCCCTTGGGCGCGGTCTTCTCGCTGCGGAAGTCGCTGAACCGGTAGGCGCCGAGGATCAGACCCTCGACGGCGGCCGAGAGGGCCTGCGGGCCGGACGCCGACAACGTCGTGATGACCGTGGCGACCTTGCCGTCGAGCGCGCGGGCCGCGTTGCCCGCCGCGCGGCGGATCACGTCGGCGGGCCACTCGTCGCGATCCTTGCCGAGGCCCACCGCGAGCACACTGCCGACCGGCAATGCGTCGACGACCAGCCGGTGGGTCTGCCCTTCGCCGCCGGTCGCGCCGAGGGCCCGCAGGCCCGATTCGATCGCGGTGACGACGGTGGCGTCGAAGAAGGGCGCGGGTGTCAGCAGCTTCGGCGCGGAATCGGTGTCCGACCTCTTGTTGTTCGAGTCGTTGCTGACGACGCCGACCACCAGAACTGCCTCGGCGACGCCCCTGCGGGGCAACGACGAGCTGACGGTGACGGTGGGGGCCTGGTAACCGGGTGCGTTGCTCACCCGCACAACCCTAGCCAGACTCCCTGGGAGTGAGCGCGAAGGCGGGGATCGGTCGATCGAAACCCTTCAGCTTCAACTCCCGCGGTCCGGTGGCCGGCCAGTCTCCCAGCGCCTCGCGCAGGGCGGCCGACACCAGCACCTGTCCCGGCTCTGCGGCCTGCACCAGCCGCGCGGCCAGGTTCACCGAGTTGCCGAAGTAGTCGCCGTTGATCGCGAGTACCGCACCGAAATCGAGCCCCGCTCGCACCCGCACGTGCGCCTGCCTGGCCTTGGGGTGCTCCACCAGGTCGACCGCCGCGAGGGCCAGAAGGTGCGGTGTGGTGGCCACCCACATCACCGCGTCGCCGATGAACTTCACCACGCGGCCACCCGCGGCGTGTACGACATCTGATGCCGCGGAACTGAATTCGTTGAGCAGATCGGTCAACTCGACCGTGGTGAGCATCTGCGTCAACGCGGTGAAGTCCGACAGGTCGGCGAAGCCGACACCGCACTCGACAGTCTCCGAACCCGCGCGGATGACATGCTCGAAGTAGGTCCGCGTGCTCATCAGGTGATGGCGGTGCGCGGCGTCCATCAACGCCCCGATCCGCGGGATGTACGCCGCCGCGGTGCGGTAGGCCTGCGCGGTGGCGAGCTCGTCGTGGGTCTGGTCGATCATGATGTCTGGCGAGCTCGCGCGCAGCATCGACGACTCGGCCTCCGAGATGCGGGCCAGCGCCGAGCCGATGACCCGCAACAACCCGGTGGCGGCCTCGTCGCCGAGCACCGCGCGCATCTCCGACCAGGTCCGCAGGCCCTCCACGTCGGCCCCGCTCAGGGCGGGCACGTCGACCCCGGCGACCGTGAGGCCCAGTGCGGCCCACGCGCGTTCGACGTCGGCGACGGGCAACCCGAGTTCGTCGGCCGCGCTCGCAAGACTGTGGATCGCAGGCCCCGAGGCCTGCAGCCGGTCACCGGCCAGCCCGAACAACCGGCCGCGGCGCTCGGCGTCGACCATCTCCTCGGCCGTGAAACCCAGCCGGTCGAGGTAGGAGATGAGCCCGGCACGCCTGCGGGCATCGGCGATCCCGGCGGCTTCGAGCGCATCGAAATCGACCACGCGTCGAGTGTGACAGTCAGGCCCGTGCGGGCGGGCCCGATCGATAAGGTGGTGTGGTGAGTGACGAGCTGCTGCAAGGACCGTTGGAAGACCGCCACCGCGAGCTGGGAGCCAGCTTCGCCGAATTCGGTGGCTGGCTGATGCCGGTCTCCTATGCGGGCACGGTCACCGAACACAACGCGACCCGCAGCACCGTGGGCCTGTTCGACGTCAGCCACCTCGGCAAGGCGCTGGTCAAGGGGCCCGGCGCGGCGGCCTACGTCAACTCCGCGCTGACCAACGACCTCGGCAAGATCGGGCCAGGCAAGGCGCAGTACACGTTGTGCTGCACCGAATCCGGCGGGGTGATCGACGACCTGATCGCCTACTACGTCTCCGACGACGAGATCTTCCTGGTGCCCAACGCCGCCAACACCGCCACCGTGGTCGAGGAACTGCAGCGCCATGCACCCGACGGGCTGACCATCACCAACGAGCACCGTTCGTACGCCGTGCTGGCGGTACAGGGCCCCAAGTCCGCCGAGGTGCTCGACAAGCTCGGCCTGCCCACCGACATGGACTACATGGGCTACGCCGACGCCGAGTTCGAAGGCGTGTTCGTGCGCGTGTGCCGCACCGGGTACACCGGTGAGCACGGCTACGAACTGCTGCCCGCGTGGGACCGTGCCGGGGTGGTGTTCGACGCGCTGGTCGCTGCCATGCGCGCCGCGGGTGGCGAACCCGCAGGTCTGGGCGCCCGCGACACGCTGCGCACCGAGATGGGTTACCCGCTGCACGGCCACGAACTCTCGCTGGACATCTCACCGCTGCAGGCGCGCTGCGGTTGGGCGGTCGGCTGGAAGAAGGACGCGTTCTGGGGGCGCGACGCGCTGCTCGCCGAGAAGGCGCAGGGCCCCAAGCGCGTGCTGCGCGGTCTCAAGGCGCTGGGCCGCGGTGTGCTGCGCGCCGACCTCGCGGTGCTCGACGGGGACACCCGCGTCGGCGTCACCACGTCGGGCACGTTCTCGCCGACGCTGAAGGTGGGCATCGCGCTGGCGCTGATCGACACCGAACACGACATCGCCGACGGTGCCCGCGTCACGGTCGACGTGCGCGGCCGGGCGGTCGAGTGCGAGGTCGTCAAACCGCCGTTCGTCACACCCAGCACGCGGTAGATCCACGCCTGGCAAAAATGGCTGGCATGCAGGCGATACAATCGCCGTTATGAATAGCGGTCCGCTCGAGTTCACGGTTTCTGCCAACACGAATCCGGCGACCGATGCGGTACGCGAATCCATCCTCGCCAACCCCGGTTTCGGCAAGTACTACACCGACCACATGGTGTCGATCGACTACACCGTGGACGAGGGCTGGCACAACGCGCAGGTGATCCCGTACGGCCCGATCCAGCTGGATCCGTCGGCCATCGTGCTGCACTACGGCCAGGAGATCTTCGAGGGTCTCAAGGCCTACCGCTGGGCCGACGGCTCCATCGTGTCGTTCCGCCCCGAGGCCAACGCGGCGCGTCTGCAGTCCTCGGCGCGCCGGCTCGCGATCCCCGAATTGCCCGAAGAGGTGTTCATCGAGTCGCTGCGCCAGTTGATCGCGGTCGACGAGAAGTGGGTGCCGCCCGCCGGTGGTGAAGAGTCGCTCTACCTGCGGCCCTTCGTCATCGCCACGGAGCCCGGCCTGGGTGTGCGCCCGTCCAATGAGTACCGCTACCTGCTGATCGCCTCACCAGCGGGCGCCTACTTCAAGGGCGGCATCAAGCCCGTGAGCGTGTGGCTGTCGCACGAGTACGTGCGGGCCTCTCCCGGCGGTACCGGTGCGGCCAAGTTCGGCGGCAACTACGCGGCGTCGCTGCTGGCGCAGGCGCAGGCCGCGGAGATGGGCTGCGATCAGGTTGTGTGGCTCGACGCGATCGAGCGCCGCTACGTCGAAGAGATGGGCGGCATGAACCTGTTCTTCGTGTTCGGCAGCGGAGGCTCGGCACGCCTGGTCACCCCGGAGCTGTCCGGTTCGTTGCTGCCGGGCATCACGCGGGACTCGTTGCTGCAGTTGGCAACCGATGCGGGCTTCGCGGTCGAGGAGCGCAAGATCGACGTCGACGAGTGGCAGAAGAAGGCTGGCGCGGGCGAGATCACCGAGGTGTTCGCGTGCGGCACGGCCGCGGTCATCACTCCGGTGTCGCACGTCAAGCACCACGACGGCGAGTTCACCATCGCCGACGGCCAACCAGGTGAGATCACCATGGCGCTGCGCGACACCCTGACCGGGATCCAGCGCGGTACGTTCGTCGACACCCACGGCTGGATGGCCCGGCTGAACTAGCCGATCGCCAGGCCCAGCGCTGCCAGCGTCGTCGTCACCTCGACGGCGGCGCCCAGCACGTCCCCTGTGATGCCGCCGAACCGGCGCACGCAGTGCGCGACCAGCGCCAGCGCGCAGCCGATCGCGACCAGCACAGCGAGCGGGCCCTGCCACGGGCGCGGGCAGGCGAAGACCGCCAGCGCGGCCAGCGCCACGATCCAGCCCGCCACCACCAGATGCGGTTGGCTGCCCGCGACCGCGGCGCCCAGTGTGCTGCCCGCCGCCGCGGGCACCGAACGGCGGCAGGCGGCCACCACCGCGACCCGGCCCGCCACCACCGCGGTGACGACCGCGAGGACACCCGCCTCGGCGAAAGTCAGTGCCTGCACCGCGATCACGACAACCACCGCGGCGACGCCGAACGGTCCGGCGGAGCCGTCGCGCATCACCGCGAGGGCGCGTTCGGGCGGGCCGTAGCAGCCCAATCCGTCGACGGTGTCGCAGAACCCGTCGATGTGCAGGCCACGGGTCGCGAGCAGCAGCACCGCCACCGCCAGCACACCCGGCAGGGGGCTGCCCGCCGCGAAGGCCCATCCGCCCGCCCACACCACGGCCGCGGCCAGCGCGCCGAGCGCGAGGCCGACAAGGGGCAGCGCGGTGAGCGCGCCCCGACCCACCCCGGTTGAGGCGCGGACCGGCAGCACCGTGCCGAACGCGAAAGCCCCTGCGACTGAACGGATCACGAGCGCCTCACGACTCTGATCACGATTCCGAGATGCCGGCCTCGTCGAACGTTGCCATCGACGTGAGCGTGGCGACCGCGGCGCGCACGACGGGCAGCGCGACGGCCGCGCCGGTGCCCTCACCCAACCGCATCTGCAGATCCACGATCGGCTCGAGCTGCAACTGCGTGAGCGCGAGCGCGTGTGCGGGTTCGGTCGACCTGTGCCCGGCCTGCCACCAGGCCCTCGCGCCGGGGGCGAGACGGTCGGCGACCAGCGCGGCGGCCGTCACCACGAGCCCGTCGAGCAGCACCGGCGTGCGACGCACGGCGGCCTGCGCGCAGAACCCGGCCATCGCCGCCAGATCGGCACCGCCGCACACCCGCAGCAGCCCCAGCGGGTCGTCGACGACGCCGCGGGCGCGGTACAACGCGTCACGCACGGCGCTGGTCTTGCGCATCCAGCCCTGGTCGTCGATACCGGTGCCACGGCCGACCACGGCCACCGGTTCGGCACCGCTGAGCGCCGCGACCAGCGTGGTCGCGGCGGTCGTGTTCCCGATGCCCATGTCGCCTGGGATCAGCAGGTCCGCACCAGCGTCGACCTCCTCGTCGGCGATGCGCCGGCCCGCGTCGACCGCGGCGGCGGCCTCCTCGGCACTCAGCGCGTCCTCGACGGCGATGTTGCCCGAACCGCGGCGCACCTTGTGGGCGCCGACCGCGGGGGACAGCGGTTCGTCGCAGTCGACGCAGATGTCGACGACGCGCACCGTGGCTCCCGCGGCGTCGGCCAGCACGTTGATCGCCGCGCCGCCCGCGTCGAAATTGGCCACCATCTGCGCGGTGACCTCGGCGGGAAACGCCGACACCCCGGACTTCGTGGCGCCGTGGTCACCGGCGAACACCACGATCCGGGGACGCGTCAGCGGCTGCGGCGGGCACGTGCCCTGGCACGCCGCGACCCACACCGACAGTTCCTCGAGGCGGCCGAGCGAGCCCGGCGGTTTGGTCAGGCGCTTCTGCCGGTCGCGCGCCGCGGCGGCCGCATCGGCATCCGGGGCGACGACGCTGTCGAAGGTGACCTGCGTATCGGTCATGTCGGCTCCTTCACGGTTACCGGCTGGCCTGCCACCACGAGCACCACGCGGTCGCACACCGCGGCGAGGCGTTGGTTGACCGTGCCGAGTTCGTCGGCGAACCGCCGCCCGGCCGCGGTCGCGGGCACGACCGTCAGGCCCACCTCGGGGCTCACCATGACCAGGGGTGCGGGGAACGCGGCCACCGCATCGACCAGCGCGGTGATGTCGCCGGTCACCGGATGACCGGCCCACGCGTCACGGCGGTCCATCGTGGCCGTCAGCCACCCGCCGATGTCGTCGACCAGCGTCGCGACGTGCGGCGCGGCCGCCAGCGTTGCGGGCAGGTCGGTGGTCTCGACGGTCTGCCAGTGTGCGGGGCGGCGCACCTGGTGCGCCTCGACGCGCGTCGCCCAGTCGGCGTCACCCTCGGGTACGGGACCGGTCGCGACGTAGCGCACGCGTGCCCGCTCACCCTCGCCGGCGAGTTGCTGCGCGACGGACTCCGCCCACTGCGATTTCCCGGACCGGATTCCGCCGAGCACGAGCACGCGCACGATGTCAGGTGTGCTTCGACGCGGGCATCAGGCGATCTTGGCGCCGCGCTCGACCATGGGGCGCGGGGCACGCATCCGCCGCAGCTGCGACGCCCGGCTCGACGCGTAAAAGCCCAGCTTCCAACCACTTTCGGTGTTGTCGGGGAACTTCGCGTCGACCATGCGGTTGACCTTGCGGCCCAGGTAGAAGCCGTCGAGCACCATCACCGCGACCAGCGCCAGCATGGCGTAGGACAGCACCTGCTGCGCCTGCACGTTCGGCAGCGCGAGCATGAAGAAGATCATCGCCAGAGCGGCGGGCATGAACAGGCCGAGGATGTTGCGGCGCGAGTCGACGATGTCACGCACGTAGCGGCGCACCGGACCACGGTCGCGGGGGAGCAGGTAGGCCTCTTCGCCGGCCATCATGCGCTCGCGGCGCTCGGCCATCTCGGCGCGGCGGGTGATCTTCTCGGCCTTGCGCTCCTCCTTGGTGAGCGTCTTGCGCATCTCCTTGCGGCGCGCACGGGCCTCGGCCGCCGTGAGCGGCGCCGGCGCGACCGGGCCCCGGCGCTTGGCGGCCTCGCTGCGCTTGGGTGTCGGCCTGCCCTTGGGCGGGGTGGTGCGGGGGCGGTCCTCGGCGGCCGGGCCGTTCTGCTCGTCCACGGCGGAATCCGCAGCGTCGCTCGCGACGTTCTTGTCGTCGTCGTTGTTCTTTCGGCCCAGCAGTTTCACGCCAGCCAGGTTACTGCCCTCGGCGCATGCTGCCGTCCTCGGCCCAAAGCGTCCGCCGCCGGGCGCGAGCCCGTCTTGACCCACTAAACCTTGCCTCAGCCTGTGGATGAGTCGGGAATAGCCGCAGAACGAGGTACCGTTGACATAGTGAACGCGCGGGCGATCCACGCGTTTCGATGAACTCAGGTATCCGCCCCGCCGGATGCCCAGATGTTGAGGGAGAGCAATGACTGTTCAGGACGCGACCGCCACCGAAACCCACGGTGTCACCCTGACGGACGCTGCCGCCGCCAAGGCCAAGGCGCTGCTGGACCAGGAGGGCCGCGACGACCTCGCGCTGCGCATCGCCGTCCAGCCGGGTGGTTGCGCCGGTCTGCGCTACAACCTGTTCTTCGACGACCGCACCCTCGACGGGGACCTCACCGCTGAGTTCGGCGGCGTGACGCTGACCGTCGACCGGATGAGCGCGCCGTACGTGCAGGGCGCGACGATCGACTTCGTCGACACCATCGAGAAGCAGGGCTTCACGATCGACAACCCCAACGCCACCGGCTCATGCGCCTGCGGCGACAGCTTCAACTGATCACCTGACATCACTTCGGACGGGCGGCCGGTACTGCTTAGTACTGGCCGCCTGTGCGTAGGACGTACGAGCACACCAGCACGTCGTCGCCGCCGTCGGTCTTGTCGACCAGCAGCTGAGCCACACCCTGCTGCTCCTCGGCGGGCGGACGCTGCCCCCGTGACGAACTCCTCGCCGGCGCCACGCGCATCGTGAACAGCACCTGAGCCTGCGTCGTCGACCACGGCACGATCTTGTCGATGCTGGTCACCTCGACATGGCCGAACTGCTTGCGGAACGTGTCGCCCGCCAGACTCGCCACCGCCAGATCGGCCTTGCGGTCACGCACCGCGTCGAACAGCCCACACATCGTGTGCTTGGCGACGGTCTCGTCGTCGGCGTCGATCAGCGCCGACAGATACTCCTGGATCGCGTCCTTCGCCTGCGTCTCGGTCACCACGCCGGGCTCCGAACCCGAACTGCGCGTCACTTGGACCACGGCGGCCACCACGCCGGCGAGCACCGCGACCGCGAGCACCGCGGCGAGGATCTTCGGCCAGCGCCGCCGCTTCGGATACGGCACCGGCGGCGGCAGCATACCGGGGTAGGCGGACGGAATCTGCTCCGGATACTGTTGCGGCGGAACGGATTCGGGGTACTGGTAGGAACCAGTCATCAAAAATGCTCCCCGGGTGATCTGGACGTCGGTCACCCGTCTACGGTGACCGGGCATACGGTCATACGCAGGTTAGCGCACGGACAACAGGGCACGTACGAGGTGAATGCGCGCTGAACGTGCCAGGTGGCGCGGGTAGCCTTACCTGGGCGACTCGACGACCCGGCGACCTGAATGCTGTGCCGACCTGCGCCGACCTGCCGACGTGACCAAATGAAGGGTGCCACTTCGTGACCATTGCAGTGACCGGATCCATCGCGACCGACCATCTGATGAAGTTCCCGGGCAAGTTCTCCGAACAGCTGCTGGCGGACCATCTGCAGAAGGTCTCGCTGAGCTTCCTGGTCGACGATCTGGTCATCCACCGCGGCGGCGTCGCGGGCAACATGGCCTACGCGATCGGCGTCCTCGGCGGCGACGTCGCGCTGGTCGGCGCGGTGGGCAAGGACTTCGACGACTACCGCGGCTGGCTCACCACGCACGGCGTGAACTGCGACAGCGTGCTCGTCTCCGAGTCGGCCTACACCGCGCGCTTCGTGTGCACCACCGACCAGGACATGGCGCAGATCGCGTCGTTCTACCCGGGCGCGATGTCCGAGGCCCGCAACATCTCGCTGGCCGAGGTGGTGGCCACGCACGGCAAGCCCGACCTGGTGATCGTCGGCGCCAACGACCCCGACGCGATGTTCGGCCACACCGAGGAGTGCCGCAAGCTGGGCCTGGCGTTCGCCGCGGACCCGTCGCAGCAGCTGGCCCGCCTGTCCGGTGAGGAGATCCGCAGGCTCATCGACGGCGCCACCTACCTGTTCACCAACGACTACGAGTGGGATCTGCTGTTGCAGAAGTCCGGCTGGTCGGAGGCCGAGGTGATGGGCCAGATCGAGCTGCGCGTCACCACGCTGGGCGAGAAGGGCGTCGACCTCGTGGGCCGCGACGGCACCTTCGTGCACGTCGACGTCGTTCCCGAGACCCACAAGGAGGATCCGACCGGCATCGGCGACGCGTTCCGCGCCGGCTTCCTCACCGGCCGCAGCGCGGGCCTGTCCCTTGAGCGCTCGGCGCAACTCGCGTCGATGGTGGCCACGCTGGTGCTGGAGGCGCCCGGACCTCAGGAGTGGACGTGGGACCGCGCCGACGCCGTGCGTCGCCTCAGTGAGGCCTACGGCGCCGAGGCAGGCACCGAGATCGAGCAGGCGCTGAGCGCCTGAGGCCCCGCGGTCCCCGTGCGGTTACAGCTGCACGGGGTAATGCGGCTCCTTGATCTGCGGCGTGACGCTGTGCTCGACGAAGATCGCGTGCCACAGCATGAAGACCAGCACGGTCCACAGCCTGCGGCTGTGATCGCTGACGCCGTTGCGGTGCTCGTCGAGCATCGTGCGCACGGCCGCCAGGTCCACGTGCTCGCCGGCACCTGACGAGCCGATCAGCGCATACGCCCAGTCCATGAGCTCACCGGAGCGCAGCCAGTGTCGAATCGGCACCGGGAATCCCAGCTTGGCGCGGTGCAACACATGTGCGGGCACGATCGGCTCCAGCGCGCGGCGCAGCGCGTACTTGGTCGTCGCCCGCGTGATCTTCTGATCGACCGGCAGACGCGAAGCCACCGCGAACACCTCGGGATCGAGGAACGGCACCCGCAGTTCCAGCGAGTTGGCCATCGTCATCTTGTCGGCCTTGACCAGGATGTCGCCGCGCAGCCATGTGAACAGGTCGATGTGCTGCATGCGCGCCACCGGGTCCCAGCCCTGCGACGCCGCGTACACCGGCGCGGTCACGTCGGTGTGCGTCCACTCCTGGCGGAACTGCGGCAACACGGCGCGCAACTGGTCGTCGGAGAAGCTGCGCGCGTTGCCGTAGTAGCGCTCTTCGAGCGTCAGCGAACCGCGGTGCAGCAGGCTCTTGCCGCGCATGCCCTCCGGCAGCGGCTTGGACGCCTTGCCCAGCGACTTGCGCAACGGGCGGGGGAGATAGTCGAACGGTCGCAGCGACAGCGGCTCGCGGTAGATGGTGTAACCGCCGAACAACTCGTCGGCACCCTCACCCGAGAGCACCACCTTGACGTGCTTGCGGGCCTCGCGCGCGATGAAGAACAGCGGCACCAGCGCGGGGTCGGCCACCGGCTCGTCGAGATACCAGACGATCTCCGGCAGCGCCTCGACGAACTCGGCCTGGCTGACCACCTTTGCGACGTGGCGCGCACCGATCGCCTCGGCCGACGCGACGGCCACATCGATCTCCGAGAACCCCTCGCGCTCGAAGCCCGTGGTGAACGTGATCAGACGGGGGTTGTGCCGCATCGCCAGCGCCGCGATCGCCGTCGAATCGATACCGCCGGACAAGAACGCCCCGACGGTCACGTCGGCGCGCATGTGCTTGGCGACCGAATCCTCCAGCGCCGCGGTGATCTCGTCGTAGCGGGCCTGCTCGCTGCCCGCGGCGAAGTTCACCGCCGTGAACTTCGGCACGAAGTACCGCGTCACCTCGGGTGCGGCGCCCGGGCGGATGCGCGCGTAGCTGCCCGATTCGAGCCTGCGGACGCCGCGGTGCAGCGTCTCGGGCTCGGGCACGTACTGCAGCACCGTGTAGTGCTGCACGGCCCGCTGGTCGATACCGAGATCCAGGCCCAGGCGGTCGGCCAGGGCCAGCAGGCACTTCTTCTCGCTGCCCACAGCGGTGCCGCCCGGCCCCGTCGCCATGAACAGCGGCTTGATGCCGAACGGGTCACGCGCACAGAACAGCTCGCGCTTCTCGGTGTCCCAGATCGCGAACGCGAACATGCCGCGCAGCCGGTGCAGCGCGTCGACACCCCAGTGGTGGTAGGCCGCGACGATGGCCTCGCTGTCACCGTCGGTGTGAAATTGCGCACCGAACTCGCTGCGCAGCTGCTCGCGCAGTTCCAGGTAGTTGTAGATCTCGCCGTTGAAGACCAGCAGGTAGCGCCCCGGGGCGTCGGCTGGCCCCCAGCGCAGCGGCTGATGACTGTGGGCGATGTCGATGATCGACAGCCGGTTGAACCCGAGGACCACGTCGGGGTGGGGGTTCTCGGCGTCCGGATCGGGCCAGGTTCCCGGCTCGTCAGGCCCGCGGTGGCGCATCAGATGGGCCGCCTCGGCGACCGCGCTGACCAGCTGAGATCCGGTTCCGGGGGACGCCTCGACCTGGTCGGCTCGGGACGGGTCGGTCACCAGGGCAAGCAGTCCACACACCGCGCCAGTATGTCTGATCGAAGGCGTTGCCCAGCGCAGCACCCGAGCGAATCGCCGGTCGCTGCGCTGGGTTGCAACCGGGTGGTCTACGCTGCGTAGTATTCGCTCGAATCATGACCGCTCGCGGTCGCGAAATACCGACTTCTAGGAGGCGCCAACGTGACACCTCGCGGGTTCCGGGTGGTGGCGTTGTCTATTGTCCTGGGTGGCTCTGCGCTACTGCTGAGCGGCTGCAGCTGGTCTGACGCCCTCGCACTCGGCTGGCCAACGGGCATCACCCCTGAGGCAAAACTCAATCGGGAGCTGTGGATCGGTTCCGTGATTGCGTCGTTCGCCGTGGGTGCGATCGTCTGGGGGTTGATCTTCTGGACCAGCGCCTTCCACCGCAAGAAGGCGACCGACACGGAGTTGCCGCGCCAGTTCGGCTACAACATGCCGCTCGAGCTGACGCTGACGGTCATCCCGTTCCTCATCATCTCGGTGCTGTTCTACTTCACCGTCGTCGTGCAGGAACGCATGATGCACAAGGACCCCAACCCCGAGGTCGTCATCGACGTGACCGCCTTCCAGTGGAACTGGAAGTTCGGCTACCAGAAGATCGCCTTTGCCGACGGCAGCTTCGACTACGACGGCGCCGATCCCGAGCGCAAGGAGGCCATGACCTCCCGTCCCGAAGGTAAGGACGAGCACGGCATCGAGAAGGTCGGCCCCATCCGCGGCATGACCCCCGAGGACCGCACCTACCTGAACTTCGACAAGATCGAGACCCTCGGCACGTCGTCGGAGATCCCGGTTCTGGTGCTGCCCGCAGGCAAGCGCATCGAGTTCGTCCTGAACTCGGCCGACGTGATCCACGGCTTCTGGGTTCCGGAGTTCCTGTTCAAGCGCGACGTGCTGCCGGAGCCGAAGGCCAACAACTCGGACAACGTCTTCCAGGTCAGCGAGATCCAGCAGACCGGCGCGTTCGTCGGGCGCTGCACCGAGATGTGCGGCACCTTCCACGCGATGATGAACTTCGAGGTCCGCGTCGTCGAACCCAACGACTTCAAGGCCTACATCGATCAGCGCAACGCCGGTAAGACCAACGCCGAGGCGCTGGCCGCGATCAACCAGCCGCCGCTGGCGATCACGACCGAGCCGTTCGAATCCCGACGCGGTGAACTGGTGCCGCAGGCGAGCAAGTAGTAGGTAGGGGACAACCTCAATGCATATTGAAGCTCGGCTCTTCGAGATCCTGACCGCCTTCTTCGCGCTGGCCGCGGTGGTGTACGCCGTGCTCACCGCGATGTTCGCCACGGGCGGCGTCGAGTGGGCGGGCACCACCGCGCTGGTGCTCACCACCGGCCTGACCCTCATCACCGGTACGTTCTTCCGCTTCGTGGCCCGTCGTCTCGACACCCGGCCCGAGGACTACGAGGACGCCGAGATCAGCGACGGCGCCGGCGAGCTGGGTTTCTTCGCGCCGCACAGCTGGTGGCCGATCCTGATCTCGCTGTCCTTCTCCACCGCGGCCGTCGGTGCCGCGCTGTGGCTGCCGTGGCTCATCGCGGCGGGCGTCGCCTTCGTGATCACCTCGGTCTGCGGCCTGGTCTTCGAGTACTACTGGGGCCCCGAGAAGCACTGAGTCCTCGCCTTACCGCCTGGTCAAGGTCACAATCAAGACGTCGAATCACTCGACACCCGGCACCGTCGATCTCATCGGCGGTGCCGGTTGGGTAATGTTGCCGGGGCACTGCCGAATGTGTGCGGTCCGAGGCCGACGCAGGTGGCGGTGAAGCAGTCGAGAAGGATAGGCGTAGATGAGCGGGCCGAATCCCACGGAACCGGATGCAAATGGTTCGGATCTGCCGGATCAGACACCCGGAAAGCACGCTGTACCTGAGGAACCCACCCAGGTGTCCGGTACCGACCCGGAGACCGGTGAGACCGAGTTCTACTCCCAGGCGTACTCCGCGCCGGAGGCCGAACAGTACACCGCTGGTCCCTACGTGCCTGCCGACGTGGCGCTCTATGACTACGACAACTACGACCCGGCCTCCGAGCTGGTCGAGGGTCCGCCGCCGCGCTGGCCGTGGGTGGTCGGTGTCACCGCCATCATCGCGGCCATCGCACTCGTGGCGTCGGTAGCGCTTCTCGTCGCGCGTGACGACCAGACCAGCAACCTGGCCACGCCGCGGCCCAGCACGACGACGTCGTCGGCGCCGCCGGTGCAGGACGAGATCACCACCACCACACCGCCGCCGGTCGAGCCGCCACCGCCGCCTCCGCCGTCAGAGGAGGCGCCACCGCCGCCTCCGCCCGAGACCGTGACGATCACCGAGCCGCCGCCGGCCCCCGCGCCGCCGCCGAGTTCGGAGGAACCCGCGCCGCCTCCCGCGACCACCACCGCGCCGCCGGCCACGACGACCACGCCGCCGGCCGGTCCGCGACAGGTCACCTACTCGGTGACCGGTACGAAGGCGCCGGGCGACATCATCACCATCACCTACGTGGATGGCAACGGTAACCGCCGTACGCTGCGCAATGTGTACATCCCATGGACTTTCACGATGACGCCCATCTCCAACTCGGATGTCGGATCGGTCGAGGCCTCCAGCCTGTTTTTGGTGAGCCGGCTGAACTGCTCGATCACCGCGAGTGACGGAACCGTGCTGTCCTCCAACGCCAACAACTCGGCGCAGACTGCCTGCTGATGACGAGCCCGTTCGCCGAACTGAACACCACCGACCGCATCCTGGCCGGAGCCTGCGCGGTCGCGTGGCTGGCCGCGCTCGGAGCGGGTGTGGCGGCGCTGGTGGCCCTCGTCGACCTCGGCCGTGGCCACACACAGGCCGTGGAATCCACCGAGACGCCGTGGCTGCTGTACACCGTCATCGGGATCTCGGTGTTGGTGATCGCCGCGGCGATCCCACTGCTGCTGCGTGCGCGGGCCCAGGCCGACAGCCGCCCGCCCGCCCGCAGCCAGGGGCCCCGCCGTGAGCCCGTCGCGCCGCGACGTGTCGGCTACACCGCGCCGACCTATCGGCAGGATGCCGTGGCCACCGCGTTCGTGGAGAAGGTGTGGCTGCGCTTCGTGCTGTCGGTGACCTGTGCGCTGGGCGTGGCCACCGCGGTCATCGGCCTCGGCACCTATCTGCTGGCCACCGATCACAGCACGGCGGCGTGGTGCGCCTACGGCCTGGCCGGCCTGGTGACCCTCGGCATGATCGCACTGCCCATCATCGCCATCCGCGAGCTCGACCGCTCTGCCGCCTAGCTTCTCGCGTTCCGCGGTTGCAGTTCGGGCTGGCGGGCGGGCGGCCATTTGCACCGCGAGCGTGCGTGTCAGCTCCGCGACACGCCGCTCGGGGTGGGCATTTGGCGCACGCCCGTGGTGTCTGAGGGTGCACGTGTGTTCGTATGTGTGCCTGCCACCCGGCATATGCCTGTGTGTCTGGCGCCCGCTCGCCGTTCGTAACGCAGTGGCGGAGAATCGCGTTCGGGAGCGCCGTGGCGTTACGAACGCGGTGGGTGTGGGGGTTTGGGTGCCCGGCGTGCCCAGTGGTCGCTCGCCGTTTGTAACGCAGTGGCGGAGAATCGCGTTCGGGAGCGCCGTGGCGTTACGAACGCGGTGGGTGTGGGGGTTTGGGTGCCCGGCGTGCCGAGCGGTCGCTCGCCGTTTGTAACGCAGTGGCGGAGAATCGCGTTCGGGAGCGCCGTGGCGTTACGAACGCGGACGGAGCGCGCACGGCCGAGATCCGGTGGGGTAGGGGAGTGGCGCACAGGAGAGCGCACATAAAAAGATCGCCGCAACCCCTCCGAAGAGGAATTGCGGCGATCCGAGTAACTCGGCGATCAGTGGTGACCGTTGGTCTCCCCGTTGCCGTGGATGCGGTCCTGGTGCTCCTTGAGCGCCGTGAGCGACTTGTGCTCGGACGCATGCGCGGCCTCGGTGAGCGCCTCGTGCTCCACCGCGGGATCGGGGAACAGGAAGCTGCCCGTGCCGGGAGCACCACCGGAGCCCAACTTGTTCATCCGTTTGGGCAGCGGAGCGCCCGCGTACTCCAGCGGAATCGGGTGGCCGTGCTCGTCGACCGGGCCCAGCGGCTGGTGCAGCTCGACGTAGGCACCGTGCGGAAGCCGCTTGATGATGCCCGTCTCGACACCGTGCTCCAGCACCTCACGGTCGCTGCGCTGCAGCGAGATTGCCCACCGGTAGGCGACGAAGTACACGATCGCCGGCAGCACCACCATGCCGATACGGCCGATCCACGTGGTCGCGTTCAGCGAGATGTGGAACTTCAGCGCGATGATGTCGTTCATGCAGGCGAACGTCAGCAGCAGGTAGAGCGCGATTGCCATCGAGCCGATGGCGGTACGTACCGGAACGTCACGCGGACGCTGCAGCAGGTTGTGGTGCGCGTCGTCGCCGGTCACCTTCTTCTCGATGAACGGGTAGGCGATCAGCAACGCGAACACCAGGCCCATGCCGACCGCGACCCACACGCCCTGCGGGATGGTGTGGCCGAACGGGTAGAACTCCCACGCCGGCCACAGACGGATCAGACCGTCGGTCCACATCATGTAGAAGTCCGGCTGGCTGCCCGCGGACACCTGAGAAGGCTTGTACGGGCCGAGGTTCCAGATCGGGTTGATCGTCAGCAGACCGCCCATGAGGCCGAGGACGCCGGTGATCATCGCGAAGAACGCCCCCGACTTGACCGCGAACACCGGCATGACGCGCACGCCGACGACGTTGGTCTCGGTACGGCCCGGGCCGGGGAACTGCGTGTGCTTCTGGAACCACACCAGCGCCAGGTGCGCACCGATGAGCGCCAGGATGATGCCCGGGATCAGCAGGATGTGCAGCGCGTACAGACGCGGGATCAGGATCTCGCCGGGGAAGTCGCCGCCGAACAGCGCCCAGTGCATCCAGGTGCCGATGACGGGGATACCCATCGTGATGCCGGAGAGCGCGGCGCGGATACCGGTGCCGGACAGCAGGTCGTCCGGCAGCGAGTAGCCGAAGAAGCCCTCGAACATCGCCAGGATCAGCAGCAGCGAGCCGATGACCCAGTTGGCCTCACGCGGACGACGGAACGCACCGGTGAAGAAGATGCGCGCCAGGTGGACCATGATCGACGCCGCGAACATCAGTGCCGCCCAGTGGTGGACCTGGCGGACGAACAGACCGCCACGCACCTCGAAGCTGATGTCCAGGGCCGTCTCGTAGGCCCGCGACATCTGCACGCCTCGAAGTGGCTGGTACACACCGTCGTAGGTGACGTGTGCCATCGACGGATCGAAGAACAGCGTCAGCCAGACACCGGTGAGCAGCAGGATGATGAAGCTGTACAGCGCGATCTCACCCAGCAGGAAGGACCAGTGGGTGGGGAACACCTTGTTCAGCTGTCGACGCACCGCCGCAGACGGGTGGTAGCGCGAGTCGATCGCATCGCCTTGCGCGGCGGCGAGTTTCGCAAAGTCAGGACTCATGATTTGCGCTCCCAGAATGCCGGTCCGACGGGTTCGACGAAGTCACCGTTGGCGACCAGGTACCCGTCTTCGTCGATGGTGATGGGCAGCTGCGCCAGGGCGCGCGCAGCCGGACCGAATATGGGCTTTGCGAATTCCAAAGCGTCGAACTGCGACTGGTGGCAGGGGCACAGGATGCGGTAGGTCTGCTGCTCGTACAGCGAGGACGGGCAGCCCAGGTGCGAGCAGACCTTGGTGTATGCGAAGAGCTCACCGAAGTTGAAGCTCTCCTGTCCCTTGCGCTTGATCACGCGGTGCATGTCGGCCGGCTTGATGCGGATCAGCATGACCGGGTTGCGAACGCCCATGGCGATCTCGGTCAGCTTGTGCTCCGACTCGACAGTGGTTCCGTCGCCGTCGGATTCACGCCACGGGAACACCGTCTCCATACCACCGGCGTCGATGTCCTCGGGGCGCATCTTGACGAACGGCGACTCACCGGGGCGACCGGTGGCGCGTGCCAGGTAGATGGTCTCGCCCTTGAAGCGCGGGGTCCATCCGGAGGTCCACAGCACGGCCTTCTTGCCCTCGGCCGTCGGAACGACGGGCTTCCACGGGTTCTTGATCAGGCCGCCGATGAAGGCGACGAGCGTGCCCGCACCGAACGCACCGAGACCGATACCGAGCGACAGGCCGATCACCTTGCGGCGCTTGAGGGTCGAGCCTTCGAGCGCATCGGTGAGGTTGGCCGCGACGGTCTTGCGGTGCAGCTCCGGGGAGCGTCCGTCGTGACGGTCCTGGACCGAGATCTCCTCGGGGATGAACTTCTTCTGGAACAGCACCGCGCCGATGCCGATCGAGAGGATCGACAGGCCGAAGGTCAGGCCGTACAGCGGGGTGGCCAGGGAGTAGAGGAACTCACCTTCGGAACCGAAAGGCTGGTACTCCCAAGGCCAGAAGAGGAACACCAGCAGCAGCGCCAGGCCCGAGAGCCCGCCGAGCATCAGCCAGTACGCGACCAGCCGCTCGGTGCGTTTCTCCGCCTTGGTGCCGGGAACAGGCCAGCGGTTTTCCTTGAAGATGGTCTCGACGCCGTCGATCTTGCCGCCGAGTTGTACCAGTTCCTCACGCGACATCTCCGCAAGTTCGGCGTCGGTGGGCTGTCCGGGCACCCCGGTCTGACCCGGCGCGTCAGTGCCCTTGATGTCTGGGCTGTCTTGACTCATGCTCGCGATCCGATCCACATGGCCACGCCGATGGCGGCCACCATTCCGATAATCCACATCGCCATGCCCTCGGGAGCGGGGCCGAAGCCGCCGAGGCCGTAACCGCCGTAGCTCGGGGTCTCGGCCGATTCGCGGACGTAGGCGACGATGTCGCGCTTCTCATCCGGCGTCAGCTGCCGGTCCGAGAACTTGGGCATGTTCTGCGGACCCGTCAGCATCGCGGTGTAGATCTGGGCCGGGTTGGCGTCCCCGAGGTCAGGTGCGTACTTGCCGGAGGACAGCGCGCCGCCCTTACCGGTGAAGTTGTGGCAGGACGCGCAGTTCAGGCGGAACAGGTCGCCACCGCGGGCGACGTCGCCGCCGATCAGCGACTCCTGCGCGACGGCGCCGTGATCGTCGCGGGGAACGGTGGGGCCGCCACCGTTGGCCTGCACGTAGGCGCCGAGGGCGTCGATCTGGGACTCGTCGAAGTGCGGGGGCTTCGACGGCGCCTGGGCCTCGCCGCGCATCGCGGGCATACGGCCGGTCGACACCTGGAAGTACACGGCCGCCTCGCCCGTGCCGATCAGGCTGGGACCGCGGTCCGGAACGCCCTGCAGGTTCGCGCCGTGGCACGACACACAGGACGTCTCGAAAAGCTGCTTACCGGTCCGCAGCAGCGCCGACTGTGATTCGTCGGCCACGGCAACCTGCGGCTGCGGCGTCAGCGTGGCCGCAACACCACCTGCGACTGCCAGACCGATCAGCAGCAGAAGCCCTGCTGACAATCGCCGGCGTAGCCGACGGCGCGACTTGCTGGTCATTGAACCCCTTCTCATCGAACTCATCGGCGAGCCGATATTCATCGGACGAAGTAGATGGTGGCGAACAGCGCGATCCACACGATGTCGACGAAGTGCCAGTAGTACGAGACGACAATCGCAGCGGTGGCCTGTGCCGGCGTGAACTTGCTCATCTTCGTCCTGGCCAACAGAAGGACGAAGGCGACCAGACCACCGATCACGTGCAGACCGTGGAAGCCGGTGGCCAGGTAGAACACCGACCCGTAGGCACTGCCCGGGATCGTGGTGCCGTGTTCGACCAGGTGGATGTACTCGTAGCCCTGGCCGAGCACGAAGAACAGGCCCATGAGGAAGGTGATGACGTACCACCTGCGCAGGCCGAAGACGTCACCGCGCTCGGCGGCGAAAACGCCCATCTGGCAGGTGAACGACGACGCGATCAGGACCAGCGTCACCGGTACAGCAAGGGCCAAATTGAGTTCGGTTGGCTCGGGAGGCCAAGCACCACCGGCTTGGGCGCGTGCCGTGAAGTACATCGCAAACAGTCCAGCGAAGAACATCAACTCACTGGAAAGCCACACGATGGTACCGACACTGACCATGTTCGGCCTGTTCAGCGAATGAACACGCGATGTGATGCCGGTTCCCGAGGTCCCTACAGCGCTCGTCACATCCGCAAGTATGACGCTTTGTAGTTGTCGAACTCCACCCGGGTCGAGCAATTGGGTCCAAACGTGTCGGGACCGGCCGGGTTCGCGCCGGTCGGGCGATAGCATGCGGCGGTGACATCCGGATCCTCGCAGCCGTTCCCTTCCGCTTCCGGCCCCGACGACGGACCGTCGTGGCCGCGCATCCTGGGTCGGCTGACCACCGGCCAGAACCTGCCCAACGGCCACGCCGCGTGGGCGATGGACCAGATCATGACGGGCGCAGCGACGCCCGCGCAGATCTCCGGTTTCGCGGTGTCGATGAAGATGAAGCGGCCCACCGCCTCCGAGGTTCGTGAGCTCGCCGACATCATGCTCACGCACGCGCGCCGCGTGCCGACCGACGAGATCGGCACCGACACAGTCGACATCGTGGGCACGGGCGGTGACGGGGCCAACACGGTGAACCTGTCGACGATGGCCTCGATCGTGGTGGCCGCGTGCGGTGTTCCGGTGGTCAAGCACGGCAACCGGGCCGCGTCGTCGCTGTCAGGTGGCGCCGACACGCTCGAGGCGCTCGGCGTGCGCATCGACCTCGGTCCCGACGACGTCGCGCGCAGCGTGCGCGAGGTGGGCATCGGGTTCGCGTTCGCGCCGCAGTTCCACCCGTCGTACAAGCACGCGTCGATCGTGCGCCGCGAGATCGGCGTGCCGACGGTGTTCAACCTGCTCGGTCCGCTGACCAACCCGGCGGGCCCGCGTGCGGGCCTGATCGGTTGCGCGTGGGCGGATCTGGCCGAGGTGATGGCCGGTGTGTTCGCCGCGCGCGGTTCCAGCGTGCTGGTGGTGCACGGCGACGACGGTCTGGACGAACTGACGACCACGACGACCAGCACGATCTGGCGCGTCCAGGGCGGCACCATGGAGCGGCTGACGTTCGATCCGGCGGCGTTCGGCTTCAAGCGCGCCGAGATCAGCGAGCTGGTGGGTGGCGACGCGTCGGAGAACGCGGCCGAGGCCCGTGCCGTGCTCGGCGGCGCCAAGGGGCCGGTGCGCGACGCGGTGGTCCTCAACGCGGCCGGGGCGATGGTGGCCCACGCGGGTCTAGCCAGCGACGCTCAGTGGCTTCCGGCGTGGGAGGCCGGTCTCGCGCGTGCCGTCGAGGCCATCGACTCCGGTGCGGCCGAACAACTGCTCGCGCGTTGGGTGCGGTTCGGTCAGCAACTCTGAGCGGTCCTGCTGCGCTGCCAGCCGTGCCGAACGGGCCGTGGCGGCCCACTGTGCGTAGCGGCCTGCCGCGCCGATCGGCGTCGCCCAGCCCGCGTCGGTCTGGCTGACGGTCCGCACGATGCGGACGTCGGGTGCGGCCAGCCAGCGCGCGATGAGCGCGGTCTCCTCGACGAGCGCCCCGCCCAGCGGCTCCGCGGTCGGCATGACCACCTGGGCCGCCGCGCAGATCGCGTCGACGACCGGCATGGGCGGCACCCCGCGGCGTGCGGTGCCTGCGCCTGCGAGCTGCCCGTACCGCACGACCGCGAAATGCCAGCCGCCGTTGCCGTCACGACGGGCGGCGACCAGTTCGGGAAGCGACGTGAGCGTCTGCAGGCGCTGGCCGCGCCACAACGTGTCGATCGCCACCGCGGCGTGGTCGCGGACCCGTGCGGCCTTCTCGTAGCGGCTGTCGGCCGCGAGCTGCTCGATGTGCATCAGCACGTCGGCCAGCACGGCGCTGTCCGCGCCGTCGATCAGATCAGCGGCGCGCCGCGCGGCCGCGGCGTACTCGTCGGCGCCTGCGCCCTGCGTGGCCGGGCACGGTGACAGCTCGCGTTCCGGGCAGCGGTGGATCCCCGTCGCGCCGAATCGAGACGTACACGTGCGCACACCGGTGAACCGTGCCAGCAGATCCGCGGTCTCGACGGCGTCGGATCGCGCCGAGAACGGTCCGATGGCCTTGCGGTGCCTGGGATCTCGAACCGCCGACAGCCGGGGGAACGGCTCGTCGGTCAAGGCCACCCACCACCAGCGCTTGGGCGCCTTGGAGCGACGGTTGTACGGCGGGGCGTGCGCGGCGAGCAGGCGCAGCTCGCGCACCCCGGCCTCCAGATCGTGCGCGCACTCGACGTGGTCGACGCGGGTGGCCAGTGAGGCCATCTCCTTCATGCGGGCCCGCGGGTCGGCCCCGGTGAAGTACTGCCGGACCCGGCGACGCAGATCGACCGCGGTGCCGACGTAGAGCACCTCGTCGGACGGGCCGCGGAACAGGTACACCCCCGGCCGGTTCGGCAGGCCGTCGGCCAGTGCGCGGTTGCGCCGCTGCGCGGGGGTGGTGTCGGGCAGGTACGCCCGCAGATCGGCCAGCGTGTGCACACCCTGGTTGCCGACACGCTCGATGAGCCCGTGCAGCACGTCGACCGTGGCCCGCGCGTCGTCGAGCGCGCGGTGCGTCGGCGTGGTCGACGCACCGAACAGCCGCGCGAGTTCGGACAGCCGCACGCTGGGTGCCTCGTCACGCGTGAGCACACGGCGCGCGAGCTTCACGGTGCACAGCACGGGCGGGCGCGGCCAGGTGAGCTGCGTGCGTTCGGCTGCCGCGCGCAGGAAGCCGATGTCGAATCCCGCGTTGTGCGCCACGAGCACCGCGCCGCGCGCGAACTCCAGGAACATCGGCAGCACGGCATCGATGCGCGGCGCGTCGCGCACCATCGCCGTGGTGATCCCGGTGAGCTCGACGATCTGCGGCGGGATGGCGCGGCCCGGGTCGACGAGCGTCGCGAGCTCGCCGAGCACCTCACCGCCGCGGACCTTGACCGCGCCGATCTCGGTGATGGCGTCGCACAGGCCGCCCGGTGCGGTGGCCTTGGCGCGCCCGCCGGTGGTCTCGAGGTCGACGACGACGAACGTGGTGTCCGCCAGGGACACATCTCTTTCCAGCTCCATGTCCAGCGAGAGCTGCGCGCCGACGGCGGTGCTGCGCTGGCTCATGGCGATGACGTTAGGGAACCCCACCGACATCGCGCGGCGCGCCGCGCCGCTCGGATCGGACGGTGTCGCGATCGCAACCGTGGATGGCTTGATGCTCCTATTCGTGTTACGGGTCAAGCGGCGCTGAGGTACTCGCGGTAGTTGGCGGCGAGGGTGTCGTCGCGTTTGAGTCCGCGTTCGAGGCGGGAGATGTCGTTGGGCCAGACGTCGAGGTGGTTGGCGACGGTGGTCAAGGTGATGTTCTTCGCTTGCCGGGCGGGTCGAAGGTCGCTGTAGTCGTCGATGGCGCAGGGTTGGCTGAGCAGGCGGAAGACTTCACGGGCAACGGCGCGTTTGAGCAGTCGGATGATCTCGATCTTGCTGCGACCGTTGGCCGTTTGACGGGCTACGTAGTCACGGGTGCGGGGATCGTTGGACATTCGAACCAACGCGATTCGGTAGAGCGCGTTGTTTGCTGTGCGGTCGCCACCGCGGGAGAGTCGGTGGCGGGTGGTCTTACCCGAAGAGGCGGGCACAGGCGCTGCGCCGCATAGGGCGGCGAAGGCGGCTTCGCTGCGCAGTCGGTGCGGGTTCATGCCGGCGGTGATCAGCAATGCGGCGGCGGTGTCGGGTCCGACACCGTGCGCGGCGCGCAGTCCGGGGTTCATCTGCTGGGTCAGGGTGTGGATCTGCTCGGTAAGTTCGTGTTCTTGGTGATGGAGGAACTGCGCACGGTAGGCGAGGGCCTTCAACGCGGTGAGCACGGCGACGGCGGTGGGGTCGGTGTGAGCGGTGGGACGACAGCGAGCCAGTTCTTTGACCAGGCCTCTGGTGGTGTAGCGGCGGTAGCATTCCCGCAGTTCAGATGGTGCAGTTACCAACAGCGATTGAATCTGATTGGTGGCAGCGGTGTGGGCCTTAACAGCGCCTCGGCGGGCGGTCAGCAGCGCACTGAGGGCTAGGGTGCGTTCGTCTTTAGGGGCAGCCAGTCCGTGCCCGGACAACGCCGTGCGGGCTGCGGCGTAGGCATCCAGTGGGTCGGACTTGCCGCGGCGTCGGCGCGCAGCGCGGTCGGGCCGGTTGACCTCGACGACGTCGATGCCGCCGTCTTGCAGCGCCCGGGTCAGGCCGGCCCCATAGGAATTGGTGCCTTCCACCCCAGCAAGGGTGACCGTGCCGAAGCTCTGCGCCCATTTGACCGCAACGTAGTAACCCGATGGGCGGGTGGGAAACTCAGCATCGCCGAGAGGTTTGCCCGTCTCAGACAAAGCGGCAAGGTGGATGGTGTCGAGGTGAGTATCGGCGCCGATGACGACGATCTGTGACGGTGTCACGATGGTGGTGCCCTTCTGCCGGTGTTCACCGGCGGTTGCGGTGTGACACCCTGGTAGGGCGGGCAGACAAGACATTGAAGAGGGAACTGCCAGGCTCCTGATTAGGTCATGTCCGCTCTACCGGGAGCTTATGGAGCAACCCACCCGCCACTGGTGGGACAGATCAAGTCAAGGACAACCCAGTAGGGCGTCAGTCAGTGCGAGGGTCACCACCAGCAGCGGACGGGCTGCCTCATTGTCAACCGCGATCGGCTGAACAACATCAATGTCGGTGGCCGGCGATACGGTCGCGCAAACACCGATCGAGAGGACGGTCAAGGATGAGTGGAATGCAGC
Source organism: Mycolicibacterium smegmatis (assembly GCF_001457595.1). Classification (GTDB taxonomy): domain Bacteria; phylum Actinomycetota; class Actinomycetes; order Mycobacteriales; family Mycobacteriaceae; genus Mycobacterium; species Mycobacterium smegmatis. Next base: position 4,340,516 of record NZ_LN831039.1, on the reverse strand, counting down.
AGAGGCTGCCCGGTTGGGATGACCGGGACGGCTGGCGCGACGACCGGGACAACCACTGGGACAACGAACGGGACAACGACTGGGACAAAGCAGGTCCCGTCTCACAGGAAGTCAGGGAGTACTGCGACGACTGGGACGCCATGGTCGAGCAGGCACCCGAGACCGGTAGTGTGACCATCGACTGTGACGACTGCGCGGTACGCGGTGCGGGCTGTCAGGACTGTGTCGTGAGTGTGTTGCTGGGTGTGCCGGGAAAGTTGCTGGACGACGAACGCCGGGCGCTGGAAGTCCTTGCGGAAGCAGGCCTTGCACCGCGCTTGCGTCTCGTGCCGATCCACCGCAAGGGTGAGCCGGGAGTTGCCTGAACGACACGCAACCGTTCTGCCACAGGAAAATTCCAGGAGCCCCTGTTAAATTTGCATCTCCTGTTGGACAACCCCGATGCCGTTTCGTAACCTATCCGAGACCAAATAGCAGCTTCGAAGCGGCTCGCTGACACCAGTTGTGAGGACGAAAACTTGAGGCACGCTCGCGCGCATCGGCCCACAAGTCGTTTCAAGCGACCCATAGCAGGTGCGATAGCGAGTCTGGCGTTAGGCGCTGGTCTTCTCGCGGGAAGTGTGCAGGCCGACCCCGCCGACGACGCGCTGGCAAAGCTCAACGAGCTGTCCCGGCAGGCTGAGCAGACCACCGAGGCCATGCACTCGGCGCAGCTCGACCTGGACAACAAGCTGGCAGCGCAGCAGGCGGCCGAGAAGAAGCACTCCGAAGACGCGGCAGCCGCCGAGCAGGCGCGCGCGCAGCTGGCAACGTTCCAGGCTTCGGTGAACCGTGTTGCTGCAGCGCAGTACATGGGTGGTCGCACCTCCGGCGTCGACGCGATCCTCACGGCCGACTCCCCGCAGCAGCTGATCGACCAGCTCGCGGTGCAGCGGGTGATGGCCACCGAGATGGCCACGCAGATGCAGAACTTCCGCTCGGTGGGCGAAAAGGCCGCCGCAGCAGAGCAGGCATCGGCAAAATCGGCCGCCGAAGCCAAGACCGCGGCCGAGCAGGCTGCCGCAGTGCGCGCCGAACTGCAATCCAAGCAAAGTCAGCTGCAGGTGCAGATCGCCATCGTCAAGTCGCAGTACGAGGCGCTCACACCACAGCAGCGCGAGGCGCTCGCGACCGCGCCGCCGCCTCCCGCCGCGCCGCCGGCGCCCGGCCCGGATGCGTTGCCACCGGCCAACGATCCCGGCGTGATCGCAGCTCCGCCCGAGGGCATCCCGCCGGGCGACATCGCTCCGCCGGACGCGGCGATCCCGGGCGGACCGAGCCCGGTGTCCAACACGGTGATCCAGGCGGCGCTCAGCCGCATCGGCTCGCCGTACTCGTGGGGTGGCTCCGGCCCCAACGCCTTCGACTGCTCGGGTCTGGTGATGTGGTCGTTCCAGCAAGCGGGCATCTCGCTGCCGCACTCCAGCCAGGCGCTGGCACGCGGAGGCCAGCCCGTCTCGATGGACAACATCCAGCCGGGCGACCTGGTGACCTATTACTCGGACGCATCGCACGTCGGTATCTACATCGGAGACGGAATGATGGTGCACGCGTCGACCTACGGCTCCCCGGTTCGGGTCGCCCCGGTCAACAATGCGCCCATCTACAACGTCCGCCGTTACTGATCCCAGTGATCCCGGCCGTGGCCGGCATGCGTTTCCCGCGCGGCTTCTGAGGCGTATACCGACACGGATCCTCGGGCTTGTGCTGCTGGTCGAACTCGGCCTGGCGGTCGCCCTGCTCGGCACCGCGTCGAACCCGCCGAGTGCCGGGCAGCAACCCCACCCGCCCGTGAGCGCGACGAGTGCACCGGCCGACGCCGCGCCCGTGCAGACATTCACGCTGCCCGACGGCCGTACCGCACGCCTGTTGACCCTCGGCGGACCACAGACCGACGTGCTGCTCGACCGCATCCGCGACGAGCTACTCGGCGCGGCCGACGCCGTGACCGCGTTCTGGGGTCCGGACTGGCCGCGGGAGATCGACATCGCCGTGGCAGGCACGCCCGAGCAGTTCCGCGTGCTCGGCGGTGTGGGCGCCGACATCGCCGCGATCACCACGGCCGACCGCATCGTCTTCGCCCCCGGCGCGGCGACCATGAGCCCGGCCGCGTTGCGGATCGTCCTGCGACACGAACTGTTCCACTACGCGGCCCGGTCGGTCACGGCGTACGACGCGCCCCGCTGGCTCACCGAGGGGGTTGCCGACTACGTGGCGCGGCCCGACGCGCCGCGGCCGGGGCCACAGGCTGCGCAGATGCTCGCGAGGCTGCCCACCGACGCCGATCTCGACACGCCCGGCTCGACCCGTTCGACGGCGTACGACCGGGCCTGGTGGTTCACCCGCTACGTGGCCGACGCGTACGGGCCCGCAAAACTGCGTGACCTGTACGTGCGGGCCTGCGGCTTCGACCATCCGGACATCGCGACCGCGGTGCGGACCAGTCTGGGCGCCGAACTCGACGCGGTGGTCGACGGGTGGCGGCGCTGGATGAGCGGCTAGCCTGATCGCCGATGGGTAAAGAGACCGTGCGATGACCCGGGTGTTGTTGGTCACCAACGACTTTCCACCGCGACGCGGCGGGATCCAGTCGTATCTGGAGGCTTTCGTCGGCGAACTGGTCCGCACCCACGAGCTCACGGTGTACGCGCCCAAGTGGAAGGGTGCTGAAGAGTACGACGAGAAGGCCGCCCGGAGCGGCTACCGCGTCGTACGCCATCCGACGACGCTCATGCTGCCCGAGCCGACGGTCGCATCCCGCATGAAGCGGCTCATCGGCGAGCACGACATCGAGACCGTGTGGTTCGGTGCCGCGGCGCCGCTCGCGCTGCTGGGACCGCTGGCCCGCCGGGCCGGGGCCAGACGCATCGTGGCGTCCACCCACGGGCACGAGGTCGGCTGGTCGATGCTGCCCGTCGCGCGCACCGCACTGCGCCGAATCGGCAACGACGCCGACGTGGTGACGTTCGTCAGCCGCTACACGCGCAGCCGCTTCGCGTCGGCCTTCGGCCCGTCCGCGGCGCTGGAGCACCTGCCGCCCGGCGTCGACACCGACCGGTTCGCGCCCGACCCGGACGCCCGCGCGCGGATGCGCGAACGCTACGGCCTGGGGGACCGGCCGGTGGTGGTGTGCCTTTCGCGGCTCGTACCGCGCAAGGGGCAAGACATGCTGATCCGGGCGCTGCCCGAACTGCGCAGGCGGGTGCCCGACACCGCGCTGGCCATCGTGGGCGGCGGACCGTACCTGGAGACGTTGCAGCGCATGGCGTCCGACCTGGGCGTGGCCGAGCACGTCGTGTTCACGCGCGGAATCCCCGCCGAGGAGCTACCCGCACACCACGCGATGGCCGACGTGTTCGCGATGCCGTGCCGCACGCGCGGCGCCGGTCTGGACGTCGAGGGCCTCGGGATCGTCTACCTGGAGGCCTCGGCATGCGGCGTGCCGGTGGTGGCGGGGCGGTCCGGCGGCGCACCCGAGACCGTGCTGGACGGCAAGACCGGAACTGTCGTCGACGGAACCGATGTCGACGCGATCACCACGGCCGTCGGCGATCTGCTCGCCGATCCGCGCCGCGCGGCCGCGATGGGCGTCGCGGGCAGGCACTGGGCGCTGGACAACTGGCAGTGGCGGACGCGGGGCGCCCGCCTCGCCGAACTGCTCTCGGGCCGACGCGAGGCGCGTCAGGCGTAGAGCGCCGCGATGTCGGTGGCGAACTTCTCGGCCACCACCTTGCGCTTGACCTTCAGCGTCGGGGTGAGTTCTCCGGTGTCCTCGGTGAAGTCGACCGGCAGGATGCGGAACTTGCGGATCGCCTCGGCGTTGGAGACGGCCTGATTGGCCTCCTTGACCGCGAGGTTGATCTCGGCGATCAGGTCCGGGTCCTCGGCCAATTCGGCCACTGTGGCGCTCGCGCTCTTGGCGTTGCGTTCCTTCCAGGCGGGGAACGCCTCGGGGTCGATCGTGATGAGCGCGGCGATGAACGGCTGTTTGTCGCCGACTGCCATGGCCTGGCTGATCAGCGGGTGCGCGCGCAGCCGGTCTTCGAGCAGTGCGGGGGCGACGTTCTTGCCGCCCGCGGTCACGATGATCTCCTTCTTGCGGCCGACGATGGTGAGGAACCCGTTGTCGTCGATGGCGCCGAGGTCACCGGTGTGGAACCAGCCGTCGGCGTCGATCACGGCCTTGGTCTCGTCCTCGTTCTTCCAGTAGCCGTTGAACACCACGCCGCCCTTGACCAGCAGCTCGCCGTCGTCGGCGATGCGCATGCTGTTGCCGGGGACGAGCCTTCCGACCGATCCGACCTTGAGGTCGTTGAGCCGGTTCACGGTGATCGCGGCGCTGGTCTCGGTGAGCCCGTAACCCTCGTAGATGCTCAGGCCGACACCGCGGTAGAAGTGGCCGAGCCGTTCGCCCAGCGGCGCGCCGCCGGAGATCGCGGCGTGGCACTCGCCGCCCAGCGCGGCGCGCAGCTTGCCGTAGACCAGCTTGTCGAACACCGCGTGCTTGACGCGCAGCAGCAGGCCTGGGCCGCCCTTGTCCTGGGCCTTGCTGAACTCGATGGCGGTCTCGGCGGCGATCTCGAAGATCTTGCCCTTGCCGTCGTTGCGGGCATTCTGCTCGGCGGTGTTGTAGACCTTCTCGAACACGCGCGGGACCGAGATCACCAGCGTCGGCTTGAACACCCCGAACATCGGGACCAGGTTCTTGATGTCGCTGGTGAAGCCGAGCGTGACCTTGTTGGCGAACGCGCCGATCGTGATGGCGCGGGCCAGCACGTGCGCCAGCGGAAGGAACACCAGGATCCGCTCACCCTTGGCCAGGTGATCGGGGAAGCACTCCTTCTGCCCGCGGATCTCGTAAAGCAGGTTCGAATGCGTGAGCTGGCAGCCCTTGGGCTGGCCGGTGGTGCCCGAGGTGTAGATCAGCGTGGCCGGATCAGACGACTTGATGTTGGCCAGGCGCTTGTCCAGTTCAGCCGGGTCGACGTCCTTGCCCGCCTCGGCGAGTGCGTCGAGAGCCGGGGTGCCGGAGCCGTCGATGCGGAACACCTTGCGCAGTGCGGGCAACTGATCCCTGAGTTGCTCGACCTTGTCGGCATGGGCATCGGTCTCGGCGAACACGAGGACCGACTCGGAGTTCTCGAGCACGAAACGCACCTGCTCAGCGGCCGAGGTCTCGTAGATCGGGACGGTCACCGCGCCGATGGACAGGATCGCGAAGTCGATGATCGGCCACTCGTAGCGGGTGGCCGACAGGATGGCCACCCGGTCGCCGGGCTGAATGCCTTCGGCGATCAAACCCAAAGCCGCCGAACGGATCTGGGCGGCGGCCTGTGCGCAGGTCACATCGGTCCACGTCCCGTCCACCAGGCGGCGCAGGATCACGTGGTCCGGGTCGTCGGTCTCGTGGGCGTATACGCAGCCGGCCACGTTGTCGTACTCGCCGACGGTGAACGATGCGGGAATGCTGTCCTCACGCACTGTCTGCCCTCCAGGCTTTTGCTCGGTGCTTTGCGGTCAGCCTAGTCGGCCGCTATGGGCCAATGGCGGCGCATGTGTGAAGCTATTCGCGATGAACAGCATTCAGATCGCCGACGAGACCTTCATCGCCGCCGATCCGGCCGCGGTCGGCGCGGCGGTGGCCGACACCGCGAGTTGGCGCCGGTGGTGGCCGGACCTGCGGCTGACCGTCGTGGAGGACCGCGCGGAAAAAGGGCACCGCTGGACCGTGACCGGCGCGTTGACCGGGACCATGGAGATCTGGCTCGAGGAGGTCCTCGACGGCGTGATCCTGCACTACTTCCTGCATGCCGAGCCGTCGGCCGTCACCGCCAGGGCGTTGGCACGTATGGATATGGCGAAGATGAACCACCGGCGCCGCGTCGCGGGCAAGGTGATGTCCTTCGAGATCAAGCAGCGGCTGGAGGCCGGAAGGCCCGTCGGAGTGTCGCCGCGGGCCTGAGACGGGTCGAGTTCGTTACGGGAGGGTAGATTTCCCGGTAGGGCCCAGGACAGGTCGTGTACCTCCGGCGCAACGGGGGAGAAGGGCGTGCAGGTGGCGGACAAAACTGCGCAGACCATCTACATCGAAGCCGATCCGAAGACGGTGATGGATGTCATCGCCGACATCGGTTCGTATCCGGAGTGGGTTGCCGAGTACAAGGAGACCGAGGTGCTCGAGGTCGATGTCAACGGCAATCCCAAGAAGGCCCGGCTGGTGCTCGACGCCGCGGTCCTCAAGGACACGATGGTGCTGGAGTACGTGTGGCCGCCCGATCGGACCTCGGTGACCTGGTCTCTGGTGTCGAGTTCGCTGTTGCGCTCGCTCAACGGGGCTTATCGGCTGTCGCCCAAGGGATCCGGCACCGAGGTGACCTATGAGCTCTCGGTGGATCTGGTCGTCCCGATGATCGGACTGCTCAAACGCAAGGCCGAGCGCAGGCTCACCGACACCGCGCTCAAGGACCTCAAGAAGCGGGCCGAGGTGCGGTGAGTGCCGCCGATCCCGCCGCCTGAGAGCCCGTCGGTACCCGCCCGGATCAGCCTGTTCGTCGGCAAGGGCGGTGTCGGTAAGTCGACGCTGGCGACGGCCACCGCGGTGCGCGACGCGCAGGCGGGTCAGCGGGTGCTCATCGTGTCGACCGACCAGGCGCATTCCACGGGCGACGTACTGGGCATCGAGCTGGCGCCGACGGGGGAGCGGGCGCCGACGCGCGTGCTCGCCGACATGGACACCGGTTCGGAGACCGGCGGGTTCCTCGACGCCCTGGCCCTGGACACGCTCGCACTGCTCGAGGCGCGGTGGGTGGAGGTCGCCGAGACGCTGTCGGCACGTTTTGGTGAATCCGATCTGGGAAGCGTTGCACCGGAAGAGCTCTCGGCTCTCCCGGGCATCCAGGAGGTGCTGGGTCTCTACGAGGTCGGCGAGCTCGCCGAGTCGGGGCAGTGGGATCACGTCGTGGTGGACTGCGCCTCCACCGCCGACGCGTTGCGCATGCTCACCCTGCCCGAGACGTTCGGTCTGTACCTGGAGCGCGCGTGGCCCCGGCACCGCCGCCTGTCCGGCACCGTCGACGCGGCCACCGCGACGATCGTCGCGCTCATGGAGCGCATCGACGCGGGCCTGCGCAGGGTCGGTTCGCTGCTCACCGACGGCTCGCGCGTCAGCGCCCACCTGGTGCTCACCCCCGAGCGGGTGGTCGCGGCCGAGGCGGCCCGCACACTGGGCTCGCTCGCGCTCATGGGTGTCGAGGTGGCCGAACTGCTCGTCAATCAGATTTTGGTTCAGGATGATTCGTTCGAGTACCACAACTTGCCCGCGCATCCCGCATTCGACTGGTACACCGAGCGCATCTCCGAGCAGCAGGCCGTGCTCGACGAACTCGACGCCACGATCGGTGACGTGTCGCTCGTGCTGGTGCCGCACCTGGCGGGCGAGCCGATCGGGCCCAAGGCGCTCGCAGAGCTGCTCGAAGCAGCGCGGCGCCGCGACGGCGCGCCCCCGCCAGGGCCGCTGAAGCCGATCGTGGACCGCGAATCCGGTTCCGGACTCGAAGCCGTGTACCGGATGCGGTTGGAGTTGCCGCAGGTCGATTCAGCCGCGCTGACGCTGGGCCGGGTCGACGACGACTTGATCATCGGAGTCGGCGCCATGCGGCGCCGTGTACGGTTGGCGTCTGTCCTGCGACGGTGCATCGTCGTGGACGCCTCGTTGCGGGGCAGTCAGCTGACGGTGCGATTCCGTCCGAATCCGGAGGTGTGGCCGGTATGACTGGGGCTCATCCCGACCTCGGGCCGGAACTTCGTCAACTCGCGCAGGCCATCCTCGACCGGCTCGACCCCGCCGTGCGCATGGCCGCCGCGCGCGCCGCGGCCGCGGCGGCGCAGGGTCCCGGCAGATGCCAGCAGGTGTGGTGTCCGGTGTGTGCGCTGGCAGCCGTCGTAAACGGCGAGGAGCACCCTTTGCTGGGCGTGATCGCCGAGCACAGCGTCGCTTTGCTCGCGGTGATCCGCGCACTGCTCGACGACACGGGTCCGGGAGGGGACACCGACGGTCCCGGCCCGGGACCGGGCGACGACGGGCCGGGACCCGGACCCGACGAAACCCCGCCGACATCCGGACCGGGTGCGGGGCCGGGCCGCTACCAGCCCATCCCGGTTACGGTCGAGGAATGACCCGCCGGGACGCGGATCGCAGCAACAGCGGTCCTGTGGTCGGTCCAACATCGCGTGGGTAAAGTTGTCGCAGAGCGCCGCCCGGTGCATCTAGGTGGAGGGGTCCATGTGGTACTGGATTTTCAAGTTCGTCCTGTTGGGACCCTTGCTGGCCCTCATCGGTAGGCCGAAAGTCACTGGGCTGGAGAACATCCCGGCCGACGGCCCGGCGATCCTGGCCAGCAACCACCTCGCGGTGATGGACAGTTTCTACCTCCCGCTCGTGGTCAGCCGCCGCATCACGTTCCTGGCCAAGAAGGAGTACTTCACCGGCACCGGGATCAAGGGCCGCTTCCTGGCGTGGTTCTACACGGTCGTCGGCCAGGTGCCGATCGACCGCACCGACGCCGATTCGGCGCAGGACGCGCTGAACACCGCCGAGCGGATCCTCAATCAGGGCAAGTTGCTCGGCATGTACCCCGAGGGCACCCGTTCGCCCGACGGCAGGCTCTACAAGGGCAAGACGGGCCTGGCCCGCCTGGCGCTGCAGACCGGTGTGCCGGTGATCCCGGTGGCGATGGTCGGCACCGACGTCGTCAACCCGCCCGGGCACAAGGGCCTGCGGTTCGGCCACGTCGAGGTCCGCATCGGCAAGCCGATGGACTTCTCGCGCTTCGACGGCCTGGCGGGTAACCGCTTCATCGAACGCGCCGTCATCGACGAGGTCATGTACGAGCTCATGCGGCTCTCCGAGCAGGAGTACGTCGACCTCTACGCCGCCGACGTGAAGAAGGCAGGTGACGCGGCGCCGGCCAAACCGGCGTCGCGACTGCCCGAGGCCGCCGCGGGCTGATTCCTGAACGGGCCGGTCAGCCGGCCTCGCCGCGTGCGAGCGGCACGAGCGGCTCATCGGTTTCGTGAGCATCACCGGTGTGCGTGCGTGACGACGACACCAGCCCGATCACCACGATCACCGCGAACGCCCACCACACGTAGGACCCGCCCGCCAGCTGACGCCACAACGACGCCGTGGTCTCGCGGTGCTCGGGCAGCAGCGTGATCGGCGTCCACACCGTCAGCGCGAGGCCCGCCGCGGTGAGCGCCGCGAACCAGACGCTGCGGCGGCGGTAGGCCAGTACCGCGGTCACCACCAGAACCGGCAGCATCCACACCCAGTGGTGCGACCACGACACCGGTGAGACCACCAAGCCGAACAACGCGACGCACACGAGCGTGAGCACGGGCGCCTCGGTGGTCTGATCGGCGGTGTCACCGCGCAGGGCGCGTCGGACCGCCCACACCGTCAGCGCGAGCACCGCGAAGCATGCCAGCACCCACAGGATGAACCGTGGGCTCTCACCGAGTCCCAGCCGGGCCAGCGCACCGGCGATGTTCTGGTTGGTGTTCAGCGTGGCGGTGCCGATCCGGTCGGTGTTGCGGACGGTCTCCGTCCAGTACTCCACCGAGTCGCTCCACGCCAGCGCGAAGCCCGCCAGGGATGCGACGACGGCCGTTGCCGCGGTCCGCAGCAGCGTGTGGATGTCGCGGCGCAGCAGGAAGTACAGCAGGAACACCGCGGGGGTCAGCTTGAGCGCGATGGCCAGTCCCAGCAGCAGGCCGCGTGGCCACGGCGTGCGCCGCGGCACGCAGTCGGCGATCACCAGCGTCATCAGCACGACGTTGATCTGGCCGAACTCGAAGTTGGACCGGATCGGTTCGAGATAGATCACCGCGGGCGCGACCATCGCCGCGGCCAGCCAGGCGCGGCGCATCCAGGCCGGTTCCGAGGTGACAGTGGTGTGCGGCCACACGTCGAGGCGCGTCAGCACGATCGTGGTGGCGACGATCAGCAGCACCAGCGTCGTCGCCGTGATCGCCGAACTCGCCAGCGGCAGCGAAAGCCACGCGAACGGAGCGAATGCGATCGCGGCGAGCGGGGGATAGGTGAACGGCAGATCGAGGCCGCCCTGGGTGTGGAAGATCGCTCCGTCGGCGTAAAGTGGCCTGCCGTCGAGCCAGGCTCGGCCACCCATGCGGTACACGTCGATGTCGATGCGGTAGGGCACGCGGCCCAGCAACCGCCATCCGACCCACAGCACCCCGGCCAGCGTCAGCAGCTGAAAAACCCGCCACGCGATGGTTGGTGCCAAACCAGCCCCGCGGGGCGACTGCCGCTTACTCATCTCCAACACAGACTATCTGTGGCCGCCGCGCCTAGCCGCAACCACGGCCGCGACGCGCCTGTTTGGGCGTAAGTTCTGACATCGTGCAAGCGACCGTCCACCTCGATCTCGTCCCACGCGATCGCCTGCCGCTGGTGTGCTGCCTGCTGGCGTTCATCCTCACCTTCTTCGTGACCCGAACCGTGGTGCGCTACATCCGCAGCCACGCCGACAGCGACCAGCCGCGCAGATGGTGGCAGCCCCGCAACATCGCGCACGGCACCATGCACATCCACCACGTCGTGATCGGTGTCGTGCTGGTCATGGTCTCCGGGGTAACCATGGTGACCTTGGCGGTAAACGGCGGGGTGGCCGAGTTCACGGTCGCCGCGACGTTCTTCGGCATCGGCGCCGCGCTCGTGCTCGACGAGTTCGCGCTGATCCTGCATCTGTCCGACGTGTACTGGTCCGAGGACGGCCGCACCTCGGTCGACGCGGTGTTCGCTGCGGTGGCCGTGGCCGGCCTGCTGATCCTGGGATTCAACCCGCTGTCGTTCTTCGACGTCGACATCTGGCGCGAGGATCCCAGCTGGCTGGCGCGCGCCGCGGTGGTCCTGCTCGCGGTGGTTACGCTGTTGCTGGCGGTCGTCGTACTGCTCAAGGGCAAGGTGTGGACGGGTCTGGTGGGAATGTTCATCACCCCGTTGCTGGTCATCGGTGCCATCCGGTTGTCACGGCCGCACGCGCCGTGGGCCCGGTGGCGCTACACGAAACGACCCCGCAAGATGCACCGCGCGCTCGAGCGGGAACGATGGCTGCGGCGTCCGGTGGTGCAGGCCAAACTGTGGCTGCAGGACGCCATCACCGGGATGCCGAGGTTTCCCGATGATGCGGCGGTCGATGAGCAACTGGACCGGGAGATCCACGCCGCGCCCGCACCCGGGGCCGGGATCGACGCCAAGATCGAGGCCCGGATCGAAGCTAGGACGGAACGGACGAGGCGAACTGGTTCATGCGGTACTTCTACGACACCGAGTTCATCGACGACGGACGCACGATCGACCTGATCTCGATCGGCGTCGCCGCCGAGGACGGACGCGAGTACTACGCGATCTCCACGGAGTTCAACCCCGACCGGGCCGGCCGGTGGGTTCGCAAGCACGTGCTGCCCAAGCTGCCGTCGCCGTCGTCGAAGCTGTGGCGCTCGCGCCGGCAGATCCGCGCCGAACTCGAAGAGTTCTTCGGCATCGACGGCGACGAGCCCATCGAGCTGTGGGCCTGGGTGGGGGCCTACGACCACGTCGTGCTGTGCCAGCTGTGGGGGCCGATGACCGACCTACCGCCCGCCATGCCGCGGTTCACCCGCGAACTGCGCCAGTTCTGGGAGGACCACGGGTCACCTCGCATGCCAGCGCGGCCGACCGATGCGCACGACGCGCTGGTCGACGCACGCCACAACCTGGAGCGCTTCCAGCTCATCACGCAGGCTCACAAAACCGCGCTTTACCGGCAGTTACCATGAACGGGTGAACTGGACCGTCGACATCCCCATCGACCAGCTACCGCCTTTGCCGCCGCTGTCCGACGAGCTTCGGCAACGGCTGGATTCGGCACTGGCCAAGCCGGCTGTCCAGCAGCCCAGCTGGGACCCCGATGCCGCCAAGGCCATGCGCACGGTCCTGGAGAGCGTGCCGCCGGTCACCGTGCCGTCGGAGATCGAGAAGCTCAAGGGTCTGCTCGCCGACGTCGCGCAGGGCAAGGCGTTCCTGCTGCAGGGCGGTGACTGCGCCGAGACCTTCGTCGACAACACCGAACCGCACATCCGCGCCAACATCCGCACGCTGCTGCAGATGGCGGTGGTACTGACCTACGGCGCGAGCATGCCGGTGGTGAAGGTTGCCCGCATCGCCGGGCAGTACGCCAAGCCGCGGTCCTCCGACGTCGACGCGCTGGGGCTCAAGTCCTACCGCGGCGACATGATCAACGGTTTCGCCCCCGACGCCGCGGCCCGCGAACACGATCCGTCGCGTCTGGTGCGCGCGTACGCCAACGCGAGCGCGGCGATGAACCTGATGCGTGCGCTGACCTCGTCGGGGCTGGCGTCGCTGCATCTGGTGCACGAGTGGAACCGCGAATTCGTCCGCACGTCGCCCGCCGGAGCGCGTTACGAGGCGCTGGCCGGTGAGATCGACCGCGGCCTGAACTTCATGTCGGCCTGCGGTGTCGCCGACCGCAACCTGCAGACCGCCGAGATCTTCGCGAGCCACGAGGCCCTGGTGCTCGACTACGAGCGCGCGATGCTGCGCCTGTCCAACCCGGCCGAGACCGACGGTGCGGCCAAGCTGTACGACCAGTCGGCGCACTACCTGTGGATCGGTGAGCGCACACGGCAACTCGACGGCGCGCACGTCGCGTTCGCCGAGGTGATCGCCAACCCGATCGGCGTCAAGCTCGGTCCGACCACCACGCCGGAACTCGCCGTCGAGTACGTCGAGCGCCTTGACCCGAACAACGAACCGGGCCGGCTGACGCTCGTGACCCGCATGGGCAACAACAAGGTGCGCGACCTGCTGCCGCCGATCATCGAGAAGGTGCAGGCCACCGGACATCAGGTGATCTGGCAGTGCGACCCGATGCACGGCAACACCCATGAGTCGTCCACGGGGTACAAGACCAGGCACTTCGACCGCATCGTCGACGAGGTGCAGGGCTTTTTCGAGGTGCACCACGCGCTGGGCACGCATCCCGGCGGCATCCACGTCGAGATCACCGGCGAAAACGTCACCGAATGTCTCGGTGGGGCACAGGACATTTCGGATTCCGACCTGGCCGGCCGCTACGAGACCGCGTGCGATCCGCGTCTCAACACCCAGCAGAGCCTTGAACTCGCGTTCTTGGTCGCGGAGATGCTCCGCGATTAGGCAGGGGGAGATGCCCCGCGATCACTGGATCAGGGTGGCGATGTTGCTGCCCAGGGTCCAGGCCGCCGCTGCGGTCAGGCCGGTGACCGTGAGCACCGCGATCACCCAGATCAGCACCATGCGCTTGGCACGCTGGCGCGCCCAGTAGAACTCGGTCATGTCGATGCCCGCGAATTGCCCTGACACCGTTGAATAGTCGTATTCGTCGTACTCGTCGGTGTACTCGTCATCGTCGGGGGCGGCGGGGATCGGCGCCCAGTCCTGCTGGTCACGCGTGATCTCCCTGGTGTGCTGTCGCGGCGCGGCCGCGGGCACCGGCGGAGGCGGCGGGGCGACCTCGGCCGTGGTCTCCAGATCCGGTCGCGGACGGTTGTGGAACCGCGTCGCCGCGAGGTGCTGCGCCGAGTTGCGCGGCGCGGGCACCCGAAACGGTGGCAGGCCCAGCTCGTCGATGATGACGTCGAGCGCGGCGCCCATCTCGCCGGCGTCGGCGTAGCGGCCTGCCGGGTCGCGCGTAGCGGCCCGGCGCACCAGATCGTCGAATTGCCTTGGCACACCGGCGATCCGGGTACTGGGAGGCGGCACGTCGTGATCCATGCGCTGATAGGCGACGGCCAGTGCGCTGTCGCCGGTGAACGGCGTGGTGCCGGTGAGCAGTTCGAAGGTCAGGATCCCGACGGCGTAGACGTCGCTGCGGGGATCGGCGTCGCCGGTCGCGACCTGCTCGGGCGACAGGTAGGCCGCGGTGCCCAATATCACGCTGGTGGAAGTGATTTTGGCCTCGGCGACCGCGCGCACCAACCCGAAGTCGGCGATCTTGACCTCGCCGTCGTCGGAGATCAGCACGTTCTCGGGTTTGATGTCGCGGTGCACCAGGCCGTTGCGGTGCGCGACCGCGAGCCCGCCCAGGACGGGCTCGAGCACCGCGGCGACCGCGTGCGGGGGCATCGGGCCGCGTTCGGTGAGCAGTTCGCGGAGTGTGCCGCCCTCGATGAGTTCCATCACCAGAAACGGGTACTGGCGCTCCGACCGGCGGTCGAGACCCTGGTCGTACACCGCCACCAGGCCGGGCGCCTTGAGCCTGGCCACGGCGCGCGCCTCGCGCTGGAACCTGGTGAGAAAGTGCTCGTCACCGGCGTACCGCGAGTCCATGACCTTCAACGCGACCGGACGGTCCAGGCGCGTGTCGAGCCCCCGGTACACCGTCGACATGCCACCTGTCGCGATGGGCATGTCCACGCGGTACCGCCCGTCCAGCAGGCTGCCGACGAGCGGATCCGATTGCTGCTCCACCGAACACATGTTACGAGTCCCGGGCGGCAGCCTAGAATCAGTGCGGTGAGCAGTATTCCGGCCGCCGATGACGTTCTGGATCCAGACGAGGCCGTCTATGACCTTCCGACCGTGGCCGACATCCTCGGTATCCCGGTCACCAAAGTCCACCAGCAGCTGCGCGACGGCCATCTGGTGGCCGTGCGGCGAAACGGTGTGGTCGCCGTGCCCAAGATCTTCTTCGACGACGCGGGCCACGTGGTCAAGTCACTGCCGGGGTTGCTGGTCGTCCTGCGTGACGGCGGCTACCGCACCAACGAGATCCTGCGCTGGTTGTTCACCCCGGACGAGTCGCTGACCATCACGCGCGACGGCAGCACCGAGCGCCTGACCAACGCGCGTCCGGTCGACGCGCTGCACTCGCACCAGGCGCGTGAGGTGATCCGCCGCGCCCAGGCGATGGCCTATTGACGGCTCGCCGTCGTGGCCTATTGACGGCTCGCCGTCGCCTCAGCGCTCTCCGGCGCCCGGTACAGCGAGTACCACGCCGCGACAGCGCACGCCGTCGTCAGCAGCACGTGGGCCCATGAGTACATGCCGTGGGCGCCATCGGGTTTCCACATGACCATGATCCACGTCGAGAACCCGGCGATCGCCGCGATGCCGGGCCGGGTCTGCACCAGGGCCGCGGCGACGGCCAGCGGCCAGGTGTAGTACCAGGGGAGCGCGGCGGGCACGAACAGCACCACGACCACCATCGCCAGCGCGATCCCGGTGAGCGCCTCACGATCGGTGTGGCGGTAGCGCCACCACAACAGCGGCAGCGCGATGACGATGGCCGCGATGCCGATGATGCGCGCGACCTCGAGTACCGCGTAGAAGTTGACGGAGAAGAACAACCCGCCGATGGCGTTGATGAGGTTGGACGCCGCGGTCGGCACGGTCAGCCAGTTGATGATCTTCACCGAACCGGCCAGCGCGGTCAGCCAGCCCAGCCCCACCCCGGCAACCCACGACAGCACCGCGAACACCGCGCCGAAGATCAGCACCGACGCCGCCGTGGACACCACGAACGCGCGTACCGGCGGCATGTCGTGGCGGTCGCGGAGCTGACGCATCCACACCCACACCATGAACGGAAGCGCCAGGCCCGCCGTGGCTTTCACCGCGACCGCGGTGGCTATCAGGCCGACGCCCCAGATCGGGCGGCCCGCGAAGGTCAGCGCGATCGCGGCCATCATCAGGCCCACCATGAGCATCTCGTTGTGGACCCCGCCCATGAGGTGGATGATCACCAGCGGGTTGAGCACGCAGATCCACAGCGCTGCCGCGGCGTTGGCGCCGACGTGGCGGGCCACCCGCGGTGCCGCCCAGATCAGCAGCAACAGGCCGGGCAGCATGCACAGCCGCAGCAGCATCGTGCCTGCCACCACGTCGTTGCCCACCAGCATGGTGACGAACTTCGCCACCAGGATGAACGCGGGCCCGTACGGCGCGGTGGTCGTGGTCCAGATCGGACTCACGTTCTCCAACAACGAGTTCGGGTTCTCGACCGGGCCCACCACATACGGGTCGAAACCGTCGCGCAGCAGCGCGCCCTGCGCCAGGTAGGAGTACGTGTCACGGCTGAACAGCGGCACCGAGAGCAGCAGCGGCGCCAGCCAGAACCCGGTGGTGGCGACCATCGTGTACTCGGTTGCGGTGCGGTCGATCACGCGCCGTCCCAGCCACAGCCACGCGATGAGCATGAGCGCGACACCGGTCCACAGCAGGATCGACGACACCACCAGGCCGTGCCCGAACCGCAACCACGACAGGTGCAGCGATTCCAGCAGCGGATCGTGCAGGCGTGTGCTGCCCGCGCCGAGGCCGCCGATGGTCAGCACGGTGGCGCCGAGGCAGCCCAGGCGTGCCGGACGCGCCTCTGCGGACACGGCGAAGGCGGCCAGGCGCGAAACGTGCTCGGCCAGGCCGGGGTTCGGTTTGTGGGTTTCCGTCGGTGTCATGGTGTGGACTGTCGAGCCCGGCGTCTAGGCCGTGCGGTTGGCGGCCGATCGGGCGAGCTCGGACAGGCCGGCCTTGGCCTGCGGGTGGACATTCGCGGCCGCGAGCACGTCGAGGGCGTCGCGGGTGAGCGTCTCGATGCGCTGTTCGACGGCGGCCAGCGCACCGACCGATTCGATCGCGTCGCACAGTTCGCGCACCTGTGTGTCGGACAGTTCGGTGCCGACCGAGCGGCGCAGCAGCGCCGCGGCCGCAGGATCGGACGCATCGGCCAGTTCCAGCGCCTCGGCGAGCAGCACCGTGCGCTTGCCGGACCGCAGGTCGTCGCCCGAGGGCTTGCCGGTCACGGCGGGGTCGCCGAACACACCGAGCACGTCGTCGCGCAGCTGGAACGCGACACCGAGGTCGTTGCCGATGCGGTGGAAGAGCTCCTGCACGTCCGGCCGGTCGGCGGCCGCGGCCGCACCGAGCTGCAGCGGACGCGCCACGGTGTAGGAGGCGGTCTTGAAGGTGTTGACGTTGAGCGCCGAGGCCACCGACTCGTCGCCGCTGGATTCGGTGACGATGTCGAGATACTGGCCACCGAGCACCTCGGTGCGGATGTGGCGCCACACCGTCTGAACGCGCCGGTGCGCGTCGACGGGCAGGTCGGCGCCGGCCACGATGTCGTCGGCCCAGGACAGTGCGAGGTCGCCGGCGAGGATGGCCGCCGAGAGGCCGAACTGCCGTTCCGAACCGAGCCAGCCGCGCTCGTGGTGCTGTTCGGTGAACAACCGGTGCACGGTCGGCAGGCCGCGGCGCGTCGCGGAGTCGTCGATGACGTCGTCGTGGATCAGCGCGCAGGCCTGCAGCAGCTCGAGCGCCGAGAACAGGCGCAGCACGTCGGGACCGGCCACTGCGTCGGCCGGTTCGATCACCGAGCGCCAGCCCCAGTAGGCGAACGCGGGCCGCACACGTTTACCGCCGCGCAGGACGAACTCCTCGACTCCTGCGGTCAGTTCGGCGTACACCGGACCGATGTATGCGCAGTCACTGCGACGTTCGCGCAGGTACTCGCGCAGCTGTTCGGTGACGGCGCCGGCCAACTCGACGGCTGACGGTGCCGCTGTATCCACGCTCAGCGCCCGCCCCTTTCTCTATGTGTTGCCAGGTGTGTTGCCAGTGCCCCCGAGCCCATCCAGGGTAAAGCGTCGTACCGGGTCAGGAGTAGGCGAGGATGGCGGAAACGAGATCGGGCAGCCCGGCGGTCGGTCGCCGTCACGTTTCGGTGGGCGCCGGCTCGCCCGGTTTGGGAGACTGGTCGCGGCTCACGTAGGCCAGGCCGGCGACCACGCTCGCGACCACGAAAGCAGCGATGACCAGCCAGATCGCCGCCGTGGTGAACGATCGCGCGCTGGGGTCGGTGTAGCGGGCCTGCGCGTTCATGGTGCTCACGACGCCGGGGCGCAGTTTCCATTCCACGATCGACGACGTCACCTGATCGCCGTTGGTCGAGGTCACGTCGCCGGGGAACGACACCGTCAGCAGCACGTCGGCCTCCGGGTCGTTCATCGACGTGAGGTCGACGCGGCCTTCGAGGATCACGAGGTCGCCCGCGCGGCGCAGCGAGATGTCGACACCGGCGGCGTCACGGCTCAGCGCGGCCAGCTGCGGCACCTCGGCGAACGACAGATCGGAGAACACGGCCTGAGAGCCGACGTAATCGTCGCGGCTGTACTCCGACACCGCGACCTTGTGCGCGAACGGCAGGTTGTTGACCAGCTGCGGACCCTTGTCGTCGGCGTCGCTGGGTTTGGCCGCAGCGATGATCTGCCCGGACACCCGGTCGTCGGGCGACACCGTGATGGAGGCCCGGATCCGGACGCAGCCGACCGCCGTCGGCAACACCAGCAGCAGCAACATCACCAACACGAGCAGCCTGCGTCGGCTGCGGCTGGGTCGACGGACGCGCACGGAGGTCATCGTGCCAGATCGGGCCGCCTCGGTTCGACAGGAAGCGCGTGTGGCCTACAGGGGCAGGGGCCGGCCGAGGATCGCGAACGCGCGGGGGTCGCCGGCAAAGTGGTAGCCGCGGATCACGTCGGTGAACCCCAGGCGCCGGTACAGACGCCAGGCCCGATTGGCCTCGCCGTTGATCTCGGGTGTCGACAACAACACGTGAGATTCACCACGGTCGGCGAGTAGCCGGCGGACCAGTGCCTCGCCGAGTCCGCGTCCCTGAGCCCGTGGTTCGATGTGCAGTTCGGTCAGCTCGAAGTAGCTCGACATCAGCTCGGCGATCTGTTCGCGGGTCGCTCCGATGCGGTGCAGCCCGGAGACCACCTGTTGTTGCCACCACTGATCCGGGGCGCCGCAGTAGCCGTAGGCGATGCCCAGCAGCGGGGCGGCGACGAGATCGTCGCGCGACGGCGTCTCGGGGTGCGACCCGTCGTCGGTTCCGAATTCGACTGCCGCCACGGCTTTCCAACCCTGCCTACGGGTGTGTTCGAGCCACAGGGCCGCGCGCTGTTCTTCGGTGCCGCGGGGGTAGCGCATCGCGTCGACGTAGACCCGCAGCGCGTCGGGGAGTCGGCGCTGCATGTCCTCGGGCGACAGATCAATGAGATACGTCGCCATCGCCGCCATCGCCTCCGTTGCCGCCAAAGTCCTCGAGTTCACGGGCACACGGGGTGTGCGCTCATGTGAGTCCTGCCCTACTCATTATCTGGAGCCATTATCAGGCTGGGCGGATGGCCGTCACACTCCCAGCGAACGCCTACAATCGATGCTGAACAAGGTGGTACGGCTCGGATCGACCTCGTATCATTATTGTTAGGTGTCCGTAATGGCGGGCACCGGTGGACATTTACGGAGCGACGGTCGCGTCGGCAAGGAGGGACGAATGCCACTCTCCGATCATGAGCAGCGCATGCTCGATCAGATCGAGAGCGCGCTCTATGCCGAGGATCCCAAGTTCGCGTCGAGCGTTCGGGGTGGGACTCTACGCGCGCCCTCGGCGCGTCGCAGGATCTACGGCGCGGGTTTGTTCGTTCTCGGTCTGGCGATGCTGGTCACCGGTGTCGCAGTCAAGGCTTTGATGATCGGCGGATTCCCGATCCTCTCGGTCATAGGTTTCATCGTGATGTTCGGCGGCGTGGTGTTCGCCATCACCGGCCCGCGCGTCGCCGGTGGCGTCGACAAGTCCTCGGCGCCGTCCGGTCCGACACGACAGCGCAAGCAGCGCGGCGGTGGGTCGTTCACCAACCGCATGGAAGACCGTTTCCGCCGGCGCTTCGACAACTGACCGGCAAGGCGCCAACGGCTCAGGGGTGGTCCGCGAGGGCTGCCCCTTTTTCATGCCCTCGATGGCGTCCGGGTCTGCGCGCCCGAGCATGGTGAACGTCCCCGACTCTCCCCACCTTTCCCCACGGGTCGCCCCACCCGGCCCCACCCGTCCGTGAATCGGCCCCTCGAAGCGCCCGGCGACACGCCGGAGCGACGCCCAGCGCAGTTTTTCGGGGCCGTGTCGCGTCGTGCTGGATAACGATTCGGCAGCGTCCCCACTTTCGCCCCCACTTCGCCCCACCGCAGTCGCGGGCGCTCTCACCTGCGGGTTTATCGCAACCTCGCAACTTCTCACCCGAAACTCCGCCTGCGGAGTGGTGCGGAAGGGGGTGAACGTGGGGCGGAATCGCCAATCGGTGGCGCCAAATGGAGCAAAGTGGGGGATCGTGGGGTAAAGTGGCGGTCGACGGGGAGATCGGAACCCCGTTCGGGGAGGGCGAAGCGACTCGGAATCCGAACCGGGTGGCGGGAGGTGGCTCAGGTGTTCCTGGGTACCTACACGCCCAAGCTCGATGACAAGGGGCGGCTCACACTGCCCGCCAAATTTCGCGACGCACTGGCAGGAGGGTTGATGGTCACCAAGAGCCAAGATCACAGCCTTGCCGTGTATCCCCGCGATGAGTTCGAGAAACTGGCCCGGCGTGCGTCGCAGGCTTCCCGGAGCAATCCGGAGGCACGCGCCTTCCTGCGCAGCCTGGCCGCCGCAACCGACGAGCAGCATCCCGATGCGCAGGGCCGTATCACGCTGTCGGCGGATCACCGTCGCTACGCGAACCTCTCCAAGGACTGCGTGGTGATCGGCTCCGTCGACTACCTGGAGATCTGGGACGCACAAGCCTGGCAGGAGTACCAGCAAGCCCACGAAGAGAACTTCTCCGCGGCCACCGATGAAACTCTGCGCGACATCATCTGATGCGACCTTTCACCAGGTGGGCCTGGACCTAGCCCGTGCAACGCGGCCTCTGCCCGAATTGGCCCTGGCGTACTTCCCCAACGCCAGGTCCGTTGATTCGGACAGAGACCCCGGTGCAGGGGCGGTCCAGTGCGGAGACGTTGCGGAGGTGTGTTCAGTGACGAACGATCCGGATCACGGACATATCCCGGTTCTCTTGGACCGTTGCGTCGAACTGCTCGCCCCTGCCCTGACGCGTACCGATCCCGACGGCACCGAAGCGGTGCTCGTCGACGCGACCCTCGGAGCCGGCGGTCACTCGGAGCGGTTCCTCACCGACTTCCCGGCGCTGCGCCTCATCGGACTCGACCGGGACCCCAATGCGCTGGCGATCGCCGGTGACCGGCTCGCTCCGTTCGGCGACCGGGTGACGCTGGTCCGCACGCGCTACGACGGCATCACGTCCGCCCTCGCCGAAGCCGGTGTCCGCCGGATCGACGGCGTGTTGTTCGACCTCGGCGTGTCGTCGATGCAGCTCGACCAGAAACAGCGGGGCTTCTCGTACTCCGCGGACGCACCGCTGGACATGCGGATGGACCCCGACGCGCTGCTCACCGCCGCCGAGATCGTCAACACCTACGACGCGAAGACGCTCACCCGAATCCTGCGCGACTACGGCGAGGAACGGTTCGCCGGCCGCATCGCCGACAAGATCGTGCGCCGACGTGCCAAGCAGCCGTTCACCACGACCTCCGAACTCGTCGAGTTGTTGTACGAGGCGATCCCCGCTCCCGCGCGGCGCACCGGCGGCCATCCGGCCAAGCGCACCTTCCAGGCCCTGCGGATAGCGGTGAACGCCGAACTCGATTCGCTGCGCGCGGCCATACCTGCCGCGCTGGCGGCGTTGCGTCCCGGTGGCCGGATCGTGGTGATGGCCTACCAGTCGCTGGAGGACCGCATCGTCAAGCAGGCCTTCAGCACGGTCACCGCGTCACGGACGCCGCCCGGCCTGCCCATGGAACTACCGGGCCACGAACCGGAATTCGTGGCCGTCACCCGCGGCGCCGAGCGCGCCGACGAACAAGAGATCGAGCGAAATCCACGTAGCGCCCCGGTGCGACTGCGAGCACTTGAAAAGGTTGGGGGAAGGGGCAGCTGATGAAGGCGAAGCGACCAGGACCGGTCCGTGACGCCGACCGCAGGCGCGGTAAGCGTCAGCCGGGGGTCGCGCGGGGGAGTGCCGAGGCGCCGCCGCGCAAGCGCAGGCCGAGCCGGGAACCGCAGCGCCCGCTGCGCTCGGCGCCGCAGACCGGGCCGATCCCGCGGCAGAAGACCGAGCCCGCGCGGCCCAAGACCGCAAGCCAGGCCAAGGCACGTGCGAAGGCCCGTAAGGCCAAGGCGCCCAAGGTTGTCCGGCCGCCGCTGCGTGAACGCATCCTGCTGCGGCTGTCGTCGATCGAACTGAATCCGCGCGAGCTCGTCGCGCGCGTCCCGTTCGTGGTGCTCGTGATCGCCGCCCTGGGCCTCGGACTCGGCATCACACTGTGGTTGTCGACCAGTGCCGCCGAGCGTTCGTACCAACTGGGGCACGCGCGCCAGGTGAATCAGGGCCTGCTGCAACAGAAAGAGGCCCTCGAGCGCGACGTGCTCGAGGCGCAGGCCGCCCCCGCGCTGGCCGAGGCGGCCCGCAACCTGGGCATGATCCCGTCACGTGACACCGCGCACCTGGTGCAGGATCCCACGGGCAACTGGGTGGTGGTCGGCACACCCAAACCCGCAGAAGGTGTTCCGCCACCGCCGCTGAACGCGCCGCTGCCCCCGGACGCCCCACCGCCGCCGCCCGCCCCGCCGGCGCCGCGCGTCGTCGAACCTCGTGAGGTGCCGATTCGGGTTCCCGAAGCCCCCGGCCTCCAGGGGCTGCCGGGTATCCAGGCCGCTCCGGGGATCCCCGGAGCGGTGCAGGGTGTTCCCGGCGCGGTGCCGGGGGAGACCCCGCACGTCGCGCCGGGTGCGCAACCCCAGGCCCCCGGACCCGTGATCGGCCCGCTGACCGGGCCCGCGCCGATGGCGGTGCCCATGCCGGTACCGGCCGAGGTGCCGTTGGCGACGCCACAGGCGCCCCAGCAGGCCGCGCCGCTGGTGAACACTCCTGCACCCCAGCAGGTTCCGGCACCCGCCCCGCTGCCCGGCGCCGTGCCGCAAGGTGCGCCGCTCGGTGCCCTGCCGGGAGCCCAGCCCGCTGTTCCCGACCCTGCGACGGCTGTCGAGCACTTCAGCCCGGCCGTCGCCCCGGTCGCATGAGCCGGCGGGGCGACCGTCCGCGGACGCCTGCACAACCGCGCAAGAAGGCGCGGGTGGACCAGCCGCGGTCGGCGCGGACCCGGCGTACCCGCGTGTCCGAGGCCGAAGCCGGTTTGCGCAGTTCGTCTTTCGTGTTCCGGCACCGCACCGGAAACCTCGCGATCCTCGCGGTGCTGGTGATCGCCGCCGTGCAGTTGTTCATGCTGCAGGTGCCGCGTGCGGCCGGTCTGCGCGCCGAGGCGGCCAGCCAGCTCAAGGTCACCGACATCACGCCGGCAATCCGCGGCAGCATCATCGATCGCAACAACGACAAGCTGGCGTTCACCATCGAGGCCAGGGCGCTGACGTTCCAGCCGACCCGGGTGCGCAAGCAGCTCGACGAGGCCTGGCGCAAGGCCCAGGAGGCCGGCTCGTCGACCTCAGATGACGTGCCGAACCCCGACGAGCGGCTCAACGAGATCGCCAAAGAGATTGCCGCACGGCTGAACAACACGCCGGACGCCAAGACCGTGCTCAAGAAGCTCAAGAGCAACGAGACCTTCGTCTACCTCGCGCGTGCGGTCGACCCCGCGATCGCCAACGCGATCACCGACAAGTTCCCCGAAGTCGGTTCGGAGCGACAGGATCTGCGCCAGTACCCGGGCGGATCGCTCGCGGCCAACATCATCGGCGGCATCGACTGGGACGGCCACGGCCTGCTGGGCCTGGAGGACTCGCTGGATGCCGTGCTCGCGGGCACCGACGGTTCGGTGACCTACGACCGCGGGTCCGATGGTGTCGTGATCCCCGGCAGTTACCGCAACCGCCACGACGCGGTCGACGGCTCGACGGTCCAGCTGACCATCGACGACGACATCCAGTACCACGTGCAGCAGCAGGTCCAGATGGCGAAGGATGCGTCCGGCGCCAAGAACGTCTCGGCCGTGGTGCTCGACGCCAAAACCGGTGAGGTGCTGGCGATGTCGAACGACAACACGTTCGACCCGAGTCAGGACATCGGCCGCCAGGCCGACCGGCAGATGGGCAATCCGTCGGTGTCCTCGCCGTTCGAACCCGGATCGGTGAACAAGATCGTTACCGCCGCGGCGGCGATCGAGAACGGGCTGACCAACCCCGACGAGGTGCTGCAGGTCCCCGGCTCGATCCACATGGGCGGTGTCACCGTGCGCGACGCGTGGAACCACGGCGTGATGCCGTACACCACCACGGGTGTCTTCGGGAAGTCGTCCAACGTCGGCACGCTCATGCTCGCGCAGCGCGTCGGCCCCGAGCGGTTCTACGAGATGCTGCGCAAGTTCGGGCTGGGTCAGCGTACCAACGTCGGCCTGCCCGGCGAGAGCTCCGGACTGCTGCCGCCGATCGACCAGTGGTCGGGCAGCTCGTTCTCCAACCTGCCCATCGGGCAGGGGCTTTCGATGACGCTGCTGCAGATGGCCGCGATGTACCAGACCGTCGCCAACGACGGCGTGCGCGTGCCGCCGCGGATCATCAAGTCCACCATCGCGCCTGACGGCACGGTCACCGAAGAGGAACGGCCGGAAGGCATCCGGGTGATCAGCCCGGAGACCGCCCGCACCCTGCGCTCGATGTTCCGTTCGGTGGTGCAGCGCGATCCGATGGGTGTGCAGCAGGGCACCGGTCCGCAGGCCGCGGTCGAGGGCTACCAGATCGCAGGCAAGACCGGCACCGCGCAGCAGATCAACCCCGCGTGCGGCTGCTACTACGACGACGTCTACTGGATCACGTTCGCGGGTATCGCGCCCGCGGACGATCCGAGGTACGTGATCGGCATCATGATGGACGCGCCGCAGCGCGCGGCCGACGGATCGCCGGGCTCCTCGGCGGCGCCGTTGTTCCACGAGATCGCGTCGTGGCTGTTGCAGCGGCACAACGTTCCGCTCTCGCCTGATCCCGGTCCGCCGTTGACATTGCAGGCCACCTGACCGCACCTGCCTCGGGGCGTCCGAGATCGCCGATGGGTACTGTTGCATGGCCATGAAGCTGCGTCCCAGCCGTCCCGTCGGCCATCACCTCGCACCACTGGCTGCCGCGGTCGGAGCGGTCGCCTCCGAGAACCCTGCAGGCTCGTCGTCCGACCTCGCCGCGGTGCACGTCACCGGCGTGACGCTGCGCGGTCAGGACGCGCAGCCGGGTGATCTGTTCGCGGCGCTGCCGGGCGCGAGTGCACACGGCGCGCGTTTCGCGGCCGACGCGGTCGCCGCGGGTGCGGTCGCCGTGCTCACCGACCCGTCGGGCGCAGACCTCCTCGCGGGCACCCTGGACGTCCCCGTGCTGGTGCATCCCGCGCCGCGCTCGGTGCTCGGCGAGGCCGCCGCGATCGTCTACGGCCGTCCCGCCGAACGACTGCGCGTGGTCGGCGTCACGGGAACGTCCGGCAAGACCACCACCACCTACCTGGCCGAGGCCGGCCTGCGGGCCGCGGGACGCGTCGCGGGGCTCATCGGCACCGTCGGCGTGCGCATCGACGGCACCGATCTGCCCAGCGCGCTGACCACCCCGGAGGCGCCCGCACTTCAGGCGCTGCTGGCGCTCATGGTCGAGCGCGGTGTCGACACCGTCGTCATGGAGGTGTCGAGCCACGCGCTGGCGCAGGGCCGCGTCGACGGCATCGGCTTCGCGGTCGGGGGCTTCACCAACCTCTCGCGTGACCATCTCGACTTCCATCCGACGATGGCGGACTACTTCGAGGCCAAGGCCCGGCTGTTCGACCCGCAGTCGCCCAACCATGCTGCGGCCGCGGTGATCTGCGTCGACGACCAGTACGGCGTGCAGATGGCCGCGCGCGCCGAGACACCCCTGACCGTGAGCACCTCGGGCGCCGCCGCCGATTGGCGCGTCGAGAAGATCACCACGGCGGGCCCGGGCGCACAGGAGTTCGTCCTCGTCGACCCCGGCGGCATGCACCACCAACTGGGCGTCGGGTTGCCCGGCCGCTACAACGTCGCCAACGCCGCGCTGGCCGTCGCACTGCTCGACGCGGTCGGGGTGTCGCCCGAGCAGGCCGCCCCGGGTCTGCGGACCGCGACGGTGCCAGGACGGCTGGAATCGATCGACCTCGGCCAGGATTTCCTGGCCCTCGTCGACTACGCGCACAAACCCGGCGCGCTGCAGGCTGTGCTCGAGACGCTGCGCGCGGCCGAACCGCGTCGCATCGCGGTGGTCTTCGGCGCGGGCGGCGACCGCGATCCCGGCAAGCGCGAACCGATGGGCCGCGTCACCGCGGAACTGGCCGACCTGGTGGTGGTCACCGACGACAACCCGCGCAGCGAGGACCCCGCCACGATCCGGTCGGCGATCCTCGCGGGCGCCCGCGCGGTCGCGTCGGACGCCGAGATCGTCGAGATCGGTGACCGGCGCGCGGCCATCGACCACGCGGTGGCGTGGGCGCAGCCGGGTGACATCGTGCTGATCGCGGGTAAAGGCCATGAGAGCGGGCAGACCGTCGGGGACCACACGCGGCCGTTCGACGACCGGGACGAACTGGCCGCCGCACTGGAAGCCTCGGGGAAAACAAGGGACCGAAGTTCATGATCGACATGACCATCGCGCGCATCGCCGAGATCGTCGGCGGTGAACTGGCCGACATCACCCCCGAGCAGGCGGCCGCGACCCACGTGACCGGCACGGTCGAATTCGACTCGCGCGCGGTCGGACCCGGCGGGTTGTTCCTGGCGCTGCCGGGCGCACGGTCGGACGGACACGACTTCGCCGCGGCCGCCGTACAGTCGGGCGCGGTCGCGGTGCTGGCCGCGCGGCCCGTGGGCGTGCCCGCGATCGTCGTGCGCCCCGACGGCGGGGTCGACTCGGCCTCGGGCGCGCTCGAACACGACACGGACGGTTCCGGGGCCGCCGTGCTGGCGGCGCTCGCGCGACTCGCCGCGGCCGTCGCGAACGAACTCGCCGCCGACGGGCTCAAGATCATCGGCGTCACGGGGTCATCGGGCAAGACGTCCACCAAGGATCTGCTCGCGGCGGTCCTGGCCCCGCTCGGAGAGGTGGTCGCACCACCGGGATCGTTCAACAACGAACTGGGCCATCCGTGGACCGTGCTGCGCGCGACGCGCGATACCGATTTCCTGGTGTTGGAGATGTCGGCCCGACACCCCGGCAACATCGCCGCACTGGCCGCGATCGCGCCGCCGTCGGTCGCGGTGGTGCTCAACGTCGGCACCGCGCACCTCGGCGAGTTCGGCTCACGCGAGGCGATCGCCAAGACCAAGGCCGAACTCCCGCAGGCCGTCGGGCCCTCGGGTGTGGTGATCCTCAACGCCGACGACATCGCGGTGGCCGCGATGGCCGAGCAGACCGACGCACGGGTGGTGCGGATCTCGCGGGACCCGGGCTCGGACATCGACGTGTGGGCGGGTCCGGTCACGCTCGACGAACTCGCGCGGCCGCGCTTCACGCTGCACACGCGCGACGGCGAGGTCGACGTGAACCTCGCGGTGCACGGCGACCACCAGGTGTCCAATGCGCTGTGCGCGGCCGCCGTCGCGCTCGAGTGCGGCGCGACACCGCAGCAGGTGGCCGACGCGCTCGCCGCGGCGGGACCCGCGTCGCGGCACCGCATGCAGGTCAGCACGCGCGCCGACGGTGTCACGGTGATCAACGACGCCTACAACGCGAACCCGGATTCCATGCGGGCCGGGCTCAAGGCTCTCGCCTGGATGGCCAGGCAGACGGCCGGCGGACAACCCGGCGGCAAGCGGCGCAGTTGGGCCGTGCTCGGCGAGATGGCCGAACTCGGCGACGACGCCATAACCGAGCACGACGCGATCGGTCGATTCGCCGTGCGCTTAGATGTCTCTCGATTACTCGTCGTGGGATCCGGGAGGGCTATGAATGCCATGCACCATGGCGCGGTGATGGAGGGATCCTGGGGTTCGGAGTCCACCATGGTCGCCGACGCCGACGCCGCGTTGACCGTGCTACGGGATGAGCTGCAGCCGGGGGACGTGGTGTTGGTGAAGGCGTCCAACTCCGTTGGCCTGGGTGCCCTGGCCGAGGCCCTGGTGGCCGGTGAGGGGCACACCGAGGGACGGACCCCGGCGCGATGATGCTGATCCTCATCGCCGTCGGCATCGCGCTTGCGGTCTCCATCCTGCTGACGCCCGCCCTGATCCGGCTGTTCACCAAACAGGGCCTGGGCCACGAGATCCGGGAGGACGGGCCGCCCAGCCACGCCAAGAAACGCGGCACACCGTCGATGGGCGGCGTCGCGATCCTCGCCGGCATCTGGGCCGGCTACCTGGGCAGCCATCTGGTCGGCATGGCGATGGGCGGCGACGGGCCGTCCGCGTCGGGCCTGCTGGTGCTCGGGCTGGCGACCGTGCTCGGTGGCGTCGGCTTCATCGACGACATGATCAAGCTCAAGCGCGCCCGCAACCTGGGGCTGAACAAGACCGCCAAGACGGTCGGGCAGTTGTTCGCCGCGGTGCTGTTCGGTGTGCTGGCGTTGCAGTTCCGCAACGGCGACGGCCTGACACCGGGCAGCGCCGAGCTGTCCTATGTGCGTGAGATCGCCACGGTCACGCTGGCCCCGGCCTTGTTCGTGCTGTTCTGCGTCGTGGTGGTCAGCGCCTGGTCCAACGCGGTGAATTTCACCGACGGTCTCGACGGGCTCGCGGCGGGCGCGATGGCGATGGTCACGGCGGCATACGTGCTGATCACGTTCTGGCAGTACCGCAACGCGTGCGCGACGGCGCCGGGCCTGGGCTGTTACAACGTGCGCGACCCGCTGGACCTCGCACTTGTCGCTGCCGCGACGGCAGGAGCGTGCGTGGGCTTCCTGTGGTGGAACGCCGCGCCGGCCAAGATCTTCATGGGCGACACCGGATCGCTCGCGCTCGGCGGCATCATCGCGGGCATCTCGGTCACCAGCCGCACCGAGATCCTCGCGGTCGTGCTGGGTGCGCTGTTCGTCGCAGAGGTCACCTCGGTGGTGGTCCAGATCCTGGCGTTCCGCACGACCGGGCGCCGCGTGTTCCGCATGGCCCCGTTCCACCACCACTTCGAGCTGGTGGGATGGGCCGAGACGCAGGTGATCATCCGGTTCTGGCTGCTGACGGCCATCGCGTGTGGTCTGGGCGTGGCCCTGTTCTACGGCGAGTGGCTGACGGCCGTCGGTGCCTGACGTGACCGGCGATCTCGCGCCGCTGACGCCGGGCGCCCGGGTGCTGGTCACCGGCGCCGGGATCACCGGCCGCGCGGTGCTGGGCGCGCTCGCTCCGCTCGAGGTGGCCGCGACCCTGTGCGACGACAACGCCGACGCGCTGGCCGCCCTTGCCGCCAAGGGCGTCGCGGTCATCGCGCCCGGTGACGCGATCGCCTCGATCGGCGATTACGCACTGGTGGTCACGAGCCCGGGCTTCGCGCCGAGTGCACCCGTGCTGGCGGCCGCCGCGGCCGCGGGCGTGCCGATCTGGGGTGACGTGGAGCTCGCGTGGCGCCTCGACGCCGCGGGCCGGTACGGTCCGCCTCGGCGTTGGCTGGTGGTCACGGGCACCAACGGCAAGACCACGACGACGTCGATGCTGCACGACATGCTGGTCGCGGGCGGTCGTCGAAGTGTGTTGTGCGGCAACATCGGTGACCCGGTGCTCGCGGTGCTCGACCAGCCGGCGGAGTTGCTGGCGGTCGAGCTGTCGAGTTTCCAGCTGCACTGGGCGCCCTCGCTGCGGCCCGAGGCGGGCGTGGTGCTCAACGTCGCCGAGGACCATCTGGACTGGCACGGTTCGATGGCCGCCTACGCCCGCGACAAGGCCAGGGTGCTCGACGGTCGCGTCGCGGTGGTGGGCCTCGACGACCCGGTGGCCGCGGGCCTGCTGCCCACCGCGGCGGCCACGGTGCGGGTGGGTTTTCGCCTGGGCGATCCGGCGGCCGGCGAACTCGGGGTGCGTGACGGCAAGCTGATCGACCGTGCGTTCGACGACGGTGTCGAGTTGGCTGATTGTGCCGACATCGGGGTCGCGGGCCCGATCGGCGTGCTCGACGCGCTGGGTGCGGCCGCACTGGCCCGGGCCGTGGGCGTCGCACCAGGGGCGATCGGCGCGGCGCTTGCATCGTTCCAGGTCGGCAGGCATCGTGCCGAGGTCGTGGGCACCGTGGACGGTGTGGTGTTCATCGACGATTCCAAGGCCACCAACCCGCACGCCGCGCAGGCCTCGATCACCGCGTACGACCGCGTGGTGTGGGTCGCCGGTGGCTTGCTGAAGGGCGCCTCGGTCGATGAGCTGGTACGTCAGGTGGCGAATCGGCTCGCGGGCGCGGTGCTGATCGGGCGTGATCGGCAGATGGTTGCCGACGCGTTATCGCGACACGCCCCGGATGTCCCCGTGGTCGAGCTTGTGGCGGGGGAGGATTCTGGGGTGCTTGGGACAAATGAGTCAATTGAGTCAGTTGGTGATCATGTGACTCGTGTGATCGAAGTGGGGGACCGCCCGGTCTCCGACGCGGTCATGTCAGCCGTGGTGTCCGCCGCCAGGGACCTCGCGTCCCCCGGCGACACCGTGTTGCTGGCACCCGCAGGCGCCTCCTTCGATCAGTTCAGCGGCTACGGCCAGCGCGGCGACGCCTTCGCCGCGGCCGTGCGCGCTGCGGTCGGGTAGGCCCGTGGGCAGCATCCTCACCCGGCTGCGCCGCGGCGGCGCCCCGGGTGACGCGCCCGAAGACGCGTCGAAAGACGTCCCTGACGACGCCTCGAAAGACGCCAAGACCGGTACACCCGAGGCGGGCCGGTCCGAGACCAAGGTCCCGCGCACCCGGTTCGGCACGTGGCTGGGCCGGCCGATGACGTCGTTCCACCTGATCATCGCGGTCACCGCCCTGCTCACCACGCTCGGCCTGATCATGGTGCTCTCGGCGTCGGGCGTGTATTCCTACGATTCCGACGGATCGCCGTGGGCGGTGTTCGGGCGCCAGGTGCTCTGGACCGCGATCGGCCTCGTCGCGTTCTACTTCGCGCTGCGCATCCGGGTCGCCACGCTGCGCAAGCTCGCCTTCCCCGGGTTCGCGTTCACGATCGTGCTGCTGGTGCTCGTGCTCATCCCGGGCATCGGCAAGGTGGCCAACGGCTCACGCGGCTGGTTCGTCGTCGCGGGTTTCTCGATGCAGCCCTCGGAGCTGGCCAAGATCTCGTTCGCGATCTGGGGCGCGCACCTGCTCGCCGCGCGCCGCATGGAACGCGCGTCGCTGCGCGAGATGCTGATCCCGCTGGTGCCCGCGGCCGTGATCGCGCTGGCGCTCATCGTGGCGCAGCCCGACCTCGGGCAGACCGTCTCGCTCGGCATCATCCTGCTCGGCCTGCTCTGGTACGCGGGCCTGCCGCTCAAGGTCTTCGTGTCATCCCTGTTCGCGGTCGTGGCCTCGGCCATCGTGCTCGCGTTCGCTGAGGGCTACCGCTCCGACCGCGTGCAGTCCTGGCTCAACCCCGGCGCCGACACCCAGGGCTCCGGATATCAGGCCCGCCAGGCCCGGTTCGCGCTGGCCAACGGCGGTGTGTTCGGCGACGGCCTCGGCCAGGGCACCGCCAAGTGGAACTACCTGCCCAACGCGCACAACGACTTCATCTTCGCGATCATCGGCGAAGAGCTCGGCCTCATCGGCGCCATCGGCCTGCTGGCGCTGTTCGGGCTGTTCGCCTACACCGGCATGCGGATCGCGCGGCGCTCGGTCGACCCGTTCCTGCGCCTGCTGTCGGCGACCACGACGCTGTGGCTCATCGGCCAGATGTTCATCAACGTCGGCTACGTCGTGGGTCTGCTGCCCGTCACCGGCCTGCAGCTGCCGCTCATCTCTGCCGGTGGATCCTCGCAGGCGACCACGTTGCTGATGATGGGTCTGCTCACCAACGCCGCCCGGCACGAACCGGACGCCGTGGCCGCGCTGCGCGCGGGCCGCGACGACCGGGTGGACCGTCTGCTGCGCCTCCCGCTGCCCGAGCCGTACGTGCCGCCGCGCCTGGACCTCGTGCGCGAGCGCCTGAGCGCGAAGAAGGCGTCCGGCTCCGGGACCAGATCGGCCAAGTCCGGTAAGGCCACGACCAAGCCCAAGCCCAACCCCGGGTCCGCCAAGGCCAAGGCCAAGGCCAAGCCCAAGTCCGACGGCAGGTCACGCACCCGGGCCACCGCCGGCCGGGTCGCCGGGCGCGCCAACTCACGAACCGGCGCGCAGACCGCACGGACCGCGGGCAAGACCACCCGCGCCGGCCACCGCACGGCCGACCCGGGCGCGCGGCGACGCTCCCAACAGCCGGGTTCGTCGCGCCGATCGGCGGTCCGATATGGTGCTGACCAGCAAAGCCAGGGCCATCGGGCCCGCGCATTGGAAGGTCAGCGTTACGGGTGAACAAGGGTTCGCGGGACAACAACCACAGCGACCGTGGGATCTCGGTGGTGCTGGCCGGTGGTGGGACAGCAGGGCACGTCGAGCCTGCGATGGCCGTTGCCGACGCGCTGCGCGCGCTCGACCCCGACGTGCGGATCACCGCCCTCGGCACCCAGCGGGGGCTGGAGACCCGGCTGGTGCCGCAGCGCGGCTATGACCTGGAACTGATCACCCCGGTTCCGCTGCCACGCAAACCGTCGAAGGATCTGCTGCGCCTGCCGATGCGGGTGCGCACCGCGATCCGCCAGACCAGGGACGTGCTGACCGGGGTGAACGCCGACGTCGTGGTGGGCTTCGGCGGCTACGTCGCCCTGCCCGCCTATCTCGCCGCGCGCGGCGGGCTCACCGGCCGGCGCAAGGTTCCGGTCGTGGTGCACGAGGCCAATGCACGGGCCGGGCTGGCCAACCGGGTCGGCGCACGTTCGGCGCGCCGGGTGCTCTCGGCCGTGCCCGATTCCGGGCTGCGCAACGTCGAGGTGGTCGGCGTGCCGGTGCGCGAGTCGATCACGTCGCTTGACCGCGCGGCCCTGCGCGCGCAGGCCCGCGCCGAGTTCGGTTTCGCCGAGGACGCCAGGGTGCTGCTGGTGTTCGGCGGATCCCAGGGCGCGCAGTCGATCAACCGTGCCGTGTCCGCGGCGGCGAAAGACCTTGCCGCTGCCGGTATCTCGGTGCTGCACGCGCACGGCCCGAAGAACACCCTCGACCTGCCGCCCGCCGATCCGCAGGCCCCGCCGTACGTGGCCGTCCCGTACCTGGACCGCATGGATCTGGCGTATGCCGCAGCCGATCTCGCGATCTGCCGCTCGGGTGCGATGACGGTGGCCGAGGTCACCGCGGTCGGATTGCCCGCGATCTACGTTCCGCTGCCGATCGGCAACGGTGAGCAGCGCCTCAATGCACTACCGGTGGTCGACGCGGGCGGCGGCCTGCTGGTCGACGACGCCGACCTGAGCGGTGACACCGTCGCGCGGACCGTGATCCCGCTGCTCACCGACGACTCCAAGCTCGCGGCGATGACCGCGGCCGCATCACTGTCCGGGCATCCCGACGCCGCGCGGCGCGTGGCGCAGGTCGCGCTTGAGATCGCGCGCGCGGCACGGAAGAAGGCGTCATGACGGGCATCTCGCTGCCACCGGAGTTGCAGCGTGTGCACATGGTCGGCATCGGCGGCGCCGGCATGTCGGGCGTGGCGCGCATCCTGCTCGACCGCGGCGGACTGGTGTCGGGTTCCGATGCCAAGGAGTCCCGCGGCGTCGTCGCGTTGCGTGCCCGTGGCGCCGAGATCCGCATCGGCCACGACGCGTCGTCGCTGGATCTGCTTCCCGGCGGTCCGACGGCCGTGGTGACCACCCACGCCGCGATCCCCAAGACCAACCCCGAACTCGTCGAGGCGCGCAAGCGCGGCATCCCGGTCATCCTGCGTCCGGTGGTGCTGGCCAAGTTGATGACCGGCTACACCACGCTCATGGTGACCGGCACGCACGGCAAGACCACCACGACCTCGATGCTCATCGTCGCGTTGCAGCACAGCGGATTCGACCCCTCGTTCGCGGTCGGCGGCGAACTGGGTGAGGCAGGCACCAATGCGCATCACGGCAGCGGCACCACGTTCGTCGCCGAGGCCGACGAGAGTGACGGGTCGCTGCTCGAATACACGCCGAACGTGGCCGTGGTGACCAACATCGAGGCCGACCACCTGGACTTCTTCGGCAGCGAGCAGGCCTACACCGCGGTGTTCGACTCGTTCGTCGAGCGCATCGCGCCCGGCGGCGCCCTCGTGGTGTGCACCGACGATCCCGGCGCTGCCGCGCTGGCCGACCGCACCGACGCACTCGGTATCCGGGTGCTGCGCTACGGCAGCACCGGCGACAATCTCGCGGGCACCCTGCTCAGCTGGGAACAGCAGGGCACGGGTGCCGTCGCGCACATCCGGCTCGCGGGGGAACACAACCCACGGGCCGTGCGCCTGTCGGTGCCGGGACGCCACATGGCACTCAACGCGCTGGCCGCGCTGCTGGCCGCGCGCGAGATCGGTGCGCCCACCGACAGCGTGCTCGACGGCCTGGCCGGATTCGAGGGTGTGCGTAGGCGTTTCGAACTCGTCGGGACGGCCGCGGGCGCCCGGGTGTTCGACGACTATGCGCACCATCCCACCGAGGTGCGGGCGACGCTCGAGGCGGCCCGCACGGTCGTCGACCAGAACGGTGGCCGGGTCGTCGTCGCTTTCCAGCCGCACTTGTACTCACGCACAGCGACCTTCGCTCACGAGTTCGGCGCGGCGCTCAGCGTCGCCGATCAGGTGGTCGTGCTCGACGTGTACGCGGCCCGCGAACAGCCCATGGCCGGTGTCAGCGGCGCGACGGTCGCCGACCACGTCACCGCGCCTGTCACATATGTGCCCGACTTCTCGGCCGTGGCAGCGCATGTCGCCTCGATCGCGCGCTCTGGTGACGTGATACTCACGATGGGGGCGGGCGATGTCACCATGCTGGGCGGCGAGATCCTCAGCGAACTGCGCCTCAAGGACAACCGCGGTATGCCGGGAGCGGGCGCGTCGTGACCGGGACGGGTCCCCACGGTGACCCCGCTGAAGATCCTGCAGGCCCCGACGACACCGCAGCCGAGACCGACGGGCCGGCCGAACCGACAGAACCTGTTGACGCTTCCGAAGCTGAGATGACCGACACCACCGAGACGACCGCACAGACCGGGACCACCGCCGAAGCCGACGCCTCCGAGGAGTTCGAGGGTCCGCGCCGCCGCGCGCGCCGCGAGCGCGCCGAACGGCGCGCGGCCCGCGACCGGGCCATGGCGATCGAGCAGGCCCGCCGCGAGGCCAAGCGCCGCGCGGTCGCCGGCGCCCTCGATCCGACGAAATCCGTTCCGCGCAACACGATCCGCGGTCTCAAGGTGCTGATGTGGGCGGCGCTGGTCAGCGTGCTGGCGGTGGCGCTTGGCCTGCTGCTCTACTTCACCCCGATCATGTCGGCCCGCAACGTCGAGGTCAGCGGACTGGCCGAGATCCCGCAGGAGGAGGTGCTCACGGCCGCCGCGGTCGCCCCAGGCACCCCGTTGCTGCAAGTCGACACCGATGCCGTCGCCGAACGGGTCGCGACCATCCGCCGCGTCGCGACCGCGCGTGTGCAGCGCGAGTACCCGTCGACGCTCAAGATCTCGATCGTCGAGCGCGTGCCCGTGGTGGTCAAGGACTATCCGGACGGCCCGCACCTGTTCGACCGCGACGGCGTCGACTTCGCCACGGGCCCCGCGCCGTTGGCGCTGCCGTATCTCGACGCCGACAACCCGGGCCCGAACGATCCGGCGACGCGCGCAGCGCTCGACGTCATGATGGCGCTGCCGCCGGACGTTGCCGCACAGGTCGGCCGTATCGCGGCGCCGTCGGTCGCGTCGATCACGTTGACGCTCATCGACGGTCGCGTCGTGGTGTGGGGGACCGACGACCGTACCCAGGAAAAAGCGCTGAAACTCGCGGCGCTGTTGACCCAGCCGGGCACCACCTACGACGTGTCGAGCCCGGACCTGCCGACGGTCAAATAGCCCCTACGGCAAGGGTTTGACCTGCCGCTCGACGGGTTCCTCAGCCTGCCCCTGTGACGGTCACGACACATCCGCGCAGAAATTGCCGCGCGACGCGTCGGCGCGCCTGCCACGATCAGCCGCGTCCGCCCCCTACCGTTCTGTTTGCGCGGAACTACTTGACATAACTCTAAGCCTATGGTTGAGGTTGAGGGTTTGCAGGGGAGATCGGCGCCCAGAGCACCCAACCAGGGAGGAAGACGATCCATGACCCCCCCGCATAACTACCTCGCGGTCATCAAGGTGGTTGGTATCGGCGGCGGCGGCGTCAACGCCGTCAACCGCATGATCGAACAGGGCCTGAAGGGCGTCGAGTTCATCGCGATCAACACCGATGCCCAGGCACTGCTGATGAGCGACGCCGACGTCAAGCTCGACGTGGGCCGTGACTCCACCCGTGGTCTCGGTGCCGGCGCCGACCCCGAGGTGGGCCGCAAGGCGGCCGAGGACGCCAAGGACGACATCGAGGAGCTGCTGCGCGGCGCCGACATGGTGTTCGTCACCGCAGGTGAGGGCGGCGGCACCGGTACCGGCGGCGCACCCGTCGTCGCGTCGATCGCCCGCAAGCTCGGCGCGCTGACCGTCGGTGTGGTGACGCGCCCGTTCTCGTTCGAGGGCAAGCGGCGCAGCAACCAGGCCGAGGCCGGCATCCAGGCGCTGCGCGAGAGCTGCGACACGCTCATCGTGATCCCCAACGACCGTCTGCTGCAGATGGGCGACGCGGCGGTGTCGCTCATGGACGCGTTCCGCAGCGCCGACGAGGTGCTGCTCAACGGTGTCCAGGGCATCACCGACCTGATCACCACACCCGGTCTGATCAACGTGGACTTCGCCGACGTCAAGGGCGTCATGAGCGGTGCGGGCACGGCGCTGATGGGCATCGGCTCGGCGCGCGGTGACGGCCGTGCGCTCAAGGCCGCCGAGATCGCGATCAACTCGCCGCTGCTCGAGGCCTCGATGGAAGGCGCCCAGGGCGTGCTGCTGTCGGTGGCCGGTGGCAGTGACCTCGGGCTCTTCGAGATCAACGAGGCCGCCTCGCTCGTGCAGGACGCGGCCCATCCCGAGGCCAACATCATCTTCGGCACGGTGATCGACGACTCGCTCGGCGACGAGGTCCGGGTGACCGTCATCGCGGCCGGGTTCGACAGTGCCGGGCCGAGCCGGAAACCCGTGGTGAGCCCGAGCCAGGCGCAGACACAGCCGATCGCCTCGGCCCGCGCGGGCAAGGTGACCACCTCGCTGTTCGAGCCCCAGGACGCGGCGAGCGTGCCCACCCACACCAACGGCGCCACGGTGAGCGTGGGCGGCGACGACGGGGGCATCGCGGATGACGATGTCGACGTGCCGCCCTTCATGCGGCACTGAGCCGACGGCCGGCCACCGCGTTCGAATGGTCCGGATACTGAAACCGTGAGTGTTCGTATTCGGCGCGTGACGACGACCCGCGCCGGTGGTGTTTCGGCACCGCCCTACGATTCGTTCAACCTCGGCGATCACGTGGGTGACGATCCGGCCGCGGTGGCCGCCAATCGTCAACGCCTCGCGGACGCGGTGAGCGCCGACGCAATCGTGTGGATGAATCAGGTCCACGGTGATCGTGTTGTCACCGTGGACGGTCCACGTGAACGTGCGGTAAATGACACCGACGCATTGGTGACCACGGTTCCCGGTTTGGCTTTGGCGGTGGTTACCGCCGATTGTGTTCCGGTGTTAATGGCCGACGCCCGCGCGGGTGTGGTCGCGGCCGCGCACGCCGGTCGTGTGGGCGCCCAGATCGGGATCGTGCCACGCACTCTGGAGGCCATGCTGGCCGCGGGCGCGCATGTCGAGGACATCTCGGTGCTGCTCGGTCCGGCGGTCAGCGGACGCAACTACGAGGTCCCCGAGGCGATGGCGGCCGAGGTCGAGGCCAGCCTGCCCGGCAGTCGCACCACGACGTCGCGCGGAACGCCCGGCTTGGACCTGAGAGCCGGAATCGTCCGTCAATTAAAGGGTTTGGGCGTCGCGGCGATCGACGTGGACCCGCGGTGCACGGTCGCCGACACCACGCTGTTCAGCCATCGACGCCAGGCGCCCACGGGGCGCCTGGCGTGTCTGGTGTGGATGGAGCAGGCCTCGCGATGAGTGCCACGACCCCCTCACGACGCATCCGCGACGCGGACCGCACGGCCCAGCTGACCGCGGCGCTCGGAGCTGCGCGGGCGCGGCTGGCGCGGGCCGCGGAATCGGCCGGAAGAAATGTCGGCGAAATTGAATTACTTCCGGTAACGAAATTCTTTCCCGGCTCGGATATTGTCATTCTCAATCAATTGGGTTGTCTGTCTTTTGGGGAATCCCGCGAACAAGAAGCCGCGAACAAAATTGCGGAAGTTCGCGCCGAATTGCCTGACGCACCAATTCGCTGGCACATGATCGGACGCATCCAGCGCAACAAGGCCCGCGCGGTTGCGGGGTGGGCGTACGCGGCGCACTCGGTCGACAACGCGCGGCTGATCGCCGCGCTGGACCGCGGCGCGGCCGACGCGCTGGGCAGGGGAGTTCGCTCCGAGCCGCTACGGGTGTACCTCCAGATCAGCCTCGACGGGGACGCCGAACGCGGCGGGGTGGACATCGGCGATCCGGATCTGGTGGACGAGTTGTGCGCGGCGATCGACGGGGCCGACGGCCTGACGTTCACGGGACTGATGGCCATACCCCCGCTGGGCGCCGACGCCGACGAGGCGTTCGCACGGCTCGCCGCGGAGCGCGACCGCGTGCAGAAGGCCTACCCGCAGCGCCTGGAGATGTCCGCCGGGATGTCGAACGACCTGGAAAGCGCGGTGAAACACGGTTCGACGTGTGTGCGTGTCGGTACCGCGCTGATGGGCCCCCGACCGCTAACGTCACCCCCAGTAGTCACTCCAGTCACATCTTCATCACAGACATCAGAACTCCCACGGTCAGCAGAAGGGTCGCCCGATGAGCACACTGCATAAGGTCAAGGCCTACTTCGGCATGGCGCCGATGGATGACTACGAAGACGAGTACTACGAGGACGACGACCGCGGCGCCCGCGCCGGCGGGTACAGCCGTCGTCCCCGGGAGGACCGCTTCGAGGAAGAGGCCTACGGCTACGAGGGCCACGAGTACGACGAGGGCCCGGCCTACCGGGGCGGATACGCCGAGCGCTTCGCCGACGAGCCGCGTTTCGAGGGCCGTATGCGTGCTCCGCGCGAGTTCGACCGGCCCGCGCCTGCGCGGCTCGGCGCCATGCGGGGATCGACCCGTGGCGCGCTCGCCATGGACCCGCGCGGCATGGCCGAACTGTTCGAGGCCGGCAGCCCGCTGGCCAAGATCACGACGCTGCGCCCGAAGGACTACAGCGAGGCGCGCACCATCGGTGAGCGGTTCCGCGACGGAACGCCCGTGATCATGGACCTGGTGTCGATGGACAACGCCGACGCCAAGCGCCTGGTCGACTTCGCGGCGGGCCTCGCGTTCGCGCTGCGCGGGTCGTTCGACAAGGTGGCCACCAAGGTCTTCCTGCTTTCGCCTGCCGATGTCGACGTCACGGCCGAGGAGCGCAGGCGCATCGCCGAGGCGGGCTTCTACTCCTACCGTTAGCCACATCCCTGGTCGCCGGACCGCCACCTGTCTTTCGTGCGCTCCACGGCCGGGTAGGCTGGCGGCGTCGCATCACCGGTCGGCACACCGGATAGTTCGAGTGCCGACCTGCAGCGACCTGTATCGAATGTCACACATCCGTCGGTAGTGAGGTCGGCTCAGTTGTCGCTGTTTTTCCAGATCCTGGGTTTCGCGCTGTTCATCTTCTGGCTGCTGCTCATCGCGCGCGTGGTCGTGGAGTTCATCCGCTCGTTCAGCCGGGACTGGCATCCCCGTGGCTTCACCGTGGTCATCCTTGAGCTGATCATGACCGTCACCGATCCGCCGGTGAAGCTGTTGCGCAGGATCATTCCCCAGCTCACGGTGGGCGCGGTGCGCTTCGATCTGTCGATCATGGTGCTGCTGCTGGCGGCGTTCATCGGCATGCAGCTCGCGTTCGGCGCCGCGGTCTGACACCGGGGGCGCGCGGGTTCCCCGGGATTTCCGGGAGCGGCGCCCGTGCCGCCGGAACGCCTGGTTGCCGACGTTTGCCGGGGCGCTGCACGGAGCCGTAAGAAGATTGAAATTCGCTCTTAAAATTGCCCTCTACTGCAACCGCCGGGTCTGGTGTGACAGGATGGACGCCAGTTGCGTTCAAACAAGGCTCTACACTTTGAGATCGGTTGACGGTTCAAGACTTCAAGGGGGCAGACAATGCCGCTCACACCAGCGGACGTCCATAACGTCGCGTTCAGTAAGCCACCAATTGGCAAGCGAGGCTACAACGAGGACGAGGTCGACGCCTTTCTCGATCTGGTTGAGAACGAGCTGACCCGCCTCATCGAGGAGAACGCCGACCTGCGTCAGCGGGTCGCCGAACTCGACCAGGAACTCGCGGCGGCACGCTCGGGCGCAGGCGCGTCGTCACAGGCGACGTCGTCGATCCCGCTGTACGAGCCCGAGCCGGAGCCCGCCCCGGCTCCACCGCAGCCGGTCTACGAGGCCCCGGCGCAGCCGGCCGCACCGCAGAGTGAGGACACCGCTGTGCGCGCGGCCCGCGTGCTGAGCCTCGCGCAGGACACCGCGGACCGTCTGACCAGCACAGCCAAGGCCGAGGCGGACAAGCTGCTCTCCGACGCGCGTGCGCAGGCCGAGGCGATGGTGAGCGACGCCCGCCAGACCGCCGAGACCACGGTCTCCGAGGCGCGTCAGCGTGCCGACGCCATGCTGGCCGACGCCCAGACCCGGTCGGAGGCCCAGTTGCGGCAGGCCCAGGAGAAGGCCGACGCGCTGCAGGCCGATGCCGAGCGCAAGCATTCCGAGATCATGGGAACCATCAACCAGCAGCGCACGGTGCTGGAGGGTCGGCTCGAGCAGTTGCGCACGTTTGAACGCGAATACCGGACGCGCCTCAAGACCTACCTGGAGTCGCAGCTCGAGGAGCTGGGTCAGCGTGGTTCGGCCGCACCGGTCGATTCCAGCGCGAACAGCGACGCCAGCGGATTCGGCCAGTTCAACCGCGGCAACAACTGACTCGTCCGGCGACAGGCCCCGCGTCGACACGACCCGGGGCTGACTCGATGGGTCCGTCACCGTGGTCGGACCGCCACACCCTAGGGTTCAAACAATGTTGATCATTGCGCTCGTGCTCGCCGTCATCGGCCTGGCAGCGCTGGTGACCGCCGTGGTCACCAGCAACGAACTGATCGCCTGGGTCTGCATCGGCGCCAGCGTGCTCGGCGTGGTCCTGCTGATCGTCGACGCTCTGCGTGAGCGCTCCCGCGGCGCACGCACGTCGGCCCGCGGCTCAGGCGCCGCTGCCGATGGTGAGGCCGACGTCGACCAGGCGGCCGAAGAGGTCGACGAGGAGTACGACAGCAGCCGCGACACCCAGGTGATCGCGGCGGTGCAGGACACCGCCGAGGTCGACGCCGACGAGCCGGTCGATTACCCCGAGGATGCGGTGGACGCCGAGAATGCAGCGGCCTCGGAGGAGACCATGTCAGACGGGGTCGCCGCCGAAACGGCCGCAGATGACGTCGATGCGAGCGACGAGCCCGAGGCGACGGGCGACACGGACACCCCAGAAGTCACCGCAACCGCGTCCGACGCCGAGACCGAAGAGCGCAAGAACTAGCTCACCGCACCGGGTCGGTGGTCGGTGTCGCGAGCAATTCGCGCACCTCGTCGTCGCTGACCTGGTGGAAGTCTGCGAACGCCTGTCCGACGGCCTCGAAGTCCTGCGGCATGCTCGCGCACACCACGTCGTCGGCCTCGGCCGCCAGTTCCCGGCACACCCCGGGCGGGCCCACGGGAACCGCAACCACCACGCGCCGCGCGCCGCGGACCGCGCGTACCGCGGCCATCATGCTGGCTCCCGTGGCGATGCCGTCGTCGACCAGGATCACCGTCCGGCCCGCGACCTGCAGCGGTTCGCGGTCGCCGCGGTAGGCCTGCTCGCGGCGCTCAAGTTCGATCGTCTCGCGGCGCAGCGTCTCGGCCATGTCGTCGTCGCTGATGCCGAGCCGGTCCATCAACTTCTCGTTGAGCACCACGCCGCCGCCTGAGGCCACGGCCCCCATCGCGAGTTCCTGCCACTGCGGAACCCCCAGCTTGCGCACCAGGAACACGTCGAGCGGTGCCCGCAGGTGAGCCGCCACCTCCCACGCGACCGGAACGCCGCCGCGGGCGAGTCCCAGGACGAGCACGTCGGGATCATCGCGATAGGACGACAGGCGCTGCGCCAGGACCCGGCCTGCCTCGCGGCGATCCTGGAATGTGCGGATGGCGTCGTGACGGACGCTCCATGCGCTCATCTGGCCTGTCTGCGGTCTTGCGGATCTGCTTCCGACCGCTCCAGCCTACGACGCAGGGTCGGCCCGGACCACCTTGTCGAGGAACGCCCGCACGAGCTCACGCACGCGCACGGCCGCGTCGTCGACGAGTTCCTTTGTGCGCAAACGCAAGTCGTCGTGGTTGTAACCGAGCTTGCCGGAAATGCCCTCGCGGTCGTCGGCCAGCCAGCCCTCCAGCAGATCGACATCCACCTCGGGGTGGAACTGCAGCGCCAGCGCACGTCCCAGCACGAAGGCCTGCGACGACCGTGACGTCCGCGCGATCTCGGTGGCGCCCGGCGGCACCGTCCAGCGGTCGAAGTGCCACTGGAACCACGGGCCCGGGGCGATCAGCCCGGCATCGTCGGTGTCGAGTTCGAACCAGCCGACCTCCGCGGTCTCGGCGCGTGCGACCGAACCACCGAACGTCTGGGCCAGCAACTGTCCGCCGAAGCACACCCCGAGGATGCCGACACCGGCGTCGGCGGCCTTGCGCATCATGTCCATCTCGGCGGTCACCCAGGTGCCGACCAGGGACTGCTCGTACACGGGCCACCGCGCGCCGAGGGGCACGATCACGTCGTATGCGGTGGGATCCGGGAATGCGACGTCGCCGGCCGGGGTTTCCACGCGCTCGGGCGGGACCACCTCGAAGGTCTCGATGTCGAAGCCGCACTCGGAGAATGCGTCGCCGAGCATCGCCTCGGTGCACATGTGTTCGTTGTGGATGAACAGGACTTTCGGTGCCACACCAGCATTATTCAGCACGCGTCTGGCAGCGTGTCCCTCGCATGGGCGTCCGGCCGGGTGTTCTCGATCACGCCGCGTCGAACGTCGGCGGCAGGTGCGATCGACCGTCCAGGCCGCTCACTGAGCCGTTTGCCCGATTCCGCCGTGGGCCCGACGTGATCCGTTGTGCGGCAACGACGATCGGTACACCGCGAACAGCCCGGGCATCCGGCTACCGCATCCGGTCGGGGATCCGGTAGCGCCGCTCGGGCCGTCCGGTGCCGTACTGCAACCGCAACTCCAGCGCGCCGGTGCTCAGGTAGTGCTCGAGGTAGCGCCGTGCGCTCACACGGGAGATCCCGACCAGCTCGGCGCATTGCGCCGCCGACACCTCCCCGGCGTTGCGCACCGCGTCCATCACCAGCCGCCCGGTCTCGGCGCCGAGACCCTTGGGCAGGGGCGAGGCCGTCGCCGGTGACGAGCCGCCGAACAGCGCGTCGATCATGGATTGGTCGGCACCGCCGTCGGCCGCCAGCGCGTCGGCACGCGCGGCGAACGCCTCGAGTTTGGTCCGCAGGTGGTCGAACTCGAACGGTTTGATCAGGTAGTCGGCCGCCCCGCCGTCCAATGCGCCACGGACCGTGTCGAGTTCGCGGGCCGCGGTGATCATGATGACCCCGACCAGGTTTCCGTCGGCGCGCAGACGTTGCAACACCTCCAGCCCCGTCATGTCGGGCAGATAGACGTCGAGCAGGATCAGGTCGGGTCGCAGATTCTGCGCGGA
Organism: Mycolicibacterium smegmatis; assembly: GCF_001457595.1. GTDB lineage: Bacteria > Actinomycetota > Actinomycetes > Mycobacteriales > Mycobacteriaceae > Mycobacterium > Mycobacterium smegmatis. The sequence goes on along the minus strand of NZ_LN831039.1, from coordinate 4,296,516 downwards.
GGCCAGCGCTTCGGTCCCGGTGCGCGCGACACCGACGGCGCGGAAGCCGTCGACGCGTTCGACGAAGCGCCGGTGGATCTCGGCGACCATGAAGTCGTCGTCGACGACGAGTACATCACGCACGGGCGGTCACCTCCGGAAGCCGCACGACGAACGACGCGCCGCCGCCCGGGCCGTCGGTGACCTCGATGCTGCCGCCGTGCTGTGCGGTCACGAGCCGCACCAGCGCGAGGCCGATGCCGCGCCCGCCCGGCACGTCCGGTTTCGACGTCACGCCGCGCGCGAAGATCGACTCGCGCAGGTGTGCGGGCACGCCGGGACCCGAATCCGACACCTGCAGCAGCAGCCCGGCCGAGTCGTCCAGGCGCACCGAGACGTGTGCGGCGGACGAACCGCCGGGCACGGCCGATACGTCTACGGCGTTGTCCACCAGGTTGCCCAGCAGCGTGATGACGTCGGTGGCCAGCGCCGGATCCAGTGCGGCCAGGTGACTGTCGTCGGTGAGGTTCAGCGCGACCCCGCGTTCGGCCGCCAGCGAGGTTTTCGCGATCAGCAGTGCCGCGACAGCGGGATCGGAAACATGTTGGGTGACAGCATCGTTGATCTCGGCTCGGCGACGGGTCAAGGTGCCGACCAGATCTCGGACCGCGTCGAACTCGCCGAGCTGGACCAGTCCGGAGATGGTGTGCAACTGGTTGGCGAACTCGTGGGTCTGGGCACGCAATGTATCGGTGACACTGCGGTGCGAGGACAACTGTGCCTGCAGCGCAGCGAGTTCGGTGCTGTCGCGCATGGTGGTCACGGTACCGATGCGGTGCCCCTGGCTGCTGGCCGCGCGCCGGTTGAGCGCCAGCACGCGGGTGCGGGTCGCGATGATGACGTCGCTCTCGTTCGCGGTCTCGTCGGTGCGGGCGTCGTGGCCGGACAGCAGGAAGTCCACCACGGCCGGTTCGAGCCCGATGGCGCCCACGTGGCGGCCGACCGCGTCGGGGCCGATGCCCAGCAGTTCGCACGCGCTGTCGTTGAGCACTGTCACGGACCCGTCGGTGTTCACCGCGACGACGCCCTCTCGGATGCTGTGCAGCAGTGCTTCTCGGTGATCGGCAAGGCTCGCGATCTCGGCGATGTCCAGGCCGCGGGTATGGCGTTTGATGCGCCGCGACAGCAACCATGAGGTGAACAGCCCGAGTGCGGCGCCGATCCCGAGGTAGATCAGCAACCGTTCGCCGGAGCCGCTGAGCAGTTCCCACACCGACGGGTAGTGCTCGCTGGCCGAGACGATGGCCAGGGGCTCGCCGGACGGCGCCAGGACCGGCACCTGCCCGACGAGGCTGTGCAGGCCATCGATCGTGTCGTCCCCGAACCACGAGCGCCCCTCGTCGGCGCGGCTGGTGTCCAGGTCGATGCGCTGCCCGACCCGGGCCGGTTCCGACGACGCCCGCACAACGCCGGCGGGATCGGTGATCTCGACCAGGTCGGCACCCGAGAGGGCGACCGCGCGGTCGACCTCGGGCGCGAGGATCCTGGTCGCGAACGGATCGGCGTAGCGGTCGCGCACGATGGGGGTGGACGCCACGTTCTCGGCGACGGCGATCATGCGCTGGCCGCGCACCTCACGGAACTCGCGGGTGGACTGCGCCACCGAGATCGCGGCCACCGCGCCGAGGACGACGGCGACCACCAGCAGTTGGAAGACCAGGAACCGGCCGGCCAGGCTGGCCGCATGTACCCGGTCGCCGGGCAGGCTGCGCAGCCGCGCGAGCGGTGAACTCTGGGTTGAACTCAAAGACCAAAACTTCCTTTGCGTTCGAATTGGTGACCTGGGTCACTCGTCGGGTCCAGTATGGCTGAGCATCACCTTTTCTTCGGGACGCAGTGATTGGGGACTGCAGTGAGGCTTCGACAATTGTGGGCCGCGTTGGTGGCCGTGCTGCTCGCGGTGACGCTGGTGACCGCGTGCGGCGTCACGCGCGGCGACGAATCCCGCGGCCTGCACCGCCTGCGCATGATGGTGCCGAACAGCCCCGGCGGCGGTTACGACCTCACCGCACGCACGGCGGTGAAGATCATGGAGGACACCGACATCACCGGGCGCATCGAGGTGTTCAACGTGATCGGCGCGGGCGGCACCGTGGCGATGGCGCGGTTGATGAACGAACGGGGCAACGACGACCTCATGATGATGATGGGGCTCGGCGTGGTCGGCGCGGTGTACACCAACGGTTCGTCGGCGCGTGCCTCCGACGCGACCGCACTGGCGAAGATGGTCGAGGAGCAGGAGGGAATCCTCGTTCCCGGCGATTCACCGTTCCGCACCATCGGTGACCTGGTGGCGGCGTGGAAGGCCGATCCGTCGAAGGTCTCGATCGGTGGCGGATCCTCGCCGGGCGGGCCGGACCATCTGTTCCCGATGGAGACCGCGCGTGCGGTGGGTGTCGATCCGCGCCAGGTCAACTACATCACCTACGACGGTGGCGGCGACCTGTTGACGGCGTTGCTGGGCAAGAAGATCGCGGCGGGGACCACCGGCCTCGGCGAGTTCGTCGACCAGATCGAGGCGGGACAGGTCCGCGTGCTCGCGGTGTCCGGCGCCGAGCGGGTCCAGGGCATCGACGCACCGACCCTCACCGAGGCCGGTATCGATCTGACGTTCACCAACTGGCGCGGAGTGCTTGCGCCGCCGGGCATTTCCGACGACGCGCGCGACGCCATGGTGGGCGCGCTCACCGAACTGCACGACACCGACCAGTGGAAGGAAGCCATGGTCAAGAACGGCTGGAGCGACGCCTTCACCACGGGGCCGGAATTCGAGCAGTTCCTCAAGGACCAGGACGAGCGCGTCTCGACGACGCTGACCGATTTGGGGTTGCTATGACCGAGGATTCGCTGCCCAACGCAGAAGCCGGGACCGAAATCCGTGAGCGCAGGGTCGATCGCGCGCAGTACCTCGTGTGCGCCGTGCTGGTCGCCGTCGGCGCGTTCCTCATCTACGACGCCCTGACCCTGGCCGAAGGTTTCGCGAAGGTGGATCCCGTGGGGCCACGGATGTTCCCGCTGGGCATCGGCGTAGTGCTCATCGCGCTGGCGGCGGTGCTGGCGATCGCGATACCCCGCGGATCGGTCGGCGAGGCCGACGCCGGTGAAGACGTCGACCCGAACTCGCCGGGGGACTGGCGCACCGTGGGCTTGCTGGTCGGGTTGTTCGTCGCGGTGATCGTGCTCGTGCAACCGCTGGGCTGGGCGATCACCGGTGCACTGTTGTTCGCCGGTGCGGCAACGGTCCTGGGCAACCACCACTACGTCCGCAACATCGCGATCGGTGCGGTGCTGTCGGTGCTGAGCTTCTACGCGTTCTACTCCGGGCTCGGGATCCCGCTGCCCGCAGGCATTCTGGACGGGATTCTGTGATGGAGAACTTCGACTGGTTGATGCAGGGGTTCGCCGAGGCGGCCACCCCGATGAACCTGCTGTACGCCGTGATCGGCGTGCTGCTCGGCACCGCGGTGGGTGTGCTGCCGGGCATCGGACCGGCGATGACGGTGGCGCTGCTGCTGCCGGTGACCTACAACGTCAGCCCCAGTGCGGCGTTCATCATGTTCGCCGGCATCTTCTACGGCGGCATGTACGGCGGTTCCACGACGTCGATCCTGCTGAACACCCCTGGCGAATCCTCGTCGGTGATCACCGCGATCGAGGGCAACAAGATGGCCAAGGCCGGCCGTGCCGCACAGGCGCTGGCGACCGCGGCCATCGGATCGTTCGTCGCCGGTGCGATCGGCACCGCGCTGCTGGCCGCGTTCGCACCGCCCATCTCACGGTTCGCGGTCACTCTCGGGGCTCCGTCGTATCTGGCGATCATGCTGTTTGCACTGGTCGCGGTGACCGCGGTGCTCGGTGCCTCCAAGCTGCGCGGTGCGATCTCGCTGTTCCTCGGCCTGGCCATCGGCTGCGTCGGCATCGATTTCCTCACCGGGCAGCCGCGCGCGACGTTCGGACTGCCGCTGTTGAGCGACGGCATCGACATCGTGGTCATCGCGGTGGCGATCTTCGCCCTCGGCGAGGCGTTGTGGGTCGCGGCGCATCTGCGGCGCCGCCCCGCCGACGTGATCCCGGTGGGTCGGCCGTGGATGAGCCGCGAGGACTTCGGCCGGTCCTGGAAGCCGTGGCTGCGCGGCACCGCATACGGATTCCCGTTCGGTGCGCTGCCCGCCGGCGGCGCGGAGCTGCCGACGTTTTTGTCCTACATCACCGAGAAACGCCTGTCCAAGCACCCCGAGGAGTTCGGCAAGGGAGCGATCGAAGGTGTCGCAGGCCCGGAGGCGGCCAACAACGCCTCGGCCGCAGGAACGTTGGTTCCCATGCTGTCGCTGGGTCTGCCCACCAACGCCACCGCGGCGGTCATGCTCACGGCGTTCGTGTCCTACGGAATCCAGCCCGGTCCAACGCTTTTCGAGAAGGAGCCGCTGCTGATCTGGACGCTGATCGCGAGCCTGTTCATCGGCAACTTCCTGCTCTTGGTCCTCAACCTGCCGCTGGCGCCACTGTGGGCGCGGCTGCTGCGCACTCCGCGGCCCTACCTGTACGCCGGCATCCTGTTCTTCGCGACGCTGGGTGCGCTCGCGGTGAACGTGCAGGCGCTGGATCTGGCGCTGCTGTTGGTGTTCGGGCTGCTGGGTCTCATGATGCGCCGCTTCGGGCTTCCGGTGCTGCCGCTCATCATCGGCGTGATCCTCGGCCCGCGCATCGAACGGCAACTGCGCCAGAGCCTTCAGCTCGGTGGCGGTGACTGGTCGAGCCTGTTCACCGAACCGGTCGCGATCGTGGTCTATGTCCTCATGGCGATCCTGCTGCTCATGCCGCTGGTGCTCAGGTTGATGCACCGCAGTGAGGAGACGCTGTTGATCGTCGAGGACGATGTGGATCAGCAGGAGAAAGCGCAGGCCCAGCGATGATCGTCATCGGCTACAGCGCGGATCAGTTCGGCCGGGCCGCGATCGAACACGGGATCGCCGAGGCCAATCGGCGGGACACCGGCGTGCTGGTGATCAACGCGACCGCGGGTGACGCCTACGTCGACGCGCGGTTCGCGCGCTCGGGCGAGGTCCACGACGTCGAGGAGCATCTGCGGGACAGCGGCGTGCCGTTCGAGATCCGGCAGCCGGTGGGCGTGGACGCGGCCGAGGAACTGCTCACCGCCATGGACAGGCCCGACGCCGAGCTGCTGGTGATCGGGATCCGCCACCGCAGCCCGGTGGGCAAGCTCCTGCTCGGCAGCGTGTCGCAGCGGTTGCTGCTGGAGTGCCCCAAACCGGTGCTGGCGGTGAAACCGCAGGAATACTGAGCCGGGCCGTCACTGAGTGGTGGAGACCGAGGTCATCCGGTACAGCGTGGGATGGTAGAAGTTTCGCGAATAGTTGGTGAACTGCCGCGAATCGTCATAGACCCGAAGGTGTTCGGAGAGTATCGGGGTCCCTGGCTCGATGCGGAGCAACGCCGACTGCTCTGCGGTCGGCAGGCACGCGATGACCTCCTGGCGCACCATCGCGGCGGAATGCCCGATGCGTTCCCAGTATTCGTCCATGCTGCGCTCGGTGAGTTCGTCCACCCGCGGTTCGGGGAACTCGGCGGGGAAGTAGTTCTCCATCACCGCGACCGGAAGATCGTTGGCCAGTCGTAGCCTGCGGATGATCCGCAACGGTGTGCCGATGGCGAACCCGGTGATGTCGGACAATGCGCGGTCGGCCTCGGCGGTGTCGACGGTGAGCACTTTGGTCGCGGGTTTGCGGTCGGCCGCCGCAAGTTCGGCGTACAGACTGCGGATCCCGGGTTTGTCGATGCCCGGCGCGGCCGCGACCCGGGTTCCGACGCCCCGGACGCGCACGATCAGACCCTTGTCGATCAGGTAGTCGATCGCCCGGCGCAGGGTGCCGCGGGCCACTTGGAAGTCACGTACGAGCTGTGGCTCGGCGGGCAGGAACGAACCTGGCGGGAGGCTGCCGCGTCTGATGCCGTTCTCGATCTGGTCGATCACCTGCACGTAGAGGGGGAGTGACACCGACTGATCGACCGGGACGAAGTCGCTGATAGCGCCGGGTTGGGTAGCGCTGTGGGTCACCCGACCATGCTAAGCCAGCCGGCTCGGGGCGGCGGTGAGGCGAGCCACCGAAGTTGATCGGGGTGATGTACATCTCGTCGCAGCTGTGTCACTATGACAAGACATCCACATTTATGGATGTCTTCGGTGTAGAGAGACAAGGACCCCTTCCGTGAGTGTTTCGACTCGGCTGCCGGACGGTCCGCCCCGCCGGGCACTGGGCTACCGGGCACGTGTCGCGCTGCGTAACCCGACCACGGCGATCGGGCTGCTGACGCTGGTGCTGTTCGGCTATCTGATCGCGGTTCCCATCGTGGTGTTGATGATCGACGGGTTCCGCGTCGAACGCGCCGACGAGGGCATCACACGCAAGGCCACGGGCGAGCCGACCACCTACTACCTGTGGCGCGTGCTGCGCTCGCCGACGGCGGTCGACATCTTCTGGACGCCGCTGTGGAACACCGTGACGATCGCCTTCTTCTCGGTGCTGTTCGCCTTGGTGGTCGGCGGTGTCGCGGCCTGGTTCATCGCCCGCAGCAACGTCTTCGGCCGCAAGTGGTTCGCCACCGCGTTGATCGTGCCGTACATGTTGCCGTCGTGGACGTTCGCACTGGCCTGGACCACGGTGTTCAAGAACCGAACCGCGGGAGGCCAACTGGGCTGGATGGAGCAGCTCGGGTTCGTGCCCGGCGACTGGCTGGCCTACGGCCGGCTCCCGATCATCGTGATCTTCACCATGCACTTCTCGCCGTTCGTGATCCTGCTCGTCGGAAATGCGCTCAAGCGCTTCGATTCTCAGCTCGAGGAGTCGGCGCGGATACTGGGCGCGAGCCGTCTTGCCGTCACCTTCACGATCATCGTGCCGATGATGCGTCCGGCGCTCATCTCGGCCACCACGTTGATCCTTGCCAAGGTGCTCGGTGAGTTCGGCGTCGCATACATCCTCGGTCTGCCCGTCGGGTTCGACGTGCTCGCCACCTCGCTGTATCGCAGCATCGCCTCCGACCAGACCGGTGTCGCGGCGATCCTGGTCGCGGCGATCGTGCTGATCGGCCTGGTGTCCCTGTGGGTCGACGTGCATTTCCTCAAGGAGGCAAGGCGATTCGTCACAATCGGTGGCAAGGGCGCCCTCAATCGCGCGGTGGATCTGGGTAGGTGGCGCGCGCCGGCCACGATGTGGTGCGCGGCATTGTTCGCGGTCAGCGTGGCGGTGCCGATCGCGGTGCTGTGCCTGTCGACCGTCATGAAGGTGCCTGCCGAGTTCACGCGCGACAACTTCACGCTTCAATACTGGATCGGGCGTGACCTGAACACGCCCGCGTTCCCGGACGGCATCCTGGTGAGTCCCAGTGTCTGGAGCGCTGTCTGGAACAGTTTCTGGATCGTGGGCCTCGCCTCGGTCGCTGCGGGCATCCTCGGACTGCTGGTCGGTTACGTGGTGGTGCGGTCGGAATCACGGATCCTGTCGACGGTGTTGCGGCAGTTGACCTTTCTTCCCTATCTGGTGCCGGGGATCGCGTTCGCGGTCGCCTACATCACGTTGTTCGCGGTGCCGCGCGGACCGATACCGGCGCTGTACGGCACGACCGTCATTCTGCTGCTGATCTACCTGGCCGATCAGATGCCGTTCGCCTCGCGGGCCGGTATCTCGGCGATGATGCAACTGGGCCGCGATGCGGAGGAATCGGCGCAGATCATGGGCGCCGGTTGGCTACGACGCATGGGCACGGTGGTGTTGCCGATTCAGAAGGGCGCGTTGGCCGCAGGAATTCTGATGCCCTTCATATCCGGCATCAAGAGCCTGAGCCTGGTCGTCATCCTCGCGGTTCCCGGCGGCGACGTGTTGACCACGTTGGCGATACGTCTGGTGGACTTCGGATACACCCAATCGGCCAACGGCGTCGTGCTCATCGTGGCGGCGGTGGCATTCCTCGGCACGTACTCGATTCAGAAACTCCTCAAGACAGACCTCGCGAGCGGATTGGAAGGATAGCGATGCCACAGATCAGGCTGCGTGACGTGGAGAAGCACTACGGCGGTGACGGCCCCCATGCGGTTTCGACATTGAACCTCACCATCGAAGACGGCGATTTCATGTGCATGCTCGGGCCCTCCGGCTGCGGGAAGACCACCACCTTGCGCATGATCGCAGGCCTCGAGCACCCCACCGCCGGATCGATCTCGGTGGGGGACACCGTGATGGACTCGGTTGCAGAAGGGACGTTCGTTCCGGCCGAGCGTCGCGGCATGGGCCTGGTCTTCCAGACCTATGCACTGTGGCCGCATCTCACGGTGGAGAAGAACATCGCCTACGGCGTGAAGCTTCGCAAACTGCCGAAGGCACAGCAGCAGGAGCAAGTGGCTTCGGTGATGAAGACCATGGGCATCGCGCGCTACGGCGACCGCTACCCGTCCCAGCTGTCCGGTGGGCAACAACAACGCGTGGCGCTGGCACGCATGCTCGCGGTCAATCCCGACGTGATGCTGCTCGACGAGCCGCTGTCCAACCTCGATTCCCGGCTCCGCCTTGAGATGCGTGCCGAACTCGGCCGCATCCACCGCGAGTTCGGATCCACCATCGTCTTCGTCACGCACGATCAGTGGGAGGCCATGACGCTGGCCACCCGCATCGCGGTCATGTTCGAAGGCAGGCTGCAGCAGATCGGTACACCGACCGAGATCTATGACCGGCCCGCGAACCGGTTCGTCGCCGAGTTCCTCGGCAACCCGCCGATGAACATCGTCGAACTCGACGCCGAGGGGCCCGGCGCCGAGGGGCGGCGGGCGGCCGCGCGCTACGTCGCGGGGTCCTCCTGTGCCACCGAGGTGATGTCGGTCGGATTCCGCCCGGAAGCCGTGCGCATCCTGGACAGTGCGCCGATGCGTGCCGGATTCGTCCTGACCGCCGAGGTCTCCGCACTGCTGCCGACCGGGGGCAGCTGGATCGTCGAGACCGTCTGCGACGGTCAGCGATTCTTCGCCGTCACCATCGATAAGCCCGATCTGAGCGTGGGGCAGCAGGTGTTCCTGTTCGCCGACGCCGCAGAAACCCATGCATTCGATCGCGACGGCCGCCGGGTCCACGAGCTGGACGTCGCGGATGTGAGGACACGATGACCAGCTACCGCTCCACCGAACTGATGACGCTCGCGATGTCTGCCGCACGCGATGTCGCTCCGATGCTCCTGGAGGCCTTCCGCACCGATGTGGACATCACCACCAAGGCCGACATGCACGACCTGGTGACCGAATACGACAGCGCCGCCGAACGCCAAATAGCCAGGCTGCTACTCGATGCGCACCCGGAGTCGGCAATCGTCGGCGAAGAAGGGGGACGCACCGGTGAGTCGGCACTGACGTGGTATGTCGACCCGATCGACGGGACTGCGAACTTCGCACGGGGAATCGCCTTCTGGTGCGTGTCCATCGGGGCGACGGTCGATGGTGAGAGGGTTGCCGGGGCGGTTTACGACCCGGTCGCCGATCTGATGTTCCACGCCGACGGGTCAGGTGCGTTCCTCAACGGCAGACCGCTGCACGCGAGAGGTTTCACCGCGCCGTCGCGGTCGACGATGCTGGCGCATTTTCCGATGCCTGCCGACCTGGAAGCCGACGAGCAGTTCGCGATGACGGAGTATGCGAACCTGGTGCGAGCCTATTCGGCCGTGCGCAACAAGGGCTCCGGTGCGTTGAGCCTCGCGCACGTCGCCGCCGGATGGGGTGATGTGACCCTGAACTTCGGAACCAACTCGTGGGATGTTGCTGCGGGCAGCTTCATCCTCGAACAGGCCGGCGGCACCTACGTCGGGTATTCCGACGGATCCAGGGTGCAGGGCCGCGATGTGTTCCTGGCTCCGCATTACCTCGGGCTCGTTCGGGATGCGGACACCACACTGCTCGAACCGATCATGCGTAAAGGATCGGTCATCCGTGACGAGCACACCCGCAGGCGGGAGGCAGTCCGGTGACGCGGATCGCTTGCATGGTGGCGGGTCTCGGCGCGGTGGCCCTGATCGCCGGCTGCGCCCCGCCCGGTGTGGACCCCAGTCGGGCGGCGCCACAGGTCCTTTCGGCTCCTGCGACGCTCCAGCCCGACGAGACGCCGCAGGGTTTCGACCTCGACGCGCTGATCGCCGCGGCCCGCAAGGAGTCCGGCATCACGGTCTACGACCAGTCCGGTACCGTGGTCAAGCTCGCGGAGAACTTCGCCGAGAAGTACGGCGTTCGTGCGCGTGGCGTCAAGGTCGAGCTCGGCGCCATCGAAAAGGTGGTGCGCGAACACGAATCGGGCAACGTGGTGGCCGACGTCGTGGTGAACGAGGATCTGGCCACCTACGCCATCGAGTTGTTGGACCAGGGCGTGTTGGTCAACTGGGTACCAGGGGATGTGCGCGACGACATATCAGAAGACGAGCGGTACCCGCTGCTGGTCCATCAAGGCACGTTCGGATGGGTGTACAACAACGCGGTCTACGACCGGTGCCCGGTGTCGAACATCTGGCAGCTCACCGAACCCGAATGGAGCGGGCGGGTCGCCATGGCCGACCCGTTGAGCAACCCCAAGTACATGACATGGTTCAACGAGCTGAGCCTTCGCGACGATCAGGCACTGCGTGATCTCTACCGCGAGCGATACGGCACGGAGCTGAAGACAGACCAGCCGTCCGCCGGCCACGAATGGGTCAGGCGCTTCGCGCAGAACCATCCCCAGTTGACCAAGACCGATGAGGAAGTGTCCGAGGCCGTCGGTGCCCCCGGCCAGAGCGCGCCGAGCATCGGGCCGGTGTCGATGGCGAAGTTCCGCAACGTCAAGGGCAAGGGCTACGCCATGGCGATCTGCGACGGCCTGAAACCGTGGGCGCTGAAGGCGTTCCCGTCAGCCGTGGCCATCGCCGCCAAATCGAAGAGCCCGAACACCGCGAAGCTCTACATCCACTACCTGTTCACCGAAGAAGGGTTCGCGCCGCTGGCGGCCGATGGCAAGGTCTCGACCAGCAGAACCGTACCGCTGCCCGACGATCCCTCGAACGTGCGGAATTTCATCGGCCAGACCGAACCGGTCGACCCCCGCTACCTGGTCAGCGACTACGAAACCCGTTCGACATGGGCCGACTTCTGGCGGGTCAGCAGGCGTTAGTGGCACCCTGCTCACGGCGCACACCGCCGGGAAGTGAGGATCAGTTTTCCTGCCGATAACCCGGCGGGAAACGTCACGGAACACCCGCCACCCACCATGGCCGCATGGCCGATGGTCCCAATGGTCTCGAGACCACACGCGCGACGCGGACCGCATGTTCGTACTGCGGCGTCGGGTGCGGCATCGAGGTGACCACCGCGGTCCAGGGCGACCGCACCGTCATCGCCCGCGTGTCGGGTGACAAGCTGCATCCCGCGAACTTCGGTCGTTTGTGCACCAAGGGGGCCATGCACGCCGAGTTGATGGCTGCCGCCGAGGACCGGCTGACCTCGGCTCTCGTGCGTCACGAGGACGACCTGGTCCCTGTCCCGGTCGACGATGCGGTGGCAGAGGCCGGTCGCAGGCTGCGGGCCATCGTCGACGAGCACGGTCCCGACGCCGTCGCGGTGTACGTGTCCGGGCAGATGTCGATCGAGGCGCAGTACCTCGCGACCAAGCTGGCCAAGGGGTTTCTGCGCACGGTGCACATCGAGTCGAACTCGCGGTTGTGCATGGCCAGTGCGGGAACGGGTTTCAAGCAGTCCCTCGGCGCCGACGGCCCTCCGGGCTCCTACGAGGACTTCGACAACGCGGACCTGTTCTTCGTCATCGGGTCGAACATGGCCGACTGCCATCCGGTCCTTTTCCTTCGGATGGCCGACCGGCTCAAGGCCGGGGCCAAGCTCATCGTGGTGGACCCGCGCCGCACCGCGACCGCCGAACGCGCCGATCTGTTCCTCCAGATCTCACCGGGTACCGATCTGGCACTGCTCAACGGCCTGCTGCATCTGCTGGTCGAAAGCGGCGACATCGACGAGGAGTTCATCGCAGAGCACACGACCGGATGGGAGGCGATGCCGGAATTCCTGGCCGACTACCCGCCGCACCGGGTCGCCGAGATCACCGGACTGCGCGAGGACGACATCCGCACCGCGGCCCGCATGATCGCCGACGCCCGTGAGTGGATGAGTTGCTGGACCATGGGGCTCAACCAGAGTACGCACGGCACCTGGAACACCAACGCGATCTGCAACCTGCACCTCGCGACGGGCGCCATCTGCCGCACGGGCAGCGGCCCCATGTCGCTGACGGGCCAGCCCAACGCCATGGGTGGCCGCGAGATGGGTTACATGGGGCCGGGTCTGCCGGGGCAGCGTTCAGTGCTCTCGGACGCCGACCGCGCGTTCGTCGAAACCGCGTGGGGACTGGAGCCGGGAACCATCCGGTCGGACGTCGGCCCAGGCACCGTGGGCATGTTCGAGCAGATGGCCGCCGGCGAGATCAAGGCGTGCTGGATCATCTGCACCAATCCCGTTGCCAGCGTGGCCAACCGGATCACCGTCATCAACGGCCTCGAATCCGCCGAACTCGTCGTGACACAGGACGCGTACCGCTCCACGGCCACCAACCACTACGCCGACATCGTGCTGCCTGCCGCGCTGTGGGCCGAGTCCGAAGGCGTCATGGTCAACTCGGAGCGCAATCTCACGCTGCTGCCGCAGAGCGTGGCACCGGTCGGGGATGCCCGCCCAGACTGGCAGTTGATCTGCGCGGTCGCCGAGCACCTCGGCTTCGGTGAGCACTTCCGGTACGGCAGCGCCGAGGAGATCTTCGACGAGATTCGCCGGTTCTCCAATGCCGCAACAGGATACGACCTTCGCGGGGTCACCTACGAGCGGCTGCGTGAGACGCCCCTGCAGTGGCCGTGCCCGCCCACCGACGTATCCGGCGGCGGGCCGGACCGCCACCCGATCCGCTATGTCAACGACGGCGTCAGTCAGCATCTGCACACCGAAGCCGACGGGCACCGTCCCCGGCTGGCGTTCCCCACCCCGTCACGGCGCGCGGTGTTTCATCCCCGGCCCCACACGGACTCGTCGGAACTGCCCGACGACGCCTATCCAATGGTGCTCAACACCGGCAGGCTGCAGCACCAGTGGCACACCATGACCAAGACCGGCAAGGTGCCCAGGCTCAACAAGCTCAACCCGTCCCCGTTCGTCGAGATCCATCCGGTCGACGCCCTCGAACTCGGCATCACCGCGGGGCAACCCGTCGAAATCGCCTCGCGGCGCGGCCGCGCCGTGTTGCCCGCCGTGCTCACCGACCGGGTGCGGCCGGGCAGTTGCTTCGCGCCGTTCCACTGGAACGACGAGCACGGCGAGTACCTCACGGTCAACGCGGTCACCCACGATGCCGTCGACGCCGACTCACTGCAGCCGGAGTTCAAGGTGGCCGCGGTGCGCCTGCGGCCCGCACGGTCGGTCGGCGGCACTCCGCACGCGCAGTCGGTGGCGGCCGAGCTCGGGATCACCGAGCCCACAGCCGAACTCAAACCCGAACTCAACTCCGACGAGTCGATCTACCTCGCCGGATTCTTCACCGGTCTGCCCGATCGACCGACCGGCGTGCCGGTGCTTCCCGGCTGCGCGCCGGTGCGCCCCGCGGTGCGGTTGTGGGTCGACGGCGTGCTCGCGGGCCGGTATTCGCGCACGGACACCGTCGGCACCATCGACCCGGTCGCGGTGCGGCCCACCGGCCCGTTGGTGCTGTGGGCATCGCAGACCGGCAACGCCGAGAAGTTCGCAGGCAAGCTCGCGGCCGCGGTCGACGGTGTGCTGGTCAACATGGATGACCTCACGCTCGACGAACTCGCGGCGGCCCGTGACGTATTGGTGGTCACCAGCACGTTCGGCGACGGCGGCCCGCCCGACAACGGTGCCGGCCTCTGGGGGCGCCTGCGGGGCCCGGATGCGCCCGATCTCAACGGCGTCCGTTACGCGGTGCTCGGTTTCGGCGACCGTGCCTATGACGACTTCTGCGGTCACGCCAAGGCTCTCGACAAGCGGTTCGGCGATCTCGGGGCCACCCGGCTGATCGACCGCGCAGACTGCGAGGTCTACGACGACGCGGCCCTGCAGCAGTGGGTCGACGCCGTCGTCGAGGTGATCACGGGCGTGGATCCCGTGCCGCGCGAGCGCGTCGGGGGCCGGCGTCCGGCCGTCGGTACCCTCCTGCCCACCGAGCCGGACGAATTCACCAGGGCCAAACCGATTCTCGCATCCCTGACCCGCAACACGGTGCTGACTGCGCCCGGCTCGGCCAAAGAGGTGCGGCAGTTCGGTTTCGACATCTCCGACTACGACGTGAGCTACGGGGTCGGCGACTCCCTCGGCGTGTACGCCACCAACGATCCCGCCGTGGTCGACGCGTGGCTGGCGGCGACCGCGCTCGACCCCGACGCGGCCGTGGAGGTCGACGGCACCGAGCAGTCGCTGCGCGACGCGCTCATCGCGTCCTACGACATCTGCCGCGTGACACCGGATCTGGTGCGTTTCGTCGCACAGCGCGGCGGTTCGGCCGCCAAGGTGCTACGTGGTGACCGGGCCGCGCCGTGGCTCAGGGACCGCGACGGGCTCGACCTGGTCACCGAGTTCGCGGTGCGCGCCGAACCCCAAGAGTGGCAGGAAGTTCTGGTGCGCCTGACACCGCGTAACTACTCGATCTCGTCGAGCCCGCTGGTGAGCCCGCACGAGGTGCAGTTGACGGTGTCGGTGGTGCGTGACCGCGGCGTCACGGGGCTCACGCGCGGCGGCGTGTGTTCGACGTTCCTCGCCGACCGGGCAGTCGCGGCGCCCGTGTTCCTGCAGCGCTCACCGCATTTCCGTCCGCCCGAGGACCCGTCGACCCCGATGATCATGGTGGGGCCGGGTACCGGTATCGCGCCGTTCCGCGGGTTCCTTCAGGAGCGGCGCGCACTGGGCCATCACGGGCGCAACTGGTTGTTCTTCGGCGACCAGCACCGCAGCGCCAACTTCTACTACCGCGACGAACTGGAGGACATGCAGCGCGACGGTCTGCTCAACCGGCTGGACCTGGCGTTCTCCCGCGATCAGAAGGCCCGCGTGTACGTCCAGCACAAGATGGCCGACTACGGCGCCGACGTGTGGCGCTGGCTCGACGACGGCGCGCACTTCTACGTCTGCGGCGACGCGACGCGCATGGCCAAGGATGTCGACGCCGCGCTCACGACGATTCTGCGCACCCACGGCGGCATGTCGGAGGAAGCCGCCCGCGACTACAAACGCGGACTCGTGGCCGACAAGCGGTACGTGCGCGACGTGTACTGAGCCGATTACCGGGGATCGGCCTCCAGCGGTGTCAGGTCGGTCCAGATCATCCGCGCGAGCTCGTCGCGGTCGGCGACCCCGAGCTTGATGCAGGCGCGGTAGATGTGGCCCTCGACGGTGCGCACCGAAACCGTGAGCCGCTCGGCGATCTCGCGGTTCAGCAGTCCCTGTGCCACCAGCGCGGCCACCTCGCGTTCGCGCGCGGTCACCGGTAGCGGACGCGCCGCCGCCCGGATCGCTGGTGTGGCCGCACCACCGCACCTACCCGCCAATTGCAGTGCATGGGCGGCGGATTCGGTGCTCTGCCGCCGATGTCCGGCCTTGTCGTGCAGCAAAACCGCCTGCGCGGCCGCGTCGGCGGCCGAGAGCATCAGCCCCGCCTGCTCGAATGCGGACGAGACGGCATCGAGCGCCACGGGATCGGCAGCGGCCACCGCCGCCGCGTGCTGCGCGTACAGCCGCGCAAGCGGTCCGTCGACCCGGTCCACCAGACCCTGCAGCCTGCGTGCGACGGTGCGGTCACCGAACCGGGCACAGTGGTGCAGCGCCTCGGCCTCCACGGCGTGCTGCTCGGAGGAACGGGCCAGGTCGGCGGCCGACCGCGCGATGTCGATCGCCGACCGGTGGGCGCCCTTGGCCGCTGCCACGCAGGCCTTGGCGAGCGTGCGCTGCGGCTCGTGCAGGGCCATGAACGCCCCGGAATGCTCCATGGCGTCGTCGAGCACGCGTTCGGCCTCGATCACCTCACCCACCGCGGCGTAGGCGCGGGCGAGCAGCAGCCGTCCCGGCAGCTGCCACGGCAGTGAGATCTCGGCGTTGAGCGCAGCCAGCGCCTGCTCGATGGCCGAGATCGCGTCGCGGAACCGTCCGCTGTGCATGGCCGCGGCGCCTGCCATGATCTTCGCGATCGCCCAGCCGGCGAACTGACCGGCCGAGGAGAACTCGGCGTACTCCTCGGCGCGCTGCCGGGCCAGGTCGAACTGGCCGGTGTAGGCGAGTGCGAGCACCTCGCCGTAGAACACCATGATCCGGATCATGCCGTCGGTGGTCTTGCGTTGCGCCCTGCAGCGTGACGCGATCGGCAGGAACGCCTCACCCCGGCCCGCGACGGGCATCGCCAACCCGCACGCGAACGCCGCGAAATCGGTTGCCTGGCGCGGACATTCCGGATGGGCGAGCACACGTTCGGCGATGGCCAGGCCCTCGGTGATCCGGTTCTCGTGCACGGCCATCCCCGCCTCGGTGGCGTCGATGATGAGCTGCAGGATCGGATGGGTGACACGGCTGTTCAGCTCACCGAGCACCTGGTGGGCCAGCGGCACGTCGCCCATGGACCAGAACAGGATCGACAGGCGCGGGATGCCCCACTGCACGAGTTCCATCTCGTCCATGTGGTCGGGTGGGAACCGCGCGAGGATGTTGTCGGCCTGCGCGGGATGTCCCTGCCACAGCAGCGCGCGCGACAGCAGGGTGGCCGCGGGCAGGCCGCCGCCGTGGTCGAACGCGGCCCGTGCGAGTTGTTCGCCGAGCGGCAGATTCGACAGGAACACGGCGTCCTTGGCCGCGGTGATCAGCAGGTCGACGTCGGCGCCGCGGTCGCTCTCGATGCACAACTGCGCCAACCGGATCCGGCTCGCGGCGGTGCTCAGGTCGCGGTCGCGCAGGATCTTGGCGATCCGCCCGCGCAGCTTGCGCGCCGACGCGGTGCCGACGCGGCGCCGCACCACCTCGGCGAACAGGGGGTGCGCGAACCGGGCGGTCAACGTGCCGCCCGCGTCGGTCACGATGCGGATGAGCCCGCGCATCTCGGCGCTGTCGACGGCCTCCTCTCCGGCGAGTTCGGCGAACGCGTCGATGTCCAGCGGTTCGCACAGCGACAGCAGTTTGAGGGCGTTCATCACGTCCTCGCCGGCGTGCGCGAGGCGGTCGTCGAGCAGTTCGGCCAGCCCGGACGGAATCACGGTGGGACCGCGGAACTGCCACACGCCGTTGACCTCGGTGAGGGTCCCGGCGTCGACCGCGCCCTCGACCATGTTGCGCAAGAACAGCGGATTGCCACCCGACGATTCCCACATCACGTCGGCGCTGAGGCCTTCGAGTGTTCCGCCGAGCACGGTCTCGATGAGCGCGATGCTCTGCTGCTTGCTGAACGGTTGCAGTTCGAACCGCTGAAGGTAGCCGTCCTTCCACAGCGACGTGACGGCGTCGGGCACCGGTTCGCCGTTGCGCACGGTCGCCACCACGTGGCCCGCGTGGTCCACCGCGAACTGGTGCAGCAGCGTCGCCGACAACTGGTCGAGCAGATGGGCGTCGTCGACGCCGACGACCACATCGCCGTCAGCGACCAGGGATTCGCGCGCCGAGGCCAAGAGCGCGATCGGATCGCGCGACGCGGTCGCACCGACCCAGTGGGCGAATGCACCCAACGGAATGCTGCGAGAGGATTCGGTGCACGCGGTCCAATGCACCTTGTTGGTCAATGCGGACGTGACGGTGCGGGCCAGGGTCGTCTTTCCGACCCCGGCCGCGCCGACCAGCACCACACCGCAGGTGTCGGTGCTTTCGAGGGCAGAGCGGATCGCGTCGATTTCGTCGGGCCGGTCCAGCAGTTGCCACTGCCGCGACATGGAAACCGAGTTTATGGGCCGTATGGCGTTGTTGCTGCCGAATGGAACGTGCGGGAGGGGAAATGTGCGTTCGGTCATCAGTCCGGTAACTCCGATATGTCGACCGGTTCGTGCCGGTCGATTCTGTTGACGCGGTGCCGGTAATCGGCCGACGACTCGTAAACCGTTTTCTTCAGACGATTGATGGAGCCCAGCGGGCGGTGTTCGGCCAGCCCGCGCCATGAATTGAATGCCAGTACGTCGTCGCCGTAGGCGCGACGCAGGGCGCTGTAGGGGTTCTGCGGCCCGAAGACGATCTTGGCCACCGAGACGTACGGCGAGATGCTCTTGTCCCAGTTCTTACCGGCGTCTTCGATCGGCATGGCCACCGGGTCGGTGCACAACTGCGCGCTGAAGTCGAACTCCGCGGTCTGATCGGCGAAGAACTCGGCGATCATGTCGCGGTGCTGCTCGGGGGCCGGGTTGCGGGGCAGCAGTTGCCCGGACAGAGCCTTCACATTCTCCGACGCGGGCGCGAAGCGGTACTTGGCGACGTGGTCGCCGTGGCGGAACGGCGCCGACGAGAAGAACTCCAGTCCCAGGATGGGCCGGTTCGGCGCGACGAACACCATCAGGTTGTCGGGCAGCTTGATTCCGGCCTTGCTGACCAGGTCCAGCAGTCCGCTGCCGAGCCACAGCGCCTGATCGGAGAGCCGCGCGAGCAGGGACGCCGTGATCATGCCCAGCCCGGCGTAGGCGTGCGCGTCGGCGAACAGGAAATCCTCGTGGGTCACCATGACGAAGTCCTGGTTGGTGCTCGAGTCATCGGGAAGGATCTTTTCGCCCTGTACGCCAAGCACTTTCAGACCGAGACCACGCACGCCGCGGGTCTTGTCGCTGCGCCGCACGCCCGACGTGCTCGACAGGCGCGCGATCACCGGGTAGGTACGCGGTTCGGCGAACAGGCCTTGCGCGAGTTCAGGAGGAAGACCCTCGTTGACGATCAGCTCGCCACGCAGGATCGCGTGGCTCTTGGCGTGCGCGTCACGCAGGCCGTGCTTGTACTTGTCGTAGGCGCGCTCGTTGTTCTTGAGCAGCTTCGCCATGATCTTCTCGATGTCGGCCTGTTCGCGGGGGCTGGGCTTCTCGAGATCCGCCGAGTAGCGGATGGGCTGCTGCTGCCACGGAGTGGTCCGGTCTGCGGCTTCGGTCATGGTGAGCGGCGCTCCTTGTCGGTTACCCGTCGGCTGCCTCGTTGCGTACCGTCTTGTTCATTAACGTCGGTCACCCCACCTTGATTCACGGCGCAACCGGCTCACGTATCACCCGCGTGGATTCGTCGGCCACACACCGAAAGATTCTTGTGCGTAGAGGCCGGCATGACATGAGTAATGCACTACTCGTTCTCGCAAAGCTGCCTACTTCACGACGGGATGTTGCTCCGTCGTCCGCGGAATTCGCTGCGGCGAAAATGTGAAATCGACGTCCGCGACAACACACTCGTTGCACGATGAGCCATCGGATCCGTGCCGAGGGGGCCGTTGTGGACGAGACTGATTCGACCGAGTCATCGAGGTGGCCGTCGCGGGTGCTTTGCGCACTGGCCACGCTTGACGGCCTCGAGCAACACCCGACGGACGCCGCGACCCTCAAAGAGGCCGTGGCGGCGCGTTACGCGGCGGAGTTCGTCGAACGTGACCGTCAATACGAGAACAACCGGCCGTTCTGGCACAACCGCGTCGACGACGCCGTACGTCAACTCCGCAGGCGCCGCCTGCTCATTGCGAAGAACAAGGGCAGACCCCAGGAGATCGCGTTGACCGAGTCCGGGCGCCGCGCGGCCGAACGGGCCTGTGCCCAGGACGCCGGCGAAGCCGAGAAGACGACCAGGACGGTCCCGGCCGGGCGGGCCCTCACCCCGCGGCCCGCACGCGACGAACGTCCACGGCGCGATCCCGTCCTCGCCGGTGTCGTCACACCGCCGCTGCGTGAGCGGATGGCCGAGGTGCCCGACGAGCGCCCGATTCCGATCATGATCGAGCTCAACCTGGGGTTCCAGCCGACGGCGCAGGCGGCGAGAGATCGGGTCCGGAACCTGTGGGCACTGATCGGCGCGGCAGGGGAACCGGGCGACCTCGCCGATCAGTTCATGGTCGGTGATCTGACCGCGGCCCAGATCAAACAGTTGGTGTCCGCCGATGCGGTGCCGCAGATCTGGCCGGCGCGCGCCATCTACCGGATCTGGCCGGACTTCGAGGTACAGCCGTTGATCGATGCGTCCTCACGCACCGTCAAAGCGGTCGCCGCGCAACGGTCCTTCGACAGTTTCGGCGACGGAATCGTATGGGCCGTCGTGGATTCGGGCATCGAAAAGAGGCATCCGCACTTCGCCGCGCACCAGAATCTCGACCACCCGTCAGTCGCAGACCTCCACCGCGATTTCACCGGTGGCGCAGCCCCGCTGACCGACACCGACGGGCACGGCACCCACGTCGCGGGCATCATCGCCGGCGGACTCGTCGGCTGGACCGGCAAAGTCGTTGTCGCCGAGAAACGGCTCAACGCCCCGGAAGGCGGCGATGCCATCATGCAGCCGCGCGAGGTCGATCCCGACCGGCTCGCGGGCATGGCGCCCAGGGCGAAGCTCGTGAGCCTCAAGGTGCTCGGTCCCGGTGATCACGTGTCGAGGGTCAGCCGTGTGATGGCGGCGCTGGCATACGTCCGGGAGCTCAACGCAGGCAGCGAACGCGTGCCGCGAATCCACGGCGTCAACCTCAG
Organism: Mycolicibacterium smegmatis; assembly: GCF_001457595.1. GTDB lineage: Bacteria > Actinomycetota > Actinomycetes > Mycobacteriales > Mycobacteriaceae > Mycobacterium > Mycobacterium smegmatis. Next base: position 4,275,732 of record NZ_LN831039.1, on the reverse strand, counting down.
CCTGGGATATCCGTTCGACGCCAAGTGGTACGCATGCGGCCAGAGCCCGCTGTGCGTGGAGGTCGACAAGACCGTGCGCTCGGGTGTCGTCGTGGTGGTCGCGGCAGGCAACTCCGGCTATGTGTCGCTCAACGTCGCGTCGAGCAAGGACTCGATGAAGTTCACGGCCGACATGACCATCAACGATCCCGGCAACACCGAGAGCGCCATCACCGTGGGATCCACCCATCGCAGTTCGCCGCACACATTCGGCGTCTCGTACTTCTCGTCGCGCGGGCCGACCGGCGACGGCCGCGCCAAACCCGACCTCGTGGCACCGGGCGAGCGCATCACGTCAGCGGCTGCCGGGACGCGCCGCAGCACCGTGACCAACCAGATCGACGTGCCCGACGGCGTGCCGGTCTACATCGAGGAGAGCGGCACCAGCATGGCCGCACCGCATGTGTCGGGCGCGGTCGCGGCGTTCCTGTCGGTGCAACGCGAATTCGTCAGCAGGCCCGAGGCCGTCAAGCGGATCTTCACCGAGTCCGCGACGTCGCTGGGACGCGACCGGTCGTTCCAGGGCAGCGGTCTGGTGGACCTGCTGCGTGCCCTGCAATCGGTATGACCAGAAAGGCATGACATGACTGCCCAGATCGCCCCTCTGGTGTTCGACGCCGAGGGCCACCCCGATCCGATGACGCTGACCGATCTGGAGCAGCGGCTGCCAGGTCTCACCGATCTGGTGATCTTCTCGCACGGCTGGAACAACGACGAGGCGGCCGCAACGTTGTTGTACGACCGCTGGTTCCGTCTGCTGGCACCGCACCTCGACCCCGCGCGCAACGTGGGATTCGTGGGCGTGCGCTGGCCCTCGACGCTGTGGCGGGACGAGCCGATACCGGACTTCCCGGCCACCCCCGCAGGCGGCGCCGAGGGCGCTGCCGCGCTCGGCGGTGCTCGTGAAGTGGCTGCCGACTCCGATGCCGGGAACCCGGCCCTGGACCCACAGGAGCTCGCCGAACTCAAGCAGCTGTTCCCGACGGCCGAGCAACAACTGGACACCCTCGCGGCGCTGCTCGCCCAACCGCCCGACGTCGACGCCGTGCCCGATCTGTTCGAGGCCCTGCAGGATTTCCACAAGGCCACGCCGGACGGATTCGACGACGGCGAAACCGAGGACACCCAGGACGGTCCGGGGATGGTCGCCGACGATCAGGATCCGGCCGAGTTGTTCAACACCTTCGCCGACCAGTTGCTCTCTGCGGGGGTGCAGTTCGGTGACGACGGCACCGGCGCAGCGGGGCTCGGCGACTTCGCGGGCAAGCTTTGGCGCGGCGCCAAGGAGGCGCTGCGGCAGCTGAGCTACTGGAAGATGAAGAACCGTGCGGGCGTGGTGGGCAAGAACGGCCTCGGACCCGTCATCGACAAACTGGCCCGAAGCGCGCCGGGGTTGCGAATCCACTTGGTGGGGCACAGTTTCGGCGCACGGTTGGTGTGCTACGCGCTGGCGGGCATGTCCGGCGCCCAGCCGTCGCCGGTCAAATCGGTCACGCTGCTACAGGGCGCGTTCTCTCGGTTCTCGTTCATCGACCGGCTGCCGTTCCGGGACGGGGCGGGAGCACTCGCCGGGCTGCTCGGGCGCGTCGACGGCCCACTCACGGTGTGCTTTTCGCGCCACGACCGCGCTCTGAGCACGTTCTACCCGCTTGCGTCGGCCGCGGTCGGTGACGACGCCGCGGGCCTCGACGATCCACTGTTCCGGTGGCGCGCGATGGGCTCACACGGGGCGTTCCGATCGGAGAGCTTGGGCCTCGGCGCGGTGGGGGCGCAGTATCCGTTCGAGGCAGGGAAGATCCTGAACCTGGATGCGTCAGAGGTCGTCAAGGCCGATGCCGGGCCGTCCGGGGCGCACAGCGACATCTTCCACGACGAGCTCGCGTGGGTGGTGGCGACTGCCGGTGGCCTCAACTGACACGGCCGGGGCCGTCTGCACTGAGAGAAGATTTTCGAGGAGTGTCCGAGGGGGGACTTGAACCCCCACGCCCGTTAATAGGGCACTAGCACCTCAAGCTAGCGCGTCTGCCATTCCGCCACTCGGACCTGCTTCCCACCCTCGCGGGTTGGGCGCCTAAGGCTAACGGATTGTAGCCCCGGAACCCAAACCGGCAGGGCGGAACCGGTCCGGAAGCCTCAGATGCACCTCTTGGGACACCTCCGAACGGCGTCTCGGGAGCCCCGGACCGGCCCGCAATGGTACGAATGGTCACTGTGACTGTCTCCGCGGCCAGTGCGGACGAGGTGGTTGATCTCGTCAGCGCGCTCATCAGGTTCGACACCTCCAACACGGGGGACCCGGCGACCACCAAAGGTGAGGCAGAGTGTGCCCATTGGGTGGCCCAGCAGCTCGAAGAGGTCGGGTACGAGACCGAGTACGTCGAGTCCGGCGCGCCGGGCCGGGGCAACGTGTTCGCGAGGCTGCGTGGCGCGGACCCGTCGCGCGGCGCGCTGATGGTGCACGGCCACCTCGACGTGGTGCCCGCCGAGCCGGCCGACTGGAGCGTGCACCCGTTCTCCGGGGCGGTCAAGGACGGCTACGTGTGGGGACGCGGGGCGGTCGACATGAAGGACATGGTCGGCATGACCCTCGCGGTCGCCCGCCACTTCAAGCGCGCGGGCATCGTGCCGCCGCGTGACCTGGTGTTCGCGTTCGTCGCCGACGAGGAGCACGGCGGCACCTACGGCGCCGACTGGCTGGTGAACAACCGTCCCGATCTGTTCGAGGGCGTCACCGAGGCCATCGGCGAGGTCGGCGGGTTCTCGCTCACCGTGCCGCGCAAGGACGGCGGTGAGCGGCGCCTGTACCTCATCGAGACCGCCGAGAAGGGCCTGTCGTGGATGCGGCTGACGGCGCGCGGCCGCGCCGGGCACGGGTCGATGGTGCACGACGACAACGCGGTCACCGCGATCGCGGGCGCGGTGGACCGCCTGGGCCGCCACGAGTTCCCGCTGGTGCTCAGTCCCGCGGTGGAGGAGTTCCTGACCGCGGTCGCCGAGGAGACCGGGTACACGTTCGATCCGAACTCACCGGACCTGGAGGGCACCATCGCCAAGCTCGGCGGCGTGGCCCGCATCGTGTCGGCGACGCTGCGCGACACGGCCAACCCCACCATGCTCAAGGCCGGCTACAAGGCCAACGTGATCCCCGCGGTGGCCGAGGCCATGATCGACTGCCGCGTCCTGCCGGGCCGCAAGGAGGCGTTCGAGCGCGAGGTCGACGAACTGATCGGACCCGACGTCACGCGCTCGTGGGAACGCGACCTGCCGTCGTACGAGACTTCGTTCGACGGCGACCTGGTCGACGCGATGAACGCCAGCGTGCTGACACTGGATCCCGAGGCCCGCATCGTGCCGTACATGCTGTCGGCGGGCACCGATGCGAAGTCGTTCCAGCGCTTGGGTATTCGGTGCTTCGGCTTCGCGCCGCTGCGTCTGCCGCCGGATCTGGATTTCGCGGCGCTGTTCCACGGTGTGGACGAGCGGGTTCCGGTGGATGCGCTGCAATTCGGGGCGGGTGTTCTGGAACACTTCCTGCAGAACTGCTGACGCAATGCCGACCGAACGAACGAGGAAAGGGATCACATGACCAGTCCATACGACAACTTGCCGCAGCTGCCGAGTTTCACCCTCACGTCCGAGTCGGTCAGCGACGGGCAGCCGCTCGCCAACGATCAGGTCAGCGGCATCATGGGCGCAGGTGGCTCGGACATCTCGCCGCAGTTGAGCTGGTCGGGTTTCCCGGAGGAGACCAAGAGCTTCGCCGTCACGATCTACGACCCCGACGCGCCCACTGCATCGGGTTTCTGGCACTGGGCGGTCGCCGACCTGCCCGTCTCGGTCACCGAACTGCCCGCGGGTGCCGGTGACGGCAGCCCGCTGCCCGGCGGCGCCGTCACGCTCGCCAACGACGCGAGCGTCAAGCGCTACATCGGCGCCGCGCCGCCGGCCGGCCACGGACCGCACCGCTACTACATCGCGGTCCACGCCGTCGACGTCGAGAAGCTCGACCTGCCGGAGAACGCCACGCCGGCCTATCTGGGCTTCAATCTGTTCGGCCACGCGATCGCCCGCGCGGTCATCCACGGCACCTACGAACAGAAGTAGCGGCGCACCAAGGATTTTCGAGGCTGTCGGGTCAGCGCACGGCTGATCCGACAGCCTCGCTCAGCGTGGTGAAGCCGCACGCGCGCAACCGCCCGGCGATGCCGTCGTGAATGTGCTTGGCCCACAGGCCACCGCCGTAGATGAAACCCGTATAGCCCTGCAGCAGCGAGGCGCCCGAGACGATGCGCTCCCACGCGTCGTCGGCGGTCTCGATACCACCGACACTGATCAGCACGAGTTTGTCGCCCACACGCCGGTACAGCCTGCGCAGCACCTCGGCCGAGCGGCGGGCCACCGGGCGCCCGGAGATCCCGCCGGGCCCCAGGTCGGCGACGCCAGGCGTGAGCAGGCCGTCGCGCGACACCGTGGTGTTGGTGGCGACGATGCCCGCCAACCCCAGTTCCACTGCCAGGTCCGCGATCTCGTCGATGTCGGAATCCGACAGGTCCGGGGCGATCTTCACCAGTACCGGTTTGGTGGTCTCGGCCTTGACCGCGGCGAGGATGGGTCGCAGTGCGGCGACGGCCTGCAGGTCCCGCAAACCCGGCGTGTTGGGGGAGCTGACGTTGACGACGACGAACGACGCCAGGCTGTTGAGCAGGCGTGCGCTGGTGACGTAATCGGCCACGGCCTCCTCGGCGGGCGTGACCTTGGTCTTGCCGATGTTCACCCCGATCGGGATGTCGGACTTCCCGCGGGTCAGGCGCTGCGCGAGCGCGCCCGCGCCCTCGTTGTTGAACCCCATGCGGTTGAGCAGCGCGTGATCGTCGGGCAACCGGAACAGCCGGGGTGCCGGGTTGCCCGGCTGGGGCTGCGCGGTGACGGTGCCCACCTCGGCGTAGCCGAAGCCCAGCGCGCCCCAGGCGGCCAGACCGCGGCCGTTCTTGTCGAAACCGGCCGCGAGTCCCAGCGGTCCCGGGAAGTGCACACCGAACACCGTGCTGGCCAGGATCGGATCGCGTGGCGCCAGCAGGCGTGCGAGTGCGGCGCGCAGCGGCGCGGCCCAGGTGACGGCCCGCAGCAGCGCGAACACCCAGACATGGACCCGTTCGGCGGGTGCGAGGAACAGCGCCCGCCGCAGTACGCGGTACATCACAGGGCCGGTTGGTCCGGGGTTCCCGGCATCGTGGCGGCGGACTTCTTTCGGCGCAGCAGCACCCGTCGGCTCCCGTCTGTGTAGGCACGGACCCGGGTCAGTTCCCAGCCGCGGTATTCGGCCTCGATCGACAACCGGAGGCTCGCGCTCACCCTGGTCACGTCAGGGGGCAGGCGCAGCGGCACCCAGTCGTACTCGTCCGAGGAATCTTCTTCGACCACCTTGTCCCAGCCCGGCGGAAGGAGCCCACGCTGGATGTTGGTCATGGCCCCACCGTCGCGTTCGGGATCACCTGCACGCCCGCTCCCGTGGCCGACACGACGTAGAGCGTGCCGGAGGTTTCGTCGTAGGCCAGGGAGTTCGGTTGCTGCACGGTTCGATAACGCACCTTCTCGACGGGTATGCCGGTGGACAGATCGTAACCAATGACGGTGTTCGTGGAGGTCTCTGACACCCAAACGAGGTTTGCCGATCCGGTCAGTCCGTACGGCGCGCCGCGCACGGGGGAGCGTTGGCGCAGGATCAGCGGGTCGACGCTGTAGACCAGCAGGCCGTCGCCGCGGGTGTCGGCCACCAGCAGCAGGCCGCGGGGATCGGTCGCGATGGTGGTGGCGCCCTCGCCGGCGCGCAGCGCGTGCGCGGCCTTGGTTCCGCTGGCGTCCACGGTGGTCACCGAGGTCTGGCCGCGGTCCAGCACGATAGCGGTATTTCCCTGGGTGACAAGGGAGTCCACGCGGGCGAAGATCTTCAGCTCGGCGTCCACGCCCGCGTCGCCGGTCAACGTGTAGACCGCGCCGTCGGCGCTCCCGAGCACCACCCTGCCGTCCTCGCGCACGGCGATCGCGGTGAAGTCGACGTCGCCCTTGCCGTCGACGTCGACGCGCGCCGGTGTGGGCGTGGCGGCGGTGAGGTCGACGCGGAAATAGCCGCCTCGCGTCGACAACAGCAATCCGCCCTTGCCGTCGCCGGCCAGCGCGGCCGCGTTGGCCGGCAGGGGCACCGTCACCGGCGGCCGCGAATCCTGACCCAGCAACGCCACGGCCGATTGCCCCTCGGCGTCGGTGCTCAGCACCGCGAGTTGGCGGGTGGCCGGGTCGAACACCGCAGCCTGTCCGGGCGAGGCCAACGGACGCACCTGGCCGTCGGGCTGCTGTGTGACAGGCGGCGACACCGCGGCCTGCGCGGGTTCGATGGTGGGCGGCGGCGCGTCGACCACGTTGGACGAGCACCCGGCCGCCAACAGCAGAGCCAGCGAGACGACGGCGGCGTAGAGGGGCTGACCTGCAGTTATTGGGCGCAACACACGGCTCTCGGGTCGGTTCGGACGGTGTTCAGGCGGCAGCCTGGAATTCATCTCAGTTTAGGCCGGGAAGCATCGGGTATTACTCCGGCGTTTAGTGGCGTAGTCAAACAATCGCCGCATAAGTAGAGGTATGGTGCCAGCATGACCGTCGCAGCCGACGTCGCACTGAGTCATAGCGAGTTTGCTATCGAGGACATCACCACAGGTGTGTTCGCCAGTGGGTTTGGCCAGGTGGGCGACGGCAAGACGTTTTCCTTTCACATCGAGCGCCAGCAACTCGTGATCGAGGTGTACCGGCCGCGGCTGTCGGGGCCCGTGCCGTCCGAAGAGGATGTGGTGGCCGTCGCCACCCGCAAACTCACCGAGATCGATCTCACAGACGAGCGCAGCCTGGCCGCCACCGTGCGCGACGCCGTCGCCGATGCGCAGCCCCTGGCGCGGGCCTGAGACCCGCGCCTGATCGCCGAATCGCACCGCACCCCCTCGCCGGACGCGTGATGACACGCGGCGTCACGGTACGGTCGTCGTCGTGACTGACGTTCCTGCGATGTCGTGGCTGCAAGTGATCGTGCTCTCGATTGTGCAGGGGCTCACCGAGTTTCTCCCGGTTTCGTCGTCGGGCCACCTGGCGATCACCTCGCAGGTGTTCTTCGACGACGACGCGGGCGCCTCGTTCACCGCGGTCACCCAACTGGGCACCGAGTTCGCGGTGCTGATCTATTTCGCGAAGGACATCGGCCGGATCGTCAAGGCCTGGTTCCTGGGTCTGCGCGCGCCTGAACACCGCGACGCCGATTACCGCCTCGGCTGGTTCGTCATCGTCGGCACCATTCCCATCGGGGTGTTCGGCCTGCTGTTCAAGGACGAAATCCGCACGGGGGCACGCAATCTCTGGTTGGTGGCCACCGCGCTGATCGTGTTCTCGGTGGTGATCGCGGCGGCCGAGTACTACGGCAGGCAGGTCCGCCAGGTCGAGCAGCTGACGTGGCGCGACAGCGTCATCGTGGGCCTCGCGCAGTGCCTTGCGCTCATGCCGGGGGTGTCGCGATCGGGGGCGACCATCAGCGCGGGCCTGTTCCTCGGGCTCAAACGCGAGGTGGCCGCGCGGTTCGGCTTCCTGCTGGCGATCCCTGCTGTGCTCGCCTCGGGCCTGTTCTCCCTGCCCGACGCGTTCCACCCGGTCGGGGAGGGGATGAGCGCGAGCGGGCCGCAACTGATCGTCGCGACGGTCATCGCGTTCGTCGTAGGATTCGCCGCGATTGCCTGGTTCCTGAAATTCCTGGTATCGCACAGCATGTACTGGTTTGTCGGATACCGCGTGGTCCTCGGTGTGGTGGTGCTCGCACTGCTGGGCACCGGGGTACTGGCGGCGCAATGAGAGCGGCCCAATGACTGTCATCCTGCTGCGGCACGGCCGCTCCACCTCCAACACCGCCCACACGCTGGCCGGCCGGTCCGACGGCGTCGACCTCGACGACCGGGGCCGCGAGCAGGCCGAAGGTGTGGTGAGCCGCATCGGGGATCTGCCGGTGCGGGCGATCGTGCGTTCGCCCATGCTGCGCTGCGAGCGCACCGTGGATCCGCTGGCCACGGCACTCGGTCTGCAACCGATCGTCGACGAACGGCTCACCGAGGTCGACTACGGCAGCTGGACCGGGCGCAAGATCTCCGACCTGCTCAAAGAGCCGCTGTGGAGCGTCGTGCAGGCCCAGCCAAGCGCCGCGGTGTTCCCTGAAGGCGAGGGGCTCGCGCAGGTGCAGGCCCGCGCGGTGGCCGCGGTCCGCGAACGCGACCGCGCGCTGGCCGCCGAGCACGGCGCCGACGTGTTGTGGGTGGCCTGCACCCACGGCGACGTGATCAAGGCCGTGCTGGCCGATGCCCTCGGGGTGCACCTCGACGGCTTCCAGCGCATCACCGCCGACCCGGCGTCCATGAGCGTGGTCCGCTACACCGAGCTGCGCCCGTTCGTCATGCACATCAATCACACCGGCCCGCAACTGAGCGCCGGACTGGCCGCCGAACCGAAGACCGACGCGGTCGTCGGTGGGTCCACCGACTGACCCGGCGCGCCGATAACGGTATTTTGGAAGGTGCCATGGCCCGCGCAATTCATGTCTTCCGCACGCCCGACCGCTTCGTGGCCGGGACGGTCGGCCAACCCGGAAATCGGACGTTCTACCTGCAAGCGGTGCACGACAAGCGAGTGATCTCGGTCGTGCTCGAAAAGCAGCAGGTAGCCGTTCTGGCCGAACGTATCGATGCGCTTCTGCTGGAGGTCAACCGCCGGTTCGGCACGCCCATCCCGCCCGACACCGGCGAGATCCAGGACCTGCGTCCGCTCATCACGCCCGTGGACGCCGAGTTCCGTGTCGGAACCATGGGGCTGGGGTGGGACTCGGAGGCCCAGACCATCGTCGTGGAACTGCTCGCGGTGTCCGACGGCGAGTTCGACGCGTCGGTCGTGCTCGACGACGCCGAGGACGGCCCTGACGCCGTGCGGGTGTTCCTCACCCCGGAGTCGGCGCGGGAGTTCGCGGCGAGGTCCAACCGCGTCATCTCGGCCGGTCGGCCGCCGTGCCCGCTGTGCGAAGAACCGCTGGATCCCGACGGTCACATCTGCGTCCGCACCAATGGCTATCTGCGGGGTGCCGCGGCCGAAGCCGAAGATGACTTCGGAGGTTAGCGGCGCGGCCAGCGGCGAGCCCGACGACAGCCCCGACATCGAGGTGCTGGAGCGCGGGGAATTGACCGTCATCGGCCGGATCCGCTCGGCCAGCAACGCGACATTCCTGTGCGAGTCGCATCTGGGCGATCGGCAGGTGCACTGCGTGTACAAGCCCGTGGCGGGCGAGGCACCGCTGTGGGATTTCCCGGACGGCACCCTGGCGGGCCGCGAGCGCGGCGCGTACCTGGTGTCGGCCGCGCTCGGCTGGAACCTGGTGCCCCACACCATCGTTCGTGACGGCCCGGCCGGGCCGGGCATGGTGCAGCGGTGGGTCGATCAGCCCGGTGACGAGGTCGGCGACGATCCGGACACCGGCCCCGACCTGGTGGATCTGCTGCCTGCCGGCCAGGTTCCGCCGGGTTTCCTGCCGATCCTGCAGGCCTACGACTACGCCGGCGACGAGGTCACCCTGGTGCATGCCGACGATCCGCGGCTGTTCCGCCTCGCGGTGTTCGACGTGCTGATCAACAACGCCGACCGCAAGGGCGGTCACGTGCTCAGCGGCGTCGACGGCGGGGTCTACGGCGTCGACCACGGTGTCACGCTGCACGTCGAGGACAAGCTGCGCACCGTGCTGTGGGGATGGGCAGGCAAGCCCATCGACGACGACACCCTGGCCGACATCGCGGCCCTGCGGGACGGGTTCAACACCGGACTGGCCGAGCAACTGTGCGGGCACATCACCGACCGCGAGATCGCCGCACTGCGCGCCAGAATCGTTGCGATGCTGAACAACCCGGTGATGCCCACACCGGATCGGCACCGCCCGATCCCGTGGCCGGCGTTCTAGCGGGCCCGCCCCAAACCTCCGAACGGATTCCAGACGCCACGTGCGGCCTGCGACACCGCCCTGGCTGCGTGGTTGGTGTGAATCTAAGGCCGGTTTCGGCCCCGGCACCGCACCGATTCCGGCGGGCACCGATACTGGGACGGTGACATCGACCGATGCCGAACTGGCCGCTGCAGTAGCCAAGGAGGCCGGCGAGCTGTTGCTGGGGATCCGTGAGGAGGTCGGGTTCTACGACCCGTACTACCTCGGCGACGAGGGGGACCGGCGGTCCAACGCCCTGATCCTCAAGCGCCTGGCCGAGGCCAGGCCCAGTGATTCGGTGCTCAGCGAGGAGGCCGCCGACAATCTCGCCCGCGTCCGTGCCGACCGCGTGTGGATCGTCGACCCGGTCGACGGCACCCGCGAGTTCTCCATGCCCGGCCGCGAGGACTGGGCCGTGCACATCGCGCTGTGGCAGCGCTCGGTGGGCGTCGACGGCGGCCTGTCCGACGCTGTCGTGGCGCTGCCTGCGCGCGGCGAGGTCTATCGCAGCGACACGATCACCCCGCCGCCGCCGCGCGAGCCGGGGCCGATCCTGATCACCGCGAGCTCCAACCGCCCGCCCGCGGTGCTGTGGCGCATGCGCGAGCACCTCGACTTCCGCATGGTGCGCATCGGCTCGGCAGGTGCCAAGGCGATGGCCGTGGTCCGCGGCGACGTCGACGCCTACATCCACGCCGGCGGCCAGTGGGAGTGGGATTCCGCGGCTCCGGCCGGTGTGCTGCTCGCGGCGGGCATGCACGCGTCCCGGCTGGACGGCTCGGAGTTGCGGTACAACCGCGAAGACCCGTACCTTCCGGACTTCGTGATGTGCCGGCGTGAGCTGGCGCCCGTGCTGCTCGACGCGATCGGAGCCGCCTTGTGACGGCCGCGCGGAGAATCGGTCCGCGGTCGCGGGAATGTAATCGGGCGGGGAATTGTCATTGGTTCACACGTGGGGGACTACCGGCGGGAGGCCGTCCTGAGCGAGCACCTTAAAGTCGACGCCATGCAATCGTGGTCGGCACCGGCGATTCCGGTGGTTCCGGGACGTGGCCCTGCGCTGCGCCTCTTCGACAGCGCTGATCGCCAGGTCCGGCCCGTCACACCGGGACCGACCGCAACCATGTACGTGTGCGGCATCACCCCATACGACGCGACCCATCTGGGTCACGCCGCGACCTATCTGACGTTCGACCTGGTGCATCGCCTATGGCTCGACGCCGGACACACCGTGCAGTACGTCCAGAACGTCACCGACGTGGACGACCCGTTGTTCGAGCGTGCTGAGCGCGACGGCATCGACTGGCGGACGCTGGGCGACCGCGAGACGCAGCTGTTCCGTGAGGACATGGCCGCGTTGCGCGTGCTGCCCCCGCACGACTACGTCGCCGCGACCGACGCGATCGCCGAGGTCGTCGAGATGGTCGAGAAGCTGCTGGCCTCGGGTGCGGCGTACATCGTCGAGGACGCCGAGTACCCCGACGTGTACTTCCGCGCCGACGCCACCGCGCAGTTCGGGTACGAGTCCGGCTACGACCGCGACACCATGCTCACGTTGTTCGCCGAACGCGGCGGGGACCCGGACCGCCCGGGCAAGTCCGATCAACTCGACGCGTTGCTGTGGCGCGCCGAGCGTCCTGGCGAGCCCAGCTGGCCTTCGCCGTTCGGCCGGGGCCGGCCCGGCTGGCACGTGGAATGTTCGGCGATCGCCCTGACGCGGATCGGCACCGGCCTCGACATCCAGGGCGGCGGCAGCGACCTCATCTTCCCGCACCACGAGTATTCGGCCGCGCACGCCGAATCCGTCACCGGTGAGCGACGATTCGCACGCCACTACGTGCACACCGGCATGATCGGCTGGGACGGCCACAAGATGAGCAAGAGCCGCGGCAACCTGGTCCTGGTGTCGCAGTTGCGCGCCCAGGGCGTCGACCCGTCGGCGATCCGGCTCGGCCTGTTCTCCGGGCACTACCGCGAGGACCGGTTCTGGAGCAACGAGGTTCTCGACGAGGCCAACGCGCGACTCGCGCGGTGGCGCAGTGCCACCGCATTGCCCGAGGCGCCCGATGCGACCGACGTGATCGCGCGCGTCCGGCAGTACCTGGCCGATGACCTGGACACGCCGAAAGCGCTTGCCGCACTCGATGGTTGGTGTACCGACGCGCTGTCCTACGGTGGGCACGACACCGAGTCGCCGCGGCTCGTGGCCACCACCGTCGACGCGTTGCTGGGTGTGGACCTCTAACTTCACGGGCGGTACGTTGGCCGCCATGGGATCACGCACAGCCTCACTCGGCGGGAAAGTCGTTTTCATCACGGGCGGCGGAGCCGGTGTCGGAGCCGAGGTTTCGCGCCGCCTGTACCGCAAGGGCGCCAAGCTGATGCTCGTCGACGTCGATGCCGACGCCCTGAAGGCGCACGCCGACACCCTCGGTGAGGACGTCGCGACCGCCGTCGCCGATGTGCGTGACCTCGCTGCGATGAAGGCCGCGGCCGACGCGGCGGTCGAACGGTTCGGCGGTATCGACGTCGTGGTGGCCAACGCCGGTGTCGCCAGCTACGGATCGGTGCAGCAGGTCGATCCCGAGGCGTTCAAGCGTCTGCTCGACATCAACGTGCTCGGCGTGTTCCACACGGTGCGCGCGACGCTGCCGTCGGTGATCGAGCGGCGCGGTTACGTGCTGATCGTGTCGTCGCTCGCGGCGTATGCCGCGTCGCCGGGCCTGGCGCCGTACAACGCGTCAAAGGCCGCCGTCGAACAGTTCGCCAACGCGCTGCGGCTCGAGGTCGCCCACCGCGGCGTCGACGTCGGATCGGCGCACATGAGTTGGATCGACACCGCGATGGTCAACGACAGCAAGGCCGATCTGTCGACGTTCGGCGAGATGCTGTCCAAGCTGCCGCCTCCGCTGTCGTCCACCACGTCTGTTTCGGCCTGCGGCGAGGCGTTCGTCAAGGGCATCGAGCGGCGCGCGCGCCGTATCAACTGCCCGGGTTGGGTCGAGGCGTTCCGCTGGCTCAAGCCGATCCTGTCGACGCGCCTGGGGGAGTTGCCGGTGCTGCGGTTCGTACCCGACCTGCTGCCGCGGATGGACGCCGAGGTCGCCGCGCTGGGCAGATCGAGCAGCGCGCACACCGAGTCGATCGAGAAGCGGTGATGCGCCAGACGGGCAGTCTGCGCCCGATCCTCGTCCCGGTCTGGATCCTTGTGCTCGTCGCCGCGCTGGCCGGATGTGCCACCCGCACCGACGACCAACCCACCGAGTCTGCCCCGCCGCCGGCGCAGCAGGCGCCGCCGACGCCCGCGGAGATCCGGGCGATCGCCAAGGACGCCTACATCTGGGGCTTCCCGCTGGTCGACAACTACCGCGTGCAGTACTCCTACTTCGTCGACAAGACCGATCCCGAGTACAAGGGCGGATTCAACGAGGTCCACAACACGGCCCGGCTGTACACGCCGGCCGACAAGGCGATCCAGACCCCGAACGCGGACACCCCGTACTCGTTCGTCGGCGCGGACCTGCGCACCGAACCGCTCGTGTTCACCGTCCCGCCGATCGAACAGAACCGCTACTACTCGCTGCAGTTCGTCGACGGCTACACCTACAACGTCGCCTATGTCGGCAGCCGTACGACGGGCAACGGCGGTGGGCGGTACCTGCTGGCCGGGCCGGGCTGGGAGGGTGAGAAACCCGAGGGGGTCGACCAGATCATCCGCTCCGACACCGACCTGGCGTTCGTGCTGTACCGCACGCAACTGTTCGGACCGCGTGACCTGGACAACGTCAAGAAGATCCAGGCCGGCTATCAGGTGGCGCCACTGTCGGTGTATCTCAAGCAGTCGTCGCCGCCCGCGGCCCCGCCCATCGACTTCACCCCGCCCCTGACGCCCGAGGCGCAGAAGACCTCGCCGCAGTTCTTCGAGATCCTCAACGCCGCGCTGCGGTTCGCCCCGGTCAAGCCCGAGGAGCAGGAGATGCGCGACCGTTTCGCGCGCATCGGGATCGGGCCCGACGGTGATTTCGACGCAGACAAGCTGAGCCCTGAGACCCGCGAGGCGATCGAGGACGGTATGGCCAACGCGTGGGTCGAGTTCGACCGGTTCAAGCAGGACAAGGTGGACACCGGCGAGGTCGGGTCGGCGCAGTTGTTCGGCACGGCCGACGACCTCAAGGGCAACTACCTGTATCGCATGGCCGGCGCGGTCCTGGGCATCTACGGCAACACCGCGGCCGAGGCCCTGTACCCGTCGGCGATGCTCGACGCCGACGGACAGCCGCTGACCGGCACCAACTCCTACACCTACCGGTTCGCGCCCGATCAGTTGCCGCCTGTCAACGCGTTCTGGTCGCTGACCATGTACGAGCTGCCGTCCAGCCAACTCGTCGACAATCCCATCGACCGGTACCTGATCAACTCCGAGATGCTGCCCAGCCTGGTGCCCGACCCGGACGGCGCCTACACGCTGCGCATCCAGAACACCCAGCCACCGGAGAACGAGGCCAACTGGCTGCCCGCGCCCAAGGGGCCGTTCACGCTGGTCCTGCGGCTCTACTGGCCCAAGCCGGACGCGCTCAACGGCACGTGGCAGGCACCCAAGCCCGAGAAGATCTAGCGGCCCCTGCGCCGCAGGTAGCGCTCGAACTCCGCCGCCAGCGCGTCGCCGTCGATCTTGCCCAACACCTCGTGCAGGTCGACCTCGGCGTCGCCGCGCTGCTCCAGCGAGGTGACGTACTCGGCGATCTCCTCGTCCTCGGCCGTCATCTCGGTGACCGCGGCCTCCCACTCCTCGGCCTGCTGCGGCAGGTCGGCCAGCGGCACCTCGACGTCGAGGACGTCCTCGACCCGCTGCAGCAACGCGACCGTCGCCTTGGGGTTCGGCGGCTGTGACACGTAGTGGGGGATCGCGGCCCAGAACGTCACCGCCGGGATCCCGGCCTGCACGCACGCGTCCTGGAACACCCCGGCGATCCCGGTCGGGCCCTCGTAGCGGGTCTCTTCGAGGCCGAAGAACTTGGCCGACTCGGCCGAGTACGCGGCCCCTGACACCGGCACGGGGCGGGTGTGGGGCGTATCGGCCAGCAGCGCGCCGAGGATCACCACGGTCTGCACGTTGAGCTTGTCGGCGATCGCGAGCAGTTCGGCACAGAAGGTCCGCCAGCGCATGTTCGGTTCGACGCCGTGCATGAGCACCACGTCACGGTCACTGCCCGGCGGGCGGCAGTACGAGATCCGCATCGACGGCCACACGAGCTCGCGCGTCACGCCGTCGACCTGGCGGATCACCGGTCGGTTGACCTGATAGTCGTAATACGACTCGTCATCGATCTCGACGATCGTCTCGGCTTCCCAGATCGCATCCAGATGGTCCAGCGCGTCACTTGCCGCGTCACCGGCGTCATTCCAGCCCTCGAACGCCGCCACGACGATGGCGTTCTCCAGTTCGGGCAGGTCGGCGGGCCGGCCGACGGGGGGATACGACGATGTCACACTGCCAGCGTAAGCCCTTCGACGTGCCGTCGAGACGGTTGCGCGACCCGGTTTGTCGAATGGACGGACTACTCTGGCGATGTGACCGCCTCTGACACTTCCACGCACCGCACCGCCACCTGTGTGAGGGCCATGCGACGCGGATGCTGTATGCGACGGCGCCACGACGGGCTGACCGTCCCCTGTTGACCGGCGCCCCATAGACGAGACGAAATACTTTCTGCTGCAATCTGTTTTGCCCTTGGTAACACCGCCTGTGCCGCTACCTCCGCCGCCGATCGTGAACCGTCGGCCGGGCGCGGGCGTTCCCTTGGGGGCGGGGTGGATCACAGCTACGGGTTGGGCGTCCAGACGTCGATCGGATGACGACGTAGACTTTCCCCGTCGAGAGGCGTTGCAACGGATCCCGGTCCTCGCCGGAGTCCGCCACGCTCGACGAAGTCAAGGACGCCTTCCGCTACGGAAGGAGTGCACATGAACGCCGTTCGGTCGGAGACGTTGGCACCGAACATCCGCCCCGATTGCACTGACGCGCTGACGGCTGCGCTCCGGCAGCGGATCCTGGTCATCGACGGCGCGATGGGCACCGCGATCCAGCGCGACCGCCCCGATGAAGCGGGTTACCGCGGCGAACGCTTCAAGGACTGGCCCAGCGACCTCGTGGGCAACAACGACCTGCTCAACCTGACGCAGCCGCACATCATCGAGGCCATCCACCGCGAATACCTCGACGCGGGCGCGGACCTGCTGGAGACCAACACGTTCAACGCGAACGCGGTCTCGCTGTCCGACTACGGCATGCAGGAGCTGGCCTACGAGCTCAACTACGCCGGTGCGGCCCTGGCGCGGGCGGCCTGCGACGAATACAGCACCCCGGACAAGCCGCGCTACGTCGCAGGCGCGCTGGGACCCACCACGCGCACCGCGTCCATCTCGCCGGACGTCAACGATCCGGGCGCCCGCAACGTCAGCTACGACCAGCTGGCCGAGGCCTATCTGGAGGCCGCGCGCGGCCTGGTCGACGGCGGCGCCGACCTGATCATCGTCGAGACCATCTTCGACACCCTCAACGCCAAAGCCGCGATCTTCGCCATCGAGACCCTGTTCGAAGAGCGCGGGCGCCGCTGGCCCGTGATCATCTCGGGCACCATCACCGACGCGTCCGGGCGCACGCTGTCCGGCCAGGTCACCGAGGCGTTCTGGAACTCGATCCGGCACGCCCAGCCGCTGGCCGTCGGTCTCAACTGCGCCCTCGGCGCACCCGAGATGCGGCCCTACATCGCCGAGATGTCGCGCATCGCCGACACCTTCGTGTCCTGCTACCCCAACGCGGGCCTGCCCAACGCCTTCGGCGAGTACGACGAGTCGCCGAAGCGCCAGGCCTCCTACGTCGAGGAGTTCGCCGAGGCCGGGTTCGTCAACCTCGTCGGCGGCTGCTGCGGCACCACGCCTGCGCACATCGCCGAGATCGCCAAGGTCGTGGAGGGCAAACCGCCGCGCCAGGTCCCCGAGATCCCGGTGGCCACGCGCCTGTCGGGCCTTGAGCCGCTCAACATCGACGAGGATTCGCTGTTCGTCAACATCGGTGAGCGCACCAACATCACCGGATCGGCCCGGTTCCGCAACCTGATCAAGGCCGAGGACTACGACACCGCGCTGTCGGTGGCCCTGCAGCAGGTCGAGGTCGGTGCGCAGGTCATCGACATCAACATGGACGAGGGCATGATCGACGGCGTCGCCGCGATGGACCGCTTCACCAAGCTGATCGCGTCCGAGCCCGACATCAGCCGCGTGCCGGTGATGATCGACTCCTCCAAGTGGGAGGTCATCGAGGCCGGTCTGAAGAACGTGCAGGGCAAGCCGATCGTCAACTCGATCTCCCTGAAGGAGGGCGAGGAGAAGTTCGTCCGCGAGGCCCGGCTGTGCCGCAAGTACGGCGCGGCGGTCGTGGTGATGGCGTTCGACGAGCAGGGGCAGGCCGACAACCTGGAGCGTCGCAAGCAGATCTGCGGGCGTGCCTACCGGATCCTCACCGAGGAGGTCGGCTTCCCGGCCGAGGACATCATCTTCGACCCGAACTGCTTCGCACTCGCGACCGGTATCGAGGAGCACGCGACCTACGGCATCGATTTCATCGAGGCCTGCCGCTGGATCAAGGAGAACCTGCCCGGAGTGCACATCTCCGGCGGCATCTCCAACGTGTCGTTCTCGTTCCGCGGCAACAACCCGGTGCGCGAGGCCATCCACGCGGTGTTCCTGTACCACGCCATCAAGGCGGGCCTGGACATGGGCATCGTCAACGCCGGCGCGCTGGTGCCGTACGACTCGATCGACCCCGAACTGCGTGAGCGCATCGAGGACGTCGTGCTCAACCGCCGCGAGGACGCCGCCGAGCGGTTGCTGGAGATCGCCGAGCGCTTCAACAGCAAGGACAAAGGCGAAGACCCGGCTGCTGCCGAGTGGCGCAGTCTTCCTGTGCGCGAACGCATCACGCACGCCTTGGTGAAGGGCATCGACGCGCATGTCGACGACGACACCGAGGAACTGCGCGCCGAGATCGCCGCCGCAGGCGGACGGCCCATCGAGGTCATCGAAGGCCCGCTGATGGACGGCATGAACGTCGTCGGCGACCTGTTCGGTTCGGGCAAGATGTTCCTGCCGCAGGTCGTGAAGTCCGCGCGCGTGATGAAGAAGGCCGTGGCGTACCTGCTTCCGTACATCGAGGCCGAGAAGAAGCCAGGCGACGCCGAGAGGTCCAACGGCACGATCATCATGGCGACGGTCAAGGGCGACGTTCACGACATCGGCAAGAACATCGTCGGTGTGGTGCTGCAGTGCAACAACTACACCGTCATCGACCTCGGCGTGATGGTGCCCGCCCAGAAGATCCTGGACGCGGCCAAGGAACACAACGCCGACATCATCGGTTTGAGCGGTCTGATCACACCGTCGCTGGACGAGATGGTCAACTTCGCGGCCGAGATGGAACGCGAGGGCATGGACATCCCGCTGCTGATCGGCGGGGCGACCACCTCACGCGCGCACACGGCCGTCAAGGTCGCGCCGCGGCGCAGCGGTCCGGTGGTGTGGGTCAAGGACGCGTCCCGTTCGGTGCCGGTCGCGGCCGCGCTGCTCGACGACAAGCAGCGCCCGGCGCTGCTCGAGGCGACCGAGAAGGACTACGCGTCGCTGCGTGAACGGCACGCCCAGAAGAACGAGCGGCCCATGGTCACGCTGGAGAAGGCGCGCGCCAACCGCACGCCCATCGACTGGGACGGCTACACGCCGCCGGTGCCGGCCCAGGGCCTCGGCATCCGCGAGTTCGAGAACTACGACCTGTCCGAACTGCGCCAGTACATCGACTGGCAGCCGTTCTTCAACGCGTGGGAGATGAAGGGCAAGTTCCCGGACATCCTCAACAACCCGGCGTCCGGCGAGGCCGCGCGCAAGTTGTACGAGGAAGCCCAGGAGATGCTCGACACCCTGATCAAGGAGAAGTGGCTGACAGCCAACGGGGTGATCGGCTTCTTCCCGGCCAACGCCGTCGGTGACGACATCGAGGTGTACACCGATGACACCCGCACCGAGGTGCTGACCACGCTGCGCAACCTGCGTCAGCAGGGCGAGCATCGCGACGGCATCCCGAACCGGTCCCTCGGCGACTTCATCGCCCCCAAGGAGACGGGTCTTGCGGACTACATCGGTGCGTTTGCCGTCACCGCGGGCCTGGGCAGCGCCGAGAAGATCGCGGAGTTCAAGGCCGACCACGACGACTACAGCGCGATCCTGCTGGAGTCGCTCGCCGACCGGTTGGCCGAGGCATTCGCCGAGCGCATGCACCAGCGGGTACGCACCGAACTCTGGGCGTACCAGCCCGACGAGGAGTTGGACAACGAGGCGCTCATCGCCGAGCGCTACCGCGGGATCCGCCCGGCCCCCGGTTATCCGGCGTGCCCCGAGCACACCGAGAAGGCCACGTTGTTCAAGCTGCTCGACGTGACCGAGCGCACCGGCATCGAGTTGACCGAGTCGATGGCGATGTGGCCTGGTGCCGCGGTCAGCGGCTGGTATTTCTCGCACCCGCAGTCGCAGTACTTCGTCGTCGGCAGGCTCGCGCAGGATCAGGTCGCCGACTATGCGCGGCGCAAGGGTTGGACGCTGCAGGAAGCCGAGCGCTGGCTCGCACCGAATCTGGGCTACAACCCGGAGGACTGAGCGCTACCCGAACAATCCGGCGTTGCGGGCCGCCCACTGCGGGACCGCCTCCGCCGGTGTTCCGGTGATCTCGTCGACGATCCGGTTGGCACGTTGCGGTTCGACGCGGGAGCGCACCAGGTCGTAGTACCAAGTCGCGGCGTCGCCCATGACGGGCGTCAGCAGGGCGACCGCCTCGTCGTGCGTGCACGTCTCGAACGTGACGGTGCGTCCGATGCCGACGCCGATCTGCGCGGCGATCTCGGCGCGGCTCAGCGCCTCGGGGCCGGTGAGTTCGAGCATCTGTCCCCGGTGTGCGGGCTCGACGAGCAGCGCCGCGGCGACGCGGGCGATGTCGTCCATGCTGATCGGGGCCTCGACGACGTCGGGGTAGGGCTCGCGGACGGTCCCCGTCTGTTTGATCTGGTCGGCCCAGATCGTGAAGTTGTCGAGGAACTCGCCCGGTCCCAGTTGTGTGTGGGCCACACCCGAGGCGCGCACCTTGCCGGCGTGCTCGGCCCAGTGCGCACCGCCCGACAGCGCGACGACGTAGCCGACGCCGGCCCGCCGGATGAGTTCGAGCGTCGCGTCGAGAGTCTGTGTCAGGGGTGCCAGGTACATGCGGTCCACACCGTCGAACACGCCGTCCAGCGATGCGACGGCGCCGAGATAGCCCGTGAAAACGCTCACACCAGCGGGCAGATTCGCTTTCGCCGGATTCTTTGTCAATGCACGGATGTCGTTGGCTCCCAACTCGACCAGTCGATCCACGATGCGTCGGCCGATGTTCCCGGTGGCGCCGGTCACAAGAATCGTCATGATTTCCAAGGTAAGACAGGTGTCCTGCGCTGTCGCTGATGTGACTAAAGCGTCGGGGCCTGACACAATCGAGAACATGCTGGCGGTGTTGTGGGACATGGACGGCACCCTGGTCGACTCCGAAAAGCTGTGGGACATCTCGATGCACGCGCTGTATGCGCGGATGGGCGCGGTGCTCACGCCGGAGGTGCGGGAATCGACGGTCGGTGGTTCATCGGAAACGGTGATGCGCATCGTCTACGAGGACATCGGGCTCGAACCCGATCCCGCGGCGATGGCGGAATCTGCGGACTGGCTGCATGCCTACACCGGTGAGTTGTTCGAACAGGGCTTGCCGTGGCGACCGGGTGC
Organism: Mycolicibacterium smegmatis; assembly: GCF_001457595.1. GTDB lineage: Bacteria > Actinomycetota > Actinomycetes > Mycobacteriales > Mycobacteriaceae > Mycobacterium > Mycobacterium smegmatis. Next base: position 4,254,800 of record NZ_LN831039.1, on the reverse strand, counting down.
GCAGGAGATGCTCGATGCGCTGGTCGCTGCCGAGGTCCCGATGGCGCTGGTGACCAACACCCGACGCGATCTCGCCGAGCGTGCGCTGAACAGCATTGGGCGCCATTACTTTTCGGTGAGCGTATGCGGCGACGAGGTGCCCAGCGGCAAGCCCGCGCCGGATCCGTATCTGCGTGCCGCCGAACTGCTCGGCGTGCCCGTCGCGCGCTGCCTGGCGGTCGAGGACTCCGTGACCGGTACGACGGCGGCCGAGGCCGCGGGCTGCCCGGTGCTGGTGATCCCCAACGACGTGGCGGTGCCGCACGGCCCGCGCCGCAAGCAGGTGGAGTCGCTGAGCCTGCTCGGGGTCGACGATCTGCGCGCAATCCATGCCGAGCTGGGTCCAGAGCGCCTGAGCGCCTGAAACAGCCCACCGGATACGGCCATGCGGGTGACCGCGGTGTGCCATTGTGAATGTGATCGGTATCACTCTCCTGCCGAGAGGGCGCATCATGTCACACGGTCCGGTAAGCGACGACACTCCGTCGATCTTCGGTGACGACGATCAGGCGGCCTCCTCCGGTCGCACCGCGGTCCGGATCGCGGCGGTCGCGGCCCTCGGCGGTCTCCTGTTCGGCTACGACAGCGCCGTGATCAACGGTGCCGTGGACTCCATCCAAGAGGACTTCGGCATCGGCAACTACGCCCTGGGACTCGCGGTGGCGTCGGCGCTGCTGGGTGCTGCCGCAGGCGCACTGTCGGCCGGCCGTATCGCCGACCGCATCGGGCGCATCGCGGTGATGAAGATCGCCGCGGTGTTGTTTCTCATCAGCGCCTTCGGATCGGGTTTCTCACCCGAGACCATCAGCTTGGTGGTGTTCCGCATCATCGGCGGTGTCGGTGTGGGTGTGGCGTCGGTGATCGCGCCCGCCTACATCGCAGAGACGTCGCCGCCGGGAATCCGGGGACGTCTCGGATCGCTCCAGCAACTCGCCATCGTGTTGGGCATCTTCGCGTCCTTCGCGGTCAACTGGCTGTTGCAGTGGGCGGCGGGCGGTCCCAACGAGGTGCTGGCGATGGGACTCGACGCGTGGCGCTGGATGTTCCTCGCGATGGCCGTGCCGGCCGTCGTGTACGGGGCGCTCGCGTTCACGATTCCCGAGTCGCCGCGTTATCTCGTTGCCACACACAAGATCCCAGAAGCGCGCCGGGTGCTGAGCATGCTGCTCGGGCAGAAGAACCTGGAGATCACCATCACGCGTATCCGCGACACCCTTGAGCGCGAGGACAAACCGTCGTGGCGCGATCTGAAGAAGCCCACCGGCGGGATCTACGGGATCGTGTGGGTCGGTCTGGGCCTGTCGATCTTCCAGCAGTTCGTCGGTATCAACGTGATCTTCTACTACTCGAATGTGCTGTGGCAGGCCGTCGGTTTCAGCGCCGACCAGTCCGCGATCTACACCGTGATCACGTCGGTGGTCAACGTGCTGACGACGTTGATCGCGATCGCGCTGATCGACAAGATCGGCCGCAAACCGCTCCTGCTGATCGGTTCGGCGGGGATGGCGGTCACGCTGGCCACCATGGCGGTCATCTTCGCCAACGCCACGGTCAAACCCGACGGCACGCCCGATCTGCCCGGCGCGTCCGGCTTGATCGCACTCATCGCGGCGAACCTGTTCGTGGTCGCTTTCGGTATGTCGTGGGGGCCGGTGGTCTGGGTGCTGCTGGGGGAGATGTTCCCCAACCGCTTCCGTGCGGCCGCGCTGGGCCTGGCGGCGGCCGGGCAGTGGGCCGCGAACTGGTTGATCACCGTCAGCTTCCCCGAGCTGCGCAACCACCTGGGCCTGGCCTACGGCTTCTATGCGCTGTGTGCGGTGCTGTCGTTCCTCTTCGTGAGCAAGTGGGTGGAGGAGACCAGGGGTAAGAATCTGGAGGACATGCACGCCGAAGCGCTGGGGCACTGACGGCATCAGCCGCCCATCGGCGCACCCCGGGCGGTGAGCCTGGCCCGACATGAAACAATTCATGCTCGTGAAGACTTTCGATGCCTTGTTCGCCGAGCTCAGCGACAAAGCGCGGACCCGTCCTGCCGGTAGCGGCACGGTCGCCGCGCTCGACGCCGGCGTACATGGGATCGGCAAGAAGATCCTCGAAGAGGCCGGTGAGGTGTGGCTGGCGGCCGAGCATGAGGGCGACGAGGCGCTGGCCGAGGAGATCAGCCAGTTGCTGTACTGGACGCAGGTGCTCATGGTGTCGCGCGGCCTGACCCTCGACGACGTCTACCGGAAGCTGTGACCGTGACCGACCAGATGTTGCGCGTGGCGGTCCCCAACAAGGGTGCGCTGAGTGAATCGGCCGCCGAGATCCTCGCCGAGGCCGGTTACCGGCGCCGGCGTGACCCCAAGGATCTCACGGTTGTCGACCCGGGCAACAACGTCGAGTTCTTCTTCCTGCGGCCCAAGGACATCGCGATCTACGTGGGTTCCGGTCAGCTCGACCTCGGCATCACGGGGCGTGATCTGGCGGCCGATTCGGATGCCCCGGTGCGCGAGCGCCTCTCGCTGGGCTTCGGCAACTCGACGTTCCGTTATGCCGCGCCCGCCGGGCGCGAGTGGACCACCGCCGACCTCGCGGGCAAGCGCATCGCGACGTCGTTCCCCAACCTGGTGCGCAAGGATCTCGCGGCGCACGGCATCGACGCGACGGTGATCCGCCTCGACGGCGCCGTCGAGATCTCGATCCAGCTCGGCGTCGCCGACGTCATCGCCGACGTGGTCGGCTCCGGTCGCACGCTGGGTCTGCATAATTTGGTGGCGTTCGGCGATCCGCTGTGCGAGTCCGAGGCCGTCCTCATCGAACGGGACGGTGCCGACGGCGACGAGAACGCAGCGGCGCGCGACCAGCTCACAGCACGCGTACAGGGTGTGGTGTTCGGTCAGCAGTACCTCATGCTGGACTACGACTGCCCGCGTGCGGTTTTGGATCGGGCCACCGCGGTGACCCCGGGTCTGGAATCGCCGACGATCGCGCCACTGGCCGATCCGGACTGGGTCGCGGTGCGCGCGTTGGTGCCGCGACGCGACGTCAACGCGATCATGGACGAGATCGCGGCCATCGGTGCGAAAGCGATTCTGGCCTCCGATATCCGGTTCTGCCGATTCTGATCGGCGGGTGCGAGGCTGCCACGCGTGTTAGCGTCCGGGTGACAACCCACCGCGGAGGCTGCCATGACGCACTTTCTGGTTCTGTTGTTGGCCCTTCTCATCGGCGTGGTGGCCGGCCTGCGGGCGATGACTGCCCCGGCGGCGGTGGCGTGGGCCGCGGCGCTGCAGTGGATCAACCTGGACAACACCTGGGTTGAGTGGCTGGCCCATCCGATCACCGTGACGGTTCTGACGATCCTGGCCGTGGGTGAGTTGGTCACCGACAAGCTGCCGAAGACCCCGAGTCGCAAGACCGCGATCCAGTTCGGGACGCGATTGGTCACCGGCGCGTTCGCCGGGGCCGTCATCGGAACCGCATGGGGCTACAAGTTCGGCGGCTTGGGCGCCGGGATGATCGGCGCGGTGCTCGGCACTCTGGGCGGCGCCGAGGCCCGACGACGGCTCGTCGCCGCGACCGGTGGGCGTGACCTTCCGATCGCGTTGTCGGAGGACGCCGTTGCCGTCCTCGGCGGTTTCGGTATCGCGGCGCTCACGGCGGTGGTGTGACATGGCACGTACCTTCGACGCGATCGTCATCGGCGCGGGCCAGGCCGGACCACCGCTGGCCGGACGGTTGACCGACGCCGGCCAGACCGTCGCGGTCATCGAACGCAAATACGTCGGCGGCACCTGCGTCAACACCGGGTGCATCCCCACCAAGACCTTGGTCGCCAGCGCGCATGCCGCCCACCTCGCGCGTCGCGGAAGCGAATACGGCGTCGGCACAGGCGATGTCACGGTCGACATGGCCAGGGTCAAGGCCCGCAAGGACAAGATCATGCTCGGCGACCGGCACGGCGTCGAGTCGTGGATCGAAGGCATGGACGGGGCCACCCTGATCCGCGGCCACGCCCGATTCGTCGACCCCCACACCGTCGACGTCGACGGTGAACGGCTCACCGCAGAGCGGATCTTCCTCAACGTCGGTGGCCGCGCCGTGGTGCCCGAGTTCCCGGGCCTCGACGGCATCGACTACATGACCAACACCGGCATCCTCGAACTCGACTCGGTGCCAGAACATCTCGTGATCATCGGCGGCAGCTACATCGCGCTGGAGTTCGCGCAGATGTACCGACGCTTCGGTGCGGCCGTCACCGTGGTCGAGAAGGGCCCGCGCCTGACCGCGCGTGAGGACGAGGACGTGTCCGCGGCGATCAGGGACATCCTGGAGGCCGAAGGCATCACCGTGGTGCTCGACGCGACCGGCATCCGGTTCACCAAGCGTGACAACGGTTTCGACGTCGTTCCACGCGACGACGCCCAACCGATCGCCGGCACGCACCTGCTGCTCGCGGTCGGGCGGCAGCCCAACACCGACGATCTCGATCTGCAGAAGGCCGGAGTCGAGGTCGACGAGCGCGGCTTCATCGTCGTCGACGATCAGTTGCGCACCAACGTCGAGCACATCTGGGCGATGGGGGACTGCAACGGCAAGGGGGCTTTCACCCACACGTCCTACAACGATTTCGAGATCGTCGCCGCCAACCTGCTCGACGATGATCCGCGTCGGGTCAGCGACCGGGTGCCCACCTACGCGCTCTACATCGACCCGCCGCTGGGGCGTGCGGGGTTGACCGAGGCCCAGGTACGGGCGTCAGGCCGAAAGGCGTTGGTGGGCAAGCGTCCCATGACGCGCGTGGGGCGTGCCGTGGAGAAGGGGGAGACGCAGGGCTTCATGAAGGTCGTCGTCGACGCCGAGACACAGGAGATCCTCGGCGCGGCCATCCTCGGGGTGGGTGGCGACGAGGTGGTTCACGCGATCCTCGACATCATGGCGGCCAAGGAACCCTATACCGCGATATCGCGCACCATGCACATCCATCCCACCGTCAGCGAGTTGGTGCCTACGATGCTGCAGGAGCTGAAGCCGCTGGTGTGAGCGTGCGGCCGATGTTGAGCTGACGCGTCACCAGCGCGACCCGCCGCCCCAGGTGCCTGCACGTCTGGACGTCAGCGGGGTGCACCGATGCGGCGTCGAGGTCCACGTCGGTGGCCGCGCCCGCACCCAGGAAGAAGCCCAGCCGGTTCAGGTCGTTCTCGCTGGCCATGGAGTGGTTCCAACCCGGCCCCAAACCCAGGCTGACCCAATGCATGTGGTGTTGTGCGGCGAAGACCGCGAGTGAGATCAGGGTGTTGAGCTTGTCGCCGCCCTTGCCCCCGGAGTTGGTGAAGCCGGCCGCGACCTTGTCCTGCCAAGTGCCCTCGACACAGCGGCGGCCGGTCTGCTCGGCGAAACTCTGGAATGCCGCTGCGACGTTGCCCATATAGGTGGGGCTGCCGAAGATCATCGCGTCGGCGCTGTCGAGCCGGTCCCAGTCATCGTCCGACATCGAGGCGACGGCGATCAGGTCCACCGCCGCACCGGCTTCGCGGGCGCCCTCGGCGACCGCGTCGGCCAGGGTTGCGGTGTGCCCGAACCCCGAGTGGTAGACCACGGCGACGTTCGGTGCCGCGATGTCGGCTCCGTTGTGCGTGTCAGGCATGGTTGGTTCCTCCGTTCTTGGATCGTGCGACTTCTTGGTATCTGGTGGCCCAGTCCGGCAACGGCTCGCCGGCCAGGTACGCCTCCATCCGGTCGAAGAAGGCGTGGGTGCCGGGCAGGAAGCCCTGCCCGTCGCGCGGGGTCAGGCCACGGTGGGTGAAGCGAAGCACCGTGCCCTCGCCGTCAGGCGTGAGTTCGTAACGCACCGAACCGGTTTCGGCCAGGATCGGCTGATGCCACTCGTGCTCGAAAACCCGCGGAGGATCCCAGACACGGATCCGGCCCGTCATCTTCTTGTGTTCGGTCGGCACTCCCGGTCCGTCGGGGATCATCTCGATGCGTCCGCCCTCGCGCGCGTCGATCGTGGTCTCACCCAGCCACTGCCCGCGCTGTTGCGGGTCGGTGATGGCGGCCCACACCGCCTCGACGGGGTAGGGGAGACGGCGTTCGAATCGGAGCACGGCCAGATCGCCCTCGATCGTCAGTTTTCCTTCGCGGTCGGTCATTTCGCCTCCTTGTGGGTGGATTCGAGGTGGCGCTCGAGGGTGTCGAGGTGGTCGATCCAATGACGCCGATACCGCTCGATCCACCGGTCGATCTGCATCAGCCCGTCAGCGCGCAACGCGTAGATGCGCCGCTGCGCGTCGGGCCGCACCTCGACCAGGCCGACCTCGCGCAGCACCTTGAGGTGCCGCGACACCGTCGGCTGCGTCAGCTCGGGCAGCGTCGCGACCAGCTCGCCTGCCGTGCGTTCACCGTCGACCAGGGCATCGAGTAGTGCGCGCCTGCTCGGTTCTGCTATCGCCTCGAAGACGTCCACGTCTCGAGTATGCGTCATTGTCTATATAGATGCAAGAGAATATTCGGAGCGTCGCGAAACGGGGAGTTTCGTCTGCTTGTAGAATCCCAATTTCGATGTCATAATCCCAGCGAAATGTCATGTGTTTTGGCATATATGACACGAAGCTGGGATTACATCAGACGTCTCAGACTGCGCTCGCCGTATTAATCCGACTACTTGGTTATGGTTGATCCGCCCCGGCGTGTCTGGAGAGTTCTTCCGTTGGGAAGGATGGGCACGTGGGATCGAAGTCATCGAGGCGGTATCCAGACGAGCTGAAGGTGCGGGCGGTGCAGATGGTGGCCGATCTGCGCAGCGAGACAGTTTCGGAGTGGGAGGCGATGGGCCGGGTTGCTGACCTGCTGGGCGTCGGTACTGCCGAAACGGTGCGCAAATGGGTCCGCCAGGCTGAGATCGACGCCGGCTCTCGGGCGGGGCAGACCAGCGAGGAATCCGAGGTCCTGCGCAAGCTGCGCCGGGAGAATGCCGAACTCAAGCGGGCCAACGCGATCTTGAAGGCGGCCTCGGTTTTCTTCGCCGCCGAGCTCGACCGGCCCTCTCAGTAGTCGTGGAGTTCATCAGCGCCCACCAGCACATGCGGGTGGGCGTTGATGGTCTCAAGTGGGGTGTCGAGTCGATGTGCGCTGTGCTTTCCGAGTACGGCGTCACGATCGCCCCGTCGACGTATTACGCCCACCGCGCCCGTCAGGGCCCCTCGAAAGCCGACTGGGCCGATGCGCAGGTGATCGATGCGATCTGGCAGCTTCGCCAATCGCAGAGTCTGTACCGAGTCCTGGGCGCTCGTAAGACATGGATTGTATTGCGCACCAATGGTATCGACGTATCGCGCTGTGTCGTGGAACGGGTCATGCGGGAGATGGGTTGGCGGGGTGCGTGCAAGCGCCGGCGGGTGCGCACCACCGTCGCCGATCCGGCAGCGACGCGAGCCCCGGATCGGGTCCGGCGTAATTTCGTCGCCGGTGCGCCTGACCGATTGTGGGTGGCCGATTTCACCTACTGCCGGACTCGTGCCGGCTGGGCCTACACGGCGTTCGTCACCGATGTCTATGCCCGCAAGATCGTGGGTTGGAAGGTGGCTACCGAGATGACCCAGAAGCTGGTGACCGATGCGATCGACACCAGAAAGCGTTCGGGTGCAGCATCTTTGGATTCACTTATCCACCACAGCGACGCGGGCTCGCAAGGCGGATTCAACTGATCGTCGCAACACCTCGATTATGGAGGTGTGGAATGGGTGTGTTGGATCGGCAGCGGGCGGTTCGGTTGTATCGGGGACAGATTCCGTCTCCGGGTCGGCCGTCGGTGGCGTGGCGTCAGGATCGGGTGAGGTTCTGGGCGGCGATCGCTGCGGGGGCTATGACTGAGGACGCCGCTGCCGAAGCGGGCGTGTCGTCGCCGGTTGGGTTCCGCTGGTTCCGTCACGCTGGTGGAGTGAATCCATGCTTGCCAGAAACAGTTTCGGGACGTTACCTGTCCTCGGATGAACGTGAGAACATCGCGTTGTGGCGCGCCCAGGGCGCCGGGGTGCGTGAGATCGCCCGGCGGCTCAAGCGTGCACCGTCGACCATCTCACGGGAGTTGCGCCGCAATGCCTCGACCCGCACCTATCGACTCGACTATAAGGCCTCCACTGCGCAGTGGCACGCCGAGCGGCGCGCCCGCCGCCCCAAGACCGCCAAGCTCGTTAGCAACGACCGGCTGCGTCAGTACGTCCAGGACAAACTGTCCGGCGTCGTTCGCGGCGCTGATGGCCAGGTCATCGTCGGTCCCGCCGCCGCCCCGTGGAAGGGACGCAACAAGCCGCACCGGGGTGATCGGGCCTGGGTGCAGGCATGGAGTCCAGAACAGATCGCTCGACGGCTCCCGCTGGACTTCCCCGATGATGTGACTATGCGGATCAGCCACGAGGCCATCTATCAAGCGCTGTACGTCGAATCTCGCGGTGCGCTGAAGCGGGATCTGGTCAGCTGCCTGCGCCGAGGCCGGGCACTGCGGGTACCGCGGGCACGAACGCGGTCCAAGGCGTGGGCCCATGTCACCCCTGAGACGTTGATCAGCCAACGCCCACCCGAGGTCGATGATCGCGCTGTTCCCGGACATTGGGAGGGTGATCTCCTGATTGGCTTGCAGCGCAGTGCAATCGGCACGCTGGTCGAGCGCAGCAGCCGGTTCACCATGCTGGTCCATCTGCCACGTGAAGTTGGTTACGGGATAATTCCGCGGACCAAGAACGGGCCGGCGTTGGCCGGCTATGGCGCCATCACGATGGCCAACGCTCTGGAACAGACGATCACCACGTTGCCCGCGCAACTGCGTCGGTCGTTGACCTGGGACCGGGGCAAGGAACTGTCGGCGCACGCCCAGTTCTCGGTCGCCTCCGGAGTCAAGGTGTTCTTCGCTGATCCGAAGAGTCCGTGGCAGCGCGGTACCAATGAGAACACCAATGGCCTGTTACGCCAATACTTTCCAAAAGGGACCGACCTCTCAAGATGGTCGGCCGAGGACGTGGCAGCGATCGCCCATACCCTCAACACCAGGCCGCGGAAAACCCTCGGCTGGCGCACTCCCGCGGAAGCCTTCGCCGAACACCTACACTCACTTCATCAAGCCGGTGTTGCGACCACCGATTGAATCCGCCCAATACACCGCGGTCGCGTTCACCGAACGTCTGGCCGCTGAGGGGATCCTGCCTTCAGTCGGATCCGTCGGGGATAGTTTCGATAATGCTCTGGCCGAATCGGTGAACAGCAGCTACAAGACCGAACTCATCGACCGCCAGCCGCTCTATCCCGGTGCCACCGAACTGGCGCTGGGGACCGCCGAATGGGTGGCCTTCTACAACCGTCAGCGACCCAACGGCTACTGCCAGGACCTGACCCCCGATCGGGCCGAAGCGCTCTACTACCATCGCCAACGGCACCCTCATGCCGAGGAGGCACTCAGATAAGAGAACCTCCCGACATGCCGGGGCGGATCACTGTCACCTGTTCGTGCAGCAGACCCAAATGACATCGAGATTGGGACCCTACCCCTCCGTTGTAGACGCCCAATTTCAGCGAAATGTCATATGTTTTGGCATGTATGACACGAAGCTCGGATTAGGTCATACGTCTTCGGCTCTTGCCGCCCTTGTGATCCGTCTATCCGGGCCTCTGTATGTGTCGCTCTGGTGCGATGCCGACTGGCGACGTCCGTGTCGACTCCGCGCTTCGTAACCATCGCTACACGGTTACCGCAGATCACTTGCAGATCTGGTCCTGTAAAACTCGGGGACTTCTTCCAACGTCGATTCTGGCTCGCCGCTGCGGACGCTGCCCGCCCACTGCGTGACCACCGGTATCGCTAAGCAGCCCAGCGCCGCCCAATCCACTTGGGGTCGCTTGATGAGGTCTATGCACAGTTTGTGTCCAAAAGCCGGAGAACATGCCACATCTTGTGTCTGGCTACGGCGTTGCGCACCTCATAACGTCATCGGTATAACGTCGCACGAGCACCTTGCCGACCCGGGCAACCATGTCGCGCATCAGGACGATTCGGAGGCACGACGGCCGGCAACGAACAGAGGATTTCCGCAATGGCATTGACCGCTCGACCGAACGACGAGTACGCACCCCTTCGAGAGGGTGCCGTTGTGCGGGCGTCGGACTCGGACGTCTTCACGGCTGACATCGTCATCGTCGGCTCTGGAATGGGTGGTTCGACGCTCGCCTATGCGTTGAGTCAGTCCGGCCGGGATGTCCTGGTGGTCGAGCGGGGGCATTTCCTGCCCCGCGAACCCGAGAATTCGATGCCCGAAGAGATGCACATCCACGGGCGCTACAAGACGGCCGAACCGTGGATCGATGCCCGCACGGGTGAACCCTTCCAGCCGGGCACGTACTACTGGGTCGGCGGCAACACGAAGTTCTACGGTGCGAGCCTGCCCAGATTCCGCCGCGAGGATTTCGGCGAGATCATCCATCACGACGGAACCTCACCGGCATGGCCGTTCAACTACGACGACCTCGAACCGTATTACTGCGAAGCGGAGCGCCTCTTCGAGGTGCACGGGACCACCGACGAAGACCCGACGGAACCGCCGCACTCACAGCCCTATCCACATCCGCCGCTCGCACACGAACCGGTGATCGAGCGTTTCTCGGGGTCTCTCAAGCGTCAGGGGCTGCATCCCTTCCACACCCCGAACGGGATGAATCTCGACACCGACGAGCAACGACGCGCGTCGACCACATCCGACGGCTGTCCGTCTGAGTCCGACGTGAAGAGCGAGGCCGAAAATCGGGCCCTGCGACCTGCGTTGCATGAGAAAAATGTTCGGCTTCTCGTCGACTCCAAGGTCACGCGCCTCCTGACATCGCCGGACGGTCGCACGGTTGTGGCAGCCGAAGCGGTGAGCGGCAGCCGGACGGTCCGGATCGAGGCCAAGCAGTTCGTGATCTCGGCCGGCGCGGTGAACACCGCAGCCATCCTGCTGCGCTCGTCGACTCCTCAACACCCGGATGGTCTCGCGAACTCCTCGGGTCTGCTCGGACGAAACTACATGGTCCACAACAGCACTTTCTTCATTGCGATCGACCCCCGTCGGCGAAACACCACGGCATGGCAGAAGACGTTGGGGCTCAACGACTGGTACACCGCCGGACCGGACAACGAGTATCCGTTGGGCAACCTGCAGATGCTCGGCAAGCTGCAGGCCGCCATGATCAAGAATGCCCGGCCGTGGGCGCCGATGTGGGCGCTGAAGATGGCCACGGACCGCAGCCTGGACATCTACCTCACCACAGAAGACCTTCCGCGGCTCGACAACCGAGTGACCGTGGATGATCGTCACATCTACGTGCGGTGGCGACCGAACAATGTTGCGCCGCACCGGGAGTTGGTGAGGCGGGTTACCAAGGCCGTACGACGGGCCGGCTATCCGATCGTGCTGACGCAGCGGATGGGCATCGAGACCAATTCGCATATGTGTGGCACGGCAGTGGCGGGCCATGACCCCGCGCGCAGCGTACTGAACGGACAATGCCGAAGCCATGACGTGGAAAACCTATGGCTCGTGGACGGTTCGTTCTTCCCGTCGTCGGCGGCATTGAACCCCGCTTTGACGATCGCGGCGAACGCGCTGCGTGTCGCCCCGGATATCGCGTCGGCCGCGCAATAGACCAGAAGGGGCGGCGCCTGTCGGCGCCGCCCCTTCTGGCGTTTCGCTCAATCTCGCTCTGCGGAACGCGCACTTGGTGTCGGGGCGTCTTCGCGAATCAGGCGGCGGGAGCGGAGTTCATCCCAGAGATCCACGGGGATCTCCGTCCCGAAAAGGTCGGCGTTGCGGGCCTGTTGGCCGGGATTACGGGCGCCCAGGCACACGCTGGTGACAACGGGGTGGGCATAGGCGAACTGGAGTGCAACGGCTGGCAGCGGCACTTCGAACTCGTTGCAGACGCTTTCGAGTGCGCGGGTCTTGTCGAGGATGTCGGCGGGGGCTGGGCCATAGTTGAAGCGGGCACCGTCCACGGCGCCGGTTGCGAGCACGCCGCTGTTGTACACGCCGCCCAACACGATTCCCACGCCGCGGTCTTCACACAACGGCAACAGGTCGTCGAGTGGTTGCTGTTCGAGAAGTGTGTAGCGGCCTGCCAGCAGACAGATGTCGACGTCGACAGCTTTGACCGCGTCCAACATCACGTCGGTTTCGTTGACACCGAACCCGATCGCCTGCACCACACCCTGGTCGCGCAACATCTCCAGTGCCGGGAATCCGCTGACGATGGCCTGGCGGAAGTACTCGGGTTGGGCGTCACCGTGGGTGTAGACGTCGCAGTCGTGGATGAAAAGCGCGTCGAACCGGTCGGTGAGCATGCGTTGCATGCTCTGCTCGACCGCACGCATGACGCCGTCATACGAGTAGTCGTATGTCGCGACGAACGGTGGGATATCCAGGTAGTCACCGTTTCCCGCAGGAGCGCCGATCATCGGCGTCAGTACCCGCCCGACCTTGCTGGACAGCACGTATTCGGATCGGTTGTGCTGCCTGAGCGCTTGTCCGAGGCGGTGCTCGCTCAGGCCGTTGCCGTACCCGGGTGCGGTGTCGAAGTACCGGATGCCCTGATCCCACGATTGGTCCACCATCGCCAACGCTTCCAGCTCGGTGAAGGTGCCGTTGAAATTGCCGATCGGAGCACCGCCGTAGCCGATGGCCGTGAAGGTGAGTCCCGAGCGGGCATGGGTCCGTGTTACCGAAGGTTGCATGGGTTCCTCTACTAGCGACCCGTCGTGGTGGACCACGGCGGGTTTGTTACCGAATAACTGCTGCTGGGCGTGACGGGCAGCTTGTGAGTCGACCCGTATGCGGTGAGCGTCCACAACCCGGCGAGAAAGACGGCTGTCACAGCGGTGAGCCACAGGGCGTTCACCCCGGGACGGCCCATCGTCAACCCCTTTCGGCTGTTTCGGGTCAAAGCGGCACGATCCGTCACCGCGTGCGCACGCGGTGACGGATCGCGGGAGGTTGTCGCCTACTGGTGCTGTTCGGCGGCACGCATCTCGCGGTACTCGTCTGCGCGCTCGTCGGTGATGTGGGGCAGAGGCGGGAAGTCCAGCCATCCAGGCACGAACGGGCTGGCGAGGTCGCGGTCGGTGGGAACCTCGACCAGGACCGGAGCTTGAGCATCGAACGCCCGCTTGAACGTCGGCTCGAGATCGGCCGCGGACTCGACGCGGAACGATTCCAGCCCGAAGGACTTTCCGAGGTCCTTGAAGCTCGGGCTGTAGGGCGAACCGTCCGGGCGGTTGAACTCCGTGCCGATGATCCGGTCGGTTGCGTTGCGCTGCCCGCCTCGGATCGAGATGTAGCCCGAGTTGTCCTGCACGACGAAGACGACCGGAATGTCGTGTTGGACGGCGACTCCGATCTCCTGCGCGGTCATCAGAAAATCGCCGTCACCGGTGATACAGGCGACCTGCCGTTCGGGCGCGGCCAGCTTGGCGCCGAGCGCGGCGGGCACCGGCCAGCCCATCGCGGAGAAGCCGCCGGTGGTCAGGTGCGTCCGGGGCTCATACACCGGGAAGGTTTGCTTGACCGCACCCTGGGTGTTGCCCGACCCGGCGAGCACGATGCCGCTGCGGTCCATCACTTGGCGTAGTGCGTGCAGCGGCCGTTGCAGCGTGAAGGGAAACCGGTCGGTGTCTCGTCGGGCCGAAAGCTGATTTTCCCAGTCCGCCTTGCGTTCTGCGACTTCGGCGAGGTACTCGGTTCGCTCCGGTGTGCTGCCGAGGGACGCGACGATCGCCGCGACGGCAGGCTTGGCGTCGGCGAGGATCCCGACCTCGGCGGGATAGATCTTGCCGATCTCGTGCGGATCGATGTCGATGTGGATCAGTTTGGCCGGCGGGAAGGAGAAAGATCTGCCCTTGGCGTAACTGGAGGCAGACCAGTCCGTGAATCGACATCCGATGGATAACACGACGTCGGCGTTGGCCGCCAGGTAGTTGCCGTGGATGGTGCCGGTCTGGCCGACACTGCCGATGAACAGTTCGTGATCCTCGGGGAACGCGCTCTTGCCGTTCCACGTGGTGGCGACGGGAATGTTGAGGCCTTCGGCCAGGGCGCGGACCTCGTCGGTGGCGTTGGCGCTGATCGCACCGCCACCGACAACGATCACCGGCCGCTTGGCGGTGCCCAGCAGCGCGACGGCGCGTTCGATCGCCTCTGGATCGGGGTACTGAAGTCCGATGGGGAGCCGGCGGGCGAGGTCGTGGAAGTTGACCTCGGCAGTCTCGGCATGCAGATCCCAGGGCACCTCGATGTGGGCGGGGCCGCGGCGTCCGGTCAGCATTGTGGAGAAGGCCCGGTGCATGATGAACGGGAGGTCTTCGATGCTGTTGGCCACCCAGCTGCGCTTGGACACCGCCTCCGCCACCTGCGGAAATCCATTGTCCTTCTGGCGTTCCAGCTCTTGGAGGACGCCGCGGCCACGCATGTGGCGCGGCGGACCACCGGTGATCACCAGGACACTGGTGGAATCGCTGTATGCGGTCGCCAGGCCGAGCACGGTATTGGATGCCCCGGCGCCGATGGACGTGACGGCGGCCATGGGCTTGCCGGACACGCGGTAGAAGCCATCGGCGAGGTGGACGGCGCTCTGCTCGTGGTAGGTCTGGATGAAGGGGATCTTCGATTCCTCTTCGTTGAACGCGTCCATCAGCCCCCAGATGCCGTGGCCGGGAATGCCGGCCACATAGGGAACGCCGTACTCCTTCAGGATGCGGCCGATGACCTGTCCGCCGTTGAGCCTGGGCATGAACTCTCCTTTTCCGTACGTGCGACTTGCCGCGACATGGGGTCGTGTGTTCCTTGAGTCTTCCGATCGGAATGTGACTTGCGTCAGACCCGATCTGAGAACTACATTGCCGATTGAATGCACACATCGTGCAGAAAGGCGGCGAAAGCGATGGCGATGACCGTCGAAGCGGCGCTTCAACTCGAGGTGTTCGAACGGGTGCCGCTGAGAGTCTACGCCGGACACGAGAACCTCGACCGCATCATCAGGTGGGTCCACCCGACCGAAATACCAGACATCGCAACCTTTCTCACCGGCGGAGAGATGTTGTTGACCGCTGGACTCGGGATCGGATCCAGCGCCGCGGAACAGGAGAACTACATCGCTGCACTCGCCGACGCGGGCGCAGCCGTCCTGGTCATCGAACTCAGCGGTCGGGCCTACGCGACGATGCCGGCGGCTCTTGTGGATGCTGCCCGGGATCGTGGGCTGCCGTTGGTGGGCCTGGCGGGGGAGGTGCCGTTCGTGGAGGTGTCCGCTCAGGTGCACGAGTCGATAGTGGACCAGCGCGTGCTCGACCTGAGCGCATACGAACGGCTGAACGCCACCTTCATGCAGATGCTGCTGGCCGGTCGGGACCCGGTCCGGTTCACCGACGCGCTGGCCGAGGAGGTGGGCCATCCCGTCGTCCTTGAAGACGCGACCCATCAGGTGGTGGCCTATTCCGCGAATTCCCCTGCGGATGACGATGTTCTGTCGCACTGGGAGCACCACTCACGCATCGAACACGAGACGTCGAACGAGTCCGGTTCGGCGGGTGACGCCCCCAACTGCACGCGACGAGCCGTGGTGCTGCGTGGTGAGCGGTGGGGTTGGTTGCACGTGCTTCACGGCGGTGCAGCCCTGGTCGGCACAGCCGGATACGCAGTCGACCGCGCGACCGACGGCATCGCCATCGCCCTTCTCGGCGCCAGGGAAAGCGGTGCGAGATCCGCCCAACGTCAGAACGCGCTTGTGAGCAGGCTGCTGCTCGGCGATATCGACGGTGAGGCGTTCGTCGCAAGAGCCCTGCGCTTGGGACAGGACCTGCGGGAACGTGCCCTCGTGGTGGTTTCCGTACTCAAAGAGATGCCGCCCGGCGCCACGAGCGACGAAGCGATCGAGGAGTTCTGCCGGGCGATGCATGTGCCGGCCGTAGTCGCGGATCTGGGCGAACACACCCTGGCGATCATGGGTCTGTCGCCCACCAGTTCCGAGCGCAAGATGGTCGAACGCCTCCGTGCGCTCGACGTGCGCGCCGGTGTGAGTCGACCGGTGAGTCCCGCACAACTTCCGACAGCCGTCGAACAGGCGCGCAGCGCGGCATCGGTGGCCGCGGCCAAGCCCGACAAGGAAGTGCACCGATTCGACGACTTGGGGGTGCTGCGCCTGTTGGCGTCCTTGGCCGGCGGACCCGAACTGGCTCGCTACATCGAAGACGAACTCGGCCCGATTCTCAAACACGACGCCACCGCGTCGAACCCGCTTCTCCCCACGCTGCGCACTTATCTGTCCTGCGACGGGAACAAATCTCAGGCCGCACAACAACTTTTCGTGCAACGGCGCACGCTGTACTACCGGCTCGAGCGCATCACCAACTTGCTGCAACGGTCCCTGGACGACCCCGACACCCGACAGGCCCTGGTCTTCGCGGTGCGCGGCCATGACCTCCTGCAGCGCCAGTAGCGTCACTGAGCGCAACCCACATCCGAGTTGCACACCCTGTGCTGCGGGCGGGCGCAGACTGCACACCCTGAGTCTGTCCAGCCCCGCTGACCATTCGTACCGTTGAGTGACCTGCCCAAC
The DNA here is from genome assembly GCF_001457595.1 of Mycolicibacterium smegmatis. Taxonomy (GTDB): domain Bacteria; phylum Actinomycetota; class Actinomycetes; order Mycobacteriales; family Mycobacteriaceae; genus Mycobacterium; species Mycobacterium smegmatis. The sequence continues at coordinate 4,238,153 of NZ_LN831039.1, read as the reverse complement.
AGATACGGGGACAATCCCACTTTCAGCCCAGGGAGCTTTTTCTCGTGATACCTTCGCGTGCGGCATTACAGTCGCAGATCATCTCCGATCCTCCCGACGTCGTGGAAACCGACGTGGCCATCATCGGTTCCGGCATGGGCGGTGGCTGCCTGGCCTACGCATTGCGCGACAAGGGAATTCGAGTTCTCATAGTGGAACAGGGCGACTTCCTCCCCGTCGAACGCGAGAACTGGTCCTTCGACGCCGTACACACCGAGGGGAGATACAAGAACTCCGCGTCGTGGCACGACGCGGCGACAGGCAAGAATTTCACACCCGGCAACTACCACTACGTCGGCGGCAGCACCAAGCTGTATGGGGCGACGTTGCCCCGCTTCCGCGAATGCGACTTCGGGCCGATCGAGCACGCAGACGGACTGTCGCCCGCATGGCCCATCGACTACGCCGACCTCGAGCCGTACTACGGCGAAGCCGAGCAAATGTTCTGGGTGCACAGCAACAAGGGAGAGGACCCGACGGATCCTTGGCGGTCCACCGATTATCCCTACCCGGGCCTGCCGCACGAGGGAGCGATGGCCAGGCTCGCCGAGAGCGCCAGAAAGCAGGGCCTGCATCCCTTTTCGGCTCCTCAAGCGCTCGATTACCGGCCTGGTGGCGGCTGCGTCCTGTGTGACACCTGCGACTCCTTCGCGTGCATGGTCGAGGCGAAGGGCGACGCCGACGTCTCGGCGGTCCGTCCCGCGCTCGCCGCGAAGACCAGGAATGTCGAGCTTCTCACCAACGCCGAAGTCGTGAGACTGGTCACCAGCCCTGACGGGAAGACCGTCGCGGCCGCGCAGATCCGTCATCACGACCGCCGAATAGAGGTCCGCGCGCACAGATTCGTGTTGTCCTGCGGCGCAGTCAACACCGCGGCGCTGCTGTTACGCTCCGCCTCCGATCAACACCGCCGCGGGCTGGCGAACTCGTCGGACCAGGTGGGGCGCAATTACATGGCGCACATCACCACGTTCTTCCTCGCTGTCGATCCGCGGCGCAAGAACGAGGCCGTCTACCAGAAGACGATCGGCATCAACGACTGGTACGAGGCCGGGCCCGGCAACATCTACCCGCTGGGCAACGTCCAGGGGCTCGGCAAACTGCGCGGCCCACAAGCCAAGATGGGCAAACCTTGGGTGCCGATGCCCATCCTCGACGAGGTCACCAAGTACACACTCGACCTGTTCATCCAGACCGAAGACCTCCCGCTTCCCGAGAACCGAGTGACTCTCCGGCCCAACGGTCAGATCAGCCTCTTTCGCAGGGAGACCAATCTCGCCGCGCACCATGAGCTCATCCGCCGTATGAAAAAGGTTGTCCGCAAAGCCGGCTTCCCGGTGGTGCTCACGCGAAGTCTCGGGGTCGAGGCGACGTCACACCAGTGCGGTACCGCACGCATGGGTGACGATCCGACCGCCAGTGTGGTCGACGCGAACCTGAAAGCCCATGACCTCGACAACCTGTGGATCGCCGACACGTCGACCTTCTGCTCGTCCGGGGCCGTCAATCCCGCCATCACCGCGGCGGCCCTGTCGCTGCGCCTTGGCCATTCCGGCGCCCTGACCAACTGACCCCTGCCCTTTCGGCGGCCGCGTGCAGCCCACGCATGCCGCTCGATCCCGCACACAAGGAGCACGCCCGTGACCGTGACCGCAGGCACCGACCCCACCTTGGCACCGCTGTTCGAACCGATCACGCTCGGCAACGTCGAGATCCGCAACCGCGTGGTGATGACCGGCCACGGCACGGGAATGGCAAAGGACTACCTTCCCACCGATCAGCATGTCGCGTACTACCGCGAGCGTGCCATCGGTGGTGTGGGTCTGATCGGTATGGCATTCCCGCAGATCCACCCGACCTCCCAGGACGTGCCGGGGGAGCCGCGGTCGTGGCTGCCGGAGATTGTGCCGGGCCTGCGAAAGATCACTGACGCGGTGCACGAACACGGCGCAAAAATCGTCATGCAACTCGGTCATGGTGGTCGACAGGGGCATTCGACCTTCACCGAGCGGGCCCTTTGGTCGCCGTCGAACACGCCGTGCCCGTTCAACCTCGAGATGCCCAAGGCGATGGAGATCGAGGATATCGACGAGATCGTCGCCGCACACGCCATCGGCGCGCGCCACGCCAAACAAGGCGGCATGGACGGTGTCGAAATCCATTCCGGCTACGGCGGATACCTGCTGGCATCCTTCCTCTCGCCGTTCTCGAACCACCGCACCGACGAGTACGGGGGCTCACTGGAGAACCGCATGCGCTTCGTGATGCGGGTCATTGACGCGGTTCGCGACGAGGTGGGGCCGGCCTTTCTGGTCGGTATCAACCTGCAGGGGCACGACTTCAGCCCCGGCGGCCTCGAGGTCGGGGATGCTCAGGAGATTGCCAGGGCCATCGACGCCACCGGCAAGATCGACTACATCTGCGTCAAAGCCGCGACCTACAACGAGGCGCACCAGAACGTGCCGGACATGCAGCACCCGAAGCGGATCTGGGAGGAACTGGCCGCCGCCGTCAAGGCGGTGGTCAACGTGCCGGTGATCGCCGTCGGCCGCATCAACGATCCCGGTGACGCCGCCGACATCCTGGCACTCGGCCATGCGGACATGGTGGCGATGACACGTCAGCAGATTGCGGACCCGGAAACGGTCAACAAGATGAAGCAGGGGCGCCTCGACGAGATCCGACGCTGCATCGGCTGTAATCAGGGGTGTATCGACCGTCTGTTCAACGTCACACATTCCACGTGTGTGCACAACCCGGCCGCCGGCTACGAACTCGAACTCGGCATCGGGACCCTGCTGCAGGCCTCCGTGCGGCGGCGTGTTGTCGTCGTGGGCGCGGGCCCTGCCGGCATGAAGGCCGCCGAAGTCGCCGCTCGTCAGGGCCATGAGGTGATTCTGTTCGAGCGTCGCGGCCACACGGGTGGCCAGCTGCGCATCGCCGCGAAAATCAAGGGGCGCCAGGAGATCGGCGGCGTCGTCGATCACCTCGACGTGATGATCGCCAAGTACGGGGTCGATCTGAGACTGGCGCAGTCGCCGACGGCCGAGGAGATTGTGGCGCTGGATCCCCACCACGCGATCGTGGCGACCGGCTCGGCACCCGGCCACGACATTGTCGGCAACCTCGCGCAGGGCATCGGTTTCACGCCCGGGCTGGACCAGGAACACGTGCTCTCCGTGTGGGACGTTCTCGAAGCGGAGCAGCCGGTAGGTCAGCGGGTACTCATCGTCGACGACGGCGAGGGCGGATGGAAGGGAATCGGGCTCGCGTTGCAGCTCAGCGACGAGGGGCGCGATGTCGAGTTCGTCACGCCGCTGCCGTACGTCGGCGCGAAGCTCGGCCCGTTCAGTGCCAACCTGGCCGTGCCGCGAGTGCACAAGTCCGGCATGACAACTCATCCGTTCAGTACGGTGACGGCGATCCACGGGCCTACAGTGCACATCACCGAACAGGGACGGGCATCGGTTCTCGAATCGCTGGACACGGTGATTCTCGCGGGGTGGCACCGGCCGGTCGACGACCTCTACTTCGGCCTCAAGGCGGCCGGTGCCAGCGTCGTCCGGATCGGTGATGCCATCGCCAGTCGAACGATGATGGAGGCGGTGCATGAGGGTGAGCGGGCCGCGCGGAGAATCCCGGTGACGGTCTGAGCTCGCGCGACATCGGGCGCCTCCGCCTGGGCAAAGGGCCTCCGACTGTAGTGAACACTGTGCTGTCTAGGCGCCGCGCCCAGCTGACGTACCGCATGGCTGTCTACGGATTGTTCGCGACGTTCGGCATCGTGCTGTCGACCTGGGCCGTGCATCTACCCGCATTGCAGACTGCAACAAAGATGTCGACGTCGATGCTGGGGACCCTCCTGCTGATTCTCGGCTCGGGCGCGGTCGCCGGCATGCAGCTCACCGGCAGGATCGCCGACCGGTACGGCCCCCGGTGGGTGGCGATCGTCACCGTTGCGGCGATGGCCGTGGCGCTCATCGCTCCGCTCGCCGCCACCAGCAGACAGGGGGCAGCCGTGGGCGCGTTCGTGCTGGGATTGGCCACGGGGTCTGCCGAAGTGGCCATCAACGCCGCGGCTGTCATCGCGGAACGGCTGTACGGGCGGCCGTTGCTGGCGTCGTTTCACGGGGTGTTCTCACTGAGCACCCTGGTTGGTTCCCTGCTCAGCGCAGGGGCGTTCGCCCTGCACGCCACGACCCTCACCACGGCGGTGTTCGCCTCGGCCGTGTGCCTGGTGATCGTCGCTGCCGCCGCAGCGGCGCTGTGGCGATGCGGACCGCATCTGCCAGCGGCGGTGCCTCCGGCCCGCAACTCCGACGACGCCGTGCACCGCGATGAACCGCCGACCACCGGACGGGGGCGGGTGGCGGTGCTGGGTTTGCTCGCCTTCCTGTTCTTTCTCGCCGAGGGCGCCGCCATGGACTGGAGCAGCATGCACGCCCAGCGAGAACTAGGTGAGACGCCCACGTTGGGCGCATTGGCCTTCGGAGCGTTCGTCGGGGCTATGACGGTCGGGCGGTTCTGCATCGACCGCCTGGCCGCCGAGTACGGACCGGTGCTGATCGTCAGGGCCGGCGCAGCGGTGGCCGTCACGGGCCTGACGATCGTGATCTGCACGACGATGCTGCCTCTCGTCCTGTTCGGCTGGGCATTGACCGGCCTCGGAATCGCAGGCGGCATACCGCAAGTGTTCTCCGCCGCAGGCAATCTCGGCGACGGTTCGGCTCGTCGGCTGTCGTTGGTCGTCGGTGTCGGCTATCTGGCCATCCTCGCTGGGCCTGGGCTGGTGGGCTGGCTGGCGGAGCTCACGAGTCTGAGCGCGGCTTTCGCCCTGCCGCTGGCCGCGGTCCTCGTGTGCGCCCTGTCGGCCCCCGCGGTACGCCGGTAACGGTGCAAGGTGTGCATGATTGCATGGGGCCATCGCACAAAGTGTGTCTGTTCTCGCGGTGCTGTGCGAGGACACACTGGTAAGGCGTCACAGACACGGATCGCGTCGGCGCTTCAAATCATCGATAGGTCAAGGAGATACGAGCCGTGCCGGTCACCCTCAAGGCCCCGACCACCACGGTCGGCGCGCCACACAAGAGCAACCCTCAGGTCATCGAGACGGTTGCGCGGGTTCTCGCCGACATCAGGGACAACGGTGATGCGGCGGTGCGCCGATACTCCGAGCAGTTCGACGAGTGGACCCCGTCGTCATTCCGCCTCAGCGATGCCGACGTCGCCAAGATCGTGTCGGACCTTCCGGTCACCGTGATCGAAGACCTGACCTTCGTGCAGCGGCAGGTACGTAACTTCGCTCAGGCGCAGCGCGATTCGATGCTTGACATCGAGATCGAGACGTTGCCGGGTGTGAAACTCGGACACAGGCACGTGCCTGTCACCGCGTCCGGTGCCTACGTGCCCGGTGGCCGGTATCCGCTCACCGCATCAGCGCACATGACCGTGGTCACCGCGAAGGTCGCCGGCGTGGAACGAGTTGCCGCGACAACGCCGCCCAATCAAGGCAGCGCTCCGGCCATCAGCGTGGCGGCGATGCATCTGGCCGGGGCCGACGAGATTTATGTCCTCGGCGGCGTCCAGGCGATCGGGGCGTTGGCACTCGGCACCGAGACCATCGCGCCGGTCAACCTGCTGACCGGCCCGGGGAACGCCTACGTGGCAGAAGCCAAACGGCAGTTGTTCGGCGAGGTGGGCATCGATCTGTTCGCCGGACCGACAGAGGTCCTCATCATCGCCGACGAGAGCGCCGATCCTTTTGTGGTTGCGGCAGACCTGTTGAGCCAGGCCGAGCACGGCCCGGATTCGCCGGTGGTCCTGATCACCACCTCGGAGCGGGTGGGGCGCGGGACGATCGCCGAGGTCGCACGGCAGTTGCAGAACCTGCCAACCAACGACATCGCCGCGGTGTCATGGGACAACCACGGCGAGGTGCACGTCGTCGACTCGCTCGAAGACGCCTTCGGGCTCGCGGACCGCTACGCCAGTGAGCATGTGCAGATCCTCACCGAAGAGCCCAGGCGGGCACTGGCCGAGATGCGCAACTACGGCGCTCTGTTCCTCGGCGAGAAGACATGTGTCTCGTTCGGCGACAAGGCCATCGGAACGAACCATGTCCTCCCCACACTGGGCGCGGCGAATTACACCGGCGGTCTGTGGGTAGGCAAGTTCTTGAAGACCGTGACCTACCAGGAGATCGAGGACGCGGCGTCCAGCGCCGAACTCGGCCGCATCTGCGGTCGAGCGTCGCGGCTGGAGAACTTCGAGGGGCACGCGCGTTCCGCTGATGTCCGTGCCGCCAAGTTCGGCGGTGACGAGCTGCCCTGGACCGGGCACCGTTTCGTCGTCGACGCGCCCGCGCAGATCTAGGCGGCGGCATGGGCGAGATCAAAGAACCACGGGTACCGACCCTTCGAGCGGTTGACCACGTCGCGTACACGGTGCCGGACCTCGAGGCGGCGGTGGCGTTCTTCGTCGATCACTTCGGTGCCGAGCTGATCTACCGCGACGGACCGCTCCGAGACGAGGACGGTGACGGTATGCGACGCCGGCTCGACGTCGATCAGTTGGCGCAGTGCACCATCGCGATGATCCGGATCGGCAAGCACCACAATGTGGAACTGTTCGAGTACGAGGCACCGGATCGCAACACCCGGCTGCCCCGCAACAGCGACGTGGGTGGCCATCATCTGGCGTTCTATGTCGACGACATCGACGCGGGTTATGACTACGTCAGGTCCATTCCCGGCGTGGTGGTGCAAGAGGGCCCCAATGGCGTCGATCCGCAGGCGCCCGTCGCCGGGCAGCGGTGGTTCTATTTCAAGTCTCCCTGGGGGATGCAGCTGGAACTGACCACGTGCGCCACCGACGGATTCTACGAGGGGCTGCCCGCCGCCGCGCAGGCTCGGCCCGCTGACACATGGCGGTGACAGCGCCGACGACGGCGCCGCGGATCGAGTACGACTCACTGGGTGCACTCTCGGTTCCCGGCGACGCCTATTACGGGATCCACACCGCGCGTGCGGTGGAGAATTTCTCCATCTCACGCGTCACGGTCGCGGCGTATCCGGAATTCGTCGGAGCGCTGGCAGCGGTGAAACGTGCTGCCGCCGAAGCAAATCAGGAGCTCGGACTACTCGACGGCCGCCGCGCGGGCGCGATCGCCGCAGCCTGTGACGAGATCCGTGCCGGCCGACTGCACGAACACTTCGTGGTCGATGCGATTCAGGGCGGTGCCGGCACCTCGACGAACATGAACGCCAACGAGGTCATTGCGAACCGTGCTCTGGAAATACTCGGTTTCGCTCGCGGTGACTACTCCGAGCTGCACCCGCTCGAACACGTCAACATGAGTCAGAGCACCAACGACGTCTATCCGACCGCGATCAAGATCGCACTGCAGGAGCAGCTCGCGGCGCTCGTAACCACATTGCGCCGTGTCTCGGCGGCGTTCGGGGTCAAGGCCGAGGAGTTCAAGGACATCCTGAAGATGGGGCGCACCCAGTTGCAGGACGCCGTCCCGATGACACTCGGTCAGGAGTTCGGGACGTACGCGGTGATGGTCGGTGAAGACGCCGATCGGCTGGGGGAGGCCGCGCAACTGATCTGTGAGATCAGTCTGGGCGGCACGGCCATCGGAACCGGGTTGAACTCGCATCCCCGCTACGCGGACCTGGTATGCGAGAAGCTGACGGCCGTCACCGGTCTGTCCTTGTCGACCGCCCACGATCTCGTCGAGGCGACGCAGGACGTCGGGGCGTTCGTCCAGGTGTCGGGTGTCCTCAAGCGGACCGCGTTGAAGTTGTCAAAGATCTGCAGCGACCTCCGACTGTTGTCGTCGGGGCCGAGGGCGGGCCTCAATGAGATCAATCTGCCTGCCGTGCAGCCGGGGTCGAGCATCATGCCAGGGAAGGTCAACCCCGTCATCCCCGAAGTCGTCAATCAGGTCGCCTTCGAGATCGTGGGTTGTGACGTGGCTGTCAGCATGGCCGCGGAATCCGGTCAGCTGCAGTTGAACGCGTTCGAACCGATCATCGCTCACAGCCTGTTCCAGTCTTTGACGCACCTCGATCGCGCGTGCCGCACACTGATCGACAAGTGCGTCACCGGTATCACTGCCAATCGAGAGCGCTTGTTGGATTCGGTGACCCACTCGATCGGCGTCGTCACTGCGCTGAGCCCCTACATCGGTTACGCCGAAGCGGCCCGCATCGCCAAGAAGGCGTTGATGACCGGTGAGCCCATCCCAGATCTGGTCGTGGCGGAACAGTTACTCACCTCCGATCAGGTAGATGATTTACTCAAGCCGGAGGCCCTCGTCGGTCCCCGGGAACTGCTGGTGCTGCAAAGAGAGATCCGCACCGCAATGGAAGGAAGCGCCAACTCATGACGAACGTCCTCTACCTCTACGGCGGCTGGCCGGGGCACAGTCCGTACAACATTGCCGAGTGGACGCGTGGGTTGGTCGGCGAGTTGGGATTCCGCCTGGAGGAGTCGCAGGACATCTTCACCCTAGACCGTGATCTGACCTCTTACGATTTGATCATCCTTGGGTGGAACAATGCTCTGACGACCGAGGATCTGTCTGATTCGCAGGAGGATCACCTCTTGGCGGCGGTCGAGGCGGGCACGGGCGTGGCGGCGTGGCACGGCGCTGCTGCGGCGTTCCGGTCCAGCCTGCGATATCACCTGATGCTGGGCGGCGATTTCCTCGCACACCCCGCCGGCGAGGGTTACCCGCAGCCTTATGACGTCAAGATTCTCGACACCGACCATGAGGTGACCCGGGGCGTCAACGACTTCCCGGTCGCATCTGAGCAGTACTACATGAGCGTGGACCCCAACAACCATGTGCTTGCCGAGACGACTTTCTCGGGTGAGCACTTCGCTTGGTTCGACGGACTGAAAAGCCCGGTCGCCTGGGTGCGGCACTGGGGTGAGGGCAGGGTGTTCTATCACTCTATCGGCCATGCGCCACAGGATCTGGCGGGTGACGACGTGCGGCGTCTGACCAAGCAAGGCCTGGCATGGGCGGCACGCCGCCGAGGCGACGTCTGATTCGTGAGCGGGTGAGATAGGCCCGCAGGAAGTCGATGACCAATCGGTCATTCTCATCCTCGGCGAGCGGGGAGATCTGAAGCGTGATAACCGCTCTGGACGAAGAAGTCACCACCGTGTGCTCGGCGTGGCAGCTCACGGCTGATGACGAGCAATTGTGCTTTGCGACGGCGCGGAACTTCCGTACCAATCTTGCGCTGTTCGCGCCGAGCCCGATGGCTGTTGCGGCCGGGTGACTTCGCGCGTTCGCACGCCTCCTGCCACAATTCGTCTGCCTCATCGCCGAACTCCCTGTCGTCGTGCGCCCACCGGTGAGGCGGTGCGGACCAGCACACGACGCTGCGGCGTGCGGGCACGGATAGGAATGAGCAACATGTGTAATCGTCAGCGGTGCGGTTGCACGCTCGGATCACGATGCCGTACTTGCCGTTCGGGATGTCAAGGACCGAATCCGCCCAGCGTCCGATGCCTGCTGGATACCTGTGACCAGCGATTTTTCGGCCGGATTACGGGCTGTCAAGGCCATCACCCGTTATCCACGTCGGGAAAAAATGAGCCTGTCTGTTGCACGGTATGCGTCTATCCGTGACCCGTGTGCTCGATGAAACTTCATGTGTGCTCGCAGTCACAAAGCGGCGGCCGACCTCAGTAGCACCGCGGCACTGGCTGTTCGGCGCTCATCGCTAGGCATGTGCGAATCGACAACTCTGGAAGGAATACCAATGTCCATCAACCACGGCGGGGGGAGGTCGCTTGCGGGCGACGACGCCCACCTCCGCGTCCTCGGCTACGAGGAGAAGTTCGACCGCAAGATCGGCCAGTGGTCGAACTTCGCACTAGGCTTCCTCTACCTGTCTCCCTTGGTGGGCGTGCTGTCGATGTTCACCCAGGCTCTCACCACCGCTGGACCGCCCGCGATCGGCTGGCTTCTGATCGCGGCTTTCGGCCAGCTCTTGGTCGCGATGGTCTTCGGTGAGATCGTGTCACAGTTTCCGATCGCCGGCGGTCTCTACCAGTGGGCGCGCCGGCTCTGGAATGGTCCATACGCCTGGATCATGTCGTGGATCTACATCGCGGGCATTGTCGTCGGCTGTACCACTACAGCCATGTTCAGCGCGGATTTCGTGCTCGCCCTCTTCCACTCGGATTCCAATATCTCCTCGACGCCGCTGCAGAAGTTCATCATCGCCACGTGCGTCGTGCTGATCTGCATCGGCCTCAACTCGACCGGATCCAAAACTCTGGCCACCATAGCCAAGGTCGGCCTGGCGGCCGAAGTCGCCGGTATCGTCGTTGTGGGCCTTTACTTGTTGATCTTCGCCCGCAAGAACGACTTCTCGGTGTTGTTCAACACGTTCGGGACGGGCAGCGGCGGCGACTACACGAGCGCCTTCTTCACTGCGGCAATCATCGGCCTCGTCCTCTACTACGGATTCGAGGCGTGCGGAGAGGTCGCTGAGGAAACACCGAATCCCAGCCGGGCCATCCCGCGGTCGATGATGCTCACGGTGTTTCTCGGTGGCGGCGCTGCGATCTTCGCCTTCGTCGGTTACATCCTTGCGGCGCCGAACCTGCAGGCCATCGTGGACGGTGAGGTCGCCAATCCGATCACCGCCATCCTCACCGACACCTTCGGTGTGGCCGGCACGAAGATCTTCCTGCTCATCGCTTTGACGTCATTTCTGGCCTGTGTCATGGGCCAGCAGGCAGCGGGCAGCCGACTGATCTTCTCCTTCGCTCGTGATGACATGTTCCCGGGCAGCAACATCTTCAAGAAGATCTCGAACCGCAAAGTGCCGCTGAACGCCCTGGGATTCGTCGCTGGGCTGTGCATCCTGCTCTTCCTGCTGCTGTTCCTGCTGCCGGACGCATTGTTCCGCGTCGCCGCCTTCCAGATGCTCGCCGGATACTTCGCCTTCCAGATGGTTGTCTTCGCGGCACTTCGCGCCCGCGCCAAGGGCTGGACGCCTGGAGGTAGCTGGACGCTCGGCAAGTGGGGCTGGCCCGTCGGCATCGGCGCGCTTGTGTACGGCGTGTTCTCGATGATCGTGCTTGCCCGGCCGAACGGTGATCAGGCTTTGCCCTTCTACGACCGGTGGATCGCGTTGATCGGGTTCGTTGTGGTCTCAGTTGTCGGGCTGCTGTACATGTGGATCGCGAAGCCCTACCGGAAGTCGACGGCTCCCGAAGGTGACGCGATCGAGATCGCGAACCTGCTGCGTGAGCACCGCGCCAAGCACGACATGGAGTCGTTCGCCAAGCAGGTGCCGCTCGCCGAGTCGACGCTTTCGGCGGAGGTCGCCCAGCTCCCCGCCGAGACCGAAAGGCGCGACACCGTCTCGTCAGCGGACTGACATCGGGAGGAAACGCCGCCAGGTTTAAAGCCCTTGGCGGCGTTTCTTTCTCGTCAATCCGGCGGCGGTCCGGTGGTGCCGCGCACCTTGAGTTCTGTCTTCTTCACCGATCGGCGCCTCGGCTTTCCGGCGATCACGTCCAGCAGCATCGCGGCCGCGGTGCGTCCCTTGTCGACGAGTGGTTGGTGGATCGTGGTGAGACCTACGAGCTCGGCCAGCGGGGCGTCGTCGAAACCGATCACGGACACATCGCCCGGTACCTGAAGACCCCTGCGGGTGGCCTCCTTGATCGCCGCGACGGCGTGCACGTCGGAGGTGGCGACGATCGCCGTGGGTCCGACGTCGAGCAGTTGCCCTGCCGCCTCGACGCCGCTGGACATATCGATACCCGCTGCTTCGATCACCATGAGGTCATCAGCGGCGACGTTCGCCCTGTGGCATGCCTCCACATATCCGGTCAGCCGATCATGCAGGTACGCCTCGGTCGCTGCGGACGCGTCGAAGCAGTCGTGCAACCCGGGCGGACTCACTGTACCGATACGGTCGGTGATCACTCCGATGCGCCGATGCCCGAGTGACAGAACATGTTTCATCTGTTTAATGCCACCGGACCGGTGATCGATCGTCACGTACGGCATGTGAGGTAGACGAGGGGAGTCAATCGCCACCGCGGGCGTACGCCGGGCCACCACGGCCGCTACGGCGGGATGGTCATTCGGCAGGCAGTGCAGCACAACCCCATCAACTAGGCCCCTTAGTGCCGCCGGCTTGATCGGGTGCGTTCCGTCGCTCAGGCCAGAGGCGTCGACGGGTAGCAGGGTGAGCGCGACATCGGCAAGCTCGCCGACTTCGACGATGCCCTTCAGGAGCAGCATCGTGGACGGATCCTCGACGGCGAGTGCGAGTGAGCCAGCGACGAGTACGCCGACGGTTCCGATCCGGCCGGAACGAAGGCTGCTACCCGCGATGTTCGGGCCGGTGTACCCGAGGTCATGGGCGATGGTGAGTATCCTGTCGCGCACCTGAGCCGAGACACGCGGGGAGCCGCTGTAGGCATATGAGACCGCCGCCTGTGACACGCCGGCGGCCTTGGCGACATCCCTCATCGTGACCATGCGGCGGGCTCCTTCTCCATCGCGAGGCGGATGACGGCTCACAGGCTAAAGCCCTCCCATCCGCGGCCTGGCGGAGGGAGGGCTCAGCTGGAGAGATCGGGACTGTCGGTCAAGACTTCACGATGAAGCCGGCGTCGATCACCATCGTGGATGCGGTGACATAGCGACCGGTGTCGGCGACCAGATAGAGGATCGCTTCGCTGACGTCCTCGGGTTCGATCCACGGCACCGGCAGGAGGTGGGTGTTGCTGAAGGTGTCGATGACGTCCTCGCGGGTCGGCTTGTCCATATCCGGACGAAACAGGCCGTAGACGAAGTCGTTGTTGATCATGTGCGTGTCGACGCACGTGGGGTTGATCGAGTTGACACGGATGTTGTAGCGGCCGAGTTCGCGCGCCAGCGAGGTCATCAGGCCCGTGACACCGTGCTTGGATGCGGCGTAGGACGAGATGTTCTCGGCGCCCTTGAGGGCCTCGGTGGAGCCGATGAACACGATGCTGCCACCATTGCCCTGCTCGATGAGTGTCGGGACCGCTGCCTTGACTGTATGGAAGACGCCATTGAGGTTGATGTCCACCATCTCCGCCCAGTCCTCAGGCGTGATCTCCCAGGTCTTGGCCCCTGAACAGATTCCGGCGTTCGGGATCACGATGTCGACGCGACCGAACTGCTCGAGGCCACGGTCGAAGACGGACTTCACCTGTTCGTAGTCGCGGGTATCGGCGATGTCTACAAAGATCTGACCGCCGACCTCATGGACGAGGCGGACTGTCTCCTGGAGGTCTTCGTCGGTGGTCCCGTCGTACGCCGTCGTCGAAGGCTTTCCACAGAGATCGAGGCCGATGATGTTGGCCCCTTCGCGGGCGAACGTCACCGCATGCGAACGGCCCTGCCCGCGTGCGACCCCGGTGATGAATGCGACCTTGCCATCGAGTTTTCCCATGACACAACTCCGATCTGATGTCCTTGCTGAAATGAATGCCCGGATATGCTTGTGTTCCAAGGCAAATGGCGTTGATGTGGCTCGGATGAGAGCGTGTGAATCGTATCACCACGCAGCGGTTCGTCAACCTGCTGCCGTGCTCAGTAGCTGCGATGATACGTATCACCACGGGCGGCGCAAGAGGAGGCGTTCCCGTTTGCGCACCCTGTGCAGGAATTGAGTTGAACGCGGCATGAGATGCGTATGGGCGGAGTGGCACCCGCCGTGACAGGCTCAGGGGCGGCGCTCAAGCGCGCGACCAGGACGCGTTATGCCCTGCATTTTCGACGAAGGGACATCGATGACCGATCAGGCACCGCTCCTTGGGTGCGTATATCTCCCGCAGAACCCACCCGAGCGCTTGGCCACGACCGCGCGAATCGCTGATGACGCCGGATTGAACGAGCTCTGGGTCTGGGAAGACTGCTTTCTCGCCGGCGGAATCTCGGCAGCTGCTATTGCACTTTCCAACAGTAGGCGCTTGACCGTCGGGATCGGTGTGGCCCCTGTGCCGATGCGCAATCCCGCGTTGATGGCAATGGAGATTGCGACGCTGACGCGTGCATTTCCGGGGCGCGTCCGAGTTGGCCTTGGGCACGGAGTCCAGGATTGGATGGCACAGATCGGCGCACGAGTTGCCTCTCCGATGACCCTGCTACGCGAACACCTGACCTGCATCGGCGCCCTGCTGCGTGGTGAAACCGTCACGTTCGACGGTCGATATGTTCAGCTGCGGGATGTTGCCCTGGATTGGCCGCCGACCACGGACACCGAACTACTGGTCGCAGCGGTAGGCCCGAAGACGCTGCGTCTCAGCGGCGAACTGGGAACAGGCACAGTCATCACCCAAGGAACGAGTCCTGCGGATCTACGAGCGGCCGTGGCACACGTGCGCGAAGGAAACGCACTGCGCGGTAGGGGTCCATCGTCCATCGTGACCTATCTGCTGTGCGCAACGGGGCCGAACGCGGCGTCGCAGATGGCCGCCGAGTATCAGCGGTGGAACCTCGACGAAGCGGGTGATGTGAGTGTGCAAGGCACCGCAGAGGAAATCGCCAACGGTCTGAGAAGCTGGACCGCCGCGGGTGCAGACACCCTCGTGTTGCAGCCACCCGTCGACGCAGACATCGAGGCGTTCGTCACCTTCGTCGGCAAAGAACTGACACCTCTGGTCAATTGACCAGGAGCGTTATCAGAATCTCCGATATGACACGAGATTGGGATTGATCTTGTATGACACTTGCTGGGATTCTGAGGAACAGCGCAGGTCAGTCGACGGCAGTATGACATCGAAACTGGGAACCTACACTGCTGACCCACATCTGAGGCCCCTGTTCCTCGTCGCCTATTGCTGGACCGTCGGCCTTGCGGCGATCGGGTCCATGCTCACAAGCTGGTGAGAAACGCCTCGGCTGCATCTCGAACCCGGTCTTGGTCGTCGGTGGCAAGCAGGTCAAGCAAGAGCCCTCGAATCGTCGCGATCACGAGAGTCGCTCGCTGTCGTGCGGCTGCCGGCTCGACGTCGGGGCCTTGAGCTTTGCACAGTAAGCTCATCCAGTCAGCCACCACTCGCTGGAGGAAATCCGTGAACTGCTCGGGGGCTTGCAAGGCTCGCCCGTAAACCGCGAAGAACAGTCGAAGTTCCTGCCCCCGCTTGGGGGCAAACGATAGATCCCACGCCAGTCGTGCCGCTGAGGCCAGATCGCCGCGACTGCCGAGCAACTCGTCGGTGGTGATGAGCAGGCGCACCCGCAGGCGTTCGAGGACCGCCTGAAACATCTGCTCCTTGGTGCCGAAGTGATGTACGAGTGTGTTTGATGTGACCCCCAGTGCTGCGGCCACGGGACGCCATGTCAACTCGGAAAACCCATGCTCTGCCGCGTAATCAACTATGGCGTCGAGCAACTCGGCGCGTCGCTGATGGTCCACCGGCCGTCCGGCCATTGCCCACCTCCCTGGGTGTCGCGGTTGTAATCCTTGAACATATGTGTAAAGAATAGAGGGCAGCCACCGATGTCGTCTGAGTGGCTCGATCACACCATGATGAAGGAGCCATCCATGGCGCAAGTCGTCGTGTACGACGAGTTCGGTGAGGCCGATGTTCTGCGGATCATCGACGAGCCGGTCGGTCGGCCCGGTGCTGCCGAGATAGTAGTGAGAATCGAGGCATTCGGGATCAATCGTCTCGATCAGATGATGCGCGCAGGGCAGTACCCTGCGCCGATCCGGCTACCGCATGCCCGCCTCGGCGTCGAGGGGGCCGGATTCGTGCACGCGGTCGGTTCGGCTGTTGAGGGTCTGTCGGTCGGGGACAGGGTGATCATCACTGCGGTGCCTGACGCTGATATCCGCGGTACGTACGCCGAATACGTGACCGTGCCGGCCCAGCGGGTGATCGGGTGGCCCGACGGCGTCGACCTCGTGGGCGCTGCTGCTCTCTGGGTGTCTTACTCCACCGCGTACGGGGCGCTCATCGAGAAAGCTCGGATACGGCCCGGTGATCACGTACTGATCACGGCTGCCTCGAGTGGGGTGGGCCTGGCGGCTATCCAGGTCGCCAACCAGATCGGTGCCATACCATTGGCAGTCACTCGCAGCCCCGATAAGAAGTCCGCGCTCCTGAACGCCGGTGCGGCCGCGGTATTCACGTCCGATGTTGAAGATGTGGCATCAGCTGCCAAGAGCTATACCGGCGGTCTGGGCGTGGACGTCATCGTCGACTCGGTCATGGGCCCAGGGCTTGCTCAGCTGGCAGGTGCGGCGAAAGCCGGAGGAACACTGGTCACGGTGGGTTGGCTGGATCCCCGTCCGGCGTCTTTTCCCATGGGCCAGCTGACGATATACCCGTACGCGAGCTTCGAGCACACACTCGACCCAGCCGCCGTTCAACGGATTGCCGCATTCCTACGCGCAGGACTCCGCAGCGGCGCGTTACAGCCAACAGTGGATCGAGTTTTCTCCTTCGCCGATATCGCCGAGGCACACCGCTACCTTGAGAAAGGGCAGCACATCGGCAAGATAGTCGTCACACATTCGCACGACCGATAACGAAGTCGTTGGTCTGGAGATCATGGTGAGACCCCGGCCTGTTCGCACCATTGCGACGCTCCGACAACCAGTCCTCGGCCGTCGACCGCAGCGGTTGTTCTGAAGCGCTCAATACGCTGGCGTTCTCGGCCTTCAGCCGATGACGGGATAACCGATCGTCGGCCTGGCATCGGCGCCAGATACGGCGTCCTCGTTCCGACTATCCGATCAGCGAACTGGAGCTTTGTGATTCGCAGGCGAAGGTCAACCTCATCCAAGTACGACTTCGGACGAGCGGTGAACCTGTTCGGGTTCGATTTCGGCTCGCGACTGGGTGCAGGGTCATCAACAGAAAGGACAGCGGGTGGAGATCGATTTCAGGGATGACCGCATAGGTGGGTTCAACTACGAGTTCTTCAGGACGATCAGTTCACCGGTGGCCGAGATGGGCGAAACCCTCGGCGTCGCTTACCGGATCAAGGATGGCGACATCGAGAGCTGGCTGACCAATTTCAGCGACGCCGCCAAACGGATCCACGAGCGCGCGGTCGCATATGCCGAAAACGGGATCGCTGCCAGCGCTTCACGAGCGTTCATGCGGGCCAGCAACTTCTACCGTTCCTCGATCTTCTATGCCGTGGAATCCGATCCCCGGCGCGAGGAATACTGGCGGATCAGTCGGGATTGTTTCCGTCGCGCGATGGAACTCCGGTCTGCACCGGTGCGCACCGTGGGCATCCCGTTCGGAGATGCGGTGTTGCCTGGCTACTTCTTCTCCGCGGGAGCCGAGAACCGGCCGACCCTGATCGCCATCGGTGGGTTCGACTCCACCGCCGAGGAGGTCGTGGCTTGGATCGGGTTGGAGGCACAGAACCACGGTTGGAACTGCCTGGTCTTCGAGGGACCAGGACAGTGGGGGGCGTTGTACGACAACCCAGGACTCACGATGTATCCGGACTACGAAAGGCCGGTCTCGGCCGCTGTGGACTTTGCCTGTTCATTCTCGGAGGTCGACCCGGAGCGAGTCGCGCTCGTGGGTTTTTCCCTCGGTGGTTACCTTGCCCCACGCGCGTTCGCGTTCGACAGCCGCATCAAGGCGTGCATCGCGAATTCCTTCCTGCCGTCCGTCCTTGAGCCCTGGACCGGCCTCTGGCCGCCCTCACTGGCCGGGCTGCGCGGTGACGCATTCGACGCAGCGTTCGCCGAGGCAAGTGAAACCAACCCCGGGGCTGCGTGGACCTTCGACCATGGACAGTGGGCACTCGGGTTCGACCGACCGTCCGGCTTCCTCGATATCTGGCGGGACTACACGCTGTTCGATCACGTCGAACGGTTCGACCGGCCATTCCTGAGTATCTTCGGCGAGTCGGAGTTGGCCAAGTTCGAGCACGGCAGCAGTATCGGAAAGTGGGCCAATCGAATGCTCGACTTCTTCGCGGACACCCCAAGCTACTGCGAAACCTACGTCTTCACCAACGAAGAGGGCGGCTCGACGCACTGCCAGATGGGTGGCATCTCGCAGGGCGCCGCCGTGACGATGTCCTGGCTGGAGAACGTGCTGGGCGACGGAGCCGCGCGTGCCGAGCAGAACATCAGCGAGGGCAACAAGATCATGCATCCGGAACTCGGAAGGATCATGCGGAGCACGTTCGGCGACGAGATCGAGGACGGACTGAAGAGGCTGGCGGTCAAGCCTTCCGGAAGGCCCATGGCGATCTGACGTCGGGGCCTCTCCTGAGTGGCGTCGTCCCATTCAGCCCACGCCGTTCGGTGCTTCTGCCGCCCAGCAGTATCGAAAACCAATTCCGACAGATGAGGGCATGACGATGTACCTGACGCAGGGATTGCACCGGGCGGTGCAGCAGACGCCTGGCGCGACGATGACAGTCTTCGGCGAAAGAAGGCGCACCTTCCTCGAAGTGGCCGATCGCGTGGCGAGGTTGGCGGGCGCGCTTCGCGCGCTCGGTGTGCGCGCCGGCGACCGGGTGGCCATGCTCGCGCAGAACTCGGACCGATACCACGAATACCTGCTCGCGGTGCCGTGGGCGAACGGTGTGTTGAACCCGGTGAACATCCGTTGGACCCCAGCTGAAATCGCGTACTCGCTGGAGGACTCCGGCACAAAGGTAATGTTCGTCGACGACTCCTTCGCGCGCATGCTGCCGGCGATCAAGGACGCGTGGGCCGAGCTGAGTACTGTGATCTATGCGGGCGAGGCGTCGCCTCCTGCAGGCACCTTGGCGTACGAAGAACTGATCGACAAAAGTGACCCGGTCGACGACGCTCGGCGGGGCGGAGACGAACTGGCGGGGTTGTTCTACACGGGAGGCACCACCGGATTTCCGAAGGGCGTCATGCTGTCCCACGCCAACCTGCTCACCTCGACCTACGGCCTTCTCACTCCTGGTTTCGCCTTCAGGCCCGGCGGCATCTGCCTCCACGCGGCGCCGATGTTTCACCTCGCCGACCTCATGTCCTGGAGCGCGGGACTGCTCCAAGGGGGCCGTCACGTTTTCATCCCGTCGTTCGAACCGGTCACGGTGATGCAGGCCATCGCGCAGCACCAAGTGACCGATGCATTGCTGGTGCCGACGATGATCCAGAAGCTGATCGACCATCCGGACATCAATAGATATGACCTGACTAGCTTTCGCGCGTTGTTCTACGCCGCTTCAGCAATTCCGCAGGCGTTGCTGGAGCGCGCTATGAAGGTCTTTCCGAACGCTGAGTTCGTTCAGGGGTACGGCATGACGGAACTGTCACCCCTGGCCACATTGCTCAGCCCGGACGACCATCAGAAGCCGCGACTGCTGCGCTCTGCCGGGCGGGCGGCTCCCTCCGCAGAAGTGCGCATCGTAGATCCTGACGGAAACGAGGTCCCGCGGCGAACCGTCGGGGAGGTCGCGGTGCGGGGCGGCAACGTGATGCTCGGCTACTGGAACAAGCCCCAGGAGACAGCCGCCGCGATCCGCGACGGCTGGATGCATACGGGGGACGCTGCCTACATGGACGACGACGGCTACATCTATGTGGTCGACCGGATCAAGGACATGATCATCACCGGTGGAGAGAACGTGTACTCCGCCGAAGTCGAGAACGCCGTCGTCCAGCACCCTTCGGTCGCCGCCTGCGCGGTGATCGGCGTCCCGGATGCCGACTGGGGAGAACGGGTGCACGCGGTCGTCGTGTTGCAACCCGGCGCCGAGCTCGCGGCTTGCCAAATCCGCGAACACGCCAAGCGACTCATCGCCGGCTACAAGTGTCCCCGCAGTATCGAGTTCGTGAATGCACTGCCACTTTCCGGTGCAGGCAAGGTCCTCAAACGCGAACTTCGGGAGAGACACCTCGGCGCGCGAGAGAGATAGGGGCTCGCTTCCGTAGCACCCAGGAAGGTCGCACGCCCCATGTTGAAATCGACACCAATTGAGCTGTATTAATTGATGATTCGCGACTGCGTTCCGCCCGATGTGCTCAGTTGCGCTGGGGATACACGCTCCTTTGCCCATCCGGACGCAGTGACCATCGTGCAAGGCGCTGTCGGATCGTGAAGTCCTCGTCGCTGCGGGGCATCTCCGGGCGCCGCCGCTCAGACCCATGCTTTGGCAATTCGAGAAACTGCAGTGGTGACTGTCGCCGTAAGCGCAGACATACGGCGCGGCGAAGGGCCAGTCACTGCCGCACAACACATGCCCAGGGAACGTAAACACATGTGGTGACCGCTGTCTCGTCGGGATGAAACGAGACCGGTGTCCACCTGGAACCACTGGAGATCAGTAAGCAGTACACGGCGGGTATCGCGGTTCCGGTAGTAGGCCGTCGTGAGAACTTCTCGTGCGATCGCCGCCGAGGCGACCCTTACGTGATCGGCTGACGTCAATCCGGCTGTGGCACTGCAGCTGTGATTTCTGGACCGAATGATCCGCAACAGCCTGCGAGGAATAATGAGCTGGCGCCTCGGGTTGTTCAAAGGCGTGAAAGCCGTTGGTGTATATGAATTCGGTGGTCCGGACGCACTTGAGGTGATCGACTTGCCTGAGCCGCAGGCGGGCCCGGGGGAGGTGCGTATCCGGGTGTATGCCGCGGCGGTGAGTCCGACCGATGTCTTGTTGCGGACCGGTGGTCATGCTGTGCGTATGGCGGGCCGGCGTCCGCCGTTTGTGCCCGGGATGGACGCTGCGGGTGTCATCGATCAGATCGGGCCGGGCTGTGATGGTCGCCTTCATGTGGGGCAGCGGGTGATCGCGATGGTGATGTTCGTCGGTGAACACGGTGGGGCGTATGCCGAGCAGGTTGTGGTGCCCGCGGCCTCGGTGGTGCCCGCGCCGGCGAACGCTGATTTCGCTGCGGCGTCGACTCTGCTGATGAATGCGATGACCGCGCGTCTGGCGCTGGATACGCTGGGGCTGCGTGCGGGGGAGACGGTGGCGGTGACTGGTGCGGCGGGTGCGGTCGGTGGCTTTGCGGTCGAGTTGGCGAAGGCTGATGGGTTGCGGGTGATTGCCGATGCGGTCGAGCGTGATGTGGAGCTGGTCCGCGGTTTCGGCGCTGATCACGTTGTCGAGCGTGGTGCCGAGGTCGCGGCGCGGATCCGTGGGTTGGTTCCGGGTGGGGTGCCGGGCCTGGTTGATGGCTCTGATCAGCAGGGTGAGGTGCTCGGTGCGATCGCTGATGGTGGCATGCTGGTCGAGTTGCGCGGGTGGGAGGGGCCGGGGGAGCGTGGTGTCCGGGTGGTTCCGGTGATGGTGCCTGATCGCATCACCGATACCGAGGGGCTCACGACGTTGAGCCGTCAGGCTGAGATGGGCGTGCTGACACTTCGCGTGGCCGACGTACTGCCCGCCGAGCAGGCCCCGAAGGCACACCGCATGCTCGAGGCCGGCGGTCTGCGCGGGCGCATCGTCCTCGACTTCTCGTGAATCTGAATGGCTCCGTTCGTATTACGGATAGTCTTGATGGGCCTTACGAGTTGAACATGTATCGAGCGAACACAATTCGAAAAGGCAAGAGTGCGAATGACTCTACCCGGGGAGGCAGCTCGAGACGATCAGCCCGAGCATCGCTGCCGAGGCGTCGCAACAACATCGTCATCTGCTATTCATCGTTGCGATGTAAGCACACCTCGACCACTTGGCCTGCCCAACGATGGTGAACATTTCGACGGTTGCAACCCAGTTGAAGGCAGGGGCTAGGCAAGAGCCGGCCAGACACCGCGCTCTCGGCCATTTCTCTTGTCGATCCGGGTCGACAAGATATGCAGTTGCGGCGCATTAGGACGAACGACCGGTGCCGGCCCCCAGGGCCGGCACATCGAGTACTTAGGAAACTGATGAAGATCATCACTGTCGAAGAACACTTTCATCACCCTGGCGCGATGGCGCGAGTACAACAGCTTGGAGGCCCACCGCCGATCGCGATGGACGATAGTTATGAAGCTCTTTTACAGCACTTCATGCCAGATCGCGACTCCTCGGAGCGGTTGGGTGGAAGGCGTTTGACGCATATGGACCGAGTCGGCATCGACGTTCAGGTGGTGTCACATGGTGCGAACAATCCCGGCAGCCTGAACCACCATGAGGCGACTGAACTATGTCGCACTGCGAACGATGCGCTAGCACAAGATATTTCAGAGCATCCTACGCGATTTCGCGGGTTTGCGACCATCCCCTTGCATGATCCACACGCAGCTGCTGACGAAATGAGGCGTTGCGTGAATGAATTGGGCTTTGTGGGCACGCTAGTGATGGGTACGTGTGCTGGAACGTTCCTTGATGACGATCGATACGAGCCGGTGCTGTCTGCAGCTGAAGAAGTTGACCGACCCATATACCTTCATCCGGGACTACCGCCTGCGTCGGTGTCCAACGCCTACTACGCGGGCAACTGGCCCGGCGCAGTGCAATGGGTGTTCGCGGGTCCCGGCTTCGGTTGGCATGCCGAGGCAGGGATCCACACGATTCGGATGATTCTATCCGGTGCGCTTGATCGCCATCCGAATCTGAAAATGCTGAGCGGTCATTGGGGCGAATTTGTCGCGGGTTGGCTCGATCGGCTCGATGAGGTATTCGCTTGGTGCCACCACCTCGACCGTCCTATCAGCCAGTACTATCGCGACCATGTGTGGATTACGCCGTCGGGCATGTTCAACCAGAATCGGTTGAAGTTCATCCTCGCCGAACTCGGCCACGAGCGGATCATCTACTCTGAGGATTACCCCTACGTCGAAAGTGAGAGTGTGTCGGAGTTTCTCGAATCGGCAGAATTGAGCGAGGATCAACGCGCATCCATCGCACATCGGAATGCCCAGAACCTTCTGCACATCTGACTGTCAGCCCTGAGCTTTCGGGGTGTCTGATCCAAACGTAGAGGCGGATCCTACGAACACAATCCGACCTCGCCTGCGCTGCCGCCTCGTTGAACTTCGTCAGGGCGCGGATCGCCTTATCGCTGTCGCAGCAGGCCGACATTCTTTTCGGTATCCAAGCCTGCTTCCGACACCGTGCGTTTACCCACCGGTTTGTTGAGAAGCTGTGTGAGAAACTGCAGACGACGAAACAGCCATCCCGGCAGGGAACCGACCCGCGGGCAGCAGTTCGATGGTTGTCGCTCGTGCTACCGCAATCCCGCGGCGGATCTGTGTTGTGCCTCGACGATGGACCCCGCCTCGAGTACGCGGGTTTCACAACCGGGCTTACCGACGAGTTGGACCGACAAGGGTCGGCCGTGCTGATCGGCCCCGACTGGAACAGCCAGGGCCGGAGCACCTGTCAGACTCCACGGCGTGGTGTACGCGACGAGCGCCCGACCCACATCGACAGACTGCCCTCCCACTTCTGCGGTTTTCCGATCACGACGGGGTCCGAGGATCGCAGTGGTGGGGCTGATCAACACATCGCAATGGTCGAACACACGGAGCAGGTCATAAGCGATCCGAGCCCGGTGCCGAAGGGCCTCAACGTACATATGAGGGGTTGTTCGCGCTCCTGCCGCCAATCGGCGGCGAGTCTCGGATTGGAACAAGGGCGGATTTTCGGACAACCGCTTCCGGTGGGTCAACGCTGCCTCGCACCCGACGATATGCGCGTAGACGGGGACCGCAGCCTCAGGCCAGCCCAGCCGAACGGGCCTGACTTTGGCGCCGTGCTGTTCAAGCGAAGCGGACGCATTGCTCACTGCCTCAGTGATGGCCGTACTCTCGGGAACAAAGTAATCGTCAGCGACCACACCGATCGTGAGGGCAGCATCGTCGGTCTCCGGCGATCTGTATGGCGTACCGCTGATGGCATGCCAGACGGCGCGAGCGATGCCCACGGACGCAGCGAGGACTCCGACGGTGTCGAGCGTCGGCGACAACGGCTGGACCCCGGAGGATTGCAGCCGGCCAGTCGTGGGTCGTAGTCCGACGACGCCGCACAACGCCGCGGGTACCCGGACGGATCCTCCGGTGTCGGTCCCGATAGCGAAGGGCACATCGCCCGCCGCTACTGCGGCGGCAGATCCACTACTAGACCCGCCCGGCATATGCTCGGCACTGCGCGGGTTCACCACCGGCGCAGTGGCCGATACCATTCCGGTGGCCCCGTAGGCGATTTCATGCATCGCGTTCTTGCCGACGATGACTGCCCCGGCTGCGCGCAGAGCAAGGACCACTTGAGCATCGCGCGTCGGCACCACCGCCGGATAGGCCGATCCATCCGCCGTGGGCAATCCCGCGACGTCGATGTTGTCCTTGACGCCGCAAGGTATTCCCTCAAGGATGCGCGCCCGTTCAGCGCTCGCGCCCCGCGCTCTCTCGTACCGCGCCACAGCCTCATGATCGATGGTGGTCCAGGCGTTGAAACGGTTCGCAGAGGCCCTTGCCAAAGTCTGCTCGATGGATCTCGTGGACTGACTCATCAGGTCGATGCGCGCCGATCCGCCACGCCGATCCCAACGGTGAGTTCGATCTCGACCGGCGCGCCTCCGGGAAGACAGGCGACCCCGACCGCCGTGCGTGCCCCCAGCGCTTCGTCGCCGTAGCGTCCTCGAAGCACCTCAGACGCCGCGTCGGCGACACGCGAGTGCTCGGTGAAGGTGGGGACCGACGCGACGAATACGGTCATTCGGAGCACCTGGGCGATCGCCTCACCTGGCAAGAGGCCCGATTCTGCGGCGAAGGCAGCGTTCGTGGCAGCATGTCGCGCCGCGCTGCGAGCCCGGTCGACGTCGATGTTGGCACCGACGACACCGATGTCGATCAATTCGCCGTTGTCCCGCGGTGTCATCCCGGCCGTGTAGATCACCGTTTCATGTCGAACGGCAGACCGGTAGTCACCCTGCGGCACTGGACTCGTCCTTGTTTCATTCATTCCGACAATTCCGTTGCCAGATCGCAGATGACCGATGCCGCCGCCAGCGCGTTGTCGCGTTGTTGGGAGAAGTTCAACCGGATACTGCGGTCGTGACCGGGGCCGAACTCGCTGCCTGGGGTGACGGTGATTCCGTGGTCGGAGCGCAGTATGTTCCGGAATTCGGCTGGTGGCACACGCAAGGCCGGTAGTTGCGGGAATATATAGCTGCCGCCCTCGGTGCGGCGGATCGAGACGCCATTGGTTGCCTCGAACCGTGCATGAAGGTCGTCACGGATGTTCTGATGCTCCTTGATGCGGTGCTCGAGCCAGCCGGGCGGTTCGGCGAACCAGCAGCGGAGGACCGTCTGGCTGTACCCCGGGGCACGCAATGATGCCAACGCCTGCAACTTTTCCATCCTGTCGATGACATGGGGCGCGCCGACAGCCACCCCCACCCGAAACCCGCTGAGTGACTCCGTTTTCGAGGGGCCCAGCAGGGTGAGACAGTGTTCGTCGGCAATTGCGGTCGTGCGAAGGTGGGTGAATGAAGTGCCCGGGTACACGAGCCGGGAGTACAACTGATCCACCACGATGAATGCGCCGTATCTTTCTGCCAGCGCCGCGATCTGGTGAATCTGGTCGGAGGTGTAGACAACGCCCGTGGGATTGTTGGGGTTCGACAGAACGAGCAGTTTGCAACCGGACGCGAAGGCGTAGGCCAGCTTGACGAGGTCGAGCTCGGCGGCGCGTGACGGGTCCTGATAATCCAGCGTCACGGGGACGGTCTGGGCTCTCAGATAGGTGACGATGCGGCTGTTGGCGAAGTAATCCGGAACGACGACAGCCACCTTATCGCCGGGTTCCACCAACGACGACAGTGCTACGAAAAGCGCACCTTGGGTTCCGGGTGTGACGATGATTTCGCGTGATGGGTCCACTGGGCGCCCGGTGAACTCACCGACATGGTGGGCGACGTGTTCGCGCACGTCGTCATGACCGCGATAAGGCGAGTAGGCGTAGCGTCGCCCGTCGGCGAAGGCTTCTCGGTACAGATCGAATGCTCCCGGGGCCGGGAGGAAGGCGCCCACGTCACCGTGCGAGAAGTCAGTTCCATCGCCGACTGGACGCGCTGTCGCGGTGGCAAGCGACTTTTCCTGTCCCGGCGAGGAACTGATGTCCAGGTCGTCGAGTGGATTCGTGGCCTCTGTACTGGCCGAGTGCATGTGGTCTCCTTGTGTGATGAACGTGGTTCGGGTGTCAGGCGTTCAGCAGCGCAGGCAGGCCCCGGAGATCGGGCAGGATCTCGTCGGGCGCCGGCGTGCCGTCGTTGAGGGTTTGCGAGTTTCGGTTGATCCAAATCGTGCGGAAACCCATCGGGACGCTGCGCGGGAGATCGACGTACTGTGACTGCGCGATGTGCACCGTTCGTTCGACCGGCACTGCGGCCCTTTCCAGGACGAGTTCGAACAACGCCGAATCCGGTTTGTAGGCACGGGTTGTCTCGGCCGTGATGACCACGCTGAACAGGTTGTGCATGCGGTCGACAGCGCGGCAGACGATGTCGTCCTGGCTGTTGCTGATGATCGCAAGGCGGTACGTCTTCGCGAGTTGACGCAGTACGTCGACGGTGTCGGGAAAGGGTTCGGCTTCCGCCATTGCGTCGCCGCAATCGGCGCCGTCTGAATGGTCCACGTCGGCGCCGTACTCATGCAGCGCGGCCTGAATGCTCTGCTTGAGCAGTTCACGGTAGATCAGGAACGGGCCCTGCAGCAGTCGCAACGCGTGGCTGTAGTACCACCGGTGGTAGAACTGGTCGGGCTCAACAGACAAGTTCTTCCGTCTGAGCAGATCGGCCATATATACGCGCAACGCGGAATCCCAGTCGATGAGCGTCCCATAACAGTCGAACGTCAGCAGGTCGGGTTTCGGATCAAGGATGAAGACCACCTGAATTACCTCTCAATAGTGTTGTTGACGGGTGTGTTTCGTTTGGTGTGGCAAAGCCTTCACGTACGGGCAGCTTCCGACGATGTCGCGTCGCCCTTCTCGACGGCGACGATCGGCTTGTTGTACGTCTCAGGAAGCACGAGGACGCACAGGAGACTCACCGCCGCCAGCAGCGCCAACCACGCCGGCGCGGGCCATGAATGTCCCGCTGAGGCAACCATCGCCGTCACGATCATCGGGGTCGTCCCACCGACCAGTCCTGCCGACACCTGTTGTCCGAGTGAGGCTCCGGTGTACCGAATATGCGGCTCGAACATTTCCGCGCTCAGCGATCCCATCAGCCCGTACAGCGAACCGTTGGCAAACCCCCCGATCCCCTGGGCGATCCAGATGAGTACCGCCACCTCGGTCTCCACCAGCCAGAACAGGGGGAACGCGTAGAGAATCGTGAACAGCGCCATCGTGAGGAAGACGGGTCGCCGACCGATTCGGTCGGACACCGACGCCGAGGTCAAGTTACCGACGATCGCACAGCACGCGAAGACGATGCCGCCGATGAGCATCGTGGTGGCCGAGATTCCGAGATCGTTCTTGCCGTAGGCCACCATGTAGGTGGCGTATACGTAATACCCGCCACTGGAGACCGCGAATGCCCCGATGCCGAGCATCACCGTTTTCGGATGGTTGCGCAGTACCTCGATCAACGGCGCCGATGCAGTGTGCTGAACCTTCTCGCGTATCTCGGCGAACACCGGGGTTTCCGGCACCGCGAGTCGGATGAAGAGACCCACTGCGACGAGAACTCCACTGAGCAGGAACGGGATTCGCCAACCCCACGTTTCGAACGCATCGCCGGTGGCGGCGGTGACGATCGCGAAAACCGTGGTGGCGAGGAGGAAACCGGCGGGTGACCCGACCTGTGGTAGCGCACCGTAGAATCCGCGCTTACCCGGTGGTGCGTGTTCGACACTCAGCAGGACAGCGCCGCCCCACTCGCCGCCGAGTGCGATCCCTCCCAGCAACCGCATCGCCACCAAGAGTATGGGAGCCCAGGCCCCGATGGTCTCGTATGACGGGATCACGCCCACCGCAAAGGTACTGATACCCATCAACAACAGGGTGATCAGAAGGATCTGCTTACGTCCTGCGCGGTCACCGAAGTGGCCGAAGATGATTCCGCCCAGAGGGCGAGCGAGGAATCCCAGCGCGAACACCGCGAACGATGCCAACGTGCCGGCAAGGGTGCTGACCTCGGGAAAGAACACAGTGCTGAACACCACTGCCGCACTCAGCCCGTAGATCTGGAAGTCGTACCACTCGATGGTGGTGCCGACCAGGCTCGCCAACCCGGCCTTCCGCGATGATTGCATACGGTTCATTGTTAACAACCTTTCGATAAAGGGATCACGATCGAGTCGGGCGCCTTACCACGGGACTGCGAGAGGGTCAGTCGTATGACGCCACGAGGCGCTGATAAGCAGTTTCGATGTGCGCCCGAACGGCGTCGACCAGTGCTGACTCGCTTCGGGTTCGCAGTAGGTCGAGGAGGTGCACGTGCTCGTCGACGACGATCTCGCGACTTGTCGCCGACACCGTGTTGCGAGAGAACAGGCACAATGCCACCTGCGACCGCACCGTGCGCCACGCCACGCTGAGTCGATCATGGTGGGCCGCTTGATAAAACGCATCGTGAAATCGGAGATCCGCGTCGGTGATACCTCGCCGATCTCCCTTCTCGAAGGCCTTTGCAAGGTCGGATAGGGCATGGTCGAGTGCGTCGAAGTCAGCGGCCCGGGCACGTTCGACGGCCGTGCGAGCAGCCAGGGTTTCCAAGGCCACCCTCAAGGTGTAGACGTCCTCGATGTCCGCCTTGTCGAGCAGTGGGACACGAGCGCCCTTGTGCGGTTCATGGACCACCAAACCCTCATGTGCCAACGCGGCCAACGAATCTCGAATGGGACCCCGACTGGTGCCCAACTGCTCGGCAAGGTCTTTCTCGTTCAGACGCTCCCCGGGGGCGAACTTGCCGGCGATGATGGCGTCACGCAAGACCGCCAGTACGTCGTCCTTCAACCTGAGACGCTGAGCCGCCCGAAGAGCGCCGGCTGCCACATCCACCCCCAGTGTTAACAATTAACTGTTGTCCAGATCATAAGGGCGTCTACACGGGTGCTGTCAAGCCTCCACTGCAAGCTCAAGCCGAAAATCCCGGCGTTGCGGTCCATCAAAGACCGGTTGTTCGACTTGTGACACGAAATTGGGATTCGTCAGGTTTAGAGGGCATATTGGGCCCGATAGTCGACTGACATCGGAGGATGCAGCTTGTCGACTCTCAAATTGAGTGTTGTTTTCTCAAGCGGACTGTCATCCGTATGTCTTTCGACACCGTAGTGACTCGTCGGTCACCGTCGAAGTGACAATCTGCGAACGGCAAGGGAAAGCCGGCTTGCGTTGAGCTTCTGGCGACCCCGGCGGGATGGTGAAGGTGGGGTGCCCGGTCAGTGGAGCGCCAGCCAGTCGGATAGTCGAGTGGTGCCGAGTTCTGCTTCGTCGTCGGTGACGAGTGTGGTGTTGTCGACCGGCAGGCCCTGGTACGTCGCCGCAGGGTCATCGATGACTTCGAGTTCACGGCTCTGATGGACCAGAACGGCGCGGGCCATGTCGGCGAAGGTCATCTTCTGTGGGCCGCCGAGATTGTGGATCGCGTTGAATGGCGAACCGGTCGCGATTCTGGCAAGGATCGCCGTGACTTCCTTGGAGTCGATTGTCTGGATGAGTGCTTTGGGGGCGCGTACCTGCTCCCCGGTTATCAAGGATTCGGTGATCGGTTCGGCCAGTTCGTGGAATTGAGTGGCGCGTACGACGGTCCAGGGGATTCCTGACTTGGCGGCGGCGCTCTCTTGGGCCAACTTCCCGCGGATGTAGCCGGCGTTGGCCGCCATTGCGTCGACGCCGACGATCGACAGTACGACGTAGTGGCCGACGCCGGCCTGGGCCGCGGCGGCTGACAGGTTGGCCGAGGTCTGCTTGAAGAACTTCTCTGCAGAATCGTCGGGGGTCGCGGAGTTGATCACGTCGACCACGACGTCGGCGTCAGTCAGTGCGACATCGAGGCCCTCGCCGGTCACGAGGTCGGTGCCAGAGGCGCGGGAGGCCTCGGTTACGTCATGTCCGGCTTCGCGAAGCAGCGGGGTCAGTTGCCGTCCGATCAGGCCGGTGGCTCCGACGATGGTGATCTTCTTCGTCGATGCGATCATGGTTGTCGAGAACCTTTCGTATGGGCGAGTCGGTGAGTCGCCGGTTTTGGTTGCAAGACAGCGCGGGTGGAGTTCACCGGACGGCGAGTCCTGCGTTGACTGGCGCATAGTGACCGGTGGTGATGACACAGTCGTCGCTGGCGAAGAACTCGACCGTGCGGGCGACATCACCGGGCAGTACCAACCGGGCCGGGGTGTTGGCCGTTCCCAGGACCCAGAGTTCGTCGTCGGTCCACGCCTCGCGGCCTGCATCGACACCGGCGACGTTGCCCGGCGCGACGAGGTTGGCGGGGATCCCGTGCGGGGCAAGTTCTTGAGCGAGGTAGCGGACGAATTGATCGAGCGCGGCTTTCGCTGTGCCTTCGACGATCCGCTTGTCTTGCGGGAGGCGGGAATGCGCGACGCTCAGATAGACGAGCCGGCCGTAATCACCAGCGATCATGGCAGGAATGACTGCTTTGGTGACCAGGAACGCTGCCCGAAGTTCTTGAGCGACAGCATGTTCGAGTCGATCGATGCTCAGAGCGGCGAAGGAAGTGCGCTCGTATGGTCGTCGTCCGTCATGATCAGCACCTCAACGGGACCCCAGTGGTGGGTGATCGCGTCGGTCATCTCGGCGACATCTTCGGCGCGAGTGAGATCAGCTTGCACGACAAGGGCGTCGCCGCCGTGATCGTTGATGGCGTCGGCTACGTGATGGGCTTCGATGGCGTTGTGTTCGTGATGGACAGCGACCCGATAGCCACGTTGGCCGAACAACGCCGCGCTGGCGGCGCCGATACCGCGGCTGGCGCCTGTGATCAGAGCGATACGGCCGTTTCCGCGAACTGTGGCCGGAGTAGTAGTGGTGGGGGTGATGTTCATGAGGTTGCGCCGTCCGGGCCCTGCACGCTGCGGCCTCGCCTGCTGGGGTGTATCGGCACGCTGGGCCATCGGGGTGTCGGCGCGGCCGTCGCTTCAAGGTAGGGCAGCGGCGGCAGGGTGTCGGCGGACCCAGCGCGGGTCGCGGCGAACCCCGAGGTGAGAGGTTTGAGCTCGACGGTGGACACAGTTCAACGCTGCCATTTCGGACGCCGCTGCGCCCCCCGGAAACCCCCTGGGTTCTGGGGCCGATCCCTGGCCTCCGGCGGCGGTGTCGGCTGACTCGACGGCGTGCGAGGTGCGGTACGAGCCCGCGAAGGCGCAGGCGACCGTAGGGTTGGCGGTGTGGCGGTGTCATCTGGTTCGGCTACCCGCAGTGATGCCGTGTGATCGTGGCGTCTGGTGAGTGAGACCGTGTTGCGGGGCAGGACCACGGAGTTGGCCGCCCTGAGCAAGCTCGTGGCGTCAAGCCGTGCCGGTCACAGCGCGGTGGTCGTGCTGCGCGGGGAGGCGGGCATCGGCAAGACCGCGCTCATCGATCACCTGTCAGACGCGGTCGCATCTGAGTTCAGAGTGCTGCGCACCGCAGGCGTGGAGTCCGATATGGAACTGCCGTTTGCCGGTGTGCATCGGCTCATCGCTGTTCTGTGGGGAGAGCCAGTCGAGGAACTACCGGTCCCGCAGCGGCAGGCGCTGGCCACAGCGTTCGGGCAGGCTTCGGGCCCCGCGCCAGATCGATTTCTGGTCGGACTGGCTGTATTGGGCCTGATCGCCACGGCATCGGAAGACCGCCCGGTGTTATGTGTCGTCGATGACGCTCAGTGGCTCGATCAGGTGTCAGCGCAAACACTGAGTTTTGTCGCAAGACGTCTGTTGGCCGAACGCGTGATGATCGTCTTCGCGTGCCGTGAGAAAATCACTGAGCTGCGGGGCTTTCCAGAGCTTGTGATATCAGGGCTATCGGTGCCGGACGCGCGTGAACTGCTCGACGGTGCGGTTCTGGGGCGTATCGACCCGAGAGTGCGAGACCGTATCGTCGCCGAGACGCGCGGCAATCCGTTGGCATTGTTGGAAATACTGCGCGATCTGGGACCCGCCGATCTGGCGGGCGGATACCACAGACCGGACGCATATCCGGTGGAGGAAAGTATCGAGGCTCGTTACCTGCAGCGCATCTTGACTCTGGGGGACGATGCCCGGCTGTTGCTGACGCTGGCTGCTGCTGAACCGGTCGGTGATCCCGCGCTGCTTTCCCGCGCGGCCGAGTCCCTCGGCATCGCGGCATCGGCGTTGGCTTCCTTGCGGTCGGCGCGACTGATCAATATCGATACCCGTGTGCGGTTTGGTCATCCGCTGGTGCGCTCGGTGGCCTACGCCGACGCAGACGCCGACCAACGCCATCGGGTGCACGCGGCCCTTGCAAAGAGCATCGACCCATCCGAAGATCCCGACCGCCGCGCATGGCATCGCGCATTCGCCTCCACAGGGCCCGACGAGTCGGTGGCCGACGAACTGGAACAGGCCGCTACCCGCGCTCACCAGCGCGGCGGCATCGCCGCCGCCGCAGCATTTCTCACCCAGGCGTTCGAGTTGACAAGGGATCCGGTTCGGCGCGGGCAGCGCGCCCTGGAAGCAGCGCACGCCAAACGGCGCGCCGCAGACTTCAATGCCGCCACCGAGTTGGTGACCGCCGCGTCACTGTCACCACTCGACGATCTCGACGAGGCCCGGCGCCTGCATCTTGAGACGCAACTGGCGTTTCACCGCCGTCGCACCGACCCGTCGGGACCCCCGCTGGCCGACCACGCCGCCACGATGTCCAAGGCGGCGGCTCGACTGAGGCCACTTGATCCCGCCGAAGCCGATCAAGCATATCTGGAGGCAATATGTGGCCTGATATATGCCGGGCGCTTGGCTGATTCCACCGCCCTGGAGCAAATGGCCTCCGCCATATTGCATCTCCGCGACGATGGCCGCGGGCGCCGGCCGGTAGGACTGCTCGCCAGGGGATTGGCGCGCAGAGTGAGTCCTGACATCGCGGGCGGGATCGCCGCAATTCGCACAGCCGTCGCCTCCGTCACCGAACACGGCTGGCAATGGGAGGCCTTTCCATTGGCCCTGGAGGTTTCCCTTCACGAGACATGGGATGACGAAGCGTGGGAGCGACTCTCGGAGGTCGCTGTGCACCTCGCGACCGAGACAGCCGCGCTGCAGATCCTTCCCACAGCGTTGGTCAGCCGAGCCGGTGCACTCGTGATGGCCGGCGACCTGGCCGGCGCCCGGCTGCTGATCGCCGAAGCGGACGACATTTCCTCGGCCATCGGGCATGCGCCGCTGCGGTACCACAAGCTGACGTTGGCGTCATGGGCCGGCAACGACGGCGAGACGACCGCGATGGCAGCGGCGGCTCTTCGCGATGGTCTGCAGCGCGGTGAGGGCCGAGTGATCGCCCTCGCCGCCTACGCCAACGGTGTGCTCAACAACGGCTTGGGCCGATACGACGTCGCCATGGAGGCGTTGCAACCCGCCTGCGAATACGACGATCTGGGGATTGTCGGCTGGAACCTCAGCGAGCTGGTCGAATGCGCCGTGCGTGCGGGCCGCGACGACCTCGCCGCCGACGCGCTCAACAAACTCAAGCTTCGAATTGGTGCTGCATCTACCCCGTGGGGGCTGGGCATCGCTGCGCGCAGTGCCGCGCTACTGGCCGCTGACGACGCCGCGGAACCTCTCTATCTCGACGCGATCGGCCACTTGGGTCGCAGCCGAGTAAAGGTTCAGCTGGCACGCGCCCACCTGCTCTATGGAGAATGGCTCCGGCGGATGAACCGCCGCAACGATGCTCGCCACCACCTACGCCTCGCTCACGAAATGTTGCAAGGATTTGGGGTTAACGCCTTCGCCGATCGAGCCGCCCGTGAACTGATTCCCCTGGGGGAGAAGACCGTCAAACGCAAGCGCACTGGGACGGCGCTGACCCCGCAGGAAACGCAGGTTGCCCAGTTGGCGGCAGCCGGACTGACCAACACCGAGATCGGATCGCAGTTATTCATCAGTGCGCACACCGTCGAGTGGCACTTGAGCAACGTCTACGCCAAACTGGCCATCAAGTCCCGCCGCCAGTTGCGAGCAATGAAGCTGCGGTGATCCGAGCGGTCGATGGCGGAATGGACAGCGCTCTCTGACCAGCGATGCAGATGCACCCACCTTGAGCAGCAGGCAACCCGGAAGCGCCCTGGCCTGTGAGTAGCTCGTTGAGATAGGTGTCGCGACACTCTGGCCGGACAGTCACCGTACTGCACCTCTAGAAGCTCACCCTTGGTGACTTCGGCAGTGTCTCCGACATTAGGCACGTCCTTTCCGTGGAGCCGTCAACCCATCAGAACGTCGATTCGAGCCGCAACGTTCTCACCGGTAGGCCAGCACGTCAGCAGGAGGCGATTATGTCGCAGCGGGGAAATCACGCTTTCTCGGTATCGATGTTGATTGACCTGCCGGTGCGCGAACTGCGTTGTGAGCGGTGATGAACGAGGAAGCCACTCGGCAATGTGGTGTCAGCTACGGCAACACGCTGCAGACCGCGTCCAGGGCACTCGCCCGTGCGCTGTCCGAGGGGCTGCGTAACCGACGACCAGTGCGTCGCGCTGGGTAGCTCGGCGACAACAGGATTTCCCCGCTCGTTGCCCTTGTCGTCGTAGGTCTTGGGGTCATCCCCGTCCTCGCGCTCATCCTCGAACGAGTTACTTCGATCAAAGCGGCCGGCGTGCAGGTGAGCTTTGCGGCGGTGAGGAATGCGGTGCAATCGGCGGGGGCGGCGGCGAGAATAGAGATCTCCGGGAACCTCGGGACTCCGCCGGGGTCGCCGATCATCGATCCCTCCGGTGAGAGCACTCTTCAAGCACTGAAGGCCGGAACAGCAAGCCAGGTCGTCGTCGTCAACCTGGGCGACGGACAACAATGGTGGCAAACGCGCCTGCTGCTGCTGGCCTCAGGGATGTCTCGGCACAGTCCGGGTGGTGCGATCGTGTTCACCGCTCTGATTGGCGAGCACCCGGATCGGTTCGTCGGGTGGGCACCGTCCGCTGCCGTGCTGAAGTGTCTGCTCGCATCCAACAACTCGCTTCGCCGCGCCTACCTGTCGGCACTGAGAGATACGAACCTCGCCGGCCTGGGTACACCCGCTGATTGGGACCATCCCGAACGTGGATTGGATTGCCCGGTGGCTGTGACTCCCTGATCCGCCCCGGCGTGTCTGGAGAGTTCTTCCGTTGGGAAGGATGGGCACGTGGGATCGAAGTCATCGAGGCGGTATCCAGACGAGCTGAAGGTGCGGGCGGTGCAGATGGTGGCCGATCTGCGCAGCGAGACAGTTTCGGAGTGGGAGGCGATGGGCCGGGTTGCTGACCTGCTGGGCGTCGGTACTGCCGAAACGGTGCGCAAATGGGTCCGCCAGGCTGAGATCGACGCCGGCTCTCGGGCGGGGCAGACCAGCGAGGAATCCGAGGTCCTGCGCAAGCTGCGCCGGGAGAATGCCGAACTCAAGCGGGCCAACGCGATCTTGAAGGCGGCCTCGGTTTTCTTCGCCGCCGAGCTCGACCGGCCCTCTCAGTAGTCGTGGAGTTCATCAGCGCCCACCAGCACATGCGGGTGGGCGTTGATGGTCTCAAGTGGGGTGTCGAGTCGATGTGCGCTGTGCTTTCCGAGTACGGCGTCACGATCGCCCCGTCGACGTATTACGCCCACCGCGCCCGTCAGGGCCCCTCGAAAGCCGACTGGGCCGATGCGCAGGTGATCGATGCGATCTGGCAGCTTCGCCAATCGCAGAGTCTGTACCGAGTCCTGGGCGCTCGTAAGACATGGATTGTATTGCGCACCAATGGTATCGACGTATCGCGCTGTGTCGTGGAACGGGTCATGCGGGAGATGGGTTGGCGGGGTGCGTGCAAGCGCCGGCGGGTGCGCACCACCGTCGCCGATCCGGCAGCGACGCGAGCCCCGGATCGGGTCCGGCGTAATTTCGTCGCCGGTGCGCCTGACCGATTGTGGGTGGCCGATTTCACCTACTGCCGGACTCGTGCCGGCTGGGCCTACACGGCGTTCGTCACCGATGTCTATGCCCGCAAGATCGTGGGTTGGAAGGTGGCTACCGAGATGACCCAGAAGCTGGTGACCGATGCGATCGACCACGCTATCGACACCAGAAAGCGTTCGGGTGCAGCATCTTTGGATTCACTTATCCACCACAGCGACGCGGGCTCGCAATACACCGCGGTCGCGTTCACCGAACGTCTGGCCGCTGAGGGGATCCTGCCTTCAGTCGGATCCGTCGGGGATAGTTTCGATAATGCTCTGGCCGAATCGGTGAACAGCAGCTACAAGACCGAACTCATCGACCGCCAGCCGCTCTATCCCGGTGCCACCGAACTGGCGCTGGGGACCGCCGAATGGGTGGCCTTCTACAACCGTCAGCGACCCAACGGCTACTGCCAGGACCTGACCCCCGATCGGGCCGAAGCGCTCTACTACCACCGCCAACGGCACCCTCATGCCGAGGAGGCACTCAGATAAGAGAACCTCCCGACATGCCGGGGCGGATCACCCGGCAAGAATCTGCCGACTCCGGCCAAGTTCGATGACTTCATCTGCGAGCGGATGTTGTTCGGCCGAGTGCTTGAGCTGGAGGGTGGCGACCTCGGCTGCGGAGACGTCCCACCGCCGGCAAGGCTTGAAGGAGATCTCTCTGAGTTCGGTGATCAGAGCAACCGGTTTGGTTGTGTTTGCACACAAAGAATCGACCCAAACGCGGTGTTCCTTCCCATGGTCTGCTCAAGTGCTCCTCATCACAATTGAGCGCAGACACGGACCGCGCACACAGGGCAGCGGGTCGTAGAAGAGAGGCGAAAACGCTTGTGGGAACGATTGATGCGCTCGACACATGTGAAAGGCTGACCCGGCGACAGAAGGGGTTGGCATACATCGCCACCTCGGCGATATGCCTGGAGTTTCTCGACTATTTTCTCATCGGATTCATCGTCACTTTCGTCTCGACGTCGTGGCAGCTCACCTTCGGACAGTCCTCGGTGATCTTGCTGTCGTCCGGACTGGGCGCCGTTGTCGGTGCGGTATTCTTCGGCCGCCTGGCCGACCGCATCGGTCGAAGGCCGGTGTTTCTCACCACGATCACGGTGTTCACCGCCGCGACCGCCGCGATGGCATTCACTCCTGAAGACGCCTCTCTCGGATGGGTTTATCTTGCCGTACTCCGGGTCGTCGTCGGCTTCGGTGCCGGGGGGCTCTACGTGGTGGATCTGCCGATGGTCCAGGAGTTCATGCCCACCAGCAAGCGGGGGCGTGTAACGGGTTACGTGACCGCAGCGGTACCACTCGGTTTCCTCGTGGGCTCCTTGATGGTGTGGCTGCTTTCGGACCTGATCGGCTGGCGCGGAATCCTGCTCCTCACAGGAGCATCCGGTCTCCTGCTTCTGCTGGCGCGGTTCACCGTTCCCGAAT
Organism: Mycolicibacterium smegmatis; assembly: GCF_001457595.1. Taxonomy (GTDB): domain Bacteria; phylum Actinomycetota; class Actinomycetes; order Mycobacteriales; family Mycobacteriaceae; genus Mycobacterium; species Mycobacterium smegmatis. Next base: position 4,200,674 of record NZ_LN831039.1, on the reverse strand, counting down.
CTCCCCGGTTCCTGCTCCGTAGACGGCGTTTCGAGGACGCCCGTAAGGCAGTCGGCTGGGCTCTGCAGGTCGACCCGGCATCACTTCCGCTCGCGAGCAGCGACGATGACAGCGAACACGCAGTCGACGACCCCGCCGGTTCCAGTGTCCGAGAACTGCTCGCATACCCGCGTAGCCTGCTGCTGTCGACCGTCACCAATCTGGGTGCCCAGACGGGCGTCTACGGCATCGCGCTATGGGCACCAACGCTTCTTGTCATGACGCTCGGGATCGACCCGGCTCAAGCGGGTCTGTACATGGTGTTCGTCACGATGGGAGCGCTGGCAGGTCGCCTCTTCCTGTCTCACCTCTCCGAGAGCAGGGGGCGTCGGTTCACCGGTGCGCTCGCTGCCTTCTCGGCGGCCGGGCTCGTCATCCTCGCCGCCGTGGCGGGCGACGCATACATCGGGGGAGTGGCCGTGTTTCTTGTCGTGATGATCGCCGTCTACTTCTTCGCCGAAGGTGGCTTCGCCGTCGTCGGCCCCTACTCAGCTGAGGTGTGGCCCAGCCGATTGCGGGCCACCGGCATGGGATTCGCCTACGGCGCAGGCGGCCTCGGAAAGGTCGTCGGCCCGCTCGGACTGGGTTTGATCGTCGGCTCGGACAACTTGGTGAAACCTGACGCGCCGACAACGGACCTCCTCCCGGCGTTCGCCTACTTCGCGGTCTGGTACCTCCTGTGCGGATGCGCCTTCCTGCTCCTGGGGTTCGAGACCCGAGGGAAAAACCTCGAAACGCTCGATGCGGAGATCGAGGCGCGCAAGCGCAACCGGTCAGGTCGCGACTCGATGTCTGCGATCCGAGGCTGACAGAACAGTTTTCCCACCTTCAACTGTGCAAAGGAGACGGACATGACCCAACTTCATACCTCTACAGCAGATCTCGGCGGCGATGCCGTGAAACTTGTGGACGAACTCTGCCTCAAGTACCGCAACTGGGGGAGGTGGGGTGAGGACGACGAGCGCGGGACACTGAACTTCATCACCCCGGCCGCGATCGCCGAGGCGGCGGCACTGGTGAGGACCGGAACGGTGGTGTCCTGCGCACTGCCGTTCAACGGCGACGGTCCGCAGGCCGGCGGGTTCGGCGGCAGGACGAATCCTATCCACTCCATGCTCCAGGACGGCGGAGATATCGCCCTCGGTGCCCAGGACCACCTCGACATTCTTCGTTACTGCGATGACGCGGTATCGATGCCATTGCAGTGCGGTACTCAGTGGGACGCCCTGGCGCACATCTTCTATCGGGGTCAGATGTACAACGGGCACGGGCTGGAGTCGGTGACCAGCAGCGGCGCGACAGCCAACAGCATCGACAAGGTGGCCGACGGTATCGCAGGCCGCGGTGTCCTCCTCGACGTGGCACGCCACCATGACGTTCCGTGGCTCGAGGCCGGCCATGCGATCAACAGCGCGGACCTGACTGCCTGTGCAGATCAGCAGGGTGTGTCGATATGTAGTGGTGACATAGTGCTCATCCGCACAGGTCAGTTGGCCCAGGTACGTGCCGAGGGGACCTGGGGGGCCTACGACTCAGGTCCCGCACCGGGCCTCGGCGTCGACAGCGCCCATTGGTTCGTCGAGCACGAGATCGCCGCTCTTGCCACCGACACCTGGGGTGCGGAAGTTCAGCCCAATGACACCCCTGGGGTGTTCCAGCCGTTGCACCTGATTCTTCTTGCCAACGCGGGCATGACGATTGGCGAGATATTCGACCTCGAACGGCTGGCCGATGTGTGCAGGCAGCAGGAGCGTTACGAGTTCTTCTTCGTTGCCCCGCCGCTGCCGATCACCGCAGCGGTGGGCTCTCCGGTCAATCCCCTTGCCATCTTCTGATCGAAGGTTGGCCGACGACGGAGGCGGGCCTCGGTAGCCGCATCGTTGAGCGCCACCTGTTCTACAAACCGTTCGAGATAACCACGAAGGGACCCTGATGACGTTCCAAGCCGACCGGGTCGAGCTGACGATTCTGGTCGAGAATTGGGTGGACATGCTGCTACCCGATCACGGTGACCATTGTGTGCGTACAGGTCTGGTCGATCACTTCGATCCGAAGCGCATCCCCCCGCAGGCGGAGAACGGGATCAGCATCCTCGTCGAGGCGCACCACGACCGGCACACCACAACGGTGCTGTTCGATGTGGGGCTGACCGGTTCCGTGCTCCTGCACAACTTGAGTGCTCTGGGTGTGGATGCCTCGGCAATCGATGCCGTCGTGATAAGCCACGGGCATCCAGATCATTACGGGGGAATACTCCCGCTGCTCGACGCCTTCGACCGGACGCTGCCGGTCGCCACGAGCGAAGACGCCTTCCGGCCCCGGTTCGCGGTGATGGGCGACGGCCGGGTGTCGCCCTATTACAACCAGTCGTTCACCGTCGATGCGCTTGAGCGCCGCGATGGCAGACCAATTCTCAGCTCCGGAGCGCTCGACCTGGGGTGCGGCGTATACACCACGGGCTTCATCCCGCGGGAGGTTTCCTTCGAAGGGCCGAAGGCGCCGAGCGAGGACCATGCCCCTGGCCTGTACCAGGTGGGAGCTGACGGCAGTTACGGTCTCGATGAGGTCAACGACGAGCAGGGTCTGATCATCGACGTCAAGGGCAAGGGGCTGGTGATCCTGACCGGCTGTGCACACGCAGGTGTCCTGAACACCATCGATCAAGCACGACGAATTTGCGGGCATCGTCCGGTTCTCGCGGTTCTGGGCGGGTTCCATCTCGGTTTCCCGACCACACCTGCCGACAATGTCGGGCTGACGCTCACCGGCCTGCTGGAACGTGATGTGCGGGCGATCATGCCGATGCATTGCAGCGGACTCGCCACCCACGCCCGATTCTCGGTGGAAGCACCGGACCGGTACCTGCAGCCCTCCGTCGGCACGAAGTTGAGGTTCTGATGATCGAGAAACAGACGCTACCGCTCGACGGAATCCGAGTCGTCGCAATCGAACAGGCAGTCGCGGCCCCGCTGTGCTCTCGTCACCTGGCTGACCTCGGCGCAGACGTCATCAAGATCGAGCGTCCCGGAGGAGGTGACTTTGCTCGCGACTACGACACCTATGCGAAAGGTATGTCGTCACACTTCGTGTGGCTCAACCGCGGGAAGCGCAGCGTCGCGTTGGACCTCAAGGACGACGCCGGACGTGAAGTCCTCCTGCGACTCCTCGACACCGCAGATGTCTTCCTGACGAACCTCGCACCCGGGGCGGTTGACCGTATCGTCGACGATTCGACACTCGCGGAACGTAATCCGCGTCTCGTGTGGTGCGCCATCAGCGGATACGGGCCGGACGGCCCCTACGAGAAACGCAAGGCGTTCGATCTGCTGGTCCAAGGCGAGGCCGGGGTGACGCTCAACACCGGTGAGCCCGGATGCCCCGCTAAGCCGGGCGTTTCGCTGGCTGATCTCGGCGGCGGGATATACGCGGTCACCGCGATCCTCAGTGCGTTGCGCCAACGCGACGCGACGGGACGGGGTGACCGTGTCCACGTGGCGATGTTCGATGTCCTGGTCGAGTGGATGAGCCCTCTTCTGATCGCGTACCTGGAGGCCGGAGTCGAGATTCCGCCCGCGGGGACGCGACACGCAACGATCACCCCGTACGGACCGTTCACCACACAAGACGGGAAGGTCATCAACATCGCGGTACAAAACGATCGCCAGTGGTTGGCTTTGTGTGGGTGCGTCGGCGCCTCGGCATTGAGCGACGATCCTGATCTGCGACACAACGCGGGCCGCCTGGCGCGGCGGAACGACGTGGAAAAGGCCGTTGCATCAGCGGTGGCCGGCATCTCCGAGAAAGCCTTGGTCGAGAGGCTGGACGCAGCGGGTGTGCCGTGGGGCCGGATGAACGGCGTCGCGGACGTCGTTGCGCATCCGCAGCTGCAGGCAGGGAATCGCTGGACGACAGCGACGCTGCCGTCCGGGGCGACCGTGCCCGTGGTGGCGGCGCCGTTTCGTTTCGCAAGTCGCCCCACCGCTGCCGATGACAGCGCAAGCGTTCCGGCGGTCGGGGCCCACACCGACGAGTTGCTCGAAGAGTTGGGAATCCGATGACGAATGAATACCTGGTGCGGATCGATGTCGAACGGCCTGCGACCGTGCCTGACGCAGAGTGGGACGCGGTCATGGCCCGAGAAGCCGAACGTGCCCGCGGATACCGTCGTGCGGGTGTCATCGTACGTATTTGGAGGATCCCCGGGACCAGGTCCAACGTCGGAATATGGTCAGCTGCTTCAGCTTCGGAGCTACATGACAAATTGTCGGCCTTGCCGGCCCACCCGTACATGAAAATCGACGTTCAGCCGCTCGCGCAGCACTATGTGGAGCTCTGATCTTGTAGTGTCGTAAGGACTGATGTGCCCACAGAGGATGGTTGATGTCGGTTCGGTCTGATCCGCTCCGGGCCTGGATGTCTGCGGTCACGGCGATCTCGCGGACAGTCAACGCGGCGGAGCCGCTGGAGACCGTCCTCGACGATATTGCCCAGATGGGATGCGATCTGGTCGGGTTCGACTACTGCGGGGTGATGCTCGACGACGTCACGCATGAGGTGATGCAGATCGCGGGGTCGTCAGGTCTGCGGAAACGCTATCTCGATCTGGTGCGAAGCGAGGGATGGCTGGAGATTCATCCAGCGGACTTCTCGGCTGACCTGCCCGCGACGAAAGCGTACCGGGAGCTGACCACGATCGTTGTTCCCGACGTGTACGCGGAGAACAGCGAGAGGTTACACAGATTCGCTGCGGCACAGGGCTACCGCAGCGTCCTCACTGCGCCGCTGCGGGTCGGAAAGGACAACGTCGGGATCCTCGCCGGGTACTTCCGCGACCCGCACGACTACGAGCCCGAGGAGATAGAACTCGCCAAGTTGCTCGCCGAGCAGTCGGCGAACGCGATCCGCACCGCCCAGTTGCGGGCCGCGCAGCAGGCGACCATCAACGACTTGTCCGCGGTCAACGATGAACTCAGACGGCGGCGCGCCTCGCTCGACTGGGCCGATCAGCAGCATCGGCGGCTCATGCGATTGGTGCTGAACGACATAGGGATGGACGGCCTGGTCGCGGCGCTTGCGGACATGCTGCAGGCGTCGGCGACCGTCCTCGATTCGGCAGAGCGGGTGCTCGCCGAGGCATCAGCCGGTGAGTACATCGACCCGCCGAAGTTGGACAGGAAAACCCGATCGAAGTGGGAAGACACCGGCCGCTACGAAGCTCTGCTGATCGACAGACAGGCGGCTGAGACCTGGTTGATCCCGATCGTGTTGAGCGGCGAGGTGGCGGGCTGGCTCTGGGTGATCACGGAACCGAGCGAGCCCGATGCCGGAAGACAACGTCTGATCGAGCACTTCGCGCTGGTGGTCGGCCTGGAGATACTCAAACAACGTCACATCGTCGAAGTTCAGGAGCGCCTTTGTGGTGACCTCATGGTCGACCTGCTGCGCACTTCGGACGTCCCACCGTCAACGATGTTGATCCAGCGGGCTGAAGCTCTGGGGCATGACCTCACCACACCGCATTGGTTGGCGGTCTTTGCCGGGGAGTTCGGACCGAAACTCGATCAGGTGGCCCTGACTGTCCGGGAGGCGGCCCCTCGCCAGGAGACACTTGTCGGGGTCTACGCGAGTTCCGTTGTCATGCTGATTCCCTGCGATCGCGATCCTCTGCGGATCGTGCAGCGGACGCTCACGCGCATCACCGAATCCTCGGGGGGAGGCCGGCTGGCAGTGGCGCTGTCACCACCTGTGGAGCGGCTCGCGGATTACCCGGTCAACTATCAGACCGGTGTCCGAACCACCCAACTTCGCCTGGCAGCCGGTGCTGGTGGGCTGGTCGACTTGCGCAGGGTGCCTCTGACTTCGCTGCTACTGCTCAACAGCACCGTGCCCGACCAATTACGGAGATTCGCCGAGAACCTCATCGAGCCGCTCGAGTCACATGACGAACAACGAGAGACCGACCTCGTTGCCACGCTGCGTACCTGGCTGGTCGAGGGATTCTCTGCGGCGGCGACCGGAAATCGGTTGACAGTCCACGTGAACACGGTCGGGTACCGCCTCGCGAAAATTCAGTCATTACTCGGGCTGGACTTGCGCAAGGCCGACGTACGTCTTGAGCTTCAACTTGCCGTGATCGTATGGGACATCATGCGCGGTGAACAGGCGTGACCTTGTCAGCTTTCGCTGTGCTGTAACGACGCCAGAGGATGGCAGGCAACCGGGACCAGCGACGTTCAGATCGTGCTCACCCGCGCTGCCAGGCGCGGGAAGAGCCGTTGCGCCGCACCCCAAGACGCTTCATCCAGCTCACCCTGTGACGACACCTCTTCGAGGTGACTGTCGAAGTAAGCGCTGACGTGTGGCGGGGCGAAAGGCCAGTCACTGCCGTACACCACATGCCCAGGGGCCGCAAACGCGCGCAGCGCGGGCCAACTCGTCGGGCTGGACGCGAGGGCGGTGTCCATGTAGAACCACTGCAGATCAGCGATCAGGTCGGTGGGCGTCAGATTCGCGTCCACCTGTTCAGGAGCGAGAGCCGCGAACCGGTGAGCTGCGTAGGGCAGGAACCCCCCGCCGTGCGACAAGATCACCCGCATCCGCGGATACCGGCGGGGCACCCCGCGTAAGGCCATGTCGAGTGCGCTGCGCGTGGTGTCGAAGATGAAGTCGGCCAGAGGGAATGGTGTACCGGCCAAAGCAGGCAGCGGTGGTTGGTTGGGGTGGATGTGCACCACCGCGCTGCGCTCGTTGAGCTCAGCCCACAAGGGTTCGAAGGACGGATCGCCGAGATAGCGGCCGCGCACGTTGGATTGCAGCACCACGCCGTCGGCTGACAGTTCGTCGAAGGCCCGAACCGCCTCGGTGATGGCCCCGTCCACGTCGGGCAGCGGGAGCGAGGCGAAGAAGCCAAAACGGTCGGGACGGTCCTTCACCACCTCCGCCGTCTGGTCGTTGACCGCGATGGCCAGGGATTGCGCATCGGTTGTGGTGAACCCATCGAGCACAACACCGGGCGCCGTGACCGACAGAATGCCCGTGTCGATTTCGGCGTCGTCCATGAAGGTCAGCGCCGCCGAGGCGCTCCAGTGTGGTGGTTGGGGCCAAGGGGTGCCCGCACCGATCATCGCCTCCATCGCGCTGTGCCAAGCTGGAGGCACGATGTGCTGGTGAACGTCTATGCGTCCCAATGTCTTTCCTTCCCTCGTAAGTTCACTCGTGTACGGGATCGCTCGACGTTGTCTCTGGTTGGCCGGTGTCGGTAACCGCCGGCTCGGCATCGTGACTCGTCATCAGCGGAAGGTGACGTTCCATTCGCCGCAGGGATCGTCTGCCGTGACGCAGGTGTGCACGCATCACTCCCTCCGCCCAGTCCTCGTCGCCGATCGCGATGGCCTCGACCAGTTCGCGGTGGTGCGCGAACGCCTGCTCCAACTCCAGCCGTGTATGATGGTGAAAAGCCTCACTGACGAACGGCGGGGCGAGCACCATCGGCATCACAGACAGCAGCTTTCTGTTGTCGGCGGCCTCGTGAATTCCCCGATGAAAATCGATGCAGAGATGCCCGAGTTGTTGCAACTCCGGTTCCTGTGCTGCGGGCAGTATCTCGTCCATCGAAGCGCACAGCTTCTGCAAACTTTCGAGTTGCGCGCCGCCACGGCGTTGGGCGGCTCGCCGAGCGCCGTATGTTTCCAGCGCCACACGGATGTCGAACAGATCATCGAGATCAGCACTTGTCCAACCGACGACGAGTGCGCCACGATGACGGACCAATTGCACCAGACCTTCAGATTGAAGGCGTTGCAGCGCTTCTCGCAGCGGGGTTCTACTCACGCCTGCCTCTGCGGTCACTTCATCTTCCCGGATCCACTGGCCAGGCAGGTAGCGGCCGGAGGCGATGGCGTCATACACGATTCGGTAGGCAATCTCGCGCGCCGGAACAGCGGACTGCGGGTCGGGCGTGGGTGACACTTGATCTCCTTGTCAGGGGTGCCGATGGTGAGGGAACTCGCTCACGTCTGCTGTCGAGAACCTGACCGACCGGGTGCGATCACTTCTGATACAGACCGCGTGGTGCGGAGATATCTTATTGTGCCGCAGTCATGCTGATGTGCCGCGATTCCGTTCCCTCAATCTGCGTGAGCCAACGCGAGGTCGAACTGGACGAGGCGGAACGGAGCTCGCACACCGTAGTCTGCTGCCTGATGCTCATCTTCGATTTCGACGAAGTCGCGGATCAAGCTGCTCTTCACCGCGAACACGACGTCAGAGTCGATGTAGGGACTCTTGCTCATGAACACGTGTGTGGTGACCGCCTCGTAGCCGTCGGCTTCGGCGATGAAGTGAAGGTGCGCCGGTCGATACGGGGCCCTGCCTGCCTGGACCACCAGACCACCGGCCGGTCCATCGGTCGGAATCGGGTAGTGCCGCGGTGTGACGGTACGAAACCAGTAGGAGCCGTCCTCGTCGGTGGTGAAGATACCGCGACCGTTCCCGGCGGGCTGTTTGTCCGGCTGCTCCACGTCATAAAACCCCTCCTCGTTGGCGTGCCAGACGTCCAGCTTCGCCCCGGGTATCGGGTTGCCGCTGACGTCGGTGACATGCCCTTTGACGACACAGGGCATGCCCGAGCCGACGACGTCGATATTCTCTCCCAGGCGTCGCGTCGGACTTGTCGTCATGTGAAAGGGTCCTAGAACAGTGGTGGCGGTCACTGGTAACCCGTCCCCTTCCGGCAGCCGGCCTCCCGCATCGTTGAGGGTCTCCACCAGCATCGATACGCCCAGAATATCGGAGAGCAGAATAAACTCCTGTCTGGTCTCCGAGCAGGCTTGGCCTGTGCGAGTGAGAAAATCGATTGCCAGTTCCCACTCCGCGTTCGTCGGACGGACTTCCCGGACAAAGTCGTGCAGATGCCTTACGGCACTCTGCATGACCTCCTTGAGCCGTGGGTCAGGGGTGTTGTCGAAGCTCGCCGCGACGACGGCTGCTGACTCGTCCGGGGTGATGTCCATGCGTATGTCTCCTCGAGTCCGGCGCTGGGCTGCATAAGGGAGGCCACTCAAAGCGATACTGCCTGATCGTATACGAAGAGTGACCCGAGTCTCAATGGATGTTCGAGTTATCTGGGATTTTCGTCTGTATGCGAACCTTGACGTTGAGTGTTCGTATACATGTTGGTGGGTTTGCAGAGGGGGGTTTCAACTCGGCAAAGCGCGTCGCGCTAGACGAATCTGACGATGTCGCTGGGATCGTGTCGCGGAAGACGGTCGTACCACGCCGCCGGGCCTGGGTGGCCGATGTTGACGGTCAACAGAGAACGCCATGTGGTGCCTGTCAGGAACTCCGCGTCGACGCCTGCGCGGTCGAACCCCGCCATCGGGCCGGCAGCCAGACCGACGGCGCGGACCGCCATGATGAAGTAGCCGATCTGGAGCGTTGCATTGAATTCGCCGATGTGGTCGCGGTCGCTGCGTCCGGCCAGCAAGTCACGCATCTCGGGCTTGAACGGAAGCAGCTTCGGTATCGATTCGAAGAAGGCCGTATCGGTGGCCAGCACGGCGGTGACAGGGGCAGCGGCGACCTTGGGCCGATTGCCTTCGTCTATACACGGAAGCAACCGCGCCTTGGCTTCTGGTGACCGAATGAAAACGATGCGAAGAGGATTGCCGTTGGCCGAGGTCGGCGGCCATTGTGCAAGGTCCCAAACTTCTTCGAGTAGTGCGTCGGCGACAGGTTCGGCCGAGAACGTGTTGGCCGTGCGTGCCCGTCGGAACAGCAGGTCTCGTCCATCGTCGCCCAAGGCCGAGAGGCGTTGTGCGATGTCGGAATCCGCCTGCGCGGCATGATCTTTGGTTTTCGAGTGGGTCATGGTCGAGTGTCCGATCATTGATACTGGCAGAGGGGCTTGCCGATGCGTCGACGCGTGTCGTGAGGGCTGTTCAGTGCGGTAGCAGAACGGGCTTCACCACCCGTCCGCTCTTGGCGGCGTCGATTGCCGCGGCGATGTCCTCCAGCGGAAATGTGGTGACGATCTCGTGCACGGGGAGAGCTCCGTCCTCGATCATCTTGACCAGTCGCGGGATCGATTCATGCGGTCGGGACGCGCCCTCGACGACCCCGACGATGTGCTTGCTCTTGTTGACCAGGTCGACGACGTCGATCCCGACTGTGACACCGGCTGCGCTGGTGCCCACTACCGCGATCGTCCCGCCGGGCGCCAGCGCCTCGACGCCGGCGATGAGAGCGACTGGTGCGCCACTGCTTTCGAAGACGTGGGGTGCACCGCCAGGCATGATCGCCGTGATGGCTCTCGTGACGTCGGCGCGTGCAGGATCGACGACGTGTGTTGCACCGAGCTTGCGTGCGAGATCGAGTCGTTCAGGCTTGGTGTCGACCGCGACCACTTCGTGACCGGTCGCTGCGGCAGCCATGACGGCGGAGAGTCCTACCGCACCCGCGCCGAATACCACCACGGGCGCGGCGGGGGGCGGGGCGAGAACGTCGAGCACGGTGCCCACGCCGGTCTGGATGGCGCAACCGACTGGCGCGAGCAGTTCTGGCGGCAGTTGTGTGGAGACGGCGACCGCGTTTCGTTCGGTGGCCAACGCATATGTCGCGAAGGATGATTGGCCGAAGAAACTCCCGTTGACGGCGTTGGTGTCGAGGTGCAGTCGTGCGGTGCCATCGGGACGTGCTCCGGCCGTGAAATTTCGGTTCACGAACTCACGGCATTGGGTCGGAATGCCTGACCGGCACCGGTCGCAACCGCCACAGGAGTCGAAGGTGAGGATGACACGGTCTCCGCACTTCAAGTGTTGGACGTCCGAGCCGACCTCTTCGACGATGCCGGTGCCCTCGTGGCCGGCGACCATCGGCGCCGGCACCGGCAGTGCGCCGGTCTGAGCTTGAGTATCGGCGTGGCAGATGCCGACGGCGTCCACGCGGACCAGGATTTCGTCGGCTCTCGGACCGGTCAGGGCGAGGTCTGTGATCACGAATGGCTCGCCCGTCGCTCTGACCAGAGCGGCGGAGATCGTGCGAGTATCCGTCGGAGTTGGAAAGATTTGTGAATGACTCATCGCAGCCGTCCGTTCAGGAGATCGGAAGATCTCGTTGGCCGCTCTGAACCGCGATGGCCACCAGGTCGGTGAAGTCCTGCAGTGCCCATGGGCCAGAGCGCCCCCATCCGCTGTCGCGTACGCCTCCGATCGGTGCCTGGATCTCATCGTCGATTGTGGGCAGATTCACCCGCACCACTCCGGAACGGAGGGATTCGGCGAGTTTGGTCGCTCGATGGGTGTCACCGGAGAGAATTGCCGAAGACAGACCGTAGAGGGGTCGATTCGCGATCTCGATGGCTTCCTCGGCGGTGTCGACCGGATGCACGACGACCACTGGACCGAACGTCTCCTCAGATGAGACGACGGCGTCATCGGGCACATCGACCAAGACGGTGGGGGCGTACACCGGGCCGTCGTAGGTGCCGCCCGTCAACAATCTGGCCCCTTTGGCCACGGCATCGTTGACGCGCGCATGGACCAGTTCGACCGCCGCAGGTGTGATCAGCGGTCCGATGAATGTGTCTGCGTGCAATGGGTCCCCGGAAGTCAGCGACTCTGCCTTGGCCACCAACCGCGCAACGAACTCGTCGTAGATATCCCGGTGGACGAGAATTTTTCGCGCGTTGAGGCAAATCTGGCCTTGATGGAAGAAGGCGCTGAAGGCAGCCACGCGTACGGCGTAGTCGAGATCGACGTCTTCGAGAATGATCAACGGGTTGTAACCACCGAGTTCCATCACAGAGCGCTTGAGCGTCGCGCCGGCCCGCTCTGCCAGCATTCTGCCGGTGGGTACGCTTCCGATGAAGTTGATGCATCTTACGAGAGGATTGTCGAAGAACTCGTCGGCGATGGGGCCGGCCTCGCCGGGCCCATGGGTCACGACGTTGACCACACCTGCAGGAAAACCTGCCTCCTCCATGATCTCTGCGAGTTGTAACCCGGCTGAGACGGGCGCAAGCTCCGACGGTTTGACGACGACGGTATTGCCTGCGGCGATGGGCGACAACGCTGCCCGCCACGACAAGATCGTCGCTCCGTTCCACGGCGTGAAACTCGCAACAACCCCCAGCGGACGTCGTACGACGGTCTGCGAGGTGTCGGCGAAGTCAGATCGCAGTACCTCACCGGCCGGCAGGTACACCCAGCCCGCGGCCTGCTCGATGAGTTCGATTGTCAGTGTGATCTGGAAGTCGGCGTTGACCTTGGTCGTGCCGGTTTCGCGAGCAAGCGTCACAGCCAAATCGTCCCGGCGCCGGGCCACGACTGCCGCTGCGGCGCGAAACAGCCGCGCCTTTTCTCTTGGGGTCGTCTGCGACCATGCTGGATACGCGTCAGCAGCAGCCTGGACGGCAGCTGCGGCTTCCTGCCGGCCGCAGCGGGCGACTCGCGCATAGACCTCACCGCTCCAAGGGTCGGCGTCGTCGAACCAATCCTCATCCGCGGGGCGCCACGTCCCGCCTGCATACCAACGGTATTCGACCGGTGAATCCGACCGGCGGGCGTCTGGGGTTTCGACTGTGTGCAACGCGCTCATGACCAACTTCCTAACGACGATGTGACTGTGCAGAATCTCGAATCTCGGGTATTTGCCATATTCTCGCCAGTCGAGGACTCGCGGGAGGCTGCTGAACGAAAATCGTATACGAACAGATATCGCCCTTGTCAAGGGTCTTCGTGCGATCGAATCCTCGCTGCTTCTTGTTCGGGTCGTTATTTCGTTGCCATCTCGGGTTGAAGCCCGCTCTTGTGCGCATGGTTGACAGGGCCAGCGACTCACACCTACATTCGCAGCACGTCAAATCGTATTCAACTGTCTCTGCGCAATGACCGGCCAAGAACAGCGTTAGATTTGCTGCCGGGCTTGAGTGTGCTGAGCTGTACGACGTGAGGAGTCGTGTGACACCGCCGCCCCAAATCCCCGAGTCGTTGCGTCACCGAACGGCGTTCCGTGGCCTCGGAATCAGCACTCCGCGGGAGGTGATCGAGTGAAAAAGTCTCTGCCACAGAGGAATGAGCGACCCGATCTAGCGGCCGTGAGCCGGCGGGAGCTGAACGAGGACACGCTCCGAAACGCCGTCGATGTGGCCATGCACTGGTTCCAGGCACACGACGCGGTCGACTCCGGACGGTTGAGCACCCTGCTGCATCCCGATGTTGTCATCCGGTCTTTGTTCTCCGATCGGCCTGTGCAAGGTCGCAGCGCAGCCATAACCCATTTCCAGCGCACCATGGCCGAGTACCCGGACCTGAAGCTGCGCATCGTCGCCGGACCTGTCGCGGCACAGGGAGCGTCAGCGCTACGTGTCATGGCGGACATAGTTTTCGAAGGTCACCGTCGCTCGCCGGCGAACGAGAGGGACCGGGCGCTTTCCGTGCCGGGCGTTGTCGTTCTCGGGGTGAACTCCGCAGCCGTAACTGAGGTCCGCACCTACTTCGACAAGAATGAGTGGCTGACGCAGATCGGGCTTCCAGGGGAGGCGACACCGGTATGACCTCCGTCGACGCGAACTCGGACGCGGCCGTAACCCATTCATATGACCCCATTTTGGTGAGCTACCTGTCTCGAGCCGCAGCCCGATGGCCCGATCGCACATGGTGCATCACCCCACGCGAGGAGATCAGCCGGGCTGACGCCCTCCGAGACGGCTCGCGAATCGCGGCCGGTTTGATCGCGAAGGGGGTCCGCAAAGGGGACCGTGTGGTCCTGGTGGCGGGCAACGGATTGGACTTCGTGCGGGCGTGGTTGGGCCTGATACTCTGCGGCGCCGTCACGGTATCGATCAACCCCAAAGCTGTCGCGTCCGAACTTCCGGCAGTGATCGACGAGGTCCGGCCGGCATTGGTCCTCGTAGAAGCCGGTCTGGAGGTCGGCCACGTCGAACACACGCCACCGGGAGGACAGCCGGTGCCGGTGATGTTCATCGACGAGGCACATGCCGCGAGCGATGAGGCCGTGGTCAGCCTGGACAGACCGCCGGCCGGGCCCGATGATCCGGTGAGTTTCATACAGAGCTCGGGAAGTACCGGTAAACCGAAGTTCGTCATCGAAACGAACCGGATGTACACGATGGCCGGTGAGGGTTTTGCTCATTGGCTCGGACTCGACGACGAAGACGTGCTTCTCACCACACTGCCGCTGTCCCATCTCAATGCGCAGGCGTATTCGGTCCTGGGGTCCTGGGGCTGCGGTGCAAAGCTGGTCCTGCTTCCCCGATTCTCGGCATCGAGCTTCTGGTCGGATGTTGCCAAATACGGCGCGACGGTGTTCAACGCGATCGGTGCGATGCTCGAAGCTTTGATGGCACAGCCGCCTTCAGTGTCTCAAGAACGTGCTCGGGTGCGCTTGTGTTACTCGGCGCCCGCTCCCGCGCCCGCGCGCCACCGAGAGATCGAGAATCGATTCGGGTTCCGCCTGGTCGTCGGCTACGCGTTGTCGGAAACCCCTTACGGACTCATCGTTCCGGTCGATGAGCCCACGGTGTACGGATCGATGGGAGTTCCTCGACAGCACCCCACTCTGGGCGCCGTCAACGAGGTGCGCGTGGTGGATGCCGACGGTCACGAGGTCGCTGACGGTACGACCGGCGAGCTTGAGCTGCGCAATCCGGCCATCACGCCGGGCTATTTCGGCAAGACGACTGAATCTGCGGCGATGCGCCCAGGCGGCTGGTTACGCACCGGCGACCTCGCAGTACGCCGACCCGACGGGCATTTCTTCTTCGGGGGGCGTGCCAAAGAGGTCATCAGATACAAGGGCGAGAATCTGTCCCCGGCCGAGGTCGAGAATGCGATCGGGTCCCATCCCGCGGTCCGCGCCGTCGCTGTGATCGGCGTCCCTTCGGCGCTTTCGGAAGAGGACGTGAAGGCGTTCGTTCAGTTGAGACCGGGTGAGACCGCGTCGCCGACAGAACTCGCGCAGTGGTCGGCAACGAAGCTGCCTCCTTACAAGCGGCCTCGCTACATAGAACTCGTGACGGAGTTTCCGCTGACCGACACCCAGAAGATTGCCAAGGCGCGACTTCCCCGCGACAGGTCCACGTCCGAGGTGGATTTCGCGCCGCGTCGAGACCCCAGACAGGA
Organism: Mycolicibacterium smegmatis; assembly: GCF_001457595.1. GTDB lineage: Bacteria > Actinomycetota > Actinomycetes > Mycobacteriales > Mycobacteriaceae > Mycobacterium > Mycobacterium smegmatis. The sequence goes on along the minus strand of NZ_LN831039.1, from coordinate 4,185,495 downwards.
CGACCGTGACACCTGACTCGTACGACTCGATATACGCAGCCAAGCCTTTTGTCTCGTCGATGGGGTCTTCGACCCACGACCACATCGATGTGCAGGGATATGACCTGGCGGGTGAACTCATGGGGAAGGTCGATTTCGGCTCGATGTTCTTTGTCCTTCTCGCCGGTAGATTGCCGTCTGATGCCGAGGCGGCACTCTTCAACGCGGTGCTTGTCGCGCTGGCCGACCACGGAATGACTCCCAGCGTCCTCGCGGCGCGCCTGACCTACACCGGAGCACCAGAGGCGGTCCAGGGGGCTGTCGCCGCAGGAGTTCTCGGGGCAGGCTCGACCTTCCTTGGAGTGTTCGAAGATTCAGCTCGATTCCTGGTGGGCTTGAACGCACCCACCGATGCCGACGACTCCGAGCTCGACGCCACCGCCCGAACAGCGGCCGAACGCTACCGCCGACATGACTGGAGGATCCCGGGTTTTGGTCATCCGGTGCACAAATCCGGCGACCCACGAACGAAGGCCCTGTATCGCATCGCCCACGAACACAACACGGTGGGGGTGCACTTCAGGCTGGCACTCCATGTAGAGAAGTACGCCCAGTCGCGCTCCGGAGTTCCGTTGCCGCTCAACGCCGGGGGTGCATGCGGTGCCATCCTGACGGATCTCGGCATCCCGATGACCTCCCTGCGGGGGGTGGCTGCGGTATCCAGAGCGGCGGGGATCGTGGGACACCTCGTCGAGGAAGCACGCAATCCGATCGGCACTGCGTTGTGGCATCTGGCGGAGGAGCGAGTGCAGTACGTGGGGCGCTCCTCGCGCAAACGATGAGTTCGCGCAACGCGTTGCGAGGTTGTGGGCTGTCGGCGTAGTGGTCTGACGAGGTCACCCTTCCCCGGGTGATCAGCGGAACGCGTCGAGCCGCTCGCCCGCCCACTGCCGGAATGTGCGTCCGGGCCGTCCGGTGATGCGCTCGACGGACCGCCGCGCCTCACGGTGGTGCCGCGGCTGCTGTGACCAGTAGTCGAGAATGGCGTCGATCAAAGGCAGCGGAGCGTGTCGCGAAAGGTGTTGCACAGCTTGTTCTCTGCTGGGCTCATGCCACAGCAGTTCTCGTTCGAGCAAGCTTGCCAGGGTGTCGCGTTGCTGATGAAAGCTGAGCACCTCGGGACCGCCGAGGGGGAGGACGAGCCCCTCCAGGTCGTCGTCGATGAGCGCGCGCTCGGCTGCATCGGCGATGTCCTCGGGATGGATGACATCGAGGTAGGCGTTCCAGAAGGGCTGCTCGACCGGAACTCCGGCTCGGATGAAGGATGCCCAGTCGAGAGTCATGGTGGCAAATGTTCCCGGTCGCAGCACCGTGGTGCTGAAAGACGCTTCGCCGAGGGCTGTTTCGACATCGGCATGATGTCGTGCCAGCGCATTGTGTTCCGCGTCGTCCATTTCGACCGAGTCCGAGGAGAGCAGGACGACCCGCCGGACACCTGCACGTTCTGCGCAGTCAACGAAGTCCTTGATGGCGGCAGGCTCCGCGTAGAGGAAGATGCGGTCGATGTCGGTCAAAGCTTCGTCGAAGGTCTCCGGCGCTGTGAGATCGAGCTCGACGACCTCGGCGCCTAATCCCGCTGCCTTGCGGGGATCGCGACTACCTGCCCGTACGGCGTGGCCGGCTGACGCCAATCGTCGAACAAGGCTCGCGCCGATTCCGCCGGTTGCTCCGGTGATAAGTGTGGTCACCGGTGAAACCCTACGAGCAGATGTGCAACGAAACAAGACTTGAGTCCGGATTCCTGGCACAACGCCAGGTGGGAGCACTATTCGGATATGTCCCGTTGAGCGCCCGAGAGCACGAGGTCAAGCAGCGCGCGCAGTTCGGCGCCGAGATCGGACGTCGGCGGCTCCTCCTGGATCCACTGCGACATCGCGGAGACATAGCCCGCCGCCAGCAGCCGTCCGACCTGTTCCGGTTGCACGCTTGGTTTAAGTGCCGCTTCGCTTTCCACGATGAGAGCGGCGAAGTCCAGCCCGATCGGATGGTCGACCAGCATCGTCGTGTGCAGGAGGGCAGGCGGGACCAGCGCGCACATCTCCTCGCGAGCAGCGGAATTCGAGGCGGCTAGGGTGTCGAGGTAGGCGCCGAGCACGTCTCGAAGTGGCCGACCCGCCACGCCGTCGACTCGTGCCGATCTCCGGGCCTCGTCCCGTCGTCGCCGCATCCACTCCTCCAGGATCAGCGTCTTGCGGGGGAAGTGCGTGAAGACGGTGCTGCGCGACAGTCCAGACCGTTCGGCGATATCGTCCATCGAGGTGGTCTCGAATCCGCGGTCGACGAACAGCGCAATCGCCGCTTCATAGACGCGGTCGTGCCGCTCTGCGCGTTTGAGCGCCCGCCGGGTCGGTCCCTCGCGAGCAACCCGCCTGCGGGTTCGCCCGGTAACTTCGTCGGAGCACTCTGGTTCCATCGCCACAGTGAAACACGTCGCAGTCGCCGATCTGCGAACCCGAGCAGTCAGTGCGGTTCACGTCCGTGCTTCTGTGCACTGCCGTTGCGATTGTCGGCGTCGGTGATCTGCGTGAGTTTGCGAGGAATGATGGGCCGATGCGTCGGGTTGTTCAAAGGCGTGAAAGCTGTTGGTGTATATGAATTCGGTGGTCCGGACGCACTTGAGGTGATCGACTTGCCTGAGCCGCAGGCGGGCCCGGGGGAGGTGCGTATCCGGGTGTATGCCGCGGCGGTGAGTCCGACCGATGTCTTGTTGCGGACCGGTGGTCATGCTGTGCGTATGGCGGGCCGGCGTCCGCCGTTTGTGCCCGGGATGGACGCTGCGGGTGTCATCGATCAGATCGGGCCGGGCTGTGATGGTCGCCTTCATGTGGGGCAGCGGGTGATCGCGATGGTGATGTTCGTCGGTGAACATGGTGGGGCGTATGCCGAGCAGGTTGTGGTGCCCGCGGCCTCGGTGGTGCCCGCGCCGGCGAACGCTGATTTCGCTGCGGCGTCGACTCTGCTGATGAATGCGATGACCGCGCGTCTGGCGCTGGATACGCTGGGGCTGCGTGCGGGGGAGACGGTGGCGGTGACTGGTGCGGCGGGTGCGGTCGGTGGCTTTGCGGTCGAGTTGGCGAAGGCTGATGGGTTGCGGGTGATTGCCGATGCGGTCGAGCGTGATGTGGAGCTGGTCCGCGGTTTCGGCGCTGATCACGTTGTCGAGCGTGGTGCCGAGGTCGCGGCGCGGATCCGTGGGTTGGTTCCGGGTGGGGTGCCGGGCCTGGTTGATGGCTCTGATCAGCAGGGTGAGGTGCTCGGTGCGGTCGCTGATGGTGGCATGCTGGTCGAGTTGCGCGGGTGGGAGGGGCCGGGGGAGCGTGGTGTCCGGGTGGTTCCGGTGATGGTGCCTGATCGCATCACCGATACCGAGGGGCTCACGACGTTGAGCCGTCAGGCTGAGATGGGCGTGCTGACACTTCGCGTGGCCGACGTACTGCCCGCCGAGCAGGCCCCGAAGGCACACCGCATGCTCGAGGCCGGCGGTCTGCGCGGGCGCATCGTCCTCGACTTCTCGTGAACCGGCGGGCTGAATTTTCCTGCGCCGGGCGCTTGGCATATCCAATCTGTCGGTCATTGTTCGCGGTAAACCATTGTGTACCAGGGAAATTAGGCGACCTTTGGTAACGTGGCGGGGGATCGCGAGAGTCGCAGGCAAGTAATGCTTGGTCGAGGCCGCGTCCGGCAGGCGGCCGACCTGTGCATGACGGCCGCCGTGCCGCACAAGGCTGACTGTCAGTTGTGGAATATCAAGGCGTTCATCGCTCCGCCGAAGGGGAGTTGGAGTTGGCCGGCGTGGCGCGCGGTGGCGCCGGGGGTGGCGACGATCTGTGCGTTGCCGGGATTCTGCTGCACGACGATGTCTGCAGCGGCAAGGGGTGCGAAGCTGATTGCTGTCGCGGTGACCGCACCGGCAAGGGCGAGATATCGGAGTTTCATTGTCTTGTCCTATCTTTCGGTGTTGTTGCACGGCCGACGGTCGGCGGTGCGCTGGGGTGGGAACTTGGCGGGGCCGGGGTCGTCGGCCCCGCCGCGTCCCGGTGGCGGACCAAGGTGTCAGTCTCGGTGTCGAGGCTGATGGTGACCGACGTGAGCGGGGAAGACGTCGGCCGGTCTTGGTCTGCAGCTAAATGCTGCCTACCCACGACGTTGTTGGCTGGCGCGTAGGGCGTCAGACAGTGTCCAGAACGACAGGCCCAGCAGCGGAATGTCTTTGAGCAGGAACTCGGCGGTCAGGGAGATGGCGGGGAAGCCTCCGCCGGCGGGTTCGCTGACCCCGGGGGTGCTGAACAGGAAGCTGACGGTGAAGACGAACAGCACGATCGCCATGAGGCTGCCGTAGATGGACAGTCGCGGTGCGATCGGTTTGATGGCCAGCAGCACCGCCGCGGTCACTTCGAACACCCCGAGTAGTGCGGAGAATGTGTACACCGGCAGGAAGTTGTACAGCCAGCCCATGAAAGGGCTGTTGGCCACCAGCGGCTGGATTTGGTGGGCTTCGAAGTCTGCGAACTTCAGAGCTCCGATCCAGCCGATGACGATGACCAGGCCGTAGCGGCCCAGGATCGCCCCGATCTTGTCCGATGCCGACAGTGGCAGTGCGCGTTCGATGACTTTGGAGGCGGACATTGTCATGGTGTGTCCTAACGGGAGTTGGTGCGCTGACGAGCTTTCAACGCCATGCTAACGGATACTGAAACAGTAACCATTAGTAAAATAGTCCGCAAGGAGGCGGTCATGTTGTCACCGTTTTGCAACCTGATGGGCTGCCCAACCCAGAAGGCGGGGTGAACTGTCGACTGCGGGAGCAAGGGTGAATCTGCTGCCGTTGCGCGGTGATCGGCGCGGACGCCGGTCGGACGTTCGACCCTGGGAAAGACTGTGCAGCGCTGCGGTGCGCGTACGCCCCGAGTCGCACGCCGCACCATGGGCGACGGGGATGCCAGCGTCCACTGGTGCAACCTGCTAATGGCGGGTACGGGGTGTAACCATTAGTATCGATGTATGGGTGACACGGTACGAGTCGATGAGGCGAAGGTCTCATGACAGTGGCCGCGCCTGCGCCGCGCGTGGACGAACCCGCCCCGCTCGCGCTGGCCAACACACTTTGGATCGATCGGCACGGTGTGCACGATGCGCTTGCCGATAAGGATTATGTCCAGGCATGGATACGCGCGGTCGGTAAGCGGCTGGATGTACGTCCCGCGCCAGGTTCGACCGACGGGTTGCGTCTCGAGGCGGTCGGACGTCTGATCGAGGTGCGTGATGCGTTTCGGCGTCTGGCCGCAGAGGCCACCGGGGACAGTCGGGATTTGGTGGCGTCTCCGGTGCCCGACGTGGCCACCGCGGTGTCGCTGATCAATGCGGCTTCCGCGGCCGAAACCGTATGGCCTGAATTGCGGTTTCAACGTCGCCGGGGGCTCGCCCGGCAGGACGCCTGGTCGGGGGACGCGTTCGCCGAGGCGGTGATCACCGTGATCGCCAGGCAAGCCATCGAACTGGCCACCAGTCCTCGCTGGGAGATGCTGCGCGCATGCGAGGCACCCGCATGTGCCTATTTCTTCATAAAAGAACATCGCCGCGAATGGTGTTCGGCGCTGTGCGGCAACCGTGCGCGCGTCGCGCGCCACGCCCAACGGCAGCACAATCGCTGACCGGACCGTCGCTTCACACTTCGCCGCGCCATACGACCGCGGCCGCGTCGAGGTGAGACCAAGGAGTGCCGGCCGAAGGGCGGCCCACTTCTGCCATCAAACGATCAATTGCCGCCAGCTGAAATTATGGCCCGCGCGGCATGGTTCCAGCTGACAGACCGGCGCGAACAGTTTTCACCACGGGCCGGTAGCGTCCGACTTTTGCCCTTGAAGGAAGTGATCCCGATGAAGAAAATCGGAGTAGCCACCATGATTGCCGGTGGCGTCGTCGGTGCGGTGGTGGGGTTGGCCGCTCCCGCTGCGGGCGCCACTTCCGGCCAAACCCCCGCCGGGATCTCATCGGTCACCATTTCGGCTGACCGCCACCGCGGCTGGATCTGGATCTACCCGATCCAACCGCATGTGTACGTTCCACACGTCAGCACCGAGGTTCACCAGAGCCGCTGACGGACCCGCTGATCTCGCCAGATGGGCAGATGGGAAACAAACTCAGTCCAAGGTGACGACCATCTTGCCGTTTGCATGGCCGGATTCCATGACCTGGTGTGCCTCGCGTATGTCGTCGAACGAGAAGACGCGTACAGGCGAGGCATCGAACTCGCCGGCCTGCACCTGTGCCGCGATGTCACTGAGAGGCACATCAGCAAGTGGGAATCCTGGTGTGCCGAACACGAAGCTCCCGAAGAAGGTCAAGTACACGCCGCTGGCCATTCGGGCCAAGGGGTTGAAGTCCGGGATGGGCGCCAGTCCGCCGAGCCAGCCGGCAAGGCAGGCCCGGCCGCCGCGGTGAAGCAGGTCGAGTGAGTCCAGGATGGTGCTGTTGCCCACCAGATCCAGCACGGCGTCAACGGATTTGGCCTCCGGTAGGCGGCGGGCCAAGTCGGGGCCTTCCAGTTCGCCGCGCAGCGCACCCATCGCGGTGAGTGTGGTGAATTGCTCGGGCTTGCGGGTGGTGGCGATGACCCGCGCTCCGGCGTTGACCGCCATCTTCAGCGCCGCCTGTCCGAAGGAGGAGGTGGCGCCGCGAATCAGCAGCAGCTGGCCGGGTTCGAGCTCGAGGCTGCGGAACAAGCACGTCCAGGCTGTGGCGTAGGTTTCGGGCAGCGCTGCGAGCTGCGACCACGGCAGGTCGACATCGATTCGTGCGACGTTGGCGGTGCGGACCCTGGTGTATTCGGCGTAACTGCCGTTGATCGTTCGGCCCAGGCCGCCCATCAGCGCAGCCACCCGATCTCCCACGTCGAACGTTCCGTCGGGGCATGAGTCGACCACACCGACGCACTCGATGCCGCTGACTTCTGCGGCTTCGGCCCATTCACCTCGCCGCATGTGCATCTCGGCGTGGTTGAGGCCGAATGCCTTGACGGCGATGACGACTTCGCCGTGTTTGGGCCGGGGCTTGGGGATCTCCGTGTAGACGAGTTTGTCCAGGCCGCCGAAGCCGGTGAGCACAATCGCGCGCATGGTTTCGGTGCCTGCCGCTTCGCGAACCACGGTAGGGCCCGTCAACGCTGTCACAGCCGTGGTTGCTCCAGTCGAGGTTGTCTGAGTCATGAGTCTTCACTCGCTTTCACATGGTTTGATAAGTGACGCAGCGTCATCGCGCTGTGGCGTCCCCCTGGCACCGAATGCCACTCGAAATCGCTTGCCAGAACGCCGATGTAGACAAGCGCGGCGGTCAGGGGCACTGACACAGATCTCCTCGGGGCTCGCGAACTGAAGCTTCTTGGACATGCGCTAGCGGCACATCACAACCACATCAAAGGACAGTGGGGCGCCGGCCGACGGCGAAACGATAGGTCGTGAGTCGTGATCCCAGTATGGGTGAGAGCACCCAGAAAGTCCATGGCTCGTCGAGCCTTGTTCGTTCGACCGCGATTGTCGACGCGGTGCTGGCTTGTATCGCGAGCGGGGATCTCGTGCACCGAACTGCTGCGTTCAGACGACCGGCAAGGGTAGTTCCGATGTTCGAGCGCAGTGGGCGCAGGCCGCGCAACAACGACGGCCGGCATCCACGTCGAAAGGCGTGAGCCGGCCGATATCGCCGGGTCGTTGCGCCTTCAAGTGGAGACCGTGACCCAGAAAATCCGGCGCCCGCACGTCGGCGAAGCAGGGCCGAGGATAAGTGACGCTGCGGGGTTTGTCGGTTGTGCTCTGAACTTGGGGTCCGGACAGCGCACCATGCGACCCACGAGCTAATGGTTTCTGTGCTGTGTACCATTAGCTTGACCCGCAGTGGAGTCTGGTGCACGGCGGGGAGTTGCTGCGAAAACGCAACGCCGGCGGCAGTGCCGTTCGGCTTGATGGAAGAAACCGGAGTCTGACGTGGATCTTCGCGAGATGCGAGCATTCGTCGCCGTAGTCGAAACGGGCCGGTTCGCTGCGGCCGCGGAACGGCTTCGACTCAGCCAGCCGGCGGTGTCGCACACAATCCGGGGGCTGGAGCAGCGGTGGGGTGTCAGACTGCTCGAGCGCACCAGGGCGGGAGTACGCACCACAGCGGCAGGCGAACTGCTGTTGACCGAGGCGAAGGCGGTGTTGTCCCGTTACGACCAAGCGATGGACGTGCTCTCGTCCGGCAAGCGCACGAGCACTCTGTTGCGGCTCGGTATACCGTTCGGGCTACCCGCCGGCATGCCGGCCACCGCCCTTGCGGCCCTGACCCAGGCCTGGCGATCGACCGTCATCGCGATTCATCAGATGAGCAGCGTTGACCAGATCGAGCTGTTGGAACGCCGCGAACTGGACATCGGCTTACTGCGTCACCGGCCGGTGACCTCCGACCTCGACGCCACGCTCGTGGCTGACGAACCTCTCGGTGCCATCGTGAGCGCGGCCCGAGCCGAACAACTGTGTCTGCCTGCCACTGACGTGGACCTCGAGGCGCTGGGCACTCTGAGGTGGCAAGGTTTTGCGCGAGACAGCAGCCCGCCGTGGTACGACGAGGTGACGGCGACGTTGCGCGGATTCGGCGTGCACGTCGAACCGACGCCCGCGCGTCCACAAGAAACGAGCGCAGAATTCGCCTATGCCACAGTCAGTCTGGGGAACACGTTCACTCTTGCTCCGGCATGTTGCCGGCAGACGTTGCCTTCGGCCTTGACCTGGCGGCGTATTGCAGGTGACCCGCTACGACGTCGGACGTGGGCGGTGTGGCCTGCCACATCGCGTCGGCGTGACGTCGGCGAACTGGTCGCCCTACTCGAAGGCGCTCATGACGTCGAACACGACACTGCCTGTGTCGGCTGACCGTCTACTCGTCTGACGCAGTTTGGGGGGGGCTGCCCCCACCCTGGCCCCGCCATGATGCCGCACCACCGACCGTTCTGACCACCTCGGCGTATTCGTCGGCGTCATGACGACGATGAGCTAATTTAATATGGCGTCATGACCGCCGCGGATGCGTTGCCCACACGTGGCTTCACCGCCAAGGGGCTCGCGACTCGAGACCGCATCCTGCGGTGTGCGGCCGACGTCCTACTCAGTGGTGGCTTGCAAGGTTTCAACGTCGAGAAGGTGCGCCAGGCGGCGTCGGTCAGCGGGTCGCAGATCAACCACTACTTCGGCGACCGCGGCGATCTGATCAGGGCGGTCCTGAGGCGCCAACTCGACATCGTGCTGGACTTTCACCGCCAGCCTGCGCTCGGTGGCCTGGACACCTTCGAGGATTGGCAGCGTTGGGCCGACCTCAACGTGCGGTATCTGCGCAAGATCGGCTACCGCGGTACAGCGACCTATCACGCCCTGGCGGGACAGCTGGCCAAGACGGACGAGGACACCCGAAAGACCTTCGCCGAGGGCTATTGGCGGTGGATCACTCTGCTGGAGGATGGCTTCCACCGGATGAGGAGTGCAGGCCTCCTGCGGCCCGACGCGGACCCGCGGCACCTCGCGGTGATCGTCGTCGGCATCCACCAGGGCGCCGGACTGCTCGCGTTCACCTACCGGCAGGAATGGCCATTGGTCGACGCGACCCAATTTTTGGTCAACTACATCCGGATGTTCGCGAAAGATCCGCAACAGCGCCGCGTGCAGCCGATACCCCGGCGGCGTGACCGGCCACGGGGCCGGCCACCTCAGGAAACGGCGGCGCTGGGATTCACGAGGAAAGGCTTGGCCACCCGCTCCCGCATCCTGGAGGGCGCCGCTCAGTTGATACTCCAGCACGGCGTCAACGGCACCAGTTTGGACGACGTCCGCGCGGAGGTAGGGGTCAGCGGATCTCAGATGTCACACTATTTCGCGACCAAACAGGATCTGGTGCGTCAAGTCATCGCCGCCCGCACGGACTTCGTCCTCGCCTTTCACGCGCAACCCGAGATGGGCGGACTGCGCAACATCTCCTCGCTGCACAAATGGGCCGAACTGTGCTGGTTGCAAGGCGGCGAGAACTATCTGCGCAATGGCTGCGTGTACGGGTCGCTGACCAGTGAGTTGCTCGAAGCCGACGATGAGGTTCTCGACGACATCGCCGCCGGTTACGACCGCTGGCTGGCGCTCTTCTACGACGGTATGACCGCCATGGTGCGGCAACACGACCTACGCGACGACGCAGATCCGCGTCACCTCGCTGCGGTGCTCGTCATTGCCCACCAGGGCAGCACCATGCTCACCCACATCACTTCATCGTCAGAACCGTTCAAGGCTGCCATGACCGGTGCGCTGAATTATGTCGGCAATTTCGCCACTTCGAAGTCGCCCCGGCGCGAGCGCCGCCGAGGTTGAGCATGCGTCGGCCGCTTGACGTCTGAATCAAGCCTGGACATCTTGGGCCTTATGCCCCAGAATATTGGGTGTATCGCCCCACTTGCGCGACGGCGTCCGACCAGACTTGCGTCCCATGATCTGCTGATCGACACCACGGGAAGCCAGCCGAATCAACTGTGACCAGCCTGCGAGCTGGGTGATCAGCGACAGCGGAGGCATCCGTATGGATATGGCAAGTCAGATCACTGAGCTGCGAAATTGTTTGGGGCACTGGCGCTGTCCAGGTTCGATATTGTCGAGAACTCGAATGATGTCCGACGCCTGTTCGGCAGATCAGACATGTCACCGACCGCTTGGCCGGGTCGTTAAAACACCTGTACAGCATATGAATTCACGTTCAGGTCTTGAATCCGCGGTACTTGAGGAAGGGAACCTATTGTGAAAGAGCCAGATTCAACCGCGCTGACCCCCAGCGGGGCGGAGACTGCCGAAACATACGACGTCGTCGTCATCGGTGGCGGGCCGGTCGGCATCAATGCCGCGGACCGCGCCCACGCCGAAGGCCTGTCGGTGGCACTGGTCGAGCGTGAACTCGTCGGCGGGGAGTGCAACTTCTGGGGATGCGTGCCAAGCAAGTCCTTGCTGCGACCGGTGCTGGCGGTTGCCGATGCGCGCCGCGTTGACGGCGCGCGTGAAGCGGTCGTCGGCGCAATCGATTCCAAAGGAGTCTTCGCGCGGCGCGACCGATACGTCACCAACTGGGACGACACCCCGGTCGCAGAAGCGGTCGCCACCATGGGGCCTCGGCTGGTGCGTGGGCACGCCACACTCGACGGCGCACGCAAGGTGTGTGTGAGCACCGACGAGCACAACGTTCTGACCCTCAATGCCCGCCACGCGGTGGTGATCTGCACCGGCAGCACCGCCGCACTTCCACACCTGCCGGGCCTGGCCGAGATCGAACCGTGGACGAACCGCAGGGCCACCGACAGCAGCACCGTGCCGGACCGACTGGCGGTTGTCGGCGGCGGGGGTGTCGGAGTGGAGATGGCCACGGCCTGGCGCGGGCTGGGTGCGAACGTGACGCTGCTGGCACGCACCGACACGCTGCTGCCCCGCATGGAGCCGTTCGTCGGTGAGCACGTGCGTCTCGGGTTGGCCGAAGCGGGCGTGGACGTACGAACGGGCGTTTCGGTCACCGCAGTGCACCGCCCACGGCCCAACGGTCCGGTACAGGTCAGCCTCGACAGCGGAGAACAGATCGAGGTCGACCAGATCCTCTTCGCGACCGGCCGTACACCCAACACCACCCACATCGGGTTGGAGACCGTCGGCCTACCGCCGGGAACCTGGCTGGATGTCGACGACACCTGTTCGGTGCGTGGGGTCGAGGGGCAGTGGCTCTATGCACTCGGTGATGTCAACCGCCGTGCCCTGCTGACGCATCAAGGCAAGTACCAAGCCCGCATTGCCGGTGCCGTGATCGGCGCCCGGGCCCGCGGCCACACCGTGGACACAGCCCCATGGAGTGCACATGCCGCAACTGCGAACAATCTGGCCGTGCCACAGGCGTTCTTCACCGATCCTGAGGCCGGTTCGGTGGGACTGACCGCCGACGAAGCCAGACGGCGTGGACACCGGATCTACATCGTCGATGTCGACATGGGGACGGTACCGGGCGCGAACTTCTATGCAGACGGGTACCGCGGTGCCGCTCGCATCGTTGTCGACGAAGACCACCGGTACCTGTTGGGCGTGACCATGGTCGGGCCAGGAGTCGTCGAGATGTTGCACGCCGCCACGATCGCAGTCGCCGGGCAGGTACCCATCGAGCGGCTCTGGCACGCCGTGCCGTGTTTTCCGACCGTCAGCGAGGTATGGCTCAAACTTCTTGAGGGATATCGTGATCGACACGCCACGGACTGACCGCGGACCAGGGGACCGGACTTGGCGCCCGCGCTGTCGAGCCGAAAAGCGCACTGCCTCAACCGTCCGCTACGCGCCGGCATCTAGCTAGGGAGAGTAGGTGCCGACGACGTAGCGGCGGTACGACCAGTAGACCTGAAGCTGGGTCACGGAGCAAAAGTGATATTCACTCGCTTCATCTGCGCCATGCACAGGGCACCCCATTGTGTTCCTGGGCACCGCCACGCATCAACCCGGGTCTGAGGACTATGCCTGACCGACCGGCTCATGCGCTGCGCGCAGCCCGCCGCCAGATCTCGGCACAGGTCCGACTCGCCTTCGCCAGTTCTGCGTTCGAAATCCGTGAGGCCTGATAGAAGTTCCGTTCGATCATCCAGCACAACGTTTTGGCGAGCGACGAGGATTCGTCCACGCCTGAACCTGCCGGCACTCCCATGTTCTCCAAGATCGCCCTGATGGCGTCGATGAACAGATCGGCGGTATCGGCCCACAGCCTGTCGAGCTCCTCGACGGTGGAAGCGAGATCGATCGCCGTGCGCATCACCACGCCGTGCTCGCGCCACAGCGCCTCCGTGCGCTCCATCGCCATATCGATGGCGGCGGCCCCGCTGGCGGCGTCAGCGGCCGCTGCTCGGGACTTCTCGTGCAGCACTTCGACGCAGCGCGCAAACAGAGCTGTGATGACCTCCTGCTTCGAGCCGAAGTAGAAGTAGAGCGCACCGCGGGTGATGCCCGCGCCGTCGGCAATATCCGCGATCGTCATCGCGTGATAACCCGTCGTGCTCAGGAGAGCCTCGGCCGCGTCCAACACCGCTTCGCGTCGCCGGTCGCCTTTGCTCGGCGCGGTCGATCTCCGTCGGGTCAACGGGCGAACTTCCCTGTCACGGCAGTCAGGTTAGCACGAATCCACACAGTGCTGATTTTTATCAGCTTGTTGTCGGCGACGCGGTCACCCGTTTCGGTCGCGAGGTGTCTGATCGGTCGCCATCGGTTATGGCCTTACGGCACAACGACTTCGGGCTGGCGGCCCGGCGTCGTCGCATCGCGCACGTCCGGTCGGACGCCCCCAGTCGGCCCCTCCGGACTAGGCGTCCACGCCGATACTTGACGGAGTGCTTATTTTTTTTCGACACTGTGCTTATTGAGATGGCGGGGCATGGAGGCAGCGATGCGAACAATCTTGATCGCCGGAACGAGCGGCGACTTCCGGCGAGCATTCGCCGAGGCGGTTGCGCCTTGGCGTGCACACAGTCGCATCCCCGACCTCGCCGACGCCGCTGTCGGCCCATCCGGGAAGGACCATCCGTGACGAAATCCACGGTGTTGCTCGCCATCACACGAGGGGTCGGCTGGCTGCGGCTCAACCGTGCCGACAAACGGAACGCGTTGTCACAACAGCTCATCTCCGACCTGAATGCTGCGCTCGACCAGATCGAGAACGACCCGTCGTGTCGTGTGATCGTCGTGACCGGCATGGGCCCGGCGTTCAGCGCGGGTGGCGATCTGCGGGAGTTCAAGCAGTTCCTCGACCGCGGTGATCGAGAGGGACTCGTGCGGTTCGTCGACCACACCGCGAAAACCCTGAGCCGGCTGGAAGACAGTCCGAGGCCGGTGATCGCCGCCGTCAACGGGGTGGCCGTCGCAGGCGGTATGGAACTGCTGCTGTGCTGCGACATCGTACTGGCGGCCGACACCGCGCTCATCGGAGACGGCCACGCCCGGTACGGCGTCCTCCCCGGCGCCGGGGGAGTCGCTCGCTTGGTCAACAAGGTCCCGCCCAACATCGCCGCGCGGTTGCTACTCAGCGGTGAGTTGCTGCCCGCAGGCCACCGACACCTCACCGGACTCGTCGACGAAGTCGTCCCGCACGACGAACTCATCGGCGTCGCAGGCGAACTTGCGGCGCACATTGCCGACCTCAGTCCCTTGGCCTTGGCCCACATGAAACGCACCGCTCACAGCGCCAGGAACCAACCGGTGTCTGTCGGACTCGGGCTCGAACTCACGACCTTCGGGGACTACATCGGGTCCTGTGACTTTGCCGAAGGGATGTCGGCATTCAGCGAACACCGAGCACCGGTATTCACCGGGCAGTGAGAGCAGCATGCAATGGAATCGAGCCATCACCATGACAGAAGCGGTCCCGCGTAACCTCAGCGACCTGCTGCGCCGCAGCGCCTCGGCACATCCCGATTCGGTGTTCGCCTTTCCCGACCAGCGATACACCTACGCAGAGATGGATGTTCGCGTCGACGACTTCGTCCGGATGTTGCGCCGAGCCGGTGTACAGGCCGGTGACCATGTCGGGTTGTGGATGCCCGCATCGCTCGACATGATCGCCGCCATCGTCGCCTGTGCCCGTGCCGGCGCAGTCACCGTCGCGATCAACGATCGTTTCCGCACCGACGAACTGAGTTACGTGATCGCCCACAGCGATCTCGCAGCAGTCATCACGATTGCGCCCAACCAGCACTCCGACCGGCCGGCCGAACTGCTGAGTGCGATTCCGGGCCTCGCCGAAGCGCCGGGTCCGGACCTCGCGTTGACCGCCACGCCCCGTCTGCGACGCATCATCGTCCTCGCCGACGACGGATACTCACCGCCGGCCCGGGCCTTCACCCATCAGAGCGCCGTCGGCCTGCCGACGACCCACCCGAGGGAACGGACCAGCCGGCACGGCGTCGACCAGGAAGAACCCGCACCCGGCGGCGAGGTCGCGTATCTCATGTATACGTCGGGTACCTCGGCATCGCCCAAAGCGTGCATGATCGCCCACGTGGCTGTTGTCGCGCAGGGAACGTCGCTCGCGTTCGACCGCTACCTGCTCGACGAGACGTCTGTGTTCTGGTGCCCGCTACCCCTCTTCCACACCGCGGGACTGGCCACCCTCACCGCTTGCATCACCGCAGGCGCATCTTTCGTCCATGCCGGTGTCTTCGACCCCGCGCAATCGCTACGTGCGATGGTCGAGGAGCGGGTCACCCACGCGATCCCGTGTTTCGAGACCATCTGGATGCGCATACTCGACCACCCCGACTTCGCCGTGGCCGACCTGTCCTCGCTGCGGGTGTTGATGAACACCGGTGGCGAAGACCTTCTGCGCAAGCTGCAGGCCCGCGTTCCCCACGCGATTCAACTCGCCAACTACGGGATCACCGAGGGGAGTGGTCATGTCGCGATGACCACGGTTGCCGACCCGCTCGACGTCCGGGTGTGCACCGGCGGGAAACCTCTGCCGGGTATGGAGGCCCGCATCGTCGATCTCGACACCCGAGAGCCCGTCGCACCCAACGTCCTCGGAGAGATCCAATTTCGCGGTGAGTCCCGCTTCCTCGGTTACTACCGCGACGAGGAAGCCAACGCGGCGTGCATCGACGCCGAAGGATGGTTCACATCAGGTGATCTCGGCGTCCTCGACGAGGCAGGCCGGCTCACCTTCAAGGGCCGGATCAAGGACATGCTGAAAGTCGGTGGGGAGAACGTCTCCGCGCTGGAGGTCGAGTCCTATCTGCTCCGGCATCCCGCCGTAGCGGTCGTCGCCGTCGTGGGCGCACCTGACGCCTACTATGGCGAAGTTCCGGTTGCCTACATCCAGCTGACGCGCGAACACAAACTGACAGAAGCCGACGTCATCGACTTCTGCCTCGATCGGATCGCCACGTACAAGGTGCCGCGCTACGTACGCTTCGTCGACGAATGGCCCATGTCGGGAACCAAGATTCGCAAGGTCGAGTTGCGCGAGCGCATCCGTACCGAGCTCACCGCCGGCGGTATCACGCAGGCACCTCGCTTGCAGAGTCGACGCGCGCGAAGCGTCGTCCAGCACTCATCCGAATGAGAGGCTGCCGGCCCGTGGGGAGGACCCTGCGCGGTGACAGGGTGGCAACCTCCGTTGCGCGGTCGTTGCCGTCGTGTATCTGCTGTCACATACGATTGCATCTGGGCGGTGGAGGAAATGGGTTCAGCCGCCCTTCGCAGGGTGTCGGCCCGCAACGCGGTCTTACGGCGCACCTGCTGCGATAGTGGTTCGTATGGACGTGGTCGCAGAACTGGTGCCGCGGCTGGTCGAGCTGCCCGGTGTGGTCTCGGTGGTGCTTGGAGGCAGTCGCGCTACGAACACCCATCGCCCGGACAGCGACTGGGATCTCAGCGTCTACTACCGTGGTTCGTTCGACGCGGCATTGCTGGCACGTCTTGGTTATCCCGGACATGCGGCGCAGCCCGGTGAGTGGGGTCGCATCGTCAACGGCGGTGCCTGGCTGTCGGTGTCGGGCCAACCGGTGGACGTGCTGTTGCGTGACCTCGACGTCATCGAGCGGTGGTGGGACGACGCCCAGGTTGGGCGGTTCGACATCGAGAATGTCGAAGGGCACCTGGCGGGCCTTCCGACCTATGTCCCGATCGGTGAAATTGCCCTCGCCCGGCGGCTTTCCGGTCAACTGCCGGACGTATCGTTTCCACAGGCGCTGCGGGAATCCGCTGAACTCCGGTGGCGCTGGAATGCGGGGTTCTCTCTGGTCTTCGCGCGCCACTACGCCACCACCGCGGACCGCACGGCATGCATGGGCATGCTGGCGCGGGCCGCGATGCAGACCGCCCACGGTATCTTGGCCTCACGCGGGCAGTGGGCATTGAACGAGAAACGTCTCATCGACCGGGCGGGTCTCAGTGCGGCACATCAGATCATCGGGACCGCATCGACGGACGCGCCTGCGGCGGTCGATCAGATGCACACGCTGCTGGACCCTCCGTCTCTCACCGAACTCGACGCGCACCACCCGGGGTAGGCGCCTCACGCGCTGCACCGGGGCTCAGCAACGTCGCCTGGGCAAATTGCTTGCCTTCGAGTAGTGGCGACTGGTGACTCGTCCTGCATCATCTGGGCGGCGACGTCACTCGGTGAGGCCGAGATCGACTGGCTGCTTTCGAGCTGAGCGTCGATGATTGACGCCATCGCTGGGTTCTTGTCGCGCATGGCGACGCCACGTTCGGGCACGACGGCGTTGACGTATACGACTTCTCGAATCAGCTCGGCGCCGAGGAGGATCGCGGCTCCGGTCAGCGGGTATACACCCCAGCTGTGGCCCGCCAGCGTGACGGGTTCGCGGCGGGCCCACCCGGTCACCGCGTCGACGACGAAGTCGACGGCCTCATCCAGGCGGTGAGCGCCACCGTGGTCGGTTCGATGCGACGCGCGCGCTCGGATCGACAGGCGAGCTCACCCTGCTCGTGCGGCGGCTGATGCGTGATACGGCCGGGTGTCAGCTCACAGATCACCCTCCACCATGCGTGCCATGGTCTCGGTGAGCACATCCACACCGGTGGTCAGGTCCTTGTCGTGGGTGAACTCGTTCTCCGCGTGTGAGACCCCGTCGACGCTGGGGATGAACAGCATCACCGTCGGAACGACGTCCTTCATGTTCGTGGAGTCGTGGCCGGCGCGCGTGCGCACGTGCATCGAGCTCAGTTCCAGTGCCTCGATCGCGGCCTCGGCCAGTGTGACGCCCTCGGGAGTGTAGGTGTGTCCCTTCCAGGTATGAGCGAAACGACGTTCGATGCGCACGTCAGCGGCAACTTCGATCTCGGCGAGTGTCCGGTTGAGCCGCGCGTCGGCCTCATCGAGAAGCTGGTCCGACGGTGAGCGTAGGTCGAGGTGCATGTGGACCTCCCGGGCGACGACCACCGGTGAGTTCGGGTAAACGGTCAACTGCCCGCAGGACGTGTGTAGATCCTCGCCGTAGGAGTCGGCCAGCTCGCGCAGAGCGACAACGACTTTCGCCGCACCCAACAATGCATCCTGACGGTCGGCGATCGCTGTGGCGCCGGTGTGCGACTGTGCGCCCACGACGGAGATCTCGTACTTGTTGGCGCCCCACGTCGAGGGCACGATGCCGATCGGCACCCCGGCCTTGTCGAGTTCGCGGCCCTGCTCGATGTGGATCTCGGCGTATGACGCGACCTGCACGCCGCCTGCGGTGTGGTGGTCGCCGACGGTGAAGACGTCGCGCTCGCCAAGCATGTCGAGTGCACCGAGCGCCTCGGCCACGCTCACGCCGTCGACATCGGTGGTGTCCAATGCCTCCTGCAGCGCGAGCTTGCCGGTGAACACCCCGCTGCCCTGCATCGAGGGTTTGAACCGCGACCCTTCTTCGTTGAACCAGTTCACGACTGCGATGTTGTATCGCGCGGCACCCGGGTTCGCGCGGAAATGGTCGAGCAGCCTGGTGGCGGCGTGCGCGGCGGCCAAGACCCCGTACGCACCGTCATAACGGCCGCCGCGCGGTTGACTGTCCAGGTGCGAACCGGCCAGCACATAGGGAGCGCCGGGCACCAGTTCGTACAGGCCGAACATGTTGCCGATGCGGTCATAGCGCACCTCGAAACCGCGCTCGGCCAGCCAGGCGGCAAGCCAGCGCCGGTTCTCACCGTCGGCAGTGGTGCCCGCCTGTCGTTCCACACCTCCCGCGGGTGTCGCTCCGAAGGTCGACATGGCCGCGAAGTCGGCCAGGAAAGCATTGTCGGACACCGGGTTCGGTGGCACGCGCACTGTGTCGGCCGTCATGAGCGAGCCGCCACGGTGGGCTGGAGCGCCGGAATGACGGCCTCGCCGTACTGAGCCAATGTCTCGTCCTTTCCGTCGTGCTGTAGATACACTGCGAACTGGTCGACTCCGAGGTCGGCGAGCTCACGCAGCCGCCGCACGTGGTCCTCGGCCGGGCCGAGCACACAGAATCGGTCCACGATCTCGTCGGGCACGAACTCGGTGTGGGCGTTGCCCGCGCGGCCGTGTTCGTTGTAGTCATAACCTTGCCGGTCGCGGATGTAATCGGTCAACGCCGCCGGCACCTGTGTACCGTCACCGCCGTAGCGGTCGACCAGATCGGCCACATGGTTGCCCACCATTCCGCCGAACCATCGGCATTGGTCGCGCTGGTGGGCCAGGTTGTCGCCGACGTAGGCCGGTGAGGCCACCACGATCGTCACATCACGGGGATCGCGGCCCGCCTGCTCCGCTGCCTTTCGTACGCGTCCCACTGTCCATTGGACGATTGCGGGATCGGCGAGTTGGAGTATGAAACCGTCGGCGTGCCTGCCGATCAGGTCGAGCACCTTCGGCCCGTAGCCGGCTCCGTATACCGGCAATCTCGACCGGGCTGCCCATGGGAACTGCACGGTCGCCCCGTTGATCGTGGCGCTGCCGCCGTTGCCCAGCGCCCGGATCACCTCGATGCTCTCCCGTAGATGGGTGACGGTAGAGGGTTTGCCGGAGATCACCCGAACCGCCGAATCCCCGCGCCCGATGCCGCATACGGTGCGGTTGCCGAACATCGAGTTCAGCGTCGCGAACGTCGACGCCGTGACGGTGTCGTCCCGGGTCAACGGGTTGGTGACCATCGGCCCGACGATCACGTTGCGGGTGGCGGCGAGGATCTGGCTGTAGATGACGTACGGCTCCTGCCACAACACGTGCGAATCAAAGGTCCACACGTGCGAAAAGCCACGGTCCTCAGCCTCCGCAGCCAGCGACACGACCCGGGATGCTGGTGGATTGCATTGCAGCACAACGCCGAAATCCATCGATTGTTCTCCTCTTCAGATGAGATTCTGGGAAAGTTCGCGGCGCACGAATCGACCGTCGGTCTTGGCTCCCAGGTAGCGCCTGTCCTCGACGACCTTCTTTCCGCGCGACCACACGGCCGTCACGGCGCCGTCTATCTCGAAGCCCTCCCAGGCCGAGTGGTCCATGTTCATGTGGTGGGTCTTGCCGACGCCGATACTGGTGTGCCCGGCGGGGTCGTAGATCACCACGTCAGCGTCGGCCCCTGGCGAGATGACACCTTTGCGGGGGTACAGGCCGAACATGCGCGCCGGGGTGGTCGCGCAGACCTCCACCCACCGTTCGAGGCTGATTCGCCCGTCGACGACACCTTGGAACATCAGATCCATGCGGTGCTCGACACCGCCGATGCCGTTGGGGATTTTCGAGAAATTGCCGATACCCAGTTCCTTCTGGCCGACCATGCAGAACGGGCAGTGGTCGGTGGCCACACCCGCGACGTCGCCGGTGCGGATATAGCGCCACAACTGGTCCTGGTGGCCTTCGGAGCGGGCACGCAACGGTGTGGAGCACACCCACTTGGCGCCCTCGAAACCTCCGGCGCCGAGCTGTTCCTCCAACGACAGGTACAGGTATTGCGGGCAGGTCTCGGCGAACACATTCCCGCCGGCGCCCCGCGCGGTGGCGATCTGTTCGAGTGCCTGGTGTGCCGAAACATGGACGACGTACAACGGCGCACCGGTCACGTCGGCGAGCATGATTGCCCGGTGAGTGGCCTCCTCCTCGAGCTGCCAGGGCCGCGAGACCCCGTGGAAGTAGGGGCCCGTCTCGCCGCGACCCAGGTGCTGAGCCACCAACTCGTCGATCGCGATGCCGTTCTCGGCGTGCATCATCATCAGCCCGCCGATCTCCGCGCACTTCTGCATCGCCCGCAAGATCTGCCCGTCGGTGGAGTAGTAGACGCCCGGGTAAGCCATGAACAGCTTGAAGCTCGTGACCCCTTCGTCGATCAGCTCGCCCATCGCCGCGAGTGATTCGGTGTTGACGTCACCGATGATCTGGTGGAATCCGTAATCGATCGCGCAGTTCCCTGCCGCTTTCTCGTGCCACGCCTGCAGAGTGTCCTGAACATGTTCGCCTGGGGTCTGGATCGCGAAATCGACGATGGTGGTGGTGCCGCCCAGTGCGGCTGCGCGCGTGCCGGTTTCGAACGTGTCCGACGCGGTGGTGCCACCGAACGGCATCTGCATGTGGGTGTGGGCGTCAACGCCGCCGGGGATCACGTACTTGCCGGTGGCGTCGACGACGTTGTCGACACGTTCGGCGAGCCCATCACCGAACGGCGCGGCACCGGGCTCGATCAGGGCCGCGATGGTGGCCCCGTCGATCAGCACGTCGATCGACTGGCGCCCCGTCGCCGAAACCACGGTGCCGCCCCGGATCAGGGTGGTAACCATCAGAGCGCCACCTTCTGACCCGCCGTGAGATCTTGCGCTGCCGCGTCATCAGACGCCGGACCATCGATGATCACGGTGCCGCGCCACTGCCCGATCATCCGCATCACGTGGTAGACGACCACCGCGCCGATCGCGCCCAGCGCGATACCGCCGAAGGCGAGATCGCCCATCTTCCAGGTGAAGTCGGCGATTCCGATCACCAGGGCGATGGCGGCGGTGAACTGGTTGATGGGCTTGGAGAAGTCGACCTTGTTGGTCACCCAGATGTGCACGCCGAGGATCCCGACCAGGCCGTAGAGCGCGACGGTGACACCACCGAGGACACCGGGTGGGATGGAGGCAATCACTGCGCCAACCTTGGGGGAGAGGCCGAGCAGGATCGCCGCCAGGCCCGCGATCCAGTAGGCCGCGGTCGAGTACACCTTGGTCGCGGCCATCACGCCGATGTTCTCGGCATACGTGGTGGTGGCCGAACCGCCGCCGCTACCTGCCAGAACCGTCGCCAGTCCGTCGGCGGCCAGCGCGCGACCCACTCGGCTGTTGTTGTCGATGCCGGTCATCGCCGTGATCGACTTGACGTGGCCGATGTTCTCGACGACCAGCACCATCACCACCGGGATGAACATCGGCAGCACCGACAGATGGAAGGTGGGGGTGGTGAACTCGGGCAGACCGACCCAGTCCGCGGCGCCGATAGCGCTGGTGTCGACCTTGCCGCGGGCCAGTGCCACGAAGTAACCGATCACCACGCTGGTGAAGATCGCCAACCGTCCGAGCAGACCCCGAAACACCACCAGTGACAACAGCAAGAGCACCAGCACGACCGCGGCGGTGACAGCGTCTTCTTCGAAGTTGGCCTTGGCGGCTGGGGCCAGGTTGAACCCGACGAGCGCCACGATCGATCCGGTCACCACCGGCGGCATCAACGATTCGATCCAGCCGATACCGGCGAAGTGCACCACGGCGCCGATGAGGATGAGCAGTGCGCCCACGATGACGATGCCACCGAGCGCACCTGATGGGCCGTGCGACGTCGACGCGGCGATGGTGGGCGCGATGATCGCGAAGCTCGACCCCAGATAGCTGGGCAAGCGGTTCTGCGTGATGATCAGGAAGAGGATCGTGCCGAGACCCGAAAACAACAGTGTGGTGGCCGGCGGGAAACCGGTGAGAACCGGCACCAGGAAGGTCGCACCGAACATGGCGACCACATGCTGCAGGCCGATTCCCGTTGTGCGCGGCCAACTCAGCCGCTCGTGCGGGGCGACTACGGAATCACCGCTTTTGACTTGCCAGTCGAAGATGGACATGAGGGATCCTTAGTGCTGAGCGGATTCGAGGGGAAGATAGTTGAGGCGGAATGCATTTCCCTCTGGGTCGAGGAGCACCGACTGCCAGGCGCCGTAATATGTCCGGCCTGGTTCGCGCACGCAGCGTGCGCCCGCGGCGACCGCCGCCGCGGTGGTGGAGTCCACCGTGGCGGCGTCCGGCATCTCGAATGTGAGGAAGGTGTCCACTCCTTCGGCGCCCTCTCCGGGTGCCGTCAGGTTCAGCATGGCGTAGGCACTCGGCGCACTGAATCCGAGTATGGTCGGACCGATCCGCAGCCCACGGAAATGCTCGGAGCGCAATTCGGTAACCTCGGGCAGGCCGAGCAGGTCTGCGTAGAACGTGCTCAGCTTCTCGATGTCGGAAGCGAACACACTCGCGAACGACAGGGTCGGTGTCACGGGCACAGCCTTTCGTCAGAGGTCGAGCACGAGCCGCGGCGTGGCGGAACGGCTGACGCACAGAATGATTCGTTTGCCTGCCTGCCTGGCACGCTCGGAGAGCACGGTGTCCCTGTGGTCGGGTATGCCCTCCAGGACTTTCGCCACACAGGCGCCGCATTCGCCGCGCAGACAGTCGAATTCGGCGGTCGACAGCACGTCACGAACCGCCGAGAGGGCGGTGCGGTCAGACGGAACGGTCACCACCCGGCCGGAGCGGCGCAGTTCGATCTCGAAGCTCTCAACCATTTGTCGAGGCGAGGGCGATGGTCTTCTCGAACTTCGAGGTGAGGTGATCACCCGAGGTGATGGGATCGTAGCGGCGCGGGTTGTCAGCCGTGATACACGTCGGCAGGGTCTCGATGACGGCGTCGTAGTTGGGTTGGTGGAAGAAGACGAGCGACATGCGACGGGTGTCTCCCGACGCATCAGGACCGGGGGTGCGCACACGGTGGCGCGTCGAGGTCCACAGGTCGTTGGTCCACTGCGCCATCAGATCGCCGATGTTCACCACGAGGGCGTCGGGCACCACGGGTACCGATATCCAGTCGCCGTCCTTGGTGAACACCTCCAGACCGCCGGGCGCGGCTTCCTGACGCACGATGGTCAGACTGCCGTAATCGGTGTGCGAACCCGCGCGCATCTGTCCCGGCTGAGGCGGGGTGTTCAGGTGCGGGTAATTGATCGCCCGCAGCATGCTGATGTCGCGGTCGATGGTGTCGACGAAGTAGTCGGCGGGCAACCTCAACCCGAGGGCGAACGCGCTCATCAATTTTCGGGCGAGGTCGTTCATGGCGTGGAAATAGGTGGTCCAAGCTGCCTCCATGCCGGCGGGCCGTTGTGGCCACAGGTTGGGCAGGAAGTGCGGTCCGGCGTTCTCAGGGGCGTAGTAAGGGTCGTCGCGGTCGACGTCGACAGGTCCGATGTCGAACTTCTCATGCAGGTCCCGCGGTTGGTGCACGTCCTCGCTGTAGGAGAACGCCTGCTCGCCGATCGACGAGTAGCCGCGTACCGCATCTGAACTCGGTTGTGCGACGAGGCGTTTCTCTTCGTCTGGCAATGCGAAGAACTCGTCGGCGGTGCGGTACATCGCCTCGATCACGTCCTCGGAGATGCCGTGGTTGCGGATCTGGAAGAAACCGATCTCCCGACATGCCGCATCGAGTTCTGCGGCGACCGCAATCATGGCGGCCTCGTCGTCGCCGTGCAGAGCGGCGATGTCGATGACAGGTACTACCGAATTGTCCTGGGACACGTGTTGGCTCCTCGTCTCATAGCGGATACGACGAGTTTTCGGCGCAGAACACGTGCCGACAAGAGCAGCGATCACCGCCAGATCAAAGGTGAGCCTGTCACCGCCTTACATCGGAAACCTGTATGTAACAGACGATCACACGGATGTCGCATACCGAAAGCTGCGGTTTACACGGGTCGCCGGTCAGACGGTGGGATCCGAGGTCCCGAACGTCGTCTGCCTGACGTACTTCTCGGCCAGGTGCCTGCCGGAGACCAGCGCGTCGTCCGTCGCGTGGGCCGCACCACCGGCGAACGGTGACAACTCCGCAACCTCGACATCCCAGTTCGGATGCTGGTAGAACGCGAACGCCAGCCTTGAGTTCTCGAACGCCACCGACCGCGGAGGATTGGCCGTGCGGTGCAACGTCGCCGGCCAGTGATTTCCCGTCCACTCCGCGAGCAGATCCCCGACCAGCACCACCAGCGTGGCCGGGGTGGTGTTCACCTCCAACCACTCACCGTCAGCCTCGAGGACCTGCAACCCTCCTGGTGTCGATTCGGCGGAGACCACGGTGAAGGCGCCGTAGTCGGTGTGAATACCGGCACGGAATTGATGGGGTAGGGGCGGCTCGGGCTGCGGCGGAAAGTGCAGTGCGCGAAGCATGCTCAACTCGGCGTCGAACAACGGCACGAAATGCTGCCGGCTCAGTCCGAATCCCTCGGCGGCCAAGGCCAGCAGTTCGGCGCCCACCCGTTGCATGTGCTGGTAGTAGCACTCCCACGCCGTCCGGAACTCCGGCAGCTCCGGCCACAGGTTCAGGTATGCCATCGGCCCGGCGCCCGGTTGCCCGATGGTGGGCCCCGTCACAGGGCCGATGTCCATCTTCTCCTTGAGGTCGGCGTGCGTTTCTTCCCCCAGGGAATAGGCCATACCCTCCGAGCCGGCCCCGGACCATCCGCGCACCTGCTCAGGTGTCGGCTGCGCTACCTTGCTCTTCTCCTCCGCCGGGAGACCGAAGAAGCGCCGCGTGACGGCGTAGAGCTCGGTGAACACCGAAGACGGGATCCGATGGCCGACGACGTGGACGTACCCGACCTCGGAGAATGCGGCATCCAGGAGCTCGAACTGTCGCCGACGCGAGGCCGGGTCTGCGGCAGCTTCAATGAGGTCGACCGGCGGAATGGACAACACACCGTTACTCTGCCTCAAGTGCAGCACACAGGTGCACCCGAACACGGTGTGGGAAGTGTGGGTCCCACGCTTGCCGAAATCGGTGCGGCCATCGGAGCGCAGATCGCGGCACCGCCGTACGATCCGACCGTGGCCGTCCAATCCGTGATGGACGCCGAACGCGCCTCCGACGCAGCGTCGCTCGACGGCGCGCTGGTGGTCCTCGACTGGGCGCCACATCGCCCGAACGGCCCGCTACCGAACCTGCTCACGACGCTTGAGCCGTTGCTGGCCAAACGCCCCGCCGCGGTGGTCATCACCCCATCACGGCCGGTCAACCCGCCCCGGCCGGTGGTTGCGCACGCCCGTCGCCACGGCGTGGCGCTGTTGTGGGTGATGGAGGCCGCACCGGTTGATGACGTTCGAGCGCAGATCGACAAGCTCATGCAGATGGCTCACACCACCCGCGCTGCCCGTAAGGGCTTCACGGTGCCGGCCGATCTGCTGGGCGCGGCGGACGACCTCAGCCGTCTGCTCGACGAACTGGGCGGCGCGCTCGATGCGACGGTACGACTGCTCGATCGTCCGACGAACGGAGCGGGCACCGCGGGGTTTCCTGTCGTCAGTGGGGGACGCTCGGCATGGCTCGAGATACGCCGGGACAGCGCGCTGACCCCGGAAGAGACCGAACTCGTCGAGCTGCTGATTCCGGTGATGCGCCTGCACCTGCGGTTGCGCGACACCGAACACGACGAGACCACGGCCGAGGCAGCCCGCAATCTCAAGACCATCCTCGGTGAGGACCTGGTGGCGCGCGAAGCCACCCTACGCAGATCCCGCCGACTGTCGATGTTTCCCCGGCATCCGTTGGTGTGCCTGGTGATCGAGCCGTTCGGTGTTGCCGTGACCATGGCGGGCATACAGCAACTGCGAAGCGATCTTGAGCCGTTGGCGAGGCGCACCGACCGTGACGCGATCACGATCGTGCACGAGGGTGCGGTGGTGATGATGGTGAACGCGGCGGTCGGGTTGGACATCATGTCGCGTGGCCTGTATCGGGCGGTGCGCACACCATTGGTCATCGGAGCGAGCGACGAGGTGACCGCACCCCGCAGTTATCCGGGTGCTTTCCGACAGGCCCAGCGGGCGGTCGCCGTCGGGCGACGTGTGGGCGGCGTCAACCGCGTGACACGCTATCGCGATCTCGGCATCCTCGGCCTCCTTTACCAGCTGCCCGAACACGCCCGGCGCGGTTTCGTCACCGAAACGCTCGGATCGGTCGCCGACGACACCCCTGACGCTCTCGACCAACGCCGGATCCTGCGCACGCTGCGTGCGACCGACTGCAACATCACCGAGTCGGCCCGAAAGTTGTTCATCCATCCGAACACGTTGCGCGCGCGCATCAACCGCATCGAGTCCATCACCGGGCAGTTCCTCAACGATCCCGCCAAGAGGATGAACATCTTCACCGCGTTGGCGATGTTCTCACTCGACAGCAATCCCGAGGGCGAGTAGCGCCTGGAATGACTGGTCGACAACGGATCTCGGCCCCGCAGGCGCACTCGTTCGGCGCCTCATCATCCGTGGGACGATCCGCCGGTCACAGGCTTGAAAGCGGAGGTGGGCAGACCCTCAACGGCACAGTCGGCGGCGAATGTCCGTCCGTCGTCGGGCCCCGGTTGGTTCAGCCCGTGGGTCGCAGAGGTGACAAACACCTTCCCCTCGCCGATCGCGACGCTCGTCGGCTGCTGCGCGGGAACCGGGATGACCTCCACGAGGTCGCCGGTGGGTGCGTAGCGGTGCACTTCACCTGCTCCCCAGATCGCGGTCCAGAGATGTGACTCGGCATCGACGGTCATTCCGTCGGGTGATCCGTCCACCGTGGCGAAAACCTCACGCCCGGTGAGGTGCCCAGCCTCGTCGACATCGAACCGGTAGATTTGCCCCGCGGCGCTGTCGGCCAGATACATGACCGTTCCCGATGCACTGAAAGCTGGGCCATTGGGCACGGCCAATCCGTCGACGACACGGGTGATCGTGCCGTCGCGGTCGATGCGGAACAGCGCGCCGGCCTCGGGTGAGGGTTCGTAGGCCATCACGCCTGCCCAGAATCTTCCACCGGGATCACACGCACCGTCGTTCACTCGTACACGAGTGGCGTCAACACCGAAACTCGGCCCTTCGCGCATGACGGATCCCTTTGCCAGGAAACCGATTCCGGTACCCAGCGTCGCGATGAACTCACCTGCGCGCCCGTCCACCGGAGCGACGGCGCCCAGCGGAATATCCAATGCGGCGAGCCGGTGTACGTCACCGGTGCACACATCCCTGCTGAACAGACGTCCTTTCAGCAGGTCGACGTGCAGCAGCTGGCCATCGACGAGGCGTGCCCCTTCGCCCAGTTCCAAGGCCGGACCGATCGGTTGCCATGCGGATGTCAGTGCAGGTGTCATGAGGAATCCTTTGTGACGCTCCAGCCTCCGTCCACCGGAATGCTGGCACCCGTGATGTACGAGCTTGCCTCGGACGCCAGGAATGAGATCACGGAGGCGACTTCCCGGGGAGTGCCGAGCCGGCCCAGCGCCGTGGCCGCCGCGCTGGTGCGCCGGTCCTGCTCTCCGATACCGTCCCACGATGCGGTCAAGATGGGGCCAGGCAACACTGTGTTGACCCGCAGTTGCGGGCCGTACTCGGCGGCGAGTTGACGGCCGAGACCGGTGAGGCCAGCCTTGGCGGCAGCGTATGCCGGTCGGCCGGGCAGGCCGAACATGGCGTGCACCGAAGACACCAGCACGATCGAGCCGCGTGCGGCGCGCAGGTCGGGCAGGAACGTCTTGACGCCGTGGAATGTGCCGGTGAGCATCACGTCGAGCTGGCGGTGCCAGCTGGCCGTGGATGTCTCGTCGAGGGAGGCGATGTCGACGGTCATCGCGTTGGAGACGAGCACGCTGACACTCCCCAAGGTCCGCGCCGCCGATGCGGCATCGGCCCATGCTCGCGGGTCGGCGACGTCACCGCGGATACCGATCGCATTCCCTGTACCGCCTGACAGTTCGCGGGCCAGGTCGCCGACCTCGGGCGCGAGGTCCATCAGAGCCACCGCAAATCCGTCGGCGTGGAGCTGTCGTGCAGTGGCCTCCCCGATGCCGCGAGCGGCGCCGGTGACCACCGCGACCCGTGCACGCCCTTGTGTCATCACCGCCCACCGCCAGGGGAGGTGTGGACGCTGAGCTTCACGGGAAAAGTCATCGAACTGCCCGGAGCCAAGGTGTGCGACGCGGAAAGAACTTCACACTCGACGATGCGGTCGGGGGGATCGAGCCCGTCGAGACTGGCCAGCGGCGCCGGTTGCGGATGCTCCATCCACAGCTCGGCCCGGGCACCCTCATCCGGGTAGGGCGCATCTTCATCGACAGGGAAATCCCATGCGAGCGTGACATTTTGGTGTAGATATCGCAGCCTGCCGGTGGCGTAGGGGAACCCCAGCTTGCCGACGACATCTTGTGGGTCGATGGTGATGGTGTCCGGACCGCTGCGGCGCCAGGTCGGCACACCGGTGCCGGCCAGGATCTCGATGGGTTCTGTGAATCGATGTTCCACATCGACTTCGACGGTTCCGCCGCCGGGCAGCTGGGTCACATTCCACAGCGCCCAGGTCACCTCGTGATCGGTGACATTGGTCGCGGACAGGTGGATGACGAATTCACTGTCGGTGTTGACGGTGAATGTCCGGGTTATCTGTAATCCCGTACGCGGATCGGGCGGACTGGTGACTGCGAGTTCGGTTGTGGCCTCCCATCTGCAGACATCGACTGCGTAGTGGCCGGAGTCGAGGACGGGATCGGGTGGCCCCGCCCACTGTTGCGGTGACGACCAGCCCTGCGGGGCAGGCCAGGTCTTGTCCCCGCCGTAATTGCACCAGTCGCCCAGGCGCCCGCTGACCGGTGCCGGAATGTGTCCGCCCACTGGCTGCAGATCTTCGCCCAGCAGTGCGGGGTTGCGCCACAGCAGTTCTCGCTCACCGAGTCGCAGGCTGAGCAGCCGCCCGCCGAGCGCCGGCACCACACCCAAAGTGAGGGAGCCGGTTCGGATCCAGTACACATCGTGATGGCCGTGGGTCACCCACGACTGCGGGATGGAGACCGTCACGCGGCGTTCCCATCCGGGACCAGGCACACCTTGCCGCGGCTGGTGCCTGCCGCCAACTCGTAGGCGCGTGCGGCCTGCGACAGCGGGAAGATATCGCTGACGACGGTTTCCGGCTTCAGGTTCCACCGCACGAGATTGGTGGCCAGCTCACTCATGGTGGGCAGAGAGGTGACCCAGGAGGCGTGAATGGTCAACTGCTTGTGCAGCAGGGTGTCCGACACTTCCGTATGAAGATCGTTGCCCTCGCCGACCAGAGAGATGTTGCCCCATTCGGCAGCGGCTTCCAGTGCCAGCGAACGCCCCGCGCGGCTTCCCGAGCAGTCGATGGTGACACTGGCGCCGGCGCCGCGGGTCAGTTCTGTGATCGTGTCCAGAGCGTCGGGGCCCGCGGGGATGGTGGCGTCGAAAATTCCCAGGCTGTCAGCCCATTCGCGGCGTGTGGTGGAGGGCTCGACGCCGATCACCGTCGCAGCGCCCATGCCCCGGCCGATCATTCCGGCCGCCAGGCCGACGGGGCCGAGACCGACCACCAACAGATCGTGGTCGCCGCTGACGCCGGCGCGGCGCAGCCCTTCGTAGGCGGTGGCGAACCCGCATGCGATCAGGGCGCCGTCGACGAACGACAATTCGTCGGGCAGGGGGATGCAGGTACGTTCCTCGGCCAGCACATAGCGGGCGTGGCCGCCGTCGCGCTGCCACCCGTAGGATGCCCGGTCTCCACTGCAGCTGATGTAGAAGCCGCGGCGGCAGTTGTCGCACAGCCCGCAGCCCACGATGTGGTACAGCAGCACCCGATCGCCCACGCCGAAGCGTGTGACTCCTTCTCCTGTGGCGACAATGCGCCCGGCAGGCTCGTGGCCTGCGACCACACCTCGGTAGGCGGGTCCGTCGATCCCGCGGTAACCCTTGTACCCGCGGTAGATGTATCCGATGTCGCTGCCACAGATGCCGGATGCGCCCATCTCGAGGAGCACTTGCCCTGGCCCGGGTGGGCGGACGTCGAATTGCTTCAGTACTGCGGTGGAGTCACCGGGCAGGTATACACCGTCCATCGTGGAGGGAATGGTGGTGTGATTCATGGTATTTCCTGTCTGCGGGTCGGTGGTCACGTCAGTCGGGGGAATCAGGTGGTGCGAGTGGCATTCCGGCGTCGACCGATGATCACGTTGATCAGCACTGCGCCGACGATGATGACGCCGCGCACAACCTCCTGCAGGAAGGAGTCGATGCCGAGTAACACCAGTCCGTTGGCGATGACCGTGATGAACACGACCCCGAGAAGGGTGCCGACCAGGCTGCCCCGGCCGCCGGCGAGCAAGGTGCCGCCGATGACCACGGCCGCGATCACATCGAACTCGAGTCCGCCCGCGGCGCCGCCGTTGCCGGATCCGAGACGCGCCGCAACCAGGATGCCGGTGACTGCCGAGAGCAGTCCGGTGGTGGCGAACAGGATCACGCGGGTGCGGGTGAGGTTGATGCCTGCAAGCATCGCCGCCGCGGCGTTGCCGCCGATGGCATAAACCGATCGGCCGTAGGCCGTGAACTTCGCAACGTATGCGAAAACCGCGAAGAGGACGAGCATGATGATCGCTGACGTGGGCACACCCAGAATGTCGCCGCCGAGAACCTCCATCATGCTGCTGGCCGGGAGCACCACCGGCAACGCGTCAGTCATGTACAGGGCAAGGCCACCGAGGATGCTCCACAAGCCGAGCGTGGTGATGAACGAGGGGACATTGAACCGGGCGCGTAGATAACCGGCCACCGCACCCCATAGCGTGCCGAGGACCAAGGTCAACACGATGGCCCCGCCGATACCGAGTCCCCATTGGGCACTTCCCTTGGCGACCAGTACCGATGAGAACGCCACTGCGGGACCGATACTGATGTCGATGTCCCCGGCGATGATCACGAGCGTGACACCCCACGCGGCGATACCGATCGTTGCCGCGTCGCGCAGGATGCCCAACTGGTTGCCGGCAGTCAGGAAGCCGGCTGCTGAGGCGCTCAGCGCGATGTACAACGCGACGATCGCGACCAGAAGTCCGATCTCATTGAGTCGGTACGACCTCGGCGATGCGGCCCGCGGTGTGGCGTCAGGGTGGGCGTCTGACCGTAATGTGCTCATATCGTCTGTCTCCCTGTGGGTTTCACGCCGCCATCGCGGCGGACAGGACGGCGTCGACGGTGACGTCGACGCCGATGAACTCGGCGGTCACCCGACCGCCCTGGACAGTGATGACTCGGTCGCACACCAGCGGTAGCTCCTCCAGCTCACCGGACACGAAGATGACTGCCTTGCCCGCATCCGCCAACGCGCGCACCAGGTCGTAGATGCCGGCTTTCGCCGCCACATCCACCCCGCGGGTGGGTTCGTCCAGCAGCAGGATCGAGGCGTCGGCGTGTAGCCAGCGTCCGATGATCGCCTTCTGTTGGTTGCCTCCGGACAGGTTGACGATCGGTGTCACCGGCGAGGCGGTCTCGATGCGCAGCCGATCGATCAACGACTGGGCGGCTGTGCGCATACGACGCAACGAGATTGGTCCGTGGTGGCGAACCCTGGTGTAGTCCGACAGCACCATGTTCTCGTCGACACCGAGCAACGGCACGATCGCGTCGTGCTTGCGGTCCTCGGGCGTGAGCCCGACGCCATTGCGTTTCATCACCGCAGGTGCGTTCCACGGCATCGGCTTTCCATCGAGCGTCATCTCGCCGGACACCGGGGTGTCGAAGCCGGCGACGGCGCGGAGTACCTCGGTACGCCCCGATCCCATGAGACCGGCAATGCCGAGCACTTCACCGGCGAACAGATCGAAGGAGACCTTCTCGATCTTGGGTGGTAAGCGCAGGTCGCGTACCGACAGCAGCGGCGTGCGGGTGCGGTCGACGGCCCGCAGCGGTGGCCGCTCCTGGGCTTGGTGGTCAGGGCCTACCATCATGGCGATCATCGCATCGGTACCCGTGGTGTCCATCTCGACGGTGTCGACGACTCGACCGTCCCGCAGGATTGTTGCGCTGGAGGCGATGCGGCGTATTTCATCGAGGCGATGACTGACGTAGATCACGGCGACACCGGTCTGGGCGATGCGGGTCACGGTGTCGAGCACGATGGACACCTCCGTCGCGGCCAGCGCGCTGGTGGGTTCGTCGAGGATCAACACGCGCGGTTGCCGGCGGACCGCGCGGCAGATCTCGACGAGTTGGCGGGTCGCCAGCGACAACGCCGCAACGGGGGAATCAGGGTCGATATCCAGACCGAGGCGGTCGATGACCGTGGATGCTTCGGCTCGCATCGCGTCGTAGTCGATCTTGCCCCCGCTGCGCGGCCACGCACCGACGAACATGTTCTCGGCGACCGTCATGTCCGGCACCAGGCTGAGTTCCTGATGTACGGTCTGAACTCCCAGTTCATTCGCACGACGTACCCCGCCACCGTCGAGAATCGTGCCGTCGATGGACACTGTCCCCGTGTCGGCCTGCTCGACGCCGGACAGGATTCGGATAAGGGTGGATTTCCCGGCACCGTTGCGGCCCAGGAGCGCACGCACCTCTCCGGCGCCCACCGCAAGGCTGGCGTCAGTGAGGGCGGTGACGCCGATGTACCGCTTGGTCACGGCATCGACTTTCAACAGCGGTGCTGCCAGAGAACGGCTCGCGGACATTCGATGCCCTTTCATCGGTCGAGGGTGAATCTGGCTGCACAGGAGTGGATCCGGGCCAGGTCATGGGATTCCGTCGGGATGTTCCCGCAGCCAACGGGTGCCCGCATCAGGTCCCTCGTACGCATCGACGGGAGCGTCGACGATGAGGTTCTCAGACCGCTGCCCTCTGAGGAGGCGCAGCGCCGCGTCGGCTGCCATTTCACCGACGGTGATGCCGGAGATGTCGGCGACGCCTCGGAGAACCGACCCCTCCTGCAGCATCTGAGCGATCTGCGTGGACATGTCGCCGCCGAAGACCACGACCCGGCCGGTGAGCCTTCTGGCCTGCACGGCACGTACCGCACCCACCGTCATGGATCCGGCTTCACCGTAGAACGCGTCCAGGTCGGGGTGGGCTGTGAGGATCCGCTCGGAGGCCTCGACGGCCTCGTCCACGAGCAACCCCTGCTGATTGGCGACGATCTCGGCGGCGGGCACCAAACTCGTCAGAGCTTGCTCGAATCCCTGTCGACGCTGAATGCACACCTCGAACTGCTCGCAGTTGATCACTGCAACCTTGGGGTGGGTGATGCCGTTCTCGATGAAGTAGTTGCCCATCTGCTCACCACCGATACGCCCGAACTCCTGCGGGGAGCCGAGAATCCAGGAGTCGACGTACTTGCGGGCATCAGACTCGGTGACGCACGTGTTGTAGCAGATCACCGGGATCCCACTGTCATGGGCAAGCCGGACAGCCGGCACCGAGGCGTCGGCAGATGTCGGCGACAAGATCAGCGCGTCGACCTGCACCGAGCTCACCGTATCGATGAAGGCGCTCTCCTGCGATGGATCGGACCGCGCGTTGGTCTCGATCAGCTGGGGAGCGTCGCCGGCGTCGGCGAAGGCCTTCTTCACCCCGACCTTGACCCCCGCATAGAAACCCTCGGCGTTCAGGTACACCACTGCGATGCGACCGTTCTCGCCGATGCGTGAGCAACCGGATACGGCCAGTGCCGCGACCAGCATCAGCGTCGCAAACCGGACCGCCCTCCGCCGCAGCGATCTCGGCATGTCAACCTCGATTCTCCTGTGTCGGCTTCCTCCCGACATCCGCAAAACCCTCTGCGTAACAACAGAAATCAACGATGCCCGCGGGCATCGGTTACGAATGCGGGTCACCGGCAAAACATCTCGAAGAGTTTGCCGACCACGTGAGCCGCTCAGGAGCGGATAGCACGTTTTCGATGAACACGAGTCGAAAGGTATCCCTCATTTGTGCTGTAGAGCATAGTCATAGCTATGAGCTCTATGGACGAATCAACGGCAGCATGGATCGCTGACGGCTTCGTCGGGCAGCGGATGCTCGCGGTACCGCGTCCGGTCGTGGACCACGCGCTGGGTGCGCCGGTCACCCGCAGGCTGCTCGTCACCGACGCCGGGTTCTTTCCGCGGGCCACCCGTCACGGGCGATCCCGGTCTCGCGGGGCCACCGAGCACGTGGTCATGGTGTGTACAGCCGGTGCCGGGTGGTGCCGCACCGAGGAGGGGGCGTTCGACGTCGGCGTAGGCGACGCGGTACTGCTACCGAAAGGGCGGGCGCACATGTACGGCGCAGCCGAGTCAGACCCGTGGACCTTGTGGTGGATGCACGTCACGGGCTCCGACAGTGCAGAATTGATCGCCGCGGCCAGGGTGTCACCAGTCAGCCCGGTGGTTCACCTCGTCGATCCGGCACCGGCGACGAGCCTGATCTCGCAGGTGATCGACATGCTCGCGGACGCCAGCACCACCGCCGGTCTCATCGGCGCAGCCGGCGCCGCCTGGCACGCCTTGACCGTCATCGCCGCCACCGGCCGCCAGCGTTCAACAGGTGAGGCAGACCCTGTGGACAGGGCCTTGGAGCATCTGCGCTCAACAAGTCCGCGACGCACCGATGTCGCGGCGTTGGCGGCCATCGTCGGCCTCAGTACCTCACACCTCAACGCGTTGTTTCGCCAGCGGACAGGTATCGGACCCTTGGAGTTTCAACAGCAGCTGCGCATGTCGCGCGCTCGCGAACTCCTCGACACCACCACTCTCACCATCGCGGCGGTCGCTCGCGCCGCGGGCTTCAACGATCCGCTGTACTTCTCACGTCAATTCGCGAAGGTTCACGGCCAATCCCCGTCGGCGTATCGGCAGCGACACCAAAACTGACCGGTGAGTAGTCGGATGACGTCCACGGGGCGAGGCTGGTCGCGGTCCAGCGCAGCGAGGACTTCCATGTGCAGGAAACCTCTCTGTTCGAACGTGTTTCGGATGCGCATCGACTCATGGAAGTCGGGCACCTCCCGGGGCAAACTCGTCCTGACACTCTGATGCCACCGCGACTCTTCGGTCCACCTGTCACGACGACTCTCGGACAATGCGCAGAACCCACCAGGTCAACTGATCAGGCAGGCAGTAGACACAATTGCACCATCGCAAGAGAACGCGGGCTTCGCAGGCTGATGCCGGTGGCTTCCTCGAAGCGTCGAATCCGGTTCATGACCGTGTTGCGGTGGCAGTAGAGCACCGATGCCGTATCGGCCACCGATCCGTTGTCGGCGAACGTCTGGATGGTCTCCACGATCAGTTCCCGATCGTGTACCTTCCTCAGGGGATCCAGCACGTAGCCCCGCAGATCATCGATCACCTCCGACAACTGGGCCATCGACAGGTGGACCCACGAACGGAGCAGTGTGGTCGCGCCGCTCTTGCCCAGGTCAACCAACATGCGGACTGTCGCGGCGGCCCGATGCACGTCGGCCAGCGGTACCGATCGGGGTGCTACGGCGCCGTCGAGGCCGCTCATCACATCCGCCACCACTGCCTCGTCGTCGGCCCAGCGGCCATCGGCTGCCACCAAGATGAGTGCTATCCCGCGGTCGATGTACTCGAAGGGGGTGAGGTGCTTGTTGAGCAGACGCCTTGCCACCGAACGCCCAGCCTCCTCGCTGGGTGTGCCGATGATCCAATAGGTCGCTGTCTCTTCGAGTCCCAGGATCTGGGCGGCACGCCGGACTGTGGTCGGTGCGGGTTCACGGCAAAACAGGTCCGAAAGGGTGTGTTGCTGTTCCAGAGCGCTTGTGCGTGCCATCGCCAGTCGCTGGTCCAGGTACCCTCGCTGCACCTGAATCGTGAAGTCGTCGACCGTTTTCCAGAGCACGTCGACGTGCAACGCCAAGATGGCCATGTCGTCTTCACCGGCGAGGCGTAGGAGTGCAGACCAGGCGACCAGGAAGTCGGTGCGAACGGCTGCGGTGAGATTTTCCAGCGCTATGCCTTGTGTCGCGCGCAAAGAGCCGACCGCGGCGGGAAACTCGATGAGCCTGCGACTCATCGGCCGTTCCAGGAGGGTGTCGAGCAAATAGCGGAACGCAAGCCGGGCAGCGTCGCGCAGATCTTCCTCAGAGGGCACGTTGTCATAGAACCGAGCGCCGCTGTCCACTCGCATCAGGTAATCGTCGGCGAGATCGTCGAGCATGTCGCCGAGATTCTGCAGCAACGCCCGCCAACGGACCTTGGTATCGGCGCGACTACAGGCCAAACTGCGCATGACAGGGGAGGGTACTGCACTTTTCGGCGTAACGACGGGTGA
This sequence comes from Mycolicibacterium smegmatis, assembly GCF_001457595.1. GTDB lineage: Bacteria > Actinomycetota > Actinomycetes > Mycobacteriales > Mycobacteriaceae > Mycobacterium > Mycobacterium smegmatis. The sequence goes on along the minus strand of NZ_LN831039.1, from coordinate 4,148,569 downwards.
CCAGATCCGGCGATACTCGCTGCGGAGTTGACGCGGTGCCCAATCGGCGCGGCGAATCGCTCGGCGGCACCCCGCATGAGATGTGCTCGTGCACAACGTGTGTGACAGAACGCGTTGCACCGTGAACATGGGCATGGTGACGTTGGCAGCCATACGATCTGTTCCCATGGCCACGACGTACATCCGCGGCGGCACCGTCGTTTCACCCACCGGTTGCCAGGACCTCGACGTGCTCATCGACGGTGAGCGCATAGCTGCTCTCGTCGATCCCGAACTGGCGCCCTTCGACGATCCCGACCGGACTTTCGACCACGTGCTCGAGGCGAAGGGTAAGTACGTCATTCCCGGCGGAGTCGATGCCCATACGCACATGGAGATGCCTTTTGGGGGCACTGTCGCGTCTGACACGTTCGAGACAGGCACTCGCGCTGCGGCATTCGGGGGCACCACCACGATCATCGATTTTGCGATCCAGCGGCAGGGGGAGAGGGTGCAGGACACCCTGGCGGCCTGGCACGCGAAGGCGCGGGGAAACTGCGCTGTCGACTACGGCTTTCACCAGATCCTGGGCGGTGTCGATACAGACGCCCTCAAGGCGATGGATGAACTGGTCGCTGAAGGTGTGACGAGTTTCAAACTCTTCATGGCGTATCCGGGGGTGTACTACTCCGACGACGGCCAGATCTTGCGTGCCATGCAGCAATGTGCCGGTAACGGCGCGTTAACAATGATGCACGCAGAGAATGGTATTGCCATCGATCAACTGGTCGCCCAGCACATCGAACGGGGTGAGACATCGCCCTACTATCACGGGGTATCGCGGCCTTGGGAGTTGGAAGAGGAAGCCACACACCGCGCCATCATGCTGGCAAAGATCACCGGGGCGCCGTTGTACGTGGTTCACGTCTCAGCCAAGCAGGCGATGGAGCAAATCGCCGGCGCGCGTGGTAGCGGCGCCAATGTTTTCGCCGAGACATGTCCCCAGTACCTGTACCTGTCCCTGGAAGAGCAACTGGCGGCACCGGGATTCGAAGGCGCCAAGTGGGTGTGCTCCACACCGCTGCGCTCCCACGAGGAGGGGCATCAAGAGGAGCTGTGGCGCTACATCCGGACCGGAGATGTCGCGACAGTGTCGACCGACCATTGCCCGTTCTGCTTCAAAGGGCAGAAAGAGATGGGACTCGGTGACTTCTCCAAGATTCCGAACGGGATGTCAGGGGTCGAGCACCGAATCGATCTGATGTACCAGGGTGTCGTCAACGGCAAGTTGAGTCTTCAGCGGTGGGTTGACGTGTGTGCGACGACCCCCGCCCGCATGTTCGGACTCTACCCCCGAAAGGGCATCGTCTCACCGGGAGCGGACGCCGACGTGGTGATCTACGACCCTGACGGACGTACGTCGATCGGATTCGAGAAGAACCACCATTCGAACGTCGACCACTCCACATGGGAGGGCTTCGAAGTCGAGGGCTGTGTGCAGACGGTTTTGTCGCGAGGCACGATCGTTGTCGACCGCGGACGATACCTGGGCCGCAAGGGTCACGGCGTCTTCCTCAAACGCGGGCTGTCGCAATACCTGATCTGAACCGTTCAGAAAACCAATCTTTCATCGAGACCAGGAGACAAGTGATGACTGTGCCCGTCAACGCAACCAACCTGCGAATCCCGCTCGACACCGGCCGCGATCGCGAGTTCCTTGACTCCTGGGCCGAACTGGAGGCCATCGGAGCGACGCCGGCAGGAGGTGTCGAGCGTCAGGCGGGCACCGCCGAGGACGGTCAGATGCGGGATTGGTTGTCTCGTTGGTTGCGCACCCGAGGATTTTCGGTTGAAGTCGACCCGATCGGAAACCTCTTCGGGTTGTTGGAATTCAATCCGGGCGCCCCATATGTTCTTGTGGGTTCGCATCTCGACAGCCAACCGCGCGGTGGCCGGTTCGATGGAGCGTACGGAGTACTGGCCGGTGCCGTCGCCGCTGACCGGACCCGTCGATACGTCACCCGGTCCGGCTTCACGCCGCGGTACAACGTCGCGGTCGTCGATTGGTTCAATGAAGAGGGCTCACGATTCAAGCCGTCGATGATGGGCAGCGCGGTATTCACCGGAACTCTCGATCTCGAAGAGGCACTCAACACCACTGACGACGACGGCGTATCCGTCCGTGACGCGCTCGCGGCGATCAACGGCATCGGTGATCGAGAAGTGTTCTCCTCCACCGGGCCGCGGCAGTTGGCAGCGTACGCCGAGATTCACATCGAACAGGGTCGCGAGTTGGAGAAGAACAACGTGACCATCGGGTTGGTGGACCGCACCTGGGCAGCGAACAAGTACGAATTGAACGTCGTCGGCATCCAGGGGCATACCGGTGCAACCGCCATCGAAGACCGTCAGGATGCGCTGTTGGGCGCGGCCCTGATCGTGGTGGCGTTGCGTGACATCGCCGATGAGTTCGGCGAAGAGTTGCACACCAGTTGCGGGCAGTTGACGGTATTGCCGAACTCGCCCGTCGTCGTGCCACGTGAAGTACACATGCACCTCGACTTACGTTCGGACAACGATGAACTGCTGGCGGCAGCCGATGCGGCATTGCGAAGGCGCATCGCAGAGGCCGAGATCCGCGCCGGAGTCAAGGTCGAACACCGCAAGGCTCATGTGTGGCCCGGCCACCATTACCAGCCTCAAGGAGTGGAGTTGGCCCGTGACGCCGCCAACGACCTCGGAATCAGCAGCATGTTGGTGCAGACCAGGGCCGGCCACGACTCGACCAACATGAAGGAGATCGTCCCGTCGGTGATGCTGTTCGTTCCCAGCGTGGAAGGAATTTCTCACGCCGAGGCCGAGTACACCTCCGACGAAGACCTCTGCAGCGGGGTGGATCTACTCACCGAGGTCGTGGCGCGCATGCTTGATGGTTCGCTTGATGCGGCCGGTGCTGGTCATCCGTGATAACGAAATTCGCAGTTTCCCAATTAGATACGACACTCGATAGGTAGGGAGAAGCCGTGGACCTGGGTTTGAAGGGCAAGCGGGCGTTGATCTCGGGTGCCAGCGATGGCATCGGCCTCGCTGCGGCCGAACTACTCGCAGAAGAGGGCGTCGATGTGGCCTTGGTGGCCCGCCGCGCGAATGTGCTCAAAGAGGGTTGCGACTCTATCGCGTCCAAGACAGGCGTCAAGGCCGTACCGCTTGCCGCCGACCTCAGCGACAAATCGGTGTTCGATGCGGTGGTGAACGACGCCGTCGATGAACTCGGCGGCCTGGACATCCTGATCAACAATGCCGGCGCATCATCCTTCGGCGGCTTTGGTGACATCACCGATGAGCAGTGGGTGGCAGACATCAATCTCAAGCTGTTCGGGTTCATTCGGATGACTCGCGCGGCTCTGCCACATCTGTTGAAGACAGGTAGTGGACGAATCGTCAACGTTGCGGGCAACTCCGGTAAGCAGGCGCTGGAATACCACATGCCGGGAGCCGCCGCGAACGCGGCGATCCTGAATTTCAGCAAGTCCCTGTCACTGCAGGTCGGGGCCCAAGGAGTCATCATCAACACGGTGTGCCCGGGACCGGTCCGGACAGCTCGCCTGGTCAAACAGTTCGCCGCAAACGCCCGGGACTGGAACTGCACTCCGGAGGAGGCCGAGGAACGGTTCCTGGCCGGCCTCCCTTTGCCGTACATCCCCAGCGCCCGCGACATCGCCTACTCGATCGCGTTTCTGGCATCGCCGCGGGCGGCATACCTCAACGGCACCACGATCACCAATGACGGCGGCATCACCCGTGCGGTCTGATGATTCGGACCCGAACGTGAGGAAGACGGCGCGCATCGGGATGATCGTGCCGTCCTCGAACACGTGCCTGGAGCCTCTGACCTACCGGATGCTCGACAATCGGTGCGACGTGACCGTCCACTTCACTCGTACGCCGGTAACACGGGTCGGTCTCGACGATACGTCAGACGCCCAGTTCGACACTGGGGCAATGCAGGCGGCCGCTACTCTGCTCGCCACCGCCGACGTCGACCTGATCGCCTGGAACGGCACGGCCGGGTCCTGGTTGGGCACCTCTCACGACCGCGCGATCACTGATGCGATCTCTCGGGCGACAGGAGTGCGGGCCGTCACCAGCACCCTGGCGTTCATGGCGGTGTTCGGCGCCCTTGGTGTCCACCGGCTCGGCATTGTCACGCCATACCCCGACTACATGAATGCCAGGATCGGTGAGTCCTACCGTGCAGAAGGCGTGACGGTTATCTCAACGCAGGGCTTCGGCCTCACCGAGACGACCGACATCGCCCGAATACAACCGCACGAGTTGGGCAGCCCCACTCGCCACGTCGCCGCAGCCGCCCCTGACGCGATTGCGTACGTCTGCACCAATCTGCGTGGCGCCGACGCGGTCGAGGCGCTCGAAGCCGAACTCGGTGTCCCCGTGCTGGATTCAGTCGCGGTCACACTCGCGGTGTGCCTGGCGATGGTGGGGGCAGCCCCCTTGGACGCGCGCTGGGGATCTCGACTGTCTCATGGTGCAGGTCTGGCCGGCGAGACGCTAGCAAGGACGTGATTCGGAGCGCCAGAAAGATCTGCGCATCAGTGGCGGTGACGAATACGCACGCACACACCTCACGAGACCGTTCTCGTGACACTCAGACCATGGGGCGGTGCCATATTGCGACCCCGTGATTTCCGGCATTACGAACAACTATCGAGGACAACATGAGCCCTTCAGTTCCTGATGCACCGACTGACACCTCCGCCCGAGGATCGGGCCGTCGGCGCACGGTCATCGCGAGCATGGTCGGTACCACGATCGAGTGGTACGACTTCAACATCTACGGATCCGTAGCCGCGCTGGTGTTCGGCAAATTGTTCTTTCCGGACATGGCGCCGGCGGTGGGTACGTTATTGGCACTGGCAACATTTGGTGTGGGGTTCTTCGCCCGGCCGGTCGGCGGCATCATCTTCGGTCACATCGGTGACCGAGTGGGACGCAAGGCGGCGCTTGTCACGACCATCTTGCTGATGGGCGCGGCGACAGTGGCAATCGGGCTTCTGCCCACCTACAGCACGATCGGTATTCTCGCGCCCATCCTGTTGGTGTTGTGCCGGCTGATTCAAGGCATAGGCATCGGCGGTGAATGGGGCGGCGCCGTATTGATGGTGGTCGAACAGGACGGAGCTGAACACACGCGAGGTTCTGCTGGTAGTTGGACACAATCGGCCTCGCCGATCGGATTCCTGCTGTCGACTGCCACCCTGTCAGCGGTGAGCGCTCTCATGACCGAAGAACAGTTCTTGGCATGGGGTTGGCGAGTTCCATTCTTGCTCAGTGCACCCCTGGTGTTGGTGGGCCTGTTGATTCGGGTGAAGATCATGGAGTCATCTGTATTCACCCGGAGCCGCCGGCACGGAACTCAGGAGGCCAAGGCCCCCATCTTGCAGGTGCTGCGATACGCGCCCAAAATGATTCTGCTCGTGGTGCTTCTCGGACTTGGCCAACAGGTCGCGTATTTCGTGATCAATGTGTTCTCACTGTCGTACGTGACTCAGCACACCGACATCTCCAGGTCTGCCGTACTGAACGCGATATCGGTCGGTGCGGTTGTCCAGTTGCTGTCAATTCTCTGCTTCGGACGACTCAGTGACCGGCTCGGGCGCCGTGTCCCATTCCTTGTGGGCGGTGTGGGGATGGCAGTGTGGGCGTTTGCGGTGTATCCGTTGATGGGAACCGGAAACTTCGCTCTGATGGTTCTGGCGGTATCCGTGGCCATGGTGTTCCAGGGTGCGATGTACGGTGTGCTCGCGGCGTTCATCGCCGAACTGTTCGACACCCGCTTCCGTTACACCGGAGTGTCGTTGGGCTACATGCTCATCGGAGTCGTCGGCGGCGGCTTTGCCCCCATGATCGCATCAACCCTCCTGGACACCACCGGTTCGGTGACTGCTGTCGCGATGTACATCTCGTTGGCAAGCGTGCTGACGGTCATCGCCGCATACCTCGCTCCGGAAACCTCAGAGCGCGATCTCGACAACGTTGAACGCGCATCAGATTCCGCGCCGGAACCCAGCGAGCCTGTGACGAAGACGGTGTAGGGCCCCTCATGTCTGTCCACCGCTACCAACGTGCTGCTCTTCCACCAGCGCGAGCGGTCGGATCGGTGCGCCGGTCGCCCCGACGACCGGCAGGGGAGCGCCGACGAACACGAACTCCCGCGCACCGGTGTGTGCCAGCGCTTCGAGGTTCATTGCCTCGATGATGTTCATCCCACTGTCCTGCAGGAGAATCCGATGTACAGGCAGGTTGGCGAAGCCGGCTCCAGGGGGAATGTGCTCAAGTGCGAGGGTGTCGGCCCCGACGACGCGGGCACCGGCTGCGACAAGGTGTCGCGCACCGTCGGTGGTGAGACCGGGCACGCCGCTGTCGGTGCCGATGTAGGCGTCCGGGTTGTGCCACAGTTGCGCCCACCCGGTCCGGATGAGCACGACATCGCCGTGGCGGATGTCGGCGTCACGCAGATCTGCCGCGGTGACCGGTTCGCCCGGAGGCAGGCGGTCCACACCGCGCAGTTTTGGCACGTCGACGAGCACACCCCGGCATACCAGCGGTGGAACCTCGTCGATCCCGTGACTGGCATAGCGTCCGTCGGTCACGGTGACCGGTGTGCCGCCGTGGAAGTAGCCGTCGACCGCGACGTGGGCGAGTGCGTCCATGTGGGTGCCGACGTGTCCGCCGAGGACGAGCATTTCGTGTGAACCCGTCATCCCGTCCGGACGCGCGACGTCGCCGTGCCTGCGGCTGAGCGCCATGCGGAACCCGGGATGTGTGGGGGAGCAGGGCATTCCCTCCTGCAGAGGTTGCGCGAGGTCGATGATTCGTGGCCGCGCGGCGGCAAGGGCGTCGAGCAGGGAAGCATTCACGTCAGGTCCTTTCCGCGGGTCTCCGGCATCCTGATGATCACCAGTGTGGAGGCCAGCAGCAGCAACACGCAGTATCCGGTGTAGAAGAGCGGTCCCAGGTTCGCGCCGATCCACGTCTGCAGGTACGGGGCCGTCCCGCCGAATACCGCTACGGCCACGGAGTACGGCACTGCCAGACCGAGCGCACGGATTCCGGTGGGGAACATCTCGGCGTACACCGCGGGCAGGATGGACACCCCGGCGGAGATGAACACTGCGGCGATCGTCATACCCGCGAACAGTTGCCAGGCGCTGTCGCGCACCAGGAACTGCACCGGAAAGAGCGTCGCCGCACCACCGACCGTCGAGATGAGCAGGACGGGTTTGCGACCGATGCGATCAGACAGTCTGCCCCACAACGGCATCAACGCCATCAGGAGGATGCTCGACGTCACGCCGGCCCACAGCGCCCCGGCCGACGACACGTGCAGCGAGCTGATCGCGTAGGCGGGTGCGGCCACCACCCACGAGTAGTAGAACACCGTGAACCCGACGGACAGGCCGATGACGCGCAGCGCCTGCCCGCGGTGGCGGACGAGTTCGGGCCACAGTCGAGGGCGTCGGCGATCCGCCTGGGTGAAGGCCTCGGTCTCGGGCATTTTTCGTCGCATGTAGATGGCCACGAGACCGAACACGCCGCCCAGGAGGAACGGGATCCGCCAGCCGTAGGCGTGCATGTCGGCCTCGGACAGGGTGAGCGTCAGCACCAGGCCGAGCAGTACACCCACTGTGTTGCCGAAGACGCTGGAGATGTAGATGATGCTCGACCAGACACCGCGCCGATTCGCGGGGGCGATCTCTGACAGGTAGGTCTGGGCCGAGGGCAGTTCGCCGCCGCAGGCGAGACCCTGAACGATGCGGGCCAGCAGCAGGATCAGCGATGCCCACGCGCCGATCTCGGCGTATGTCGGTGCGACGCCGATGGCGAAGCTCGCCGCGGCGATCGTCACCACGGTCGCCATCATCGCCGTGCGTCGTCCGGCACGATCGGCCAGCCAACCGAACACGAATCCACCGACCGGGCGTGCGACGAACCCGACCGCGAACACCGCGAGGCTCGACAACACCGCCGACAACTGGTTGCTGTCATCGAAGAACTGGGTGGCGAAGAACGGCACGAAGATCGCGTAAATGCCCCAGTCGTACCACTCCAGTGCGTGGCCCAACGCGGTGCCGATCAGTTGCGGCGTACGCCGGGTCGGTGACGTCGTGCGGGGTTGAATCGTCTGGTGCATCAGCGGCCTTTCTGGGTCGTGGCCCCGGATGTGGCCCCCGAGTTGACGTTGAGCCTGCGATGGGCGAGTTCGGCGTAAAGTGCTGCGCCGTCGGGCAGGACCGAGTCGTCGAACACCGCCTGGGGACTGTGGTTGTAGGCCGCCTTGTCGGGGTCGGCGCCCGGCGGGAGCGCGCCGAGTGCAACGAAGCATCCGGGCACCTCGTCGAGTACCCGTGCGAAGTCCTCCGCACCGGTGAAGGGGTTGGCCAGCGGGGCATATCGGTTCTCACCGAGGGTCTCGATGATCACCTCGCGGGCGAGCGCCGTCTCATCGGGGTCGTTCACGGTGGGCGGGCGTCCCTCGGCGTAGTCGGCGTCGACGTCGACGCCGTGGGCGTCGGCGATCCCGGAGACCAACCGCAGGGCGATGTCGCGGATCCGCCTCGACGATTCGACCGAGAACGTGCGGATGGTGGCCTCGAACGTGGCTGTCGCGGGAATGATGTTGCTGCGCGTACCCGCCCGTAGAACGCCGATCGTCAGCACGACGGGGTCGAACACATCGAACTGTCGGGTGACGGCAGTCTGCAGCGCGGTCACCATCTCGGCGAGGACGGGAACAGGATCCTTGGCCAGATGCGGTGTCGAACCGTGGCCGCCCTCGCCGCGGACGGTCACCCGCAAGGTCGCCGACGCCGCGAGCGCGACACCAGGGCGGCTGAAGAAGGTGCCTGCCGGGCCGAGGGTGGAGAACACGTGCAGCGCGTAGGCGGCGTCCGGGCGGCGTCCGGCCGCATCCAGCACACCCTCGTCGATCATCGTCCGGGCGCCTTCCCAGCCTTCTTCGCCCGGCTGGAACATGAACACCACGTCCCCGTGGAGCTTTTCGCGCTGGGCGGCGAGTAGGTGCGCCGCGCCCACGAGCATGGCGGTGTGCAGGTCGTGGCCGCACCCGTGCATCGCCCCGTCGATCCGGGAGGTGTAGTCGAGACCGGTGTGTTCCTGAACGGGCAGGGCGTCCATATCCGCGCGTAGAAGCACCACACCGTCTCCGTGCCCGCGCAACACGGCGGTCACCGACGTGCAGTTCGTCCCGGTCGTGATCTCCAGCGGCAGGCCTTCGAGCGCCGCCAGCACCCGCTCCTGCGTGCGCGGCAGGTTCAGGCCGACCTCGGGTTCCTGATGCAGGGCGCGGCGGAGGTGGACGAGGTCGTCGGCCATTTCCCGAGCCTGCGTGACCAGCGACATTCTTGCTTCCTCTCACTGGCGGACAGTGCGGGTAGTTTGTGGTCACCACGTGATGCGAGCGAAAATTGCCGTGATTCGTGCATAGAAATCTGTTTGAGGAGCGTTCTCGTGCATTCCGAAGTGGTGACCGAATCGGATCTGGAGTTGTTGCACGGTCTGCAGATCGCGCCGCGAATCAGCTGGGCGGACGCGGCGCGGATACTGCGCACGACCCCAGCCACGCTCGCTGCTCGCTGGGCACGCCTGCGTCGGGAGGGCCTGGCCTGGATCACCGCGCACCGGGGTGGCAATCCGGCGCCCGTCATGGCGCTCATCGAGGTCGACTGCGTGCCCGGGGCCCGCGCCGACGTGGTCACCGCGATCTGCGCCGACCGCAGGGCGGTCACGGTCGAGGAGTCCACGCGCGGACGTGATCTGCTCGTCACCGCTCTCACTCGCGACCTCGAGGGGCTGACCGAATTCGTGCTCGACGACCTGAGTTCACAACCCGGAGTACAGACGCAGCGCACCTCATTGATCACCACGTTGCATCGGCACGGCGGTGACTGGCGGCTCGGCGCGCTGGACCGCCGGCAGGAGTCGGCGTTCGAGGCCGCAGCCGCGGCGATGCGCCCGTCGCGCAGCGTGCGTCCACCCGAGGACGACGGTCCGCTACGTGAGGTTCTCGCCGCCGACGGGCGAGCGAGCGCCGCGGATTGCGCGCGGGTGACGGGGCGAAATCCGGCGACCGTGCGACGCCAGCTTGCCCGGCTGCTGGCGTCCGGGACGGTGGCGTTCCGGTGCGAGGTGGCGCAATTGGTTTCGGGTCATCCGATCAGCAGTACGTGGCTGGTGTCGGTGTCGCCCGCCGATCAGGAACGCACGGTGGCCGCGTTGTCGACGCTGTCGGAACTGCGGATGTGCGCCTCGATCACCGGGGACGCCACGATCGCGTTCACGGTGTGGACGAGTTCGCTGGCCGACATCACCCGTTTGGAACGCCGGATAGGCGAGCGGTTGCCGTGGCTGTCGATCCGCGACAGCGGCGTCAACCTGCGTACCCGCAAGCGCATGGGCTGGATGCTCGACCCGACGGGTAGGGCCACCGGAGTCGTGGTCACTCCCGTGTGACCACAGTCGATTTCGCGGTCTAGAGAGCGCTCCCGTTGGCGGCCATGGCATTTCGGACTGCCCGCCCGTCGATCTTGGCGTACGGCAGATTCTCGTCGAGCGACAGAACGGAGGCCACTCCGGCCGCGTGTCCGTACTCGAAGCACTGAGCCGTGACCCGGGCCGACGCGAGTGCTTCATGTTCGGCACTCAGGCACCGGCCGGCGACGATGATGTTCTCGCCGGCCACCGGAACCAGGGACAGATAGGGAACCTCGTAGTAATCGTCGAGAAGCCAGTGCAGGTTAGAGCCCTTGCTGTCGTGCAGTTCGATGGGCCACGGGACCCGGCAGATACCGTCGTCACGCTTACGCCCCTGGAGTACATCATCGTTGCGGAGCGTTTCGTGTCCGACGATGCTGCGGGTCTGCCTGACGCCGACCTCGGTGCCTGTGTCTTCCAGGTAGCTCGACGCACAGCCTGGGACGTGTTTCCGGAAGAAATCGGCGTATTCGCGGGCCTGACGCCGACCGACAACCTCGCCTTCGGTGAAGTCCTCGGGGTCGATCACATTGAGTGCGCGACCATCCCTGCCCGCGACCCGGGTAGCGTTGACCATCAACTCATTCCGGCGAGGAGTGCGGAAGACCCAGATCCGGCTGCGAGGAAGATTCGCACCTGCCTTGCGTTCTTGCTCGATCATGTCGGTCAGCTTCGGCGGGCAGATCGTGTCCTGGCCGTAATACTCGTCGAACTCGTCGATGTCGACGTCTGCGAGCCTGAAGAACATCGTCGGGTTCTGAATGCGTCCGTCTGCGCCGAAGTAGTAGGCGCCGTTGGCTCGACTGACAACTGCGGCATCTCCGGACGCGTCGATCGTACGTTGGGCGAGAACAACGCTGCGGCCGGCGTTTGATTCGAGTACGACACCGGCGTACCGGTCACCGTCCATGACGACGCCGGTGACCGCGGTATGGAAAAGGATCCGTACTCCCGCATTCTCGAGGAACTCATCAGCCACCTCGGCCCACATGTGCGGATCGTGCGCACAGGTGAAAGTCTTGCCATACAGCTGAGGTTCGGTCAGTCCGCCGCGCGCTGCTAGGGCGGACCGGAACCGCTCGGTGAACCCGTACACCACCTGCTCGGGCTGTCGAGGACGTGCCGTGGCGTAGTACATGCCGCAGATCGTCCCGGACATACCGGCAACTGCCGCCCCGCCTGCGAAACCGTATTTCTCGACGATCAGGACGCTTTTTCCGGCCTCGGCGGCGGTCGTCGCCGCAGCGACGCCGGAAGCTCCCGCGCCGACGACGAGCACGTCGGTTTCGGCGAGGACAGGAAGGTCGTTTTGCAGAGGATAGATCGCCGACAGAGCCCAGGCAGGAGCGACGTTGTGGGCGTTCGAGCTCATGGAGGACAACACCTTTCGTTGCTGGATGATTGGTCAATCTGGTTGGGTGCCCAGTCACAACATGCCTCGGCGGAGGAGGTGGCGTTGGACCTTGCCGCTGGAGGTCTTCGGTAGCTCTGTGACGAAATGGACGGTGCGGGGATAGGCGTGGGCCGCGTACTTCTTCTTCACCAAGGTCTGCAGCTCCTTTTCGAGGTCTTCGGATCCCTCGGTGCCCTCGCGGAGCACGACAAAGGCTTCGAGCACCTCGCCGCGAAGGTGATCGGGTCGGGCGACAACCGCAGCCTCGATGACACTTGGATGCATGACGAGAACGCTCTCCACATCGAATGGCCCGATCCGGTAGCCGGCCATGATGATCACATCGTCGTCGCGACCGCAGAAGTGGAATTTTCCTTCATCGTCGACATGCCCGATGTCTCCGGTCAGATACCAATGCCCATCCGGCGTGAAGCGCTCCGCAGTCTTGTCTGGGGCGTTCGTGTAGCCGTTGAACCACATCAGCGGGCTGTTGTGGGCGTCGATTGCAACTCGACCCATCCTTCGTGATGGCGCTGCGGTCACCGTGTTGAGATCGAGCACGTTGCATCGCCAGCCCGGCAGTACGGCACCCATCGACCCTTCGTGCACCTCGTCTCGGAGGCCGTCGGCCCAGGCGTTCGCAATGAACATCCCATGTTCTGTCTGCCCGTAGTGATCTCGGACAAGGACGCCGAGATTGGCACGCGACCATGAGATGACATCAGGGGTCAGCGGTTCACCTGCCGACGAGGCTCGCCGCAGCCGTACCGTCGGTGGGACCGAGGTTGGATCGGTCAGCAGGCTCCGATAGACGGTGGGTGCCGCGGTGAAGTTGGTGACCCCAAAGCGTTCCATCACCCGCCATACCAGAGGCGGTGAGAATCCGGCGTGGAGCAGGATGCTGCGGGTTCCGGTGGCGAGTGGGCTGAGAATCGCGTAGTAAAGCCCGTAGGCCCATCCTGGGTCGGCGGCGTTCCAGAAGACGTCCTCTCGGCGGACGTCGAGGCCGAACTCCTGGTATGCGTGGAACGACGCGAGCGCTCGCAGTGGGACCGCAACCCCTTTCGGAGATCCGGTGGTTCCGCTGGTGAACAGTTCCACCAACGTCCCGGATCCGCCGGTGACGGCGGTCATCTCTGCAGTGCTCACCCCGTCGTGCCTCCTGATGAGCCCGGCCAGTTCTAGGACGTCGTCGGTGGTGGACGGTCCCGCAACCACGACGCGCCACGGCGCAGGCGAGGGCGCGCTGTCGTCGTGTGTGATCTTGTGGAGCTGGTCGGCGTCGCAGATCACCAGCCTGGCATCGCTGGCGCGAAGCCTATGGGTGATTGCAGGCGGGGCGAAGGCAGTGAACAACGGGACGTGGATCGCACCGCGACGCCAGATACCGAGGAGCGCCACCACGAGCTCGGCCGACTTACCCATCAACGTTGCGACGTGGTCGCCTGGCCCGATGCCGAGTTCCGACAGTGCCGCTGCGAACTTTGTGGACTGTTCTCGTAGTTGACCGTACGTGAGATCGGCTGCTGACAAATCAGGTTCGACAACGGTGAATGCGACATCATCATCGGGATGCCGATCACATATGAGGGTTGCTGCGCACGCGGTCGGTTCGTCGTACTGACGCAGCAGCTCGTATACGCGTGACTCTGGATCGGGGATCATACGATGCTCCTTGCGGTGGTGGTGCTCCGGTCAATGAGGTGCCACCTCACGGGGTAGGTACTGAATTCGTTCCGCGTCGAACGGTTTCGGTGGGCGCGGCGGGGGACTCGTCGTACAGGTCGTTCGGTCGCAGCACTGCAAGCGCCGCGATCGATACGAGCCCGGTCAGAGCGAAGAAGTAGGCAGGAGAGGCGATGCTCCCGGTCTGGGAGACCAAGTAGGTGGCGATGAACGGAGCACTGCCCCCGAAGATGGCGACAGCGAGGTTGTAGCCGAGCGCCACCCCTGTGGTGCGGACCTGGGTAGGAAGCAACTCCGTGATCAGCGCCGTCGTGGACGAGTTGAACAACCCGAAGCACAAGGACACTGCCACAAGTGAAGCCAAGAAGGTTGGGCGTGACCCGTGGTCCGCCGCGACGAACACGCCGACCATGGCTACGGTGGCTGCGACGCCAATCGGAAGCAGGAACCGTCGTCGCCCCACCCGATCCGAATACATCGCGCCGAGCGGCATCACCACACAGACAAGCAGGCCGGTACCGAGTGTCCACCAGAACACGTCGCCGCTGCTGAAATCCATGTTCGCAGTCAAGAAGCTGCTCATGTAGGTGAGCACCAGGTAGAAGATCGAGCTGTGGAGGGTGCAGACACCGAGCACCAACAGAACGGGACGAACATATCCCCGGAGTTCACGCAGTGGCGTCTGGGAGGCCTCGTTGCGTTCGGTGATGGCCTTGAATTCCGGGCTTTCCTCCAGTCTCAGTCGGATGATCAGGGCGATCACCCCGAGCGGACCACAGAGCAGGAACGGAATCCGCCATGCGCCGTCGTACATCCGCTCGGGCCCGAGCACGAACGTCATGCCGTTGGCGATACCGGCGCCCAGTAAGAGCCCGCAGATGGCCACGATTTGCGACCAGCAGGTCGCGAATGCGCGTCGGCGCGGCCGGGCGAACTCCGAAAGGAAGGCTGCGACGGTCCCGTATTCGCCGCCGGCCGAAAGTCCCTGGAACAGACGGGCGATCACGAGCAGAATGGGTGCGGCGATTCCGATGGTGTCGTAACTGGGAATGAGCCCGATCACGCATCCCGCGACGGACATCATGATCAGGGCCACGACCAAAGCGGTTCGTCTGCCGATCCGGTCGGCGAGGGGGCCCAGGATCAGTCCGCCGATCGGACGAGCGAAGAAGCTCAGGGCGAACACCGCAAAACTACTGAGCATGTTCACCAAAGGATCCTCAGAGGCGAAGAACGCGGCGCCGACGTAGACGGCGAGGAATCCGTAAACGCCGTAGTCGTACCACTCGATGAGATGTCCGCTGATCGCCCCCGCGAACGCACGGCGGGTTCTTTTCCGGTCGAGAGCCTGGTTCATATCGTGTGCCTTCCTCGACGATGACGGCCTGCATCAGCCCTGCCATATTCGTAATATGCCGAAGATATATCAGGCGGGAAGGTGTGACAAGGGTAGCTTTCAGCTACGAGACGCAAGGATGGCGACGGTGGCGACGGACCCTGGCTCCGTCGACTATTGATATTGAAATCTACTGATGCGCACCAGGTTAGACATCCCAGGTGCGTAAGTTGTCAAGCGGCGGCAGGTGTGCGGTGTGCCCAGGCTTTGTGTTCGTCGTAGCGGGTCCGGTGGCGTAGGCAACCGTGCAGGATGCCGACGAGGCGGTTGCCCAGAGCCCGCAGTGCTTGGTGATGGAGGTCGCCTTCAGCGCGGCGATGGTCGTAGAACTGTCGAGCTCCGGGACTTCGGGTTAGCGCGCAGAAGGCCCACTGGTCGATCGCGTCGTAGAGCCGACGGTTGCGGATGTGGCGGGCCAGTACGGCGCGCTTCCTGCCGGACGCAATGGTCAATGGCGAGGTTCCGGCGTAGTTTTTGCGACACTTGGCGTTGGTGTATCGGTTCGGGTCGTCCCCGAACTCACCGAGCACCCGGGCGCCGAGGATGACACCAAGTCCTGGCAGGGAGCGGTAGATGTCGGCGTCCGGGTGCGTCTCAAAATGCGCGGCCAGTTCGTTCTCCAGGTCGTCGATCTGACGACTCAACTCGACGACGAGCCCGACGGTGGCCCGCGTTGTCGCTGCGAACGCCGCGGTGACCGCAGCCGGTGCTGCGAGTTGTTCGGATCGTAGTGCGGCCTGGATCTCCTGGGCTCGGATGTCGATGTTGCGTTGGCGCCCAGCAGCTTTGAGTGCGGAGCGGATCTTGGCCAGGCTCAGGCTGGATGCTTGTCGGGGGTCGGGTGCATGTCCGAGGATCGCCAACGCGTCGCGGTCGGACAGATCGTCGAAGGCCTCCAGCGCCGCGGGGTAGTACTCGCGTAGTGCCGAGCGCAGTGCGTTGGTGTGCCGGTTGCGGGTCCAGATCAGATTCTGATGCGCCCGCGCGAGGACCTTGACCGCTTCGGCGTCGGGTGTGTCGCCGGCGATCAGACGGTGGTTGTGTCGGTCGGTGCGCACTAGATCGGCCAACAGCTTGGCGTCGGCGGCATCGGACTTGGCTCCCGACACCGCGTGGCGGTCGCGATAGCGGGCCACAGCCAGCGGATTGACCGCGTACACCTGATAACCGGCGCCGGTCAGTGCCTCCACCCACAGTCCGCGGTCGGTTTCGATTCCGACGGCGACCTGAGCGGGGTCATCGGCGTGGGCCGCGATGAGATCGTGCAGTAGTCGAATTCCGGCCAGCCCCTCGGGCAGCCGCCGTGAGGCCAGCCTGTCGCCGGCCTCGTTCATCAGGTACAGGTCGTGGTGGTCTTCTGCCCAGTCGTCTCCGACGAAGAGCATCGCATCGCCTCCTTGGCTCGATGTGGATGAAACCGTTCGAGCCGAAGGACATCTGGCGGCGACCTAATGGATCAGTGCTCGAACCGGCACGACATCCCATGAGCGCTGTAGATGACCTCACCAACCGGCCGGGGCACGATCTAACCCTAGAAATCGACCATCGTTCCAGGCGGCAGGAGTGCTCACCGGCCAGCGGCTCGGTGATCAGCGTCCCCGCGCTGGACGGTTATCCGTTCGAGGCACGCCGATCAACACCCATTAGGTGGCTACAAAAGATTTCCACGGTGCCCTTGCCTTGTGACCGCTGACTTCCTATCCTCCAGATATGCCACAGATATATTTCAGATGTATGAGGCGATGCATCATGGTGACTTGGGGAGGGGTCCGCCGATGACCACCAAGGCGGGGCCGCTCTCGAAGGTCAGGGTCGTCGACATGTCACGGCTCTCGCCGGGCCCATACGGCAGCATGCTCCTCGCTGACCTTGGTGCCGATGTCGTCGTGGTCGGCGGCGGCCGATCGGGGCTTCCGGTGCCGGCGTTCGGGCGGGGCAAGGAGTACGTCACGCTCGACCTCAAGAACGAAGACGGCCGTCGGGCTCTGCAGGCCCTCGTCCAAGGGGCCGATGTGTTCCTCGAAGGATTTCGTCCGGGCGTGGCCGACCGTCTCGGCGTGGGCTACCGGGCTTTGTCCGAGGTCAACCCGAAGTTGGTGTATTGCAGCGTCACCGGATACGGCCAGACCGGCACGCTCGCGCAGCGGGCCGGACACGACATCAACTATCTCGCTGTGAGTGGTGCTCTGGGAGCTTTCGGACCACACGACGGGCCGCCCATTCCTCCACTGAACACACTGGCCGATTTCGCCGGGGGCGGCATGCTCGCGGCGTTCGGGATCCTCGCCGCCTTGTTCGAAAGAGAACGTTCAGGCCGCGGACAGTACATCGACGCGGCCATGATCGACGGCGTCATGTCGTTGATGGCCATGCCTTTTGCCGACTGGGGAAACCGCACTCTACCTGGCCGTGGAGATGGTGTCCTGGCGGGAAACATGCCCGCTTACCGGTGTTACGAATGTGCCGACGGCCGCTATGTTGCGGTCGGGGCGTTGGAGGACGCATTCTTCGAACGTCTGTGGACGACCCTGGACCTGGGCGAGGTGCCAAATCAGTTCGATCGCGACAACTGGCCGAAAATCGAGGCAGCACTGAAAGAAACGTTCGCGACGCGATCACGTGACGAGTGGGCTGAAGTGTTCGCGGACATCGATGCGTGCGTGACACCGGTGCTGGCACCTGACGAACTTGCCGCCCACCCCTACGTGGCCAGTCGCCACCCTGATTTCCGCCTTGACGCGGTACCCGCTGTTCCAGTGCTGTCGCGCACTCCGGCAGAGCGCCGAGAGACCTCGATGCAGGACACCACGGAAGCGTCCCTGATCCGCTGGGGCGTCGACGCCGATCTCGCCGCGCGTGTAGCCGCGGTCGAACACGAACGGCCCCTTGGGCTGAGCTGGCCTCCGATGTAACCGTATGACAAGCGAAGGGCAACCATGAACACAGAATTGCTGGATTTCCGGGCGATGATGCAAGACCTGGCGTCCACCCAGGTGGCACCGTACGCGCGTGACGTCGACGAGCAGGAACGGTTCCCAGAAGAGGCGTGGCAGGCGCTCTGCGCCGCCGACCTGCCCGGACTTGCTCACCCCACTGAATTGGGTGGCAGTGACGGTGATCTCGCCGCCCAGGCGATCGCGGTGGAAGAGCTCTCAGCCGCATGTGCCTCGACTGCGATGGTCTTGCTGGTCAATTGGGCCGGCACCTGCACCGTCATTCATCAGGGATCCGACGAGCTCAAGAAGTTGGTGGTGCCCGATGTCTCCACCGGTGCTGTGGGAGCGGGATGGTGCTTGACCGAACCCACCGGCGGATCGGATCTCTCTGGTATTCGCACCAAGGCGCAACGTGACGGGTCCGATTGGGTTCTCAACGGCCAGAAGCGCTTCATCAGCAACGCGGACTGGGGCGAATGGTTCGCGGTGCTGGCCCGTTCCGGTGAGGAGAACGAGTTCGGCGTATTCATGGTCCACAAGAGCGACGCCGGCCTCAGCTTCGGGCCACCCGAGAAGAAGATGGGACTTCGCGGAAGCCCCACGGCTGATGTCATTCTCGAAGACTGCCGGATCCCCGGCGAACGAGTCGTCGGGGATCCCACCCAAGGCTACAAATACATCATCGACGAGTTGAACGGAAGTCGGGCTCTGATCGCGGCGCAGGCACTCGGTTTGGCAAAGGGCGCGCTTCGCACGGCGATCGAATACACCGCCGAGCGCCGCCAGTTCGGATCAGCGCTGTCGACATTTCAGATGGTGCGCGCCATGGTCGCCGACGCAGCGATCCGCGTCGAGTCCGCAAGTGCCCTGCTCTACAAGGCCGTCGACGCCATCGAGAACAAAGATCCTCGCGCTCGTTCGCTGGTTTCCATGGCAAAAGTGCTGTGTAGTGACAACGCCATGGCGGTAACGACAGACGCTGTTCAACTCCTCGGCGGTTACGGGTTCACGCGCGAGTACCCCGTGGAGCGAATGATGCGAGACGCGAAGGTGACTCAGATCTATGAGGGGAGTAATCAGATCCAGCGTCTGGTGATCTCGAAGGGACTGTACAAAGGGGAGGCGCTGTCATGAGCGGACCTCTCGAGAGCACGCTTGTCATCGATATGACCGAGGTGATGCAAGGTCCCCTGGCGGCCCAGGTTCTCGGCGATTACGGAGCCGACGTGATCAAGATCGAACGAAGCTGCGGCGATATCATGCGCGGTCTCGATCGTGACGCCGTGGCTGCGGGCGAGATGTCGTCGTACTTCGTCGCGGTCAATCGCAACAAGCGCAGTATTCAGATCGACCTGAAACACCCTGAAGGGCAAGCTATTCTCCACCGGTTACTCGATCGTGCCGATGTCTTGATCCACAGCTACCGACCTGCCGCGGTCCGCCGGATGAATCTGTCGTACGACGATCTCGCCGCGCGATACCCGCGGTTGATCTATGCTTCGGCGTCCGGCTGGGGTGAGACCGGTCCGCTGACACACAAGGCCGGTCAGGACATGCTGGCCCAATCTTTCAGCGGCATGGCGCGTGCCGTGGCCGACCCCTCCGCACTGGCCGAGTTCAACCCTGTCGCCACCACGGACTTTGCTTCCGGTATGAGTCTCGCCCAAGGGATCCTCGCTGCCCTGATTGAGCGCGGTCGCACGGGCCGAGGCCAGCATGTCAGCGTCAACCTGCTCGACACCGCGATCGCGCAACAGATGCTGGAAGCCGCATCGCTGCTGATGTACGGCCGTGAGCTGAACTGGGTACAACAGTGGTGGAGCGGTGTCTTCGAGACGGCCGACGGTTACGTCACCGTGCTCGGATTCTTCCGAGAAAACGCCATCGGTCTCGCGTGTAAGGCGCTCGACGTCGCAGACCTGTCGCAGGACGAAGACTTCGATACGCCTGCCAAGCAGGCGGCCAACCGGGACCGCGCACACGAGTACCTGGCGCCGCGTGTCAAGGAGCTCACCACCGCGACGGCTGTCCAACGCTTCGACTCGGTGGACCTCCTGTGTGCGCCGCTTCTGACCCTGGAACAGGCACTCGCAGAGGAGCAGGTGAAAGTCAACGATCGGCGCGTCACCGTCGAGGTCCCGCACCAAGGTGAACGCGCGGTCATCGGACACCCCGTGCACTTGTCTGGTGCGGCTCCCCGCACCAGACACAATGTTCCGCTCCCCGGACAGCACGGCACCGAGATCCTGCAGGAACTGGGTTTCGACGATGGACAGATCGCAACTCTCCGGCGTGCGCGAGTTGTGGGATGATTGGTGATACACCAGTTATATATGAGAACCGCCGGACGAACGTTCGGCCACTGCACGGGAGGACGATGGCGCCCAACAAATCGACACAGGCCTACGACGTCTTGGAGCGAATGATCATCTTTCAGGACATCCAGGCCGGTGTGATGGTGTCGGAGGCCGAACTGATGGAGAAGTCAGGATTCGGGCGCACACCTCTGCGTGAAGCGCTTCAGCGGCTCTCGCGTGACAACCTCGTACAGGTCGTGCCACGGCGGGGGATCTTGGTGCCGCCCATTTCGGTCGAAGCCCAGTTCAAGCTGTTGGAAACCCGGCGTCCTCTCGAAGAGTTGGCGGCCACACTCGCCGCAACCCGGGCACGGCCCGAGCAGCAGGCGGCAGCGCTGCAGCGGGCGAGCGAGTTCAAGAATTTCACAGAACGGGACCTGCACGAACTGGAACGGGTTCTTCGTGCTGGTCACGAATTGGTGGCAAAGTCGACGCAGAATCAGTTCCTGGAGAATGCAATGGCACCGTTGCAGGGGCTGTCGCGACGATTCTGGTTCGCGCACCTTCGGAGTGATCCCGACGATGTTGCCATCGCCATCGACCGCCACGGCGAGCTGCTCACCGCGATCGGGGAGCAAGACCAGGAGCGAGCTATCGCCGCGGCCCGGTCGCTGATCGATTATCTGACCGAGTTCGCCTACGCGTCAGTGAAAGTACCAGCCTGACCCTCTTCGAAGCAGCGATGCCACAGCGGCGGACCCAACCACGCGTCCTCAGCGGTTCTCGGGACAAGGCAAGGATTGACAGGGAGCGACACACCCCCCAAGGTCGCGATCGGCCCAGTTAGCGTGGTGACCGTGAAGGGAACTGGGAATCGCGATGCTACTGCCCCATGACGAATCAGGCACCGGCCCAACGGTTGTCCTGTTACACGCCAGGCCAACTGACCGCAGGATGTGGCGAGAACATCTGCCGCTCCTGGCAGCCGCCGGCCACCGGGCGATCGCTTTGGATCTCCCCGGCTACGGTGAGGCGGTACTTCCAGAGGGACACGACACGACGCCCGCAGACGATGTCCTTGCGACGCTCGACGCCCTGGACGTAGACCGCTTCACGATGGTGGGTAGTTCGCTCGGCGCGCTCGTCGGACTGCAGACAGCGGTGGCCGCGCCGGCTCGCGTCGACGGGCTGCTGTCGATCGGGTACCGGCGCCACGATCAACCTCCTTCTGTCGAATTGAACCGGGCATGGCAGCGCGAACGGGACGCCCTCGACGCGGACGACCTCGACGGTGCCGTGCAAGCCGGGGTCGACGCGTGGCTCACATCGCAGGCGCCGCCGGAAACCCGCGCGCATGTCGCCGAAATGTTGCGTGGGAACCTGCTGTCGCGGAAGACACGCGGCGAGCCGCCGCGGGCGTCGGACCCGACGCCGGTCGAGCTGGGGCACCTCACCGGACGCGTGACGGTCGCGGTCGGTGAACACGACATCCCGGATTTCCACACCGGCGGACAGGCTTTGGTCGACGCCACGGGCGCCGGGCAGCTTGCGGTGATCCCCGGGGCAGCACACCTGGTACCGCTCGATCAGCCTCTGTGGACCTGCGGGTTGATACAGGGGCTGATGCGCGACGGCGCAACAGTCCCGGTCGCTCGGTAGAGGGACAGTGATGTCAGGCGTCCAGAGCGTCAAGCACCGTGTGTGCTGCGGTGACGCGCGCGGGGATCGGGAAGTTCTTGTTCGCCAGCATCACGATGCCGATGCGCCGTTCCGGCACAAAGGCCGCATACGCGCCGAAGCCGTCGGTGGATCCCGTCTTGTTGAACAATGCCGAGCCCACCGACGGCGGGGCGATGGCTGTCGCGGCCTGCGGGCTCATCGCCATTTCGCCTGAGTTGCCTGCCAATAACTGGTCCAGCGCTACCGGGTACGGGTACTGCTCCCAGCCCAGGTCTTGCACCATCGGGCCCACCTTGTAATAGCCGACTTGAGTGCTCTTCACAGCCTCACGAAGTGTGGGCTCCAGTGCGCCCGGGTCGATGTTGTGTTCGATGAAGCGAATCATGTCCGCGGTTGTCGATTTGACTCCGTAGGCCTCGGCGTCGAACACTCCCGGGTTCACCCGCACCGGATGGTTCTTCTTGTCGTAACCCCACGCATAGAAGTCCATGGCCTCGTCCGGCACGTCGACGAAACTTCTGCGCAATCCGAGACCAGTCAGGATCTGCGACTGCATCAGGTCGGTGAACTGCCCGCCCAGGGCCCGCGCCGAGATGTGGCCCAACAGGCCGACACTGGGATTCGAGTACTGCCGGATTTTGCCTGGAGCGGTGACTGGTTGGAACTGCTGGAAATACGCGATCATCTGTTCGTCGTCGGTGACGGACTCAGGGAACTGCAGTGGGAGGCCACCGGCGGTGTAGGTGCCGAGATTCCGAAGCTCGGCGCGGTCGATCGGTGTGCCGGCCAGCGCAGGTAGATACCGGCCCGGGTGGTCATCGAGGTTGAGTACGCCCCGCGTCGCGGCGTACCCGGCCAGAGTCGCGGTGAATGTCTTGCTCACCGAGCCGATTTCGAACAGAGTGTCCCTGGTGACCGGTGCCTGCGTCTGCTTCGACACGACGCCGAACTCATAGAAGTGCTGGCGCCCGTCAACCGTGACGGCCACGGCCATGCCCGGCACATCGTATTGATCCAGCAGTGGCGCGAACGCACGCGCAACTGCTGCGGAGGGATCAGCCGATGCGGTCGGTGCTGCTGAGATCAAAGCCACCAGAACGATCAGGGCGGCGCAGATCCGACCAGCCGTGAACAATCTTCCCCTCTTGGCAACGGACACCGTCCGATGGTATCTGCGTTGGTAGGGGAGGGGACCGGGCTCCGATGCGCATCCGATTCCTACGCGGCCTCGCGCAGCGCCTTGACGAGCGATCCGAACGTGTCCCACGAGGTCGCATCGGTCTTGAGGAAGCTGAAGTATGTGATGCCGAGGTCGTCGCGGAAACGCTGAATGCGTTCGATGGCCGCGTCGATCGATCCGTTGAGGACGGTCGGCAACTTGCCGATCTCCGCGTCCGGCGCGTCGATGCCGAGCAGGCGCGCCACCGACAGATCCCTCGGATCGTCGAGTGAGGTCTGGAAGAACCCGAATTGCAACTCGATGTCATCGAACCGTTGGCCCGCCGCATGTTTGACGAAGGCGACGCGCTCAGCGAGATCGGTTTCGTCACCCCTGGAGGCGATGCCGACGATATCGGCCTCTCGCGCCGCCAGGGTCAGCAGCTTGTTGCCCGCGCCGGCCACCAGGATCGGTGGCGGGAGCTGTCGGGGGGTCGGGTTGTGGTCAGGGTCGGAGAGCAGCCGACGAACCTCGCGCAGGGTGTTGCCGACGATCGAGACACGTTGGGCGGGGCTGGGGAACGGGATCCCGGCAGCGTCGAACTCCGCTTCGACGTAGCCGGCGCCGAACGCGATGATCAGGCGCCCGTCGGTGGCCGAGTCAACCGCTGCCAGGTCGCGGGCGATGAGTGCGGGTGAGTAGAACGCGGCGTTGAGGACCATCGGGCTGAGCTGGACGGTGGGCACCGCGGCACCGATCGCCGTCAGCGACACCATGGGCGAGGCGTTGCCGAGGTGGTCGGGAACCAGCACCACGTCGAAGCCGGCGGCTTCGGCCTTACGCGCCTCCTCGACCAGGTCGGATACCGGGCCGTTTCCTTCCAGTGCAATTCCGAGCCTGAGGTACTGTGTCATCGTCAAGGGCCTTCCTGATGTTCGAGCGGATCCTGGCAGAACATTCGTTGGACTTACAGTCCATTCAATACGCTCTCAGGCCCATTAATTCCCCTCAAACGGTGTTCGACGAGATCTGGCGGCGGCCGCACTCGCGGTGTTCACCCGCGTCTTGACCGCGACCGGGGATAATGGTGGTTCATTTCGATGTATGAGGGGTCCGATGAAGTCCGAGGCGAGCAGGAAACACCCCTATCGGTCCGAGTTGCGCGCCCAGCAGGCGGAGGCGACCCGGCAGCTTGTCCTCGACACCGCGACCGAGTTGTTCGTCGAACGCGGATACGCCGCGACCTCGATCGATTTGATCGCCCAGACCGCGGGCGTCGGCCGCTCGACGGTGTTCTGCGCCGCGGGCAGCAAGCCGTGGCTGTTGAAGACCGCCTACGACAGGGCGGTCGTCGGCGACGACGAACAGGTGCCGATGGTGCAGCGCCCGCAGGTGCGGAGATTGTTCGAGATGACGGATCCCACGCAGATCGTCGAAGCGTACGTCGAGATACTCGGCGACGCCGCACAGCGCGTGTCGCGCATATACGAGGTGGTGCGGTCGGCGGCGGGACTGGACCCCGAGGTACACCAACTCTGGACCGAGATCGACGGTCAACGCCTCGAAGGGGCAGATACGGTCGCCGCACTGCTCAAAAAGAAGGGCGGCCTCAAAAAGGGACTCACCCTCGCCGCCGCCCGCGACCTGGTGTGGCTCTACAACGATCCGGGCATGCACTACGCACTCGTCGAGGTACGTGGCTGGAGCCAACGGCGTTATCGCGCCTGGTTGCTCGACACGTTCAACCACCAACTGCTCGGCAAGTGACCGGAGATCTCTGACCACCCCTCCGGCGTTCCGGCACGAGATTTGCTGGACGGTTCTCGCTCGATGGGGCGTAACCTGTTGTGACACAGCACGTTCGAACGCTCATGTCGAAGACCCAGGCGTCACCGGTCGTGCGGACGCCGAATCGACCTTGCGGAAGACGCTGATGCGCAGGCATTACGACGCAATCGTCATCGATGCGGGCGTCCGCTTGGAGCCGGCATTGACCGAGCTGTTCGAAGCCTTGGTGTACACCGTACGCGCGAACTCGGCGCAGTCGGTGATGTGCTTCAACACCGGGCCGGACTCGACCGCCGCCGCGGTTGAGCGCTGGTGGTCGTCAGTGAGGCCTTGCGGGCCCGCCGCCCGACCCATCCCCGGCGGACCGATCGAGAGCGAGAACTTCCAGGCTCAGGTGGATGGCGGTGATCAACGCGGGTGAGCGCAACGATTCACCGAACATCGCCTCGACACGCTTGACTTTGTGCCGCACGGTGTTCGGGTGCACATTGAGTGCTTTCGCGGTTGCCGCGACGTCGAGGTCATTGGCGAAGAACGTGCGAACGAACTCCAGGTAGCCACTGTGCCGACCGAGTACGGCCAGTTGATCGGTGGCCTTGGCCACGGTGGCTTCCCGGTGATGGCCGGTCAGGAGCCAGTCCGCGATGCCGACATCTTCGAACTTGGTGTGCCGGAGATTCCGCGTTTGCGCGGCCCTCATGGCGCGCTGCGCATTACGGAAGCGCTCGGGGCCGGTGCGCACATCTTGGAAGGGCTCGGAGAGACCGCACACGGTGCCTTCGGGTTGGTTCGTGATCCAGCCGTTGACCGCGGGCACATCTGCCGCGAGCACGCCGATCAGCTGGTCGTCCAACTGTGCGAACATCACGGGCAGGCGCATCAACCTTGCGAGGTCCAGCGCATCCTGTTCCAGTGCGTCCAGCACCGTCGGAGCACGGGTCGCCCAGCGGCCGGCGTCGTAATCGGCGGTCGGAGACATCGCGAACACCCGCAATCGGGGCCGATGCCCGAACCGCAACGACTCGAGATGTCCTTCGGCGCCGAACTGGTCGACGATCTCGCCGGCGACCAGCTCCCGCACGAATGCGGCTTGTCTGGCACGGTTCTGCACCGCAGCGCGGTAACGCGACCGTTCGATCGCGTTGAGAAGCCGAACCGCGACCTCAAGGGTCGACCGGGCCAGCGCGTCGGGAATCTCATGACGGGTCGAGGCGACCACGAGCCAGTGCGGCTCACCGCCTGGCTCGATCGAGTCGGCGGTCACCGACCATTTCCCCACGCTGAAGCGCAGATGCCCGCTGCGGCCGCGTAATTGGGAACGCATCAGATGCGAAGGCGCCTTGCCGGAGGAGGCGACGACATCACCGAGTTCGTTGTAGAGCAGCACGCTGCACCGCAGTATCGCCGACAGCCGGGAGATCAGCTCCTGCTCCGGCTCGGTGGCCCCGAGCGCGTCGAGCAGATGGTCCTGCATCTGCAAGACGCGCCGCAGGGAGTGCGGCTCTCCCGAATGGGTCTGTTCGACGACCCGATCGATCACCGTCATGAAGGAGACCTCACGTGGGACGGTGAACACTGCGAAGTGCTGGCGGTTCGCCTCGTCGACCAGTGCGCGCGGCACGTCGTCGGTGACCACGCCGAGGCCGTAGCCGAGCGCGGCGACACCGGCCGAGACCAACTCGCGCACCAGAGCGCGGAACGCCCGGGCCGACTTGCCGCGCTTGTCCGGCTCGCCGTACAGCAGCCCCGTCGTGAGCATCACCGTTCCCGGTTGTAGCCAGTCCGACGGATGGGCGATCTCGATGGTGTGGGCGCCTGTCACGGGCACGTGGGGGTCGCAGTCGCTCACGAGAGCGAGGCCGAGTGACTGGTCGAGCAGCAGGTCAATCAGCCGGAAATCGTCCTTTAACACGTTTGTGACGGCCCGATCCTTCGTCTGTCAAAAACTCCAATATCAGCGTAGCCCACAGTCACATTCTCCAATTGGCGACCGATTCATGCAGCTCAATACTGGACCACACTCGACCAAAGGAGGCTTTGCAATGAAGCTGGACACAGCCACGAAAACCCTCCGGGTGGCTGTCGACGTAGGTGGAACGTTCACCGACGTGTGCATCTTCGACGAGCGCGACCAGAGCACCCGCGTCGCCAAGGTGCCGTCGACCCCGCACGACCCCATGCAGGCGGTCGTCGCCGGGGTGCGGTCCGCGGGCGTCGACCTCTCATCGGTGGCGCTGTTCTCGCACGGCACGACCGTCGCGACCAACGCGTTGATCACCCGCCGGTTCCCCGCCGCCGCGATGGTGTGCAGCGAAGGGTTCCGCGACATCCTGGAGATCCGCGACGGTACGAAGGATGAACTCTGGGATGCCTACGTCGACGTCGGCCCGCCGTACATCCAGCGTCGCAACCGGTACGAAGTTCCCGAACGCATCGACTACGTCGGGTCGATCGTCACCGCGCTCGATGAGGACAAGGCGCGCGATGTCGCGCGCATCCTGCGACGCAAAGGCGTTCGGACCGTGGCCGTCTGCTTCATGAACTCCTACGTCAACGACGTCCACGAGCGGCGGATGCGCGACATCCTGATCGAGGAGATCCCGGACGTCACGGTCTCGACGTCCAGCGAGATCCTGCCGGAGATCTTCGAGTACGACCGGGCGTCGACCACCGTGGCCAACGCGGTGCTCGCACCCCTGGTGAGCGGGTACGTCAACCGCCTCGAGGGATCCCTGCGCGACGACGGCTACGACGGCGACCTGCTGTTGTTGCACTCCGGAGGCGGCTCGATGACGCCCGCGATGGTCGACCGGTACCCGGTGCGGCTGGCAGCGTCGGGCATCGCCGCAGGTGCCATCGCGGTGGCCGACATCGCTGCCCGCTGTGGATACCCCAACGCGATCGGTCTCGACATGGGTGGGACGAGCACGGACATCTCGCTGGTCTACGACGGCGAGATCCGCACCACCAAACGGTGGCAGGTCGAGTACGGGTTCCCGATCTGCTTCCCCAGCATCGAGGTTCTCACCATCGGCGCGGGCGGAGGTTCACTGGCGTGGATCGATGAGGCCGGCTCGCTACGAAACGGGCCCCAGTCTGCCGGTGCCACACCAGGTCCCGCGTGTTACCGGCTCGGTGGTACCGAGCCGACCAACACCGACGCCAATCTGGTGCTCGGCAGGCTCGGTGAGTCCCTGATCGGTGGCGAACTCACGCTCGACGCCGATGCCGCCCGCCAGGCCGTGCGAACCGGCATCGCCGAGCGCCTCGACCTCGACGTCGACACCGCCGCGTCGAACATCATCCAGGTCGCCAACGCCAACATGGCCGATGCGGTGCGCTTGCTGTCGATCCGCCGTGGATACGACCCGCGCGACTTCGTTCTGGTGGTCTGCGGCGGGGCCGGGGCGCTGCACGGTGCCGCCTTGGCCAAGGAGCTGTCGATTCCCACTGTCGTGGTGCCACCGCATCCCGGAATCACCTCGGCGCAAGGATGTCTGCTCGTCGACATCCGCCACGACCTGTCGGCGATGTTCCAGCGCATCGCCTCTCAAGTGGACCCGGCCGAACTCGAATCCGAGTTCGCACAGCTGGAAAAGGAGGGCCTCGCGCGGCTACGGCATGAGGGCGTCGAGGAGGACAGCATGCGGATCGACCGCTCCATCAGCATGCGTTACGCGGGGCAGTGGCGGTCGCTCACCGTCGCCGCCGACGACCGGGACGGTTTCCTCGACAGGGCTGTCGAACTCTTCCACGAAGAGCATGAGCGTGACTATTCGTTCCGTCGTGACGATGTCGAGGTCGAGATCTACCAGATCGGCGTCCGTGCCATCGGTGAGACACCGAAACCCCGTTTCCCTCAGCAGGATCCGTCGGACACACCGGTGCCGTCGCCACTGGGCGTGCGCCAGGTCTACTTCGAGGAAGCTGGTGGGCGCGTGGCGACGCCGGTGTTCGACCGCGACGAGCTCGTCGCCGGAAATTCGATCGAAGGGCCCGCCATCATCGACCAGCTCGACTCGACCACCGTCATCCCGCCGTCGACCACGGCCGTCGTCGACGAGTGGGGCAACATCCGAATCCACATCCACCAGGAGCAGCAGTGACCGTCGCAACCACCACCCGCCGGCGCCTCGACCCGGTCACCTTCGAGGTCCTCAAGAACGCGTTCGTGACGTCCGTCGACCTCATGAGTGAGCAGATCCTGCGCACCTGCTACTCGTTTGTCATCTACAGCCGCGACTTCTCGTCTGCGCTGTGCGACGCACAGGGCAACACCGTGATGCAGGGCAGCCAGGACATCGCGGTACACGTCGGAACACTGCACTTCCAGTGCAAGGCCGTGCTCGAGGAGTTCAGCGGTGACATCAATCCCGGTGACGTGTTCTGCGTCAACGACCCGTACCGTGGCGGTACGCACCTCAACGACGTCAGCTTCATCCGGCCGATCTTCGCCGACAATGAGTTGATCGGGTTCGCCCAGAACAAGGGCCACTGGGCCGATATCGGCGGCAGCGTGCCGGGGTCGTTCGACGTCACCGCCACCGAGCACTTCGCCGAAGGTCTGCGGATCACTCCTGTGCGCATCTGGCACGAGGGCCGGTTCCTCGGGGATGTCGCCAAGCTGCTGGTGGCCAACACACGCGCGCCGGAGATCAGCATGGGCGACCTGCACGCACAGGCCGAGGCAACCGGCGTGTGCGAGCGCGAGATTCACCGTCTGGTGGCCAAGTACGGTCGCGAGACGGTGGTCGAAGCGATGGCCGAGGTCCAGGACTACGTCGAGCGCATCGTCCGTCAGCGCGTCGCGGACCTTCCCGACGGCGAGTGGGTGACCGAGGATTTCCTCGATTCCGATCCCTCCAAACCCGAAGGGATGGTGCCGATCCGGGTCAAGATGACGATCAAGGGCGACCAGCTGAGCTACGACCTCTCCGGTAGCGCCCCGGCCGTTGCGAGCTTCCTCAACTGTGGCTACGGCACCGCCTTCTCGGGCATCGTCGCGGGGACCAAGACCTTCTTCCCCGACGTGCCGCTCAACTCGGGACTGTATGCCGCCATCACCACCGACATCGGACCCGAAGGCACCGTCGTCAACGCCGGATGGCCGGTGGCGGTGACCGGATTCTGTTCCGGCCCATACGAGAAGATCATGAACGCCATCTTCGAGTTGTGGTCGGGAATCATGCCCGAACGTGCGATCGCGTGCTCGTTCAACCTCGAGTACCTCCTCGTCGGCGGCCGTGACGCCCGTGGCGACGATCGTCCGTTCTTCATGTGGTACGACTGGATGGCAGGCGGCTGGGGAGGCCGCAGCACCAAGGACGGTTCCACGGCCACGGCACCCGTGTTCGGCGTGGGGCTGGCCGTCCAGCCGTGCGAGGGGCAGGAACGCCTGACGCCCGTGCTGACGACCAAGCACGCGATCATCCCTGACTCCGGCGGTCCAGGCTTGCACCGCGGGGGCTGCGGCGTGACCAAGGGCGGCACACTGACCGACTGCGAGAACACCGTCATGTCGTACTGCTGCGACCGCTCCCGCTCGGTCACCTGGGGTATCGAAGGTGGGCTGCCGTCCATCCCGCACGGCGTCTGGCTCAATCGTGGAACGGCCGAAGAACAGTTCCTCGGTTCGGTGTTCTCCAACGTTGCGGTGCAGGCGGGCGACACCTTCGAGCGGCCGTCGGCAGGCGGCGGCGGACTCGGTGACCCTCTCAGGCGTGCACCCGAAGAGGTCCTGGAGGACGTGATCGACGGATACGTGACCATCGCCGGCGCCGCGCGCGACTACGGCGTGGTGATCACGCCGATCGACCTGGAGATCGACGAGTACGAGATCGACCGTGGCGCAACCGAAGCGCTGCGCACTGAAATCAGGGCAGCGCGCAGGAAGTGGCTCGACACCGATCCCGAGGAGGTCGCCGAGCGGTTCCGCGACGGCGAGCTCGACACCTTCGATCTGCTGCGCCGCTACGGCGTCATCGTCGACTGGGGAACCGGCGAACTGCTGCCGAACACCACCAAACAGTTCCGCGACTTGCTCCACGTGCGTGCGGCTTCGCACTGGGACTGATCGGCATCACTGGATGGCGGTGCGCAACGCCTCGAGTAGCGCGGTGCGAACGTGCAGGTCGATGCGGCTGCTGGTGGTCAGGTAGAGGTTCACGCTGGGAATGCCGGGGAGATCGGTGATGTGACGGAGACCTTCGGGCAGGGGACCGGTGCGTGGCAGCGGCGTGACTCCGTAGCCCTGCCGCACGGCGGTGAGAAGGCAGGTCAGATCCACGGCCTCCTTGACGATTCGGTAGGGGAGACCAGTCAGTGACGCGGT
The DNA here is from genome assembly GCF_001457595.1 of Mycolicibacterium smegmatis. Classification (GTDB taxonomy): domain Bacteria; phylum Actinomycetota; class Actinomycetes; order Mycobacteriales; family Mycobacteriaceae; genus Mycobacterium; species Mycobacterium smegmatis. The sequence goes on along the minus strand of NZ_LN831039.1, from coordinate 4,117,352 downwards.
GGCCGGGTCACGGATGGCGCAGGGACGCGCGAACAGGACGATGCGGTCTCGTCTGGCGGTTTCCGTGCCGAACCACTGCAGGGGCAGGGCGGCCACCTTGACTCCCGCGTGTCCGGACCGGGTGAGCATGATCCCGACATCGGCACGCGCGTCGTCGGCGAGTTGACGCACACGCTCACTTCGGTTGAGCCGCAGCGTGATTTCGTGGTCGGGATAGGCCTCGCTCAACGTCGAGACCACCGTGGGCACCAGCGACTCTGCGGCGTGCTCACTCGCGGCGACGACAAGCTGGTCGTCGCGGGGTCGTTGCAGCGCGTACACGGTGTCGTCGTGTTCCTGCAGGATCATTCGCGCCCGGGAGGCCAGTTCCTCCCCGTCGATGGTCAGACCGATACCGCGACCCTGAGCGGTGACCAGCCGGCATCCCAGTTCACGTTCGAGGCGGCGGACGTGGCTGCTGACGGCAGCAGGCGACAGGTGCAGCGCCTGTGCGGCGCGTCGCACTCCGCCGAATGCGGTCACCGCGACGAATGTCCGAAGCACGGTGATGTCGAGGGTCGTCATCACACAAGTGTGCACGACATTGTTCAGAAAACCTGAACGGTGTTGTCACGGGGAGGAGTGGAGGCCGAGGCTGGGGCAGTACCAACTGTTCGTGAAAGGCAACCGAGGTGAGCACTGACATCATCTATTCCGACGCCACCGGACTCGCGGAGCTCATCCGCTCGCGTCAACTGTCACCCGTTGAGGTGGTGCAGGCGCACCTGGACCGCATCGAGGCGGTCAATCCCAAGATCAATGCGATCGTCACCGTGGCCGAAAGGGCGCTCGCCCAGGCAAGATCCGCCGAAGCCGCGGTCATGCGCGGCGACGATCTGCCGCCGCTCCACGGTGTGCCGTTCACCGTCAAGGATTCCATCGACACCGCCGACGTGCTGACGCAGCGAGGTTCGCCGATCTTCGCCGGACGCATCCCGCAGACCGACGCGGTCAGCGTGGCCCGACTGAAGGCGGCCGGTGCGATCGTGCTGGCCAAGACCAACTTGCCCGAGTTCTCCTATTCCACCGAGACCGACAACCTGCTCACGGGCCGATCGAACAACCCGTGGAATCTCGATCGCACCCCCGGTGGCTCCAGTGGCGGCGAATCGGCCGCGATCGCCGCCGGATTGTCGCCGCTGGGTCTGGGCACCGACCTGGCAATCTCGGTGCGAGGCCCCGCTGCCCAGACCGGAATTGCCGCTCTCAAGGCCACCCACGGCCGTATCCCGATGACCGGTGTCTGGCCCCGGGTACCGCGCCGTTTCTGGCACGTCGGTCCGATGGCGCGCACGGTCCGCGACCTCGCCCTGGCCTACGAGCTATTGGCCGGCCCCGACGGAGCCGATGCGTTCGCCATCAGCCCTGTCCGATTCGACGCGGGAACCGCTGCCGTTGATTCGCTGCGGGTCGGTTGGCTGGTCGAACCAGGGTTCGGGCCCATCGACGCCGAGGTCGCTGCGACCGTGCGCGCGGCGGCCGAGGCACTGAGCAGTATCGGCCTCGCCGTGGAACCGGTGCGCATCCCGGCATTGGAACGGGACTTCGCCCTCGATGTCTTCATGCGTCTGCACGTCATGGAACTCAAACCTGCCTTCGCCGAGGCCACTGCCGGACGCGGCGACGAGGAACTGTTCGCCATCTCCAAACGTATTCTGGCAACACCGGATACGTCCATACAGGACTTCGTCGAAGCCGAACAGGCCGGTGAACGTCTGCGCGACGGGTTCGCCGACTACTTCAGCCGCTACGACGCGCTGCTGGCCCCAGTCCTTCCCGTTCCTGCACACGAGCATCGCGCCAAGGAATTCGACATCAACGGCCAAACGGTGGACGCAACCTACATCATGGGCGCCACCGTGCCGTTCAACGTCACCGGGCTGCCGGCGCTGTCGCTACGTTTCGGCACCAGCAGCGCTGGGCTGCCGATCAATGTGCAACTGATCTCCACTTGGCTTGCAGAATCCACAGTTCTGAATCTGGCGTCCCTGCTCGAGTCGGTCAGTCCCGTTCGAAACCAGCATCCGGGCATCTGAGGGCAAACACCGACATACCGTTGTCGCGACGGTGTCTGATCCTGGTGCCATGGACGACAACACGAACACGCTGGACATCAACGCGGCTGTTGCCGATGCGGCACTCGCTGTGTGGCTGCGGATGTGGAACTCGGACAGCAGGATCGCACGTCGGATCTGCAGCGACGATTTCCGGATTCACTTCTTGATCTCCGATTCGGACGGGTCGAACCCGGGTGACGATGTACTCGGCGCAGAGAGCTTCGCCCGCTTTCTGGAACGGTGGCGCGTCCGCCACCCGAGAGTGGTGTTCACCGAGGTGTCGCGTGCCGTCGACGGCGCCCACGGGAGGATGTTGTGGAACGTGCAAGACGGGGAGGTTGCCGTGGGCGGGATCGACGTCTTCGACTTCACCGAGAACGGGCTGATCCGCGAGGTGTGGTCGACGACCGGGACACGAACACATTCGGTGTGAGGTCAGGGGAGACTCGACTGCGTGAGGAGAGCCGAACGGTTGTACGCGTTGGTTGATCTGCTGCGCGGATCGCGCAAACCGTTGTCGGCCGCCCGGATCGCCGAGGAGTTCGGGGTGTCGAAGCGCACGATCGAGCGCGACATTCAATCCCTTCAACTCGCCGGGGTGCCCATCTATGCCGACCATGGTGTGTCCGGCGGGTATTCGATTCTGCGGGAACATTCGCTGCCGCCGTTGAATCTGACTGTGCCGGAGTCGTTGGCGGTGCTCACGGGGCTCGGCTTGCTGGAGACCTCGCCGTACGGCGCCGCGGCGCGTCGGGCACGGGCGAAGATCCTCGCGATCAGCCGCGAGGATCAACTCGCGCCTATCGATGAGGCGCTGGCATCCATGTTCGTCATCGACGCCCCATCACCGTCCGAGGCGGCGGTCTCTTTGATCCCGGAGGCGATCGCCGCGCGCCGAGTCGTGCGGTTGGAATACACCTCCGAGGACGGCGAGACGCGCACCACCCGTGATGTGGAGGCGATGGGTCTGCTGCGCGGAGGCGACGCGTGGCTGTTCGTGGGATGGTGTCGGCTCCGCGAGGGCATCCGCGGATTTCAGCTCAACCGCATCCGGCACCTCGAGATCACCGCGGAGGTGTTCTCCGAACGGGATCCCGAGGTGCTTGAGGCGGATCTGTCGCGGTGGCCCACCCGCCGACTCGGATGAGTCCGCGGACCACTCACGGAATGCCGTGCAGCCCTGGATGTTGGCCCGGCGGAACGGTGGGTGCCGCAGGGGCATGAACTCCCGGGGTGAACAGATTGCCACCCGTGGGATCGATGCTCTTCTCGGTGGGCGCCGGTGGGGCAGGCTCCGGTGGGGCGCTGGACGGCGCCGTGGTCGTGGTGGTCGTCACCGACGTCTCCTCGGACGTCGGCCCGGACGTCGGTGGGGTAGAGGTGTCGCCGTCACCGCAGGCGGCGGTCATCGCGATCAGCGCGGCACCCGCGCACGCGACGAGCACGCGTCGATCGAAACGATGGACGAGCATGGTCGAACTCCTGTCTGTGCGTGCGGGATCAATTCTTGTGGCGGTGTACCCCAGGCGGTTCCGTGGGCGCCGGTGGTGCCTTGACCTCTGGGGTGAACAGGTTGCCACCGGTGGGGCTGAGGCCTTTCTCGGTCGGCGCAGGCGGCGCAGGTGTGGTGGTCGGCGCAGGGGTTGTCGTCGTCGTGGTTGTCGTCGTGGTTGTCGATGGGGGTGACGGTTCTTGCTCCGTGCTGCTCTGACATCCGACAGCGAAGAGCGCTGTGACGGTCAGGGTTCCGGCGAGGATCGCGATTCGGCGCCTCGTACGGATGGACATGTTCACTCCTTCGGGTCAGTCGAGGATGCGTCGGGCGACGTTGGTGGTGATGAGGTCGAGTAGTTCGTCGCTGCGTCCGGCGAGGATGGTGCGGATGGCGTAGAGGGAGAAGCCTTTGGCTTGTTCGATGGTGATGGCTGGGGGGATGGACAGTTCTTGGCGGGCGGTGTGGACGTCGATGACGGCGGGCCCGTCGTGGGCGAAGGCCTCTTTGAGGACGTCTTCGAGGTCGGCGGGTTCGGTGACGCGGCGGCCGTAGATGCCCATCGCGGTGGCCACCGCGGCGAAGTCGGGGTTTTGCAGGTCGGTGCCGAAGGTGACGATGCCTGCGGCTTTCATCTCCAGCTCGACGAAGTTCAGCGAGGAGTTGTTGAACACGATCACCTTGACCGGCAACCGGTTCTGGATCAAGGTGACCAACTCCCCGAAGAGCATGGTCAACCCGCCGTCACCGGCCAGCGCGATCACCTGCCGACCCCGGTAGGCGCTTTGGGCGCCGATCGCGTGCGGCAGCGCGTTGGCCATGGTGCCGTGGTTGAACGACCCGAGCAGCCGGCGCCGGCCGTTCATCGACAGATAGCGCGCGGCCCACACCACCGGCGAGCCGACATCACAGGTGAACACCGCATCCGCGGCGGCGAGGCGGTCGATGAGCCCGGCGAGGTATTCCGGGCGGATCGGGGTGCGGTCACGATCGTTGACCGCCAACGCATCCAACGACGCGCGGGTCTTGCGGTAGTGGCGCAACGCCCGATCCAGATGCTCGCGATCGTGCTTGGGCCGCAACAACGGTTGCAAAGCGGCCAGGGTGTCGCCGACGGTGCCGCGCAACCCCAGATCGATCGGGGTGCGCCGGCCCAGATGCGCCCCGCGCACATCGACCTGGATCACCGTGGCGTTCTCCGGATAGAACTGCTGATACGGAAAATCGGTGCCCAGCATCAACAGCGTGTCGGCCTCTTTGATCGCCTTGTAGCCCGAGGCGAACCCCAACAACCCGGTCATCCCCACATCGAACGGGTTGTCGTACTCGATGAACTCCTTGCCCCGCAACGCATGCACCACCGGCGCCTGCAGCGTCGCGGCGAGCTGCACCAGCGCGTCGTGGGCACCGGCCACCCCGGCGCCGCCGAGGATGGTGACCCGCTCGGCGGCATTCAACATATCCGCCGCCCGCTGCAGCGACGCCTCATCCGGACACAACACCGACCGCGTCGCGCTGATCGGCCGCACCGGTTGTTCGGGAATCCGTTGCAAGAAGATCTCACCGGGGATGACCACCACGGCCACCCCGTTGTCCTCGACCGCGGCACGCATCGCCATCGCCAGGATGCGCGGCGCCATCTCCGGAGTGCTCACCAACTCGCAATAGACACTGCACTCACCGAACAACTCTTGCGGGTGGGTCTCCTGGAAATACTGCGAACCGATCTCGCTGCGCGGGATGTGCGCGGCGATCGCCAGCACCGGCACCCGCGAGCGCTGCGCGTCGAACAACCCGTTGATCAGATGGAGATTCCCCGGACCACACGAGCCCGCACACACCGCCAACTGCCCGGTCAACCCCGCATCCGCCGCCGCAGCGAACGCCGCGGTCTCCTCATGACGCACATGCTCCCAACTGATCTCACCACTACGACGAATCGCATCAGTGAACCCATTGAGACTGTCCCCCGGAAGCCCGTACACACGACGCACCCCGCTAATTCGCAAAACCGAGACGATGTGATCAGCGACAGTTATCACTCGGTCACCGTATCCACGCTGTCAAATGGAAGTGGAGGCGTGATCAAATGCTCACGCCTGCTGGTCAATTAGGCACTGCGTGACAATTTATCGAGTCGCACAACCGGATCATCCATCCGTTATTTACGTCAATTTAAACGGATGATCTATCCGCTGGCTCCCGTTGACAGCGTGGTCGGCGGCGGTGATGATCATCTGGTAATGCTTGACGTCCGACGCTGGTTTGCGTTGGGTCGACAGGCCCCATCGCTTTTTGTGCGATGCGGGTCCACCTTTTCAATGTGAATCACTTCCACTCGAGGAGAGCGATGTCCAATTGGGGTGACTACGAGAATGAAATCTATGGTCAGGGGCTGGTGGGCGTTGCTCCTACTCTTCCCATGTCTTATGCCGACTGGGAAGCTCACGCTCAGCAGGCGCTTCCGCCGGGAGTGTTGTCCTACGTGGCCGGCGGTTCCGGTGACGAGCACACCCAGCGCGCCAACGTGGAGGCCTTCAAGCATTGGGGGTTGATGCCCCGGATGCTCATGGCGGCCACCGAACGCGACCTGTCGGTGGAGCTGTGGGGCAAGACGTGGGCGGCGCCGATGTTCTTCGCTCCCATCGGGGTCATCGCGCTGTGCGCGCAGGACGGCCATGGTGACGCGGCCAGCGCGCAGGCCAGCGCCCGTACGGGGGTGCCGTACATCACGTCGACGCTGGCCGTGAGCTCGCTGGAGGACATCCGCAAGCATGCCGGTGACACGCCGGCGTACTTCCAGCTGTATTACCCGGAAGACCGCGACCTTGCCGAGAGCTTCATCCGCCGAGCAGAGGAAGCCGGCTACGACGGTCTGGTGATCACGCTGGACACCTGGATCTTCGGTTGGCGGCCAAGGGATCTCACGATCTCGAACTTCCCGTTCCTGCGCGGGTTGTGCCTGACCAACTATGTCACCGATCCGGTGTTCCAGAAGAAGTTCAAGGCGCATTCGGGTGTCGAGGCAGAGGGTCTGCGCGACAACCCGAGGCTGGCGGCCGACTTCTGGCACGGCCTGTTCGGGCATTCGGTGACGTGGGAGGACATCGATTGGGTGCGGTCGATCACCAAGATGCCCGTCATCCTGAAGGGCATCCAGCATCCCGATGATGCGCGTCGCGCAGTGGACAGCGGTGTCGACGGCATCTATTGCTCGAACCACGGCGGGCGCCAGGCCAACGGTGGTCTCCCGGCGCTGGATTGCCTGCCCGAGGTCGTCAAGGCCTCCGGTGACACACCGGTGTTGTTCGATTCCGGGATCCGTACGGGCGCAGACGTTGTCAAGGCGCTCGCGATGGGTGCGTCGGCCGTGGGCATCGGGCGTCCGTACGCGTGGGGCGCCGCGCTGGGAGGCTCCAAGGGCATCGAACATGTCGCTCGGTCACTACTGGCCGAGGCGGACCTCATCATGGCCGTCGACGGGTACCGCAACCTGAAGGAATTGACGATCGACGCTCTGCGTCCCACCCGCTGAGTTCCCGCCAGATCACTGGAGGAACGCGTCGTCGTCAACGAAGGATCGGACGGTGCATCCGTTTCGGGTGCACCGCCCGATCTGTTTACCTGTCTGCGACCGCCGGCCGGCGAAGGCCGTCCATCACGATCGTGAGATAGCGGGTGTGGCGTCCCGACCCCGCGATGTTGATCGAGGCCGCGTGGTGGACGCCGAGGATCAGCCAGCGCAAGTCGTCGCCGGACACGCCGGCCCGCACCAGCCCGGCTTTGCGCGCCTTCTTCAGGACCGCCTCGACGGATCGGCCTACGCTGGCGGCCATCTCGACAGTTTCCGAACATGCGAACGTCTGGGATTCCAGAACGGGTGCCAGTCCGGGATACCGGTGTAGGCACTTCACGGATCCACCGAGAAGTTTGCGGAGTGACTTGGCTGGATCGGGCTCGTGAGCGGCTCTGCGTGAGATCGTCGTGATCTCACCGAAGCCATCGGCCGCAACGGTTTCCAACAGTGACTGACGGGTGGGGAAGTGTCGATACACCGTGCCCACGCCAACACCGGCTTCGCGGGCGATGACGTTCATCGGTAGCTCGAGGCGACGCTCGGCGATGTGGTGGCGGGCCACTTCGAGAATGCGGTCCCGATTGCGTTTACCGTCGCTCCGCAGGTCGACCGGCGCGGTCGTACTGCACAATGCCATCGCTCGATGTTAGTGGATGATTTTTCCGTTTCTCAGTGTCCGGCCGCCGGTGTGCCGCACCCGGCATGCCGAGGAAGTATCCCGTCGAGCAAGGCCTTCAGGTAGCGGTCGAGCAAGGCCGGGTCGTCTCGGTTGGGGGTGTGGCGAACGGCGAAGCCGACGCCGCAGAGCAACAGCATGATGTCAGAGGGCGCAAGCGCCAGCAACGCCAAACGGTCGGCGGCGACAGTTCCCTTGACCAGCGTGCGAATTCCGTCGAGAAGACGCCCACGCTGGGTCTGAACCTCGTCAGTGACAGGATTGATCAGGGCGCTCGCAAAGGTGTGGTCCTGAACGAACACCATCAAGGTGGCCTTGAGGAAGCTCCGGAGGCCCTGCAGTGTGCGGGGCGCGGTGTCGACTTCCTCGATGAGAAAAGCGAACTGGTCTGCGGCGAGTGCGTCGACAAGCGCTTCCGGGGTGGGGAAGTGGCGGTAGACGGTGCCCACACCGACCTGTGCGTGTTGTGCGACGACGTTGAGTTGTAGTGGTTTGCCCTTGTCCGCGAGCACGCGCGCCGCTTCGAGAATGCGGCGGCGATTACGCGCAGCGTCTCTGCGCGTATGTCGCGAGGCGTCCTGACCTTCCAACGTGGTGGCCCCCCTTCACGTCAATACTCCTGCATCCTGCATGCAGCCTATTCTGAATCCTGCATGCAGGATCGTCAACATGAATCCAACGGATGTTCCAGTAATCACAGCCCCGAATGTGGGGAACGTGCGCTAGCGGACGGACGAGCTGGTTCCGACTGTCCCGTCGGGGCCGCCGAAGTGGTGGACGACCCGCTCGATGAGGCGCTCGAGATGCTCGATCGCGGCATGCTCGGCGGCGTCGGCGTCGCGCGCTTCGAAAGCCTTGAGGATCGTGCGGTGTTCGTCGATCACGACCTCATGCGCCGGGACCCAGGCGGTCATATAAGTCGCCACGATCACCCGGGCCTGCACACGTCGCAGATTCTCGATGAGCAGGCCGTTGCCGCATCTGTCGCGGATGGTGCTGTGGAATTCGAGATCCAACTTGCGCGCAGCGACTGTGTCACCGCCTCGCACGGCCGTGTCGAACTGGGTCAGGTTCTCGCGCAGACGATCCAGATCGGCGTCCGTCAGGCGGTCGGTGGTGAGCCTCGCAGCGAGTCCCTCCAGCCGGGACCGCACCCGCAGACCGTCGATCAGGTCGACGTGGTCGAGTTGCGCGAGTTCGATTCCCACCGCGGTCACGACCAGCAAACCCTCGGTCACCAGACGCTCGACCGCGGCCCTGACGGGACTACGGCTCATCTTCAGTTGTTCGGCGATCGACACCACGCTCATCCGGCCTTCGGCCGGGAAGTCGCCGTCGAGAATGCGGGAACGGAGCTGCTCATAGGCCAGATCGCTGAGGCCGGCCGGGCGCTGCACTGGTTCGAAGGGCACGCACCGCTCCTTTCGCATGCTGAGTGTTGCATTCAGCATACGGGGTATGTGTTTAAAGCCTATCGAACGGGACGGGTGCAGTTTCATGTCCGCCGCGTGGTTGAAACCCATATCTGCAGCCCGTAGCGTCTGGGCGTGAGCCACGGTGTCCATCGGTCGACGCGGATGCTGAATTGTGTACCGGCGCAGGGAATGTGGGTGATGTGATGGACCTGACCGTCGAGGACGCCGAACGCGCTGTCCGGGTGCTCCGGGATCAACTCCCCGATGCCGAACTCACACATGCCAGGGCGCTGGAGATTGTCGCGCGGCAACTCGGTTTTCAAGACTGGAGTACCGCGTCGGCGCGGTTGCCCGCCCGCCGAGATGTCGGCGTTCCGGTCCCGGTGCTGCGCAGCTTCGACGAGACGCGGGCGCGCGAGTTCTACATCGACTATCTGCATTTCAGCGTCGAATGGGAGCACCGCTTCGACCATGCCGACTCGCTCCTGTACATGCGGTTGCGCCGCGATCAGTTCGTCCTGGACCTGTCCGAGCATCACGGCGACGGCACTCCCGGTTCGACGGTGTGGGTGCCGGTCGGCGACGTCAGGGCCTTGCACGCTGAACTGCAGGCCACCGGATACGGGCGTCTGAACCCTGGCGTCGAGGATGACTTCCCAGGTGGGCCGACCATCGAAGTCGTCGACCCGTTCTCCAACACGATCCGGTTCTGCCAGACCATGCCCTGAGGCGCTGCGGGCGACGTCGTCAGAGTTATCCCCAGACCCGATTTCATCCACAGATCGGCCGCCACACCTGTCGCGACGGCAGGCGGGATGGCAACATCGAACGTATGTGCGAAACCCTTGACGACGCGGCCTTGATTGCCGGAATCGCGGGGGAGTCGCGCGCGGAGTCGGCCGCCGCGGCGCGGCGGTTCGCGTTCATCGCAGAGTTCGTCGACCGGCGCACGGCTGATTCCGAAGACACGGTCGTGTGGTGGGCGTGTGATGACTGGGATGCCGCGTCAGCCGAGGTGGCGGCCGCGCTGAACATCGGGCAGCGGTCGGCGTCGAGACTGATGCGAATCGCGGTGGCGTTGCGCGACCGGTTGCCGTTGGTGGCGGCACAGTTCGCCGAGGGCGCGGTGAGCACGCGGGTGGTCGAGACGCTGACCTGGCGCACGCGCCTGATCGACGACACGCAGACGATGGCGGCAGTCGATGCTCAGTTGGCATCCCGCATCGCCGAGTTCGGCGCCATGACCATCGCCGAGTTGGAGGGGGCCGTCGACAAGGTGGTCGACAGCGTGGATCCGGCGGCGGTGCGTCGCACCCGGACGGCCGTGCGGTCTCGGGGTGTGTGGTTTGGCCATCCCGATGACGAGACGGGTATCACCTCGGTTCACGCGCGGTTGACGAACGTTGATGCTGTCGCGTTGAAAAACCGTGTCGGGGCAATGTCGTCTGGGCAATGCCCCGACGATCCACGCACCAAGGGGCAGCGACTCTCGGACGCCATGGGAGTGCTGGGTCACTACGGGGATCGGCTGACTTGTCGGTGCGGTGATCCCGAATGCCCTGCGGCGGGGATCGACCCGCGGGCGGCCAACACCATGGTTCATGTCTTCGCCGAACCGGCGGCGGTACACGGCCCGGTCGACCGGTACCTGGACGGCGACCACGAGTCCAACCCGATTCCCTACTTCGAGCCGACGCCAACGCCGGAGCCGGAGCCCACGCCCGAGCCGGTTCGCAAACCGCCTGAACCAGAACCCAAACCCTGGACGCCACAATCGGCGCATCCCGGCCGTGGTGGTGCGGTGGTCCTCGGGGGCGGGGTGGTGCCCGCACCGCTGGTGGCGCAGTTGATCGCCGATGGCGCCAAGGTCAAAGAACTCACCGTGCCCGATGACATCTGCGCCTCGTACCGTCCCTCGGTGGCCATGGATTGCTTCGTGCGGATGCGGGATATGACATGTCGGTTTCCGGGATGCTCGCGCCCGGCGGATTTCTGCGACGTCGACCACACCACGCCGTGGCCGACGGGCGTGACGCATCCGTCGAACACCAAATGCCTATGCCGAATTCATCACTTGCTCAAGACGTTCTGGCTCGGCTGGTCGGACCGGCAGCTCCCTGACGGCACGGTGATCTGGACCAGCCCGACCGGGCATGTCTATACGACGGTTCCCGCCAGCCGCGCGTTGTTCCCGCAGTGGGACACCACGACCGCCGCGCTGCCGCCCCCACCGACACCGCCACCGCCGATGACGCCGTCGGAGATAGCGGCCCGCGCGGCGATGATGCCGCGGCGCCGACGCACGCGCGCGGCGGAAGAAGCGCGGCGGCTCGCCGCCGAACGCGCCCGCAATGAGGCGTACCTCGCCCAGCGTGACCGGCCACCACCGGATGCGCACGGGCCTGGCATGCAGTAACCCGTGCGCAGCCTGACCGCTTGGCGGTGCTATCGGCGTGTCGAGATGGCCGCTCTGCACATCACCGAGTACGTCACCAATATCTCGACTGCGATTCTGCCCGACGCGATTCGCACCGAGATCAACTACGCCCTTTCGCCCCGGCAGATCGCGGCTGTCCACTGGGTCGTCATCGTGATCAATGCCTTCACCCGTGTGGCGATCTGTAGTCGCATCCCGGTGCCCGACAGGTCCGAGTTCCTCCATGCAAGGGGACTTTCGTCTCTTTATAACTGTCGCGCGGCGGCGAGATGATCGAGAAAACTCGTCAGAACGGACCGCCATGAATACGCACTTCCCGGATACCGAGACGATCCATGCGGCGTTGGCTCTCGCCATGCGGGCACCGTCGATCCACAACTCGCAGCCGTGGCAGTGGCGAGTCGGCGAGCGGAGCGTGCACCTGTACGCGGACCTCGATCGGCATCTGACGAGCACCGATCCCGACAGCCGGGATCTGCTCCTCAGCTGCGGCGCGGCGCTGCACCACTGCGTGATCGCCTTCGCCGCGCTGGGGTGGTATGCCTCGGTGCATCGCCTGCCGAATCCGGCGGAGCCCGAACATCTGGCGTCCATCGAACTGCGTCGACAGACTCCGACAGACCTCGACATCGCATTGGCCGCGGCCATTCCACGGCGACGCACGGACCGACGCCACTACAGCGCATGGCCGGTATCGCATTCGGACATCGCGATGATGGGTGCGCGCGCGGCCCGAGCAGGGGTGATGCTGCGCCGCGTCGAGTCGCTGTCACGACTACAGGACATCGTGGCCGAATCGATCGCCCGTCACGCGGCCGACGACGGCTACCTGCGGGAGTTGACGGCGTGGAGCGGCAAGTACGCGTCGACGGCGGGCGTCCCCGCCAGAAGCGCGCCGAAACCGGAGCCCGGTGCGCCGCTGTCGTCGCGCATGTTCGCGGGCGCGGCACTCAAGCAGCCGGACACAGGCGCCGGCGCCGACGAGGGGGCGGTGGTGTTGGCGCTGGGCACCGCGGACGACACCCGGATGTCGCGCCTTCGCGCCGGTGAGGCCACCAGCCTGATCCTGTTGACGGCAACGGCCATGGGACTGGCGACGTGCCCGGTGACCGAACCGCTGGAGATCAGTGAGACGCGAGATGCCGTGCAGGCCGAGGTGTTCGGCGCCAGCGCATTCCCGCAGATGATGTTGCGCGTGGGCTGGGCGCCGGTCAATGCCGACCCGCTGCCTCCGACGCCGCGCCGTCACGTCGCCGACGCAGTGCGATGGCTCGACGGGTCGCCGTTCGAGCCGGAATCGGAGTAGGTTCAGCCGACGTCGATCGTGGTGCCGGCGCAGAGTTGCCAGGTGCGGCCGCGGCATTCGAGGGTGATGGGCGCCGCGGAGCCGATGGCGGAGATCACGGACGCGGTTCGGCCGCTGACACGTAGATGCAAGTTGTGACCGCGGTAGTACATCCGGAAGGACAGTACTCCCAACGCTTCTGGCCAGCACGGGCCGAGAACCAGTCGGTCGCCGCGGGTTTCCAAGCCGGTGAAGCACCGCTGCAGCAGGTCGACGCTTCCGGCCATCGCGGCCAGATGGATGCCTTCGGCTGTTGTGCCGCCCTGGATGTCGGCCACATCGGAATTCAGGGCCTGCACAAAGAACTCCATGGCCTGCTCGCGGTGGCCGCGTGCCAGAACCCAGGAGTGGACGACGGCGCTGAGCGTCGATCCGTGCGAGGTGCGTGACAGGTAGTAGTCGACGGTCTCTGGGATCTGCTTCGGAGTGAATCGGTAACCCAGACGCGCCAGCAGTTCCCGTATCTCGTCGGCGGACAACAGATAGAACAGCATCAATACGTCGGCCTGTTTGGAAGCCTTGTAGCGGTTCACGTTGTCGTTCTCGGCCTCCAGGATGCGGTCGAGTCGCTGAATGTTCCCGTACTCATGCCGATAACGGTCCCAATCCAGTTCGACCAGCGACTCGTAACCCTCGAACTGGCTGATCACGCCGTTGTGGAATGGCACGAACATGCGGTGGCTGACGTCTTCCCACTTGTCGAGCTCGTCCCCGTGCAGTCCCAGCCTTTCCAGCAACGCGGTTCGGTCGGCCAGGGGCATGGCATCCAGCGCGTCGAGGGCCCGCAGGATCACCCACACCGCCATGACGTTGGTGTACGCGTTGTTGTCGATGCCGTCGTAGAGCCGTCCGGGATAGCCCGTGTGGAACTCGTCGGGACCGATCACCCCGGGGATCACATAGCGTCCACGTTCTCGGCTGAACAGCGCCAGACCTGCCCAGAAACGGGCGATCTCCAACAACGTCTCGGCGCCGTAGTCGATCAGGTACTCCAGATCGTCGGTGACCTGGTAGTACTGCCAGATGTTGTAGGCGACAGCAAGTCCCACGTGATGCGCCAGGGCACTCGGGTCCGGATTCCAGCGGCCCGAACGCGGATTGAGGTGAAGTGCCGGACTCTCCTCGCGGCCGTTGCTCCCGGACTGCCAGGGGAACATCGCCCCGGTGAAACCTGCGTCACGGGCCGCGCGGCGAGCCTCGGGTAGGCGGCGATGACGGTAGGCCAGTAGCGCACGGGTGAGCGCCGGTCGGCGCAGGCTGACCACAGGGGCGACGAACAGTTCGTCCCAGAAGATGTGCCCGCGATATGCCTCACCGGTGAGACCACGAGCGGGAACCCCGATGTCGAGATCACGAACGTGCGGTGACAGCGTCTGCAGGGTGTGGAGAAGGTGCAGGCGCACGGTGCGCAGTTCGTCGGTCCTGCCGCCGATATCGACGTCGAAACGCTCCCACAGCTGGCCCCACGCCGTGGTGTGTGCCTGCTGCACATCGTGATAGCGGTCGACCCACTGCAGGCGGCGCGTGGCTTCGTTGGCGGCTTCACAGGTCGCGTGATCGCGACTCGTCGCGACGGACACGGCCTTCTCCAGGGTGACCGGCTGACCCGCTTCGATGTAGCAGCTGATGACGTGACCAGCACGCCGACGGTCGTCGACCAACGTGTAGTCGGCCCGGGCAGGCGAGTCGCCGCGCCACACTGTGTTGCGAAGCGCCACTGCCACTCGGATGTGAGACTGGCACGTATGTGCGGTCAGCAACAGCGAATCGGCGGTCAGCGAACGCTTTTCGTGTCCGACGAGGTGAACGTTCGACAGGTCACGATAGCGCTCCACCAGGCTGTTGGTCACCGCGCCGTCGATCTCGGACCGGAACTCGACGGTGCCCGAGAAGTTCTCTGCGGTGACCATCGTCTGCAGCATCGCGAGGTGTGGGAGGTGCATGGCGACCAGTCGATGCTGGGTCACGGTGGCGACACGTCCGGCCTTGTCGCAGAAGCGGAATTGCCGAGTGAGCACCCCCCGACGCAGATCGAGGGTCTGCTGGTAGGACTGCAGGTCGGTGTCGTCGACGTCGAGCCACGGGCCGTCGTCGAACCGGAATGTCAGGGCGAGCCAGTTCGGCAGATTGACCAGGCTCTCGTTGTCGGTGCGATGGCCGGCGATCTCGTCGGTGAGCCGGTTGTAGATGCCGGCGACGTAGGTGCCCGGATAGTGGAACCGGCCTGCCGGCGCCTCGGGCGCGCAACCGCGTGTCGCGAAGTAGCCGTTTCCCAGGGTGCACAAGGCTTCCCTGAACCGTTCGTTCGCCGGATCGTATCCGTCGAAGGTCAGCACCCATCCCGGATCGATCGACGTGGGCCGATCGGCCTCCTGCGCCAGCCGGTGCCGGAAAGTGGCTGCAGCGCCGGGACTGTCGAGCCGGAAGGTCGCCGTGGTCGACCTCTTCTCGTCTTCGGCGTGTGTGACGACGACGATGCCGATACCGTCACGGCGCACCGTCCGGAATGCGGAGTCGTCGGCGGGATTACCGATGAACACGGGCAGGGACGCGGGGTTGCGAAACGCGAGCAGGTCACGGATCTCATCGAAGTGATCCAGAGCGTCCGGTAGGTCGGCTATCGGCCGCCGGTCTTCGTCGTCGGTCACGACGTCGTCCTGAGCGGCATCGGTGTGATGCTCCAACGGGCCACGTGCCGACCATGACACAGCGGGGACCCACGGGCGAGTGTCTTTCCGACTTCGCCGCGGTGACCAACGGCCCTGCATGAGCGAGAGCTGCCGACGCATCCTTCTCGAATGGGACCGCACTGGCTGGTGATGGACGCCGCGGATGAAGCGTCGTCGCCATTTCGCACCCGGATCGCCGCCGCGGGCCGTTGCCTTCCGAAGACGCGCCTGACCACGAGCGAGCTGATGTCGGAGACCAGGCACAACACACATATCGACCTGGAGCGGTTGACCGGGATCCGCGAGCGGCGAGTATCGCTGGGCGAGGACGACTCCTACAGTCTCGCGACGAAAGCCGCGCTGGACTGCCTCGAGAAGGCCGACCGATCAGCCGACTCGGTCGAGGTGGTGATCAATTGCAGTATCACGAAATTCCATGGTGGGCTCACGCAGTACCTTGAGCCGACGATGAGCAGCGACGTCGCGCATGCGATCGGTGCGCGGGACGCGATGACCTTCGACATCTCCAACGCGTGCGCGGGGATGCTCACCGGCGTCATGGTGCTCAACACCTGGATCCGGCAGGGTCTCGTCGCCCGGGGCATGGTGGTCAGCGGAGAGTACATCTCACAGCTCGGCCAGAACGCCGCCAAACACATTCGCACAGTGCTGAGCAAGGAACTCGCCTCGCTCACGCTCGGTGACGCGGGCGCGGCCCTGCTGCTCGAACGCGTACCTGCCGGGGGATCAGGAATCACCCTGGCCGGATTCACCACGATCGCGGATTACAGCCGGTTGTGTCTGGCGTATCCCAAGGGCAGGGATCCCGGTGCCCGCATGTTCACCGATTCCCGGGCAATTCACCGCGCCGCGATCACCAACACCCCGGTACTCCTGCGCGAAGTGCTCGACACCGCGGGCATTTCCATCGATGACATCGACCATGTCATCACGCACCAGACTTCGGCGCGGGCGATCAAGAAGGGGATGGCCGTGATGGCAGCCGAATTCGGCGATCACCCGCGTCACGACGCGGTCATCACCGTCGACCGGTACGGCAACACCGCGTCGACGACGCACACCGTGGCGCTGATCGAGGAACTGGAAGCCCGCCGCATCGAACCCGGCGAAACCGTCGCATTGATCGCGCTGGCCTCCGGGCTGGAGATCGGCATCATCTTGCTGACCGTTGACGAGGATCTGGTGAAACGCTATGGGAACGATCATTGAACGCGTCGAGATTTCCGAGGCTGGTTGGCGTAACCGTCACAGTGCGTTGCGTCTGGCTGTTGCTGCGGCGAAGCGTTGTCTGCATCGGGCCGGATGCGATCCCGACAGTATCGATCTCCTGATCAACGCCGGCATCTACCGGGACAGAAACCTGGGCGAGCCCGCGCTGGCGGCGTTGATCCAGGAGATGATCGGTGCGAATCTCCACGATCCACATACCGGTGAGCACGGTACGTTCTCGTTCGACGTCGCCAACGGCGAGTGCGGGGTACTGACCGCACTGCAGATCGTCGACGGTTTCCTTCGGGCCGGGATCATCAAGGCGGCTCTGATCGTAGCCAGCGACGCCAACCCGGGATTCGGTATGAGCAAGCATTTCCCGTACTCACCCGTCGGGTCGGCGTTGTTGTGCCGCTGGAACGACGGTGACGACGGCCTCGGCCCGGTGCGATGGTCCGCCAGGACAGACGGAGAGGGATTCTGCGCCCGTGTGGGGTTCAGAGATGGCCGAAATGTGCTGCGATTCCAGGAATCCGCGGCGTTCGATGTCGATTTGGCGGGTGTATGTGCGCTGGCGGCATCGAGCTGTCTGGCGGAGTCCTCGTTGACACTTTCCGACGTCGCGATCTGCGTTGCGCCGGCTCGGCAACGATTCCGAGCCGCGCTGGCCGCCAAACTGGGTGTCCCACCGGCGCATCTGGTGGTGGCGGCCGATCCGAGAACGCACACCGCGGCCCTACCCGCGGCCCTGCGCCGCCGGGACAGCGGAGGTGGTGATAGCGGTCCGGTGGACACTCGCCCTGTTCTGCTGGTCGCCGGAGCTGCGGGTCCCGTCGCAGGCGCGGCACTCTACCGCTCCCCGGTTGCGGTCCGGGCAGACGGATCGCAGCACTCAGCGATCGACTTCCAAGACCTCGGCCAGTGACCGACGCGGCGTCACCGGTGGCACGTCGTCGACCGGGGGTGCGGAACCGATCCTGATGAGTACCTGAGGTATCCCGGTGGTCCCTGCCAGATCCAGGATGATGCGACGACTTTCCGGCATCTCGGTGATGTGGGTCAGCGGGCATGTGGCCAGGCCTGCCATGGTGCATTCCAGCAGAATCGTCGAAAGTGCTTCACCGCAGGCGATCGCGTCGCGGGGAGTGTCCTCGGGGGTGATCAGCACGGCGATCCTGGCTTCGTCGCGTGCCACATCCGGACGGCGTTCGGCGTGCTCACGGGACGGAAACGCTCGGTTCACCCCGACACGCTCGGCTTCTGGCGACGACACGAGGGCCTCGGCGGGTACACCGTCGGAATGCCGCACATTCGCTGTCCACCATTGCAATTCGCGATGATAGAACTCGTCGTATCGGCGAAGCGATTCGGTGAGTTGTGAGGCCTCGGCAAGCCTGCCGCGTGCATCGTCGGCCAGCATCACGAACCGGACGGCCTCGTGGTCGATGGCAGCGTTCACCAAGGGGGCCACGGTGTCCCAATGCGCCGGTGGGTGCAGCGGGAGTCGATCGGTCCGGCGACGGGTTATCGCGGACGCCCGGTCGCGCATGGCGTCGGTGACATGAGCGACCGGGCTGAACTGGATGTTCGCGAGATGCTCGCGGTTGTTGGGGTTGGGGAACCGATCCACATGAATCACCCAGCCGGCGGCGGCCATCGCGACACGGAGATGATCAAGGGCTGCACCGCAACTGATGTGTGCTTCGCGTCCCGAGCTGTCGGACGACCGCACGATGCGGTGATGATCGAGGAACAGGTCGACCGAGGTTCCGTGGTCGACCCACCGCCACGGTTGGCTGTTGTGCAGCGACGGTGCCCGGCATGCCAGCCCGACGGCCTCGGTGATCACTGACTGGGGCACCGCCGGTGCAGGCATGCCGAACCTCGTTCCCGTAGTGGTTGATCTCTACCGGCCTATCTACCGCGGCCGCACGACCATGACCGGTGTCGTCGCGGACTGCGCCACGCGGCTGCTCACCGACCCCAGCAGCATCCCGGTGAAGCCACCGCGGCCGTGGCTGCCGACGACGACGAGCTGAGCCTGTTTGGCCTCCTCGAGCAACCAGTAGGCTGGCTGGGCGCGCTCGACGCGGCGGTGGACCTTGACGTCGGGATAGCGTTCCTGCCAACCGGCAAGGCGTTCGGCCAGGAGTGCACGGCCGGTCTCCTCCTGCTCCTCCCACGTGGGTCCGATCGGAGGAATGTCACCGACGTCGATCCAGACGTGCAGTGCCACCAGGTCGACGCCGCGGCGCGATGCCTCGTCGAACGCGTGGGACGTGGCCACCTCGGATGCCGGTGAGCCGTCGATGCCGAGCAGCACGGGCAGGCGGCTGTCGTGCGCGGCCTGGTCGTCGCCGTGCACGACGACCACGGGTCCGCTGGCGTAATGGAGAAGCGAGGTGCTGGTCGAGCCGAGCAACACGCGCCCGAGCGCGCCCATCCCGCGGTTACCGACGACAACCATCTGCGCGGATTTCGACGCGTCGATGAGGGTTCTGGCCACGCTCTCCTTGCGGATCTCGGTCTGGACCGTCAGGCCGTGCGTCTCGCCCAGGCAGTCGGCCACCACCTTCTGGGCCTGCTCGATCGCGTGGCGGGCGTTTTCCTCCTGACACTCGAGCACCGTGGCCATGTACGGGCCAGCCGGCCAGCTGACGACGACAGGTGCGATGACGTGCATCAGCGTGATCGGTGCATCGTGCAGCGACGCTTCACGGGCGGCCCACCGCACCGCGGCGTCCGACTCCGCCGAGCTGTCCACACCGACGAGGATTCCGTACTCGGTTGCGCTCTGGACCATGTTCGTTTCCTTCTCGGTCGCCGGGTCGTCTTGGACGTTACGTCCGTCCGCGATCGGGACAGAAGGGCCTTTGGTCCTTTTCTCGCCGGTCCAGGGGTTGATCGGAGCTCGAGCTGATCCTCGATGCACGGTCCTACCGCGTGCTGAACTCAAGAAAGCCCAGATGATGGGCGGCGCTGATATTCGCCATCACCCGCTGCATGAGCGCGTCGCGAAGACCTCTGCGCGCGACGCTGTGGGGCAAGTTGTGCAGCAGGAAAGCGTCGAGTCGATCCTCGATCGGCCAGCAGGCATACATCGGTCCGGTGAATTCCGAGGCCAGGAACTGCCATGCCAGGTCTTCGAGGTCCAGTTGCGCCGGCTCGGAGTGTGAAATCACGATCAATACGGTCCTTTCGGCTCTGCGGCGGCTCATATCCGTCGGGTACATCGTGTTCGGCGGCCGGCTCGGGGTGTAGGGACGAAAGTCTCAATCCTCGTGCCCGGACGGTCTCGCGCACACAGCAGCGAAGCGCTGACCCTGCCGGCGCGGACCAACGACACCCAACCGTGCGACTTCGGTCCCTAGGTACGGCACCGGTCAGGTGATGGACTTTGCCCATGAGAAGCGCAGCGTTCGCGGTCGGCAAGCGCCGGATGGATACCGGCAGACCGAACATCGTGACGTTGACGATGAATCCGGCGCTGGACATCACGACCTGTGCCGACCAGGTTCGGCACACGGACAAGATCCGTTGTGGCGCAACCCGGTACGATCCAGGCGGCGGCGGCATAAACGTGGCTCGCGTCGCGCACGTCCTGGACGGACCGGTAGTTGCCGTGTTCACATCTGGCGGCCCTACCGGTGCGATGGTGGCCGACCTGGTGCGGCGGGAAGGTGTGGCGTACGAACCTGTCGAGATCTCGGGGGTGACGCGTGAGAGCTTCACCGTGAACGAGGGTTGTACGGGCAAGCAGTACCGTTTCGTGCTGCCGGGCCCGCACCTGACCATGACCGAACAGGCGCAGTGCGTGGAAAACCTGCGCCGCCACGCCATGTCGGCGGAGTTCGTGGTGGCCAGTGGCAGCCTGCCACCAGGTGTGGATCCCCGGTTCTATCAGCAGATTGCCGACATGTGTCGTGAATCCGGGGTACCGCTCATCCTCGACACCTCGGGTGGGGGACTGTCACACATCGAATCGGGGGTGTTCGTACTGAAGCCCAGTTTGCGGGAGTTGCGCGAATGCACAGGCAAGGAACTGACCACCGAGCGTGAGCAGGTCGCCGCGGCGAGGGACCTCATCGATCGTGGTGTGACAGACGTGGTCATCGTGTCGTTGGGGGGCGACGGAGCCCTCATGGTGACCGCGCGTCAGAGCCAGCGGTTCAAGGCCGTGCCGGTGGCATCTGGCAGCGGGGTCGGAGCAGGGGATGCGATGGTCGCGGCCATCACGGTCGGCCTGAGCCGTGGGTGGCCGCTGCCCAAGTCGGTGCGTTACGGCATCGCGGCCGGCGCGGCGATGCTGCTGACCCCGGGCACCGCGGTGTGCCGACGCGCCGAGGTCGAGCGGTTGTTCGCGTTGGCGGCCGAGCCCGAGGATCTCACCTCGGGGTGGTGACGACGGTGAGGGTGCCGTCAGGGGCGCGCCGGGTGGGAAGCTCAGCGGTCCTGGCCAGGCGCGCCACGGCACGCTGAATATCGTCGGCGAGAACCTCGACGTCGGGGATGGCGTCGAAGTCGGCGGTGATCCCGAAGACGAGATCGTCGGCGTAGCTCAGGATGGCGACACCGGTGCGGAGGCCGAGTGCGATCGGTGGGATAGGTACCACCCGAACCACTCGATGTCCCAACAGTTTCAGGTGTTGGCGTGGACCGGGAACATTGGTTGCCAAGGTGACCACGCTCTGCTGGGGCATCCTGACCGCCGCGCGCACGAGCAGCGTCGTGATCCCGAACGGTAGGGAGTTCACCGCCGAGACGAAGACGCTGCCGGCTTGGCGTTGGCCGGTGCGTTTGGCGTTCTCCATGCGCCGATGAACGGTGAGGAGCTGTTCGACCGGGTCGTGGATGTCCACAGGCAGGCACGGCAGCATGAGCGATACCCGGTTGTCGACCTGGGCGGCCGCGTCGTTCGAACGCACCGACACGGGCACCAGGGTGCGCAGAGAACGCGCACCGGGACGTTCGCCGCGACGGATCATGGCTGCGCGGAAGCTGTCGGTGATCGCGGCCAGGGCGACGTCGTTGATGGTCACGTCGTATGCGTGGCAGATCCTGCCCACGTCGGCCAGGGACACCTGTGTCGATGCGTATCGGCGCAGATCCGTCACAGGTCCGCGCAGAGGCAACGGGTGGGAGTCCAGGAGGCCGCTGGCGATTTGGAGCGCGCCCTCGGCCACCCGTATGACCTCGGATCCCACCGACGCGGTGGCGTCGACCGCGGAGCGGATCAACCGCACGGGATTGAGTGTCAACTCGAAGCGTCGATTTTTCTGCGGTGCAGTTGGTTTGGCCCCATCGATGTCGGAGGAGAACGAATCGACGGTGCCCTCGTCGGACAGATATGACAACAACTGCGCGGCCGCGATGCCGTCGGCGATGCAGTGGTGGATCTTCATCAGGATCGCCCACCGGTCTGACGGCAGTCCCTCGATGATCCAGCATTCCCACAGCGGACGAGACCTGTCGAGCCGGCGTTCCATGATGTCGGCGACCACGCCGAACAGAGCGGTGTCGTCACCGGGTTGCGGCACGGCAGTGCGCCGAACGTGATGTGCGACGCTGAAATCGTGGGCCTCGACCCACTGCGGTGCTGCGAGGTCGAGCGGTTGACGCTCGACGATCTGGGTGAATCGGGGAATGGACATCAGTCGGTTGTAGACGCTGCCCAGCAGTACGTGGTCGGTGGGCGGTGAACCCTCGAGGATCGCGAGCACACCGATGACGAGACTGACATTGCGGTCGGCGTCCTCGGCCTCGAGGAACGCGACGTCGAGTGCGCTCAATCGGTCCATCTTGTGAATGTGCGCCCCGTTCCACCGCGCAGACAGGGGCAGAAGTCCCATCGCGGAAGGTATTTGTGCTCTAGGACTCCGGTGAAAGATCGGGTGCAATCGGTAACAACAGGGCGTCTCGATGAACGAGGAACCATGGAAACTTTCACCTTGGGTGTCGGTGAGTGGTTGGGGTCCGTGGTGTGGAGCCGAAACCCACTGGTGCGCCGTCGTGACCGCATCGAAGGGGCGTTGCGGCTCGCGGCCGTGGTGTTGTGTGTTCTGGCGATACCGCTGACGGCGTCGATCGGGATCTCGGTGTATCACGACCGTGAACAGGTCTACGCCGCACAGGCCCGCGACGCACGCCAGGTGATTGCCGTCGCGGCCGAACGAGGTGCGCTGGTCAACACAGAGGGCCACGCCCAGCCGTACCGGGCGGACGCGACCTGGACTGTCGACGGACAGCAACACCGCGGGCGTCTCGTATGGGCGGATTTTCCGAATGTCGGTGACGAACAGACCATCTGGGTCAACCCCTCAGGCAAGGTCATCGATCCTCCGCACGGTGAGGGTCGCGCCGTCGGCGACGCGGTTCTCACGGCGCTGTGGGCATGGATTCTCTTCGCAGCCGGCGTCGGCGGCGGGCTGATCTTGCTGCACCGGAGGTTCGACCGGGCTCGCTACGCCGAATGGGAACGTGAATTCGAGATCATCGCAGGAAAACGAGAATGGGGAATGCAATGACGTCTTCAGCCGGCACACGTGGCGTTCTGGTTGGCGTGGATGGTTCAGAACCGTCGACAGCGGCGGTGGAGTGGGCGGCGAAGGAGGCCGTGCTGCACAAGGTTCCCCTGCGGATCGTGCATGTCATGCAGTGGCCGCCCGGTAGCGCGACGTGGTCCGAGATCCCCGCGCCCACCACGTTGGCGGATCAGCTCAAACGCAACGCCGAGCAACTGCTCAAAGAGGCCCGCAAGGTCGCCGAGGACGTGGTCGGCGGAGCAGTCGAGATCCACGTCGACGACGTCGTGGTGGCAGGCAGTGTCGTTGCCGCGCTGACAGAACTGTCCGAGTCCTCGCGGCTCCTCGTCGTCGGGTGCCGCGGGTTGGGGCCCATCGGCCGGAGACTCTTGGGTTCGGTCACTGCGGGTCTCATCCGGCATGCGCGCTGTCCGGTCGCGGTGATCCACGGCGAGTCGAAGGCCTCTGCCATTGCGACCACGGCACCGGTCGTCGTGGGTGTCGACGGTTCACCGGCCTCGGAGAAGGCGCTGGAGTTCGCGTTCGACGCAGCCTCTCGACGAGGCGCGCCACTGTTGGCGGTGCACGCGTGGAGCGACGCCAACGTGGCCGGCTACCCAGGAGTGCGTTGGGACGATCTGCGGGTGCAGGCCGAGGAGAGTCTGTCCGAGCGTCTCGCGGGATGGCAGGAACGGTATCCCGATGTCCACGTGCGACGCGAGGTCGTCCTCGACCGTCCCGACCGTAGGTTGTTGAAACGCTCGGAGATCGCGCAGCTGACCGTTGTCGGAAGCCACGGTCGCGGTGGATTCGCCGGACTGCTGCTCGGGTCGGTGAGTACCAGCGTGGCAGAGGCCGCAGAACGGCCGGTTGTGGTGGTCCGCGGCTGAGTCAGTATTGCTCGTCGTGGTGGCGGCCGTGGTCCAGCTTGGAGATGAACACGGCCGCCTGCGTGCGGCGCTCCATCCCGAGTTTCGCCAGCAGGCGTGACACGTAGTTCTTGACGGTGCGTTCCGCCAGGAACATGCGTTCGGCGATCTGCTTGTTGGTCAGTCCTTCGCCCAGCAGTTCCAGCAGCATGCGCTCCTGATCGCTCAGACCGGTGAGAGGGTCGGAGTGTGAGGCTGTCTCGCGAAGTCTCTTCATCAGGGCGGCTGCGGCGCGGTTGTCCAGCAGGGAGTGTCCGGCTGCCACCTCTTTGATGGCATGGGTGAGGTCCATGCCCTTGATGTCCTTGATGACGAAACCGCTGGCACCGGCGAGGATTGCGTCGAGCGTGGCCTCGTCGGACGTGAAGGAGGTGAGCATCAGACAACGCAGATCGGGCAGTCGCGACAACAGGTCGCGACACAGCTCGATCCCGTTGCCGTCGGGCAGCCGGACGTCGAGAACCGCGACTTCGGGTCGCAACGCGGGTATCCGCGCCATCGCCTCGGACACCGAGCCTGCCTCGCCGATCACATCCAGATCGGGATCGGACCGGACGAGGTCGATCAGGCCACGCCGGACGAGTTCGTGATCATCGACGAGAAAGACTGTCACCATGGGGATCTCCCTGTGAAAAACTCTTCGAGCGGACGTCGTGGGGTGGCCGGGGCGTCGTCATCGCGTGTGGCCACCCCGACGCGGATCAAGACCTGAGGAGTGGCCTCCTGGCCGATCAGACGAGCCACGATGTCTCTGCTCGTGGCCAACTCGGTGATGTGGGTCAACGTGCACGTCGCCATTCCCGCGACCGTGGCGTCCAGCAGGACCGCCGAGAGCGCTTCGCCACAGTTCAAGATGCTCGTGCGGTCGTTCTCGAGCGTGGACAACACCACGACCTTTGCCTGATCGTGGCCAGGTCCGGCGCATCTGTCACCGGTGCGGGGGTTGGGGAAGCGTCTGCCGACGCCGACCCGCTCCGATTCGGAGGCCGAGACCAGAGCGCTGTAGGGTATTCCGTCGATAGACTCGAATTGTCCTGTCCACCAATATAGTTCGGCGTGATAGGACGAATCGTACTGGCGGAGGGACTCGGTGAGCCGTGAGGCATACGCCAGCTCGGGTCGTGCGTGATCGGGCACGACGTCGAACCCTACGGTGTCGAAGGCGATCGACTTGCGCAGCTGCACTTCCAATGTGGGCCAGTCGGCAGGCTCGGCAAACGGTAGTCGGTCGGTGCGGCGGCGGCTGATGGCGGCGGCACGTCGTCGGCGGTGCTCTCGCGGGAACAGCCGGATCTCGGGGAATTCGATCGACGCGAGGTGCAGCGGATCGCCGCGATCAGTCAGCCTGGCGACCTTGGGCACCCAGCCGTCGGCGGCCATCGCGACGCAGAAATGATCGAGCATCGCGCCACAACCGATCACGGCCTCCCGGCCCATGTGGTCCGCGGAGTAAAGGATGCGCTGTTTGTCGACGAACAGGTGAAGAGTTTTGTCGACCGCGGCCCACAGCCACGGTTGACTGTTGTGCAGCGAGGGCGCTCGGCACGTCAACCGCAGCGCGTCACCGATCACGTCGACTGATGGCTGAGCATCTCTCATGTTCCGTGTCCCCGGTGTCGTGTGCTCCTGTCAGCCTGGCGGTGCCAGAACAAGATCAACAGGGACTATGGTCCTCAACCGGGGGCCGTAGGACCCTGGCGGGACGATCGCGGAACGCGGCACCATGCAAGCATGGAGGACAAGCCGGAAACGGCGGTTGCGCAGCGCGACAGAGTGTTTGCGTTCGGAAATCTCGATGCGCAGATCCGTGAGACGCACACGGGGCTCGTGGCGCTGATCGGTGACCTCGCGTACAAGGCCAAGAAGCCGGTCCGGACGGATTTCCTGGATTTCACCACAGCGCAGCAGCGCGAGGCGGCATGTCTTCGAGAGGTAGAACTCAACAGCCGCCTGGCCCCCAACAGTTATCTCGGTGTGGCGCACCTTGTCGGGCCGGGGGATCGCCCTGACGAACCCGTGGTGGTCATGCGCCGCTACCGGGATGCCGACAGGCTGTCGACCTTGGTCACGCGAGGGGCTGAGGTGAACGACCAACTCGACGTGATCGCCGAGATCCTTGCGCGCTTTCACCGCGACGCCGGACGCGGGGCGGTCATCGACGATCAGGCACGCGCGACCTCGGTGTGGGCCCGCTGGGACGAAAATCTGACCGAGCTGGCCCGCATGTCGCTGGTGCCGCCGGAGCAGCTGAGTGAAGTGCGCCGGCTGGCTTCGCAGTACCTGTCCGGCCGCGCCGAGCTGTTCGCCGAGCGCATCGCGGACGGCCGCATCGTCGACGGACATGCCGATCTGCTCGCAGACGACATCTTCTGCACACCGGAGGGACCGGCCATTCTCGACTGTCTGGAGTTCGACGACACTCTCCGCTATGTCGACGGCGTCGATGACGCCGCTTTTCTGGCGATGGATCTGGAGTTTCTCGGGTCACCCGAGCTCAGCGCATTCTTCGTCGACCGCTACCGGCACCACGCGCATGACACCGCTCCGCAGTCTCTGATGGATTTCTACGTGGCCTACCGCGCGGTGGTCCGTGCGAAAGTCGAGTGCATACGTGTCGGCCAAGGTCGACCGGAGGCGGCCACCGATGCGTGCCGCCACATCGACATCGCCCTTGATCGTCTGCGCGCGGCCACAGTTCAGCTGGTCATCGTCGGTGGTGGTCCTGGCACCGGCAAGACGACTGTTTCACGGGCCCTCGCCGAAGAACTGGGCGCCGTGGTGATCTCGACCGACGACGTCCGTCGGTATCTGCAGGAAAGTGGCGTGATCGGTGGTGCGGCAGGAGAACTCGACACCGGTCTCTACGCTCCGAAAAACGTTGCGGCGGTCTACGACGAAGTGCTCGCGCGGGCACGTCATGCGCTCACGCACGGCCGGTCGGTGATCCTCGACGGGACGTGGCGCGACGTCGGCCGGCGTCAGCGCGCCCACCTCCTCGCATCTGAAACCGCGGTCCCTGTGGTGGAGTTCACCTGCTCGCTTCCGGTGGTGGCGGCCGGTGAACGCATCGCGTCGAGATCGGGCACGACGTCGGACGCGACCCCGGAGATCGCCGACGCCCTCGCAGAACAGGGCGCAGGCATCGTTCACGGACATTCGATCGACACCAGTCGACCGCTGCGCGAGTCGGTGACAGAAGCACAGCGCGTCTGCTGTCTGGCGATCTAGATTCGTCAGCGGCGCGGCCGGCAAATCCCGGTTGATTTCGTTGGCAAGAACCCATTCCGGTCGGTGGCGGACCGGTTCCTCGAGAGCGCTGACGGCACGGTCAATTCTTGGTTGCAGGTATGCGCAACAGGCGTAGCGTCCAGGTCGAAGGATGGGTGGAGGTCAGATTTGGGCGCTCGAGATACTGGATCGATCGTTGCGAGACCGGCCTGGCGTAGACCCGTGGGGCAGTCGCATACGGACGACTCGCCCGAAGCGGTCGAGGTCCGGATGGCCGCGTTGTTGCAGGACATGGCCTCGCTCGATGCCGGTTTGGAACCAGAGTCCACTCTGCACGGCATTCTCGACGCGATCATGCGGGTATCAGGTGCCTGTTACGGTGCCGCCGGCCTCTGCGCCCCGAACGGCACACCTGCGACATTCCTGCAGGCAGGAGCCCTCGCGCAAGCGGTCCCGGATTCGCCCGACAGGGACATGCTGGGGTTTCTTCGCAATCGGACAGGTCCGCTCAGAATCGATGGTCTTGCACGATCTGCGGCCGAGGTAGGTCTGCCAGAGCTGCTCCCGCCGATGCGCGCTGTGCTCGGCGTGCCGCTCGTCTCGCACGGCGAAGTGCTCGGCAGTCTGTACGTGGCCGACTCCCGGGCCGGGTTCGAGTTCTCCGACGCTCATGTAGGGGTTGTCGAGGTGCTCGCGACGGTGGCGGCGGACGTCGTCCACAGTGTGTGGCATCTGGCCAAAGTGCGCACCGTGGCGCGGTGGGTCTCCGCGAGCCGTGAGATCACCATGGCCTTGCTCGGTATGAGCGGCGGAGAGGATGCCCCTCTGCGGTTGATCGTCGGCCGGGCAGCGGAGCTCACCGTCGCGAGCCAGGCCGCCATACTCGTCCCGTCCGAGGCGGACCGGGCTCCGGAGGAGGTTCGCAGCCTCACGGTTGCCGTTGCCGCCGGCGCACGTGCCGACGAGGTCGAGGGGCAACAGGTGCCGGTATCCGGCTCCACGAGCGGACGGGTGTTCCGCACGGGGGAGTCCACGATGACGGATGGATTCAGATACCCCATCACTTCGTTCACCGACCAGGGGCGCCGCCCCGCGATCGTCGTGCCACTGCGTTCGGCAACCAACAACCTCGGTGTCATCGCTGTCGCCCGCGACGCCGACGACCCGCCGTTCGACGTGGACGAGATGGCCATCATGGAGGATTTCGCGCACCACGCGGCCGTGGCCCTCACACTCTGCCGGGCGAATGAGCAGGCACGGCAACTCACCGTGTTGAGCGATCGGGAACGCATCGCCAGGGATCTGCACGACCATGTGATCCAGCGGTTGTTCCTGGCCGGTATGGACCTGCAAGGAACCATCGCCCGCACCAAGTCCGATCTGCTCAAGGAGCGGTTGTCGCGCACTGTCGACGACCTGCAGTCCATCATCGACGAGATCAGGACGGCGATCTTCGACCTGCAATCGCCCGCGGCTTCCGCCATGAGTTTCCGGCAACGGATTCAGGCGGCGGTGGCGGCTGTGACCGACAACAGCCCCCTCGCGACGACCGTACGCATCAGCGGACCCATCGTCGCGGTCGATCCCGCTCTGGCCGACGATGCCGAAGCGGTGATCGTCGAAGCCATCAGCAACGCGGTGCGCCATTCCGGAGCGACCAGCGTGACGATATCCATCGAGGTATCGGATCGGCTCGATATCGAGGTGGTCGACAACGGTCGAGGCATACCGGCAAACACCGCGCGGTGCAGTGGGTTGGCTAACCTCAAAGCCCGGGCGCAACAGGCCGGCGGCAGCTGTCAGATCACCAGCTCGGCCGGGTCGGGGACGCATGTGCGCTGGAGTGCCCCGCTGAGCGGGGCTTGACCATCCACACCTGCTGTCAACGCACCACGATCACCGGGGAATAGGCGGCGCGGGCGACCTTCGAGCCGACCGATCCCAACAGCATTCCGGCGAATCCCGCGCGCCCATGGCTGCCCACAACGACGAGTTGTGCGTGGCGTGACCCGTCGATGAGCCACCGTGCCGGCTGATCGCAGACGATCTGCCGAGTCACTCTCACGTCGGGATACCGCTCACGCCATCCGGCGAGACGCTCACCGAGCAGTTCGCGTCCCTGGTCCTCGTACTCGTGCCAGTCCATGCCGAGCGCCGAGAACACCCCGACGTCGCTCCAGGCGTGCAATGCGATGAGATCGACGCGCCGACGAGAGGCCTCGTCGAACGCGAACGCCGTGGCGTCCTCGGATGCGGGTGATCCGTCGATCCCGACGAGCACGGGGGAGCGGGGGTCCGGTCGACGTATCTGGTCACCGTGGATCACCGCAACGGGACAGTGCGCATGGTGGATGACGCCGCTGCTGACCGATCCCAGCAACGCGCCGCCGAACGCACCCAGGCCGCGGCTCCCCACCACCATCATCGTGGCGTTCTTGGACACATCGACAAGTTCGGCAACGATGCCGGCATAACGTATTTCGTGCCGGATGCCGTCTGGAGCGGACTCCTCGACGGCGACGAACGTGTCGTGGGCGTGCTTGATCACGTTGCGGGCGTTGGCCTCCTGCCACTCGGTGACACTGCCCTGCACGGGTGGGACCGGCCAGTTGACGATCATCGGTTCGACTACATGCATCACGGTCACCGGGATCTTGCGCAGTGTTGCCTCGCGTGCCGCCCATCGCACCGCCGCGTCGGACTCCGCCGAACCGTCGACCGCGACGACCATGCCGTACCCAGCGCCGTTTCCGTTGTGACTCATGTGGTTCCCTCCGTGCGATCGACGCGTCACCGTGATCCTCGGCGCATTCACCGGTGGTCCATAGGGACGAAAGTCCCGACCCTCGCGGTCAGTTGTCAGCCGATCGGCACCCCGCTCACGAGGTGGCCCGCATATGTCCGGCGGCGTCACAGGGTTTCATCGACGAATCCGGCGATCAGTCATAGCGCGCCACCAGCACCGATGACGTGGTCCCCTCGAACAGGTGGAACATATGACGCCCGTGAGGGCCGAGGATGCGCGGGAGTTCGGCGACCTCCGACTCACCGATAACGGCGAGCTGGACCGGCTCGTCGTGTCGCCTCAGAAAGCCGGCCACATCGTTTCTGTCGGTGATCGGGTAGATGTGGAGATCGGGATTGCGGAGTTGTATGGATTTGACCTGGTAGATGAACGCGTCGCCCTCGCGTCGATCCCCGAGCACCAGAACCGGTGCCTGCCGCAATCGCGCCTCGGCCATGGCTGATTCGACGACGTGTTCGTCGGCCGGGTTCCCAGCGGCGATCCAGTGAACCGCCGAGTCATCCTCCTGTGCACGGATGACAGCCACCGGGCACGCGGCGCCCTCGGCAACCGCCAAGGCGATCGACCCGAGAATCGATTCCGCGTAGCGGCCGATGCCCACCGATCCGACACACAACATCGCCGCACGGTCGGACTCGTCGATCAGCGCGCGCCCCGGTGGCCCGTCCACCAGGGCGGTCTCGACCTTGACCTCGCTGTAGCGCCGGTTCACATCGATCTGGGCGGCCGACAGGGCGTCCTGTCCGCGGCGGACATCGTCGTAATAGTCGTCTGCCGATGGATGTGAAGCCTTGGTGGCATACACCAAACGCAGTGGAACGTTGCGGGACTCGGCTTCGGCAGCCGCCCATCGAGCGGCCCGTACACCCGCTTCGGACCCGTCGATACCAACTACGATCGGTGCGGAATTCTCTGGCTCCAACATCTCGGCTCCTACCCGCTTATCAACTGCGCGTTCGAGCGTATCGGCGGCGAACCTCTGCCGATGGTGACCTAAGTCCCGGTGATTGCGCCGATGGTCCTCTGGCTGCCCAGAACCGACAAAAGCCCATCTGAACGTGGACTTCGGTCCCTTACGACCTCGAAGCACCGGTGGTCGAATGGGTCAGGCGGGCGTCAGTCGTGACGTCCGTGGATTTGAGGAGGTCTCAGTGCCATGAGTACTGCGTTTCACGTCGAGAACCGGACGCAGGGCTTCGCACGTGTACTCGGCCCGTATCTCGTCGTCGTCGCTGTCGTGGCGTTGGCACGTGCGTCCGAGATACCGGGCCTGGTCACCGATTTCGGAAAGAACCCGATCATGTCGTGGGTATCCGGTGCCTTCGTACTGTTGAGCGGCCTCACCGTGGTCGCGCTGCACCAGAGGTGGCATGGAGTCGCAGCGATCGTGGTGTCGGTCCTCGGTTGGCTTGCAACGCTGAAAGGCGTTCTACTGCTGGCGGTACCACAGTCATACGCGGCATTCGGCGAGTCGATGGTGCGGGCCGCGATGTGGTGGCAGGTCCTCATGGTCGCGGTCGGCCTGCTGGGGCTGTTCCTGACGTATGCCGGCTGGGCTCCGGCAAATGAGCCTCGCACGGCACGCACGTTCGGCGGACCGGCGCCGGATCTGCCGAGCGCCGCGTGAGTGTGGCGGATTCGGATCTGCCACACGGCATCGTCGTCGGGGTCGACGGATCGTCCTGGTCGCGGGCCGCGGTCAGATGGGCCATGGCCGAGGCGACCTTGCGAGGCGTCGACCTCACGATTGCGCATGTCGTCACACCATTGAGCGCTTCGACGCTGTTGTGGCCCGGCGGTCGAATCCCCGAGGAAGTCCTGGAGGTTCAGGACAACGACGCCCGTACTGCGATCGCCGACGCGATCAAGATCGTGCAGGAGGACGTCACCGGCACTTCTCGGCCACAGGTACGCAGCGAGATGCTGTACGGCGGTGTCGTGCCCAGCCTGACCGGGTTTTCCAGGTCCGCCGAACTGATCGTCGTCGGTCCTCGCGGCCGCAACGAGCAGCACCGCCGATTGTTGGGATCCGTCGCCAGTGGGTTGCTCCACCATGCCCGTTGCCCAGTAGCGATCGTCCACGCAACGGGTGCTGCCCGAGTATCGGGCCGGTCTCCGGTGTTGTTGGGCACCGACGGGTCGCCGGCGTCGGAGTTCGCGACGGAGATCGCCTTCCGGGAGGCCGCGTTGCGTGGTGTGGATGTGGTGGCGCTGCACGTGCTGGTCGATGCTGACATGTCCGGGCTTTTCGCCGCCGAGTGGTCCGCACTGCAAGCGGTGGTGCAAAAGCCCATTGCCGAGCGCCTGGGCGCCTGGGAGGAACGGTATCCCGAGACCTCGGTCAACCTCGAGATCGAGTTCGACCGGCCGGCGGACGCACTGATCGCCGCCTCCGAAGGTGCCCAGCTGGTGGTACTGGGCAGCCGGGGCCGAGGCGGGTTCACCGGAATGCTGCTTGGTTCGGTGAGTTCCGCGGTTGCACAGGAAGTTCGCGTACCGATCATTGTCGCGAGGCCAAGGTAGCCGGCCCTCGGATCTGCCGATGATGAAGGACGCTGGGGTGCGAGTTCTGACGGAGGTGACTTTCGGCCCTGTGGCGACGCTGCTCTGCGGTATCGAATGAAACCATGCGTCAGCGAACAGGGCTACCAGAGGTCATGGACGTCGATGTGTCGACCGACGGGGAGCTTCCCGGTGCCGCCGAGTATGCGCGCGAGAAGATCGGTCGGCTCTCCAGGCGCGCACACAGACCGGTGCTTCACGCGCGTGTGAGGCTCACCAGGCACGGTGACCCCGCGGTCGAACGGCCGGTCATCGCGCAAGCCAACCTCGATGTCAATGGTCGGCAGGTGCGCGCTCAGGTCGAGGGTGTGAACGCGCGCGAGGCGGTAGATCGACTGGAAGCACGGCTGCGGTCGCGACTGGAGCGCATTGCCGAGCACTGGGAGGCGCGCCGTGGCGGTGTGCCCGCCGAGGCCGGGCGTGAGTGGCGCCACGAATCCGAACCGGCGCGGCGCCCGGGCTACTTTCCCCGTCCGCCCGAGGAGCGCAGGATCATTCGTCGCAAGTCGTTCAGCATGGTGCCGTGCACCGTGGACGAGGCCGCGCTCGAGATGGAGATGCTCGACTACGATTTCCATCTCTTCACCGAGAAGGGCACCGGATTCGCCGCGGTTCTGTACAAGGGCGGCCCCACGGGCTATCGGTTGGTACTCGTGATCCCCGTACCTGCCGACGAACTGAGTCCGTTCGAGAAACCGATCACGATCAGTACCCATCCGGCGCCATGTCTGACCCAGCGCGACGCCGTCGAGCGTCTCGGTCTGCTGGGTCTGCCGTTCCTGTTTTACATCGATGCGGCCGAGGGCCGTGCCAGCGTCATATATCGCCGCTACGACGGCCACTACGGGTTGATCACCCCTGCGGACGGCTAGCAGTACAGCTAGCCAGTTGCAAGACCCGTCGCTCGCTCGAGTGCGGCCGAATGCGAGGACCTCACCATGGCGGAGTTTCTGACCAGTACCGATGAGTTCATGTGGTCGCTGGGGGAGGACCCGGTACTCCGCTCGACGATCGTCAGCCTCATGATTCTCGAACGCGCCCCCGAGTGGGACCTGGTGGTCGAAAGGTTCGAACGCCTCACCCGCGTGGCGCCACGGTTCCGTCAGGTCGTCTCGCCGACGGTGCCGCCGCTACCCGCGCGTTGGGAGGAGCACGCCGAGTTCGATCTCGACTGGCACCTTCACCGTGTGTCCGCCCCTCAGCCGCGCACTTTCCCGGTGCTGGTCAACTTGGCCGAGGTGGCGATGATGACCGATCTCGACCGCACGCGCCCGCTGTGGGAGGTGACGCTGGTCGAGGGGATGGCCGACGGCAGTGCCGCGCTGCTGTGCAAGTTCGATCATGCGCTGACCGACGGCGTCGGAGCAGTGGCGCTGGCCGCTGCGCTCTATGACGAGCTCGAGGTGTTGGCGGCGTCTGAGGGCTCGAAGAGACCTTCGGGTTCTGTTGCGGCACAGGTATTGGAGACGATCCGTCACCCGTTGACCACAGCCGCTACGGCGTTCGACACCGCGGTGTCGATCTATCGCGCCGCTCGCCCCATCGCAGGTCCGCTGTCGCCGGTCATGAGGCGCCGCAGCGCAACACGTCGACTCGAGATCCTCGAGGTGAGCAGGTCTGGGTTGCGCCGGGCTGGGGACGCCGCCGGCGGCACCGTGAACGACGCATTCCTGGCGGCCGTGACGGGAGGGCTTCGCCGGTACCACGATCACCACGGTGTCACCGTCGACCAACTCATGACGTCGATGCCGATCAGCGTCCGCGGCCCACACGACGGGATCGGTGGAAACCGTGCGACGCTGGTCCGTTTCGACGTTCCGGTCGGTGAGGTGGACCCGATGCGCAGAATTCGCGAGATCCACGCGAGAACGATGGCGGCGCGAGGCGAGAAGGCACTTGCCTATACACAACTGATCGCCAAAGCGCTCAACGTTATGCCGCGCGGCTATGTAGGGTCTGAACTTCGGCATGTCGATTTCATCGCCAGCGACGTGCCGGGGTCTCCCGTACCGCTGAAAATGGGCGGTGCTCCCATTCGGTCCCAGTACGCGTTCTCTCCGACCCTGGGTGCGGCCGTCAACACCACGTTGCTGTCATACGTCGACGTGTGCGCCATCGGGGTCAACATCGATGCCGGTGCGATCCCGGATCATGACGTCCTCCGCGACTGTCTCACAGCGGGTTTCGAGGAGACGCTGTCGGTGCATGCCGCGGGTGGCGGACCGAATCCAACAACAGGCGGCGCTCGGCCGCGGCGACCGCACGGCGCGCCGCGCCGGCCGCGTCGGGGTTGACCGACACCGACGTGATGCCCATCCGGACGAGATGCTCGGCGAATTCCGGTCGGGTCGACGGCGCCTGCCCGCACAGCGACGATGTGATCCCGAGCCGGTTGGCCGTCGAGATGATGCGTGAGATCGCGTCGAGCACCGCGGCATCCGATTCGTCGAACAGCTCGGCGCACGTTTCGGAATCCCGATCGACACCGAGCATCAACTGTGTGAGGTCGTTGCTGCCGATGGACACTCCGTCGATGCCCATACCGACGTACTCGGGCAACCAATGCACCACGGACGGCACCTCGGCCATCACCCACCGGTGTAGATTCCGGTGTCGCCTCAACGGGCTCGCGTCCACCAGCGCGAGGCATTCCTCAAGCTCCCACCGGGTGCGGACGAAGGGAATCATCAGGTGGATGTTGGGCGTGTGCTCACGGGCCCGGGCCAGCGCGCTGAGTTCGAGCGCAAAGAGGTCCGGTTCTTTGATGTAGCGGTAACAGCCCCGATAGCCGATCATCGGGTTGTGTTCGACGGGCTCGAACTGTTCACCTCCGGCCAGCCCACGGAACTCGTTGGTGCGGAAGTCCATTGCGCGATAGATCACCGGTCGCGGTGCGAATGCCGTGCCGATCCGGGTGACCGCGGCCGCCATGGCGTCGACCAACGTGTCCTGCTCGCCCTTTGTGATCAGGTCCCGCGGATGCCGGCCCGCCAGGGCCTCGGTCAGCATGAACTCCGCACGCAGTAGACCGACCCCGTCGACGTCCTGCGCGGCGACCGCCTCGGCCGAATCCGGCATCGCGAGATTCACGTAGACCTTGGTGCCGGTGGCTTCACCGGTGATGTGCGGAGCCGGCTCCTGTGGCGTCGTGGTGGTGCGCACCGTTTCCGGGAGGCGCCCCGTCGTCACCTCACCGCGGGTCCCGTCCACCGTCACCATCGACCCGACGGCAAGGGCCACCGTCGCCGACCGGGCACCGACGACACATGGCACACCGAGTTCTCGCGCGACGATCGCGGCATGACAGGTCATGCCGCCGGTCTCGGTGACCAGCGCCGCGGCTCGGCGGATCGTCGGCAACCAGTCGGGATTCGTCGTCGGTGCGACCAGGATCTCGCCGTCGGTCAGCTTGTCCCCATCGTCAGGAGCCAGCAACACGCGCACACGTCCTGACGCGACACCCGGCGCGGCGGGGAGACCCCGGATCAGCACGCTCGGTTCGTCGCCGGCCGTGGACCCGGCGCTGCCGAGAGTGGTGATCGGCCGGGCCTGTACGAGCCACACCGCGCCATCGGCGATCACCCATTCGATGTCCTGTGGGCAGCCGTTGTGTGTCTCCGTGGCGACCGCCAGGGTCGCGATCTTGCGCAACGCGTCGTCGTCGAGGACTCGGGCCTCGGCCTGCGACCGCTCGAGTTGCACCATCGAGTCGGCACCGTCGTCACCACGCACGATCTTGATGGCCTTGAAACCGATCCGGACGTCTCGGACCTCAAGCGTGCGCTTGTCGATGACGTACGTGTCGGGTTCGACCTTGCCGGACACCACCACCTCACCCTGGCCGAAGGCCGCCTCGATGACGATGTGGTCGGCATCGCCCGTGCTGGGGTCGCTCGTGAACGCGACGCCGGCTCGATCGGCCGAGAGCATCTGCTGCACCACCACGGCCATCGCAGGGGCGGCGGTGAACCCGCGGCTGGCGCGGTAGGTGATGACCCGCGGGCTGAACAGCGACATCCAGCACTGGGTGACCGCGTCGAGCAGTGCCACCTCGCCCATGACGTTGGTGATGGTGCGGTTCATCCCCGCGAACGACGCATCGCGGCCGTCCTCACCGGTGGCCGAGGACCGCACGGCCACAACCACATCGGTACCCAGCGCGCGGTACGCGGCCAGCGTCGCGTCCCGCACGCTCGGGCTCAGCCCGGCCTTGTTCACCAGGCTCTGCATGCGGCGGCACAGTTCCGAGAGTCGAGCGGTGTCGGCGGCGTGGGTGAGCGCTTCGGTGTGCAATGCGGCCAATTCGGCTTCGACACCACCCATGCGAACCGAGTCGAGGTACGCCGAGCGCATCACCACGAAACCGTGCGGCACGGGGAGATCTGCGGCGACAAGCTCGCCGAGGTTCGCGCCCTTCCCGCCGGCTTCCTCGGCGTCGGCGATCGTCAGGATATCGAGGGTTCGCACATAACGGTCGGACATGATGTCCACTCTCGCCCGGGCCCGGTGCGGCCGATAGCGTCCGAGGACCGTTGACGGAAGGCCTTAGGTCACCTGCGGGACCGTCAAAGTGCCCTTTCGCGCGAATTGTGCAGATCCGCCGCGGATTCTGCTGCGGCCTGGAACGGCATTCCTCCTTGGTCGTTCCCCAGTTCCGGTAGTAGCGCCGCGCGGCATAAAGCCCGGCGACTCCGACGACGAGTTTCGCTACTGCGGTGGACATATCCCGAAATCTCGTCACTTCGGGGACAGAAAACCAGGGACGAAAGTTCGTGGTGACGGGACTTCGGTCCCTACCCGTCACCCGTGCCAGGTGGTCGGATCACTGACGTGGAAACGATTCCTACGAGTGAGGAGGACCGATGACCAAACTTCCTGAACGATCACGAGCACGCTCGCTCTTTCCGGAGATGTCCGACTTCTTCGCGGGTCTGCCGTCGTGGGCCTCGATCCGCCCGGTTTTCGGTGACCACATCATCCGGATCGAGGACGAAATGAAAGACGGTGGTTACGAACTGCGCGCCGAGGTCCCGGGAATCGACCCGGCCAAGGACATCGACATCACGGTTCGCGACGGCGTGTTGACCATCAAGGCCGAACGCACCGAGAAGAAGGAGACCAACGGGCGATCCGAGTTCGCATACGGATCGTTCATGCGCTCGGTGACACTGCCTCCCGGCGCTGATGAGGATGCGATCAAGGCCGGTTACGACAAAGGCATCCTCACGATCTCGGTTCCGGTGACCGAACCCGAGGCAGCCGCCGAGAAGCGTGTCGCGGTGGAGACCGTCAGCCCGTGACGCCATGGCCGTGAACAGGGCGGTGATCGACACCGCGGGGATCCACCGACTGGTGGCCACGCTGATCGACCGCGGCTACCGGGTGATCGGCCCTACCTGCGCCGACAACTCGATCGTGCTCGCCGAACTGACTTCCGGCGCCGATCTTCCCCGCGGATGGGGCGTCGACGTGGGGCCGGGCCGGTACCGGTTGCGTCGCCGCGGCGACACCGCTCTGTTCGGCCACTCCGCGGGCCCGCAGTCCTGGAAACAATTCCTTCATCCGGCGCGGCAGCGGCTGTGGTCATCGGACGGCGCGCCTGCACCGGAGCCGCCCCGTTACGCGTTCATCGGTGTGCGAGCCTGTGATCTCGCCGCGATCAACAAACTCAACGGCGTGCTGGGGGAGGGGGAGTACGCCGACCGCGGATTCGTCGGGCGGCTGCGCCGCGCGTTCATCGTGGCGGTCAATTGCACCGAGCCGGGCGGATTGTGCTTCTGCGCGTCCATGGGCACCGGGCCACACCTCGGCCCGGGGTACGACCTGGCCCTCACGGAACGCCTCGACGGTGACGGCCCTCACTACCTCGTCGAGACCGGCAGCGACGAAGGGGAAGAGGTTCTCGACACGTTGCCACATCGCGCGGCCGTGCAGGCTGAGATCGACTCCGCGGAAACCGCGATCGCCGCCGCCGCCGAACACATGGGCCGCGCGATGCCCGACGGTGACCTTCGTGAACTGCTGATCGAGTCCCGTGAGTCACCTCATTGGAACGAGGTAGCAAGCCAGTGCCTGACGTGCGGCAACTGCACGATGGTGTGTCCGACATGCTTCTGCACGAGCGTCGAGGACGTCACCGATCTCACCGGCGAGCATGCCGAGCGGTGGATGAACTGGGCATCCTGTTTCGAGATGGACTTCACGTTCATCCACGAGGGCACTGTCCGGCAGTCCGCACCGTCGCGATACCGGCACTGGATCACCCACAAGCTCGGCACGTGGCACGATCAGTTCGGCACCACCGGATGCGTGGGATGCGGGCGATGTATCGCCTGGTGCCCCACCGGAATCGACATCACCGAAGAGATGGCCACCCTCGCCGATCTGGCCGGTGACCATGACGGCTGAACTCGCTGCGCCGATGGAACCCGTGCCGTACCGGGTTCGCGAGCGCGTCGTCGAGAACCGCGATTCGGCAACGCTCTTCCTGGACCCCGTCAATGGTGCGCTGAGGACCCCGCGGCCCGGAGAGTTCATGATGATGTACGCCTTCGGGATCGGTGAGATCGCAGTGTCGGTCAGCGGCATCTCGCCGGAACCCGAGACCACCGTCGCGCACACGGTGCGCGCGGTGGGAGCCGTCAGCACCGCGCTGCGGGACGCTGCCGTCGGCAGTCTCGTCGGCTTGCGTGGGCCTTTCGGGACGGGCTGGGGTCATGAAGTGGCCACAGGCCGGGAACTGGTGATCGTCGCAGGTGGTGTGGGCCTCGCGCCGCTGCGACCGGTCATCGTCGATGTGCTCGCCTGTCGCCACATGTACGGGCAAGTGACCGTGATCGCCGGTGCCCGCTCGCGCGACGATTTCCTCTTCACCCCGGAACTGCGGCAGTGGAGTTCTCGCGGGTCGATCGATGTGCACCTGACCGTCGACATACCGGTACAGGGCTGGCCGGGCGAGGTCGGATTCGTCACCGAACCGTTGCGCCGGTTGCCGGTCCGGCCTGAGCGCACAACGGCGTACCTGTGCGGCCCGGAACCCATGATGCGCGCCAGTGCTGAAGTGTTGATGGGGAAAGGTTTGCGGGCCAGTGACATTCGCGTGTCCCTGGAGCGCAACATGCAATGCGGCATCGGATGGTGTGGGCACTGTCAACTGGGGCCACTGCTGCTGTGTCGCGACGGTCCGGTGGTCGGCTACGACGTGGCGGATCCCCTGCTCGCGGTGAAGGAGTTGTAGATGAGCGTGCCATCCCTGGCGGTATGGAAATTCGCCTCCTGTGACGGTTGCCAGTTGACGTTGCTCGACTGCGAGGACGAACTGCTGACCCTCGCCGGCGAGGTCCGGATCGCCACGTTCCTCGAAGCGTCCAGTGCGTTCACCGGCGGGCCCTACGACATCTCCCTGGTCGAGGGCTCGATCACCACGCCTGCCGACGAACGACGGATCAGGGAGATCCGTGAGCAGTCGAAGATCCTGGTGACCATCGGGGCCTGCGCGACAGCCGGGGGAATCCAGGCGCTGCGCAACATGTCTGACATCGACGAGTACCTGTCGGTGGTCTACGCGCAACCCGGCTACATCGAGACGCTCGCGACCTCGACACCGCCCGCTGCGCATGTGCGCGTCGACTACCAACTGCAAGGGTGTCCGATCGACCGCGGCCAGTTGCTGGACACACTCGCAGCCCTCCTCATCGGACGCAAACCCCGGCTACCGGCCAAGACCGTGTGCGCCGAATGCAAGCTTCGTGGTATCACGTGTGTTCTGGTGGCCGAATCCATACCGTGCCTGGGGCCCGTCACCCACGCCGGGTGCGGTGCGCTGTGCCCGTCGTGTCATCGCGGCTGCTATGGATGTTTCGGGCCGGCAGCCACGCCGAACTCCGCAGCACTCATCCGGTTGTTGCGCCGCGACGGGATGACCGACGGCGAGGTCGACAGGGTGTTCTCGACGTTCAACGTCACACGTTTCGATGCCGAGCGGAACGACCGGTGAACCCCGAGGTACGCACGTTGTCGGTCGGCGCCCTGGCCCGCGTGGAAGGTGAAGGCGCACTGCACGTCACGCTGCGCGACGGCGCCGTGGTGGGGACACAGCTGAACATCTACGAGCCGCCGCGGTTCTTCGAGGCGTTCCTGCGTGGAAGGGCTCATACCGAACCGCCCGACCTGACCGCGCGGGTCTGCGGGATCTGCCCTGTGGCGTACCAGGTGAGTGCGTGCAATGCCATCGAAGATGCCTGCGGCGTGACGGTGGACCCGGAAATCGTGCAACTGCGCCGGTTGCTGTACTGCGGCGAGTGGATCCACAGTCACGCGTTGCACATCTTCCTGCTGCACCTTCCGGACTTCCTGGGGCATCCCGACGGCATCAGCCTGGCGAGGGAGCATCCCGAGTTGGTCGAACGCGGATTGTCACTGAAGAAGACCGGGAACAGGATCATGGAGCAGATCGGTGGACGTGCCATCCACCCGGTCAACGTGCGTCTCGGCGGGTTCTACTCGGCGCCGAAGCCAGGGGACCTCAAATCTCTCGCCGCGTTGTTGCGCAAAAGTCTCGACGACGCGCTGTACACGGTTCGTGAAGTCGCCGATCTCGACTGTCCCGATGTCGTTTTCGATCACGAGTTCCTGGCACTCGGCACCGCCGACGCTTATCCGATCGAGAGCGGCGCGATCGTCCGAAGTGCCGGCCCGTCATTTCCGCTCGCCGACTTCACCACTCACGTCGGCGAGGCGCAAGTGCCGCACTCGACCGCGCTGCACGCTGCCTTGGACGATGGGCGCTACCTCACCGGGCCGCTGGCCCGGTACTCACTGAACTCTGCCCACCTGCCACCGACCGCGCGTGAAGCCGCCACCTCGGCCGGGCTCGGCGCACAATGCCGAAACCCGTTCCGGAGCATCGTCGTACGTGCTGTCGAGGTGGTCTTCGCGATCGAAGAAGCGCTGCGAATCATCGCCGAATACCAGGAGCCGCCCCGACCGTTCGTGGAGGTACCGGCCCGCGCCGGAGTCGGGCACGGTGTGAGCGAGGCGCCACGCGGCCTGCTCTATCACCGTTATGAGATCGGCCACGACGGTCTGGTCCGGACCGCCACGCTGATCCCACCCACCGCCCAGAACCAGGCGGCCATCGAGCACGAACTCGCCGTACTGGTCGCGGCGAACCTGGATCGCGACGACGCAGAACTGACGCAACTGTGCGAGCGGGCCATTCGCAACCATGATCCGTGCATCTCATGCGCAACCCATTTCCTCACACTTACCCTGGACCGCGGATGACGGTACTGGTCATCGGAATCGGCAACGAGGCCCGTCGCGACGACGGAGTCGGTATCGCCGCCGTGCACGAGATCGCCCAACGGCGGTTGCCCGGTGTCGAGGCGATGGTGACCTCAGGTGACCCAGGGGAGTTGCTCGACGCGTGGGCGGGGGTACCGACCGTCATCGCCGTCGACGCCGCGGTCTCGCCTTCTGCGACTCCCGGCACGGTCCGCCGGTGGACGCCGGCCGACCTGCCCCGCGATTTGGGCGGCGTGAGCTCCCACGCACTCGGTTTAGCCGGGGCGTATCGGCTGGGAGAGGCCCTCGGGCAGTCACCGGGTCGGCTCATCGTCTTGACCGTGGATGTGGTCGATGTCGGGTACGGATTCGGGATGACGGACGCGGTCGCGGGGGCCGTGCCTGATGTTGTGGCGGTCATTTTGCGCGAGGCCGGCTTGCACGAGGCTGTGCGCGATGTGTAGAGGAGTCGATGTGTGTAGCAGACCACGGACTTTCGTGCGACGGTCGGCGGATGCTGTAGCGATTTCGATCGAGAATAATTGGCACACAATGCAACCCGACGAAGTGCTCGACGCCCTCGGCGCCGGCAGGAGCGGTCTCACCGACAGTGAGGTGGAGCGGCGTCGCGCCGTTCATGGTTGGAACAGACTCGCCGCAGTCCGGAAACAGAGCGCATTGGTGCGGTTCATTCGTCAATTCCACAATGTGCTCATCTATGTGATGTCCTGCGCCGCGATTGTGACTGCGGTGCTTCAGCACTGGGTCGACGCCGCGGTGTTGTTCGCCGCGGTCCTCATCAACGTCGTCATCGCCTACGTTCAGGAAGGCAGGGCCCAGGCAGCCCTGGATGCCATCCGGGCGATGATGTCACCACACGCAACGGTGACTCGCAACGGTCGGACACTGGACGTCGAGGCGGTCGAGCTCGTTCCCGGAGACGTCGTTCAGTTGGCGGCAGGCGATCGCATCCCCGCCGAC
This sequence comes from Mycolicibacterium smegmatis, assembly GCF_001457595.1. Lineage (GTDB taxonomy): Bacteria > Actinomycetota > Actinomycetes > Mycobacteriales > Mycobacteriaceae > Mycobacterium > Mycobacterium smegmatis. The sequence goes on along the minus strand of NZ_LN831039.1, from coordinate 4,074,103 downwards.
CTCCGATTGATCGGTGTCGACGGACTACAGGTCGACGAGGCCCCGCTGACGGGCGAGTCTGCACCGGTCTGGAAGACCATCGGCGTGGACGACGAAGATACCTCGCTACCGGACCGACGAAGCATGGCGTATTCGGGAACGCTTGCCGTCCACGGCCAGGCCACCGGAGTTGTCGTTGGCACGGGTGCCCAGACCGAACTTGGGCGGATCAACCACCTGCTCACCGGAGTTGCACCGACGGCAACTCCGCTGTTGCGTCAGATCAGCCGGTTCGGTCGGGTGCTGGCGGTTGTGATCCTGTTGCTCAGTGCCGCCACCTACGCGTTGGGGGTGATCTGGCGAGGGGAGACCCTCACGGAGATGTTCATGATGACAGTGGCTCTGGCCGCATCGGCGATCCCGGAAGGGCTCCCGGCCATCATGACGGTCACCTTGGCGATCGGGGTCCAGCGTATGTCGCGGCGACGCGCCATCGTGCGCCGGCTGCCGGCCGTCGAGGCGCTCGGCTCGGTGACGGTCATCTGCACGGACAAGACGGGCACGCTCACCAGCAACGAGATGACGGTCCAGCGAGTGGTCTGCGGAGGCCACGACATAGACGTCGGAGGCGTCGGGTATGCGCCTGTGGGTGATTTCAGCATCGACGGACGGGTGATCGATCCCTGCCGCTATCCGGCCCTGATGGAAGCCCTCCTGGCTGCTTCGCTTTGCAACGACGCATCTCTCGACGTAGAGGATGAGGTCTGGGTGATCACGGGCGACCCGACCGAGGCAGCGCTGCTCGTGGTGGCCAAGAAGGCCGGTCTCGATCACGACCGCGAGACGGTCTCACATTCGCGGGTCACCACCGTGCCATTCGCGTCGGAAAACCGGATCATGGGCACTCTGCACAGCGATGTCGACCGCACCCCGCTGATCGTGGTCAAAGGCGCACCCGAGCGCGTCCTGGACATCTGTGACAGTCAGCGGTCTCCCCACTGCGAGGAGCCTCTAGACCGGCTTTACTGGCAGCGCATGGCTGCGACCACCGCAGCGCAGGGGTTACGGGTTCTTGCGATCGCCCGTCGGTGCGAAGCTCCACGAAATGCCGGCACCCTCGACATCGCCGACCTCGATTCGGGATTCACCATGTTGGGTCTGGTGGGCATCATCGACGCGTTGCGTCCTGAGGTCGCGGCCGCCGTGCGAGAGTGTCACCGCGCAGGTATCCGGGTGAAAATGATCACCGGCGACCATGCGGCGACCGCTCGTGAGATCGGGGCGCAGCTCGGCATCGGCATCGGGAAGCCGGCGGTGATCGGCTCCGAGATTGCCTCGCTGAACGACACAGATCTGCAAACGGTTGTGCAAGAACGGGATATCTTCGCGCGGGCCAGCCCGGAGCACAAACTGCGCCTGGTGCGAGCTCTTCAAGCCGGCGGTGAAGTGGTGGCCATGACCGGCGACGGCGTCAACGACTCGCCGGCACTGAAGAAAGCAGACGTCGGTATTGCGATGGGTTGTCGAGGCACCGAAGCGGCGAAGGAGGCTGCGGACATGGTGCTGGCGGACGACAACTTCGCCACCATTGCTGCCGCGGTGTCAGAAGGGCGCACCGTCTACGACAACATCCGGAAATTCGTCTTGTTCATGTTGCCCACCAACGGAGGAGAAGCGTTGGTCGTGATTGCGGCCATTCTCTTCCAGTTCACCCTGCCGTTGACTCCCGCACAGGTGCTGTGGATCAACCTCGTCACCTCCAGCACACTCGGTCTGGCGCTTGCCTTCGAACCGCCGGAGGCCGGCGTGATGCGCCGCAAACCCCGCGCCCCGAGTGAGAGTCTGCTGTCGCGACACTTCGCTTGGCGAGTCCTACTCGTCTCGGTGCTGATGGCAGGCGGAGCACTCGGCATGTTTCTCTGGGAGTTGCGTTCGGGCACAAGCGTCGAGACCGCACGCACCATGGCGGTCAACGCGATCGTGGCCGCCGAGATGTTCTATCTTCTCAACAATCGCTTCCTCCTCGAACCTGTCCTCAACAGGATCGGGTTGTTCGGCAACAAGATCGCTTTCGCGACCGTGGTTGCCTGTACGGCACTCCAGCTCGTGTTCACCTACGCCCCGGCGATGAACGCGGTGTTCGGATCCACACCGCTCGGATACGTCGACTGGATCAAGGCCGCCGCTGTCGGTGCACCTGTGTTCGGAGTGGTCGAGTTGGAGAAGTTCATGGTCCGTCGACGGAAGGCGCGTGCAGCTCTCGCAGGAGAGGAACCCAAAGGCGGACACACCGTCGCCCATCGGTAGCGGCCTGCCGGGCACGACCCTCGTTGCCGAAGCAGCGTGAATCAGACGCCTGTGCGCCCGTCGATACGTTCACGGATCAGGTCGGCGTGCCCACAGTGCCGCGCGTATTCTGCGATCATGTGGACGACGATCCACCGCAGGGTCACCTCGGTCTGCATGAACGGGCTGGTGTCATCGAGTTCGCGCTCTGCGATATTGGCGGGCGCATGCCGGATCTCGTCCTGCCAGATCGTGATCGCCGCTCGGTAGGACGATTCCGGTGACAGCTCGAATCCACTGTCGTGGCCCTCGGGATGGGGAGTGGATCCGAAAATCGGGGGCAGTTGTTCGCCCGTCAGCACCCGCCGAAACCAGTTTCGTTCCACCTCTGCGGCATGCTGCACCAAACCCAGAAGCGTGATCTCCGACGGTTCCACCGAAGCGATGCGAACCTGCTCATCGGTGAGGCCTTCGCATTTGGCAGCCAGGGTCGCGCGGTAGAAGTCCAGCCAGCCCACCAACGTCGTGCGTTCATCACCGTTCAGGGGCGGCATCGCCCGGTCCATAGACGTCACGCCCACCCATGGTGCCACCGCAGTGCGATACGCGGCGCGTGAGGCCTCGCGCCGCGTATCGCACTCGGGTCACCAACCGGGCAGGACGAAAACGGCCCAGGATACGACCGGCGCGACGACGATCATCGACATCCCCCAGCGCAGCAGCTGGCTCATGACGCGGTCGCGGTCTTCCTCGGCGGCGTTGGCGGCTATCAGCGCTCCTGACGTCGAGAACGGTGACGCGTCGACGATCGACGAGGACAGACTCAGCGCGATGATCATCGCAATCGATGACACCTCGCCCGACAACAGGAACGGCACCGCCAACGGCACCAGAGCGCCGAGGATTCCGGTGGTCGAGGCGAACGCCGAGACCACCGCGCCGATGACGCAGATGAGCAGGGCGATCAACAGCGGCGACTGCAGATGCGCCACCGCGTCGGACACGTAGGTGACGGTCCCGAGTTCCTGCAGCAGACCGACGTAGGTGACGATCCCGACGATCAGGAAGACCGACGGCCACGCGATCTTCGGCAATGCCTCCTTTGCCGCCTCCGGAGACAGAATGCTGAGGATCACCGCGAGAGTCATTGCCACAAAACCGATGTCGAGTTCAGTGCACGCCACAATGCCCACCATCACCAGGAGCCCGGCAAGGGTCGTGGCTACCGAGCGGGTCATCGGCGGTCGGACAGCCACGGCGACATCGGCGTCCACCACTCGCACCCCGGTCCCACCGCGTGGGGGAGTGGGGCCACCGGTTTCGAGGGACTCATCGGCCTTGTCGTGACGGCGTGCGCGTCGGTTGATCACGACACACAGCGCGTAGCACATGATGGCGTTGACCGCGAAACAACTCGCGAACAACAGGATTGGCGACGACGTGACGCCGTTGGATACGGCGACGTCGTTGACGATGATCCCGAACAGGCCGATCGGCGAGAACTCGCCTGCGGACACGCCGTTGGCGACCATGAGGCCCATGAGCAACGGGCTGATGCCGTAGCGATGGGCGATCCGCATGGCCGTCGGCGCGATGATCGCCACCGCCGCCGGAGGAACGGCGCCCACCCCGGCGAGGCCGGCCGCGAGCACGAACATGATCCACGGAAATGCCCACACACGTCCGCGCACCAGGTTGACCGCGGAGTCGACGAGCCAGTCGATGGCGCCGTTGGCCTTGGCGATGGCGAAGAGATACGTCACGCCGACGAGGATCACGAACAGGCCGGCAGGGAACCCGGCGATGATCTCCTTCTCAGACAGGTCGGTCAAACCGATCCCGACGACAAAAGTGGCGACGAACGCCAGTGCACCCATGTGCACGTTGAACACCGTGGAGATGATGAACACCGCCACCAGCACGGCGATGGAGAGCAGTTGGACGGACATGTGCGGTTCGACCTCAGTGCTTTTCGAGCAGTGTGCCGAAGCCCTCGTATTGGTCGTCGATCCCCATGGCGCGTAGTGCGTGCCAGTAGATGACGGTGCCGACGGCCCAGACGGGTTTGCCGAGCTCCTGCTCGAGTCGCGGGGCCAGCGCCCCGAAACGCAGATTGGTGCCGAGCTGGATGATCGCGTCAGGACGGTGCTCGTCGGCGATGCGGACCGCGTCGCGCAGACGGTCCTCTCCCTGGGAGGCGACCTCGATGATGCTGCGGCACTTGAGGCCTTCGACGTGGACGACCTCGAAGCCGCGGCCTTCGAAGTAGCTCACCGCATTCTTCTCGATCACGGGGTAATAGGGCGTGACGAGCGCGAGTCGCCGTGCGCCGACTTCCTTGAGTGCGGCTTCGGACGCCTGCGCACCCATTGACACGTCGACCCCGGACGCTTCGCGCAGATGGTCGAGCAGGGCGAAGCTGCCGTCGACTCCGCCCATGAAGCTCTGCGACGACATCCCCAGGACAAGATGGTCGATGAGCGCCTCGTTGAGTCGGCGCACCGAGTCGTCGAGGTTGGCGGCGACGTGGCGCATGATGATCGTCCAGTCGTCGTCGGCGCGGATCGACTGGTTGGGGACGTAATAGCGGTCGACTGCGTTGATGACGCCGGGCGGGCGCATGTCCATCATCTCGTTCTCGACGACCACGTTCGGGCCGGGAGTCATGATCCCGATGACGCCGCGCGGTCCCATCGCGTTGCGGTAGCGGGTTCGGTCATGGGTGGTCCCATCGATTCGGTCGGTCATGATTCTCCTCATTGTGAGTCGGGTCACTGTCGTTGGGGAGCGTATGGCTGGGCCGGACCGGATGAACCACGCCGATCCGGATAATTCCAATCTGTTTTTCGGATAGTGTGGAGCGGTGCACGTGGACTGGCTGACGTCGTTCGTCGCGGTCGCCGAACGCGGTGCGTTTCTGGCCGCGGCGCAGGATCTCGGTCGCGTGCAGTCGAGGGTCAGCGAGCATGTCGCGAAGTTGGAGCACGAACTCGGCGTCGTGCTGGTGGACCGCAGCGTGCGGCCCGTACGCCTGACGGTGGCCGGCGAGATCTTTCTCGGGCGGGCGAAGGACGTGCTGGCGACGCTCGACAGCGCACGCGCCGAGATGGCGGCGCTACGCGGGACGACCTACGGAACCGTACGGTTGGCGTGCATGGCGAGTGCGGCCGGCGCCTTCGCATCGCGGTTGATCGACCGGTTCAGCAGGATCGAACGCAACATCGAGGTGCAGGTCCTGGAGGGGCCGACGGCCACGCTGCCCGAGATGCTGCACCGCCACGAGGCCGATCTGGCGATCTTGCCGCAGGCGTATGTCGCGAACATCCCTGAACTGCAGTGGGTTCCGCTGTGGGATGAGCCGTTGCGCTTGTTGGTGCCGCCGACTCATCGGCTGGCTCGGATGTCGTCGGTGACGTTGGACGAGTTGGCAGTCGAGGATGTCGTCACGCCTGGTAGTGGTGCGGGCGCGCGAGGTGTTTCCCCGGAGATCGCCGCGTTGTTCGCCGCGGCCGATGTGCAGGTGGGTGCCGGCAGGCGCGTCGCGAGCCCGCACACGCTGGTGTCGATGGTGCGCTCTGGATTGGGCGTCGGCGTGCTCAGTGAGCTCGCGGTGCGGTTGACCGGTACCGACGGGGTCGTCGTGCTGCCGTTCGAGGAACCTTCGGCAGTTCGGCACGCTGTGCTGGCTTGGTCGCGTGAGCGACGTAAAACCAAGGCGGTACAACGGTTTTCTGACTTCATCGTGGCGGCCAGGCCGCCTGAGGGCACGGTGCGGGTTTCTGGAGGGTCTTGACGGGCTACCGGACTCGTTGTGCGGTTGGGGGTCGATGATCTCGGTGAGCACATACAGCTGCGGGGCGAGTTGTTTTATGACATAAGGGCTGGACACCAATGCGCCGGTGGCGTCGCGTGGTTCGCGGGCGTCAAGGGCACGCGCTCGTCGGTCGGCTCGCGAACCCCGGCGGCGCCCTCGGCTAAGGTCGCCGTGTGGGCTGGATGGATCGACTGCGTGGGATGGCCTCGTCCGGGCCTGAAATCGGCGCCCCAATGCCCGCAGATGTCGGCGCACCAGACCTCGTCGAGCCCCTGTACGCGCGGGCTCTGGTGCTCGAATCCGATCGCTGCTCGGCGGTGGTTGAGGTTCAGCCGCCGGGTGGAGCCTCATACCGAGCGGAGCTGCGTAGCGGCACCGATCCCGGCAGCTTCACGGGGCTGGTCATGCGCTGGCACGTCCCAGTGATTGTTGACAGGGCCGACCCCGGACGTGTGCTCCTGCTCGAACCGCCGTGCGGCCCCGATTTGCCGCTCGTGCCTGCCGATCTGCAGGCGATCCGGGACGCCCGGAATCTGCGCACGAGCGCCCTGGCGGCGCGGTACCCGCCGCCCTCCGCGGCCGAACTCGCGAACCTGATGGAACCGACCGTATCAGCGGCCCATCCCGCCTGGGACGCCGTCTGTTTCCGGCTTGGCCTGTTGAGCACGCTTGAAGCGCGCGCTGTCCTGGACGGCATCCGCAGCGACGGCAACGGTTGGGAACGAGCAGAGGAACGGCTGTACTCCTGGGGGCCGAGGATTCCCGACGATCTGCGCAAACAAGTTGGGGCCTTCGTCTTGCACCTCGACCACGTTGCTCCGCAGGGGCCCGGCATCGACCTGCGACCGTTCTGGACGCTCGGCGTCGCCGCCCTGATGCGCGACCTCGCCGGTGACGAAGTCGACACCGGGGTCTTCGAACGGGTGATGGGGCCGTTCGTCGATGTCAGCGGCCCGCTGCCCGAGCAGCTGCTCTAGCCGCAAGGCTCATCGTCGGCGATCCCGCTCGACGAACTGCGCGTTTCATGTCCCGGGCTCCTCCGGGATCTGGTGCGGGAGAGTGCGGCATCTCTGTGCACGTTGCAGACGGCGACCAGAAACAACCCCAGCGGTACCGCGCCGACGCTCGATGCGAGCGCGACGCCGGGGTGGAACCACGCGGGGAGGTCGGTGAACATGTCGCCGCCGAAGATGATGCCGCACAGCAGGATCGGTGTGAGCGCGATCCCGGCCCACATGACGAGGAAGTTGCAACCGGCGAGCAAGCCCCACGCGCGCGCACGCAGAGCACCCGGGCCCTCGTAGCGGACCGGCTCCAGGGCCTTCCTGACCTCGGGTGGCCACCGTGTCACCTGGATGTCGTTGCTGTAGTCCGGGTCGAAAGTGGTGTGGCGGAATCGAATACTGTGTCCGATGAGTTTTAGGCCGCTGCCGGGCATCGACAGCGGGCATGACCTCGTTCGGTAGATGGTTCCGTGCCCGGGGATGTCGGCGCTGATGACGAGCTTGTCAGGCCCCTGCACGTCGCCACCAGGGCCGTCCTCGATCGCGTCATTGATCATTCCGACCGCAAGATATCCCTCGGCGAACTCCGCCTCACTCGGGGTCGGGCGCGGCGTCGACGGCGGAGTGAACTCACCGATGATCGCCTCCCACACCCGCCGCAACAGGGGCGGCTTTTTCTCGGCGTGTCGTTCGGTCATGGATTCATCGTTCCTCGCTGTGCGGTGTTCGGCGCATCGACGAATCCGAGGAACAGCACATCCTCAAGGTCGTCCGGATCACCGGTGTTGTGGCGGAACCGGACCCTCTGTCCAGGCTTCGGCGCCGTGCGCTCAGACACTCGGCAGGTGCGATGGATGCCCCCAGCGGGAAGCCTGGCTGCGATCGTGATGTCGTATGCGGGCAACGCCTCTGGATCCGTGTCCTCATCGACGACGATCTTGGTGATGGTGCCGACAGTTTCCTCGCCGTCGGCATACCGAGCGACGTCGAGCCTTAACGAGGCGAGGCACCACGGGAGGATCGAAACCACGAGTACAGCGAGGGCTGCGAGGAAGACCCACCACGGGGCCGGCTCCCCGAGGAATTCGCGGATCGCCGCCACGACGATGATGGTCACCGACGCCGTCGAACCCAGGCCGGCCAGCCCGAAGAAGACGCGCTTGAGTAACGCCCACCGGCGGATCCGTGCCCGGGTCTCGGGCGTCCGCGCCAGGGCCATCCACGCTGTGGTGCGGCGGTTCATGAGGCGAACCTGCGCTTTCCATCGAGGAACGGCGATCCTGGTGCCGACTGCCGAATTTCGGAGAATGCGAAATCGCCGTGCAGACCCGTGATCATGAAGCCGCCGCGCCACACGTCGTCATGCCTTTCGGTGAGCAGGACCATGGTGTCGGCGAGGTCTGGGTTGGCGAAGGCGTACACCTGCCACAGACTCTTGGGAGTGAACCGGTTGATCGACGCCTCGTTGATGAGATCGCCCAGCCAGGCTGTGTGTGTCTTCCCGTCGGCTCCGTCGTAATCGACGATGACCTTTTTCGTCTCCGCTTCCGCTGTGGTGTCGGGTTGGTCCCATCGCGGATCTCGCGTACACGTGCCACGCGGGGGGTGTGGTCCAGCGCAGGCAGTGGCATGTTCGACATCGTCTCGAGCCACCCGACGCCGCAGGCGACCGCGGCCACGATAACGGCGAAGAACAGCATCACGCCGCGGACGACCCCGTCGAACGGCAAGGACAAGATGCCCCAGCCCAGCAGGACCGAGCTGATAAGGAACAGCCCGAACCAGGTTCCCCCGTCGGTCCAGATCGAACCGTCGGATCCCTGCTTCCGCTGTGGTTGGCGGCTCTGCGGTGTGGCGGTCATGACGCGAACTCCCACTTCGAGCCTGTACGCAGGAACGGGGATCCTGGGCCGGGTTTGACCGGTCCGCCTTCGCCGCCGATGCGGACCCCGTCGAGCTTCCACCCGTCGCGCCAGACATCGTCGTGGACCTCGGTGAGAAACACGACAGTGTCGGTGAGCTCGGGGTCGCGGAACGCGTAGACCTGCCACCGTGAGCCGGGAGAGAACCGCTTTTCCCAAGACTCGTGGATGACATCGGCGAGCTGCGCGTCGTGCCCTTCCCCTGCGGCATCGCGATATTCGACGAGGATCGTCTGCCCACCCTCGGCGTCGTCTGCGTGCAGGACCACCCTGGCTGTTCGCGGGGTCCGGTCGAGCGCGGGCAGCGGACCGCGGGTTGCTCGGAACATCTGGACGAACGTGGGCACCGTCAGTACGACGCAGAGCGCGCCGATCCCGATGACGATCCACATCAGCACCGGGCCCCATCCCTGAAAACTCGCGATCAGCGCTAGGACCATGAAGAGGCCGCATCCGCCGAACACGATGGCCGGGATCGCCCAGTCGTGGCGGACGAGGAACGGTGCCTGCGGTCCCGAGCCGACGAGTAGCTTCTCTGCGGTACGTACGAGCAGCGGCTCCTTGTGATCGTTGCCGGTCATGATCGCTCCGCATCACCGTCGGGCCGACCGGCGGCCTGCTCGTCGGCGAGGTCGTCCGGGTCTCGGGAGTTGTGGCGGAAACTGATCCGCCGCCCCGCCCAGGTGTTGTCGCGACCCCGCGAGTCGCCGACACCCCAGTCGATATGGCGGCGGATCGTGGTCGCTTCGGGGAGTACAGCCGTCACCGTGAGCGTGTAGCGGGTCGTGGTGAAACGTTGCCCGTCAGTGCCTTCTCTGGACATGACGGCGTCGATCACCCCGACCGAACAGTGCCCGTCTGCGAACTTCGCCTCATCGAGTCTTGATAGAAGGCGGATCCGTGCCAGGGTCCGTGATGTGTTCGTCCGGCTGGCCCAGAACTCTGCGTACTCATCGGTCACGAGCGCCTCCGTTGTCCGCGCTCACCCAGCCGTCAAACAGCACATCCCCGAGGTTATTCGGATCGAGGGTGTTGTGGCGGAACCGGATCGTGCGGCGGACCCAACGCTCTGGGTAGAGCAGGCTGCTGTCCTCGCCCCAGTGCAGCTCGCGGTGCAGGACGACGCCATCGGAGAGTTCTGCGCTGATGGCGAAGTCGTAGCTGGTCTGCTCATCACCGCCGCCCGGCTGGGTGATGACCTTGTCGAGACGCCCGATAGAGACGTGTCCGTCGGCATAGAGCACCGTCAAACGTCGGTCGCTTGAGTAGGAGCCCAGCCACGAACCGGCCATCAGGAAAAGCGCTGTGATCGCGAGGGATCCGAGGAGCCACCACAGCCACGGGGCGTCGCCGTGCACGACATGCCAGGCGGCGAGCCCCAGACCGCTCAGCGGCGTCGCGCCTCCACAGGCCGCGCCGACAAGTAGAAGGCACGCCGACGTCGTCTCCCACCGTGACCACCGACGAATCTCCGCGCGAGTCTCCGGGGTACGTGCCCGAGCCATCCATTCCCTGGTCTGCGGACCAGGGCCGGTCAGGCTCCGCAGCGTGATCATCCGGAACCCACTCATGACGTGCCCATGCGTTCTGCTCTCCGACGGAGCTTGCGGCGGATCTTCTGCAGTCGTTTCGGGACAGGCACCGGCGTGACGATCACATCGCTCTCGTCGGCCTGTGGCTCGGTGATGAGCATCCACTCGTGTTCGGCGGTGGCGCCGGCCGTCTGGGATACCGGCAGGTGGAGGATGAAGTAGCCGCCCTTCGCCTGCGCACCGAACAGTGTCGTCGAGGCGATCGGCTTCGAGCCCGATGGCGGCAGTCCTGCCTGCGAGAGCCACTGCTCGAACGCGGCGTGGATCCGTGCGGCCTGCCGGTCATCGAGGCGGTGGTCGAGGGCGATGTAAGTCGACCAGCTCGCTTCGCCTTCGTAATCCACCGATGCACGGTGGATCGAGTGCGCGACGCCGTGCTCGAAAATCCACTCGTTCTGGTCCCGCAGATCTCGGAGGATGCTGAGGCGCAGGAGCAGGACGCCGACAGCGATGAGCAGCCAGACACTGACGCCGATCCACGCGAGCCACGGCACCCAGACCGGCCAGGAGTCGCGGCTCGCGCCGTTGATCGTGATGCTCCACCCCGCACCCGTCGGGTCCGTGATCGCCTGATGGGTAAGGAACGCGATGGCGGCGAGGGGGAGGAGCACCCAGAACACCGGCGCGTAGACCAGCTCAGTGCGGCGCAGATCCTCGCTGCCCGCCCACCCAGCGACTTCCTCGACCGACTCCGGGCGGGGAACATCGCGAGGACGGGCGACACGGGCCGGCGATGATGTAGCGAGCGTGGCCCAAATGGTTGCCGAGTCGGTGGGTTTCGAGCCCGTCGGGTGGTGCTGGCGCATGTCGCGTCCCTTCCCGGCGGGTGAGGAATCGCCACGGTGCGGTCGTGGTTGTCGTTGTTCCGACCAGCTCACTCGCCGTCAGCGGGGTGTGCGACCCCAATCTGTCTGTCCATAATGACCCATGACAAGTGCTACCGATCACAACAAGTGGTGACCTCCGCCGACCTTTACTCGCGGGAGGGGCCACAGGTCGGCGCACCTCAGCTTGTACACGCCCTGGGGTGCAGTGCCAGCTCCGAGCCGCGCGGTGTTTCAATTGTTTCAACTCGATCTCGTGACGGGTACTGTTGGTCTCATGACCGCAGCCGTAACCCCGCTGGTCCGAGACATCGAGGCCCGGGCCCGTCGCGACGCGCGTTTTGTGCGGGTCCTCGACGCCCTGCGAGACGCACCGACGGGCCCGCAGGGCACCTTGGAACGCTCGGCCGCGCGCGCCCTCAACGACCAGCGCCGGACTGCTCTGATCGAGGAGTTCATCGACGGCGCGCTGTCGACCGCCGATGTGCAAGAACGACTCGGATACGCGACACCGCAGGCAGTGCATCGGCTCCGCACGCGCAAACGGCTGATCGGCGCCGCGGTGGGTAACAAGACCTGGTTCCCGGCGTGGCAGTTCGACGGCGGACGGCTCCGCGCCGACCTGCCGCGCATCCTCGAGCTGCTGGCGAACTTCACCGATGACGCCGTCGCAGCGGACCGCATCATGCGGTTGCAACGGGACGACCTGGACGGTGCCTCAATCGTGGAGGCGCTCGATCACGCGGCGACCGCCGCGCCGGCTTGGCGAGTCCTCACCGCGCTCGGTGCCTGACCTCCTCCCCGGCTATCACAACCCGCTGCCCGCAACCCGGCCCCGCGGGCTGCGGAGCCGAACGGTACAGCCGGGCACCACGATGTGGCGGGTCGAAGCTGCCGCGCCCGACGAGTGGGACTGGCATGGCTTCCCCGAAGCGCGTCACCGCTTCGACCCGCCGTCAGGGGCCTTCCGCACCCGTTATGCCGGTGCGGATCTCGTCGGGGCGTTTCGTGAGCGCTACCGGGCCACCGGGCTCGTCATCCCCGCCGACCACGCTGGGCATTATCTGAGCGAGCTGGTCACCAGGCGCCCGATGCGCGTACTCGACCTGCGCACCGAGCGCAACCTCGACGCCCTCGACGTCGACGACCAGATCAGCACCGGCCAACACGACGCCGTGTGGGGCACCTGTCAACGTCTTGCCGAAGCCGCGCGCGGCTGGTGGACCGACCTCGACGCGATCGTCTACCGGTCGCGCACCACTCCGCAACAGTCCGCCAACTACGCGTTCTTCGCCCACCAGCAGTTCCGAATACGCTTGTGGCCGCTCGCTGAGCGCCTCGATGTCCTGACCGAACTCGTTCTTAGGCATGGTTTTACCGTCAACTGGCCGCTGGGTAGTTGACTTCGGCCGTTGAGCCGCGCCGAGCATACGTGTTTGAAAGCGAAGCGGCCGCCGTCGAGAGCGGCTCCTTCAGTTCGGGAAGCTGATGGCGACCCATGTCTGACAAATTCGACTGGGCCCGCTATGAGCACCTTCGGGATGCGGTCCTGATCGGCCACGCGATGCCGACATCGCGCTCGAAGCCCTGGCACGTGTTGTCGACCTTGATGCGGCCACGTCGTTCGTGCTCAGTGACAACACGATCGAATACGACTGGGGAACCTCGTTGTGGCAAGAGGTGGCGGTGACCGATGGGCGCCGGTTGATCCTGTGGCATGGGTGCGATGTGTACTGTGCGGGCAGCGACAATATGCCGCCGCATCTCACGCTCGAATCGTCGGTGCGGACTGTGCACCTGTCCGAACTGCTCGACCAGACTCTCTACACCGAATACGCGGTGGGCGAGGATGGCAGTCGGAGCCTGGATTTTGTTCCAAAAGTCACGTCGCGAGCACGGTCCGGCGCAGATGCAACGGCTGATGAACTTTGGGGCGGCAGTCGCGCCCCGGTAGGCCGGGAGTGACACAGGCAGGCGGGCGCGGCTGTGGCGGCCGCGAGCGCCAGTCCTGTGGTCGCCGAAAACGTCGCTGCCGTCTCGGGGCCGGCGCGGTCGAGCGGAATGAAAGCCAAGCTGAATTTGGTCGCGGAGAAACTGGATCAGGTTCCCGAGCAGTCGATTTCGACGAGATTTGCCGGCTGATCAGCGTAACGCGTCGTAGATGAGCGTGAAATAGCGTTCGGTACGGTCACTACCCAGCAGCCCCGACCCCATCTTGTTCATCACGTAGGCGACGGTGGCTCGTTTGTCGGGGTTCATGGTCTCCCACGAACCGCCCCATCCGCCCCAGTGGCAGATCTTGCCGTCCGGGATGTGCGGAAGGGTGGTGGGTTCCGGTAACCCGAATCCGAGGCCCCACTTCACCGGATGGCGTGCGATGACGAGGTCAGGGCCCTCGATCTGCGCCTCGAACACCTTCTCCACGGTCTCGGGACGCAGCAGGCGCACTCCGTCGACCGTGCCACCCAACGAGATCGACGACAGGATGCGCGCGAGCGCGCGTGCAGTAGTGTGCCCGTTGACCGCGCCGAAGTCGGCCGCGCGCCACGCGTCGGTGTTGGCGGCCGCCGGATCGGGGAAGAAACCGCCGAAGGTTTTCACCATCTGCTCGGTCCAGGTTTCCGCCGGTGGAAGCCCCTCCATCGGGTTGTCGGCCGGGACGACCTCGGCGATGCGCTCCGCGTCCTGCGGCCGTGCGCCGATCTGGAAGTCGGCGTTCAGCGGTGCGGCGATCTCGTCGGCGACGAACTGCTTGAGGGTGCGACCCGTGACGCGTCGCACCACCTCGCCGACGAGGTGGCCGAAGGTCATCGCGTGGTATCCCGACGCCGATCCTGGTTCCCACCACGGCGCCTGAGCGGCCAGCCTGGCCGTCGACAAATCCCAGTCGTAGAGATCCTCGATGCGGTCGATCCGCTCCCAGCCGGACAACCCCGACGAGTGGCTGAGCAGGTGCCGAAACTCCACGGACTCTTTGCCGTTCGCGGCGAACTCCGGCCACACCTGCGCGACCGGCGTCGTGGGTTCGATCAGTCCGCGATCGATCAGCATGAGGCCGGCCAGCGCGGTCACGGTCTTCGTCGAGGACCACACGTTGACGATGGTGTCCGCGCGCCACGGCCGGGTGCCGGCAGCGTCGGCGTACCCACCCCAGATGTCGACGACGAGTTCACCGTCGATGTCGACGGCGATGGCGGCCCCGACCTCGTCGCCGCTCTCGATCGCCTGGCCCAGCGCCTCGGCGACTTTGTCGAATCGGGCGTCGCAATGCCCTTGGACGGAGACGTTCACATCGATCCCAACGATGTGACGGGCGCGATTATTCGTCGAGGGGTACGTGTCGTCGGAGCCGTCGATCTCCGACGGCGCGCGGAAGATCGACGCCGAACTGGGTTCGGTGGATGTGTTGGTCAACAACGCCGCGGTTGCTCTGCTCGCGCCGGCTACGGAATACACCACCACCGACTGGGATACGACGATGGCCACCAACCTGCGTGGAGTTTTCCTGTGTACCAGGGAATTCGGGCGCGGGATGGTCGATCGTGGATGGGGGAGAGTCGTCAACATCGCATCCCAGAACGCCATTCAGGGCATCGGCGGGCACGTTGCCTACTCGGCGGCCAAGGCCGGCATCCTCGGGATGTCCCGTGTTCTGGCCGCAGAATGGGGCCCGCACGGTGTCACGGTGAACTGCGCGTCCCCGACACTCGTCGACACACCGATGTCGCGGGCCACGTGGCCTGACGCGGCGAGGGCGCAGGTGATCGAGCGGATTCCCACTCGCCGCTTGGCCACCTTTGATGACGTCACCTCGACGGTGCTCTACCTTGCGGGTGAGGGCGCAGGCATGGTCAACGGCCACAACTTCGTGGTCGACGGCGGTGCGAGCGTCGCCTTCTGACGGGACACGGTGACCCGCGGCGAGTTGGTCGCAGGGCAAGGGCATTGCAGCCGCTGTTGGCTCGTCATGCCGGGGACATCAATCGACGTCGCCCCGATGAGGTGATCGACGCGCTGACGCAGGCAGGCCTCTTCCGGATGCTCACGCCGCGCCGCTTCGGCGGCTATGCGGTTGCGCCGCGCACGGTCGTCGAGGTCAGCGAAACCCTTGCCATGACCGATGCTTCGGCGGGCTGGGCTCACGCCAATGTCGCGTGGGCTGCTGCCCACGGCACCGAGCAGATGCAGCTTGCGTGAGCGCACAGACGCGTGGGTGAAAGCTGCGCTGGCGGCAGTGCCACCCGAGTAGCATTCGGCCGATGGCCGACCTGTTGAACGGCATACCCCGCGTGGATCCGACGCGTAAGCCGACGCTGATGCGGCGAGCGGCGGGCTGGATCCTGTCGACGGAACTGGGCTCGGCACTGCACCGCCACCTCATGGCGCCCGCAGACAAACGGCTCATGCACCTGACCGGCGGGCGCGTGCACTTCGGTCGGGGCGTCATGCCGCTGGTGCTGCTGCGCACCAAGGGGGCGAAATCCGGTGTAGAGCGGGAGGTGACCCTCGCGTATTTCACCGACGGAGACGACGTCGTGCTGATCGCCTCCAATTACGGGCAGACCAAACACCCGGCGTGGTACCACAACCTGATCGCGAACCCGCGGTGCCAGTTGTTCGCCGAGGGGAACCCGAACAGCGGCGGCACGTTCGTCGCGCGGCCCACCGAGGGTTCCGACCACGACCGCTTGTACGCGCTCGCTGAGCAGTACGCGTCGAACTTCAGCTCATATGCCGCGCGCACACCAAGGGAATCCGTGAGATCCCGGTACTGCGGCTCACACCCGAGCGTCAGTGAGCGGCACGCAGCATCCGCAGCTGACCGATCTCGGCCGCGTTCTTGGTGAGCTCAACGTTGAGCCACAGCACGGTGTCGGCAACGGTGTGGCCTGATTCCTCACCCCACGGAAACGTAGCGGGCGCAGCGAGATCCGCGTCGGACAACGTCGCGAGCAGACCACGCCACTGCTCGCCGAGCTCCCGGATCCGTGCGACGGCGCCCTCGAATCCGGGCCAGGAGATCGACGTGCGCTCCGGTGGCGTGAGACCGCGAACGTGCGCCAGGGCCGTCGACCACCAGAAGATCACGTGCCACGTCGTCCACGCGATCGTCGGGACGGGAATGGGATCGGGCTCGGTGTCCCTCCAGTCGGGCCACCAACGTCCGCACTCGTCGCGATGCACCGTCCACATCAAAGGGGCAGGCTCCCAGAAGAGATCGTCGTCATCGAGCGCCGCGAGGTGCAGGTCGGCCAAGGCCCACGCGAGGTCGAACTGGCGCCGGATCTGCTCGATCACGGCGCGCGCATGACCAGCAGGGTCTGGGCGGAGGTCCCGATGAAACCCTTGCGGTCGAAGATCTCTGCCGTGGTCACCCCGATGCCGTCCGGGCCGATCGAACCGCGGGCGCGGACCGCGAAATCGGAACCCTCGGGCAGACGGTGCAGATGAACGGTGGTGTCGGTGTTCATGAAGATGAATTCTTTCGGATCCAGTGCCGCACCGACGCCGTTGGCCGAGTCGACCACCAGCGCCAACCGCTGCAGTGCCGTCGTCTCCTCGTCGTCGACCACAGGGGTGAGCGGGCTCATCCACACCTCGGCCGACGCGCCTTCGGGCGTCGCCTGGCGCCGCCAGGTGACGGTGTCGAGATATCCGGGCGCGCCCACCCAGTTGTGCGGGACGTCGGCGGGCTCACCCTCGACCAGCGGTGGGTGCCGGTCGGTCGTGACGTCGCTGGTGTCACCGGTGGCCAGCAGCCAGGCGCTGACCTTGGCCACGGCGCGCCATTCACCGTCGGGCCGAGCCGCGGCCATCTCCGCGACCGCGAGCGAGATGCGGGAACCGGGCCGCTCCACCCACGTCCGAACCCGCACGGGCGCAACTGGAATGGCGCCAAGGATGTCGAGCGTCAGGCGGCCGACGCGCAGCCCGGAGCCTGCCATGAGTTCCTCGATGGCCTTGGTCAGCAGCGCGAGCGGTGGCGAGCCGTGCTGGATGCTCTCGTCCCAGTTGCTGCGGGTGTCCGGTGTCGACTCGAACAGCTGGAACTGGCCATCCGTGCCCAGACGCCGGTAGTGGCAACCGATCATGCGGCGCCGACCTCCTGCAGCACTGCGTCGGGATCACCGTCGTCGATCTGGTCCGGCCACCCCGGGTACGGCGGCGGGGTGCCACCGAACGCCGGGCACAACGACTGGTGTGCACACCACGAACACAGGCGCGACGGGTTCGGACGGAAGTCCCCGCCGGCGCCCGCGGCCTGGATGGCCTTCCAAATCGCGATCAGGGTGCGCTCGAAGCGCAGCAACTCGTCGTGCGCGGGGGAGTAGTCGAGCACCTGCTTGTCGGCCAGGTACAGCAGCCGCAGCCGGGACGGCATCACCTCACGCGACCGCAGCAGCGCCACGGCGTAGAACTTCATCTGGAACAACGCCTTGAACTCCGCCAGCTCCCGCGCGGCGGCCGGTGCCTTGCCGGTCTTGTAGTCGACGACGCGCACCTCACCGGTCGGGGCGACGTCGATGCGGTCGACGTAGCCGCGCAGCAGTGTGCCGTCGGCCAGTTCGACCTCGATGAGCTGCTCGCAGCACTGCGGGTCGAAACGGGTGGGGTCCTCCAACCGGTAGTAACCCGTGAGCAACGCCCTGGCCTCGCTCAGGAGCACGTCGCGCTCGGCGAGGGATGCGAGTTCGGGGTCGGCGGCGACCACGCGATCCCATGCGGGCTCGACGAGGCTCAACGCGGTGTCGGGCACCCGCTCTTGTGCGGGCAGGCCGTACAGATCCTCCAGGGCCGCGTGCACGAGCGTGCCGCGCAGCTGCGCGGTGGACCGCGGCTCGGGCAGCCGGTCGATGGCGCGGAACCGGTACAGCAGCGGGCACTGCTTGAAATCGCTCGCGCGCGACGGTGACAGGGCCGGCCGGCGCCGGCCGGCAGCGCCGCGCACGGGTTCCTCACTCATGCCCGAAAGCCTATGACCGGCCGCCGACAAAATTGTGGAACCCCGCGCACCGGGCCCGTCGCGTGTGCTGGCAGGCTGAATGCGTGGCAGGAAACAGACCGACCGGGCCGTTCGCTGAAGGTGACCGCGTTCAACTCACCGACGCGAAGGGCAGGCACTACACCATGGTGCTCAACCACGGCGGCGAGTTCCACACCCATCGCGGCATCATCGCGTTCGACGACGTGATCGGATTGCCCGAGGGCAGCGTCGTCAAGTCCACCAACGGCGACCAGTTCCTGGTGCTGCGGCCTCTGCTGGTCGACTACGTGATGTCGATGCCGCGCGGCGCCCAGGTGATCTACCCCAAGGACGCGGCCCAGATCGTGCACGAGGGCGACATCTTCCCGGGTGCGCGCGTTCTTGAGGCCGGCGCCGGCTCTGGTGCGCTGACGTGCTCGTTGCTGCGCGCCGTCGGCCCTGAGGGCAGCGTGACGTCCTACGAGGTGCGCGACGACCACGCCGTGCACGCCGAGCGCAACGTCGTCACATTCTTCGGCGAGCGGCCGGCCAACTGGAACCTGGTGATCGGCGACGTGTCCGACTACGACGGACCCGAGATGGACCGCGTCGTGCTCGACATGCTGGCGCCGTGGGAGGTGCTGCCCGCGGTCTCGCGCGCGCTGGTGGCAGGCGGCGTCCTGATGATCTACGTCGCCACCGTCACGCAGCTGTCACGGGCCGTCGAGGCGCTGCGCGAGCAGCAGTGCTGGACCGAGCCCCGCGCCTGGGAGAGCATGCAGCGCGGCTGGCACGTCGTGGGGCTCGCGGTGCGGCCGCAGCACACCATGCGCGGCCACACGGCCTTCCTGATCAGCGCGCGCAAACTCGCACCCGGTGCGGTCGCGCCCATGCCGCTGCGTCGCAAACGTCAGATCGGCGGCGGGATCTAGATCTGCTAGTCGTCGCTGCGGTGCAGACCGCGCCGCGTCGACAACAACTCGAGCTCGGGGTGCGCGGCCACCATGCGTTCGGCCGCGTCGAGCAGATCCACGACGTGTGAGTGGTCGGCCGACACGACCGCGACCCCGATGTTGGAACGACGGAGCAGATCCTGCATGCCGGTCTCGGCCGCCGACACGGCGAGTTTGCGTCGCAGCTCGGCGATCACCGGCCGGATCAGCGAGCGCTTCTGCTTGAGCGAGCGCACATCACCGAGCAGCACATCGCACTCCAGCCACCCGATCCACATGGGCTTCAGGGCGTCGGCGTCGGCGTCGTTGCCGGCTCAGACTGCCCGCCACCGGCCGCGGCACCCATCTCCAGCAGCATGTCGGCGGTATTGCGCGTCAACTGCCAGTCGGGGCCCTTCGGCGTGAACTCCATCGGGAATGTGAACTGCCCGGGCGCATCGCCCTCGCCGGCGGTCACGTGGATGGTCGCGATGACGTTGCCGGAGTCGTTCTCCGACCACGCCAGGTCGGTGGCTTCGAAATTCAGCGGCGTGAAGCCGTTGTCGGCCAACGCCCGCCCGAACTTGTCGAGGGCCTCGGCGTCGTCCGGGGTGGCCTGCTCGACCAGCCCGACCTTCTCGGCGCCGGGCACGTTGACGTCGGCCAGGCGGTACAGCACCCCGGTGAGCGCCTCCGGGGCCGGCAGTGGGTGCGCGGGCGGCGGAGCGGGCGTGGTCACGACCGCCGACGTCGACGGCACCGTGACGGGCTTGTCGGCCTGCCGGTCGTCGCCACCGCATCCCGATAGCCCGAGTGCCGCCACGGTGACCGTGGCGGCACTCAGGACTGCGATTCGGTTCCGGTTCAACGACCGCCTCAGCCGACAGACGACAGCAGCGACAGGGCCGATCCCTTCGAGATCTGCCAACCGGTCGGGCTGGGGCCCGCCACGAACTGGATGTTCTGGGTGGCGGTGCCACCGGTCGCGGCCGTCGCCGTCACGTCGGCGTAGGCCACCGGGCCCTGCTGGTCGACGTTGTTCACGGTGAACGTCAGCGGGAACTTGCCGTCGGCCGCGGCACGGTTGTACGCGCGGTCGGCGGCGATGCTCTCGACACGCCCGATGCCGCCCTGGATGTAGGGCGCCTTTCCGCTGAACGATCCGCCGGAGGCGAGTGCCTGCAACGTCTGGATCAGCGGGGCTTCGAGCTCAGGAGCCGGCTGCTGGGGCAGCGGCGCGCCGAACACGACCGGCTGAATTGCCGGTGACGTCGACATACCGCTGGATGCAATGGAAGTCACACCCGCCGCTGCGCCGCTCACCACAGCGGCCGCTGCAGCTGCGGTGATGAAGCCGGTAACGAGGGATTTCGGGGTCACGACTGTCCTTTCGATCGGACCTACTGAACAGAGAGGTTAACAGCGGTGCTGGTGTGTCGAGTTCCTAGACCACACACAAAGGCTGAATCGCCGGTAGCGTTGAAGTTGTTACTGCACCAACTTGCGGTGCGGGAGGGAGCGCAATATGAGTGAGTCAGAGCGTTCGGAAGGTTTTCCCGAGGGTTTCGCCGGAGCGGGGTCAGCTTCCCTCTCCAGCGAAGATGCCGCCGAGCTGGAGGCATTACGCCGGGAGGCCGCGATGCTGCGCGAGCAGTTGGAAAACGCGGTGGGACCGCAGAGTGGTTTGCGAAGTGCCCGCGACGTACATCAGCTCGAAGCGCGGATCGACTCCCTTGCGGCCCGCAATGCCAAGTTGATGGACACCCTCAAGGAAGCCCGCCAGCAGCTGCTCGCCCTGCGTGAGGAGGTCGACCGCCTCGGTCAGCCGCCGAGCGGTTACGGCGTGCTGCTCGCGACGCACGACGACGACACGGTCGACGTGTTCACGTCGGGCCGCAAGATGCGGCTGACTTGCTCACCCAACATCGAGGTCAAGGAGCTCAAGCAGGGCCAGACCGTCCGCCTCAACGAGGCGCTGACCGTGGTCGAGGCCGGCAACTTCGAGGCCGTGGGTGAGATCAGCACGCTTCGCGAGATCCTGGCCGACGGCCACCGCGCACTCGTGGTGGGCCATGCCGACGAAGAGCGCATCGTCTGGCTGGCAGAGCCCCTCGTGGCGGCCAAGGACCTGCCCGACGAGCCCACCGACTACTTCGACGACAGCCGGCCGCGCAAGCTGCGCCCGGGCGACTCGCTGCTGGTCGACACCAAGGCCGGGTACGCGTTCGAGCGCATCCCCAAGGCCGAGGTCGAGGACCTCGTGCTCGAAGAGGTGCCCGACGTCAGCTACAACGACATCGGCGGCCTGGGCCGGCAGATCGAGCAGATCCGCGACGCGGTCGAGCTGCCGTTCCTGCACAAGGACCTGTACAAGGAGTACTCGCTGCGTCCGCCCAAGGGTGTGCTGCTCTACGGCCCGCCAGGTTGCGGTAAGACGCTGATCGCCAAGGCCGTGGCCAATTCGCTGGCGAAGAAGATGGCTGAGGTCCGCGGCGACGACGCCCGCGAGGCCAAGAGCTACTTCCTCAACATCAAGGGCCCCGAGCTGCTGAACAAGTTCGTCGGTGAGACCGAGCGTCACATCCGGCTGATCTTCCAGCGTGCACGCGAGAAGGCCTCCGAGGGCACCCCGGTGATCGTGTTCTTCGACGAGATGGACTCGATCTTCCGTACCCGCGGCACCGGCGTGAGCTCCGATGTGGAGACGACGGTTGTGCCGCAGCTCCTTTCGGAGATCGACGGTGTCGAGGGCCTGGAGAACGTCATCGTGATCGGCGCCTCCAACCGCGAGGACATGATCGATCCGGCGATCCTGCGGCCCGGCCGCCTGGACGTCAAGATCAAGATCGAGCGTCCGGATGCTGAGGCCGCGCAGGACATCTTCAGCAAGTACCTCACCGAGGACCTGCCGGTGCACGCCGACGATCTCACGGAGTTCAACGGTGACCGTGCGCTGTGCATCAAGGCGATGATCGAGAAGGTCGTCGACCGGATGTACGCCGAGATCGACGACAACCGGTTCCTCGAGGTGACCTACGCCAACGGCGACAAAGAGGTCATGTACTTCAAGGACTTCAACTCGGGCGCGATGATCCAGAACGTCGTCGACCGGGCCAAGAAGTACGCGATCAAGTCGGTGCTGGAGACCGGTCAGAAGGGTCTGCGGATCCAGCACCTGCTGGACTCGATCGTCGACGAGTTCGCCGAGAACGAGGACCTGCCCAACACGACCAATCCCGATGACTGGGCCCGGATCTCGGGCAAGAAGGGCGAGCGGATCGTCTACATCCGCACGCTCGTCACCGGCAAGTCGTCGAGCGCCAGCCGCGCCATCGACACCGAGAGCAACCTGGGCCAGTACCTGTAGGACCCGCGCTGCACCACGAGCGTGCGCGTCTGCTGCCCGGCACGCCGGGATTCGTCAGCAGTTCGCGCACGCTCGTGGGCTATTCAAGGCAAGGCGGTCCAAGTTCTCGATGAACTGCCCGACGAGCAAGCTTCGCGACCGCGAGTCCGTCGGCGTCGACCATGGCGATCGCGCCGGCGCTGACGTGTCTCAGGGCCATCGCGCTGGGTCCGGGTTGGTAGCGCGCGCAGCGTGCGCTCGTCCCGTGAGCCGTCCAGGAGCCGCGTCGAACGCGGCCAGATTCGGCACCGGGTGGCCGTGAGCCGGCCACTGCGCGTCCGGCCATGGCGTTGCCTGCCTCACCGGAAAGACCGGGGTATCCGGGTGCGCCCGTGATTCCGTCCTCCCCACCGCTCACGAAACACCCGGTCGCCCAACGTATCCCATCCCAGGGTGCGACCCGTCGGGGATGCCCGTGTCACGAGCGAATCTGCGTGCGCGTGGAGCTCGCGACACTGACACGTCATTCGGGCAACGTCGCCCTCACCCTCGTCGGCAAATTCTGACGCTGTCGAAAATCGCGATGATCGCGCACTCTCATCGGCCGCGAGCGTGCGCAAAATGTTGCCGACGCGCCGTATTTTCAGCAGCAGACACGCACGCTCGCGGTGCTGGCTCATACCCCCGCAGCGCAACGTCAAACACCGTTGCCCGGCGCTTTTCGGTGACAAATCCCACGATATCCGGCGGGCGTCCAGAAGTAGTACGGTCGTGCGAATATAACGATTCGATAACGACGGCGATCTTGTTCACCGCGCGTGGAAACGCGACATAACCGCAGATCAAACATCATGTGGCGACGCGGATTCCGCCGAGGAACGCGTTTGGGGTGGTTGATCCTGCTGTCCCGATGTGATTACGGTTCATGGCACCGATGACTTGTACTGACGATGTTCGCTAACTGTTCGGTGGTGAGTTTCAACTCGATATGCATGTTCTGGAAAGCGCGCCGGGGCGCAAATCCCGGACCCTGAATTTGCGTCCGCCGCAGGGCGACGACGCAATCGGCATCCGTGACATCGCGGAGGCCACGGAAGTGCTCGATCTGAATTCCACTTACGCCTATCTTTTGCTGGCGACGGATTTTTCCGCGACGTCGATCGTCGCCGAATGTGATGGTGACCTGCAGGGTTTCATCACTGGTTACCACCCGCCGCCACGGCCGGACGTGTTGTTCGTCTGGCAGGTCGCGGTGGCGCCCAGCGCGCAGGGCACAGGGCTGGCCAGCGCGATGATCGACGATCTGGTGCAGCGCGTGCGCTCCGATCGCGGTGGGCGACCGATCACAGTGGAGGCCACCGTGTCCCCGGGTAACGCCGCATCACGCGCGTTCTTCGGCGCGTTCGCCCGTCGTCACGGCGTCCCGCTCATCGAGCGGCCTCATTTCGATTCCGAACTCCTCGCCGCCGACGGCGCGCACGAGGACGAGCCGATCCTGCGGATCGGACCGATCGGGGTCTGAGGCGTTACTGCGCCGCAGATCTCGAAACCCGTTATATCTCAACCTGTTTGATCAACCGATTCCATCGGAGGATTTTTTTCGTGTTGCTCGCTGCAAACGCCCAATTGACCGAGTCCGACCTGCCTGAGGTTTTCAGCACCGTCGAGTCCGAGGTCCGTAGCTACTGCCGCGGGTGGCCCGCGGTCATGGAGACCGCGAAGGACTCGTGGGTGACCGACGTCGACGGTCGCCGCTACATCGACTTCTTCGCGGGCGCCGGCGCGCTGAACTACGGGCACAACAACCCGAAACTCAAAGCGCCGCTTCTTGATTACCTCGCCTCGGACGGCATCGTGCACTCGCTCGACATGGCGACCACCGCCAAGCAGCGGTTCCTCGAGACCTTTCAGCGCGCCATCCTTCAGCCGCGCAACCTGGACTACAAGGTGCAGTTCCCCGGGCCGACCGGCGCCAACGCGGTGGAATCGGCGCTGAAGCTGGCCAGGAAGGTGACCGGACGCGAGTCGGTCATCAGCTTCACCAACGCATTTCACGGCATGACGCTCGGCGCGCTGTCGGTCACGGGCAACTCGATGAAGCGCGCGGGCGCGGGCATCCCGCTGGTCCACGCCACGCCCATGCCGTACGACAACTACTTCGACGGCGTGACCGAGGACTTCCAGTGGTTCGGTCGCGTCCTCGACGACTCCGGCAGCGGTCTGAACCGGCCCGCCGCGGTGATCGTCGAAACCGTGCAGGGGGAGGGTGGTCTCAACGTCGCCCGCGTCGAGTGGCTGCAGGCGCTCGCCGACCTGTGCCGCACGCGCGACATCCTGCTCATCGTCGACGACGTCCAGATGGGTTGCGGCCGTACCGGACCGTTCTTCAGCTTCGAGGCCGCGGGCATCGTGCCCGACATCGTCACGCTGTCGAAGTCGGTCAGCGGATACGGCCTGCCGATGGCGCTGACGCTGTTCCGGCGCGACCTGGACGTGTGGGCGCCCGGTGAGCACAACGGCACGTTCCGCGGCCACAACCCGGCGTTCGTCACGGCCACCGAGGCACTGCAAACCTATTGGCAGGACGACAAGTTCAGCACTGAGACCCTCCAGAAGGGTGAGCTGATCCGCGCGCGTCTCGAGGAGATCGCCGACCGGTACGACGGCGTCACCGCACGCGGTCGCGGCATGGCACAAGGCCTGAAGTTCGCCGACACCGAGCGCGCAGGCGAGGTGTGCAAGGCCGCTTTCGACCGCGGTGCGCTCATGGAGACCAGCGGACCCTCCGACGAAGTGGTCAAGCTGCTTCCGCCCCTGACCACATCGCGCGAAGACCTGGAGAGCGGCCTCGACATCCTGGCCGAATCGATCGCAGTCACCTTGAGCTGAGGGAGAACACCAATGATTGTCCGAACCACCGATGAGATCACCGGCACCGACCGCGACGTCAGCGTCGGCACCTGGCGGTCCAAGCGCATCATCCTGGCCGACGACAAGGTGGGTTTCTCGTTCCACGAGACCACCATCGAGTCGAACTCGGTCAACGAGTACCGCTACGAGCACCACGTCGAGGCCGTCTGGGTGATCGAGGGCACCGGCACGCTGACCGACCTCGAGACCGGCGTCGAGTACCCGCTCGCGCCCGGCACCATGTACCTGCTCAACGGGCATGAGCGCCACCGGGTTACCTGCGACCAACAGCTGCGCATGCTGTGCGTCTTCAACCCGCCCGTCACCGGTCAGGAAGTGCACGACGAGACCGGCGCCTACCCGGCGCCGCAGTCGGTCGCCTGAGCAGCGCCACCCGCGCGAGGAAGGAGAGCATGACCACCACGCAGTTCACCCAGACGACACCAACCGCCGAGACGCGCCACGACCCGTACCCGACGCGCCTGTCCCACGCGATCGAACCGATCCCGCGTGCCGACCCCACGGTGTGGGGCAGCGAGGCCGACGGCCCGCTCAACCAGAAGAACCTGGACCACTTCTCGTCGCAGGGCTACCTGGTGCGCCACGGCACCGTCACCAACGACTGGCTGCCGCACCTGCGCCAGGAAATGGACCGCATCGCCGCCGATCTCGACGACGACGATCCGCGCGTGATCCGCGAGCCGGGCGGGTCGATCCGCTCGATCTTCGAACCGCACCTGCTCAGCGACCTTGTCGCGCAGGTGGTCCGGCTCGACACCGTCCTGCCGGTGGCACGCCAGCTGCTCGGTAGCGACGTCTACATCCACCAGGCGCGGATCAACATGATGCCCGGGTTCACCGGGACGGGTTTCTACTGGCACTCGGATTTCGAGACGTGGCACGCCGAGGACGGCATGCCGGCCATCCGGGCCGTGTCGTGTTCGATCGCGCTGACCCGCAACTACCCGTACAACGGGTCGCTGATGGTGATCCCCGGCTCGCACCAGACGTTCTATCCGTGCGTGGGGGAGACCCCGCAGGACAACCACGACACGTCGCTGGTGGCCCAGACGGTCGGCGTCCCCGACGAGACGACGCTGACCAAGGCCGTCGACCACGCCGGCATCGATCAGTTCACGGGAGCCGCCGGGTCGGCGCTGTGGTTCGACGCCAACCTGCTGCACGGGTCCGGGTCCAACATCACACCGCTTCCGCGGTCCAATGTGTTCCTGGTTTTCAACTCGGTCGACAACGCGCTCGAGGAGCCTTTCGCGGCGCCACGACGCAGGCCGGAATACCTGGCAGCCCGTCGGGTCGCACCCGTCACATAGGCTGAACCCATGCAACGGATTATCGGAACTGAGGTCGAGTACGGTATCTCGTCACCGTCCGATCCGACCGCCAATCCGATTTTGACATCGACGCAGGCGGTCCTGGCGTACGCGGCGGCCGCTGGAATCCAGCGTGCCAAGCGCACGAGGTGGGATTACGAGGTGGAATCCCCGCTGCGCGATGCTCGCGGATTCGACCTGTCGCGGTCGTCGGGACCGCCGCCGATCGTCGATGCCGACGAGGTCGGCGCGGCCAACATGATCCTCACCAACGGTGCCCGGCTCTACGTCGACCACGCGCACCCGGAGTACTCGGCGCCCGAGTGCACCGACCCGATGGACGCCGTGATCTGGGACAAGGCCGGTGAGCGGGTCATGGAGGCCGCGGCACGCCACGTCGCGAGCGTCCCCGGGGCCGCCAAGCTGCAGCTGTACAAGAACAACGTCGACGGCAAGGGCGCGTCCTACGGCTCGCACGAGAACTACCTGATGAGCCGGCAGACGCCGTTCTCGGCCGTCATCGCGGGCCTGACGCCGTTCATGGTGTCGCGCCAGGTGGTGACCGGCTCGGGCCGCGTCGGGATCGGGCCGTCGGGTGACGAGCCGGGCTTCCAGCTGTCGCAGCGCGCGGACTACATCGAGGTCGAGGTCGGCCTGGAGACCACGCTCAAACGCGGCATCATCAACACACGCGACGAACCGCACGCCGACGCCGACAAGTACCGGCGCCTGCACGTCATCATCGGGGACGCGAACCTCGCCGAGACCTCCACCTACCTCAAGCTGGGCACCACGTCGCTGGTCCTGGATCTCATCGAGGAGGGCGTCGACCTGTCGGACCTGGCGCTCGCGCGGCCCGTTCACGCGGTCCACGTGATCAGCCGCGACCCGTCGCTGCGCGCCACCGTCGCGCTGGCCGACGGCCGCGAGCTGACCGCACTTGCGCTGCAACGCATCTACCTCGACCGTGTCGCCAAGCTCGTCGACAGCCGGGATCCCGACCCGCGGGCCAGCCACGTCATCGAGACCTGGGCAAATGTGCTCGATCTGCTGGAACGCGATCCGATGGAGTGCGCCGAGATCCTCGACTGGCCCGCCAAACTGAGGTTGCTGGAGGGGTTCCGCCAGCGGGAAAACCTCACCTGGCAGGCGCCTCGACTCCATCTGGTCGATTTGCAGTATTCGGATGTGCGGCTCGACAAGGGGCTGTACAACCGCCTGGTGGCGCGCGGCTCGATGAAGCGGCTGGTCACCGAGCAGCAAGTGCTCGACGCGGTCGAGAACCCGCCCACCGACACGCGCGCATACTTCCGCGGGGAGTGCCTGCGCCGGTTCGGGGCCGACATCGCCGCGGCCAGCTGGGACTCGGTGATCTTCGACCTCGGGGGCGATTCGCTCGTCCGGATACCGACCCTGGAGCCCCTGCGCGGGAGCAAGGCACATGTGGGCGCGTTGCTGGATTCCGTGGACAGCGCCGTCGAACTCGTGGAGCAACTCACCAACTGAATTTCCGAGTCGGTGCGCTATCCCGGGCAATCCGGGTGTCGACCGGTACTGTGGAAGGACCGGCAGGGCAGTTGTGGGCCCGCCGAAGACAATTGCAGGAGGCAGCGATGGCTCAGGAGCAGACCAAGCGTGGCGGTGGCGGCGGAGAGGACGACGATCTCCCCGGTGCTTCGGCTGCCGGCCAGGAGCGTCGCGAGAAACTCACCGAAGAGACCGACGACCTGCTGGATGAGATCGACGACGTCCTCGAGGAGAACGCCGAAGACTTCGTGCGCGCATACGTGCAAAAGGGCGGCCAGTGACCTGGCGCGATAATCAGTCCTTTCCCCAACCCACCCTCAACACAACCGGAATACCGTCTGTCCCCGTGGACCTGTCCTCGTTCTCCGAACTGCTCAGCAGGCAGGCCCCGGAGCTGTTGCCGGTCAATCGAGTCGCCTACGGGACCACCCCGGTCGGCCCGACCGACGCCGTGCCGCACGGCACGACCATCGTCGCGCTGAAGTACCCGGGCGGTGTGCTGATCGCGGGTGACCGCCGATCGACGCAGGGCAACATGATCGCGGGCCGCGATGTGCAGAAGGTGTACATCACCGACGACTACACCGCGACGGGCATCGCGGGCACCGCGGCCATCGCCGTGGAGTTCGCGCGCCTGTACGCCGTGGAACTCGAGCACTACGAGAAGCTCGAGGGCGTCCCGCTGACGTTCCGCGGCAAGGTCAACCGGCTGGCGATCATGGTGCGCGGCAATCTTGGTGCGGCACTGCAGGGCTTCGTGGCGCTGCCGCTGCTGGTGGGCTACGACCTCGACGATCCCCACCCCGAGGGCGCGGGACGCATCGTGTCGTTCGACGCCGCGGGCGGTTGGAACATCGAGGAAGAGGGCTACCAGTCGGTGGGCTCGGGCTCGATCTTCGCCAAGTCGTCGATGAAGAAGCTGTATTCGCAGGTGTCCGACGCGGATTCGGCTCTCAAGGTCGCCGTCGAGGCGCTCTACGACGCGGCCGACGACGACTCGGCGACCGGCGGACCCGACCTGGTGCGCGGCATCTACCCGACGGCGGTGACGATCGGCGCCGAAGGGGCCGAGGAGGTCCCCGAGACGCGGATCGCCGAACTGGCCCGCGAGGTCATCGAAAGCCGCTCCCGTACCGACACTTTCGGGCCCGACGCCCGCCGTGGCATTGATGCGCGAGGAGATTCGTGAGCTTCCCGTACTTCATATCGCCCGAACAGGCGATGCGCGAGCGTTCCGAGCTCGCCCGCAAAGGTATCGCCAGGGGCCGCAGCGTGGTGGCGCTCGCGTACTCCGAGGGTGTCCTGTTCGTCGCGGAGAACCCGTCGCGGTCGCTGCAGAAGGTCAGTGAGCTCTACGACCGGGTCGGCTTCGCCGCCGTGGGCCGGTTCAACGAGTTCGACAACCTGCGCCGCGGCGGCATCCAGTTCGCAGACACGCGCGGCTACGCCTACGACCGTCGCGACGTGACGGGCCGACAGCTGGCCAATGTGTACGCGCAGACGCTCGGCACGATCTTCACCGAACAGGCCAAGCCGTACGAGGTCGAGCTGTGCGTGGCCGAGGTGGCGCACTACGGCGAGACCAAGGCGCCGGAGCTCTACCGCATCACCTACGACGGGTCGATCGCCGACGAGCCGCACTTCGTGGTCATGGGCGGCACGACCGAGCCGATCATCGCGGCGCTCAACGAGTCCTACACCGAGAACGCGAGCCTGCAGGACGCCGTGGAGATCGCGGTCAAGGCGTTGTCCGCGAGCGCAGAGGGCGCCGAACCACGTTCGCTGGGCCCGTCGACGCTCGAGGTCGCGATCCTCGACGCGGGCCGGCCACGCCGGGCGTTCCGCCGGATCACCGGCGCGGCGCTGGAGGCTCTGCTGCCCGAGCAGCCGCAGCAGGCGGACTCAGGCGACAAACCCACCGAATAGTCGCGTCAGGACGCGGTCTGGATGAGATCCAGGGCCGCGTCCTGCTGCGTTGCGACGGCCTTGGCGGTCTTGCGGCCGCCACTCTTGCGGGCGGCCTTGCGCAGCGCACGGCGCTGCCGCCGCGTCGGCAGCGAGTCCAGCACGTCGGCGGAAACGTCTGACAGCCAACCGCTGTCGCGACCGTCGGCAATGCGCGCGGTGACCCATCGGCGCTCGAACGGCAGCAGCGCGAACACGATCACCAGGTAGAACACGAGGCTGCCGACCAGTTTGACGAGCGTGAGCGGGCCGTCGTAGTCGTCGGGAAGCGGTGCGTCCCAGACGAAGTGCATGAGCGGGCCGGCCAGCAGCAGCCCCACGGCCACCGGGATCCGGCGCGCGGCGGGCCAGTCGCGGCGCCCGGCGAACGACGGCAGCAGCAAAAGTGCGCCCACGGCGGTCAGCGACGTGTAGGACCAGTGCGCGGGCACAGCCGTGAACGCGCGCACCAGAAGTGACGTACCCGCGCCCGAGAGATCGGAGTCCAGGCTCAGGATCGCGCTGCTGCTGGCGTAACCGAGATCCTCCATGAGGTCGAAACCGAGGCCGACGAACATGCCGATCAGCAGTGCGTGCGCGATGCGGGTGACGACCGATGCGCACAACACCAGCAGCACCAGGGCGCACATCAGTTTCGAGGCTTCCTCGATGATCGGCGCGCACAGCGACGGGCCCCAGTTCGCCACGACCTCCGGACTGAACACCAGTCCCCACAACGCCTCGAGTGAGGTGTTGCCGGTGATCGCCATGGGCACCGCGACGGTCGCGCCCAGCACGGCGCCTGCGACCAGGACCTGCGGGTAGGGCCGCATGGCGCGGAACGGGTCGAAGCGCAGCAGCAACCACACCATGAACGCCACGAACGCCACCCAGAACGGTGCGAGGGCCAGGTTGGCGTCCAGCGTCTCGTGGATCGCCGAACCCTCCTGGTTGAGCAGGGCGAACGCGCCCGCGGCCAGCGCGATCACGAACACCCAGAACACCGCCGACCCGGGTCGGTACAGCACGGCCGTGCGCGTCGCGGGGCGGGCGAGAGTTGTCGTGGTCATGAGTCACTCCGGGTGATCGAGTCGAGAACGTCGTCGAGGACGGGTGCGGGCCGGTCCGCGGTGCCGATCGCCACCACCGACACCAGGACGTCGCCGTCGGAGAGGAACGCGCACGACCCCGACAGGTCCTCGACGACCACCGCGCAGGGGCGCCCGGTCAGCGATCCGTCGCCCGTGGAGACCGTGCCGGGTGTGAGCGCCGCGTTGCTGCCACCGACACGGCCGCGGCGGATGAGCCGCTCCGTGACCGCGTCGGCGTCGCGTCCGTCGAGGTCGACGACCTCGACGACCACCGCGGACCCGTCGTCGGTGCGCAGTTGCGCACGGTCGCCACCGGCGTCGCGGTACTGCCACCCGGGTGGCGGGGTCATCGCGATCGCCGCGCCGTCGGCGCTGACCACGATCACCTCCTGTTCGCCTTCGAGTTCGAGCCAGTCGTCGGCCGGGCTGACCTCGACGAGGAGCGACGGCACAAGCGGCACCGCGATCAGACCGGCGGCAAGCAGCGCGGCCGCCCGCTTCTGGGTGAGTGGCATACCGGGTATCTCAGCGTGTGCCGGCCAGAATGTGCTGCAAGGCACGCAATTCCGGCGTGTCGCGCACGTTAATTTGGCGCCCGGCCGAGGGCGCCGCGGATCAGCGCGGCGAACTCGTCAGGGCACTCCAGCGGCGTGAAGTGCCCGGCGTGCTCGGCGGTGTGCAGGCGCACGTCGACGAAGTAGTGCTCGAGGCGGTCGGCCCACTCCAGCGGGAACAGCGGATCGTGTTGTGGCCACAGCACATCGGTTGTCGGGTGAATCTTGACCGCGCGGTCCGGCGGCAGCTCGGCCAGCGACTGCGCCACGGTGCCCGCCCCCGCGCGGTACCACCCGAGGGACGCCGTGAACGATCCCGGAAGGGCGTAGTCCGCGACGAGGCGGTCCAGCTCGTCCTCGGCGAGGCGGAAGCCCGGGCCCGACCAGTGGTCCCAGAAATGCCGCACGTACTCGCGCACCGCGTCGGGATTGCCGTCGATCATCCGCTCGGCGATGGGCAGCTGGTGAAACGCCTGGTACCAGTACTCGTGGATGGCGTGCGGGCTGAGCACCCGGTCGCCGACGCCCGGCAGTGGCGGCGACAGCACGAGCGCCTTGACGAGGTGCGGGTGCATGCGCGCGACGCCCTGCGCGACGCGGCTGCCGACGTCGTAGCCGGCCAGGACCACGCCCGTGAGACCGAGTTCGTTGACGAGGCCAACGATGCTCGCGGCCTGCGCGCTAGCACTGTAGAAGTGCTGGACCGACACCGCATGCTTGTCCGAACCGCCGAACCCGCGCAGATCGGGCACGATCACGTCGGCGACGTCGGTCAGCAGGGGGACGACGTGGCGGTGGTCGCGCCGGGTTCCGGGCCAGCCGTGCAGCAGGACCACCGGGGGACCGCCGCGGATCCCGTGTCGGTCGAAGGCCAGTCGGAACCCGTCCACCGGTGCGCTGCGCAACGACATCGGTCAATTCTCATCCGGTTGCCGGATCGATGTGCCGGGTTCGCGGATCGCCCCCGCGCAGAGGGGGATACGGCGCCGAATCGGCCGGATATGGCGCGCGCAAAGTTCTGCTTGCCCACCGATACCGTGCAGCAACCCGTAAGCTCGATGTTGTGCAGCGACGAATCATGGGCATCGAGACTGAATTCGGTGTGACCTGCACGTTCCATGGCCATCGCCGGCTCAGTCCCGACGAGGTTGCCCGCTATCTGTTCCGGCGGGTCGTGTCGTGGGGCCGCAGTTCCAACGTCTTCCTCCGCAACGGCGCCCGATTGTATCTCGACGTGGGCAGCCACCCCGAGTACGCGACCGCGGAATGCGACAACCTGATACAGCTGGTGACGCACGACCGTGCCGGCGAGCGCGTTCTCGAAGACCTGCTGATCGACGCCGAGCAGCGCCTGGCCGACGAGGGCATCGGCGGCGACATCTACCTGTTCAAGAACAACACCGACTCGGCGGGCAACTCCTACGGCTGCCACGAGAACTATCTGATCGTGCGGGCGGGTGAGTTCTCCCGGATCTCCGACGTGCTGCTGCCGTTCCTGGTGACGCGCCAGCTGATCTGCGGCGCAGGCAAGGTGCTGCAGACGCCGAAAGCCGCGACGTTCTGCCTGAGCCAGCGCGCCGAACACATCTGGGAGGGCGTCTCCTCGGCGACCACCCGGTCACGCCCCATCATCAACACGCGCGACGAACCGCATGCCGATGCCGAGAAGTACCGGCGCCTGCACGTCATCGTCGGTGACTCCAACATGTGCGAGGCCACCACGATGCTCAAGGTGGGCACGGCCTCGCTGGTGCTGGAGATGATCGAGGCGGGCGTGCCGTTCCGCGACTTCTCGCTGGACAACCCGATCCGCGCGATCCGCGAGGTCAGCCACGATCTCACCGGGCGGCGCCCGGTGCGGCTGGCAGGCGGCAGGCAGGCCAGTGCCCTGGACATCCAGCGCGAGTACTACAGCCGCGCCGTCGAGTACCTGCAATCCCGCGAGCCCAACACGCAGATCGAGCAGGTCGTCGACCTGTGGGGCCGCCAGCTCGACGCGGTGGAGAGCCAGGACTTCGCGAAGGTCGACACCGAGATCGACT
This sequence comes from Mycolicibacterium smegmatis, assembly GCF_001457595.1. Classification (GTDB taxonomy): domain Bacteria; phylum Actinomycetota; class Actinomycetes; order Mycobacteriales; family Mycobacteriaceae; genus Mycobacterium; species Mycobacterium smegmatis. The sequence goes on along the minus strand of NZ_LN831039.1, from coordinate 4,040,041 downwards.
GGGTGATCAAGCGCAAGCTGTTCCAGCGCTACCAGGACCGCTACAACATGGAGCTGTCCGACCCGAAGATCAGCCAGCTCGACCTGGCCTACCACGACATCAAGCGGGGCCGCGGCGTGTTCGACCTGCTCCAGCGCAAGGGTCTGGCCGCGCGTATCACCACCGACGAGGAGATCGACGCAGCGGTCACCACACCGCCGCAGACCACGCGCGCCAAACTGCGCGGCGAGTTCATCAGCGCCGCACAGGAAGCAGGCCGCGACTTCACCGTCGACTGGGTGCACCTCAAGCTGAACGACCAGGCTCAGCGCACCGTGCTCTGCAAAGATCCATTCCGGTCGGTCGACGAGCGAGTCAAGCGGCTGATCGCCAGTATGTGAGCCTTAAGCTGACCCGGTGGCGGTCTCCAAAGTCGAGCGGTTGATGAACCTTGTCATCGCCTTGTTGTCCACCAGGACCTACCTGCCCGCAGAGAAGATCCGCACCACGGTTGCCGGCTACGCCGACAGCCCCAGTGACGAGGCGTTCTCGCGGATGTTCGAGCGGGACAAGAACGAGTTGCGCGATCTCGGCATCCCGCTGGAAACCGGCCGGGTGTCCAAGTGGGACTCCACCGAGGGCTACCGCATCAACCGGGATTCCTACGCGCTGCCGCCCATCGGGCTGACGGCCGACGAAGCGGCCGCGGTGGCCGTGGCGACCCAGCTGTGGCAGTCCCCGGAACTCGTCACCGCGACACAGAACGCCGTGCTGAAATTGCGCGCCGCGGGAGTCGACGTGGACGCCGACGGGGTGGGCGTCGCGATCGCCTCGACCGCGACCCTGCCGGGGGTTCGCGGCTCCGAGGAGGTGCTGCAGAGCCTGCTGTCGGCGATCGACGAGGGACGGGCCGTGCAGTTCGAGCACCGGCCGTCGCGCAGCGCCGACTACACCACCCGCACGGTCGAACCGTGGGGCGTGGTGACCCATCGCGGCCGCTGGTACCTCGTCGGCCACGACCGCGACCGCAACGACACCAGAACCTTCCGGCTGTCACGCATCAGCGCCGCGGCCCGGCCGATCGGCCCGGCAGGGGCAGTGCAGAAACCCCAGGACGTCAACCTGCGCGACATCGTGCGCCGCGCCGTCGCCGAACAGCCCACGGGTGAGCGGGCTCGGATCTGGATCGCCGGCGGCCGGGCGACCGCGCTGCGACGCCAGGCCGTGACCAGCACACCGCGGACAATCGGCGGACGCGCGGGGGAGGAGATCACCGTCGACATCGGCACGTGGGACCGGCTGGCCAGGGAGATCGCGAGCTACGGCAGCGACGCGGTCGCGCTGGAACCGTCGTCGTTGCGCGATGACGTGGTGGAGCGCCTGCGGGCACACGCCGCGGGAGGGGAACGATGAGTCAGGTGTCGACGCGACTGGTGCGGCTGTTGAACATGGTCCCGTACTTCCAGGCCAACCCGAAGGTCACGCGCGCCGAGGCGGCTGCGGCCCTCGGCGTGACGGGCAAGCAACTCGACGCCGACCTCGACCAGCTGTGGATGTGCGGACTGCCCGGCTACAGCCCCGGCGACCTCATCGACTTCGACTTCGTCGGCGACACCATCGAGGTGACGTTCTCCGCAGGCGTGGATCATCCGCTGCGGCTGACCTCGACCGAGGCGACCGGCATCCTCGTGGCGCTGCGCGCGCTGGTCGACGTGCCCGGCATGGTCGACCCCGAGGCGGCGCGCAGCGCGATCGCCAAGATCGAATCCGCGGTCGGCAGCCAGCGCGCCGTCGTCGAGGGCATCACCGAGGACACCTCCGCCGAGCCCGGCGCGGCCGCGACGGTGCGCACGGCCGTGCGCGAGAACCGGGCGCTGACCCTGGAGTACTACTCGGCCTCGCGCGATTCGCTGGCCACCCGCACCGTCGACCCGATCCGGGTGGTGCTCGTGGGCGACAACAGCTACCTGGAGGCGTGGTGCCGCAGCGCCGAGGCCGTGCGACTGTTCCGTTTCGACCGCATCGTCGACGCCCAACTGCTCGACGATCCCGCGGCCCCGCCGCCGCCCGCGGTGGCGGCAGGCCCCGACACGTCGTTGTTCGATGCCGACCCGTCACTGCCGTCGGCCACGCTTCTCATCGGCGCGGCCGCGGCGTGGATGTTCGACTACTACCCGCTGCGCGACATCACCGAGCGGCCGGACGGATCCTGTGAGGCGACGATGACGTATGCGTCGGAGGACTGGATGGCGCGGTTCATCCTCGGTTTCGGCGCCGAAGTGCAGGTGCTGGCACCCGAATCCCTGGCGACCCGGGTCCGGCAGGCCGCCGAAGCCGCGTTGCAGGCCTATGCCGTTGCGTATGACGAAGCCGACGGGGCCGACGAAGCCGCCACACACGGGTAGACTCAGCACCGACGTTCTGGAGGTAACCAAATTGGGTGGTCTACAACCCTGGCACTGGGTCATTGTCATCGCAGTGTTCGTACTGCTGTTCGGCGCGAAGAAGCTGCCGGACGCCGCGCGTTCGCTCGGTAAGTCGATGCGGATCTTCAAGTCGGAGATCAAGGAGATGCAAGCCGAGTCCAAAGGGGACGAGCCCAAGCCGGCCACCCCGATTGCCTCCGAGCGCGTCGACACGACTGCACCCGAGCAACAGTCCACGGACCGGCACACGGCCTGATCGCGGCCGACGAATCCGCCCCGCGGTGATCCGCGCGGGCGGATAGCGGCTCGCTCACGCCTTTCACACCAAGCCTGTGCAGACCCCCGGCATCTTCAAGAAGCTCGATCCCCGGCGCCGCCGTTCACGGGTCAATCCCGACGGCACCATGTCGCTGGTCGACCACCTCCACGAGCTTCGCAACCGCCTGCTGATCTCGGTCGCGGCCGTCGTGCTGACCACGATCATCGGATTCATCTGGTACACCCACGGAGTCTTCGGCTTCCACAGCCTCGGCGAGTGGTTGCGCGGCCCCTACTGCTCGCTGCCCGACTCCGCGCGCGCGAGCATCGCCCCCGACGGTGAGTGCCGCCTGCTCGCCACCGCGCCGTTCGACCAGTTCATGCTGCGGTTGAAGGTCGCGCTCGCGGCCGGTGTGGTGCTCGCGTGCCCGGTGTGGCTGTACCAGCTGTGGGCGTTCATCACGCCCGGCCTCTACAAGAAGGAACGCCGCTTCGCGATGGCGTTCGTGAGCTTCGGCGCGATGCTGTTCATCTCCGGTGCGGTGCTGGCCTACGTGGTGCTGTCGAAGGCGTTGAGCTTCCTGCTGACCGTCGGCAGCGACGTGCAGGTCACCGCGCTGTCGGGCGACCAGTACTTCGGGTTCCTGATCAACCTGCTGCTGGTGTTCGGGATCAGCTTCGAATTCCCGCTGCTGATCATCATGCTCAACCTGGTCGGCATCCTGACCTACGAACGGCTCTCAGCCTGGCGGCGTGGGCTGATCTTCGGCTTGTTCGTGTTCGCGGCGTTCGCCACGCCCGGCTCCGATCCGTTCTCGATGCTCGCGCTGGCGTGCGCGCTGACGGTGCTGCTGGAGTTCGCGATCCAGATCGCGCGGCTCAACGACCGCAGGAAGGCCCGCCGCGCGGCCATGGAGGTGCCCGAGGACGAGGCCGCCGACATCGGCTCGGTGGAACCGATCGAGCCGCCGGCCCCGGTGTCCGGTACGACGGCGGGGCGCGCCACGGTCGATGAAGATGCCACCTGAGGGCCGCCCTGATCAGCTGACCGCGTTCACCGCGCAGCTGCCGTTCACCCTCGACGACTTCCAGGTGCGTGCCTGCCAGGCGTTGGAGAACGGCCACGGCGTGCTGGTCTGCGCGCCGACCGGCGCGGGCAAGACCATCGTCGGCGAGTTCGCTGTGCACCTCGCGCTCGCATCGGGTGGCAAATGCTTCTACACCACCCCGATCAAGGCGCTGAGCAACCAGAAACACAACGATCTGGTGGCCCGGTACGGCGCCGAGAAGATCGGGCTGCTCACGGGCGACCAGTCCATCAACGGCGATGCCGACGTGGTGGTGATGACCACCGAGGTGCTGCGCAACATGCTGTACGCCAACTCGCAGGCACTGCATGGGCTTTCCTACGTGGTGATGGACGAGGTGCACTTCCTGGCCGACCGCATGCGCGGGGCGGTGTGGGAAGAGGTCATCCTGCACCTGCCCGACGAGGTGCTGCTGGTGAGCCTGTCGGCCACGGTGAGCAATGCCGAGGAGTTCGGCGGCTGGATCCAGACGGTGCGCGGCGACACCACGGTGGTGGTGGACGAACACCGGCCGGTGCCGCTGTCGCAGCACATGATGGTCGGCAAGCGCCTGTTCGACCTGTTCGAACGTTCGTCGTCGACGCTCGTCGACCCAGAGTTGTTGCGCCACATCAGTCATCGCCGCGAGGCCGACCGGCTGATGGACTGGCAGCCACGCGGTCGCGGGCGCGGCGGCAGGCCCCAGTTCTACCGGCCGCCGGGCCGCCCCGAGGTGATCACCGCGCTCGACGACGCGGGTCTGCTGCCTGCCATCACGTTCGTGTTCTCGCGCGCCGGATGCGACGCCGCGGTCAAGCAGTGCCTTCGGTCGTCGTTGCGGCTGACCACCAGAGAGGAGCGCGCCCGCATCGCCGAGATCGTGGACCGCCGCTGCTCCGATCTCAACGAGTCCGACCTGATCGTGCTCGACTACCACGAGTGGCGTGAGGGACTGCTGCGCGGCCTGGCCGCCCACCACGCCGGCATGCTGCCGACGTTCCGCCACACCGTCGAGGAACTGTTCACCGCCGGGCTGGTCAAGGCGGTCTTCGCCACCGAGACACTGGCGCTCGGGATCAACATGCCCGCACGGACCGTCGTGCTGGAGCGCCTGGTGAAGTTCAACGGCGAGCAGCATCTGCCGTTGACGCCGGGGGAGTACACGCAGTTGACCGGGCGGGCCGGGCGCCGCGGTATCGACGTGGAGGGCCACGCCGTCGTGCTGTGGCGTCCCGACGACAGCACGGCCGAACCCGCCGAGGTCGCGGGGTTGGCGTCCACCCGCACGTTCCCACTGCGCAGTTCGTTCGCGCCGTCGTACAACATGACGATCAACCTGGTGCAGCACATGGGACCGCAGCAGGCGCACGAACTCCTGGAGCGCTCGTTCGCGCAGTACCAGGCCGACCGTTCGGTGGTCGGTCTGGTGCGGGGTATCCGCCGCGGCGAGCGCATGCTCGGCGAACTGGCCGCCGAGATCGGCGGAAAGGACTCGGCGGTCATCGATTACGCACGTCTGCGCGCCAAGATCGGCGAGCGCGAACGCGCGCAGTCGCGGGCGTCGCGGCTGCAGCGGCGCAGGGCGGCGACCGACGCGCTGGCGGATCTGCGCAAGGGCGACATCATCACCATCACGCACGGGCGCCGGGGTGGGCTCGCTGTCGTCCTGGAGGCCGCGCAGGACCGCGACGACCCCAGGCCGCTGGTGCTCACCGAACACAAATGGGCGGGCCGGATCTCGTCGGCCGACTATTCGGGCGCGTCGGCGCCGCTGGGCTCGATGTCACTGCCGAAACGCGTCGAGCACCGCCAGCCCCGGGTGCGCAAGGATCTGGCGTCGGCGTTGCGGTCGGCGGCCGCGGGCCTGGTGCCGTCGCGCCGGTCGAACCGCGGTGCACCCGAACGTGACGTCGATCCGGAACTGGCCGGTCTGCGTGAGCGTCTGCGCAGCCATCCGGTCCACAAACTGCCCGACCGCGAGGAGCAGGTGCGTATCGCCGAACGCTATCTGCGGATCGAACGCGACAACCTCCAGATCCAGCAGAAGGTCAACGCGGCGACCAACTCGCTGGCCCGCACGTTCGACCGCATCGTGGCGCTGCTCAGCGAACGCGGCTACATCGAGGCCGGCGACGGGGACCATGCGGGCCAACCGCGGGTCACCGACGCGGGCCGGTTGCTGGCGCGCATCTACAGCGAAAGCGACCTGCTGGTGGCCGAATGCCTGCGGGCCGGGGCGTGGGACGGGCTGGAACCCGCCGAACTCGCGGGTGTACTCTCGGCCGTGCTGTACGAGTCCCGCGGCGACGCGCAGGGTGTCCCGGCAGGAACGGACGTGCCCACCGCGGGGCTGCGGCAGGCGCTGGTACGCACCCGGCGGCTGTCGGCCGCGCTGCGCAGCGACGAGCAGCGGCACCGCATCGCGCCCGGCCGTGAACCCGACGAGGGGTTCGTGACGGCGGTGTACCGCTGGGCCACCACGGGCGATCTCGCGTCGGCCCTCGCCGCGTCCGACATCACCGGGACCGGTTCTCCGCTGTCGGCAGGGGATTTCGTGCGGTGGTGCCGTCAGGTGCTCGATCTGCTCGACCAGGTGCGCAACGCGGCCCCCACCCCGGCGCTGCGCAATACCGCGAAACGCGCGATCAACGACGTCCGGCGCGGCGTCGTCGCTGTTGATGCGGGGTAGTGTGTGGCAACGGTGACAGCGAACAGGACCAAGGAGAAAAAGTGAGCGGACCGCAGGGATCTGACCCAGCGCAGCCGTGGCCCGGTCAGCAACCCGAGCCCGGCCGGGATCAGCCGGCGGGCGGCGAGGCGTGGCAGCCGCCGACCGGCGGTACCGAGGAGCCCACCACCCACAATCCGGCGTGGCAGCCGCCGGCCTACACGCAGCAGCCGCAGCCGCAGTATCCGCAGTACCAGCCTCCGGCTCAGCCCGGTTACGGTCAGCCGCAACAGGGTTACCCGTCGCCCGAGCAGTTCGGCCAGCAGCCGCCGTACGGTCAGCAACCGCAGTACGGCCAGCCGGGGCAGTACGGCCAGCCGGGCCAGCCGGGTCAGTACGGTCAGCCGGGCCAGTACCCGCAGCCCGGTCAGTACGGTCAGCAACCGCAGTACGGCCAGCCGGGGCAGTACGGCCAGCCCGGCCAGCCCGGCCAGCCCGGTCAGTACGGTCAGCCCGGTCAGTTCGGGCCCTACACTCCACCGGGAAGCGCTGACGGGTCCAAGAAGTCGCTGCTGCTCTTCGGTGGCCTCGGTGCCGCCGCACTGGTGCTCATCGTGCTCGCGGTCCTGTTCTTCTGGGTTCCCGGATGGGCCGTGACCACCGAACTCGATATCGACAAGGCCCAGACCGGGGTTCAGCAGATCCTCACCGACGAGACCAACGGCTACGGCGCCAAGAACGTCAAGGACGTCAAGTGCAACGGCGGCAAGAACCCCGTGGTGAAGAAGGGCGACACCTTCACCTGCGAGGTGAGCATCGACGGCACCAAGCGTCAGGTCACCGTGACGTTCCAGAACGACGACGGCACCTACGAGGTCGGCCGGCCGAAGTAGACCGGATCAGTCGGGCAGCTGGTCCAGTGCGGTCTGCAACCGGCTGATCGACGAGGACACCCCGTACGCCGCGGCCAGTTCGGCGACCCGTGCCGGGTCGCCGGCGGCCAGCGGCAGGGTGTCCGTCGGCGTCGAAAACGTCACGGGCGCATCGGTTGCCACCCGCACCACGGTCTCGGCCGCCGCGATGTAGTCGACGGCGCCGAGCAGCTTGGTGCGATGTGCCTTGGACAGACCCGATTTCGGGTCGTGCGCCGCGTCCAGGATGTTCTGCAGCGAGCCGTGCTTGGCCAGCAGGGACGCTGCGGTCTTCTCTCCGATCCCGGCCACCCCGGGCAGTCCGTCGGACGGGTCACCGCGCAGCAGCGCCAGTTCGGCATACGCTGTGCCGGCCCGATCGAGCGGAACCCCGTACTGCTCAGCCACTTCGGCCGGACCCCACTTGGTGGCCTTCGCCAGCCCGCGGCCCAGATAGAGCACGCGCACCTGCGGCGCCGGCTCGTCACGCACGAGCTGAAGCAGGTCACGGTCCCCGCTGACCACCACCACCGGATCGCGTTCCTCGCGGGCCGAGAGCGTGCCCAGCACGTCGTCGGCCTCGAAACCCGCCGCGCCCGCGGTCGGAATGCCGAACGCGTCAAGCAGTTCCAGGATCATGTCGACCTGCGGCGTGAGGTCGTCGGGAACCTCCTCGATGTCCGGCACGCCGTCGGGCTCCGGTTCGGCGACCCGGTGCGCCTTGTACGACGGGATCAGATCCACGCGCCACTGCGGGCGCCAGTCGTCGTCGCGGCACACCACCAGCCGGCGCGGCTTCTCGCGCGTCACCAGTGTGGAGATCGCGTCGAGGAACCCGCGCACGGCGTTGACGGGCCGGCCGTCGGGCGCCTTGATCGACGAGGGCACACCGAAATACGAACGGAACCACATGCTGGCACCGTCGAGCAGCAGGATCGGGGCGGTCAATCGAACCTCCGGCAGCGCATCCGGTGAGGCTACCTCGACGTCGATGTCACACACCACGGCAGGGACAGTCGCGGTCCCACGTATCGTGAATCATGACCTTCGCCGTCAACCGCATCGACCATGTCGTGCTGAACTGTCGCGACGTCGAGGCCACCGTTGATTTCTACGTCCGCGTGCTGGGCATGACCGAGGAGATCTTCGGCGACGGCCGCATCGCGCTGCGATTCCCCGGTGATGCCGACCAGAAGATCAACGTGCGGCCCACCGGCGCGCCCAACTGGCCCACCGGGGTCGTCGACGCCCCCGGATCACTCGACCTGTGTTTCATCGCCGAGTGCAGCGCGGAGGACGTCGGCGCACACCTGCGGGTCTGCGGCGTCGAGATCACCGAGGGCCCGGTGCCCAAGACCGGCGCGCTGGGGCCCATGACCTCGCACTATTGCCGCGATCCCGACGGCAATCTGGTCGAGGTCGCAACCTATCAGCGGCCCGATTAGCCTCGACGTCATGACCATCAGCCGATTCAGCACCGACGTCTACGCCCAGCGCCTGCAGACCGCCGCGCAGGCCGCGGGCGATGCGGGGCTCGCCGGGCTGGTCATCACCCCCGGCTATGACCTGCGCTATCTGGTGGGCTCTCGGGCCCAGACCTTCGAGCGGCTGACCGCACTGGTCCTGCCTGCCGACGGCGACCCCACCATCGTGGTGCCGCGCCTGGAACTGGCCTCCCTCAAAGAGTCGGCTGTCACCGATCTGGGTGTGGCCGTGCGGGATTGGGTGGACGGCGAGAATCCGTACGCGATGGTGGTCGAGGCGCTCGGCGGCCCCGGCCGCAACGCCGCCGTCACGGATGCCATGCCCGCCCTGCACCTGCTGCCGCTGGCCGACCTGCTCGGCGTGGTGCCGGTGCTGGCCACCGACGTGCTGCGACGGCTGCGGATGATCAAGGACGACGCCGAGATCGACGCGCTGCGCAAGGCAGGCGCCGCGATCGACCGCGTGCACGCACGCGTCCCGGAGTTCCTGGTCCCGGGCCGCACGGAAGCCGACGTCGCCGCCGACATCGCCGAAGCGATTGTCGCCGAAGGGCATTCGGAGGCCGCGTTCATCATCGTCGGCTCCGGCCCCAACGGCGCCGACCCGCACCACGAATGCTCCGACCGTGAACTGCGGGTAGGCGACATCGTGGTGGTCGACATCGGCGGGCCGTACGAACCCGGGTACAACTCGGACTGCACCCGCACCTACAGCATCGGCGAACCCGACCCCGAGGTGGCGCGCCGCTACGCGCTGCTGCAGCAGGCCCAGCAGGCCGCGGTCGCCGCCGTGCGCCCGGGTGTGACGGCCGAGCAGGTCGACGCCGCTGCGCGTGACGTGCTGGCCGCAGAAGGTCTCGCCGAGGCGTTCGTGCACCGCACCGGGCACGGCATCGGCCTGTCGGTGCACGAGGAGCCCTACATCGTGGCCGGCAACAACCTGCCGCTGGAGCGGGGCATGGCGTTCAGCGTCGAGCCCGGCGTGTACTTCCCGGGCCAGTGGGGTGCGCGCATCGAGGACATCGTGATCGTCACCGAGGACGGCGCGCAGTCGGTCAACAACCAGCCGCACGACCTCGTCGTGGTGCCGGTGCGGTGATCAGCTGCGGTCCAGCAGCTCCGAGGACCCCAGAACGCGCTCGATCCGCACCTCGATCACCACGCGCCGCGGGTTGACCCGCGGCGTGCGGTAACGCTGCGCGTACCGCAGCTCGGCGTCGCGGACCGCGTCCGGATCCGAGCTCACGGTGGATTTGCCCTCCAGTGACAGCCAGCGCGCGCCGTCGACCTGGCTGAGCACCGCAACGCCGCGCTCCTGGGCGTTGACGGCCTTCTGCGACCCGCCCGTGGTGATGACGCGGGCGATGTGGGTCTTGGGGTCGAACGTGAATCCGACGGCCACGACGTGCGGCGAGCCGTCCGAGCGCAGCGTGGTCAGCATCGCGAGATGACGTTCGGTGAGGAACGCCAGCGCGTCGGTGGTGAGCCGGGTGGTCGCTTTGCCACGTGATGCAGCCATCGGGGTCCACGCTAGCGCAGGTGATAATCGCTGCTGTGAAAGACACGGCTGACACGGATCGTCGTGTCGTGGTCATATTCGGCGGACGCAGCGAGATCGGCACCGAACTGGCGGTTCGGCTGGCACCGGGCAACACCGTGGTGCTGGCCGCGCGCGGCGCCGACCGGCTCGAACCCCAGGTGGCCGCGGTACGCGACGCGGGTGCGGCCGCGGTGCACACCTGCGAGTTCGACGCCGACGACATCGCCGCACACGCCCGCGTGGTCGAGGAGATCGAATCCGCGCACGGACCGATCGACACCGCGGTGCTGGCGTTCGGCGTGCTGGGGGATCAGGCCCGCGCCGAGGACGACGCCGCGCACGCGGTCGCGGTGGTGCACACCGACTACGTCGCGCAGGTCGGGTTGCTCACCGAACTCGCCCGGCGCATGCGCACGGCCGGCCACGGCAGGCTCGTGGTGTTCTCGTCGATCGCCGGGGCGCGCGTGCGTCGCGCCAATTATGTCTACGGTTCGGCCAAGGCCGGGCTCGACGGGTTTGCCTGCGGTCTGTCCGACGCGCTGCACGGCACGGGCGTGCACGTGCTCATCGTGCGGCCCGGTTTCGTCATCGGGCACATGACCGAGGGCATGGAGCCCGCGCCGTTCGCCAGCACACCGGCACAGGTCGCCGATGCCGCGGCCAAGGCGCTCGCGCGGGGCAAGCGCGCGGTGTGGGTGCCGTGGGTGATCCGCCCGATGGCCTTCACGACGAGGTTTGTGCCGCAGGTCCTCTGGCGCAGGATGCCGCGATGAGCGCTCATGCGAAGAGCCGAGGACACCGATGAAGTTGATCATCGTGGTCGGCATCGGCGCCGACGGCATGCCCGGGCTGTCGGCGGCGTCGCGCGACGAACTCGCACGCGCGACCGTGGTGTTCGGCGCGCCGCGGCAACTCGCGCTGCTCGACGACACCGTGACCGCCGACCGTCGTGAGTGGCCGTCGCCGATGCTGCCCGCCCTGCCGACGCTGTTCGACGACTTCGGAGGGGACGTGCACGTCGTGGCCAGCGGCGACCCGCTGTGCCACGGCATAGGCGCCACGCTGATCCGCCTGTTCGGCGCGGACCGTGTGCGGGTGCTGCCGCACGTGTCGAGCGTGACGCTGGCGTGCGCGCGTATGGGATGGACGGTGCCCGACACCGAGGTCATCAGCCTGGTCACCGCGCCGCCGCACACCGCGGTGCGCCGCGGCGGCCGGGCGGTCGTACTGTCGCGGGACGCGTCGACCCCCACCGAACTGGCGCGTCTGCTCACCGAATCCGGCCGCGGGGATTCCGGGTTCACGGTGCTGGAGCAGTTGGGCGGTCCCGGTGAGCGCCGCCGCGACGGCACCGCGGCCGACTGGTCGGCCGCACCCGCGCCCGATGTCGACGACCTCAACGTCGTCGCGGTCACCTACCGGCCTGAGGACCGCAGGGCCCACGCGCTGCCCGACGAACAGTTCAGCCACGACGGGCAGATCACCAAACAGTCGATCCGGGCGGTCACGCTGGCCGCGCTGGGCCCGCGCCCGGGTGAACTGCTGTGGGACGTCGGCTCGGGCTCGGGCAGCATCGCGATCGAATGGTGCCGAAGCGCACCCGGTTGCACCGCGGTGGCGTTCGAGCGAGACGAGCAGCGGCGCGACCGCATCCGCGCCAACGTCGAGGCATTCGGTGTGCGAGTGGATCTGCGGGGTGCCGCGCCCGAGTGCTTCGACGGCGCGCCCGCACCCGCGGCGATCTTCATCGGTGGTGGTGTGACCGGGCCGGGTGTGCTGGAGGCGTGCTTCGACCGGCTGTCCACGGGTGGCAGGCTGGTGGTCAACGCGGTGACGGTGGAATCAGAAGCCGTTGTCGCCCAGTGGTACTCAGAGAAAGGCGGCGATTTGCGGCGCTATCAGCACTATCAGGGTGGGGCCGTCGGAGGCTTCACCGCATGGCGCCCGGCGCTGCCGGTGACCCAGTGGTCGGTGGTCAAGGCATGACGGTCTACTTCATCGGCGCGGGCCCCGGCGCGGCCGATCTCATCACGGTGCGCGGCCAGCGGCTGCTCGGCACCTGCAAGGTGTGCCTGTACGCCGGATCGATCATGCCCGACGATCTGCTCGCGCTGTGCCCGCCGGACGCCAAGGTGATCGACACCGGACCGCTGAACCTCGATCAGATCATCGACGAACTCGTCGCGGCCGACGAGGCCGGGCTCGACGTCGCGCGGCTGCACTCCGGGGACCCGTCGATCTACAGCGCGCTGGCCGAACAGTGCCGCAGGCTCGACGCGCTCGGCATCGGCTACGAGATCGTGCCCGGTGTACCGGCTTTCGCCGCGGTCGCGGCCGCGCTGGGCCGCGAGCTCACCGTGCCAGGTGTCGCGCAGACCGTGACGTTGAGCCGGGTCGCGACGCTCTCGACGGCCATGCCCGAAGGCGAGGATCTGCGCACGCTGTCCGCACCGGGCGCCACACTGGTGCTGCACCTGGCCGCCGCGCAGATCGACAACATCGTCCCCCAACTGATCGAGGGCGGTTACCGCCCCGAAACCCCCTGTGCCGTGGTGGCGTTCGCGAGCTGGCCGCAGGAGGTGGTGCTGCGGGGCACGCTCGCCGACATCGCCGAGCAGATGCACGCGGCCGACGTGACCCGCACCGCGGTGATCGTGGTGGGTGACGTGCTGGCCGCCGAGGGTTTCACCGACAGTTACCTGTACTCGGCGACGCGGCGCCGAGGGAGCAGGCATTGACCGAGACCGCGACGATGCGAGTTCTGCTGCTCGGAGGCACCGGTGAGGCCCGCGCGCTCGCGGCCGCGCTGCACCCCTTACAGCCGGAGATCGAGGTGATCAGCTCACTGGCCGGGCGGGTTCCCGATCCGGCGCTGCCGGTCGGGCAGGTGCGTATCGGAGGATTCGGTGGGGTCGAGGGCATGCGGCGCTGGCTGCGCGACGAGGGAATCGACGCCGTGGTCGACGCGACGCACCCGTTCGCCGCGACCATCACCACGCACGCCGCGCAGGTGTGCGCCGAACTGGGTCTGCCGCACCTCGTGCTGGCGCGGCCCGCCTGGTCGCCGGGTGACGCGATCGTGGTGGCCTCGGACACCGAGGCAGCCGAAGTGGTGGTGCAGCGCGGGTTTTCGCGCGTGTTCCTGACCACGGGGCGCTCCGGGACGTCGGCGTTCCGCGGCGTCGACGCATGGTTTCTGATCCGCGCCGTCACCGAACCCGAAGCCGACACCCTGCCCGCACGCCACGAACTGCTGCTGTCGCGCGGGCCGTATGACTACGAGGGCGAACTGGCGCTGCTACGCGACCACCACATCGACGTCCTGGTCACCAAGAACAGCGGCGGGGACATGACACAGCCCAAACTGGACGCCGCGGCGACGGCCGGGGTGGCGGTGATCATGGTGGACCGCCCGCCGCTGCCTGCCGGGGTGCACAGCGTCACCACCGTCGAGCAGGCCCGCGACTGGGTCAGCTCGCTGCGTCGATGAGGTCCAGGGTGCCCAGTTCGCGGATGGCCTGACAGCCGCGCTGCGCCATCACCACCATCATGTCGTCGCCGCGATCGGTCGACGACGCGAACGCGCAGCCGAGCACCGTGATCAGCGGCGCCTGGAGCATGCCCAGACGGTAATCGCGCCAACAGGTCTCGCGGTCGTACCCCGTGACGCCGTGCGCCAGCAGCGTGCGGTGGTACTCGCCGACCAGATCCCGTTCGGCCGCGGCGCGGTCGGCCGGGTCGAAGCTCGTGGCGGTGAAGTACGACAGGTCACGTGCGGGCAGGCCCGATCCGAGCGTCTGCCAGTCGACCACGGTGACGCGTGTGCGGTCGGGGTCGAAGAGCATGTTGTCGAGCCGGTAGTCGCCGTGCAGCACCGCGAAACGGTCCGGTTCGGCCAACAGCCACGGGGTCACCACGGACATCGACGCGCTGAGGGTCTCGCGGTCACCGATGCTGAGCCGGTCGCCGAGTTTGTCGAGCGTGATGTCGGCGGCCATCTTGGCGATGTCGCCGAAGCCCTTGGCCGAATCCGGTTCCGGCTTGGGCATCGCGATGCCGGGGAAGTTCGCCCACTGCGGGTCACACCACGTCGGCCCGTGCAGATCGGCCAGCGCGCGCACCGCCAGTGCGGCCTCGGCCGGCGAGCATCCGGCGATCTGATCGCCCTGCTCGGCGGGTGCCATGTCGGCCAGCACCAGCACGAAATCTGCTCCCTCACCGGCGATCTCGCAGTGGTAGCAGTGGGGGACCGGGATCCGCACCTGCCCGGCGAGGCTGGTGTAGAACGCATGCTCGGACCGGTAGCCGATCGCGACGCGGTCGCGCACCGTGTCGTCCTGCGACGGCAGCTTGATCGCGAACGTCGTCGGCAGTGCGGAGTCACCCGCATAGGTGACCGTGACCCGGTAGGTGGCCCCGGTCTGCCCGGTGCCGATGGGTTCGGTTGCCGCCGTTGCCACCTCGGTGCCCAGCACGCCCGACAACCAGGACGGCGTGACGTCGACGGGGCGACCGGGAATCGAGACCGCCGCGGTCATCGCGTCTGCTCCGGTTCGCTCGCGTAGATCGCACCCATCCACATCGCTTCGGCACCTTCCAGTAGTTGTCGGCGGGTCAACGGCCCGCCGATGATGAGCCGTTCCAGCAGTCGGTCGTTGAACTCCATGAGCAGCGAGGCCAGCACCTTCGGATCGACACCGTCCGGGGCGCGGCCGCTTTCGCGTTCGGCGGTGATCACCGCGGAGACCGTGGGCACGAACGACTCCCGCGCCGCGTCCCACATGTCGCGGACCGCGCCGCTGGTGCCGCGGGCCTCCAGCATCGCCTGGAACAGGTACCGGTGGTCCTCGGCGGTCCGCAGCACAGCGTCGAGGGTGGCGCGGATGCGTTCGCGCGGCGGGCGTGTGAGGTCGGCCAGGATGTTGTTGGCCGCCAGCAGTGCCTCGTGCATGGGTTCGAGCAGTGCGGCGACCGCGGCGGCCTTGTTCTCGAAGTAGAAGTAGAACGCCGAGCGGCCGACCCCGGCCTGCCGTGCCACCTCGGCGATGTTCAGCGCGTCGAAACCGGTTTTCTGGAGGTGTTCGTTGAGCGCCTCGAGGATCGCGGTGCGTCGTTGATCGCTGCGTTGCGGCTGCCGACGGTCGGTCGGCGACCGTACCGGTGTGCTCGGGCGTACCACGGCTCTCCCATCTCAGATGGTGTGACGCCGGACACTAATCCCGAAACTGACAACAGTCAATGATTGTCGACGTGCGTCAGCCGGGGTAGGTGCGCGGGGTGAACACGCGATCCTCGGCGGTGTCGTCGACCGCGGCGCTGTACCACTGGGTCTGCGACGACCCGATGATCAGCAGGCAGCGCATGTCGACCTGTGCGGGATCGAGTTCGGCCAGTCGCACCACCCGCACGCTCTCGCCCTCGCCGGGCCGCGCACCCGACACCGCACGTCCGATGATCACCGGGGTGCTCGGGTCGCGGTGCTCCAGCAGCAGGTCGCGCATGGCGCCCACCTGCCACGTGCGGGTCTTCGACGCCGGGTTGTAGATCGCGAGCACCAGATCGGCCTTGGCGGCCGCCTTGAGCCGTTCGACGATCACGTCCCACGGCTTGAGCCGGTCGGACAGCGAGATCACCGCATAGTCGTGGCCCAGGGGTGCGCCGGCCCGGCTGGCCACAGCCTGCGCGGCCGTCATGGCCGGGATGACGCGCACCTCGACACCGGGCCACTGCTTGGCCTCTTCGAGCACCGCGGTCGCCATCGCGAACACGCCCGGGTCACCCGAGGACACCACCGCGACGGCGTGACCCTGCTGGGCCAGCGTGCAGGCCAGCCGTGCGCGTTGGGGTTCGTCGGTGTTGTCACTGGGATGGTGCCGCTGACCGGGCCGCAGACCGACCCGGTCGAGGTACGGGCCGTAGCCGATGAGATCGGTCGCCGCGGCGAGCTCGCGCCGGCTCTGCGGCGTCATCCAGTCGTGGTCACCGGGCCCGAGGCCCACCACGACGACGCTGCCGCGCTCGGGGCGCTGCTCCTGGCGCGCCATGCCGCCGGGCACCATGGTCAGCGAGAAGTACGGCACCTTGGCGGACTCGACCTCGCCTGCCTGCGCCACCTTCTGCCGGTCGGTGCTCGCACGCTCGACGTAGAACGCCTCGTCCAGGCGCCCGGCCGACGAAAGCGCCTCGCGCACACGGGTGTACGAGCGGCCCAGCTTCATCACCACCGCGGCGTCGGTGTCGGCCAGCCTGCGTTTGAGCTCGTCGGCGGGCAGCGTGCCGGGCAGGATGGTGAGGACCTCGTCGCCCTGCACCAGGGGAGTGCCCGTCGCGGCCGACGCGGCGCTCACCGACGTCACGCCCGGCACGATCACGGCGTCGAACCGTTCGGTGAGCCGTGTGTGCATGTGCATGTACGAGCTGTAGAACAGCGGGTCACCCTCGGCCAGGAGCGCGACGTCGCGGCCCGCCTGCAGGTGGGCCGCGATGCGTTCGGCGGCCTCGGCGTAGAAATCCTCCATCGCGCCGGCGTATCCGCCCGGATGGTCGGTGGTCTCGGTGGTCACCGGGTAGACCAGGTGCTCCTCGAGCTGACCCGGCCGCAGGTAGGGCTCGGCGATGCCGCGCGCGATGCTCTGGCCGTGACGGGCGCTGTGGTAGGCCACCACGTCGGCCTCGCCGATCACGCGGGCGGCCTTGACCGTCACCAGTTCGGGGTCGCCTGGCCCGAGTCCGACGCCGTACAGGGTGCCGTGCTTGTTCTCGCTCATTCCCGCTCACTCGCAATCGCGTTGACGGCGGCCGCGGCCATCGCGCTGCCGCCCCGACGGCCCGTCACCACCAGGTAGGACATTCCCCGCGGGCGCTCGATCAGCTCCTGCTTGGACTGCGCGGAGCCGACGAAACCGACGGGCCCGCCGAGCACCGCGGCGGGGGTCGGCGCACCCTCGTCGAGCAGTTCCAGCAGCCGGAACAACGCGGTGGGCGCATTGCCGATCGCCAGGACCGCACCGCCGAGACGGTCGGCCCACAGATCGACCGCGGCGGCCGAACGCGTGGTGCCCATACGGGCCGCGAGTTCGGGAGCGCGGCTGTCGGCGACGAGGGAGACCACCTCGTTGTCGGCGGGCAGGCGCGAGCGGGTGATGCCCGCGGCCACCATCGACGAGTCGCACAGGATCGGTGCGCCGTCCGCGAGCGTGGCGTGGGTCCTGGTGACGACGTCGCCGGTGAAGGCGACATGGTCGGTGACGTCGACCTGGCCGCAGGTGTGGATCAACCGGACCACCACGCGCGAGACGTCGGCGGGGAAGCGGGACAGATCGGCTTCGTCGCGGATCGTCGCGAACGACTGCCGGTAGATCTCGGCTGCGTCACGGATGTAGTCGAGCACCCGCCAACCTTACGGGGACGCGATGCGCAGTCGATATCCGTCCTCCGTGGCGACGAGGACGTCCCCGACGGGCGGGCTGCCGCAGGCCCGCTCACAGCCCACGAAGTGCCGGTGATTTGCCGACGGTTCCTGCGCCGCCGCCGCGGCGTCGGCGCGCACATCGGTCAGTGACTTCGCGCATCCGGGACTGCCGGTGCAGGCGCTGACATCGAGCCAGGGTGAGTTCTCGTCGAACACCAGCCCCATCGGCGCGAGCACCCGCAACGCGGTGTCGGCGACGCCCTCGTCGAGGTCGAACACCAGCACCGACCGCCACGGCGTGATCACGATGGGCGCCTCGATCGCGGCGAGGAACTGCGCGTCGCGCGCGGACAACACACCCAGCGGCACCCCGGCGCCCAGCGCTACACGGCCGTCGCGCTGGGGAATCCAGCCGACGGGCGGCCGCACGGTCGGGGCCCACCGCTGCCCACCTGGTCCGGACGCCGTCAAACCCTCCAGCAGCGGCGCCAGGTCGTCGAGTTCGCCGACACGCCAGGCCTTTCCGTGCACCTTCGCGAACCGGCGGGCCACGGTGATCAGCGTGGGCACCACGCCGGCGCGGTCGATCCGTACCCCGGTGTCACACCCGCCGAGCAGCAGAGCGCCGGTGCCGGCGTCGAGCATGTGCACCCCGGCGTCGGGGCCGAGACCGGAGATGTCGCCGCGCCCGTCGTCCAGACCGAACAGGAACCGGCCCGGCAACCCGGCCAGCTCGGGCTCGGCCTGGATCGCCGCGTCGAGTTCGGAGACCAGGGCGCCGACGTCGGCGACCCCGCCCGACCGTCCCGTCAGCGGCGAGGCCACGATGTTGCGCACGCGCTCGTGTGTCGGTGACGGCAACAGTCCGGCGCCGGCCAGCGCCGCCGCGGCGGCGTCGGTGTCGGTCAGCCCACGGATCTGGATGTTGCCGCGCGACGTGAGTTCCATTGCCGGAGAACCCAGATCGTTCGCGACATCGGCCAGGGTGGCCAGCTGCGCGGCTGTGATGGCGCCGCCCGCGAGCCGGATGCGCACGAGCGCGCCGTCAGCGGCCTGGTGCACTGTCAGCGCACCGGGGCAGGCGTCCTGGTCACGGGTCCGGGTCATACTCGGACCCATTCTAGGAACTCAGCTCGCCAGGGCGACCGGGCTGTCCACCGGGGAGTAACTCGACGCGTCACCGGCGATGACGCGGCTGCGTTCGCCGTACACGTCGACCGGGATGTCACCGGCCAGCGTGACGCGGTTGAGCCTGCGGTACTGGTCGTCGTAGTCGGCCACCGCGTAGTGCTGCGTGGCGCGGTTGTCCCAGATCGCCAGGTCACCGGGCTTCCAGCTCCACCGTACGGTGTTCTCCAGCCGCGTGATCCGGTCCTGGAACAGCCGGAACAAAGCCGCGGACTCGGTGTCCTTGAGTCCGACGAACGACTTGACGAAATGGCCGAGGAGCAGGACCCGCTCACCGGTCTCGGGGTGCACCCGCACCACCGGGTGCTCGACCTCGTAATAGTCGGATTCGAACCGCTGACGGTAGCCACGCTGTTCCGCGGAGATCGCGCTGTCGGCGTAGTCGAACCGGTTGGTGTGCACGGCCCACAGGTTGTCGGCCAGCGTGCGCAGCGGCGCGGGCAGCTGCTGGTAGGCCGCTTCCGTCGAGGCCCACGCGGTGGTGCCGCCGTAGCTGGGCAGCGTCATCGCGCGCAGCAGCGACGCCTTCGGGATACGGTCGACGAACGTGACATCGGTGTGCCAGCTGTTGGCCTTGTCGTAGCGCGAGTCGATCGGCAGCAACTGCTCGGCGCCCTCGGCGAGCGTCGGATGGGCGACGGTGGGCGTACCCAGCAGCTCGGCGAACTCCAGCTGTCCGGCATCGTCGAGATGGTCCTGGCCGGAGAAGAAGATCACCTTGTGCTCGAGGAGGGCCGCGTTGATGGCGCTCACGGTGGCGGGGGACAGGTCGCCGCCGACGCGCACGCCGTCGATCCTGGCGCCGATGTGGGCCCCGAGCTTGGTCACGGTGACCTGCACCTGACCCGGGTTTGTCGCACGAAGTTCACTCACGCAGTCATTAGGCCCCCGGCGGGCGATCGAGTGAACGGTTTTGCCGGGCGTGATTTGAAATCGTGCGACCATTGACCAGGCGATGCCCGGTTTGCAGAATGCCGCGGGGCGCGTGGCCACAGTGCTCGTGCTCATGGTGGTCGCTGTCGTCGCACTGCGCGGGCATGTCCCCGGCGGCAGCCGCGCCCAGGCGCAGGCACCCACCGATTCTCCGGCCACGTTCGTGGCCGTCGCGGCGCTTCTCACGGTGGGGTTGGCAGGCTTTGCGTTCGCGATTTTCACCGCACCGCGCAAGCCCCGCGTATCCGGTGCCGGCGACGACATCCCCCAGGCCGGTCTACGGGGGCCACGGGCGCGTCTGCGGTGGCGATGGGTACTGCTGGGCCTGGCGGTCCTGATGTGCTGGCTGTCGGTCGCGGTCCTGATCTCCCGGTTGACCGACACGTCTGAACTGCCCCCGCCCCAGGACGGATCGGGGCGTGAAAGCCCGGGCGCGCCGGGCGAGGCCCGGGTACCCGATGATCCTGGGGACGCCACCGCGTTCCGCCTGCTCGCGGTGGCCGGGGTGATCATGTTGCTGCTCATCGCGATCGGGACCATCCTGCGCGCCAGGCGCCGCGCCGCGGCCCACCTGCACCGGGCCGACGACACCTGGCCGGTCCTGCCGGTTCACCCCAGAAACCCGGAGAAGCTGGTCCGCGCAACCGAACTCGGGCTCGCCGAGATCGGGGATCTCAGCCGCGACCCCAGAACCGCGATCATCGCGTGCTATGCGGCCATGGAACAGGGCCTCGCGTACGCACCGGAAGCGGTCCCGCAGGAATCCGACACACCGTCGGAGGTGCTCGCCCGTGCGGTCGAGCATCACGCGCTGAATGCCGACAGCGCAACCGAACTCGTCGAGCTGTTCGCCGAGGCGCGGTTCAGCCCGCACCGGATGACCGAGACGCATCGCGCGGCCGCGGTCGCCGCGCTGCAGCGCGTACACGCCGATCTGCGGAGCCTCGTATGAAACGGTTCGTGGTCGCGGGCTTTGCGTTGGTGGTGTTCGTCGAACTGGCAGCGCTCGCGGTGCCGGGCCGCAGCATGATCGGCTGGGCCACCGGCGCTGCGCTCGCGGTGCTGCTGGTCTCGGTGCGCCTGGCATTGCGCGAAGATCCAGTCCACGATGCGCGCAGCACGGCGTCGGAGGACGCGGCCGAACTGCTGGCGCGCTGGCAGTCCGAGACCGAGATCCTCATCAGCCGAGCCGATTCCACTCGCAGCCAGTGGGACCGCCATCTGCGGCCACGGTTGGCCAGGGAGTTCGCCGCGGCCAGCGGACAACGACTGGTCGGCGACCAGTCGGCATTCCAGGCCACCGGTCGGATGCTGTTCGGAGAACGGTTGTGGCAGTGGGTGGATCCCAACAACGTCGCCTCCGCACGGGACGACGGACCAGGCCCGGGCCGCGCGGTGCTCGCGGAGATCCTGCAACGATTGGAGCAGCTGCGACCAGTCAGGCGAACGTGGACGTGGCCACAGCGGCAGCCGCCAGATCGGTGCTCGACGAGATCGAGAAGGCGGTGGTGGGCAAGCGTGACGCGCTCACCCTCATCCTGACGACGCTGCTGGCGCGCGGACACGTCCTCATCGAGGACCTGCCCGGCCTCGGCAAGACGCTCATCGCCCGGTCCTTCGCCGCCGCGCTGGGTTTGAAGTTCACCCGGGTCCAGTTCACCCCGGATCTGCTGCCCGCCGACCTGCTCGGCTCGACGGTGTACGACATGCAGTCCGGTCGGTTCGAGTTCCGGCCCGGCCCGATCTTCACCAACCTGCTGCTGGCCGACGAGATCAACCGGACCCCGCCCAAGACGCAGGCCGCGCTGCTGGAGGCCATGGCCGAGGGGCAGGTCAGCATCGACGGCCAGACGCACCGCCTGCCCGCGCCGTTCATCGTCCTGGCCACCGACAACCCGATCGAGTACGAGGGCACCTATCCGCTGCCCGAGGCCCAACTCGACCGGTTCTCGGTGCGCCTGGAACTGAAGTACCTGTCCGAACAGGACGAGACGGCCATGCTGCGCCGCCGCCTGGATCGCGGGTCTGCCGAGGCGGGCGTCGCCGAGGTGGTCGACGGTCCGCGCTTTCTGGCGATGCGCGAGGCCGTCGAACAGGTCAGCGTGCACGACGACGTGCTGCGCTACGTCGTGGCGCTCGCGGCCGCGACGCGCCACCACCCGCAGGTTGCGGTCGGCGCCAGCCCCCGCGCCGAACTCGACCTCGTGCAACTCGCGAGGGCCAGGGCCTTGCTGCTCGGGCGGGACTTCGTCATCCCCGAGGACGTCAAGACACTCGCGGTCGCGGCGATGGCGCACCGCATCAGCCTGCGCCCGGAGATGTGGGTGCGCAGCATCCACGGTGCCGACGTCATGAACGAACTGCTGCGCCGGCTCCCCGTGCCCCGTGCGGGCAACCTGCCATGACCGTCGGTGTGCACGTGCCGCTGCGTTGGGGCGCGTCGCCTCTGACTAAGTCCGTGGCCACCGCCGCGGCAGGTGCGATGTTGATCGCGGTGCTCGGATTCCGTTGGCAATTGGTCATCTTCGCCTCGCCACTGCTCGGTGTGCTGTGTTCGGCCTACTGGCAGCGGCCTCGCGTCTCGGTCGAGGTCGGCGCAGAGCCCGCCACCGTGCGGTGTTTCGAGAACGAGAGCGCCGAATTGTCGGTGCGGGTGAGCAGCAGTGCCGGCGCCGATGCCCGGCTGCGGGTGGACAGCGTCGAGGGTTTGCGGCTCGAGCCGGGCGACCGCGCGGGTCCCGAGCAGAGGGTGCGCGCGAACGCGTCGCGCTGGGGCCGCTACCCGCTGCGGGCGCACGTCACGGTGACCGCGCCGGGTGGACTCGTGACCGGCACGGGCACCGTCGAGGCCGCGGAGCTCTACGTGTTCCCGCTGGCCGCACCACATCTCACCCCGATGCCGCGCGCCGAACTGCCCGACCGGCTCGGCACCCACCTGACCCGCCACACCGGACCCGGGGTGGAGTACGCCGACGTGCGGCCCTATGTGCCGGGCGATCATCTGCGCACCGTCAACTGGCCGGTGAGTGCCCGCCGCGGACGACTGCACGTCACCGAGCGGCTCACCGATCGCGGGGGCGACGTCGTGGTGCTCATCGACACCCACGACCAGGCGCCCGGCCCGGCCACACAGGCCACCGAGCGCACCGCACGCGGCGCGGCGCAGGTGGTGCAGAGCGCGCTGCGCAGCGGCGACCGGGCCGGCATCGTGGCGCTCGGCGGCAGGCAACCGCGGTGGCTCGGGCTCGACATCGGGCGCAGGCAGTTCTACCGCGTGCTCGACGCGATCCTCGGGGCGGGCGGCGGGTTCGAGACAACCACCGGCACGCTCGCGCCGCGCGCCGCGGTGCCACCGGGAGCCATCGTGGTGGCGTTCTCCACGATGCTGAACACCGAGTTCGCGTTCGCGCTGATCGAGCTGGCCAAACACGGGCACGCCGTGGTGGCCGTCGACGTCCTTGAGGGAGCGCCGTTCGACAACCCGGACGGCCTGGACCCGCTGATCCCGCGACTGTGGGCGCTGCATCGCTCGGCGATGTACCGCGACATGAGCACGATCGGCATCGACGTCGTGCACTGGCGCGGCGACATCCCGCTGCAGGATGTCATGCGGTTGATCCCGGACCGGCACAGACGAAGGACGCGGTGATGCGCACTCAGCCCGCGCCGCTTGTGTTCTCGACGTCCCTCGGCCTGGTCATGGCCGCGGCGGTGGCCGCGCCCGCCGACGGTCCGGCACTGGTGGCCGCGGCGATCTCGGCCGCCGCGGTGGCGGTGGGGCCCGCGTGGCGACCGGCGTCGACCGTCGCGGTGTGGGCGGCCGCGGCCGCTCTCGCGCTGTCGGAACCCGACGTGCTCTACGCCGCGCTGGCAGGCCTGTCGGCCGCGGTGTACCTGGCGGTCCGCCACGCGGCGGGAACGTCGGTGGTCACCACGACGCGCCCGATGATGTTGTGCGCGTTGGGATTCACCGCGGCAGCGATGCTGGTCGGGTTCTGGCAGCTGACGTTGCCGTGGGTGCCGCTTGCCGCGCCGGTCGCGGTCGGCGCGGTGTACCTGATCGTCCTGCGTCCGTTCGTGGGCCGGGCGCGGTGGGACGTCTCACCGGCCAGGGAATTGTGACATCCGTCACTCGGATTCCTAACCTGTTCGCTCCCTTACAGATTGAGAACTTCGCCGGTTGCCCGGGGTAACTTCACTTCCAGTTCCCCGGACCGCCGGTACCGGGAAATTGGAACAGGTTCCAGAAAGGACGCGATCATGGTCGCATTCGGTGTCTTCGTCGCCGTCGTCGCGGGGCTCGTCGCGGTCACGGGCCGCCCGTACCGCCGGTCCTGGCACGAGCGCTTCGGCGAGATGCAGCTCTGACCAGCGCCGACCGTACCGACGTAACTGCGCTGACGGTCGGTGCGGTACGAATGGTGAGTGCCTGACCCACGTGATGCTGTCCCGAGCGCGCCGACGATCCTGCTGCTGTCGACCTCGGACACCGATCTGATCACGGCCCGCGCGAGCGGCGCCGGATACCGGTGGGCCAACCCGTCGCGCCTCGTCGACGGTGAGCTCGAAGAGTTGCTGGCCGGCGCCGATATCGCCGTGGTCCGCATCCTCGGCGGATACCGGGCCTGGCAGGACGGGATCGACGCCGTGGTAGCCAGCGGCGTGCCCGCGGTCGTGGTCAGCGGCGAGCAGACCCCCGACGCCGAGCTCATGCGGCACTCGACCGCACCGCAGGGCGCCGCCCTGCAGACCCACATCTACCTCGCGCAGGGCGGGCTGGAGAACCTGCGCAACCTGCACGCGTTCCTCTCCGATACCCTGCTCATGACGGGATTCGGATTCGCGCCGCCCGTCGCCACCCCGAGTTGGGGCATCCTCGAACGCCCCCTCGAACACGCTGAGGCGCAGTCTCTCGACGGCGCACCGAAGATCGCGGTGCTCTACTACCGTGCCCAGCAGCTCGCCGGGAACACCGCCTATGTCGAGGCCCTGTGCCGGGCGATCGAGAACGCCGGCGGCAGGCCGCTGCCGGTCTTCTGCGCCTCGCTGCGCACCGCCGAACCCGAACTCCTCGAACTGCTCGGCACCGCCGACGCCCTGATCACCACGGTGCTCGCGGCGGGCGGCGCCACCCCGGCCGCGGTCGGCGCAGGCGGCGACGACGACTCCTGGAACGTCGCACATCTCGCGGCCCTCGACATCCCGATCCTGCAGGGGTTGTGCCTGACGAGTTCGAGGTCGGACTGGTCGGACAACGACGACGGCCTGTCCCCGCTGGACGTCGCGACGCAGGTGGCCGTGCCCGAGTTCGACGGCCGCATCATCACAGTGCCGTTCTCGTTCAAGGAGATCGACCACGAGGGCCTCATCTCCTACGTCGCCGACCCCGAGCGGTGCGCGCGGGTCGCGGGTCTCGCGGTCCGGCACGCCCGACTGAAATCCATTGCGGCCAAGGACAAACGCGTGGCGCTCGTGTTCTCGGCCTATCCGACCAAGCACGCCCGGATCGGCAACGCCGTCGGTCTCGACACCCCGGCCAGCGCGGTCGCGCTGCTGCGCGCGATGCGCGCCCACGGCTACGACCTCGGGGCCGACGACGACATCCCCGGTGTCATCTCCGGCGATGGCGATGCGCTGATCCACGCGCTGATCGAACGCGGCGGCCAGGACGCCGAATGGCTCACCGAGGAACAACTCGCGCGCAACCCGATCCGCGTGCCCGCCAAGGACTATCGCGAATGGTTCGCGACGCTGCCCGCCGAACTCGCCGACGCCGTCGTCGAGCACTGGGGTCCGCCGCCCGGCGACCTGTTCGTCGACCGCAGCCGCGACCCCGACGGCGAGATCGTCATCGCCGCGCTGCAGGCCGGCAATCTGGTCATCATGGTCCAGCCGCCGCGCGGGTTCGGCGAGAACCCGGTGGCCATCTACCACGACCCCGACCTGCCGCCCAGCCACCACTATCTGGCGGCCTACCGGTGGCTGGACTCCGCGTTCCCCGGATCGTTCGGGGCCGACGCCGTCATCCACCTCGGCAAGCACGGCAACCTGGAATGGCTGCCCGGCAAGACGCTCGGTATGTCCGCGGCATGCGGCACCGACGCGGCGCTGGGCGACCTGCCGCTGATCTACCCGTTCCTGGTCAACGACCCGGGGGAGGGCACCCAGGCCAAGCGTCGCGCCCACGCCACGCTGGTCGACCATCTCATCCCGCCCATGGCGCGCGCCGAAACCTACGGCGACATCGCCAAACTCGAACAACTGCTCGACGAGCACGCCAACGTCTCGGCGCTCGATCCCGGCAAGCTGCCCGCCATCCGCCAGCAGATCTGGACGCTCATGCGTGCGGCGAAGATGGACCACGACCTGGGGTTGCAGGATCGCCCCGACGAGGACTCGTTCGACGACATGCTGCTGCACGTCGACGGCTGGCTGTGCGAGATCAAGGACGTGCAGATCCGCGACGGTCTGCACGTACTCGGCCAGAAGCCCACGGGTGCAGGCGAACTCGACCTGGTGCTGGCGATTTTGCGGGCCCGCCAGCTGTTCGGCGGCGAGCAGACCGTGCCAGGACTGCGGCAGGCGCTCGGGCTCGTCGAGGACGGCAGTGACGACCGCGCCGCGGTCGACGCGGCCGAGGCCGGGGCCCGCGAACTGGTCGCGGCCCTGCAGGAAACCGGTTGGGATCCCGCGGCGGTCGACACCATCACCGACAACCCCGACATCGCGCGGATCCTCAAGTTCGCCGCCACCGAGGTGGTGCCGAGGCTCGCGGGCACCGAGGGCGAGATCGACCAGGTGCTGCGCGCCCTCGACGGCGGGTTCATCCCGTCGGGCCCCTCGGGTTCGCCGCTGCGCGGTCTGGTCAACGTGCTGCCGACCGGACGCAACTTCTACTCGGTGGATCCCAAGGCCGTGCCGTCGCGCCTGGCGTGGGAAACCGGTGTGGCCATGGCGGATTCGCTGCTGGCGCGCTACCGCGAGGACTACGGGCGGTGGCCGCAGTCGGTCGGCCTGTCGGTGTGGGGCACCTCGGCCATGCGCACCGCGGGCGACGACATCGCCGAGGTGCTCGCCCTGCTGGGCGTGCGCCCGGTATGGGACGACGCGTCGCGTCGCGTCGTCAACCTCGAACCCATCGACCTCGCCGAACTGGGCCGCCCCCGCATCGACGTCACGGTGCGCATCTCCGGGTTCTTCCGCGACGCGTTCCCGCACGTCGTCACGATGCTCGACGACGCCGTCGCGCTCGTCGCGGCACTCGACGAACCCGCCGAGCACAACTACGTGCGCGCGCACGCCCAGGCCGACCTCGCCGAGCACGGTGACGAACGCCGCGCCACCACACGCATCTTCGGGTCCAAGCCGGGCACCTACGGGGCGGGCCTGCTGCAGCTCATCGACAGCCGCAACTGGCGCGACGACGCCGACCTGGCGCAGGTGTACACCGCGTGGGGCGGGTTCGCCTACGGGCGCGGATTGGACGGAGCCGCCGCCAGTGATGATATGAACCGGGCCTACCGGCGAATCGCGGTGGCGGCCAAGAACACCGACACCCGCGAACACGACATCGCCGACTCCGACGACTACTTCCAGTACCACGGCGGCATGGTCGCCACGGTGCGGGCACTGACCGGCAAGGCGCCCGCGGCCTACATCGGCGACAACACCCGTCCCGACGCGGTCCGCACCCGCACGCTGAGTGAGGAGACCAACCGCGTCTTCCGGGCGCGCGTGGTCAACCCGCGCTGGATCAACGCCATGCGCCGCCACGGCTACAAGGGCGCGTTCGAGATGGCGGCCACGGTCGACTACCTGTTCGGCTACGACGCCACCGCGCACGTGATGGCCGACTGGATGTACGAGCGGCTCGCAGGCGAATACGTCCTCGACGACGAGAACCGCAAGTTCATGAACGAATCCAACCCGTGGGCACTGCACGGTATGGCCGAGCGCCTGTTGGAGGCCGCGACCCGCGGGATGTGGGCCGAGCCGGAACCCGCCACGCTCGACGGGCTGCGCCAGGTGCTGCTGGAGACCGAAGGCGAACTGGAGGGCTAGCTGTACCCGGCCCGGGCGTGGGTCTCGGCTAAGTTCGACTCGTGGCCATCACGTTCGCAGACGTCGCCAAGTCCAAGTACATCCTGCTGACCACGTTCACCAAGGACGGCAGACCCAAGCCGACGGCGATCTGGGCGGCCCCGAAAGGGGACCGGCTGCTGGTGATCACCGAGGAGAACTCGTGGAAGGTCAAGCGGATCCGCAACACCCCACGCGTCACCGTCGCGGCGTGTGACGCCCGCGGCAACCCGAAGAGCGAGGCCGTCGAGGCGCACGCCGAGATCCTCGACAAGTCGCGCACCGGCGAGGTGTACGACGCGATCGGCAGCCGCTACGGGCTGATGGGCAAGGCGTTCAACCTGTTCAGCAAGTTGCGGCGGGGCATGGAACGCAACATCGGCCTGGAACTGCGCGCGGCCGAGGGGACTGCCTGAGTTCTTCGGTGTTTTCCCGCGGAACCTCAGGGCCCCGCCGCTCGTTGACCGGACATGGCTAAGCGACTGTTCCTGGTCTACGCCCTCGTCGAGCTGGCGGTCATGGTGGTCCTCGTGGCAACCATCGGCTTCGGCTGGACGGTGCTGCTGCTCCTGGCGGCGTTCGTCGTCGGGCTGGCACTGGCCGGATCCCAGGCGCGTCGCCAGCTACGCAAACTCAGCGGCGGTCTGACCGCCGCGAGCGCCCAGGGCGCGGTCACCGACAGCCTGCTGGTCGCCCTCGGCACCGTGCTGGTTGTCGTCCCGGGGCTCGCCAGTTCGGTGCTCGGCGCCGTGTTGCTGCTGCCCCCGACCCGTGCCGCCGCGCGGCCCGTGCTGACCGCGATGGCCGCCAAACGCGTGCCACTCGTCACAGGATTTCAAACGGCGTCCCGGTACCAGTGGACCGCGGGATACCCCGGCGGGCGTGGGGACTACATTGACGGCGAAGTCATCGACGTCACCGACAGCGCGGACGCGGCCGGTGGGGTCGAACCGCATCGCCTTCCCCCGAAGGCCTGACCCGCACCCACCGAGCCGAATAACCCTTGACGACACTCCTGATCAACGGGCGGATCCACAGCCCCGCACAACCCGACGCGACCGCGATGGCCATCCGCGACGGCGTGGTCGCATGGCTCGGCAGTGACGACGTCGGCCGCGCACTGCACCCGGATGCGCACATCGTCGACCTCGACGGTGGTTTCGTCGCACCCGCGTTCGTCGACAGCCACGTCCACATCACCGCCACCGGGCTCAACCTCGTCGGGCTCGATCTGCACGCGGCCACCTCACTGCAGCACTGCCTGCAACTCGTCGCCGACCACGCGCGGCGCCACCCCGACGGTCTCGTGTGGGGGCACGGCTGGGACGAGTCCGGCTGGCCCGAACGCACCCCGCCCGGCACCGACGATCTCGACGCCGTACTGGGCGACCGGCCCGCGTATCTCGCGCGGGTGGACGTGCACTCGGCGGCCGCGACCACCGCACTGCGCCGCGCGGTGCCCGATCTGGCCGGCGCGTCCGGGTTCTCACCGCAGGGCCCGCTGAGCGCCGACGCGCACCACCTGATCCGCGCGGCGGCCAGGGCGCAACTGACGGCGCGGCAGAAGCACCAGGCCCGCGTCGCGGCGCTCGATCACGCCGCCGCGCACGGCATCGTCGCGGTGCACGAGTGTGCGGGCCCCGAGATCGGCGGGCTCGACGACTGGCTCGAACTGCGCGCGCTCGACCACGGTGTCGACGTGATCGGTCTGTGGGGTGAAGCCGCACGCGACGTCGACCACGCCAAGGCGCTGATCGCCGAGACCGGCGCGTACGGCCTGGCCGGTGACCTGTTCGTCGACGGTGCGCTGGGATCGCGCACCGCCTGGCTGAGCGCCCCCTACAGCGATGCCACGCACACGTGTGGCAACCGCTACCTCGACCAGGACACCGTCATCGCGCACCTGCGGGCCTGCACGCAGGCCGGCATTCCCGCCGGGTTCCACGTCATCGGCGACGCCGCGGTGAGCGCCGTGGTCGACGCGCTCGCGGACGTCGTCGAGCAGCACGGCGCGCCCACGGTGGCGCGTTGCGGCCACCGTCTCGAACATCTGGAGATGGTCACCGCGGCCCAGGCCGCGCAGCTCGGTGCCTGGGGTGTGACCGCCAGCATGCAGCCCATGTTCGACGCGTCGTGGGGCGGCGACCACGGCATGTACGCGCAGCGTCTTGGGCCACAAAGAGTTCACCAGCTCAATCCGTTCGCGCTGTTAGCATCCGAAGGCGTGCCCCTCGCATTCGGCTCAGATACCCCCGTCACCAGCATGAATCCGTGGGAAGCCGTACGTGCCGCGGTCCTGCACCACAGTCCGACGGCCGCGATTTCGCCGCGCGCGGCGTTCGCTGCGGCCACCCGTGGTGGCTGGCGGGCCGGTGGCGTGCGCGACGGTGTGTCAGGCACTTTGACCCCGGGCGCCCCGGCCAGCTACGCGATCTGGGACGTCGAGGAGCTGGAGGTCAGCGCGCCGGCCAATGCCGTGCAGCGCTGGTCGACCGATCCGCGGTCGCGCGTGCCCGCACTGCCACGCCTGGCCGACGACGCCGCACTGCCGCGCTGCCGCCAGACCGTGCACCGGGGTGTCGTCCTCCATGGCTGACGATCGCGCCCGGCGATTCGACCGGTTCCGCGTACGGCCCGAGGAGATCACCGAGGTGATCCCGGCCGTCACCGATGACGACCCCCTCGAAGATCCCCTCGACGACGACGTCGCTCCCGGACTCGACGACGCCGAACCCGAACCCGAACCCGGAGACGAGCACGACGAGCCTTCGCGGCCTGCGACGGGCTCGCGTATCGGCGGCTGGGTCGCTCGACGTGGTTCCCGATTCGGCAAAGGTGTGCTCGACCGCTGGGCCCCACTGAGCGCCGCGATCGGTGGCGGTCTGGCACTGTGGCTGAGCTTCCCGCCCATCGGGTGGTGGTTCACGGCGTTCCCCGGGCTGGCGTTGCTGGGCTGGGTGCTGACCCGCACGGCCACCACCAAGGCCGGTGGGTTCGGCTACGGCGTGCTGTTCGGCCTCGCGTTCTACGTGCCGCTGCTGCCGTGGATCAGCGGATTGGTCGGCGCCGTGCCGTGGCTCGCGCTGGCGTTCGCCGAATCCCTGTTCTGCGGTCTGTTCGGGCTCGGCGCGGTCGTGGTGGTCAGGTTGCCCGGCTGGCCGCTGTGGTTCGCGACCCTGTGGGTCGCGGCGGAGTGGGCCAAGTCGACGTTCCCGTTCGGCGGTTTCCCGTGGGGCGCGGCGAGCTACGGGCAGACGAATGGTCCGCTGCTGGCGCTCGCGCGGATCGGCGGCGCACCGTTGGTGTCGTTCGCGGTCGCGCTGATCGGCTTCAGCCTCACGCTGCTGACGGCGCAGATCGTGTGGTGGTGGCGCCACGGCCACAAACCCGGCGTCCCGGCCCCCGCGGTGATGCTGCCCGGCGTCGCGATCGCCGCGTCACTGCTGGTCACCGCGCTGGTGTGGCCGCAGGTGCGCCAGTCGGGAACCGGCGCGGGTGACGACACCGCCGTCACGGTGGCCGCCGTGCAGGGCAACGTGCCGCGGCTCGGACTTGAGTTCAACGCGCAGCGGCGCGCGGTGCTCGACAACCACGTCAAGGAGACCCTGCGGCTGGCCGACGACGTCAAAGCCGGCCGCGCCGCCCAGCCGATGTTCGTGATCTGGCCCGAGAACTCCTCTGACATCGATCCGCTGCTCAACGCGGACGCCTCGGCCCAGATCACCACCGCGGCCGAGGCCATCGACGCGCCGATCCTCGTCGGTGGCGTCGTGCGCGCCGACGGTTACACACCCGACAACCCCGTCGCCAACAACACCGTGATCGTGTGGGAACCCACCGACGGCCCGGGTGAGCGTCACGACAAACAGATCGTGCAGCCCTTCGGCGAGTACCTGCCGTGGCGCGGCTTCTTCAAGCATCTGTCGTCATATGCCGACCGGGCCGGCTACTTCGTGCCGGGCACCGGCACCGGCGTCGTGCACGCCGCGGGCGTGCCGATCGGGATCACCACGTGCTGGGAGGTGATCTTCGACCGCGCGGCGCGGGAATCGGTGCTCAACGGCGCCCAGGTGCTCGCGGTACCGAGCAACAACGCGACGTTCGACGAGGCCATGAGCGCTCAGCAACTGGCGTTCGGCAAACTGCGTGCAGTCGAACACGACCGCTACGTCGTCGTCGCGGGAACCACCGGTATCAGCGCGGTGATCGCTCCCGACGGGCACGAGATATCGCGCACCGAGTGGTTCCAGCCGGCATATCTGGACAACCAGATCCGGCTCAAGACCGATCTGACCCCGGCGACGAAGTGGGGCCCCATCGTGCAGGCGGTGCTGGTCATCGCGGGGGTTGCCGTGCTGCTGATCGCCATACTGCACAATGGAAGGTTCGCGCCGAGAATGTTGCGGCGCCGGTCGGCAACGACCGTGAAACGATGAAGGAGCCACATGAGCGTCCCCGGTGAACGTGAGCAGGGTGCGGGGGAGGATCCTGCCACCGTCCGCCCGACCCAGCGCACTCTGGTGATCATCCCGACGTACAACGAGCGGGAGAACCTGCCGCTGATCGTCGGGCGTGTTCACCACGCGTGCCCCCAGGTGCACATCCTCGTCGTCGACGACGGCAGCCCCGACGGCACCGGCGCACTGGCCGACGAGCTGGCTCTGGCCGACCCTGACCGCGTGCACGTCATGCACCGCACCAGCAAGGCCGGGCTCGGCGCGGCCTACCTCGCGGGTTTCGACTGGGGCCTGCGCCGCGGCTACTCCGTGCTGGTCGAGATGGACGCCGACGGCAGCCACGCGCCCGAGGAGCTGAGCCGGCTGCTCGACGCGGTCGACGCGGGGGCGGACCTGGCCATCGGCTCGCGCTATGTGCCCGGCGGCACCGTGCGCAACTGGCCCTGGCGGCGCCTGGTGCTGTCCAAGACCGCCAACACCTATTCGCGTTTCCTGCTGGGCGTCGGTATCCATGACATCACGGCCGGCTACCGCGCCTACCGTCGCGAGGTGCTGGAGAAGATCGACCTCTCGGCGGTGGACTCCAAGGGCTACTGCTTCCAGATCGACCTGACGTGGCGCGCCATCAACAACGGCTTCTCGGTCGTCGAGGTGCCCATCACGTTCACCGAGCGCGAGCTGGGCGTGTCGAAGATGAGCGGATCCAACATCCGCGAGGCCATGTTCAAGGTCGCCGAGTGGGGTATCCGCGGCCGGCTCGACCGGGCCAGGGGCGTGGTCCGCTGACGCGGTAGCGTCCGAGAACGCGAAAGCCGCGAGTGTGCATGCACACTCGCGGCTTTTTCATGACGTCAGTTCGTCAGCTCTCGTCAGCTTCCGGTTCCGCGCCGCTTGGCCTTGATCAGGTCGAGCCGCTCCTTGAGCAGCTCTTCGAGCTCCTCGACGGACCGGCGCTCCAACAGCATGTCCCAGTGCGTACGCGGCGGCTTGACCTTCTTGGGCTCCGGCACGTCACCCTCGATGAGGGTGCCCTCCAGACCGTTGCGGCAGAGCCACGTACCGGGGATCTCGGCGTCGTCGGCGAAAGGTACGTCGAACTCCTCGCCGTTATCCGTGCGGTAGCGGGCGACCTGACGCGGCGCCAGGTCATGGTTGCGGTCGGTCTCGTAGCTCACGGCTCCGAGGCGACTGCCCCGCAGGACACGATCAGCCATCGTCATCACTCCTCATCACGCGATTTCGTCCGGATAGTGCAACGCGTTTTGCCATTGCCAAGTTCCCGACTCGACCGTCCATGATACGCCGATCACAATGCGTCGCCGTCTACAGTCTGCTTCATGACCACCCCGACGGCGGCCGCGACCCGCAGACGCAACCGTCCGCAGCCATGCCGGTGGTGCGGACGTGAGGTGCCCGACGCGCAGATGGGGCGCAGGCGCCAGTACTGCAGGCAGTCCTGCCGCCAGCGCGCATACGAACAACGCGCCATGGTCAAGGGCACCTCCTTGGCCCCGGACTCGGTGGTGCTCACGGCCGAGGAGGCCGCGCAACTGTCCGATCGCGTCTACCAGGTCCGCTGCGCCGCCGAGGACGTCGCGATCGCCGTCGACGAGGGTGCCGAACCTCACGAATTGCGGCAACTCTGCGACTCTTTGCTGGAAGCTGCGAAGGCTGCCGACGGCTGGCGTTAGGTCCTACGATTGCGTCGGTGGCGACGATTTCTGACCCTCAACGCGCAACATCGACACCGGATCCGGCGCGGTCCGTGTGGCGTTTCGATGATTTCGTGTTGGACACGGGTCGATTCGAACTCCGTCGCGGCGACGAGGTGATCCGGGTCGAACCACAGGTGTTCGACGTGCTGACCCAGCTGATCGTCAACCACGAGCGCGTCGTCACCAAGGTCGAACTGTTCGACACCGTGTGGGGCGGCCGGTTCGTCGGCGAGGCCGCGCTCACCAGCCGGATCAAGGCCGCGCGCCGTGCGCTCGGTGACGACGGTGAATCCCAGCGCTACATCCGCACCATCCGCGGCCGCGGCTATCAGTTCGTCGGCACACTGCTGCCCGACGACGCCGGTGACGGTGTGAACGCGCCGATGCGGGCGCAGCCGCTGCAACAGCACGAGGCGGTGGCCCTCGACACCGCCGACACCGCTGAGGGGTCCGCGGAACCCGTGGAGCCCCCGCCGCGGCAGCACATCGCGTTCTGCCGTGCCGGTGACGGGGTCCGGCTCGCCTACGCCGTCGTGGGGGAGGGCCCGCCGCTGGTGCGCGCCGCGAACTGGAT
Organism: Mycolicibacterium smegmatis; assembly: GCF_001457595.1. Classification (GTDB taxonomy): domain Bacteria; phylum Actinomycetota; class Actinomycetes; order Mycobacteriales; family Mycobacteriaceae; genus Mycobacterium; species Mycobacterium smegmatis. The sequence continues at coordinate 4,005,351 of NZ_LN831039.1, read as the reverse complement.
GACGCACCTCGGATACGACATCGAGAGCCCGGTGTGGAGCCACTGGGTGCGCGATCTGTCGCGCAACCACACCTTCATTCGCTACGACGAGCGCGGCTGCGGTCTGTCGGACTGGGAGGCCGCCGACTTCTCGTTCGACGACTGGGTGGCCGACCTGGAGTCGGTGGTCGAGGCGCTGGGGCTGGAACGCTTTCCGCTACTGGGGGTTTCGCAGGGCGGCGCGGTCGCGGTGGCGTACGCGGCACGGCATCCCGAACGCGTGAGCCGCCTCGTGTTGTGCGGCGCGTACGCCAGAGGGCGCGCCGTGCGGGCCGTCGGTGACGAGGAGAAGCGCGCGGCCGCACTGGATCTGGAGCTCGCCCGGGTCGGCTGGGGACGCGACGACCCGGCGTTCCGGCAGGTGTTCGCCGCGCAGTTCCTGCCCGACGGGACGCGCGCGGACTGGGCCGCGTTCGACCAGCTGCAGCGCCGCACCACGTCACCGGAGAACGCCGTGCGCTTCCTGGAGGCGTTCGGGCGCATCGATGTACGCGACGAGGCGCGCGAAGTACGCTGTCCGACACTGGTCATGCATTCACGCGACGACCACCGGGTACCCGTGCGGTTCGGAGAGGAACTCGCGGCTCTGATCGAGGATGCCCGGATGGTCGCGCTGGACAGCAACAACCATCTGCTCACCGGGACCGAACCGGCCTGGCAGGTGTTCCGGCAGGAACTCGAGGGCTTCCTCGCCCTCGACGGGTCCTGACCCGCTCGATCCGACGCCCCGGGATTCGCCGGGGATCTCCATGCAATCTCCATACATTCTCCATGTGCGGGGGCCGGCGGAGATACATGCTTGATCACATGAGAAAACACCTCCGCTTACTGATCATCGGTGTCGGCGCCATGGTCACACTCGGCACGATGTCCGCATGCTCCAGCGGAACGACGTCCGAGACGGCCACGCCGGCGGCGACCACCCCGGCCGCCACCTCGGCTGCGTCCGAGGCGCCCGCACCACTGCCTGAGGCCATTCGGTACATGGCCGACATGCCGACGCCGGACGGCAAGACCATGAGCATCGGCATCGCGGTCGACGGCGACATGGTCACGGCATACGCGTGCAACGGCGTCGACGACGAGGCGTGGTTCTTCGGCAACCAGGCCGACGGCGACATCGACATCACGGGAAAGTTCCGTGACACCCTCAAGGCCGACATGACCGCGACCGACGCCAAGGGCGAGCTGACCATGAACGGCGTCAACTACACGTTCACCGCGATGCCGGTCAGCGAACCCGCGGGCATGTACACCGCGGCGTTCGAGGGCGTGCGGTCGTCGTGGATCGTGCACACCGACGGTTCGGTCACCGGTGTGCAGTTCAACGGCGGCATCACCGGCCGCGACTTCGAGCAGGCCGAACTGCAGCAGCTGAACGCCGCACAGTTCCAGTCGCAGGTCCGCAACAAGCGCAAGCTCCAGCAGGCCCAGCAGCTGATCCGACTGCAGAACGGCACGTTCCGGTCGACCATCAACGGCCACGAGGTGACGCCCGAACTCGTCACCGGCAAGACCCGGTTCGGCTGAGCCGCCGGTAAACTCTGAGCCCCGGCCCCGCCGGAGTGACACCGCCCGGTCACTCCCGCGGGGCCGGTTCGTATTTCATTTCCTTTGACTCAGCCCGATTTCAATCCTTACGACCCACGGCGGTGCTGCGTAACGTCGGCTCACCGTGACTGGTTCCAGTGTGCTGGCCGCCCCGACGGCACCCACTGTCACTCGCCGGTTGAGCCACCGGAAATGGGCGATCATCCGGGTGATCTCACCGGTGGTGCTGCTGGGCCTGTGGCAGCTCGGCAGCGCGGTCGGCCTCATCTCGCAGGACGTCCTGCCCGCTCCGTCGCTGATCGTCGAAGCCGGCATCGAGCTCATCCGCAACGGCCAACTGGCCGACGCGCTACGGGTTTCCGGCGCGCGCGTCGTCATCGGTCTGCTGCTCGGCGGCGTCATCGGCGTCGCGCTGGGCACCGCGGTCGGATTGTCGCGGTGGCTCGAGGCGACCGTCGACCCGCCGATGCAGATGATCCGCGCGCTGCCGCACCTCGGCCTGATCCCGCTGTTCATCGTGTGGTTCGGCATCGGCGAACTGCCCAAGGTGCTGCTCGTGGCGCTGGGCGTCAGCTTCCCGCTGTACCTCAACACGTTCTCGGCGATCCGCCAGGTGGACCCCAAGCTGTTCGAAACCGCTCAGGTGCTGGGCTTCTCGTTCTGGCAGCGATTCCGCACCATCATCGTGCCCAGTGCGGCGCCTCAGGTGCTGGTCGGTTTCCGCCAGTCACTGGCCATCGCGTGGCTCACGCTGATCGTGGCCGAACAGATCAACGCCGACTCGGGAATCGGCTTCCTCATCAACAACGCACGCGATTTCCTGCGCATCGACATCATCATCTTCGGCCTGATCGTCTACGCACTGCTGGGCATCGGGACCGACGCGATCGTGAGAGCCCTGGAACGCCGAGCCCTGAGGTACCGCACATGACCGTCACCTCCGAACGATCCGTCACCACCGCGGCCGAACTGCGCGGCGTGAACAAGTGGTACGGCCGCCACCACGTCCTGCGTGACGTCTCGCTGCGCATCGGCCGCGGCGAGATCGTCGCGCTGATCGGGCGCAGCGGGTCGGGCAAGTCCACCGTGCTGCGCGTGCTGGCCGGACTGTCGACCGACCACACCGGCGAGTGCCACGTGGCAGGCGCACCCGCGCTGGCGTTCCAGGAACCGCGGCTGTTCCCGTGGCGTGATGTGCGCACCAACGTCTCCTACGGCCTGACCCGCACGCGCCTGCCGCGCGGTGAGGCACTCGCCCGCGCGGACCGTGCGCTGGCCGACGTGGGGCTCGCCGACCGTGGCGACGTGTGGCCTTTGACGTTGTCCGGTGGTCAGGCGCAACGGGTTTCGCTGGCCCGCGCACTCGTCGCCGAGCCGCAACTGCTGTTGCTCGACGAACCGTTCGGCGCGCTCGACGCGCTGACCCGACTCAGCATGCGCACACTGCTGCTCGATCTGTGGCGCGAGCACGGATTCGGGGTGCTGCTGGTGACCCACGACGTCGACGAGGCCGTCGCCCTGGCCGACCGCGTGCTGGTCCTCGAGGACGGCGCAGTGGTGCACACCCTCGACATCGAGGACACCCGGCGATCCCCGGGGGACCCGTCGCCGGCCACCGAACGCTACCGCGCCGAACTGCTCGAACACCTCGGCGTGCAGTTGTAAACAGACACACGACCGAGACAGACACACGACAGGGGGGACCACACGTGGTCAGATCAATCCGGATCGTCGCCGCGGCTGCGCTCGCCATCGGACTGCTCGCGGGCTGCGTGTCCCGCGCGGACCAGTCGGCGCCGCAGGCCGCGCCCGAGACCGTGCCGCTGAGCGAATTGTCCGGTCTCACACTGCAGATCGGCGATCAGAAGGGCGGCACCGAGGCGCTGCTGCGCGCGGCGGGCGCGCTCGAGGACCTGCCGTACGACGTGGCGTTCTCGACGTTCACCTCGGGTCCGCCGCAGATCGAGGCGGCCACCGCGGGCAAGATCGACTTCGCGATCACCGGCAACACCCCACCCATCTTCGGCGCCGCGTCCAACGCCAAGGTGAAGGTCGTGTCGGCCTACGACGGCGGCGGGTTCGGCGATCAGCTTCTGGTGCACGCCGATTCCCCGATCCAGGAGGTCACCGATCTGCGCGGCAAGAGCATCGCGCTGGCCAAAGGCAGTTCGGCGCACGGTCATACGCTCGTGCAGCTGCACCGGGCCGGTCTGACCCCCGACGACGTCAAATTGGTCTTCCTGCAGCCGGCCGACGCCCTCTCGGCGTTCAAGCAGGGCCGTGTCGACGTGTGGGCGGTGTGGGACCCTTACACCGCGCAGGCCGAGAAGGAGCTGCCGGTGCGCAGCATCGCACAGGCCACCGGCGTGACCAACGGCGCCGGGTTCGGCGTCGCATCCGTAGCGGCGCTGGCCGACCCGAAACGCAACACCGCGCTCGCCGATCTGCTGGTGCGCTACTCGAAGGCCGTCAAGTGGGCCCACGACAACCGTGACGAGTGGGTGGCGCGCTACTCGGCCGAGGTGGGGCTGGATCCGGAGGTGGGTGCCGTCGCGCAGGGCCGCAGCCTGCGCCTGCCCACCGACCTGTCCGACGAACTCGTCGCCTCCGAACAGGAGATGGCCGACCTGTTCGCCGAATCGGGTCAGATCGCGTCGGCCCCGGACTTCTCGCAGTGGGTGGACCGCCGCTTCGCCGACCAACTGAGCCCGCTGTACATCGAGCGCGATTAGGAGGAGGCGCCATGACCTTCGCGAAGTTCTTCTGGTTCCTGCCCACCGCGGGCGACAGTCGCGGGATCGTCGGTTCGTCGCACGCGTCGTCGCAGCACTCGGTGCCCGACAACTACCGGGCGCCCACGCGGCGCTATCTGGCCGAGGTGGCGCGCGCCGCCGACCGACTGGGGTACGAGGGCGTGCTGACGCCGACGGGGACGTGGTGCGAGGACGCCTGGTTGACCACCTCGGCGCTGCTCGCCGAGACCGAACGGCTCAAGTTCCTGGTGGCGTTCCGTCCCGGCCTGGTGCCGCCGACGCTGGCCGCGCAGCAGGCCGCGACGCTGCAGCGGTTCTCGGAGGGCCGGGTGCTGCTCAACATCGTCACCGGCGGCGACAACGTGGAACAACGCCGTTTCGGGGACTGGCTCGACCACGACGAGCGCTACGCGCGCACCGGCGAGTTCCTGCACATCGTCAACCGGTTGTGGCGGCAATCGGGCGACGAGTCGCTCGACTACGAGGGCACCTACTACAAGGTGGCCGACGCCAGGGTGTCCGCGCCGCCGGATCCGTTGCCGCAGATCTACTTCGGCGGTTCGTCACCGGCGGCGATGCCGATCGCCGCCGAACACGTCGACGTCTACCTCACGTGGGGTGAGCCACCGCAGGACGCCGCGGCCAAGATTGCGAGGGTGCGCGCGCTCGCCGAAGAGCGCGGACGCACGGTGCGGTTCGGTATCCGGCTGCACACCATCTCGCGCGACACCTCGGCCGCGGCCTGGGCCGTCGCCCACGATATGGTCGCCGGCCTCGACCCCGAGGCGATCGCCAAAGCCACTGCCTTGCACTCGAAGTCGGAATCAGAGGGGCAACGCCGGATGACCGCGCTACACGGGGGGCGGACCGACAAACTCGAGATCTACCCGAACCTGTGGGCCGGGGTCGGCCTGGTGCGCGGGGGAGCGGGCACCGCGCTGGTCGGCAGCCACGAAGAGGTCGCGAACCTCATCTACGAGTACCACTCACTGGGCTTCGACGAGTTCATCCTGTCGGGGTACCCGCACCTGGAGGAGTCGTACTGGTTCGCCGAGGGCGTACTGCCGATCCTGCGGCGCAAAGGCGTCGCCGCTTAATCCGGTTCGCAGCTGAACTGGCGGCCCACGCCGACCGGAGGATTCACCGGGCGCAGGCAGCCCAGCGGCGCCACGCCCTTGTCGTCGAGGCGGATCCCGGACTGGTGTGCGAAGTTGACGCACACCAGCGCCGAGGCGTCGGCGCGGCAGCGGTAGTCGCCGAACGCCAGCGACTGCCCGGCCGTCAGCTCGGCGCCGTCACCGTAGGTGAACAGACCCGGATCGCCGTGCAGGGAGCCGACATCGACCGTCGGTCCCGCGAAATCCACCCACCCGGCAACCCAGTTGCCCTCGACATCGGACGGTTTGGACGGCAGATCACCCTCGGTGACCAGGCACGCCAGCTGCCCACCGGCCAGCTTCTCGGTGACGCAGCGGGCCCCGGCCGCGACGAACGCGATGTCGTCGCCGAGGTCGGTGGTCTCGCCGTCGCGCGTGGCGTTGTGGAACCCGGCGACGTCGGCCAGGGTGCCGGCCTCGACCCACCGGATGACCTGCGGCATGGGGGTTCCCGCGGCCGGTGCCGCGGTGGGGATCGGAGTGGTCGGTGACGGTTTGGCGCTCGTCGTGTGCGTGGTACTGGCAGGCACGGACAACTCCGGTTGCGACGTCGGCGCGGCCTCCCGGCCACCCGATGCACACCCTGCCACAAGCACAGACGCCGCGAGGATCACAGCAGTCCGCATTCCGCCAGGCTAGCGGTTGACCTGACACGAGCACGTCTGCGCGGTGCCCGGTCGGGCATACGACCACCACTTTCGGCTACCGTCGCCTCATGCACGAACGCACCGTCCGCGCAGAGATCAGCACCGGGATCATCGAGGGGTTCACGCGAGACGGCGTACATCGCTGGCGTTCCATCCCTTACGCCCGGGCGCCCATCGGCCCGCTGCGCCTGCGGGCACCGCAGCCCGCCGAGCCGTGGCCCGGCGTGCGCTACTGCCACGGATTCGGCTTCTGCGCACCCCAGCAGCGCCGTTACACGCTGCTGGGCGTCGGCAAGTACCAGCCGACCAGCGAGGACTGCCTGACGCTCAACGTGGTGGCGCCCGAGAAACCCCACGACGGACCGCTGCCGGTGATGTTCTTCGTCCACGGCGGCGGGTATGTCCTCGGCAGTTCGGCGACCCCGATCTACGACGGTGCCGCGCTCGCCCGTCGGGGATGTGTGTACGTGTCGGTCAACTACCGCCTCGGTGTGCTCGGCGCCATGGAGTTGTCGTCGTTGTCCACACCGGAGCACCCGATCGACGACAACCTGTTCCTGCGCGACCTGGTGCTCGCGCTGCAGTGGGTCCGCGACAACATCGCGGTGTTCGGCGGCGATCCGGACAACGTGACGATCTTCGGCGAGAGCGCGGGCGCGCACGCCGTCGCGACGCTGTTGGCCGTGCCCGCGGCCCGGGGGTTGTTCGCACGGGTGATCTCCGAGAGCCCGGCCAGCGGCATGGTCAGTTCGGCGGACACGGCCGCGCGTCTGGCCGGGCAGTACGCCGGGATCATCGGGCACGGTGGCCGCGACGCCGCCGAGGCGCTCAAGACGCTGAGCCCAGCCCAACTCGGCCGCGCGCTCGAAGAACTCATCAACCGTGGCATGACGGATATGCCCGGTGCGTTCCCGGTCGGCCCGACCTACGGCACCGAGTTCCTGCCGACAGACCCGGTCGAGGCGATGGCAGCGGGGAGCGCGCACCGGGTGCCGCTCATCGTGGGCAACAACGCCGAGGAGGGCCGGCTGTTCACGCGGTTCCTGCCGCTGCTGCCGACCAACGAACCGATGATCGAGAAGCTGTTCGCCGATGCCGACCCCGAGCACCGCGAGCGGATCCTGTCGGCCTATCCCGGTTACCCCGACCGGGACGTGTGTGTGCGTCTGGGTGGCGACTTCGCGTTCGGTTCGGCCACGTGGCAGGTGGCCGAGGCGCACAGCCGCCACGCGCCCACGTATGTGTACCGCTACGACTACGCCCCGCGCGCCCTGCGCTGGTCGGGCCTCGGGGCCACCCATGCGATGGAGCTGCTGGCCGTATTCGACACGTACCGCACGAGATACGGGTCGATGCTGACCGCGATGGCCGACCGCAGGTCCGCACGGCGGGTCAGCCGCGACATCCAGACCCGCTGGCGCGACTTCAGCCGCGCGGGCGTCCCCGGTGACGGGTGGCCGGCCTACCGGCACGACGAGCGTGCGGTGTACGTGTTCGACACCAGGCCACGCGTCGAATACGACCCCGACGCCGACCGGCGGCTCGCGTGGGAGGGCTTCAGCCTGGCCCAGCGCTGATCTGCGGCGATCCGCTGCGCGAACCCGCGCCGGTGTGGTTGCGTGATCGTGTGGACTACCCACTGGATCCGCTGTCGGCCGACGAGTTCACCGCGGTCGCAGCGATACTGCGGCGTGAACACGGGGTCGGAGAGGGTTGGCGGATCGCCTCGGTCGAACTGGCCGAACCGTCCAAGGCCGAACTGGCCGCATACGACGAGGGCGGGCCCGCGCCGGCGCGGCGCGCCGCCGTCATCTGCCTGGACCGGTCGGCCAACGCCACCTACAAGGGTTTCGTGTCGCTGACCGACGACCGGGTGGAGAGTTTCACCCACATCCCGGGCGTACAAGCCAATTTCACGGTCGACGAGTTCGCCGAATGCGATCAGATCCTGCGCAGCCACCCCGATGTGATCGCGGCGCTGGCGCGACGCGGCATCACCGACATGGACAACGTGTTCATGGACACCTGGACCTACGGTGCGGCCGTCGCGCCACCCGAGTACGCCGACCGCCGCATCGGCTGGTCGGACACCTGGTACAAGTCCACGGCAGGCGCCAACCCCTATGCCCACCCGGTCAGCGGCCTGCACTGCGTGATCGATCTCAACGCCATGGAGGTGCTGCGCGTCGAGGACGACGGCACCAACGAAAGACCCGACGTCATGGGCGAATACGTGCCACGGCACATCCCCGAGCGCATCCGCGCGGCCTCGACACGCGAACCGCTCAAACCGCTGGAGATCACGCAGCCCCACGGGCCGTCGTTCACCCTCGACGGAAACCTGTTGCAGTGGCAGAACTGGTCGCTGCGAATCGGTTTCAACCATCGCGAGGGCATGACGCTGCACACCGTGCGCTACCGCGACGGTGCGGTGAACCGTTCGGTGGCACACCGCTTGTCGTTCGCCGAGATGGTCGTGCCGTACCGGGATCCCTCGGTGGACCACTACCGTCGCACTGCGTTCGACATCGGCGAGTGGGGCCTGGGTTTCATGACCACGTCGCTCGACCTCGGCTGCGACTGCCTCGGTGAGATCCGTTATCTCGACGCGGTGCTGCACAACAGCAAGGGTGAGCCGTACACGATCACCAACGCGATCTGCATCCACGAGGAAGACAACGCCGTGCTGTGGAAGCACGTCGACCACGACGCGGGTGCCGAGGTGCGCCGGATGCGAAGGCTCACACTGTCGTTCCACGTCACGGTCGCCAACTACGAGTACCTCGTGTACTGGCGGCTGTACCAGGACGGCAACATCGAGTGCGAGGTCCGCGCCACGGGCATCATGGTGACCACGCCGCTGCCCGCAGGCGCCGACGCGCATCCCAACGGCGCGCTGGTCGACGAACGCACGTATGCGCCCTACCACCAGCACTTCCTGATCGCGCGGCTCGATCTGGACATCGACGGCCCGGACAACACCGTCTACATGACCGAGTCGTACGCCGCACCCATCGGCCCCGACAACCCGTACGGGCTGTCGGTGGTCGTGCGCAACGAGGCACTGCGCACCGAGGCCGACGGCATACAGGACGTCAACTTCGCGACGCAGCGGGCGTGGAAGGTGGTCAACACCAACGTCGTCAACGGTCTGGGCACGCACCCGTCGTACAAGCTGGTGCCCACCGGGGCCATTCCGCCCATGCTCGACCCGGAATCACCTGTGCTGCAGCGTGCCAACGTCATCGGGCACACGCTGTGGGTGACGCCCAACCACCCCGACGAGCGGTGGCCCGCAGGGGAGTTCGTCAACCAGTCGGTCCGCGACACCGGCCTCGGGGAGTGGACCAAGGCCAACCGGTCGATCGACAACGCCGACGTGGTGCTGTGGTACGTGTTCGGCATCCACCACATCACCCGTCCCGAGGACTGGCCCGTGATGCCCGTCGACATCGTGTCGTTCTGGCTCAAGCCGTACGGCTTCTTCGACCGCAACCCTGCCCTCGACGTTCCGGCCACGCCGCCGGGTGCGTGCGCACACCCCCATACCAAGGCCGCGCACCACTAGCCGAGAAAGTTGACACCTGTCATATGTGAGTCGGATCACTGCTATGTTGCGTGTGTGCAACCGACCATGAATGCCGTCATCGAACGTCCCGACGACCTGACCGGCGAGTGGCTGACCGCCGCACTCGGCGCCGGGCGGGTCACCGATTTCAGCTTCGAACGCATCGGCACGGGCCAGATGAGCGAGTGCTACCGCGTGACCCTGCGCTACGCCGACGGAACCGACGGACCCGCGTCGGTGGTGCTGAAAGTGGCTGCCACCGACCCCAACAGCCGTCAGACCGGCCTGGCATTGGGCCTGTACGAGCGGGAGGTGCGGTTCTACACCGAGATCGCACCGCAACTCGGCGCCGGTCCGATCGCACCGTGCTACCACTCGGCCTTCGACCCGCAGACCGGCGCGTTCGACCTGCTGCTCGGGGATGCCGCGCCTGCGACGGTCGGCAACGAACTGCAGGGTGCGACCGTCGAGCAGGCCACGCTGGCGCTCGTACAGCTGGGGCACGTGCACGGCGCGGCGCACGCGTCGTCGCGCGGTGCGGCCATCGCCGACTGGCTCGTGCGCGAGGCGCCGGTCAGCCAGCCGATGCTCGCGGGTCTGTACGCGGCGTTCGTCGAGCGCTACGCCGACATGATCACGCCGCAGCAGCGCGAGGTGTGCGAGCGGCTCGTCGAAAGCTTCGACAGCTACCTCGCCGCCGAGGACGAACGCCCGAAAGGCCTGGTGCACGGCGACTATCGGCTCGACAACATGCTGTTCGGCGATCCTGGTGCCGACCGGCCGCTGACCGCCGTCGACTGGCAGACCGTCACCTGGGGTCCCGCGCTGACCGACGTCGCGTACTTCGTCGGCAGCTCGCTGCCGTCCGAGGTGCGCCGCGAACACTACGACGCGCTGCTGCGGGCCTACCACGAGGCACTCGGACCGGACGCGCCGCTGACGCTCGACCAGGTGCGTGAAGACGTGCGGCGCCAGAGCTTCTTCGGCGTGGTGATGGCGATCGTGTCGTCGATGCTCGTCGAGCGCACCGAACGCGGCGACCAGATGTTCATGACCATGCTCGACCGGAACTGCAGCCACGTGCTGGACACCGGCGCGCTCGACATCCTCGCCCCGCCGGTGCCCGTCGCGCCGCTTCAACCGGCCGCCGAGGACGACGACGCGCACACCCCCGGCGACGAGCCGCTGTGGAACGAGAGCTGGTACTTCGACTTCGTCGACACCGCAGCCGGATTCGGCGGCTGGATCCGCCTGGGGCTGATCCCCAACCAGGACCATTCCTGGATCAACGTGCTGGTGTGCGGTCCGGATCTGCCGACCGTGGCGCTCAACGACTTCCACGCGGCGCTGCCCACCGACGTCGCGCGGGTCTGCGGCGACGGCGTCGAACTCTCGTTGCAGCGCGGCGAGCCGTTGCAGACCTACCGCGTGACCGCATCGGGGCAGGGGCAGGCCTACGACGATCCCGCGGCCCTGCTGCGCGGCGAGGCCGGCACCCCCGTCGACGTCACACTCGACCTGACGTGGACCACCGTCGGCACGCCATACCAGTACCGCATCACGCCCCGCTACGAGATCCCGTGCACCGTCACGGGAACCGTCACCGTGGGGGAGACGGTTCATCCGCTTGAGGCCGTGGTCGGCCAGCGCGACCACTCGTGGGGCGTGCGCGACTGGTGGTCGATGGAATGGGTCTGGAGCGCACTGCATCTCGACGACGGCACGCACCTGCACGGCGTCGACCTGCGTATCCCGAACATGCCACCCCTCGGGGTCGGCTACACGCAGCGCGACGGTGAACTCGTCGAACTGCAGTCCGTGACCGCACAGCACACGCTCGGCGACGACGATCTGCCCGTCACCACCACGCTGACCCTGCAGTCCGGCGACATCGAGGCCACCGTCGACATCCAGGGCCACGCCCCGGTCAAGCTCGTCTCCGCCGAGGGCAAGGTCAGCCAGTTCCCACGCGCGTGGGCCACCGTGCGCACCGCCGACGGCCGTACCGGCGTCGGCTGGCTCGAGTGGAACCGCAACCTGGGTTAGGTCTCTGCCCCCGTCGGGGGTGGTGTCGTCGGCACCGCGAGCGTGCGTGTCTGCTGCCCGCCACGCCGGGATTTTGCAGCAGTTGACGCACGCTCGCGGCCGCCGAGCGTGCGTCAACTGATGCGTCAACTGATGCGGAAACGCTTCAGCCGAGCCGTCGCACCCGAGGCCAGCTCGACGCGACTCGGCGGCACACCCAGATGTGCGGCAAGGAGTTTCGTGACGGCCGCGTTGGCCTTACCGTCGACAGCGCGCTCCTGCACGTAGATGGTGAGGGTGCCGTCGTCGGCGGTCTCGACGAGCGGGCCTTTGCGGCTACCCGGTTTGACGCGGACGACGACGGTTTCACTCACGCGCTCATTTTCGCGCGAGCGTGCGCCGAGTGCTGCTGCGGGGCGGTGTGTTGCACGGCAGACACGCACGCTCGCGGTGCAAGGGGAGCAGCTCCCTAACGCACCGTGCCGATACGCGATAACGCGATACGCGCTAACGCGCGACGATCACCGAGGAGCCATGGCCGAACAACCCCTGGTTGGCCGTGATGCCGACCTTGGCGCCCTCGACCTGGCGTCCGGTCGCCTGACCCTTGAGCTGCCACGTGAGCTCGCACACCTGCGCGATGGCCTGCGCGGGGATGGCCTCGCCGAAGCACGCCAGACCGCCGGAGGCGTTGACGGGGATGCGTCCGCCGATCGTCGTGGCGCCACTGCGCAGCAACTGCTCGGCCTCACCCTTCTCGCACAGCCCGAGGTGCTCGTACCAGTCGAGTTCGAGCGCGGTGGACAGGTCGTACACCTCGGCCAGGCTGAGGTCCTCGGGCCCGATGCCGGCTTCGGCGTAGGCCGCGTCGAGGATCTGATCCTTGAACACACGCTCGGGCGCTTTCACCACGGCCGTGGAATCCGTTGCGATGTCGGGCAACTCGGGAAGATGCTGCGGGTACTGCGGGGACTGCAGGCTGATCGCACGCACCGACGGCACACCCTCGACCGACCCGAGGTGCTTCTCGACGAACGACTTGCTCGCCACCACCAGCGCGGCCGCACCGTCGGAGGTCGCGCAGATGTCCAGCAGGCGAAGGGGATCCGACACCACCGGGCTGGCCAGGACGTCCTCGACGCTGGCCTCCTTGCGGTAACGCGCATTCGGGTTGTTGAGTCCGTGCCGCGCGTTCTTGACCTTCACCTGCGCGAAGTCCTCTAGCGTGGCGCCGTAGAGATCCATGCGCCTGCGCGCCAGCAGCGCGAAGTACACCGTGTTGGTGGCGCCGATCAGATGGAACCGCTGCCAATCCGGATCGTTCTTGCGCTCACCGCCGACGGGCGCGAAGAAGCCCTTGGGCGTGGTGTCGGCGCCGATGACGAGCGCGACGTCGCAGAACCCGGCGAGGATCTGTGCACGGGCGCTCTGCAGCGCCTGCGAACCGCTCGCACACGCGGCGTAGCTGGAGGTGACGGGAACGCCGTTCCAGCCGAGCTTCTGCGCGAACGTGGCGCCGGCGACGAACCCGGGATAGCCGTTGCGGATCGTGTCGGCGCCCGCGACGAGCTGGATCTGGCGCCAGTCGAGGCCGGCCTCGGCCAGCGCGGCGCGCGCGGCGACGACGCCGTACTCGGTGAAGTCACGTCCCCACTTGCCCCACGGGTGCATACCCGCGCCGAGGATGTAGACGGGTTCGGGTGCGCTCATGCGATCCTCCACGCGTAGGTCAGGCGCTCGACGCCGTCGTCGTCGGTGTACAGCGGCATGGTGGTCAACTCCATCTCCATGCCGACCTTCAGATCCGCGGCCAGCGTGCCCTCGACGACCTTGCCCAGCACGATCAGGCCCTCGTCGGCCAGTTCGACGGCGGCCACGGCGAACGGCTCGAACGGGTCCGGCGACGGGTAGGGCGGCGGCGGGGCGTACCGGTTCTCGGTGTAGCTCCACACCTTGCCGCGACGCGACAGCGGCACCTGCGCCAGCTCGTCGCCGTCACAGGCGGGGTTGGGGCAGTTGTTGGCCCGCGGCGGGAACACGTACGTGGCACATTTCGTGCACTTTCCGCCGATCAGATGGGGGGCGCCGGACTCGTCTGCGCTCCACCATCCCTCGATGGCCGGTAGTTGCGTTGCGGCGTCGGTATCACCTGGCACACGGTCAGACTAGACGATCAGAGCCCAGAAACTGAAACGTGTTGCAGTTTCGTCCCGGCTATCGGGAGGCGACGTCGACAAGGATGCGCAGCAGCTCCTCGGGCGCGTCGCGCATCAGGTTGTGCTTGGCGTCGAGTTCGTGGCACGTCCAGTTCGGATCATTGCGGACGCGGTCGTAGGAGGCCTGCAGCGGCGATTCGCCCGGCCAGTCGCGCGCGTAGACGAACACCCGCCGACGGAAGCGGTTCACGTCGACGCCGATACGCAGCGGTTGCAGCACGCTCGCGCGCGGATGCGGGGTCGCGCGCGGATCGAAGAACTCAAGCGGCGGCACCCCGAAGCCGGACGCGTCGGTCTCCATGTACCACCGGCGCTCCTCGTCGTTCACCAGATCCGCGCACGACTCGCCGTCGCGCGGCACCACCGCGTCGAGGTACACCAGCGCGTCGACGGTGTCGGGGATCCGGTCGGCGGCGCCCGTGATCACCATGCCGCCGTAACTGTGCCCGACAAGAACCACCGGTTCGGCCGCGTAGGCCTCGACCACGGCGACGACGTCGGTGATGTGGGTGTCGAGGTTGACGCCCGCGTGCTGCAGGTGTGCGCGTTCGGCGACCCCGGTCGGGGTCACGGCCAGCACCTCATGGCCGGCCGCGCGCAGCGCAGCGGTGACGGTGTCGAAACACCATGCGCCGTGGCACATTCCGGGGACAAGGACGAAGGTGGTCATGCTCGGGTGCTCCTTGCGGTGTCGGTGCGGTACTTGCGGGTGACGCGGTCGAGTTCGGTGGCCGAGCGCGTGTTGGCGGCGCGGTGCATCTCGCGGTTGGCGACGATCACCGCGGCGGTCTCGTCGGCGCGTTCGGCCTCGTAGGTGCGCAGGCCGCGCACGCCCGCCTCGGCGAGGTGGTCGGCCAGCACCCGCGCGTCGACGACGGCCTGCGAACCGCCGTTGGCGCCAACGGGATACATGGGGTGTGCGGCATCGCCGAGCAACGTCACGCGGCCGCCGCGGCCCCACTGTCGCACCGGGTCCTTGTCGACCATCGGGTAGGTGAAGATCTGCGGCGTGCTCCCGATCAACGAGTCGACGTCGAGCCAGTCCAGACGCCAGCCCGCGACGTGGGGCAGCACGTCCGCCGCCGACGCGGGGGTGTTCCACCCGGCCGACGTGGGCGCCGACTGCGGCACCTGGACCACCCAGTTCACCAGATCCGGTGCGATCGGATACGTGACGAGGTCGACGCCCTGATCGCCCCTGTCGCCCTTGACGATCGCCATCGTGTGCCCGTCGAGGAACGCCGCCATACGACCGGCGCCGCGGAACATCGTGATCCCCGAGAACCGCAGCGGGTCCGGGCCGGGATGCAGCGCCGCACGCACCACCGAGCCGATGCCGTCGGCGCCGACGAGTACGTCGGCCCTGACGTCGCCCGCATCGGTGCGCACGACGACGCGCGAGCCGTCGTCGTGGAAACCGCTGACCCGCGCCCCGGTCCGGACGGCGTCGGCACCGAGGCGCTCACGCACCGCGGCGAGCAGCAGCATCTGCAGTCGACCACGATGAATCGACAACTGCGGGTGGGTGTCTCCGGCGGCCAGTCCGCGCGGTTCGGTGAACAACAGTGTGCCGTCGGCGGAGTAGAAGCGGATCGCCGTCGGCGCCACGGACGCGTCGCCGACGGCGTCACCGAGTCCCAGGTGGTCGAGTTCGCGCACGGCATGGGGTAGCAGGTTGATCCCGACGCCCAGCGGGCGCAGCTCGTGTGCGCTCTCCAGCACGACGACCTCGAAACCGCGCTGCTGCAGGGCAAGTGCCGCGGTGAGACCGCCGATACCGGCGCCGGCGATGGCAACGGTGGTGGTGATGGACATGACTCCAGCCTCGGCCGCCCAGAATCATAAATCCAATACGTAAAAAGAACAGAAACTATAATCAACGCTTATGGAGCTGAGGCAGCTCGAGTACTTCGTCGCGGTCGCCGAGGAAGCCAATTTCACGCGGGCCGCACAGCGCATCCATGTCGCGCAGCCCGCGGTCAGCGCATCGATCCGCCAGCTCGAGCGCGAGCTCGGCCAGCCGCTGTTCGACCGCAGCAGGCGCGAGGTCCGGCTCACCGCGGCCGGCGAGGCCGTTCTGCCGCACGCGCACGCGGCGCTGCGGTCGGTCGCCGCGGCACGCACCGCGGTCGCCGAGGTGAGCGGGCTCGTGCGCGGTTCGGTCGTCGTCGGCACCGTCACCGCGCACGACTTCGACATGGCCGGACTGCTCGCCGAGTTCCACGGCGCACACCAACTCGTGGACATCACGCTCGGCACCGACGAGTCCGACGCGCTCATCGACGGCCTGCTGGCCGGGCGGCTGGACGCCGCGATCATCTCCGTCGGGTCCGGGCTGCCCGAAGGGCTGGCCGCCGAGGTCGTGACCGATCAGCGCATCGTCGCCGCCGTTGGCGACGGCCATCCGTGGCGACGACGTCGGCGTATCGCACTGACCGATCTCGCCGGCGTGCCACTGATCACGCTGCCCCGCGGCACCGGGATCCGGCGGCAACTGGACCGCGCGTGCCGGGCGGCCGGGGTGGACGTCCGCGTCGCCTTCGAGGCGACCACGCCGGGCGCGCTTGCCGATCTCGCCGAGCGCGGACTCGGGGCCGCCGTGCTGCCCGAATCGGTCGCGCGGGCCCGTGCCGCGCTGCATCCGCTGCCGATCACGCCCGAACTGAGGGGCCGGCTGGTGTTCGCGTGGCGGGCCACCGGCCCGATGAGCCCGGCCGCGCGGGCGCTGGTCACGATGGCGCGGCGCCGACTCGGCCTCGGTGACCCCGATCGCGTCGGTGGCCACGAATAGAGTGAGGGCCGTGAGCCCCGCCAAGACCGCAACCAAGAAGACACCGGCCAAAGCCGCTGACGACACGCCCACCCTGATGTTGCTGGACGGCAACTCGCTGGCCTTCCGGGCGTTCTATGCGTTGCCCGCGGAGAACTTCAAGACGCAGAGCGGCCTGACCACCAACGCGGTGTACGGCTTCACCGCCATGCTCATCAACTTGCTGCGTGACGAGCAGCCCACGCACATCGCCGCGGCGTTCGACGTGTCCCGGCAGACGTTCCGCAAGGACAAGTACCCCGAGTACAAGGAGGGCCGCTCGGCGACGCCCGACGAGTTCCGCGGGCAGATCGACATCACCAAAGAGGTGCTCGGGGCCCTCGGCATCACGGTACTCGCCGAACCCGGGTTCGAGGCCGACGACATCATCGCCACGCTCGCCACGCAGGCCGAGCAGGAGGGCTACCGCGTCCTGGTGGTCACCGGCGACCGTGACTCGCTGCAGCTGGTGAGCAACCAGGTCACCGTGCTCTACCCGCGCAAGGGTGTCAGCGAGCTCACCCGGTTCACGCCCGACGCCGTGGTGGAGAAGTACGGCCTCACGCCGCAGCAATACCCCGACTTCGCGGCCCTGCGCGGCGACCCGAGCGACAACCTGCCCGGCATCCCCGGCGTGGGGGAGAAGACCGCCACCAAGTGGATCGTCGAGTACGGGTCGCTGCAGGCGCTGGTCGACAACGTCGACGCGGTCAAGGGCAAGGTCGGCGACGCGCTGCGGGCCAACCTGTCGAGCGTCATCCTCAACCGCGAGCTCACGGATCTGATCCGGGACGTGCCGCTCCCGCAGACCCCCGACACGCTGCGCATGCAGCCGTGGAACCGCGACCAGATCCACCGGCTGTTCGATGACCTGGAGTTCCGGGTCCTGCGCGACCGCCTGTTCGAGACGCTGGTCGCGGTCGAGCCAGAGGTCGAGCACGGTTTCGACGTGCGCGGCCGCGCGCTGGAGCCCGGTGAGCTCGCCGCGTGGCTCTCCGAGCACAGCCTCGGCAGCCGGTTCGGCGTCGCCGTCGTCGGCACCCACAAGGCGTACGACGCCGATGCGACCGCGCTCGCGATCGTCGCGGCCGACGGCGACGGCCGCTACATCGACACCTCGACGCTGACGCCCGAGGACGAGGCCGCGCTGGCGTCGTGGCTCGCCGATCCGGGCCCGCCGAAGGCGCTGCACGAGGCCAAGCTCGCGATGCACGATCTGGCCGGGCGCGGCTGGACGCTGCGGGGCGTCACGTCGGACACCGCGCTCGCGGCGTACCTGGTGCGGCCCGGGCAGCGCAGCTTCACCCTCGACGACCTCGCGGTGCGCTACCTGCATCGCGAACTGCGCGCGGAAACCCCTGAGCAGCAGCAGCTTTCACTGCTCGACGATTCTGACGGCGTCGACGAGCAGGCCGTGCAGACCGTGATCCTGCGGGCCTGCGCCGTGCTGGACCTGGCCGACGCGCTCGACCAGGAGCTCGCTCGCATCGACTCGCTGTCGCTGCTGAGCCGCATGGAGCTGCCGGTCCAGCGGACACTGGCCGAGATGGAGCATGCCGGCATCGCGGTCGACCTCGGCATGCTCGAACAGCTGCAGAGCGAGTTCGCCGATCAGATCCGCGACGCGGCCGAGGCCGCCTACTCGGTGATCGGCAAGCAGATCAACCTCGGTTCGCCCAAACAGTTGCAGGCCGTTCTGTTCGACGAGCTGGAGATGCCGAAGACCAAGAAGACCAAGACCGGTTACACCACCGACGCCGACGCGCTGCAATCGCTGTTCGAGAAGACCGGCCATCCGTTCCTGCAGCATCTGCTGGCGCACCGCGACGCCACCCGTCTCAAGGTGACCGTCGACGGGCTGCTCAACTCGGTGGCCTCCGACGGGCGCATCCACACGACGTTCAACCAGACCATCGCCGCGACCGGCCGGCTGTCGTCCACCGAGCCGAACCTGCAGAACATCCCGATCCGTACCGAGGCCGGGCGCCGGATCCGTGACGCGTTCGTGGTGGGCGAGGGTTACGCCGAGCTCATGACCGCCGACTACAGCCAGATCGAGATGCGGATCATGGCGCACCTGTCGCGCGATGCGGGCCTCATCGAGGCGTTCAACACCGGTGAGGATCTGCACTCGTTCGTCGCGTCGCGGGCGTTCTCGGTGCCGATCGACGAGGTGACGCCCGAGTTGCGCCGCCGCGTGAAGGCCATGTCCTACGGCCTGGCGTACGGCCTCAGTGCCTACGGGCTCGCGCAACAGCTCAAGATCTCCACCGAAGAGGCGAAGGTGCAGATGGAGCAGTACTTCGACCGGTTCGGCGGGGTGCGTGACTATCTGCGTGACGTGGTCGACCAGGCCCGCAAGGACGGTTACACCTCGACGGTGCTGGGCCGCAGGCGGTATCTGCCCGAGCTCGACAGCAGCAACCGCCAGGTCCGCGAGGCGGCCGAGCGTGCGGCGCTCAACGCCCCGATCCAGGGCAGCGCGGCCGACATCATCAAGGTCGCGATGATCAACGTCGACCAGGCGATCAAGGATGCTGGGCTGCGCTCGCGGATCCTGCTGCAGGTCCACGACGAGTTGCTGTTCGAGGTCTCGGAAGGGGAGCGGGGGGAGCTCGAACAGCTGGTCCGTGAGCACATGGGCAACGCGTATCCGCTCGACGTGCCACTTGAGGTGTCGGTGGGGTACGGCCGCAGCTGGGACGCCGCGGCTCACTGACGCCGATTGCCATGACCGAGCCGATTGCTGCACAACAGATCCGGTTCATCACTCGACTGGGCGCCGCCATGGGCGCCGCGCACTACCCGGTGAGCCTGATCCGGCAGATGCTCGACCGCGCGTCGTCGGCCTACGGGGTGCGCAACGATTTCATCGCCCTGCCCAATTACGTGCAGGTCGTCGGGCCGACCGGTGCACACGGAACCATCGTCGAGGCCGCCCACCTCGACCACGAGCTCCGGTTCGCGCAGATGTTCCCGCTCGCGCGTCTGGTTCGGGACGCCATGCGCGGCGCGGTGCGCCCGGATGACGGTGAGGCGCAACTCGATCGCGTGCTGGAAATGCCCGACCGGTTTCCCGGCTGGGTCGCCGTCGTGGGCTACGGCGTGCAGAGTGCCGGCCTGGCGCTGGTGCTGGAGCCGACGGCGCTGAATCTGCTCGTCGCGACGGTGCTGGGTTTCCTGGTCGGCTTGTTCCACGTCGTGGTGCAGCGCGCCGGGATGCTGCAGCATCTGCTGCCCGCGGTGAGTGCGTTCACGGTGACGGCCATCTGCCTTCTGGGTGCACACCGCCTCGGCATGGATCACGTGAACCTGCGGGCCTTGATCCCGCCATTGGCGATGTTCCTTCCCGGCGCGGCGATCACGCTGGCGGTCGTCGAGTTGACCGCGCGCGACGTCATCTCGGGAACCAGCCGGCTGATCGCCGGGTTCGTCCAGATCGCGCAGTTGGCGTTCGGGATCCTCATCGCCACGCAGTTCCTCGGCGTCGACGGGTCCTCACTGAGCACCGACGCGGTCAACAAGATCGGCCCGTGGGCACCCTGGTTGGGTGTGCTGGTCTACGCGATCGGGGTGCTGCTGTTCCTCGCCCCGCCGTTGTCGTTTCTGCCCTGGCTCGTGGTGATCTGCTACACGGCGTTTGCGGCCCAGTATCTGGGCGGCACGGTGCTGGGAAGCTACGCGAGCGGTTTCTGCGGAGGGCTGGTGCTGACGGTGTCGGCACTCGCGATCTCGCGGCGTCGCGGCGCGCCACCCACCATCACCTTGATCCTGCCGGGGTTCTGGCTGCTGGTGCCCGGCTCGATGGGGTTGATCGGCGTGACGGAACTCTTCGGTGCCGACGGCGACTCGGCGTTTCCCGCGACGGTGATCTCGATGATCTCGGTGGCGCTGGGTCTTCAGGCGGGGCTGGTGTTGTGGCAACTGTTGCGGTTGCGGCGGTCCACGGCGCCTCAGCGCGCGGCGCGGTAGTGCGCGAGCCAGCCGAGAATCGGTGCGGCCCCGCGGGCGTGCGCGACGGCGTTCACCTCCTCCTGCAGCAGCGCGTACACGCGCTGGTCGCCGAAGCCCCGGTCGATGCGGTCGCGGACGAACGCGAGTTCGACGACGGCTGAGGCGAACTCGGCGACCGATCGGCCCGCGGGCCGGCCGCCTGCGCGGGTCGCGACGGTGATGGCGTCGCGACGGGTGCGCAGCGAGCCCAGCCACGTGGCCTCGTTGGGGGTGATGAGGTTGGCGTCCACCATGCCGGGGAGCTTGGCGGCGACGATGCGTTGCTCGCGGCGGCGGCTGTGGACGGCCAGCACGATGGTCAGCGCGAAGATCGGCACCATCCACACCACGTACACGACGAAGTAGGTGTCGAGGCCCAGCAGCGACGAGCCGTTCCACAGGCCGTGCATGAGCACCGCGGCGAGATAGCCCAGCAGGATGCACAGGGCTTTGGCCGCGCCGCTGCGCCGGTGCAGCGCGTAGAACACGCCTATCGCGGTCATGGTGGTGAACAGCGAGTGCGCGAACGGCGCCATGACCAGGCGCATGGCCGCGGTCACGAGAGATCCGGCCACCGAGTCGGCGCTGGAGATGTACATGATGTCCTCGAGCCACGCGAAGCCCACGCCGACCATGCCCGCGTACACCAGGCAGTCGGTGAGCGAGTTGAGTTCGTTGCGCCGCCTGCCGGTCATCATGATCAGCAGGAACAGGCCCTTGGCGGCCTCCTCGATGATCGGCGCGCGGATCGCGGTCGACCCGAAACCTTCCGGCAGCATGGGGTTCGGCGGGAACAGCGCGTCGCCGAGCAGGCTCAGGATCACCGACAGCACCACGGCCACCGAGGCGCCCCAGCCGAACGCGAACAGCAGCAGACGCGGCGGTTCGGGCTCGAATCGGTCCAGCCACAGATACGCCAGGATCACCCCGGCCATCGCGATGCTCGACAGGACGAGGCCGATGATCGCGCCGACCGGGTTGAGTGCGGTGAACAGCAGCACCAGGCAACACGTGAGCACGCCGAGACTGACGACCACCGCCAGCGGCGCACCGACCGCGCGGACCGGACGGGGCAGCGGTGCGGGCGGGTGGAACCACGGCGACGGGGCCGGATGGGGCATCGGGGTGTTCGCCACTCCCGCAGACTAGCGGTGACCAGCGCCGATCGGGCGCGGCACTTCGCGGGCGCGCCCGCAGAAATATCTCCGCGATCACCGAGGTTGTTCTGCCCACAGCAATAATGGAACCAACTCGTTCCGGAATTCGGAGGCGGCCGTGACCCATGAGCCCGATGAGGCCCGCACCCGCACGCACCGCACCATCGATCGCCTGCAGCAGGCGCTGCTCGCAGGCGATATGAACGCCTTCGCCGACGAATGGGCGCCGCACGGCACCGCGACGTTCCCGTTCGCACCGCCCGGATGGCCGTCACCGAAGGGGCGCGACGAGGTGCGCACCTACCTGAGCGGGTTGTCCGGCAGCGTCGAGATCCGGGGTATCCGCCACCAGACCCGCCACGACACAGCCGATCCCGGCACGGTCGTGCTCGAGTGGGGTGTCACGGGCATCGTGCGCGCGACCGGAAAGCCGTACGACATCGACTACGTCGTCGTCATCACGGTCGGCGACGAGGGCATCGAGTCCTTCCGTGACTACTGGAACCCGCACGCGATCGCCGGCGCAACGGGCGGCGTGGAGGCCCTCGCCAGCGCGTTCTCGGGTAACGGGCAATGACCGCCCCCGCGACGACCGTCCTGGTGCTCGCCGCGCTCGACGACCGGATCCGCGCCGGCCTGGAATCGACGGTCACCGACACCGTCGAACGGCTGACCGGCACCGCACCCCGGTCGTTCGCCGACTTCGTGCGGTCGCACACCGCCAGGCGCCCGTGACGGCCGGACGGCCGCAAGAGGCCAGGGTCACCGCGGCGATCCTCGATGCCGCGCTCTCGGAACTGGCCGAACACGGGTTCGGGTCCATGACCGTCGACGGCGTGGCCAAACGAGCCGGTGCGGGCAAGGGTGCGATCTACCGTCGCTGGCCGTCGAAGATCGAGATGACCGCGGCCGCGATGCGCACCCTGGCGCTGCCCGAGGGCGCGGCGCCGGACACCGGATCGTTGTACGGTGACGTCCTGGCGCTCCTGGCGGACGTCAACCGGTGGATCGGCGACGAACGCATGCGCCGGCTGTACCCGGATCTGCTGGCCGAGGCCCAGCGCAACCCGGTGCTGGCCGAGGCACTGATGGACACCGTCGGTACGCCGCGCCGGGCGCGTGCGCGCGATATTCTCGATCGCGCCGCCACTCGCGGAGAGCTTGCCCCCGGTGCCGACTCCGAACTGCTGGTCGACGCGATGGGCGCGCTGGTCTTCTGGCGTCTGATCGCACTGTTTCGGCCTGTGACGTCGGAATATCTGGATCGCGTCGCACGTGCGATCTGTGCGTTCGCACGCACAGGCCCGGTGTGAGAAGGGTCTCTGACGAGCGGGAGAACCCACCCGGGGTGGGCGAGTTTGTCCTGCGTGTGCTCGGTCGAGTAGGCTCTGGGAGTACCCGTGTGTACGACCAGCACGGCATACATCATTTCGACGCCGAGAGATTCGCCGCCCGAAATGAGCACGATCAACAAAAGAACTGTCCCTACGATTACACCTGTCCGGAGCAACCCACCACATGCCAAGTCCCTCCGTCACCTCGCCGCAAGTAGCCGTCAACGACATCGGCTCGGCTGAGGACTTTCTCGCCGCCATCGACAAGACCATCAAATACTTCAACGATGGCGACATCGTGGAAGGGACCATCGTCAAGGTCGACCGCGACGAGGTTCTGCTCGACATCGGTTACAAGACCGAAGGCGTCATTCCTTCCCGTGAGCTCTCCATCAAGCACGACGTCGACCCCAACGAGGTTGTGTCCGTCGGCGACGAGGTCGAAGCTCTGGTCCTCACCAAGGAGGACAAGGAAGGCCGACTGATCCTGTCCAAGAAGCGCGCTCAGTACGAGCGTGCCTGGGGCACCATCGAAGAGCTCAAGGAGAAGGACGAGGCCGTCAAGGGCACCGTCATCGAGGTCGTCAAGGGCGGCCTGATCCTCGACATCGGCCTGCGCGGCTTCCTGCCTGCGTCGCTGGTCGAGATGCGTCGCGTCCGCGATCTGCAGCCGTACATCGGCAAGGAGATCGAGGCCAAGATCATCGAGCTCGACAAGAACCGCAACAACGTGGTGCTCTCGCGCCGCGCCTGGCTGGAGCAGACCCAGTCCGAGGTGCGCAGCGAGTTCCTCAACCAGCTGCAGAAGGGCGCCATCCGCAAGGGTGTCGTGTCCTCGATCGTCAACTTCGGCGCCTTCGTCGATCTCGGCGGCGTCGACGGCCTGGTGCACGTCTCCGAGCTGTCCTGGAAGCACATCGACCACCCGTCCGAGGTTGTCCAGGTGGGCGACGAGGTCACCGTCGAGGTGCTCGACGTCGACATGGACCGCGAGCGGGTCTCGCTGTCGCTCAAGGCGACCCAGGAAGATCCGTGGCGCCACTTCGCCCGCACCCACGCGATCGGCCAGATCGTCCCGGGCAAGGTCACCAAGCTGGTGCCGTTCGGTGCGTTCGTCCGCGTCGAGGAGGGCATCGAGGGCCTGGTGCACATCTCGGAGCTGTCCGAGCGCCACGTCGAGGTCCCGGACCAGGTGGTCCAGGTCGGCGACGACGCGATGGTCAAGGTCATCGACATCGACCTGGAGCGTCGCCGGATCTCGCTGAGCCTCAAGCAGGCCAACGAGGACTACACCGAGGAGTTCGACCCGTCGAAGTACGGCATGGCCGACAGCTACGACGAGCAGGGCAACTACATCTTCCCCGAGGGCTTCGATCCCGAGACCAACGAATGGCTCGAGGGCTTCGACAAGCAGCGTGAGGAGTGGGAGGCCCGCTACGCCGAGGCCGAGCGTCGCCACAAGATGCACACCGCGCAGATGGAGAAGTTCGCCGCTGCCGAGGCCGAGGCGGCCAACGCACCGGTGTCCAACGGCTCGTCGCGCTCGGAGGAGTCCTCCGGTGGCACCCTGGCCAGCGACGCGCAGCTCGCCGCTCTGCGGGAGAAGCTCGCCGGCAACGCCTAGCCACCCGGCAGGTCACGTCGTTTGAAACCACGCAGGAAGTCAACAGACTTCCTGCGTGGTTTCTTTTTCCACCTTCTGTCACCCCCAGCTGTGGTCGAGGAGCGCTCACATGTTGCGTATCGGACTGTCCGGCGGCATCGGTGCCGGTAAATCAACCGTGTCGGCAACCTTCGCCGAGTGCGGCGGCATCGTCGTCGACGGAGACGTCATCGCCCGCGAGGTCGTCGAACCGGGCACCGTGGGCCTCGCCCGCCTCGTCGAGGCGTTCGGCGAGGAGATCCTGCTTCCCGACGGCGCGCTGAACCGGCCCGCGCTGGCGGCGATCGCGTTCCCTGACGACGAGAAGCGTGCGACACTCAACGGCATCGTGCACCCGCTGGTCGCCGAACGCCGCGCCGAGCTCATCGCGTCGGCCCCGCCGGACGCGGTGATCGTCGAGGACATCCCGCTGCTCGTCGAATCCAAGATGGCGCCGCTGTTCCCGTTGGTGGTGATTGTGCACGCCGACGAGGAGGTGCGCGTGCAGCGGCTGATCTCCTATCGCGGCTTCAGCGAGCAGGACGCCAGGACGCGTATCGCCGCGCAGGCCACGGTCGAGGAGCGCCGCGCCGTCGCCGATGTGTGGCTGGAAAACACCGGAAGCCAGGACGATCTGGTGCAACGCGCAAAGCAATTGTGGTTCAACCGGATTCTGCCGTTCGCACGTAACCTCCAGGCCGGCGAACCGGTGGCTGCCCCGTTGCAGCCGGTGCCGTTCGACCACACGTGGGCCGATCAGGCGGCCCGCATCGTCGCGCGGCTGCAGACCGCATGCGGACATCGCGTGGTGCGCGTCGACCACGTCGGGCCCACCGCCGTGCCGGGCATGGATGCCCCCGACGTGATCGACGTGCAGGTGACGGTGGAATCGCTGGAGATCGCCGACGAACTCGCCGACGCCCTGCGCGCGGTCGGCTACCTGCCACTCGCCGACGGTGTCGACGCGGTCGAGTCCGACGCGCGCAGCACCGTCGCGGAGTTCGACCACACCGAGGACGCCGCGCTGTGGCGCAGCAGGCTGCATGCCTCGGCCGATCCCGGGCGGCCCACGAATGTCCATCTGCGCGTGGCGGGTTGGCCCAACCAGCAGTACGCGTTGCTGTTCACCGACTGGTTGCGGGCCAACCCGGGTGCCGACATCTCCGACGCCTATCGTCGCGCGTGGGAGTGGGCGGATGCGACGGGCTGGCGGCCCTAGCTTCCACCAGCCCGCCGCGGGTCAGGACAGCCGTACGGCGATGCGGCGCAGCAGCTTTGTCGCCAGGATGTAGGGCGTCGCGCCGAACGGCCACTGCGACACGACGCGGCCCGTGCCGGCCTGGAAGTAGTTCTGCACCTGCGCCCACACGGTTTTCGCGAGCGCGGCCTGGATCCAGTCGTTGTACAGGACGAACGCCGACCGGCGGACCTCGATGCTGCCCGCGCGGGTCTTGGTGGCCCGCGCGATCAGGCTCGCGGCGAAGGCTGCCTGCGCCTCGTAGAACGACACCAGCGGGATCGAGTTGGTGTTGGGCCCGTACATGATGAAGAAGTTCGGGAACTTCGGCACCATCATGCCCAGGAATGCCTCGGGTTCGCCCTGCCACGCGTCGTGCAGTTCCACTCCGTTTCGGCCGTGCACCTGGTAGTTGCCCAGGTAGTTCGCGGCGTCGAAACCAGTTGCCAGCACGATGATGTCGAGTTCGTGTTCGTCGCCGTTGGCGTCGATGGCGCCGGTGCGGGACAGTCCCTTGACGGCGTGGGGGACCAGCGTCACCTTGGGGCTGCGCAGCGCCTGGTAGTAGGTGTCGCTGACGACGGTCCGTCTGCCCTCGTACGGGAACGACGGTGTGGCGAGCTCGAGCAGGTCCGGCCGGTCGCCGAGTTCGCGCTGCAGGTACGCCACCGCGGCCCTGTGCTTGCGCTGGTTGGTGCGGCCGTCACTCCTGGCGTGGCTGGAGCGGACCTGGCGCAGGTCGTAGCCGAGGTACAGCTTGAGCCGCCGGTATGCGTAGACCGGTGCCAGACGGTTGAGGCGCCGTTCCAGCGGGCTGAAGTCGCGACTGTCCTTCGGCAGGATCCAGTTGGGCTCGATCTGGAAGATCTTGACCTCGGCGCCGACGCGTTCGGCCTCGGTGACCACCTGCACGGCCGATGATCCGGTGCCCAGCACGCCGATCTTCTTGCCGGTCATGTCCAGTCCGTCGATCCACCGTGACGTGTGGCAGATCGCGCCCTCGAAGTCGTTCTGCTCGCGCGCGAACGGCGGGATCAGCGGGATGTTGAGGAAGCCGACGGCGCTGATGACCGCGGTGAACTGCCCGTGATCGTCACCGGATTCGGTCCTGATGGTGTAGGTCTGGTCGGCATCCGACCAGCGGACGTCGACGACCTTCTCGTTGAACCGGATCCGGCGCGGCAGGTCCCATTTGTCCGCGACGTGGTTCAGGTACTCCTGCAGTTCTGCCCAGCCGGCGTGGGTGCGCGTCCAGTCGTAGCGCTCGAACGAGAACGAGTAGATGTGGGACTCCAGGTCCACCTCAGCGCCCGGATAACGGTTGTACCACCAGGTCCCGCCCAGTGCGGGCGCCTTCTCGAAGATGACGAAGTCTTCGATGCCCTTGTTGCGCAGCGCAATCGCCGCGGCAATACCGCTGAATCCTGATCCGATGATTGCGACCCGTGGTGACCCGCTCATCCTGACTCCTGTCTCATAAGATCTATAGGTCGAGTATTTAGACCAAAAAGGGGATTGTCAATGCCCGCGGCGTCACCCGTGAGGCGTTCGGGACTACTTGATCTGGGCGGTCCAGCCGCCGTCGACCACCAGGTCGGTCGCCGTGACGAACGACGCCTCGTCGGACAGCAGAAATGCGATGGCACTTGCGATCTCGTCGGGCATACCCAGGCGGCGCATCGGCGTGCGGTTCTCCATGTCGACCCTGCGTGCCGGGTTCTCGACGTAGAGGTGGTCGATCATGGGGGTGAGGATCGCACCGGGACACACGGTGTTCGCGCGGATGCCTTCCGGCGCCAGCTGCAGGGCCAGCGCGCGTGTCAACGACACCACGGCGGCCTTGCTCACCTGATAGGCGTCCAGAGGGGAGTCCATACCCCGCAAACCGGCCGTGCTCGCCACGTTGACGATGCTCTTGCCGCTGCCCCTGCGCAGGTGTTCCACCGCAGCTGCGGTGACCTTGCGCAGCCCGTGCAGGTTCACCCCGAGCGTGACGTCCCAGATGGATTCGTCGATGTCGAGCATCGACCCGTCGCGGTCGAACAGGGCCACGCCTGCCGCGTTGACCAGGTAGTCCAGTCCGCGGCCGTCCAGCCGTTCGAACAATTCGTGCGGATCACCGCTGCGCAGATCGAACGGCACGTAATCGGCGTCGGCGGGCACAGTGTCCGAGCGCTCGCCGAGATCGGTCGCGATCACCTCGACGCCGTTTTTGACCAGCCGGGCGACGGTGGCCGAGCCGATGCCGCCGTTGGCGCCGGTGACCAGCGCGGTGCGGCTCATCGGGTCGACTGCCCGGCGACGGCCAGCGCGGACGCCAGGCGCTGCCCGGCGAATGTCATGGCTGCGGTGGCGGCCGGGAAGATCTCGTCCAGGCCGAAGAACCCGTGCACCTGACCGGGTGTCAGGTGGCTCTCCACCGGCACACCCGCATCCTTCAGCGCCTGCAGGTAGAGCTCGCCCTGGGGGCGAATCGGGTCACATTCGGCGAGGATGACGGTGGCCTCGGGCAGGCCGTGCAGATCCGCGCCGAGAACGTTGACCCGGGGATCCGACGCCGCATCGGGCCCCGGCAGGTAGTTGTCCTGATGCCATTGCAGCTCATCACGTTCGAGCATCACGCCGTCGTACTCCGGGTCCATGCCCTTGGTCAGGTCGGTCGTGGTCACCGGGTAGACCAGCAGTTGGTGGCGGATCACCGGTTCCCCGGCGTCGCGGTAGTGCAGCGCGACGGCGGCGGCCAGGTTGCCACCGGCGCTGTCACCCGCGACCGCGAGGCGCGAGGTGTCGACTCCGAGCGTCGCGCCGAACGCGCGCGCCCATTCCACGGCATCGATCGCGTCGTTGACGGCGGTGGGGAAGCGGGACTCCGGGGCCAGGCGGTAGCCCACCGAAAGCACCGCACTGCCGGAGGCCTTGGCCAGCAGTCGGGTCGCCGCATCGTGCGAGTCGACGCTGCCGAGCAGCCAGCCACCACCGTGGTAGTAGACCGTCAACGGCAGGTCGTCGCCCTCGGCGGGAACGTAGAGCCGGCCCGGGATGACCGCACCGTCGCGGGTCTCGATGGCGACGTCGGTGACGCGGTGCACATCGGGCTTCTGCAGCGCCGCGAACGTGTTCTCGAAGTTCTCCCGCGCGGTGGGCACCGGCAGCAGGTGCGCGTTGGGGCGCCCGGAGGCCTTGGCGTCGTCGAGCATCTTCTGGGCAATGGGATCGATCGGCATGTTTTGCTCCTTTGAATCAATGCAATGAGAAACGAATTGCTGGTCAGACGCGTTCGTAGTAGCGGCGCGACTCCCAGTCGGTCACGGTGTGCGAGTCGAACGCCTCCAACTCGCCCTGCGCCGAGGACAGCAGATGGTCGAACACCTCGTCGCCGAACGCGGTTCGGGCCATCTTGCTCTCGGCGAACAGGTCCAGCGAGCGGTGCAACGATGTCGGCACGGTCGCCACACCTTCGCGGGTCCAGGCGTTGCCGTCGAAGATGTCGGGTGCGGGCAGGTTCGCCTCGACGCCGTCGAGGCCGGCCGCAATGGTCGCCGCGTACGCGTAGTAAGGATTCACGTCCGCACCGGGGATGCGGTTCTCCACCCGGAACGACGGTCCGTTGCCCACGAGCCGGAACGCGCACGACCGGTTGTCCATCCCCAGCGCGATCGCGGTCCCGGCGAACTGATCGGGCTTGAAGCGCTTGTAGGAGTTGACCGTCGGGGCGTACATCAGGCTCATGTCGATGGCGTGACGCAACTGCCCGGCCACGAACGCGCCGAAGCGGTCCGACATGCCGCGGCGCTCGGGACACCAGCACAGCGGTTGGTCGTCGTCGGTCGACCACATGCTGACGTGCAGGTGGCACGACGAGCCGACCTCGTCGATCTTGGGTTTCGCCATGAACGTCACGGTCAGATCGGCGCTGTGGGTCAACTGCTTGACGCCGTACTTGAACAGTACGTGGCGGTCGGCCATCTCCAAGGTGTCGCAGTAGTCGAGTGTGACCTCCTGCTGGCCCAGTCCCCATTCGGGTTTCGACGATTCGATGGGTACGCCGAACTCGGGCATCTGGTTGCGGATCCGCTCGATGAACCAGTCGTCGCGCGCGGCCTGGATCATCTGGTAGTCCGACCGGTAGTCCGACATCATCTTGAGGTTCTGATAGCCCAGGTCCCACGCCTGACGCGGCGGGGTGCACGACAGGTAGAACTCGAGTTCGGATGCGAACTTGAACCGCAGACCCTGCTGCGCGGCCCGGTCGATCTGTTGGCGCAGAATGGTTCTCGGAGCGACGGCCAGCGGCTCGTCGGAATCCATGTGGTAGGCGTCGCAGATCACCAGTGCCGCCGTGGGTTCCCACGGCACGCGCCGCAGCGTCGAGAGATCCGGGACCAGACGGATGTCCACCCAGCCGTTGGCGGCGTTGGACACCGGGAGGTCGAGTGGGTTCATCTCGAGGTCGACCGCGAAGATGAAGCTGCTGGCGTTCACGCCGCCGCCGTCGAGGCCCAGCGTCCGGAAGGCCGATATGGTCAGGCGCTTGCCCACCAGGCGGCCGTACGGATCGGGCGCCGCGCAGATCACCGTGGTGATCTCGCCTGCCGCGGCGAGCTTTTCGAACTGGTCGAGGTCGAGAAGTGCAGATGTGCTGCTCATTGGTGCTCCAGGTGTCGATGCAGTTCCCAGTCGGTGATCGTCGTGCGTAGCCACTGCTCGTACCGCTGCAGTTCGGCCCGCCGTGTCGCGGCGTACGACGTGCAGAACGCCTTGCCGAGCAGATCGGGTAGCCAGGTCGAGTTCTCGAAATGCGCCAGCGCGCCTGCCAGATCCCCTGGCAGTTCGGTCGGTTCGGCGTCCCGTTCCGGCAGCGGCAACTCCTCCTGCAGGCCGCGCAGACCCGCGGCCAGCAGCGCCGCGGCGACCAGGTAGGGGCTGGCGTCGGCGCCGGGGCGGCGGTGTTCGACGCGGGCGGACTTCGCATCGGGGAGGATCACGCGGGCCGAGGTGCCACGGTCGTCATATCCCCAGTTCGCCAGGGCCGGTGTGAACATCTCAGGGTCGATGCGCTTGTAGGAGTTGACATGTGGGTTGAGCATGAGCGACGTGTCGGCCATCCCGGCCAGCAGTCCGGCCAGGTAGCGGCTGCCCTCGGCCGACAGCGCGCCCGCCCCGTCGGAGAACACGTTGTTGCCGTCACGGGTGAGACTCGAGTGCACATGCCCGCCCGCACCGGACTTGTCGGCGAACGGTTTGGCCATGAAGCTCGCGTGCAGACCGCGCTCGGCGCACAGGTCCCGCAGGTACTGCCGCGCCCGCGCGGCGTTGTCGGTGGCCCGCAGCGCGGTCTCGGGAGCGAGGGTGAACTCGAAGAACCCGGGACCCAGTTCGGCGTGGAACATCTCGACCTCGATGCCGATCTGGTCCATCCGGTTGACGAACTCTGTTGCGATGTCGTTGATCTCGGCGCACCGGGTGAGGCTGTAGGCGTTCTCTGTGCGGCCGTGCGCGGGTCTCCCACCCAGGATCGGCGGTGAGGTGCCCTCGCCGTCGCGGAAGATCCACAGCTCGTACTCGTATCCCAGCACGGGAGCCAGGCCCAGCTCGCCGTAGCGGGCCGCGAGGCCGGCGAGCACCGCGCGGGGCGAGACCTCCAGCGGGCGGCCCTGCTCGTCGACGAGTTCGGCGATCACCGCGTCGGTGCCGTGCCGCCACGGCAGCGCGACCCTGGTGGTCTCGTCGGGCACCAGCTGGGCGTCCGGATAGCCGTTGGCGGCGTTGCTGAACGGCGTGTCGGTGACATCGTCGATGAGCGAGAGGCCGTACAGGATGGTGCAGAACGCCAGGCCCGACGCACCGTGCGTCTTCGATGAGCGCACCAGCTTGCCGCGCAGCCCGAGGTCGTAATCGGCGACTTCGAGCTGCGTCATCGCGACGTGGTCAGCCATCGGCACTCCTTCTGGTCGGGCTCGGCCGGCGGGCGGGATCGCGCCCGACGCGGTGGTAGACGTGGTCGGGGATGTCGGCGAGATCGTGGTACACCCACCACGTGCAGGATGTGGTCGGCGAATCCGGTGTCCACGTGGGCGGGTCGATGACGCGGGTGGGGTAGCCCAGCCGGTCGATCGGCATGACCTCGTTGAGCTGGCAGCAGTGCACGCAGTACGAGCAGATGCCGACGGTGTTCCACGCCCAGTCGTGTGGTTCGGTGGTGACGGCGAAACCGAACGGTGCACCGGAGCGGGGTACCCCGTCGGTGATGCGGGCGTCGAGCGACCGGCCACCGGATCCGCATGGCGCGAAACGGAATCCGGTGCGCCCGGGCTCCTCGATGAGTTCGATGTCGCCCTGGCGCCCGGTGCCTGCCAGATGTGCGTGGAAACCGTCGACGATCGCGATCATCAGCTGGTGTGCTGATTCGCTCCACGGCTGGTTGTCCAATGCGTAACGGCGCTCGTGGATTTCGTACCAGTCGGCCATGAGGAAATCCCACAGCTCGCCGAGCGCTGGTTCGCCGACGAGCGTGACCGCGATGTCGACGATGCCCGCGACGCGGTCGACGGCACGGTCGTGGATCTGCTGCCATGCCTGCCGGGCGGTCTCGATCAGCCCGGCGGCCGCGGGGTCCTGGTCGCGGCACGCGCGGGCGGCCACCGCGACCGCGTCGGTGAACGTGGGCCACTCGGCGTTGATCCCCGCCATGGCCTGGTCTCCGATGAGTGCGGTGAGGCGTGCGAGGGCACGGTCGAGGTCGGCCTGAGCGACATCGTGGTCGCGGATCCACTGCATGGTGGCGGCCGGCCAGCGTTGGTAGACGTCGTTGAGTTCCTCGGCTTCGAGCACCGCCACCTCGACCAGTTGCGCCGCGGCCTCCCACTGTTGTGCCTCGACGCGTTCGATCGCGGTGCGGAACGTGCCGCGCGCCAGTTCCTGCCAGTCGCCGGTGCGCGCGTTGCGGCCCAGTGCCGGCTCGTAGGCCACCGGGTTCCGGGTGACGGGTGTCCGCGTCATGTCAGCTGAAATCCTCCGTCGGCGCGCAGTTCGGAACCCGTGATGTACGTGGCCTGGTCGCACAGCAGGAACGCGGTGGCCCAGGCGATCTCGGCGGGCCGGGCGAATCGGCCCGCGGGCACGCGCGGTGCGAGCGACGGCGGCAGGGTCGCGGTGTTGCCGTGCGCGGCGGCCATCGGCGTCGCGACGAATCCGGGCGCGACGCTGTTGACGCGGATCCCGTCGGCGGCCAGGGCCCGCGCGCTGGTCTCGGTCAGCATGCGCAGGCCGGCTTTGGACGCGGCGTACTGCGGCGTCGGATCGGGGTTGGACAGCGCGATGACGCGGGCGGCCTCGATCGAGGTGACGTTGACGATCGCGGCCGGTGGGTTCTGCCGCAGCACCGGGGTGAACGCGTCGAGCACGTTGTAGGCGCCCATCAGGTTGATCTCAAGGCACCGCAGCCAGTGCTCGCGACTCACACCGGCGAATCCGGTGTCGTCGATGACGCCTGCGCAGTTCACCACGTAGCTCACGGTGTCCACGGGCGCGCCCTGTCCACGCAGCGTGGTGAGCAGATCCGGGTCGCGGACATCGGCGGCACAGCAGACCTGCAGGTCTGCGCCGAAACCAGGGTCCGGTTCGGGTGTGCGGATGTCGAGGCGGATCGTGCGGATACCTGCCGAGATCAGCATCGCGGCCGTGGCGGCACCGATGCCCGACGCTGCGCCGGTGACGACGGCGTCGCCACCGGTGAACGTGTACGCGAGCGACTTCGTCGGTGCTTGTCCGGTCTGTGCGGCTACGGTCATGGTCGTCCGAATCTACGGGTGTGCTCGGCCATGGCGTCGGCGAAGCACTCACGCGGCGCTCGGATGACGCCCGCGCCGATCTGCCCGCCGTCGCGTCCGGCCAGGCCGACGTCCATGACCGGCAGGACGCCGGTGTCGAGGACCTTGCGTGCGTCGATGCCCGTCGGGGTGCCGCGGAACGCGAACAGCGGGATGCGGTAGGTGCTGTTCTCGCCGTGGGTGATGGCGTACATCTCGCGGTTGCGCTCGATCATCACCTCGGGCAGTCCGCCCTGGTACTCCTGCAGCGACAGGGCACACGCCTGGGCGAACCCGCCGAGGCCGATGGTCTCGGTGATCGGGGATTCCCCGCCCATCCAGGTGATCTCGTCTTCGCTGTGGCCTGCGAACAGCTTGCCCTGGTGGATCGGCGGGGGCCCCTCGAACCACTGGTCGCCCAGGCCCGCGAGCTTGATGGCGAACCCGCGACAGGAGAACGCCATCGCCGACACCAGCGTCGACCCCGGGGTCACCATGGCATCGGCCGACGCCTTGGCCGCGGCCATGGACAGACGCAGGAAGAAGTAGTCGTTCTCGGCCAGGTGCAGCATGGTCTCGCGCACCCCGGCGACACCTTCGCCCACCATGTCGAGGACCGCGGGCAGGATCTCGCGGTTGAACAGGATCGAGGCCGCGGCGTTGCGGGAATGCACCTCGTCACCCATCCGCAGGGCGCGGGCGATGAGTGGTTTGAGCGCGATGCCGCCCTGGCGGCGGATGGCCTCGCCGACCACCGGGGCCAGCACGGTGTTGACATGCTCGAGGCGTTCGTGGACGCCGGCGTCGTAACAGCCGTAGTTCAGCCGGCGGGGTTCTTTGCCTTCGTAGAAGTTGCAGAACCCGAGGTTGCCGTGCGCGCGGTTCTCCACGACGAACACCGGCATGGAGGCGGTGTAGATCCCGGCGAGCGATCCGACCGCGCCGTAATCGTGGCACGCCCCGACCTCGATGGTGCCGTCGTCGAACTTCGCGATGGCCTCCTCGCGGGTGGCGGCCAGGCCTTCGAACAGGGCGCCGCCGATGAGGGCTTCGCGTTGCCCACCGGTGTAGGCCGACCACGGCATCGGCGCCCCGGAGGTCAGCACCACGTTGTCGCGGTAGCCGGGGAGCACCTCGCGGGCGGGGCGCACGTCGATCACCCACGGGTCGGCCTCGTCGAGGCGAGCGAACGCGGTGGCGTTGGCCGCCTCGACGTCGATCCCGTCGGTCGCGGCGGTGGGGGTGTGGATCTCGGTGGTCACCAGGCCACCACCCCGCCGTCGACGAGCAGGGTCTGGGCGGTGATGAACGACGCCCGCGGTGAGAGCATGAATTCGACGGCCTCGGCGACCTCTTCGGGTTCGCCGATGCGCTTGAGCATGGCGTAACTGGCGCTGATCTCCTCACCGCCGGACACCCGGGCCATCGACGGGCTCATCGGGGCCCGGATCACGCCGGGGGCGATGTTGTTGACGCGGATGCCGCGGGGGGCCAGTTCCTCGGCCAGATAACGGGTGTAGGCGGCGATCCCGGCCTTGGTCGCCCCGTACACCGAGGCACCGCGGAAACGGCCGAAGTGCCCGGTGAGGCTGCCGATGTTGACGATCGCGGACCCTTCACGCAGATGCGGTGCCACCGCGTCGGTCACCCGGGCCATGCCGGCGATGTTCACCTGGAACATCAGCTCCAGCTTGGCCTCGTCCAGCTCGCCGAGGAACGAATCGCGAAGAATGCCAGCGCAATTGACCAGTCCGTAAAGAGTGTCGCCGTCCTCGACCACCGAGTCCACCGCGCTCTGCACGCTCTCGCGGTCCGAGACGTCCATCGCGACCTTCAGCGCGCCGGTCATGTTCTCCTGCGTCAGATCGAGTTGGTCCACGGCGGGCTTGAGATCGGCCGCCACCGGGACGTAGTCGCTCTGCAGCAGTCGACGGCAGATCGCCTGACCGATCACGCCCGCCCCGCCCGTCACGATCACCTTGTTACTCAATCCACGATCCCTTCGAAGTGTGAGCTGCGCTGAACTCCACCAAGTTTCGACGCAATAGGGCTATAGGTCAAGTTTTTAGGACTTTTATTTTTTTCTTTGGTCTATTGGGCAAGGCATACGTCTTCAGCAGGGGATATGGGGTAGCCTGTGCACACTTGAAGGGGGTCCGGTATATGACAGCAGCGAAACCAGCTTTGGTCCCGGTCCGGCAGATCCCGGCCCATGAACTCGTCGTGGATCAGATGCGGCGGGCCTTGGAGCTCGGGCAGTTCCGTCCGGGCGACAGGCTGCCGACGGAGCGCGAGCTCTCGGAGATGCTCGACGTCTCGAGGACGACCGTGCGGACCGCGGTGGCCGTGCTGGAACGCGAAGGTCTCATCGCGGTGCGCCGGGGCCGCGGCGGCGGGTTCACGGTGCAGGCACCGGAATACGATCCGGTGGAGATGCGCCGCGAGATGCGTCGCAACAAACGCGCCGTCCGCGACGCCTTCGACTACCGGGTGGTCGTCGAGACCGGCGCGACACGGCTTGCGGCCGAACGCCGCCGCGCGGCGGACCTCAACGACCTGCACAAGCTGCTCAACGGCATGGACGAGGCGCTCAAGACCGCGCTGGACGACCAGTCGCCCAAGCACACCACCGACTTTCAGACGCTGGACTCGGCGTTCCACCTCGGCATCGCCCAGGCCGCCCAGAACGATCGCCTGCTGGACGCGGTGGCCGACGCGCGCCGGCGGATGTGGCTGCCGGTCGGCGCGATCTTCGGCAGGCTGGAACCGAACGCCAACGACTATCACGAGTCGATCCTCGAAGCCATCGAGAACCGCGAGCCCGAGTTGGCCGCGGCCCGTATGGAAGCCCACATCAACGACACCCGCCACACCATCGAGTCCTGGCTCAAGCGCTGATCTTTCGCATTCGAATGGAACGCCCGGTGCGATCCTGGGGGGAGTGGATCGCACCGGGCGGGCATGTGTCGGCCTGTCAGTTCGCCGGCTCGCGCACGGGTTCGCGATCGTCGAAGATCGTGCTCCCGATCCGGTCGTAGAGGTCGGGCCGGGCCTTGCGCCAGTACAGCGCCAGCAGCATGGACCCGAGGGTCAGTCCGACCACCGCGTACGGGATCAACTTGAAGAACAAGGTGTCCGACGCGGTGCCGGCCGCGGCCTGCATGTTCGAGGTCATCAGGTAGATGACGTAGAGCATGCCCGCGCCTCCGATGATGGGGGCCAATAGGGTTCGCCACCATGATGCCGTCTCGGGGTGCTGCTTCTTGACGTGGAAGTACACGACGGTCGCGACCGAGCACATCGTCTGCACGATCAGCAGCAGAAGTGTCGCCAGGATGGCCACCAGCACGAACAGGTCGGCGTAGGGATCCGACTTGGTCAGTGAGCAGACCACCAGAAGCACTGCGGCGAAGGCGCTCTGGGCCAGCGATGCCACCCAGGGCGACCTGTGCCTCGGGTGGGCCTCACCGAGGCGGTGCCACAGCAGGCCGTCGCGTCCGAACGCGAACAGGTACCGCGCGGCCGAGTTGTGGATCGCCAGTGCGCAGGCGAACGATCCGCCGACCACCAGCCACTCGAACACCGTCACCGCCCATGGTCCGAGGTACTCCGCGGTCGGGACGTACAGCAGGTCGAAAGGTGCAGGCCCGGAAGCGAGTTCGACCGCCTTGTCGGGTCCGTTGCCGACGACGACGCCCCACGAGATGAAGGTGTAGAACACGCCGATACCGATCACCGCGATCATCGTCGCCAGCGGCACGATGCGCTTGGGGTTCTTCGACTCCTCGCCGTAGATGGCCGTCGACTCGAATCCGACCCACGACCAGAACGCCATAAGCAGGCCGAGGCCGACCACGCCGCCTGCGACGTTGTTGACGCTCAGCGCGGTCACCGGGTTCAGCGATGTGAAGCTCATGCCGTCGGGGTGGTGGACCAGGCCCGCGATCGCGGTCATCGACAGCATGATGATCTCGGCGACCAGCACCACGCCGAGCACCTTGGCTGCCACCGAGATGTCGAAGTGCGACAGCGCCGCGATGGCGACCAGGCCGATCACCGCGTAGACCTCCCACGGCAGATCGATGCCGAACTGCATCGAGAAGGCCTGATCGGCGAACGCCGAGAAGATGCCGACGAGTCCGGCTTCCATGGTCATGTAGGTGAAGGCCGGCATGACACCTGCGGCCAGGCCGGGAATTCGTGACCACGCGCGTGAGACGAACGTGTAGAACGCCCCGGCCGCGGTGATGTGGCGGGCCAGCGCCACGAAGCCGATGCTGAAGATGGTCAGGACGACGGTTGCGATGAGGAATCCGCCCGGCGCACCGAGTCCGTTGCCGAAGCCCACGGCCACCGGCAGGTTGCCGGTCATCGCCGTTATCGGCGCCGAGAAGGCCACCACCATGAACACGACGCCGGCAAGACCGATCGCACCACGTTTCAGGGTGGCCGAATTGTCACGGGGCGCAGTACTTCCCGCCCCCGTGCCCTGGTCGAATTCAACTGCCATCGCCACCTGCCTTTCATTCGGTTGTCGAGAGCGTAGAAGCGAAAAGGTCTAAAGACAAGACCCATAAACCTAAACTGTCGACGCGTGACACAACGTTTACACGAGCATCTTTCGGCTCGCAGCGGTTTGGTCTAAAGACTGGATATTTTCGCCTAAACTCTTGACATTCCCCGAGGAGGTTGTCTTGCCAGGTACGCGTATGCCGTTTGCGCCGGTGGCCGGCGAGCAGATGCACGAGTATCTGCGAGCGGCGGAGTTGCGCGGCCGCCGCGCCGCGCTGCGCGGGATGGTGAGCCGCCAGATACCCGCACTCGCCGCGGTGCCCGCCACGCGGTTCGCGATGGCCGTCGCCACCGTCGACGGCGCCGAGGCCTGCATCGGCGAGGCGTCCACGGCCTTCTCCATCCAGAGCCTGTCCAAGCTGTTCGCGCTGTGCGCGCTGCTGCGGCACGAACCGGATGTCTGGACCGACGTGGGATGGGTGCCCACCGACGCGGGGTACGGGTCGGTGGCCGATCTGGAGCGCAACCACTGGCGGCCGCGCAATCCGTTCGTGAACTCCGGCGCCCTCGTCGTCACCGACCGGCTCATGACGCATGCCGGCGATGCCGTCGGCGCGACGATCGAGGTGCTGCAGGCGGGTGACCCGGACGCTCCCGTGCGCTCCGACCCAGCGGTGGCGCTCTCGGAAAGCGAAGCCGACCACCGCAATTCGGCCATCGCGCACGTCCTGGCCGAGCACGGCAGGCTGGTCAACGACATCGACCGGGTGCTGCCGCAGTACTTCGCACAGTGCGCGATCGCGGCGTCGGTGCGCACGATCGCACGCGCGGCACTGTTTCTCGCCGACCGGACCGGGGAGCGGACCGTCCTGGACGACGACAGCGTGCGCCGGGTCAACGCGGTGCTGTTGACCTCGGGGATGTACGGCGCGGCCGGCGACATCGCGTACCGCATCGGGCTGCCCGCCAAGAGTGGCATCGGCGGCGGCGTGCTGGCCGTGATGCCCGGTCACGGCACGGTGTGCGTGTGGAGCCCGCCGCTCGACGACGACGGGAACTCCGCAGGTGGCGTCGCCGCGATCGAGGAGTTCGCGCGGTTGGCCGGCTGGTCGGTGTTCTAGGCCGCGTTCTGGGCCGGGGGAGGTGGCGGCGGCTCGGCCGGGGCCACAGGTTCGACGGGCTCGACGGGCCCGGTGTTGATGACGTTGCCGGTGCCGTCGGCGAGGTTGGCGCCGCACAGCAGGCTGCCGTAGCCGGGATCGTTCTTGGGCCGCGTGAGCCGGGGTGCGACGAACGTGTCGGCCTGCGCGATCACCTGGTCGTCTACAAGGATCTCGCAGTGCAGGTTGGCCGAGTACGGCCAGTCGATACGGACGGTCATCCCCGCGAGTTGGGGGTCGGTCACGACACCGGTGGCCTCGAACGTGCGGCCCGGCAGCATCGTCGGATCGGCGGTGTTGACGTTGCTGTCGTCGATCTTGTAGGCGATGGTCGCGTTGCGCGACACCCCGTCGATGCGGGCCCGGTAGGTGACGTTGTGCAGCGGACCCGTCTGTCCCTCCACCTGGGGTGGCGCCGCCGGGTCGACAGCGGGTTCGACCGGGGGATCGGCCAGTGCCGTGGCGGGGGCGATCTGCGCACCGATGAGCAGCCCCGCAAGCACGGCGGACGTCGCCCATGCGTACTTAGTCGAGCTCATGAAAAGTGACCTTACGCTGCGCGCCAGCTCAGGGCCATGCCCTTTGTCGTCAGCCAGCGGTCCAGGTCGTAGTCGTGGCGGGCCAGACCGTCGATCGCGGCGGCCGCGGTCTGCATGGCCTGCTCGCCGGCCTCCTGCGGCAACAGGCCCGCCCGAACGGCCGTCAACAGCTCGTCGACATCGCACAGCTCGACGCCTCGGCCGGTGCGAACCACCAGGTCGAGGTAGTGATCCTCGGAATGCCACCTGGTCTCGCCGGGCGTGTAGTGGCCGACGTCGAGGTAGAAGTCCTGATCACGCTCGTGACCGGGATTGAAGTGGAAGATCGTCGCGCGCAGCCCGAGCGAGGGCAGCAGCCAGGACTGCAGGTAGTGGAACTGCGCACGTCCCGGTGTCGGACGCGCCATGTAGAGGCCCCACGGCTCGACGGTGTAGACGTCGACGGCCCGCACGACTCCCTTCGGATCGGTGTTCGTGCGGGCTACCAGGTCGAATGTCTCGTGTTTCGGCGCGTGAATGGCGTCAGCCTACGCGGTGGGTGAACATCATCGGAACTTGTCGGTGCGCAGTTCTACCCTGGTGAACATGGCCTTCGCGACCGAACATCCTGTGCTCGCACATTCGGAGTACCGGGCCGTCGACGAGATCGTCCGCACCGGCAAACCCTTCGAGGTCGTCAGCCCCTACGCGCCCGCGGGTGATCAGCCCGCGGCCATCGACGAGCTGGAACGCCGCATCCGCGCGGGCGAGCGTGACGTGGTGTTGCTCGGCGCCACCGGTACGGGTAAATCGGCCACCACCGCGTGGCTCATCGAGCGGTTGCAGCGGCCCACCCTCGTGATGGCGCCCAACAAGACGCTGGCCGCGCAGCTGGCCAACGAGCTGCGGGAGATGCTTCCGCACAACGCCGTCGAGTACTTCGTCTCGTATTACGACTACTACCAACCCGAGGCGTACATCGCGCAGACCGACACCTACATCGAGAAGGACAGCTCGATCAACGACGACGTCGAGCGATTGCGGCACTCGGCGACGTCGAGTCTGCTGTCGCGCCGCGATGTCGTGGTGGTCGCGTCGGTGTCGTGCATCTACGGCCTGGGCACGCCGCAGTCGTATCTGGACCGTTCGGTCGAGTTGCAGGTGGGTCAGGAGGTGCCGCGCGACGGGCTGCTCAGACTGCTGGTGGACGTGCAGTACAACCGCAACGACGTGGCGTTCACGCGTGGCACGTTCCGTGTGCGCGGCGACACCGTGGAGATCATCCCGTCGTACGAGGAACTCGCGGTGCGCATCGAGTTCTTCGGCGACGAGATCGAGGCGCTGTACTACCTGCACCCGCTCACCGGCGACGTCGTCAGTCAGGTCGAGTCACTGCGGATCTTCCCGGCCACGCACTACGTTGCCGGTCCGGAGCGGATGGCGGCGGCGATCGAGTCCATCGAGAAGGAGCTCGAGGAGCGTCTGGCCGAGCTGGAGAACCAGGGCAAGCTGCTGGAGGCGCAGCGGTTGCGCATGCGCACCAACTACGACGTCGAGATGATGCGCCAGGTCGGGTTCTGCTCGGGCATCGAGAACTACTCGCGCCACATCGACGGCAGGCCCGCCGGGTCGGCACCGGCCACGCTGCTGGACTACTTCCCCGAGGACTTCCTGCTGGTCATCGACGAGTCGCACGTGACGGTGCCGCAGATCGGCGGTATGTACGAGGGCGACATGTCGCGCAAGCGCAACCTGGTGGACTTCGGCTTCCGGCTGCCGTCCGCGGTCGACAACCGTCCGCTGACGTGGGAGGAGTTCGCCGAGCGGATCGGGCAGACGGTGTACCTGTCGGCGACACCGGGGCCGTACGAGATCAGTCAGGCCGGCGGCGAGTTCGTCGAGCAGGTCATCCGCCCGACCGGCCTGGTCGACCCCAAGGTCGTCGTGAAGCCCACCAAGGGCCAGATCGACGACCTCATCGGCGAGATCCGCACCCGCACCGAGCGTGACGAGCGCGTGCTGGTCACGACGCTGACCAAGAAGATGGCCGAGGACCTCACCGATTACCTGCTCGAGATGGGCATCCGGGTCCGGTACCTGCACTCCGAGGTCGACACGCTGCGCCGCGTGGAACTGCTGCGGCAGCTGCGGCTCGGTGAGTACGACGTGCTGGTGGGCATCAACCTGCTGCGCGAGGGCCTCGACCTGCCCGAGGTGTCGCTGGTGTCGATCCTCGACGCCGACAAGGAGGGCTTCCTGCGGTCCACGCGCAGCCTGATCCAGACCATCGGCCGCGCGGCCCGCAACGTCTCCGGTGAGGTCCACATGTACGCGGACAAGATCACCGACTCGATGCGTGAGGCCATCGACGAGACCGAGCGTCGTCGCGCCAAGCAGATCGCCTACAACGAGGCCAACGGCATCGACCCGAAGCCTTTGCGCAAGAAGATCGCCGACATCCTCGACCAGGTCTACCGCGAGGCCGACGACACTGAGTCGGTCGAGATCGGTGGATCGGGGCGCAACTCGTCGCGTGGTCGTCGCGCGCAGGGCGAGCCGGGCCGGGCGGTCAGCGCGGGCATCGTCGAGGGCAAGGACACCTCGAACATGCCACGCGCCGAGTTGGCCGACCTCATCAAGGAGCTCACCGACCAGATGATGGTTGCCGCGCGGGACCTGCAGTTCGAGCTCGCGGCACGCATCCGAGACGAGATCGCCGACCTGAAGAAGGAACTGCGCGGGATGGATGCCGCCGGGCTGAGATGACCCGGTCTTGACCTCAACGGCGGTTGACCTTCTAGCGTGTCGTCGTGACTGAAACCGCGGCGGCCGAGGCCGCAGGGACTTGGCGGCAGCTTCTCGGCCGGCGGTATCTCGGGGCCTCGACCGTTCTCGCCGGCGGTGTGCTGCTGTATGCCACCAACGAGTTCCTGACCATCAGCCTGCTGCCGAGCGCGGTGGCCGACATCGGCGGTCAACGGTTCTACGCGTGGGTGACGACGGTGTATCTGGTCGCTTCTGTGGTCGCCGCGACCACCGTGCACTCGGTGCTGATGCGCCTCGGCCCGCGCGTGGCATATCTGGTGGCGCTCACGGTGTTCGGCGCGGGCAGCCTCGGGTGTGCGCTGGCGCCCAGCATGCAGTTGCTGCTCGCGGGACGGCTCGTGCAGGGCTTCGCGGGCGGCCTGCTCGCCGGGCTGGGGTACGCCGTCATCAACACCGCATTGCCGAACACGTTGTGGACCAAGGCATCTGCGCTGGTGTCCGCGATGTGGGGTGTCGGCACCGTGGTCGGCCCGGCATCCGGCGGTCTGTTCGCGCAGTACGGTTCGTGGCGGTGGGCGTTCGGCGTGCTGGTGATCCTCACCGCGGCGATGGCCGTGCTGGTTCCCCTCGCACTGCCCGGGCGGGGGAGCGATACCCTTGTGCCGCCGGGGATTCCGGTGTGGTCGCTGGTACTGCTCGGATCCGCGGCCATGGCGGTCAGTGTCGCGGGCATCCCGCACGATCCGCGCGGCACGGCCGCCCTGCTGCTCGTCGGTGTCGCTCTCGTGGTGGCATTCATCGTCGTCGACCGGCGCGCGGGCGCATCGGTCCTGCCGCCCAGCACATTCGGGCCTGGCCCACTCAAGTGGATCTACATGAGCCTGGGTGTGCTGATGGCCGCCACGATGGTCGACATGTACGTGCCGTTGTTCGGTCAGCGGCTGGCGCACATGACGCCCGTGGTGGCCGGGTTCTTCGGCGCGGTGCTCTCGGTCGGGTGGACGTTCGGCGAGATCGCAAGCGCCTCACTGCAGAACCGCAAGGTCATCCGGCGCATGGTCGCCGTCGCCCCGCTGGTGATGGCGCTGGGCCTGGCGGCGGGTGCCGTGCTGGTGCGCAACGGCATGCCGGTCTGGCTCGTGGTGCTGTGGGCCCTCGCGCTGCTGGTCACCGGCGCAGGCATCGGCATCGCCTGGCCACACCTGTCGGCGTGGGCGATGAGCAGCGTCGACGATCCCGCCGAGGGCCCCGCTGCCGCCGCCGCGATCAACACGGTCCAGTTGATCTGCGGTGCCTTCGGCGCCGGATTGGCCGGTGTGGTGGTCAATCTCGTCAACGTCGGCAACCCCTCGTCCGCCACCTGGCTGTTCGCGGCCTTCGCCGTCCTCGCCGTCGCAGGCACCCTCGCCTCGATCCGCGCCGTCCGCTGAGTAAGTGAGTGAGTGACTGAGTGAGCGAGCAAGTGCGAAGCGTCACTCTGCACCGCGACCGTGCGCGTCTGCACCCCGACACACCGCATTTCGTCAGCACTCGGCGAACGCTCGGCGACCGCGAGCGTGCGCCAGTCACCGGCGCGAGATGCAATCACGGCGATCCAAACGCTGGAGCACTTGAACGTTCACAGGCAAGGTGAGACATGCTGCGGGTGTGGCTGAGTGGCTAGGCAGCGGCCTGCAAAGCCGTCTACACGGGTTCGAGTCCCGTCACTCGCTCGACAGACGAACGCTCTCCTGCGGCATGCTCGCAGGAGAGCGTTCGTCATTCATGCCCCGAGCTTCGCCAACCGCGTTCCCGGTCTGGCCGTGAAGGCCAGGATCTCGCAGGGTTCGTCGACTTCGATCCGATGCCGCCGACCCCGCGGGATGACCGCAGCCGTTCCCGAGTGCACCGGTACCGGATCCTCCGACACACCGGTCTGCTCGTCAGGCAGAAACAGCCGAAACGCCCC
Source organism: Mycolicibacterium smegmatis (assembly GCF_001457595.1). Taxonomy (GTDB): domain Bacteria; phylum Actinomycetota; class Actinomycetes; order Mycobacteriales; family Mycobacteriaceae; genus Mycobacterium; species Mycobacterium smegmatis. The sequence continues at coordinate 3,960,511 of NZ_LN831039.1, read as the reverse complement.
GCGCAGCGTCGCGCGCCGGGTCGAACACCTCGGCGCAAAGCTGGGCTTCGACCTGACCGAACCGCGCCGGCTGGTGCGCGACGGCATGGCCCTGACCATGCTGCGATTGCTGGACGATCGAGCGCACGGAGACCCCGCCGCGCACCACGCGGGCATGACCCGAATAATGCTGCAGTGCCCTTGCCGCAATTAGCTGACGTCCTGGCGACGCTCGACATCACCGACTGTGGTCACGACATGTTCGTCGCGACCCAGATCGACAACGAGGCGCACCACATCATCGGTGGCCACATATCTGCCCAGGCCCTGATGGCGGCGAGCCGCACCGCGGCCGGGCGGGTTCCCAACAGCCTGCACGTCTATCTGCTACGGGCCGGCGACGCGCGGTACCCGGTGGAGATGCAGGTGATGAACATGCGCGACGGCGGGATGCTGTCGACCCGTCGCGTGATTGCCCGGCAAGGGGATGAGGTGCTGCTCGAGGCCCTGGTCTCGCTGAGCGACACGGCGGACACGGTCGACTACCACCAGCCGATGCCCGACGTCCCCGCACCCGAGGACCTGCCGTCGGTCGGTGAGTTGCTGAGCGACTACGCCGACGAACTCGACGGCTTCTGGGTGAAACCGCAGTGGATCGAGCGGCGCTACGTGGATGCGCCGCCGCGCCTGGCGCTCGATCAGCCCGAACCTCCGGAACGCACCCGGATGTGGTGGCGCCCAGCCGAATCGATTCCGAACGATCCGGTGCTCAACTGCTGTGTGCTCACCTACGCATCGGGTACGTCGTTGCTGGAGACCACGGTGACGATGCGGCGCACGACGCAGGCCACGGCGTTCTCGGCGCTGATCGACCACACGGTGTGGTTCCAGCGGCCCGCGGACCTGTCGGATTGGGTTCTGTCAGACCAGGTGTCGCCCAGCGGTATTCACGGGCGCGGCCTTGCCTCGGGCACGATGTACAACCGGTCGGGCGAACTGGTGTGTTCTGCCACGCAGGAGATCTACTTCGGCCGCGGCCGTATCTGAGGAAGTAGCGCGAAATCGTGTGAGCCGCATTACAACACGGGCGCGGTCTCGATGAGCTCGATCACTCGCGCACCGGCGTCGGGAACCCGGCAACTTCGCGGCTGGCAGCGTCACCTGCGTCACGGTGCGCCCCGATTCGCGCTTCCTGTGGTTAACATCAGGGCCAACAGGCGTCACGTGGCATCAACCGTGTGCGGTTTGCCTGCTGTGCGTGCGGGTGTCGTGATTCGCGCCCCATCGCAGCCGGCACCGGTTACTGTCTCGGGTGGCGTTGCAACTGACAGTGGGAGGGTATGGATGAGCGCATATCAAACCGTGGTGGTCGGCACGGACGGATCCGATTCGTCGTTGCGTGCCGTGGACCGCGCCGGTCAGATTGCCGCCGCATCGAACGCGAAGTTGATCATCGCCACCGCCTACTTCCCCCAGAGCGAGGACTCGCGTGCGGCCGACGTCCTCAAGGACGAGGGCTACAAGATGGCAGGCAACGCCCCGATCTACGCCATTCTGCGTGAGGCCAACGACCGCGCCAAGGCCGCCGGTGCGACCGACATCGAGGAGCGCCCCGTCGTCGGCGCCCCGGTCGACGCGCTCGTCGAGCTCGCCGACGAGGTCAAGGCCGATCTGCTGGTCGTCGGCAACGTCGGCCTGAGCACCATCGCCGGCCGGCTGCTCGGCTCGGTGCCCGCGAACGTGGCACGCCGGTCCAAGACCGACGTGCTCATCGTCCACACCAGCTAGGGCTCACCAGCCCCGTTCACGCCACTCGGCCAGGCTCGGACGCTCCGCGCCGAGAGTGGTGTCGTCACCGTGCCCGGGGTAGACGACCGTGCGGTCGTCGTAGACGTCGAACACCTTGGTGGTGACGTCGCCCAGCAGCGTCTCGAAGTCGCCCGGCTTCCACGTCTTGCCGACGCCGCCCGGGAACAGGCAGTCGCCGGTGAACAGGTGCGTGGGCCCGTCGGCGCCATCGGCACCCGCGAGGGCCAGTGCCACCGAACCGGGCGTGTGGCCCTGTAGGTGGATGGCGTCGAAAGTGAGGTTGCCGACGGTGATCTTGTCGCCGTCGGACAGGATCCGGTCCGGCTTGACGGGCAACGCGCCGGCGTCGAGCGCATGCGCGGCGGTCGGGGCTCCTGTGGCTTCTGTCACGGCCTGCAGCGCGAGCCAGTGGTCCTGATGTTGATGGGTGGTGACGATCAGTGACACCTTCGGCGCGTGCTGCTCGACGAGTCCGATGATCACCTCGGCGTCGTTGGCCGCGTCGATCAGCAGCGTCTCGCCGGTAGATCTGCAGGTCACCAGGTAGCAGTTGTTGTCCATGGGACCCACCGACGCCTTGACGATCGTGGCGTCGGCGAGGGTGCGCCGCGCTGCGGTTCCTGGCTCGACGTGTCCGGTGTAGGTGTCGTCGACCGTGATGCTGGATGGCGTCTCAGATGGGGTCATAGCGCCACCGTATCGGGCTTGTCGGTGGTGGCGCATAGCATGGGCATGAACTGCGTCATGCGGGGTACAGAGCATGTCCGGACCGCATGTCTGGACCCTCGCCGACCAGGAAGGAAACCGTTGGCTGACCGTCTTGTTGTCAAGGGTGCCCGCGAGCACAACCTGCGTGGTGTCGACCTCGACCTGCCACGCGATGCCTTGATCGTGTTCACCGGATTGTCCGGTTCCGGTAAGTCCTCGTTGGCGTTCGACACCATCTTCGCCGAGGGCCAGCGCCGCTATGTGGAGTCGCTGTCGGCCTACGCCAGGCAGTTCCTCGGCCAGATGGACAAACCGGACGTCGACTTCATCGAGGGTCTGTCGCCCGCGGTGTCGATCGACCAGAAGTCCACCAACCGCAACCCGCGGTCGACGGTCGGCACCATCACCGAGGTCTACGACTACCTCCGTCTGCTGTACGCCCGCGCCGGTACGCCGCACTGTCCGGTGTGCGGTGAGCGCATCGCGCGGCAGACGCCGCAGCAGATCGTCGACCAGGTGCTCGCGATGGACGAGGGGCTGCGGTTCCAGGTGCTCGCGCCCGTCGTGCGCACGCGCAAGGGTGAGTTCGTCGACCTGTTCGAGAAGCTCAACAGCCAGGGTTACAGCCGTGTCCGCGTGGACGGCGTGGTGTATCCGCTGACCGACCCGCCCAAGCTCAAGAAGCAGGAGAAGCACGACATCGAGGTGGTCGTCGACCGCCTCACGGTCAAGGCCTCCGCCAAACAGCGGCTCACGGATTCGATCGAGACCGCGCTGAACCTCGCCGACGGCATCGTGGTGCTGGAGTTCGTCGACCGCGAGGACGACCACCCGCACCGCGAGCAGCGGTTCTCCGAGAAACTGGCATGCCCCAACGGTCACCCGCTGGCCGTGGACGACCTCGAACCCCGTTCGTTCTCGTTCAACTCGCCGTACGGCGCGTGCCCCGAGTGCACGGGCCTGGGCATCCGCAAAGAGGTCGATCCCGATCTCGTGGTGCCCGATCCTGAGCTGACGCTCGCGGAGGGCGCCGTCGCGCCGTGGTCGGTGGGCCAGAGCGCCGAGTACTTCACGCGCATGCTGGCGGGTCTCGGTGAGGAGATGGGGTTCGACGTCAACACCCCGTGGAAGAAGCTTCCCGCCAAGGCGCGCAGGGCGATCCTCGAGGGCTGCGACCACCAGGTGCATGTGCGGTACAAGAACCGTTACGGACGCACCCGGTCCTACTACGCCGACTTCGAAGGCGTCATGGCGTTTTTGCAGCGCCGCATGGAGCAGACCGACTCCGAGCAGATGAAAGAGCGCTACGAGGGCTTCATGCGCGACATCCCCTGCCCGGAATGCAACGGCACGCGCCTCAAGCCCGAGATCCTCGCCGTCACGCTGTCGGCAGGGGACTTCGGCGCGAAGTCCATCGCGCAGGTCGCCGAACTGTCGATCGCCGACTGCGCCGACTTCCTCAACTCGCTGACGCTGGGGCCGCGCGAGCAGGCCATCGCGGGCCAGGTGCTCAAGGAGATCCAGTCGCGGCTGGGCTTTTTGCTCGACGTGGGGCTGGACTACCTGTCGCTCTCGCGCGCCGCGGCGACGCTGTCCGGCGGTGAGGCGCAACGCATCCGGCTCGCGACCCAGATCGGTTCGGGCCTCGTGGGCGTGCTCTACGTGCTCGACGAACCGTCGATCGGTCTGCACCAGCGCGACAACCGCAGGCTCATCGACACCCTGGTGCGCCTGCGCGACCTCGGCAACACGCTCATCGTCGTCGAGCACGACCTCGACACCATCGCGCACGCCGACTGGGTCGTCGACATCGGCCCGGCCGCAGGCGAGCACGGCGGCCAGATCGTGCACAGCGGCACCTACGACGATCTGCTGCGCAATCCCGAATCGCTCACGGGCGCATATCTTTCCGGCAAGGAGAGCATCGAGGTTCCGGCGATCCGCCGTCCTGTCGACAAGAAGCGGCAGATCACGGTGGTCGGCGCGCGGGAGAACAACCTCAAGGAGATCGACGTCGCGTTCCCGCTCGGGGTGCTGACCTCGGTCACCGGCGTGTCGGGTTCGGGCAAGTCGACCATGGTCAACGACATCCTGGCCACGGTGCTCGCCAACAAGCTCAACGGCGCTCGCCTGGTGCCGGGGCGTCACACCCGCGTCAACGGGCTCGACCAGCTCGACAAGCTCGTGCGCGTGGACCAGTCGCCCATCGGGCGGACCCCGCGGTCCAACCCGGCGACGTACACGGGCGTGTTCGACAAGATCCGGTCGCTGTTCGCCGCGACCACCGAGGCGAAGGTCCGCGGCTACCAGCCGGGCCGGTTCTCGTTCAACGTCAAGGGCGGCCGGTGCGAGGCCTGCTCGGGTGACGGCACCATCAAGATCGAGATGAACTTCCTACCGGACGTCTACGTCCCGTGCGAGGTGTGCCACGGCGCCCGCTACAACCGCGAGACGCTCGAGGTCCACTACAAGGGCAAGACCATCTCCGAGGTCCTCGACATGTCGATCGAGGAGGCGACGGAGTTCTTCGAGCCCATCAGCTCGATCCACCGCTACCTCAAGACGCTGGTCGACGTGGGTCTGGGGTACGTGCGGCTGGGGCAGCCCGCGCCGACGCTGTCCGGTGGTGAGGCCCAGCGTGTCAAGCTGGCCGCCGAGCTGCAGAAGCGCTCGACGGGTCGCACCATCTACATCCTCGACGAGCCCACCACTGGCCTGCACTTCGAGGACATCCGCAAGCTGCTCAAGGTGATCAACGGCCTTGTCGACAAAGGCAACACGGTCATCGTCATCGAGCACAACCTCGACGTCATCAAGACCTCCGACTGGATCATCGACATGGGTCCGGAAGGCGGCGCAGGCGGTGGCACCGTGGTCGCACAGGGCACACCCGAGGACGTCGCGGCCAACCCGGACAGCTACACGGGCAAGTTCCTTGCGGAGTTGCTCGACGTACCCACCCCGAAGCGCAAGCGGCGCAAGGTCAGCGCCTAACCGAACAACACCGGGGCCAGGAGCCGGGCAGCCGCGACACCGCTCGGCTGCGTATCGTTGTGCAGCACACTGAGATAGACATGGTCCGCGCCGGCCTCCCGGTGCCGTCGGGCCTGTTTCGCGATGTCGTCGGCGCTGCCCCAAGCGACCAGTCGATCCACCAGGTCATCGCTGACCGTCGCGATGTCGGTTTCAGAGAAGCCTTGGCGCAGCGCCGAGTTCACGTAGCTGCGCATGCCCATCAGGAACCGAAGCGGCACCCGTGCCGTCTCCCGGGCCGCGTCCGCGTCGGTGTCCAGAACCGCATACAGACCGACGACGAGAAGCCGGTCGGGGCCGAGGCGTTCGCGCGCGATTGCTGTGTACTCCGGTGTCACCATCCCTGGCATCGCACCGCCGAAACGGTCGCGGGCGGTGTCGAGCATGCGTGGACCGAACGCGGCCAGCAGGCGACGCTCGCGGGGGATTGCGCCGAGTTCGTCGACGTAGGCGCCCAGTGCGGCCCTCGGACGGGGCTGTGACGACGAACCGAGTCCGATCATGAGCCGCCCGGGCGCGGCAACCTCCGCGCGGCCGAAGAGGTCGACGACGGCGTCGGGCCCGTAGACATCGGGCGGGATGATCGCCGGCGCGACGGCGGCCCGCCGCGTCGTCGCCAGCAGATCCGTGAGGCGTTCCAACCGGTCGAGTTGCCCGCCGTTGACCCACAGAGCGCCGAAGCCGAGGGCTTCGATCTCTTCAGCCCCCGGGGTGCCGGGGGTGACGGTGAGTCCGAAGGTGCCGAGGTCGATGTGAACCATGCGGCCACCGTAGGACCGCAACCAAGGTTCAGGTCAACCGCGGCGGCGGTTGCGGCAACGGATGGGCACCCTCGGGCCTCAAGCCGTCGAACAGGATTCCGAGGTAGCGCTGCCACAACCACTCGGTCATCTTCGTCGGCTTCGAAGGGGAGATCATGAAACTGCACGGCGCCACCGCACTCGTCACGGGTGCCAACCGGGGCCTCGGGCACCACCTCGCGGTCGAACTGATCCGCCGCGGTGCCAAGGTGTACGCCACCGCGCGGCGCCCTGAACTCGTCGATGTCCCGGGTGCGCACGTGCTGCGGCTCGACATCACCGATCAGTGGTCCGTCGAAGCCGCCGCCGCGGCGGCCGATGACGTCGACGTGCTGATCAACAACGCGGCATTCACCGACGGCGGCAACCTCGTCACGGGTGACCTCGCCAAGATCCGGGCGACGATGGATTCGAACTACTACGGCACGCTGGCCATGATCCGCGCGTTCGCGCCGATCCTGGCCCGCAACGGCGGGGGAGCCATTCTCAACGTGCTGTCCGTTGCGGCGTGGAGAACCGTCGACGGCAACACGTCCTATGCCGCCGCGAAATCCGCGGAATGGGGGTTGACCAACGGTGTTCGCGTGGAACTCGCGCGCCAGGGCACCCACGTCGCCGCTCTGGTACCCGGGCTGATCCGCACCGACACGCTGCTCGAGTTCGCCCGCGGCAACGGGATCGAACTGCCCGAGGAACACATGAACGAACCCGCCGACCTCGCCCGGATGGCCCTCGACGGGCTCGAAGCCGGTGAGGTCGAGATCATCGATCGGATGAGCGTGGACGCGAAAGCTGCTCTGGCCGGCCCGCCGGTCACGCTCAGCCTGTGAACTGGCCTTTCGACAGCGGTGAGGGGAAGCGCGGTTTGACGCGAGTGCCGTTGAGCCACTCGGTGAGGTCATCGGCCTTGCGCTGCAGCAGCTTCCGTGCAGCGCGGCCGATATCGGTGCACAGTCGCACGTCGACGCGCCCGTCGGCGTCGTGTGCCCAGGCGCCCACGACACGCCCGTCGCACCACACGGTGGGCCCGGCGTTGCCGTTGCGGTCGAACACCTGATCCCGGAGACCGTCGAGGTACCAGTCGCGGTCGAACCAACCCATGGTCGTGACGTCGAGGCCCGGGAGCAGCGCGACCCACGGCTGCGGTTCCGGCTCGGGATCGAGGTCGTCGGGCAGGACGTAGCCGGGCGCGTCGCAGCCTTCGAGTTCGACCTCCACGGCACCGATGTCGCGCAGCGCGTGGCGCGCCCAGGTCAGGGTGTGACCGAACCACCACTTCACGTCGGTGACGGTCGCGGGCCCGAATGTCGCGAGCCAGCGGCGCACCAGTTCGGCGCGGGCTTCATCGGCGGGCGCGGGCACGTACGGCGCGCCGAGCCAGTCGGCCGTGGCCGCCCAGCGCGGCCGTGACACCGTCCACGAACCCTCGTTCGGGCCCCTCATGATCTCACCGTGCACGCCGAGAACTGTCAGAACCCTTGGCGCCAACGGTGTCTCGCCGCCATAGCTCTTACCCGGTGCGGGGTCGTGGCTTCCGGCGAGTTCCGGCAGAGCTTCCCGCAACTCCCGGGCGCCGGTGGGGCCGTGTTTCTCCAGATGGCGCAGCACCGCCGCGCGTGCCACCTTGACCCAGGTCTCCCCGTCGGGTTCCAACCCGGCGTTGTGCGCATCCGCGGCCAGTTTGCGCAGTTCGTTGGCCGCCACCCGGTCACTGGCCGCGGACTGGATGAACGGCAGATCCTCGACGCCGACCAGCCACAGTGTGCGGCGCATCGCGAGGTGCTTGACCACGGTACGCCGCTCGTACAGTTCGGTGTCCAGATCGGCGACGGTGAACCTCCGAAGGCGTGCCCACAGCGAGAGATACGGTGTCGCCGGGTCGGTCGCGTGCAGTCCGACGAAGCTGCGCGCGGCGGCGGCGGGTGACGCGGCGGGGTTCTCAGGGCTCAGGAAGTGGCGTCGCGCAAGCCGTGTCCGTCGCTCCGCGATCGTGAAAACGCGCATCGCTCAGGACTTCTCGTCCTCGCGCATCGATTTGCGGATCTGCTCGAGGCGTTCGGCGGCCGCGCGTTGGCGTTCCTCGTACTGCTCCTCGACCCGCCTGCCCTCCGGGGTCTCGCCGGCAAGCTCGGACGAGCCGATCGCGGTGCCGTACCGGGTCTCGATCTTCTCCCGCACCGCGTCGAACGTCGGCACACCACCCTCGGTGTATCCGGTCTCCTCCGGCTGTGGTGCGGGTCCGGGATCGGGCTGATCGGTCATGAGCCCCACCGTACCTGTGAACCGCCCCGACCTGCGCTGACCCGCACTTCTTGGGATCGGTAGCGACCTGCGCGCCTTTGACTGAGGACACGACGGAGCCATCGGGGCGACGCGCAAGGTAAGGGGACGAACATGAATCGTGTCATCGCAGGAACCATGGGACTGCTCGCGGCCGGCACCATCCTGGTCGGCTGCTCGGACGACAAACCGCAGGCCACACCCAGCCCGGCCGCCGCCGACGTGAAGACGGGCGGGAACACCCAGGTCAAGGTCGACGGCAAGGACCTTCCCGGTCTGGACCTGAACTCGGTGACCTGCGTCAAGGAGGGCGGGCGGATCAACGTGGGCAGTGCCGCGATCGGCGGGCAACAGGGCCTCGGTGTGGTGATGACCGACGAGGCCAGCCCGAAGGTCGAATCACTGGGTCTGGTCTACGACGGCAGCGCGCTCGCCGTCAGCGAGAACATGGGCGTCAAGGTCGGTTCGGCCAAGGTCGAGGTCGACGGCGACACCTATACGATCACGGGCGAGGCCGCCGGCGCCGACATGCAGAACCCGATGGCCGGGATGATCAGCAAGCCGTTCACCATCACGGTGAGCTGCAGCTGATCCCTCCCGGGCGGCGGGCGTGCCTCAGACCTCCGGCACGCCCGCCGCTTCCATATGATGCGAACGTGACCATCGCGGGGGAGTTGGAGCGCGCGCGTCACCTCATGTTGTCGGCCGACGAAGACCAGGCGCGTGATCTCCTGGTGAGCCTGATGCCGCGCATCGAGCAGGCCGATCGCGACGACTACGCCCTCGAGGTCTTCGCCCTGCTGGGCGAGATCTATCTGGTGCGCAGCGCCTACGACGGTGTCGGCGAATGCATTCGGCGCATCGGGGACTGCCTGGGCATCTACACCGCGATCCGCGCGGGCCGCATGCCCGAGGCCGCCGCCCAGGTGCGCATGTCCGACGCCGACGTCGACCACATGATCTGCCGGTACACCCGTCGCGCCGAGTTCCTCGCCGCAGGTCTTGCCGCCGCGCGGGGTGACCATGACCGCGCCGCCGAACACCTCGACACCCTGATCGATTCGGTGGGCCCCGAGGATCTCGACGCCGAGCACCGGCGCCTCGGCATCCACGCGCGCATCCTCGTCGCCACGGGCCTGTGTGACGACGACCTGTACGCACGCTCGGCGCCGCTGTGGGACGCAGTCCTCGAATCAGTGACACGCTCAGGGGGCGGCGATCCAGAGGACGATCACCTGTTCATCGCGGGGGCGCTGGGTTACGGCCGGTTCTGCGCCGAATCCGGGCGGCTGGAGGAAGCGCAACCGTGGCTGCGGCGGGCCGGCGCGCGAGCCGACGCCCGCGGGTGGGCGTTGCCGCGGGCCCGCACCCAGTTGGAACGCGCCGCGGCATGCTGGACTGCGGGACAGTACGCCGAGACCCAGGACCTCGTCACCGAGGCGTACCCGGTGATCGCCGACCACGCCCGCGCGCACGACGTGTCCCGGAGCTGGCTGTACTTCGGCCTGATCCGGTTGGGAATCGGCAGGCTGCAGGAGGCGAACACCTGCTGGGAGCACGCCGAGCGGCACTGGCGCGAGCTCGGGAAGCCTCTGTACATCCACCGGATCCTGTTGCAGCGCAGCTGGTTGTCGATCTTCCGTGGCGCGTTCGACGAGGCCACACAACTGGTCGCCGAGGCGCGAGAACTCCTGGATTCCTCACCGCGGCACAGCTGGCTGCAGTACGCACGCCTCGACGACCACCTGGGCAACATCCTGCGCGCCGAGGCCCTGGCCGAGATGGGCTTCGACGGCCTCGGCACACCGGAGCAGACCTGGCAACAGGTCGAGGCCACACACAGATCCGGTAAAGGGGTTTTCCGGTGCCGTCCGGGCAGCCGGAAGTGGCTTCGGGGCACCGCGAAACTCGAACAGGCCGCCGAACTCAAGGTGCCCGCCGCGCTCGCGGTCGACTCGGTGCGCTACACCATCGACGATGCGGGCGCCCGGATGCGCTGGGCCAGTTGGGTCTCGGCGCCGATGCTGGCCGGAGCGTTCGCGGTGGCGTGGGAATGGGACAACACCGAGCTGATCAGTGAGCTGGTCGAATACCACAGCGCGCGGGGCACCTTCAGCGCCGAGCCGATCGGTCAGACGGCGGGTGACTGGGCCGCGACGGCCACGGCACCGGTCCCGGTGGAGGCCGAACTCGCGCCGGCGGTCGCGGCGAACGCGGGCACCCCGGGATCGGGTGGACTCACGCGTCTCGGCCCGTTGCCTCCACTGCGGATGGATCCGCAGACGGGTCCGATCCTGAGCCGCTACCGCGAACTGGCTTGGCAGCGCTACGGCCGTGAAATCACCTCGGCTGAGCCCGAATGGGCGACCTGGCCGTGACCGCGACACTGGTACTGCGATTCGCTGACGTGGGCGTCGCGACCTACGCGACCCTGCGGGTGGTGGGGGAGCCGGCACGCACGCTCAAATGGGTGCTCGAAGAACCTGCTCTGCCCGCCGTCTACAGCGCGCTCGACGACGCGCTGCCCGACCCCCGCGGTGGCGAAACCGTCGCTGCTGCCGTCGAAAGATCCTTGACCGCAGGACCGTTCGCCGACCCAAAACGGGAACTCAAGTTCGCGAAGGAACTCGGCTCGCACCTGATCCCCAAACCGGCCTGGAATCTGTTGATCGACTGCGTGTCCGCGCCGCGGGCCACGCTGTTCGTCACACCGAGCCCCAAGCTGGCACGCGTGCCATGGGGTCAACTCGCGATGCCCGGGCTGCACAAGTTCCGGCTCATGGAACTCGTCGACGTACTGATGGCCGTGCCGCCCAACATCGTCCACGCGCCACGCCGGTCGGTGAGCTGGACCACGCGTCGCGACAACCCGGCGCTGCTGGTGCTGGACCCCCGAATCCCCGGGCAGCGCCCCGATTCCGCGCTCGGATCGGTCCTCGGCAGGCCCACACCCGGCACACCGCTGTCGCGTCACTTCGCCACTGCGGTGGCGCAGCGGCAGGTCCTGCCGCGGGTCGATGGACCGGTCGACCTCTTCCGCAGGCCCGACGCCGACCGCGGCTGGCTGGCACGGGCCTGCGAACACGAACCGTCGCGCATGCTTTACGTCGGGCACGCGAGCGCCGCCGAGGGCGACACCGCCGACCGCGCCGCGCTGCACCTCGCCGAACCGGAACCGCTGAGCGCGGCCGACGTCATCGCACAGGCACTTGCGGTACCGCCACGAGTGGCGCTGCTGGCCTGCGCATCCGGCGGTGACTACCGGTTCGACGAGGCCACGGGTCTGGTGGCGGCCATGGTGCTCGGTGGCGCGCAACTGGTCACCGCCACGTTGTGGCCGTTGCCCACCAGCGCCGGCTATCGCACGTTCACCGCCGACGACGCCGATCCCATGGCCGACACCGTGATCGGGGTCGACCTCGCCCACAACCAGGAACAGGCAGGTATCGCGGTGAACCAGTGGCAGCGCGCGCAGATGCGCCGCTGGCGCGAGGGTGAGGTGACCGCGAGCCCGCTGTACTGGGCGTCGCTGGCGACCTTCGCGGTCGACGGTGCCCGCTGAGCCGGTCAGGGTGACACGCACACCGCGACCGTGCGCTCGTCGCCCGGCCGGTAGTACGCGTCGACCACGCTGCCGGGAAACACCCTGTGCAGTGACGACAACGGAATCAGCGTGGTCTGCCGGGCCGCGAACTGTCCGCCGCCGGTGCGGCTCACCATGAGATCGAGTTCGACCTCACGGAAATCCTCACGCACCACGCCCGTGGTCCGCATCCCGGTGACCACGCCGCGGGATCGGATGCCGGTACGCATCAACGAGACCTGGGTGCTCGTCATCACCCCTTTGCGAATGAGCATCTCGTCGAATTCGGCGGCGAGTTCGGCAAGGGTCACCAGACGTTCGGAGGCTTCCGTGTCTTTTGGGTCGCGCGGGGGGACGTCATCGGATCCTCGCCGTGCCACGGCGGCCCGCAACGCCGTCGCGACGCCGAAGCACGCGATGCACAGGACGGTGAACAGCACGGTGTCGGTCATCGGTCCAGCGTCCGGGACGCCGACGGCTACCGAACCCAAGTTCTGTCCCTCTATCCTGGTGCCGGTGAGCACCGGGTCGGACACTACGCCTGCAGTCGCGGCGGTGCGAGCGGCCCAACCGAGGCGCGCGGTGATCGACCGGGCCTGGCGTGCGATCGGATCCGGCGTCGAGGTGCTCAGCGGCGACGACGGTGCGCCGCTGCGGCGCACCGTCAAACGCATCATCGATCCTCTGGTGCTCCGGTTGCGCAGCAACACCCAGTTCTCCGCGGCCGTGCTCGACCCGGACACCGCTGCCGCGATGCATGCCGAGATCGTCGGCGCCGCACCGCGTCTACGTGCCGCCGCGGCCTGGTTCACGCTGCTCAAACAGGAACGCAGGCGCAGGCGCATCACCACGGGCAACGCGCAGGAACTCTACTTCCCGGCATGCTTCGAACTCGCCGTCGCACGCGGCATGCCCGCGCACGACGCGGATGAGGTGGCGCGCCGGACGCTGGCCGACGTTCACGGCGGCCGGGATCGCACGGCCGTCGAGGTGCTCAACCGTCACATCGAGAGCCCGCAGGTGGTGCGGCAGTTGCAGCGTCAACTGCAGCGCAGCTGGGCCGATGTGACGCCGTCCCAGGCGATCACGGGCCCGTTCTTCTCGGGTCTGACCACGGTGCTCGGGCCCGCCGCCACCCACAACGCCGAAGCCGCGCGGCAACGCGTGTGGTCGGCGCTGATCGCCGACGCCACGCCGCACAACCTCGGTGCGGGCATCCGGCGTCCCGGCGCCAACCCACCCGCCGACCGACCGTGGTCGGTCACCGACATCGGGCTGTGTTCTACTGTGCCGCAACAACCTCCGCCGATCGATACGCCGGAGGGCGGAAACCGGACCCCGGACCCGCCCCTGGACCGAAGCGTGGTCGACCGGGTGCGGGCGACACTGCGGCGTGCGCTCGCCCGCGACGAACTGCCCGACGTGCCACTGCTGTGCGCCGAGGAGGTGGACCGCGCGTGCGCGCCGTGGGGGCTGCTGGCCGAGGACCACCAGGCCGCGCTGCTCGCCGGGATCGAGGTCGCGACCGATCTGCGCCCGTTGGCCGAGGCCGCACCGACGCGCTACGAGGTGTCGTCGCGGATCCAGTCGCGGCTGGCCAAGGAAGCCTATGTGCTGCACGCGCGCCGGTACCTCGCAGGCGGCGAGGCGATCCATCCGCGCCAGCAGCAGGTGGTCGACGACCTCGCGTCGTTCGCGCGGCCGTACACCAGCCGGCTGTGGGCCAGGCTGCACGGCCGTGACGTGTGGCAGGAATCGTGCCGCGACGTCGACGATCTGCGTGCGCTGCTCGAAGGTGTCGCACGCTCGGTGAGCCTGGATCACCGGCAACGGATCAAGTCGATGCTGGAAGTGCAGGTGGCGGGATGACAGATCCGGGGTATCCGCCGCTGCCGTCGGTTGCGGTGCTCGAGGTCAGCGGCGCGGTGTTGTCGTGGATCGTCGACGAAGAACCCAGCACCGCACCGGAGATCAGTTTCACCGATCCGCTTCGGGCGGACTGGCTCTGGCGGGTGGTCGGTGAGCAGGCGCATGTCGCTGTGGTTGAGGGACGCACGGCAGACCTCCAGGTGCTGCCCGGCTCGACCGACGCCCTGCGGCGGTTGGCGCTCGGCCACTGGCTGCGCCGCTGGTGGCCCGCGAGTATCCGCGAAGGCATCGCCGAACTGGATCCCGCGCTGCTCGACGCCGAGATTGCGCTCTCGACCGTCGCCGCCGAGGAGTTCTTCACCGACGACACCCTCGACTCCGACGTGGCGGGCCTGTTGGCGCCACATACCGCACGCCTGGACGCCCTGGCGGCCGAGGGTGATCCCCGCGTCACCGCGCTCATCGACCGGTGCCGGGACCTGGCCGCCGAGATCGGCGTCGACTGGACCGCCACCGTGCCGGTCGGCCCCGTCCGGCGCGCGGACTACGCCCTGGCAGCAGGCTCACGTACCTCGCGGCAAGACGCGATCGCCGGGGGAGTGGCAACCGTGCGGTGGTCGGCCGTGCCGCCCGGGATCTTCGACGCGGCCGAGGACACCGTCGAGTGGTCGGTGCGCAGCGACGGTGGAGCCGTCGACGTCGTTGTCCAGGTGGCTCTTTCGGGGCCGGGTCACGCCGACGGCATCCCGGTGACCGTCCGGTGTGGTGACCACGGCGGCGCGGGTGTGCTCGCTGCCGACGGGCGCGCCGAGATACCGATGGTCACCGGCGGGCGCCCGACGACGGAAACCGAGGCGTGGAACCAGGACTGGAGCACGGCCGTGGTGCACGTGGGCGCCACCGCCGGACCAGACGAGGACGCCCGGACCCGGGCCCGCGTGCGGGCGTTCGCCAGGGCACGACTCGCGGCGCCCACGGCAGACGCGTACCTCGCCGAGATCCTGGCCGCAGAATCCGACTACTGATCAGGCCGGGGCTATTTCGGGCCGGCCGTCTTGCCGCTCTCGATGAACGCCGGCGCGCTCGGCGCGGAGGCGGGCAATCCGACCACCGGGACGTCCGGGGTGCCGATCGCCCCGGCCAGCCACGGCAGTGACGCCTTGAACGCCTGTGTCGCGAACGGCCAGTCGTGCGTGCCGGGTTGGGCCTGGACCGCACACGCGATGCCGTGGCTCGAACCCAGCGTGCACAGCGAGTTCGCGGCCTTGGCCTGATCGTTGGGCGCGGTGCCCGGTCCGCCGGTGTTCACGTCGAACCAGCCGGCCACATCCTGATAGTGGCCGTGCCGGTTGATCACCGTGGTCGGGTCGAACGCGTCCCACGCCGCGGCGTTGCCGCCGAACAGCCGGTCGATGGTCTGGGCCTTGGTGCCCGAGTTCGGTGTGAGGTCACCGGCGATGTCGACGAACGCGCTGAACATGTCGGGGTGCATGACGGCCAGATCCACCGCGCAGGTGCCGCCCATCGACCAGCCCACGATGCCCCAGTTGGCGGCCGCGGCGCTCACGCCGTAGTGCGCTTCCAGGTACGGCACAACGTCTTTCGTGAGGTGATCGGCGGCGTTGCCGCGGCTGCCGTTGACGCATTCGGTGTCGTTGTTGAACGCACCGCCCGGGTCGACGAACACCAGCACGGGTGCGAAGCCGTGGTGGGAGGCCGCGAAAGCGTCCACGGTGGAGATGACGTTGCCCGCGCGCATCCAGTCGGCGGGCGTGTTGAACTCGCCGCCGATCATCATCACAGTCGGCAGCTTCGGCGGCGGATTGGCCGCGAACCACGCCGGCGGCAGGTACACGTACTCCTGGCGGTGCCGGAAACCCGATGCGGTGTTCGGGATCTGGACGGGCACCACGGTGCCCTTGGCGGGAACCGCCCCGTCGCGCTGCATCGCGGCCACCGTCACCTGATCGGTCTGGTCGGGCAGCGGCCCGGCCGTCAACTGGTTCCACGCGGTCTGCACCCACGGGAAGTAGCCGACCCACAGGTTCAAAGCGAGTGCGGCGCACAGCACGCTCATGGGGATCGCGAGCGCCGACGCCCCCCGCCGCCACCACCGGCTGCGCGGCCAACCGGCCACCAGCACCACCACCGTGGCGCCGCTGATCGCGATCCACACCCACAGTGACCGCGGCGCCGGGTTACCGGCCAGACCCTCGCTCTGGATGTACCAGAACGTGCCCAGCGCCAGGACGGCGCCGACCGCCGCGGCCGCGGGCAGCCAGATGAGATGCCAGCGCCACGTGCGCCGGCCCACGGCCGCGATGAGGATCACGGCCGTGACGACCTGCACTGTCGTCGGTACCCAGCCGTGCATCAGGGACAGGTGGTGGGTGAAGGTCACGGGCCAATCGTGACCGGCGATGCTTACGGTCGGCTGTGCGTTACCTGCTAACGCGGTTTGGCGAGCGGGAACGGCAGCGTCTCACGGATGCTGCGCCCGGTGATCATCATGACCACGCGGTCCACGCCCATGCCCAGGCCGCCGGTCGGCGGCATGGCGTACTCCATGGCCTGCAGGAAGTCCTCGTCGAGTTCCATCGCCTCGGGATCACCACCGGCCGCAAGCAGGGACTGCTCCTGCAGGCGGCGGCGCTGCTCGACCGGATCGGTCAGCTCGCTGTAGGCCGTGCCGAGTTCGACGCCCCACGCCACCAGGTCCCAGCGTTCGGCGACCCCCGGGATGCTGCGGTGCGGCCGGGTCAGCGGCGACACCGACGTCGGGAAGTCCTTGTAGAACGTGGGTTCGGTGGTGCGGTCCTCGACCAGGTGCTCGTACATCTCCAGAACCACCGCACCGGCGTCCCAGTGCGTCAGGTAGGGAATACCGGCCGAATCACACAGGCGCCGAAGCTCGCCCAGCTCGGTCTCGGGCGTGATGTGCTCGCCGATCGCCTCGGAGACCGCGTCGTGCACGGTCTTGACGGCCCACTGCCCGGAGATGTCGACGGGCTCGAGGGTCCCGGCCGGATCGTTCGGGCGGGGCCGCAGGAACACCTGCGCACCGTTGGCGGCCTGTGCCGCGTTCTGGATCAGCTCGCGGCAGCCGTCGATCCACACGTTGTAGTCGGCGTGCGCCTGATAGGCCTCCAGGAGTGTGAACTCGGGGTTGTGGCTGAAGTCGACGCCCTCGTTGCGGAACGCGCGGCCCAGTTCGAAGACCCGCTCGACACCGCCCACGCACAACCGCTTGAGGTACAGCTCGGGTGCGATCCGCAGATACAGGTCCAGGTCGTAGGCGTTGATGTGGGTCAAGAACGGCCTGGCGTTGGCGCCGCCGTGGATTTGCTGCAGGATCGGGGTCTCGACCTCGAGGAAACCCTTGGAGTACAGGGTTTCCCGGATGGCGTGCAACGCGCCGCTGCGTGCGCGGATCAGATCGCGCGCCTCGGTGTTGACGGCCAGGTCGACATAGCGGGCCCGCACACGGGCCTCCTGGTCGGTGAGGCCCTTCCACTTGTCGGGCAGCGGGCGCAGGCACTTGCCGATCAGTCGCCAGCGCTCGACCAGCAGCGAGCGGGTTCCGTTGCGGCTGAAGCCCATCGAACCGGTCACCTCGACGAGGTCGCCCAGGTCGATCGTCGCGGTGAAGTCCGCGGTCTCGCCCTCGGTCAGTGCGGCGTTGTCCAACAGCAATTGGACCTCACCCGACCAGTCCCGCAGTTGCGCGAACAGCACGCCGCCGTAGTCGCGGATCCGCATCACACGGCCGGCCACCGACAGCGTCTCGCCATCGGTGGCGCCAAGGGCCTGAGCGACGGTGTGGCTGGGCGGTTGCCCCACGGGGTAGGCGTCGACGCCGTTGCCCTGCAACGCCTTGAGTTTGGCCATGCGCACGCGGACCTGCTCGGGCAGGCGGGGCTCGTCGTCGGCGTCGGGCAGCTCGCCCTGCAGCCCGGTGACGTCGGGTGCGCTGCCGTCGCGGTGCAGTCGCCCGGACTGCACCAGGGTGTCGGGTGCGGCGATGTGCTCGCCGGTGTGTTGCTTGTTGCGTCGCGAGAACGGAAGCACCAGAAAGCCTTCCGCAATCACCGACGCCACACCGACCCGCGGCACCAGCCGCGCGTCCTCGTAACACGCGTACCGCGGCACCCACTCGGGCTGGTACTTCCTGTTGGAGCGGTACAGGCTCTCCAGCTGCCACCATTTGGAGAAGAACACCAGCAGGGCCCGCCACAGCCGCGCGACCGGCCCGGCACCCAGCTGCGCGCCCTGCTCGAACGCCGAGCGGAACATCGCGAAGTTCAATGAGATCCGGCTGATGCCGATGTCCTCGGCCTGCATGCACAGCTCGCTGACCATCAGCTCGATGGTGCCGTTGGGCGACCGCGGTGAGCGTCGCATGACGTCGAGCGACACACCGTTGCTGCCCCACGGCACGAGCGACAGCATCGCCACCACCTCATCGCCCTGCACGGCCTCGACCAGCAGACAGTCGTCGTCGGCGGGATCGCCCAGCCGGCCCAGCGCCATCGAGAAGCCGCGTTCGGTCTCGGTGTCGCGCCACGCGTCGGCACGCCGGATCACCGCGGCCATCTCCTCGGGTGACAGTTCGCGGTGCCGCCGGATCCGCACCGAGGTGCCTGCCCGGCGCGCGCGGGTCACGGCCTGGCGCACGGCGCGCATGTCGGGTCCCGACAACCGGAAGCGGTCGGGGTGCAGGATCGCCTCGTCGCCCAGTTGCAGCGCGTTGAGACCCGCGGCCCGGTAGGCCTCGGCGCCCGCCAGGCTCGCGCCCATCACGCCGGGTGCCCAGCCGTAGGCCTGGCACAACTGCAACCACGCCGCGATGGCCTGCGGCCACGACTTGGGGTCACCGACGGGGTCGCCACTGGCCAGGCACACGCCGACCTCGACGCGGTAGGTGATTGCGGCGCGTCCGTTCGGCGCGAACACCACCGACTTGTCGCGGCGGGTCGCGAAGTAGCCGAGGGAGTCGTTCTTGCCGTAGAGCTCGAGCAGCCCCCGGATGGCGGACTCGTCCTCACCGGTGAGCGCGTTCGACGCGCGCTGCGATTGGAACAGCACGATCGCCGCGGCCATCAAAGCCAGTGCGCCGAACAGGCCGAAGATCGCGTTGAGGAACGTGTGCGAGTAACCCTCGAACACCTCGGTGGGCACGGTCGCGAACCCGCTGACCCGGTTGACCGCGTACGGCAACCGCCACTCGGGGTCAAGGGTGCCCGGGAACGCCTGCAGCAGTCCCCACGCCACGACGATGCCGATCAGGTTGCCGGCCACCAGCACCGCCGCCGACTTGAGCAGAGCGCCGCGGCGGACCTTGGCCCAGAACTCCTTGCGGGCCACCACCAGGAACACGATCGCCGCGACGTGGAAGGCGATGCCGATGAGCTCGCCGATGTCGTCGGCGACGGTGTCGCCGCCCGCCGCGAGATCGCCCACGTTCCAGCCGATGGCACCCACCAGGTAGAGCACCAGGACCCACCACGCGATGCGCTTGCGGGCCGCCAGCGCGGCGGCCAGCAGCGCCAGGACGAACGCCCAGGCGAAGCTGGTGTCCGGGAAGTTGAAGATGAAGTCGTTGACGAACTCCCGCGGCACCCGGATGAGCGAGCGCACGAGAGGCGAGACGCTGGCGATCAACGAGAGGGTCGCGATGACGCCGACGGTCCAGCCCGCTGCCGCGGGCACCCAGGCCACTCGGGAGGCCGGACGCGCCGGGAGGTGCTCGACGCGACTGATTACGGTCATAGGCCGGGAGAATATGCCCTCTGACCGGGAAAAGCTGGGAGTCGCGCCGCCGCGGCGGCGCGCCGGTTCACCACACCGGACCGGTGTACTTCTCGCCGGGGCCCTGGCCGGGTTCGTCGGGTGCGGCGCTCGCCTCGCGGAACGCCAGTTGCAGGCCCTTGAGCCCGTCGCGCACCGGCCCCGCGTGCGGTCCCAGGTACTCCGCCGACGCCGTCACGAGGCCGGCCAGTGCGGTGATCAGGCGCCGCGCCTCATCGAGGTCGCGGTGTGGGCTATCGTCGGGATTCTCGTGGGACAGCCCGATCTTCTCGGCCGCGGCGCTCATCAACATGACCGCCGCCCGGGTGATCACCTCCACCGCCGGGATCTCGGCCAGGTCGCGCACCTGCGCCTCGGCTGCGTCGGGCGTTACGTTCTGATCGGTCATGCCTGCTAGACTGTCATGTGCGACCGTCCCGGCTCACGCCAGGGACAGTAAGTGGAGTCCCACTCCCACCGTTGGCCACCCCGGTTCAACGGTCCGGTCACCGACATCCTCGGGTGTCGGTTCTGTGCCCGCCGTCACGGTGGCGCAGGCGGCGAACGCCGTTGATCGGTCGGCATGGGCCCTGCTTCGAGCAGGGCTTTTCTGCTCATCGAGCAGAGGTGCGGATGGATTGGGTCTCCTCGTCAGACCCAACATAGGAGGCCCCATCAGCACTGAGACCCGCGTCAACGAGCGCATTCGAGTACCTGAAGTCCGTTTGATCGGCCCCGGTGGGGAGCAGGTAGGCATCGTGCGCATCGAAGACGCTCTCCGCGTCGCCGCGGATGCCGATCTCGACCTTGTCGAAGTAGCTCCCAATGCCAGACCTCCGGTCTGCAAGATCATGGACTACGGCAAGTACAAGTACGAGACGGCCCAGAAGGCGCGCGAGTCTCGCAAGAACCAGCAGCAGACCGTCGTCAAGGAACAGAAGCTGCGTCCCAAGATCGACGACCACGACTACGAGACGAAGAAGGGTCACGTGATCCGCTTCCTCGAGGCCGGGTCGAAGGTCAAGGTGACGATCATGTTCCGCGGTCGTGAGCAGTCGCGGCCCGAACTGGGTTACCGCCTGCTGCAGCGGCTGGGCGCCGACGTCGCCGAGTACGGCTTCGTCGAGACGTCCGCCAAGCAGGACGGCCGCAACATGACGATGGTGCTGGCACCGCACCGCGGCGCGAAGACTCGCGCCAAGGCAGCGGAGCAGGCCGAGCGCCCCGGAGGGCCGGCCCCAGACGAAGACGCTTCGTAGATCCAGTTAGATCCATCCGATCCCTACGGGGATCAACACAGAACTGAGGACTCATGCCCAAGGCAAAGACCCACAGCGGTGCCTCCAAGCGGTTCCGCCGGACCGGTACCGGAAAGATCGTCCGGCAGAAGGCCAACCGTCGTCACTTGCTGGAGCACAAGCCCACCAAGCGCACCCGCCGGCTCGACGGACGTACCACCGTCTCGGCCGCCGACAACAGCCGCATCAACAAGCTGCTCAACGGCTAGTCAAGCCCGCTACCTGCACCGACGAGAATAGGAACATCCAATGGCACGCGTGAAGCGCGCACTCAACGCCCAGAAGAAGCGGCGTACCGTACTGAAGGCCTCCAAGGGTTACCGCGGTCAGCGGTCCCGGCTGTACCGCAAGGCCAAAGAGCAGCAGCTGCACTCGCTCACCTACGCCTACCGGGACCGCCGTGCCCGCAAGGGTGAGTTCCGCAAGCTGTGGATCTCCCGCATCAACGCCGCCGCCCGGGCGAACGACATCACCTACAACCGCCTGATCCAGGGCCTCAAGGCCGCTGGTGTCGAGGTTGACCGCAAGAACCTCGCCGAGCTCGCCGTGAGCGACCCGGCCGCGTTCACCGCGCTGGTCGATGTCGCCCGCGCCGCGCTGCCCGAGGACGTGAACGCGCCCTCCGGAGAGGCCGCCTGACGCTCACCGAGCGTTCTGCCCGCGTGGTGGCGGCGGTCAAGCTGCATCGCCACGTCGGGCGCCGCCGCGCCGCACGCTTCCTTGCCGAGGGACCCAACCTCGTCGAGGCAGCGTTGCGGCGCGGACTCGTTTCCGAGGTGTTCGCCACCGAGGCGGCGCTGGACCGCTTCGGTGCGCTGCTGGCTGACGCGCCGGTCACGCCGGTCACCGAGCGTGCCGCGAAAGCCTTGTCGGACACCGTGACCCCGGTCGGTCTCGTCGCGGTGTGCCGGCTGCCCGAGGTGTCCCTCGACGACGTGCTGGCCGGCCCGGCCGGGCTGATCGCGGTGCCGGTACAGCTGTCCGAACCGGGCAACGCGGGCACCCTGATCCGCGTCGCCGACGCCATGGGCGCCGCGGCAGTCGTGTTGGCGGGCAACAGCGTCGACCCGTACAACAGCAAGTGCCTGCGGGCCTCGGCGGGCAGCATCTTCTCGATCCCGGTTATCAGCGATCCCGACGAGGCCCGCGTGGTGCAGCGCCTGCGCGACGCCGGTCTGCGCGTGCTCGCCACGACGGTCGACGGCGAGGCCGATCTGGACGACCCGGATCTGGAGGCCGAGCTGACCGAGCCGACGGCGTGGCTGTTCGGGCCTGAAGCGCACGGGCTGCCAACGGATCTGGCCGCCATGGCGCACCGCCGTGTGCAGATCCCGATGCCGGGTCACGCCGAGAGCCTCAACATCGCCTCGGCCGCCTCGATCTGCCTGTACCAGAGCGCGCGGGCACAGCGCAGGCGCTGACCCTCTCAGACGACCAGCCAGAGCAGACCCGCCATCGCGAAACCGACCACGGACAGGATGGTTTCGAGCACCGTCCAGGTCTTCAGGGTGTCCTTGACCGACATGTTGAAGTAGCGCGACACGATCCAAAAGCCGCCGTCGTTGACGTGGCTGGCGATGATCGAACCCGCCGACACCGCGACCACGATCAGCGCGATCTGTGCGGGGGAGTGGTGGCCGTCGGCGACCGAGGCCTGGATGATGCCCGCGGTGGTCACGATCGCCACGGTCGCCGAACCCTGCGCGATGCGCAGTGCGCAGCTGATCAGATACGCCGACACGATGACGGGCAGACCGATCGCGGTCATCGAATCGGCAAGGGCGTCACCGATTCCGGTGGCACGCAGCACCGCACCGAAGAAGGCGCCGGCGCCGACCACCAGCAGGATCATGCCGACCGGGCGCAGCGACACCCCTGAGATCTTGGCGAGTTCGGGCGCCGTGATGCCGCGGCGGATGCCCAGCAGGTACAGCGCGAGCATGACCGCGATGGTCAACGCGATCGCCGGGTTGCCGATCAGGGTCAGTACCGACAGCAGCCTGCCGCCGTCGAGCAGCACATCGGCCAGCGTGGCGGCGAGGATGAGCAGCATCGGCGCGACGATGATGAATCCCACCAACAGCAGCGACGGCGGACTGGCGGTGTCGGCCTCGTCCTCCTCGGGCACGAATTCCTCAGGGACCTCGACATGTACGCGCTTGCCGATCCACGCGCCCCACACCACACCACTGACGAACCAGGCCGGGATGCCGCACGCCAGGCCCATGATGATGATCCAGCCCAGGCTCACGCCCAACAACCCGGCGGCGGCCACCGGTCCGGGATGCGGCGGCAGGAACGCATGCGTCATCGACAGGCCGGCCAGCATCGGCAGCGCATACAGCACCAGCGACCGTCCGCCGCGTTTGGCGGCCACGTAGACCAGCGGCGCCAGGATGAAGATGCCGATGTCGAAGAACACCGGGATGCCCAGGATCACGCCCGTGATACCCATGGCCAGCGGGGCGCCCTTTGGCCCGAACAGGTTCAACAGCCTCGTGGTGAGCACGTCGGCGCCGCCGGAGCGTTCGAGCATCGCGCCGAGCACGGTGCCGAGGCCGATGATCACGGTGATGTGGCCGAGGATCCCGCCGAATCCCGTTTCCAGCAGCGAGTCCCCGGATTTCGCCGGCGTGCCGACCAGTTCGGCGACCGGGATGCCTGCGGTCAGTGCGACCGCGACGCTCACGACGATCAACGCGATGAACGGTTCGACCTTCATCTTGATGATCAGCAGCAGAAGGACCGCGATGGACACCGCGGCCAGGGTGAGCAACCCGGCGGTGTCATGGCGCAGCCAGTCGACGAATGTCGTCATTCGAACTCCAGCGGTTGTGTCGGGGCGGGTCAGGAGGTGAGAGCGGTGACGAAGGTGCGTGCGCGCGAGGCGATGTCGTCCCAGTCGCCTGCGGCGACGCGGGCGGGCGGGACGACGCCGGTGCCTGCGCACACCGCGAGGGCACCCGCATCGAGGTAGGCGCGTGCGTTCTCGGCGGTGATGCCGCCGGACGGCAGGAGTTCGACGTCGGGGTAGGGCCCGTGCAGATCCGACAGATATCTCGGGCCGAATCGCCCTGCCGGGAAGATCTTGACCGCCGACGCGCCGAGGTCGACGGCCATGGCGACCTCGGTCGGCGTGAGCGCGCCGAGGAACACCGGCACACCAGCCGAGAGGGCGACCTCGGCCACCCCGGGCCGAACCGCGGGTGTGACAAGGAAACTCGCGCCGTTGTCGATCGCCGCACGGGCCTGATCGGCGGTGAGCACGGTGCCGACGCCCAGCACGACGTCCGATTGTGCGACGGCATCGGCGGCCGAGCGGAGCAGGTCGAGCACCCCGGGTGTGGTGAACGTCAGCTCGACGGTGCGGATGCCACCTGCGGCCAGCGCGTGGCACAGCGCGGCGGCGTCGGGGATCTTATCGGCCCGCACGACGCTGAGCACCCGGTCGGCGCGCAGCACGTCCAACGCGGTCATCGCACGCTCCCGTCCGGTCCGCGCCGCAGTGCCCGTCCCGCGGTCGCACCGGTGGGCTCGCCGTCGTCGAGCGCCGGTCGCCCCCGCACGAACACGTGCGTGAAGCCCGTCGCGGGTTGGCGGGGTTGTTCGAAAGTCGCGGTGTCGGCAACGGTCTGAGGGTCGAACAACACCAGGTCGGCAGCGTATCCGGGACGGATGTACCCGCGATCGGCCAGGCGCAGGCGCGTGGCGGCCCGGCCGGTCAGGTGGCCCACACATTCCTCCAGCGACATCAGGCCGAGCTCACGGCAGTAGTGCCCGAGGTACCGTGCGAACGTGCCCCAGCCGCGCGGATGGGGTTTCGCCCCCACCAGCAGCCCGTCGCTGCCGCCGGTGTGCCGCGGGTGGCGCATGATCGCGCGGACGTTCTCCTCGTGGCCCACGTGTTGCAGGATGCCGGTGCCGAGCCGGTCGTCGCGCAACAGGCCGATGCACACGTCGAAGGGGTCACGATTCTCGTCTGCCGCGATATCGGCGATGGTGCGGCCCACGTAGGCGTCGAAGCGCGGATCGAGCACACCGCTGATCTCGATCGTGTGCCATTCCGCGGTCACACCGTGACAGCCGTCGGATCCGGTCACCTCGAGCTGCTCCCGGATGCGCTGCAGCGCCGTGGAATCCGCCAGACGCGCGATGGTCTCCTCGGCGCTGCCTGCCGACGCCCAGCTGGGCAGGATCGCCGACAGCGTCGTCGCCCCCGGCAGGTACGGGTAGGTGTCGAGACTGATGTCGGCACCTGCCTCGGTCGCCGCGTCGAGCAGCGCGAGCAGTTCCGGCGCGCGGCCCTTGTTCGGGCCGAAGTTGAGCGTCGCGTGCGCCAGGTGCAGGGCACATCCCGACCTGGTCGAGAGATCGATCATCTCGGCATAGGCCTCCATGGCGCCCGCACCGTAGGAGCGGTGGTGCGGGCAGAAGTAGCCGCCGTATTCGGCGACCGTGCGGCACAACGCCACAAGCTCGTCGTTGTCGGCGTACATGCCCGGCGTGTAGGTCAGCCCCGCCGACAGCCCCACCGCGCCCTCGGACATGGCCTGCGCGACGATGCGCTGCATCTCGGCGATCTGCGTTTCCGTCGCGGGAGTCTCATCCCAGCCGACCACGAGCGCGCGCACGACGCCGTGCGGTACCAGATACGCGACGTTGGTGGCGATTCCGCGGTCCAACCGGTCGAGGTATTCACTCACCGAGCGCCAGTTCCATTCGAAGTCCTGTGGATCGGAGTTCCACCCGGCGATCTTGCGGCGCACGCCGGCCAGTACGTCGTCGGTGACCGGTGCATACGACAGTCCGTCCTGCCCGAGCACCTCGGTGGTGACGCCCTGCGTGATGCGCGACGGATGTGCCGGGTTGAGCAGAATCTGCAGATCCGAGTGCGCGTGCATGTCGATGAAACCCGGTGCGAGTACCA
Organism: Mycolicibacterium smegmatis; assembly: GCF_001457595.1. Taxonomy (GTDB): domain Bacteria; phylum Actinomycetota; class Actinomycetes; order Mycobacteriales; family Mycobacteriaceae; genus Mycobacterium; species Mycobacterium smegmatis. The sequence goes on along the minus strand of NZ_LN831039.1, from coordinate 3,934,438 downwards.
GACCGTCGGCGTCGATCACGCGGTCGGCCGACGACGGTGAGATGACGCCGATCTCGGCGATGCGGTCGCCGTCGACCATGACATCTGCGATGTAGCCCGGTTTTTCGGTGCCGTCGATGACGGTGGCCGAGCGGATCAGGGTGCGCATCAGAAGTAGGTGCGGATCATGTCGACGACGTGCGGATCGTCACCGTTGCCGTTGAGCAGCGGGATCCAGCGCCATTTGTCGAACGCCGTACACGGATGGGAAAGGCCCAGCCGTACAACATCGCCCACTTTGACATCGCTGTCGGCGGGCAGAGCCAGGAACGCGTGCTGATCGTTGACTGCGGTGATCTGCGTGCCGGTGAGCGGGCGCGCGGGTGCCCCGAGTTGCGCGGCGACCAGTTGCGGTACCGGAAGGCCCTCGTCGAAGGGGACGTCGCGCTTGCCCGCGTCCAGCAGTGCCAGTTCCGGTTCCGGGCGGGACACCACCCGTGCCCACGCGTGCATGGCCGACCGCAGCCGGTAGCCACCCGGGGTGCGGCCGAACGGCGTGATACCGGTGTAGAAGCCGTCGTCGTGGATGACGTAGGCGCCCGCGCGGACGACGACGCGTACCCGCGGGCCTGCCAGTGGTGCGAGAACCTCGGCCACCACGTCGAAATACGCACTGCCGCCTGCGGTCACGATCACGTCGATGGTGGGGTCGTACAGCCCGCGATCGGTGATCGTCCGGTGCAGCCGAGCCATCTCCTGCAGGTAGGCGCGGACGCGGGCCAGCGACGGTTCGGACGCGTCGTGCGCCAGTGCGCCCTCGTAACCCGCCACGCCCGCGAGTCGCAGCACGCCGCAGGCGGCGATGCGTTCGGCGACCACCATCGCGTCGTCGACCGATCGTGCGCCGGTCCGTCCACCCGATGCGCCGAGCTCGACGAGCACCGGAACCGGCTGCGCCACCGGAACATCCGCGAGCGCGGCGGTCATCGCGTCGACCGTGGCCGTCGAATCGGCCCACGCCACCACATGCAGTTCGGGGTCGTCGGTCATGTGTTGCACGAGCCAACGAAGTGCGCCCGGATCGACCAGGGCGTTGGCCAACAGGATCCGGCGGACCCCGAAATGCACCGCGACACGCACCTGGCTGAAGGTCGCGAGCGTGATCGCGGTAGCGCCGGCCCGCAGCTGCCGCTCCCACAGCGTCGGCGACATGGTGGTCTTGCCGTGCGGCGCGAGGTCGATGCCGTTGTCGGCGCACCACGCGGCCATCGCGGACAGGTTCTGGTCGATCGCGGAATCGTCGAGCGTCAGCACCGGCGTGCTGAACGACGACAGCCGTGGGCGGGTGGCGAGGAACTCCTGGACCGACAGGCCGTCGGCCTCGGAGGGAAGTGCCTTGTCCAGCTCCGACAGGTGTTCGGCGCGCGTCGTAGTGGTTCTCATGTCACCGTCACAATCGGTCTCTACCTGGGTGGTTGCATATAGTGCAACGCATGTTGCAAATTGTGCTGTGACTTGTCTAACATGGCGCCGGTACGTCGTCAACAGATGGCCAACCGGGGGAAGCCGAGGAGGGTTGTGCAGCAAACGGTCAGGGCCCGCGTCGCCTGCCTCGGTGAACCGCTGGTCCTCGTCTCCGAAGCCGGGGATCCGCATCCCGCGGGCGCCGAACTCAACGTCGCGGTCGGTCTCGCGGGGCTCGGTGTGCCTGCGAGCCTTCTCGGGCGCCTCGGCGCCGACGAGTACGGGGTACTCATCCGCGCCGCACTGCAGCAGCGCGGCATCGACGATTCCGCGGTCGAAACCGATCCGGCACGGCCCACGGGGTCCTACTCGAAGGTCACCGGCACCGACGCGGCGGGGGAGCGCACCACCACGAGCCGATACGCACGTGCCGGGTCGGCCGCCTCGGCGATGGGACCCGACTTCCTCGACCGCGACGAGGTGTCGGCTGCCCTCGGCGCGGCCGCGATCGTGCACTGCAGCGGCATCACCGCGGCGCTGTCGGACACGTGCCGGGCCCTGATGTGCCGGCTGCTCACCGATCGTCCGGGCATCCCTGGGCTCGTCAGCTTCGACGTCAACTGGCGTGAGCAACTGTGGCCCGACGCCGATCCGGCCGTGGTGCTCGATCTCGCGGACCGGGCCGACCTCGTCCTCGTGGGCGCCGACGAGGCCGCTCGCGTCGCGGGAACGGGTGATCCGGTCGCCCTGCGACGGGTCCTGCCCTCACCGGCGACCCTGGTCGTCAAAGACGGTGCGCGGCGCGCGGTCGCGGTCGACCGCGACGGCGTCACCACCGAGGTGCCCGCGTTGCGGGTCGACGTCGTCGAACCCGTCGGCGCCGGTGACGCGTTCGCCGCCGGTTACCTCAGCGGCCTCGTGCGTGGCGACGACACCGCGACGTGCCTGCGCCGCGGGCACATCGGTGCGGCCGCCACCTTGACCGTGGCCACCGACTGGGCGCCGCCACCGCCCGCCGGCACGCTGCAACGCCTGCTCGCATGTTCGCCACCGGAATGGGCGGCGACTACCGTGACCACAGCGGGTTTCGCGCTGCCGGAAGGGATGTGAGCCGATGAGCCAGAGCGTCGCACGAGCGCTTCACCTGTTGATCCAGCTGGGCAACGGGCCGGCCACCCTCGACGAACTCGCGCAATCGACCGGCGTGCACAAGACCACGGTGCTGCGGTTGCTGCGCACGCTCGCCGACGAGCGGTTCACCTTCCGCGACCAGAGCAACCGCTACCACCTCGGATCGCGGGTGTTCGAATTGGCCGCGCGGGGAACCGATCAGCGGGAGATCCGCGCGATCGCGTCGCCGCATCTGGTGGCGTTCAACCGTGCGTACGGCCGCACCACCCATCTCGCGGCGATGGAGGGCAACGACATCGTCTACATCGACAAGCTCGAATCCCACGACCAGATCCGGATGTTCTCGCGAATCGGGTTGAGCGCCAACCTCAATTCGACCGCGGTCGCCAAGGTGATCCTCGCCGATCTGCCCGATGCCGAGTTGCGCCCGTTCGTCGCGACCATGGACTTCACCCGGCGCACGCCCAACACCATCACCACGCCCGAGGCGTTCCTCGCCGAGATCGACAAGGTGCGCGCCCAGGGTTGGGCGCAGGACCGCGAGGAGAATGAACCGTCGATCAACTGCATCGGCGTGCCGATCCGCGGCGCGTCGGGGCGGGTTGTCGCCGCGGTGAGCGTCTCGGTGCCCAACGTCGTACTGCCGTTCGAGGAGGTGCTCGACCTCCTCGGGCCGTTGCAGGAGGTCGGCGAACGCATCTCGCGCGACTGCGGCTACCTGCCCACCGTCAAAAGCTGAGCGAACAAAGGAGATTCACGTGTCCGATTCCCAGGTCATCCGCACCGACGCTGCACCCGCCCCCGCGCACACCTTCAGTCAGGGCATCAGGAAGGGCGGCCTGCTGCAGGTGTCCGGGCAGGGCCCGATGGACCCCGCCACCAACACCTACATCGGCGAAGGAGACGTGCGCGCGCAGACCCGCCGCACCCTGGAGAACGTCAAGGCCATTCTCGCCGCGGGTGGGGCAGGCGTCGACGACGTGTTGATGTTCCGCGTCTACCTCACCAAGCGCGAGGACTTCGCCGCGATGAACGAGGTGTACGGAGAGTTCATCGCCGAGAACGTGACCTCCGACCAGCTGCCTTGCCGCACAACCGTTTTCGTCGGACTGCCGCACGAGGTGATGCTGGTGGAGATCGACGCCCTCGCGGTCGTGCCCGACTAGCTGAGCAGACCCCGCGCCACGTGGGTGATCTGCACCTCGTTGCTGCCGGCGTAGATCATCAGGCTCTTGGCGTCGCGTGCGAGCTGTTCGACGCGGTACTCGGTCATGTAACCGTTGCCGCCGAACAGCTGCACGGCGTCCATCGCGACGTCGGTGGCGGCCTGCGAGCAGTACCACTTGATCGCCGAGGCCTCGGCAAGTGAGATCGGCTTGCCTTCCTGTGACGACTCGATGACACGGAACAGCATGTTGCGCACGTTCATCCGCGCGACTTCCATGTTGGCGAGCTTGAGCTGGATCAGCTGGAACTGGCCGATCTCCTGGCCCCACAGCTTGCGGCTCTTGGCGTAGTCGACGCTGAGCCGCAGGCACTCCTCGATGACGCCGAGCGCCATGGCCGCGACGCCGATGCGTTCGGCCGAGAAGCTCGACCGCGCGCTGTCGCGGCCGTCGCCCGCGCCGTGGTCCTCGGTCTCGCCGAGCAGGCGGTCGCGGCCCAGGCGGACGTTGTTGAAGAACAGCTCACCGGTGCGCGACGAGTGGATGCCCATCTTGCGGAACGGCTTCGACTGCACGAAGCCCTCCATGCCCTTGTCGAGCACGAACGTCAGTACCTTGCGGTCACGCTTGTCCACACCGTCACCCTCGTCCAGCTTGGCGTAGACCACCACCACATCGGCGTCGGGACCGTTGGTGATGAACGTCTTCTGGCCGTTGAGGATGTAGTCGTCGCCGTCGCGCACCACATAGGACTTCATGCCGCCGAACGCGTCGGAACCCGAATCGGGTTCGGTGATCGCCCACGCGCCGATCTTCTCGTAGGTCACCAGACCCGGCAGCCAGCGTTCCTGCTGTGCCAGGGTGCCCCGGCTCTGGATGGTCGGCACCGTCAGGCCCAGGCTCACGCCCATGCCCGTCACCAGGCCCATCGACACCCGGCACAACTCGCTGATCAGCACGAATCCCATGCCGGGCGAGCCGCCGCCGAACATGCCACCGCCCGAGGACTTGCCGGGCTTGTCCTCGCCGGCGCGCAACCGGGCCAGGCGCTTGTCCAGGGCCTCCTTGGCCATGGTGTCGATCCCGAAGGTGGAGAACAGCTTCCGGATGATGGGGTAGGGCTCCATGTCGCCGCTCTCGAGCTCATCGAGGTGCGGCCGGATCTCTTTGTCCACGAACTCCCGCACGGCATCGCGTACGGCCACATCGACGTCAGACCAATCAAGCATCACAACAGCTTAGACAGGTGTCAAAAATCACTTCTCGACAGGTGTCAAGAATCACGCCGCCGACCGCCGTGGAGACGACTTCTTGGCAGGTCGCAGCGCCGGTAGCGACAGTGTGGAGTGCACAAGGGCGCCCGCGCGGTCCAGCAGCGACCGCCGCTGCGGCAGGTAGTGCATCGGCAGGCCGCGGCGGTCCTTCGGGGGAGCCGTGAAGCCCGGTGCCTCCACCAGCGGCGCGTCGGCGGGGATGCGGCCCTTCGCGCGGCGGTAGGCCGACACCGCACGCGGGTGCAGACGGATCTCGTCGGGCACCGCGAGGAATGCGAGTTCGACGGCCTTGCCGAAGATGCGCAACAGCACCTCGTCTCCCGGAGTCCAGCGCATCCCGGCCTTTTCGCGCACCACGGGGTCGAACAGGCCCGCCGCGATCCACCGCTGCGCGCCCACCAGCGGCTTGAACAGCTGATCCCAGATGGGTGTGGGCATCAGCACGAACCACGGCTTGGGGATCCGGATGCTGAAGATGTCGAGGGTCGCGCGGTTGATCTCCAGCTCGTCGCGGCATTTGGCGTCCCAGTAGTCCTGAAACTCCTCCCAGGTCTGTGGCACGGGACGCATGCTCATGCCGTACATGCGGTACCACTGCACGTGCTCGTCGAACAGTTGACGCTTCTCGGCCTCGGTCAGGCCACCGCAGAAGTACTCGGCGGTCTTGATGATCAGCATGAAGAACGTGGCGTGCGCCCAGTAGAACGTCTCGGGGTTGAGCGCGTGGTAGCGCCTGCCCGAGCTGTCGACGCCTTTGATGGTCTTGTGGAATCCCTTGATCTGCGCGCCGGTTTCGGGTGCGCGGTCGCCGTCGTAGACCACGCCCATGATCGGGTACACCGACCGCGCCACGCGCTGAAGCGGCTCGCGCAACAGGATCGAGTGTTCCTCGACGCCCGCGCCGAGTTCTGGGTACATGTTCTGGATCGCGCCGATCCAGACGCCGAGCATGCCGGTACGCAGATCGCCGAAGTACTTCCAGGTCAGTGAGTCCGGTCCGAGCGGGTCGGAGGCGGTGTCGGTGGAGGTCGCGCGTGTGGCCATTCGGCATCCCTGTCCATGTCGTGACGTGCATCACAAGTACCTTCACGATAGTGCTGACAACAAACGTTGTCTACGACGCCCCGACGTCTCGCCGCGCAAGTGTTACGCCGTGGCGATCTGGCCACAGCATGCCCGTGACCAGCGGCGATATCGCGCCTGTCGGCGATGCGGGCAAACGTTCGACGCGCACGATTGCCGGTCGGTTCTGCGGCCACATACTCTTGCGCCTGTGAAAGGCGAATCGTTCGGCGAACGATCCGGCCGAGACGGGGGAGGCCCTCGTCACGAGGGGCAGCACGAAAGACCTCAGGGGACACCCGGCGGTCTGCCCGGGCCGTTGGGGTGGCTGCAGAGCGCGAATCGCAGTCCCGGCGTGGTCGCCGCGGTGCGGCGCTTCCGCCGTGCGCTGCCGGGAGATCCCGAATTCGGTGACCCGCTCTCGGTGGCCGGCGACGGCGGTCCGCGTGCCGCCGCGCGCGTGGCCGACCGTCTCTTGGAACGCGACGCCGCATCCCGCGAGGTGAGCCTCGGTGCGCTGCAGGTGTGGCAGGCGCTGACCGAGCGCGTGTCCGGCAGACCCGCCAACCGCGAGGTCACCCTGGTGTTCACCGACCTCGTCGGTTTCTCATCGTGGTCGCTGCGCGCGGGTGACGACGCGACGTTGCGATTGCTGCGCCGCGTCGCGCAGGTCGCCGAACCACCCCTGCTTGAGGCCGGTGGTCACATCGTCAAACGCATGGGCGACGGCATGATGGCCGTCTTCGGCGACCCGGCGACCGCCGTGCGGGCCGTGCTGGTGGCACTCGACGCGGTCAAGGGAATCGAGGTCGACGGTTACACGCCGCGCATGCGCGTCGGGATCCACACCGGCAGGCCGCAGCGCATCGGGTCCGACTGGCTCGGCGTCGACGTCAACATCACCGCGCGGGTGATGGAACGCGCCGCCAAGGGCGGGCTGATGGTGTCGCACGCCACGTTGGCGGGGATCGCCGACGGTGAGCTCGCCGAGCTCGGCGTGACCGTCAAACGGGAACGGCGGCAGCTGTTTTCGGCACGTCCCGACGGCGTCCCGGAGGATCTCGTGATGTACCGCGTCCGAACTCCCAGCAGATTGCCAGCCGCCCGGCCGCGCGAGCAGGAACCACCTGACGCATAGTCGATGTGGTGCTCAAGTGCGCGTCGGTGATCGTGGCCCCGCTGGCACGCATCCCGGTGACGCTGACCTATGCCGCGAGCCTCGTCGCCGTCACCACCGTGCTGTTCGCGCTCGGTCCGCAGACGCAGGACCGCGTGGTGTTCGCGGCCAGCACCAACCTGCACAACCTGCGTCACGGGCATTTCGGAACGCTCGTCGGCAGCGCGTTCGTCACCGACGCCGGGCCCGTGTACGCGTGGCTCCCCGGCCTGATGTGCCTGCTCGCCGTCGCCGAACTGATGTGGCGTAGCTCGCGGACCCTTTTCGCCCTGGCCGTCGGACACGTCGGGGCCACCGTCCTGGTGGCCGTCGGCCTCGTCGTGGCGATCGACCACGGCTGGGTGCCCGCCGAGGTGAGCCACGACATCGACGTCGGGGTCAGTTACGGCGCGGCAGGCGTGCTCGGCGCGCTCACCGCCGCGATCCCACGGCCCTGGCGGCCGGTGTGGATCGGATGGTGGCTGGGCGTCGCGGCGAGCGTCGCCGCGACCGCGACAGGTTTCACCGACATAGGCCACGTCGTGGCCCTGCTGCTCGGCATGCTGCTGTCGGCGCGCCTGGGCCGGCCCGGCGGCTGGACCACCACCCGGTGCGTCCTGCTGGCGCTCGCGTCGGCGTTCGGTCTGCTGCTGCTGACCAGCAGCGAATCGCTCGTCCTGGCAGCCCCGGCGGCAGGTGCCGTGGGCGGTCTCGCGGGGTACGCGGTGGGAAACGCATTCGGAGGCCGACAACGCGATCACCTATGATCGCCGGGTGGTCCGCACGCAAGGAGGAGAAACTGCCGGTGAGCAGCCCAGTGATCTCTCCGAAGAAGCCCTGACCAAAGCCGTCAGCGCGGCGCGGCATGCGTTCGACGCGGCCGGAGACCTCGATGCGCTTGCGCGCGCCAAGACCGAGCATCTCGGTGACCGCGCACCCATCGCGCTGGCTCGCCAGGCGCTGGCCTCGTTGCCGAAGGCCGACCGCGCCGACGCCGGCAAACGTGTCAACGTCGCCCGCGCCGAAGCGCAGCGCGCGTACGACGAGCGGCTGGCCGTGTTGCGCGCCGAGCGTGACGCCGCGGTGCTGGTCGCCGAGCGCATCGACGTGACGCTGCCGTCGACGCGGCAGCCCCTGGGTGCGCGGCACCCCATCACGATCCTGGCCGAGAACATCGCCGACACGTTCGTCGCGATGGGCTGGGAACTGGCCGAGGGCCCCGAGGTCGAGACCGAGCAGTTCAACTTCGATGCGCTGAACTTCCCGCCGGACCACCCCGCGCGCAGCGAGCAGGACACGTTCCAGATCGCGCCCGACGGGTCGCGTCAGGTGCTGCGCACCCACACCTCGCCGGTGCAGATCCGTGCCCTGCTGGAGCGGGATCTCCCCGTGTACATCATCTCGATCGGCCGCACGTTCCGCACCGACGAACTCGACTCCACCCACACCCCGGTGTTCCATCAGGTCGAGGGCCTGGCGGTGGACAAGGGACTGACCATGGCGCACCTGCGCGGCACGCTGGATGCGTTCGCGCGTGCCCAGTTCGGCCCCGAGGGCCGCACGCGGTTCCGGCCCCACTTCTTCCCGTTCACCGAGCCGTCGGCCGAGGTGGACATCTGGTTCCCCGGCAAGAAGGGCGGGCCAGGGTGGGTCGAGTGGGGCGGCTGCGGCATGGTCAACCCGAATGTGCTGCGCGCCTGCGGGATCGACCCCGAGGTGTACTCGGGATTTGCCTTCGGTATGGGATTGGAGCGAACCCTGCAGTTCCGCAACGGAATTCCAGATATGCGTGACATGGTCGAGGGCGACGTCCGGTTCTCGTTGCCGTTCGGAGTCGGCGCCTGATGCGTATTCCCTACAGCTGGTTGCGTGAAGCCGTGCGTGCCGGCGCCCCGGACTGGGACGTCACGCCCGAAGAGCTCGAGCAGACCTTCATCCGCATCGGCCACGAGGTCGAGGAAATCATCACCGCGGGCCCGGTCAGCGGTCCGCTGACCGTGGGCCGCGTCATCGAGATCGAAGAGCTCACCGAGTTCAAGAAGCCCATCCGGGCGTGCAAGGTCGACGTCGGTGACCAGAACGTCGACGGGGCGCCCCGCGACATCGTGTGCGGTGCACGCAATTTCGCGGTCGGTGACCTGGTCGTGGTGGCCCTGCCCGGCACCACGCTGCCCGGCGACTTCACCATCTCGTCGCGCAAGACCTACGGCAGGCTTTCGGACGGCATGATCTGCTCGGCCGCCGAGTTGAACTTCGGCACCGACCATTCCGGCATCATCGTGCTGCCGCCGGGCACCGCCGAACCGGGCGCCCCGGCGGCCGACGTGCTGGGTCTCGACGACGTGGTGTTCCACCTCGCGGTGACGCCGGACCGCGGCTACTGCCTGTCGGTGCGCGGCCTGGCGCGCGAGATCGCGTGCGCCTTCGACCTGGACTACGTCGATCTGGCCGACGTCGAGCCGCTGCCCGTCGAAGGCGAAGCCTGGCCGCTGACCGTGCAACCCGGTACCGGCGTGCAGCGCTTCGGGTTGCGTCCTGTCACCGGTATCGACCCGGCCGCGGTGTCGCCGTGGTGGATGCAGCGCCGCCTGCTGTTGTCGGGTATCCGCGCCATCTCGCCCGCGGTCGATGTGACCAACTACGTGATGCTCGAATTCGGGCATCCCATGCACGCCCACGACAGCAGCCTGATCACCGGCGCGTTCGACGTCCGCTTCGCACGCGACGGCGAGAAGGTGGTGACGCTCGACGACGTCGAACGCACCCTGAACTCCGGTGACGTGCTCATCGTCGACGACGTCGCGACCGCCGCGATCGGCGGCGTCATGGGTGCGGGCACCACCGAGGTGCGCGAGACCACCACCGACGTGTTGCTCGAGGCCGCGGTGTGGGACCCGGCCGCGGTGTCGCGCACCCAGCGCCGCCTGCACCTGGCCAGCGAGGCCGGACGCCGCTACGAGCGTTCGGTCGACCCGGCGATTTCTGTTGCCGCCCTTGATCGTTGCGCGAGCTTGCTGGCCGAGATCGCCGGCGGCACCGTGCAGCCCAAGCTCACCGACTGGCGCGACGGCGACCGCGAGGACTGGTCCGGCCCGGCCGTGCGCATCGCGGCCGACCTGCCCGACCGCACCGCGGGCGTCGACTACCCGGCCGGCACCACGGCACGTCGGCTCACCCAGATCGGCGCCACCGTCACCGAGGCAGATCCCGGGGTGCTCACCGTTGTCCCGCCGAGTTGGCGGCCCGACCTGCGTCAGCCCGCCGACCTGGTGGAGGAGGTGCTGCGACTGGAGGGTCTGGAGATCATCCCGTCGGTGCTGCCCACCGCACCGGCCGGGCGTGGCCTCACGCCCGTGCAGAAGCGCCGCCGCGCGATCGGAAAGTCGCTGGCGCTCGCCGGTTTCGTGGAGATCCTGCCGACGCCGTTCGTGCCCGCGGGCGTGTTCGACCTGTGGGGTCTGCCCGCCGACGATCAGCGCAGGCGCACCACCCAGGTGCTCAACCCGCTGGAGTCCGACCGTCCGCACCTGGCCACCACGCTGCTGCCGGGTCTGCTGGAGGCGTTGAGCCGCAACGTCTCTCGCGGCGCCGCCGATGTCGCGCTGTTCGGCATCCAGCAGGTGGTGCAGCCCACCGATGCGACCAAGGCGGTCGAGCGCGTTCCCACCGACCGCAGGCCGACCGATGAGGAGATCGCCGCGCTCGACGCGTCGCTGCCGAGGCAGCCGCAGCATGTCGCGGCCGTGCTCGCGGGGCTGCGTGAGCCTGCCGGCCCGTGGGGACCCGGCCGGCCCACCGAAGCCGCCGACGCGTTCGAAGCTGTACGCGTGATCGGGCGTGCCGCGGGTGTGGAGTTCACGTTCCGTGCCGCGCAGGAACTTCCGTGGCATCCCGGTCGCTGCGCCGCGATCCTGATCGGCGACACCGTCGTCGGCCACGCCGGCGAACTGCACCCCGCGGTGATCGAGCGTTCCGGTCTACCGAAGCGCACGTGTGCGGTCGAACTCGATCTCGACGCCGTGCCGATCGTCGAGATCCTGCCCGCGCCGCAGGTGTCGCCGTTCCCCGCGGTGTTCCAGGACATCAGCGTCATCGTCGACGACGACGTAGCGGCGGCCGACGTGGTTGCCGCGGTCCGCGACGGGGCGGGCGAGCTCCTCGAAGACGTCCGGTTGTTCGACGTCTACACCGGTCCGCAGATCGGGGAGGGCCGCAAGTCGCTCACCCTCGCGCTGCGCTTCCGCGCCACCGACCGCACCCTCACCGAGGACGAGGCCAGCGCCGCGCGCGACGCGGCCGTCGCCGCCGCCTCCGAGCGCGTCGGCGCAGTCCTCCGCGGCTGACCTTTCCGCGCCGCGCTCGCCGCGCGCTAGGGGTCTCTGGGGTTTGTTACCTGGCACCGCGAGCGTGCGTGTCAGCTTCGCGACACGCCGCGCAGGGGCAGCAGGCGGCGCACGCTCGATGGTCGCGAGCGTGCGCGCAGCGCCGGTAGATGGCGGCGTGTTGGGCGACAGACACGCACGGTCGCGGTGCAGGGTGACGGGCACTCACCCACGCAGGGTCGCGGTGCAGGGTGACGGGCGCCGCTTAATGAATTTGCATAGATATGCATAAAAATGCAAAAATGTCTGCATGACTTCGATAGCCGTGGCGGGTGCCAGCGGGTATGCGGGAGGCGAAATTCTCCGGCTGCTGCTGGGCCATCCGGCCTATGCCGACGGCAGGCTGACGATCGGTGCGCTGACCGCCGCATCCAGCGCGGGCACCACGTTGGGCGAGCATCACCCACACCTGCTGCCTCTGGCGGACCGAGTCCTCGAATCCACCGACGTCGAGGTGCTGACCGGCCACGACGTGGTGTTCCTGGCGTTGCCGCACGGACATTCGGCCGCGCTGGCCACCCAACTGGGTGACACCGTCATCATCGACTGCGGTGCGGATTTCCGGCTGGCCGAGGCCGCCGACTGGGAGAAGTTCTACGGCAGCGCCCACGCCGGCACCTGGCCCTACGGCCTTCCCGAACTGCCCGGCGGCCGCGAGGCGCTCAAGGGCGCGACCCGCATCGCCGTGCCGGGTTGCTACCCGACGTCGGCGCTGCTGGCCCTGCTGCCCGCGGTCGCGGCTGGTCTGGTCGAACCCAACGTCACCGTCGTCGCCGTCAGCGGCACCTCGGGTGCGGGCAAGTCCGCCAAGGTCGACCTGCTGGGCGCCGAGGTCATCGGGTCGGCGCGCGCCTACAACGTCGGCGGCAAGCACCGGCACACCCCGGAGATCGCGCAGGGTCTGCGCAAGGTCACCGACAAGCCCGTCACGGTGTCGTTCACTCCGGTTCTCATCCCGACCTCGCGCGGCATCCTCGCCACGTGCACCGCGCCGACCACCGCCACCGAGCCCGAGATCCGGGCCGCGTACGAAAAGGCCTACGGCGCCGAGCCGTTCATCCACCTGCTGCCGGAAGGGCAACTGCCCAAGACCGGTTCGGTGATCGGTAGCAACGCCGCGCAGATCCAGATCGCGGTGGACACCGAGGCCAAGACGCTGGTGGCCATCTGTGCGATCGACAACCTGACCAAGGGCACTGGTGGTGCCGCAGTGCAATCCATGAACCTGGCCCTGGGCTGGCCCGAAACCGAAGGACTTTCGATCGTGGGAGTGGCACCGTGACGTCGAATGTGGATGCCAAGCTGGTGCGGACGCAGGGCGTGACCGCGCCTGCCGGGTTCCGGGCCACCGGAATCGCCGCGGGTATCAAGGCTTCCGGAGCGCTGGACCTGGCGCTGGTGTTCAACGAGGGTCCCGACCACAACGCGGCAGGCGTGTTCACCCGCAACCAGATCAAGGCGGCCCCGGTGCAGTGGTCGCAGCAGGTGCTCACCACGGGCAACCTGCGCGCGGTCATCCTCAACTCCGGCGGTGCCAACGCCTGCACCGGTGCGCTCGGCTTCCAGGACGCCCACGCCACCGCCGAGGCCGTCGCCGCAGCCCTGTCCGACTGGGGCACCGAGACCGGGGCGATCGAGGTCGCGGTGTGCTCCACCGGGCTGATCGGCGACCGGTTGCCGATGGACAAGGTGCTGGCCGGCGTCACCGAGATCGTGCATGAGATGGCCGGAGGGCTGACCGGTGGTGAAGAGGCCGCCCGGGCCATCATGACCACCGACACCGTGCCGAAACAGGTTGCGCTGCATGCCGAGAACTGGACCGTCGGCGGCATGGCCAAGGGTGCGGGCATGCTGGCGCCGTCGCTGGCCACCATGCTGGTGGTGCTCACCACCGACGCCGTCGCCGACTCGGCCGCGTTGGACACCGCGCTGCGCCGTGCCGCGGCCAAGACGTTCGACCGCCTCGACATCGACGGCAGCTGCTCGACCAACGACACCGTGCTCCTGCTGAGCTCGGGTGCCAGCGAGTTCACGCCCAGTCAGGACGAACTCGACGCCGCGGTCCTCGCGGTCTGCAATGACCTGTGCGCTCAGCTGCAGGCCGACGCCGAGGGCGTCACCAAACGGATCAACATCACCGTCACCGGTGCGGTCAGCGAGGACGAGGCACTCGTTGCCGCGCGTGCCGTCGCCCGCGACAGCCTGGTCAAGACCGCGCTGTTCGGTTCCGACGCCAACTGGGGCCGGGTGCTCGCCGCCGTCGGCATCGCCCCGGTGACGCTGGACCCGCAGCGGATCAGCGTGTCGTTCAACGGATCTCCCGTGTGCATCGACGGCGCCGGGGCGCCGGGAGCCCGTGAGGTCGACCTCTCCGGCGCGGACATCGACGTCGTGATCGACCTGGCGTCCGGTGAACACAGCGCCACCGTGCGGACGACGGACCTCTCGCACGCCTACGTCGAAGAGAACTCGGCGTACAGCTCATGAGCACCCCGTCCATCGACCGAGGGTTCAAGGCCGACGTCCTGGCCTCGGCGTTGCCGTGGCTCAAGCAACTGCACGCCAAGATCGTGGTGGTCAAATACGGCGGCAACGCCATGACCGACGATGTGCTCAAGGCCGCGTTCGCCGCGGACATGGTGTTCCTGCGCAACTGCGGCATCCACCCCGTGGTGGTGCACGGCGGCGGCCCGCAGATCAGCGCGATGCTGAAACGGCTCGGCATCGAAGGCGATTTCAAAGGTGGCTTCCGCGTCACCACGCCCGAGGTGCTCGACGTCGCCCGCATGGTGCTGTTCGGTCAGGTGGGGCGCGAGCTGGTCAACCTCATCAACGCGCACGGGCCGTACGCGGTCGGTGTCACCGGTGAGGACGCGCAGCTGTTCACCGCCGTGCGGCGCAACGTGACCGTGGACGGCGTGGCCACCGACATCGGCCTGGTCGGCGACGTCGAACACGTCAACGCGGGTTCGCTGCTGGATCTCATTGCCGCAGGCAGGATCCCGGTGGTGTCGACCATCGCCCCCGACGCCGACGGTGTGGTGCACAACATCAACGCCGACACGGCCGCGGCCGCGTTGGCCGAGGCGCTCGGCGCCGAGAAGCTCGTGATGCTCACCGATGTCGAAGGTCTCTACACCGACTGGCCCGACCGCACCTCGCTGGTCAGCGAGATCGACACGGGCGCACTGACACAGCTGCTGCCGAAGCTCGAATCGGGCATGGTGCCCAAGATCGAGGCGTGCCTGCGCGCCGTCAACGGCGGCGTGCCCAGCGCACACGTGATCGACGGCCGTGTCGAACATTGCGTGCTGGTCGAGCTTTTCACCGACGAAGGGACCGGGACCAAGGTGGTGGCCCAATGACGCTCCAGAGCCGCTGGGAAGCGGTGATGATGAACAACTACGGCACGCCGCCGTTGTCGCTGGTCAGCGGTGAGGGCGCGGTGGTCACCGACGCCTACGGGCGCGAGTACCTGGACCTGCTCGGGGGCATCGCGGTGAACCTGCTCGGGCACCGCCATCCCGCGGTCATCGAGGCGGTCACCACCCAGCTCAACACCCTGGGCCACACGTCGAACCTGTATGCCACCGAACCCGGCATCGCGCTCGCCGAGGCCCTCGTCGGGCAGCTCGGCACGCAGGCACGGGTGTTCTTCTGCAACTCCGGCACCGAGGCCAACGAGGTCGCGTTCAAGATCACCCGCTTGACCGGCAAGACCAAAATCGTTGCCGCAGAAGGCGCTTTCCACGGCCGCACCATGGGCTCGCTGGCACTGACGGGTCAGCCCAGCAAGCAGGCCCCGTTCGAACCGCTGCCGGGCAACGTCGTGCACGTCCCATACGGCGACGTCGCCGCACTCGAAGCCGCCGTTGACGACCAGACCGCGGCGGTGTTCCTCGAGCCGATCATGGGGGAGGGCGGCGTCGTCGTCCCACCCGCCGGCTATCTGGTTGCCGCGCGTGAGATCACGTCGAAGCACGGTGCGCTACTGGTGCTCGACGAGGTGCAGACCGGCGTCGGCCGCACGGGCGCGTTCTTCGCCCACCAGCACGACGGGATCGTGCCCGACGTGGTGACCATGGCCAAGGGCCTGGGCGGCGGGCTGCCGATCGGCGCCTGCCTGGCCGTCGGCGCGACCGGCGACCTGCTCACCCCGGGCCTGCACGGCAGCACGTTCGGCGGCAACCCGGTGTGCACCGCGGCCGGACTGGCCGTACTCAAGACCCTGGCCGCCGAGGACCTCGTCGCGCGCGCCGGTGTGCTCGGCAAGACCCTGAGCCACGGCATCGAGGAGCTGGGCCACCCGCTCGTGGACAAAGTGCGTGGAAAAGGCCTGCTGCAGGGCATCGTGCTGACCGTCCCGTCGGCCAAGGCCGTCGAGACCGCCGCACGTGACGCCGGGTTCCTGGTGAACGCGGCCGCCCCCGAGGTGGTGCGGCTCGCACCACCACTGATCATCACCGAAGGGCAGATCGAGGCGTTCATCACCGCGCTGCCCGCTGTGCTCGACACTGCTGCGGAGGACTCATGATCCGGCATTTCCTGCGTGACGACGACCTGTCGCCCGAAGAGCAGGCCGAGGTACTCACCCTGGCCGCCGACCTCAAGAAGACGCCGTTCTCGCGGCGACCGCTGGAGGGTCCGCGCGGCGTCGCGGTGATCTTCGAGAAGAACTCGACGCGTACGCGGTTCTCGTTCGAGATGGGCATCGCCCAGCTCGGTGGACACGCCATCGTCGTCGACGGACGCAGCACGCAATTGGGCCGCGAGGAGACCCTCGAGGACACCGGGGCGGTGCTGTCGCGTTACGTCGACGCGATCGTGTGGCGCACGTTCGCCCAGGAGCGCCTGACCGCGATGGCCAGTGGCGCCTCCGTCCCGATCGTCAACGCGCTGTCCGACGAGTTCCACCCGTGCCAGGTGCTCGCCGACCTGCAGACCCTCGCCGAGCGCAAGGGCAAGCTGGCGGGCCTGCGCATGACGTACTTCGGCGACGGCGCCAACAACATGGCGCACTCGTTGATGCTGGGCGGCGTGACCGCGGGCGTCCACGTCACGATCGCCGCGCCGGACGGCTTCGAACCCGATCCCCGGTTCGTCGACGCCGCACGCCGTCGCGCGGCGGAGACCGGCGCGACCGTCGCTCTCACGAAGGATGCGAAGGCCGGTGCCGACGGCGCCGACGTGCTGGTGACCGACACCTGGACGTCGATGGGCCAGGAGAACGACGGTCTGGACCGGGTGCGCCCGTTCCGTCCGTTCCAGGTCAACGCCGACCTGCTCGAGCTCGCCGACCCGGCCGCCGTGGTGCTGCACTGCCTGCCTGCCCACCGGGGCCACGAGATCACCGACGAGGTGATCGACGGGCCGCAGAGTGCGGTGTTCGACGAGGCCGAGAACCGGCTGCACGCCCAGAAGGCGCTGCTGGTCTGGCTGCTGGAGAAGCGGTAAGCCCGTGACCGCGTCGACCCGAGCCGCCAGGCAGGCGCGCATTGTCGCGTTGCTGTCGTCGAACTCGGTGCGCAGCCAGGGCGAGCTGGCCGCGATGCTGGCCGCCGAAGGTATCGACGTCACCCAGGCCACGCTGTCGCGTGATCTGGAAGAGCTCGGTGCGGTGAAACTGCGCGGCGCCGACGGTGGCGTCGGCGTCTACGTCGTGCCCGAGGACGGCAGCCCGGTGCGGGGCGTCTCGGGCGGCACCGAGCGGCTGGCCCGGTTGCTGGGGGAGTTGCTGGTGTCCACCGATGCCAGCGCTAACCTTGCCGTGCTGCGTACCCCGCCCGGGGCTGCGCATTACTTGGCTGCCGCCATCGACCGTGCCGCGCTGCCCTATGTGGTCGGCACCGTCGCCGGAGACGACACCATCCTGGTGGTGGCGCGCGAGCCCATGACCGGTGCCGAGCTCGCCGGCACCCTCGAAAACTTGAATTAGAGCTGGAATAAAGGAGATTGCTCACATGTCCGAACGCGTCATCCTGGCGTACTCCGGAGGTCTCGATACCTCGGTGGCGATCAGCTGGATCGGCAAGGAAACCGGCAAGGAGGTCGTCGCCGTCGCCATCGACCTCGGCCAGGGCGGCGAGGATATGGAAGTGGTGCGCCAGCGCGCACTGGACTGCGGTGCCGTCGAGGCCGTCGTCGTCGACGCGCGCGACGAGTTCGCCGAGGAATACTGCCTTCCCACCATCCAGTCCAACGCGCTCTACATGGACCGCTACCCGCTGGTGTCGGCGATCAGTCGTCCGCTGATCGTCAAGCACCTCGTCAAGGCGGCCCGCGAGCACGGCGGCGGCGTCGTCGCGCACGGCTGCACCGGCAAGGGCAACGACCAGGTGCGCTTCGAGGTCGGATTCGCTTCGCTGGCACCGGATCTGCAGGTGCTCGCCCCGGTCCGCGATTACGCCTGGACCCGTGAGAAGGCCATCGCGTTCGCCGAGGAGAACGCGATCCCGATCAACGTGACCAAGCGTTCGCCGTTCTCGATCGACCAGAACGTGTGGGGTCGTGCGGTGGAAACCGGCTTCCTGGAGCACCTCTGGAACGCGCCCACCAAGGACGTCTACGACTACACCGAGGACCCCACGGTCCACTGGAACACCCCCGACGAGGTCGTCATCGGCTTCGACAAGGGTGTGCCGGTCTCCATCGACGGCCGCCCGGTGAGCGTGCTGCAGGCCATCGAGGAACTCAACCGCCGCGCGGGAGCGCAGGGTGTCGGCCGCCTCGACGTGGTCGAGGACCGGCTGGTCGGCATCAAGAGCCGCGAGATCTACGAGGCCCCCGGCGCCATGGTGCTCATCACCGCCCACACCGAGCTCGAGCACGTCACGCTTGAGCGTGAGCTGGGCCGGTTCAAGCGGCACACCGACCAGAAGTGGGGCGAGCTGGTGTACGACGGCCTGTGGTACTCGCCGCTCAAGCGCGCGTTGGAGTCGTTCGTCGCGCACACCCAGGAGCACGTCTCCGGCGAGATCCGGCTCGTGCTGCACGGCGGCCACATCTCGGTCAACGGCCGGCGCAGCGCGGAGTCGCTCTACGACTTCAACCTCGCCACCTACGACGAGGGCGACAGCTTCGACCAGTCCGCAGCCAAGGGGTTCGTGCACCTGCACGGCCTCAGCTCGCGGATCTCGGCCAAGCGCGACCTGGGCATCTAGCTTCAGCAAGCACCGCGAGCGTGCGTGTCTGCTGCCCGACGTACCGCAAAACGGCAGCAGAACACGCACGCTCGTACGACAGTGAGGGTGACATGAGTACCAACGAGGGATCGCTGTGGGGCGGTCGGTTCGCTGACGGACCGTCCGACGCCCTAGCGGCACTGAGCAAGTCGACGCACTTCGACTGGGCACTCGCGCCCTACGACATCAAGGCGTCGAAGGCTCACGCCCGGGTACTGCACCGCGCCGGTCTGCTCACCGACGAACAGCGCGACGGCCTGCTCGCGGGTCTCGACAGCCTGGGCTCCGACGTCGCCGACGGAAGCTTCGAACCGCTGCCCACCGACGAGGACGTGCACGGTGCGCTGGAGCGGGGCCTGATCGACCGCGTCGGTCCCGACCTGGGTGGCCGGCTGCGTGCGGGCCGCTCCCGCAACGACCAGGTGGCCACACTGTTCCGGATGTGGCTGCGCGACGCGGTGCGCCGCGTCGCCGACGGTTGCCTCGAGGTGGTCAACGCGCTCGCGGTCCAGGCCGCCGCGCATCCCACCGCGATCATGCCGGGCAAGACCCACCTGCAGGCCGCACAGCCCATCCTGTTGGCGCACCATCTGCTGGCGCACGCGCATCCGCTGCTGCGCGACGTCGATCGTCTCGCCGATTTCGATGACCGCACCGCGGTGTCCCCGTACGGGTCGGGCGCGCTCGCCGGGTCGTCGCTGGGCCTGGATCCCGACGCGATCGCGGAGGACCTCGGATTCGCCTCGGCCGCAGACAATTCCGTCGACGCGACCGCCTCACGGGATTTCGCGGCGGAGGCGGCGTTCGTGTTTGCCCAGATCGGTGTGGACCTGTCCCGGCTCGCCGAGGACATCATCCTGTGGAGCTCGACCGAGTTCGGTTACGTCACGTTGCACGACGCGTGGTCGACGGGAAGCTCGATCATGCCGCAGAAGAAGAATCCCGACATCGCCGAGCTGGCGCGCGGCAAGTCCGGCCGGCTCATCGGCAATCTCACCGGTCTGCTGGCGACGCTCAAGGCGCAGCCGCTGGCCTACAACCGCGATCTGCAGGAGGACAAGGAACCCGTCTTCGACTCGGTGGCGCAGCTGGAACTGCTGCTGCCCGCCATGGCCGGACTCGTCGGCACCTTGACCTTCGATGAAGAACGTATGGCCGAGCTTGCCCCGGCCGGGTACACCCTGGCCACCGACATCGCCGAATGGCTTGTCCGACAGGGTGTTCCGTTCCGCATCGCCCACGAAGCCGCCGGTGCCGCGGTCAAGGTCGCCGAGGGTCGGGGTGTCGGCCTCGACGCACTCACCGACGACGAGTTCGCGTCGATCAACCCTGCGCTCACCCCGGACGTGCGCGAGGTGCTGACGGTCGAGGGTTCGGTCAACGCGCGCAACGCGCGCGGCGGGACGGCGCCGACCCAGGTTGCCAAGCAGCTCGGTGTGGTCCGCAAGGCCATGGAGGAGTTGCGGATCCGGCTGAGCTGACCGCCCCCGCGGGCGTCGCGCCGAGATTGAAGCCAGGGACAGAAATCGCGACGGTTTTGTCCCTCGATGCAATCTCGGCGCAGGGCCCGCACCGGCCACCGAATCAGCCCGACTACTCGAGCTTCTCGGACAGCTCCATCCACCGCGCCTCGAGCTCGGCGACCTGATTCTCCAACTCGCGCAGTTCCGCGGTGAGCTTGCCGAGACCCACGTGATCGGACTGGTCGTGGGCGGCGAGTTCTTCGTGTTTGGCCGCGATCCGGTCGGAGAACTTGGCCAGTGACCGGTCGATCGAGGCGATCTCTTTCTCGATGTTGCGCAGCTCGGCACCGGAAAGCCCTTCGGCGGGTGCGGCTTCCGGGCGCGGGGCGGGACGGTCGGCGCGTTGCGCGGCGAGCTTGAGGTATTCGTCGACGCCGCCGGGAAGGTGACGCAGCCGGCCGTCGAGGATCGCGTACTGCTGATCGGTGACCCGCTCGAGCAGGTACCGGTCGTGGGACACCACGATCAGTGTGCCGGGCCAGGAATCCAGCAGATCCTCGGTCGCGGTCAGCATGTCGGTGTCGACGTCGTTGGTGGGCTCGTCGAGCACCAGCACGTTGGGCTCGGACAGCAGCACGAGCATCAGCTGCAGACGGCGGCGCTGGCCGCCGGACAGTTCGCCGACGCGTGTAGACAGCTGATCACGCGCGAAGCCCAGACGCTCCAGCAACTGCGCGGGCGTGTAGTCCTTGCCGTCGATCTGGTAGGTGGTCTGCAGGCGACCGACCACCTCACGCACCATGTCACCCTCGACGGCCTGCAGCTCACTGGACTGCTGGTCCAGGATCGCCAGTTTCACGGTCTTGCCGCGCTTGACCCGGCCCGTCGTCGGGGCCACGGTGCCCGAGATCAGACCCAGCAGGGTCGACTTGCCCGCACCGTTGGCGCCGAGGATGCCGGTCCGCTCGCCGGGTGCGATGCGCCATTCGATGTCACGCAGCACTTCACGCCCGTCGTAGGTCACCGAGACGTCGAGCAGGTCGATGACGTCCTTGCCCAGTCGGGCCATCGCGGCGCGGGACAGCTCGACGCTGTTGCGCAGCGGAGGGACGTCGGAGATCAGCGCGTTTGCGGCGTCGATGCGGAACTTCGGCTTCGACGTGCGCGCGGGCGCGCCTCGGCGCAGCCACGCCAGTTCCTTGCGTAACAGGTTCTGCCGCTTGGCCTCTGCGGCCGCGGCCTGGCGGTCACGTTCGACGCGCTGCAGCACGTACGCGGCGTAGCCGCCTTCGAACGGTTCGACGATCCGGTCGTGTACTTCCCACGTCGTGGTCGCGACCTCGTCGAGGAACCAGCGGTCGTGCGTGATCAGCAGCAGCCCGCCGGCCCCGCGGGCCCAGCGCTGCTTGAGATGCTCGGTCAGCCAGGTGATGCCCTGGATGTCGAGGTGGTTGGTGGGCTCGTCGAGGGCGATGACGTCCCAGTCGCCGATCAGCAGCGCGGCCAGCTGTACGCGCCGGCGCTGCCCGCCGGAGAGGGTCGAGATGGTCGCGTCGAACGCGATGTCGGCGACCAGCCCGGACATCACGTCGCGCACCTTGGCGTCGCCGGCCCACTCGTGTTCGGGCCGGTCCCCGACGAGTGACCACACGACGGTGCGGTCGGGCTGCAGGGTGTCGGTCTGATCCAGGGCGCCGACGCGAAGGCCGCCGCGGCGGGTGACCCGTCCCGAATGCGGCGTGATGCGTCCCGTCAGCAGGCCCATCAGCGTCGATTTGCCGTCGCCGTTGCGGCCCACGATGCCGATCCGATCGCCTTCACTGACGCCGACGGTGACCGAATCCAGGACGACCCCGGTGGGGTATTCCAGGTGTAGGGCTTCGCCCCCGAGCAGGTGTGCCATGGCCAGACGACCCTATCGTCCGGCGCGGGCCCCTCGCCCCACCGGTCGGGCGCTCACTGTCGGCACGTGACGATTCCGGGTAGCGGCAAACGGCAGATGGGCCACCCGACTTTGTCCGGCACCGTCGCTGTTGCGGTACGTCACACCGGTGTGCTGGATCCATTACCGGAAGCAGCGACGATGGTTGTGCCATCATGGCCTCGTCGATCGGGGATTCGGGCCGTGATGTGGGGAGCAAACTTTGGTGGATTTCTCGGCAGTGACCAAGCCCATCGAGCGGTTACTGGCGACGGCGCAGAACGGTCTCGAGGTGCTGCGCTACGGCGGGCTGGAGACCGGCGCGGTGCCGTCGCCGTTCCAGATCATCCAGAGCGTGCCGATGTTCAAGCTGCGCCGGTATTTTCCGCCCGACGCGCGTCCCGGCGCGCAGATTGTCGGCCCGCCGGTGCTGATGGTGCACCCCATGATGATGTCCGCCGACATGTGGGACGTCACGCGTGAATCCGGGGCGGTCGGCATCCTGCACCGCGCGGGGATCGATCCGTGGGTCATCGATTTCGGCGAACCCGACAAGGTCGAGGGCGGCATGGAGCGCACCCTCGCCGATCACGTCGTCGCGCTGAGCGAGGCCATCGACACCGTCCGTGAGGTCACCGGGCGCGACGTGCACCTGGCGGGCTATTCGCAGGGCGGCATGTTCGCCTATCAGGCCGCGGCCTACCGCCGCTCGAAAGACCTGGCGAGCATCATCGCGTTCGGTTCGCCCGTGGACACGCTGGCGGCGCTGCCGATGAACCTGCCGTCGAGCATCGCGCCCGCCGCGGCGGACTTCATGGCCGATCACGTCTTCAGCCGGATCGACATCCCCGGGTGGCTCGCGCGCACGGGCTTCCAGATGCTCGACCCGATCAAGACCGCGCAGTCACGCATCGACTTCCTGCGCCAGTTGCACGACCGCGAGGCCCTGCTGCCGCGCGAGCAGCAGCGCCGCTTCCTGGCGTCCGAGGGCTGGATCGCGTGGTCCGGTCCGGCGATCTCGGAACTGCTCAAGCAGTTCATCGCGCACAACCGGATGATCACCGGTGGCTTCTCGATCCACGGCGACCTGGTGACGCTCTCCGACATCAACTGCCCGATCCTGGCCGTCGTGGGCGAGGTCGACGACATCGGCCAGCCCGCCTCGGTCCGCGGCATCAAGCGCGCCGCCCCACAGGCCGACGTGTACGAATACCTCATCAGGGCAGGGCATTTCGGCCTCGTCGTGGGATCCAAGGCCTCCGAGCAGACGTGGCCGACCGTCGCGCAGTGGGTGAAGAGCCTCGAGATCGGCGAGCCGATGCCCGAGGGCGTGGTCCCGATGGCGACGCAGCCGCCCGACCAGCACGAGGGCGGCGTCTCGATCTCGTCGCGCATCACCCACGGCGCCAACGCCGCGACGGAGGTGGCCTTTGAGGTGGCCCGCAACGCGGCCGACGCACTGGTGGCCGCCAACAAGTCGGCTCGAACCCTCGTCGTCGAGACCGCCCGGACGCTGCCCAGGCTGGCGCGCCTCGGTCAGGTCAACGACCACACCCGGATCTCGCTGGGCCGCATCATGAGTGAGCAGGCCCGCAACGCCCCCAGCGGCGAGGCGTTGTTGTTCGACGGCCGGGTCCACACGTACGAGGCCGTGGATCGTCGCATCAACAACGTGGTGCGCGGCCTGATCGACGTGGGGGTGCGACAGGGTGCGCACGTCGGCGTCCTGATGGAGACGCGCCCCAGTGCGCTGGTGGCGATCGCGGCGCTGTCCCGCCTCGGCGCGGTGGCCGTGCTGATCCCGCCCGACGTCGACCTGGCGGAGGCGATCCGCCTGGGCGGCGTGTCGGAGATCATCGCCGATCCCACCCATCTGGAGGCCGCGCTCGCCCTCGACGTGCGGGTGCTGGTGCTCGGCGGCGGCGAGGATCGCAACCTCAACCTGCCCGACGGTGCCGACGTCACCGACATGGAACAGATCGATCCCGACAGCGTGGAACTGCCCGGGTGGTACCGCCCCAACCCGGGTCTGGCGCGCGACCTCGCGTTCGTCGGTTTCAGCACGATCGGCGGCGAACTGATCCCTCGCCAGATCACCAACTACCGCTGGGCGCTGTCGGCGTTCGGCACCGCCTCGGCCGCCAATCTGGGCAGGGCGGACACCGTGTACTGCCTCACCCCGTTGCACCACCAGTCCGGTCTGCTGGTGAGCCTGGGCGGCGCCGTGGTCGGCGGCTCGCGCATCGCACTGTCCCGGGGATTGCAGCCCAACCGGTTCCTGCAGGAGATCCGCCAGTACGGCGTCACCGTGGTGTCCTACACGTGGGCGATGCTGCGTGAGGTGATCGACGATCCGTCGTTCACCCTCAAAGGAAGCCACTCCGTCCGGGTGTTCATCGGCTCGGGCATGCCCGCCGGGCTGTGGAAACGTGTGACCGAGGTCTTCGAACCGGCGCAGGTGGTCGAATTCTTCGCGACCACCGACGGGCAGGCGGTGCTGGCCAACGTGTCCGGCCACAAGGTCGGGAGCAAGGGACGCCCGCTGCCGGGCGGCGGACAGATCGAACTGGCGGCCTACGACCCCGACGACGACCTCATCCTGGAAGACGAGCAGGGCTTCGTCCGCCGGGCCGAGGCCGACGAGGTCGGGGTGCTGCTGGCGCGTCCGCGTGGCCCGGTCGACCCGACCGCGGTGGTCAAGCGCGGCGTGTTCGCGCCGGCCGACACCTGGGTGTCGACGGAATATCTGTTCCGCCGCGACGAGGACGGCGACTACTGGCAGGTGGACAACCGCAGTGCGGTGATCCGCACCGAACGCGGACCGGTGTTCGCCACGACCATCAGCGACGCCGCAGGACGCCTCAACGCCGTCGACATGGCGGTCACCTACGGCGTGGATCTGGGGGACCGTGAGGTGGCCGTCACGGCGCTCGCACTGCGGCCGGGCGGCAGCATCCCGACGGCCGATCTGACCGTGGCGCTGACGGACCTGCCGGTCGGCAATCCGCCCGATTTCGTCCACGTCGTTCCCGACATGGAACTCAGTGCCACGTACCGGCCCCTCGTGGCTCCGCTGCGCGCGGCAGGCATCCCGAAACCGCACCGGCGTAACTCTTGGTACTTCGACGCCGATACAGGGACGTACAAGAGGTTGACCCAGGCCGTGCGCACCGAGCTGGCCGGGGACGACACCGACGACGCGGCGGTTCCGACGCAATAGGGCATCACGAACCACCGTGCCCGGCGGCGGGGGCGCTGTTAGGCTCCCGCTGGCGGCAGACTGACTGGAGGATTGATGGCAGCACGAACTGGCAGCACGAAACCCTACGGTTGGCGCCGCGCCGTCCCCGCAGCCATCGCGGGCGGCGCACTGGCTACTGGACTTCTGATCGGCGCCGCCGCGCCGACTGCGTACGCGGTGCCGTCAACCAAGGAGAACGACGCGCCGGTACCGAAGATCTCGCCCGATGAGGTGCTGGCCCAGATCGCCAACGAATACGCCACGGGCCGCGGCGGGGGACAGGTCTCCAACCTGATCCACGACGTGATGAAACTGCGCCAGCAGGGCTACCGTCCGTCCAACTCCAACGCGACCGCGCTCGCGGAGGCACTCGACAAGCGCCCCAACCAGACTCCGCTCGTCGAGGCGCTCAAGAGCACGCTGTCCTACCAGCGCAAGCTGCAGGCCCAGAACCAGGCGTCGGTCACCAGCGGCGGGGTCACCGCCGGCATCAACCAGGCGCCTCCCGGCATGCCGGTCGACCCGACCAACCCGAACAACACCGGAGTGTTCATCGGGCCGAGTGGCGGCATCGCGCTGCCCGTCGGATAGCGTCGCGGTGTGATCGACGAAAAACTGCTGAGCATCCTGGTCTGCCCGCAGGATCGCGGTCCGCTCCTACTGGTCGGTGACGAATGGCTGTACAACCCGCGGCTGCGCCGGGCCTACCGCATCGAGGACGGCATCCCGGTGTTGCTGGTCGACGAGGCGGTCGCGATCGAGGACGACGCCGAACACCAACGGCTAATCGAGCGCGCCGAATCCCGGTAACTCGCCGGTGAGATAACGCTGCAGGTTCGGGCCGATGGTCTCGGCGATCTGCTCGACCGGCAGCGACTTGAACGGTTCGAGTTCGAGGATGTAGCGCGCCATCACGACACCCACCAGCTGCGATGCCACGTACTGCACGCGGATGCGGCCGCTGCCGGCCGGGTTGTCGACGCGCGAGCCGACCTCGCCGACGATGACCTCCTGCAGGAACGACCGCACGAGGGACACGTCGTTGCCGGCCAGTATCGACCGCAACGTGGCGATGAAGCCCTTGCCGAGTTCGGAATCCCACAGCGGCAGCAGCAGCCTCGGCAGGGTGTGCCCGATCTGCTCGACGGGCACCTCGCGCAGCGGCCCGATGACCTCCAGCGGGTCGATGGGAATGTGGATGGCCGCCGCGAACAGCTGGGTCTTGGTGCCGAAGTAGTGATGGACCAGTGCCGGGTCGACGTCGGCACCCGCCGCGACCGCACGGATCGAGGTCTTGTCGAAGCCGTTGCGCGCGAACAACTCTCGTGCCGACGCGAGGATCCGATCGCGGGTGTCCGACGCGCCGGGCGGTCGGCCGGGGCGTTTGCGCGCGCGTCCGGTGTCAGAGGTGGCGGTCAACTCGTTCCTCGGGTCATGGTGTCCGTCTGCGCAGTGTCGCCGCCGCCAGACACAGCGCCAGCACGGCGAACCCCACCACCACAGAGATGTCGCGTACCGCGGTGGCAGTCAGGTCAGGATATGCGCCGACCTCCTGCAGTGCCTCCAACGCGTAACTGGCGGGCAGCGCGTTGCTCACCCACTGCAGCCACTCCGGCAGCGCGGCGCGCGGCACGATGATCCCGCACAACAGCAGCTGCGGCGCGATGACCAGCGGCATGAACTGCACGGCCTGGAACTCGGTGCGCGCGAACGCACTGCACAGCAGGCCGAGTCCGACACCCAGCACGGCGTTGACGATCGCGATGCCGACCACCAGCAGCGGGCTGCCCTCGGTGTGAAACCCCAGCAACCAGAACGCGACGATGCAGGCGAGGGTGGCCTGGGCGGCGGCCGCGAGCGAGAACGCCGTGCCGTACGCCGCCAACAGATCGAACCGTCGCAACGGTGTGGTCAGAATGCGTTCGAGCGTCCCCGACACGCGTTCGCGTTGCATGGTGATCGACGTGATCAGGAACATCACGATCAGCGGGAAGACACCGAGCATGATCAGGCACGCGGTGTCGAACGGCGACGGTGCGCCGGGGCGCTGCGGGACGTCGTCGAACATGAAATAGATCAGCGTGATGATCAGGCTCGGCACCAGCAGGATCATCGCGACGCTGCGGTGGTCGCCGGCGAGTTGCCGCAGGATCCGGGTGGTGGTGGCGAGGTACGCGCGCGAACCCGGCCGCCGAACACTCACGCTGCCGCGGTGTACTGCCTGATGACGGCCAGGAACGCTTGTTCCAGGGAACTGCATGAGGTGTCCTCTCGAAGCCGGGCCGGGGTGGTGTGGGCGAGGAGCCGGCCCTCGCGCATGAGCAGCAGGTCACCGCAGTGATCTGCCTCATCCATGACGTGACTGGAGACCAGCAGCGTGGTGCCTTTCGCGGCCAGGTCGTTGAACTGCTGCCACAGATCGACGCGGAGAACTGGGTCGAGTCCGACGGTCGGCTCGTCGAGGACCAGCAGTTCGGGTTCGGCGACCAGCGCACATGCGAGCGACGCGCGTGTGCGCTGGCCTCCCGAGAGATTGCCGCAGTATGCGCTGCGCTGGTCACCGAGGCCGACCGCGTCGACGGCCTGATCGGCCGCTGCGGGGGAGGTGCCGTACAGCGCCGCGAAGTAGCGCACGTTGTCGATGACGCGCAGGTCGTCGTAGATCGTGGGGTTCTGCGTCACGTAACCGACGCGGTGCCGCAGCGGGGCCGAGCCCGCCGGGTGGCCGAGCACCGTGACCGTCCCTTTCGCGACGATCTGGGTGCCGACGATGCAGCGCATGAGAGTCGTCTTGCCGCAGCCCGACGGGCCGAGCAGGCCGGTGATGGTGCCGCGCGCGATGCGTACGGTCACGTCGCGCACCACGGGTCTGCCGCCGCGCACGACGTGCAATCCGTCGATGTCGACCGCGGGTTCCCGTTCGGCCGGCGCTCCCGACAATTCATCGCGCGATGAAGTCATCATGCAATGAATTCTAGGCCTGCCGTAGTCCGGTGGGAAGACGATGCGCCGAGACATTTCGGCGCCGGCGGCGCCTGGCTCAGGCGGCGGACTCCAGCAGGCCGACGATGTCGGCCCGCAACCGCGCGACGTCGACGTACTCGGTGATCAGCGACAGCGTGTGGTCGTCGGCGCCCCGCAGGATCCCGAGCAGCACATGCTCGGATTCGATGACAGAGTCCTTGTGCGCGAGGGCTTCTCGCAGCGCCAGCTCGAGCGCCTTCTTGGCGGGCTTGGTGAACGGGATATGCCCGCGGCGGCGACGGCGTCGTCCGGAGCGCTGTAACGCGCCGTCCCATGCATCGGCGCCGAAACTGCGCGACACACTGTCGCGCACGGCATGCAGATCGATGCCGATCGACCGCAGCGCGTCGGCGTCGCGCTCGAAGGTCTCGTCCTCCGGGGTGGCAACGGCGCCGAGTCCAGCCCGCACGGCCTCCGCGGTCAGTCCGTGGCCCGCGAGCAGCGCGCCGAGGTCGCGCCCGGCACTCTGCAGCACTCCCACCAGCAGGTGTTCGGGCCGGATCTCATCGCATTGCAGTTCCCGCGCCTCCTCCTGGGCGAGCACCACCGCGACGCGGGCATGCCGGCTGAACCGCTCGAACATCGTCAACTCCTCCGGTTGTACTTCTGGTGGACGGCCTGGCGACTGACGCCGAGGGCGGCCGCGATGGCCTGCCAGCTCCAGCCCTGTGCGCGGGCATTCGCGACGTGGATGGCCTCGAGTCGTTCCTGCAGGCGGCGCAGTGCGCGCACCGCATCGAGCCCGACCGCGGGATCCACGCTGGCCATGGCATCGGTGGTCGGTTCGTCGCTCATGTCGTCAAGTTAGCTTGACGACATGAGCGGCGTCAAGAAAACTTGACACAAAAGGAACAGGCACAATCGCATCGATGAGCGTCGACCTGCTGACCGGTGATCCGATCGCCGCGGCACGTCGGCTGATCGGCGCCCACCTCGTCGGGCGGGACGTCACCGCCACGATCGTCGAGGTCGAGGCCTACGGCGGACCGCCGGACGGCCCGTGGCCGGACGCGGCGTCGCATTCGTTCCGCGGGCCCGGCGTGCGGAACTCGGTGATGTTCGGTCCGCCGGGGCACCTGTACACCTACCGCAGTCACGGCATCCACGTATGCGCCAATGTCGTGTGTGGATACGACGGGGTGGCCGGCGCCGTACTGCTGCGCGCAGCGGTCGTGACGGACGGAGTCGACAGTGCACAGCGTCGACGCGGCCCGCAGGTGCCGCCCAAGGGGTTGGCCCGCGGACCCGGAAATCTGTGCTCTGCTCTCGGAATCGTCATGGAAGACAACGGAATCGACCTCTTCGACGACGCGAGCCCGGTCCGGTTGAGTCTTGACGGACGCGCTCCGGGGTCGGCCGACGTTCTCGAAGGCCCCCGCGTCGGGGTCAGCCAGGCGGCCGATCGTCCGTGGCGTTTCTGGCTCGCGTCGACGCCCGAGGTGTCGGCTTACCGGCGCAGCCCGCGAGCACCGGCGCCCGGCAGCAGTGACTGATGCGGGATGATCGTTCCCGTGACTTCAAGCGCAACCGGAATCCTCGATGAGTTGGACTGGCGCGGGCTGATCGCACAGTCGACGGACCGTGAGGCCTTGGCGAGCGACCTCGCCAAGGGGCCGATGACCGTCTATTCCGGGTTCGATCCGACCGCTCCGAGCCTGCACGCGGGGCATCTGGTTCCGCTGCTCACGCTGCGCCGTTTCCAGCAGGCCGGCCATCGGCCCATCGTGCTGGCCGGCGGCGCGACCGGGATGATCGGTGATCCCCGGGACACCGGCGAGCGCACGATGAACACCGAGGACACCGTGGCCGACTGGGCGGACCGGATCCGCGGCCAGCTCGAACGGTTCGTGGAGTTCGACGGCTCGCCGACCGGCGCCATCGTCGAGAACAACCTGACCTGGACCGGGGAGCTCTCGGCGATCAGCTTCCTGCGTGACATCGGCAAGTACTTCTCGGTCAACGTCATGCTCGACCGCGAGACCGTGCGCCGCCGCCTGGAGGGTGACGGCATCTCCTACACCGAGTTCAGCTACATGCTGTTGCAGGCCAACGACTACGTCGAACTGCACCAACGGCACGGTTGCGCATTGCAGGTCGGCGGATCCGACCAGTGGGGCAACATCGTCGCCGGCGTGCGGCTGGTGCGTCAGAAGATCGGCGCGACGGTTCACGCGATGACGACGCCGCTGGTCACCGACTCCGAGGGCAAGAAGTTCGGCAAATCGACCGGTGGTGGCAATCTCTGGCTGGATCCGGAGATGACCAGCCCGTATGCCTGGTACCAGTACTTCGTCAACACGGCCGACGCCGACGTCCTGGGTTACCTGCGCTGGTTCACCTTCCTGACGCCCGACGAGCTGGCTGAACTCGCCGACGCGACCGAGAACCGGCCGCACGAACGCGCTGCTCAGCGTCGTCTGGCCCGTGAACTGACGACTCTGGTGCACGGGGAAGGCGCGACGAAATCGGTCGAGTACGCCAGTCGGGCACTGTTCGGCCGCGGCGAGCTCGCCGACCTCGACGAATCGACGTTGTCGGCGGCGTTGCGCGAGGCCGGCAACGGCCAGGTCGCCGAGCTGGCTCCTGGCGGGCCGGACTCGATCGTCGACCTTCTGGTGGCGACCGGGCTGTCGAACAGCAAGGGAGCGGCGCGTCGGACGGTCGCCGAGGGCGGCGTTTATGTGAACAACGCGCGCGTCGAAAGCGACGAGTGGGTACCACAAGAATCCGATTTCCTGCATGAGGGCTGGCTGGTGTTGCGGCGTGGCAAGCGCCACATTGCGGGGGTGCGCCGGGTGACCGCGTCTGACCAGGGAAAATAGCCCTCTGACCTGGGGATTTGACTCCCAGTTTCCAAGGACGTAACTTATTCCAGGTCAGAGCGACACGGCCCAGCCGGGAAGCGAAGACAAAGTCCGAGAGAGACTCCCACTAAGGTGGGGGATCCTCGCTGCCACTAGAGAATGCAGCGGCTTTTAGCCGCCGGATTCTTGCGCGGCAAAGTCGGGCGTGTTGTTTGAGAACTCAATAGTGTGTTTGGTGGTTTTTGTTTGTTGTTTTTTGTCCGCCTCTTTTTCCCGTTTAGGGGTGGATGTTTTTGATGCCAGTTTTGGTGTCTTTTTGTTAGGTCAGATTTTCTCTGATTGTGAATTCACCTGTCTTTGGATGGGTTGTTTTTGTTTGGAGAGTTTGATCCTGGCTCAGGACGAACGCTGGCGGCGTGCTTAACACATGCAAGTCGAACGGAAAGGCCCTTTCGGGGGTACTCGAGTGGCGAACGGGTGAGTAACACGTGGGTGATCTGCCCTGCACTTTGGGATAAGCCTGGGAAACTGGGTCTAATACCGAATACACCCTGCTGGTCGCATGGCCTGGTAGGGGAAAGCTTTTGCGGTGTGGGATGGGCCCGCGGCCTATCAGCTTGTTGGTGGGGTGATGGCCTACCAAGGCGACGACGGGTAGCCGGCCTGAGAGGGTGACCGGCCACACTGGGACTGAGATACGGCCCAGACTCCTACGGGAGGCAGCAGTGGGGAATATTGCACAATGGGCGCAAGCCTGATGCAGCGACGCCGCGTGAGGGATGACGGCCTTCGGGTTGTAAACCTCTTTCAGCACAGACGAAGCGCAAGTGACGGTATGTGCAGAAGAAGGACCGGCCAACTACGTGCCAGCAGCCGCGGTAATACGTAGGGTCCGAGCGTTGTCCGGAATTACTGGGCGTAAAGAGCTCGTAGGTGGTTTGTCGCGTTGTTCGTGAAAACTCACAGCTTAACTGTGGGCGTGCGGGCGATACGGGCAGACTAGAGTACTGCAGGGGAGACTGGAATTCCTGGTGTAGCGGTGGAATGCGCAGATATCAGGAGGAACACCGGTGGCGAAGGCGGGTCTCTGGGCAGTAACTGACGCTGAGGAGCGAAAGCGTGGGGAGCGAACAGGATTAGATACCCTGGTAGTCCACGCCGTAAACGGTGGGTACTAGGTGTGGGTTTCCTTCCTTGGGATCCGTGCCGTAGCTAACGCATTAAGTACCCCGCCTGGGGAGTACGGCCGCAAGGCTAAAACTCAAAGGAATTGACGGGGGCCCGCACAAGCGGCGGAGCATGTGGATTAATTCGATGCAACGCGAAGAACCTTACCTGGGTTTGACATGCACAGGACGCCGGCAGAGATGTCGGTTCCCTTGTGGCCTGTGTGCAGGTGGTGCATGGCTGTCGTCAGCTCGTGTCGTGAGATGTTGGGTTAAGTCCCGCAACGAGCGCAACCCTTGTCTCATGTTGCCAGCACGTTATGGTGGGGACTCGTGAGAGACTGCCGGGGTCAACTCGGAGGAAGGTGGGGATGACGTCAAGTCATCATGCCCCTTATGTCCAGGGCTTCACACATGCTACAATGGCCGGTACAAAGGGCTGCGATGCCGTGAGGTGGAGCGAATCCTTTCAAAGCCGGTCTCAGTTCGGATCGGGGTCTGCAACTCGACCCCGTGAAGTCGGAGTCGCTAGTAATCGCAGATCAGCAACGCTGCGGTGAATACGTTCCCGGGCCTTGTACACACCGCCCGTCACGTCATGAAAGTCGGTAACACCCGAAGCCGGTGGCCTAACCCTTGTGGAGGGAGCCGTCGAAGGTGGGATCGGCGATTGGGACGAAGTCGTAACAAGGTAGCCGTACCGGAAGGTGCGGCTGGATCACCTCCTTTCTAAGGAGCACCACGAGAGACACTCTCCGTTGGGGAGGGTGTGAGCCGTGAGGAGCTGGAGCGCTGTAGTGGCGCCGGCTTGGTGCACAGCAAACGTTGAGATGCGGTGTGGGAAACGCTGTTTCGATGGACTGCCAGACACACTATTGGGCCCTGAGACAACAGGCCCGTTGTTCCCTGGCCACTGTGTGTGGTGGGAGGCGTGTTGTTGCCCTGCTTTGGTGGTGGGGTGTGGTGTTTGATTTGTGGATAGTGGTTGCGAGCATCTAGTTCGTAAGAGTGTGGCTGCCGGCCTTTGAGGTTGGGTGGCGCATTGTTGCGGACAAATTGATGTGCAATTTTTCTTCTGATTATTGGTTTTTTGTGTTGTAAGTGTTTAAGGGCGCATGGTGGATGCCTTGGCACTGGGAGCCGATGAAGGACGTAGGAGGCTGCGATAAGCCTCGGGGAGCTGTCAACCGAGCGTTGATCCGAGGATGTCCGAATGGGGAAACCCGGCACGAGTGATGTCGTGTCACCAGGCGCTGAATATATAGGCGTCTGGGGGGAACGCGGGGAAGTGAAACATCTCAGTACCCGTAGGAAGAGAAAACAAAATGTGATTCCGTGAGTAGTGGCGAGCGAAAGCGGAGGATGGCTAAACCGTATGCATGTGATACCGGGTAGGGGTTGTGTGTGCGGGGTTGTGGGACCTATCTTTCCGGCTCTACCTGGCTGGAGGGCAGTGAGAAAATGTTGTGGTTAGCGGAAATGGCTTGGGATGGCCTGCCGTAGACGGTGAGAGCCCGGTACGTGAAAACCCGACGTCTGTCTTGATGGTGTTCCCGAGTAGCAGCGGGCCCGTGGAATCTGCTGTGAATCTGCCGGGACCACCCGGTAAGCCTGAATACTTCCCAGTGACCGATAGCGGATTAGTACCGTGAGGGAATGGTGAAAAGTACCCCGGGAGGGGAGTGAAAGAGTACCTGAAACCGTGCGCTTACAATCCGTCAGAGCCCTCGACGTGTCGTGGGGTGATGGCGTGCCTTTTGAAGAATGAGCCTGCGAGTCAGGGACATGTCGCGAGGTTAACCCGGGTGGGGTAGCCGCAGCGAAAGCGAGTCTGAATAGGGCGTATCCACACAAGAGTGTGTGGTGTAGTGGTGTGTTCTGGACCCGAAGCGGAGTGATCTACCCATGGCCAGGGTGAAGCGCGGGTAAGACCGCGTGGAGGCCCGAACCCACTTAGGTTGAAGACTGAGGGGATGAGCTGTGGGTAGGGGTGAAAGGCCAATCAAACTCCGTGATAGCTGGTTCTCCCCGAAATGCATTTAGGTGCAGCGTCGCATGTTTCTTGCCGGAGGTAGAGCTACTGGATGGCCGATGGGCCCCACAGGGTTACTGACGTCAGCCAAACTCCGAATGCCGGTAAGTCCAAGAGTGCGGCAGTGAGACGGCGGGGGATAAGCTCCGTGCGTCGAGAGGGAAACAGCCCAGATCGCCGGCTAAGGCCCCTAAGCGTGTGCTAAGTGGAAAAGGATGTGCAGTCGCGAAGACAACCAGGAGGTTGGCTTAGAAGCAGCCACCCTTGAAAGAGTGCGTAATAGCTCACTGGTCAAGTGATTGTGCGCCGATAATGTAGCGGGGCTCAAGCACACCGCCGAAGCCGCGGCAGCCAACGTGTTGGCTGGGTAGGGGAGCGTCCTGCATCCGGTGAAGCCGCCGAGTGATCGAGTGGTGGAGGGTGTGGGAGTGAGAATGCAGGCATGAGTAGCGATTAGGCAAGTGAGAACCTTGCCCGCCGAAAGACCAAGGGTTCCTGGGCCAGGCCAGTCCGCCCAGGGTGAGTCGGGACCTAAGGCGAGGCCGACAGGCGTAGTCGATGGACAACGGGTTGATATTCCCGTACCCGTGTATGTGCGTCCATGATGAATCAGCGGTACTAACCATCCAAAACCACCGTGATCACACCTTTCGGGGTGTGGCGTTGGTGGGGCTGCATGGGACCTTCGTTGGTAGTAGTCAAGCGATGGGGTGACGCAGGAAGGTAGCCGTACCGGTCAGTGGTAATACCGGGGTAAGCCTGTAGGGAGTCAGATAGGTAAATCCGTCTGGCGTATATCCTGAGAGGTGATGCATAGCCGAGTGAGGCGAATTCGGTGATCCTATGCTGCCGAGAAAAGCCTCTAGCGAGGACATACACGGCCCGTACCCCAAACCAACACAGGTGGTCAGGTAGAGAATACTAAGGCGTACGAGTGAACTATGGTTAAGGAACTCGGCAAAATGCCCCCGTAACTTCGGGAGAAGGGGGACCCACATGGCGTGTAAGCCTTTACGGCCCAAGCGTGAGTGGGTGGCACAAACCAGTGAGAAGCGACTGTTTACTAAAAACACAGGTCCGTGCGAAGTCGCAAGACGATGTATACGGACTGACGCCTGCCCGGTGCTGGAAGGTTAAGAGGACCCGTTAACTCCCTTTGGGGGTGAAGCGGAGAATTTAAGCCCCAGTAAACGGCGGTGGTAACTATAACCATCCTAAGGTAGCGAAATTCCTTGTCGGGTAAGTTCCGACCTGCACGAATGGCGTAACGACTTCTCAACTGTCTCAACCATAGACTCGGCGAAATTGCACTACGAGTAAAGATGCTCGTTACGCGCGGCAGGACGAAAAGACCCCGGGACCTTCACTACAACTTGGTATTGGTGCTCGATACGGTTTGTGTAGGATAGGTGGGAGACTGTGAAGCTCACACGCCAGTGTGGGTGGAGTCGTTGTTGAAATACCACTCTGATCGTATTGGGCCTCTAACCTCGGACCGTATATCCGGTTCAGGGACAGTGCCTGGTGGGTAGTTTAACTGGGGCGGTTGCCTCCTAAAATGTAACGGAGGCGCCCAAAGGTTCCCTCAACCTGGACGGCAATCAGGTGTTGAGTGTAAGTGCACAAGGGAGCTTGACTGCGAGACGGACATGTCGAGCAGGGACGAAAGTCGGGACTAGTGATCCGGCACCTCTGAGTGGAAGGGGTGTCGCTCAACGGATAAAAGGTACCCCGGGGATAACAGGCTGATCTTCCCCAAGAGTCCATATCGACGGGATGGTTTGGCACCTCGATGTCGGCTCGTCGCATCCTGGGGCTGGAGCAGGTCCCAAGGGTTGGGCTGTTCGCCCATTAAAGCGGCACGCGAGCTGGGTTTAGAACGTCGTGAGACAGTTCGGTCTCTATCCGCCGCGCGCGTCAGAAGCTTGAGGAAACCTGTCCCTAGTACGAGAGGACCGGGACGGACGAACCTCTGGTATACCAGTTGTCCCACCAGGGGCACGGCTGGATAGCCACGTTCGGACAGGATAACCGCTGAAAGCATCTAAGCGGGAAACCTCTTCCAAGACCAGGCTTCTCACCCTCTAGGAGGGATAAGGCCCCCCGCAGACCACGGGATTGATAGACCAGACCTGGAAGCCTAGTAATAGGTGCAGGGAACTGGCACTAACCGGCCGAAAACTTACAACACCCCATAATCGTTGTAAGAAGAAACATTGACGCACCGCGCTCGCAACCACACTCCACGGATGATCAAACCGATCACCCCACCACCAAAACAAACCCACAAGTTTGCTCTCATGTGGGTCACCACATAAGAGAATAGAGTTACGGCGGTCCATAGCGGCAGGGAAACGCCCGGTCCCATCCCGAACCCGGAAGCTAAGCCTGCCAGCGCCGATGATACTACCCATCCGGGTGGAAAAGTAGGACACCGCCGAACACAAATTAGGAATCACCCCCCACGTTTTCGTGGGGGGTGATTCTCTTTTCAGCCGGCCCATTCTCGGTCTCGAATTCCGTCAGAAATCCCGTCAGAAAAATGGCGGAAAAGGCGTGCGATTATGGCTGGTCGGGCACTGGCCAGTATCCTTTCGGAGACAGTGCGGGTAGAAAGGCACACGTGGTCGGAGACAGTCAAGGCGGCGAGGAACGCCGCCCGCGGCGTGCAGCCAGCAACCGCGCATCGAACAATCAGCGGGGCAATCGTTCATTCGATCCCCGTTCTCGTGATCGGCGACCGCCGCGCTCGTCGGGTCCCGGCCGTGCCCGGCCGGCTCAGCCGGAATCCGCCGAGGACAGCCAGGACTCCGCGCCGAGACTTTCAGCAGACATCGAGGCCAGGCAGCTGGCACCTGAGGTCCGTCGTGAACTCGTGACCCTGGACAAGGCCACTGCCGACTACGTCGCGCGCCATCTCGTGGCCGCAGGCAACCTCCTGGACGAGGATCCCGAGACCGCATTGGCTCACGCCCGCGCCGCGCGGGGACGGGCCGCCCGGATCGCGGCGGTCCGCGAGGCCGTCGGCATCGCGGCGTACCACTGCGGTGACTGGGCACAGGCCCTCGCCGAACTTCGTGCCGCGCGCCGGATGGGCAGCAAGTCACCGCTGCTCCCGATGATCGCCGACTGCGAACGCGGAGTGGGCCGCCCCGAGCGGGCCGTCGAACTCGCGCGCAGCCCCGAAGCCGAGGCACTCACAGGTGAGGACGCCGACGAACTGCGCATCGTGGTGGCCGGCGCCCGCGCCGACCTCGGGCAGTTCGAGCAGGCGCTGACATTGTTGTCGACGCCCCCGCTCGATCCCACGAGCCGAGGCCAGACCGCGGCCCGCCTGTTCTACGTCTACGCCGACCTCCTGCTGGCCGTCGAACGCACCGACGAGGCGCTGCAGTGGTTCATCCACGCGGCCGAGGCCGATGTCGAGGGCGTGACCGACGCCGAGGAACGCATCACGGAGCTGTCCTGACGTGACGACGCTTGCGCGGCAACACGATTGCCTGCTGCTCGACCTCGACGGCACGGTGTTCCGTGGGCACGAGGCCACCCCGGGCGCGGTCGAGAGCCTGGCCGGCCTGGACGCGCGACTGCTCTACGTCACCAACAACGCCTCGCGGGCGCCGCAGCAGGTCGCCGAACATCTACGTGAACTCGGCTTCAGCGGCGACGCCGACGACGTCGTGACCAGCGCCCAGAGTGCGGCACGGGTGCTCGCGGCGCAGCTTCCCGCCGACGCCCGTGTGCTGGTCGTGGGCACCGAGGCCCTCGCCGACGAGGTTCGCAACGTCGGCTTGCGGCCGGTCCGGCAGTTCGCCGAGGACCCGGTCGCGGTCGTGCAGGGACACAATCCACAGACCGGCTGGGCGGATCTGGCCGAGGCCGCGCTCGCGATTCGTGCCGGCGCCCTGTGGGTCGCGGCGAATGTCGACCTGACATTGCCGTCGGAACGCGGCCTGTTGCCCGGGAACGGGTCCATGGTCGCAGCACTACGGGTGGCCACTGGCCATGATCCTCAGGTTGCGGGGAAGCCGCAGCCGACGCTGATGCGCGACGCATTGAGCCGGGGATCGTTCGAGGCTCCGTTGGTCGTCGGGGACCGCCTCGACACCGACATCGCCTGCGCGGTTTCGGCCGGCCTGCCGAGCCTCATGGTGCTCAGCGGTGTCAGTACCGCCACGGACGCGGTCTTCGCCGCCGAGCACGAGCGGCCTGACTACATCGCAGCCGATCTGCGCTCGCTGCACGTCGCGGCCGAGACGCTCAGGGTCGGTCCGCAGCCGGAATGGCGTGTCGAGGTCGATTCGGACCGCGTCGAGGTGTATTCGACGGGCAAGGTCACCGACGATCCACTGTCGGTCGTGCGGGCCGTCGCACACGCCGTATGGACGGATTCGGACGACCACGTGTACGACAACGACGGGTACACCTTGGTTGCCGGGGACGACACGGCCCGCGCCGCGCTGCAGCGCGCATCGCTGCTGTCCCCGTCGATCGACTAGCGTTGATGACGCTATGACTACCGATCCTGACCAACTCCGGGCGCGGGTCGCAGAGGTGCTCGCCGACCTGCCGGATCTGTCTGCCGACGGATCCGAGCTCGTCGATACCGACATCGACCTGCTGGCAGCCAAGCTGGAACAGGCACACGACCTGCTGGTGCAAGCGCTCGAGACGGTCGACAAGGGCCAGGTGGGCGGGCCCCAGGCACCTGGGGTGTGACCGGCCGTGGCACGGCGAGCTCGAGTTGACGCCGAGCTGGTTCGACGGGGCCTGGCCCGCTCGCGCCAGCAGGCGGCTGAGTTGATCGGTGCCGGACGCGTCCGCATCGACGGTATGCCCGCGGCCAAACCGGCCACGGCGGTGTCCGTCGACGCCAATCTCACCGTGATCGAGTCGGACGAGCGCACCTGGGTGTCGCGTGGCGCCCACAAGCTGATCGGTGCGCTGGACGCGTTCGGTTTGTCCGTCGAAGGCCGCCGCTGCCTCGACGCCGGGGCGTCCACGGGAGGTTTCACCGAGGTTCTGCTCGACCGCGGTGCCGCCGAGGTGGTGGCCGCGGACGTCGGTTACGGACAGTTGGCGTGGTCACTGCGTTCGGATCCACGGGTCCATGTGCTCGAGCGCACCAATGTTCGCGATCTGACACCCGAGGCCATCGGCGGTCCGGTCCAGATGATCGTCGCCGATCTGTCCTTCATCTCGCTGGCCACGGTGCTGCCCGCGCTCACCGCGTGCGCGGTGCGCGACGCCGATATCGTTCCCATGGTGAAACCCCAGTTCGAGGTCGGGAAAGACCGCGTCGGCGCCGGCGGCGTGGTCTCCGACCCCGAGTTGCGCATCGATGCGGTGTGCACGGTCGGGCGCAAGGCCGCCGCGCTGCAGTGGCATGCTGTCGATGTGACGGCCAGCCCGCTTCCCGGGCCCTCGGGCAACGTGGAGTACTTCCTGAGGCTGCGCGCCGAGACCGATTCGCCGCTGGAGGGGGACGCGCTTGAAGCTGCGGTCCGCCGGGCGGTCGAGGAAGGGCCGCAATGACAGTTGAGCGCTCGATCCTGCTGGTGGTGCACACCGGGCGGGACGAGGCGACCGAGGTCGCCCGCCGAGTCGAAAAGGTACTCGGCGACAACGGTATTGGCCTGCGTGTCCTGTCGGCCGAGGCCGTCGATCACGGATCGGTGCACCTTGCGCCCGATGAGATGCGGGCGCTCGGCGTGCAGATCGACGTCGTCGACCCCGATGAACGGGCCGCCGAGGGCTGTGAACTGGTGCTCGTGCTGGGCGGCGACGGTTCCTTCCTGCGTGCGGCGGAGTTGGCGCGCAACGTGGGCATCCCGGTGCTCGGCGTCAACCTCGGGCGTATCGGATTTCTCGCCGAAGCCGAGGCCGAGGCCATCGACATGGTGCTCGACCATGTCATCAGGCGGGACTACGTGGTCGAGGAACGCATGACCCTCGACGTGGCGGTGCGCGCGCACAACGAGATCATCAGCCGCGGGTGGGCGCTCAACGAGGCCAGCCTGGAGAAAGGCCCGCGGCTCGGGGTGCTGGGCGTGGTGCTGGAGGTCGACGGACGGCCGGTGTCGGCGTTCGGTTGCGACGGTGTGCTCGTGTCGACCCCGACCGGATCCACCGCGTACGCGTTCTCGGCGGGCGGCCCGGTGTTGTGGCCCGATCTTGAGGCGATCCTGGTGGTGCCCAACAATGCTCATGCATTGTTCGCGCGGCCCATGGTGACCAGCCCGGAGGCCTGCATCGCGATCGAAGTTGAGGCGGGAGGCAACGATGCGTTGGTGTTCTGTGACGGCAGGCGCGACATGGTGGTGCCCGCCGGCGGGAGGCTCGAGGTGACGCGTTGCGGTACGCCGGTGAAATGGGTGCGGCTCGACAGCGCGCCGTTCACCGACAGGTTGGTGAGGAAGTTCCGGCTTCCGGTCACCGGGTGGCGGGGGCAGTGACCGGACGTGCTGGCCGAGATCCGAATTGAATCACTGGGCGCGATCAGCGCCGCGACCGCGGAGTTCGACCGCGGGTTGACCGTGTTGACGGGTGAGACCGGCACCGGCAAGACCATGGTGGTGACGGGCCTGCACCTGCTGGGCGGGGCCAGGGCCGACGCCACCAGGGTGCGTTCCGGCTCGGAGCGTGCCGTGGTCGAAGGCCGATTCACCACAACGGAATTGGGCGATGACGTGGCCGCGCGGGTCCAGGAGATCCTGGACACCTCCGGTGCCGAACGCGACGAGGACGGCAGCATCATCGCGGCGCGGTCGGTCAGCCGGTCCGGGCCGTCGCGGGCGTACCTGGGTGGCCGCAGTGTCCCCGCGAAGTCGCTCAGTGGTTTCACCGCCGAGGTGCTCACGCTGCACGGTCAGAACGACCAGTTGCGGCTGATGCGTCCGGACGAGCAGCGTGCCGCGCTGGACCGGTTCGCCGACGTCGACAAACCGCTGGCCCGCTACCGCAAGATCCGCGAGCAGTGGCTGACGGCACGTCGCGATCTGATCGACCGTCGGCAGCGAGCCAGGGAACTGGCGCAGGAGGCCGACCGGCTGAGCTTCGGAATCAACGAGATCGACGCCGTGGCGCCGCAGCCCGGTGAGGACGAGGCGATCGTCGCCGACATCCGGCGCCTGTCCGAACTCGACGCGCTGCGCGAGGCAGCGCAGACCGCGCGGGTGGCGCTCGCCGGCGACCTCGACGTCCCGTCGCCCGAATCCGTCTCGGCGACCGACACCGTCGGCCACGCCAAGGCCGCGCTCGAGGCCACCGACGACGCGGCCCTGCGGGCGCTGGGGGAGCGGCTCGGCGAAGCCGTGGCCGTGATCTCGGACGTGACCGCCGAGCTCGGGGACTATCTGGCCGAACTCCCCAGCGACGCAAGCACTCTGGAAACGAAGCTGGCACGTCAGGCGGAGCTGCGCACGCTGACCAAGAAGTATGCCCCCGACATCGACGGCGTACTGGGGTGGGCGCGTGACGCCGCGCAGCGCCTCGCGCAGCTCGACGTGTCCGAGGAGACGCTGGCCGCGCTCGAACAGCAGGTCGGCGAACTGGAGACCCAGGTGGTGGCGGCCGCGGGTGAGCTCACCAAGGCCAGG
This sequence comes from Mycolicibacterium smegmatis, assembly GCF_001457595.1. GTDB lineage: Bacteria > Actinomycetota > Actinomycetes > Mycobacteriales > Mycobacteriaceae > Mycobacterium > Mycobacterium smegmatis. Next base: position 3,892,394 of record NZ_LN831039.1, on the reverse strand, counting down.
ACCAAGGCAGCCAAGGGCCTCGCGAAAGCGGTGACCGCGGAGCTGGCCGGCCTGGCGATGGCCAACGCGGTGTTCAGTATCGACGTCAACCCACTGGTGGCCCGCTCCGACGACTCCGCCCCGGTGACCCTGGCGGACGGCACCGTGGTGCACGCCGGCCACGACGGTGTCGACGCGGTCGAGTTCGGCTTCAGTGCCCACCGCGGCGCCGACGTGCTGCCGCTGACCAAGAGCGCCTCCGGCGGCGAGCTGTCCCGCGTCATGCTGGCGCTCGAGGTCGTGCTGGCGGCGTCGGTCGAGGGCACCACGATGGTGTTCGACGAGGTCGACGCCGGGGTCGGCGGCCGCGCGGCGGTGCAGATCGGCCGCAGGCTTGCCAAGCTCGCGCGCACGCACCAGGTCATCGTCGTGACCCACCTGCCGCAGGTCGCGGCCTACGCCGATGCGCACCTGGTGGTCGACAGCGGCAACGGCCGGACCAAGTCGAGCGGCGTGCGACGCATCGAGGACGAGGACCGGGTGGCCGAGCTGGCCCGCATGCTCGCGGGGCTGGGGGAGTCCGACAGCGGTCGCGCCCATGCGCGCGAGCTCCTGGAGGCCGCTCAGAAGGAGCGCACGGGCGATCTCGTCGGCTGACAATTCACCTGAACGCCACGTCAGCGACGTGTTACCAGTGTTACTGGATGTGACTTATGGGGCTGATGTTACGGCGCGCCTCCATCGTCTGACGGCGTACTCCCGACAGAATCACCCCATGAAGATGTCAGCGCTGCTAACTCGCAATGCCAGCTCGCGCCCGGGGATCACCGGCACTGCCCGCGTAGACCGCGACATCGACCGACTGCTCCGACGGATCGGCCCTGGCGACATCGTCGTGATGGACGTGCTCGACCTGGACCGCATCACGGCTGACGCCCTGGTCGAGGCCAACATCGCAGGCGTGGTCAATGCCTCGCCTTCCATCTCGGGGCGCTACCCGAACCTGGGCCCCGAGGTGCTCGTCGGCAACGGCATCGTGCTGATCGACGAGGCGGGACCCGAGGTCTTCAAGAAGATCAAGGACGGCGCACGCGTGCGGTTGCACAACGGCGGCGTCTACTCCGGTGACCGCCGGATCGCGCTGGGCACCGAGCGCACCGATCAGGACATCCACGAGTTGATGCACGAGGCCAAGAGCGGTCTGGTGGCGCATCTGGAGGCCTTCGCCGGTAACACCATCGAGTTCATCCGCAGCGAGAGCCCGCTGCTGATCGACGGCATCGGCATCCCGAACATCGACGTCGACGTGCACCGGCGCCACGTCGTGATCGTCGCCGAGGAGCCCAGCGCGGCCGAGGACCTCAAGGCCCTCAAGCCGTTCATCAAGGAGTACCAGCCCGTGCTGGTCGGCGTCGGTGCCGGCGCCGACGTGCTGCGCAAGGCCGGCTACCGTCCGGCGCTCATCGTGGGCGATCCCGACAAGATGAGCGTCGAGGTGCTGAGGTCCGGTGCCCAGGTGGTGCTGCCGGCCGACGCCGACGGTCACGCCGCGGGCCTGGAACGCATCCAGGATCTCGGTGTCGGCGCCATGACGTTCCCGGCGGCCGGATCGGCCGCGGACCTCGCGCTGCTGCTGTGCGATCACCACGGCGCGTCGCTGATCGTGACCGCCGGGCACACCGCCACGATCGAGGAGTTCTTCGATCGCTCGCGGCAGGCCAGCAACCCGTCGACGTTCCTCACACGGCTCAAGGTGGGCGAGAAACTCGTCGACGCCAAGGCTGTCGCCACGCTCTACCGCAGCCGTGTCTCCGGTGGGGCGATCGCCATGCTGGTGCTCGCGATGCTGGTCGCCGTCATCGTCGCGCTGTGGGTGTCGCGCGCCGACACCGCCGTGGTCGACTGGGTGGTCTCGTACTGGCACCAGTTCACCGCATGGGTGCAGAGCATCATCGGCTCACTGGGTGGATGACCGGTGATAACGCTACGGGCGCACGCGATCTCGTTGGCCGCGGTGTTCCTGGCGCTGGCCATCGGGGTCGCGCTGGGATCGGGTCTGTTGTCCAACACCGTGCTGTCGGGTCTGCGTGACGACAAGCGTGACCTGCAGAATCAGATCGACACCCTCACCGACGACAAGAACCGCCTGAACCAGAAGCTCAGTGCGGCAAGCGAATTCGATGCCCAGGTGGCGTCGCGCATCCTCGCTGGCGCGCTCAAGGACAAGTCGGTGGTGGTGTTCCGCACCCCCGACGCCGCTGATGGTGACGTCGAGGCCATGACCCGCTACGTCGGCCAGGCCGGCGGCGCGGTCACCGGCACCGTGACGTTGACGCAGGAGTTCGTCGACGCGAACTCGGCCGACAAACTGCTCTCGGTGGTCAACTCGCCGATCGTGCCCGCGGGACGGCAACTGTCCACCAAGTTCGTCGACCAGGGCTCGCAGGCCGGCGATCTGCTCGGCATCGCGCTGCTCATCGACAAGAGCCCGGGCGCTGCGCCGGTCGACGACAGCCAGCGCGACACCGTGCTCTCCGCACTGCGGGAATCCGGCTTCCTGACTTATGAGAACAGCCACATCGGCGCGGCCGACACCGCGCTGGTGGTCACCGGAGGCGCATTGGGCGAGGACGCCGGAAATCGCGGTGCGACCGTTGCCCGATTCGCCGCCGGGCTCGCGCCGCACGGATCGGGAACCGTCCTCGTAGGCCGCGACGGCTCCGCCTCGGGTACCGCCGCCGTTGCTGTGACCAGGTCGGATGCGGCCCTCACCGGTACGGTCAGCACGGTCGACGATGTCGACACCTCCTCGGGTCAGATCACCGCAGTCCTGGCGCTCGGCGAACTTGCCGGCGGCGGGAAACCGAGTCAGTACGGCACCGGCCGGGGTGCGTCTTCGGTGACGGTCCCGCAGTAGAGGCGCTTCTGTATTACCGATCACCCGCGGCGCGCCAGCGACCACTTGTCGTCGTCGGTGTTAAGGTGAGATTCCGTGGGTTGGCAGGCCACAGCTAGTCTCAGCGATTCCCTGCCCTTCGTCACGGAGGATGCTTTTGCCCGCGTTACGCAAGCACCCGCAAACCGCCACGAAACACCTCTTCGTCACCGGTGGAGTTGTTTCGTCGCTGGGTAAGGGTCTGACCGCGTCCAGCCTCGGTCAGTTGCTGACCGCGCGGGGGCTGCAGGTGACCATGCAGAAGCTGGATCCCTATCTCAACGTCGATCCCGGCACCATGAACCCCTTCCAGCACGGAGAGGTTTTCGTCACCGAGGACGGCGCCGAGACGGATCTGGATGTCGGTCACTACGAACGTTTCCTGGACCGCAACCTGTCGGGTTCGGCCAACGTCACCACCGGTCAGGTGTACTCCTCGGTGATCGCCAAGGAGCGCCGCGGTGAATACCTCGGTGACACCGTGCAGGTCATCCCGCACATCACCGACGAGATCAAGAGCCGCATCCTCGCGATGGCCGAGCCCGACGCCGCGGGCGTCCGGCCCGATGTCGTGATCACCGAGGTCGGCGGCACGGTCGGTGACATCGAATCGCTTCCGTTCCTGGAGGCGGCCCGTCAGGTCCGCCACGAGGTGGGTCGCGAGAACTGCTTCTTCCTGCACGTCTCGCTGGTGCCGTACCTGGCACCGTCGGGCGAGCTCAAGACCAAACCCACCCAGCACTCCGTGGCGGCGCTGCGCAGCATCGGTATCACTCCCGACGCGCTCATCCTGCGGTGCGACCGCGACGTGCCCGAGCCGCTCAAGAACAAGATCGCGCTCATGTGCGACGTGGATGTCGACGGCGTCATCTCGACGCCGGACGCTCCGTCGATCTACGACATCCCGAAGGTGCTGCACCGCGAGGAACTCGACGCCTACGTGGTGCGCCGTCTCAACCTGCCGTTCCGTGATGTCGACTGGACCGAATGGGACGACCTGCTGCGGCGCGTGCACGAGCCGCAGGAGACCGTGCGGATCGCGTTGGTGGGCAAGTACATCGACCTGTCCGACGCGTATCTCTCGGTCGCCGAAGCGTTGCGCGCGGGCGGGTTCAAGCACCGCGCCAAGGTCGAGATGCGGTGGGTGGCCTCCGACGACTGCGAGACCGAGCACGGCGCGGCGGCCGCGCTCTCCGATGTCCACGGTGTGCTGATTCCCGGCGGGTTCGGCATCCGCGGCATCGAGGGCAAGATCGGTGCGATCTCCTACGCGCGCAAGCGTGGCCTGCCCGTGCTGGGGCTCTGCCTCGGCCTGCAGTGCATCGTGATCGAGGCCGCGCGCAGCGTTGGCATCACCGAGGCCAACTCGGCCGAGTTCGACCCCAAGACGCCCGATCCGGTGATCTCCACGATGGCCGACCAGCGCGACGCGGTGGCCGGTGAGGCCGATCTGGGCGGCACCATGCGACTGGGCGCCTACCCGGCCGTGCTGACGCCGAATTCCGTTGTGGCGCAGGCGTATCAGTCCACCGAGGTGTCCGAGCGGCATCGGCACCGCTTCGAGGTGAACAACGCCTACCGTGACCGCATCGCCAAGAGCGGCCTGCGTTTCTCGGGAACCTCGCCCGACGGCCATCTCGTGGAGTTCGTCGAGTACGACCCGCAGATCCATCCTTTCCTGGTGGGTACGCAGGCGCATCCCGAGCTCAAGAGCCGGCCCACCCGTCCGCATCCGCTGTTCGCGGCGTTCATCGGTGCGGCGATCGACTACAAGGCCGCCGAGCGGTTACCGGGGATGGACCTGCCCGAGCAGTTCGTCCCGGTCGAGCACAGCGACGCAGATGCGCCCGCACTGGAGGAACCGCTGGAGAAATCCGACGTCCGTGGGTGAACACGACTTCGAGACGCTGGCCAGCGAAACCGTCTACGTCGGAAATATTTTCGCGTTGCGGGCCGACGAGGTCAGCATGCCGGGCGGCAAATCCGCCCGGCGCGAAGTCGTCGAGCATTATGGTGCGGTGGCCGTGGTCGCCCTCGACGACGACGGCAATGTGGTACTGGTGTACCAATACCGCCACCCGCTCGGACGACGGTTGTGGGAGCTGCCTGCCGGTCTGCTCGATCTCGGCGGGGAACCGCCTGAGGTGACCGCGGCGCGTGAGCTCGAAGAGGAGGTCGGCCTGGCAGCGTCGGACTGGCGCGTACTGGTCGACCTGGACTCCACGCCCGGCTTCTCCGACGAGAGCGTGCGCGTGTACCTGGCGACGGGCCTCACCGACGTCGGCAGGCCCGAGGCCGAACACGAGGAAGCCGACATGGAGGTCGCACGCGTGCCGCTAAAGGAGGCGGTGGCCCGGGTGTTCTCCGGCGACATCGTCAACGGGATCGCGGTGGCAGGCATCCTGGCCGCGCATTCGGCGAAGGACATCGAATCCCTGCGGCGCGTCGACGCGCCCTGGGTGGATCGTCCGACGGCATTCTGGCGGCGCAAAGGCCTGTCATGACCGGCACGTCAGCGCTTCGCGCGGTTCTCGACGAACAGGTCCAGGGGTACCTCGACCACCTGACCATCGAGCGCGGAGTTGCGGCGAACACGCTGAGCTCCTACCGGCGGGATCTGCGCCGCTACGCCGAACACCTGCGGCAGCGTGGAATCGACGATCTCGCCCGCGTCGCCGAATCCGACGTCAGCGACTTCCTGGTCGCACTGCGCCGCGGTGACCCCGACGCGGGAGTCACGGCGCTGTCGGCGGTGTCGGCGGCCAGGGCCGTGGTCGCCGTCCGCGGCCTGCACCGGTTCGCCGCGGCCGAGGGGCTGACCGAGAACGACGTCGCGCGCGCGGTGAAGCCGCCGACGCCGAGCCGCAGGCTGCCCAAGAGCCTGACCCTCGACGAGGTGCTGGCGCTGCTGGAGGCCGCGGGCGGCGACAGTGAGGCCGACAGCCCGCTCACGCTGCGCAACCGCGCGCTGCTGGAGCTGCTCTATTCGACCGGTGCCCGCATCTCCGAAGCCGTCGGGCTCGACGTCGACGACGTGGACACCCAGGCCCGGTCGGTGCTGCTGCACGGCAAGGGCGGCAAGCAGCGGCTGGTGCCGATCGGGCGTCCCGCGGTCAGCGCGCTCGACGCCTATCTGGTGCGGGGGCGCCCTGACCTGGCGCGCCGCGGTCGTGGCACCCCGGCGATCTTCCTCAACGCCCGCGGCGGCCGGCTGTCGCGGCAGAGCGCCTGGCAGGTGCTGCAGGACTCGGCCGAACGCGCGGGCATCGCCTCGGCGGTGTCGCCGCACACCTTGCGGCACTCGTTTGCCACGCATCTGCTCGACGGCGGCGCCGACGTGCGCGTCGTGCAGGAACTTCTGGGCCACGCGTCGGTCACCACGACGCAGATCTACACCATGGTCACCGTGCACACGTTGCGCGAGGTGTGGGCGGGTGCGCACCCGCGCGCGCAGTGAACATCGTGTGGCTCACCATGTGCGGTGATCATCAGCGGGTCTGCCCGTCGCGGCAGCTCGGCGACGTTAAACTTGCCCGGATGTGCGCGAAGACTGCGGGATGCCTGACCAGCGGCGGTCGGGGATGAACGACGGCCTGTTTGCACATGACACGCCTGAAGTGGGCCTGACGGGCCGGCCTCCCCGCGAGATCCCCGAGCCGCGGCCGCGTGAGACGCACGGCCCGGCGAAGGTCATCGCGATGTGCAACCAGAAGGGCGGCGTCGGCAAGACCACGTCGACCATCAACCTGGGAGCGAGCCTGGCCGAGTACGGCAGGCGGGTGCTGCTGGTCGACCTCGACCCGCAGGGTGCACTGTCGGCGGGCCTGGGTGTTCCGCACTACGAACTCGACAACACCGTGCACAACCTGCTCGTGGAGCCGCGGGTGTCCATCGACGACGTGCTGATCAAGACGCGGGTCAGCGGCATGGACCTGGTGCCCAGCAACATCGACCTGTCGGCTGCCGAGATCCAGCTGGTCAACGAGGTGGGCCGCGAGCAGTCACTCGCGCGTGCGCTGTACCCGGTGCTCGACCGCTACGACTACGTGCTGATCGACTGCCAGCCGTCGCTGGGCCTGCTCACCATCAACGGTCTGGCGTGCGCGGACGGCGTCGTCATCCCCACCGAATGCGAGTACTTCTCGCTACGCGGCCTGGCGCTGCTCACCGACACCGTCGACAAGGTGCACGACCGGCTGAACCCCAAGCTGTCGATCAGCGGAATCCTGGTGACCCGTTACGACCCGCGCACGGTCAACGCGCGTGAGGTGATGGCGCGGGTGGTCGAACGGTTCGGCGATCTGGTGTTCGACACCGTCATCACGCGCACCGTCCGGTTCCCCGAGACCAGCGTCGCGGGTGAACCGATCACCACATGGGCGCCGAAGTCCAGCGGCGCGGCCGCCTACCGGTCGCTCGCGCGGGAAGTCATCCACCGGTTCGGCGTGTGAACGACGACGTGCGTGAACCCGACCAGGATCCCGCCTCGGTAGCTGCTCCGGAGGACAACGTTTCCTCGGATGCCGCGTCGGACACCGCGGAGGACACCGCGGAGGACGACGCCAACAAGGGTTTCAAGGTCCGGCTCACCAACTTCGAGGGGCCGTTCGATCTGCTGCTGCAGCTGATCTTCGCGCACCGCCTCGACGTCACCGAGGTGGCGCTGCACCAGGTCACCGACGATTTCATCGCCTACACCAAGGAGATCGGGCCGCAACTGGGCCTGGACGAGACCACGGCGTTTTTGGTCATCGCGGCCACGTTGCTGGACCTGAAGGCCGCGCGTCTGCTGCCCTCCGGCGAGGTGCACGACGAAGAGGACCTCGCGCTGCTCGAGGTGCGCGACCTGTTGTTCGCGCGGTTGTTGCAGTACCGCGCGTTCAAGCACGTTGCGCAGATGTTCGCCGAGCTCGAGGCCGCGGCCCTGCGCAGCTATCCGCGCGCGGTGTCGCTCGAGGACCGCTACTCCGACCTGCTGCCCGAGGTGATGCTGGGCGTCGATGCTGAGAAGTTCGCCACAATCGCAGCGGCCGCGTTCACGCCGCGCCCGGTCCCGACGGTCGCCACCGACCACGTCCATGCGCCCAAGGTGTCGGTGCCCGAGCAGGCGTATCGAATCCTTGCGCTGCTGGAACAGCGCGGCGTGGGCCAGTGGGCGTCGTTCTCCGAGCTGGTGGCCGAGTGCACCGACGGCCTGCAGATCGTCGGGCGCTTCCTGGCGCTGCTCGAATTGTTCCGCGCCAGGGCGGTAGCATTCGAGCAATCAGAACCGCTTGGTGTGCTCCAGGTTTCGTGGACAGGGGATCGGCCGACCAGCGAACACCTGGCAGCCGCCGATGCGGAAGAATAGCGAGAAGCATGACTGACGAGACCTCCGATCCCGGTGTCGAGCCCGGCGCCGCGATGGACGCTCAGCCGGTACCCGAAGCGGCTTCCGACAATCCGAGGGCCGGCGCCGAAACCCCCGCTGACCAGCGCGTCGACCTCGGGGCCGAACTCGGCGCTGAACTCGGTGGCGAACTGGATGCCGAGCTGGACCTCATGTCGGCACCCGACCTCGACGACGACGAACTCGGCGCGGTGCTCGAGGCGCTGCTGCTGGTCGTCGACACCCCGGTGACCATCGACGCGCTGGCCTCGGCCACCGAACAGCCCGGATACCGCATCGCGGCCAAGCTGGCCGCGATGGCCCAGGACCTGGCCGAGCGCGACAGCGGCATCGATCTGCGCGAGGCCGGCGGCGGCTGGCGCATGTACACCAGGGCCAAGTACGCGCCGTACGTCGAGCGGCTCCTGCTCGACGGCGCCAGGACCAAACTGACCCGCGCCGCGCTGGAGACGCTGGCCGTGGTCGCCTACCGGCAGCCGGTCACCCGTGCGCGGGTGAGCGCGGTCCGCGGCGTCAACGTCGACGCGGTGATGCGCACGCTGCTGGCGCGCGGGCTGATCACCGAGGCCGGCACCGATCCCGACACGGGCGCGACCACCTTCGCGACCACGGATCTGTTCCTGGAACGGCTGGGCCTGACCTCCCTGGAGGACCTGCCCGACATCGCGCCGCTGTTGCCCGATGTCGACGTGATCGACGACTTGAGCGAAAACCTCGGCGACGAGCCGCGTTTCGCCAAACTCAACGGCAACTCCTCGAACGGGGACCAGCCGGCGGCCTTCGACGTGGACAAGGATTGAGATGGCCGAAGAACAAGGTGTGCGACTGCAGAAAGTGTTGTCGCAGGCAGGAATTGCGTCGCGGCGCGTAGCCGAGCGGATGATCATCGACGGTCGCGTCGAGGTCGACGGGCAGATCGTGACCGAGCTGGGCACGCGGGTGGACCCCGCGGTGGCCGACATCCGGGTCGACGGTTCGCGCATCATCCTCGACGACACGATGGTGTACCTGGCGATCAACAAACCGCGCGGCATGCACTCGACGATGTCGGACGACCGCGGCAGACCGTGCGTGGGTGATCTGGTCGAACATCGCGTGCGCGGCAACAAGAAGCTGTTCCACGTCGGGCGACTCGACGCCGACACCGAGGGGTTGCTGTTGCTGACCAACGACGGCGAACTGGCGCACCGGCTGATGCACCCGTCGTTCGAGGTGCCCAAGACCTACGTCGCGACGGTGATGGGCACCGTGCCGCGCGGCCTGGGCAAGAAACTCAAGGCCGGTGTCGAATTGGACGACGGCCCAGCACATGTCGACGATTTCGCGGTGGTCGACACGGTGCCGGGCAAGACCATGGTGAAGGTCACCCTGCACGAGGGGCGCAATCGCATCGTGCGGCGGCTGCTGGCCGCGGTGGACTTCCCGGTGCAGGAGTTGGTGCGTACCGAGATCGGCTCGGTGTCGCTGGGGGATCAGCGGCCGGGCAGCATCCGGGCGCTCACCCGCAAGGAAGTCGGCGAGCTTTATCAGGCGGTGGGTTTGTGAGCGGAAGTTTGGTTGTTGCGGTGGACGGCCCGGCCGGCACCGGAAAGTCCTCGGTGTCACGGGGGTTGGCCCGCGCGCTCGGCGCCCGGTACCTCGACACCGGCGCGATGTACCGCATCGCGACGCTTGCGGTGCTGCGGGCCGGTGCTGACCTCACCGACCCTGCGGCGATCGAGAAGGCCGCCGCCGACGCCGAGATCGGAGTGGGCTCAGATCCCGATGTCGACGCGGCATTCCTTGCCGGAGAAGATGTTTCGTCGGAGATCCGCGGTGACGCGGTGACCGGCGCGGTGTCGGCGGTCTCCGCAGTTCCCGCCGTGCGCACACGCCTGGTCGACATTCAGCGCAAGCTGGCCACCGAGGGTGGGCGAGTGGTGGTCGAGGGCCGCGACATCGGCACCGTCGTGCTGCCCGATGCCGACGTCAAGATCTTCCTCACCGCGTCGGCCGAGGAACGCGCGCGGCGACGCAACGCGCAGAACGTCGCCAACGGACTGCCCGACGACTACGCAACTGTGCTGGCCGACGTACAGCGTCGCGACCATCTCGACTCGACCCGTCCCGTGTCGCCGCTGCGCGCCGCCGACGACGCGCTGGTGGTCGACACGAGCGACATGGACCAGGCCCAGGTGATCGCCCACCTGCTCGATCTGGTCACCGCACAGGCGGGAGCACGTCGATGAGCACCGATTCCGACGGCACCTGGTCCGACGAGAGCGAGTGGGACCTCGACGGCGAGTTCGCCGACGCGATCCACGAGGCCGAGGACGCCGCCGCGCCGCCACCCGTGCTCGCGATCGTGGGACGGCCCAACGTCGGCAAGTCGACGCTGGTGAACCGGATCCTGGGCCGTCGCGAAGCGGTGGTGCAGGACGTACCCGGCGTGACGCGCGATCGGGTGTCCTACGACGCCAACTGGCTGGGCCGCCGGTTCGTCGTGCAGGACACCGGCGGGTGGGAACCCGACGCCAAGGGCCTGCAGCAGCTGGTTGCCGATCAGGCGCTGGTCGCCATGCGAACCGCGGATGCTGTGATCCTCGTGGTCGACGCGGTGGTCGGCGCGACCGCGGCCGACGAGGCCGCAGCCAAGCTGTTGCGCCGCTCGGGTAAGCCGGTGTTCTTGGCGGCCAACAAGGTTGACACCGAGCGCGGCGAAGCCGACGCCGCATCCCTGTGGTCGCTCGGCGTGGGGGAGCCGCACCCCATCAGTGCCATGCACGGCCGCGGCGTGGCCGATCTGCTCGACACCGTGATGGAGAAACTTCCCCAGGTCTCGGAGGTCGCGACGGGCGGCAGCGGCGGTCCCCGGCGCGTCGCGCTGGTCGGAAAACCCAACGTGGGCAAGAGTTCACTGCTGAACCGCCTGGCCGGAGACCACCGCTCGGTGGTCCACGACATGGCGGGCACCACGGTCGATCCGGTCGACTCGCTGATCGAACTGGGCGGCAAGACATGGCGGTTCGTCGACACCGCGGGGTTGCGCCGCAAGGTGGGACAGGCCACGGGCCACGAGTTCTACGCCTCGGTGCGCACCCACGGTGCGATCGATGCCGCCGAAGTGGTGATCGTGCTGATCGATGCGTCGCAGCCGCTGACCGAACAGGACCAGCGTGTGCTGTCGATGGTGATCGAGGCGGGCCGTGCCCTGGTGCTCGCGTTCAACAAATGGGACCTGGTCGACGAGGACCGTCGTTACCTGTTGAGCCGCGAGATCGAACGTGAACTGGTGCAGGTGCAGTGGGCGCCGCGGATCAACATCTCGGCGCTCACGGGTCGCGCGGTGCAGAAACTCGTGCCCGCACTTGAGACTTCGCTCACATCATGGGACACCCGCATCTCGACGGGGCGGCTCAACACCTTCCTCAAGGAGGTCGTCGCCGCGACCCCGCCGCCGGTGCGAGGCGGCAAACAACCGCGCATCCTGTTCGCGACGCAGGCGGCCACCCGACCGCCGACGTTCGTCCTGTTCACGAGCGGCTTCCTGGAGGCCGGTTACCGGCGTTTCCTGGAGCGCAAGTTGCGGGAGACGTTCGGTTTCGAGGGCAGCCCGATCCGGGTCAACGTCCGAGTGCGCGAAAAACGAGCGAAGCGTTAGCGATATGTGGTTTGATCCGCGCCGATAGGCGCGGGTTATCGCTTCGGACGGGAGGGATAAGCTCGCCCGAGTGTCCGTCACCCACATGATCCTCATCGCGCTGGCCGGCGTCGGCGCCGGTGCGATCAACGCGGTAGTCGGTTCCGGAACGTTGATCACGTTCCCCACGTTGGTGGCACTCGGTTATCCGCCGGTCACCTCGACGATGTCCAACGCCGTCGGCCTGGTCGCCGGCGGGGTCTCGGGCACCTGGGGCTACCGCCGCGAGTTGCGCGGCCAGTGGAAACGGCTGCGCTGGCAGATCCCGGCCTCGCTGATCGGCGCCATCATCGGCGCGTGGTTGCTGTTGCACCTGCCCGAGAAGGTGTTCGTCACGGTCGTGCCGATCCTGTTGATCCTGGCGCTCGTGCTGGTGCTCGTCGGCCCGCGGATCCAGGCCTGGGCGCGTAAGAGGGCCGAGGCGTCGGGCAACGGCGCCGACCACGTGAGCACGCGCCGCATGGTCGCCGTGGTCCTCGGCACGTGGGCCGTCGGCATCTACGGCGGCTACTTCACCGCGGCGCAGGGCATCCTCCTGGTCGCCGTGATGGGCGCGCTGCTGCCCGAGTCGATCCAGCGCATGAACGCCGCGAAAAACCTGCTCTCGCTGCTGGTCAACATCGTCGCCGCGCTCGCGTACACACTGGTCGCGTTCGACCGGATCAGCTGGGAGGCCGCGGGCCTGATCGCCGTCGGATCGTTGCTCGGCGGTTTCCTCGGCTCGCACTTCGGCCGCCGGCTCTCACCCAACGCCCTGCGCGCGGTGATCATCATCGTCGGTCTCATCGGTCTGTACCGGCTGCTGACAGTGTGACGCTGGGTTTCGGGGTCCGTCCGTGCTGCTTGTAGACTTCGGACGTTCCCCTGAGGGACGAGTTTGAAGACGAGCACTGAGAGGAGGACCGGTGGCCGAGCGCGAATTCCGCACCGCCCCGTCGGACCTCGCTGCGCTCGAACCGTTCTGGCCCTCGCGGCGTCTCATGGCTTTCGACGAATGGTGTTGTGCGCGCATCTGACCGCGCCCATCCGTGAGCTCACCTTGTGCGGTGACTCCTAGTCGAAAGCAGTCGAACCCATGCGTTCGCTTCTGATCTTTGCCCTCGTGGGCCTCGGCGCCCAACTCGTCGACGGCGCGCTCGGCATGGCCTTCGGTGTCACGGCGTCGACTCTGCTGGTGCTCAGCGGCGTCGCGGCCGCGCAGGCCAGTGCCGCTGTGCACCTGGCGGAGGTGGGCACCACGCTGGCGTCGGGTCTGTCGCACTGGCGGTTCAGGAACATCGACTGGGGCATCGTGCTCAAGCTGGGCGTGCCGGGGGCGATCGGCGCCTTCGCCGGGGCGACCGTGCTGTCGTCGCTGTCCACCGAGGATGCGGCCCCGCTGATGGCCGCGATCCTCCTGGTGATCGGCATGTACGTGCTGTTGCGGTTCTCCCTGCGCACCCCACCGGTGTTCCGGTCCGGGGCGACACCGCACACCGCGAAGTTCCTGACCCCGCTGGGCCTGTTCGGTGGGTTCATCGACGCCTCCGGAGGCGGTGGCTGGGGTCCGGTGACCACCAGCACGCTGCTGTCGCGCGGCAAGACCGCGCCGCGCACCGTGATCGGGTCGGTGAGCGCCTCGGAGTTCCTGGTCGCCGTGTCGGCCTCTCTGGGCTTCCTCGTCGGCCTGCGCGCGGAGTTCCTCGACAACATCCCGATCGTACTGGGTCTGGCGGCGGGCGGCGTCGTCGCCGCACCGCTCGCGGCGTGGCTGGTGTCCAGGATCAGCCCGGCCCTGCTGGGCACCGCGGTCGGCGGGGTGATCGTGCTGACCAACGCCCAGAAGCTCGTGAGGTACTTCGGCATCCACGGCGGCGCGTCCACGGCGATCTACACCGTGATCGCGGTCGCCTGGGCCGGCCTGGTTCTCGTGGCCTGGCGGACCTCCAGGGCACCGGAATGTGTGGGCGCAGATGTGGACCTTGAGGGCCTCGATCAGGCCGACATATCTGTCGAAGCGCCCGCCGACGAGCCCGGGGTCCCGACGCGGTGACACGACGGGGGACCGATTGGGGAGTAGCGGGCACTCTGAGGTAAGCTTTCGACTCGCTGCCGGTGATCACCGGAAGCAAACGGGCTGTGGCGCAGCTTGGTAGCGCACTTGACTGGGGGTCAAGTGGTCGCAGGTTCAAATCCTGTCAGCCCGACAAAATGAAAACCCGCCGGCGAAGCCGAGCGGGTTTTTCGTTTGTCGGGCGACATGATGCGGCTGCTGCCGGCCCAACCAAAGTTTCTACGGGCCAGAGGCGGTTTCGGAGGAGTTCGGAGCCGCCTTTGCTGTTCGGTGCGCGGACCGCCAAGACCCACCGGAAACCCGCGAGTGCGAGGTCGCGTAGTTTTGAGCATCAATCCACGTACCAATGCACCACTCAACGAAGGCCGTCATGTCCCAGGATCAGAACACCGACGTTCCACCGAACCACCTCTCCATCGATCCGCGTAGCGACTTCTACAGCGAAGAGGCACTGCAACGCGGCGTGGGCATTCGCTTCAACGGTGTCGAGAAGAACAATGTGCACGAGTACGACGTGGCCGAGGGCTGGGTGCGTGTGGAGGTACCCACCGCCAAGGATCGCCGCGGAAACCCGATGGTCGTCAAGGTTACGGGCACGGTCGAACCGTATTTCCGCGACGCGGAATAGCGCGTCTCGGGCTTGCCGCGTCGGGACCCTTCCCGCTGCCGATCCGAGTACGGCGTACCCGCGAACGGTCCTCAGAAGCTTCTGAGCGGCGCCCCGGCCCGGATGAACGGTCGGCGCGTCGTCGTCGTTTGAAACGTTACAACCAAAACGTAGAGTGACCTCGGTCACGCTCGATGGGGATGTCGCGCATCGACCGAACTCCTGAATCGGAGGTGAAGCCACGACGACGATGCTGATCGACGGTCACAACGACCTCGCGTGGGCGATGCGTCAGGAGTACGACGCCGAACCTGGACGCGGTCGATCTGACCGCGATGGCGCCGCGTCTGCACACCGATCTGAAGCGGCTGGAGGCCGGTGGCGTCACCGGGCAGTTCTGGTCGGTGTACGTACCCCCGCAGCAGTTCACCGGTCCTTCGGCAGTGTCGGCCACGCTGGAGCAGATCGACTTGGTGCGACGCCTCGTGGCTCGCTACCCCGACCGACTGGTGCTGGCCACAACTGCCGACGAGGTCGAACGGGCGGGCGATCGGATCGCGTCGCTGTTGGGCATGGAGGGTGGCCACTGTATCGACGGATCGTTGGCGGTCCTGCGCATGATGCGTGCGTTGGGCGTGCGCTACCTGACCTTGACCCACCACAAGAACGTGTCATGGGCCGACTCGGCGACCGACGACCCGGTGCTTTACGGCTTGTCGGAGTTCGGTGAGGATGTCGTCCGCGAGATGAACCGACTGGGAATGCTTGTCGACCTCTCGCACGTGTCCGCCGACGTCATGCGGCACGCACTACGTGTCACCGCCGCGCCCGCGATTTTCAGCCACTCTTCTGCGCGTGCGATCTGCGACCATCCACGCAACGTGCCTGACGACGTTCTTGCGATGTTGGCAAAGAACGACGGCGTGTGCATGGTTACATTTCTACCCGCTTTTGTCTCACCGGCCGTCGCGCGGTGGCACGCGGAGGCAAAGGCCGAGGCTCGGCGACGTGGGGTCCAGAAGGGCGAATTGGCTTACGACGCACTGATGATGGAGTTGACGGAGCAGTCGCCACCGCCCGTCGCCACGTTGAGTGATGTCGTTGCGCACGTCGAGCACGTGCGCGCAGTTGCCGGCATAGATCACGTCGGCATCGGGGGTGACTACATGGGGGCCGAAGCCATGCCCGAGGGGCTTGAAGACGTTTCGGGATATCCGGCTCTTCGCACTTGATAGGGGTCTGGTGTTGTCCGACGTTGTGTCGTGTCGGTGATTGATTAGGGGTCCGCGCCCCTGTGAGCTGGGTGTTCTTCAGGCATCCAGGACAAGGAACGCGGACCATGGTTGACGGTAGTTCACTGCTGCTCGATCTCGACGGTGTGGTCGTCGAATCGGTGCAGCGCCTCGAGGACGGCACCCGGTTGGTGCAGGTGCTCACCGCCCCCCAGTGGGTCGGGATCTGCCCCGAATGCGGGGAACGCTCCACCAGGTCGAAAGGCTGGGTACAGACCGGACCCCGCGACGTTGTGGTGGGTTCGGACCGCCCGATACTGCGCTGGCGTAAGCGAAAGTGGTTGTGCCCCAGCACGGTCTGTACGCGCAAGGTGTTCACCGAGTCGGTGCCCGGAATCCCGGCGCGGGCGCGGGTAACACCGCGGGCCAAGGCGACGATGGCCACTGCGGTGCTCGACGAGGACCGTTCGGTGGCCGCGGTGGCCGGGCAGTACCGCTGCGGCTGGCACACCGTGCACGACGAAGTCATCGCCACCGCCGAGGACGCCCTGGCCGGCGAGCTGGCGCCGGTGGCGGTGCTCGGCATCGACGAGACCCGACGCGGTAAGGCCAAATGGGAACACAACCCGGTACTCGGGCGGCGGGTATGGGTGGATCGCTGGGACACCGGACTGGTCGACATCACCGGCGATCAAGGCCTCCTTGGCCAGGTCAATGGCCGCACCTCGGCGGCAGTGATCGACTGGCTCGCTGGCCAGGACCCTGACTGGCGGGCCGCAATCACCCACGTAGCCATCGATTTGTCCCCGGCCTATGCCCGGGTGGCTCGCGAAGCACTGCCGCACGCGATCCTGATCGCCGACCGGTTCCACCTGGTCAAGAAAGCCAACGACATGGTTGATGCGGTGCGCCGCCGGGTCACCTGGACCCAACGGGGCCGGCGCGGCCGCAAGGCCGATGTCGAGTGGATCAACCGCCGCCGCCTGCTGCGCGGCTCCGAGCGGCTCACCGCAGACCAACGCGCCACGTTGTTCGCCAAGCTGCTCTCCGCCGACCCCAACCAGGACATCGCCGCGGCCTGGATCGCCAAAGAACTGCTGCGCGACCTGCTTTCCTGCGCCGACCGCGGCGGGTTGCGCTACGAGATCACGACCGCCCTGGACCGGTTCTACCGTTTCTGCGCGGCCTGCACAGTGCCCGAAGTGATCCGACTGGCCCGCACCATCGAGACCTGGCAGGCCCCCATCATCGCCGCCCTGCAGACCGGCCTGTCCAACGCCCGCACCGAAGGCTACAACCGCATCGTCAAACACGTCGGGCGCATCGCCTTCGGCTTCCGCAATCCTGAGAACCAACGCCGCCGAGTACGGTGGGCCTGCACTCGCCGATCACGACGAGTCACACCCAGCCGGCACCAACGCCACTGCTAACTGCGAAGAGCCGGATATCCGCGGCTTTTCGCCGCCCTCGCCGACCGCGGTTGGTCCAGGGCAGATTTGGCAAAACTCGCCGGCGAGAACATCATCCGCGTGCTCAGAGCGGCCGAGGACGTCGCCGATCCAGCCGGCTAACACCGTGCCGAATTATCTGAAAAAGAGAGGAATTCGCCTCGTGCACTTTGTCCAAATCGTTCACAGATAAACGCAATTGAGAAGGTATATGATCCAGCTCACATAATTCTTTCGCTCAGTGGGGCATTTCCAGACTGCTCACACATGCACCCGCTGCTCAGTAAAAAACCGTCCAAGCGGTAAAGGGTGGACCCGGATGACAAGTGCACAGGTCGAATCGCAACCTCGCTCCACGACCCACACTGCGCTGTACGACGCGTGGGAACGGTTCGTGCACGGGGACGATGACGTCCGCGGGGTGCGACCGGAGGTGGCGATCTCCTGGCAACGATGTCGGGATCAGTACCGCGTCGACCCGTTCATGTCCGAGGCGCCGGTGGCGGTCACCGAGGTCGAGCATTCACTCGAACACGACGTCGTGTTCGCCGAACTGGGTTTCTGTGCCGCAGCCATGGTCCACGAGGTGTCCAAATTCGGCATCGTGGTCATCGCCGATGCCACCGGCCGCGTCCTCGCCGAGTGGGGCGACAAGGCCACGCTTTCCGTCGCGGCAGGGTCAGGCCTCGCGCCGTGGTTCTGCTGGTCGGAGAGCGCAGTGGGCACCAATGGCATCGGTACCGCCCTCGGAACGCGAAACCCGCTGGTGATCACACGTGAAGAACACTGGTGCGAGGCCTTCCACGACTGGACCTGCGCAGCTGTCGCGGTGCGGGACGTGGTGAGCAAGGAACCCATCGCGAGCCTGAACATCTCGAGCCTGCGCAAAGACATGCCTGCCGCCGCGAGCACGTGGCTGGCCAACGCCGCCGCGCACACCGCGAGCAAACTGCGCAACTGTGCTCGCGACGGTGGCGCCGAACTGCTCGCGGCCTATAGCCATGCCCGGGCACGGTCGAGCGATGCCCTGGCCGCTGTCGACACTGCGGGCAAGGTGGTGATCGCCGACGCCGTGGCGAGCGTGCCACTCGGCGTCCCGAGCAACACCCCGGCGGTCGACCCGGCAGTGCGCTGGAATCCGACACTTCCGGCGTTCATCGATGCCATCCGGTTCGCGACCAAACGGGCCAGTCACAACCCCGACTGGACCGGCACCACACAGATTTTCACCCATCTCGCCGACGAACCGTCGCCCATCGGAATTCGCCCGGTCTTCCGCTCCGGAAATCTGGTCGGCCACCTGATCACCTTCGGCGTCGTCGACGGCGAGCAGGTACGGCAGGTCGAAACAGGCTTGTACGCCGTGGAACAACCCCGTCGAGTGGTCGGCGTCAGGGACAACCGGATGGTTCTTCTCCGGTTGCCGGAAGTCCTGTTCGCCGAAGCGGACGGCAATGAAGTGTGGCTCTCGACCGACCGGGGCAAGCTGCGGGCGGCCTCGTCAGGCCTCGACAAGCTCGACGAGGAGCTCACGCATGCCGGGTTCTTGCGGGTGCATCGACGACACATCGTGAACCTGAACAGGATTCGAGAGGTCGAGCGTCGGGACAAGGGCGAGCTGGTGCTGGTCATGGACGATCCCGAGAACACGATGGTTCCGGTGTCCAGGCGGAATGTACGCGCGGTGCGCAGCGCGCTCTGCATCTGAGATCGAGGAGGGCCGATGCCCGAGAGCCCAGACGCCTATGTCAACAGGACCTATGACCAGACGGTGGCGGTGCGACGATCGCTGAAGCGTCGAAATTCGCCTGCGGCAAGCGAAGATGGCCTCGGATGGCCACGTCGGCTCAACCTGAGAATTCTGGCTCAGCCCTGCCGCACGAGCAGCCCGTTGGGCGAGGACTTCGACTATGCAAAGGAGTTCCTGTCGCTGGATCTCGACGAGTTGGCCCGCGACGTCGACGAGGTGCTGACAACCTCGCAGGATTGGTGGCCCGCCGATTTCGGCCACTACGGACCGCTCGTGCTGCGGATGGCCTGGCACTTCGCAGGTACGTACCGCATCGGGGACGGCCGGGGCGGCGCCGGCGCGGGCATGCTGCGTTTCGCGCCGCTCAACAGTTTCCCGGACAACCGCAACCTGGACAAGGCGCGCAGGCTGCTGTGGCCGGTGAAAAAGAAGTACGGGCGCAAGATTTCCTGGTCCGATCTGATGATCTTCGCCGGCAACCGGGCGCTGGAGTCGATGGGCTGCAGGACATTCGGATTCGCCGGTGGGCGAGAAGACGCGTGGGAAGCCGACGAGACGTACTGGGGTCCGGAGAGCACGTGGCTTGCCGACGAACGACACAGCGGCGTCCGGGATCTGGACCAACCGCTGGCGGCCTCCGAGATGGGGCTGATCTACGTCGACCCCCAGGGGCCGGCCACGTTGCCCGACCCGCTGGCATCCGCGCGCGACATCCGAGAGACGTTCCGCCGGATGGGGATGAACGATGAGGAGACCGTCGCACTGATCGCAGGCGGACACACGTTCGGCAAGTCGCACGGACCGACCGACCCGAGCCGCTGCCTCGGCCCCGAACCCGAAGGCGCACCGTTGGAGGCGCTGGGCCTGGGCTGGGTCAACAGCTTCGGCACCGGCAACGGAGCCGACACCGTCACCAGCGGGCTCGACGGGATCTGGACGGCCACACCGACGAAGTGGGACATGAGCTTCCTCACCACGTTGTTCGCCTACGAGTGGGATGTGGCGCTGAGTCCCGCCGGGATGTGGCAGTGGGTCCCGCGCAACGGTGCCGGGGCGGGCACGGTCCCCGACCCCTACGACCCGTCGAGAACCCATGCCCCGACGATGCTCACCACAGACCTTGCCTTGCAGGAAGATCCGCGGTACCGGGTGATCGCACTACGTTTCCTGGAGAACCCGGACGAGTTCGCGGACACTTTCGCACGGGCCTGGTTCAAGCTCACGCACATCGATATGGGCCCCATCCAGCGCTACCTCGGGCCACTCGTACCGACCGAACGAATGATCTGGCAGGACCCGGTGCCGCACGTCGATCACGAACTCGCGGACGCCGACGACGTCGCCGCACTCAAGCGTGAGATCCTCGGTTCGGGACTGTCGGTATCGCAACTCGTCACCACGGCGTGGGCCTCGGCTTCGACGTTCCGGAACAGTGACAAGCGCGGCGGCGCGAACGGCGCGCGAATCCGTCTCGAACCGCAGCGGAGCTGGGCGGTCAACGAGCCGGAGAAGCTGGCGATCGTCCTGGACCGACTGGAGCGGATTCGCCGACGGTTCAACGATTCCCATCGCGGGGGCAAACAGATCTCCGCTGCCGATCTGATCATGCTCGGCGGCTGCGCGGCGGTCGAACATGCCGCCGCCGAAGCCGGTCACCCCATCGAGGTCCCCTGCCGGCTGGGGCGTACGGACGCACCACAGGAGTGGACCGACATCGAGTGGTTCTCCGCACTCGAACCCACCGCGGACGCATTCCGCAACTACGTCGGCGAGGGCAACCGACCACCTCCGGAGCATCTGCTCGTCGACCGTGCGAGCCAGTTGACCCTGACTGCGCCGCAGATGACGGTACTGCTCGGCGGTTTGCGTGTGCTCGGCGCCAACCACGGCGGATCCCCGCTGGGTGTGTTCACCGCATCGCCGGGCGCGCTGAGCAACGACTTCTTCGTCAACCTGCTCGACGTGAACATCGAGTGGACACCGAGGGCGGACACCGCCGACTGGACGGCGGCATACGAGGGTCGCGACCGGCGCACCGGCGAGGTCACGTGGATCGCGAGCCGGGTCGACCTGTCCTTCGCGTCAGACCCCGTGCTACGCGCAATCTCCGAGGTGTACGCGAGCGCGGACGCTGAGGAGAAGTTCGTCCGTGACTTCGTCTCCGCGTGGGACAAGGTGATGAACCTGGACCTGTTCGACCGAACCTGATTCGGCGATCGCCGCCCCGGGCCCGCCACGCGCGCGCGGCGGTCAACGATGGTGCGTACGTGTGACTTTCACAGCGAACGGGAAGGTCCTGCCTGTCGCCGATGCGTACTTTCGACGGGCCGCCGGTCTCGTCCGCGTGATCGGAATCACTGCGAACGGTGCCTGGCGGCATGCGAACGGCACACTATGACCGCCCTGCGGTCTCACCTGTACCGAAGGGTTGACCGGACCTATCGTCTTCGTAGTTACATCTCGCACAGCGAGATGTAACCGGCCAAGCGGCGTCCGCGACTCTGAACGCTCATCCAACTCGTGTTCCGGATCGCCGAAATCAACGGAATGGAACGGGAATGCGGTCCGCCGCACTTTTCACTCGACAAACAACGAAGTTTCACCGACGAGAAGGTGAGGTCCTATGACGGTCACAGATCAGCCAGATCAGCGATCCGACCTACTGCGCGAACTCGGCTTGGACAAGCAGAATCACGCAGCGCTCGGCCGGGTCCTGGGCACTGGTTCCATCGCCACCGCGACCGAACGGGCCGATGGCACGATGGAGGCGACGATCCGGATCAAAGAGGACGAGATCGCCTGGGATCCGGCGATTCTGGTGATGCCGCACGGCGGTTTCATCGAGCTGACGGTCATCAACGACGACAAGAACACACACGCGGCGCTGTTCCCGAGCAACGGGGACAGGAAGTTCCTCTGGCTCCTCAACCACTCGAAGGGCAAGGCGGTCCTGCACCTCGACGGCCCGGGTTACTACTGGTACAGCTCGCCGGGCGGCAACGACGAAGGCCGGGGTCTGACCGCCGCGATCGTCGTTCTCGGCGAAGTGCCACCGGAGGCCCGTCTCGACCGTCCCGATCAGCCGCGACCCTAGGAAGGGAACAAGAATGACCGTTGAATACGTCGACGCCGGCGAAGCGATCAATCAGTCGGCGCTGAGCCCCATTCCGGGAACCGCGCCCGCGGTGACAACCGATGTCGACTACAACCGCCTCCTCAATGCGCGGGCGGAGTCGCACAACTGGCTCACCTATTACGGGGCCTATGACGGCAAGCGGTACAGCCTCCTTGACCAGATCAACACCGAGAACGTCAAGCGCATCGGTCCGGCGTGGGTGTTCCAGGCAGGGGCCTCCGGGCACATGGCGGGGGCGTCGACCTATGCGTTCGAGGCGTGCCCGCTGGTCGTGGACGGCGTCATGTACGTCACCGGGTGGGACGGCTGGTTCTGGGCGCTGGACGCGAAAACGGGCCAGCAGCTCTGGCGCTACAAGCACGCAGTGCCCTTCGACGTGTCGCTGTGCTGCGGGAACGTCAACCGTGGCTGCGCGGTGGCCGACGGCAAGGTCTTCTTCGTGACACCCAACGCCCACCTGCTCGCGCTGGACGCCAGCAACGGAGAGATGGTCTGGGAGAAGACGATCGGCGACGTACGGGCCGGTGAGAGCGCCTCCCTGGCTCCGCTGGTGGTCAAGAACACGCTGATCACCGGCAGCGCCGGTGGCGAGTTCGGCGTGCGTGGACACATCGACTGCTGGGACCTCAAGACCGGCGAGCACCTGTGGCGCACCTACACCGTTCCCAAGCCGGGGGAGCCGGGCTCGGAGACCTGGCCTGCCGACGGCGAGGCCTGGCAGCGTGGTGGTGCCAACCACTGGGTGACCGGGACGTACGACCCCGAGCTGAACCTGTACTACGCCGGCACCGGTAACCCGGCGCCCGACTTCGACGGTGCAGTGCGCGAGGGCGACAACCTCTACACCGACTCCGTCGTCGCGCTCGACGTCGACACCGGAGAAATCAAGTGGCACTACCAGTTCACCCCGCACGACCTGTGGGACTACGACTCCACGATGGAGATGACGCTCTTCGAGCGGGACGGCAAGAAGCTGCTCGGCCACTTCGACAAGAACGGCTACTTCTTCGTGCTGGACCGCACCAACGGGGAACTGCAGCACGTCACCCCGTTCGTGGATCGGATCGACTGGGGTGTCATCACCCGCGACGGCAAGGTGACGCCGCGCAAGTATCCCGACAAGGAGGGTGAGCCCGTCCACTTCTACCCGGGACCGGCCGGGGCGAAGGAATGGACGCACGCGGCGTACAGCCCGAAGACGGACATGTTCTACGTTCCCGTCGCCGACGTGGGCGCCACGGCCACCCGCCGTCGACGCGAGTTCCGGGAGGGTATCCCGTACTGGGGTGCTGCCGTTCAGGTGGACATCGACGACATGGCGGGCTCGGTGAGCGCGTTCGACTCCCACGGTGAGGAGAAGTGGCGCTGGCGTCTCGACTACCCGATGGCCGCATCGGTTCTCGCCACCGCGGGAGACCTGGTGTTCGCAGGCACCCCGACCGGCGAGTTCGCCGCACTGGATGCCAACACCGGCGAGAAGTTGTGGGAATTCAACTGTGGCAGTGGGCATCACGGAAGTTGTTCGACCTACAGTGTCGACGGCAAGCAGTACGTCGTCGTACCGGTCGGCTGGGGCGGCTGGCTCGAGGGCATCCTCCCCGGGATGCTCGGCGCGGGCCACGGCAGCGCGTTGATCGCCTTCACACTGCCCGACTGAACTGTCCGCCACGCATCCGCATAACCCGAGAGAAGGAAGAGAGAACAGCATGGAGAAGAAGTCCGCAGGCGCCCTGCAGAAGTGGGAGCGTCCCACGTTCGCCGAGATCCGGGTTTCCGCCGAGGTGACCGCATACGTGGCCGTCCTGGACGGCGACGACTAGTCGCCTCACCGCGAGGGCGTCGGGCCGGGTCGGGTCGGCCCGGCGCCCCGCCGTGTATTCCTACGAAGGAAGTGATCGCTTGTGTGGGTGAGGGTGCTCGGATCGGCAGCGGGCGGCGGGTTTCCGCAGTGGAACTGCGGGTGTCCCCAGTGCCGTGCGGTGCGGACCGGCGCACGACCCTGCGTGGCACGCTCACAGTCGTCGATCGCGGTGAGTGCTGATCGGAAACAGTGGTTTTTGTTCAACGCCTCGCCGGACATCCAATCCCAGATCGAGGCTTTCCCGGATCTGCACCCCGACGAAGGCAGAGTGGTCCGGCTTCAGGCTGTGCTGCTCACCGACGCCGAACTCGACCACACCCTCGGACTGCTGCTGATGCGGGAAGGGCGTGGTCTCGAAGTCCACGCGACCGAGTCGGTGCACGAAACCCTCACCACAGGGACCGGGGTACTCAGGACACTGGAGGCGTACTGCCCGGTCAAGTGGCAGCCGGTGGTGCCCGGGGTCGAGGTCCCGCTCGACGACGGATCACACGGGTTGTCGTACCGCGCGTTCGACGTACCCACCGACAAGTCCATGCGATTCCCGGGAGCCGCGACACATGGCCGGGTGGTGGGCTACCGACTCACCGACGCAGGTAGTGGCCGCAGCCTGGTGTACCTGCCGTGCGTGCAACGGCTGACCCCGGAGGTCCTCGAGGAACTGGCCGACTGCTCGGGCCTGCTGATCGACGGCACCTGCTGGCGCGACGACGAGATGCCCCGGCTCGGCCTGGCAGGCAAGACATCACGCGAGATGGGACATGTCCCGATCGCCGGTGCCGGCGGCAGCCTCGAGCTGCTGGCATCGCTGCCGATCGACCGCAAGGTCTACATCCACATCAACAACACCAACCCCGTCCTGCTCGAGGACTCCCCGGAGCGGCGGATTCTCGACCGCCACGGCATCGAGGTCGCCGCTGACGGGCTCGAGCTGGAGATCTGAGGAGCAACCATGGCACCGCTGGCGCGAGGAGCAGTAACCCAGGCACTGACGCCCGACGAGTTCGAGGAAGCGCTTCGCGAGCACGTCAAGGATTACCACCACCTGCATCCCTTCCACCGTCGGATGAACACCGGGCAGTGCAGCCCCGAGGAGATCCGCGGGTGGGTGGCCAACCGCTTCTACTACCAGGTGAACATCCCCCGGAAAGACGCAGCGATCCTCAGCACCTGCCCGGACCGTGAGATACGGCGCCGTTGGGTCCAGCGAATCATCGACCACGACGGCACGACCGAAGGAACCGGGGGAATCGAGGCGTGGCTGCGACTGGCCGAAGCGGTCGGTTTGACCAGGGCGGAGGTCGAAGACGCACGACACCTGCTGCCGGGCGTGCGCTTCGCCGTCGACGCCTACGTGAACTTCACCCGCACCCGGCCATGGCTGGAGGCGGTGGCCTCGTCGCTGACCGAGCTGTTCGCACCCGACCTGATGGCCGAGCGGCTCGCGGCGTTCGAACGTCACTACACCTGGATCGACCCGAAAGAACTCTCTTACTTCAGATCTCGCATCACCCAGGCGCCCCGCGACTCCGAACACGGTCTTGAGGTGGTGCGACGGCATTGCGTCACGCAGGAAACCCAGACGGCCGCGCTGTCGGCCTTGTCCTTCAAGTGCGACGTGCTGTGGAGCATGCTCGATGCGATCGACCAGGCTTATGGAAATCGCTGACGACGCCGCCCGGCCGCGGCTGGCTCCCCACGTCCGGATGAGGTTCGACGCCGCGCGCGGGCAGTACGCCCTGCTCTCGCCGGAGACGATCTGGGTGCTCAACGACACCGGCGTGGCGATCGTGGAGCTGTGTGACGCCCGGCGGACCATCGCGGAGATCCAGGTCGAGCTCGGCAGTCGCTACGACGAGATCGCCGAGGGCGACGTCCGACGCTTCGTCGCCGACCTCGTCGCCAAACACGGGATGGAGATCGATCATGGATAGGCCGTATGCGTTGCTCGCCGAGCTCACCTATGCCTGTCCGCTGCACTGCCCCTACTGCTCCAATCCCGTTGCGCTGCAGAACTATCGCGACGAGCTGTCCACCGTGGAATGGCAAAGGGTGTTCGCCGAGGCCGCCGAGCTGGGCGTACTTCAGGTACACCTTTCGGGCGGCGAGCCCATGCAGCGCCACGACATCGTCGACCTCGTGCGGTGTGCCAACGGGCTCGGCATGTACACCAATCTGATCACCAGCGGGCTCGGCTTCTCGACCCGTCGCGCCGAGCAGCTGCGCGACGCGGGGCTCGACCATGTCCAGGTCAGCATTCAGGCCGATCAGCCAGAGGTGTCCGACCGGATAGCCGGCACCGCCTCGTTCGAGCGCAAACACGACGTCGCGCGGCTGGTGAAGAAGCTGGGTTGGCCGCTCACGCTGAACGTGGTGCTGCACCGGCAGAACATCGATCGGATCGGCGCCATCCTCGACATGGCAGCCGTGATGGAGGCCGACCGGATCGAGCTGGCCAACACGCAGTACTACGGCTGGGCGGGGCGCAACCGCGCCGAATTGCTGCCCAGCAGAGACCAATTGGAGCGCGCGCAGACGGTGGTGCGGGCGGCTCGAGGCCGGCTCGGGAACCGGATGGAGATCATCTACGTCATCCCCGACTACTACGAGAAGTATCCCAAACCCTGCATGGCCGGCTGGGCACGCCGCCAGTTCACCGTGGTGCCGAACGGCGAAGCCCTGCCGTGCCCAGCGGCCCACGAGTTGGCGCGCGGCCTGAGCCTGCCCGGTACCAACGTACGTAGGCATTCACTGGAGTGGATCTGGATGCAGTCGCCACTCTTCCGGCAGTTCCGCGGCGACGACTGGATGCCCGACCCGTGCCGCACCTGCGACCGTCGCGAGATCGACTTCGGCGGTTGTCGTTGCCAGGCTTTCGCGCTCACCGGCGACGCTGCCCGCACCGACCCCGTCTGTCATCTCTCCCCGGATCACGGGCTGGTCGAGACGGCGGTGGCGGCAGCCAACGACCCGACGCTGCCGCACGACGGTGTGATGATTCCCCGACCGAATCCCGGACGCACCCGGACGCAGCTGCCCCTGCAGGTACGACGGTGAACTCGGCCACCGATCAGCTTCGCGAATTGGACGACAACAGCGGGCGTCCGCCGTGCTACCACTGCGGCGAATCGTACAACTCCGTGGATGCCCACCGGCACACCGAGCCGGTCAGCTGCGACGTCTGCCCGCGCTGCCAGGGCATGCCTGCCTGCTACACGTGTCGAAACATGTACTGCGCCTGCGAAGTACACCAACACTGAGAGGTTTGCCGATGACGTCGATCATTGCCTTCACCGTCGGTGCGGCCCTGTTGATCTACAGCGCCGAGAAACTCATCACCTATCTGGTCGGAGCGGCGCGCGGCCTGGCGATATCGCTCTTTCTGCTCGCAATCCTGTTCACGGGCATCGAATTCGACGATCTGGCCTTCGGCGTGGTGCTCAACCTGGAGGGCAGCGAAGACATCGCGCTCGGAGTCATCTTCGGAACCGTCGTCTCGCTGACCGGCCTGGTGCTCGCGCTGGCCGCCATCCTCGCGCCCAGGCCGGTGGAGATCCCGAAGGACTACATCGCGCTGTTCGCCATCGCACCTCTCGTGTTGATCGTGCCTGCTTTGCTCGGCGGGTTGAGCCGGGTGACCGGGGTGGTGCTCATCGCGTTGTTCGTGGTGTTCATCGCCTACATCGCCTACCGCGAGTCCCGGCGGGCCGTGCCGACCTTCCGCAGTGCGGAGGTGCTGGAGGTGGTGGAAGCCGAGAACGCCGTGGAAGTGGCGCACAGTCGCGAACTCGTCGGCAGCGGCGCCAGGAACTCCGGTGGTGGTGGTCGGCCGGGCGGCGGCGGCAGTCTCTACGAGACCGGTGATGTGGCGAAGGCGAAGGCGAACAAGCGTCCTGGGTGGGCGTTGCTGCTGCTCGCGCTTGTCGCGTTGGTCGGCGTCGTGCTCGGTGCCTGGGTCATGGCCGAGGGCACCGAGGGCATCGTCGACGAATACGCGATCGGTGGCACGGTCTTCGGCGCGACGATCGCGACACTGGTGCTGTCCCTGGAGGACATCTTCCTGACCGTCGAGCCCTTCCGGCGGGGTGCGCCCGCGATCGGGGTCGGCAACGTCATCGGCAGTGTGGTGTTCTCGGTGACCGCGAAGGTCGGCATCATCGCCCTGCTGGGCGGTGCGCTGTTGATCACCCCGGAGGTCTTCAGCTGGCATCTGCCTGCGCTCATCGTGATCAACGGATTCGCGGCGTACGCGCTGTTCACCGGACACCTGCGCCGCTGGCACGGAGTGGTGCTGCTGGTGGGGTACGTCGCCTACTGGATCGTGAGTTTCTCGGTGTTCGGGCTCATTGCCGGCGACGACGACGCCTCGGGCGCCAACGACGGCGCACAACATCCGGGTATCGAGGCACCGGCCGTCCCTGGCGCCGCCGACGACGACTAGCTGAGCGGCCGGCCCGAAATGAACTGGGCGCGAGCTATTGTTCCGGAGATTCTCCGGGTTCGGGTGGACTCGGGATGCCGGCGAGACGGCGAACGGATTCGAGTCCTTCCGGGGTGCCCGGCCAGTGCTTGTCGAGGGCGCCGTACCCCGCGCGCCGGGCGACCGAGCGCAGCGCGACTGCAACGACGATGGCGTCATCCGCGTAGCCGAGAAAAGGGATGAAATCGGGCACGAGGTCGATCGGCAGGATCAGGTAGACCAGCAGCAGGAGCAGACGGACCCGGACACCGCGGGGCTGTTGCGGATCGGCGGCCAGGCGTCGCATCAAAACCACTGTGTCGGGCAGCAATCGCAGTGCATCGGTGACGCTGAGGTCCTTGGGGCGTGCCAGGGCCAGTGCGATCAGCAGCGCTGCCCACACGATGAGCAGGCCGACCGCGACCCCGATGAGTGTGCCCCAGAGGTGTGTCATCAGCCGAGTTCAACGATGCGGAGCATGTGGACATCGTATCGACTCATCCGGGATATCTCGTTGAGGGGCAATGGATATCTCTGGATATCTCTGCAACTGCTCGCTCATGTGATCAAGTGTCACCCGTGGCACCGCCGACCGTGCCCCCGAATTGCGAGTGACGCTACTGCGCCAGGTAACCCCCGTCGACGGGCAGCACGGCGCCGGTGATGAAGGACGCGTCGTCGGACGCGAGAAAGGCGATGGCGCTGGCGACTTCGTCAGGCTCACCGACGCGACCCATCGGGTGCATGGCCTCGACCGTCGCCAGGTATTCCGCGCCGCCCGGCTCTTCCTGCATCTGCCTGACCCGCTCGGTTCGAATCGTGCCCGGGGCGACGGCGTTGACCCTGATGCCCCGGTCGGCCCACTCGACCGCGAGGTGTTTTGCCAACCCGGTGGCGATGAATTTGGCAGGCCCGTAAGCCGCCTGCCGCTTCTGCCCGGCCAGACCGGAGATCGAGGACAAGCAGACGATGGCGCCGCCGCCGGTCGCCAACATCGCCTCGATCCCGAACTTGCACGTGAGGAACATGCCGCGCCCGTCGATGGCCATCACGTCGTCCCAGTCGGCGGTCGTCACCTCCTGCGCGTCGCCGAGTGGGATGATGCCGGCGTTGGCCACCAGCACATCGAGGCGGCCGAAACGCTCAGTTGCCGCCGCGATCATCCGGCGCGCATCGTCCTCGACCGAGACGTCGCCGATGATCGCCTCGACCTCCGGCCCCGGTGTCGCGCAGTTGGTCGGCGAACGTCAGCAGTGGCTCGCCTTGGATGTCGGTCACCGTCAACCGCGCGCCCTCGCGCGCGAAGAGCACAGCGCTCGCCCGGCCGATGCCGAACGCGGCGCCGGTGATCACCGCCGATTTTCCTGCAAGTCGTCCTGAACCTTGGGTCACGGCGCCCGTCCTGTTGTGTTCGCTGGTGCGTCTCTGCACCGCATCCCGCTCAGGGTTACATGACGAACGGATGCGACGTGGGTGAATTCAAGATCGCGGCCGTGCCGGCTCGAACGCTCTGAGCGGTCGGAAGAACGCCCGTACGTCCTCGGCGAGCGAGTCGGGCACCTCCCAGGCGGCGAAGTGGCCGCCGCGGGGGAGTTCCGTCCAATGAACGACGGTGAACGCGCGCTCCACCATTCGCGTGGCGGCATCGGAATCTCTGCGGGCAGGTTGGCGACGCCGGTAGGTGGTGTGTTCCGCCGGCCGGCGGCGAGGTGGACCGGGTGCTCACGGGACTCGCTGTAGAAGCGCATGGCGGAGTGCGCGGTCCCGGTCAGCCAGTAGACCATGATGTCGGTGATCATCTCGTCCTTGGTGAGCGCATCATCGGGCTCGCAGCGGTTGTCGGTCCAGGAGCGGAACTTCTCGACGTACCAGGCCGCGAGCCCGACCGTTGAGTCGCAATCGTCAATCAGGTTGCTGCAGGCCGTTTCTCGAGGGGCACGCTGCTCGACGGCGCAAACAGTGAGGGCACGTGCCGGAGCACGCGATAAATGCGGGAGCGGCAAGCCTAGCTGTTGCGGGGCAAGACGTTGTTGACGGATCGCGTCGCGGTTGACATTCAAGCTGGTTGAGGCCTGACGATGTTCGGGTGACCAACCCAGAGTTGATGTCGATCGGTGCGTTCGCCAAGCTCGCCGGACTGACCGCCAGCGCTTTGCGGTTCTACGACGATGCAGGTTTGCTTAATCCCGAGCAGGTCGACCGAATCACGGGATACCGGCTCTATAGCGAGGAGCAGCTGGACCGCGCCTTGCAGTTGCGTCAGCTGCGCGAGATCGGGATGTCGCTGCCCGCCATCGGCAGATTCTTCTCCGCCGGCACTCAGGAGGCGGCGCAAATGATCGACGATCACGTAGCCAAGGTTGCCGCCGAGGCAGCCGGGATGCAACGGGCTGCCGCGACGCTCAAGGCCTCCCTTGGCGAAGCGGCTCACCTCAATCTGTGCACGCTCTCGGGCCCGGTCCTCGCAGCAGCGATCGACCAGGTCGTGGCTACCACGACGCACAATGCCGACTTACCCATCCTGAATGGTGTACGCCTGGAATCGAATCCCGATACCATCTCGCTGACCGCGACCGATCGCTACCGCTTGGCCACGCGGACGCTGGTGCCCAGCCAACCCTCTGCCACATCCTGGGCGGGGACGCTCGCCGGAGACGATCTTCGGGCCGTAGCCTCGCGGCTCAGACGAAGCCCCGTCGTGACGCTGGAAGCAAACGAACAGACCCTGGGCCTGCGCATGGTCGACAGCACCGTCGCGCACTGTCGTCTGCTGACTGAGGCCTTTCCTGACTACAAGCTCATGTTCAGTTCGCTCCCCGCTGTGACACATCGCGTCACCGTCGAGAAGAAAGACCTGCTCAAGGCACTGGAGCAACAGGCTCCGGAGAGGATCGGCCTTCGAATAGCTGCCAGCCAGCCGAGCGTGGTGCTGCCTGACTGCGCGGTGGAACTCGACGGAAACGCATCCGGCCCCGACCTGACCGTCTGGTTCGAGCTGACCACGTTGTACCCGGCGATCAGCCACGCACTGGGCAGCGACTTGATGCTCGACCTCCGTGGCGCCGATCAACCGGCCACCATCCGATCAGCCGACGATGGCGACTTCACCGCCCTCGCCATGCCGTGCCTCAATTCTTTGTCATGACTGAACTTCGCTCAGCACGACGGCCCGAAAGCCCGTAACCCTCTAAACCGAAAGGACAGAACAACTCTCATGACGAGCAACGCCACTTCGCCTGACCCGACAATGGAAGCCATCACCACAGCAGTGGTCCTCGGCCGCGACGGCGATAAGGGGTCTGCACGACAAGAATTGCTCGCTATCTGGAAGCAGATTGGCGTAGCCGGCGACCCGTTCCATCGCTGCACTCTTGCCCACTACCTGGCTGATCTCTACGAAGACCCTGCGGCCGCGTTGATGTGGGACGTCCGCGCCCTTGATGCCGCCAACCTTCTCAGCGATGATCGAGCCCAGCAGTACCACGCAAGCCTTCACGTCGCCGGCTTCTACCCCAGTCTCTACGTCAATATCGCTGACAACCTCCGCCGCCTCGGTTCGTTCGACGCGGCCACCGAGCACATCGAGAACGCCGAGCATCACACCGCATCGCTCAACGACGATGCATACGGGTACATGATCCGAGCGGCGATCACCGAAGTGCGCCAAGCCATCGACAGCCGCGACACCGCGCGCCGTGCATCCGCGCCCAGTCCGACAAAGTGACCCACAAGAACGCGCCGCTGACGATCGAAGGTCGCCATCGGCTCATCGAGCGATGCCGCAACAGACCCATCGCCCACGTAGCCAAGGAAATGGGCATCTCTCGTGCCTGCGCGAGCAAGTGGGTCAATCGATGGCGACGCCACGGCGAACTCGGCCTACACGACCGTTCCTCCACGCCTCATCACAGCCCCACCGCAACGCCAGCGCACGTAGTCGCCCTGATCGAGACCAGTCGGCGTGAGAAAAAGTGGTCAGCCCAGCGGATTACACATGACCTGTCCGAGCAGGGCATCCAGCTCAACCGCCGTACCGTCACGCGGCACCTGGCACACCTCGGCCTCAATCACCGAAGGTTCCTCGACCCGAACGGTGAATCTAACCGCCAGCCGGGCCGGATCACCGCCCGCTGGCCCGGCCATATGATCCACCTCGACGTCAAGAAAGTTGGTCGCATCCCCGATGGCGGCGGATGGCGCATCCATGGCCGCGATAGCGCGCAGAACCGCGCGGCCGACCGCGCCAAGACCGCCGGCGCCAAGGCTGGCTATACCTACCTGCACTCGGCGATCGACGGATACTCCCGGCTTGCCTACACCGAGCCGCTCGCTGACGAGAAGGGCGCGACCGCGGCTACCTTTCTCGCCCGAGCGAAGGTCTGGTTCGCCGCCCACGGCATCATCCACATCCACCGAATCGTCACCGACAACGGAGCCTGCTACCGGTCCGGCGACTTCGCCCGAAGCATCGGCCAGCGGGCTCGGCACCAACGCACGAAGCCGTACACGCCTCGCCATAACGGGAAAGTGGAACGCTACCAACGCATCCTGGCGGAGGAACTGCTCTACGCTCGGGAGTTCACCAACGAAGACGCCCGCTCATCCGCAATAGCCATCTGGAACATCCATTACAACTACCACCGGCCGCACAGTGGATCCGGCGGCCAGCCACCAGTCTCTAGGCTCCGTGTAGGCGTCACCAACGTCGTGCCCTCCTACACCTAGCCACTTCCGCTAGGCACC
The DNA here is from genome assembly GCF_001457595.1 of Mycolicibacterium smegmatis. GTDB lineage: Bacteria > Actinomycetota > Actinomycetes > Mycobacteriales > Mycobacteriaceae > Mycobacterium > Mycobacterium smegmatis. Next base: position 3,859,123 of record NZ_LN831039.1, on the reverse strand, counting down.
TGCCGATGCGAGTGAGAGCGGATCGGGCGGAACCTCGAACGGACACACCCGCCGCCCGATCGGGGCCGCCCCGCACCGAGAGGATCCCCCGTGATCACTCCACTCGCCGAACCGACAGCATCGCCGCGCAACCCGACCCCATCACCACCGACCGATCCGGACCTCGTCGTCCGCTTCGAGCGCGAGACACTTCCGTTGCAGGGTCGCCTGTTCATCGGGGCGCTGCACCTGACCGGCACACGCCAGGATGCCGAAGATCTTCTTCAGGACACCATGTTGCGGGCGTTCGCCGGGTTCGGGACTTTTCGCGAGGGCACCAATCTCACGGCGTGGCTGCACCGGATCATGCACAACGCCTGGGTCGACAGCCATCGTCTCCGGTCACGCCGGCCTCCTGAGCTGCTCGTCGCGGACTTCTACCAGGAGGCACCGGCCGACTGCCGGACTCATCCGTGGCGCACCCCCGAGGCCGCCGTGCTGGAGTCCATTCCCGACGGACGGCTCACCGCGGCGATCCGGGCATTGCCCGAGACCTACCGGATGGCCATCTACTACGCGGACGTGGTGGGGCTGTCCTACAAGCAGGTCGCCGAGGCCACGGGCGTGTCGATCGGCACGGTGATGTCCCGCCTGCATCGAGGACGCCGCCGGGTACGCACTAGTCTTGCCGCGCCATCCAGCGAGTAGCAAAGCGCTGATCGGTGATGTCCAGCATCAACTCGTCGGAAATGAGACCATTCATGGTCAATGGAGTTAATTGACCGGCGAACCGAATCCCGCGTGCTCGACGACGTCCTGCGCTCGGCCCGTGCTGGCTCGGGCAGCGCACTGGTGGTGTGTGGCGATCCGGGCGTGGGCAAATCGGCATTGATCGAGTACGTGGCCGGCCGAGCCGAGGGGTACCGGCTGATCCGGCCCGCGGGGATCGAATCCGAGATGGAACTCGCCTACGCCGGCCTGCAGCAGCTGTGCATGCCGATGCTGGACCGGCTCGATCATCTACCGGATCCGCAACGCGAGGCCCTGGGCAGCGCATTCGGCCTGAATGCGGGAACTGCGCCCGACCGGCTGCTGATCGGGCTGGCCGCGCTGAGTCTGCTGTCCCACGTCGCCGAGGAGCAGCCTCTGGTCTGCCTCATCGATGACGTGCAGTGGCTGGACAGCGCATCGGTCCGGGTGCTCTCGTTCGTGGCACGCCGGCTGGGCGCCGATCCCATCGCGCTGATCATGGCCACCCGTACCCCCGACCCCGAGATCGCGAAACTGCCGACGCTGGAACTGGCCGGGTTGCCCCACGCGGACGCCGCGGCGCTCATGGACTCGGTGTGGAACGCACCGCTCGACGAGCGGATTCGCGATCAGATCATCGCCGAAACCCGGGGAAACCCGCTGGCTCTGATGGAGCTGCCGCGTGACCTGACCGACCGGGAGTTGGCGGGCGGCTTCGGAATTCCCAGTGCGGTGCGGTTGTCGGGCCGCATCGAGGAGAGCTTCCAGCGCCGGATGGCCGCACTGCCGGAGCACACCAGACGGCTGCTCCTGATCGCCGCGGCCGAGCCGACCGGTGATCCGACGCTGATGTGGCGGGCCGCGGCCCGCCTGGGCATCGACGCCGACGCCGGCGAACCCGCGACGGCCGACGGGTTGGCCGAGTTCGGTATCCGCGTGCGGTTCCGTCACCCGCTCGTGCGCTCGGCGATCTACCGGTCGGCGACGCTGCGAGACCGGCTGTTGGCACACCGTGCCCTGGCCGAGGTGACCGACTCGGAGCGTGACCCCGACCGTTGTGCCTGGCACCGGGCGCAGGCCACAGCGGGCCCCGACGAGGCGGTCGCGGCGGAACTCGAACGATGCGCCAGTCGTGCACAGGCCCGCGGCGGGCTGGCCGCCGCGGCTGCGTTCTTGGAGCGCGCGACGATGCTGACGCTCGATCCGGTCCTGCGCGCCGAGCGTGCATTGGCTGCGTCCTCGTCGAAGGCACAGGCCGGCGCGTTCGAGGCCGCCGCAGACCTGCTGGCCGTGGTCGAGGGCGGCCCGCTCACCGACCACCTGGGCGCCCGCGCAGACCTGGTCCGCGCGCAGCTGGCCTACGTCACCGACCGGGGCAGTGATGCCCCGACGCTGTTGCTCAAGGCCGCCCGGCGGCTGGAGGCCGTCGATGCCGAGTTGTCCCGCACCACATACCTCGAAGCGTTGCAGGCCGCGATCTTCGCGGGCCGACTCGCAGTCGGCGGCGGCGTGCGAGATGTGGCCCGTGCGGCGCGGACCTCCTCGATACCGCCACGGGAAACGCTGACTGCCCTTCTGCTAGAGGGGTTCTCGACATATTTCACCGACGGATATGCGGCGGCGGTGCCCACCCTGCGGCGCGCCGTCAGCAGCGCACGACATGGCGTAGCCGACGGCGAACGTCGCTTTCTGTGGCTGGCAGGTATTGCGGCACTGCACATCTGGGACGACGAAAGCTGGGATGTGCTGTCGGCACGGCATATCGAGCTCGCGCGCACTGCGGGTGCGCTGGCGGAGCTGCCGCTCGCGCTCGGTTCGCGTGCGGTATGGCTCACCCTTTCCGGTGAGCTCGGCGCCGCGGCGGCGCTGCTTCAGGAGCTGAAGACCGTGACAGAGGCAACCGGAGACGCGCTCGCCACCAAACCCGGTGTCCAGCTCGCGGCCACGCGCGGTCAACGGGCCGAAACGTTGACAATGATCGAATCCACAATGGCGGATGTCATGGCGCGCGGTGAAGGAATCTGGTTGAGCACCGCAGAGTACTCCGAAGCGTTGCTGCACAACGGCATCGGTGACTACCCGGCCGCGCTGCCGCCGGCCGAACGCGCGGCAGGCCAGATCGACATGGCGTTGTCGACGTGGGCCGCGCTGGAACTCGTGGAGGCTGCCGCACGCGCCTGCGCACCGATCTCGCTCGAGCCCACCTGGTCTACGGCGAATGGCTGCGCCGGGAACGCCGACGCACCGACGCCCGCACACAGCTGCGCATTGCGCTCGACATGTTCGAGTCGATGGGAATGGCCGGCTTCGCCGAGCGCGCACGGACCGAGCTCATGGCGACCGGTGAGACCGTCCGCAAACGCACCACCGCTGCGTCAGGAGATCGACGCACAGACGATGCACGACGATCTCCTGGCGGCCGGATTCTCCGAACACATGGCGAGCGGCACCACCCAGATGACTCTCGACGTCGCCGAACGCCGAATCATCATGCGCGAACCCCGCAACGACGAAACGCGGACCCCGACCACCTTCGAACAGTTCCTCTCCGAGATCGCCACACCTGAGGACACCCGTGCCGCGACCCGGGGGTGACACGGGCGCGGATCGCGTCCCGTCGGCCGGACGATGGAACGGCGATCAGGCGACCGCCGCCCGCGTCCCGTCAAACGCCCCTGTGGTGTCACGAAAGGCATAAACGATGGCCGAAGATATTGCCGGCGTAGCGATTCCGGATTCCGCCCTCACCCGTGAGGCCACCGAGCTCGTCCGCGACGTCGCTGATGACCTGGTGTTCCACCATTCGCGGCGGGTGTACCTGTGGGGCAGCCTGCAGGGCACACGGCGCGGGTTGGTGCCGGACCCTGAACTGCTCTACATCGGCGCGATGTTCCACGACCTCGGCCTGACACAGAAATACGGCAGCACCGACCAGCGCTTCGAGCTCGACGGCGCTGACACCGCACGCTCGTTCCTGCTGGGCCACGGATTCTCGGAGCGCGAGGCCAGGCAGGTGTGGCTCGGGATCGCGCTGCACACCACCCCCGGCATTCCCGACCGCATGGAGCCTGAGATCGCGCTCGTCACCGCGGGGGTCGAGACAGACGTGCTGGGACTCGGGCTCGACGCGCTCAACTCCTCCGAGATCCAGGAGATTCTGGCGGTCCATCCGCGGGTCAACTTCGCCGACGGCATCCTGAACGCGTTCAACGAGGGCATGCGGCACCGACCGGAGACCACGTTCGGGACCATGAACGACGACGTGCTGGCGCATTTCGACCCCGACTTCCGCCGCGGGAACTTCGTCGGCCTCATCACGTCGAACGCTCTGCCGGGCTGACGGCACCCTGGACGGAGTGAACGGGGTGCGGCCGGCGCGAAGTCGGTGCGACCGGCTGACATCGATTTTCGCGGAACGTACGTTCATGCCGGCATGACCGGAATCCGTCCCCGCCGTCTGCTCGGAAGACATCGTGAACAGGAACAGCTCGCGCGGCTGCTAAGCCAGGCACGTGGCGGGCACAGCGCGACGATCGTCGTGCGCGGCGACCCTGGCGTCGGGAAGACGTCCATCCTCGACTACCTGATCGCCCGCGCGGCCGACTTCCGGGTGTTGCGGATCCGTGGCTCCGAATCCGAGATGGAGCTGGCCTATGCCGGATTGCACCAGCTGTGCACCCCGCTGCTCAACCGCCTCGACCGGTTGCCTGTGCCGCAGCAGCGCGCACTGCAGGTGGCGCTGGGCGTGGCCGACGGCGACCCACCGGACCGGTTGATCGTCGGGCTTGCGCTCTTGACGTTGATGTCGGAGGCATCGGCCGAACGCCCGACCCTTTGTGTGATCGATGACGCGCAATGGGTCGACGCCGAGTCACTCCGTGCGGTGGCCTTCGCGGCCAGGCGTCTGGACGCCGACCCGACGCTGATCGTGTTTGCCGCGTGCCAACGACGCGAGGACCGAATCCTCAACGGCCTCGCCGAACTTCAACTGCGCGGGCTCGCCGACGACGACGCCCGGGCGCTGCTCACCAGGACGATGCCCGGGGAGATCGACGAGCAGGTGCGTGAGAACATTCTCGCCGAATCCCGCGGAAACCCGCTGGCGCTACTGGAGCTGCACCGGGTGTTCACACCGGCGGAACTGGCCGGCGGGTTCGGGCTCGCGAACGCCGACCAGCTCGCCGGCCGGCTGCGACGAAGTTTCGATCGACGCCTCGCCGATCTGCCCGCACACGCCACGACGCTGCTGTTGGTGGCCGCCGCAGACCCCACCGGTGACCCGCGATGGTTGGCCGGTGCTGCCGACCACCTCGGTCTTCCCGAAGACGCAGCGGATATGGCCGTCGATGCCGATCTCATCTCGATCGACAGTCGGGTGTGCTTTCGCCACCCCATGATTCGGTCAGTGGTCTACCGAAACGCCGGTACCGCCGAGCGCCGCAGGGCGCATCGGGCCCTGGCGGCCGTCATCGACGGGCCCTCCGCTACCGAGCACCTCGCCTGGCATCTGGGGCACGCGTCCGCCGGACCCGACGAGCACGTCGCCGCGCAGTTGGAGAGCGCGGCCGGGGACGCCCGCAAACGGGGAGGGGTCGCGGCGGCCGCGGCGTTCCTGGCGTTCGCATCCAGTCTGACCCCGGACCCTCAGGTGCGGGTCGAGCGTGCGCTCGCTGCCGCGCAGGCGAAACTCGACACCGGTGCGCCGCAGTCGGCGGCGGCACTGCTGGTGGATGCCCGGCGGATGACCGACGACGACCTGACGACCGCCAGAATCGACCGGCTGCGGGCCAGAGCGGTGGCCCGCCCCGCAGATGCGGTGCCGCTGCTGATGCAGACCGCCGGGCGACTGGCCGATGCAGCCCCAGAACTCGCCCGCGAGAACGTGTTCGAGGCGCTGTCGGCGGCGATCCAGGCGGGCCGGATGTCGGGCCCGACGACCAGTGCAGTGTCCGTCGCGGGCGCGGCCCGACCGCTTGTCGGGCCCCTCGTGCCGCAGCGGGCGGTTGATGTCCTGCTGTGCGGGCTGATCGTTCGGATGCTCGACGGATATGTGGACGGGGCCGTGTCGTTGAAGAAGGCCATGCAGGAGTTCCTACGCCTCGACGCCGACGCAACGGCGGAGCCGCAGTATTACGACATGGCGACGCGAATCTGTCTGGAGCTCTTCGATTTCGACGCCTTCGAAACTCTCGCGCTGCGCCAGCACGCGCTGCTCGCCGGTGCCGGCGCACTGGCCACGCTTCCGCCGGCCCTCGGTGCGCTCGCGACGGCGGAGATCTTCTCCGGACGGTTGGCGGACGCCGCGGCGCACCTTTCCGAGGCAGAGGCCATCGCCACAGCGATCGGCGGCCCTCAACTCGGCGTCGGTACCGCCCTGTTGACCGCCTTTCAGGGGCAGGAGAAGGCGACACGCGAAATCGTCGTGGCGATCACCGAGGATGCGGACAAGGTCCACGGCCACGGTTACTCGGTGGGCGCCGCCATGTTCGCATCGGCGGTACTGCACAACAGCCTCGGCCAGTACGGCGAGGCGCTCAACTGCTGCCGGGCCGCGCTGGCGTACGACGACATCGGCATCACGAACCTCGTGCTCGTGGAGTTGATCGAGGCGGCTTCGCGAAGCGCCGAGACGGCAGCGGCGGGGGAGGCGCTCACCCGGCTGGTCGAACGTGCCGAGGCCGGCGGGACCACCACCGCGCTGGGCCTTGCGGCACGTGCACGGGCGTTGCTGACCGAGGGATCGGAGGCCGAGGCGGAATACCGCAGCGCCATCGCGCATCTGGAGGGCAGCACCGCCGTCGTCTACCTGGCCCGCACGTATCTGGTGTACGGGGAATGGCTACGACGACAAGGGCGGCGGATGGATGCCCGCGCTGCGCTGCACCGTGCTGAGGAGATGTTCAGCGAGATGGGCGCAGAAGGGTTCGCCGATCGGTGCCGGCGCGAACTCGAAGCGACCGGGGAGGCCGTACGCAGGCGCGACGGGGGACCAGTGGTCGAGCTGACGGGCCAGGAGAGCCACATCGCCCGATTGGCCGCCGAGGGCCGGACCAATTCCGAGATCGCGGCGCAGTTGTTCATCAGTGCGCGCACGGTCGAATGGCATTTGAGCAAGATCTTCTCCAAGCTCGGCGTCGCATCCCGCAAGGAGCTACGCAGCCGCGAACTGCCGCCACCGTAGGTCCGTGCACCCCGGGAAACCCCTGGCGTCAGCGCCCCGGGGTGACACGGGCGCAATCGAGCACGGGCCGCTGGTTGAGTCGAATGACCGCGATCGACCGTCGAAGAGGAGAGCAAGTGACCACCAACGGTAACGGGGCCGCGCCCGAGACGAACGGCACATCGTCGAACGGCAAGTTGACGACGATCGCAGGCGCGCCCGTCGTCGACAACAACAACGTGATCACCGCAGGCCCACGTGGCCCGATGCTGCTGCAGTATGTGTGGTACCTGGAGAAACTGGCCCACTTCGACCGGGAGGTCATCCCGGAACGCCGCATGCACGCGAAGGGGTCCGGCGCGTACGGGACCTTCACCGTCACAGGCGACATCACCCGGTTCACCACGGCCAAACTGTTCTCCGAAATCGGCAAGCAGACCGACCTGTTCGTGCGGTTCTCGACCGTGGCCGGTGAACGCGGCGCCGCCGACGCCGAGCGTGACATCCGCGGGTTCGCGGTCAAGTTCTACACCGAGGAGGGCAACTGGGACCTGGTCGGAAACAACACCCCGGTGTTCTTCATCCGTGACCCACTGAAGTTCACCGACCTCAACCACGTCGTCAAGCGGGACCCCCGCACCAATCTGCGCAGCCCGCACAACAACTGGGACTGGTGGAGCCTGCTGCCGGAATCGCTGCACCAGGTGACCATGACGATGGGAGACCGGGGAATCCCGTCGTCCTACCGCCGTATGCACGGGTTCGGCTCGCACACCTACAGTTTCGTCAATGCCGAGGGTGTGCGGCATTGGGTCAAGTTCCACCATGTCTGCCAACAGGAACTCGGCCACCTCACGGATGCCGAAGCCGAGGCGCTCATCGGCACGGACCGCGAGAGCCATCAGCGTGACCTGTACGAGGCCATCGAATGTGGCGACTTCCCGCGCTGGAAGCTGTGCGTACAGATCATGCCGGAATCCGACGCCGCGACGGTGCCGTACCACCCGTTCGACCTGACCAAGGTCTGGCCGCACGCCGACTACCCGTTGATCGAGGTGGGCGAGTGGGAACTCAACCGCAATCCGGACAACTACTTCGCCGAGGTGGAGCAGGCCGCATTCTCCCCGGCGCGAATCGTGCCGGGAATCGGTTTCTCACCGGACAAGATGCTGCAGGGCCGGCTGTTCTCCTACAACGACGCACAGAACTACCGGCTGGGGATCAACCACCACCAGATCCCGGTGAACACCGCCCGGTGCCCGGTGCACGGCTATCACCGTGACGGCGCCATGCGTGTCGACGGAAACTACGGCAGCACCTTGGGCTACGAGCCCAACAGCTACGGGGAATGGCAGGAGCAGCCGGCCTATGCATACCCGCCGGAGCCGCTCGGTGACGTCTCGGCGCGCAACTGGAACTTCCGCGAGGACGACGCCGACTACTACACACAGCCCGGAAATCTGTTCCGGCTGATGACACCCGACGAGCAGCGCAGGTTGTTCGGCAACACCGCCAGGGCCATGCGCGGGGTGCCCGCCGAGATTCAACAGCGGTGGGTCGGACACTGCGCGAAGGCCGATCCGGCGTACGGCGCGGGCGTGGCCGCGGCCATCGAAGAGCTCGAATCTGTTTCGGGCACGCCGACTCCGGCGTGACCACCGACCCATCTGGCACGAGGAGAACTCAGTGAAGATCTCAGGAAACACCATCTTCATCCCTGGATCCACCAGCGGCATCGGTCTGGCACTGGCATTGGCACTACGGGACAAGGGCAACACCGTCATCATCGGCGGGCGCCGGACCCCCGAGCTGGACAGGATCACCGCCGAGCACCCCGACCTGGGAGGCGTCGTCATCGACACGACCGATCCCGCCAGCATCGCGGCCGCCGCACACCAGGTGCTGAGCGACCACCCCGACCTCAACGTCCTGGTCACCATGGCCGGGATCATGCGCGTCGAGGACTGGCACCAGCCGGAGACCTTCCTGGCCACGGCCGAGGCCACCGTCGAGACGAATGTGCTGGGACCCATCAGATTGATCGCGGCGTTCGTCGAACATCTTCAGGCGCAGCCGGATTCCACGATCGTCACCGTGAGTTCAGGTCTGGCCTTCACACCGCTGGGCGTGACGCCCACCTACAACGCCTCCAAGGCCGCCATCCACATGCTCAGCGAATCGATCCGCATGCAGCTCGCGGACACCAGTGTGAAGGTCGTGGAACTGGTGCCGCCGTCTGTGCGCACACAACTGATGCCCGGACACGAGGAGGACGAGAACGGCGTGCCGCTCGACGTTTTCATCGCCGACGTGATGACCTTGCTCGAAGCCGAACCGGATGCCCACGAGATCCTGGTCGAGCAGGCGAAGTTCCTGCGCTACGGCGAGGCCCGCGGCGACTACGACCACGTGGTGTCGATCTTGAACGCCGCGGACCCGCACGCACAGCACGGTGCCTCGGCGTGACCCCGAATGTCGTCCTGATCACCGGTGCGGCAAGTGGATTCGGCCGGATCTCGGCCGAGGCGCTGGCCATGGCCGGGTACACGGTCTACGCCTCGATGCGTGGCACGGCCGGACACAACGCGGCGCAGGTGGCTGCCATCGCCGGCTTCGCGCAGACGAACGGCGTGGATCTGCGGTCGGTGGAACTCGACGTCGGCTCCCAGGAGTCGGTGAATGCGGCGATCGACCACGTGCTGGGGGAGTCGGGGCGGGTCGACGTGGTCCTGCACAACGCCGGGCATATGTCGTTCGGCCCCGCCGAGGCGTTCACCGCCGAGCAGATGGCCCAGTTGTACGACATCAATGTCGTCGGCACCCAGCGCGTCAACCGTGCAGTGCTGCCGCACATGCGCGCCCGGCGCCGCGGGCTGTTGCTGTGGATGTCGAGCAGCAGTGCGGCCGGGGGCACGCCACCGTATCTGGGACCGTACTTCGCCGCGAAGGCCGCGATGGATGCGTTGGCGGTCAGTTACGCCCGGGAGTTGACGCTGTGGGGCGTCGAAACGTCCATCATCGTGCCAGGGGCCTTCACGTCCGGCACCAATCAGTTTGCGAATGCCGCTGTGCCGGGGGATGAGGATGTGGCCGCCGCGTACGAGGCGGGCCCATATACCGGCTACGGGGAGCGCATCCAGAAGGCGTTCAACGAGTTGGTCCCACCGGAGGCCGATCCCACCACCGTGGCCGACGCGGTCGTCGCGGTCGTAGACGCCCCGTTCGGCAAGCGGCCCTTCCGCGTGCATGTCGACCCGTCCGATGACGGCGGCCAGGTCGGGTTCACGGTGCTTGACCGGTTGAAGGCCGAGATGATGCACCGCACCGGGCTGAGCGAGCTGCTACATGTCGCGACGTGACGGGTCTGGCGAACGCGCGACGTCACTGCACGACGACGGTGACCCGCGAATCCGAACCGGTGATCCGGGCCGACACACGGTGTGACGTACCGGCCGAGAACACCGCGAAATCGTAGATCCCATCGTCGGCGTCACCGAGCGCGATCTCGCCGTGCTCGTCGGTGACCATGCCGATATCGCGGATCTCGCCGGGCGCACTGGCGATGCTGACCACGGCATCAGCCAGCGGGCGACCGGCGGAATCCTCGAAAACAACGATGACCACGGAGATTTCAGAGCCCCGCGTTCTTCCAGTTCACCATGTTGTTGAACACGGCGGTGTTGATGCGGGTGGCCGAGTTACCGGAGGAACTCCCGTTGGTGTGCACTCCGACCCCGTAACGCTGGCCGTTTTCGAGCACCCAGACCGGTGAGCCGCTCTGCCCGCCCATGGTGTCGATGTCATAGGTGATCACCCGGTCCGACACCCGCTTGGGGGCTGCGCCATGAACCACTGCTGGCGGCCGCCCTTGTCACCGGGATAGCCGGACAGGTTGAGTGCCGAATTCATCAGGAACCCATCGTTTCTCACCGCGAGGCCGAACGTTCCGGTCTGCCCTCCCGGACGTGACGAGGACGGCAGGATGATCGCACCGTAGTCGTGTTCGCGGTTCTTGCTTGACGTCCATCCGGTGACGCTGCGGAGCACGGTTCCGGTGTAGCTTCCGAACGGCTCGCTGCCGTCGTTGCAGCCCGGGATCACCTTGATCGACCTGGCCCAGCCGCCCGCGTCGTGCATGTAGACACAATGCCCGGCGGTGATCACGGTGCGCGGGCTGATCAGCCACCCCGTCCCGATGAATCGGCGGTTGTCGGCGGCGGTGATCTGCAGTGCGCAGATGGCCCGCCACGGGTACACGGTGGTGTTGGCGACGCGGACCCGGTTGTCGGCGCCGATGATGACCTCGGCGACCTCTTCGAGTTCCGGATAGCTTCCGACGATGGCGTCGAGCAGCGCGGGCGCGGACTCGTCCTCCTCAGAACCGGTCGATCCGGGCTCGGCATGTTCGACCAACCCACGCGCGGCGACCTCGGCGTTGGTCCGGGTCGGTGTTGTTGAGATCCAGGCCGTTCGGCGACTCGTACTCGGTCGCCACGATCAACGACTCGTACTCGGTCGCCACGATCAACGACTCGGCGGTCGTCGGGTCTCCGGTCGAGCCGATCGCCTCGTACTTCGTCAGGCTCGAGCGTTTGTTGGTTTTTGTCGGTGTACTCATCGAATGATCCCTTCGGCCAGATGAGTTCGTGAGGCACAGCAAGGGCTGCGCGGCGGCGATGAACATTTTCACCGTCGAGAAAACGCTATGTGTTTCCTCGGGCCGCGCTCACGAGTAGCCGACTACGCGAATTGTTCACGCCCCCGTCGGGGCGCTGTGCCGGCCGGCCGGAGTCATCACAGGCGCGGTGTCGTCGTCGAGCACCGTGGCGTCCCGCAGTTTGCCTTTCAACCCCGCGACGCGACGCAACTGAGCGGCGATGTTGACGGAGCTGAGCATCGGAAAGAGGCCGACGAACGTACGGAACGACGGATCACCGCCGTGCACATGCAGCTCGTAGAGGCATCCGACCACGTAGAAGAACCCCATGCTGAACATGACTCCGGGAAGCGCGTACGCCAGCGGCGAGCGGACGTCGGTGACCAGTTCGGTGGCGTAGTCGTACTCGTCGCGGGTCAGCGGCTGACGCTTGCGCAGTTTGGCCAGCACGGCCTTGTGGGCGCCCACCTGCTCGCCCAGCGCGGCGGGCGGGCGCTTTTCCAGCCGGCTCACGTAGACGAACATGCATGCGCCGAACACCACGATCATGACCCCGGCCAGAATCGTGAGATCACCCCAGATCATTTCTATTCCTCTCTCTCACTTGCGCACTGGTGCCACGGCCGGATCATCGTCCTCCCACAGCAGCAGCTGCCGGACCGCCGAGCGAGAACCGTACGGCCGGAGCATCTGGCTGGCCGGGCGCGGGCGTACCCGCAGCGGCCACCAGAACCACCGGCCGAGCAGCGCGGCGATCGACGGTGTCATGAACGAGCGCACGATCAGCGTGTCGAACAACAGACCCAGTGCGATGGTCGTCCCGATCTGCCCGAGCACCCGCAGGTCGGCGAACAGGAACGAGGCCATGGTGGCCGCGAACACCAGCCCTGCCGCGGTGACCACCGACCCGGAACCGGCCATGGCGCGGATGATGCCGGTGTTGACGCCCGCGTCGATCTCCTCCTTGAGTCTGGATATCAGCAGCAGGTTGTAATCGGACCCCACGGCCAACAGCAGGATCACCGCCAGCGCCAGCACGATCCAGAACAATTCGATGCCGAAAAGGTCCTGCCAGATCAGCACCGACAACCCGAACGAGGCGCCCAGCGACAATGCCACGGTTCCCACGATCACCAGTGCGGCGACCAGGCTGCGGGTGACGAACATCATCACCAACAGGATCAGGGTGAGTGCAGCGATCGCCGCGATCATCAGGTCGTATTCGGCGCCGTCGGCGATGTCCTTGTAGGTGGCCGCGGTGCCTGCGAGATAGATCTTCGACCCGGCCAGGGGAGTGCCCTTGACGGCTTCCTTGGCTGCGTGCCGGATGGCCTCGATGTGCGAGATGCCCTCTGGTGACGCGGGATCCCCCTCGTGGGTGATGATCAGCCGGGCCGCTTTGCCGTCGGGCGACAGGAACAGCTTCAGGCCGCGCTGGAACTCGGGGTTGGTGAACGCCTCCGGCGGTAGATAGAACGAGTCATCGACCTTCGCCGCGTCGAACGCCTGACCCAACGCCGTCGAGTTTTCCAGCGACTCCTCGGCCTGTGCGTTCTGACCGGTGGTGGTCGCGTAGTTCGACATCGTCAGATCACGGTTGGCTTCCTGGTTGGCGATCTGTGGCGGGATCAGCGCGAGCAGTTTCGGTTGCAGTTCATCGAGTTTGGCGATGCTGCCGGACACGCTGGCCAACTGGTCGGTCAACTCGTCGATTCCGTCGAGGGAGTCGAACACCGACCGGATCGCGGCGCACATCGGGATGTCGAAGCAGTGTGGCTCCCAGTAGAAGTAGTTGCGCAGCGGACGGAACTGGTCGTCGAAGTTGGCGATCTTGTCGCGTAGATCCTGCGCGGTGGCGACGGTCTTCTTGAATGCCTCGGACTGTTCGTGGGTGATGGCCCCGGACTGTTCCTGCAGCGCATACTGCTGACGCAGCACATCGATGCCGTCGTTGATCACCTGGACCTGCTTGAGCAGATCGTCCCCTCGCGCTTGCTGGAAGGGCAGATTGTTGATCTGCGATGCGTTGCCGGTGCTGATCTGGAACGGAATCGAGGTGTGGTCCAACGGTGTTCCGAGTGGCCGCGTGATCGACTGCACCTGCGCGATGCCGTCGGTGTGGAACACAGCCTTGGCGACCCGCTCCAGCAAGATCATGTCGGTGGGATTACGCAGGTCGTGATCGGCCTCGATCATCATCAGTTCGGGGTTCAGACGGGCCTCGGAGAAGTGGCGTTCCGCCGCTGTGTACCCCACGTTGGCCGGGGCGGTGGCGGGCAGGTACGGCCGGGTGTTGTAACTCGTGGTGTACTGCGGGAGAGCCAGGAGTCCGATCAGCGCCACCGCGATGGTCACCACCAGAACGGGTCCGGGCCACCGTACGATTGCGGTGCCGATGCGCCGCCAATTCTTGGTCCGCAGAGGCCGATTCGGTTCGAACAGGCCGAAGTGCCTGCCGATGATGAGGATCGAGGGCGCCAGTGTCAGCGCTGCCACGACCGCCACCAGGACGCCGATGCCCGCGGGGACACCGAGACTTTGGAAGTAGGGCAACCGGGTGAAGGTCAGGCAGAGCACCGCACCGGCGATCGTCAGGCCCGACCCCAGGATCACGTGCGCGGTGCCGTGGTACATGGTGGTGAACGCGGTGAGGCGGTCCTGCTCGGCATAGCGGGCCTCGTGGAACCGGCCGAGGATGAAGATCGCATAGTCGGTGCCTGCGGCGATCACCAACAGTGTCAACAGGTTTGTCGAATACGTCGAGAGGTCGATGATGCCTGCGTTCGCGAGCACCGCGACGACCCCTCGGGAGGCCGTCAGCTCGATCATCACCGTGAACATGACCACCAGGACCGTGGTGACGCGGCGGTAGAGCCAGAACAGCATCACCGCGATCACGCCGAGAGTGAGCAGGGTGGTTTTCAGCGTGCCCTGTTTGCCGACCTCGAACTGGTCGGTGACCAGCGGAGCGGCGCCGGTGACATACGCCCGCAGTCCCGGTGGCGGAGGCGTGTCGTCGACGATGGCCCGCACGGCGTCGACCGACTCGTTGGCCAGCGATTCACCCTGATTTCCGGCCAGGTAGATCTGTACCAGCGCGGACTTGCCGTCCTGGCTCTGAGAGCCGGCCGCGGTCAGCGGATCCCCCCAGAAGTTCTGGATGTGTTCGACGTGCTTGGTGTCCTTCGACAGTTTGTCGATCAGGCCGTCGTAGTAGCGATGCGCCTCGTCGCCCAGCGGCTCGTCACCCTCCAGGACGATCATTGCCGAACTGTCGGAATCGAATTCGTCGAACACCTCGCCGATGCGCTTGGCGGCTTGCAACGAGGGCGCGTCCTGCGGACTCAACGAGACGTTGTGGGCCTCGGCGACGGTTTCCAGCTGGGGCACGAACACGTTCGTCACGACTGCCAGGCCCAGCCAGAACAGCGCGATGAGAACAGAGAACCGCCGGATCAGGTCCGGAATCGCCGGTACCGAGAACCGCGCGCTCATCCGGACTTCTCCAGACAAAACGTGTAGGCGTCCACGGTATTGACCCACCTTTCGTCCTTGACGTCGTCATCGATCGTGATGCGGCACCCGATCGAGCTGCGGTCGCCCTGGGCCTGGACGTTGACGAACACCCCGGGCTGGGTGGTGGTCGTGTCGTAGGTCCAGGGCAGCGGGACATTGTCAGCGCGCTGCGGCTGGGCATCGACGTCCAGATACGTAACGGTGGCTACCGCGCCTGGCGGGCCCATGACCTCCATGACGACGTGTTTCGGGTTGAACTGAACGATCTCATTGGCGGAATTACTGGGCGTGGACGTGACGTCCTGCGAGGCGAAAACCCCGTGGAGCCTGTACACGGTGAAACCGGCGACCACGATCACCACGATCGCCACCAGAAACATCCAGCGTTGCCTCAGTCGTCCTCCGACCGAAAACCGCTGCATTCGTGACCCTTTCGATGTGCGGCGGCAGGAGCTGACGGAAACCCCCTAGTTCTACTAATCAACCTGGTTGACGGTACGACAAGAATCCGCAGCTCACAAGGCTTGATATCAAGAAACTTGACGCGGTCACGACGTATTCGGTTGCCGGGGTGACATGCGCCGGCGGGAGTTTTCGACGTGAGAAATGCATTCCGCTGCGCAGACTCGACGACGCTTCTCCCAGCGAACTTTCAGAAAAGGAAAGACAGCAATCCGAGGTGGTTTGCTGACAATTTCTGGCCAGTTCTACTCAGCAGAAACTCCGCGAGTGTGAAACCTCTGCGATATTTCGGCCGATTTTTCGCTGACGTTTCACAATCGCGGAGGTGTGCGACTACGCGGACCGCGGTGCGGATGTGGGGTGGGCATCGAGCAGCCCCAGGCGCTGCAGATCGGCGACGTATTTGATGATGATTTGCGGTGTCACGTGGGGAATGTCACCCTCCCCGCCGATCCGGTGTTCACGGACCGCGGCGCGGAACCGGTCGGTGGGTCCGTACGAGCCGAGCGTGGGCTCAGGGGCCTGTAGGTCGGCGCCCTGAGCCAGGTCGTGACGTGCGGTGAGGATCTGTAGAACCGAATGTTGGCGCTGCCGCTCAGGAAGGGAACGGAGCGCGGTTTCGAAGCGCCGCAACCATTCAGCGAAGTCAGCGATGCGCCGGATCGGATAGCCGGCCTCGATCAGCCAGTCGACGTACTGGTCGGCTCCGACGCCGTCGTCATGAGGATTCATCACGTGGTAGGTCTCGAATCCGTCGACTGCGCCGACGCTGAGCGTGCTGATCGCCTCCGCCACGAACCCGACGGGGAGCGCATCGTAGTGGGCACGTTGCCGCTCACCGGTGTTGTCCAGTTGATAGAACGATGCCGGCGCCAAACCGGTTGACACGACGCTCAACACCATCCGGGTGAAGTTGTCCGGCAGGTTGAGCTGACCGGAATACGTCGTGTCGGTGAGGATCATGTCGCAGCGGAACACTCGCACCGGGAGTCCGCACAGGTCGTGCGCCTCGCGCAACAGGACCTCGCCGGCCCACTTGCTGTTGCCGTATCCGCTGGCATAGCCGGCGTCCATCTGCCGGCTCGGGCTGATGACGCGGATGTCGGCGTCCTCGGTGAAGGCCGCGGGATCGATCTGTTGGCGCACATCGGCGGTCGACACGTAGGCGTAGGACTTGAGTTTTGTGGTGAGTGCGAACCGGATCACCTCGGCGGTGCCTGCGACGTTGGGGCCGAAGAACTCCCGGTACGGCAGGATGCCGTTGACGAAGCCCGCGGAGTCGATGACCAGATCGACCGACGCAGCCAACTCGGTCCAGGTCTCCTGGTCGAGGCCCAGTGCTGCTGCGCTCTTGTCGCCGGCCACCACCTGCAGGCGGTTCGTCGACAACTGCCGAAAGCGATTGAGCAACAGCGGGTCACCACAGTCGAACACCTTTTCAAGTCGCACACGGGCCTCGGCGTCGGACGCGGCCCGAACCAGGCACACCAGTTTCCCGTCGACAGGCTCCAACCGCTGCAGCCATTCCAACACGAGAAATCGTCCGAGGAACCCGGTCGCACCGGTCAACAGCACCGTGCGGATCTTCGCGTCGGTTCGGGGTAAGTTCCGCGCCGCGGACAATGCCGCGTCGTCGATGAACTTGTCCAGTGTCAGATCGGCGGCACGGATCTCGGTGACGTCGGCTGATCCGTGCACCGACTCCACGGTTGCGCCGCCTGCGGCCAACGTGTCGGTTTCGCCGACGCCCTCAATCTGCCTGCTCAACAGGCGAACCTGCGGTGCCTGCAGTAAATCCTGCACTCCGACTCCGACATCCAGTGCGGTGTTGATTGCGGCGACGCACCGCATGGCTGAGATGGAGTCGCCGCCCAGATCGAAGAACGAGTCGTCGATGCCGACCTGCTCTACACCGAGCACCTGGCCGAAGACGCCCGCGACCACCTTCTCGGTCCGGGTCACAGGCGGGCGATGAATCCGGGTGTTGCCGTACCCGGGCACGGGGAGCGCGCGCTGATCGAGTTTGCCGTTGACGGTCACAGGTAGCGTGTCCAACCGCAGGACGGCCGCCGGAACCATGTAGGGCGGCAGGTGATCGGCAAGCATTTCACGTGCCACGGCCGGGTCCATGGTGCCGGTGATGTAGCCGACCAGTCGCTTGTCACCGGGCTGGTCCTCGCGCACGACGACGGCCGCTTGGTCGACCCCGTCGAGGTCGGCGAGCGCACATTGGATCTCGCCGAGTTCGATCCGGAAGCCGCGGATCTTCACTTGATCGTCGGCACGCCCGAGATAACGCAGCTGGCCGTCGGTTCCCCAGCGAGCGAGGTCACCGGTGCGATACATCCGGCTGCCGTCCGCCGCGAACGGACAAGCCACGAAGCGCGACGCGGTCATACCAGGCCGGTGCACGTAGCCGACGGTCACACCGCCGCCGGCGACGTAGACCTCACCCGCGACGCCCGGTGGGACCGGACGCAGCCACGAGTCCAGGACGAACACGGCGGCGCCGGGTACCGGTGCGCCGATTGGAACATCACCCGGGGAGGACGGATTCAAAGGCTCACTGGTGGAGGCGAATACGGTGGTCTCGGTTGGTCCGTACCCGTTGATCATCGTGCGCTTGGGCGCCCAGCGCTGAACCACCTCACTCGGGCACGCTTCTCCGCCGACCACCAGCGTCAGATCCTCCAAGCCGGTGTGCGACAGAGCCGCAGCAGCGGCCGGTGTCTGGCTGAACATGGTGACGTGTTCGGTGACGAGAAGTTCATGGAGGTCGCTCGGTGAGCTGGTGACGGACTCGGGCACCACCACGAGCCGCCCTCCGTGGAGCAGCGCGCTCCATATCTCCCACACCGAGAAGTCGAATCCCGTCGAGTGGCATTGGGTCCAGACCTGGCCAGACCCGAACGTGAGACCGGGATAGGGCGCGTCGAAGAGCCGAGTGACGTTGTGATGGGTGACAGCCACGCCTTTGGGTCGTCCGGTGGTGCCCGACGTGTAGATGACGTAGGCGATGTCATCGGCGGCGGGGGCCAGCAGTGCGGTGGTGGGGTGAAGGGACATGGCCGGATCGTCGGCCTCCACGACCACCCCGGCGAACCCGTCGAACCGGGAGCGCAGCTCATCGTTGGTGACCGCGGCGATCGGCGCGGTGTCATCGAGCATGAACTGCACACGTGCGTCCGGCAGGACCGGGTCGATGGGCAGATATGCCGCACCGGTCTTGAGCACGGCGAGGATCGCCACAATCGCTTGTGCGCATCGGGGCAACATGATGGCGACGTAGGTGCCCGGCCCTGCGCCATGCAAGGTCAACAGGTTTGCCAATCGATCGGCGGTCTCGTCGAGCTCTGCATAGGTCAGCGACTCTCCGCCGCACGTGACCGCAACCGAATCCGGGGTCCGAACGACCTGTGCGGAGAATCGTTCCGGAATCGATGAGGAACCAGAACCCTTTCCACGTAGCCGCTCTCGCCGGCACCAGCTGTCGAGCCGCTCACGCTCGGAGGTGCCGAGCACGTCGATCGTCGATACTCTCCGTTCCGGATCGTCGATCATGGCCGCGAGCACACGCAGGAATCGTTCGATCAGCTCCTCGATATCGTCGTCGGTGAATCGGACACTGTCGAACTCCGCACGCAGACCCAACTCGTGACCGGGTATCGCGATGACCGACAATGGATAATGGTTGTGTTCCCGGGTGGTGAAGTCGGTGATCGCCAACTCGTGTGTGCCGGCGAAAGCACCTGCGTCGAAGGGGTAGCTTTCGTACACGAACAGGGTGTCGAACAACTGGTCATGACCGGTGATCCGATGAATCTCGTTGAGTGACATATATTCATGGTCGACAGTGGCGTTGTGCGTGCGCTGCAGTTGGTCCAGCAGGTCTGAGACAGATGCCGTCGGTGGGACATTGGCCCGCACAGGAATGGTGTTGATCAACAGCCCGACAAGCGAATCTGATCCCGCCAGTTCGGCAGGCCGACCGGAGACAGCGGTTCCGAACGCGACGTCATGCTGCCCGGTGAGCGCCATCAGGAGTTGCGCCCACGCGGCCTGCAGGACCGTGTTGACCGTGGTGCGGCAGGAGCGGGCCAAATCGCCGACTGCACGCGTCGTTTCGGCGGGCACATGGTAGGTGTGCGCGCGGCGTGGCCCTGGGGGCCCCGGGTGAGTGAGCACCGTCGGGCTGGCGAATCCGCCCATCACCTCGTGCCATGCTGCACGCGCAGCGTCGTGGTCCTGAGCGGAAAGCCAGCCAACGAAGTCACGATAGGGCCTCGGGGCAGGCAGCCGGTGTTCGAAGTACGCGCCGAAGATCTCCTTGAGGAGTATCGGAAGAGACCACCCATCGACAACGATGTGGTGGAACGTCATCACGAATCGGTGTTGGTTGCCCGCGGTGCGGATCAACGCTGCGCGGAAGGCCGGCCGATCAGTGAGGTGACAAACAGCGACGCGCTCGGCGGTGCAGAGTTTTTCGATCTCTACCTCGGGCGGCCGGTCGTCTTCGCGCAGATCCATGTAACGCCAGGCCATGACCGGGTCGTCCGGGATGATCTGAACCGGCGGGTCGAAGTCGCCACAGAAACGTGCCACGAGGTTGGGATGGCGTCGCAGCACGGTCAGCAGGGCGTCGTGCAGGCGATCAGCGTCGAGGAGGCCGGTCACCGTGATGTCCAACTGCACCGCGTACACATCGGTCGAAGCCTCACCCGGGCCGATCAACGAGTGGAAGAACAGCCCCTGCTGCAGCGGGGTCAGGGGGAGGATGTCGGCGACGCGGTACTGTTCGGCGATTTGATCGATCTGCGACTGGGTCAGGACGGCCGGTGCGATGTCGGAAGGCGTCCATCCGCCGCCACCGGATCTCACGTGTGCGCAGATGCCGGTGAGTGCTTCGAACCACAGCTGGCTCAACCGCTTCACCTGCGCTTCGTCCACGGCCGAGGGTGCCCACGTCCATGCTGCCTGGAGTGCCGGCTCCGGCGTGCCGGCCGGCGAATCGACTTGCAGCGTGCCTGCGTTGAGCTCGAGTGTGTGCATCAGCGGCATCGGCACCGCGGAAGCGACCTCGGCGAGGGCCAGTCCGTCGGGGTCGATTCGCCAGAGTCGGTCGCCCAGGTGATCCGCGCCGACACGGCCCAGATAGTTGAAACCGATGGTGGGTTCGGGGCCCGACAGGTCGACGTCGGTATTCAGGTGACGCAGCAATCCGTACGTCGATGTGCCCGGAAGGCTGTGCAATTGTTCTTTGGCTGACTTGATCATGGCGCCGAGGGCAGGGGCGCCGTCTCGTACGAGGTCCCAACGGAGAGGGGCGACGGTGATGGCCACGGGATACTTCGTGGTGAACCAGCCCACGGTGCGGGACAGGTCGATGTCTTCACCGAAGACGTCACCCAGTTCTTCGTCGCGGCCGTGACCTTCGACGTCGATGGTGATCGAGGCGCTGCCACCACCTCGAAATTCGTTCCACGCCAGGGCGTATGCGATGAGCATGATGTCGCCGACCCCGGCATGGAATGCTGCGGGTACGTCGCCGAGCAACTGCCGGGTGGTCTCGGAGTCCAACGACACAGACAGATGACCCGCGGTCGCGTAGGTGTCCACGGCCGGTTGTGTCTCCGGCAGAGGGGTCGCGATGGACAGCACCTTCTGCCAGGCACCCGCCTGGGCAACGACCTCGGGCGAATATGCGTGCTTTTGCAGCAGAGCAGACCAGTGAGCCAACGACGTCCCCTCGGCGGGCAGCTCCACCCGCTGGTGAGCGCGACGTTGAGCCCACGCGATGTTGAGGTCCTCCAGAAGGATTCGCCAGGACACCCCATCGACGCCGATGTGGTGGATCATCAAGACCAACTGGTGTGTATGTGGTACCCACAGCGCCGAGAGCAGGCGGCCCTCAGCCGGATTCAGGCGAGAGCGCGCCTTCGCCAACGTTTCGGCGCACAGGGTGTCGACCGACTGCACACAATCGGCTGCGCGCACGGCGCCCACCTCAAGTACCGGTGCCGATGGACCATCCCCACTCGCGCAGAGCCGCAACGCGGCGTGGTGATCCAGCAGGTCCTGCAGCACGTCCACCACATCGGCGAACTCACAGCCTGCAGCGTCGGCGGGTGCCTGCAACACCATTGCTTGGTGGAACTGATCCACCTGGCCGTCCACGGTTTGCAGCCAGCGCATCATCGGCGTCGCCGTGACGGGCGCGGTAACGTCCTCACCGGGCTCGCGCTGACCACTCACGAGGGTGGCCGTTGCAGCCAACCTTGCAACCGTCTGCTCGACGAACACATCGCGAGGCCGGAGCCGCAGACCCTGCATACGGGCCTGCGCGACGACCCGCATCGACAGAATGCTGTCGCCGCCGAGTGCGAAGAACGAATCGTCGACGCCCACCCGGTCCACACCGAGTACTTCGGAATAAATGTCTGTGAGGATCCGCTCGACGTCTGAGGTGGGGGCGCGAAACGATCCGGCATCGCCGCGGTAGTCCGGGGCAGGCAGCGCGCGCTTGTCCAGCTTGCCGTTCACCGTCAGTGGCAGCGAGTCGAGCACCACCACCGCGGCGGGAACCATGTACGCCGGGAGCCGCTCTGCCAGTGCGCGGCGTGACGCGCTGGGATCGGCGGCACCGATGATGTAGCCGACCAGCCGCTGGTCGCCAGGGCGGTCCTCGCGGACCGTCACCACCGCTTGGTCCACGCCGTCGAGGCCGGCCAATGCGGCCTGCACCTCGCCCAGCTCGATGCGGTAGCCGTGTATCTTCACCTGCTCGTCGCAGCGACCCAGATACACCAGGTGTCCGTCGTCGTCCCAGCGCACCAGGTCGCCGGTACGGTACATCCGCTGCCCGGGGGTCCCGAATGGACAGGCGACAAATCGTGATGCGGTCAAAGCGGAGCGGCGTGCGTAGCCGACCGCGACCCCGGCTCCCGCGATGTACAACTCGCCGATTACGCCGTCGAGAACCGGTCGCAGGAACTTGTCCAGGACGAAGGCGGCGGCGTGGGGGACCGGCCGTCCGATGGGGACCGGATCGGCATCCGATGAAAGCGGAGAACTCATCGCGGCGTACACGGTGGCCTCCGTCGGGCCATAGGCATTGAGCATCACGCGCCCGGGCGCCCATCTTTGCACCAGATCAGCCGGGCAGGCTTCACCGGCCACCACCAGCGCGGTCCGGTCCAGACCCTCGGCTGAGAGCATGCCCGCAGACGAGGGAGTCTGGCACAGCACGGTCACACGTTCCCGGACCAGCAGTGCATTGAGCTCGTGTGGCGAACTCGCGATGGATTCAGGCACCACCACGAGCCGGTTGCCGTGGAGCAGCGCACCGCAGATCTCCCATACCGACACATCGAAGACCAGCGAATGCCATTGCGACCAAACCTGTCCCGGACTTGCGGGAAGCTCTGGGTGTGGACATTCCAGCAACTGTGTGACGTTCCGGTGGGTCACCGCGACAGCTTTGGGTACACCGGTGGTGCCCGACGTGTACGTCAGGTATGCGAGATCGTCGGGTACGGGCGGGCGGATGGGCGCGCTTGCGCCGGTGTCGCATGCGTCGATATCGAGGAGAGGTATGCCCGTCCCGGTCAATCGCGTATGAAGTGCGGACGTCGTCACGGCCGCGACGGGTTTGGCGTCATGGAGCATGAAGCGCAGCCGTGCATCCGGATGAGCCGTATCCATGGGCAGATACGCCGCCCCTGACTTGAGCACGGCGAGAATCGCGATGATGGCTTCGGCTGAGCGGGGCAGCAGGAGCGCCACACATTGGCCCGGTCCGGACCCACTACGCGTCAATCGCATCGCGAGACGATCGGTGGCCTCATCCAATTCGCGGTAGGTGAAGACGCGTTCGCCACACACCAGTGCGTGGGCGGTCGGCGTCCGGGTGACCTGGGCGGAGAAGAGTTGCGGGATCGTTTTCTGCTGGGCGGCCGGCCTCGTCAGGGCGGACCGGTTGCCCCAGTCGTCGAGTCTGTCATGCTCGTCGTCATCGAGCAGATCGATGGACAACAACCGCCGTGTCGGGTCACCAACCATGAACTCACCCCAGGATTGTGGTCATCGCGTCCGGTACCTCGAACCTCCGATCAGCCGTCCCCCCTTGGACGCACCGAAATAGAGTCGCCGCTGGCTATTTCATCGGCGAGACTCAATGGAATTCAGAGTAGCGGGCAAACTTCACGCTCATCGGAGATCCGTGAAGTTCGAGTTCATGCGCTCATTGAAATGTCACGAACCTTTGTCTGCCTGTTGTCGCTTTCCGGGTGCGGTCCAGCGCAGGTGATACTGGTTGTCGAACCGTGAACCAACTGGTGAGACGGATTGGATGCGCCGTCTGTCCGATCTTGAAAAGCGCATGAATTGTCCAGTCTGGATTGACTCCAAGAGATCTTGATGGTCGCGACGAATCGAAAACGGTGCGATCAGTTCGCCAAAGTCTTTGAATTCAGAAAATACATTTCTTTGCCGGTAGGGTAACCGCCGCCATTTGTGGCGATGTGGACGTGATCGAAATGATTGGCGGTCTCGTTGCCGTAATCGGCCGTCCAGCTCGGCGCGCCGATGCCCGGATAGAGACCCTGCCGCCAGATCACGTGCAGCACGCCCCAGCGTTTCGCGTTGGCCAACGCGAAACCGGCGATCTGGTTGCCCAACTCGATGCCCTTCTCGGACTGGTGATCCGGGATCATCACATCGATCGCCAAACCGTTGGGATGCCACTTCAGCGGATCCTGACGGTATCCGCCGATGGTCTTGATCTCGGGGAACATCACGCTGATGGCCCGTGCCGTCCAGATCGTGTTGACCTGCAGACCGGACTCGGGTGCGGCGCCCGGCGGCAGCGCGAACTGGAAATCGCGAGCGGCCGCGGGTGCGGCGGCAGCCAGCAACTCGGCGTGGGCGGGCGCAGGCGCGGACGCCGCCGCCGGTTGATCCGGTTGGGAGGCCGCCGCCGTCGGCCCGCAGCACGACGTATCGGTGCCCTGCGCATAGAACATCGCGGCGGCGACGCTGATCGAAACGCCGAACGCCAGCCATCGTCCACGACCATTTGCCAACCGGATACCACCCACGGCCAGCAATCTACTGCGGCGGAACTTCGAGAGGGTGCTCTTCGCGCGTGTTCGCCATGGCGAACTTCGCAGGGTTGTCTCCAGGCCGTGTCAGGGCTGCCTCAAAGGCAGCATGTCGCGACCATCTCTATGTAGGCGGCCGCGATGCCCGACATCCTGAACTCGGCTTCCAGGTCTGTTCCCGGCCCCAGCCCGTCCGGATGCAGGTCGAGCACGGTGGCGCGCCATGCGCGCGGCACCGAGCCGTCCCTGCAGGTGACGAGGGCGGCCCTGGCCTCATCCGGCAGCTCACGCCACCACCTGTCGAGGCGCAGACGCTCGTCTTCGAGCAGATTGGCTTCCGCCGAGCGCAGCTGCCACAGACGAGACTCCTGCGGTTTCTCGTCCCGATAGCTACGCACCGTGTGGGAGGCGATCTCGGCCGCCACGCCATCGGGAAGATACCCGTGCGGATTGGCGAGCAGGTCCGCCTGCATCCGACGGTCGAGTCGGTAGAACCACGCCAGGGGCGTGGGCCTGCTCGTCGGCCGGTATCGACGATGGTGCATGTGGTGGCGCCTCCAAACGCTGCCGGCAACGCGGCATGGGTAGACGAGAACGCGCAGGCAACCGGTGGAAGCAGGGATGCGGTGGAATTCCCGAGGGTGTCACCGACCCGGTGGTGGATCGGTGGAATGGGTCCAGCCTACCTGATCGCCGGGGGATGTCGGGCCTGTTACCGCCGACGTGATTGTTGCTTCACGCGTCGATGCCACCGAAATCCGGTGCGGTGCAGCGCATTCGAGTCCGCACAGTGAACCAGAAGCGGGCGAGGCGGGATATGAAGAAGTGCGCTACCCGTGACCTGCGGTGCGCCCGGTGCGAATGCTGAGTACGTACGAGTCTCGATCATCGGCACAGGAGGTTCGCGGTGACCGTTGTAATACCAAGTGCGCCAACGGGGTACACGCTGTCGCGGCGCGAGTTCCTCAGCGACGAGGAGCTCGTCACGTCCCCGCTCACCGATGTGTGTCAGATCGGGTTCGTGTGAGACCCGCCGAATCGAAGCTTGGATCGAGTAGTACTACGCATATCCCGGGGCCCCGCTGCGGGCACACTGAAACGCATGCCGACACCTGAAGCCGTGCCGACCCGGGCATCAGACGTCGACCGTGCCACGCGGCCCGACCGCGACCGTGCGGTCGACGTCGCGCGCCTCGCGGCGCTGGTCGCGGTGATGTTCGGGCACTGTGCCCTGCTGCTCGCGACGATCGACTCCACCGGCGTGCGCGTCGGCAACATCCTCGGCGCGCTGCCCGCACTGGCGCCCATCACGTGGATCCTGCAGGTGATGCCGCTGTTCTTCCTCGCGGGCGGAGCGGCAGGGACCTACAGCCGGCATGCGGGAACACCGTGGGGGACGTGGCTGTTCACCCGTGCCCAGCGCCTGTGCCGGCCGGTGTTCGCCTATCTCGCGGCGTGGGTGGTCGCCCTGGTCGCCGTGCACCTCACGCTGGGGGCCGATTCGACCGCGGCGCTGGGACGCGAGTGTGTGGCGCTGCTGTGGTTCCTGGGCGTGTACCTCGTGGTGTTGGCGTTCGTGCCGGCACTCACCCGTATGTCCTCGGGGCGTGCGGTGGGCGCGTTGGTGACCGCTCTTGTGGCGCTCGCCGCCGTATTCGACGGCCTGCGCTTCGCCGTGGGCACCCCTGCGGCGGGCACCGCCAACCTGGTGGTCGTGTGGCTCATTCCCGTGGTGATCGGCGTGGCCTACGCGCGCAGGCTCATCCGCCCGCGCATCGCCTTGGCCGTCGCGGTGTGCACCCTCGCCGGGCAGATCATGCTCGCGCTGGTCGGGCCGTACGACGTGTCACTCGTGGTGACCGGCGCCGAGCGCGTGTCCAACGTGTCTCCGCCCACGATGCTGCTCGCCCTGCACTGCACGTGGGTGTCGTGCCTGTTCGTCGCATGCGCCCGCGCCGTCGGCCGCTGGGCGCACCGGCCCCGCGTGTGGCACGTGGTCGCCGTCGGCAACGGGGGAGCGATGACGTTGTACCTGTGGCACATCCCCGTGATCGCCGCGGCGGCGTTGGGTCTGCACGCGCTCGGTCTCGACGCGTTCGACCCGCACGCCCCGGAATTCTGGGGGCTACTGGCCCTGCGCGCCGTGGTGTTCGCCGTGCTGATGGCCATCGCGTTTCGTTTGTTGTCGCCGATCGAGCACCGGCCGCTGCCCTGGTGGGATGACCAGGTGCAGGCGACCGGCGCCCGGTCGATCGTCGCCGGCGCGCTGATCTGCGTGGCCGGCGCGGTGCTGACGCTCATGGCCAAGAACGGTCTCGACGGCGTCGTGGGATGGTCGGCACTCGCCGGTTTCGTGGCGTCGACGGCCGCGGCCAGGCTGTGCGCGGGCCGGACAGGTCCGGCCGGGACCGGCTCAGCCGCGCGTGGATGACCCGAAGGTCATTCGGCGCAGCATCCCGTCACGCAGCGTGACGCTGTGCAGCAGCACCGCGCAGACGTGTGCTGCGATCGCCGCGACCAACAGGAACGCCGCCACCGTGTGCGCCTGGCGCAGCACGCCGTAGAGATCGGCGCTGAACGGTGCGATACGGGGAAGCCGCACGAGGTTGAACACCGCGACGTGATTTCCCGCGGCCGACAGCATCGCCCACCCGATCAGCGGCTGGGCGACCAGCAGGGCGTACATCGAAACCTCGGACAGCACAACGGCTTTGCGCTCGAGTGCGCCGACGGTCGACGGAAGCGGCGGGCCGCGGTGAAAGAGCCGGTTGCCGATGCGGATCACCACGACCACCAGGATCGTGACACCCAGTGCCTTGTGGATGACCAGCAGCTGGGCATAACTGGCCACCGAATTCACCATCACGAAGCCGATGAACAGCGCGGCGAAAACGAGAATCGCGGTGAGCCAGTGGAACACCCTGGTCGATACCGCGTGCCGTGCCTGTGTGGTGGTCGGTGCGATGGTCTCGTCGGTGCCGGTGGCCGTCACTGCGCCACCTCCTCGACCTTGTCGACCTGTACCTCGGGCGGGATCGACGGAGTCTCACTCGTGCGCAGCCGGTAGGACGCGGCGTAGGCCGCCGACCGCGCACTGAGCATCGGGTCCTCGGACGGCTCGATACCGTCGGGCAGCACCAGCGGATCGAAGTTGACGTCGCGTCCGTTGCCCGGACCGTCGGTCTCGACAGTGTCCAGGGTCAGCGTCCCTGCGTCGATGACGCGCCGATCGGCGGGCCAGGGCACG
Organism: Mycolicibacterium smegmatis; assembly: GCF_001457595.1. Classification (GTDB taxonomy): domain Bacteria; phylum Actinomycetota; class Actinomycetes; order Mycobacteriales; family Mycobacteriaceae; genus Mycobacterium; species Mycobacterium smegmatis. The sequence goes on along the minus strand of NZ_LN831039.1, from coordinate 3,831,254 downwards.
GTGGCGTCGGTGACCGGGTCCTGCTGCTCACCGACGGTGAGCAGCAGCCTCCACCGCACGGGACCGCTGCGTATCTGCCGGACCAGTGCGTCGAACAGGCGGTCGTCCCCGGTGCCTGCGGGCAGCGCTGCCTGCATGGGCTCCAACGACCAGCGCACCGGGGTGCGCACTCCCTTGTCGTCGACGAAGTAGAACGCCATCAGGCTGCGGAAGGTGCTGTCGGCGAAGCCGGGACTCGGTTTCGTGGCTTTGATGATGTCCAACGCGGCTTTGGTCTCCGGATGTGCGGCAAGGTACTTCGGCATCGCATCGGGATCCGGTTTACCCGTGGAGGGCAAGGGTTTTCCGGCCAGTGTGCGTTCGTAGAAACCCTCTGGTGTCTTGTCGGGGAAAACCGGCAGACTCAGCATGGCCGTCCGCCACTGCTGACCGGAGGGAAAGCCGAACGCCAGGCCCAGGCCACGGGCCAGCGACGGATCGTCGGCCACATGCGGGTCGCTGCCACCGAACGAGAACCGGCCGATGACCGGTGTTCGCCCGGGCGCCAACCCGGCGGCGCGGGAGATCTCCTGGCCGTTGCCATTGCTGTCGAAATAGCCGGATACCGCGACGCCTTTGGCATGGTTGGCGCGGTAGCCGCGGGGTCGGCCGCCGGGTGGGGCGAGCGCCTCGAGAATTGCTCTCGGGGTGAGTCGTTGCGTCCCAAGGGTGTTGGTGGCGAACAGCAACGCTCCGAGGTCCACGGCCAAGAAGCCGCCGATCGCCGCCGCTCCCAGCAGGACTCTGCGCCGGTTCAGGACCGGCTTGGGATTATCGGGCACGGCATTCATTAAGCCACAGGTCGGCGGCCGACGACTGCCCGAAAGTGATTACCGAAGTGTGACGGGTGCTCAAGGTCTTTGGCGCGCGGTGGGGTGGACCTGAACAGGATATCCCTTGCGCAGCGCGTGAATTGACAATTCCGGCGTGAGCACCGCTGCGAATTCCGGGCCGTACGCGGCAGGAATCACGCCGGTGTAACCCTGCGGCGACCAGCGGTGCAACCCGCCCTGCCAGAGGAGCCGAAAGTCGTTGTCGCCCATGAGGAGAAACGTACCGTCGGGCAGTGCGTCGAGGTGCGATGTGGTGCGCGGAAGCTGACGGGATGCGTTGACTTTCCTGTCCAGTTCCTGTGCGCCCCGGATCGGCTCGGGGTTCTGCGCACTGACCGCATCGATGTACGCACGGTAGAACTCGCGTCGGCATTCGCCGCAGGGCCGGTGCCCGGCGGCGAGTGCCACCGCTTCGTCGAGGAAGAACAACTCGGTGTATGTGCCCGGGCGCATCAACTCACGTCTGCGGCCCTTGAAATCGAGACGGCAGATCAGCCACGCCCGGTTTCGTGACGCGCGCACGATGCGCCCGGTGTCGTCGTGCAGGATGCCGCGGTTGCCCATGAAGGTGCCGCGCCCCGCCGCGGCGATGACGGCGCCGGTCGGGGCGACACGGTTCTGCAGCGGCATGCCGCTTTTCAGTCCTCCTTGCGGATCAGCCGACCCAGTGCCTCACGGTCGGAGGCCAGCAGTTCCTCGATACGGGGCTTGTTGACGTCGGCCACGATGATCTCGCCGACCTCCTGGTAGACATCGCTGAAGATGCCGTGCGCTTTCATCTTCTCGGTCTGGTAGATGTTGTCCTCGGTGGGCGTCACGTAATACACGATCTCGGCCTTGAAACGGTGGATCAGCCACAGGTGGATCAGGTCCATCAGGCGTTTCTTGCGCATCTGCTCAGCGAACGTGTTCTGGTCACGCACCGTGAGGATGCTGCGGCCGTGGCGATCCTTGATGGGGTCGACGACCACGTTGGCCAGCGGGTCTGTGCCGTCGCCGCCCTCGCCCAGGATCTGCAGGTCCAGCACGTCGGAACCCGCGCGCCGCGGGCGCAGTTGCACGTGGAGTTTTTCGGGCAACCCGTAGTGCTCGCTCCACATCGCGAGCCATTCCTCGAGCAGCTTCTTGGGCACCTCGGTTTGCACCAGGTGCTGGTGCTGCGTGGAGCCCTTGCCCATGGCCTTGGTGGTCGCTGTCCGTCCGGAGGACGCCGCCAGGGCCGCGTCGCTGCGTGGCCCGCCGACGAGCGTTTGCGGTGTGCGATAGGGGGATTCGACCAGGCGCATCTTGCGCTGCAGCCGGGCCAGCGCCAGCATGCCCTCCTGGCGCAGTGAGGTCGCGAACTCCTCGCACGCCACGCCGTCCACCTGGTGACCGCCGTAGGTGATGAAGTTGAAGACGAACCCCATCTTGCCGAGTTCCTCGGGGAACGCCCGCATCTCGTCGTCGGTCATGCCCGTGGTGTCCCAGTTGAACGACGGCGACAGGTTGTAGGCCAGCATCTGATCGGGGTACACGGCGTGGATCGCGTCGGCGAACTGCTTGGCGTCGGCCAGATCGGCGGTCTTGGTCTCCATCCACAGGATGTCCGCGAACGGCGCGGCGGCCAGCGATTTGGCGATGGCGTACGGAATTCCGCCGCGCACCTGGTAGTAGCCTTCCGGGGTCTTGGCCGGTTCGCAGTCCCACGCGACGTCGACGCCGAGTTCTCTCGCCTTGTTGGTGGCCGTGTACAACGGCGCTCTGGTGGCGAACTCGCGCCACTCGGCGGCGCTCATCGCGACGGATTCACCCTCACGTTCACGGAACTCGATGACCTCGGCGACCGCCTCGCCGTAGGTGTTGAGGCCCGCGTCGTCCTGCCAGGCGTCGACGAACTTCGACTCGACCGCGTCGTACAGGGCGTCGACCGAGGATGCGGCGCCGGACGTCCACGACTCGACCGCCGCGGCGATCTCGTCCATGATGCCCGCGCCGGTCAGCCACGCCTCGGCAGCTTCGTACTGGCCTTCGGGCAGGTCGTAGAGCAGGTGACCGTTGATCTCGGTCAGGCCCTGGTCGTAGAACCGCCGCATCATCGCCAGGAAACACGACTTGTACGACGGGATCTTGAGGTTGGTGACGCCGAGCAGGAACGGCTGATCCCGCTCGTCGGCGCGGCTGTCGATCAGGTTCGCGGCCTCGGCGTCGGTGCGCGCCACGATGATTCCCGGCACCCGCATGATGTCGAGCTGGAAGCGTGCGGTGTTGAGCCGTTTGATCTGCTCGTCCGACGGCACGAGCACCTTGCCGCCCTGATGGCCGCACTTCTTGGTGCCGGGCCGCTGGTCCTCGATGTGGTAGCCGGGCACTCCGGATTCAACGAAGCGACGGATCAGGTTGCGTACGTGCGGATCTCCGCCGTGGCCGGTGTCGGCGTCGGCGATGATGAAGGGCCGGTAGTCGACGGGCGGCTGGGCCTCGCGCTGTTCGGGCGTCATCTGCAGGCGCAGGTAGTGCTGGTTGCGGTCGGCGGTGAGCAGCGCCCGCACCAGGCCTGCGGCCTCGTCGGGAACCTGACTCAGCGGGTAGCTCGCGAGGTCCGGACCCGGATCCTCACTGATCGAGCCCTTCGCCGAGGTCGCCCACCCACCGAGGTAGATGCCGCCGATACCCATGCGTTTCATCACCACGGCCTGTCCCGGGGAGTACGGGCCGAACGTCGTGATGCTCTTCTTCTGGGCGAACAACTCGCGCAGGTAGGGGTGGAACGCCTCCGCGGCCTCACGGGCCACGGTGTGGTCGGTGGCGATCGTGCCGCGTTGCTCGACGACCTGACGGGCCGAGTACAGCCGGGTGATGCCCTCGAACCGTGGACTGTCGAAGTAGGCCTGCGTGGCAGCCACCTCACTGTCGAAGTCCTTTGCCGATGACGACAGGTTGTGTGCGTTGGCTTCGATTGTTGCCATATGTCCGCTCCTGACTCGGGTACCCCAATCATTGCCTCGAATCGGCGTGACGGGGCCGGGTTCAGAGTTTTTCCAGGACCTTCACCGCAGGGCGGGCAGGAACCCTATGGTGGGTCGACCGCGCGGCGTTGGCGGCGGGCACCACCAGGTTTGCCTCGCCGCGAGCGCAGAACTCAGCGAGCCTCTTCGATGATGTCGCGACGGTAGCGCGCCGAGGCCAGCCAGTAGCAGATCGCCCCGACCAGCTGCATCGCGGCCACCAGCAGGAGCAGGGCCCGACCGAGCGCCTGCGCGCCCAGGTCGTCGGTCAGCGAGTCGCTGAGCATCCCGACCACGAACGGGCCGACCGATCCGAACACCGCGTTGAAGAACAGGAACATCGCCGAGGCCGTCGCGCGCTGCTCGGGCAGCACCAGGCGCTGGATGGCCGCGATCGAAGGCGCCAGATACGACGTGCCGATCGCGTAGCTCAGCGCCAGGAAAAGTACGCACAGCATCCTGTCCTCGACGACGAACGCCAGCACCGAGGCAGGCAGCAGCACCAGCGTCAGCGTCACCACGATCCACAGCAGCCAGCGCGGGTCCCGTTCGGCCAACCGATCGGCGAGGCGTCCGACGATGAGCAGCCCGAGCACCCCGATCGCACCGGTGGCCAGGCCGTACTCGACGCCGACCTCACCGAGCGACATTCCGCGTGTGCGCATGAGAAACGCGGGGGAGAACGTGGTGAGCGAATATCCGGCTGCCGAGATGAACGCAGTGCCCGCCACGACGATGAGGAAGCTGGGCTTGCGCAGCAGGTTCCACCACCCGCCTGCGGTCTTGTCCACCACCGCAGGCGCCGCGGGCAACGACTGGCGCACCCCGACCACCAGCAGCACGAGCGGCGCGAGCACCACGCTCACCGCACCCATGATCACGAATGCCGTACGCCAGCCCAGGCTTTGGGCCAGCAGACCGCCGCCGAGCAGGCTGGCCGTGCTGGCCAGCGGTATGGCGATGGTGATCACCGCGAGCGGGGCCGAACGCCGCTGCGGCACGAAGTTGCGTGCGACGTAGGCGTGGGCGGCCGGGGTGCTGCCGGCTTCACCGATCGCGACGCCCACGCGGGTGAGGGCCAACTGGAACCCCGACTGCACCGCGCCGCCGAGCATCGTCATGGTGCCCCACAACGTGAGGCACCCGGCGACCACGGCGCCGAACGCGCCACGGTCGGCGACGCGCGCGACCGCGATGCCCATCACGGCGTACACGATGAGGAATCCGAACCCGTTGATGACACCGATTGCGGTGTCGGACAATTCAAGATCGTGCTTGATCGGCTCGGCCAGCACCGACGGCAGGAACCGGTCGACATAGTTCAGGGTGCCGACCAGCGCGAGCACGCCGACAGCGGCCCACGCCCGCCGAGGGCCGTGGCGGTCCGCGTGATCGGTGTCGATCGCCGCCTGTGGTGCTGACATCAGCGTCTCCTCGTCGGGATCAGCGCCCAGCGCCGCGTTTGAATCGCCACAGGTACTGCGCGAGCCCGCGCACCGGGACCGCGCGCGGCCAGGAGGTGGCGCGGAAGTACGCGTCGGACCCACCGTCGACGAAGACGACGCTGCCGCACAGGAAATCCGCGGAATCCGAGAGCATGAAGCAGATCCAGTCGGCCAGCTGCCCCGCGTCGCCGAAACCTCCGATGGGCACCGGGAATGCGCGTACGGCCTTGGATTCGAGTGGTTCTGCGAGCTGGCTCTGCAGCAGCGGAGTCATGATCGCGCCCGGCGCCAGCGCGTTCAGGCGGATGCCGGCACCGGCCCACGCCGCACTCACGGCAGTACGCCGCACCCAGCGGCTGACCGCGATCTTGGACGCCGCGTACATGATCGGCGTGCCTGCCCGGCCCAGCACCCGTACCGTGCGGACCGCCTTGTCGGTGTCGCGGGCCAGCAGGGCCCGGATCGCGCGTGCCGGGACGGCGGGCGTCGTGGTGGTGGAGTTGCTGCTCAGCACGACGACCTTCGCCCGGTCGGCGGCAGCGAGCGCGGGACGCCACGCCTCCAACAGTTCGACCACGCCGAGGAAGTTGACCTCGGCGATGAGCCTCGGGCGCTCTGCGCCGGGCCCGGGCCCGAGGCCCGCGGCGAGCACCGCGCCGTCGAGCCTGCCACCGGAGAGCCTCATGACCTCGTCGGCCGCACGGCGGCGGCCCTCCGGAGTCGACAGATCGGAGACCACCTCACCCTCTTTGAGGTCGACACCGATGACGGTGTGGCCTTGTTCCCGCAGCTTCTGGGCCGCCTGGTATCCCATTCCGGATGCCGCTCCGGTGACCGCGTACGTGCCGATGATTCCTCCTGGACAGCCGCCGACAGAAAACGTCGACAGAAACTGTGGCATACGCCGTCACCGTGTCCGAGCAGCGGTTGCACCTGGCGGGACGCCGCAGGCGAACCGCGTGCCCGCATTAACCGGATTCTCATTTGATGAGGACTTGATGAAAATCTTGCGGATTCGCCGTGAACGCGCCCCGGCGGCGGCGTATAGATCGGCGTATAGATCGAGGTCAACGCGCGGGTAACGCGCTCGGGGTGGACGTCGATAGATGCGGCAAGGCGGTGTTCTGACGTGATCGTTGTGCAATTGGCGGTCGATCTCGGGATGCCGTCCGGCAACGACCGAAATAGGCTCGTCGCCGATCACGCCGGCACTGCGACTGAATTGGGGCCATACGGGTGAAGACGGTATTGGGATTGTCGGCGACGTCCGCGGGCGTCGGCTGGGTCCTGATCGATGAACGGGCCGGATACCCCGACACCGACGCCGCAGTTCTGGACGACGACGCCTTCGAGGTGGACGCCGACGACGTGCTGGCCGAGCGCTGTGCCGCCGCGGCGCGCGGTGCCCGGGGGATCGCCGCGTCGAGCGGTGACGACATCGGGGCCATTGGCCTGATCTGCAGCGACGACGTCGGCGTCCACGCCGAGGCGATCGTCGCAGCGCTGAAGTCCGCCGGTTTCGACGATGTACGGACCGTGCCGCGGGAGTTTCTCGACGACGGCGACGCGGGTGAGCTCGAGGCGACGGCACTCGCCGCCGCGCAGGCCGTGGCCACCGACGCGGTCCCGGCCGCGCGGGTGAGGTGTCTGCTGCCGCCGTGCCGGCACCGGAGCACGGCGCTGCGCATCGCAGGCACCGCGGCCGCCGCGGCGGTGGTAGCGCTGTCCGCCGTCGGGTCGACGTTCATCGCCGGCGAGACCGAACCAGAGGATCAGGCGCTGACCGCAGGCGGCCCCATCCAGATCGTCACCGCCGCAGTTCCCCACATTCCGCAACCAGACACCGTGCGGACGGTGACAAAACCTGTGCGGCAGTCCACGTCGAAGGCGTCATCGACAGCTTCCGGGTCGGTCACACAGAGGGCGTCAGAGCCGCAGGTGCTCTTCGCGCGCCCGCAACCGCAACCGGCCGCGGTGCAGCCTGTGCAGCAGGCCGCTCCCGAGGTCACGCCGGCACTCGGCGTGCAACACCTGCAGAACCCGGTCGGCGCACCCGAATTCGCACCTCCCATGCCGCACCTGCCCGAAGGCATGCCCGCGGGAGCGATGCCGGTTCCCGGTGTGTTGCCCGGCCCCGTGAACGCACCGGAAACCCCAGAAATACAACCAGATTCGCAAGTGATCATCCCGCAGGCGGCCGAGGCGCTACCCGGGCCCGCGGAGGCATCGGCGCCGCCGGCCGAGGCGCCGCTGCCCGGACTGGTTCTCGCACCGCGCCCGGTATCGCTGAACCCGCTGGTTTCCGGTCTGCCGTGATCCTCACGCCATGGTGGCGAGGTTGTGCCACAGGCGCTTCAGGCTGTCGGTACCGCCGAACAACGTCGTGAAATTGGTGGAGTCGACGAGCACGATGTCCCCGGCGCGTTCGCCGTCCGGCGGCATCCAGATCAGTGCGTTGAACTCGGTGTTGCCCGCCTCGGTGAACGGGTGTGGCCGAGTCAGGTCCACACGCTGACGGCCGAGGACCCGCAGCGTGTCGCTCTCGGGCGCCGTGAGCTGGTAGTGCGGCAGGTGCGGATGGAAGTTGAAGGTCGGTACGTCTGCCAGCAGTCCCGGTCCGTCAAGATCCCGTACCGCGGTCAGCGGGGCGATCTCGGAGGTGCCGGCGACCGTAGCCGGTCGCAGACCCCACATGTTGTGCACCGGCACGCCGAGCGCGCGCATCAACGATCGCGTGTACTGGCCGAAGCGTTGTTGCCGGGGGACCAGCGCATCGCCGTGGTGCAGATACTCGACCTGCCGCCGGCCGAAGTCGGCGGTGTCGCCCACGTCATGGTGTGGAGCCAGCAGCAGACACGTTCCTTCGCGACGTAGCCACCCACGGATCGCCTCGACCTCTCCGGTGTCGGCCTCCTGCTCGGAGAGCACGTGGTCGAGGCCGAACACCATGAGGGTGTCGCAGTCGGCCAGGATGCGCTCGTCGATCGGCAGTCGGTACCCGGCCTGATCGATGCGCTGGAACACCGCGACCGGATGACCGGTGACGTCGCCGACCAGGGTTTGGAACGCCAGCGTCGAACGATGGAACAGCTCAAGGGTTCCCGCGATACCCTGCAGGAAGTGGGCGGAGTCGTACTCGGTTGTCTCATACGACGGCCACAACACGTTGCGCACCTCGGTCATCGTCGAAAACCGGTTCTCCATCGCGGCCGGGTCTCGCTGTGACTCCCAGGGGTAGCTCCAGGTCCAGTAGATGCTGATGCGTCTGCGGCCGTTGCGCATACGCGGTATGTGGGCCTGGTTGTACGTGCGCGCCGGTCCGCCCGTCATGCCGTCACCTCGTCTTTCAGCGCAGCGAGGTATCGCAACGCCGAGATACCGGGAAGGAAGAAGTACGCGCCGCCTCTGACCGAGGTGAACGCAGGAAGTCCCTTGTGGACCTTACGGATCGGCCGCTTGGGCACGGTGAAATCCATGGTCCCGTCCTGGGTCCCGCAGATCGGGTCGTGCTCGTTGCCCAACTCGTGGAACGTCTTGTCGTTGATCCACACATTCTGGGCGAACTCGAATTGGCGGACGAGGTCCGCGCAGATGATGAACGCGGCGATACCGCGCTCCACGCCGTCGTCGGGCGCCCCCTCCGGCAGGGCGGGACCGTAGGTGGCGCCGCGCCGGATCATGCGTCGCCGGTTCATGTAGTGCGCGGTGTCACGCGGGTTGAGTCGGCGCGCATGCGATCCCAGCGGGCATGCGTAACCGAACGGGTCCATGTCCTTGTAGTTGAAATTGTTGTTGCGCATGGGATCTGCTCCGAGTGCTGGATCGTCACACTCGGGCGCGAGTACCAGCGGCGCACCGCTGCGCCACCGGCCCATGAACTTCGCGGCCAGCAGTGCCTCGCCGGCGGGATCGTCGGAATGTTCGCGCAGGTACTCGCGAAACACTCCGACGTGTTCCTGCAGCCGCCGGTAGGCCATGAAACTGCCGTTGCGGGACAACACCACGGGCTGGGGGAGATGTGCGACCGGACCCGATTCGTCGGGATAGCCCAGGATGAACTCGCCGGGTTCGAGGGCGTCGCCCGAACCCGGGGTCGGTTCCTCACCCGAATACTTCATCACGGGTTGCGACAGGCGATCGCGGAAGCCGAAGTGATCGTGCGCGTGGTCGAACGGCGGTGATGCGTTGAGATCGAGGTGCGACAGGCTGCGCACACCGTTGGTGCGGCTCAGCAGGCGGTCGTGTTCGCTGATGGACTTCCGGCATTGTTCTTCGTTGCGGGAGAACAGGATCGCGATCGCATGCAGGTCGGTTCCCGCCAGTCCGCCCGGCCAGTGCTCGGGTGCGTTGGCGCCGGTGTCGCCGAGGATGCTCGCGCGCGCGGCCATACCCTCGCGGAACTCGTCCGGAAATGTCGACAGGGACTCCTCGGGCACGCCGAGCGCCCGCAGCCCGGTCCATGTGAACGCCAAAGTGACCCAACGGTCAGAGGTGTCCATCGATGCCCGGACATCGGCCGCGGACTGCACCTTGTCCAGAAGCGCGGTGAGCCAGGCACGCCCACCGGCGGGGGTGTCAAATGTCAGGAATTCGTATCGCCCGGTGATGGCCGGTGTGCGGGTCAGCAGGATGTGCTGGATGTCGTCGAGGTCGAGCACTGTCACTGCATCTGGTCGAGCATGGTCGAGAACGCCGACTTGAGGCGCAACGCCTTCTTGATCTCGTCAGCCGTCACGTAGGGATACTCGCCGTACTCGAGGAAACTCGGCACCTGATGCTCCCGGACGAACCGGATGAACGCATCCGGATTCTCTTTCCAATCCGCCGGAAATCCTTCGAGATTTGTGAAAACGGTAGTAATCCCGGTGGCGCTGAACAGTTGTACGGCGTCTTCGGTGTACTTGTCGAAGTCCGTATCGAAGATTCCTTGATATTGGAAATGCAATCCCGACCCGACGTCGAACAGCAGCCAGCGCAGATAATGCAGTCGCAGTGGTGCGAGGACTTCGGGTGTGTCCGCGACTGCGTCTTGGATCTGTTTGCCGTATGCGCGTACGGCCTCTTCGCGACCCTCTTTGACCTTCGCGATGATGGAGAATCCGTGGCATGCGGGCGTTCTCGGGAAGACGGGTCCGTAACGGCCCCGTTCGAGTTCGAAGTATCCGTCCGGCGGTATCGCCATGGCGGCGGGTGTGATCCAGTCGGGGTCGGTGGCAGTCATTTTCTGCCTCCCTCTTCGAAAGTGGTGCGGCGAATTTAGCACCCTTCAGTTGCGCGGTTGCCCGAACGGCGAATCGGCGCCCTGCGATTGTGAAACCTCTGCGATTCTTTGCGAGTTTTCTCGCTGAGGTTTCACGCTCGCGGACGGTCAGGCGGTGAGGGCGGTGCGCGCGATGTCCCGCACGCGGTCCTTGGCGATCTTGCCGTTGCCGGTGAGTGGCAACTCGTCGACGAACAGCACCTCTCTGGGTCGCTTGAATGCGGCGATGGCCGAGCGCACATGGTCGATCAGGTCGTCCGGGCGCGGGTTGCGTCCCGGCACCGGGACGACCACGGCACATACGGCCTCGCCCCAGTAGTCGTCGGGCACACCCACCACAGCGACCATGTCGACGTCGGGATGCCCGGACAGCACGTCCTCGACCTCCCTGGACGAGACGTTCTCACCACCGGTCACGATGATGTCCTTGAGGCGGTCCACCACGAACAACCGGCCCGTGTGGTCGAGTCGTCCGATGTCGCCGGTGTGCAACCAACCGTCGACCGTGCTGGGGCGGTCGGGCCAATACCCGCGCGCCACCTGCGCTCCGCGCACCACGATCTCGCCGATCCCGCCCGGCGGCAGCGGCGCCCCGTCGGCGTCGACGATGCCGATCTCGACCCCGCTGTGCGGGTGCCCGGCGCTCACGAGCACCTCGGGGTGGCCCGCCGCGCCGGCGCGGTGGTCGTCCGGGCCGAGAAATGTGACATTGCCGCCGGTTTCGGTCATGCCGTACCCCTGGTGGAACTCCACCCCGAGGGCCTCGATCGCGCGGCGCAGCAGGTCCAGCGGCATCGCGGCGGATCCGTAGGCGACGGCCTCCAGGGTCGGCAGTGTCGTACCGGTGCTCTCCACATGGGCGAGCAGGGCGTGCAGCATCGTCGGCGCCAACGAACACGACCGCACACCGTGGGCGCGTACCTGAGCGGCGAACGACTCGGGCCGGAACCGTGACATGAGCACCACCGTGGCGCCGACGGCGTGCTGCACCAGCATGTTGTAGCCCGCGATGTGGCACATGGGGAAGGGCAGCAGGTACACACCGGCCGGCGTCACCGACCGGCCGTCGACCGTCCCGTGTACCGCCGCGAGAATCGAACGATGGCTGTGCACAACACCTTTCGGTACACCGGTGGATCCGCTGGTGAACAGCAGCCAGGCCGGGTCGCCGGGTTGCGCTTCGGCGTGATCAACCTCGGGCGCGGCTGCGGTGGTGCTCACGGCGTCCCGCCAGGCCGGCGAGCCGAACGCGACGGAGTCGATCTGCGGCAGCGCGTCGAGGTACACGGTGTCGCCGAGGACCAGCGCGGGACGCGTCGTCTCCAGTTGCGCGGCCTGCTCGGCGGGGCTGAGGCGCTGGTTGATCAGCGTGAGGACGCGTCCGCCGAGCGGCACGGCGTAGTAGAGCACGGCGTACGCCGGGCTGTTGTCGGCGATCACCGCCACCCGGTCGCCGGGCTCGGTGCGGCTCGCGATCCAGCGTGCGACAGCGCGGATCTGGTGGTCGAACTCGGCATAGCCGATCGTCGAACCGTCGTCGGCGATGATCGCCGGACGGTGCGGTGCGGCCGCCGCGACGGACGAGATCAGCTGGTGCAGGAGGCTCATCGGATCCTTGACCGTGCAACTCGGCGACTGCTAGACATGGCCTCAGTCTAGATATTGGGCGATCGCCCAAATTCGGCGCGTGACAGAGGTGAGCGATGACGGTCGACGACAGCGGTGTCGTGGTCACGGACGTGGCGGGGCCCTACTACGACCCCTACGACGTGGGTATCGTCGCCGACCCCTACCCGGTGTACGCCCGGTTGCGCGACGAGGCCCCGCTCTACCACAACGAACGCTACGGCTTCTGGGCGCTGTCACGCCACGCCGACGTCGAAAGCGCCCTGGCGAACTGGGAGACGTTCTCCAACAGTCGCAGCGACATCCTCGAGCTGGTGAAGTCGGACTTCGACATGCCGCCCGGGGTCATGATGTTCACCGACCCGCCCATGCACACGATGCTGCGCGGGCTGATGTCGCGGGTGTTCACGCCGCGGCGGATGGCCGAGATCGAAGACCAGATTCGGCGGTACTGCGTGCGGTGCCTGGACCCGCTGGTGGGATCCGACCGATTCGACATCATCGCCGAGCTGGCGTCGACGATGCCGATGCGCGTCATCGGGATGCTGCTGGGCATCCCGGAATCCGAGCAGATCGGGGTGCGCGACGCCAACGACGCCAACCTGCGCACCAAGCCCGGTGCCCCGATGAAGGTGGCGCAGGCCGACAAGATCGCCGACGGCCGGATCTACGCCGACTACGTCGAATGGCGGTCGAAGAACCCGTCCGACGATCTGATGACCGCGCTGCTGGGTGTTGAGTTCACCGACGAGCACGGCGTCACCCGCAAGCTCACGCGCAAAGAGGTGCTGCACTACACGCAGGTGGTGGCCGGGGCGGGCAACGAGACCACCGGCCGGCTCATCGGTTGGCTGGCCAAGGTGCTCGCCGAGCATCCCGATCAGCGACGGCAGATCGAGCAGGACCGCTCATTGCTGACCCGCGCCGTCGACGAGACCCTGCGGTTCGAGCCGACCGGGCCGCACGTGGCCCGTTGGGTCGCGCGCGATTTCGAGGCCTACGGGCAGACCGTGCCCGCGGGCAGTGCGATGTTGCTGTTGTTCGGTGCGGCCAACCGGGATCCGCGCAGGTACACCGACCCCGACGTGTTCGACATCCACCGCGACAACATCAGCCACCTGACCTTCGGCAAGGGCCTGCATTACTGCCTTGGCGCGAATCTCGCGCGTCTGGAGGGGCGGGTCGCCCTCGACGAACTGCTCAACCGCTTTCCGGAGTGGGACATCGACTACTCGACCGCACGGTTGGCGCCGACGTCGACGGTGCGTGGATGGGAACGCCTCGACGTCTTGGTGGGCTGAGCGCTCGCCGTTCGTGACGTGACGGCGGTGCCGAGCGCGATTTTCCGCCGTGGCGTTACGCGCGGCGGCAGATGTTCAGACGATGCCCGCCCCCGGCGCGGCCTGCGCCCGGCTGATCGTGGGCTCGGGATGACCGGCCGCGACGACCGTCGAGCGCACGGTCTCGGCGACGGAGTCGGCGAGATCTTCGGGCACGAGGGCGATCACGCAGCCGCCGAAGCCGCCGCCGGTCAGCCGGGCGCCGAGCGCTCCGGCCCGCACGGCGGTGTCGGCGATCAGATCGATGTGCGCGGTGGTGATCTCGAAGTCGTCACGCATCGACGCGTGCGATGCCGTCAGGATCTCGCCCGCCGTGGCGAAATCGGACTGTTCCAGGGCCGCAACGACATCGAGCACACGCTGGTTCTCGGTGAGGATGTGGCGCGCGCGGCGGAAATCCTCGTCGTCGGTCACCGCATCGAGCGCGTCCAGGCCACGGTCCTGCACCTCGCGCAACGACTCGACGCCCAGTGCCGCCGCGACCCGCTCACACGACGCCCGTCGCGCGGCGTATTCACCGCCGGCATGACGGTGCGGCGCACGCGAATTCATCACCAGCAGCGTCAGACCCGCGGTCTCGGGGGTGAACGGGACCTGGTGCACCGAGAGTTCGCGGAAGTCGATCAGCATCGCGCGGCCGGGTTCGCCGAACAACGACGCGAGTTGGTCCATGAGGCCTGTCGGGGCGCCGACATAGACGTTCTCTGCGCACTGCGCGATGCGGGCCTGCTCGACGCGGTCCATGTCGGACCCGTGGGTCAGCGCCGACAGCACGGCGCACTCCAGCGCGGCCGACGACGCCAGACCGGACCCCATCTCGACGTCGCTGGTGATCGACATGCGTCCGCCCTCGACCCGGTGGCCCCGGTCGCGCAGCGCCCACACCACGCCCGCGATGTAGGCCGCCCATCCGGTGATGTCACCGGGTGTGGTGTCGAGCGGGACCACGACATCGCCGGACTCCTGCGCGCTGGACACCGTGATGGCCTCGGAGTCGTCTGGTTGGTAGCGCACCACGACGCGTTGGGGAAGTGCGATGGGTAGTGCGAGACCCAGGTTGTAATCGGTGTGCTCGCCGATCAGATTGATCCGCCCTGGGGCGGCGTAGGTGACCGTATCGCCCACCGTCACACCTCTCGAAGTCGCTGTGCGACGCTCTCGGGCGTCACATCGCTGATGAAAGCATCCATCGCCGATTCGCTTCCGGCGAGGTATTTGAGTTTGTTCTCGCTGCGCCGCACCGACATCAACTCGACGTGGAAGTACCCCTCGCGCTGCCGTTCGCTGTCGCGGTACTGGTGCAGCGCCGAGATGTACGGCAGCTCCGTGGGATACATGCGATCGAACCGCTGCAGCACGTCACGATAGATCTCGGTGAACTCGTCGAGTTCGGAGTCGTCGAGATCGAGCAGGCTGTGCGCGAACCGGTTCGGGTAGATGTGCACCTCGACCGGCCAGCGCGCCGCGAACGGCACGAACGCCGTGAACGAATCGGTCTGCGCGACCACACGCACACTGTCGGCACGTTCGCGTGCCAGCAGATCCGCGAACAGGTTGGTGCCGTTGCGGGCGCGGTGTTCCCCGGCGACGCGCAGCATCTGCTCGGTGCGCGGCGTCAGGTACGGGTAGCCGTAGATCTGCCCGTGCGGGTGGTTGAGCGTGACGCCGATGGCCTCGCCGCGGTTCTCGAAGCAGAACACCTGCTCGATTCCGTTGCGGCTCAACAAATCCGCGGTGCGGTGTCGCCACGCCGACACCACGAGGCGGGCGTGGGGGAGCGGCAGTTGCGAGAAGGCGCCGGTGTGGTCGCTGGAGAAGCAGATCACCTCGCAGCGACCGTGCCCCGGTGCCGACAGGAACTCCGCGCCCGCGGTGTCGGGCAACGTGAACTCCCCGCCGCCGGACAGGCTGGGGAAGCGGTTCTCGAACACCACGACGTCGTAGTCGGGTGCGGGCACCTCGCTGGTCTCACCGGTGGGGCCGGGGCACAGCGGGCACTGATCGGCCGCGGGCAGATAGGTGCGGTCCTGGCGCAGCGCGGCGATGACCACCCACTGACCGGTCTGGCGGTCGAAACGCAGTTCGGACTGCTGGTTTCCGCGTGGCGGCAGGGGTCTGCGGTCGCCGACCGGGGCGGGCGTGTGCCCGGGCAACGAGAAGTACAGCTGTTCGCGGCCGTCGGCGAGCGTCCAGCGCAGTGGTTGGGTCATGGTTGTGTGGTCACCTCGGCGGTCATGACGGTGCCGACGAGCCCGGCCAGCGTCGCGCGATCCGCGTCCGCCAGTCTGTCGTCGGTGATGAGCGTGTCGACCTGCCTGAGGTCGGCGAAGACATTGGTGCCGGTCTCGCCGTACTTGGTGTGGTCGGCCAGCACGACGAGCTTGGCGCCGATGGCGATCAGCGCCCGGTTGGTATGTGCCTCAGCGATGTTGGGTGAGGTGAGCCCGGCGTCCGGATCGATGCCGTGGACGCCCACATAGGTGGCGTCGACCCGGAACGACGCGATCGCCGTCTCGGCGACCGGACCCACCAGGGCATCCGACGGTGTGCGGGTGCCCCCGCACAGATGGACCGTCGGTCCCTCGGTGCCGTCGTCGGCGGTATCGGCGGTACGGCCGGTGAGCACGTCGAACACCGACAGCGAATTGGTGACCACGGTGATCGACGGGCGCCGGCGCAGCCGTCGGGCCAGCTCGGTGGTCGTGGTGCCCGCGCTGAGTGCGATCGTGACCCCGTCGTCGATGGTCGAGGCCGCCAGTTCGGCGATCGCGGCCTTCTCGGCGCGCTGCTGGGCGGCCTTGACCGAGGAGCCGGGTTCCTCGCCGCGGTGGTGCCGGCTGACCGCGCCGCCGTGCACCTTGCGCAGCAGTTCGTCGGCATCCATGGCGTCGAGGTCGCGCCGCACCGTCATCTCGGAGACACGCAGCCGGGAAGCGAGGTCGGCGACCCGCACGGCCCCGCCGCCCTCGTCGAGGGCCCGCAGGATCGCCCGGCGGCGTTCGGCGGCAAGCATGATCGCGGAACACCTCCTCGGACGCGGCGGGTTTGGGTATTGCTGACGTGGGGAATCGAACAATAACAAACAAAATCGAACCCAGGGTGACATACCCTGGCGATCAAGCTGTTACCTTCTGATTGTTTTTGTCGAATCTTGAACCACTCAGAGGTGTGGATGACCACGACCACAACACTGGCTGCAGACCTGGCAGCGGAGAACGTCCTGCGCCTCTCGGTCGGTGCGATCGACTACCTGCTGATCGCGATTTACTTCGTCTTCGTCCTGGGCATCGGCTACGTCGCGCGCAGCCAGATCTCGACGAGCCTGGACTTCTTCCTGTCCGGGCGGCGCATGCCCGCGTGGGTGACGGGCCTGGCGTTCGTCTCGGCCAACCTGGGCGCCATCGAGATCATGGGCATGTCGGCCAACGGCGCCGAGATCGGCCTGTCGACCATGCACTACTACTGGATCGGCGCCGTCCCGGCCATGGTGTTCCTCGGCATCGTGATGATGCCGTTCTACTACGGCTCCAAGGTCCGCAGCGTGCCCGAGTTCATGCGCAGGCGGTTCGGGCCGGGCGCGCACCTGGTGAACGCCATCAGCTTCGCCGTCGCGCAGGTGCTCATCGCGGGCGTCAACCTGTTTCTGCTCGCGACCGTGATCAACGTGCTGCTGGGCTGGAACCAGTGGCTGTCGCTGATCGTCGCGGCGCTCATCGTGCTCACCTACACCGCGCTGGGCGGACTCTCGGCGGCCATCTACAACGAGGTGCTGCAGTTCTTCGTCATCCTCGCCTTCCTGGTGCCGCTGACGATCTTCGGCCTGATCAAGGTCGGCGGCTGGAGTGGCCTGAAGGACAAGGTGATCGACACCATGTCCGACGGCGCGGTCACCGCGTCGGTCGACGAACAGCTCACCACGTGGCCCGGTCAGGCGCTGTCGGGTTTCTCCAGCCCGGTGTGGTCGGTGATCGGCATCGTGTTCGGCCTCGGTTTCGTGCTGTCCTTCGGGTACTGGACGACGAACTTCGTCGAGGTGCAGCGCGCGATGGCGTCGGACTCGATCTCCTCGGCACGACGGTCGCCGATCATCGCGGCGTTCCCCAAGATGTTCATCCCGTTCGTCGTGGTCATCCCCGGCATGATCGCCGGTGCGGTGATCGGCGACGTCGTCCATCTCAAGTCGACGGGCTCCGGCGAGGTCACCTACAACGACGCCATGCTCGTGATGATCCGCGACATCCTGCCCAACGGTCTGATCGGCGTGGCCATCACGGGTCTTCTGGCATCGTTCATGGCGGGTATGGCCGCCAACATCTCGGCGTTCAACACGGTGTTCAGCTACGACATCTGGCAGCAGTACGTGGTCAAGGACCGGCCGGACAACTACTACATCGGCGTCGGCCGGATCGCGACGGTGGCCGCGACCATCCTCGCGATCTTCACCGCGCTGATCGCGGCGGGCTACTCGAACCTGATGGACTATCTGCAGACGCTGTTCGGGTTCTTCAACGCGCCGCTGTTCGCGACGTTCATCCTCGGCATGTTCTGGCGCCGGATGACCTCGACCGCCGGCTGGACCGGCCTGGTGGCCGGAACGCTCTCGGCCGTCACGGTTTTCCTGCTGGGGGAGAGCGGCGTCATCAACCTGCCCGGCCAGGGTGTGCCGTTCGTGGCGGCCGCTGCCGCGTTCGTCGTCGACATCGCGGTCAGCGTCGTGGTGAGCCTGGTGACCACACCCAAGCCCGCGCACGAACTCGCGGGCCTGGTGTACTCGGAGACCCCGCGCGAGATCTTCCACGACCCCGAGAGTGCCGGGAGACCCTGGTATCTGAGGGCAACCCCGCTGGCTGCCGTCGCGCTGGGTCTCGCCGTCGTGCTCAACATCGTCTTCCACTGAACCTGGAGTCCGAATGTCCGACAAAACCCCCGGTAACGCCAACGCACAGCGCAGGTTCCGCCTGTTCGACATCCGCAGCATCATCGGCGCGCTCATGGCGATCTACGGCGTGGTGCTGGTCATCGCCGGCCTGGCTCCCGGGCTGCTGGCCGAGCGCGAAAGCGGGCCCGCCGACAATCGCGTCGACCTCTACGTCGGCACCGACGCGAACTGGTGGGTGGGCGTCGCACTGATCGCCGTCGCCGCGATCTTCTTCGTGTGGACGTACCTGCGGCCGATCGCCGTCGCCGACGACGATCAGGAAAACGGCAGCGCCGCAAGCTGATTCACGTCGAGACGGCCTCCGCCGCGATCTGCTTGGCCCAGCGGTAGTCGGCCTTGCCTGCCGGCGAACGCACGATCTCGGGTGACCGGATGAACGCCTTGGGGATCTTGTAGCGCGCGATCGAGCGCTCGCACACCTCGACGAGTTCGTCGTCAGTGGCTGACGCGCCTTCGGCGAACTGGACGATCGCGACGACCTCGCTGCCCCAGCGTTCCGACGGCCGACCCACAACGACGACGTCGTAGACCGCCGGGTGTGCGGCGATGGCACGTTCGACCTCCTCGACGAAGATCTTCTCGCCGCCGGAGTTGATGGTGACCGAGTCGCGGCCCAGCAGCTGAATGCGCCCGTCCGGCAAGACGTTTGCGCGGTCGCCGGGCACCGACCAACGCACGCCGTCGACGGTGGGGAAGGTGCGCGCGGTCTTCTCGGCGTCGCCGAGGTAACCCAGGGGGATCAGATCGCGCCGGGCCAGCCAGCCGCCACCTTCGCCGGGGCCGAGCACGCGGGTGAGGTCCTCGGACACCACGGCGGTGTCGGGTTGCGGCGTGAACGTCGCGGGCTGGGTCTCGGCGCCACTGGTGGTGTACGCACTCATCTGGGCGCCCGATTCCGAGGCGCCCACCGCGTCGAGCAGCAGCAGGTGCGGCAGGGCCGCCAAAATGCGCGACCGCACGGTCGGGGACAGCGGTGCGCCGCCGTTGCTGATGGTGACCAGCCCGGACAGGTCGTAGTTCCCGCCCTCGATCTCGTCGATCAACGGGCGGGCGATGGCGTCGCCGACAACCGGAATGCTCATCACGCGTTCACGTTCGGCGAGTCGCAACGCCGCGTCCGGGCGCAGGCGCACCACATCGTCGGGGATCACGAGTTTTCCGCCCATCGTGATCGCGGTGTAGGAGGCCCACTGCGCGGCGCCGTGCATGAACGGCGGGATCATCAGCATCGACATCGCGCCCGCCGACGCGCGGGCCTTGTCGGCCAGTTCCTCGTATGAGCTCAGGAAGTTCTCGGCGCCGAACGGACGTCCGCCCATCGACGACAGGAAGATGTCGTGCTGACGCCACAGCACGCCCTTGGGCATGCCGGTGGTGCCGCCCGTGTAGAGGATGTAGAGGTCGTCACCCGACGGCACCGGCATCCCGCCCTCGGGTTCAGGGGTGCCCAGGATCGCCTCGTAATCGACTGCGCCGGACAGCAATTCGTTTCCGGAATCGTCGGCGACCTGGATGAGCACCGCGAGATTGGGCAACCGGTCGCGGATCGCGGCGACGCGTGGTGCGAACTCGGCGTTGTAGACCAGGGCGCGGGCGTTGGAATCGGTGAGCAGGTAGAGCAGCTCCTCCTCGACGTAGCGGTAGCTGACGTTGAACGGGGCGACCCGCGCGCGGTAACTGCCGATCATCGCCTCGAGGTACTCGTTGCCGTTGCGCAGGTAGATGCCGAGATGGTCCTGGCCCGACTCGTGGCCGGCGAGCGCGGCGCGTTCGGTGTGCACGCCGAGGCCCGCCGAGACGAGGAAGTGTGCGAAACCGTCGACGTGCGCGTCGAACTGGGCGTAGGTCAACCGGCGGTCACGCCACACCACGAAGGTCTGGTCGGGCACCGCCGCGGCCACCGTGGAAAACACCGTGGACAGATCGAAAGAAACGCTCATGGCACTCCTGTGTGACGTGGGTCCCAAGACCATACGACAAGCGCCTGTGCGTATGGCCTGGGACGGCCGGGATCACACCGGGAAGAAGCCGTCCCCCGTGAACACGCCCGGCTGCCAGCCGCGCTCGCCGAGGCACAGCATGGGCCTGCCGTCAGGTGACTGGGCCGCGGCCTGCGGGCCGGGGCACGGCGCGCCGATGTCCTGCACGCCGTGCAGCGGGTACGAATACGTCCAGAACCCGGTGGAGACGGGCGGCCACTGGTTGGGGATCCACTTGCACTGCATGGCCACTCCGCCTGGACCCCGGCCGAACACGTTGCGGTCCCAGCTGAAGCACGGCGCGCCCATGTGCGCCTCGTAGCTCATGCCGGGCACGTCCGTCGAATAGCGACCGGGCTCGTCGAAGTACATGTTGCTGTCGTCGTCGGCCGCCGCCGCGGATGCCGTTGCCAGCGCGGCACCGGCGACCGCCGTCGCCACGAGAAGTTCGCGAATCATGCTCCACCCTCAGCTCTGCCGGCCGGCCTGAACGCAGGCGGGCCCCTTGGGGCAGAAGCGTAACCGGTGTCCGCGCCGACCCGTCGCCTTTTGCGCCCCGATCAGTCGTCTGTGGCGGCACCCGAATCCGCGTCGGTGGCCGAACCAGAGGATCGTGGTGTCGTGTCGAGCACGCTCACCGCGATGCCGTACGGCAGGAACCGCACACGGCGTGAGGGGTCGGTGTTGCTCGCGTTGGCCCGCAACGCGTCGAGCTCGGTGGGGAACACCTGCTCGATGTGAGCGCCGCCCTCGTCGTCGACGGTGTAGATCGCCCACACCCCGTCGCCCTTCTCGCCCGTGGTCTCGGGCTCCGTCCTCGGCCGGGAGAACCGCGAGAACTCGTCGAGCAACCCGGCCAGTCCGGCACGCTCCCCGGACGTGGTGAACATCCTGCTGATCTGGTCGAGGGCGTCGCGCAGACCTTCACCCGCCTCACGCGCGACCCGGTCGAAATCCTCGGGGTCGAATCCGAAAGGTCCGTTACCGCTCATCGCGTCCTCCTCAGCCGAACGGTGGTCAACCTCCAGTGTGCGCGTCCCCAACGGGCCGGGGGATGGTAAATGATGCCTATGGGTCCGACACGTGCCGAGCTGCTGACCGCGGTCGAACGATCACCGCAGGCTGCGGCCGTGCACGACCGGGACGCATGGGTGGGTCTGTTCGCTGACGGCGGACGGATCGAGGATCCGGTGGGTTCGCGGCCGCACCGGGGACCCGCCGAGATCGCGCAGTTCTACGACACCTTCATCGGCCCACGTGACATCACCTTCCACCGTGACGTCGACATCGTCGCAGGCAGCACGGTGATCCGCGACCTCGAGCTCGAGGTCGCGATGGGGGCCGCCGACCCGGGCACCGGGAACGCCGCGGTGACCATGCGGATCCCGGCGTACCTGCGCTACGCGCTGCAGGACACCGAAACCGACACCGAGACCGGCGCCGGACCCCGGATCGCCGAACTGCAGGCGTACTGGGAGCTGCCCGCCATGGTCGTCCAGTTCGTGCGCAACGGCACCCGCGCGGTCCCGGTCGGTCTGCAACTCGCCGGTGACCTGCTGCGCAACCAGGGCCCGGTCGGTGCGGTCGGATTCGCGGCCGGTTTCCGCGGCGTGGGTGCGCGGCCGCGCACCCACGGCAGGCGCCGCTTCATCAGGCTGCTCGACGATCTGTGCGCCGGTGACGAGGTCTCGGTGCGGCGCACCTTGCGACGCGACGCGCGCGTGCAGTCCGGCGAGTCCGCACCGCTGGGCGCCTCGAAGCTGACGGCGATGACGGCCGGCGGGTCCTGGCGCAAGGTGATCGTGTCGGGCGCGAGCGCGGTCGCCGGCATCGATTCCGAGGCCGGGCGTGCCGTGCTGATCGCCGACCTGACCCCGACCGGGATCCGCCGGGTGCGGTACTTCGTCGACGACGCCGCGCGCGACGGGTGAGCGGGACCGCGTGTCACCGGCCCGGCGGTACCGCCGCGTGTGCGCGACGTGAGACCGTAGTCAGACCATGGCTGACCACGACTACATCACCTACGAGGAATTCGGGCGACGGTTCTTCGAGGTTGCCGTATCCGAGGACCGCGTCGGCGACGCGATCGGCGCGATCGCAGGCGACGAGTTCGAGATAGGTCCCATCGCACAGGGGCCGGGCAAGATCGCGAAGGTCACCGCACGGGTCAAGATCCAGAAGCCGCGCGTGAGCCGGGAGATCGGCGAGACCATCGTGTTCACCATCCGGATCCCGCTGGAGATCGACATGGTCATCGATCTGCGCATCGACCGCCCTCGGTTCATGGTGTTCGGCGAGATCGCGCTGCGTGCACATGCGCTCGCGGCCAAACCGCTGTTGCTGATCTTGGACGTCAAGAAGCCGCGGCCGTCCGACATCGCGATTCACGTCACGTCCAAATCGTTGCGGGCCGAGGTGCTGCGCATCCTGGCCGGCGTGGACGCCGAGATCAAGCGCTTCATCGCCGCCCATGTCGCGGGTGAGATCGACAGCCCGGAATCGGAAAAGGCCAAGGTGATCGACGTTGCCGAGGAACTCGACTCGTCCTGGACCGGTATCTGAACACGGCCGCGACGCCGCGGCCCGTACGATCCAAGGATGCGTAGAAACCTTCGGGCCCTCGGTGTCCTCCCGGTCGTGATGGCCGGTCTGATGGGCTCGATGATCGGTGCCGCTCCGGCCCTTGCAGACCCGGCCGACCCCGCCGTTCCAGGGATTCCGATGGACCCTGCGGTGCCCGTCCCCGGAGCTCCCGGCGCGCCCACCGATCAGGCCTTCCCCGACGCCCTCGGCCAGGCCGGTGTCAACGCGGTCGATCCGGCTCAGGCGGCCGCGATGGGTGAGGCGGTGTGCCCGATGCTCGCCGAACAGGGGCAGAGCGCCGCCGATGTCGCGTCGACCGTCGCCGACACGGGTGGCATGCCGCTGGGGCCCGCCACGATGTTCACCGGGATCGCGGTGTCGATGTTCTGCCCGGCGATGGTGTCGAGGCTCAGTCAGGGCGTGCCGCCCGACCTGCCGATGAACCTGCCGTGGCCGATGTTCGGTTTCTAGTTGGTCAGTTCGTCATCCAGTTGGGCCAGCGCAGGCCGTCGCGGCGTGCGGCCGTCACCGCTCGACCGGCCGCGCAGATGCCGCCACGCCCACGGCAAAAGCATGTTCTGGGTCCACAGCACCTGAGAGCGCGCACGGGACCTGAACGACCCGGGTTCGGCGGACGCGCTCGGAAGTGCCCAATCATGGCTGCTGCCAGGTAGTTCCAGCGCCTCGGCGGCAGCGGCGGCGAACAACATGTGTCCCCGCGGTGAGCCGTGTACGCGGTCGGGGCTCCAGGTCTCGATCTCGTTCATCGACGGTGCGGTGTAGAGATCCACCAGGCGGAAGCCGTGCCGCTGCGTCGCATCGCGGATCGCGTCGTTGATCAGCAGGACCCGCCCGTTGAGCAGGCGGCCGACCGGCAGGATCCGCACGATGTCGGGGAACGTGGTGGTCACCACCGTGGCGCCGGTCTGTGCCAGTGCGGCATAGAGGCGTTCGAGGTCCAGCAGCGCATCGCCGAACGAGCGTCCCGGCCGGGTCACATCGTTCATGCCGACGCAGACCGTGACCAGATCGGGTTCCATCGCCAGGGCCTGCGGCAACTGCTCGTGGAGTACGTCGCGGATCCGTCTGCCGCGGATCGCCAGGTTCGCGTAGGCCAGCCCTGGATGCAGCCGGTCGAGTTCTTCTGCGAGGCGGTCGGCGAATCCCCTCAACCCGACGGTGTCGTCGCCGTCCCACAACCCCTCGGTCTGGCTGTCTCCCAGTGCGACATAGCGGGTGAAAGTTGGCACGCTGCAAACTCTAGCGCCGGGATCCCTGCCGCCGGCCTCACACCGTCGCGTGTGTGCGCACGAAAAAGGGGCACCCCAAATGGGTGCCCCTGGTTATGTTTTCGCGCGACGCGAGCTATCTCACGTCTTACTTCACGTCCACGTAGACGGTCTTGTTGGTCACGACCGTCTTCACGGTGTCACGTCCGCCCGGGACGGAGGAGTCGGTGCGGGAGAAGGTCTGGCCGGGTCGCACCGAGACGACGGTGGCATCGCTCAGCGGAGTGGTCCCCACCCGGTTCACCACCACGGTGTAGCCCTCGGCTTCGAGCTGGTTGATCGTCTCCTGTGCGCTGACGGGTCCCGAAGGTGCGGCGGCGGCGGTACCGGCCAGGCCGATGACCGCGGCGGTGAGTCCACCGGCGAGCGCTGCGGCAAACCCGAGCTTCTTCATTCTGTTTCTCCTACTGTGTTCTTTTGTCGTCGCGTCGCTGGGCGTGCGGCTGCGTGAAGTCACGTCCACCGGCGCAACATCTTCTGTCCTCTTTTGTGTTACGCACGGTTAAACTCCCTGCTCAGAGATTTCATTCCCCGTGCGTATAACGGTTGTGGTCAAGATCGCACCGCGGGCTTCGGCTGTCGATGGGCTCACACCGACCAGGGATGGCCCGCTTCGGGTGAGCCCGGCCATAGTGGCGGTAGCAAAGTGATGCCAGTCACCGTCGGAGAGGGTGCGTAACGTGAACGGAATGCCGAAACTCAGCGCCGGTGTGCTGCTCTACCGGGTCGTCGACGACGTCGTCGAGGTGCTGATCGCCCATCCGGGTGGGCCCTTCTGGGCGCGGCGCGACGACGGGGCCTGGTCGGTCCCCAAAGGGGAGTACACCGACGACGAGGATCGCTGGGCCGCAGCGCAACGCGAATTCGCCGAGGAACTCGGCTCCCCGCCGCCGGACGGGCCGCGGCGGGAACTCACCCCGGTACGCCAGTCCGGCGGCAAGGTGGTCACCGCGTTCGCGGTGCGGGGCGACTTCGACGTGACGTCCGCGCGCAGCAACACCTTCGAGATGGAATGGCCGAAAGGTTCGGGCCGCATGCGGGAGTTTCCCGAGATCGACCGGGCGGGCTGGTTTCCCGTCGCGGTGGCCCGCAGGAAACTGCTCGCCGGCCAGCGCCCGCTGCTCGACGAGTTGATGGCCGCACCCGAGTTGGCGGGTTACCGCGAAGGCGACTGAGGGCCGTCAGGACTGCGGCGAGGGCGTGAAGGCCGGTAAGACGAATTCCCGCAACAACTTCCGGTTTTCGGTGGTGTGAAGGGCAGGGGTCTGGGGCGCGAGTTCGTGACCAAAGGTCTTGAGGTCCAGAGGTTCTGAAGTTGATCCAGCGGGTCGGGGAGTTGGCAACCTTACCGCCGAGTGAAAAGCGGCTGTCTACGCACGCTCGGTGGTGCCGAGTGTGCGCAGACTGCTGATGAGACGCGGCGCGTCGTGCAGCAGACGCGCACACTCGCGGTGCTGAGTGAGCGGGGCCTGATGCCAGACGCCCTGGAGGCCGGAGGCGGAGGCCCTGGGAGTCAGGACTGCGCGCGCAGCTCGGCGACCAGCGCGAGCACTGATACGCGGCGCTGCTCGTCGCAGGCCTTGCCGGCTCGCCACAGGTCGAGCTGATCGGCGGCGACGTCGATGGCGGCGGCCCGCAGGTCGGCGACCAGTTCGGTCAGGTACTCGCGACGGAAGTCGTCGCACTCTTGGCCCGCCGCCCAGAGCGCGAGCTGATTTGCCGCGGCGATACGGAGATCCCGCGGTGTGTGCCCACAGATCGATGCTGTGTCGGGGCGGTCCGGGTCCGGGGCGGCGTCGATCCGAACATCGTACGGCTGGTGCAGGGCTGTCACTTCTGGCCACCTCTCGCCGCGTGCGGCAAACAATCGCCTCGCTTGGTCACTGGCCAACGTAGTTGATTCGCAGCCGTGTCGCCACGCCCTCATTGTGTCAACCATTGTCTTTTGCTGAGAAGAGCATGAGTGGGCGATTGTCGGGCAAAGAGCGAGTATCGGGTGGCAACGAGGTTAGCCAACGCCCTGCCCAGCGGCTTCCTCCCCTGACGGGCTGCGCGACCGGGATGTCGTGGCAAGTCGACCCCACTCAGATGCAGCTAAGCGATGTGCCGCAAGTCACGGCGACTTCGGGGCTGTCGTCGCGCCGGACGGTGTGCCTCAAGTCCATCGACCACGGCGAGAGCCGCTGATCAGGGCAGGCCGTTGCTGCGACGGATCGCCTCGCGGCACTCGCGGCGCGTCATCCCCGTCTGCTGCATGCACACCCGCACCGGCGACTCCTCGGCGAAGGGCAGAGGTTCGTCGGTCGCGGCGGGCGTGACCGTGGGGCTCGGGATGGTGCCCTGCGTGAGCGACCAGATCGAGGCGCCCGTGGTCGCAAGTGTCGAGCAGTAAGCCGTCGAACCGTCGGACGTGGTCGCCGTGGCGCCCACCGGTGAGCACGACGCGCCGATCACGGCGGTCTGCGCCGCGGCGGCGGCCGCCGTGGTCGCAGCGGTTGTCGTCGCGGGAGTCGACGTGTCGACTGCCGCGGTATCCGTTGCGGTGTCGGTGATGGTCACGGTATCGGTCACCTCGGGCAACGGCGAGGCCGGCGCGGTGGTCACCGGGGTCGTGGTGTGGCTGGTGGTGGTCGCCGCGCCTGAAGCCCGGGCGACGGGACGTTCGTCGTCGGCGCGCCGGAACTCCACTGCCGCAACGACGATCGCGGCCACCAGCAGCACGCCGAGAACGCCGGCGATCAACGCGGCCGTCTTCGGCCGTTTGTGCGGGGCCGCGTGCCTGGCGACCGGGGCGAGTCGCGTGGCGTCGGGGTCCGCGACATCGGCGTCGGTCCCGAGCCGATGACGCAGTGCGCGCGCGAAATCGGCGCACCGGGCGTAGCGATCCTTGGGGTCCTTGGCCAGCGCCTTGGCGAACACCGGATCGAGCGTGGCCAGGTCCGGGCGGTGCGTGCCCACCGCGGGAGGCGCCGCGGACAGGTGCTGGCTGATCACCACCGCCGGGTTGGAGTGCTCGAACGGCGTGCGGCCCGTGAGCAGTTGGTACGCCGTGGCGGCGAGTGCGTACTGATCGGCGCGCCCGTCGAGGTGGTTTCCCAGCAGTTGCTCGGGCGCGGCGTAGGTGACGGTTCCGACCGTCATGTTGGTCACCGTGAGGCCGCTGGCCTCGTCGGCATAGCGGGCGATGCCGAAATCGGCCAACATGATCCGCTGGTCGTCGGTGCCGGGGTGGCCGAGCAGGATGTTGGCCGGCTTGACGTCGCGGTGCAGCAGACCCCGCTGGTGGGCGTAGTCGAGAGCACCCGCCATCGCCGTGACGATCTCGCACACCTGATGCGGGGGCATGCCGCCGCTGTACTGCTCCTTGAGCAGCCGGGCCGCGTCGGTGCCGTCGACGTAGTCCATCGCGATCCACAGTTGCCCGTCGTGCTCGCCGCGGTCGTGGATCTCGACGATGTGCGGATGCCACAGGGCGGCAGCGACGTCGGCCTCGCGGTTGAAACGTTCGCGGTACTCGGGGTCCGCGGAGATCGACGTGGGCAGCACCTTGAGCGCATCCTGGCGGGGGAGCCGCGGGTGCGCGGCGAGGTACACCTCACCCATCCCCCCGGACCCCAGCAGCCGAATGATGTTGTAGCCCGCGAATGTCTCCCCAGCGGCCAGTGGCATGCGCCGAATGCTACCGCCGCAGATCAGAGTTCGATGGTCAGTCGCTGACCGTTTCCGGCACGTGAGACGCACGTGAGCAGGTACCCGGCGGCCCGTTCGGGCTCGGTGAGCAGCGTGTCCCGGTGCTGCACGGCACCGTCGCCGTCACGCGGTAGGACCCGGACCCGGCACGTGCCGCAGAACCCCTGCTGACACGAGTACGGCGCGGACACCCCGGCGCGGTTGAGCGCCGCCAGCAAGGTCTCGTCGGCGGCCACCGGCACCGTCTGACCCGTCGACGCGATCCGCACCGAGAACTCCGCGCCGTCGACCACCGGCGGTGCGGCGAACCGCTCGAAGTGCAGTTCCACGTCATCGCGGCCGACCAGCGCGGACCGGAGCATGGTCAGCATGGGGGCCGGGCCGCACGCGTAGACCGTGGTGCCCCCGGGGGATTCGCCGAGCAGGTCCGACGCACTGGGCAGACCATCGCGATCGTCGGTGCGGATGCGGATCCGGTCGCCGTAACGCTGCAGTTCCGACAGGAACGGCAAGCTGTCGAGATGCCGCCCGGCGTAGATCATCGACCAGTCGACACCGAGTCGCTGTGCGAGGTCGAGCATCGGCAGGATCGGCGTGATACCGATCCCGCCCGCGATGAACCGGAACCGCTGCGTGGGCGACCCGTAACCGGGGACCGTGAGCGGGAACGCGTTGCGCGGGCCGTGCGTGGTGAGCCGGGAACCGATGTGCACGGTGTCGTGGATCTCGACGGAACCACCACCGCCTTCGGGGATGCGCCGCACCGCGATCCGGTATGTGCCCGCAGCCGGATCACCGCACAGCGAGTACTGCCGGATGCGGCCGCTGGGCAGGTGCAGGTCGATGTGCGCTCCCGGATACCACCGCGGCAGCGCGCCGCCGTCGTCGGCCGCCAACGTCAGCGCGATGACATCCTGATCGTGCGCGACGACACGGCGATCCACGACCCGCAACCCGATCGTGCGGTCGAGCGCCGGTGGCGGCGACGGCCTGCGGATGTGGCGCGTCACGCCCCACATGGTCTTGATGGCGATCTGCGCCATGGCGAGCATCGGGTCGTGCCGGAAACGCCCGTTGGTGCTCGGCGGCAGCTGACGGTATCGCGACAACATCGCCGTCACAGGTGCGCGGCCCGCGCGGCGGGCGAACTGGCCAGGTACGCGACGGCCTGCGCGGTCGAGCCCATCTGATCGGGGGTGAACGACGGCCGGCAGTACGCGAGCGTGTTGGTGCCGAACAGTGTCGAGAACTTGGGCAGCAGGCCGAGTTTCGAATCCCGCATACGCAGGCGGTGCATCTTCCACCAGCCGATGTCGACCGTGGGGTCCTTTCGGATCATCGCCCACGTCCCGCGCTGGAAGAACATGTACACCGCGGTCGCCGCGATGGTCATGGCCCGCACGCGGGCCAGATAACTGTCCTGGAAGTAGACCGCGACGTCGTGCGCCACGCTGCGGTGCTCGACCTCCTCGGCGCCGTGCCAGCGGAAGAGGTCGGTCAGGGTCGGATCGGCGTGGTGGTCATCCCAGGCGCAGTTGAGCACGAAATCGCCGAGCACCGCGGTGTAGTGCTCGATCGCCGCGATGAGCCACAACCGGTCGCACAGATCGTTGAGGCGCCTGCGCGGGTCGGTCGCGGGCTTGGGTGCGAGCATCGTGTTGAAGACGTGGTCGACGAGTTCGAGGATGGGCTGGTAGTGCACGTCGTGGGCGGTGAGGAACTCCTCGAGCACCTTGTCGTGGGTCTCGGCGTGCGTGGCCTCCTGGCCGATGAAGCCGCGCATGTCGTCGGCGAGTTTCGGGTCCCGCACATAGGGCAGCGCCTCGTTGAACGTGTCGACGAACCAGTGCTCGGCGACCGGGAGCACCACGTTGAACAGGTTGACCATGGTCGACGCGACGGGGTGTCCGGGAATCCAGTGCAGTGGGATGTCGCTGAGATCGAAATGCACCTTGCGGGCCTGGATCTGCACCGGTCCCGGATCGATCTCGTGGTCGAACCGCAGTGGACGCAACATGTCGGGCCTCCCTGGCGTGAGTGGTCTGCCCAGCAGTGTACAAAGTACGTGGGAACGCCGGTACCGCTTGTTTGCGTCGGGCCTGCATCAGCGCGTGTCGCGCATGAGACAGACGAGCCCGCGATCCGGTGTGGATCACGGGCTCGTCGGTGGATCTGGCGGGCGTCAGGCCGGCGGCGGGGTGCCCGCACCGGGCGCACCTGCGATGGGCACGACCGGGGTGGGGGTCACGGTGGTGACGCCGTTGCTGCCGACGCGCGGGCCGCCGGAGACCGCGGTGTCCTGCGCCTGCTGCGCGGCCGCCTCGGTGCAGTCCAGCATCAGGATCACCTTGCCGCTGGAATTGATCTTCTGAGAATCCACCAGGCACTCGGCCTGCGGCAGCGCGCTTCCGCGGGAGCCGCCGAACGTGGCCTTGAGGCCCTGGCTCTTGAGGATCTGCAGTGCCTTCATGTACGGCTCGCCGACCACGTTGATCGAGGCCGAGGTCGGCTGCGAGGTGGCGATCCCCGCGCCGAGCAGGGCGACCGAGCCCGCGACGACCAGGCCGCCGCCGAGTACAACAAGCTTCTTCACGTGATCTCCGTCAGTCGGTTGCGGTTGCGAACATATCGCAGCTGTGACGAATGTGAAACCGCTGCGGAGGCCTCGGGCGTTACAGCTGTCCTTCCGTCCCGCCTCTCGTGGCGCCTCGCGTGATGCCCGCCATCGCATCCGCGAGACGCGCGGCGCGGACGTCGTCGAACACCTCCTCCAGAAGCAGCGGACGGCCGTCGGGACCGGACAGCGGTACGCGCCAGTTGGGGTACTCGTCGGTGGTGCCCGGCTGATTCTGCGTCTTCAGATCGCCGACCGCGTCGGTCAGCGACAACGCCAGCAGCTTCGACGGCGTGCGGCCCAGGTAGCGGTGCAGGGCCAGCACCACGGTCTCGGTGTCGGGTGACGGATCCGGACCGAGCAGCCCGACGCGCCGCAACTCGTCGAGCCACGCGGCCTGCGCGGCGCGATCCTCGGCCAGTTCCTCCGCGGCAGGCCGGGTGAGCAGATCGAGTTCCTCGCGTAGGCGCACGTGCTCACCGGCCAGGTAACCCGCGGTGGGCGGCAGATCATGCGTCGTCACCGACGACAGGCAGTACTCGCGCCAGCGCTCGGCGGGCAGGGGGCCCCGGCCCTCGTCCGATTCGAACCACAGGATCGACGTGCCGAACAGGCTGCGGTCGTGCAGGTAGTCACGCACCCACGGTTCGACCGTGCCGAGGTCCTCGCCGACCACCACCGCGCCGGACCGGTGTGCTTCGAGGGCGATGATGCCGATCATCGCCTCGTGGTCGTAGCGCACGTAGGTGCCGTCGGTCGGTGCCGCGCCCTTGGGAATCCACCACAACCGGAACATGCCGATGATGTGGTCGATGCGCACGCCGCCGGAGTGCCGCAGCGCGGTGTTGACCACGGCGCGGAACGGCTCGTATGCGTGCTCGACGAGTTTGTCGGGCCGCCACGGCGGCTGTGACCAGTCCTGACCCAACTGGTTGAACTCGTCGGGCGGCGCACCTGCGCTGACCCCGAGCGCGAGTACCTCCTGCAGCGACCACGCGTCGGCGCCGTCCGGATCGACCCCGACCGCAAGGTCGCTCATGATGCCGAGCTCCATGCCCGCCTGTGTGGCGGTGGCCTGCGCGGCCGTCAGCTGGTCGTCGAGTTGCCACTGCAGCCAGCGATGGAAGTCGACGGCGTCGTGGTGCGCTGCCGCGAATGCCGCCACCTCCTCGCGGCGCGGATGCTGCAGTTCGGCCGGCCAGGTGTGCCAATCGCTGCCGTAGCGTTCGGCCAGGGCGCACCAGGTCGCGAAATCGTCGAGACTGCGGCCCTCGCGGGCCCGGTAGGCCGCATACGCGATGTTGCGCCCGGCTGATCGCGGCACACGGTACACCTGTTGCAGGACAGCGCGTTTGGCCTTCCAGGCGGCGTCGCGGTCGATGCGCCCGTTGCGGACCGCGCGCTGGTTGACCGTGGTTCGGATCTTGCGGATCCGGCCACGGCCGCGCACCTCGGCGTACTCGGGGATCGCCTCGACGCGCAGATACAGCGGGTTGACGAAGCGCCGTGAGGTCGGCAGGTACGGGGACGGCTCCATGGGCGGGGCAGGCGACGCCGCGTGCAGCGGGTTGATGAGCACGAAGCCCGCGCCGTGCCGCGCTGCCGACCACACGGCCAGATCGGCCAGGTCGGTCAGATCTCCTGTGCCCCACGAGTTCCTGGAGCGGACGCTGTAGAGCTGCACGGCCATGCCCCAAGCGCGCCGCGCTCCCAGCCGGGTGGGCAGCGCCAACCTGGCGGGGGAGAGGACCACCGGGGTCTCGGCTTCGAAGCCCCGTGCCCCGTCGACGCGTACGTGCAGACGGTGGTAGCCCAGTGGCAGATCGGCGGGAAGCTCGAAGGAGGCCTCGCCGACCAGTCGATCCCCGAGGTCGAAGGGCGGGCGGTTGTTCTCCACCTGCCGCAACCCGGTGCGCGTGGTGCCGTCCTCAAGGGTCAGGAACACCTCGACCGCGTCGCCGTGGGTCACGTGCACCCAGAATGTGGACGTGGCGCCGGACCGGCCCAGCACGATCGGCGGCAGCGGTCGCTGCCAGTACTCGCGATCATGTGCGGCCAGCGCCGCCGCGCGGCTGTCCTCGGTGCCCGCGTCGACGCCGAGCGCGTCGAGCACCGCCACCAGGGTGGATTCCGGCACCGCGATACGGCGGCCGGCCCAGTCCTCGTAGTCGACGGCCACGCCGTACCGGGAGGCGAGTTCGGCGAGAACCGGCGAGGCCGAACCGGGTCCGGGGGCGCCAGATGTGTCCGATGTGGTGGTCATGGCGTCAATCTTGGGGTGCCGCGAGCGATCGCGTCGCCCGACCTCGCCCAACGGCCGATCCGCCCGCACGGTACGGCAGCCCGTACTGCGCCGGTATACGTTGTGCGCCAATGTAATCGGGCACAACGGGGTGAGCGTGTGCGGCGCGTAGGTCGCACGCGGGGGAATCAGCAGAACCAGCGAGCATGCGCCAAGGCTGCCCGCGCAGGCCCGCGCATAAACCCGAGCGGTAGTGTCGCCTCAGTGGTGACAGAACAGCGTGACCCCGTGACGACGCGTCGCGCCCGGGTTGCCGTTGCGGCCCTGTTCCTCACGAACGGGGCGATCTTCGCCAACCTGCTGCCGCGCTATCCGGAGATCAAGACCGACCTGCAGTTGAGCAACGCCACCTACGGTGCGGCCGTGGCGGCGTTCTCGGCCGGGGCGCTGATCGCGGGACTGACCGCAGGCGCGCTCATCCGGCGGTTCCGCAGCTCGCGGGTCGGGGTCACCCTCACGGTGGCGCTCGCGGTGTTCGTGTTCGCCGCGGGCCTGGCGCCGACGCCGATCCTGTTCGCGGGGGCGTTGTTCCTCGCCGGGGCGTGCGACTCGATCGTCGACGTCGCGCAGAACGCCCACGGGCTGCGCGTGCAACGCGAGTACGGCCGCTCGATCATCAACTCGTTGCACGCGGTGTGGGCGATCGGCGCGGTGCTCGGCGGGCTCACCGGCGCGGCCACCATCGCCATGCACATCCCCCGCGGTGTGCACCTCGCGGCGATCGCCGTGGTGTTCAGCATCGTCGCGCTCGCGGCGTTCCGCTTCCTGCTGCCCGGCGACGACCACGACGACCATCCGGCGGCCCACGCCCCGGCCGGGTTGCGGGCCGGGCCGCGCACCTACCTGATCCTGCTCGCGCTCGTGGTGATCGCGATCGCGGGAGCGACGGTCGAGGACGCCGGAAGTTCCTGGGCGACGTTGTATCTGCGGGACACACTGCACACCCCACCCGCGGTCGCCGCGTTCGGTTACATCGCGCTCGTCGGCTTCATGTTCATCGGCCGCATGATCGGCGACCGCCTGGTCGACCGGTTCGGCGAGACCGCGGTGGTGCGCGCCGGAGGGCTCATCGCCGCGGTGGGGATGGGCGCCGCCCTGGCGTTCCCGTCCACGGCGGGCTCGATCGCCGGATTCGCCGCGGCCGGTTTCGGTGTCGCCACCCTGATCCCCGCGGCCATGCACGCCGCCGATCAGTTGCCGGGCCTGCGGCCCGGAACGGGGCTGACCGCCGTCACCTGGCTCATGCGCGTGGGATTTTTCGGTGCGCCGCTGCTGGTCGGTGTGGTGGCCGACGCCGCAGGCCTGCGCGCCGGACTGCTGGTGGTGCCCGCCGCGGGTGTGCTGGCGATCGTGCTGGCGGGCGCCCTGCGGCCGCACCGGGTCTCAGTGGGTGACGCCGGCCAACTCGATCGTGAACACACCTGAGGCGATCAGCGCGATGCCCAGCATCATCATCGGCGTGAGCGGGTCGCGGAACAGGATGCGCGCCACCACCGCCACGAGCGCGACACCGCATGCGGTCCAGATGCCGTACGCGACGCCGACCGGCACCCCGAGTGACAGCGCGACCCACAGCAGATAGAACGAGGCCGCATAACCGATCACGACGGGGACGATCCACGCCCTGCGCCGGAACCCGTCCGACGCGCGCAGTGACAGCGTCGCGACGACCTCGACGAGGATGGCGCCGGCCAGCGCCAGCCACATCACGGTCGGGCCTCGCGTTCGTGGGATCCGAACTCCACCAGCAGGACACCGGCGATGATCAGCCCGATACCCGCGACGATCGGCCAGGTGAACGGGTCACCGAACAGCAGCGCGGCCAGCACGGCGGTGCTGGCGGTGCCCAGCGCGCCCCAGATCCCGTAGGCCACACCGACGGGCATGCCGGCACGCAACACGAGCGTCAGCAACACGAACGCCGCGACGTATCCGGCGACGACCGGCACCAACCAGAGTGCGTGATCCTGAGATGCCCGCAGCGACAGTGTGGCGGTGACTTCGACGACCACGGCCCCCAACAGCAACGCCCACTTCCGCACCGCAACAACCTAGCGGATGCGCCGGTGCCAACCCCTGTCAGACGACACTACGGATTCACCGCAGGCCCAGCGAGGTTTGCAACCAGCGAGAATGTTTCTCGGTCGCGACGCAAATCCGCAGTTCAGACCGGATTGCCGGGAGGCGTCGGTATCGTGGATGCCGCTTGTCGATCGTACCGATTTCAACGTCCAGGCAACGACGAGGAGGTCAGATGGCGAACGCCGCCCGGATCGCCGACGGCCCGGTCGCCGAGACCGGATACGGTCCTGTCCGCGGCACGGACGACGGAACCGCGAAGGCATGGCTGGGCATCCGCTACGCACGCGCCCCGATCGGTGAATTGCGTTGGCGCGCACCGGAACCGCCGGCGTCATGGCATGACGTGTTCGACGCGACGAGGGTGGGCCCGGTCTGCCCGCAGGCCACCGACGCGAGGATCCCGATCGACCTCGGCGGCAAGCAGGACGAGGACAGTCTGGTGCTCAACGTGTGGGCCCCGTCGGGGTGCAGGCCCGGCGACCGCAGGCCCGTGATGGTGTGGGTGCACGGCGGGGCCTACGTGCTGGGCTCGGCGAGCCAGCCGCTCTACCGGGGCCGCGTGCTGGCGTCGGAAGGCGACGTCGTGGTGGTCACCGTCAACTACCGGCTCGGCCCCTTCGGTTTCCTCGACCTGTCCGAGTACAGCAGCCGCGCCATGCGGTTCGACACCAACCTCGGACTGCGTGACGTGATCTTCGCGCTGCAGTGGGTGCGCGACAACATCGCGGCCTTCGGCGGCGACCCCAGCCGCGTGACGCTGTTCGGGGAATCGGCCGGCGGCGGCATGATCACGACCCTGCTCGCCAGCCCCGCCGCCGAAGGTCTGTTCTCGGCCGCGATCGCCCAGAGCTCACCCGCGACGTCGGTGTACGTCGAGCGGCTCCTGATCGAACCCGACGATGCCGCGCGGCTGGCTCACGTGCCGATCCCCGCCATCCTCGGCGCGTCCCAGCAGATCTTCAACGAGGTGCCCGCGCAGAGCCCGGGCACCCTGGCGTTCGCGCCGATTGTCGACGGTGACGTGGTTCCCGACTATCCCGTGCAGGCCGCCCGTGCCGGGCGCACCCATCGGGTGCCGCTGATCATCGGCACCAACAAACACGAGGCATCGCTGTTCCGGTGGATGAAGTCGCCGCTCATGCCCATCACGCCCGAGGCGATCCGGGCCATGTTCGAGGGGATCGCCTCCGAGCAGCCCGGACTCGCGCTGCCCACCGAGGAGGAGATCCGCGCGGCCTACACCGGCATGCGCACCAAGGCCATCGGCATGGGTGTCGCGCGCGACATCGGGTTCCGGATGCCGACGCTGTGGTTCGCCGACGGACACAGCACGTCGGCGCCGGTCTACCTGTACCGCTTCGACTTCGCCACGCCGATGTTGCGGCTGCTGCGGCTGGGCGCCGCGCACGCCACCGAACTGCCGTACGTCTGGGGAAATCTGGTTGCCGGACCCAAGGATCCGACGTTCAAGCTGGGCGGGCTCAAACAGGGTAGGAAGGTCTCGCAGCGTATTCGGCGGCGCTGGGTGAACTTCGCGACCACGGGCGAGCCGACCGGGGCGCTGGGTGAACCGGTCTGGCGCCGCTACCGGCGCGAGGACCGGGCCGCGCTGGTGATCGACAAGCAGGACAAGACGGTCACGGACCTCGACCAGCAGTTGCAGGCGGCGTGGGGTGACCAGGTACTCAACTTCCGGTAACTGGGCTACGCTGCCGGGCTGATGGACACGTTGCGCTCCGTGCTGGAGTTCCTGCCGCCGCCGATGCGGGATCCCGTGATGTTCGCGATCCCGTTCTTCCTGCTGCTGCTGACGATCGAGTGGACCGCCGCGCGCCGGTTGGAGCATGTCGACCCGGCCGAAGGCGACCGTGCGCCCGCAGGCGCGTTCCATACCAGGGACGCGTGGACCAGCGTGTCGATGGGGCTGGTGTCGGTCGCGACCACGGCCGGCTGGAAGCTGTTGGCGCTGCTGGGATACGCGGTGCTCTACGCCTATGTCGCGCCGTGGCAGCTGCCCGCGGACAAGTGGTACACGTGGGTGATCGCGCTGCTCGGGGTGGATCTGCTGTGGTACACCTACCACCGCGTGGCGCACCGGGTGCGGCTGATCTGGGCGACGCACCAGGCGCACCATTCCAGCGAATACTTCAACTTCGCCACGGCGCTGCGCCAGAAGTGGAACAACAGCGGTGAGATCGTGGCGTGGATCCCGTTGCCGCTGTTGGGCATTCCACCCTGGGTGGTGTTCGCGGCGTTCTCGGTGAACCTCATCTACCAGTTCTGGGTGCACACCGAGCGCATCGGGAAACTCCCCAGACCCATCGAGTTCGTCTTCAACACCCCGTCGCACCACCGCGTGCACCACGGGAGCGACGAGCTCTACCTGGACCGCAACTACGGCGGCATCCTCATCATCTGGGACCGGTTGTTCGGCACGTTCCAGGAAGAGGTGTTCCGCCCGCGCTACGGGCTGACCAAGCCTGTCGGGACCTACAACATCTGGAAGCTGCAGACCCACGAATACGTCGCGATCGCGCACGACGTCCGCAGCGCCCGCCGGTGGACCGACCGGCTGGGGTATGTGTTCGGCCCGCCGGGGTGGACCCCGGCGCGTACCTGTGAAACCACCGAAGTCACCACCTGAGCGCGGCGGAGTTCGCAGTATGGGGGGATGGATGTCAGAGAGGTACTGCTACCCGGCGTCGGCCTGAGGTTCGAGTTCGAGAACCACGACGGTGACCGCATCGGCGTCATCGCGTTGCGCACGGGCGATTTCGAGGTGGTGGTCTACCCGCACGAAGACCCCGATCAGGCGCAGCGCGTGTTCCGGCTGACCGACGAGGAAGCCGACGCGCTCGCACAGATCCTCGGCGCGCCGCGCATCGCCGAGAAGTTCGCCGAACTCACCAGTGAGGTGCCCGGCCTCGATGCCGGCCAGGTCACCATCCGTCCCGGCAGCCCGTTCGTCGACCGTCCGCTCGGGGACACCAAGGCCCGCACCAGAACCGGGGCGTCCATCGTCGCGATCGTCCGCGACGACGAGGTCCTGGCCTCGCCGGGCCCGTCGGAACTGCTGCGCGCCGGTGACGTGCTGGTGGTGATCGGCACGGTGGCCGGGATCGCCGGCGTGGGGGAGATCGTCGCCAACGGCGACGTTTCCGGTCCTGCACAGGACTGACCGTGGAGGTATCGGGGGCTCTACTTCTCGAACTCGGCGTCATCCTGGTCGCGTTGACGGTGCTGGGCACCGCGGCGCGCCGGTTCGCCCTCTCACCCATCCCGCTGTATCTGGTCGCCGGTCTCGCGCTGGGTGAAGGGGGCCTCGCGCCGGTGCCCGCGACCGTCGAATTCGTCAACACCGGTGCGTCGATCGGCGTGGTGCTGCTGTTGCTCACCCTGGGGCTGGAGTTCTCGATCGGCGAGTTTGCCAGCAGCCTGCGCCGCCATCTGCCCTCGGCGTGGATCGATCTGGTGCTCAACGCACTTCCCGGCGCGATCGCCGGCTGGCTGCTGGATCTCGGCGCCGTCGGCATCCTCGCCCTGGCCGGCGTCACCTATATCTCGTCGTCCGGTGTCATCGCGCGCCTGCTCGGCGATCTGCGCCGGCTCGGCAACCGCGAGACGCCCGCGGTGCTGTCGATCCTGGTGCTCGAGGACTTCGCGATGGCCGCCTACCTCCCACTGCTGGCGGTGCTCGCCGCGGGCGGGACCCTGTTGCATGCGCTGCTGGGCATGGCCGTCGCGATCGCCGCGCTGGTGGTGGCGTTCGTGGTGTCCTACCGGTGGGGCCACCACGTGACACGGTTCGTATCGCACCCCGACAACGAACAACTCCTGCTGCGCGTGCTCGGCCTCACGCTGATCGTCGCGGCCCTCGCCGAATTCATCCACGCCTCCGCCGCGGTCGGGGCGTTCCTGGTGGGCCTCACCCTCACCGGGGACTCCGCCCACCGCGCGCGGTTGGTGCTGAGCCCGTTGCGTGACCTGTTCGCGGCGATCTTCTTCCTCGCGATCGGTCTCTCGGTGCATCCTTCGGACCTGATACCCATGCTGCCCGCGGCATTCGTGCTCGCGGTGGTCACCGCGGGTACCAAGGTGCTCACGGGACAATTCGCCGCGCGACGCGACGGTGTCGCGCGGGCCGGTCAGTTGCGCGCGGGCACCGCCCTGATCGCCAGGGGCGAGTTCTCGCTCGTGATCATCGGTCTCGTCGGCCAGACCTACGAGCGCCTGGAGGCCATCGCGACGCCGTACGTGTTCATCCTCGCCATCGCCGGGCCGGTGCTGACCCGCTACCTGGGTGCGCGCCCCGTGGTGCGCACGTGACCCGGCACCGAACGCACGCGGCGGCCGGTGCCACCCCGTAGTCTGCGCATCGTGCAAACCGTCTTCGATGCCGATGTGGACCCTGCCCTGCTCGACCGCGCCCTCGCCGCGACGACGTTCGGTTCGATGTGGCTCGACGTACCACGGCCGGAGTATCCGGCCCTGACCCAGCCGGTCAGCTGCGACCTGGTGGTGATCGGCGCGGGATACACCGGGTTGTGGACCGCCCTGCACGCAGCGGAACGCCATCCGGACCGGCGCATCGTGGTGATCGATTCCAACCGGGTCGGCTGGGCCGCGTCAGGACGCAACGGCGGCTTCGTCGACGCCAGCCTCACCCACGGCGCCGAGAACGGAAAGTCGCGCTGGCCGAACGAGATCGGCAAACTCGACGCCCTGGGCCTGGAGAACCTCGACGGTATGCAGGCCGACATCGAGCGTCTGGGTCTCGACGTCGAGTGGCAGCGCACGGGCATGCTCACCGTGGCCACCGAACCGCACCAGCGCGCGTGGCTGGCCGAAGCGGCCGCCGAGGGGGAAGGCGTTTTCCTGGACACCGCCGAAGTGCGTGCCCAGGTCAACTCGCCGACGTATCAGGCCGGGCTGTTCAGTGCGGACACCTGCGCCATCGTGCACCCCGCGAAGCTGGCACTGGAACTGGCACGCGCGTGCACCGAGGCCGGTGTGCAGATCTACGAACACACCACCGCGCGCTCCATCAACTCCGGTGGCGCGGTGCTGCGCATCGAAACCGGGGACACCGGCGACACCGTGATCACCGCGCGCCAGGCGGTGCTGGCCACGAATGTGTTCCCGAGCCTGTTGCGGCGCAACCGCTTCCACACGGTCCCGGTCTATGACTATGTGCTGGCGACCGAACCGCTGACCCCAGAACAGCTGGACCGGATCGGGTGGCAGGGCCGCCAGGGGGTGGGGGACAGCGCCAACCAGTTCCACTACTACCGGCTCACCATGGACAACCGCATCGTGTGGGGCGGCTACGACGCGATCTACCACTTCGGCCGCAAGGTCAAGGACGCCTACGAGGATCGGCCCGCCACCTACCGCAAGCTCGCGGCGCACTTCTTCCTCACGTTCCCGCAACTCGACGACGTGCGGTTCACCCATCGCTGGGCCGGTGCGATCGACACCAACACCCGCTTCTGCGCGCACTGGGGGCTGGCCCGTAACGGTCGGGTGGCCTACGTCAACGGGTTCACCGGTCTGGGCGTCGCGGCGACGCGTTTCGCCGCGGACGTGTGCCTGGACCTGCTCGACGGCCGCAGCACCGAACGCACCGGGCTGGAGATGGTGCGCAAGCGCCCTCTTCCGTTCCCTCCGGAACCTCTGGCAAGCATCGGGATCCAGGCCACACGCTGGTCGCTGGACCGTGCCGACCACTCTGCTGGCAAACGCAACTTTTTCCTTCGGGCACTCGACACGCTGGGGCTCGGTTTCGATTCGTGACCAAAGAACGGCACTCTACCTGCGTTTTTTGATCGTTGAAGCCGTCATATATGCGTGTCGAGTTTGAATTTCGTGGAGAGTAATGCCCCATAAGCAAAGCTATCGTCAGTAAGCTCGTGCGGGTCAGTGACGAAGGAAAGGGGAGTCGCGTGGGCGACACTTTGACGGCAGGACAGAAATTGGAGAGAGGGGGGTCGCTGCAATCCGGCAACGGCGCTTACACGCTGACGTTGCAGGACGACGGCAACCTGGTGCTGTACGCCCGCGACAAGGCTGTCTGGTCGACCGGCACCAACGGGCAGGACGTCGTGCGTGCCGAGGTGCAGACCGACGGCAACTTCGTGCTGTACACCGCCGAGAAGCCCGTGTGGCACACGGACACCAAGGGCAAGAAGGAAGTCAAGCTCGTCCTTCAGGACGACCGGAACCTGGTGCTGTACGCCAAGGACGGACCGGCGTGGTCGTCGAAGACCGATACCACCGAGCCGCCGCCACCGGCGCCCGAGCCCGAGAAGGAGGCCGAGGTCGCCCCCGCGGCGGCCGAAGAGGCTGCTCCGGCTCCGGTTGCCGAGCCCGCGCCCGCCGAGCCGGCGCCGGCTGCGCCGCCGCCGGCTCCGCCCGCACCCCGCACGTACACCGTGGTCTCGGGCGACACGCTGTGGGCGATCGCCGAGCGGTTCTACGGAGACGGCAGCAAGTACCAGCAGATCGCTGATGCCAGCGGCATCGCCAATCCCGACCTGATCCACCCCGGGCAGGTCCTGACGATCCCCTGACCTGCGGTAACGCAATACAGCGCCGGTAGCGAGCGGCGGCCCGGGCCATCTGGTCCGGGCCGCCGTCCGCTGTTGCGGGCCAGTTCTCACGTCCGGCATCACCATTCGCAGGCGCAACATTCGCCTCACCGGTACGCTGTCAAGATAACGACACCGCAAACGAACGGAGACGACTGTGCGTCAGTTGTTATCTCACACGTTGCGGGCACTGCCGGTGTTCTTCATGATGGCAGCGCTTTCCGCCTGGCCCTCACATGCGGACCCGGGAGTGCAGGTCTTCCCGGGCATGGAGATACGGCAGGACAGCAATCTCTGCACGATCGGCTTCATCGATCCGGTGGCCCGGGTCGCGTTCACGGCCGGTCACTGCCGGGGCAGCGGTTCGGTGGGCGATCGCAACGGGAACGTCATCGGCATGCAGGCCGCGTTCCACGACAACACCCCGAACGGGGCCACCGTGGACACCAACCATGTGATCTCCGACTGGGAGACGATCCAGCTCGCGGGTGACGTGGGGATCAACCCGGCGTTGCCCACGGGGCGAATCCTGGTGGAGGATCCGGCGATCGGTGCCGCACCCGGAATGCCGGTGTGCCACTTCGGCGTCGTCACCGGCGAGAGTTGCGGCACCGTCGAGGCCGTCAACAACGGGTGGTTCACGATGGCCAACGGCGTCGTGAGTGCCCGTGGTGATTCCGGCGGCCCGGTCTACACGGTCACGCCCGACGGACGCGCCGTGATCCTCGGCCTGTTCAACAGCACCTGGGGTCAGTATCCGGCCGCGGTGTCCTGGCCCAGTGTGAGCGGCGCGGCACGCCACACCATCGTGCAGGCATCGGCCGACTCGGCCGATCTGTTTGTGCAGTAACCGAAGTCGGTGATCTCGGTCAGCTCGTCTCGACGAGTGCGAACACCGGGATGTGCGGTGCCGCCGCGCGCAACTGCTCGGCCGACGACTTCGGCGTCAGATCGGCCATGTGCCCCTTGACCTCCCAGTACCACCGGTCGAGATAGCGCTTCAGCAGTGTGGGTTTCGCGTCATCGGCGATCTCGGCGATCTGTGCCGTGCGGCGGCGCCGGCGCGGTCCGATCTCCACGACACCCGCGGCCCTGGCGTTGCGGACCCATTCGGTCTCGCCGCGCGGTGCGACCACGTACCGGTGACCGTCGACCGTCATCAGGTTGACCACCACGCTGCGGAACTTGCCGCTGCGCCTGCCACGCACCCGCAGCGCGGTCGAACCCGCGATGCTCACGCCGTGTTCGGCCAGCCAACGGATGAGCGTATTGGCTGCGCGGGCCACTGGGCCGGGTTCGTCATACCTGGTCATGCGGGATGTCCC
The DNA here is from genome assembly GCF_001457595.1 of Mycolicibacterium smegmatis. Taxonomy (GTDB): domain Bacteria; phylum Actinomycetota; class Actinomycetes; order Mycobacteriales; family Mycobacteriaceae; genus Mycobacterium; species Mycobacterium smegmatis. The sequence continues at coordinate 3,788,334 of NZ_LN831039.1, read as the reverse complement.
TTCGTGAATATCCACAAATGTGATCAGTGCTCTCGTTTTGATGGTGGCACGGGGCCCCGGGAAATTCAAGAGCGGTGATCTCGTTTCTGGCACACTGACCGCGTGGGCAAGCGTCAGGAGAGCCGGGAACGCATCGAGGCGGCGATCGTCGAGATCGGCAGGCGGCACCTCGCGACCGAGGGGGCGGCAGGGCTTTCGCTGCGGGCCGTCGCCCGCGACCTCGGGATGGTGTCGTCGGCCGTCTACCGGTACGTCGCCAGTCGCGACGAGTTGCTCACCCTGCTCGTGGTGGACGCCTACACCGAACTCGCCGACGCCGTGGCGGCCGCGGTCGCCGACGTCGGCGGGGCCCGCTGGCGATCGCAGATCCGCGCGATCGCGCACGCAACCCGGAACTGGGCACTGGATCAGCCCGCGCGCTGGGCGCTGCTCTACGGAAGCCCGGTGCCCGGTTACCACGCCCCGGCCGAGCGCACCGTGGTGCCCGGTACGCGGGTGGTGGTCGCGCTGTTCGCCGCGGTGGCCAGGGGTATTGCCGAAGGGGACATACCGGCGACCGAAGAGACCGTCGCGCAACCGCTTTCGGGCGACTTCGCCCGGTTGCGGGCCGAGTTCAGGCTCCACGTCGACGACGCCACCATGGCCAGGTGCTTCGCGCTGTGGGCCGGGTTGATCGGGGCGGTGAGCCTCGAGGTGTTCGGTCAGTACGGCGCCGACACCCTCACCGACCCGCGCCAGTTGTTCGACCTCCAGATCGATTCACTCACCGGCGCGCTCACAAACTAGAACACGTTCTAGCCTTCGCGTCGGTACGGGGATATCCTCATGGCGTGCCGAATCAGACACCTGTCCAGATCGCCTGGGTGACCCGCGACCTGGACCGCACCGAGCAGGCGCTGACCACGCTGCTGGGGGCGCGCCGCTGGATCCGCATGCCCGCGGTCCGCTTCGGCCCGGACACATGCACGCACCGCGGCCGCCCCGCGGACTTCACCGCCGACGTCGCGCTGAGCTACGCAGGTGACATCCAGCTCGAGGTCATCGCACCGGTGGACGGTGAGAGCGTGTACACCGAGTTCCTGGACCGCTGCGGCCCGGGCCTGCACCACGTGTGCCTCGAGATGCCCGACACCGAGGCGTTCGACGAGCGGCTGCGCGCCGCCGCCCGCGACGGCACCCCCGCGGTGTGCCACGGTGAGTTGGCCGGCGGTATGCGCTTCGCGTACCTGTCGGCCGCGGACGCCGGTGTGCCGTATCAGGAAATCGCTTACTTCCCGCCCGAGATCCGGGCGTTCTTCGATTATGTGAAACAGGAGCAACAGTGAACGAGATCCCCGACGTTGTCAACGCCGTCGATGTCGAGGCCTGGCGTGACGAGGCGGCCGACGAAGTCGATGTCGTGGTGATCGGCTTCGGCATCGCAGGCGGTTGTGCTGCGGTCAGCGCCGCTGCCGCGGGCGCGCGGGTCCTGGTCCTGGAACGCGCGGCAGCAGCCGGCGGTACCAGCGCGATGGCCGGCGGCCACTTCTACCTCGGTGGCGGCACCACGGTGCAGCGGGCAACGGGACACGACGACACCCCCGACGAGATGTACAAGTACCTCGTCGCGGTCGCCAAGGATCCCGACCACGCCAAGATCCGCGCGTACTGCGACGGCAGCGTCGAACACTTCAACTGGCTCGAAGCCCTCGGATTCGAGTTCGAGCGCACCTACTACCCCGGCAAGGTCGTGGTGCCGCCCGGCACCGAGGGCCTGTCCTACACCGGCAACGAGAAGGTGTGGCCGTACCGCGAACAGGCCAGGCCCGCCCCGCGCGGCCACTCGGTTCCGGTGCCCGGCGAACTCGGCGGTGCCGCGATGGTGATCGACCTGCTGCTCAAGCGCGCCGAGGAACTCGGCGTCGAGATCCGCTACGAGCACGGCGTGACCAACCTCGTGGTCGACGACGGTGCCGTGGCGGGGGTGAAGTGGAAGCACTTCGGCGAAACCGGTTGTGTCAAAGCCAGATCGGTGATCATCGCCGCGGGTGGTTTCGCGATGAACCCCGAGATGGTCGCGCAGTACACGCCCGCTCTGGGCGCCAAACGCAAGACCAAGCACCACGGTGAGGTCGAGCCCTACATCCTGGGCAATCCCAACGACGACGGCCTGGGCATCCGCCTCGGTGTCTCGGCCGGCGGGGTGGCCAGGGACATGGACCAGTTGTTCATCACCGCGGCCGCCTACCCGCCCGAGATCCTGCTGACCGGGATCATCGTCAACAACCGTGGTGAACGGTTCGTCGCCGAGGATTCCTATCATTCCCGCACCTCGGCGTTCGTACTCGAACAACCCGATCAGGAGGCCTATCTGATCGTCGACGAGGCACACATGGAAATGCCCGCCATGCCGCTGATCAAGTTCATCGACGGCTACGAGACCGTCGAGGAGATGGCCACGGCCCTCGGCATCCCGGTGGAAAACCTGACCGCGACGCTGCAGCGCTACAACGAGAACGCCAGGCGCGGTGAGGATCCGGACTTCCACAAGGACCCCGCCTACGTCGCACCGCAGGACTCCGGGCCGTGGGCCGCGTTCGACCTGTCGCTCGGACGCGCGATGTACTCCGGGTTCACCATGGGCGGGCTGACCGTGTCGATCGACGGCGAGGTGCTGCGCGAGGACGGCAGCGCCATCCCCGGTCTGTACGCCGCGGGCGCGTGCGCGTCCAACATCGCCCAGGACGGCAAGGGGTACGCCAGCGGCACCCAGCTCGGGGAGGGATCGTTCTTCGGCAGGCGCGCCGGTGCCCACGCGGCGTCGCGCGTGCGCGTCGGCTGACCGGCGCCGTCTCTCAGGGCCGCTCGGCGACGGCGGTGAGCTCCCACCGCCCGTCGCCGAGCAGTGCCAACTGCCGGTCGTGATGCCGGTTGACACTGTCACGGTGGCTCACCGACACCACGATGGTCTCCGGAAGTTCATGGCGCAGCGTCGAATACAGCGCGAACTCCTGTCCGGCGTCCAGTGCCGAGGTGGCCTCGTCGAGGAACACCGCGCACGGCCGCGCGAGCAGTAACCGCGCGAACGCGATGCGCTGCTGCTCGCCGGGCGAGAGCACCTTCGCCCAGTCCGCGACGGTGTCCAGCTGCGTGGCCAGATGACCCAGTGTCACCGCGTCGAGCGCCGCGCGGATCCTGGTGTCGTCGTAGGCATCCGGCGGCGACGGATAACACACGACGCTGCGCAGATCCCCGAGTGGGGCATAGGGCAGCTGCGACAGGAACATCACGCTGTACTGCTCGCCGGTCTGCTCACCGGGCTTGTCGCCCGGGAAGCGCGCGGTCCCGGCGCTGTACGGCCACAGCTGCGCGAGGCTGCGCAGCATGGTCGTCTTCCCGGTGCCCGACGGTCCCGTGACCACCAGCCAGTCACCTGGCGCAAGCCGCATGTCCAGGTCTGCCAGCAGCACCTCGCCAGACGGTGAGCGCACCTCGACGTCTTCGAGTTCGACACCACCGTCGGTACTTCGCCCGGTCGCCAGACGCGGTAGCGCCCTTGCCTGTTCGTTGGCGGCCACCAGCCCGTCGAGGCGGATGATCGCCGCGCGGTAGCCCGCGAACGCGTCGTACACGGCGCGGAAGAAGCTCAGTGAACTCTGCACCCTGGCGAACGCGCTCGACGACTGCGTGACGTCGCCGAGTTGCAGCTCGCCTGCGAACAACCGGGGCGCCTGCACGATCAACGGGAGCGGTTCGATGATCTGGCTGATCGAGCGGTTCCAGCCGAGGAAAGCCACGCCGCGCAGCACGAGCCTGCGGTAGTTCGCGATGATGCGGGCGAACCGGTCTGCGAGCGTGGCGCGTTCGCTGCGCTCGCCGCGGTAGAAGCCGACGGCCTCGGCGGCATCGCGGATCCGCACGAGCGCGTACCGGAACGCGGCGTTGGTCAACTCGTTGCGGAACGTCAGGCGGATGATCGGCCTGCCGATCCAGATCGCGATGACCGTGGTGACCGCCACCCAGAGCAGGGCGATCCAGAACAGGGCCTTGGGGACCGTGACACCGAGAATCGTCAACGGCCCCGCGAGATTCCACAGGATCGGTGTGAACGCCACCACCGAGATGATCGAGTACACCGAACCGAACAGCAGGGTCTGTGACGTGGCGACCGTGGGCGTGTTGGTCTCGGGTCCGGTGCCGGTGGTGAAGATGTCGATGTCCTGCTGGATGCGCTGATCGGGGTTGTCGACGGGCTCACCGCCGAACGCGTCGATGAACCTGCCGCGGTAGTACGCCCGATCGTCGAGCCAGTCGCCGGTCAGGCGGTCGGTGAGCCACACGCGCCAGCGAATGATGAAGTACTGCATGAGATACAGGTCGAGCAGCGTGCGGGTGATGTCGGCCGCGACGAGCAGGCCGAAGATCAGGATCGACTTCCAGAACCCGGCGATCCCGGAGTCGCGCACCGCGTCGTCGCCTGCGCCCGCGCCGGTGAAGGCCACCTGCAGCGCGGTCGCCTGATCGTTGGCGTAGTAGCTGAACAACACGTCCATGCGCACCGACACCATGACCGACAGCAGCAGCACGCCCAGCAGCGTCCACACCGGGATGCTCTCGCGCCCAACGAAATAGCCTCCGGTGACGCGCCAGAACTGCCTGCCCCAGGTGGTGAACCGCGCGATCAGCGTGAGCACGACGATCAGCACCGCGGCGCTGATCGCCCACCCCTTTGCGACCCAGATCAACGACGCCAGGATCTCGTTGCCCCAGTCGAGCGACTGGGTGAACATCTCCATGGCGGGAGATTACCTAGACCAGCGCCTGTTTCGGGTTCTCGTTCGTCCGGCCGAGCCGCCAGTCGCCGTCACCCAGCAGCTGCAGTTCGTGGGTGTGATGCTGCTCGACCGTGGTGCGGTGGCTGACACTGACCAGGATGGTGTCGGGCAACTCGGTGCGCACGAGTTGGTACAGCAGGAATTCCAGCCCCTCGTCGAGCGCCGAGGTGGACTCGTCGAGGAAGACCACCTTGGGTTTGGTGAGCAGGATGCGCGCGAACGCGATGCGCTGCTGCTCGCCGGGGGAGAGCACCTTGGCCCAGTCCTGCACCTCGTCGAGGCGTTCGACCAGATGTGGCAGCGCGACCTTGTTGAGCGTGTGCGCGAGCTTCTCGTCGCTCACCGAGCCCTCCGGTGCCGGGTAGGTCACCACGGCACGCAGATCGCCCAGCGGCACGTACGGCATCTGCGACAGGAACATGGTCTCGTTGGGGCCGCACGGTCGGGTCAGCGTGCCGGAGGTGAACGGCCACAGTTCGGCCAGGCTGCGCAGCAGCGTGGTCTTGCCGCTTCCCGACGGGCCGGTGATCACCAGCGTGTCGCCGACCTCGAGGCGCATGTCGAGCGGCTTGATGAGCTGGCGGCCGTCCGGTGTGCGGACCTCGACGTCCTTGAGTTCGACCGTGCCGTCGACGCACGCGGTGGTGGTCACCTCGGGCAGCGCGCGGGCCTCCTCGTTGGCCACCACCAGACCGTGCAGACGGATGATCGCCGCGCGGTAGCCGGCGAACTGGTCGTAGGCGTTGCGGAAGAACGACAGGCCGTCCATGAGATTGCGGAACGCGCTGGCGGTCTGCGTCAGCCCACCCAGGGTGACCTCGCCGTTGAAGAACCGCGGGAACTGCACGATGTAGGGGATGAGCTCCTGGGCCTGGCTGACCGACAGGTTCCAGCCGTAGAACTTGGCCATCCGGTTGATGTAGCGCTTGTAGTTCGACACGACAGGCGCGAACAGCCGCCGCAGGCCCGTGCGTTCGGCGAACTCGCCGCGGTAGAAGGCCACGGCCTCGGCGGCGTCGCGCATGCGCACCAGCGCGTAACGGAACGCGGCGTTGAACTTCTCGTTGTCGAACGCCAGCCAGATGATGGGGCGGCCGATCCAGAACGCGATCACGGTGGCCACCACCACGTAGAGGATGCCGATGAAGAACATCGCCCGCGGCAGCTCGACCCCGATCAGCGGCAGGGTCAGGTTGCCCGACAGGTTCCACAGAATCGCGGTGAACGAAATCATCGAGGCGATCGCGTTGACCGCACCGAACAACAGCGTCGCGGTCGAGGTGTTGTTCGGCGTGTTGGGCGTCGGGCCGACACCTGCGGTGAAGATGTCGATGTCGGTCTGGATACGTTGATCCGGGTTGTCGATGGTGTCGTCGATGAACCGCGACCGGTAGTAGGCCTTGCCGTCGAGCCAGTCGCTGGTGAGCCGCGCGGTCAGCCACTGGCGCCAGGCCAGCATGAACCGCTGCGCCATGAACAGGTCCAGCATGATGCGGCCGACGTTGAGCGCGGCAAGGATCGTGAACACCGTCAGCGACATCCAGAAGCCGTCCTTGCCGGACGTGCGGACCGCCTCGTCGCCGCTCGCGACGCCTTCTGCGATGACCTGGAAGCTGGTCATCATGTCGTTGCCCTGGTAGGTGAACAGCACCGAAAGGCGCACACCCGTGATCACCGACAGCAACAGCGCCGCGAGCCACACCCACACCTTGATGCTGTCGGCGCCGGTGAAGTATCCGCTGGTGATGCGCCAGTACTGCCTGCCCCACGTCGTGAAGCGCACGAGCAGTGCGAGGACCGCCAACGTGCACACCGCCGCGATCGCCCAGCCCTTGGCGATCCAGATCAGCGATGTGAGGAGCTCGTTGCTCCAGTCGAGAGTGGGGCTGAACATTCCCATGCGGGCAAGGTACCGCGCGATCCTGCGTCAGGCGTGGCCGAGGCACAACTGACGCCGTGGCGAATGAGTCCTGGCGAACCTCCGCGTACCGTAAACGTGTGCCGAAGACGTCCAGCGCCAAACCGGGGCGCTTGAGTAGCAAGTTCTGGAAGCTGTTGGGTGCCAGCATCGAGCGGAATCAGGCCCGCTCGCTGTCGGAGGTCAAAGGTGCGGCCGACTTCGAGAAGAAGGCCGCCGACCTCGACGACGAGCAGCTCACCAAGGCCGCCAAGCTGCTGAAACTCGAAGACCTGGCCGGAGCGTCGGACATCACGCAGTTTCTCGCGATCGCGCGGGAGGCCGCCGAGCGCACCACGGGGCTTCGCCCGTTCGACGTGCAGCTGCTGGCCGCCCTGCGCATGCTCGCGGGCGACGTCGTGGAGATGGCCACGGGTGAGGGCAAGACGCTGGCCGGTGCGATCGCCGCGGCCGGTTACGCGCTCGGCGGACGCCGCGTCCACGTCATCACCATCAACGACTACCTCGCGCGCCGCGACGCCGAATGGATGGGCCCGCTGCTCAAGGCGCTCGGGCTCACGGTCGGCTGGATCACGGCCGACTCCACGGCCGACGAGCGCCGCGAGGCCTACCAGTGCGACGTGACGTATGCGTCGGTCAACGAGATCGGCTTCGACGTGCTGCGCGATCAGCTGGTCACCGACGTCGCCGACCTGGTGTCGCCGAACCCGGACGTCGCGCTGATCGACGAGGCCGACTCGGTGCTGGTCGACGAGGCGCTCGTGCCGCTCGTGCTGGCGGGCACCAGCCACCGCGAACAGCCGCGTGTCGAGATCATCCGGATGGTCGGCGAGCTCGAGGCGGGCAAGCACTACGACACCGACGCCGAGAGCCGCAACGTGCACCTCACCGAGGCCGGGGCCCGCGTCATGGAGGCCAAGCTCGGCGGCATCGACCTGTACTCCGAGGAGCACGTGGGCACCACGCTCACCGAGATCAACGTGGCGCTGCACGCCCACGTGCTGCTGCAGCGCGACGTGCACTACATCGTGCGCGACGACGCCGTGCACCTGATCAACGCGTCGCGCGGGCGCATCGCGTCGCTGCAGCGCTGGCCCGACGGGCTGCAGGCCGCGGTGGAGGCCAAGGAGGGCATCGAGACCACCGAGACCGGCGAGGTGCTCGACACCATCACGGTGCAGGCGCTCATCAACCGGTACCCGCGCGTGTGCGGCATGACCGGCACGGCGCTCGCGGCCGGTGAGCAGCTGAGGCAGTTCTACAAGCTCGGTGTCTCGCCGATCCCGCCGAACACCCCCAACATCCGCAAGGACGAACCCGACCGGGTCTACATCACGGCCGCGGCCAAGATCGACGCGATCGTCGAGCACATCGCCGAGGTGCACAAGACCGGGCAGCCCGTGCTGGTCGGCACCCACGACGTCGCCGAGTCCGAGGAACTGCACGAGAAGCTCCTGAAGGCCGGGGTGCCCGCCGTCGTGCTCAACGCCAAGAACGACGCGGAAGAGGCCGCGGTGATCGCCGAGGCAGGCAAGCTCGGCGCCGTCACCGTGTCGACGCAGATGGCAGGCCGCGGCACCGACATCCGGCTCGGCGGCTCCGACGTCGGTGACGACGACGCCGAGAAGAAGAAGGTCGCCGAACTGGGTGGCCTGCACGTCGTCGGCACCGGTAGGCACCACACCGAGCGGCTCGACAACCAGTTGCGCGGGCGCGCGGGACGCCAGGGTGACCCCGGTTCGTCGGTGTTCTTCTCCAGCTGGGAGGACGACGTCGTCGCCGCGCACCTCGAACGCAGCAAGCTGCCGATGGAGACCGACCCGGACGCCGGCGACGGCCGGATCATCGCGCCGCGCGCCGCGAGCCTGCTCGACCACGCGCAGCGCGTCGCCGAGGGCCGGCTGCTCGACGTGCACGCCAACACGTGGCGCTACAACCAGTTGATCGCCCAGCAGCGCGCCATCATCGTCGAGCGCCGCGAGACCCTGCTGCGCACCGACACCGCGCGCGAAGAGCTCAAGGAACGCTCGCCCGAGCGGTACGCCAAGCTGGCCGAGGAACTCGGCGAGGACGCCGAGGAGCGGCTGGAGAAGATCTGCCGGTTGATCATGCTGTACCACCTCGACCGTGGCTGGTGTGAGCATCTGGCGTTCCTCGCCGACATCCGCGAGAGCATCCACCTGCGGGCACTGGGCAGGCAGAATCCGCTCGACGAGTTCCACCGCATGGCCGTCGACGCGTTCGCCTCACTGGCCGCCGACGCCATCGAGGCCGCCCAGCAGACGTTCGAGACCGCGGAGTCGGTCGCCGACGAACCGGGCGTCGACCTGTCGAAACTCGCGCGGCCCACCTCGACGTGGACCTACATGGTCCACGACAACCCGCTGGCCGACGACACGATGTCGGCGCTGAGCCTGCCGGGTGTGTTCCGCTAGGCCCCAGCCATTAGGTTCTAGGCATGGAAGACGCGCCTGCTGCCCAGGGCGGGAGCGCGGTGCCTGCGGCGGACGAGGGGCGCGACCGGGTGCTGACGGTACCCAACGTGCTGAGCTTCGTGCGCCTGCTGCTGGTGCCCGTGTTCCTGTACCTGCTGCTGGTCGCGCACGCGCAGGGCTGGGCCGTCGCGGTCCTGATGTTCAGCGGTTTCTCCGACTGGGCCGACGGCAAGATCGCCCGGCTGGTCGCCAACCAGTCGTCGCGGCTCGGCGAGCTGCTCGACCCGCTGGTGGATCGCATCTACATGGTGACCGTCCCGGTCGCGCTCGCGCTCTACGGCGCGGTGCCGTGGTGGCTCGTGCTGACGCTTCTGGGCCGTGACGCCGTGCTCGCCGCGACGCTTCCCGTGTTGCGCAGTCGCGGTCTGGCGGCGCTGCCCGTCACCTACATCGGCAAGGCCGCGACGTTCGCGCTGATGTCGGGATTCCCGCTGGTGCTGCTGGGACAGTGGGATGCGCTGTGGAGCCGGGTCGTGCTGGCGTGCGGCTGGGCGTTTTTGATCTGGGGGCTGCTGCTGTACCTGTGGTCGGCGGTGCTGTACCTGATGCAGGTCGTCCTGGTGGTGCGGCGGATGGATCCGGTTCGATGAGCAGGGCCCGATGAGCACGCTCGGCGGGTACGGCTCGTTCACCCGTCCGTACACCGACCCCAACGCGGGCCTCAACCGCCACGAGGCCGGCGCGCCGACCCGCATCCCGGTGCCGTCGCTGCTGCGGTCGCTGCTGTCGGAGCACCTCGATCCCGGCTACGCCGCGGCCGCCGAGGAACGCAAGGCCGGAAAGCCCCCGCGCAAGCGTGTCTTCGAATGGGGCTGGGAGGTGCTCGCGGCCCTGGCGATCGCCGCGGTCTTCGCGATCGCGGCGGCCCAGGTGCAGCTCGCTGCGCCTGCGGCGCGGGAGGCCCAGCACGCGCTCGCGGCGCGGGTGCGCGCCGCCGAGACCGCGGCCGATCAGTCCGGCGCCGAGCGCAACGCCCTGGCCGAGGCGGTCGACACCGAGCAGCGCAGGCGCCTCGGCATGGACGCCGACGGTCAGCGGTTGCTCGACGATCTCGACTCGGCGAACGTCGCCGCCGCGGCTGTTCCGATGATCGGTCCGGGGCTCACCGTCACGGTCACGGATCCGGGTATGTCGCGCGATCTCAGCGACGTGTCCAAGCAACGCGTCGCGGGCAGCCAGCAGGTCATCCTCGACCGGGATCTGCAACTGGTGGTCAACTCGCTGTGGGCCAGCGGAGCGGAGGCCATCTCCGTGGGCGGCGTGCGCGTGGGGGCCGGGGTCACCATTCGGCAGGCCGGCGGCGGCATCCTGGTCGACAATCAACCGATCACCAGTCCGTACGAGATCGTGGCGATCGGCCCGCCGAACGCCATGGCGCAGGTGTTCGACCGCAGCCCCGCGCTGCAGCGCCTGCGGCTGTTGGAGACCTCGTACGGCGCAGGGGTCAACGTGAGCATGGGCGACGGCCTCGACGTGCCCGCGGTCGCGGTGCGAGATGTCAGGTTCGGCAAGCAGATTGGATAGCAGTGGGTAGAACGGGATTGACGGACTAGATGATCGGGATCGTTGCTCTTGTCGTCGGCATCGTCCTGGGGCTGGTGTTCCGCCCCGACGTGCCGGAGGTCGTCGAGCCGTACCTGCCGATCGCCGTGGTCGCGGCGCTCGACGCGGTGTTCGGCGGGCTGCGTGCCTATCTGGAGAAGATCTTCGACTCCAAGGTGTTCGTGGTGTCGTTCGTGTTCAACGTGCTCGTGGCGGCCCTGATCGTGTACCTCGGTGACCAGCTGGGGGTGGGCACGCAGTTGTCGACCGCGATCATCGTGGTGCTGGGAATCCGGATCTTCGGAAACGCCGCGGCGTTGCGGCGCAGACTGTTCGGAGCCTGAGATTTTCCGATGTCCGGATTGTTGACATGACCGAGAACCCCGAGAACCCGACCGCGGCACCCACCGGTCGCGGTGCCGAACACCACGGCCGCCACGAGATGCCGGAACCCACCTCGCGGTTCCGGATGTTCAAGCGCGATCCCGCCGCGGCGCCCAAGACCCGTTCGCAGTTGATGTTCGGCGCGCTCGGCGTGCTGCTGTGCCTGCTGCTCGGCGTCGCGATCGTCACGCAGGTGCGCCAGAACGAATCCGGCGATTCGCTGGAGACCGCCAGGCCCGCGGACCTTCTCGTGTTGCTCGATTCACTTCAGCAACGCGAGGCGTCGCTCAACACCGAGGTGGCCGATCTGCGGCGCACGCTGCAGGAACTGCAGGCCTCCGGCAGCAGCGACCAGGCCGCGATCGAGAACGCCCAGGCCCGTCTGGCCGCGCTGTCGATCCAGATCGGCACGGTGGCGGCCACCGGGCCCGGTGTGACGTTGACCATCACCGACACCGGACCCGGCGTCTCGGCGGAGACCATGCTCGACGTCATCAACGAGTTGCGTGCGGCCGGAGCCGAGGCCATCGAGATCCGCGGCGGCGGTGACCAGCAGACCGCGGTGCGCGTCGGCGTCGACACCTGGATCGCGGGCACGCCCGGCGAGCTGATCTTCGACGACGTCACGGTGCGTCCGCCCTATTCGGTTCTCGCCATTGGGGATCCGCCCACCCTGGCCGCCGCGATGAACATCCCCGGCGGCGCGATGGACAGCGTCAAGCGTGTCGGCGGCACGATGGTGATACAACAAGCCGAGCAGGTCGACGTCACCGCCTTGCGGCAACCGAAACCGCGCCAATACGCTCAGCCCGTCAAATGACCCGGACAACACAAGGAGCGCCGTGAGCGAGATCCCAGCCGACCTGTACTACACCTCCGAGCACGAGTGGGTGTTGCGCACCGGTGACGACACGGTGCGCGTCGGCATCACCGACTACGCGCAGTCCGCCCTCGGCGACGTGGTGTTCGTCCAGCTGCCCGACGTCGGCGCCGACGTCGCCTCGGGCGACGCGTTCGGCGAGGTCGAATCCACCAAGTCGGTGTCGGATCTCTACGCACCGGTCACCGCGAAAGTCGTTGCCGTCAACGGTGATCTGGAAGGCAGCCCCGAGCTGGTCAACTCCGATCCGTACGGCGAGGGCTGGCTGGTCGACCTGCGGGTCGAGGCGGGCACCCTCGACGAGGCGCTCGGCGGTTTGCTGGACGCGGAGGGCTACCGCGCGGTCGTCACCGAGTGACGGATTGTTAGGGTTTTGCACGACCGGATCGACCGTGCCCGGCGCGCAGACATCCACCCCATCGGATCCGGCGGTGGTGAGTACAGCGACGCCCATTGCGCGGTACGGTCAACGTTAGACCGGCGACGGCCCAGGCCCCGTCGGGCAACGCCACAGCAGCCAGTGAGGAGCAGCGGGTGACGGACAAAGACAGCAATTTGGGGGCGGACCAGTCGGAGGATGTGACGGTAGAGACCACATCGGTCTTCCGCGCCGACTTCCTGAACGAACTGGACGCCCCCGCCGCGGCGGGTACCGAAGGCGCCGTGTCGGGCGTCGAGGGCCTGCCCTCGGGGTCGGCTTTGCTTGTCGTCAAGCGTGGACCGAACGCGGGGTCACGTTTCCTACTCGACCAGCCGACCACGTCGGCCGGTCGGCACCCCGACAGCGACATCTTCCTCGACGACGTCACCGTGAGCCGTCGGCACGCGGAGTTCCGCCTGGAGGGCGGCGAGTTCCAGGTGGTCGACGTGGGCAGCCTCAACGGCACCTACGTCAACCGTGAACCGGTCGATTCGGCCGTGCTCGCCAACGGCGACGAGGTGCAGATCGGCAAGTTCCGTCTGGTGTTCCTGACCGGGCCCAAGTCCGACGACAGCGGCTCGAACGCCTGACCCATGGCGGCGATGAGCGCCTGCGCGAACAGCCGATGACCCATCCGGACAGATCAGCACCAGCCGGGATGTCGATCGGTGCGGTCCTCGACCTGCTCCGGTCCGACTTCCCGGACGTGACCATCTCCAAGATCCGGTTCCTGGAGGCCGAAGGTCTGGTGACCCCGGAGCGCACCGCTTCGGGGTACCGGCGGTTCACCGCCTACGACTGTGCCCGGCTGCGGTTCATCCTCACCGCGCAACGCGATCAGTACCTGCCGCTCAAAGTCATCAAGGCGCAACTCGACGCGCTGCCCGACGGTGAACTGCCCCAGACCGGATCCGCCTACGCGGTGCCGCGGCTGGTACCCGTCGGTGACGGTGGTGCCGACGGCGGCACCACCACGGCCGACGGCGTGTCACGGGCCGCGTCGGGCATGGCGCCCACACAGATCCGGCTCACGCGCGAGGATCTGCTCCAGCGCTCGGGCGTCGACGAGACGCTGTTGGGCGCGCTGATCAAGAACGGCGTGATCACACCGGGCAAGGGCGGTCTGTTCGACGAGCATTCGGTGGTGATCGCCCAGTGCGCCAAGGCGCTCGAGGAATACGGCGTCGAACCCCGGCACCTGCGCGCGTTCCGCTCCGCGGCCGACCGGCAGTCCGATCTCATCGCGCAGATCGCCGGACCGGTGGTCAAGGCGGGCAAGGCCGGTGCGCGTGACCGCGCCGACGATCTGGCCCGCGAGGTCGCGGCGCTGGCGATCACGCTTCACACGTCGCTGATCAAGTCGGCCGTACGCGACGTTCTGGATCGCTGAGGATTAGACTCGATTTCGGCGGCTCGGTCGTGATGACAGGTCGCTCTCGAAGGCACGGACGATACAGCACAGCGGTGCGGAGGGTAGGCACAGATGGCTGAGGTTCGGGTGGTCGGCATTCGTGTGGAACAGCCGCAGAACCAGCCGGTACTGCTGCTGCGCGAATCCAACGGCGACCGTTACCTGCCGATTTGGATCGGGCAGTCGGAGGCGGCCGCGATCGCGCTGGAACAGCAGGGCGTCGAACCCGCCCGGCCGTTGACGCACGATCTGATCCGAGATCTCATTGCGGCACTGGGACATTCGCTCAAAGAGGTGCGCATCGTCGATCTGCAGGAAGGCACGTTCTACGCCGACCTGATCTTCGACCGCGACATCAAGGTGTCGGCACGGCCGTCGGATTCGGTGGCGATCGCGCTGCGCGTCGGCGTCCCGATCTACGTGGAAGAGGCGGTGCTGGCCGAGGCCGGCCTGCTGATCCCCGACGAGAACGACGAGGAAGAGTCCGGCACCGTTCGCGAGGACGAGGTGGAGAAGTTCAAGGAGTTCCTCGACAGCGTGTCGCCGGACGATTTCAAGGCCACCTGAGGTAGCGGGTTCCGACGGATTTCGCTGTAGTGCCGGGTAGGTCACGGAAGCGTCTCAACTGGGACTATCGCGTTCGACACGCGGTTGTGGTGGCATCCGAGGGGGATTTCGGCAGCCATACTTTTCACAGCAGCCAGCAGTCAGGACCCGGCGGGAAGCGTATGCTCGACACATTCGGGCTTGGGGCGGACCGTCGCAGGAGCGAGTTGCTGCGACAGACGGCGGACGAGTTCGATCGGCGAGAGGATTCACAGTGGGTGACACGCCACGGCAGGGAGAGTTGGATCTGACCACTGGGGCAGAGCCACCTGTCAGGCCGTCCAGCGAACCCGTGCAGGCAGGGTTGTTCCCCGACGACTCCGTGCCCGACGAACTCGTCGGTTACCGCGGTCCCAGCGCGTGCCAGATCGCAGGCATCACCTACCGGCAGTTGGATTACTGGGCCCGCACCTCGCTGGTGGTGCCGTCCATCCGCAGCGCGGCGGGTTCGGGCAGCCAGCGGCTCTACTCGTTCAAGGACATCCTGGTCCTCAAGATCGTCAAGCGTCTGCTGGACACCGGTATCTCGCTGCACAACATCCGCGTCGCGGTCGACCACCTACGCCAGCGCGGTGTGCAGGACCTCGCCAACATCACGCTGTTCTCCGACGGCACGACCGTCTACGAGTGCACGTCGGCCGAAGAGGTCGTCGACCTCCTGCAGGGCGGCCAGGGCGTGTTCGGCATCGCGGTGTCGGGCGCCATGCGCGAGCTGACCGGCGTCATCGCCGACTTCCCGAGCGAGCGCGCCGATGGCGGCGAGGCGATAGCGGCGCCCGAGGACGAGCTGGCGTCGCGTCGCAAGAGCCGCGACCGCAAGATCGGCTGAACGCACCGACTCACCACATCCCGGGTCGAGCGGTAGAATTTGCAGCGCATCGACCTGTGCGGGAGAGTTCCGTGATCGCCAGTCACGGGCGCCGAAGGAGCAACACCTCTCCGTCAACCTCTCAGGCACCCAGGACCGCACCAGGCCACGATGCCTCTGGAAAGCGGCGCCGGCAGGCGCCCGCCCATGGGGAAAGGCTCGCACGGTCGTGGGCCGAATCTCTCAGGCGCCCGATCGGGTCGACGACAGAGGGAGAGGGACAGTAGTACGACCAGTACGTACGTCTGCGCCTCGACCCCTGCGGCCGAGCCGCGTGCCCACAGGGAGATCACGTGTCCGACCAGCCACAAGCGCGTAACCCGCAGTTCGTCGACCGTCACATCGGCCCGGACGAATCTGCCGTCGCCACCATGCTCGACGTGATCGGTGTGTCCTCGCTCGACGAGCTGGCCGCCAAGGCCCTGCCCACCGGGATCCTCGACGCGCTCGACGCCGCGGGTCGCGCGCCCGGGCTCGCCGAGCTTCCGCCTGCCGCGACGGAGGAGGAGGCGCTCGCCGAGCTGCGCGCGCTGGCCGACACCAACACCGTGGCCGTGTCGATGATCGGTCAGGGCTACTTCGACACGCTCACGCCCGCGGTGCTGCGGCGCAACATCCTCGAGAATCCGGCCTGGTACACGGCTTATACGCCGTACCAGCCCGAGATCAGCCAGGGCCGGCTCGAGGCGCTGCTCAATTTCCAGACCATGGTGTGCGATCTGACCGGCCTCGAGGTCGCCAACGCATCGATGCTCGACGAGGGCACCGCGGCCGCCGAGGCCATGACGCTCATGCACCGCGCCACCAGGAGCAAGGTGAACCGCCTGCTGGTCGACACCGACGTGTACGCGCAGACGGCGGCGGTGCTCGCGACCCGTGCCAGGCCGCTGGGCATCGAGATCGTCACCGCCGACCTGAGCAAGGGCCTGCCCGACGGTGAGTTCTTCGGCGTCGTCGTGCAGCTCCCCGGCGCGAGCGGTGCCGTCGTCGACTGGGCACCGCTGATCGAACAGGCCCACGAGCGCAAGGCGCTCGTGGCCGTCGGTGCGGACCTGTTGGCGCTGACGCTGATCACCCCGCCCGGTGAGATCGGCGCCGACGTCGCCTTCGGCACCACCCAGAGGTTCGGTGTGCCAATGGGATTCGGCGGTCCGCACGCCGGTTACCTCGCGGTGCACGCCAACCACGCCCGCCAGTTGCCGGGACGCCTCGTCGGCGTCTCGGTCGACAGCGACGGCTCGCCCGCGTACCGGCTGGCGCTGCAGACCCGCGAACAGCACATCCGCCGCGACAAGGCCACCAGCAACATCTGCACCGCGCAGGTCCTGCTCGCGGTGATCGCCGCGATGTACGCGAGCTACCACGGCGCCCCCGGCCTCACCGCGATCGCGCGCCGCGTGCACGCCCATGCCGACGCCATCGCATCCGCGCTCGGTGACGCGGTGGTGCACGACAAGTTCTTCGACACCGTGCTGGTCCGCGTGCCCGGCCGCGCCGACGAGGTGGTCGCGGCCGCGAAGGCGAAGAACATCAACCTCTGGCGCGTCGACGACGACCACGTGTCGGTCTCGTGCGACGAGGCCACCACCGATGCGCACATCGACGCCGTCATCGAGGCGTTCGGCGCCACGCGAACCGACGGCGCGGGCACCGACATCGCCACGCGCACCTCGGAATTCCTCACCCACCCGGCATTTCACCGCTACCGCACCGAAACCGAGATGATGCGGTACCTGCGGTCGCTGGCCGACAAGGACATCGCACTGGACCGCAGCATGATCCCCCTGGGTTCGTGCACCATGAAGCTCAACGCGGCCGCCGAGATGGAACCGATCACGTGGACCGAGTTCTCGCGCCAGCACCCGTTCGCGCCCGCCTCCGACACGCCCGGCCTGCGCAAGCTGATCGCCGATCTGCAGTCCTGGCTCACCGCGATCACCGGATACGACGAGGTGTCGCTGCAGCCCAACGCGGGTTCGCAGGGCGAGTACGCGGGCCTGCTGGCCATCAAGGCCTACCACGAGGCGCGTGGTGACGCCGACCGCGACATCTGCCTGATCCCGTCGAGCGCGCACGGCACCAACGCGGCCTCGGCCGCGCTGGCCGGTATGCGCGTGGTGGTCGTGGCATGCCGTGAGAACGGCGACGTCGACCTCGACGATCTGCGCACCAAGGTCAAAGAACACGCGGATCGCATTGCGGCGCTGATGATCACGTACCCGTCGACGCACGGTGTCTACGAGCACGACGTCGCCGACATCTGCGCGGCGGTGCACGACGTGGGCGGTCAGGTGTACGTCGACGGCGCCAACCTCAACGCGCTGGTGGGCCTGGCCCGCCCCGGACGCTTCGGTGGCGACGTCAGCCACCTGAACCTGCACAAGACGTTCTGCATCCCGCACGGCGGCGGTGGCCCCGGCGTCGGCCCGGTGGCGGTGCGTGCCCACCTCGCGCCGTACCTGCCCGGACATCCGCTCGCCGACGAACTGTCCGACGACCACACCGTGTCGGCCGCGCCGTACGGTTCGGCGTCGATTTTGCCCATCACGTGGATGTACATCCGCATGATGGGCGCCGACGGCCTGCGCGCGGCCACACTGACCGCAATCGCGTCGGCCAACTACGTCGCGCGGCGTCTCGACGAGTACTTCCCGGTGCTGTACACGGGCGAGAACGGCATGGTCGCCCACGAGTGCATCCTGGACCTGCGCGGCATCACCAAGGCCACCGGCGTGACGGTCGACGACGTGGCGAAGCGGTTGGCGGACTTCGGTTTCCACGCTCCCACCATGAGCTTCCCGGTGTCGGGCACGCTGATGGTCGAGCCCACCGAGAGCGAGAGCCTTGCCGAGGTCGACGCGTTCTGCGACGCCATGATCGCGATCCGCGGCGAGATCGACCGCGTGGGCTCGGGGGAGTGGCCTGTCGATGACAACCCGCTGCGCGGCGCGCCGCACACCGCCGACTGCCTGCTGGTCGCCGACTGGAACCGTCCCTACACCCGCGAAGAGGCGGCCTACCCGCTCGGAAAGGGCTGGCGTCCCAAGGTGTGGCCGCCCGTGCGCCGCATCGACGGTGCCTACGGCGACCGCAACCTGGTGTGCTCGTGCCCGCCGGTGGAGGCGTTCGCCTGATCGTCCGTCAGGCCGGCCCCGTCACCTCACACCGATGTGGCGGGGCGGCCGGAACGATCCGGGTGCTCAGCCCAGCATCGTCGCGACGGACGTGACGAGTTCGGGCGCGGTGGACGTCGGCAGGTTCACGTAGTCGCCGCCGCTGGCCTGCGCGACCGCCTCCCACGTCTCGCGGTCGGAATCGTCACCGAAGTCGATGACGTTGACCGCGATCGGGCGCGCCGGATCGAAATTGCTGCGGATGAACTCCTGCAGCCCCGGGCCGTCGAGGCTGCGGTCGGTGTGCGGCCCGGTGGTGATCACCAGAACCGAATTGCCGCGGCCTTCCACGAAATTGGCCTTCGCCTCGTTGTAGACCAGCCGCAGCGTCGTGAACGACACCGCGCCGCCACCGGCTGCCGACTGGTCCTCCAGCGTGGAGTTGAGCACCTCGGAGCGGGCCCTGCCGTCGACCGGTTCGGCCATCGGGCCCATCGACACCTCGGAGCGGCCCTCGGTGCCGTCGAAGGTCCACAGCCCCACCTCGGAGGTCACCGGAAGTGCCTTGAGCCGGTTGGTGAGCGCCTCGACCACGTTCTGCAGCCGCGACCTGCCACCCTCGTCGGTGGGCATCGACCGGTCGAGCATGATCGTCACGGCGGGGCTCGACACCGGCGCCGCGGTCGCGTTGGCGAGCGTGACCCGCGTCGACTCGTCGGCGATCGACACCGGGTTGGCGATCGGACCGAAATCGGTCACGTCGCTGTCGGGCGACGTCGCATCCTCGGCGCGGAACCCGGCCTTGGCGAGTTCGGCAAGCTGCTCGGGCTTGCGCAGATACCGGGCGAACTCACTGGCGGCGGTGACCTGTTCCTGCTCCAGCCAGCTGCCCGCCAGCAGCACCGTCGGGTAGTCGGCGACGGCCGCGGGCCCCTGTGGGAGCCAGCCCGCGAGCTTCGAGCCCGCGTCGTCGAGTGTCGTCGCCCGCTGGAACAGCTGCTGCTCGGTGGTCGCGACGGCGTGCACGGGCGCGGCCGCCGAATCCGACGCGTCGAGCATGGCGTCGAATGCGGTCGACAGCTCGGCGTCGTCGAGTTTGGGCTGACCGTTCAGCAGCGTGCTCACCGCGCCCATGCCCGCGGTGGGCGGCGCCCCCGAGGGCGCCGACGTGACCGCGACGGCCTCGGCGACCAGATACGCAGTGTCACCGTTGTCCAGCTTGGGAAGCGCGAGTTTCAGCGTGCCCCAGTTGGGCAGGCGCAGACCGTCCATGGCGGTCGGGCTGCTCTGCAGCTCGGGCAGCTTCTGCCAGTTCTGTTGTCCCAGCGCGGTCTTCAACTCGGGTGAGGTCGCGAGAACTACCGGCGAGGTGACCAGCGACCGGCTGTCGCTGACGGTCTCGGACCCCGCGGTGGCCTCAAGCCGGGCCGAGCCGATCGAGCTCGACGGGATCCACAGGGCTGGCCGGTCACCCAGCTCCGACGGCCAGGAGTTGGCGAAACCGCTCACCACGCGGTCGGATTCGGCGGACTGCACGCGCACCTTGACGCATTTGTCGCCGACCGGGCTGGCCGACTGGTTGTACTTGTTGGCCAACGACTCGATGTGCGTCGAGATGGTCGGGTCGGCGATCACCGGTACGCCGATCTCGCCCGCGACGCACCGCGCGGCCGCGGCGTCGCTGCGGTCGGAAAGGGCGTCGCCGACGAACTTCCACACGATCACCGCCGCCACCAGGACGACCACGGACACCAGTGCGACGATCACGCCGACGCTGACGCCGCGGCGCCGCGACTCCACGGCACGGTGGCTGCCGGTCCACTCGCTGTCCCCGTCGGCGCTGCGGCTGCGGCGCGAACGTGGCGGCGGGGGCGGCGTGCCGCCCGCCGCGCTCAGCTTGGTGGTCTCGGCGTCCTCGTCGTCGACGGACAGGTCGTCACGGCCGCGACGACGCGGGGCATGACCCGAAGCGGTGCTGTAGCCGTACTCGTCACGCGGCGAGTCATCGGAGTAGTCGTCCGAGTAATCGGTGTCGTACTCGCTGCCAAAACCGCCGCGGTACCCGCCCCGGTACTCGTCACCGTATTCCGGGTCGTATTCGGTGCCGTACTCGTCGGCGTACTCGTCGACGTAGTCCGAATCCGAGTAGTCCGTGTAGTCGCTGTCCGCGATCTCGTCGGGCTCGTCCGGCTCGTCGGCGTAACGGTGCCGCCGACGGGGAGTTGCCGGACCGGAATCACCGATCCGCTCGAACACCTCGGTCGGATGATCCGGCGGGCCACCCTGACCGCCTGCGCCCTGTCGGTACCCGGATTCCGGCTCGTCGGCCGCATCCTCGGGGTCCGGAATGCTGTGCCTGCCCATTCCTAACCCCTTGACTCGTCACTCAATCGGATCCCGCCGCAGTCTAGTCACTGCGCAGCGGCGCGGGCTTTGAACTCGCGGCGGCGCCGGTGCAGGATCGGTTCGGTGTAGCCGTTGGGTTGCTGTGTGCCCGACAGGATCAGCTCCTGCGCGGCGGCGAAGGCGATGCTGGCGTCGGGGTTCGGCGCCATCGGCAGGTACGCCGGATCGCCCGCGTTCTGCTCGTCGACCACGGCCGCCATGCGCCGCAGGCTGGTCTTGACGTCCTCCTCGGTGATCACACCGTGGCGCAGCCAGTTGGCCAGCAGTTGGCTGGAGATCCGCAGCGTCGCACGGTCCTCCATGAGTGCGACGTCGTGGATGTCGGGGACCTTCGAACAGCCGACACCGGCGTCGATCCAGCGCACCACGTAGCCCAGGATCGACTGGCAGTTGTTGTCGACCTCTTCGTGGATCTCCTCGGGCGACCACGTCAGCGACGAGTCGGCCAGCGGGATGGTCAGCAGGTCTTCGAGCTTGCCGCGCTTCTTGCCAGCGAGTTCGGACTGCACCGCGAACACGTCGACCTGGTGGTAGTGCATCGCGTGCAGCGTGGCGGCAGTCGGGGAGGGCACCCACGCGGTGGTGGCGCCGGCCTTGGGCTGGCCGATCTTCTGCTCGACCATGTCGGCCATCAGGTCGGTCATGGCCCACATGCCCTTGCCGATCTGGGCCTTGCCGGAGAACCCGGCGGCCAGACCGACGTCGACGTTGGCGTCCTCGTAGGCCAGGATCCAGGGCTGGCTCTTCATGGTGCCCTTGCGCACCATGGGCCCGGCTTCCATCGAGGTGTGGATCTCGTCGCCGGTGCGGTCGAGGAATCCGGTGTTGATGAACACCACGCGGTCGGCGGCGGCCTTGATGCAGGCCTTGAGGTTGACCGAGGTGCGCCGCTCCTCATCCATGATGCCGACCTTGAGGGTGTTGGCGGGCAGGCCGAGCACGTCCTCGACGCGGCTGAACAGCTCACAGGTGAAGGCGACCTCGTCGGGGCCGTGCATCTTGGGTTTGACGATGTAGATCGAACCCGTGCGGCTGTTGGTCAGCGGGCCGTTCTGGTCGCCGGCCTTGAGGCCGTGCATCGCGATCAGGCTGGTGAACAACGCGTCCTGGATGCCTTCGGGGATCTCGTTCCCATCGGCGTCGACGATCGCGTCGTTGGTCATCAGGTGGCCGACGTTGCGGACGAACAGCAGGCTGCGACCGGGCAGGGTCAGCTCACCTTCGCCGTCGGGGGTCTTGAACACGCGGTCGTCGTTGAGGACACGCGTGAAGGTCTTGTCGCCCTTGGTGACCTCTTCGGTGAGGTCACCGCGGTTCAGGCCCAGCCAGTTGCGGTAGCCGAGCACCTTGTCGTCGGCGTCGACCGCGGCGACCGAATCCTCGAAGTCCATGATCGTGGTGACCGCGGACTCCAGCACGACGTCCTTGATGCCTGCGGAGTCGGTCGAGCCGACGGGCGAGGACGGGTCGATGAGGATCTCGATGTGCAGCCCGTGATTGCGCAGCAGCACCGACCACTGCGGCTCGCCGAGTTCGCCGGTGTAGCCGACGAACGCCTCGGGCACCGAGAGTCCGGTGACCTTGTCGTCGCCGAGCGCGACTTCCAGTGCGCCGTCGTCGATTTTCAGACCGGTGGCCTCGCTCCACGAACCCTCGGCCAGCGGCACGACCTCGTCGAGGAATCCGCGCGCGTAGGCGATCACCTTGTCGCCACGGATCTTGTTGTACCCCGTGCCCTTCTCGGCGCCGTCCTCCTCGGAGATGACGTCGGTGCCGTACAGCGCGTCGTACAGCGAACCCCAGCGTGCGTTTGCGGCGTTGAGGGCGAAGCGCGCGTTGAGGATCGGCACCACGAGCTGCGGGCCCGCGGTGGTGGTGATCTCGTCGTCGACACCTGCGGTGGTGATGGTGAAGTCCTCGGGCTCCGGCAGCAGGTAGCCGATGTCGGTGAGGAACTGCTTGTAGGCGACCGGGTCCACCGGCTCGAGCACGTGCGAGCGGTGCCACTTGTCGATCTGCGCCTGCAGTTCGTCGCGGCGCGCCAGCAGTTCCTGGTTCTTCGGGGTCAGGTCGGAGACCACCTTGTCGACACCCGACCAGAAGCTGTCGGGGTCTACGCCAGTACCCGGCAGCGCCTCGTTGGTGATGAAGTCGTGCAGCACCTTGGCCACACGCAGGTTTCCAACTGCAACGCGATCACTCATGCGCGAACCGCCTTAGCTGCTCGGTGGGTGGTCATGCTTTCCTCCCTCGGCTCTTCCGCGCCGGGTGGCGCCTGCCGTTTATCCAGCTTACCCATCGGTAACGTCGGCGTTTCCACCGTCATGTCGATGAGCAACAACTCACATCGGTTTGCCAAGGCAGCCCGTATCGAGGCCGCCCGTTCGGCGATCTGCCCCTGGGCGCGGACGTACTCGGCTCGTCCGGCCGGTGTTTCGATGGCGATCGGTTCGAAACCATAGCTTGTCAGGTCATAGGGGCTGGCGCGCATATCCAGCGCCCGCGCGTCGACCGCGAGTTCCAGCGCGTCGGCCACCAGATCGCTCGCGACGAGCGGGCCGAGCTTGTACGCCCACTTGTACAGATCCATCGACGCGTGGACACATCCCGGCTGTTCGGAGGCGATCTGCTGATCACGTGTCAGCTGCCGCTCGTTGCGCGGGGCCGCCGCGTCGGTGAAGAAGCGGAACGCGTCGAAATGCGTGCAGCGCAGTGGCATCGAGTCGACCACCGCGTCGGTGCCCGCCGCGCTGAGCCGCAGCGGCACCGCGGAGTGCCGCACGTGATCGGTGCGATAGACCATGGCCCACTCGTGCAGTCCGAAACAGTTCAGCCGCGGGGTGCGCGCGGCCGTGGCGCGCATGAGCGCCGCGACGAATCGCACAGTGTCCGTCCGGGAGGCGAGATGCTCACACGTGACGGTCACACCGGCGCCCTCGTCGTGGCGGCCGTAACCGGGGTAGGTGAGGAACCGGTCGGCCGACGGACCGGTCAGCACGATCCCGTACCCGGGATGCCACCGCCGCAGCTGACGGGGCCGCAGGCTGTAGTAGGTGAACAGGAAGTCCCACACCGGATGTGGCTCCCGGCGCTGCATGCGCCGCACGTGCGGCGCGAGGAACTCCTCGACGCGCTCGCGGTGCCGCTGCTCGGCCGCGGTCCACTCACGTTCGTCGAGCAGACGACGCGGATGCCCGCGCGTCACCGAGGTGCCCACCGCATCAGACACGGTGCGTACCGTCGCGCACCGTTCCGACGAGGTCTTCCACGAGGTCTTCGAGCGCGACCATCGCCGTGACGGTGTTGTCGGCCGCGGTGTGCGCCGTGCTGCCGTGCACGTCGATGAGGCTGTCGTCGACCACGAGGGCAAGGTGGCTGTTGCTGCGGCGCATGCGCGACAGCGCGTCGGGCACCGGCAGTGACGCAGGCACCTGCGGAAGGGGGCGCACCATGGCCAGGTCGACGACCGAGTCGGGCTCGTTGACCTGCAGCAGCACATCCTTGATGTGCAGGTACCCGATGAAGGTGCCGG
This sequence comes from Mycolicibacterium smegmatis, assembly GCF_001457595.1. Classification (GTDB taxonomy): domain Bacteria; phylum Actinomycetota; class Actinomycetes; order Mycobacteriales; family Mycobacteriaceae; genus Mycobacterium; species Mycobacterium smegmatis. The sequence continues at coordinate 3,763,944 of NZ_LN831039.1, read as the reverse complement.
ACGCGTCGGTCACCGGGAAGCGTGAGTATCCGGTCTCGGCGAGGGCCTGTTCCACCGCGCCGACGGTCGGCCCGCAGCCCGGGCCCGCGACCGAGACCGCGTGGATCCCGCTGAGCGGCATCGCCACGTCGGTCACTGTACGGGTCCGCGTCTGCAGCGCGCGGGTGAGCCTGCTGTGCTCCTCGGTGTCGAGCAGACCCTCCGACACCGATTCGGCGATCATCTCGGACAGTTCGACGGTCGAGACCGCCGAGGCGAGTTCGTCGCGTGGTTCGACGCCGAATGCCCGCAGCGTCGCGTTGGCGCACCAGTTGTAGAACGCGATGAACGGGCGCGCGGCGCGGATGTACAGCAGATAGGGCGGGATGAGCAGCATCGCCGCGGTCTCCGGACCCGCGATCGCGATGTTCTTCGGCACCATCTCACCCAGCAGCACGTGCAGGATCACCACGACCGCCAGCGCCACGACGAACGACACCGTGTGCAGCACCGTGTCGGACACGCCGATCAGCGCGAACGGCTTCTCCAGCAGATGCGCCACGGCCGGTTCGCCCACGCGGCCCAGCAGGATCGAGCAGATCGTGATGCCCAGCTGGGAGCCTGCCAGCATCAGCGACAGGTGCTCGCCCGCCCGGATCACGGTGATCGCGCTCTTCTTGCCCTGCTCGGCGAGCGCCTGCAGGCGGTCACGCCGCGCCGAGATCAGCGCGAACTCGGCCGCCACGAAGAACGCGTTGGCCGCGAGCAGCAGCACGGTCAGCAGGACACCGAACACATCACCCATTGGGCTCACCCTCACCGGCGGGTTCGAGCTTGGTCAGTTCGAGCAGGTCGATGCGCCTGCCGTCCATCCGCACCACGGTCGCCAGCCAGTGCGTCGGCTCGTCGGCATCGGTGTCGGGATCGAACGCGGTCAGATCCACGGCCTCGCCCGTCTCGGGGATGTGGCCGAGTTCCTGCAGCACCAGCCCGCCGATGGTCTCGTATTCGCCCTCGGGCGCCCGGAAACCGGTCTGCGCGGCCACCTCGTCGATGCGCAGCAGGCCCGACACCTGCCAGCCCTTGCCCGCGGGCATGACGTCAGGCGTCGCGTCGTCGTGCTCGTCGCGGACGTCGCCGACGATCTCCTCGATGAGATCCTCGACCGTCACCATGCCCGCGGTGCCGCCGTACTCGTCGACCACCAGCGCGGTCTGCAGGCCGTTGGCCCTGATCTGGGTCATCACGGCGTCGCCGTCGAGCGTCGAGGGCACCTTGGCGACCGGCAGCGCCAGGCTCGCCAGCCGGACGCGGTCGCGTTTGTCGCGCGGCACCGCGAACACCTGTTTGACGTGTACGACGCCGATGGTCTCGTCGAGGTCGCCCTTGATGATCGGGAACCGCGAGAACCCGGTGCGGATCGCGGCGTCCATCAGGTCCACCACGGTGTCGTCGGCGTCGAGCGTCTCGATCTTGGGCCGCGGCGTCATGAGTTCCTCGGCCGTGCGCTCACCGAACTGCAGCGAACGGTCCACGAGCAGTGCCGTGACCGGGTCCAGCGAACCGCTGCGCGCCGAATTGCGTACCAGCGCAGCCAGTTCCTGACCGGTGCGGGCCGAACGCAGTTCCTCGGCAGGTTCGATGCCCAGGCGGCGCAGGATCCAGTTCGCGGTGCCGTTGGTGAGCCGGATGACCGGTGTGAAGATCAGCGAGAACAGCAGCTGGAACGGCGCGGCGGCGCGCGCCGTCGGAACCGGGCGCGCCACCGCGAGGTTCTTCGGCACCAGCTCGCCGAACACCATCGACAGTGACGTGGCGATCACGACCGCGAAGAACAAGGACAGGCCGCCCGCGAAGTTGGCGGGAATGCCGATCGCGTCCAGACCGGGGTGGATCAGCTTGCCGATCACCGGTTCGGCCAGATAACCGGTGGCCAGCGTGGTGATCGAGATGCCCACCTGGGCGCCGGAGAGCTGGAAGGACAGCGTGCGGTGCGCGTGGCGGACCATGTGGTCACGCCGGTCGCCTGCGCGCGCGTTCGCCTCCACGGTGCTGCGTTCGAGAGCGGTCAGCGAGAACTCGGCAGCCACGAACACCGCGGTGCCGAAGGTGAGCAGCACCACCGCCAGGATCGCCAGCAGGGACAACCACACATTTGTGTCGCTCATCGCGACTTCACCCACCCGACGCCGGGCCCATAGCCCGGCTGACTAGGAGAGGGGTCGTCGGTGTCGGCGCTCAGGACTGATTGCTGCTCCGCCCGGAAGACCGGTCCAGAACCGGAGGCCTCAGTCGGTGCCTGCGGCACGTGAACCCTTTCGTTCGCGCCGGCCCGTCAGAGGGACCGGCGATGGATGGCAATGGATGCAGTGAGGCTCAATACTATCGCGACTGCCGAGGGCGAGGCCGGGTACGAGGGCGAACACGCGCACCCGCAGGGAGCCCTCGGGACCCCAGCCCATGGAGCGCAACCAAGATTAGGTTTACCTCACAGCATTCTCTCGGGTAACTTCAAGCTCATCCATTCGTGCTGATCAGAGCTGAAAGCAGGTCACTGGTGTCGCTCATGTCCAAGGTCAACTCCGTGCGATCGGTGGCCGTCGTGGCCACGGTCGCCGCTGCTGCCGCGCTCACCCTCGGTGCGTGCGGATCCGGATCCGACGAGGCCGATTCGGCCGACAAGATCGTGGTGTACTCCGGGCGCAGCGAGAACCTGGTGGCACCGCTGATCGAGAAATTCACCAGCGACACCGGCATCGAGGTGGAGACCCGGTATGCGGGTTCGGGAGAACTGGCCGCCCAATTGATCACCGAGGGGGACAAGTCGCCCGCCGACGTGTTCCTGTCGCAGGACGCCGGGGCGCTCGGTGCCGTCAGCGAGGCAGGCCTGTTCGCGCCGATCAACGACGAGGCGATGGCCGCGGTGCCCGCGAACTTCTCGGCGGCCGACAAGAGCTGGCTCGGGGTCTCGGGCCGGGCCCGCGTCCTCGTCTACAACCCCGACATCGCGCCCAATCCGCCCGACACCATCGACGGGCTGCTGGCGCCGGAGTGGAAGGGCAAGATCGGTTTCGCGCCGAGCAATGCCTCGTGGCAGTCGTTCGTGACCGGTCTGCGCGTCATCCGCGGCGACGACGGTGCGCGGCAATGGCTCGAGGCCTTCAAGGCGCAGGACCCGCAGCCCTACGAGAACAACGTCGCGGTGCGCGACGCCGTCGACGCCGGGCAGATCCCGCTGGGCGTGGTCAACCACTACTACCTGTACGAGTTGGTCGACGCCAAAGGCGAGCAGGCCGTCAAGGCCCGCAACAAGTTCATGGCGCCCGGCGACCCGGGCGGGCTGATCAACGTGGCAGGTGTCGGCGTGCTCAAGTCCGCCGCCAATCCCGAAGGCGCACAGGCGTTCGCGTCGTACCTGATCGGCAAGTCGGCTCAGGAGTACTTCGCGGGCGAGACCAAGGAGTACCCGTTGATCGAGGGCGTCGAGCCCTCGGGCGAAATGCCGCAGCTGAGTGAACTGCAGCCGCCCGCGGTGGATCTGTCGCAGCTGTCCGATCTCGAGGCCACCCAGGAACTGCTGGTGGAGACCGGCTTGCTGACCAATTGAGTCGCCCGTTCTCGGCGACCGGCGGGGGGCGGCGCGCGCCCGCGGTGCTGGTCGCAGCGGGCGCGGCGGTCGTACTCGCGACGCTGGTGCCGCTGGTGTACCTGGGGGAGCGCGCCGCCGAGCGCGGCTGGGCCTTCGTGTTCGACGAGCTCTTCCAGCCGCGTACCGCCGCGCTGGTGGGCCGGTCGCTGGCGCTCGTGGCGCTGGTGACCGCGGCCTGCGTCGTGCTCGGAGTGGGGCTTGCCGTGTTGGTGTCACGGACCGATCTGCGGGGACGACGGGTGCTGGCCGTGGTGCTCACCCTGCCGCTGGCCATGCCCAGCTATCTCCTTGCGTACCTGTGGGTTTCGGCATACCCGCAGGTCGCCGGATTCTGGGGTGCCGCCCTGGTGCTGGTGCTGGTCAGCTATCCACTGGTGTTCCTGACGACCATGGCCGCGCTGTCGCGGGTCGATCCCGCGCTGGAAGAGGTCGCGCGCTCGCTCGGGCACGGCGGGTTCTCGGTGCTGTTCCGGGTGACGCTGCGGCAGGCCCGCGGGGCCATCACGGCGGGTGCGCTGCTGGTCGCGCTGTACGTGCTGAGTGATTTCGGCGCCGTGGCCGCCATGCGGTACGAGGCGTTCACGTGGGTGATCTACGGCGCGTACCGCTCGGGGTTCAATCCCTCACGGGCCGCGGTGCTCTCGCTCGTGCTGCTGGTGCTGGCGGTGCTTCTGGTGACGGCCGAGGCCAGGGCCCGCGGCATCGCCGCGGCCCGGATCGGCGGTGGCACACCGCGTCCGGCGCCGCTCAACCGCTTGGGTCGGTGGTGGCCGGCCGCGCTCGTGGCGCCGATCGCCGTGCTGATGGCGGCGATCGGGTTGCCGACGGTGATCCTGGTGCGGTGGCTCCTCACGGCGGGCGCTCGCTGGGATGCCCAGCAGTGGGTGGACGCGCTGACCGCGACGCTGTGGCTGTCGTTCGTCACCGCGATCGTGTGCACGTTCGCGGCCCTGCCGCTCGGGGTGCTCGCGGCGCGTTACCGCGACCGGGTGACCCGCGTGCTCGAAGGCGCGAGCTACGTCGCCCACGGCCTGCCCGCCATCGTCATCGGCATCTCGATGGTGTCGCTGGGCGTGCTGGTCTTGCGGCCGCTCTACCAGCGTGAACCACTGCTGATCCTGGCGTATGCGGTGCTGCTGATCCCGCTGGCGGTAGGGTCCGTGCGTGCCGCGATCGAGTCGACGCCGGCGCGCCTCGAAGAGGTGGCGCGGTCGCTGGGCCGAAACCCGTTGCGGGCGTTCACCACTGTCACGGCACGGCTGTCGGTGCCGGGCATCGCTGCTGCGGCCGCGCTGGTGCTGCTGACCTGTATGAAGGAGTTGCCGGTGACGCTGCTGCTGCACCCGACCGGGACCGACACCCTCGCCACGAGACTGTGGGGGCACAGTGCGGTGAGTGACTACGCCGCAGCCGCGCCCTACGCCGCGGCGCTGCTGGTGTTCGCGGCGATCCCGACCGCGGTGCTCGGTGCGTGGACGGCCGGGCGGACCGGGGTGCGCAGTGACTGACATGCCCGACCCGGCCGGCATCTCGGTGCGCGGCGTCCACAAGTCCTACCGGGACCGGCGCGTCCTCGCCGGCGTCGACCTCGACGTCGCCGCGGGCACGATCACCGCGGTGCTCGGACCGTCGGGCTGCGGCAAGACCACGCTGCTGCGCATCATGGCCGGCTTCGACGACCCGGACGCCGGTGTCGTGCGCATCGCCGGGCACACCGTGGTGGGCGACGGACCCGTCGTGCCGGCGCACCGCCGCCGCGTGGGTTTGATGCCGCAGGAAGGTGCGCTCTTCCCGCACCTGAGCGTCGGTGGCAACGTCGCGTTCGGCCTGCCGTCGCGCAACGGTGTGGCGGCCGACGTGGCGCACTGGCTGGAGGTCGTGGGCCTGCCGGGGCTCGCCGATGCCCGCCCGCACGAACTGTCCGGCGGTCAGCAGCAGCGCGTCGCGCTCGCACGTGCGCTCGCCGCGAAGCCCCGGGTGCTGCTGCTCGACGAACCGTTCGCGGCGCTCGACGCGGGCCTGCGGGTGCGGGTCCGCGAGGACATCGCCGAGATCCTGCGCGCGGCGGGCACCACCGCGGTGCTGGTCACCCACGACCAGGCCGAGGCGCTGTCCCTCGCGGATTCGGTCGCGCTGCTGTTCGACGGCACGGTCGCCCAGCACGCCGCCCCCACCGACCTCTACGACCGGCCCGCCAACCTTCAGACGGCCCGATTCGTCGGCGCCACAGTCGAACTGGCAGGCACCTGCGGCGACGGCGTCGCGCGCACCGCATTGGGTGCACATCCGGTGCGGGTCCGGGTGCCCGACGGTCCCGTGGTGGTGGTGCTGCGCCCCGAGCAACTGCGCGCCGCCGAGGCGGGCACACCGGGCGGGGACCACGACGCGGTGGTACGGGCGTGCCGTTTCTACGGTGCCGACACCGTGCTGCACGTCGTGCTGCGCGACGGCACCGCGGTGCGGCTGCGCTGTGCGGGCGATGCCCGCGTGGAGGCCGGCACCGTCGTCAGCGTGACGGTCGACGGCCCGGTGCTGGCCTACCCGTCACCAGCCGGCGGGTAGCGGATGGCCTTCGGCGAAACCGGCCGCCGACTGCACCCCGAGCACCACCTTCTCGTGCAGTTCGGGCAGATTCGCCGCACCCACGTAGGTGCACGTGCTGCGCACGCCTGACGTGATGTGGTCGAGCAGGTCCTCGACGCCGCCGCGGGCCGGGTCGAGGCTCATGCGCGAGGTCGAGATGCCTTCCTCGAACAGGCCTTTGCGGGCCCGGTCGAACGAGCTGTCGCCCGCGGTGCGCGCGGCCACGGCGCGTTTGGATGCCATGCCGTAGCTCTCCTTGTACGGCCGGTCGTCGCGGTCGAACAGCAGGTCGCCGGGTGACTCGTAGGTGCCCGCGAACCAGGACCCGATCATCACGTTCGACGCACCCGCAGCGAGTGCCAGCGCGACGTCGCGCGGGTGGCGCACGCCGCCGTCGGCCCACACGTGCCCACCGAGTTGCCTTGCCGCGGCGGCACATTCGACGACCGCGGAGAACTGTGGACGTCCCACACCGGTCATCATCCGGGTGGTGCACATGGCGCCGGGCCCCACACCGACCTTGACGATCGAGGCGCCGGCCTCGATCAGGTCCCTGGTGCCCTCGGCCGAGACCACGTTGCCCGCCACCAGCGGCAGGCCGAGGTCCAGCGAGGCCACGGCCTTGATGGCGTCGAGCATCTTGGCCTGGTGTCCGTGCGCGGTGTCGATGACCAGCAGATCCGCGCCGGCCTCGGCGAGCGCCTGCGCCTTGGCGCCGACGTCGCCGTTGATGCCGACGGCCGCAGCGATGCGCAGGCGTCCCTTGGCGTCGACGGCAGGTGTGTAGATGCCCGCCCGGATCGCCCCCGTGCGCGTGAGCACACCGGCCAGCGTGCCGTCCGGCGCGGTCATCACCGCGACGTCGATCGGGGCGTGCTCGAGCAGATCGAACACCTCGCGCGGATCGGTGCCCACCGGGGCGGTGACGAAGTCCGACAGCGCGATGTCGCGGACACGGGCGAACCGGTCGACCCCGGCGCAGTTGGCCTCGGTCACCAGGCCGATCGGACGCCCCTCGAACACCACGACGGCCGCGCCGTGGGCCCGCTTGTGCAGCAGGGCGTTGGCGTCGGACACCGAGTCCTCCGGGCTGAGCGTGACCGGGGTGTCGACCACCAGATCGCGGCTCTTGACGAAGTCGACGGTCTCGCTGACCGCGGTGATCGGCAGGTCCTGCGGCAGCACGACGATGCCGCCGCGGCGCGCGACCGTCTCGGCCATACGCCTGCCCGCCACCGCGGTCATGTTGGCCACGACCACGGGGATCGTGGTGCCCGAACCGTCCACGGTGGACAGGTCGACGTCGAATCGCGATGCCACATCCGAACGCCCGGGTACGACGAAGACGTCGTTGTAGGTCAGGTCGTACGCGGGCGTGTGTCCGTCAAGAAACCTCACGGAGTCGAATCTACTCAGGCCTCGACTTCGCTGTGGTCACCGCTCCACAGGGTGTGGAACTTCTTGCCCGGCTCGGCGTCGATACGGCCGTAGGTGTGGGCGCCGAAATAGTCGCGCAGGCCCTGGATCAGCGCCGCGGGCAGGCGTTCGGTGCGCAGTGCGTCGTAGTAGGACAGTGCCGAGGCGAAGCCGGGGACCGGGATGCCCAGCTGGGTCGCGGTGACCACCACGCGGCGCCAGCTGTCGATACCGGCCTCGACGGCGTCGCGGAAGTACGGCGCGGCCAGCAGGGTCGGGAGGTCGGGCTCGGCGTCGTACGCGTCCTTGATCCGGTTGAGGAACTTGGCCCGGATGATGCAGCCGCCGCGCCAGATCGTCGCGAGGTCCCCGGGGGTGAGGTTCCAGTTGTACTCGGCGCTGCCTGCCTGGATCTGGTTGAAGCCCTGGGCGTAGGCGACGATCTTCGACGCGTACAGCGCCCGGCGCACCGCCTCGATGAAGTCAGCGGCATCGGACGGCGTGGCGCCGAGGGCGCCGGAGGCCAGGCCGACGGTGGCCTTGCGCTGCGGCACCGAACCCGAGAGCGCCCGGGCGAACACGGCCTCGGCGATACCGGTGACCGGAACCCCGAGGTCGAGTGCGGATTTCACGGTCCAGCGGCCGGTGCCCTTCTGCTCGGCCTCGTCGACGATCACATCGACCAGCGGCTTGCCGGTCTTGGCGTCGGTCTGGCGCAGCACCTTCGCGGTGATCTCCACCAGGAAGCTGTCCAGGTCGCCGCGGTTCCACTCCTCGAACACGTCGGCGATCTCACCGGCGCTCATGCCGAGGCCGTCACGCAGCAGTTGATAGGCCTCTCCGATGAGCTGCATGTCGGAGTACTCGATGCCGTTGTGCACCATCTTCACGAAATGCCCGGCACCGTCGGGACCGATGTGGGTGCAGCACGGCACGCCGTCGACGTGCGCCGAGATCTCCTCCAACAGGGGGCCCAGGCTCTCGTAGGACTCGGCGGGGCCGCCCGGCATGATCGACGGACCGTTGAGTGCGCCCTCCTCGCCGCCGGAGATGCCCGCGCCCACGAAGTGCAGTCCGCGTGCCCGGATGGCGGCCTCGCGGCGGATGGTGTCGGTGTACAGCGCGTTGCCGCCGTCGATGATGATGTCGCCGGGCTCCATGGCGTCGGCCAGTTCGTCGATGACGGCATCGGTGGCCTCGCCCGCCTTGACCATGATCAGCACCTTGCGCGGTTTCTCAAGGGCGTCAATGAATTCCGCGATGGTCTCGCTTCGGACGAACTTGCCTTCTGAGCCGTGCTCGGCGAGCAGCGCATCGGTCTTGGCGATCGACCGGTTGTGCAGGGCCACCGTATAGCCGTGCCGGGCGAAGTTGCGGGCGATGTTGGATCCCATCACCGCCAGGCCGGTGACACCGATCTGCGCGGTGCCGGTGGTGCTCGACGGGGTACTCGACGCGGTCATGCAGAGCCTTTCATTGTTTTGTTGTAGATGAACGCCCGTGGACGCCGGATTTATGTCAGACCCGAGAACAGGCGGTGCAATTCGGTGAGCCAGGGAACGGCCACGGCGACGGTGGGGACGACCAGGATGGCCACGGCCGCGAGATAGGCGATGACCGACAGCGTGAGGCTGTTCGGCTTCCCGCCGAGCCGGCGCACCCGGATCACCGTGGTGGGCCCGCCCGCGGCGAGCGCGCCCGACGGGGTACGTCCCGCGGCGCACGTGACCAGCGCACGGGCCAGGGGGGTGGGGCCGGCGATCCGCACGGCGGCGTCGTCGGCGAGAAGTTCGATGAGCAACCGCACGGCATCGAGTGCGCTCGCGCTGCGGACGAACCGGGGGAACGCGGCGTGCACGGCCGTGAACATCTCCAGCACCAGATCGTGCCGGGCCCGCAGATGTGCCCGCTCGTGGGTGAGGATCGCGTCGACCTCGTCGGGCGAGAGGGTGTCGAGAGTGCCCTCGCTGACCACCACCCGGCTGCGTACACCGGGCAGGCAGTAGGCCAGCGGCTGGGCGACGTCGAGGATGCGCAGCCCGCTGGCGGGGGTGCGCAAATGCGCGGGAACCGCGTCACGCGACTTGCTGAGCAGATCCACCATCATGCGGTGGTGCGCGCGGCGGCGGCGCGTGGCGACGCCGACCTGGACGATCGCGACGCACAGCCGGGCGCCGATGAACAACGTCAGGCTGAACACCACGACATAGAGCAGCCACAGTGGCCAGCCGAGGACGTCGATCTCACTCGTGATGGTCGCGGTGGGGCGGCCGTCGGCGCCCGGGACGAACAGCCGGCTGGCGATGGCAATGCCTGCGGAGAACGCCGAAAGCACTGCAGCCAAGGCGATCGACTGCCACAACACGATTGCTGCGCGTGGCGCCCGCAACGGCCACGAGGCCCGCGCCAGCATCGCAGGCACTGGTCCAACCAGCGCCAGCGCTACGAGAGTGAAGGCCAGCGCGGACACGCGGTTAGTGTCCCTCAGCCGGTACCTGAATTACCAGTCGGCGGCAGAACCCGCTGCTTGCTCTCGAGTTCCTCGAGGGCGCGGCGCAACGCCGCGGCCTCGTCGACACCGACACGTTCCACGAAATGGACCAGCGCGGCCTGGCGGCTGCCGGAGTCGGCGGCCTGGTCGAGGGCGTCGACCATGAGCCCGGCGACCAGTTCGTCGCGCCCGTGGGTGGGCGCGTACCGATGCGCGCGGTCGTCACGGTGCTGCACGACGAGGTTCTTCTTCGCCAGGCGCTGCAGCACCGTCATGATCGTCGTATAGGCCAAGTCGCGACGGGCGGCCAGCGCCTCGTGCACTTGGCGCACTGTCTGTGGTTCGGGAGCTGACCAGAGATGGTCCATCACCTCGCGCTCCAGCTCCCCAAGACGCGTCAATTTGGCCATGTTCTTTCACTCTCCTGAGAAGTAAAGCCAGCGTACTACGGGCGTACTACCGCGCGTCGTATGCAACGGTGAGCATGTGCTCAACCGTGTCGGTGGAGGCGCAATTTCAAGGTCAAGGACCAGCCTGGTATCCGCTGTGAATCCAGTCACAGCGTCTGGTTGCATCGTCGTGCACGCCTATAGTAAGGCTAACCTAACTGACAATGGGGAGCCTGTGGAGGTGACATGACGGTCCTGATCGAAGACCCGCTGATCGCGGGTATGGCCATCAAGCGGACCCTGCCGCTGCACGAATCCAGTCGGCGTCTGCGTGAGCTGTACCCCGAATGTCCGCGGGTCTACGGAGTGGCCGTCATGGGGGATCTGTCACGGCGGCGGTGGTGGCCGCTGGCCGAGGCGCTGACCGCGAACCGGTTGCAGATGATGTTCGACGCCGGGATCGCCGAGACCGGCAACCGGCCCGCGGTGGCGCAGCAACTGGCCACCACGCTTGCTCACGTGGTGATCGGCCGGGTGATTCCGCTGTTGGTCCTCGAGGGCCGCGCGTGGGACACCGGTCTGGAGAACCTCTGGGTGCACGTCGACTCCGAAGGCGCCATCGACTGGGTGGGCGTGGTCGATCCGACCGTGCGGGCGCTGCCGTCTGATCCCTGTTTCACCCACAGAGGGTCCGGTCGCATCGCCGACTCGGCCTCCGGCGGCATCGTCGCCCTGCCCAACGAGGCCGCGCTCACGACGTGGGTCGCGCACCGCAGCCACCGGGCCCTCGCGCCGCTGTTCGATCGTCTCGCCGAGATCAGCGCGGGCGCGGTCTCGACCACCGCGATGTGGCACCTGGTCGGCGCGGCCGTGGTCGGCGTGGCCACCCAGGTGCCGCTGCTGGCCGGTTCGAGCGAGGCCGAGAGCATGCGCCGCGGTCAGGCGGTGCTCGATGCGCTGGTCGGGTTCGGTCTTCCGGTCCGCGGGGAGAGCCGTGCCGGCAAGGTCTTGCTAAATTAGGGAAGCCTTGCCTATTATCGAAGTATCGAGCCAACGGACCGAGCCGGAGTCCTGAGGGCTGCAGAGACCCCCGGTCCACTCGAAGGGCGGGTCCCGCGTCAAGCGGGACCCGCCCGAATCTTTTGGTACGGCGCCCGTGTAGACACAGACTGTGACGACAGATGTGAACGCCGGGATCGGCAAGGGCTTCGACTCCGAGATCGGCCTGAACTACACCGAGCTGGGACCCGACGGCGGCCGTGCCGAACTGAAGATCACCGAAAAGCTCCTGCAGCCGTGGGGCATCGTGCACGGCGGCGTCTACTGCTCGATCGTGGAGAGCCTCGCGAGTGTGTCGGGCCATATCTGGCTGTCCGAGAACGGCGGCGGCACTGTCGTCGGCGTCAACAACAACACCGACTTCCTCCGCGCGATCGGCTCGGGGACGGTCACCGCGGTGTCGACGCCGATCCACCGGGGCCGCCGCCAGCAGCTCTGGCTCATCACCCTCACCGACGAGGACGGCCGCACGGTGGCGCGCGGACAGGTGCGCTTGCAGAACATGCCGGCCGAGTCCTGACCGACACGCCGACCGGCCGTGTGAGAACTGCCTCCGCGGCTGAGGCTGCCGATCACCCCGGGGCATGGCAATATCGCCGTCTATGCGCTTGACCCCGCATGAACAGGATCGTTTGCTGATCTCGTATGCCGCCGAACTGGCCCGCCGCAGACGGGCGAGAGGGCTGCGGCTCAACCATCCCGAGGCCGTCGCGGTGATCACCGATCACCTGCTCGAGGGCGCACGGGACGGCCGCACCGTCGCCGAGTTGATGGTCAGCGGGCGCAGTGTGCTCACCCGCGACGACGTCATGGACGGCGTGCCGGAGATGCTGCACGACGTCCAGGTCGAGGCGACGTTCCCCGACGGCACCAAACTCGTCACCGTCCACCAGCCGATCGCCTGAGGGGCCGCCATGACGTCACGCGAACCGGTGGTGCCCGGCGAGATCCTCCACGGCGAAGGCGACATCGAGATCAATGCGGGCGCACCGCGTCTGACGCTCGACGTGGTCAACGCCGGCGACCGGCCCGTGCAGGTCGGTAGCCACGTGCATCTCCCGCAGGCCAACTCGGCGCTGGAGTTCGACCGCACGGCCGCGCACGGCCACCGTCTCGACATCCCCGCAGGCACCGCGGTGCGGTTCGAACCCGGTGTGGCACAGCGCGTCACGCTGGTGCCGCTGCGCGGCACCCGTGAGGTGTACGGCCTGAGCATCAATCCACCAGGGAGGCTGGACGGCTGATGACCGCACTGTCACGGAGCAACTACGCCGCGCTGTTCGGTCCCACCACCGGGGACCGCATCCGGCTGGCCGACACCGACCTGCTGATCGAGATCACCGAGGACCGCAGCGGCGGACCGGAGCTCGCCGGTGACGAGGCCGTGTTCGGCGGCGGCAAGGTGTTGCGCGAGTCCATGGGGCAGGGCCGGGCCACCCGCGCCGACGGCGCCCCCGACACCGTCATCACCGGAGCGGTGATCCTCGACCACTGGGGGATCATCAAGGCCGACATCGGGATCCGCGACGGCCGGATCGTTGCGATCGGCAAGGCGGGCAACCCCGACATCATGTCGGGCGTGCACCCCGATCTGGTGGTCGGCCCGTCCACCGAGATCATCGCGGGCAACGGTCGCATCCTCACCGCGGGTGCCATCGACTGCCACGTGCACCTGATCTGCCCGCAGATCATGGACGAGGCGCTCGGCGGCGGCATCACCACGATCATCGGCGGCGGCACCGGCCCGGCCGAGGGCACCAAGGCCACCACGGTCACGCCGGGCGCATGGCATCTGGCGCGCATGCTCGAGTCCCTGGACTCCTGGCCCATGAACATCGTGCTGCTGGGCAAGGGCAACACCGTCAGCGCCGACTCGATGTGGGAGCAGTTGCGCGGCGGCGCAGCGGGTTTCAAGCTCCACGAGGATTGGGGCACCACCCCGGCGGCCATCGATGCGTGCCTTACGGTGTGCGACGTCGCAGGCGTGCAGGCGGCCATCCACACCGACACGCTCAACGAGATGGGCTTTGTCGAGGACACCCTGGCCGCCATCGGCGGCCGCTCGATCCACGCCTACCACACCGAGGGTGCCGGCGGCGGGCACGCGCCGGACATCATCACGGTGGCGGGCCATCCCAACGTGCTGCCAAGCTCCACCAACCCGACCCGGCCGCACACCGTCAACACCCTCGACGAGCACCTGGACATGCTGATGGTCTGCCATCACCTGAAACCCAGTGTGCCAGAGGATCTCGCGTTCGCCGAGAGCCGCATCAGGCCGTCGACCATCGCGGCCGAGGACCTGCTGCACGACATCGGGGCCATCTCGATGATCGGCAGTGACGCGCAGGCCATGGGCCGCATCGGCGAGGTCGTGATGCGCACCTGGCAGACCGCGCACGTCATGAAGCGCCGCCGCGGCGCGCTGGAAGGCGACGGCTCCGGGAAGCACGGCGCCGACAACCTGCGCGCGCGCCGCTACGTCGCCAAGTACACGATCTGTCCCGCGGTCGCGCACGGCCTCGACCACGAGATCGGCTCGGTCGAGGTCGGCAAGCTCGCGGATCTGGTGCTGTGGGAGCCCGCGTTCTTCGGGGTGCGCCCGCATGCGGTGATCAAGGGCGGCATGATCGCGTGGGCCGCGATGGGCGACGCCAACGCGTCGATCCCGACACCGCAGCCCGTGCTGCCGCGGCCCATGTTCGGAGCCGCACCGGCCGCAGCGGCCGCGACCTCGGTGCACTTCGTGGCGCCGCAGGCCATCGAGGACGGCCTGGCCGAACGCATCGACGTCAGGCGGAAACTCGTCGCGGTCAAGGACGTCCGCAAGGTCGGCAAGGCGCAGATGCCGCTCAACGACGCGCTGCCACGCATCGAGGTCGAACCCGACACGTTCACGGTGCGCATCGACGGCGAGGTGTGGGACGAACAACCCGCCGCCGAGCTACCCATGGCACAGCGATACTTCCTGTTCTAGATGAACAGCCTGACAACGCTTCTCACCCTGGCCGACTCCCGGTTGCCGACCGGGGGACACGTGCACTCCGGCGGCGTGGAGGAAGCGGTGACCAGCGGGCTGCTCACGGATCTGTCGACGCTGCGCGCCTACCTGGTGCGGCGCATCCGCAGTCACGGGCTCGTCGCGGCGTCGGTCGCGGTCGCCGTGCACGAGGGCACGCTCACCCCAGGTGTCGCCGACGCCGAGATCGACGCACGCACACCGTCACCCGCGAGCCGCGACGCGTCGCGTGCGCAGGGCCGCGGACTGGTGCGATTGGCCCGGCGGGTATGGCCCGACGGTCCGTGGGACACACTTGGCACGCGCCCGCACCTGGCGGTCGCGGCGGGTGCGGTGGGCGCCGCGAGCGGCCTGGATCCGCTGCAGACCGCGCTTTCGGTCGTCTACACCACGATGACCGGGTCGGCCACCGCCGCGCAGCGGTTGCTGGCGCTCGACCCCGGTGATGTGGCCGCGGTGACCTTCGAGTTGGCGGCGCTGTGCGACACCGTCGCCGAGGAGGCCACCGCAGGCCTGGCCGATCTGTCGGATCCCTTACTCGACGTGATGGCAGAACGCCACGCCCAACGCGACCGTCCGCTGTTCGTCTCCTGATTTCGTTGTTCGCATCCCGAAAGGCTCGACATGCCACCGCATTTCCTCGACGGTGAACCCCACACCCACACCGACCGGCCCAAACGGGTGCGCAAACCCGGTGAACCGCTGCGCATCGGGGTGGGCGGCCCGGTCGGCTCGGGCAAGACCGCACTCGTGGCGGCGCTGTGCCGTCAGCTGCGCGACGAACTGTCACTGGCGGTGCTCACCAACGACATCTACACCACCGAGGACGCGGACTTCCTGCGCCGCAACGCGGTGCTGCCCGACGAGCGGATCGCGGCCGTGCAGACCGGCGGGTGCCCACACACCGCGATCCGGGACGACATCACCGCCAATCTCGACGCGATCGACGATCTGATCGAGATGAACCCGGCGCTCGACCTCATCCTCGTCGAGTCGGGCGGCGACAACCTCACCGCCACGTTCTCCTCGGGACTCGTGGACGTGCAGATCTTCGTCGTCGACGTGGCCGGCGGCGACAAGGTGCCACGCAAGGGCGGTCCGGGCGTCACGTTCTCGGATCTGTTGGTGGTCAACAAGACCGACCTCGCGCCGCTGGTGGGTGCGGATCTGGACGTGATGCGCCGCGATGCGGCCAAGGTGCGCGCGGAGCGGCCCACCGCGCTGATCTCACTGACCGAGGATCCGACGGCCGGTCCGGTGCTGGACTGGGTGCGTGAACAGTTGCGGGTCGCCGCGGCGCAGACGGTGTGATGCACTCGCAGGTCCTCATCGTGGCCGTGCCGGGGCGGCTGCCGCGGATCGAGGCCACCGGGGGGCTGGCCGGCCGCTGCACGCAACCCGACACCGTGCACCTGGTGTCGACGGCGGCCACCCCGCTGGGCGGCGACACGCTGCGGGTGCGCGTGGTCGTCGAGGCAGGCGCCCGGCTGCGGATTCGTACGGTTGCCGCGACGCTCGTGCTCCCCGGCACCGAAACCCTGCTCTCCGAGGCGGTTTGGGACATCGAGGTCGCGGGCGAACTGGACCTGGACCCGCAACCGACCGTGGTGGCCGGCGGTTCGGCACATCACACGCAAACCCGGTTGCAGCTCGCCGATTCCGCGCGGGTGCGCATCCGCGAGCAGATCCAGATCGGCAGATCGAACGAGAGAGCCGGTTTCTGGTCGGGGCTGCTGCACGCCGACGCGGCCGGAGCGCCGCTGCTGCGGCACCGCATCGAGCTGGGATCCGGCGCACTCGGTGACGACGAGATCGCCGCCCCACGCGCATGCATCAGCGAAATGCGTTATCCGGAGCCGACTTTCGATGCGCCAGACCAACTGGTGCTGGGCTTGGCCCGCGGCGGCAGCCTGGCCACCTGGCAGGGTGACCGGCTGCCTGCCGACTGAACCGGCTGGACCGAACCGGCTCGACTGAACCGGCTAGGACGCGGCTTTCTCGGTGTCCTGCACCGCCGCCGCGATCTCCTCGAGCTCCTCGATGCGGGTTCGCGCATAGGCCTGCTGCTCGGTGATGGTGAGCTGACCACGCTTGGTGCTCAGGAACGTCACGCCCCACGACAGCAGTGTGACGATCTTCGTCTTGAACCCGACCAGGTACACCAGGTGCAGCACGAGCCAGCACAACCAGGCGAAGAAGCCCGCGAACTCGACGGGACCCACCTTGGCCACCGCGGAGAACCTCGACACCGTCGCCATCGAGCCCTTGTCGAAGTACTCGAACGGCGTGCGGATCTTCGGGCTGGTGCCACTGACCTCACGCTTGATGATCTTCGCGGCGTAGCGGCCACCCTGGATGGCGCCCTGCGCCACACCGGGCACGCCCTCGACGGCCGCCATGTCGCCCACGACGAACACGTTCGGGTGACCGGGCAGCGTCAGGTCGGGCTGTACCTTGACCCGGCCCGCGCGGTCGAGTTCGACACCCGACTGCTCGGCGAGATCCTTGCCGAGAGGGCTGGCCGACACACCGGCCGACCACACCTTGCACGCCGACTCGATGCGACGGATGGTCCCGTCGGAATCCTTGACGGTGATGCCGTTGCGGTCGACGTCGGTGACCATCGCACCCAGCTGGACCTCGACGCCCATCTTCTCCAGACGGGCCCGCGCCTTCTTGCCGAGCTTCTCGCCCATGGGCGGTAGCACGGCCGGTGCGGCGTCGAGCAGGATCACCCGGGCCTCGGTGGGATCGATGTGGCGGAAGCTGCCCCGCAAAGTCTGGTCGGCCAATTCGGCGATCTGTCCGGCCATCTCGACGCCGGTCGGGCCCGCGCCGACGACGGTGAACGTCAGCAACTTCGCGCGGCGCACCGGGTCGCTGGAGCGCTCGGCCTGTTCGAACGCGCCGAGGATGCGACCGCGCAACTCCAGCGCATCGTCGATCGACTTCATGCCGGGTGCGAACTCGGCGAAGTGGTCGTTGCCGAAGTAGGACTGACCCGCGCCCGCGGCGATGATGAGGCTGTCGTAGGGCGTCGAGTAGGTGTGACCGAGCAGCACCGAATCCACGGTCTTGTTCTCCAGATCGATGTGCGTCACATCGCCGAGAAGGACCTGGGCGTTCTTCTGCTTGCGGAGGATCACTCGAGTGGCCGGGGCGATCTCGCCCTCGGAGATGATGCCGGTCGCCACCTGGTAGAGCAGCGGCTGGAAGAGGTGGTGCGTGGTACGGGCGATTAGCTTGACGTCGACGTCAGCGCGCTTGAGGGTCTTGGCAGCGGTGAGACCACCGAAACCCGAACCGATGATGACGACTTTATGCCGATCCGACGCCGTAGCTCCGGGATGGCTCATTGATGCTCCTCGCAAACGTTTTCTACCACTCGGTACAACGAACAGATTAGTCGGCGCGATTCCCCACAGCGCGGTGACGTGGGCAACCGCACCGAACGTCTACCCAGATATCAGTGGTTTCAACGCTTCGCCGATGGCTGTGATGTCTCCTGGGCGGTATCCGAGCTGCCACGTGGGGATGTTGATCGCGACGCCGTCGATGCCCAGATCGAGCACCTTGGTCTTGACCTGTTCGGCGATCTGCTCGGGCGTTCCCACGACGCTGCGCTGCCTGAACGGTTCGGGGATCGCGTCGAGTGATGCGTTCTCGTCGATGATCGCGCTCAGCAGCACGCTGGTCTCCAGCGTCGCCGGATCCCGGTCGATCTCGTCGCAGTTCTTCTTGATGACGTCGAGTTTGCGCGCCAGTTCGTCGAATCCGGCGATCACGTTGAGGTGGTCGAAGTGGCGGACGGCCATGGGGATCGTCTTCTTCTCGCCGCTACCGCCGATCATCAACGGAATGTGGTCGCGGAAGCGGGGATTGGCCAGCGCGTTCTCGGTGCGGTAGTACTTCCCGCTGAACGTGGGGCGCTCGCCTTTGAGCATCGGCAGGATGATCTGCAGTGCCTCGTCGAGCTTTTCGAAGCGCTGCGTGAATGTGCCGAATTCGTAACCGAGTTGGTCGTGCTCGAGTTCGAACCACCCGGTGCCGAGGCCGAGCACCGCGCGGCCGCGGCTGACCACGTCGAGCGTCGTGATGGCCTTGGCCAGCAGGGTGGGATTGCGGTAGGTGTTGCCCGTGACGAGCGTGCCCAGTTGCACGCGTTCGGTCGCGGTGGCCAGGCCGCCGAGCGCGGTGTAGGCCTCCAGCATCGGTTCCTCGGGTTCACCGATGCCCGGCAATTGGTAGAAGTGGTCCATCACGAACACGGTGTCGAACCCCGCGTCCTCGGCTTCTTTGGCCTGCGCGATGACGGTGGGGAAGAGTTCTTCGACGCCGGTGCCGTAGCTGAAGTTGGGAATCTGGAGAGCGAGTCGGATTGTCACTTCTCCGACCCTAAACGCGTTGTCAGACGGTGGCGAGCGCACCGCGGCTGACGTGCAGCGTCTGCCCGGTGATGTGCCGCGCGGCCGGCGTCGACAGGAACAGCGCCAGCCTGGTGAACTCGTCGGCGACCGACGGGGGAGTGCGGGTCAGCCCGTCGTAGGCCTGCTCGGCGCTGCGACCCGCGGCGACCGCGTTGATGGTGATGCCCCGGGTGCCGAAGAAATCCGCCTGTCCGGCGGTCCAGTCCGACAGCGCGGCTTTGATCGCGGCCTCGACGCTGCCCTCCTTGGCGCTCTCCGGCAGGACGTTGACGATCGAACCGCCGGAGCGGAGGTGGTCGCCCACGATCTGCACCGTCAGCGCCGCCGACACCACGGTCGCGTCGAGGTTGTTGCGCCACGCCGAGGCCAGGTCGGCGAGCGTGTAGGTACGGGGATCCTTGGCCTCCCAGCGCGGGGCGGGCACGTTGACCAGGGTGTCGAGGTGGTGCGGGAACTGGCCGCGCACGGCTTCGAGGCTCGCTGCGTCGGTGTTGTCGAAGACGATCGATTCGATATCCAGTTCCTTGGCGGCGACCTCAAGATCGTCGCGGCGGGCGCCCGCGATCACCACATTGTGGCCTGCGTCCCGAAAACCCTGCGCGATCGCGCGTCCGAGTTCGGTGTCGCCGCCGGTGACCAGCACCTCCGCCATGATGTACCTCCATGTACCGGGGATCACCACGCCGGTCGGCGGGTGATCAGCCCCCAATGTTACTGGACGGTAGCTAGCTGACGAAACTCAACGCGCCCGTGCTCGCGTGCCGAAGTTCGCTCGCGAGCGGTCCCCGGAGTCGTAACGCGGCGCGCGCGGGGCGCGATTAAACGGTCAGAATACGGGCGGTACGGTGTTGCCGGCGGGAGTCTGACGGCCTCGGCGTGGCGGTCCGGGCCTCGTCGTGCCAGCAACTGGCCTTCATGCCATTGACTTCTACTGTCGCTGTGCTCAGCAACCTCTCAGAAAAACACTCTAAGAGCAACTCACACTTGCGTCACGGCCGTAACACGGTAGTTTCTTCCCCATGTACGAGTCGGACTCGATGTCTCATCGACGCTCAGGTCTGTCGAAGAAGCTGACGCTGGCTGCGGTGACCGGCATGACGGCGGTCGCGGTGGCGCTGCCGTCGGTGGCGCACGCGGATCCCGAGCCGCCACCGCCGCCGCCCGGTAACACCTTCCTGCCCGCGCCGCCGCCTGCAGACCCGAACGCGCCCGCTCCGGCTCCCGCGCCTGCTCCGGCTCCCGCACCTGCCCCGGCGCCGGCTCCTGGTGCTCCGGCCCCGGCGCCTGCTCCGGCACCCGCGCCCGCCGATCCCAATGCGCCCGCACCCGCGCCCGCCGATCCGAACGCACCCGCGCCCGCACCTGCCGAGGAGCCGCCTGCGCCCGAGCCCGGCCGCGTCGACAACGCGGCGGGTGGCTTCAGCTATGTGGTTCCCGAGGGTTGGCAGGTGTCGGACGCCACGCAGCTCTCGTACGGCCAGGCGTTGCTGACCAAGACCGTTGCCGAGGGTGCCGAGCCGCCGAACGACACCAGCGTGCTGCTGGGCCGTCTTGACCTCAAGCTCTTCGCGGGCGCCGAACCCGACAACAACAAGGCCGCCGTGCGACTCGCCTCCGACATGGGTGAGTTCTTCATGCCGTTCCCCGGTACGCGGGTCAATCAGCAGACCGTGCAGCTGAACGCCGACGGTATGCCCGGCGTGGCGTCGTATTACGAGGTCAAATTCACCGACGCCAACAAGCCTGCCGGTCAGATCTGGGCCGGCGTGGTCGGGCAGCCGGTCGCGCCCGGTACGCCGCGCGGACAGCGCACGCCCGAACGCTGGTTCGTCGTGTGGCTGGGCACTGCGAACAACCCGATCGACAAGGATGCCGCTGTGGCACTGGCGAATTCGATCCGCCCGTGGGCGCCTCCGCCGCCTCCGCCGCCCGCTCCGGCCGATCCGGCCGATCCCAACGCGGCACCTCCGCCGCCGGATCCCAACGCGCCGCCGGCCCGCCCCGGCGTCGGCGTTCCGGTCCCGGTGACCGATGCGCCGCCGGAGATGATGCCTCCGGCCTGATCCGCACGTGGTGAACGACCCCGGCCCGCATGGGTCCGGGGTCGTTCGCTTTTGTGTTTCGCTCTACGGCCCGACGTACGGGATGTTGCCCGCGAGGTTGTTGACGTTCAGCAGGTAGCAGTTGGTGCCGCCGAAGCCGAGAGCGCCCGCGGTGACGCAGCGCTGGAACGTGCCGTCCTGGGCGATGGGCCCGTCACACGTGGTCCCGCCACCCCACGGTGTCCATCCACCCTGACATCCGGCACTCGCAGGCGACGCCGTCGCCAGGGCGATGCCGCCGGCCGCGAGTGCGCCGACAGCCAGTCCGATCAGTGCCTTCATCGTTGCCTCCTCGCACGTCGGCATCATTTGCCTAACCGATGCTGTGACACGTGTGAACAATGTGACTGACGGGGTGGATGTGAGATAGCTGATGCGTCGGCACGCGCGGGGATCGCGACGCACGCGGGGCGCGCCACCCGGCGGTATGTGCTGCACATAGCAACATCCCAATCTCGACGGCAGCGGTGCGGCTCGCGCCGCCGCGTGATCACAGCAAGTTGCCAGATAATGACTAGGGTAGCTAACTGCTTGTGTCCCGACAACGGGGAATTCCTTTGCCATATGTGCGTTTCGCTGTCGGCGGAACGTAGCCGGCCCAGTCCGTGCATCGTCGATGCCCCTCGCACCGACGACCGATCGTGTTCGATCGGTCGGCTAAATCGTTACGTTCGCGGGGTAGACCTGGAAGTGGCCCGGCGAAGGAGCCGAGCCAGGGCGTAAGGCCCGAGTTGGGCGGCCAAGAAAGGCAAGGAGGCCTCTAATGGACGTACTGGCAGCAACCGAGATCCTGGCGCGCTCGAGCACGCTGACGAGTGTCGGCTGGATCGGCTACATCATCATCGGCGCGATCGCCGGCTGGATCGCGGGCAAGATCGTCAAAGGCGGCGGATCGGGGCTCCTGATGAACATCGTCATCGGAGTGGTCGGCGCGCTCATCGGCGGCTTTTTGCTCAGCTTCTTCCTCGACACCGCGGGCGGCGGCTGGTGGTTCACCCTGTTCACGGCCATCCTGGGCTCGGTGATCCTGCTGTGGCTTGTCGGTATGGTGCGCAGCCGTAGCTGACTCCCGGTAATACATAGGTCATGAGCTCCTCCGCCATGACCGCATGGCAGGTCGTCAGCCCGGGGCCGGTCGACACGCGCCCTCTGCACCGCGCGACGGTGCCCAGGCCGGAACCGGGCGACGGCGAACTTCTCGTCGCGGTTCGTGCGTGCGGCGTGTGCCGCACGGACCTGCATGTTGCCGAAGGTGATCTGGCGGTACACCGGCCCAATGTGATCCCGGGCCACGAGGTGGTCGGCGAAGTTGTCGCGGCCGGTCCCGACGTGCACGGGTTCGCCGCAGGTGACCGCGTAGGTGTCGCCTGGCTGCGATACACGTGCGGCCGGTGCGCATACTGCCTGCGCGGGCGGGAAAACCTGTGCCCCGAATCGCGGTACACAGGGTGGGATGCCGACGGCGGTTATGCCGAATACACCACGGTGCCCGCGGCATACGCGCATCGTCTGCCTGGCGGGTACTCAGACACCGAACTGGCCCCGCTGCTGTGCGCGGGCATCATCGGCTATCGCGCTCTCATGCGCACCGGGCTTCCTGCGAGCGGGCGCCTCGGCATCTACGGCTTCGGTGGCAGCGCGCACCTCACGGCTCAGGTGGCATTGGCGCGGGGTGCGCGCGTGCACGTCATGACCCGTGGTGAGCAGGCTCGTGAACTCGCGCTCGCGCTGGGCGCGGCGTCGGCGCAGGGCGCCACCGACATGCCGCCCGAACCGCTCGACGCGGCGATCCTGTTCGCCCCCGTCGGCGATCTGGTCCTGCCCGCGATGGCCGCGCTGGACCGCGGCGGCGTGCTGGCGATCGCGGGCATCCACCTCAGCGACATCCCGTCACTCAACTACCAGGACCACCTGTTCCAGGAGCGCGAGATCCGGTCGGTCACCGCCAACACCCGGGCCGATGCCCGCGAGTTCTTGTCGTTCGTCGCCGAACACCGCATGCAGGTGACCACGCCGGAGTATCCGCTGGACCGTGCGGATCAGGCCCTGGCGGATCTGGGCGCCGGGCGGATCTCGGGCGCCGCGGTGCTCGTTCTGTGAACCCCGCGGTGAACCTAGAGCGCGGCGAGTGCCGCGCCGAGACGGCCGGCAAGGTCTCCGCGACCCATCGCGTACAGCGGCCCGCATCCGTCGCCGATCAGGCGGCTCAGCCGGGCCATGCCGCGTGCGCTCACCGGCGCGGGCGCGTGCAGGCGTTGTGCGATCGCCTCGATGAGCTCGCGGCACTCGTCGATGTTCTTGCGGTGCAACGGAACCCGTGCCGAGATCTGCCATATGTCACTCGCAGCGTCGCGTACGGCGCGTCGCAACGTGCGTGCGATGGCGTGCCGTTCCGAGGCTGAGGTCAACCGGTCGGCGCGCACTGCGATGGCACTGCCCGGCGGCGTCGGCGCCCCGACGGCCAGGGCCGCGTCGAGTTTGTTCGCGTGGATGCGGGCCTCGATGCGGGCGCGGATCGAGGCGCGCACGGCCACCGGGGTTGCGGTGACGCGGCGGTGGGTGCGTGGTGCCGGCGCCAGGGCCGGTGAAGTTCGGTTGTCAGTCATGCCGCTACCTCGTGTAGTTACGAATTCCGGTTCAAGACCGTGACTTCCTAAAAGGTTACGCCGGTCATGAATGACTAGTCAAACCATTTCACCGGTCACGAAGGGTAGAGTGGGGTCATGGTGACATGGACCGGAGACAGCGAAACAAAACCCGCTCCTGGGCCGCTGTCGCGCATCCAGGCGCTGGTGAACACCGTCGACCTCGAGCGCGGGCAGGACCGGCTGGCGGATCCCGCCCACGCCGTTCCGTGGCTGATCGACAACGACCTGCTGAGCCCCGGATCCACACCGACGCGCGACGAGATGGACCTGCTGCTGGGCGTCAGGGAGGCGCTGCGGGCGCTTCTGGTGGTCAACGTGGGGGGTCCCGCGCCCGCGCCCGAGACGCTCGGTGCACTGCGCCAGGTGGCCGACAGTGCGACCGCACGCGCCGAACTCGGCGCCGACGGAGAGGTGGCACTGTGCGCCGCGGGTGACTCGGTCATCGAGCGCCTGGTGGAACTTCTGGTCGTGATGCGCGACGCGCAACGCGACGGCACGTGGGGCCGGCTCAAGGCGTGCGCCAACGAGGACTGCCGCTGGGCGTTCTACGACCGCTCCCGCAACCACGGGGGATCCTGGTGCACGATGTCGGTCTGCGGGAACAAGCTCAAGAACCGGCAGTTCCGCGCGCGCCACCGTGCCGATGGGAAAGCCGGAACCGACGTGGACGACGTCGATCGCCCCTGACTCAGGTCGAGATGTGCCAGACGACTGCGGCGGCCAGCGCGCCCATGCCGTTGAGCGACCAGTGCAGGGCGATCGGAGCCAGGAGGCTGCCGCTGCGCCTGCGCAGCCAGCTGAACACGAAACCCGCGATGCCGGTGGCGACGACTGCGAGCACGACGCCGGCGACGGTGCCGAGAATGCCACCGCCGAACAGGCGTGTGAAGCCGACGTTGCTGCTCGTCAGACCCAGGGAGGTCGCGATGTGCCACATCCCGAACAGGAGCGACCCGGCCGCCGCGACACCTCGGAAACCCCACGCACGGTCCAGCGCGCCGTGCAGCACGCCGCGGAATGCCAGCTCCTCGGGGATCACGGTCTGCAGCGGGATGATGATCATCGACGCGATCAGCGCGCCCGACAGCGTCGCGTAGTTGTCGTTCATGAACATCGGTCGCGTCCACGGCAGCAACGCGCCGATCGCGATCACCGAGAGAACCACACCCACCGCGGCGAGCGCATAGCCCGCACCCGTCTTCCAGTGTTCGCGGCCCAGGCCCAGCTCGGTCCAGCCCCAGCCGCGTGCGCGCGCCAGCGCGAGCAGTCCGACGGCTGCCGCGGGGACGGTCGCGATGCTGGCCCACGGGGTCGTGAAGTGGGCGATCAGATTGGTCATCGCCAGCACCACGACGACGATCGCGATGTCGACGTAGATGCGGAAGTGGTGCAGGGCGGCCAGCTGCGCCATCAGCGGGTGGGGATGTTGCGCGGCCACGGCGCTCTGGTCAGACATAACTTGCGCAGTGTACCCAGCAGGCGCGAACTCCAAGCTCAGCGAGCTTTCGCGGGCGAACTCAATCGGCCTGCCAGGTCCACTCCGAGATGGCCGGATCGTCCTCGCCGTGCTCGCGGGTGTACCGGCGCGCCGCCAGCCGCGCGTCGGCCATCTCCTGACGCAGTGCGGCCGCCCGGGTCCCGAGCCCCTCGACGCGGTCGATGACGTCCATGACGAGATGGAAGCGGTCCAGGTCGTTGAGCATCACCATGTCGAAGGGTGTCGTGGTGGTGCCGCGCTCCTTGAAGCCACGCACGTGCAGTTGCGCGTGGTTGGCGTGCCGGTAGGTCAGGCGGTGGATCAGCCACGGATAGCCGTGGTAGGCGAAGATGATCGGCCGGTCGGTGGTGAAGACCGAGTCGAAGTCGCGTTCGGACAAGCCGTGCGGATGCTCTGATTCCGGTTGCAGCCGCATGATGTCGACGACGTTGACCACACGCACCTTCAGATCGGGCAGCCTGCGGCGCAGGATGTCGGCGGCGGCCAGCGTCTCCAGCGTCGGGATGTCGCCCGCGCAGGCCAGCACGACATCCGGTTCACCCGAGGTGTCAGAGCTCGCCCAGTCCCAGATGCCGAGCCCGCGCGTGCAGTGCGCGATCGCCTCGTCCATCGTGAGGTAACTCAGCGCGGGCTGCTTGCCCGCGACGACGACGTTGACGTAGTGGCGGCTGCGCAGGCAGTGGTCGGCGACCGACAGCAGCGTGTTGGCGTCGGGCGGCAGGTACACCCGAACCGCCTCGGGTCGCTTGTTGGCGACGTGGTCGATGAAGCCGGGGTCCTGGTGTGACGCGCCGTTGTGGTCCTGGCGCCACACATGTGAGGTCAGCAGGTAGTTCAGCGACGCGATGGGCCTGCGCCACGTGAGTGCCGCGCTGCTGGTCAACCACTTGACATGCTGATTGAGCATCGAGTCGACGATGTGCACGAACGCCTCGTAGCAACTGAAGAGGCCGTGCCTGCCGGTCAGCAGGTAACCCTCCAGCCAGCCCTGGCACAGGTGCTCGGACAGCACCTCCATGACGCGTCCGTCGGGCGCGAGGTGTTCGTCGTCGGGCCCGGTCTCGGCCAGCCAGGTCTTGTCGGTCGCCTCGAACACCGCCGAGAGCCGGTTCGACGCGGTCTCGTCGGGCCCCATGACGCGGAACCGGTCCGGGTTGCGGGCGATCACGTCGCGCAGGAACTCGCCGAGCACCTGGGTGGCCTGGACGCTGGTGGTCGCGGGCCTGTCGACGGGCACCGCGTAGTCGGTGAAATCGGGCAGGTCCAGATCGCGCAGCAGCAGGCCGCCGTTGGCGTGCGGGTTGGCGCTCATCCGGCGGTCGCCTGCCGGCGCCAGTGCGCGCAGTTCCGGTCGCAGTGCCCCGGTGCCGTCGAACAGTTCGTGCGGGCGGTAACTGCGCAGCCACTCTTCGAGCTGGGCCATGTGGTCGGGATTGGTGCGGGTCTCCGAGAGCGGCACCTGGTGCGAGCGCCAGGTGCCTTCCACCTTGTTCCCGTCCACCGTAACCGGACCGGTCCATCCCTTGGGTGTGCGCATGATGATCATCGGCCACAGCGGTCGCCCGGATTCGTCGTCGAGGCGCGCCGCGCGCTGGATCGCGGCGATCTGGTCGAACGCCTCGTCCATCGCGATCGCCAGCTGCTGGTGCACGTTCGCCGGGTCGTCACCGGCGACCGTGATCGGCCGGTATCCGTAGCCGAGGAACAGGGATTCGAGCTCCTCTTGCGGAATCCGGGACAGCACAGTGGGATTGGCTATCTTGTAGCCGTTGAGGTGCAGGATCGGCAGCACCGCGCCGTCGGTGACGGGATTGAGGAACTTGTTGGAGTGCCAGCTCGCCGCGAGCGGACCGGTTTCGGCCTCGCCGTCGCCCACGACGCAGGCCACCACGAGGTCGGGGTTGTCGAACGCCGCACCGTACGCGTGCACCAGTGCATAACCCAGTTCGCCGCCCTCGTGGATCGAGCCGGGCGTCTCGGCTGCCACGTGGCTGGGGATGCCGCCCGGAAAGCTGAACTGCCGGAACAGTTTCCGCATCCCGTCGACATCCTGCCCGATTCCCGTGTAGACCTCGCTGTAGGTGCCCTCCAGATATGCGTTGGCCACCAGACCGGGACCGCCGTGGCCAGGGCCGGTGATGTAGATGACGTTGGCGTCGCGCTCACGGATGATCCGGTTGAGATGTGCGTAGATCAGGTTCAGGCCGGGTGTCGTTCCCCAGTGGCCGAGCAGACGCGGTTTGACGTGTTCGGCCGCGAGCGGTTCGGCGAGCAGGGGGTTGTCGAGCAGATAGATCTGGCCGACGGACAGGTAGTTGGCCGCGCGCCAGTACGCGTCGAGCAGTTCGAGTTCCGAATCGGTCAGCGCCGGGGATGTGGTCGCGTCGCTCATGGCTCCATCGTGAGGGTTGGCGGTCGATGGTGTGGGGCAACCGCGTGTTCTCGCGGTACCTGTTTTCGGATACCCCCGGTGCGGCGATCGAACCCGCGATCGGTCGATGCGCCGGTTACCCTTGCCACGTGCTGGGATTCGCGTTACCGCAGTTCGGTTCGGCCGCTTTTGCCGCCGGGGGTGAGCTGGCGCGGTTCGCGTCCACCGCCGAGCAGCTCGGAGCGCAGAGTCTGTGGGTGGGGGACCGGTTGCTGGCAGCGGTCGACCCCACGGTGGGTTATGCCGGCGGTGACACCATCCCCGAGCAGTTCCGGGCCTGCCTGGACCCGTTCACCGCGCTCGCGGTCGCCGCGGCCGCGACGTCGACGGCACGGCTGGGCAGCAGTGTCTTCGTCGCGCCGTGGTACCCGCCCGTGCAGCTGGCGCGTCAGCTCGCGAGCATCGACGCCGTCAGCGGTGGCCGCCTGACCCCGGGTTTCGGCATCGGCTGGTCGCCCGAGGAGTACCAGGCCGCGGGTGCCCCGTTCGACGGTAGGGGCGCGCAACTCGACGAGATCCTCGACGCGCTCGAGGCGCTGTGGACCGACGATCCCGTGAGACACGAAGGCAAGCGGTGGTCGGTACCGGAGTCGTGGGTCGGGCTCAAACCCGTGCAACGGCCACGGCTGCCGATTTGTCTGGGCGCGTTCACACCCGCGGGCCTGCGCCGCATCGGCCGTCGCGGAGACGGGTGGCTGCCCGCGGTGTTCGTGCCGGGCGCGGTGAGCATCGACGCGTTGCGGGCGCAGCGTCGGGTGATCGACGCGGCCGCCGAGGCCGCAGGCCGCGATCCGGCGAACATCGCGACCCACGTGCGGATCAACGTCGCGCCGGGCAGCAGCGTGAGCCAGGTCGCCGACGCGGTGAAAATCCTCGCCGAGGGCGGCTACCCCGACGCGTTCGTCGACCTGATGTACGTCGAGACCGACGTGGACGCGGTGCTGGGCTGGGTCGAGAAACTCGTGGCCTGAATCAGCGGGCGGCTGACCTCACCCGCACGCCGAGTTGTTGAATACGTCCTGTGTCCGTGAATCGAACGCCCGTGTTGGTCGGGTACGGCCAGGTCAGTCAATACGACGAGAACCCTGCCACCGAACCGGTGGACCTGATGGCCGAGGCCGCCAGGAACGCCGTGGATCCCCGTGTGCTGCAGGCCGTGGACTCGGTGCGCGTGGTCAACCTGTTGTCGTGGCGGTACCGGGACCCGGGCCTGCTGCTCGCAGGTCGCATCGGCGCCGCCGGGGCGCGGACGCGGTACACGGGTATCGGTGGCAACGTGCCGCAGACCCTGGTCAATCACGCGTGCCTGGATCTGCAGGCCGGACGTGCCGAGGTGGTGCTGATCGCGGGTGCCGAGACGTGGCGGACCCGCAGTCGTCTGCGGGCGCGCGGGGTGCGCCCGGACTGGACACGTCAGGACGACACCGTGCCCGTGGCCCCGGGTGGCGACGACAACGTCCCCATGGCCGGTGACGCCGAGAACCGGATCAAGCTGGACCGCCCGGCGTTCGTGTATCCGATGTTCGAGCAGGCGCTGCGGATCGCGGCGGGGGAGACACCCGATGAGCACCGCGACCGGATCGGTGCGCTGTGGTCGCGGTTCAGCGCCGTGGCCGCCAGGAACCCGCACGCCTGGAATCGTGACGCAGTGACCGCGCAGCAGATCACGCAGGTGGGGCCGGACAACCGGATGATCAGCTGGCCGTACCCGAAGCTCATGAACTCCAACAACATGGTCGACCAGGGTGCGGTGCTGATCCTCACCACGGTCCAGATGGCGACCTACCTTCAGATCCCCATGGACCGCTGGGTTTTCCCGTACGCGGGAACCGATTCACACGACACCTACGCGATCGGGGAACGCGACGAGTTGCACCGGTCCCCGGCGATCCGCATCGCCGGACGCCGGGTGCTCGAACTGGCGGGCGCCGATATCGACGCGATCGACTTCGTCGACGTGTACTCGTGCTTTCCCTCGGCGGTCCAGGTCGCGGCCGCCGAACTCGGGTTGCCGACCGACGATCCCGCACGGCCGCTCACGGTGACCGGAGGCCTGACCTTCGCGGGCGGACCATGGAACAACTACGTCACGCACTCGATCGCGACCATGGCCGAGAAGCTCGTCGCCGAGCCCGGCACGCGCGGATTGATCACCGCCAACGGCGGATACCTCACCAAGCACAGCTTCGGGGTGTACGGCACCGAACCGCCTGAACAGGAATTCCGTTGGGAGGACGTGCAATCCGTGGTGGATGCCGAGCCCACCCGCAAGCTGGCCGTGGAATGGGTGGGCACCGGGACGGTCGAATCCTGGACCACGCCGTTCAACCGGGACGGTGCGCCGGAGAAGGCGTTCCTGGCGGTGCGCACGCCCGATGGCGCGCGCACGCTCGCGGTGATCACCGACGAGTCGCAGGCCGCGGCCACCGTGCGTGAGGACATCGCCGGGGCACGCGTCGAGGTGCACGCCGACGGCACCGCGACCCTGTTGTGACGGCGCGGGTGCCGGGCTACTTGATGGTGTAGCCGCCGTCGATGACCAGGTCGGCGCCGTTGATCATCGCGGCGGCGTCGGACGCGAGGAACACTGCGGCCGCGGCGATCTCGTCCGGGTAGGCGAACCGGCCCGTGGGGATGAGCTTCTTGAGGGCATCCCCGCGCGGGCCGTCCCACGCCTTGTGGCCAAGTTCGGTCAGGACCACGGTGGGCGAGATGGTGTTGACCCGCACGCCGCGCCCACCCCATTCGGCGGCAAGCACTTTCGACACGCCGACCACGCCGAACTTCGACGCGCAGTACGCCACGTGCTGATCCAGGGCGACCGTCGCGGCCTGTGACGCCATGTTGACGATGGCGCCGCCGCCGGCCTCGAGCATCCGTTTGCCCACGGCCTGGCACATCAGGAACGTGCCGCTGAGGTTGATCGCGAGCGTGCTGTCCCAATCCTGAAGGGACAGTTCCTCGGCCGGCGCCAGACGGGCGACACCGGCACTGTTCACCAGGATGTCGATGCGGCCGAACTCCGCGGCGACGGCGTCGGCGGCGGCCTGCACCGATGCCGCGTCGGCGACGTCGCACGCGAAGCCACGATGCGCACCGCGGTCGCCACCCAGTTGGGCGGCGAGCGCCTCGGCACCCTCGGCGTTGAGATCGACCGCGGCGATGCGGGCGCCCTTGGTGGCATACGCCGAGGCGATCGCGGCGCCGATCCCGGACGCGGCGCCGGTCACCAGCGCCACCTTGCCGTCGAGCCTGAAGTCGAAGTCGACCGAGAGCTCTTGTGCCTGAGTCATGTTCGCTTTGCGCCTTCCTCGTTTGCGTTGTCGTCGAGCACCGCGGCGGCGATCTCGACGTCGGTGACCAGTGATGAGACCATTCCCGAGCGCAGCACCGCGCGTGTCGCCGCGATCTTCTCCGGGCCGGTGGCGATCGCGATGACGGTCGGGATCTCCCGCAGTGTGGCCTCGTCGATGCCCATCCGGCGGTCGTCGAGCCCGGGCAGGCGGTTGCCTTCGGCGTCGAGCAGCAGCGCGCACGATTCGGCGCACACGCCCGCGGCCTCCAGGGCCTCCACCTCGGTGGTGGTCAGCGAGCTGTACACCTGCGAGGCGCCCTCGACCCAGGCGCCGACCGAGACGATCGCGCACGTGACCTTCGCGTGCTGCGCGATGGTGTCCTGGATCTGCTGGCTGCTCGCCAGGCTCGCGGCCGTGCGGGCGTCCGACACCACCAGCGGGGCATACAGCGGCCAGGTCTGCCCGCCGCTGACCTCGCTGATCCGGCGCACCAGGTCGACGCCGTTGTGCGTGATCGCGCCTGCCATACCGGTGAGCTGGACGACGTCGCAGTGCGGGAGTTCGGTGATGTGGTCGGCGATGTGCGCCAGGGTGCGGCCGCAGTCCACGCCGATCACGTCGCCGTCGCGCAGGATCGACTGCAGCAGCTCGGCCATGGCCTTGGCGACCGAGGCGACGCGGTCGTCGGCGCCGACGGTGTCGGTGCCGCGCGGATCGCTGTCGGGGCTGGTCATCACGGCGTACGCGTGCTGTAGCCCGTAGCGCCGCTGCAGCGCGGTGGACAGCTCGACGTCGATGGATCCCGGGTTGTGGATCTTGATCTCGACCATGCCGGAGCCGAGTGCTTCGTCGAGCATGCGGGCGACCTTGAACCGGGAGATGCCGAATTCCTCGGCGATCTGGACGCGGGTTCGTCCTTCGAGGTAGTAGCGGCGCGCGATCACCGCGCGTTGGAACAGCTCATCGGGTCCCATGCCGCATCTCCCTTCTGTCCGGCCGCTCTGCACCGACGTTCTGCACATATGTGCAGACGCGTTGACACATGAGCATAGAGCATTGCATGATCCACATCACAAGCATCAAATGAGATTTCGCGCTAACAGATGAGCAACTCGGACGCGACGGCCATGCATGCCTGCAGACCGCCGGTCGCGCCCCGGAAAGGAAACGAGATGAACGCCGTCGCAGCCGATGCCCGCGGCACCATGCGCGCCAGCGTGCTTACCTCGGTGGGCACGGTGGTGGTGGAGGACCGGCCGGTGCCGACCCCGGGCCCGCACGAGGTGCTCGTCGAGGTCGCGGCCGTCGGGGTGTGCGGTTCCGACGTGCACTACTACCGGCACGGTCGTATCGGCGACTTCGTGGTCAACGAGCCGATGATCCTGGGCCACGAGTTGTCGGGACGGATCGCGGCGGTCGGTGAGGGCGTCGACCCCGCACGGGTCGGACAGCGCGTCGCGGTCGAACCGCAGCACCCGTGCCGGCGCTGCGAGCAGTGCAAGGCCGGCCGCTACAACCTGTGCCCCGAGATCAAGTTCTATGCCACCCCGCCGATCGACGGGGCGTTCTGCCGCTACGTCACCATCGACGACGACATGGCCCATGCCGTGCCGGACTCCATCTCCGACGACGCCGCGGCGCTGCTCGAACCGCTGTCGGTGGCCATCGCGACCATGCGCAAGGCCGGCGTCGTACCAGGTTCGTCGATCCTCATCGCAGGCGCCGGGCCCATCGGCGTGATCTGCGCGCAGACCGCGCGCGCGTTCGGTGCCGCGCGCATCGTGGTGACCGATCTGGTGGCCGAACGCCGCGAGCGGGTCCTGCGGTTCGGGGCCACCGAGGTGCTCGATCCCGCGGTCGATGACGTCGCCGCACTCGACCCCAAGGTCGACGCGTTCGTCGATGCCAGCGGCGCCGCGCCTGCCGTGGTGTCCGGCATCAAGGCCGTCGGCCCCGCGGGCAACGTCGTGCTGGTCGGCATGGGCGCCGACGACGTGACGCTGCCCGTCGGCTACATCCAGAACATGGAGATCAACGTGACCGGCGTGTTCCGGTACACCGACACGTGGCCTGCGGCAATCCATCTCGTGAGTTCTGGTGCTGTCGATCTCGACGCGCTGGTGACCGGTCGCTACGACCTCGACCATGTCGCCGAGGCCCTCGACAGCGACAGCGACCCCGCGAGCCTCAAGTCGATCGTGGTGCCCGAGTGACGGCCGAAGCGAAGGGGAGCACCGCTATGGATGTGCGTTCGGCATTCGATCTGAGCGGGCGCACTGCGCTGGTGACCGGCGGAAACCAGGGCCTGGGCAAGGCTTTCGCGATCGCACTCGCACAGGCCGGTGCCCGTGTGGCCTTCTCGGGCCGCAACGCCGAACGCAACGAGAAGACCGCGGCCGAGGCCGCCGCGGCCGGACACCAACTGCACGCGATCACGGCCGACATCACCAGGGCCGAGGACGTCGAGCGCATGACGGCCGAGGCCATCGACGCGCTCAGTCACATCGACATCCTGGTCAACAACGCGGGCACGTGCCACCACGGTGAGTCCTGGACGGTCACCGAAGAGCAGTGGGACGACGTGTTCGACCTCAACGTCAAGGCGCTGTGGGCGTGTTCGCTCGCCGTCGGTGCGCACATGCGTGAGCGCGGCAGCGGCTCGGTGGTCAACATCGGCTCGATGTCGGGCATCATCGTCAACCGCCCCCAGATGCAGCCCGCGTACAACGCCTCCAAGGCCGCGGTGCACCACCTCACGAAATCCCTTGCCGCCGAGTGGGCCCCGTTGGGAATCCGGGTCAACGCGCTGGCTCCCGGATACGTGAAGACCGACATGGCCCCGGTTGACCGGCCGGAGTTCAAGCGGTACTGGATCGACGACACCCCGCAGCTGCGCTACGCGGTGCCCGAGGAGATCGCGCCCAGCGTGGTGTTCCTGGCCAGCGACGCGGCCTCCTTCATCACCGGCTCGGTGCTCGTCGCGGACGGCGGATACACCGCATGGTAGGAACCGAGATCAGAAGGGTCGTCGTCAGCGCGCTCGACGACATCGCGATCGAGACCGTGCCGCAACCGGAGCCGGGCCCCGGCGAGGTGCGGGTGCGCACCGTGCTGGTTGGCATCTGCGGATCCGATCTGCACGCCGCGTGCGGACACCACCCGTTCATCGACCTGCCGTACCGGCCCGGACACGAGGCCGTCGGCGTGGTGGAGATGCTCGGTGCGGGAGTCGACGACTCCTGGCTGGGCGCACGCGTGGCCGTCGAACCCAACCTGGCGTGCGGTGCGTGCGCACAGTGCCGCGACGGGCGCTACAACATCTGCCGCGAACTGCGGGTGTTCGGCTGCCAGACCCCGGGCGCGCTCGCTGACTCGTTCGTCATCGGCGCCGACCGGCTCGTACGACTCGACGACGCCCTCGACGACCGCCACGCGATCCTCATCGAACCGCTGGCCACCCCGGTGCACACCGTGCGCCGCGCCGAGCAGGTCGTCGGTGATCTCACGGACCGCCCGGTCGTCGTGATCGGCGCCGGACCCATCGGCCTGTTCGCGCTGCTGGCCGCCCGCCACGCGGGCGCGCGGGTCGTGGTGGCCGATCTGCTGGAGTCCAAACGGGTACGCGCCGAACGGCTCGGCGCCGTCGGCACTTTCGATCCCGCAGCCCCCGACGCGGTCGCGACCGCGCTCGATCTGCTCGGCGGTCCGGCCGCGGTGGTGATCGACTGCGTGGCGCGCGAGAGCTCGGTGGCCCAGGCGGTCGACCTGGTGGACAAGGGCGGTGCGGTGATGATCGTCGGGGTCGCCGAAGGCGCCACACCCGTGCCGCTCGGGTTGATCCAGGACCGCGAGATCGCACTCATCGGCAACCTGATGTACGTTCGCGACGATTTCGCCGCCGCCATCGACATGCTCGCATCGGGCGCGGTGCCGGTCGACGAGATCATCAGCGCCGAATACGAATTCGACCACACCGACGAGGCATTCGCGGCCTCGGCCGACGGTGAGAACGTGAAAGTCCTGGTATCGATGGGAAACCCGTCATGAGTCCCAACGCTCTGCTCGAATGCACCGACATCCACAAGAGTTTCGGCGGTGTGCCGGTGCTCAAGGGCATCAGCCTGCAACTCGAGCCCGGTACGGTCACCGCGCTGGCCGGCGAGAACGGCGCAGGCAAGTCCACGCTGATGAAGATCATCTCGGGTCAGTACAACGCCGACCAGGGTGAGGTGTCGGTCAAGGGCGCCACCCTCACCCCGGGCAACACGCGCGACGCCGTCCGGCACGGTGTGGCGATCGTGCCGCAGGAACTCGCGTCCATCGAGGACATGACCGTCTACGAGAACCTGTTCGTCGGACGTGAACTCAAGCGCGGACCGTTCCTCAACCGGCGCGCGATGATCGCCGAGGCCAAGGAGACCCTCGCGGTCTTCGACGTCGGCATCTCGCCGACCGCCCGCATGGGCAGCCTGCCCGTGGGCCTGCGCCAGATAGTCGAGATCGTCAAGGCCGCCCGCACCGGCGCCCAGGTGGTGATGCTCGACGAGCCGACCTCGGCGATCTCCGAGCGCGAGGTGGAGGGCCTGTACAAGATCGTGCGTAGGCTGCGCGACCACGGTGTCGCGATGGTCTACACCACGCACAAGATGGCCGAGATCCGCGCGATCGCCGACCGTGTCGTGGTGCTGCGCGACGGCGGGTTGATCCTCGACAAACCGATCGACGACGTGTCCGACGACGACATCGTCACCGCGATGATCGGCCGCGAACTCGAGGCGCTGTTCCCGGACCGTCCCGAACCCGCCGACGAGACCGTGCTCGAGGTGCGCGACCTTCAGGTCGAGGGCGCCTCGGAACCGGTGTCCTTCTCGGTGCGCGCCGGTGAGATCGTCGGTCTGGCCGGGCTGGTCGGCGCCGGGCGAACCGAGTTGCTGGAGGCCATCTTCGGCGCCCGCCGCAGCACCGCGGGTGACGTGGTGGTGCGCGGGCGCAGCGTCAAACGCAACCAGCCCGCGGCCGCGATCACCGCGGGCATGGCGATGGTGCCCGAGGACCGCAAGCTGTCCGGTGCGGTGCTGTCGATGAGCGTCCTGGACAACGGCACGCTGCCGCGGCTGTCCTCGTTCTCCATCGCGGGCTGGCTGCGGGGCAAGTCCCGCACGCAGGCCGTGTCGGAGGTGATGTCGTCGGTGCGGCTGCGCAGCCGCGGGCTCGGCCAGGAGGTCGGCACGCTCTCCGGCGGCAACCAGCAGAAGGTGGTGCTCGCGCGGTGGCTGACCGGCAAGGTCAACGTCCTGCTGCTCGACGAGCCCACACGCGGCGTCGACGTCGGCGCCCGCAGCGAGATCTACCGCATCATCACCGAATTCGCCGCGCAGGGGATGGCCGTGGTGATGGCGTCCTCGGACATGCCGGAGGTCGTCGGCCTGTCCCATCGCGCCTTCGTCATGCGCGGCGGCGCGTTTGTCGGCGAACTCGACCGAGAAGCGCTCGACCATCCCGAGGTCCAAGAGTCGGTGTTCCGGTTGGCCACCGCACTGGACGCCAGAAGTGACCAGACAAGCCAGGAGATCACATCGTGACCACCGAATTGAAACCCGACGACGCCGTGCCGGATTCCTCCGCCACCGTCACCTCACCGACCACGGGCGAACCCGTCAAGCTGTTCTCCCGGGCCTGGGCCACGGGCATCGCGGTGCGCTACTCGATGGTGATCGTGATGCTGCTGGTCATCGCGTACTTCAGCTACCGCAGCGCCCGGTTCGCCACCCCGGACAACCTGGTGACGATCCTCGTCGCCGCAGCACCTTTCGCGCTCATCGCGCTGGGGCAGACGCTGGTCATCCTGACCGGCGGCATCGACCTGTCGGTCGGCAGCGTCATCGCGGTGTCGGCCATGGCGGGCGCGGCCACCGCGAAGGCCAACCCCGGCCAGGTGTGGCTGACCGTGCTGGTGTCGATGCTGGTCGGTCTCGCGGTGGGCT
Organism: Mycolicibacterium smegmatis; assembly: GCF_001457595.1. Lineage (GTDB taxonomy): Bacteria > Actinomycetota > Actinomycetes > Mycobacteriales > Mycobacteriaceae > Mycobacterium > Mycobacterium smegmatis. The sequence goes on along the minus strand of NZ_LN831039.1, from coordinate 3,726,973 downwards.
GCGTCAACGGATTCCTGGTGTCGCGCATCAATGTCCCGCCGTTCATCGCCACCCTGGGCACGCTCACCGCGGGGTCTGGTCTGGCGTATGTGATCGGCGGCGGCGCACCGATCAACGGCCTGCCGCCGGAGTTCGGGTCGATCGCCAACACCAAGATCCTGGGTCTGCAGATCCCGGTGCTGCTGATGATCATCGGCATCATCGCGCTCGCGATCATCATGAAGCGCACCACCTACGGCATGCGGGTCTACGCCGTCGGCGGCAACCGCCACGCCGCCGAGATCGCCGGTATCAACGCCAAGAACGTGCTGTTCAGCGTTTACGCGTTCTCGGGTCTGCTGGCCGGTCTGTCGGGCGTCATGCTGGCGTCGCGCGTCATCTCCGGTCCGCCCAACCTCGGCCAGGGTTACGAACTCGACGCCATCGCGGCCGTCGTGATCGGTGGCGCGAGCCTCATGGGCGGCCGCGGAACCATCTGGGGTACCGCGTTGGGTCTGCTGATGATCCAGACCCTCAACAACGGCCTGGACATCCTGGTGGTCCCGGCCTATTGGCAGGACGTCATCAAGGGCGTGCTGATCGTCGCCGCGGTCGCGGTCGACGTGTGGTCGTCCCGGCGACGAACTTGACGGCACCACGACACATCCACAACAACTGAAAGAGAAGGCAGATGAGACTGGGGACAACGGCGTTCGCGATCGCCTCGGCAACCGCGCTGGGGCTGGGTCTGACGGCTTGCGGTGCGGGTGACCCCGCCGCGAACAGTGACACCACGCGCATCGGCGTGACGGTGTACGACATGAGCTCGTTCATCACCGCAGGCAAGGAGGGGATGGACGCCTACGCCAAGGACAACAACATCGAGTTGATCTGGAACTCGGCCAATCTCGACGTCTCGACGCAGGCCAGCCAGGTCGACTCCATGATCAACCAGGGCGTGGACGCGATCATCGTCGTTCCCGTGCAGGCGGATTCGCTCGCGCCGCAGGTCGCCTCGGCCAAGGCCAAGGGCATCCCGCTGGTCCCGGTCAACGCCGCGCTCGACAGCAAGGACATCGCGGGCAACGTCCAGCCCGACGATGTGGCCGCAGGCGCGCAGGAGATGCAGATGATGGCTGACCGCCTCGGCGGCAAGGGCAACATCGTGATCCTGCAGGGTCCGCTGGGGCAGTCCGGTGAACTGGACCGCAGCAAGGGCATCGAGCAGGTCCTGGCCAAGTATCCGGACATCAAGGTGCTGGCCAAGGACACTGCGAACTGGAAGCGCGACGAGGCCGTCAACAAGATGAAGAACTGGATCTCGGGCTTCGGGCCGCAGATCGACGGTGTGGTGGCGCAGAACGACGACATGGGTCTCGGTGCGCTGCAGGCGCTCAAGGAGTCCGGCCGCACAGGCGTGCCGATCGTCGGCATCGACGGCATCGAGGACGGTCTGAACGCCGTCAAGAGCGGTGATTTCATCGGCACCTCACTGCAGAACGGCACCGTCGAACTCGCGGCCGGTCTCGCGGTGGCCAACCGCCTCGCCAAGGGCGAACCGGTCAACAAAGAGCCCGTGTACATCATGCCCGCGATCACCAAGGACAACGTCGACGTCGCGATCGAGCACGTGGTCACCGAGCGTCAGCAGTTCCTCGACGGCCTCACCGAGCTGATCAACAAGAACCTCGAAACCGGCGACATCGCCTACGAGGGCATCCCCGGCCAGAAGCAGCCCTGATCCCTGATCCCCCGCCACAAGTAGAAAGGCATTCATGAACATCACGTCGAAGATCGGCGCGATTGCCGCCGCCGGGGCCGTCGGACTGGGCCTGACCGCGTGCGGCGCGGGCGACACCGCGGCCAACAGCGACACCAAGCGCATCGGCGTCACGGTGTACGACATGAGCTCGTTCATCACCGAGGGCAAGGAGGGGATGGACACCTACGCCAAGGCCAACAACATCGAGCTGGTGTGGAACTCGGCCAACAACGACGTGTCCACCCAGGCCAGCCAGGTCGACTCGCTGATCAACCAGGGCGTGGACGCCATCATCGTCGTTCCGGTGCAGGCGGATTCGCTCGGCCCGCAGGTCGCCTCGGCCAAGTCCAAGGGCATCCCGCTGCTCGCGGTCAACGCCGCGCTGGAGACTCCCGACCTGGCCGGCAACGTGCAACCGGACGACGTGGCGGCCGGTGCGCAGGAGATGCAGATGATGGCCGACCGCCTCGGCGGCAAGGGCAACATCGTGATCCTGCAGGGCCCACTCGGCGGCTCCGGAGAGATCAACCGCGGCAAGGGCATCGACCAGGTGCTCGCCAAGTATCCCGACATCAAGGTGCTGGCCAAGGACACCGCGAACTGGAAGCGCGACGAGGCCGTCAACAAGATGAAGAACTGGATCTCGTCGTTCGGCCCGCAGATCGACGGCGTGGTCGCGCAGAACGACGACATGGGTCTCGGTGCGCTGCAGGCGCTCAAGGAAGCCGGCCGCACGGGCGTGCCGATCGTCGGGATCGACGGCATCGAGGACGGTCTGAACGCCGTCAAGAGCGGTGATTTCATCGGCACGTCACTGCAGAACGGCACCGTCGAACTGTCGGCGGGGCTCGCGGTCGCCGACGCGCTGGTGAAGGGCGAGGATGTCAAGACCGATCCGGTCTACGTCATGCCCGCGATCACCAAGGACAACGTCGACGTCGCGATCGAGCACGTGGTGACCGAGCGCCAGAAGTTCCTCGACGGTCTGGTGGAGCTCACACAGCAGAACCTCAAGACGGGCGACATCGCCTACGAGGGCATCCCGGGGCAGACCCAGCCCTGATCTACGCACAAGGGGCCGGTCACCGAACCTCGGTGGCCGGCCTCTTTTTTCGGGTCAGGGTGCTGCGGGTTCGCGCTGCTGCGCCAACCTCAGCACCTCGTCGGTGGTCGGCGGGCTCGGCGGGTGGTGCGACAGGCACCACGGTGTCTGGATCTTGTGGAAGGCGTTGCCCTCCAACGCCAGATAAAACTGTCCCGAGCGCAGCCTGCTGATGTCCGGCACCAGGCCGCCCTTGACGCGCGCCATCTCCCTGGCGACCGCGATCTGTGCCGGTGAGTTCAGCAGCCCGTAGAACTGCGTCGCGGCGTTGCCGGGGATGTGGTTGTGCAGCCCGCGCGGCGACTGTGTCGCGAACACCAGGCCCAGGCCGTACTTGCGGGCCTGCGACGACAGCGCGAGCGTGCTGTGCGTGGAGGCGGTGGTGTGGCTGGACGGCGCGAAGTTCTGCGCCTCGTCCATCACCAGAAGCCCGCCCAGCGGCCGGTTGCCTGCCGGATTGCGTTTGATCCATGCGAACAACGCCATCTGGAGTTGGTTGACGAACCCCTCGCGCTGCTGTTCGTTGGTCAGCCCCACCATGCTGATCACCGAAACCCGCGCGCGGTAGCCGGCAGACGGTGTCAGCAGCACGCCGGGATCGGCCGCGGTGCCCGCGCCGCCGAACAGCGGATCGTTCACGGTCGCCGCGCGCAGGTTCTGCCCGAGTTCGGCCGCGAGCGCGCGGGCGTTGCCCAGTGCGCTGACGTCGTCGGGCAGATCGCCCAGCAGGTCGATGAACCCGCTCAGTGTCACCGACCGCGACGCGCCGTAATAGCGCAGCGCCTCGCGCAGCACCGCGCGCGACCGGTTGGCCTTCGCGGTGTTCCCGACGATCAGTGCCCGCGGCTCCAGCGCGGCGACAGCCGATTCGACGGCGTCGGAGAACTCATCGTCGTCGTCGAGCACGCTCGCGAAATCCGGCAGCGGCTGGAACGACAAAGGCCGCCCGGTGGCCCGGCGCGGCGTCCACACCACCACCTCGGTGTTGGCGAAGTACTCGTCGCTGCGTTCGTCGTCGGCGGGATTCCATCCGGGCGGCGACTCGGGCCATCTGCTGCCCAGGCGGGACAGATCGTTGTTGGGGTCCAGCACGATCGACGACACCCCGCGCAACGCGCATTCCTCGACCAGTCGCCGGATCAGCACGGTCTTGCCCGAGCCCGAGCCGGCGAAGATCGCGGTGTGCTTGCGCAATGCGGCCAGGTCCACCGAAACCGGTTGCCCGCCGGTGGCGTCCACGCCGAGTGTGATCGCGGTGGGGGAGTGCTCGATCGCCACTGCCGGGGCAGGATCAGGTTGCGGCACGAATTCGCTTCCCGCAGAGGGGAGTTCGATGGGCATCCGAGGATCGGTGGCCTCCAGGTCCGGCGCCTCACCGGCGACGTCACCGAGCGCGGCGCGCAACAGGTCGATCGCGTGCGCGGGCCTGCGCCGGCGCAGCCACCCGGGCAGGTCCGGGTGGTTGTCGTCGATGAGGTCACGCAGCGCGGTCATGGTGCGGATGTCGTCGTCGCTCATGGGCAGCACGCGTCCGCCCGCCGCCGTGAACTCGTCGACCATCGCGGCCGTCTTGGCGCCGCGCGGCCACGGCGTGTTGCGCAGCAGGAACAGCGTGCGCCGCTCGGGGTTGAGACCTGTTGCCTCCAAGGCCTTCCTGATGCGGTTCTGCACCGCGATGGCGTTCCCGGACGCGACCGCGCGAAACGCCCAGTGCCGCTCGTCGTCGGTCGCCGCGTCCAGGCTCTGACGCAGTCGTGCATGCAGGACGACGCGCTGGCCCGGAGGCGGGTCCGGCCAGAAGGTCTGCTCGACCTCGCCGAGTTCGGTGATCCAGGCCTCCAGCGCGGCCGAGAGCAGGCCGGGCATCGTGGTGTCCTCGCCGTCGGGATCCAGCGCGGCCGCGGTGACCGCGCGACTCCGGTACTCGGCGAAGCGGCGGTCCAGTTCGGACGTGTCGGTGCGCGTGCCTCCTGCGTGGCCGGGCCCGTGCGTCGTGTCCACCTCGCCCGTGAGCCGGGTGAGTTCCTCGACGGTGTCGTGCTCCAGGCAGTGCCGGACGTGGGCGTCGGCGCGCTTGAGCAACTGCCGCGGTGTGTACTGCGTCGCGTCGTCGAACGCCGACGGCAGGATCGGCCAACTCGGGTACGGCGCGCTGAACCCGACGGCGCTGTAGGTCGCCGAGAACCGGCGCTCCAGGATCGCGCGGCCGATATCGGGCGTCGGCAGGCCCTGCAGCAGCGCCGTGGTGCGGAACCGGTCGTGCACACTCGCGGTAGCCCGGTTCTCGATGGCCTCCCACGCCGCGGGCAGACACGCGACCACCGACACCGTCCGGCGCATGGTCTGGCGCACCGACATCAGCCCGTGGGCCACGTGCTCGAGGTCGCGGTTGTCCAGGCTCGCGGGCTCGGAGTTCTCGCCGGACACACGATCGGCGGTCCGCTCGATGGACTGCGCCAACAGCGTGTCGATCTGGTCGAGGGCCAGCACCGCGGGCCCGGCCAGTGCGACCAACCGCGAGATGTCCCGCACCGATTCCTGTGGGGTCAGGGTGGGCACGGGCAGGCCCCACGCCGCGAGTTCGGCCTCCGAGCCGTCGGTCGCGCCGAGAGTGCCCACGTTGCCGACGAGGAAGGCCTCGCCGATGTCCTGCAGGTCCAGATCCGCGGCGCCCAGCAGGACCAGCGCCCGCAGCGTGTGGTGGGCGCGTTTGACCGTCTGGCGCCTGGCCTTGTGCAGCGCGGTGACGAAATCGGTGAGGATCTCCGGCGTCAGGTCGTCGTCGCCGATGATGGCGCGGCGATTGGCCCGCGAGATGTGGGCGATCGACGCCAGTTCCCACAGCAGGTCTTTGAGCTGGGTTTCCCGCTCCCCGCCGGGGCGGCCGAGGCTCTCCAGGATGCCCGCGCGTGCGGACTGCCAGAAGCTCGTGGCGTCGAGCAGTTCGACCAGGAAGAAGAAGCCGCCCGCGGTCTGCACGCGTTCGCGCACCTGACCGAGCAGGTGCGTCTTGCCCGAACCGGCCGGTCCGCGCACGACGACCCCGAGCGGGCTGGAATCGGTCTCGCGCGCGGCGTCGTCGAACGCGGCAAGCACGTCGGTCATGGCCCGTTCGTGCAGGCCGGGCACGTGCAGCGCGCCCTGCGAGTGCCACAGGTCGTCGGCCGTGGGCGCCCAGGTGAGCCGCAGCGCGCTGAGCGCTTCCCGTTCGTGTTGCTGCATCAGGACTCGATCGCGATCAGGTGTTTGTTCTGGTCACCGATGCGCACGGCGGCGGCGCGATCGGCTTCGGTCAGCGTCTTCTGGTTCTCTTCGGGAATCAGGCTCACACCCGGCTGCTGGTAGAGGCTGATCAAAGCCGCGTCGACCTCTTTGCGCGGCAGATCGGGCACCTCGCCGCGCAGCCGGGCCAGGCCGACCCAGCCGCCGGGCCGGTCCGCGAGCCTCGCGTAGGCGGCCCGCAGGGCCTCCTCGGCGCGCGGCGCGAGCGCGTAGCCGCTCGCGGTGCCCGGCGTGTCGACGGCGGCAGGCGCCGGCGAGTCGCCAGGCAGGAACACGTCGGCCGGCGCGAGATCTGCGCGTTCGAGGTGGCGGTGCAGCGCTCTGAGCACGGTGTAGAGAGCGCGGCCCTGGCCGGACGACCGCGGCGGTGTGTCGGCGGCGAGCAACTGGCGGCACACCGCCCAACCCGCGTCGGTGAGTTCGTGGACCAGCGGACGCCCCGGTGTGGTCTCGATCAGCCCCAGTTCGTTGAGCCGGTCCCGGCCCCGCTTGTCGAGCTTCGGTCCGAGCCGTTCGAGGTCCGGATTGGGCACGGGCCGCGACTCGGCCATGAGCACCAGCAGAACTGCCTGTTCGGTGCCGGTCAGTTCGGCTGGGGCGACGTTCAACGGGCTCACCTTTCTGCCGTCACGTGTATCGATTGTCCGGGCACGGGCGGCCGTGTGCACGTTACAGCGCACGCCGGGCACGGCCGGGAATGCCGAGAATACGGTTGACCCGCAGCGCATTCCCAGCGCCGCGGCGATCGCCCTGCTCAGCCGGGCGCGTTGAGCGGCCGGCCCGGATCGGCCAGCAGGTCGGGGTCGACCGGTTCCCGCGACCGGATCAGGGCCTTGACGTCGTCGAGCACATCCCAGATGTTGACGTTCATCCCGGCCAGCACCCGGTTGTCGCCGTCGAGCCAGAAGGCCACGAACTCGCGCCCGGGCACATCACCGCGGAACACCACGCGCTCGTAGCTGGGGGCGTGCCCGGCATACTCCATGCCGAGGTCGTACTGGTCGGTGAAGAAATAGGGTAATTCGGCGTATTCCGCGGTCCGGCCCAGCATGCCCGCGACGGCCACCGCGGGTTGTTTGAGCGCGTTGGCCCAGTGTTCGGTGCGGATGCGGACACCGAGCAGCGGGTGCTGCGCCGCGGCGATGTCGCCGACGGCGTAGATGTCCGGGTCGCTGGTGCGCAGCGACGCGTCGACCAGGACGCCCCCGTCGGCGGTCGCGAGGCCGGCCCGTTCGGCCAGTCCGATGTTCGGCGCCGCGCCGACCGCGACCAGCACGGCGTCGGCCGCGATGGTCGAACCATCTCCGAGACGCAGGCCGGTGGCCCGGCCGTCGGCGGTGGTGATCTCCTCGACGGTCTGTTCGAGCCGCAGGTCCACGCCGTGCTCGCGGTGCAACTGCGCGAACACCTCGGCGACCTCGGCGCCGAGCGCGCCGAGCAGTGGCAGGCGCGCGGCCTCGACCACGGTGACATCGACGCCGCGGGTGCGTGCGGTCGCGGCGACCTCGAGCCCGATCCATCCTGCGCCGACCACCGCGAGCGAGGCGCCCTCGGTGAGAACCGCATCGAGTGCGGCGGCGTCGTCGACCGTGCGCAGATAGTGCACGCCGGACGCGTCCGCACCGGGAATCGGCAGCCGCCGCGATGCCGAACCGGTGGCCAGCAGCAGCTTGTCGTAACCCACTGCCGACCCGTCGGGCAGCGTCACGGTGTGGTCGGCCGGGTTGATCGCGGCCACCTCGGTCCCGAGTCGCAGCGTCACGTCGTGGTCGCGGTACCACGCCGGAGCGGCGACGGTGAACTCGTCGAGGGTCTTCTTGCCTGCCAGGTAGTCCTTGGACAGCGGAGGCCGCTCGTAGGGCAGCTTCTCCTCGGCCGCGAACAACAGTACCTGGCCGTCGAAGTCGTTGTCGCGCAACGCTTCAGCAGCTTTGGCGCCGGCCAGGCCGCCGCCGATGATCACGAATGTCGACGCCGCAGTCATACCAACTCAGGCTACTCGTGTGCCACGAGTTCCTTGAGCGTTCGGGCGTTGCGCACCGCATGCCCGCCGAGATCGTTGTTGAAGTACACGACCACCCGGTGGCCGTCGCGATGCCACAGCAGGATGTGTTCGGCCCACCATCGCAACTGGTCGGCGGGGTACGACCCGGAATAGATCGCCTCCTGCGGCGGACCGTGCAACCGGATGTACACCAGATCGCTCGTCGCCACGGGTTCGCACACCAGACCCGGCCCGCTCATCACCACATACGCCGCACCGTGGCGGCGCAGCAGTGCGTACACGGCCGGGTCGTGCCACGATGCGTGACGCAGTTCCACGGCCACCGGGATGTGGTCGGGCACAAGAGTCAGGAACTCATCGAGCAGTGCGTCGTCGCGTTCGAGTGCCGGATGTGGTTGCACCAGCAGGGCTTCGGCGCATCCGTCGAGCACCTCCCAGCACCGCTCGAACCGCTCGATCCAGGGTTCGGGGGAGCGTAGACGGCGGAAGTGGGTCAGCCCACGGTGGGCCTTGACCGACATCGTGAACCCGTCGGGCAACTGAGATCGCCAGTTCGCGAACGCGGTGTCGCGTGGCCAGCGGTAGTAGCTCGCGTTGAGTTCGACGGTGTCGAACACCTGCGTGTAACGCCGCAACCGCGCCGACGACGGTGTGCCCGGCGGATACAGCACGTCACGCCAGTGGTCGTATGACCACCCCGAGGTGCCGATCCGGATCATGTCTCCTCATGGGATGTCGGTGTAGGTCAGGGTGTAACCGTCACCGGAGAACGTGAAACCTTTGCCGGTCAACTCGCGTACGCAGGACACGCCGGTCTCTTCCTGCACGTTGCACCGAAAGCCCGCCACCGCAAGCACTTTGCCGAACGGCAGAGTCTCGACCTCGCCGTCCGCCTCGCTGTAGGTCGTGGAATCCACCGAATCCTGGTCCACGGAGAACAACGGTTCCTCCAGCGCGAGGAACCCGGCGTCGTGGTCGCGGTCCACGGCGATCGCGTTGGGCGCGGTGGCCTCGCCGTCCACGGTCACGTCGGGAGCGCCGGTGATCGGCAGGCGAGCGCTCAGGCCGCTCGACGATTCACATCCGGCGCGGTCGCGGGGCAGGATCGCGCACGCCCACCGTCCGCTCGGAGTGGTGAAGTAGTAGCCCGTGCGGCCGTCCACCGAGATCGCGTAATCGGCCGCGTTCACCAGGTTGGTGGTGCCGTACACCGGCACCGCGGTGGTGGTCGGGGCCGGTGTGCGCGGCGGCGTCTCGCCGGTGTTGACGACGGCTCCCGACGAGCAGCCGGCCACCGGGGCGGCCAGCGCACCGGCCAGCAGGAGCGCACGGGCCGCGACACAAATCCTCACGGCGCCAGACCCTAGCCGACGCACACCTCGCCGCCGAGGAGCAGCAGCGGCCACAGCACCGCCACCTGCCCGAACGCGACCAGGTTGGCGCCGGCCGGAAGCTTCGTCAGCAGTTGCGCCTCGATCAGCTGCACCTGGTCGGCGTGGAAGAAACTCCACACCAGACCGACGGTCAGGTACGGGATCGCGAGCCACATCGCGGTCTCGATCATCTGTTCCACGCTGACCTTGCGGCTCAGGACCCGACGCAGGAAGTTCATCAGATCAGCGGGAGTCCGGCACGCACGCGTCGGCGCACATCGGCGAGCAAAAGGTAGCTGGTGCCCTGCCGGACGAAGATCGGCAGGAACCGGTTGCCCAAGGCCACCAGCAGAAACAGCCATTCGAAAAGCCGTTGCCTGCCGCGGCCCCACTTCAGGCCGAGCACCTCACGGAACACCGGCGCCAGGAACCCCGTGGTGAGAAACGCCAGCAGCGGCCGGAACGGCAGTGCGAGCAGCGGGTTGATCATCTTGAGGTGCACCAGGTCGCGCAGGTATGTCGCGACGACGTCGTCGACCGCGACCTGCCCGCATGCGGCGTTCCAGTAATCGTCGAACCCGGCCCGGGTGGCGGGCCACTGGTCGGGGCTGACCTGCAGCGTGGTGCCCAGCGTGGCGGCCGAGGCGTAGAACTGCTCGGCCTGCACGGGCGTCATCTGGCCGCGTAGCAGTTGATAGGTGTCTTCGAGCCCGACGAACAGGCATGCCGCGACCCACATCTGCAGATCACGGTCGAAGGCGTTGTAGCGCACCGGACTCTGCGGTCCTGAGCGGACCTGCCGGTGGGCGCCGTCGACGGCCGTGCGGAACGCCGCGCGGTCCTCGTCGTTGCCGAGGATGGCCACCGCGAGGTAACTGAAGGTGGTGCGGGCGCGTTTCCACGGATGCTTGAGCAGGTTGCCGGAATCCACGGGACTCTCGACCACGCCGTGGCCGACGCCGGGGCGTGCCAGCTGCATGATGACGTTGGCCGCGCCCCCGGCGAACGCCCAGAAATCCATCGCGTCGGCGACGGTGACGGACTCGTCGGGGTCCCAGCGCGCGGTGCGCCGGGTGACCGAGATGCGGGTGTGGGTGGTGCCCTCGACGGTCATGTCAGCTCATGCAGACGTCGGTGAACAACAGCACCGGCCAGGCCGCGATCGACCCGAGGAACGACACCGCCGCGTCGAGGCGGCCCATACCCGCGAGATGGCCGGTGTGGGTCAGTGACCACAGCGTGCCGATCGCCAGGTAGGGCACCGCGAGGATGATCGCGGTGCCGATCCACTCGGCGATGGTCATCTGGAAGCCGAGAACCTTCCGCACCGCGGTCAGCATGTCACCGTTTCCCCTCACCGCTCGACGACGTTGCCAGTGACGATATGTTAATGCTGATTCTCGCCGGCAACGGTGAAACGGCGCGATCCGAGGCGGTCTCGCGGGTGCGGGCATGCGGCTCACCCCACACGCCGAGCGTGCGCGTCTGCTCCTGGACACACCGCGGATTCACCAGCAACGACGCACGCTCGCGCAGATCAGGCAGATCAGGCAGTTCAGGCAGCCAGGAAGGATCAGTCCGCCGAGTCCGCCGATTCGGCTTCCAGAGCGGCACGGAACGCGGCTTCGCGCGCCTTGTGTCCCGGGCGGCGTCGCAGGAACGCCCAGGCGATACCGAGCACGACGAACCAGGCCGGTGTTACGAGCAGGGCCTGCAGGGTGTCGGACTTCTGGGTGAACGCCCACACCAGGAACACGAAGAACGCCAGCACAACCCAGCACATCACCACGCCGCCGGGCATCTTGAAGGGTGAGGCCGAGTGTTGTTGCGGCCTCCGCCTGCGGTACACCAGGTAGCTGCTCAGGATGATCGTCCAGATGAACATGAAGCACAGCGACGAGATCGTGGTTACCAGGGTGAACGCCGCGATGATCGAATCACCTGCGGCGACCATCACCACACTCGACAGCAGGACCACCCCGGACAGGAACAACGCGTTGGCCGGTACGCGGCGGGACGTGGGCCGGCCGAAGGAGGCGGGCGCGTCGCCTCCGGAGGAGAGTCCGTAGACCATCCGGGACGTCGAGTAGATACCGGAGTTGGCTGACGACGCCGCCGACGTGAGTACCACGAAGTTGACCACCGATGCGGCGATGCCCAACCCGGCGAGGCTGAACATCGCGACGAACGGGCTGCGGTCGGGGCTGATCTCGCGCCACGGGGTGACAGCGATGATGATCACCAGGGCAGCGACGTAGAAAAGCATCACGCGCACGGGAATCGAGTTGACAGCGCGCGGCAGGTTGCGTTCGGGATCTCTGGCTTCGGCGGCCGTGGTGCCGACGAGTTCGATCCCGACGAACGCGAACGTCGCGATCTGGAAGCCCGCGACGAAACCCATGGGCCCGGTGGGGAAGAAGCCACCGTCGTCCCACAGGTTGGACAGGCTCGCCACGGCCCCGCCGGGCGCCCTGAAGTGGCTCAGCACCATGACCAGGCCGACCACGATGAGCGCAAGGATCGCGACGATCTTGATCATCGCGAACCAGAACTCGGTTTCGCCGAACGCGCGGACAGTCGCCAGGTTCAGCGTGATCAGGACCGCCACGGTGACCAGCGCCGGGATCCACAGCGGAAGGCCGGGCCACCAGAAGGCCACGTAGCCCGCGATCGCAACCACTTCGGCCACACCGGTGACGATCCAGCAGAACCAGTACGTCCAGCCGGTGAAGAACCCCGCCCACGGGCCCAGCAGGTCGGCGGCGAAATCGGCGAACGACTTGTACTCCAGGTTGGACAACAGCAACTCGCCCATGGCCCGCATCACGAAGAACAGCATGAAGCCGATGATCATGTAGACGAAGATCACCGAGGGGCCCGCGAGCGACACCGTCTTTCCTGAACCCATGAACAGGCCGGTTCCGATCGCTCCGCCGATGGCGATGAGTTGTATGTGACGGTTGGAGAGCTGACGCGAGAGGTGTTCAGCCTCTGGGAGCGTCTGTTCCGACATTTGGCCGATCCTTTCGGGTTCAGGTGCTGGCGTTCACGCGTTCTCCGACGGCGAACCTCAAACCGGATGGAAGGGAGCGCAATTCGGGGAAGTCGCCGGCTCTGAGGCTTCAATGGGCTCATGGGTGATCCGGCTCGTTCGAGTCCCCTCATGGGAGACGAACGGCCCCGCAGCGCGAAGGGTTCACGATCGGCCACCGCTGATGTGATCCCTTTGGGGTCCTGGCGCGTCATATGTCATGACGCCCGGTTCGGGCGGACAGACAAGGACGGAGCACACATGAAACCGGTGGATGTTGTCGAGCCCGTATCGGAGCCGACCACACCGAAGGACATGCGGAAGATCTGCGCTGCGGGCGCGGTCGGTACGGGGATCGAGCTCTACGACTTCCTCATTTTCGGCCTCGCGGCCGGACTCGTGTTCCCGAAACTGTTCTTCCCGGGTTCGGATCCCCTCACCGGCGCCCTCTTGTCCTTCATGGCTTTTGGTGCGGGTTTCGTGTCGCGACCCCTCGGCGGAGCGGTTTTCGGCCACTTCGGCGATCGCGTGTCACGCAAGACGATGCTGGTCGTCTCGCTGGTCGCCACGGGGCTGTGCACCATGGGTATCGGCGCGCTGCCGACGTACGCCTCGATCGGCACACTCGCACCGATTCTGCTAGTCACACTCCGTGTGCTGCAGGGCTTCTTCATGGGCGGTGAACAGGCGGGTGCGTTCATCGTGGTGACCGAACACGCACCGACCGGGCGCCGGGCGTTCTTCGGCGCATCGGTCACCGCGGGATCACCGCTGGGCAGCATTCTCGGCATCGGCGTGTTCAACATCGTCGCGCTCGCGACGGGTGCGGCCTTCGTCGAATGGGGCTGGCGGATACCGTTCCTCGCATCGGCGGTTCTCGTGGCCGTCGGGCTCTACGTTCGGCTCAGCATCGGTGAGAGCCCGGTCTTCCGGAGGATCGCCGCCCAGCGGGCAGCCGTCCGAGCCGTTCCGCTGTGGGGCGCCCTCAAGGGCGCGCCGCATCTGCTGATCGGCGGAGTCCTGGTGAATCTGGGGTTCAACCTCTTCATCTTCATCATCAATTCGTTCACCAGTTCCTATGGCACACAACAACTCGGCATCGAGCGCGACGACATTTTGCTGTCCGGTCTGTGGGGGTCGTTCGGGATGCTCGTTTTCGTCTTCGTGGCGGGTGGACTCGCCGACAGGTTCGGCCTCGTCCGCGTCATGCTGTGCGGAGCGATCTTCCAGGTGCTGTGGGCGTACCCGTACTTCTGGTTACTCGACACGCGCGGTATCCCGGCGCTCTACGTGGCGGTCGTGGTCGCCTACATCGGCCTGAGTTTCGTGTTCGGCCCGATGGCCGCCTTCTACACGACCCTGTTCCGCCCTGAGGTGCGCTACTCCGGTGTCGCGGTCTCCTACAACCTCGGGGCTGTACTGGGCGGGGGTCTGTCTCCCGCGATCGCCACCGCGCTCGTGCAACGCTACGACGGCAGTACCGGGATATCCGCCTACATCGCCCTCGGCGGCGTCGTGTCTGCCCTCGGTCTGCTCCTCACTGCCAGGCAGACAAGGGTGCGCGACCGCGACGACGCCTGAAAAGCGCTCGCCCGAAAAAGAATCAGATACAGGTGGAAACACATGACCCTAGTGGCGACTGACCAACATGCGCGCGAGGCAGGTGACCGCCGGAGCGTGCGGCGCGCTGTCGTGCCGAAAACCCTGCAGAGAGGCTGGTTGCCTGCCGTAACCGCCATCGCCGTCGGCGTCGGGTCTGTGGCGGTGTGGAAGGTGCACGAGATGTCCGCTCCTGGACCGGTTGTCTCGGTGCTCGCGGCGCAGGCGCCTGAGCAGTTCACTCCCAAGCGCATGACCTACGAGTTGTTCGGGTCCCCCGGAAGCGGCGGACTGCTGACCTATGTCGACGTCGACGGTCACCCGCACCGGGTCGACATCGCCGAGTTGCCGTGGTCGCACACCGAGACCACGACGCTCACCGTGGTGTCCGGCAGTATCTCCGGGCAGGTCAAGGGCGGCGAGGTGGGGTGCCGGATACTCGTGAACGACCGTGTGCGCGACGAACATTCGTCGTCACATGCCAATGCCGACGTCACATGCCGGGTCAAGTCGGCATGAGCGCACACCGCGCGGGCCGGCCGTTCTTCGCGCGTGCCGTACGCGTCCTGGCGCTGCCGATCGTCGCGTTCTGGATACTCGTCACGATCGGTACCAACATCTTCGTTCCGCAGGCCGAGAAGGTGGCCGACGAACTCGCCGGTCCGATGATCCCGACGTATGCGCCGTCGCAGGTGGCGCTGCTCCAGATGGGCGAGAAATTCGGCGAATCCGACTCGACCAACCTGACCATGCTGGTCCTCGAGGCCGACCGGCCTCTCGACGACGCAGATCACCGGTTCTACGACGATCTGGTCCGCCGCCTACAGTCCGACCCCGCACACGTGCAGTACGTGATGGACCTGTGGGGTGAGCCCATCACGGCTGCCGCGGTCCAAAGTGTGGATGGCAAGGCCGCGTTCGTGATGCTGCGGCTGGCAGGCAACACCGGAAAACTCGAGGCCAACGAGTCCGTGGACGCGGTACGCGACATCGTCGCCGCCGACGCGCCGCCTCCCGGTCTCAAGGTGTATGTCAGCGGGCCCGCGCCTCTGGCATCGGACACCTTGACGATTGCCACCGCGAGCCTCAAGAACATCACGATCCTGACGATCATCCTGATCGTCGCGATGCTCCTGCTGGTGTACCGCTCGGTGCCGAGCCTGCTCGTGCCCCTGCCCGCCGTGCTCATCGAATTGCTCGCCGCCAAAGGCGTTGTCGCGGTCCTGGGCCACCTCGGGGTCATTCCCTTGTCGTCGTTCGCGGTCAACCTATTGGTGGCATTGACGCTGGGCGCCGGGACGGATTACGGCATCTTCATGCTGGGCCGTTATCAGGAGGCGCGCCGCGCGGGCGAATCCCGCGAAGAGGCCTACTTCACGGCCTACCGCAGCGTGGCTCCGATCATCATCGGCTCGGGCCTGACCATCGCCGGGGCGTGCTTCTGTCTGAGTCTGGCTCGCCTGGACTACTTCCACACCATGGGACCGGCGGTGGCGGTCAGCATGCTTTGCACGATCGCCGCGGCGTTGACGCTCGCGCCGGCCCTGCTCACGTTGGGCAGTCGCCGCGGGCTCTTCGATCCGCGCCGCTTGAACAGCGGCCGGCTCTACCGTCATATCGCCACGAGCGTGGTGCGCTGGCCCAAACCGGTTTTCGTGGCGAGTGCGGTTGTCGTCCTCGTCGGCGCGGTGTTCGTCCCGACCTATCAGGTCGGCTATGACGACCGTGCGTACCAGCCTGCCGATGCCCCGGCCAAACTCGGTTTCGAGGCCGCCGATCGGCACTTTCCCCAGAGCAAGCTCATGTCGGAGTTGTTGATGGTCGAATCCGACCACGATATGCGCAACTCGGCGGACTTCATCTCCCTGGACCGGGCGGCGAAATCCCTCATCCGGCTTCCCGGTGTGGCCATGGTGCAGAGCATCACCAGACCACTGGGCCGGCCACTGGAGCACGCGACCATTCCCTACCTGTTCACCACCCAGGGCAGCACCAACGGCCAGCAACTGCCGTTCGACCAACAACTGAACGAGAACACCGACAGGCAGGCCGACATCCAGGCGCATTCGCTGCAGGTCATCCAACAGGTCATCAGCATCACCACACAGATGTCCGACGAATTGCACGCCACAACGGTGACATTCGAGAACCTCAAGGAGGTGACCGACGAGGTCAACGAGGGCATCTCCGATCTCGACGACTTCCTGCGGCCGCTCAAGAACTACTTCTACTGGGAACCGCACTGTTTCGACATTCCCGTGTGTTTCGCGATACGTTCGTTGTTCGACTCGCTCGACGGCATCGATCGCCTTGATGAGCAGATCGGCAACGCTGTCGAGTCTTTCGAGGCCATCGATCGCCTGCTGCCGCAGATGATCACGCAACTCGAGCAGATGAAGATTGCCGGCAAAGCAACCTTGAGCCTGCTCCAGAACAACTACGGCTCGGCTCATCTGCAGTCCACCCAGACCGATCAGACGTACGACGACCTGATCAACGTGGGCAACGACTTCGATGCGGCACGCAGCGACGACTTCTTCTACATCCCTCACGAGGCGTTCGACAACGACGACGTCAAGACCGGGATGAAGCTGCTGATGTCACCGGACGGCAAGGCCGCCCGGTTCATCATCACCCACGAGGGCAACGCCATGGCGCAGGAAGGCATCGAACACGTCGAGCAGATCCCCGACGCCATCAAGATGGCGCTGAAGGAAACGTCGCTGGCCGGCGCCAAGGTGTATCTGGGCGGCGCCGCGTCGAGCACGAAAGACATCCAGGACTATGCCGCGTCAGATCTTCTGATCGTCGCGATCGCGGCGTTCGTGCTGATCTTCCTCATCATGCTGTACCTCACGCGAAGCCTGGTGGCCGCCATGGTCATACCCGGCACCGTGACATTTTCGTTCGCCGGGGCCTTTGGGCTGTCAGTTCTGGTGTGGCAGCACCTGATCGGGCTTCCACTGCACTGGCTCGTGCTGCCGTTGGCGTTCATCATCCTGGTCGCCGTCGGGTCCGACTACAACCTGCTGCTGATCTCCCGCGTGAAGGAGGAGAGCGGCGCGGGGCTCAACACCGCGCTCATTCGCGCGTTGGGCAGCACCGGCGCGGTGGTGACATCGGCCGGTCTTGTGTTCGCGTTCACCATGTTGTCGATGCTCGCCAGCAATCTGGCCGCGGTCGGCCAGCTCGGCTCCACGGTGTGCATCGGCCTGCTGCTGGACACCATGATCGTGCGCTCGCTCGTGGTGCCGTGTCTGCTGCGCCTACTCGGCCCGTGGTTCTGGTGGCCCACCTTCATCCGGCAACGCCCGCTGCGGACGCCTGACCGCTTCGCCCGCCCTGGGCCGTCGCGGCGCATCATGACCGACCGGTAACGCACCTGGGGGAGGCGACGCGATGGGATCGCCATGGTCACAGCAGGGCGAGTCGGGGGCGGATTCTCCGTCGCATAGCGCCGGCCGGTGCTGTCGGGCATCCGGCACCGGCGGCACACGTGTTCCCGGTTGTGCCCGTCGATCAGGCCTCCGCGGCGGTCCAGCCCAGTTTCGGGCCGAGCTTCTCGGCCATGTCGGTGACGATCTGCACGTAGTCCTCTTCGTCGAACGTGAATGGCAACGCGAACGCCACCTCGCGGGCGCGCTGGAACCCGGGGTGTTCGTAGAGCATCTCCGCCAGTTCGTCGGTGGTGCCGACGAGGTCGGGCGCGAACATCATCCCGCGGGGGCCGTGGGTGGTGCGGGTGCGTTCCAGCCGCGCCGTGGCGTAGGCGCGGTACTTGTGCACCTGGGCCGACGTCGCGGAATCGGTCGGGATCACCACGAGGCCCTGGGAGACGCGCGCGGTCGCCGGATTCGGGTGGTGGGCGAGGAATGCGTCGATCTGCTCGGCCTGGATGGTGCCGAAGTCGCGTGAGGTGGTGCCCTCGGTGGAGACGACGTTGCTGGTGAGGTAGTTCAGTCCCTGCGTGCCGGCCCAGATCGCCGATGCGAGTCCGCCGCCGTACCACACCCGTTCGGCGAGTCCGGGGGAATGTGGCTGCACGCTACGCGAGAACCGTTCGATGCCGATCGTGCCCTCGAAGCTGCTGACGGGGTCGCCGCGCAGACCTGCCAGAAGCCGCGTCACCCGGTCCTTGGTGAAGTTCTCCACGGCGTGCGTCTCGGGGTAGAGCGCGGTGCGGTAGTTGTCGTAGTGCATCGGCGTGCCGACCGAGACGCCGGGGTTGAGCCGGCCGCCGGAGAGGATGTCGACCGTTGCCAGATCCTCGGCCAGCCGCAGCGGGTTCTCCAGTCCCAGCGGGATCACCGCGGTGCCCAGTTCGATACGGCTCGTGCGCTGTGACGCGGCGGCCAGGATGGCCACCGGTGAGGAGATCCCCGGCTGCAGGTGGCGCTGGCGCACCCACACCGTGTCGAAGCCCAGGGACTCGGCCCGTTCGATCATCCGCAGGGTTTCCTCGTGACCGGGCCCGGGATCGGCCGTGTCGAAGCGGCCGATCGTCAGGAAACCCATCTTGCGCAATGGCTCACCACGTCTAGGCATGGGTGCGGTCCGTCCTTCCGCCGAGCGTGCGCGCCCGTCGGGCGACACACCGTGTCAGAACCTACAAACACGCACGCTCGCGCAGAACTTCCCACAGCAGCCCAACGACGCCCCAAACCGCTCGGAACCGTCAGGCCGCTGCGGCTGTGCTCGCCTCGTGCGCCGGTTCCAGCGCCGCGGCGATGATGTCGGCGACGTCGGTCATGGGTTTCACGTCGAGCGCGTCGAGCACATCGGCCGGCACGTCGTCGAGGTCGGGCTGGTTGCGCTGCGGGATGAACACCGTTGAGAGCCCGGCCCGTTGGGCGGCCAACAACTTCTGCTTGACCCCGCCGATGGGCAGCACACGGCCGTTGAGCGTGACCTCACCGGTCATACCCACATCGGCGCGCACCTTGCGGCCCGTCGCCATCGACACCAGCGCGGTCACCATCGTCACGCCCGCCGACGGCCCGTCCTTGGGGACGGCACCGGCCGGGACGTGGATGTGGATGCGGCGGTTCAGCGCCTCGGGGTCGACGCCGAGTTGCTTGGCGTGGGCGCGCACGTAGGACATTGCGATCTGCGCGGATTCCTTCATCACGTCGCCCAGTTGACCCGTCAGTTGCAGTCCCGGTTCGCCCTCGGTCGAGTTGGCCTCGATGTAGAGGACGTCGCCGCCGAGCCCGGTGACGGCCAGACCGGTCGCGACACCGGGCACGGCCGTGCGTTCGGCCGATTCCGGCAGGAACCGCGGACGGCCCAGGTACTCAACGAGATCCGGCTCGTCGATCGTGATGGGCGCGGCCTGCGGGTGGTCCGCCAGCTTGGTCGCGGCCTTGCGCATCGCCTTGGCCAGCAACCGCTCGAACTGCCGCACACCGGGTTCGCGCGTGTAGTCCGCGGCGATCTTGCGCAGCGCTGCCTCGGTGACGGTGACCTCGTCGGAGGTCAACGCGGCGCGTTCGCGCTGCCGCGGCAGCAGGAAGCCCTGTGCGATGGCGAGCTTGTCGTCGGCCGTGTAGCCGTCGATCTCGACGAGTTCCATGCGGTCCAAGAGCGCCGACGGGATGTTCTCGATCACGTTGGCCGTCGCGAGGAACACCACGTCGGACAGGTCGAGATCCAGGTCCAGGTAGTGGTCGCGGAACGTGTGGTTCTGCGCCGGGTCGAGCACCTCCAGCAGCGCCGCCGCCGGATCGCCTCGGTAGTCCGAACCCACCTTGTCGATCTCGTCCAGCAGCACAACAGGATTCATCGAACCCGCCTCACCGATCGCGCGCACGATGCGACCCGGGAGCGCACCGACGTAGGTGCGACGGTGACCGCGGATCTCGGCCTCGTCGCGCACGCCGCCGAGCGCGACGCGCACGAACTTGCGGTCCAACGCACGAGCGACGGATTCACCCAGTGACGTCTTGCCGACGCCGGGCGGGCCGGCCAGCACCATCACCGCGCCCGAGCCACGACCACCGACGACGGCCATGCCGCGCTGGGCGCGCCGCGCCCGCACCGCGAGGTATTCGACGATGCGGTCCTTGACGTCGCTGAGCCCGTGGTGGTCGGCGTCGAGGATCTCCCTGGCCCGCGCCAGGTCGGTCGAGTCCTCGGTGCGCACGTTCCACGGCAGGTCGAGGACGGTGTCGAGCCAGGTACGGATCCATCCGCCCTCCGGGCTCTGGTCACTGGCGCGTTCGAGCTTGCCGACCTCGCGCAGCGCGGCCTCACGGACCTTCTCGGGCAGGTCGGCCTGTTCGATGCGGGCCCGGTAGTCGTCGGAGGAGCCGTCACCGTTGTCGTCGAGTTCACCGAGCTCCTTGCGGATCGCGGCGAGTTGCTGACGCAGCAGGAACTCCTTCTGCTGCTTCTCCATCCCGGTGCGGACATCCTCGGCGATCTTGTCGTTGACCTCGGTCTCGGCGAGGTGGTCACCGGTCCAGCCGATCAGCAGCGACAGCCTGCGGTCCACATCGGTGGTCTCAAGCAGTTCGCGCTTCTGGGTGCCGGTCAGATACGACGCATAGCCCGCAGTGTCCGCCAGCGCGGACGGGTCGGTGATCTTGTTGACCATGTCGACGATCTGCCACGCGTCACGCCGCTGCAGCATGGCCAGCAGCAGCTTCTTGTACTCCCCGGCAAGCTTCTTGGTCTCGTCGGTGGGTTCGGGGTCGGTCACCTCCTCGACCTGCACCCACAGCGCGGCACCCGGCCCGGAGGTACCCGAGCCGATGTGGGCGCGCCGTTCGCCGCGCACCACCGCGGCCGCGTCGCCGTTGGGCAGGCGGCCGATCTGCACGATCGAGGCCAGCACCCCGTAGGCCGGGTACCGGTCCTCCAGCCGGGGCGCGATCAGCAACTCGCCGGACTCACTGGCGCGTGCCGCGTCGACGGCGGCACGTGCGGCATCGTCCAGCTCGATCGGCACCACCATCCCCGGCAGCACGATCGAATCGGTCAGGAACAACACCGGCACTGTCTTGGCTTCAGCCATCAGTCCTCCAAACTTCAGTCTGATGCACTCAACTCTGGGGGCCGGTGGTTTGTTCCCCACCGGCATGGGCCGCTCGGCGATTTCGCTGAGAGCGACAGTCCGGGGAATAGACGCATGCTGCTGGAGGCTCGTAGCTGCCATGAGCGCACACGAACACGCACACGAAGACAGCGTCGCCGGGCAGGTCGTCACGATCACCGGCGCGAGCAGTGGAATCGGTGAGGCGACCGCGCGCCTGCTGGCGGCGCGCGGAGCGTCGGTGGTGCTGGGTGCGCGGCGCACCGACCGGCTGGACCGCATCGTCGAGGAGATCCGCTCAACCGGCGGGGCCGCGGTCGCGGTCGCGGTCGACGTCACCCGGCGCGCCGACGTCGACAACCTCGTCGCCACCGCGGTGCGCGAGTTCGGCAGGCTCGACGTCCTGGTCAACAATGCAGGCATTGCCACGCTGGGTCCCCTCGCCGACGGCGACACCGACACGTGGTCGGCGGTGATCGATGTGAACGTGCGCGGGGTACTGCACGGGATTGCCGCGGCCACACCGGTCTTCGAGCGCCAGGGACGCGGTCATGTCGTCACGGTGGTCTCGACGGCCGGACTCAAGATCGTGCCGGAGATGGGGGTGTACGCGGGCACCAAGAATGCGGTGCGCACGATCATGGAGGCGCTGCGTCAGGAATCGACCGACGGCGTCGTCCGGACCACGTCCATCTCACCGGGCTACGTGCGCACCGAACTCGGCGGCCCGCCCGGCGATCCCGACGCAAACGCGGCCCGCGCCACGATGGACCGCATCGGCCTGTCCCCGGACGCGGTGGCCCGTGCGATCGCGTTCGCCATCGAGCAACCGCACGACGTCGAGATCGGCGATCTCACCATCCGGCCCACCGTGCAGGGGTGAGGCAGACAGGCAGGGAGCCTGCCGTCGGGGGGTAACGGCAGGCTCCCTGGGTGGGTGGTTTGTTACGTGGCGGACTGTGCGCCGAGCACCCGCTGGATGTCGGGCTTCATCTCCAGCAGCTGCTGTCCCCAGTAGTTCCACGTGTGGGTTCCGTTGGGCGGGAAGTTGAACACCGCGTTGGTCCCGCCGGCCGCGATGTACTGGTCGCGGAAGGTCAGGTTGGTCCGCAGCGTCAGGCCCTCCAGGAACTGCGCGGCCAGCAGGTTGCCGCCCGAGACGCCCGCGTCGAGCTCCGACGGGGTGCCGGTGCCGCAGTAGACCCACAGGCGGGTGTTGTTGGCGACGAGCTGGTTGATGTTGACCATCGGGTCGTTGCGCTTCCACGCCGGGTCGGTCGACGGACCCCACATGCTCTCGGCGTTGTAGCCGCCCGCGTCGTTCATCGCCAGACCGATCAGCATCGGCCACCAGCCCTCGGACGGGTTGAGGAAGCCGGAAAGCGTTGAGGCATAGATGAACTGCTCCGGGTGGTAGATCGCGTAGGTCAGTGCGGCGCTACCGGCCATCGACAGGCCCACCACGGCGTTGCCGGTGCGGGACACCCCGCGGTTGGCCTCGAGCCAGGCCGGCAGTTCCTGGGTCAGGAACGTCTCCCACTTGTAGGTGTAGTCCTGGCCGTTGCCCTTCGACGGCTGGTACCAGTCGGTGTAGAAGCTCGACTGGCCGCCGACCGGCATGATGGTCGACAGGCCCGACTGGTAGAACCACTCGAACGCCGGGGTGTTGATGTCCCAGCCGTTGTAGTCATCCTGCGCACGCAGGCCGTCGAGGAGGTACACCGCGTGCGGTCCGCCGCCCTGGAACTGCACACGGATGTCGCGGTTCATCGACGGCGAGAACACGTCGAGGTACTCGACCGGCAGACCAGGACGGGAAAACGCGCCCGCGCTCGCCGACCCCCCGGCGAAGCCGATCAGCCCGGGCAGCATCAGTGCCGCAAGGGCACCGATCACAAACCGGCGCAGGGCTTTCCATGCTGCAATGCCGCGCATGTCTCGAATGAACTTCATAACGGCAACCAACCCACCTTTCTTCGCGTGCCACAAGCAATTGCCGTCGCTGTGTGCTGCAAAGCAAACCATGCGCCACTTCAGTCACACGCGTAACAACGCCGGTGGGGCGGATCGCGGTTGGGCAACGATTGCGAATCAGCGTCGAGACAACGTCGAGACCTCCCGGTGACACACCGGGAGGCGACGCCGGAGACGAACTCCGAGAAGTCAGTCCGCGGTGAGCGCCTCGCGCGCCGCACTGCGCCGGTCGTCGATGATCCGGCTCAGCTCGAGCAGCAGCAGGGGATTGCCTGCCACCAGTTCCTCCAGGAACTCCCGGCTGATCTGCAGCACGGTGGTCTCGGTCAGTGCATGCGCGGAGGCGAGGGCCCCCTCCCTGGTCAAGGCGGTCTGCCCCAGGAAGTCGTTCTCGGTCAGCGTGCGGACCGGGATGACGGCGTCGCCGTCGCCGGCCACGCTCACCCCGACCCGGCCCGAGACGATGAAGCTCATGCGAGTCGGGATCTCGCCGGCCTCCTGGATGATCTCGTCGGCACCGAACCGGACCAGTGCCGAATGGTTGAGCACCTCCTGCTGTTCGGTGTGGCTCAGCCGTAGCGTGGGCGCCATCTGCCGGACGGCCTTGGTGAGCCGTTCTGGCGTGCTGAAATCGTCGGTCTCCCCGTCGAGGTGCAGTTCGGCGCGGCGAGCGGCATACCAGAGCCAGCGCACGAACACCGCACGTGCGGCCGAGTCGTCGGCGGGCGTACGCAGCGGGATCGACGTCTTGTACTCGCCGGCACCAAGGGGAATCGCCTTGGGTGCCGCACCGGCGCGGCGTTGCGGCAGCTGCGTGGCGACACGGGTGAGCAACGCGCACACCGTATCCGGTGAATCCGACGCCCCGAATGTGGTGGTGACCGAGAGGGAGTGCGCGGCTTCCGGGCGGCTCAGGTTGGTGAACGATGCGCCCGCGAGCACCGAGTTGGGCATGATCTGAAGCCCGCCGCCGGTGTCGATGTGCGTTGCGCGCCAGTTGACCTCGACCACGCGGCCGCGTGCCGACGGCGTGTCGAGCCAGTCGCCGAGCTGGAAGGGCTGCTCGAACAACAACAGCAGGCCCGAGATGATCTGGCCGACGGCGTTCTGCAGCGCAAGGCCCAACACGATGGACGTGACGCCCAGCGCGGTGAACAGGCCGCCCACGTTGGCGCCCCACACGTACGCCATGATCATGCCGACGCCGACGGCGATCAGCGCGAAGCGCGCCACGTCGAGGAAGATCGACGGGATCCGCTTGCGCCAGCTGCCTTCCGGGGCGCCCTGGAACAGCGTGGCGTTGAGCCCCGACAGCAGCAGGATGATGACGACGAAACCGAACCCGGTCGCCACGATCCGCACCGGCGTGGCCTCTGCGGAGATCTCACTGCCCTTGACGAGCAGGATCAGCAGCGCTGCGAGCGGCAGGATGTAGTTGCGCAGCAGGCTGACCGGCCGCGCCAGATAGCTGCCGTGGCGGGCCAGGGTGTTGTGCAGTTCGGTGAGCAGCACCAGGCCGATCGGCAGCCCGACGGCCACGCTCAGCGCCCAGTAGAACCAGTTGGCCTCGAGGACGCTTCTCATGACTGGCGCTCCGACAGCCGCCAGATCGGTCGCTCGGTGCCGTCGACGGTCACCGACCCGACCGCGGTGAACTGGCGGATATCGCGTATGGCGTCGTGCACCTGATCGGTGACGTACACGCCGGGCTGCGGCATACCGCGCTGCACCTGATAGGCGAGGTCGACCGCGGCGCCCCACATGTCGTAGGCCAGGCTCGACCGGCCCACCAGACCGCTGCTGACCGTGCCGGTGTCGATGCCTGCCCGCAACCGCAGGTCGTACCCGGTCTCGCCGCGGAAGCGGTCGACGATGCGCTGCATCTCGAACGCGAAATCGACTGTGCGGCGCACGTTGTCGAGCCGGGGAACGGTCAGGCCGCAGCTGGCCAGGTATCCGTTGTGCAGTGTCCGCACCCGTTCGACACCGAGGCTCTCGGCGGCCGCGTCGAACTGGCGCACGAGCTTGTTGACGATCGCCAGGTGCTCGTCGGAACTCATGCTCGCCGACAGGCGGTCGAGGCCCATGAGGTCGGCGAACAGCACCGTGACGTTCTGGTGGTCCTGTGCGATGGTCTCCTCGCCCTCACGGTACCGCTGTACCACCGGCTCGGGCATCAACGACAGCAGCAGGCGGTCGTTCTCCTTGCGTTGCTCGTCGAGCAGGTCCTCCTTGATGCGCAGGTTGCGGCTCATCTCGTTGAACGCCACTGTCAGGTCACCGAATTCGTCGCGGGACACCACCGGCAGCGCGACGCCGTAGTCGCCCGCGCTGATCTGCTGGGCGCCGGCCTCCAGACGCCTGATGGGCCGGACGAATACGCGGGCCAGCAGGATCGCGGCGATGCACACCGCGAAGATCATCGCCACGGTCGAGAGCACCAGGGTGCGCGTGAACTTGGTGACCGGGGCGAACGCTTCGGCGGTGTCGATCTTGGCCACCACCGACCAGTCCAGTCCGGTCAGGTCCAGCGGGGCGTAGGCCTGCAGGGTCTCCTGCCCCAGATAGTCGCGTTCGATGATCGAGCCCGATTGTCCCTGGCCGGCAAGCTTGGACGCCTCGTCGCTGACCGGCTGCACCAGAGTGGTACCACCGTGCAGGATCGACTGCTCGGCGACACCCGGAGGCGTGCCGGCCTCGACCACGTCGGCCTTGAACTGCTCCGGGTTCTCCAGGAACAGCCGCGAATCCGACCGCATGAGCCCGTCGGGTCCGACGAGGTAGGTTTCACCGGTCTCGCCGAGCCCGGACTCTTCCCACTTGCCGTCCATGGTCATCAACTGGTTGACGACGCTGATGGGGAACTGCAGCGCCAGCACGCCCTCGATACGACCGCCGCCGCCGATCGGCGACACCATCCACGCGGTCGGCGTACCGGACGGTTGGTAGATGCCGAAGTCCGTGACGGCGACATAGTCCACGGAGTTCGAGTTGAGGGCTTCCCGGTAGGCCTCGGACAGTTCACCGCCCTTGTACGGGCCGGTGTAGATGTTGGTCCCCAGGTCGGAGCCCTTGTACGCGGTGTAGACGACGTTGCCCCTGGTGTCGAGCAGCAGCGCGTCGTCGAAGCCGGAGCGTGTCACGATCTCGCGGAAGAACCCGTTGAAGACCGCGTTGGCCGCCGACCAGCGGCTGCCGTCTCCCGCGTCGTCGTTCTCGATCGATCTGTCCCAGTCGGTGAACGGCGCGGTGTAGAACGCCTGCAGGTATTTCTGCGAATTGGACGACGGCAGCAGCGCCTCGACATCGACCTCGTTGTCGTCCAATTTGTCGGCGGTGTCGGAATGCTCCGTGGTCGCCGAGAACTGATTCTCGTACCAGTCGGTGAGCGCCTTCTGCTGGGCCGGGCTGATGGTCGCGTCGCCCAATTCGTCGAAACCCGCGGTGAACGCCCGGGAGGCCTCGATCGCCGTCGTACCCCGCGTATAGATCACCAGCGAATTGCGGAAACTCCGGAACTGCGTTTCCAGTTGCCGCGCCTGCGCCGTACGGATTTCGGTGAGCCGGTCGAAAACGGAGTCGCGCAGGGAGCTTCGGCCCGACTGGTAGCCGATGAAGCCGACCACAGCCGCGGACAGCACGCTGGTGACCAACAACATCGCCAGCAATTTGGACTGGATGCTGATCCGGGACAGCATGCGCCGTCGCGGCATTCGTGATTGTGTGGCCGATTCGCCCGAAATGGTCGGCTCCGAGATTGTTGTCATCGAAAAGAGAGATTAGCTGGCCCTTTACCTCAACAGCGTTCTTTGTGCCGAAATCGTGGCCTGGCACCGCGCTTGTGGGATATTTGACCATGTGGCCGCCGAGGACGATCCGTTCGATCTGCGCCGTTTCGTCGATGCACAGGAAGGCGTTTATCCGACGGCGCTCGACGAATTGCGGTCCGGCCGCAAACGCACACATTGGATCTGGTTCGTATTTCCCCAGCTGCGCGGTCTCGGCCGCAGCCCCACGGCGCACCATTACGGCATCTCCTCGCGCGATGAGGCGCTCGCCTATCTGCGACACCCGGTGCTGGGCGCGCGGTTACGCGAGTGCGCGAAGGTGGTGGCGCAGATCGAGGGCCGATCCGCCGAGGAGATCTTCGGCAGACCCGACAACCTCAAGGTCCGCTCGTCGATGACCCTGTTCGCCGAGGTCGCCTCCCTGGCCGGTGAGGACGACGCCGAGTTCGTCGCGGTTCTCGACCTGCTCTACGGCGGTACGCCCGATCCCGCGACCCTCGGTCTGCTGGGCCGGGTCTGACGTCAGCGCGGCTCGATCACCAGCCACCCGTGCGGCGGGACCTCGGTGACCTCGATCTGTTCCTGCGGCGGCGCCTTCGATCCGGCGACCACGACTCCTGAGGTCACACCCAGTTCGGGCAGTGCCACGCGCAGGGGCGCGTCGTCGAGGTTGAGGGCGACCACCAGCGCACCCGCCGCACCGGCGCTGCGGTACACGTACTGCGTGTTGGTCAGCAGCAGCGGGGCCGTGGTCGCGGAGTGCAGCCACGGATGGCGCCGGCGCAGACCGATCAGATACTGGTGCAGCCGCAGCACATCCGCGCCCGGCGCGTCGGGACCCGGTCGTTCGCCGAACTCGGGGCGCACCGCGTCGTCGCCGCCGCGGCGTTCCTCTTTGACACCCTCATAGCCCCACTCGTCGCCGGCGTAGACACTCGGGATGCCGCCGGTGGTGAACAGGATGACGAGTGCGTGCTCCAGGTGGCGCGTATCGGACAGCGCACTGGCGATGCGGGTCACGTCGTGATTGCCGACAAACGTCATCGGCACGAAAGACGCCAGAAAGTCGTTGTGCCGCTGCAGTGCCCAGTCCAACTCGTGGAAGTTGCCGTCGTTGAGCGCACTCCAGACGGCCTTCCACAGTTCGTACTGCGTCACCGAGTCGAAGGTCGACGCCGCGACCGTTGCCGCGTAGTCCCCGTGGATGACCTCGCCGACGAACCACGCGTCGCCGAATTCGCGCCGCACGATCGGCAGGACCTGCGCCCAGAACCGGTCCGGTACCGCGTACGCGGCGTCCAGACGCCAACCATCGGCGCCGCGGCCCAGCCAGTGCCGCATGACCTCGGCCGTGTAGTTAACCACCTCGGGGTTGTCGTGGTTGAGCGCGACGAGTTCGCCGTGCCCCTCGAACACCTCGAACTTCCCGTCGCGGTGCCGGAACCACGCCGCGCTGTCCGCGTCACCCTCGAGCGCTTGCCGGTAACGCGCGAAATCGGTTCCCACATGGTTGAACACACCGTCGAGCAGCACCCGCAGACCGCGCCGGTGCGCCTCGGCGACCACATGGTCGAAGTCGGCGTCGTCCCCCAGACGCGGGTCGATCCGCAGGTGGTCGGTGGTGTCGTAGCCGTGCGTGCGCGACGCGAACACCGGGCCCAGCGCCAGGCCCGACGCGCCGAGTTCGACTGCGTGGTCCAGCCATTCGACGATGCGCCGCAGGCGGTGTTCGTCGGGGCCTGGCGGCGGGTCCGCGGGATGAGCGCCGACGAAGCCCAGCGGATAGATCTGCCACCAGATGGCGTGGGTGACCCAGTCCGGCATGGTCACCGCCCGAATTTCGCGCGGTAGAGCTCGCGCATCGGCTCGGCCAGTTCCTCGGCGGGGCCCTCGACCACGACCCCGGGCGCCACCGTGTTGATGGGCAGTGCCGCCACCGGCGCCTCCGGGGCGCCCCACTCGGCGAGCCAGTCACCGAGCTGAGCCGACGACGTCGCGTAGACGATGCGGCCGAGGCCCACCCAGGCGTGGGCGGCCGCGCACATCGGGCAGTGCTCGCCGGAGGTGTAGACCGTCGCGCGGGCCCGGCGATCCGGGGTCAGGTGTTCGGCGGCCCAGCGGGCGATCGCGAACTCGGGATGCGCTGTGGCGTCGCCGTCCTTGACCCGGTTACGGTCCTCGAACAGTGTCGTGCCGGTGTGGTCGACGAGGACGGATCCGAACGGCTCGTCGCCGTCATCGAAAGCCTCGCGGGCGAGATCGACACATCTGCGCAGGTACTTCAGATCGGCGTCACTGATGGCCACAGCCGGAGTGTACGCGCGCGGACCTGCCGACCGGGGGAGCGCGCGTAGGGGGATCTCAGTTGCCGCAGCAGGGATCGGTGATCTCCAGCCGGCACGCGCACGACGCGTTGATCGGCACGTCGGTGCGGGCCAGCGCCAGTTCGAGTTGCTTGCCGATGATCGCGGCCTCGGCGTCGCGGCCCAGCCTGCGCAGGCATTCGTGATAGCCGTGCAGGCTCCAGACGTTGTTGGGGTGCTGGCACGAGCGGTTCAGTGTGGGATCGAGGCCGAGATCGGCCGCGTAGACCTGTGCGGCCTCCTCGACGCGGCCCTGCTCGAGCAACAGCGCGCCGTAGGCGTGGCGGGTGGGTTGCATCCAGCCCCACGGTTCGTCGTACGGCAGGTTGTCGTCGAGGGCGATCGCCCGGCGCAGGTGCTCGAACGCCACATCGTGATCGCCTCGGCGGTAAGCGATCTCGCCGTCGAGCATGGCGCCCGCGATGGCCAGGATGTCACGGCTGGTGTTGTTGAACAGGTACCGCGTCTCCGGGATCCGGTCGTAGGCCTTGATGAACGCGTCGCGTTCGGCGTCGGCGCGCGACAGGTCGCCCTTGGCGGCGTGGGCGACGCCGCGGCCGTAGTGGACGGTGGCGGTGGTGGTGCAGTACAGCGTCTGGTCGCTCGGCAACGGTTCGGCGATCAGGTCGTCCCACCGGCCGAAGCGCACCAGGACGTGGATGCGCAGCGGGACGAACGCCTCCAGCCAGTCGGCCATCGGCGGCGAGGGCACCGACAACAGATCGGGGGTGAGTTGCGCGGCGAGTTCGTCGGCGGCGCTCAGCGCGATCTGCGACTGCCCTTCGAACATCGCCGAGTACACCACGAAATGCAGATCGTGCGCGCGGTAGAGCGAGTAGAAGTTCAGCGGCCCGCGATGTTCGACGAAACGTCGATCGGCTTCGACCGCAGACAGATTGGACACCACCGAGCTGCGGTAGTCACCGCACAGCACGTCGATGTGGCTGGGCATGTGCCGCAGGTGTCCCGCGTCGGGAACGAGGTTGCGCAACCTGTCGGCGGCGGGCAGAGCGGCCTGCGGCGTGGTCGACATCTCCATGGTGTGGATGTAGAGGTGCAGCACACCGGGATGCTCGCGGCCCGCGGGCGTGGCGAGCGCCCGGTCGAGGATCGATTTGGCCTCCAGCACACGGGATCCCGGTGCGGGCTCACCGGTGCGGCCGTCCCACAGCGCCCACGCCGTGACGTTGACGAGCGCGTCGGCGGCCAGGGTCTGCACGTCGATGTCGTCGGGATAGGTGCCGGCCAGCGCCGCCATGGCGTCGGCGTACGCGTGATGGCCGGCCAGCAGGGCCTCGGTGTCCTCGGGGTCGTCGGTGGGAAAACGCTTGTGCAGCGCGGCGATCAGATCGCGCTCGACGGCCGAGGCGCGACCCGACGCCGCGGCGGCAAGTTCGGCTCTGGCGCGTGCCAGAGATGCGGCGAGGTCCACCGGGTCGAAGGTATCCCACGCCGTGTTGTAGTTGGGTCCCACGGAGTAGGCGATACCCCAGTGCGCGGCCGCGAGACCGGGGTCGTACTCCAGGGCCCGTTCGAAGCAGTAGACGGCTTCTCCGTGGTTGAACGCGTAGGCCCACACCATGCCGCGGTCGAACCACACCTGGGCCTCGGCCGACGGGGTGTCAGTCGGCCGGTGATAGGACCCCAGCCGGTAGTAGGGGTCGTTCGGAGCGGCTCCCGTCATGTCGTCCACGATAGATCGGGCCACGGCCGGGGGCGCATCGTCTTGCAACGCGCAGAGCCGAATTCCGCACGCGGGTCGAGCGGGCCGCGGTGCCGAGCACCGCCAGCACGCACCCCGCAGCGGCCCACACCGCCAGGGTGAGGAGGGGCTGTGCCGCGCCGTTGCCGTCGAAGTACTCGACGCTGCGCAGCAGCGACACCCCGGAGCCCTGCGGCACGATGAGGTTGAAGGTCGAGTAGAAGCTCGACAGGAGGGGTCTGCCCACCGGTCCGGCCGCCGCGGCGTTCCCCACGATCACCAGAAAAGCCGTCAGCATCAGTGATGCGACCGGGCCGAACGCGGCCGACACGCCCGTGACGGCACCGCCGACGGCCAAACAGTAGAGCCACAGCACACCGAACACCTGCCAGGGGTGGCCGACGAGCGCATCGAGCACCGGGTCGACGTAGACGGTGACCAGGCCCGCCAGCAGCGCCGAGTAGGCCGCGAGGGTCACGGTGCGCAGTGCCAGCGTCATGGGCCGGCGTACCGGGCCCGCGAGGTATCCGAACGCCGCCGCGCCCACCGACGCGCCAAGCGAGATGAAGATGATCGCGTAGAACTCGACGGTGCCGGACGGATTGCCTGGCGACGTGGGGGCGATGTCGGTGACGGCCGGGACCAGACCGGCCTGCTCGGCGGCCGCGCGGCCGACGGACTCCGCGGCGGTGGCGACGCTGCGCCCGCCGCCGCCGGCCACGTAGATGTCGAGGCGGTCGGGGGCGGCCACGACCAGTGCGGCGTCGGCGTCGCGCTGCAGCACCTGTGCACGGGCCGCGGCCTCGTCGGGGACGTCGGTGACCGACAGCGAATCTTGTTCGCGCAGTTGGTCGACGAGCTGTGTGGGCGCGGCCACGGCGACGGTCATGTGGTGCAGTGTGGGCTTGGCGAACGCGCCGGAATAGCTCGCGATCATCGCGAGCACGCCCATGGCCAGAGCGGTCATCACGATCGCGATGTGGCGGATCTGGATGCGGGTCACCGGGCGCGTCGTCGCGGCCCGGCGGTCTTCGGGAGCATGGTGTCTGCCCATTGCGCACAACCTTTCTGGTCTATGGCGGGGGAGGGTCAGAAGTTCAGGGTCAAAAGGGAGTTGACGGTGTCGAACGCCGCGGCGACCCGGTCGCGCAGGTCGCGGGCGTCACCCGCGTCGGGGTCTTCCATCCAGCTGCGCAGCACCTCGACGAAGCCGCCCACGAGGAAGCGGGTGACGGCCTCGGGTGAGAGTCCGGCGATCGGCGCGACCACGGTCATGCCCTGTTCGGCGATCTCGGCGCAGGCCGGGGTGAGTTCGTCGCGGAACGCGTTGACCACACGCTGGGTGACCGCACTCGGCACCACGTTGCGGTACATCGCGCGGTGTTCGCCTGCGAAATCGAACAACCGGACGATGCGGGCGCGCGGGTCGCCGCGCAGACCGTCGATCGCGCGCGTGAACTCGGTCGCGAACGCCGCGGCGACCGCCTCGTCGCGGTCGCCGAAGTGCTGGTAGAACACCTGCCGGCTGACGCCCGCGCGTCCGACGATGTCGCTCACGGTGAGCTCGTCGACCGGCCGTTCGTGTGCGAGGGCGAACGCCGCCTCGTGCAGGCGGGTGCGGACCCGTTCGGCCCGGGGGTCGGCGCTGTGCGTGCGTGCTGCCACGGGTCATGAGCCTAGACGACTTCGTAGACAGGTGACCACGATTGCATAGGTTATCTAAGACACGTGGTAACCGGCGTGTGACCGCCGTGACCCTCAGCGCAGGGGGGTGACTCGACACCGTCGAAGTGAACGTGTTCTAGTTTTCTGCATGGCGGGCTTCACCCATGTCGAAGGACTCAGTTCGGCGGACGTGCAACGGTTGCGGGCGACCTACGAACCGTTGGCGCAGTCGGTGCGCGAACTCGTCGACGCGACAATCCGTTCGGAGGTGGACGCCGACGACGTCGCAGCCGCCAAGGCGCACATCGAGGCCGCGACCGAACTCCTGCGCGCCAGGCAGATCGACGGCCCGTTCGGCGTGCGCATCACCTCCGACGGTGACCGCATGCCGTGGGGCAACCCGGCGATCGGGATCCGCAACGCGATCGCGCCGCCCCTGCGGATGGTCCGTCACGACGACGGCGTGATGTCCACGGATTTCCACCTCGGTGCGGCCTACGAAGGCCCGCCGGGCCACGTCCACGGCGGCATCGTGGCCATGGTCCTCGACCATGTGCTCGGCGAGGTGGCGGCCAACGATCCGCTCACGCCGCGGTTCACCGGGACACTGACCATCCGCTACCTGCGCGCCACGCCGCTCGGCGACCTGCGGGCCGAGGGGTGGATCACCCGCACCGACGGCATCAAAACCTTTGCCGTCGGCCATGTTCGCGACGCCGCGGGCATCACGGCCGAAGCCGAGGGCGTGTTCATCCCGCCGAAGTGGGCGCGCGGCTGACGCCCACACCGGAAATCACGACGACTCGCCGGCCGGGGTGACCCGGTCGATCGAGATGCCGATCAGGCTGCGCGTGATGGTCGACAGCTCACCGACGAGGATGCGGGCGGCCCCGTTGTCCGCGGCCAGCGTCGACGCCACCTCCTGCACGCGCCGCAGTGCCGCGGCCAGTTCGCCGGTGTCGAGGCTCCACGGCACGGCCGGGCTCGGCGGCGCACCGCGCAGCGCGGTCACGTAGTCGTCGACGGCGGCCACGAAATCGGGGTGCAGCGCCGACGACGGATGCGTCGGCAGATTGTTCTCCAGCGTCGTACACGCACTGGTGACCGAGTTGAGCGCGGTGCGGTAGGACCGCAGCCACCGGCGCAGCGTCGGCGAGTCCAGCCGCGCGGCGCCCCAGGCCGCCTCGAACGCGGCCCTGGCCCGAAACGCGCGCTGCCATGCCGCCGACAGCGCCTCGGCGGGATGGTCGATCTCGTGCACGAACGCGCGCACCACCATTGCCGCGTAGTCGATCTCGGTCATCAGCAGCTCGCCGGCACGTTGCCGTAACCGGATGAGCCCGTGGTCGGGCAGCGCCACATGTGCCATCACCGCCAGCCCGCCGCCGATCAGGATCTCGACGAGACGGTCGGCGAGACCCGACCATTCGGCGGCGCCGCCGACACCGAGGAAGAACATCAGCGCGGCCCCGAGCGGTACGCCGACCGCGAGATAACCGAACCGCGACAGCCAGTAGCCCAGCGCCACGAGGGCCAGCGCGCACGCCGCCGCGGGAAGTGCCTCGGGCTGCCACATCAGGGTCAGCCCGGAGGCGACCGTGACACCCGCGGCCAGTGTCGCGATGCGGCCCGCGCACCGGGTGTAGGTGTGCGCGGTCTCGGGCCGCAGCACCACCAGAACGGTCAGCGCGATCCAGTGGCCGTGTTCGACACCGCCGAACCGCGCGGCCACCGCGGCGAGTGCGGTGGCCGCCGAAAGCCGCACGGCGTGCCGCAGGATCGGTGAGGTCCACCTCAGGTGTGACCGGACGACCGAAGGCGCCGACGCCAGCGAGCCGATCAGGTCGGGTCGGTGCAGCTGACCGAACCGCAGCACGGCCGCCTCGCGCAATAGGTCGCCGAGGCGTTGCGCGAGCGCCTTTTCCGGGCCGTCGACCGCGGCCACCGCGCTGTCGACCCGCACGAGGGCATGCTCGGCGTCGCGGCGCGCGGTGTGTCCCTGGTCGGCGATCGCGTCGAGCAGCGCGGCCGCGGCCGCCAGCAGCCGGGGCACACCCGGGGCGTCCGATGCGGGCTCGGCGTACGCCGCGCGCAACTCGGCGAGTGTCACCGCGATGCGCTCGGGGACCTGGTACCCGCCGTAGTTGGCTCGCGACCGCTGGGCGGCCTCCCTGTCGGCGAACACCTCACGCAGCCAGGTCAGCGGTGCGTCGTCCACGTCGGCCGAGCGGTCGGCGGCCACGTTGCGCGCGTCGGTCGCCAGCGAACGGTACGCGCGGGTGAGGCCCTCTCGCTGCACCCGCCAGCGGTGCGGCGGCAGGGTCGCGATCAGCACGGCCTGCAGCACGCCCGCACCGAAGACCAGCAACGGTGCCAGCAGCCCGTCGAAAGCGGTCGGCGCCGTCGCGTGCCCGTCGGGAGGTGCGATCACCAGCAACGAACTCGCCGCCGAGGCGATCAACCCGGCGTTCGCCCCGACTGACCACTGCATGCCCGCCGCGAAACACCATGCGGCCACCGCGAGTACGAACACGACGTCGTGCGATCCGGTCAGTACCGCGAGCGCCACGACGATGGCCATCTCCAGCGACGCCGTCACCACCAGCGGTACTCGACCGCCGGGGCTGCGCTGCAGCGCGACCGCACCTGCGATCACCCCGGCGCCCAGCGTCCACATCGCTGCGGGCGGGGATGCCAGCGCCAGGGCCGCCGCGGTCATCGCCAGGGCACCGACGAGGCTGCGCGCCACCGCACCGGGGTCTGGCGTGCTCAACCGCAAAGCGTCGGCTGCTGGTCCGCCCGTCTGCACGTGACCATTCTCGCCTGAGCGCGACCGGAAGTGGGGCATCGGCGCTCACGCGGCGCGGTGGGCTAGGTTCGCAGCGTGGAAAAGGTCATCGTGACAATGCGGTCCGCGCGCGCTGACGACGCCTGGTGTGCGCGGATGGTCCAAGACGTCAGCGCCGAACTGCTCGAAATCGGGCTTCCCGGCTTGGTTCTCAACATCCGTGACGCACCGGTGCGCGATTCGCTGATGACCCTGACGACGCTCGATCCTCCGGTCGTGGCACTCGCCAGCGTATGGGTGCAGCAGTATCACGGAGAACAGCTGCGTGCCGCGCTTGACCTCCTCGGTGCCGAATGCGACTCGGCCGCAGCGTATCTGGTGACCGAATCGGAGCCGCTGCCGCCACCGGACCTCCGGGCGGGCCTGACGCCGGGGCGCCGTACCGACGCGTTGGCCAACATCGCGCTGCTGCGCAGGCCCCCCGACCTCGACGCCGCGACCTGGCTGCACCGCTGGCACGTCGACCACACCCCGGTGGCCATCGAAACCCAGGCCACGTTCGGCTATGTCCAGAACACCGTGGTGCGCGCGCTCACCGCGGACGCACCGGCGATCGACGGGATCGTCGAGGAGTTGTTCCCACCGCAGGCCGTGGCGGATCTGCACGCGTTCTTCGGCGCGGCCGACGACGAGGACCTGTCCCGGCGCATGCAGGCCATGGTGGCGAGCACCGACGCGTTCGGCGCGAGCAGCAACATCGACACGGTGCCGACGAGTCGCTATGTCTGGCGCTCGCCGTTCTCCGCACCCGCCGCCGCGAGTGAAACGTGTTCTAGTTAGGCTGCTGCTTCACAGGCACCGATTCTTCAGCCGTCGACGAGCCCACCCGAGGAGAAACGTTGAACCTGCAGATCGACGACAGCAACCGGGTTCGCACGCTCACCCTCAACCGTCCCGACGCGCTCAATGCGTTCAACGAAGCGCTCTACGACGAGGTGACCGACGCCCTGCTGGCCGCGGGCGGGGATCCGGAGGTCTCGGTGGTCCTGCTCACCGGCGCCGGACGGGCATTCTCGTCGGGCAACGACCTGGTCGAGATGCAGACACGGATCGCCAACCCGGATTTCACACCGGGGGAGCACGGGTTCTACGGCATGATCGAGGCGCTCGCCGATTTCCCCAAGCCGTTGCTGTGTGCGGTCAACGGCGTGGGCGTGGGGATCGGCGCGACGATCCTCGGTTTCGCCGACCTGGTGTTCATGGCCGACACCGCGCGGCTCAAATGCCCGTTCACCAGCCTGGGGGTGGCGCCGGAGGCGGCGTCGTCCTATCTCATGCCGCGCCTGATCGGCAGGCAGAACGCGGCCTGGCTGCTGATGTCCTCGGAGTGGATCAGCGCCGCGGAGGCCAAGGAGATGGGCCTGGTGTTCAAGGTCTGCACACCGGGC
This sequence comes from Mycolicibacterium smegmatis, assembly GCF_001457595.1. Classification (GTDB taxonomy): domain Bacteria; phylum Actinomycetota; class Actinomycetes; order Mycobacteriales; family Mycobacteriaceae; genus Mycobacterium; species Mycobacterium smegmatis. Next base: position 3,690,079 of record NZ_LN831039.1, on the reverse strand, counting down.
GATCTGCTCACCGAGGCCCGCAGGCACGCCGAAATCCTTGCCGCCAAACCGGTTACCAGCCTGCAGGCGGTCAAGAAGACAATGGTCGCCCCGGTGCGTGAGGCCATCGCGGCGGCCACCCGCCGCGAGAGCGAGTTGTTCGTCGAGCTCGTGGGCGCCGCGGCCAACGCTGAGGCGCTCGCGGCGTTCACCGGCCGCAAGGGTGCGGCAGGCAGCTAACCGCTCGCGCGCGTCGGGCAGCCGTTGTGGTGTGCCGTGTGGCCGCCCAGATGCGCGGAGATGATCGCGCGGATGGTGCGCCTGCAGCGGCCGCAGTCACCGCCGGCCCCACACGCCTCGGCCACCTCCTTCGAGGTGGTCGCGCCGCCCGCCACGATCTCGTTGACCACGTGGCTGGTGGTGCCGGTGCACAGGCAGACGAACATGACCGCTACACCTGCCCTTCGACGGTCATGATGTGCGCCAGCTTCCCGACGAACAGGCTGGGGTACGGGCCGAATCCGGCGTTGGTCATCCACTCCGCGGCCGCGTCGGGATGCGAGATCCACTGGCGTGCGCTGACCTCGTTCTCGATCTCCTGCAGGATCATGACCTCGTTGCCGTCGTCGAGCGCCCGGTAGACCCAGATCTTGCGGATGCCGCTGCCGGCGAATCGCGCGAGGCCGTCGTGCACTTTCCGCATGAGTGTGGAGACGTCGTCGACGGGTGCGACCGCGCCGACGATGACACCGGCGACGTGCGTTTCCGGGGTCGGTTCACCGAGGTCGATTTTCTCGACCACCTCGCCGCCGAAAATGGGAGGTATGTCTTGGACGCCGGACTTGTCGAACCATTCGAAGATTTCGGGCGATCGCAGCAATTCGCGTATCGAACGTGCCTGCCGGATGCCGATGGTCACAAGGACGCGGCCCGGTTCCCAGATCGATTTGTAGAGCACCACATGGTGCGCCCCGATCGATTTGAGGCCGTCGCGGTGTTTGTTCATCCATTTCCACATGTCGTCGACATCATCGACGCGGAAATCGCAGGCAAGGATGAGCGAGTGCAAATCGTACTCGCTCATTCACCGGGCCTTTCCACACCTGCCTGAGTCATGGTTAGCGGAGTCTAACCTTACTTAGGCAAGGCAGTCCAGCCTTCGTGGCCACAGCCCTCTCGGCCCAGTCGCGCGCCGTCCGGTGACCGCGCACCGCGGCCGGGACTCGCCGACAACGGCGTTAAGCGTTGCCTCACAAAGGGCTTTCTGCACTACATTGAGAGTGCACGGCAAAACAGCACCACTTGATCAGCCCTCAAGGTGTCTAGGAGTGACCATGCAAGGGGACCCGGATGTTCTGAAATTGCTCAACGAGCAATTGACGAGCGAACTGACGGCCATCAACCAGTATTTTCTTCATTCCAAAATGCAGGACAACTGGGGATTCACCGAACTGGCCGAACATACGCGTGCCGAATCGTTCGAAGAAATGCGGCACGCGGAAACGATCACCGATCGAATTCTGCTGCTCGACGGGTTGCCGAATTACCAGCGCTTGTTTTCGCTGCGCGTGGGTCAGACGCTCCGTGAACAATTCGAGGCCGACCTGGCGATCGAGTACGAGGTGCTCGAGCGTCTGAAGCCCGGCATCGTGCTGTGCCGCGAGAAGCAGGATGCGACGTCGGCCCGGCTCCTCGAGCAGATCCTCGCCGACGAGGAGACGCACATCGACTACCTCGAGACCCAACTGCAGCTCATGGACAAGCTCGGCGACGCGCTCTATGCCGCGCAATGCGTTTCCCGGCCTCCGGGTAGCGCCTGACCGAGAACTCGCTCGGTTTCGCCCATCACCGCCTCGGGTAGCCGGTAGACCGCCGGTTGCCCGGGGCGGTGTCATGCGTGCTGTAACTTCCATAGCTGAACTAACGATATGACTCCATATCGAGCCGGCGGTTTGCCGGATGCGTGAAAGGACGTCATGACGAGCTCACCAGCGAGTGCCCCGCCGCAGCCGCCGGAGCTGCTGCTCACGCCGCGTCGGCGCAACCTCGTGTTCCTCGCGGTGCTGTTCGGCATGCTGCTGGCGGCCCTCGACCAGACGATCGTCGCGACCGCGCTGCCGACCGTGGTCGCCGACCTCGGGGGAGCAGGTCATCAGTCCTGGGTGGTGACGAGCTATCTGCTGGCCTCGACCATTGTCACCGCGGTGGTCGGCAAGGTGGGCGATCTGTTCGGCCGCAAGGTGGTGTTCCAGGCCGCGGTGCTGTTCTTCCTCGCCGGGTCGGTGCTGTGCGGTCTGTCGGGTTCGATGACCATGCTCGTGGCCGCACGCGCACTGCAGGGTATCGGCGGCGGCGCGATGATGGTGACCGCGACCGCGCTGATCGGTGAGGTGATCCCGTTGCGCGACCGCGGGCGCTACCAGGGGGCGCTCGGGGCGGTGTTCGGCGTCACGACCGTGATCGGGCCGCTGCTCGGCGGGTTCTTCACCGACCACATGTCCTGGCGCTGGGCGTTCTGGATCAACGTTCCCGTCGGCATCCTCGTGCTGGTCATCGCCGCAGGCGCCATCCCGGCGCTGGTGCGCTCGGGCCGCAGGCCCGCGATCGACTACGTCGGGATCCTGTTCGTGGGTCTCGGTGCATCCGGCCTCACGCTGGCCACCAGCTGGGGCGGCGGCGAATACGCATGGACCTCGCCGATGATCATCGGCCTGTTCATCGGCTCGATCATCGCGCTGGTGCTGTTCGTCCGTGCGGAAACCCGTGCGGCCGAACCGATCCTGCCGATGCGCCTGTTCCGCAGCCCGGTGTTCACGGTGTGCTGTGTGCTGTCGTTCATCGTGGGTTTCGCGATGCTGGGCGCACTCACGTTCCTGCCGACGTTCATGCAGTTCGTCGACGGCGTGTCGGCCACCGAGTCCGGTTTGCGCACCCTGCCCATGGTGGCCGGCCTGCTCATCACCTCGACCGGCAGCGGCGCCCTGGTGGGCCGCACCGGCCGGTACAAGATCTTTCCCGTCATGGGCACGGCGATCATGGTGGTGGGCTTCCTGCTGCTGTCGCGCATGGACGCCACCACCCCGTTCGTGCTGCAGTCGCTGTACCTGTTCATCCTCGGCACAGGCATCGGCCTGTGCATGCAGGTGCTGATCCTCACGGTGCAGAACACGTCGCGCTTCGACGATCTCGGCGTCGCGACCTCAGGTGTGACGTTCTTCCGCACCATCGGCAGCTCGTTCGGCGCCGCGATCTTCGGGTCGCTGTTCGCCAACTTCCTCTCGAGCAGGCTCGTCACGGCCATCGCCGAAAGCGGCGCACCGCCCGCGGCGGGGGAGTCGCCCAAGGTGCTGCACGAGTTGCCACCCGATATCGCCGCCCCGATCGTCGAGGCATATGCCGACTCGCTCGGGTTGGTGTTCCTGTGCGCCGCGCCGGTCGCGCTGCTGGGTTTCGTGGTGTCGCTGTTCCTCAAGGAGGTGCCGCTGCAGGAGCTGGATCCGACCGCAGCGGTCGACCTGGGCGAGGGATTCGGCATGCCGAGCACCGAGCCTGCCGAGAAGGTCCTGGAGACCGCGATCAGCCGGATCATGCGCCACTCTCCGGAGATCCGGTTGCGCACGGTCGCGGGCTGCCCGGGCTGCGATCTCGACGTCGCGGGACTGTGGGCACTGCTGCAGATCTACCGGCACAGTCAGGTGTTCGGCTCGGCCACGCTCACCGCGATCGCCGAACGCCTGCGCGTTCCCTACGAGGTGTTCGAGCCGATCTTCGACCGTCTCGTCACGGGCGGATACGCGCTGCGCACGGGGGATCGGCTGTGGCTGACCCAGGCCGGCCTGAGCCAGGTCGACGCGGTCTCCACCGCACTCGTCGGGCGCATCATCGAAAAGCTCGAGAAGTCCCCGTCCTTCGAAGGTCGCCCCGACCGCGTCCAGGTCGAGGCCGCGCTCGAACGCATCGCCCACCGGATGCTCGTCCAACGTGACTGGTCCGACGACCGCGCCGAACTCGCCTCCGCCGCCGGCCCCGCCGCCTGACCCGCACCGCGAACGTGCGCGGGTCTGGGCACCTCACCTGGCACCGCGAACGTGCGCGTCTGCACCCCGCCACGCCGCAGAATCTCAGCAGTTCGCGCACGCTCGCGCCGATCGAGCGCGCATGAAACTAGAACCTGTTCCAGATCGGCAGAGACGCGCGTACGATCCGGTCATGAGCCGGATCGGAGATTTCCCCGACGACGACGTGGCGGGCTGGATTCAGCGCTCACCCGACATCGGCACCGCCATGGCCAACTACACCCACGCGGTCTACACCAAGGGCAGGCTCCCCATGCGGGTGCGTGAACTGGCCCGCATGGTGATCGCGCTCGACAACGAATGCGTGGTGTGCCAGAACACCCGCGACGGCGAGGGTGCGGCCGCCGGCGTCGACGAGGAGCTCTACGTGCACGCCGCCGAGTGGCGCACCTGGCCGGGGTACAGCCCGGCCGAGCGCGTCGCGGCCGAGTTCGCCCACCGCTTCGCCACCGAACACACCGCGCTGCGTGACGACGAGAATTTCTGGGCGCGCGCCGGTGAGCATTTCGACCCCGAGCTGCTGACCGATCTGGCCCTGTCGTGCGCGATGTGGCTGGGAATGGGCCGCATGCTGCGCACCCTCGACATTGGGCAGAGCTGCAAGATCACTCTGTAGTTCGCGCTGTGCCGCCCGCCGCGGCGCGGCAGAATGGCTTGTGTGACTTCGCGGTCAGGCAAACCTCTCGCTGCAGCGGCCATCGCCCAGCTCGAATCCGACGGTGTCGCGACGCTGATCGGCACGGTCGTCAACCCGGCCGGGCTGATCCACGCGAAAACAGTTCCGCTACGGCGCATGAGCACATTCGCCGAGCCGGGCCTGGGCGCGAGCCCGGTCTTCCACGCCTTCACCATCGACCAGGTCGGCATCGTCTTCAGCGACGCGATCAGCGTCGTCGGTGATCAGCGCATCCGCATCGACCTCAGCGCATTGCGCATCCTCGGGGACGGATTGGCCTGGGCGCCCGGCGCTTTCTTCGATCAGGACGGCGCGCCCGACCCCTACTGCAGCAGATATGCCCTGCAGCGCGTCGCGGACCGGCTCGAGACGGCCGGGCTCACCGCGCAGGTCGGCCACGAGATGGAGTTCGTCCTCGTCGGGCCCGACGGCTCCCGCCTGCCCTCGCTGATGTGGGCCCAGTACGGCCTCGCGGGCCTGCTCGAGTTCGAGGGTTTCGTCCGCGAGGTCACCGACTCGGCCAACGCATCCGGGGTGGCGATCGAGCAGTTCCACCCCGAGTACGGCGCCAACCAGTTCGAGATCTCGCTTGCGCCGCTGCCGCCGGTGGCGGCGGCCGATCAGCTGATTTTGATGCGCATCATCGTCGCGCGGGTGGCGCGACGTCACGGGCTGCGGGCCAGCCTGTCGCCGCTACCGTTCGCCGGCGGCGTGGGATCCGGTTCCCACCAGCACTTTTCGCTGTGCCGCGACGACACACCGCTGCTCTCCGGCGGCAACGGCGCACGCGGCATGACCGAGGAAGGCGAGTCCGCGGTGGCAGGTCTGCTGGCCGGGTTACCCGCCGCGCAGGGCGTGTTGTGCGGCTCGGTCCTGTCGGGTCTGCGCGTGCAGCCGGGACACTGGGCCGGCGCACACAACTGCTGGGGTACCGAGAACCGCGAGGCCGCCGTGCGATTCATCATCGGCGGACCGAGCAATCCGCACGGCGCCAACGTCGAGGTCAAGGTCATCGACCCATCGGCCAATCCGTACCTGGCCACCGCGACGATCCTCGGCCTTGCCCTGCACGGCATCGATAACCGGCTTCCGCTGCCGCGCGAGGTGTCGGTCGATCCGTCGGCACTCACCGACGCACAACGCACCGAGTCCGGCGCCGAACTGCTGCCGTGCGGCCAGGCCGAAACCCTGCCCGCCCTGGACGCCTCGCCACTGATCCGGGGGATTCTCGGCGACGAGATCGTCGACGCGGTGTTGGCCGTTCGCCGGTACGAGCAGAAGAACTTCGGTGAGCTCCCGCCCGAGGAACTCGCCGATCGGTTCCGGTTGGCCTGGAGCGTATGACCGACGTTTGCGCCGCGAAAGTTGAGGTAACCCGGAACCCATGATCGGTACTCTTCGCACCGTGGTTCTCGACAGCCGGGACCCACGCAGTCTGGCCGAGTTCTACGTCAGGTTGATCGGCGGCGAGATCACCGCCGACGAGGGCGACTGGGTGGTGGTGACAGATCCGCAGGGCCGACGGCTGGCCTGCCAGCTCTCACCCGAGCACCAACCGCCGACGTTCCCCGACCCGCGGGGGTCCCAGCAGTTGCACCTCGACATCCTGGTGGACGATCCCGACGCCGCCGAACGTCAGGTACTCGAGCTGGGCGCGACCCGCGTCACCGACGCCATCGGCGAGGACGACTTCCGGGTTTTCCGCGATCCGGCCGGTCACCCGTTCTGTCTGGTGTACAACACCTGAAACTTCACATGGGCGCCCACGCGTCGGGCAGGCGCCCGTCCACATCGGTGAACCCGTAGCAGCGCGCCAGCTCCGTCGACGTCACCGATTGCTGGTTCCACCGCGTCCGGGCGGGGTCGGCGGCGATCGCGGCGACACCGCGGCCGACGAACCGGGGTGTCTCGGATTCGGAGAAGCCCGGGGGAGCGATCGGCTGACCGTCGCCGCGTGCGGGGTTGAGCGCCATCTCCCAGTTCGATTCGCACACGCCGTAGTTGTCGAGCATCATCTCCGACCGCAACCAGCCGGGCGTCACCGAGACGGCGGTGCCGCCGTACGCGGCGAGTTCGTGCCCGTGGCTGAAGGCCAGGCGGTTCACCGCGGTCTTCGCCAGGTCGTAGAACACCGACAGCCGGTAGTTGTCGGCATTGAATTCCGTTGTCCCGTCGGAGATCTCCACGAGCAGTCCGCCCGGGCGAGTGACCAGCAGCGGCAGCAGGCAGTGCGACGTGATCAGATGCGTGTCGATACCGAGACGTAGGAGGCGCAACCCGTTTTCGAGGTTGTGTTCCCACATCGGCCTGCCCCACGTCGCGGGGGGACCCTTGAGGATCTCCGCACCCCAGATGTCGTTCACCAGGATGTCGATGCGGCCCTGCTCTTCGCCGATCTGTTCGGCGAGTGCGCGCACCTGCGCAACCTCGAGGTGGTCCACCGGCACGGCGATGCCTTTCCCGCCCAGGGAGGACACCAATTCCGCTGTCTCCTCGATGGTTTCGGGACGATCGTAGTCCGACCGACAGGTTCCGGTCCTGCTGCTGCGGCCCGTGCAGTACACCGTCGCGCCGGCTTCGCCCAGCGCCGCGGCAATGCCACGGCCCGCTCCGCGCGTGGCTCCGGCAACCACCGCGATGCGATCACGAAGCGCCTCGGGATCCGGTGTCCACCGCATCCACCGAGTATCAACCCCCCAGGCGTCTCACAGTTCCCGTTTGACAGCCGAGATGCGGTATATCGGCGCATACTCGCAAGAGTGACTCCGCTGCAGCGATACATCGCAGAAGAAATCGCCACCGATCACCTCGACGGACTGATGTCACGGCGCGAAGCACTGCGCAGGCTCGGCCTGCTCGGACTGAGCACGGCCGCGGCCACCGCCGTCATCGCCGCGTGCAGTGAACGCGAACAGACCACGACGGCCACGACCGAGAACACCACCGACACCGCAGGTCCGCCGACAACCGAGACGCAACCGCCGTCGGCGGAACCGCCGGGCATGCAGACTGCGCTGCCCACCGCGGCGGTGACGTGGGCCGGACCGACCGGTGAACTGCAGGGCGCATGGGCCGAGGCCCCCGACGCCCGCGGCGCTGTGCTCGTGATCCACGAGAACAAGGGACTCACCGACCACATCCGCTCGGTGGCAGGCCGCTTCGCCGGCATCGGGTACTCGGCGCTGGCGATCGATCTGCTCTCGGGGCAGGGCGGCACGGGACAGTTCGCCGACCCGGCCGATGCCACCGCCGCGTTGAGCAAGATCCCGCCGGAGGAGTTTGTCGCCAACCTGCGGTCCGGGATCGACGAATTGTCCCGTCGCGCGCCCGACCGCAAGCTCGCCGCGGTCGGCTTCTGCATGGGCGGCGGACTCGTATGGCGCCTGCTCGCCGCGGGCACACCGCAATTGGCCGCCGCCGTACCGTTCTACGGTCCGACCCCGGACGACCCGGACTTCGCCGGTTCGAAGGACGTCGCGGTGCTCGCGTTCTACGGTGCGCTCGACCAGCGGGTCAACGCCACCGAACCGGTCGCGCGGGCGGCGCTGGAGAAGGCCGGCCTGGTGCACGAACTGGTCACCGAACCCGGTGCCAATCACGCGTTCTTCAACGACACCGGCGACCGTTACGACCCGACGGCCGCGGCCGACGCGTGGCGACGCATCCAGGAGTGGTTCACCACGCACCTCGCCTGAGTGAGGTCCGGGAGCTCGCGGCCGATCGGTACCCGACAGCGGGCTCGCGACGACGACCGAGTTTTGCGCACGCTGAACCGAGATCTGGTGACCGGTGCGCGAACGGACCAATGTTGCGCGCGTCCCTTCACGCTGCCGACAAAGGACGGTCGACGATGTCCGAGACCACCACGGTTCCAGAATCCCTGGGCGAGCCACCATCCTCACGCCAGTTGCGCGGCAATCTGGGCGTGACCGCGATCGTCTTCATGGTCGTGGCCGCCGCCGCGCCGCTCGGCGTGATCGGCGGTGTTGTGCCGCTCGGGCTCGCCGCGGGCAACGGCGCAGGATTTCCGGCCACCTTCATCGCATCGACGGTGGTGTTGCTGCTGTTCGCGGTCGGTTTCACGGCGATGACGCCGTACGTCGACGAGGCCGGGGCCTTCTTCTCCTACGTTCGGCAGGCGCTGGGCTTCCCTGCCGGTATCGGCATCGCCTTCGTCGCCCTGGTCAGCTATGTCGCGTTGGAGGCGGGCGTGTACGGCCTGCTGGGGCCGGCGGGCGCCAGTGTCGTGGAACTGCTCGGTGGGCCCGCACTGCCGTGGTGGCTGTTCGCCGCGGCGGCATTCGCGCTCACCACCTACCTCGGATACCGCAACATCGAGTTGTCGAGCCGGGTGCTCGGGGTGCTGCTCACCGCGGAAATCGCGATCGTTCTGGTGCTGGATCTCGTGATCGTCGCCCGCGGCGGTGATCACGGTCTGTCGTCTGGCATCGTCAATCCGGGCGCAATCTTCTCCGGCTCGTTGGGCATCGGCCTGTTGTTCGCGATCATCAGCTACGTTGGGTTCGAGGCGACGGCGATCTTCCGGGATGAGGCACACGCCCCCGAGCGCACGATTCCCCGCGCGACCTATGCCGCGCTGATCCTCATCGGCGTGTTCTACGCCGTCACCAGTTGGTCACTGATCTCGGGCTGGGGTGACGACGCAGCCGTCGCCCGCGCCACCGACGACGGCGACACGTTCCTGGGGGACACCGCGCAGCGCTACATCGGCGTCGTCGGCGCCGACATCATCACGGTGCTGTACTTCACGAGCCTGTTCGCGTGCATCCTGGCGTTCCACAACGTCGCATCGCGTTACGTTTTCGCGTTGTCGCAGCGCGACGTGCTACCCGCCTCGCTGAGTGTGCCGCACAGCAGACACGGGTCGCCGCACGCGGCCTCGCTGTGGATCTCCGGCGTGGTGGCGCTCAGTGTTCTGCTCGCCGTGGTGTTCGGCCTCGACCCGGCCGCACAGTTCTACACGTGGTTCGCGGGCACCACGACCGTGGGCATCGTGGTGCTGATGACGGCGACCAGCGTCGCGGTGCTGGTGTTCTTCGCACGCGACCGCCGCGGTCAGTCGCTGTGGCGGGTGCGCATCGCACCGGCGCTCGGCCTGATCGGGCTCGTGGGCGCGCTCGTACTCATCCTGAGCAACCTCAGTGACCTCGTCGGCAGATCCAGCGTGCTGGCCTGGGTGATCGTCGTGCTCTTGGTGACCGCGTTCGCCGCGGGTGTGGTGGTGGGCGCTCGGGTGGGAGGGCGTGCGGCGCCCGATCGGACACCGCGCGCCTGATGCTGCCCAGGCGCCTGCGGCCCAGGACGAGCGTGCGTACCTCGCCACTCGAACGGAGGTCAGGATCTGACAGTCGCCGGTTCGGGTGCGGCGTCAAACGGCACGGTGCTGTGGCGTTTCCGTCGGTGTGCCGCCAACAACCAGTAGACGAACATCGCAACCAGGAAGGCCACCACCCAGTTGTAGTCGTAGAGCGGCCTGAGCAGCGGGACCACTCCGTCGGCGGGGAAGGGGCCGGTCTTCTTCCCGTCTGGGCCGAGCGCTGAGTAGGCTCCGCCCACCGCGACGAATGCGCCTACGGCCGTTGCGATCACCGCGCGGACGTTCCACCCCCTGGTGAAGTGGTAGTGCCCCTCGAGCGTGAACAGTTCCGGCACGCGCAGTTCGGTTTTGCGGGCGAGCCAGTAGTCGGACACCAGCACGCCTCCCACGGCACCCATGATGCCGCCGTAGAAGCCCAGCCAGACGAACACGTAGGTCTCGGGGCTGGCAAGCAGCTTCCAGGGCAGCAAGAGCGTGCCGAGAGCCACCGACACCACTACTCCTCGACGGAAGGTGATGAGCTTGGGTAACGCGTTGGCGAAGTCCAACGCCGGGCTGACCAGATTGGCCGCCATGTTGGTCTGCACGCTGGAGACGACGATGGCCAGTGCGCCGACGAAAACGGCGATGCGACTGCCGAAGTGGGACACCAGGACATCAGGGTTCCACAGGTCCCCGGCAGGTACTCCGTAGTGCTGCGCGGCGAGCGATGTGGCAATGATCGCCATCAGTGACACGACGAGCATGGTTGTGGGCAGGCCCCAGGACTGGCCACGCCGCTGTGCCTTCATGTTCTCGGCGAACCTGGTGAAATCAGGCATGTTGAGCGACAGCGTCGACCAGAAGGCGATATTGGCCATGAGGCTGATCGGGAACACCGCCAGCCAGAAATGCGCTCCCCAGCCCAGATGCGAGGGCTGCGACACGACGGGTCCGAGGTTGCCGCCGGTCTTGAACAGGAGAACCACGATCAGGATCATCACGGCGCCGACCACGATCGGCGCGGCGATTGCCTGGAATCGGCGCAGGGATTCGAAACCCTTGTAGATGACCGCCACTTGGACGACGAGGCAGATGGCGTAACACACCAAGGTCGTGATCGGAACCGTTCCGATGAATCCGAGGTCGACCGGTTCGGCCTGCGACCAGGACGGTCCGATCGCTGCACCGAGCGCGAGGTTGAGACCGAGACCGCCGAACCATGTCTGGATGCCGAACCAACCGCACGCAACGAGCCCGCGCATCACGGCAGGAAGATTCGCCCCGCGCACGCCGTAGGCCGCACGGGCGAACACCGGAAAGCTGATCCCGTGCTTGGCGCCGGCGTGGCTGTTGAGCAGCATCGGAATCAGCACGATGAGGTTCGCCAACACGATGGTGAGCAGGGCCTGAATCCAGTTCATCCCCAACGCGATGAGCGAGGCCGCGAGCGTCCATGTGGCCGGGTTCATGCACATCGCGACCCACAGGGTCAGATAGACGCGACTCGTCCAGGTGCGCATGTGAGGATGGATGGGCCGCAGATCCTCGTTGTACAACGAAGGTTCCAGGGTGTGCCCGTGTGCGTCGAGGGCAATTGGGGAGGCCATCTGTCCGCTCGTCCTAACGCGCCGGGATGGTCTCGTAGGATTCGGGGCGGCGATCGCGATAGAACTGCCAATCGTTGCGCACCGCTCGTACCATCGCGAGGTCGAGGTCGCGGATGACGATTTCCTCGGCGTTCTCCGAGGCCACCTCGCCGACGTAGTTGCCGCGGGGGTCCACGAAGTACGAACTGCCGTAGAACGTGACGGCGTCATCGCCGAATTCTTCGCTCTCGGTACCGATCCGGTTGTTGGCGGCCACGAAGTACTGATTGTTGGCGGCTGCAGCGGGCTGTTCGAGTTCCCAGAGGCGGTTGGACAAACCGGGTTTGGTGGCCGAAGGGTTGAAGACGATTTCGGCTCCGGCGAGGCCGAATTCGCGCCAGCCTTCGGGGAAATGCCGGTCGTAGCAGATGTACACGCCGACCTTGCCGACCGCGGTGTCGAAGATCGGATAACCGAGGTTGCCGGGTTTGAAGTAGAACTTCTCCCAGAACCGATCGACGTTGGGGATGTGGTTCTTTCGGTACTTTCCGAGATATGTTCCGTCGGAATCGATCACAGCTGCGGTGTTGTAGTAGACGCCCGGCATCTCTTCTTCGTAGACCGGCAGGATCAGTACGACTCCGAGGTCTTTGGCGAGTACTGAAAACCGCTCGGTGAGCGGGCCAGGAACCGCCTGCGCGTATTCGTAGTACTTGGCGTCTTGCACGATACCGAAGTACGGCCCGTGGAAGAGCTCCTGAAAACAGATGATCTGCGCGCCGGCCTCGGCGGCGCGGCGGGCCAGGGCCTCGTGCCTGGCGACCATCGACTCCTCGTCGCCGGTCCATTCAACCTGAGTGATTGCTGCTCTGATCACGGTCATCGGGGGGTTACCTGTCTCGTCGAATGTCTAGGTGAGGATGGCGTCGGCGGGGCGGTTGATCACGGGGATGATCGCTCTGCCGTACTCGGCCAGCGTGTGGTCCTGGCCGTCGTGCTGCAGGTAGATGGCGAACTGGTCGACACCGAGCTTCTGCAGTTCCTGCAGTTTCGAGATGTGAGACGGTGCGGGTCCCAGGATGCAGAACCGGTCGACGATCTCGTCCGGTACGAAATCGGCGTGGGAGTTACCGGCGCGGCCGTGTTCGTTGTAGTCGTAACCGACGCGACCTTTGATGTATTCGGTGAGCGCCTGGGGGACTGCCCCGCTGCTGCCGTACCTGGCGACGATGTCGGCGACATGGTTGCCGACCATCCCACCGAACCAGCGGCATTGATCGCGCTGGTGTTCGAGGTCGTCGCCGATGTAGGCCGGTGCGCCGACACAGACCTTGATGTCATCGGGGTTGCGTCCGGCATCTGCCGCGGCGTTCTTGACCCGTTCGATCATCCATTTGGTGATGTCGGGGTCGGCCAGCTGGAGGAGGAAGCCGTCGGCTACCTGACCGCACAGATCGAGTGCCCTGGGACCGTACGCACCGACGTACACATCGAGGGTCGACTTCGACGCCCAGGGGATTTGCACTGTGGTGCCGTTGATCTCGGTCGGGCGTCCATTCCCCAGATCCGAGATCACCTTGACCGCTGCTCGCAGGGTCGCCAGTGACGACGGCTTTCCGGACAAGGTCCGTACGGCGCTGTCCCCGCGTCCGATGGAGCACACGGTGCGGTTGCCGAACATCGAGTTCAAGGTGGCGTGGGTCGAAGCCGTGACCGTGACGTCGCGGCTCAGCGGATTGGTGACCATGGGGCCGACCATGATGTTGCGCGTGGCCGACAGGATCTGGCTGTGGATGACGTAAGGCTCCTGCCACAGCAGGTGCGAGTCGAAGGTCCAGACGTAATCGAACCCTCTGTTCTCAGCGGCGACCGCCAGCTCCACCACGCGTGACGCAGGCGGATCGGGTTGGAGCACGATGCCGAAATGCATTGACAGACCTTTCCTTGCGTGAAAGCGCGACCGGTTGTGGCTAGATGAGGTACTGGCTGAGGCTGCGCTTGAGATACTCGCCGTGGCCCGCCTGGCCGTGAAAACTGTTCTCGTCGACGATGACCCGTCCCCGCGACAAGACGGTGTCGACGTGCCCGTCGACCTCGAAACCCTCCCAGGCAGAATGATCGATGTTCATGTGGTGGGTCTCGGCGCTGATGCGGGTCTTGCCCTTCGGGTCGTATATGACGATGTCGGCGTCGGCGCCCGGTTGAATGACGCCCTTCCTGCCGTACATACCGAACATGCGCGCCGGTGTCGTCGAACAGATCTCGACCCACCGGGGGAGTGAGATCTCGCCGAGCACGACACCTTGGTAGAGCAGGTCCATCCGATGCTCGACTGAGCCGATTCCGTTGGGAATCTTGGAGAAGTCGTCGCGCCCCAGTTCTTTCTGCCCCCTCATACAGAACGGACAGTGGTCGGTCGAGACAACTTGCAGGTCGTTGGTCCGCAGGCCCTGCCACATGTGCTGCTGGTGGTGCTCGGCGCGAGATCGCAACGGTGTCGAGCAGACCCACTTCGCGCCTTCGAAACCAGGCGCCCCGAGGTGTTCTTCGAGCGACAGGTAGAGGTACTGCGGGCAGGTTTCGGCAAAGACGTTGCGCCCGTTGTCGCGTGCCATGGCGATCTGTTCGACTGCTTGTTTTGCGCTGACGTGCACGATGTAGAGCGGGGCGCCGGTGATGTCGGCGAGCATGATGGCGCGATGTGTCGCCTCGGCCTCGGCCTGCCACGGCCGGGTCAACCCATGGTGGTAGGGCGAAGTGTCACCGCGTGCGACGGATTGTTGGACCAAGACATCGATGACACTGCCGTTCTCGGCGTGCATCATGATCAAGGCGCCGTTGTCTCTCGCTTTCTGCATGCCACGCAGGATCTGACCGTCATCGGACAGGAAGACGCCCTTGTAGGCCATGAAGAACTTGAAGCTGGTGACTCCTTCGCGGACCAGTTCGTCCATGGCGGACAACGAGGAATCGTCCACGTCGCTGAGGATCTGGTGGAATCCGTAGTCGATGGCGCACTTTCCGGCGGCTTTCTCCTGCCACCGTTCGTACTGAACCAGAGGGTTCTCCCCGGCCTTCTGGACGACGAAGTCGACAATCGTCGTGGTGCCACCCCAGGCCGCGGCCCGCGTCCCCGTTTCGAAGGTGTCGGAAGCGTTCGTGCCCCCGAATGGCATCTCCATGTGGGTGTGGGCGTCCACGCCGCCGGGAATGACGTACTTGCCGGTGGCGTCGATGGTGCGGTCTACCACCGGAGGGTGATTACCCAGCGATGTCCCAGGGGCGAAGACGGCCGCGATCCGCTCGCCATCGACCAGTACGTCCGCGGTACAGGTGCCGGTGGCGTTGACGATCGTGCCTCCGGTGATCAAGGTGCTGCTCATTACCAATTCATTCACTCTCGTCTGCTGTAAAAGCTCGGTCGAGTCATCCATCGGTCGCCCGGTTGACAGCCGACGGCACTGGGTCATATCGCGCGATGCGGTGTAGGCGATCTTTGAAGAATGGTGTGGTGCGCCTTGGTGTTTCCTGAAAACTGCGCCCGGTCACAATGTATGTGATGCACGCGCATCGAACCAGCCGCATGATGCACCGAAAATGCGAGTTATCCGTGTGCACGTGCACATGTGACCACTACGGTGACGTTCATGCGCAAATCGTCCGATGCCGGCCAGTGGTCACGCAGCCGCTGGATGGAGTTGATCAACAGCGTGACCGACCACCGCGACCAACTGGTCGATGCGTTCATGGCGCAGGTCGATGACGGGCGGCGCTTCTATGACTCGAAGGTGGAGACCGCTGACCTCCGTGAGAGTTCGCGCGCCGCCTTCACGATGCTGCTCAGACAGCTTCGAGGCACACCCACCAGCGAGGAGGATCTCCGCATCACCCGTGAGCTCGGCGTGCGGCGCGCCTCGCAGGGCGTCGAGTCGGAGAAACTGACCGCCGCCATACACCGGGATTTCTCGGTGCTGTGGGCGGCTTTTCGCGAGTTGGCGGAGGATGACGACGCTGCCGTGTTGGCCGAACACGCCGAAGATGTGTGGCGTGTGGTCGACGGATTCGCCGGGCGTATCCACGCAGCTTACTTCGACGAGGTGATCGCCATCGCCCAGGAACGGTCACTGAGCGTGCAATCGCTGTTGGCGAAGTTGGTCACCGACGAGTACCCGTCGTTGACATTCATCGCACGGGCGGGGCAGGCGCTCTCGATCCGCGAGACCGACGGCATCTGGGTTGCTGCGGCTCTGGCGTCTGAGGGCACGCCCTTACAGCAGTTTGCCGAGCGACTCCGTCGGCGTGGCAGGCTGGCCTACACCTATGCGATGGGCCAGTGCATCGTGGCGGTGTGGGTGGCCGACGTCGTCGGTAGCGAGCTCGACGGTGTACCCGATGGATGCACTTCGGACCCGGAGTACGCGGATCTGAAACCGGTGCGATGCGGCGTTTCGCCGCTCCACCGGGGAGTCTCTCAGCTGAGGTCCGCGGCTCAGATCGCCTGCGAGATAGCCCTGTCCATGCATCCTGACCACATCGGTCCCGCAACTGCCGCGGATGTCTGGCCTCTGGTGGCGGGAGCCGCCTTGCACTCTCGTCTGCCCGTGCTGGAGGAATCGATTCGGGGTCCGCTACGCGACTGCCGACCCGCCGAGTTGAAAGTCTTGATGGAGACGATCAGTGTCTTCGCCGGGAATGGCGATGTGAGTGCGACTGCGGCCGAACTGTTCTGCCACCGGAACACGGTGATGAAACGAATCCGTCGGCTCAAGGAACTCACCGGGCTGGACATGACGGTACCGAAAGACTCGGCGCGTGTCCTGGTGGCGCTTGCGCCGGAATTGGCGGCAGTTTCCGACTAGAAATCCCGAGCAGCCGGCTCAGCGCCACGCGACCGGAAGGCGCTTGATGCCGTGGATGAATGCCGATTGCAGACGGTCGGGTTCCTCGGTGGCGACGATGTCGGGCAGGTGGCGGTGCAGTTCGGAGAACAGCACGGTGATCTCGCGCCGCGCGAGGTTGGCGCCCAGGCAGAAGTGGGCGCCACCGCCGCCGAATCCCACGTGCGGATTGGGATGGCGCTGCACGTCGAACATCCACGGGTTGTCGAACTTCGTCTCGTCGCGGTTCGCCGAGCCGTACCACAGCGTGACCTTGGACCCGGCCGGAAGCGCTGTGCCGGCCAGTTCGGTATCGCGGGTCACGGTGCGGCGCATGTAGCTCACCGGCGATGCCCAGCGCACGATCTCCTCGACCGCGGTGGGGGCGAGTTCGTCGAAGCGTGACCACCACAACCGGCGTTGTTCGGGGTAGCGGGTGAGTGCGAGAACGCCGTGGCTGATCGCGTTGCGGGTGGTCTCGTTGCCCGCGACGACCAGCAGGATGAAGAACGACGCGACCTCGGCCGAGGTGAGCCGTTCCCCGTCGACCTCGGCCTGCACCAGGCTTGTGGTCAGGTCGTCGGCCGGCGCCGAGCGACGTTGGTCGGCCAGCGCGGTGGCATATGCGCCGATGTCCATCGCGACGGTGACGAACTCGTCGAAATCCGTTGTCAGATCGGGGTCGCCGAAGCCAAGGATCACGTTGGTCCAGTGAAAGATCTGTTGGTGGTCGCTCTCCGGGATGCCCATCATGTCGCAGATGATCTGCAGCGGCAGCGGTCCGGCAAGTTCGGTGACCAGTTCGGCGTGGCCGTCGGGATTGCGATCGACCATGCCGGCCACGAGCCTGCGGGCCCGGTCACGCACCGAATCCTCGATGACGGCGAGCACCCGCGGGGTGAACGCGCTGCGGACGATGTTGCGCAGCCGCGTGTGTCGCGGATCGTCCATGGCGATCATCGAGCCGAAATACTCTGCGAGTTCCGGGGTTTGATCACCGATGACGATCCCCGACGCCGAACTGAACAACTCGGGGTGCCTGCTGGCGTAGAACACGTCGTCGTGGCGTGTGAGCGCCCAGTGGCCCGCACCCTGCGGAAAACCCTCCTCGGTGTCGAACGCCGGGTGGAACGAGATGGGGGCCTCACGGCGCAGCGTGGCGAACGCGCCGTCGCGGATGTCGTCGTCGAGTGCCCAGAAGTCCCACGACCCGAGGTTGATCTCCGACAACGGCACATCGGGCGGAGCCGCCCCGTTGACCCGCGGTGCGATACCCATGCCGCCAGGGTAGAGCGCCGCGGCGCCGACGGGTGGAATCCCGGCGGAAATACGGTCAGCGGTCGAGCACGGCATGCAGGAAACGCTGGGTGCGCTCGTGCGTCGGATTTCTCAGCACCTGCGCGGGCGGGCCGGTCTCGATCGCGGTTCCCGAATCGAACATCACCACCCGGTCGGAGATCTCCTCGGCGAAGCGCATCTCGTGGGTCACCATCAGCATCGTCATGTCGGTGTCGTTGGCGAGGTCGCGGATCACGCCGAGCACGTCGCCGATCAGTTCGGGGTCCAGTGCCGACGTCGGCTCGTCGAACAGCAGCACCGAGGGGCGCATCGCCATGGCACGCGCGATCGCGACCCTTTGCTGCTGTCCGCCGGAGAGCTTGTGCGGCTTGTGGTCTGCGTGTTCGCTCAGCCCGACCATCTCCAGCAGGTCGCGGGCGCGTGTGGAGGCCTCGGCCTTCGACATGCCGAGAACGTGCACCGGTGCCTCGATGATGTTCTCGAACGCGGTCATGTGCGGGAACAGGTTGAACTGCTGGAAGACCATGCCGACCTTGCTCCGGGTGGCGCGTAGCGCCCTGGTCTCCTTGCACTTCTTGCCGTCGCGGGCGTCCCACAGTGTTTCACCGTCGATCGTCACCAGTCCATCGTCTGGGGTCTCCAGTGTCATGAGGATGCGCAGAATGGTGGTCTTGCCCGACCCGGAAGGTCCGATGATGGAGACCTTCTCTCCGCGCGCGACCTCGAAGTTGAGTGAGCGCAGGACGCGGTTGTCGCCCCAGCTCTTGCTGACGTTCTCGAATGTGATCATCAGGCCTTCCCGTCGTTACATGCACGGATGTCAGTGAACTGGTGCATAGCGCCGCTCCATCTGCCTGATCGCGAGCGAGGAGACGTAGCTGATGATCAGGTACATCAGGCCGGCGATCGTGAGGGGCTCGAGGAACTGTCCCGTGCTCTGTCCGATGGAACGGGCCGTCGTCAGCACCTCCAGTGTGCCGATCGCGTACAGCAGCGCGGTGTCCTTGAACATCTGGATCAGGTAGTTGCCCAGGACCGGGATGATCATCGCGATCGATTGCGGAAGAACGATTCTCGACCACGTGCGTGCGCGCGACAGGTTCAACGCGGTCGCTGCCTCCCACTGGCCCTTCGGCAGCGCTTCGATGCCTGCGCGGTAGACCTCCGCGGTGTAGGCGCTGTAGTTGATGCCGAGGACCAGCACGCCCGCGGTGAAGTTGGACAGCGTGATCCCGTACTCGGGCAGGATGAAGTACACCGCGAAGATCTGCACCAACAACGGTGTGCCGCGGACGAACAGCACGTAGAAGTCGAACAGCTGCGACACCACAGGTATGCGTGGATAGCGGATCACCGCGACGAACAGGCCGAGGACCAGCGCTATGGCCATGCCGACGATGGTGAGCCGGATGGTGAGCCAGAACGCGTCGAGCAGTTTGGGGAAGATCTCGAGCGCGAACTGGTTGTCCCAGATCTGGGCCGCGACGTAGGTGGTTGTCATGATGTGCTGCCGATCATCGGGCGGAACACCGGCCGCGGTGAGCCGCGCAGCAGGCCGCGGCGCCGGTGCTCCAGGCCGAACCGGTTCTCGAGCCATCGTGTGATCGCGGCGAGTATCAGCGCGAGGATGAAGTAGACGACCAGCAGCGTGAGCAGGATCGTTGTGGTGTCCTGTGTTTCGGTGCGGATGGCCAGACCGTTGGCCGTGAAGTCGGCGACGCCGATGAAGTACACCAGCGGCGTGGCCTTCAACAGGTCGACCGCGACGTTGCCGAAAGACGGCAGCATCACCGGGATCGACTGCGGCACCAGGATGCGGCGCATCCGCTGCGCGGGTTTCATGCCGAGCGCCACGGCCGCCTCGGTCTGTCCGCGTGGCCGGGATGCGATTGCGCCGCGGACGATCTCGGCCGCGTAGGCTCCCTCGTTCAGGCCGAGGACGACGATGCCCGCGACGAGGTTGTCGGTGAAACGCACACCCAGGAACGGCAGCGCGTACACCACCCATGCCAGCTGGACCAGGATCGACGTGCCGCGGAAGAACTCGACGAACACGTACGCCGGGGCCCGCACGATCCGGTGTCGCGAGAGTCGCATGAACCCGACGACGAAGGCCACCACGACGGCGATGAGGATGCCGAACACGGTCACCAGGACCGTTGTCCAGAGCCCTTCCCACAGCAGACTCTGGTACTGGAGCAGTTGGTTCATCGGTTCGGCTCTATCCCTCTGCCTCGCAGAGTTCCGCTGTGGTGACGCCTAGCGCCGCCTCGGCATCGAAACCCCATCTCTGCATGATGTCGGCGAATTCCGGGCCCTTCTTGAACTCGTCGAGCACCTCGTTGTACCTCGCGACGTCGTCGGTCTGGGACTGCTCGAACGCCGCACCGGAGCCCGTGGCGGGTGCGTCCTCGATGGGGTCGGTGACCTCGAAGCTCTTGTTCACCTGAGCCATGCCCCGCAGCGAGAGGGTGGGCAGCAGGAAGGCGTCGACGCGGCCTGCGGCAAGTGACTCGACGCCACTGACGTTGTCGCGGACGATGACCCGTTGTGACTGCGGCACTTTGGCCGCGATGAGGATTCCTTCCTCGAAACCGCCTGGCAGCACAGCGATCTTCATACCGGGGTTGTCCAGCACGTCGCGGATGGTGGTGATGCCCGCGGGGTTGCCGGGTGGCACGGCGAAGGATTCGGTCGACACGATCACCGGTTCGGAGTACGCGACCTCGGCGCAGCGTGACTGCTTCATGAACAGGCCCGCGGCGATGACGTCGACCTGCCCCGATTTCAGCGACGGGATCATCGCGTCGTATTCGATTCTGGCGCCTCGGATGTCGTCGATGCCCAGGCGTTGCAACACCGCACGGAGAACGTCCGGCTCGGCGCCTGTCACGGTGCCGTCCACTTCGAGTTTGGTGTACGGCGGCTCGTTGAAGACCGCGACGCGCAGGTAGCCCTGTCGCCGCCCGCGGTCGAGCACACTGCCTTTCGGTGCGCCGGTGCCGGGTTCGGTGAAGGTGCAGGCGCCCAGCGCTGCTGCCAGGGGGACGCCGACAGCCAAAGCCCCAGCGCCACGCAGCAATTGCCGCCTGGACAGATCATGAGGCACTCTCGGCTCCAATCATGGTCCGTTGTCTCGATGGCCAGGCAAATCGATGTACAGATGTTCGACGGCTCGGATTGCCCGAAAAACTAACGAGGGTCGGTAGGATTGTCAACAATCATCTCGGTCGGGTTCACGCCGAAGGTGTTTGCGGGGAGCAACGACGTCGGGGCAACCGACAAGTCAATCGCGGCGAACGGTGGTTCTGGCGGTTAACCAGAATTCCGCAGAATTCGTCGTTGCCGCCGAGTCGTTCGGGGTGGCCCGGCTCGCGGCGTTAACAGAGAAGCCTCGGATCGGCAACTCGGGCAACATGTGTGGCGCGGTCGAGGGAACGGCGTCCCTTCCAGGGCGATTCGGATGTGCCCTCGTCACATGACGCCGGCGCCGCTTACGACACCGTCAGCGACCGCTGTTCGGACCAGATCTGCGGCCACGGGTGCCTGCGCTCCCGCAACAGGAAGAGTTTGAGATCCCCGTCGATCGTGGCGAGGTTGCGCACCGTCACGAAATGTTCGCGCATGCCGTCGGGTTCGGCGCCGACGTACAACGCCTCGTCGGCCGTGTCGGGAGGGGGAGTGAAGTACCCGTAACTGCGGTTGGTGCCGTACGCCTGCGGCAGACCGTATCGCGGCGCGGCGCCGTCCAGGTACGCGGCCGTGATGTACGACTCGCCCAGAAGCACCGTGCGGTCGCGCTCGTCCTCGGGAAGGTCGCGATAGGCCGTGGCGGCGGCTTTCGCGATCCGGTCCCCGACGTCAGGAGGGGTGATGTTCACCGACAGGACCAAGATGGCAACCGTCGCCGCGACAGCGGTGACCGTTCCGACCCGCAGTGCCCAGCGTCGGACCGTCCCAGGCGACACCGATTCGAGACAAACCGCACCCGCGGCGACAAACGGCGCATAGAGCCCGCCCAGGTAGTAGGGCCGCCCGGCCGTCGCGACGAACACGACGTAGAGCACGACGCCGACGGCCGGCAGGAAGCGATACTCGCGGAATTCGGCGTGGCGCAACAGACACCATGCGCCGTACACGCCCAGGCCCACGCCGAGCACACCTGCGAACAGGATCAGCTGGACCGCGACCCCGGCTCGGCCGCCGTACAGGTACTCGGCTTCACCGGCGACCACCGTGGTCATCTGGAGCTGGGGCCATCCGTGGACGTGCTGCCACACGAGCGTCGGGCTCACCATCGCAAGAGCGACCGCGGCCCCGACCCACAACAGCGGGCGCCTCAATAGCGCACGCGGTCCGCACCAAGCGATGCCCAACAGCAACACCGCACACAGAAGCAACACCTGAAACTTCGTCATCGCGGCCAGGCCGGTGGCCGCTCCCGCCGCCACCAGCAGGCGGTCATCGCGTGTGCGAATCCAGCGCACCAGAAGCCAGATGAGCAACAGCCACTGGGCGGGTTCGAGCGTGTAGGGCGTCAGCCAGTGCCCGGCGAACGTCGAGAACAGCGCCGTGGCCTGCGCCAGCGCGGTGACGGCCTGGGCGCGGCGCCGTCCACCGAGCTCCCGTGCGATGAGCGCCGCCAGCACCACGGCGCATCCGGTGGCCAGCACAGCGGGAGCCCGCAGGGTGACCAGCGACCCCGGCGCCACGGTGCCGGCCAGTGCGGCCAGTGCGGGCGTCACGGGCGGCTGGTCGGCCGCACCCCAATCCAGGTGGAAGCGGCCGATCGCCAGCATGTACACCTCGTCGAACCAGTAGCCCTTGCCCAACAGCGCTGCGGCGCAATGAGCTAACGCCGTCAACGCGGCTATCGGCAGGACCGCGGCAGCAGCGAACGGTGGCGCCGGTCGTGACACGTCGCCGCCCCCGAGAACTGCCATCCGGCCCAGGTTATCCCGGCGCGGATCGGTAACGTCGACGCGAGTCGGTCCGATAAGCCAACCGGGGTGCACGTCTGATGCAGGAAACCCGCGTCCCGTTCGTGGCCGGTATGCCGAAGACGCTGCGGTGCCGGAGATGGGGGGATCGCCGGCACCCGGGTCCTGAACATCAGGAGAGTTGGTGATGATTGTGAAAACGACGACGACGAGGTTCGTGGCCGCGGCACTGACCGTCGGTGCGCTCGGCTTCGGTGCCACGGCGTTCGGTACGCCCGTCGCATCGGCAGGTCCGGCGGCGCCGGTCCCGCTGAAACCCGGCGACGGTGGGTGTTTCCCGTTCTGTGACGGCGGGCCGGGTAAACCCGGTGGGCCGGGTGGTCCAGGACACGGTGGACCGGGTGGGCCGGGTGGTCCTGGGCACGGTGGCCCGGGCGGCCCCGGTGGGCACGAGGGCCCCGGTGGCCCCGGTAGGCATGACGGCCCGGGACCCGGCGGGCCGGGCGGCCCCGGCAGGCACGACGGGCCCGGAGGGCCAGGAGGCCCCGGTTGGCACGATCCCGGCCACGGTCCGGACAAGGGACCATGGTGGGCCAACAACCGCCACGACTGGTGGGACGACCGCCAGGGACCGCCACCGTGGGGCTGGGGTCCACCTCCGCCCGTGCACTGGAACGGCGGACCGCTGCCACACACCATCAATTACTGGGGATACAACCTGAACCCCGTGTGGCACGACGGTTTCCGTCAGTGGGGTGTGTGGCTGTTCGGTATCTGGATCCCGATCTTCGGCGTCGGGTTCAACTGACCGCACCGGTCTGATCCGGCTGACCGGGCACAACGCGCGGCGATCGCGCGTTGTGCCCGGCATGACATCGATCGAGGGGAAGGTGCGCTTCGGGGTCGGCCTCGGAGCGGACACCACGCCCGAGGACCTGCCCGGCATCGTCGACTACCTGGAGAGCAGCGGAGCCGACTCCGTCTGGTTCAGCGAGTTGGTCTACAGCCCGGCGGTCGACCCGTTCATCGGGATGGCGTACACGTTGTCCCGCACCACGCGACTCAAGGCAGGCACCTCGGTGGCGATCCTGCCGGGCCGTCACCCCGTCCTCGTGGCCAAGCAGGTGGCGTCGCTGGCCGCCCTCGCGCCCAGGCGGGTGTTGCCGGCGTTCGGCCTGCACTCGGCCCTGACCGCCGAGCGCGACGTGTTCACCGTGCCGCGGGGGCGGCGCGGGGCGGTGTTCGACGAATCCCTCGAACTGCTCAACGCGGTCCTGCGTGGGCGTGACGTGAGCTTCGACGGCGAGTTCTTCAAAGTGCGATCCGCCGACGTGCAACCGGTGCCCGCGAAGCCGGTCGACATCTGGCTGGGCGGGTCAGGACCCGTCGCGCTGGCACGGATCGGGCGTCTGGCCGACGGATGGCTGGGCAGCTTCCTCACACCTGTCGAGGCGGGCGCGGCACGTCGCACCATCGAGCGCGAGGCACAAGCGGCGGGCCGCGAGATCGAACCCGACCACTACGGCATCAGTCTCGCGGTGGCGGCCGGGGACATCCCCGACGACGTCTATGACATGGCGCGCCGGCGCCGACCCGAGGTCGACCCCGCCGAGTTGATCGCGGCCGACTGGCCCACGCTGCACCGCCGCATCGACGCCTACGTCGACGCGGGGCTCACCAAATTCGTCGTGCGGCCGGTGGGATCCGGTGACCGCGAGGCGTTTCTGGAGCGTTTCGTCGGGGAACTGTTGCCTCGGCAGAACTGATCCCTCGACCCGAGGACATCGGCAAACTGCCCGGTTGAACCGCACGGTTCCTACCGTCGTGCCACAGGGTGTGCGCGCACCGCGTGCGCGCTGACCCTGCAGCGAAGGAGATGGTGTCATGAAGATGGGGTTCCTGCGGACGGGTGCAACGGCCAGGCCGGGCGTGCTCGGCACGTTGTCGGCGGTGGTCGCCACGGTGGTGCTGGCAACCGCGCTGGTGTTGGCGCCGTCGGCGGTCGCCGACGACCGACTGCAGTTCACGGGTACGACGCTCTCCGGTGCGTCGTTCGACGGTTCGAGCCTGGCCGGGAAACCGGCCGTGCTGTGGTTCTGGACGCCGTGGTGCCCGTTCTGCAACGCCGAGGCGCCTTCGGTCGGTCAGGTTGCCGCCGCCAACCCGGAGGTCACGTTCGTCGGTGTGGCGGCCCGCTCGGACGTCGCGGCGATGCAGGGATTCGTCGACAAGTACAACCTGAACTTCACCAACCTCAACGACGCCGACGGCTCCATCTGGGCGCGCTACAACGTGCCGTGGCAGCCGGCCTACGTGTTCTACCGCGCCGACGGATCGTCCACCTTCGTCAACAACCCCACGTCGGCCATGTCGAAGCAGGAGTTGTCGGACCGCGTCGCGGCGCTGAACAGCTGATCGGGTGGAACAGGACCTCCTGGGGCTGGCCTTCGGGGCAGGTCTGGTCGCCGCGCTGAATCCCTGCGGATTCGCGCTGCTGCCCGGATATCTCGCACTCGTGGTGCGTGGTGAGAACGCCGCGACAGGAGCGCGGGCCCTTGGCCGCGCGGCCCTGGCCACAGTCGCGATGGCCGCCGGGTTCGTCGCGGTGTTCGGCACGTTCACCGCGCTGACCGTGGCCACCGCGAGCACCGTGCAGCGCTATCTGCCTTACGTCACGGTGGTCATCGGCCTGATCCTGGTGTGCCTCGGCATCTGGTTGCTCGCGGGCCGTCGTCTCGGTGTGCTGATGCCGAACTCGCTTGCGGACAACCCGCGTTGGGCACCGACCGCGCGCATGGGTTCGATGCTCGGGTACGGCGTCGGCTATGCGCTGGCGTCGTTGTCGTGCACGATCGGACCGTTCCTGGCGGTCACCGGGGCGGGGCTGCGATCGGGCACACCGCTGCGCGGCGTCGGGGTTTTCGCCTCCTACGCAGCGGGATTCACGCTCGTCGTCGGAGTGCTGGCGGTGGCGACCGCACTGGCCCGCACCGTCGTGATCGACCGCATGCGCCGGATCCTGCCGTACGCCAACAGGATCAGCGGAGCACTGCTGATCCTGGTAGGTGCGTATGTCGGTTACTACGGGCTCTACGAGGTCCGATTGTTCAGCGGCAGCGGCGATCCCTACGACCCGGTGATCGCGGCAGCGGGCAAGATCCAGGGCACCCTGGCCGGGTGGGTGCACCAGCACGGTGCGCTGCCGTGGGCGATCGGGCTGCTGGTGCTGATCGGTCTCGGCCTGCTCTGGCGTGTCAGGATTTCCGCGAGACGGTCACCCGCACGTCGGGCCATGGCGGACGACGCACCATAGCGACCGTGGCGAGCGTGGCCGCCACGAGGCCGATCAGCTCGCCCAGCATCGCGATCCGCGTCGAATCGACCGCCGGCTCCCACACCGGCTTGCCGTCCGTGACGACGAACACCCCGGCCGGGCGCGCACCGTGACGCCCCACTGTGCTGACAGGGATCACGGTGGCCCCGTCCGGGGTCACGTACGGCTCACCGAACACCCTGGAGGCGTCGGTGTCGTCGGTCAGACGGTCGAGGGCATCACGTATCGGCACTGCGCGTGTCTCCATCGTCGTGGGGAATTCCTCGCATCGATTCAGGTACGGGGCGGATCACTGCTCGAAGTCGAGATCGTCGTCGTCGACCGGCACCACGATCGCCTGCTCCAAAAGATCTGCCTCGTTGGCGTCGGGCTGGGCCGACACCCGAAGCTGCACGTCGGCGAGCGCAGTGTCGAGGTTTGCCTCGTCGTCGTCGACCCGCACCGATCGAAGCTGGTCAACGGCATCGGCCTCGGGTGCGAAGTCATCGAATGGGCGGTCGCTGGCTTGCGTCATGATCGTCCCTTTCTGCGCGAACGGCGTCGGCACCGTCGATTGTCCTCCCGGCCGACAGGGGATTCAACGTTCACAGGTCCATGAGGTATGGTCCGGTCATCGCGCGATCGACGGGGAATGTTCCCGTTTTCGGGAACGCCATCACATACATCACCTTCGACCAGCCAAAGGCGCTCGTGCCCAGAAACACCAGAGAAGACGTGGCACTTCAACCGCACTTCGAGGACGTCCAGTCCCACTACGACCTGTCGGACGAGTTCTTCCGTCTGTTCCTCGACCCGACACAGACCTACAGCTGTGCCTACTTCGAGCGGGACGACATGACCCTCGAAGAGGCCCAGCTCGCCAAGATCGACCTGTCCTTGGGCAAACTCGGGCTGCAGCCCGGCATGAAACTGCTCGACATCGGCTGCGGATGGGGCGCGACGTTGCGGCGCGCACTGTCGCGCTACGACGTCGACGTCGTGGGGCTGACACTCAGCAAGAACCAGCAGGCCCACGTCGAGCGGTCGTTCGCCGAGACCGACACCGAGCGGTCCCGCCGCGTGCTGCTGCAGGGGTGGGAGCAGTTCGACGAACCCGTGGACCGGATCGTCTCGATCGGTGCCTTCGAACACTTCGGTGCCGACCGCTACGACGACTTCTTCCGGATGGCCCACACCGCTCTGCCCGACGACGGCGTGATGCTGCTGCACACCATCGTCAAGCCCAGCGGCGACGAGATGTCGCAGCGCGGGCTTCCCCTGACCATGCGCAAGCTGCGGTTCTTCAAGTTCATCATGGACGAGATCTTCCCGGGCGGGGAGTTGCCCTACGTCGCGCAGGTCTCCGAGCACGCGCAGCGCGCGGGGTTCCGGGTCGACCGCGTGCAGTCGCTGCGACCCCACTACGCGAAGACGCTCGACATCTGGGCCGAGACGCTGCGCGGCCGCAAGGACGAGGCCATCGCGGTGCAATCCGAAGAGATGTACGAGCGGTACATGAAGTACCTCACCGGTTGTGCGGACCTCTTCCGCGAGGGCTACACCGACGTCTGCCAGTTCACCCTCGTCAAGGCCTGATCTGATCCCGGACTAACGCCGCTTCAGCATCCGCCACAGTCGCAGCGGCAACAGGCCGAGCAGAGGTGCGCGCTTGCCCATGTCGTCGGTGTCACGCTTGTTGAACGCGGTGGCGAAGCGACGTGCGTCCGCCTCGGAGGCGTAATCCTTGGCGCCGCGCGCCTCGCCGCAGCGCGCACACTCCCACCGCATGGTGCGGCCGTCGACGCGGAACGTGGGGTCGTGTCCGAACACCCGGCAGGCCAGGGTCATCGACCGGTCACCGATTCGGGGTCCCGGGCTCGGCCATCCCGCTCGGGGGACCGACGCGCCCCCGCGCCTTCCGGGCGATCCAGTTCTCCGCCAAGGCTTCCCGCAACGCCTTGCGGAACTCGCCCGGACCCCAATACTGTGCGCCGACCGCGCGGTGCAGTTCACGAACCGTCATCGACTCATTGTCGGCGACGGCCCGCGCGATCGCGTCGATCTCGTGGTCCAGCGCGGACTCCGGCACACCGGGCGTCGGCGGCTCGCGCCAAGCGCCCTCCCAACCCGGGGGCGGGCCGGGACGGTACCGCCGGGCACGACTCTGCGCGGCCCTCTGACGCTCGACACGTGCGGCGATGCGGGCTTCGCGTTCCTTGCGCGCCCGCGCCCGCTCGTCGGCCTGATCATCGGCGTTCTCGGCATCTCCGCCCGACTCCCCGTCGCCCTCATCGGCGGTGAGCGGCATCGCGAGGTCCTCGAGCTTCTGGCCCTCGGCCTTGACCCCGAGGATCAGTTCGACCACACCGCCGACCGCCATCACTGCGGCGCCGATCAGGAACGACACCGCGACCAGTCCGCGCTCGCCGGACTCGATGAGCTGGCCGAACAGCAGGGGACCGGTGATGCCGCCGACGGCCGTGCCGATCGCGTAGAAGAACGCGATGGCCAGCGCACGCGTCTCCATGGGGAAGATCTCGCTGACCGTGAGATACGCCGCGCTCGCGCCCGACGACGCCAGGAAGAAGCACACGCCGAGCACCAGCATGAACAGCCACACGCCGCCGATCTCGTTGACGAACAGGACCGTCAGGATGACCGCGACCGCGGCCGAGCCGAGGTAGGCCAGCGCGATCATCGGTTTGCGGCCGACGGTGTCGAACAGCCGGCCGAGCAGGATCGGCCCGGCGAAGTTGCTCAACGCCCACACCGCGTAGAAGATCGGCACCGCACCCGAGGCGACGTCGAAGAAACCGCTCAACAGCGTTCCGAGGTTGAAGGTGAACGCGTTGTAGATGAATGCCTGCCCGATGAACAGGGCGAGCCCGAGCACCGCCCGCTTCGGGTACTTGGTGAACGCGACCTTCGCGATCTCGACGAACGAGATCGTCTTGCGCTGACGCACCGTCAGCGATCCTTCGGGCTCGTCGAGGGGCCTGCCGGTGCTGCGTTCCACCTCACGCTCGATCTCACCGACCACGCGCTCGGCCTCGTCTTCCTGGCCGTGGATGAACAACCATCGTGGGCTCTCCGGCACGTGGCGTCGCACCACCAGCACCACCAGGCCGAAGACCGCGCCGATACCGAACGCGATGCGCCACCCGATGTCGGCCGGGAAGATCGCCGTGTTCAACAGCAGCAGTGCGCCCAGGGCGCCGCCTGCGGCGCCCAGCCAGTAGGAGCCGTTGATGATGAGGTCGACACGTCCGCGCACCCGCGCAGGGATGAGCTCGTCGATCGCGGAGTTGATCGCGGCTTATTCGCCGCCTATGCCGGCTCCGGTGAAGAAGCGGCAGACGAAGAAGAACCACGGCGCGAACGCGAAAGCCGTTGCGACCGTGGCGACGAGATAGACAGCGAGGGTGAGGAGGAAAAGCTTCTTGCGGCCGAACCGGTCGGTGAGCTGACCGAAGAACAACGCGCCCAGACATGCTCCGGTGATGTAGACCGCTGCGGCGATACCGATCTGGCCCGCGCTGAGCTCGATCCCGCTGCCGCTCTCGGTGAGTCGGGACGCGACGTTGCCGACCATGGTGACTTCCAGGCCGTCGAGGATCCACACCCCGCCGAGTCCGAGCACCACCCGCCAGTGGAACCGCGACCACGGCAACCGATCCAACCGACTGGGCACCTGTGTGGTGATGGTGCCCGTCTGCACTCCTGAACTCATCGGCTGCCTCCTCGCCCGTGACGAATCGGGCTAGGGAATACCCAAACTGAGGAAACCTATGCAGCCGACGCTTCAGGCGCTATCGCGCGGGTGGCCCCGGCTGGGCCTGTGCCGCGTCACGCCTGCGCGCCGCCATACCCGCGAGCGCCTCGAACACCACGCGGTGCGCGGCGTTCACTGTCAGTTCGGCGTGGTCGTAGGCGGGCGCGACCTCGACCACGTCGACGCCGGCCACGTCGTGGCGGTGACACAACTGCCGGACCATGCGTAAGAGGTCGGCGCTGGTGATCCCGCCCGGCTCGGGAGTTCCCGTGCCGGGCGCGTGCGCCGGGTCCAGAACATCGATATCTACGGAGAGATAGAGCTTTTCGGCCTTCGCCAGCGCCTCGCCGACCGCGTCGTCCATCACGGCCTTGAATCCGCGATCCCAGATCTCCTGCATGGTGTGCCAGGTCATCTTCTGTTCGAGCATCCACTCGAACGTGTCCTGCGGCGGCCAGTAACCCCGCAGCCCGACCTGTACGAAGTGGCTGCCGGGCACGGCGCCCGATTCGATGAGCCGGCGCATCGGGGTGCCGTGGCTCGCGAGGTTGCCCTCGATGTTGTCGGCCGTGTCGGCGTGGGCGTCGAAATGCACGATGCCGACGTTGCCGTAGCCGTGCACATCGGCCACGGCGGTCGCCGACGGCCAGGTGATGGAATGGTCCCCGCCGAGCACCACCGGGACGACGCCGCGGGACGCGACCGCGTGCACGCGCTCACGGATGTTGGCGTGCGACACCTCGGTCTGCCCGTGTGGGCAGTACGCGTCACCGAAATCGACCACCTCGAGCCAGTCGAAGATCTCCAGGCCGAGATCCAGGTGATAGGTGCCCGGTTCGTAGGCCGTCGCGCGAATCGCGCGCGGGCCGAAGCGCGCGCCCGGGCGGTTGGTGGTCGCGATGTCGAACGGGGCTCCGACGATCGCGACGTCGGGACGCCACTCGTCGAGTTGCTGTGTCTCGGTCAGAAACGGCCGGTGCCCGAACGACACCATGCCCGCGTAGGGAAGGTCGAGTTGTTCGGTCAGTCCGGGCGGCAGCTCACGCCGCGGCCCGTGCTCGTGCCCGTGATCGTCACCCATGGGCAGACACTACCGCCGTGCCCTGCCGCCTTGGCCGAAACAGCGCGGCTGCTCAGCGGATTCGTTCGGCGTGCCGGTCCGCGACCGCGTCGAGCGCGGCGCGGAGCCGGTCGGGGACGGCGCGTTTGGTCCAGTCGGTGCCTGAGACGACGACGTAGACGTTGCGACCCGCGACCGCGGCCCGCTCGGGCGTGGTGGCGTTCGATCCGAACACCGTGAACGCGAGCGTGAAACTCGTGTTGCCGACGCGCTCGCAGGTCACCGCGACGCGGACGTCGTCGCGCCACCGCACCGGCGCGGCGAAGTCGATCTCGGTGTGCACCACCTGGATGTCCAGGCCGGACTCGATGAGGCCCGGATAGGTCACGCCGAGGTGGTCGAGAAACGCGGTGCAGGCCTCGTCGAACCAGGTCAGGTAGTGCGCGTTGAACACCACACCCTGTTGGTCGACCTCGCCGTAGCGCGGAACGATCGCAAAGTCGAACCCGCCCACGTGCACCGCCTTCGCATGTCTGGTGTCTCGATCGTTTCGTGCCCAGCGTAGTGAACGGCCCGTTTTGTGCTGCCCACGGTCGGCGCGCAAGACTGGTCGACGTGGACCTGGTGACCCTCGACGACATCTCCGGCGCAGCCGCGCGCATCGCGGCCGACATCGTGCGCACCCCACTGCTGGCCGCCGATTGGGGTGACCCCCGCTGCCCGCTGTGGCTCAAGGCGGAGACCCTGCAGCCCATCGGCGCGTTCAAGATCCGCGGCGCGTTCAACGCGCTGGGCCGTCTCGACACAGATACCAGGGCCCGGGGTGTGGTGGCCTATTCGAGCGGCAACCATGCCCAGGCCGTGGCATATGCCGCCGCAGCCTACGGCGTGCCCGCCCATATCGTGATGCCGGAAGAGACGCCCGCGGTCAAGGTGGAGGCCACCCGTCGGCGCGGCGCCCACGTGGTGCTGTGCGGCGCGGGGGAGCGTGAACGCACCGCCGCCGAACTGGTCGAGAAGACGGGTGCGGTGCTGATCCCGCCCTTCGACCACCCCGACATCATCGCGGGCCAGGGCACGATCGGCATCGAGATCGCCGAGGACCTCCCCGAACTCGCGACCGTGCTGATACCCGTCAGCGGTGGTGGGCTCGCCTCCGGTATCGGCACCGCGATCCGCGCGTTGCGCCCGAAGGCGAAGATCTTCGCGGTGGAACCCGAACTCGCGGCCGACACCGCCGAGTCTCTCGCACTGGGGAGCATCGTCGAATGGCCTGTGGCGAAACGGAACCGGACCATCGCCGACGGGCTGCGGTCGACGCCTTCGGAGTTGACGTTCGCGCACCTGCGCCAGGTCATCGACGACGTGATCACCGTGAGTGAGGACGAGATCCGCTCGGCGGTAAGGGAACTGGCGTTGCGGGCACGCCTGGTCGCCGAACCCAGCGGCGCGGTGTCGCTCGCCGGTTATCGCAAGGCCGCGCTCCCGGACGGGTCCGCGGTGGCCATCGTGTCCGGCGGCAACATCGAACCGGCACAGCTGGCCGCCATTCTCGCGGGCGGTTAGTGCACGCCTTCCATCAGACGTGTGATCCGCGGCGACACGGCGAACACCACGATGCCGACCACGATGGCGACCAGGCCGAGGATCCCGAAGTAGGCGAACTCGTGCGCCGGGTCGTAGTAGCCGGCCAGGACACCTGACATCGCGGTGCCGAGGCCCAGCGAGAAGAAGTACAGCGCCATCATCTGCGCCCGGAACGCCTCTGGTGCAAGTTTTGTCGTGACCGACAGCCCGATCGGCGAGATCGTCAGTTCCGAGATGGCGAACAGCGCCAGGATCGCCGCCACGACGAGCGCGGGCACGGCCCTGCCGGTCGTGCCCGCCATGGGCAGGAACAGCAGGAACGCGACACCCATGCCGATCACGGCGTAGGAGAACTTGCGCGGCGTGGTCGGGGCGCGGTCACCCAGACGGGTCCACAACCACGCGAACACGGGGGACAGCACGATGATCCAGACCGGTTCGATCGACCCGATCCAGTTCGACGGCGCGGTCCACCCGAACACCGACCAGTTCATGCGCTCGTCGGAGTACACCGCGAGCACGGTGAAGATCTGCTGGAACAGCGACCAGAACACGGCATTGGCGACGAACAGCGGGATGAATGCGCGGACGCGTGTGCGCTCGAGCGTGCTCACCTTGGAGCTCGTGAGGAACACCGCGAAGTACGCCACCGAAGCCAGCGCGATCACCACGGTGGTCGCCTGCGAGAGGTTGGCCAAGGTCACGACGCCGGAGACGAACAGCGCCACCGCCGCGATCACGAGTGCTGTCGCAAAGGCAGCAACCTTGCCGAATGAGCTCGACGGCAACGGGTTCGGGACGATGCGGCCATGCGTTCCGAGGTTGCGCCGGTACACCACGTACTGCACGAGGCCCAGCGCCATGCCGATCGCGGCGGCACCGAACCCGTAGTGGAATCCGATCCGGGTCTGCAGGATCCCGGTGACCAGCGGACCGACGAACGCGCCGAGATTGACGCCGAGGTAGAACAAGGTGAACCCGCCGTCGCACCGGGGATCGTCCTTGTCATAGAGCGTGCCGAGCAACGACGAGGCGTTGGCCTTGAGTGCACCTGAACCGAGCGCGACCAGCACCAGGCCGATACCCACGCCCGCGAGTCCCGGCAGCACCGCAAGCGCGATGTGACCGCACATCACCACCACGCCGCCGTAGAACACGGTGCGCTCCATGCCGAGCACGCGATCGGCGATCCAGCCGCCGAGAACCGTTGAAAGATAGACCAAACCGCCGTAGGCGCCCACGATCCCTGTCGCGGTCGACTGCGGTAGTCCGAGCCCGCCGTCGGTGGCCGTGTAGTAGAGGTAGTAGCCGAGGATCGTCAACATCCCGTAGAACGAGAACCGTTCCCACAACTCGACCCCGAACAGATTCACCAACCCCATCGGGTGACCGAAGACCGTGCGCCGCGCCTGTGTATCGTGTGCTTCCCCCATGGGGGTCACCTTGCCACGCTCGGTGAGCGCATCGGCGGGAAGCGCAGAAAATCCAGCGATCCGGTGGGCAAACGGAAAGCCCGCTGTGTGCAGGGTGTTCTGTGGCACAGCACATTTCGCGTCCGTAAGGGCAGAGCCCGGGTGCGCGGGGCGAGTGGAGCACCGGTAAGGTCGGCTCGGAACAGGTGGACGACGGCCACATGCGGCGGGTCCGGCCAGCGGTGTCATCTCGCTCGGTCGGGACCGCGTGGCCACTGCTCCAAGGGGGTGTAGGTGGACGCGGTGATCGGCGTCTCGGTGACGCCCTCCACCGTCGGCATGGTGCTGGTCGAGGGGGATTCGGCGGCCGACTTCGAGGCCGTGAACCTCGATCTCGAGCTGTTCGACGTGGCAGGTCTGGACCTGAGCCGTGCCCGCGCCGCCCGGAAAGAGATCGTCGCGACGGTCGCGCGTGCGGAGAACGTGGCCGCAGACAACGGCAGAAGGCTGCGGTCCATCGGTGTGACGTGGAGCGACGGCGCGGACATGCAAGCGGCCGAACTGGTCGGCGACCTGAACGAGGCCGGCTTCGACAATGTCGTCGATGTGCGGTTCCGGCAGGCAACCGACGCGCTCGCCAACAGCATCGCCGACATGGCCGGATTCGCGACCACCGTGGTGTGCGTCTTCGAACCGGAAGGCGCACTGGCCCTCACGGTCGACCGGCGCGACGGTGTGGTGGACACGGCCCGCAGCAGGGCGATCGGGAGCGTGCGTGGTCTGGTCGGTTGGCTCGAACGTCTGCTGGCGGCCTCCGGGCGCGTGCCCGATGCGCTTGTGGTGGTCGGATCGGCCGTCGACCTCGACGCCGACGTCGACCGCTTGATGCCGAAGTTGCAAGCCGCGCTTGGTATTCCGGTCTTCACCCCGGCCGACGGGGATCTCGCTCTCGCGCGCGGTGCGGCACTCGTATCGGCACGCCGCGGCCGATTCATGTTCCCCGACAAGGCCGATCAGCAGCGGTCGCGGTGGACCAGTCGGCAGTTGGCGCCCGCGGCGATGCTCCTGGTAGGGGTCGTGACGTTCGTCGTCTCGCTGTCTCTGGCCATAAGTCAGCAGATGTCGCCGCGTGAACAGGCCTTCGAGCGGCCGACACGCCCGGTGGTGAACACCTCGGGCACACCCGCCGCCGTGCGGCAACTGCCCCCTGCTCTGCCCGCGGCGCCCCCTCCGCCCCCACAGGCGCCGCCGGCGGCGGAGGTCGCCGAGGCCGTGCCGCCGGCAGTCGATCCACCGCTCGCCGACGTTGCCGAATCGCCGGTCGAGCAGGCGCTTCCGCAGCTGCCCCCACAGTTGCCACTGCCGGACGCGGCGACCGCGTTGCCACCGCCTGTGGTCATCCCCGCACCGCCGACGAAGAAGCCGTTGCTCAGCCGCATCCGCGACCGGTTGCGTGGCGAGCCGGATGTTCCCGAGCAGATGGTGATCGGCGAACCGCCACCGCCGGCGGAGATCACACCCATACCCCCGCCCGGCGCACCCCCTGCACCCCCGGTCGACGATGCACCGGCTCCCGAGGCCCCGCCTGAGCCGCCGCCGGCTCCCGAGGCCCCGCCCGCTGCGGATCCGCCGCCACCGGCGGACGTCCCACCGCCCGATCCGCCCCCGGCCGAACCGGCCCCCGTGGAACCGGAGCCCGCGCCCGAGGCGCCACCGGCTCCCTGACGGCGACGGTTACGCTCGATCAGGTGAACCTGCGCACCCGGCTGCGGCTCGGCATCCGGATCTGCATCGTCGCGGCTGTGGTGGCCGCGCTGGTCGTGGTCGAGTACTCCACCCGCTCGGGCGTGCTGTGGCGGCTCATCACGTTCACCTACCAGGCGAATCTCATGGCGGCCGCGTTCTACCTGTGGACCCTGGTCTCGCCGCGTGCGGACACACGCGCGGGTCTTCGTGGCGGCGTGGTGCTCCATGTGGTGATGGCGGGCGTGATCTGGAATCTCTTTCTCGCCCAGGTGAGTATGGGCTACACGCCCGCGAATGTGCTGCTGCACGTGGTCGTCCCCGTGCTCGCCGTCGCGGAGTGGCTGATGGCGCACGGCGTCCAGGGTGCGATCCG
This sequence comes from Mycolicibacterium smegmatis, assembly GCF_001457595.1. Classification (GTDB taxonomy): domain Bacteria; phylum Actinomycetota; class Actinomycetes; order Mycobacteriales; family Mycobacteriaceae; genus Mycobacterium; species Mycobacterium smegmatis. The sequence continues at coordinate 3,654,063 of NZ_LN831039.1, read as the reverse complement.
GTGGTGGCAACCGTTGACGTGGTTGCTGTATCCGGCTGTTTACGCAGCGGTGGCGTTGCTGGTGCTCAGTGGTGCCGGGCGCCGGGTGCCGTATTACTTCCTGGACCCCGCCGCTGTCGGGCCGTGGGCGGTGCTGACCAACATCGCTCTTCTCGGCGTGGTGTTCGCAGGCTGTGGCTACGCGCTGATGGCGCTCACACGCGCACTCGCCGCAGGCCGGGCCGACATCGGATGAAACGCTTGGGCATTCCACACCGATGACCGGGTATGCAACCTTCACCCCGTCGGGCCGGTGCGGCCGGAAGCCGTGTCGCCAGGTGTTTACCGGGCATGGTCGTTTCGACAACCTACACTGGAAGAATGCTCAACTCGCTAGGGCGCGGATCCAGGTCAGGTCGGGGTTCGGTCTGGAAACTGTTTGCGGCGGTCGGTCTCGCCGTCGCGGCCACCGCTGTTCCGGTTAACGTCGCGTCCGCGGCCGTGAGCACCCCGGTGGAGGTTGCACAGGTCGAACCTGCCGCGGGTGCGGTGGTCGGGGTGGCCCATCCGGTGACGGTCCGGTTCGCCGAGCCGGTCACCGACCGCCGGAGTGCCGAACGCAGCCTGCGGATCGCCTCGACGGACACCTCCGCCGGCCGGTTCCGCTGGCCAGAGGCCGCGGTCATGGAATGGACTCCCGACGAGTTCTGGCCCGCACACTCGACCATCTCGCTGTCGGTCGGCGGCGTGAAGACGAGTTTCAACACCGGCGCCGAGGTTCTCGGTGTCGCCGACATCGATGCCCACACCTTCACGGTCAGCGTCGACGGCGAGGTTCTGCGGAAGATGCCCGCCTCCATGGGCAAGCCGAAATTCCCCACGCCAAGGGGAACCTTCACCGCACTGGCCAAAGAACCTGTGGTAGTGATGGATTCGCGGACCATCGGCATCCCTTTGAGCGACCCTGAGGGATACAAGCTCACGGTCAACCACGCCGTGCGGGTCACATGGGGTGGGGTCTACGTGCACTCCGCGCCGTGGTCGGTCGGCTCGCAGGGATATGCCAACGTCAGCCACGGCTGCATCAACCTGAGCCCGGACAACGCGGCGTGGTACTACGACATGGTCAGTGTGGGTGATCCGATCATCGTGCAGGCGTGACGTGCAGCTGCCTGGCGGTCGGTGAAGTCAGCACGGTAGCCGGGTCGGGGCAGGTCCCGAGAACCCGGTCGGCGGTTCCCGCACTGGTGACCGTGAACCAGTAGTGCTCGTTCTTGAAGTGGTGCCTGCGGTGGTTGCGCCAGATCGCCCGGTACACATCGGATCTGGGTTTGTAATCACTGTGGATCAGGTAGTGGCACCACTCGTAGCCCAATCCGAGGGCCGTCAGCAGCGTCAGGAAGGTCAGGCCCAGACCGGGCCGCGGAAACGCCACGAGCGCAACGGCCGTCGCGACGGGCAGCAGCCACAGCAGCGTCGGCCACGGGATGAAGATCAGCGGGACGTCGCGTGGTTCGGCGTGGTGTCTGCGGTGATCCCTGGCCAGTCTGGTGTCCACCACCACCGGGCCCAATCGTCGTGGCCGCCAGTGCAGTATGGCCACGTGGATGACCCACTCGGCCAGCGGGAAGACCCCGACCATCACCAAGGGCACCACCGCGTCGGTGACCTGCCAGTCGCCGGCGATCGTCCGCGCGGTGGCCGCGGCCGCGAGTGTCACGCCGATCATCCAGGGGGAGGGGTGCCTGACGAACTCCCTGCCTGCGTCGGCGAGCGTGAAATCCCGCCGGCTCATCGTGCGGCCTCCAGTGCATCGAGCGCTCCGAGCAGGGCGTGCGTGGCCGGCTCCAGCAGGTTTTGTGCGGCACCGCGCGCGGCGTCGGCGTCGCGGTCGGAGATCGCCCTGGTGATGGCGCGGTAGGAGTCGGGGTCGGCGACCTCCCCGGCCATCACGGCGGCGAGTGCGGGCAGCACCGGTTCGTACGTCTCTCGCAGCGTGTTGAACATGAGCCGGAACGCGATCGAGTCCGCCCCGTCCACGACGTGGTCCCAGAAGGTCATCGCGTGGCGCTGCCGCTGGATCGGATCAATTTCGGCCTCCAGCGCGTGCACCACAGCGGTGAGTTGTCCGACGAGCTCCGGGCCGCGGCGTTCGGCGGCGAGCTCGGCGACCTTGGGCCCGTTGTGCAGCCGCGTCTCGAGGATGCTGCGCACCACGGACGTGTCGAGTTCACCGGCGCGGAACAGCAGACGGGGCAGAAGATCCATGCCGGCATGACGCCGGAAGTCGCGCACCGTGGTCGCGTCACCCTGACGGACCTCGACCAGTCCCGCGGCCGTGAGGCGCTTGATCGCCTCACGTACCGCGGGGCGTGAGACCCCGAGCACCTCGGCGAGCCTGCGTTCGCTCGGCAGTGATTCGCCGGGCCGCATCTCGCCTGTGAGCACCTCGGACACGATCTGTTCGAACACGTCCTCTGGCACCGATCTGCGGTTCACGGGTTGCAGGGCCATGACGGCCATGCTGCCCCGCCATGGTCAGGAGGTCAAGGGGTCAAGTGGTCTTACCAGTGGTTCACTGCGGAATTCCTGTGTACTCGGGGTTCGGCGGCACCGACAGCGCGATGCCGATGCGGTTGGTCGCGCCGATGAACGCCGCGATCGAGATCGCCTCGAGAATGAGGTGGTCGTCGAGGCCGAGTCGCCGCAATCGGTCGAAGTCCTCGCCGCGGATCTGCTGGGGGTGGTTGTTGACCAGCACGGCCAGGTCACCCAGCGCACGCTCGCGCTCGGTGAGTTCGGCGACCTGGGTGTGGTCGATCGCGACGCGCTGGCCGAACGACCAGTCGCCGGCGACCTTGCCGAGCTTGTTGGCGTGGTTGGTGTGGCAGTACGCGCACCGGTTCTCCCCGGACACCACGGTCGCGATCACCTCGCGTTCACGGGCGGTCAGCCCGCCGCGCCCGTCCGCGCCCAGGATGGGCAGCAGATAGCCGTTCAGGCGGCCCAGATCGTCCTCGTTGAGTGACAGTGCGCGGAACCAGTTGGAGGTCAACCCTTCCTCGCGCTGCTGGCGGGTGAAGAACCCTCGCACGTTCGCGTTCTGGAGTTCCTCGAGTTCGGGCACCCGCAGCCGCGAGATGCGCGCCGGGGTGAGGGTCGATGGTGCATCGGTGGTGGCAGTCATGCCGTCACGATGCGGGCTCACGTCACCTTCGGCAATGATTTGATCACCGCAGACCAGAACTCTTGCGCGCAGCGAGAACCCGGCGTCACCTGCGCGAAATCATCCCCGCAGGGCCGCGGCGGTCTGCTCGTCGGCAGGCAGGAACGCCTCGACGCTCAGCTCGGCCGCGGTCAGGTCCAGTGCCGTGCCGAACGTCGTCACGGTGCTCAAGAACGTCAGCACCTCGCCGCGCCCGGTGTCCAACTCCAACGGCACGGCGACGCCGCCCAGATCGTGCTTGGTGGCGAATCCGCCGGGATAGGACTCGATCTCGGCCAGGAGGGCGGCCAGTCCGCCGGATCCGCTCACCGCCACCTCGCGGCGCAACCGGCTGATCAGATGGTGGCGCCATTCGGCGAGATTGCGGATCCGCGGCGCCATGCCCTCGGGGTGCAGCGTGATGCGCAGCGCGTTGGGCCGCTCCAGCAGGTGCGGCGCGACCCCATCGAGCATGACGCCGGCCCCGGCGTTGGCGCGCAACAGGTTCCACTCGCGATCCACGGCCACGCAGGGGTACGGGTCATACGCGTCCAGCACGCGCATGAGGCCGTCGCGCACCGCGGTCATCTCGGGGTCGTCGAGCGACCGTTCGGCGTACACGGGCGCAAGCCCTGCCGCGAGCAGCAATTGGTTCTGCTCACGGCGCGGCACGTCGAGCGCTTCGGCCAGACGCAGGACCATGGCGCGGCTGGGCTGTGCGCGTCCGGTCTCGATGAAGCTGACATGGCGCGGCGACACGTCGGCCTCGATCGCGAGGTCGAGTTGGCTGATCCGCCGTCGCTGCCGCCACTGACGCACGAGCGAACCGATCGAGGTGCCGGGAACGGTGCTGGTCACTCCTCGAGTCTCACCGATGGCGTGCCCGTAGGCCACTACCTGCGAGGTAATTGCGGCGATTACCCGAAAGGCGCGACCGTGGATGTGTCTTCCAGAAGCAGGAGGTCACATGCCCACCCCGACGTCCCGACGGAATCCTTCCACTCGCCCGGTTCACGCGTCGCCACGAGATCCGATCCCGCGGTGGCTGCGGTATGTGCTGATGGCCGACCGGGCAGGGTCGGCCTGGTACGTGGGTACCGGATTCTTCTTCGCGCCCGTACTCGCCGTGGTCTCGCCGTGGCCCGTCGTCACCACGGTGCTGTGGGTGGTGATCGCGCTCGCCGGGCTGTGGCTGGGGTTGCTCGGTATCGCGATGGCCACCGGTCTGGCCATGGTACTGCGGTCGAATGCCGAGATCAGCGAGGACTATTGGCGATCGATCATCGATCTGCCTGCGACGACGCCTGCGCCGCGCGGTGTTTCGCAGCATCACCGCGATAATCGACCTGCCAGTGTTTGATGCCGTTGAGCCAGCCCGATCGCAACCGCACCGGTTCGGATATCGGTGTCAGGTCGGGCATCTCGTCGGCGATCGCGTTGAAGATGAGGTCGATCGTCATGCGGGCCAGGTTGGCGCCGATGCAGTAGTGCGCACCGGTGCCGCCGAACCCGACGTGTGGGTTGGGGTCGCGCAGGATGTCGAACCGGTACGGGTCGGTGAAGACGTCTTCGTCGAAATTCGCTGAGCGGTAGAACATCACCACCCGCTGGCCCTTCTTGATCCGCACCCCGCTCACCTCGGTGTCGGCAAGTGCGGTGCGCTGGAACGACGTCACCGGCGTCGCCCAGCGCACGATCTCGTCGGCCGTGGTGACCGGGCGCTCACGTTTGAACAGTTCCCATTGGTCGCGATGGTCGGTGAACGCCATCATGCCCTGCGTGATCGAGTTGCGCGTCGTCTCGTTACCCGCCACGGCGAGCAGGACGACGAAGAACCCGAACTCGTCGTCGGAGAGTTTGTGCCCTTCGACGTCGGCCTGCACCAGCTTGGTCACCAGATCGTCGCCCGGCGCGGCGGCGCGCTGGGCCGCCAACTGCATGCCGTAGGTGATCAACTCGACCGCGGCACTCGCGCCGTCGTTGGCCACGAACTCCGGATCCTGGTTTCCCACCATCTGATTCGACCAGTCGAACAGTTTCCGGCGGTCCTCCTGTGGCACGCCCATCAGGCCCGCGATGGCCTGCAGCGGCAACTCGCACGCGACCTGTTCGACGAAGTCGCCCGAACCCTCCTCCGCGGCGGCGCGCACGATGGCGCGGGCACGCTCGGCGAGGTCGTCACGCAGCCGTTCGACGGCCCTCGGCGTGAAGGCCCTGGAGATGATCTTGCGCAGATGGGTGTGATGCGGGGCGTCCATGTTGAGCAACACGAACCTGCCCTGCTCGATCTGATCTTGAACGGTCCCTTCGGGATAACGCGGCAGCGCGGTCTTCTCCAGGCTGGAGAAGACGTCGCTGCGCAACGAGATCTCCTTGACGTCCTTGTGCTTGGTGACCACCCAGAAGCCGCCGTCGTCGAAGCCGCCCGCGCCGATGGGTTGGGCGTTCCACCAGATCGGAGCCACGCGACGCAGTTCGGCGAGTTCGTCGACCGGTAACCGCTCGGCATAGATGTCGGGGTCCGTGAAGTCGAAGCCCGCGGGCAGGTGAAGGGCACTATCGCTCATGACCACCGGGATCTCCTCGGTACGGCGTCTAGTTCACGTTCCCCATTGCTACACCACCAAACCCACAGTTCGCCGGAGGTTGGGAAAACTCGCGGACCCGGAGGTGGCATTTTCTGGAACGTGTTCTGATGCCCGGCTCCGTGCGCTCACTGCAGCCACATCAGCCATTTCTGTAACACCGCGGGGCGCTCGGGAGAACAATCGCCATAGGAGCGTCAGGCGGACGAAAGGGGACCGCAGTGCGACACAAGCTCATCGAGCGCACAGTTGTGTGCCTGGCTGCCGGCGGGGGTGTCGGCCTGAGCGTGCTGCTGGGGGCGCCCGCGGCGCTGGCCGATCCGGAGCCCTCGCCGCCGACGCCCGTGGTCGCCGAGGAGGGCACACCGCATCTGGCCAGCCCCGACAACCTGCCGCCGGGAACGTCGGAGGTTCCGGTCGGGCCGCCGCAGGGCCGCACCATGTCGTATCTGCGTGAGATCTGGCATGCCATGCAGACCCAGGACGTCAGCTTCAACGAGGCGCTGTTCCTGCTGACTCAGCGCCCACTCGACCCGGGCACACCGCCACCCGCGGGTCTGGCGCCGGGACCCCAGCCACCTGCGCCGGCAGCGCCGGTCGTGCCGCCGCCGGCCGCCCCCGTCGCCGCACCAGTGGCGCCCGCGCCCTGACCGATCGCCGAGAGCGACGAAACTGTCGCCGAACGGGCGCGTGAACGGCGTTGTCGTCGCCCTCGGCGTCGGGGTCCTCGCGCTCACACCGCTTCGAGACGCGCGGGCACGTGCTTGTGCCACGGCGTTCCCGCGTACGGGTCGCGCCACTCGGTCGAAGTGAGCGCATTGGGCGCCACGCCCGGTACCACCACGCGATCACCGTCGCGGTAATCGAGCCCCAGCCCGTTCGGCAGCGACGCATGCCCGGGCAGCATCGCGTCGGAGATCTCCACGCGCGCCACCGCGGTGCCTGCGGCGGTGGTGATGCGGGCCCGTCCACCGTCGGCCAGCCCCAGCTCCTCGGCATCGTGAGGGCTGACGCGCAAGGCGCCGTCGGGATCTCGTCTGCGCCATGCCGGGTCGCGGATGATGTCGTTGGCGGTGTACGCGCGACGTTCCCCGGCCGACAGCACGATCGGGAATTCGGAGCTGGTCAAAGGTGCCTGCTGGTTGCGCAATGCGCGGATCTCGTCGAGCATCTCCGGGATCTCCAGCGCGATCTTGTGGTCCGGGTGATCGATCAGGGTGAAGTCCTCGGCGTACTCGTGCACGGTGAACGTCACACCGGCCGGATTGGCCAGGATGGCCTCGAACAACGCGTTGCCGTCGGCATGGCCGGCGCGGCGCACGGCATCCGGGTAGGTCATCGCGGTCTTCTGCGCCAGGCCCCACAGCGCGGCCGCCCCGGCCATGCCGTCGGGCAGCGCCGGACCGAGCGTTTCGTACAGCACGAAGGGCAGCACCTTCGACAGCGTCGGGTTGCTCGCCACAGCCGTGAAGAACGCCGCCGTGAACTCTGCCAGGCCCGCTTCGGCGGCCCTGCGCAACGGCTGGAGCTCGGCCTCGTCGACCACGCCGAGAGCGCGTACCAGCCGCGCCCAGATCTCGGGCTCGGGCAGCGTGCCCTGCAGTGGTTCGAACAAGCGGTGCCGCAGATGAAACGTGTTGTGCGGGAACTCCAGGTTGAAGAACGTGGCCTCGGCCTTCTCGAACTGTGTCGCGGCGGGCAGCACGTAGTCGGCGAGCCGCGCGGTCTCGGTCATGGCGACATCGATGACCACCAGCAGTTCGAGCTCCTGCAGCGCCGCACGCACCCTGGCCGAGTCGGCGACCGAATGTGCGGGGTTGCTGCTCTCGACGATCATCGCGCGGAACCGGTCCGGGTGATCGGTCAGGATCTCCTCGGGCACCACGTTGCTGGGCACCAGGCCGGCGATGACAGGGGCGCCGGTGACCGGCGTGCGCCCCACACCGGACTTGCCGAACAGCGGCGCGAACGTCGAATGCAAGTGCTGTCCACCGGGTTTGGCGAAGTTGCCGGTCAGGATCCACAGCAGCTTGTCGAGATACGAGCACAGGGTCGAGTTCGGGGCCTGCTGCACACCGAGATCCTCGAACACCGACACACTCGTGGCCCGTCCGATGCGCCGCGCCGCGGCGCGGATCTGCTCCTCGGCGACCCCGCAGCGCCGTGCGTTCTCGGCGATGTCGACGTCACGCAGCACCTCGCGTACGGCGTCGGCGCCGTGGACGTGTTGGGTGAGAAACTCTTCGTCGCACAGGTTTTCCTGCACCAGCACCGCAGCGAGCGCGGCCAGGCACCACGCATCGGTGCCGGGACGCACACGCAGGTGATGGTCGGCGAGCGCGGCGGTCTCGGTGAGCACCGGATCGATGACGATCATCGAGCGCGCAGGGTCCCTGGCGATCTCGTTGAGCACCACCCGGGCGCGCGGAAAGCTCTGCGACATCCACGGATTCTTGCCGACGAACACCGACACCTCGGCGTGCTCGAGCTCGCCGCGGGTGTGCCCGCCGTAGAGGTGCGCGTCGACCCAGGCCTCGCCGGTCTTCTCCTGCGCCAGGGCGTTGGAGCGGTACCGCGACCCGAGTGCCCTGAGGAACGCCCCGCTGTACGCGCCGCCCAGGTGGTTGCCCTGACCACCTCCGCCGTAATAGAAGATGCGCTCTCCGCCATATGTTTTCGCGATCCGCTGGAAACCCTCTGCCACCTCGGCGATCGCGGTGTCCCAGTCGACGGGTTCGAACTCGCCGTCGGGCCTGCGCCGCATCGGCGTGGTGGGCCGTCCTGCGCTGTTCTGATAGTGGTCCAGGCGCAGCGCCTTGTTGCACGTGTAGCCGCGCGATGCCGGATGGTCCTTGTCGCCACGGATCTTCGCCAGCGTGCGGTTCTCGACCTGTACGACGATGCCGCAGTTGCACTCACACAGGATGCAGGCCGTGTGGTGCCACTCGGTGCCGGTCGCGTCTGTGGCCGTACCTGAGGTCATGGGCGGTCCTTCTTTCCGGTCGCGGCGGTGAGTTGTTCGCGCAGCTGGCGGTGGACGAGCTCGAGCGGCTTGACGTCGCGCGTGGTGCGCGCGACCAGCACGGCTCCCTCGACGGACGTGGTGATCAGCGTCGCGAGTTCCTCGGCGCGCTCGACAGGCACGCCGTCGTCGCACAGGCGCGCGGTGATGCGGGCGATCCAGCGCTGAAACGCCGCGCCGGCGCGTTCGCGCACCGCGTCGGCGGAGTCGGCCTTCTCGGGGTCGCCTGCCTCGACCGCGACCGCCACGACCGGGCATCCGGCGCGGAAGTCGCTGGCGAGCAGCTGGTCACGGAACCTGACGACCATGTCGTCGAGCAGTGCGAACGTGTCGGTGGCCCGGTCGAGCCGGGCCGTGACGTGATCGCTCGCGTAATCGATTGCCTCGCAAAGTAACTGCGTACGGCCGCCGGGAAAGTAGTGGTAGGCCGACCCGCGGGGTGCGCCGCTGTGGGCGAGCACATCGGCGATCGCGGTCGGATGTGCGCCGCGTTCACGGATCAGGACTGCTGCGGACCGCACCATGCGTTCGCGGGGACTGGCCACGTCGACACCTCTCATTCGTCGGGCCGTTATGTATGTAACCCTACATAATCGAACGGCGGCGCGAAAGACCCCAGACACACAAAAGGCTGCGAGAGAACTCGCAGCCTTTTGTCGCCTACGGGGCGTGCTACACGCTGGCGGCCTCGTTGAGGGCGTTGAGCGTGCTCGTCGCCTCGAGGTACTCCTGCACCCAGCGCTCGATCACCGCCGAGGTCTTCTCGACCTTGGTGAACTGACCCACCACCTGGCCGATCGGGTTGAATGCGACGTCGACGGACTCGTTGGGGTACTTGTGGGTGGCGGCCACGGCCATGCCCGACACCATGTACTGCAGCGGCATGCCGAGCGGCTTGGGATTCTCGGGGTTCTCCCACGCCTCGGTCCAGTCGTTGCGCAGCATGCGGGCCGGCTTGCCCGTGAACGAGCGGCTGCGCACGGTGTCGCGGCTCGTCGCCTTCACGTAGGCGGCGTGCTGCACCGGGGTGTTCTCCGACTCCTCGACCATGACCCACTGTGAGCCGGTCCAGGCGCCCTGCGCGCCGAGCGCCAGCGCGGCCGCGATCTGCTGGCCGCTGCCGATACCGCCCGCGGCCAGTACCGGCACGGGCGCGACCTCCTTGACCACCTGCGGCCACAACACGATCGAACCCACCTCGCCGCTGTGACCGCCGGCCTCGCCACCCTGGGCGATGATGATGTCCACGCCCGCGTCGGCGTGTTTACGCGCCTGCGACGGCGAACCGCACAGTGCGGCGACCTTCCGGCCCGAATCGTGGATGTGCTTGATCATGTCGGCAGGCGGCGTGCCGAGCGCATTGGCGATCAGCGTCATCTTCGGGTGCTTGAGCGCGATCTCGACCTGCGGCGTGGCGGTCGCCTCGGTCCACCCCAGCAGCTGCAGTGCGTTGTCCTCGAGCTCGTCGGTCGGCACACCGTGATCGGCGAGGATCTTCTTGGCGAAGTCGAGGTGTTCCTGGGGCACGAGGGAGTTGAGTGTCGCCTTCAGCTCGTCGGCCGACATGTTGGCGTCCATGCCCTCGTACTTGTTGGGGATCACGATGTCGACGCCGTACGGATGGTCGCCGATGTGCTCGTCGATCCAGTTGAGCTCGATCTCAAGCTGTTCGGGGGTGTACCCGACGGCGCCGAGCACGCCGAACCCGCCCGCCTTGCTGACCGCGACGACCACGTCGCGGCAGTGGGTGAACGCAAAGATGGGGAACTCGATGCCGAGCTCGTCGCAGAGGGCGGTGTGCATACCTGCTCCTTCGGTGGGTCTTCGGAGTCGTCGTCAGGACCAGACTGAAACGTGTTCTAATTTACTACCACACCACGCGGCAGTGGGGCCGAACCCTCGGTGTTTCAGGTGAGCTCCTGGACGAATGACACTTCGTTGCCGTCGGGGTCGGTGATCTCGAGAACCGCGACCAAATCGGCGATCACCCGCGGTTCGGCCGCGGCGATCAGGCCGCGACCCGCGAGTGCGGCGCGGGTGTCGGCCAGGTCGGTGACGCCGAAACGCACCGCTGTCCGTCCGGCCCTGGCCTCGTCGGTGATGAGCTGCAGCCAGGCCGTCGCGGTCAGTTGCCATTCGGCCACGCCCGCCACCGGACGCAGATCGGGTTCACGGCCGAAGATGCAGCCGTACCAGGCCAGCGCCTCGTCGAACCTGCCCGTGGCGACCACCGCGGCGATGTCGTTGACCACCAGTTCGGGCCTGGCATCGCCCGGGTTCGGAGTCATGAGTCATTTTCAGCCATGATTCGCCGCCGCAACGGCATCTTGATCTACTTGACCCATGGGACCAACCTTGTCGCCGCACGAATCCCTCGCGGAGATCGACGACGGTCCCGGCGGTGCCGCGGTGGGGGCGTTCTTCGACCTGGACGGCACCCTCGTCGACGGCTTCACCGCGACGGCCCACGCCGGTCACCGCATCCGCCGCAGGCAGGCCGCCTTCGGCGAAGTCCTCGGGATCATCGAGGCGTCGGTGCGCTACCGCATCGGCCGTATGCCCTTCGAACGGCTGCTCGTTCGTGCCGCCGGATATCTGCGGGGCGAGGCGCTGGCCGACCTCGACGTGCTGGGCGAGGAACTGTTCGAAAACCGCATATCGCCACGCGTCTATCCGCACATGCGCGACGTCGTGCGCAAGCATCAGGACCGCGGCCACACCGTGGTGCTGAGTTCCTCGGCGCTGACCATCCACGCCGAACCGGTCGCGCGGCATCTGGGTATCGACCACGTGCTGTGCAACCACTTCGAAACCGACGAGCACGGGCGGTTGACCGGGGACATCGTCAAACCGGTGATCTGGGGTGCGCGCAAAGCCGAAGTGGTGCAGAACTTCTGCGTCCAGAACTCGGTCGAGCTGCGACACAGTTTCTTCTACGCCGACGGCGCCGAGGACTGTGCGCTCATGCATCTGGTGGGCCACCCCCGCCCGGTCAACCCTCGCCCCGGCCTGGCGACGGCCGCGGCCGAACACGGCTGGCCGGTGCTGTCGCTCGCGCGGATGCCCGCGCGGCGCTGGTGATCACTGCTCAGGCAGGCTTGTACAGTCCCTTGCCGGTGACCAGCGGCATGTCGAGTGTCGTGCGGATGCCCGGGGGAGCGGCGACCACGTCTGGAATGGCGTTCACGATCCGCCCGGCCGCCGCCACGATCGCGGCGTGGTTGTGGTCGCCCTTGCGGCTCGTGGGGCAGATGTCTACCGCATAGGACGGCTCGCCGACGATCTCGACCCGGTAGGACCCACCCGGCTGGGCGGGCTGGGGCCAGTCCGGACGCAGGTCCCCGCGTAGGCGTGTGACGTGCTCGATGACGATCACCGGTTCACCGGCGACCATGCCGCGGATCTCGAACCGCAGCGCGGCCACAGAGCCCTTCGCGACATGCCCGGCCGCGATCTCGAAATCCCCTGGGGCGGGCTCTTTCTCACACACCTCGGTGATGTCGTCGATCTCGATGCCGAGTCCCGCCGCGAGTTGGCGGATCGAGGTGCCCCACGCGATGGACAGCACCCCCGGCTGGAACAGGATGGGCGTGTGGTCCAGCGGCTTGCCGAAACCCATGACGTCGAACATGACCGTGGCGCCGTCGTATGTCGCATAGTCGGCGATCTCCATGCAGCGCACCTGCTCGATGCTCTGACACGTGCCCGCGAGCGCGAACGGGATCAGATCGTTGGCGAAGCCTGGGTCGACCCCCGTGATGAACAGGCTCGAACCGCCTGCCGCCGCGGCCTCCTCGATACCGGCGATGTACTTGCCGGGCATGAGCTTCCACGGGAACTGCAGCACCACGGGTGCCGAGCCCACGACGTTGATCCCCGCCGCCAGCAGGCGCACCACATCGGCGATCGCGTCGGGGCCGCGAGTGTCGCCCATAGCGCAGTACACCGCGCAATCCGGCTTGGCGTCGATCACCGCGTCCAGTCCCGCGGTGGCCGTGACGCCGGTGCGAAGATCCAGCCCGGCAAGCTCGCCCGCGTCCCTGCCCACCTTGGCCTCGGTCGAGACACTCAGCGCGACCAGTTCGTGACGGGGGTTGGTGAGCAACCCCGCGAGAGCCAGACGGCCGACGTTCCCGGTTCCGACGTGAGCGACGCGAATGGCCATGGTGTCTCTCCTTCACAGCGGCTGCACGGCGAAGTATGCCGACTCGGACCAAGAATTGGAACAGGTTCTAATTCATGTGTGCGCTGCGGTAGCCTCACGCGTCATGGGACGGGTAGCCGGAAAAGTTGCATTGATCAGTGGCGGTGCGCGTGGCATGGGCGCGGCCCACGCCAGGGCCCTGGTCGCCGAGGGCGCCAAGGTTGTCATCGGCGACATCCTGGATGACGAAGGTGCCGCACTCGCCGCCGAATTGGGCGACGCCGCCCGCTACGTGCACCTCGACGTCACGCAGGCCGAGGACTGGGATACCGCCGTCGCCACCGCGACCACCGACTTCGGTCTGCTCAACGTGCTGATCAACAATGCGGGCATCGTGGCGCTCGGCGCGATCGGCAAATTCGACATGACCAAGTGGCAGAACGTCATCGACGTCAACCTCACGGGAACCTTCTTGGGCATGCAGGCGTCGGTGGGCGCCATGAAGGCCGCAGGCGGCGGATCGATCATCAACGTGTCCTCGATCGAGGGTCTGCGCGGTGCGCCCATGGTGCACCCCTATGTCGCCTCGAAGTGGGCAGTGCGCGGCCTGACCAAATCGGCCGCGCTCGAACTCGGCGCGCATCAGATCCGCGTGAACTCGATCCACCCCGGCTTCATCCGCACCCCGATGACCGAGCATTTTCCCGACGACATGTTGCGGATCCCGCTGGGCCGCCCCGGCGAGGTCGACGAGGTCTCCAGCTTCGTGGTGTTCCTGGCCAGCGACGAGTCCCGTTACGCCACCGGAGCGGAGTTCGTGATGGACGGCGGTCTGGTCAACGACGTTCCGCACAAGCTCTGAGCGGCACCCGCCCGCGCCCGGTGACCGTGCCGATCGGCCGCAGCTAAGATTCACGGCATGACCACAACCACCGATGAGCGACACGACGTGCGCGAACTGGCCGAGACCACCGGCTGGCAGCACCGTGACCTCGGCCGCGTTGACGTCTTCATGCGCGGCACCCACAAGATCCGCGTGGTCTGGCAGGGTTCCACCACGATCAGCGGGGCCACGCTGTACCAAGAGGACATCATGACCACCTACACCCGTGAGCAGAAGACGGTGAACAGCTGGCTCAAGCGTTGAGCCTCCGGTAAATCGGTCGCTTCCCGTTCGCCGCTCTGGCACATTCGAGATCTGTGATCACGCCGCGCACCCTTCACACCATCACCGACGACGACTGGACGCGGATCGCGCTGCTGGCGCGTTTCGCGTTCGGTGACATCGAACCCGAACAGACACAGGCCGCCTGGCGCTCGATGGTGCCCGCGGACGCCACCGTGGTGGTTCCGGACGAGACCGACGACGCCTTTGTCGGGCAGTCGCTGTACCTGGACATGCAGCTCACCGTTCCCGGTGGCGAGGTGCTGCCGGTCGCCGGTATCAGCTTCGTGGCCGTCGCACCCACACACCGCCGACGGGGCGTGCTGCGCGCGATGTACACCGAACTGCACGACCGCATCGCACGCGCCGGTTATCCACTGGCCGTGCTGACCGCGAGTGAGGGCGGTATCTACGGCCGCTTCGGCTACGGTGTCGCGACCATCGAGCAGCACGTGTCGGTCGACCGGCGCCTCGCGCAATTCCATCCCGCGGCCCCCGACCCGGGCGGTGTCCGGATGCTGGTGCCTGCCGATCACCGCGACGGCCTCGCCGACATCTACGACCGCTGGCGCCGTCGCACACCTGGCGGTTTGGTGCGCCCCGATGCGTTGTGGGACGACCTGCTGGCCGACCGGCCGGAGTCGCGGCGCGGTGGCGGCGAGTTGTTCGCGTTCGGCCACCAGGACGGTTACGCGCTCTACCGCGTCGACCGGGGTCCGGACGGCCGGAGATCGGCACACGTCGTCGAGTTGACCGCGGTGACCGCCGACGCGCACGCGGCGCTGTGGCGCGCGTTGCTGGGGCTCGATCTGATCGACCGCGTGAGCATCGGCACGCACCCCCACGATCCGTTGCCGTACCTGCTCACCGACCCACGGCAGGCGCAGGTCACCGCCAGCGCCGACGACCTGTGGATCCGCATCATGAACGTCCCCGCCGCACTGGAAGCGCGCCGCTACCAAGCCGATCTGGACGTCGTGCTCGACGTCGCCGACGGGTTCCGCAGCGACGGTGGACGTTTCGCACTGCAGATCAGCGGCGGCCGGGCGCGGTGCACGCCGACGGATGCCCCGGCCGACATCGAGATCGATCTCGACGTGCTCGGCGGTCTCTATCTCGGTGCACACCGCGTCGACGGATTCGCCGCGGCGAACCGGTTGCGCAGCAAGGACTCCGAACTGCTGCAACAGTTCGGTGCGGCCTTCGCCGGCGATGTGCCCGCAGAGCTGGGATACGGATTCTGACCGACTCGCGGGCCTGTACCGGCCGACGAGCATCTGCCCGGTGCGTAGTGTGCACGTCGTGAGCGCACGTGCAGGCATCGTCATCACCGGAACCGAGGTCCTCACCGGCCGGATCCAGGATCTCAACGGCCCGTGGCTGGCCGACCAGCTTCTCGAGCTGGGCGTTGAGTTGGCACACATCACGATCTGCGGCGACCGCCCCGGCGACATCGCCGCCCAGCTCAAGTTCCTGGCCGACGAGTGCGTCGACCTGATCATCACCAGTGGCGGGCTCGGACCCACGGCCGACGACCTCACGGTGGCCACGGTCGCCGAGTTCTGTGGCCGTGAACTCGTCCTCGACGCGGCACTCGAGGAGCGGATCGCTGCGATCCTGCGCCGGTTGACCGCGGGCCGGAACCTGTCCGAGGAGAACTTCGAGGCCGTGCGCACCGCCAACCGCAAGCAGGCGCTGATTCCGCAAGGAGCTGAGATCCTGGAACCGGTCGGCACCGCTCCGGGCGTCGTGGTGCAGGGGAGCCCCGGCAGCCCGACTGTCGTCGTGCTGCCCGGTCCGCCACGCGAGTTGCAGCCCATGTGGTTGCGTGCGGTCGACACCGAACCCGTGCGCCAGGCGATCGCCGGCCGCACGGTGTACCGCCAGGAGATGATCCGGATGTTCGGCCTCGCCGAGTCCGGGCTCGCCGAGACCCTGCGGGACGCCGAGCAGTCGATCGCCGGGTTCGACCAACTGGAGATCACCACATGCCTGCGGCGCGGCGAACTGGAGATCGTCACGCGCTACGAACCCGCCGCCGCCGACGCGTACGGGCAACTGCTCGACGTTCTGCGTGATCGCCACGGCGACGCGGTGTACTCCGAGGACGGTTCGACCGTCGACCAGCAGGTGGCCGCGCTGCTGGTCGGCCGGCACATCGCGACCGCCGAATCCTGCACGGCAGGGCTCCTGGCCGCCCGCCTGACCGATCAGCCCGGAGCGTCGCAGTACATGATGGGCGGCATCGTCGCCTATGCCAACACCCCCAAGGCCGAGATGCTGAACGTCGACCCGGTGCTGATCGCCGAGCACGGTGCGGTCTCCGAACCCGTTGCCAAGGCGATGGCCACCGGCGCCATGCACCACTTCGAGGCCGACACCGCGGTCGCGATCACCGGAATCGCGGGACCAGGCGGAGGTTCCACGGAAAAACCGGTCGGCACAGTGTGTTTCGCTGTGCGCGCGGAGGGTGCGTCGATCACCCGCACGCTGCTGCTGCCGGGAAACCGCTCCGACATCCGGGAACGGTCCACCACCGTGGCCATGCACCTGCTGCGGCGCGCCCTGCGCGGCGAGAGCGACTAGCGGTCGCTCGTGACCCCCGGGGGCCGCGCTCAGCTGGCCTGTCGCCGTCGCAGGGGCACGGTGTGACCGGGCGGCGATCGACCGCGCGAGGACCGACGGCCGCAGCAGCCGGGTCGGCGGGTCGACGAGGTTCATCACCCGGAAGAACGCCTCGCTGACCGTCGTGTCGCTCTCTGCTGCGGTCAGTACGCGGTCGGTGTACCAGTTGTTGAGACGGATGGACACCGGTCGCGGCCCTTCGACCTGAGGGAAGGTGAGGTCGGCACCCGCGGCCATCTGCCACACCCGGTCGAGCAGTTTCGCCGCCGAATGCTGGAAACGCCGGTGCAGGTCGCGGGTTCCGGATTCCAGGCAGTCACGCAGGATGAGTGCTTCGAGCGCCGCCACCGACATGCCTTGGCCGTAGGCCGGATTGAAGCTGCAGATCGCGTCGCCGGTCACCAGCAGTCCGAGAGGAAAGCGGCGTATCCGGTCGTACCGTCTACGTACGCTGGCGGGATAGCGGTAACCGGACACCTGGCTCAGTGGCTGCGCGGCGTCGAGTGCGGCACGCAACGCCTGCGGTGCGAACGGCGCGACGAACGCCCGCATGCCGTCGGGATCGGTCGGCGGGTCGTTTCCCGTCAGACCCACCGCGGTGAACATCCAGGTGTCGTTCTCGTAGGCGAACAGCGCCGCGGCGGCGGCCAGCTCGGGTGCCGGTGCGATCAAGAACAATCTCTGCTCGACGGCATCGCGGGGGATTCGTAGCAGTTGGCTCGAGTACGCGACCTGGATCGCGATCCGCTCCTCGACCGGACGTGGATAACCGTGGCGTTCGAGGAAGGCCGGGGTCCGCGCGGACCGCCCCGTGGCGTCCACCACCAGGTCGGCGTCCAGCGTCTGTTCGGCACCGCCGGCCCGGTCGGCGATCCGCACGCCGGAGACGCGTCGGCCGTCGCCGGACATCGTCATGTCGGCGACGTCGTGGCCGTCGAGGATCTGGATGTTGCCGGTCGAGCGAACTCGTTGGCGCACATGTGTTTCCAGGAATGGGCGACTGCACAGGTACGACACCAGCGGGCGGGTGAAGCTCATGGGGAAGTGCAGGGGATGACCGCCGAACATCATCGACAGCCGGTGGGCGCCGCGCTCGTCGAGCCTGGTCGCCCCGTCGGCGGCCAGTTCGTCGAGGAAGCCCGGGAACAACGCGTCGAGTGCCGACGCGCCCGCACAGAGCAGGCCGTGGACATGCCGGCCCTGCGGGACCCCGCGTCGCTGGTCGGTGCCGTCGGGCAGCACGTCACGTTCCACCACGGCGACGGTGTCGAAGTGGTCCGCGAGCACCCGCGCGGCCAACAGACCGCTCATGCTGGCACCCAGAACGACTGCCTGTCCGGCCATGGCCGACCTCCGTTCGAAGGCCCGGGTGGGCCCTTCTGCGAAGTATCGGCCGGATGCGGCCCGGTCCCTAGAGTAGGGGAATACCTGTATTCGGCGGCCGATCGCCGAGTCAGGCGGCGAGGCTGCCCATCGCCTCGTCGACGCAACGCGCCCACGGGCGGTCGTCGATCGTGCTGACCGCCGCGCCGCCGAACGCGCTGGAGATCACCACGTCGGGTTCCAGGGTCGCCAGCAATCGCAGGCTCTCGGCCATATCGGCAGGGTCGCCGATCCCGGGGATCACGAACGTCGACCACCGCCCCGCGTGGTCGACGAACACGGTGTCACCGGTGAACAGGTAACGCCCGTCGGCACCGTCGACGAGATAGCTTGTGCTGCCCGGGCTGTGGCCCGGCGTCGGGATCACCTCGACACCATTGTCGTCGCGGTGGCGCCGGTCGAGCGGAACGTGCACTTTTGCGTGCCTGGCGATGTTGGCGAGTTCGGCCGCGGGCGCGTGCAGGCGGGCCCCGTAGTGCTCGGCGATCCGCGCGAGCATGGGCCCGGCCTCGTCCTGATGCGACAGATACTGATGGCCGACGCCGCCGAGAGCGTCGATCGCGGCGAAGTCGGCGTCGGTGGCGGGACTGTAGAACAGTACGCCCGGAGAGCTACTGTGCCCGTTAGGTTTCCACAGATAGGAATGCGTGGTCAGTCCGGGGAACGGGGAATCGGTACGGGTCTGCCAGAGATCGGAGCGGATCTGCGTCATGGTGTTCGTCATGACCGCAGCCTCCACCCTCAACAATGGTTGAGGTCAAGGTCCGCCGGGTCGCCGATGCGCTGGAGTGCGGCCTACGTCAACGCGGACGTCTCGTCCCAGATCTGGAGCATCGTCCCCATGATCTCCTGCGCGCAGCCCAAGCCGCCCAGGTGACTCTCGTACGGCAGTTCGGTGAGTTTCGCGTCTTGCAGCCGGGACACCACGTGCTGACCGTGCGCGAACGGCACGATGTGGTCGTGATCGCCGTGCCACCACCGCACGGGGACCGTGACCTCGTCGAGGCGGAATCCCCAGTCCCGCTCGAACACCACGATGTCGTAGAACGGCGCGGCCAGTTGTTTGCGGCTGCCGTTGAGCAGGTCGTCGAGGAACATGGCCTTGAACTCGGGCCGGCCCAGCATCCGGCGGTCGCCCTCGGGGGACAGTCGGGCGTAGATCTCCAGGGCCGGTGACGCGACCGGACGGATCAACCGGATCATCCCCGAGGCGACCAGCCGGATCGGGCCGCCCGCGACCTGCAATACCGGTGCCACCACGGCGCCCAGTTGCATCAGAGGGCTGCTGATTGCGTCGGGACCAACCATGGGGGCGACGCCGCCCAGCACACCGGCCGCGACGACGCGATCGGGCATCGCCGCCGCGCACGCCAGCGTGTAAGGGCCACCACCGGAGAGCCCGATGACCGCCAACTTGTCGATGCCGAGGGTGTCGGCGATGGTCCGCAGGTCGGACGCGAAGTCCAGGACGCACTCGTACTGGTGCGGCGTGGACGACCCGATACCGGGCCGGTCCACGCCGATCAGCCTCACACCGTTCTGCTCGGCGTACGCCCTGGCCTCGGTGGGAATCTGGCGGCGGGCGCCGGGCGTGCCGTGCAACCAGAAGATGGCGCGCCCCTGCGGGTCACCGAATTCGGCGAACCCGAGCCTGCGGTCATCGTCGACGGCGACGTTGCCTTCCAGCTTGGGGCGGTCGATCGGGATGACCATGGCCACGCGTCCCTCGCCTGTTCCCTGGCCGGCTCGTCAGCCCGCGACCGAGGCGTCGTAGATCGACTGGATCGACGCGGCGAGCGTGGAGTTGAACTCCTCGTCACTCTGCTGGGCGGACAGGCCTTCGGTCAGTGCCCGGCTGAAGCTCGCGATGACGCCGGTGTTCTGCGCCAGCAGCTTGTTGGCCTCGTCACGGCTGTAACCACCGGACAGCGCGACGACGCGCATGACCTTCGGGTGGTCGACCAGCGACTTGTAGTGGTTGGCCACGGTCGGCAGCGACAGCTTCAGCATGACCTTCTGATCGTCGGCCAGGCTGTCGAGGTTCTTGGTGATCTCGGCCTTGAGCAGATCCTCGGCCTCGGCCTTGTCCGCGATCGAGATGGTCACCTCGGGCTCGATGATCGGGACGAGCCCGTGCGAGAGCACCTGCTTGGCGACCTCGAACTGCTGGGCCACGACGGCGGCCACACCGGTCGGGTTGGCCGCACCGATCACCGAACGCTCCTTGGTGCCGAAGATGCCGTTCTTCACACCGCGTGCGAGCAGGTCGTCGAGGGTGGGCATAGGCTTCATCAACTGGACGCCGTCGGCCTCCTCGGCCAGACCCTTGTCGATCTTGAGCAGCGGCACGACGCCCTTGTCCTCCCAGAGGTAGGTCGCCGACGGCTTGCCCTCGATGGTGCGGTCCATGGTCTGCTCGAACAGGATCGCCGCCAGCACACGGTCGCCACCGAAGGAAGGCGAGGTGATGATGCGCGAGCGCATCTGGTGGATCAGGTCGAACATCTCGTCTTCGTTGGAGTAGGCGCTCTCCTCGACGCCGTACAGACGCAGCGCCTTGGGGGTCGACCCACCGCTCTGGTCGAGCGCGGCGATGAAGCCCTGCCCCGAAGTCATCTTGTCGGCCTGCTGCTGGTTCACCATGGGGTGTCCACTCCTTTGAAGACGCTGCTGTCATCGTGTTTGCGGCCTGCCGGGTGGTGCCGGCGCGGCCCGTTCGCCTCAGAGGATATTCGGCGGGGTCCGGCGCGCCGACCCCCACCTCATCAGCCGGGCTGTTGTGACGTCCGAGACGATGCCACAGCGTCGGTGATCGCGGCCGCAGAACGGTCGACATCGTCGTCGCTGGTGGCCCAGTTGGTGAACGACAGGCGCAGCACGAACTCGTCGTTCCACGTCGTGCCGCCCAGCCAGCACGTGCCGTCGGCCTGGATCGCGGCGACGGCCCGCCGGGTCGCCTCGTCGCCGCCGGGCAACCGCACCAGGACCTGGTTGAGCACGACGTCGTTGAGGATCTGCGCACCCGGGATCTCGGCGAGCAGCCGGGCCACCCTTCGCGCCTGCGCGCAATTGCGTTCGATCAGATCGGCCAATCCGGCGCGGCCCAGCGAGCGCAGCGCGGCGTACACCGGGACCGCCCGGGCGCGCCGCGAACTCTCCGGCACGAAGTTCGTGTTGTCGCGTTGTCCCGGGTCGACGACGAGATACGGGCCGGCCAGGCTCATCGCCGCGACATGCGCGTCGGCATCGCGCACGATCGCCATCGCGCAGTCGTACGGCACGTTGAGCCACTTGTGCGCGTCCACCGCCCACGAGTCGGCCCGCGCCACGCCCGCGGTGAGGTGCCGGGTCGACGGCGCGGCGGCCGCCCACAACCCGAACGCGCCGTCGACGTGCAACCACGCGTCGTGGTCGGAACAGATGTCGGCGATAACGTCCAGGTCGTCGAACGCACCCGTGGCGACGTTGCCGGCCTGGGCACACACGATGGCGGGACCGGTGCCCGCGGCCAGGGTCTCGGCCAGGGCCTCGGGCCGCATACGGCCCTGATCGTCGACCGCGACCCGGGCCGCAGAGGCTTCACCGAGTCCGAGCAGCCGCAGTGCCGCGTACACGGTCGTGTGCGCCTGCCCACCGCACACGACCCGGATCCGCGGCGCGCCGATGAGTCCGTCGCGGCTGACGTCCCAGCCCGCGCGGGCCAGCACGGCGTGGCGCGCGGCGGCCAGACCGGTCGTGTTCGCGGCCTGCGCGCCGGTGACGAACCCGACGCCGCATTCGGCGGGCAGGCCGAGAAGGTCGAGCACCCATCCGGCGGTGATCTCCTCGATCGCGGTCGCGGCGGGGGACAGCGCGTGGAACGCCGCGCACTGATCCCACGCCGAGACCAGCCAATCCGCGCCCAGCGCGGCGGGAAGCGATCCACCGATCACGAACCCGAAGTGCCGCGGGCCCGCGCCGGCCACCAGCCCCGGTTCGGCACCGACGGCCAGCCCCTCGATCACCGCTGCCGGATCCTCACCGGTTTCGGGCAGGGGTGCGCCGAGCAGCTGCCGTACGGCCGAGGCGTCGCCACGCGCCGCGACCGGCCGGTCGTCGAGTTGAGCGAGAAACGCCTTGGCGTGGGAGACGGCGACATCCAGTCCTGCAGTGCGGCGCGACATGTCTCGACCCTACGGTCAGGTGTTACGCCCCGTCGGTCCTCACCCATCCGGCCGGCTTGCGGTCGGCCCACGGTGCGGCCTCCTCGATCGCGGCCGCCAGGCCCAGCAGCACCGCCTCGTCGGGCGCCATGAGCTGCACCCCGACCGGCAGCCCGTCGCCGCTCACCCCGAGCGGCAGCGAAATCGCCGCCCAGCCCGTGACATTCGCGAGCGACGTCCACCCCGTGGTGGCGAACTCGACATCGAAGAACGCGCGCGTGGTACCGCGGGGCTGGTTCAGCAACGCATACGGCGGCGTCGTGGTGAGCAGCGTGGGCACCAGCAACACGTCGTGACCGGACATGCCCGCGGCGAACCGGCGGGTCTGGGCGTGCACGGTGGATATGGCCTCGGCGTACGCCACACCCGTGGTCGTGAACCCTTCGCGGATCATCACCCAGGTGCTCGGCTCGAACTCGTCCTCACGTGGTTCGCGGCCGAGGTGCGATGCGGCGAACGCGTGCAGTTGGGCGTTGCTGACGTTGTGCAGCACCGCGATCGCGTCGGCGACGGCGTCCGGGTCGATGACCGGTCCGGGACCCGGCGTCACGTGGTGCCCCAGCGACTCCAGGATCCGGCCGGTCGCCTCCACCGCGGCGACGACCTGCGGATCGACTCCGTCGTTCGGGAAGGGCGACCCGGTCGACATCAACACACGAAGGGGCGGCGGGGGTGTGAGTGACTGCAGGAACGGGGTTTCCGCGGCGGGCGCGGCGTAGGGATCACCGCTGACGCTGCCCGCGATGACGTCGAGCAGGGCGGCGCAGTCACGCACGGTGCGGGTCAGTGCGTGGCTGTTCACCAGCCCCTCAAGACCGTGCCCGCCGTCGGGTGCGAACGACGACCGGCCGCGCCGCGGCTTGAGTCCCACGAGGCCGCAACACGATGCGGGCACCCGGATCGACCCCGTCCCGTCCCCGCCGGACGCGGCGGGCACCACACCTGCCGCCACGGCCGCCGCCGACCCGCCGCTGGAGCCACCGGGCGTGACATCCGAACCCCAGGGATTCACCGTGGGACCGAACAACACCGGCTCGGTCGTGCAGTGGTTACCCCACTCCGGGGTGTTGGTCTTGCCGAACACGACAAGCCCGGCGTCGAGGTACCGCTGTACCGTCCACGCCGAATCGGTTGCCACATGGTCGCGTAAGGCGACCGACCCCATGGCCTCCGGTGCGCCGGCCAGTGCGGCGCCGAGGTCCTTGAGCAGGAACGGCACACCCGCGAGCGGGCCGGCCTCACCTTTGCGCAGCACACCCGACGCGTCGAGGGCGCCCGCCTGGGCGCGGCCGCGCTCGAACAGATCCGTGATCACCGCGTTGAGGTGGCGTGTCGCCTCAACTCGCACAATCGCCGCCTCGAGCAGTTCGGCAGCGGTGAGGTCGCCTGCCGCGAGCAACTCGGCCTGGCCGATCGCGTCGACGTCGGCGAGCTCAATCGCGGAGCGGGAGTTCATGCGTGTCACCTTTCGTGGCGTCTGTGCTCGGGTGGTGGCGGCTGATGGCCTCGGTGACATTCAGCGCGATCAGTATCTCACCGGCGGTCAGCAGCAGGCCGGTGTAGTACATCCACTTGATCGTCGGATCTGGTTGCGCAGCAAAGTAAACGAGCAGAAAGATGGGTCCGACGATGCCGACCACGAACACCATCAGCTGGATGCGGACATACCGCCAGAAAACCGACATGACCTCCGTGCAAGCCCTCCGTCAGACCGCTGGTGACCGCAAAGCCTAACGGTGCCCGCCCGAGCCCGCCGGGCAACCACCGATTGTTGTCTCAGCGCGGCGCGACCAACACCGGCGACGACGAAAGGATCTCGCGGTACTCGACCATCGGCTCGCGCTTGACCACCGCGCCACCGGAGGTGACGAGCAGTTCGGTGGGAGACACGGCGTAGTCGACGCCGTGGTTGCGGGCCAGGAACATCCGCTGCGGCGTCTTCTCGGCGCGTGCGGCCAGCGTGGCCTTGTCGGTCAACCGGACCCCGTGGTACTCGAAATGCCCGCTGCGGTCCAGGCAGATCACCACCAGCGATCCCGCGGTGCGCCCGATCGCGCGCGCCGTCTGGGTGTCCCGGCAGCGGGCGTCAGAATCGACGAAACCTGCCTGGTCGAACGCGTACGGGTTGACCATCCGGACCGCCGCGCGGCTCGCATGCGGCCGTTGCCCGGGCGAGCGCGGGTCGTCGGGCAGCATTCGCACACCCACCGCGTACACCGAATCACGCTTGGAGAGCTTGGTGGTGAGGGTCGTGAACACGACGAACGCGGTGAGCAGTGAGCTGATCACCGCGGTGGCGGCCAGGCCTATCCCGATGGGCACCCAGCGGCGCTCCGGTGGCTTGCGGTGCCTCCCACCCGTGCGCGGCGGAATTGGTGTAGGCGCTGGATGGATGACCAAGCTCGCTCCCGTCCCTGCAGTGTCGTGAGAATTTCGCAAACCAAGATCACGGATGCGTCACATATTGTGCACGAGCCGACGCCCCCCACCCGCCACCCCGCAACTTTCTGCCACCACCGTGGGGCCTGTGCACGCCCGCGGGCCAAAATCCGTGCACAGGGCCCACACTCGGTGTCGAAGTGTTCAGTGCAGTGTGATCGTTTGTGCCTTCCCCGCCGCCGTTCACGTCACGGTGAGATCGGCACGGCAAACCAGAAACCAAACCCCGTCGCCAGGTCCACCGCCAGGAGGATCACCCGTCGAATCCACCTCCCGCACGCGGGATCAACCACAGCGCTTCGGTGGCCGGAAAGAGGTGCACGAAGGGTCGATTGAGGTGCCTCATACTTGGTGGTGTGTTGCTGAGTCAAAAGTACGCCGTCCGTGTGTCGTCGCCGACGGAGGAGACGTAGCCGCGCACGGTGGCGCGTCCTAGCGGGGAGGAAACGATGAGCCATCTCGCGCTGCTCGCTGGATCGGTCATGGTAGGTATCGTGATCGCCGCGGGCGCGGTCTACGACTACCAGCGCCGTGCGGCCAGAGCTCGCAACGTCTCGATTCGTTCGCACGTGTTGAGTGCCATCGTGCTGGTGTTGTCGTCCGCAGTCGTTGGAGCCCAGGCAGTCCTCTACCACGACCACCGTGCCTTCACGATCCCGTACAGCGCCATCGCCGGCCTTGTCGGACTGACACTTCTGGCCATACTCATGCGCGATGTCGTCAGCTCGAAAAGGGACAGCGACACCCACGGAGCAGGCAACCCCGAATGCCGGCCGCCAGATCATTCCCCGCGGTGATCATCACTCCAGAACAATCCAACGCACACCCCCGACGCAGCGCACGGCATCGGCGACATCGACATCGGTCTAGCCCGTCTACTGGCGCTCTTCGTGCAACAACCACACTGAGCTTGCGTCGCGTCAGGCCGGCACCACGACGGTCAGGTCATCGCCGTCATGTTCGACCCGCATCCCGGCACGTTCGGCAACGGCTGCGACGGCACCGCAGTCCTTGGGTTCGGCGCGGGTCTCGACGAGGGCACGTGCCAACCGGCCCTTGTGCGCCTTGTTGAAGTGGCTGACCACGGTGCGCCGGCCGTCGGGATGTTCGGCGAGCACCTGCACCCGCACCGCGCCGGGGATCCGGCCGAGCGCGGCGTATGCACCCGACCGCAGGTCGACGATGAGTTGCTCGGCGGCCAGTTTCTCCAGCACCGGCTCGAGGACCGGCCGCCAGCGGGTGCTCAGCCCACGGCGGCCGGGCAGTTTCGCCGAGGCGGACAGCCGGTAGGCCGGTATCCGGTCGTCTGCGCGCACGAGCCCGAACAGCGCCGAACCGACCGCCAACCGCTCACGGGCCCGCCCGGCTGACGTGCCGCGCAAGGATCCGACGTCGAGCGCGTCGTAGAGCACGCCGGTGTAGCGCTCGATCGCGGGAAGCGTCGGAGCCTCGCGGAGTTCGGCGTTACGCGTGATCTCGGCGTCCTGCTTGGGCGTCAGGCCCAACGCCTTACGGCAGGCGGGCGGATCCGCGGCCAGGGCCACGAGTTCGTCGACCAGTTCGGTACGCAGTGGTGTCAGCGCCGGCTGGGTCAAGTTGTCCAGGCGCAGCGGCGGGCCGTCCCCGCCGGTGCGCTTGGTCTCCGATGGAGGCAGGAGCACGATCACACCGAGACGTTATCGGATGTGATCGTGCGTTCTGCGCACCAGTGCGATCGATCAGACCCCGAGGGCGGGCGGGGCTTCGGGGGCCGGCGGGGCCGGCACGTCGAGCACGACCGGAACAACGGCCGGCTCGGGTGGTGGCGGCGGGGCGAACGGGTCGACGGGCGGCGGTCCGGCCATCGGTGGAGCCGGGGCCATCGGATCGGCCGGTGGTGGCGGCAGCGGGGGTAGCGACGCCTCGGGTGGCGGCGGAGCACCGACCGGCAGCCCGGCATCGGGTTGGACCTCTTCAGCGGGCAGATACATGTGGTGGTTGAACTGCGGCTGGTAGGCGCCGCCGCCACCGATCTTCACGCCGCCGCCCTCACCTGACGACACCGGTGTGCCGTCGGGCAGGGTGACCGCGGTATGGCCGCTGTTCCAGCCGATCACCAGAGCTCCGGGCTGGGTCCCGTACTTGAATCCGCGCGCCAGGAGCGCCTGCTCCTGGTTGCCGGTGTGGAAGCGGTCTCCGAATGCCGGGCGGCCGGTGGCCACGTTGCTGACCCACGAGGCCAGACCCGAGCAGTCGGTGCCGGACGGCGAGTCACCGCCGGAGACGTATGGCGTGCCCGATACCTGTTGGACGAGCGCCATCAATGTAGCGAGAGCAAACATGCGGCGGGACAGTAACAGAGCTTATTTCGGCCCCTCAAACTCTGTGACTGCGGTCATAACCAGGCTTATCTGCCGAGCGCTTCACGCGGGCACTGCACGGGCAGCGATGTCGACTGCATCGATAGGCGCAGGTCGAGAGCATGTTTCGCGAACTGTCGCGGCGGTAAATCGGTTCGCTCAATCACCTTGCGTCATAACGCCAATCCACCTGCATATCACGGCGAGAATGCGCCACCAGCTCGACTTGGGAATGAGTAGCGTTGGGGTACAGCGCATTTCGCCGAGGGTGATCGAGGCGTCGAAGTGTGTCCATGCGAGACGTTCCGCGCCGCGCGTCCGATCGGCGGCCGCCGTGACGCTTGCTGTCGGTGCGCGACGTGAGGTGGCGATCCTGGCGAACTTTCCGGCTCATCGGCGGCCATCAGGAGGTATCGCCATGTACCGCGTGAGTGGCCCGACGTGTGTTGACATGCAGCCGTGTGGCTGCATATCTTCGGCCAGGGCAGCCGTGCGGTTACATATGGGAGACACGACGTGGAAGCGGTCCTCAAGGCACTGTCCGACGCGAACCGGAGAACGCTTCTGGCGCGGCTCGGCGACCGCGACGGGCAGACCCTGAAAGAGCTCTGCGCGGACCTGGCCATGGCGCGTCAATCCGTGGCCAAGCATCTTGAGGTGCTCGAGGCCGCGGGCCTGGTGACCGTGCAATGGGAGGGCCGCCAGAAGCTGCACCACCTCGACACCGGGCCGATCACCGAGCTGGCCGGCGAGCTCACCGCACGTTGGGGCGCCCCACGGCGTCATGGTGCGCGTCTCGAGGCGGGTGCCGGGAGCGACGGTGATGTGTTCGTCTACGTCATCTACATCCGCACCACACCGGAACGGCTGTGGCACGCGATCACCAACCCGGGGACCTCACTCGGATACCTCGGGCATGCGATCGAATCGGACTGGCTGAAGGGGTCCACCTACGTGTGGATCGAGCGCGGCATCCGCTTCGAGCGTCCCCAGCAGGTGGTGCTGGAATCCGACCCTTACCAGCGGCTGGCGTTCACCTATCCGATGCCCCGCACGCCGGATCTCGACGACCCCGGCGCCGAGCACGACACCACGCGCGTGTCGTTCGACATCGAACCGGGGGAGCACCAGGTCAAGCTCACCCTCGTCCACGATGGTCTGCGGCCGGACAGCATCACCCACACACTGGTGTCGGGAGAATGGCCGTTGAAGCTGTCCGACCTCAAGAGCGGGCTCGAGCAGTTGACCGCGCCGTAGCGCGGTCAACAACGCGCGGGATCAGACCCGGTTCAGCGCGTCTTCGGGATTACGCTGCACTGGCTGCGGCCACGGCGCGGGCAGGGGGCGCTGGCGCACGCGCTGCGGCCACCAGAACCACTTGCCCATCAGCGCCGCGATCGACGGCGTCATGAACGAGCGGATCACCAAGGTGTCGAACAGCAGGCCCAGGCCGATCGTCGTACCCACCTGCGCGATGACGGCCAACTCGCTGACGGCCATCGACATCATGGTGAATGCGAACACCAGACCCGCCGAGGTGACCACCGAGCCGGTGCCGCCCATCGACCGGATGATGCCCGTGTTGAGACCGGCGTAGATCTCCTCCTTGATGCGTGAGACCAGCAGCAGGTTGTAGTCCGCACCGACGGCCAGCAGCACGATCACCGCCATGGCCAGCACCATCCAGTGCAGCTCGAGCCCGATGATGTGCTGCCAGATGAGTACCGACAGACCGAACGACGCGCCGAGGGATATGACCACCGTGCCGACGATCACCGCCGAGGCCACCACGGCCCGCGTGATGATGAGCATGATGATGAAGATCAGGCACAGCGCCGCGATGCCGGCGATGATCAGGTCGTAGTTGGCGCCTTCCTGCAAATCCTTGAAGGTGGCCGCGGTGCCGCCGAGGTAAATCTTCGAGCCCTCCAGCGGCGTGCCCTTGATGGCCTCCTTCGCGGCCTGCTTGATGGCGTCGATGTGCTTGATGCCCTCGGGGCTCATCGGATCGCCCTCGTGGCTGATGATGAAGCGCACCGCGTGCCCGTCGGGCGACAGGAACATCTTCATACCGCGCTTGAAGTCCGGATTCTCGAACGTCTCAGGCGGCAGGTAGAACGAGTCGTCGTTCTTGGACGCGTCGAAGGCCTGACCCATGGCGGTCTGGTTCTCCATGGCCGCTTCCATCTGATCCTGCAGACCGCCCATGGTGGCCTGCGTCGTCAGCATCATGGTCTTCATCGTCTTCATCGACTCGATCATGGGCGGCATGATCGTGAGCATCTGCGGCATGAGCTCGTCGAGACGGTCCATGTCCGGCATCAACCGCTGGATGTCGTCGGTCATCACGTCGATGCCGTCGAGGGTGTCGAAGATCGAGCGGATCGACTGGCAGACCGGGATGCTGTCGCAGTGCGGCTCCCAGTAGAAGTAGTTGCGGATCGGCCGGAGGAAATCGTCGAAATCGGCGATGTGGTCGCGCAGCTCCTTGATGTCCTCGACCATGCCGTGCATCTTGCCGACCATGCTGTGAGTGGTATCGCTCATCTCACGCGTGATCTTGAGCATCTCCTCCATGGTGTCGACGCTCTTCTGCATCTCGTCGGCCATCACCAACATGTCGGCCATGCGGTCCTGCATGTACTTCATGTTCATCATCTGCGTGGTGCCGGACATGCTGATCTGGAACGGGATCGAGGTGTGCTCGATGGGCGTGCCCTGCGGACGCGTGATGGCCTGCACGCGTGAGATGCCGGGCACCTGGAAGACCCGCTTGGCGATCCGGTCGACCACCAGGAAGTCCGCGCTGTTGCGCAGGTCGTGGTCCGACTCGATCATCAGCAGTTCCGGGTTCATCCTGGCCTGCGAGAAGTGCCGGTCGGCCGCGGCGTAACCGGTGTTGGCGGGCAGGTCCTGGGGCAGGTACCTGCGGTCGTTGTAGTTGGTCTGGTACCCGGGCAGCGCCAGTAGGCCGACAACCGACAACGCGATGGTGGTCACCAGGATCGGCGCAGGCCAACGCACCACGGCCGCACCGAGTTTGCGCCACCCGCGGGTGCGCATCGCACGCTTGGGCTCGAAGGTCTTGCCGAACCGGCTCGCGACCGAGATGATCGCGGCGCCCATGGTCAACGAGGCCAGGACCACCACGCTCATACCGATGGCCAGTGGGATGCCCAGCGACTGGAAGTACGGCATGCGGGTGAAGTGCAGGCACAAGGTCGCGCCCGCGATCGTCATGCCGGAGCCCAGCACGACGTGCGCCGTGCTGTGGAACATCGTGTAGTAGGACTGCTCCCGGTCTTCGCCGACACTTCTGGCCTCTTGATAACGGCCGATCAGGAAGATCGCGTAGTCGGTCGCGGCGGCGATCGCCAAGGTGGTCAGGAGGTTCGTCGCGAAGACGGAAAGACCGATGATCTCGTGGTAGCCGAGGAACGCGATCACGCCGCGCGCCGCGGACAGCGACAGCACCACCATGACGAGCGTGAGGATCACGGTCACGATCGACCGGTAGACCAGCAGCAACATGGTGATGATGACCGCGAACGTCAGTGCCTCGATGACGCGCACGCTGCGATCGCTGGCCACGTGCTGATCCGCCGACAACGCGGCGGGCCCGGTCACATACGCCTTGACCCCCGGCGGGGCAGGGACGCTGTCGACGATGTCCTGGACGGCCTCGACCGATTCGTTGGCCAGCGCCTCACCCTGGTTACCACGGGTGTAGACCTGCACATACGACGCCAGACCGTCCGGGCTCTGCGCACCGGACGCCGTGAGCGGATCGCCCCAGAAATCCTGCACGTGCTCGACGTGCGCGGGATCGGCCTCGAGCTTGTCGACGATCTCGTCGTAGTACTTGTGCGCCTCGTCGCCGAGCGGTTGTTCGCCCTCCAGCACGATCATCACCGAGCTGTTGGACTTGAACTCCTCGAAGACCTCGCCGACGCGCTTCATGGCGATCACCGAGGGCGCGTCGTCGGGGCTCATCGACACCGAGCGCATCTCGCCGACGACGTCGAGCTGCGGGACGACGGTGTTCAGGACCGCGATGATCGCGACCCACACCAGGATGATCGGAACGGCGAGAACCCGGATCCACTTCGCGATCCCGCCGGGGCGCGCATGCTTGGGTCCGATGACACCCATGGCGTCGGTCGGGGCGTCGTGGCTCGGGTTGCTCATGCAGATTTCACCAGGCAGAAGGTCTGGGCGTTCACGCCGTTCGACGTGCGCTCATCCTTGAGCTCGTCGTCGACGGTGATCCGGCAGGTGATGGTGTCGCCGTTGCCCTGCGCCACG
Source organism: Mycolicibacterium smegmatis (assembly GCF_001457595.1). Classification (GTDB taxonomy): domain Bacteria; phylum Actinomycetota; class Actinomycetes; order Mycobacteriales; family Mycobacteriaceae; genus Mycobacterium; species Mycobacterium smegmatis. The sequence continues at coordinate 3,622,670 of NZ_LN831039.1, read as the reverse complement.
ATGTTGGGGAACACCGAAGGTGCCGTGGTGGACAACGTCAGAGACCAGGGGAGGGTCGCACCGTCGACGCGTTGCGGTTGGGCGTCGAGGTCCAGGTAGTTGATGTCGGCGGTCGCGCCGGGCTCGCCGTAGATCTCGTAGACCACGACCTTGGGATCGAAGGGTTTGGTGTCGTCGACCTTGGCGCTGGCCAGGCTGGGATCGTCACCGGAGCCGAAGAACGTGCGCACGCGCATCACGGTGAACGCGCCGACGAACACCACGGCGCCGATGAGCAGTGGAATCCAGAAGCGCCGTGCCAGCGCGCTGATCGAGAATTTCTTGCGCCGCTTGTCTTTTGTGTCGACAGCCATCACCGCTGGGCACCGGACCGAACGGGGCGTGCGCCGACCAACGTGTCGACCTGGTCAGGGTCGCAGTAGTTCGTGAGCGCCATATTCACCTCGATGAACCTCGCTTGTTGCACAGGACAGCTAAGTTAGCGAGATATTAGCTTATTTAACAGAATGACAAAATGTGTACCACCTGCGCGTCGGCTCCGGCCCGCGGCACACCGGATTCGCGCTTTGCCGGCAAAACTCGTGGTCATGCCACATCGTCGCGGTTGATCGGCTCCGCACGGTGTGGGGAGCGTCATAACCGGGGGCCATAACAATGACTCCGCCTGCCAGCGAGCGCTGACAGGCGGAGTGCGAAGGCCGGTTACTACCAGTTCCAGACGGACATGTCGTCCGGCGGGTACTGCTCGCAGACGTCGGTGGTGTTCGCCGCGACGCCCTTGTTGTTGAAGAACAGCTTCGCCCAGTTCGGCCACATCCACGCCAACTGCTCGAAGAACGCGTCGGTTGCGGTGTTCTCCGAGTACTGGCGCCTGCCGGCGTAATCCATCGAGAAGAACCAGTGAATGCGGTCGCGCGCGGCCTGCTGGACGTGCGGCGGCTTGTTCTTGTAGTCGGTCATGTACCGCTCGTAGTACACCGGCTCGACGTCGCGGGCCGCGGCCATGATCTGCTCGGCCGTGCACGGGGTTCTCATGATCCGGTTCGGGATCGGGTAGTCGTCGGTGGCATCAGCCGACGCGATGCCCGGAGCGGCGGCCAGGCTGCCGGCCACCGCGCACGCGGCAATCCCGGCGCGGATCAGGTGGTTCACACGCATGCGTTTCACGATATCGCTCCAAAGATGTCTGATCGGGCCGGTCGTTCGGGTCAGTGCGCCGAATCCGCGGCGGCCTGCTCCATCACAAATCGCTGATCGGGGCAGTAGTAGTTGATGGCGGTGCCGAGGAACTGCCAGCTCTGTGCCGTGGTCGAATCGCGGTCGAGCTGCTTGGTGACGAAGTTGACCGAATCGTTCGCGTTGCGGTCGAGGCCGTTGTGCAGCCGTTTGCACGCGATCTTGCCGATCCAGGCGTTGTAGTCACGCGGCCCGTAGATGCCGTACGTGTGCAGTTCATTGGCGAAGTCGGTGTCGGGGTCCGCTTGGGCCGGAGCGGCGAGGGCGATCGACGCCGCGGCGGCTCCCAGTGCGGCCAACGCTGCAAGCTTCATGCCGTGAATCTTAGATCATCTAATGCTGTGTGGGGTCATTCGGACGACAATCCGGTTGCGAGCAGCAGTGGTATCCGCTGCTCGGCCGGGGTCAGCGAGCCGTGGTGTCCGACGAGAGACGACTCCATCGGTTCGACGGCGCGGCGCACCAGCACGGCCGAATCGCGTGCGGCCGCGACGACATCGCCGATACGTCCGCGCACGTCGTCGCGGACACGCCCGCCGAACCAGCCCGCCTCGATCGCCTCGTCGCGCGACAGCACCCACGCGGTGTCGGCAAGCGAGTCCCGCCACGCCGCAAGGACCGCGTCCGCTGCGCCGTCGGATGTGTAGACGTGTCGCGCGCGAGGCTCCCCGCCGATCGCGTCGACACCGTCGAGCAGGGGCGCGTGGGCGTCGATGTCGACGACCGATGCGGGATCCGCCGTCACCATGCCGTGGTCGGCGACCACGGCGAGCAGGCCGTCGCGGGGCAGTGTCTCGACGATCGACTCGACCAGGCGGTCCACCTGACGCAACTGCATGAGCCATGCGGTCGAACCCGGGCCGTGAAGATGGCCGACCAGGTCCAGTTCGCTGTGGTAGCCCCAGCAGAACCCGCCGCCGGCCACGGTGTCGGCCACGGCCGCACCCAGGTCTCCGATCGCATGGACGCCGACATAGTCGCCGCCGCGCAGCACAGCGCGGGTCAGCCCGGAATGGGCGAACTCGGCGCCGGATACGACGCGCACCGCGACGCCGGCCCCGGCCGCCCTCTCGAACGTGGTGGGAAACGGCTGGACTGTTTCGGGGACCACCGTGCTGCGCAGATCCTCACCCCACGGGTGGGGCCGCCACCGCAGCGCGTTGATCACCCCGGCGCCTGGCACCCGGAACGAGTAGCCGACCATTCCGTGCTCGCCCGACCGGCAACCGGTACCGATGGCGGCCAGTCCCGCCGCGGTCGTCGCAGGGAAACCGACCTGAAGCGTCCGGTGCCGCAACCCGGCCATCACGGGTGCTTCGGCGGCGTGTGCGTCGAGAAGTTCGGCGCCGAGGCCGTCGACCAGCAGTACGCACGCGCCGCGGATCGGCGAGGGCAGGTCGATGCCCGCGACGGTCTCGAAGGCTGCGACGCCCATCGCGGCCAGCACGGACGGGACGACGTCGGCGAGGTGGGGCAGAGCAGACTCGGGCTTCGGCACGTCCACACGGCGAGCCTGCCACAGCGTGGTCGGAATTCGGCCGCAGCTTGCCAGGGCCGGTACTCTGACGTTTTGTGAAGCCGATCAAACCAGCTGTCTTCGTCGCCGCCCTCGCGGTGACCGCAGGAGGGATGCTCGGCGGTGTCATGTCCGGAGTGGCAAACGCCGAACCGACCACTCCTGTCCCTGCTCCTGCCCCCGCCCCTTCACCTGCTGTGGGAACCGGTACCGGCCCGGCGCCCGGCCCCGCGCCCGAGGCGGCTGCCGCGGAGGGGCCCGCGCCTGTCATGGACCACGACGGCATCTACGTGGTCGGCACCGACATCCAACCGGGCACCTATGCGACGGGCGGACCGGCCGACGGGCAGACCTGCTACTGGAAGCGCATGGCGGATCTGCACGGCGGGGACATCATCGACAACGCCTTCACCAAGAAGCCCGACGTCGTGCAGATCGAGGCGACCGACAAGGCCTTCAAGACCAGCGGCTGCCAGCCGTGGACCCAGACCACCGCCGCGCCGACCGATACCCCGACCGGTGAAGGCGCGCCCGGCGACCTCCCGGGCCTGCTCGCCAAGGCCAAGCTGCGTACCTGGCTCGACACGATCAACAACGGCGCCCGTCAGTACGACGGCTCGCAGGTGCCGCTGCCCTGACCGGTCTGGCCGGCACCGGCGCGTCTGGGTGAAATCCGTTACACCCGTTGACCGTTCGCGTCCGGGCTGTGGGCAACTTCGCCGGCACCGGCCGACACGCCGTATCGCTGCTGGACAACCCGCCTGACCTGCACCGTCAGTCGGTCCAATGTGTTTGCTGGACAAGGCTTTCCGCTGTTTTGCGGGTGGTGTCCAGTGCCCGCACAGGCAGTGCGCAGGCCGCTGGGCGCGCACCGTCGGCGGCGACGCTGTTAGTCTGCGACTCGGCGGACGGTGACGTGGTGTGATCCGCCCGGTGAGTCGCGGCAGGTGCGGTTATGGCGCGCGGACGAACATCACGGGTGTGGATACGGAAAGAGTGCAGTGCGCGGCGCAGAGATCAAGGCCCTGACGGGACTGCGCATCGTCGCGGCGGTGTGGGTCGTGCTGTTCCACTTCCGGCCGATCCTCTATGAGGCCGCGCCCGATTTCACCGAAACGTTCGCGCCCGTGCTCGATTGCGGCGCCCAAGGCGTCGACCTGTTCTTCATCCTCAGCGGCTTCGTCCTGACGTGGAACTACCTCGACCGGATGGGTCCGGGGTGGTCGACGCGCGCGACGCTGCACTTCCTGTGGCTGCGCTTGTCGCGGGTGTGGCCGGTGTACCTGGTGACGCTGCACCTCGCCGCGCTGTGGGTGATCTTCACGCTCAACGTCGGTCATGTGCCCGTCGAGGACACCAGCGGTTACAACGCGGTGAGCTATCTGCGGCAGCTGTTCCTGGTCCAGCTGTGGTTCGAGCCGTACTTCGACGGGACGAGCTGGGACGGCCCGGCCTGGTCGATCAGCGCCGAGTGGCTGGCCTATCTGCTGTTCGGAGCATTGATCCTGGTGGTCTTCCGCATCGCGCGGGCCACGCGGGCCCGCAGCCTCGTGGTGCTCGCGGTCGCGGCCTCGCTGCCGCCGGTGGTCTTGCTGATGATGACGGGGCACTTCTACACACCGTGGAGCTGGCTGCCGCGCATCGTCATGCAGTTCACCGCGGGCGCGCTCGCCTGTGCCGCGGTGCGCAAGCTGGAACCCGGGGACACCGCGCGCCGCACCGCGGGATACCTGTCGGTGGTCCTGAGCATCGCCATCATCGTCGGCCTCTTCTTCTTCGACGCCCATCCGCTCAACACCGTCGGCGACGCCGGGGGGCTGGTCGACATCCTGTTCGTGCCGCTCGTGGTTGCGCTGGCGATCGGGACCGGAAGCCTGCCGGCGCTGCTGAGCACGCGTGTGCTGGTCTACGGCGGGCAGATCTCCTTCGGGCTGTACATGGTCCACGAACTCGTGCACACCGCCTGGATCTGGACCGTCAAACAGTTCGAGCTCACGATGTCGCCGGATCTGTCCGGCAAGGCCACCCTGCTGGGCCTGCTGGCCATATCGGTGGTCGCCGCGATGGTGCTCTACCACGTCGTCGAGGAGCCCGCGCGCCGATGGATGCGCAGGATGGTCGACATCCGGCCGGTGGACCCGAAGAACAGTCACCTGCACCGGGTGGACGCCGAGCACCAAGGGCACTCCGCAGCGGTCCCGGCGCGTGCGGGATAAGCTTTGGGTCCCACCAATCTTGCTGTGGCGCAGGTTGTTATGGCTCTGTGACCGCTGCGTCACCGTTGGCTGGGAGTCTGATCAGGGATTTTTGGGAGAGGCGGCAGTGTCTCGCCGGCAGTGGAGGTTTCAGTGAGTCGTCTGACCACGTTTCTGGTCGCGGTCGCACTTTTGGTCGGGGTGTTCGTCAATGTGCCGACGCAGCGCTACGTGACCTCGGGCCTCGACCCGAAGATCTTCCACATCGCGGTGATCGGTGACTCGTACACCACGGGAGCCGCCGAGGGCGGACAGGGCGCCAAGGGATGGCCGACGCTGGCGTGGCAGACGCTGGCCAGGCGCGGTGTGCAGATCAACGCCGATGTGGTGGCCGAGGGCGGTGCCGGATATGTGGTGCGCGGCAACCGGGGCAGCATCTTCGCCGATCTGACCCCGCGGGCCGTCAAACCCGACGACTCGCTGGTGGTGTTCTACGGCTCCCGCAACGACAAGGACGCCGACCCGGTGGCCATCACCCGGATGAGCCACGACGCGCTGGCGCTGGCGCAGCGGATCGCGCCGACGGCACGGATGCTGGTCATCGGACCGCCGTGGCCGACCGCCGATGTGCCCGTATCGGTGCTGCGGATCCGTGACATCCTGCGCGATCAGGCCGAGCAGGTCGGTGCGTCGTTCTACGACCCGATCGCGGCGGGCTGGTTCGTCGGGCGTCCCGACCTGATCGGCGGCGACGGTATCCATCCCACCGACGCCGGCCACGCCTACATGGCCGACAAGATCGCGACGATCATCGGCGACGAACTGCCGCGCTGGGTCTGAGGCGTCAGTTCCTGGCCGCGGTGCGGAACCGGTCCCGGTAGGCCTTCGGGGACACCCCGAGATGCGTGACGAACACTCTCCGGAGGGTCTCGGGGCTGCCGAAACCGGCCTGCCTCGCGGTGTCGCTCACCGACATTCCGGCATCGAGAGCGGCGCGCGCCGCATCGATGCGGACCATCTCGACGAACCGCGCCGGTGTGGTGCCGAGTTCCGACTGGAACAGCCGGGTGAGCTGCCGCGTGCTCAACGCCGCAACCTTGGCGAGGCTGCGCACACTGTGATCGGCGGCCGGGTCGGCCGCGATCGCCTCGGTGACGCGCCGCAGCGCCGACTGCTGAGGCGCATCGGACTCGATCAGCGTCGAGAACTGTGACTGGCCACCCGCGCGTTTGAGGTACACGACCAGCGAGCGGGCCACTTCGCGGACCAGCTCCGAGCCGTGGTCGAGTTCCACCAGTGCCAGCGCCAGGTCGATGCCTGCCGACACCCCGGCGGAGGTGTAGATGTCGCCGTCGCGCACGAAGATCGCGTCGGGTTCCACCGACACGTCGCGATAGGCACGTTGGAGCAGACCCGCATGACGCCAGTGGGTGGTGGCGCGCCGCCCGGCGAGCAGGCCCGCGGTCGCCAGGATGAACGTTCCCGTGCAGATCGAGGCGAGGCGCCGCGTGCGGCCCGCCAACTCGCGCACGGCGGCCACCAGCTGCGGGTCGATCGGCCGCCCCACCAGGTCGTCGCCGCCGGACACCAGTACGGTGTCGGCGTGCTCGATGTCTGAGATGGTTTGGTCCACAGGGAATCTCGTACCCACCGACGTGGTGACGTCGGCACCGTCGACCGAGGCGATCTTCAACACGTAGTCGGCGCCGAACCGGTTCGCCTCGGCGAAGACCTCTGCCGGCCCTGCGACGTCAAGCAGTTTCATCCCGTCGAAGACGACGATCACGACGGTGCGCCGGTTCGGAGCATGTGCCATTCGCCCATTGTGTCGCTTCTTGTGGGAAATGTGGCAGATCGGCCATGCCTCACGGCTCACGCCGCGCCGCAGACTGACAACGGATCGCAAGAACGGGAAGTGATCCTTCTCGGCGGCGGCGTCGTTATTGGGAGGCAGAACGCAAAAAGCGTCCCACTGCGGCAGACCCGGCGAGGAGGTCACGACTCTTCCAGATGTCTCGATCGACGAAGTTCGAACCAAGGAGGATTCGCCATGTCTGTGTCAATCGGTTCCACCCAGGTCGCCGGTATCACGGTTCCCGATACGCCATTGGTGCGTGAGGTCACCGAGTACATCCGCGACGTCGAGGACGACCTGCTGTTCCACCACTCCCGCAGGGTGTTCTTCTTCGGGGCGCTGCAGGGTCGGCATCGCGGCCTGCAGCCGGATCTGGAACTGCTCTACGTCGGCGCGATGTTCCACGACATCGGCCTGACTGAGCCGTACCGCTCCGGTTCGGCGTTGCGTTTCGAGGTCGACGGTGCCAATGCTGCACGAGATTTCCTGCTGCAGCGCGGGTTCGGTGAGGAAGCCGCACGCAAGGTGTGGCTGGGTATCGCGCTGCACACCACGCCGGGTGTGCCCGAGTTCCTCGATCCCGAGGTGGCGCTGGTGACCGCGGGCGTGGAGACCGACGTGCTCGGTATCGGCCGCGACGATCTGTCGGAGAAGGATCTGGCCGCGGTGACCGCGGTGCATCCGCGCCCTGACTTCAAGAACCGTATCCTGCGTGCCTTCAACGACGGTGTGCGGCAACGTCCGCAGTCGACGTTCGGCACCGTGAACGACGACGTGCTGGCCCATTTCGACCCGTCGTTCGAGCGCGAGGACTTCGTGAACATCATCCTGACCAACACCTGGCCCGAGTGAGGGGGAGGGACGCATCATGACCGAGCCGAGGGCCACGACCACCGACGCCGGCGCGCCGGTGCCCAGCGACACGCACTCGCTCACCATCGGTCCGGACGGGCCGATCCTGCTGCACGACCACTATCTGATCGAGCAGATGGCCAACTTCAACCGCGAGCGCATCCCGGAGCGGCAACCACACGCCAAGGGGTCGGGCGCCTTCGGCCACTTCGAGGTCACCGGTGATGTGAGCCGCTACACCAGTGCGGCGGTGTTCCAGCCAGGTGTGCGGACCGACACGCTCATCCGCTTCTCCACGGTCGCCGGTGAGCGGGGAAGCCCGGACACCTGGCGTGATCCGCGGGGATTCGCGCTGCGTTTCTACACCAGCGCAGGCAATCTCGACATCGTCGGCAACAACACACCGGTCTTCTTCATCCGCGACGGCCTGAAGTTCCAGCACTTCATCCGGTCCCAGAAGCGCCGCGCCGACACCGGGCTGCGTGATCACGACATGCAGTGGGACTTCTTCACGCTCACGCCCGAATCGGCACATCAGGTGGCGTGGCTGTTCGGCGACCGCGGCATCCCGCGGACGTGGCGGCACATGAACGGGTACGGCAGTCATACCTACAGCTGGATCAACGCGGAAGGCGAGATCCATTGGGTGAAGTACCATTTCATCTCCGACCAGGGCGTCGAAAACCTTACGCAGGACGAGGCCGACCGGCTGGCGGGTGTGGACGCCGACTTCCACCAGCGTGATCTGCACCAGGCGATCGCACGCGGCGAGTACCCGAGCTGGACCCTGGCGGTCCAGATCATGCCGTTCGACGACGCGAAGACCTACCGGATCAACCCGTTCGACCTGACCAAGGTGTGGCCGCACGCCGACTATCCGCTCGTGACCGTCGGCCGGTTGGTGCTGGACCGCAATTTCACCGACCACCACACCGAGATCGAGCAGGCCGCGTTCGCGCCCAGCAACCAGGTGCCGGGCACCGGTCTGAGCCCGGACACGATGCTGCAGGCCCGTACGTTCGCCTACGCCGATGCCGCACGTGCGCGGATCGGGGTGAACTACAAGCAGATCCCGGTCAACGCACCGCGATGCCCCGTGCACAGTTACTCCAAGGACGGGGCGATGCGCGTCACGAACGTCTCGGATCCGGTGTACGCCCCGAACTCCTACGGTGCCCCGCACGCGGACCCGAACCAGACGAACGAGGCGCTGTGGTACGCCGACGGGGACATGGTCCGTACCGCCTACACCCTGCGGGCCGAGGACGACGACTTCACGCAGGCCGGTGACCTCGTGCGCCGCGTCATGGACGACGCCGAGCGCGACCGGTTGGTCGGCAACGTCGCGGGACACCTGAGCAATGGGGTCTCCGAACCCGTGTTGCAGCGGGTGTTCGAGTACTGGCGCAACATCGACAAGTTGACGGGTGACCGGATCGAGGACGCCGTACGGAAGCGCCAGGGCGCCAGATGACCTGTCACGCAGCGACCGCACCGGACGGTGGTCCGGGTGCCGATCTGAGCGCGCGTTTCGCGCGCGACGTGGTGCCCATGGTGGACCGCTTGTACGGTGCGGCGCTGCGCCTGACAGCCAACCCGCAGGACGCGGAGGATCTGGTGCAGGAGACGATTCTGCGGGCCTACACGGGTTTTCACACTTTCCGTGAGGGCTCGAATCTCACGGCCTGGCTCTACCGCATCCTGCACAACACATGGATCAACCTGTACCGCAAACGTCAGCGGCGGCCCAACGAAGTGCCGATGGAGGGTGTCACCGACGGCGAGGTGCTGCGGTTCCGGCATGCCCTGCGGTCTGCCGAGGTCGACGCGCTGGAAGCGTTGCCCGACACGGAGATCAAGGAGGCGTTGGCCGATCTGCGCGAGCAGTACCGCATCGTGGTCTATTACGCCGATGTGGAAGGCCTGTCGTACAAGCAGATCGCCGAGATCACCGGCACCGCGCTCGGCACGGTGATGTCCCGGTTGCACCGCGGCCGCCGGCAGTTGCGCGCATCGCTGCGCCAGGTGGCCGAGCAACGGGGTCTGGTGTCCGAAACCGTCCAGTAGACGTATCAGCAAGCAACCGACAGGAGTCGACTTTGCCTCACCCCTCGGACACCGGGATCATTGCGAATCTTGCTGCGGGGGCGGGATTTCCTGCCCTCGACGCGGCCGGGCCCACCGTGGAGTTCGTGACCTTCAGTGACGACGAGCACAACCAGATCTGCGTTCTGCGCGCGGTCCTGCCGCCCGGTGTGGCGGTTCCGCTGCACAGCCACAACGATTTCGAGGACTTCTACATCCTGTCCGGGCAACACCAGGTGCTGATCGACGGCGACGACGGTCTGCAGTGGCACGACGTGCGCGCGGGTGACTACGTGCGGGTCCCGGGTGACGCACTGCACGCACATCGCAACATCTCCGACGAACCCGCCGTCGATCTGGTCATCACCACGCCGCAGATCGGCCGGTTCTTCCGCGAGATCGGCCGCTCGGCAGGCTCACCACCGATGACGCCCGCCGAGCTTGCGCATTTCGTGGCGACCGCCCAACGCTACGGCTACCGGCTGGGAACTCCCGAGGAGAACGCCGCGGTCGGGATCACGTTGCCGGGCTTCACGTCCTGAGTCAGCCGGCCGTGCCGACGCGCCGCCCCGCGCGCTCCTTGAGTTCGGCGGCCAGCGCGTCGGCGCGCAGGATCTCCGGCAGCAGCTCGGATTCGCCGGTGAGCGCGCGGAACACGAAGCCGATGGTGATGCCGTGGTCGGGTCGCTCGACGATCTCGACAGAGTCTCCCGCACGCACGTGCCCCGGCCGCACCAGCCGCAGATATGCGCCCGGATTCCCGGCCCTGGTGAAGGTTTTCATAAGACCGTTGATCTCGAGGAATGCCGCGAAGGTCCGGCAGGGCGTGCGCGGGCGCGTCACCTCGAGTTCCAGGCCGCCCGTTCCGATGCGCCACCGCTCACCGATCACCGCGTTCGTCACGTCGATGCCCTCGGTGGTGAGGTTCTCGCCGAACATGCCGTTGGTGAGCTCCCGGTCGAGGGCCACCTGCCAGTCGTCGAGATCTTCGCGCGCATAGGCGTACACGGCCTGATCGTCACCGCCGTGGTGCTTCGAGTTGCCGATGACGTCGCCCACCAACCCGCTGCCCAGGCCACCGCGCCGCGGACCGGGGGAGCGCACCTCGACCGCACCGTCGACAGGGCGCTTGTCGATACCGGTGACGCGCTTCCCGTTGTCCGGGTTCGGGCGGGGATGCGCCACGTTGACGGTCAGGACTTTCGGCATGGCGGCCAGCCTAACGGGCCGCGCGCTCGGGCTCGAATCGATTATCGGCCGCTCATGAGGCGGGCGCGGGGAGCTGTGGCGGCGGTGGCGGTGCGTCTTTGAGGCACAGGCCCGTCGCGGTGTCGAGGTGGCGGCCCGGCACGCAGAACGGGGCGCAGCCGTTGGTCACACCGGTCTCACCGGGCGCGCACGCGGCGCTGACAGCAGGTGTCACGATCGTGGTCACGCCCATCGGGGCCGCCGCAAGGGCGGCAAGCGACAGTCCCCACACCACCGTGCGCACACCCCGCCGAATCGTCCGCGTCATCTGGACTCCTGTTCGCGCAGTCTCTTGACCGTGATGGCCGCATTCTATGCGCGGCAATACTGCGCGCTGCGCAGTACCGATGGGCTACCGTCACGAACTTGTGCAGACCCTGATCGACTTCGAGCGTGCGCCGGCCTTCGCGATCGCGCTGACCGATCCGGTGGGCGACGCGACCGTGCGGGAGGGCCTGCTCGTCGAGGGCCCGCAGGGCTGGGGAGAGTTCAGTCCCCCTGGTGCCGGTGTGGACGCGGCGGACGGGGATGCGGCGTTGGTCCGGTGGCTGACCGCGGCGATCGAACCGGGCACGGTGGGCTGGCCGGACCCGGTGCGCGGCCGGGTACCGGTCGCGGTCTCGGTACCCGTGGTCGATGTGCGGCGGGCCCGTGAGATCGTCGATGGATCGCCGTGCCGCACGGCGACGGTCGAGGTCGGGGCCGGCAGCCTCGACGACGACACGGCGCGGGTCGCTGCGGTCCGTGAGGTGCTGGGACCCGAGGGTGCGCTGCGGTGCGATGCCAGGGGCCGGTGGGACGCGCAGACGGCGCGTACCGCGGTCGCGGCACTCGACGCAGCCGCGGGTGGTCTGGAGTTCGTCGAGCGGCCGTGCGCGACGCTCGACGATCTGGTGCGCTTGCGCAAGGAGATCGACGTGCGCATCGCCGCGCACGCGACCATGCGGGACACCTCGGCGGATCCGGCTGTGCCCGTGGACCCGCGGTTGCGTGAGGCCGCTGACGTCGTGGTCCTGGCGTGTGGCCCTCTCGGTGGGGCGCGCCGCGCGCTGCGGGTGGCCGAGTCCAGCGGCCTGCCGTGCGTGGTCACCTCGATGTGGGAGACCACGATCGGGCTGGCGGCCGGCCTGGCGGTGGCCGGCGCCCTGCCGGAGTTGCCGTTCGCATGTCAGTTGGGCACCCGACCGCTGTTGACCGGGGATCTGGTGGCCGCATCGCGTTCACTGGTGGCCGACGCCGACGGCTGCCTGCCGGTCGCGCCGATGCCGCCGGCTCCGCAGCCCGAACTTCTCGAGCAGTTCGCGATGGCCGACCCGGCCCGGGTGGCGTGGTGGCGCGAGCGCCTGCGCGCGGCCATCTCGGCGAGTTGAGGTCGCCGACCGGTCAGTCCTGAACGGCCTTGGCGATGGCCACGCACGTGGTGAGCCAGTGAGCGTCGGGCTCGGACCGTTCGGTCAGCTCCCACATCGCGTTGTGCATCATGCGCACGATCACCCACGCACGGGCGCGGTCGGCGTCGAGACCGGCCGCGTCGACCACTGCGTAGAACCGGCGCCGTACGCCTTCGCGCACATATCCGGTCAACTCGTCCCAGCGGTTCCACAGCATCGGGGCCAGTTCGTAGTGCGGATCGCCGTCGAACGGTTTCGGGTCGATCGCCACCCAGGAACCCGGGCCGCCGTCGGTGTCGTCGCCGTCGTCGCCGTCGTCGCTGCCGACCGGGCCCGCAAGCACGTTCTCGTAGTGCAGATCGCCGTGGATCAGCACGCCGGAACTGGACGGATCGGTGGCGAGATCCGCGCCGAGGGTGATGGCCTGCTCGACGAGTCTGCGCGGCACCGGTGCGCTGCGCGGCAGCGCCGCCAGCCCGTCGGTCCAGCGGGTGACGGCCCGGGGGAGCGAGCGCACCTGCGGGAGTGCAGGCACGTGCAGTGCGCGGTAGAGGCCGGCGACGATCTCGCAGGCCTGGATGTCCCAGAGCTCGTTGAGGTTTCGGTTGCTCAGCCGTTCGAGCAGCAGGGCCCGGTGATGCGGGTCGGCGCGCAGTAGGCGTACGGCACCGTGACCGCCCCACCGCCGCAGCGCGAGATGTTCGTGTTCGGTCTCGTCGTCGGGGAACGAGAGCTTCAGCACGGCCGAGGCGCCGTCGCGGTCACGCACCGGCACGACGATCGAGCAGTAGCCATGCATGGCGGCGCCGTCGACGGTCAGTTCCCAGTCGCCGATCTGCGTGCGCACGAGTTTGGCGAGACCGTCGACCCAGGTTTGCCACCGCGGTCCGCGTGCGGCCATGGCACGTACCGCATCAGGAAGTTCGATCATCCCTGCCCATCATCCAGACCCCTCGTCACGGACCCGGCCCCACCCGTCATCGACGCTCGCTATCACCCCGGACTGTTGGAACCGGCCCGGGTTTTGACAGACTGTTGTGCATGGCACAGATAACACTGCGTGGTAACCCCATCAACACCGTCGGCGAGCTGCCCGCGGTCGGCTCTTCTGCCCCCGGCTTCACGCTGACCGGCACCGATCTGGGCGAGGTCACCAACGACCAGTTCAGCGGTAAGTCCGTACTGCTGAACATCTTCCCGTCCGTCGACACCCCGGTCTGCGCCACCAGTGTCCGCACCTTCAACGAGAAGGCCGCGTCCAGCGGTGCGACCGTGCTGTGCGTGTCCAAGGATCTGCCGTTCGCGCAGAAGCGCTTCTGCGGCGCCGAGGGCATCGAGAACGTCACGACGGCGTCGGCGTTCCGCAGCAGCTTCGGCGAGGACTTCGGCATCACCATCGCCGACGGCCCGATGGCCGGCCTGCTCGGGCGCGCCGTGGTCGTGATCGGCGCCGACGGCAACGTCGTGTACAGCGAGTTGGTGCCGGAGATCGGGCAGGAACCCGACTACGAGGCAGCGCTGAAAGCGCTCGGCTAGCAGAAGCGCTGAAAGCGCTCGGCTAGCAGAAGCGCTGAAAGCGCTCGGCTAGCAGAAGCGCTGAAAGCGCTCGGTTGACACGAGTTCTCGAATACCGACCGCAGACCCTCACCCACTCATCGCGCGTGGGTGGGGGTCTTCGTATTCCGGTTCGACCCTGGCGCTTTTACGGGCGCTTTCACACCGGCCACTGCTCGCGGCGGTGCGCGGCGTCGAAGAACATCCACTCGTAGCGGGATGTGACCACGAAATGTCGCTGCGCGGTGGCCTGTTCGGTTTCGCCGAGTGTCGCACCGAGGCGATCGGTGAGGGCGAGCACCTCGGCGACGGTCGCCGCGAACTCCTCGCCGCCGTAGCTGTCGATCCAGCGCTGGTACCGGGGGTCGCTGGAACCGCGCTGCATCAGCTCGGCGCCCACGCGTGCATAGATCCAGTAGCACGGCAGCACCGCGGCCAGACCGTCGGCGAAGCTGCCCGCATAGGCGGTGGCGAGCAGGTAACTGGTGTAGGCCTGGGTGGTCGGCCCGACCGGCTCGGCCTCCAGCGTCGCGGCATCCAGACCGAGTTCGGGCAGGAGTTCACCGTGCAGGCCGAGTTCGACGTCGAAGACCTCGGCGGCGTGGCGGGCGAACATCGCGGTGTCGGCGAGGGTGGGGGCCTTGGCCGCGACGATCGACAACGCGCGTGCGTAGTCGCGCAGATAGTGCACATCCTGGGCGACGTAATGGGCGAACGTCTTCTCGTCGAGCGTGCCGTCGGTGAGACCGGTGAGAAACGGGTGGGCGAGGATCTCCTCATAGACGGTTTCGATCTGCTGCCACAACCGGGCCGAGAAGGTGAGCGGGTTCGGGTGCATGTGCTCATCCTGGCAGTCGAACGGCGCCCGCGTGGTGGGTGTCTGGCCGATCATCGCTCCAGCAACCATCTTCCGGTCGTCCTCCGGCGCGTGGCGTCGGGTGTGGCACGGCGGAGGTGACGTGACCGTGATGTCGCCGCACGCCGGTATCGTCACTGCGCGGCGGCGTGTCCGGAGTCACCCCGGACGGCGGTGCATCACCGTTCGGTCACGGTATTGCATCTGATCAGCCCTGTGCCCCTTACGGATTGGGCAAACCGCCGCGCGGCGGGGTAGAACTAATTGACGCTACTGGAGTCGACCAGCAGTCAGCGTCGTGTTTCACCCCGAGGTCGAGAGAGTTGATGTTCGGATGAGACGCGCGTATGCCGTTTTGGTGAGTCTTGCGGTGAGCACCGCGGTGCTCTTGGGGATCCCGGGGATCGCCGCCGCCGCCCCGTACGACCGGCCCGCCGGCAACCAGAGATTCGTCGAAATCGTCATCGCCAGGGCGCTTTCGCAGCGCGGTGTGCCGTTCACCTACGGCGGTGGTGACGTCAACGGTCCCACCCGCGGTGTTCCGCGCGAGATCCCGCCTGCCGCAGCCGTTCCCACCGGCGCCTATCCGGGCCTCGCGCCTGCCGCGACGCCCGAGGCGCTGACGCCGGGCCTGAACACGCCCGCGGTGACGCCCGGCCTGAGCGCACCGGCGATCACTCCGGGCCTGGTGGCCCCGGTCGCCGCCCCGGCGCCCGACGTCGTCGGCTTCGACGCCTCCGGGCTCATCGTCTACGCATTCGCGGGCGCCGGTGTGAAGATGCCGCGCTCCTCCGGTGAGCAGTACAAGGTGGGCCAGAAGGTCCTGCCGTCGCAAGCCCTTCCCGGTGACCTCATCTTCTACGGCCCCGAGGGCACGCAGAGCGTGGCGCTGTTCGTCGGCAACGGCCAGATGGTCGAAACCACCGACTCCGGTGTCCAGGTGTCCCCGGTGCGCACGGAGAACATGACGCCGTACCTGGTGCGCATCATCGCCTGATCCCGCACCGCGGCAAAAAGTGGCACCGCCCCTCGTCCGCCGTCCGTAGGGTTGACCTGCAGGCGACGAAAGGGGCGGTTCCACATGACCCGACCACCGGCGACGCAACCGCCGCAGCGGACGACTTTTCCGGGGATCAGTTCCCGTGCGTGGGAGCATCCGGCAGATCGGACCGCGCTGACCGCACTGCGCCGGCTCAAGGGCTTCGACCAGGTCCTCAAGGTGCTCTCCGGGATGCTCCGCGAACGGCAGCACCGCCTGTTGTACCTCGCGAGTTCGGCACGTGTGGGGCCGCGCCAGTTCGCCGATCTCGACGAGCTGCTCGACGACTGCGCCCGGGTGCTCGACGCGCCGAGCCGCCCGGAGATGTTCGTGACACAGTCGCCGGTGGCGAATGCGTACACGATCGGTATGGACGAACCGTTCATCGTGATCACCTCCGGCATGTACGACCTCATGTCGCACGACGAGATGCGTTTCGTCATCGGTCACGAACTCGGCCATGCCCTCAGCGGTCACGCGGTGTACCGCACCATGCTGATGCATCTCATGCGGATCGCCTCGACGTTCGGGTTCGTCCCGATCGGCGGCTGGGCGCTGCGCGCCATCGTCGCCGCTCTGATGGAATGGGAACGTAAATCCGAACTTTCGGGAGACCGGGCCGGGTTGCTGTGCGGCCAGGATCTCGACACCGCGATCCGAGTCGAGTTGAAGCTCGCGGCCGGGGCGCGGCTCGACAAGCTCGACTCGCAGGCGTTCCTCGCGCAGGCGCGGGAGTACGAACGCGCAGGCGATATGCGCGACGGTCTGCTCAAGCTGCTCAACCTGGAACTGAAGACACATCCGTTCTCGGTGTTGCGGGCCGCGGCCCTGACGCAGTGGGTGGACACCGGTGGCTACGGCGCGGTCATGGCAGGGGACTATCCACGTCGCGAAGACGACGACAAAGCCGCGTTGCGCGATGACATCGGCGAGGCGGCGCGCCACTACCGGGACGGTTTCGACCAGTCGGACGATCCGCTGATCCGTGGGATCAGAGACGGCCTCGGCGGCATCGTCGACGGCGTGGGACAGGCTGCGACATCTGCGGCGGACTCGGTGGGCCGCAAGATCTCCGAGTGGCGCCGCAGTGCCCAGCGCGATGCCCGGCGCGATGACCGCCGCGATGGCCCCGAGCCGGATTCCGGGTCGGACGACGCCGGCTGACACCCATGCCGTGATACTTGCCGAACTGCCAACGGTAAGCCCCTAGACTGTCCCCTCGTGGGCATACTGTTCGGCTTCGCGCCATGGATCATCTACTGGGTACTCGTCGGCAACGTCCCGTTCCTCACCGCGGTGCTGATCGCGCTGGCGACCGCCGTTGCCACGTTCGTCATCAGCAGGATCTCGGGCACTCCGGGGCGGACACTGGAGATCGGCGCGCTGGCGACGTTTTTGGTCCTGACGGTCCTGACCTTCGTGCTAAGCCAGGACGCGATGGAGCGGTGGATGCAGCCGCTGAGCAACGCAGGCATCTTCCTGGTCGCACTCGTCGGCGCGATCATCGGCAAACCGTTCGTCAAGGAGTACGCAGAGGTCGGCCAGCCGCCGGGGGTCGTGGAAAGCGATCTGTTCAAGCGCATCGTCGCGATCCTCACGTGGGTGTGGGTCGGTGCATTCGCCGGGATGACGGTCTCGTCTGCCATCCCGCCGATCGTGCAGGGCGACGCCACGATCCTCGACACCAAAACTCCGTTGTCGTTCGTGTGCTACTGGGTCATACCGTTCGCGTTGCTCGGCGTGGCGGCGCTGGTGTCGCGCGTCCTGCCCGACCGCATGATGGAGGGCATCAACGACGTGGTCCGCAAGACCACGTTCGTGGCGTACAGCGAGGCCGCCATCGACGAGCTGTACTACCTGGCGCAGGAGCATGCCAATCGCGAGGTCGGGCCCGGCCAGGAGGCCTACGACGTGCGGGTCGGCGGCTCGGGCACCCCGCTGGTGGGCGACGAGAGCCGCATGTCGTGGCCCTCGACGTACAAGGTGCGCGACCGCAGGAGGTGACGTTCAGGCCGGCGTCATACCCATCAGCCCGTACATGAGCACCAGGCCGGGTAGCAGGTTGGTGACCTGGTGGGCCGCTATCCCGGCCAGCAGTCCGTCGGTGTACAGCCGTGCGACGGCGATCGGGATCGCGACCACCAGCAGCAGCGGCGCCCGCACAGGCTCGAAGTGCGCGAGCGCGAACACCACGGTGGACACCAGCGCCGCGACGATGCGTCCCCAGCGCTGTTCGAGCGCTCGCCACAACAGGCCGCGGTAGACGATCTCCTCGCACACCGGCGCGACGAACGTCACCGTCGCGAACACCGTGAGCGCCAAAGGCCATGTCGCACGCACGCCTTCGAACACCTCGCCCACCGCCGACGTGGTGTCGGAGCCGACGATCGACAGGTAGAGTGCCGCCGCGGGCAGCGTGACGAACAGGCCTCCGAAACCGAATGCGATCCCGATCCACAGTTCGCGCCAGGACCAGCGCAGCCGGAAATCGGTGCGCGCGCCGTTGCCCCGGATGCGTGCGATCAGTACCGCGAGCGAGGCCGCGAGCACGGTGGGAACGGCGATCGTGACCAGTATCAGCCCCACCGGCGGTTCGGCCCGCGCGGCGGCGAGCGCGAACGCTCCGGACACCGCCAGATAGACCACCTCGACGAGCACGAAGGCGCCCAGTCCCCACCGGTGCGGCGGGCGGGCGGGGGCGACGCGGGTGCCCGGCCGGCTCATTTCGTGCCGAAGATGCGGTCGCCGGCGTCGCCGAGTCCCGGCACGATGTAGCCGTGCTCATCGAGTGCACGGTCGACCGCCGCGGTGTAGATCGTCACCTCGGGATGGGCTTCCTGTACCGCGGCGATGCCCTCCGGGCATGTCAGCAGGCAGACGAACTTGATCGAACGGGGCCGCTGCTCCTTGACGCGGTCGATCGCGGCGACCGCGGAGTTCCCGGTGGCCAGCATCGGGTCGACCACGACGACGTCGCGCTCGGCCACGTCGTTGGGCAGCTTGAAGTAGTACTCCACCGCGACAAGGGTTTTCGGATCACGATAGAGGCCGATGTGGCCGACGCGGGCGTTGGGCACGACGCTGAGCATGCCGTCGAGGATGCCGTTGCCCGCCCGCAGGATCGACACGAACACCAGTTTCTTGCCGTCGATCACCGTCCCGGTCATGTGCTCCAGCGGCGTCTCGATCTCGACGTCGTGCAACGGGATGTCACGCAGCACCTCATAGGCCATCAACATCGAGATCTCGTTCAGAAGCTGCCGGAAGCCCTTGCTGGACAGGTCTTTCTGACGCATGAGCGTGAGCTTGTGCTGGACCAGCGGGTGTTCGATCAGGTGCAGGGTGCCCATCGTGTCCTCTCTAGAAGACGGTGCCGTCACTGTCGATGACCAGCGGTGGCCTGCCGCCACGCAGGCGTTGTGCCAACGCGCGGCCGGCAGCCCAGGTGCCGCCTTCGAGCACGCATGCCAGCGGCAGGTCCGGCACGCCGAGCAGTTCCCGGACCAGGGGCGCGATCTCGTCGAGGAGTGCCACGGTCAGCGCGCGCCATTCGATGATGAGTTGGTCGCCCACCGACCAGGCGCGCTCGGTCAGGTTGTCATCGCGTAGCCGCAGCACCCCGGTGTCGAGGAACAGGCCGCCGTTGCGGTACTCGGGCAGACCCGTGAGTTCGTCGAGTCCGGTGATCCGCTCCCCGGCCCACTCGAACGGCTCGAGCAGCGAGTAGGTGAGCCACTGCGACAGCTTGTGGAACGGCATCCATCCCGCCGACGGTCCCGGTCCGGGCACCGCGTCATGCGGCCAGCAGTCGCCCAGCGGATGTCCCTCGATGGCGCTGGGCGTCAACCAGATTCCGCTGAGCGACGCCAGCAGCCGGTCGAGGATGTCGTGTGCGGCCACCGGGCCGCGGCCGAGAAGCGGTTCGAGCAGTGCGCTCGGCCGCGCCGCACCGGATACCTCGGTGAGCGCACCGCCCAGTCGGTGCAGCAATTCGACCCGCCCGTCCAGGCCCACCAGGGGGTTGCCGGGCCCCACCTGGAACGCACGGCCCAGCGCGTGGGTGTCGAGCCGGGCCAGGCCTGCCGCGTCCACCCGCAGCGGATCCTGCGGGTCGCTGGAGAACAGGCCATCGCAGAACGCGTGGAGGCTCGCGACGCCGAGGCCTTCCGAGCGGGTGAAGGTCTGTCCGGTACCGGGTTCGGTGTAGCGCCAGTCCGGTCCGGCACCCGCATCGAGCAGCACGCTCACGACGGTCAGGTCGACCATCGCGCGCGTGAGGGCGTCGCCGCCGGACACACGCGTGCCGATCTGCTGCCTGCGGTCGATCCCGCCGGCCTCGAAGTGCCGCCACCGGCTGTGGTACGGGATCTTGAGGTCCGGGTAGTTGTCCCGCGTGACCGCGGCGACCTCCGACGCGGCGCGTTCGAGCGCGTCGTCGTCGACGGTGAACCACGCAGAGCCCCCGTCGCGGGCACGGTGGTACAGGAAACGCGCGCGCTCACGGATGGTCTGCGTGCGACGCAGCGCCGTCACCGCGGCAGGCACATCGGCGTGGCTCATCAGGCGAGTTCGCGGCCTTTCGCGATCTTCAGTTCTTCGGCGTCGGGAACCGGTCCAGGCGTGAAGTATCCCGCGGCCATCTTGGCGTCGATCTCCACGCGGGCGTCGGCCGGGATCAATTCCTCGGGAATGTTGATGCGCTCGCCCACCTCGATGCCGGAGCCGACGATCGCGTCGTACTTCATGTTGCTCATGGACACCAGTCGGTGGATCTTGCGGATCCCCAACCAGTGCAACACATCCGGCATCAGCTCCTGGAACCGCATGTCCTGCACGCCCGCCACGCACTCGGTGCGGGCGAAATACTGATCGGCGGTGTCGCCGCCGGCCTGCCGCTTGCGTGCGTTGTAGACGAGGAACTTGGTCACCTCGCCGAGTGCGCGGCCCTCCTTGCGGGAGTAGGCCACCAGACCGACCCCGCCGCGCTGCGCACCCCGGATGCACTCCTCGATCGCATGCGTCAGATAGGGCCTGCACGTACAGATGTCGGAGCCGAAGACATCGGAACCGTTGCACTCGTCGTGCACCCGCGCGGTCAGTTCCACCGACGAATCGGCCAGGTCGCGGGCGTTGCCGAAGATGTAGAGCGTCTGACCGCCGATCGGCGGGAGGAACACCTCCAGATCGCTGCGGGTGACCAACTCCGGGTACATGCCGCCGGTCTCCTCGAACAGCACGCGACGCAAAGTGGTCTCGCTGCAACCGAATCGCGCCGCGACCCCGGGCAGGTACCACACCGGCTCGATCGCGGCCTTGGTCACCAGCGCCGCGCCGTTAGGAAGGAGAATCCGTCCGTCTGGCTGCAGTCGGCCCTTGGCGATGGCATCGGCGATCTCGGGCAGGATCACATGGGCCTTGGTGATCGCGATGGTGGGCCTGATGTCGAAACCGGCCGCGAGTTCGGTGGTGAACGCCTCGGCCACCATCGCGCCCCACGGGTCCAGACTCACGATCGCGCTCGGATCGCTCCATTGCGCATACGGGCCGATGACATCGGTCGGTGCGGTGTTGGTCAGATCGGCCCGGTGCTCTGGTGACAACGCCCCGGAAGCGACGGCCAGGGCGCGGTACACGCTGTAGGAACCGCTGTGGGTACCGATCACGTTGCGGTGCGCGCGCGTGGTCGTGGTGCCGATCAACGGTCCGCGTTCGGCGGCCGTGGGCGCGCCCCACCGGATGGCGAGCGCGCCCTCGGCGCCGTGATGCGACGTCAGGCGGATGTGGCGGGGAGCAGATCTGGGGGTCGCCGCAGGGGGAACAGGGTTGGGTTCGGCGACCATGACGGTTGCTCCTTCCCACGTGCGTGTGCCGGATGAGGCTTCCAGTGAACCTCGAATCGACCGGCCGCGCAGCGATTGACCGTCAGCCCGTGACCGTCTCGAGACCCTGGCCGGCGGCGGACTCGAAATAGTGCCCCGCGTCGAGATCGGCCAGCAGACCCGGACCGGTGGGTTCCCACCCCAACCGTTGCCTGGTCAGCGCGCTTCCCAGGTTGGCATCGACGGCGAAGAATCCACCCAGCCAGCCGAAATGCGCCGTCGCCTGGTCGGGAGGTACCGACACCGCCGGCAGGCCGAGACCGCGACCGATGGTCTCGGCAATTTCCCGAACTGCGATGCCCTCGTCGGCCACCGCGTGCCACCGCGAGCCTGCCGGTGCATCTTCGAGCGCGAGCCGGAACACGCGTGCCGCATCGACACGGTGCACGGCCGACCACGCGTTGGACCCGTCACCCGGATAGCCCGACACACCTCGTTCGCGGGCGATCGAGATCAGCCTGGGCACGAATCCGTAGTCGCCACGACCGTGCACCGACGGTGGCAGGCGCACCACCGAGGCCCGTACGCCTTTCGAAACCTGGTTCAGCGCTGTGGTTTCCGACAGGCGTGGGAACCCGGCGGGAATCGCGTCATCTTCGGTGGTGCCGCGCGGAAGGCCGGCGACGCCCGCGGCGACGACAAGCGGACGGTCGGACCCGGCCAGTGTCTCCCCGAGCGCCTCGATCGCGGCACTGTCGGTCTGGACAGCCCCGGCGAAGTTCTCGAAATCGTGCACGAATGCGAGGTGGATGACCCCGTCGGCGGATGCGGCGCCTGCGCGAAGACTGTCCAGATCGGTGAGGTCTCCGCGGTGGACCTCGTGACCCGCCCGTGTCAGCGCCTCGGCCGACGCATCGGATCGAGCCAGCCCGATGACGGTGTGACCTGCAGCGATGAGCTCGTCGGCTACCGCGGAGCCGATGAAGCCGGAAGCTCCGGTGACAAAAACGCGCATGGTGAACCTCCTGATGGCGTGGACTGCACCCGGTCGGTGTCAGTCACTGACATCAGTATGCAACTCCATGTCAGTGACTGTCATTCCCCTACGATCGGCACATGAGTCGTTGGGAGCCCGATGCGCGCGGCCGCCTGGAACGTGCCGCCCTCGAGCTGTACGCCGAGCGCGGGTTCGAACTCACAACGGTCGCCGAGATCGCCGAACGCGCCGGTCTCACCGAGCGCACCTTCTTCCGGCATTACGCGGACAAGCGCGAGGTGCTGTTCGGCGGCGAACACGTGCTGCAGGAACTGTTCGTCGGCGCGGTCGCCACAGCAGTCGGGGCCCCCTGGGCTTCCGGTCCGGCAGTTGCCGCGCTCGACGCCGTCGCGGCCGGACTCGACACCGTGGGGGAGATGTTCGCAGGCAGGCATGCCGACGCGCGTCGACGTCAGGCCGTGGTGAATGCGAACACCGCACTGCAGGAACGGGAACTGATCAAGCTGGCGACGCTGGCTGCCGCGATCGCGGAGGCCCTACGTGATCGCGGCATTCCGCGAGCGACCGCGGAGGTGGCCGGCGAGGCCGGTATCGCGGTGTTCAAGGTGGCCTTCGCAAGGTGGGTCGAGGTCGAACACGAGACCGACCTACGGATGGTGATGCGCGAGGTGCTCGACGATCTGCGGAACCTGTTCGTTGCCGGGTGAGCGGTACGGTCGAATCCGTGCGCTGGATCGTCGACGGCATGAACGTGATCGGCTCACGCCCCGATGGATGGTCGCGGGACCGCCGCGGCGCGATGGCAAGACTGGTCGCTCAGCTCGAGCGGTGGGCGTCGGCCGAAGGTGCACACGTCACGGTCGTGTTCGAGGCGCCGACCACCCCACCGATCGAGTCGCGCGTCGTCGAGGTCACGCACGCACCGGCCTCCGCGCCGAACTCGGCCGACGACGAGATCGTCCGTCTGCTCGCTGCGGGTCGTTCGGACGTCACGGTCGTGACCTCCGACCGCGGCCTCGCCGAACGGGTCCGCGCCGCAGGCGCCGACGTGCGGTCGGCCTCGGGCTTTCGCGACCGGATCGAGGACGTGGCCGGGGGCCTCACCGAGCCGTGACGCCGAGCCGTTCGTCGATGATCCATCGGCGCAACGCTTTCCGGTCGAACTTGCCGCTCGGCAACGTCGGGATGTCGTCGCTGCAGGCGATCACCCACCGCGTGGGAACCTTGTATGCCGAGAGTTGCTCGCGAGCGCGCTGTGCGAGCAACGCGACGTCGAGTGTGTCGCCGGGAGTTCCGGACGGAACCACCACGGCGCACACCTCCTCACCACGCTCGGCGTCGTCGACGCCGAGCACCAGGCACTGGGCGACCTCGCCGAACCCCGCCAGCACCGCCTCGACCTCCAGCGGTGAGACATTGGCCCCGGCCGCCTTGATGAGATCGGTTGTGCGACCCACGTAGAACACCCTCGGATCACCCGGGCGCCGGTACACCTTGTCGCCGGTGTGGTACCAACCGTCGTCGTCGAACGTCTCGAACCGTTCGCGTTTGTTGTAGCCGGCCATCACGCCGATGCCGCGGACGTGGAGTTCGCCGACGGTCCCGTCGGGGGCGGGCACACCGTTGTCGTCGACGATGCGCATGTCGGTGTAGGCGAAGCCGCCGGCGGTCTCGGTCATGGTGCGGTGCACCGGGAATCCGTCCGGGACATCGGTCATCGCGATGTCGAGCGGACCGTCGCGCAGCATCGGCGCGCTGCTCAGGTCCCGCACGGAGAAAGTCGGGTGCTCCCGCAACCGCTGCGTGAACGCGGGCCAGCCGACGATCCCGGTGATGCGTTCACGTTCGGCGAGATCGAGTGCCGCTCCGGCGTCCAGCTTGGGCAGGATCGCCAAGGTGACGGGCTCGTGCAGCGCCCCGG
The DNA here is from genome assembly GCF_001457595.1 of Mycolicibacterium smegmatis. Classification (GTDB taxonomy): domain Bacteria; phylum Actinomycetota; class Actinomycetes; order Mycobacteriales; family Mycobacteriaceae; genus Mycobacterium; species Mycobacterium smegmatis. The sequence continues at coordinate 3,598,106 of NZ_LN831039.1, read as the reverse complement.
TTGCCGCCAGCAGTCCGCCGATCCAGAAAAACGGCATGGCGCACAGGATCCGGGCGTGCCCTTGCGAACCGGTCACCGCACGGATCGCGGCAGGCCACGTCGAGGTCTGGCGCACGAGCGTGCCGTGGGTGTGCAGAACACCTTTCGGATCCGCGGTGGATCCCGACGTGTGCACCATGACGGCCAGATCCGCGGGACTCACCTCGGATTCGGCCGCGGCGAGGATCTCCTGCGGGACGCCCGTGTCGTCGATGCGGGTGGCACACGGCAGGTCGGTCTCGCCGGTGATCGCGATGCGGCGCAGAAACGGCGTGGCGCGCACCGCAATTGCGCGCGAGGGCTGGCCGGCGAGTTCGGGCAGCGCCTCCCGCAGGCGCAGGCCGACGTCGATGTTCAGGACGCGTGGCGGGGCAACGAGGATCCCGACATCGGCCAGGCGCAGCACTTTGGCGATCTCGGCCGGGGTGTACAACGTACTCAGCGGTACGGCCACGGCACCGATGCGGGACACCGCGAGCCACCACGTGATCCACTCGATCCCGTTGGCGAAGAACAGTCCGACGCGGGTCCCCTTGCCGGCACCCTGACCCAACAGCCACCGGGCCGCGCGCACCGACAGGTTGTCGATCTCGCGGTAGGTCGCTCTGCCGGTCGGGGTGACCAGATAGGTGTCGTCACCGAACTCGCGAACACTGCGCTGCAACAGGGCGGGGACCGTCAACGGTGCGGGGGTCACCCGGCCATCTTCTCCGATGGCCGCTACGCGTGGGGCCCCGCGTAGGTGTCGTGCCAGGACCACCACTCGTACGGCGGTGTCTGTCGAGCATTCGATGCTGCCGCCCGAGCAATACGACAGCTTCCATCACGGCTGGATCCGCACCGTCGGACAACTCGACGGCAAACTCCGTCGCGGAGCGTGATCGGCAGCGCGGATGTCTCGCACGTCACGCCGGGGGCGCGCCGATCGGCCGACGATGACACCTAGACTGCGGTCATGGACAGCGGATCGCGGACGCAGTACGAGGCGCCCACCGGTCTCTTGCGGATCGAGGACTGCCTCGATGCCGACGGTGGCATCGTGCTGCCTCCCGGCACGACCCTGATCTCGCTCATCGAGCGCAACATCGCGAATGTCGGCGACTCGGTGGCCTACCGGTACCTGGACTACAGCCACGGAGAACTCCAGGTGGCGGAGCTGACGTGGCGGCAGTTGGGAGTTCGGTTGCGTGCCGTCGGCGCTGCGGTGCAACAGGTCGCGGCCCGCGGTGACCGGGTCGCCGTCCTGGCGCCACAGGGCCTCGACTACGTGATCGGCTTCTTCGCGGCGATCAAGGCGGGCACCATCGCGGTGCCGCTGTTCGCCCCGGAGTTGCAGGGCCACGCCGAACGCCTCGACACCGCGCTCAGCGACGCGCGTCCGACCACGGTGCTGACGACGGCCGCCGTGGAGGAGGCGGTCACCGGTTTCCTGGACAAGCTTTCCGGCAAACAACCACACGTCGTCGTCATCGACGAGGTACCCGACTCGGCAGGCGCCGATTTCGCGCCTGTTCCCGTCGACGTCGACGACGTGTCGCACCTGCAGTACACGTCGGGGTCGACACGTCCGCCGGTCGGAGTCGAGATCACCCACCGTGCGGTCGGCACCAACCTGCTGCAGATGATCCTGTCGATCGATCTGCTGAACCGAAACACCCACGGGATGAGTTGGCTGCCGCTCTACCACGACATGGGTCTCTCGATGATCGGTTTCCCGGCGGTCTACGGCGGCCACTCGACCCTGATGTCGCCGACCGCGTTCATCCGGCGACCGCAGCGCTGGATCCAGGCGTTGTCGGACGAGTCACGGTTCGGACGCGTCATCACGGCCGCGCCCAACTTCGCCTACGAGTGGACCGCGCAACGCGGTGTGCCCGAGCACGGCGACGAGATCGATCTGAGCAACGTGGTGCTCATCATCGGCTCCGAACCGGTGAGCCCCTCGGCCATCGCGGACTTCAACAAAGCCTTCGCGCCATACGGGTTGCCGGCCACGGCTTTCAAACCGTCCTACGGCATCGCCGAGGCGACACTGTTCGTCGCGACCATCGCGCCCGCGGCGCAGGCGTCGGTCGTCTACTTCGACCGCGACGAACTGGCCCAGGGTCGTGCGGTGCCGGTCGCAGGCGACGCCGTCGACGCGGTCGCTCACGTGTCGTGCGGTCAGGTCGCACGCAGCCTGCAGGCCGTGATCGTCGACCCCGGAACCGGGGAGGAACTCGGCGACGGCACAGTCGGCGAGATCTGGCTGCATGGCAACAACATCGGCCGCGGGTACTGGAACCTGCCGGAGCAGACGCGCGAGACGTTCGGTGCCACGCTGCGGGCCCGCCTGCGGGACGGCACCCACTCCGGGAACGCGCCGGCCGACGCGCGGTGGTTGCGCACCGGCGATCTCGGCGTGTACCGCGACGGTGAGTTGTACGTGACGGGCCGCATCGCCGATCTCGTGGTCATCGACGGGCGCAGTCACTATCCGCACGACATCGAGACCACTGTGGCGGACGCGTCGCCTCTGGTCCGCCGCGGTCACGTCACCGCGTTCACCGTTGCGGCCCAAGACGTCCCGGGCGCATCTGACGGCCAGACGCAGGACGGGCTCGTCGTGATCGCCGAACGTGCCGTGGGGACCACCCGCGCCGATCCGCAACCGGGGATCGACGCGATCCGTGTGGCGGTCGCGCACCGGCACGGCGTCACGGTCGCTGACGTCCGATTCGTGCCCGCGGGTGCCATTCCGCGGACCACCAGCGGCAAATTGGCGCGCCGCGCATGCCGCGCGCAGTACCTCGAAGGCAAGCTCGGCGCGCACTGAGCGGGTCCGGGTGGTCGGCCGGGCACCGGTCTCGCCGTTTTGCCCGGCAACCGTGGCCCCGGAGTGTTGAATCACCCCATGCCCACTCATCGAGCAGTACACGTGAAATCCACCGGTGGAACGCTGGAACTCACCGATGTCGAGACCCCGCCTCCCGACCGGGGCCAGGTCCGCATCGACGTCGCGGCATGCGGGGTCTGCGGCACCGACAGGGGAATCGTCAACGGCGTCTTCCCGGTCGCCTCGTGGCCTGTCACCCCCGGACACGAGATCGCGGGCACCGTGGCCGAAATCGGGCCCGGCGTCGAGGATTTCGCGGTCGGTGACCGTGTCGCCATCGGCTGGTTCGGCGGCCACTGCGGCACCTGCGTGCCCTGTCGCAAGGGGCTCTTCATCCACTGTGTCAACGGACAGGTGCCCAGCCTGAGCTATCCGGGTGGATATGCCGAGTCGGTGACCGCGCCCGCCAACGCGCTGGCCCGCATCCCCGACGAGTTGAGCTTCGTCGAGGCCGCCCCGATGGGGTGCGCAGGGGTCACCACCTACAACGCGCTGCGCCACACGCGCGCCGTCGCCGGTGACGTCGTGGCGATCATCGGGCTCGGCGGGCTCGGGCACCTCGGTGTGCAGTTCGCTGCCGCAATGGGATTCGACACCGTCGTGATCGCTCGCGGTCGCGGCGACCGCGAGCAGGACGCCCGCGCGCTCGGTGCGCGGCACTACATCGACTCGACGAGCGAGGACGTCGCGGCCGCACTGCAGGACCTCGGCGGCGCAGCGGTGGTACTCGGCACCGCGGGCAACTCGCAGGCCATGGCCGACACGATCGGCGGGCTCGCACCGCGCGGCGAACTCGTCGCGGTGGGGGTCAGCGCCGAACCCCTGGGGGTCAGTCCCGCGCAGTTGATCCAGCCCGCGGTGAGCATCTCGGGACATCCGTCAGGAACCGCACGCGAGGTCGAGGAGACCATGCACTTCGCGGTGGTGGCCGGTGTCCGTGCCCGCGTCGAGGAACGCCCGCTCGACGATGCCGCCGAGGCGTACGGCGCGATGGCCGACGGTCGGGCCCGCTACCGGTTCGTGCTGACCACCTGAGCGTCTGGGCGAATCTCGACCAATCGCCCAACCGAACCGGGTAGCGTCGGTTTCTCGTTTGCTGGTCTATTCGTGGGGGAGCGATGGCTCAAACGTCGACGGCGCGAATTGCTCGTGCGGTGACGAGTTCTCTGCTCGGTGCGGCGATGATGCTCGGCTGTGCGGCCCCGTGGGCACACGCAGGCCCGCTGGGGCCCATACCGGCAGCTCAGATCGATGTCGGTGGGATGCTGCGGACCTATCAGTTGCACCTGCCGCCCGGGATGGACAAGCCGTCGGGCCTGGTGGTCAATCTGCACGCGGCGGGACTCACGGGCGCCGACCAGGCGGCGCTCACACACTACGACTCGGTCGCTGACGCGCACGGGTTCGCCGTGGTGTACCCCGACGGGATCGACCGCAGTTGGGCCGACGGTCGCGGCGCGTCGGTGCCCGATCGTGAGGGCGTCGACGACGTCGGGTTCATCACCACGCTGGTCGACCGGCTCGTCACCGACTTCGGCATACCCCGCGACCGGGTGTATGCGACGGGCCTGTCGGCCGGGGCCTTCATGGCGAACCGGTTGGCGTGCGAGCGCGCCGATCTGTTCGCGGCGATCGCACCGGTCGCGGGAACCCTCGGTTCGAATGTGGGATGCAGCCCGTCACAACCCGTTTCCGTGCTGGCGATGTACGGCACCGCCGATCCGATCGTGCCGTTCGGCGGGGGAGTGATGAACGGACGCGGCGGCACCAGTACGGTGCTCTCGGCCACCGAACTCGTTGACCGCTGGCGCGGTCTCGACGGCTGCGCGGATGATCCGGCGCCGGAGACACTTCCGGCCGTCGGCGACGGTACGTCGACCGAGCGGCTGACGTACGCGCCGTGCGCCGCGGGCACCGCGGTGGTCTTCATGCGCGTCGACAACGGCGGACACACGTGGCCCGGCGCGCCGGAGGTGCTACCTGCACAACAGGTCGGCCTGGCGATCCGTGGATTCGACGCGTCGGTGCTGTCGATGGACTTCTTCGAGGCGCACGGGCGGTAGCCGGGTCACTGGACGAACGTGACCGTTTCCTTTAGCGGGGCGCGGCCCGTGCGGACATAGTCCACCGAGGGATCCTCGTAGCCGATCGACATGCCGCAGAACAGCATGAGCCGAGGTGGGGGAGACACGGCCTCGGCGACCGTCGTGCGGACCTGTGACCAGGCCATCTGCGGGCAACTGTGCAGCCCCTCGGCGCGCAGCAGCAGCATCACGGTCTGCAGGTACATGCCCAGATCGGCCCACTGGGCCGGGCCGAGTCCACGGTCGATGTAACAGAACAGGGCGGCAGGTGCGCCGAAGCAATCCCAGTTGGCGATCGCGGCGCGCTGCCGGGCCTCCCAGTCGTCGCGTGCGATGCCGAGCGCGCTGTAACGCTCCTTTCCGAACGCCGCTCGGCGGTCGGCATACGGCGAGGTCATGGTGGCCGGGTACATGTCGTACTCACGCTCGTCCCACGGCACGCCCATGGCCACGCGCTCGGTGGCGCGCTTCTTGAGGGCGGCCAACGCGTCGCCGGTCACGACGTAGATGTTCCAGGGTTGCGTATTCGAACTCGACGGTGACCAGGCCGCGGCGCTGAGCACCCGCTCCAGCACCGCCTTCGGCACGGGGCGATCGGTGAAACCGCGCACCGCCCGCCTGCTGATGACTGCTTCATAGACGTCCGACATTTTCCCGGCCTTCCGATTTCCTTCTCTACTTCCAGGGTGACTCTCAGACGTCTGGAACGGACCCTCAAAACCTCGTGGTCCCGACTCACCAATGAGCACCGACGCACAGCGAGGCCCGCGGGTATCCCGCGGGCCTCGCCGTATGGAGCGTGACCAGTTCTCGGTTTACTTGAGGTCGAACCGGTCGTTGTTCATGACCTTGACCCAGGCCTTGACGAAGTCGTTGACGAACCGTTCGCCGTTGTCGGACTGGGCATAAACCTCGGCCACGGCACGCAGCACCGAATGTGACCCGAACACAAGGTCATTCGCGGTCGCGGTCCACTTCAACTGTCCGGTCTTGCGATCGACTCCCTCGTAGACGTTCTCCGTCGTCTCCGAGGTCTTCCACTCGGTGCCCATGTCGAGCAGGTTGACGAAGAAGTCGTTGGTCAAAGCGCCCGGCCGGTCGGTGAACACACCGTGTTTGGTGCCGCCGTGGTTGACGTCCAGCGCGCGCAACCCGCCGACCAGAGCCGTCAGCTGCGGTGCGGTCACGCCCAGGAAGTACGCCCGTTCGAGCAGCATCTTCTCCAGCTGGACCTTCTCACCCGGGCGGACGTAGTTGCGGAACCCGTCGGCCCGCGGCTCGAGCACCGCGAAGGACTCCACGTCGGTGTTCTCCTGGCTCGCGTCCGTGCGTCCCGGTGCGAACGGCACCGTGACGTTGTAGCCACCGTCCTTGGCGGCCTTCTCGATCGCCGCCGAACCGGCCAGCACGATCAGGTCGGCCAACGAGATCTTCTTGCCGCCGGATGCCGAGGCGTTGAAGTCCTGCTGGATCCGCTCGAGCACCGGCAGCACCGTGGCCAGTTCGGCCGGTTCGTTGACGTCCCAGTTCTTCTGCGGTTCCAGACGCACCCGGGCCCCGTTGGCGCCGCCGCGCTTGTCGGTGTTGCGGTAGCTCGCCGCCGACGCCCACGCAGTCTTGATCAGTTGTCCCGTCGACAGCCCGGAATCGAGCACCGTGGACTTCAGCGCGGCGATGTCCTGGTCGTCGACCAGCGGATGATCGACCGCCGGGACCGGGTCCTGCCACAGCTGCGGTTCGGCGACCCAGGGCCCCAGATACCGCGAGATCGGTCCCATGTCGCGGTGCAGCAGCTTGTACCAGGCCTTCGCGAAGGCCTCCGAGAGCTCCTCGGGATGGTCGAGCCACCGGCGCGTGATCTTCCCGTAGATCGGGTCCACGCGCATCGAGATGTCGGTGACCAGCATGGTCGGGTTGCGTCCTGGCCCGCCGAACGGATCCGGGATGGTGCCCGCGCCTGCCCCGTCCTTCGCGGTGAACTGCCAGGCGCCGGCCGGGCTCTTGGTCAGCTCCCACTCGTAGCCGTAGAGGATCTCCAGGAAGCTGTTGTCCCACTTGGTCGGTGTGTTGGTCCACACGACCTCCAGCCCGCTGGTGATGGTGTCGGGACCCTTGCCCGTGCCGTAGGAACTCTTCCAGCCGAGACCCTGCTGCTCGATCGGTGCGGCCTCGGGCTCGGGACCGACGAGGCTGGCATCGCCGGCGCCGTGGGTCTTGCCGAACGTGTGCCCGCCGACGATCAGCGCCGCGGTCTCCTCGTCGTTCATCGCCATGCGGCCGAACGTCTCGCGGATGTCGTGTGCCGCGGCGAGCGGGTCGGGTTGACCCTCCGGGCCTTCGGGGTTGACGTAGATCAGGCCCATCGTGGTCGCACCGTACGGTTCGGCGAGTTGGCGCTGCTCGCCGCCGCCGTACCGCTTGTCGGTGCCCAGCCATTCGTCTTCCTCGCCGAACAGGATCTCCTCTGGCTCCCAGATGTCCTCGCGGCCGAAGCCGAAGCCAAACGTCTTGAAGCCCATGGATTCCAAAGCCACGTTGCCGGTGAACACCAGCAGATCGGCCCAGGAGATCTTGTTGCCGTACTTCTGCTTGATGGGCCACAACAGTCTTCTGGCCTTGTCCAGGCTGACGTTGTCGGGCCACGAGTTGATCGGTGCGAACCGTTGGGCGCCCTGCCCGCCGCCCCCGCGGCCGTCATGGATGCGGTAGGTGCCTGCCGAGTGCCAGCTCATACGGATGAACAGGCCGCCGTAGTGCCCGTAGTCGGCGGGCCACCAGTCCTGGGACTGCGTCATCAGCGCCGTGAGGTCGGCCTTGAGCGCGTTCACGTCGAGCTTGGCGAATTCCTCGGCGTAGTCGAAGTCTTCGCCCAGCGGGTTGCCCTGCGGGGGATGCGGATGCAGGCGTGATACGTCGATCTGGTTGGGCCACCAGTCCTGGTTGCGAAGCGGAGCGCCCGATTTCGGCTTCGGGGAAGGGATCGCGGGGTTTTCGCTCTCGCTCGTGCTCGCGGTCTTCGTATCCGGGTTGGGTGGGCGGCTGTCAGATGTATCGGATGACACAGCGAAATCCTTCCGGGTGGTTGGTGATGTGGGCTGTGATCAAGGGCCGTCCACCGAGCATTCCCGGCACCGGCCCCAATAGATGACCTCGGCTTCGTCGAGCAGAAAGCCATCCAGAGCGTGGTCGTCGTTCGAAGGCGTCAAACACGGCGCCTCACCGACCGCACAGTCGACATCGGCGATGGACCCGCAGTTGCGGCAGACGACGTGGTGATGGTTGTCGCCGACCCGTGCCTCATAGCGCGCGGTCGCACCGGACGGCTGAATGCGCCGGACCAGGTTCGCCGCTGTGAGAGCATGCAGCACGTCGTACACCGCCTGCCGGGAAACGGTTGGCAGAGAACCACGTACCACCGAGTAGATCGTCTCGGTGTCGGCATGTGGATTCGCGTGTACCGCCTCCATGACAGCGATCCGCGGGCGGGTGACCCGAAGGTCCGTCATCCGCAGTTGGGCTTCGAACTCCGCCCGAGAGGGCATGCCGCCCACCTTGCTCGCCCGATTGGACGCAGTCAAGTCTTTCTCGAATTCGGTATGTCGGTGCATGTCTCGCTCCGATCTGGGAGCTCGGATGGGAGGCGCAAGAGCGAGCCGCGTTCGGCCATTGTCGGCCGACCGCTTCTGCGCGCAGGCTTGCTGCGGCGGTTACCCCGATGTGCCCGACGCTATACCTCCAGCCGAAGAAATTTCTTGCAATGGTTGTTTTCCAACGGGTTTCGGGGTGCTGAGCCGTCGCTGCCACGGATCGCGGGGGAATCGGGGGCGTCAGGCAGGCCGTGTCGGTTCGCGGTGATCGGCCGGTTTGCGGTGCTTCGTCAGTATCGTGCTTGGCGATGGCGCAAGATGGATCTGAAGGAGCGGCGCGCCTGCGCCGTGGGTTGCGGCGGGTTGCGATGCGTGGCCATCGCGACCCGGCCCCGGTTGCGGGGCAGCGCAGCCGGGCCTCGGCCGGCATGGGGGACCTGCACACCCGCAAGGTCCTCGATCTGGTCATCCGGCTCGCCGAGGTGATGCTGTCCTCGGGTTCGGGTACCGCAGACGTGGTCGCGACCGCGCAGGACGTGGCCCAGGCCTATCGCCTCACAGACTGCGTCGTCGACATCACCTTCACCACGATCATCGTCTCCGCGCCGCCCACTGCGGACAGTCCGCCTCTGACGATCATGCGTGCGGTGCGGACCAGATCGACCGATTACACGCGGCTGGCCGAACTCGACGCCCTGATCAGAGACATCACCTCCGGTGGTGTCTCGGTCGACCAGGCGCATGCGGCCATGGATGTGGTGACCGAGCGCCCGCACCCCTATCCGCGGTGGCTGTCGACGGCCGGATGGGCCGGTTTCGCGCTCGGTATCGCGATGCTGCTCGGCGGCAGTTGGCTGACGTGTCTGGTCGCCGCGCTCACATCGGCCGCTATCGACCGGACCGGCCGGGTGCTCAACCGGATCGGCACACCGTTCTTTTTTCAGAACGTCGTGGGGGCTGCGATCGCGACGCTGGTCGCGGTCGCGGCGTACCTGGTGACCGGAGAGGGACTGACTGCTCTCGTCGCCACCGGCATCGTCATGTTGCTGTCGGGCCTGACGCTGGTCGGTTCGGTGCAGGACGCGATCACCGGCCACATGATCACCGCGGTCGCCCGGCTCAGTGAGGCGCTGTTCATGACCGCGGGCATCGTCGTCGGCATTCTCGCCGGACTGCAGATCGCCACGGTCGCGGGTGTGACGATCCAGTTGAACGTCGACGCGACGCAGGCGTTCGTGACGCCCTACCGTCCGGGCCCCATCGTGCTCGCGGTGATCGGGGCGGCGTTTGCGAGCGTGTGCCTGACCATCGCGAGTTACGCGCCGTGGCGAACGTTGCTGCCGGCCGGGCTGGCGGCCGGATTCGCCGAGGTGGTGCTGATCGGGCTCGGATGGGCCGGTTTCGGGCAGGTCGTCGCCACCGGTGTCGCTGCGGTCGGTGTGGGTCTGTTCGCGACGCTGTTGTCGATCCGGCGCCAGGCCCCGGCTCTGGTGACCTCCACGGCGGGCATCACACCGATGCTCCCCGGTATGGCGGTGTTCCGCGCGGTGTACTTCTTCGCGGTCGAGGACCGGTTCGGTGACGGTCTGGCCCAACTGCTGGCCGCCGGTGCGACCGCACTCGCGCTGGGCGCCGGCGTCGTGCTCGGTGAGTTCATCGGCTCACCGCTGCGCTACCGCGCCGGGCGGGTCGGTGACTTCTTCCGGATCGAAGGACCACCGGGGCTGCGTCGCGCGGTGGGACGCGTCGTGCGACTGCGTCCCGCCGAGGACGCTCCGATCACCGGCCCGTTGCGGCGACCCATCGAGAGCGTCGCGCTGGAACCCGAACCGACGCCGAGTACGACCGGGGACGAATCCGAGGACACGCCGCGCCAGGACGGCGGCGGCTGAGGCACGCACACCCATACCGTCATCGCAACGGTAGCTGTATTGGTAATACACTCGGTGTCCGGTTCGCCGGACAGGGCCCGGCGACGCGGACGAGAGGGTTCCGGTGGACCGCAACGGGTTGACGCCGTACTTCATGCGCCGGGACGACGGGTTCGTCCCCAACGAGATCGCGCACGGTGGCTGGGGGCCGACGCTGGGTGGGCATGTCGTCGGCGGCCTGCTCGCCCGCGCCATCGAGCGGCATGTCGATGATGCTGAACTGCAGCCGGCACGACTGACCGTCGAGATCCTGCGGCGCGTGGCGAGCGCGCCGGTACGGGTCAGTGCCTCGGTGGTCCGGTCCGGATCCCGGATGAAGGCGCTCGATGCCGAGATGACCCAGCAGGGCGAGGTGGTGGCGCGGGCCTCGGCGCTGTACCTGCGCCGAGGGGTCCAACCGGGCGGCCGGTTCTGGAGCACGCCGGTCGATTTGCCGCCGATACCGCGCGAGCCCGAGCGGTTCGACGACACGGTGCCGATGTTCATCACGCCCTACGGAGCGCCGCCGGGAAGCATCGACTCGCCGTTCCCGTGGCAGTACGACGGGCCGCGGTACGCCTGGTTGCGCGAGGTGCGTGACCTCGTCGACGGCGAGGAACTGACGCCGCTGCTGCGGGCCGCACTCGCGGTGGACGTCACGAGCTCACTGACCAACTTCAGCACGGACGGTCTGGCCTTCATCAACGCCGATTACACGCTGACCCTCAGCAGGCTGCCGCGCGGTCTGTACATCGGCATGGCCGCTCTCGTCCATGCCAGCGCCGAAGGCGTCGCCACGGGCACCGCCGCGTTGTTCGACCAGGACGGGCCCATCGGCACCGGAGTGTCCACGGCCGTGGCGAATTTCAACTTCACCCCCAACGTCGAGGTCGACAAGGTCACCGGCGAGAGCCGCATTTGACGATCCGAATGAACCACACCCGTCGCGCCGCACGCTAGCCTCGTAGCGATGAGCAACAACGGTCGCATGAAGGTGCTGGTCATCGGTGGGGGTTTCGGCGGTCTGTTCTGTGCTCGACGGTTGGGCCGCCTCGACGTCGACGTCACCCTGGTCGATCGCGCCGCCGGGCACCTGTTCCAGCCGCTGCTCTACCAGTGCGCCACCGGGACACTCAGCATCGGTCACATCAGCAGGCCGCTGCGCGAGGAACTCGCGAGGTATAGCAACGTCAAACCCCTTCTGGGAGAGGCGATCCGACTTGATCCGGACCAGCGCCAGGTGACGTTCCTGCGGCCGGACGAGACATCGTTCGTCCTGGATTACGACGTGCTCGTGGTGGCGGCAGGCATGCGCCAGTCGTACATGGGCAACGAGCGGTTCTCCGAATGGGCACCCGGTATGAAGACCCTCGACGACGCGCTGAGTATCCGCCAGCGTGTGTTCACCGCGTTCGAGATCGCCGAGACCCTTCCGCCCGGGCCGGAGCGCGACGCGTGGTTGACCTTCGCCGTGGCAGGCGGTGGTCCCACCGGTGTCGAACTGGCGGGGCAGATCAGGGAGATGGCCACCAGGACCCTGGCGAACGAGTTCCACAGCATCGAACCCGAGGAGGCCCGCGTACTGCTGTTCGACGGTGGCGACCGCGTGCTGAAGAGTTTCGCGCCCGATCTGGCGGAACGCGCCGCGGAGTCGTTGAGCGCGCTCGGCGTCGAACTGAGGATGGGCGTACACGTCACCGATGTGCGGCGCGACGGCGTGACCGTCACGCCCAAGAACGGCGGCCCGGCCGAGGAATACGCAACCCGCACCGTGCTGTGGACCGCAGGCGTCGAGGCCGTGCCGTTCGCGCGGCACGTCGCCGAGGTGCTCGGGGCGAAGACCGACCGGGCCGGCCGCATCGAGGTGGAACCGGACCTCACCGTCCCCGGGCATCCCGAGGTCTTCGTCGTCGGTGACCTCGTCGGCCGCGACAAGCTGCCCGGGGTCGCCGAGAACGCCATGCAGGGCGGTCTGCACGTAGCGCGCTGCGTCCGCCGCGACCTCGCCGGGAAGCCGCGTCGTCCGTACCGGTACCACGACCTGGGTTCGGCGGCGTACATCCGCCGCGGCGACGCACTGCTGCAGGTTCATCGCGTGCGTGTATCGGGGTTCGCGGGCTGGCTGGCGTGGGGCTTCATCCACATCGCGTTTCTCACCGGTATGCGCAACCGCGTCAGCACCGTCATCACCTGGATGGCGACGATCGCCCGCGCGAGCCGCTACCACCGCGCTTTCATGCTCGGCGATCCGACCAAGATCGAGCAGGAGCGTTACACGTGGTCGCGGTGGGATCAGGAGTCACCGCCGCCCGAGACGTGGCCGCCGCCGGCCGTCGAGCAGGGTCCCTGATCTCTTCGTCTGCGCCCATGTCGCAAATTGTGCGAAAACCGGCGCGAACACGGGATCATCGCGGCTTGGCGCAGTCGCACACTTGCTGGCAGTTGACGGGATCGATCCGTCAGCATCTGGCAAGGAGAACCCGATGGAGACCGCTGATCGCAAACTGATACGGCACGGCGCGTTCCTGTTCCTGATCGGACTGGTCACCGGATTGCAGGAGCGTCGTTTCACCAACATGAGGATGGCGCTGTCCGCGCACCTCGAGGGCGTCATGAACGGTACGTTCCTGATCGCGCTGGGTGCAGTGTGGGGACAGGTGGCGCTGCCGCCTCCGCTCGCCCGCATCGCGCGGTGGACCGCGCTGTACGGCACATACGGCAACTGGCTGTTCACCGCATTGGGTGCGGCGATGGGTACGGCGGCGGCGAATCCGATTCTGTCGCAGGGGCATCGCGGCAAACCGTGGCAGGAGCGACTGGCAGGAACCGGTTTTCGCAGCATCGCCTACGCGATCCTCGTCTCGGTCGTACTCATCGTGATCGGTCTGCGGAACCCGAGGAAATTGGGTGCGGAATGCGGATCGTAGCCGTATCAGATCTGACCGGACCGCCACTTGTCGAGCAGGCGGCGATCGCGTTTGGTCGGCCGTCCGGCACCCCGGTCACGGACCGCGACGGGCACTGTCACCGCCGGCGGTAGGGCTGGACTGCGATCGAGGTAGCAGGTCACGGCGTCGGCCGCGCCGACCCGTTTCTGGATGACGCGCACGACCTCGACGATGCGGGTGCGGTCACCGAGCCTGGCACGTACCTCGTCGCCGGGCGCCACGGTCGTCGACGGCTTCGCCACGCGGTCGTTGACCCGGACATGGCCGCCTCGGCATGCCGCCGCGGCGTCCGGCCGGGTCTTGGTCAGCCGCACCGCCCACAGCCACCGGTCTATGCGTGTCGACTCCATGCAGTCCATGATGACCACCCGGAGAGCCGGGGTGCACGCCAGCGTGCCGATGAGTCATGCCGATGCCGCCGGAAGGACCGTCGACCGTGGTGAATGCCTTGCACGCCTGCTGTTCCGGCGGCATACCGGCCGCGCCGCACAAGGCCGACGGACTAGCTGAACGGAAGGAAGTCTCCGTTGATCCACACGCCCCAGTGGCCGCCCGCCGGTAGCTGTGCCCACACCATCGGATGTCCCTGCCAGGTCTCCGCAGGCTTTTTCGGGGCGTTCGGAGGAACCGGGGGACCGGGTGGCGGAGGTACCGGATCGGCGCTCGCGGTGGCCAGGCCCATTGCTCCGCCGAGGACCACGCCGGCAGCTGCGACGCCGGCCAAAGCCGCCCTGATCAAGATCATGTATGTCACCTCGGTGTTCGGGTCGGACACGTACCCCCAAAGCTTAGCCAATCGAAACGATCGGTGGTGACAGTGCACCGCAGTTCACCGGCGGCGGACTCCGGTGACGGCCGAGCGGGGCATCTCCTCGAAGGTCTCCCGGTCGCGGTGTCATGAGTCCGAAGAGGGTCATGTGTCTGGGCGCGTGTCCTTGGTCAGCGCGTCGATGAAGAGATCGACCAATCGGCGGGCCTGGTCCCGCGTGCCGTGTTGTGCGGCGTAGGCGATGCCACCCATGAAGAGCAGGACGTCGCCTGCAGTGACATCCGTGCGCAGGGTGTGGTCGCGGCGTCCTGCCTCCAGGAGTGTGCCGACCGCTTCGGTGAGCATCGAAAGGCTGTCGGCAAACGGGTCGGCCCCGGAAGCGATGACCGCGTTGAGCGCCTCGGACATACCACTTTTGGCGGTGGCGTAGTCGATGAAGCGCTCCATCCACCTGCGGGTGGCCTCGTCGCCAGGATGCCGTGCGGCGAGGTCGGCGACCGCGTCGCACACTCGCGTGAGCTGATGGCGGTACGCGGCGTCGATGAGGGTCTCGCGGGTGGGGAAGTGGCGGTAGAGTGTGCCTATGCCGACGCCGGCCAGTTTGGCGATGGCGGCCGGGGCGGTGTCCAGTCCCTGCTCGGCGAATGCCTTGGCGGCCACCTCGAGGATGCGGGCCCGATTCTGAAGGGCATCGCTCCTCGTGCGGCGCGTCGGGTTGGCCATGTGCATTCCTCCGCGAGGCTCAAGTTGCTATCCGGAATGTGTTCCACTTAAGGTAAGCGGAACACATTCCGTTAAACCTACGCCAGGGGCATCGATGACCGCACGTTCTGACCAGGCCGTTCGGCACTGGTTCATCACAGGTGCCTCAGGTGGACTGGGGCACCATCTCGCCGAATGCGCCCTGCGGCAAGGCGACCGCGTGACCGCGACCGTCCGGCGCGCCACGGCCCTGGCCGATCTGTGCGACGCCTACGGGGACCGGTTGACCGTCGAGGTCCTCGACCTCGCCGAGCCGCACGACATCGCGCCGGTCATCGAGCGGACACTGCTCGCCGGTCCGGTGGACATCGTGGTGAACAATGCCGGCTACGTGGTCGTCGGCGCCGCCGAGGAAATGACGGTCGAGCAGATCCGCGACCAGATCGACGTTCTCCTGATGGCCCCGATGCTCATCACCCGTGCGTTCTTGAAACCGATGCGTGAGCAGGGCGGCGGCCGGATCATCCAGATCTCCAGCATGGGCGGTCAGGTCGCGGTCCCGACGCACAGTGCCTATCACGCCGCCAAATGGGGTTTGGAGGGATTCACCGAGAGCGTCAGCCGTGAGGTCGCCGAGTTCGGAATCCGCCTCACCCTTGTCGAACCCGGCGGCACCCGCACCGGTTTCGCCTCAGCGATGCAGTACACCGTCGAGTCGGAGCCGTACCGGCAGACTGCGGTCGGCCAGACCCGACGTGTGCTGGAGAACGCCGACGACACCGCTTTCGCCGGTGACCCGGCCAAGATCGCCGCCGTCATCTACGACTCGACCCGCAACCCGGACCCGCCGCTGCGCCTCACGCTCGGCGACGACAGCTACCACGCGATCCGCGTGGGACTCACGGAACGCCTTGCGGCACTTGATGAGAGCAGAGAGCTTTCCGCGTCGGTGGCTTTCACGGACTGAGAAGGCTAAGTCAAAACCGTTGTTAGGCCTTCCCTTCGTCGCCGAGCAGCCTCGCCAGCTCGTGCAGGTCGGCGGCGGAGACGTCCGCCTTGCGGTCGGACCGCTTCGGCGTGGCCGGCCCGTGCTCAAGGGGACGGTCGATGAACGCGGTGCGAAGCCCGGCTGCGCGGGCGCCGGCAAGGTCGGACGGATGCGCGGCCACCAGCATCACCTCCGAGGGATCGACGTCGAGAAGGTGTGCCGCGGTCAGATACGTCTCGGGTGCGGGCTTGTAGGCGTGCGCCAGTTCGGCCGAGAGTATGCAGTCGAACCGCAGGTCGCCGTGACGGGCGAGATCCACGACCAGCCTCACGTGCCCATTGGACAACGGTGCGATGAGGAAATTGCTGCGCAACAGTTCTAGCCCGTCCCGGACGTCCGGCCACGGATCGAGCCGGTGCCACGCATGCACAAGAGAAGTCAATTGATCCGGCGACAACGCGATGTCCCGCTCGCTCAGCACGTCCTGAAGCGTCGCCAGGTGAAGCTCGTCGAAGTTCCCCCACGGCCGCAGACCGTCGTTGACCTCGTCGAGGATCGGGCGGTACCGGGCCCGCCACGCATCGGCGAGGTCGTCGGGGTCGCCCACCACACCCGCGGAGCGGAAGGCATCGGCGACGCCCGAGCGCCAGTCGACAAGGGTTCCGAAGACATCGAAAACCAGTGCGCGTAGAGCCATGAATCGACGGTACTCTCCGGACTGTCGGTGCGGCTCTGACGAATCCTGTCGATGAGTTTCGCCGGCTTCGAGGGTCTACAGCGTGTCAGCAACCAATCAGGAGGAACACGTGGCCCAGCTGCTCAAGGTGCAGAACTTCAACGTGTCGCAGGACGGTTTCGGCGCCGCCGACAACCAGTGCTTCGAACGTCCGTTCGGCGACGTCGATCCGAACAGGATGTTCGCGTGGGCGGGGGCCACGGCGAGCTGGCCCAACCGCACCGACTCAGGCGGCAGCCGCGGCCTGGACGACTACTTCACCCGCGATTTCGCGAACAACATCGGCGCGGAGATCATGGGGCGCAACAAGTTCAGTCCGCACCGTGGTCCGTGGGCCGATCACGAGTGGCGAGGCTGGTGGGGTGACGAGCCGCCCTTCCATACCCCGGTATTCGTCTTGACGCATCACCCGCGTCCGTCGTTCACGTTGTCGGATACGACGTTCCATTTCATCGATGCCGACCCGCACACCGCGCTGCGACTCGCGCGGAAGGCCGCGCAGGGCAAAGACGTTCGCCTCGGTGGCGGCGCGAGCACGGTTCGCGAGTTCCTCGACGCCGGCCTGATCGACACGCTCCACGTCGCGGTTTCACCTGCGGTCACCATCGGGTCTGGTTCGAGACTCTGGGAAACACCTGAGGAACTGCTCGATCGGTACCACCTCGAGGTGGTACCGAGTTCCAGTGGCGTCCTGCACCACTTGTTCTGGCGACGCTGAACCGTCCCGAAGGCCGGCGATCACGCGAGTATCGTTGATATCGTGAATGACGATATCAACGGTAACATGCGAGCGAGTCGCAGGTGAGCTATCGATGGCAACAGGTTCTGTTCAGGGGATACCTGGTCGTGTCGTCGGTCATCGGAGGCGTACGGCACCCACGGGGATCCCGGCCGTCGAGCGCGGCAGCGACGCAGGACGCGTGTGGATCCCCGCAAGAGTGGCGCGGTGACGATGGCTGACCGGCGGCGCAACCTTCGCGAGCTGGTCGAGACCCAAGCCGCGCTTCGACGCCTGGCGGTCCTGATCGCGCGGGACACCCCGCCATCGGACGTGTTCACCGCGGTGACCGGGGAGGTCCGCCGGCGCTACGGCGCTGCCACGGCCCGCATGGTGCGCTTTGAGTCCGACGGCACGGCGACGATGGTCGCGAATGTCGGGACCATCGGCCCCCATGTCCGAGTGGGTGGGCCTTGGACCGGTTACCCGGAATGCGGGTTGACGCAGAAGGTGTGGAACACGGGCCGGTCGGCCCGGGTCGACGACTACCGCGAGGTCCCCGGCGGGGAGCCGTACGTGAGCGAAGGGTTGGTCAGCGGGGTCGCGGTCCCGATATACGTCGCAGGCAGGCTATGGGGGTTCATCGCGATCGGTTCGGTGACCGGGCCCCTTCCCGCCGACGTGGAGCGGTGCCTCGCGGAGTTCACCGGCCTGACCGCCACGGCAATCGCCACCGCACAGAGCCGTGCGGAGATCCGTGCGTCACGCACTCGCATCGTCGCGGCCTTCGACAATGCACGTAAGCGACTCGAACGCGACCTTCACGACGGTGCGCAACAACACCTCGTGAGCTTGGCGCTACGCGTCGCGATGCTGTCAGACTGCCCAGGCGTCAGCGACAGCATTCGAAACCAGTTGAAGGAGCTGTCAATCGGTCTCGATACGGTCATCGGCGATCTTCGTGAACTCGCCCGCGGTATCCACCCGGCGATCCTCTCGCAAGCGGGCCTCGAGCCCGCACTGCGTGCGCTGGCCGCCCGCTCGGTGTTACCGGTCGAGCTCCGGTTGGGTGTCCCGGACCGGCTGCCGACGTCGATCGAATCGGGAGCGTACTACATTGCGGCGGAGGCGCTGGCCAACGCGACCAAGCACGCGCACGCTACGCGCGTGCGGATCGAGGCCGAACTCGGCGGCGCCATGTTGCACGTCGCGGTCATCGACGACGGGATCGGTGGCGCAGACGTCCGGTCCGGCACGGGGCTGCTGGGTTTGCATGATCGGGCCGAGGCCTTGGGCGGGCGATTGTCGGTCCTGAGTCCGACCGGAGGGGGCACCCACATCCAGTTCGACATCGACTGCGCTGCAACGAATGTGTGCTGCGGCTGAAGAACTATCGGGCTTCCAGATACCGGAGCACAGCGGCCACGCGACGATGGGTGTCCTCGCCGTCGATAAGGTTCAGCTTCGCCAGGATGTTCCCGATATGTTTTTCGACCGTGGTCTCGGCCACGACGAGACGTCGCGCGATGCCGGCATTGGAGAGCCCTTCGGCCATCAGCATGAGAACCTCGTGCTCGCGTCGGGTCAGGGTGTCCAGCGGATCGTTGTGACGTGCTCCCGAGACCAGTTCCTGCACAAAGGTGGAATCGAGGACCGATTCGCCGTCGGCCACTCGGCGGATTGCGTCGAGCAACACACTCTTGCTCGCGACCCGGCTCTTGAGCAGGTAGCCTACCGGACGCCCGCTGCGCAGAAGCTCTTTGGCGTGTTGGGCGTCAATGTGAGCGGACAGCACCAAGATCGCCGTACGCGGGAACTCCTGTTGGATGATCTTGGCCGCGTCGATCCCTTCTGTACTGTGCCGTGGCGGCATCCTGATGTCGACCAGGGCGAGATCCGGGTTCTTGTCGCGCACCGCGGCGAGCAACCCGTCAGCGGTGTCAGCCTGTGCCACCACGTCGAACCCCTCTTGTGCGAGCAGGCTGCACAGCCCTTCGCGCAGGATGATTTCGTCTTCTGCCACGACAACGCGCATCTCAGCCTTCGATTCCCTGTCCACAACCAGCATCACGGCATGTGAAAACCCTCGTTGATAACAATGCCGAGATGTGTTGTGTTAATCCCGGATAGGCGTCTCCGCCGTGAACAGCAAGGCATTTCACAGTTGATCCGGGCGGCGACAGAGCTCAATGGACGACGATGCGCCGACTGAGCCAGTACTTGGCCACCGACAGTGTCACTGCCGCTGAGACCAGCACTGCCATGGCAATCACGTCACACATGGTCAGCGTTTGTCGACCGATTTGCGCGGGCAGCGCCTGCGGACCGCCCAACGGCCGCGGGAACGTGGCCTCCGGGACGGAAGCGGCAACACGAACATGGGAAATCGCAGCCCGGCATGCGTGATCATCCGGCGGGTGGAGAGCGCGCCTGCAGAGAAAAGTAGCGACGTATTCCGTTGCAAGGCATATTGAATGATGTTCACACCGGGAAACGTTGCCGGAATGTGGTCCCCATGTCGCCGGGGACAGCCACCAATCGTCGGTGGTGTCGGCCTTCATCCTGGCTACGTGCTGGCCAGTGGACACACGGTGTGTCTTCGGCCGATGGTCAGTCCCGCGGCGTCGGCGAATGCATGGAGCTCTCGCTCGATGTCGGGACCGGCGGGCTGGTAGACGATTTCGGTGACACCGGCCGCACGGTAGCGCGCGATCAGCTTCGCCACGTGCGCCCCGGTACCGACGAGCATGCCGGGCCGGATGAGGCTGTCGAGGTGCGGCCGATGGCGTCGATCGGGTTGTACGAGGTGTATGGCAAGGTGACGCTCGTCGGCGGGGTAGCTCTCTACGGCCTTGCGCCAGCTGCGTCCGCCCGGAAGCTCGTCAACTGCCGCGGAGCCTCCGAGGAGATAGACCCTGTGATAGTGCAACACCGCCGACGACGCAAGCGTTTCCACCACGCGCGAAGAGGCCAGATCTTCTCCGTCGGAGAGCACGGTGCCGAACACCAACTGGGAGCGTCGATTCGGGACGCCAGGCCCGGTCGGCCGGGGAGGCAGGACCGAGAACACGCCGTCGGCGAGTTCGGTGGCGACGGCCCGTCCCCGTGACCCGTCGGCCGCGATCAGAAGAGGCACTCGGAGCGGGCGAGGCGCACCGAATCCGGGCAGTTGAAGCATGCGGATCCTCGCACCCTCCCACTCGGCGGTCTCCCCGGCGAGAAGCGTCTTCAAGCATCGAACGTAGTCGGCCACGTCGCTCCATCGGATGGGTCGATGGCCCAGCGCAAGCCGCCCCGTGAATCCCGTTCCGACGGCGACCGCCACCCGACCCGGTGCCAGGGTGGCAAGTTCAGCGATGGCAGACGCGTTCACCATCGGGTGGCGCAGGCTCGGTACCAGGACGCCGGGGCCGAGTCCGATGCGCGTGGTGCGTTCGGCGCACCGAGCCAACGTCATCCAGACGTCCGTGATGACGGCGGGCGAGTCGTACAGCCACGCGCGCCGGTATCCGAGGGATTCGGCAAGTGCGACGTGGTTCGGGGTGTCCGACGCGGTGGCGAATGCACACGAGATCTGCATGTCAGACCTTTCGGGAGGTTCTGGAATGTCCGACGGAATGCTTAACGCCCGCGCGACGTTTCCAATGATAACGGATTGACGTTATCAGCGAAAACAGGAGAAAATATGGCATCGGAACCGGGTTACGACTTCGTCATCGTGGGCGCCGGCACCGCGGGATGTGTTCTCGCGGCCCGTCTCAGCGCACAGGAGGACGTCCGGGTGTTGCTCATCGAGGCCGGAAGCGCGACGCTACCGCCTGCGAGCGCGGCGCCGCCGCAGTGGCAGACCCTGCTCGGGAGTTCGGCGGACTGGGGCGGCCCCACCGCGGTCCAGGACACCCTGGGGCGCGCGATACATGTCGCCCGAGGGCGCGGGTTCGGCGGGTCCTCCGCGATCAACGCGATGATGTTCGCGCGGGGTCACCGCGAGAGCTACGACGACTGGCCCGAGGGTTGGCGGTTCGACGACCTGCTGCCGTACTTCATGCGCAGTGAGGCCTCTCGTGGCGGTAACCCGGCACTGCGAGGCAAGAACGGCCCGTTGCGCGTCGGTCCCGCCTCGCCGGTCAACCCACTGCTGGCCGCGGCGCTCGATGCAGCGGTCGAATGCGGCTATGCCGCAGCAGAAGACATCAGCAGCGGCGACGAAACCGGTTTCGGTGCGGCGGATCTGACCATCGACGGACGCAGGCGCCAGACCGCCGCAGACGCGTATCTGGTGCCGGCGATGGACCGCCCCAATCTCGACGTGATCTCCGACGCCGTCGTGCACCGGCTCGTGATCTCCGAGGGCCGCTGCACCGGAGTGGAGTTCCACCGCAGCTCGAGTCCATCATCAACCTGTGTGCGGTCGGTTGGCGAGATTGTGCTGGCGGCCGGCGCGATCGGTTCCGCGCAGCTTTTGATGGTGTCCGGTGTGGGCCCAGAGGCGCACCTTCGCGACGTGGGCGTCGACGTCGTCCATCACCTGCCCGGGGTCGGCGCAAACTTCCAGGACCATCCGCTCAGCGGTGTCATATACACTGCGGCGCAGCCGATTCCGACGCCGGAGCACAACCACGGTGAGGTGATGGGCCTGATCCGCACGGCGTCTGCGGGCGCACCGGATCTGCAGATCCTGATGGTCGATTCGACCGAGGTGACCGGACTGGACATTCCCAACGCGTATCTCTTCGGCGTCTCCGCGATGCAACCGCACAGTCGCGGGCGGGTTCGGCTCACGGGACCGACGGTCAACGCCGCGCCGTTGGTCGATCCGAACTACCTCATTGACGAGCGTGACTGGAAGACGATGCTCGAGGGCTTCCGCATCGCTCGCGAAATCGGCGCCGCGGCCGCGATGGCGCCGTGGTGCGGTGGCGAACTCGCCCCGGGACCCGCGGTGGCAGACGATGAATCGTTGCGACGATTCATCTGCGACTCCCTCAGCTCGTACTACCACTCGTCAGGCACGTGCGCCATGGGAGACTCGGACGAGTCGG
The DNA here is from genome assembly GCF_001457595.1 of Mycolicibacterium smegmatis. GTDB lineage: Bacteria > Actinomycetota > Actinomycetes > Mycobacteriales > Mycobacteriaceae > Mycobacterium > Mycobacterium smegmatis. The sequence goes on along the minus strand of NZ_LN831039.1, from coordinate 3,575,708 downwards.
TGGTCGACACGGCACTGCGCGTGCACGGTCTCGCGGGTCTGCGTGTGGCGGATGCGTCCGTCATGCCGTCCCTGCCGTCGAACAACCCGATGGCAACGGTTTACGGCATCGCCGAGCGTGCAGCCGATCTGATCGGCGGCTGACACGGCCCGTCGTCGCGGTGGTCAGTCCTCGTCGTCGGATTCGACGAGCTCAGGAGTCACCTCGCGGGTGGCCATGCCACCTTCGCGGCCGTGATCGGTGGGTCCCGGCGGGGGATTGTCGGCGGGGTCGGTCTTGTCGCCCGCGCCCGTTGCCGCGTCGTCTTTCGAATCCTTCGCCATGACCGCCACTCCTTCTCGCACCGATCTACCGTGCGATCGGCAGAATATCCCCAGCGACGCTCGGACAAACGCGTTCGCGTATCACGGCCCGACGACGCGGCCCAGCCACTTCTGGCTGATCCGGTCGTAGGTGCCGTCGTGCTGGACGATGTTGAGCCACTCGTCGACCCACCGGGCGGTATCAATCGCCGCGGCCGGCAGAAGGTACGCCTTCTGCTCGAACGTGAACGGTCGATCGGTGGACACACCACACAGCGTGCGGTCCTGCGCGGTCTGGAACCGTATCTCGCTGGCGTCGGTGATCATCGCGTCCGCGTGTCCGGCGCTGATCTCGCCGAAAATGGTGTTGTTGTCGGGATGGTCGATGATCGTGGCCTGTTTGAGGTTGCCTTTCGCGAACTCCTCGTTGGTGCCACCGGGATTGACGACGACGCGTGTACCCGGACGATCGATGTCCTGCAGCGAACGGAATCGTGACGCGTCGGCACAGCGCACGATGGCGGCTTTGCCGTCGCGCAGGTACGGCGCCGAGTACACCGCCTCCTGCGCGCGTTTCAGCGTGATGCTGATGCCGCCCATCGCGATGTCGCACCGGTCGTTGAGGTCGCCGACCAGGTTGGCCCACGTCGTCTGCACCATGTCGACCTCGACGCCGAGGCGACGTGCCATATCGTCGGCGAGGTCGATGTCCATCCCGCTCCAGGCTCCCTGCGGGTCACGGAAGGTGAACGGGCGGTAGTCGCCGGTGCTGCAGACTCTCAGGGTCTTCGATTCGGTGATGTGCCGGAGGGGGCTCGGGTCTGGCGTCGGTTCCGATGTGCACCCTGCGGCCAGTGTGGACAGCGACAGCAGGGCGGCACAGAAGATGGTCGCTTGTCTGAGGCGCACGTATTCAGGCTCTCACGACTGTCTGAGGGGCCGCTGTGCCGACGCAACACAACCTGACCTGTGGGCGCGGGTGAACCGAATGTGCGACGATGCCCAGGTGCCCAGCCGCGAAAGTTGCGGTAGGCCCCGACACTGACGGCAGAAAGGACGGCCGGATACATGACCGTAAGGCGTGGTCGCGGGCGGTCCCGCGGCGTGGCACCACTGGCGATTGCCGGGTTGTCCGTGGTCGGTCTCGTCATGGCGGCACCTGCCGCGGCCGATCCGGTGCCGGATCCTGCTCCGCCGGGTCCTGCCGTCGCTGCTCCCGGTCAGCCGATCGTCGAGCCTGCCGAGGGCTCCGCGCTTCCGCCCGCGCCGCCGCCGGTCGGTCCTCCGCCGGTGCCCGAGATGGCGAACCCGATGTACGGGTCGGGTCAGTCCGGCTCAGGCCCGTTGGGCTCGCTCCGGGACCTGTGGCACCAGGCCCGCGATCCCGGAGGCATGCAGTTGGCTCCCACCGGCGGTGTCGCGCCGCCGCCCGGCGCGGGTGCACCTCCGCCGCTGCCGCCCGGGTACGTCTCGATCAACGCTCCGGGCTCCGAGACGCCGGTGACCGAAGACCCGGCGGGTGATGCAGGCGGTCCGCCGCTGCCGCCCGGCTACTACCCGCTCGACGGTCCGCCGCCACCGGGCTACGAGTACAACTCGCCGGCCCCAGCGGCGCCGCCGGTCCCGTAGGCCCGCGCCGGCCGGGTTCGCGGTCGCGGGTGCTCAGCACTCCACGACGTTCACCGGCACGGCCGTCGCCAGTCCACCGGTCGATGTCTCCTTGTACTTGGCACTCATGTCACGCCCGGTGCTGCGCATCGTCTCGATCACCTGGTCGAGGCTCACGCGGTGAGTTCCGTCGCCGCGCAACGCCATTCGCGCTGCGTTGATCGCCTTTCCCGCCGAGATGGCGTTGCGTTCTATGCACGGGATCTGCACCAGACCCCCGATCGGGTCGCAGGTCAGTCCCAGGCTGTGTTCCATGGCGATCTCGGCGGCGTTCTCGACCTGCGCGGGCGTGCCTCCGAGGATTTCGGCGAGCCCGGCAGCGGCCATGGAGGCCGCAGAACCGACCTCTCCCTGACATCCGACCTCCGCGCCCGAGATCGAGGCGCGTTCTTTGTACAACGAGCCGATCGCCCCAGCGGTCAGGAGGAATCGGACGCTCGCGTCGTCGGGGTCCGCCGCGCCCTGGGGTGTGTAGTGCAGTGCGTAGTAGAGGACTGCCGGGATGATGCCGGCGGCGCCGTTGGTGGGAGCGGTGACGATGCGGCCGCCGGACGCGTTCTCCTCGTTGACTGCAAGCGCGACAAGGTTGACCCAGTCTTCGGCGTAGACGGGGTCCCGGCCGGGATCGTCGGTGAGTAGGCGTTGGTACCAGTCGCGGGCACGCCGGCGCACCCTCAACGTGCCGGGGAGGAAGCCGTCGCGGGTGATCCCGCGCTCCATGCATTCGAACATCACGTCGCGGATGTGCAGCAGACGCGCCCTGACCTCATCCTCGCTTCTGGTCTCGGTTTCGAACGCGAGCATGACCGAGCTGATGGGGGAGTCGAATTTGTCGGCGAGGGCCAGCAATTCGGCAGCGGAGCTGAACGTGACGTCGCCGTCTTCCGATCCGTGACTTTGCCCGAGTTCGTCGGCACCTTCGGCGACGATGAAACCTCCGCCGACCGAGAAGTATGTCTGCGCATGTAGCGGGCGCCCGTCGGATCCGGCCGCGGACAACCGCATACCGTTGGAGTGCGTGGGCAGGACAGTCTCGGGATGTAACCGGATGTCGTTCTCGGAAAGCGTGATCTCGACACGTCCACCGACGCGGATGCGGCCTTCGGCGCGTATTTGCTCGATGCGCCGGTCCTTGGATTCTGATTCGATCGTCTCGGGCCGAGAACCCTCCAGACCCAAGAGAATTGCCGACATGGTCCCGTGGCCCGCGCCGGTCGCGGCCAGCGATCCATAGAGGTCGACGTCGATGGTTGCGACCGCATTGAGCGCACCGATGGCGTCGAGCTCGTCGGCAAACCGCGCGGCCGCTCGCATGGGGCCCACGGTGTGCGAACTCGAGGGACCGATACCGACGCTGAACAGATCGAACACGCTGACGGTCATCGGACGCCGGACCTCACTAGGCCAAGACACAACATTTCCGGCACTCCGTCCTTTCGCCGTCCTTTCGCCGCTGAACCTGGCTGTCTGCCAGTCGTGTTTCCAGGCTAGTCCGAAGAACCGGTGGCCCGCCGCAACAACGAGGACACGGCGGGTAGGCCCTGATGGGGCACGCAGCGCCGCGTGTGCGCGGCGCTGCGTGCTCAGGTCAGAACCAGACTTTTCGTCCGCCCACGGGGCGACCGACGGCGCCGAGGATCCACAGGATGACGCCCACGACGACCAGGATGCCGCCGATGGTGTACAGGATCGAAAGGCTCGTGAAGTAGCCGATCAAGAGAAGGATGATGCCGAGGACAATCATTGCTGAATCCGTTCTGACTTGTGGTCATCCAGTTGTTGGATAAATTGACGCCAACAGAATTACCGTTTCGGCTGCGGTTCAAACCAAAAGCATTTTTTGGGCTCAACTGCCGATCAGCCGGCTGCGGTTTGCTGAATCCGAGGCGACGGCACCGGCCCGGCATCGGGAGGACGGTGTCGGTTTCACGGTCGATCGACGCCCTGCGCCCGCCAGGACCGCCCAACGAGTCCGGCAATGCTTTGGAACGCGGACGATTCTCCTTCCCCCATGCCTAGACTCGTGGGCGCCAGACGAATCGGCAGTGTCGTCAATTCGACATCTGAGGAGGGGACGTATGGTCAGGACGCATACGGTAGCCGCGGGGGAGACGTTGTCCGGCTTGGCGTTGCGGTTCTACGGCGAAGCCGATCTGTATCCGCTGATCGCGACAGCCAGCGGCATTCCGGATCCCGGCGTCATCGCGGTGGGCCAGAGGCTCATCTTTCCCGACTTCGTGCGGCACACGGTGGTCCCTGGGGAGACGTTGTCGGATGTGGCCGCGCGGTTCTACGCCGATGCCGCCCTGGCGCCGCTGATCGCCGCTGCGAGCGGTATCGCGCCGACCACAGATGCCGAGGCCGGACAGCGACTGGTCATCCCGGACATCACGCGATACCCCGTGGTCGCCGGGGACACGCTGTCGGCGCTCGCCACACGGTTCTATGGAGATTCGGCGTTCTATCCGTTGATCGCCGCGGTCAACGGCATACCGAACCCCAACGTCATAGAGGTCGGCCGGGTGCTGTTGATATTTGCCGGGCGAAGTGACGGCTTCGGCCTGCGCATCGTCGACCGCAACGAGAGCGATCCTCGCCTGTGGTACTACCGCTTCCAGACCGCGGCGGTCGGCTGGAACCCCGGCATCAACGTGTTGCTGCCGGACGACTATCGCACCAGCGGTAAGACCTACCCCGTGCTGTATCTGCTTCACGGAGGTGGGGACCAGGACTTCCGCACGTTCGACTTCCTCGGCATCAGGAACTGGACCGCGGGCAAACCCATCATCGTGGTGATGCCGGACGGCGGGCATGCCGGTTGGTACTCCAATCCGGTGGCATCCTTTGTCGGGCCGCGAAACTGGGAGACCTTCCACATCGCGCAGTTGCTGCCATGGGTCGAGGCGAACTTCCGTACGTATGCCGAGTACGACGGACGCGCGGTCGCCGGGTTCTCGATGGGCGGGTTCGGCGCGCTGAAGTACGCCGCCAAGTACTACGGCCATTTCGCTTCGGTGAGCAGCCATTCCGGGCCGGCGAGCCTGCGGCGCGATTTCGGTTTGGTGGTCCACTGGGCGAATCTGACCTCGGCGGTGCTGGATCTCGGTGGCGGTACCGTCTACGGCGCTCCGCTGTGGGACCAGGCGCGGGTGAGCGCGGACAATCCGGTGGAACGAATCGAGAGCTACCGGAACAAGCGCGTGTTCCTCGTGGCCGGGACCAGTCCGGATCCGCTCAACTGGTTTGACAGCGTCAACGAGACCCAGGTGCTCGCCGGTCAGCGTGAATTCCGTGAGCGCCTCAGGGCCGCGGGCATTCCGCACGAGGCCCATGAGGTACCCGGGGGGCACATCTTCCGGCCCGAGATGTTCATCCGGGATCTCGACGGGATCATCGCCCGCCTGCGACCTGCCGCGGCCGTCGAAGTCTGAACCGCGACAATCTATTCGGGCCACCGCGAGGTGAGCACCTGGGGTGCCCACATTGGCCAGGCGGGCCGGCCCACAGCAAATCCGCCGGCGAGTTGGGCAACGATGCGCGGACCCCTGACGGCGCTGTTGTCATAGAACGTCGAGATGTCGGCGCGGGCGGCCGCCAGCGCGACGAGGGGCCAGAGTCGTTGGTGCCGTTCGCGGATCTTCTCCTCGGGCACATGGTGACCACCGGCTCGTACCCGGTGCTGCACGCGTAGGACGGCGAGATCCTCGGGGATCATCACCACGTGCATTACCACGGTGTATCCAGCCGCCTGCGCGGTGTCGATGAGCTGAAGTTTCGAGGGATGTGAGAACACCGTTTCGGCGATGAACGATTCACCGAGTTCGATCAGCTTGAGTCGGGTGTCGGAGGCGATGCGTGCGGCATCGTAGGAGTGCTCGGCCGGGGCGTGCGGCCAGCGACGCTTGGCGATCTCGTCGGCGTTGACGAACGCACTGCCCGTCAGCAGCGGGGCCAATGTGAGTTCGACGAAAGTGCTCTTGCCCGCGCCGTTGGGCCCAACGACGAGATCGAGTCGTTTCACCGGATCCCGTCACCGTCTGTGCCGATCACCGCTGCGCAGGAGCCAGCACGGTCGTGGTGCCGTCCGGTTGGTACCGCACGATGGCACCGTCGTCGTCGAGAGCGACGGTGGTCACGCCGCGCCCGGCGAGGACCTGGCCGTAATCGGTGTGTGCCAGATTCTCTTCGATGGCGGCGGAGATCTCGGCGTTGAACACGACGCCTTCCTCAGGAGTCAGATCGCGTAGCGCCAGGTCCCCGGCGAGCGCGGCTTCCACCCGGCGGCGGGCGGCGGTGTGTTGGCTCGACACCGCCCGCCCCACTCGTGCCCAATGGTCGAGTTGCTGCTTGGCCGACCTACTCTGACGTGCGCCTTCGGCCGCGGCGCTCTCCACCAGGTCTGCGGCGAAGCGAGTGACCCGATCTGCGGTCTCAGTCATGACACGCCTCCATGTAGCAGTCTGAAACGAGTGTAACAGACTGCTACACGGCTGTTCGGTTCGTCAGCTGGCGGCGTCGAGAATCTTGATCGCGAAGATCAGGGAGTCACCGGGCTCGATGCCTGCGGCCGGCTGACCGTTCGGGTATCCGTCCTCGGACGTCATCGCCACGGCGACCGTGGAACCGACCGTCTGGCCCGCGATGGCCTTCTGGAATCCGGCCACCACCCCGTTGAGCGGGAAGTCGACCGGCGCGCCGCGCTCATAGCTGCTGTCGAACACCGTTCCGTCGCGGCCGTTGACACCCATGTAGCAAACCAGAACTGTGGCGTTGTCCGCGACGACGGGTCCTTCGCCCGGCTGCAGGGTCTTGACCTGGGTTTCGGTCACGCTGAACGGCCCGTTGACGTTGATCACCGGTGCCGCGGCGTCGGTGGATCCGGTGACCTCGACACTGCCGGTGGCTCCGGACAGCGTCCACTCCGGAGCGGCGGCGTCCTGGGGCGCGGCGGTCGGGCACGTACTGGCAGCGGGTGCCGCAGTCTCGGTTGAACTGGACGTGACCAGCTCGGCAACAGTCGACGAACCGGCCGGTGACGTGCTTGACGAAGCGGTGTCCGAGTCGGAGCCGCAAGCGGCGAGGGGCATGGCAAGCGACGCGGCGCAGGCCGCGATGGCGACGGAGGAAGACACGCGATAGTTCACCGGCGATACGCTACAGCCGCAGCTGTCTGCCGACGCCGTTACCCCAGATATCGGCCAGTTTGCTCGCGGCCCGTCGGATCGGGACACGTGCGGGGTTGTGGTGTTGATTCTCCGCGCCCGCTGCGGACGCGCAGACGCGGCATGCAATTCGTGTATGCGTCATGACGGGGTCACATGGCCACGCGCGGAGATCTCAGTTTGACGCCACACGTGGAATATATTGTCGGAAACCGAAATTCACGGAAGACGTTCCATACGGCCTGAACCAAACCGCACGCCGACTCGTCTCGGCTTGATGTGAAGACAACTGACACATCAGATCTCGCGCGCACGAGAAATCTTCTGAGCCGTCTGGAGGCCGGTGACAGAGTCGACTACGACTTCATCGTGTGCGGGGCCGGCACCACGGGATCGGTGGTGGCACGCCGACTTGCCGAGGGGCTCGGCGCCTCCGTCCTGCTGCTCGAGGCCGGAGGCGACGACGACGTCGAGAGCATCATGGATCCGCAGCGGTGGCCGGCGAACCTGGGAACCGAACGAGACTGGGGGTTCGTCGCAGAGGAGAACGTCCATCTGAACAATCGTGCACTTCCCATGTCCATGGGCAAGGTGCTCGGCGGTGGTTCGAGTATCAACGTGATGTGCTGGGCGCGCGGACACAAGGCGGACTGGAACTTCTTCGCAGCAGAGGCCGGGGATCCTGCGTGGGGTTACGACAACGTGCTGGAGATCTACCGCAGCGTCGAGAACTGGACAGGCACACCGGATCCCGTGCGGCGTGGCACCCGAGGTCCGGTACACGTGGAACCGATACCCGACCCCCAGCCCTGTGCGGTTGCGACAATAGAGGCGGCGAAGTCCCTTGGGTTACCCGCCTACGACAGCCCGAACGGCGCGATGATGGAGGGTCCCGGGGGAGCGGCCATGCTGGAGGTCTTGACCAAAGACGGTCGACGACAGTCGATCTACCGCGCGTATGTCGTCCCGGTTCTCGGGCGCGTCGACCTGACCGTGTTGACCGGCGCCGTGGTGCAACGGATCGTCGTGGTCGGCCGGCGTGCCACCGCTGTCGAGGTCAAGATCGGAGGGAAGGTGCACGAAATCACGGCCAGATCCGAGGTGATCGTGTCGCTCGGTGCGATCAACACCCCGAAGGTGCTCCTGCAGTCGGGTATCGGCGACGAGAGGCAACTGCGTTACTTCGGCATCCCTGTCAATGCCCACCTACCGGGCGTCGGCCGAAATCTGCAAGACCACTTGGCGTTTCCGGTCGAGTGGGAGTTCCCGCCGGGATGGGGCCCTGACGCCCGCGGGCAGGCCTGCATCTACTGGTCGAGCGAGTCGGGTCTTGCCGCACCGGACCAGTACGCCTGCTTCACCGGTATTCCCTTCGGCACACCCGAAACCGCCGAGCGGTTCCCACTGCCGGCTTCGGCGTGGTTTCTGTACGGCACGGTTGCCCGACCGCAGAGTCGTGGCACCGTCACATTGACCGGCCGCCACCCGGACGATCCGGTCGAAGTACACGCCAATTCCCTGGCACATCCCGAAGATGTTGCCAAGTCGCGCCAGTGCGTCGAATTCTTGCGCGAGTTTGGCAACGCCGCGGAGCTTCGGCCTTATGTGCGTCGCCCGGTCATGCCCGGTGACCTCGCCGGCCGGGATCTCGACGAATTCCTTCGCAACGCAGGTGGTTCGTTCTGGCACCAGGTCGGCACGGCGAAGATGGGCCGCGGCCCCATGTCGGTGGTCGATGCGCAACTGAAGGTCCACGGCCTCGACGGCCTGCGGGTGGCGGACGGATCGGTCTTGCCCCGGCTGACCACGGGTAACACGATGGCGCCGTGTGTCGTCATCGGCGAACTGGCGTCGCAGGCACTCATTGCCGAGCACCGGGGATCGGTGCCCCGCCCGGTGACCGCGTGATCTACGCGCGACGCAGAATTGCGACGAGGAAGTCGGAGTCCTCGCTGAACGGGCGCACATCCCAGGTGGACAGCAGCTGATCCGGGGTGAACTCGGCCCCTTTCGCGTCGGCGAGGAACTCCTCGAACCCGTAGTCGCGGCCTGCACCGAAACCGATCACGGCGCGGCCGTTGTCGGTCAAGTGGGCGCGAAGTCGGGACAGCACCTGGGCCCGGGTGCTCGGCGCGAGGAAGGTCATCACATTGCCGGCGGACACGATGATGTCGAAAGGTTCGGTGATCCCGCGTACCGGCAAATCGAGTTCGGCGAGATCACCGACCAGCCAGCGCGGTCCCGGGTAGTCCTCCTCGGCAGCGGCGATCAGGGCCGGGTCGACATCGACACCCACCACACGATGCCCCACACCTGCCAGGTATCCGCCCAGCCGACCGGGTCCGCAGCCCGCGTCGAGGATGTGGGCGTTTCGCGGTGCCATGGCATCCACAAGACGGGCCTCGCCGAAGAGGTCTTCACCAGCGCGCGCCAGGGAGCGGAAGCGTTCGATGTACCACTGCGAATGCCCGGGATCGGCCGCGACCTTCTGCATCCAGAGACTCTGCTCGACCATCCCCGCATTGTCTCAGTTCGGGTGGCCGTGAGAGCGGGGCGGTCGCTGGATCGCAAGGGGCGACCGTTCCTTCACTTCGCTGGCGATGCACCATCTCGGTTGGGGGGTGGTGGCTGCCATCGGCGCGACGGGTGTCCCGGTCGCGGAAGGTCCGGTCCGCGGTGCGGCTCTGCTCAGGTGGCGTGCTCGCCGGGGGCGACGGACTGTTCGGCGGGCGCTTCCAGGTTTCCTGTCTCAACGGCCGCTCTGGAACGAGCCTCGGGTGCGACCGGTTTCGCGGACTTGCGGAAAATCCGACCCTTCAGGTTGGACGCACGTTTCTCCACCAGGAACCAGCTTCCGGCCGCCACCGGAAGCACGGCCACGGTAGAGAGGCCGAAGAACAGGAATGGGTTGAGGGCCGCCAGACCGAAGGTGGCCAGCAGCTGCTGGACCGGGAATGCGTAGATGTACACGCCGTACGAGAGGTCGTTCTGCAACCGCGATCGCTTCACAAGCGCGCCGGACACGATGATCGCGTAGGCCAACGGGAGGGCGCCGATGACGCGATAGTTGTGGGTGAATGAGGATGCCACGACAATCGCGGCGCTCAGCCCGACCAGCCACCAATTCGCGGGGATCTTGTGCTGGTACTTGTAAAACATCGCGCCGGCGAGGAAGACGACGGCGAACCTTGCAAGCATCTGCGCCATGCTGTAGCCGGGCGGTGTGTAAGAGACGTAGGCGCACCAGCAGACCGCCGCAACGAACAAGACTGGAATTGTCCACCGGCGCTTGAGCAATCCGATGAAGCCGAGGACGGAGACCATGAGGTCACACAGCAGCACGAAGAACAGTGTCCAGATCGAGCCATTCCAGACACCGGGATACGGCACGTCAACAGGGGTCCCGTCGATACCGAAATACGCAATGTTCAACACCGCGTTGTTCAGCACATATGCGATCTCAGACGACAGGGAGACAGCGGTGTCTGTGGCCTTCGCGGCAATCGGAGCAGCGATGAAGGCGATGACCGCAAGACACACCCAGAGGCCCGGGAAGATGCGCAGACTCCGAGATGCCCAGTACTCCTTGAGGTAGGGACGGCGGATCCAGGCCGCAGTGATCAGAAACCCGGAAATGACGAAAAATCCATCGGCGAACATGTCGCTGAGCAACCGCACCGCCGGCTCATACTGAATCTCTCGTCCGGTCAGCGGCCAAGAATGCCAGAAGACCACGCCTATCGCGAGGAAGAGGCGCCACAACGTCAATGCGTTCCTGCGGCGATCGAAGACCTCCGAAAGACTCATAATCCCCCCGCGTCAGCGATGTTTGCCTTCGGACATAGTGGCACATATGTCTTCGGTGTCCACTCGGAACCATCTAGGCAAATTCTCCGCGGTGGGCAGGCCTTTCGTCACAGACGCCCATTGCCTTTGCTGGATACTCCGACTCGCGGTCTTGGAGCGGACGGGAGTGTGTCAGGGCTGAATCTCGCAGCTAACGCCAACGCAACAATGCAATCCTTTGGCCACGCTCAGCGGTTGCTGGCGACTTGCCCGCAATGTCTCTGGGTGTGGCAGCACAAGATCATAAGCCAAGTTCATCGCAATGAGCGCATTTTGCTCACTGGGCGACAAGAATTTTGCATTGCAAACAATGGCATTCGTCCGGCAGAAGCTGTGAATGCGCATCCAAATGAGTGGCGGGAAGTCGGCGGTTGCTGACTGATTACAGCGGATGGTCCGCGCAGTTGCTTGAGCGACCGCGTCCGCGATCGGTACGGACGCACGGCATACACCAGATTCGGCGTTCTCTCAAGTTGCCACGACCACGCAGAGCCGTTGCGGAAACTCCGCTTGCGGCGTCCGGTGGTGCCGGGAACGCTGCTACGACGAGGGACGCTCACTCGCGAGCGGAGTGGCGCGGAGCGCTTGCGCGCACTGAACGCGGAGTGAGCGGCCGGCGCCGTTTTCCGCATTGTGCTCACCCAACACACGGTTCGATCGTCAGTCGGCTGATGTATGTCCCGTCGAGGGTGAAGCGGAATCGCAGATCGACGACGCCTCCGGGAAAGTCGCCTTCGAGATGCTGGGTCAGAGGAATTGTCAATACCTGTGGATCGGGGTGTTTCAGGCGACCTCCGTTCCGGCGTGCTGACCGCCGTCTGAGGGCGATGTTGGCGGGGTGATGTCGGTGGGTCGTTCGAGCAGTCTGCCTTTATGGAAGACCGCGCCGGCGCGGACCAGGGCGACCAGGTGTGGGGCGTTGACGGCACGCCAGCGGGCCGCGGCGGCGTCGATGAGCTTGTAGGCCATCGCTAGTCCGGCCGCTCGTGATCCGGGCCCCTTGGTGACCTTGGTCCTCAAACGCACTGTGGCAAAGGTGGATTCGATCGGATTCGTCGTTCGCAGATGAATCCAATGTTCGGCCGGATACTTGTAGAATTCCAGCAGCACATCGAGGTCGTCGGTGATCTTAGCGACCGCCTTGGGATACTTCGCGCCGAAGTCGGCCTCGAAGGCCTTGACCGCGATCTGGGCCTTGTCGATATCCTCGGCGTTGTAGATCTCCTTGATCGCCGCCAGCGCCGACGGGTGCGCTGATTTCGGCAGTGCAGCAAGAACATTGGCCTGCTTATGAAACCAGCACCGCTGCTCTTTGGTGGCCGGGAAAACCTCGCGGACTGCTTTCCAGAACCCGAGCGCGCCATCGCCGATCGCGAGTACGGGGGCGGTCATGCCGCGGCGCTTGCAGTCGCGCAACAGATCGGCCCACGACTCGGCCGACTCGCGGTAGCCGTCGGTGATCGCCACGAGCTCCTTGCGGCCATCAGCACGCACGCCCAGCATCACCAGCAGACAGAGCTTTTCCTGGTCCAGCCGCACCTTGAGGTGAATGCCGTCGACCCACAGATACACGTAATCAGTGGCCGAGAGGTCGCGGGCCCCAAACGCGCGGGCCTCGTCTTGCCACTGCGCCGTGAGCCGGGTGATCGTGCTGGCCGACAGCCCAGCGCCGGAGCCGAGGAACTGCTCGAGGGCAGGGGTGAAATCGTTGCTCGACAGGCCGTGCAGGTACAGCAGCGGCAGTACCTCGCTCATCTGCGGCGACTTGCGCGCCCAGGCCGGCAGGATCGCCGAGGAGAACCGCTTGCGTTCACCGGTGTCGGGGTCGACACGGCGGTCGTTGACCCGCGGCGCTTTCACCTGCACCGCGCCGGCGGCGGTCAGCACCTCCCGGGGCTGGTGATAGCCGTTTCGCACCACCAACCGGTGACCGTTCTCGTCGAGTTGATCGGCGAACTGCGCCACGTAGGCGGCGACCTCGGCCTGCAACGCCGCGGCCAGCATCTGCCGGGCCCCGTCGCGGACGATCTCATCCAACAACGACCGACCAGCACCGCTGGCCTTGTCGTTGGCGTCCTCGGTGTCGTGAACTACGGTGAGCATGGGCGTACCTTCCCAACCAGCGCGCCAACGCCGGTCTTGATCGAATACCTGATTCCGTGAAGATCATCCCCGGGAAGGTGCGCCCATCTTCACGCCCCCACACCGAGGCTCATCCACAGGTATTGATCATTGCTCGCTGGGTCACGTCGATGTGTGACTCGTCGCGGCGAGTCGCTTCGGTGAACTCGGTGGTGTAGCTGTACTTGGTGCTCACCCGCTGCATCCACGCGAGAATCTTGTCCCGACCGCGGTAGGTGTGGCCTTCGTCGGTGACGCTGGCGTCTTCGGTGAAGGCGCCAAGTGCCGTTGCGGTGTCATCTTTCGGGCGTGCGCCGAGGTAGGTGGCGACAGGTGCGGGAAGTTCGTCCCAGGTGAGGGCGGTCGGGGTGTTCTCGTCGGTCGTCATGACCTCCACCCTGGGGATTGCCCCAGGGGGAGGGTCAAGACGCCCAGGCGTTGATCGGGTCAGTAGTCCCAGACCGCGGGAACGCAGCGGAATGCGTCGCCCGCGGCCGCCACATGGCAGACCGACGGGAACGGCAGATGGGTGGCGACGAGGGACTCACCGGTTGCCGCAAGCTCGCGCAGCAGTTCGACGCGGACCCGGACGGATTCCTCCGGGTCGTGTTCGAACCCGTTGTGCCACTGAGGATTGTCGAACCCGGGCGCGAACACGGCGTCTCCGGCGAACGTGAGCCGATCCTCACCGGATGCCAGTCGTACGACACTGTGGCCGGGTGTGTGGCCGCCGGTGCGCGCGACGTGGACTCCTGGCGTGATGTCGTACTCGGAGTCGAATGTTTGGATCTGGCCGCGGTATTCGTCGAGGAAGCGACCGGCGATCGCACGCAGTGCCGGCGGAACCGGTGCGGGCATCTCGGTGTGCGAGAAATCCGGCGACTCCCAGAAGTTGGCCTCCGCGGACGCCACATGGATTCGCAGGTCCGGACGGAGTCTTTCTTTCAATCCGTGTGAGAGCAACCCGCCGATGTGGTCCATGTGGAGGTGGGTGAGAACCACGTCGGTCACGGCTGACGGATCGATACCGGCGGCCTCCAGGCGCGCGACGGTGCGCCCGGCACGCGGAAAGTCGGGAAACTCCACGCCCAGGCCCGCATCGACCAGGATGGTGCGGTCACCGCTGCGCACCACCACCACGTTCAGCGGCCAATCGAGGATGTCCTGAGGCAGGAAGCGGTCACTCAGCCAGGTGCGATACGTGTCGCTGTCGGCATTGGTTGCCATGGTGCTTGCGGTGATGGGCAGCACGCCGTCGCTGATCACGAGGACCTCGATGTCGCCGACCTGTACCGCGTAGCGCGACGGCACCAACTCGTCGATGGTCTGCGTCCCTGCGTGGGAAGTGTTGTCCGTACTGGTGGTCATGCTCGTCTCCTCTTGTAAGCCCGAAGACCCCGGACGAATGCCCTGGGCCTGCCTCGGAGAACGCATGCCGGGTCCGTCGGCTATCCGCGGTGCTGGACGTTCGGGAAAGACTTACTTGACACGGTGTAGATTATTATTTGACACTGTGTTGAGTAAGTTTTCGAGAGGACATCATGAAGACGTTTTTCATCAGCGGAGTGAGCAGCGGCCTGGGACAGGCCTTCGCGAACGGAGCCCTCGCTGCGGGGCACCGCGTTGTCGGCACCGTGCGCAAGGACACCGATGCCGCCGCTTTCGAATCGACCGCGCCGGACCGGGCGCACGCCCGTCAACTCGACGTCACCGACGACGCAGCCGTGACTGCGGTTGTCTCGGAAGTCGAGAAGAACATCGGGCCCATCGATGTGGTGATCGCCAACGCCGGCTACGGCGTCGAGGGCATCTTCGAGGAGACGCCGATCGCCGAGATGCGAGCCCAGTTCGCCACCAACGTCTTCGGCGTCGCTGCCACACTGCAAGCCGCACTTCCTTACCTGCGGGAGCGGCGCAAAGGGCATCTGATGGCAGTGACTTCGATGGGTGGACTCATGGCCGTCCCCGGCATGTCGGCATACTGCGCCAGCAAATTCGCCGTGGAGGGCATGCTGGAGAGCATCCGTAAAGAGATCAGCGGCTTCGGCATCCACGTCACCGCGATCGAACCGGGATCGTTCCGTACCGACTGGGCCGGCCGCTCGATGACCCGGGCGGACCGTTCCATCGCCGACTACGACGAACTGTTCGAACCCATCCGTGCTGCACGCCTCAAGGCCAGCGGAAACCAACTGGGCAACCCCGTCAAGGCCGCCGAAGCCGTCCTGGCGATACTGGACGAGCCTGAACCGCCGGCCCACCTGGTCCTGGGATCGGACGCGTTGAGGCTGGTCGGTGCGGCGCGCGCAGCGGTCGACGAGGACATCCGGCGCTGGGAAGAGCTCTCCCGCAGCACGGATTTCGCCGACGGCGCGCAACTCGCCTCGACGTAGGAGCCAACCGGCGAAGGGGAGACCGTGACCAAATCGTGGCCTTCGCGTCGGTCGACGCCGACGGTCCGCAAGGGTGATCTACGCGAACAACAGATCCTCGACGCCGCCGAGGATCTGTTGACGACCACCGGATACGCGGACATGACGGTCGCCGACATCGCCGAGTCGGTCGGGATCACCCGGGCGGCACTGTACTTCTACTTCGGTTCGAAGCAGGAGGTGCTCACGGCGTTGGTCGCCCGAACCGTACAGGTGCTGCGGGACAGGGCGGCCGGCGCCGCACGCGACCAGACCCGACCGGTCGACGAGGCGATCGGTGCTGCGCTGGAACGCACTGCGGAGCTGTGGCGCGACCACGGTCCGGTGATGCGGATGGCTGTGGACCTCGCGTCCACGGTCCCCGCGATCGACGAGTTGTGGTCCGAGGCCGCAGAGGTGTCCATCGACGCCATGGCCGATGTTCTGCGCCGGGCTGGTGTTCCCACTGGCACTGCGCCGGGGGATGCGCCTGGACTGGCGCGGGCTCTGTGCTGGATGATCGAGCGGACGTTCTACCAAGCATCCAAGATCTCCCCGGACGCGATCGCCGAAGCGAAGCTGACCTGTGAGACTGTGTGGCGGCAGGTGGCTGTCCGCTGAATCAACAGCGCGCGTGCACAATTCGGCTGGCACGCAACGCCCGCTCGTCGAGAACGGGTGCGCCGTGCGGATATCGGCCGATCAGCTCGTTGCCGGAGAGGTCCTCGACCACACGGAAGCCGAAGTCTGCCAACTGCCGGTGGAGTTCGTCGGAGGTGAGGTAGTTGACCAGGGGCTCGCCTGCGCGGGCGAGCCGAGCGGCGCGATTCTTCAGGTCGGCCCGGTCCTCGTCGGTTTCCGCGGGCTGGAGGTAGTCGAAGACAAGGTCGACGGGTCGGGCCTGCCCGGCGATGTAGTCGAGTGTGCTGCCGGCCGCATCGGGAGTCAGATAGAAGATCACGCCGAGCCAGACGAAGACCGCCGGTTCGGTGCGAGAGAACGAGGCGGACTCCAGTTCCGACGCCAGCGTCTGCGTCTCGAAATCGACCGGTACCAAGGTCGCGGTGGCGGGGATGTCGATCCCGGTGGCGGCGAGGCGCTCTCGCTTCCAGGCCTGCGTCTGTGGGTGATCCACCTCGAAGACGTGCACATCTGGATGCGAATTGCGGTACGCAGCGGTGTCCAGGCCGGCGCCGAGCACCACCACCTGACGCACACCCGCGGCCACGGCCCTGGCCGTCACATCATCGGCGAACCGGGAGCGTGCTGCGAAGAAGAGTCGGCGAGGCCGATCGCGGGCCACGGTCGCCGGGTGGCCCGCAGGGTGGCGTGAGAGGTCGTCGAGGTTGGCTTCCGTCACGCCGAGCAGGCGCGCGGCCAGGGGATCGGCGAAAATCGGCGGGCTGTCGGCGAACTGGTGACAGGCCCGCGCGTATGCCGTGGCGAGCGCTGTCCGGCTGGGTCCGGAGTTGTCCATGAACGTGAACGTACTCCGGCGGTATCGTCAGACCGTGATCAGGCGGGGGCGGGTCAGGCTTTCCGCGGCGTCACGCACAGCGGCGAGGATGGCTTCGCGTTCCTCGGCCGAACCAGTGGGATGCACGATGGATACACCGATGGCGAAGGTCGGTTCGCCGTTGCCGCCGGGGATGGGGATCGCCAATCCGAGAACGGTGGGATGCACTTCGCCGTCGTCGACGGCGTATCCGCGTTGGCGGGTCTGCTGGAGCTTTTCCTGCAATGTGGTCAGGGTCGCCGTCGACTTCTTGGTCAATCCGACGAAATTGGTTTCGTCCCAGTAGAGTTCGGCGACCTGTGTCGGTGTCAGCTCGGACAGCAGCGCGGTGCCGACCGCGGTCACAGAGGCGGGATAGCGGTCGCCGACGCGGGCGGACAACGGGAAACGCTGACGGCCTTCGAACACCGCAAGATAGAGCACGTGCGCTCCGTCGAGCATCGCGATCTGCACGAGTTGGTGCCGCAGCACCTCGGACTCCTCGCAGACACGGTAGAACTCACGAATCTGGTTGAAGCCGGACAGGAATGCACTGCCCAGTTCGACGGTGCGCCGGCCGAGCAGGTAGCCGCCGGTGCTCCGGCGCACCAGTCCGCCCTCCTCGAGGGCGGCGCACAGGTTGGACACCGATGACTTGGCGAGGCCGAGTTCGCGGGCGATCTCGGTGAGGGTGCGCGGTACCCCTCGTGCCTCCGCGAGAAGGTCAAGGATGCGGATGGAACGGGTGACCGCGGGCGAATTGCCGGCGGCGCGCTCAGCCTCGTCGGCCATTGCGTCTCCTCGGTTCGGGACCTGCGAGTTCGTCGGAAGCGGATCCTCGCACAGCCTCAGTAGAACTCGACGGTATCCACACGGTTGCGCATGGGGCTTCCGTCGAGGAAGCGGGTGGCGTTCTCGGCGAACAGGTCGGCGATGAGTCGATCCTCGGCGGAGTTCAACGCCGCGGTGTGCGGGCTTATCAGGACCTTTTCGTCACTCCACAACGGGCTTTCGGGCGCGAGCGGTTCGGCGGCGAACACGTCGAGCGCGGCGAATCCGACCTGGCCGTCTCGCAGGGCGTCGATCAGGGCCGGCTCGTCGATCACCGTGCCCCGGCCCAGGCTCACCAGAGTGAACCCGGGTTTGGCGGCGCGAAGAACCTTCGCGTTCACCATGTTCTCGGTGGCAGCAGTGCCGGGCAGGCTCACCACGATGCCGTCGACGTCGCGTACGGCGTCGACGAGATCATCCGGGTGGACGAGTTCGGCGACCCCCTCGACGGGTTCGCCCGAGCGACTGGTGCCCACGACCGTGACGCCCAGCGCAGCGAGCTTCCGCGCGATGACCCGGCCGATTCCGCCGAGTCCGACGAGCAGGATCCGCTGCTGGCTCAGCAGGCCCATCTCCCAACGGTCGGTCCACTTCCGCTCGCGCTGCTGACGCAGCAGCCGCGGAAGCGTCTTGGCGCCTGCGAGCAGACCGAACAATGCATATTCGGCCAGTGGTTCCGCGTGAACGCCGGCGGAGGTGGTGAACGTGATGCGGTTCAGTTCGTCCTCCTCGAGTTCGGCCGCCTTGATCTGACCGCCGCCACCCGCGGCCATCGTGTGCACCCACAACAGGTTCGGGTTGCTACGGACGGTGCGGCGCAGGGCGGCGGGCTGCTCGTCGGGCAAGCCGTAGAGCGCTTGAGCCGAGTCGACCAGCTGCTCGAATTGCCGCTGCTGGTCCGCGGTACGACGGAAAGCCGGATCGCCGGCATGGTCGCCGGCGAACCGCTGCGGGGGGAGCAGGGACTGGTCGCGGATGAAGTCGATACGTGGTTCTCTCGCCACGATCCGCTCGATCAGGTCCTCGCTGATCGGGGTCGAGGCGACCACCCGGAGTCGCTCGGGTCGCTGAGGTGTCGAATCAGTTGCCACGGGCATCCCTCTCTGTGATGATCTCGATCGTACGCGATGTTCGACAGACTGAACACTATGTAGCTATATCGAACAATCTCGGCAACATCAACGATGATATGGCTATCCTGTTCGAGGTATTGAACTGCGTTCTGATGCGGCGTATGTTGGCCATCACATCACGACGCGTCCCGCATATGGACCACATCGCGGCCCCTGGGCCCGCGTATCTGCCCGCGGAACCACCACCGGAGAACGAACATGGCTGATCAGCACCCGTCCGCCGAGGCCGCCCGCGGCAGCGACGATCCCGAGTACGCTCGCAACCTCAAACGGGCGACGCTGGCCGCATCGGTCGGCAGTGCGCTGGAGTACTACGACTTTGCGCTGTACTCGCTCGCATCGGCATTGATCTTCGGCGAGATCTTCTTTCCGGCGCTCGGAGCATCAGCGGGCACGGTCGCCAGCCTCGCGACGCTCGCGATCGGCTTCGTCGCGAGGCCGGTCGGAGGTCTTTTCTTCGGTGCCCTCGGTGACCGACTCGGCCGCAAGTGGGTTCTGATGCTCACGATCGCCCTCATGGGCGGGTCCAGCACGCTGATCGGAGTGCTGCCCACCGGTGAACAGGTGGGTGCGCTCGCGCCGATCCTTCTGGTGGTCCTGCGAATCGCACAGGGCTTCGGCGCCGGGGCCGAACAGGCCGGCGCCACCACGTTGATGGCGGAGTACTCCCCGGTGCGGCGCCGCGGTTTCTACTCGGCCCTCCCATTCGTCGGGATCATGCTCGGGACGTTGTTGGCCTCGGCGGTGTTCGTCGGTCTGGGCCAGGTGCCCGATGATGCGCTGCTCGGCTGGGTGTGGCGCATCCCGTTTCTGGCGTCCATCTTCCTCATCGGCGTTGCCGTGCTGATCCGGCTGCGGCTCAAGGAAAGTCCGACGTTCGTCACCCTCGAAAAGCGGGATCAGGTCAGCCAGAAGCCTTTCCGCGAGTTGCTGCAGTCGTCACGGCCCACCGTGTGGCGAGGTATTGGTCTGCGGATGGCGGAGAACGGCGGCTCGTACATCTATCAAACCCTGAGCATCACCTACGTGAGCGCGCTGGGCGTGCAGAAGTCCGTCGGTCCATTGGCGGTCGCGATCGGCGCGGTGATCGGCTTCTTCGTCATCCCGTTCGCAGGATCGCTGTCGGACAGATTCGGCCGCATGAGGGTCTACCGCGTAGGCGCGGTCATCCAGTTGGTACTCGCCGCCGTCGCATGGCCACTGCTGTCACTGGGCAACCCCGTGCTCACTGTCGTCGTCATCGCGATCGCATACGGTGTCGGTGTCAACGTGATGCTCGGTGCCCAATGCGCCGCACTGCCAGAGCTTTTCGGATCACGGCATCGGTACATCGGGGTCGCGGTCAGCCGCGAGTTCAGTGCCATCATCGCAGGCGGCATCGCTCCGTTCGTCGGTGCGCTCCTGCTCAGCTGGTTCAACAATTCGTGGGTTCCGCTGGCGGCCTACGTCATCATCTTGACGCTTATCACCCTCTACGCGACATTGCGCACGCCCGAGACCCGAGCACGCGACCTCACCTTGCTGACCAACGCCGACGGCGACAGCGAGTCCGAGATCGCCGCCCGCCCAGAGCCTTTGGCGCAGTCCTACCGCAACGATGCCGCCGCGGTCGTGGGACGGTGACCGGCCTGTTCGACCTGACCGGGCGGCTCGCGGTCGTCACGGGCTCGAGCCGGGGGATCGGTCTGGCCATCGCCGCGGGGCTGGCCGAGGCCGGTGCGCGTGTGGTGCTCAACGGTGTCGACGGACCCCGTCTCGAACACACGTGTGACGGTCTGCGCGAGAAGTTCGGCACGGACGCCGTGTACGCCGCGCGATTCGACGTGACGGATCCCGACGAGGTGTCATCCGCCATCGATGACATCGAACAGCGCATCGGGCCCATCGAGGTGCTGGTCAACAACGCCGGCCTGCAGCATCGTGAACCCCTGCTCGAGGTGAGCCTGGCGAATTGGCAGCGCGTGATCGACGTGGACCTCACCAGCGCATTTCTGGTGGGACGTGAGGTTGCGCGACACCAGCTGGCCCGCGGATCGGGAAAGATCATCAACATCTGTTCGGTGCAAACAGATCTCGCGCGACCCTCGATCGCGGCCTACACCGCCGCGAAGGGCGGCCTGCGCAACCTCACCCGCGCGATGACGGCCGAATGGGCAGGCGGCGGCTTGCAGATCAACGGCTTGGCCCCCGGGTACATCCACACCGAGATGACCCAGGCTCTCGTCGACGATACGTCGTTCAACAACTGGATTCTGGGCCGTACGCCGGCGGGGAGGTGGGGGACGGTCGACGATCTCGTCGGGCCCGCGATCTTCCTCGCCTCGCCGGCATCTGCCTATGTGAATGGGCAGGTGCTGTTCGTCGACGGGGGCATGACGGCCGTCGTGTGATCGCCCAACGGTACCGGTAGGGCAACCGCGCGCCTCTGGCGCGCCGAATCGCCTCATACGAGAAGGAATCCATCGCAACGGCGAAACGACAGGCCGACCGTCGCACCGTTCCCACTGCCGAGGACATGATGTCCCCGCTGAAAACTGATCTCGCGTCGTTCCAGTCGCCCGGTCCCGAACGCCGTCTCGCTCCCCGTGGCCGGCCCTTGCCGCACGGACGTTTCCCTGGCTCGCCGGTGTGACGTAGGTCATGGTGAGCGGCGGCCGTTTCCCGAGTCGGTTGCGCGCACATCGGGTATCCGGAGGATCAGGTGCACCCAGCGCCGACAAATCCGTCAACGCAGAGGGGCAGATTCATGACCACCGCAGATACCACCAAGTTGCTCGCGCAGTTGCGCGCAGTTCTCGACCTCACCAACACCGAAATCCAGGTCGCCGAGACCCGGGTGGCCCAGGCCCGCACCGAGGCGGTCCGCCGCGAACTCAGCGAGAACGCCGCCAACGGCCGTGATCGCGCAGCGGCGATCGAGGAGGCCATCCGCGACCTGGGCGGCTACCCGGACGTCGTCGGCCCGTTCTTCGGGCGTGCCGCCGCCGCGGTGAAGGCGCTCACCGAGCAGGCCGCGCCCTTCGACGAGGCGCTGCTCGGTGATCTGGCGCTCGAAGACCAGCTCCTCGACCGCTCCCGCTACATCAAGGCGCTGGCGGTTGCCGCCAAGCAACCCGACGTGGTCCGGCTCGCCGACCGGTTGATCGAAGCGCACTCGGCGACAGTCGACTGGCTGACCACCGTGCTCGCCGAGGATGCCCTGGGTGGGCCGGCCGCGCTGCGCCGGACACCCGTCCAGGCTGCGGTCGGCTTGGCTGTGCGGGCGGCGAACCTGCCGGCCCAGTGGTCGACCCGGGGCATCGATCGTGCCGTCGAGAGCATCCGGAGCATTCGTCCCACGTTCGACCAGTTCATCGACCGTGGTGCGTACGCCGGCGAACTCGCAGGCCGGGTCCTCACCGGGTCCCGTGATGCGGCGCTGACTGCCGCGGAGAACATCACCCGCCGCGACGGCGCAGACAAGACGGCCGACGCGCTGCGCAGCCTGCGGACCGCGGCCGGTGCCCTCGATCCGGCTGAGCTCCCGATCCCGGATTACGATGAGCGCACGGTCCAGGACGCGATCTCGGCCATCAAGGATCTGACCGATCCCGGTGACATCCGCACCATCGTCGCGTGGGAAGAGGCCCACAAGAACCGCCAGCGCGTCGTCTCGGCGGCGCAGACCCGGCTCGCAGCCATCGCCCAGGAAGTCGTCGGCATCGGCTGACCGGCCAGCTTCGGTGGGGTTCGCAGGATATTGCTGCGGACCCCGCCGCATACCAGGATCGTTTGAACACTACGGAGAGCGCGGAGACGACATGGCGAAGGTCGAGGTGCAGGTCGCCTCACAGATGACACCTGAGCAGGCCTGGAAATTGGCATCTGATCTCGGGCGGTTCGACGAGTGGCTGACCATCTTCGGCGGGTGGCGAAGCGCCGTCCCCGACATCATCGAGGTGGGGACACGCGTCTCTGCGCTGATCAAGGTGAAGGGCTTCCGCAACGTCATCCACTGGGAGGTCACCCAGTACGACGAGCCGCGGCGGATCGAGATGCGCGGGCACGGGCGCGGAGGCGTTCGCATCGCGCTGATGATGACAGTGGGCGAAGATCCTGCCGGATCGTGCTTCCACCTTGTGGCCGACCTCTCGGGCGGGCTGCTCAGCGGACCGGTGGGATCTCTCGTCGCGAAGGTACTCACCTCCGACGTCCGCAAATCGGTGCAGAACCTCGCGGCCCTGCACTGACTCTTCACCTTGTGTCGCAACGCTTTCGACACCGCAGTGCGCGCACGCGATGAATTTTCCCTGCCTTTGCGGTCAGTACCGACATGAGCAATGACATCATGACGGCAGAGCGCATCGTCGATGCGCCGGCCGCAACCGTATTCGGCGTACTCGCTGATCCCACGGCGCACCACGCGATCGACGGAACCGGCTGGGTGCGGGAATCCCTCGACAGCGCAAAGCTGACCACGGTAGGGCAGATCTTCCGAATGGCGATGTACCACCGGAATTTCGGGGGCATGCACTACACGGTCGCCAACCGGGTCGAGGTGTTCGATCCGCCGATTGCGATCGCATGGCTGCCCGGCGAGGACACCGACGACGGAACCCTCAAGTTCGGGGGTTGGTCCTGGCGCTACGACCTCGAGTCTCTCGCCCCCGCCCGCACGAGGATCACCCTGACATACGACTGGTCAGCGGTGCCGGACGCCATCCGGCAGCACATCGGCTTCCCTCCGTTCGATCCTCAGCACCTGGACAACTCGCTCAAGCATCTGGCCGGCTTGGCAGAGAAGGGTTCAGCCGAGGTCGACGTTTCCTCCGGGTAGGGCAGGTAACCCTGCGACATCACCTCAAACGGCGAGCAGGACCGTCGCCGCCGCAGCCGCTAGAAGACCTGCGCTCTGTTGACGGGTGAGATGTTCGCGTAACACCGTGACGCCGAGGAGAACCGGTATCACCGGATACATCGACGACAGCACCACGGCGATGGCGGCAAGTTGGTGACGTGTGGCGATCGCGTACGCGGCGAGGGCCGCCGCCGCCAGGACGCCTGCCGATGTTGCCAGCACTCCCGAGGCCATCGTTGTCCGAAGCGGCGATCGATCGTGCTCGTCCTTCAGATGACGCATGACAAAGATCGCCATGACGATCAGGACGAGGACTGCGCTGACGCGTCCAGCCGCAACCGGCCACAAGCCGGACGCCGCTGACGCGTGCGCGAGAGCCAGGTATTGCACAGCGATTCCGACGCCCGCGACCAGACCGTCACCGACACCAGATCCCTTGAGCCCTTCGGCGTTCCGGCTCTGCCGCCCGGCCACCAACCACAGCGCCGGAACGGCGACCACGATGCCGAGCCAGGCGAGCAGCGACGGCCGTTGCCCCTCGACGACGACTCCGAACAGCACGGGAATCGACACACCCGTCACCGCGCTGACCGGGACGATCACACTCATCGCGCCACGGCTGAGCCCACGGAACAGAAACGCCATGCCCACCGCTGTTCCGAAGCCGGACAGCGCGCCCCACCACAGATCGCTGCGCGGTATCGATTCGGCGCCGATCATCAGACCGGCCAGGGCAGACGCGATCAGCCCGGCGCACTGGCCGAGCAGGGCAACAACGACGAAGTGGGACCGCCGCGACGCCAGACCGCCGACAAAATCGGACATGCCGTACAGCACCGCCGAGCCCAGTCCGAAGAGCCAACCGATCATGGTGTGGATCCAGGCACGATGCGGACAACTCTACGAACTCCCGGGCGTCGGTGTGAAGTGCTCGGATCGCGGCCGATTGCGACCGTTCCGGGCATGCATATGGCCGGCCATGATGTCCACGGTCAATCACCCAGTGCGGCACAGACTTTCCGAAGCAGGCCGGAAAGTGTCTCGCGTTCGGCCGGAGTGAGGCCCGCGATGAGTTGAGCGTCACCGGCGATGCGACGGGGCATCTCGTCGTCGACGACGGCACGTCCGGCGTCAGTGGGCGCGAGCAGGACCACCCGCCCGTCGCGCTCCGACTTCTGTCGCACCACAAGGCCGCGGCCGACCAGACTGTCGGCAATCTTGGTGATCGATGCACCGCTCAGCATGGTCGTGGAGACGACCTCACTGGCCCGCAGTGGTCGTCCGGCCCGCGCCAGCGCGCTCAGCACGCTGAACTCCGAACGGTTGACACCGTGCCGTGCGAGGTCGAGATCGAGTCGGTGGTTGCAGATCGACGCGATCCGCTGCACGCGGCCGAGGACTTCGATGGGTGAGGTGTCGAGGTGGGGATACGTCTTAGCCCACTCGTGACGGACGTGGTCGACGGTGTCGGTGAGCATAACGTCGTCCGCTGCGTCGTCCATCGGTCCAGGTTAGCCAGAACTATTTCAGAAGTAAAACAGTGATAAAGTTTCCCGGTGCTTGCTTCCCCTGTGACCCGACGCCTCCCCCACGGCTATGTCGCCCTGGCGCACGCCGTGACACCGAAGGGTTGGCGCGGAGTTCTTCGCGGCGATTTCCGCAAAGCCGGCCTGGCCGTTCCGTTGCGCGTCGGCGTCGCGGTGACGCTGGTGTTCGTCGCCGGGGGAGTGTTCGGCCACCGCGACGTCGCGGGATTCGCGGCGCTGGGAGCGCTGGTCTCGGCGTTCTGCCGACCGGATCCCTATCCGGTGCGCGCGGGCCGTCTCGCCGTGCTCGGGATCGGCATCACCGCAGCCATTGGCATCGGTGCCGTGCTGGGGGCCACCGGCAGCGGCGTCGTCGTATCGACGCTGGTGATCTCGCTACTGGCCGGTGCCGCGGCATATCTCATGTGGGCGCTGCACATCGTCGGCCCGGGGGCAGTGGTGTTCGTGTTCGGCGCGGTCGGCGGGCAGGCTTTCGCCCACGACGCGGGCGACGTCGTTCGGGCGGTCACGGTGACGGCCGCCGGCGCAGTGTTGGGTGCTGTCGCGGCACTGGCTCCCTGGCTGCTCCAGAAGTTGCGCCGGGCAGACGGGACAACTCAACCGGAGACGGCGCGGCGCGAACCGCTGCGGGTCACGCTCACACGAGCACCGCACCGCGCGCTACTGGCCCGAAGCGCGCGGATCACGGTGGCGGGAGCGGTCGCCGCTGCGGCCGCGATGGGACTCGGCCTGGATCATCCGATGTGGGCTGCCATGGGCGCCGTGGCTGCCATGCAGGGTGTCGGTTACCACGTCACCGTGCACCGCGGTGTGCAACGGTTGCTGGGCAATGTAGGTGGCGGAGTGCTGGCCGCAGGGCTGTTGGCGCTGCCGTTGGGCTACTGGGGCGCCGTGGTGGCGATCATCGTGTTCCAGGTCGCGGCAGAGGTCGCGTCCACCGTGAACTACGCGTTGACGTCGCTGGCGGTGACGCCGATGGCGTTGCTGCTCACCGGGCTTGGCTCGGGGTTGGCCCCGGGTGCGGCGGTTGATCGCGTCTTTGACACAGCGGTCGGCATCGTGGTGGGCATCGGCGTCGCAGCGATCACGATCAGCGGCGCCGAGGTCGAGCATCTGCGTCGAGGCGCTGCCG
The DNA here is from genome assembly GCF_001457595.1 of Mycolicibacterium smegmatis. Classification (GTDB taxonomy): domain Bacteria; phylum Actinomycetota; class Actinomycetes; order Mycobacteriales; family Mycobacteriaceae; genus Mycobacterium; species Mycobacterium smegmatis. Next base: position 3,549,223 of record NZ_LN831039.1, on the reverse strand, counting down.
CGGTATAGCGGTCCGACGCCAGGATTTCACTGGGCGGCGCAGTCGGGACCAACGTGGTGACTGAACTCTGCATGCCGCCCGGGCGGGTCACTCGCGATCGGTGGGAATCGGCACAGACGCGTTCGCGATGACCCCGTCGAGCACCTCTCGCGAGGCTGCGAGCTCACGTATCGACTTCTCCAACCGATCGCGCTCGGAGGTCAGCACCGTGAGCAGCTGTGGTGTTGCCTGCGGTGAAGGAGCCCCGTCGCTGTCGCGCATACACGGCAGCAGTGACGCGATGGTGCGGCTGTTGAGGCCGGCGGCGTAGAGCTCCTGGATGTGGATGACGCGGTCGACGGCGGCGTCGGGGTAATCCCGGTGACCGCTCGGGGTGCGGTCAGAGACCAGCAGATTCTGCTGCTCGTAGTAGCGCAGGGACCGCTCGCTCACGCCGGTGCGGCCGGCCAGTTCACCGATTCGCATATAGAGGTTATAGCTTGACCCTGACATTGGTGTCAGCCCCTACCGTGCGGACATGACGCTCTCACGACCCCCTTTCGAGTACAGCCCCATCACCGAACGAGCGCCGCTGCGGTGGCCGAACGATGCACGCGTGGCCGTGTACACCGGGTTGAACGTCGAGCACTTCCTGCCCGACCACCCCTCGACGAGCATCTGGGAGGGAACGGCTGAACTGCGTCCCGACGCGCTGAATCACGGCTGGCGCGATTACGGTGCGCGCGTGGGTATCTGGCGGATGATCGAAAGCCTCGACCGGCACGGGATCCGGCCCAGCGTCCTGCTGAACTCCATGGTCGTCGACGAGTACCCGCAGATCGTGGCCGCCGGTGTGCAGCGCGACTGGACCTGGCTTGCGCACGGACAGACCAACTCGATCCTGCACACCGGCATGTCCGTCGATGACGAGCGCCTGGTGCTCGCCGAAACCACCAAGACGATTATGGCGGCGACCGGCCGTCAGCCTCGCGGCTGGATGGGTCCCGGTCTGACCGAGACCCACCACACTCCGGAGTTGTTGGCGGAATTGGGGTTTGAGTACGTGCTCGACTGGACGAACGACGACCAGCCCTACCCGCTGACCGTGCCCGGCATGCTCAGCGTGCCGTACACCGTGGAACTCAACGATCTGTTGATCTTCAGCAAGGGGATCACCGGACCGGAGTTCGTGCAGATGGTCCGCGATCAGTACGAGCAACTGCACGCCGACTCCGCGACCGGTGGACGCGTACTGGCGCTTGCGCTACACCCTTTCGTGATCGGCCAGCCGTTCCGGCACAAGTACCTCGATCAGGCGCTGGGCTTTCTGGCCGGCCAGCCCGACGTGTGGCTGACCACCAGTGACGACATCGCCAGGCATTATCGCGAGCAGACCGCAGGCTGAAAATCAGCCGGCAACAGGCACTTCCACCTCGTCACCGACGCGAATCGGGCCCGAGGTCAGCAACCGGAACACGGTGCCTCCGCGGTTGTGCATCGCGCGTGCCGCACCAGGTGCGATCCAGTCGTCCAGAAGCCGGCAGGGAGCGGCGATACGCACCACCTCGAGTTCGACGTCGCCGATCCGGATCCGGGCACCCGGCTTGGTGGGCAGGGGACCGGCGTCGACGGTGAGGTTGCGCCTGGTGGCGCCGGAGTCGACATCGCGCCCGAGATCGGCCGCCGCGTGATCCAGCAGTTCACGTGACTGGATGGTGACGTGCCGGTGTTTGGCCCCGTGATAACGGTCGCCGACCAGTCCCTTGCCCGCTTCGGCCCGGACCTCCTGGACCGAACGAGTCGGCACCTTGCGTCCGGGCGCGATGTGGATGGCGACGATTTGCACGATGAGCCAGTGTAGGCCGGTCGCGCTTGCCCGCAAGGGGATGGGACGGCGGGGAATAGGCACGTGGGTGCCGTGGTTATGTTCCGGTGCGGTACGGAATGTAACGGCGGTATCGAAAGGGGGCGCCATGGCCCGACCTCGCGATGACAGCATCACCGAGGCCGTTGTCGACGCGACGCGACAACTGTGCGGTGAGATCGGGTACCGCAATCTGACGATGGAGGCACTCGCCGCGAGAGCAGGGACCACGAAGCCGGCGATCCGCCGGCGTTGGCCGTCACTGAGGCACGTCGTCGTGGATGCGATGACTCGGGACAACGTGTCGATGGCTGTGCCGGACACCGGTTCAACGCGTTCGGACCTCATCGTTCTGGTCGAGGAGCTACGCGTCTCGATGGGCGATGTCATGCTCGGCCGGATCCTGCCCGCCCTGGTCGTCGATCTCTCTGACGACGGTGATCTGAGACGTCGGTTCCTGGATTCGGTGTGGCGTCCGCGCCGCGAACGGGCCGACCGAATCCTGCGTCGCGGCGTCGAACGCGGTGAGTTGCGGGCCGATCTCGACTTCGAGCTCGCCCAAGACCTCTTGGCGGCGACCGTGATCTACCGATTCCTGTTCGCGCACGCAGACCTGGATCCGGCGCTCAGCGAACACATCGTCGACTACGTGCTGCGCGGAATCGCCGCCGGCCCAACAGAAAGTAGCTGAAGAGTGAAAGCAATATCTGTCGAGCAGTTCGGTGGCCCCGATGTTCTCGAACTGTCGGAAGTTCCCGACCCCCGACCCGCTCCCGGTGAAGTGCTCATCAGTATCGAGGCCTCCGGCGTCGGATATGTCGATGTCATGGCGCGCGAGGGGCACTACCACGCCTTCACTGAGGCCGGTTTCGTTCCCGGACTCGAAATCGCCGGCGTGGTGAGCGAACTCGGCGACGGCGTGGACGCGGGGTGGCTCGGTCGACGGGTTCTCGCAATGCCGATGACGGGTGGCGGATACGCCGAATATGTTGCGGTGTCCTCCGATCAGCTCATCCCGCTTCCCGACGGTGTCTCCGCGCGTTCTGCCGTCGCGCTCGGGATGAACGCGCTGGTGGCCAAAATCGCGGTCGAACGGATGGGGTCGGCCCCCGGAGAATCGGTGTACGTCCGCGGGGCCGGCGGTGGTATCGGCATCATGGCCGTGCAGATCTGCAACGCGCGCGGAGCGCATGTCACGGCGACCACGTCATCGGCTCTTCGCGGCGAACGGCTGCGTGCGCTGGGTGCCGAACACGTCGTCGATCGCCACGCATCGGGCGAATCCGATTCGCGGTCCTACGATCTGATCGTGGACACCGTGGCCGGCCCGCAACTGGGATCGTACGTCGCCAAACTCAAACCGAACGGCCGATACATCCTGTGTGGTGGGGTCGGCGGTGCACCTGCGGAAGATTTCGGTCGAGTGCTGCTCGAAAACTTCCACCGTTCGCCGACGTTCTCGGCGTTCAGCCTGAACTCTGTCGAGAACCCGGCCATCGTCACCGCGGGCACCGAACTGTTCGCAGGCGCAGACCGAGGTGCGATCACACCGGTTGTCCACTGCGAGTTGCCGCTGGCCGATGCCGCTTCGGCCCACGCCGAACTCGAGGCGGGGCGGGTGTTCGGCAAAGTGGTACTGATTCCATAGGATCCCACGGGATGAGACCGTCGCCAGATCTGCTGCCAGATGGAACTGCCGGCTGGGCGCCGGTCACGGCAGGGGAGTCGGGAGCAGCCGTGCTCCGCGATCACAGCGGACAGCGTGCTTCTACCTGCTACTCGATCCTTTGACCTGGCCCCGCTCCGAGTTGCGGTTCTTGCGCTGATTCGCGATGAAGCGAGCCTTCTTCTGGCGGTTACCGCATGTGTTCATCTCGCACCATTTCCGGGTACGGCTCTGACTGGTGTCGAAGAACGCCGCGCGACAGGTCGGCGATGCGCACAGAGCCAACCTCCCATCGCGTTCACCCGCGAGGATGTCGATCGCATCGCCGGCAATCACGCTGAGGGCATCTTCGACCGAGTTGAGGCGCCATTTCCGTCTGCCGTCCTCCGTGAGGATCGCGGCCGCGCGGCCCTGCATGGTGCAGTCGTTGATCACCTGGCGGGCTGAGGCCGGAACGGGATCTCCATTCGCAGTGGCCGTCGCAGCCGCATGAATGGATTCCCTCAGCTCCCTGGCACGTTCGAGTTGGGCGGGCGTACACGAATCGACTGCGAGGCCGCTCACGGTCAACCAATCGGCGAGACGTTGCGGGGTGGGGATGCGTTCGACGGAATCGCCCTGACGTTCGGTCAGGGTCGCGGTGAAGCTTGTCGCGAGCACGCTGCCGAGGCGGAATTCGGGATACTCGCCGGACACGGAACCACCTTAGCAGGTTGCCCCTCTGGGCGGACGATGGTAGAACCGGCTTAGGCGGTTCTCGTGTTGTGGCCGTCGACCGACAACCCGAGGGGGTGCGCGGACACATGGCCGCTCCGAACGTCGATATCCGCGAATTCGTGATCCACGAAACCGACGCCGAACTGAATGATCTGCGCATGCGGCTCGCCGCGGCGCGCCTGCCCGAAACCGAGACCGTCTACCGCGACAGACCGGACCCACGGCGATGGGACCAGGGTGTTCCCCTCGCCGACCTTGTCGAGGTGGCGCATTACTGGCGCACCAGGTACGACTGGCGGAAGTTCGAAGCGCGGTTGAACGAGATCGGCCAATTCCGCACCACCATCGACAATTTAGGGATCCACTTCCTACACCGGCGATCGACGCGCACTGACGCCACGCCGCTGATCATGACGCACGGGTGGCCGGGCAGCGTCGCCGAATTCGTCGATGTGATAGACGAATTGGCGGATCCAGAGGACCCAGCCGCTCCGGCGTTCCATGTCGTCGCGCCGTCGCTACCCGGGTTCGGTTACAGCGACAAGCCATCCACCACCGGTTGGGGCACCGAAAAGATCGCAGCCGCTTGGGTGCAACTCATGGACAGGCTCGGCTATGACAGGTTCCTCGCCCACGGCGGCGACTGGGGTGGCAACATCACCACGGTCCTCGGAGGCCGATTTCCCGACCACGTCCTCGGAATCCACTCGACGTTCGCCGAGGCGCCGCCAGGGCTGTCCACCGACGGACTGACCGAAACCCAGCGCAGGTGGACCGAGGAGACCCACGATTTCTGGGGCCGCCGCGCAGCCTACGCCAAACAACAGGCCACTCGACCGCAAACCATCGGCTATTCGCTCGTGGACTCACCGGTCGGGCTCCTCGCCTGGATCCTCGACAAGTTTGCCGACTGGTCGGACACCGAAGACAGCCCGTTCGAGGCCATCTCACGAGATCGCATCCTCGACGACGTCACCCTGTACTGGCTGACCCGTACCGGAGCGTCGGCGGCGCGCATCTACTACGAAAGCCACAACTCCCTGGACCCCGAACTCCGGGTCGACGTCCCATCTGCCATCACCATGTACCCGCGTGACATCGAGAAATCCCCGCGCCCCTGGGCGCAGGAGCGGTACCGGCAGATGGTGCGGTGGAACTCGCCCGATCGCGGAGGGCACTTTCCGTCACTGGAGGTCCCCGAATTCTTCGTCAAAGATCTGCAGGAAGGTCTGAGCGCCGTGCTTTCCGCATGCGCCGTCCGATGATGTCGATCAATGTCCCGTACGGATACCTGCAAGCATCCGTTGGACGACCCGTTGCCGCCGTTTCGGGTTGGGCGACAGGCCGAGGGTGTCCTCCGTGACGTCGATCGAGGCGAGCAGCACCATCAGATCGGCAGCGTCCACATCGGGGTCGACGATCCCGGATTCGTGCAGTCGCCTCGTGAGGACCTCGAAGGCCTTCCGTGTCCGCTTTTTGGCGTCGGCCACCCCGCCGTCGAACTCGTCTTCCAAAGCGTGAGTGATCGAGCACGTGATCTTGCGAATGCGTAGGTAGTCGAGGGCGAACTGCTCGAAGGCCGACCACGATTCGCCTGTGGCTGCGAGGGTGGCGCGCTCACAGACCTCATCGAGCAGATCGATCACGGCCGCCGCCAGCAATGTCTCTTTACCGAGCGTTCGTCGGTACAGGGTTCCGACGCCCACGCCCGCAGCGTCGGCAATCTGCGCGGCTGACGGGTTGAGTTCGCCGTCGAGAACGATCTGCTTCGTCGCGGCCAGCAACGAGTTCAGGTTCCGTTCGGCATCTGCGCGCGGGGGACGGGTTCCGAGCAACAGTCTCAAGGCATGCGATGGCTCGGTCATGGCTCAAGATTACCTTAAGTGGACGTCGACATTCCGCTTGGTCTACCATCCAAGCGGAATGTCGCCGTCCGCTTAGGGGTACCCGTGAAGTCAGCCGCTCGCCGCCCTGTCCTTGTACTGGCCGCTCTGGCTTCGGGATTCATCATGGCGTCGATCGATTCGACGGTCGTCAACGTCACAACGGTGTCCATCGGCGAGAGCTTCGGCAGCACCACGGCGATGCTGACCTGGATTGTCGACGCATATGTGCTGACATACGCGTCTCTGTTGCTCCTGGGTGGCAGCTTGGCGACCTCCTTCGGCAGCCGACGGCTCTACATGCTGGGCATGGGGGTGTTTTTCGCAGCGTCCTTGGGATGTGCGGTGGCACCTTCGCCGGTATTTCTCATCGGCGCCCGTGCAGTACAGGGCATCGGTGCGGCCATGTTCATGCCCAGCTCACTGTCACTGCTGATCGCCCAGTTCACCGAACCGTCGCGCCGCGCCCGGATGTTGGGCCTGTGGTCCGCGATGGTGGCGACTGCCGCGGCGATCGGCCCTTCCCTCGGCGGCGTTCTGATCGGTTCTTTCGGGTGGCGCAGCATCTTCTTGATCAACATTCCCGTCGTAGTCGTCGGAATGGCACTCACTTTGAGGGTCGTCCCGAGGGTTTCGGGAACACGACAACGTGTCTCGCCCGTAGGTCATCTGACGATGTTGGGTGGTGTCGGGGCGGCGGCCTTCCTGCTCATCCAAGGGCACAGCAGCGGTTTCCGTTCACCGGTCAGCGTCATCGTTGCAGCAGTCGTGGTCATCAGTGGAGGGGTGCTCCTTGTGCAGCAGCGGCGCACCGTCAATCCCGTTGTGCCCTGGGATCTCTTCCGTGGTCGAGTGTTCTCCACTGTCAACGCGGTCGGCTTTCTCTACAGTGGGGCCTTGTACGGCTGTCTGTACGCGATGGGACTGTTCTTCCAGAACGCCCGCCATGTTTCGCCGATGGAAGCGGGCCTGCAGCTGCTGCCGATGACGATGTGTTTTCCACTGGGCAACATCCTCTACACCCGCATCCACCACCGAATCAGCAACGCGGCCATCATGAGTGTCTGTTTGTCGGTCGCCGGCGTAGCGACACTGCTTCTGATCGGCGTCGATCGGGAGACGCCGTACTGGCTTCTCGCGCTCGTGCTGGGGATCGCCAACAGTGGAGCGGGACTTGTCACGGCGTCCATGACCGCCGCGACGGTCGCCGCCGCAGGCGACCGTCACGCCAATCACGCCGGCGCGATCTTGAACGCCAACCGTCAGTTGGGGGTGCTGGTCGGTGTTGCGATCGTGGGGCTCATCGTCGAGTACAACGCTTCGTGGGATAGCGGCCTCCCCGTCGTCGCAGCGGTCATCGCCTCGGCTTACATTGCTGCGGGTTTTGCGGCAAGCACTCTGATCAGGTCGAGGGAGTCGAGAGAATCGTCTTCGCGGAAGCGCGCCGATCTGGGGGCACGCCACGCATCTGCAGGGGCGCAAAAGCACGTTGCGGAAACACATTGTGGCGCCCCGTGATCACCGACGGACGCTCAACCAGTCATGCCGGCCGCCGGTGCACGTAGTGCGGCGCGACGGCTGATGACTGGCGCGCCGATGCGTCAGGAGAGCGCGACATCTCGTCGCTCAACCTAGTTGGCTGACGGTGGTGGTTGGGGTCCGAAGGGTTGGTACCACCACCATTGGGCGCGTTCGCCGAGCGGGCCCGGACACGGTGGGACTGTCGGCGGTGGCGTGGTGGGGGTGCGGGCCAGCGACTGGTTGGTCAACAAGCGGCCTCTGTCGTCGGTGACGGTGAGCTGATCGGCCGGTCCGGTGATGGTGATCAGGCCCCGATGATGCGCGCGGTGGTGATAGGGGCACAGCAGCACAAGATTGGCCATCTCGGTCAGTCCGCCGTCTTCCCAGTGAACCAGGTGGTGGGCGTGCAGACCGCGGGTTGCGCTGCATCCGGGCACCACACAACACCGGTCGCGATGCTCCAGGGCGCGGCGCAGCCGGCGGTTGACCGTGCGGGTGGCCCGCCCGGTGCCGATCACCCGGCCCCGGAGTTCGAACCACACCTCACAAGTCGCATCACAGGTCAGCAAGCGGCGCTCGTCATCGCCGAGTAGCGGCCCCAGATGCAGGGCGGCCACCTTGCTCTTCAGATCCACGTGCACCGCCACCGCGGTGTGCTGACCGTGCGGGCGCCGGGTGGCCTCGCGGTCCCAGCCGGTCTCGACCAGAGCCATGAACGCATCCACATGATCGGGCATAGGCACCGCCGGGTCACCGGGATCCTGCTCACGTTCCCACCGGGCGATCAACCCCTCGTGGCTGGCCTCCAGCGCGGTGTCGAACTTCGCCGCCTCCGACCGCGGCAACGTGATGTGGTACGTCGTGTACCCGTCGCCCGGATTCGTTCTGATCGACCGCCGCGGTTCAGGTTTCGGTTCGGGTTCCGGTTTGGGTTCGAGGCTGATCGCTTTGCGCAACTGGCTGACCGTGGCCACCGACGCCAATGCGGCGTAATGCTCATCGGATCCGTCGGCTGCGCCCTCGGCGATCACCCCGACCTGATCCAACGACAGCCGCCCCTCACCCAAACCCTGCACACACCGCGGAAACTCCTCGGCGCGGTGTGCGACCGCGGCGATCGCCTTGGCGTTACGTTCCGAGGCTCCGGTCTTCCACGCCACCAACGCCGAAATCGACCGGGCACCCGTGGCGCCCCACAACCCGTCACGATCGATCTCGGCCACGATCTGCACAATCTTCGCGTCGATCGCATTACGCTGACCCGTCAACTCCGCCAACGCATCGAACAGCACCTCCAACCGCTCAACCGGAGTTGGTTGAGCAGCAGGAGAAGTCGCTGCCGACGTCATGACCCCATCATCGCAGAAGGGTCCGACAAACCCGGACCGCGCGCAGATTCACACGGAGTCAGGCGCACGAGCCTACTTCGCCCGCACGGTCTCCGGCGCGCCCCAGCCCGCTCCCGTGCCGTCCACGTGCCGCACCTCGTCCTCCCATGGCAACCGGTAAGTCCTGGCCACCAGGTCCTGCATGAAGGTGTACGGGCAGTCCTGGGCGCCACCCGTCACGGCGGTATATCCGCGGTGGCCGAGTTGGTAGATGTTGTTCTCCACGCCCCAGGTCCGTCGTGCCTCGTCGGCGCGGGAGGGAACGACCTCGGCGGTCACGATCCGGTCCGGTGTGCCGTCTCCGGACACGAGGATCGTGCCGTCGACATCGCAGACCATCGCCTCGCCCTGCGACCAGATGTTGTTCTGGTCGGGACCTGCTAAGGCAACCGACGCCGTGTAAGCTAAGTTGTGAAAGGCGTTGGTCTGGTTGGTGATCCGCCATGAGTGCTGGATCGGATAGGTGTAGCCGGCCGTGCGCAGGATCACGTTGGCGCCCTTGTATGCCGCCTCACGTGCCATCTCGGGCAGCATGCCGTCGTGGCAGATGATCAGCGCGAGTCGTGACCCCGAAGGGCCGTCGCACACGGGGACGCCGAGGTCGCCGGGTGCCCACGGTTCGGCAGGCACCCACGGGTGCATCTTCCGGTAGTAGAGTCTCTCTTCACCGTGATCGTCGATGATGATGCCGGAATTCCACGGTGCTCCACCGGGATTGCGCTCCATGATCGAGAAGCATCCCCAGACGCCGGCGTCCCGACAGGCATCGGCCAGCAGGGTCATCTCCGGTCCGTTTCGGTCGCACAGCAGAGAGTCGTCGAGCCAGGTGTCGGGGTCGAGGCCGTTGATGCTGTATTCGGGCATGACCACCAGGTCGATCGACGGCATGCCTTTCTTGGCGCCGACGACCATCCCCGCGAGACGTTCGGCCGTCGACTTGAGGTCACCGGGCTCTTTGATGACCGGAACTCGCGCCTGCACGAGACCCAGGACGAGTGCGCCCGGAGTCGGGTTCAATCCGTCGAGCCCGGTCATGCGACCACCTCGCTCACCGTGGAATCCGCGTTCTCGGCGGAGCTCCGGCGACCCGATACCATGTCGATCAGGAGGTATGCGACTGCGGCGCAGACCATTCCGGCCACGGCCTCGCTCAACTGAGGAGCCCAGTGATGTGTGGCGTACGCGCAGGCCGCGCCGATGATCCAGGCGGCGAAGGGCTCTGCCCGCAACGTTGCCGCCCTACGCGAACATGCGCGACGCGTAAGCAGCTGGTCGACGATCACGACGGCGCCGATCGACGGGACGAAGATGCCCAGGAGGTTCAGCCAGGTGGGGAAGTGGCTCCACACTCCGGCCAGTGCGATCGCCAATCCGAGGGCGCCCAGCACGAGGGTGAGGATGCGCATCCTGGAGCCGACGAGCTGACTCCACCCCACGGCGCCGTTGTACAGGCAGTGTGAGCAGACGGATCCGAGGTTGACGAACACGAAAATCACCGCGAGGACCGTCAGGATCGCGCCGTGGTCGACGAGGATCGGCAGGAAGTCGCCGCCGTCGGTGGCCGGGTTGAGGGCGCCGCCTGCGGCAACGATCACCGCGCCGGTGAGCATGGCGATGAGGTTGGCGACCGGGAAGGCGCTGAAAGCCGCGATGACAGCTTCCTTTCCGCCTTTGGACCAACGGGTGAAGTCCGCGGTCATGGTGCCCGAGTCGATGAAGCTGGCGACCACGACGGTCACCGCGGCGCCGATCGACAGCACGGTCGCACCGGTTCCGGCGCCTTCGTAGGAGGCGATTGCGCCCCAACCGTCGTCGCGGGTGACGAGGAAGACGGCCGTGACGCCCAGCACGATGAACAGTGGCGCGGCGATCATCCCGATGACGGTCAGCGCGCGTATGCCGATGAACGTGACCCCGATGTAGAGGAGCCCGGCGATCAGCACGATCAGTGTTTCGCTCCAGCCCAGGGACAGGTTGAGAGTTGCTCCGGTGAGCCCGGTTTGGAAGGCGAACCATCCGATCACGACGGTGGCGAGAAACCCGGTGACGATCTTCGAACCGTGTTGTCCGAAGGTTTCGGCCGCGCTCAGTGCGAAGTTCTTGCCGGTCTTGCCTGCGAGATACGACAGCGCGCCGACGTAGCCGAACAGAACGGCGTTGCCGACGACGATCGCCAGTACGCCTTTCCAGAAACCGAGTCCGTAGACGATGGTTCCGCCGAAGATGGCGCACGTGAGCACCATGGGAAAGCCGAACCACACGGCCGAGATCGACAACGTGGAGCGCCGGTGTGACTGCGGGACCGGCTGGTCTTCGAATTCCGATTCCAGGTGCAGTGGTTCGTCTCGTGGCGGTGTGTGTGATGAGGCGCTGATGGGACGGGATGTTGTCATGAGCGGACTTTCTGAACTATTCGCCGCCGAGGGCGGCGGTCAGGATGGGTTTTCGCGTCGTCGCTGACGCCGGTTCGGTGGGCGACCGGAACGTGTGGCCCTCGGCGGTGAGGGCGCTGCGTACCGCGGCGAGTAGCGCAGGGGCGCCAGGGGTGTCGCTGTGGACGCACACGGTCAGGTGAACATCGGTGCCGGTGGTTTCGCTGATGGCCGCCAACTGTGAGAGTGTGCGCGTGACCACCTGGTCGGGGCCACCGATGAGTTCGGCCGTGCGGTCGTACATCTGGACGACGCCGTCGCGGTACGGGCGGTCGGCGAAGATCTCGATCACCGGCGTCAGGCCGGTCTCCACGGCCGTGGTGTGCAGTGCGGAACCTGGCAGCACGTAGATCAGCAACGCAGGGTCGAGTGCGGTGACGGCAGCGCACACGGCTTCGGCGAGGTCGCGGTCCCGGTTGGCCATCATGTAGAGCGATCCGTGCAGTTTGAGATGTTGCATGGCAGTACCCTGCGCGCGGAGGAAGCCGTCCAGGGCACCGACCTGATACAGACAGAGGTCGTACGCCTCCTGCGCGGTCGTCGGGATTTCTCTCCTGCCGAACCCCAAGCGGTCCGGAAGCCCCACGTGGGCACCGACAGCCACGTCGTGCGCGTGGGCGAGCGCGACGCTGGTGCGCATGACGGCCGGGTCGCCGCCGTGGCCACCGCAGGCGATGTTGGCCGAGGTGATCAACGGCATCATCTCGGCGTCAGCACCGTAGGTGTAGACGCCGAAGCTCTCCCCGAGGTCGGCGTTGAGGTCGATGACGGTCACATCGTCACCCGCGCTTTCGATGCCTCGATCTGGGGCTGGCGGCGGGGCGCCTCGGCCAGTTCCCAGGCGCGCGCGAACCGCAGGAGCGCACGCTCGGTGAGCGGTCGTCCGACGACTTCCAGCCCCACCGGCAAGCCTGAGTCGGTGAAGCCGACGGGAATGCTCATCGCGGGCAACGACGTCTGCGACGCGATGATGGTGTTGGTGGGGAAGTTCAGTGCGGTCCAGCGTTTCGCGGCGAGATCGGCTCGGGTCGGTGCAGGCACCTGAACGGTGGGGTAGACGAGGAAGTCGATCTCGGCTTCGGCCATCTTCGCGAGCAACGTGCGTCGCCAATCCTCCTGGCGCGTCCGCTTCTTGAAGTACTCGGGATGATCTTCGGGGTTTGACGGTCCGTCGGCGATGTCGGCCAACAGGTCGGTGAGCGGGTGGAAGTCTCCGTGATCGACGATTTCGCGGATCGTCGTCGGTCCTGTGTGCCTGCGGGACCCCAGGAACTTCTCGAGGTCGAACTTGGATTGGATGGTGTACAGCGAGGTCTCGGCCACCCAGGTTTCGAGATTGCCGAGCACGATGCCGTCGACCACGCCTGTTCCGTGGTGTCGTAGGCGATCGATGGCAGCGCGCACGACACTGTTCGTCAGTTCCTGGTCGTCGCCGGCCCCGAATGCGTCGGTCAGTACCCCGACGCGGAAACCGGACAGCGTGTCGGCGTCGACGCCGTCGAGGGCCTCACCGTAGTCACCGACTTCGGGACCGGAGGTCGCCAGTGCGGTGTACGAGTCGGTGGGGTCGTAGCCGACGATGACGTCCAGCACCGCAGCAAGGTCGGATACGTTGCGCGCCATGGGTCCTGGGGTGTCCTGGAAGTGCACCAGTGGCGAGAACCCGGTTCTGGAGACCAGCCCGGTGGTGACCCGCAGCCCGAAGAGGTTTGTGAACGATGACGGCAGGCGGATCGATCCGCCGGTGTCCTCTCCGATGCCGACGAGGCAGAGGTTGGCGGTCACTGCCGCAGCGGTGCCCGCGCTCGAGCCTCCGGTCTCACGATCGAGGTCGTACGGGTTCTTTGTGTGGTCGGTGCGTGAGGAGAAGGAGAACCATCCTGCGGCGAAGTCGCACATGGCGGTCTTGCCGAGGATCACCGCGCCGGCCCTGCGCAGGCGGTCGACCACGGTGGCATCGGTATCCGGGATGTAGTCCGCGAACGCGGTCGATCCGAATGCCGTGGGGATACCTTTGGTTTCACCCTGGTCCTTGATCAGGATCGGCACGCCGTGCAACGGGCCGACGAGGGTGCCCGTGCGTGCGTACTTTTCGTCGAGCGCGCGAGCTTCGTCGAGCGCTGCGGGGTTGACGGTCACGACCGAGTTGAGCTGGGGACCGTCGGGATTGTCGATGGAGTCGAGTGTTGCGATGCGATCCAAATACCAGGCGGTGAGATCGGCGCTGGTGGCCCCGCCGGATTCGACGAGTCGGTGGAAAGAGCTGATCGAAAGCTCCTCGTAGTTCACGTTGTTCCCCCTGCCGGTGGTTGTGTCGGCGCCCAGTGCGCTGACGATGGCTTCTGCGGTGTGCTCGAGGTGCCGGGTCGTGGCATCGAGAAGGCCGTCGAGGTCTCGTGCGAGCATCAGCTGATACATGTGCTCGTGCTGACGGTCGGCTTCGGTGAAGTCGTGCATCGCCGACGCGTAGATCGCCATGTACGGCTGGATGCGATCCCAGATGTTGTGGATCAGTTCCAGAAGGTAACGGCTGTCGCCGCAGCTGCAGAACGTCTGGTGGAACTCACGGTTGAGCTCGCGCCAGGTGATGGCGCTGATTCCCGGGACAATCATCCGGTCGAGAACCGAGCGCAACGCCACGGTCGTCTCGGCGTCGAGCCGAGGCAGCGCCCATTCGGTCGCGAGCAGCTCAAGCCGTAGGCGGATCGTGAAAAGTTCGCGAATGGCCTTCGGCGACAACGTACTTATCGTGACCGCGCGCCGGTCGTACTCGACCAGGCCCTCGAAGCTCAGACGTTTGAGCGCCTCGCGGGTCGGCATCGTCGACACTCCGACCGATTCGGCGAGCGAACGAATGGACACCCGTGTGCCCGGCATGATCCGGCCTTCGAGGATGTTGCGCCGGATTCGCTGGTAGACGCTCTCGGCGAGAGTGGGCGTCTCCGCCGAGTCTTTGCTGTGTGATACCAAAGGCTTTTCGCCGGCTGCTGTGATCACACCAAGATCGTCGGCGCAGTCGATGACCTAGATGTTGTCGTGAAGTTTCAAGAATGTGACGTCATCAGTCGGCGGCTGCGTCGACCGCCAGCAGCAGTCGCAACGCGCCCGCATCGCGAGGGACTGCCGGGTCGAGGCCGGTACTGCTGGTCACCCTGGCCAGTCGGTTGATGACGGTGTTGCGATGGCAGTAGAGCCTGCGAGCGGTCTCGGTGACGGAACCGGTGTCGAGATAGATGCGCAGCGTGTCCGTGAGCAAGGTCTGATCGCGCGGAGGCAGTGACGACAGCTGGGCCAAAGCCTGTCTGACAAAAGCTGTTCCGACGACGCCCAGGCGCTGTGCGGCGATCTTGTCCCAGTGCAGGGCCACTGTGGCGGCGCGGCCGGGTTCAGCCCACCCGGACAGTTCACGCGCGAGGTGCCACATGCCGGCTATCTCGGAGAGGCCGCTCGCGGGAGGCGAGATCCCAGCCGGGATGTCGAGCAGAACCCTCGCTGCCTCAGGTTGCAACGCGTCTGCGGTGAGGATGGCGAACTCGACACCTTCGAGCTGTAGTACCGGTGACCGAGGGGCGCAGTGGGCGATCGACCGTGCGAATTCGTTGGGGTACTGGTCCCCTGACACGACCACGACGAATTCGCCGTCGGCAGGCAGACCGAGTGCGGCGGCCGCCTGCCGATGGAGCTGTGGGTCTCGGCTGCCCTCACTGAGCAGTTGCCGGAGCAGGAAGTTGCGCTCCAGTTCGAGTTCGGCGTTCACCCTCGATATTTCGTCGAGGTAGCCGGTCTGCACGTTGGTGGTGTGTCGTTCGACGGCGTTCCAGATCCACACGACAGAGTCCGAGATGGCCGACGCGCCGCCCGCGGTGTGTGCCGACAGCGCCTCCCAGATGAAGGGGAAATCCATTCGTACCGCGCGCAGGAGTGACTCGAGCGGAACCTGCTGGCGTGCGCGGCGGCGGCCGATGTTCTCGGAGTACTCCTGCAGTTCTGCCAATCGGTCCTCGCCCTTGATCATCTCGAACAGCAGTCGCAGCGTTGTGCGGGCGGTCTGGTGCAGGTCGTCATCGCTGACCACCGAGTTCGCATAGCCGGTGAGGGTGCGGACCTGCCGGACGTAAGCAGTGGCGATGGTCTCGAGATCCGCGAGGCAGGCGGTCACCCCGGGCAGACCCTCGCCCTCCAGCCGGTTGTGCATCTGCACACTCTAGCGGCCGATTCTTAGGAGCCCTGCGATTGTGGGTTGGAGTATCCGCTAACAGACTGGAAGGCATGAATCGTGTCACCGATGAAGCGGTGGAGCTTTCCGGCAGCGACGCCAGACGCATCGCGTTTGCGGCGTTCGTCGGCACAGCGCTCGAGTGGTACGACTACTTCCTGTTCGGCACAGCGGCAGCGCTGGTGTTCAACAGGCTGTTCTTCACCGACCTGGACCCTGCGGCCGCGACGTTGGCGTCGTTCGCAACCTTCGGCGTCGGCTTCGCCGCGCGGCCGATAGGCGCGGTCATCTTCGGTTACATCGGCGACCGGTACGGGAGGCGACCGGCGCTGTTGGCGACCATCATCATGATCGGTTGTGCGACAGGGCTGGTGGGCGTTCTGCCCGACTATGCCGCCGTCGGGATCGCCGCTCCGGCCATGCTCGCGATACTGCGTCTGGTACAGGGTCTCGCCGTCGGCGGCGAGTGGGGCGGTGCCACCACCATGGCCATCGAACACTCACCGATCAAGCAACGCGGTCGGTTCGCCGCGCTGGTTCAGATCGGCTCGCCTGTCGGCACTCTGGTCTCGTCCGGGGCGTTCGCCCTGGTGCTCATGCTGCCATCGGAGTCGTTCGATTCGTGGGGCTGGCGACTGCCATTCCTGGCCGCGTTCCCGCTGCTCGGCGTGGCGCTGTGGATCCGGCTGACGATGGAGGAGTCGCCGGTGTTCAAGCGTCTCGCCGAGCTGGAAGCCGCGGCCGAGGTGCCCGTACTCCAGCTCGTGCGCAACGCCGGTGGCCGGCTTCTGGTTGCCGTGGCGGCCGCGTTGCTCGGCGTGGGTGGCTTCTACATCATGACGACGTTCGTCGTCAGTTACGGCAGTAACGTGCTGGCGGTCGACCGTCAGGTGATGGTGAACGCGACGCTGGTGGCCGCGGTACTGCAGATCGCGGTGACCATCTTCGCCGGGCGCCTCTCTGAGAGGTTCGGCCCCGGCCGGATGACCGTCGCCGGGGCGGTGACGACCGCAGTTGCGGCATTCCCCCTGTTCTGGCTGATCGACACCCGCAACGCCTGGGCCATCACTGCGGCAGTCGCGTGCGGTATCGCCTTGATCACGCTGGCCTACGCAGTGACGGGAGCGCTTCTGGCCGAGCTGTTTCCGCCTGCGTTGCGGTACAGCGGCGTGTCGCTGGGATACAACCTCGCTGGAGCGCTGAGTGGTTTCCTGCCGTTGATCGCCACGGCTCTGCTCGCGGTCGGCGACGGCGCCTCCTGGCCCGCCGCCCTGGTGCTCATCGGCATCTGTGCCATCACCGCCATCGGCGGGTTGGCCGGCGAACGCATGCGACTGCGCCACGACCCGGTCGAGCACCAACCGGCGACTTCCTGAAACAGATCCGGAAACAACAGATTTGACACCTCGACTCATGATGGGCGGATGATCCCGTGACAACTATCCACGCCAAGACCCACGCCACCGTTCCGGCACTCACTCCAGAGCAGCGCGACCGGATCCTCGCCGCGGTGGATGCGCAGTTCGACAGGCAGCTGAAGTTCACGCAAGAGCTGGTCCGCCACCCGTCCCTGCGCGGAGACGAGGCTTCCGCGCAGGATCTGCTCTACGGCGCCATGTCGGGACGCGGCCTGGAGATGGACCGCTGGGAACTCGATCCCGAGCAACTCGCGACACATCCCGGCGCCGGAAAGGTCGAGATCTCCTACCGGGGCGTCGACAACGTCGTGGGCACCTACCGCCCCCGTCAGGAGCTCGGTCGATCACTGATCCTCAACGGCCACATCGACGTCGTTCCCGAAGGTCCGGAAGCCCAGTGGCAGCGTTCGCCGTGGGAGGCCGAGGTCGTCGACGGGTGGCTGTACGGACGCGGTAGCGGTGACATGAAGGCCGGATTGGTGGCCAACCTGTTCGCTTTCGACGCACTACGCGCCGCCCGACTGGAACCGCTGGGCCGCATCCACTTCGAATCCGTGGTGGAGGAGGAGTGCACGGGCAACGGTTCACTTTCGGCGTTGATGCGCGGCTACACGGCCGACGCCGTCCTGATTCCCGAACCCGAAGAGGACATGCTGGTCCGCGCGAACGTCGGCACCATCTGGTTCCGCGTTCGGGTCGCGGGGCATCCCACCCACCCCCGCGAGATGAGTTCCGGCTTCAACGCGATCGACGCGGCGTATTTCGTGGTCGAGAGGTTGCGCAGGCTGGAGGAGCGCTGGAACGCCGAGAAGGGGAAACACCGCCACTTCGAGGACCTCGAGCACCCCATCAACCTCAACGTCGGCAAGATCAAAGGCGGCGACTGGAACTCCAGCGTGCCCGCGTGGTGCGAACTCGATCTGAGGATCGCGTTCTATCCCGGCATCACGGCGGACGAGGCGTGGTCCGAGATCACGGCCGAACTCGCCGCCATCGAACACGACGGCAACGGCCACCCGGTCTCGGCCGAGGCGACGGCCACCGGGTTCTACGCCGAAGGCTATGTGTTGGAGGAGGGTTCGGATGCCGAGGCGATCCTGGGGGAGAGCCACGCCGACGCCTTCGGCGGTGCCCCGCTGCAGAGTTTCACGACCCCCGGTTACCTGGACGGCCGGGTCTTCGTCCAGTACGCGAACATCCCGGCGCTGGTGTACGGTCCGATCTCCAAGGACATCCACGGTTTCGACGAGCGGGTCGACATCGAGTCGGTCCGCCGCATCACCAAGTCGATCGCGCTCTTCGTCGCGCGATGGTGCGGCGTCGAAGACACGGCAGCGCGACACTGACACAATCGCCGGCGTAGTGATCTACGTATTTAAGTAGTGTGTGGTTCAATGGTTCCATGACCCCCGAGCGTTCGGCACACTCCGAGCCCGCGAACCCCGTTCGCAAACGGCACCGCATGGTCGATCGTGTTGCCGGCATCCTCGAACTGGCCGCCCGTAACCATGACGGGCTCACGCTCACCGAACTCGCCCGACTCCTGGACGCCCCGTTGAGTTCCCTGCAAGGTCTCGTCAACGGTCTGGTCGCCGCGGGTTATCTCGACGAGCATGACCGTCGCTATCGACTCGGGGGTGCACCGTATCTGTTGAACCTCATGGCCGGCCGGCATCTCGTGACACAGGTCGGTCATCAGGAGCTCGAGGCGGTACACGCCGATGCCGGCCTGACGACCTTGCTGTCGGTCGTCGTGGGGCAGGGCGTGTTCTATGTCGACAGTTGCTCCTCGACTCCACGTTACGACTACCTGGCCAAGAACCTGGTACGCCGGTCGCTCATCCGCACGTCGAGTGGATGGGTTCTGCTGGCAGGTTTCGCGCGCCGGGACCTATGGAGCTATCTGAGTTCACTTCCTGCCGAGGAGGACACGAACCGCGAACGATTCCTGAACGAACTCGAAGCGATTCAGGAGACCGGAGTCTGTGCGGCGCCGCATATCTCGGAAGTCGCAGATGGTGTGGCCGTGGCCGTACGTGAGGGTGGTCGCACGGTTGCGGCGGTCAGCGTGGTCGGGCCGCACGAGGAGATCCACAGCCGCAGGGACGAACTGGTCGAGCTGTTGACGTCGCACCGCCGACGTTGGGAGCAGGCCGGTTAGGCCGACGACTCACAGTGCGCGGCCGCGCCAGGCCATACCCCCGTCCAACGTGACCACGGTGCCGCTGGTGTAGCTGCTTCGACGTGACGCCAGAAACGCGATGGTGTCGGCCACTTCCTCCGCGGTGGCCATACGCTGTGCCGGATAGTGCGCGACGAACTCCGGCCACCGTTGGGAATCACCCAAATCCGTGCGGGCCCTGACGTGCAGCGCATCGAGCAAGCGCTGTGTCTGCACCGGTCCGGGATTGACCGCGACGACGCGTACACCGTCATCCAAGGAGTACGCGCCGACCGCGCGGGTGAAGGTCATCAGGGCCGAGTTGGCCATGGAACCGGCCAGATATCCGGCATCCGGACGCTCGCCGGACAATCCGACCACGTTGACGATCACTCCGGATTTGCGGGCCTTCATGGCTCTGAGTGCCATCTGGCTCAGCTCGAGGTATCCCCACACCTTGAGCTCCCAGGCACGTTGCCACGCCGCGAGATCGGCGTCGTCCAAGGAACCCTGCGGTATCGCGCCGGCATTGTTGATCAAAATGTCTGTCTCGGCGACTGTTTCGGCCAGTTGGGCCCGATCCGTCGGTGAGGACAGGTCGAGGGCATGACAGGTCACGTCGGCGTCGATACCGGCACGCAACTGTTCGAGTGAATCCTTGTCACGCCCGACCAGATGGATCCGACCCACCCCCTCGGCCGCGAACAGCTGTGCGGTGGCAGCACCGATGCCACGCGAGCCGCCCGTGATGAGAACCGAGTCTGACTCGGTGAAACGCAGTTCCATGCGGACGTCCTTGTCTCGGCGATGGTTCAGGCCAGTGGTGATTCAACAGCAACAGTCCGCGGCTTGGGAGGCATGAAGATCTCGACGAACTCCAGATCATCCGAGGTCCCGGTTTCGTTGTGGCGGTAGCCACCCGGGATGAAGCAGACGCTTCCCTGCTCGATGCGCTTGCTCTCACCGTTTTCGAACTGCAACTCCAGCCAGCCCTTGGTGATCAACAGCCACTGGAACACGCAGTCGTGGTAGTGCCAACCGGTCGGATTGCTCATGCCGGCACGGACTCTGGTCACCTGGGTGCTGATGAGCCCATTGCTCGCGTCGGCAATACCGACGTCGAAATACTGCAGGAAGGTGCGGCGCCCGGGGATCTCCGGGGCATCGGCAAGCGAGATCACCTTGTGCTGCATCGAATCGGGAATCTCGCAGGTGCGGGTCGCGTCGGTCATCGTTGATCCTTTCATTTGGTGCGAACCGGCGTGAGGTCGAGGTCGCTGAGTGGTTGTGCCTGAATGGTCAAGTCGAGTACAGCGGCATCCCATTCCCGAGTGGAGCGGTCTCGGTCGCGAAGAGCCAATGCGGCGGAGGTGAACACGTGCAGCGGGTGCTCGCGGGTGGTTCCGATGGCACCGATCACCTGGTGGGCGTTCCGTATGACGGGATCGACTGCGTGTCCACAGCATGAGCGGGCGACCGCGACCATGGCGGCGACCTGCGTTGCGGGCGTGGCGTCGTCGGAGACGGCCAACACCGCGGCGTCGGTCGCAGCACGCGCCAGTGCCGACTCTCCGGCGATGATGGCGATCATGCGTTGCACGGCTTGCTGTTTACCGATGGGGCGGCCGAACTGCTCGCGAGTTTGCGCGTACTCGATCGCGAGCTCCGCTATGGTCTCCAGCGTCGCGCTGATCTGGATGGCCCGCACCAGTGACCGACGCGTCCGCGCCAGCTCGAAGGTCTCCCGGGTGATGAGGTGGCGATCGCGACGGTCTTCGTCACGGTGGAGATCACCCTCCCTGTCACCGCCGATGTCCGTGACGGGGACGTCGCTGACGTGATACTCCTCGCCGTCATGGCCGACCACCGCGACGCGTTCGACGAGACCGGATGCGGTGGGCACGTTGATGTGTTCGTCGTCGAAGAGTGCGATGCGTAACGCCTGCCGCGGCGGTGCACCTGCCTGCTCGAGCAGCCAGCCCGCCACGAGGTCGCTCTCGGACACCTCCAGCCTGCAACCGCGGCGAGCCAGTGCGCGTGCCAGCGCTGCCGCCTCGGGCCAGGAAGCGCCGCTTCCACCACGCTCCTCGCTCTGCGTCAGGTCGGCGAGTCCGAGCTCGCCGAACGTCTGCCACAGCTTCTGGTCGTCATGGCAGGCGTGGTTCGCCAGCACCGAGTCGATCAGTGCCCGCAGGTCTCGATCGACCATGGCCTCCAACGTTGTCATCGCAACCCCAATCCTCTCGCGATCACGCCTGCGAGAACCTCGTTTGTGCCGCCGCGCAACGTGAATCCCGGCCTTTGCACGGTCGCCCACGTCACGGCGTCACGCAGAGGGCCCGACAGTGTCGCGGTGAGATAGTCGGCAGTTTGTACGAGATCGCCCTCGGTGGCGGTGCCGAGCATCTTAACCATCGCCGCGGCCGCATCGGCGTTCTCGCCGCGGTCGAGTGCGGCGGCGACCGACAGCGACATCTGGTGCAGCCCGTGCAGCCGGGCCAGAAACTGCCCCAGCACCGGTTCCGGGCTGATTTCGCCGCGGGTGACATGTTCGATCAACAGCCGCACCACCAGTGCGGTCGACAGGAACCGCTCGGGTCCGCTGCGTTCGAAGCCGAGCTCCGCTGTCACCTGCTTCCAGCCCTGCCCCTCGGCGCCGAGCAGGCCTTCGGCCGGGACGAAACAATCCGTGAACACCACTTCGTTGAAGTGATGGCCACCGTCGAGCGACTCGATCGGCACGATCTCGACGCCTGGCGCCCGGAGATCGACGACGAGCTGCGAGAGTCCCCGATGACGGTCGCCGTGGCTGCCGCTGGTGCGGGCCAGAACGAGGATCTTGGCGGCGTGGTGCGCTCCGGACGTCCAGACCTTGGTGCCATTGAGGAGCCAACCGCCGTCGACGGGGACGGCGCGGGTACGCACGCTCGCCAGGTCGGAGCCCGAGTCGGGCTCACTCATGCCGATCGCGAACGTGCACCGGGCGGCGGCGATCTCCGGCAGCAGCTCTTTCTTCTGTTCCTCGGTGCCATATCGCAGCAGCGACGGCGCCACCTGGCGGTCGGCGATCCAGTGCGCCGCCACCGGGGCCCCGGCGATCAGAAGTTCCTCCGTGACGACGAAGCGCTCGAAGTGGCTGCGCCCGTGCCCACCGTACTGACGGGGAATCGTCATGCCGACCCAGCCCTGCTGGGCAAGCGACCGGCTGAAGGTGTCGGACCATCCGGTGAGCCAGCCGTCGATACCTGGCTCGAACCGGTGCGCCGCGAGTTGGTCGGCGAGGAAACTGCGAACCTGCTGCCGCAGGTCCCGCCACGCAGGATCGGGTACGACCGCGGACATCGTGGGAGCAGTCATTTGATCACCACCACTGCGTTGTCGGACAGGCTGGTGATCTCGTCGTCGGTGTACCCCAGCTCGGACAACACCTCTGCGGTGTGGGCACCCAATATGGGGGCATGGCGGCGAAGGCTCACAGGCGACCCGCTCATCCGCAGGGGCGTCAGGGCGCTGAAGTAATCACCCTCGGTGGGATGACTGTTTCGCTGCAGCACACCGTGATCCATCACGTACGAGTCTTCGGTGACACGGGTCAGGTCGAGGGGACGCGCAGCAGGAATGTCGTTGTCCCGGCACAGATCCAGCCATTCCTGTGTTGAGCGCTGCGGCGTGATCCGGCTGATCATGGAGTGGAGGTAACCCATGTTCTGATGTCGCTTGTCGACGTCGGTGAACCTGGGGTCGGTCAGGAGGTCCGTCAGCCCGGTGAGCGTGAAGAAGCCCCGCCAGTTGGCGTCGGTGTAGGGCAGGATGCAGACGTATCCGTCAGACGTCCGGTAGGGGGCACGCTCCGGGACCAGCACCCGTTTCCAGCCGAAATCCCCGGCCGGCGGTGCGAATGTCTGCCCACTGAGATGCTCCACGAGGTTGAAGTGGACCATCGCGTCGACCATGGGCACCTCGACGTGCTGGCCGGAGCCGGTCGCTGCACGGTGCATCAATGCGCTGAGCACCGCGATCACGATGTAGAGCCCACTCACCTTGTCCGCGATGACATAGGGCGCGTAGCGGGGAACACCGTCGACGGCCTCGACCAGAGAGGTCAGCCCGGATGCGGCCTGCACCATGTCGTCGTAGGCGGGCTCGTTGCGTTGTGGGCTCGCCTCGGCGTAGGCCTGGGCGGTGCACAGGATCACATCCGCGCGGATCGCGCGGAGGGCCGGGTAGCTGAGCCCGAGGTCCTCACGTGACTGGGGCCGCAAATTGGAGACGACGACGTCGGATTCACGCACCAGTCGTGCCAGAACCTCTTTTCCTTCAGCGGTTTTGAGGTCCAATGCGATGCTGCGCTTGTTCCGCTGCAAACCCAGTGTCAAGGCGGTCATACCGGGATTGCGCTGCGGGCCCATGCGCCGTGTGATGTCACCGTCGAGCGCCTCGACCTTGATGACCTCAGCCCCGAGGTCACCGAGCATCGAGGTGGCGAACGGGCCCATCACCACCGTTGTCAGGTCCAGGACGGTGACGCCGTCCAGGGCACCCGGCGCCACCGCCGGACAGCTGAAGTCTGTTGTGTTGCCTGTCAAATCCTCACTCGATTCTGTCAGCGCGTCAGTTCGGCGACGCGGCGGTGATGCTCGGGATCCTGATGGGCGAGCGGCTGCAGGGCAGCCGCCAGCGCCAGCGTCGAGTCCAGCGATGCCGTGCGGGACTCGAGGAGAAGCCGCTTCGCCATCCGGACTGCAGGCGCGGGGTTCTTCGCTATGCGTTCGGCGAGTCGGTGAGCGGCGGGCAACAGCTCGTCGTCACTCAGCACCTCATTCACAAGGCCCCACGACAACGCCGTGGCAGCATCCACGCGGTCGCCGGTCAACGTCATCTCCGCAGCGCGTGCCCAGCCCACCGCGCGAGGCAGGAACCACGTACCACCGTCGCCTGGAATCAACCCCAGCTGCACGAAACTCTCTGCGAAGAAGGCACTTTCCGCGGCGATGCGCAGATCGCACATGACGGCGAGGTCACATCCCGCACCGATCGCCGCTCCGTTCACCGCGGCGATGACCGGAACTTCACAGCGCTGCAGGGCGCGCGGGACACGCTGGATGCCCGACGTGTAACCATGCCGTTGGTCAAGCGGACCCAGTCCGAAAACCCCTGTGCGGTCTCGCATGTCACGGACGTTTCCGCCCGCGGAGAAGAAGCGCCCGGCACCGGTGAGAATCACCACAGAGATGTCGGTGTCGGCGTTCGCGGCATCGACGGCGGCGTCGAAGGCGTCGATGAAATCGGAACCGGTGATGGCATTGGCCGCATCCGGGACGTCGATGGTCCAGGTCTGGACCCGGCCGGCTCGATCGATGCGCAGGGGAGCGGTCACGGTGGGTGGTCCCTTCAGAAGTTCAGGTGGTGGGTCGGATCGAGACGGATGTCGAGCACGAGGGGCCCGGACAGCCGGGTGATCGCTTCTCCGACGGACTCGAAGTCCTCGGGCTTGCGAATCGTCAAGGCGCGGCAGCCCATTCCGGCGGCTGTTCGCGCGATGTCGGGCCACTCGTTGTACGAGTGGTGTGCGGGAAAGCCTTCATTGACGAGCTTCTGGTACTCGGCGCCGTACGCACCGTCGTTGTACACCACGATGACCATGGGCAACCTCTCGCGAACTGCCGTGGCGAGTTCGGAGACGTTCATCATGAATCCGCCGTCCCCGACGAGGACCACGGTCACGTCGCTGACATCGCTGACCGCAGCGCCGATCCCTCCGGCGAGCCCCAGACCAATGGAGCCGAACCCCGTCATCGCCGTGAACTTTCCGGGCGTGGCCTTGGTGATGTACGGCCAGGACCCGGCGATGAACCGGCCGACGTCGCTGATGATGGCGCAGCCCGGGGGGAGCAGAGCGTCGAGATGCTGGGTGGCGACGCGGATGTCGAGGGTGTCGGTGCCGGTCCGATCGTCGGGCGGTGTCCACTGCGCCATGGCAGCCGATGCCTCGTGACACCGCTGTCTCCACTGTTTCTTCTCGGGCAGTTGCCCCTCCCGGATGTTGTCGGCCATCAACGCGGTGACCGCTCGCGCATCTCCGGCGACCACGCAGGTCGGGGTGACGAACCAGCCCAGTTTCACTGGGTCGCGGTCGATCTGGATGAGCGACTTACCCTCGAAGAGCTCACCGCCGAAACTCGTGTACTTGTTCAGGCTGGCGCCGACCGCGATCACACAGTCGCTGTCGGCGAGCACCTGAGTGGCCTCGTCGTGGCCGATGCTGCCCATGATCCCGAGATGACGCGGATGTCCGGTGAACAGGCCGAGACCGAGTCCGCTTGTGAACAGGCCCGCGTCGAGCGCCTCGACCAGGTCGAGAACCGAAGCTTCTGCGCCACTTTCGATCACACCTCGCCCCGCGACAACCACCGGGCGCGATGCAGACGCTGCGAGCCCCAAGGCGGCGTCCAGCGCCTCTTCGTCGGTATGCGGCGCCGACGGCGCCCAGGCCGCGGACGGGATCGAGACGGTGTCCGGTGAATCAACGTCCGACAGGCTGACCGGTAGCGGAACGTTGAGCACAACAGGAGCATTCGTCGATTTGAGGCGTTGCACGGCGCGGGCGAAGTCGCGGCGCACAGTGTCCGGCCGGTGGATCCTCTCGTGGGTCACCCCCACCGATGCGCAGAGCGCGGCGATGTCGAGGCGCTGCATATGGGTCGCTTCGGCCGGGGTGTCACCCGTGATCAGCAGAATTGGACTCGGGAAGCGAGCGGCTTCGACGAGCGGCGTGAGCGCGTTGGTGAGGCCAGGCCCGTGGGTGACCGCGGCGACTCCCCACCGGCCGGTCATTCGTGCGTACGTATCGGCCATGCTGACGGCGCCGGCCTCGTGTGACGTCCGCACCAACCGGCCGCCCGCCGCCTCGAATGCGCTGCAGACGTACATGTTTGCGTCACCGAGGAGCCCGAACACCGTGTCCACCGAATGCCCGGACAGCTGTCTGGCCACCTGCTCGTAGACCTTCATGTCCGCCTTTCTCCCGGAGTGCTCCACATCACTCTGGCACGTTCGCGGGAATTTCGCAATAACGTGTTTAGTTACGTAATTACATAGTTGACCGAGACCCCTCGGCGCGACATGACAGATCGATACGTAATTACGTAAAGAGGACCGCTATTGCGCACCAATGACACGATCGTGCATAGTGATCCCAGCCACATCGACCTCCTGGGTCCGGCGATGTTCACTTCGCACGACCGTCGGCCGATTGGCTTTCCACCGCTTCGGTGTTCTCGTCACAAAATTTCGTGGAAGGAACCGTCCGAGATGAAAACCAAAGCCGCCGTGAGCCTCGGGGTGAACAGACCGTTCGAAATCATGGAGCTCGAGCTCGACGGCCCCAAAGAGGGTGAGGTCCTGCTCAAGAACGTCGCCGCCGGTCTGTGTCACTCCGATCTGCACCTGACCGACGGAGACATGCCCCCGAGGTACCCGATCGTCGGTGGGCACGAGGGATCGGCCATCGTCGAGGACGTCGGACCCGGCGTCACCAAGGTGAAACCGGGCGACCACGTGGTGTGCAGCTACATCCCCAACTGCGGCACCTGCCGATACTGCGCGACCGGCCGTTCGAACCTCTGTGACATGGGAGCGACGATTCTCGACGGACGTTTCCCCGACGGCACCTTTCGCTTCCACAAAGACGGTGTCGATTACGGAAGCCTCTGCCTCCTGGGGAGTTTCGCCGAACGCACCACTGTGTCTCAGCACTCCGTCGTCAAAGTCGACGAGTGGATACCCCTGGAGACTGCGGTGCTGGTCGGATGCGGTGTACCCGCCGGCTGGGGTGGGCCCGTGTACAACAACGGCATCCGGCCCGGTGACACCGCAGTGATCTATGGCATCGGCGGTTTGGGTATCAACGCGATTCAAGGCGCGGTGATGGCCGGTGCCAGGTACGTCGTCGCGGTCGATCCGGTCGAATTCAAACGGGATATGGCGCTGAAGTTCGGCGCAACACACGCGTTCGCCACCGCAGAGGAGGCCCATGAGGCCGTTCGCGAGATCACCTGGGGTCAGATGGCGGACGGCGCTTTGATCTTCGTCGGGACACCGGACGAGAAAGTGGTGAGCGATGCGTTCAACGTCATCGGCAAAGGTGGCACCGTGAGCCTCGCCAGCCTTGCCGACCCGGCCAAGCTGACTGTTCATGTCTCCGGGATGGAGATGACCTTGATGGAGAAGACCATCAAAGGATGTCTGTTCGGATCGTCGAATCCGCAGTACGACATAGTCCGTCTGCTGCGCCTCTACGACGAGGGAAAGCTGAAGCTGGACGAGCTGATCACCACCCGCTACCGCCTGGAAGACATCAACCAGGGCTACGACGACCTACGCGCCGGCGTCAACATCCGCGGCGTCATCATCCACGATCCGGAAGCCTGAGGAACCCACATGACAACAAGCTTCGATCTGATCGAACTCAAGCGCGTGCTCGGCGGGCTGTGGGGTGCGCAAGATCCCACTGACTCCACCATGGCGGCCCTGAAGCGGGGCGTGCACGGCGAGGAGGCGATGCTCATCGCCGGCGAACTCGTCACCGCCTCCGACGGAAAGACGTTCGACAACGTCAACCCGGCAACCGGGCAGGTGATCGGGGCCGTTGCCGATGCCGGCGCCGCCGACGTCGACCGTGCCATCGACGCCGCCAGGCGGGCCTTCGATGAATCGAGCTGGCCACACGACGCGGAGTTCCGGCGCCACTGCTTACTGCAGTTGCACAAGGCCATGGCCGAATCCGCCGATCAGTTCCGGGCCACCGCGGTGGCCGAGATCGGAGTGGCGGTGCGGACGACCAACACGTTCCACTCGGACTGGCCGATCTCGTCCATACCGTATTGGGCCGACATGGCCACCAACTTCGAATACGAACACACGATGCCGGACCGCCCGTGGGCGTCAGGCACCCGCCATGTGATCCGTCAAGAACCGATCGGCGTGGTTGCGGCGATCACACCGTGGAACTTCCCGCTGCAGACCGCGATGACCAAGATCTTGCCGGCACTGGCGGCGGGCGCCACCGTGGTCCTCAAGCCGGCCTTTCAAACACCCTGGCATGCCACCTTGTTGGCGAGATTGATCGCCGAGAAGACCGATATCCCGGCCGGTGTCATCAACGTCGTGACACCGTCGGACAACGCAGTTGCCGAACGCCTCGCCGTCGATCCGCGAGTGGATCTGGTGCACTTCACGGGTTCCACCGCGGTCGGCAAGAAGCTGATGGCGGACGCGTCGGGGCGTGTGGCCCGTGTGGCGCTCGAACTCGGTGGCAAGTCGGCCAACATCTTGCTCGAAGACGCAGATTTCACCCAGATCGTGCCGCAGGCAGCAGGGGTGGTCTGCATGAACGCCGGTCAGGGGTGCGTGCTGCCCACGCGGTTGCTGGTGCCGCGCTCACGCTATGACGAGGCCAGGGAACTGGCGCGGATCACATTCGAGCACATGCCTTTCGGCGACCCCACCGATCCCGGCATCGTACAGGGGCCTCAGATCAGCAAGGTACAGCAGGATCGTGTGCTGGGTTTGATCGCGCAAGGTGTCGCTGAAGGAGCGACCTTGCTCACCGGCGGGAGGATCCCCGACGGCTTCGGCGGCGGATTCTTCGTCGAGCCAACTCTGTTCGCCGATGTCGATCCGCACTCGACCATCGCGCAGCGAGAGATCTTCGGTCCCGTGCTCGCGATGATTCCCTACGACAATGTGGAACACGCCATCGACATCGCCAACAACACGTCCTATGGCCTGGCCGGCTACGTGTGGGGCGACGAGGACGCTGCGGTCACCGTCGCCCGCCGGATCCGCAGCGGCATGGTCGCCGTGAACGGAGGCTTCTTCTACGGGCACGACGTGCCGTCCGGTGGATACAAAGAGTCCGGTCTCGGCCGCGAATCCGGCGTCGAGGGTTTCCAGGAGTTCCTGGAAACCAAGGTCATCGCCGTGGCCGGGTGAAACTGTCGTGACTTCACCGAAACAGCACCTCGACGAGATCGACGTGCTCGACCGCGACGTCACCCGGGTGGCCGCGATCGCGGCCACCGCCGCGAGCATCGAGTATTACGACTTCTTCATCTACGGTTTGGCGGCCGCGCTGGTCTTCCCGGCCGTCTTCTTCCCCGAGATGAGCTCTGTCACAGGAGTTCTGCTGTCGTTCGGCACCTTTGGGATCGGGTTCTTGGCCCGACCTCTGGGAGGCGTGGTGTTCGGACACTTCGGTGACCTCATCGGCAGGAAGAAGACACTGGTGATCGCCCTGATCGCCATGGGCATCGCCTCAACCGCCATCGGTGTCCTGCCGACCTACGCCTCCGTGGGCGTTCTCGCACCCGTAGCACTCACCGTGCTGAGGTTCGTGCAGGGCATCGCCATCGGCGGGCAGATGGGGGGAGTGGTGCTGCTGGCCGTCGAAGCCGCACCACCCCGCCGACGGGGGTTCTACGGCAGCTTCTCATCACTGGGCGCCCCCGGCGGCGTGCTGCTGGCCAACGTGATCTTCCTGCTGTTGACAGCCTGCGTTTCCGCCGAGGCACTCATTGAATGGGCCTGGCGCCTCCCGTTCCTGATGAGTCTCATCCTGGTCGGTCTGGCCCTGTACGTTCACGTCAAACTCGAGGACACCCCGTCCTTCCGGCGACTGCAAGAACTCCGACAGTCTGCGCCCGTCGTGGTCACAAAGACGCGCTCACCCGTCTGGACGGTGCTTCGCACCTACCCGGCCGAGGTGGCACTGACCGCCGGAAGCTACATCGGAATCAATCTGACCTACTACTTGTTCATCACATTCGTGATCTCCTACGGGACCAGCACTCTCGGCCTGTCACAGAGCACCATGCTGGCCGCTGTTCTCATCGGATCCACCGGGCAGGTGCTGGCGCTGCCACTGGCCGGTGCGGTGTCGGACCGGATCGGGCGGTCCCGGGTGTACCTGTGTGGAGCGTTCGGGCTGGCGGTGTTCGCCCTTCCCTTCTGGATGCTCGTCCAGACCGGGCAGTTCTGGTTCATCACCGTGGCGATGGTGGTCGGACTGGGCGTGCTCCACAGCCTGATGTACGGAGTACAGCCGGCATTCTTCGCCGAGACCTTCTCCACCGAAGTCCGGTACTCGGGTGTCTCGCTGGGTATTCAGAGCGGCGCGGTGATCGGAGGTGCATTCGCACCGATGACGGCCACCGCGCTGCTGTCGAGTTTCGGCTGGCCGAGTGTGGCTCTCTACATGATGGCAGGATGCGTTCTCACAGGTCTGTCCGTCTGGGTGCTGGCTCACCGCAACAGTGTTCGATCGCAGGAGGTGATCGGATGACGACCTCGGCTGAACAACCCAACGATGCCGCAACGGAAACCCTCGCTGGACTTCGTGCCTTCGTCTCTCAGTGGGTCACCGACGGCTGGCACCTGGAACGTGGTGAGACGTTCAACTTCCGTCGCCTGCTCGACTCCTTCTATGATTGGGACAGCGCTGACGTCCTACTCCACGACAACGCCGATCCCGATCGCGCGCTCTGCCGCTCGGCTGCATCGTATGCGGCCATCTGGGACCGTACGTTGACAAAGCTTGTGGCGCTGGACAACACCATCATCGATGGCCCGCACGTGGCCGTATCGGGTGACCTTGCCGTTGCGGACGTGTGTTTTCGCAGTCGGTTCGAGTTCGACAACGGCGACGTGGAAGTCGTTCCCACCCGATCATCCCTGGCTCTTCGCCGACATGGTAACCGCTGGTGCATCTTCCGGGAACATGGCTCGGCGCTGAGCCCAGAACACCAACCGAGAGAACAGGTATGACCGCATCACACTCATCAGACCATGAAGAAATTCTTGTCATCGGCGCCGGCGAGCTCGGCGGCAGTGTTGTCGCTGCGCTGATTCGGCGCGACGATGCCCCCGAGGTGACAGTACTGCTGAGGCCGTCCGGCACTCCCCGGCACGCCCGGCTGCGAGACGAACTGGCCGCGCTGGGCGCGAAGGTAGAACAGGCGGACGTGGCAACGGCAACGGTGTCGGAGTTGTCGGCTGTCTTCAGCAGGTACGACACAGTGGTGAGCTGCATCGGTTTTGCGGCCGGGCCCGGTACTCAGCGGAAGATCACCGAGGCAGCGCTGGCGGCGCGTGTTTCCCGGTATTTTCCGTGGCAGTTCGGTGTCGACTATGACGCGATCGGTCATGGCAGCCCGCAGGATCTGTTCGACGAGCAACTCGACGTCAGGGACATGCTCCGCGCCCAGGACGACACCGAATGGGTGATCGTGTCGACGGGGATGTTCACCAGCTTCCTGTTCGAGCCCGACTTCGGGGTTGTCGACCTCGCCGCCAACACCGTGAACGCGCTCGGCAGTTGGGACACCGAGGTCACCGTCACCACCCCGGAGGACATCGGTGTCCTGACCGCTGAAATCATCCAGACCCGCCCGCGTATCGCAAACCAGGTCGTCTATGTCGCAGGAGATACGATTTCCTACCGCGAACTCGCCGACATCGTCGAGAAGGTCAGGGGAGTGCCCGTGACCCGCAACGAATGGACCGTCGCGTACCTGCTGGAGGAGCTAGCTGGTCGTCCTGACGACGGTCTGGCCAAGTACCGCGCGGCGTTTGCGCAGGGCAAAGGCGTCGCATGGCCGAAATCGGGCACGTTCAACGAGGCCCGCGGCATCGCCACGACGACCGCCGAGGAATGGGCGCGCGCCAACCTCGATGCGGGGCCGGCCCGGTAGGCCATCCACGCGCCGCACAAGTGGTTGGCTACGCCCTTGCGCTATTGCCTGCGCTTTTCCTGTCGCACGGGAGACAATCGCCGTATGTCCACTGCGTTCTGGATCGTCATCGCGATACTCGCGATCGGGACGATCGCCGGCGGGTTGTTGCGGATGCGGGCCTGGCTGCAGCGGCCGGTGCCACCTGAGGTGATCGAGGCAGCACACCGCAACGACGACGAAGACAACTGACCGGCTGTCAGCGACTTGCCGTCGCATCTGGCCGATCGCGGTCAGCATCGTGCGCCATCCCGCTTGGGTCTGTTCGCGGTACTCGGCACAAGCCTCGTCCATCTTGTGGGTGAGGACGACCGAACAGCCCTGTGTTTCCGGCGTGATCTCGATGAGAGTCGGTCGCTTCAGTGCCCGATATGTTCCCCAGTGTTCCGCTTCCTGACCACCGCGCACGTCCGAGAAGAAGAACCGACCGCCCACGCGGGGGTCGATCTCGACCCCGCGGACATCACCTTCGAGGCCGTGGCCCCTCAGGGTGCTCTTCGATCGCGTCCAGATTGCGCGTCCACATCGCCCGGTAACCCTCCAGCCACTCGTCGACGGCTTTCAGCTGGGACGGTTCGAGCCGGTATATGCGCCGTTGGGCCGCAACCGTTGTACTGACGAAGCCGGCCTCACGCAGCACCTTCAGATGCTTGGAGACGCTCGGTTGCGACAGTCGGAGGTGTTCGACGAGCTCCGTGACGCTCGACTCGCCGAGGCGCAGCTGGTCGAGGATGTCTCGACGAGCCGGCTCGGCGAGCACAGCGAACGGATCGGTGCGCACTCAGTTATATTCCGCCATCGGAATATAACTGTCAAGGCATACGCAGTGCACTCGAACATATTGCGCCGTCACCGACCCCGTAGGATCACGTGGTGCCTTACATCCTGCAGCTTGACTCTTCAGCGAACCTGTCGTCTTCGGTGTCCCGATACCTGACCGAGAAGTTCGCTCAGCGGTGGGCGGCCGGTGCGCCCGACCGGGAGATTCGCCGGCGCGATCTGCACGTCGAGCAGTTGCCGCACCTCCCGACCAACGCATTGCACTTCACCGCCGACACCCGCCCACAGGATGCGCAGGCTCCTTCGGCTTCTGCCGAGGCGCTGCAGTCCGCCCTGGTGACCGAATTGAGCGAAGCCGACGCAGTTGTCATCGGCGCACCGATGTACAACTCGTCGATGCCCTCGACGATCAAGGCGTGGCTGGACTACGTGCACGTGATCGGACTGACATCGCCGGCCGCCGAGGGAGTGTGCCCGCTGCGCGGAAAGCGGGTGGCCGTTGTCTCGGCCCGCGCGACACCCACGGGGCAGGATCCTCGCACCGACCTCGCCGTCGGACCGTTCTTCACGATCCTCGGCGGGTTCATGGCCATGGACGTCGAAGGATTCGTCGTCCACAGCGAACCACCGGCCGCCGAAGGCGACTTTTACCGTCCGGTCGCAGAAGTGGAGGCCGAACTGTTGGAGTGTGCCGACCGCTGGCGGTGAGTATCGGCTACTGCTTGCTGAACGCGGTCGGCCTCACCACGATGATCACGCGATCGGCCTTGTCGGCGGGTGGCTCGGTCAACGGGCCGTCGTAACGGTCGTTCAGCTTGAGGTAGAACGCGCCGGTGGGGTCGGGCACGATGTCCTCGACCAGGCCGCGCACCTCGAGGTAGCGGTAGGGGTTGTCGGGATCGATGACGGACATCGCGACCGCCGGATTCGCCTTGATGTTGCGGTACTTCTGCCGCTTGGTGGTGTGGGTGAACCGCAGCACCTCACCGTCCCAGGCGAACCACATCGCGTTCACCTGAGGAGTGCCATCAGGACGGACAGTGGCGAGATGCCCGTACAGGGGCCGTTCGAGCAGAGATTCGTAACCCTCGGGCACGGCGACCATGGCGATCCTCTCGTTGGTGACGTCCTCATCGCAGTTCTACCGCACGTCCGTATCGAATGCATCGACCGATGGGCGGGCAAAACTCCGGCAACCGACACCGGGGCGTGGATCGGGGATATGCTCTGCGCGAATGCGCGTCCCCCTGGCCACAGCGCGCTGTCGACGTGGAGGTTGCACCATGCGAGCCGCACGGACATCGGCGACGATCCTCCTGGCGATTCTGGCACTGGTTGTGCCGCCGCCGGTCACAGCGCAACCGCTCGAGTTGGCCGCGAGGCTGGATCGCGCGATAGAAGCGCGGCTGGCGCAGATGGGTGCGCCAGGTGCGATCGTGAGCCTGTCGATCCCCGGTGAGATCGACTACGTGAAGACGTTCGGTGTGGGTGACACAGCCACAGGGGTCCCCATGCTGGTGGACAACCACCACCGCATCGGCAGTGTCACGAAGACATTCACCGGAACCGCGATCCTACAGCTCGTCGAGCAGGGGCGAATCCGCTTGAGCGACCCAATTTCCCGGTATGTCGAAGGTGTTCCGTCCGGTGAGGTGATCACGCTCGATCTACTCGGCCGGATGCGCAGCGGGCTCATTGACTACACCGAGACGGGTGACTTCATCGAACGGCTCTACCGCGAATCACCCACGGGGCCAGATGCTTTCGCCGTGACTCCCCGCGAACTGGTCGAGTCGGCGTTCGCGCAACCGCTGAAGTTCACACCGGGCAGCCGGTACGAGTACTCCAACACCAACACCGTGCTGCTCGGCATGGTGGTGGAGAAGGTGGCCGGAGTGCCGCTGGGACAGTATCTGCAGGACAACATCTTCGGCCCGGTGGGGTTGAGCCAGACCAGCTATCCGGGCAATGGCTGGTTACCCGGGCCATATGCGCACGGGTACAACAAGGCGCCGAACGACGCGATCGTGGACACCACGCTGTGGAACCCCTCGTGGGCGGACGCAGCCGGGAAGATCGTGTCGAATGTCCACGACATGCGAACGTGGACCAAGGTGTTGGGCAGCGGTGCGCTGCTGCAGCCGGACACACAGGCCGAGCGGATCAGCAACGGTTCCGAGGTGGTCCCCGGGGTCGACTACGCATTCACGATCTTCGACGTCCAGGGCTGGCGCGGGCACAACGGCGACATCCCGGGTTACGCCACGGTCGCGGTCTACCTCCCGCAGCGCGACGCCACATTGGTCGTGTTCGTCAACTCCGATGTGCCCGAACCGCATTCGGCGGGGCAGATCGCGGATGTGGTGACCACCATCGCGACACCTGACCACGTCTACGCGGTGGGCCCGCAACCGCCCCTCATGCTCGAGGACACCGACGACCGACCCGCCGGCTAGAACTTGAGGTAGCCGCCGTCGATACGCAGCACGTCGCCGGTGTGGTACCGGCTGGCCGAACCAGCCAGATAGACCGCCACTCCGCCGATGTCGTCCGCGGCACCCCACCGCCGCACCGGGACACGCGGCAACACACGCTCGCGGAAGCGTTCGTCGGCCAAACCGTCCGCGGTCATCTCGGTGTCGAACCATCCGGGCGCCACCGTGTTGGCGCGGATTCCGTGACGGGCCAACTCGACGGCCATGCTGTCGATCAGTGACGCGACGCCGGCCTTCGACGCCGCGTAAGCGGGTTGGCGCGGCATGCCCTGGAACGCGCCCAGGCTGGACACCGCCACCAGGCTGCCACCGCGACCCGCCTCGATCATCTGGCGCGCCGCTTCACGAAGCGTGACGAACACGCCGTCCAGGTCGACGCGCGTGACTTCCCGGAACATCTCCAGCGACGTCTCCAGAACCGGAGTGAACTCACCACGCACCCCGGCGTTGGCGAAACACGAGTCCAGAAAACCGAATTCGCCACGAACACGCGCCATGGCAGCCGTGGTCGCCTGCTCGTCGGCGACGTCGCACACCAGCGGAAGAACGGGCCGGGCGTGCCGTCGTAGGTGCTCCGCAGCGGTCTCCAGGCGGGAGGCGGTGCGTCCGAGGATGGCCACAGCAGCGCCGGCGCGGGCCAGCCCCTCGGCCATACCCAGGCCTATGCCGGAACCGCCGCCGGTGACAACCGCGACGTGGCCGGTCAGATCGAAGGGATTCTCAGGTGTTGCTGCGTCGGTCACGGGCCGACTCTACGCAGACGCGCTACGGAGGAATCCGGGTGCCCCGCGTGCGACTCCACCGGTGCCCGGCGCGTCCGCGCAGGCCGGGTTCTGCGCCGGTCCGATCACCGGTGGCGCGTCAGTGGGGGGCCGGTTGGGTCCACCGTGGATCGATGCTGACCGGAATGGATGGCTCGCAATCAACTGTCTTGTTTCCCACCAGGTTTCAATGCCGACTCCGGTAAACCTATTGCAGGGTATGAGAATTCGATGTGAAGCTATACCGATTCGTTCGAACGCCACCTGGCTGTGTTACCACCGGGATCGACCCCGCACAGCCACCTCTAGTCGCACTTTCAGCAAACATGGTGTCCCATTTGGACAATGCGCGGAACGCCTGAGGAAACTTGTGAGGTTCCTGTGCGATTTTGCGAGATCGCGATTGTTTTAATACAGTTCACGGCTAACGGCGACAGTGCAGTAGCACCAGTTTGGGTGACGCCGATCACAACATGGCAAATCGGGAATATCCGCACCACGGGTGTGGTGTGTCCTAGGTCGGCCAGTTCGTGCGTCGCTGCGACTGCAACGCGCTCAGCAAATTTTGCTGGCGTGCACCGACCATTTCGGTGACAAGTCACCGGATCGCGACCCGTGCGCGGTCACGCCACGCTGCTCAGCTCCCGGGCGGCGGGGTTTCGAGGGGGAGTACGAGGTCCGGCACACGGATCCACAAGTTCACACCCCAGAAGAGAGCAGAACTATGCCGAAACACCGAATGCCTGCCACATCCGGCGCGCAGAAACCTGTGAAGAAGATCCTCGCCGGCGTGCTCGTGATGACGGGCATCGGTGGGGCGGGTCTGCTGTCGACGCCCACGAACCGCGAGGCCGCCGTCGCAGTTGAGCAACAGCCTGCGCTGGAAGCCGCGGTGGCGCCGGTCGTCGCACCCGCCCCCGCGCCGGTGGCTGCACCCGCGCCGGTGGCCGCCGTGACCAAGGACTCCGACGCGCAGGCGGTCGTCAGGGCAATCGTGGCCCAGGGACAGGCGGCCGGGCTGAATGAAGACCAGATCAAGACGATCATCGCCACCGCAAAGATCGAGTCCGGTTTTCGTCCTGCGGTCTCCGGTGGTGTGCAGGCCTATGGGAGCCGCGGTACCAGGGCTGACGAGGTCATCGGCCTGTTCCAGGAAAAAGCCAGCTTCGGCACGGTCGAAGAGCGCCAGGACCCCAACAAGGCAATCGCCCGGTTCATTGTCCGATTCAATGATGCGTTCAGGAAGTACGGCACCAGCGACAACGTTCTCGCGGCGACGCTCGCCCAGAACCCGCAGCTGCGCAAATACCGCAGTGGTGGCGTCGGTACGCACTACTACAACACCGTCCGGGCCGCGATGGGCGCGGCCGCGGACCTGTACAACCAGGCCACCGCCGCCACGCTCTGACGCGGTACGAGGGCCGTAGGCGCAAATCACGGCGTACCCTGCCCACGCGGCCGCCAGGGGTCGGAGCGGATTCGATGACGGAAAATCGCTTGCCGCTCCACGCGCCTGAAAGGTGCGCGTCGTGAGCTGCCGACTGCGCTGGGCTTCGGGGTTCAGCTTCACAACGCGTCGACGTTCAGCCAACCGTCGATCATGAACGCGTCGCCGCGTGCCACCACGGTCGCCCCGCCGTGCCCCGGATAGTGCGCGGGAATGACGGCGGCACGCCGCCTGGACGCCTCGGTCAGCACGCGTCGACGCGTCACTGCGGCTTGGTCGAAGTCCTCGTCGAGCACACATGAATCCGTGGGGTGGTGGATCTGCATGGGGCTGTGGGTGAGGTCCCCGACGAACACCGCCGGTCGGCCCGCATCCAGCCACAGCACCGATGAGCCGGGTGTGTGGCCCGGAGCGGGCCGCAACCTCAGCGACTCGCTGATCTGGTAGTCATCGCACCACAGTTGGATCTGACCCGCCTCGTCAACAGGAAGAATACTGTCGGAGAACAGGATTCGGCTCGCATCGAGTCGCGCCTGATGTTCCTCGTCCCGGCCGGGGCCCCGGGCGTCGGCATTTTCCGGGTGGTAGTAGCGGTAGTCGGCTTCCGGCACGAGATAGCGGGCGTTCGGGAAGGTCGGCACCCATCGATCGTTCTCGCGTCTGGTGTTCCACCCGACGTGGTCGGTGTGGACGTGGGTGTTGACGACGATGTCCACCGAGGCGGGGGAGACGCCCGCGGCTTCGAGCGCCTCGAGGAAATCGGTGTCGAGACCAGCCAGGAATGGCATGGCCGGGCGGTCGCGACCGTTGCCGACGCCGGTGTCGACCAGCACCGTGAGTCCGTCGACCTCGACGACCCACGTCTGCACCAGGGCGTGCCACTTGTCGGAGTTCCAGAACGTGGGGCTCAGTTCGGACGCGAGTTCCTGCCACACGTCGTGCGGGGTGCGGGGAAACATGGTGAGCGGTAGATCAAGACGCCATTCGACCACCCGTGAGATGGTCGCGGCACCCAACTGCGTGCGGTCGGCCATACACGAAGATTATCGAGTCATCCCAGGATCGCGCGCGCGGCGCGTTCTGCGATGAGCATCACCGGCGCATTTGTGTTGCCGGAAGTGATGTTCGGCATCGCGGAGGCATCGGCCACCCTCAGACCGGCGACCCGGAAGACGCGCAGATCGGTATCGAGAACTGTGGTGGCCGAGGTAGGCAGACCATGTGTGTCGAACGCACCCATTGCACACGTGCCGACCGGATGGAAGATCGTCGTACCCAATTCGCGCGCCGCCTGTTGCAGATCGTCGTCACTCGCCAGCTGCGGGCCGGGAAGCATCTCCTCCGGAGAATATCGGGCCAGTGCCGGGGCGGACATGATCTGCCGCGTCATTCGCAGGCCTCGCACCGCCTTTTCGCGATCGTCGTCCGTGGACAGGTAGTTGCAGAGGATCTTCGGGTCGGCCAGCGGATCCGCGGTGGCCATGCGCACGTGGCCGCGGGAAGTTGGGCGCAGATTGCACACCGAGGGAGTGATGGCCGCGAAGGGGTGCAGGGGTTCGCCGAACTTCGGCAGGGACAATGGCTGCACGTGCCACTCCAGGTCAGGGCTGGCCAGAGTGGGGTCGCTCTTGGCGAAGGCTCCGAGCGTGGACGGCGGCATGGTCATGGGCCCCGAGCGCAACAGCAGATACTGAATTCCCATGCCCGCGCGCGTGATCCAGTTGCGGTAGAGCGTGTTGACGGTACGCGCACCGCGGACGCGGAAGACCGTCCGAAGCTGCAGATGGTCCTGAAGATTCTCACCGACACCGGGCAGGTCCACGGCCACAGGCACCTGGTGCTCCGCGAGTAACCCGGCCGGACCCAGACCCGAGACCTGCATCAGATGGGGCGAACCGATGGCGCCGGCACTCAGGATCACTTCACGCCGGGCTCGGACGTCGACAATCTGTCCGTCTTTGAGCAGCCGCACCCCTGTCACTCGATGCTGCGCCGTCGTCCAGGCACCCCGACGTTGCTCCTCGCTCACCTGATCGTCCATCAGCAGCCGCAGAGCACGGGTTTGCGTATAGACGGTGAGATTGCGACGGTGCGTGACAGGGTGCAGGAACGCATCGGCCATCGACCAGCGCCGACCACGCCGTTGGTTGACGTGGAAATACGCGCTCCCGGAGTTGTCGCCGCGATTGAACTCTTCGATCGGGGTGATGCCGAACTGGGCAGCGGCGGCCTGCCAGGCGTCGAGGATCTTCCACCGCACACGCGGCCGCTCGACCCGGATCTCGCCATCGGCGCCGTGCCACTCGTCGGCACCCCCGAAGTAGTTCTCCAACTCCTTGTAGATCGCCAGTGTTTGGCCGGGTCGGTCGGGGCCACCCCAGAGCCATCGGTCGTCACCGGTGGCCCGAGCCCACAGTTCGTAGTCGCTGGCCTGCCCGCGCATGTGGATCATGGCGTTGATCGAGGAGCACCCGCCGATCACCCGACCACGCGCGTAGATGATGCTGCGGCCGGCCAGACCCGGGTCGGGTTCGGTGTTGAAACACCAGTCGGTGCGGGGGTTGGCGATGGTGAACAGGTAGCCCACCGGCACCTTGATCCAGAACCAGTTGTCTTTGCCGCCGGCCTCGATCAGGAGCACACGATGATCTGGGTTGGCGCTGAGCCGGTTGGCCAGTAGGCAACCGGCGCTACCGGCACCGACGATGACGTAGTCGAATTCGGCCACAGGGCTGATTTCCGGCACCGTTCCTCCGTTCGGCGTTGGATGCGTGGCCCATTGTGCGCCATGGCGATCCGGTGCGAGGCAAGGGGCGAAACGTGTCGCCTGCAGGATAGGAACACTTCGCCGTGGCGATCCGCCGGCACCGCGCAAAAGAGAGGGCGTGCATTTCGGGCGCCGAATCACACACAGTCAGGCAAAGCGCTGGCTACCGTAGGAGAACAGTCGCTCAGTTGCCCGATACCGGGTATGTGAACGGCCGAGAACTGACGTTGAGTACATACGGTATCGGCAACGCAAGGAGTTCGTGATGGCGGCGCGGGGGATCAAGGCTTTCAAGAAAATCATGCAGACAACGTTCGATCCAGACACGGTGATCCCGGATGAAGTGAAGGTCCCTGAACTCACTGGCGACCACAGTCTTGCGCGGAACAATCTTTCTCAACACCCCATTCCGCCCGGTTCCCTGATTTGGAAATATTGGGGACGACTTGATGTCTCATTCTTCGGAAATGCCGCCATGGGTCCCATTGCCGGCGCTTGGCCGCAGATGGCGCAGGCGACCGCGGGTTCTGTTCTTTTCACAGGTGACAACTCGCTGCGGGCCCGCGCCAAGATATACAAAGAGCGAACACGGCGATCACACGAGTACATCTACAGCACGGTTTACGACGCCCCCGAAGATGCGAAGAAATACGGGCTGAAGATCAGGAACATGCACAAGCCGGTCAAAGGAAAATTGAAGGACGGCACGTTCAACGCGCTCAACGCGGAAACCTTCTATTTCGCGCATGTCACCTTCTTTTATT
Source organism: Mycolicibacterium smegmatis (assembly GCF_001457595.1). Lineage (GTDB taxonomy): Bacteria > Actinomycetota > Actinomycetes > Mycobacteriales > Mycobacteriaceae > Mycobacterium > Mycobacterium smegmatis. Next base: position 3,508,176 of record NZ_LN831039.1, on the reverse strand, counting down.
ACCTGCTGATACGGGTCGTCGAGCAGCTGCACTTCGACGGATCCATGCCCAGAGCGATGAAAGAGCAGATCTTCGAGGAGTCCAAGGAGTGGTACAGCCTGTTGGGTGTGGACGACAGCGCTCAGCCGGGCACGTACGACGATTTTGAGCGGTACCTGGAAAACATCGAGCGAAACAAATTGGTGAGATCGCAGGTAACGGAGCTCATGTTGGAGCAATTCATGGAGCGTCGCGTGGCCCCGCGCTGGTGGCCACCGGTCATGAAGAAGTATGTCTGGCCGTGGCTGGCGGCGCGTCGGCAGATCGTCGTCAATTGTTACCCGGCCCATGTGAAGGACTTGTTCGGCCTGGAGTGGACTCCCGAGGACGAGGACATGTCCCGTCGCTTCATGCACATGTATCGCCGGTTGTCTGCGGTCGTCGAGCGTTTCGTCCCGTTGAGATTGTTGTACCTGCCGATCGCGGCGAGGGGATTCGAGCGCGAGGGGATCGATCCACGCGACGTCACCCTGGAGTCCGCCCAGCGGACCCTGCGGGAGAGTCGTGCCCGCTGGGCTGCTCAGAAGTGCTCCGAAGGGAAGAAAGAGGTTCCGACACCCGGCTGACGTCCTGTTACGTTGCTTCATTCGTTCGGACGATTGTGTCCGGTGCACTTTGTTGCTCTGTGGCCAGCGCGCGGAGGAGGCAGGCCCCCACCGACAGGACGACAACCAGCCCGCCGTACAGGTAGGTGGTCTGGGCAAGGCCGATATGCGGTACGGCGACGCCGGCGAGGACGGCGGGACCACCGAACGCCAGGTAGCTGACGACGAACACTGCCGCGAACAACTCGCCACGCTCGTGCGGTGCGGCCAGCGGCGTGATCGAGCGCAGGATTCCGAGGAACGAAGCGCCCACCCCTGCTCCGGCCAGGACCGCCGCAGCGATGAAGACCCACAATGAGCCGACTGCAAGCCCGACGAGGCTGAAGGCGGTCCCGGCAGCGAGCGCTGTGGTGCCGTACGTCGTCAAGGCGCGTGAGGACTTGCCGCGGCAGACGTAGCTCGTCACGGAACCCACGCCGGCGAGTGCCGCGACGACGAGTCCCTGCTCGGCGTGGTCGGTGCCACCCAGTTCCTGAGCGACGAGCGGTGCGCCCAAGGACAGGTACAGCCCGGTGGTGGCCCATCCGGCGACCAGTCCGGGTGCGCCGCGCCAGAACGGTGGGCGCGCGGCCGCGGGCACGCCCACACGAGGAACAAAGGAGCGCAGGAGACCTTCGTGTCGAGGGGACGTCTCCGGCAGTAGGCACGCGGCCGCCGCTATCGCCACGTACAGGGACGCGAGCCCGCCGAAGACCATGGCCGGTGCCGACGTTGAGTGGTCGAGCAGGACGCCCGAGATCGGGGCACCGAGGGCGAGCCCGCCCAGCGGGAAGACGCTGTTGAGAGTGGCCGCCAGCCCCGGTCGGTTGCTCGGCTCGAGATCCACGACCGCGGCTGACAAGGTCGACATCAAGAAGCCGGTGGCGGTTCCCTGGACGATGCGAGCGACGATCAGCGCCGTGACGGAATCGGCGTGCCAGAACGTCACCATGCTGGCGGCAAGCACCACAAAGCCGAACGAGATGACCGGGCGCCGACCGATGTGGTCGGACAGCGACCCGACGACCAGCAGCGTGACCAACAGGGCGCCGGCGTAGACAGCGAAGATCGTGGTACTTGTCGCCGCTGAGTACCCGAGATGCTGTTGCAGGACGGGGTAGAACGGCGAGGGGGCGCTGGCACCGACTGTCATGGCGAGACTCGCTGCAACGGTCAGGCAGAAAGCCGGTGTTCGGGTCCTCCGGACGACCGGCGTGACGGCGGTGGCAACGGACATGGCAACCTCGCGACTCGAGTCCACGAAAAGAACAGTTCGAAAAAAGTGGAACTCTAAGAACGTAGCCGTCAACCCGCGAAGGTTCAACTAATATCGAACCATGAGAGCCGTCACACAGCTGGCGCACCCGGACATCGCCGACGTGAAGCTGACCGATGTCCTGTTCGCACTGAGCGATCCGGCGCGCCTCGCGATTGTGCGTGAGCTGGCCAATGGCCCCCTCGCGATGGCCGAATGCAGCACAGTCAACCCCGATTTGCCGAAATCGACCAAGTCACACCTCATGAAGGTGCTGCGCGAGGCCGGCATCATCCGTAATGAGCCCGACGGGCGCAAGCGGATCCTGACCTTGCGTCGCGCCGAACTCGACGAGGCGTTTCCGGGGCTGCTCGACGCGATACTCGGTAGCTCAGCCGACGACGAGTCGCCGGTCACCTAACGATCAAGTCCACCTGCGGCGGAGCGAATCTCGATCCGCCGCAGGAGACGGGATTCGAACGCCCAGTGCCACGGCGACGTTGTCCCCATCAGAGGGCATGCGGCTCTGATCGATTCGAGAGTGGGGAACATGGGCAAGCTGGACGGCAAGGTGGCGGTGATCACCGGTGCGACAAGCGGTATGGCATTGGCCGGCGCGAAGCTGTTCGTCGAAGAGGGAGCATATGTCTTCATCACCGGTCGGCGCCAAGAGGCGCTGGATCAGGCTGTCGCGGCGATCGGCCGCAACGTGACGGGCGTGCAGGGCGATGCCGCCGACCTCGAGGATCTGGACCGGCTGTTCGAGACCGTCGAACGCGAAAAAGGAAGCGTCGACGTGTTGTACACGAATGCTGGGATAGGACCGACCGCCCCACTCGGTGCGATCACCGAGGAACTGTTCGACGAGACCTTCCGGGTCAACACCCGCGGGACGCTTTTCGCGGTGCAGAAGGCGTTGCCGCTCTTCAACGACGGCGGTTCGATCATCATGACCGCCTCGAACGCGTCGATCAAAGGCTGGCCCGGATGGAGCGTCTACGCGGGGAGCAAGGCCGCGCTGCACGCGTTCGCCCGCGTCTGGCTCGCCGAACTCCAGGACCGACGGATCCGTGTCAACGTCCTGAACCCGGGACCGGTCGAGACCGCGTTCATCCAGGCCCTGCTGGACGTTCCTGCGTTGAAGGGCCAGATGGAGGGAATGATCCCGCGAGGCGAGCTCGGCCAACCGAGGGAGGTCGCGAGCGCCGCGCTCTTCCTCGCCTGCGACGACTCAAGCTTTGTCAACGGCCAACTGGTGAACGTCGACGGCGGTGCCACCGCGATCTGAGGAAGCGCCCCTCCTGCCGGTGCAAGGGTTCACGCGATGCTGCTGAGAATCGCAATGACCAGCCCGCCCAAGGTGAGCAGTCCAACTGTCACCGCGGCGGCGATCGCCCGGCCTCGCTGGTGCCGGCGGGCGGCACCGATCGCCACGGCGATGCTGATGAGGATCAATGCTGCATATGCCGCCAGACCCATCGTCAGCGTCGCCGTGGTCGCGGCGCTGGCCACCGTCACGATGTGCATGCCGTGAGCCTACGGCGCAGGGCGTGACGGGAAAGTCGTGGGCGTCAGCGGAAAGCGATCGCGACGGTCTCCGAGTTCGCCGATTGATCCGTCCCTGCCGTGGGTTATCGGCGTCCTCGGCGGTCCGCCACGTACAGCGCACTCACCGACAGGAAGCACACCGCGGCCGCCGCGCCGAAGACCTCGAACAGGCCATGCGCACCGCCAGTGGCGATGGCGGTGCCACCCACCACCGGCCCGGTGAAAGAACCGACAAACGATGTGCCGTTGGACCAACCCAGTGCCGATGCACGGGCCGGCAACGGGTAGATATCCGCGGTGGTCGCGTGGATGAGATTCATCGTGGAGTGGCCGCCGATTCCCATCAGTGCCACGCATCCGACGACCGTGACCAGCGACGCCGGGAGCGTGAGCAGCCCGGCCAGACCTACGAATGTGCTTCCCGCAGTGGCTATCCCGACAACCGCCGGCCCTCGGCGATCAGCTGCCCAGGCGGTGAGGAACGATCCTGCGACCGCGGAGGCGGTCAGCACGAAGGTCATCAGCAGCGCCGTTCGCAGCGTGAAGCCCAGATCCACCATGGCTTGCGCCGCCCACACGTTGAGGCCCTGCCAGGACACCATGTTCGCGATCGCGCAGCCCGCCACGATTGCCGTCACGACAAGCCCTCGACCGGTGAACAGGATCGCGAGTTTCTCGCGGGTCGAGCACAACCGGCCGGCCAGTTCCTGCGGGGTGTCGGTCGGGATCGCCATGAATACGACGGTCACCAAGATGATCAGTCCGGTACCGGCTCCGACGAAGAACATGGGACGCCATCCGAACGCGGGCAGGATCGGAACAGCCAGCAGTGCCGCCATCACCCCGCCGAGCGGAATGCCGGCCATCGTGACGGTCATCGCGAGCGACGCGCGGGCGGCTGCCGCGCTGTTCCTCGCGACGGTCATCGCCGTCGTCAGCGACGCACCGATTCCCAGACCTGTGACTGTGCGCGCGAGAGCCAGCATGAGGGCGCTGACCGAGCACCCCGTGAGGATCGCGCCTGCGGCGAACACGGAGATCGCCACAACAAGTACTCGCTTACGGCCGATTCGATCCGCCAGCGTGGGCGCGGCCACCGACCCGATGATGGCGCCGATATACACCAGCCCTCCGATGAGGCCAGTTTGCTCATCGGTGACCCCGAGGGACGCGTCCGCCAGCAGCATCGGCACCACCGACCCGTACACGATCAGGTTGAATCCCTCGATGACCGTGATCACCATGCACAGGGCGATCACGGCTGGATAGGACCGGGTTTCACTCGCCGCGTCTCGTGTGGAGCGGGCCGTGTGAAGAAGCATCGAGTTCCTTTGCGGACGGACCCGAACGAGCGGAATGCCGGGCGGCGACGTAGGCCATGTTGCGGTCTGAGATGTGACCCACGTAACCCCGCCGTCCCGAAAACCGGGACATCAACGTCCGCCTGAACTTCCCTTCAGGTGCCCGTCGCCAGAGGGCAATTCGGTCACAACTGCGAGATGCCGCCGTCAACCACGAGTTCGGCACCGAGTATGAAGGTCGACTCATCTCCCGCCAGGTACAAGGCCGCCTGCGCGATGTCGTCGGCAGCACCCGCGCGACCTGCGGGCGTGCGGGCCACGAGAGCGGCCAGGACCGCCTGCGCTTCTTCGGGCGTGCGGCCCCGGCGCTGCAGCGGGGTGTCGATTGCGCCGGGCGATATGGCGTTGACCCGGATCCCGCGGTCGAGAAGCTCGGCCGACCACGTGCGGGCGAACGAGCGCACAGCGGCCTTGGATGCCGACAACAGCGACAGGCCCGGCCTGCCGACCTGATTGAGGAACGAGGTGTTCAGGATGACCGAGGCACCATCGCGGAGGATCGGGGCGACTGCCTGCATCGAGAAGAACACCCCCTTGATGTTGATGTCCATGATTTCGTCGTAGCGTTGCTCGTCGGTTTCCAACAACGGTGTGGGATATGCGATCCCGGCGTTGGCGAAGAACACGTCGAGCCCGCCGAACGCATCCTGGATACGCCCCGCCACGGCCGTCATGTCGTCGGGTGAGGTCGTGTCGGCCCGCAGAGCCAGCGATCCGTCGCCCAGTTCATCCTGCGTGGCCTGCACCCGATCGGCGTCCCGGCCGATGACGGCCACCTTGGCGCCTTCCGCGGCGAAAAGCCGTGCGGTGGCCAAACCGATGCCGCTGGTTCCGCCGGTGATGAGAGCGGTCTTCCCGGCGAGTCTCTTGTGGGACACAACTTCTCCATCTCTGGTGTCGAGGGGCGAGAGCGGATCAGCGCATCGCTGCGTGCTCGGCGGCGACCCGCCGCATGGCGCTGACGCCTCCTGCCAGCCGAGTCACGGCGGCGTCGACGGTGGCCTGGTCGGCACGCTCCGGCGTACCGCAATCGAAGGGTGGTGCCGGGTCGTATTCCAAGACGAGTTGCAGTGTCCTCGCGAATGTTTCATCGGTCAGCACCGCGGCGAGCTGCAGCGCGAAGTCGAGGCCAGCCGTCACCCCGCCGCCGGTCATGCGGTTGCGGTCCATCACGACGCGTCGATCGTCGGGAATTGCGCCGTAGGCGGAGAGGAACTCTCGAAAGGCCCAGTGCGAGGCTGCGCGGTAACCCTCGAGCAACCCGGCGGCGGCGAGGATCAGCGATCCGGTGCACACACTCGAGAGGTATCTGGCCTTGCCGGCGACCGTCCGCACAAAGTCCAGTGTTTCGTCGTCTTGAACCATGACGCTGGTGCCGTGCCCGCCGGGGATGAACACCACGTCGTACTCCCGCTCGCAGTCGGCGAAATCGCGATCCGGCACGATCGTCACATGCGAGTCCGTTGTCACGGGGTCTCTGGTCTTGGCGACAAGGTGGACGACGGTGTTCGGGAGCACCGAAAGCACCTGTTGCGGGCCGATGAGATCCAAAGTGGTGAACCGGGGGTAGATCAGCATCGCGATGCGGGTGGGCGCGTTGTGCGCAGCCATGGTGGTGCCTTTCTGGATGTTTGCGTACGGCGACACGATCAGGTGAAGGCCTTGCGATACGCGTCCGGCGATATGCCGAGGAGCCGGATGAAGTTTCTGCGCATGGTCTCGGGCGTGCCGAAACCGCAACGCGCAGCGATGGCTGCGACCGTGTCGGTGGTCTCCTCGAGCTGACGGCGTGCCGCCTGTGTGCGTACCCGGTCGACGTATGCACCGGGCCCCTCGCCGATCTCACTGGTGAACACCCGAGTGAAGTGACGGGTAATCATGGCCGCACTCGTGGCGAGGGTTTCGATGGTGTGGGGAGCCGCCGGGTTCGCCTCGATAACCTCTTGCACGAGTCGGATCTCGTCTCGCCGAGCGCGGGGGTCCAGATCGGCGCGGCGAATTGAGCTTGGCCACCGGGTCGGCGAAGACTCAGAACCAACCAGCGAGCAACCGCTTTCGCAACTTCGGTGCTGTGGTCGTCCTCGACGAGAGCCAAGGCAACGTCGATGCCTGCGCTCACCCCGGCGGCGGTCCACACCTGCCGCGAACTCCGGACAAACATCGGATTCGGATCAACCCTGACCTCTGGATAGCGTTGCGCCAGTTCGTCGGCGAACGCCCAGTGGGTGGTCGCCTGGCAGCCGTTGAGCAGACCGGCCTCCGCGACGAGGAACGCCCCTGTGCAGACGCTGACAATCCGGCGTGCGTGTTCCGCGGCCTCGCGAAACCACGCCATCAGGGCCGGATCCGCGGCGGCCTGCCGCACTCCGGCGCCTCCGGGGATCACCACTGTGTCCACCTGCTCGGGATCGGGCAGTGGGCACGCCATCAGCCCCAACCCGGTGCTCGCCGGCACCGGTTGACCGTCGACCGAGGCGAGCATGACCTCGTAACCTTCGAGTTGCCACGTCTCGTCGTCGACGAACCGCGAAGCGCAGGTGAAGGTTTCGAAGGGGCCGACGACGTCCAAGGCCTAGACGCCGGAGAACCCGACGACTGCTACTGCCTTCATGTCATCCAGCTTCAACCGCGCAGGCGATGTCGTCAACGACACGTATCCCACGTTCTTGGCCATCGACGGACCTTTGCCGGATCGCGCCGACGAGCTAGCGGGTTTCGGTAGCGTCGTCGAGCCGCTACAACCGGCTCGCCGTGAGCAGGCGTATGCCGGCCGCGGTGAAGACGATCCCGAGTGCGCCTTCGACCCATCTGTAGGCACGTCGGTAACCGCGCGCCACGACACCGACGGAGAACATCAGAGCGTAGGCGGCAAAGATCGTCATACCCAAGATCTCACAGATGCCGATGGTCACGAATAGAACTGCGGGCCTGGAACCAGCGTGTAGTCCGACCGCCATCACGGCAGTCCAGGTGATGACTGCCTTGGGGTTGCTGACCTGCATGAGGAATCCGCGCCGTGCAAGAACCAGCCAGTTCGGTGCATCGTCCCTATCCGGCGCCTCGGTGAGGTGGTTGCCACGGAATGCGGTGCGCATCGATTTCCAGGCAAGCCAGAACAACACGGCTGCACAGAGAATCTTCAACGCGGTGAGCAGCCCCGTCGCTGCGACCAGCAGGGTGGAGACCCCCGTGGCGGCCAGGACTGCCCATACGAAACCGCCTGCGAGGAGACCGGCCGCATAGGTGAGTCCAGGACGGCGACCATGCCGCGCGGCAACGGCTCCGATCGCCATGTTGCCAGGGCCCGGGCTGGCCGTCAGCACCGCATAGGTGACAACAGTCGGGAGCATCTGCGAGATCACCGATCACTCCGGTGGTTCGACGAGCAGTCGCAGAGTGGTCACGAGCGTCGCGAGTGTGTGTTTGTCTCGAGTAGAAAGCGCCAATACAAAAGTTCCTTGGATGAGCGACAGCACCGCCTCGGCGATCTCTTGTGCCGATCGGTCGGATCGGACGTCACCCTGTTCCTGGCCGGACGCGAGCAACGCCGCGACCTGGGTGGTCCACGCTTCGATGTGGAAGCTCAGTTGTTCGCGGAACACCTCGGACGAAGCCGCGACCTCCGTCGAGAATTTACCTGCCAGGCATCCGCGTTGGTATCCGGATTTGACGAACATGTGGGCCATGTCCTTCGCGTAGCCCGCGAGCCTGTCGGGCGTCGAAAGGTTCTTTTTCGACGACCACTTGTCCAACAGACTGCGTTGAAACTCCATGTAGCGGTCGAGCACGGCTTGGCCGAACACGTCCTTGGAACCGAAGTGATGATAGAAGGAACCTTTCGGTACTCCGGCGTCGGCGAGCACTGCGTCGACGGTGGTGCCGTGAAACCCGTTGTCGTAGAACAACTTGGTTCCACTGCGTAGCAGAGCCTCCTTGTGGGGGAGTGCAGGCTTCTGCGAACCGGCCATATCCCGCCTTTCAACGCGTTCCCATGCGGCTCCCGAGTATAGGGCGACCGGCGTAAAGAGCGTTCCACAGCACACTGTTGACGGTTTGGTCTAGACGATTTAGTCTAGACCGCGTCACTGACGACCGAAGGCCGAAACGCGTCGCCGAGACCGTTCGCCTGTTGATTTCCTGCCCCGTCATCAGAAAGCGGGTACGTCACATGAGCTTCGACCGCTACGAAACCCTGGCCGTGACGCGTGACGGTGCTGTCCTCGTCATCGGTCTCAACAGGCCCGACAAGCGGAACGCCTTCAACAGGGAGATGATCGGCGAGTTGGCCGAGGTGCTCGGCAAGCTCGACAGCGACGACGAACTACGCGTGGGGGTCCTCTACGGCGAAGGGAAGGGCTTCACCTCCGGGCTCGACCTCCCCGACGTCGCCCCCAGCCTGCAAGACGGCTCGCTGCAGATCCCCGAAGGGGGAATCAACCCCTGGCAGGTGGATGGTCGACGGTTGACCAAACCACTCGTCACGGCGGTGCACGGCAAGTGCCTCACGCTGGGCATCGAACTGTTGCTGGCCTCGGACATTGTCGTGGCCTCGAAGAGTGCGACATTCGCACAACTCGAGATCGCCAGGGGGATATACCCCTTCGGGGGCGCCACGCTGCGCTTCCCACGTGTTGCCGGGTGGGGGAACGCGATGCGCTGGATGCTGACGGCGGAGGAGTTCGACAGCGCGGAGGCCTTGCGCATCGGCGTAGTCCAAGAGGTCTTGGACGATGGTGCGCACATCGCACGCGCGGTTCAACTCGCACACGTGATCGCCGCGCAAGCGCCGCTGGGAGTTCAGGCCACTCTGCGCAGCGCCCGGTTGGCCCAGCGGGACGGTGAGGCGGCCGCTGAAGCCGAACTCGTCCCCACCATCGTCAAACTCTTCGGCACCGAGGATTCGCGCATCGGCCTGGAGTCTTTCGCCACACGCCGGCCGGCGCAGTTTGTCGGCCGCTGAATCGGATGGCTTGCAGCGCCGCCGAATCCGCTGATCGGTAGCTGCTCACGGCATCGTGAACGGCTACCGCCTCGGTGGGCCGAGCGTCGTTGATCTGTGCTCTCGCGCCCCGACGTCAGATCTCATCGTCAGTTCGACCACATATCGGGGCGCCCGCCCACTACATATGATGATCTCCGGGGATCCGCGGCGTTCACCTCGGTCCAGAAACACATGAAAATCACCGAGAAGAACGGAAACCGCAATGCCGCATCAGAACCCAGTGAGTGTCGAGGAAAAGATCGCCGATGCGCTGCGCGCGGCGCCTCCGCACATTGCCGCGACGGCCACCGTGATCGACTACGACATGACGGTCCTGCGGGAAGGGAGTCCGGAGTGGACGTGCATGCCCACCCCTCCCGACACCCCGTGGCCGGCCCCGATGTGTGGCGACCAGACCACAATGCAGTGGTTCCGCGACTGGTTCGCAGGCAAAACGCCGACCATCGACCGAATTGGCATCTCCTACATGCTGTTGGGCGAAGCCGGAGCCGACTTCGAGCATCCCGAGGCATCCGTCCCGCCTGAAGGCAAAGACTGGTACCGCGCGGGACCGCACTTGATGATGGTGTTCCCCGGCAGCGCCGGTGACCTGACCAAGGGCATCGGACACGACACCACCACGGGGATGCCTTACCTCAGACCGTTCCGCGGTGCCCAACCGCTGCTGGTCATGCCGGTGGCGTTGCCCAGCCAAAGGCTCGCGTGGTTGCCGGAACCCGGGGCCGATGACCAGCGCCGAGCGGGAGACCGCTACCGGTGCACGCACTGTGATACGACTCTCGTCTACGAGGTGGCGTGTTCATGTGCGGAACACTGCTCACATGCCGAGATTTGCTGCGGCGCACCGATAGAGAAGGTTGCGACATAGCGTTGCGGCGCCGGTGGAGATCTGCCGCCTGCCAAGCTCATCCGTAATGTGCTTGTCCGTCTTCATGTGTGGTACACCGAAGCAACGCTGAGTAACTATGCTGCACGCCATAGTTACTTCCGGTATTTTCCAGTCAGGCGGGGTTCCTGGCTATGTACCATGGTTGGTATGGCAACACGGAGCGACAGCAAGGATCGAATGATCACCGCTGCGCGCAGACTCTTCCGTGAGCACGGGTACACCGGCACCGCGATGTCCGATGTGATCGCCGAGAGTCAGGCACCAAGAGGCTCTTTGTACTTCCATTTCCCCGGCGGTAAGGAAGAATTGGCCACCGAAGTGGTGCTGCGGTACACCGCGGACGTCATCGCCCACATCAATCGCACTGCGGGCAGGACGGATACCGCACGGGAGTTCGTGGCAGATTTCCTCGCCTATTTCCGGGACGAGATCGCGGCGAGCGATTACCGGGAAGGGTGTGCGGTGGCACCCATCGTCGTCGAGTCCACACCGGCGTCAAAGCCGCTGACGGCGGTGATCTCACGTGGATTTCGCGACGTGATTGCGGTCTTGTCCGCACGCCTCGTGGAGAAGGCCGTGCCCGATTCCGACGCCGACGCCGACGCCATCGCCATCAACATCCTGACAACCATGGAAGGGGCTCTCATCATGAGCCGAGTGCTACGCAGCATCAGTCCCTTCGATACGGCGATCTCCATGCTGACGACGTCACTGTCAAACATCGCTGAGCCCAGACGGTAAGAGCCCCGAACCGGGGCGGTGGCATCGTCCCGCGCAGAAATAGGCGACTCAGCGCGGACCACTCCTCTCGAGAGGAGCAGTCCGCGCTGTCACGGGAACCCTGCTTCTGGACCGCAGTGGTCAGCCGGCCTGCACGCCCAACTCAGCGAGTCTGGCATGGTGCTCTTCGAACCACGCCTTCTCCTGGCCCGGCTCCGGCATGAAGAATCCCGCTTCTAGCACCATTCGGGGATCCACTTCGGATATGCCGACGATGAGCTCGGCCTCGGATTGGCCCGTGGTCTGCACCCACATGTCCCGCAACGCTTTCAGCATCGCCTGGCGTGTTTCCACGGAGCGCCCGTGCCGGATCTGGCCACCCAGAAACGAACGCCCTTCAGGCTTGCGTGCGACGAAGCAATCGCCCTCGGTGTACTCGCGGAAAACGACATTGACGAAGGTGTCCGGCGCCCCGGTGAGTTGGCAGTGTATGTCGGTGACCTTGTTGGCGATCTCCGCCTTGACGGACGGGGTCAGCCTCCCTTTCACTGTGTCGATCTGATAGAGCGGCATGATGTTCTTCCTTTCGATGTTCACATTGTGGTTGTGTCCGAGCGTGTTTCGGGTGGAACGATCCCCTCGGCCGGCGTGTAGCGCCAGAGCGGTTCCGGTATGGCGAAGGTTTCGACACGGATACCCGGGGGACTGGTTCGGACTAGGTATGACGCTCGGTATAGTTGACTGTACGCAGGCGCCGATTCGTGCGTCAAGACATCTCGGCGGTGAGGCGAGGTGTTTCAGGACACAACATTGGCGTTGCCGGATCTGGCGTGACCTGCTGTGCGTCAGTCGGGGAGCCAGCGCGGCACGGATGCGGCAGGAAACTGCCCGGGGGAGCACCCCCTGGGCTCCGGCGTTTACTTCAAGCGCTCGGGCGTGAAGGTGACGTCGATACCGCCCACAGTCATCGTCACCTGACCTTCCATCACCATCACCTGCGCCGAGATCCGTCGATCCACTGCCTGGGCCAGTTGCTGCACGGGCGCGTGCGGTATCTGCACCACAGACAGGTTCGACAGCTTCGCCACCTTGGCTTCCATGGTGCGCCACCAGGTGGGCACGCCGGCGGCGAATGGGAACAACAGGACGTGGTCGGCCTGGCTGGCCGCCTTGCCCAGGACCCGATCATCGGGCTGGCCGACGACGATCCACTCCAGGACGCGGCCCGTGTAGTCCGCAAGTCGTACGTCCGGTACGCCAGGGGTGGACAGGCCCGGCCCGAACGCCAATTTACCGTCGAGATCGCTGAGTCGGTGTGCGCGCAACCCGAACGCCAACAACCGCATCACCATCCGCTCATCGGTCTCACTGGGATGACGGGCCACGGTCAGTGCGTGATCGGCGTAGTAACCGTGATCGACGTCGGAGACGTCGAGTTCGACTTTGAACACTGTTGCAGAAAGGGCCACGCCATAGTGTCCACCGCGATCAGGCCCTCCGAGCACCCGGGGCGGTCGCTTCAGCGACTGACAAGGGGCATTGACGGTACCCCTGACACGGAGATCTCCTTGGCGTCCGGAATGCCGCCTAGCTTGAGGCATCACGGAAACGACAGGGGAATCGGGACGATGATCGCGCGGGGGCTTCTCCAAGCGGGTGCCCGCGTGAAGCACACGAGAGTTGGACCGCGAGCGGGGGCCGGGTTCAGATCAGTGCACCGACCACGGTTCGCGGGCGAAGACCTGCTCCACCATCGGTGCGAAGAAATCGAGCGGACGATGCTCGAACTGCGAGTCGAAACAGTTCTGGTCGTACTTCTCGCAGAATTCCACGCAGTCGTCGAACCACTGGTGGCCGCGATACCGTTCCCGAGCGTCTCGGTTGCCGCCCATGTGCGGCGCGTAGTAGTACTGCTGAAATTCGGGGTGGGTCTTCACGATCCAGGCCAACCGCTCCGGCACATACGGGGCGAGGACTGCTGCGGCGAATGCGCCATGAGCATGGGGCGCGTACGTGTCACCGATGTCGTGCAGAAGCGCCGCCACCACGTAGTCGACTGGCCGACCATCGTCGAAAGCCCTGGTCGCGGACTGCAGTGAGTGGTCGAGTCGACTGATCGGATAGGCCTGCTCACCGTCGGCAAGGGCTTCCACCAGTGAGAGGACGCGGGGCACCAACCCGGCATTGTTCGCCTCTTCGGCACGACTGATCAGCCTGTAGTCCTCAGCGGTACCCTCGGCCATCGTGCGGTAGGTGGCACGTGTCTGCGTGCTCATGCCCGACTCCTCTCAACTCGTTTCCGGTCCAAACGTAGCGGTCGCTCGTTACAGGCGCCTGTCGGCAGGCACGCATGGGCACAGCTACGTGCGCGTGAGGGCGAGCACCGGGATGGTGCGGATACCGGCCGTCTTCTTCTCGTAATCGGCGAAACCCGGGTAACGACGGGCTTGTTCACTGTAGATGCGGTCGCGGTCCTCTCCCGTGACCTCGGTGACACCGACCGCGTAGGTTTCGGTTCCGACTTCGACCTGTGCCGTGCCTGCAGTGGTCAGGTTGTAGTACCAGGCCGGGTTGGAGGCGGCACCTGCTTTGGAGGCGAAGACATAGATCGTGCCGGGATCGTCGTCGCTGGGCAGGTACATCATTGGCGTGACCGCCGCTTTTCCGGTCTTGCGGCCGACATGGTGAACCAACACCATGGGGGCTCCTTCGAAGTTCCCGCCAACTCGGCCGCCGTTGGCGCGGAATTCCTGGATTACCTGCGAGTTCCAGTCCTCAGGTGCGCTCATCGTGACTCTCCTTCTCGTGGGTGTTTGTTCCGTCGGGGTATCCACGCCGTGCCAGTTCCCGGAAGTAGGCCTCGATCGTCCGTGGTGGACGCCCCAGGACAGCGGTCAGCGTGACATCGGTGCTCACCAGCCCGGCGTGGTCGTAATGCCTGAACATCGCCTTCATCGCGGGTTTGATGCCGTCCAGTTGGTCGGGGTCGACTCGGCGCGGGCGGATGGGGCGGCCCACCACTCGACTGATCAACTCGGCGACGTCGTGCCGATCGAGTTGTCCCGCGGATGCCACCTCGTAGGTGCCGCCAACCAGACGGTCCTCCGTGAGCGCGAGTGCGACGGCGTCGGCGACATCGCGGTAATCCACACGGGAGAACCGTGTTTCGTTCGACCACGGCTCCGCCAACACGCCGGTTCGAAGGATGTCGTCCCACCCGGCCGCATAATTCTGGAAGAACAAAGCCGGTTGGAAGACGGCGTATTCCATGCCCGAGTCGTACAAAGCAGCCTCGACGGGAGCTTTCGCGGCATGGTTCTGCAAGCCGAGCGACGGATGGATCACCGATGAGAAGACGAATCGGCGCACGCCCGCGGCACGGGCCAGCTCGACGAAGGCCACCCCGAGCTCTGCTTCGCCGTCGATGAAGGCAGGCGGGACGTAGAACACCGCGTCGACATCGCTCAGCGCGGCCTTCACATCTTCTACCCGGTTGAGGTCGCCGACGGCGACCTCACTGGCTCCCCGGCGCAGGACTTGCTGACGCTTCTCGGCATCACGGATGAATCCGCGCACCCGTACCTCTTTTTCGGCCAGGGAGGTCACCACATGGCCCGCGGCGTTCCCGGCGGCTCCGACGACGAGGACAGTTCGGATGGTCATGTCGGCAACTCCTCCAATGCCGGGGCGCTCGGTGCGAGGCCCGCGAGATAGATCTGCTTCTGCCGATGCAGCACCGCCACCCATTGGGGATCACTCGAGAGTGTGTGGGCGAGCAGCGCGCCGAATCCGATCACGTCGGCCGCGGTGACATCGGCGCGGATGGTGCGGTCGCTCCGTCCGTCTTCCAGAATCTCCTCGGCGATATCCCTGATGCGGTTGCGCGTGAATTTCGCTGCGTCACTGAGGTTCTGGGGTCCTCCGTGCAGCGGTAACACCAGTTCCTGGCGGTGCGCGATGGTCGCGTCGTAGAACATCTCGAGTTTGCAGATGGCGGGCCCGCACTCCCGCTGGACGCGTTCGATCGCGCCCAGTACCAACTCGAACGAGCGCTCGGTGAGGGCTTGCAGCAGCATCTCACGGGTCGGATATCGCCGATATAAGGTGCCGACGCCGACGCCGGCTTCATCTGCGATGGTGGCCATCGACACGTCACGGCCCTCCCGGGCGAACAGTGCCACCGCCGCGGCAAGGACACGCTCACGGTTCTCGGCAGCGTCGCGCCGCAGTGGTCGACCGTGCCTGCTGGCCGGCTCATGTCTGGGCAAGTGAACCGTCACCTCACTGGGCCCTTCGAGGCGTTGTGACGAATCGATCCGGACGATATACGTCTATATCTTCGCCAGCAGCCACATAGAATCGGCCTGGGTCATGGACTGCGGCGCGCACGCACGTGCTCTCGGACTGCAAGGCTGTCACCTCAATCGTTCCCGGCGTGCCGGCGGCACCGATCACGGTGGTGGTCATGGTGACTCCTCCCGCTCTGAGTTGCGTGTTCGGCGTGGCGGCAATGCTGCGGGCCCCACGCCGAAGGATCCGAAGCGGTCGCCCCTGAGCGCCCGGCCGGTTTCCCTCTATAGGGACCTATATGGACGAATTATTCCGTATGACCGGCGGCGTTGAACACGCTTCGACCGACTTGCTTGCCAATGCAATCGGAACTGCGCATGCGCTGGGCCACGTATGCACGGCGAAGGGATGTTCCAACCAGGCAGAGCAGGGCCGGATTCGGTCGCGGTGATCCGGCAGCGGGGAGTCGGTCCGCACACGTCGGCGGAGCTCAGGCATCCAAGATGATCCGACCCTCACATGGCCCACCGACGCGGGTTGGCCGGCGCACGGGCTATGGACGGGACAACGCCCGGCGCACAACACCGAGGTGTCGGGCCATCTTTGGTCCGAGCATCGCCGTGAACACGATGATGGCGAGCAATGGCCGGAGATGTGGCCGGAGCCGGCGGATCTGCCCGGACTCGTCGAGATCGAACACCAACGCATCCGTGATCCGAATGCCGGCAACGTTGCCCTCGCTCACCGCGACCGCCACCGTGGCATCGCCCACGGCATCCGCCCATTTCAGCTCACGCAGGCTTCCGTATATCGCCGCCAACAACACACGCAGGTCGTCTCGTCCTCGGAACACCATTCGGCCGGATATCGGCGACACCAGTTCAACGTCGGTAGCCAAGGTCGCGACCATCCCGTCCACGTCACATGTCTCCGACGCCACGCAGAATGCCGCGACCGCGTCAGTTGGTTCTGATGATCCCATGATTACCCCCTCCAGCGTTTGCCAGTTTTCAGCCTAGGGGGCGCGCGGAGAATCGAGAAGGGTCGTGTGCCCTCGCCACGGAACGTGGGCCGCACGTTTTCCCGCCTTGCTGGAAGTCATTGTCTTCGAATCGTTTTGATGACAGCGACCCGACGTGGTAGGTGAGAGGACCTCGCGTGCCACATGACTCGGCTGGCGAGTATGGCGTATCTTGTTGGCATCCCGCCGTAGTCCACTGTGATGAATCGCAGTGACTCGCTACGTCCGCCGCAGGCACTGGCTCCTTTACAACGCGAAGAGGCCCAGCCCGAGGTCCATCCGGTCCTTCGAGAGGAGACGACGACGGTGAGCAGCAGAGATGCATCCGAGGGCGCCGGAGATCGTGCACCCGTCTCAGGCATCGCACTGCTCACCCTGCTCGCACTGTTGTTCCTGGGGATGGTGGTCCTCGGCATCGCGACCGGCGACGTCCCCATCGACAACAAGGCGCTCGCGTTCGCTCCGGTGTTCTACTCACTGACCGTGATGGGCGGACTCGTCGCTTCTTTCTTCGGGTTCACCGTCCTTGAGGCAGTCCTCAGCCGCCGGGGCGATCCCGCACGGGGGCGGGAGCGTGCAGCGCTTGTGATCCTGGGGCTGGTCTCCGGGGTCTTCTTCGTCACGTGTTTGCTCGCGCTACCTGTGGTCGCACTCGGGGTCGCCGCGAACGGACTTGGGGTGGGCATCGCCC
The DNA here is from genome assembly GCF_001457595.1 of Mycolicibacterium smegmatis. GTDB lineage: Bacteria > Actinomycetota > Actinomycetes > Mycobacteriales > Mycobacteriaceae > Mycobacterium > Mycobacterium smegmatis. Next base: position 3,490,776 of record NZ_LN831039.1, on the reverse strand, counting down.
TGCTCTGGAGAGTACGTGGTGGCGCTCGCGTGTACTGGGTTCTGTTGTGGGTGGCATTCGCCCTTGCAGTCATCGCCGGAGCATGGACCGCAGTCGCCATCCAGGGTGCAATCGTCTGACGCAGGTTTGGCGAAAGGCGATGGCCGTGCCCGCTGCGAGATCGCCTACGAACGGCAAGGTCTCAAGACTTTGGACGAACCATCTGGCAGCGCCAGATGACGAGGATTCAGAGTGTCCGTGTTTCGACAAACGAGAACAACGGACTCACTGGACGAATGTGTTGCCAAGGCTCAATCCACATGTGCGCAGGCATTCATGGTGCCTGGCGATCTACTGAGGCGGACTCGCGCAGCCCGCGCAATACGGTGTCGAGGTGTCGTCGCCAGAGGTCGTCAGCGCCACCGGCCGCGACGATGCCGCGTAGCGCCCAGATGATCGCAGTTACGTCGGCAGGCGTCACGTCATGCCGGATCGCCCCGGATCGTTGGGCGCGCGAGAGCAGCGCGGCCGATTGCTGTCGGAGTTCCTCAACGAGCGGTTCTGGTGCAAGGTCGCCCCACACGTAGGCTGACAGCCCGCTCTTGCGAACGAGTTCAGCGCCCACGGTGTAGAGGAAGACACTCAGGCATTGCTCGTCGGTTGCGGCGTGCGCCTCCTGAGCGGCCCTCAGCAGGCGGCCGAAGAATTCACTCAACACTTCGCGGACCAGTGCGTCCTTGTTCGGGAACCGCCGGTAGAGCGTTGCCGGGCCGGTCCCTGCGGCTCGTGCCACGTCCTCCAGAGTCGCCCGGGTTCCGTGCTGCGCGAACACCTCCTCGGCGGCGGCGATCAATCGGCTGCGGTTAGCCGTCGCATCGCTTCTCATCGGCAACTCCGATCCAGGCGTACTATCTGATAGTGAAACTATCACTTATTTCGCGAGGAGTTCGACGGTGACGACAGTTGATGGCACGGCGCGGGTGCGGATCGGTCACTCGGAGCTGAATGTTCGACCCGTCGGTCTCGGTTGCATGGGGATGTCGCAAAGCTACGGGCCAGCCGACGATTCGACAGCGATACGGACCATCCGCTCAGCGCTGGACCTCGGGGTGGATCACCTCGACACCTCAGACGTCTACGGGGCTGCCGACATCACCTGGGGCGTCCCGATCCGCGGCTTCGGACACAATGAGGAGCTGATCGGTAAGGCCATTTCGGGGCGCCGCGACGACGTGGTGCTGGCGACGAAGTTCGCCGCCCGGATCAACGAAACCAACGACGGGATTGCCATCGACGGCCGGCCTGAGTATGTGACCGCCGCGTGCGAAGCCAGCCTGCGCCGGCTGAACACCGATGTGATCGACCTGTACTACTACCACCGGCTGGACCCACGAGTCCCTATAGAGGAAACGGTCGGCGCGATGGCTGAGCTGGTGAGCGCGGGAAAGGTCAGGGCGATCGGACTCAGTGAGGTGGGACCACAGGCCTTGCGGCGAGCGCAGGCAGTGCATCCGATAGCCGCATTGCAGAGCGAGTACTCCCTATGGGAGCGCGGTGTCGAGGGTGACATCGCCGAGACTTGCGCCGCGTTGGGGGTCACGCTGGTCGCCTACAGCCCGCTGGGCCGCTCTGCGCTCACCGGAGCGCTGGCCGCAGATGCGACCTTTGTGAAGGGTGACCTGCGTGCCACCAATCCCCGCTTCACCGCGGAGAACCTCGGCATGAACCTTGCCCCCGTGGCCGCACTCAAGGCGCTGGCCGACCAAAAGGGCTGCCGGCCCGGCCAACTGGCACTGGCGTGGTTATTGTCACGCCCCTTCAAGGTCGTGACGATTCCCGGCACCAAGCGCATCGAATACGTCGCAGAGAATCTCGCTGCCACCAACGTCGCCCTCAGTGCCGACGAATCGTACTATCTCTCAGAGCTTTTCGCGCCGGGAACCATCGTCGGTGACCGGTACGCGCCCATACACGCCCGCACCGTCGTACAGAGCTGAACCACGCTCCGACCTGCTCCAACTGCATGGGGCTGGAGCGTGACCGGTCACTGCGCACCCGACATGGACGGGAGGAACGTCACGATTGCCGGGAAGGCGATCAGCACCCCGACCACCACCAGGTCGGCCACGATGAAGGGAATAATGCCGCGGAACACGCGGCCCAGTCCCGCTTCCCGCACCGCTCCGGAATAGACGAACGCGTTCATCCCGACTGGCGGCGTGATGAGCGCCATCTCAGCGACTTTCACGATGAGGACACCGATCCAGATCCCGTCGAACCCGTAGCCGACCAGGATCGGATGCAGCAGTGGCGCGGCGATGAGGATCATCGAGATGCCGTCGAGAAACATGCCCAGCGGCAACAGGATTGCCAGGCAGAGCACCAGAACCAGATACGGCGGCAGTTGCGCCGCGGTCACCGCACTCACCAGGGAACTGCTCGCCCCGCTCAACGCGAGGACATAGGTGAACACCCCGGCGCCGACCATCAGCAGAAAGGTCATCGCCGTCAGGCCGATCGCCTCCCTCAGCGATTCTCCGATCTCTCGGATCCACGACGGGGGCCGCGTCCGCAGCACCAGGACGACCAGCGCGGCGAGCGCACCGAAGGACGCCGCTTCGGTCGGTGTGGCCAGACCGAGGTAAATCGTGCCGATGGAGACCGCGAAAATGACGACGAGATAAAGGAACCCGGCGATGTCGACGCGCCCCGGATCGCCGGCCGCCGCACCTTCGGCACCCGGACCCGGCTCCTCGATCCTGCGCTCGGCGCCGACGACACCGGCACGCCTCCGCTGCCACATGACCAGCAAGACGCTGGTGACCGCGTATCCCGCGATCGTGAGCAATCCCGGCCCGATCCCCGCGATCAGGAGTTGCCCGATGCTCTCCTCCGTGACCACGCCGTACAACACCAGGACGATCGACGGCGGGATGAGCACTCCCAACGTCCCACCGGCACACACCACCCCGGCGGCCAGGCGGATGCTGTACCCCGCGCGGACGATGGCATCGGTGGACACTCGGGCCATGGTGGCCACCGTGGCTACGCTCGATCCCGTGACGGCAGCAAACATGCCGGAACCGGCCAGTGAAGCCAGCGCGGGACCCCCTGGAAGTCGCCGAAGCACCGAGGAGGCCAGGTCGAAACCGGCCTGGGCCAGCCCGGCGCGAACCGCGAAGATCCCCATCACGATGAACAGCGGAATGATCGTCAGCGAGTAGTCGGCCGCCGTGGAGAACGGTTGGTTGGCCACGGTGCTGAGCCCGGCTCCGGTGCCGCGCAACAACAACACCCCGACGAAAGCCGAGGCCATCAGCGACAGGCCGATGTGGAGACGAATCGCCAAGAGCGCGAAGAACAGGACGAGGACGACGACCAGGACGACGCCGGTGGTGGCGGTCATCGGTTATCACCTCCGCATTCGGTCCGCAGGGCCATGAAGGTGAGCAGTTCCTTCCACACCGCCACGACGAAGAACATGGCAAACGACGCCAACAACACCAACTTTGCGGGCCAGGTGGGCAGCCGGAGGATGTCGTTCGTCGTCTCACCGCGCTCGATCGCGCTGAGCAGGACTTCGCTCAGACCCCAGGTCAAAAGGAGGGCGAGCGCGATCAGGAGCACCGTACGTATCACCGACAGCACGAGTCGCGTCCGCGGGCCGAACCGGCTCTCGAACAACTCGACCACCACATGCCGCCCGTCGGCCTCCGCTGAGGCCAGGCCCAGGAAGGCGATGGCAACCAGCAACATGGTGGCGATATCGACGGTTCCGACGATCGAGCGGTCCCGGGCGTTTCGGCTCACGACGTCAGCAACGGTCAACAGGATGACGCCGAGCAGCAGCAGGCCTGCCACGATGCTCATGCCACGGGCGATCACCGTCACGGCCCGCGGCAGCGCGACGTCCTCGGTCATCGGGTTGCTCCTTCGAGGCATGCGTAGAACTGATCGACGTACTGCGACTGCGGAGTCTCTTCCCGGATGATGCGGCGATAGTCGTCGAGCACGCTCTGCGCGTCGTAACCGCGCTCGGAGTACCGGTTGACCCACCCCTCGGCGATCCCGGCACGTTCCTTCCATGCCGCGACATCGTCGGCCGGCATGGCGGACAGTTGCGCGCCCGTTCTACGGAGGTTCTCGCACGCCTGCGCGCCGAGCTTGTCCATCTCCTCCAGGCCGTTCGCGACCGCCTGACCGGACGCCTCGGCGATCGCTTCCTGATACTCCGGTGGCATGGATTCCATCAGTTCGGAGTTGATCACCACGATCGAGGACGCATAGGCGCCGATTCCGGGATCGACCAGGTACGGGGTGTTCGTCGCCAGACCGAACGTCGGCAGGTTGGCGATCGCCAGCGAGGTGTACCCGTCGACGACGCCCCGCTCCATGGCTTCGTAGACATCGGTCGCAGTCATCGCCACGGGATTGGCACCCACGGCGAGCAACGCCTCCGACGTGAGGCCTCCCGAGCGAATGTTGCGCCCCGCCAGGTCGTTTGGTGTGAGCGCAGGTTCGTCGAGACCGACCACGCTGATCCCCAGCGGCAGCGGGAACAGCAGTTGCACACCCTGGCGGTCGAAATCCCTGCGGTACGTCTCGTTTTCCTCGTAAAGCCGTTCGATGGCCGTCAACTGCACTTGCGGATTGTTGGTCTCGAAGGGCAACTCGATGACGGTGAACATGGACAAATCCGACGCCGAGTACAACGAGCCGACCTGAGCGAGGTCGGCCCGGCCGTCGAGGGTGGCCTGCAGCGACTCGTCCGCACCCACCAGGCTCTGCGAGTAGTGGAACTTCACCCGCACCCCGCCGTCGGTGCGGGCTTCGACGTCCTCGGCCCAACGCTGCATGGTGACCGACTGGTCCGAGGTCGGCGAGGAGTAGGTCGTGTAGTGCAGGACGTAATCACCTTCCTGCGCAACGCAAGCCGTCAGCGCAGCGGTACATACCGCGGCGGCGGTGACGGCTGTGGCGCGGCGCAGCCGACGAAGAAACGGCGTGGTCGCAGGCATCTCAGGCCTCCGGTTGGACACGAAATCGCCTCAGCGCCAGCGCGGGGTTGATCGTGCGCACGCTTTCGAGACGGCTTCGCTCGAGGCGTGCCACACCGATACCGGCGGCTTCACCGAGTGCAGCCAGCGGGATGCCCATCGGGTCGAGGATGACGCTGTTGCCCGAACCGGCGGGGGCGATCTGATCGGCCGCCACAACGTAGACGGTGTTCTCGATCGCCCGGGCCCGCAGCAGGGTGTTCCAGTGATACTCCTTGAGCGGCCCGGGGACCCACTCGGCCGGCAGCGCGATCACGTCGGCACCGGCGTCGACCAAGGCACGTGAGGTCTCCGGGAACCGGAGGTCATAGCAGGTCTGCATCCCGATGGTGAACCCGTTGACCCGCAGCAGCTGGGGGATGGCGGGGTCGGCGGCGATCACCCGGTCGGATTCTTTGTATCCGAAGGCGTCGTACAGGTGGACCTTTCGGTACACCGCAGCGATCTCGCCACCCTGGATCCCGACGAGCGTGTTGTGGATCTTGCCGTTTCCGGCGCTCTCGTTGATGCCGGCGATAACGGTCAGGCCGAGTTCCGCGCCAGCCTGCGCCAGCCGGGTCACCGAGGGGCCGTCCAGGGCTTCGGCGGTGCGCACGAAGCGGTCGTCCATGGTGGGTACGGTGAACACCGCGTACTCGGGTAGCACCACCAGGTCGGCGTTCTGGTCGGCGGCCTGCCGCAGCAGGTCGACGATTGTGTCGAGGTTCGCGGCCTTGTCTTCGGACGGGGCGAACTGGGCGACTGCGGCGGTCAGGGTCATCGCGCACTCCTCACGTCTTGGCTGATGGTCTGCAGGCCTTGCATGGTGGCGGTGAATCCCGCCAGCATCGCGCCGTATTGCATGGCGGCGACGATCGTGTGTGCGCCGTCCTCCAGTGCCAGGCGTTGTTCAGCCTCGCTCCAGGCCGGAAGTATCCACGGTTTGCCTGCGGTGTTGGCGGCTCGGGCAAGGTGGCGAATGTCGGCGAGGTCGGCGTCGGTGACGCTGTAGGCGCCGCGGTCCCGGCGTAGCGACAGGTCCGACGGTCCGATGAAGATTCCGTCGACCACGGGGAGAGCCAGGATGGCATCGATGTCGTCGAACGCCGAGGCGTCTTCGATCATCGGATAGCAGTGGGTGTTTCGGTCCTGGGCTGTCACCCAGTCATCGGTGAATCCCCGGTATTCCGAGGTGCGGCCGCCGGCGAAGGACCGGTCGCCCAGTGGCGGGAACTTCGCGAATCCACAGATCTGCGCCGCGTGATCGGCGGAGGCGATGTGGGGGATGGCGACGGCGTCGGCCCCGAAATCGAGTGCCTGCTGGATGGGGCCACGCTCCGGTCCCAGAACCTTGGCGATCACACGCATCCGTTTGGCGCGGATCAGCGGAATGATCCAGTCCAGCGCTCGCAGATCGAACAAGCCGTGCTCGATGTCCAGCACCACGGTGTCGTATCCGGCCAGAGCGCCCATCTCCACGGCCGCCGCCGACGGCTCGGTGAGCCATATCGCAACCGAGGGCTGCGGCGATCCGGTGCGGTCTACGGGGGCGAGGGTCATCACGGCCTTTCTCGATGCTCGATGCGGCAGAGCGCGAAACATATCTGTAGACACGTTGTATACATGATGAATGCACACCGTGTAAATGGTTCAATGATTGCTATGTCCACCCCTGGAAGCCGCGCGGTCGCGGGAGCGGTCAAGACATCCGCAGGCCAACGCGCCTACGAGTGGATCCGCGACGCGATCCTCAGCGGGGAGTTCGCCGAAGGCGAGTTCATCGACGAGGTCGCCCTCGCAGCCAGGGTCGGCACGTCCCGCACACCCGTGCGTGAAGCCCTGCAGCGGCTGCAGGTGGAGCGCTATGTCGATCTTCTTCCGCGCCGCGGGGCGCAGGTTCGGGTGGTCACGGCGGTGGAAATGCGTGAGATCTACCAGGCGCGCTTCGTGCTCGAATCCGATGCCCTCCGCACGATCTGTCAACGGCAGGCCGGCGCGCCGGAGAGCGCCCGGCAACTGATCGAAGAGATGGAGCAGGCTGGGCGCGAGCGCAACTGGAACCGGTTCGCGCAGCTGGACCAGGTGTTCCATTCGGAGATCGTCCGCCATCAACGCAACGCGGTGATCGCCGAAATGTATGACGCACTTCAGCCACGCCAGGTACGGCTGGGCACCCGGACGCTGGCCGAGGCGCCCGCCAGGTTGAGTGTGATCGAGCGCGAGCATCGCGAACTCATCGCGGCCCTCGATCGACATGACGCCACGACCAGCGTCGACGTGCTCCGACAGCACCTGCGGGAGATCCCTGAATTGGTGGACGCGTTCGAGGGGCACGCCCAGGTTCGCAGTAGTGACTGATCGGCAAACGCTCAAGAAGAGAAGCACCTGCGGCGTGATGAGTGCCCCCTCAGCGACTTTCACCATCAGGACACCGATCCAGATCCGTCGAACGGACCCGACCAGGATCGGATGCAGCAGCGACGCGGCGATGAGGATCATCGAGACGCCGTCGAGAAACATGCCCAGCGCCAGCAGGATTGCGGCGATATGCTGAGACCGATGGACTGTACCGAGGACGTACCGGTGGTGTCGGTGACTGCTCGGACCGAGTACTCGACGGAACGTCATCGGGCGTCTGCCACGACGGCGGCGATCGCTTTCGCGTCTGGCCTCATCGCATTGGTGGCGTTCAATTTCTTAGGGTTGGCACCAGCGTTGACCTCCATCGTTGTGGCAGCACTCATCACCATCGCGTTGGGCACAGCTACCTACGGGCGGCTCAAGCCACCGGGAGCTGTACAGATCACCGTCGGCGACAGCACCGTATCCTTCGGCGACGAAAGCGCCGAATTCACAAGCCGCCCTTTGTCCTCGCTCATCGCGGTGGACCTTGCCGGCCCTGCCGACGAGACGACGCCGGACCCTCGACGGCTCACAGTGCGTACGCAGGAGTATTTGGTCCTGACCTTCGCCTCAGACACCGGCCACGACGAGTGGAGGGTCGCGGTCGTCAAGTCTGACCCGGCCGCCGCCGAAGTGTTCCGCCGTTTGACGATGGCGCTGCCCGAGGCGCACAAGAGAGGGTCCTCAACCACTGCACGCTCGGCGGCACGAGTCGCAGACGCCGGGTCTGACGAGGCAGCCAGGCGCCTGTGGGAGGAAGCCACACGGCGCCATGACGACGTCCTCGGCGCGTACGGAGCCTACGAGCTCGACCCCGCGATGCTGTTGCGCTATCCCGCAGTCACCGACGTGACCGTCGAATCCACCCAGACATTCCACATCGCTCTCGACGAGGCACAGGCCCTGCGTACTGACGGCTATCCGGGCGACCGCGGTCTGGCCGACGCGTATCAGCAGACCGTGGCGAGGCTGCGCCGAGCCTGGATTGCGTGTGAGTCGCACGGTAGGAGAGTCGGCACGTCCTACCTCGAAACGGCCGACCAGTCCGAACTCGATACCGCGCTAAAGCTTTACCACCACGCCGCATCCAGCACCACTGCGGCCGAGCAGGCCACCTACTACGGGCGCGTCCGCGAAATCATCACCAGACTCACCCACCGCGGCGCACTGCACTTACCCGAGGCACAGCTCAAACAGTTGGAGGCCGTCACGCGCCGGGCTATCGAAGCGGCAGAATCCGACTGAACGGTCAAACCGCATCCGGGGCAAGGAACTCACCGGTCACCGAGTAGGTTCCCGTCGCTGCTTCCACGCCCGCGAGTTCGATCCGGATGGCCAACCGGTACGGGTCGATCGCGCGGTCAGTCATCCAAATGTGGACCGCTTCTCGCTCGTAGGGTTCGAGATCACCCCGCTGCATTGCCTGCGCTCGGACGGAGTCGAAGACTTGCGGTGAGATGTCGTTGAAGGAGAAGGTCTGAGACCCGACGTGGCCGGCCTGCTGAGTGATCTCGGGCAGTTCTCCGGGGACGATGACGATCTGACCAGACCGGTCTTCGGTCTGGAACTCCAGCAGCACACCTCCGCGGGTTTGGAGCTCACTTGCGTGCGCGATCGGCGTAGCTCGGTGGGTGCCGCGGATTTCGAAGTTCGTCAAGACCCGATCCGAGGGTGTGATCCCAGCCAGCGTCAGGGACTCCCGTGCTCGCTGGAATGACACCGCGAAATCTGCCGGATCGAAGATCTCCCCGACGGTGCCGTCGGGAAGGGCTTTGACCGTCTTGCTGCCGAAGATGCCGGTCAGTATCACCGGACCTCCTGGACGCGACCGTTCGATTTCTAAGCTGTCCAGGTCGACGTGTCCGCCCGCAGAATCGAGCCGCTCGCCCATCTTGCGCGTGATGGCGGTCAGATCGGCAGATGCGATATCGCCGGCGGTGAACGTGCTGTCTTTACGCAGAACCTGTGCCGAAGGCGTGGTGAACGCATCGCCACCGTTGTTGACGTAGACGATTGTCGTGTCACCGTTGGCCGGATCGAGAACGGTGCCGTAGTCCGATCCGCTGCCGGTGAAGCGGAGTTCGAGCAGATTGTTGGCGGCCGCCGGACCGAACTGGTTGGAGACCGCCTCGATCATCCCGCGCAGGCGGGCGTTGAGGTTCATTTCCTTGTGCCCGGGGGCAGTCTGCGCCTCCCCGGGTGCGGGCGGCGTGGGCCTGTCGAGGGAGATGCGCCAGGCGTCACCTACACCGAACAGCAGCGCCAGAGCCACCACGACGGTCACAGCCGAATAGCTCAGCAACTGTGGGCCGGGCAGACGGTCGAACTGGGGCGCAGGCACCGCTTCGCGCGGCGGCAGTTGGTCCGGCGCCAACGCGGTTTCGGGCTCATTGGTCAGTGCCTCAAAGTCACCGCGAGACATCGAGACGATCCACCGCCCTTGATACTCGGTGTCATGCGGTGGGCTTATCGTCGCGGTCACCAACGTCGGCTGCAGGTCGTCGGGGCTGCGGCTGCTGCGGGTCAGTGCATCGACACGAACCGGCACTGACCTTCGCGGCGCACCGCTCTCGAACACATCAAGCACGGACAGTTGCGATGGCCGCGGCACGATGATCAGTCCGGCCACGAGGACCGGAATCCCGATCAGCAGCGCCAACCACCAGGCGTTGTAGGCTCCGAGTCCGATACCGGCAGCCACAAGCGCACCAGCCGCCGTAGCCTGACCGACACGAACAGCCGTGCGGTTCATCGAGAGCCCCCTCTGCACACCGATCCCGCGATCATATCGGCGCGTCAACCGAAATCGGCCACGCACAGCGATGGGGGCTTGCGGGTCAACGTCGGTGGCGGCAACTGAAGACCTGCGCGTACGGCGTGGGATCGATATCGGGCCGAGGGCCTTCCATGAGCCGTCAGGGGCATCGGCCTGCTGATCGAACAACCCCGGGAAAGCAAGTACCAGGAAGGGGGCGAGCACCACATGAAAAGCTACGGAGTCAGCCCGACCGACCTCAGCTTCGAAGGGTGCGTCGACCTGTGAGTAGAGAGGCTAGAGCAGGACGAACGCGACGCCCACTGACGTTACGCTTCGAGACATGACTCCCGGTTACGTCCCTCCCGGCTGGTACAACGACCCCGCCGACCCCGGCGCAGCACGCTACTGGGACGGACACCGCTGGACCGACCACCGCCAGCCACACCCGCCTAATGGGTGTTGATCGGCGTGCCTCGAACGGATAACCGTCCAGCGCGGGGACGCTGATCACCGAGCCGCTGGCCGGTGAGCACTCCTGCCGCCTGGAACGATGGTCGATTTCTAGGGTTAGATCGTGCCCCGGCCGGTTGGTGAGGTCATCTACAGCGCTCATGGGATGTCGTGCCGGTTCGAGCACTGATCCATTAGGTCGCCGCCAGATGTCCTTCGGCTCGAACGGTTTCATCCACATCGAGCCAAGGAGGCGATGCGATGCTCTTCGTCGGAGACGACTGGGCAGAAGACCACCACGACCTGTACCTGATGAACGAGGCCGGCGACAGGCTGGCCTCACGGCGGCTGCCCGAGGGGCTGGCCGGAATTCGACTACTGCACGATCTCATCGCGGCCCACGCCGATGACCCCGCTCAGGTCGCCGTCGGAATCGAAACCGACCGCGGACTGTGGGTGGAGGCACTGACCGGCGCCGGTTATCAGGTGTACGCGGTCAATCCGCTGGCTGTGGCCCGCTATCGCGACCGCCACGCGGTGTCGGGAGCCAAGTCCGATGCCGCCGACGCCAAGCTGTTGGCCGATCTAGTGCGCACCGACCGACACAACCACCGTCTGATCGCCGGCGACACACCCGACGCCGAAGCGGTCAAGGTCCTCGCGCGGGCGCATCAGAATCTGATCTGGACCCGCAACCGGCACACCAACGCACTGCGCTCGGCACTACGCGAGTACTACCCCGCGGCGCTGGAGGCCTTCGACGATCTGTCCGACCGCGACGCGTTGGCGATCCTCGGACATGCACCCGACCCCCGACAAGCATCCAGCCTGAGCCTGGCCAAGATCCGCTCCGCACTCAAAGCTGCTGGGCGCCAACGCAACATCGACATCCGAGCCCAGGAGATCCAGGCCGCACTACGATCCGAACAACTCGCAGCACCGGCTGCGGTCACCGCGGCGTTCGCAGCGACAACGCGGGCCACCGTCGGGCTCGTCGTCGAGTTGAGTCGTCAGATCGACGACCTGGAGAACGAACTGGCCGCGCATTTTGAGACGCACCCGGACGCCGACATCTACCGCTCCCTGCCAGGACTTGGTGTCATCCTCGGCGCCCGGGTGCTCGGTGAGTTCGGGGACGACCCGAACCGATACACCAACGCCAAGTGTCGCAAAAACTACGCCGGAACCTCGCCATTGACCATTGCGTCCGGCAGGAAGCGCGCCGTACTGGCCCGCCACATCCGCAACCGTCGGCTCTACGACGCGATCGACCAGTGGGCCTTCTGCGCGCTAACCCGAAGTCCCGGAGCTCGACAGTTCTACGACCATCGCCGCGCTGAAGGCGACCTCCATCACCAAGCACTGCGGGCTCTGGGCAACCGCCTCGTCGGCATCCTGCACGGTTGCCTACGCCACCGGACCCGCTACGACGAACACAAAGCCTGGGCACACCGCACACCTGCCGCCGCTTGACAACTTACGCACCTGGGATGTCTAACCCCTATGCCGCTGGCACCCCCGGCTGGCCCGCGCCGGCCTGGAGCGGCTACACCGCCCCCGCGGCCCCACGTCCCCGACGTAGAGTCCGACGAATCGCGCTGGCCGTCACCGGCATCGTCGCCGTCGTCGGAATCGGTTCATACCTGCTCGGCGACACCAACACCCACAACAAGTGGTATCAAAAGGGCTACGACATCGGCTACAACACCAAGAAATCGGTCGTCTACACCGACGCCGAGACCGCCTGCCGCTGGCGGACCCTCACCGCCGTAGACCCCGGTGAGAACAAATACCAAACACGAATGCGGCAGGTCGAGAAAGGCTGCATCGACGGGTTCAACGACCGCAACGGCACCTCAACATGACCGGCGCCGTTGACCTCAGCGGCTTCGGCGGCTGGGTTCCCTTCGCCGCCCTGCCCACTGCGGACGTCCCCGTGCATCCAGGGGTGTATGTCATCGTGCGCCCCTCCGACGAGTCGCCACGGTTCCTCGCCCAGTCGCCCGCCGCACACTTCAAAGGCAAAGACCCTACGGTTACCGTCGCCGAACTAGACAGGATGTGGGTGCCCGGTGAACGAGTTGTCTACATCGGCAAGGCAAACGCCGGCACCGGCGGCAAGCGCCACCTACGCAAACGCCTCGATGAGTTCCGCAGATTCGGAGCGGGTCAACCTGTCGGACACTCCGGCGGCAGACGCATCTGGCAACTCGCCGACCACGACACCCTGCTTGTCGGATGGCGCGTCACGCCCGACGCCGAGGCCGCCGCCCTGGAGACCCAGATGCTTGCCGCCTTCCGCGCGCACCACGGACGACTTCCCTTCGCGAACATGCGCGGTTGAGCGTCATGCCGGCCGCGGAAAGTAGCGGCGGCGCACATGACCAGCGATTCAAACAGCGAATGAAACAGCTTCTGTGACAGAGAAATTCAAGTAAACCGGACCCGAACCCGAAACGCGCACGGCTGCTGCACCGATATCACTCCTACGTCATGGCACGACTCGAGACCGGATGGTAAGCAGCCACCCACCGGTTCGAAGGGGGACCGGTACCGTGCTCGCCCCACTCGGCGGCGTCAAGAGTGGTCAGGGCTGGAATTGTCCCCTCGAAAACGAAGCTGGAAGGCTGGCATCTCGTTCAGTTCCCAAGCAAACCAGTCGTTGCCGCCGAACAGCATCCGGTACCGCCGATAGCAACGGCGGCGTCAGCGTGGATTAATAAGAGCGCGGTGGTATTGCGTCGGCCATAGATCATGGGGGTCACCAGGGAGGAACCGGAGGGCAAGGTACGGGTCGCGCAGAAGCGGGCGCCCCAGAAATACCGCATCCACCTTAGTCCGACTAATAGCCTCTTCTAGGACATTCGGATCGCCGATCTGGCCCACCGGTGCAACCAGGATTCCCACATCCTGTCGAATGCGGTCTGCCGGCTCGACGTTCAGAGCTGGCCTCGGCGGCGGAGGAGCATCGACCAGTAACCCGCCCGATGTCACGTCGAGCAAGTCGATGTCCAACTCTCGCAGACACTTGGCGAACTCGACGGCCTGAGCAAAATCAAACCCCCCACCTGTCCAGTCGTTTGTACTGATGCGGATGAACACTGGCTTGTCCGCTGGCAACGCCGAGCGGACTGCCCGCGCCACTGCCAGCGGGAACCGCAGGCGGTTCTGAAGAGATCCCCCGTACTCGTCGACTCGCTGGTTCGCGAGGGGGGAGAGGAATTGGTGTAGCAGATAGCCGTGGGCGGCATGCACCTCGACCACGTCGTATCCCGCTTCGTGTGCGTTGACCGCCGCTTGGGCGAAGCGATCGACCGTCATCGCGATCTCGGCGCGCGTCAATGCCCGGGGCACGGTGAGGTTGCCGAACGGGATTGCGGACGGGGCGAGCGGAGTCCAACCGCCCTCCTCGACGGCGACGGGGCTGTTCTGGCCCCTGCGCTCCCAGGGTAGGCGATGTGACGACTTCCGGCCGGCGGCCTGTAGTTGGATCGCAGGCACGGCACCTGCGCGGCGGATGATGTCGGTTACTGTTCGGTGCGAATCAACCTGTGCCCCAGTCCAAATGCCTGGGTCCCTGAGAGTGCATCGATCATCGGGGCCAATCGCCGTACTCTCGACCATGACCATTCCCACGCCGCCGACAGCACGCGCACCGTAGTGCAGCGAATGCCACTCGGAAAGGCAGCCGTCGCTGGTAGCGGAATACTGCGCCATCGGTGACATCCAGATGCGGTTTCGTACCTCAACCTTGCGCAATTGGATTGGTTGAGCGATGCGTTCCATGTCCATCAACAACTCCTCTTCGCCGAAGCTTGCGCTCACTTGCGTGCCGTATTACGGCACAACATGCCACGTTAAGGAACAGCGGGGAGACGTCATCACGCCCCAGGCTTAACGAACGAGGTGGCATCAAAAGAGTCAGGAGAACGCGTGGACACAGGGGGCGCTGAAGCCGGGGCCACCGTCCTGCGTAGCGCTGCAAGCAAGGAGCTGCATCAAGTTCAGTTGGCGCACAATCATATTCAACTCGACGCCGCCCAAAGGCGAGCGGTCGCGCGCGGGACGTGTCGGTGAGCGACGTCCAGACGGTTCTGAAAGATCACCTGAGCTATCCGAAGAGCATCTGCCGTCACCCGGACATCGCCGATCACCCATTGGAACAGAGCGCATCGCTGTTTTCGGTGGTGATGGACCTGGATGCCGGACGGATAATGTTTAGCGCTTACCCGGTGTGCGAGAGCACGCCATACACGATCGATTTCACCGACCTCCAGTCGGAGCCGGCGGCTCAGACACGACGACGCGACCATTCAACCAAATCGACATGCTGACGATGCCGCCGCTGCGGCCAGAAGACACGCCTGCAAAAAGATGCCACAGGAGGAAACATGACTGAAGGATTGCGAGCTGGGGATCGTATGGTCGAGCGGCCTGATGAGACCACGATCCGATACTCGATCACCGGACCGTCGGAGGGGTCTACGCTGGTCTTGATTCACGGATGGGGCTGTGAACGACGCTATTTCGATGATCTGGTCGCGCAGTTGCCAGCCGATCTTCGGGTCGTCGCTGTCGACCTTGCCGAGCATGGCGACTCGCGATCGAGTCGAACTGTCTGGACCATGGAGGAATTCGCTCGCGACGTGGACGCCGTACTGAGCGCTGAGTCGATCACCCGATGCGTCGTGGTTGGACATTCGCTCGGGGGCGCGGTGGCCGTCGAAGTCGGTCGCCAGCTGCCCGACGTCGTCACCCACGTCGTGGTTCTCGACGCCTTGCACTATCTCGGGCTGTTTCCCGCGATGGACGACAGTAAAGCAGAGGCAATTATTCGGCCATTTCACGATGACTTTGCGGCGGCGGTCCGCGCCCTGGTCGAGGGCGGTTCGCCCGAGGGATTCAGTGAAGAGTTGATTGACTCTTACTTCAGCATGATGGTGAAGGTTCGGCAACCGGCCGGCATACGAGCAATCGAGGGACTGGTGCGGTGGAACATGGAACATGCCTTGAGTGAGACGACTCAGCCGATCACGGCTTTTGCGGTACGTGAGCTTCTCTCGTCAGAAGCCGTTGAGCGGTTCGGTGATCGGATAGATTTTGTTCCCGTCGAACTGGGCAGCCACCACTTTCCGGTTGAGTCACCCGAGGACACGGCGAAGCTGCTGACGTCGGTGGTGAGCGTCTGATAGTCCCTTGGCGAACGCCGCAGCATTTTGGGCGAGCGCGTTATGCGGAACGGATGAGCCCGTTGATTTCTGCGGCCGCAGCGTTCGCCAACTCGGCCAGCGTTGCTTCGTTGGCCGCGTCGTACCGCATCTCGGGTATTGATATCGCAATCCCGGCGATCGGCCTATCCATCGAGTCCGTCACCGCAACCCCGACAGAGCAGACGTGGGGTCGGTACCAGGACGAGACGTTGAGCGCGTAGCCGCGCACGGCGGTCATTTCGATTTCGCGCCTTAGTTGATCGGTGCTTGGTACCGAGGCACCCTCGACCTGATCTACTTCGTGGCTGAGCACCTCGGCGACTTCGGCGGGCGCGAGGCGAGCCAGCATGGCGACACCCGCGGACGTGGCTTGCAGTGGCAGGCGGGTGCCGAGCTCCAGGATCACCCGTACATCCTTCGTCGTGTCGGCCCGGCCAATGATGACGCTCTCGTTTCCGTCCCGCAGGGCAAGGTGTACAGTTTCGCCGGTATCGGCTGCAAGGCGCTTGATCACCGGATCGGCCAATTGTCGGAGATCTTGTTCACCAGCCCCGCGAAGACCCAAAGAAAGCGCCCGCGCCGTTACGCCCCAACGAGTCTGGGCCGTGTCGACAACTTTCAGCCATCCAGCCTGCTTGAGCGTCACCAGGCACCGCTGGACGGTGCTCTTCGGTATCCCAGTGACGCGCGATAAGTCGGAGACACCGATTGGTTGGCGTGTCGCCACCTCTTCGAAGATCCGGAGAGTGCTCAAGACGCTGTTCATCGAACGGATGCTGGTCGAAGTCCCTGGATTCGGCGCTCCAGCACTGTCACCTGGTGTGTTCATGGGAAGTTGACATTAACACCCGTACACCGTTCCGCATAGTGGCACACGCGGCGCCGATAATTGATTGTCATGCCGTTCTATGGCATGACGCGCCGTAGTATGGAACACAGGATGTGGAGTTAACCGTGGTGGGTGACGTAGTAGTTTCTGGACGACCTCGCCGGCCAACGCCCGACCGTCCCAGCCCGGGAGAATCGGCCCTCAGCCTGCTGCTTGCAGGGATCTGACCATCGGCAATCTCGAGGTTTCGTTCACGGACTCGAATGACCGCGCCGAGAAACTCGTCGCGATGCGCGCACCAATATCAGCTGCTAAAGAATTGGCCGAGTTGGGCTTTGACCTTGTGTCGCTGGCAACGAACCATACGATGAACTTCGGCGCCAAGGGGATTGCGGGACACGATCCGGTCGCTCGATGCAGTAGGCGTCAGGCACGCCGGTTGCGGCGAATCCCAATCAGAGGCCACTCGCCTGCAGGTGCTTACAGTCGCGGGTCAGTCGGTAGCCTTCTTCAGTTTTTGTTCGGCCCTGCCACGCGGGGCCAATGCGACGGGGGATAGGCCAGGAGTTGCCGCCATACGGGTTCGCTCGACGTTCGAGGTCGACAGTGGCTTGCTTGACGAAACCCCTGGCGTCCCGCCCTTCGTGCACACGCATGCATACGAGCCGGACGTCCAAAGAGCCGAAGTACTCATGCGAGAAGCGAAGGCGCAGAACGTATTGTCGTCGTCGCGATGCACTGGCGCGTCCCATTCGCATACCTTCCAACCTCGCAGGGCCCGCTGGCCTGGCTCGGTGTCTCGTTGACGCCAGAGCCGATCTGATCATCGGGCATCACCCGGAAGCAATATCCGTCGACTGCTTTCAGAGGTGGTCTGGCGGTGAACTAGGGGCGGCGTTCGATGCGATGCGGTGGATTAGTTGACATAATGTAGCTTATCGGTACTTCCGGATCGCAGGTGAGTGGCCGTCGGGTCGCGTATCGTCATCTCCTTCGCCTCTGAGCGGAGTCACCTCGGGAGCATCGCCGATGCCCAGTCATCACCCTTCACGTTCGTGGCGTGGTTGCGCCATGTGCAAGCCCCACAAGCGGCGCGGCCATGGACGAGCCACCAAGGATCCCGTCTCGGTGCGTCGCCGCGTCGGACTCAAGCGTCGGTACTCACGCCGCACGGTGTCCGACGGAATTTGTCAAGGTGTTTGAGTCCAGTGGGTGTTAAGCGGCTTCCGTTTCGGTCTCCTGTTCGGCCGGTTTGGGTGGGTTGATCGCCGCGGATTCAGGTAGGTCGATGACCTTGGGTGCGGTGTCGCGGCCGAATCGGCGTGGGTGGCGCGCCCTGGCGTCGGCGAGCACGGCTCGGCGCTGGGTGTCTTTCCCGCCGGCGAGGCCGTAGAACACATCGGCGGGTGTGTGCAGCCCGATGCCGCTGTGGCGGTGTTCATGGTTGTACCACTGCACGAATCGGTCCATGAAATCCCTCGCGTGATGGATGGATTCGAAGCGTTCCGGGAACGCCGGCGCATACTTCAAGGTCTTGAACCAGGACTCGCTGTAGGGGTTGTCGTTGGATACCTTGGGCCGCGAATGCGAGCGGATGACGCCCAGATCCGAGAGCAGTCCGGCGACGGTGTTGCTGGTCATCGAGGTGCCCCGATCAGCGTGCACGACGTGTGGGATGCCGTAGGTGCCGAAGATCTGTTCCATCATCTCCTTGGCCAGCTGGCCGCATTCGCGGGCGTGCACATGGACCCCGACGATGTAACGCGAGTAAATGTCGATCATCACGTAGGCGTCGTAGTAGACCCCTTTGACCGGGCCGGCCAGTTTGGTGATGTCCCACGAATACACCTGCCGCGGCGCGGTGGCCACCAGTTCCGGGCAGACCGCTTTGCGGTGCCGGGCCAGCCGACGGCGCTCCTTGACCAGCTTGTTGGCATTGAGGACGCGGTACATCGTCGACACCGAACACAGGTAGCTGCCTTCATCGAGCAACGTGGCCCACACCTGCATCGGCGCGGCATCGACGAACCGGGCACTGTTGAGCACCTCAACCACCCGGGCGCATTCGGACTCGGTGAGCTTGTTGACCGGGACCGGTCGTGGTGCCCGATCGGCAGGCGCCGGCGCGGGTTTGGCGCGTCGAGTGGCCGTCGAGCGGTGCATGCCGGTCACCTCCGCGGCCTTGCGGGTCGGAATCTGGATATCCCGCAGATCGTTGTAGGCATCCATCAGCGCTTGGTCGGCGGCGTGTCGGTGTCCGCGCTCTCGGAGAGAGACTCCAAGAGCGCGTGTGCTTTTCCCATGATCCCCAGGGCAGCCTCGGTGGTCGCCAGCCGATTATTGGCCTGGGCGAGTTCCTTTTTCAGGCGGGCGATCTCGGCCTGCTCGCGGGTGAGTTTACCGACCTTCTCCCCAGGTGCCTTGCCTTCCAACACCCCAGCATCGCGTTGTTTGCGCCACTCGGCGATCTGCGAGGAATACAACCCCTCACCGCGCAGGTACGCCCCACCATCGTTGGTCGTACAGGCCTGCTCATAGGCATCCAGGTGGGCCAGCTTCTGCGCCGGAGAAATCGAGCGCCGCCGGCGCGGGCCATCAGATCGCGGTGAAGGTGCCACCGCTCCAGTCTCGCGCACAGCAGCCATCGTCGTCGTCATGGTTCAGGTGATTCCGTTCTCGCCCCGAGATCAAGCCAAGTTGCCAAGTTGCTAAGTACCAGTGGACTCAACTCACCCTGACACCCAGGGCGACCGCGATGAACTCTGAGCCATCTCATTGTGGAGCCCGTCGAGATCCCCGCCTACCTCGCGGGCTGCCCCACTGCGAATCGTCACTGTGACGAATTGTCCGAGCCGGACCGGTTCGTGAAATCTGCTGGCATGCCGCTGCGAGCGCCGGCCGTGGCTGGTCCGGCGTGCCGGTGCCGCCGGCCGAGCACGATGCGTCGCCGAGCGACCAAACGGCCGACGACGCAGGCAGTGAAGACGTTGTAGCCGAGGTGATTCCTCTGCCGGTGTTCGATGCACGCAAGGAGGCCCAATCGTGGCGACTGTGACCGAGCCGCAAACAGTGGCCGTGAACCAGTTGGAGGATCGCCGCCAGCCCACCACAACGTTGGAGGGCTGGCGGCGTTTCATTGAGGCCGATGCGCCCGAGTTCGAACTGTTCGACGATCTGACATGGTCGCAGTTGGACGACGATGCCCGGACCCGCTACAACGAGGCCCGCGTGGCGCATCACTCGGAGTTGGTGGTGGTCACGACATCAGCGATCGAATCGATCACCCATCAGGGCCGACTGCTGACCCTGCTCAACCAGCGCGAGATTGGCGCGCGACGTGGCCTGATCATCTCCGGCGCTGCTGCGACCGGCAAGACCACCGCGATCAAACAGCTGGGCAGATTTCACGAACTACGCACCAGGGCACGGTTCCCCGGCGACGACAGCCGCATACCGGTGGTGTATGTGACCGCACCGCCGAAAGGGTCACCACGCAAACTGGCGATGGAGTTCGCCCGGTTTCTGGGCTTACCGATGCTCAACCCGCGGATGAACGTCACCGACATCTCCGATGCGGTGTGCCAAGTGCTCATCGACGCGCGAACCGACATCGTCGTGGTCGACGAGATCCACAACCTCAACCTGGATACCCGCGCCGGGGAAGAATTGTCTGATCACCTGAAATACTTCACCGAACACCTGCCCGCGACGTTTGTGTATGCCGGGATCGACGTGGAGCGTTCGGGGCTGTTCACCGGCACCCGCGGACGCCAGCTCGCCGGCCGCTGTGGTGTCATCCACACCAGTGCGTTCCCGGACGCAAAAGAATGGCGTCAGCTCGTGGCGGCGATGGAGGGTACGTTGCGGCTGCACCGTCACACGAGCAATGATCAATACCTGTGGATGAGCCTCGGTGTGGGGGCGTGAAGATGGGCGCACCTTCCCGGGGATGATCTTCACGGAATCAGGTATTCGATCAAGACCGGCGTTGGCGCGCTGGTTGGGAAGGTACGCCCATGCTCACCGTAGTTCACGACACCGAGGACGCCAACGACAAGGCCAGCGGTGCTGGTCGGTCGTTGTTGGATGAGATCGTCCGCGACGGGGCCCGGCAGATGCTGGCCGCGGCGTTGCAGGCCGAGGTCGCCGCCTACGTGGCGCAGTTCGCCGATCAACTCGACGAGAACGGTCACCGGTTGGTGGTGCGAAACGGCTATCACCAGCCCCGGGAGGTGCTGACCGCCGCCGGCGCGGTGCAGGTGAAAGCGCCGCGGGTCAACGACCGCCGTGTCGACCCCGACACCGGTGAACGCAAGCGGTTCTCCTCGGCGATCCTGCCGGCCTGGGCGCGCAAGTCGCCGCAGATGAGCGAGGTACTGCCGCTGCTGTACCTGCACGGCCTGTCGAGCAACGATTTCACCCCTGCCCTCGAGCAGTTCCTCGGCTCCGGCGCTGGGCTGTCGGCCAGCACGATCACCCGGCTCACGGCGCAGTGGCAAGACGAGGCCCGCGCGTTTGGGGCCCGCGACCTCTCGGCCACTGATTACGTGTATCTGTGGGTCGACGGCATTCACCTCAAGGTGCGGCTGGACCAGGAAAAGCTCTGTCTGCTGGTGATGCTGGGCGTGCGTGCTGATGGCCGCAAGGAGCTCGTGGCGATCACCGACGGCTACCGCGAGTCGGCCGAGTCGTGGGCCGATCTGTTGCGCGACTGCAAGCGCCGCGGCATGACCGCCCCCGTACTCGCGATCGGCGATGGCGCGCTCGGGTTCTGGAAAGCAGTCCGCGAGGTTTTCCCGGCCACCAAAGAGCAGCGGTGCTGGTTTCATAAGCAGGCCAATGTTCTTGCTGCACTGCCGAAATCAGCGCACCCGTCGGCGCTGGCGGCGATCAAGGAGATCTACAACGCCGAGGATATCGACAAGGCCCAGATCGCGGTCAAGGCCTTCGAGGCCGACTTCGGCGCGAAGTATCCCAAGGCGGTCGCTAAGATCACCGACGACCTCGATGTGCTGCTGGAATTCTACAAGTATCCGGCCGAACATTGGATTCATCTGCGAACGACGAATCCGATCGAATCCACCTTTGCCACAGTGCGTTTGAGGACCAAGGTCACCAAGGGGCCCGGATCACGAGCGGCCGGACTAGCGATGGCCTACAAGCTCATCGACGCCGCCGCGGCCCGCTGGCGTGCCGTCAACGCCCCACACCTGGTCGCCCTGGTCCGCGCCGGCGCGGTCTTCCATAAAGGCAGACTGCTCGAACGACCCACCGACATCACCCCGCCAACATCGCCCTCAGACGGCGGTCAGCACGCCGGAACGGAGGTCGCCTGAAACACCCCGATCCACAGGTATTGACAATTCCTCCCGTCACACACCGGGAACCCTTGTGGCCGAGGCACGATACCTGCACCGCCGCACCGGCGGCATGATCGGCAGCCTTGCCCATCTGATCCGTGCCGCAGCCATCCAGGCCATGCTGGATGGCACTGAACAGGTCTCGCGGGCGCTCATGGACACCGTGCTGATCGACTATGCCGCTCACACCGCCGCCGCCCGCACCGCCAGCTGAACCGGCATGAATCCCAGACCATGGCCCCATGGACCACAACAGGCGCTGCCGCGCAGAGTGTGGCCGGTGCAGACCGAAACGGTGCATTCCTACACGATGCGACTGGCCCAGGCCAACCACCTACCCCTGAAGGTACTGCACACCTATCTGTCGGGCACAGCGGTCAGCAACCAGCCGCGGCCCGAATGGCTCGCAACTGCCAGCGGCTACCCCCTCGATCTGCTGGAAATTCGGCTCAAAGGCCTCACCCGAGGCCATGGTTTCGCCGAACAGCTGCGCCGATCACGGTCCGCATGCCGGTTGTGTATGGCGCGCCGTGGAACATATGAGCCGGTCTACTGCTGGCTGCCCGAACACCGCACTGTGTGTTTCCGCCATCGCCGATGGATCGGTGCACCAGCACGCCGGTGGGGCGATCAACGACCACTCGAACACCGCCCGGCAGTGCTCACAGCAGCACACAGGCATGCGCGAATGGCCTACCAGTACAGGGAATTCGCTGCGTTCGCTATGCGTGATGCACGCCGAATCCTGAATTGCTGGTGGCGTGAAGGCCGCACCATCACACCCGTGCTGTCACTTCGAGAAATCACGGTGGAGGAATACCTCGACGCCTACAGCGATCACGTCGCCTTGGCTGTCATCCTTGCCGACTATCGGCCCCACATTGCCACGACGCATCCTCACAGCGGCCAACTCCTTGACGCGCTTCACCGACGGATCGAGACCGAATTCCCCGATCGCTGCGGGAGCACCGGCGCCCTCGACCAATGGATATGCGACCAACGCCTGGCGATGCACCGACCCGCGGGACCGATCACCAGATTGCTCGGACCACACCGCGGCTCCTGACACCAACAGCTACTTGAAAGACGCCGGCCCCGTGTGTCGCAATTTTGTGTGACTGCGAGTAGCGTTAAACATGTCGGTGTTCGGTCATGCAAATTGTCCATTCGGGTTTGGAGCATCGATCAATAGGTCGATTGGCTCGACCACAGATGGGAGCGTCCACATGACGCTACAAGCAGTGGAGAATTCGCAACGGGTGCACGGCCTGTCGTGTACTCCGAGATTGCGGTTGAAACCCAAGGCACCCCAAAGAGGCTATGTTGATGGGGCTTGGTGGCCGCGCAGCGATGACCTCAGCGCTGAGCTTCCCGAACTTCTAGCGGTCCTGTCCGTCAGGTTGGGACACGTCGAACGTGTACTCTACCGATTGTCTGACTGGCAGTCAGCGCCGCGAAAACTCGACGCTGGTTGCGGCCCGGTCAAGCTGGATGGATATGAGCGCCAACCTATCTCAACCATCAGTCTGCTAGGGCCGGGATTCCGTCGACTCGATCTGCTGGTCATAGCTGTGTACGCGGACGCCTCCGACGCGCACGCGACCATGATGAGGGCCGCACATCCAAGCGACGAGACGTGTGTGGACCGCCTTCTCGGGATCCAACCGCGCGTCCGAAACAGCTTGGACCGGGCCAGTATTGCCC
This sequence comes from Mycolicibacterium smegmatis, assembly GCF_001457595.1. GTDB lineage: Bacteria > Actinomycetota > Actinomycetes > Mycobacteriales > Mycobacteriaceae > Mycobacterium > Mycobacterium smegmatis. Next base: position 3,467,047 of record NZ_LN831039.1, on the reverse strand, counting down.
AGCAGCGCTGGGAATCAGAGATCTCCAAACCACGCAGTGCGTACCTGAATACCCATCCGGCGAAGGCTTCTGAACAAGACGCTGGCGATAACGCCAGGGATCGGACTTGACCATGACTGTACAAGTAACCCGCAACGACGGCCTCACTGATGAGTTTGCACGCTTCGGTGACCGCTACGTCAAGCACGCCGATGGGTCATTAGAGGTTATCCGTGCCGGAACAATGCAGCCCGCGACCTATCCGGCGGGGGGCTGGACCGAGGTGGCCGGAGACGAGAAGCGGAAGCCGCACGGTCTGTTTCATCGCCGCGCATAGTGCTCGCAGTTCATCAGGGGGTTATGGACCTATACGACGATCCTTCAGCGTCTGGTCGAGGAGTACGCCGCTCAGCATCCCCAGGTGCTGCGCCGTATTGGCGCGCGTGTACTTGGGAAATGAGGATTGATGAAGGTCAGACGATGACTGGCCACGATGTCGGTGATGTGATCACTGGTCGATTCAGCCCAGCTGCTGCACTGCTGTGTCCGTAAAAGCGTTGTGCTGCAGCCAGCCGCGACGCAGATAACCGATGGGCCGGCGTCCGACTTCGCCGCCGAGCACGACTTTGCCGACTGCTGCCGCGACAACCGATTGGCACATCAACGCCGCTGCGACTGTCACGGCACTCACGGCGACGCTGTGTTGGCGAACGCGGGCGCACAGCGGCCATGCGGGTGGATCTAGACTTGATTCACAGGGCACGATTCCCCGGCCCCGCGGTGACACTCCGCATGGCCGGCGAGCTCTTTGAAGCTTCAGACAGCAGGCCGCCCCGAAACACTGACCAAGCCGGTCCCATGATCAGCTTCATCCTGCGCACCACTGTTGAATCGACCATCGCCCTCGACGCCCTGGTCAGCGCCGCGGTGATCGCCGCTATCAAACCTCACTCGACGACGGCCACTACACCGTCTGGTGAGCCGACGACTATCGCTGACGACCACCAGGATCCACACCTGCACTACGACGCGGAGCCCGGGCCCACCGATCACCACAGGCCCGGCGGCGTCGAGTTTCGTTTGCACCGCGACCGTTTCGGCCGCAGCACCACCGCCGAGCACCACCGCGATCAGCTGCTGTGGACAGGTTGGTGCGCACCTGGGCATCGCGCTGGCCGACCGCCACCAGCTCAGCGCCCACGTTGGCGATCCCGACCTGGACGCCACCGTTCAACGCAGCTGAGCACCGACGACCGACAGCCAACAAAGGCCCGATCGGAAGCTACCGCTCACACGCTGACGCGGACCAGGCACTGAGTGAGTGTCCCGGCACGCCCAGTATGCCCTGCTGTGTCCGGCCCCGCCGCGCGCCTTTCACGGGCACAGCCGGTGAACCCGAGCAATATACACATGGTGGGGTGGATTGTTTGAACGCGTCGCCGGTGAGATACTGACGGCAGCGGCGGATAGCCGGTCCCGCATGAAGTCCGTCGTTAGACGTCACCGAAAGGTGGCCTCGGGTTAAACAGTCAGCACGATTTCTGTGACGTCGCACCGGCCAAGCCTTCACTTCAATGGTGTGGCCCCCATGCACCGACGTCGACATGGATGTCACGCAATACAACGGCGAAGTCTTTTTCGAACACTGCGGCCACCGGCACGGCAACAAAACCGCGCTGCGATTCGGACTCCGGCATCTTGAAGATCAAAATGGTCACCGTTCAGGTCAACGGCAACGAGATGGCGTGGGTCTGTGAGAACTTCTTCGACACCCCCAACCAAATGCCCGAATATGTTGGGGCGGGCGACGATCCACACGCCCACCCACTTAAAAACCGCGAAGACCCCAGAGGGAGCGTGCCCTCCCGCGGGTGCGGATCCGCAGTGGAAGTTTCGGTGTCAGCCGGGCAGCTGCGCCAACCGTGGGGAAGCCGTAGTTCCGCCTTCTGATTCCCAGCATTCTTGAGCAGTCGATGCCTCGGTGCGTATGTCACGGTCTCGTTGGCTAATCATGAGAAGTCCGTCGACGGTCGCGGCGTTGTGGGGTTGCGCCGCGGTCATCATGGTGCGGTGTGCGTCGTGGGCATCAGTGTGGGACGGAACCACCAGTAGCGTGAGCCGGTCACCGTCGAGCCCGAGAACTTCGATGGTGTTGATCGGCTGAAGGCGATATCCGTCCAGGCGTACCGTCCGTCCTCCGGTGGTGAGCTTTCGCGGCGCTTTGACCCATGCATTCAGGTGATAAAGCACTCGGTCGATGCGGCCCAGTCGTACCGAGAGCACGGCCAACAGGTCTGGCAGCTCTACGCTGAGATCTTCGCTGCGGGGCCACCACGCCCCGTCAACATAGCCGCTTTGAGGTGCTTTGGGCTTTAACCGCAGGCGCGGCGTGCGCGCCGGAACGATGGAGCGCTGATCATTTCTGCGTGTCTGCTGTGGCGTCATACTGACGCTCCCATCTGAACCATGTAATGCGGCCCTGTCCTTCAAATCAGTGATGACACACTCAAAATGGTCGCGTGTTCGAAATACCACTGATAGTGGTGATCCTACCCCGTTACTCTGGCTTGCCAACGCACCGCGGGCGCCGGGCGCGACGTCTGAGGTCTCAGCGATGAGGTGATCCACGACGTCGAGCAGGCTGTTGCGCATGCGCATGACGCGGCGCTGCCGGGCCGCCGAACTGCCCTGCGCCAGAGCCTTGCGCGCCAACTCCTCAACGGGATGCCAGTCGCCGGATGCCTCCAGCTGTGGGCGCAGCATCTGGACCAAGTCGGTAACCACATCGCACGCGGGGCGACTCGCCGGATGTATCAAGTCCACCAGGTCGCCTTCCAGCCCTGACCGGGCGGCTCGCCACAGCGCGGCACGGCCGAGCGGGGGCACCACTATGGCGGCAGGCACGCCGGCGCGTAGTCCCTCGATTTCGCGTTCGACGAGCGCGCGGAATAGCGCCGCGATGAGCACGATGGTGTCGGCGCGTGGACAGCTATCGCACACGCGCAGCTCCAAGGTGGGGGTTCGTAGGGCGGGGCGAACGTCAAAATATGACATCCCCGCATCGGTGATCGCTCCGGTCGCAATCAGATTGGAGATCAAGGTGTCGTACTCCGCGGCTGACGTGGCCGGAGGCGCCAGACCGGTGGTCGGCCATCGCTGCCATACCAATGTGCGGACGCTGCTGTAGCCGGTGTCAGATCCGTCGGACCAGAATGGCGAACTCGCGCTCAACGCAAGCAGAGTGGGAATATAGGCGGCCACTCTGCCGGCCACTAGGACAGACTCATCACGGTCGTCGATTCCAATATGAATCTGGGTCCCGCAGATTAGTTGTTCGCGTGCCAACAGCTGATAGTCCGCAAGCATCTTTTGATACCGGGAAGTCTGGGTCACGTGCATCTCGCTGGGCACCGACAATGGAACCGCGCCTGCGGCCCCTGGGTGTCAGGGTGAGTTGAGTCCACTGGTACTTAGCCTCGATCCACCGATGAATTGGCTGGTCGCAGGGTGTCGTGACGAGGAAAGTGCCTTCTGAGCTGTGATGATGAGTGTTCTCTAGGCACTTATCGGCACAACTTCGAAAGGCACTTCCGGTGCAAGTGTCCCATAGGTTCGCCGTGTCGTCGGCGGTCTTCGATGATGCCCATCTCGTGTCGTGCGCCGGTCTGGTGCCGGTGATGACGTTGGCGGCCCAGACCGGACTACCGAAGTTGTTGGCCGACAAGATTTCCATTCCGGCACCGAAGATCAAATCCGGCTCGGCGAATCCGTCCCCGAAGCTGACCACGGTGATCGCCGGCATGTGTGTCGGCGCGGACAGCATCGATGACCTCGACTTGGTTCGCGCCGGTGGCATGAAGACACTCTTTGGCGGTGTGTATGCACCGTCAACTGTTGGTACTTTGTTGCGGGAGTTCACCTTCGGACACGCCCGGCAGTTGGAGTCGGTCCTGCGTCATCATCTGGCCGCACTCTGTGCGCGGGTGGACCTGCTGCCCGGATCCGACACGGGGGCGTTCATCGACATCGACTCACTGCTGCGCCCGGTCTATGGCCACGCCAAACAGGGTGCCTCCTACGGGCATACCAAGATCGCTGGTAAGCAGGTTCTGCGTAAAGGGCTCTCCCCGTTGGCGACGACGATCAGCACCCCCGGAGCGGCGCCGGTGATCGCCGGGATGCGGCTGCGCGCCGGTAAGACCAGTTCCGGGAAGGGTGCGGGCCGCATGGTCGCCCAAGCCATCGCCACCGCCCGCGCCGCCGGCGTGCGCGGGCAACTGCTGGTGCGTGGCGATTCGTCCTACGGCACCCGGTCGGTGGTGGGCGCCTGCCGAGCCCACAATGCGCACTTCTCGGTGGTGATGACCCGCAATACCGCGGTTGATCGGGCCATCAGTTCGATCGACGAGCAGGCCTGGGAGCCGGTCAACTATCCCGGTGCAGTGCGTGATCCCGACACCGGTGACTGGATTTCTGATGCCGAGGTCGCCGAGGTCAGCTACACCGCCTTCGCCTCTACCAAAGATCGGTTCACCGCGCGGTTGGTGGTGCGGCGAGTCAAAGACGCGAGATTTCGGGACGCGCTGTTCCCGGTGTGGCGGTATCACCCGTTCTTCACCAACACAGACTTGCCGACCGCCGAGGCTGACATCACCCACCGCCAGCACGCGATCATCGAAACCGTCTTCGCCGATCTGATCGACGGACCCCTGGCCCACATGCCCTCAGGACAGTTCGGTGCCAACAGTGCGTGGGTGTTGTGCGCGGCGATCGCGCACAACCTGCTGCGCGCCGCCGGCGTGCTCGCAGGAGGTGCCCACGTGGTTGCCCGCGGCGCGACGCTGCGCCGCAAGATCGTCAACATTCCCGCCCGTCTGGCCCGACCCCAGCGTCGACCGATCCTGCACCTCCCCGAGCACTGGCCCTGGACAGAGCACTGGCTCACGTTGTGGCGCAACACCATCGGATACAGCCCACCGCTACCGGCAACGACCTGACCAACGCGCCGAACAGGCCCAACCGGAGCACACAGGAAAAGCTGGGCAGACCAGCAACTACCGCATGCCCGCAACACCGAACGCAGCAGAAACCACACACGGACACCTCAAGGAGGGCCGCTCCACGGATTCAGGCTTAGCAACTTGGCAACTTGGCTTGATCTCGGGGCGAGAACGGAATCACCTGAACCATGACGACGACGATGGCTGCTGTGCGCGAGACTGGAGCGGTGGCACCTTCACCGCGATCTGATGGCCCGCGCCGGCGGCGCTCGATTTCTCCGGCGCAGAAGCTGGCCCACCTGGATGCCTATGAGCAGGCCTGTACGACCAACGATGGTGGGGCGTACCTGCGCGGTGAGGGGTTGTATTCCTCGCAGATCGCCGAGTGGCGCAAACAACGCGATGCTGGGGTGTTGGAAGGCAAGGCACCTGGGGAGAAGGTCGGTAAACTCACCCGCGAGCAGGCCGAGATCGCCCGCCTGAAAAAGGAACTCGCCCAGGCCAATAATCGGCTGGCGACCACCGAGGCTGCCCTGGGGATCATGGGAAAAGCACACGCGCTCTTGGAGTCTCTCTCCGAGAGCGCGGACACCGACACGCCGCCGACCAAGCGCTGATGGATGCCTACAACGATCTGCGGGATATCCAGATTCCGACCCGCAAGGCCGCGGAGGTGACCGGCATGCACCGCTCGACGGCCACTCGACGCGCCAAACCCGCGCCGGCGCCTGCCGATCGGGCACCACGACCGGTCCCGGTCAACAAGCTCACCGAGTCCGAATGCGCCCGGGTGGTTGAGGTGCTCAACAGTGCCCGGTTCGTCGATGCCGCGCCGATGCAGGTGTGGGCCACGTTGCTCGATGAAGGCAGCTACCTGTGTTCGGTGTCGACGATGTACCGCGTCCTCAATGCCAACAAGCTGGTCAAGGAGCGCCGTCGGCTGGCCCGGCACCGCAAAGCGGTCTGCCCGGAACTGGTGGCCACCGCGCCGCGGCAGGTGTATTCGTGGGACATCACCAAACTGGCCGGCCCGGTCAAAGGGGTCTACTACGACGCCTACGTGATGATCGACATTTACTCGCGTTACATCGTCGGGGTCCATGTGCACGCCCGCGAATGCGGCCAGCTGGCCAAGGAGATGATGGAACAGATCTTCGGCACCTACGGCATCCCACACGTCGTGCACGCTGATCGGGGCACCTCGATGACCAGCAACACCGTCGCCGGACTGCTCTCGGATCTGGGCGTCATCCGCTCGCATTCGCGGCCCAAGGTATCCAACGACAACCCCTACAGCGAACACGCTGTTCACCCAGCGGCTCTATGCCGTGGTGTGGCATGGACACCGTCTGGCAAAACGGCGGTCGATCGGGTTCGCCGAGCTGGCCGAGGAACCCGTGGTTGCCCTCGACGGCGATCACACCCTGCGTCGACTGTTCGACGACGCGTGCCGACGACACGGCGTCAGCCCGCCGATCATCTTCGAAGGGACCGACATTGCCACGTTGCGGGGACTGATCGGTGCTCGGTTGGGCGTCGGGGTCCTCCCACGCGCGCCGGTCCGACACCCCGGCACCGTCGAGATCCGCACCGACGACGAAGAATTGGTTCGTCCCATCGCCGTGGGCTGGATTGCCGACCGCTATCTGCCACCATCGGCGGCAGCCTTCCGCGACACCGCGGTCGCCGCCTACGCCGATCGCGATCCTCACCGCCCGGACTGAGGTCAAGATGGCGACGTCTGGGCGTCGCTAGCGTTCCTGGCCGGATCTGGTTGCCAGCGGCAGGAAGATGTCGTCGACGATCTCGCGGATGGTGTCGGCCGGCACCGCCGTCATGGTCATGAGCAGTTCGTGCCGCACCAGGTCTGCCGGCAGCGAGACGATCCGGGCCGGCGGCACCGCCGCAAGCTCGCCACGTTGCACCGCGCGCTCGACGATGGTTTCCATCGCCGTCGGCCCATCGCTCAGGAACAGATCGCGCAGTTGCTTCGGCGACCCATCCGGTTCGTCGAAGTAGGCACCCAGTCGAGCGGCGATGATTCCGATGATGCGTGATCGCCGGTCGTTGAACTCGGTCAGGACCGCGACCACGTCGTCGCGCAGCGTCCCGGTGTCAGGAACCGGGATCCGGTCGATCTCACCGCGGTGCCGGATGACCGCTTTCAGTAGGTCCAGCCGAGACGGCCAGCGTCGATAGAGCACCGACCGCGCCGAACCGGACCGCGTTGCGACCGCCTCGATGGTGAAGCCGTCGTAGCCGGCTTCGATGAGCTGGTCCCAGCCCGCGTCGAGGATCGCGGATTCCAGTGCCGACCCACGACGCCGCTGCACGGACGGACTTTTAGAGGACACTTGCGTAGCTTAACGCACATGTGTACCGTTCGGAATAAGCAACACATGTGTAGCTAATTCTGTCCTTCCGGTGAACCGCCGATTCATCTCCGCGGTGGTCACGTCAACCTGCTCAACGGAATTGGGAGACTCATGACGCGCAGCGCCTTGATCAGCGGCGCCGGCATCGCCGGACCCGCCCTCGCCTTCTGGCTCACGGAAGCCGGATGGGAGGTCACTGTCATCGAGCGCGCGAAACAACTCCGCTCCAGCGGATACCCCATCGACATTCGCGGCGCCGCGGTCGAAGCCGTTGATCGGATGGGTCTTCTCCAGCAGATCACCGCCAACCGTTACCAGCACCCGCTCATGGATTTCCTCACCCCCGGCGGGCGCCGGCTCGCGCGGCTTGACATGGGTGAAGTGCTCAACGACCCAGATGCCGGAGATATCGAGATCACCCGGGGCGCGCTCACTCGAATCTTCTTCGAAGCCAGTGCCGGTCGTGCCGATTACGTGTTCGGGGACACCATCACTGGCCTGTCCCCCACCGACGCTGGTGTCGACGTCACGTTCGGCCATCGTGATCCCCAGACTTTCGACGTCGTGATCGGAGCCGACGGGATCCACTCGAACGTCCGGGCACTGTCTTTCGGCGCGGAGAATCAATACCTCCGCCACCTCGGCCCCTATGTGGCCATCTGGGACATCCCGACCGAGATGATCGCTCCCGGAACCGGTTACATGTACTCCCACCCCGGCCGAACGGTAGGGATCGAACGCACCTTCGACAGTGCCGCCACCCGTGCGTTCCTGACGTTCGTCCACCCCTCTCCGGGCAGCGTGAATCGACATGACATCTCCGAGGTTGCCGCCGAGCTGCGACGCGCCTTCGCCGAGGATCGTTGGCGCACCGCCGAAATCATCGACACACTGCTCGACGCCGACGATGTATTCTTCGACACCGCGAGTCAGGTCCGGTTGAATCGCTGGAGCACCGGCCGGATCGGACTGGTCGGCGACGCCGCGTACGCCCCGGCGTTCCTGTCCGGACAGGGCACCAGCCTAGCGGTCGCCGGTGCCTACGTGCTGGCCAGCGAACTGGTTCGACATGACCAACCGGAGAAGGCCTTCAGTGCCTACGAACACCGCATGCGCCATTTCGTGGTGAGGAACCAGAATCTGGCGTTGCGCACCGATGGAACCGTGCTGTCACGCACCCGCGGACAACTCCTGCGCCGCAACATCGTGGTCGCGATGACGCCCTGGCTGCACCGAGTCGGACTCGACCGATTGCTGCGCACCGAGCGTCGGGAGGCCACCACGGATCTGTCCCTGCCTGACAACGATCTTCGACGCAGCCCCAGTCGGCAGACGTGACCGTCACAGCGGACAGTTCCGCGGCGCGAGAGAACCGCTGGAGTACGCGTCTGCTCATCTGGGCTGCCGTTCTCATCCTCGCCAACGTGCTCGTCGACATCGTCATCGGGTCGCCGCTGATGGTCATGCCGCAGCTGATGGCGCATTTCGACACCGATCAGGCCGCGTGGCTCAATGCCAGTGCAATGCTGGCAGGAGCGATCTGGGCGCCGCTTCTGGCCAAGAGCTCCGACGTTTTCGGCAAACGCCGAATCCTCGTGGGCACGCTCGTCATGGCAGGCGTCGGTGCGCTGGTGTGCCTTGCCGCACCGAACCTCTGGATCTTCCTCATCGGCCGGTTCCTCCAGGGCGCGGCCCTGGCAGCGGTCTTCCTCACCGTGACCCTCGCGCGCCAGATCTGCGCTCCCGGGGTGGCGGTGGTCCTCGTGGGTCTCCTGACTTCTGGGCCGTCGATCGTCGGGATCATCGAACCGTTCCTGATGAAACCGGTCATCGACGCGTTCGGCTACCGGAGCGTGTTCGTGGTGGCCGCGCTGCTCGCCACCGCTGCTGCGATAGGCGTGCGCTGCCTCGTCCCGGAGTCACCGATCCGCATCGCGGCGCGGATCGACGTGTTCGGGGCACTCCTGCTCGGCGGCGGGATCGGCGCGACGCTCGCCTATATCAGCCTGGGGCAAGCGGTGGGATGGTCGGACGGGCGCATGATCGCACTCCTGGCCGCAGGCGCAGGCGCACTTGTGTGGTGGGCGGTGTGTGCACTGCGAGTCGACGAACCCCTCATCGACATCCGGGCGTTACACCGCCCGATACTGCTGACGCTGCTGGCGTTGCTGTTGGCGGCGGGGTCTTTCCGGAGCATGCTGCAACTGACGAGCGTCGTCGCCCAGGTGCCCGTCGAACTCGGACTCGGCTACGGGCTGGGTCACGGAGAAGCCATCGCGATACTGCTCGCCGTGCCGAATCTCGGCATCGTCGTCGGTGGTGTGTGCGCCGGATGGGTGGCCGGGCGAGGATCCGGCCCGGCTCGGCCCCTGCTCGGCGGCATCACCATCGGGGCGGTGGCGACATTCGCGATGCTGCTGGGTGTCTCGGCGCTGCCGCTGGCGATCGTGTGCGCCACCATGCTCGGTGTGGCGGCGGGCGCGATCAGCGCATCGGGCTACAATCTTGCGATCGACTTCGCGGCGCCCGAGCACCAGGGCACGATTGCCGGCCTCGTTTCGGTCATGCTCGCCCTCGGCTCTGTCGTCTTCAATTTCGCCGGTGGTGAGGTTCTCAAGGCGACCCGGATTCTTGGCATGGCCGCCGGCGGTGCCCCGGTGAGCACCGCCGGCGGGGTGCACCTCTACGTCGCCATGGCCGGTACGCTGTTCGCGCTGGCAGCAATACCCGTGATCATGCTGGGGCGCAAAAGGTCTCCACAGGCATTCAGAACTGGGGTCGATAACGCAGTCGAGGAAGCCTGTCGACGGTGACGATGCCGGGCGGCGCGGCAATCACGTCGGGAATCCGGTTCACCATCTGGGTGCAGGTGGTGGTCTGGGTCGGCACGGTTCCGTTGGACAGGAACAGGTTCGGCTCGCCCTCGATCGTCCACTCGTTGATGTCACCCTCACCGGGTCCGTACACCCGACCCGACATCTCGAACTCGAACACCGGTCCCTCTTCGGTCTCGATCCGGTCGATATCGGTGAATCCGATCACGTCCCCTGGTGCCAGGTCGATACCGAGGGCCTCGGAACGCATTGCCGCAGAGGCGATGTCCGGACGGGTGGCGGTGGTGATCGATTTGACGGTCAGACCGGTGTCGGCGACCAGGGCGTCGAGCACGTTGCGACCGAAGGTCGGCGGCCGCTGGGCCCCGCGGACCCACTCGTCGAACTCGGCGACGGTCCGTCCCACCTGCTGCGCGGTGGCCAGTTCGGGGCCGAAGTCGTCGACGTTCCAACTCGCCTTGCCGCGGACGGTGTCGATCCGGTGGGCGGTGCCCATGAGCAGGGCGATCATGTTGACCCAGAAGGTGTCCTGGTATCCGGTCCCCGTCAAGGTCGCGCCGGTCGACTTGGCCAGGGCATCCAACTCGGCGGACAGTTCGGGCGAGGTCTCCCACGGGTAGAGCATCTCTTCGGACAGCGTGACGGCGTTGACCCCGTGCTCGGCGCAGATCCGCAACTGTTCGACGGCATCGGTGAGGTAGCTGTTGACCGCGATCACCGCGATGTCGGGGTGGGTCTGCTCGAGCACCTCCGCGGCGTCGTCGCTCACCGCGACGCCGAGTTGCCGGCCCAGACCGAGCAGGTCGCCGAGGTCCTGCCCGACCTTTTGTGGGCTGCGTGCGATCGCCCCGACGATCTGCACCCCTTTGTCGAGCAGCATGCCGGCGACGATCGAGTTCATCGCGCCAACGCCGTATACCACGGCCCGAATATCGGACATGTACGTCACCTTCACTTCTGACAGGAATCCGGCCGCGGAGCGTGACCGTGCGCAAAGGTTATCGGCGATTCTGCGACCGCGCGTGGCGAACGATGCGATCTCGATCGCGCGAGTCCGCTTCGCCCTGCGCAACGCGGTTGGAGAGGCGAAAACGTTGTGGCCCAGAAGAGTTGGACGACGTGGTTGGTCCGATGCTGCAATGTCCGTATTGGCGGTGGTAGCGTCGCCGTATATACAGCCGGGAGGTTGACGGTATGCCGATCGCAATGCAGCGAAGCACCTGCGCCGCTGCGGCGCGGGTGACGCTGGTGGTCGGTGTGCTCATATCGGGCGCCGGTTGCGCCCCTGACGGTGATCGGTCCGCCACGCCGGAGAATCCGGTGACGACCCTGCCCGTCCCGCCCAACATTCCGCCGTTCCCTCTGCCCGACGCCATCCCGGTGGTGCCGCTACCGGACGCGGTGCCGGCGGTCGAGATGCCCAACGACATCCCCCGGGTTCAGGCGCCGGCCGACGTGCCGAAGATGCAATTGCCCTCGGACATTCCGCCCGTTCCTCTGCCGTCGGCCATTCCGCCGATCGTGTTCCCGTGAGTTCAGGGCTCGACCGGAAAGGCACGACGACACACCAGCGCCACCGACAACCCGAGTCCGATGAGCACGGCACCCGCACATGGCAGCGACCACACTCCCACGGTCTCGAGCAACCCGGCCCCGATCGCTGATCCGCCCGCGATGCCGACGTTGGCTGTCGCGTTGATCCATGCGCCCGCACGCTCCGGTGAAACCTCATGGGTGCGCACCGCGCACGATTGATAGATCGACGGCACGCCGCCGAAAGCGGTGCTCCACAACGCGATCACCACCAACACCGTCCACAGCGCAGGCCACGGCACGGCCAGTGCCGCCACCGCGAGCATGACGGCCCCGAGCAAGGCGAGCGTCGTCCGTCGCGGGTTTCGATCCAGCCCACGCCCGGCATACCAGAGCCCCAGCAGCCCACAGGCACCGCAGATCAACAGGGTCGGCCCCACCAGCGCAGGAGGGGCACCGTTGGACAGCAAGACGACGCTGATGAATGTGTACACCGTGAAATGGCCCAGAAACACCAGCGTGTTCGAGGCCGCTACGGCCGCGAGGCGTCCTCGTCTTCCGGTCTGTGGTGACCGACCATCCGGATCGTGGTGCACCGCAGGCAGAATCCTGCTCAACACCACGAGCGTGCACACCGCCAGTGCAGCCAACACCACAAACGGTGCACGCCAGCCGGCTGCAGCGCCCAGCGTCGTCAGCACCGGCGTACCCACCACGAGACCGACCGATGCACCACTGCCGGCGACGGCGAGCGCACGGCCCACGGTCCCACCGGGCACCAGTCGCGGTGCGTATCCGATCACGAGTGAGAAGAACAACGCATGCGTGATCCCGCCGACCGCGCGGCCCAGCGCGAGCACGGCGAACACCGGGGCGGCCGCGACCACCGTATTGCTCACCAGGTAGCCGGCCACCGTGGCCATGAGCAGCGGCTTGCGCGCGAACCGCGACGTGGCCACTGTCAACGGGACCGCCAATGCCGCGACCATCACGGCGTAGAGGCCCACCAGCAACCCGCTGACCGAGGCTGAGACCCCGAACGCGCCGGCGATCTGGGGAAGCAGGCCGATCGGCAGCATCTCGGTCGTCACCGCAAGTGCCGAGGCCGCAGCCAGGGTGAGAAGAGCTGGCAGGCTCGAGCGCAAGCCGCCGGTGCGCGAAGCGGTGAGGGGCACCACCGCGAATATACTCGTCACCCGAGTTTAATCAATGCAATACTTTCCGTGATGTCCGACGAACCCCGGAGCCCCGCACAGCTGCGATGGCTGGGTGCCGCGCAACTCCTGGACACGGTGCGTTCGGCGCCGGGCATCACCCGCGCCGCCGCAGCCAACCGCCTCGGCATCAGCAGCGGAAGCGCGACCGATCTGGTCGCGCGGCTGCGGCAGGCCCGGTTGCTCGACGAGACCCCGGCACCCGCCCAGGGCCGGGGCAGGCCGACGACGGTACTGCGTCCACACCACGAGGGGCCTCTGATACTGGCCGCAGACCTGCGTGCCACCGGCTGGAGGCTTGCGGTGGCCGCGCTCGACGAGAGTCCGCGCATCGTGGCCGAGGGCGCCTACGACGATGCCGGATTGGACACCGCGTTGGGCGACCTGGCCGACGCGATCGGCTCCGCGTACCGGCGAAAGGCAAAGCAGGTCAGCGCTTTGGGGGTATCTGTCGCGGGCACCGTCAGTGACGGAAGACTGGTGCAGTTCACGCCGCACAGTCGCCGAGACGTGGATCTGTCGGTGCTGACGAGCAAGCTCCCCCGCCGCGCGGCCCTGCCGGTGCTGCTGTGCAACGACGCGACCCTGGCGGGATTGGCCGAGGCTCGCTCCGGCGCCGCCAGGTCGGCCGGCACCTCGCTGCATCTGATCGTCGCCACGGGTATCGGCGGCGCACTCGTCGTCGACCGTGAACCCGTATCCGGCACGCACGGAGCGGCGGGCGAGTACGGCCACATCCCGTTCGGGGATCCCGCGCTGACCTGTCTCTGTGGTGCGCGCGGATGCTGGGATCCCACCGTCGACGGCCGCGCACTGGCCCGTCACCGCGGCGACGCAGAACCGCAGGATCCGGTCGAGTACGTCCACCGGATCCTCTCCGGCCACCGTGACGCGGTGACACAACGCGCGCTCGAGGCGGTCGCGGTATCGCTGGGTCGTGGCATCGGCGGACTGGTGAACCTCCACGATCCCGAGGTGGTGACGCTGGGCGGCGTCGGCGCGCCGCTGCGCGCGGCCGCTGCGCACGCCTTCGACACCGCGTACCGTGACGGCCTGATGAACTTCCGCCGTGACTCACCCCCGCCGGTCCTCGACGCCGAGCACGGTGAAGAGGGCCCGCTGCACGGTGCTGTCGCGATGGCGCTCGACGACGTCACCAGTCCGGCGGGACTAGCGAATTGGGTTGCGCGTCAGAATTTTTGATCAGACCAAAGGTCAGCTGTTGCGGCCGCTGAGGATGTCGCGCAGACGATCCACCAGGCCGGCGCCCGGCCCGAGGATCTTGTTGGCCGGCGGATGGTCGGGCGCCAGAGGATGCGGCCGGGTGGGCGCGAGACTCTTGGCACGCTGAAACTCTTCACTCAACTCGTGCAGCCGCTCGGGCGGGCAGGCATCGCGAAGTTTCGACAGCATCCCGCTCTCTTCTTCCTCGATGTGATGCCGGATGTCGTCGATCAGCCGACGAACCAGCTCCCCGTAACGCGAATCTTCAGGATCTGTCTTCTCGATGGCTTTCATGACCTCTTCGGCCTCGGCGTGCTCCTCGAGCTCGTGGTCGGCGACCTCATCGCCGTCGGGAAGAACGCTGCGTGCTGCGGGATAAACGTACTGCTCTTCAGCCACGGCATGCCGCACGATGCCAGAAATCACGTGTTCGACCAGTTCCGGTTGTGTTCGCGGATCATCGGAGGATTCGATCTCGACGAATACAGATTCGAATTCGCGGTGGTCGGCGATGATGTCGTCGATGATGTTGCCTCTGCTACCAGCCATGACTGCCTCCTTGGTACACCGATGCGCGTACCCGGCGACCGCGGTCCGAAACGCACTGGTTTGACCACGGCATCACCGGGTACGGCGACACAACAAGACATTCATCGACGAATCGGAGGAATCATGCCTGCGGGACAAACTGGGTTCAGCGACGTCACTTTCGACCTGATCTCGGTGCAGTACCACTCACTCAAAGCCGGTCACGATTATGGGCAGTACGTCCGCGACGCCAAGAACGCCGGCCTCGACGATGTCGCATCCTTCTTCGAACATGTCATGGCAGAGGATGCCGACCGTGCCAAGCGATGCCATGAGTTCCTGGCCAAGCTGCAGGGGGCCAACACCGGGTAGGTCACATCCGGCCGTGGCGGCTGCGAACGAAGTTGTACAGTCCGAAAGCCGCGATCCCCAGTGCGGCCGCCACGAGCAGGAACTTGCCGAAGGGCGCCTCGCCGAGAGTCTTGACCGCAGCGTCGAGTCCCGCCGCCTTGGCCGGGTCGGCTCGCAGTGTCGCAACGATCACCAGCAGTCCCGCACCGGCGAGGACGGCGCCCTTGGCCGCATAGCCGGTGACGCCGACCGCGGTGATCACGGTGCCCCCTCGCACGCGCAGGTCCTTGAAGAACTTCTGCGTCACGCCTTTGTAGATGTGGTAAGCGCCGACAGCGGCCACGCCGAGGCCGGCCGCGATGAGGACGAGCTTGCCCCAGCCGGTCTGCATCAGCTGGGCTGACAGTCCGGCGTTCTGCTCGCCACTGGACTGTCCGCCGCCCGTGGCGAAACGTGCCGCCGACAGCGCGATCGCGAAGTTGACGATCGCCAGCCCCAGCGCTTTGGCACGCTTCCAGGCTGGATTCGAGGCCGCGTTGTTGCCTCCTCCGCGGCTCTCCCCCGGCTTCGATCCGATCACCGCTTCTGCCACGCGCCACAGCCCGAGGGCGACCAGACCCGCCGCGGCCACCCACAGCACCACCGCTCCGCCGGGCTGTGCGGCCAGCGTCGCGAGCGCACCCGATTGATCGGCGTTACCGCCCGACCCGAACGCGAGACGCAGGATGATGTACGCGACAAGCAGATGGAGAACGCCACTCGCGGCGAAACCGGCCCGCGCCGTGTATTCGAAAGCTGTACTGTCCGTTGCTTTGTCAAGGACACCGTGTACCGGGCGGGCGCTCACGCTCATCGTCATTCCTCCTGCTCGGGGACGCTGAGCGATATACCTCGTATTGACGGCGCCGAAACACCGAAGTTCCGAGGCGCGAGATCACCGACGCCGGCTTCAGAACTTCCCGTCGAGATACTCGGCGTACGCCGGCAGGTCGAGTTGGCCGTGTCCGGATAGACCGATCACGACGACCTGCTCCGACGGATCGTCTGCCACGTGCGCCGCGGCCGCGGCGATCGCATGCGTCGACTCCGGCGCCGGCACGATGCCCTGCGTCCGCGCGAACTGCACACCCGCGGAGAACGCATCGTGCTGTGAGATGGCCACGCCCTGGACGAGGCCGAGTTCGACGGTGTGGCTGAGCGCGGGCGCCATCCCGTGATAGCGCAGACCGCCCGCGTGGATGGGATCGGGCACGAAATCCATTCCGAGCGTGTGCATTTTCAGCAGTGGCGTGAGACCTGCGACATCACCGTGGTCGTAGCGGTACTCCCCCTGGGTGATCGACGGGCACGCCGCCGGTTCGGCCGCGATCACCTTCGGGTCGGAACGACCGTGGATCTTCTCACGCAGGAACGGGAAAGCCAACCCGGCGAGGTTGGAACCTCCTCCCGCGCAACCGAACACGAGGTCTGCGCCGTTCGGTTCGACTGCGGCCAACTGCGCGACGGCCTCCTGGCCGATGACACTCTGGTGCAGCACAACATGGTTGAGCACACTGCCGAGGGCGTAACGGGTGTCCGGATCCCCGGCGGCGACCTCGACGGCCTCACTGACCGCCATACCGAGGCTGCCGGTCGTGTTCGGATCCTTCGCCAAGATCGCGCGGCCCGATTCGGTCAGTTCCGACGGGCTGGAATGGACAACACCGCCGTAGGTCCGGATGAGGTGGCCGCGGTACGGCTTCGACTCGTACGACGCGCGCACCTGCCACACCTCGATCTCCAGGCCGAACTGCGCCCCGGCGAACGCCAGCGCACTGCCCCACTGGCCGGCACCGGTCTCGGTGGTGAGCTTGCGGACCCCGTCCACGCTGTTGTAATAGGCCTGCGCGACAGCAGAATTCGTCTTGTGGCTACCCACCGGGCTGACACCCTCGTACTTGACGTAGATGTGGGCCCCGGTGTTGAGCGCCTTTTCGAACCGCCGCGCCCGGATCAGCGGCGACGGCCGCCACATCGAGTAGATCTCGCGCACCGGATCGGGGATGGCGATGTAGGCCTCGGTGGACACCTCCTGCGCGATCAGGCCGCTCGGGAAGAGCGCGGCCAGATCGTCGGGACCCACCGGTTCCTTGGTACCCGGGTGCAGGTGCGGCGGGATCGGCTGATCCAACTCGGCGGCGAGGTTGTACCAATGTGTCGGCACCTCGACGGTCACCAGATCCGGATGGGCAGCGTCGGCGTGCAGAGTCATGGCGCCATGCTAGACGGCCACGCTGAACCGCCGAGCTGTCAGTTGGCGGTGTGCACGATGAGGATGTCGACCTTCGACTTGCGGGCGATCTCGGCGGGCACCGAGCCAAGCAGACGACCGGCCACGGAGTCCAGGCCCACATCGCCGACGACGATCAGATCGGCGTCGACCTCCTTGGCGAGTGTGAGCAGCGCCGCGACGGGTGCGCCCTCGACCACACGTTCATGGATGTCGCGGGCACCGGCGCCGTACGCGACGTCTCGGGCGTCCCGCAGGACCTCGTACGCGTCCGCGTCACCGTGCATCCGATAGCCCTCGCGACCGAGCGCGTCCTCGGCACGGCGATCTCGTACCTGATCCGGCGCGGGCGGACGCGCCCATCCGCCCTTCTCGCCGTGATGGAAGTGCGCAGTCGCGATGATGAGCTTCGCGTTCTCCTGTGCGGCGACTGCGCCCGCACGTTCGACCGCTCGCATGGACGAGGTTGAACCGTCGGTTCCCACGATCACTGTTCGATAGCCACCCATGGCCGCCTCCTCACCCGGTCGTGCGCCGTCCAGACACTAGCGTGCGACGGGCCGTCGGCGGCGTGTTTCCGTCCCTCCCGTGAGCGTGGCGCGTATAGATGGGGTCGGGGCGCGACTGGGGGTGGGCGATGCGGGTGTTCGTCACGGGAGGTACCGGCGCGATCGGGAGTCATGCGATTTCCGCGCTGGTGACGGCGGGCCATGACGTCACGGCGCTGGCCCGAAGTGAGTCCAAGGCTGCGGACCTTCGTGCCCAGGGTGCGCGGCCGGTTCAACTCTCGCTGTTCGATCCGGCCGCACTCACGACGGCGTTCCAGGGCCACGACGCCGTGGTCAATCTGGCTTCTGCGCTGCCGTCTCCGCAACGGTTCATGCTGAAGTCGGCCTGGGCCGAATGCCAACGGATCCGCACCCAGGGATCGGCCGCTGTCGTCGATGCCGCACTGGCGGCGGGAGTGGCACGGGTGATCCAGGAATCGGTGGCGATGATCTACCGCGATCACGGCGACCGCTGGATCGACGAGGACTCGGCGGTCGACCACTTCCCGATTGCAGTGGGCAACCATGCCGCGGAGTCGAATGCCCGCCGATTCGGCGGCTCGGGCCGAGATGCCGTGGTGTTGAGGTTCGGACTGTTCTACGGCCCCGGTGCGTCGAACAGCGATCTCATCATGGATCTCGCGCGCCGGCACATCGGTTTCCAGGCCGGCCGCGCCGACGCGTACGTGTCATCGATACACCTCGGCGACGCCGCCCGGGCTGTCGTTGCCGCGTTGGGGTGCGACGCGGGGACCTACAACATCGTCGACGACCAACCCGTGACCAAGAAGCAGAACGTTCGCGCGATGGCCGCAGCGGTGAACAGTGCGCCTTGGGTGACAGTTCCCGGGCAGGCGGCGCTGTTGCTGGGCGATCGCAGTACGTCGCTCACGAGATCACTGCGGGTCAGCAACCAACGCTTCCGCACCGCGACGAACTGGCGGCCCGAGTATCCGAGTGTGTGGGAAGGCTACCGGGCCTTGGCGCAGAGCCGTTGACCGCCAACAGCTCACCGCAACGCCCCGACGCGGTCGCGCGCGATTCAGGGGGTCAGCACGATCTTGCCGAACTTGCCCGGTGCGCCCAGGCGTTCGTAGGCATCCGCGTATTCATCGAGACCGTAGGTGGCCTCGATCGGCACCCGGATCCGCCCATCGGCGAGCAACGGCACGACTTTGCCGGCGATGGTTCTTGCGATAAGGGCCTTTTCGGCGTGGCTTCGTCCCCGGATGGTCGTACCGATCAGTTTCGCCCGTGCCAGCATCAGCGTGAACATCGGCAACGACGCCGTGGCACCGGTGTGGACACCCACGATCAGGAACCGGCCACCGGTGCGCAGGAGCTCCACCCGCTGCAGACAATCGGCACCGCCGACGAGTTCGACGATCACGTCGAACGGGCCGTGGTCGGCCTCGTCATCCGGGGACACCACCGCCAGGGATTGTGATTCCCCGCCAAGGGACTTCACCTTGGCGTGCAACTCGGGACGTCGCACGCTGGCCACCACGTGCGCACCCGTGACCGCGGCGATCTGCACCATGGCCGATCCGACACCGCCGGCCGCACCGGTGATCAGCACGCGATCCCCCACGCCGACCTGCGCCTGGGTGACCAGCGCGTCCCAGGCTGTGCTGAAGATCTCGGGGAATCCGCCCGCCTGCTCCCACGACACATCACGCGGGATCGGGAGCAACAGATCCGCAGGCACGGCCAGGCGCTCGGCGTGCCCACCGCCACCCACCAGCGCCATGACCCGGTCCGCCACCGCGACGCCGGTGACCGAGGCACCGACGTCGATGACCTCACCGGCGATCTCGAGGCCGGGAACGTCCGCCGGCCACCCGGCGGGCGCGGGATAGTCGCCGCGGGCCTGCTGCAGATCGGCCGCGTTCAGACCGGCGGCGCGAACCTCGACGAGCACCTCGTGGGGACCTGCGACCGGGTCGGCACGCTGTTCCAGACGGAACCGACCCCCTCCAATCACCACTGCCCTCATCATCAACCACCTTTCGCCCCCGCTGCACGACCGTTTCGGGAGTCGTCAAAATCATCAACACACGAACCGGACCGCGGCGGGCCTGGTACACACTTCAAAACGCACTGCGCGCATTGGGATATGCCCGGCAGATGATGTCACAGGTCCAACCACGTCCTACGAATTCGTCGCCATCGCGGCGTTCGAGCATCTGAACCGGGGAGCGTTCGGCAAGATCGTCATCCGAGTCCGCTGATCACCTGCTCGCACGGCCTGTCGTGACGAGGTATGCACACGCGAGAATCATCGCCGATCCGATGATCTGGAGAAGCGACGGCTGTTGTGCGAGAAAGACGGCGCCGAGCACCAGGGCCGCCACCGGTGTCAACAGCAGGACCGCCGAACCGATCTCGACACGCAGCGACGGGCTGCCCAGCGCGATCAGCAGCCAACCGAGAACCTGGCCGTTGATCGCCGTCAACATCAGCCATCCCGCCGCATCCCACCCCGGGCTCAGGGTGACGCCGTTCCAGAGCACACCACCGACGACAGCCGCCCCGGCCGCGGACACCATGATGGTCACGTAGGACTGCACGAGAGGCCGGTCCGGGCCTCCGCGTCGCAGGAGGAACAGGAAGATCGAATAACACAGGGCGGCAAGGACGGAATGGGCGGTGCCTGCCACCGGTGCGGTGCCCACCACGCCCGATTCGAGGACTCCGCCGGCCAACACGGTGCCGAGCACGACCACCGGGAGCAGCACGACGAACCGCGCGCTGAGCGACTCGTGATCGATGAGCCGCGCCAGCAATGGCACCATGACGACCTGGGTGTTGACCAGTACCGCGGACAGGCCCACTCCGACCTCGTAGATCGCCTGGGTCCACAGCAGCGCATCAGCCGCGAACAGCACACCTGCGAGCGCCGCCCATCCGTGCTGAGCCGCGGTCGGCGAGCCGCCGCCCCGCCATTCCGCCACCGCCAGCGGTGCGAGCAGCGGCAGAGCGAACAGGCACCGGTAGAACGAGGCGGTGCCCGGCGATGTGGCGGACAACGCGACAAACAACCCGGATGACGAAATTCCGATGGCACCAACTGCCGTCGCGACGACAGGCCGTGCCGTGATCGCGGACGAGAGCCGATTGGTGCTGACCGCCACAGCCCGAGCGTATGGGCCCTGTCAAAGCAGTTTCGGCAGAAATCAGGTCGGCGGAGGTGACCAGTGCACGACCTTCATCGTGGTCATCTCGTCGAGAAGTTCAGGGCCGAAACCGAATCCGCTGCCGCTCGCCTTGCGGGGCTGTGACGCGCCACCTGGTGCACCGCCGAAGACGTCGTTGATCTTCACAGTGCCGACAGGTAGATCCCGCCACGCCTGTTGCGCATGGCCCATATCCGGTGTCAGCACACTGGCCGCGAGGCCGTACCTGTCATCGGCGGCCTCCGTGATCGCGGCGTCGAAGTCCGGAACGACACGGACCGCAGCGACGGGGCCGAATGTCTCTTCCTGGAACACCAGCATGTCTTTCGTGCAGTCGGTCAGCACCGTCGGCGGGTAGAAGGTGCCGGGACCAGACGGTGCCTCTCCCCCGGCGGCCACGGTGGCGCCACGCTTGACGGCGTCGGTGACGTGGCGGTGGACCTGTTCGCGCTGGCGCTCATCGACCAACGGGCCGATCCGCTCTGCCCAGCTCTCGGCCTCGTCGACCAGGGCACGGATGAACGCCTCGACCATGGCCTCCACGGCTCCGACCACGAAGATTCGCTCGACCGATACGCAGATCTGACCGGCGTTGGCGAACGAACCGAGCGCGGCCTGCGCCGCAGCCCACCCCGGGTCGATCCCCGCATCGACGACGAGCGCATCGTTGCCGCCGTTCTCCAGCAGCGCCTTGGCGCCGCGTTCGGCGCAGGCGCGGGTGATCGCTCGCCCTGTCACGCTGCTGCCGACGTGGGCGACGACGTCGACGTCCCCGGCCGCCGCGAGTTGCGCACCGATCGTGGCGTCACCGTCGAGGATCTCGAGTACGCCCTTGGGCAGGTGCTGCGCCAGCAACTCGGCGAACCGGCGACCGGTGGCGGGGCACCGTTCGCTCGGTTTGTGCACGACGGTGTTGCCCGTGACCAGCGCGGCGCCCAGCAGCCCGGCGGCCACGGCGACGGGATCGTTCCACGGCGTGAGCACTGCGACGACGCCGCGTGGCCCGGGCACCATCAAATCGGTGGCCGACCAGTTGCCGTGCAGGCTGCGGCCCCGGTGCAGGGGGCCGAGCTCGGCATACTGGACGAGCGTCGAGACGGCGGCGTCGACACCGCCGCTGGCGTCGGCTCTGAGCTTTCCGGTCTCGCGTTCGTTGAGCTCGGCGAGTTCGTCGGCCGCGGCGCGGACATCGGCTGCGGCCGAGGTGAGCACGGCCGCGCGCTCACCCGCGGGCGTGCGGGCCCAACCGGCCGCGGCACCGCGGGCACGTGCGATCGCGGCATCGCACTCCGAGGCGGTGGCAATCGGAGTGCGGCCGACCAACTCGCCTGTGCGTGGATCGTGAATTGTCAACTCATGTGTTTCAGGCACACCTGCGGGTACCCGGCCCCAGCCGGGCTACACCCGCCGCCCCGTAGCAGAGGGAGTCAGCGCCGCTCGATGGCGACCTCGTCCCACGGCGGTGGCCCGTCGAGCAGTGGAGGTCGACCGCCGTCGAGGGCATGCTCGAAGAACGCGACGGTGTATGCCGCGTGGATCTCGTGACCCCGTTGCGCCCCGATGGGCCCGGACAGAGCGAGTGCCTGCGCCAGCGGCGTCCAGGCCGGGGCGTCGGTGTAGTTCAGGTGGAACATCCCCGGGGTCTCGATGTAGAAGCCGTTTCCAGGTTTGCTCTTGCCGAACGCCGCGCGCTGCGTGTCGAGTGTCTCGCGGATTTCGTGGTCCGGCCAGCCGCCGCTACGGTTGCGCTCGAGCAGGATGGAATCGGCGTCGCGGGTCAGCCACATCGCCGGTTGTTCCAGGCCGTCACGTACGACGTCGGCAGGCATCGCGGCGTCCATCATCAAGCACGCCTTCAGGCGCGGATCGGCGTGGCAGACCTGTCCGACCGTGACCGCCCCCAGCGAGATACCGAGTGCGCCTGCGCGGTCGATGTCGAGCCTGCCCGTGAATCGGCCCGACGGATCCGAATCATTGAGGCGTTCAAGCTCATCCAGGACGAAACTGATGTCTTCGGCGAGATACGGGAACAGTCCGCGTGGCAGCTCGGTGTCACCGATGGCGGGTGCGGGCTCCTTCGGCGTGATGCTCTGTTGGATGACGTGCACCAACCGGTCCTTGGTCCAGCCGGGAATCCTGCGGCCGTCGGGAAATGCCGTCACGGCCGAGATGTGAGGCTGGTCGATGCCGACGACGACGAACCCGCGGGACACCAACTGTTCGACCTGGAACATGTTGGACTGGCGGAATCCGTTGAGCCCCGATGCGAATACGAGCACGGGATACCGTGGACGATCCGAAGCGACCGGCGCGGCCTCGACGCCGTGCGTACGCACCTTGCCGAAGTGGCTGAAGACGAACCCGGGGATACCGAGAAGCTTGCCGGCCGCGGGCGCGAACGCGTCGACATCCGAAACATACGGCGCTGTCTCTGCTTCCACGCTCGACTCCGCGGGATACCAGATCTGGGCCATGAGTTCGCGCCGCGCCGCGGGATCTCCGTCGAAGATCTCCCGCCGGTCATGGTCGCGCCAGTGATAGCTGACCGTGCCTATCGCGTACGGTCCGCCGGGATCCGGGAACCGGAAGACCGGCACCAGCACCGGAATTGCCACCGAGACGGCGAACGCCACGCCTGCTGCCAGGGTCGTGACGACTGTCAGCCACCGTCCGCGCGGGGAACTCCGACCGCCTCTCCCGATGGACACGACCTCCCACGCGCCGACGGCCGCGGCGAGGACATAAGCGGGAGTCAGCTGCCAGCGGTAACCCTCGAAGATCAGCTGGGCGACGGCGACCGGCACCGGCAGCGTGGCAATCAGTCGCAGCCGGCGTGGCACCGGTAACACGAGCGCAAGCAGTCCCGCGGCGAGCGCGGCGCACAGTACGAGTTCCCCCGGTCTCATCTCTTCGATTATGCAGAAACGATGAAAGAGGTTGCCGGATACGGGGTTCGCACTGAACGCTCAGGCCGATGAGCTCACGGTATCGGGCGGGAAGGCAACGGGATACGCTTCGCTGTAGTCAGCCGAGCGCCCCACGGCGGCCCACTTGCGGTCCTCGCCGAGCAGGAACTCGTCCTGCTGCAGGCATCCTTCCACCGAGTGGACACCAATGGGCAGATGGTAGGGAATGTCGTCACGGCGACTCATCTGCACCAGGATCTCGGCCGCCCGTACCGGGTCACCCGCGGTGACCGAATCGCTCTGACGGATCGCGGACATCCCTCCGACGGTGTCGGCGTAGTCGGCAGGGATGTCGTGTACTTCCATCGACGCCCCCGCCCAATCGGTGGCGAAGCCACTGGGTTCCACGACCAGCACCTTCACGCCGAAGGGCGCGGTTTCTGCGAGCAACACCCGCGAGAACCCGTCGATGGCGAACTTGGCCGCCTGGTAGGACCCGATTCCGGGTGAGCCGCCGACGCGGCCGCCCATCGAGGAGAACTGGATGATCAGACCGCCGCGTTGTTCCCGCAGTACCGGAAGGGCCGCCTTGGACACGTTGTAGACGCCCCAGAAGTTGGTCTCGAACTGGGTCCGGAAGTCCTCGTCGTCGCCGGTCTCGATGGGCGCCACATTGGCGTAGCCGGCGTTGTTCACCACAATGTCGATGCGCCCGAACGCCTCCCGCGCCGTGGCGACTGCCGTGCGTGCCGCCGACGGGTCGGTGACGTCGAGCGGCAGCGCAAGGACACGGTCGCCGTATGTTTCGGCGAAATCGGCGAGTTGCCCGGGTTTGCGGGCTGTGGCGGCGACGTTGTCGCCCGCGTCGAGAGCCGCCTTGACCAAGGCCCGCCCGAATCCGCGGGATGACCCCGTGATGAACCAAGTTCGTGTTTCGTGTGCCATGGTCTACTCTTTCGTCGTTGTCAACAGTCCGGATGCGGTGATCGCGGCCGCAAGGGGTTCGAGGGTCGCCGGCGTCAGGGGCGGCGGCAGATTGATGATCGCCAGATTGAGGCCGACCTCGCCGAAGGCGGCCACCTCGGTGAGCAGTTTCTGGTGGTCGTGTTCGGCGTTGTGCCACACGTGCGCCGACAGCGTGATCTCGTCGGGGTCTCGGCCGATGTCCGCGCAGTGCGACCACAGGACATCGCGCTTGTGCGCGAACTCTTCCGGGGTGCCGAGAACGAAGTTCCAGTGATCGGCGTATTTGGCGGTGATCCGGAGCGTGCGCTTCTCGCCGCTGCCACCCATCACGATGGGCGGGTGCGGGCGTTGCGGCCCTTTGGGTTCGTTGCGGGCGTTCTTCAAGGTGTAGAACGCGCCGTCGAAATCGGTGCTGTCCTGACTGAGCAGACCGATGAGCACCTGGGTGGCTTCCTCGAATCGGTCGAGACGCTCCTTGACGCTGCCGAGCTCGATTCCGTACGCCCCGGACTCCTCTTCGTTCCAGCCGGCGCCGATACCGAGCTCGAGGCGGCCGTTCGAGATGATGTCCAGTGCCGCAGCCATGTTCGCGAGCACGGCCGGATGCCGATAGTGCACACCGGTGACCAGTGTGCCCAGCCGCAGCCGCGACGTGGCCTGCGCGAGCGCGGTGAGCGTGGTCCAGCCCTCCAGACATGGGCCCGAGGAGTCCCCGACGATCGGATAGAAGTGGTCGAAAGTCCAGCCGGACTCGAACACCTCGATGTCGTCGGCAGTCTGCCACACCGCGAGCATGTCCTGCCATGTGGTGTTCTGCGGCGAGGTCTTGAATGCGAATCTCATTGATTGTCAGTACTTCCTGTGTGATTCTGTGTTCACGTGTTCGATACCGGCGATCAGCCTGTGCAGGGCGACGGCATCGCCGAACGTCGGCGCGGCGGCGGTGCCGAGCAACTGATCGTGCGCGAACGCCCGGTACAGGTTGGCGACGGTGTTCGCCGGGCCGCTCAACCCGGTTTCCGGGTGGGCGTCGTGCGTGTGGATCGGCTCGAGGTGGGTGGCGCTGCCATTCGCACCGGCCAGTACCAGTTCGGTGGCCTGGATGTTGCCGTTGGGCGCCGGACAGGTCAGGAGCAGGTCGCCGTGGGTGCCGTTGATCTCCCAGCGCAGGTTTCCGGCTCGGGACAGGCCGCCCCGATAGAACACCGAAGCGACGGCGCCGCTTTCCAGTTGTGCCGTGACCGCTACCTGGTCCGGCGAGGTCACAGTCGTCGTGCTCCCGTCGTCGAGCGTGATGGTGTCGTTGCCGACGCCCAGGGTCGACGTGACCGACGAGATGTCGCCGAGCACGTAGCTCAGCGCGTCGAGGGCGTGCGCCGTGGACACGGTCAACGTGGTCACCCCGTTGCGCGCGTCGAATGCATAGGCCTGCGCCGCGGGCGCCCCGGGTGCCCAAGCCATTCCCGAACCGACGATGTTGGTGGACAACACTTTTCCGACGTATCCAGCGTCGACGAGTTCACGCATGCGCCGGATGGCCGGTGCAAACCGCGCCTGGAGCCCGACGACCGTGGGGACTCCCGCGACAACGGCCTCGGCATGCAGGATCTGCGCCTGCTCGAGCGCCACGCCCAGCGGCCACTCGCTGAAGACGGCCTTGCCTGCGGTAAGCGCGTCGGTGATCAGCCCGTAGTGGTCGGGTACCTTCACCGCGACCACGACCAGATCGATGTCGCGACGCTCGATGAGGCGGCGCGGGTCATGGTAGGCGTCGATTCCCCATGCCGCTTTCGCGCGCTCGGCCGACTCGGGCCTGCTGGTGGCCACTGCGCGAAGATCGTACTCGGGCAGCGCCCGAAGGGCTGGTACATGTGCCAGTGCCGCCCACCCGCCGTTGGGACTGGCGCCGATGACGCCCACTCCGATCGGTGTCATGTCGGGTTCTCCTGTCAGTCGAGAGTCAGTACGAGGCGGCCGCGGATGCCGCCGGCTTCAAGGGCCCGGTGCGCCGCGGCGGCCTGTTCGGCCGGATAGGTACGGGCCACGCGCAGCGCGAGCTTTCCGTCCTCGGCGAGGACGCGGAGGCCGTCGAGTTTGTCGCGCCGGTGGGTGTACTCGGGCACGAAGACCTCGCGGATCTCGATGCCGCGGTCCTGTCCGAGGTTGCCGGCGCCGTGCAGTTCCCATCCGCGCACGGCCGCGATCTGACCACCGTCCCGCAGGGCCGGGACGACCTCGCCGCCCTGCAGCGCCGCGTCGACAACCGCGGCGACGCCCGCAGGCCACCACTGCCTGATGCGTCCGCCAACCCCGGTCCCGCGCGCGACGATCTGATCGGCTCCGAAATAGGCCACCAGTGAGGAATCCGCCGGGGCGGCGTCGGCGATCACCCGCAGTCCGTCGACCTTGGCCAACTGGATCGCATAGCCGCCGACGGCACCGGCTGCGCCCGTGACGGCCACGGTCTCCCCCGGTGCGAGATCGAGCACATCGAGGGCAAGCCGCGCGGTGAGACCGTTCATGGGAAGTGTGGCCGCTTCGGCGTGCGTGCTACCGGCCGGCGCCCGGGTGACCTGATCGGGAGCGACGACGAGGTATTCGGCGTATGCACCTCCGGTGGGGTCGATCGGCATCACCATCGTCATCACGCGGTCACCGGGGCGAAGATCGGTCTGGACCTCGTGTCCGATCTCGTCGACCACTCCGGCCGCTTCCATTCCCGGTATGTAGGGCGGCGTGAGCGGTCCGGAGCGCAGCACGTCGTCGAGGTGCCCGGTGCGCAACACCGTGTCGCCCGGGTTCACCGTCGCCGCGTACACCCGGATCCGGATCTGGCCCGGACCGGTGATCGGTCGTGGCACCTCGACCAGCTTGAGGACCTCCGGTCCGCCGTACTCGGCCACACCGACGGCCCTCATGGTCTCCATCACAGGCCCAGTTCGCTGAGCCCGGGATGGCGGTCGGGCCGCGGGCCCGAGCTGTCCCAGTGAAAAAGGCGGTCGCTCTCGGCGATGGCCAGGTCGTTGATGCTCGCGTGGCGGTGACGCATCAACCCGTCGGGATCGAACTCCCAGTTCTCGTTGCCGTACGCGCGGAACCACTGCCCGGCGGCGTCGTGGTACTCGTAGGCGAACCGAACTGCGATGCGGTCGTCGCCGTAGGCCCAGACTTCCTTGATGAGCCGGTAGTCGAGTTCGGTGGCCCATTTCGCCTTGAGGAATTCGACGATCGCGGGTCGACCGTGGATGAACGCCGAGCGGTTCCGCCACACACTGTCGGTGCTGTAGCCCCTCGCCACCCGTTCGGGTTCGCGGGTGTTCCAGAGATTCTCGGCGGCGCGCACCTTCGCGATCGCCGTGGCCGATGTGAACGGTGGGACCAGCGGGGTTGTCGCTGTGGTCATCATGTCCTCCTGTTCCGAGTTGGTGAGACCCATCGTCACGAGTGAGGACTGATGTCCGAATCCGCCAGTCGCCAGTGCGACAAGCCAG
The DNA here is from genome assembly GCF_001457595.1 of Mycolicibacterium smegmatis. Taxonomy (GTDB): domain Bacteria; phylum Actinomycetota; class Actinomycetes; order Mycobacteriales; family Mycobacteriaceae; genus Mycobacterium; species Mycobacterium smegmatis. The sequence continues at coordinate 3,438,653 of NZ_LN831039.1, read as the reverse complement.
TCGTCGCTCACCGCCGGGAGCGCCATGCACGCCGGTCATCGTCGAGACGACCGGTCATCGGCCGCGGGCCGCGTACCCGCCCACAGGAGTGAAGGCCACGATGCGGCAGAGATCGGCGGAGGACGGCCGACTCATCAGGGCTCGGCCAGGAACGCCTCGAGCTCGTGGCAGAAGATCGCCCACGCGGGCTCGGTCCCGGTCAGCAGATGGTTGTTGCTCGGAAGCGCGACGAACCGCGACTGCGGGATGAGCATGGCCAACTCCTCGCCGAACCGCATCGGCACACGCAGATCGTCCTGAGCATGCATGACGAGCGTCGGACACTCCACCTGGCCTGCGGTGTCCAGGACGTCGATCTGTGCGAACTGATCCAGGAAGCGCACCGCGTTCTGCGCGTCGGTCGTTCGCCGTTGCAACTGGTCGAAAGCGTCCCAGTCGGCGCGGCTGCCCTCGGGGAGGAACTGCGCGGCGAACACCTGGCGGAACGCGGGGTCGTCTCGGCCCCATCCGACGCGGGCCAGCTCACGATCGAGATCGGCGGCGCGGAGTTCCTCTTCGCCCACCGCGCGGACCGCGCGACCACGCGCGTATGCGCCGCACAACACCAGTTTGGACACCCGATCGGGATGCTTGGCGGCATACGCGACCGCTACGGCTCCGCCTTGCGAAACGCCCAGCAGCGGGAAGCGCTCGAGTTCGAGGGCGTCGACCACCGACGCGAGGTCCTCGACCCAGTCCTGGAATGTGAAATCCCGTGCGGACCAGTCGGACAGCCCGCATCCCCGTTCGTCGTAGCGGATGAGGCGATGGTGTGCGGACAGATCCCTGACCCAGTGTTGCCACACCGGACTCTCGATGTCGTAGCCGAGATGGGTCATCCAGTTCGCCGCCCGCACCAGCGGCGGGCCGTCACCGGTCGCGGCATAGGCCAGCCGGACGCCGTCTGCGGCGTAACAGAACCGGATGTGCTGGCGCAGCGGCGGCACCTCGATCTCGAGTGGCTCTTCATCGCGCGGCGCGGTGTCCGACAGTGTTCCGACGAACTGATATCCGCGTCCGCGCACGGTGCGGATGTAGCGCTGGGACTCCCCATCGTCACCGAGCGCCTTGCGGGCCGCCATGATGCGGCTGGACAGCGCCGCTTCACCCACGAAGCGTCCACCCCACACCGAGTCGAAGAGTTCTTCCTTGGTGACGCACCGATGATGATTCTCGACGAGCTTGACGAGAACATCGAACACCTGCGGTTCCACGCGTATGGCGACGTCACCTTGACGCAACTCGTAACCTTCGGTGTCCAAGGTGAATTCGTCGAATGCCCAGACCCGGCCCGAACGTGATTCCGTGAGAGACATTCTCGCTTTCAGACTGCTTCGCCCTTGGCGGATGGGTTTGCCAGAAGACGGCACCGCCTACCACCAGGGGCCGCCGACGGCCCCAGAGTGATTCTGTGCGACAGACGTTCCACGGACCAGGTTGAGTTGTTCCTAGTAGTGGCAAACCCACCCTCCGCGTATCTGCCGGGCAACGTCAGGACCGGTGATGAGACAGCGCCCGGCGCATCTGGTGCCTGCCCCGGTGCAGCCTTGACATGACGGTCCCCTTCGGGATGTCCATCAGCGTGGACACCTCGCGACACGACATCCCCACGATCGCCGTGTAATACATGGTGAGTCGCAGCGATTCCGGCAGTTTCGACAGCGCAGCAACCACCGCGGGATCCGACATGTTCCGCATGGCCACGTCCTCGGCCGACCATGTCTCGCCCGAAGCGCCGCGCGACGCGGTTTCAGCGTAGGTGTCGAGGAACTCACCCACGAGCGCTTCCGCGGGCCTGCGCTGGGCCGCGCGGTAGCGGCTGATCCAGGTGTTGCGCATGATGGCCAGGAGCCACGGCATGAGTTGGTAGTCGTCGCCCAACCGGTCGAACGCGCGGTATGCGCGAAGCAGCGTCTCCTGAACCAGGTCCTCGGCGTCGCTGGTGTCGCGTACGTAGGCGTAGGCGCGCCGATGAAGGTCGCCCAGAAGCGGTTTCACCTCGTCCTGGAAGTCCGGTCTGCGTTTGCCAGGGAACTCCTCGCGGATCATCGTTGTGGTCATTTCATCTCCATCAGGTTTCGTGCCTCGGTCGGGCGCGCACCCACGACGTTGTGCGTGCTGGTCATGTCGAGGCCAACGGACGTTCTGCTGCCCGCCCGTCTGACGGGCAGATCGGTCTTCTCCCGCACCGTGGAGGCGATCAGTGATCACTCGATGCGGTGTCGGTGTGGCCGGCTCGCTCTTCCCGGCGGACTTCGTCGCCGGCCACGTGAACAATGTTCGATGAGCCGCGCATCCTGCGCATGAAGATCACATGGAGGTTGCTTGAGGGTGTATGGAGAACAGCCGCAACACGTTTGCCATCGATGCTCGGGATCTATGCGGGCGGCCTCGCCGTCCGCGCGACGTCGATTTTCGATACGGTTTCTTTCTGGTCTGCGCACCGGTTTCACCGTCGTCGGCCGACACCGGCGATGAAACATTCACCAGAGAAGCAATATTCGTGTGATACACGTCGTCCGCGATGATTCGCGGCCTCTGTCACGCGTTCGGTTCGGCCTCCGACGCCAGGCCGAGAAGACGCTGAAGACCCGACCACGACGATGCGGCCGGATCCGCGTGGTACACCACCATGGAGAGGTCGTCGGTTCCGGCGATGAGGAGCTGTTGTCCGAACAGCACGAGCCGACCGACAGCGGGGTGTTGCAGACGTACCGGACTCACGGGCGCGTGCGCGACCTCGTGGTGCGACCACAGATTCCGGAAGCGGGTACTGGTGTGCAGAAGCTCGGTGATCAACTCTCTTGCCGGACTTCTCCCCACGCTGCCGCCGACGGCGAGACGCAACTGGGCAACGGCGTTCTCGGTCACACGGTCCCAATCGAGGTGGAGCGCTCTTTCGGCAGGGTCGGTGAACAACGCTCTGATGCGGTTCACCCCGACGCGTATGTTCGGCGAAAGCGCCTCGCCCGCAGGGTTCGTCGCGACAACGTCGGCATACCGGTTCTGGATGAGCGCGGGTGTCTCCAGGGTGTCGAGCAGCACCCGGCTCGCCTCGGGCACGCGCGGGCGCCCAAGGCGCTCGTCGGGACAGGATTTCCTGGGTTCGGCCAGCTCATACAGGTGGCTGGTTTCATATCGGCCCAGCACTAGCGCACTGGCCAGGGCTTCGCAGACCGCGAGGGAAGGACTGCGTTCACGCCCCTGCTCGAGTCGGATGTAGTACTCGACGCTGATCCCGGCGCGCATGGCGACCTCTTCGCGACGCAGCCCGGGTACGCGGCGGGCCCCCTGTGTCTGGATGCCTACCTGTTCCGGCGTCAACCGCTGTCGATGGCTGCGCAGGAACTCCGCGAGTGCGCCGACCTCGGATACCAGGGACATACTCTGTGAAACCCCTGCCGGCCGGTTCTCGTTCACTCGGGAGCCGGAGGTCGCGTTGCGCCTCTTCGAGGTCGGTCTAGATGCGGTGCACTCACCCGGAGCGGCGGCCGGCGCGTTGCCGGAATGTCGCACCGCCCTGCGCCCGGTCACGTTGTTCTCCTTCGGGCACCGCGGGTGCGATGTGAACCATGCGCCGCCTGCGCGCGTTGTTCCTGATGACTGGATCTGATCCAGTTTACTGACATGCAATATATTGCCTGGAAATAGTAGGACTGTCAATGAGTGATCGGTCACCTTGCACGGACCGACACCTCGGACCGGACATAAGGGCATTCATGTATGCATGGTTGAGAGATTCCCTTACAGATCAGCAGAACTGACGACGTCGGTCGCCGTTCATCATGGTGATCCCTCGGCTGCACATCCAGGGTGGAGCGCTACTAGGAGTTCGTTGGCCACATACGCCGAGGATGCGCGGTCAGCGGTCGGTGACGTGTCCCAGGACGCCGTCGAGCTGACTGCGGGAGGTAATGCCCAGCTTGGTGAACACCTTGCCCAAGTGGTACTGCACGGTGCGGGCGCTGATGAACAGCCTCGCCCCGATCTCGGGATTGGACAGCCCGTCACGGGCCAGCCGGGCGATGTGCGCTTCCTGTGCGGTGAGCCGGTGGTCCACCGCGGCGATGACGGTCTCCCGGATACGATCGCCGGCGGCCGCCAACTCACGTTGGGCTCGTGCCGCGAAGGCAGACATACCCATGGCCGAGAACATCTCGTGGGCGGTACGGAGCTCGGATCGCGCCGCAGTGCGACGGCGTTCGCGGCGCAGCCACTCCCCGTACACGAGACGGCTACGCGCGAGTTCCGCGCGCGCCCTGGTGTTTTCGAGCCTCTCGATCGACTCGCGGTACCACGTCTCCGATTCCGCAGGTCCGCTGACGAGGGCACGTGCCCTGGCAGCGAGTCCCAGAGCCCAATCGGTACCGCTGGACGTCGTCAACTCGGCCAGATCAGCTGCGGCCTCGGCGGCTGTTTCGACTGCCCCACAACGGGTGGCGGCCTCCACGAGCTCGACGAGCGCCCAGTTTGCCGACGCCAGCTCAGGCGGGAAGGCCGCTGCGCGCGATGCCGCCTCCAACGCTTTGCGTGCCGATCCGAACCCGTTGTGCAGCACTGCCTCAGCCCACCATGCGACAGTGAGACCGTTGCCCTCGCCGCGCTCGGTCACCGCGGCCACCGTGGCGTCGACGAGAGACTCGGCGCGGGCGAGGTCGCCGCGCATGGCCGCCAAACCCAGTTCGGCATACGGTGCGAGCAATGCGCCCGTCGCGTCGTCAGCAGCCCGGATCTCATCCACGGCACCGGCGGCACCATCGAGGTCTCCGAAGAACAGCAGCGCTATCGCGCGCGAATTGAGCGCGATGGGCACCTCGCTGAGTGCGCCGGTGGCCCTCGCGCGTTCCACATGATGTGCCGTGAACGCATCGAGGCGTACGTCGTCCCAGGCGTAGTGGGCGGCCGTCGACGCGAGCAGCATTCGGTTCAGCGGCAGGTCGTCGGCCTCACCGTCGAAAGCGCTCAAGACATCACCCAGCGCAGACCGCGCGGCCACGTAGCCACGACCGTAATGTGCCGTCAGCCAATCCAACAGCAGATCCGAAACCTCCGCAGCTCCAGATCTTTCCGGTGCCGACCGGGCGGCCGCGGCGACCTCGACCAGGTTGGCGCCGGTGGCGAGCCGCCCCGCGAACATCGCGGCCAACATCGCATCGAGATAGACCGCACGCGCGCGGTCCGGGTCGATGCCGCCGAGTCGGCGGGCTGCTTTGAGCAGCAGTGGCGGCGCATCGCTTCCGTGGCTGGTGACGAAGGCCAGCCGAGCGCGCAGCACATCGACCTGAGCCTGTTGCAGGTCGCTCAGAGACGTGGCCTCGACCATCGCGAGCAGATCCTGCGCGGACTCGAATGCGCCTGCCTCGGCCTTGGCAGCCGCCGCGGCCAGCGCACGGTCATTGCGCAGCACAGGGTCGACGGTCAATGCCGTCGCGCGCTCCAGAAAGGCGGCCGCCGCGCACGCCCCGCCGCGGGAGCGGGCACGCGCTGCCGAGCTCTCCAATTCGGTCGCGGCCGCGGCGTCCGGTCCCGCGGCGGCGTGCGCCAGATGCCATGCGCGGCGGTCCGGGTCCACCTCGGCGTCGGTGGCCGCCGCCAACGCGCGGTGCGCCCGCCGCCGATCGTCGAGCGCTGCCGCGCGGTACACGACCGATCGCACCAACGGATGCTGGAACGTCACCCGCGTGTCGAACGAGGCGAGTTCGGCCTCGACCGCAGGCGCCGCCGCGTCCGAACCGATCCCGAGACGCGCCGCGGCGCGCCACACCAGCGGGGCATCCCCCGTCGGCTCGGCTGCCGCGATCAAGAGGAGATCTCTCGTGGGTTCCGGCAGTTCACCGATGCGCACGCCGAACGCGTGCTCGATGTCGGTGGCGACCCCGGAACCGCCCGGCAACCCGAACACGCCGGCCAACGCATCACGCGTCAGGGTCCGTGGAAGCTCAAGCAACGCAAGCGGATTGCCATCGGTTTCGGCCAGGATCTGGTCGCGCACCCTGGGGTCGAGCGGCGCCGACAGCGCAGAATCGAGCAGGGCGCGGGCGTCGGCGCCCCGCAGGCCCCTGACCACGAGCGCAGGCACGCCGGCCGCCGCATCGCTGGGCTCCCGCGCGGCGAAGATCATGCCGACGGACTCCGATCCGAGCCGTCGCGCCACGAACGCGAGAACCTGCGCCGAGGACCGGTCGAGCCACTGCTCGTCGTCCACCAGACAGAGCAGCGGGCGGTCGGCGGCGGCATCGGCCAACAGGTTCAGCACGGCCAGACCCACCAGGAACCGGTCGGGCGACGAACCCGTCGCCATGCCGAGGGCGACCTCGAGCGCGTCGCGTTGCGGCACGGGCAGGTGCCCCAGCCGCGGCAGCAGCGGCAGACACAGCTGATGGATTCCGGCGAAAGCCAACTCCATCTCGGACTGGATCCCGACAATCCGCGCGATCTGCAACTCGGCGGCCCGGGCCGCGGCGTAATCGAGCAAGGCGGTCTTACCGACACCCGCTTCGCCACGGATCATCAACGCGCGGCTCGCCCCGCCTGCGACGGCGTCGACGAGCTGATCGAGAACCGCGCACTCGTCGCGCCGGCCTATCAACCCGGCGACCGGACCGTCGTCGCGCGAGACACCGCTGACCTGCACCATACGACGCTATACCGTTCTCCTGCGATCTCGGTGCGCGAATCATGCCTGCGGGGGCCGGACACCTCGACGGGGTCCCCTTCGACGGTCAGGCCGTGGCGCGCTCGGGTGTCTCCGGCACGGCCTCGGCGCGCGTCGGGCCGGGGCGTCGGACGAGATCCATCTCCACACGCTCCCGACTGTCCGGGCCGATCACGACGCCGGCGCCGGCCAGTGTGCGGACCTGCGCCGCAGAGGTGACGAGGGTCCGATCCCAATCCTCGGCGTCACGCCAGTCATCGATGCCCAACGTGGTGGCGGCCTCGCGAAGTACGTCGCCGAGTTCACCGTGCAGCAGTTGCCGGATCGAATCGGCACCGCGGCGCGGGTTGCCGATCAACCAGGAGTGACATGCGCCGCGCACGCGGTAGAGCGTGGCGTCCACGACATCGGCGACGTCACATGCGTTGTCGAACGGCACGATGGAGTCGTGCTCACCATGGAGCACGATCGTGGGAATTCTGTGCTCGCGCATGGCCGCCAGCAAGGCAGCGCACGCGCCCGATTGCATGATCGCGCGGGCCGCACCGGTGAATCCGCGTGATGCGAACGACTTTCCCATCGTGACCGCCGCGACCATGCGCAGATACCGGTTCAGCGCACCGATCTGCATGTGAAGGGGATCGGAGTGCATGTCATAGATCGCACCGAGGACACTGTTGAGCATCTGTCTCGGCGAGCGCGTCACCGTACTGATCGTCGCGTCGAAAGACGAGCCCGCCGCGGCGTCCACCAGGATCGCGGCCAACACCCGCTGTGGCGCAACCGCCGCGAGATGGATGGCGGTGCGCCCACCCATGGAATGTCCTGCCAGAACGGCCTTTTCGATACCCAGTGCGTCCATGGTCCGCAGCACCATGGCGGTGCGCTCGCTGAACCCGTCCGCATCCGGCGGTAGGTCCTCGGTGTCGCCGTGCCCCGGCGCGTCGATCGCAACGATCCGAAAGCCCAGCCCCGCAACCCTGCTCAACAGCCGGATGTAGACACGCCGGTTCAGACCGAGACCGTGCAGGAACACCATCGGCACACCGACACCACCGACCGAGACCCCGACCTGGTGACCGTCGTCGAGCTCGACGACATGATGTGTGAGCCGGACACGCCGTGCTGCTCGTCCCGAATTCACCGCATCCATCCCGTCGTCGGCCTTTTTGGTGCACCGGGAGTACCCTCCCGCTGCACGTTCAAACGTCAAGGGCGACGCGGTCCGTCAGGACGGGAAATAGACGATCTGGTTGGAGCACAGCGCGTGCGGCCTGCTGATGTAGTTGGCGGCGGCGACCACCGCGGTCCTGGTCTCGACGTCGTCGTCGCCGTACTCCTCCCGCACCAACGATTCCAGCGTGTCACCGGCGACACCGCGGCGACGGTTGAGTCGCGGCACGACGAGTATCGTGCCGGGCTCGGGATCGGTGAACAGATCGAGGTGGTTGGCGTTGGCGATCACGACCGCGAGCGCCTCGTCGCCGTACCACCGGTGCGCCAGGTTGAGAAAACTCTCCCCTTCGACGACCGTGTGGCGGCCCACGTCGGTGAGGTCGGGCATCAGCAGCCACGCGCCGCGCTGGATCTGCCGTTGCGCCACGCCGTTGACCACCTCCCAGATGAGCTGGACGGCCTGGTCCTCGGTGGCGTAGTGGCGCTGTGTGAGCTCTGCGCGAGCCGCGGTCGAGTCCTCGGTCGTGAACAGGTGGCGATACGTGACGTAGGGAACGAGGATCTCCTGCCCTGTGACGATGAGATCCGGGTTGGCGACGTGGTTCTGCCGTGCGATGACCGGAAACAGGCCGCCGTCGCCGTACTCCCGCTGCGCGATGCCGAACAACGTGTCCGCGTGTGCGACCGTGTAGGTCTTCATCCGGTGCGTCCTTTCCGTGTGCCATCAGTGTCGGACCGCCGCAGCACCTCGGCGTGCGTAGGGCGCTACCCCATTCGCATACGTGCCGGTCTTTGCGGTCGTCCGGGCGGCTTGGCAAGATGGGAGAGCTCGGCTCGTCGACCCGCACGGCCACATCGCACCGGAGGCACCCATGGACTCCTACCGCCGCGGCAACCTCGAATTCGAGGTCAGCGAAGCCGGGCCCTCCGACGGCGCGACAGTGATACTGCTGCACGGGTTTCCGCAGCGGAACTCCAGCTGGGAGCCCATCGTCGGCAGACTCACGGCGCACGGCTTCCGGTGTCTCGCACCGAACCAGCGCGGATACTCCCCCGGCGCCCGGCCACCACGTCGGCGCGACTACCGCGTGGGTGAGCTCGTCGAAGACGTGGTCGCACTCATCGACGCGAGCGGAGCAGACCGCGTCCACCTTGTGGGGCACGACTGGGGTGCCGCCGTGGCCTGGGGCGTCGCGTCATACGTGCCGGCGCGGCTGGCCACGTTGTCGGCGCTGTCGGTTCCGCACCCGCAGGCCTTCCTGCGGGCGATGACGACCAGTCGGCAGGGACTTGCATCCTGGTACATGTACCTCAACCAGCTTCCCCGCCTTCCCGAACGGCTCATGCTCGGCCGCGATGGCGGCGCTGCGCGCATGGTCAGGACGCTGCAGCGAAGCGGACAGACGCGTGAGATCGCCGAGCGTGACGCACGCGCCATGGCCGAACCCGGCGCGCTGACCGCCGCTCTCAACTGGTACCGGGCCATGTTCCTGTCGACGTCGGATCCCCGCGCAAAGCACAAGATCGCCAAGCGCAAGATCACGGTGCCGACGCTGTACGTGTGGAGCGACCGCGACATCGCGATCACCGAGAAGCCCGCACGCGAGACCGCGAACTACGTTGCGGGACCGTACCGATTCGAGACGCTGCACGGAGTATCGCACTGGATCCCGGAGGAAAGGCCCGACGAGGTTGCCGATCTGCTGCTGGAGTGGTTCGCGGCGCACCCGGTGTGACCGGCACACTGAGTGTGTGCCCGATACCGTTGGACCGCAGCCCCAGTACGAGACATTCGCCGACGAATTCCTCGACCACGCGAGAGACGGCTTCTACAACGCCCACTACGACAGGCCCGCCTGTCTGGCGCTGATCGGCGACGTCGCCGGCCGCACGATTCTGGACGCGGCATGCGGACCAGGGTTGTATGCGGAGGAACTGGCGAAACGCGGAGCGTCGCTGATCGGATTCGACCAGAGCCCACGCATGGTCGAATTGGCCCGTGCGCGTGTGCCGTCCGGTGATTTCCGTGTGCACGATCTCGCCGGACCCCTGGACTGGCTACCGAGCCAGTCGGTCGACGCCGTGCTGCTGGCGCTGGCACTCGAGTACGTCGACGACCGCACGGCGATGCTGCGTGAGTTCCACCGGGTTCTGCGGCCCGCCGGTGCGCTCGTCCTGTCCCGGATGCACCCCACCGGTGACTGGCTGCGCCATGGCGGAAATTACTTCGAGACCAGGGTCGTCGAGGAGACGTGGAGCAGGGGGTGGAACGTGCGATACTGGCTCGCCCCATTGGAACGCACCTGTTCGGAGCTGCGCGATGCCGGGTTCCTCATCGAAGAACTACGCGAACCCCGGCCGACGGAAGAAGCGGCCCGTCGCGACCCGCAGGCCTACCAGCGACTCGCGCAGGCACCCGAGGGTTTCATGACGATCCGAGCCGTCCCGGACTTCCGACTCCGACGGCCTGCGGCCGGGCGGTAGGACACGCGATGATCGAAATCGGCGTGCTGCGCGGCGACGGCATCGGACCGGAGATCGTCTCGGCCACAACACAAGTGGTCGAGCGAGCACTTGATGCCGCCGCGGTCGGCGTGCGGTGGGTTCCCCTGCCGTTCGGCCGCCAGGCGATCGACGAATTCGGGACGCCGGTGCCCGACGTCACCCTGGAGCGACTCGACGGCCTCACCGGCTGGATCATCGGCCCGCACGACAACGCCGGATACCCTGAGCAGTTCCGCGGTACGTTGTCGCCGGGCGGTGTGATCCGGAAGCGCTACAACCTGTTCGCGAACATCCGTCCGGCCCGCGCGCTGAGCACATCGGTGCGCGCGGTGTGTCCCGACATCGATGTCGTGATCGTCCGGGAGAACACCGAGGGTTTCTACGCGGATCGCAACATGTACGACGGCGCCGGGGAGTTCATGCCCACCGCGGATGTGGCACTCGCGGTCGCCGTCTTCACCCGCGCTGCAATCGAGCGCATCGCGCACGAGGCCTTCCGGATCGCCGCGACCCGCCGCCGCTCGGTGACCATCGCACACAAGACCAACGTGCTGACCAGGACCACCGGCCTGTTCCGCGACACCTGCATGGCCGTGGCCGATCAGTATCCCGACGTCGAGGTCCGTGGCGAGCACGTCGATGCGCTGGCTGCGCTGTTGGTCAGTCGGCCAACGCAATTCGATGTCATCGTCGCCGAGAACATGTTCGGCGACATCCTGTCGGACCTCACCGGGCAGTTGAGCGGATCACTGGGTATGGCACCGTCGCTCAACGCCTCGGACAGCAAGGCGATGGCGCAGGCGAGTCACGGGGCCGCGCCGGACATCGCCGGGCGGGACGTGGCCAACCCGGTCGCCATGATGCTCTCGGCGGCGATGTTGTTGCGGTGGCTGGGTGAGCGTGCCGGAAGCGGTCGCGCCCTGGTGGGGGCCGCGGACGCCGTCGAACACGCGGTGCGGCGCACGCTCGACGCCGGTCTCTCGACCCCGGACGTCGGCGGGTCGGCGGGCACGCGGGAATTCACCGACGGTGTCCTCACCGCGCTGCGGCCGACTTGACCGTCCGGCAGACGAAATCGCAAGCCTCATAGAGGTATTGATATGGGTAAAGTGGCACGCATGCCGCCTGGACGCGCCAGCGAATCCCGTGTGATCGCCGAGAACCTGAGCGTCGTGGTCTGGGCGCTGCGTCGGTACGGCGAACGGCAGTCCGGGCTGACACCGCTTCCCCAGTCCGAACTCGAGGTGCTCCGCACGATCGGGGACAACCCCGGATGCACGGTCTCGGAGGTGGCACGCATGCTGCAACTTCAGCCGAGCAACGTCAGCACCACCGTGCGCCATCTGATGACCCGCGATCTTGTGGTCCGCGAGGTCAACCCGGAGGACCGGCGCTCGGCGCGACTGCATCTGAGCGAGACCGCCGAACGGCACAAGCAGATGATCACCCAGGCATGGGTCACCGCTCTGGAGCGGGAACTCGGCACCATGACCGATCACGAGGTGGGCGTGCTCGTCGAGGCCGCGCCCCTGTTGCGGCGGCTCACCGCCATCGCCGACCTTCCCTGACCGGCATCGGTGGCCGCCCGAGTGGCCGGGTCCGAACTTCTCCACCGCTCGCCTGCGGATTCGCCGCCTGCACCCCACGCGGTTCATAATCGAGAAACACGAAGATGAGCTAACGATCGGAGCGGGTGTGGGCAAGGCCGTGAGTGAGACCGACCGGAGTCGGTCCGCCCGGGCCCCCCGCGACAGACGGCGCCCACCTGCCGTGCTGATCGGCGGACTGAGCCTGGTGGTCCTCACGGTCGCGGTCCTGCAGACCGCCGTCGTCCCGGTACTCGGTGTGATCGCGACGCAACTCCACGCCTCACCCGTCGCGGTCAGCTGGGCCGTCACCGCCAACCTGCTGGCCGCCGCGGCCGCGACACCGCTCATCGGGCGCCTCGCCGACCTCTACAGCAAGAAACTCGTTCTTCTGACGGTTCTGGTGATCGTCCTGATCGGATCGGTGCTCGCCGCGACCACCGCCTCGGTGGCGCTGTTGATCGTGGGCCGGATCCTGCAGGGCGCCTCGTATGCCCTCTATCCCATCTGCATCGCGATCCTGCGCGAGGAACTCGCCGAGGACCGGCTGGTGGGGGCCATGGCCGTGCTGTCGGGAACCCTGGGTTTCGGCGGCGGCGTGGGCCTGGTGGTCACCGGTCTGCTGATGTCCGGCGATGCGAACTACCACCGGGTCTTCTGGCTGACCACCGTGTTCACCGCCGTCGTCATCGTGGTGGCGGTGGCGGCGGTCCCCGCCCGCAAACCCATCCCGGACGGATCCATCGACTGGCTCGGCGCTGTGGGTCTGGCGGGTGGCCTGTCGGCGGTGCTCCTCGCCGTCACCCAGGGAAACGCATGGGGATGGACCTCGCCGGCGGCCATCGGGGTCCTCGCGGGCGGAGTCGCACTGCTGGTCGGTTGGTGGTTGTGGGAACGGCGTATCACGCACCCACTGGTGTCGACCCGCATGCTCGCGAAGCGACCCATCCTGCTGACCAACCTCGCGACGATTTTCGTCGGGATGGGCCTGTACTTCGCGTTCCTGGGCCTGACCCAGTTCGTGCAGATGCCGCCCGAGACCGCCGGGTACGGCTTCGGCGCCACCGTCCTGCAGGCGAGCATGATCTTCCTGCTGCCCGGCGCGCTGGCCGGGTTCCTCGTCGCACTGGTCAGCGGACGGTTCATCGACCGCTTCGGGGCCCGCAAGGTGCTGATGGTCGGTGCGTTCGTGGGTATCGCCGGGTTCCTGATGCTCTCCCTCGCACACCATCGCGCATGGCAGGTCATCGGCGCCGGCGTGCTGGCCAACGCCTACATCAGCCTCGGGTACGGGGCGCTGCCCGCGCTGGTCGTCAGCGAGGTCGACGCCGCCGAGACCGGGGTGGCGACCAGCGTGAACGCGATCGCCCGCACGATCGGCAGTTCCATCGCGGCCGCCGTCGTCGCCGTCCTGCTCGGACACAGCGCGATCCCCGCGGAATCGAGTTTCGTGACGATCTTCGTCGCGGGAGCGGCCACCGCCACGCTGGCAATGGCGCTCATCGCGATATCCCGGGTTCCCGACCGGCACCGCGAATCGAAGCAGAGGCTCGCCGAAAGCCGTGCCATGAACCACGAGTGGGGCTGACCTACTCAGCGGTTTCCGTCACTTCTGGCAACTTCGGCTGGAAAACTTGACGCACGCCGAGACGTCACGGCGCCCCGAAATCCGCAGGAGGCCCTCCTGCCGTGGATGTTGACGTCTGCCACAGCGGATTCGTGCGCTTCAAACCCTGCAAAACGAAGGAATCCATTGTAAAAATGTTAAATCGTTGCGGAATCGCTTGCGAACGTCGGCTGAATCCGCGAAGGTTTACCCACAGCCACTCCGGCTGCACCTGAGGAGGACCACGCTGACCGGGCAAGACACCACCGCCGCCGTCGATCACTCGGCGGGACAGAGCGGCGAACCACGTAAGAGTGGCGCACCCGTGATCGAGATCGACCACGTCACGAAGCGGTTCGCCGACTACGTGGCCGTGGCCGACGCCGACTTTTCCATCGCACAGGGCGAGTTCTTCTCGATGCTCGGCCCGTCTGGCTGCGGTAAGACCACGACACTGCGCATGATCGCCGGTTTCGAGAGCCCCACCGAGGGCGCGATCCGGCTCGAAGGGGTTGACGTCTCGCGGGTGCCGCCGCACAAGCGCAACGTCAACACCGTGTTCCAGCACTACGCCCTGTTCCCGCACATGACTGTGTGGGACAACGTCGCGTACGGACCACGAAGTGCCAAGAAGGACAAGGCGGAGATAAAGCGCAGCGTCGACGAGTTGCTCGAGATCGTCAAGCTCAGCGACTTCGCCAAGCGCAAGCCCGCGCAGCTGTCCGGTGGCCAGCAGCAGCGCGTCGCGCTCGCCCGCGCACTGGTCAACTACCCGAGCGCTCTCCTGCTCGACGAACCCCTCGGTGCGCTGGACCTCAAGCTGCGCCACGCGATGCAGTTCGAGCTCAAGCGGATCCAGCGCGAAGTCGGCATCACGTTCATCTACGTCACGCACGATCAGGAAGAGGCGCTCACCATGAGCGACCGGATCGCGGTGATGAACGCGGGCAACGTCGAGCAGATCGGCACCCCCACCGAGATCTACGACAAACCCGCCACGGTGTTCGTCGCGAACTTCATCGGCCAGGCGAATCTCTGGCCGGGCCGCCAGACCGAGCGCACCGCGGGCGACTACGTCGAAGTCGAGGTGCTCGGTACGAAGCTCAAGGCCAAGCCGGGTGACACCGCGATCGAAGCCGGCGGACATGCCACCCTGATGATCCGGCCCGAACGGGTCCGCGTCTCGATCGACGCGCCGACCGGCGACGTCGCCACGGTCCCCGCGACCGTCACCGACCTGACGTTCCAGGGACCGGTCGTGCGCCTGTCGCTCGCCGCACCCGACGACTCGACCATCGTCGCGCACGTGGGAGCCGAGCAGAACCTGCCCTTGCTGCGGCCAGGAGACCGGGTCCACGTCAGCTGGTCGCCCGACGCCTCGCGCGTGCTGCCGGCTGCCGACATCCCCACCACCGAAGACCTCGAGGACATGCTGGACGACTCGTAATCCCTGCCAGTCGCCGAAAACCCTTCCCTGAACGACGATCGCGCCCGATTCGAGAAAGGTCGCCCCATGCCGAACAACATCGATCCCCAGCTCTTCGCCCGTCTCACCGCCAACCGCACCTCCCGCCGCCGCTTCCTCGGCGGTGGCGCAGCAGCCGCCGCCGCACTTGCCCTCGGCCCCGCCGTACTGGCCGCCTGCGGCAGCGGCGGCAACGGTGGTTCCGAGGCAACGTCGGCTGCCCCCGATGACGGTTCGCCCGCGAGCGGCACCCTGCGGATCTCGAACTGGCCGCTGTACATGGCCGACGGTTTCGTCGCGGCGTTCCAGACCGCATCCGGTCTGACGGTCGACTACAAGGAAGACTTCAACGACAACGAGCAGTGGTTCGCAAAGGTCAAGGAAACGCTGTCGCGCAAGCAGGACATCGGCGCCGATCTCGTGGTGCCCACCGAGTTCATGGCGGCCCGGATCATGGGGCTGAACTGGCTCAACGAGATCAACGAATCTCGTGTGCCCAACAAGAAGAACCTGCGCGAGGATCTGCTGAACTCCAAGGTCGACCCGGGCCGCAAGTACACCGCGCCGTACATGACGGGCATGGTCGGCATCGCGTACAACCGTGCCGCGACCGGTCGCGACATCACCAAGATGGACGACCTTTTCGATCCGGCGTTCAAGGGACGCGTCAGCCTGTTCTCCGATGTCCAGGACGGCCTGGGCATGATCATGCAGTGGCAGGGCAACTCGGTCGAGGACCCGACCACCGAGGGCGTGCAGAAGGCCGCCGACTTCGTGCGCGAGCAGAAGGACAAGGGCCAGATCCGGCGGTTCACGGGCAACGACTACGCCGACGACCTCGCCGCGGGCAACATCGCCATCGCGCAGGCCTATTCGGGTGACGTCGTGCAGCTGCAGGCCGACAACCCCGACCTGCAGTTCGTGGTCCCCGAGTCCGGTGGTGACTGGTTCATCGACACCATGGTCATCCCCTACACCGCGCAGAACCAGAAGGCCGCCGAGGCCTGGATCGACTATGTGTACGACCGGCCCAACTACGCCAAGCTCGTCGCCTTCACGCAGTTCGTGCCGGTGCTGACCGACATGACCGACGAACTGGCGAAGATCGACCAGGCGCTGGCCGACAACCCGTTGATCAACCCGCCCGCCGAGATGGCCGCGAACCTGAAGTCGTGGGCTGCTCTGACCGACGAGCAGACCCAGGAGTTCAACACCATCTACGCCGAAGTGACCGGGGGCTGATCGGTGGCTGGCGTTGCCACCAGTAGCAGGCAACGGAGCAAGATCGCTCCGTACCTGATGATCCTGCCGGCGTTGGTCTACCTCGGAATCTTCTTCGTGGTGCCGTTCTTCACGTTGGCGCGCACCTCGTTGTCGTCGTCCGGTGGATCGATCTATCTGCCCACGCTGACGTTCGACTGGAACTTCGGCAACTATCTGCACGCCTTCAGCGCGTACCAGGACCAGATCCTGCGGTCGTTCGGCTACGCGTTCGTGGCCACGGTGTTGTGCGTGATCCTGGCATTCCCCCTGGCCTACGTGATCGCGTTCAAGGCGGGCCGGTTCAAGAACCTAATCCTGGGCCTGGTGATCCTGCCCTTCTTCGTGACGTTCCTGATCCGCACGATCGCCTGGAAAACCATTCTGGCCGACGACGGTTGGGTGGTCAGTGCGCTCGGCGCGATCGGTCTGCTGCCCGACGAGGGCCGGCTGCTGTCGACCCCGTGGGCGGTGATCGGTGGTCTGACCTACAACTGGATCATCTTCATGATCCTGCCGCTGTACGTGAGCCTGGAGAAGATCGACCCGCGTCTGATCGAGGCGTCGAAGGACCTGTACTCCTCGAACACCCGCAGCTTCACGAAAGTGATTCTGCCGCTGTCGATGCCGGGTGTTCTCGCGGGCAGCATGTTGGTGTTCATCCCCGCGGTCGGTGACTTCATCAACGCCGACTACCTGGGCAGTACACAGACCACGATGATCGGCAACGTGATCCAGAAACAGTTCCTGGTGGTCAAGGACTACCCGGCCGCCGCGGCCCTGAGCATGGTGCTGATGGCGATCATCCTGGTCGGAGTGCTGATGTACACGCGCGCCCTCGGTACGGAGGACCTGGTATGACCACGGCCGCAATGGCGGAGGCCACCGACGCCACCGCCGAACCCACAGTCGTCAAGGGCAACCGTCGCTGGGGCGATGCGGGTCTGCGCATCGTCGCGGGCCTGGTGCTGCTGTATCTGTTCCTGCCGATCTTCGTGATCGTGCTGTTCTCGTTCAACAAGCCGGCAGGCAAGTTCAACTACACGTGGCAGGGCTTCACGCTCGACAACTGGAAGGACCCGTTCAAGTACCCGGCGCTGACCGAGGCATTGAAGTTGAGCCTCAACGTCGCCGCCGTGTCGACCTCGATCGCACTCATCTTCGGCACGCTGGTCGCGATCGCGCTGGTGCGCCAGCGGTGGCGTGGTCAGCGTGCCGTCGACACGTTCCTGGTGCTGCCGCTGACCGCACCCGAGGTGGTGATGGGCGCCTCGCTGCTGACCTTGTTCCTCGATCTCAACTGGGCGGCCGGCTACTCCACGATCGTCATCGCGCACATCGCGTTCCAGATCAGCTTCATCGCCATGACCGTCCGGGCCCGGGTGCGCGGATTCGACTGGACGCTCGAGGATGCCTCGATGGATCTCGGCGCCAGCCCGACCCGCACTTTCTTCAGGGTGACGCTGCCGCTGATCGTTCCGGGCATCGTGGCCGCGGCGATGCTGTCGTTCGCGTTGTCGCTCGACGACTTCATCATCACGTACTTCGTCAGTGGATCGACCGTGACCTACCCGCTGTACGTCAACGCGGCGGTCAAGGCGGCTGTGCCGCCGCAGATCAACGTGCTGGCGACCGCGATCCTGGTGATCAGCCTGCTGCTGCTCGCGGCCGGAACGCTCTACCGCCGCAAGCGCATCGACGTCTAACGCGCATCGAGCTGGACGGTGACCGAAACCTTGCCTGCCTCGTCGCGATGCGCGACGGCGTGGCCGGTGCGGTCGGCTCCGTCCAGCCCGACCAGCGTGATGGAGCTTCCCTCGCCCAGGAAATTGCGCCACCACGTCTTGCGGTCCGGCATCTCGACGCGGATCACCACGCGGTCGTCGCCCACCTTCCGATAGCCCACCGGGGTCTCGAACGTCTGACCCGAGCGCCGTCCGGTGTACCGGATGACGATCATGCCGCGGCGCACCAGGGATCCGAGAACGGGGACGCGGGTGAGCCGGGACGCGACGCCGTTGACCGCTCGGACGAACATCAGATCGTTCATGGGACGGGCCATGTTCGGAGGGTATCCGCGGACGCGCGATCAACCAACCTCGACCGGTACGGGCGCATCCCGTGCGCCCGTGCGCGCTGCCCCGATGCCGGCCGCGACGACACAGGCCATCCCCAGCACGCCGGCGGGTCCGGGCACCTGGCTGAGGATGACGAGGCCGACCACCATCGCGAACGCGGGTTCCAGGCTCATCAGGGTGCCGAACGCGCCCGCGTTCAACCGTCGCAGCGCGAGCATCTCGAGCGCGAACGGGATGACGGGTAACAGGATCGCGAGACCGATGCCGATGAACAGGATCTCGGGAGTCATGCGGCCGAACACCGACGGTCCGACCACGACCGTCGAGACGACACCGGCGACCGGCATCGACACCGCCAGGCCGTTGATCCCGGCGACCTCGTCGCCCACCCGCTGGGTGAGCAGGATGTAGCACGCCCAGCAGACGGCGGCGGCCAACGCGTACAGCACACCGATCGGATCGACATTGCCCGTCCACGGCTGGGTCAGCAGCAGAACGCCGGCGCCGGCCAGACCCGGCCACACCACTCGGTTGAGTCCCCTGCCGTGGATCACCGCGACGGAGAGTGGGCCGAGGAACTCGAGGGCCGCCGCGGTTCCGAGCGGGATGCGGGACAACGCCGCCATGAACAGCATCGTGACGCCCGCGGTGACCACGCCCAGCACCACGCACGCACCGAATGCCGACCTGCTGAACGCCGACGGCCTGGGCCGCACGATGACCAGCATCAGGATTCCCGCCCACGCCAGGCGCAGCCAGGCCGCACCCTCGGCGCCGATCTCGTCGATCAACGACACCGCGACTGCGAGACCGATCTGCACGCAGGCCATGGAGCCCATGGCCATCAGCGCGCCGGAGCGTGCGGGAGTGGAAGTCACCTCTGCATTGAATGCCATGCCAACTGTTCATGTCCACGTGATTTTCATGCACATAACGTTCGATGATCTTGAACATTGTTGGCCGCATGACATCACCGAAGCTCGGCACCGCACCGCATGCCCACGGTTCCCGTTTGTGTCCGAGGCGCACCGTGCTCAGCAGACCGCGACGATTGCGGTGGCCGCCAGTGCGGTGAGGAGAACGAGCGTGATCCAGATCGATCGAATCGCCTTGCGACGCAGAGCCTTCCCATCCGGGAGTGGGGGGTGGGCCGGCCTCTGACGGGCGGGTTCGCCGCTTCTCATGTGGATGCCTCCGCCACCAGGTGGCCGTTGGCCACAAGAAATGCCCGGATCTTGCGCCGCGCATCGAAGACGGCCTTGTACACCGCGTTTCGGCTGATACCGAGACGCGCGGCCAGGACATCGAGGGGATCGCCATCGATCACCGCCCCGATGAACAGTTGTCGTTGCCGCTCGGTGAGCACCACCCAGATGGCACGCCGCACCGCGGCGATGGCATCTCGTGCTTCGACATGGTGGCTGGGCTCGGTGGCGAAACCCACCGACAGTGCCTGCCACTGCTCGGCGTGGACATCGAGCGCAAGGGCACGGTTGTGCACACGCCAGCGCTTGAGCTTGTTCAGCACCTCGAACACGACGAACTTGTACACCCAGGTGGTGAACCGGCTCTCGCCGCGGTAGGTGCCCAATTTGGCGAGAATCGCCAGCAACGCGTCGGCCGCAGCCTGATGCGCCATGTCGTCGAATTCCACACCCACAGGCGGTGCGCTGCGACGGTTGATCTCGTGACGGGCGATCTTCAGGAGCATGGCGTGGAGTTCCTCGACCGCAACGCGATACGACTGACCACGCCGGGCGCGCAGGCCGACCAGCCACTCCGCCGAACTGCGGTCCCACGCGGACATGTCAGACACCGCCGCCTCCCCCGTCCCTCGCGGCCCCGCGGACGTCAGCCATGTGATCCTTCTTCTCCGAACGTGATGTTGATATGCAATATATTGCGAACCGAGCAACTTTATTCCCGTCGTGCCGGCAGACCTCCACCGTTCGCACGTCGCCGCAGCGGCTCGTCAGGCCCCAGACGAGCAGTAAGACCGCACAAAGCAGCGACACACATGTTCTGAACGCACGCCAGAAGAAAACGACTCCTGACAATGCCTCCGCTTCACCAGATCAACCTCATGAGGGAGATTCGTTGTCGGCGTCGCCGGTCGCCCCGCACCTCGAGTGCGGGGGCGTGCGCCATGAGGCGTACAGAGGCCACGGAAATTGCTCGCCCGACGACCTGGTCCACGAACCGTCTCGTTTCGCAAACGAAGTCGACGACGAGAACTTCAACCTCATCCTCCGGTGGCCTTGGCTCACCGGCGTGTGCGTGATCGACGCTTTCGGTCTGAGCCGGCTCACGGATCCGGCGGCTGGGAAGGGCTGGTCGCCAGGATCGGCCAGCCGATCTCCGTCGCCGTGAAGGCCACGATGTTCGACGCCGGGGCACCGACGTAGCGCTCGCGGATCGGCCCCTGGTGGCTGATCAGATGGTCGTACACGTACGCACCCAGTTCGCCGTAGCTGCGGTCGATACCGGCCTGCGATCCAGGGTGCATGAGCACCGCGAGCTCCTGCGCGGGAACAGTCTGGGCCTGCACGGTCGGCGGCACCGGAACCGTATGTGGGACAGGCACGTACAGGGTGGCAACCCCGCTCTCACCAGCGAACAGCTCGCGGTCGTACACACCGCCCATGGCCCCGTCGATGCGCACGCCCGAGTCGCTCAGGGCACGTTGGAGTGTGTCGACGCTCGCGGCGAACCACGCGCCGATCTGCGAGCTGTGGACCTCCGCACTCACCGCCCAGACCTCGGTCGCGGGCTGGTGACGCACCTCGATGTGCGCGGGCACCCGCACCGGGTCGAGCAGCTCACGCAGCTCGGTGACGGCATCCCTGGTCTGCGCCAACTGTTCTTCCATACGGCGCAGATGCGCGGCGATGATCTCGTTGCGCGTCGCGCCGTCGCCGGCAGCCAGCAGTGCCTTGATGTCCGGGATGGGCATGTCGAGTTCGCGAAATCGCCGGATGATGCGCGCGTGGTCGACCTGGCACGTGTCGTAGAAGCGATATCCGGTGTGGGCATCTATGTGGGCCGGTACGAGGACACCCATCTCGTGGTAGTGCCGCAGCGCCTTCCTGCTCAGGTGTGTCATCACCGCGAAGTCGCCGATCGAGACACGCCCAGCCATGGTGACCTCCGCTCAAGCCGGTGCTGCAGTGCACATCATCGTGCACATTTCCCCAGCGGCAAGGTCAACCGGCAGGGTTCACCGTCGGGTTCGATCATCCGCCAGGAACTCGACGAGAACATCGGCCATGGCCCGGACCGCGGTGCGCGCGATCACCTCGTAACCGTGCGTGCTGAGCGTCGGCATGCACAGCAGGCCCGCACGCGGCGACTGTCCGTTGCTCTTCGCATGTGACGCATCCGATTCGAAGGCGCCGAGAACGGCCGGCTGCGGGTCCAGTCCGAGCTTCTCGCCGATCTGCACCAGCCTGTCGGCGACGTCCTTGTCATAGACGCACTGGGCGTCGCTGTAGGCGACGACGGGTCCGCCGCCGACACGCGTGCCGTACTCCTGCTCGGTCGGCCCGACCTCCAACGCCAGCGTGAGATCACCGGGCAGGGTGCGGCTCGCATAGGAACCACCCGACCCGCCGATCTCCTCGTTGGTGGTGAACACGAAATAGGTGTCGCCGGGCGGCCGGTGGTCGCGGCCGTGCAGGAGCCGTGCGGTCTGCAGCAATGCCGTGACCACAGCTCGGTCGTCCATGAAATAACACCCGAGGTAGTCCCCCACCTCGACCAGCGTCCGTTTGCTGCGGTCGATACACACCCTGGTCCCGATCCCGATACCGGCATCGCGCAACTCGTCCGGCGTGCGGCCGGTGAAGACGTACACGTCGGGCCAGTCGAGCGCCTTGTCGCCCTGGTCCGGTTTGGTCGCCCAGATCCGCGGGCTCTCAGCTGTGGTGTGCTCGGATCCGAGAGCCAGTACACCGCACAGGGTTTCACGCTCGCCCAGCATCGCCACGGGCCCGAGGCCGAAGTTCGCCGGGTACATGGTGCCCAGCGGCGTGAGCGCCAGCGTGCCATCAGGCTCGACGCGTTTGACCAGCATGGCGAGTTCGTCAATGTGCGCCATGACCCGTGTCGGCGGGAGGTGGTCCGCGCTCTCGGGTGCCCCGCGGAGCAGCCCTACCAGGTTGCCCGCGGCATCGGTCCACAGCCCGTCGACGTACGGTTCGAGTTCGCGACGGCACACCGCGCGTACCGCATCCTCCTGTCCGCATGGGCCGTACGCGGACAACAGTTCCTGCAGGAGTGCCCGGGGGAATCCGTCGTCAGCCATCGGGAACGGGTTTCCGAAGTCGTCGGTCGGCAAACGTCGGGCGCACCGGGACTAGCTCGTGGCCGGTTCGTACCCGCAGATCGCCTGGACCTTCTCCGCCGACTTGCTGGTCGGGTCGAACTCGTAGCCGAGCCACTCGCGCGCCAGGCGGCGTGCGAGCTCCAGGCCCACGACCCGCTGCCCGAAGCACAGCACCTGCGCGTTGTTGGACAGCACCGAGCGCTCGACGGAGAAGCTGTCGTGGGCGGTGACCGCGCGGATGCCGGGCACCTTGTTGGCGCTGATCGCCACCCCGAGACCGGTACCGCACACCAATAACGCGCGATCGGCCTTGCCTTCGGCGATCAGACGTGCGGCCGCGACCGCGACATGCGGGTAGGCGGTGTCCTCGTCAGCGCCGACGCCGACGTCGATCACCTCGGTGACGCGGTCGTCCGCGGCGAGGTCGCCCTTGAGTGCTTCCTTGTACTCGTAGCCGGCGTCATCCGCGCCGACGACGACCCGTAGTGCCATCAGTTCTCTCCTTGGGTACTCAGGGTCACGCAGTCGGCCACGGTTCGCGCGCACAATGCCAGCGAGGTGGCACCGGCGTCCGGCGTGCCGACGCTGCGTTCGGCCAGCGGGCGGGCCCGTCCGACCTTCGGGCGTAGATCCGCCGTTGCGCGGGCCGCCTCGGTCGCGACGTCGGCCGCTGCCCGCCACGCCGACTGCCATGATTCATCCTGTGCCACACGGCGTTCCAGCTCCTCGGTGAACGGCAGCATGGCGTCGAGCATGGTCTTGTCGCCGGGTGCGGCACCGCCGAGCCGGATCAGGGCGTCGTACGCGTCGCGGACACCTGCCGCGATGACCGACGAATCGGGACGGCCGGTGTCACCGAGGCGTGCACCCAGTGCGGTGAGCAGGGCGCCCCACAGCACACCGGAGGTGCCACCTGCCTTGGCGGCCCAGGCCTTTCCGGCCGCGGTCAGCACCGAACCCTGGCCCGCGCCTTCGGCGAGCGCCGAGGCCGCGGCCTCACGTGCGGCCGAAGAGCCCTTGACCATGCCGCGACCATGGTCGCCGTCACCGGCGACCGCGTCGATACGTCCGAGTTCCTCCTCGGCGTCGGCGAGCGCCTCGGCCATCGCATCGAAGGCGCGCGCCACCAGACGGGCGCCGGCGCGTCCGTCCTCGTCGGACAGTTCGGCGAGCTTCGGACCACTTGACGCGGACCGGGCGGTCGCCTCGGACCGCCGCTCGCCCGAGACGTGTTGCTGCGCAGCACCCTTCTTGTAGGCGGGTGTGTCAGCCGGTGCGGCCCAGTAGCGTTCGAGTTCCTCGTCGAGCCACATCACGGTCAGCGAACAGCCGGCCATGTCGAGGCTGGTCACCAGTTCGCCCACCTCGGGTTCGACGATCGTGTACCCACGGTCGCGCAACAACCGGGACACCTCGCCCCAGACCACGAACAGCTCTTCGTACTTGGTGCGGCCCAGACCGTTGAGAATCACCGCGATCCGCTTCTCGGGCGCGTCCGGGCGGTCACCGAGAACGCCGTCGACCAGGGTCGCGGCGAGACCGGCGGCCGTCGGCATCTTCTCCTCGGACACACCCGGTTCGCCGTGGATGCCGAGACCGAGGCCCATATGACCTTCCGGCACGGTGAACAGCGGATGGTCCGCGCCTGGCAGGGTGCAACCGTCGAACGCCACACCGAGCGTGCGGGTCGCGGCGTTGGCGGCCTCGGCCACCCGGACCACACCGGCGAGGTCGAGCCCCTCCTCGGCAGCCGCGCTCGCGCACTTGAACACCGTGAAATCCCCTGCGATACCGCGACGTTTGGCCTCCTGGCCGCGCTCGGCGCTGGCCACGTCGTCGGTGACGGCGAAGTACTGCGCCTCGATGCCCTCGCTGCGCAGCTGGTCCACGGCCAGGTTGAAGTTCATGACGTCACCGGCGTAGTTGCCCGTCGTGAGAAGCACACCGGCGTCGGAGTGCGCGGCCCGCGCCACCGAGGCGGCCTCTTCCGCCGACGGCGAGGTGAAGATGTTGCCGACGACCGCGCCGTCGGCGAAGCCGGCGCCCACCGTGCCGCAGAACGCCGGGTAGTGACCCGATCCCCCGCCGATCACGACGGCCACCTTGCCCGGACGCGTCGTCTGTGCACGCACCACACCGCCGGGAACGCCCACGACGTAACGGGAATTGGCGTCGAGGAAGCCGACGAGCATGTCCTCGGTGAACCGGGCCGGATCGTTGAACAACTTGGTCATCGCAACCGCTCCCCTGACTCGACGTCGAACAGATAGACACGCTCGGGCGGTGCCGTCACGACCACCTGCTGCTCGGGTTCGTAGCTCTCCAGCGCGGGTGTCTGCACCACGATGCCCTCCTCGACACCGGCGACAGTGCTGGTGGCCAGACCGAACTCCAGAAGGTGCTCGAAGTAGGCGACCGTCGCGCTGACGCCTCCGGTGGCGTCGGCCGGGCGCAGCGCACAGTCCTGGGGCCGGATGCCCACGCTGACCGACGTGCCGTCGGCGACACCGGTCACGGTGGTGGGCAGAGTACCTGCGCGCGAACCGATCTCGACATGTGCGCGGCCACTCTTGACGCGCACTGTTCCACGCACCACGTTGATCTGCGGTTCACCGACGAACTGCGCGACGAACAGGTTCGCCGGGTCGTCGAACACCTCATCGGGTGTGCCGAACTGTTGCACCACACCGGCATCCATGACCGCGAGCCGGTCGGCGAGCGACAGTGCCTCCACCTGGTCGTGCGTGACGACGATGGTGGTGTAGCCGAACTCGCGCTGAAGCACCTTCAACTCCCGCCGCACGCGCTGGCGCGCCGACGCGTCGAGGTGGCTCAACGGCTCGTCGAGCAGCAGCACCGGTGGGTTGCGCACCAGTGCCCTGGCGAGCGCCACGCGCTGCTTCTGACCGCTGGACAGGCCGGCCGGACGCAGCTCGAGCATGTCGTCCATCTCCAGGCGACGACTGATCGCGGCGACCATCTCCTCGGCACCTTTGACCTTGCGGGCCTTGAGGCCGTACAGCAGGTTCTCGCGCACGGACATCGGCGGGTAGAGCGCGTAGCTCTCGAAGCCGACACCGACACCGCGCTTGGCGGCGGGCAATTGGGACACCTCGCGGTCGCCTATCTTGATCGAGCCGCTGGTCACGGTCTCCAACCCGGCGATCATGCGCAGCGTGGTGGTCTTGCCACAGCCGGACGGGCCCAGCAGCGCCACGAGTTCACCCGGCCGGATGTCGAGGTCGATGCCCTTGACCGCGGTGAAGCTCTCCCGGCCGCGCGACGAGTACGTCTTGACCAGTTTGCTCAGCGTCAGGCTCTGGGCGGTCCCGGCCTGGGCGGGTGCCGCAACGGTGGATGTCACTTGGCTGCCTCCAATGCGGAATCGGCCTGCTCGAGGCGCGGTGTGTCGCCGTCGCCCGCGGCGAACACGTGAATGTCACTGTCGGCGATCGACATCGACACCTCGTCACCCTCGCCGACACCGTGGCGCCCTGAGGTCAGCACGATCAGCTGGGTGCCGCCGATGGTGACGGTGAGTTCGATGTTGCGGCCGAGACGCTCGGCGAGCAGCACGCGGCCCCTCAGGTCGCCTGCCTCGGACGTGACGTGCAGATCGCACGGACGCAGGCCGACACGGACCCGGTCGCCACGCTGCGCGGCCACCCCGGCGGGCACCGCGACGTCGAACGTGCCGTCACCGACCCGGATCCGGCCGTCGTCGACGACACCGTCGAGCAGGTTGATCTCGGGCTGGCCGAGCGCCTTGGCGACGAAGGTGTCCGCCGGCTTGCGCCAGATCTCCTCCGGTGTCCCGATCTGCACGAGCCTGCCGTCACGCATGACCGCGATGCGGTCGCCCAGGGCGAGCGCCTCCTGGTAGTCGTGCGTGACGTAGATGGTGGTGGTGTTGCTCATCGCGCCGAGTTGCTTGAGTTCGGCACGCATGGCCGCGCGCAGCTTGGCGTCGAGATGGCTCAGCGGCTCGTCGAGCAGGTAGATGTCCGCAGGCCGCACCAGCACCCGGCCCAGCGCCACACGCTGACGCTGCCCGTTGGAGAGCTCGCGGGGAAACCGCTTCTGCAGGTGGTTGATCCCCAGCGTGGTGGTGACCTGGTCGATGCGCTCGGCGCGCTGGGCCTCCGTGTACTGGCCGGTGCGGCCGGACTTCAGCGGCGACGCGAGGTTCTCGGCCACGGTCTTCTGCGGGTAGAGCGCATAGCTCTCGAAGGCCATGGCGACGTTGCGATGGTACGGCTCGACGCGGGTGACGTCGGTGCCACCGATGTGGATGGCACCGGCGTCGATGTCGACCAGACCGGCGACTGATTTCAGCGTCGTGGTCTTGCCTGCACCGCTGGGGCCGAGGATCACGAAGAACTCGCCGTCGGCGATGTCGACCGTGAGATCGTCGACCGCTTTGGTCTTGCCGAACGACTTGTGCACGCCGGCAATGGAAACTGTTGCCATCAGGCCTTCACCGCCCCGAACGACAGGCCGCGCACCAGGTACCGCTGGATGGTCAGAGCCAGGACCAGCGGAGGGAGCGCGGCGATGATGGCGGCCGCGGCGGTCAGGTTGTAGTACGCCTGGCCACCGCCACCGAGGAATTTGGTGATCGCGACGGTCACCGTGCCGGCATTGCTGTCGGCGAGGATGAGCGGGAACACGTAGTTGTTCCACGCGAAGATGAACGCCAGCAGCGCGGCCGCGGCGATACCCGGCCGCACGATCGGCAGCGCCACCATGAGGAATGCGCGCCGCCGGGTGTAGCCGTCGAGCAGTGCCGCCTGCTCGAGATCCTCGGGCAGATCCTGGAAGTAGGACCGCAGGATCCACACCACGAGCGGCATGGTGACCAGTTGCAGCACCCAGATCATGCCGACCTTGGTGTCGAACAGCCCGATCTGGTTGTAGATCACGAACAGCGGCACGATCACCATAAGTTCCGGGGCGAACCGGAACGACAGCATCGTGAACATCAGGTCGTTGGAGCCCTTGTACTGCCAGCGTCCTGCCGCGTACGCCGCCGGGATGCCGATGAGCAGCGAGACGATCACCGCGCCACCGCAGTTCAGCAGGCTGGTCAGCAGCGACGCCTTGAAGTCGACGCTCGTCATCTCGGTGCCCTTGTCGGTCAGCACCGTGGCGAAGTTCTCCCACGTCGGGCTGAACGCGAAGTACGTCGTGGTCTGCTCCTCGGCGTTCTTCAGTGCCAGCATCAGCATCCAGAAGATCGGGAACAGCGAGAAGACGAACCAGAACACCAGTCCCACATCGGCGGCCACCGATCCGATGGACCACCGCTTCTGGCCCGGCAGCAATTCGGTTCTGTTGAACATGGTCACGACTCCGCCCCGGCAGCACGGCGCTGCGCCTTGCCAAGCACGCTCACCAGATAGCGCGCGGTGATGAACACGATGACCCACAGCAGCAGCATGTAGGTGCTGCCACGGGAGTAATCCAGGTTGATAATCGAGTCCTCGAAGGCACCGATCTGCAACGTGCGGGTGGCGACACCAGGTCCGCCCGCGGTCAGCACGTAGATGTGGTCGAACACCTTGAGGTTGTCCATGAACCGGAAGATCACGGCGACCAGGATGTAGGGCCACAGCATCGGCAGCATGAGCTTGCGGAACATGTAGAACCAGCTCGCACCGTCGACCTCGGACGCCTCGAACGGCTCCTTGGGCAGCGACCGGATGCCCGCGAGAACCAGGATCGCGACGAACGGCGTGAAGATCCACAGGTCCACCAGGATCACCGACCACAGTGCGTTGGTCGAGGACAGCCAGTCGAATGTGTTGCCCAGCCCGAGAACGTGATTGAGGATCCCGAACTGCGGGTTGAACATCAGCTTCCAGATCACGCCCGCGATCACCGGGGCGATCATCAGCGGGAGGATCAGCACCTTCTCGAAGATCTTGCCGATCAGCGACGAGCGGTTGAGCAACAGTGCCAAACCGACGCCGATCACGGTCTCGATCACCGTGGCGAGAACCGCGAAGATCGCGGTGACCTTGACGCTCTGCCAGAAGATCTGGTCACCGAGAACGGACTTGAAGTTCTCGAACCACACGAAGTGCGGATCCGGGTTCACTGCCGCATAGTTGAGGAATGCGTAGTAGGCGCCGACCGCGAACGGGTACAGGATGCCGATGACGATCAGGACCGCGGGCACCGACAGGATGTAGGGCCGCAGCTTGCGCCGCCATGACGGCACCTCGGGCGGCCGGCCCGAGGTGCCCCGGTCGACCGACTCCGCGGCGGGAGCGGGTTGGGATGTCTGCAATGTCATGTCGCCCGCTCCTACAGGTTGACCTTGGAGGTGTTGGTCTTCGCGAGACTGCGCAAGCGCGAGGCCGCGTCGTCACCGCCGTAGATGTCCTGCAGCGCCACCGCCCAGTCCTTGGTGGTGTCGAAGAACTTCTTCTGCGGCGTGAACTGGATCTTGGACGACCCGATCACGGTCTCGAACGTCTCGAGGTAACCGTGCTGGTCGGCGGCGATCCGCTTGAACGTGGTGTCGAACACCGACTGCCGCACGGGATCTGCGTAGATTCCGCCCTCGACGGCCTTGTTCATCGATTCCTTGCCGGTGGCCCACTGGATGAACAACCAGGCGGGCAACTTGTTGCGGGAGTTGGCGTTCATCGCCCACGTCCACGTCCACAGGTTGGTCTTGTAGTTGCCGTCGGGACCGGCCGGTCCCGGGTACCACCCGAGGTTGCCCGCCTGCGCGCTGGCGCCGGGCTTGTTCTTGGGGTAGGTGGCGCTGTCGGCGTCGTAGACCATCATCGCCGTGCCGTCGCCGAGATCGCCCGTGGCGTTCGGGTAGTCGTACGTGGTCCACGACGTCGGGCCGGCCTTGTGCTGCATCTCGATCCACTTGCGCGTGAACTCGACGGCCTTGTCGCTGTCCATCTCGGCCACCAGGTCGGTGCCGTCGAAGGTGTAGTCGACAGCGCCTTCACGGACGTACTGCGTCATGAATCCGGGGTGGATGGTCGCCCACGACTTCGATCCGCGCGTCGCGATGCCGTACCGGTTCTCCGACCGGTCGGTGAGATCGATGGCCAGCTGGATGAAGTCGTCGAAGTTGTCCGGCAGCTTCGTGATCCCGCGCTGGTCGAAGTACGCCTTGTTGTAGGCGACGACGTTGTTCTCGAATCCCCACGGGATCGCCCACTGCCCACCGGTACCCAGCGGGTTGCCGAGTTCGAAGTCCCACCGGGTGGAGGTGCGCAGACCTTCGAAGATGTCCTCGAAGTCGTACTCGGCGTTGGTCGCGGAGCTGTTCTGCAGCCACGGGTTGAGGTCCTCGATCCACCCGGGCGGGCCGTACTGCCAGATGAAGTAGGCGCCCAGCATGAATGCGTCGTGCTTACCGGTGCCGCCCGCCAGCTCGGTGTTGAGCTTGGTGAAGTAGTCCGCCTCGGGGACCAGGTCGACGTTGACGTTGATCCCGGTCAGCTCGGTGAACTCCTTGAGCAGCGGCTGATACGACTGCTGGTAGGGGTGCGGGGTCTGCAGGATGTTGATGGTCGACCCGGATGCCTTCTTCCAGTCGAAGCCGCCGGTGACCTCCGACGCCCCGTTGGGGGCGTTGGTACGGCCACCGACGCCGCAGGCCGACAGGACCGGCAGGCTCACGGCCGCCGCGCCGGCCAGGCCCATGGCCGCCAGCATGTTGCGCCTCGACAACTGCCGGTGCAGTCCGGGCTGAGATTCTCGGCTCATCACAGTCGCTTTCGCTATGCCGGGATCAGGGAGACCTTGACCGATTCCTTTCCGCTGGCCACGAGGTCGAGGCCCTTCTGGAATTCGGTGAGCGGGAACTGATGTGTGCAGATCTCGTCCATCGGCAGCGCACCGGACTCGATCATCTTGATGGCCGCGGGCCAGCAGTACGGGCCGAGGTGGGCACCGAGGACGTCGAGCTCCTTGTCGTCGCTGATGATGCTCCAGTCGACCGTGACGTCACTGCCGAAGACGCCGTACTCGACGTAGCGGCCGAGCTTGCGCAGCAGGTTGAGACCCTGCGGCACGGCCGAGGTGTGGCCCGTGCCCTCGATGTACACGTCGGCGCCGTAGCCGCCGGTGAGGTCCTTGATGATCTTCTCGGCGTCCTGCTCGGCGATGTTGATCGTGAGGTCGGCCCCGCACTTCTCGGCGAGCTTGAGCTTGTCGGGTGCCATGTCGAGGGCGATGACGCGCATAGGGCTCTTGGCCTTGGCGCCCGCGATCATGCCGAGGCCGATCGGCCCGCAGCCGGCCACCACGACGGTGTCCTCGAAGGTGATCTGGGCGCGTTCCACGGCGTGCAGCGAGCACGACAGCGGCTCGGCGAAGGCGGCGTGCTGGGCCGGGATGTCCGGGGAAACCTTGTGCACCAAGGCCTCTGCCGGATAGACCATGTAGCTGGCCATCGCGCCGGGCGTGCGCCGCTTGAAGCCGTAGAGATCGTGCGGCTGGCACATGTGGTACTGGCCGCGCTTGCAGAACAGGCACTCCCAGCAGGGCACGATCTGCTCGGACACCACGCGGTCACCGACCGCGATACCCCACCGCTGCGCGGCCTCGTCGTCGAGTTCGACGACCCGTCCGACGAACTCGTGGCCGGGGATCACCATGGTCTCGGCCCACGCGGGCCGGTTCTCGTCACCCCAGAACTTGGCGGCCCCGTGGTAGCACTTGAGATCGCTTGCACAGATGCCCACGGCCTCGACCCGGATCAGCGCCTCGCCGGGTTTACGCTGCGGTACCGCGACCTCTTCGAGCCGGTAGTCGTGGGGGCCGTGACACACCACTGCCTGCATCTTTTCGGGGACTTGATTGGACATGCCAAATACCTTTCGACCTGTGGTTGCAGTCACATTAACCACACGTATGCACAATTGTCCAGAACATCTGTTCATTGAACCTTGACGACGAACGGATGTTCAGTGTCATACTTCACTCGTGCCCCGGTCCGCCCAGCCATCGCCACCGACAAACGCCGACGGCCCGACCTCCGACGCCGAATCCGGCCATTTCCCCGCCTCGCTGCTGTACACCGCCGCAAAGCTCTACTACACCGAGGACGCGACCCAGGCCGAGGTCGCCGCGCAGCTCGGCACCAGCCGCGCGACCGTGAGCCGGATTCTGGCGGAAGCGAAGCGGCGCGGCATCGTGCGCATCGAGGTGGTCCCGCCCGATCAGCTGGGCTCCGGTGACATCGCCGACCAGCTAACCCGCGCCCTGTCACTCAACACGGTGTTCCTCAGCCACCCGCTGCCGAATCCGGGTCCGGGCCGTACCGCCGTCGACGTCATGGGCGCCGCCCTCGCGCCCGCCGTCGCGCGGGCACTGGCCGCCGCGGGTCTGCTGCCCGGCGACGTCCTGCTGGTGTCCTCGGGCCGCACCGTCTACGAGGTCGCGCAATACGAACTCGTCGACCTGCCCGGTGTACAGGTCGCGCCCACGGTCGGCGGCAACGACCAACCCGAGGAGTGGTACCAGACCAACGAGATCACGCGCCTGGTCTCCAACCGGATCAACGGCAGGCCCAATTACCTGTTCGCACCGGCACTTCCGGGCCCGGACCTGTACCCGTCGCTGATCAACGACCCGAGCATCCAGCGCGTGCTGCATCTGTGGCCCAAGGCCCGCTGCGCCCTGATGGGCGTCGGCGCACCGCCGCTGCTGCGCTCCGACATCCCCAGGTTCGTCCCGACCGGGTCGAGTTCGCTGCGGTCGGCGGTGGGCGACGTGTGCTCCCGCTTCTTCGACCGCGACGGCGACCCCGTCGGGTTCGACGGCAGCGACCGCCTGATCGCGGTGGAACTCGAAGCGCTGCGCCATATCCCGGTGACCATCGCGGTCGCGATCGGCAAGGACAAGGTCGAGTCGATCGTGGCGGGTGCGCGCGGCGGATATTTCAACCAGCTCGTGACCGACCCGGCCACCGCGGCCGCCATCCTCGAACACACGGAGTCTCAGTGACCACCACCGACGACCGCTACGCCGGCGTTCTGCGCCTCGACGGCAAACGCGCCCTGATCACCGGTGCCACCAAGGGCATCGGCGCCGACATCGCCCGCGCGTTCGCCGCTGCGGGCGCACGGCTTGTGCTCAGCGGCCGCGACGTGAGCGAACTCGACGCCGCCCGAAGGGCTCTCGGCGAACAGTTCGGCACCGACGTGCACACCGTCGCGATCGATCTCGCCGAACCCGACGCACCCGCCGAGTTGGCCCGGCGCGCCGCCGAGGCGTTCGGTGGTCTGGACGTGCTGGTGAACAACGCCGGGATCTCGCATCCACAGCCCGTCGTCGACACCGATCCCCAGCTGTTCGACGCCACCATCGCGGTCAACCTGCGCGCCCCGGCACTGCTGGCCTCGGCGGTGGGCAAAGCCATGGTGGCGGCAGGCGAGGGCGGGGCGATCATCACGGTGGCCTCGGCCGCCGCGCTGGCACCTCTGCCCGACCACTACGCGTACTGCACGTCCAAGGCCGGCCTGGTGATGGCGACCAAGGTGCTTGCCCGCGAGCTCGGTCCCCACGGCATCCGCGCCAACTCGGTGTGCCCGACGGTGGTGCTGACCGAGATGGGTCAGCGGGTGTGGGGCGACGAGGCCAAGTCGGCGCCGATGATCGCACGGATCCCGTTGGGCCGCTTCGCGGTTCCTCATGAGGTTTCCGACGCGGTGGTGTGGCTCGCCTCCGACGCGGCCAGCATGATCAACGGCGTCGACATCCCCGTCGACGGCGGCTACACGATGGGCTGACCGGCCAGCCGGTGCACCTGATCGCGGGTGGCCGGGTAGAGCTCCTGCCACGTCGCGTACAGATCCTCGTAGAGGGCGTGGTTGCGCGGATCCGGCTTGATCTCGGCGGCGATCTTCGCCCAGTCCGTGTCGGCAGGCACCAGCCCGACCCCGATCGCCGCGAGCAGCGCGTCACCGTAACTCGCACCGATCGCCTGTTCCGGCACCAGCTGGGGGCGTCCGGTCACGTCGCTGACGGTCTGCGCCCAGATCGGGCTGCGCAACCCGCCGCCGACGGCGACCGTCCGGCTCGCGGTGTGCGCGTCGTCGAACCGTTCCAGGATCTGGCGGATGCCGAACGAGATCCCTTCGTACGCAGCGCGGAACAGATGACCGCGGCCGTGTCGCAGCGTCAGCCCGGCCACCACGCCCCGGGCCTGCGGGTCGAACACCGGGGTGCGCTCCCCCGCCAGGTACGGCAGCACCAGCAGCCCTTCGCTGCCCGGCGGCACATCGGCGGCCTCGGCCATGAGTTCGTCGAACGAGGCGCCGCCGGTCACCGACTGCAGCCAGTTGATCAGGCTGCCCGCCGTCGAGGTGCCCGCCGCGAGCGCCAGCGTGTCGTGCTCGATGCCCGCGGTGGTCCACAGCACCGGATCGCTGTGGTAGGCGTCGATGACCTGCACGAGGAACATGGTCGAGCCGTACATGAGCATCTGATCGCCCGGCCGTCGCACACCGACCGAGAACGCCTCGGAGTACGCGTCGACGGTGCCCGCCGACACCGGGGTGCCCGCGGGGACACCTGTGGCTGCGGCGGCCTCCGGTGTCACGGTGCCCACCACATCGGCGGGCCAGACCAGCCTGGGCAGTGGCAGGTGCCCGCAAATCCGTTGTGCCCAAGGCTTGTTCCACTCGAACCGGCGGGTCGCGTACAGCGGATCGCACTGGCTGGCGGTGTGGTGGTCCATCACGTACTCGCCGGTGAGCTTGGCGGCGATATAGGAATTGGAGCCGTACCACCCGGTGGCGCGTTCGAACACCTCGGGCTCGTGACGGCGCACCCACTCCAGTTTCGGGCCCACGGCCTGGCTGGACAGCACCGTGCCTGCGCGGTCCAGGATCGCCTCGGCGCCGAACTCGGCGGTGAGGGCCTCGATCTCCTCGGACGCGCGCGTGTCGATGCCGTACAGGATGGCGGGCCGCAGCGGGCGCAGGTCGTCGTCGCACAGCACGAGGCACGGGCCGACCCCGCTGACGCACATCCCGGCGAGCACGCCGCCGCTGGGCATCTGCGCCATCAACTTCGAGGCGATCTGGCACACCTCGGCCCACCACAGCTTCTCGGCGTCGACCTCGGCCCAGCCGGGGCGCGGGAGGTCCATGGAGTGCGAAACGGTCTCGGTGGCGATCACCGACCCCGACGCGTCGACGAGTACGCCCTTGGTGCTACCGGTGCCCATGTCGATTCCGAGCAGCAAGTCCACGCCGACAACCCTACGACGCGGGGTGCTCAGCGTGGTGCGGTGCGGTCGGGAAAGGGATCGTTGGCGAAGTCGATCTGGGCGGCCGGATTGCTGACCGCGGTGACCAGACCCGTGCCGAACGCACCCACCCTGTCGAACAGCGTCGCCGAGCCCACCGCGATCCCGTCGGAGGTCCAGTGGGAATCGGCCTGCACGCCGATCCATTCGTCGCGCGGCAGCCGAGACAGGGCCACGGTCAGATCACCGTTGATGTACCCCACGCCGTGGGTACCGAGATTGGTCACCAGGCTCGTGCCCTCGGCCGCCATCGCGGTGCGGACGAACGGCGAGTTCACCTGTCCCTCCACGACCGTGATGGTGCGGTTGATGAAACGCTTGCGCGACGCGTTCTGGTGATCGGCGATCGCCCGGCTCCAGCCACCCTCGTCACTGCCCATGTACGTCGTGCGGTCGGCCGGGGTGTCGACATCGGCAGGGGGTTCGAACTCCGGCGCCGGCCGCCATTCGTCACCGCGCGGCGCCTCAGAGCGGCGGTACTGCACCAGCGTGGCCCTGGCAACGGTCACGCCGTTCTGGATCAGTTCGCACTCGGAGTTGCGCACCCGGCGGCCGTCGCGCACCAGCGCGACCTTGGTCGTGGTCTCGACACCGCGCGCCGCCCGGAACAGGTCAACGGTCAACCGGGAGGGCAGGAACTCGGGCAGGCCGAAGGCGTTCTCCAGGGCGTGCGCGGCAAGGCCGACCAGTGCCGGACCGTTGAGGTGGTCTTCGCCCCAATGGCTCTGCGCAAACCGCGTCGGTTGGAATCTGTCGGCGTCGGACTGCGTGAAATGGGCGACAACCTCGGTCATCGGCGCATCGTCGCACACGTGCACCGTCCCGCCGCAGCGGGGACCGGTCAAGATCACCTCACCCGGACCCGTGCACCGTGGGCCGCGGCCACGACATCAACGGCACCGGGCGCCCGTCGGGCGGGCGCAGACGGTCCAGAACCAGCCGCAGCGGTGGCCACGTGGACCGCCCGCGGCGGACGACGGCGAACGCCGTCAGAACCACCTTCGGATCCGACATCGGCATGACCGTGACACCGTCGCGGACCGCCCGCGTGATGGGCAACAGACCCACCCCGAAGCCCTCGAGGATCAGGTCCTCCAGCAGGTCGAGGCTGTCGATCTGATGCGCGATGCGCGGGCGGAAGCCCGCGAGCGAGGCCAGCGTGCGCACCGCGTCCTCGTCGGCCGTGTTGCGGGAGTTGACGATCCACCACCGGTCGGCGTAGTTCCTGATGTCGGCCGTCGCGGTGCCGGCGGTGACCTCGCTGCTCGGGACGCCCAGCCCCCACGGCGTCGACCACAGCGGGAACGCCTCGAGCACCGGGTCCGGTGACGCGGGCGCGAGGTCGTACTCATAGGTGAGCGCGAGGTCGAGGTCGTCGTCGACCAGCAGTTCGAACGCCTCCAAGGGCTCGTACTCACTGATCTCGACCTCGACGCTGGGATGCGTCCGGCCGAGCTCGCGCAGGATCGGCAGCAGCGACACCCGCAGACCCGTCGCGAAACCGCCCACGCGCAGCGTCCCCGCGGGTTCGGCGTCGGGATCCAGGTCGAGCCTCGCCGCGTCGACCGCGGCCAGGATGGTCACCGCGTGGTCGGCGAGCCGCCGGCCTGCGGGCGTGAGACGGACGCGGCGTCCGTCGGGCTCGATGAGCTGTGTGTCGGTCTCCTTGGCGAGCGCCGCGAGCTGCTGCGACACCGTCGAGGTGGTCAACGAGAACGCATCGGCGACCGCACGCATCGAACCCAGCCGCGACAGGGCCAGCAACAGGCGCAGGCGGCGGGTGTCCACGCCGACCATTGTTCACGGTCGGCGTGGGCCGTCACGCGTGGATCAGAAGAAGCTGCTGTCCGGGAGGGGTGCGTGGTTGACGGCGACGTCCCCGAGGACGCGTGCCTTGTAGACGGTCGGGTTGTGCGAGAACAGTGTGCGCAGGTTGCGCCAGTGCCGGTCCAGGTTCGCCGACGCCCGGATGGCCGACGCCCCGCCCACGTCGAAGATGCGGCCCGCGGCACGCAGCGCGGGTTCCTCGATCGCGACCTTGACCCGCGCGGCCGCGACCGAGGCCCGATGTTCGAGCTCGTGGTCGAAACCGCCGGCCCTCGCTGCCTGCAGCGCGACCCCGAGTTCGCGTGCAGCGCTGCGCACCACGGCCGACGCTGCGTACGCCACCGCATCGATCTCGCCGACCACCTGCAGCAGCTGCGGATCGGCGGTCGGCGAGGCCTCGGTGGCGAAGGTGTAGCTGCGCTGCCTGCCGCGCACCAGCGCGACGGCGTCCGTGCGCAGGCTGCGCAGGATGCCCGCGGCGATCGCGTGCAGATACAGCTGTAGGAGCGCGCCGCGGGGTCGGTCGACACCCACCTTGGTGCCCAGCGGGAACAGTTCGTCGTCGTGGACGACGACGTCGTCGAGCACAGTGGTTCCGCTGCCGGTGTGGCGCTGGCCGATACCGTCCCAGTCGTCGGTGTGGACCACGCCCACACGGTCGGCGGGGATGATCGCGCCGACGGGCGCACCGTCGTCACCCTGGGCGCTGACCCGCAGGTGGTCGGAATACTGTGCGCCCGTGCTGTAGTACTTGCGCCCGCGCAGGATCAGTCGTCCGTCGTCGGTGCGGATCAGGCGCGTGTCGTAGGTCTGGCCGCCCACCTGGTTGGTGCTCTGCTCGGAGGTGACGCCACCGATGAGCCCACCGTCGGCGACCACGGCGATCCAGCGCTCGGCGTTGGGCCTGCGAGGTGCCCGCTGCAGTTCCTCGACCACCGAGAAATGCACGCGCAGGATGTGCGCAAGATCCGGGTCGGCCTCGCCCAGCGCCATGACCAGGTCGAAGAACTCCTCGGTCGACAAACCCCAACCGCCGAGGTCGCGGTCCAGGGGCGCCGCGCCCACGCGGTGTGCCTTGACCAGCTCCACGCCGAGCGACGGGGGCTCGTGCCCGCCGTCGTCGAGGCGGCGGCGGTGATCGGCGCTGATCCGCCCGAGCAGGTCCGTGATCACATCGGGGTGCGGTGCGCTGCCTGGCAGGCTCACCGCGGTGTGCAGGGACATGCTCGCATTCCTCTCGGGTGGGACGGTCTCGGTGTCGCGGCACACGCTAGGCCGTGGTGACGCAAACGCCAACCGTTAGGCCCGCCGCGATTTTATGCCTGGTCATCGGCGACGTGGTCGACCAGCCACTGCTGTTGCCGTCGAACGAGATTCGCGGCCGGGTTCGCCCGGCGTATCTCACTGCCCCAGCGTCAGCGGCTGCGCGGCGAGATACTGTTCGAGGACCTGTGGTGCGTGCTCGGCGGTGTAGGTGGTGGTCGATCCGACCTGCCAGGCCGGTGGCGAATCCTGTTGCCCCAGAGCCCATGCCGCTTGCCGGGCCGCGCCCAGCGCGACGTACTCGCCCGGTGGGGGGACGTCGACGGGCCTGCCCCAGATCGCGGGGGCGATGCGCCGCACGGCCTCGGAACGGGCGCCGCCGCCGACCAGGATGATGCGTTCGATGTCGACGCCGTAGCTGACGATCTTGTCGATGCAGAACGCCATCGACGCCAGCAGGCCCTCGACCCCGGCGCGGGCGACGTTGGCAGGGCTGAAGTTTCGCGTCGTGACGCCGTGCAGCGCGCCGCGAGCGCGAGGCAGGTTGGGTGACCGTTCCCCCCCTCCAGATACGGCACGAGCGTCAGCCCGTCTGCACCCCGCGGGGCCGAGAGCGCCAGCCGGTCGAACTCGTCGAAGTCCACCTGCAGCATCGCGGCGGTCGCGGCCAGCACCGGTGCACCGTTGAGCGTGCACACGAGCGGCAGCTGGCGGCCGCTCGCGTCGGCAAAGCCCGCGACGATGCCCTCCGGGTCGTGGGGTGCCGCGTCGCCGACCGCGCTGACCACGCCCGAGGTGCCCAGCGACACGATGCAGTCGCCGGGACCGGCGCCGAGCCCCAGCGCGGCGGCGGCGTTGTCGCCTGCGCCCGGACCGAGGATCGCGCCCGAGGGCAGCCGGCCTGCGACGTCGCGCGGGCCGAGCACGGTCGGCAGCGCAGGGGTCCTGCCGCGCATCGCGAGTTCGAGCAGGTCGGTGCGATAGGAGTCGGTCTCGGCCGAGAAGTATCCGGTGCCGCTGGCGTCGCTGCGGTCGGTGCGCAGATCGGCCAGATCGTTCGAACCGGTCAGCCGCCAACCGAGCCAGTCGTGCGGAAGGCACACCGCGGCGGTCGCGTCGGCGTTCTCGGGTTCGTTGTCGGCCAGCCACCGCAGCTTGGTCGCGGTGATGGCGGCAACCGGCACCACCCCGACGGTCTTCGCCCATTCGTCGGGTCCGCCGAGCTCGGACACCAGGTCGTCTGCGCTCGACGCCGAGCGTGTGTCGTTCCACAACAGGGCATCTCGCACGACCTGGCCGGACGAGTTCAGGCAGACCATGCCGTGCTGCTGCGCCCCGACCGAGACCGCCTCGACATCGTCGAGGCCGCCGACGGCCGTGATGGTGCGTTGCAGCGCGTCCCACCAGTGGCCCGGATCCACCTCGGTGCCACCGGGATGCGGCGAGGACGCCGTGCGCACCACGGAACCGCTGTCCGCGTCGCAGACGACGATCTTGCAGGACTGGGTAGAGGAGTCGATGCCTGCCACGAGAGTCACGCCTGCGAAGCTACTCCAATGCACCGTTTCCGCGCGTGCTCAGCAACGCGTGCTGGTGGCGGATTCTGAATGCGACGCCTCATACGAGTTCGCCGAGTTCGGGGCGGTGCTCTCGCCCGGTGCCGGAAAGGTCGAGGTGATCAGCACGGCTGCGGCCGGCTCGGCATCGCCACTGATGGAGGGGTCCGTTGCTGTCTCGACCACGACCGGTTGACGCGCCCTTCGGGATGTCAGGTTTGCCCCACGATCGATGGGGAACTCCATACCGCATGTTGATCAGAAGAATTGCGCGACCGATGTTGTCGGCGACCTTCATCGCCCGCGGAGTGGACGCCCTGCGGAACCCCAAACCGGCCGCCGACGCGGCCCGACCCACGTTGGGCATGATGAGTTCACTGCCCGATCCCGTCGGATCCAAGGTGCCGTCCGACGCCGAGACCGTCGCCAAGATCAACGGCGCGGTCCAGGTCGTCGGCGGCCTGTTGTTGGCGTCCGGCAAGATGCCGCGCCTGACCGCGGCCGCACTGGCGCTCAGCGTCGTCCCGGGCAGCCTTGGCTCCCACAGCTTCTGGAAGGAGTCCGATCCCCAGCGGTCCGCACAGGAGCGCCGCGAGTTCCTCACCGATCTGAGCCTCATCGGCGGCCTGATCATCGCCGCCGCGGACACCGAGGGCAAGCCGTCGCTGGCCTGGCGTGGTCGCCGCGCGGCACACAAGGTGACCGCATCGGTGGCGGCCGCATTGCCTGCCGGCGCCGCAGCGAGCGAGTCGATCGCCGACAGCGCAGTGGCCGAAAAGCTCGGACACGGCCTGTCCGTGGGCGCCGAGCGTGGACGCGAACTCGCCGAGATCGCCCGCGAGCGTGCTGCGGAACTGGCTCACGCGGCCCGAGAACACGCCCCCGAACTCGCCGAGGCCGCCCGTGAACGCAGCGCGCACCTTGCCGAGCGGGGCGCGGTGCTCGCCGACGTGGCGCGGGAGCGCGGCCTGGAGTTTGCCGACGTGGCACAGAAACGCGGACTGGAGTTTGCCGACGTGGCACGAGGGCGCGGCGCAGAACTGGCCGAGACCGCGCGTGAGGCCGCCCCGGAACTCGCCGAAACCGCACGTGCGCACGGCAATGTCCTGGCGAATCGCACGCGAAAGCAACTC
This sequence comes from Mycolicibacterium smegmatis, assembly GCF_001457595.1. Taxonomy (GTDB): domain Bacteria; phylum Actinomycetota; class Actinomycetes; order Mycobacteriales; family Mycobacteriaceae; genus Mycobacterium; species Mycobacterium smegmatis. Next base: position 3,397,888 of record NZ_LN831039.1, on the reverse strand, counting down.
AAGCAGGCGCGTCGCCGGTAGTTTGGTCGTATGACTGATTATCAGCCGCAACCGGGACAGTACGGGCAACCCGCCGGCTATCCGCCGCACGGCGGCGCAGCGGCGCCGGGTGGTTTGGGACGACGCTTCTTTGCGCGCTTCATCGACGGGATCTTCGTCGGCATCGTCTCTTATCTGCTCGCGTTCTTCACCGATTCGCTGTCGAGCATCTGGGTGACCGGTCTGTTCACCGGTCTGCTGACGTTCATCTACTTCGTCGCGTTCGAGGTGTCACAGGGATGGACGCCGGGCAAGAAGATCCTTGGCCTGTCGGTGCGCGGCGCGGCAACGCCCAAACCGACCGCGAAGGAATCAGCGATCCGCAACTCGTGGACGCTGCTGCCGATCGTGCCGTTCGTCGGTGGTCTGCTGGGCGTGATCGCGATCATCATCATCGCGGTCACCATCGCGGGCAGCTCCACCAAGCAGGGTAAGCACGACGAACTCGCAGGTGGCACGCAGGTGCTGCACGGCTGAGCCAGGAAGAACGACCAAAGAGCCGGGCCCTCAACTCCGTTCGGAGTCGAGGGCCCGGTTCTGTGTGCCGGCCCCCGCCCTGCCGATGGTGATCGAGCTTTGGTTAACTGATCGCGTGGGTCGCTCGCCATCGCTCGCGCGTCGCTTCTTCGACCGTCTCGAGCCGGTACACGCCGTCACCTATTTCTCCGGTGAAAGCCGCTCCGCGCTCGAGGGCCTCGGCTTCCGCGGTTTCTGGCAGGGATATTTCGCCGCGCGCTCCGCGCCGCTGGGCCGGGTGGCCCCCGAGGTCGTCGCCGCGGTGTTCTACAACTTCACCCCGGAGCGCGTCGCGAAAACACTGCCCGCGGTGTGGGATCTCGCCGCCCCGTCGACCGTGTTGGCAGTGCGTTCGGAAGCCGCGGTGGCGGCGCTGCGCCGAGCGGGAGTCACCGACTCCCCCGCCACGCGCACGGCCGCCGATCTCGCCGCAGCGGCCGCCAGGAATGCACCCCTCGACGCGCGGCCCCTGTTCGCGGCGAACCGCGCGCTCGACTGGCCTGACGAACCCGTCGCGATGTTGTGGCACGCCGTCACCCTGCTGCGGGAACAGCGCGGTGACGCGCACGTCGCCGTGCTCGCCGCCGAAGGGATCAGTGGCCGCGAGTGCAATGTGCTGCACGCCGCCGCGGGCCGGGTGCCCGCCGAGATGATCAAACGCAGCCGCGACTACGACGACGAACAGTGGAACCTCCACGTCGACGCGCTCCGGCGACGGGGTTGGCTCGACGGCGCGGGAGAACTGACCGAAGCCGGCCGGGCCATCAAGAAGCACGTCGAGGACCGCACCGACACGCTGGCGTTGACCGCACTCGAAGCGCTCACCGACACCGAGGTGGAGACGTTGTTCGCGACACTCACGCCCATTACGCGGCTCGTGGTGGCGGCGGGCGACATACCGGTGGACACTCCGATGGGACTGCGCCGCGACGACCTCGACGACGACAGCGCCCATTTGACCTGACGGGTCAGCGCGGGGCGTACATGATGAGCCCGACGCCCACCAGGGCCACCGCGGCGCCTGCGACGTCCCAGCGGTCGGGCCGGAAACCGTCGGCGATCATGCCCCACAGCAGGGATCCGGCGATGAACACCCCTCCGTAGGCGGCCAGCACGCGGCCGAAGTTGGCGTCGGGTTGGAACGCCGCGACGAAACCGTATGCGCCCAGCGCGATCACGCCCGCGCCCGCCCACAGCCAGCCGCGCTGCTCACGGAGTCCCTGCCACACGAGCCAGGCGCCGCCGATCTCGAGCACCGCGGCGAGCACGAACAGCACGACGGATTTTCCGACCATCACCACTTCAGCATGCCGTGAGCGTGCGCTTTTGCTGCATTTTGCGCGGCGTGTCGGGGCGCAGACGCGCACGTTCGCGGTGCCGAGTCAGCGCTTCTCGCGGTGCCGAGTAGGCCAGTTTCAGGCCACGCCGAGGTAGGCCGCGCGAATGCTGTCGTCCTGCAGCAACTCCCGCGCCACGCCGGTGCGGGTGATGTTGCCGGTCTCGAGGATGTAGGCGCGGTCGGAGCGGCTGAGGGCCTGCTGGGCGTTCTGCTCGACCAGCAGCACCGTGGTGCCCTGCGAGTTGATGTCGGCGATGATCCGGAAGATCTGGGAGATCACCATGGGCGCCAGGCCCATCGACGGCTCGTCGAGCAGCAGGATCTTCGGGCGGGCCATGAGCGCGCGGCCGATCGCGAGCATCTGCTGCTCACCGCCGGAGAGCGTGCCGCCGACCTGGCTGCGTCGCTCGGCCAGCCGCGGGAACGTCTCGAACACCCAGTCCAGGCGTTCGGCGTGCTCCTGGCGCGACGGGAATTTCCGTCCGTAGCAACCCATCTCCAGGTTCTCCACGACGGTCATGCCCGGGAACACGCCGCGGCCCTCCGGAGCCTGGATGAGGCCCTCGGTGACCCGCCGGTGTGCCTTCATACGGGAGATGTCCTGCCCGTCGAACCACACCGAACCTGATGTCAGCGGACGCAGGCCCGAGATCGCACGCATCATCGTGGTCTTGCCTGCACCGTTGGACCCCAACAGCGTGACCAGTTCACCCTCGTGGACCACGAGCGAAACGCCGTGCAGCGCACGGATTCTGCCGTAGTGCACGACCGCATCGCGCACCTCGAGGAGCACCTTGCGCGTCGTCTCACCGGATTTCGTCATCGGGTACCCCCAGGTATGCGGCGATCACCTTCGGATCCTCCCGGATCTGCGAGGGCAGGCCGTCGGCGATCTTGCGGCCGAACTCCAGAACCACGATGCGGTCGGTGACACCCATGACCAGACGCATGTCGTGCTCGATCAGCAGCACGGTGTATCCGTCGTCGCGGATCTTGCGGATCAGATCGATCAGCGCGGCCTTCTCGCTCGGGTTGAACCCGGCCGCGGGTTCGTCGAGACACAGCAGCTTGGGTTCGGTCGCCAGCGCTCGCGCGATCTCCAGGCGACGCTGATCGCCGTACGAAAGGTTCTTGGCCTTCTCCTCGCCCCGGTGCGCGATGCCCACAAAGTGGAGCAATGCAGCCGATCTCTCGACCGCCGAGCGCTCCTCGCGGAAATGCCGCGGTGAGCGGATCAGCGCCCCCGGCACCGAGGTGCGGTGCCGGGCGTCGGTGCCGACCATGACGTTCTCCAGTGCCGTCATCTCGCCGAACAGCCGGATGTTCTGGAAGGTGCGCGCGATGCCACGACGCGTGATCTGGTGCCGTTTGATCCGGCCCAGCGGCGCACCGTCGAACGTCACCGAGCCCGAACTCGGGCGGTAGACACCCGTGATCGCGTTGAAGCACGTGGTCTTGCCCGCACCGTTGGGTCCGATGAGACCGAGGATCTCGCCGCGACGGATGTTGAAGTTCACCGAGTCGAGCGCCACGAGCCCGCCGAACTTGACGGTCAGATCGTGCGTCTGCAGAAGGATCTCACCCTCGGCCGCGTTGATCTCCCGGTGGACGCCGGCCAGATCCTCGATGACTTCCTCTGCCACCTGGGGAGGCTCGGTCATGACGTGTGCTCCTTCACCGGGGTGGCCCGCAGCAGGTCCCGCGCCGCCTTGCCGTACGTCAGCAGATGCTGACGCGCGGGGAACAGGCCCTGCGGCCGGAAGATCATCAGTACCACCAGGGCGAGTCCGAAGAACAGGTACTTCAGGTCGCCGAGGTTGATGCCGAGGAACTCGACCCCGAGCAGGCGGTTGGGCAGGTAGACGATGACGAACGCACCGAAGATCACACCGAGCTTGTTGCCCTGGCCGCCGAGCACCACCGCACACAGGAACAGCATCGAGTTGATGATGTTGAACGTCTGCGGGGCCACGTACTGCACCTGGCCCGCGTACAGCGCGCCGGACAGTCCGCCGATGGCAGCGCCGATGGTGAACGCCCACAGCTTGAACTTGAAGGCGTTGACGCCCATCACCTCGGCGGCGTCCTCGTCCTCGCGGATCGCGATCCACGCACGTCCGACACGGCTGCGCTCGAGATTGCCGACCAGCAGCAGGATCCCGACGATCAGCGCAACCCCCAGCCAGAACCACCACGTGCCGTAGTTGGCGAGGCCGGTCGAATTGCCGCTGGAGAACACCCCGTTCGGCAGCTTCTCGCTCTCGCCCAGTCGCGGATACGCCACCTGGTTCAGGCCGCGTGCACCGTTGGTGATGTCGGACAGGTTGTCCGCCATGAGCCGGATGATCTCGCCGAAGCCCAGCGTGACGATCGCGAGGTAGTCGCCGCGCAACCGCAACGTCGGGGTGCCGAGGATCAGGCCTGCGATCGCGGTGATCGCCATTGCCAGTGGGACACATGCCAACCAGGCCCAGTCGCTGCTGAGGAACTTGTCGACACCGACGATGTTCCACGGGCTCGACGGGCTGGTGAGCAGTGCGACGGTGTAGGCGCCGACGGCGTAGAAACCGACATAGCCCAGGTCGAGCAGACCGGCCTGGCCGACCACGACGTTGAGTCCGATCGCGATGATCGCGACCATCGCGAACTGCGCCATGGTGCCGCCGAAGCTGATGCCTGGCGTGTTCAGGAAGCCCGGGGTGAACAACGGCAGCAGGGCCAGCAGCCCGAAACCGATGACGCCGACGGCCCACTTGGCCACGCGCGGCAACGTCGACCACTGCTCGCGGATGATGTCGCCGGGCGCCAGCAGGGTTCTGGCCAACGAGCTGGTGTTCTCCCCCGGATTCTGCTGTGTGTGCTGATCACTCATACTCGCGCCTTCCCGAGGCTCTCACCGAGTATTCCGGTCGGCCGGAACAACAGGACCAGAACGAGCAGGACGAACGCGACCACGTCACGCCACTGGGTGCCGAACACCGCCTGCCCGTAGTTCTCCATGATGCCGAGCAGCAGACCGCCCAGCAGTGCGCCACGCAGGTTGCCGATGCCGCCGAGCACCGCCGCCGAGAACGCCTTGATGCCGAGCAGGAAGCCGCCCGAGTAGATGATGCCCTGCGGCACCTTCAGGGTGTAGAGCAGTGCCGCGGCGCCGGCCAGCAGGCCGCCGATGAGGAACGTCGTCATGATGATCCGCTCGCGCGACACACCCATCAGCGTCGCGGTGGTGGGATCCTGTGCCACGGCGCGGATCCCGCGCCCGAACTTGGTGCGGTTGAGCGCGATGTCGGTCAGCAGCGCGAGGATGAGCGCCGACACGACGATCACGAGCGTCACGTTGGACACCGTCGCACCGAACACCGTGAACTGGGCCTTGGGCTGCACCAGCGTGATCGGCTGCTGCGCGTTGCTGCCGCCGTAGCCCTTCATCAGCTTGGGCAGCACGAAGTGCACGAATTCCTGCAGCACGAACGACATGCCGATCGCGGTGATGAGGAAGGTCAGCGCCCGCGCGTTGCGTTTTCGCAGTGGACGGTAGGCGATGAACTCCAGCCCGATCGCCGCCGATCCCGAGACCAGCATCGCGAACAGCATCGCGATGCCCAGATACAGGACCGTCAGCCCGATGCCCTTGTTGTAGGCGTTGCCGCTCGGGGTGAACCCGAGGATCACGTCGAGGCAGAAGTACGCACCGAACATGCCGAGCATGAAGATCTCGGAGTGCGCGAAGTTGATCAGCCGCAGCACGCCGAACACCAGCGTGTAGCCGACCGCCACGAGCGCGTAGATCGCGCCCCATGACAGGCCGTCGATGGTCAACTGCCAGAAGCCGTTACGCAGCCCGTCGAGGTTGAAATTGATGTTGTCGGCCAGACAGATGTACTGGTCGACGCACTGGTGGATCATCCGGTGGCGGCTCCCTGATGAGTGGTGGGTAGCGAAACGCGCCCGGGGAGCGGCCCCGGACGCGTTTCGGCAGACGATTTACTGGACGTCGTACATCCAGATCAGGGTGGTGGTCAGCTCGCCGTTGTCGGTCCACTGGTACTTACGGGCCACGCCCTGGCCCTCGTAGTTGCGGACGTAGTTGAGCAGGTCGGCGCGGGTGATGGCGCCGGAGTCGATGCCCTTCAGCAGGATCGTGCCCAGGTCGTAGCCCTCGGTGCTGTAGGTGCCGGGTTCCTGACCGAACTTCTGCGTGTACTCCTCGGCGAACTCGGCGGTGGCCGGGCCGCACGGGCACGACAGCAGCGCACCCTTGGAGGACTCGCCGGCCTGCTTGACGAACTCGGGATCCTTCGTGCCGTCTGCACTGATGAACGTCGCCTCCACGCCGCCGTCCTTGAGCTGCTGCACGAACGGCGCGGCCTCCGAGTAGTACCCGCTGTAGAACACCGAATCCGGTGCGGCGCCCTTGATTTGGGTGACGGCGGCCGAGAAGTCCTTGTCGCCCTTCTTCACCGAGATGTTGCACGAGGCGTCGGCGACCGGTCCGAGCGTCGTGCGCACGGCCTCGGCGAGCCCCAGACCGTAGTCGGTGCTGTCGTCGACGACGCAGACCTTCTTGTTCTCCAGGGTGTTCTTCATGTAGTTGGCCACCGACGGACCCTGCACGCCGTCGTTCGCCAGGCCGCGGAAGAACGTGCGCCAGCCGTTCTCGCTCAGCTGGACGTTGGTGGCCGATGCGGTGGTCGCCACCAGACCGGCCTGGTTGAACACGTCACCGGTGGCCTTGGTCTCGCCCGAGAACGCGGGGCCGACCACGCCGATGATGAACGGCTCGTCGACGATCTGCGGTGCGACACCGGTGGCCTTCTGCGGATCACCTTCGGTGTCAAACGCTTTCAGCTGAACCTGGCACTGGGCGTTGGCGGCGTTGTGCTTGTCGATCGCCATCTGCACGCCGTTCTTGATGTTGATGCCGAGCGCGGCGTCGGGGCCGTTGAGGGCGCCCATCATCGCGATCATCACCGGCGGGCACACGGCGTTTCCGTCACCTGCGGGATCGGCGGGGGTCACATCGCCCGCGCCCGTCACCTCGGCACCGTTCTCGTCGATCTGCACCTTCTCGACGATCTTCAGGTCGGTCTGGGCTGCTTCCTCTTCGGGCGTCGACTGATTACAGCCGGCAATTGCCAGCGCCACCACTCCCGCACTACCGAGAGCAAATGCCTTTCGTGCCACGCGACCGCGCACGCTTCACCTCCGGGTCAAAGTTGTCAGCGACGCCGTTGGCGAGACCCGGTTTCCGGGATGCCGCCGACGCTCCGGGTAGAACATAGCCAACCACCGCCCTGCGTGCGCGATGTTGAACGATGCGTTTCCGGCGCGTCGTTCGCTGTTCCGTATAAATGCCGGTGAAAACCTCGAGAACACCGCGTGTGCGTGAGCCCTGAAACGAATAATTAACCGAGGCGACGGGCGCTCACTGCTCAGGCGCCGGGGCCTGCTTGGTGTCGTCCAACGTCTCGAGCACCACCTCGGCCACCCGCTTCATCGTCGTGCGCCGGTCCATCGCGGCCCGCTGGATCCACTTGAACGCCTCGGGCTCGGTCATCTTGTACTTGGCCTGTAGCAAACCTTTGGCACGTTCGACGAGCTTGCGGGTCTCCAGTCGCTCCGACAGCGTCGCGACCTCGGTCTCCAGTGCACTCAGCTCTGCGAAGCGGCTGACCGCGACCTCGATGGCAGGCACCAGGTCGTTGATGTTGAACGGCTTCACCAGGTAGGCCATGGCGCCTGCGTCGCGGGCACGCTCCACCAACTCGCGCTGGCTGAAGGCCGTCAGGATCACGATGGGCGCGATGCGCTTGGAGGCGATCTCCGAGGCCGCGTCGATGCCGTCGCGCCGCGGCATCTTGACGTCCATGATCACGAGATCCGGCCGCAGGCTCTCGGCCATCTCGACGGCCTCCTGGCCGTCTCCGGCCTCACCGACAACCTCATACCCCTCCTCGCGCAACATCTCGGCGAGATCGAGTCGGATGAGTGCTTCGTCCTCGGCGATGAGTACGCGGCGCGGTCTGTCAGCGTCAGTCGTTGACCCGGTCATGCCAACATTGTGTCGTGACAGCCGATGATCAGCGACTGCAGGGCATCATCTATGGTGGTATCCCGCAGGACGGAAACGGCCGCACGCCCTCGTATCCCAACTGGCAGAGGAAACGGATTCAAAACCCGTACAGTGTGAGTTCGAATCTCACCGAGGGCACCAGAAACACCTGATCACGCGCATTTTGCGCAGTCTTTTCGATGTGCTCGGCGCGGTCGCGGCCTGCGCGGGAGAACTCCAGATTGCACTGAGGGACAGATCCCGCTCGGGATCTGTCCCTCAGTGCAATCTCGATGTGAGATCGGGCGCGTCGCCTCAGATCAGCACGGGGCTCACGCCATGAAGCGCGCGATCTGCGGTGCGGGCACCGCCTGCGCGGCACGCGCGTGACGGACCCCGATCGCGCCGCCTGCCGCGGTGAGCAGCACTAGCCCGGCCATCCCTGGCAGCACCGCGAAGAGCAGATCCATGTTGTTCGCCGTGCGCAGGTAGTCCGCGTAACCGACCCGGAACGACGCCGGTACCGCGTTCGGTGGCGGGCCCGCAGGTGCCGGTGCCGTCACGGCCGGCGGGGTGAGGGCAGGAACGCTCGGCGTGGCCGGTGAGGCGGGTGCCCCGCCTCCACCGGCCGGCGCGCCGGGAGGCGCGACGACCACCGGGACGGGCGGCACCGGAGGCACCGCGACCGGCACCGGTGCGACCGGCGCAGCGGGAACCGATGGCGCGGAGGCGACCGGCGGCTGGGCCCGGATCACGATGCTGCGGTTGCTCGGCGCGGTCGGCACCGGGGCGAGATCGGGTGCGCGCCCGGTGGTTCCGCCGGTGGGCACCCGGCTGACGCCGTTGCCGCCGCCGCCCGCCACGACCGCGGGTGGTGTGATGCGCGCACCCGTGATCGCTGACTCGGGCACGTCGACAGATTGTGCGGAACGACGGGCCGTCCCGGTCTGCTGGTCGTCGCGGTCGTCCGCTGACGAGGGCTGCCCCTGCCGGTTGCCTGCAGGCCCCGGGCGATCGGGGGCGCGATGGGCACCGGGCCGGCCACTGCGATCCGGGCCGGCATGCCGAGGGCCGGGCCCGAAACCCGGCGCGCGCCGACTGCCGCGGTCGCCGGCCTGCGAGGCGCTGCCGCCGTTCTGCTGGCCGCGGACGTTTGCGCCGCGCTCGGAGTGCTTCTTTTTCTTCTGATCCTTGTGGTGGTCGAAGATGTCGAGGATTCCACCGACCCCGAACAGATCAGCGGATGCGACCGCTGTGCCTGCCATGCCGGGGCCGACAACCATTGCGCTACAGGCGATTGCACAACTGATCGCCGTCGTGCGCATCCACGATCGCTCGTCGCTCAAAATGCCCCCGGGATCTCGGTGGCGCCAACCCGCCACGCTCACTTGAAGCCTCCATTGTGCCACATGATCAGCTCGGCGAGGTTTGCTGGCACAGCGAAGCCGCAAAGCCGGGCGAACGTCGCGCCATCGACGATGCTGCGAAATCGACGACCGGGGCACACAGCGCGGGCATAGGCTTCGACTGTGGTCCTCAGCGACGGTCCGCGCTCGGTCTGCATGCCCGAACTGGCGCTCGACAACCGCGTGCCCGCCCGCACGCGGCACTACGCCGACAGGGTTGCCGGCAGACAACGCGTGCTCGCCGTCGCGACGTGGATCGCGGCGGCCGTCACGACGCTCTTCGGGATCTTCCAACTCGCGGTCGGCGCGGAACTCTGGCGGCTCGGTTTCCTCAACCTGGTCTTCGCGGGCCTGTTCATGGCGGTCCCGCTGCTGCACAGGTTCGGTGAACTCCTCGCGCCGTTGACGTTCATCGTCATCGCCTACGTGTCGGTGACGCTCATGTGTTACGAGATCGGCACCGACTCCGGACTCCAGTTCTACTTCCTGGTCTCGGCGTCGCTCGTCGTCCTCGTCCTCGGTGTCGAGCGGATCGTGCTGGCCGCGTCGCTCGTCGCGGTCGGCATCGCCGCCACCATCGCGCTGGAGTTCCTCGCGCCCGACGACCGGGGTCTGGGCCCGCACTGGACCTTGAGCGTCGGATTCGTGATCTCCACGGTGTCGGCCGCGGTGATGGTGGTCGCGACCGTGTGGTCGGCGCTACGCGAGATCGCGCGCGCCGAGGACGCGATGGAGGCCGAGTACCAGCGCTCGGAGAAGTTGCTCGCGAACATTCTTCCCGCCACGATCGCGACACGGCTCAAAGACCCGGCGCGCACCATCATCGCCGACCGATACGACGACGCCTCGATCCTGTTCGCCGACATCGCCGGCTACACCAAACGCGCCAGCGAGACCGCGCCGTGTGATCTGGTGCGGTTCCTCGACACGCTCTACACCGATCTCGATGCGCTCGTCGAGCAGCACTGCCTGGAGAAGGTCAAGACCAGCGGCGATTCGTACATGGTGGTCGGCGGCATCCCCGAGCCCCGCACCGACCACGCCGAGGCGCTCGCGGCACTCGCGCTCGACATGGCCGCGGCCGTCGCCGATCTCACCGATCCCGAAGGCAGGCGCGTACCACTGCGGATCGGCCTGGCCGCCGGACCGGTGGTGGCCGGGGTGGTCGGTGCGCGCCGGTTCTTCTACGACGTGTGGGGTGACGCGGTCAATGTCGCCTCGCGTATGGAGAGCACCGATGTCGAAGGGCGCATCCAGGTGCCCGACGACATGTGCCTCCGTTTGCGCCACGCGTTCGTGCTCGAGGAGCGGGGCGAGGTGGAGGTCAAGGGCAAAGGTGTGATGAGGACGTGGTACCTGGTCGGCCGCCGCGACGGCGAGCGCGCGCCGCTTCGGACCGGCGACGCGCGCTCGGAGTCCGTCGGCAACCCGGCCGGCGGTTAGACCTTCCGGTTCTCCGAGCGGATCAGCCACGCCTGCTTCTCCAGCCCGTCGATCAGCCCGTGCAGCAGATCGGCCGTGCTGGGATCCTCGGCGTCCACCGCGTCGTGGACGCGCCGGATGGTGTCGACCGTGGCGTTGATACGGGTGGTGATGAGGTCGACGACATCGGCTGTGCTGCGCTCGAACGCGGGGAATTCCGGCAGCGTCGTGGTGGCCGCCACGGTGTCGGAACGGCCGTCGGGAACGGCGTCCAGCGCGCGCATCCGTTCGGCGATCGTGTCGCTGCCCTCGCGCGCGAAGTCGACCAACTCGTCGAGCTGCAGGTGCAGGTCACGGAAGTTGCTGCCCACCACGTTCCAATGGGCCTGTTTGCCCTGCAGGGACAGCTCGATCAGGTCGACGAGAACCTTCTGGAGGTTGCCGCCGAACTCCGGTGTGGCATGGAAACCTTGGATATCTGATTCAGTCCTACGTACGCTCATGACCAGTCCAACGCTTCCTTTTCTGGAATCATTCCAAATTTGCTCTTTGTGAGCCCTGCCACGTCACGTCGAGTGGGCCTCGTGATCCGTTCCCGGTTGCGCATCCGACCGGCCGTCGGACTGCTGGGCCAGAAACCGTGCATAACCCGCGCCCATTCCCAGCAGCACCAGCCCGCCCACGATGAACAGCACGACCCGGTACATGCCGTCCAGCGTGCCGAGGTCGAACAGGAACAGCTTGCCCGTCGCCGCGGCCACCAGCACCAGTCCCCCGCCGATCAGCACCGACCGCGATGCGCCCGGACGTCGTGCGGCGTATCCGAACGCCAGGGCCGCGGCCACGATCCAACTGAGCGTTGCGGCCATATGCCCGGCCAAAAAGCCCACCTCCGCCCCGCCCAGCGCCACCCCGACCGTGACGGTCAGCGCGGTCGCCGCGTATCCGATCACCGCTGATACCGCGACCCACACCAGGCGCACAACCTCGGTATCGGACACCGCCCGCGACCATGTCCAGCCGTTCGCGGCCGCGGCACCGATCAGCATCACACTGCCGATCACGACCGAGGCGACAGTCGGGCCGTCGAGCGGTGTCGCCTCGACGAGCATGGCCGGCGCCGCGTGGTCGAGGTAGAACATCGCGCCGATCAACGCGAAACCGATTGCGGCGCAACGCCCGACCGGATGGCGCTGCCCGCCCACCGCGATCGCGATCGACATCGCCAGCAGCACCGGCGCGGCCACCGTGCCGTCGAACGCCACGAGCACGGCGATCAGAGCGGCCGCCGCCGAGGTTGCGGCCCACACCCGGCGCACCGGCGCCCCGATGCCCGGCAGCCGGTCCCCGATGGCCGCGACGGCCAGCGCCGCGGCCGCCAGCCCGCCGATCAGCAGGACGGCAGGCACGCGGTCCGCGGTGGCCGAAACACACAGCAGCGGAACCGTTCCCAGCGCCGAGACCACCGTGGTCGCCACCGGCCTGGTGCTGAAGCGCGACACCGTCACACCACCCGCGAGCGCAGGCACCGCCGCCAGTGCACACACCAGGGCCAGCCGGAGATCCTCGCGCCCGCCGATCGCGGCCGAGACCAGTGCGACGAGCAGCGGGATCGTCACCGCGGCCGTGCGCGCGGCGTGCAGCCAGAACCAGTCCCGGCCGAACTGCACCGGAAGCGACGCCGCCGACAGCGCCAGCATGAAACCGATCAGCAGCAGCGTCACGCCGTCGGTGATCACCGGCGCCAACGCGATCAGCGGCACGAACACCAGCAACCCGAGTTGCTCGGAGCCCCACCACCGCGCCAGCATCAGGCCGCAGGCCCCGACGACCCCGGCCAGCGCCAAACCCACCGGGGCCGGGACCCATTCGTAGATGGCCGTCACCGCGATCACGTCCATGTACGCCGCGGCCACACCGGTCGCCGCGAGTGCGACCGCCCCGACCCGGCCACCGGGACGGCGGTCGAGCCACATCGCGACGGCCACCAGCGCCACGGCCAGGGCCGCCCCTGCCGCCACTCGCACCTCGGGGCGCAGGATGCCGGCCTGTGCGGCCAGCACCAGCAGCGACACCACGCCGACGAGCGTCACTGCGACACCGGCCACCGCCAGTACCTTGCCGATCCACCCTTCCGAGCGCGGCTTGGGCGGGGTGTCCGGTTGCCGAGCAGGCACGGCCACCGGGGCGACCGGCGCAACCGGTTGCGGGGTCCACTGCCGGGGCGGCTGCTGAGGCGCCTGCGGGGACCACTGCGGTGCGACGGCTTCGGGACGCGGCGCCGCGGACTGCTGGGCCACCAGCCGGTCCAGAGTGGCCAGATCACCGGCCATCCGGTTCAGGTACGCCGAAACGGCCGTGAGATCTGCCGTCACCCGGGCGATGACTGCACGTTGGGGTTCGGTCATGCCGTCACACTGGCAGCAAAACCCGGCGATGAGATGAGTAGGACTACTCGTCCAGCCCGTGTTCTATCGCGTAGCGGGCGAGTTCGACCCGGTTGGCGACCTGGAGCTTGCGGAACGTCGCCTGCACGTGGTTCTCCACGGTGCGGTGACTCAGCGAAAGACGCGCGGCGATCTGTTTGGCTGTCAGGCCTTTCGCCACATACCGCAGGATCTCGGTCTCGCGTTCGGTGAGGGTGGGCGTCGCGGGCCCCTCCTGTGCCGGTTGTTGCGCGATGCGCCGATACTCCCCCAGCACCAGTCCCGCCAGACCGGGGGTGAAGACCGCGCGGCCCTCCGCGGTGGCGCGGACCGCGTCGGCGAGTTCGGTTCTCGATGCGCTCTTCACCAGATATCCCGTGGCGCCTGCCTTGACCGCCTGCAGCACGTCGTCGCGTTCGTCGGAGGCCGACAGCACCAGCACGCGCGACCGCGGTGAGACCGCGAGCACCTCCGCGGTGGCCTGAGCCCCGGAACCGTCGCCGAGGCGCATGTCCATCAGGACCACGTCGGGGCGGACCACCGCGGCACGGCGGGACGCCGACGCGACGCCGTCGGCCGTGGCGACGACGTCGAAACCGTCGTCGGCGAGGTCGCGGGCGACGGCATCTCGCCAGATCGGGTGGTCGTCGACCACCATCACCGTGGGTGCCGCATCGGTCATCACTGCCCCTTCCGTGTGCGCGGAACGGTGAGCTCCCACTCGGTCCCGCTGTCCGGTCCCGTCGTCAACACCGCCGTACCTCCCAGCCAATCCATGCGTCCCACAATGGATTTCGCGACACCCATGCGACCCTGCCGCTCGGCCTCGGCGAGCCGCCCCTCCGGGATGCCCACACCGTCGTCGCGGATGCTCACCGTGACCTCCTCGCCCAGGTCCTCCAGCAGCACGAACGCCCGAGCGTCGGCGCCGGCATGCGCGGCGACGTTGTCGAGCGCGTTCTCGGCCGCCGCGAACAGTTCCCGCGCGACCGGATGGTCCAGCAGCACCGGTTCGGCGGGCACACTCACCGACACCCGGTCGGAGGCCCTCGTCCGCAGCAGGGCACCCACATCGGTGAGCGGGCCTGCCATGGTGTCGGTGTCGGCCGCGCTGACCAGACGACGCAGGGCACGTTCCTGCTCACCCGCGAGTTCGGCCAGCTTCGCGGTCTCGCCACCGATCTCACGCCCCCTGCGCGCCACCAGGGCGAGCACCTGGATCGCGCCGTCGTGCACGCGCCTCGAGAGCCGTTCACGTTCCTCCAGGGCCGCCGAGAGTCGCACGGCGCGTTCCAGTTCGGCGTGCGCGCGCCGCGCGGTCTGCGCGGCCATCCCGACAGCCAGACCGACCGCGAGCTCGATCACGATGGTGGCGTTGCGGCCGAGGTTGACGCTCACATGGCCCTTGAGCAGCGCGACCGTCGCCATCACCGCGAGCCCGGCGGACATGCCCCCGATCGGGCCGAAGTGCAACGCCACCGAGATGGTGGCGTTGGTCGCCCACAGCGTCGTCGGCCAGGACTGGTTGTCGGCGATCCACTGTTCGGACGCCACCAGCTCCGTCGACAGCATCAGCGCGACCACCACGACGAGCTCGGCGATCACCCACGTCCCGCGCCTGCGGGACCCGGTCAGATAGACCGTCGCGCATGCCGCGCTCCACACGATGAGGCCGGCGAACAGGACCCACCCGAGCACCGGACGCCGCAGATCATCGGTGATCGCGATGTGGAACCCCAGCGCATACAGGCAACTCAGCAGCCGAAAACCCTGCGCGGCACGCCACAACGGTGTGACCGGGTCGGGCTCGCGCTGCACGTGCTCAGCTTAAGGTGATCGCACGCCCGCTCAGGGCACCGATCGCCACGCCGTCTACTTCTCGCCGCGTGCCACCGGGCGGCCGGGATCGCAGACCCACTCCGACCAGGATCCCGGGAACAGCGCGGCATCGACACCCGCCGCGGCCAGGCCCGCCACGGTGAGCGCGGCCGTCACGCCCGAACCGCAGTAGGCACCCACTGCGGTGTCCCCGGTGTCGTCGACGCCGCGGTCGGCGAGAAGCGCACGCACCTGTGCCTCGTCACGCAGGGTGCCGTCGGGATTGAGCAGCCCGGTGCTCGGCAGGTTCACCGCGCCCGGGACGTGACCGGCGACGGGGTCGACCGGCTCGACCTCACCGCGGAACCGCTCGGGCGCCCTGGCGTCGATCAGAGCAGCCGCGGACTGCACGTCGTCGGCGGTCAGCGTGGGCAGCGCGCCGCGGTACAGATCGTCGTGGACGACGCGGACGTCGCCCGGTTCCGGTGTCACCGGACCGGTCTCGACACCGCCTCCGCCCGCAACCCAGGCCCCCAGACCACCGTCGAGGATGCGCACACCGCTGATCCCCGCGGCGGTCAGACACCACCAGGCACGCGCCGAACCCGCGCGGTTCCAGTCGTCGTACACCACGGTCGGGACACCGTCGCGCACGCCCCAGCGGCGCGCGGCGGCCTCGAGGTGACGTCCGGACGGCAGTGGGTGACGGCCGCGGCCGCGCACGGTGTGGTCGGCGAGCTCGTCGTCGAGCGACACGTAGACCGCGCCGGGCAGATGCCCGTCGAGATAGGCCTGTTCACCGTTCGGCTCGGCCAGGGTCCAGCGCACGTCGAGCAGGGTCACCGGGCCGCCTGCCGCGAGCAGCTGGATGAGCTCCGCGGTGCTGATGAAGACGTCGGAACGAGTTGTCGCCACCCGTCCGACGCTACCCGACGGGCTACATCACCTTGGACAGGAAGGCTTTTGTCCGTTCGTGTTTCGGGTTTGCCATGACCTCGCGGGGATCGCCGCTCTCGACGATGACGCCGCCGTCCATGAAGACCAGCTTGTCGGCGACCTCGCGCGCGAAACCCATCTCGTGAGTGACCACCACCATGGTCATGCCCTCGGAGGCGAGCTTCTTCATCACGCCGAGGACATCGCCGACGAGTTCGGGGTCCAGCGCCGAGGTGGGCTCGTCGAACAGCATGAGCTTGGGGTTCATCGCGAGCGCGCGCGCGATGGCCACGCGCTGTTGCTGACCACCCGACAGCTGCGCCGGGTAGGCCTCGGCCTTGTCCGCCAGACCCACCTGGTTGAGCAGATCGCGGGCCCGGTCGATGGCCTCCTTCTTCTTGACGCCCTTGACCTTGATGGGCGCCTCGATGATGTTGGCCAGCGCGGTGCGGTGCGGGAACAAGTTGAAGTGCTGGAACACCATTCCGACGTCGCGACGCTGTTTGGCCACGTCGGACGGCTTCATCTCGTGCAGTTTGCCGCCGCGTTCGCGGTAGCCGACGAGTTGTCCGTCGACGTAGAGCCGCCCCGCACTCACGGTCTCCAGATGGTTGATGCACCGCAGGAACGTCGACTTGCCCGAACCGGACGGGCCGACGAGCACCAGCACCTGTCCCTTCGAGACATTGAGGGTGACACCCCGCAGCACCTTGAGCGCACCGAAGTTCTTGCACACGCTCTCGGCGCGCACCATGTAGTCGCCGCTGGTGGCTTCCGCTGTGGTCACGGGTGTGCTTCTCCTACCGTCTGGGCCTTGGCGAGCGCCTCGAGCTGCTTGGTGGTCAGCTTCCGCGAGGCACCCCGCGAGTAGTAGCGCTCCAGGTAGTACTGGCCGACCATCAGGATGCTCGTGATCACGAGGTACCACGTCGCGGCCACCAGCAGCAGCGGCACGGGTTCGAAGATCCGGGCGGCGATCTCACGTGAGGTGATGCCGTACAGATCGAGGGTGAACGGCACCGCGGTCACCAGCGATGTGGTCTTGAGCATGCTGATGATCTCGTTGCCCGTGGGCGGGATGATGACGCGCATCGCCTGCGGGAGCACCGTGCGCCGCATCGCCAGCCCCCACGACATGCCCAGTGCCGTGGACGCTTCCATCTGCCCCTCGGGCACCGAGCTGATACCCGCGCGGATGATCTCGGCCATGTAGGCGGCCTCGTTGAGGGCCAGGCCGAGGATCGCCAGCAGGAACGGGATGGACAGCGACTGCAGGTTGAGGTGGAAGAACGACGGCCCGAACGGCACGCCCAGCTGGATGTTCTGGTAGATCGTCGGGAGCAGACCCCAGAACACCAACTGCACGTACACCGGGGTGCCGCGGAAGATCCACAGGTACACCCACGCTACCGACCGGAACACCGGGTTCGGCGACAGCCGCATCACCGCGAGCAGCACGCCGAGGACGATGGCGATGAGCATCGAGTAGATGGTCAGTTGCAGCGTGTTGAGCACACCGACCGTGAGGACCCGCTCGTTGAACAGGTACTCGAAGTAGATCGGCCAGCGATACGAATCGTTGGTCGCCGCGCCGTAGAGGAAAAGGGCCGCGAGTACGACGATGACGACCGCCGCCACCCAGCGCCAGGGGTGGCGCAGCGGCACCGCGTCAATAGCGGCCGGGGCCGCCTGTGGCGGCGTGTCGACATCTGTCACTGTGCGTTCCTAACTGACCGCGCCGTTGATGGCCGGCTTGTCGATGGTTCCGTCCTCGAGACCCCAGTTGGCGGCGATCTTCTCGTATTCGCCGTTGTCGATGAGGTGCTGCAGCGCCTGCTGCAGCGACTGCGCCAGCGGCGAGCCCTTCGCGACCGGCCAGCCGTAGGGCGCGGAGTCGAACACCTCGCCCGCCTTCTCGAGCTTTCCGTTGCTCTGCTTGATGGCGTACAGCGTCACCGGGGAATCCGCCGACATGGCGTCGACCTGGCCGAGCACCACGGCGTTGGTCGCGGCGTCCTGGCCGTCGAACGGCACGATCTCGATGGCGGGCTGACCGGCGTCGGTGCACTTCTTGCTCCGCGCGGGCAGTTCGTCGGTCTCCTGAACGGTCGTGGCCTGAACCGCCACCTTCTTGCCGCAGGCGTTCTCGGGGTCGATGCCGCCACCGACGCGCTGCGCCCACAGCGACCCCGCCGAGAAGTAGGTGACGAAGTCGACCGACTGCTCACGTTCCTTGGTGTCGGTGAACGACGACATGCCGACGTTGAACGTTCCACCCTGGATCGAGGGGATGATCTTTGCGAAATCGGCCTCGCGATACTCCGGGGTGAGACCCAGCGTCGCGGCGACCGCGTTCATCAGGTCGACGTCGAAGCCGACGATCTTGCCGCTGGGGTCCTTGAACTCGTTGGGCGCGTAAGGGATGTTCACGCCGACGATCAGTTTGCCGGAGGACTTGATGTCCTCGGGCAGGGTGTTGGCGATCTCGTCGACCTTGGCCCCTGACGCCGCCTGGGTCGACTCCGGCGACGATTCGCCTCCGCCTTCACCGCTCGCGCACGCCGACAGGGTCAGTGCGCCGCTCGCGGCGAGGACCACCGCGAAACGCCACATCTTGCCCCGCCGGTTCTGACGTCCAGCTCTCACAGGTTGCCTCTACTTTCTGCCTCGGGTCGTGTTCCGCCCCGTTCCAACCCGGAAACGTTAACGACCATGGACCCAGCGCGCACGCTGGTAATGGAACATTAACGACCGTGGAAATGCGCCACAGCGGTAACGTAAAATCCGCTGACCGCGTGTGCCGGTGTGCCACAATTCGGCCATGGAAACTACCGCTGCCCCAAGCTTGTTGCCGCACCTGTGGAAGGCGACGCTGGTTTCAGGTGTCCTCGCGGTCGTCCTCGGGGTGCTGGTCCTGGCCTGGCCGGGCATCACGCTGCTCGTCGCGGCGATCTGCTTCGGCGCCTATCTGCTGATCACCGGTGTCGCGCAGGTGATCTTCGCGTTCAGCCTTCACGTGTCGGCAGGTGGGCGGGTGCTGCTGTTCGTCAGCGGCGCGGCGGCGCTGATCCTGGCAGTGCTCTGTTTCCGCAGTTTGCAGGAATCCATTCTGCTGCTGGCCATTTGGATCGGTGTGGGCTTTGTCTTCCGCGGCGTGGCCACCGCGGTGTCGGCGATCAGCGACCCGGCGCTGCCCGGGCGCGGCTGGGAGATCTTCTTCGGGGTGATCAGCCTGCTGGCCGGCGTGGTGATGCTCGCGGCCCCGTTCGAATCGCTCGCGACGCTGGCGATCGTGGTGGGCGTGTGGCTCATCGTCCTCGGCGTCTTCGAGGTCGTCTCGGCGTTCGGCATCCGCAGCGGGGTCAGGAAGCTCGGCGCCGCCTTGTCGACCGGCTCACCATCGGCGCCTCCCGTGAGCTAACCCACCGCGCTACCTGCGTCGATCTCCTGGCTATCGCCGAGCATCGCTACTACACTCCGTCGTAGATCGACCTGGCAGGCTCGAAAGTAGGTCAGATGGACGCTCTGGACGTATCGCGGTGGCAGTTCGGAATCACCACGGTCTACCACTTCATATTTGTCCCGCTGACGATCGGGCTCGCGCCGCTCATCGCCGTCATGCAGACCGTGTGGGTGGCCACGGGCAACGACACCTGGTACCGCCTCACTCGTTTCTTCGGCAAACTTTTTCTGATCAACTTCGCGATCGGCGTCGCGACCGGCATCGTGCAGGAATTCCAGTTCGGCATGAACTGGAGCGAGTACTCGCGGTTCGTCGGCGACATCTTCGGCGCACCGCTGGCCATGGAGGGGTTGGCCGCCTTCTTCTTCGAGTCCACGTTCATCGGGCTGTGGATCTTCGGGTGGACGCGACTCCCCCGGTGGCTGCACCTGGCGTGCATCTGGATCGTCGCGATCGCCGTGAACCTGTCGGCGTTCTTCATCATCTCGGCGAACTCGTTCATGCAGCACCCCGTGGGCGCCAGGTTCAATCCGGAGACCGGTCGCGCCGAATTGGAGAGCATCTTCGCGTTGTTCACCAACAACACCGCGATCGCGGCCTTCACACACGCCGTGTCGGGCGCGTTCCTCACCGCAGGTGTTTTCGTGGCCTGCGTGTGCGCGTGGTGGATGGTGCGTTCACACCGCACGGGCGGTGAATCGGCCGCCGACGCCGCGACGATGTACCGGCCGGCCACGATCCTCGGATGCTGGGTGACACTGGTCGCCGCGGTGGCACTGTTCTTCACCGGTGACGCGCAGGGCAAGCTGATGTTCGAGCAGCAGCCCATGAAGATGGCGTCGGCCGAATCCCTGTGCCACAGCGAGCAGGACCCGTCCTTCTCGGTCCTCACCGTCGGCACCCACAACAACTGCGACAGCGTCGTCCACCTCATCGAGGTGCCGTACGTGCTGCCGTTCCTCGCCGAGGGCAAGTTCAGCGGCGTGCACCTCGACGGAGTCGTGGACCTGCAGCGCAGCTACGAGGAGAAGTTCGGGCCCGGCGATTACCGCCCCAACCTGTTCGTCACCTACTGGTCGTTCCGGGCGATGATCGGATTCCTGGCCGTACCAGGCCTGTTCGCGCTCGCGGCGCTGTGGCTGACCCGCGGTGGGCGGATCCCTGATCAGCGGTGGTTCAGCTGGTTCGCGCTGCTGACCATCCCCACACCGTTTCTGGCCAACAGCGCGGGCTGGGTGTTCACCGAGATGGGCCGCCAGCCCTGGGTCGTGGTGCCGAATCCCACCGGGGATCAGGACATCCGGCTCACGGTCGCGCAGGGTGTGTCCGACCATTCCGTGGGTCTGGTGGTGCTGTCCCTGGTGGCGTTCACCCTGGTTTACGCCGTGCTGGCGGTCATCTGGTTCTTCCTGCTGCGCCGCTACATCGTGCAGGGGCCGTCCGAGCACGACTCCGAACCCGCCGCGCCGAGGCCACCGGACGCCGACGACGTCGCGCCGTTGTCGTTCGCCTACTAGAAGGAGCGGATCGATGGGACTGCAAGAACTCTGGTTCATCCTGCTGGCCGTTCTGTTCCTGGGCTTCTTCCTGCTGGAGGGCTTCGACTTCGGCGTCGGCATGCTGATGTCGTTCTTCGGCCGTGCCGCCGAGAAACGCGGACAGGACCCCGAGCCGTACCGCCGGGCCGCACTCAACACCATCGGACCGGTGTGGGACGGCAACGAGGTGTGGCTGATCACCGCGGGCGGTGCGATGTTCGCGGCCTTCCCCGAGATGTACGCCTCGATGTTCTCGGGCCTGTACCTGGCGCTGCTGGTGATCCTGTGCGCGATGATCCTTCGCATCGTGGCCATCGAATGGCGCGGCAAGATCGACGATCCCGGGTGGCGGCGCTGGGCCGACACCGGAATCGCCGTCGGCTCGTGGGTTCCGGCGATCCTGTGGGGTGTCGCGTTCGCGAGCCTGGTGCGCGGGCTGCCGGTCGATGCCGACAAGCAGATCCACCTGTCGTTCTTCGGTGATCTGCTCAACGCGTACACGCTGCTGGGTGGTCTCGCCACCTGCGCGCTGTTCGCCTTCCACGGCGCGGTGTTCGTGTCGCTGAAGACCTCCGGAGAGATCCGCACCGACGCGTTCGGATTCGCCCGCCTGCTGGCGCTTCCCGCCACGGCGCTGGTAGCGGCGTTCGGGGTGTGGACACAGGTGGCGCACGGAACCGGCTGGACCTGGATCGTGCTGGCAGCCGCGGTGATCGCACAGCTCGTCGCCGTCGCACAGGTCTTCCGCGGCAGCGGCGAGGGCTGGGCCTTCGGTGCGACGAGCGTCGTGGTCGCGGCGGTCGTGGTGCTGCTGTTCGGCTCGCTGTTCCCGGATCTCATCCCCTCGACGCTGAACCCCGACTGGAGCCTGACGATCTACAACGGATCGTCCTCGCCCTACACCCTCAAGATCATGACCTGGGCCGCACTGGTTTTCGCCCCCTTGGTGGTGGTGTACCAGGGCTGGACGTACTGGGTGTTCAGCAAGCGCATCTCGGCCGACCGCATCCCGGCCCCGATCGGATTGTCCAGGCGGTCGAGCTGAACCTCTGGCGTGCGCTCGGCATCCGCGGTGGTACCGGTACCACCGGGGCGACCGGTGCGCTGCGGCGCTACCTGATCGCTGCGGTCGCGTGCGGCGTGGTGATCGCGGGCTGCACGATCGCCTCGGCCGTGGTGCTCGCCCACATCGTCGCCGGCATCATCACCAACCCGGCCACCGCCCTCGGCGGCGAGACCGACTGGGCTCCTGGGCTCGTCGCACTCGCGGTGCTGTGGTCGGTGCGTGTTGTCGCGCAATGGTTCCAGGGCCGCCTGTCCCAGCGCGGTGCCACCGCGGTCATCGGCGAGCTGTCCCGGCAGGTGCTGTCCTCGGTCACGACGTCGTCGCCGCGGCGGCTGGCGGCGGACCGTGACTCCGCGGCTGCAGTGGTGACGCGGGGGCTGGACGGTCTGCGCCCGTATTTCACGGGCTACCTGCCCGCCGTGGTGCTCGCCGGGATCCTCACGCCCGCAGCGCTCGTGGTGATGGCCGCCTACGACTGGCAGGCCGCGGCCATCGTGGTGATCGCGCTGCCGCTCATCCCGATCTTCATGGTGCTGATCGGCCTGCTCACAGCCGAACGGTCCGCGGCCGCGCTCACCGCGATGACGACGTTGCAGGGACGGATGCTGGACCTCATCGCGGGCATCCCGACGTTGCGCGCGGTCGGCCGTGCCGGCGGCTCTGTCCAGCGGATCGCCGAACTGTCGGCGAGCCATCGCCGTTCGACGATGGCCACATTGCGCATCTCGTTCCTCTCGGCGCTGGTGCTCGAACTGCTCGCGACCCTCGGCGTCGCGCTGGTCGCCGTCAGCGTCGGCCTGCGCCTGGTGTTCGGCGACATGACACTGGCCGCGGGGCTCACCGCGCTGCTGCTCGCACCCGAGGTGTTCTGGCCGTTGCGCCGGGTGGGTGCGGCGTTCCACGCGGCGCAGGACGGCAAGACCGCCGCTGAGCAGGCTCTCCGGTTGTGCGCCGAGCCTCATCCGCCCACGGGCCACGAGGTGGTCCCCGCCGGGGCGCCCGTGATCGAGGTACCCGCGCTGAAAGCGGTGATGGAGCCCGGTCGCGTGACCGTACTGACGGGGCCCAACGGTGTGGGTAAATCCACTCTGCTGCAGGCGATTCTGGGCCTGCAGGAATCACCGTGCGGCCCGATCCTTGTCGCGGGCGTCGAGGTCGGCGCGCTCGACCGTTCCGCGTGGTGGGGCCGTCTCGCCTGGATGCCCCACCGTCCTGTGCTGGTCCCCGGCACGGTACGGGAGAACCTCGAGCTCCTGGGCCCGGTGCCCGGCCTCGATGAGGTCTGCCGCTCAGTCGGTTTCGACGAGGTGCTAGGGGAACTCCCCGACGGCTCGGAGACGCCGCTGGGCCGTGGCGGTGTCGGCCTGTCCCTGGGGCAACGTCAACGCCTGGGTCTTGTGCGTGCCCTGGGCGCACCCGCTGACGTGCTGTTGCTCGACGAGCCGACCGCACACCTCGACGGCGCGCTCGAAGACCGGGTGCTGGCAGCGATCGTGGCGCGTGCCCGCGCCGGGGCGACCGTGGTGATGGTGGGTCACCGCGCGCCGGTCCTGGCCGCGGCCGATCACGTGGTGACGATGGAGAGTTCCCTTGTTGCGCCATGATCCGTTGCTCCGCCTGACCCTCGAGCTGTTGCGTCCCCGGCTCGGGCGGTTCCTGCTGGCCGCGGCGCTCGGGGTGCTCTCGCTGGGCAGCGCACTGGCGTTGGCGGGGATCTCGGCGTGGCTGATCACCCGCGCCTGGCAGATGCCGCCCGTGCTGGATTTGACCGTCGCGGTGGTGGCGGTGCGCGCGCTGGGCATCTCCCGCGGCGTCCTGGGCTACTGCCAGCGGTTGGCGTCGCACGACAGCGCGCTGAGGGCCGCGGCGAATGCCAGGACCGGGCTGTACCGCAAGCTCGCCGACGCACCGCCGGACGAAGCGATGCGGCTGCCGAGCGGTGAGCTGGTCGCCCGGCTCGGACCTGCCGTCGACGAGCTCGCCGATGTCCTGGTGCGCGCGCTGCTCCCGATCGTGGTGGCGGTGGTGCTCGGTTGCGCGGCGGTCGGCGTCATCGCGGTGATCTCCCCGGCCTCCGCGGCGGTGTTGGCGATGTGCCTGGTCGTTGCCGGCGTCGTCGCGCCCGCGCTCGCGGCACGCGCCGCGCACGCGTCGGAAACCGTTGCAGCCGAACACCGATCGCAACGTGACACGGCAGGCATGCTCGCGCTCGAACACGCGCCCGAGCTGCGCGTCAGTGGCAGGCTCGACTCGGTCATCGCGACCTTCGAGCGTCATCACCGCGCTTGGGGTGAGGCGGCCGACCGTGCCGCGGCCCCGGCGGCCGTGGCTGCCGCGATGCCGACGGCTGCGATGGGCGTAAGTGTTGTCGGTGCCGTGATCGCGGGTATCGCACTCGCACCGACCGTCGCCCCCACCACCGCGGCGATCCTGATGCTGTTGCCGCTCTCGGCGTTCGAGGCGACCACCGCGCTTCCGGATGCCGCCGCGCAGCTCATGAGGTCCCGTGTCGCGGCGCGCAGGCTGCTGGAACTGACGGCGCCGACACCGCTGCGGTCCCGGCCGGACGTGGCGACGGTGGACCTCGCCCCCGGCGATCGTCTCGCGGTGGTGGGCCCCAGCGGGTCGGGCAAGACCACGATGCTGATGGCCATCGCGGACAGGCTGAACGGGGCGGGCGGCGAAACTCCGCAACGCGCAGCCGTCTTCGCCGAGGACGCCCACCTGTTCGACACCACCGTGCGTGACAACCTCCTGGTGGTGCGTGGTGACGCCACCGACACCGAGCTCGTCGCGGCGCTCGACCGGGTGGGGCTCGGCGAGTGGCTGGCCGGGCTGCCCGACGGTCTGTCCACCGTACTGGTGGGCGGTGCCGCGGCGGTGTCGGCGGGGCAGCGCAGGCGCCTGCTCATCGCCCGTGCGCTGATCTCGGCGTTTCCGGTGGTCCTGCTCGACGAGCCGACGGAGAATCTCGACGCCGGCGATGCCCGGCAGATGCTGGAAGGCCTTCTGACGCCGGGGGCTCTGTTCGCCGCCGACCGCACGGTCGTCGTCGCGACGCACCATCTTCCGCCCGGTTTCGACTGCCCGGTTGTTCGCTGTACCGGCCGTCTCGCGGTGGCGGGAAGGTAGCCTCACAGACATGACCGACGAACGAGCTGGTGAGCCCGGGTCGGACCGACCGGAACCGACAGAATCGTCTGGGCAGCCGTCTGATCCCGGCCAGACTCCCCCGCCGACCCGATCCGGTGAGTCGACCGAGTCGTCAGACACGGCCTCGCCGCCGCCGGAATCGAACCCGCCCTACACCTACGGCGCGTCGCAAGGCGCCTACGACACCGCGTCGCAGGCGCCATACGGCTCGCAGCCGTACGGCTCCCAGCCCTACGGCGCGTATCCGGGCGCGTACCCCGGTTCCTATCCGCCCCCGTACGGCGGCGGCTACCCGGCACAGCCGCCGGCCCAGGGTGCCGCGGGCCCGCGCAACGGGCTGGGCATCGCGGCGCTGATCGCCGCGATCGCGGGTCTGGTGCTGTGCTGGTCGATCATCGGCGGCCTCATCGTGGGTGTGGTCGCCATCGTGCTCGGCTTCCTGGGGCACGGACGGGCCAAGCGCGGCGAGGCGACCAACGGTGGCGTCGCGATTGCCGGAATCGTGTTGGGCGGCATCGCCGTCGTGCTGTCACTGGCGTTCATCGCGATCTGGGCGACCCTCGGGTTCAAGTGGTTCGAGGAGCTCGGTGGCCGCGAGTACATCGCGTGTCTGGAGGACGCCGGCAACGATCAGGCCGCGCAGGAGCGGTGCCGCGTGCAGTTCGAGGAACGCGTCGAGGACGAGTTCGGCACCCCGCAGAGCCGCTGAGGCAACAGGTCGCGCCGAGCGTGCGGTCTCATCCGCGTCGACCGGCGTGTCGCGGACGAAATCGCACGGTCGGCGAAACTACTTGCCGGGGAAGTACTTGACGATGCCTTCCTGCACCACGGTGGCCACCAGTTGCCCGGACGCGTCGAAGTAGTGTCCGGTGCCCAGACCGCGCGATTCGGCGGCCACGGGTGAGGTGGTCGAGTACAGCACCCACTCGTCGAACCTGATGGGCCGGTGGAACCACACGCTGTGGTTCATGGTCACCGCGAAGATCCGGTCGAAACCCCAGGACAATCCGTGCGTGGTAATGATCGAGTCGAGCACCGTGGTGTCCGACGAGTAGACCAGCGCCGCGCCGTGCAGCACCGGATCGTCGGGCATCTCGCCCTCGGTCTTGAGCCAGACGCGGTTGTGGTCGAGTTTTCCGCCCTTGTCGCGCATGACCCAGGCCGGATCGTTGGTGTACCGCCACTCGATCGGACGCAGCGCGTTGACGAACAACGGCACGGTTTCCTCGTAGCCGCGCAGCAATTCGTCGATCTTGGGCAGCGTCTCCGGACGTGGCACGTCGGGCGCGGGCACATTGTGCTCGAGGCCGCGGCCACCGTTCATGTACGAGATCATCACCGTGGTCAGCAGTTCGCCGTTCTGCATGACGTCCACCCGGCGATTGGCGAACCGGCGCTCGTCCCGGAGCCGGACGATGTGGAACTCCAGGTCCTTCTCCGGGTCGCCGCCTGCGATGAAATGCGCCGACAGGGCGCTCGGCGAGAGCTTGTGCTCAAGCGAGCGCCCCGCGGCGACGAACGCCTGCGCGGTCATCTGACCGCCGAACGTGCGCACCGGGTTCTTGCTGGGATGCGACCCGATGAAGAGATCCTCACCGACCCGTTCGAGGTCGAGAACCGCCAGTAGTTCCTCGAAGTCGGCCTGTGACACCGGACCCCTTTCCGTGAGCTCGCCTAGACGTCGTCCTCTCCTATGCGATGCACATGGATCAGATTGGTGGAGCCTACTGTGCCCGGAGGAGCACCCGCGACGATGACCACCAGCTCGCCGCGCTTGTAGCGGCCGAGCTCGAGCAACGACTTGTCGACCTGCCGGATCATGTCGTCGGTGTTCGACATCTGCGGGACGATGAACGTCTCGGTGCCCCACGTGAGTGCGAGCTGGCTGCGGACCTCGGGCAGCGCCGTGAACGCCAGCACCGGCAGCGGGGTGTGCAGGCGCGCCAGGCGGCGCACGGTGTCACCGGACTGCGTGAACGCGACCAGCGCCTTGGCGTCCAGGCGTTCGCCGATATCGCGTGCGGCATAAGAGATCACGCCGCGCTTGGTGCGGGGTACGTGGGTCAGCGGCGGCACGACCACCGAATTGTCCTCGACCGCTTGGATGATGCGGGCCATGGTGCGCACGGCCTCCAGCGGGTACTTGCCCACCGAGGTCTCCCCCGACAGCATCACCGCGTCGGCACCGTCGAGCACGGCGTTGGCGACGTCGGACGCCTCG
Organism: Mycolicibacterium smegmatis; assembly: GCF_001457595.1. GTDB lineage: Bacteria > Actinomycetota > Actinomycetes > Mycobacteriales > Mycobacteriaceae > Mycobacterium > Mycobacterium smegmatis. The sequence goes on along the minus strand of NZ_LN831039.1, from coordinate 3,370,493 downwards.
GCGCGGGTGGGCCGGGAGTTCTCGATCATCGACTCGAGCATCTGGGTCGCGACGATGACCGGTTTGGCATTCTCCCTGGCCATCTGGATGGCGCGCTTCTGAACCAGCGGCACCTCTTCCAGCGGGAGCTCGACACCCAGGTCGCCGCGGGCGACCATCACGGCGTCGAACGCCAGCACCACAGCCTCGAGATTCTCGATGGCCTCGGGCTTTTCCAGCTTGGCGATCACGGGCACGCGGCGGCCGACGCGGTCCATCACCTCGTGGACCAGTTCGATGTCGGCGGGCGAACGCACGAACGACAGCGCGACCAGGTCGACACCGAGGCGCACCGCGAACTCCAGGTCCTCGATGTCCTTCTCGGACATCGCCGGCACGGAGACGTTCATGCCAGGCAGCGACACACCCTTGTTGTTGCTCACCGGGCCGCCCTCGGTGACCGTGCAGACGACGTCGTCGCCGTCGACCTCTTCGACCCTCAGCGCGACCTTGCCGTCGTCGACGAGCAGGCGGTCACCCTTGGCGGCGTCCTGCGCGAGTTGCTTGTAGGTGGTGGACACGCGGTCATGGGTGCCCTCGCAGTCCTCGACGGTGATGCGCACGGTCTCACCGGTCGCCCAATACGTCGGGCCGTCCTTGAAACGGCCCAGCCGGATCTTGGGGCCCTGCAGGTCGGCCATGATGCCGACGGCATGACCCGTGACATCCGATGCCGCGCGCACCCTCTTGTAGGCGGCCTCGTGGTCGCTGTAGTCGCCGTGGCTGAAGTTCAGCCGCGCGACATCCATCCCGGCCTCGACCAGCGCCCTGACGGTCTCATCCGTGCTGGTGGCGGGGCCAAGCGTACAAACGATCTTTCCGCGTCTGCTCACATCTGCCGAGCATAGTCGTTGATCGATTCAGACGACGATTCAGACGACGGCCAGGGGCAGCGTGCCCGGACGCACCGGGGACGGGAGATCCGACTCGCCCATCAGGTAGGCGTCCACGGCGTGTGCGGCGCTGCGACCCTCGGCGATGGCCCACACCACCAGGGAGGCCCCGCGGTGCGCGTCACCGCACACGAACACCCCAGGCGCGTCGGTCTGCCAGTCCGAGCCACACGGAATGGCGCCCCGCTTGTTGAGCTCGACGTGGAGGTCGTCCAGCAGAGGCATGTGCTCGACACCCTCGAAACCGATCGCCAGCAGCGCCAGGTCGCAGGGAATCTCCAGCGGCTCCCCCACAGGCGTGATCTGCCTACGTCCCTCGGCGTCCCTGATGACCCGCACCTCGGCGATCTCGACGGCACGCACATGGCCGTTGTCGTCACCCACGAAGCGCTGGACGGCCACCTCGAAGCGCCGTGCTCCACCCTCGGCGTGCGCGGGCGAGGTGCGCAGCACCAGCGGCCACGTCGGCCACGGGGACAGGGTGTCGTCGCGCCGCTCGGGGGGCTCGGGGTTGTAGTCGAGCTGCGTCACCGACGCCGCGCCCTGACGGTGCGCGGTGCCCAGGCAGTCCGCGCCGGTGTCACCGCCACCGATGATGACGACGTGCTTGCCTGCCGCCGAGATCGGCGACGGGCCGTCGCCCTCGCACTCGCGGTTGGCCGGCACGAGATGCTCCATCGCCAGGTGCACCCCGGCCAGTTCGCGCCCGGGCACGTCGTTGTCGCGGCCGCGCAGCGCGCCGACGGCGAGCACCACGGCCTGGTGCCGGTTACGCAACTGCTCGACCGACACGTCGACGCCGACCTCGCACTCGGTGACGAACCGGGTGCCCTCGGCGCGCATCTGCGCCAGCCGCTGGTTCAGCGTCGCCTTCTCCAGCTTGTACTCGGGGATGCCGTAGCGCAGCAGTCCGCCGAGCCGGTCGTCGCGCTCGTAGACCGTCACCTCGTGCCCGGCGCGTGTGAGCTGTTGTGCCGCAGCGAGTCCCGCAGGCCCCGAACCGACCACCGCGACGCTCTTGCCCGTCGAGATCTGGGCCGGCTGCGGTTCGACCGTGCCGTCCATCCACGCCTGGTCGGCGATGGACTGCTCGATGCGTTTGATGGTGACGCTGCCTCCGGTGTGCTCCTCGGAGATCGACAGCACGCACGCCGCCTCACACGGCGCGGGGCACAACCGTCCGGTGAACTCCGGGAAGTTGTTGGTCGCGTGCAACCGGTCGCTCGCGGCGTCCCAGCGCCCGCGGCGCACCAGGTCGTTCCACTCCGGGATCAGGTTGCCCAGCGGGCACCCGGCAGTTCCGGAGTGACAGAACGGGATACCGCAGTCCATGCAGCGGCGTGCCTGCTGCGACACCTCGCCCGCACGCTCGTGCGGGTCCTGGCGTTCGTACACCTCACGCCAGTCGCCGACACGTTCGTCGACGGGCCGCTTGGCGGCCTCGATCTTCGGTACACGTAGGAATCCGGTGGGATCAGCCACGGCTGGCCTCCATGATCGCGCTGTCGACGTCCCGGCCCTCGGCCTTGGCCATGCGGGTCGCCTGCAGGACGCGCTGATAGTCGGTGGGCATTATCTTGGTGAATTGGGCACTGCGCCTTGGCCAGTCGGACAACAGCGAGGTGCCCAGCGTGCTCCCGGTGTAGCGCACGTGGTGGGTGACCACGTGGTGCAACCACTCCAGGTCCTCGGGATCGAGCCGCTGCAGCTGCACCATCTCGGTGTTCACCCTCGCCGGGTCCAGCCCCAGCACGAAGGCGATGCCGCCGGACATGCCTGCCGCCATGTTGCGCCCCGTCTTGCCGAGGATGACCACCCGGCCGCCGGTCATGTACTCGCAGGCGTGATCGCCGACGCCCTCGACGACCGCGAGAGCCCCGGAGTTGCGGGCGCAGAAGCGTTCCCCGACCCGTCCGCGCAGGTACACCTCACCCGAGGTGGCGCCGTACATCAGGGTGTTGCCTGCTATGACGTTGTCCTCCGGCAGGAACAGCACGTCGTCCGGTGGCCGCACGACCACACGTCCGCCGGAAAGTCCCTTGCCGACATAGTCGTTGGCGTCACCGACCAGCTCGAGCGTGATGCCCGGCGGCAGGAACGCACCGATCGACTGACCGGCCGATCCGGTCAGCGTGACGTGGATCGTGTCGTCGGGCAGCCCCGCGGCGCCGTAGCGGCGCGTCACCTCCGACCCCAGCAGGGTGCCGACGGTGCGGTTGACGTTGCGCACCGGCAGTTCCAGCCGCACCGCATGGGCGTCTTCCAGCGCCCCTTCGGCCAGCTGGATGAGGGTGCGGTCCAGGGCCTGATCGAGTCCGTGGTCCTGTTCGCGCAGTTTGCGGCGCTGCGTGAGCTTGGCGCCATGGGCGTCGGTGGGCACCGCGAAAATGGGGTCCAGATCCAGGCCACGAGTCTTCCAGTGCGCCACACCTTCTGCGGTGTCGAGCAGTTCGGCGTGCCCGACGGCCTCGTCGATGCTGCGGAAACCCAGTTCGGCCAGGTACCTGCGGATGTCCTCGGCGATGAACGTGAAGAAGTTCTCCACGAATTCGGGTTTGCCGTTGAAGCGGGCCCGCAGCTCGGGGTTCTGCGTCGCGACACCGACCGGGCAGGTGTCGAGATGACACACCCGCATCATGATGCAGCCCGAGACCACCAGGGGCGCTGTCGCGAAGCCGTATTCCTCGGCCCCAAGGAGCATGGCGACGACGACGTCACGCGCGGTGCGCAGACCACCGTCGCACTGCACGGTGATGCGGTCCCGCAAACCGTTGAGCACCAACGTCTGCTGGGTGTCGGCCAGGCCGATCTCCCATGGCGCGCCCGCGTGCTTGAGCGAGGTCAACGGCGCCGCGCCGGTGCCGCCGTCGTGCCCGGAGATCAGCACCACGTCCGCGTGCGCCTTCGACACACCGGCCGCGACCGTGCCCACCCCGACGCTGCTGACGAGCTTGACGTGGATGCGGGCGTCGGAGTTGGCGTTCTTCAGGTCGTGGATCAGCTGAGCGAGATCCTCGATGGAGTAGATGTCGTGGTGCGGCGGCGGCGAGATCAGCCCGACACCCGGAGTGGAATGGCGGGTCTTGGCGATGTTGGGATACACCTTGTAGCCCGGAAGCTGACCGCCCTCACCGGGTTTCGCGCCTTGAGCCATCTTGATCTGGATGTCGGTGGCATTCACCAGATAGTCGCTGGTGACACCGAAACGTCCCGACGCGACCTGCTTGACCGCGCTGCGCCTGCGCGGATCGTAGAGGCGGTCGACGTCTTCGCCGCCCTCGCCGCTGTTGGACCGCCCACCCAGCTTGTTCATCGCGATCGCCATGGTCTCGTGGGCCTCGGCCGAGATCGACCCGTAGCTCATGGCGCCGGTGTTGAACCGGGTGACGATCGACTCGACCGGCTCGACCTCTTCGAGCGGAACCGGGGGGCGCACGCCCGTCTTCAACTCGAACAGCCCGCGCAGCGTGCCGCCCTTGCGGGACAGCCGGTCGACCTCCTCGGAGTACTTCGCGAAGATGTCACGCCGGCCGGTGCGCGTCGAATGCTGAAGCAGGAACACCACTTCCGGGGTGAACAGGTGAAGCTCGCCCTCACGACGGAACGCGTACTCACCGCCCACCTCGAGCCTGCGGTGCACCCGTTCGGTGGGGTTCTCGGGGTAGGCACGGCGATGCCGCATCTTGACCTCGTCGGCGAGCACGTCGAGCCCGACACCGCCGAGCTGGCTGGTGGTGCCGGTGAAGTACTCGTCGATCACACCGCGGTCCAGGCCGATCGCCTCGAAAACCTGCGCGGCGGTGTAGGACGCGACCGTGGAGATGCCCATCTTGCTCATCACCTTGACCACGCCCTTGCACAGCGCCTTGATGTAGTTGCGCACCGCGGCGGCCGGTTCGATGCCGGTGAGCTCGCCCTCGCGGATGAGGTCCTCGATCGACTCGAATGCCAGGTACGGGTTCACCGCGGCCGCACCGAAACCGATGAGCAACGCGATGTGGTGGACCTCGCGGGCGTCGCCGCTCTCCACCACGAGCGCCACCTTGGTGCGTTCCTTGGTGCGCACCAGGTGGTGGTGCACCGCCGACACCGCGAGCAGCGACGGGATGGGTGCGCGGGTGTGGTCGGAGTCGCGATCGGAGATCACCAGGATCCGCTTGCCGTCGGCGATCGCCTCACTGGCCCGACGCCGCAGGTCGTCGAGCGCCTCGGCGAGCCCCTCACCGCCGCGTTCGACGTCGTACAGCGCGCGCAGCACCGTGGCGCGAAGCCCGGGATGCTCGCCGTCGTCGTTGATGTGGACGATCTTGCCCAGGTCGTCGTTGTCGATCACCGGTGCGCGCAGCACGATCTGGCGGCACGAGGCCGCCGTCGGCTCCAGCAGGTTCTCCTCGGGCCCCATGACGCGGGCCATCGAGGTGACGACCTCTTCACGGATCGCGTCCAGCGGCGGGTTGGTCACCTGCGCGAACAGTTCGACGAAGTAGTCGTAGAGCAGCCGTGAGCGTGACGACAGCACCGCGGTGGGGGTGTCGGTGCCCATCGAGCCGAGCGGCTCGTTGCCCGACGCGGCCATCGGGGTGAGCAGGACGCGCAGTTCCTCCTCGGTGTAGCCGAAGGCGATCTGGCGCCGCACCACCGAGTCGTGGTTGGGTTTTGCGACCCCGCGCTCCGGCAGGGTCTTGAGGTCCAGCAGACCCGCGTGCAGCCATTCCTCGTACGGTTCGGCGGCCGACAGCTGGGCCTTGATCTCGTCGTCCGGCACGATGCGGCCGGCCGCGGTGTCGATCAGGAACATCTTGCCCGGCTGCAGCCGGCCCTTCGCGACGATCTCGCCCGACGGCACGTCGAGCACGCCGGCCTCGCTGGCCAGGATGACCCTGTCGTCGACGGTGCGCCACCAGCGTCCGGGGCGCAGACCGTTGCGGTCGAGGACCGCACCGACGACGGTGCCGTCGGTGAACGTCACACACGCCGGGCCGTCCCACGGTTCCATGAGCGAGGCGTGGAACTGCCAGAACGCGCGCTCGGCGGCGCCCATCGTGGTCGCGTTCTCCCACGCCTCGGGGATCATCATCAACACCGCGTGCGGGAGGCTGCGCCCACCGAGGTGCAGCAACTCCAGCACCTCGTCGAACGACGCCGAGTCGGAGGCCTCGGGTGAACAGATGGGTGACAGGCGGCTCAGATCGCCGGGGATCAGCGGGCTGGCCAGCTTGGCCTCACGCGCATGCATCCGGTTGCGGTTGCCGCGCACGGTGTTGATCTCGCCGTTGTGGGCGACGAACCGGAAGGGGTGCGCCAGCGGCCACGACGGGAAGGTGTTGGTGGAGAAGCGGGAGTGCACGATGGCGATCGCGCTCTGGCACCGCTCGTCACGCAGATCCAGGAAGTACTGGGGCAGCTGCATCGTCGTCAACATGCCCTTGTAGACCATGGTGCGGCTGGACAGTGTGGGGAAGTACACGTCCTCGCGTTCGGCCCGCTTGCGCACCGGATAGACCAGCCGGTCCAGGTCGATGCCGGCGGGCCGCGCTCCCCCGGTCTCCGGAGCCGTCACGAAGAACTGCGCCATGTACGGCATGCAGCCCAGTGCCGTCGCACCGATGCCTGCGCCGTCGGGGTCGACCGGCAGCTTGCGCCACCCGAGCACCTCAAGACCTTCTTCGACGGCGATCGCCTCGATGCGCTCACGCGCGGCCGACCGCGCCACGGGATCCTGCGGCAGGAAGCACACACCGGCAGCGAAGGTGTTGTCACCATCGGCTGTGGGAGCGGGCAGCTCGAAATCGACCACCTCGCGGAGCAATTCGACGGGGAGCTGGATCAGGATGCCCGCGCCGTCGCCGCTGGAGGCCTCCGCACCGGCCGCGCCGCGATGTTCGAGGTTCTCCAGTGCGATCAGGCCGTCGGAGACGATTCGGTGCGACTTGCGCCCCTGGATGTCGGCGATCATCGCGACACCGCACGAATCGGCCTCATTTTGCGGGTCATATAGACCCTGAGCGTCTGGCAACGCCGAGTAGAGCACTGGGATTGCACCTCCACAGTCCGGAACTTCCAGGTCCCGGGACTGCACCGGCCCGCTCGACCAGTGTATCAGTGCAGGTAACCGCCTACGAAGGCAGCATCGTCGGCACCAGCGGGAACCCGGGCAGATTGCGCGTGACGGTCCACACGGCGGCCGACACCAAGATCACAGCGACGACCGCCACCGTGAACACCGGCTTTCCCGAGCGTCGCCGCACGATCGCCCAGGCGAGCAGCACCGGCAGGGCGACCAGCGCGAACACGTTGTCGACGACCGCGGCCGCCACGTCGCCGTGCAGCAGGTCGTGCGTCATGCGCAGTCCGCCGCACCCAGGGCAGTCCCAGCCCGTGAGCATCTTGAACGGGCACGGCGGGAACAGGAAGCCCGGCCGGTGCGGATCGGCGAATCCGAGGTAGGCGAGCGCGCCGGCGAACAGCGCACCCGCGCCGAGCGCCGCGCGGCGCGTGCGAAGGTGGTCGATCCGTTCGCTAGGTTCCATCGCGCAGCGGGCGGCCGTACGGGTCGCGCACCTTGTCGGTGAGGATGAGGATCGCATCGACGATGCCCCAGATGAAGGCACCGATGCCACACGTCACCAGGCCCACGATCAGCTGCGCGATGCCGAGCCCGGTCTGCCCCAGATAGATCCGCCCGAACCCGACGAAACCGACCAGGCCGATCAACTGCAACAGGCCCGCGACGATCTTGGACTTGTCCGAGAACGGCTCACCGGTGACGGGGTGCCTGCCGTACGGCGCGGTCGGGTCGCCGTACACCGGCGGATAGCCAGGAGGAGGCGGCGGATAGCCCGCGGGCGGTGGGTAGGGCGGAGGCGATCCCGCGTCGTAGGAGCCCCCGGACGACGGTGAGTCAGTCATACAGCCAGGATGCCAGAGGCCCGGCTAGCGGTTGCGCCGCAACCACCGGCGCAGGCGCCCCTTTTCCGGCTCGACCGGCGCAGTTGCCACCGCAGCGGGCGCAGCGGGTTCTGCGCGTGTCTCGTCGGCGTTCTCGTCTAGGGCTTCCGGCTCTTCGGGTTCGCTCGGTTCCTCGGACTCCGTGGCATCGGTCTCGACGGGCTCACGGGCTTCGTCGGACTCGGCTGTCTCGGCCGGGTCGACGACCACGGCCATGTCCTCCGCAGCCTCCGCGAGCGCTTCGGCCAACTCGGCGTCGTAGGACTCGAACTCGAGGTCCGCCGCTTCGGCGGCAGCCTCTTCGGCGACCTCGGTTTCGTCGACTGTTCCGGCGGGCTCGGACACCACGGCATCGTCGGCCGCGGCCTCCGCCGGCACCTCGGCCGACTCGGCATCGGAAGGCCCGTCCTCGGCGTCCGCCGCCGATTCCGCCGCAGCCACCTCGGCTTCGTCGGACCCGGCGGACTCGGGCACCACGGCGAAGTCCTCGGCAGCCTCCGCCAGCGCCTCAGCCAATTCGGCGTCGAAAATCTCGTCCTCGTCGGGCTCGATGGTCTCGGCCGGCTCGGCTTCCTCGGCGGCGGCGGGTTCGGGCTCACCTTCCGGTTCGTCGGCGAGTTCGACGAGCTCGTCGGCCGGTTCTTCGGCTTCCTGACCGGCTCCTTCGTCGACGGCCTCGTCATCGTCGGGCTGTTCGTCGACCGACATGGCCTCGGCGCCATCCGCGGTGAGTACCGCGGTGGCCGCTTCGGTTTCGGGTTCGGCCTCGTCGCCGGGTTCGTCGGACGCCGCGGCGGGGTCGGTGGTCCCGTCGGTGTCGTCGGTGTCCTCACGTGCCGCGGCCGTGGCGGCAGCCACCACCCCGGTTCCGGCGGCGGCCGCCACCAGTTCTTTGCCTGCCTCGTCGACCAGGGACTCCTCGTCGCCCTCTTCGGTCTCGTCGGCGGCCTTGCCACGCAACGATTCCGGTTCCTCGCGGCCCTTGGGTGCGAGCATGATGTAGACGACGGCGCCGATGAACACGAACGTCGAGGTGAAGGTGTTGACGCGGATGCCGGCGAACTCGGTCGCGGTGTCGCTGCGCATCAACTCGACCCAGAACCGGCCCACGCAGTACGACGCCACGTAGAGGGCGAACAGCCGTCCATGACCGATGCGGAACTTGCGGTCGACCCAGATGAGGAAGCCGAAAACCGCGATGTTCCAGATCAACTCGTACAGGAACGTGGGGTGGACCACGGCCGTGACCTGGCCTGTGGACACCCCGTTGAGCTGATCGGACTGCCCGAACTTGTTGAGCCGTTCGTAGATCTCCAGACCCCACGGCACGTCGGTGGGCCGGCCGTAAAGCTCCTGGTTGAAGTAGTTGCCCAGCCGGCCGATGCCCTGCGCCAGGATGATGCCCGGCGCGATCGCATCGCCGAACGCGGGCAGGGGAATTCCGCGCAGGCGGCAGGCGATCCACGCGCCCACCGCACCGAACGCCACCGCGCCCCAGATCCCGAGGCCGCCCTCCCAGATCTGCAGAGCCGCGCCGAAACCTTTTCCGGTGGGCCCGAAGTAGGTCTTCCAGTCGGTGATGACGTGGTAGATCCGGCCACCGGCCAGGCCGAACGGCACGGCCCACAGCGCGATGTCGTAGATGACGCCGGGCTCGCCACCCCGGGCCTGCCAACGACGGTCACCGATGACCAGCGCGGCGACGATGCCGACGATGATGCAGAGCGCGTACGCGCGGATCGGTACCGGGCCCAGATGCCAGACGCCCTGAGAGGGGCTGGGCAGGTATGCGAGCACGGTTGTGGTCAAGCTGACACCCTCCGCCGAACACCACCGGCGAGTTCTTCGGTCAGGCGGCTCACCGCATCCACACCGTCCTGCAGTGCGGCGACCAATGCCGAGCCCACGATCACGCCGTCACTGTACGACCCGATCTGGGCGGCCTGCTCACCTGAACGCACGCCGAGGCCGACCCCGACCGGGATGTCGGACACCTCGCGGATGCGCCGCACCAGTTCGGGGGCCGACGACGACACCGCGTCGCGGGCGCCGGTCACACCCATGGTCGAGGCGGCGTAGACGAATCCGCGGCTCACCTCGATGGTCTTGGCGAGGCGTTCGTGCGTCGACGACGGGGCGACCAGGAAGATGCGGTCGAGGTCGTTCGCCTCGGAAGCCGCCATCCACTCGTCGGCTTCCTCGGGGATCAGGTCCGGGGTGATCAGACCGTAGCCGCCCGCATTGGCCAGGTCACGCGCAAAGGCGTCGACACCCTTGCGCAGCACCGGATTCCAGTACGTCATCACCACGGCGCGGCCGCCAGCGTTGCTGATGGCCTCGACTGCGGTCAGGGTGTCACGCACCTTGACCCCGCCGGCGAGCGCCGTCTCGGTCGCCGCGGCGATCGTCGGGCCGTCCATGCCGGGATCGGAGTACGGGACGCCGACTTCGACCAGATCGCAACCGGATTCGACCAGTGCGGTCATCGCGGCGATCGAGGTCGGCACATCGGGGAACCCGGTCGGCAGGTAACCGATCAGCGCGGCGCGGTCTTCGGCGCGGCAGCTGTCGAACATTGCGCCCAGTCGGCTCATCGGGCTTCTCCTTCGCCCTGTCCTTCGTCGAGCAGGCCGAACCACTTGGCCGCGGTCTCGACGTCCTTGTCACCACGTCCGGACAGGTTCACCACGATGACCGATCCCGCGCCGAGTTCGGGGCCCAGCTTGAGCGCACCCGCCACGGCGTGCGCGGATTCGATCGCCGGGATGATCCCCTCGGTGCGGCACAGCAGGCGGAAGGCGTCCATGGCCTCGGTGTCGGTGATGGGCCGGTATTCGGCGCGCCCGATGTCCTTGAGCAGGGCGTGCTCGGGTCCGACGCCCGGGTAGTCCAGACCCGCCGAGATCGAATGGGACTCGATGGTCTGCCCGTCCTCGTCCTGCAACAGGTAGGAGAACGACCCCTGGAACGCGCCGGGCGAACCACCGGTGAAGGTCGCGGCGTGCCTGCCGGTCTCCACGCCGTCGCCTGCGGCCTCGAATCCGATCAGACGGACACCCGGATCGTCGATGAAGGCGTGGAAGATGCCGATGGCGTTCGAGCCGCCGCCGACGCATGCGGTCACCGCGTCGGGCAGCCGCCCGGCCTGGTCCTGGACCTGAACCCGGGCCTCCAGGCCGATGATCCGCTGGAAGTCACGGACCATGAGCGGGAACGGATGCGGGCCCGCGGCGGTGCCGAAGCAGTAGTACGTCTCGTCGGCGTTGGTCACCCAGTCGCGGAACGCCTCGTTGATGGCGTCCTTGAGGGTCTTGGAACCGGCCTCGACCGACACCACGGTCGCGCCGAGCAGTCGCATGCGGGCGACGTTGAGCGCCTGGCGGGCCGTGTCGACCGCGCCCATGTAGATGACGCACTCGAGTCCCAGCAGGGCACACGCGGTCGCGGTGGCCACGCCGTGCTGACCGGCGCCGGTCTCGGCGATGACGCGCGTCTTGCCCATCTGACGCGCCAGCAGGGCCTGCCCCAGCACGTTGTTGATCTTGTGAGATCCGGTGTGGTTCAAGTCTTCCCGCTTGAGGAAGATGCGCGCGCCGCCGGCGTGCTCGGACAACCGCGTCGCCTCGTACAGCGGCGACGGCCTGCCGCTGTAGTGACGCTGCAGGCGGTCGAGTTCGTCGAGGAACGTCTGGTCGCCGCGGCACTTCTCGTAGGCGGCGGTGACCTCTTCGATCACCGCCATCAGCGCCTCGGGGACGAGGCGGCCGCCGTACGGACCGAAGTGCCCGCGCGCGTCGGGGTCGTGGGACGTGGGTTCGGCCACCCCCGCGCTGGAACGCGGCAGGTCCGGGCCGGCGTGATACGCCATCAGTGCTTCTTTTCGTACGGGCGGCTCATGCCGCGTCAGCGGGCCGGTTTCGGGCAGGACGGGTGCGTGCCTGCGGTGACCAGATCGGCGACCGCGCTGCGGGGATCCCCGCTGGTCACCAGGCCCTCCCCGACGAGCACCGCGTCGGCGCCCGCGCCCGCGTAGGCCAGCAGGTCGGCCGTACCGCGCACGCCGGATTCCGCGACACGGATGACGTTGCTGGGAAGGCCCGGAGCGATCCGGCTGAAGACGGTGCGGTCCACCTCGAGGGTCTTGAGGTCGCGGGCGTTGACCCCGATCACCGACGCGCCCGCCTTCAGCGCGCGGTCGGCCTCTTCCTCGGTGTGCACCTCGACCAGAGCGGTCATCCCCAGGGATTCGGTGCGCTCCAGCAGCGACTCCAACACGGGCTGGTCGAGCGCGGCCACGATCAGCAGCAGCATGTCGGCACCGTGTGCCCTGGCCTCGTGGATCTGGTACGGCCGGACGATGAAGTCCTTGCGCAGCACCGGAATCGACACCGCTGCCCGAACCGCGTCGAGGTCGTCCAACGAGCCGTTGAACCTGCGCTGCTCGGTCAGCACGCTGATCACGCGCGCGCCGCCGTCCTGGTATGCCTGAGCCAACTCGGCGGGATCGCCGATCGAGGCCAGTGCGCCCCGCGAGGGACTCGCGCGCTTGACCTCCGCGATGACACCGATTCCCGGTTCCCGCAGGGCGGCCATCACGTTCAGCGGCGGTGGCGCCGCCTTGGCCCGCTCTTTGATCTCGTCAAGGCTGATGACGGCCTCGCGGGCGGCTACATCGGCGCGGACTCCCTCGATGATGGAGTCGAGCACTGTGGCCGAACTCATCGCCCGTCCATTCCTTTCCGGTTTACCCGGGTCGATCCCGGCTGACCTCCATCGAAGGGTAACCGTCCCCACACCCTCATCTGTCACCGCCCCTTCTGTCCGTATCGTCCTGATCCCCCGTCGGATCATGTCCCTCATCCAGCGCATCCCAGATCATTCGCTCGGACATGGATTCGCTGGATACGTCGTGTTGAGCGGCCGTCCGCCGGGCCGCAGGCGCGGCGTAACGCGCGGCAACGGCACGCTGCGAACCGTTGGCCGACCGCATCAGCAGCACAGCGCCGACCAGCGTGCAAACCGCGGCCGCGAGGGTGATCACCGCACCCGTGTAGTAGCGATGTGTTCCGGTGAGCTGCGCGACCGGGACGAGGGCGAGGTCAGCTGCGCGGACGGCCACGTCGCGCACCGCCCACAGACTGATCGCCAGGTATCCCATCCCCGCGCTGGCGGCGGCCACCAGGATCGCCAGCAACCGCAGCATCCAGCCCCGAACGGCCAGGGCCGCCACCGCGGCGGCCAGCGCCAGCAACGCGAGCGGGATCAGCGCCGTCGACCACGACGCGCCGGTAAGCGCGGTGGTCTTGGGTTGCCCGAGACCGTCGAACGAGCGCACCTCGACCCAGTTGAACCGCGACGCGCCCCACAGTCCGAGGGCCGCCACGACGAGAAGAGCCTGCGCCGCGCGGGTCATGGTTCCGCCAGGGTCGCTGCCGCGGCGATCGCGTTGAGCACCGCACGGGCCTTGTTGGCGGCCTCGGTGTACTCGTACGGGCCGTTGGAGTCGGCCACGACTCCCCCGCCGGCCTGCACGTAGGCGGTTCCGTTGCGCATCAGTGCGGTGCGGATGGCGATGGCGAAGTCGGCGTTGCCCGCGAAGTCGAGGTACCCGACGACACCGCCGTAGAGGCCGCGGCGTGTCTTCTCGACCTCCTCGATGAGCTCCATGGCACGCACCTTCGGCGCACCCGACAACGTGCCCGCCGGGAAGCACGCCGTCACCGCGTCAAGGGCGGTCTTGTCCTCGGCGAGCTCACCGGTGACCGTCGACACCAGATGCATGACGTGGCTGTAGCGCTCGATGTGGCTGTAGTCGTCGACACGCACGGTGCCGGGCCGGCACACCCGGCCCAGGTCGTTGCGGCCCAGGTCGACGAGCATGAGGTGCTCGGCGCGTTCCTTCTCGTCGGCGAGCAGCTCCTTTTCGAGCAGCACGTCCTCTTCCTCGGTGGCGCCGCGCCACCGCGTGCCCGCGATGGGATGCGTGGTGGCGCGTCCGTCCTTGACCGTCACCAGCGCCTCTGGGCTCGACCCGACGATCGAGAAGTCCAGTCCTCCGTCGGCGTCGGGGATGTTGAGCAGGTACATGTACGGGCTGGGGTTGGTCACCCGCAGGATGCGGTAGACGTCCAACGGATCGGCCGCGGTGTCCATCTCGAACCGTTGCGAGGGCACCACCTGAAATGCCTCGCCGGCCTCGATGTCGCCGACCAGCTTGTCGACGATCTCGGTGTACTCCTCCATCGTGCGCTGCGCCCGGTGATCGGGCGCGGGCCTGCTGAACGTCGCCACCGCCGAGGTCAACGGCTGCCCCAGCGCCTTGGTCATCACGTCCAGACGCGCGACCGCGTCGTCGTAGGCCCAGTCGACCCGCTCGTCGGTGCCGTTCCAGTTCACCGCGTTGGCGATGAGCGTGATGGTGCCCTCGTGGTGGTCGACCGCGGCGATGTCGGTCGCGAGCAGCAGCAGCATGTCCGGCAGCCCGAGATCGTCGACCGCGAGTTCCGGCAGCCGTTCGAGCCGGCGCACCATGTCATAGGCGAAGAAGCCGACCAGACCCGACGACAGGGGCGGCAGACCCGCCATGGCCTCGGTCTTGAGCAGATCGAGGGTTGCGCGCAGCGCATCGAGCGGATCACCGCCGCTCGGCGCCCCCTCGGGCGCGGTGCCCAGCCATGCCGCCGCGTTGTCGCGCACGGTCAGCGCCGACGGCGCTCCCGCGCCGATGAACGACCATCGCGACCACGACCGACCGTTCTCCGCGGATTCCAGCAAGAACGTCCCTGGCCGGTTGGCGGCGAGCTTGCGGTAGGCCGACAGGGGTGTCTCGCTGTCGGCGAGCACCTTGCGGATGACGGGGACCACACGGTGCTCGGTCGCCAGCGCCCGGAAGTCCTCGCGCGACGTGGTCTCGGCGAGTGCGGCGCCGTGGGCGCGCGTGCCGGTCTGCGTGGAGCGTGAGGAATGGTTGGCGGTGGTCTGCACGGATCAATCCTCCCAGACCGACATCAGGGCCCCGCCATCAAGACGGCGTAGCGTTCTCGGTCATGACTTCTATAGGGACGGGTGACACCGTCGCCGAGTTCGAACTGCCGGATCAGACCGGACAGAAACGCAGCTTGACGCGTTTGCTCGGCGACGGTCCCGTTGTGCTGTTCTTCTACCCCGCGGCCATGACCCCAGGGTGCACCAAAGAGGCCTGCCATTTCCGTGATCTGGCGCAAGAATTCGCCGCGGTGGGTGCGAATCCCGTCGGGATCAGCACCGATCCGCCTGCCAAACAGGCCAGGTTCGCCGAGACCCACCGGTTCGCCTTCCCGCTGCTCTCCGACGCCGACGGCACGGTGGCCGCGCGGTTCGGCGTCAAGCGGGGATTGCTGGGCAAACTCATGCCGGTCAAGCGGACCACCTTCGTCATCGACACCGACAGCACGGTGCTGGCCGTGATCTCCAGCGAGATCAACATGGACACCCACGCCGACAAGGCACTCGAGGTCCTCAGGTCTCGTTGACCGCCGGACCTTTCAGGAAGGGCGCGTAGCCTTACGCGGGGCGACGTCCCGCGCACGACGAGGTGCGCCCCGGCCCTGACATGAGTGCAGCATCTGCCCTGACATGGAGTCCTTTACGTGACCGAAGTCCTGAAGATCGACGATGTGACCTTCCGCCGCAACGGCAAGCAGATCATCGACGGCATATCGCTGACCGTGCGCAGCGGCGAGCACTGGGCGCTGCTGGGCCCGAACGGGGCAGGCAAGAGCACGCTGTTGGGTTTCTGTGCGGCGGTGACGTTTCCGACGACCGGGTCGGTGTGGGTGCTCGGCGCCCAGATGGGCCGCACGGACCTGTCGGTGCTGCGGCGCTCGATCGGCCACGTCAACCCGCGCCACCGGTTGCAGTACCCGCTGACGGTGCGCGAGGTGGTGCTGACCGGGATCACCGCCACGGTGGACACCGCGGCACGCTGGACCCCCAGCCCCGAACAGATCGCGCGCGCCGAGGAACTCGTCGACACCGTGGGCCTGTCGGCGCGCGTCGACGCCGAATGGCCGACCCTGTCGCAGGGCGAGCGTGGTCGCACGCTGATCGCGCGGGCGTTGATCTCGGATCCCCGGCTGCTGCTGCTCGACGAACCCACCACGGGCCTCGACGTCGCCGCACGCGAACAGTTGCTGGAAACCCTTGACGCACTGGATGATACGCATCCGGACATGGCGTCGATCCTGGTGACGCACCACCTCGAGGAACTGCCCACGAGCACCACACACGCGATCCTGATCGCCGAGGGGCGCACCGTGGCCTCCGGACGTGCGGTCGAGACCGTCACCACCGACCACGTCACGACGGCGTTCGCTCATCCGGTGACGGTGACCTACGACGAGGGCCGCTGGACCGCGCGCGCCAAACCCGGCGCCCGCGTGCTCTGAGACAAGCTCACATCTGCGGGGCCGTGTTGCGGCGAAAGCGCGCCTCGCGGTGCCGCGTCACGGGCGAGACGTCCAGGACCCGCGCCACCATGGTCTGCAGGAACCTGGCCGGCTGCAGTTGTTCCGGCACCGCGTCGTGGCGGATCGCGATGTCGGGCAGCGCCGCGAGCGCCTCGTCGACCTTCGCGGTCTCGACGTCGACGATCTCGAAAAGCGTGTCAGGCTCGGCCTTTTCGAGGCTGTCCACCTCGTCGTCGGGCTCGCTGACCTCGGCGTCGTGGTCGATCATCACGAGTGCGACGGCATGATAGGCGTCGTCCTCGGTGCCGAGCTTGCCCAGCAGGTCGATCAGCCATTCGGCCTTGTCCGGTTCGGTGGACAGGATCGTCGAGCGCAGGCCATACACGAAGCCCAGCGCCGCGAGAGGGTGACGCAACCGGAGGTTCTTGGCGTCGCCGTAGCTCTCCTCGACGCGGTTGGCGGCGTTCTTGCCGAAGCTCGAATCCATGCGCTTGGTGCTGATGAGCAGCTCCGGGCCGGTGTCCCAGTCCGACATCACGACGTCGACCTGCTTCATGTAGTGCTTGCCGAGCACGCTTGCGCTGGAACCCGACACGCCCTTCATCGACCGCCGCAGCCGCTGCTCGATGAGCAGGCGCTCCTTCTGCGGGAGCGCCTCGAGCAGGCTGGAGATCGCGCCCGGCATGATCCGCGGGTCGCTTGCGCGCGGCCACACCGCGTCGCTGTCGAAACCCGCGCGCCGCAACTCGTAGGACAGCCACACGTCGAGCGCGAGCGCCGGGACGCCCGTGGTCGACGGGGCGTCGAGATACAACGGCACGGCGAGAAGCTTGCGCAGCACCCGGAAATCGGGCACGTACGTCAGCGCGTTGCCGTTGCGCAGCCACGGGTTGGTGTGCACCCCGCCGGGTGCGGCGTCGGCCACGATGCGGTCGAAGATTGCCCAGGCGGTGGCCTTGGTGGAGGGTTCAGCGGGCACGCCGCGACCTTACCGTTCGCCGCGTCGCCAACGAATGGTGCGCATTGCGAACGGATTCCAGGGCCGCGCCCGATTCGACTCCGAGCGCCTGGTCGACGGTGGCCACGGCGTCGAGCAGCCGGCCACGGTCCAGCAGGCCCGCCACGCGACGCCGTACGGCCCGCAGCGGGGCCGCATGCGTCTCGATGAGCTGTGGTGACGGCACCAACCACTGGTCGGCCTCACGGGGTTCGATCTTGAGGATGCCGCCGCCGTAGGACCGGCCGACCATCTCGGCGTGCAGCAGGGTCACCGAGTTCAGCGACGCCAGCGGCAGCAGGTCGCGGCCCAGCGTGGTGAACCCGTCACGCAGGTACACCCCGTGCACCGAGTTGAGGTGGTGCGCCCTGGCACGGTTGGTGACCAGCCGCGGCGTATCGGCGTTCATACACGTCAACAACAGGTCCGCGGGCTCGACGAGGGGCACCAGGTACCACGGTGTGCGGACCCGGCACTTGTACGCCAGGTGCACGCCCGCGGCGTGCCCCGCCTCGACGTACCGTGCCGCGGCCGCCGAGAGCTTCGCGCCGGTGGGCCGGAACAGGTGCACGGACCTGCCGTCCTCCCCCAGCCGCGTCAGCTGATCGGCCGAGAGCGTCAGCCCGCGCAGATGTGCGCTTCCCGGAGGGGACAACGGCAGCAGATCGGCCTGCCGCAAACCCAATTCGTGCACGCGCTGCGGTGACAGCGCGAAATAGCCGTTGTTGCCGGTCACCATGCCGAGTGTGGTGTCGGCCCAGGTTTCCAGGCACGTGAAGTCACCGGCCGCCTCCAGGCCGTGCAGCACCTCGACGGGTGCGCTGCCGATCAACCCGCTGATCCACTTCTCGGCAGGATCACGGGGGCGCCAACGTCGTTGCACCAGTTCGGAGGTCAGTGCCTCGGCGTTGCGGGCGCGGTGGATCACCGCGTGACCGGAGGGGCCGCCGTCGAAACCGTCGGCGAGCAGCAGCACCACGTCCGCCTCGGCCTCGGGGAACACCTGCTCGTCGAACATCACCAACTCAACGCTCGCGAACCGGTCGAACAGGAACTTGCGGACCGCGGATGCGTAGTTGACGCTGAGCAGTTCGGCGGGCAGCACGAGCGCCATGCGTCCGCCCGGCCGCAGGAACAGCGCGGCGTGCACCGTGAACGCCGCCCAACTCGACGCGAGCCCCGACAGCGTCACGCCCGCGCGAAGCGCCGCACGCCGCGACTCGGCGCGTGTCTGACCGCGGAAATCCTGATAGCGGATGTAGGGCGGATTGCCGATGACCGCGGTGTACTCCGGACGCGGATCGACCGCGAAGAAGTTGGCCGTGCGGATGCGCGCGCGTCCCCCGGCGTCGGCGACCCGCCTGCGCGCCGAAGCCGCGCTCGCGGCGTGGATCTCGACGCCGTCGACGGTGGGATGGTCCACCCCGAGGGCCTGCAGCCTGCGGATCGCGGCGACGAGGAACGCCGCGTCACCCGCGGACGGCTCGAAGACGCGGTCCGCGTCCGAACGCACCGCCCACTGCGTGAGGTACGTGGTGATCGCGTCGGGGGTGAAGAAGGCACCCCGCGCCTTGCGATCCTGGGCGGTCTCGGTCACCCCGTCATTGTTGACGACACCACCGACAAGCCCGCGCACCGCAACGCCGCGGCGCACCCGGCTACTCGTCAGGGCCCAACAGCAGATCGGCGTCGAAGCACGTGTGGTCGCCCGTGTGGCACGCGCCGCCCACCTGGTCGACCTCCAGCAGCACGGTGTCGCCGTCGCAGTCCAACCGCACCGAGTGCACCTTCTGGGTGTGCCCCGACGTGGCGCCCTTGACCCACTGCTCACCGCGTGAACGCGAGAAGTACGTCGCCTCACGCGTCTGCAGCGTGCGGGCCAGGGCGTCGTCGTCCATCCAGGCGACCATGAGCACCTTGCCGGTGCCGCGTTCCTGCGTGACGGCGGCGAACAGGCCGTCGGCGTTGCGTTTGAGACGTGCCGCGATGGCGGGGTCCAGACTCATGTGCGCTCCCTCACCTGACCGTGATCCCCGCGGCCTTCATGGACGCCTTCACCTCGGCGACGGTCAGTTCGCGGAAGTGGAAGACGCTGGCGGCCAGCACGGCGTCGGCCCCGGCCTGCACGGCGGGCGCGAAATGCTCGACTGCGCCCGCGCCGCCGCTGGCGATCACCGGGACCGACACCGCGGCCCGGACCGCGCTGAGCATCTTCAGGTCGAAACCGGCCTTGGTGCCGTCACGGTCCATCGAGTTCAGCAGGATCTCGCCGACGCCGAGTTCGGCACCGCGCGTGGCCCATTCGATCGCATCGATGCCGGTGCCACGGCGGCCGCCGTGGGTGGTGACCTCCCAGCCCGACGGTGTGGGCTGCTCGCCCTTGGGCACGGTCCTGGCGTCCACGCTCAGCACGATGCACTGCGAACCGAACTGGCGGGCCATCTCGGCGAGCAGTTCGGGGCGCGCGATGGCCGCGGTGTTCACCGACACCTTGTCGGCACCGGCGCGCAGCAGCACGTCGACATCGTCGACCGAGCGCACGCCACCGCCGACGGTCAGCGGGATGAACACCTGCTCGGCGGTGCGCCGCACCACCTCGAGCATGGTGGAGCGTCCCGACGACGACGCCGTGACGTCGAGGAACGTCAGCTCGTCGGCGCCCTCGGCGTCGTAGGCCGCCGCGAGTTCCACGGGATCACCTGCGTCGCGCAGGTTCTCGAAGTTGACCCCCTTGACCACGCGTCCGTTGTCCACGTCGAGACACGGGATCACCCTCGTCGCGACATCGCTGTTGGCACTCACAGGTAATCCTCGGGCTTTCCGGTGGATTTCACGATTTCCAGCATCTTCTCGTGCACGCCGGGTGCGGCGGCGAGCACCGACTTCGAGTCGACGGTCCACGGCGCGCCGGTCAGATCGGTGACCACGCCGCCCGCGGCACGCACCAGGGCGACCCCGGCCGCATGGTCCCAGATGTGGTGACCGAAACTGATTGCACCGCCGAGGATTCCGGCGGCCACGTAGGCCAGGTCCACGCCGGTGGCCCCGTGCATGCGCACCCGCGAGCACACGCGGCTCAGATTGGCGAGCACCTCCACGCGGTAGCGCCCGGGAAACCGCCCACGGGAGTCGATGTTGAAGGTCTGGATGCCGATGATCGAGTCGGCGAGCGTGGGCGAACCCAGCGGCGGACACGGTTTGCCGTCGGAGTACAGCGGACCACCGACCAGTGCGCTGTACTTCTCACCGGTGAACGGCAGCCAGGTCAGCCCCGCGACGGGTTCACCGTCGGCCAGCAGACCCAGCAGGATCGCGGCCATGGGTGAGCCCGCCGCGTAGTTGAAGGTGCCGTCGATCGGATCGAGCACCCACACCAGCGGCGAGTCGATCGGTTCCCCACCGAATTCCTCGCCGTGCACGCCGATCCCGGTCGCCTCGGTGAGCGCACGCACCACCTGGCGTTCGATCGCCAGGTCGACCTCGGTGGCGAAATCGTTGCCCTGTTTCCGGACTGCCGAATCGGCGCGGTGCCCCGCCACGAACGGCACCGACGCGGCGTCGAGGATCTCGGCCGCCGTTGCGACCAGCGCGGTCAGCTTCTGCGGGTCCAGTTCACCCACCACCGTCATCCGCTGACCGCAGACAGGGCCTGCGGCAGGGTGAACCGCCCGGCGTAGAGCGCCTTTCCGACGATCGCGCCCTCGACACCGACACCGGTCAGCGTCGCGATCGCGCGCAGGTCGTCGAGGCTCGACACGCCGCCGGAGGCGATCACCGGCGCGTCGGTGCGCCCGGCCACCGCGGCCAAGAGATCGAGGTTGGGGCCGGTGAGGGTGCCGTCCTTGCTGACGTCGGTGACGACGTAGCGCGAGCAGCCCTCACTGTCGAGCCGGTCGAGCACCTCCCAGAGGTCGCCACCGTCGGTCTCCCAGCCGCGGCCACGCAGGCGGAAGCCCCCCGCGCCGTCGGTCTGGGCGTCGAGTCCGACGGCGACGCGGTCGCCGTGCTCGGCGATTGCCCTGGCGCACCACTGCGGGTTCTCCAGTGCCGCGGTGCCGATGTTCACGCGGGCGCAGCCGGTGTCGAGCGCGGCCCGCAGCGAATCGTCGTCGCGGATGCCGCCGGACAACTCGACGGCCACGTCGAGCTTGCCGACCACCTCGGCGAGCAGTTCACGGTTGCTGCCCCGGCCGAACGCGGCGTCGAGGTCGACCAGGTGGATCCACTCGGCACCGTCGCGCTGCCACGCCTCGGCCGCCTCGATCGCCGAGCCGTAGTCGGTCTCGCTGCCTGCCTTGCCCTGCACCAGCCGCACCGCCTGGCCGTTGACCACGTCGACGGCGGGCAGCAGGATCAGTCCCCGCTTGCCCGCGCCGGCCGCCTCGGTCGCCCCTGTCGCCACGGATTCGTTCGAAGTCACAGTTCCTCAACCCAATTCGCGAGCAGCGTCGCACCCGCGTCGCCACTCTTCTCCGGATGAAATTGCGTGGCCGACAACGCGCCGTCCTCGACGGCGGCGATGAAGGGCACGTGATGCGTCGCCCAGGTCACCAGGGCGTCCTCGCGCCCCGACCACTGCTGCGCGGCGTAGGAATGCACGAAGTAGAAGCGCGTGTCGGCGTCGAGGCCGGCGAACAGCCTGCTGCCTTTCGCCGCGTCGACGACATTCCAGCCCATGTGCGGGATCACCGGCGCGTCGAGGCGGGTCACCGAACCGGGCCACTGCCCGCACCCGGCGGTCTCCACACCGAACTCGACGCCGCGCTCGAACAGGATCTGCATGCCGACGCACACCCCGAGAACCGGGGCCCCGTTCCGCAGGCGGTCGGCGATGATCTTCTCACCGCCGATTCCGCGCAGTCCGGTCATGCAGGCCTCGAACGCCCCGACACCGGGAACCACCAGGCCGTCGGCGGCCGCGGCGGCCGACGGGTCGGCGGTCACCTCGACGTCGGCGCCGACCCGTTCGAGCGCCCGCTGCGCCGAACGGAGGTTGCCCGACCCGTAGTCGAGTACGACGACTCTCTTTGTCACAAAGTCCCTTTGGTCGACGGAACACCGGTCACGCGGGCGTCGTACTCGACCGCCTGGCGCAACGCGCGCGCCACGGCCTTGTACTGCGCCTCGGTGATGTGGTGCGGATCGCGGCCGTAGAGCGTGCGCACATGCAGCGCGATGCGGGCGTTGAACGCCAGCGATTCGAACACGTGCCGGTTGATCACCGTGTGATAGGGCGCACCGGTACCCGCGATGGTGAAGCTCACCATCGACTCGGGCTCACCGGTGTGCACGAAGTACGGGCGCCCCGACACGTCGACGGCCGCATGCGCCAGGGACTCGTCCATCGGGATGAACGCGTCACCGAACCGGCGGATGCCCTTCTTGTCCCCCAGTGCCTGCCCGAGGGCCTGCCCGAGCACGATCGCGGTGTCCTCGACCGTGTGATGGCCCTCGATCTCGATGTCGCCCTTGGCATGCACCGTGAGGTCGAAGCTCGCGTGGCTGCCCAGCGAGGTGAGCATGTGGTCGAAGAACGGTACGCCCGTGTCGATGTCGACGACACCGGTACCGTCGAGGTCGAGGTCGACGACGATCTCGGATTCCTTGGTCTTGCGTTCGACGCGTGCACGCCGGTTCGCCAAGGCGCTCATTGTGCTCCTACCGGGCTGGTTGATGGCTGAAGTTCGGTGCCGGCCAGTTCGGCGCCGGCGGCGAGGAAGGCGTCGTTCTCGGCGGCGAGGCCGATGGTGACGCGCAGATGGCCGGGGATGCCGACGTCGCGGATCAGGACCCCGGCGTCGAGGTAGCGCTGCCAGGTGGCCGGTGCGTCGGTGAACGCGCCGAACAGCACGAAGTTCGCGTCGCTCGGGATCACCCGGTAGCCCATGCGGGTCAGTTCGGCACTCACGCGCTCACGCTCGGCGATCAGTGCCTTGACGCTGCCCAGGGTGTCGTCGGCGTGGCGCAGCGCGGCGCGCGCGGCGGCCTGCGTGAGCACCGACAGGTGGTAGGGCAGCCGCACGAGCAGCAGCGCGTCGATCACCGCGGGCGCGGCGGCCAGGTAGCCGAGGCGGCCGCCTGCGAACGCGAACGCCTTGCTCATGGTGCGGCTCACGACGAGCTTGGCCGGATAGTCGTCGAGCAGCGCCACCGCGCTGGGCTGTGACGAGAACTCGCCGTAGGCCTCGTCGACGATGAGTATCCCGCCCTGCATCGCGTCGAGCACGCGGCGCAGATCGTCGAGCGGAACGCTCTGGCCCGACGGGTTGTTGGGGCTCGTCACGAACACCACGTCGGGTTTGCGCTCGGTGACCGCGGACACCGCAACGTCGATGTCGAGGCCGAAATCCTCGGCGCGCGAGGCCTGCAGCCACTCGGTCTGCGTGCCGTCGGAGATGATCGGGTGCATCGAGTACGACGGCACGAAGCCGATGGCGGTGCGGCCCGGGCCGCCGAACGCCTGCAGCAGCTGCTGCAGGATCTCATTGGAACCGTTTGCCGCCCAAAGGTTTTCGACACCCAACCGGACGCCGGTGGCGGCCGTGAGGTACGCCGCGAGATCGGTGCGCAGCGCGACCGCGTCCCGATCGGGGTAGCGGTGCAGTTCGGCGGCGGCCTCGCGGACCGAGGCCGCGACGTCGTCGACGAGCGCCTTGGAGGGCGGATGCGGGTTCTCGTTGGTGTTCAGGCGCACCGGAACCTGCAGTTGCGGCGCACCGTACGGCGACTTGCCCCGCAGGTTGTCGCGCAGCGGCAGATCCGCCAACGTCACCTTGTCAGCAGACATTACCGCTCGAACCTCCGTCGTACCGCCTCGCCGTGCGCGGGCAGATCCTCGGCCTTGGACAGCGTGATCACGTGCCCCGAAACGTCTTTGAGCGCCGCCTCGTCGTACTCGACGACGTGGATGCCACGCAGGAACGTCTGCACCGACAGCCCACTGGAGTGCCGCGCGCATCCCGCGGTGGGCAGCACGTGGTTGGACCCGGCGCAGTAGTCGCCGAGGCTCACCGGTGACCAGGCGCCCACGAAAATGGCTCCGGCCGAACGGATCCGGCCGGCCACGCCGGGGGCGTCGACGGTCTGGATCTCGAGATGCTCGGCGGCGTAGGCGTTGACGGTGCGCACGCCCGCGTCGATGTCGTCGACCAGAACGATCGCGGACTGTTTGCCCGAGAGTGCCGCGGTGACCCGCTCTACGTGCTTGGTGGTGGCGAGCTGGTTGGCCAGTTCGCGGTCGGTGGCCTCGGCCAGCGTCTCACTGTCGGTGACCAGCACGCTGGCGGCCATCTCGTCGTGCTCGGCCTGGCTGATCAGATCGGCGGCCACGTGCACCGGATCGGCCGTGTGGTCGGCCAGGATCGCGATCTCGGTGGGGCCGGCCTCGGCGTCGATGCCGACCTGGGAGCGGCAGATGCGCTTGGCGGCCGTCACGTAGATGTTGCCCGGACCGGTGATCATGTCGACCGGCGCGAGTTCGGCGCCGTCGGTGTCGGTGCCGCCGTAGGCCAAAAGCGCCACGGCCTGTGCGCCGCCGACCGCCCACACCTCGTCGACACCGAGCAACGCGGCCGCGGCGAGGATGGTCGGGTGCGGCCTGCCGCCGAACAGGCCCTGCGGCGGACTGGCGATGACCATCGAGTCCACGCCCGCCGTCTGGGCGGGCACGACGTTCATCACGACGCTCGACGGATAGACGGCGTTGCCGCCCGGAACGTAGAGGCCGACCCGCTCGACCGGAACCCAGCGCTCGGTCACGGTGGCGCCGGGCGCCAGTGTGGTGGTGGTGTCGGTGCGACGCTGATCAGCATGCACGGCACGCGCACGGTCGATGGAGACCTGCAGCGCGGCGCGCACGTCGGCGTCGAGGTTCTCCAGCGCCTGGGTCAGCAACTCGCGCGGCACCCGCACCGTCTCCGGGCGGATGCCGTCGAAGGATTCGCCGTACTCCAGGGCGGCCTGCGCGCCCCGCTGTGCGACCGCGTCGACGATCGGGCGGACCTTGGGCACCACGGCGTCGACGTCGACTCCACCGCGCGGCAGGGCGGAGCGCAGTTGCGCCGCGCTGAGCACACGGTTGCGCAGGTCGATGCGGGACATCTGAAACTTGGCCATCATGTTCATTGTCCCTGATCAGTCCACTTGAATAAAAATCCGTCGGCCACCGTCAACCTCCGGGTGGTCGCGGTACCCGCGAACGGAGCCCGAGTTGTCGGCAAAAGACCACCCCAACAAGGCACCTGGCGTACCGATGCTGTTCCCGCCCTGGCTGGAGCGACTGCAACTCAAGTACGTCAATCCGGTGATGACGCCCGTCGCCAAACGACTACCCGGTTTCACCGTCATCAAGCACCGGGGCCGCAAGTCGGGCCGGGCGTACGAGACCGTGGTCAACAGTTACCGCAAGGACAATGTGTTCGCGGTGATCCTCGCCCACGGCAAGACAAACTGGGTGAAGAACGTCCTGGCCGCGGGTGGCGCGGAGGTGAAGATGTTCGGCCGCGAGTTCGAGATCACGAACCCGCGCATCCTGCCCGCCGGCAGCGACGATCCGTCCCTGCCCCGGATCGCGCGCCTGAGCGCGCGCAAGGCCGGGATCCTGGTAGCCGAAATCGTTTGACCGCGATGCCAGACTGCCCGTATGGAATGGCACGTCTGGCTGGCGTTCTTCGGCGCGGCGATCGCGATCAGCGTCTCCCCCGGCGCCGGTGCCATCCAGTCCATGGCGACCGGTCTGACCCACGGTGTGCGCCGTGGGTACTGGAGCATCCTGGGCCTTGAGATCGGGCTCATGCTGCAGCTCGCCCTGGTCGCGATCGGGCTGGGCGCCGCGGTGGCCGGTTCGATCGTCGCGTTCAACATCATCAAGTGGATCGGCGTCGCCTATCTGATCTACCTGGCGGTGCGCCAATGGCGCACGGCCGCCATCGACCTGCGTGCGCAGCTCGGCAAGGCGACCGAGGCCGGCCGTACCGGCCTGGTGGTCCGCGGGTTCCTGGTGAATGCCACCAACCCCAAGGGCCTGGTGTTCTTCCTGGCCGTGCTGCCACAGTTCGTGGTGCCCACCGCGCCCCTGCTGCCGCAGTACCTGGCGATCGGCGCGACGATGATCGCCGTCGACCTGGTGGTGATGGGGCTCTACACCGGCCTCGCGGTCCGGTTGCTGACGTGGCTGCACACGCCCCGCCAGCAGACGATTCTCAACCGCGTGTTCTCCGGTTTGTTCGCGGCAGCCGCCGTGGTGCTTTCGTTGGTCCGCCGCGCGGCCACTGTTTGACGCCCGCGTTATTTCGAGTCCGGGTATCCAGCAACATTGAGACCGCTTCCATGGAATTTGCTGGGACTACTTGAAACCGAAATAACCGCGGATCGCCATTCGTGGCGACCTTTTTATCGGTAGCCAGATTTCCACTTCCCGGAATGTTGGTTCACTCAGCGCAGTAATTACGATCCGGATCACCGCATCCCCGCGCCAATTTACTCGCGCGTCTATTCAGACGCAATCGCATCAATGTGCTTCGACCAGCTAGAACAGTTCCTCAGCAACTGATAGAAAGATTGGGATTTCCGTTGAGTTGCGTTTCGGAAATCAGCTCACGTCGCTCGATTCGCCATTCTTCGAACCGAATGAAGGAATATCCACATGCCCCGATATAGGTCGGCCGTGACCAAGCATCAGCGCCTGACTTCCGCCGTCGCGGCGAGCATCGTCGCCACCGCAGGCGTCGCTGTCTCCCAGGCGCCGGCACCCGCCAGTACCGGAACGCCAACCACGTACCAAACCCCGACCTCGACCTCGACTCCGCGATGGCTGACGGTCACATCGACGCCGGAGGGCGCACCTGCCACCCCCAACGCCCTCTACGGTGCGATCCTGCCCGCGACCTCGCCCGGGTCGGTGACCTCGACCGGATCGGGCATCGGTCACCTGGAGCCGGGGGTCAGCGGCTCTCCTGCCTTCACCGCCGTACGCGCCGTCCGACCCGGTTCAAGCACGGCACGGCTGGTCTTCGCACCCAAGACCTCGACGTCTGGCACCGCGCTCACCGTCACGCCAATCGCCGTGGGCATGGTGGGTGACGCCAAGGTGACGGTGGCCGTGGATTCCAGTGGCCGCCCGATGATCGGCCCGGGTGGCTGGCTCATCGGGAATGGCATCGAGCCCGGTCAGAACGGCGGCCTGCTGATCGGCAACGGTGCCGACGGCGGACCCGGTCAGAAGGGCGGCAATGGTGGATTTCTGCTCGGCAACGGCGGCAGGGGCGGAGATGGGCTCGCAGGCGTCAACGGTGGCCGGGCCGGCGACGGCGGCAACGCCGGCTTGCTCGGTAACGGCGGTGACGGCGGCAACTCGGTGGGCGGTGTGGAAGGTGCAAACGGAGGTAACGCCGGGTTGATCGGCAACGGCGGCAAAGGGGGCGACGGAAGTCCGAACGTCATCTCCAATGGCGCACACATCGCCAACGCCGGCCGCGGCGGCAACGGCGGCAACGGGGGCCTGCTCGTCGGGTCGGGGGGTGACGGCGGCCGAGGTGGTGATGGTGACGGCGAAGGTCCTGAAACGGCGGGCAGCCACGGCGCCGACGGCGGCAACGGCGGGGCCGGCGGGGTTTTCGGAAACGGCGGCCGCGGCGGCGACGGCGGTGACGCCAACAATGGAACCGCCGGCACCCGCAACGGAAATGCAGCAGCCGGCAACGGCGGAAACGGTGGCTCGACCGGAATAGGAACCGGTGGTGCCGGTGGAAACGGCGGGAAGGCAACCGGAACCAACGCAGCGTACGGCGGAAACGGTGGCAACGGCGGCAGCGGACTTGCCGGCGGCGGCAATGGCGGTGACGGCGGCGATGCACAGAGCTCTTCGAACCGCGCCCGCCCCGGACAAGGCGGTCAGGCCGGCCGCGGCGGATTTGGCCGCGACGGCAAGACCGGCAACCCCGGCAATGCGACCGACCGGTCTGCCACCCGCGAGAACGTGAGCAACCGTGTCACCGGCCGTTCGACGCCCACACGCAGCGCGGACAAGGCCGGCAGTCGCACATCGTCCAGCTCGGAGTCCAACTCGGAGTCCAGCTCGGAGTCCAGCTCGAAGACCAGCTCGAAGGCCGGCGGCACCAAGAGCAGCGGCACCAAGAGCGGTGGCGGCGCTGCAGGCACCGGTTCGGACTCCAAAGACAGCGAGTAGCCGCTGAGGTTGCGGCGTCTCCACACCGGGGACGCCGCAACCGCCTCAGAAGTCCAGGCCCAGGTCGAGCACCCGCACCGAGTGTGTGAGCGCCCCGATCGCGAGGTAGTCGACGCCGGTGCCCGCATAGTCCGCCGCGGTGTCCAGCGTCAGCCCGCCCGAAGACTCCAGCAGCGTCTCGGGGGCACGCGCGTCGCGGCGCTGCACGGCCATCTGCGTCTGCCACACCGGGAAGTTGTCCAGCAGGACCAGTTCGACGCCGAGCGCGAGCACCTCGTCGAGCTGCTCGAGCGAATCGACCTCGACCTCACACGGCAGGCCGGGCGCCTCTTCGCGGACGGCCTTGAGGGCGGCCACCACCGAACCGGCCGCGGCGACGTGGTTGTCCTTGATCAGCGCGGCGTCGCCGAGTCCCATCCGGTGGTTGACGCCGCCGCCGACGCGCACGGCGTACTTCTGCAGCAGGCGCAGACCGGGCAGCGTCTTGCGGGTGTCGCGGATCTTGGCCTTGGTGCCCGCGACGGCGTCGACCCAGGCGGCCGTCGCGGTCGCGACCCCCGAAAGGTGACACAGCAGGTTGAGCATGGTGCGTTCGGCCGTGAGCAGTTCCCGCGTCGGCGCCTCGACCGTCAGCACGGTCTGCTTGGCGTCGAGCTGGGCACCGTCGTCGACGCGGTGCAGCACGCGGTAGCGGTCGGCGCCGATCATCTCGTCGAGCACCAGCAGCGCGACGTCGACGCCTGCGATGACACCCGGTTCGCGGCTGACGACGGACGCCGTCGTGGTCGCGGCCGCGTCGACCGTGGCCATCGTGGTCACGTCGGGACCGTAGGCGAGGTCTTCTTCGACCGCGCGCGCGACGGCCGCCTTGGCCGCCGTCAGTTCGGCATCGGAAAGTTTCATCATCAGCACACCGCCGTCGGGATGTCGACGGCGACGTCGCCGTCGTGGATACGGACTGTCATCGAGACCTCCTGTGTGGGGTCGGTGTCCGGGAAGTCGCCGCGATGGTGGGAGCCGCGGCTCTCGGTACGGGCCGTGGCCGCCCTGACCACGGCGCGGGCCACCGAGGTCAGCGCGGCGTCCTCGAAGGACGCGCGGTCGCTGGGCACCACGGCACGCGCGGCGTCCAGCGTCTCGGCGAGCCGGTGCAGACCCTGCGCGTCACGTACCACCGACGCGTGGGTGGACATCGCGGCCTGCAGCACCTGGCGGTCCACGGCGTCGCGCCGGACCTGCTGCGGGACCACCGCGCGCACGGACCCGGCTTGTTCGGCGTGGGCGGCCGCGGCGCGCCCGGCCCGCGAACCGACCACCAGGCCTTCGAGCAGGCTGTTGGAGGCCAACCGGTTCGCGCCGTGCATCCCGGTGCGCGCGACCTCGCCCGCGGCGAACAGTCCCGGCAGAGCGGTACGCCCGTACACATCGGTGACCACACCGCCGCAGCTGTAGTGCGCGCCGGGAACCACCGGGATGGGCTCACGCGCCGGGTCGATACCTGCCGCGAGGCAGGCCGCCGTGACGGTCGGGAACCGGTCCGCGACGCCGGCGACGCCGCGCGCGTCGAGGTAGACGCATGGGTCCCCGGTGGCGGCCAGGCGCGCGTTGATCGCCGCGGCGACCACGTCGCGCGGCGCCAGGTCCCCCATCGGGTGCACGCCCGCGGTGACCGGGTGTCCCTGTGCGTCGATCAGAACCGCACCTTCACCGCGCAGCGCCTCGGTGATCAGCGGGCGGCGCCCGCCCGCCGCGGCGCCGAACAGCATGGTCGGGTGGAACTGCACGAACTCGATGTCGCTGACCGCGACACCGGCCCACAGCGCCAGCGCGATGCCGTCACCGGTCGACCCGACCGGGTTGGTGGTGGCGGCATAGAGGTGGCCGAGTCCGCCGGTAGCCAGGACCACCGACGGGGCGTGCAGGATGCCGGGACCGTCGTCGTTGTGGACCAGCACACCGGTGACGCCGGCCTCGTCCTGCAGGATTCGCAGCGCCACGTGGTTGTGGCGGATGTCGAGGTGTGCGGCCGCGTGGTTCAGCGTGCGCTGCACCTCGGCGCCGGTGGCGTCGCCGCCCGCGTGGATGATCCGGCGCCGGGTGTGCCCGCCCTCGCGGGTGAGCGCCCAGCGCCCGGGCGCGGATTCGTCGAACAGGGCGCCGTCGGCCACCAGGTCGGTGATCGCCTTGGCGCCGTCGGCGACGATCGAGCGCACGGCCTCGGCGTCGCACAGCCCGCCGCCTGCGGCGAGCGTGTCGGCGACATGAGCCTCGATGGTGTCGTCAGCCGAGCCGACACCGGCCGGCAGGACGACGGCGATGCCGCCCTGGGCGTAGAACGTCGCGGTCTCGCTCACCTTGCTGAGCACCGTGACCCGCCGGCCGGCGCGATGCGCGGCCAGCGCCGCGACCAGGCCGGCGACGCCGGTGCCGATCACGACGACGTCGGTTCGTTGCTGCCAGTACGCCGAGGTGCCGCAGGCGAACGTGCCCGCGCCGGTCATTCGCCGCCGCCGGGCTGCCCGATCTCGATCATGCGCTGCACGCTGGCACGGCCGAGGCGTGCGGTCTCCGGGTCCACGTGCACCTCGTCGGCGCCCTCGACGAGGCACCGCAGCAACGCGGCCGGGGTGATCATCTTCATGTACGTGCACGAGGCCCGGTCGTTGACCGCGAGGAAGTCGACTTCCGGTGCGGCCCTGCGCAACTGGTGCAGCATGCCGATCTCGGTGGCGACCAGGACCTGGCGTGCGGAGGTCTCGCGCGCGGCGTCGAGCATGCCACCGGTCGACAGGATCTTGACGCGGTCTTCGGGGACCGCGCCCTCGCCTGCGAGGTACAGCGCCGACGTGGCGCAGCCGCACTCGGGGTGCACGAACAGCTCGGCATCGGGGTGCGAACGGGCCTGGGCCGCGAGTTCGTCGCCGTTGATGCCGGCGTGGACGTGGCACTCACCGGCCCACACGTGCATGTTCTTGCGGCCCGTGACGCGCCGGACGTGGGCGCCGAGGAACTGGTCGGGGCAGAACAGCACCTCGCGGTCCTCGGGGATGGACGCCACGACCTCGACGGCGTTGGACGACGTGCAGCAGATGTCGGTCAGGGCTTTCACCGCGGCGGTGGTGTTGACGTAGGACACGACGACCGCCCCTGGATGGTCGTCCTTCCACGCCTGGAGTTCCTCGGCGGTGATCGAATCGGCCAGCGAGCACCCGGCCCGCTGATCCGGGATCAGCACCGTCTTGTCGGGGCTGAGGATCTTGGCGGTCTCGGCCATGAAGTGCACGCCGCAGAACACGATGGTGTCCTCGGGCGCCTCGGCCGCGATGCGGGACAGCGCGAGGGAGTCCCCGACGTGATCGGCGACGTCCTGGATGGCAGGCAACTGGTAGTTGTGCGCCAGCAGCGTCGCGCCGCGCAGCTCGACGAGCCGGCGCACTTCCGCGGCCCACTGCTCGTCGCCGTCGATGCCCGAATAGCCGCCGGGGCCGTCCACAATCCGGTCCGCGAGGGCCCCTGCGGGCGTTCCGTTGAGCACGGTCACGGTGGCCTCCTCATCGAGTTCAGGTTTTCGACTTATAATCGAAAACATGCCCAATCGTAGCACCGCCCACGAAGTGCTCGCCGTCGTGTTCCAGGTTCGCGACCTCGACACGCGTCAACCGTCTCTCAACGTGCTGCTGTGGCAACGCGCACTGGAACCCGAGCGCGACAAGTGGTCGCTCCCCGGCGGACGCCTGCGCGACGACGAGGACCTGACCACGTCGGTGCGGCGTCAGCTCGCCGAGAAGGTGGACCTTCGCGAGCTCGCCCACCTGGAGCAACTCGCGGTGTTCTCCGATCCGAAGCGCGTGCCCGGTGAACGCACCATCGCCTCGACGTTCCTCGGCCTCGTGCCCTCCCCCGCCACTCCGGCGCTGCCCGACGACACGCGCTGGCATCCGGTGCACGAACTGCCCCCGATGGCGTTCGACCACGCGCCCATGGTCGAACACGCCCGCACCCGGCTGGTCGCCAAGCTTTCCTATACGAATATCGGATTTGCCCTGGCGCCAAAAGAATTCGCCATCTCGTCGCTGCGCGATGTCTACAGCGCCGCGTTGGACTACCAGGTGGACGCCACCAACCTGCAGCGGGTTCTCGAACGCCGCAAGGTGATCACCCGCACCGGGACCACCGCGCGGTCGGGCCGCAGCGGCGGGCGTCCGGCCGCCCTGTTCCGGTTCACCGAGTCGCGTTATCGCGTCACCGACGAGTTCGCTGCGTTGCGACCGCCCGGGTGAGTCGGCTGGACTCTTAGACCTTTCTTAAGCAAGAATGCCCGGATGGACTTGTCCAGCGCCGCGAAAGCCGCCGATGCCGAATGGATCGGGCGCGCACCGCACGAGGAACTCGACCGCGACGCGCGGCCGGGGCTCCCCGGTGAAGATCCGTTCTATCTGCCGCCGGCCGGCTACCACCACGCCGAACCCGGAACGGTGCTGCGCAGCCGCGACGTCGAACTCGCGTTCCTCGGGCTGGTCCCCCAGGCCCTGCACGCCACCCAGCTGCTGTACCGCACCACCGATCGCAACGGCGCTCCCGAGGCCGCGGTCACCACGGTGATCATGCCGCCCGACGCGCGCGCGGGCTGCCCGATCGTGTCCTACCAGTGCGCGATCGACGCGATCTCGGCCACGTGCTTCCCGTCGTACGCGCTGCGCCGTCACGCCAAGGTCACCGGTGGCCTCGCCCAGTTCGAGCTCCTGCTGATCACCGCGGCGCTGGCCGAGGGCTGGGCCGTCTCGGTGCCCGACCACGAAGGCCTCGACGGCATGTGGGGCGCGCCGTACGAACCCGGGTACCACGTGCTCGACGGGCTTCGTGCCGCGCTGAACTCCGAGCGCCTGCCCCTGACCGACGCGTCGCCCATCGGCCTGTGGGGCTACTCGGGCGGCGGTCTGGCAAGTGGCTGGGCCGCGGAGATGAGCGGCTCCTACGCCCCCGAGCTCAACATCGTCGGCGCCGTACTCGGTTCGCCGGTCGGCGATCTGGGCCACACGTTCCGGCGGCTCAACGGCACGGTGTTCTCGGGACTGCCCGCACTCGTCGTCGCCGCCCTCGCCGACATCTACCCGGGCCTCAATCGGGTCATCGCCGAGCACGCGACCACCGAGGGCCGCAAGCTGCTGCAGCGCCTGCACAAGATGAGCACCATCGAGGCCGTGCTGCGGCTGGCGCGCAAGGACATGGACGACCTGGTCGACCTGCCGCTCGAACAGATCCTCGACAGCCCCGAGGTCACCGAGGTCTTCGACGACATCAAACTCGGTGTGGCGACACCGAATCCACCCGTGCTGCTGATCCAAGCCGTGCACGACGAGCTGATCTCGGTCTCCTCGATCGACGAGCTGGCCGAGAAGTACCTGACCGGCGGCGCCTCGGTGACCTATCACCGCGACCTGTTCAGCGAGCATCTGCTGCTGCACCCCATGTCGGCCCCCATGGCGCTGCGGTGGCTGACCGACCGTTTCGCCGCGCGTCCGCTGACCGCCAACCTGGTGCGGTCGAAGTGGCCGACGCTGCTCAACCCGGTCACCTACGTCGGGATGGCCCGGTTGGCCGGTATCGCGGCCAAGGTGGTCACCGGACGCGCGCTGCGGCGCAGCCCCCTCTGAGCCCCCTCTCAGTTTCCGGCGCTGCAGCGTCAGGCCTGCGGCGGTGGGGTGACCATGGGCGGCAGGTGCGGATTCACGGGCGGATAGACCGGTGTTTCGACCGGCGGCCAGGCGCCCAGGTCGTCGCGCGACGTCGACACCGCGATCAGCGCGTACACCAGCGCCGCGACCGCGGCCGGGAACAGGATGGTCGTCGCGATCTGCAGCGGCGTGTGCCCGAAGAACACCGGCGGCGCCTCGACGACGTAGAACACGCGGTTCTCCGGGGTGACGGGCGCGCTCGCCACGTCGATCGACCCGTAACGGCCGTGCACCAGCAGGGCCCCGATGCCGGCCGCGGTGCCGGCCGCCGCGGCGCACCCGGCCACCAGGGCCGTCACCAGAACCGGCCCGCGGTGCGCGCGCCACTGCCACAGCGCCACCGCGGCGACCGCGGCGAGCACCACCAGCAGGCCAGTGAACATGAACGCCGCGGTGAAGAAATGGTCGGACTCGGCACCGAGGTATGCCCGCGCCCGGTCGCCGCTGCGGGTCAGTGCGATCACGCCGTGGATCGGGGGCGCCAGGACCGACCACACCACACCGAGCAGCGCGCCTGCGCCGGCGAGTGCCGCCACCACGATGACCGCGGCGCGCGACCGGGAGATGCGGGGTCCGCCCGCGGGCCTGCTCGGCGCCGTCGGGGCCGGCGCGTCGGAGACGCTCATGTGGAGGTCTTTGCTCATCGCCGGGGGTCGAGGTCGGTGGAGTCGACGTGCCCGTGCCGCGAGCACTGGGCCCACCAGCCGTCCGGGCGCACCTGCACGATCATCCGGCGGCCGCACTCGGCGCAGAACCGTGGGGGCTCCAGTCCCAGTTGCGCGGCCGTGGGCAGCGCGCTGTCCGCCGGACCGCCGGTGTAGACGTTGTAGACGCCGGCACCGACGGGCGCGGGAAGCGCCGGGGTTTCCTCGATCATCACCACCCCGTTTTACAGGGTGGCGTTGAGCGCCTTGATGGGCATCTGCAAATCGTCGAGCAATTGCAGGTCGGCCTCGGCCGGTCGGCCCAGCGTGGTCAGGTAGTTACCGACGATGACGGCGTTGATGCCGCCGAGGATGCCCTTCTTGGCGCCGAGGTCGCCCAGGGTGATCTCGCGTCCGCCGGCGAATCGCAGCATGGTGCGCGGCAGCGCGAGACGGAACGCCGCGACGGCCTTGAGCGCCTCGGAGGCCGGCAGCACCTCGAGGTCACCGAACGGTGTGCCCGGGCGCGGGTTGAGGAAGTTGAGCGGCACCTCGTGCGGATTCAGTTCGGCGAGGTTGGCCGCGAACTCGGCGCGCTGTTCGAGGGTCTCCCCCATGCCGAGGATGCCGCCGCAGCACACCTCCATGCCTGCCTCGCGGACCATGTTGAGGGTGTCCCAGCGCTCCTCCCAGGTGTGGGTGGTGACGACGTTGGGGAAGAACGAGCGCGCGGTCTCCAGGTTGTGGTTGTAGCGGTGCACGCCCATGTCCGCCAGGCGCTGCACCTGCTCCTCGGTGAGCATGCCCAGCGAGCACGCGATCTGGATGTCGACCTCGTTGCGGATGGCCTCGATGCCCGCGGCGACCTGTGCCAGCAGACGCTCATCGGGCCCGCGCACGGCGGCCACGATGCAGAATTCGGTGGCACCGGTCTTTGCGGTCTGCTTGGCCGCCTCCACCAGGCTCGGCACGTCGAGCCACGCGCTGCGCACGGGCGAGGCGAAAAGTCCTGACTGCGAGCAGAAGTGGCAGTCCTCCGGGCAGCCGCCGGTCTTGAGGCTGATGATGCCCTCGACCTCGACGTCGGGACCGCACCAGCGCATCCGCACCTCGTGGGCCAGCGAGAGCAGGTCGTCGAGGCGCTCATCGGGCAACTGCAGCACCTGCAGGGTCTGCGCCTGGTCGAGGCCGACGCCGCGCTCCAGCACCTGCTCGCGCGCCACGTCCAGTACATCTGTGCCGTTGATGGCCGCCTGCGTCACGCCGTCCTCCTGCGGGTTGAAAAGATCTCGGAACACCTCGAACATCGCGACCGCCCGGTCGCTGAACGGTGTTCAGGTTACTTGAACGGTGTTCAGGTTAAGATAAGCGTGTGCAACTCCACAAACCCGACGTGGTGGCTGCGGCGACGAAGATCCTCGACGACCACGGCATCGCCGACCTGACGATGCGGCGCCTGGCGCGCGAGCTCGACGTCACGCCGGGCGCCCTGTACTGGCATTTCGCCAACAAACAGGAACTGTTGGGGGCAGTGGCCGACCACATTCTGCGCACCGCGCGCACCGACACCGCGGACCTCGCGTGGCGCGAACAGATCCACGAGTCCTGCCGCGCGTTGCGCGACGCGTTGTTGTCGCACACCGACGGCGCCGAACTCGTGTCGGCGAGCTTCGCGTCCGGGCAGTCGGTGGTGATCACCGAGATCGTGGAGCAGCTGGGTCGCGCGGCCCGCGCCGCCGGGGTGGGCGACGCCGACGTCGATGCGGCCGCCCGCACCGTGATCTATTACGTGCTGGGATTCACCGTCGACGAGCAGTCCCGGCTGCAGTGGGACGCCGTCGGCGCGCTGGGTGACGATCAGTCGATGCTCACCCGCGACGGCACCCGCCAGTTCCGCTTCGGCCTGCAGTTGCTCGTCGACGGGCTGGCCGCCCACGGCGGCGGCAGTGAATTCACCGGATTTTCTTCTGCGGAGCGCTCTTTCGAGTAGTCACGGCATACCGCGGGCGACCACGGCATCCAGCGCTTGAAGCGACGCGGGCTCACCGGAGGTATCCACCGAACCGCCGCGATTCCACGCCCACAGTGCGAGATCGGCTGCCGTGCCGCGCACCGTCGCCGAGGCAATCACCACCTGCGTGTCCGGGCTGCGAACCGCGCTCGGCCAGTCACCGGCCGCACCGACATCGACCTGCCAGCGCTGCGCGGTGTCGGTCGCGACGAACTCGACCACCGCGGCCCCCTCGAAGTGCGAACCCTCCGGCTGCCAGGCCCACATGACGTCCACCGCGTGGTCGACCGCACCTGCCGCGACGTCGGCGGCAATGGCGCCGATCGGCAGGCCCGCGGCCAGTTCGGCGTCCACGCGGTGCATCAACGCCTCGTAGGTCTGCATCCGCCGCGTGAAGCCGACCGTCTGATCCGATGGGAACCACGACCACCGCGGTTCGGCGTCGTCCAGCCTGCTCAGTTCCGCCAGCAGCACGGACGTCGCGCCCTCACGCAGCGCCAACAGGTCCGCCACGGAGTCGGGCCGCGACGGTTTCGATTGCTCGACCGCGGCGACCCCGTCCTCTGCTGTCACGTTGCGGAACAGCACCGCGGCCCAGAACAGGTGCACCTCGGTCAGATGCCACAGCAGATCCGCGGCCGTCCAGTCCGGGCAGGTCGGGCAGCGTGCGTCGGGCGGCGTGTGGGCCAGCACCTCGGCGAACCGCCGGGACTCGGCGTCGATGATCGCGAGCCGGTTCACGCCCCCAGCATGTCACCCGATCGGGTGCTCTGTGCGCTTGTCGCCGTTCCAGTGCCGCAGACCGATCACGGTGCCGGCGATCTCGGCCGGTCGCCCGGCGATCCGCAGTGCGGTCGCCAGCCGCGTCGGGGCGACGCGGCGCGCCAGGGTGACGTGCGGGGTCCACTGGCCGGGCTCGGAGTGCGGCATGGGCGCAGGCGTCATCAACGGCACACACGCCCGGTGCACCCGGGCCTGCACGTCGAGCAGGTCCGGTGAGGGCAGCAGCAGGCGCGCCAGGACCCCGGCCGAGCGGCCGAAGATGAGTGTGGCCCCCAACCGGCACGGCAGCGGCAGGCGCGCGGCAACGGGCCGCAGGATCTGTTCGACCTCGGCGTCGATGTGCTGGGCGACGGTCAGGGTCGCGTGCGGCCTGCTCGCGGGGGCCTGGCTGGGTATCCCGGCGTCGCGCAGTTCATCCCAGATGGCCCGCACGGTCGCCTCTGTCTCGGCGTCGAAGACGAGTTCGACGGAGTGCACCATGCGCTTGCTCCTCCCGCAGACGCCTCAGCTCAGGCTCGTGATCCAGTCTGCGTCAAACGCCGCCGCGCTCAACGCCTCGAAGCGTTCAGGGCTCGCCGCGCCGGCCCCTGCCGGCAGCACGGCACGCACGGGCGCGAGCGCCTCGAGGGCGGTGCGGTTGTCCAGTTCTGCGACGCCGGGTTCGGCGGGCCACGCTCCGATCACCAGGCCGGCACACGAAAGACCGTGCGCGGCAAGCGCTTCGAGGGTCAATGCGGTGTGGTTGAGGGTGCCCAGGCCCGGGGACACCACGATGAGCACCTGCGCGCCCAGATCGTGCGCGAGATCCCGCAGCGTGACGCCGTCGGCGCCGAGGGCGACCAGCAGACCGCCCGCGCCTTCGACGATGGTCAGACGCCCGGCGGCGTCGACCGCGCGCACGGAGCCGACGAGTTCGGTGCGGGTGGGCAGCGGCGCACCGGCGCGCCCCGCAGCGGCGACCGGTGCCAGGGGCTCGGGGTAACGCCAGCCGCCGTGCAGCGCGGTGACCCCCGACAGGCGGCGCACCTCGCCCAGATCGTCGTCGCCGTCGATGGTCCCGGTCTGCACGGGCTTGCACACCGCGACGTCGCGGCGGGCCAACCGCGCTGCGCAGGCCAGCGCGGCCGTCGTCACTGTCTTGCCGACACCGGTGTCGGTGCCGGTGACCGCGAGGACGGTCATGCCCGCGCGGTGGCGAGCACGTCGGTCAGCACCTGATGGGCCAGTGCCATCTCGTCGTCGGTCAACGAGGCCCTGGCGGCCAGGCGCAGCCGCGAGGTGCCCGCGGGAACCGTGGGCGGGCGGAAGCAGCCCACGCGCACACCGCGGTCGAGGCAGGCCGCCGCGGCGCCCACCGCGATCTCCGGATCGCCGAGGATCACCGACACCACCGCGGAGACGGGCGCTTCGGTGACGCCTGCGATCGTGGCCAGTTCGGCCGCGCGGTCGAGTACCGCGCGGGCACGCTGCGGTTCGGCGTCGAGCACCCGCAGCGCGGCCGATGCGGCGCCGACGGCGGCCGGCGCCAGGCCGGTGTCGAAGATGAACGAGCGCGCGGTGTCGATGAGGTGCGCGCGCACGGCCTCGGGGCCCAGGACCGCACCGCCCTGGCTGCCCAGTGCTTTCGACAGCGTCGTGGTCATCACGATGTCGGGTGCACCCGCCAGGCCGACCTCGTGCAGCAGGCCCTGACCGCGCGTGCCGCGCACCCCGAGACCGTGTGCCTCGTCGACGAGCAACAGCGCGCCGTGGCGGCGGCACACCGCGTGCAGGTCGCGCAGCGGGGCCAGATCACCGTCGGCGCTGAACACCGACTCCGTCACGACGACGGCGCGCTCCTCGGTGCGCGCGGCCAGCGCCGCGTCGACCGCGTCGACGTCGCGGTGCGGCGAGACGACCACCCGGGCCCGCGACAGCCGGCACGCGTCGACGAGGGACGCGTGCGACAGCGCGTCGGAGACGATCAGCGATCCCGGCCCGGACAGTGCCACCAGCGCACCGAGGTTGGCGGTGTAGCCCGACGAAAAGACCAGGGCCGATTCGGCGCCGAGGAACGACGCAAGCTGGTGCTCGAACGCCTCGTGCAGCTCGGTGTTCCCTGTGACCAGGCGTGATCCTCCGGCGCCGCCTCCCCAGGTGCGCAATGCCTCGACGCCGCCGTCGAGCACGTCGGGGTGCTGCGACAGGCCCAGATAGTCGTTGGACGCCAGGTCCAGTTCGGCGGCGACGGGCGGACGGACCCGCAGTTCACGGCGCAGGCCCTCGGCGCGGCGACGTTGTTCGATGTCGGCCAGCCAGGCCAACGGTGAAAGACCTGCGCGCGTCACGAGCTCTCCCTAGAGGTGTTGTCGTCGGCGGCGAGCCGCCAATTGAACACGGCGGCGAGCCGCCGAATTGAACACCGGCGACGAGCCGCCGAATTGAACACCGTTCAGGTTAATGCACGCGCGACGCCGACCATGCCCGCGGTGATCTGTGCGACCTCCTCGGGCGTGCAGATGAACGGCGGCATGGCGTAGATGAGCTTGCCGAACGGCCGCAGCCACACCCCGTGCGCGAGCGCCGTGGTCGTGGCCAGCGGCATGTCCACGGGCTCGCGCATCTCGATCACGCCGATCGCACCGAGAACCCGCACGTCGGCGACGCCGGGTAGGGCACGCGCGGGCTCCAGTCCGCTGCGCAATCCCTCCTCGATCGCGGCGACCCGCGCGGGCCAGTCGCTGTCGATCAGCAGCTCCACGGCCGCGACCCCCACCGCGCACGCCAGGGCGTTGGCCATGAACGTCGGGCCGTGCATGAGCGCCCCCGGCTCGCCCGAGCTGATGGTCTGCGCGACCCGCGCGGTGCACAACGTCGCGGCCAGCGTGATGTAGCCGCCCGTGAGCGCCTTGCCGACACACATGATGTCGGGGCTCACGCCGGCGTGCTCGGCGGCGAACAGCTTTCCCGTGCGGCCGAAACCGGTCGCGATCTCGTCGAAGATGAGCAGCACGTCGTGGCGGTCGCAGATCGCGCGCAGATCCGCCAGGTACCGCGGATCGTGGAAGCGCATGCCGCCCGCGCCCTGGACGACGGGTTCGACGATCACCGCGGCCAGGGAGCCGGCGTTGGCGGCGAGCTGCTTCTCGAACGCCGCGCTGTAGGCCGGGTCGTACTCGCGCGGCACGGCCTCCGCGAACTCCTGCGCCGCAAGAACATCGGTCCACAGCGAGTGCATGCCGCCGTCCGGGTCGCACACGCTCATCGGCGTGAACGTGTCGCCGTGATAGCCGCCGCGCCACGTCATCAACCGGTGCTTGGCGCCGCGGCCCAGGCTGCGCCAGTACTGCAGCGCCATCTTCACCGCGACCTCCACCGACACCGACCCGGAGTCGCTGAAGAACACCGTGTCCAGACCGTCGGGGGTCAGCTCGACGAGCAGCTGGGCCAACCGCGCCGCGGGCTCGTGCGTCAGGCCGCCGAACATGACGTGGTTCATGGTCGACAACTGCCTGCTGATCGCGGCGTCGAGTACCGGATGACCGTGCCCGTGCACGGCGGTCCACCACGACGCCATCGCGTCGAGGACGTCGATGCGCGCACCGTCGGACGGGTCGATCACGGTGAGCCAGGCGCCCTTGGCGCCGACCGCCACGACCGGCGGGAACGCGTCCGCACCGATCTTGCTGTAGGGATGCCAGATGTGTGCGGCGTCGACGGCACTGATCTGCGCCGGGGTCAGGTCGGCCACAGACGGGGAGCCTAGCCCTTTGCCCGTGGGTGTGATCAACACGTTCCGAATGTGAGCAGACGGGGGTTGTTAGGTAAATTGACCTCGATCATGATGACCCTCTCCCCGACGCGGCCGGCGCCGATCAGTCGCGATACGCGCGCCGCAAATCCGTCAATGGGGACCCGGAAATCCGGTTTCTACCGTCACGATCTCGACGGCCTGCGCGGCATCGCGATCATGATGGTGGCTGTCTTCCATATCTGGTTCGGCCGTGTTTCCGGTGGTGTCGACGTGTTTCTCGCGTTGTCCGGGTTCTTCTTCGGCGGCAAGATCCTGCGCACCGCACTCGACCAGTCCACGCCGCTGCGGCCGTTGTCGGAGGTCGTACGACTGGTGCGCCGGCTACTGCCCGCGCTCGTCGTCGTGCTGGCCGCCGCGGCGGTTCTGACCATCCTCATCCAGCCGGAAACACGCTGGGAGGCATTTGCTGACCAGAGTCTGGCGAGCCTGGGCTACTACCAGAACTGGGAATTGGCGAACACCGCGGCGGACTACCTTCGTGCCGGTGAGACGGTCAGCCCGCTGCAGCACATCTGGTCGATGTCGGTGCAGGGCCAGTTCTACATCGCGTTCCTGGTGC
Source organism: Mycolicibacterium smegmatis (assembly GCF_001457595.1). GTDB lineage: Bacteria > Actinomycetota > Actinomycetes > Mycobacteriales > Mycobacteriaceae > Mycobacterium > Mycobacterium smegmatis. The sequence continues at coordinate 3,328,459 of NZ_LN831039.1, read as the reverse complement.
TGATCTTCGGGTTCGCCTATCTGTTCCGGCGCCTGTTCGGCCGTCACCTTCGGACCTTCTTCATCGTCCTGCTCGCGGCGCTGACCATCGCGTCGTTCGTGTACGCGATCATCGCCCACAACACCGATCAGGCCACCGCCTACTACAACAGCTTCGCGCGCGCCTGGGAACTGCTGCTCGGCGCGCTCGCCGGGGCGCTCGTGGGATTCGTGCGCTGGCCCATGTGGCTGCGCACCGTGGTGTCGGTCGTCTCGCTGGCGGCGATCCTGTCGTGCGGCTGGTTCATCGACGGCGTCAAGGAGTTCCCCGGACCGTGGGCCCTGGTGCCGGTGGGCGCGACGATCCTGTTCATCTTCTCGGCCGCGAACCGGATGAGCGACCCGCGCACTGCGGGCCGCCTGCCCACGCCCAACCGCCTGCTGGCGACGGCGCCGTTCGTATCGCTGGGTTCGATGGCCTACTCGTTGTACCTGTGGCACTGGCCGCTGCTGATCTTCTGGCTGTCGTACTCCGGGCACACGGCGGCCAACTTCGTCGAAGGCGCCGTGATCCTGCTGGTCTCCGGTGTGCTCGCGTGGCTGACGACGCGCTACATCGAGGAACCGCTGCGCACACAACCGGGCCGCGCGCCCGTGCCCGCGGTACCACTGCGGGCACGCCTGCGCCGGCCCACGATCGTGCTGGGATCGATCGTGGCGCTGCTCGGAGTCGCGCTCACCGCGACATCGTTCACGTGGCGGGAGCACGTCACCGTGCAGCGCGCGAGCGGCAAGGAACTGTCGGGGCTGTCGGCGCGTGACTACCCGGGTGCACGTGCCCTGATCGAACACGCACGGGTGCCCAAGCTGCCCATGCGGCCGACGGTGCTGGAGGCCAAGAACGATCTGCCGATCTCGACCACCGAGGGTTGCATCAGCGACTTCGCCAACGTCGGGGTGATCAACTGCACCTACGGCGACAAGAACGCCACCCGCACCATCGCGCTGGCCGGCGGGTCCCACGCGGAGCACTGGATCACCGCGCTCGATCTGCTCGGTCAGAAGCACGGTTTCAAGGTCGTCACGTATCTGAAGATGGGCTGCCCGCTGACCACCGAAGAGGTGCCGCTGGTCAGCGGCGACAACCGGCCCTACCCCAAGTGCCACGAGTGGAATCAGCGGGTGATGGCGAAGTTGATCGCCGATCACCCCGACTACGTGTTCACCACCTCGACGCGGCCGTGGAACATCAAACCGGGCGATGTGATGCCCAGTACGTACCTCGGCATCTGGGAGACGTTCAACGAGAACAACATCCCGGTTCTGGCGATGCGCGACACACCGTGGCTGACCCGCAACGGCAAGCCGTACTTCCCGGCGGACTGCCTCGCCGACGGCGGCGACGCGGTCTCCTGCGGGGTCAAGCGGTCGAAGGTGCTCTCCGACCGCAACCCGACACTGGACTATCTCGACCGGTTCCCGTTGATGAAGCCGCTCGACATGAGCGATGCGGTGTGCCGTGAGGACCACTGTCGCGTGGTGGAGGGAAACGTCCTGCTGTACCACGACTCTCACCATCTTTCCGCAACCTACATGCGCACCATGACCAATGAGCTGGGGCGCCAGATGGCGGCCGCAACCGGTTGGTGGTGATTCGGTGTCCGATCCGACCGCATCCCCACCGGCGCCGATGAACATGGTGTGGCCCGGCGAGGCCTATCCGCTGGGAGCGACCTACGACGGGGCGGGCACCAACTTCTCGCTGTTCTCCGAGGTCGCCGAGCGCGTCGAGTTGTGCCTGATCGCCAAGGACGGCACGGAGACCCGCATCAACCTCGATGAGGTCGACGGGTACGTGTGGCACGCGTATCTGCCGACCATCTCCCCCGGCCAGCGCTACGGCTTCCGCGTGTACGGCCCGTGGGATCCGTCGAAGGGTCTGCGCTGCGATCCCAGCAAGCTGCTGCTGGACCCGTACGGCAAGTCGTTTCACGGTGACTTCGACTTCTCGCAGGCGCTGTACTCCTACGACCTGGAGGCGGACCCACCCGGTAGCGGTACACCGCCGCGCGTCGACTCCCTGGGCCACACCATGACCAGCGTCGTGATCAACCCGTTCTTCCAGTGGGGATCCGACCGCGCCCCCAAGACCCCGTACCACGACACCGTGATCTACGAGGCGCATGTCAAGGGCATGACCCAGACCCACCCGGGCGTCCCTGAGGCGCTGCGCGGCACCTATGCGGGCCTGTCCCACCCGGTGATCATCGAGCACCTGCAGTCGCTCAACGTCACGGCCATCGAACTGATGCCGGTGCACCAGTTCATGCACGACCACCGGCTGCTCGACCTGGGCCTGCGAAACTACTGGGGCTACAACACCGTCGGCTTCTTCGCGCCGCACTTCCAGTACGCGGCGACCCGCAACGCCGGCGGTGCGGTCGCCGAGTTCAAGACAATGGTCAAGGCGTTCCACGACGCGGGTATCGAGGTGATCCTCGACGTCGTGTACAACCACACCGCCGAAGGCAACCACCTGGGCCCCACGATCAACTTCCGCGGTATCGACAATGCCGCGTACTACCGCCTGCTCGACGGCCAGCCCGAGTTCTACAAGGACTTCACCGGCACCGGCAACAGCCTCAACGCGCGGCACCCGCACACGCTGCAGCTGATCATGGATTCGCTGCGGTACTGGGTGCTGGACATGCACGTCGACGGGTTCCGCTTCGACCTGGCCTCGACGCTGGCGCGGGAATTCTATGACGTCGACCGGCTTTCGGCGTTCTTCGATCTGGTGCAGCAGGATCCCGTGGTCAGCCAGGTCAAACTGATCGCCGAGCCGTGGGACGTCGGCGAGGGCGGCTACCAGGTGGGGAACTTCCCAGGTTTATGGACCGAGTGGAACGGGAAATATCGCGACACTGTGCGTGATTACTGGCGGGGCGAGCCCGCAACCCTTGGCGAGTTCGCCTCGCGACTGACCGGTTCCTCGGACCTCTATGAGGCGACCGGTCGGCGTCCGAGTGCGAGTATCAACTTCGTGACCTGTCATGACGGGTTCACCCTCAACGATCTGGTGTCGTACAACGAGAAACACAACGAGGCCAACGGCGAGGACAACCGCGACGGCGAGAGTCACAACCGGTCGTGGAACTGCGGGGTGGAGGGGCCGACCGACGATCCCGAGATCCTCGCGCTGCGGGCCAAGCAGATGCGCAACATCATGGCCACGCTGATGCTCTCGCAGGGCACGCCGATGATCGCCCACGGCGACGAGATCGGCCGCACCCAGTTGGGCAACAACAATGTCTACTGCCAGGATTCGGAACTGTCCTGGATGGACTGGTCGCTGTGCGAGACCCACGCCGACCACCTCGAGTTCACCCGCAAGGTGGTGGCGTTCCGCAAGCAACATCCGGTGTTCCGGCGGCGCAGGTTCTTCGAGGGCAAACCGATCCGCAGCGGCGATCAGGTGCGCGACATCGCGTGGCTGACCCGCGCGGGCACCGAGATGACCCCCGAGGACTGGGGTACGGGGCTGGGCACGTGCGTGGCGGTGTTCCTCAACGGCGAGGCGATCCCCACCCCCGACGCACGCGGCGAACGGGTGGTCGACGATTCATTCCTGTTGTGCTTCAACTCGAATGACCATCCGGAGGATTTCGTCACGCCCAACGGCGACTACGCCGCGGAATGGACCGCAGATCTCGACACCGCCGACCCGGTCGGCAACTCGGACCTGGTGGTGCGGGCCGGCGAGAAGATCTCGATCCAGCCGCGTTCGGTCCTCGTCCTGCGTAAGACGGCGTGACGATGACGCGCCCGGTGCTCTCGACGTATCGGTTGCAGATGCGCGGGGACTGCTGCACGTTCGACGATGCGGTGAATCTCCTCGACCATCTCGACGACCTCGGCGTCTCCCATGTGTATCTGTCCCCCATCCTGACCGCGGCCGAAGGCTCCACGCACGGCTACGACGTCACCGATCCCACGACCGTCTCCCCCGCCCTCGGCGGTCCCGACGGACTGCACCGCCTGTCCGAGGCCGCGCGTGCGCGCGACATGGGCCTGATCGTCGACATCGTGCCCAACCACGTCGGTGTGGCACGTGCCGACGAGAACCCGTGGTGGTGGGACGTGCTCACCCACGGACGGTCGTCACGGTACGCCGACTACTTCGACATCGACTGGGATCTCGAGGTCGACGGCCAATCCGGCCGGATCGTGTTGCCCATCCTCGGATCCGACGACGACGTCGCCGATCTGACGGTGGACGGCGACGTGCTGCGTCTCGGTGATCTCGTGCTTCCGATCGCGCCGGGCACCGGTTCCGGCACAGGTGCCCAGGTGCACGACCGCCAGCACTACCGGCTCATCGGATGGCGTCGCGGCATCTGCGGGTACCGCAGGTTCTTCTCCATCACGTCACTGGCCGCGCTGCGCCAGGAGGACCGCGCGGTCTTCGACGCGACCCACACCGAGGTCAAACGGTGGTTCGACGAGGGTCTGGTCGACGGGGTGCGCATCGACCATCCGGACGGATTGACCGATCCCGCAGGCTATCTGACGTGGCTGCGGGAGATCGCGGGCCCGTCGGCGTGGATCGTCGTCGAGAAGATCCTCGCGTTCGACGAGGCACTCGACACCGCGCTCCCGGTGGCGGGCACCACGGGGTACGACGCGCTGCGCGAGATCGGCGGCGTGTTCATCGACCCGAACGGGGCAGGCCCGCTCGCTGAGTTGTGCGCCGACGTCGAGGTGGCCTCCGAGCACGACCTCAAACGGGCCGCCGTCACCGACATCCTCGGCAGCGAGCTGGCCCGCGTGTGCCGCACGATCACGCGCGCCACCGGGCGGAGCGACCCTCGGTTGCCCGACGCCGTGGCCGCACTCGTCAGCAACATCGGCGTCTACCGCTGCGACTACCCCACGCTGTCGGCGCTGCTCCCGGTCGCGTTGGCCAGCACCGCCTCGGCCGCACCGGATCTCGCCGACGCCCTCGGCACCGTCTCCGCGGCGTACGCGACCAGCGCGGAAGTCGCGGCACGGCTGAACCAACTGTGCGGAGCGGCCACCGCCAAGGCGGTCGAGGACTGCCTGTTCTACCGCGATCCGCGCCTGGTGAGCCTCAACGAGGTGGGCGGCGAGCCTGCGCTGTTCGGGGTCACCACCGCCGAGTTCCACCAGCGCGCCGCGACGCGGGCGCGGTTCTGGCCGACCGCGATGACCACCCTGTCCACGCACGACACCAAGCGCGGTGAGGATGTGCGTGCCCGCATCGGTGTCCTGTCGCAGGTGCCCGGGCTGTGGACCGAACTGGTGACGCAGTGGAGCGAGATCGCCCCACCACCTGACCTCGGGACCGGACTGTTCTTGTGGCAGAACATCTTCGGGGTCTGGCCGAGCGACGGCGAGATCACCGACGAGCTGCGCGGCCGGCTGCACGCCTACGCCGAGAAGGCCATGCGTGAAGCGGGCATCAAGACCTCGTGGAATGACCCCGACACCGCGTTCGAGGATGCTGTGCACAGCTGGGTGGACGCCGTGCTCGACGGACCCGTCGGCGCCGGGCTGACCGAGCTGGTCACCCGTCTGGACCGGCACGCCCGCAGCGACAGCCTGGGCCAGAAGCTCCTTTCGCTCACCGCGCCCGGTGTGCCGGATGTCTATCAGGGCACCGAGCTCGCCGAGGACAGCCTGGTGGATCCCGACAACCGCAGGCCGATCGACTACGCCGCCCATCGCGCCGCACTGCAGGCCGGTACCGATGCCAAGATGCGCGTCACCACAGCGGCCCTGCAGTTGCGTCGCGACCGTCCGCAGACGTTCCTGGCCGGCGGCCACACACCACTGCACGCCGACGGTGCCGCCGCCGACCACGTGATCTCCTACCTGCGTGGTGACGACGTGGTGGTCGCGGTCAGCCGGTGGACCGTCGCGCTGGCCGAAGCCGGTTGGGGGGACACGACATTGTCGCTACCAAACGGTGAGTGGATCGACCGGATCGGCGGACGCCGATGGAGCGGAACCGTGCAGGCGGACGAACTGTTCGCCGAACTGCCGGCGGCACTACTGGAGCGGCTGACATGACCGAATTCGCGGTGTGGGCGCCCCTGCCCGACGTGGTGCGCCTGGATGTCGAGGGCACGCTGCACGATATGACCCGGTCCGACGACGGCTGGTGGCGCGCCGAGGTCGAATGCGCCGACGACGCCCGTTACGGGTTCGTCCTCGACGACGACCCCAAGGTGCTGCCCGACCCCCGCTCGGCCCGCCAGCCCAACGGCGTGCACGAGCGCTCGCAGCTGTGGCGGCCAAGACCGGACGCCTGGACCGATGCCGACTGGCCGGGGCGGTCCATCGAGGGCAAGGTGATCTACGAACTGCACATCGGGACCTTCACTCCCGAGGGCACCTTCGACTCGGCCATCGAAAAGCTCGACTATCTGGTCGATCTCGGCGTCGACTTCGTCGAGCTCATGCCCGTCAACGCGTTCGGCGGAACCCACGGGTGGGGCTATGACGGGGTGCTCTGGTACGCCGTACACGAACCCTACGGAGGTCCCGACGGATTGATCCGGTTCGTCGACGCATGCCACACCCGCGGTCTGGGCGTGCTGATCGACGCCGTGTTCAACCACCTGGGCCCGTCCGGCAACTACCTGCCGAAGTTCGCGCCCTACCTGTCGGCAGGCAGCAACCCGTGGGGCGCTTCGATCAACCTGTCCGACGCCGACGCCGACGAGGTGCGCACCTACATCCTGGAATGCGCGCTGCGGTGGATGCGGGACTTCCACGCCGACGGTCTGCGCCTGGATGCCGTGCACGCGCTGATGGACAACACCGCGATCCACATCCTGGAGGAACTCTCGGCCGAAACCGACCGTCTGGCAGAAGAGCTCGGCCGCCCGCTGTCGCTCATCGCCGAGAGCGACCTGAACGATCCCCGACTGATCACGCCGCGCGACCGCGGTGGCTACGGCATGACGGCGCAGTGGGACGACGACATCCACCATGCGATCCACACCGCCGTCTCGGGTGAACGGCAGGGCTACTACGCAGATTTCGGGTCCATGGAGACCCTCGCCACCACGCTCAAGAACGGGTACTTCCACGCCGGGACGTACTCGTCGTTCCGGCACCGCCGCCACGGCCGTCCGCTCGACACCGCGACCATCCCGGGCAGCCGGTTGCTCGCCTACACCCTCACCCACGATCAGGTCGGCAACCGCGCGGTCGGTGACCGCCCGTCGCAGCGGCTCACCACCGGACAGCTGGCCGTCAAGGCCGCACTGGCCCTCGGCTCTCCCTATACGGCAATGCTTTTCATGGGCGAGGAGTGGGGGTCGTCGTCACCGTTCCAGTTCTTCAGCTCGCATCCCGAGCCCGAACTGGCCAGGGCCACGGCCGAGGGCCGCAAGGCCGAATTCGCCGGACACGGCTGGGACGCCGACGAGATCCCGGATCCGCAGGATCCGGCGACCTTCGAACGGTCCAAGCTGAAGTGGGACGAACTCGACCAGGGCGAGCACGCCCAACTGCTCGGGATCTACCGCGGGTTGATCGAACTGCGCCGCACCGAACCGGCACTCGCCGATATGTGGCTGGACCACCTGCGCGTCGACTTCGACGAAGACGACCGGTGGATCGTGCTGTACCGCGGCGACCTGGCGATCGCGTGCAACCTCAACGCCGAACCGGTCACCATAGGCATCTCCGGTGACCTGGTGCTGGCGTCGAGCACGCCGGAGGCGCGCCCCGACAGCACGGTGCTGGCCGGACATTCTTTCGCGATCCTGCGCCTTGTCAACTCTGCGTCCGCAGCCGGGCCGGGATGATTCGGCCAAGAGTCATCCCGGCTTCCAACCGGCCGATCTTCTGCGCCAACGACGAAGCCGTCGAGGTGCCGCCGCCGTTGCGCGCGGTCCGATGATCAGGTCAGGTAGCGGTACGTCGGAGAGCCCGGCTCGAGCAGCTCGACATGGATGTCGGACTGCCCCATGCGTGCCAGCAGACCCTCGAGGTCGGCGGCCGAGCTCAGCTCGACGCCCACGAGAGCTTCGCCGGTCTCGCGGTTGTTGCGCTTGACGTACTCGAACAGCGTGATGTCGTCACCGGGGCCGAGCACCTCGTCGAGGAACCGCCGCAGCGCGCCGGGTTCCTGCGGGAAGTCCACCAGGAAGTAGTGCTTGAGGCCGAGGTGCACCAGCGAGCGCTCCAGCACCTCGTTGTAGCGCGAGACGTCGTTGTTGCCGCCGGAGATCAGGCACACCACGGTGCTCCCGGGCTCGATGTCGGCCTCCAGCAGCGCCGCCACGGACAGCGCGCCCGCCGGTTCGGCGATGATGCCCTCGTTCTGGTAGAGGTCGAGCATCGCGGTGCACACCGCGCCCTCGTCTACGGTGGTCAGCGACACCATGTCGCCGGCCGCCGCGAGCGCCTCGAACGGCTTCTGCCCGGCACGGGCCACGGCCGCACCGTCGACGAACTGGTCGACGTCGGCCAGCATGACCGGCTCGCCGGCCGCCAGCGCGGCGATCATCGACGCCGCACCCGCGGGTTCCACGCCGAGCACCGAGGTGTTGTCGGTGCGCGCGGCGAGGTAGGTGGTGATGCCGGCGATGCAGCCACCACCACCGACCGGCACGATCACCAGATCGGGTTCGGTGTCCAACTGGTCGAGCAGTTCGGCGGCGATGGTGCCCTGTCCGGCCATCGTGCGCAGATCGTCGTACGGCGGCACCAGGGTTGCGCCGGTGCGGGCGACGTCCTCGAGCGCCGCGGCGGCAGCGAGGTCGTAGGTGGCGCCCACGGCGATGAGCTCGATGAACTCACGTCCGTGATAGCGGATGCGGTCGCGCTTCTGTTTGGGCGTCTTGGCAGGCACGTACACCCGGCCGTGGGTCTTCATGGTGCGGCAGGCCATCGCGAAGCCCTGCGCGTGGTTGCCTGCCGACGAGCACACCACACCGGCTGCGAGTTCCTCGGCCGACAACTGCGCCATCAGGTTGAACGCGCCGCGCACCTTGTAGGAGCGCACGGCCTGCAGGTCCTCGCGCTTGAGGTAGACGTTGGCGCCGGTGGCCTCGGACAGCCGTTCGCAGTACTGCAGTGGGCTCTCGGTGACCACGCCCGAAATTCGGCGAGCGGCCTCATCGATATCAGCAGCTGACAGCGGTGCGGTCAGCGCAGTGATTCGGGAGTCGGCGCTCAGTTCGGTGGTCACTCGTCAATACTGCCACCAACCAGGGATTTCCCTGAAATGAGGTGAGCAGAGACACCTTAGGGTACCGGCCGGGCGCACGCCAGTTCGGCGCCGCAGGCCGCGGGGACGGGTGTGGTCGCAGAGGTTTGAACTCGCCGGTCAGGGGCACAAATATCGGCATGACGTGCCGGTCGAACCGGAGGCCCACATCCGGTGTTTCGGGTAGCCGAAATCTATCTTGCGAGCTATCGTGGTGGCTATGACAGCAGCCGGGAACTTTCGCCTCGCCGGGTCCCGGACCGAACGCGAGATCAGCGTCGCCGGGGTGCCGTGGCCTGCGTACAAGCTGATCGCACTCGCCGTGGGTGCCGTCGTCCTTCTTGTGGTCGCCGCCGTGACGATGACCGCGAGCACAGCGGTGCTCTCGGCCGCCGCGGCCGCCACCGTCACCTGGCTGGCGCTCGGGACGTCCTCACGCACGTCCCGCCGCTGAGCGCTCACCGCTCCAGCAGTGCGCGCAGCCTCTCCAGATCGGCCTCCACGGCGGCCACGTCGGCGTCGAACTGCTCGTCGGTCATGCCGGCCCGCTGCCGCACCGTGAACACCACCTCGCACCGCGACTCGTTCTCACCGGCGGGAACCACCCGCAGCGGGTTGTAGACCCGCTCCCCCGACGGCAACTCGACCACATGGTCCAGCACGCCGTGGGTGTTGGCCGGGGTGAAGCTCACCCGCACGATCCCCATCGGGGAATCGGCGATCCAGCCCTCTGCCGTCAACCGCAGCCCACCCTGCGCCAAACCCGCTGCCCACCTTGGCCATTCGCCCGGGTCCGACGCGAACACGTAGACCGCGTCCGGCGGTGCCTCGATCCAGACACTGACGTGTCGGCTGCGCATGTCCTTCAGCGTAGGCGTCATCAGGCAGGGACGGTGCGGTGGATTCCGCAGGTGCACTCATCGATCGACGGGCACGTGCACTGCATTCCCCATTCGACGATGCTGCGGGCGCGTGCCAGCGATGCGATCTGGGCGTCGATCTCGGCGAGTTTGGCCTCCGCGAGGGCGCGGGCCACCGGTCGCCCGGGTGTGTCGTCGTCCATGAGCACCGCGATCTCGTCGAGTGAGAACCCCGCGGCCTTGCACAGCCGGATCACCTCGAGCCGCACCAGGATCGCCTCGTCGTAGCGCCGTCGCCCGCCGATGCGTTCGGGCGCCGGGAGCAGGCCGAGTTTCTCGTAGTACCGCAGTGCCGTAGGCGCGACGCCCGCCCGACGGGCGACTTCGCCGATCGTCAGGTGCGCGGCCATCTGCAGTCTCCTGATCATGCTTGACTTAGAGCCAACTCTAAGTTGTTCACTCGGGGTATGCCACAGACAGAACATGCACTCGACGCGCTACGTCGATCCCGTTACGCCCTGCTTCGCAGCCGCCGCCGCGACGGCACCGCCGTCGACACCCCCATCTGGTTCGTACTGCAGGGCCGAACACTGTTCTTCCGCACCAAGATCGGGCCCAAGACCAAACGTCTCGCCGCGCGTCCCGAGGTCACCCTCACCCCGTGCGATCACCGCGGCCGCGTCACCGATCCCGTCCGATTCGGCGGGCGCGCCACAGTTCTCGCCGACGATGAGGCGCAGCGGGCCAACCGCACGCTGCACCAACGTTACGGCTGGCAGTGGAACATCGTGCCGCTGTTGAAGATCCCAGGTGTCACCAATGTGCACCGCAACCTTCCGCTGCGCGAGAAGCTGCGCCGCGCCCGCGACCGAAACCTGTGGCACGACAGCGCAATCGTGCGCATCGACCTCGACGCGTAGGCGCAGATCCCCGGCGAAAAAGTCAGCCGAGGCAGCCGGGGCCGAGCAGCGCCTTGAGATCGCCCATCAACGCCGATGACGGGGTCACGCGCAGCGATTGGTCGAGCTCGAGCGTGGTGATCCGCTCACCGCTGATCAACCGCAGGTGGACCTGCGACGTGCCGGGGTGGTTGGCGAGCACCTGCTTGAGCGCGGTGACCTTGTCGATGGTGCACTGCCGGGTGGGAAGGCTGACCGACAACGGACGATCGGCCTGCGCACTGCTGAAGTCGGGCACGATCAACTCGTGGGCGATCAGCGCGATCCGGTCGTCACGTGCGGCCACCTTGGCCTTGACGAGCACCACGACGTCGTCGGCGATGTCGGCGCCGAACAGCGAGTAGGTCTGCGGGAAGAACAGCACCTCGATACCACCGGTGAGGTCCTCCAACTGGGCCGACGCCCACGGCAGACCGTTCTTGTTGACGCGGCGGTTGACCGAGGCCAGGATGCCGCCGACCAGCACCTGCGCGTCGTTGGCGACGTCGCCGTCGAGGATCGCCGGGATCTGGGTGTCGACCTGGTTGGCCAGCAGGTGCGCGACGCCGTTGAGCGGGTGCCCGGACACGTAGAGGCCGAGCATCTCGCGTTCGAGTGCGAGTTTGTGCTTGTCCTCCCACTCCTCGTCGGGGACCTTGATGGTGAACACCGCGTCGGTGCCGGTGTCCTCGCCGCCCCCGAACAGGTCGAACTGCCCCATCGCCTCGGCCTTCTTGGTGCCCAGCACCGAGTCGACGGCGTCGGTGTGCACCAGGAACAGGCCCTTGCGCGGATGGCCCAGCGAATCGAAGGCGCCTGCCTTGATCAGCGATTCGGTGACCTTCTTGTTGCAGGCCGTGATGTCGATCTTGTTCAGGTAGTCCGAGAAGTCGGTGAACTTGCCCTTCTCGGTGCGGGTCTTGATCAGTGACGAGACGACGTTGGCGCCGACGTTGCGGATGGCGCCGAGGCCGAAGCGGATGTCGTCGCCGACCGAGGCGAAGTTGTGTTCGGACTCGTTGACGTCCGGCGGCAGCACCGTGATGCCCAGGCGCCGGCAGTCCGCCAGGTAGACCGCGGCCTTGTCCTTGTCGTCACCGACCGAGGTGAGCAGGCCTGCCATGTACTCGGCCGGATAGTTGGCCTTGAGGTAGGCCGTCCAGTACGACACCAGGCCGTAGCCCGCGGCGTGCGACTTGTTGAACGCGTAACCGGCGAACGGGAGGATCGTGTCCCACAGCGCCTTGACCGCACCCTCGGAGAACCCGTTGGCGGTCATGCCTTCCTTGAAGCCCTTGTACTCGGCCTCGAGCACCTCAAGCTTCTTCTTGCCCATGGCTTTTCGCAGCGCGTCGGCCTTACCCATGGTGTAGGAGGCGACCTTCTGCGCGATGAACATGATCTGCTCTTGGTAGACGATCAGGCCGTAGGTCTCGGCCAGGATGTCCTTGAGCGGTTCTTCGAGCTCGGGGTGGATGGGCTTGATGGGCTGCCGGCCGTTCTTGCGGTCGGCGTAGTCGTTGTGGGCGTTCATGCCCATCGGACCGGGGCGGTACAGCGCGAGCACCGCGACGATGTCGTTGAAGCCCGTGGGCTGCATGCGCCGCAGCAGGTCACGCATGGGCCCGCCGTCGAGCTGGAACACGCCGAGGGTGTCACCGCGCGAGAGCAGTTCGTAGGCCGCCGGGTCGTCGAGCGGCAGCGTCTCCAGGTCCAGGTCGATGCCTCGGTTGGCCTTGATGTTGGCGATGGCGTCGCCGATGATCGTGAGGTTGCGCAGGCCCAGGAAGTCCATCTTCAGCAGGCCGATGGCCTCACACGACGGATAATCCCAGCCGGTGATGATCGCGCCGTCCTGCGGACGCTTCCACAGCGGGATCGCGTCGATGAGCGGTTCGGAGCTCATGATCACCGCGCAGGCGTGCACACCCGCGTTGCGGACCAGGCCTTCGAGACCGCGCGCGGTCTCGTAGATGGTGCGCACGTCCGGATCGGTGTCGATCAGACCGCGGACCTCGGCGGCCTCCTTGTACCGCTCGTGGTTCGGGTCGGTGATGCCCGAGAGCGGGATGTCCTTGGCCATGATGGGCGGCGGCAGCGCCTTGGTGATCCGGTCGGCGATCGCGAAGCCGGGCTGGCCGAAGTTCACGCGGGCCGAATCCTTCAGCGCCGCCTTGGTCTTGATGGTGCCGAACGTGATGACCTGTGCGACGCGCTCGCTCCCCCACCTGTTGGCGGCGTAGCGCAGCATCTCGCCGCGGCGACGGTCGTCGAAGTCGATGTCGATATCGGGCGCGGACGGGCGCTCCGGGTTCAGGAAGCGCTCGAACAGCAGACCGTGCGGGATCGGGTCGATGTTGGTGATCCCGAGGGCGTACGCGACGAGCGATCCCGCCGCCGAACCACGACCGGGCCCCACGCGGATGCCCACCGAACGCGCGTAGTTGATCAGGTCGGCGACGATGAGGAAGTACGACGGGAATCCCTTGTCGCAGATGACCTTGATCTCGTACTCGGCGCGCGTGGTGTACTCCTCGGGCACCGGGCCACCGCGGAACCGCCGCTCCAGACCGGCCTTCACCTCGTGGGTGAGCCACGACGCCTGATCGTGCCCTTCGGGCACCGGGAACACCGGCATGCGGTCACGGGGTTCCCACACGTCGGCGTAGGACTGCACCCGCTCGCCGATCAGCAGCGTCGAATCGCACGCGCCGGGCACCTGGCTGTCCCACAGCGCCCGCATCTCCTCGGCGGACTTGAGGAAGTAGCCGTCACCGTCGAACTTGAACCGCGTGGGATCCGAGAGGGTCTTGCCCGTCTGCACACACAGCAGCGCCTCGTGGTTGCGTGCGGCCTCACGCGTGACGTAGTGACAGTCGTTGGTGGCCAGCGGCGGGATGCCGAGCTTGCGGCCGATCTCCAGCAGGCCCTCGCGGACCCGGCGCTCGATGTCGAGACCGTGGTCCATCAGTTCGAGGAAGAAGTTCTCCGGGCCGAAGATCTCGCGCCACTTCGCCGCGGCTTCGAGCGCCTCGCGCTCGTGGCCGAGGCGCAGGCGGGTCTGGACCTCGCCCGACGGGCAGCCGGTGGTGGCGATGATGCCCTCGGCGTGCTCGGCGATGATCTCGGCGTCCATACGCGACCACTTGCCCAGCTGCCCCTCGAACGACGCCAGCGAGGACAGCTTGAACAGGTTGCGCAGGCCCGTCGCGTTCTCGGCGACCATCGTCATGTGCGTGTACGCACCGCTGCCGGAGACGTCGTCGCCCTTCTGGCCCGGGTCGCCCCATGTGACGCGCTTGGTGTCGAACCGGGAACCGGGCGCGATGTAGGCCTCGATCCCGATGATGGGTTTGATGCCGGCCTTGGTCGCCGAGTTGTAGAACTCGCTGGCGCCGAACATGTTCCCGTGGTCGGTCATGCCGATGGCAGGCATCTCCAACCGCTGCGCCTCGGCCAGCATGGGCGTGATCTTCGCGGCGCCGTCCAGCATCGAGTACTCAGTGTGGTTATGCAGGTGGACAAAAGACCCCGAGGACCGTCCGTCTGTGCCGCTCATAGGTCAGCCAGTCTATTGGCCCCCACCGACACTCTCGGGCGTGTCGCGTTCGCGTGTTTTCCGGCCGGCTTTCATTCGCGTGTCACGACGCCTGCCGCGACTCGGTCAGCAATCCGCCTGCGATGGCCGATTCGAGTTGCTTGGTTATCAGTTTGGGATCCGACGTCCCGCCGTATCCGAGGCACAGACCCGCACCCCACACCATGGCGTGCAGCAATTGCGCGACGGGTGCGGGATCGGTGTGCGCGGGCAGGGCGCCGCCTGCGATGGCGTCGCCGACCACGTCGTCGAGGAAATCCCGGATCGCGGTGGCGATACCGTTGGGCAGCGCGGGATTTCGCCCCGCCTCGAGCCGGGCGTTGACCAGGAACTGGCACAGGCAAGGGTCCGCGCTCCACGCATCGGCCATCGCGTCGAGCAGGGCGCATACCCGCTCGAGCGGGTCTTCCTGCTGTTTTGCCGCGGCGAGGCATTCCTGGACGATGGCGTTGCCCTCGTGGACCAGCGCGTGGAACAGCTCGTCCCTGGTTGCGAAGTAGTAGTTGAGGGTCGGCCGGCTCAGGCCGGAGCGCTTGGCGATCCCCTGGAAGGTGAGCGCGGCGAAACCGCGTTCGTTGATGAGCTCGCACCCCACCCGCAAGATGTGCATTCGCGTCTGCGCCGAATCGGCGCCCACCGGCCGGCCAGGAGCGCGGCGCAGCGGCCGTGGTTGCCCAGCTTCGGTCATGGGCGAACGCTATGGCATAGCTATTGCATCGTCAACTATCTGCTGTGGCAAACGACGCTATCCGAAGTGCGCTAACACACGCTGACGCGGCCGTCAAGATCAAAACCTGCCACGGTCTGACGGCGGCGGCACGGATTCACGGCAGGGTCGGCTGCGTCTGTGCGGCGTCGGCGACCGCATCGCTGCGCCGGTTGCGCAGCGTGCCGATCGTCATGACGGCCAGGGCCGTCCAGATCAGCGCGAAACCGATCCAGCGCCCCAACGGCATGGGCTCGTGCCCGATGAACACGCCCCACAGCATCTGCAGTGCGGGGTTGAGATAGAACAGCAGGCCCATCATCACCATGGTCAGCCGCTGCGCTGCCGCGGCGAACAGCAACAGCGGAACCGCGGTCACCACGCCGGACAGCACCATCAGCACCGGATGCCAGGGACTCTCGGCGATGAAGTGCCCGCGTCCGAGCACCTCGAGGACGATCACGTACCCGCCTGCCACGGGCAGCGCCAGCAGGGTCTCGACCGCGACGCTCACGCGCGGATCGGCCTGCACCACCTTCTTCACCAGGCCGTACACACCGAACGACACGGCCAATACGACCGCGATGTAGGGCGGCTCACCGACCTCGACGGTCAGGACCGCCACGGCGATCACGGCGAGCGCGAGCGACACGGCCTGCCACCGGTTGATGCGCTCGCGGAAGATGATCACCCCCAGCGCGACGCTCACGAGCGGATTGATGAAGTAACCCAGCGCGGCGTCGACGACGTGACCGGAGGTGACGGCGAATATGTAGGTGCCCCAGTTGATCGAGATCAGCGCCGACGCCGCGAGCAACTGCAACCAGGTGCGCAGCGACAGCCTGCGCAGATCCCCGAGCCTGCGGGCGAAAGCGAGCACCAGCATCAGGAACACCGTGCTCCAGACGATGCGGTGTGCCACCACCTCCAGCGGGCCCGCGGGCAGCAGCAGGAGGAAGAAGCCGGGACACAGGCCCCACCAGATGTAGGCGCCTGCACCGTAGAGCACTCCGGTGCGGTTCGAGCCGCTCACAGTGCGTGCCGGCGCAGAAGGTCGAGCGCATTCTGCAGATCGTCGGGATAGGGGCTGGTGATCTCGACCCGTCGTCCGTCGGCGGGATGCGCGAAGGCCAGCGAGCGCGCGTGCAGCCACTGCCGTTCCAGGCCGAGGCGCTTGGCGAGCGTCGGATCGGCGCCGTAGGTGAGGTCACCGCAGCACGGATGGTGCAGCGCCGAGAAGTGCACACGGATCTGGTGGGTGCGCCCGGTCTCCAACTCGATGTCGAGCAGGCTCGCGGCCGGGAACATCTCCAGCGTGTCGTAGTGGGTGACGCTGTGGCGCCCGCCCTCGACGACCGCGAACTTCCAGTCGTGTCCGCGGTGCCGCCCGATCGGGGCGTCGATGGTGCCGCTCGACGGATCGGGATGGCCCTGCACCAGCGCGTGATAGCGCTTCTCGACGGTGCGCTGCTTGAAGGCACGCTTGAGCACGGTGTAGGCGCGCTCGGACAGCGCGACGACCATCACGCCCGACGTGCCGACGTCCAGGCGGTGCACGATGCCCTGCCGTTCGTGGATGCCCGAGGTGCTGATGCGGAACCCCGCGGCCGCCAGACCGCCGAGGACGGTGGGTCCGTGCCAGCCGACCGTGGCATGCGCCGCGACACCCGGCGGTTTGTCGACGGCGACGATGTCGGCATCCGAGTACAGGATGTTCATGCCCTCGATGTCGACCGGCGTGTTCTCGACCGGTTTGGGCGCCTCGGGAAGCCGCACCTCCAGCCAGGCGCCCGCGACCAGCTTGTCCGACTTGGCCGCGGGTGCGCCGTCGAGTTCGACCGCGCCCTCCTCTGCCAGGGTCGCCACGACCGTGCGGGACAACCCGAGCAGCCGGGACAGCCCGGCGTCGACACGCATTCCGGCCAGTCCTTCGGGGACCGGCATCGACCGGGTGTCCACTATGACGGCTCGGCCTGGTGGCCGACGGTCTTCGATTCCTCGGCGGCGTCCTCGGGCCCCACGGGTCCGGCCGGTTTGTCCGGGCCGTCCGCCGCCGGTGCCTCCGGTGTGCTGTCCGACGCGCCTGCCGACGGCTCGGCGTCCTCGCCGGGGCGGCGCCTGCCGACCGTGTCGAAGTCGAACCCGAACAGCGACAGCGCGACCAGCAGGATCGCGCCACCCACCACCGACGGATCGGCGACGTTGAACACGGGCCACCAGCCCACCGAGAAGAAGTCGACGACGTGACCGCGCAGCGGGCCGGGTGACCGGAAGAACCGGTCGACGAGGTTGCCGGTGGCGCCGCCCAGGATCAACCCGAGCCCCAGCGCCCACCAGGGCGAGACCAGCCGCCTGCCCATCCAGATGATGCCGATGACGACGCCCGTCGCGACGAGCGTGAGCACCCAGGTGTATCCGGTCGCCATGGAGAACGCGGCACCCGAGTTGCGCACGAGCGTCCACGTCACGGTGTCGCCGATGATCGACACCGGCTGGCCGGGGGTCAACAGGCGCACCGCGAGCACCTTGGTCACCACGTCGAGGAACAGCACGACGGCGGCGACCGTCAACAACAGACGGAGTCGCCGCTTGGGCTGCGCGGGGGATTCGGCATCCCCGGGTGCGTCGGTCACCGGCTCAGCCGGGCCTGACGTTTCATCAGTCACTCGACCATCATCCCAAAGTGCCGGTGCGGGACAATCTCGACCGTGAACCCGTCCGCACAAGTCGTCCTCATCACCACCGGTGGCACCATATCCACGAGCACCGACAACGCGGGCGTCCGGCGCCCGACCAGGCGCGGAGCGCAGCTGACGGCGGCTTTGACCGCCCCGACGGCGCCCACGGTGAGTGTGGTCGATCTCATGACCACCGACAGCTCACACCTGACCCCGTCGGACTGGGACGCGATCCGTGAGGCCGTCGCGAAGGCCACCGACGGCCCCGGCGGGCCCGACGGTGTGGTGATCACGCACGGCACCGACAGCCTGGAGGAGACCGCGCTGTGGCTCGAGCTCACCCACACCGGTGACACCCCGGTCGTGATCACGGGCGCGCAGCGCAGCTCGGACGCGCCCGAGGCCGACGGGCCGCGCAATCTCGCCGACGCGATCGCGGTCGCGGCGTCCCCGGACGCCCGCGGACTCGGCGTGCTGGTGTGCTTCGCCGGCACGGTGCGCGCACCGCTCGGGTTGCACAAGCGGCACACGCAGGAACTCGACGCGTTCTCGGGCACGGCGCTCGGCACGGTGGCCGACGGCACTGTGGAGCTCACCGAGGACAAGACGCGACCTGTGCTCGGTGCGCTGTCGGCGGCCGCGGCACCGCGGGTCGACATCGTGGCCGGGTATCCCGGCGCCGATGCCGCGGCGCTCGACGCGTGCGTCGCGGCCGGGGCGCGCGGGGTGGTGCTGGAGGCCATGGGGTCGGGCAACCTCGGCGCGGCGCTCACCGAGGGTGTCGAACGCCATCTGCGTGCCGGTGTCGAGATCGTGGTGTCGACGCGGGTGCCGGGCGGCGTCATCGCACCGGACTACGGACCGGGACGCCGGCTGGCCGACGCGGGCGCCGTGGTGGCGCCTCGTCTGCGCCCGCCGCAGGCGCGGGTGCTGCTGATGGCCGCGCTCGCCGCGCAGCGGCCCGTGCGCGAGGTTTTCTCCTCATGGGGTTGACACGTGCGGCCCGATCGGAAACGTTGGAAACATGCTGCACCGCTTCGCAATTCTCGCCGCGGTCGGCGTGCTGGGGGTGGGTCTGATCCTTGCCGGGGGTGTCGCGGGGGCACCGTCCGCACTGGCCGAACCGCCGCCGGGCGCCGACGCGATCGACTCCTATCCGCTGGCCGAGGGCAATTTCACCTCACCGACGGACTTCTACCACGTCTTCTTCAAGACTCCAGACGGGCGACACTGCGGCATCGGCCCCAACGGCGGTCCGATCGGGTGCGACGCGGTGCCCGCCGACGCGCCGCCCGGCACGAACCAGACCGTGGTGGAGTACGGCGGCACACCCGCGGTGTACCGGTTCTCCGAGACCCCGACGTTCACCCGCGACGTCGACGTGCTGCCGGAAGGACACCGGCTCACCAACTGGGGCGCCACGTGCGGCGTCGGGTACCAGGGCACCGTCACGTGCCGCGGCTACGGCGGCCACGGGTTCGTCCTGGCCGCCAACTACGGCGTGCTCTGGTAGTCGGCCAGGCTGCTGAGGTATTCGGCCCAGTCGAGGCTGTCGACCGGATCGGCGCGGCTGACCTCGGGACTGTCTTCGGGGAACGTGCGCGCTGGCCCCGGTCCCGACGCGCGGGTCTCGAAACGCACGGTCATCACACCGTGACCGGCGCCCTGGACCCAGCCGTGACCGAGTTCTGTGTGCACCACGTCGTCGCCCACACGCCACTGCGTGGTCGGTGACGACGGTCCGGTCTGCACGGATTCGACCTGCGGCGCCGCGTCGGGAAACTCCTCGGGTTGTTCCAGGTCCGGGAACAGCGACTCCTGCCGGATATCCGACAGGCCGGAAAACCCAACGCCCACAAGGCGTATCGGTCCGATCTCGACGGGATCCAGCAGGAGCCTGCGCGCCGTGCCGATCAGCGTCGACGCCTCGGTGGTGGCGTACGCCAGCGTGGCCGACCGCGTGAGCGTGCTCATGTCGGACTTCTTGAGCTTGACCGTGACGGTGCGGGCGCCGCGACCGTCCTTCTCCAGGCGTCGGTGCGCGTGTTCGCCGATGGGGACGATGGCGTCCTGCAGTTGTGCCAGCGTCGTGAGGTCTTCCGGGAACGTGGATTCCGCGCTGATCTGCTTGGCCTCGGCGCGCTCGGCCACCGGGCGGTCGTCGATCCCGCGCGCCAGACGGTGCAACGCGGGCCCGATCGTGGAGCCCAGCACGTTGGCGGCCTCGGCCTCGGTCAGCGCCGCGAACGCGCCGATGGTCTCGATGCCGATGCGGTGCAGGCGGTCCTCGGCCACCGGGCCGATGCCCCACAGCTTGCGCACCGGCAGACCGTGCAGCAGCACGGCCTCCTCCTCGCGGCGCACCACCCGGATACCGTCGGGCTTGGCCAGACCCGAGGCGATCTTGGCGATCTGTTTACCCGAGCCCGCGCCGACCGAGGCAACCAGGCCGGTGTGCTCGAGTACCTTGGCGCGCAACCGCTCACAGAACGCCTCGACGTCGGCCGCCTCGGCGCCTGCCAGCTCGGACGGTTCACCGAAGGCCTCGTCGAACGACAGCTGTTCGAGGACGGGTACCACGCTGCGCACGGTGTCGAGCGCGCGCCGGCTCGCGACGCCGTAGACGGCGCCGCGCGGCGGCAGCACCACCGCGGGCGCCCCGACGAGCCTGCGGGCCTGGTGCATCGGCATGGCCGAACGGGCGCCGTAGCGGCGGGCCTCGTAGCTGGCGCCCGCGACCACACCACGTCCCCCGAGACCACCCACCAGGACCGGGCGCCCGCGCAGCGTGGGCCTGGTCAGCTGCTCGACGGATGCGAAGAACGCGTCCATGTCCAGATGCAGGACCCATCTGCGGCTCGCGGTCCGAGCGACGGTGCCCTCCATACCTGCAGATGCTAAAGGGCTACTCTGACCAGCATGAAGCCGGACGACGTGCCGATCCGCGACGAGTCCATCCGCCTGGGTCAGTTCCTGAAGCTGGCCGCGCTGATCGACACCGGGGCCGACGCCAAGGCCGTGATCGCCGACGGTCAGGTGACCGTCAACGGTGAGGTCGAACTCAGGCGTGGCCGTCAACTGCATGCCGGCGACGAGGTCGCGCTCGGATCTCGCTCGGCGCGCGTCACCCACGAGTGAGCCGGGCCGGCAGGTCCGGTCAGCTCACCCGCGGTCGCATCGCACCCGGTCGGATCAGATCTTCGCAATCTCGACCCGCACGCCGTCGCCGATCTCCGCACCGTCGGTCACCTCGGCGAATTCGAAACTGGTCGCGAGGATCTCGCCTGCGATGAGATCGCGGTGCGTGCGTGCCCACTGCTCGTGTTCGGCGGGCACCGAGATGCGTACCGAGATGCGGTCCGACACCTCCAGGCCGGTCGACTTCCGCAGTTCCTGCAGTTCACGGATGCGGTCCTTGGCCCAGCCCTCGGCCTCGAGCTCCTCGGTCACCGTGCCGTCGAGGACCACCAGACCCGCACCGTCGGGCAGCGCCGCGGTCCATTCCGGGTCGGCCGCAACCAGCTTGGAGGTGTACTCCTCGGGTTGCAGCACCACAGGGCCCGCGGTGAGCGTGCCGTCGGGGTTGACCACGCCCTCCCCCGCCTTGACGGCCTTGATCGCGGCCTGCACGTCCTTGCCGATGCGCGGCCCGGCGACCCGGGCGTTGACCGCGAGCTCGAAGCGCCCGTAGGCGGGCACGTCGTCGCTGAGCTCGACGGCCTTGACGTTGAGCTCGTCGGCGATCAGGTCGGCGAACGGCCGCAGACTGTCCGGATCCTGCACGGCGACGGTGAGTTTCGGCAACGGCAGGCGCACACGCAGCTTCTTGGCCTTGCGCAGCGACGAGCCGACCGAGCACACCTCGCGTACCTGGTCCATCGCGGCCACCAGGTCCGGATCCTTCGGCAGTACATCGGCTTCCGGCCAGTCGGTCAGGTGCACCGAGCGCTCCCCCGTCAGACCCCGCCAGATCACCTCGGTGGCCAGCGGCAGCAGCGGAGCGGCCAGCCGGCACGTCACCTCCAGCACCGTGTGCAGCGTGTCGATGGCCTCGGGATCCTCGTCCCAGAACCGCGAACGTGACCGCCGCACATACCAGTTCGTCAGCGACTCGGCGAACTGGCGCAGCTCGTCGCACGCGCCCGAAATGTCGCAGACATCCAGCGCGGACGTGAGATCGTCACGCAGCTGCGCGAGCTTGGCCAGGATGTAGCGGTCCAGCACATTCTTCGAGTCGGTGCGCCACGTGCCCTTCTCCGGCGCGTACAGCGCGAGGAAGCTGTAGGCGTTCCACAGCGGCAGCAGCACCTGGCGCACCCCCTCGCGGATGCCCTGTTCGGTGACGATGAGGTTGCCGCCGCGCAGGATCGGCGAGGCCATGAGGAACCAGCGCATGGCGTCGGAGCCGTCGCGGTCGAACACCTCGGAGACATCCGGATAGTTGCGCAGCGACTTGCTCATCTTCTGGCCGTCGTTGCCCAGCACGATGCCGTGCGACACGCACGTCTTGAACGCGGGCTTGTCGAACAGCGCGGTGGCCAGCACGTGCAGCGTGTAGAACCAGCCGCGCGTCTGCCCGATGTACTCGACGATGAAATCGCCTGGGAAATGGGCTTCTTCGCCGGAAGCGCCGTCGAACCACTCGCGGTTCTCGAACGGGTAGTGCACCTGCGCGTACGGCATGGAACCGGAGTCGAACCATACGTCGAGCACGTCCTCGATACGCCGCATGGTCGACTTGCCGGTCGGATCGTCGGGATTCGGCCGGGTGAGCTGATCGATGAACGGGCGGTGCAGGTTGTCGGGGCGGACGCCGAAGTCGCGTTCCAGCTCGTCGAGGGAGCCGTAGACGTCGATGCGCGGGTAGGCCGGATCGTCGGACTTCCACACCGGGATCGGCGTGCCCCAGTAGCGGTTTCGTGAGATCGACCAGTCGCGGGCACCCTGCAGCCACTTGCCGAACTGGCCGTCCTTGACGTGCTCGGGGTACCAGGTGATCTGCTGGTTGAGTTCGACCATGCGGTCACGGAACTCGGTGACCCGCACGAACCACGACGACACCGCGCGGTAGATCAGCGGGTTGCGGCACCGCCAGCAGTGCGGATACGAGTGCTCGTAGGTCTCGTGCCGCAGCACCACCGCGCCGTTGGCGCCCGCGGATCCGTCGCCGTTCTTGAGGTCACGGATGATCTGCGGGTTCGCCTCGAACACGTGCTGGCCCACATAGTCGGGCACCGATTCGTCGAACCGGCCCTTGGAGTCCACCGGCGTGACCGCGACGATGTCCGCGGCGTCCGCGGTGGCCTTGTCGTCCTCGCCGTAGGCGGGTGCCATGTGCACGATGCCGGTGCCATCCTCGGTGCTGACGAAGTCACCGGCGAGCACCTGGAACGCGTTGGCCGAACCCATGAAGTACGGGAACGGCGGCACGTAGTGGGTGCCCAGCAGGTCGCGGCCCGTGAAGGTCGCGAGCACCTTGGGCTCCTCGCCGAGTTCCCTGGCGTACGCACCGAGACGTGCCTCGGCCAGCAGGTAGCGGCGCCCGTCGGCGCCCTCGACGTGGACGTAGGTGATGTCGGGGCCGACGGCCACGGCCTGGTTGGACGGCAGCGTCCACGGTGTGGTGGTCCAGATCAGCAGGTAGCTGTCCGTCAGCGGTCCCTCGTCGATGCGGAACCCGACGGTCAGCGCCGGGTCCTGTCTGCTCTGGTAGACGTCGTCGTCCATGCGCAGTTCGTGGCTGGACAGCGGGGTCTCGTCGTTCCAGCAGTAGGGCAGCACGCGGTTGCCCTCGTAGGCCAGCCCCTTGTCCCACAGCTGCTTGAACGCCCAGATCACCGACTCCATGAACGGCAGGTCGAGTGTCTTGTAGTCGTTGTCGAAGTCCACCCAGCGGGCCTGCCGGGTGACGTACGCCTGCCATTCGTTGGTGTACTTGAGCACCGACGCACGGCACGCGTCGTTGAACTTCTCGATGCCCATCTCTTCGATCTGGGACTTGTCGGTGATGTCGAGCTGGCGCTGCACCTCGAGTTCGGCGGGCAGACCGTGGGTGTCCCAACCGAACCGGCGCTCCACCTTGTATCCGCGCATCGTGCGGTAGCGGGGAACGATGTCCTTGACATAGCCGGTCAGCAGGTGGCCGTAGTGCGGCAGACCGTTGGCGAACGGCGGGCCGTCGTAGAAGACGTACTCCTCAGCGCCCTCGCGCCGCTCGACGCTGGCGCGGAAGGTGTCGTCCTTCGCCCAGTAGTCGAGCACCTCGAGCTCCCGCTCGGGGAAGTTCGGTGCGGCCGGCTTGGGATAGGCGGTCACTGAATTCGTCTCCTGTGCCCGTGTCGCGGTTTCCGCGACAGAAACCTGATGTCCGAGGCACGGGGACGACACGTCGCGCCGGTGCGCGAGCGCCGCGGTACCACCCCGCTTGCGCGCACGATGTGCACGCCGCTCAACTCATGGGCGATCACGGGCCCACCCGTTCGGTTCTACTGGGCTTGTCAGCTGTTCTTCCGAAGGCTCCCCGGTGATGGCCGGATCAGCGCCGATGCACTGATTCTAGTGAGTGGTGCAAATCGGTCCGAAACGCCCTACCCGGACGTGACCTCGATCAGCGCGAGCGGGAACTGTTCGGAGAGTTCCTCCACGGTGTAGCGGTCGAAATTGCGCGTGTCGTAGGCCCAGTCGATGCGCAGATGCGAGTCGCCGGAATGGTCGACGTGCACGCACAGGCCGTACTCCCCGACCGTCGCGACGCCGTCGGTGTTGATCCGCAGGGACACGTCGGCGCGCGGATGGGCCTCGGCCGTGCTGACCGTTGCCCGGGCGGTGGCGAGCAGTTCGGCGCCCGACAGCTCGCGGCGCGACACGCACGGGACCACGACGCGGCGCGCGGCGGACTGCGCGCCGCCGTCCACGCTGTCCGATCCGGCGCTGTCCAGGTCGACGGCCAGCAGACCCTCGCCCATCGTGCGGGCGACGGCACGGCCGAGCGCGGCCAGCACGATCTCCTCGGTGGTGCAGCCGAGGGACTCGCGTGCACCGTCGAGTTCGGCGGCGAGCACACCGCCGAGGGACGTCGACATCATCGACGTGTCGGCGGGGCCGGCCGGCCCGGCGGCGTTGTGATCAGCAATCCAGCTGCGCGCACCCGTCGTGCCGCCGGCCAACAGAGGAGTAGCCATGCGTCAACGTTAGCTAATCTGTCCCAGATTTGGGAGACCTGTGCCAAAAGTCTGACACGGTTGTCAATTAAGAAACTGTTTCGCGGCCCGGCTTTGCGGCAACGATCGTCGCCAATCGGCCGAAAACGGGTTTATTGTGTGGTGGTGCCACGCACTGACGAGAACGGCCGCCAGCTGAAGGCCTTGCTCGATTACCTGTTGGACGGTGATATCGACGCCAAGGCGATCTACACCGCCCTTGGCGTGTCGAGCAGCACCTATTACCGCCGTATCAAGGAACCCGACTACCCGAACGCCGAGGAACTGCGGCAGGTCGCCGATCGGTTCAATCTCAGCTACCCCGATCTCCAGGTCCGGTTCGGCCTCATGAGCCGCCAGGAGGTCTGGCACTACGTGGAGTCGTCCCAGGTGATGGTGGCGCCGGTCGAGACCGCCACCCGTGTGAGCCGGCCCAAGAAACTCTCCGAGCTGTCCCCGCGTCCCGACGCGCCTCCCCTGTAGTCCACGTTGCTGGCAAGCATTACCCGCCGAGGCGAACTCTGATGTCCATAGCAATACTCATCGCGATCACGCTGATCTGCATCGCGTGGAGCTTGTGGATTCGACGTGTCACGTGGACCTGCCGCTGGGAGGTCGCCGCGACGATGAACGTCGCGCTGCAGGGCCTCGCGGTGTTGCTGATGTCTCCGTTCGCCTCCGAGACCATCGGCCAGTTCCTGTACAACCTGACCGGCAAGTGGAACCTCGAGGACTACATCGGCCACGACTGCTACATCGTCGCGGCATCGGCGGTGGTGTACAACGCGCTGGGCCGCCTGCAGGACGACCACTCGATGCAGCAATCGTTCAAGCAGTACGTCGAACGCCCCGCCACGCTCTGTATCCCGCTTCTGCTCGCGGCGTTCTCGCTGGGGAACGGTGCCGCGGTGTACCGCCCCGATTTCTTCCAGGTGCCCACCGATCTGTGGCTGGGCGTCTATTGGACGATTCTGTGCGCCATCCTGATCTATTTGCTGGCGTACGGGGCCCGGGCGATCTTGATTTTGCGCCGCGATCCCCGCTCCCGGCGAATCGCCAATATTTATCTGGTTGCCTCGGTCAGCGGAATCATCGCCTGTGTGGTGCGTCTGGTGACGACATTTCTGCCGGATTTGCAACCGGTCGAGAATGGCAGGCTGGTCTGGATCTTCGCGTGCATCTGCGGAGCGGTCTTCGCACTCGCGTCGGCACATTCATGGCGCATCAAGACCCGCTGGCTCACGCCGTCCCGGTGACGCCGGGCCACTCGCGGTAACCCGCGCCGACTCGCGGTCGGTCGGCTATCCCGCGACCGGCTTGGACAACTCGTACGGCGCGGCCCCCAGGTCGGGCACCGGCTCGAAGCCCCGCCTGCGTGCGCGGGCCAGGTCGTTGCGGATCACGGCGTGCAGGCCGACGAAGGCGCCCATGTCGAACACCATGGGCGTCAGCAACCGGTTGTGCACGAAACCCACCGCGAGGCCGCTGGCCGGGTCGGCCCAGCCGACCGAACCGCCGAGCCCGACGTGCCCGAAGCCCGCCATGACCCCGAACGGCACCGAGTGGTATCCGAGGTGGAAGGCCAGCGGCACACCGATGTTGCGGTCGGGGCTCAGGCTGCGGCGACCACTCAGGCCGGCGACGGTGGCCGCGGACAGGAACTCCTCGCCCGCGAACCGGCCGCCGTTGGCGATGGCCCCATACACCTTGGCCAGCCCGCGCGCGGTCGCGACGCCGTTGGCGGCGGGGATCTCGGCGTCGAGGAACGGCGTATCGCCCTGCACGAGCGACATCACGCCGGGGCAGTACGTGGAGCCGAAGAACCCGGAGAACTCCAGGGCCGCGAACCTGGGCGCCAGGAAGTCGAAGACGTGGTTGGGCCAGGTGCGCTGCGGCCCCAGGATCTGGGCGGCCCGCGTCGGCGCCCCAACCGGAGGCCTGCCGAGATGGATGCCGTCGGTGTTCAGCGGCTCGGCCAGTTCGGTCCGGAACAGCTCCCGCATGCCCTGCCCGGTGACCGCACGCACCAGGCCGGACATCAACCAGCCGTAGGTCAGCGCGTGATACGCCGACTTCCCGTAGAGGTGGCGGTTCACCGAGGCCTCGGCGATGCGGGCCTCCATAACACGGTGGTCGAGCATGTCGGCCTTGCTGACCCCGTTGAGCTGGCTCAGCCCGGCGCGATGCTGCATGACCTCGCGGACCGTGATGTGGGCCTTGCCGTTGGCCGCGAACTCCGGCCAGTAGGCACTCACCGGGGTGTCGTAGTCGATCAGGCCGCGGTCGGCCAGGCGGTGGATGACGGTCGAGGCCAGACCCTTGGTCGCCGAGAAGACCATCGCCCCGGTGTCAGCGGTCCAGTACTCGGTGCCGGCCCGGTCGGAGTATCCCGTCCAGACGTCGACGAGTGGCTGCCCGTCCTGATAGACCGCGAGCGCTCCCCCGCCGAACCGGCGGCCCGGGAAGAGCCGCGAGAAAGCGCGGGCCGTGCAGGCGAAGTTCGGATCCGCCGCGCCTTGTACGCCGTGTGGGAGTGCCGCGTCGCGCTCCCGGTTGTGACCGGACACACATCAAACTTACCAACCGCGCTGGCAAATGTTCGATGTGTTACCTATCTGTTAACCAAGGCGCGGCCAGTAATGTCATTCGATGGGCTTGTCATCGACCTTGAAATCGATGCTGACCCGGGCATCCGCGCCGCGCCCCTCGATTCCGTCCACCCTTGCCGTGACCCCGATCCTCGTACCGTCCTTGGCTGTCAGCACACACCGTTGTGTAGCACCGACTTCCCCGACGATGCCGTCCTCGCAAATCACAGACTTGGCTTTCCGCTTCGCGGCGGCTTCGAGTTTTTCCTTCGCAAGGGTCTGCAGCTTGGCCTTGGCAACCGTCGGCTGGCTACCACCCGCCGCCTCGCCACCGCATGCCCCGAGCAGTAGCGTGGCAACTGTCCCGGCAACGACCAGACCTACACGGGACCTGACATCCATCGGGAGAGCTCACTTTCTGGTGCCGATTTGTTGAGGGGCGTGATCAGGTTGAGTCACTGCGCGGCGTCGAGGATCTCCTGGGCCGCCAGCGCCGGCGTGAGTTCCCCGAGGCGCACGCGTTGTTCGACGTCGTCGCGGATCCGGCGGACCTCGGGATGGTTCATGACGCGGTCGAGCACAGCGTCGCGCACCATCGACCACGTCCACTCGACCTGCTGCGTCCGGCGCCTGGCCTCGAACTCGCCGGCCTCCTCGAGCACCTCTCGGTGCCGCAGCACGGTCTCCCACAGCTCCGGCAGACCCGTGCCCTCGACCGCGCTCATCGTGAGAACGGGTGGGCGCCAGAGACTTTCACGAGGATAGATCAGCCTGATCGCGCCGGAGAGCTCACGCGCGGCGGCCTTGGCCTCCACCGCGTGCTCACCGTCGGCCTTGTTGACCACGATGACGTCGGCGAGTTCGAGGACACCCTTCTTGATGCCCTGCAACTGGTCGCCCGTGCGGGCCAGTGTCAGGAACACGAACGTGTCGACCATGCCCGCGACCGTCACCTCGGACTGCCCCACTCCGACCGTCTCGACCAGGATGACGTCGTAACCGGCCGCTTCGAGCAGCACGATGGTCTCGCGCGTCGCCTTGGCCACACCGCCCAGCGTGCCCGACGTCGGCGACGGCCGGATATACGCGTCGGGATGCACCGCGAGCCGCGCCATCCGGGTCTTGTCGCCGAGGATCGAGCCACCGGTGCGCGTCGACGACGGATCCACGGCGAGCACCGCGACGCGGTGCCCGGCCTCGATGAGGTGCATGCCGAGCGCCTCGATCGTGGTGGATTTGCCGACGCCGGGTACGCCCGTGATCCCGACGTGCATGGCCGAGCCGGCCTCGGGCATCAGATCCAGCAGCAGCTGCTGGGCCTGCTCCCGATGGTCGGCGCGGGTGGACTCGACCAGCGTGATGGCACGCGCCAGGGCGGAGCGGTCGCCGTCGCGGATGGACTGTGCGAGCTCGTGGACGTTGACGGCCTTCACCCGGGGCCTAGCTCAGCTCGTAGCCGAGGCGCTCCGCGAGCTTGTGCAACAGCCCGATCGCGGCGTCGGCGATCACGGTGCCGGGCGGGAAGATCGCCGTAGCGCCCGCGGCGTACAGCTCATCGAAGTCGCCCGGCGGGATCACGCCGCCCACAACGATCATGATGTCGGGCCGTCCCACCTCGGCCAGCGCGTCGCGCAGGGCAGGCACCAGCGTCAGGTGTCCCGCGGCCAGCGACGACACACCGACCACGTGCACGTCGTTGTCGGCGGCCTGGCGGGCCACCTCCTCCGGCGTGGAGAACAGCGAGCCCACGTCGACGTCGAAGCCGATGTCGGCGAACGCGGTCGCGATGACCTTCTGCCCACGGTCGTGCCCGTCCTGGCCCATCTTGGCCACCAGGATGCGGGGCCGACGACCATCGGCCTCGGCGAACTTGTTCACCAGCTCCGTCGCGCTTGCGATGTTGCTGCCCTTTCCGACCTCGTCGCGGTAGACCCCGGAAATCGTACGGATCTCCGCCTGATGGCGGCCGTAAACCTTCTCCAGGGCGTCGGAGATCTCACCGACTGTGGCCTTGGCGCGGGCGGCGTCGATCGCCAGCGCCAGCAGGTTGTTGCCCAGCCCGTCCTCGCCGGCCGGGCCGGATGCCGCTGCGGCGCGGGTCAGTTCGTCGAGCGCGGCCTGCGTGGCGGCCTCGTCCCGTTCGGCGCGCAGCTGCTGCAGTTTGGCGATCTGCTCGGCGCGCACGCGGCTGTTCTCGACCTTGAGGACCTCGATCTCGGTGTCCTCGTCGACCTGGTACTTGTTGACGCCGATCACCGGCTGCGCACCGGAGTCGATGCGCGCCTGCGTGCGTGCGGCGGCCTCCTCGATGCGCAACTTCGGGATGCCCTCGCTGATGGCCTGTGCCATGCCGCCGTGCTCGGCGACCTCCTTGATGTGGGCGCGGGCGCGCTCGGCGAGCTGGTGGGTGAGCCACTCGACGTAGTACGAACCACCCCACGGGTCGATGGGGCGGGTCGTGCCCGACTCCTGCTGCAGCAGAAGCTGCGTGTTGCGCGCGATGCGTGCCGAGAAGTCGGTGGGCAGCGCCAGCGCCTCGTCGAGGGCGTTGGTGTGCAGCGACTGGGTGTGCCCCTGGGTTGCGGCCATCGCCTCGATGCAGGTGCGGGCGACGTTGTTGAAGACGTCCTGCGCGGTCAGCGACCAGCCCGAGGTCTGCGAGTGCGTCCGCAGCGACAAGGACTTCTCGCTCTTCGGCTCGAACTCGGACACCAGCTCGCTCCACAGCAGGCGGCCCGCCCGCAGCTTGGCGACCTCCATGAAGAAGTTCATGCCGATGCCCCAGAAGAACGACAGACGCGGCGCGAACTTGTCGATGTCGAGGCCCGCGTCGAGGCCGGCCTTGATGTACTCGACACCGTCGGCGAGCGTGTAGGCGAGCTCGAGATCGGCTGTCGCCCCGGCCTCCTGGATGTGGTAGCCCGAGATCGAGATCGAGTTGAACTTCGGCATCTTCGCGCTGGTGTAGGCGAAGATGTCGGAGATGATCCGCATCGACTCCTTGGGCGGATAGATGTAGGTGTTGCGGACCATGAACTCTTTGAGGATGTCGTTCTGGATGGTCCCGGCCAGCTTCTCCGGCGGCACACCCTGCTCCTCGGCCGCGACGACGTAGAGCGCCAGGATCGGCAGCACCGCGCCGTTCATCGTCATCGACACCGACACGGTGGACAGGTCGATGCCGTCGAACAGCTGACGCATGTCGAGGATGGAATCGATTGCCACGCCGGCCATTCCGACGTCACCCTGAACGCGCGGATGATCCGAGTCGTAGCCGCGGTGGGTGGCCAGGTCGAAGGCGACCGACAGCCCCTTCTGGCCCGCGGCCAGGTTGCGCCGGTAGAACGCGTTGGATTCGGCGGCCGTGGAGAAACCCGCGTACTGGCGGATGGTCCATGGCTGGTTGACGTACATCGTCGGGTACGGCCCTCGGATGAAGGGGGGCGCACCCGGGAAGCTGTCCAGCGGGTAGCCGGCCTCGACGGCCTCGTCGCGGTCGGCGGCGATGTAGACCGGTTTGACGTCGATGCCCTCGGGCGTGGTCCAGGTCAGCTGATCGGGCGCGTAGCCGTGCGCCGACGCCGCCGCGCTCACCTGCGCGTCGCGGGCCTCGGGTGTGGCCGCCGCTGCGGGCGTCTCGCCCTCCAGGGGTACGTCGGCGAAGCTGCGGATTTCTGATCCGGTTGTTGCGGTCATGTCAGGCCCCCAGTCCGGTGAGCAGGTTCGACAGGACTTCCACGGCGTTGATCTTCGCTGTGAGATATCCGTCGGGTTTCGAATCGGCCTCCGCCACCGCCTTTTCCGGCCCGGCCAGCAGCACGTTCTGGACACCTGCCGCACGTGCGGCGGCGACGGCGGCCGACGCCTCGGTGCCGTATCGCGCATCGGTGCCGCACAGCACCGCGACGGCAGGAGATCCGGCCTCGGTGACCGCGGCGGCGATGCCCGACGCGTCGACGGTGCCCGGGTTGATCGCCTCGATACCGCCGGAAGCCAGCAGGTTCGACGCGAAGGTGGCACGGATGTTGTGCTCGGCCAAGGGCCCGAGCGGTAGCAGCAGCACGCGCGGGCGCGCACCGGTCTTCGCCAGGAACGCGTCGGAGCGGTCACGCAGCGCCTCGAAGCCCGCCGCGTACCGTTCGATCGAGGTCAGAGCCGAATCCCCTTGCGGCAGAGGGGGCTCGGAGAGATTCGGGAACTCGTTGACGCCCGTGATCGCCGTCCGCCGGTGCGCGATGTCGTCGGCGCGGCGCGCGGCCACCTCGGCGATCCGCTCGGCGACATGATCGCGGGCCGCGACGAAACCGCCACGCGCCTCGATGTCCTGGAAGTGCGTCCAGGCCTGCTTCGCGAGCTGCGCGGTGAGATCCTCGACGAACCACGAGCCGCCCGCCGGGTCGAGCACCTGCCCGATATGCGATTCCTCCAGCAGGAGCAGTTGCGTGTTGCGCGCGATGCGGCGCGAGAAGGTGGCCGAAGTCCCCGGGAACCCGTTGGGGATCGCCACATCGAACGGCAGCACCTGGACGGTGTCGGCGCCACCGACACCTGCCGAGAACGCCGCCAGCGTCGTGCGCAGCATGTTCACCCACGGGTCGCGCTGCGTCATCATCGGCAGCGAGGTCACGGCATGGATGGTCGCGGCACCGGCGTCGGCGTCACCCACGACCTCGGCGACACGGGCCCACAACTGCCGCGCCGCGCGCAGCTTGGCGATGGTGTTGAACTGATCGTCGTCGGCGGCATACCGGAAACTGATCTGCCGCAACGCATCCGGCACCGAGAGCCCGCCGTCGACGAGGATGCGCAGGTACTCGACAGCCGCGGCGACCGTCGCCGCGAGCTCCCACGAGGCGCTGGCACCCTTGTTGTGGAAGGCCGGGCCGTCCACCGTGATGGTCCGGACGTGACCGGTGTGCTCGCCGACCTTCTTCGCCACAGCCGCCAGGTCGGCGTCCGTGCCCGCGGCGCGACCCGACAGCGGCGCCGTCAGCGGATCGGCTCCGAAGTCGATCGACAGACGCGAGCGCTGCTCGGCGTCGAAACCGGCCACCAGCGCGAGCACCGCATCGGCCGTGGCGTCCAGATCGTTGCCGGTGTTCTCGAAGATCACCGGCACCAGATCGAGGAAGACACCTTCGAACAGCTGGCTCAGGTCGGCGGGGGCCACACCGCCCTCACCGATCGTGACCGACAGCGCGCTGGCGCCCTCGGTGAGCGCCAGCAGCACCGCACCGTTGTCGAACTTCACATCACCGTCGGCACCACCGTCGGCGCCGAGGGCCGGAAAGCTCTCGACGACCTTCCAGCCCGACTTGACGTCGCGCAGTGCGTCGCCGCCGCGGATGAACGGCCACTGCCCGGGGAGGGCGGGCTCGTCGAGTGCATCGAGCGCCGTGTACAGGGGGCGGACGGCAAAACCTTCGTAGGTCTGCGAATCCAGGTGGCGTTCGGGCTCGGGTCCGAGTTCGGCCGGATCGCGCCGACTGCTCTTCGCCAGCACACCGGCAACCGCTGTTCGCCACTTGTTGCGATCCTCTTCGATCGCACTGGACCCCTGTAAAGACACCCGCATCTCCTGTTGTCGCAGCGTGTGACCTACCCGCTTGCAGATCAGGCTAAATGATCGCCCTCACGCCCCCGACCGCCGGGGCAGCCGAGTTCTGGGCGGCCAGATGCCTCGCCGAAGCGATGTTGTCGCCTTCGCCCCGTAGTCTGGACAACTGTGAAAGCCGTAGTCAGCACACTTCGCAGCATCCGTGCCGCGGTACTGACGACGGCCGCGACCCTCTCGACGCGACGCATCGTGGCGATCCTCGCCGGGATTGTGATTCTCGTCGCAGTGGCGTTGCTGGTTCCCCTTCCGACGGCGATGCAACTGCGTGACTGGGCGACGTCGGTGGGCCCCTGGTTCCCGCTGGCCTTCCTCGGCGCGCACATCCTGGTGACGGTGTTCCCGTTTCCACGCACGGCATTCACCCTCGCCGCCGGTTTGTTGTTCGGTCCCGCCCTCGGCATCGCGATCGCCGTGAGTGCGAGCGCCATCAGCGCGGTACTGGCGCTGCTGTTGATCCGCGCGGCGGGTTGGCAGCTCAGCCGGCTGGTGTCACATCCGCGCATCGACAAGCTCGACGCGCGGCTGCGTCAGCGGGGCTGGCCGGTGATCCTGTCGACGCGGCTGATCCCGGCCGTGCCGTTCTCGGTGCTCAACTACGCGGCGGGCGCTTCGGCGGTGCGGCTCGTGCCGTATGCGCTTGCGACGCTCGTCGGTCTGCTACCCGGCACCGCGGCCGTGGTGATCCTTGGCGACGCGCTCACCGGAAATGTGAGCCCGCTGCTGTTCGTGGTGTCGGCGTGTACCGCGGCGCTCGGCCTCGCGGGTCTGGTGTTCGAGATCCGCAGTCACCGCCGCGAACAGCGCGCCGCGGCGGGCGCCGCCGACACCGCGGCCTCCAATCTCTGACGGTCACCGGCCGGCTACCGCCCCTGCGGATGCCTGAGGGTCAGCGCCAGGTACGTCGCGAGAAACCCCGCCGCGGGAATTGCGTTGACCGGCTTGTCGTGCGCGCGGACGTGCGCGCCGACGGCAAGCAGGAAATAGAGCGCGAGCATCGCGGTGGTGAGCCGTCCCAGCGCCGGGTACCGCCCCGCCGCGATCAGGCCGACGGCCGACGCGGCCTTGATCGGCGGGAAGATCCACCGGATGCGGTGCGGCACACCGAGATCGTCGAACGCCTTCACCACCGGCGGAGCCTTGAGGGCGCACGCGGCGGCGTCGGCCACCTGGATGGCCGCGAGCACGCCGTGGATCTTCCGAATGGCCATATCGCTCGATCCGATCGCCGGACGGCCGGTGTCTTACTGCTCCGGCTGCGCGTGGTGCGCGCCGCCGCCGGGCCACTCCTGCGTCTGCGGCACATTGATCGACGGGTTCGGGGTGGTGCCGCCGAGGGGTGGTGTCGCAGGCGACGAACCGAGCGTCGGCGTGCTGGTGCGGGCCTCGGCCTCGGCCTTTGCCACCGCCTCGGCGATGGCGGGATCGGTCTCGGTGTTGAACCAGTCGGCGACCTCTTCGTCGTCGTCGGTCTTCGGCGGCGTGTCGTCGACCGGAGACGGCGTGTAGCGGAACACCCCGTCCTCGCCCGGCGCACCGAGCATCTTGGTGAATCCCTGCAACGCCGTACCGAAGTCGGACGGCACGAGCCACACCTTGTTGGCCTCGCCCTTGGCCATCTGCGGCAGGGTCTGCAGGTACTGGTAGGCCAGCAGCTCCGGGGTGGGCCGTCCGGCCTTGATCGCGGCGAACGTCTTCTCGATTGCCTTGGCCTGGCCCTGCGCCTGCAGGTACGCCGCGGCGCGCTCACCTTGTGCCCGCAGCATGCGCGACTGGCGGTCGGCCTCTGCGGTCAGGATGGCGGCCTGCTTGGCGCCCTCGGCGGCAAGGATCTGCGCCTGCTTCTGACCTTCGGCCTGCTTGATCGCGGCCTCGCGGGAACCCTCTGCGGTCAGGATCATCGCGCGCTTCTCGCGGTCGGCGCGCATCTGCTTCTCCATCGAATCCTGGATGCTGGGAGGCGGGTCGATGCTGCGCAGTTCCACGCGCGCCACCCGCAGGCCCCACCGGCCGGTCGCCTCGTCGAGCACGCCGCGCAGGGCCGTGTTGATCTGGTCGCGCGAGGTCAGGGTCTGCTCCAGCGTCATGCCACCGACGAGGTTGCGCAGCGTCGTGGTCGCCAATTGTTCGACGCCGACGATGTAGTTGCTGATCTGGTACACCGCGGCCTGCGGATTGGTGACCTGGAAGTAGACCACCGTGTCGATCTGCACGGTCAGGTTGTCCTCGGTGATCACGGGTTGCGGCGGGAACGACACCACGCGCTCACGCAGGTCGACCCGCGCACGGATCCTGTCGATGAACGGCACCAGAAGCGTCAGCTGACCCGACACGGTCTTGCTGTACCGCCCGAGCCGTTCGATCACCGCGGCCTCGGCCTGCGGGATCAGCGCGACCGATTTCGCCACGACGATGATCGCGAACACCACGAGCACAACCAGCAGGACCAAGCCCGCCACAGCACCTTCCATCGGTAACCCCTCCTGTGGTCAGCTCTGCATCAGAGCGTCTCGATCACACCGTCTTGAACACCACCGCGGTCGCACCGTCGATCCGGACCACCGTGACGTGTTCGCCGGGTTCGTACACATCGTCGTCGTTCAACGGCCGGGCCGTCCAGACTTCGCCGTCGAGCTTGACCTGCCCTTCGTGGCTCGCGACGCGGTCGAGAACCAGCGCGGGCCTGCCCTCGAGCGCCTTCACGGGCTCGGGCAGACCTTTTCCGCCGTCGAAACGCTTCCGCAACGCGGGCCTCACGCCCACCAGCAACAGTACGGACACGACGAGGAACACCAGACCGTCGGCCCAGATCGGCCAGTCGAACAACGCGCTGGATCCGGTCGCCGCGAGCGCACCACCGGCCAGCATCAGCAGGAACAGGTCCCCGGTCAGCGCCTCCGCCCCGGCAAGACCCAACGCCAGAATGAGCCAGATCAGCCAGTAGGGCATGCGCCCACCCTAGCGAATACGTCCCCTTGCAGGTGTGACAACTACACTGCCTTCCATCATGTGGTGTCCAAGTGCAACGTTGTCGATGTGGGCCAATGCCTGGCTGGCCGGCGTCGCCGCCCCTGACGATGTCCTCGACGCGCTATCGCTGTGGGCACCAACGCATTCAGTGACGGCCTACGACTCGGCCGCGGCCGACCGCACCGGACTCCCCTGGCCTGAGCTGGAGGATTCCGGCTCGATGTCACTGCTGCAGACCCTGCGCACCGCCGTCGGGCGCACCTCGTCGATGCCCGCGATCACCATCGCGCAGCCCGTTCCCGGTGACGTGCGGGGTCTTCCCGCGGGCACACAGTTCCAGCGCGACGCGCTCGCGGTCGGCGAGGCCGTGGTGGTCACCCACGACGATCTCGACGGTGTCGGACTCGTCCCGGAGTTCACCTACGACGAATTCGGCGACACCGATCTGGATTCGGTGTTCGAGCCCGAGTCGCGGTTCGAACCGGAACCGCGTGCGCTGTCCTGGACCGTCTACTCGGTGCCGCGGATCCCGCCTGGGGCGTACATCGAACTCGGCGAGGCCGAATACGAACTGCGCGACGCGGTCCGCTCGGCCGCCGATGCGCTGGTCACGCTGCGGGCAGGCGCGGGGTTCGATGTCGAGGATCCGCGCGGGATGGTCGAGCAGATCCTCGCCGCCGGGCGCGCGCACCGCGTCCCCGACCACGCGCCGACCCGGGCTGTGCGGGTGCTGGAGAACGCCGCCCATGTCGACGCCATCATCGCGGTGAGTGCGGGTCTGATCCCGAGCGGTCTGCAGAGTTCGTCGGAGGTTCAGATCGCCGACTCGGCGCTGCGCCCCCTCACGCGGGTGGTGCGCTCGGCGCGTATGGCCGCACTCGAGGCGATCCTGCATTCCGCCTGGCGTTCTTGATCGCCCGGCCCGACTCGCTGCGCCCGGGGCGGGTCACGCCGAGCAGGCCGGCGTGCACGGTGCGCCGTTGACACTGCTGCCGTAGGCGGGCACCGGATCGGGCCCCTCGACCCGGCGTGGCGGAAGTCCGTGCAGCATTTCGTCGATCAGGTCGACGACAAGTTGGGCAAAACGTGGCTGGGAGTTGGGCGTGGCGGCACGCGCGAACGCGATGCCTGCCTCGGCGGCCTGCTCGGCCAGTTCGTTGTCCAGATCCCACACCACCTCGATGTGGTCGGCGACGAAGCCGAGGGGACACACGATGACCGCCCTGGTGCCGTTGCGCGCCAACGCCTCAAGGTGATCGCCGACGTCGGGTTCGAGCCACGGCACCTGCGGCGGGCCGGACCGGGACTGCCATACCTGGTCGTATTCGCGGTACCCGGCTGCGGCCGCGACCAGCCGCGCGGCGTAACCCACCTGCCGCTCGTAGAGATCTGCACCGCAACGCGACGCGGCACGCAGCGGGATGGAGTGGGCGGTGAACACCAGCCGCGCTTCGTCCCGCAGTTCCTCGGGCAGGGTGGCCGCGGCGTCGGCGACGGCGTCGGCGAACATCTCGACGAACAGCGGGTGGTCGAAATACTGGCGCAGCTTTACCAGCTCCGGCGCCTCGGGCCCGGCGGCGGCCCGGCCACGCGCGATGTCCTCCTGGTACTGGGCGCATCCCGAGTACCCACCCCACGCCGAGGTCGCGAACACCGCCGCACGACGGATTCCGTTGTCGGACATCGCCTTGACAGTGTCTTCGACGTACGGCTCCCAGTTGCGGTTGCCGAAGTAGACCGGAAGGTTGCGGCCGCGTCGGGCGAGTTCGGCCTCGATCGCGACGATCAGGTCCCGGTTGATGCCGTTGATCGGTGACACCCCGCCGAAGTGCAGATAGTGCTCGGCCACCGATTCCAGCCGCTCCCTGGGGATTCCGCGGCCCCTGGTGACGTTCTCCAAGAACGGCATCACCTGCTCGGGAGCTTCCGGCCCGCCGAACGACAGCAGCAGCAAGGCGTCAAACGACACGGCGTATCACAACAGCTGCGTGCTGGCGCCGCCGTCGGCGTAGATCACGGTGCCGGTGGTGGCCGGCAGCCAGTCCGACAGCAGTGCGCACACGGTCTTGGCGACGGGCGTCGGATCCTTCATGTTCCAGCCCAGCGGCGCGCGCTGATCCCAGCCCTCTTCGAGCAGCTGCATCTGCTGGCCGGCCTCGTCGCCCAGCGCACCGCCCACGATTGCGCTCATCGCCAGCGTGCGGATCGGTCCTGCCGCAACGAGATTCGAGCGCACGCCCACCTTGCCCGCCTCACGCGCGACGAACCGGTTGACCGATTCGAGCGCGCTCTTGGCGACGGTCATCCAGTTGTAGGCCGGCATCGCGCGCGTGGGGTCGAAGTCCATGCCGACGATGCCGCCGCCCGGATTCATGATCGGCAGAACGGCTTTGGCGAGCGAGGCGTACGAGTACGCCGAGATGTGGATGCCCTTGGACACATCCTCGTACGGCGCGTCGAAGAACGGGTTGATGCCCATACCGCTCTGCGGCATGAACCCGATCGAGTGCACCACACCGTCGATCTTGTTGCCCTCACCGATCTCGGCGGTGATCCGGTCGGCCAGAGTCGACAGGTGCTCCTCGTTCTGCACGTCGAGTTCCAGCAGCGGGGCCGGCTTGGGCAGGCGGTCGGCGATGCGCTTGACCAACTTCAGGCGGTCGAAACCGGTCAGCACCAGTTCGGCGCCAGCCTCCTGGGCGACCTTGGCGATGTGGAACGCGATCG
Source organism: Mycolicibacterium smegmatis (assembly GCF_001457595.1). Taxonomy (GTDB): domain Bacteria; phylum Actinomycetota; class Actinomycetes; order Mycobacteriales; family Mycobacteriaceae; genus Mycobacterium; species Mycobacterium smegmatis. Next base: position 3,289,356 of record NZ_LN831039.1, on the reverse strand, counting down.
ACGAATCGGTGATGATCCCCGTGACGAGGATGCGCTTGCCTTCGAGTAGGCCTGTCATTTGGTGACTCCTTGTGAGCGAGAAATCTTGTGTGTCCGGGCTTTTGACTAGTGGCCCATGCCCATGCCGCCGTCGACGGGGATGACCGCGCCCGCGATGTAGGAGGCGTCCTCCGAGGCCAGGAAGCTGACCGCGCCCGCGACCTCCTCGGCCGTGCCGACCCGCTTGGCCGGGATGAAGTCGAGCGCGCCCGCCTGGATGCGCTCGTCGAGCGCCCGGGTCATCTCGGTGTCGATGTAACCGGGGGCCACCACGTTCGCGGTGACGCCCGCCTTGGCCAGCTCACGGGAGATCGAGCGGGCCATGCCGATCAGGCCCGCCTTGGCGGCCGCGTAGTTGGCCTGATTGCCGATCCCCCACATGCCCGAGACCGACCCGATGAAGATGATGCGCCCGAACCGCTTGCGCTGCATGGTGCGCGACGCCCGCTGGGCGCACCGGAACGCGCCCGTGAGGTTGGTGTTGATGACCTCTTCGAACCGCTCCTCGGTCATGCGCATGAGGAATGCGTCCTTGGAGATGCCTGCGTTGGCCACCAGCACCTCGACCGGGCCCTGGTGCTCCTCGACCTCTTTGAAGGCGCGGTCGACAGCAGCGCTGTCGGTGACGTCACATTGAACACCGAACAGGTCGTCGGGTGCACCGGAACCGCGGTGGGTGACGGCCACCTTGTGCCCGTCGGCGGCCAGCCGTCGCGCGATCGCCAGGCCGATGCCGCGGTTACCACCGGTCACCAGCACCGAACGGGAGACGAACGCCGGGCGGCCTGCAGTGGCCTCGCCCGCGGTGTCGGCCGGATTGTCAGTCACAGTCATCCTCTGTTCCTCGCGTCCTGCGTCTTCGCCCGTCAACTTAACGTGTTGGCCGGTCCAGCCAGAAATCGCCTCGGGGCTCCCCGTGCGGCGGATCCGGCCGGAAATCGGCCCTTTCGGTCCGGTCAGCCGGGCAGGCGGCGGTTGATCAGAAGCGCGGCCACACCGGCCAGCGCCAGGATCAGCGCACCGAGACGCAGCCAGCCGACGCTCGCGTCGCCCTTGATGGTCTCGTACCCGATCTGCTGCTGCAGCGACGTGAACACCGCCTTGAGCTGCTCGAGGCTCGACGCCGTGAACGCGTCGCCACCGGAGAGCTGGGCGATCTTCTCGAGCATCTCGTCGTCGACCGGCACCGGCTGGCGCTGATCGTTGATCTCGACGTAGCCGTACGGCGTGCCGAACGACACCGTCGAGATCGGCACGCCCTGGTCCTTGGCGGTACGCGCCGCGGTGAAGGCACCCTTGGGGTTGTCGGGGTTCGACGGCACGGTCTCCTTGCCGTCGGACATCAGCACGATGCGCGCGGGCGGCGGCTCGTCCCCGCCGCCGATCACGGCGCCGACGGTCGCGATGGCCTGCAGCGCCGTGAAGATGCCCTCGCCGGTCGCGGTGCGGTCGGCCAGCTGCAGCTTGTCCAGGCCGTTCTTGGTGGCCTCGCGGTTGGTCGTCGGCTGCACCAGCACGGTCGCGGTGCCCGCATACGCGATCAGGCCCAGGTTGATGCCGGGGGTCAGCTGGTCGGCGAACTGCTTGGCGGCCTCCTGCGCGGCAACGAGGCGGCTGGGCGCGACGTCGGTGGCGCGCATCGACTGCGACACGTCGATGACGAGCATCACCACCGCGCGGTTGCGCGGGATGCGGACGTCGTGCGTCGGGCCCGCCATCGCGATGGTGAACAGCACCAGCGAGCACACCATCAGGATCGCGGGCAGATGCCGCCACCGGGTCGGCTGCTTGGGCGCGACGCTCTCCAGCAGCTCCATGTTGGCAAAGCGCAGGATCCGCTGCTGCCGCGCGCGCTGCACGACGATGTAGAGCGCAACCAGGCCCGCCACCACGACCAGGAACAAGAACCACCAGGCATGCGCGAAGCCCGAAAGGCTCATCGGGCCGAGTAACGGTAAAGTCATGTCCTACTTGTCATTTCGGTTGCGTATGTCATGTTCGCGCGGGCGTGTCAGCTCACCGGCCCGCGAGGGCCCCACGTCGGCGGTTCGCCACGAACCGCATCACGTCGGCGATCCAGTCACGGTCGGTGCGCAGGCTCAGCAGCGGTGCCCCACAGCGACGCAGCGTGCGCGCCACCTCCTCGCGGTGCGCGGCCGCGGCCTGCTCGAAGTCGTGGCGCAACTGCTCGTCGACGGTGAACTCGCGCGTGACACCGGTCTCGGTGTCCTGCAGGATCACGTCACCCACCGGGGGCAGTTCGACGTCGCGCGGATCGAGGATCTCGATGCCGAGCACCTCGTGGCGGCCCGCGATGGCACGCAGCGGGCGCATCCAGTTGATGGGCCCGAGGAAGTCGCTGATGATCACGGCCATGCCGCGGCGCCGTTCGGGGCGCCGCAGCGCGTCGATCGCGGCGGCCAGATCGCCGCGCACACCGGTCGGCGCCTTCGGGGTGGTCGCGATGGCCCGCAGCAGCTCACGTTCGTGCATGCGGCCGCTCAGCGCGGGCACCCGGCGCATGGTGTCGCCGTTGGCGATCACCGCACCCAGCCGGTTGCCTCCGCCGCTGTTGAGGAACGCGATGGCCGCGGCGGCCGCCACGGCGAGGTCGCGCTTCTCACAGCCCGCGGTGCCGAAGTCGAGGCTCGCCGACATGTCGACCACCAGCCAGGTCTCCAGCTCGCGGTCGGCGATCATCTGCCGCACGTGCGGCGTCGTCGTGCGCGCCGTCACCGACCAGTCCATGCGGCGCACATCGTCGCCCGGTTCGTACATCCGCGACTCGCCCGGTTCGGAACCCGGGCCGGGCAGCAGACCCAGGTGGTCGCCGTGCAGCACGCCGTCGAGCTTGCGCCGGACGGTCAGCTCGAGCTTGCGCAGCGCGGCCGAGAGCGCGGGGTCGCGGATCTCGCCGCGTTGCAGCGATGGCAGGTCGACCGTGCGGCCTGCTGTCGGCCTCACCGACCGCTGGCCGCGGCAGCTGCGGCGGGAACGGCGGGCGGAACCGAATGGCCTTGCTGCGGAAGCGCATTCACTTGCGGCAGCGCGACCGTCTGCAGGATGCGGTTGACCACGGTCTCCGAGGAGATCTCGTCGGCGAGCGCGTCGTAGGTGAGCACGAGGCGGTGACGCAGCACGTCCGGGATGACCTCGACGACATCCTGCGGGATGACGTAGTCGCGGCCGCGCACCAGTGCGAGCGCGCGCGCCGCGGAGATGATGCCGAGCGAGGCACGCGGGGACGCGCCGTAGGCGATCCACGCCTTGGCGTCGGGCATGCCGAACTTCTCGGGCTCACGCGTGGCCGTCACGATGCGCACCACGTAGTCCACCAGCGCGTGGTGCACGAAGGTGTTGGCCGCGACGTCCTGCAGGCGCAGCAGATCGCCCGTGGTGAGGATCTGCTTGGGCTCCGGCGGCTTGACGCCCATCCGGTAGATGATCTCGCGCTCTTCCTCGGGCGACGGGTAGTCGACGTTGAGCTTGAACAGGAAGCGGTCACGCTGGGCCTCGGGCAGCTGGTACACGCCCTCCTGCTCGATGGGGTTCTGGGTCGCCATCACCAGGAACGGGCTGGGCAGCGGGAACGTCTGGCCGCCGATCGAGATCTTGCGCTCGGCCATGATCTCCAACAGCGCGGACTGCACCTTGGCCGGCGCGCGGTTGATCTCGTCGGCGAGCAGGAAGTTGACCACGGCCGGGCCGAGTTCGATCTCGAACTCCTCCTTGCCCTGCCGGTAGATGCGTGTGCCGACGATGTCGGTGGGCACCAGGTCGGGCGTGAACTGGATGCGTGCGAACGTGCCGCCGACGACCTTCGCGAACGTCTCGACCGCGAGCGTCTTCGCGACGCCAGGCACACCTTCGAGCAGGACGTGGCCCTTGGCCAGCAGGCCGACGAGCATGCGCTCGACGAGTTGGTCCTGACCCACGATGATGCGCTTGACCTCGAAGATCGCGCGCTCCAGGGTGTGCACCTCGGCCTGCAGACCGCCGTTGTTCACGGGCTGCGGCGTAGCCTGCGCGGCGTGAGCGCCGGTCGGCCCGGGCGGAAAGCCCGACGCGGGGGTCGAACCGGGGTAGCCTCCGGCGCCCTGCGGCGGTCCACTCGGTGACGTCATCAACTTCCTCCACAGTGTCGTCTGCGTTGTCTACGTCCGCTGCCGCCGTCGCACGTGCGTCACAGCCACCAAGGCGCTCCGCAACCGGCTTCGGCGAACAGCTGGTCGTAACCGGGCACTCACCTGCCCGACGTCAACTATTCCAGGCACCTCGAGATCCGTCGACGCTGGCCATAACTGCTCAGCTTCCCCTCAGGATTCGATGATGCGGGCGGCGTACGGCTGCAGACCCGACATCCGCACCGGGCTCACGGTCACCTTGCCCGCGCTACCGGACGCCTCGAGCATCTTTCCGCCGCCCAGATACAGGGCCACGTGCTGACTGCCGCCGGGCCCCCAGAACAGCAGGTCGCCACGCTTGGCCTGGTTGACCGGCACCTTCCGGCCGGTGTTGTACTGGTCCCCCGAGTACTTGGGGATCAGCACGCCGACCCCGGCGAACGAGAACTGCGTGAAACCCGAGCAGTCGAAGCCCACGGTGTTCGCGCCGGAGTCGATACCGCGACTCGGGCCGTTCGGCTTGCCGCCGCCCCATGAATAGGGCACGCCCATCTGCGTGCCGCCGCGACGGATCACGTATTCGATGGCCTGCGGACCCCGCACGCGCCCCGGTGCCACGCCCGCCGCGGCCGGGGTGTCCTCGACCAGACCGAGACTCGCGAGGAACTTGCGACCGAGGCCCATCGTGACCTGGGTGGCCTGCGCGGTGGCCTCCAGCGACGCGTTGGCGATCGCCAGCGGGTCACCGGGCGCTCCCGCGCTGATCAGCTTGGGCAGCGTCGGATCCCACTGTCCGTCCTCGGGCGCGGCACCGGCGGGTGCCACGAGACCGACCGCGGCGAAGGCGACCGCGACGACAGCGATCAGGGCGCGTAAGACCAAGGAGCGCAAAGTAATCCCATCAGTATTCGATGAGCCGGGTGACGTACGGGGTCATACCGCTGGTACGCACCGGCGAGACTTTCACGTGCGAGCCGGTGTAAGGGGCCTCGAGCATCTGCCCGTTGCCCAGATACATCGCGACGTGCTGGCTTGCGTTCGGGCCGTAGAAGATCATGTCGCCGCGGCGCATCTGCGACGACGGGATCTTGCGGCCCGCGTTGTACTGGGAGCCCGAGTAGTGGTCGAGCTTGATGCCGACGCCGGCGAACATGTAGAGCATCAGACCCGAGCAGTCGAAGCCGACGGTGCCCGCACCCGAGTCGATGCCGCGGCTCGGGCCGGCCGCGTTGCCGCCGCCCCACGAGTAGGGCACACCGATCTGCGACATGCCGCGCCGGATCACGTACTCGACGGCCTCGCGGCCGTAGACCCGCGGAATGGCGCCGTTGGTGAAACCGGTGGGCGTGGGCAGGATTCCGAGCTTCTGCAGGAACGAACGGCCCATGTCCGCGGTCACCTGCGCCGAGGTCGACGCGATGCCGAGCACGGCGTTGATGATCGCGATGGGGTCACCGCTGACGAACGCGCTCGGGATCGCAGGCAGGGTCGGGTCCCACACGGCCCAGTTCTGCCCGGACGGCGCCGGCCCGGACGGGGCCCGGTCCCAATTTCCGGCGGCGGCTTGGGGATTCGGCTGTGCACCAGGCACCGGCGCGGGCGCCGAATTGGGCACCGGCGCGGGTGCGGCCGCCGGCGCGGGTGCGGCCGCCGGTGCCGCTGCGGGAGCCGCGTTGCCGGTCGCACTGACCTTGCGGACCGAGTCGAGTTCGGCCTGTGCGGCCGCCCGCTCGGCGGCCAGGCGTTCCAGCTCACCTTGCTGGGCGTTGAACGTCTGCTGGGCCTGCTTGAGCGCGGCGACGGCGTTGTCCTGGCTGCTCTCGGCGTCGCGTGCGGCCTGATCGGCCTTCTCCTTGGCCAGGCGCGCCGCGGATTCCCGGTTCACCTGTTCGGTGCGCGCGCGTTGCAGCTTGGCCATGACCTGCTGTGAGCTCGCGATGAGCGCCTGACCGGTGGCGGTCGTGTTGACGATGTCGGCGGGATCGGTCGCCGTGAGATAGGACCGCGACGGCCCGTTCATGTAGGTCGCGGCCGCGAACGAGTCGAAGCGCTTCTGCGCGGCCTCGATGGCCGCGTTGGCGTCGGCGACACCGCGTTGGCCGGCCTCAAGTTCGCGCTGCGCCGCGGCCGCGGCGTCACGCGCGGCCTGGACGTCGACGATCGCCTTGTTGACCGTCTCCTGCTGTGTCTGGATCGCCGCACCGAGTTCCTGCAGCTTCTGATCGGCAGAGGCGACCTTCGCGACGAGCGTGGCGAGGTTGTCGGGAGCGGCCGGATCGGCGGCGGCGGGGCCCCCGCCGTACAGCGCCGTTGCCAGAAGCATCCCGACGACGAGTGGGACGGCGCACACGCGACCGTGCACACGGGTCGCCAGAGCGCGGACGGTACGTCTCATTCGACAGGTCTCCTATGGCTCAGCCTCGGCCTACCGGCAGATTTGCCAGGCACCTTGCGCAGAAGTCACACGAAGCTCATCTACAACAATTGGCACCGAATGAACCGTACGTCACAACTGACGCTAAAGAAACTTTAGTCACAAATTACAAAATTGTAATTGAGAATATCGTGACCAATTGGTGATATTCGGAGTTATTCCGAACTAATGTTCGATTGACGTTGCGTCGCCTACAGATTGGCCGTCACGCTCACCCGAAGAGGCCAAAGCTTTGCTGCGAACCTGTAATACGCGCGTGAGCGCGGCCGCTGCCGCGACGCCGAGAACGAGCACGATCGTGAGCGTCATCCAGGGGAAATCGGGCTTCTGTATCTCGGCGAGGAAATTGTTCGCCGACAGCACGGGATCACCGGTCTTGGCGACGTCCTGTCCGGCCTCCAGAGTGACCCGGTCGAAAGACGTGCTGTACGTGCCCGCGAATGACGGGCTAACCGCGAGCACGGTTGCCCCGGGGTTCTCCTGCCCCACCTCGGTCGCGATGTCGCGCAGCGGAGTGTCGATGACGGGGTTGCGTGGGATCGCAACGATCTTGAGGTCGATACCGGCCTCGCGCGCGTCGGCGACCACCTGACGCAGGCCCTCGACGGCCTCGGGCGGCGCGCTCACGCCGTCCTCGCGCACATCGGCCTGCACGGCCGCCATGCACTGGGCGACCGCGTCCGGGACGGCCGGGTCGATTCCGGCGATGTCGCAGATCTCCACCGGGATGTAGGCCGGCAGGAACGGGATCACATGCGGTCCGGTCACACGGGCACGGTACGCCGTGATCGCGCGACATCGGGAACCGACACCGCATCGAAACGGTATCGGCGCCCACGCCCCCGGACCCGGTCGGGCCGAAAACCGACGCCCGACAGACGATCTCCGGCGAACGGCCCGCGGGGATGACAGGGCGGGTGCGAGAGGGGAAGACTGGACGTGACCTGGGCGTTATGCAGGACAAGCGTACTGTTAGGATCAGGTCGCCGCCGACACAGCCCGTCGCGGCGAGATCGAGCCGGGAGTTGATGTGAGCAGCGAAAACACAGGAAAGTCGTCCCTTAACTCGTTTGGTGCCCGCGACACACTGACAGTCGGGGACCAGAGCTACGAGATCTATCGCCTGAACGCGGTGCCCGGTACCGAAAAGCTTCCCTACAGCCTCAAGGTGCTCGCGGAGAACCTCCTGCGCACCGAGGACGGCGCGAACATCACCAAGGATCACATCGAGGCCATCGCCAACTGGGATCCCAACGCCGAGCCCAGCATCGAGATCCAGTTCACGCCCGCGCGCGTGATCATGCAGGACTTCACGGGCGTCCCCTGCATCGTCGACCTGGCCACCATGCGTGAGGCCGTCGCTGCGCTCGGCGGCGACCCGAACAAGGTGAACCCGCTCGCACCGGCCGAGCTGGTCATCGACCACTCCGTGATCCTCGACGTGTTCGGCACCGCGAGCGCCTTCGAGCGCAACGTCGAACTCGAGTACGAGCGCAACGCCGAGCGGTACCAGTTCCTGCGCTGGGGCCAGGGCGCATTCGACGACTTCAAGGTCGTGCCCCCGGGCACCGGCATCGTGCACCAGGTGAACATCGAGTACCTGGCCCGCACCGTCATGGTCCGTGATGGCGTGGCCTACCCCGACACCTGCGTGGGCACCGACAGCCACACCACGATGGTCAACGGCCTCGGCGTTCTGGGCTGGGGCGTCGGCGGTATCGAGGCCGAGGCCGCCATGCTGGGCCAGCCGGTCTCGATGCTCATCCCCCGCGTCGTCGGCTTCAAGCTGAGCGGCGAGATCAAGCCGGGCGTGACCGCCACCGACGTCGTGCTGACCGTCACCGACATGCTGCGCAGGCACGGCGTGGTCGGCAAGTTCGTCGAGTTCTACGGCAAGGGCGTGGCCGAGGTGCCGCTGGCCAACCGCGCGACCCTGGGCAACATGAGCCCCGAATTCGGCTCCACCGCGGCGATTTTCCCGATCGACGAGGAGACCATCAACTACCTGCGCCTCACCGGCCGCACCGACGAGCAGCTCGCGCTGGTCGAGGCGTACGCCAAGGCCCAGGGCATGTGGCACGATCCCGAGCGCGAGCCCGTGTTCTCCGAGTACCTCGAGCTCGACCTGTCGACCGTGGTGCCCTCGATCTCCGGGCCGAAGCGTCCGCAGGACCGCATCGAGCTGACCGACGCCAAGAACGCGTTCCGCAAGGACATCCACAACTACGTCGAGCAGAACCACCCGGCGCCCGAGACCAAGCTCGACGAGGCCGTCGAGGAATCCTTCCCGGCCAGCGACCCGGTGTCGCTGTCCTTCGCCGACGACGGTGCACCCGATATGCGCCCGTCGGCGGCCAACGGCGCCACGGGCCGGCCTACCAACCCGGTGCTGGTGCACTCCGAGGAACGCGGCGATTTCGTGCTCGACCACGGCGCGGTCGTCGTCGCGGGCATCACGTCCTGCACCAACACCTCCAACCCGTCGGTCATGCTCGGCGCGGCGCTGCTGGCCAAGAAGGCCGTCGAGAAGGGCCTGACCACCAAGCCGTGGGTCAAGACCAACATGGCACCCGGCTCGCAGGTGGTCACCGACTACTACAACAAGGCCGGCCTGTGGCCCTACCTGGAGAAGCTGGGCTACTACCTCGGCGGCTACGGGTGCACCACCTGCATCGGCAACACCGGCCCGCTGCCGGAGGAGATCAGCAAGGCCATCAACGACAACGACCTCGCGGTCACCGCGGTGCTCTCGGGCAACCGCAACTTCGAGGGCCGCATCTCCCCCGACGTGAAGATGAACTACCTGGCGTCTCCGCCGCTGGTGATCGCCTACGGCATCGCAGGCACCATGGACTTCGACTTCGAGTCGGATCCGCTCGGCCAGGACAGCGAGGGCAACGACGTCTTCCTGCGCGACATCTGGCCGTCGGCCGCCGAGATCGAGGAGACCATCGCGTCGTCGATCAACCGTGAGATGTTCACCGATTCCTACGCCGACGTGTTCAAGGGCGACGACCGGTGGCGCTCGCTGCCGACGCCCGAGGGCGACACGTTCGAGTGGGATCCCGCCTCGACGTACGTGCGCAAGGCGCCGTACTTCGACGGTATGCCCGCCGAGCCGGAGCCGGTGTCCGATATCAAGGGTGCGAGGGTCCTTGCGCTGCTGGGTGATTCGGTGACCACCGACCACATCAGCCCGGCCGGCGCGATCAAGCCCGGTACGCCGGCTGCGCAGTACCTCGACGCCAACGGCGTCGAACGCAAGGACTACAACTCCCTGGGCTCGCGCCGCGGCAACCACGAGGTGATGATCCGCGGCACGTTCGCGAACATCCGTCTGCGCAACCAGCTACTCGACGACGTCTCGGGTGGCTACACGCGCGACTTCACGCAGCCCGGCGGGCCGCAGGCCTTCATCTACGACGCCTCGGAGAACTACAAGAAGGCCGGCATCCCGCTCGTCGTGCTCGGCGGCAAGGAGTACGGCTCCGGGTCGTCGCGCGACTGGGCCGCCAAGGGCACGGTGCTGCTGGGCGTCAAGGCCGTCATCACCGAGTCGTTCGAGCGCATCCACCGTTCGAACCTGATCGGCATGGGCGTGATCCCGCTGCAGTTCCCCGCGGGCGAGTCGGCCGCGAGCCTCAAGCTCGACGGCACCGAGACCTACGACATCGAGGGCATCGAGGAGCTGAACTCCGGCAAGACACCGAAGACCGTGCACGTCACGGCCACCAAGGAGGACGGCTCCAAGGTCGAGTTCGACGCCGTGGTGCGCATCGACACCCCCGGTGAGGCCGACTACTACCGCAACGGCGGCATCCTGCAGTACGTGCTGCGGAACATGCTGAAGTCGTCGAAGTAGCGCACCGGTAAGACGATCGGTGACACAGGTCGGTTGCGAGGAGTGAACACGTGCCCCGGGTGACCGACGACCATCTGGCCGCGCGGCGCCGTCAGATCCTTGACGGCGCCCGCCGGTGCTTCGCCAAGTACGGATACGAGAGCGCGACCGTGCGGCGGCTCGAAGAGACCATCGGGCTGTCGCGCGGCGCGATCTTCCATCACTTCAAGGACAAGGACACCTTGTTCTTCGAGCTGGCGCGCGAGGACGCCGAGCGCATGGCCGAGGTCGCCGCGCGCGAGGGCCTCATCCAGGTGATGCGCGACCTGCTCGCCGCACCCGAACAGTACGACTGGCTGGCCACACGGTTGGAGATCGCGCGAAAACTCCGCAACGATCCCGACTTTCACCGCGGCTGGGCCGAGCGTTCGGCCGAGCTCACCGCAGCCACCACCGAGCGTCTGAGACGCCAGAAGCAGGCCGGCCGGCTACGCGACGACGTGCCGAGTGCGGTGCTGCACATCTATCTGGACGTCGTGCTCGACGGCCTGGTGGCCCGCCTGGCCTCCGGCGAGGATTCCAAGAACCTCAGTGCCGTTCTCGACCTGGTCGAGGCGTCGGTCCGCCAGCAACCCAAACCGGCCCCGGCGGTCGGCACTGACCACCCGTTTTCCGACGAATCCTGATTTCTACCGAATTCGTCCACCCCCCAATTAATTTGGCTCAGGCCCGCTGCTTGCTCCGATGGTTGGGGCCGCCCCGGCTGCGCATCGTCGTGCCCGACTCACGCAACAGGCTGTGAATCGAACCATATGATCGGCCGGTCCTGGCGACGAGCGAACGGATGCTCGCCCCCTCCTCATAAGCGCGTCGCAGCTCGGTCAGCAGCTCATCTCGATTCGAATACGACGAATCCTTCATGACACCTCCCCGATTTCGATCTCCCGACGCATACCCAGAGTAAGAACCAGTCACACCCGCGCGGCGTGATTTGTTCAACGTCTTAGGATTTACGTGCCCGAAAATCCGGAGGTGTCAGCAACTTCGGTTCAGGCGAGTTCGATGAGATCCCGGTACTCGTCCGACCAGAAATCCTCGGTGCCGTCGGGCAGCAACACCACGCGCTGCGGATCGAGGGCCTCGGCCGCACCCGGATCGTGCGTCACGAGCACCACCGCACCCTCATAGCTGCGCAACGCGTCCAGGACCTGTTCGCGTGACGCGGGATCGAGGTTGTTGGTCGGTTCGTCGAGCAGAAGCACATTCGCCGTCGACGCCACCAGACCGGCGAGCGCCAACCGCGTCTTCTCGCCACCGGAGAGCGTTCCCGCCGGCTGGTCCAACTGCGGACCGGTGAACATGAAGGCACCCAGCAGACCACGCAGATCCTGCTCACCCGTGTCGGGCGCGGCATGGCGGATGTTCTCCCACACCGTGGCCTGGTTGTCGAGCGTGTCGTGCTCCTGCGCGAAATAGCCGATCTTGAGCCCGTGCCCGGGTTCGAGATGGCCGGCATCGGGTTTCTCGGTGCCCGCGATCAGGCGGAGCAGCGTGGTCTTGCCCGCGCCGTTGAGACCGAGCACCACCACGCGCGAACCGCGGTCGATCGCCAGGTCGACGCCGGTGAACACCTCCAGCGAGCCGTAGTTCTTGGTCAGGCCTTTGGCCACCAGCGGGGTCCTGCCGCACGGCGCAGGCGTGGGGAACTTGATCCGGGCCACCTTGTCGGCCACCCGCTCTTCGTCCAGAGCCGCCATCATACGTTCGGCGCGACGCAACATGTTCTGTGCTGCAACGGCTTTGGTGGCCTTGGCACCCATCTTGGCGGCCTGCGCGCGCAGTGCGCCGGCCTTTTTCTCGGCATTGGCACGTTCGCGGCGCCGGCGTTGCTCGTCGGTGGCACGGGCGTCGAGGTACTTCTGCCAGCCCATGTTGTAGACATCGACCTCGCCGCGCACGGCGTCGAGGAACCACACGCGGTTGACCACCTCTTCGAGCAGTTCCACGTTGTGGCTGATCATCACGAGCCCGCCGGTGTGGTTCTTGAGGAAGTCGCGCAGCCACCCGATCGAGTCGGCGTCGAGGTGGTTGGTCGGCTCGTCGAGCAACAGCGTGGTGGCCGAACCGGAACCGGTCTCCGAGGCCGCGAACAGGATGCGCGCGAGTTCCACGCGTCGCCGCTGACCACCTGAGAGCGTGTGCAGCGGTTGGGTGAGAACCCGCTCGGGCAGGCCCAGGCTCGCGCAGATGCGGCCCGCTTCGCTCTCGGCCGCGTATCCGCCGAGGGCCGAGAAACGCTCCTCGAGCTGCCCATAGCGGCGCACGGCCTTGTCGCGGGCGGCGTCGTCGGCGACCTCGGCCATCAGGGCCTGCTGTTTCTCCAGATCGGCCAGCAAGGTGTCCAGACCACGCGCCGAGAGCACGCGGTCGCGGGCCAGCACGTCGAGGTCGCCCTCTTTGGGGTCCTGCGGCAGATAGCCGATGTCGCCGGAACGCGTCACCGAACCCGCGTAGGGTTCGCCCTCGCCGGCCAGGATGCGCATCGTGGTGGTCTTACCCGCGCCGTTGCGACCGACCAGACCGATGCGGTCGCCGGGCTGGACCCGCAGCGCGGACCCCTCGATCAACAGCAGCGTGCGCGCGCCGGCGCGGACCTCCAGGTCCGTTGCGGTGATCACGCTGCGTTCCTCCTGTTGTTGCTCGTGCTGTCACTTGTCGTCGGTGAATGCCGGGGGGCGCTTCTCGGCGCGCGCGGCCACCGCTTCCTCAAAGTTTGCGGTGAGCAGACGCACGAAGAGTTGGCCCAGGCCTTCGGCCTGCATGTGCCCCTCCAGACTAGCGGCGTCCAGTCCACTCCAAAGTGTGCGCTTGGTCAACTCGATTCCCGGTCGCGAGAACCCGCGCATGCGCTGGGCCATCTCGAAACAGGTCTCGAGAAGGTCGTCGTCGGGGACCGTGCGCGACACCAGACCGATGCGCTCGGCTTCCGCGGCGTCGACGTCGCGTCCGGTCAGCATGATCTCGAAGGCGCGTGACGTGCCGATCGCCCTCGGCAGCAGATACGACAGGCCCAGCTCGCTCGCGGTGAGGCCGTTGTTGATCCCGGCCGCCCGGAAATAGGCGCTGTGAGCAGCGATCCGGACGTCGCACGCCAGCGCGAGGCACAATCCCCCGCCGATGGCCGCGCCGTTGACCGCGGCGATCACGGGCTGGTGCAGCCGGCGCAGCGCCAGGATCACGTCGTCGAGCACTTCCATCGACCGCAGCGCGTACGTCGGGCGGGTCAGACCGTCGACGTGCGGCACGGAGCCCGCCGACTTGTGGTCGGCGCCCAAGGAGAATCCGCGCCCGGCGCCGGTGAGAATGACCACACGCACCGAGTTGTCGTGGCGAAGGTCGCCCAGCAGCTCCAGCAGCGGCACCATGACGTCGAACGCCATCGAGTTCATCCGCTCGGGGCGGTTGAGCGTCACGAGGGCCACGCCCGGCCGCGACCGGTCCAGTAGAACAAAGCGAGTGTCGTCAGTCACGGACAAGCACGCTATCGCGTGCTCGCCGCGGATCCGGGCACACGGCCCGGCCGGTCACACCTCTTCGGCGCCACCCTGCGCTGCCTGCTCGCGCATGGCCGCGTCGATGTCGAATTCCTTGATCTTCTGCACCAGGTCCTCAAGCGCCGCAGGCGGCAGCGCGCCAGCCTGGTTGAACACCAGCTTGCCCTTCTTGAAGGCCATCAGCGTGGGGATCGACCGGATGTCGGCCGCGGCGGCCAGCGCCTGCTCGGCCTCGGTGTCGACCTTCGCGTGCACCACGTCGGGGTGCTTCTCGGCCGATGCCGCGAACGTCGGCGCGAACGCCTTGCACGGCCCGCACCACGAGGCCCAGAAATCGACGAGCACGATCTCGTTGTCGTTGACGGTGTCGTTGAACTGTTCTGCGGTGATGTCTAGCGTGCTCACAATTTTCCTAACGCCGGGGTGGGACAGCCTGTTCCCACCATATTGTCAGTAGAGCCTGGCCAGCGCTGTTTCAGCGTGGTAGCCGGCGAAACCGTCGAGCGAGTTGTCGCGTAACCGGTTGACCCATGCGGGTTCGGCCAGCAACGCCCGTCCGACGGCGACGATGTCGAACTCACCGGCCGCGAACTGTTCCACCACCTTCTCGACCGGTGCGGCCGCGATGATGTCCCCGTCGCGACGTCCCGGCCGGAATTCGGTGGCCAGCCCGACCGATCCGACACCGATCACGGGGATACCCGTGATCTTCCTGGTCCACCCGGCCAGGCTCAGATCCGATCCGGGGAACGCGGGCAGGTAGTGCCTGCGGGTCGAGGGATGCAAGACGTCGACCCCGGCGGTGACCAGAGGACCCAGAATCGCCTCGAGTTCGGCCGGATCCTCGGCGATGCGGGCGTCGTAGGCGTTGGCCTTCCACTGCGAGAAGCGGTAGATGATCGGGAACTCGGGCCCCACCACGGCACGTACGGCCGCCACCACCTCGACCGGGAACCGGGTGCGTGCAGCCAGCGATCCCCCGTACCCGTCGGTGCGCTGATTCGTTCTGTCCCAGAGGAACTCGTCGAGCAGGTAACCGTGGGCACCGTGCAACTCCACAGCGTCGAACCCGGCGTCGACGGCGTTGCGCGCAGCCGCGGCGTACTGCGCTGCGACGCCGGGCAGTTCGTCACCGCGCAGGGCGCGCCCACGAGCCGCCCCCACTCTGTTGACACCCGACGGGCTCACCGGCTGCAGGCCGTCGCTGTCGTCGCGCTCGGCGCCCTGATGCCACAGTTGTGCCGCGATCACGGATCCGTGCGCGTGTACCGCGTCGGTCACCGCACGCCACCCGGCCACCGCGTCCGCTCCGGCCAGTGTCGGGATGCTGTGCGGCCACGCGGCGACCGGGTCGGCCAGGCGCACACCCTCGGTGATGATCAGGCCGACCCCGCCCGCTGCGCGACGCGCGTAGTACTCGGCGACATCGGCTCCCGGCACACCGCCGGGTGAGGCGCGCCGCGTCATCGGTGCCATCGCGAAGCGGTTGGGAATCCGCATGGTTCCCACGCTCAGCGGGGTGAACAACGTATCGAGCGAGGTGTCGAGCGAATCAGTCACCCTTGGCGCAACACGTGGATGCGCCCGACGATTCCGTTCCGCTCACGGTGGTCGGAAGTCAGCCCGCCTGCTGACACTGCAGCCCCGCCTCGTGACTCCAGATGGCGTGGTCCAACCGGCCGGCCTCCCACCCGGCCAGGTCGGCGACCTCACGGATGAGGTCTGCGACGCGTTCGGGCGAGGCCGGACCGAGTTCGCGGGTGACGTACCCGACGACCAGCCGGCCCGCACCCGGCGCGGGCAGCCCCGCGAGTTTCAGCAGGTTGCTCCACGTCACCCCCGAGCGCTGCCCCGGCACACCACACCACGCCGTCCTGACCGGCTCAAGCTGTTCCGCGCCGGCTGCCGACCGAAGGTCATCCGCCGTCGAGATTCCCATGGCGACAAGCGCTTCCGCCGCATCAGCGACGGCGGCTGCCCGCAGCGGCGCATCTGGTGCGGTCGACGTCGGCCTGCGGTTGCCGATCTGCGACGCCCACTGCTGGGCTCCCCCGACGTCGGCGAACGTTCCGAGCAGTTCGACCGCGCCGTCGCGGTCGGGGTCGCCGCCGAGTGCGCGACGGTGTTCACGGTAGCGCCCGATGACCTTCTCGGTCATGCTGTGGCGTGCCCCGGAGGAGTAGATCGCGTCGATGATGCACAGCGCCAATGAATCCGGATATCCCGGCGGCGGGAACCAGCGGGCCGGATCGCCCAGGTCGCGTTCGAACGCGGCGCGCAATCGGGCGGCGTCCGTTTCGGTTTCGGTTTCGAGGTCGGGCTCGGTGATGTGCTGCATGTGATGCCTTCCGCTGCACGGGGAGGGTTCTCCCCTGTTGCGCGAAAGCTAACGACGACTTGTGACAAGAAGGCCGCCAGGAACGCGTCATCTCCTCGCCGAACGGGTTTGCGGAGGCGAATTGTCCCCAGACACGTCTTCATCCACAGGCCCGATCGGCGTTGGTCAGCAGCTGCGCCTGCCGTCTGGGCCACCAGAACACCTCGAGTATCAGCAGCACCAGGTAGACGGCAGACGCGACGGCGTTGCCCCATGTTCCGGCCAGGGTGTCCCACACCGCGACGACGACCGCCACGGCGAGCAGGAAGACGATCAGGGGCCGCCACATCCTGGCGTTGTCGGCGGCAGCACGCATCCCGGCGGCGTAGTCCTGCGCGCCCGCGCGAAGCCGCGGGTCGCCGATGCGCCGCCCGGTGCGGGCCGCGCGCACCACGGCCGCGCGGTCGGCGCCGTCGAGGCCGGCCCCGGCCGGCCAGTACCGCGCCATGCGCAGCGGGGCCCACGTCCCGCACGCGAGCGCCAGGATGACGAACACCCGAGGCCCGCGAGCCACCGTCCCGAGTCGATCCAGGCCAGCGCACCGAGGAACCCACCGGCACCGATCCCGGTGATCAGTGCGCGAAAGACGAATCCGCCTCGCCAGACGAAGGCAGGGATCCCGACCACTCCCTCATTGTGGATGCGATGTCGTGCGGGTAACCGAGAATCACCGGAAGACGTTCCACACCCCGCATGAGCGTGCTCGGCCGGTACCGCGGCGGTCCCGAATCGACCAGTTCCATCACCTCGAAGCGAGACAGCAGCCGGTCGAATCCGATCTCGGCCTCCATCCGTGCCAGCGGCGCCCCGACACAGTGGTGCACGCCGTATCCGAAGGCGAGATGCCGGTTGTGCGTACGGGAGACGTCGAACCGGTGCGCATCGGGAAACTGCTTGTCGTCGTGATTGGCGGCCAGCAGGCCGATCACGACCAGTTCACCGGCCGGGATCTCGACGTCCCCGACGGTGACCGGTGCGCTGGTGTAGCGGACCGTGGCGGTGTTGAGCGGACTCTCGAACCGCAGAGCCTCCTCGACCGCGCGCGGCAGCAACGACCGGTCCGCCCGAACCGCCCGCAACTGTTCCGGGTTGCGCAGGAGCGCGAGTATTCCGTTGGCGAGCAGGTTCACCGTCGTCTCGTATCCGGCGACGATGAGCAGGAATGCGGTGCCGAGCAGTTCGGCCTCACTCAGCTGATCGGTGCCGTCGCGCCGGTGCACGAGGCTGCTGAGCACGTCGTCGGCCGGAGACTGCCGCTTCTCGGCGAGCATATCGGTGAGCAGTAGCGTCAATTCCTTTTGCGCCCTTCGCAACACCGTCGTATCAGTGCTGGTGAAGATCGGCACGACCAGCGCCGCGAACAGCTCCCGGTCGCGTTCCGGGACACCGAGCAACTCGCCGATCACCTGAACGGGCAGGGGCTGGGCGAAAGCCTGCAACAGGTCCACCTGTCCGGGCACCGACGCGGCGATGTCGTCGAGGAGGGCGTCGGCGAAGCCGGCGATCGTGGGGCGAAGCCGGCGTACCGCATGCGCGGTGAACGCCGAGGTGACAAACCGCCGTAACCTCGTGTGGTCGGGCGGATCCCGGAACAGCATGTTGTCGCCGAGCACCGTACCGATCGACCCGTCCGTCCCCGGCGGGAACAGGGCACTCGCGGCGGCCCCGTCTTTGCCGATACGTGGGTCGGTCAGCAGGTTCCGTGCCTCCTGGTAGCGCGTGACCAGCCACACCGGCACGCCGCCCCACATCTCGACCCGCTGCACCGGCCCACTGCGGCGCAGCCGGTCGTACACCTCGTGCGGGTTCTGCACAAACGAATTTCCCAACCGCAGCATATGGTTTCGGTCCCGTCTGGAGTAGGGCTTCACTACCCCCCAGGGTGGCCAGACCGATGTGCGGTTGCCAGGCCGAACCTTTCCTGGTCTCACGACAACCAGTCGGTCCGGTTCCGATCAGCCCATCAACCGGTTCAGCGCCTCGGCTGACGGCGAGCACGGCTCGGCCCAATACGTGACCATGATGAACTCGCTGCCCCGCAGGCTCAGGTGCTGGAAGTGCAGATCGAGCGGGCCCACATCGGGGTGGTTGACCAGAAGGAGCCCACGGGTGTGTTTCTTGACGTCGTAGGAGGCCCACAGGGTACGGAATCGCTCACTCTCGCGGTTCAACTCGTCGACGATCGCGTCCAGCCCAGGGCTGGGGTGATGCCCGGTGAAATCCCGCAACCAGCGAACCGCCCACGCGGTCAGCCCTTCCCAGTTTCGGTAGAACTCGCGGCTGCGCTCCTCGAGGAACAGGCTGCGCAGCGGGTTACCGCCATGGGCGAAACTCGGCGACAGCCGCGCGGCGAGCGGATTGGCCATCACCACGGTCGCCGTGGCGTCGTGGATGTGCGCCGGTGACTGCGGCCAGCCGTCGATCAGGCCCTGCAGCGCGGGATTCAACGATCTGGCACTGCTGTCCAGGCGCTGGCCGGGTGACCGCCCCGCCACCAGATTGCGCATGTACACCGTCGCATCGGGGCTCAGCAGCAGAGCCCGCGCGAGCGCATCGAGCACCTGATCGGACGGACGCTCACGCCCCTGCTCGATGCGGTGGTAGTAGTCCGTGCTGATACCGGCCAGGCCTGCGACCTCTTCGCGCCGGAGACCGGCCACCCGCCGACGATGCCCCTTGGTCAGCCCGACGTCGTCGGGTTGCAGCTTTTCACGGTGCGTGCGCAGAAACTCCGCCAACGGATCGTTTCGGCGCGCCATGCGCACAGTGTATTCACAGCCGCGGGTGACTGGCCAGGATGCAGCACACGAGAGACCGTCCCGCACGGCACGTCGGCGAAACAGCGTTTCTTACCTCGCGCAGCGAATTTTCCTGTCCTCAGGGTGGCCCGCTTTCGCCTATGAACTCCTCTGCCTTTTCCGTTGGCGTGCAGGCCCGTTGACTGTGTGATATCCGCCGTCGTCCGCGCAGTGAACCGAAGCCTGCGAAACGGCGTTCACCCGTTCGTAACACGATCTACCCCGAGCTGGAGAGTGAAAGATGCCGCCTTCCGATCGCCTGTCGAGTCCCGGTCGACAGAGAGTATTCGCCATGTCCGGCGGGTCCGCCACACGGGACGATGCCACCATCGTGGAGATCTTCGCGTCCCGTGTTCGCCAACTCGGCGACGCGGTCGCCATCCGCGACGAGCGACTCGAGACGGCGTTCACCTGGCGCGAGTACGGCACGGCCGCGCTGCGCGCCGCCGCGAAACTGAGAGCAACCGGCCTGCAGCGCGGTGAGACCGTCGGGCTCATGCTCACCAACCGCCCCGAGTTCCACATCGCCGACATGGCCACACTGCTCGCGGGTGCGACACCGTTCTCGCTGTACCCCACGTCAGCCCCCGAACAGCTTGCGGAGATCCTGCGTAATGCGCGGTGCCGCATCCTGATCACCGAACCCCGGTTCGTGCGGGTGCTGCGCGCGGCCGTGAACCTCTCAGACCTGACGGCATCGACGGTCATCACCGTCGGCACGCCGTCGTGGACAGACCTGGTCGCCGAAGGTGAGTCGATCGACGTCGACGAAGCACTCGATGCATGCCGCGCGGAGCCGTCGGACATCGCGACGGTGATCTACACCTCCGGAACCACGGGCGCGCCCAAAGGCGTTGAACTGACCCATCACAACATCATGAGCGCCACCCGGGAGATCGTCGACCACATCGGGGCACGCTGCGACATGTGGTCGGTCTCCTACCTGCCGATGGCGCACATCGCCGAGCGCGTGTCCACCCACTACGCGCACATCCTGGCCGGTTCCACCGTGGTCTGCTGCCCCGACGCGACGCGCCTCATCCCCATGCTCAGCGACGTGCAACCCGAGATCTTCTTCGCACCCCCACGCATCTGGGAGAAGCTCAGAGCAATCACCGCAAGCGATCTCGAATCGGGCGCCGACAAGTTCCGCGTCCGGCGCAACATCGGCCTCGCGCGCATCGAGGTCGCGCTCACCGGTGCGGCGCCCTGCCCTACCGGTGTCGTCGAGTATTTCCACAAACTCGGCGTCCCGCTGCGTGAAACCTACGGCATGTCCGAGACCGCGGGTCCGGTCCTCATCGCCGACGTCGACGACGTCGGATCGGTGGGAAGACCGTTGCCGGGCAACGAGGTTCGCGTCGCCGACGACGGCGAGCTCCTGATCCGCGGCCCGTCGGTGATGGCCCGGTACCGCGACCGTCCCGACGCGACCGCCGAGGCGCTCGACGAGCGGGGCTGGCTGCACACCGGAGACGTCGCGCGCATCGACGGGTGCGGCCGGGTCCGGATCGTCGACCGCAAGAAGGATCTCATCATCAACTCCAGTGGCAAGAACATGTCACCGGCGAACATCGAAGCGCGGGTTCGCGAATTCGGTTCGCCTCTCGTCGAGCATGCGTGCGTGATCGGCGACGGCCGCCCGTACAACGTGGCCCTGATCGTCGTCGATCCCGCCCAGGCCGAGAACTTCCCGACGGCGGAGCATCTGCACACCGCGGTCGGTGCGTACGTCGGTCGGGCCAACGCGCGACTGTCCCGGGTCGAGCAGATCAAGCGCTTCGTTGTGCTCACCACCCAGTGGTTGCCCGGCTCCGACGAACTCACCCCGACCATGAAGCTCAAACGCTCACAGATCGCGAAGAAGTACACCGCCGAGATCGACGCGCTGTACTCGGCCGCCCCCACCGAGGCGGTGCCGACGTGAAGCGGCCGATTGCAGCCGCACTCCTGACCGGCTCGCTGGCCCTGGCGGGATGTGGCACCGAGATGTGGACGGCGGTGGCGGAGGATCCGCACTGCCGCGAGACCCCACGGCACATCCGCTCCTACGGCATGCCCCAGTTCCTCATGCCGCACCCCACTCGATCGCAAGGAGACTCCCCATGTCATACACACAAGACACTCTCAGAACAAGCGCAGGCACCGGGTCGTTGACCACAAGGCTCACCGCACGGCTGTGCGCGGGCCGCTACGACGACCAAATATCGCTGGGTTTCGTCGGGAAACCCGGGTCCGCGCTGGCCATCCACGCCGCGCGTCTGGAATCCGACCACGAAAGGCGTTGCCTCGCACGGACGCTGAGCCGTTTCCTCACCGACGCTCATGAGCGGCGGGTATGGATGACGCCTCGGGTGCCCGTTCACGTGGCGAACATCAGAGCCGCCGAAGCCACCAT
Organism: Mycolicibacterium smegmatis; assembly: GCF_001457595.1. Lineage (GTDB taxonomy): Bacteria > Actinomycetota > Actinomycetes > Mycobacteriales > Mycobacteriaceae > Mycobacterium > Mycobacterium smegmatis. The sequence goes on along the minus strand of NZ_LN831039.1, from coordinate 3,267,791 downwards.
CCACGACATCATCGAGCGCCTGCTCAGGCCGCGACGCGTCGACGCCAGGGGTGTCGCCCGGCTGCGCAAACTGCTGGCCGACGGCGCGGGGCCGCTGTACCTGTCGGGCGTCGGCGATCTCGAGGGACGCCTGCGCGCCGCCGCCGCGGCGCTCTGATGATAGATACGGTTGCGTAGCTATGACTGCGTAGCTATCGTGGCCCCGTGCGGCGAACCGGAGACCAACTCAAGGCGGACTGCCGAGCCGCGGCGCTGGCCGAGGTGGCGGTCGCCGGACTGGCGGGGCTGACCGTCGAGGGCGTCGCCCGCCGGGCGTCGGCGGCCAAGACATCGGTCTACCGGCACTGGGCGTCGGTGGACGATCTGCTGATCGACGCCCTCGCCGCGGCCTGTCCCCGTGAGGAAGTCACCGTCGAGGGCGGTCACCTTCGGGACGATCTCCTACGGTCACTCCATCAGCTGACGCGCTGGCTGTCCGGCCCGGCCGCCCCGGCGGTCGCGGCCGTTCTCGCCGAACGCCGCCGACGACCGGATCTGGTCGACGCGCTGTACCGCGACGTCTTCGGCACCCACGGCAACCGTTTCACCCAGACCGTGATCGAGCACTACGCGGCCACCGGTGAGATCGCTCCGCGATCGGTCACCCCGATCGTCTGCGATATCGGTGAGGCGTTGGTGATCAAGCACCAGATCGACACAGGGGAGCTTCCCGACGGCTCCGCGCTGGAGGCGATCGTCGATCAGGCGATCCTGCCGGCTCTCGGCTTCCCGGCCACGTCTTCAGGGCACGCGTGACGGTCGGCATCGACGTCCGCTGGGAGACCACCACCCGGCTGTCGCGGACCACCCTCACCACGCACGTATGGACCGCTCCCCCGCTGCGCCGGGGGTCACCGATCCACTCACGCGCATTCGGCGCGCTGCGCGACCTGCGCGCCGACCTGGTGCGGTTCCTGCCGTGGTTCTCCCACCCCAGATTGTCGGTGGCACAACTGAGTCCACCGACCGCCGAGACCACGCACTGGGACTTCGGCCTGCTCGACCCGTTCGTCGAGGATGTCATGGCGGCGACCGAGGGCCGACCGGTGGTGGCCAACTTCGCGACCATTCCCGCCTGGATGTTCACCGATCCCGTTGCGGTGCCCGAGGATCCGGACACCATCGTCTGGGATTACGAGCGCGGCACCGAGTTGCGCGACCCGACCATGTCCGAGGTGGCCGACTACTTCTACCGGGTTGCGAGCTGGTACATCGCCGGCGGATTCACCGACGAGCACGGGCAGTGGCACGAATCGGGACATCACTACCGCTTCGCATTCTGGGAGGTGCTGTGCGAACCCGATATGCGCGGCATGTCACCGCAGACCTACACCGCCCTGTTCGACGCGGTGGTCGACCGGTTGCGCCCGCTCGACCCGGAGATGAAGTTCGTCGGGCTGTCCCTGACCCACAAGCACCAGAACCCCGAATACTTCTGGACGTTCCTCGATCCCGCCAATCATCGCCACGGCACCGCACCCGACGCCATGTCGTTCCACTTCTACGCTCATCCGGAGATCGTCGATCCGCTGCGCCCCGAACCGAACGCACCGGAAAGTCACTGGCGCGACATCTACTTCGCGCAGGCCGACGGATTCGTCGAGCAGGTCCGCCTGATCGACTCCATACGGCGCCGCATCGCACCCGAGACGTTGACGTTCATCAACGAGATCGGCACGTTCCCTGCCGACCTGATGAACCCCGAGCCCGTCATCTCCGACGAGTACTGGGCGTTGAGCGCCGCGGTGCAGTCCTACCTGTGGGTGCGACTGGTCGAACTCGGTATCGACCTGGTGGGCGTCGCCGAGTTCATGGACTATCCCGCGATGATCCCCGGCGCCAGCCTGATCGACTGGGAGACCGGGAAACCCAATGCGCGGTACGACGCCCTGGCCTACCTGCTGCGGCACTTCGGGCCCGGGGATGCCGTGGTCCCGACGATCACCGGGCGCCAGGGTCACCCCGACCCGCGAGTGCACGCCCAGGGGTTCATCACACCGGACGGGACACGAAAACTTCTGATCATCAACAAGACCGGCGCACCCATCACGGTCACTGCACCGGATTCGGGCTCCGTCGAACTCGCGCCGTACGAGGTGCGAGTGCTACTGCCGAACGACTGATCAGACGGTGAAACCGAGTGCGCGCAACTGCTCGCGCCCGTCGTCGGTGATCTTGTCCGGTCCCCACGGCGGGTTCCACACCCAGTTGATCCGCAGTTCGTCGACCAGACCGGCGCCCACCAGCGCGGTGCGCGACTGGTCCTCGATCACGTCGGTCAGCGGGCACGCGGCCGAGGTCAACGTCATGTCGATCAACGCGACCTTGCCGGATTCGCCCTGCTCGACGTTCATGCCGTACACCAGACCGAGATCGACGACGTTGATGCCGAGTTCGGGATCGACGACGTCGCGCATGGCCTCTTCGATGTCGAAGAGCAGCTCCTCGGAAGCAGGCTCGCTCATCGGTTGTCCTCCCTCTCACCGGCTTCCGCCAGCGTTGCGTGCGTTTCGTCCAAAGGCCGCGCTTCGGCCACGGCCGCCTTGAAAGCCATCCAGCCCAGCAACGCACACTTCACACGTGCCGGGTACTTCGCGACGCCGGCGAATGCGATGCCGTCACCGATCACGTCCTCGTCCCCCTCGACGGTGCCGCGCGACGACACCATCTCGGTGAAGGCGTCGACCGTCTTCAACGCATCGCCCACGCTCTGGCCGATCACCTGATCGGTCAGCACCGAGGTGGCAGCCTGGCTGATGGAACAGCCCTGGCCGTCGTACGAGACGTCCTCGACGCTCTCACCGTCGTCGCTGAGCGTGACACGCAGGGTCACCTCGTCGCCGCACGTGGGGTTGACGTGGTGCACCTCGGCACCGAACGGCTCCCGCAACCCGCGGTGATGCGGATGCTTGTAGTGGTCCAGGATCACTTCCTGGTACATCTGCTCAAGTCTCACGCAAAGAACTCCACAGCACGTTTCACGCCTGCCACCAGGCGGTCCACTTCGTCGAGGGTGTTGTACACCGCGAACGATGCCCGCGCGGTCGCCGCGATGCCGAACCGGCGGTGCAGCGGCCAGGCGCAGTGGTGCCCGACGCGTACCGCTACGCCGTCGTCGTCGAGGACCTGGCCCACGTCGTGCGCATGGACCCCGTCGACCACGAAACTCACGGGGGATCCGCGGTTTTCCATCGCGGTCGGCCCGATGATGCGCACGCCGGGTACGCCGGCGAGCCCTTCGAGGGCCGCCGCGACCAGTTCGGCCTCGTGCGCCTCGACGGCAGGCATGCCCAGAGCGGTCAGATACCTTGCCGCGGCAGCCAGTCCGACCACCTGCGAGGTCATCGGGGTGCCTGCCTCGAAACGCTGCGGCGCCGGCGCGAAGGTCGTCTTCTCCATCGTCACGGTCTCGATCATCGAACCGCCCGTGATGAACGGCGGCATCGCGTCGAGCAGGCCCCGCCTGCCGTAGAGCACGCCGATGCCGGTGGGGCCCAGCATCTTGTGCCCCGAGAACGCCGCGTAGTCGACGTCGAGCGCATGCAGGTCGACCGGCTGGTGCGGCGCCGACTGGCAGGCGTCCAGAACGGTCAGCGCACCCACCGCCTTGGCCCGCGACACCAGTTCGGCGACCGGCGCGACGGCACCCGTGACGTTCGAGTGATGGCTGAACGCAACGACTTTCACGCGTTCGTCGAGTTCGAGCGAGTCGAGGTCGATGCGCCCGGAGTCGGTGACGCCGTACCACTTGAGCGTCGCACCCGTACGCTCGGCGAGTTCCTGCCACGGAACCAGGTTGGCGTGGTGCTCGACCTCGGTGGTGACGATGACGTCACCGGGACCGACCGCCCGCTCGAAACGCTTGTCCCCCAGCACGTATGCCACCAGGTTGATGGCCTCGGTGGCGTTCTTGGTGAACACCAGCTCATCCGGGTCGGCACCCACGAAGGCCGCGATGTCGGCGCGTCCCTGCTCGTAGGCGTCGGTGGACTCCTCCATCAGCTGGTGCGCGCCGCGGTGCACGGCACCGTTGGAGGTCAGCAGGAACTCACGCTCGGCATCGAGCACCTGCAGCGGTTTCTGCGACGTCGCGCCGGAATCCAGATACGCCAGCTGATTTCCGCCGCGCATCACCCGGCTCAGGATCGGGAAGTCGGCCCTGATCGCCGTCACGTCGAGCGTCTTCGCGGCCGTCACCGTCAGGCCCCTGCGGCTGCTGCCTGCGTGAAGCGCACGTATCCGTTCTGTTCGAGCTCGTCGGCGAGTTCGGGCCCACCGGATTCCACGATGCGCCCGCCCACGAACACGTGGACGAACTGCGGCTGGATGTAGCGCAGGATGCGCGTGTAGTGCGTGATCAGCAGCACGCCGCCATTGGTGGCCGCGGCGTAGCGGTTGACGCCCTCGCTGACCACACGCAGGGCGTCGACGTCCAGGCCTGAGTCGGTCTCATCGAGGATCGCGATCTTGGGCTTGAGCAACGACAGCTGCAGGATCTCGTGGCGCTTCTTCTCACCGCCGGAGAAGCCCTCGTTGACGCTGCGCTCACCGAACGCCGGGTCGATCTCGAGCTCGTCCATCGCGGCCTTGACCTCTTTGACCCAGTGCCGCAGCTTGGGGGCCTCGCCACGCACCGCGGTCGCGGCCGTGCGCAGGAAGTTCGACATCGACACCCCGGGAACCTCGACGGGGTACTGCATCGCCAGGAACAGCCCGGCGCGCGCCCGCTCGTCGATGCTCATCTCCAGCACGTCCTGCCCGTCGAGCGTGATCGAGCCCGACGTGACGGTGTACTTGGGATGGCCCGCGACCGCGTACGACAGCGTGGACTTGCCGGAGCCGTTGGGACCCATCAGGGCGTGGGTCTCCCCCGAGTTCACGGTGAGATCGACGCCCTTGAGGATCGGGATCTCCTCGGTCCCCTCGGTGGCGGCCACGCTGACGTGGAGGTCCTTGATTTCCAGGGTGCTCATCAGTGCTTGATTCCTTCGGTTAGCTCAAGTTCGTGTTCGATGGCCGCGGTGAGGCGGTCGCGGACGGCGGGCACGGCGATCTTCTGGATCAGTTCGCCGAAGAACCCGCGCACCACCAGACGGCGCGCCTGATCCTCGGGGATGCCGCGGGCCCGCAGGTAGAACAACTGCTCGTCGTCGAATCGGCCGGTGGCGCTTGCGTGTCCGGCGCCGACGATCTCACCGGTCTCGATCTCCAGGTTGGGCACCGAGTCGGCACGCGCCCCGTCGGTCAGCACCAGGTTGCGGTTGACCTCGTAGGTGTCGGTGCCGGTGGCCTCGGCGCGGATCAGCACGTCGCCGACCCACACGGTGTGCGTGTCGGGCTTGTCCGATGCCGGATCGCCCTGCAGCGCACCCTTGTACGTCACGTGTGAGCGGCAGTGTGGTTGGGCGTGGTCGACGAGCAACCGGGACTCGAAGTGCTGACCGTCGTCGGCGAAGTAGAGGCCGAGCAGTTCGGCGTCGCCGCCGGGTGCCGCGAACCGCACGCGTCCGGTGAGCCGGGCGACGTCGCCGCCGAGCGTGACCGCGAAGTGCCGCAGCACCGCGTCCTTGCCCAGCGTGGCGTGGTGCGTGCTGACGTGGACGGTGTCGTCGGCCCAGTCGGCGATCGACACCACCTTGAGCGTCGCGGCGTCGCCGACGACGAACTCGATGTTGTCGGCGTAGGTTCCGCTGCCCCGGTGGTCGATCACCACGACGGCCTCGCCGAGTTCCTCGACACGGACCTGCACGTGCCCGTAGGCCGTGTTGCCCTCGCCGGGACCGGTGATGGTGATCTCGACGGGCTCGTCCACCTGCACGTTGCGACCGACGGTGACCACCGTCGCGTTGCTGAACGACGAAAATGCCTGTGCGGCGACACGATCGGCGGGAACGCCGCCCTGGCCTAGGCGCTCGTCGCCGCGCTCGACGGTCTCGATCGTCACGCCGGGGCGCTCACTGACCTCGATCAGCGCGCTGCCGGTCGCCTTGCCGTCGGCGCCCGCGGTGCCGTTGTGCAGACCGCGCAGCCGCCGCAGCGGCGTGAACCGCCAGATCTCGTCGCGCCCGTGCGGGACCTCGAAGGCGTTGACGTCGAACGAGGTGAAGACCTCGCCCTTGTTCAGGTTGAGCACCGAGCCGCTCTTCGCGGAACCCTCGGACGCCTGTGTGAGTTGCGAAGCCATACTCAGCCGACCGCACCTTCCATCTGAAGCTCGATGAGCCGGTTGAGCTCGAGCGCGTATTCCATCGGCAGTTCCTTGGCGATCGGCTCGACGAAGCCGCGGACCACCATGGCCATGGCCTCGTCCTCGGTCAGCCCGCGGCTCATCAGGTAGAACAGCTGATCCTCGCTGACCTTGGACACCGTGGCCTCGTGACCCATCGTCACGTCGTCCTCGCGGATGTCGACGTACGGGTAGGTGTCGGACCGGCTGATCGTGTCGACCAGCAGCGCATCGCATTTCACAGAGGAGCGCGACCCATGTGCTCCCTTGTTGACCTGGACCAGGCCGCGGTAGGACGCGCGTCCGCCGCCTCGCGCGACCGACTTCGAGACGATGTTGCTCGACGTGTTCGGCGCGAGGTGCAGCATCTTGGCACCGGTGTCCTGGTGCTGGCCCTCGCCGGCGAACGCCACCGAGAGCACCTCGCCCTTGGCGTGCTCACCGGTCATCCACACGGCCGGGTACTTCATGGTCACCTTGGAGCCGATGTTGCCGTCGATCCACTCCATGGTGGCGCCCGCCTCGGCGCGGGCACGCTTGGTGACCAGGTTGTAGACGTTGTTCGACCAGTTCTGGATGGTCGTGTAGCGGCAGCGGCCGCCGGCCTTGACGATGATCTCGACGACGGCCGAGTGCAGCGAGTCGCTCTTGTAGATGGGCGCGGTACATCCTTCGACGTAGTGCACGTAGGCACCCTCGTCGACGATGATCAGCGTGCGCTCGAACTGGCCCATGTTCTCGGTGTTGATCCGGAAGTAGGCCTGCAGCGGGATGTCGACGTGCACACCCGGCGGGACGTAGATGAACGAACCGCCCGACCACACCGCGGTGTTCAGCGCCGAGAACTTGTTGTCGCCGGCCGGGATCACGGTGCCGAAGTACTGCTTGAAGATCTCGGGATGCTCACGCAGCGCGGAGTCGGTGTCGAGGAAGATGACGCCCTGGGCCTCGAGGTCCTCGCGGATCTGGTGGTAGACCACCTCGGACTCGTACTGCGCGGCCACACCGGAGACCAGGCGCTGCTTCTCGGCTTCCGGGATGCCCAGCTTGTCGTAGGTGTTGCGGATGTCCTCGGGCAGTTCCTCCCACGAGGCCGCCTGCTTCTCGGTGGACCGCACGAAGTACTTGATGTTGTCGAAGTCGATGCCGTCGAGGTCCGATCCCCAGGTCGGCATGGGCTTCTTGTCGAAGGTTCGCAGCGCCTTCAACCGGATGTCGAGCATCCACTCGGGCTCGTTCTTCTTGGCCGAGATGTCGCGTACGACCGCCTCGTTGAGACCACGCTGCGCGCTGGCGCCGGCAACGTCGGAATCCGCCCAGCCGTAGCCGTACTTACCCAGGGACGCGATGGTCTCTTCCTGGGTCAGTGGTGCTGTCTCGGGGGTGGTCGTCATGTCGACGCTCCTTGATCGCTAGGGGTGGTCGTCCGGTCGCGGGCTGTGCTCCGGACGTCTTTCGGGTGGTCTGCGTGCTCGCCGGGCGGGTCGAGGTCCAGCGGGACGTGGGTGGTGCACGCGCAGTCACCGTTGACGATGGTGGCCAGGCGCTGCACGTGGGTGCCGAGGATCTCGGCGAACGCCTCGCGCTCCGTCTCGCACAGTTCCGGGAATTCCTCGGCCACGTGCGACACCGGACAGTGGTGCTGGCAGATCTGTACGCCGCGGATCGGCCCGCTCACCGGTGCCGTGGTGGTCGCGTAGCCCGCCTTGGTCATCGCGTCCGCCACACGCTCGGCAGTCTGTGCAACATCACCGGACCCCGCGGTTACTCCCGAGAGGATCGTGTCGATCCGGCGTCGGGCGAACGTGCGCACCGCGTCTTTTCCGCCGATCTCCCGCAGTTGCCGGATCGCGGCGACGGCCAGATCGTCGTAACTGTGACCGAGCTTGGCCCGTCCCGCCGCGGTCAACCGGTACCGCTTGGCGGGGCGGCCCCGGCCGGTGTGCTGCCACGCCGCGGCGGCGCTGGCCTGCGCGTCGCCCGCCTCGATCAATGCGTCGAGGTGGCGGCGCACGCCCGCGGCGGAGATCCCGAGCCGCTCACCGATCTGGCCCGCGGTGATGGGGCCCTCCAGGAGCAGCTTGATGATGGCCCGCCGGGTCTGGCCGTCCGCTGTGGAAATCACGCCGGGAACCTCGTCGGCAGCAGGAACCGACGGACCGGTCGCGACCGGACTCGTGGCGCCTCCGCGTAATTTCACAACACCATTGTGACGGAATTCGTCCGGCGGTTCCACCAAGGGCACCCTTACGTGACATCGGCCACCGTCAGCTGGAGTGGATCGTATTCTGCGCCGGTTACGCTGCTGTGATGGCCAGCCGCCTGTCGTCCTTCAGCTCGTCGATCGCCCGGTGGCACGGCGACGAACACGCGGTCGCCTCGCCCCTCGACGACGCCGAAATCCTGTCGATGCGCCGTACCCGGCTGTTCGGCGCGACGGGAACGGTGCTCATGGCCATCGGCGCGCTCGGCGCGGGCGCACGCCCCGTGGTGCAGGACCCGACGTTCGGGGTGCGCCTCCTGAACCTGCCGTCGCGGATCCAGACGGTGTCGCTCACGATGACCACGACCGGCGCGGTGATGATGGCGCTGGCCTGGCTCATGCTCGGGCGGTACACGCTGGGCAAGCGGCGCATGTCCCGCAGCCAGCTCGACCACACGCTGATGCTGTGGACCGTGCCGCTGTTGATCGCGCCGCCCATGTACAGCCGCGACGTGTACTCCTACCTGGCGCAGAGCGAGATCGCGGTGCTGGGCCTCGACCCGTACCGGGTGGGCCCCGCGACGGGCCTTGGCCTCGACCACGTGTTCACGCTGTCGGTGCCCAACCTGTGGCGCGAGACGCCCGCGCCGTACGGGCCGTTGTTCCTGTGGATCGGTCAGGGCATCTCGGCGCTGACCGGTGAGAACATCGTCGAGGCCGTGATGTGCCACCGGCTGGTGGTGCTGATCGGCGTCGGGCTGATCGTGTGGGCGACTCCTCGCCTGGCCCGCCGCTGCGGCGTCGCCGAGGTCAGCGCACTGTGGCTCGGACCGTGCAACCCGCTGCTGTTCATGCATCTGGTGGCAGGCATCCACAACGAGGCGCTCATGCTCGGGCTGATGCTCGCGGGCACCGAGTTCGCGCTGCGCGGCATCGACGCCGCCCAGCCGCTGCTGCCGCGCCCGCCGGCCTGGCCGAGCGGCCGCGCGCAGTGGCAGCGATGGCAGCCCATGGCGATGCTCGTCCTGGGCGCCGTGCTGATCGCGATGTCCTCACAGGTCAAACTTCCTTCGTTGCTCGCGCTGGGTTTCGTCGCGATGGCCCTGGCCTGGCGGTGGGGCGGCACGGTCAAGGCGTTCGTGATCTCGTGTACGTCGCTCGGCGCCATCTCGCTGGCGGTCATGGCCGTCATCGGGTGGGCCAGCGGCCTCGGCTTCGGCTGGCTGTTCACGCTCGGTACCGCCAACGTGGTGCGCAGCTGGATGTCGCCGCCCACGCTCATCGCGCTCGGCACCGGTCAGGTCGGGATCCTGCTCGGCCTCGGCGACCACACCACCGCGGTGCTGGGCCTGACCCGCGCCATCGGTGTGTTCATGATCTCGATCCTGGTCAGTTGGCTGCTGTTCGCGGTGCTGCGCGGACGTCTGCACCCGGTCGGCGGCCTCGGCGTCGCGCTCGGCGGCACCGTACTGCTGTTCCCGGTCGTGCAACCCTGGTACCTGCTGTGGGCGATCATCCCGCTGGCCGCATGGGCGACCCGGCCCGGTTTCCGCGGGGCCACCATCGCGATCACGCTGATCGTCGGGATCTTCGGGCCCACGGCCAACGGAGACCGGTTCACGTTGTTCCAGATCGTCATGGCAACCCTGGCGAGCGCGGTCACCGTGCTGCTGCTGATCGCCCTGACCTACCGGCGGTTGCCGTGGCGTCCCGCGCCAGAGCCGCCCGCCCGACCACCAGAGCAACCGGCCCCAGCCGACGACGCCTACGCTGAATCCCCGTGACACCGCGTTCCGGGCGTTCCGACGCCGCCAGCTCAACACGTTCTCCGGACGTTCCTGTACTACTGCGCGGGGTCACCAAGCGGTACGGGTCCACCACCGCGGTGTCCGAACTGGACCTTGAGGTCCAGCGCGCCGAGGTGCTGGCACTGCTGGGCCCCAACGGCGCGGGCAAGACCACCACGGTCGAGATGTGCGAGGGATTCGTGCGCGCCGACGCGGGCAGCATCCGGATCCTCGGGCTCGACCCGATCGCCGACAACGCCCGGCTGCGCGAACGCATCGGCGTCATGCTGCAGGGTGGCGGCGGATACCCGGCCGCGCGCGCAGGCGAGATGCTCGACCTGGTCGCCTCGTATGCGGCCGACCCGCTCGACCCGGCCTGGCTCATGGACACCCTCGGGCTCACCGACTCGGCGCGCACCACCTACCGCCGCCTTTCCGGCGGCCAGCAGCAGCGCCTCGCGCTCGCTTGCGCTGTGGTGGGGCGTCCAGAACTCGTGTTCCTCGACGAACCGACCGCCGGGATGGACGCGCACGCCCGGATCGTGGTGTGGGAGTTGATCGACGCGCTGCGCCGCGACGGCGTCACCGTGGTGCTGACGACGCATCAGCTCACCGAGGCCGAGGAACTCGCCGATCGCATCGTGATCATCGACCACGGCGTCGCGGTCGCCACCGGCACACCGGCCGAGCTCATGCGCAGCGGCGCCGAGAACCAGTTGCGGTTCAGCGCACCCCGCAAGCTCGACCTGTCGCTTCTGGTCGCCGCACTGCCCGAGGGCTACAACGCCGTCGAGGCCGCACCCGGTGAGTACCTGGTCGAGGGCCACATCGATCCGCAGGTGCTGGCGACGGTGACCGCGTGGTGTGCCCGCGTCAACGTGCTGGCCACCGACATGCGCGTCGAGCAGCGCAGCCTCGAAGACGTCTTCCTCGACCTGACCGGACGGGAGTTGCGATCGTGACGAGCCCAGCGGCCAACCGGTTCGCGCCAGGAACCTTCACGCCCGACCCGCGGCCCGCGACCGTGCAGAAGATGCTCGCCGCGCAGTTCGGCCTGGAGTTGCGCCTGCTGCTGCGCAACGGCGAACAACTGCTGCTGACGATGTTCATCCCGATCACCCTGCTGATCGGTCTCACGCTGCTGCCGCTGGGTTCGTTCGGCGACGACCGGGCCGGCGCGTTCACGCCTGCCATCATGGCGCTCGCGGTGATCTCCACCGCGTTCACCGGCCAGGCCATCGCGGTCGCGTTCGACCGCCGCTACGGCGCACTGAAACGCCTTGGCGCGACGGCACTTCCGGTCTGGGGCATCATCGCGGGCAAGTCACTGGCCGTGGTGGCCGTGGTGTTCCTGCAGGCGGTCCTCCTCGGCGCCATCGGCGTCGCGCTGGGCTGGCGTCCCCCGCTTGCGGGCCTGGCGCTGGGCGCGGTGATCATCGCGCTGGGCACCGCGGGCTTCGCGGCGATGGGCCTGTTGCTGGGTGGGACGCTGCGTTCGGAGATCGTGCTCGCGCTGGCCAACCTGCTGTGGTTCGTGTTCGCGGGCTTCGGCGCGCTGACACTGGAGACCGAGGCCGTGCCGTCGGCCCTGGCCTGGGTGGCCCGGCTGACGCCATCGGGCGCGCTCACCGAGGCGCTGAGCCAGGCCATGACGCTGTCGGTGGACTGGTTCGGCATCGCGGTGCTCGCGGTGTGGGGCGGGGTCTCCGCGGTGTGCGCGCTGCGCTTGTTCCGGTTCACCTGAGCCCCTACTACAAGTTGTAGTTTGGCGTCATCTACGATCGGGCCGTGTCCGTCGGACGAATTTTCCTGCGGCTGGTCGATCTGTTGCCCCTGCCCAGCCTCCGGGTTCAGCGCCTCATCGCGTTCCTGGTGATCCTCACCCAGGGCGGTATCGCTGTCACCGGCGCCATCGTCCGCGTCACCGCGTCCGGCCTGGGCTGCCCCACCTGGCCCCAGTGTTTCCCGGGGAGTTTCACCCCGGTGCCGCACGCCGAGGTGGCCGTGGTGCACCAGGTGGTGGAGTTCGGCAACCGCATGATCACGTTCCTTGTGGTGCTCACGGCCGCGGCCGCCGTGCTCGCCGTGACGCGTGCCCGGCGCCGCCGCGAGGTCCTCGTCTATGCGTGGCTCATGCCGGCCTCGACCGTGGTGCAGGCGGTCATCGGCGGCATCACGGTGCTGACCGGCCTGCTGTGGTGGACGGTCGCCATCCATCTCATCGCCTCGATGGTCATGGTGTGGCTCGCGGTGCTGCTCTTCGTCAAGATCGGTCAACCCGATGACGGCATCACCCGCACCCGGGTGCCCGCGCCGCTGCGCCACCTCACGGTCCTGAGCGCGGTCGCACTCGCCGCGGTGCTGGTGACCGGCACGCTGGTCACCGGCGCAGGCCCGCACGCGGGAGACAAGAGCATCGACGCACCCGTTCCGCGTCTGCAGGTCGAGATCACCACGCTCGTGCACATGCACTCGTCGCTGCTGATCGCCTATCTCTCGCTGGTGATCGCCCTCGGCTTCGGGCTCGCGGCGACGGGTGCGGCCCGGCCGGTCATGGTGCGTCTGGGGGTGCTCGTCGCCCTGATCTGCGCGCAGGGACTCGTGGGTGTCGTGCAGTTCTACACGGGTGTCCCGGCCGCGCTGGTGGCCGTGCACGTCGCGGGCGCCGGTCTGTGCACCGCGGCCACCGCGGCACTGTGGGCCTCGATGCGGGAGCGCACACGGGTGGCTGTTCCCGCCCCTGTTGCCTGATCACAATCCGGACGCCGTTCGAGGCACATCGTGTGATCATTGTGAACGTTTCACAGCCGTGTTCTACGCTGACCGAATGGCACCCGGTCTGAGCGCGCACGCCCGCCGCGCGGCGATCGCAGCGCGCATCCACACTGACCGCGAGGTCGACTTCACGTCGCTCGCCGACGAATTCGGCGTTTCGGCCATGACGATCCGGCGCGACATCGAACGCCTGGAAGACCAGGGCATCGCGCGCCGGGTGCTGGGTGGCGCGATCGCGTTCGGCGGCAAGGCCACCGAACCCTCGTTCGCCGCGCGCGCGGCCGAGTCGGCCGACGAGAAATTGCACATCGCGCGCGCCGTCGCCGATCTGCTGACGCCGCAGGAGACCGTGATCCTCGACAGCGGAAGCACCGTGCTTGCGGTCGCGCGCGCGATCCGCGGCCGGGGGCTGGGCCTGACGATCATCACGCCGAGCCTGCTGGTGGCCGTCGAACTGGCGGACGAACCCGACACCACGATCCTGCTGACCGGCGGCAAGGTGCGCCCGGGCGAGTTGAGCCTCATCGGCGCCGAGGCCGAGGACTTCTACCTGCGCTACAACTGCGACACCTACGTGATGGGCATCGCCGGGGTCGACGGCAAGCGCGGCGCCTCGGAGTACCACCGTGAGGAAGGCAACGTGAAGCAGGCCGCGATGCGCTCGGCCGACCGGATCATCGTGGCCGCCGACGCCACCAAGCTCGGACGTGTGCAGCTGACCAATGTCGCACCGGTGTCGAGCATCTCGGTGCTGGTGACAGACAGCACCCCCAACAACCCGACCGTCAAGGCGCTGGAGGCCGCGGGCGTACAGGTGGTGTGCGTCAACGCCAGGTCAGCGCCAGCGCGCTGACAACGGATCCCCCTCGGCGCACGGCCGCGTCACCTCGGCGCCGGCCTCCTCGGCGATCAGTGCGCCAGCCGCCCAGTCGTGCACCGCGAGATCGGCCTCGACGAACGCGTCCAGGCTGCCCTGCGCCACCAGGCACAGGTCCACCGCGGCCGCGCCGAACCGGCGCATGTCGGTGTACTCGCAGACCAGTGCACCCAGGTCCCGCAACTGGCGGCGGCGCAGGCCCGGATCGTAGGACAGGCCCGTGCCCACCAGCCGGGCCGTCGAATCGATCAGCTGCAGCGGCAGCTGCGCCGACTGGGTGATCGAATCCAGTTGCGCGCCCTCGCCTCTGGCCGCGCTCCAGGTGCTGCCCAGGGCCGGCGCGCACACGGCCCCGGCCAGCCAGGTGCCGTCGGAGACCCGCCGCACCGCGACCGAGGTCGCGAAGTACGGAATGCGCCGCGTGTAGTTGGTGGTGCCGTCGAGCGGGTCGATGACCCACTGCAGCGGACCGGATCCGGTGTGCTCGGCGATCTCCTCGCCGAGCATCGAGTCATCCGGGCGGGCCTCGCGCAGCACGGCCCGCACGGCCTCTTCGGCGGCACGGTCGACCGCGGTCACGACGTCGCCTGCCGCGCTCTTGGTCGCGACGGAGACCAGTTCACCGAGGTGACGCAGGCACACGTCGGCGCCGCGTTCGGCGGCCTTCACCGCCAGCCGTCGCAGCTCGGTGTCGGCCGGGTGGGTCACAGGGTCTTCCGGAAACCCTTGACGGCGTCCATCAATTCGCTCACCCGGGACACGACCGCGCGGTTCTCGAAGACCCCGTCCTCCTTGAAGTACGTGCCCACCACCGCACCGTCGGCGATCGCGAGCTGCTCGGCCGCGTTGTGGGCGCGCACGCCGGTGTTGACGAACACCGGCACCTCGCCCGCGGCGTTCTTGACCACCTGCAGCGCCTGCCGGTCGGTCGAGGCGCCCGCGGTCAGCCCCGACACGCAGATGGCGTCGGGCTTGGTCGCGAACACCGTCGTCGCCGTGATGGACGCCAGATCGCGGTCGGCGAGGTAGACCGCGGACTCGGGCACGATGTTGAACAGCAGCCTGACGTGGTCACCGCCGATGCGGTGCCGGTGGCGCGCGACAGCGCCCACGTTCGTGTTCCACAGGCCGAAGTCGCTGGCGTAGACGCCCGTGAAGATCTCGCGCACCCACTGCGCGCCCGTGGCCACCGCGAGGTCGATCGACGCCCGCCCGTCCCACAGCACGTTCACGCCGTACGGCACCGAGATCTCGGGCAGCAACTCACCGATTATGCGGGCCATGGTGATGGCGGTGATCGGTTCGGTCTCGGTGAGGTACGGCAGGCTGAACTCGTTGGAGATCATGACGCCGTCGACGCCACCCTCCTGCAGCGCCGCCAGCTCGCTCTTCGCACGCTCGACCACGGCGCCGATGCCCGCGGCCGAGTCGAACCCCGGATCGCCCGGCAGTGCCGACAGGTGCAGCATCGCGATCACAGGCTTGCGCACAGCAAATACGTCATCGAGCCAACTGGTCATGGGGCGCCTCTCACTTCGGCAGACGGAAACGACGTGATGTTACTAAATCACAATCACGCTGAGGAACTTCGTGACTTCGCGTGATTGTCACACATATCTTGTGAGAATCTAACAGCATCGTTGTAGGGTGATCGCACCCGCACACCAGTGGGTCAGGAACCCGACAGGAAGGACGGCATGCCGGAGTTCACGATCGGTGTCGACATCGGCACCACGGGGACCAAGACCGTCCTCGTCGACGTCGACGCCGCGCGCATCGTGGCGCAGTCCACCGGCGAGACCACCCTGCACTCCGACGCACCCGGACACGCCGAGGCCGATCCGTGGCAGTGGCTGGCCAACACCCACGCGGGCATCCGCGCCGTACTCGCCGAATCGGGCATCTCCCCCGACCGGGTCGGGGCCGTGGCCACCACCGGCATGGTCCCGGCCGTGGTCGCCGTGGACCGCGACGGCAACCCCGTGCGACGCGCGATTCTTCAGAACGACGCGCGCGCGACCCGCGAGATCGACACGCTCAAGGAGCGTATCGATGACGAAACCGTCCTGGCCGCAACCGGATCGGCGATCACGCAGCAGTCCGTGGCGCCCACCGCGCTGTGGTTGCGCGGCAACGAACCCGACTGCTGGCAGCGCACCGCGCGCCTGGTGGGTTCCTACGACTGGGTTCTCATGGCGCTCGGCGCCGCACCGCACGTCGAGCTCAACTGGGCCATCGAATCCGGCCTCGGCATGCTCGACGGCGGCCGGTTCGACCCCATGTTCGCCGCCGCCGGCCTCTCGACAGATCTTGTGCCACGGGTGCTTTCGCCGGGACAGCAGGCCGGTGAGCTGAGTCCGGCCGCGGCCGAGGCCACGGGCCTGCCCGCCGGGCTGCCGCTGATCGTGGGCGGCGCCGACCACGTGCTGTCGGCGTATGCGGCAGGCGTCAACCGCCCCGGCGACTGTCTGGTCAAGCTGGGCGGCGCAGGCGACATCCTCGCCGCAAGCGAGCGTCCCGTCGTCGACGCGCGTCTGTACCTCGACGCGCATCCCGTGCCGGGCCGCTGGCTGCCCAACGGCTGCATGGCCACCAGCGGCAGCCTCATCCGATGGTTCCAGACGCTGTCGGGCGGCCACGACCTCGTCGCACTCGACGACGAGGCGCAGACCCGCTCGCCCGCCGAAGTTCTCTGTCTCCCCTACTTTCTCGGCGAGAAGAGCCCGCTGCACGATCCCGATCTGCGCGGCGCGTTCGTCGGCCTGGACCTGTCCCACACGCGCGCCGACATGTACCGCTCGGTGCTGGAGGCCATCGCGTTCGGGTTCCGGCACCACACCGAGGTGTTCGCCCACATGGGCGTCAGCCTCGAACGCGCCATGGTCACCAACGGCGGCAGCCGCTCGGTGCTGTGGAAGCAGATCCTCGCCGACGTTCTCGGCACGCCGCTGATCCCCGTGATCGGCCACCCGGGCGCCTCGCTCGGCGCGGCCGTCATCGCGGCGGTCGGGATCGGCCTGCTCGGCGACTGGGACAGCACACAGGCCTTCCAGACGCTGGGCGACCCCGTCGTCCCCGACGCGCGGCACGTCGACCGTTACGCCGAGGCCTACGCCGAATGGCGCACCCTCGGCGACGTTCTCACCCCCGTATCCCACCGCATGGCGCGAAAGGCCCGGTCATGAGCACCCCCGCGAACAGCACTCCCGACACCCCCAGCACCGTCGTCGTCACCGGCGCCGGATCCGGCATCGGCCGCGCGATCGCCACCACGCTCGCCGAACGCGGCCGGCGTGTGGTCGCCACCGACGTCGACGTCGCCGCGGCCGACGAGACGGCCTCATCCCTGAGCGGCAGCGGCCACGAGTCGGCGCGTCTCGACGTCACCGATCCCGCGCAGGCGTCCGCACTGGCCGACGACGTCGCCGACCGCATCGGGCTGGGGGCCTGGGTCAGCAACGCGGGCATCTCCGCGATGGCGCACTTCGTCGACATCTCCGCCGAACAACTCGACCGCAGTCTCGACGTCAACCTCAAGGGCGTGTTCTTCTGTGGTCAGGCCGCGGCCCGCGCCATGATCCGCACCGGTGTGCGCGGCACGATCGTCAACACCGCATCGATGGCGGCAAAGCAGGGCCGGGTACCGTTCCTCGCGGACTATGTCGCGTCCAAGTTCGGCGTGCTCGGCCTCACCCAGGCGATGGCCTTCGAACTTGCCGCACACGGCATCACGGTCAACAGTGTCTGCCCCGGTTTCGTGGCAACACCGATGCAGACACGAGAATTGGAGTGGGAGGCGAAACTCAGCGGCTCGACGCCCGACGGCGTACGCCAGTCCTGGATCGACGCGACGCCGCTGGGCCGCCTGCAAACTCCCGACGACGTCGCCCGCGCGGTGGCGTTCCTGGTCTCCGAAGATGCCCGCTTCATCACCGGAGAGGCGCTGTCGGTCAACGGCGGTGCCTACATGGACTGAGCCTGATCGCCCGTCACGCTCAACTGCCCATCCCCCACCAGAAAAGCGAGAACAGATGAAGATTCCACAACTGCGCCGGCGCCGCAGGCGGCCGGCGATCACCGCGATCACCGCGATGTCCGTGGCCGCCGGTCTGGTGCTGTCCGGTTGCGCCGGAACCGGTGGTCCCGCCAACGACGAAGCGACCTCGGGTGTGGGCGACGTGCCCACCGATACCTCGGCCACCGTCCGTGTGCTGATGGAGAACGTGCCCGACACCGACATCGTGCAGGGCCTCGTCGGGCAGTTCAACGAGAAGTACCCCGACATCAAGGTCGACATCGAGACCATGACGTTCGACCAGATGCGGGACCGGCTGGTGTCGTCGTTCCAGGCCGCGCAACCGGCGTACGACCTCATCGTGGTGGACAACCCGTGGATGGACGATTTCGCCGACGCGGGCTTTTTGCAGCCGCTCGACGAGCGCATCGCCGCGACCACCGACTTCCGGCCCGACGACTTCTTCCCGTCGCTGACCGACATCACCGACGTCGACGGCACCACCTACGGCGTGCCGTTCTACAACTACGCGCTGGGCTACATCTACAACAAGGACGACCTGGCCGCCGCGGGCGCGTCGGTGCCCACCGACCTCGACGCGCTGGTGCGCACCTCGCAGCAGCTCAAGACCGCCGATCGCGCCGGCATCGCGATGCAACCGCAGCGTGGTTACAAGATCTTCGAGGAATGGGCCAACTGGCTGTTCGCCGCGGGCGGGTCCATCTACGACAAGGACGGCAACCCGACGCTCGACACCGAACAGGCCGCCCGCGCACTCGACGCCTACATCGAGACCTACCGCACCGCCGCTCCGGCCAACAGCCTGGCGTGGGGCTTCGACGAGGCGTTCCGCTCGGTCTCCAGCGGCAAGGCCGCGTCGATGGTCGGCTACAACTGGAACCTGCCCGCACTCAACGACCCCGCCGGGGCGTCCGGCGAGCGCGCGGGCCAGTTCGCGCTGGCGCCGATCCCGGGCGGCAAGTCGGCGCTCGGCCTGTGGAGCTGGGCCATCCCGGCCAACTCGGCCGCCTCGGACGCCGCGTGGGCGTTCATCTCGTGGATCACCTCGCCCGAGATCGACGCCGAGCGGGTCGCCAAGGGTGGTGCGGTGGTCCGCGAGAGCTCGCTGACCAACGAGAAGGTGCTCAAGGACGGGTACGGCGAGGACTACTACCGCGTGGTCGGTGAGATCCTCAGCGACGCAGCCCCGCTCACACAGGGCAAGGGCGGCGAGGAGATGATCCAGGCGGTGGGCACCGAGCTCAACGACGCCGCCGCCGGTAACAAGAGCGTCGCCGACGCGCTGCGTGACGCCCAGGCCGCGGTGGAGCGGATCCAGAAGTGACCTGGGGGAACCCGGCGGCCACGTCGAGAAAAGGCCGCAGATGAAGTTCAAGTACGGCATGCTCATGCCGCTGCTGGCCCTGTTCGCCGTGGCCGTCGGATTCCCGCTGTGCTACGCGGCCTACCTGTCCGTCACCGACTACAAGCTCACCGACCGCGAACCCCCCGATTTCGTCGGAACCGCGAATTTCGCGACCGCGCTGAGCAATCCGGCGTTCTGGGAGGCCTTCGCGACCACCGCGACCTACGTCGTGATCGCGGTGTGCGGTGAGCTGGTCATCGGTTTCGCCCTCGCGCTCGCGCTGCACCAGCAGCGCTGGGCCAAGGACCTGTCGCGCGCGATCGTGCTGGCGCCGATGTTCATCACCCCGATCGCCGTGGGCCTGATCTTCCGGTTCCTGCTCAACGACCAGATCGGCGCCGTGCCCGCACTGCTGCACGCCGTAGGCGCCGACCACGACTTCTTCGGTTCCGGACGGGCGCTGCTGACACTGGCGTTCATCGACATCTGGCAGTGGACGCCGTTCATGGTGCTGCTGATCCTCGCCGGGCTGGAATCGATGCCCAAGCAACCCATGGAGGCCGCGCGCGTGGACGGCGCGGGGCCGGTGTACCGGTTGCGCCGCGTGCTGATCCCGATGCTGGCCCCCGTGCTGACGGTGGCCGTGCTGCTGCGCGGACTCGACGCGCTGCGAGTCTTCGAGTACGTCTACGCGACCACGCGTGGCGGCCCGGGCACCGAAACCCAGACCCTGCAGTACTACATGTATCTCGAAGGCATCCAGTTCTTCCGGCTGGCGCAGGCCAGCGCCATGGCGTTCATCGTGCTCGTGCTGGTGCTCGCGGTGATCGTGGTGGCGTTCCGGACCATGGAGCGCACGCGAGAGAGGACCCCGTCCCGATGAGCCGGCCGCGCTGGTTGGAGACGCTTCGCATCACGGTGCTCACCGTCGCGTTCCTCTTCGTGCTGTTCCCGATCGTGTGGGTCACGCTCGCGAGCTTCAAATCGCCCGCGCAGATGAGCGAACCGTTCCTGTTCGTGTTCCGCCCGACGCTCGACAACTGGCAGGCCGTGCTGGATTCGGGCATCTTCGCCGCGGCCGGCCGCAGCGCGCTGGTCGGCGTCGTCACGGTGAGCATCAGCCTGATCGTCGGCAGCATGGGTGCCTACGTGATCGCGAAATACCGTGCCGGCGGCTCACTCACGCGCTTCGGCATGCTGGCCGCGCAGGTGGTGCCGCCCGCGGTCATGGTGTTCCCGTTCCTGACCATGGCGCACGCGCTGCGGCTGACCGACACGCTGGCGCCGGTGATCTTCGCGCACCTGTCGTTCGTATTACCGCTCGTCACATGGTTTCTCATCGGGTTCTTCGAGGCCGTGCCGCCCTCGCTGGAGGAGCAGGCCCGCGTGGACGGGTTCACCCGCTGGCAGGCGTTCCGGATGGTGGTGCTGCCACAGGTGTATCCGGGCATCGGCGCCGCGGGCATCTTCGGGTTCACGCTGTCGTGGAACGACCTGTTCTACGGCCTGATCCTGGCACCGGGAAACGCCGCGATCCTGCCCGTGGCGATCGCGAACTTCAACACGTTCCGCGGCGTCCAGATCGGGACCATGAGCGCGGCCATCATGATCGCCATCATCCCCGTCGTGATCGCGAGCTTCTTCATCCAGCGACGCCTGGTCCAGGGGATCAGCGGCGGCGCGGTCAAGTACTAGACAAGCGAGGTTAGAAGACAATGGCATCGGTGACCTTCTCCAAGGTCGAGAAGTCCTATGGCGCAGTCACGGTGGTCAAGGACCTCGACCTGGAACTCGCCGACGGCAGCCTGACCGTGCTGGTCGGGCCGTCGGGCTGCGGCAAGACCACCTCGCTGCGGATGCTCGCGGGCCTGGAACCGGTGACCTCGGGCACCATCCACATCGGCGACCGCGACGTGACCAGGCTCGAACCGCGCGACCGCGACATCGCGATGGTGTTCCAGAACTATGCGCTGTACCCACATCTCACGGTGCGGGAGAACATCGCGTTTCCGCTGCGCGCCACCAAGACTCCCCGCGCCGAGGCGCTCAAGCGGGCCGACGACATCGCCGCGTCGCTCGGTCTGGGTGCGCTGGTGTCACGCAAACCCAAGGACCTATCCGGCGGTCAGCAGCAGCGCGTCGCGATCGGCCGCGCGATCATCCGCGAACCCGCGGTGTTCCTGTTCGACGAGCCCCTGAGCAACCTCGACGCCAAGCTGCGCGTGGAGACGCGCACCGAATTGCTGCGCCTGCAGCGCAGACTCGGCATCACGTCGCTGTACGTCACGCACGACCAGGAAGAGGCGATGACGCTGTCCGACCGCATCGTGGTGATGCGCGACGGCCAGATCGCACAGGCCGGACCGCCCGAGGAGGTCTATCGCCGGCCCGCCGACACGTTCGTCGCGACGTTCGTCGGCAGCCCCAAGATGAACCTCGTCGACGGCGCGGTCAGCGGCGGTGAACTGCGCACCGAATCCGGTTTGCGGATCCGCGTCGGCGGGCCCGATGCCGCAGCGGTGACCGTCGGCGTGCGGCCCGACGATTTGACCCTGCGGCCCGTCCAGACCACCGCCACAACCGCTTCGGCCGCGCCCACCGTCGAACTCGTCGAACTGCTCGGTCCCCGCGCGATCGTCACGGTGCGTTCCGGCGAACTCCGGCTCACCAGCGTGGTGGACGCCCCGTCGCTGTCCGAGATCCCCACGGGCACAGCGGTCGAACTGTCCGCACGCGACGTGCACCGCTTCGATATCGCGACCGGCACCCGCCTGCCCGACTAGATCCGGCTGCGCTCAGGTGCTGCGGTGTGACAGCGGCCCGAGCCCGAAACGTTGCAGCGCGCGCTCGACACCGAGTGCGAACTCACGCTCGGCACCGGCCCGCGCATCGGCGGCGAGCTGGCGGAAACCCAGCGACGGTTCGACGAGTTCCAGCTCGAGCAGGCGCGGATCGTCCCTGCCGCCGATCACATCGACCCGCGCGTACAGCAGGTCCTCGGGTTCGATGTCGAACAACCGCGTCACCGCCCACACCGCGAGTCTGCCGACGCGCCACACCTGCTCGTCGGGATCGGCAGGCCACAGCGTCTCCTCGGCGTAGGTGCCCGACGGGTCGAAGGCGGGCGACTGACCGGGCGGCGGCAGCAGCGGGCCCTTGGTGAACGCGTGCGACTCCTCGCCGCCGAGAAACACCAGCGCGGTCTCGCCATCGGCGATCCGGGGATCGTAGGGCTGCACCAGCACCGCCTTGCCCTGTCCCTGCAGCGCTACGGCGTGCGCGAGCGCCCCGACACGGTCGGAGAACCGCAACGCCCCGGCCGACCCGGCGCCCACGGCCGGTTTCACCACGATCTCGCCGTCGAGCCTGCCGCCCGGCCCCGCCGGGATCTGCACCTCTTCACCGACCGCGAAGAACGCCGTCGGCACCACCGGCACACCGAGGCGCGCGAGATCGCCGAGATAGCGCTTGTCGGTGTTCCACTCGACGATCTCAGGGGCGTTGAGCAGATTGCGCACCGAACGGGTCCACGACAGGAACTCCGGCAGGCGCTCGGTGTAGTCCCACGTGGCCCGCAGGATCACCACATCCGCGTCCAGGGTCTCCGGGTCGTCCCACGACAGCCACCGGGCATGCAGACCGCGATGACGCAGCGCGGCCACGAGCCCGTCGTCGTCGCCGTCGCCTTCTGGCAAAGCCGGGCAGGACGCGAGGACGACGCGGGGATGGAACACATCCGGACGGGCGAGCTTCACGAGTGGATGATAGGTGGCGTGCATGCCATCGAAGTCGCCGAGACCGGCGGACCCGAAGTCCTCAACTACGTCGAACGCCCCGAGCCCTCCCCCGGGCCCGGCGAGGTTCTGATCAAAGCCGACGCGATCGGCGTCAATTTCATCGACACCTACTTCCGGTCAGGGCTGTATCCCCGGGAGTTGCCGTTCGTCGTCGGAACCGAGGTGTGCGGCACGGTGGCCGCCATCGGCAACGACGTCGCGGCCCTGAAGGTCGGTGACCGTGTGGTGACGGCCAACGCCGTGGGCGCCTACGCCGACTACTGCGTCGCCCCTGCCGATTTCGTCGCCTACGTTCCCGACGGCGTCGCGCCCGAGGCGGTCGCCTCGGCGCTGCTCAAGGGTATGACCGCGCACTACCTGCTGAAGTCCACCTACCCGGTGCAGCCGTCGGACACCGTCCTGGTGCACGCCGGCGCGGGCGGCGTCGGGCTCATCCTCACGCAGTGGGCGACGAGCCTGGGGACCCGTGTGATCACCACGGCCTCGACACCCGAGAAGGCCGAACTGTCGCGTCAGGCGGGCGCGGTCGAGGTGCTGGACTACCCGGACCCCGACGATCCGCAGCCGTTCGCGTCGCGGGTCCGTGAGCTCACGGGCGGTGCGGGTGTGGCCGCGGTGTACGACGGCGTGGGCGCGACGACGTTCGACGCGAGCCTGGCGAGCCTCGCGGTGCGCGGCACTCTCGCGCTGTTCGGCGCGTCGAGCGGCCCGGTGCCGCCGTTCGACCCGCAGCGGCTCAACGCCGCGGGGTCGGTGTTCCTGACGCGGCCCACGCTGGCGCACCACACCCGCACGGCCGACGAGTTCTCGTGGCGCGCGGGTGAGTTGATCAACGCGATCGCCGACGGCTCCATCAAGATCACCGTGGGTGGCACGTACCCGTTGGCCGAGGCCTCGCGCGCGCACACCGATCTGCAGGGCCGCAAGACCGTCGGTTCGATCGTCCTGATCCCGTGAGTGGCGGGGGCGGCGGCCCGGTGTCGCCGCCCCACCGGCTACAGCAGCCGCTCTACAGCAGGGTGGGGAGCGCCAGCGCCGAGTCGATGGCCAGCGCGCAGAACACCACGGCCAGGTAGTTGTTGGACTGCAGGAACAGCCGCAGCGGCTTGACCGGCTCGCCGCGTTTCACACCGGAGTACAACTGGTGGGCCATCACCAGGAACCAGGCACCTGCCAGCAGCGCCACCGCGCCGTACAGCCATCCGGTGGCCAGCGCGAGCACCAGCGTGGTGAGCACGGTCAGCCACGTGTAGATGAGGATCTGCCGGGTCACCTGGCGCTCGGTGGCGACCGCGGGCAGCATCGGCACACCGGCGGCCTTGTAGTCGTCCTTGTAGCGCATCGCCAGGGCCCACGTGTGCGGTGGCGTCCAGAAGAAGATGATGAGGAACATCACCAGCGCCGGCCACTGGATGGTGCCCGTGACCGCCGACCAGCCGATCATCACCGGCATGCAGCCCGCGGCACCGCCCCACACCACGTTCTGCGAGGTGCGGCGCTTGAGCAGCATGGTGTAGACGAAGACGTAGAACGCGATCGTGGCGACCGCGAGAAGCCCGGACAGCAGGTTGGTGGACAACCACAGCCAGCAGAACGACGTCACCGTCAGCACCAGGCCGAAGATCAACGCGTGCCGCGTGGGCACCGTCGCCCTGGCCAGCGGCCTGCGCGCGGTGCGCTTCATGACCTTGTCGATGTCGGCATCGGCGACGCAGTTCAGCGTGTTGGCGCCTGCCGCGGCCAGCATGCCGCCGACCAGGGTGTTCAGGATCAGCAGCGGGTCAACGGTGCCCCGGTCCGCCAACAACATGGCCGGGATGGTCGTGACGAGCAACAGCTCGATGACCCGCGGCTTCGTCAGCGCCAAATAGGCCAGGAAAGTGGTCCGGATTCGGCGTGGCGTCCAGCTGATGAGCCGGCGCTCGCGAATGCTCACGCAAATAACTCCTCAGGTGGCGTCACGTGGCTTCTACTACGGACGATGGTAGACGGCCGCCGCGCAAGCTCCGAATCGCAGGGTCGGTTGGCGCTCGGCCCGGCGTCGGCGCGGCGAAATCCGGGTAGACGAATCCCCAGTATTCGCCGATGGCCGACATGCATCGGATGGGCCGGACCACACTAGGGTGTTTGGTGAAGAAGCAAGTGCAAGTTCGATCACGAAGATGAATTAGGAGTGAGTCGTGACCACGGCCGAAGAGATCACCGCTCTCACCCAGCCCAACCACCCCGACGATTGGACCGATCTCGACACGCTCAGCGTCGACACGGCACGGGTGCTCGCGGCTGACGCGGTACAGAAGGTCGGCAACGGCCACCCGGGTACGGCGATGAGCCTCGCGCCGCTCGCGTACACGCTGTTCCAGCGGCAGATGCGCCATGACCCCAGCGACACGCACTGGCTGGGTCGCGACCGCTTCATCCTGTCCTGCGGGCATTCGAGCCTGACGCTGTACATCCAGCTCTACCTCGGTGGCTTCGGTCTGGAGCTCTCCGACATCGAATCGCTGCGCACGTGGGGTTCCAAGACCCCGGGCCACCCCGAGTTCCGCCACACCAAGGGCGTCGAGATCACCACCGGGCCGCTCGGCCAGGGTCTGGCCTCGGCCGTCGGCATGGCGATGGCCGCCCGCTACGAGCGCGGCCTGTTCGATCCCGACGCCGCACCCGGCACCAGCCCGTTCGACCACCACATCTACGTCGTCGCCTCCGACGGCGACATGGAGGAGGGCGTCACCAGCGAGGCGTCGTCGCTGGCCGGAACGCAGCAGCTGGGCAACCTGATCGTCATCTGGGACGACAACAAGATCTCCATCGAGCACAACACCGACATCGCCTTCAGCGAGGACGTGGTCGCGCGCTACCGAGCCTACGGCTGGCACGTGCAGGAAGTGCAGGGCGGCGAGAACGTCGTCGGCATCGAGCAGGCGCTCGAAGAGGCCCGCAAGGTCACCGACAAGCCGTCGTTCATCGCGCTGCGGACCATCATCGGCTACCCCGCGCCCAACAAGATGAACACCGGCGGCGTGCACGGCTCGGCACTCGGCGCCGACGAGGTCGCCGCCACCAAGAAGATCCTCGGCTTCGATCCGGAGAAGAACTTCGAGGTGCGCGACGAGGTGATCGCGCACACCCGCGAGCTCGTCGCCCGCGGCAAGAAGGCCCACGACGAGTGGCAGGTGTCCTTCGACGAGTGGGCCCAGCGTGAGCCCGAGCGCAAGGAGCTGCTCGACCGCCTGCTGGCAGGCAAGCTGCCCGAGGGCTGGGACGCCGATCTGCCGCACTGGGACCTCGACGCCAAGCCCGTCGCGACCCGCGCGGCCTCGGGTGCCGTGCTCTCCGCGGTCGGGCCGAAGCTGCCCGAGCTGTGGGGCGGTTCGGCCGACCTCGCGGGCAGCAACAACACCACGATCAAGGGCGCCAACTCGTTCGGTCCCCCGTCGATCTCCACCGAGGACTGGAACGCCACCTGGTACGGGCGCACGCTGCACTTCGGTGTGCGTGAGCACGCGATGGGCGCGATCCTGTCCGGCATCGTGCTGCACGGCCCGACGCGCGCCTACGGCGGAACCTTCCTGCAGTTCTCGGATTACATGCGGCCCGCGGTGCGTTTGGCCTCATTGATGGACATCGACCCGATCTACGTGTGGACGCACGATTCGATCGGTCTCGGTGAGGACGGCCCGACCCACCAGCCGATCGAGCATCTCGCGGCACTGCGCGCGATCCCGAACCTGTCGGTGGTGCGCCCGGGTGACCCCAACGAGACCGCCTACGCGTGGAAGAGCGTGCTGGAGCGCGGCTCCAGCAGCGGCCCGGTCGGCATGATCCTGACGCGCCAGCCGATCCCGGTGCTCGAAGGCACCGACCCCGAGGGTGTGGCCCGCGGCGGATACGTGCTGGGCGGCACGCCCGAGAAGAACCCGGATGTCGTGATCATCGGCACCGGTTCGGAGCTGCAGCTCGCGGTGGGAGCGCAGAAGATCCTGGCGGACAAGGGAATCACCGCCAGCGTGGTGTCGATGCCGTGCGTCGAGTGGTTCGAGTCGCAGCCCGAGGAATACCGCGACTCGGTGCTCCCGCCCGCGGTGTCGGCGCGTGTGGCGGTCGAGGCCGCCGTGGCGCAGAGTTGGTACAAGCTGGTCGGCGACACCGGCGAGATCGTCTCGATCGAGCACTACGGCGAGTCGGCCGACGACAAGACGTTGTTCCGCGAGTTCGGTTTCACCCCGGAAGCGGTGGCCGCTGCGGCGGAGCGATCGCTCGAGAACTGATCGGGCACCGAACAACTAGCAGAAGAGGCAAATCATGGCTCAGAACCCGAATCTCGCGGCGCTGAGTGCCGCGGGCGTATCCGTGTGGCTCGACGACCTCTCGCGTGACCGGTTGCAGACCGGCAACCTCACCGAACTGATCAACACCCGCAGCGTTGTCGGTGTCACCACCAACCCGTCGATCTTCCAGGCCGCACTGTCCAAGGGCACCGCGTACGACGCCCAGGTCAACGAGTTGGCCGCGCGTGGCGCCGACGTCGACGCCACCATCCGCACGGTCACCACCGACGACGTGCGCAACGCGTGCGATCTGCTGGCCAAGGAGTACGAGGCCTCCGACGGTGTGGACGGCCGGGTGTCCATCGAGGTGGATCCGCGCCTGGCGCACGACACCGACAAGACGATCCTGCAGGCGATCGAACTGTGGAAGATCGTCGACCGGCCCAACCTGCTGATCAAGATCCCCGCGACCATGGCGGGCCTGCCCGCCATCAGCGCCGTGATCGCCGAGGGCATCTCGGTCAACGTGACGCTGATCTTCTCGGTCGAGCGGCACCGCCTGGTGATGGACGCCTACCTCGAAGGCCTGGAGAAGGCCAAGGAAGCCGGCCACGATCTGTCCAAGATCCATTCCGTCGCTTCGTTCTTCGTCTCCCGCGTGGACACCGAGATCGACGCGCGACTGGAGAAGATCGGCAGCGACGAGGCACTGGCGCTGCGCGGCAAGGCCGGCGTCGCCAACGCCCGCCTGGCCTACGCGGCCTACGAAGAGGTGTTCGGCAGCGACCGGTTCGCAAAGCTGAAGGCCGACGGCGCCCGCGTGCAGCGTCCGCTGTGGGCCTCGACCGGCGTGAAGAACCCCGAGTACTCCGACACGCTGTACGTCACCGAACTCGTGGCTCCCAACACGGTCAACACCATGCCGGAGAAGACCCTCGAAGCCGTGGCCGACCACGGCGAGATCACCGGCAACACGATCGCCGGTACGGCCGCGTCGTCGCAGGAGACCTTCGACAAGCTCGCCGCGATCGGCATCGACCTGCCCGACGTGTTCCGTGTCCTCGAAGACGAGGGCGTGGAGAAGTTCGAGAAGTCGTGGCAGGAACTGCTCGACGCGACCCAGGGCCAACTCGACGCCGCGAAGAAATGACAGCGGTCAACGACCGGCCGGACACCACCTGGCACAACCCCCTTCGCGACAAACGCGACAAACGCATGCCGCGCATCGCGGGGCCATGCGGGGTGGTGATCTTCGGTGTCACAGGCGACCTCGCGCGCAAGAAGCTGATGCCGGCCATCTACGACCTCGCCAACCGGGGTCTGCTGCCGGCATCCTTCGCGCTCGTCGGCTTCGCCCGGCGTGACTGGGAGGACGAGGACTTCGGTCAGGTCGTCTACGACGCCGTGCGCCAGCACGCCAGAACTCCGTTCCGCCAGGAGGTCTGGGACCGCCTGGCCGAGGGCATCCGGTTCGTTCAGGGCACGTTCGACGACGACACCGCGTTCACGCGTCTGGCCGAGACCCTCGACAAGCTCGACATCGAGCGCGGCACGGGCGGCAATCACGCGTTCTACCTGTCGATTCCGCCGAACGCCTTCCCGGTGGTGTGCGAGCAGTTGCGCAAATCGGGCCTGGCCAAGCCGCGCGACGGCCGGTGGAGCCGTGTGGTCATCGAGAAGCCGTTCGGCCACGACCTCGGCAGCGCACGCGAGCTCAACTCGGTGGTCAACAGCGTGTTCCCGGAGGAGTCGGTGTTCCGCATCGACCACTACCTGGGCAAGGAGACCGTCCAGAACATCCTGGCGCTGCGCTTCGCCAACGCGCTCTACGAGCCGATCTGGAACAACAACTACGTCGACCACGTGCAGATCACCATGGCCGAGGACATCGGCCTCGGGGGCCGGGCCGGCTACTACGACGGCATCGGCGCCGCGCGCGACGTGATCCAGAACCACCTGCTGCAGTTGCTGGCGCTCACCGCACTGGAGGAGCCAGTCAGCTTCAGCCCGCACGAGTTGCAGACCGAGAAGATCAAGATCCTCTCGGCGGTGAAACTCGCCGAGCCGCTCGATGAGACCACGGCGCGGGGCCAGTACTCTGCGGGCTGGCAGGGCGGCGAGAAGGTCGTCGGCCTGCTCGACGAGGAGGGCTTCGCCAAGGACTCGACCACCGAGACCTACGCGGCCATCACCCTCGAGGTCAACACCAGGCGCTGGGCGGGCGTGCCGTTCTATCTGCGCACCGGAAAACGCCTGGGCCGCAGGGTCACCGAGATCGCGCTGGTGTTCAAGCGGGCTCCGCACCTGCCGTTCGACGCGACCATGACCGAGGAACTCGGCCAGAACGCGCTGGTGATCCGCGTGCAGCCCGACGAGGGCATCACGCTGCGCTTCGGCTCGAAGGTCCCCGGCAGTGCCATGGAGGTCCGTGACGTCAACATGGACTTCTCGTACGGTTCGGCGTTCGCCGAGGATTCCCCCGAGGCCTACGAGCGCCTGATCCTCGACGTGCTGCTCGGCGAACCGTCGTTGTTCCCGGTGAACGAAGAAGTCGAATTGTCCTGGGAGATCCTGGATCCGGTGCTCGAATACTGGGCACAGCACGGCAAGCCCGAACCGTACGAGTCCGGAACGTGGGGGCCGCCGTCCGCCGACGCGATGCTGCGGCGCACGGGCCGGGAATGGAGACGTCCGTGACGAAGCGAGGGCTCAGATGATCGTCGACCTGCCCGACACCAGCACCAACGACGTCAACAAGAAGATCACCGGACTGCGCGAAGAGGGCGGCGCCCTGACGCTCAGCCGCGTGCTGACGCTGGTGATCGCCCCGCACACCGAGGATCTGGTCGAGGATTCGATCGAGGCGGCCAACTTCGCGAGCCGTGAGCATCCCTGCCGCGTGATCGTGGTGGTCCCCGGCGACCGAGACGCCGCCGCGCCGCGCCTCGACGCGCAGTTGCGCGTGGGACACGACGCCGGCGCCGGTGAGGTCGTGGTGCTGCGCCTGTCCGGTGAACTCGCCGACCACTCGGCGAGTGTGGTACTGCCGTTCCTGCTGCCCGACACCCCTGTGGTGGCGTGGTGGCCGGCCGTGGCGCCCGCGGTCCCCTCGGAGGATCCGTTGGGTAAGTTGGCCATTCGCCGCATCACCGACGCCACCAACGGCACCGATCCGCTGGCGTGCATCAAGAGCCGGCTCAAGGCCTACAGCCCCGGGGACACCGACCTGGCGTGGAGTCGCGTCACCTACTGGCGTGCGCTGCTGGCGGCCGCCGTCGACCAGGAGCCCTTCGAGCCGGTCTCCTCGGCCGTGGTGTCCGGGCTCAAGGACGAACCGGCACTGGACATCCTGGCCGGCTGGCTGGCCAGCCGGATCGACGGGCCGGTGACGCGCGCGGTCGGTGAGCTCAAGGTCGAACTGAACCGGCCCAGCGAGACCGTGATGCTGTCGCGGCCGCAGGACGGGATCACCGCGACGCTGAGCCGGACCGGCAAGCCGGCCGCGCTGGTACCGCTGGCCCGACGCGAGGCCAAGGAGTGCCTCGCCGAGGACCTCCGCCGCCTCGACGCCGACGAGATCTACCGCGAAGCCCTGCAAGGAATCGACAAGGTGCAATACGTATGAGCGACACCGTCATCGAACGTCACGCGGACACTGCGGCGCTGGTCGCCGCGGCCGGCGACCGGTTGGTGGATGCCATCTCGTCCGCGATCGGCGAGCGTGGTCAGGCCACGATCGTCCTGACCGGCGGCGGCACCGGCATCGGCCTGCT
Source organism: Mycolicibacterium smegmatis (assembly GCF_001457595.1). Taxonomy (GTDB): domain Bacteria; phylum Actinomycetota; class Actinomycetes; order Mycobacteriales; family Mycobacteriaceae; genus Mycobacterium; species Mycobacterium smegmatis. Next base: position 3,236,662 of record NZ_LN831039.1, on the reverse strand, counting down.
CAAGCGGGTCCGTGAGCGCAGCGGCGAGATCGACTGGTCGAAGGTGCACATCTACTGGGGCGACGAACGATTCGTGCCGCAGGACGACGACGAGCGCAACGACAAGCAGGCCCGTGAGGCCCTGCTGGACCACATCGGCATCCCGCCGGTGAACGTGCACGCGATGGCCGCGAGCGACGGTGAGTTCGGTGACGATCTCGAGGCCGCCGCGGCCGGATATGCGCAGTTGCTCTCCGCCAACTTCGACTCCTCGGTGCCCGGGTTCGATGTGCATCTGCTCGGCATGGGCGGCGAGGGGCACGTCAACTCGTTGTTCCCCGACGCCGATGCGGTCCGCGAGACCGAGCGCCTCGTCGTCGGCGTCTCCGACTCCCCCAAGCCGCCGCCGCGGCGAATCACGTTGACGTTGCCCGCGGTTCAGAACTCGCGCGAGGTGTGGCTCGTGGTGTCGGGCGAGGCCAAGGCCGACGCCGTGGCCGCGGCGGTCGGCGGTGCCGATCCCGTGGACATCCCGGCCGCGGGCGCCGTGGGCCGTGAGCGCACGGTGTGGCTGGTCGACGAGGCCGCCGCCGCCAAGTTGTAGGACGCCACGCAAATGCGCCGTATTCGGCGCTCCCGTTGCCCATACTGGGGGGTATGGCAGACAAAGGGGACGGTCGCGGCCGCCCGGTTTCCGGTCGGATCAAGACCCTCACCCAGGCTGCGCTGAACGCCGACATGACCGTCGAGCAGGTGGAGACCCTGCTCGACGAACTGAGCAGCACCCTGGTCGACCTCAACAAGACCACCGGTGGGCTCGACGACACGCTCGCTCGGTTCAACGACACCATCACGCGGATCGACGAACTCGCTCCCCGGTTGATCGGCGTGGTCGAGCGGTTGGAGGGCATCGTGTCACGCGTCGAGGCGATGGTGGGCATCGGTGAGGCCGTGATGTCGCCCATCGCGATGACCGAGAACGCGGTGCGCGGTGTCGTGGGCCAGGTGCGCAAACGCACCGGGCTGTGACGCTATCCGCTGTTGCGCAGCGCGGTGGCCAGCCCGCTCATGGTGAGCAGGATGCCCCGCTGCACCAACTCGTCGGTCTCACCGGAGCGGTAGCGCCGCAACAGTTCGACCTGCAGGTGGTTCAGCGGCTCCAGGTACGGGAACCGGTTGAACACCGAACGTGCCAGCGCCGCGTTGTCGGCCAGCAGATCGTCCTGCCCCGTGATCAACCGGTGCATGCGGATCGTGCGGTCGTGTTCGGCGACGATCTTGTCGAACACGCGCGCACGCAGGTCGGCGTCCTCGACCAGTTCGGAGTAGCGCGCCGCCAGCCCCATGTCCGCCTTGGCCAGCACCTGCGCCATGTTCGACAGCACCGTGCGGAAGAACGGCCACCGTGCGTACAGGTCCTGCAGCACCCGCAGGCGAGCACCGTCCGGGTCGGTGCCGATCCAGTTCTCGAACGCCGAGCCCGTCCCGTACCAGCCGGGCAGCATGACCCGCGACTGGCTCCACGCCAGCACCCACGGGATCGCGCGCAGGTCCGCGATGGACGTCGTCGGCTTGCGTGAGGTGGGACGGCTGCCGATGTTGAGCGCACCGATCTCGCTGACCGGCGTCGAGGTCTTGAAATATTCGACGAAACCCGGTGTCTCGTGCACCAATTCGGAGTACGCCCGTTGTGCCAGCGCGGCCAGTTCGTCGAGGACCTGGTAGGCCGGTTCGGCCTCCTCCCCCAGGCCCTCCACGTCGAGCAGGCTGGCTTCCAGCGTCGCCGCCAGCAGCGTCTCCAGGTTGCGGTGGGCGATCCGCGGCTCGGCGTACTTGGCCGCGATCACCTCGCCCTGCTCGGTGATCCGCAGCGAGCCCTTCACCGCTCCCGGTGGCTGCGCCAGGATGGCGTCGTAGCTGGGGCCGCCGCCGCGGCCCACGGTGCCGCCGCGTCCGTGGAAGAGCCGCAACCGGATTCCGGTCTTGCGGGCCGATTCCACGAGGTCGAGTTCGGCGCGGTACAGCGCCCAGTTCGCCGCGAGATAGCCGCCGTCCTTGTTGGAGTCGGAGTACCCGAGCATGACCTCCTGGTGACCGTCGCGGGCATCGACCATCGTGCGGTACTCCGGCAGGTCAAGCGCCGCCTCCAGGATCGACGAGCCGCGCTGCAGGTCGTCGATGGTCTCGAACAGCGGGACGACACCCACCGGGGCGTAGGGTGTCGATCCCGAGATGTCCAGCAGCCCGGCCTCTTTGAGCAGCACGGCGGCCTCGAGCATGTCGGACACCGACTGACACATCGAGATGATGTAGTTGGGCACCGCCTGCGGGCCGAACACCTTGACCGCGCGGGCCGCGGCCGCGACGATGCCGAGTTCCTTCTGCGCCAGTTCGGAGAGGTCGGCACCCTCGCGGATCAGTGGGCGACGTGTGGCGATCTCGGCGGCCAGCAGCTCGACGCGCTGCGGTTCGGACAGCGACGTGTAGTCGGGATGCACCCCGGCCCACGCCAGCAGCTCGGCGACCACTTCCTCGTGCACGTCGGAGTTCTGTCGCATGTCGAGCCCGGACAAGTGGAATCCGAAGACCCGCACGGCTTCTCGCAACCGCCCCAGCCGGTCGTCGGCCAGCACGCGGCTGCCGTTGGCACGCAGCGACCCGTCGACGGCGTCGAGGTCGGCGAGGAACTCCGCGGGCGTCTGGTACCGCGGCTGGCCCAGGTCGAGTTCGTGCTCGGGTTGCTCGTCGAGGATCTCACGCGCGGTCGAGGTGAGGCGCGCGTGGATCACCCGCAGCGCGCGCCGGTACGGTTCGTCGGCGCGGGCCGGTTCGTGGCAGGCGTCGGCGAGCGCGGCGAGCGCCGGCGTCACCTTCACCAGGCGCGCGGACATCGACAGTTCCTGCTCGAGCGCGGTGATCTGTTCGAAGTAGTGCGCCAGCGCGACGTAGGCCGCACGGCCGGTCGCATGCCGCACCACTTCCGGTGTGACATTGGGGTTTCCGTCACGGTCGCCGCCGATCCACGAGCCGGGACGCAGGATCGGCTCTTCGAGCAGCTTCGCGTCGGGCCACCGCTTGCGCAGCGCATCGCGCACCTCGGCGTTGACCTGCGGGATGACGTCGAAAAACGCGGCCTCGTAATAGCGCAGGCCCGTCTCGATCTCGTCGGAGATCTTCAGGCGCGACAGCCGGATCAACGCTGTCTGCCACAGGGTCAGGATGTGGCGGCGCAGTTCGGTCTCGATGTCGCGGTTGTCGTCGGTGCGCGTGTGCCCGTGCAGGCGCAGGCGCATCAGCTCGGTGATGCGGTGTTGCGTGTCGAACACCGTGCGCCTTCGTGTCTCGGTCGGGTGCGCGGTGATCACGGGTGACACCAACGCACCTGTCAGCGTGTCGGCCACCTTGTCGACGTCGAGGTCGGCGGCGTCGAGCTTGCGGTACGTCGCAGCAAGGCTGCTGTCCTGGGGCGGTTTCCCGGCCGCCACGTGCACGGCCCGGCGGCGCTCACGGTGGATGTCCTCTGCGACGTTGGCCAGCAACGCGAAATGCGTGAACGCCCGGATCACCGGGATCGCCTGGTGCGCGTCGACACCGCTGAACATGTCTGCCAACTCGGACCGGTCGATCTCCGAGCGGCGCACCCGGAACGACTCCACCCGGGCCCGCTCGACCAGGTCGAACACCTCTTCGCCGTTCTGCTCACGCACGGTGTCACCCAGGATCGCGCCGAGCAGGCGGATGTCCTCACGCATCGGCTCGGAGGCCTCCCGGCCGATGTGGGTCCGTTGGACCGATCCGAACGGTTCGAGTGCGGTGTCATTCGAGTCGGCCATGAGACAAGTATCGGTGCCGCCACGACGCGCCGCAGACCGGGCCTCCCCCTCCCGCGCATACCGGCGATCGACCAGCCGGATCGACCACGAGCCGCCTCTGCTCACATGAGCAAAAAATTGCGCGGATGTTGACGGCCTCACAAATTCATTCATAACGTGAGGTGCGTCATCCGCGGCCCAGACCACCGACACGCCGCAAGCAAGGAGGAAAAGTGAGCTTCGCAAAAGCCCTATCAGGAATCGCTCTCGGGGCTGCCATGGCACTGTCTTTCACCGGCTGCTCCGTGCCAGGTGACGATGCGGCCCAGAACGCGCCTGTGGTGGACGGCGCCCTGAAGATCGGCTTCAGCCAGGCGACCCAGCAGAGCCCGTTCTATGTCGCGCTCACCGATGCGGCCAAGGCCGAGGCACAGGCACAGGGCGACGAACTGTTCTACGCCGACGCCAACGGCGACATCACCAAGCAGAACAACGACGTCCAGGATCTGATCACGCGCGGCATCAACGTGCTCGTGATCAACCCGGTCGACCCGAAGGGAGTCACCCCCTCGCTCGCCGCGGCCGAGGCAGCGGGCATCAAGGTCGTCACCGTCGACCGCCCCGTCGAATCCGGCGCGGCGTCGTTCGTGGGCCGCGACAACAAGGCGATGGGCGAACTCGTCGGCAAAGCCGCCGTCGACACGCTCGGGCCCGACGGCGGCAAGATCATCGAGATCCAGGGCGACGCGGGCGGTGCGGTGGCCCGCGACCGCCGCGACGGATTCCAGGCGGCGGTGTCGGGCCGGCCCAACATCACCATCGTGGAAGGCCCGTACTGCGACTACATCAGGTCCAAGGCCGTCACCGCCATGCAGGACCTGTTGCAGGCCCATCCGGATCTCAAGGGCGTCTACGCCCAGAACGACGACATGGCGCTCGGCGCCATGCAGGTGCTGGCCGAGAACAACCGCACCGACGTCAAGGTTTTCGGCGTGGACGGCCTCATGGAGGCCGTGCGGGCCATCGCCGACGGTGACCAGTACGTCGCCACGGCCCTCAACGACCCCGACGCCGAAGGCCGTTTGGCCATCCAGACCGCGGCCAAGGTCGCCCGCGGCGAGTCTGTTCCCGAATTCGTCGACGCCGGAACGGGTCTGGTCGACAAGTCCAACGCATCCGCTCTGGTCGGTGAGTCGACTTTCGCCGCCGAGTAGCCGCTGAACAACCGCCGATCACAGCACTTTCCGAGACCACACGAGGAGACAACGTCAATGACAACCGAGGCCCCCACCCCGACCACCGTGGTGGCGCCACCTGCCCTGCCCGCGAGCATGACCGCGGCCGTCATGTACGCGCCGGGGGACATCCGCGTCGAGCAGGCGCCGGTGCCGCGTCCCGGGCCAGGTGAGGTGCTGCTCAAGGTGGCGGCCTGCGGCGTCTGCGGGTCCGACATCCCGCGGATGCTGCGCAACGGCGGTTACGTGATGCCCATCATCTGCGGGCACGAGTTCTCCGGATGGGTCGTCGAACTCGGGGACGGTGTCGAGGGATTCGACATCGGCGAACTCGTGTCCGTGCCCCCGCTCATCCCGTGCCGCCGCTGCGACTTCTGCGCCAAGGGCGAGTTCGGGCTCTGCGAGAACTACGACTACTTCGGCAGCAGATCCGACGGCGCATACGCCCAGTACGTCGTCAGCCCGGTCGGCAACCTCCTGAAACTGCCTGCCGGTATCGACCCCCGCGCCGCAGCCATGCTCGATCCCGCGGCGATCGCGCTGCACGGCCTGTGGAAGACCGGTCTGCGCGCCGGACACCGCGTGCTGGTGATCGGCGCCGGGCCGATCGGGCTCTTCGCGATCCAGTGGGCCAAACTGCACGGCGCTGACCAGGTCGTGGCCGTCGACCTCAGCGAGGAGAAAGCAGCCATGGCCCGCCAAGCCGGCGCGACCGACGCGGTGCAGGATGCCGAGGACGCGCGCGCCATCGGCGGACGCGGCTTCGACATCGTGCTCGAATCGGCCGGCGTTCCCGCGACCGCGGACATGGCCGCCAACCTCACCGGCCCACACGGACACGCGGTCTTCGTGGGCATCCCGCACGCGCCGGTGACCTTGGAGAAGGACACCTTCAACAAGTTCATGCGCTTGGAGACCAGCCTGCACGGCTCGTGGAACTCCTTCTCGGCGCCGTTCCCGGGCGACGAGTGGCGCACCGCGGCGCGCATGATGGCAGCAGGAAAGCTCAAGTGGGAGTTCATGATCACCCATGAGCTGGGCCTGTCCGAGCTGCCGCGGATGATGCAGCAACTCGGTGACCGCTCGATCTTCTCGTCCAAGGTTCTGTTCGTACCCAACGAGGTCTGACGCATGGGCATCCTCTTGACCATCGACCTCGGCACCGAAGGTGCCCGCGTGGGCGCCTTCACCGAGGACGGCACCGCACTGGGCTCGACCCACCGGCCCTACCTGACGCACCATCCGAGACCGGGCTGGGCAGAGCAGGATCCGCGGGATTGGTGGGCCGCGATCACCGCGGCGACGCGTGAACTGCTGTCGGGTGAACTGTGCCGGGCGGCAGGCCGGGTCATCGCCGTGGCCGCGTCCACCACGGCGTCCACGGTCGCGGTGGTCGACGCGGCGGGCACACCGCTGCGCCCCGCCATCCTGTGGATGGATGCCCGTGGTGCCGCCGAATCCGAGCAGACGGCGCGGCTCTGCCTGCAACACCCGATCCTGGAGTGGTCCGGCGGTTCGGATGCCGCGGAATGGCTTCTGCCCAAGGCGATGTGGCTCAAGAAGCACGACCCGGACGCGTACCGGTCTGCGGCACGCATCGTCGAGGCCGTCGACTACCTGACGTTCCGGCTGACAGGTCGATGGGTCGGCTCGCAGATGAACGCGGTGTGCAAGTACAACTACGACACCCTCGCGGGCCGGTTCCCGGCCGAACTCTATGCCGCGCTGGGGATGGACGACCTCATCGACAAGCTTCCCGACGAGATCGTGCCGGTGGGCGGTGTCGCGGGCCCCCTGGCCGACAGCGCGGCCGCCGACCTGGGTATCGACGGCAGGCCCGTGGTCGCGGTGGGCGGGATCGACGCGCACGTATCGCTTCTGGCCTGCGGCGGCAACGTGGACGGCCTGGTGTCGCTCGTGTCCGGTACCTCGTCGGCCATCGTCACCGAGGTCGACCGGCCGACCACGTCGAACGAGGTGTGGGGCCCGTATCCCGAGGCGTTGAATCCGGGCAAGTGGCTGGTGGAAGGCGGCCAGGTCACCAGTGGTTCGGTACTCAAATGGACAGGTGAGTCCATCATGGGGGTCCCGCGCGACGAACTGGCGGGGCTGATCGACCAGGCGGCCGCGGTCGATCCCGCGTCCCACGGCCTGCGTGCGCTCGACTACTTCATGGGAAACCGGACACCGCACCGTGAGGCCCGGCTGCGCGGCGCGGTCATCGGACTGACGCTCGGTACCACGAAGGCCGAACTGTACCGGGCGATGGTCGAGGCCGTGGCGTGCGGCACCCGCAGTGTCATCGACTCGTTCGAGCGATCCGGCGTGCCGTGTTCACGCCTGGTCTTCTCCGGAGGCATCGAACGGAACACGTTGTGGCAGCAGGTGACGATCGATGTGCTGGGCCGCCCGGCCGAGCTGGTCATCGGGGAGAACCTCACGCTGCGGGCGTGCGCGGTGATCGCCGCGACCGGGGCCGGCATCGTCCCGAGCCTGACGGCCGGTTCCCGTCTGTTCGCCCCGCGAGTGCGGATGCTCGAACCCGATCCGAAACGAAGTCTCCTCTATGAGCAGACCTTCGACGACTACCAGCGGCTCACCGCGGCGTTGCGGCCGATCATGTGCGACACCGTCGACGGCGGATCCGATGCGGCCGCGGGTGCGCGTGCGTCATTCCGGGTGGTCCGGTGATGCTCACGGACAAGAGTCACACCGACCTGCTGATCTACGTCGCGCAGTGCTACTACGAACAGGGGCGCACGCAGGAGGACATCGGGTCCGAACTCCACCTGACGCGGTGGAAGGTCGGGCGGCTGCTCGACGAGGCGCGAAGCGCCGGGCTGGTCGAGATCAGGATCGTGCATCCGCAGGCGCGCCGCACGCACCTGGAGATCGCCATGCGGAGCCGGTTCGGCCTTCGTGAGTGCGTCGTCGTACCGGGCCCCGACGCCCCCGACGTCGACGGGCGGCACGTGGCCACCGCAGCGGCGAACTACCTGAAGACCAACGCCTCCTGGATCACCACGCTCGGCGTCTCATGGGGCAACACACTGCAGCACATCGCGGCCGTACTGCCCGCCGGATGGACGAGCGGTATTGAGGTGATCCAGGCCAACGGCGGAGTCAGCCGATCGGTACACCCCACCAGAGCCGCGAACATCGTGACCAGCATCGCCCACAGCGGACACGGACGGGCCACGCTGTTGCCCGTTCCCGCGATAGTCGAGCGCATAGAAACCCGAAACGCCCTGTACGAAGAGGGTTTCGTCGAGGACGTGCTGTCAAGGGCGCGCAAGGCAGATGCCCTGCTGTTCTCACTCGGAGCGCTCGGACCCACGTCTGTGCTGGTGGAGTCGGGCGCCATCACACCGGCCGAACTCACCCTCCTGGAAGCGGCGGGTGCCTGCGGTGATGTTCTCGCGCACTACATCACCTCGAACGGTGAGATCGCCTACGACGACATCGACAAGCGGACGGTCGGGCTGAGCCTGGACGACGTCCGGAACGCCAACTGCGCCATAGCAGTGGCAGCGGGCAGAAGGAAGGTCCCCGTCGTCAACGGCGCTCTGGTCAGCGGACTGTGCTCGGTTCTGATCACCGACGAACCCACGGCGCAGGCCGTGCTGGAGCAATGACATGACGACGAGTCACAACACAGAATCGACCCTGTCCGATCCTGCGGTGAACACCCCGCTGGTTCCCGCCGTGCGGATGCACGACATCGTGAAGACGTTCCCGGGCACCAAGGCCTGCAACGGCGCGACGCTCGAAGTTGCTCCCGGCGAGGTACATTGCCTGCTCGGCGAGAACGGCGCGGGCAAGAGCACCATGATGAAGATCCTTTCCGGCTCCTACACACCGGATTCCGGGACGATCGTGATCGACGGTGTGGAAACGTCCTTCAGTTCGCCGATCGACGGGGTCCGAGCGGGGATCAACACGATCTACCAGGAACTGGATCTCGTGCCGGACCTGACCGTGGCGCAGAACCTCTTCCTGGGCCACGAACCGAAGCGGGGGCCGTTCGTCGCCCGCCGGAAACGAGACAGGCTGGCGCAGGCCGCGATCGAGAGAGTCGGCGGAAGCTTCGCACCGTCGGATGTGGTGGCGAATCTGTCCGTGGCCGATCAGCAACTCACCGCGATCGCCAAGGCGCTCACCACCGACGCCCGCGTCGTCATCATGGACGAGCCGAGTGCCGCCCTCACCGATCACGATCTCGCCGCGGTGTTCCGCGTCATCCGCGAGCTCACCTCGGCAGGCAAGTCGGTGATCTACATATCGCACCGACTCGATGAGGTGAAGGAGATCGGTGATCGGGCCACCGTCATGCGTGACGGCGCGACCGTCGGCGTGTTCGACATCGCGAGCGTGACGAAAGACGAACTGGTCGAAGCGATGATCGGCCGCGGCCTGCAAGCGCTGCCGCCACGGCGACCCGGTCCGGACGGCGCGAGGACCGAGCTTCTGAAGGTTCGTCGCGCCACGATTCCCGGGGTTCTGGACGTCTCGGACATCAGCGTCGGGCGGGGAGAGATCGTCGGGCTGGCGGGGCTGGGAGGCGCGGGCAGATCGACGCTGCTGGCGACCCTGTTCGGTGACCGCACAGCCACCCTGGATCTCACGCTCAACGGTGTGCGACTCGACCGGCTGACGCCACGCGGCGCGGTCGCTGCCGGCATCGGCCTGGTACCCGAGGACCGCAAGAGTCAAGGCCTGTTCCTGGAGCAGTCGATCCTGCGTAACGCCGGAATCGCGGCACTGCGCCCGTTGCGCGTCAACCCGATGAAAGCAGCCGAGCAACTCTGCATGCCGGCGCTGCGACGCCTCGGCGTCAAGTTCGCCGGCCTCGATCAGCCGGTCGGTCAGCTCTCGGGCGGCAACCAGCAGAAAGTCGTGCTCGCCAAATGGATGGCACGCGGAATCGATCTCCTGCTCCTCGACGAGCCGACCCGGGGGTTGGACATCGGCGCCAAAGGTGATCTGTTCGAACAGGTTCAGGCGCTGGCGGATTCCGGTGTCGGCGTGTTGATGGCCTCCAGCGAGTTGAGTGAGCTCACCGAGAACTGCGATCTGATCTGGGTCATGCACGAGGGAAGAAACATCGCCGCGTTCGACCCCAGAACCACATCAGCCACGGACATCGCCCGCTGCGTCGTCACAGGAAGGCACGACAATGACTGACCTCATCGAGGAGACGTCCTCCACATCCACCGCAACCGGTTCCGGACGTACCCGGCGCCAGAACATCATCGTGCGGTTCAATCTGCTGTTCATCTTCATCGCGCTGTTCGCCGTCGCGTCCGTCACGGCGCCGCAGTTCCTCACCTCGCAGAACCTGGCGAATCTGCTTCAGCAGTCCAGCCTGACGGGCATCGTGGCGATCGGGATGACCGTCGTCATCCTGACCTCGGGCATCGACCTGTCGGTCGGAAGCGTCGCGGCGCTGTCGGGAATGCTGGTCGCGATCCTCATCGGAATGGGCATCGCGTGGCCGCTGGCCATGGTGGTCGCGATCATGAGCGGGCTGGTCCTCGGCGGGATCATGGGCGGTTTGAGCGCGTATCTGGCCCTGCCGGCGTTCATGGTGACGCTGGCCGGGATGCAGAGCATCCGCGGGCTGACGTTCCTGACCACCAACGGCACACCCACGACGGCCGAGATCCCGATCGGCCTGCGGTTCTTGGGCGCCGGATCCGTGGCAGGAATTCCCGTCGTGGGCCTGATCTTCGTGCTCACCACCCTGATCGTGGGTCTGGTTCTGCGCCGGACGACGTTCGGTGAACACGTCTACGCCGTCGGCAGCAACGCCAAGGCGGCACGTCTGTCCGGGCTGCCGGTGCAGCGCATCACCACCGCGGCGTATGTCATCTGCAGCGGGTTGGCCGCGCTCACCGGGGTGTTGCTGACCGCACGGCTCACCATCGGCCAGCCCACCGCCAACACGGGTCTGGAGCTCGATGCGATCGCCGCGGTGGTACTGGGCGGCACCAGCCTGTTCGGCGGAAAGGGCGGCGTCATGGGCACATTCATCGCCGTGCTGCTGCTGTCGGTGCTGCGCAACCTGTTCAACCTGCTGGGTCTGAGTTCGTTCTTCCAGATGCTGGTGACGGGACTCATCCTGGTCGCGGCTCTGATCATGAACTACGTCCTCGACCGCCAAGCCAAGACATCCTGAAAACCGAACCGAAGGACACGAATCGTGACGACGACTGATCCGAGCGCTGCCGAGATCGCGGCCGTGATCGACCACACCCTGCTGAAACCCGAGGCCACAACAGCCGATGTCGACGCACTCGTCGCCGAGGCCCTGGAACTGGGCACGTACTCGGTGTGTGTGTCCCCGTCGATGCTGCCGGTCGAGGTCCCCCGCGGGCAGACTCTGAAAGTTGCTGCGGTGTGCGGTTTTCCGAGCGGCAAGCACAGCTCGGCGGTCAAAGCCGCCGAGGCCGCCGACGCCGTGCGGCACGGCGCCGACGAGATCGACATGGTGATCGACGTCGGCGCCGCCAAAGAGGGAGCTTTCGACAGGGTCCAGGCCGACATCGCCGCGGTGCGTGCGGCCGCACCGGCACCGACGGTGCTGAAGGTGATCATCGAATCGGCCGCCCTGACCGATGCCGAGATCGTCGCGGTGTGCAGTGCGGCTGTCGAGGCGCGCGCCGACTTCGTCAAGACGTCAACCGGGTTCCATCCGGCCGGCGGCGCAACGGTTCACGCCGTGGAACTCATGGCCCGCACCGTCAGAGACGCCGGCCTCGAAGTGAAGGCATCCGGTGGCGTGCGAACGCTCGAGACGGCGAAGGCCATGATCGCCGCAGGTGCGACGCGGCTGGGTGTCTCGGGATCACGTGCGCTGCTCGGCACCGCCGAGCCGCAGGTGGCCTCCGACTACTGAGTCGCTTCGAGTCCGCTCACGCCGAGCGCGCCTCGATGAGACTGTGCGGTCCCGCGGTCGGCAGGATCCGGGTCATCCGCAGCCCCGCACGGTCCAGCAGACGCCGGTACTGCTCGGCGGTGCGTTCGCGGGCTTCACCCCCGATCAGCATCTCCAGATCGAGGAGCTTGCCGAGGTTTTCGCGATGATGCTGCGGAATCACGATCTCCGCCAACAGGATCAGCGCGTCACCGGGCGCCGCGGACCGGATGTTGCGCAGGATCGACACGGCGTCGTCGTCGCCCCAGTCGTGGATGACGTGTTTGAGGACGTACACGTCGCCTTCGGGTGCGCTGTCGAAGAACGATCCGCCCACGATGTCGACCCGCCCGCCGACCCCGAGTTGCCGGAGCAGCGCGGGCGCCTCCGCGACGACGTCGGGCAGGTCGAACAACACGCCCCGCGCTCCCGGCGCCACGTCGAGGATGGCGGCCAGAAGCCGGCCCTGACCGCCGCCGACGTCGAAGACCGTGCGGAACGGCGTGAAGTCGTAGGCCGCCGCGATCACGGGGGCGCTCATCTTCGACAGGCTGGTCATGGCCTGGTTGAACAGCTCCGCGAGTTCCGGGGTGGTCGCGAGGAATTCCCAGAAATCCATCCCCCGCAGCTTTTCGAAGCCCGACTCATCGGTCTGCACCGACGCGGTCAGCATGCTCAGATCCTCGCGGTGCAACCGCGAACCGTAGAACCGGGCCGCCCCGGCCAGTGACACGGGCGTATCCGAGCGCAGTGTCTCGGCCAGCGCGTTCAGCCGGTATCGCCCGTCTCGACGTTGGGCGAACACGACCCGGCTGACCAGTGCGCGCATCAACCGGTCGAGGGCATCGGGATCGGCGCCGACATCGCGGGCGAGGGCTTCGACGGACAGGGGCCCGGCGGCCAGGGCGTCGGCGACCTTCAGATCCGCCGCTGCGGTGATGGCCTGCGCGGTCCATCCGGAGACGATCATCTCGGTGATGACGGCCGGGGGCGGGGCCAGCAACTGATGCAGCCGCAACACGTAGTGCCGTGCGGCTTCGCTGGTGCGGGCCAGTCGGATGACCAGCCGCGGCGACGCGAATCTGGTGAGCATCACGACTCCAGACGATCGCTGGTGATCGGATGCTACAAGCGGGGACACCCCGCTGACGACCCCTGAAGACCGGGGATTTTTCCTGCTCAACCACCCGGGCCGCCGGCCCGGGCGGGATCAGACGTTGTACTTGATCTGCAGCGCCACGCCGACGATCGACACCAACCAGATGCCGACGACGAACAGCGTGAGCCGGTCGAGGTTCTTCTCGACCACGGTGGACCCCGACAGGCTGGACTGCACACCACCGCCGAACAGGGTGGACAGGCCGCCACCCTTGGCACGGTGCAGCAGTACCAAGAGCACGACCAGGACACTGGTCACGACCAGGACGATCTGCAGGGCCAATTGCATGGCCGCAAGACTACCTGGTGGCGGTGCCCACCCTGTTCAGGGGGTTACGGAAGTGGTCCGCCCGCGGCGATCGCGGACAGCGTCGCGAACTGCTCGCCGTCCAGGGACGCCCCGCCGACCAGCGCACCGTCCACATCGCCCTGCGAGACGATCTCGCCGACGTTCTTCGCGTTCACCGAGCCGCCGTAGAGCACCCGCACGCCCGCCGCGATCTCGGACGAGGAAAGGTTGGCCAGTTCGCCGCGGATGGCCTTGCAGACCTCCTGCGCGTCGGCGGCCCCGGCCACCCGGCCGGTGCCGATCGCCCACACGGGTTCGTAGGCGATCACGGTCTGGCCGATCTGCTCGGGCGTGAGCCCCGCGAGCGACCCGCGCAGCGAGTTCACGTTGAACTCGACGTGGTTGCCCGCCTCGCGCACCTCGAGTTGCTCGCCGATGCACACGATGGGCGTCAGGCCGTGCTTGTGCGCGGCCTTGGCCTTCGCCGCGACCAGTTCGTCGGTCTCACCGTGATAGGTGCGACGCTCCGAGTGGCCGACGATGACGAACGTGCACCCCAGCTTCGCCAGGAACGCACCGCTGATCTCGCCGGTGTAGGCCCCCGAATCGTGCTGGGACAGGTCCTGCGCACCGTAGGTGAGCCGCAGCTTGTCCCCGTCGACCAGGGTCTGCACGCTGCGCAGATCGGTGAACGGCGGGATGACGGTCACATCGACCTTGTCGAAGTACTTGTCCGGCAAGGCGAATGCGATCTTCTGCACCAGAGCGATGGCCTCGAAGTGGTTGAGGTTCATCTTCCAGTTGCCCGCGATGAGGGGCTTACGTGCCATGGTTCACGACTCCAGTACTTGGATGCCGGGCAATTCCTTGCCCTCGAGGTATTCGAGCGACGCGCCACCACCGGTGGAGATGTGCGAGAAGCCGTCCTCGGGCAGGCCGAGCCGGCGTACCGCGGCCGCGGAATCGCCGCCGCCAACGACGCTGAACGCGCCCTTGCCGGTGGCGCCGATGATCGCCTCGGCGACACCCTTGGTGCCGGCCGCGAACGCCGGGAACTCGAACACACCCATCGGGCCGTTCCAGAACACGGTCTTGGCGTTGCTCAGCAGCGCGGTGAACCGCTCCACCGAGCCCGGGCCGATGTCCAGGCCCATCTTGCCGTCCGGGATGCGGTCGGCGGCAACGGTCTCGGCTTCCGCGTCGGCGGCGAACTTGTCGGCCACGACGATGTCCACCGGCAGGTGGATCACATCGGCGTACTCGTCGAGCAGGCGGCGGCAGGTGTCGACCATCTCCTCCTGCAGCAGCGAGCTGCCGACCGAAAACCCTTGTGCGGCCAGGAATGTGAAGCACATACCGCCACCGATGATCAGGCTGTCGGCCTTCGTCGCGAGGTTCTCGATGACCGCGAGCTTGTCGGACACCTTCGAGCCGCCGAGCACGACGGCGTACGGACGGTCCGTCGAGCTGGTCAGCTGCTGCAGCACCTTGACCTCGGCGGCCACCAGCGTGCCCGCGTAGTGCGGCAGCAGCGTCGCGACGTCGTAGACCGACGCCTGCTTGCGGTGCACCACACCGAAACCGTCGGAGACGAAGACGCCGGGTGATCCGTCGGGACCTTCCACGAGCGCCGCGAGGGCCTTGGCGAGCGACAGGCGCTCGCTGTCGTCCTTGCTGGTCTCGCGCGCGTCGAACCGGATGTTCTCCAGCAGCAGCACGTCGCCGTCGGTCAGGCCCTCGGCGCGCGCGAGCGCATCGGTGCCGACGACGTCACCCGCGAGCTGCACGTGCCTGCCCAGCTTCTCCCCCAGTGCCGCCGCGACCGGCGCGAGCGACAGCTTGGGGTCCGGCTCGCCCTTGGGGCGGCCGAGATGCGCGGTGACGATCACCTTGGCACCCGCTTCCGCGAGGGCCTGCAGCGTCGGGACCGATGCGATGACGCGTCCCGGATCGGTGATGTTGCCGTCGTCGTCGAGGGGAACGTTGAGGTCGGAGCGCACGAGTACGCCCCGACCTTGCACGCCCTCGGCGAGCAGATCGTCGAGTGTCTTGACCGACATCGCGATCAGAGCGACTTACCGACCAGGGCAACCAGATCCGCGAGGCGGTTCGAGTAGCCCCACTCGTTGTCGTACCAGGAGACGACCTTGGCCTGGTTGTCGATCACCTTGGTCAGGCCGGCGTCGTACAGCGAGCTGTGCGGGTCGGTGACGATGTCGCTCGACACGATCGGCGCGTCGTAGTACTTGAGGATGCCCTTCAGCGGCCCCTCGGCGGCGGCCTTCATCGCGGCGTTGATGTCCTCGACGCTGGCCGACTTGGCGAGCTCGGCGGTCAGGTCGGTGACCGAGCCGGTGGGGATCGGCACACGCAGCGCGTAGCCGTCCAGCTTGCCCTTGAGCTCGGGGAGCACCAGGCCGATGGCCTTGGCGGCGCCGGTCGAGGTGGGGACGATGTTCAGGGCCGCGGCACGGGCGCGACGCAGATCCTTGTGCGGGCCGTCCTGCAGGTTCTGATCCTGTGTGTAGGCGTGGATCGTGGTCATGAGGCCCTTGACGATGCCGAACTCGTCATTGAGCACCTTGGCCAGCGGGCCCAGGCAGTTCGTGGTGCACGAGGCGTTGGAGATGATGTTCTGGCTGCCGTCGTACTTGTCGTCGTTGACGCCGAGCACGATGGTGATGTCCTCGTCGGTGGCCGGCGCGGAGATGATGACCTTCTTGGCACCCGCGTCCAGGTGGCCCTTGGCCTTGGCGGCGTTGGTGAAGATGCCGGTGGACTCGACGACGACGTCGACGCCCAGGTCGCCCCACGGAAGGGCCGCCGGGCCTTCCTTGACCTCGAGGGCCTTGATCTTGGTGTCGCCGATGACGATGGTGTCGTCGCCCTCCAGGCTGACGTCCTGGGGCAGACGACCCAGGATCGAGTCGAACTTCAGCAGGTGCGCCAGAGTCGCGTTGTCGGTGAGGTCGTTGACCGCCACGATCTCGATGTCGGTGTTCTTGCCCTCGGCCTTCTGCGTCGCCAGGGCCCGGTAGAAGTTGCGCCCGATGCGGCCGAAGCCGTTAACGCCTACCCGGATGGTCACGTTTTTCTCCCTATATTCGACGGTGAACTCCTCGTCGCCAGCCTAATGGGGCCGTTTCCGCCGCGTGCGGTGTGGTCAGTGCATCTCGGGGCCGGTCCCACCGTCAGCCCAGCACGTGCCGCAACGCGGACTCCAGATCGGGGTGACGGAAACGGTGCCCGGCCCGCCTGAGCTCGGCGGATGTGACATGTTGGCTCGCCAGCGCCACCTCGCGGGCGCCCTGCTCACCGAGCAGCAACCTCGGGCCGGCCGCGGGGACCGGCAGCACCGCGGGCCGGTGCAGCACCCGCGCGAGCGTGCGGGTGTACTGGGAGTTGCGGACCGGTTCGGGCGCGACGGCGTTGACGGGGCCGGTCAGGTCCGTGTCCCACAGTGCCCGCAGGTAGATGTCGACGAGGTCGTCGATCCCGATCCACGACAGCCACTGCGCGCCGTCGCCGACGCGGCCGCCGAGGCCGAGCCGGAACAGCGGCGCGAGGACACGCAGGATCCCGCCGCGCGGTGACTGCACGACGCCGGTGCGCACCCGCACCACGCGCACACCGGCCTGCTCGGCTGCAGCGGCGGCGTCCTCCCACTGCGCGACCACGTCGGCGAGGAAGCCGTCACCGCGTCCGGACTCCTCGGTCACGGGGCCGCCGCGGCAGGCGCCGTAGAAGCCGATGGCCGACGCACTGACGAACGTTTCCAGACCGGTGGCGGCCGCGAGTTCGGCGAGTCGCCGCGTCGGCCCGACCCGGCTGTCGCGGATCGCGCGCCGGTGCTCGTCGGTGAACCGGCCCGCGATCGACGCTCCGGCGAGGTGGATCACGGCGTCCACGCCGGTCAGCAGTTCCGGATGAGGGTCGTCGGGATTCCACCGCCGCTCGCCGGGGCCGGCCGGGGCGCGGCGCACCAGTCGGATCACGCGGTGTCCCCCGGTGCTCAACAACGCCGACAACGCGGTGCCCACGAGACCCGACGAACCGGTCACCGCGATGGTCATGGGTTTCAGCCCGTGCGCACGGGCCTGCCGGTGCGCGGCGAGATCGTCGGCCAGTTGACGGTGCCGGTAGGCGAACATGGGCCGCAACGCGCGCTCGGGAACGTAGGTCTGAACCCGGTCGGTCATGCGGGTGCGCCCGTCGCCGGTGTCGTCGAACTCGTGGATGTGTCGCCAGCGCACCACCGCACGCGCGGGCAGCGACGTCACACCGTCGGTCGCGATGGTGTCCACGAAACACCGTGGCGGATCGTAGGATTCCGCCACATGTCGCGCCACCCAGGTCAGCCCGCCCGGCAGCGCGAGGCGGGCCGTCCCGTCGGCGAGCGACGCCGCCTCGGCCTCGATCCGCAGCGGCTGCCACGGCGGGAACAACCGGTGGATCGCACCGGGGCGGGCATGCCAGGCGAACACCTCGTCGCGCGGGGCGTCGACGACCGTGCTGAAGACCCGCTCGCTACACATCAACCGGGATCGCGATTTCGTTGCGGCGCAGAAACGGTAGCGTCCACGGCGGGGCGTAGAACCGCACGTCCCAGCCCTGCTCGGCGTCGCCGTCCTGTGCCACCGGCGCGGTCATCGCGATCTTCTGGTTGCCGATCTCGCCGCCGTGGTTACGGCCGAAGATGTAGCCGGCCAACCGCCGGAACCCGGCCTGCAGCGCCGCATCGCGGTCACCGGTGACAACCGTGGTCTCGGCGGCCACCCGCGGAGCGTAGTGCCGCAACTCGACGCCGTCGGCGAGTTGTTCGGCCCGGTACGACGGTTCCTCGGTACCCACACGGCACCCGATCACCGATGCGGCGCCCTGGGCGACGCCGACGACGAGTTCTCTGACCTGATTGAACACAGTGCTGCCCCTTCTCTCTGATGCCGCGCCGGACATCAGGTATTCGGAGCCACCGCGACCGCGGACGGGTACCCCCGCGGCCGGGCGTTCAAGCGTCGTCGAGCAGATCCGGTGTGACCGCCGACTCGGTGTCGGGGATGCCTTCCTGCTTGGCCTTGCGGTCGGCCATCGACAGCAGGCGCCTGATCCGGCCGGCCACAGCGTCTTTCGTCATCGGCGGATCGGCCAGGCGGCCGAGTTCCTCGAGTGAGGCCTGCCGGTGCTCGACACGCAGCTTGCCCGCGGCGGCCAGGTGGTCGGGCACGCTGTCGCCCAGGATCTCCAGCGCCCGCTCGACGCGAGCGGCGGCGGCCACCGCGGCGCGGGCCGAGCGGCGCAGGTTGGCGTCGTCGAAGTTGGCCAGGCGGTTGGCGGTGGCGCGCACCTCGCGGCGCATCCGCCGTTCTTCCCACGTCAGGCGGGTGTCCTGCGCGCCCATGCGGGTCAACAGCGCACCGATCGCCTCGCCGTCGCGCACCACCACGCGGTCACTTCCGCGCACCTCGCGGGCCTTGGCGCTCACGCCGAGCCTGCGCGCGGCGCCCACGAGGGCAAGCGCGGCTTCCGGGCCCGGGCAGCTGACCTCAAGAGCCGACGAGCGGCCGGGTTCGGTGAGCGAGCCGTGTGCGAGGAAGGCACCGCGCCACGCGGCCTCGGCATCCCCGACGCTGCCGCCGACGACCTGGGCGGGCAGGCCGCGCACCGGCCGTCCGCGCATGTCCAGCAGGCCGGTCTGGCGGGCGAGCGCCTCACCGTCGTTCGCGACGCGCACCACGTAGCGGGTGTTCTTGCGAATACCGCTGGCGGACAACACATGAACCACGGCGTTGTACCCGTAGAGGTCGTAGATGTCCTTGCGCAACCGGCGGGCGATGATGCCGAGGTCCACCTCGGCCTCGACCACGACACGGCCGGCGACGATGTGCAGGCCGCCGGCAAAACGCAGAAGCGATGCCACCTCGGCACGACGCGCGCTGACCGAATTGACCACGAGACGGCTCAGCTCGTCCTTCACCTCGGCTGTCATCGCCACGGGGCATCCCCTCTCGATCTGTCCGGTGGTGCCTGATCACGACGCGCGGCGTCGACCGATCGGGCGGTGGGCGTTGGCACAGTCCGTTCCTGCACGCTCGAACCGGGCGCAGACGCACGCAACCGGACCCCCTCCAGTACCGCGGCCAAACGTGCCGGGTCATGTAAAGGTGTACCAGGTCGAGATACGTCAGCAAACTCGACGCGGGCCTCGAGAATGTTGGCCGTGCGGCTGAGCTGCTCGCGCTCCCGGTCGCTGGGAACGCGACTGGCATCGACGATGATGTCATGGACGCGGAAGTCGGGTGCATGCTGGCTCAGCACGTGGAGGTGGCGCTCGGCGGAGAAGCCCGCCGTCTCGCCCGGTTCGGCCGCCAGATTCAGCACCAACGCCCTTCTGGCGCTTGTTTCGCGCAGCGCGGCCGCCAGTTCCGGTACCAGCACGTGCGGGATCACACTCGTGAACCACGACCCCGGACCGAGCACCACGAGATCGGCCGACATGATCGCCTCGACCGCCTGCCGCGTGGCCGGCGGATCGCCCGGCAACAACCGCACGCGGCGAACCTTGCCGACCGTGGTCGCTATCGCCACCTGACCGCGGATCACGCGGCTCATCCGCGGGTCGGACTCCAGCCCGGAGACATCGGCCTCGATCTGCAGCGCGATCGGGCACATGGGCAGCACGCGTCCCTTGACACCGAGGATGCGACCCAGTTCGTCGAGGGCGGCGACCGGATCGGCCAGCACCTCGTTGAGCCCCGCGAGGATCAGGTTGCCGATCGGATGACCGGCCAAAGCACCGCTGCCGCCGAACCGGTGCTGGATGATCGTGGCCCACAGCCGCCCGTGCGGGCTGTCGGATGCCAACGCGGCCAGCGCCATTCGCAGATCACCCGGCGGCACGATGTCGAGTTCGCTGCGCAGGCGTCCCGACGATCCACCGTCGTCGGCGACCGTCACCACCGCGGTCACGTGGGGTGTGAGCCTGCGCGCGGCCGACAACGTCGCGTACAACCCGTGCCCTCCTCCGAGGGCGACGATGCGTGGTGTCATTCGCGACCCAGGTCCCGGTGCAGCACGCGCACGGTGAGCCCGTCGCCGCCCTCCAGGCGCTCGGCCAGCGCCTCGGCGATGGCGACGCTGCGGTGCTTGCCGCCCGTGCACCCGATCGCGACGGTCATATAGCGCTTCCCCTCCCGTCGATATCCGTCGATCACCACGTCCAACAGCCGATGGTAGGTGTCGAGGAACTCCAGGGCGCCCGGTTGACCGAGCACGTAGTCGCGCACATCGGGATGCTGGCCGCTGTGCGGGCGCAGTTCGTCCACCCAGTGCGGGTTGGGCAGGAACCGCACGTCCATGACCGTGTCGGCGTCCATCGGCAGCCCGTACTTGTAGCCGAACGACTCCACGGTGACGTTGGTGTAGGCCACGGTCTCGCCGCCGAACGCGCGCTCGATGCTCTCGCGCAGCGCGGGCACCGGCAGCGTCGACGTGTCGATCACCAGGTCGGCCGCCGCACGCACAGGCGCCAGCATGGCCCGCTCGGCCGCGATCCCCTCGGCCAGCGTCTGCGTGCCCTGCAGCGGGTGACTGCGCCGGTTCTGTTCGTAGCGCCGCACCAGGATGTCGTCGGATGCCTCCATGAACAGCACGCGCGGGGCGATGTTGCGGGTCGCCAGTTCGTTGCGCACCCAGTCGAGATCGCCCGTGAAACCCTTGGACCGCACGTCCATGACCACCGCGAGCTGGGTGATCCGCGACCCGGCCGCCAGGCCGAGGTCGACCATGCGGGCGATCAGCTCCGGGGGCAGGTTGTCGGCGACGTACCACCCGAGGTCCTCGAGCACCTTGGCCGCGGTGCCGCGCCCGGCGCCCGACAGGCCGGTCACCAACACCACGTCGATACCTTCGTGTGACTCCACGCCGTCCTTTTCTGATGCGCCCCCTGATGAAACTCCCGACGAGCTGTTCCGCATCATTTCGCTCATGGACAATCGGCCTCCGGGGTGACCACAGCCCTCATACCCGGTCCACCTGTTGTTCGCTCCCGTTCATCCGGGGCCCTGTTGCCCCTGTCGCGTGTCGATCATCCTCGATATCGGCGTCGGT
This sequence comes from Mycolicibacterium smegmatis, assembly GCF_001457595.1. Taxonomy (GTDB): domain Bacteria; phylum Actinomycetota; class Actinomycetes; order Mycobacteriales; family Mycobacteriaceae; genus Mycobacterium; species Mycobacterium smegmatis. Next base: position 3,215,167 of record NZ_LN831039.1, on the reverse strand, counting down.
TGCCGCCGAATGCGGGTCCGCGGGTGTTTGCGGGTCGCCGATCTCGTCTTGCGCCTCGGGCGCGGTGCCGTTCTGGGGCGCCACCCCCAGCGCCTCCTGCACGGCCCGCGCGGTGGCGACGCCGATGCCGGGCACCGCGGTGATCTCGTCCACGGAGGCCTCCTTGAGCCGGGCCACGGACCCGAAGTGCGCGACGAGCGCCTTGCGGCGGTGTTCGCCGAGACCGCGCACCGAATCGAGCGCGGAGGCCGTCATGCGCTTGGACCGCTTGCTGCGGTGATAGCTGATCGCGAACCGGTGGGCCTCGTCACGCACGCGCTGCAGCAGGTACAGGCCCTCGCTGTTGCGCGGCAGGATCACCGGGTCCGGCTCTGCAGGCACCCACACCTCTTCGAGCCGTTTGGCCAGGCCGACCACGGCGACGTCGTCGACACCGAGTTCCTCGAGGACCGCGGCGGCCGCGTTCACCTGGGGCGCACCGCCGTCGACGACGAAAAGGTTGGGCGGGTAGGCGAATCGGCGCGGACGCTGCTCGGCGCTGGGATCCGGCTGCGAGTCGGACGTGTGCCGCAGGAACCGGCGTCGCGTCACCTCGGCGATGGACGCGACGTCGTCGGACCGGCCGTCGCCTGCGGCCTCGCGGATCGCGTAGTGCCGGTAGTCGGATTTGCGGGGCAGCCCGTCCTCGAACACCACGAGCGAGGCCACCACATCGGTGCCCTGCACGTGGCTGATGTCGACGCACTCGATGCGCAACGGCGCGTCGGCGAGCCCGAGCGCCTCCTGAATGCTCTGCAGGGCTTCCGATCTCGCGTTGAAGTCGCCCGCGCGCTTGAGCTTGTGCTGCGCGAGCGCCTCCTGCGCATTGCGCTGCACGGTTTCGGCCAGCGCACGTTTGTCACCGCGCACAGGCACCCGCAGGCTCACGCGCGAACCGCGCAGCCCGGACAACCACGTGGCCAGCTCGTCGGCGTTGGGCGGCAGCACCGGCACCAGCACCTGCCGCGGTACGGGATTGGTCGCCTCGTCGCCGCCGGTGTCGCTGGCACTGCCGAGTTCGGCCTGCTCGCCGTAGAACTGGGTGAGGAACTGCTCGACGAGTTGTTCCTGGCCCGACTGTCCGAGGTCTGCGTCACCCGTCGCCGCAGGCTCCGAGGACTTCTCCACGATCCAGCCGCGCTGGCCGCGCACACGGCCGCCACGCACGTGGAAGACCTGCACCGCGGCCTCCAGATCGTCGTCGGCGAACGCGACGACGTCGGCGTCGGTGCCGTCACCGAACACCACGGCCTGTTTCTCCAAAGCCCGTTTGAGCGCCGAGATGTCGTCGCGCAGGCGCGCCGCGCGCTCGAAATCCAGTTGCTCGGCGGCGGCCGTCATCTGCTGCTCCATGTCCTTGGCCAGCCGGTCGGTCTTGCCGCCCAGGAAGTCGCAGAAATCGAGCACGATCTGCCGGTGCTGCTCGGCCGAGACCCGCCCCACACACGGCGCCGAGCACTTGTCGATGTAGCCCAGCAGACACGGCCGGTCGATCTGCTTGTGCCGCTTGAACACTCCCGCCGAGCACGTGCGCGCAGGGAAGACGCGGGTCAGCAGGTCGAGTGTCTCGCGGATGGCCCACGCGTGCGAGTACGGGCCGAAGTACCGCACACCCTTGCGCCGTGGTCCGCGGTACACCATGAGCCGCGGGTACTCCTCGTTGAGCGTGACGGCCAGCACCGGATAGGACTTGTCGTCGCGGTAGCGGACGTTGAAGCGCGGATCGAATTCCTTGATCCAGTTGTATTCGAGCTGCAGCGCCTCGACTTCGGTGGTCACCACGGTCCACTCGACGCTGCCCGCCGTCATCACCATCTGGCGGGTGCGCGGCGCCAGGCTGGTGATGTCGGCGAAGTACGACGTCAGCCGGCTGCGCAGGCTCTTGGCCTTGCCCACGTAGATGACCCGGCCGTGGGGGTCACGGAATCGGTAGACACCCGGCTCCACGGGTATCGACCCGGGCGCGGGCCGGTACGTCGCTGGATCGGGCACGGTTTCCAGGTTACTGCCGCGATCCGACGGAACTCCGCTACCGTCGAGGTGTGCGATTGCTGGGGTCCGCGCGTGCGGTCATCGCCCTGCTCAGTGGCGTCGTGCTGATCGCGTCAGGGTGCTCCGACGGCGCCGAACGCCCACGTCGGCCCGCCCCCGGCCCGTGCGAGATTGTGTCGAACGGCACACCCGTACCGAAAACCCCGGAATCACCACCGCCACCTCCCGGCGCGCCTGCCGGACGCGACATCGCGACGCAACCCGAGGTGGCCACGGGCTACCGCACCGACATGACCGCGGTGCGCACCGCGACGTACGCGGTGGCCACCGCGAATCCGCTGGCCACCGAGGCCGCGTGCAAGGTGCTGCGCGACGGCGGCACCGCCGCGGACGCCCTCATCACCGCACAGGCCGTGCTGGGCCTGGTGGAACCGCAGGCGTCCGGCCTCGGCGGCGGCGGGTTCCTGCTCTATCACGACGCCGCCACGGGCGCGGTACGCGCCTTCGACGGCCGCGAGACCGCACCGGCCGCGGCCACCGAGAACTACCTGCGATGGATCTCCGAGGCCGATCGCACCGAACCGAGACCCGATGCGCGCGCTTCGGGCCGGTCGATCGGGGTGCCCGGCATCGTGCGCCTGCTGGACGTGGTGCACCGCGAGTACGGCAAGAAGGCGTGGCGCGAACTGTTCGACCCCGCCGTCAACCTCGCCGACCGCGGCTTCGACATCAGCCCGCGCCTGGCCGCGGCACTGCTCGACGCCGCGCCCCAGCTTCGCCTCGATCCGGAAGCGTCGGCCTACTTCCTCAACCAGGACGGCACACCCAAGCGCGTCGGAACGCGGCTGACCAATCCCGCCTACGCGAAGACGCTTGGCGCCATCGCAACCGACGGCGCGGACGCGTTCTACACCGGCGACATCGCCCGCGCGATCGTCGCCGCGGCGGCCGACACGTCAGGCGGGCGCACGCCGTCGCTGCTCACCGAGAACGACCTCGCCACCTACACCGTCAAGACCCGCGACCCGCTGTGCACGACGTACCGGGGCCGCGAGATCTGCGGGATGCCACCACCGTCGTCAGGAGGCATCGCGGTGGCCGCCACACTCGGCATCCTCGAGCACTTCGCGATGAAGCAACACCGGCCCACCGACCTCGACCGCAACGGCGGACATCCCACGGTCATGGGCGTGCACCTCATCTCGGAGGCCGAGCGTCTCGCGTACGCCGACCGGGACCGCTACGTCGCCGACACCGACTTCGTCGCGCTGCCCGGTGGTTCCCCGAACACGCTGCTGGACAGCGCCTATCTGACCGGTCGGGCCGCACTGATCTCCGAGGACCGCACGATGGGCACCGCGCAACCGGGCAGCTTCGGACCACCGGTCACCGCGGCGCCGGTCCGCGAACACGGCACCAGCCAGGTCAGCATCATCGACAGCTTCGGCAACGCGGCCGCGCTGACCACCACCGTGGAATCGGCGTTCGGCTCGTTCCACATGGTCGACGGGTTCCTGCTCAACAACCAGCTCACCGACTTCTCCGCCGAACCGGTCAGCCCCGAGGGCACGCCGATCCCCAACCGGGTGGAACCCGGCAAACGCCCCCGCAGCACCATGGCGCCCACGTTGATCTTCGACCATGACGGCGGTGAACGCGGGCCACTGTACGCGGTCCTGGGATCGCCGGGCGGCTCGGTCATCATCCAGTTCGTCGTCAAAACCGTTGTCGGCCTTCTCGATTGGGGCCTCGACCCGCAGCAGGCGGTGTCGATGGTCGACTTCGGGGCCGCCAACACCCCCAAGACCAACGTGGGCGGCGAACACCCCAACGTCGACACGTCCGACAACGGCGATCACGATCCGCTCGTGCGCGGACTGCGCCGGCTGGGCCACGACGTCAACCTCGACGATCAGTCCAGCGGGCTGTCGGCGATCGCACGGACCGAATCCGGGTGGATCGGCGGTGCCGATCCACGCCGGGAGGGACTCGTGATGGGTGACCCGGGATGACGGGTACTCCGGTGACCGTGGATGTGATGCGGTTGACGCCCGCCGACTGGCGGCTGTTCTCGACGATCCGGCTGCGCGCGCTGGCCGACTCGCTGGGCGCCGACGACCCGCACTACCGCCAGGAGGCCAGGTTCACCGCGAGCCAGTGGCGCAGGCGACTGTGCGAACACGCGCAGTTCGCGGCCGTGATCGACGGGCGGGTGGCCGGCCTGATCGGCGCGCAGTACCAGAACCCCGACGCCATCTACCTGTATTCGCTGTGGGTCGATCCTTCGGCACGCAACTGCGGACTCGGCCACCGCCTGATCAGCGCCGCGGTGGCCTGGGCCCGGGACTGCCGCGTGCACACGATCCGCCTGCGCGTGGCCGCCGACAACACCGTGGCACGCAGCATCTACGAGGATCTGGGTTTCGGGGTGTGCGACGCGGGCAACGTCGCCGAGGCCCGCGAACTCGCGATGGCCCTGTCCGTCGGGTGACGCCGGCCGAAGGTGTCAGGCGGCCAGGTCGGGCCGGTAGCGCGCGACGAGTTCCCTGGCGCGGTCCATCGACTCCACCGCACGGACCCTGTCGATGGCCTGGATGGCCATCACCGCGACGTACTCGTCGTCGGGCAGATCGATCCGTGCCCACCGCGCACCCACCGGGAACGACAGGCCCACGACGTCAGACCACGGGATGAGCTTGTAGCCGAGGATGTTCCGCACCGCCATGCCGGACGGTCCGATACGCAGGCGCGGGCGCGCGAACATCAGTACGGCGCAGGCGATCACGGCGCCGAGCAGGGCGATGGCCACCTGATCCTCGGTGCGGAACACCACGCCCGTGGAGCCGACCTTGAGCAACGCGCCGACCACGACATGCGCCGCGAAGATGATCAGCGCCGCGCCGTAGGCGAAAATCGGTGTGCGGTAAGGCCTGATCTGCACGTCCCAGGTCTCGTCCGCCATCTGTGAGGCCATCGTCACGCGCGGCGCAATTCGCGCAGCGTCACGGCGGTGGACAGTGCCGCCGCGGCCGCCTGCGCGCCCTTGTCCTCGGTGGAACCGGGCAGACCGGCGCGTGCGCGGGCCTGCTCCTCGGTGTTGGTGGTCAGCACGCCGTTGGCCACGGGCGTGGCCTCATCCAGCGACACACGGGTCAGGCCCTGCGTGACGGCATCACACACATAGTCGAAATGCGGTGTCTCACCTTGGATCACGACGCCGAGGGCCACCACGGCGTCATGCGTCCGGGCCAGAGCCTGCGCCACGACCGGGATCTCGATGGCGCCGAGCACCCGCACCACCGTCGGGTCCGGGATACCGGCGTCGGCGGCGACCTTGCGCGCGCCCTCCAGCAGCGCGTCGCAGATCTCGGTGTGCCAGGTGCTCGCGACGATGGCCAGCGTCAGCGACGACGCGTCGATCTCGGGCAGATCGGGGACGCCGACGCCGCTCACTGCGCCCCGCCCGATTCCGTCGGCCTGCGGTCACCCAGCAGGTACACCGCCTCGTCGTAGTCGTCCATGCTCACCGCTTCGTCGTAATCGTCGAGGCCGACCAGGTCGTGACCCATCCGGTCGCGTTTGGTCATGAGGTAACGGATGTTCTCCTTGTTCGCCCGCACCGGCAGCGGCACCCGCTCGATGATGTGCAGGCCGTAGCCGTCGAGCCCCACGCGCTTGGCCGGGTTGTTGGTGAGCAGTCGCATCGACCGGATCCCGAGGTCCACCAGGATCTGTGCGCCGATGCCGTAGTCGCGGGCGTCGGCAGGCAGCCCGAGCTTGAGGTTCGCGTCGACGGTGTCCTCACCGGCGTCCTGCAGCTGATAGGCCTGCAGCTTGTGCATCAGGCCGATGCCGCGGCCCTCGTGTCCGCGCATGTACAGCACGACGCCACGGCCTTCGCGGGCCACCATCGCCATCGCGGCGTCCAACTGCGGCCCGCAGTCGCAGCGGCGCGAACCGAAGACGTCACCCGTGAGGCATTCCGAGTGCACCCGCACCAGGACGTCGTCGCCGTCGCTGCCCGGACCCGAGATCTCACCGCGCACCAGCGCAACGTGCTCGACGTCTTCGTAGATGCTCTTGTAGCCCACCGCGCGGAACTCGCCGTGCCGCGTGGGGATGCGCGCCTCGGCGATGCGCTCGATGTGCTTCTCGTGCTTGCGCCGCCACTCGATGAGGTCGGCGATGGAGATCAACGCGAGGTCGTGGTCGTCGGCGAACACGCGCAGTTCGTCGGTGCGCGCCATGTCGCCCTCGTCCTTCTGGCTGACGATCTCGCAGATCGCGCCCGCGGGCTGCAGGCCCGCCAGACGGGCCAGGTCGACGGCGGCCTCGGTGTGGCCGGGACGGCGCAACACGCCACCGTCCTTGGCGCGCAACGGCACCACGTGCCCGGGCTTGGTGAAATCGTCGGCGACGCTGCCCGGATTCGCCAGGGCGCGCATCGTGGTCGCCCGGTCGGATGCCGAAATGCCGGTTCCGACATCCTTTTTCGCGTCGACGGTGACGGTGTAGGCGGTACCGTGCTTGTCCTGGTTCACCGCGTACATCGGCAGCAGCCCCAGCCGGTCGCAGATCTCGCCGTCGAGCGGAACACACAGGTACCCCGACGTGTAGCGCACCATGAAGGCCACCAGTTCGGGCGTGGCCTTCTCGGCCGCGAAGATCAGGTCGCCCTCGTTCTCGCGGTCCTCGTCGTCGATGACCACCACGGCTTTACCCGCCGCGATATCGGCTATCGCCCTCTCGACGGAATCGAGCCTGGTCATAATCGCCACCTTGCCTGTTTCTTGCCTTTTCGAGGGCGGAAAACCGACGCCAGTTCCGACGGGAAGTCCGCGCTGCCGACTCCAGTATGAACCACCGGAAACGCGCCGTTACACCAGCTCTTACCGACCCGTACCCGACATCAGCCGCTCAACGTATTTCGCGATGACGTCCACTTCCAGGTTCACCGTCGTGCCCACCGGCGCCGTCCCGAGCGTGGTCAGCTCGCGAGTGGTCGGGATCAACGAAATCTCAAACCAGTCATCACCAATGGCAGAAACGGTCAGCGAGACACCGTCGACGGTGATCGATCCCTTCTCCACCACGTACCGCGAGAGCGCGGGCGGCAGCGCGATGCGCACCACCTCCCAGTGCTCGTGCGGCGTGCGCGAAATCACACTTCCGGTGCCGTCGACATGGCCCTGCACGATGTGTCCGCCGAGGCGGCTGTTGACGGCCGCGGCGCGCTCCAGGTTGACCCGGTCGCCCACGGCGACACCGGCCAGGCTGGACCGGTTGAGCGTCTCCCCCATGACATCGGCGGTGAACGCGCCGTCGGGCAATACGTCCACCACCGTGAGACATACGCCGTTCACCGCGATCGAATCACCGTGGCCGGCGTCGGCCGTCACCACGGGTCCGCGGATGGTCAGACGGGCGGAGTCGTCCAGTTCCGCCTTGTCGACCAGTACGCCCAGTTCTTCAACGATTCCGGTGAACACGCGACCAGAGTATTCAGTCGGCGGACCGTTGGAGAAAGCAGTTCGTCTGGGCGAGCCTCTACGATGCAGTTATGCAGACGCGCCCACGCTTCGCAGTCCAGTCCTTGTTCGCCATCCTTGCCACCGCTGCTGCGCTGGTCGCCGGGTGTTCGTCGTCATCGGAGACCTCCGACGCACCGCTTCCCGACGGTGCCGCGCTGCTCCAGGAGTCGGCGTCGAAGACCAAGACGCAGCAGAGCGTGCACCTGCTGCTGACGGTGCAGGGCAAGGTCGACGGGCTGCCCGTGGAGAAGCTCGACGGCGACCTGACCAACGCGCCTGCCGTGGCCGCGGAGGGCACCGCCGACCTGATCGCGTTCGGCCAGAAGATCGCCGACGCGAAGTTCGTGATCGCCGACGGCAATCTCTACGCGGCGCTGACGCCCGGCGATCCGCTGTCGAACTACGGTGCCGCGGCCAACATCTACGACGTGTCGGCGATCCTGAACCCCGACACGGGCCTGGCCAACGTGCTGGCCAACTTCTCCGACGCCACGGCCGACGGCCGCGAGTCGATCAACGGCACCGAGGCGGTCCGCGTGAAGGGCAACGTCAGCGCCGACGCGGTCAACAAGATCGCACCGGCGCTCAAGGCCGACGGCCCGGTGCCCGGCACCGCGTGGATCACCGAGGACGATCACACGCTGCTGCAGGCCCAGCTGGAGCCCACGCCGGGCAACAGCGTCACGATGACGCTCTCGGACTGGGGTAAGCAGGTCAACGTCACCAAGCCCGCGGCCTGATGCCGGGCGGGACTGCGGTGAGTTCCCGGGGCAACCGCAACATCGCGATCAGCGCGGGCAGCCTGGCGGTGCTGCTCGGCGCGCTCGACACCTACGTGGTGATCACGATCATCGTCGACATCATGGCCGACGTCGGCATCGCGATAAACCAGATCCAGCAGGTCACACCCATCATCACGGGGTATCTGCTCGGCTACATCGCCGCGATGCCGCTGCTGGGCCGCGCGTCGGACCGCTTCGGCCGCAAGATGCTCATCCAGGTGGGCCTGGCGGGCTTCGCGGTGGGCTCGGTGGTCACCGCGCTGTCGAGTGACCTGACGATGCTGGTGATCGGACGCATCATCCAGGGCTCCGCGAGCGGCGCCCTGCTGCCGGTGACGCTGGCACTCGCGGCCGACCTGTGGTCGGCCCGCAGCCGGGCCTCGGTGCTCGGCGGGGTCGGCGCCGCGCAGGAACTCGGCGCCGTGCTGGGTCCCATGTACGGCATCGCGCTGGTCTGGCTGTTCAACCACTGGCAGGCCGTGTTCTGGGTCAACGTGCCGCTGGCCGTCATCGCGATGGTGATGATCCACTTCAGCCTGCCCGCAAGACAACAGGTCGACGAGCCCGAGCGGGTCGACGTCATCGGCGGTGTGCTGCTCGCGATCGCCCTCGGCCTGACCGTCGTGGGTCTCTACAACCCCGAACCCGACGGCAAGCAGGTGCTGCCCAGCTGGGGGCTTCCCGTGCTCGCGGGCGCGCTCGTCGCGGCCGTCGCGTTCTTCGCGTGGGAGAAGGTCGCCAAGACCCGGCTGATCGACCCTGCCGGTGTGCGGTTCCGGCCGTTCTTGGCCGCGCTGGCGGCGTCGTTGTGCGCAGGCGCGGCGCTCATGGTGACGCTGGTCAACGTGGAGCTGTTCGGCCAGGGCGTGCTCGGCCAGGATCAGGACCACGCGGCGTTCCTGCTGCTGCGGTTCCTCATCGCGCTGCCCATCGGCGCCCTGATCGGCGGCTGGCTGGCCACCCGGATCGGTGACCGGCTCGTGGTGCTCATCGGTCTGCTCATCGCCGCGGGCGGGTTCGTGCTGATCTCGCACTGGAGCGTCGATGTCCTGGCCGATCGTCACAACCTGGGGCTGTTCACGCTCCCGGTCCTCGACACCGACCTGGCGATCGTGGGCCTGGGCCTCGGCCTGGTGATCGGTCCGCTGACCTCGGCGACGCTGCGGGCCGTGCCCGCGGCCGAGCACGGCATCGCGTCGGCGGCCGTGGTGGTGGCCCGCATGATCGGCATGCTGATCGGCATCGCCGCGCTGGGCGCGTGGGGCTTCTACCGGTTTAACCAGCACCTCGCGACGCTGGCGGCACGCGCGGCCGGAGACGCCGGCAGCCCGATGTCACTGGCCGAGCGGCTCACCGCGCAGGCCGTGCGCTACCGCGAGGCCTACGTGATGATGTACGGCGACATCTTCCTGAGCGCTGCGGTGGTGTGTGTCATCGGCGCCCTGCTGGGCCTGCTGATCAGCGGCAAGCACGAGCACGCCGAGGAGTTCGAACCGGCGTACGCCCCCACGTACGGCGGAGGCGGCGCCATCGACCCGTACGACGCAGGCGATGCCGACGATGCCCCCACCGAGATGCTGGATCTGCCGACACAGGTGCTCTCCGCACCGCCGTCGGACCCGGGCGACGAGCGGCCGGGGCGCCACCGGGCGCCCTGACGCGGGGAACTCTCAGCAGCGTTCGAGGCCGGGCTGCAGGCGCCGTGGTGTCTGGGGCGCCTGCGACTGCGGTGGTGCGTCGGTGCCGCGCGCGGGCAGCACAACCCGCAGCGGCGCGCACACGACGGCCCGGATGGTGCCGACGATGGCGTTGGGAGTTGATGGAGAGACGTTGAGCCAGCCCTGAAATGTGGTCACGCTCGTGTCCTTTGCTCGTGTTCATCTGGCGCATACGGCAGTGAACGCGCGTCTGGTACGAGTGTACCGAGAACAGGGCATGGTCGACGCTGTCCGATGGGCCCGCGTGAGGCAGTTAACTCGAACGCGGTCGCCCTCAGTTGGGGACCAGGCTCATCAGGACGTCCGGACCGATGGTCTGGACACAGTCGAACCGCCACCGCTGCGCGTGCGCGATGCTGGGCACGCCGACGTCGTCGACCGCGGTGATCGGTCCCCCGAGCAGGATCGGCGCCACATACGCCAGGATGCGGTTCACCACGCCCGCGCGCAGGAACGCACCGGCCAGCGTCGGGCCGCCCTCGAGCATGATGTCGGTGCGATCCGACAGCGCACGGAGCACCTCGTGCGGATCGTGCGTGCGGATCACCATGGTGCGCGAATCGTCGTTGAGCACGTTGGCATCCGAGGACACCTCGCGTCGTCCGACGACGACACGCAACGGTTGACGGTCGGCGAGGGTGCCGTCGGGCAACCGCGCGGTCAACGACGGATCGTCGACGAAGACCGTTCCGGTGCCCACCACGATGGCGTCGGCCGCCGCGCGTCTGCGGTGCACGTCCGCCCGCGCGGCCGCGCTGGTGATCCACTGGCTGGACCCGTCGGCGGCGGCGCTGCGGCCGTCCACGCTGGTCGCGAATTTCCATGTGACATGGGGCAATCCGGTGCGCTGCTTGTGCAGCCACTCACGCAGCGGCCCGCCGGCGACCTCGTCGGACAAGACACCCGAGGTGACCTCGATGCCCGAGGAGGCCATGCGCGCCGACCCGCCCGCGGCCACCGGGTTGGGGTCGGCAACCGCATACACCACACGCGAGATACCTGCTGCGACAAGGCCGTCCACACACGGCGGGGTGCGGCCGTGATGGTTGCAGGGTTCCAGGGTCACCACCGCGGTACCGCCCTCGGCGCGCTCGGCGGCCGCCCGCAACGCCATGACCTCGGCGTGCGGTCCGCCCGTGGGCTGTGTGCCCCCGACGCCTGCGACCTGGCCGTCGCGATCGAGGATCACCGCTCCGACAGGAGGATTGGGGTAGGTCGCGCCCTTGACCTGTTCGGCCTGATCGATGGCGAGCCGCATCGCGGCCTCGACCGAGATGCTCACAACGACAGGTGCTTCGAGGCTCCGGCCGCCTGCCTGCGCAGGGCCTCCACCGCCGCGGCGGGATCCTCGGCGCTGTACACCGCCGACCCGGCGACGAAACAGTCCACACCGGCCTCGGCGGCCTGCTCGATGGTGTCGGCGTTGATCCCGCCGTCGATCTCGACGACCACGGTCAGCTCACCCGAATCGACCAGGCGACGCGCGGTGGCCACCTTCGCCAGCACCTCGGGGATGAACTTCTGCCCGCCGAAACCGGGCTCGACCGACATCACCAGCAGGGTGTCGAACTCGCGGAGGATCTCCAGGTAGGGCTCCAGCGGGGTACCCGGCTTGACCGACAGACCGGCCTTGGCGCCCGCCGCCCGGATGTCACGGGCCACCGCGATCGGGTTGTCGGTGGCCTCGGCGTGGAACGTCACGTTGTAAGCGCCCGCCTCGGCGTAGCCGGGCGCCCACCGCTCGGGATTCTCGATCATCAGATGGCAGTCCATCGGGGTGTCGGTCACCTTGAGCAACGATTCGACCACCGGAAGCCCGAGCGTGAGGTTGGGCACGAAATGGTTGTCCATCACGTCGACGTGCAGCCAGTCGGCATCACCGACCGCCGCCACCTCGTCGGCCAGCCGCGCGAAATCCGCGGCGAGAATCGACGGCGCAATCAGGGGTTCTGCCATGCACGTCAGCCTAACAACGCAGCCGCGGTGTGCTTCCGGCGATCCTCACCGCACGTCGGGATCGACCCGCAGGGCCGCGGCGAACATCGCGTCGGTGCCGTGCCGGTGCGGCCACAGCTGAACGTGCGGCCCGGCGCCCAGATCATCCACCGGAGCGAACAACGGCCGGGTGTCCATGGCGGTCACCGGATGCCTGCGGATCGCGTCGGCAACGACGCCGACCGTTTCGGCCAGATGCGGTGAACACGTCGCGTACAGCACCACCCCGCCGGGCCGGGTCAGCCGGATCGCCGCGGCCAGCAGTTCGCGCTGCAGCCGGGTCAGCGCCGCGACGTCGCCGGGTTGGCGCCGCCACCGTGACTCGGGGCGCCGCCGCAGCGCGCCCAGTCCGGTGCACGGCGCGTCGACCAGTACCCGGTCGAAGCCGGGTTGGAGTCCGGATTCGCGGCCGTCGACGCGGTGCACCTCGACACCGAGGCCCCTGGTGTTCTCCTCGACCAGGTCGGCGCGTCGTTCGGCGGGTTCCACCGCGGTGACGCGGGCACCCGAGGCTGCCCCGATCGACGCGAGCAGCGCGGTTTTGCCGCCCGGCCCCGAGCACAGGTCCAGCCACCGCCCCTCGTCGGTGCCGTCGACCTCGGCGAGTGTGAGCGCACGCGCCACCAGCTGGCTGCCCTCGTCCTGCACCTGGGCCGCGCCGTCGCGCACCGCGGGCACCCGGCCCGGGTCCCCGCCGGTCAGGTACACCGCGTACGGCGAGTACCGGCCGACGGTGCCGCCGGCCTGCTCGGCGAGTTCCTCGGCGGTGATCGCGGTGGGACGGGCGGCCAGATGCACGACAGGGCGCGCGTCGTCGCTGGCGAGCAGCGCGTCGAGTTCGCCTGCCGCCGCGCCGAGGGCGTCGGTGAACGCCTGCGCGATCCAGCGCGGGTGGGCGTGTACGAAGGCCGTGTGGCCCACCGGATCGGTTTCTGCCGACGGCGCCAGCTCGGCGATCCAGGCCTGCTCGTCGCGACCCGAGATGGTGCGCAACACCCCGTTGACGAATCCGGCTCGCGCCGAATCGAATTCGATACCGGCCTGTTCCACCGTGGTCGACACCGCGGCGTGTGGTTCGACGCGTGTGCGCAGCAGTTGATAGGTGCCCAGCCGCAGCAGGTCCAGCAGCACCGGGTCGATGCGGTCGGTCGGCCGTCCGGCGGCACGCTCGATGACCGCGTCGAGCAGGCCCAGGCTGCGGCACGCTCCGTAGGTCAATTCGGTGGCGAACGCGGCGTCACGGCCGTCGATCCCCCGCTCGCGGAGCATGGCGGGCAGCGCGAGATTGGCGTACGCGTCGCGCTCGGAGACCGCGCGCAGCACGTCGAACGCGACGCGCCGGGCCGGGTCGAGCGGCTTGCGGCGCGGCGGACGTTTGCGCGGCGGGTGGTTGGGTTTCACGAGGCACTCACGGGTTCTTCGAGGCGGGCGCCGCGGGCCCAGTCCGCGGCGTTCATGAGCTTCTTGCCCGGCGGTTGGATCTGCCCCAGCCGCACCGGATGCGAGCCGGTGCCGACGTGAACACTGTTGCGGCCCACGCGGATCTCACCGGGAGCCAGCGGCCCGTCGGCCTCGGCAGCCTGGTCGACCGTGACCGGCCCCACCTTGACCCGCAGCTCACCGATCATGGTCCACGCGCCAGGGTTGGGGGTGACCGCACGGATGCGCCGGTCGACGACATGTGCGGGCAGATCCCAGCGCACACGCGCCGATTCGACGGTGATCTTGGGTGCGACGGTGATGCCCTCGGACGGTTGTGGCACCGCGGTCAGTGACCCGTCGGCGATGCCGTCGATCGTGCGCTCCAACAGCTCGGCACCCGAATCCGAAAGGCGCTCAAGGAGATCACCGGCGGTGTCGGTGTCGCGCACGGTCTCGGTCACCACGCCGTACACCGGCCCGGAATCCAGCGCGGGCTCGATCTGGAAGGTCGTCGCGCCGGTCACGGTGTCACCCGCGGCGATCGCGGCCTGCACCGGGGCCGCGCCGCGCCATGCGGGCAGCAGCGAGAAGTGCAGGTTGATCCAGCCGTGGCGCGGCACGGCGAGCAGCCGTTGGCTCAACAACGCCCCGTAGGCCACCACCGCGCAGCAGTCCGGCGCGAGCTCGGTGAGCTCGGCGACGAACTCGTCGCTGTTGGGCCGGTCCGGGCGCAGCAGCGGGATGCCGTGTTCGAGCGCCAGCTGGGCCACGGGCGAGGGCCGGGGTTTACCGCGCCGCCCGGCGGCCGCGTCAGGCCGCGTCAGCACTGCCACCACATCGTGACGTGGGGATTCGATCAGCCGGCGCAGCGACGGCAACGCGGGTTCGGGGGTTCCGGCAAAGACGAGGCGCACTGCGCCAGTCTAGGGAAGCCGTGCACCGTCTCACCGTGGTGTCTGGTAGTACTCGCGCTCGGACACCCCGGCCACCGACGCCACGTACATCCAGGGGATGCTGCCCACCATGCGGTTGAGGGTGGCCACGGCGTCGTTGTAGTACTGACGCGCGAACGCGAGCTTGTCCTCGGTGTCGGCGAGGTTCTGCTGCAGGTGCAGGAAGTTGTTCGACGAGTTCAGTTGCGGATAGGACGAGCCGAGCGACAGCACACCGGCGATCGCGGTGTCGAGTTGGCGTTCTGCGGCGCTGCGCTGGGCGACCGAGGTGCCCGTGGTCGCGGCGGCCAGCGCCGCGCGGGCCGAGGTGACCTGGTTGAGGATCGCCTGCTCGTGGGCGGCGAACGTCTGCACGGTGTGCACCAGGCTGGGGATCAGCGAGGCCCGCCTGGTGAGTTCGACGTCGATACCGCTGAGCGCCTCGGCCACGTGCACGTCGGCAGCGCGCAGCTTGTTGTACCCAGAGACGAAACCGATGAGCACCGCCACCGCCGACAGCAGCACCACGACCAACAACACGGTCACCACGAACCGCCTCCTCCCCCGCCGCCGCCACCGCCACCACCGCCGCTGGACCCGCCGCCGCCCGACGAGGACGAGGACGACGACTGCGACGCGGTGTATGCGCTTATCGACGACGATAGCGCCGACTCGAAACTGTCGAAGCTCGTGCCGCCGCCCCCGTCGGAGAACTTCCACCCGCCGTCGGACGACGAGTGATACCAATCCGGTTGCGGGGCAATCTCACCCACCGACGCCTGGTACTTCTTGGCCCACAGCGCCGCGGTTCCCGCCGCGACCGCGAACGGGATGTAGGCGACGTAGAGGTCCTTGCGCGCGGCGAAGTCGAACCGGGTCTCGGCCGAATCCGTCGACAGCAGGCGATGAAATCCTCCTGCGCGCGACCATAATTCGCGCCCTGCCGGGGTGCGGCGCGTGCCCAGCCCGGCCGGCCAGCATCCCACGGAGAACGCGAAGAACGCCGCGAACGGCAGCCCCACCATCGTGGCCGAGCTACCGAACCACAGGCAGAAACCGGCCAGCGCCGCGATGAACGCGAACAGATTGGCCACGCGCAGCCACAGTTCCTTGCGGCGGCGGACCATGAGCCCGCCGTCGAACGCCCACTTCTTGACCGCGTCCGCCATGTCGGTCTTGGCCCGGTTGAGCTTCTTGCCCGCGGTGACCGATCCGTCTGCGCGGAACGTCGCGCCCGGGCTCATCACCTTGAGCGCGGCCCCCACCGCGATCCCGACCTCGTCGGCATCGGCCCATGCTGCCGGCGCTGCCATGCCCCGGATGCTCCAGCGGGTTTCGCTCTCCTGACGCAGCGAGATCAGGCCGCGGTCGGCGAGATGGAACAGCGTTGCGGTGAGCCCGTTCGACGGCACCGCCTCGGTGCGGATGAACTCCAGTTGCACCGGCCCGAGTCCGTCGGGCGGTGCGTACTGCACCGGGAATCCCGGTGACGGCTCGATGGTGGTCCGCAGCCACATCAGCGCTCCCAACGCGGCGAGGACCGTCAGGACGCCGGTGGTGACCACGCGCGGAACCGACCGCCCCAGCACCGGGTCCCAGGTGTAGGGCCACGGCAGCTCGGCCTGTGCCGGTGTGGGCACGTCGACCCCGGCACGCAGGGTGACCGGGGTTCTGGGCTCGAGGTTGTCCGCCTGGAGGCGCACGGTGTTGCCGGACACCGTGAGATCACACGGGGTGCCGACGCCGTATCCGACGCTGCACTGGGCTCCCGTGGCGTCGGCGGGCAGCGCCACGGTGATGTCGGCGTGCCGGATGAAGTTGTTCCACGCCGAGGCGATCACATTCCAGTAGAACGTGGTTGGCGCCTGCGGATCGCCCGATTCGGCCGCGAAGCGGCGATCGGCGCCGACACTGCCCGGGTCGAGGACACCGGGCACGGTGTAGGCGATCTCGAACACGTGGGTGCCGTAGGACAGCGTGGAGTCCGGGTCACCGATCTTGGCGATGCGGAAGCGCTGGTTGTCGGCCCACTGCATCTCGTACGGGGCGGGCCTGCCGTCGAGGTCGATCGAGGTGATCTCGGGGATCTGCCGCACATGGGGGTTGTTGGGATTGGCCACATCCCAGTACCGGAAGATGCCGTGCCGGCCGCTCGGGAAGTCCGCGGTGATGGTCTCGACGGCCTTCATCTCGCCGTCGGCGTCGATGCTGAACTGGGCACGGTAGTCGGTGATCACCACCGGGTCGTCGACGTTTGCCGCGTCGCCGCCCCCGCCTGCGAAGATCACCGGCCACAGCAGACCGAACACGATGAGCGCCAAGGTGAACGTCCACGCCACGACCCGTCGCACACCAGCCTCCTGTTCGAGCCAAGTGGTTCGCCGTTCAGCTCCGCACGCGGAGCGTGCAGATCACCCTATGTGCAAAGGGTCGATCTGGACGCGAGATGGCTCCTGGTCGTGGCGTGCGCTTAGCACCGCGGTCGCGCGCCGCAGCGCGGCCGCGAGCGCCAGGCCGCCCGCGCGGGGCACGCGTACGAGCATGCGACTGACCTCGGCATCGGCGTCGAGACCGGGTGGCCTGCGGGCACCGAACGGCAGGTCGACCGGACCCAACCGCTCGGCCCCCTCGGGCAACAGGGCGTGGTCCAGCAGCGCCGTCACGGCTTTCGGGGTGCCGTCCACCGCGGCCATGTGTACCGCGGGCGGCAGTCCCACCTCACCGCGGCTGTCGAGCTCGGCGTCGGCGTGGCCCACGGGATCCCAGCGGATGAGCGCCTGCACGGTCGGCAGCACCGATTCGGCTACCACCGCGACCACACCGCCGTCGGCGCGGGGCCGCACGAGCGCCGCGGCCGCCATCCACCGCCGCAGCGTGTCCTCGGCGGCGCGCAGGTCCTGTCTGCCCAGCAGCGCCCACGCGTCGAGCAGAAGCGCCGCGCCGTAACCGCCGTCGGCGGCGGGTTCGGCGCCCGGGGTCGACACCACGAGTGCACGTGTCCCCCGTACGTCGGACACCACGGTGTCACCGCCCGAGGTGATCACCGGTGTGCCGGGGAACGCGCGCCCGAGTTCCTCGGCGGTGCGGCGGGCCCCGACCACGACCGCGCGTACCGCGTCGGAACCACAACGCGCACAGCGCAACGCGGGTTCGGCCCGCCCGCACCAGCGGCACTGGGCGGCGGCGCTGTCGCGATCGGGCAGCGCGAGCGGGCCGGTGCAGTGCCTGCACCGGGTCACGGTGCGGCACCGTGCGCACGCGAGTGCGGGCACATACCCGCGCCGCGGCACCTGGATGAGCACCGGGCGGTCGGCGTCCAGCGCCGTGCGCGCGGCCTGCAGCGCCATCGAGGGCAGTCGTGCGCTGTGCGCGGCCGGGTCCCGCTCCTGCTGATACCTGCTCTCCTCCAACGCGACGACGCGCGGCGCGACGCTGCGCACCACCGACCGGGTCGCCACCAGGTCGTGTGCCCACCGCGTCCGCACCAGCGCGTGGGCCTCCGCGGTGCGCGCATAGCCGCCGATGACTGCCGCACAACGCAATTGGTGGGCACGCAGCATGGCGACCTCACGTGCGTGCGGATACGGGGCACGCGGTTCGGCGAGGTTGTCGTCGCCGTCGTCCCACACCAGGATCAGGCCCAGATCGGCCACCGGCGCGAAAACCGCGCTGCGGGTTCCGATCACCACCCGCGCGTGGCCGCGCAGCGCCGCGAGCCAGCGGCGGTACCGCGCCGAGGGCCCGAGCCCCGCCGACAGCGCCACCACGCGTGACTCGGGGACGTGGGCGGTGACGGCCGCGTGCAGGGCGTCGACATCGCGCTGGTCGGGCATGATCGCCAGCACGCCCTGGCCCGCGTTGACCGTCGCCGCGGCCGCCTCGGCCAGCCGTTGCGGCCACTGCTCGCCGGGCAGCGCCTGCCACACGGCGCGCGCGGCGCGTCCCTCACCGAGCGCGGTGAGGAACTGTTCGCCGCGCGCATACCGGGCCCAGCCGCTGCTGTCGATGTCGATCGCGGGGACCGGTTCGGGCTCGGCGGGCGTCTGTTTCTCGACGGTGGCGTGGCGTGGCGGGATCGCCAAGCGCAGCACGTCGGGACGCGTGCCCGCGTACCGCGCGGCCACCGCGTCGACCAGGCGCCGCACATCGGTGGTCAGCACGGGTTCCGGTGAGACCACCTTGTCGAGCCAGCCGAGCCTGCCCTCGTGGTCGGTGTCGGAGCGGCGTTCGAGGATGAACGCGTCGACCAGCCTGCCGTGGAACCGCACCTTGGCCCGCACACCGGGCTGGGCGTTGTCGGACAGTTCCTCCGACACCAGGTAGTCGAACTCGCGGTCCAGATGTGGAACCGACAGCATGGGCAGTACCCGGGCGATCGGTTCGTGTTCTGCTGCACGCCGGGTGAGGGTCACTGCGCAGGTGTCCCGCGTTTCGTGAACAGGCCCGCGGTGATCAGCAGCAGCGACGCCGCGTACGCCCACCAGATCGGTACGGCCAGCAGTTGATCACCACGCACGAACTCGCTCATGCCGATCATCGCGTCGCTCACTGCGAAGCACACCGCGCCCGCGGCCGTCCACGGCGTCGGCAGCCCGGCCAGCAGCGCCGCACACACCATGGCGCCCAGCACCGCGATGTAGGCGGTGACCGGCACGGCCATGCCCTGTTCGACGAGCCGCGGCCAGAACCAGGCCAACAACGCCAGGCACGCGACGACCGTGACGGCCACGGCGGTCAGGCGGCCCGGGGTGCGGCGCGCCAACGGCAGCAGCGCGGCCAGGAAGCACAGGTGCGCCACGAGGAAGGCCGCGAGACCCCCGACGAACGACGGCTCCCACCACGGGATGGCCAGCAGGAAGTCGCCCACGGCCGAGAACAGCAGCGCGGCGACCAGCCAGCGGCGCTCGCGCCGGATCGGGTGGGTGCATGCGGCGGCGGCCAGCAGGACCGCGGCGAGCGCCTTGACCGCGGGCTGCGCGGCGAACTGGCCGGTGAGCGCGGCGCCCGCGGGCAGCCGTAGGGCCGTGACGATGAGAAAGACGCCGTAACCTGCACCGACGACGGCCGCGGCGCCCCACAACCACGACGTCGCGCGGTGTGCGTACCGTGTCGGTGTGTCTGTTGCTGACGAGAAACCGGCCCTCGATGCCATTCTGCAGAAGGTACTGGAGCTTGTGCCGTTCCAACTGTCCACCGCCGATGGTGTCGAGGAGGCGCGCCGCAAATTCAGCGAACTGCCGCGCGCGGAGATCCATCCCGAGCTGAGCGTGCACGACCGCACGATCGAAGGCCCGGCCGGCCCCATCGGCGTCCGGGTCTACCGTCCGCCGACCGCCGAAGGCGTGAAACTGCCGGTCGTGCTGTTTTTTCACGGCGGCGGCTGGTCGGTCGGCGACCTGGACAGCTACGACGCCACCGCGCGGCGCCACGCCGCGGGCGCCGAGGCGGTCGTGGTGTCCGTGGACTACCGGCTCGCGCCCGAGCATCCGTACCCCGCGGCGGTCGACGACGTGTGGGCCGCCACGCAGTGGGTCGCCGCGCATGCCGAGGAGCTCGGTGGCGACGCCGAGCGGCTCGCGGTGGCCGGCGACTCCGCGGGCGGCAACCTCGCCGCCGTGGTCGCGCAGCTCGCGCGTGACGCGGGCGCGCCGGCGCTACGGATGCAGCTGCTGTGGTACCCGGCCACCACGTGGGACACGTCGCTGCCGTCGTTCGCCGAGAACGCCGACGCCCCGGTCCTCGCGATCGATGCCGTCAAGGGCTTCTCGGCCTGGTACGCCGGTCATGTCGACCTGACCGATCCGCCTGCCACGCTGGTGCCCGCGCGCCACGACGACCTGTCGGGTCTGGCGCCCGCCTACATCGCGGTGGCCGGTCACGATCCGCTGCGTGATGACGGTGTGCACTACGGCGACTTGCTGGCCGCGGCCGGGGTTCCGGTGCAGTTGGACAACGCCGACACGCTGGTGCACGGCTACCTCGGCTACTCGGGTGTGGTGCCCGCCGCCACCGAGGCGTTCGACCGTGGCC
This sequence comes from Mycolicibacterium smegmatis, assembly GCF_001457595.1. Lineage (GTDB taxonomy): Bacteria > Actinomycetota > Actinomycetes > Mycobacteriales > Mycobacteriaceae > Mycobacterium > Mycobacterium smegmatis. The sequence goes on along the minus strand of NZ_LN831039.1, from coordinate 3,194,726 downwards.
TCGCCGCACTTCGCGAGGCGCTGCACAGCTAGTCCCGAGAACGACGAAATCGTCGCAATCCGGTTGGGATTGCGACGATTTCGTCGCTTTGGCGGCTGTCGCCGAGAATCAGAACGCCGGCGAGACGTCTCCGCCGGGCCAGCGCTCCTTGATGAAGTCGCGCGTGGCGTCGCTGTGCAGCAGCTCGTTGAGCTTGACGATGTCGGGATCGTCCTGGTTGTCCTCACGGCTCACCAGGAAGTTCGCGTACTGGTTGTTCTCCAGCGATTCGACGATCAACGCGTCCTTGAGTGTGTATCCGGCGTCGAGGAAGTAGTTGCCGTTGAGGATCGCCAGGTCGACGTCCGGAACTGCCTTGGCCTGCAGATCCGGTGCGGCCTCGATGAACTGCAGGTTTTTCGGGTTGCCGATGGTGTGCACGTTCACGGGCCCGTCGGTGGGCAGCGTGACGAGGTGTTTGGAGGCCAGCAGAGCCAGGGCACGAGCCTGGTTCGAGCCGTCGTCGGTGATGCTGATCTTGGCGCCGTCCGGGAGATCGTTTGCGCTGCGGTACTTCTCGGAGAACGCGGCGTAGGGCTCGATGTGCACGCCCGGGAAGGCGTGCAACTGGTAGCCGAAGTCGGCGACCTGCTCGTCGAGGTAGGGCTTGTGCTGGAAGTAGTTGGCGTCGATGTCGCCCTCGGCCAGCCAGCGGTTGCCCAGCGAGTAGTCGTCGAACACGCGGATGTCGAAGTCCAGTCCGGCGTCCTTGGCCTGGCCGTTCTTGATGAACTCGAGGATCTCGGCGTGCGGCACCTGCGTCGCGGCGACCGTGAGTTTCTTCTCACCGGATCCGCGCAGCCACAAGAACCCGGCGACGACGAGGACCACCACGACGACGGCCGCGATGCCCGCGTACAGCGGTGTCTTCGATCTGGGTGGGCCGTCGATGTTCTCGGGTGTGGACATGTTTGTTTTCCGTTCCTGTCAGTTGTGATGGGAGGGGCAGAAAGTCATGCCGAGAGGCGCTGGGCCTCACCGGCGTCGCCCGCGCCGCCTGCGGATCGGCGCGCGCGGTGATCGGTCTTGCGAGCGAAGTAGTCGCCGACGACCTGGAAGATCTGCGCGAACACGATGAGCAGCAGCACCGTCGACCACAGGACCGGGCCGTCGTACGAACGGGCGCCGTACCGGATCGCCAGGTCGCCCAGGCCGCCGCCACCGATCACGCCCGCCAGCGCCGAGAAGCCCAGCAACGCAATGATCGTGATGGTCAGCCCGGCGATGATCCCGCTGATCGCCTCGGGCAGAAGTGTTTTCGTGATGATCTGCCAGCGTGTGGCGCCGACCACGCGGGCCGCGTCAATCTTGCCCGAATCGACTTCGCGCAGCGACGATTCCACCAGCCGCGCGAGAAACGGGATGGTGCCGATGGTCAGTGGCACCATCGCGGCGACGGTGCCCAGACTCGAGCCGACCAACAGCCGGCCCAGCGGCCACAGCGCGATCACCAGCACCAGAAACGGCAGCGAGCGCGTGACGTTGACCACCACGCCCAGCGAGCTGTTGAGCCAGCGGATCGGGGCCAGGCCGCCCGGTGCGGTGACATAGAGCAGTACGCCCAGCGGGATGCCGAGCAGCACCACGAAGAAGAACGGCACGAAGACCAGTTGCAGGGTCTGGCCGACGGCCACCGGCACCGCGTCGGTGGTGAACAGGATCGAATCGTCGAGCCACTCGGTGAATGCGTTCACACCAGGCTCCGTTCGCCCACGCGCACGGCGGTCAAGCCGTTGCGCTCGAACCACCGCACGTATTCCTCGGCCCGGTCGGCCGCCGAGTGGTCGATGCCGGTGAGCGCAAGTTGGAACTGCGACACCGACTGGCCGCCGAGGCGCAGCACCTCGCCGTCGAGGATGCGCACATCGGTGTTGAGCTCACGCACCAGCGCGCCGATGAACGCGCCCGAGGCGTCGGCGCCCGCGTGCACGTTGAGGATCAGTTCGTCGTCGGTGGGCGGCGGTGGATCACTCAGGGGTGGCAGCAGACCCGACGCGGGATCACCGGCCACGTCGGCCAGCGAGCCCTGGGCGACGACGCGGCCCTCGGACAGCACGGTGACGCGGTCGGCGATCTGCCGCACGATCGACAAATCGTGGGTGATCAACAGCACGGTGACGTCGAGTTCGTCGCGCAGATTGGTCAGCAGCGTGAGGATCTCCTGCGTGGTCGTCGGATCCAGCGCGCTGGTGGGTTCGTCGGCCAGGATCACGGTGGGATGCGCCGCGAGCGCGCGGGCGATGCCCACGCGTTGTTGTTGCCCTCCGGACAGCTGCGCGGGGTAGGCGTCGCCCCGGCCCGGCAGCCCGACGAGCTCGAGCAGCTCCTGCGCGCGGTACCACCGCTTCTTGCGGTCCCAGCCCGCGATCTCCAGGGGGTACTCGATGTTGGCGCGCGCGGTGCGGTTGTCGAGCAGGTTCGCCGACTGGAAGACGTTGCCCAGCCGGCGGCGTGCGCCGCGCAGTTCCTTCTCCGACAGCGCGGTCAGGTCCTGCCCGTCGAGCACGACGCGGCCGCGCGTGGGGCGTTCGAGCAGCGCGATGTTGCGGACGAGCGTGCTCTTGCCCGATCCGCTGCTGCCCACGACACCGAGAATCTCCCCTTGGTCGACGGAGATCGACACGCCTTCAAGGGCTCGCGTCGTTCCGTAGAACTTCGTGAGGTCTTCGGTGTAGATCGACATCACTCACCTATCTGCCAGGCACTCAAACGGGCCGAACTGTAAACCAGTCGGACGTTTCGATCCAGGGTTGCGCTCATCGCACTTTTATCGCCGTCAGACGCAGAACTGCCCAATCTCCGAAGAGATCGGGCAGTTCCGGACAAGACGAAATCAGATGGCGGACTTCAGGTCGTCCACCTTGTTGGTCTGCTCCCACGGCAGCTCGATGTCGGTGCGGCCGAAGTGTCCGTACGCGGCGGTGGGCGCGTAGATCGGGCGCAGCAGGTCGAGGTCGCGCACGATCGCGGCGGGACGCAGGTCGAACACCTCGCCGATGGCCTTCTCGATCTTGGCCGGGTCGACGGTCTCGCTGCCGAAGGTCTCCACGAACAGACCCACCGGGGCGGCCTTGCCGATCGCGTAGGCGACCTGCACCTCGACGCGCTCGGCCAGGCCAGCGGCGACGACGTTCTTGGCGACCCAGCGCATCGCGTAGGCGGCCGAGCGGTCGACCTTTGACGGATCCTTGCCCGAGAAGGCGCCACCGCCGTGGCGGGCCCAGCCGCCGTAGGTGTCGACGATGATCTTGCGGCCGGTCAGGCCGGCGTCGCCCATGGGGCCGCCGAGGACGAACTTGCCCGTCGGGTTGACCAGCAGGCGGTAGTCGGACGTGTCGAGGGTCTCATGGCCGAGATCGGCGAGCACGGTGTTGACGACCTTCTCGCGGATGTCGGGCGTGAGGGTGCCCTCCAGGTCGATGCCGTCGGCGTGCTGGGTGGACAGCACCACGGTGTCCAACCGCACCGGGGTGGTGCCGTCGTACTGGATGGTGACCTGGGTCTTGCCGTCGGGCCGCAGGTAGTCCAGCACACCGTTCTTGCGCACCTCGGTCAGGCGGCGCGCGAGGCGGTGGGCCAGCGCGATGGGCAGCGGCATGAGTTCGGGGGTGTCGCCGATGGCGTAGCCGAACATCAGGCCCTGGTCGCCTGCGCCCTGCAGGTCCAGCGGGTCGGCCTTGCCCTCGACGCGGGTCTCGTGGGCGGTGTCGACGCCTTGGGCGATGTCGGGCGACTGCGCACCGATCGCCACGTTGACGCCGCACGAGGCGCCGTCGAAGCCCTTGGTCGACGAGTCGTAGCCGATGTCGAGGATGCGGTCGCGCACGATCTTGGGGATGTCGGCGTACGCCGTGGTGGTCACCTCACCGGCGACGTGCACCTGACCGGTGGTGACCAGCGTCTCGACGGCGACGCGGGACTTGGGATCCTGCTCCAGCAGCGCGTCGAGCACAGAGTCGCTGATTGCGTCACAGATCTTGTCGGGGTGCCCTTCGGTTACCGACTCACTGGTAAACAGGCGACCTTTGCTCACGGTCCGCGTCCTTCCTTGAAACATCTCAAATTAGTTAGTCGGGCGAATCTCAATTCTGCCCTGTTGCACCCAAGCGCTTGGGACGCTGCCGCGCAACCCTTTCGCGCAATCCGGATGCGATGGTCGTGTTACTGCTCTCGCTACCCGTCCTGGCTCTTCAGGAAGGCCGCAATCGAGTCCACGATACGGGTGGCCATCAGCGTCTTCGACCCGTGCTCCAGTGCGGACTCGGTGCCGTCGGCACTCAGCAACCATCCGTCGTTGTGGTCCACCTCGAATGCCCGGTTCTCCCCCACGGCGTTGACGACCAGCAGGTCACAGCCCTTACGCTCGAGTTTCGCCCTGGCGTGGAACAGCACGTCGCCGTTCGCGTCCCCGGTTTCCGCGGCGAAACCGACGATCGCGCGCATGTTTGGCAACTGTCCGTCGGCCCTGGCGCGGACCGCTCCGGCCAGCACGTCGTCGTTGCGGACAAGATCGATCGAGCTGGGTTCCGAGGCGCCCTTCTTGATCTTCGCGGCGGCAACGTGCGCAGGACGGAAGTCGGCGACCGCGGCGGCCATCACCAGAACGTTCGCGTCGGGTGCGTGCTTGGACACCGCGTCGCGCAGCTGGGTCGCCGAGCCGATGTGGACCATCTCGACGCCCGCGGGATCGATCAGACCGGCCGTGTTGCCCGCGATGAGCGTCACGTCGGCGCCACGCTGGGCCAGCACACGCGCGACGGCGTAGCCCTGCTTGCCGGAGCTGCGGTTGCCGATGAAACGGACCGGGTCGAGCGGCTCACGCGTACCACCAGCGGTCACCAGGGCCTTGACCCCGGCCATGTCGTAGGGAAGCGCGTCGGCGCGTTCCAGCAGCAGCTGCGCGAGTGTGGTGATCTCCTCGGCCTCAGGGAGCCGGCCCGGGCCGCTGTCGGCGCCTGTGAGACGTCCGGACGCCGGTTCCAGCACCACCGCACCGCGACGGCGCAGCGTGGCCACGTTGTCGACGGTGGCCGGGTGCAACCACATCTCGGTGTGCATGGCAGGCGCGAACAGCACGGGGCATCGTGCGGTGAGCAGCGTGGCGGTCAGCAGATCGTCGGCACGCCCCGCGACCGCGCGGGCCAGGAGATCGGCGGTGGCAGGTGCGATGACGACGAGGTCGGCCTGCTGGCCGATGCGGACGTGCTGCACCTCGCGGACGTCGGTGAACACCCCGGTGTGCACCGGGTTACCGGACAGCGCCTCGAAGGTCGCGGCACCGACGAAGCGCAACGCGGACTCGGTGGGGACGACCCGCACCGAATGCCCAGCCTCGGTGAGTTGACGGACAACAGTGCACGCCTTGTAGGCGGCGATCCCGCCGGCGACGCCGACGACGATCCGCTTGCGCGCGCTCACGAACCGGCCCTTGCCTGGCTATTCGCCTTCGGTGTGCTCGAGCAGGTCCCCGTGGATCTCGCGCAGCGCGATCGAGAGGGGCTTCTCCTGCAGGCCGGGCTCGACCAGCGGGCCGACGTATTCGAGGATGCCGTCGCCGAGCTGGTTGTAGTAATCGTTGATCTGGCGGGCCCGCTTGGCGGCGTAGATCACCAGCGCGTACTTGCTCGACGCGCGCGACAGCAACTCGTCGATGGGCGGGTTGGTGATGCCCAACGGCGTGTCGTAGGCGCTGGCAGCGGACGAATCGATACCGAGGTCGTCCGCAGCGTTCAGCTGCGCATCGGCGTGCGGGGTGCTCACGAAGAAGTCTCCTGGCGGTTGTTGGTTACGAATGCCGTGAATGCATTTGTGAACAGCGTGACCGGTGGCTCACAACCCGAATGCGCCCGAGTTCGTCGGTCGGCACGGTGAGTCGTCAGCTGTCCACCAGCAAGGATACCAATTCCGCGCATGCCGAATCCAACTGCCGGTTCACCACGACGCGGTCGAAATCGGATTGTGCAGCCATTTCGGCTCTGGCGGTGTCCAGGCGCCGGGCCATCACCTCGGGCGTTTCGGTGCCGCGGCCGGACAGGCGGCGCACGAGTTCGTCCCAGCTCGGCGGGGCCAGGAACACCGAGACGACCTCGGGCATGGCCTGCTTGACGGCCCTCGCGCCGGCCAGGTCGACCTCGATCAGTACCGGTCGGCCTGCCCTGGTGGCCTCACGGACGGGCGCGGCGGGCGTGCCCGAGCGGTGCAGACCGCCGTGGATCTCGGCCCATTCGAGCAGTTCCCCGTCGTCGATCAACTGCTGGAAGCGTTCCGGGCTGACAAAGGTGTAGTCCACGCCGTCGACCTCCCCGGGACGGGGCGCCCTGGTGGTGACGGACACGGAAAAGTACAGGTCAGGAAGCCGTTCCCGCAGACAGCGGACCACGGTTGACTTCCCGACAGCTGAGGGGCCGGACAGCACGACGACCCGGGCCCGTGCGGGCCCATCAGTCGCGCGTTGTCCGGCCCCACGGCCGACAGTCAATCTGCGCGCCTTACGACTGGTCGAACTTCTCCAGCAAGGCCTTGCGCTGGCGATCGCCGAGGCCGCGCAGACGGCGGGTCGGAGCGATCTCCAGTTCGGTCATGATTTCCTGCGCCTTGACCTTGCCCACCTTGGGCAGAGCTTCCAGCAGCGCGGAAACCTTCATCTTGCCGAGGACCTCGTCGGTCTCGGCGTCGGTGAGCACCTGCTTGAGGTTGGTGCCGCCGCGCTTGAGTCGATCCTTGAGCTCGGCTCGCGCTCGACGTGCGGCAGCAGCCTTCTCCAACGCTGCCGCGCGCTGTTCGTCGGTCAACTGGGGAAGGGCCACGGGTTCCTCCGTCTCCTGGCGATCTTCTCGGCCATAACTTGATTTGTCTCGGCTGGAGCACAAACACAGCCAGCGACGATGACCGTACCCACGCAAGCTGACGAAAGCTAACCCCACCCCCTGGTTACAGCGCCAAAAGCCCAGCGTGTAGTGCACCCCGGCGCGCGCCCCCGATCGGTCGCCGACGGCGGGATTCGGCGCCGCTCTTCGGGCAGATATCTGGATATTCCTGCACGTCAACGGTTTTCGGAGGCCTTCGCCGGACGCTTGGGGAACGGCCTGCGGCAGACCGGTCGCCCGCGGACCGGGCCGTGGCACCGGTTGAAGAAAATTTTCGCTGGTCACTGCGTGTCGGGCGTGTCGAGGCCCTGACGGGCGGGTCAAATGACGCGGTCGAAACGTTCCACGACGCCACGATCCACGCAACGCAGATGCACAGACCGCCTGAGCAACCTTCGCCCGTCGCGTACTCCACGCATGCCCCGACCACAGGCCGAAGATGCACATCACGGCCTTGACCTGCGCATTCGTTGCACCTGCCGGTTCGCGATCCGCCCGGATCGCACCCCCTGCGGGCGTGACGGCGGCCGGATCGGCGGAACCGCGTGTGACTTCGGCAGTTGTCACCACCAGGGCGCCCAGACGGCCACGAATCCGGAGAGCACCGTCCCGGGCTGCCGGATGACCTTCCAGGAGCCAGTCAGGGGCCATCCAGGGCGCCCGGAGGGCCCGTGGAACCAGGCGTGACCGGATCCCCCCGGCGGACGTCTCCCACTCCCCTGGTCTCACCGGGGTGGCACGGCACCGGGCGAGGACCGCCGTCGCCGGCGCATTCGAGTTGGTGTCGCCACAACCGGGGGTTCTGACTGTCAGCGTCTGGATGCGCCACGACGGCCCCGCGACGGCCCCGCGATGGCCTCGTGATGGACTGCGCCGCAGGCGAACTCGCGCGGCGATCCGAATCCCGTTGTATGTCAGCGCTCGTCGCGCTGCTCATCGCTGCCGGCACGAACGTCGCCGCACCGGCACAGGGCTGCCGGCCCGGACACATCTGAAATCCGGCTCGTACCTGAGCCGTTGGACCGACGATTGTCGGCGCAATGGCGCTGTCGCGTGGTGGGCCCGTCAGGCCAGATAGGCCACCTGGTCGCGCAGTCGTTCGGCCGCGGCCCGCACGTCGTCGACGGCGGGTCCCGCGCGCAGCACCTCGCGGGAGACCGCGGGCAGCAGGCGTCGCGCATTCCCGAGGCCGCCCAGCGCCTCCGGTCTACCGCCCTGCGCACCGACGCCGGGTACCAGCACCGGGCCGCCCAGCATGTGCAGGTCGGGCGGATCGGCCACCGTCGCGCCCACCACGACACCGAACGGGCCCACCGGATCGCCGTCGCGCGCCGCCGGATCCGCCTCCCGGTTCGCCTGCGCGACCGCGTCGACGATCGACTGCGCGACGGTGACGTCGCCTGCCACGGCGCGTTGCAGGCCGACACCCTCGGGATTGGAGGTCGCGGCGAGCACGAACACGCCGCGGCCGTTGGCCACCGCGGTGTCCAGAAGTGGTCGTAACGAACCGAATCCGAGGTACGGCGACGCCGTCACGGCGTCGGCGGCCAGCGGCGAATCACCGGCCCACGCCGCGGCGTAGGCCGCCATCGTGGAGCCGATGTCGCCGCGTTTGGCGTCGGCGAGCACCAGCACACCTTCGGCGCGCAGCGCCGCGATGGTGTCCTCCAGCACCGCGAACCCCGCCGAACCGTAGGCCTCGAAGAACGCGACCTGCGGTTTGACGATGGCGAAGCCCGCGAACGCCGCGACGCAGATGTCGCAGAACGCACGCAGGCCCTCGGCGTCGACCGTCAGGCCCCAGGCGTTCAAGAGCTCCGGATGCGGGTCGATGCCGGGGCACAGCGGCCCGCGCGCCGACACCGCGGCGTCGAGCCGCTGCCCGAATCCCGTCATGACCGGCGCGACCCCAGTTCGCTGTGCAGTTCCTGCAGCGACATCACGCCGATGTCGCCGCGGATGCCGGCCTCGATGCCCTGCACCGCGGCCGAGGCGCCCTGCACCGTGGTGACGCACGGGATGTTCATCGAGACCGCGGCCGAGCGGATCTCGTAACCGTCGACGCGCGGACCCGAGTTGCCGTACGGCGTGTTGATCACCATGTTGACCTCGCCGGCCTTGATGACCTCGACCGCCGAAGGGCGAGGATCGGCCGCACTCGGGTCCTCGTAGTGCTTGCGCACCTCGTCACACGGAATACCGTTGCGGCGCAGCATCTCCGCGGTGCCTTCGGTGGCCAGGACGCGGAACCCGAGGTCCGCCAGGCGTTTCACCGGGAACACCAGGGACCGCTTGTCGCGGTTGGCCACCGACACGAACACCGTGCCCTCGGTGGGCAGCGAACCGTATGCGGCGGTCTGGCTCTTGGCGAACGCGGTGCCGAAATCGTGGTCGATGCCCATGACCTCACCGGTCGATTTCATCTCCGGTCCGAGCAGCGAATCGATCTGCGCGCCGTCGGCCCTGCGGAAGCGGTGGAACGGCAGCACGGCCTCCTTGACCGCGACCGGCGTGCTGCGGCCCACGTGGGCGCCGTCGCCAGTCTTGCTCAGCAGCCCCTCGTCGCGCAGTTGCGTGATGGTCGCGCCCAGCATCACGCGCGCGCAGGCCTTCGCCAACGGCACCGCGGTGGCCTTCGACACGAACGGCACCGTACGGCTCGCGCGCGGGTTGGCCTCCAGCACGTAGAGCACGTCGTCCTTGAGCGCGTACTGCACGTTGAGCAGGCCGACCACGCCGATGCCGTGGGCGATCGCCTCGGTGGCGCGGCGGACCGCTTCGATGTCGCTGCGGCCCAGGGTCACCGGCGGCAGTGCGCATGCCGAGTCACCGGAGTGGATACCGGCCTCCTCGATGTGCTCCATGATCCCGCCGATGTAGACCTCGGTGCCGTCGCACAGCGCGTCGACGTCGATCTCGATGGCGTCTTCGAGGAACCGGTCGACCAGCACCGGGTGCTCGGGCGAGAGCTGCGTCGCGCGGGTGATGTAGCCGCGCAGGGTCTCCTCGTCGTAGACGATCTCCATACCGCGGCCGCCCAGCACGTACGACGGCCGGACCAGCACCGGGTAGCCGATGTCGGCCGCGATGCGGCGGGCCTGGTCGAAGCTGGTAGCCATGCCGTACTTGGGCGCGGGCAGCCCGGCGGCGGTGAGCACCTCGCCGAAGTGTCCGCGGTCCTCCGCGAGATCGATGGCCTTGGGGCTGGTGCCGACGATCGGCACGCCCGCGTCCTCCAGGCGCTTGGCCAGGCCCAGCGGGGTCTGGCCGCCCAGCTGCACGATGACGCCGACCACTCCGGGACCGCCTTCACCCGAAAGGGATTCGGCGTGGTAGATCTCCAGCACGTCCTCGAACGTCAGCGGCTCGAAGTAGAGCCGGTCGGCGGTGTCGTAGTCGGTCGAGACGGTCTCGGGGTTGCAGTTGACCATCACGGTCTCGAAACCGGCGTCGCTCAACGTGGTCGCGGCGTGCACGCAGCTGTAGTCGAACTCGATGCCCTGGCCGATGCGGTTGGGCCCGGATCCGAGGATCAGCACCTTGGGCTTCTCGGTCTGCGGCGCCACCTCGGTCTCGGCCGCGGGATCGAGCTCGTAGCTGCTGTAGTGGTACGGCGTCTTGGCGTCGAACTCGGCCGCGCACGTGTCGACGGTCTTGAACACCGGGTGGATGCCCAGCCGCTGGCGCAGCGCGCGCACGCCGGCCTCACCGGCCAGTTCCGGTCGCAGCGCCGAGATCTGGCGGTCCGACAGGCCGCTGTACTTGGCGCGGCGCAGCAGGTCGGCGTCGAGGACGGGCGCCTCGACCAGTTCGGCGCGCAGGTCGACCAGCCCGGCGATCTGCTCGACGAACCACGGGTCCACGCCGGAGGCCTCGGAGACCTGTTCGACGGACGCACCGAGGCGCAGCGCGAGCTCCATGTCGTAGATGCGGCCGTCCTGCGCGGTGCGCAGGTTGGTCAGCAGCTGCTCGACGGTGGTGTCGGGATCCGGTGCGGTCCAGAAGCCGGCGCGGGTGGTCTCCAGCGACCGCATGACCTTGCCGAGTGCCTCGATGAAGTTGCGGCCCAACGACATCGCCTCGCCGACCGACTTCATGGTGGTCGTCAGCGTGGCATCGGCGCCGGGGAACTTCTCGAACGCGAACCGCGGCGCCTTGACCACGACGTAGTCCAGGGTCGGCTCGAAGCAGGCCGGGGTTTCCTTGGTGATGTCGTTGAGGATCTCGTCGAGCGTGTAGCCGATGGCCAGTTTCGCGGCGATCTTGGCGATCGGGAACCCGGTGGCCTTCGACGCGAGCGCCGAGGACCGCGACACGCGCGGGTTCATCTCGATGACGATGAGCCTGCCGTCCCTCGGGTTGACCGCGAACTGGATGTTGCAGCCGCCGGTGTCCACGCCGACCTCGCGCAGGATCGCGATGCCCAGGTCGCGCATCTTCTGGTATTCACGGTCGGTCAGCGTCATCGCGGGCGCGACGGTCACCGAGTCGCCGGTGTGCACGCCCATGGGGTCGAAGTTCTCGATCGAGCAGACCACCACGACGTTGTCGCGGCCGTCGCGCATGAGCTCGAGCTCGTATTCTTTCCAGCCGTAGATCGATTCCTCGATCAGCACGTTCGCCGACGGCGACGCGGCCAGGCCGTCACCGGCCATCCGTTCGACGTCCTCGGCCGAGTACGCCATGCCCGAGCCCAGGCCGCCCATGGTGAAGCTGGGCCGCACCACGACGGGCAGGCCGAGTTCGGCGACGGTCTCGCGGACCTCGTCCATCGTGAAACAGACGCGGCTGCGGGCGGATTCGCCTCCGACCTTGGCGACGATGTCCTTGAACTTCTGCCGGTCCTCACCGCGCTGGATGGCCTCGAAGTCCGCGCCGATGAGTTCGACGCCGTAGCGCTCCAGCACACCGTTCTCGTGCAGCGCGACCGCGGTGTTGAGCGCGGTCTGCCCGCCGAGCGTGGCCAGCAGGGCGTCGATCTTGTTGCCGCGCGCGGCCTGCTGGGCGATGACCTTCTCGACGAAAGCGGCGGTGATCGGTTCGACGTAGGTGTTGTCGGCGTACTCGGGGTCGGTCATGATCGTGGCCGGGTTCGAGTTGACCAGGCTGACCTGGATCCCCTCGGAGCGCAGCACGCGGCAGGCCTGTGTGCCCGAGTAGTCGAATTCACAGGCCTGGCCGATCACGATCGGGCCCGACCCGATGACCAGCACGTGGTTGAGATCAGAACGACGTGGCATTGAGCGCACCCCCAGTCCGGCACGAGCGTGCGTGCTTGCAGATGTTTTGACGGCGTGGCGCGCGACAGACACGCACGCTCGCGGTGGAAAAAGACTGGCGACGGGTCACGAGTGGTGCTCCCCCGCCATCAGGTCGATGAACTGGTCGAACAGGTACTCCGCGTCGTGCGGGCCGCCCGCGGCCTCGGGGTGGTACTGCACCGAGAACGCCTTGCCGTTGACCAGGCGGACACCTTCGACCACACCGTCGTTGGCGCACGTGTGGCTGACCTCCGCGGTGCCGAACGGCGTGTCGAACTTCTCGCCGGCCTCGCCCTCCAGCGCGAAGCCGTGGTTCTGCGCGGTGATCGCGACGCGCCCGGTGATGTGGTCGACCACCGGGATGTTGATCCCGCGGTGCCCGAAGACCATCTTGTAGGTGGACCGGCCCAGCGCGCGGCCCAGGATCTGGTTGCCGAAGCAGATGCCGAACAACGGGATCCCGGCGCCGAGCACCTCGCGGGTCACCTCGACGATGTGGTCCGCGGTGGCCGGGTCGCCCGGCCCGTTGGACAGGAACACCCCGTTGGGTTTGAGATCGGCGATCTGGTCGAACGTCGCCGCGGCGGGCAGGACGTGCGTGCGCACACCTCGGCGTGCGAAGTTGCGCGGCGTGTTGGTCTTGATGCCCAGATCCACGGCCGCGACCGTGAACCGGTGCTCGCCTTCGGGGTCGACGACGTAGGTCTCACCGGTGGTGACTTTGCCCGCCAGGTCCGCGCCCAGCATCGACGGCTGGTTGCGCACACGGTCGAGCAGCACGTCGTCGTCGGCGAGGGCGTCGCCTGAGAACACGCCGGCCTTCATCGACCCACGCGTGCGCAGGTGGCGCACGACCGCGCGGGTGTCGATGCCCGCGATGCCGACGATGCCCTGGGCGACCAGTTCGTCGTCGAGGGTGCGCGTGGCGCGCCAGTTCGACGCGCGCGGCGACGGGTCACGCACCGCGTAGCCCGCGACCCAGATCTTGTCGCCGCGGCTCTCGGCGTCCTCGTCGTTCCAGCCGGTGTTGCCGATCTGCGGCGCGGTGGCCACCACGATCTGCCCGTAGTAGCTGGGGTCGGTGAGCGTCTCCTGGTAACCCGACATGCCGGTGGAGAACACCGCCTCGCCGAGCGTCTGCCCGACCGCCCCGAACGAGACCCCGGTGAAGACGCGACCGTCCTCAAGCACCAGGACGGCCTTCTCGCCGCCCCGCTTTCCATTGCGCGTCATGCGTTTTCCTCCAGCCAGCGGTTCAGTTCCGCGCGAACGTCAGCGCGGAACCCTGTGTCGATCTCGACACCCGACGGCAGCCGCCAGCGGATGACGAGAATGCCGTCGTGTGTCAGTGCCTTGCCCGCGATGGCGCGCTCGGTCCGGATCACGACGATCGACTCGTCGGGGATCCAGATCGGCCCGGCACCGGTGCGCTGCACCATGATTCCCTCGGGGAAGCGCGTCAAAACGGCCTTGGCGCGAAACCCCAGATCGCCCACGGCGACCTTGTCGTTCCAGTGCGGCACCAGCGTCGTGCCGACATAGAGCCCCTTGGTGGGCGCCACGATCGCGGGCCCCACCGAGTCGGGCAGCGCGGGCAGCCTCCCGATCAGCTCGACCTGACGCTGCGCGCGGTGCACCCAGCCACGCAACATCTGTCGGATGAGGAACGCGATCAGCACCACGAGCAGTGCCGCCATCACCAGCGAGGCGATGAGCGTCGGTGTGTTCACCGTACCGAGCCCCCACCTGCCGGAGCGGACTTGCCGTCACGCGCGGTGACCCGGCCGCGCAGCAGGGTCGCGGTCACGGTCGCGGGCAGCGTCATGGTCTCGAACGGCGTGTTGTCCGACCGGCTGGCCAGTTCGGTGCCTGCCACGGTCCAGGTGGCGTCGGGGTCGACGACCGTCAGGTTGGCGGGCTCACCCACCTCCAGCGGGCGGCCCTGATCGGGCAGGCCGACGATGGCCGCCGGGGCCTCGCTCATCACCTTGGCCACACCGCGCCAGGTCAAGAGCCCCGGACGCACCATGGTCTCGACGACCACCGACAGCGCGGTCTGCAGGCCCAGCATGCCCGGGCGCGCGACCGAGAACTCGCAGCACTTCTCGTGCTCGGCGTGCGGCGCGTGATCGGTGGCCACACAGTCGATGACACCGTCGGCCAACGCCTGGCGCAGTGCCACGGCGTCCTCGGCCTCACGCAGCGGCGGGTTCACGCGGTTGCGCCCGTCGTAGGTCTCCAGCCGCGAGTCGTCGAGCAGCAGGTGGTGCGGGGTCACCTCGGCGGTGATCGAGATCCCCTGTGCCTTGGCCCATTTCAGAAGCTCGACGGTACCCGCAGTGGACGCGTGGCAGATGTGCACACGCGCACCGGCGTCACGCGCCAGCAGCGCGTCACGCGCGACGATCGACTCCTCTGCGGCGCGGGGCCACCCGGCCAGACCGAGCCTGGCCGCAATCGGCCCTTCGTGCGCGACGGCGCCGACGGTGAGACGGGGTTCCTCGGCGTGCTGGGCGATGAGCACGCCCAGACCCGTGGCGTATTCCAGCGCGCGGCGCATCACCAGCGGGTTCTCGACGCACACACCGTCGTCGGAGAACATCCTGACCTGGCCCGCGCCCGCCGCCATCAGACCCATCTCGGTGAGCTGAGCACCCTTGAGACCCATGGTGATCGCCCCGACCGGGTGCACGTCGACCAGGCCGACCTCCTGTCCGCGGCGCCACACGTGGTCGGTGACCACGACGGTGTCGGCCACCGGATCGGTGTTGGCCATCGCGAACACCGCGGTGTAGCCGCCCAGTGCCGCTGCCGCGGAACCGGTTTCGATGTCCTCGGCGTATTCGCGTCCGGGCTCACGCAGGTGCGTGTGCAGGTCGACGAATCCGGGCAGCAGGACCTGTCCGCGCGCGTCGATCACATCGGCGGTCTCCGGGACCGGCAGATCTGCGCCGATCCGGGCGATCTGGCCGTCGTCGACGAGCACGTCGACGGGGTCACCCTCGCCGTACGGCTTCACTCCGCGGATCAGCACCGGTGCGGTCGAATTGTGGTCCCTCATACGTTGATCGCCTCCCGGTCCGCGCCGACGAGCAGATGGAACAGCACCGCCATCCGCACGTGGACACCATTGGAAACCTGTTGCAGCACTGCGGATTGCGGCGAATCGGCCACGGGGAACGAGATCTCCATGCCGCGCACCATCGGCCCGGGATGCAGCACGATCGCGCGGTCCGGCAGCATCGCCTGGCGCTTCTCGGACAATCCGTAGCGCACCGAGTACTCACGCGCGGACGGGAAGAAACTGCCGTTCATGCGTTCGGCCTGCACGCGCAGCATGAGCACCGCGTCGGCCGCGGGCAGTTCGGCGTCCAGGTCATAGGACACGGTCACCGGCCAGTTCTCGACGCCCCTGGGGAGCAGCGTCGGTGGGGACACCAGCACCACCTCGGCCCCGAGGGTGTGCAGCAGCGTCACGTTGGAGCGGGCCACGCGGCTGTGCAGCACGTCGCCGACGATCACCACGCGCTTGCCCTCGACGCTGCCGAGCCGCTGCCGGATGGTCAGCGCGTCGAGCAGCGCCTGCGTGGGATGTTCGTGGGTGCCGTCACCGGCGTTGATGACGCTGGGCCCGCCGCCGTCCTCCTCGACCGTCCACTCGGCGAGCTGCTGCGCCGCACCCGAGGCCGGATGGCGGATGATCAGCGCGTCGGCGCCCGCGGCGCGCAGCGTCAGCGCGGTGTCGCGCAGGGATTCGCCCTTGGCCACCGAGGACCCGGAGGCGCTGACGTTGATCACGTCGGCGCTCATCCACTTCCCGGCCACCTCGAACGACACCCGTGTGCGGGTGGAGTTCTCGTAGAACATCGTGATGATGGTGCGCCCACGCAGCGTGGGGAGCTTCTTGACCTCGCGGCCCAGCAGTGCCTCCCGGAACCGGTCGGCGTCGTCGAGGATCGCGGTGGCGTCGTCGCGGGTCAGATCGCCCGCCGACAGCAGATGACGTTTCGTCACTTCGAGATCACCACTCCGTCGCGGTCGTCGTGTTCGCTGAGCAGCACGTGGACGCTTTCGCTGCGTGAGGTCGGGACGTTCTTGCCCACGTAGTCGGCCCGGATGGGCAGCTCGCGGTGCCCGCGGTCGACCAGCACCGCCAGCTGCACGATGCGGGGGCGACCGATGTCGCGCAGCGCGTCCAGCGCCGAGCGGACCGAGCGGCCCGAGTACAGGACGTCGTCGACGAGGATGACGATCGCGTCGTCGACACCGCCCGCGGGAATGGAGGTGGCCTCCAGCGGACGCGGCGGCTTGAAGTTGAGATCGTCGCGATACAGCGTGATGTCGAGTGCGCCGTGCGGCACGTCCTCGCCCGCGAACTCCTTGATCTTGGCGGCCAGCCGGGTGGCGAGGATCACGCCGCGGGTGGGGATGCCCAGCAATACGACGCGGGTGCGCTCGGCGGGATCATCCAGAGCGGTCTTCTCGATGATCTGATGGGCGATGCGGGAAACTGTCCGGCCGACGTCCGCCGCGGACAGCAACTCCCGGTCGGTACTTGAAGAGCCCATGATGAACCCAGACCTCCTTCTCCGCCTCGCTGGACGGGTCGTTAAAGGACGTCGAACTGCCGGGCAGCTTAACAGAGCCGCAGTACGCTGGGGAAAATGACAGGCCCCACCGGATCCGAGTTCGACTTCGATGCGCTTTACCGCGGCGAGAGTCCCGCCGAGGGTGTGCCACCGATCACGTCCGTGCCCTGGGACACCAAGGCACCCAAGGAAAATGTCGTCGCCTGGGAGCAGGCCGGCCTGGTGCACGGGCACGTGCTCGATATCGGATGTGGCCTGGGTGACAACGCCATCTACCTCGCGCAACAAGGTTACCGCGTCACCGCACTCGATATTTCTCCGACCGCGCTGATCACCGCCGAGCGGCGCGCGGCCGACGCCGGTGTGGACGTGACGTTCGCGGTGGCCGACGCGACCCGTCTCGACGGTTACGACGACGTGTTCGACACCGTCGTCGACAGCGGCATGTTCCACTGCCTGTCCGACAACGCGAAACGCAGCTACGCCGCCGCGGTGCACCGTGCCACCCGCGCCGGGGCGACCCTGCTGCTCGGCGCGTTCTCCGACGCCAACCTGCAACACGACAACTGGCAGGCCGCATGGGTGTCCGAGGACACACTGCGCAGCAGCCTCGACGACGGCGGATGGGACATCACGTCGTTGACCACCGAGACCATCCGGGTTCCGGGTGCGGCCCTGGCCGGCTCCGGTGACGAGGGCGGGGCCGACGAATTCGATGCGGCGTTCTTCCTGGTGCAGGCGCAGCGGCGCTGAGCCGGACGTCGCACCGCGAACCGCTGACTACGCTGGCCCGGGTGAACCTCGACGGCAACCAGACGTCCATCCGTGAGGCGATCGACGCGGGCCTGTTGGCCGGCGCGGTCACCCTGGTGTGGCAGGCGGGCAAGGTCCTGCAGGTCAACACACTCGGTCACCGCGATGTCGAGGCCCGGCTGCCCATGCAGCGCGACACGATCTTCCGCATCGCGTCGATGACCAAGCCGGTGACCGTGGCCGCCGCGATGGCCCTGGCCGAGGAGGGCAAGTTCGCGCTCGCCGACCCGGTGACCGCGTGGCTGCCGGAGTTGTCGAACATGCGGGTGCTGCGTGAGCCCCGCGGCCCGCTCGACCAGACGGTGCCGGCACGGCGGCCCATCACGTTCGACGACCTGATGACCCACCGCAGCGGGATGGCGTACGTGTTCTCGGTGCTGGGCCCGCTGGCGTCGGCCTACGGCAAGATCTCGCAGCGTCAGGATCAGGACCGGTGGCTGGCCGAGGTGGCCGCGCTGCCCCTGGCCCACCAGCCGGGTGAGCGGCTCACCTACAGCCATTCCACCGATGTGCTGGGCATCGCGTTGTCCCGCATCGAGGGCAAGCCGCTGTCGCAGGTGCTCTCCGAGCGGGTCTTCGAACCGCTGGGTATGACCGACACCGGGTTCTCGATCGGTGCCGCGGGCCGCCGCCGCGCGGCGACCATGTACAAGCTCACCGCCGAGAACACCCTGACCCATGACGTGATGGGTCCTCCCCCGATCACCGATCCGCCGTTCTGCGCCGGCGGTGCGGGCCTGTTCTCCACCGTCGACGACTACCTTGTGTTCGCGCGCATGCTGCTCGGCGGCGGCACGGTCGACGGCGTGCGCGTGCTGAGCGAGGAATCGGTGCGGACCATGCGCACCGACCGTCTCACCCCCGAACAGAAGCAGTACCCGTTCCTGGGCGCCCCGTTCTGGGTGGGCCGCGGTTTCGGCCTGAACCTGTCGGTGGTGACCGACCCGGCCAGGTCGCGGCAGTTGTTCGGCCCCGGTGGCCTCGGCACGTTCAGCTGGCCCGGCGCCTACGGCACGTGGTGGCAGGCCGACCCGTCGGCCGATCTGATCCTCATCTACCTGATCCAGAACTTCCCGGATCTCGGTGTCGACGCGGCCGCCATCGCGGGCAACACGTCGCTGGCCAAACTGCAGTCGGCACAACCGAAATTCGTCCGCCGCACCTACCAGGCGCTGGACCTGTAACCGCCTGTCGCACGGCCTGTCTCGGATTGTTTGCCACGCGAACGACGAATTGTCCTAGATTTGGCCCATGGGACAGCCGACCGTGCTCATCAGCGGCGCAGGAGTCGCAGGCGCCTCCCTCGCGCACTGGCTCGCCGAATACGGCTACCGCGCCGTGGTGGTCGAAACCGCGCCCACACTGAGACTGGGCGGGCAGACCGTCGATCTGCGCGGCGCGGGCCGCGACGTCGTCACCCGCATGGGACTGCTCGACGAGATGCGTGCGCGCTCACTGGATCAGCGCGGCATCGCGTGGGTCCGCGGCAACGGCAGGCGCCGCGCCGAGATGCCGGTGGACGCGTTCGACGGCAACGGCATGGTCTCGGCGCTGGAGATCCTGCGCGGCGACCTGGTGGAGGTGCTCTACAACGCCACGAGAACCCGCGCCGAGTACCGTTTCGGCACCAGGATCACCGAGATCGACTCCTCGGGTGCCACGCTCAGCGACGGCACCCGTGTCGACGCCGACCTGATCGTCGGCGCCGACGGTCCCCACTCCTCGGTGCGCAGAATGGTTTTCGGCCCGGAAGAGCAGTACGTCACGCTGCTGGGCGGGTACAACGCGTGGTTCACCGCGCCCGACACGGCAGGTCTCGACGGGTGGTACCTGATGTACCAGGCGCCGGGACTCAACGCGTCGATGCGACCGTCGCACGATCCCGCGCTGTGCAAAGCCGGGCTGGCGTTCCGCTCCGGGCCCGTCGACTACGACCGGCGCGATCCCGCAACCCAATTGGCCTTGCTGAACACACATTTCGCGGGCGCGGGCTGGCACTGCGCGGACCTGCTGGCGGCCGCCGCCGTCGCCGACGACTTCTACTTCGACGCGTTTCTGCAGGTTCACATGCCGACGCTGTCGCGCGGACCGGTGACCCTCGTGGGCGACGCCGGCTACTGCGCGTCCCCGCTGTCGGGCATGGGTACCAGCCTTGCGCTCGTGGGCGCCTACGTGCTGGCCGGTGAACTCGGACCCGCCGACATGTTCGCGCACGCGAAGCTGGGACTGGCGCTCTCCCGGTACGAGTCGACCATGCGCCCGTACATCGAACGCTGTCAGGACCTGCCGACCGGTATCGACGGGTACCTGCCGAAGTCCGCACTCGACATCACGATCTACACGCAGGTGATGAAGTGGATGCAGCGGTGGCCGATCCGCTCGTACGCCGCACGCAAATGGTTCACCACGGCCGACGCGATCCAGCTCCCCAGTTATCCCGCCGCGCAGAACAAGCGGTGAGCGGTCAAACCTGACCGGACCTTCCGCCGGTTCGGTCATCGGATGCCACCGGCCCGGTGCCCGGCGCCGGGAGAGCGGCGGCCAGTTTCTGCTCGGCGATCCGGTAGAAACCCTCGAGCGCGGACTCGTCGATGCTGAGGTACTCGCTCACGACGTCAGGGGCCACCCCGGCGTCACGCAACCGGAGCGCCAGCGAGTACGGCAGCGGCAGAACCCGCAATGCCTGCTCCCTGGCCTCGGTCATGGGATCAGGATGCGACTGGACCCGGCGCCCGGATCGAGTACCCGGTTACTCGAATCTGCGGTGCTGCCGCTTCACGAGGTCGATGAGCTCGGCGCGCGAGGCGGAGCCGGTCTTCGACATCGCGCGGTACACGTGCCCCTCGACGGTGCGCACCGACAGCCGCAGGCGTTGTGCCACCGTGCGACTGGACACCCCCGCCGCGAGCAGCGTGACGATCTCGCGTTCACGGTCGGTCAGCGGAAGGTGCTCCAGACAGGCCACCACGGCCGGGGTCGCTGCGCCGCACCGGTCGGCGAGCTTTTCCGCGTGGTGCGCCTGACCCAGCGCCGAGCCGCGCCGGTTCTTTCGGCGGTGCACCATCGAGGCGTGGGCCGCGGCATCCGCTGCGGCCACCAGGTCACCGATCCGCTCGAACACCGCCGACACCTCGACGAGCGCGTCGGCGTCCTCGCGGCGCAGCGCGTGTGCGAAGGCCGCCGCGGCACCCGCGCGCGGGCCGTCGACGTGTGCGGCGAGTTCACCGAGGCGTTGCGCACCGGACGGGTCGCCGAACTGGGCTGCGGTCTGGCGGCACAGCACCTCTGCCGCCCACTGCCCGTTGTCCGCCGCCACGTGGGCGGCGTTCGACGCCAGTTCGGCCGCCTGCGACACCGCCCCCTGCGCGGCCGCGACCCACGCGTGCACCAGGGTGTGCTCGTAGTGCAGATACCTCCAGCCGGGATGGCGGTGCTGGTCGACGTCGATCAGTGTCGACTCGTCGGCCACACCCCGCATCGCGAACGCGATCGCGCGCGGCAGCGCGAACCGGTAGGCGAAGCCATTGGTGTCCCTGGCAGCACGCATCAGGTCCACCACCGCGCCCAGCTTTTCGGCTGCCACATCGAGCCTGCCATTCGCGAGCGCGACGCGACCCGCCACGGCGGCACCGAACAGTTGTGCCGCCCCAGGCAATTCAGCGGCATGGGCATACTGCCGTTCGGCCTCCATGCCGGCCTGCGCGATGTCACCGGCGAGCAGCAACGCGCCGATGTGGGCGTCGGCGATCACGAACCGCACATGGCCTGCGTCATAGCCGTGGTCGGCGATGTCATAGCCGCTCGCGGCCGCGCGCAGGGCGTCTTCGAGCCGGCCGGCCTCGCCGGCCGACACCGCCGCCGCCCACTCGGTCACCGCGCCGACCACGGCGGGCAGCGCCGCGGTGTCCAGACGATCAGCGGCGGTCGCGGCCGCGTCAGGCGCTCCCATGGCGGCGCCGTAGACGACGTCGAAAGCGTCGAGACATCCCTGCGCATCGGCCGGGATGGCGGCCGACGCCGCGTCGGCGAGCGACCGGGCGCCGTCGGGATCGGCCAGCGCCCACAGGCGATTGCATGCGCGCAGGTACGCCAGGCGAGCACGCTCGGCATCGGTGAGTTTCGAGTCGTCCAGCGCGGCAAGGACCGCGTCGGCCTGCTCGCCCCGACTCAACCACGACAAGGCGTGCGCCTGAACGAAATTCGACTCCGGACCACCACCAGCACGGACCGCGGCCGCAGCGAGGCGTTCGGCCAGCACCAGATCGGCCAGCGCCACCGCGCCCTGTGCGGCCCGGGTCAGCAGTTCGGGGTCGGCGGGCAGATCGGATTCGAGCGTCAGCGCGGCCCGCCGCACCACCACTCGCAGTTCGTCGCGGTCGCCGCCGCGTGCGAGTTCGGAGGCCACCAGGCCCCGCAACCGGCGCAGGCGCGTGTCCGGCGCGCGGTCGCGCCGGATCTCGGCGTACAGCGGATGCGCGGCCCGCACCTCGACGCCGGTGTCGAGTGTCTCCAGGGTGATCAGCCCGCGCCGCTCGGCCTCGTCGACGGCGGCGGATTCGGTGATGGCGGCCAGCGTTCGCAGCGGCATCGGTTCGGCGACTGCCAGGATGTCGACGACCTCGCTGACCGCCGTGGGCAGCGCGCCGATACGGGATTCGATCAGCTCCACCAGGCCCGGCGGCAGGACCGGGTCCCCGGTCCAGCGCCAGTAGTTGTGCTGGCGGGTCAGACGCCCGTGCGCGACCTCCTGTTCGACGATGTTGCGCAGGTACAGCACGTTGCCCCGGGTCAGGCGCCACATCCGCTGAGCGGCATCGGGATCGACCGGCCCGCCGAGCGCAGCACCGAGCAGGTGCGCCGACTCGGCCCGTGAGAGCGGTTGCAGGTCGAGCCGCTCGAAGCCCCCACCGCCCCACACGTTCTCGACCGGACCGGGCACCGTGCTGCCGTCGCGCACCGTCAGCAACAGCTTCGCGGCGCGCCTGGTGGCGATCTGCTGCAGGACGAACGCCGACAGGTCGTCGAGGTGGTGGGCGTCGTCGACGCCGATGACCGCGGGCTCCTGTGCCGTCGAGCCGGCGGTCATGGCGTCGACGACACGCCCGACGAGGGCAGCGGTGTCGGCGTCGGCGGTCCCGACCCACCGCGCGAACGCACCGAGCGGCAATGCCCCGGCCACCGATGTGCCTACGATCCAACGGGTTTCGCGTCCCGCCTCCGCCATCGCGCCCAGCGCCTCGCGGGCGATGCGGCTCTTGCCGACGCCCGCGGCCCCACGGATCACGACCCCGGCCCGATCGGCACCGGTCAGCGCGGCGTCGATGAGCCGCGTCTCCTCATACCTCCCGGTCAGCGGCCAGGCGAGTCGCACGGATCGAGACTAGGACGCGCGGGGATCGTTAGCAAAGGAAATCAGCGGATCGGCAATACTGATTCGACGCGTGTCGACGCGGTTCGGGCAAATAACGCCGGCGTAACCGGCGGGCCGGGAGACGCGCGGCCCACGGTGCGGATCACGCGCACCACAGGAAAAACCGTTGTGCCGCAATCGCTTCCTTGCGGCACAACGGTCTGAGCCGGTCTGGGCTGATTCAGCCTTCGGCGGGACCGGTTCCCCGGACAGCCTGCGAGGCCGCCCGGATCTGCGGCGTCACGAGCATCACCTGGCCGAGCACGCCGTTGACGAAGCCCGGCGACTCGTCGGTGGAGAGCTCCTTGGCGAGCTCGACGGCCTCGTCGACCGCGACCGGTTCCGGCACATCCTCGGCGTGCAGCAACTCCCACACCGCGACGCGCAGGATCGCCCGGTCCACGGCGGGCAGACGTTCGAGCGTCCAGCCCTGCAGGTGCGCCGAGATCAGGTCGTCGATGTGGGCGGCGTGTTCGGTGACCCCGCGGGCCACCAGCACGGTGTACGGGTTGAGCGGTGCGACGTCGTCCTGGTCCTCGGCCAGCGCAGCGCGCGAGTCCGCCACGGCCTCCGGTGTCAGGCCTCGCGCCTCTGCCTCGAACAGCAGGTCGACGGCGCGTTTGCGGGCCTGGTGACGGCCCCGGTCACCACGACGGTCAGGCATTCACCCGGCCCAGGTAGCTGCCGTCGCGGGTGTCGACCTTGAGGCGGTCGCCGGTGTTGATGAACAGTGGCACCTGGATCTCGGCACCGGTCTCCACGGTGGCCGGCTTGGTGCCCGCGCTGGAGCGGTCACCCTGCAGGCCCGGCTCGGTGTGGGTGACCTCGAGCTCGACCGACACCGGCAGTTCCAGGTACAGCGGGGTGCCGTCGTGGAACGCGATCTGCACCGGCATGCTCTCCAGCAGGAAGTCGGCGAGGCGGCCGACCAGCGACTCGGGCAGCGGATGCTGCTCGAAGTCCTCGGAGTCCATGAACACGAAATCGCTGCCGTCACGGTAGAGGTAGGTGGCGTCGCGGCGGTCCACGGTCGCGGTCTCGACCTTAACACCGGCGTTGTAGGTCTTGTCGACCACCTTGCCGGACACCACGTTCTTGAGCTTCGTCCGCACGAAAGCAGGGCCCTTACCCGGCTTGACGTGCTGAAATTCGACGATCTGCCACAGTTGCCCGTCGATCTGGAGGACGAGTCCGTTCTTGAAGTCGGCAGTCGATGCCATGGTCGGTGTAGCTCCTAGCTTTCTGTCACACGATGGCCAGTTCCTTGGGGAACCGGGTAAGCAGTTCAGGTGCGGCGTCGCTGATGTTGTGCGCGAATCTGTCCACGACACCCTCGGCGCTTTCACCGCCGGGCACCACCAGTGTGTCCTCGATCCGGACACCGCCGCGGCCCGGCAGGTACACACCAGGCTCCACGGTCACCGCAGAGCCAGCAAGCAGTGTACCGGCGGCGGCAGAGTTGAGTCCCGGCGCTTCGTGGATCTGCAGCCCCACGCCGTGGCCGAGACCGTGGTTGAAGTGGTCACCGTACCCGGCGTCGATGATCACCTGACGTGAGGCCGCGTCGACGGCCCTGAGCTCGACCCCGGCCGCCAGGGCTTCGCGGCCCGCCGCCTGGGAGGTCGCGACCAGCTCGTACAGGTCGAGTTGCCACTGCTCGGCGCGGCCCAGGATGAACGTGCGGGTCATGTCGGAGTGGTAACCCGAGACCAGCGCGCCGAAGTCGATCTTGACGAAGTCGCCGGTCGCCAGGACCGCGTCGGTGGGCCGGTGGTGCGGGATCGCCGAGTTGGCGCCGGTCGCCACGATCGTCTCGAACGACGGGCCGTCGGCGCCGTGGTCGAGCATGAGCGACTCCAGGTCGCGTCGCACCTCTTTCTCGGTACGCCCCGGGCGCAGCCCGCCGCGCTCCACCAGATCGGTCAGTGCGGCGTCGGCGGCCTCGCACGCCAGCCGCAGCATCGCGATCTCGCCGGCGTCCTTGACCTCCCGCAGCGCCTCGACGGTGCCCGCGGCGCGCACCAGCTCGACCTTGTCACCTGCCGCCTCGGACAGCGCCGAGTGGGCCTCCACGGTCACGACGTGGCTCTCGAAACCGAGCCGGCGCACCCCGTCGGCCGCCGCACGTGCCGCCAGATGCGGCCCACAGGCCCGCTCGATGACGACTTCGGCGTCAGGCGCCTGCTGGGCCGCCTGGGTGCGGTAGCGCCCGTCTGTGGCCAGTACCGGCGTGGCGTCGTCGACACGGACGAGCAGCGCCGCATTGGATCCGGTGAATCCGGAGAGGTAACGCACGTTGACCAGGTCGGTCACGAGCATGGCGTCGAGATCCGCGGCAGCCAGGCGCTGCCGTAGCCGCTCCCTGCGCTGGGAAATAGTCACGATGTGTGACGCTACTCGCTACGCTGTGCCCCCATGAGCAAGTGGTTACTGCGCGGAGTGGTGTTCGCAACGGCGATGGTGATCGTGCGCCTGCTACAGGGCGCACTGGTCAACGCGTCCCCGGGCAACGCCATCTGGTTCAGCACGGGACTGCTGGTCCTGTACGCGATCGGCGTCGCGGTCTGGGGCGTCCTCGACGGTCGCGGCGACGCGCGCAGCAACCCCGATCCGGATCGCCGCGCCGACCTGGCGATGACGTGGCTTCTGGCCGGCCTGGCCGCGGGCATCCTCAGCGGCGCGGTGTCGTGGTTCATCGGGCTGTTCTACAAGAGCATCTACACCGAGTCGCTGCTGAACGAGATCACCACCTTCGCCGCCTTCACGGCGCTGCTGACGTTCCTGGTGGCCGTCGCGGGCGTGACCATCGGCCGCTGGACGATCGACCGCAAGGCCCCGCCGGTCACGCGCACCCGCCACGGACTGGCCGCCGATGACGACCGCGCCGACACCGACGTGTTCGCCGCGGTGAGCGCCAACGGGGCGCAGGAGCACACCGACACGACGCAGACCACACCGCTGGAGAATCCGGACCAGCCGCGTCAGAGCTGATCCGGGCTCAGCTTCACAAACGAGAGTTGTTGTGGTGGCGCGGGACTCAGTCCCGCGCCACTTCTGCGTACGCGGCCGCGAGCAGTGACGGGTCGGGCCCTTCCAGGCGCCCGGGTTTCGCCAGTCCGTCGAGCACCACGAACCGCAGCACACCGGAGCGGTTCTTCTTGTCGCCGGCCATGTACTCCAGCAACTGGGGCAGGGCGTCGGCGTCGTAGGTGATCGGCAGACCGAGCGCGGTCAGCACCGACCGGTGCCGGTCGGCGGTCTGGTCGTCGAGCCTGCCGGCGAGCCGGCCGAGTTCGGCCGCGAACACCAGACCCACCGACACCGCGGCACCGTGACGCCACTTGTAGCGTTCGCGGCGTTCGATGGCGTGAGCCAGGGTGTGTCCGTAGTTGAGGATCTCGCGCAGCGCCGACTCTTTCTCGTCGGCGGCCACCACGTCGGCCTTGACGGCGACCGCGCGCCGGATCAGTTCCGGCAGCACCGATCCCGTCGGGTCGATCGCGGCCTCGGGATCGGCCTCGATGAGGTCGAGGATCACCGGGTCGGCGATGAAACCGGCCTTGACGATCTCGGCCATGCCCGCGACGATCTCGTTGCGCGGCAAGGTTTCCAGCGTCGCGAGGTCGACGAGGACGGCCGCGGGCTGATGGAACGCGCCGACGAGGTTCTTGCCCGCGTCGGTGTTGATGCCGGTCTTGCCGCCGACGGCCGCGTCGACCATGCCGAGCAGCGTGGTGGGGACGTGCACGATGTCGACGCCGCGCAGCCATGTGGCGGCGGCGAAACCGGCGACATCGGTGGCCGCTCCCCCGCCGAGGCTCACGAGCGCGTCCTTACGGCCGATGCCGATGCGCCCCAGCACTTCCCAGATGAACCCGACGACGGGCAGTTCCTTGCCCGCCTCGGCGTCGGGCAGTTCGATGCGGTGCGCGTCGATTCCCTTGTCGGCCAGGTGGCTTCGGATCGCCTCGGCGGTCTGGTTGAGCACCGGCTGGTGCAGCACCGCGACCTTGTGCCTGCCTTCGAGCGTGCGTCCGAGATCTTCGAGCAGCCCCGTCCCGATGACGACCGGGTACGGCCGGTCCACCTTCACCTCGACGATCACGGGCTCAGTCATTGTGTCGCTCCACATTACGGGCGGCCAGGGCCGCGGGGGTGGGTGTCACCTTGGTTGTCGTCGCTGCCGACGCGATGCCTGAATCGCCTGCCGTTTCGGCCTTGGGCTCGGCGGATCCGTTCTTGCCGTTCTTGCCCGTGCGGCGCCACGGCGGACGGCGCCTGCGGCGCGGTTTGCCCGGCTTGGGCGTGCGTGCCGCGGCAACAGGTTTGGCCTGCTGCGGATTCTCCATCCGCGCAACGATCGTGCGGACGACGGCGCCGGGATTGCGCCGGTTGGTGTTGATGCGGATCGTGGCGACCTTGCGGTACAGCGGAACCCGCTCCGCCATGAGCTTGCGGTACTTCTCGGCGCGGTCCCCGCCCGCGAGCAGGGGCCGGACCGTGCTCCCGCCGGTGCGGCGCACCCCCTCGGCGGCGCTGATCTCCAGGTACACCACGGTGTGCCCGGCGAGCGCTTCACGCACGCCCGGCGTCGTCACGGCACCGCCGCCGAGCGACAGCACGCCGTCGTGGGTCTGCAACGCCGAGCGGATCACTTCCTCCTCGATCCGCCGGAACTCCTTCTCACCGTCGGTGGCGAAGATGTCGGCGATCGTGCGGCCGGCGGTCTCCTCGATCACCGCGTCGGTGTCGAGCATCGACACGTCGAGCACCTTGGCGAGGCGGCGGCCGATGGTCGACTTGCCCGAACCGGGCAGGCCGATCAGTACCGCCCGCGGCGCCATCAGCTCGAAGCCTGCGCCGCCGGTTCGCGTTCGGCGACGGCCCGCAGGTAGGAATCGATGTTGGCGCGGGTCTCGGCCAGTGAATCCCCACCGAACTTCTCCAGCGCGGCGCGCGCGAGCACCAGCGCCACCATGGTCTCGACGACCACACCGGCGGCGGGCACCGCGCACACATCCGAGCGCTGGTGGATCGCGACGGCCTCCTCGCCGCTGGTCATGTCGACGGTGGCCAGCGCGCGCGGCACGGTCGAGATGGGCTTCATCGCGGCACGCACCCGCAGCGGCTGCCCGTTGGTCATACCGCCCTCCAGACCACCCGCGCGGTTCGTCGAGCGCACCACGCCGTCGGGTCCGGGATACATCTCGTCGTGTGCGACGGAGCCGCGGCGGCGCGCGGTCTCGAAACCGTCGCCGATCTCGACGCCCTTGATCGCCTGGATGCCCATCACGGCCGCGGCCAGCTGGCTGTCGAGGCGGTTCTCGCCGCTGGTGAACGAGCCGAGCCCCACCGGCAGGCCGTCGGCGACGACCTCGACGACACCGCCGAGGGTGTCGCCGTCACGCTTGGCGGCCTCGATCTCGGCGATCATGAGTTCCTCGGAGGCCTTGTCGAACGCGCGCACGGGGCTGTCGTCGATCGCGGACAGGTCGCTGAACTGTGGCGCCGGGCCGTCGTAGGGCTTCGACGCGCCGATGGAGATGACGTGCGAGAGCACCTCGACGCCGAGGGCCTCACGCAGGAACGCCCGGGCCACGGTGCCCGCGGCCACACGCGCGGCGGTCTCGCGGGCGCTGGCACGTTCGAGCACCGGACGCGCGTCGTCGAAGCCGTACTTGAGCATGCCCGCGTAGTCGGCGTGGCCGGGGCGTGGCCGCGTGAGCGGGGCGTTGCGCGCGACGTCCAGATCGGCCGGGTCGACCGGGTCGGGAGACATCACGCTCTCCCACTTGGGCCATTCGGTGTTGCCGATCTCGATCGCGATGGGGCCGCCCAGTGTGAGGCCGTGCCTGACCCCGGCCAGCATCGTGACCTGGTCCTGTTCGAACTTCATCCGGGCGCCACGGCCGTAGCCGAGGCGGCGCCGCTTGAGCTGTGCCCCGATCTCCTCAGAAGTGATGGGCACGCCGGCGACCATCCCTTCGAGCATGGCCACCAGGGCGCGGCCGTGGGATTCACCAGCTGTGGTCCAACGCAACACGGGTGTCATTCTCCCACGCCGGGTTTTGCGGAAAGAAATCCGTATCAACCGGGCCTTTCACCGGGCTAGCACCTGGCTTCGGTGAAGGTTCACAGCAGGACCAGGCCCACGGCCACGGCCGAGGCCACACACATCGACGGCCCGTGCGGGACTGTCGTGGCACCGCGGAGCGCGGCGCCGAGCGCCACCACACCGGTCAGCAGCGGCGCCCCCAGCGCCGCCAGCCACCAGACGTCGGCCCCGAACATCCCGGTCAGCGCACCGAGACCGACCGCGAGCTTGACGTCGCCTCCGCCGAGCGATCGCGGCGACACGAGGTGCACGACGAGGTACAGCGCGCTCAGCGCGGCGGCGCCGGCCAGCGCGGCAGCGCCCCGGCCTGCCAGGGTGGCGCCGACGAGGATGAGCACCGCGCCGGGCACCGTGAGCCAGTTCGGCAGGCGGCGCAGGCGCAGGTCGTATCCGGACAGCGCGATCAACCACGCGGCCGCGACGACGGCGACGGCACCCAGCGCGCCTGAGGACAGCCCCATCGTCCGAGGCTAAGGCTCCTCGAGTGCCGCCCTCATCGCCTCTTTGGGAGCGGGCCTGCCGGTGAACAGCTCGACCTGGCTGTAGGCCTGGTTCAACAGCATCTGCAGCCCGCTGATCACCTCGCCGCCCGCGGCCTGCACCGCGGTGGCCAACGGCGTCGGCCACGGGTTGTAGATCGCGTCGAGCAACCGGGGCACCGCCGCCAGGGTGGGCGCGTAGCCCGCGGCGGCGTCGGCGGGGATGGTGCTGACGGCCGCGCTTGCCTGCGCGACCGCGTCGGTGAGCGCGGGCCCGGCGATGTCACACCAGTCGCCCTGTGCACCGCAGCGGCCTGCGAGGTCGACCAGCGCGGCGGCCTTGTCGGCGTTGCGGGCCACGATCGTGATGTGCTGTACGCCCATCTCGGCGAGGCCGACCACCGCGGCGGGCGCGGTGCCGCCCGAGCCGATCACGAGCGCGGCCTCACCGGCGGTGCCGAGGGCGCCTGCCACACCGTCGACGTCGGTGTTGTCGGCGCGCCAGCCGCCGGCCTCGGTGCGCACCAGGGTGTTGGCCGAGCCGACCAGTTCCGCGCGGTCGGTGCGCTGATCGGCGAACTGCAGCGCGGCGAACTTGCCCGGCATGGTCACCGAGAAACCCACCCACTCGGGGCCGGCGGCCTCCACCAGGCCGGGGAGTTGCTCGGCCGTGCACTCGATGCGCTCGTAGGTCCAGTCCGTCAGGCCCAGTGCCCGGTAGGCCGCCAGATGGAGCTGCGGAGAACGCGAATGGGCGATCGGTGAGCCGAGGACTGCGGCCTTGCGCGGCTCGCCTGGAGCGGCGGGCCGCCTACCTGGCACTGTCGAGGACACCATTGCGTTGGGCGATCTCGATGTTGGCCAGGTGCTGGTCGTAGTCGCGTGTGAACAGTGTCGTGCCCTGCATGTCGATGGTCACGAAGTACAGCCAGTCCCCCGGCTCGGGGTGCTCGGCGGAGCCCAGCGCGTCGATGCCCGGGGAGCAGATCGGCGTGCGCGGAAGCCCCTCGGAGGCGTAGGTGTTCCACGGGGTCACCTGCGCGCGGTCGGCGTCGGTGGTCGCGATCTCCTGGCGGTCCAGCGAATAGTTCACCGTCGAGTCGAATTCGAGCTTGCGGTGCTCGGCCAGCCGGTTGTAGATCACGCGCGAGACCTTCGAGAAATCCTGCGGTTTGGATTCGCGCTGCACCAGTGAGGCGACCGTGAGGATCTCGTACGGCGACATCTTCATCGCGGCGGCCGTGTCGAGCAGACCGCTCTGCGTGTACACCGCCGAACTCGCCGCGATCAGGTTCGACAGGATGTCCTGTGCCGAGGCGTCGGGGTCGATGTTCCAGGTGCCCGGTGCGATCAGGCCTTCCAGGCGGCGGTGGTCGTCGCCCATGGCCGCGACGGGCTGCGTCGCCCACGACGGCACCGCGAGCGCCGCGGCAGGCGTGGCACCTGCGGCCGCGCGCAGGTCTTCGACCGGCACACAACGCTTCTCGCCGTCGAGTTCGACGCACGACGCCTGCGAGATCAGGCTGAGGATGCCCGCGGTGACGTCGTTGGTCTTCACGTCCGCGATGTCGTCGAGCTGGCGTCCTTCGGGGATCGTCAGCTTGCCGACGCGGTTCTCCGGATCGGAAAGCCGTTCAACGGCATTGGCGGCGGGGATCTCGGTGCGCACCTTGTAGAAGCCGGGCTGGATCGCCGAGATGGCGTCGTTGCCCTGCGCGGCCTCCACGAACGACTTGACCGTCGCGATCACGTTCTTCTCCACCAGCGTCTCGCCGATCGCGGTGGTGGAGTCGCCGTCGTGTACCTGGATCACCACGTCGGCCACGCCGTCACCGGCGTAGTCGCTGGTGGATCCGGACATGCTGTGCCACAGCTTGGAACCGAGGAACACCGCCCCGACAGCCACCACGATCAGCAGCGCCAGCGAGAGCGCCCGCGCGAGGCGGCGCTTGCGGTCGTTGCGGGCCTTGCGTGCCCGCTCGGCCCGGCTCAGCCCGCGCCGCGGTGGGCCGACGGCGACAGGCCTCGCTCGTTCGGCACCCCAGTCCTCAGCCATCCGTGCCCTCTCTGCGTGCGGCCAGCGCCGCGCGCCGCTGATCGAGCCAGCCTTGCAGAATCCCGACTGCGGCGACCTGGTCGATCACGGCTTTCTGTCCTCTTGCCCGTACTCCTGCTTCACGCAACGATCGTTGTGCTGACACAGTAGTGAGCCGCTCGTCGGCCAGCCGCACCGGTGTGGGGGCGATCCGGCGGGCGAGTTGCTCGGCCACGTCGACCGCGTCGTGGGCCGACGCACTGGCCCGATCACCAAGTGTCCGTGGCAGACCGACGATCACCTCGACGGCTTCGTACTCCTTCACCAGCGCCGCGAGCCGGCGCACGTGCTTGCCGGTCTTGTCGCGTTTGTCCCGCGCGACGGTCTCCACCGGGGTGGCGAGGATGCCGTCGGGATCGCTGGAGGCGACGCCGATGCGGACGGTGCCCACGTCGATGCCGATCCGGCGACCGCGGCCTGGATCGTCCGCTCCGGGACGGTCAGGCAGCCTGTCGTCGGTGCCCATGTGAAACTAGCTCCGGCCGATCTCGGCGCGCAGCGCGGCCAATGCCGCGTCGATACCCGCCGCCCCCTTACCGGAACCCTGTGCCAGATCGGCTTTCCCCCCGCCGCGGCCGTTGACCGGCGCCGCGAACTGCTTGACCAAGTCGTTGGCGCGCAGCCCGAGATCCTGCGCGGCCGGGTTGACCGCGACCACGAACGGCACGGCGTCGTTCTCGCCCTCAGCGATCAGCGCCACCACGGCGGGCTCGGACCCGAGCTTGCCGCGGATGTCGCCGACCAGGCTGCGCAGATCGTTGGCCGACATCCCGCCGGACATCCGCTGCGCCACCAATCGGACCTTGCCGACGGTCTCGGCGCCCGCCACGGCGTTCACCGCGGCGGCCCTGGCGTTGGCCAGACGCATGCGGTCGAGTTCCTTCTCGGCGGCCTTGAGGCGCTCGACGAGGTTGGCGACGCGGGCGGGCACCTCTTCCGAGGGCACCTTGAGGCTCGACGCAAGGCCCGCCATCAGCGCACGTTCCTTGGCCAGGTGGCGGAACGAGTCGAGGCCGACGTAGGCCTCGACGCGGCGCACGCCCGAGCCGACCGAGGACTCACCGAGGATCGTCACCGGGCCGATCTGCGCCGAATTGTGCACGTGGGTGCCACCGCACAGCTCCAGCGAGAACGGCCCGCCGATCTCGACCACGCGAACCTGGTCGGGATAGCGCTCGCCGAACATCGCCATGGCACCCATGGCCTTGGCCTTCTCCAGTTCGGTGACGAAGGTGTGCACCTCGTAGTCGGCCTCGACGGCCTGGTTGGTGACCTCTTCTATCTGTGTGCGCTGGTCGTCGCTGAGCGGGCCCTGCCAGTTGAAGTCGAACCGCAGGTAGCCCGGGCGGTTCAGCGAACCGGCCTGAACGGCGTTGGGGCCGAGCACCTCGCGCAGCGCGGCGTGCACCATGTGGGTGCCGGAGTGTCCCTGTGTCGCACCGCGGCGCCACTTGGGATCAACGGCCGCGGTGACGGTGTCGCCCTCGACGAACTCACCGGACTCCACGTTCACCCGGTGCGCCCACAGCGTCCTGGCGATCTTCTGCACGTCGGTGACGGCCGCGCTCGCGGTGCCCGACGCACCGGTACCGCTGATGGTGCCCTCGTCGGCGATCTGGCCGCCTGCCTCGGCGTAGAACGGTGTGCGGTCGAGGATCAGCTCCACCCGGTCGGCCTCGAGCCCGTCGTGCGACACCACAGGTACCCGCTTGCCGTCGACGAAGATGCCGAGAATGGTTGCCTCGGAGGTCAATTCATCGAAACCGGTGAATTCGGTCGGCCCGGCGTCAACCAGCTCGCGGTAGGCGCTCAGGTCGGTGTGGGCCTGCTTGCGTGCCGCGGCGTCGGCCTTGGCGCGCTGTCGCTGCTCGGCCATGAGGGTGCGGAAACCCTCCTGGTCGACGCTCAGCCCGGCCTCGGCGGCCATCTCCAGGGTCAGGTCGATCGGGAACCCGTAGGTGTCGTGCAGCGTGAACGCGTCCGAACCGGACAGCACCGTGGCACCGGATTTCTTGGTGGCCCGCGCGGCGTCCTCGAACAGCTTCGAACCCGATGCGAGCGTGCGGTTGAACGCGGTCTCCTCGGCCACCGCGATGCGGTTGATGCGCTCGAAATCGGTCACCAGCTCGGGGTACGACGGGCCCATGGCGTCGCGGACCGTGGCGATCAGGTCGCCCATGACGGGCTGTTCGACGCCCAGCAGCTTGGCCGCCCGGATGATGCGGCGCAGCAACCGGCGCAGCACGTAGCCGCGTCCCTCGTTGCCGGGGCTCACACCGTCGGCGATGATGATCGCCGCGGTGCGGGTGTGGTCGGCGATGATCCGGTACCGCACGTCGTCATCGTGGTTGCCCGCGCCGTAACCGCGCGGCGCCACCGCGGCGACCTTGTCGATCACCGGCCGCAGCAGATCGGTCTCGTAGACGTTGTCGACGCCCTGTAGCAGGCACGCCACACGCTCGATGCCCATGCCGGTGTCGATGTTCTTGCGGGGCAGCGGGCCGAGGATCTCGAAGTCCTCCTTCGAGGTGCCCTCGCCGCGCTCGTTCTGCATGAACACGAGATTCCAGATCTCGATGTAACGGTCCTCGTTGGCCTCGGGGCCGCCCTCGACGCCGTATTCGGGGCCGCGGTCGTAGTAGATCTCCGACGACGGTCCGCACGGCCCGGGGATGCCCATCGACCAGTAGTTGTCGGCCATGCCGCGGCGCTGGATGCGCTCGGCCGGCAGCCCCGCAACCTCCTGCCACAGCCCGATCGCCTCGTCGTCGTCGAGATAGACGGTGGCCCAAAGCCTTTCCGGATCGAAGCCGTATCCGCCCTCTTCGACCGGGTTGGTCAGCAGAGTCCAGGCCAACTCGATCGCGCCACGCTTGAAGTAGTCGCCGAAGCTGAAGTTGCCGGCCATCTGGAAGAACGTGTTGTGCCGGGTGGTGATACCCACCTCGTCGATGTCCGGGGTGCGGATGCACTTCTGGATGCTCGTCGCGCGGTTCCACGGCGGCGTGCGCTGGCCGAGGAAGTAGGGCACGAACTGCACCATGCCCGCGTTGACGAACAGCAGATTGGGGTCGTCGAGGATCACCGAAGCACTGGGCACCTCGGTGTGGCCCGCCTTCACGAAGTGATCGAGGAAGCGCTTCCTGATCTCGTGTGTCTGCACGTTGCTCGTGTCCTCATGTCGTCGATGTCTGCTGGTCTCGTCGGTCAAAAGAGTCACGGCGGGCCCTGAACGGGGTCCCCGGCAACCCCGCAGCTGCCGGACCGGCGACTATTTCGACCGCTTTACATTACCGGGCACCGCTTTCGCCCTGAACAGCGCGAACCCGAAGGCCGCGCCGAAGCGGCCGGAAAGACGCCCCATCAGGCCCCCAGGAAGCTCAGCCGCACCGAGCGCCGCGGGTTGTCCCGGTTCAGGTCAACGAGCACGATGCTCTGCCAGGTTCCCAGCAGCGGGCATCCGTCCTGCACCGGGATGGTCACCGAAGGCGACACGAGCGCGGGCAGGACGTGATCTGCGCCATGTCCGAACGATCCGTGGGCGTGCCGGTAGCGGTCGTCACGGGGCAGCAGACGCTCGAGGGTGTCCACCAGGTCGTCGTCGGACCCCGCCCCGGTCTCGATGATGGCCAGGCCCGCTGTGGCGTGCGGGACGAACACGTTGCACAGGCCGTCCCGACGAGAACCACAGAATCCGCGCACCTCATCGGTCAGATCGACCAGACGGCGCCGTGAGGTGTCGACATCGATCACATTGCTGTCCATCGTTCCAAGCCTACGGAGGTGGACCGACTTCTCCGGAAACGCTGCCGCCCGCCAAGGCGCGGAGGATGGTGGGAGTGACCGGTGGCGCCACCGGGGCGCCGCCTCGGCAGGAAAGGGGTGGATCGTGTTCGCACGCTCTACCACGATCACGGCGCGCGCCGACCGACATACCATCAAAGCGGGGATCGCCTACATCCGCGAACGCGTCATGCCCGCCCTGGAGATCGCGAACGGATGTGTCGGCCTGTCGCTCATGGTCGACCGTGACTCCGGCCGGTGCATCGCCACCTCCGCGTGGCAGTCCGAGGAGGACATGTTGGCCAGTGCCTCGATCCTGGCGCCGATCCGGTACCGCGCACTCGAAGCGTTCGCCGCGACCTCCGCCACGGTGGACGAGTGGGAGATCGCCGTGGTGCACCGCGAGCAGTACAGCGCACCGGGAGCGTGTGTGCGCGCCACGTGGCTGCGCACCCGGCCCGAACTGTTCGACCGAGCCATCGAGTACTACCGCAGCTCGGTGCTGCCCGCCCTGGAGGAGCTCGAAGGCTTCTGCAGCGCCAGTCTCATGCTGGACCGTGCGACGGGCCGGGCGGTCTCGTCGACCACCTTCGACAGCCAGGCCGCGTTGGACCACAACCGTGATCAGGCCAGGTCGCTGCGCACGACCCGGCTACGGGACCTGAGCGCCGATCAGCTCGACGTCGGCGAGTTCGAGCTGGTGCTCGCGCATCTGCGCGTCCCGGAAATGACCTGAGCCAGTTCGAAGACGGGATTCAAGCCGCCGTTTACGCCGCCGACAGCCGGGGTATCTCACCTCCACCACCGAGCCATGGAGGAAAAATGACCATCACCGGCATCATCAGCGCCATTCTCATCGGCATCGTCGTCGGCGTGATCGGCCGCCTCATCGTGCCAGGGAAACAGCCCATCGGCTTCCTGGTGACAATTCTCGTCGGCATCGTCGCCGCGTTCATCGGCACCGCCCTCGCCCGCGCCATGGGGATCCCGACCGCCACCAGCGGCATCGACTGGCTCGAGCTGCTGGTCCAGGTCGTCGTCGCCGCGATCGGCGTCGCGCTCGTCGCGGCCGTCATGGGTCGCCGAACCGGGGTACTGGGCCGCCGGCGCTCGGGCCTGATGCGCTGACCCACACCTGAACCCTCACCAGACGGTCCCGGCTCGCCTCGGCGGGCCGGGACCGTTCCTGTGCGGCAGATGTGTTCGCAGGCCGCGTGTTTCGTCAGCGTCGCCTGCGGATGATGGCGCGCAGCTTCTCCAGCCGTGTGGAGATCTCGCGTTCGTACCCACGGCCGGTGGGCTGGTAGTAGTCGACACCCACCAGTTCGTCTGGCGGATACTGCTGGGCCACAACGCCGTCCGGGTGATCGTGGGAGTACCGGTAGCCGACGGCGTGGCCGAGTTTGGCGGCCCCCGAGTAGTGCCCGTCGCGCAGGTGTGGCGGGACCAGACCGGCCTTCCCGGCGCGGATGTCGTTCATCGCAGCGCCCAGTGCGGTGGTCACGGCGTTGGATTTCGGTGCCGTCGCCAGATGGACGGTGGCATGCGCCAGGGTCAGCTGCGCCTCGGGCATCCCGATCAGCTGCACGGTCTGCGCGGCGGCCACCGCGGTCTGCAGCGCCGTCGGATCGGCCATCCCGATGTCCTCGCTGGCCAGGATCATCAAGCGGCGCGCCACAAATCGCGGATCCTCGCCCGCGACGAGCATGCGTGCCAGGTAGTGCAGCGCGGCGTCGACATCGGATCCGCGCACCGATTTGATGAACGCACTGACGACGTCGTAGTGCTGATCGCCGTCGCGGTCGTAGCGCACCGCGGCCTTGTCCAGCGACTGTTCGATGGTCTCGACCGTGACCCGCTCCCCCGGCTCGGCCGCGACCTCGAGCGCTGTGAGCGCGCGTCGCGCGTCGCCGGCGGACAGTTGCACGATGAGGTCGACGGCCTCGTCGGTCACCTCGACCCGGCCGCCGAGGCCGCGTTCATCGGTGATCGCACGGCGCAGCACGGCCTCGATGTCGGCCGGGGTGAGCGGCTGCAGCTGCAGGATCAGCGATCGCGACAGCAGCGGCGCCACCACCGAGAACGACGGGTTCTCCGTGGTGGCCGCGACGAGCAGCACCACGCGGTTCTCGACCGCCGCCAGCAGGGCGTCCTGCTGGGTCTTGGAGAACCGGTGCACCTCGTCGATGAACAACACGGTCTGCTGGCCGTGCACGGCTGCCCGGCGCGCGGTGTCGATGACCGCGCGCACCTCTTTGACCCCCGCGGTGAGCGCCGAGAGCGCCTCGAAGCGCCTGCCGGTCGCCTGCGATATGAGCGACGCCAGCGTCGTCTTTCCCGTTCCCGGCGGGCCGTACAGGATCACCGACGCCGCGCCGGAGCCCTCCACGAGCCTGCGAAGCGGCGACCCCGCCTGCAGCAGATGCGACTGCCCGACCACCTCGTCGAGGCCGGCCGGGCGCATCCGCACCGCCAGGGGCGACGAGGGGCCCACCGCACCGGTTGCCGCGATGGCGTCCCCGGGCTCTGCGCCGCCGCCGGGAACATCGAACAAGCTGTCGGACACAGTCCAGGCATACCACGCGGGTGCCGGCGCAGCCGCGGCTAGGCAGGTTCGGTGACGAAGTCGATGAGCTCCTCCACGCGGCCGATCAGTGCAGGCTCCAGATCGTTCCAGTCACGCACGCGGCCCCGGATCCGTTGCCACGCCTGCGCGATGTCGGCCTGGTCGCGGTGGGGCCAGCCGAGTGCCTGGCAGATGCCGTGCTTCCACTCGATGTTGCGCGGGATCTGGGGCCAGGTCTTCATGCCGAGGCGGGCCGGTTTGACGGCCTGCCAGATGTCGACGAAGGGGTGCCCCACCACGAGTGTGTGTTCACCACCGGGCCCGCGGCGCACGGCGTCGGCGATCCGCGCCTCCTTCGAACCCGCAACCAGATGGTCGACGAGCACGCCGAGGCGCCGGCCCGGTTCCGGGGCGAACTCCGCGACGATGTCGGCCAGGTCGTCGACACCGCCGAGGTATTCGACGACCACGCCCTCGATGCGCAGATCGGCGCCCCACACCTGCTCGACCAGTTCGGCGTCGTGCCTGCCCTCGACGTAGATCCGGCTGGCGCGTGCGACCCTGGCCTTGGCGCCGGGCACCGCGACCGAACCCGACGCCGTGCGCGCAGGCGCCGCTTGGCGTTTCGGTGCGGTGAGGATCACAGGCTTGCCGTCGATGAGAAACCCCGGGCCCATCGGGAACGCCCGGATTTTGCCGCGGCGGTCCTCCAACTCGACCCGGCCGCCCTCGACGCGGACCACCGCGCCCACCCAGCCGGTCTGGGCGTCCTCGACGACCAGGCCCATCTCGACGGGGTGTTCGGTGGACCGGGCACGTTTCGGGGCGTGCGGGTTTCGGGCCAGGACGTCAGAACCGTAGCGATCTGTCACACGGGCGATCCTAGGAACGCCTTCTGTGCGCGACATGGGTGCGACATGCCGCCGTCACGACACCGTGACCGTGTTGTTAGTTCACACACGCGCGGCAGCTCACATCGAGCGTCGGCTTGTGTGCGAGATATCCCGAAAAGTTCGCACACAAGCCGACGCTCGGGAGAGCGGGCGAACCCGTCAGGCCGAGGTCACCTCGTCGATCACGGTGTGCACGAACCGCATCTTCTCCAGCACGGCGGGCGGCAGCACGAACGGGTACAGGTCGTCGTGGCCCATCGACCGGTTGACCATGTTCAGTGACCACGCCAGGGGCAGCCACATCTCGATGATGGTGTCGAACGCGCTGGGGCCGAGGGCGCGGCGGTCGAAAGTTGCTCCGGCCGGGGCGAATCCGAATGCCGCGGCGGTGTCGAGTGTGTCGCGGATGTGCAGGTAGTGCGCGAAGGTCTCGGCCCAGTCCTCGGCGGCGTGCATGGTGGCGTACGACGACACGAAGTCGTCCTCCCAGCCCGCAGGTGGCCCGTCCTGATAGTGGCGGTCCAGGGCGGCCTGGTAGTCGGCGTCGGGATCACCGAACAGTTCGTTGAACTTCGCAGTGAACTCGGCCGACGGCGCCACCAGGCGGTAGAAGTAGTAGTGCCCGATCTCGTGGCGGAAGTGGCCCAGCAGCGTGCGGTAGGGCTCGTCCATCGCGATGCGCAACTGTTCGCGGTGCACGTCGTCACCCTCGGCGAGATCCAGTGTGATGACACCGTTCTCGTGACCGGTGAACACCTTGTCGAACTCGCTCGAGAGCAGGTCGAACGCGAGCCCGTACTCGGGATCCTCCGCACGGCTCACGATCGGCAGTCTGAGCTCGTGCAGTTCGACGATCAGGCGGCGCTTGGCGCGCTCGGCACCCGCGAACGCGGCCATGGCCTTGGTGTCGCTGTCGGCCGGCCGGGTGCGGGTGAGCGCGCAGGATTCGCACAACTCGTCGCCCTCGCCGACGCGGACCAGCCAGTTGCATTCGGCGGCATAAAGGTTGGCGCACAGTTTGTACTTCTGTTCGTCGACCGCGCCCGCGTGGTCACTCTGGTCCTTCTCGGTGATCACCAGCAGCGCCATGTCGCACAGCGAGAACCCCAGCGCACTGCCGCACGACAGGCACAGCGAGTTCTCGAACGCCAGCCTCTGACCGCAGTTCGGGCACGTGAAGTCACGCATGCAGCAAATCCCCCTCGTACGGTGCCACGTCGACTGATACCTCGATGACACTACTCTCCGAGTCGGTGTAGATGATGCCCCGCAACGGTGGCACGTCGGCGTAGTCGCGGCCGAAGCCCGCGACGATGTACCGCTCGTCGACCATCTGGTCGTTGGTGGGGTCCAGACCGAGCCAGATGTTCTGGGGTGTCCACACCGACGCCCAGGCGTGGGTGGCGTCGACACCGACCATG
Organism: Mycolicibacterium smegmatis; assembly: GCF_001457595.1. GTDB lineage: Bacteria > Actinomycetota > Actinomycetes > Mycobacteriales > Mycobacteriaceae > Mycobacterium > Mycobacterium smegmatis. Next base: position 3,154,396 of record NZ_LN831039.1, on the reverse strand, counting down.
CGCTCGCGCCCCGGCGGCGGATCCGTGGCCAGGTACCCCGACACGTAACTCGCGGCAAGTCCGTTGGCGCGCAGGCACGCAATCGCCAGGCGCGCGAAATCCTGACAGACCCCCTCGCGCGCCGCGAGCACCTCGGCGACCTGGGTGGAAATCGTCGTCGAACCGGACCGGTAGGTGAAGTCGGTGTAGATGCGGGACGTGAGATCCCGCAACACCTCCATGAGCGGGCGGCCCGGCTCGAAGCTGGGGGCCGCGTACTCGCGGACCGCGTCGGTGATCTCCGGCGGCTGCAGGTCGAGCGTGAACTCCGCGGCCAGGGCGGCCTCACCACCGACCGGGCGCGCGAGTTCCCACGGCGCCTTCGCCGAGCGGCACGTGTAGTGGTCGGGTGCGGGCGGATCCACCTCGACCACCGAATGACTCGTGATGCACAACATTCGGTGCGGCGTGGTCACGTGGAAGTACGAACTGGTGTTGCCGTACGCGTCGCGGCTCGTCGAACTGTCGGCGGCCTCCGGTTCGATCAGCAGTTCGTGTGACAGGCAGCGCTGCCGGTCGAGTTCGCGTGGCGTGAGGAACCCGCGCCCGTAGGAGCTGGTGACGACATCGGAGTAGCGGTACACGGTCCGGTGCGTGATCTCGTAGCGGCGCGTCGCACCGCCGCCGAAAACGTCTGTCACGGCAGGATCCTCCGCTCGTCGGGACCCCACAGGGGCTGCATACCGCCGGGCACCGACAGATGCGCGGCCGTGATGACCGTCGCCAGGTCGCGCAGCCCGATGTGGATGGCGTCGAGCAGGTCCGCGAGTTCCACGCGCATGCCGTCGGTCACGGTCTCCAGGTCGTCGGGGTCCAGACGCCGCAGCCGCGTGGCGATCTCGTCGACCAGCCGCTCGGAGCGCGATGATCCCGAAGAACCGGGCAGTGTCTTGAGCCTGGTGCGCAGCCGCTCCAATTGGTAGATCAGCGATCTGGGGTTCTCGGCGTCGAACAGCACCAGTTCGGCGATGGCGGCCACGCTGATCCGGCCCGGGTTGCGACGCCGGTAGATCACCGAGGATTCACACGCCACCAGCGTCGACTCGGCGACGGCGTGTTCGGCTGCTGGGCTGTGCACCTGCGCCAGCGTCGCGCGCAGCAGCGCGGTGAGGTGCAGCCCGCGTTCGATGCGTTTGCCGATGTCCATCATCGTCCAGCCGATGTCCTGCACCATCGATTCGGAGACCACACCGCTGAGCGCGAGCATGCCCGCCAGCGTCTGGCTGTGCGCGTTCGCAAGATACGTCTCACCGGCCGAATGCGAGTCGGGCGGAACGGAACTGGTGCGCAGCACGGCACGTTCGACCCCGGCCAGGACCATCCAGGTGTCATTGGACATCTGGTCGCGCACGGCGCGGGCGGCCAGGCCGAGGCGCTCCACCGACTGCGCCAGCGACCCGGGCCGGTACCGGTCGGCGGTCACCGACCACAGCGTGGTGGGTGCGGTCGCGATGGCCTCGTGATCGTCGTCGCGCGCTCCGGTGTCGGTGCCCGTGATGGACCCGAGAGCACCGAGAAGCACCGGCACGCAACGGCTTTCCTCGAATGCCTGCCGGTAGCGGTATTCGTGGTAGCGCTCGCGGGTCACGTTGAGCAACCGTGCGGTGCTCTCGGCACGTTCGGCGTAGCGGCCCAACCAGAACAGGTCCGCCAGCACGCGTGGTGAACTCACCACGCGTGTCGGGCTCGGCCGGGTCTCCGGCGTCGCCAGCTCGACCGGGGCCTGGATGCGTTCGGCCGTCACCCGATCGGGTGTGCGTACCCAGATGTCCTTGGCGGCCACGGTGTTGGTGCGAAACGCCGCGTTGCCCGGCGCCATCAGATACCCGAGTCCGCCGACCATGGGCGCATAGCCGCTGCGCTGCGCGACGGTGAACAATCGCATACCGACACCGGCCGAGGACAGTCCGGAGCTGCGGAAGTCGACCGGGGCCGTGGAGTACTGCGGCAGTTCCTGGCCGACCCACTGCCACGGCGTCGCCTCGATGCGCGCCGCCAGTTCCTCGCGTTGCGCGGTGGACAGTTCGGGCCCCACGATCGGTTTGCCGCCGCACACGGGGCGGATGAGCAGCGAGTCGAGCCTGGTGAGCAGGTGCGAGCGTTCGATGTCGATACCGCCCCAGTACAGCGGCGCGGTGTCCAGCTGCGGTGTCTCGTCGAGCAGCAGTTGTGCCAGCTGCGGCAGGAACCGCGTCACGCCGGGGCTTTCCAGGACGCCGCTGCCCAGGGAGTTGACCACCGTCACCGCACCGCGGCGCAGCACCTCGACCAGCCCGACGACGCCCAGCCGGGAATCGGGGCGCAGGTCGAGTGGGTCCACGTAGTCCGCGTCGACGCGGCGCAGGACCACATCGACACGTTTGAGGGTGCCCAGCGACCGCATCCACAGCTTGCCGTCGCGGACCACCAGATCGGCGCTCTCCACCAGCGGGAAGCCGAGCACGCCCGCCAGATAGGCCTGGTCGAACGCGGTCTCCGAGTGGATGCCGGGGCTCAGCACCACGACCACCGGTTCCTCGGCGGATTCGGGTGCGACGTCGATCAGGGCCAGGCGTAGGGCCTGCGCCCATGGCGACACCGGCCGCGGCGCGATGCGCTCGTACAGTTCCGAGACCGCATGGGCGATGACGCGCCGGTCGGCCAGTGCGTAACCGGCGCCGGAAGGGGCCTGGGTCCAGTCGGCGTTGACCACGAACGCGCCGTCGTCGCCGCGGCTGATGTCACACCCGTGCAGGAACAATTGGTGACGACCCGGCACCGTGATGCCGTGGGCGGCCCGCAGATAGCCGGGATGGGAGAACAGCAACTGCGCCGGGAGCACGCCACTGGTGATCGAGCGGCGCTCGCCGTACAGATCGGCCAGCACTGCGTCGAGCAGACGTGAACGCTGCACCAGGCCGGCCTCCAGCACGTCCCATTCTTCGGCGGAGATCACCATCGGCAGCGCGTCGAGATGCCAAGGTCCCGGCATCGCGGCGCCCTCGCGGTCGATGACGATCTCACCGTGGCGGTCGACCTGGATGTAGGTGATGCCGTCGGCGTCGACCAGGGCGTTGACCTGTTCGCGCAGGCGGTCGAGGCCGGAACGTCCGCGCTCGGAGACACACTCGGCCAGCTCACGCCATGCGGGGCGGACCTCGCCCGCCGTGTCGACGAACTCGTCGTAGGCCGTGCCGGCCTGTGAACCCCGCACGTCGAACAGCGCCCGCTGCAGGCGGGTGCGGCGGTACTTCTCGAGCACTCCGTCGACATCCCGGATACCGGGGGCGCCTGAGACGTCGGAGCCCGCACCGAGATCGCCGGCGGCGCCGGCGGTCGAGGTGGGCTGGGAGCCGTTCGCGCGTAGAACCATCAACGAAGAACGGTACGCACCCGGCGCAGATCGAGAATCCCCGGTGCACCCACATCGGTGGACTGGCGCGCCTGCCGCTCCCGAATGACGGACATGTCCACTTTTCCTGGCGTGAAACCGATGACCTCGAAGCGGCGGCCGCGCCGCGATTCCGCCTCGACCGCGTTGACCGGCGAGGTGTCGTAGGACCGGCCGCCCGGATGCACGATGTGGTACGTGCAGCCGCCCTTTGACGTGCCGGTTGCCGTGTCGATCAGCTCGAACCGCAGCGGGCCGTCGACGGTGATCGACGGGTGCAGAGCGCTGGGCGGCTGCCACGCGCGGTACCGCACGCCACCCACCTGCACGTCGGATTTCTCGGTGGCAAGCAGCGGGATCGGATGGCCGTTGGCCGTCACGACGTAGCGGTCCCGATCGGCGCCCACGAGGCGCACCTGGATGCGCTCGACCGACGAGTCGACGTAACGCGCGGTGCCGCCGGCCGTCGACTCCTCCCCCAGCACGTTCCACGGTTCGATCGCGCCGCGCAGTTCGAGTTCGACACCGTCGAACACCGCGGTCCCGATCCGCGGGAAACGAAACTCGGTGAAGGGGTCGAGCCAGCTGGTCAAGAAGTCGATGCCGTGCGCACGCAGGTCCGCCGCGACGTCGGCGATGTCGCGAATCAGAAAGTGCGGCAGCAGGTATCGGCCGTGCAGGTTGGCCCCGTGCCGGATCAGCGGGGCGCGCAGCGGTTCGTCCCAGAACCACGCCACCAGCGACCGGACGAGCAGCGCCTGCACCATCGCCATCTGGTGGTGCGGCGGCATCTCGAAGCCGCGCAGCTCCAGCAGGCCGAGGCGGCCGCGGGCGCCGTCGGGACTGTAGAGCTTGTCGATGCAGAACTCCGCGCGGTGGGTGTTGCCGGTGATGTCGGTCAGCAGATGGCGCAGCGCGCGGTCGAGGACCCACGGCTGTGGGGCGTCGGTAGCGGTGAGTCGGGCGATCTCGGCGAACGCGATCTCCAGTTCGTAGAGCGCCTCGGCGCGCCCCTCGTCCACGCGCGGTGCCTGCGATGTGGTTCCGATGAACCGTCCCGCGAACAGATACGACAGCGCGGGGTGGCGCTGCCAGTAGGTCAGCAGTGAGACCAACAGGTCGGGGCGCCGCAACAGCGGTGAGTCGGCCGGGGTGATGCCGCCCAGCGTGATGTGGTTGCCACCGCCGGTCCCGCTGTGGGTGCCGTCGACGTCGAACGACTCGGTGGACAGCCGCGCCAGGCGGGCCTGCTCGTAGAGGGTCTCCAACTGCTTGTTCTGCTCGCCGAAGCTCGCCGTGGGGGCCACGTTGACCTCGATGACGCCCGGGTCGGGCGTGATGGTCGTCGAGGTGATCCGTGGGTCGGTGGGCGGGCCGTATCCCTCGACGACGACGGGCACACCGACGGCGGCCGCGGCGGCCTCGACGCGCGCGACGAGGTCGAGGAAGTCGTCGAGCTCCGCGGTGGGCGGCAGGAAGACGTAGAGCAGCCCGTCGCGGATCTCGGCGACCAGCGCGGTGGTGGGGGCACCGTCGGCGTCGACGACGGTCGCGGTCCGTCGTCCGGGCGCCGGTTCGGTGTCTGTGTCCACCGCCAGCGGGTCGGCCTCGAACGACGGCCGCGGCGGCTGCCAGCTGATCGAGTTCAGCGGCAGACGAAGCCCTGCGGGCGAATCCCCGTCGAGCAATACGATGCGGCCGCGCCGCAGCCGCCAGTCCGCGCTCGCCCAGCCCGTTCCGTCGTCGGCGCGGTGCAGCGGAAGTACGTGCGCGGCAGGCGCGTCGACCGGCGACTCGAGGCGCGCCAGCAGCTCCGCCCTGGCGTCGGCGCCGTCCTCGGCCAGATCCTCGTCGGCGCCCACCGGGTCACCGGCAGGCAGTCGCACGGCGGCCGCCAGCCGGCTCAGCGGATCCTCGAACGCCGGCCGCACCTGGGTGCCCGGCAGGCCGAGGCCGGCCGCGATCTCCGACAGCAGACGCTCGGCCGCATCGGGGGCGACCTCGCGGGTCTTGCCGGACCACGGATCGGCCAGCAGTTCCGCGTCGGTCCACAGCGGCAGGCCGTCGGTGCGCCAGTACAGCGCGATCTGCCACCGCGGCAGGGGTTCACCGGGATACCACTTGCCCTGGCTGCGTTGTACGAGTCCGCCTGGCGCCCAGACGTTCTTGAGCCGGGCGGCCAGCGCCGAGGCGCGTTCGCGCTTGTGCGGTCCGTCGGCGTCGGTGGTCCACTCGGGGTCGACCTGGTTGTCGATCGAGACGAACGTCGGTTCGCCGCCCATCGTGAGGCGCACGTCGGCGTCGGCCAGACGCCTGTCGACGCGGCCGCCGAGGTCCACGATCGATGCCCACGCGGCGTCGGTGTACGGCAGCGTCACCCGCGGGTCCTCGTGTACGCGGGTGACCACGTTGGAGAACTCCAGGGAGGCCTCACAGACCCCGGTCGCGCCGGTGACCGGCGCGGCCGACTCCGGATGCGGCGTCGCCGACAGCGGGATGTGTCCCTCCCCGGCGAACAGTCCCGAGGTGGGGTCGAGGCCGATCCACCCGGCGCCGGGTATGTAGACCTCGGTCCAGGCGTGCAGGTCGGTGAAGTCGGCCGCGGGTCCCGACGGTCCGTCGAGCGCTTCCACGTCGGAGGTGAGCTGGACGAGGTATCCCGAGACGAACCGCGCCGCGAACCCGAGTTGCCGCAGGATGGACACCAGCAGCCAGGCCGAGTCACGGCATGATCCGATGCCCGTGCGCAACGTGTGGTCGGGCGTCTGCACGCCCGCCTCCATGCGGACGCTGTAGCCGACATCGGCGTTGACGGCCTGGTTGAGCGCCACCAGGAACTGGATCGTCGCGGTCCCCGGCGGCATCGTGAAATTGCTCACCCAGGCGGCGCACAGTTCACCCGGACCCGAGCCCTCGGCGCCCTCGTCGACCGGGCGCAGATAGGGCTTGAGATCTTCGCGCAGTGCACGGGGGTACTCGAACGGGACCGTCTCGGCGTAGTCCTCGATGAAGAAGTCGAACGGGTTGATCACCTTGAGGTCGGCGATCAGACCGACGGTCACGGTGAGTTCGCGCGCCCGATTGGGGAACACCAAGCGCGCCATATGGTTTCCGAACGCATCCTGCTGCCAGTTGATGAAGTGATCGGCCGGTTCGACCGTGAGCGAATACGCATCGATGGGCGTGCGGCAGTGCGGCGCCGGACGCAGCCGCACGACATGCGGATGGATCTCGACGAGCCGGTCGAACGTGTAGCTGGTGCGGTGCTCCAGCGCCACTTTGATACCCATCCGCAAATCCCATCACAAGGTTCAGGTGCGCGCATCGCACGCGACATCCTCACCCGCTCGCGGGGAATTCGGCTGGTTGGCCCGTACGGTGGGAGCGGCACCGCAGCGTCGAAGGCGGCGGTGAGCCAACCGGTGAAGGGACGGGCAACTTCGGATGTGGAGCACGGTGCTGGTGATGGCCGTCGTTGCCGGAGTCGACCCCCTGCGTATCGGTGTGGTGGCCTACATGCTGTCCCGGCGCCATCCCATGCGGTTGCTGCTCCCCTTCTTCGCCGTCGCGTTCGGTCTCAACGTCGCGGTGGGCGCGGCCGTGGTGTTCGTCTTCAAGAACACCTCCGGTGACGGCGGCCAGGCCATCGCGCCGGCCGCCGAGATCGGGATCGGGGTGGCCGCCCTGCTGCTCGCGGCTCTCGTGGCCACCGGTACCGCGTCCCGCGTCGTCGACCGGTTCCGCCACAGGCGTGCCACGGTTCCGGCGGCCGGGTCCGACCGGGCCGAACCGGGCGAGGGACCGGCGCCACCGCCGCTTGATTCACTGCCGATCGTGTCGAAGCTGCCGGAGAGCGTCAAAGCCGCGTTGCGCGGCGAGGCTGCCTGGGCCGCAGCCCTTCTGGGGCTCAGCAACGGTTTTCCGACGCCGTACTATCTGGCCGCGATGGCCGCGGTGCTGACCTCGGGCGCCGCGGTCGGCGAGCAGATGGCGGCGCTGGTGATGTTCAACGTCGTCGGGTTCGCCGCGGCGCTGATCCCGATCATCAGTTTCTGGGTCGCTCCGGTGGCCACCCGCGCCGCGGTGGAGCGCACGTACGCGGCCATGAAGACCCACCAGCGGCTCGTGATCACCGTGATCGCCGGCGCGGTCGGCGTGTTCTTCGTGGGTCTCGGTGTGAGTCATCTCTGATCGGTCTATAGGAACCGGGCCGTCGCGGCGGTAGCGTGACTACGTGGCCGACTGGTACGACGTGGCTCGTATCGCGGCGGCGCTGCCCGAGACCGACGAACAGACGCCGCGGACGTGGCGCGTCCGCAAGAAGCGGATCGCATGGGAGCGTCCGCTGCGCAAGGCTGACCTCGCGGCGCTGGGCGCCGATGCGCCGACCGGCGACATCCTCGGCGTCCGGGTCTCCGACGAGGGTGTGAAACTCGCGTTGGTCGCCGATGATCCGGCTGTCTACTTCACCACACCGCACTTCGACGGGTATCCCATCGTGCTGATCCGCCTGGCGGCGATCGAACCCGACGAACTCGAGGAGTTGGTCACCGAGGCGTGGCTGACGCAGGCACCTGCGACGCTCGTGGAGAAGTTCCTGGCCGACGTTCAGTGAGTTCAGTGGGGCCGAACTCTTCGTCGAGCGTGCGCCGGTGGCGGGAATCCGCGCCGAATCCCGCCCTCAGCGCACGGTCGACGCCCCTATCGGGCTGAACCCTCACCTCTCAGGCCCGGGCCACCCGGATGACGAGTTCGTCGGGCGGCACCACGTGGCCGTCGTCGCACCGCACCTCGACCGTCGCGTACGCGCCGCACCCGTCGTGCGCGAGTCGCAGTGGGGAGTCGTTCGGGATGTGCCTGCGGCCCCATTCGAACAGTGCCCACACCACGGGCATGAAATCGCGGCCCGCATCGGTGAGCACGTACTCGTCGCGCACGCGCTGACCGGGCTCCTGGTAGGGCCTGCGCTCCAGCAGACCGGCTTCGACAAGGTCGGACAGCCGCGCCGAGGCCGCGGCCTTGGTCACGCCGACGCGACGCCAGAAGTCCTCGAAGCGTGTGGTGCCGTAGTACGCCTCCCGCATGATCAGCATCGCGGATTTGGTGCCGACCAGACCCATCGCCTTCTCGATCGGGCACCGCCCCACCGGCGACCAGGCGTCACGATCGGCGAGCGCACCCTGCAGCATTGCCACGGAATCATTCCCATCGCTGAGTTGTTATCACTATACCCAGGTGTGATACATCTGAGTACAGATAATAATACTCAGCGGTGAGACTCAGGAGGCACTGATGTCCGGATTTGCCGGCCGCGACGCGGTCATCGTGGGCGCGGTACGCACGCCCGTCGGGAAAGGCAAGGCCAACGGCGCACTGCACGGTGTGCTGCCCGCCGATCTGCTGGCCCACAGCCTGCGTGAGTTGATCTCACGGACCGGTGTGGATTCCGCCCAGGTCGACGACGTGATCGCAGGTGCCGTCACCCAGGTCGGCGACCAGGCCGTCAACATCGCCCGCAACGCCCTGCTCGGCGCGGGCTTCCCCGAATCGGTGCCCGGCACCACGGTGGACCGCCAGTGCGGCAGCAGCCAGCAGGCGATCAGCTTCGCCGCGCAAGGTGTGCTGGCCGGGGCCTACGACATCGTGATCGCCGCGGGTGTCGAGTCGATGTCACGCGTCCCGATGGGCAGTTCGGTGCTGCCGGGCAGCGACCCGTTCGGTGTCGCGTTCGCCGAGCGCTACTCCGAAGGGATTGTCCCCCAAGGCATCAGCGCCGAGTTGATCGCCGCCAAGTGGAACCTTTCGCGCGCACAGCTCGACGAATTCTCGGCAGCCAGCCATGAAAAGGCCGCCAGGGCAACCAAAGAGGGCCTGTTCGAGGCCGAGCTCGCACCGATCGCGGGGTTGTCGACCGACGAGATCATCCGCCCCGGAACCACCGTGGAGACCTTGGCCGGCCTCAAGCCCGCGTTCTACCACGAGTCGTATGCGGCGCGGTTCCCACAGATCAACTGGGAGATCACGCCCGGTAACTCGTCACCGCTGTCCGACGGCAGTGCCGCGGTGATGATCACCAGTGGTGAAACCGCGAAGCGACTCGGGCTCAAGCCGCTCGCGCGGATCCACACCACCACCGTGGTCGGTTCGGATCCGCTCTACATGCTCACCGGCGTCATCCCGGCCACCGAAAAGGTCCTGCGCCGAGCGGGTTTGACGCTCGCCGACATCGACCTGTTCGAGGTGAACGAGGCGTTCGCGCCGGTGGTGCTGGCGTGGGCGGCCGACACCGGGGCCGACCTGTCCAAGACCAACGTCAACGGCGGCGCCATCGCGATCGGACACCCGTTGGGCGCCAGCGGTGCTCGCATCATGACCACGCTGGTCAACGCCCTGCACCAGCGCGGCGCACGTTACGGCCTGCAGACCATGTGTGAAGGCGGCGGCATGGCCAACGCCACCATCATCGAGCGTCTGTAGTCCTTCCGCCGAAACGGCATTCCAGCAGGGGTCTACTCGCACTTTCTGCTGGAATGGCGTTTCGGCACACGGTGCTCAGACGGCGTCGCCGACGAGAGCACCCGCCAGGAACGACGCGTAGCCGCTCTGCTCGACCTCACGGCAGTACTGCTGGTAGACCTGCCCACCCCCCATGTACACCAGGAAGGCCTCGGGCTTGCCTGGCACGTTCTCGCCGAGGAACCACGCCTTGGCCTTCTTGCCCTCGGTGTACATCACCGTGGCCTTGCCGGCACGTTCGGTCTCCTCGGCCCACCACTCTTCGGATTCCCGCGTGGCCTCCAGCCGGTCCACCCCGTTGTCCTCGGCCCAGCGGATGGCGCGCTGTAGCCATTGCGCGCCAAGCTGGATGGGGACCACCAGGTTGGAGTACGGCGTCTGCGGGCCGAGGGACATGAAGAAGTTCGGGAACCCGTGCACGCCGATCCCCAGGTTCGACCGTAGCCCGTCGCGGGCCCACCTGCCGCGCAACGTGATCCCGTCGCGCCCGATGATGTCGATGAAGGTGAGTGTGCCGGTCATGGCGTCGAATCCGGTCGCGAAGATCAACACGTCGAGTTCGTATTCGCGCTCCCCCACCTTGACGCCGTGCGGTGTGATCTCCGTGATGGGTTGTGATGCCACGTCGACGAGGCGCACGTGGTCGAGGTTGAACGCATCGTAGTAGCCGTGACCGGTGGGGACGCGCTTGCCGTTGAAGGAATAGTCCTTGGGGCACAGCAGATCCGCGGTCGCGGGATCCTTGACGATCTCGCGGATCTTGGACCGGATGAATTCCGAGGCGAGCTCGCTGGCCTGGTGGTTGGTGGCCAGGTCGTTGAAACACTCGTTGGCGAAGTGGAATCCGCCCTCGTTCCACTTCGCTTCGAAGATGCGTCGGCGTTCGTCGTCGTCGACCTCGAGTGCGCTGAACTGTGCGGGTTCCATCGCGACCCCGAACGGGTGGTTGGCGGCCTTCTCGAACACCGTGTCGTAGTTCTCACGCAGCCACTGCATCTGCTCGGGCGTCACGGGATCGTTGGTGGTCTCGACCACGAAGTTCGGGGTGCGTTGGAACACCACGAGTTCGGCGACCTCCGGTGCGATCGTCGGCACCACCTGAATGCCCGACGCGCCGAGTCCGATCAGACCTACCCGCTTGCCCGCGAGGTCGACGCCGTCACGCGGCCAGTGGGCGGTGTGGTACCTCGCGCCGGCGAACGTCTCGATACCCGGGATGTCCGGGTAGATCGACTGCGAGAGCACACCCATACCGCTGATGAGGTACTTCGTGGTCAGTTCCACGCCGTCGGTGGTGGTGACGACCCAGCGGTTGGCGGGTTCGTCGTAGCGTGCCGAATCGACACGGACACCGAGGCGGATGTCGCGACGCAGATCCAGGCGGTCGGCCACGAAGTTGAGGTAGTCGAGCACCTCCTGGCCCGCAGGGTAGCGCTGCGACCACGTCCATTCCTCGCGAACTTCCTTCGAGAACGAGAACGAGTAGTAGCTGTATTCGCTGTCGGTGCGCACGCCGGGATACCGGTTGGCCCACCAGGTCCCGCCGATACCGTCCTGCGCGTCGAGCACCACGGTGCGCAGGCCGATCTCGCGCAGGTGGTGCAGGATCGCCAAACCGGAGAATCCGGCGCCGATGACGATCGCGTCGAATGTTTCGAAGTCGTTGGCCGTGTTCTGGTGCATGTCAGGTCCTTCGCGTTCAGACGGCAAGGGGTTTGGCGGAGCGGTACCAGGCCGCCATCGACTCGATCGCAGCGTCGGCCTCGGGCAGCACTCCGGCCTGCAGCGGGAAGACGTGCTGCTGCCCGGACGCCACCTCGAACGTCACGTCGACACCCGCGGCACGTGCCTTCTCGGCGAGTCTCGTGGCGTCGGCGTACAGCGATTCGGTGTCGGACACCGTGATGTACAGCCGTGGGAAGCCGGTGAAATCGGCGTAGAGCGGGTTCACCAGCGGGTCGGTCGGCGATGCGCCGCCCGACAGGTAGCGGTCGATGTTGCCCTGCAGGCCCTCCCGCGTGATGAGGAAGTCGGTGGCGTCGTTGGACTCGATGGTGCTGCCGCTGTTCTCCATGTCGAGCCACGGCGAGATCGTGATGACGCGGCCCGGCACGGGCGCCCCGTCGCGCAACAGGCGCAACGTGGTGGCGACGGCGATGCTGGCGCCGGCGCTGTCCCCCACGAAAGTGATGCTGCTCGCGTCGATGCCATTGTCGAGGAGCGAGGTGAAAACGGCTGTCGCATCGTCGATCTGTGCGGGATACGGGTGTTCGGGAGCAAGCCGGAAGTCGGCGACGAAAGCGTGCGCGCCGAACGCGCGAGCCAGGTGCCCGGCCAGTTTGCGGTGGCTCGCCGACGATCCGAGCGCGAACCCGCCGCCGTGCAGCACAACCAGCATCTGCCCGGGATCGGCGTCGAGTGGCTTGACGAGAATGCCTGGCACACCACCGATCCGGGTCGACGCATAGGTGACGTCTTCTGGTTCGGACGTGACGCGTTGCCAATCCTCGAACACCCACCGCATGAGGCGCAGCGACATGTCCGGGTTGGCGACGAACTCTTCGGTCCATTCGGCATAGATGACGCCCAGAGGGTCATTCGGTTGGTTTATCGACATGGGCGCAAGTGTGTGCGCCGTCACCAGACCGTTGCCATGGTGTCGCAAAATGACGCACGCCTGTATCACTGTGATCCACCACCACGACCCGGTGCAGCAATCCCGTTGCCTGAACCCCAGATGTTCATCACAGAAAGGCAGTCGAGATGAATCGATTGGACGGCAAGGTCGCCATCGTCACCGGTACGTGCCGTGGAATCGGCCACGCGATCGCCGATGCCCTGGCCCGCGAGGGCGCCATCACGGTCGCGACGGGCCGGTCGAAAACCGACGAGGCGCTGGGCCCGCGCTCGGCCGAAGTCGAGTACCGCCAACTCGATGTTGCGTCAGAAGAAGACTGGGATTCGGTGGTCACCGAAACCGTAGAACGGTATGGCCGTATCGACGTGCTGGTGAACAACGCGGGCATCATCGCCTACCAGGGGCTGCACGAACTCACAGTGCCCGAGTGGAATCGCGTGGTCGCCACCAACCAGACCGGCACGTGGCTCGGGATGCGCGCGGTGATCCCGCACATGGTGTCCCAGCACGGCGGTTCGATCATCAACATCTCCTCGATCTGGGGTTCGGCCGCGGTGGCCGGCGCGCACGCCTACCACGCCACGAAGGGTGCGGTACGCAACATGTCGAAGAGTGCCGCGATCAGTTACGCCAAGGACAATGTGCGCGTCAACTCGGTGCATCCCGGGTTCATCCGCACACCGCTGACCGACGCACAGGAAACCACCATCAACGACTATGTCGTGAGCCAGACCCCCATGGGCCGCGCGGGCACACCTGACGAGATCGCCAACGGCGTGGTGTTCCTGGCCTCTGACGAAGCCAGTTTCGTCACGGGTTCGGAATTGGTGATCGACGGCGGATACCTGGCCCAGTGAGCCCGACGCACGACCGGTCAGCCGGAAAGGTGGTACGTCTTCATCTTCCGGTGGATCGTCGCCCTGGACACGCCCAGCAGTTCGGCCGCCTTGGATCGGTTGCCATCTGCCTCCTGAAGGGCCCGCCGGATCGCCTCGATCTCGGTGCGCTCCATCAGCGTCCAGGTGCGACGGCTGCGCAGGGTGTCGGGCAGGTCGTCGACCTGCACCGTGCCGCGCTTGCCCGACGCCAGCACGGTGTCGACGGCACCGCGCAGGTCTGACAGGTTCCCCGGCCACCCCGCGGCCTCCAGCGCCTGGCGCGCGGCGTCCGCGAGCGGGAGGCGCGCGCCCGGCGAGCACTGGGCGACAAAGGAATTCCACAACACACCGATATCGGACACACGTTCACGCAGCGGCGGCACCCACACCATGGGCACCCCGAACCGGCCGGCCGCCGATTCCGCCTCGGCCCTGAGCGCGGCCGTCATGGTGAGCACGATCGGGGTCGTGCCCCGCTGCCCGTCGATGAGGGTCCGGACCGCGGCCAGGACGTGGCCGTCGACGTGCTCGGCCCCGCGGATCACCACCGGGCCCGCCTCGACCGCGTCGGCCACGCGCTGCAACCAGGTCTGGTCGCCGACGATCTGCCGTTCGGCCCCGTGCACGATCGTCGCGGTATCCGCTGCGCCGGCCGAGAACGGCCGGCCGAGCGCGAGCGAGGTCTTGCCGGTGCCTAACTCCCCCGCCACCAGAATCGGTTCGCGGGTGGCGATGTGCCTGCTGACGCGGTGCGCGACGGCACGCCATGACTTCGACTGCCCCACCAGCGCCGACGACGACGCAATGCTGTGCGCGGCCGACGATCTCGGGGCCGGACGCAGCGCCGCGACCACCCCGGCGCCGCCGTCGAGTGCGGCGACGTCGATGACCGTCGGGCCCACGGACAACTCGGCCGTCACCTGAACATCGCGGCGCAGCCCCGCACACAGATGGTTGATGGTGTCGACGTCAGTCTGCGTGAGCTCGCCGGCGCGGCGGCTGCGCATCGTCAGCCCGTCGGGGCCGAAGGCCACCACCGGGCCGGCGTGCCGGGCCGAGGACTCCAGGAACGCCGCGAGCATGGCGCGGGCGCCCGGCTGGGCCACGTCGAGCACATGCTGTTCGAGTTGCGCAGCAACGGAGTTGGTCAACGGCACGAGCAGGCCACTGCGTTCGCTGAGCATGGTCGACACCGTCACCACCGCGAGCAGTTTGCCCGAAAGCGGATGCCACACCGGCGCCCCGGTGCACACCGCGGTGCGGTAGATGTCGGCGAAGTGTTCGGCACCGGCGATCTGGACGCTCTTGCCAGCCGCGATCACCGTGCCGACGCCGTTGGTGCCTACCGTGTCCTCGGCCAGGACCGCACCGCGGACCGTGCCGAGCCGGTCGAGATGGCTCATCGCCGATGCGTCCTGCGACCAGCGCTGCAGGATCCGACCCTCGGCGTCGGCCAGCAGCAGGCCCATACCCGAGCCACCGAGATCCTCGGCGACCCGCGCCATGGGCGCCTGGAACATCTCCACCAGGTGGTTGTCGAGCAGATCCTCGTCCACCTGCGGCACGTCGCGGACGTTCGCCGGTGTCCCCAGGGCTGCCTTGGACCGCACCCACGACTCCAGCAGATCGGCCGGCACGGCACGGCCCGGCTCGGACGCTGTCAGGAACTGAGCACGGATGTCCTCGATGCGGGCCTCGTTGCGCCGTGTCGACACCATCACTCCTTGCGTCACGCGAACTCCGCCGCTGAACCGACGTGCCGGAGGGCGTCGAACCTGCGCTTCAGTGCGATCTGGATCACAAAGTTTACCGTAATCGGATCTGGCGTCAGCGCCTGAACTGTCTCAAAAAGAGGCAGTCGGACGGATACCGCCCCGACCGCCCTAGCTTGGGCTTCATGACGACCACGCTGGCCAGCACCCACCCTGTCGAGACCGTGCACGGTCACCGCGTACCGACCGGCTTGTTCATCGGTGGAGACTGGCGCACAACGGATTCCACGTTCACCGTGCTCGACCCGGCCACCACGGGGCACATCGCGGATGTGTCCGACGCCGGTGCCGCCGAAGCGCTGGCGGCGCTCGACGCCGCCCACGCGGTGCGCGACGAGTGGCGCCGCGTCACCCCGCGGGCCCGCGCCGGATTGTTCGGCGAGGCGTATCGCCTACTGCGCTCACGCGCCGAGGCGTTCGCCGCGGTGATGACCGCCGAAAGCGGTAAGCCATTGGCAGAATCACGCGCCGAGTTCAATCTCAGTGCCGAGTTCTTCCTGTGGTACACCGAGCAGATCGCGCACCTGCACGGCACCTACGCGCCCGCATCCCACGGCGGCTACCGCGTGGTCACCACACACCAACCGGTCGGACCGGCCCTGCTGATCACCCCGTGGAACTTTCCGATGTTGATGATCGCCCGCAAGGCGGGCGCGGCCCTGGCCGCCGGTTGCCCGGTGATCGTGAAATCCGCCAAGGAAACCCCACTCACCTGTGCGTTGTTCGTCGAGACGCTGCGTGAGGCCGGTTTCCCGGCCGGCGTGGTCAACCTCGTGCACACCACGTCGTCCTCTGCGGTGTCCGCGGCGCTGATGGCCGATCCGCGGCTACGCAAGATCAGCTTCACGGGCTCCACCGGCGTGGGGTCGACGCTGCTCGCCCAGGCCGCGCCCGGGATCCTCAACGCGTCGATGGAACTGGGCGGCGACGGGCCGTTCATCGTGCTCGAGGACGCCGACGTCGAACTCGCCGCGAAGCAGGCCGTGGTGTGCAAGTTCCGCAATGCCGGGCAGGCGTGCGTGGCCGCCAACCGGATCATCGTGCACCGCGCGGTCGCCGAGGAGTTCACCAAGCGTTTCGTGGCGCTCACCGAGCAGTTGCGCGTAGGCAACGGATTCGACGACGGCGTCGACGTGGGACCGATCATCTCGGCCCGGCAACTCGACGGGGTCTCGGAGTTGGTGGACACGCTGCGCGGGCTCGACTCCGAGCTGCTGACCGGCGGCAACGCGCTGCCCGGCGACGGGTTCTTCTTCGCACCGACGGTGTTCCGTGTCAACGGACGCCCCACCGAGTTGTGCAGCCGCGAACTGTTCGCCCCGGTCGCCACGATCTATCAGGTCGAATCCACTTCGGAGGCAATCGAGTTCGCCAATGACACTCGGTACGGGCTCGCCGCCTACGTGTTCACCCGTGACCTGTCGCGCGCGGTGGCGGTCGGGGAACGTCTGGACTTCGGCATGGTCGGCATCAACCGGGGCATCATGGCCGACCCAGCCGCCGCGTTCGGCGGCGTGAAGGCGTCCGGGCTCGGCCGCGAGGGCGGCCACGACGCGATCTACGACTATCTGGAGCCGAAGTACCTGGCGCTCACCGTCGACGAGGAAGCAGGCCTGGCATGAACACCCCGGTTGTCACCGCATTTCAGACCGGTACGCACCGCACCGAGAACAGCCTGGGGCTCGGCCTGTTGCGTCAACCCGGCACGGTCCTGTTCGGGCCCGGGCAGCGCAGACAACTCCCCCGCCTGGTCTCCTCGATCGGGCAGCGGGTGCTCATGATCACCGATTCCCGCATGGCCGACAGTCCCGAATTCGCCGTCATCACCGAGGGATTGACCGCATGCGGGGTCGCCGTCGAGGTGTACGGGGGCACCGAACCGGACCTGCCGCGGCGCAACGTCACCGAGATCACCGGGCGGTTCCGCCGCGAGGATGTCGACGTCATTGTCGGGATCGGCGGGGGGTCGTGCATGGACCTGGCAAAGATCGCCTCCGTCGTGCTCGCGCACGGCGCCGACGTGCGTGACTACTACGGCGAATTCTTGGTTCCCGGGCCGGGATGCCCGGTGATCACGGTTCCCACCACGGGCGGCACCGGCGCCGAGGTGACCTGCATCTCGGTGATATACGACGAGGACAAGAGCATGAAGGTGGGTGTGGCGAGCCCACACCTGGAGGCCACGGCCGCTGTCATCGACCCCGAACTGACCCTGACCTGCCCGCCGGGGTTGACCGCGGCCGCGGGTGCCGACGCCCTGTCACACCTGATCGAATCGTTCACCGGGCGCGCGAAGAACCCGGGCCCGGACGACCTCGCGACCAAGCTCTACGCGGGCAAGAACCTGCTGGCCGATACGTACGCACGTACCGGGCTGGCACTGCTCGACACCTCCCTGCCCGCTGTGGCGTCGCGGCCCGGTGATCTGCAGGCACGCTCGGACACCCTCTTCGGCGCGTACTGCGCCGGTATGGCCATCAACACCGCCGGCACCGCAGGTGCACACGCCATCCAGTCGCCGATCGGGAACCTCACGCACACCCCGCACGGCTTCGGCATCAGCGCGTTGCTGCCATATGTGATGCGCTACAACCTGCCGACGCGGGTACCCGAGTTCGCCGAGATCGGGCGCATCTTCGGGGTCGCGAGCGAAACAGATCCGCAAGAGACACAGGCCCGGAAAGCCATCGAGCGGATCGAGGAGATCCTCGCAACGCTCGGTGCCCCGCTCGACCTGCGCACGCTCGGCCTGCAGCCGCGCGACTTCGATTTCGTCGCCGAGCAGGCCATGCTCGCCACGCGGCTGACCGCCAACAATCCGCGCGAGCTGACCGCGGAAACGGTGCGCGGCATACTCGAACGTGGCTACGACGGTGACCGGTCCTGGTGGCGATGAAATCGCACCAGTCCACCTCCGCAGCGCTGCTCGGTGCCGGCTCGATCGGCGTGTCCTTCGCGATCCTGTTCGCCACCAGAGGTTTTCCGGTCGCGGTGTTCGACCCGGATCCGACCGCACACCCACGCGCCGGCGCCGATCTCGCCCGCAGACTCGATCAGTTGCAGGCGTTCGGCCAGTTGGACGAGGATCCGGACCTCATCATCGAGCGGATCCGGTTCACCACCTCACTCCCGGACACGGTCACCGGCGCCGGCTTCGTGCAGGAGTGCGCACCAGAACGCGCCGAGATCAAGGTGCCCTTGCTGCGCGACGCGGCGTCCCTCACGGATGGTTCTGTGCCACTGGCCAGTTCGACCTCGGCGATCGTACCGAGCACGTTGTCTGCCGACCTTCCCGCCGACGTGGCCAGGCGTGTGCTCGTCGGACATCCGGGCAACCCGCCATATCTGCTGCCCGTGATCGAGGTGGTGCCCGGACCGGCCACGGCGCCGGAGATCGTCGAGACCACGATGTCGGTCTACCGCACGGCGGGTCTGCGTCCGGTGCCGGTACGCAGGGAGGTCGAGGGGTTCGTCTTCAACCGGCTGCAGGGTGCGCTGCTGCGGGAGTCCTATTGCCTGCTGCGTGACGGCGTCGCGACCGTCGACGACATCGACGAGGTGGTGCGCAGCGGTCTCGGCCGGCGGTGGGCGTTCATGGGGCCGTTCGAGACGAGCGACCTCAACACGCGCGGCGGCCTGGCGTCACACGCCGAGAAGATGGGGCCGGCCTATGAGCGCATGGGCGCCGAACGCGGCCAGCACGACCCGTGGACACCCGGTCTCGTGGCCGAGGCCACCGCACAACGGCGCAAACTGCTCGATCTCGACGACTGGGACGCACGCGTGTTGTGGCGCGACGAGCAGTTGCTGCGCCTGCGCGCGCTCTTCGACTGACCTAGGCGCGGATCAATTCGAACAGCGGGATCTGGCGGGTGGTGTTGGCCTGGTACTCGGCGAACACCGGCGCGATCTCAACGATCTTGGGGTAGGTCGCGTCACGTTCGTCGTCGGGCAGTTCACGAGCGACGACGTCGTAGGCCTCGGTGCCGATCTCGATGTGCGCGTTCGGGTTCGCCCGCAGGTTGTGCACCCACGCCGGGTGCTTGGGCCCGCCCGCGTACGAGCCGACGATGAGGATCTTGCCGTCGACCGGGAGATACGCCAGCGGTGACACCCGGGGCTGCCCGGACTTAGCGCCGGTGGTGTGCAGCAACAGCAGGGTGCCGTTCTCGAACGGTCCGCCGACCTTGCCGCCGTTGGCCCGGAACTCCTCGACCACCTTGCTGTTGAAGTCGTCCAGCGCGGCAGTGTCGGAGTACAGCTTTTCCTTGTCGATCGAATCGTCGGTCATGCCTGCACAAGCCTTCCTGCCGCGGACGTATTCCCTGCCGTGATCACGCCTTTGACTTGGCGTCTTCCTTCGGCTTGTCTTCCCTGGGTTTGGCGTCGATCCCGGATTCCTTGCGCTGCTGCGGCGTGATCGGTGCGGGCGCGTCGGTCAGCGGGTCGACCCCGCCACCGGACTTGGGGAACGCGATGACCTCGCGGATCGAATCGACCCCGGCGAGCAGTGCGGTGATGCGATCCCAGCCGAACGCGATGCCGCCGTGCGGCGGGGCGCCGTAGGAGAACGCGTCGAGCAGGAACCCGAACTTCTCCTGGGCCTCGTCGTGATCGATGCCCATCATCGCGAACACCCGCTCCTGGATGTCACGGCGGTGGATACGGATCGAGCCGCCACCGATCTCGTTGCCGTTGCACACGATGTCGTAGGCGTCGGACAGCGCGTTGCCGGGATCGGAGTCGAACGTGTCGACGGAGTCGGGCTTGGGCGCGGTGAACGCGTGGTGCATCGCGGTCCAGGCGCCCGAGCCGACGGCGACGTCACCGGCGGCCGTGGCCTCGTCGGCGGCCTCGAACATCGGGAAGTCGACCACCCAGGTGAACGCCCAGGCGTTCGGGTCGATGAGGTCGAGGCGCTTGGCGATCTCGATGCGGGTGGCGCCGAGCAGCGCGCGGGCACCCTTGGCGGGACCTGCCGCGAAGAAGATGCAGTCACCCGGGTTGGCGCCGACGTGCGCGACCAGCCCGTCGCGTTCGGCGTCGGACAGGTTCTTGGCCACCGGCCCGCCGAGGGTTCCGTCCTCGCCGACGAGCACGTACGCCAGGCCCTTGTGCCCGCGCTGCTTGGCGAACTCCTGCCAGCCGTCGAGCGTGCGGCGGGGCTGCGACGCGCCGCCGGGCATCACGACGGCGCCGACGTACGGCGCCTGGAAAACGCGGAACGTCGTGTCTTTGAAGTACTCGGTGCACTCGACGAGTTCGATGCCGAAGCGCAGATCGGGCTTGTCGGAGCCGAAGCGGCGCATGGCCTCTTCGTAGCTGATCCGCGGAAGCGGCAGCGGCAGGTCGTAGCCGATCGTGGCCCACACGGCCTTGAGGACCTGCTCGGAGATCGCGATGACGTCGTCGGCCTCGACGAAGCTCATCTCCATGTCGAGCTGGGTGAACTCGGGCTGACGATCGGCGCGGAAGTCCTCGTCGCGGTAGCAGCGTGCGATCTGGTAGTAGCGCTCCATGCCCGCGACCATCAGCAGCTGCTTGAACAGCTGCGGGCTCTGCGGCAGCGCGTAGAACGAGCCGGGCTGCAGGCGCGCGGGCACCAGGAAGTCGCGGGCGCCCTCGGGCGTCGATCGCGTCAGCGTCGGGGTCTCGATCTCGACGAAGTCGTGTTCGGCGAGCACGGACCGTGCGGCGGCGTTGACCTTCGACCGCAGCCGCAGTGCGTTGCCGGGGCCTTCGCGGCGCAGGTCCAGGTAGCGGTACTTCAGGCGCGCTTCCTCGCCGGCCTGCTCGTCGAGCTGGAACGGCAACGGCGCGCTCTCGCCCAGCACAGTCAGCTCGGTGGCGTTGACCTCGATCTGCCCGGTGGGGATCTCGGGGTTCTCGTTGCCCTCGGGACGGACCTCGACGACGCCGGTCACCGCGACGCAGAACTCGGCGCGCAGCCTGTGCGCGGCCGCGAGGACGTCGCCCTCGCGGAACACCACCTGCGACACCCCGGACGCGTCGCGCAGGTCGATGAAGATGACGCCGCCGTGATCACGGCGACGCGCCACCCATCCCGCCAACGTCACCGTCTGACCGGCGTCGGCGGGCCGCAACGAACCGGCGGCATGAGTGCGCAGCACGAAGTACTCCTTGTGAAGACGGGTGGGACGACTGATCAGTCTAGAGAGTCGGTCCACACTGCCGACGTGGCGATGGCGAACAACCGATCGCGACCCCGAGTAGACACTTTCCCCTACAGTGTCTACTCATGGCCCGGACCTACGAGTGTGAACGCGTCGACCTCGACTTCATCGACCGTGCCCCGTTCCGCTTCGTGAGCACCGTCGACCTGGCGATCACCGGCGAGCAGTTGTTCGAGGTGCTGGCCGACGAGACGTCGTGGCCGAAGTGGGCGACGGTGATCACCGACGTGGAGTGGACCAGTCCGCAACCGCGCGGAGTCGGTACCACGCGCACCGTGCGCATGCGCGGCAACATCGTCGGACACGAGCAGTTCCTCGCCTGGGAGCCGTTCTCGCACATGGCGTTCCGGTTCAACACCACGACGTCGAGCGCCATCTCGGCGTTCGCCGAGGACTACCGCGTGGTCGACACACCGCAGGGCTGCCACCTGACCTGGGTGATGGCGATCCAGCCGAGCGGCCCGGCCGGGCGTTTGGGGATGCTGCTGGGCCGGCCCGTGATGGCGTGGCTGTTCCAGCGTTTCCTGAACAACCTGCGCCGTTACAGCGACGCGCGCTACCCGGTCGGCTAGTAAAGCCCCTCCCACACCGCGCGCCGCAACGCATCGGGATCGGCGACGGTGTCGTCGCGCGTCGACCGGATGACGCGCGTGAGACGGCGCTCGGTGTCGTAGAACGGCCAGTCGGCGATCTCCGCACGCGCGAAATCCAGCCATGTGCGCTGCATGCGCCTGCCGACCGACGGCTGGACGTGCCTGCCCAGCGGGTGCAGTCTGCGGCCCAGGTACGACCCGTAGCTGTGCTGGATGTGCACGATCTCGCTGCCGTGGGTCGCGCCGAGCCCCAGGGCCCGAAGCGTCCACGTGGTGTGGTCGAACCGGTACACGTGCGTGGGTGCGTGCGCACTGTAGGCGTCGCTGAACGCCCAGGTGGGCGCCCCGAACATGACGTCGGATCCGAACGCGACCAGCGCGCGGCGACGCGGGAAGGCCGGATACGCCGACAGGATCCGGTCCTTGGCCCCGGCGTGCTTGCGCCGGAAATAGTGCTCGACGCCGGCCACGGTGGTGGGCAGCATGGGCGGCTTGCCCCACGCGAACATCGATGCCTCGTGGCTGTTGGTGCCGATGATCAGCGGAACCGGCAGCACCTCGCCGGCCCGCGCGGCGTCGATGGGATGGCGCGGCAGCAGGTCGACGCCGTGGGTCAGGCCGTACGCGAGTGTCGGGGTGTGTTGCGCGCTCTCCAGTTGCACCTGCCCGGCCGCGCGGCGAAGTTGCTTCTGCGGCAGGTCACGCAGTTTCGCCGGGTCCTCGCCGACGATCTCGAGGAAGCGGTGCGCCTGTCTGGCACGCACGTCGCGGTCGGCGATCAGTGGCAGCGCCGGGCTCTGCGCGATCGCGCGTGCGAACAGTCCCTCGGCGGAGGGGCTGGCGAGCAGCGCCAACACCGATGTGGCACCGGCGGATTCACCGAACACCGTGACCCGCTTCGGATCGCCGCCGAACGCGGCGATGTTGTCACGGACCCACTGCAGCGCCGCGAGCTGATCGCGCAGACACAGGTTGTCGGAGAAATCACCGGCGAGATCACCCAGTTCGAATCCACCGAACACACCGAGCCGGTAGGTGACGTTGACCACGACGACGTTGCCGTTGGCCGCCAGCCGCGAGCCGTTGTAGAGCTGCAGCTGACCTGCGCCGTAGACGAATGCCCCGCCCGGGATCCACACCATCACCGGCAGCGCACCGGAGGTGTCGGGCGACCATACGGTGACGGTCAGGCAGGCCTCGTCGCGCATCTTGGGGTCGTCGCGCCCGCCACCGACGAACGATCGCCCCTGCGGCGGCAAAGGGCCGTGCTCGACGGCTTCACGGACGCCTGACCACGGTTGCAGTGGCTGCGGCGCACGAAACCGCAAATCGCCGACAGGCTGCTGCGCATAGTGGACACCGCGCCAGACGCTGACGCCGGCCTCGAGCGTTCCGCGCAGCGTGCCCAGCGAAGTGTGGGCGATGGTCGAATGTTCCGCGACGACGGACACGCCTGAATCGTAGTGTGGCAAGCTGAACGAGCCGCAAACACGGCGTGAGCGCGAAGGCGATGGAGCAATGCGATGACCTTCAACGAGGGTATGCAGATCGACACGAGCACCACCTCGACCAGTGGCGGTGGTCGCCGTGGTCCGGGTCGGGGGATGGCCATCGGAGGTGGCCTGGGCGGTCTGCTTATCGTCGTGCTCGCGCTCTTCCTCGGCGTCGATCCCGGCCAGGTTCTGCCCCAGCAGCAGCAAATGGACTCCGAGGGCGCCGAGGCCGGCGGTTTCGATCTGAGCCAGTGCCGAACCGGCGCCGACGCCAACGAGATCGTGCAATGCCGCGTGGTGGCCACCGGCAACTCGGTCGACGGCGTCTGGCAGCAACTGCTGCAGGGGTATCAGCGGCCGCAGGTGCGCCTGTTCACCGGCCAGGTCAACACCGGGTGCGGCACCGCGACCAGCGACGTGGGTCCGTTCTACTGCCCGGTCGACAAGACCGCCTACTTCGACACCGACTTCTTCGACGTACTCAAGACACAGTTCGGCTCCAGCGGTGGCCCGCTCGCACAGGAATACGTCGTGGCGCACGAGTTCGGCCACCACGTGCAGAACCTGCTCGGTGTGCTGGGCCGGGCGCAGCGAGACCCCGAGGGCGCCACCGGCGCGGGCGTGCGCACCGAACTGCAGGCCGATTGCTACGCGGGTGTGTGGGCTCACTACGCCTCCATCACCCGTCAGGAGAGCACCGGCGTCCCGTTCCTGGAGCCGTTGAGCGACAAGGACATCGCCGACGCGCTGTCGGCCGCGGCTTCGGTCGGCGACGACCGTATCCAGCAGTCGGCGACCGGGCGGGTGAACCCGGAAGCCTGGACACACGGCTCGTCGGCACAACGTCAGAAATGGTTCACCGAGGGCTACCGCACCGGTGATCCCAACAAGTGCGACACGTTCGCGACCAACGATCTTGGCTAGGGCGAAGACCGCGGTCGACGAGATCGCAGAACGCTACCTCGACACCTACGCGCGCCTGGACCCCTGTGCGGCCACCGAATTGGGGATCGCCGGGCACGACGACGACATCACCGACTACTCCCCCGACGGCGTGGCGGCCCGCGCCGAGGCCGCCCGCGCCACGCTGCGCGAACTCGACGGTGCCAAACCGGTCGACGACGTCGACGTCGTGACCATCGCCGCGATGCGCGAACGCCTCGGCGTCGCGGTCGAACTGCACGACGCGGGCCTGGATCTCGGCGAACTGAACGTGATCGCGTCGCCGCTGCAGTCGATGCGCGACGTGTTCGACCTGATGGCCACCGACACCGCCGAGGACTGGGCGGTGGTCTCCGCACGTCTGGCCAGGATCCCCGAACGGGTCGAGAACTACGCGGCCGCGCTGCGGGCCCGCGTGGCCGGCGACGACCCGCCGGCGATCCGACAGGTCCAGCGCGGCATCGCGCAGACCGAACAGATCCAGAAACTGTTCGTGGACATGGTGTCCGGCGCCCCGGACTCGGCCCCGGTCGACGAATTGCGTGAGCGCGCCGCGGCGGCGGCCGACGCGTATCTCTACCTCGGCACAGTCCTGCGCGACGATGTCGCGCCGCGGGCGCGCAAGTACGACGCGTGCGGACGCGACGCCTACCGCCTGCTGTCGCGCGCGTTCCTGGGCACCGAGGCCGACCTCGACGAGTCCTACGAGTGGGGTCTGAACCTGCTCGACGCCATTGTCGCCGAACAGGAATCGATCGCCCAGGAGCTCTACCCGGGCGCCACGGTGGCCGAGACGTTGCGCCGCCTCGACGAGGAACCGCGCTACGTCGTCACCGGAACCGATGCATTGCAGGCGTGGATGCAGGACCTGTCCGACCGTGCCGTGGATTCGCTGGCCGGAACACATTTCGACATCGACGGCCCGCTGCGCAGGCTCGAGTGCCGCATCGCCCCGACCCAGACCGGCGGCATCTACTACACGGGCCCGTCGGAGGATTGGAGCCGTCCGGGCCGGATGTGGTGGTCGGTGCCGCCCGGGGTCGACCAGTTCCACACGTGGCAGGAAACGACCACGGTGTTCCACGAGGGCGTACCCGGCCATCACCTGCAGATCGGGCGCGCGGTCGCCCTGGCCGAGCGTCTCAACCGGTGGCGCCGCCTGGGGTGCTGGGTGTCGGGCCACGGTGAGGGCTGGGCACTGTATGCCGAACGCCTCATGGCCGAACTCGGCTGGCTCGACGATCCGGGCAACCGCATGGGCATGCTCGACGCGCAGCGGTTCCGCGCCGCGCGCGTGGTCATCGACATCGGTGTGCACTGCGGGCTCACGGCACCCGACGGTGAGGTGTGGGACGCCGAACGTGCGTGGAACTTCCTGACCTCGCATTCGGCGATGGCCGAGGAGAACCTGCAGTTCGAACTCGACCGCTACCTCGGCTGGCCGGGCCAGGCGCCGTCGTACGCCATCGGCCAGCGGATCTGGCACGAACTGCGCGAGGACAGCGTGCGCCGCGGGCTGACGATGCGTGAATTCCACAGCCGCGCGCTCGATCTGGGCGGACTGCCGCTCGACGTGCTGCGCTCGGCTCTGGCGGCCTGACCGGACGCCGGGGACACTGGGCAGATGACCTCCGACGTCGACCCCATCGAACCCGACACCAAGGACTGGACCTGGGTGCTGCAGCGGCCGTGCCCGGAATGCGGGTTCGATCCGTCGAGCGTGCACCACACCGAGGTGGCCGGGCGCATCCGTGACGACGCCACCGCGTGGGTGCAGCGCCTCACCCGCTCGGGCGCCGCCCAGCGCACGAGGCCCGACATGTGGTCGGTGCTCGAATACGGCTGCCACGTCCGCGATGTGCACCGCATCTTCGATTCCCGGGTGCGGTTGATGCTCACCGAGACCGATCCCCGGTTCCCCAACTGGGACCAGGATGCCACCGCCATCGCCGACGGCTACGCGTCGCAGGATCCGGCGGTGGTCGCCACCGAGGTGTACGACGCCGCCACGGTGGTCGCCGACACCTATGACGGCGTGCCCGAGGACGCGTGGTCACGGCGCGGACTGCGCAGCAACGGCAGCGAATTCACCATCGCGACCATCGCGCTCTACCACCTGCACGACATCGTCCACCACGGGCACGACGTCGCAGAGATGTAGCTACAGGCGTGCTTTGGCCGAGATGTTCGTGTCGACCGTGCGCAGCGGCCGGATCATCGCGTCCTGGCTGAACGACGCGATGAGTTCGCCGCCCTCGGTGTGCACCGTGCCGCGAACGTAGGACATACCCGCGCCCACCTGTGTGCTCTCGTGCGAATAGAGCAGCCAGCCGTCCCACGCCGCCGGCTCGTGGAAGCTCACGTTGACCGTCATCGGCGCGGTCGACACCGTCAGGTGCGCCTGTGCGGTGCCGATACCCTCGTGTGCCCGCATCGTGGTCGAGATGCCCAGGTGGCCTGTGAAATACGCGATCAGCGCCTTGGCCAGGTCGTCGCGCGTCGGGACCGGATCGTAATGCAGCCATGCGTACAGTTCGGGCGGGCCGACCTCGTCGGGGCTGTTCACGTCGACCACGTCGACCAGGCGCAGTTCACGGCCCGTCATCGGCATGTGCGCGACGTTGGCGTCGGCGGGTCCGGCGACGTCGGGGCGCGGCAGGTGGTGGCGGATCACGTCGGCCGACGGCACGTCGGTGAACACCGTGAACGTCATGCACCGCTTGCCGTTCTGCGACGCGGTGACGACGGCCGTCGCGGTCGAGCGGCCCTCACTGACCACGTCGAGGTCGAGTTCGACGGGCGGGCCCACCAGCACCGCGCGCGCGAACACGGCCTGCACCGAGCGCACGGACTTGTCCGGAAAGCGTTTGGCGGCAGCGACGATCGCCTGTGCGAGCACCTGGGTGCCCTCGACCACCTGGCGGTCGTCGGCACCCGCGAGGCCGGTCGGCGCCGTGAAGCGGTTCTCCCCGGCCGGTTCGACCTCGAACAGGTCGAGCAGCATCTGCAGCGTCCACTGCACGGATGCGCCCGGCGCGGTTTCGGTTGACTCGGTGGTCATGTCGTCCCTTTCTGTCCCGTGTGCATCACGGTCTCGGCGAACTCGGAAATGGTCTGTGGCGCCGCGAAATCGGCGAACCACACGTAGAAGCGCTCGATGCCCTGCGCGGCGAGTCCGGCGAAGTGCCCGGTGAGTTCGGCCGCGTCGCCGCACACCAGACCTGATCCGAGATGGCCGAACAACCGCGAACTTCGTTCGGTGACCGCAGCGCGGTCGATGCCGCGTCCGACAAACCCGACCATCTGCTGCATCGAGGCCCGCGCGGCGCCCACGGTCGGCAGCAGGTCGGGCAACCGGTCGAGTTGGTGCGACGGGATGTTCCACCAGTCGGCGTACCGACGCACCAAACCCATTGTGCGTCGGCCGGTTCCACCGATGACGAGCGGAATCTTGTGCGCCGGCGCGGGCACCTGTCCGCGTTCGCCTTCGCCCCAGTGCTCCCGCAGCAGCGCCAGATCGCGTTCGAGACGGTCGACGCGCGCCGCGGCGTCGTCACCGCCGTCGACACCGAAGCGGAAGAACTCCTGCGGCCAGGACCCCGAACCGAGGCCGAGTTCGAACCGGCCGTCACTGGCCGTGGACAACGTGACGGCCTGCTTGGCGAGCACGGCGGGATGCCGGAAGGCGTCGCAGAGCACCAGGTGCCCGATGCGCAACCGCTCGGTGTGCGCGGCGACCCACGTCGCGGTGGTCATCGCCTCCCAGATGCCCTGGTGCGTCGCGCCGGGGGCCTCGAGGTGGTCGATGAACGCGATGCCGTCGAAACCGGCGGCTTCGGCGATCCGCGCCCGCTCGACGATGTCGCCGATCTCCAACCGCACCTGCGGCAGGAACAGGAACCACTCTGTCATCGGTGCACCACAGTAATCACAAGCCGCCCATTGCTTCTACGAAAACGGTAACGTCATTCTCCACAGTGCAGCATGACGGAGGTGGTGCCGCAATGGCCAGACCTACGCAACGATCGCCCGACGGTGCGCGCGCGGATCCCGAGGACCGCACGGCCCGGTTCATGAGATCGGCCCTGGCGATCCTCGGCGAGACCGGCCGCACCGATTTCACGGTCCTGGAGGTCGTGGAGCGGTCCAAGACCTCACTGCGGTCGTTCTACCAGCACTTCTCCACCAAGGACGAACTCCTGCTGGCGTTGATCGACCGGATCATGGCGGAGTCCGCTCAACGGTGGCGCGCCGACACCGAGGCCCTGCCGGGCCCCGAAGCGCTGCGGGTGCTCGTCGAGAAGATCACCGCGCCCGCCTCTTCCAGCACCCAGGACAGCATCAATCGGGGTCTGACGTACTACAACGACCACCTCGCCGAGTCCCTGCCCCGTGAATACGCGCGGGTTCTGGCCCCGCTGCACGACCTGATCCGCGGCATCGTGCGACGCGGCATCGATGCCGGCGACTTCCACTCCGGTGTCGAGGTGGACACCACATCTGCCCTGATCCTGCAGTCGGTACTGGGCGCCATGCGGTTGCGCTCACTCGGGGTCGAACTCAACGGCACACCCATCGAGGGCCCGCACATCTACGAGTTCTGCCTCCGCAGCCTGGCGAATCCGACACACGGCGTCTGACCTGGCGTTTCCACGACGGCCACAGATCGGTTCCGACGTATCGTCCACGCAGGTCACCTCGTGGTAACGTCATTACCGATTTCGACGAACGCGACTCTCCCAGGAGGCGAACATGCCCTCACGCATTCTCGACTTCCCGGTGTTCGACGCCGACAACCACTTCTACGAGCCGAAGGAAGCGCTCACCAAGTTCCTGCCCGACCATCGCAAGGGCGTCATCGACTACGTCGACGTCCGTGGCCGCACCAAGATCGTGGTGCGCAACCACATCAGCGACTACATCCCGAACCCCACGTTCGAGGTGGTCGCCCGCCCCGGCGCGCAGGAGGAGTACTTCCGGCACGGCAGCGGCGGCAAGAGTTACCGCGAGGTGCTGGGCAAGCCCATGAAGTCCATCCCCGCGTTCCGCAATCCCGAAGCGCGCCTCGAGGTCATGGACGGTCTGGGCCTCGACTACACGCTGATGTTCCCCACCCTGGCCTCACTGGTCGAGGAACGGCTCAAAGACGACCCGGAGCTGATCCACGACATCATCCATGCGCTCAACGAATGGATGTACGAGACATGGCAGTTCGACTACGAGGGCCGGATCTTCTCCACACCGGTCATCACACTGCCGATCGTCGACCGCGCGCTCGAAGAACTCGAATGGTGCCTGGAACGCGGCGCCAAGACCGTACTGGTGCGCCCGGCGCCGGTACCTGGTTTCCGCGGCACGCGCTCGTTCGGCACCGAGGAGTTCGACCCGTTCTGGCAGGCCTGCGTCAAAGCCGGTATCCCCGTGGCCATGCACGCCTCGGACAGCGGTTACGCGCAGTACCTCAACGACTGGGAACCCGCCGACGAGTTCCTGCCGTTCAAGCCGACGGCGTTCCGGATGGTCGCGATGGGCAAGCGTCCCATCGAGGACACCATGACCGCGCTCGTGTGTCACGGTACCTTCACCCGCAACCCGGACCTGCGCATCCTGTCGATCGAGAACGGGGCGTCGTGGGTGCCGCACCTGTTCCACCAGTTCGAGGACGTCTACGCCAAGATGCCGCAGGACTTCCCCGAGGAACCGATCCAGGCGTTCAAGCGCTGCGTGTACGTCGCGCCGTTCTGGGAGGACAACTTCAAGCAGATGGCCGATCTGATCGGCATCGACCGGGTGATCTTCGGTTCGGACTGGCCGCACCCGGAGGGTCTGGCCGACCCGATCAACCTGGTCTCCGATCTCCAGGCTCACGGCCTCGACGACGAGGGCGTGCGAAAGGTGATGGGCAGGAACCTGGTCGACCTCTTCCAGGTCGAGAACAAGGTGGTGTACAAACCCGACGTCCCCGCGCTCGTCATCGCCTGACCGCAACGCTGCGTCGCTCCCGCGCGCAGCCTGACCCATCGACCAAGAGGCTGAGCCCATTCCATGACTGCCAACCCGGAACAGATGCTGTTCACCTCCACCGCGCAGGCCTTCCTGGAGAAAGAGGCGCCGCTGAGCCGCGTTCGCCAATTGCACGACGAGGACACGTCGTTCGACGCGCAGTGGTGGGGCCGCGCGGCCGAGTTGGGGTGGGCCGGCCTGCTGGTACCGGAGGACCTGGGCGGCGGGAGCGTGTCCGGCGACGGTGTCGCCGATCTGGCACTGATCGCCGAGCAGGCCGGGCGCACCGTGGCGCCGGGGCCCCTGCATCCGGTGAGCGCGGTGCTGGCCGGGTTGGTGGAGGCACCGCAGGGGCACGAGGAGACCATCGAGACCCTGATCGCCGGCGAAACGATCGCGTCATGGGCCACCTATGAGCCCAAGCGTCCCTTCGCCCCCACGGCTCCGACGGTCACCGCGACGCGCACCGCGACCGGGTACCGCATCGACGGCGTGAAGGACCGCGTCGAGGCCGGGGACCAGGCCGGCCTGCTGTTAGTGGTCGCCCTGCTCGACGGGCAGCCCCGTCAGTTCCTGGTCGCGACCGACGCCACCGGCGTCACGGTCACCGCCCAGAAGTCACTGGACCTGGTGAAGCGTTATGCCCGTGTCGAATTCGACGGTGTCGCGGTCGAGGAGTCCGCGGTCGTCGGCGCGGCCGAACAGACCCCGGCCATCATCGAGCGGCAGCGGCAGATCGCGCTGGTGCTGCAGTGCGCCGAGACCGTCGGGATTCTCGACGCTGTGCTGGCGATGACCAACCAGTGGCTGCTGGACCGCAACAGCTTCGGCCGCCCCCTGGCGTCGTATCAGGCGCTCAAGCACCGCTTCGCCGACATGAAGATGTGGTTCGAGGCCGCCCGCGCCACCACCACCGGTGCCGTGGCCGCCGTCGGTGCCCGGTCGAAGAGAGCCGCGTTCCTGGTCAGCGTCGCGAAAGCCTATGTGGGCGAGCGCGCTCCGGTGATGTTGCAGGACTGCGTGCAGTTGCACGGCGGTATCGGCGTGACGTGGGAGCACGACCTGCACCTGTACCTGCGCCGGGCATCGCTCAACCGCGCCATGTTCGGCGCTCCCGAGGACCACCACCGTGCAGTGTTCGAACTGAGCCGCAGATCCCAGCCCGAGGAGGCTCGCGCATGACCGAGACCGCCGTGTCGACCGGAACCCAGGAATCGGTGGAGGACTTCGCCGCCCGCGCCCGCGCGTGGCTGGCCGGGAACATGCCGCGCATCGATCCCGACAATCCACCGTTCTCGGTCCGGGCTGACCAGGAGTCCTGGGACCGGGCCAAGGAGCTCCAGAAGCGGTTGTACCAGGGCGGTTTCGCCGGGATCTGCTTTCCGCGTGAATACGGCGGCCTGGGACTGGACCACGCCTATCAGCGGGCGTTCAACGCCGAGGCCCGCTGCTACGAGATGCCGCTGATCCTCAACACGCCGTCGTTCACGATCTGCGCCGCGACCATCCTGGACATGGGCAGCGAACAGCAGAAGCGCGACCGGATCGGCGCGGCCATCCGCGGCGAGGAGATCCTCGTGCAGTTGCTCAGCGAGCCCAGCGGCGGATCGGATCTCGCGGGTGTGATCACCCGCGCCGACCGGGTCGGCGACAAGTGGGTCATCAACGGCGCCAAGACCTGGAGCACCAGCGCCTTCGCGGGTGACTACGGCCTGATGCTGGCCCGCACCAACTGGGACGTGCCCAAACACGAGGGCCTCACGATGTTTCTGGTGCCGCTGAAGGCGCCCGGGATCACCATGCGCCGCATCAAGGAGGTCAACGGCAACGAGGAGTTCTGCGAGGAATTCTTCGACAACCTCGAACTCGGTGACGACGCCGTCGTCGGCAAGGTCGACGACGGTTGGACCGTGGCCTCGCGGCAGCTGTTCCACGAACGCCGTGCGGTGGGCGGCGGATCCGAGTTCGCCAGCGGCACCGGAGCGGAGAACGCCAACGAGATGCCGCCCGACCACGTCGGCCTCGCCGAGGCACTCGGCCGCGCCGACGATCCGTTCGTCCAGGACCTCGCCGGCCGCGCCCTGGTGCGGCGGGCGGTCAAGACGCAGTTGATCGACCATGTCACGCAGGCGATCGCGGCGGGCGCCCTGCCGCCGACGGCGGGCACACTGATCCGGTTGTTCCACGCCGAGACCACCGAGTTGGAGGTGGACACCGCGCTGGCCATCGCGGGCACCGCCGGTGTGGTCGACGAGGGCGGGGACTTCGACGGCATGCTCGACATCGGCGTGCGGTACCTGTCGCGGCAGACCGGCTCGCTGGGCGGCGGCAGTTCGGAGATGGCACGCAACGTCATCGGCGAGCGTGTACTCGGCTTCCCGCGCGAGCACGCCGCCGACCGCGGCGTGCCGTTCCGGGAAGTCAAGCGCAACAAGGGTTGATTTCTCCCGCAAGAGAAATTCCGCGCACGCTCACCGAGCCGTGGACTCCCCTGCTGACACCGCCGTGAGGTCTGCGTCGAGGTCGGCGAGTTCGTCGTCGTAGCTCGGGATGTGCCCGCGCGTGAGCACCAGCAGCGCCGTCGCCGCCAGTGCGGCGCACGTGAACATCGCCACGCCCATCGGCACCGCGCTGTGCTCGCCGGCCAGGCCCACCAGCGGCGAGGCGACCGCACCCAGGCCGTACTGCAGGAATCCGATGACAGCAGAACCGGTTCCGGCCGCGTGGCGCACCTCGCCGATGGCCAGCGTGGTGGCGTTGGCGAAGGTGAACCCGACGGTGCCCATGAAGCACGCCATCAGCGCCACGGTCACCGCAGGGACGACGCCGCCGACGGTGACGTTCAGCAGCATCAACGCCGCGACGACCACCATGGCCGACACCCCGCCGAGCAGCAGCTTGCGCGGCCCGAACCGGCCCACCAACCGGGCCGAGATCACGCCCGAGACCGCCACGGCCAGTGCGCATCCGCCGAAGGTGAACGAGAACGCGCGCGGCGACAGACCGATGATGTTCTGCAGCACGAACGGCGAGGCCGAGATGTAGGAGAACATGGCCGCGCCCGAACACGACAGCGTCAGTGTGTAGCCCATGAAGCGGCGGTTGGTCAGAACCGAGGCCGCGCTGCCGGCAAAGGCTTTCAACCCGGCAGGCCGGCGCGCCTCGGGCGGCAGCGATTCGCCCGCCATGAAGAGCGCGCCCAGCAACATCACCAGGTTCAACCCGGCGAGCGCGAGAAACACCGCGCGCCAACCGAAACCGGCGACCACCTGACCGCCCAGGACCGGTGCCAGGATCGGCGCCAGGACTCCGATCACCATCATCACCGAGTACAGTTTCGCGGCCTGGGACCCCTTGGAGCGATCGGAGATGATCGCCCGCGCGATCACGATGCCTGCGGCTCCCGCGAAGCCCTGCACGAATCGCAGCATGATCAGAACCTCGATGGAGGGGCTCACCGCGCACAGCAGGCTCGCCACCAGGCACGCGACGATGCCCACGAGCAACGGGCCGCGGCGCCCGAGCCGGTCGGACAACTGGCCGATGAACAGCTGGCCGGTGGCCAGTCCGATGAGGAACGTGGTCAGGGTGAGTTGCACGACCGACGCCGAGGTGCCGAACTCGACGGCCATTGCCGGGAAGGCCGACATGTACATGTCGACCGAGAAGGGAGTCACGGCGTTGAGCAGAGCCAGCAGAATGATCAACGCCAGTGTCGGCGTGGTGGTCCCCGGCGCGGCAGTTCGTATCCTCATCAACCCTCGACTTCTGATCAGCGCATTACCGATCAGATTATAGTTATAAAAACATAACTATTGGCAGGCGGCCGAGGGTGAGGTTGGCCACTGCCGGTCCGTCAGAACAGCGCGGCCTGCACCGGCTCGGGCCGTGCGACCTGCGGCGTCGGCGTCTCCGGCGCGGGCATCCGCGGCTGACCGGCCAGCCCGTGCTTGACGATCAGCGGCTGCACGCGGTCGTGCAACATGTGCCGGTACTCGGCAGGTAGATACGCGCCTTTGCGGTAGAGCTGGCGGTACTTCCAGACCAGCTCCGGATGCGACGACGCCAGCCACGACATGAACCATCCGCGGGTGCTCCCCCGCAGATGCAGCCCGAACGCCGTGACACTCGTGGCGCCCGCTTCCGCGATGCGGCCCAGGAGATCGTCGAGGTGCTCGGCCGAATCGGTCAGGTACGGGAGCACCGGCGCCACCATCACGTGGCACGACAGGCCGGCGTCGCGGATCGCGGAGATCAGCGCCAACCGGGCCTGCGGTGACGGCGTACCGGGCTCGATGTCGCGGTGCAGGTCTGCGTCGCCGATCGCCAGCGACACCGCGACGCTGACCTCGACGCGACGGGCCGCCTCAGCGATCAGTCCCAGGTCTCGCCGCAGCAGCGTGCCCTTGGTCAGGACCGAGAACGGCGTGTACGAATCCGCCAGTGCCCCGATGATTCCGGGCATGAGGGCATAGCGGCCCTCGGCGCGCTGGTACGGGTCGGTGTTGGTGCCGAGCGCGACGGTCTCGTGCGTCCACGAGGGACGCCGCAACTCGCGGCGCAGGACCTCCACGACGTTGGTCTTGACGACGATCTGGCGGTCGAAATCCACGCCCGGATCGAAGTCGAGATATTCGTGCGTCGGCCGGGCGAAGCAGTACCGGCAGGCATGCGTGCACCCGCGGTAGCCGTTGACCGTGAACCGGAACGGCAGCGCCGACGCAGCGGGCACCTTGTTCAGTGCCGACTTGCACAGCACCTCGTGGAACGTGATCCCCTCGAATTCCGGGGCCCGCACGCTGCGGACGAAGCCGACACGGGCCAGACCGGGCAACGCCCCGTCATCGACCCGCACGGCCTGCTCATCCCAACGCACACCACCATCGAACATGCGTTCGACCGCGTTGTCAAGGAGGCGCGCGCACGCTCGGCGCGGTCGATCAGGTCAGGGCCGAGCCGTGTGCGTCGCACGTCGATTCTCGCACCACCAGAACAGGTTTCGTGCGCCGCTGCGCGGGCGCCGCACCTGCGAGCGTGTCGGCGAGCAACTCCAGGGCGTCGCGGCCCATGTCGAAGGCGCGCGATTCGATCGAGGTCAGGGGGACGTGCATCTCGGCGGTCAGGGCGATGTTGTTGAACCCGATCAGGGAGACGTCCCGCCCCACCCGCAGACCGCGGTTGCGGATCGCACCGGCCGCACCGATCGCGGCGAAGTCGTTGACGGCGAACATCGCGGTCGGCGGTGCGTCGCCGTCGAGCATCCGGTCGGCCGCGTAATGGCCCCCCTGACTGTCCAGACCCGAGTACACGATGAGCTCGTCGGGCACCTCGATGCCGGCCTCGCGGAAGCGGTCCACGAAACCCGCGGGCCGGTCGATGCCGGTGCTCGCATGCGCGAGCCCGGCGATGACGCCGACGCGGCGATGGCCAAGCGCCAGAAGGTGTTCGGCGGCCAGCCGACCGCCGAGGTAGTTGTCACACGTGGCCGCCGGATAGTCGGCGACGCTGCGGTTGACCAACACGAACGGCACCTCGCGGCGGGTCAGTTCCTCGAGCACGGTGTGGTCGTCGGAACGCGCGTCGCCGAGGATCAACCCGTCCACCCGCCGGTCCAGCATCATGTCGATCCGCTTGCGCTGACGGTCGGTCTCGTCCTGGGTGTTGGCGACGAACGCCGTCAGGCCCCGGTCCGCGGCAGCCGATTCGATGCCCTCGTACACCGTGGCCAGCACCACGTCGGTGAGCCTCGGCACGAGAACGCCCACCAGGTTGGTGCGCCGGGTCCGCAGGCTCGCGGCATGCGGATTGGGCCGGTAGTTCACCTCGGCCGCACGTTTGCGGATTCGCTCGGCCGTGGCACCCGAGGCCGCACGCTCGCCCTCGCGCATACCGTTGAGCACGCGCGCGACGGTCGAGACGTGCAGGCCGAGATCGTCGGCGATCGACTGGAGTGTCGGCTGCTTCGACTTTCCCACCCACGGCCTTTCAGTTGGTTCTCAGTTTGCTGGGGAACACCCGGCCGGGCACCCCTTGACAGTGATGCACACCACGGAGCAGTATAACCCGAACGTTCGGCCCGAACGTTCGGGCAACCAGGGCCGGGCGTGTTCCATCACCGCTCACAAATCCATCCCAAGCCGAAAAGGATCCGTTATGCCTGATCAAGACTCACATCGGTTCAGCCCCGCCCGCGTGGCCGTCGTGCAGTTCAACCCGCAGGTCGGGGTCGAGAACCTGAAGGCCAACTCCGAAGCGGTCTACGAACGTCTTCAGCAAGCGGTAGCCGGGGGCGCCAACCTCATCGTGCTGCCCGAGCTCGCGACGACGGGGTACACGTTCGAATCCCGCGAGGAGGCCTATGCGCACGCCGAGCCCGTGCCCTCGGGCGCGACCGTCACCGGCTGGGCCGAGTTCGCGGCGGCCCACGACGTGTACATCGTCGGCTGTCTGCCCGAGCTCGACGGCGTCGAACTGTTCGACACCGCGGTCCTCGTCGGCTCGGAGGGGTATATCGGCAAGTACCGCAAGACGCACCTGTGGAACGAGGAGAAGCTGTTCTTCTCCCCCGGCGACCTGGGTTACCCGGTGTTCCACACCCGCATCGGCCGCATCGGTCTGCTGGTCTGCTGGGACATCTGGTTCCCCGAGACCGCGCGCATCGTCGCCCAGCAGGGCGCCGACATCATCTGCATCCCGACGGGATGGGTGTGGACCCCGCCACCGCTGTACGACGACAGCGGCACGTGCATGGCCGCATACCTGACGATGACGGCCGCCCACGTCAACAACGTCTTCATCGCCACGGCCGACCGCATCGGAACCGAACGCACCTCGGGGTTCATGGGCAACTCGCTCATCGCGGGCACCAACGGCTGGCCCATCGACCGCATCGCCGGCCCGGATGAGGACACCATCCTCTACGCCGACATCGACATCACGGCCTCGCGTGGTGCGCCCATCTGGAACCAGTTCAACGATCTGCACCGCGACCGGCGCACCGATCTCTACGACCAGCTCCTCGGGTACCGCGGCGGCCAGGCCCTCCCCAGGTAGGCACGCGTCATGACGACCGCTCCGTCCACGCGTCCACCCGACGCCGCGCTCCCGCTGCTGCCCCTGGTCGCCGCGATCTGCCTGTTCGCCGCACTGCTGTGGAGTGGCAGCCTGCATGCCGTCACGCCGATGCTCGCGCAGATCGCCTCGGCGGCAAGCGAACCCACGTTCTACTCGAACGCCCTGTCCGGTCTCGGTCTGATCGCCGGCGGTGCACTGGCGCACTGGCTGCACAGACGCGGGCACCGCCTGCAGGGGTTCGCGCAGGCGTGCGGATCCGGCATGTGGGTGCCGATGCTGGCCAGCGCCATGCTGGGCGTCGCAGTCAGCAACCTGCTGTGGGGATGGACCCTGTCGGCAGGGATCTGGCAACCGCTGTTCGCGCCGTTCGTCTCGGTGTCACCGACCATCGTGCTGATGTTCGGTGCCGATATCAAAACCGTACTCACCGGTGGCGTGCTCGGCGGCGTGGTGACCCCGCCACTCTCGGTGCTCGGTGCGAGCGTCCTGTGCCCGCGACTCGGTGTGCCGTCGGTCGTCGGGGTCACAGGCGGGATGGCGATCGCGGCGGTGATCGCGTTCATGATCTGCCGACATCTCCCGTGGGTGCCCGCGCCGGCGCTCCCCCGGGGCCCGGCATCACCGCCGGCTCCTGCGGTCAGGACCGGACCGGTGTGGGTGCTGCGGCGTTGCGTCGCCGACTTCTCCGAGGCGCCGTTCTTCGGAAGCGAGTGGGCGAGCCTCGGACTCGTCGCGGGCGCCCTGATCGCCTACGCGATGGCACCCGCCTCGGTGGCCTATGGATCAGGGCTGCTCCCACAGATTCTCGCCGCACAGGTGCTCACCGCCGTGGTGGCCGTGTCGGTGTGGCGGACCCGCTGGGCACGCCGCCCGTTCTACCCGACGTTCGTGCCCGTGGTGTCGGTCGCGCCGGCCTGCGTGCTGACGTACGGCGGAACCGCGGCGTCGGTGCTCGCCGGTGCACTGCTCGGGGCACTGTTGGGTCCACCACTCGCCGACCGGATCTCGGCACTACTGCCCGGCGACTTCCATCCGTTCATCGGCAACGTTGCCGCCATGGCCGTCGCCACCGCCGTAATCGTCCCATCCCTTCAACTGCTCCCAGGAATCACGACATCATGACCGAAACAGCCGATACCACCGGGTTGACCGGATTCTTCCGCGACCACGACATCCATTCCCTCGCAGCGGATCTTCGCAATGGCCACACCACGAGTGTCGAACTCGTCGAGCACAGCCTCGCCGCCATCACACGGCTCGATCCGACCCTCAACGCCTTCACGGCCGTGGACGCAGAAGGCGCGCTCGACGCCGCGCGGCACGCCGATGCCGAACTCGCACGTGGCCATGACCGCGGTGTGCTGCACGGCATCCCGGTCGCGGTCAAGGACCTCGTCGACGTCGCCGGACACGTCACGACGCGGGGTTCGGTGGTCCACCCCGGTCCGGCGACCGCCGACGCCGAATGCGTGCGCCGGTTGCGCACCGCGGGCGCGGTGATCGTCGGCAGGAATGTCCTGCACGAATTCGCCTTCGGCGCGACCGGTGACCGATCGGCACACGGCGCATCACGAAACCCTTGGGATCCCAGCAGGATCAGCGGCGGATCGAGCGGCGGCAGTGCAGTGGCGACCGCCGCGGGCATGGTTCCCCTGGCTGTCGGCACCGACACCGCAGGCTCGGTCCGCGTACCCGCCGCGTTGTGCGGTGTGGTCGGGTTCAAGCCGGCCTACGGCGCGATCCCGGCGCGGGGCGTCTGGCCCCTTGCGGCATCGCTGGATCACGTCGGGGTGTTCGCCCGCACCGCGACCGGCGCAGCGGCGGCGTACACGGCCATGGCCGGCCGGTCCCCCGATCCGGTTCGCGCGCAACGGGTCGCCTGGCTGGATCCCGCATGCCTCGGCCCGTGTGACCCGGCAATCATCGCGGCGTTGTCCGAGACGCTGCGCGCCGCGCAGATCACGGTCGACGGCACCGTCGGACTGCCGTTCGCGGCGGGCGAGGTGTTCGAGGCGCTCAGCGTCCTGCAGTCCAGCGAGGCCTATACCGAGTACAGCGCCGAGACCGAGCAGCGTGCATCCGACATCGACCCCGAGGTGCTCGGACGCCTGCTGCGCGGAAGGGACACGCCCGCATGGCAATACGTGCGTGCCTGCCGCCAACGTGACAGGTTGCGCGCGGCAGCCGACACCCTGCTCACGCGGTTCGACGTACTCGCGATGCCCGCTGCGCCGACGGTCGCGACCGAGATCGACCAGCGCGCCCACCAGATCGACGGCCACGCCGTCGAGGTGCGATCGGCACTGCTGTCGCTGACCTGCCCGTGGAACCTCACCGGGCATCCCGCGCTCAGCGTGCCCGCAGGCGTCGTCTCGGGTCTGCCCGTCGGGTTGCAACTGATCAGCGCGCCCGGCAACGAGGGCATGCTGTTCGATCTGGCCGCACGGATCGAACACCGATGACCGTCGACTACACACCGATACTGCCGCTCGGCGCCGACACCACCGACTACCGCCGGCTCGACATCGCCGGGGCCCGCACGGTACACGGTGCGGGCCGGGAGTTCCTCGACGTCGACCCCGCGGCCGTCGAGCAGTTGGCGTTCGAGGCATACCGCGACGTGTCACATCTGTTGCGTAGCAGCCACCTTCGCCAGGTTGCGGCGATCCTCGAGGATCCGGAGGCCTCGCCCAACGACCGCTACGTCGCCACCGAACTCCTACGCAACGCGAATGTGGCGTCCGGTGGCGTGTTCCCGATGTGCCAGGACACCGGCACCGCGATCGTGCACGCCTGGCGCGGACGGCACGTCCTCACCGACGGCCGCGATGCCGAGCACCTGTCGCTCGGCATCGCCCGCGCGTACCGAACCCTGAACCTGCGCTATTCGCAAGTCGCGCCCGTGTCCATGTTCGACGAGCGCAACACCGGCACCAACCTGCCCGCGCAGATCGAGATCCTCGCCGAGGGCGAGGACGACTACCGGTTCCTGTTCATCGCGAAAGGCTGTGGCAGCGCCAACAAGAGCTTCCTGTTCCAGGAGACACCCGCCCTCCTGACGCCCGATGCGCTGCTCGACTTCGTCGTGGCCAAGGCCGCCGAGATCGGCACGTCGGCATGCCCGCCCTACCACCTGGCGGTCGTGATCGGCGGCACGAGCGCCGAATTCGCGCTCAAGACCGCCAAACTGGCCTCTGCCCACCACCTCGATGCGCTGCCCGTCGCCGGATCGGGAACTGGCCACGGGTTCCGCGACCTGGACTTCGAACACATAATCCTCACGGCCACACAGCAGCTCGGGATCGGGGCGCAGTTCGGCGGTAAGTACTTCTGCCACGACGTGCGGGTGATCCGCCTGCCCCGCCACGCCGGGTCGCTGCCTGTGGCCATCGCGGTGTCGTGCGCCGCCGACCGTCACATCCTGGGCCGGATCACGCGGGACGGGGTGTTCCTCGAACAACTCGAAACCGATCCGGCACGGTTCCTGCCCGATGACGCCGATGCCGGCCGCCGCGATGAGGACATCCGGATCGACCTGGACGTGTCGATGGCGCACACCCTGGCCCAACTGTCGGCCCACCCCGTCGGCACCAGGGTGTCGCTGACAGGCACCCTCGTCGTGGCACGCGACCTGGCACACGCCAAGATCCGTGAGCGACTCGACGCGGGCGAACCGCTACCGGATTACCTGCGCCGGTACCCGGTCTTCTACGCCGGGCCCGCCAAGACACCGTCCGGCCACGTATCGGGCTCGCTGGGTCCCACCACGGCCGGACGCATGGACTCCTACGTCGAGCGGTTCCAGTCCGCAGGCGGATCACTGGTGATGCTCGCGAAAGGCAACCGCTCGGATGCGGTGCGGCGTTCGTGCCAGGCTCACGGCGGCTTCTACCTCGGTTCCATCGGCGGGCCCGCGGCCCGGCTCGCCCGTGACTTCATCACCTCGGTCGAGACCCTCGAATACGGCGAACTCGGCATGGAGGCCGTGCTGCGGGTGCGGGTGCGGAACTTCCCCGCCTTCATCGTCATCGACGACAAGGGCAACGACTTCTACCGCCGTCCACCACTACTCACGATCGGAGCAGCACCGCAGTGATTCTCACGCACGCAGAGCCACTTCACCTCAGCCTGGAAACCGCCGACACGCGATTGAGCGCCGAGGTGCGACCGGGCCACGGCACACCGGTGGTGATCGTGCCCGGCATCATGGCCGACGCCGCGACCTGGCGGCCCGTGGTGGCGCACATCGACCTGCCGAACCCCGTCGTCACCCTCAACCGCCGCGGTCGCGCGTCGAGCGGTGGGTTGGGCGCGGACTACTCGGTCGCCGTCGAGGTCGACGACCTGCGACGCGTCGTCGGCGCGCTCGGGGCCGTGCACCTCGTCGGCTGGAGTTACGGTGCGCTCATCGGACTGGAGGCCGCGCTCGGTTCCGGCCGGATCCGGTCGGTCACGGCGTACGAACCCGTCAGTCGCCCCTTCGCACCCGAGACCGTCGCACCCATCCGCGCCGCAGTCGCCGCGGGTGACCTCGACCGAGCGGTCGCTCTCGTCAACACCGATGTATCCGGTTTCTCCGACGACTATGTGGCCGGCCTCCGCCGCAGCCCCGCATGGGAGGTACTGAGGCCGCTCGCGCAGCCGATGGGCGAGGAACTCGCCGCGATCGACGCATTCGAGCCGTCCTTCGACGACTACCGTCACCTGACGGTTCCGGTCACCCTCATCCTCGGCGCACTCAACGAGGGTGCGGCGCCGTACGGGACGGCGTTCGTCCCGTTCTCCGCGGCGCTGCCGCAGGCACGGTTGGCCCGACTCCCCGGGCAGGGCCATCTGGCCCATGTCGAAGCGCCCGCCGACCTGGCTGACGCCATCTCGAGGGCCGTCCGGCACGCCGAAGGGACCTAGGCAGGGACTGGGTGCGCCGGTGCCGCGGTTTCGGGTACGGCACCGGCGCGCGCCGAGGGCGCGTGCCCAGTCAAGCCGGCGTCGGAGCGGAAGCGGAACCGATCAAACGCAGACACCCCTATCGAACAACAGTTCGATAGGGGTGTCAAGCAGCTCTCAGATGTTGAGAATCCTCAGGTCACCAGTTGCCCAGCTGGCACCGCGGGCTGTACGGGTGGTCGTTCTGCGTCGCGATCTCGCCGTCGACGGCGATCTCACAGTGCGCGTTCGGCGCGCCCCGTCCGCCGTGCGTCGTGCTGGACACCGTGAAGATCGCCCACTGCGGATCGGCCAGTGTGGTCTCGAAGACCCATGGCGCGTCCGGAGCGACGTTCACCTCGGCCTTCTGCAGGTAGGCGTACGGATCGGCGTCGTAGGCCGCCTTGTCCGCGGGCTGCGTCGCCAGATAGTAGAGGTCGAACTCGTAAGGCGCGCCAGACGTCAATGTGTAACGGACCTGGTGGCCCTCGGGCTCCGCATGCGCTGTCGCCTGTCCCACCACCGCAATGGACGCCGACGCCGCCAACACCGCGGCGCCGACCCTCTTCGTCACGTTTCGCATGTTCGTCATATCGACGCAGGCTACCTCCCCGTTACACACGCCACGCCGGTGTCACGGCGTCGAGAACCGGCGGCAAACCAGCGGCATGTCATGTCGAGGTTAATTTGTTCGTCACACACAGACATTTGGCAGTAACACGCGCGCTCTAACGTCCCGATTCGACACCAGCACAGTGTGTTTAACCTCCTGCACCGCGGCCGAGGCGATCGGCCCAAAATGCGCTGCAATCATCGGGAAAGGTTGTTCATGCGAGTTCGAGGACGTGCCACGATCCGGCGTTCGGCGTTGGCCACCGGAAGCGTTATCACCGTTGCCGGCCTGTTGTTGGCCGGGTGCGGGAGCAAGGCGAGCGAAACCGACGCAGCAAATGCCGAATCATGTGTTGACACGTCCGGCCCCACCATCAAGGTGGGCTCGCTGAACTCGCTGTCGGGCACCATGGCGATCTCCGAGGTCACCGTCCGCGACGCCATCAAGCTCGCGGTCGAGGAGATCAACGCCGACGGCGGTGTGCTGGGCAAGCAGATCGAACTGATCGGCGAGGACGGCGCGTCGGAGCCCACCGTGTTCGCAGAGAAGGCCGAGAAGCTGATCAGCAGCGACTGCGTCGCGGCGGTGTTCGGCGGATGGACCTCGTCGAGCCGCAAGGCCATGCTGCCGGTCTTCGAGAGCGCCAACGCCCTGCTGTACTACCCCGTTCAGTATGAGGGCCTGGAATCGTCGCCCAACATCTTCTACACCGGCGCCACCACCAACCAGCAGATCGTGCCCGCGCTGGACTACCTCAAGGAGAAGGGCGTCAAGTCGCTCTACCTGGTGGGCAGCGACTACGTCTTCCCGCAGACCGCCAACCGCATCATCAAGGCGTACGCCGAGGCCAACGGCATCGAGATCAAGGGCGAGGACTACACGCCACTGGGCTCCACGGACTTCTCGACCATCGTCAACAAGGTCCGCAGCGCGAACGCCGACGCCGTGTTCAACACCCTCAACGGTGATTCCAACGTCGCATTCTTCCGCGAGTACCGCAACGTCGGCCTGACGCCGGACACCATGCCGGTGGTCTCGGTGTCGATCGCCGAGGAAGAGGTCGGCGGTATCGGTGTCCAGAACATCGACGGGCAGCTCACCGCGTGGAACTACTACGAGACCATCGACACCCCGGAGAACAAGGCCTTCGTCAAGGCCTACAAGGACTTCGTGAAGGACCCCAAGAAGCCGACGTCGGATCCGATGGAGGCGGCCTACGTTTCGGTGTACCTGTGGAAGAACACCGTGGAGAAGGCACAGTCCTTCGACGTCAAGGCAATTCAGGACAACGCCGATGGCGTGAGCTTCGACGCGCCCGAGGGCAAGGTCACCATCGACGGCGAGAACCACCACATCACCAAGACCGCCCGCATCGGTGAGATCCGCCCCGACGGCCTGATCTACACGGTGTGGGAGTCCAAGGGCCCCATCGAGCCGGATCCGTACCTGAAGTCCTACCCGTGGGCCGCAGGGCTGTCGAGCTGATCAGATAGTCACACCGAGGGGGATCTGACAACCGTATGGATATCCTGATCGGCCAGCTGGCAACAGGATTGAGCCTCGGCTCGATCCTGTTGCTGGCCGCACTCGGCCTTTCTCTGACGTTCGGCCAGATGGGCGTCATCAACATGGCGCACGGCGAGTTCATCATGGCCGGCTGTTACACCGCGTACGTGGTCCAGCAGGTGATCTCGAGTGCCGGTGCGTCCCTGCTCATCTCGCTGGTGGTGGGATTCCTCGTCGGTGGCGCGATGGGTGCCCTGCTTGAGGTGACGCTGATCCAGCGCATGTACCACCGCCCGCTGGACACCCTGCTCGTCACCTTCGGCGTCGGGCTGATCCTTCAGCAGATCGCGCGCGACATCTTCGGTGCCCCCG
This sequence comes from Mycolicibacterium smegmatis, assembly GCF_001457595.1. Classification (GTDB taxonomy): domain Bacteria; phylum Actinomycetota; class Actinomycetes; order Mycobacteriales; family Mycobacteriaceae; genus Mycobacterium; species Mycobacterium smegmatis. The sequence goes on along the minus strand of NZ_LN831039.1, from coordinate 3,109,467 downwards.
CGGTCAACGTCGTGGCCCCCTCCTGGCTGTCGGGCGGCGTCGAGATCCTCGGCGCCGTCGTGCCCAAGACCCGCATCTTCATCCTGGTCCTGGCCGTCGTGTGTGTCGCGGTGCTCGCGACCGTGCTCAAGGCGAGCCCCATGGGCCGTCGTATCCGGGCGGTGGTGCAGAACCGCGATCTCGCAGAGACCAGCGGCATCTCGTCCCGCAAGACCGACATCACGACGTTCTTCATCGGATCCGGGCTCGCGGCTGTCGCCGGTGTCGCGCTGACACTCATCGGTTCGACCAGCCCGACCATCGGCCAGAGCTTCCTCATCGACGCGTTCCTGGTGGTCGTGGTGGGCGGGCTCGGCCAGATCAAGGGCACCGTCATCGCGGCGCTGACGCTGGGCTTTTTGAACTCCTTCATCGAGTACAACACCACGGCGTCGCTGGCCAAGGTGATCGTGTTCGTGATCATCGTGATCTTCCTGCAGGTGCGCCCGCAGGGCCTGTTCACCGTGCGGACAAGGAGTCTGGTATGAGAACCATGCTCGGTCGCTGGCAGACGTGGGCCGGCTTCGCGGTCGCGGCGGTGCTGTTGTTCGGCGTGGCCCCGGCCGTGTTGTCGGACTTCCGGCTCAGCCTGCTGGGCAAGTTCCTGTGCTTTGCGATCGTCGCGGTGGGTATCGGATTGGCCTGGGGCCGAGGCGGAATGCTGGTTCTGGGCCAGGGCGTGTTCTTCGGCCTCGGCGGCTACATGATGGGCATGCACCTCAAGATCGCCGACGCCGAGATCCGCCACCAGGCGGTGCCGGACTTCATGCAGATCGCCGGCGTGCGCGAATTGCCCGGCTACTGGACGCCGTTCGCCTCCCCCGTCTTCACCCTGTTGGCCATCCTGGTCATCCCGGCCGGTATCGCCGCACTTCTGGGTCTCGGCGTGTTCAAACGACGGGTCAAGGGCGCCTATTTCGCGATCCTGTCGCAGGCGCTCGCGGCCGCTTTGGCGATCCTGCTCGTCGGGCAGACCAGCCTGGGTGGCAGCAACGGGTTGAACAACTTCCGCACGTTCTTCGGGTTCACGCTCAACGATCCGGTGAACAAGCGGATGCTGTACTTCATCGCCGCCGCAACGCTTCTGATCGTCGTCGCCGTCGTCCGCCAACTCATGTACAGCCGGTACGGCGAGCTGCTGGTCGCGGTGCGCGACGGCGAGGAGCGCGTGCGCTTCCTCGGCTACGACCCCGCCAACATCAAGGTGGTCGCGTACACGCTGGCAGCGTTGTTCGCGAGCATCGCCGGTGCGCTGTTCACGCCGATCGTCGGGTTCATCGCACCGTCGCAGGTGGGCATCATCCCGTCGATCGCGTTCCTGATCGGCGTGGCCATCGGTGGGCGCACCACACTGCTGGGCCCCGTGCTGGGAGCCATCGGCGTGGCGTGGGCGCAAACCCTGTTCTCCGAACGCTTCCCGTCGGAGTGGACCTATGCGCAGGGCCTGCTGTTCATCGTCGTCGTCGGCTTCTTCCCGGCCGGACTCGCGGGTCTCGGTGTGGCGCTGCGTCGTTGGCGACGCAACAAGCCCGATCCGACGCCGCCGGGACCCGACGCCGAGCCCACCACCGACAGCGATCCCGACGCCGAGAAGGTAGGTGCCGCGTCATGACCGATACCGAACCCACCGCCGAGAAGGAACCCGTCGCGGGCGGCAACGCAGGCATGGGGGCCGAATACCTCGAAGTACGTGGCCTCACCGTGGATTTCGACGGCTTCAAGGCCGTCAACGGCGTCGACCTCACGCTGTTCCAGGGCGATCTGCGCTTCCTGATCGGCCCCAACGGCGCAGGCAAGACCACCGTGATCGACGCCATCACCGGTCTGGTGCCTGCCACCGGGTCGGTCAACAAGTCCGGCGCGGAACTGCTCGGCAAGAAGGTGCACCAGATCGCCCGCCTCGGCGTCGGCCGTACCTTCCAGACCGCAAGCGTCTTCGAACAACTCACGGTGCTGCAGAATCTCGACATCGCCGCGGGTGCGGGCCGCTCACCGTGGTCGCTGCTGCGGCGCCGCCGCGGGGTGCTGCCGTCCATCGAGGAGGCGCTGGAGACCACGGGCCTGGCCGATCTGGCCGACAAGCCCGCGGGCGTGCTCGCGCACGGTCAGAAACAGTGGCTGGAGATCGGCATGCTGCTGGTGCAGAACGCCGACGTGCTCCTGCTCGACGAACCCGTCGCCGGGATGAGCCACGAGGAGCGTGAGGAGACCGGAAATCTGCTGCGGCGCATCGGCGGTGCCCGCACCGTCGTCGTCGTCGAACACGACATGGACTTCATGCGCGCATTCGCCACGTCGGTGACCGTGCTGGCCCGCGGTCAGGTGATCGCCGAGGGCACGGTCGCCGAGGTGCAGGCCAATCCGAAGGTGCAAGAGGTCTATCTGGGCACGGCCGCGGCCGGTGCGGAAGGGATCGCCTGATGCTCGAACTCGTCGACGTCCACACCGGCTACGGCCGCTCCGAGGTGATCCACGGTGCCGGCATCGAGGTGCCCTCGGACGGGGTCGCCGCGGTGATGGGCCACAACGGTGCGGGCAAGACCACGCTGCTGCGCGCGGCCGTCGGTCTGCTCAAATGCACTTCGGGCAAGGTGCTTTTCGACGGTGAGGACATCACCAAGCTGCGGCCGAGTGCCCGCGTGGCCCGCGGACTGGCGTACGTGCCGCAGGGGCAGCAGTCGTTCGGCCAGCTCACCACGGCCGAGAACCTGCAGGTGGTGGCCGACGGCCGCAAGAACGGCAAGGCGCTGATCGCCGAACAGCTCGACCTGTTCCCGGCGCTCAAGGAGCTACTCAACCGGCGCGCCGGCCTGCTCTCGGGTGGCCAGCGCCAGCAGTTGGCCATCGCGCGTGCGCTCATCACGAGCCCCAAGACGCTGATCCTCGACGAGCCCACCGAGGGCATCCAGCCGTCGGTCGTCGCCGAGATCGAGGCCGCCATCACCGCACTCACCTCACGCGGCGACCTCGGCGTCCTGCTCGTCGAGCAGCACATCGGGTTCGCGCTCGAATCCGCCCAGCGCTACTACATCCTCGAGGCCGGGCGCATCACATCGAGCGGCACCGGCGGCTCGGCCTCCGAAGCCGATGTCCGCGCCGCCATGGCGATCTGAGCCCTACTGGCTTGCTTCGCATCGCGGATCGCGGCCGCGGCGTCGGGTCCGGCTGTTTGCTTTGCACCGCGAGCGTGCATGTCTGCCGCACGACACGCCGCTCGCGGTCAGCAGTGCGCGCACGCTCACCGCGCGTGAGCGTGCATCAGCTTCGCCGCGCGTAACACAGTGGCGGTCCCGAGCGCGATCCACCGCCGTGGCGTTACGAACGGCGACCAGAAGCCAAGCGAGGCTGGCCTCAACCAGTTACGAGCCGCCGCCCGCACGCTCACCGCGCGTGAGCGTGCATCAGCTTCGCCGCGCGTAACGCAGTGGCGGTCCCGAGCGCGATCCACCGCCGTGGCGTCACAAACGGCGAGCAGACCGCTGCCCCACTCGGATCACCGGCACTCAGCGCACGTTCACCATGCACGAGCGTGCGCGAACTGCTACTGATCTGCGGCGTGGCGGGCAGCAGACACGCACGCTCGCGGTGCAACGAAACACCCCCGCCGCCGCCAAAGTGCAACGAAAAGCTACCGACCGAGGCGGGAAAGCACCTCGGCGACAACGGAATCTGCGGGGACGTCGATCTGGTCGCCGGTGGACAGATCCTTGAGCCCGACGGTGCCTGCCTCGATGTCGCGGTCGCCTGCCACGAGGGCGTACTTGGCGCCGGAGCGGTCGGCGGCCTTCATCGCGCCTTTGAGACCGCGGTCGCCGTAGGCCAGGTCCACGCGGGCACCGCCGGCACGCAGCTTCGCCGCGAGCTTGGCCAGCTCGAGCTTGGCGGCCGCACCGAGGGGCACACCGAACACCTCGACGCCGCCCGCGCCCTCGATCGTCACGCCCTCGGCCTGCAGCGCGAGCAGGGTCCGGTCGACGCCGAGGCCGAAGCCGATGCCCGAGACGTCCTGCCCGCCGAGCTGACGCATGAGCCCGTCGTAGCGGCCACCGCCGCCGATACCGGACTGGGCGCCGAGCCCGTCGTGGACGAACTCGAACGTCGTCTTGGTGTAGTAGTCCAGGCCACGCACCATCCGCGGGTTGATGACGTACGGCACGCCGAGCGCGTCGAGGTAGGTCTGCACGGTCTCGAAGTGCTCTTTGGCCGAGTCCGACAGGTGGTCGAGCATGAGCGGCGCGTCGGCCGTCATCTCGCGGACGTGGGGCCGCTTGTCGTCGAGCACGCGCAGCGGGTTGATCTCGGCGCGGCGCCGGGTCTCCTCGTCCAGGTCCAGTTTGAACAGGAACTCCTGCAGCAGCTCACGATAGGCGGGACGGCACGTGTCATCGCCCAGCGACGTGATCTCCAACCGGAACCCGGACAGCCCCAGCGAGCGGAAGCCCGCGTCGGCCACGGCGATCACCTCGGCGTCGAGCGCGGGATCGTCCACGCCGATCGCCTCGACGCCGACCTGCTGCAGCTGGCGGTAGCGGCCGGCCTGCGGGCGCTCGTAGCGGAAGAACGGCCCCGAGTAGCAGAGCTTGACCGGAAGCGCGCCGCGGTCCAGCCGATGCTGGATGACGGCGCGGATCACCCCGGCCGTGCCCTCGGGACGCAGGGTCACCGACCGGTCGCCGCGGTCGGCAAAGGTGTACATCTCCTTCGAGACGACGTCGGTGGACTCCCCCACGCCGCGTGCGAACAGCGCGGTGTCCTCGAAGATCGGCAGCTCGATGTCGCCGTAGCCGGCACGCCGCGCCGCGGACAACAGGCCGTCGCGGACCGCCACGAACTGCGCGGAGTCCGGGGGCAGATAGTCGGGCACACCCTTGGGCGCCTGGAACGCGACGGGCGAAGAACCTTCAGTCACAGAGTCAAACCTTCGAGGAATGGGTTGGTGCGGCGTTCGTGCCCGATGGTCGTCTTCGGGCCGTGGCCCGGTAGTACCACGGCGTCGTCCTCGAGCACCAACAGTTTTGTCACGATCGATCCGAGCAGGTCACGCCCGCTGCCCCCGGGTAGGTCGGTGCGGCCCACCGAGGACCGGAACAGCGTATCGCCCGTGAAGACGAGATCCCGATCACCGTCGGCCACCCGGAACACGACCGAGCCCCTGGTGTGACCCGGAGTGTGGTCGACGGTGACGGCGATGCCGCCGAAACCGACCGTTTCACCGTCGCGCTCCAGTTCGACGAGCTGCCTTGGCTCGCTGAACAGCGCGCCGAACGCCAGCCGCCCCAGCCCCCCGATCAAACCCCGCCCGAACGCCTTGACCGGGTCGGTGAGCATGAACCGGTCCTCGGGATGGATGTAGGCCGGGCAGCCGTAGGTGTCGGCGACCTTCTGCGCCGACCAGATGTGATCGATGTGGCCGTGTGTCAGCAGGACCGCAGCCGGGGTGAGGCGGTGTTCGTCGAGGATCTCGCGCAACGGGCCCATCGCGCGTTGGCCGGGATCGACCACGATCGCGTCGGACCCGGGACGCTCGGCCAGCACGTAACAGTTGCACGCCAGCATCCCGGCCGGAAAACCGGTGATCAACACACTGCCAGTTTCCCATGCCGCCGGAGGTCCCCGACGGCGCGGGCGGTTTTCGCATCGCAAACATCCCGGTGGTTGCCGCGGGTCAAAAGCCCTGCACTCAGCATCGCCTGGCACACTCGTTGCCGACCGATCCACCACCGAGACCGGAGAACGAGGAGGACGCCCGCAGTGCCGACCAACGAACAACGGCGTGCGACGGCCAAGCGCAAGCTCGAACGCCAGCTGGAGCGTCGCGCCGCCAGGGCACGCAAGCAGCGCATCTTGACCATTGCGGGTTCAGTGGTGGCAGTGCTCGTCATCGGTGCCGTCATCACCACGTTGGTGATCACCGACAAGGACGGCGGCGGAGACACGACCGCCTCGGCCGCGACCTCCAGCGAGGCCGCGGAGCCGGCCGCCGACGGTCAGCTGCCCCCGTTCGTCGCGCCCGCCGATCTGGGCGCCAACTGCCAGTACCCGGCCGCGGGCGAGGCCAGCAAGCCCGTGGAGCCGCCGCGCTCGGGCAAGGTGCCGACGGACCCGGCGACCATCAGCGTCAGCATGGTCACCACGCAGGGCAACATCGGGCTGCAGCTCGACAACGCCAAGGCGCCCTGCACGGTGAACAGCTTCGCGAGCCTGGCCGCCAAGGACTACTTCAACGACACCCCGTGCCACCGCCTCACCACGGGCGGGCTGTCGGTGCTGCAGTGCGGTGACCCGACGGGCACCGGCACGGGCGGCCCCGGCTACCAGTTCGCCAACGAGTACCCGACAAACCAGTACCAGCCGGACAACCCGGCGCTGCAGCAGCCAGTGGTGTACCCGCGCGGCACGGTCGCGATGGCCAACGCCGGTCCCGGGACCAACGGCAGCCAGTTCTTCCTCGTCTACCAGGACTCGCAGCTGCCGCCGAACTACACCGTGTTCGGCAAGATCGACGAGACCGGCCTGGCGACGCTCGACAAGATCGCCGCGGGCGGCGTCGAGGGCGGCGGACCCGACGGAAAGCCCGCGCTGGACGTCGAGCTCAAGTCCGTCGCGCTGGACTGACCCGGACCGACCTGATCAGTGACCTTTCCGCCGAACGAGCCCACGCCGTATCCGCCGCCCTATGGCGGCTACCAACCGGACCACCCGGGCCCTGTGCCCGGGTATCCGGGTGGGTGGTCCGGCGGATATCCGGGTGCACATCCGCCGCCACCGCGGACCAACGGCATGGCAATCGCGGCGCTGGTGTGCGCGTTCCTGTTCGCACCCGCGGGCATCGTTTTCGGGCACCTCTCGCTGTCGCAGATCAAGCGCACGGGTGAGCAGGGCCGCAGCCTGGCGATCGCGGGCCTGGTGATCAGTTACGTGTTCACCGTGCTCACCGTGGTCGCCGTGATCGTGTCGATCCTGCTCACGATGGCCGCGGTGCAGACCGTCGATCGCCGCCCCGGCGGCCCGACGTACGACGCGGCGCCCCAGAACGCGCTGCCGGCGTTCGACCCGCCACCCAATCTGGGTCTCGACTGCCAGTACCCGCCCACCACCGAACCGGCCGCGAAACCGGCCAGGCCGCCCCGCACCGGCACCGTGCCGACCGAACCCGCGACGGTGTCGGCCGGCATCCGCACCAACCACGGCAGCATCGGTCTCCGGCTGGCCAACGGCCGATCACCGTGCACCGTCAACAGTTTCGCGAGCCTCGCGCAGCAGGGCTTCTACGACAACACCCCGTGCCATCGGCTCTCCACCGGTCAGATGGCGGTGCTGCAGTGCGGTGACCCGACGGGCAAGGGCACCGGCGGGCCGGGCTACCGGTTCGCCAACGAGTACCCGACCAACCAGTAACGGCTCTCCGATCCCGCGCTGCGCACACCGGTCGTGTACCCGCGCGGCACCGTGGCCACCGCCAACGCGGGGCCGGGCAGCAACGGCAGCCAGTTCTTCCTCGTCTACCAGGACTCCCCGCTTCCGCCGACCTACACGGTGTTCGGGGAGGTGGACCGCACCGGATTGCGCACCCTCGACGCGATCGCCTCGGCCGGCGTCGCCGATGGCGGGGACGACGGCCCTCCCGCCGAACCGGTGACGATCACCGAGGCAAGCCTCGACTGACCGCTTCAGCGGCCGGTGGCCCGCCTGCGCAGCACCCAGTACAGCCCGCCGGCCACGAGACTTCCTGAGAGCCACGAGAAGTCGGTGTTGCCGAACGACGTCGCGATAGGGCCCTGCATGGCGGGCACCAGGCCGTACTGCCACGACCAGCCCGCAACGATGCCCACCGCGAGGCTCACCAGTCCGGCGTGGTTCCACCGCGCGGAATCCTCCCGGTACAGCGAGGTCACATCGAGCGCACCGCGGCGCAGGACGACGTAGTCGACGAGCATGATCGCCGCCCACGGGCTGATCCACACCAGGATCGACACCAGCCAGTTGTCGAACGCATGCGCAAAGCTGTCGGCCTGCACGAACACCGCGAGCACCACGGATGCGACGGCACCGGCCAGCAGCGTGACCTTCCACCGTGTCATCCGCACACCGATCGACAGCGCCGCCAGCGAGCACGAGTAGAGGTTGAGGATGTTGGTGGCGATCGGGCCGTGCACCAGCAGGAGCAGCACGGGAACGGCCATGATGCCGAAGGTGCTCACCACGAGAGCTGACGGATCACTGCCGGTTCCGGCGCTGGCCAGGCAGGCGCCGACCGCGGCGAGCCACACCGTCGGGACGTACATGCCGAGTGACGACGCCCAGAACACCGACCGCGACGACGCGCCGACGCGGACAAACCGGCTGTAGTCCGATGCGTACGGAATCCACGTCAGACCCCAGCCGATGCCGATGGCGGTCAGCAATTGGGTTACGGCGGTGAACTTCTCGCCCGCAGTCATCGCGTGCCCGGCCAGCGACCACTGCACGTCGGTCGCCGCGAAGGCCAGCGCCGTCATCACGGCCATCACCACGGCCGTGGCGGGTACCGTGTACTTCTCGAAGCTGCGGATCGCGTAGAAGCCGTACAGCGCCAACGCGAGCTGGATCACCATGATGCCCGCTGCCACAACCACTTCCAGCCACAATCCGCCGGTGACGCCGAACTCGGCGAACACCGCGAGCACCAGGTCCAGCACCACCCAGGTGTTGACCCCGACCCATCCCATGGTGAGCAGGAACTGCACCAGTCCCGGGATGCGTGCGCCCATGCGCCCGAACGGGGCCCGGCCGAGCACCATCTGGTTGACCGCGGTGCGGTGCCCGATCACGTTGAAGACGCCGAAAACCGCGCAGCCCAGCAGGTTTCCGACCGCGACGACGATCAACGTCTCGACCAGGCTCAATCCCAGCGTGATCCCGAGCGCGCCGAGCACCCAGTTGATGGGCGCGATGTTGGCGCCGCACCAGATCCAGAACAGTTCGGCGGGAGAACAGTCCCGGTCTGTCGGCGCGATGGGTTCGATACCGTGCGCGTCGAACGGCACCGCTGCCGATTGTTCGGGCGGGGAATCATCACCAGCTGCGACGGGTTCTATGGGACGGGTGGACATCGTGGCTCCTTCTCGTCGATTGGGCCCATCGAAACACCGCCACAGATCTACGATCGAGTGTAGAAACATCCATGTTCGGCCAATCTGATTGGATGTACATACACCCATGTTGAGCCTCAGCGCACTCCTTGCCGACCCGACGCTGGAGTTGACCCTGCTGGTGCCCGGGTCGCCGGGAGCTGTCGACCGTGAGGTGCTGTGGCTGCACAACACCGAGCTGCCCGATCCGTCGCCGTACATCCGGGCCACCGAACTGGTGCTCACCAACGGACTGTGGCGCGGCACAGTCGATTCCACGATGTTCGTCGACGCGCTGCTGCGGGCCCGCGCGGCCGGGGTGGTCTTCGGACTGACCGAGCAGACACCGGCCGCGCCGGCCGATCTCGTCGAGGCCTGCAGTTCCGCCGAACTCCCACTGGCGACGGTGTCGATCGCGGTGCCGTTCACCGCGATCACCCAGGCCGCGGCGCGCATCCAGTCCGACGCGCGCCAGGCCGCGTTGTCGAAATTGGTGCGACGCGGCAACGCGTTGGCCAGCTCGATCGCGAGAGGCGGTGGCGCCGAGGGCATTCTGGACGTCCTGCGACGCGATCACGACCTTCCGCTGCTGGTGGTGGACCGCCTGGGCCGCAGGCTCGCGGGCGATATCGGCGACGACGAGGATGTCCAGGTCGCGGCCGACGCGCTCAACCGCCACCCGCCGCCGCTGGAAGTCGCACTGCCCAGCGGGGACACCGCGTCGGTGTACCTCGTCGAGGGCGCCATGGGCGACGTCGACGCCGGTCTGTTCTGCCTGCGTCCACTCCCCTCGCTCAAGCCCCTGGAACGCGACGCGCTGGATCAGGCGGCACGCTATCTGAGCCTGGAGGTCACCCGGCAGCAGGCGTTGCAGGCCATCGAGTCCCGGTTCTCCAGCGAGTTGCTCGAGATGGTGCTCTCAGGCGCGGCACGTGCCCGTGACGTGGCAGAAAGGTTGCGCGCCTTCGGCATCGACCCATCGTCCGCGCTGGCGGTGTACACGGTCGTGGTGGGCGACGGCGCGGTGCGCCCGCCCGGGTCGACCGACGAGATCGAGGACTTCTTCAACCGCCACAGCATCCCGGCCGTGGTGATCCCCGGCAGCCAGGACACCGTCGTGGTGTTCGGCTGGCACCGTGACATGACCGCACTGGTGGGTCTGGCCGAGGACCTGGTGCAGACGTTGACCGCGCGATTCCCCGCCGACCGGGCCGTGATCGGCGTCGGCGATCTCGCCGCCGACGCGAGCGCGTTGCGTGAACCCCTCATCCGGGCCAGGGAGACGTGTCACGTGCTGCGGCGTCGCACCACCGAACCCAAGGTCGGCACGTACGCCGACATCGGGACCCACCGCATGCTCCTGGGGCTGCACGACAGGTCGGTGTTGCGGCGCTTCGCCGACGACATCCTCGGACCGCTCGACCAGCACGACGAGCAGTACGGCACCGCGCTGGTGCGGACGTTGCGCACCTTCCTCGCCAACGACGGGCACTGGGCCAAGACCGCGACCGAGCTGTACGTCCACGTCAACACATTGCGCAACCGCATCGCCCGGATCAGCGAGCTCACCGGACGTGACGTCGCGCGGCTCGAAGACCGCGTCGACCTGTTCCTCGCACTGGAGGCCGACGCGCTCGGCTAGCGCATCACACCGGATAGGTATCGGCGTCCACGGTGGGCGGCACGAGCGTGCGCGGTGCGAGGTCGGGATCGCGGCGCACCGCGGCCGCGACGTCACCGCAGCGCGCGAACGTGACATCACCGCATTCCAGGGCGTATTCGATGAAGCGCCGCAGCGCCAGCATGCGACCGGGCCGTCCCGAGAGAAACGGGTGCATGCACACGTTGAACAGGCTGCGGTAGTGGCGCATACCGTCGAGTTCCGCGCGCCACATCTGTTCGACCTTGACCGGCGATTCGATCACCGATCCGATGTGCGGCTCCGGAAGGTACGCGTACTGCTCCCAGTCGTCGAGTGACCAGTGCACGGGAAGTTCGACGATGTCCCCTGCGGGCGTGGCGATCCGGTAGGGCCGGTCGTCGCCCATCAGTGACGAGTCGTAGCTCAGGCCGTACTCGGCGACCAGCGCCGGTGTCTGCCACGTGGCGCCCCACATCGCGGCGCGGTGGCCCGCGACCGTGATCCCCTGCGCGTCGAAAACCGCCAGCGCGCGCTCGAAGTCGGCCCGTTCCTCGGCCGCGGTCATACCGGCCGGCGACCGGTGGCTGTAGGAGTGGTGCGCGACCTCGTGGCCACGCTCGACGACCGACGCCGCCAGATGCGGCCGGTGCTCGGCGACCCAACCCGGGATGAAGAACGTGGCTCCGACGCCGAGATCGTCGAGCAGATCCAGGATCCGGGGCACGCCCACCTCGGGGCCGTACGCCTGATGCGACATCGTCATCAGGTTGTCGGCGTGGTGACGTCCCTCGGCGAGGATCGGGGTCTCGGCGTCGACGTCGAACGTCAGCGTCGCCACGGCGGCCGCACCGTGATGCCACGGCGCGCTCACCGCGGCACCCGTTCGCGGTGGCGGGCGGCCGTCCACGCGGCGGCGTTGACGATGGTCGCCATGGGCGAGAGCATGCCGTGGTCGAACCGCTCCAGTGGGGCTCCGGAGGAAACCCGCTGTGGCAGATCCGGATTGGCCAGCGCACCGCGCCCGATCGACAGCACGTCGGCGTGACCGCCGTCGAGCACGCCGGCCGCCTGCGTCGTGTCGTGCATCCCGCCGTTGGCGATGACGGGCAGACCGGTGACCTGGCGTGCCAGCGCCGTGATGGTGCGGCCGTCGTCGAGGCGGGCCCCGTCGATGAAATCGCGTCCCTCACTGGCGATGTGCAGGTAGTCGATCCCGGTTGCGGCCAGCGCGGTGAAGATCACCTCGGCGTCCTGTGCTCCCCCGGGCCACCGGTACTCGAAGTCGTTGACCTTGGTCTGAGACAGGCGCACACCCACCAGGAAATCCGCGCCCACCGCGGTGCGGACGGCCGCGGAGATCTGCGCGGCGAGGCGGATCCGGTGGGCGACGGTGCCGCCGTACTCATCGGTGCGGTGGTTGGTGTAGGTGGTGAGGAACTGGTCGAGCAGATACCCGTTGGCAGCGTGGATCTCGACGCCGTCGAACCCCGCGGCGCGGGCACGGACAGCGGCGTCGACGAAGCCCGCGATCGCGGCGTCGATGTCGGCGGCACTCATCTCACGCGGCGTGGGCCAGGTGCCCGCTCCGCCGTACTCTTCGAGCATCGTGCCGCGCGGTGCCACCGCCGACGGCGCGATGGTCTCCACGCCGTGGGAGTTCCCCTGCGACAACGCGCCCGCGTGCATGAGTTGCGCGACGATCGGCACGCCTGCGGCGTGTACGGCGTCGGTCACGGGCCGCCAACCGGCAGCGTGGGCGTCGGTGGCCAGTCCCGGCTGGTTGAGGTAGCCCTGGCTGTGGGTGGTGTCGGTGTAGGTGCCCTCGGTGATCACCAAACCGAAACCGCCGCGGGCGAATTCGGCGTAATAGCCGGCCATCGCGTCGGTCGGGGCGCCGTCGGCGGTCGCGGACACCCTGGTCATGGGCGCGACGGCGAATCGGTTGTCGAGCTTGAGGCCGCCGAGGCGTACGGAGGTCAGTGCGGGATGGGTGTTGGTCATGCGTTCACTTCTTTCGAGGTCGGGATGAGTTCGAGGGCCAGGTCGGTGACACGCTCGCCGTTGATGGCGTTGAGATCCATCGGGCACGCCGACACCACGACGACGCAGTCCATGTCGGCCTCGAACGTCACCGCGTCACCGGCTCGGCTCACCGCGGGCAGCCAGGACAGGTGCCCGCCGTCTGTCACCGGGATGTTCATGAAGATGTTGACCGGCTGCGGCACGACACCGACACCGACACCGATCCCGGCGAGCGCCTCACGCAGATTGTCGGCGCACGAGCGGTGTTCCGGGGCCCCGAGCAACCGGTAGCGCTCCCGGTCGCAGGCCGCGATGAGCATGTCGTGCACGCCCGGTGAGGTGTCGGCGACGAGTCTGAGGATCGGTCGCCGCCGGTTGGTGACGAAGTGCTCCCCGACCGCGGGGAACAGCCGGCCGGTGACCGTGCGGGTATGCGACGCACTCAGGTACTCGTCGGGATCCCCTGCCGCAAAAGCGAATACGTCCCCTACCTGAGCGCCTTCGACATCGATCACCCGGACGCGGTCACCTTTGTCCAGGACGACCGCGCGGCCCGTTCCCGCGGCCACCACGGTCGTCGTGTTCATCAACTCCATGACATCCATACAACGGACTTCGCGTCCGGCTCCCAATGTCGGAACATCCATCACATCCCCGGACCGAGTGGAGATATCTCCATACCTGGCGTGCCGGAACACACCTAGCGTTGCCGACCACCACCACGCAGAGGAGAACCATGCACTGCTCGGACATCACGGTCGTCGATGCCGGCGAGCTGACCACACGCAAGGCATTCGGGCTGCTGAAGGCGGCTGTCGTACCCCGCCCCGTCGCCTGGACATCGACCGTCAGCCCCGACGGGATTCCCAACCTCGCGCCGTTCAGTTTCTTCACGGTCGTGTCCTCGCAGCCGCCCATGGTGCTGTTGAGTGTCGAGTACCAACCCGACGGCCGGCTCAAGGACAGCGCCGCGAACATCGCCGCGACAGGGGAATTCGTGGTCAACATCGCTCCGGCCGCGATGGCACCCGCGGTCGATCTCACCAGCGCGCAGGTCGATCCGGCGGTCGACGAGTTCGCACTCGCGGGCCTGACCCCCGCGCCGTGCCGGCACGTGCGACCGCCGCGGATCGCCGAGACCCCGATCAGCCTGGAATGCCGCCTGCACACCACGGTGCAGCCCGGCAGTGACCGGTTGATCATCGGCGAGGTCGTCGCCTTCCACCTCGACTCGTCCGTGCTGGATCCCGCGGGACGGGTGAACACCGCCCTGCTCGATCCCGTCGCCCGAACCGCTGCCGATTTCGCCCGGCTGCAACCACTCACCACCCATCAACAGGAGATGTAGTGTCCGCACACCAGCCACACACCGTGTCCAGCCCCCGCCATGTACCCGGCCATGTACCCAGCCACGTACCCATAGACGACCGACCACTCACCGCGTTCCACAAGCGGCTCACCGTGTTCTCGGCGGGCGGGCCGTTCCTGGACGGCTTCGCCCTCACGATCATCGGCATCGCGCTGATCAGCATGGTGCCCGCGCTGGACATGAGCACTGTCGATGTGGGTCTGGTGGGCGCCTCGGCGCTGATCGGGATCTTCGTCGGCGGTCTGGTGTTCGGCTATGTCACCGATCGGGTCGGCCGCAAAGTCATGTACATCGCCGACCTCACCATGCTCGTCGTGGTGTCGATCGCATCGGCGTTCGCGACCGAGGTGTGGCAACTGGTCGCGCTGCGTTTCCTGCTCGGCGTGGCCATCGGCGCCGACTATCCCATCGCCAGTTCGCTGCTCGCGGAGTTCATCCCGAGCCGCTACCGTGGCCGGCTGCTGGGCGCACTGTTCGTCGTGTGGGCCGGAGGTGCCGCCGCTGCCGCCGGCGTGGGCTGGGCGCTGTCGACGATGGGCCCGGACGCCTGGCGGTGGATGCTGGCAAGTCCCGCGGTGTTCGGTGTCGTCACCCTGATGCTGCGGGCCGGAACTCCCGAATCGCCCAGGTGGCTGCTCAGCCGGGGGCGCACCGAGGAGGCGCAGCGCGTGTGCCGCAAGGTGTGGGGCAACGACGCCGACATCGCCATGATCCCGGCCGAACCCGCGCATACCCCGTTCACCGCGCTGTTCCGGGGGATCTACCTGCGCAGGGTGGTCTTCGTCGGGGTGTTCTTCACCGCCCACGTGATCCCGCTGTTCGCGGTGTACACGTTCGGCCCGGACATCCTGCGGGAGATGGGTGTCGGTGCACACGGCTCCCACCACGTGTACGTCGCGGAACTGGTGATCAGCCTGCTGTTCCTGGTCGGCGGGGTCCCCGGGCTGCTCCTGGTCGACAGGATCGGCCGAAAGCCCCTGCTGCTGTGGACCTTTGCCGTGATGAGCGCGGCGTTCATCGCGATGGCCGTGGTGCCGGGTGCGCCCGCGCAGATCCTGTTCGCACTGCTGGCGCTCTATGCCGTCACGTCCGGAGCCTGCAATTTCATCGAGATCATCTACCCCAACGAGCTTTTCCCCACGTCGGTGCGTGCGAGTGCCACGGGGACCGTCGTCGCGATCAGCCGCGTCGGTTCGGCGGTCAGCACCTTCGTGTTGCCGCTCGTGCTCAGCGGCACCGGACTCGGCGGGGTGATGTGGCTGCTCGCGGGGGTCAACGTCGTCGGCCTGCTGGTCACGCTCGTGCTCGGCGAGGAGACGCGCGGCCGCGCGTTGTCGGAGACCTCGGCCGCCACGCGTCTCACCGCACCGGACACCCGGTCGGCTCCCGTGGACGCATGACCATCGCGGCGCGTCGCCGCCGGCCCCGGCCGGCGGCGACGCCGAACCGCTCGATCAGGCCGCGCTGGTGACGCGGTACACGTCGTAGACGCCCTCGACGTTGCGCACGACGCTCAGCAGGTGGCCGAGGTGCTTCGGGTCGCCCATCTCGAACGTGAACCGGCTGATGGCCACCCGGTCGTTGGACGTGGTCACCGACGCCGACAGGATGTTCACCTTCTCGTCGGCAAGCACGCGCGTGACGTCGGAGAGCAGGCGGTGCCGGTCGAGCGCCTCGACCTGGATGGCGACCAGGAACACCGACGACGGCGACGGCGCCCAGTTCACCTCGATGATGCGTTCGGACTGCTGTTGCAGTGACTCGGCGTTGGTGCAGTCGGTGCGGTGCACGCTGACTCCCCCGCCGCGGGTGACGAAGCCCATGATGGTGTCACCCGGCACCGGGGTGCAGCATTTGGCCAGCTTGGTCAGCACGCCCGGGGCACCCGGCACCGCCACGCCCGTGTCGTCGTTGCTGCGCTGGCGCATCGGCATGGTCGCCGGGGTGGACCGCTCGGCGAGTTCGTCCTCGGCGGCGTCGTCGCCACCGAACTGCGCCAGCAGGCGTTGCACGACGTGCCGCGCCGACACATGGCCCTCGCCGACCGCGGTGTAGAGCGCCGAGACGTCCTGGTAGCGCAGCTCGCGGGCGAGTGCGCCCATGGTTTCGGCATTCATCAAGCGCTGCAACGGAAGTCCGCCGCGACGCACCTCGCGGGCGATGGCGTCCTTGCCGGATTCGAGCGCCTCCTCGCGGCGCTCCTTGGCGAACCACTGCCGGATCTTGGTCTTGGCCCGCGGCGACACCACGAAGCCCTGCCAGTCCCGCGACGGCCCGGCGTTGGGCGCCTTCGAGGTGAACACCTCGACCACCTCGCCGTTCTCGAGCTTGCGTTCCAGCGCCACGAGCCTGCCGTTGACCCGCGCGCCTATGCAGCGATGGCCCACCTCGGTGTGCACGGCGTAGGCGAAGTCGACGGGTGTGGATCCGGCGGGCAGCGTGATCACGTCACCCTTCGGCGTGAACACGAAGATCTCCTGCGTGGCGAGGTCGTAGCGCAGCGACTCCAGGAACTCACCGGGGTCGGCGGCCTCCCGCTGCCAGTCGAGCAGTTGCCGCATCCACGCCATGTCGTCGATCTCGGCCGCGGCGTGGCTGTGCGGAACACCGTTGCGGCCCTTGGCCTCCTTGTAACGCCAGTGCGCGGCGATGCCGTACTCGGCGGTGCGGTGCATCTCGCGGGTGCGGATCTGCACCTCGAGCGGTTTGCCCTCCGGGCCGACGACGGTGGTGTGCAGCGACTGGTACACGCCGTAGCGCGGCTGGGCGATGTAGTCCTTGAACCGCCCGGCCATGGGCTGCCACAGCGAGTGCACGACGCCCACCGCGGCGTAGCAGTCACGGATCTCGTCGCACAGGATCCGCACGCCGACCAGGTCATGGATGTCGTCGAAGTCGCGGCCCTTGACGATCATCTTCTGGTAGATGGACCAGTAGTGCTTGGGCCTGCCCTCGACCACCGCGTTGATCTTCATGGCGCTCAGCGCCACGCCGATCTCGGCGCGCACCTTCGCCAGATAGGTGTCACGCGACGGCGCCCGGTCGGCGACCAGCCGCACGATCTCCTCGTACTTCTTGGGGTGCAGGATCGCGAACGCGAGGTCCTCCAACTCCCATTTGACCGTCGCCATACCCAGGCGATGGGCAAGTGGGGCAATGACTTCCAGCGTCTCGCGGGCCTTGCGGGCCTGCTTCTCGGGCGGCAGGAACCGCATGGTGCGCATGTTGTGCAGCCGGTCGGCCACCTTGATCACCAGCACGCGTGGGTCGCGGGCCATCGCGATGATCATCTTGCGGATGGTCTCGCCCTCGGCCGCCGAACCCAGCACGACCTTGTCCAGCTTGGTCACACCGTCGACGAGGTGCCCGACCTCGCTGCCGAAGTCGGCGGTCAGCGCCTCCAGGCTGTAGCCCGTGTCCTCGACGGTGTCGTGCAGCAGCGCGGCCACCAGCGTGGTGGTGTCCATGCCGAGCTCGGCCAGGATGTTCGCGACCGCCAGCGGATGCGTGATGTAGGGGTCACCGGACTTGCGCAACTGGTCGGCGTGGCGTTTCTCGGCCACCTCGTAGGCCCGCTGCAACAGCTGCAGATCGGCCTTCGGGTAGATCTCGCGGTGCACGGCGACCAGCGGTTCGAGCACCGGGTTGATCGCACTGCGCTGCGCGGTCATCCTGCGCGCCAGCCGGGCGCGCACGCGACGCGAGGCGCTGATACGTGCGGTCTCCGACGACGTCGACGGAGCCGCCGGTGTGGTCGTCGGTGCCGTGCCGGACGGGGGTTTGGGCACGGTTTCGGGCACCGCGGGAGGAGACTGCACGGCCTGACCCTTGCCTGGCTCGTCGACCATGGTTGTCACCTCCTGCCCAGCAACCCGAATTCGAGGATATCCCTCAGATGATGTGCAGGCTTCGTACGCCCAATGGTGCCACCGCTTCGCGTCCGCGGAGGGCTTCGAGCTCGAGAACCACTCCGGCGCCGGTCACGTTGGCGCCACAGTCGCCGAGCAGCCTGGCCGCCGCGGCCAGCGTCCCGCCGGTGGCGAGCACATCGTCGATGATCACAACGTTGCGCCCGGCGATGTCAATTCCTTCGGCGGGGATCTCCAGGGTCGCCGTGCCGTACTCCAATTGGTACGTCGCTCCGTGGACCGGAGGCGGCAGCTTGCCGCCCTTGCGGACCGCCAGCACACCGGTGCCCAGCCGGGTGGCCACCGCCGCGCCCAGCAGGAAACCGCGCGCATCCAGACCCGCGACCAGATCCGCGCCCGAGGCGATGTCGGCCAGCGCGTCGGTGACCACGCGCAGACCGCGCGCATCGGCGAGAAGCGGCGTGAGGTCCTTGAACTGGATGCCCGGTTCGGGGAAGTCGGCGACCTCGCGGGTGAGCGTCGCGATCACCCGCGACACCTCGGCCGTGTCGTGGTGCTGGGTCATTTGAACGTCATTTCGACAACTTCCACCGGTCCATGTTCCAGCCCGCACCCCACCGGGTCGGGTTGCCGCTCACCGCGTACATCTTGTTGGACGTGAGCACCGTGCGCTGCTGGCGGTACAACGGCAGGGTGGGCACGTCGTTCCACAGGATCGGTGCGCCCTCACCCAGCAGTCGGGCCAGTTCCTTGGGGTCGGAGGTGACCGCGAGCGCGTCGATGATGCCGTCGATCCGCTCGTTGTTGTAGTTCGGCAGGTTGTTTCCGTTGCCGACGTGCAGGGTGTAGGCGTCGATCGCCGACGACCCCGACGAACCCGCGCCCGCAGCGCCTCCCGTGCTCGCGAGCAGTGCGTCGATCTCGTTGTTGCGCAGCGCGATCGGGCCCGCGGTCTCCGAGCCGGCGTCCTGCACCGTGATGCCCGCAGGCGCACAGGCTTTCGCGATGGCCCCGA
Source organism: Mycolicibacterium smegmatis (assembly GCF_001457595.1). Classification (GTDB taxonomy): domain Bacteria; phylum Actinomycetota; class Actinomycetes; order Mycobacteriales; family Mycobacteriaceae; genus Mycobacterium; species Mycobacterium smegmatis. Next base: position 3,090,401 of record NZ_LN831039.1, on the reverse strand, counting down.
CGATCGCGGCGAGCCGCGCGTTCGGGGTCTGGTAGCCGATGCGGACCGTGAGCGGCCGGTTGTCGAGCGCGTCGCGGGCGGCGTCGGGGTTGGCGACGCTGAACCGGCCGCCTTCCGCGGCGCCCTCGGCCACGCTGAACGCATCCTCCGAGGCCGGGCTCAGCCGCGCGTTGGCGATCGGCATCTCGGCGTTGCGGGCGATCACGTCGCGCGGTGTGCACAGCGCCACCGCGCGACGGGCGTCAGGAGCACCGAGCGGGCCGCGCGGCGCGAAGATGAGCTGTTCGATGCCGGCCGACGGGGTGTCGGTGCTGACGTAGTCGTCGGGCAGGTTGAGCAGACCCGAAGAGCCCGTGGCGATGTCGACGACGTCGAACGATCCCTCGTTGACGCGTTCCTGGATGTCGGCGCCACGTGGCCACACGGTCACCTTGGGTGTGATGGCAGGCGTGCCCCACCACTTGTCGTTGGCGACGAGCACCACCGAGCCGTCCTCGGACACCGAGTCGAGCCGGTAGGGGCCCGACGACGGGAAGCGTTTGAGGTCGATGTCGGGCTTGAGGTCCCAGATCGTGTTCCACGCCTTGGCGATGTTCTCGATCGCGTTGAGATCGTTGTCGCGGAACGCCGTGACCACGCCGCCGTCGCCTAGGCCGAGTTCGTCGGCGATGACGTGCGACGGCATGAGCGACGTCGCGGCGAACAGGTAGCCGTAGTCGAGGAAACCGCGGTCCTGCGCGAACGACACCCTGGCGCGCTTCTGCCCGGGTTCGCAGTCCACCGAACCGATGTCGCGGTAACCGGCGCGGCTCGCGGAATCGAATCCGGGGAACCGCCCGGACTGCGCGGCCCAGGTGAGGACCATGTCGTCACACGTGATCGGTTTGCCGTCGGAGTACACGGCGTTGTCGTTGATGACGTAGTCGAGCACCAGCGGCGCGCGGCCCACCACCGACATCGTGCCGAAGTCGTGGTCGGCGACCACCTGGCCGTCGGGACCGTGGTAGGCGAAGCCGGTCAGGGTGCGGGCGAACGCCTGCGGCCCGCTCGAGGCGGCCCCGGCGACGGTGTTGGTGTTGTACGTCGTCAGCGTGCCGTCGACGGCGTAGTCGATCTCGCCGGCCGAGCCGCTGCCGCAGCTGGTGAGTCCCACGCCCGCCAGCAGCGACAGCACCGCCAGCACTACTGCGGCCCGCGCGCGGGCGGTGGCGCTCCGGTGAGCCATCCGGTCTACCGCCGGTTGGTCCGTTTACCCGACGGGCGACCGGTCCTGGCGCCGGACGGGCGGGCCGGCCGGGCGCCGGGAGCGGGCTTGGCTGCGGCGGGAGTCGAGCTCGCGGTGACGGTGTCGCCGCCGTCGGCTTCCTCCGACGCGTCGTCGGCGGCGGTCTTCACCGCGCCCTTGCCCGCCTGGCGACGGTTGAGCACCTTCTGGGTGTGCTTGCGCACCAGCTCGGTGCGTTCGCGCAGCGACACCAGCAGTGGCGTCGCGAAGTAGATCGACGAGTAGGTGCCCACGATGACGCCCACGAGCTGCACGAGCGCGAGGTCCATCAGCGTGCCGACGCCCAGCAGCCACACCGCGACGACCATCAGCGCGACGATCGGCAGCACCGAGATGAGGCTGGTGTTGATCGAACGCATGAACGTCTGGTTGACCGCGAGGTTGGCCTGTTCGGCGAAGGTCCTGCGGGTCGTGTGCTCGAAGCCGTGCGTGTTCTCCTCGACCTTGTCGAACACGATGACCGTGTCGTACAGCGAGAAGCCCAGGATCGTCAGCAGGCCGATCACCGTGGCCGGGGTGACCTCGAAGCCCACCAGCGAGTACACGCCCGCGGTCACCACGATGTCGAACACCATGGTCGCCAGCGCCGAGATCGCCATGTAGCGCTCGTAGCGCCACGTGATGTAGATCGCGGCGAGCACCAGGAACACCACGAGCGCGATCACCATCTTCTTGGTGATCTGACCGCCCCACGTCTCGGACACCGCCGAGTCGCTGATGACCTGCTTGCTGGGCTGTCCGTCGGCGCCCTTGGGCTGCAAGGTGTCGAACAGCGCGTTGCGCAGTTCCTCGGTTTCCTCGTTGGTGAGCGTCTCGGCGCGGATCTGCAGGGTGGCCGATCCGCCACTGCCGACGGTCACCACCGACTCCGGTGAGCGGCCGAGGGTCTGGTTGAAGACATCCTCGACCTGCTGCACGGTGATGGTCCCCTGCGCACCGGCCGCGGGCAGCGACACCTTGGTGCCGCCCTCGAAGTCGATGCCGAAGGTGAACCCGCGCAGCAGGATGCTGGCGAGCGAGATCACGACGATGATGCCGCTGACCGCGTACCAGAGCTTGCGCTTGCCGATGACCTCGAAAGCGCCGGTGCCCGTGTACAGCCGGACGAAGAACCCGTGCTTGGGCAGGGCGGCCGAATCGGCCGACGTCTCGATCGGCGTGGCCTCGACGGCGGTCGAGGTGGTGTCGTCGTCTTTTGTCTGTTTTGCGGCCATGTGTCTAACCCCGTCCCGCGGTCGCATGCGAAACCTCTCGGCGTTCGCGTGCGATCTGCTGCACCGCGCCGAGTCCGTTCAGCTTGGGTTTGGCCATCGTCGGCGACTTGGATGCCAGGTACACCAGCGGCCAGGTCACGAGGAACACGACGACGAGGTCGAGAATGGTCGTCAGGCCCAGCGTGAACGCGAATCCCTTGACCTGGCCGATCGCCAGGACATACAGGACCGCGGCGGCCAGGAAGGTCACGGCGTTGCCGGACACGATGGTCTTGCGTGCGCGCACCCAGCCTCGTGGCACCGCGGAGCGGAACGACCGCCCTTCCCGGATCTCGTCCTTGATGCGTTCGAAGAACACCACGAACGAGTCGGCGGTGGTGCCGATACCGATGATCAGACCCGCGATACCCGCCAGGTCGAGCGTGTAACCGATGTACCTGCCCAGCAGCACCAGGATCGCGTACACCACCGCACCCGCGGCGACCAGCGACAGCGCGACCAGCAGGCCGAGCACGCGGTAGTACAGCAGTGAGTACAGCAGCACCGCCGCCAGACCGATCGCACCGGCGATCAGGCCGGCCCGCAGCGAGGACAGTCCCAGGGTCGCCGACACGGTCTCGGCCTCCGACGACTCGAACGACAGCGGCAGCGAACCGTACTTGAGGACGTTTGCCAGCTCCTTGGCCGAGTCGGCGGTGAACTGCCCGGTGATCTGCGTGTTGCCACCGGGGATGGCCTCACGGATCTCCGGTGCGCTGACCACCTTGGAGTCCAGCGTGAACGCGGTCTGCGTGCCGACATTCGCGGCGGTGAAGTCCGCCCAGGTCTGCGCGCCGCCGGACTTGAACTCGACATCGACGACGTACTGGCCCTGCTGCTGGTCCAGGCCGGACGTGGCGTTCTTGATCTCCTCGCCGCTCATGATCGACTTGTTGAGCAGGTACACCGTCGATCCGTCGGTGGAGCACGTGATCAGCGGCAGGTTCGGATCGTCGTTGCCTGCCAGGATGTCGTCCTCGCCGCACAGGTTGGCCTGCACCTGCAACCCGAGGATCTGCATGGTGGGGTCGGTGCTCTGGCGCCACTGCTTGGCCGTGGCGATGCGCTGAGCGAGATCGGCCTTGTCACCGTCGGCGCCCGGCGCCGGTGCGGCGGGCGGATTCTCGCCTGGTGCCGGTTCCGGTGCGGGCGCCGGTGTGGGCTCGCCGGGCGTCGGGGCGGGTTCCAGCGGATACGGCCGCGGCTGGGGTGCCGGCTGCTCACCGGCAGGCGGCGCGGGCGCCTCTCCGCCGGGTGCCTCGCCGGGCACTGGCATGCCCGGCGGCGCCTCCTGCGGGGCGCCGGGGGCTCCTGGAGCTCCCGGCATGCCGGGAAGACCGGACAGACCAGGCAGACCGGGCAACCCGGGTGCGCCGGGGGCTCCACCCGGGGCGCCGGGCGCACCTGGCGCACCTGCGGGCGGCTGGCCGTCCTCCGTGGGCGGTTGGGCCGCCATCGCGTGGATGACCGGGCGGATGTACAGCCGGGCGGTCTGCCCGAGGTTGCGTGCTTCGTTGCCGTCGTTACCGGGAACCGTGATGACCAGGTTGTCGCCGTCGATCACGACTTCGGAGCCGGAGACGCCGAGCCCGTCGACACGGGCACTGATGATCTGCTGGGCCTGGTTCAGCGCATCCCGTGTGGGTGCCGAACCATCCGGGGTGCGCGCCGTCAGTGTGACGCGGGTGCCACCCTGCAGATCGATGCCCAGCTTGGGCTCGGGCTTCTTGTCACCGGTCAGGAACACCAGTAAGTAGACGCCGACAAGCAGCACCAGAAAAAGCGTCAGGTAGCGCGCAGGATGCACCGGCGCCGAAGACGATGCCACGTTGTTTGGGTCTCCTTGAGATCAGTTCGTCAGCACGCAAAGGGTACGTGTTGCTCCTGAGTGGTCAGGTGGTCAGTCGTTCTTGTAGCCGTCCGTGTCGTTCGTGTGCTCGCTCAGCTCGTCGTCGTCCTGCGCCAGACCGGAGTCGATACGGTCACGGACGGCCAGCTTCATCCACGTGGTGATGACGCCGGGAGCGATCTCCAGGTCGACGTAATCGTCGCTGATCCCGGTGATCGTGCCCTTCAGACCCGAGGTGGTGTGGATCTGGTCGCCGATCTGCAGCGAGTTGTGCAGGTCGATGGTGGCCTGCATGGCCTTCTTCTGGCGCCGCGACGCGAAGAACATGAAGGCGCCCATGATGATGAGCAGGGGCAGGAAAATGACCAGGTCCATAACAGGGCTTTCGTGTCGATTCGTATCGGTCAGGGTGGCCGCACCGCAGGCGAGACCGGCACCTCGTAGTTGACCAGTGTGCCATTGCAGCAGGGCACCGCGGATGGCGCGGTCACCAATGACAGCTGTCAGGACCTTAACGTTGCTCGCACATCCGGGCCGGGGTGGGTGCGCACCGTGTTCGCGGATCCGGCCGAACCGGCCGGCAAAACCTGCCGCCGGAGCCGCGTCGAAAACCGGCTACACCACTGCCGCCGGAGTTTAGGCTCGATCCGCGCGATGTCCACTCCACTTTTCAAGCCCCTTGTCACGCCCCTTTCCGGCCGAGGAGTCCGCCGTGAGCCATCCCGAGCAGAGCCGCCATCTCGCCACCGCCATACCTGGGCCGAGATCCCAGGCACTGATCGACAGGAAGGGCACAGCCGTCGCCCGCGGCGTCGGCACCACGATGCCGGTCTACGCGGTCAGGGCCGGCGGCGGCATCGTCGAGGATGTCGACGGCAACCGGCTGATCGACCTCGGATCAGGCATTGCCGTCACCACCGTGGGCAACTCCGCGCCGAAGGTCGTCGAGGCCGTGCGCAGCCAGGTCGGCGACTTCACCCACACATGCTTCATGGTGACGCCGTACGAGGGGTACGTCGCGGTCTGCGAGCAACTCAACCGGCTGACCCCGGTCCGCGGTGACAAACGCTCGGCCCTGTTCAACTCGGGTTCGGAGGCCGTCGAGAACGCCGTCAAGATCGCGCGGTCCCACACGCACAAACCCGCGGTCGTCGCGTTCGATCACGCCTATCACGGCCGCACCAACCTGACCATGGCGCTGACGGCCAAGGTCATGCCGTACAAGCACGGGTTCGGACCGTTCGCGCCGGAGATCTACCGCGCGCCGCTGTCCTATCCCTTCCGCGATGCCGAGTTCGGCAAGGAACTGGCGACCGACGGCGAACTGGCGGCCAAGCGTGCGATCACCGTCATCGACAAGCAGATCGGCGCCGACAACCTCGCCGCGGTCGTCATCGAGCCGATCCAGGGTGAGGGTGGCTTCATCGTGCCCGCCGACGGTTTCCTGCCGACGCTGCTCGACTGGTGCCGCAAGAACGATGTGGTGTTCATCGCCGACGAGGTCCAGACGGGTTTCGCGCGCACGGGCGCGATGTTCGCGTGCGAGCACGAGGGCATCGATCCCGATCTGATCGTCACCGCCAAGGGCATCGCAGGCGGCCTGCCGCTGTCGGCGGTCACCGGACGCGCCGAGATCATGGACTCGCCGCACGTGTCGGGACTCGGTGGCACGTACGGTGGCAACCCGATCGCGTGCGCGGCCGCGCTGGCGACCATCGAGACCATCGAATCCGAGGGGCTCGTGGCGCGTGCGCAGCAGATCGAGAAGATCATGAAGGACCGGCTGGGACGCCTGCAGGCCGAGGACGACCGCATCGGGGATGTGCGGGGCCGCGGCGCGATGATCGCGATGGAACTGGTCAAGGCCGGCACCACCGAACCCGATGCCGACCTGACCAAGGCCCTGTGCGCAGGTGCGCACGCCGCGGGGGTGATCGTATTGTCTTGCGGCACTTACGGAAACGTGGTGCGTTTCCTGCCGCCGTTGTCGATCGGTGACGATCTGCTCAACGAGGGACTCGACGTCCTCGAAGAGGTCCTCCGCGGCGCGTGACACCTCGGGGGAGCCGGCGCTCCCCCGATACACCTAGTGTCCTGAGTCATTAATTGCGGCCTAGTTGTTAAACTAGGTCGTGCCGACTCCTCATGCCGCTGAGATTGTGTTGTCCGCTGATGAGCGGGCCGAGTTGGAGGGCTGGGCGCGGCGACGTACGAGTGCTGCCGGCCTGGCCATGCGGGCTCGAATTGTGTTGGCAGCTGCCGATGGTGGGTCCAATACTGAACTGGCCGATCGCCTGGAGTTGTCGATCGGCACGGTGCGGCGCTGGCGCAATCGGTTCGCTGAGCTGCGACTGGACGGCCTCGTTGATGAACCACGTCCGGGTCGGCCGCGGGTTGTCGGTGACGAGCAGATCGAAGCGTTGATCACCGCGACGTTGGAGACCACCCCGCCTGATGCCACCCATTGGTCAACCCGCTCGATGGCTGCCCATCTGGGGTTGAGTCAGTCGATGGTCTCGCGCGTCTGGCGAGCGTTCGGACTGGCTCCCCACAAGCAGGACTCGTGGAAACTGTCGAAAGACCCGCTGTTTGTGGCCAAGGTCCGCGATGTCGTCGGGCTGTACCTGAACCCACCGGAACGGGCCTTGGTGCTGTGCGTGGACGAGAAAACCCAGATCCAGGCACTGAACCGGACCCAACCGGTGTTCCCGATGTTGCCCGGCACCCCGGCGCGGGCCAGCCATGACTACGTTCGCCACGGCACCTCCAGCCTCTACGCCGCTCTCGACCTGACCACCGGCAAGGTGATCGGCGCCCTGCACTCTCGCCACCGAGCCACGGAGTTTCTGGCTTTTCTCAAGAAGATCGACGTCGAGGTCCCCGACGATCTTGATGTGCACTTGGTTCTCGACAACGCCTCCACGCACAAGACCCCTGCGGTAAAACGTTGGCTGACAGGCCATCCCAGATTTGTCCTGCACTTCACCCCGACCAGCTCGTCCTGGCTCAATCTCGTGGAACGCTGGTTCGCCGAGCTGACCACCAAGAAGCTGCGACGCTCCACCCACACCTCAGTTCGGCAACTCAACGCCGACATCCGAGCGTGGATCGACACCTGGAACGACAACCCCAAGCCCTACGTCTGGACCAAGACCGCCGATCAAATCCTGGCCAGCATCGCCAACTACTGCGCCCGAATTAATGACTCAGGACACTAGTGCGCGGTTGTGTGCCTGCGACCGAACAGCCCGCCGAAACGCCTGCGTCGCGGTGCGCGCATCGACTCGGTGTGCTGCGAAGCCGGCATCGAGGTGGTCGGCGTCGCCGTGGCCGCAACCGGTTGGGCGGGCATCTGCGTCGTCGGCGCGTCCACGACGTGCGTGTCGGCGGGCGCGTCGACTCGGTCGTCATAGCGGGTCTCGGCGCGGTCGCCGGCCAGCGGCCTGCGCGCATAGGCGACGTCGCGCACACTGCGGACCGACAGCCGGCCCAGCGCCATGGCCGCCAGCAGGATGATCAGCGCACCCAGACCGCCGAAGTACGCCAGTTCCAGGGTCACGCGCTTGGCGTCGGTGACCGCCACGGGTGATCCGGGGTTGCCCAGCCCGAGCGGCCCGGCCAGCGCCCGGCCGACGACGAACCACGCCCCGCCCAGCACCGCGAGCCAGCCGCCGAGCATCGCGCTCAGCCGGTTGCCCGACGTCAGGAGCAGGAAGCCGCCGAGTGCGGTGGCCGCGCCGGGGAGTACCTCGAGCCAGCCACGCGCCGTCGTCCACGCCCAGGGCTGATCCGGAGTGAACGCGAAGTCGAGATACGGGCCGACGAACGGGATCAGTGCGCCATAGATGCCCAGTACCACCAGCAACAATCCGCTGGCGGCGCCGCGGCTGCGCGGCATTGTCAGGCGACCACCGCGGGTCTCGTAATCGGTCATGATGCCTCCTTTGACGAAACTGCGGATACCCGCGCGGTGACCCGGCGAACCGTCGTGACACGTTCGGCGGCACCTTCCTAGGCTGGGCGCATGACGCGTGGGGTTGGCGACGTGGTGATGGTCGAGACGCTGGCCGACGCGTGGGAACGGTGGGGGCGCCGGTGCGCCGGCCTCACCGCGGCGCAGTGGCGCGCCCGCACACGGTGCGAGGGATGGGACGTGCGATCGCTGGTCGCCCACGTGTGTCCCGAGGTCACGACGTTCGAGTCACTGGCGGCGGCAACCGTTTCGGGGGACGCCGCGGTGACCGACGCCGCACAGTTGTTGCGCATCTTCAACCAACCCGACGGCGTGGCCACCACCACCGCGGGCCGGATCGCCGAGCGGGCCGCCACGGAGGCCACGGCGTTGACACCCGAGGACGCAGCGAACCGGTTCGCCGAATGCGCGCGCCGAGTGCGGGCCATGCCGGAGATGACCAGGCCACACGACACCGTCATCCGCTACCCCGTCGTGGGCAGTACGACGTTGGCGGTGGTGGCGGAGGTCGCGCTCATGGAGGCGACCGTGCACCTGCTGGACCTGGCGGCCACGGTCGGTGACGTCGAGCCGTCCGGCGCCGCGCTGACGGCGACGCGCGATCTGCTCGTCGCGGTACCCGATCCGGTCGCGATCGTCGAGGTCCTCGCCGGTCGCCGCGAGCCCGCGGCCGCCGTGCCCGCGATTCACTGACGAGACGCGCGCGTTCCGCGTGCGACGCCCACGAACTCACAGCACATCAGCAGGCTGGACACAGGACACCGGGAATCAACTTAGTTTTACTAACGGCATAACTCCGGCGCGCAGCGCCGCGCGTCGTTTGCCGTGAGCGTCACCATCCGCCAAGCCGAAAGTGATGCAGATCGCACCAAATGGAGTGGTCAAAAAGGAATCAAATTACATAGACAAGCGTAGTAACCATCAGGTGCCACACCGTGCCGAACTTAGTTTTTATTTGCTCAGGGGATTTCATATGACGATCGAAACGCGCGAAGACCGCTTCAACCGGCGCATTGACCACTTGTTCGAAACCGACCCGCAGTTCGCCGCCGCCCGTCCCGACGAGGCGATCAGCGCGGCTGCCGCCGATCCGGAGTTGCGCCTTCCTGCCGCGGTCAAACAGATTCTGGCCGGCTATGCGGACCGCCCTGCGCTCGGCAAGCGCGCCGTCGAGTTCGTCACCGACGAAGAAGGCCGCACCACCGCGAAGCTCCTGCCCCGCTTCGACACCATCACCTACCGTCAGCTCGCAGGCCGGATCCAGGCCGTGACCAATGCCTGGCACAACCATCCGGTGAATGCCGGTGACCGCGTGGCCATCCTGGGTTTCACCAGTGTCGACTACACGACGATCGACATCGCCCTGCTCGAACTCGGCGCCGTGTCCGTACCGCTGCAGACCAGTGCGCCGGTGGCCCAACTGCAGCCGATCGTCGCCGAGACCGAGCCCAAGGTGATCGCGTCGAGCGTCGACTTCCTCGCCGACGCAGTCGCTCTCGTCGAGTCCGGGCCCGCGCCGTCGCGACTGGTGGTGTTCGACTACAGCCACGAGGTCGACGATCAGCGTGAGGCGTTCGAGGCGGCCAAGGGCAAGCTCGCAGGCACCGGCGTCGTCGTCGAGACGATCACCGACGTACTGGACCGCGGGCGGTCACTCGCCGACGCACCGCTCTACGTGCCCGACGAGACCGACCCGCTGACCCTTCTCATCTACACCTCCGGCAGCACCGGCACTCCCAAGGGCGCGATGTACCCCGAGTCCAAGACCGCCACGATGTGGCAGGCCGGGTCCAAGGCCCGGTGGGACGAGACCCTCGGCGTGATGCCGTCAATCACCCTGAACTTCATGCCCATGAGTCACGTCATGGGGCGCGGCATCCTGTGCAGCACACTCGCCAGCGGCGGAACCGCGTACTTCGCCGCACGCAGCGACCTGTCCACCTTCCTGGAGGACCTCGCCCTCGTGCGGCCCACGCAGCTCAACTTCGTTCCTCGCATCTGGGACATGCTGTTCCAGGAGTACCAGAGCCGCCTCGACAACCGCCGCGCCGAGGGATCCGAGGACCGAGCCGAAGCCGCAGTCCTCGAAGAGGTCCGCACCCAACTGCTCGGCGGGCGATTCGTTTCGGCCCTGACCGGATCGGCTCCCATCTCGGCGGAGATGAAGAGCTGGGTCGAGGACCTGCTCGACATGCATCTGCTGGAGGGCTACGGCTCCACCGAGGCCGGCGCGGTGTTCATCGACGGGCAGATCCAGCGCCCGCCGGTCATCGACTACAAGCTGGTCGACGTGCCCGATCTCGGCTACTTCGCCACGGACCGGCCCTACCCGCGCGGCGAACTTCTGGTCAAGTCCGAGCAGATGTTCCCCGGCTACTACAAGCGTCCGGAGATCACCGCCGAGATGTTCGACGAGGACGGGTACTACCGCACCGGCGACATCGTCGCCGAGCTCGGGCCCGACCATCTCGAATACCTCGACCGCCGCAACAACGTGCTGAAACTGTCGCAGGGCGAATTCGTCACGGTCTCCAAGCTGGAGGCGGTGTTCGGCGACAGCCCCCTGGTACGCCAGATCTACGTCTACGGCAACAGCGCGCGGTCCTATCTGCTGGCGGTCGTGGTCCCGACCGAAGAGGCACTGTCACGTTGGGACGGTGACGAACTCAAGTCGCGCATCAGCGACTCACTGCAGGACGCGGCACGAGCCGCCGGATTGCAGTCGTATGAGATCCCGCGTGACTTCCTCGTCGAGACAACACCTTTCACGCTGGAGAACGGCCTGCTGACCGGTATCCGCAAGCTGGCCCGGCCGAAACTGAAGGCGCACTACGGCGAACGCCTCGAACAGCTCTACACCGACCTGGCCGAGGGGCAGGCCAACGAGTTGCGCGAGTTGCGCCGCAACGGAGCCGACCGGCCCGTGGTCGAGACCGTCAGCCGCGCCGCGGTCGCACTGCTCGGTGCCTCCGTCACGGATCTGCGGTCCGATGCGCACTTCACCGATCTGGGTGGAGATTCGTTGTCGGCCTTGAGCTTCTCGAACCTGTTGCACGAGATCTTCGATGTCGACGTGCCGGTCGGCGTCATCGTCAGCCCGGCCACCGACCTGGCAGGCGTCGCGGCCTACATCGAGGGCGAACTGCGCGGCTCCAAGCGCCCCACATACGCGTCGGTGCACGGGCGCGACGCCACCGAGGTGCGCGCGCGTGATCTCGCCCTGGGCAAGTTCATCGACGCCAAGACCCTGTCCGCCGCGCCGGGTCTGCCGCGTTCGGGCACCGAGATCCGCACCGTGCTGCTGACCGGCGCCACCGGGTTCCTGGGCCGCTATCTGGCGCTGGAATGGCTGGAGCGCATGGACCTGGTGGACGGCAAGGTGATCTGCCTGGTGCGCGCCCGCAGCGACGACGAGGCCCGGGCGCGTCTGGACGCCACGTTCGACACCGGGGACGCGACACTGCTCGAGCACTACCGCGCGCTGGCAGCCGATCACCTCGAGGTGATCGCCGGTGACAAGGGCGAGGCCGATCTGGGTCTCGACCACGACACGTGGCAGCGACTGGCCGACACCGTCGATCTGATCGTCGATCCGGCCGCCCTGGTCAATCACGTCCTGCCGTACAGCCAGATGTTCGGACCCAATGCGCTCGGCACCGCCGAACTCATCCGGATCGCGCTGACCACCACGATCAAGCCGTACGTGTACGTCTCGACGATCGGTGTGGGACAGGGCATCTCCCCCGAGGCGTTCGTCGAGGACGCCGACATCCGCGAGATCAGCGCGACGCGCCGGGTCGACGACTCGTACGCCAACGGCTACGGCAACAGCAAGTGGGCCGGCGAGGTCCTGCTGCGGGAGGCGCACGACTGGTGTGGTCTGCCGGTCTCGGTGTTCCGCTGCGACATGATCCTGGCCGACACGACCTACTCGGGTCAGCTGAACCTGCCGGACATGTTCACCCGCCTGATGCTGAGCCTCGTGGCGACCGGCATCGCGCCCGGTTCGTTCTACGAACTCGATGCGGACGGCAACCGGCAGCGCGCCCACTACGACGGGCTGCCCGTGGAGTTCATCGCCGAGGCGATCTCCACCATCGGCTCGCAGGTCACCGACGGATTCGAGACGTTCCACGTGATGAACCCGTACGACGACGGCATCGGCCTCGACGAGTACGTGGACTGGCTGATCGAGGCCGGCTACCCCGTGCACCGCGTCGACGACTACGCCACCTGGCTGAGCCGGTTCGAAACCGCACTGCGGGCCCTGCCGGAACGGCAACGTCAGGCCTCGCTGCTGCCGCTGCTGCACAACTATCAGCAGCCCTCACCGCCCGTGTGCGGTGCCATGGCACCCACCGACCGGTTCCGTGCCGCGGTGCAGGACGCGAAGATCGGCCCCGACAAGGACATTCCGCACGTCACGGCCGACGTGATCGTCAAGTACATCAGCAACCTGCAGATGCTCGGATTGCTGTAACAGACTTCCCCACAAGGGAAGAATCCCCCTGGCGTGGCCGCGGTCCCACAAGGACCGCGGCCACATCAGGTTTGCGGCCGCAGTTTCTCCAGCGTCGCCGCGGTGTCCCACATGAACGGCTCGATCTCGCCGATCAACCGGTCTCTGATCGTGATCATCTGCAGCATGGGCCAGTCGATCTCGGTTCCGGTGGCGCGCGCCACTGCGCGAACGTGGCAGCGGACGAACACCGTGTCCGATCCCGACGGGTAGAAGACCGGGTCGGTGACCTCCAAAGCCGACCAGGTGTCCCCGAACGCCCTGAGCCAGCGTTCGACACCCTCGTGACCCACCCACCGTCCGGCATAGGGCAGCGACTGCGGGTGCAGCACAACACAATCCGGGTGAAGCGTCGGCGCGACGATCGAGAAGTCCTTGTCGTCCGAGCCCAGGTACGCCGTCTCCGCGACGTAGAAACGCTTCAGTACCTCGACCATCGTGGAGGCCTGTTCGACACTGGCATCGGAATGCATGGGCGTATCCCTTCGGATGATCGATCTACCCGCAACGGCTTTCGTGAGGATCTCCGGACCCGGTCGGCCTCGACGCCGAAGCCAATTTCCAGGAGCCCCCGGCGGCAATCGTTTGATATCACGGTGCCGCGGTGGAACCGCGCAGCACGATGTGCGGTTCGTCGGGCACCACGACCCGGCGCGGTTGGCCGCCTCCGACCATCGCGATCGCGAGTTCGACCGCTTCGGCGCCGAGCCGTTCGGTGGGCAGCGACACCGCGGTCAGCGGAGGGATGAGATAGCTCGCGAGGTTGTCGTCGTGCAGCGCGAGCACCGACATCGCGGACGGTACCGCGATCCCCCGCTGGTGCAGGGCCGCCAGCACACCCACGGCCATCGGGAACGTCGCGGCGACGATCGCGGTCGGGGGGTTGCCGCGTTCGAGCGCACGCATGGCGCCCTCGAATCCGGCGGCATGGTTGCGCTCGGGCAGCTCGATCGCCGAGGACTCGACGCCGTTGGCCGCGCACTCGGTGGCGAACCCGTGCCTGCGGCGCACCATCGTGTCGAGCGTCGCGGGCCCGAACACGCCGCAGATGCGACGGTGCCCCAGTTCGACGAGGTGGCGCACCGCGACGGCCGCGGCGTCGGCATCCCTGAGCACCACGCTCGCGGATATGCCACGCACCTGGCGGTTCACCAGCACCACCGTCTGCGGCACCTCCTGGACCAACCGGCGCAGCGCCTGATCCTCGATCCGGCCGGACGCGACCAGGAGGGCGTCGACGCTGCCGTGCATGAGCATCGAGGTCATGGTCTCGTGTGGATCACCCGCGGCGTGTGTTCCGAGCACCAGGCCGTACCCGTGCTCTTTGGCGCGGGCCTCGACCCCGTGCACGATCGCGGAGTAGACCGGGCTGGTGAACCCGGGAAGCAGCAGGCCGAGTGCCATGGTGCGCGAGCTGCGCAGCCCACGCGCCGCGGCGTTGGCGCGGTAGCCGATCTTCTCGGCGGCCGCCACGATGCGTTCGCGGGTCCTCGTCGACGCGAAGCCCCGCGGGTCGTTGCGCAGCACCCGCGACACCAGGCTCGGGTCCACCCCCACGATGTCGGCGACGTCGGCGAGCGTAGGCCGACGCCGCCTCCCTGGTCCGGTCACCAACCCGTCCCCGTGGCCGTCACGTCGCGCCGCCTACCCCGCGTTCCATGACGGTGCGGACCGGCGCGATGTCGGTGAAGTTGGCAACGTCGTCCATGACCGCCGCGGTCTCCGGTGCCGACAGCGCTTTTTCCATCGCGTCGCGATCCTCGAAGTGGCACAGGCAGATCGTGATCACACCGTCCGCCTCACCCGCCTCGGCCGCGAAATAGACCTCGGCGGATCGCAGTCCGTGCGGGCCCCACGTGCGCTCGACCAACGGCACGTGCTCGGTCATGTAGTAGTCGCGGTCGAACCGACTGTCGGCGTTGCCGACGTAGTGCACCAACATCATCGTCATAGGTGTGTTTCCTTCCCTCGGATGCGAGCCTAGGCAACGATCGCGCGATCCGAGGGGGTGTGTTTCAGCCCCGCATGTGTCACAACAGGTTCCGGCCCCTGGTCTCCGGGCTCAGCAACGTCGTGACGAGCCCGATGGCGGCAAGGACCACGCTATACAGCGCGAAGATCCACTCGAGGTGGTGGCTCGCCAGCCACGTCGCGATGTACGGGGCCGTGCCGCCGAACACCGCGACCGTGAAGGAGTACGGCACACCGATGCCCGACGCGCGCACGTGGGTCGGGAAGAGTTCGGCGAAGTAGGCGGGCATGATGCCGACGAACGCGCCGAGGAAGAACAGCGCGACCGACACGATGAGGAACAGCCGGACCGGTGAGTCGTCGATGGCCGCCAGGAGCGGGAACGACAGCACCATGAACGCGATCGAGTACGTGATGAACACCGGTCTGCGTCCGTAGCGGTCGGACAGTTTGCCCCACAACGGAAGCGTGGCCATGAAGACCAGGTTGGCGGCCACGGTCGCCCACAGCGCCGCGCCCGCGGGAACCCCGCGCGTGCTGATCGCGAACCCCGAGATGCCGATGGCCCACGTGTAGACCACCACGGTGCTCGCCAGGCTGAACCCGACCATGCGCGCGAGACTGGCCTTGTGGCTGCGCAATCCGCGGATCACGTCCCGTGTGGTGGCGGGCTGCTGTGCCGGTCCGGTGTCCTCGGCCAGGAACGCCTCGGTTTCGGGCAGACTGCGCCGCAGGTACAGTCCGACGACGCCGAGCAGGCCGCCGAGCAGGAAGGGCAACCGCCACGCCCACTGTGCGAGGGCGTCGGCGCCCAGGATGCTGCTGGCGGCCGCGCCGATCACCGACGCCAGCACGATGCCCGCCGTCACCGACACGTACAGGCTGGTCGACCACAGTCCGCGCCGGGCCGGCGGTGCGACCTCCGCGATGTAGGTGTAGGACGCCGCGATCTCACCGCCGTGCGCCAGTCCCTGCGCGAGCCGGGCGACGATCAGGATGACGGCCGCCCAGATGCCCACATCGGCCTGCACCGGCGCCACACCGATCACCAGGCTGCCCGCCGCCATCAGGAGCATCGACGTGGTCATCGAGAACCGCCTGCCGCGCCGGTCGGCCAGCCAGCCGAACAGGAATCCGCCGACCGGGCGCATGAGGAACCCGACGGCGAACACCGCCAGCGTGGACAGCACGGCTCCCGTGCCGCCGTCGCCGACGAAGAACTGATGAGCGAAAAACGGCGCGAAGATCGCGTAGACACTCCAGTCGTACCATTCGAGCGTGTTGCCGACGCCCGCCCCGAGCAGTGTGCGGAACCGGTGCTGCGCACGGTGTTCCTGCCGGATGGCGACATCGACCAGATGGTCGTTGGGGATGGACATCGGACCTCCTCAGGGCAAGGTGGATCACCACCGCGGCGCCATTCGCCCGGTGTGCGTGTGAAGGTGTGTCAGCTCGGGGGCTGGTTGCGAAGTTCCGCTGCGCGCTGCACGGCGCGCACCGCGTTGGTGTAGCCGGTGCACCGGCAGAGGTTGCCGCTCAAGGCATCCCGGATGGCGGCGGCGGAAGGGTTCGGGTCGCGGTCGAGCAGGTCGGTCGCCGCGAGCAGCATGCCGGGCAGGCAGAAACCGCACTGGAAGCCGTACTGCTCCATGAACGCGCGCTGAACCGCGTCCGGTCGGTCGCCGTCGGACAGTGTGGCGATGGTCTTCACGCGGGCACCGTCGGCCCTGGCCGCGAGGATCAGGCAGGTTTTCACGCAGCGCCCGTCGACAACCGCGGTGCAGGTTCCGCAGTCGCCGTTGCGGCAACCGGCACGCACCTCGGTACGCCCGAGTTCCTCGCGCAGCACGTCGAGCAGCGTGAGGTCGGCCTCGACGGTGAGATGGGCCGGATCTCCGTCGACCTCGACGCTGATGTCGACCGTGTCAGACATGGTCCACCCCCTGTTCGACGGCGCGCGCGGCGATCTCAGGCGCGACTCGCCGTCGGTAGTTCCAGTCGGCCCGCAGGTCCGCCCAGCGTTGCGTGGGCGGGATGCGGTCGACATGTTCGGCCACCACGGTGCGGACCATGCCGGGGTCCGGAAGTCGGATCAACTGCGGGACTTTCGCGACGCCGCCGAGCACGACATGACCTGGCAGCACGGCCGCGGCCGTGACCACGGGCCAGGACGATTCGGCGGATTTGAGCTTGACATATCCGAAACCCGCTGTGGCGGGCCACGGTACGCGTACTGCGGTGACGAACTCGCCGGTTGCGAGGTCGGTCTGCTCGGCACCGCGCAGAAACGTCTGCGCGTCCACGATCCGGGTTCCCGAGGTCGAGTGGATCAGCACCTCGGCGCCCAGCGCCACCAAGGCCGCCGGAATGTCGGACTGGGGCCGCGCGGCGCACAGTGCCCCGACGACGGTGCCCTGGTTGCGGATCTGGATACCGCCGGTGATACCTGAGCACAGCCGGTGCAGCAACGGCAGGTCACGACGGATCCGCCGGGACTCCAGGATCTGCTGATAGCTCACCGACGCGCCGATTTCGGCTGCCTCCTGGCCGAATTCGATGCCGTCGAGATCCGCTTTGCCGAGGTCGACGACGTGGGTCGCGGTGATGTCGCCGCGAACGAGCGCGGGCACCGTCAGCGTTCCGCCGCCGACGATCAGCGCGTCGCCGCCGCCCCCGACGATGTCGGCGAGGCTCTTGGCGACGTCGTCTCGGTTGCGCGGCAGCACCGTCCGGAAGGCGCTCATCCGAGGCCTCGCGGTTCGGGGATCAGTGACAGCACCGTCGGTGGGTCCAGGGGAACGCTCGTCACGGTCGCGATCGGCTCGCCCGCCCCGTGCTGGGCGCCCTGAAGCGCGTCGTCGATCGCGTTGGCGACCGCGGCCAGTGCTCCCCCGACACCGGCCTCACCGGCCCCCTTGGCGCCCAGCAGGGTGGTGGGCGCCGGGGTCTCGTGGTGGCGGATGACGAAGTCGGGCAGGTCGTTGGCGCGCGGCACCATGTACTCCTTGAAGGTGCGCGTGGCCGGCGCACCGTCGGCCTCGAATCGGTTGTCCTCGTACAGGGCGAGTCCGATGCCCATGGCGATCGCGCCCTGCAGTTGTCCCTCGACGAGCACGGGTTCCACGACGCGTCCGCAGTCGTGCACCGCGGTGATCGCATGCACCTTGACCACGCCGGTCGCGGTGTCGACGTCGACCTCGGCCACGTACGCGCCGCTGGAGAAGTAGGGATAGCTGTAGCGGTAGGCCGGATCGTCCGGCGGTGTGGGGCGGTAACTGCGGGTGTACGACAGTTCGCCGCACTCGGCGGCGCGCGCGCACAGGTTCCGCAGCGGGATGGACGCACCACTGGCGGCATGCGCGGCGTCGTCGGCGAGTGTGACCTCGTGCGGCGCGCAGCCCAGCGTCGCCGCGGCCGTGCGCCGTAGTTCGTCGGCCATGTCGCGGGCCGCGAGCACCACGGCCGCGCCGCCCACGGCGACACCGCGACTGCTGGCGTTGCCCGTTCCTGGTGGGCACAGGCTGGTGTCGCCCTGGACCACGGTCACGTTCTCGGTTGTGGTGCCGAGTGTTTCGGCGGCCAGCCGGGCCAGCGCGGTGTCGTTGCCACCGCCAGGATTGGTGACCCCGCTGAGCACCGTGACGTGCCCATCGCGGTCGAGACGGACCGTCGCGCTCTCGTCGGCGGCGACGGTGGGTGTGACGTTCGGGGCCAATCGGCCCGATGCGTGGCCGCCGCCTTCGGGGGTGATCTCGAACGAGATGCCGACGCCGCGGCGCACGGTGGCCGACGAGGGCTGCCGGTGTGTGCCGGCATATCCCGAGATGTCGATGACGCGGTCGAGGACCGCGCGGTAGTCACCGCTGTCGATCTGGTAGCCCGACGGCATCCGGTGTGGAAACGCACTGGTGGGAAGGAAGTTCCGGCGTCGCACCTCGGCGGGGTCGAGGCGCAACCGGCGGGCGATGAGGTCCATCACGCGTTCCATGACGAACACGGGGGCCTCCTTGCCGAATCCCCGGCAGGAATGCCACGGCGGAAGGTTGGTCGTCACCACGCGCGAGGTGACGTCGACGTGTGGGATGTCGTACGGCCCAGGCAAACTGGCCGCACTCACGTAGGCCTGCCGCCATCCCGGCGACACCGATCGTGCGCCGACCGGCACCACCATGTGGTCGGTGAACACCTCGACACGTCCGTCACCGCCGAAACCGGCTCGCACACGGTGGATCTGTTCACGCCCGCCACCCAAAAAGCATTCGGCCCGTGATTCGATCCACTTGACCGGCCGCTCGCACAGCATGCTGAGCAGGCACACCAACGGCTCCTCGACCTGGCCGGTCATCTTGAGGCCGAACGATCCGCCGACATTCGGGACCACGACCCGGATCGCCTCGGGCTCAAGGCGCAGCACCTCGGCGAGTTCGTCGCGCAACTGGAACGGCTGCTGGTGTGAGGCGTGGACGGTCAGCCGCTGGGCGCTCGGATCCCATGACGCCACGTATCCCCGCGTCTCCAGCGGTGCGGTGGTGCTGCGGCCGACGGTGAACTCGGCGTCGAGGACATGCTCGGCGCGCGCCAGCGCACCGTCGGGGTCGCCGCTGGAGAAATGGTTCTCGGTGACGACATGTTCGCGCTGTTCTGCCGAAAGCACACTGGCGCCGAGGTATTCATGCGGCCGCGGTGCCTCGGGGAGGTCGTCGTATTCGACCGCCACGGCCGCCGCGGCGGCCCGTGCGGCGCGGGGGTTCTCCGCCGCGAGGACTGCGACGGGTTCTCCGACGTAGCGGACCTTGTCGACCGGGAGGGCCTGCAGTGCGACATTGCGGGCGCCGAGCAGTTCGGGTGCGCCGAACTGGTACGGCAGTGTTTCGAGGTGCCGGGCCGCCTCGTGGGCGTCGAGCACCAGCACCACCCCCGGGCGGGCGGCCGCCGCCGACACATCGACCGAGACGATTCGAGCGTGTGCACGCGTGCTGCGGACCACCGCCATGTGCAGCAGACCCTGCGGCCGGATGTCGTCGACGAACCGCGCTTGTCCCGTGGCGAATTCGAGGGCATGCCGCTTCGGCCACCTGCCGGGGGCGGTCCTGGTGTCCATCGCTCTCCTCGTCGAGATCGAATGTGGAATGGCCGAAAGAGCCGTCAACTCTTCATACGTGCGAGGCCCTCGAGTGCGAGGCCGTACCCGAGCAGGCCGTGCATACGCTGACGGAGATCCTCGGTGAGCACCGTGCGGCTGTAGCGGCGCACCAGTCGCGGTTGCCGCATCAGCTGTGCGGCCAGTTCCCTGGCCCGGCTCAGCAGGTCGTCGCGGGGCACCACCTCGTTCACCAGCCCGATCTCGCGCGCTTCGGCGACCGACAGTTGCTGTCCGGTCAGCAGGAAGTAGCGCGCCCTGGTGGGACCCATGAGCAGTGGCATCACGATGTGCATGCCGTCACCGGGCACCATGCCGCCGGGAAAGTGTGCGGTGTCCTGGAAATAGGTGTCCTCGGTGGCCAGCACGATGTCGGAGACCAGCGGGATCTCGGCGTGACGCACGGCAGGCCCGTTGATCGCGGCGATCACCGGCGCCTCGATGGAAAGCAGGTTCGGCAGCAGCTGCTTGCCCTCCCACTGGATGGGGTCGTAGGTCTCCGGGGTCATGGTACGGCGGTTGGGGTGTTGTCCGGGGGCGATCGCGGGCCCGCTGAACTCCTCACCGGTTCCGGTCATGATGACAACGTCGTTCTCTCGGTCACGGCCGATTTCGAGGAAAGCGTCCTCGAACTCGTTGTGCGCCAACAGACTCCACTGCAGCGGACCACCGTTGGTGTGGAAGTGCAACTCCAGGACGCCGTCGGTGCGCTCCATGCGGATCGTCTCGTAGCGGTCCTTGTAGGAGTCGAACGTGGTGGGCTTGCGGTCCAGGTGCGTCATCGCAGCGACGTGGTCGACCCTGGTGTGGGTTTCGGTCATCAGTTGGCTCCGTTCGTGTCGTCGATCATGGCCACGGCGCGGGTCCAGCCCGCAGAGGCCGCGTGGATCTTCACCGGGAAGCAGGCGATGGTGAATCCGTGATCGGGTAATTGGTCGAGGTGGCGCAGTTTTTCGATCTGGCAGTACTCGGTGCGCCTGCCGGCCTTGTGGCCCTCCCAGATGATCGAGGCGTCGCGGTCACGGGCATACCGTTCGGCGACGTAGGAGAACGGCGCGTCCCAACTCCACGCATCGGTGCCCACCACACGCACCCCCTGGTCGCACAGCCACAGGGTTGCCTCGCGGCCCAGACCGCAGCCGCTCTGCGGGTACTCCGGCGTGCCGAACTTCGCGCCCGCCGAGGTGTTGACCACCACGATGTCCAGTGGCCGCAGCGTGTAGCCGATGCGCTTGAGTTCGCCTTGGACGTCGGCCGCGGTGGCGACGTAACCGTCGTCGAGATGCCGGAAGTCGAGCTTGACCGCGGGACGCAGGAACCAGTCCAGCGGCATCTCGTCGATGGTGCGCGGACGGCTGCCGTCCTCCATCATCGACGAGTAGTGCCAGGGCGCGTCGACGTGCGTGCCGTTGTGTGTCGACAGGTGAACGGTTTCCAGCGCGAAGGCCTCGGCGTTCGGCAGCTCTTCGGGCTGCAGTCCGTCGTAGCGACGCTGCAGCATCGGCAGCGTGTCCTGGTGGCTGGTGTACTCGATGGAGAACTCGTAACCAGGCGGATCTGCCGGGACGTCGTTCTCCAAAGACATCGAGATGTCGATGAACCGGGTCATCGAAGACTCCAATTCCGCGTCGAATGTGATGCGTAGAAGGCGAAAAACTCTCTGTGGCGCAAGCTACCAACGAGCGAAAAACAGGGTCAAACGTTTGATATCAAAGGTGGCCGGGCCGGATGGCGGCAATCCGGTCGGGATCAGAGCAGAAGGCCGAGCACCACGAACACGACGGCGAGCAACGGAAAGGCACCCTGTGTGAGGGCGGCCCGCGCCTTGTCAGGCGAACTGACCAGCAGCACCAGGGCCGCCGCGAGCATCGACCCGACGCCCGCGAGTACCAGGGCCACACCGACTGCGTTGTGCCCCAACACGATCGACCCGATGCCGACGGCCGTGACGATCGCCAGGAACAGGTTGTAGAAGCCCTGGTTGTACGCGAGTTTCTTGGTGGCCTCGGCCTCTTCGGCGGTGGTGCCGAAGGTCGCGCGTGTACGCGCCGACGTCCAGGTCAGCGACTCCATGACGAAGATGTAGACATGCAGTACCGCGGCGAGCGCGGCGAACACCAACCCGGCGACGGTCATGGCGTCAGTCAAACAGTCCGGCCTGACCGATCCCTGTGACCGGTGGCTGCAAGCCCAGATGGGTCCATGCCAGTGGCGTGGCGACCCGTCCGCGCGGTGTGCGGGCGATCATGCCGGCGCGCACCAGGAACGGTTCACACACCTCTTCGACCGTGGTGGCCTCCTCACCGACCGCCACGGCCAGCGTCGAGACGCCCACCGGCCCGCCGTTGAAGCTGCGGGTCAGTGCCGAGAGCACCGCACGGTCGAGGCGGTCGAGACCGAGCTCGTCGACGTCGTAGACCTCGAGTGCGGACTTCGCGATGTCGCGGGTGATGATGCCGTCGGCACGCACCTCGGCGAAGTCGCGTACGCGGCGCAGCAACCGGTTGGCGATGCGTGGCGTGCCGCGCGAGCGCCGGGCGATCTCGGCGCCGGCCTCGGCCCCGAGTTCGATGCCGAGGATCCCGGCCGAACGCGCCAGCACGCGTTCGAGTTCGACCGGCTCGTAGAAGTCCATGTGCGCGGTGAAGCCGAAGCGGTCGCGCAGCGGTCCGGTCAGCGCGCCCGAGCGGGTGGTGGCCCCGACCAGCGTGAACGGTGCGACCTCGAGCGGAATCGATGTCGCCCCAGGGCCTTTGCCGACCACGACGTCGACGCGGAAATCCTCCATCGCGAGGTAGAGCATCTCCTCGGCGGGCCGCGCGATGCGGTGGATCTCGTCGATGAACAGCACGTCGTGTTCGACGAGGTTGGACAGCATGGCCGCGAGGTCACCGGCGCGTTCCAGCGCAGGGCCTGACGTGACGCGCAACGACGAGCCGAGTTCGGCCGCGATGATCATCGCCAGCGAGGTCTTGCCGAGGCCCGGTGGACCCGACAGCAGGATGTGATCCGGCGTGCCGCCGCGTTTCTTGGCGCCCTCAAGCACGAGTTGCAACTGTTCGCGCACGCGGGGCTGCCCGATGAACTCCCCCAGCGACCGCGGGCGCAGGCTCGCGTCGATGTCGCCCTCGCCGACGGTGAGCGCTGGGGACACCTCGCGGTCCTCGACCTCGGCGTCGTCCTCGAACCGGCCCATGGTTACTTCTTACCCAACATGGACAGCGCCGCGCGCAGCGCGGACGACGTGGTGGCCTCGGGGTCGTTGGCCAGCACCTTGTCGGTGGCCTCCTCGGCCTGCTTGGCGGCGAAGCCCAGACCCACAAGGGCTTCCACCACCGGTCCGCGTATCGCGTGTCCGCCGACCGCTGCGCCCCCGCCCGCGCTGACGGGTCCGATCTTGTCGCGCAGTTCGAGCACCATGCGCTCGGCGCCGCGCTTGCCGATACCGGGCACGCGGGTCAGCGCGGTGACGTCACCATCGGCCAGCGCCTGCCGCAGCGCCTGCGGGTCGTACACGGCCAGTGTGGCCAGCGCGATCTTCGGCCCGACCCCGGACACCCCGAGCAGTGTGAGGAACAGATCCCGCGCGTCGCCGTCGACGAACCCGTACAGCGTCATCGAGTCCTCGCGCACGATCATCGCGGTGATGAGCCGGGCCTCGGTGCCGCGCCGCAGCGTCGCGAGCGTCGACGGGGTGGCCATGACCTTGTAGCCCACGCCTGCCGCCTCGATCACGGCGTGGTCGAGCGCGATGTCGATGACCTCACCGCGGACCGACGCGATCATCCGCGGGCCGCCTTGATCTTCGCCTGGAACTTGCGCCGCTGCTCCTCGGCCATCGCCTCGGCCGCGGCCATCCGTGCGATCATCGGCGCCCGCCAGCAGTGACAGATCGCGAGCGCGAGCGCGTCGGCGGCGTCGGCGGGTGTCGGTTTGGCCTGCAGCGCAAGGATTCTGGTGACCATCTCGGTGACCTGGGACTTGTCGGCGCGGCCGCTTCCGGTGACCGCGGCCTTGACCTCCGACGGCGTGTGGAAGTGCACCTCGATGTCGCGCTTGGCCGCCGCCAGCGCGATCACGCCGCCGGCCTGCGCGGTGCCCATCGCGGTGTTGGCGTTCTGGTTGGCGAACACCCGCTCGATCGCGATCACGTCGGGACGGTGGGTGTCCATCCAGTGTTCGGCCGCGTCGCTGATGGTCAGCAGGCGTTTCTGCAGCGGCGTGTCGGCGGGCGTGCGCACCACGTCCACGTCCAGCGCGATGACCTGTCTGCCCTTGCCGCTCTCGATCATCGACAGACCACAGCGCGTCAGTCCGGGATCGACTCCCATCACCCGCACGCGAACCCCTTCGTCAGAACATCTGTTCGAGAGCCTAGCGTGCCGCACCGTCAGCCCCGGGCAGGGACACGCTCGACAGCGAAGGCGAGGCGTCGAAGCGGATCTGCCACGCGACAAACGACAAACGTAGTGTCGGAACCAGGATCGAGGCACGAAGACGCGTGAAAGGTGACCGGTGACCGTTCTGGACTCCCCCATCCCCCGTTTCCATCTGGCCATGCCCGTCGACGACCTCGACGCCGCGAGGCACTTCTACGGCGAGGTCCTCGGACTGCCGCAGGGCCGAAGCTCCGAGCGGTGGATCGACTGGAACCTGCACGGGCATCAGGTGGTCACCCATCTGGCGCCGGAGCGGGCGCGGCAGGTGCACAACCCGGTCGACGGGCACGACGTGCCGGTGCCGCACTTCGGATTGATTCTCACCGTGGACGCGTTTCACGCCTTGGCCGACCGGCTACGCACCGCCGGGGCCACATTCGTCATCGAACCGTACGTGCGGTTCGAGGGCGAGACGGGTGAGCAGTGGACGATGTTCCTGCTCGACCCGGCAGGCAACGCCCTGGAGTTCAAGGCGTTCGCCGATGATTCGCAGGTCTTCGCCGTCTGACGGCACATGACAGGAGGTAGGAAGTTGCGCGTGGTGATCGCGGGTGGGCACGGAAAGATCGCGCTCATCCTGGAACGACTGCTGGCCGATCGCGGCGACTCGGTGGCGGGCCTGATCCGCAACCCGGACCACACGGCCGACGTGAAGGCCGCGGGCGCCGAGCCGATCGTGCTCGATCTGGAGAAGGCCACGGTCGACGAGGTGGCCGGCGCGGTACGTGGCGCCGACGCCGTGGTGTTCGCCGCGGGTGCGGGGCCGGGTAGCGGCGCGGCACGCAAGCAGACCGTCGACCGTGACGCGGCGATCCTGCTGGCCGACGCCGCCGAGGCCGCCGGTGTGGACCGGTACGTGATGGTGTCGGCGCTCGCGGCCGACGACCGCTCGCTCGACGAGAGCTACGACGAGGTGTTCCGCGTGTACATGCAGGCCAAGTCGGAGGCCGATGCGAACGTGCGGGCACGCAGCGGTTTACGGACCACGATCGTGCGTCCCGGCGGCCTCACGAACGACGCGGGCACGGGCCTGGTGCGCATCGCCGAGTCCACCGGGCGCGGCACGGTGCCGCGTGAGGACGTCGCCCGGGTGCTGGTGGCGGTGCTGGACGCACCGCAGACCGCGGGCCGCACGTTCGAGCTGATCTCGGGTGACACCCCGATCGCCGACGCGCTGGTCTAGCGGCTACTCCTCGTCGAGCTGGGCGGCGACGTCGTCGGGGATGTCCATGTTGGTGTAGACGTCCTGGACGTCGTCGCTGTCTTCGAGCGCGTCGACGAGCTTGAGCACCTTGCGGGCGCCTTCGAGATCGACCGGCACGGTCACCGACGGCTGGAAGCTGGCGTCGGCCGAGTCGTAGTCGATACCGGCCTCCTGCAGCGCGGTGCGCACCGCGACCAGGTCGGACGGCTCGGAGATGATCTCGAACGAGTCGCCGAGGTCGTTGACCTCTTCGGCGCCGGCCTCGAGCACCGCCAGCAGGACGTCGTCCTCGGTCAGGCCGTTCTTCTCCAGGGTCACCACGCCCTTGCGGGAGAACAGGTAGGCCACCGAACCCGGGTCGGCCATGTTGCCGCCGTTGCGGGTCATCGCGACGCGGACCTCGCCCGCGGCGCGGTTGCGGTTGTCGGTGAGGCACTCGACGAGCACCGCGACACCGTTGGGGCCGTAACCCTCGTACGTGATGTTCTGCCAGTCGGCGCCGCCCGCTTCCTCACCGGCGCCACGCTTGCGGGCCCGCTCGATGTTGTCGTTGGGCACCGAGCTCTTCTTGGCCTTCTGGATGGCGTCGTACAGCGTCGGGTTACCGGCCGGATCACCGCCGCCGACGCGCGCAGCAACCTCGATGTTCTTGATCAGCTTGGCGAACATCTTGCCGCGCTTGGCATCGATGACGGCCTTCTTGTGCTTGGTGGTGGCCCACTTGGAATGGCCGCTCATGCAGGTACGCCCTCTTTCCTGGTCGAACTCCGACGGTCCAGTTTACGTGGGCCGTCGACCCGGCCGCACCGGCCGGGCATCGTGCCGGCGCCGGACACCGCCGAAACCGACGCAATCGTCGCCGCGAGGCGCGTGAGACGACGTTCTCGTCGTTCTCGACGCGACGAACTACAGCGAGTCCACGAACAGCTTGTGGATGCGCCGGTCGCCGGTCACCTCGGGGTGGAACGCGGTCGCGAACATCGGGCCCTGACGCACCGCGACGATGTGGTCGTCGGCCCGCGCGAGCACCTCGACGTCCGGGCCGACGCGCTCGACCCACGGCGCCCGGATGAACACCGCATGCACGGGTGTGTCGAGCCCGACGAAGTCGATGTCGCCCTCGAACGAGTCGACCTGACGGCCGAATGCGTTGCGGCGCACGGTCATGTCGATGCCCTTGAGCGGCACCGCTGCGCGGCCGGGCACACCCGCGTCGGCGATCTCGGTGGCCAGCAGGATCATTCCCGCGCACGATCCGTAGCACGGCATGCCTTCGGCGATGCGCGCGCGCAACGGCTCGAGCAGGTCGAACTCGCGCAGCAGGTGGCTGATCGCGGTCGATTCCCCGCCGGGGATCACCAGCGCGTCGACGGCCGCCAGTTCGGACAGGCGCCGCACGGTCGACGCCTCGGCGCCTGCCTCGCGCAGCGCGGCCAGGTGTTCGCGGGTGTCTCCCTGCAATGCGAGCACGCCCACATGGGCGGTCATGAGTTCTCCTCGGGGGGCGTGAAGTCGCGCTTGTAGCGGGTCAGGCCTTCCTGCATGACAGCCGCCACCAGTTCGCCGTACTGGTTGAAGATCCGGCCCTGCGTCAGCGCCCGCCCACCGCAGGCCGAGGGCGACGTCTGGTCGTAGAGCAGCCATTCGTCGGCGCGGAACGGCCGCATGAACCACATGGCGTGATCGAGCGACGCCACCATCAGGTGCTTGCGCACGTCGAGGTGGTTGACCTGGGCCGAGCCGAGCAGGGTCAGATCGCTCATGTAGGCCAGTGCGCAGATGTGCAGCACGTGGTCGTCTGGCATCGGATCGCGGTGGCGGAACCACACCTGCTGCTGTGAGGCCTTGCCCGGGATCTTCTGCACGCGGTCGCGCGGCACGATGCGCACATCCCATTCGGCGAACTGCGCGAAGCCTGCGTCGTCGAACGCACCACCGGACCGGAAGCCCGGGCACTCCTCGGGGGCGGGCGCGTGCGGCATGGCGTCCTGGTGCTCGATGCCGGACTGGTCGGTCTGGAACGACGCCGACATCGAGAAGATCGTCTCGCCGTGCTGGATGGCGCTCACCCGGCGGGTGCAGAACGACCCACCGTCGCGAATGCGCTCGACGGTGTAGATGGCGGGCGCCCTGGCGTCCCCGGGCCGCAGGAAGTAGCCGTGCAGCGAGTGCACCTCGAACTCGGGGGCGACCGTGCGCACCGCGGACACCAGCGACTGTCCGGCGACGTGGCCGCCGAATGTTCGCTGCAGAAAGCCGGACTCGGGGCTGAACACCCTCCCGCGATAGATGTTGACCTCGAGCTGCTCCAGGTCGAGGATCTCTTCGATCGCCATGAAGGTGGTTTACCAGCCGCGTTCTGCGAGCCGGTGCGGCTGGGCGATCTCCTCGACGTTGATACCCACCATGGCCTCACCCAGACCACGCGACACCTTGGCCAGCACGTCCGGGTCGTCGTAGAACGTGGTGGCCTTCACGATCGCCGCGGCCCGCTGCTCGGGGTTGCCCGATTTGAAGATGCCCGACCCGACGAAGACCCCCTCGGCGCCGAGCTGCATCATCATCGCCGCGTCAGCCGGGGTGGCGATGCCACCCGCGGTGAACAGTGTCACCGGCAACTTGCCTGCCCGGGCCACCTCGACCACCAGCTCGTAGGGCGCCTGCAACTCCTTGGCCGCGACATAGAGCTCGTCCTCGCTCATCGAGGTCAGCCGACGGATCTCGCCGCCGATCTTGCGCATGTGCGTGGTCGCGTTCGAGACGTCGCCGGTGCCGGCCTCGCCCTTGGAGCGGATCATCGCCGCACCCTCGGTGATGCGGCGCAGCGCCTCGCCCAGGTTGGTCGCACCGCACACGAACGGCACGGTGAACTTCCACTTGTCGATGTGGTTGGTGTAGTCGGCGGGCGTGAGCACCTCGGACTCGTCGACGTAGTCCACACCGAGGCTCTGCAGGATCTGGGCCTCCACGAAGTGTCCGATGCGGGCCTTGGCCATCACCGGGATCGTGACGGCGTCGATGATGCCCTCGATCATGTCGGGATCGCTCATGCGCGACACCCCGCCCTGCGCGCGGATGTCGGCGGGGACGCGCTCCAGCGCCATCACCGCGACCGCACCGGCGGCCTCGGCGATACGCGCCTGCTCAGGGGTGACCACGTCCATGATCACGCCGCCCTTGAGCATCTCGGCCATCCCGCGCTTCACGCGCGCGGTCCCGGTCTGGTTGCTCGAACCGTTTTGCGCCGCGGTTTCCACTGCCATCTCCTCTGAATTGCTACTGAATCAGTGTAATCGAGCTCTCAAAACTATTAAATCCGTAGAGATCGGTCTCTCAGCGGATGGCGGGCAGCTCGCCGAGCGAGCTCTCCCGCGCTGGCACCCGGGCGTCCCCGGAGGCCAGGTCGTTGGCCTCGGCCAGTCGCTCCCCGAGCTGTACCGGGTAGACGGCCTCGCCGCCGGCGACCAACTCGGCGATCATTGTCGCATTGCACCACCGGTGACCGTGAATGTAGCGCCGCTCCAGGGCCGTGCGCCCGACCGCAGAAGGCTCGAACCGTTGCGTGCGGTGGACGAAGAAGAACTCCTCGCTGCGCACCACCGACGCGTTGAAGTCGATGATCTCCTCACGTCGCCAAACGGGGCCGACGAGTGCCGACGGCTCGATCCGCAGGCCGGTCTCCTCGAACAGTTCGCGCGCCGCGGTCTCGGCGAGGTCCTCGCCTTTCTGCACCGCGCCGCCCACCGTGAACCACCACCGGGGTGCGGGCACGTCGGGATCCTCGCGTGCGGGATCGCTGCCGCGCAGCAGCAACACGGCCCCGGTCTCGTCGAGCAGCACCACGCGCGCAGACGTGCGACGGCTCAGCGAGCCCACATCGCTCTGCGCCTCGGGTCGCTCGGCGATCTCGAAATACGTTGGCAGCGCGGCCCTTCCACCCAGTTTCAGCATGCGCACGGCGGGACGTTCGCGGAGCGCAAGGGTGTCGCGCACGGCGTCGTTGTGGAACCGCCGGGCCAGCAGCACGCGCGCCTCGGCGTCGGCGAGCTCGGCGACCAGCGCCACCGGCAGCGCCGAGAGGTCGACCGCGGCCAGCGCGGCCGAGAGCTCGTTCTCGGCGGCCTCACGCGCCGACCGCGGCGCATGCTCGGCCACGTCGGCCAGTTCGGCCAGCCGCTTGCCCTGCGGGCCGACCCCGTAGGCGTCGGCCGCGACGGCCCGCGCCACCACCGCACGGCGCGCCAGTGCACCGTCGAGGGCCTGCCACGACAGGTCGTACCGCACGTGTAGCCGGTCGAGCCGGTTGGCGGTCCGGTATGCCCACCCGCCCAGCAGCGCCAGGGCCACGACCAGAACAAGGACGAGGGTGATGACGATCCACAGGCTCATCAGACCGATTCTCCGGCCGTCTCGTCACGGTTCGCCGCGCCACTGACCTGCACCTTGATCCCCGCCCCTGACACCGTCTCGTACACCCGCATGATCTGGGCGGACACCACCGACCAGTCGTAGCGGTGGACCCGCTCGGACGCCCGCGCGACATAGCCCGCGCGCAGCTGGTCGTCCTCGAGTATCTCGATGAGCGCGGCGGCCATGCCCTCGGCGTCGTCGACGGGCACCAGACGCCCGGCGTCGCCGTCGGCAAGCACGCGCCGGAATGCGTCCAGGTCGCTGGCCACCACCGCGGTCCCGGCCGCCATCGCCTCCACGAGCACGATGCCGAAGCTCTCCCCGCCCAGGTGCGGCGCGCAGTACACGTCGGCGCTGCGCATCGCCGAGGCCTTGGTGGCGTCGTCGACCTGGCCCAGGAAGCGCAGATGTCCCGCAAGGTCGCCGGCCTGTTCGCGCAACTCGTCCTCGTCGCCGCGTCCGACGATGAGGATCTCGACGTCGGGGAATCGCGCGACGAGTTTGGGCAGCGCGGCGAGCAACACCGCCATGCCCTTGCGCGGTTCGTCGTACCGGCCCAGGAACAACACGGTGCGTCCCTCACGCGGGTACCCGTCGAGAAGCGGCGCGTCGGCAAACGATGCGACGTCGACACCGTTGGGGATCTCCACGGCGTCGGAACCGAGCGCCTCCATCTGCCAGCGGCGCGCGAGGTCCGACACCGCGATGCGGCCGATGATCTTCTCGTGATAGGGCCGCAGGATGCCCTGAAAGACGCTGAGCGTCAACGACTTCGTGGTCGACGTGTGGAACGTCGCGACGATGGGCCCTTCTGCGGCCTGCAGTGCGAGCATCGACAGGCTCGGCGCGTTCGGCTCGTGGATGTGCAGCACGTCGAAGTCGCCCTCGGCGATCCACTTCTTGACCTTGCGGTGCGTGGCCGGCCCGAACCGCAGCCGCGCCACCGAGCCGTTGTACGGGATCGGCACGGCCTTGCCCCCGGACACCACGTAGTCCGGCAACTTCACGTGCGGCGAGGCAGGCGCGAGCACGCTCACCTCGTGCCCGGCGTCGCGCAGCACCTCGGCGAGCTGGAGCACGTGGGATTGCACGCCACCCGGCACGTCGAACGAATAGGGGCAGACCATCCCGATACGCATGTCAGGTTCCCAACCGTGCGCGGCGCTCGTCGGACAGATCGGCGATCCACTGCGGCTGCAGCATGTGCCAGTCGGCGGGATAGGTTGCGATGTTGGCGGCGAACCGGTCGGCGAGCGCCTGCGTGATCGCCGTGACGTCGCCCGACGAGGTGTCGAGTTCGGGATAGACGCGCATGCCCCAGCCGTCGCCCTCGAACCAGCAGTGCACGGGGAACAGGGCCGCACCGGTCTCGATGGCGAGCTTCGCGGGCCCCGCGGGCATCCGGGTGGCCTCGCCGAAGAAGTCGACCTGCACGCCGCTGCGGGTGAGGTCGCGCTCGGCCATCAGGCAGATCGGCCGGTGGTCGGTCAGGCGTTCGGCGAGCACCTCGAACGGCGGGCGCTCTCCCCCGGTCAGCGGCAGCACCTCGAAGCCCAGGCTCTCGCGGTACTCGACGAAGCGGCGGTACAGCGATTCGGGTTTGAGGCGTTCGGCGACCGTGGTGAACGGGCCGTAGTTCTGCACCAGCCACACCCCGGCCATGTCCCAGTTCCCGCTGTGCGGCAGCGCCAGCACGGCCCCGCGCCCGGCGTCCAGCGCCGACCACAGGTGGTCGATGTCGATGACGTCGAGCTGCTCGCCGAGCCGGCCGTGGTCCATCGCGGGCAGCCGGAACGCCTCGCGCCAGTAGCGCGCGTACGACGCGAGCGACGCACGGATCAGGTCGTCGGGGACGTCCGCGGGCGGTTTACCGACGACGCGGGCCAGGTTGCGGCGCAGCTGTTCGGGCCCGCCGTTGCGGGCCGCGTAGCGCGCGCCTGCGCCGAACACGCCCTGCGCCATTGCTTCCGGCATGGCGCGCACCAGCCGCCAGCCGGCCGCATACCCCAAGTCCGTCACCTGCCCGCCGAGCGGGATGCGGCCGGAAAGTGTCACGGTTCGCTCGTCTCCGGTTTCTCGCCGTTGGCCGGGTGCAGCGGTTCCATCGCACCCGGTGACGTGCGCACGGCGTGCACGCGTTGCAGCAGCGTAACCACGCTGGCGACCGCGAGCACCCACATCGCGACGTGCAGCGTCCACGGCAGCGGGAAGAACGGCAGATCGGACAGGCCGGCGCCGATCAGGACGATCACCAGCCGTTCGGGCCGCTCGATGATGCCGCCGTCGCCGCGCAATCCGCTGGCCTCGGCGCGCGCCTTGATGTAGGAGATCACCTGTGAGGTGACCAGGCAGATCAACGTCGCGACGACGAGCGACGGGCTGTCGAGGCCGAACGCGGCCCACCACGTCAGGCCCGCGAAGACCGCGCCGTCACCGAGTCGGTCGCACGTGGCGTCGAGCACAGCGCCGAAGCGCGTGCCCCCGCCTTGCTCGCGGGCCATGGCCCCGTCGAGCATGTCGGCGAGCACGAAGAACGAGACGACCACCGCGCCCCACCACAACTGCCCGATCGGGAAGAGTGTCAGCGCCCCGATGACCGCCGCCGCGGTGCCTGCGAGCGTCACGATGTCGGGTGTCAGGCCGGCCCGCAGGGCCGCCTTGGCCACCGGCCTCGAAAGCTTCACGTAGGCCGCGCGGGTCATCAGGTACACATTGCTCACGATGTGGGCGCTTTTCCGTCTTTTCCGTCGGTACCGGCCGCGAGCCGGTCCTGCCGGACCCACTCGGTGGCCAGGAGTTGCCTGGTCTCTTTCAGCAGCTGCGGGATGACCTTGGAGCCGCCGATGATCGTGATGAAGTTGGCATCGCCACCCCAGCGGGGCACCACGTGCATGTGCAGGTGCTCGGCCAGCGAGCCGCCCGCCGACGAGCCGAGATTGAGCCCCACGTTGAAGCCGTGCGGGCGCGATACCGCCTTGATCACGCGGATCGCCTTCTGCGTGAACGCCATCAGCTCGGAGCTCTCGTCCTCGGTGAGGTCCTCGAGCTCCGACACCCGCCGGTAGGGCACCACCATGAGGTGGCCCGGGTTGTACGGGTACAGGTTCAGCACGGCGTAGACGCGCTTGCCGCGCGCCACCATGAGGCCTTCCTCGTCGGGCATCTCGGGGATGTCGGTGAAAGGTTCCGCCGAACCCGCCGAGCCGCCTTCGCCGCGCTTCTTCATAGGCGCCTCGGCGATGTAGCTCATCCGGTGCGGCGTCCACAACCGCTGCAGGTGATCGGGTTCACCCACGCCGCGGTCCACGATCTGCCGCTCGTCAGGATCGGTCACATCCCCTGTCACTTCGCGGCGCCCGCCTTCACCGTCTCGGCGGTCGGCACCTCGTTGACGCGGTCGGCGATCCATTTCACGATCATCTCGACGGCCTCGTCGCGCGGCACACCGTTGATCTGGGTGCGGTCACCGAAGCGGAATGAGACGGCGCCGGCCTCGGCGTCCTTGTCGCCCGCGAGCAGCATGAACGGCACCTTCATGTTGGTGTGGTTGACGATCTTCTTCGCCATCCGGTCGTCACTGGAGTCCACCTCCACCCGGACCCCACGCGACTTCAGTTGCGCGGCAACCTCTTCCAGGTACGGGGTGTGTGCGTCGGCCACCGGAATACCCACCACCTGCACGGGCGCGAGCCACGCCGGGAACGCGCCCGCGTAGTGCTCGGTGAGAACACCGAAGAACCGCTCGATCGAGCCGAACAGGGCGCGGTGGATCAGCACGGGGCGCCGGCGGCTGCCGTCAGCGGCGGTGTACTCGAGCTCGAAGCGGTCAGGCATGTTGAAGTCGAGCTGGATGGTCGACATCTGCCAGCTGCGGCCCAGTGCATCCTTGACCTGCACCGAGATCTTCGGCCCGTAGAACGCCGCACCGCCCGGGTCGGGCACCAGGTCCAGAGCCGAGGCCTCGGCCACCTCGCGCAACGTCTCGGTGGCCTCCTCCCAGATCTCGTCGGAGCCCACGTACTTCTCGGGGTCCTTGGTGGACAGCTCCAGGTAGTAGTCGTCGAGGCCGTAGTCCTTGAGCAGGCTCAGCACGAACTCCAGCAGCCGCGTGAGCTCGTCACGCATCTGCTCACGCGTGGTGTAGATGTGCGCGTCGTCCTGGGTCATGCCGCGCACGCGGGTCAGCCCGTGCACCACGCCGGACTTCTCGTAGCGGTACACCGAGCCGAATTCGAAGAGCCGCAACGGCAATTCGCGGTACGAACGCCCACGCGACCGGAAGATCAGGTGGTGCATGGGGCAGTTCATGGGCTTGAGGTAGTAGTTCTGTCCCGGCTTTCGCACCTGCCCGTCGGCGTCGTACTCGGCGTCGATGTGCATCGCGGGGAACATGCCGTCGGCGTACCACTCCAGGTGGCCCGAGGTGACGTAGAGCTGTTCCTTGGTGATGTGCGGGGTGTTGACGAACTCGTAGCCCGCCTCCAGGTGCTTACGCCGCGAGTAGTCCTCGAGCTCGCGTCGCACCACACCACCGCGGGGGTGGAAAACCGGTAGGCCAGAACCCAATTCGTCGGGGAAGCTGAACAGGTCGAGCTCCACGCCCAGCTTGCGGTGGTCGCGGCGCTGCGCCTCCTCGATGAGCTCGAGGTGACGGTCGAGCGCCTCCTGCGACTCCCACGCGGTGCCGTAGATGCGCTGCAGGCTCGCGTTGTTCTGGTCGCCGCGCCAGTACGCGGCGCTGCTGCGGGTCAGCTTGAACGCCGGGATGTACCTGGTGGTCGGGATGTGCGGGCCACGGCACAGGTCGCCCCACACCCGCTCCTTGGTGCGGGCGTTGAGGTTGTCGTAGGCCGTCAGCTCGTCTCCGCCGACCTCCATGACGTCGGGGTCACCCGACTTGTCGTCGACGAGTTCGAGTTTGTAGGGCTCGTTGGCGAGTTCCTCGCGCGCGGCGTCCTTGGACTCGTACACGCGCCGCGAGAACAGCTGCCCGTCCTTGATGATCTGGCGCATGCGCTTCTCCAGGCGCTCCAGATCCTCGGGCGTGAACGGCTCCTCGACGTCGAAGTCGTAGTAGAAACCGTCGGTGATCGGCGGGCCGATGCCCAGCTTCGCCTGCGGGAACAGCTCCTGCACGGCCTGCGCGAGCACGTGGGCGCACGAGTGGCGGATCACGCTGCGGCCCTCTTCGGTGTCGGCGGCGACCGGGGTCACCTCGACGTCGGTGTCCGGGGTCCACGACAGGTCCCGCAGCCGGCCCTCGGCGTCGCGGACCACCACGATCGCATCGGGTGCGCCACGGCCGGGCAGGTCGGCTTCACGAACCGCCGCGCCCGCGGTGGTCCCGGCAGGCACCCGGATAGGGGCTGCGGGGGCGGAACTGGCGACGGCGGTCATCGGGGCTTCTCCTATGGGCAGGGACTAGGGCGAACGCGACTATGCTATCGGTCCTGCTGCCGGGTGCTTGCCGGGGCGCGACGTCTACGAGCCGATGCCGATGGGGCTCTTGAGCCACGCGGGTTCGAATCCGACCAGGCCACCGGCCCAGTACAGCGCGCCGAGCCCCCACAGTGTGGCGAGGACGACGGCCGCGGTGAACCCCGCGCTCAGCGCCTTGACCGCGATGTGCTGCCGCGCGAACCACGCCATCACCTCGTCGTAGCGCCGCCGGATGAAACGCAGCGCGACCTCGGCGAACCGGAACTCGGTGGCCAGGATCGCCAATCCCAGGAACACGATCGCCCAGCCCGGGCCCGGGTACGGGATCGCGACGACGCCGACGGCCAGCACCACAGTGCCGACGACGCCGATGACGCTCCGGTAGACGAAGTTGGCCAGCGGGCGCTTGCGCAGACGCTCACGTTGGTGCACCCACTGATCCCGGTACTCCGACAGCTTCTCCTTGACGTTCATGGCTGGCCCGGTTTGAGCCGCACGAACAGCGCCTCGGCCTCGGTGAGCACGTCGGCGCCGTCACACAGCCGCCCCGTGACGAAGATCTTGCGGCCCTCGATCCGGTCGATACCGGCCTCGACCTGCAGTTCCTTTTCGATCGGCGCGATCTTGCGGTAGTTGACATGCAGATAGGCCGTGCGTTGATGGCGGCTGTGGGTCAGCTTGGCCGCCGTGAAGCCCAGCAGCGAGTCGAACATCAGCGACAGCGCTCCCCCGTGCACCGCGCCGTTGCGGCCCAGGTGGAAGCGGCGGAAGTACGCGGTTCCGACGATCCGGCCGTCCTCGACGTCGAGGTTCACCGGCACCGAACTGACGTTGCCCCGGTTGGGCAGGTCGAGGCGGCGGCCCGACGGCGAGCTCCACTCGTCGGCGTCGTACGGCGCGAGCAGCGCCGACACCTTCTCGATCAGCCCGGCGGCCTCGGTGAACACCTCGTCGGGGGCATCGGCCGCCTTCGCGTGGTCCTGCAGGGTGCGCACGGCCTCGACGAACCTGCCGTAATCAGGTCCGCCGCGCGTGGTCGGTTCCGGCGGGTTGAACCCTCCGCCGGCGTGCTTGCTCGCGGGATCGGTCTGGCTGGCCACGGTTCCACCGTATTGCCTGCCGGCCGCGACCCTTGCCATCGACTGTGCGCCCAGGGCGGGATTGCCCGCCGCTCACCGCCCTCAGCGCACGCTCGACGGGGCGGCGTCCTCTTCCAGCCCCTGCCGGACCACGGCCTGGTCCAGTTGATAGGTCAGGATGGCCAGGGTGAACAGCCCGATGGACATGTTCGCAAGGGCGCCAAAGCCTTCCGTGGCGAAATCGACGAGCGCGTTGAGGAAGGTGAACGCCAGCGCCGCATTGCGCAGCCAGCGCAGCGGCCACACCGCGTCGGTGCGGTGTCGCGCGATCATCGCGGGCAGTGCCAGCGCCGAGGTGATGACGGCCGTGGCGAGCAGGATGATCGACGACGGCGTGGCACCGGCGACGTGGAAGGTGACGTCGCCCTCTTCGAAGAGGTGGTCGCCGATCACGATGCCGAGCACCCCGAACAGCACACCCGCCACCGAGCCCAGCACCAGCAGCCACCCCAGCACCGGAACCCATCGTGGGCTGCGGAAGAACCCGGGGATCAGCCGTGGCAGCTTCTGCTGCATCCGGTAGAGGCGCTCGGGCGCGGGATGGGCCGAGATGAGCAGCGCGCGGATGTGCTCGAGCTCGTCGGGGTCGGCGCCCAGTTCGCGGGCCTGTTCGACGAGCGTGAGGCCCACGTCGCGGCGGTGCCGCGCCAGCCCGCGGGCGACACCGTCGGCGGCTATCGACGCGGCCGACGCGACGCACTCGCGCGCGGTGAACGGCCTGACGCCGCGCACCACGCGGGCCCCCACCAGGATGAGGACCACCAAGATGTACATGATCTCGGCGGCCGGGCCGTAGAAGTAGTCGTTGTCCTTCGTGACGAACTTGCCGACCTCGTCGAGGAACAGGCCGAAGCCGATGCCGCCCAGCACGACCGCCGCGATCCGGGCGCCAAAACCCAGCACCAGCCAGCCGATCAGCAACGCCACCATCATCAGCGCACCGCCCCACAGGGCGTGTGCGATGTGCAGGTTGCCGCCGCCGATCTGCGGATAGCCGGTCAGCTCCAGGTAAAGCCGGGTGACCAGGATGGTGGCGATCGCGAACAGGACGAATGCCTCGGCGGCGCTGGATCCCAGCACGTTCCGGGTGATCGGCCCGCGCTTGTCGCGGCTGGTCGTGGTCATCGGTCCTCCGGCTCTCGATTCGCTGGCATGGTTGTACCTCACGGGATCCGCGCTCACCCGCGTAACACGGGTGTTTGAAGGCGGCCGACGGTGGGTACAGGGTCGGCGACGTTCAAGATCGGGAGGCGCTGACAGTTCATGGGCTTTGTCGAATTCGTGCAGGACCGGTGGGCGGTTCTGTCGTTCCTCGCCTATCAGCACATGAGCCTCGTGGTGCAGACCCTGCTGATCGCCACGGCCGCCGCACTCGTCGTCGGCGTGCTGATCTACCGCTCGCCGTGGGCCAGCGCGATCGGCAACACGCTCACCTCGGTGGGACTGACCATTCCGTCGTACGCACTGCTCGGCGTGCTGGTGGCGTTCATCGGCATCGGGGTGCTGCCGTCGGTGATCATGCTGGTGTTCTTCGGTTTCCTGCCGATCCTGCGCAACGTGCTGGTGGGTCTCGGCGGTGTGGACCGCGCACTGATCGAATCCGCGCGCGGCATGGGTATGAGCCGACTGTCCACCCTGCTGCGACTGGAAATCCCGCTGGCCTGGCCGGTGATCATGACCGGGGTGCGGGTCTCGGCCCAGATGCTCATGGGTGTCGCCGCGATCGCCGCGTACGCACTCGGTCCCGGTCTCGGGGGCTACATCTTCTCCGGGATCTCGCGCACCGGCGGCGCCAACGCCACCAACTCGATCGTCGCGGGCACCGTCGGCATCCTCATCCTGGCGGTCGTGTTGGACACCGTGCTCAACATCATCACCCGCCTGACCACTCCGAGGGGGATTCGTGTCTGACCCGGCGCTTTCCGGCGATCCCGTCGCCACCCAGACCAGCGGTGTGCGCATCCTGCTCGACGGCGTGACCAAGCGTTACGACGCGAAAGGCCCTGCGGCCGTGGACGACATCACCATCGAGTTCCCGGCCGGGGAGATCGTCATGCTCGTCGGCCCCTCGGGGTGCGGCAAGACCACCACGATGAAGATGATCAACCGCCTGATCGAACCGACCAGCGGCCGCATCCTGATCGGCGACGACGATGTGACACACCGCGATCCCGACGAACTGCGCCGCCACATCGGCTATGTCATCCAGGGCGCGGGGCTGTTCCCCCACTACACGGTCGGCGAGAACATCGCGATCGTGCCGCGGCTGCTGAAGTGGGAGAAGCAGCGCATCGCCGCACGCGTCGACGAACTGCTCGATCTGGTGAATCTCGAACCGGCGCAGTACCGCGACCGCTACCCGCGCGAACTGTCCGGCGGCCAGCAGCAGCGGGTCGGGGTGGCGCGGGCGCTGGCGGCCGATCCTCCGGTGCTGCTGATGGACGAGCCGTTCGGCGCGGTCGATCCGATCACGCGTCAGCACCTGCAGGACGAACTGCTGCGGCTACAGGACGAACTCCACAAGACCATCGTGTTCGTCACGCACGACTTCGACGAGGCCGTCAAGGTCGGTGACCGCATCGCGATCCTCACCGAGGGCTCCCGGATCGTGCAGTACGACAAGCCCGAGGAGATCCTGGCCAACCCGGCCGACGATTTCGTGCGCGGCTTCGTCGGGCACGGCGCGGCGCTCAAGCAACTCACCCTCACGCGCGTGCGCAACGTCGAGTTGCACGAGGCGGCCGTCGCGCATGTCGGTGACGATCCCGCCGAGGCCATCCGGACCGCGCAGGCCATCGACCGTGAGCATGTGATCGTGCTCGATCAGCACGACCGCCCGCTGCGGTGGTTGTCGTTGTCCGATCTCTCCGACGCGCACTCCCTCGAGCGCGTCACGCGCGACGAGAATCTCGAAAAGGTCAGCACCTCCTCGACTCTCAACGACGCGCTCGACGTGATGCTCACCTCGTCGCACGGCGTGGTGGTGGTGACCGGGCGGCGCAACGCCTACCAGGGCGTCATCCGGGTCGAGACCATCATGGACGCGATGCCGGACATGCAGACCTCGCCGACGGGTCCGATGCCGTGACCACCACCGCACCCGACACCGAAGGCGTCGCGCTCCCCGCCGAACCCTCGTCCCGGTTGGGGCTGGGCCGCTGGCTGATCCAGCCGCTGGTGTGCGTGGCCGCGGTGGCCGGTTCGCTGCTCTACGTCAAGGTCGCCGACGTTTCCAAATCCGAGCGGCGCGCGCTGGGGATCGGCAACCTGTTGACGCTGTTGCGCGAGCACATGGTGATCAGTGTCGCGGCAACAGTTCTCACGTGCGTGCTGGCGATCCCGCTGGGCATCGCGCTGACCCGGGGTTCGATGCGGCGGTACGCCAAGCCGATCATCACCGTGGCCGGTTTCGGTCAGGCCGCCCCGGCGATCGGGCTCATCGCGCTCGGCGCGGTGCTGTTCGGGATCGGCACAACCGGATCGATCGCGGCGCTGACGGTGTACGGCGCGTTGCCGATCATCGCCAACACCGTCATCGGCCTCGACGGCGTCGACCCCCGGCTCGTGGAAGCCGCACGCGGCATGGGGATGTCGTCGTTCTCGGCGCTGCTGAAAGTGGAGTTGCCGCTGGCGTTGCGCGTGATCGTCGCGGGTGTGCGCACCGCGCTGGTGCTCATCGTGGGTACCGCGTCGCTGGCCGCGTTCACCGGTGGCGGCGGGTTGGGTCAGCTCATCACGGTCGGAATCCGGTTGCAGCAGACCACGACGCTCGTGGTGGGCGCGATCCTGGTCGCGTCGCTGGCGCTGTTCATCGACTGGCTCGCCCGGGTGGTCGAGATGCTCGCGGCCCCCAAGGGGCTGGGATGACGCGCAAACTTCTCGCCGCGGCGCTCGTGCTCACCACGACGCTCGCCGGTTGCGGGCTGCGTTCGGCCAGCGGCACCGTGCTCGACGCCGAACCGGGCGCCATCCGGCATTACGATTCGCTCGACGGCGTGCCGATCACGGTGACCGCCAAGGATTTCACCGAACAGCTCATCCTGGGCAACATGGTCTCGATAGTGCTCAACGCGGCAGGGGCCGAGGTGACCAACATGACGAACACCCCGGGCAGCTTCGGCGTCCGGCAGGCCATGCTGAACGGCAGCGCCACCGTCTCACCGGAGTACACCGGCAACGGCTGGATCAACTACATGGGCAACGAGAAGCCCATCCCCGATCCGACCGCGCAGTGGCAGGCCGTCAACGAGGCCGACGCCGTCAACAACCTGACGTGGCTGCCGCCCGCACCGATGAACAACACCTATGCCTTCGCCATCCGGGAAGCCGAGGGCGAGCGGCTCGGGGTGACCAAGCTGTCCGATCTCGCCGAGCTTCCCCGCAACGAGCTGACGTTCTGCGTGGAGAGTGAATTCGCCAGCCGCAACGACGGGTTCGTGCCGATGCTGCAGACCTACGGGTTGTCCCCCGACGCCCTTGGGCGCGTGACCCATCTGGACACCGGCGTCATCTACACCGCGACGGCCGACGGCGACTGCAATTTCGGTGAGGTGTACACCACCGACGGCCGCATCCCCGCGCTGGATCTGCGTGTGCTCGACGACGACCGGAAATTCTTCCCGCTGTACAACCTGTCCGTGGTGGTGAACACCGATCTGCTGCGGGCGCACCCCGAACTCGGTGAGATCTTCGGCGAGCTCAGCCCGAGGCTCACCAACGAGACCATGATGGCGCTCAACGCCAGAGTCGACAGCGACGGCGACGATCCGGCGATCGTCGCGCGCGACTGGCTGGTCTCGGAAAAGCTGCTGAGTTGAGGTCAGCGCACCACGGCGGGATGCGGGACGCGCGGGGCGCCGAGCATCTCGCGGTGTGACGGCGGGACACGCCCGCCTTCGTCTGTGATGCCGTAGCGCGTCGCGAGTTCGGCACCGATGACCGTCTGGCCGGACAGCTCTCCCAGCTGCGGGTCGCGGTAGAGCGCATCGATCAATCGGCCGGTGAACTCCGGGGTTTCGGCGTGCTTGGCGGTCTCGGCCAGCGCCTCGGGATTCCCGGCAAACGCCGCACGTAATTTCTCGGTGAGCAGGATGCCCATCCAGATCGACACCGTGCACACCGACGTGCCGCGGAAATCGACCGCCATGTCGGCCGCAAGTTTGTCCACGCCGGCCTTCTGCGCCCCGTAGGCCGGGCCGTGCATGTAGCACACCGAACCCGGTGACGACGTGAACGCGATCAACCCCTTGTCCCCCGCGAGCAGCAGCGGCGCGGCGTGCCACGACGCCACGTACGCCGAGCGCAAGCCGACGTCGAGCACATCGGCCAGCTCGATCGGCTTCTCCCAGAACGGTTTCGGATCGACCAGTGCGTCGTGGATCGCCGCGGCGTTGTTGACCAGCAGGTCCAGGCGCCCGGACTCGTCGGCCACCCGCCGGAACAGCGCGCCGACGGCGACGTCGTCGGAATGATCGACCGGCACGGCGACCCCGCCGGGTCCTGGATCGGTCACGGTGCGTCCCGTGACGTACACCTTCCACCCCGCGGCGAGCAGGGCCGCGGCGATGCCGCGGCCGGCGCCTCGACTGGCTCCCGTGACAACAGCTACCGGTGTGTCCATGCCGACCAACCTACGGTGCGCGCATGCTCGGGGCGCCGAGGGTGCCGAAGCGCCGCGATTGTGCTGTCGAAAGATCCGATTTGCCCTGAACTCTGACGACTCCGCAAATAAAGTTGTCGGCCATGACCAAGTTTCTCGACGGCTACCTCGAGTCCCCGCTCTCGGGTATCGCGCCGTGGGTGGTGATGGCGGTGCTGTCGACGCCCGGCCATTTCGAAGAGGCCGTGTGTGCGGCGCTGGGCCTGACCCTGCTCACGATGTGGATCAACCGGCGGCGTGGAGGAACGCTGCACGCACTCGACTTCTACGGTGCGGCGTTCTTCGTGGTGCTGGCCGTGATCGGGCTGGCCGTCCCCGCGGATACCGTGGACTGGTTGCAGGAGTGGGCCGGTGAGCTCAGCAACATCGCGCTGGCCGTGTTCGTGATCGCCACCATCGTCGTGCGGCGGCCGTTCACGCTCCCGTACGCCAAGGAGCAGGCCCCGCAGGAGCATTGGGACAGTCCGCTGTTCCTGCGGATCAACTACGTGATCTCGGGGGTGTGGGCAGCCGCGTTCACGTTCTCGGCCGTCGTCGGATTCATCGGCAACGCGATCCTGCACGACCCGGACAACTTCTGGACCGGCTGGGTCCTGCAACTGGGTTCGATCTTCTTCGCGGTCGCGTTCACGGGGTGGTACCCCGACTACGCGACGGCGAGATTCGACGAACAGACCGGCGAGAGCCCGGAGACCGCCGAGACCGGGGCAAGCCTGGTCAAACTGTTCGACTGGCTTCCGATGTTCGTGCTGATCGCCGGGATCTTCG
This sequence comes from Mycolicibacterium smegmatis, assembly GCF_001457595.1. Classification (GTDB taxonomy): domain Bacteria; phylum Actinomycetota; class Actinomycetes; order Mycobacteriales; family Mycobacteriaceae; genus Mycobacterium; species Mycobacterium smegmatis. Next base: position 3,047,353 of record NZ_LN831039.1, on the reverse strand, counting down.
GCTGGGTCACCGACGCGCTGCCCGATGTGGTCGGGATTGCCATGATCGTGGTGGGGCTCGCCGGAAATGCGTTGGTGAGCAAGCTGTCCGGCGCCACCGAGAAGGTCTGACACCAGCACCGCCCGCGGTCAGCGGATTCCCAGGCCCAACCGCTCGAGCTGAGTGCGCAGCAGGTGGCGTCCCGAAAGCGATTGTGGTCCCGCGAGCCTGGCCAGCACCCGCTCGCTCCACGTCCCGGTCAGCCCGTGGCGGGTGTTGTAATCGGCGAGACGCTCGTCGTAGGCCGGCACATGGGAATCGGCGGTCTGGGCGTCGTACTGCTCATGGTGCAGCACGGCCTCCCGCGGCAGCCGCGGTTTGATGCCCGCATTCTCGGTGGGGTCGGGGAACCCCACGGCCAGACCGAAGGTTGCTACGGCAGACGGCGGCAGCCCCAGCTCGGCGGCCACTTCTTCGGGATGGTTACGGATCGCGCCGACGAACACCGTTCCCAGTCCCAGTGATTCGGCTGCCAGCACCGCGTTCTGCGCCGCCAGCGCGGTGTCGACAAATCCGATGATCGTGGTCTCCAGATAGTCGGCCCCGTCCAGTGGCACCCCGGCACGTTCGGCGATGCGCCGGGCCCGCCCGAGATCAGCCACCCACACCAGGAACAGCGGAGCGTCGTTGATGAACTGCTGGTTCTTTGCGAGCACCGCCAGCCGTGCCTTGCGTTGCGGGTCACGAACCGCGACGACGCTCCAGGGCTGCAGGTTCGACGAGGTCGCCGCCGACTGGGCCGCGGCGACCAGCGCCGAGAGGTGCTCGTCGGAGACCGCGTCGGGCAGGAACTTCCGTACCGAGCGGTGGGCGAGTTGCAGTGCCAGCGTGTCGCTGTGGACGCCGAGGGTCGCATCGACGTCTGCGTAGCGGGCGATGACCGTCATCGATTCTGCACACCCGAATCTGCCTGCGGGGCCTCGGTGCCGAGGTGCTCGGGTCGGGCCGAGCGGTGCCCGGCGACCTGACCGGCGATCCCCTCCAGACGCCGCAGGTGGTCATCGCTCAACTCGATGCCCACCGCGCAGAGGTTCTCGCGGAGGAACCCGACGTGGCGGGTGCCCGGGATGGGCACCACGTCCTGTCCCCGTGAGAGCACCCAGGCCAGCGCGACCTGGCCGGGTTGCACACCGAGTTCACCCGCGACCGTGACCACGGTGTCGGCCAGCGCGCGGTTCCGGTCGAACGCCTCGTCGCTGAACCGCGGGTGGTCGCGGTGGGTGCCGCTGATGTCGTCGCGCGACTGCACACGACCGGTGAGCCAACCGCGGCCCAGCGGTGAGTACGGCACGATGCCGATGCCGAGTTCTCGTGCGATCGGCGCGGTCTCGCCTTCGATGTCGCGTGTGAACAGCGACCACTCGTTCTGGATCGCCGCGATGGGATGTACGGCGTGCGCGCGCCGCAGCGTCTGTGGACCGGGTTCAGACAGCCCGATGTGACGCACCTTTCCGGCCTGCACCAGTTCGGCGAGCGCTCCCACGGTGTCTTCGATCGGCACCTGGGGATCCACTCGGTGCTGGTAATAGAGGTCGACGTGGTCCACACCCAGACGGCGCAGCGACCCCTCGATCGCGCTGCGTACGTACTCGGGCCTGCCGTCGAGTGCGCGGCCGTCCGGGCTGGTACCCCGGTCCAGCCGGTTGCCAAACTTGGTCGCGATGACGACGGAATCGCGCCTGCCCCGGATCGCCTTGCCAAGCAGTACTTCGCTGTGCTCGGGGCCGTAGATGTCGGCCGTGTCGAACAGTGTCACCCCGAGGTCGATCGCCGCGTCGACGATGTCCTTGGCCTGCTTCTCGTCGTCGGGTCCGCTGCCTGCGCGAAAGCTCATGAACCCCAGTCCGATCGCCGACACCTCGGGTCCGCCGGACCCCAGCCGCCGTCGATCGGTGCGCAATGGTGCCACTGTCATGTCATCCGTTCTTCTTCAGGTGAAAGGGTGGTGCTCACCGGCCGTGGTTGATGTTCGCCGTCGGCGGGAACGGACACCAGATTTACAACCGCGGTGATTCATGGTGCCCCATCCCGCCCCTGCAACACCCTGTGGTGATCCACTGATTCCCCGCAGTTGATTCCCACAGGCAACGGGCAGCTGCCGGCCGAGCCTGTCCGGACACACCGGGAACGAAAATGCAGGCGCGGCACCGATTCCGGGAGACAGCTGCGATGCGGCTGAAAGGGGCCGGTCGCCGAGCCTCAGGCACGCACAGCGATCCCGCAGAACACGCGCGCTCAGAGATCGGCAGAATCGGGAGGTGAAGCTCCTGATCGTGCCGCAGGAATCGGCGCGTACAACGTCTGACCGGAAGCGAGTTTTCGATGACCGACACCACACCGCACCCCGTCGTCGTCTACGGAACCGGAGCGGTCGGGGGTGTCATCGCCGCCCAACTACGACTCGGAGGTTTCGACGTGACCGCGGTCGCCCGTGGGGACCACCTGCGTGCCATCCGGGCCGGCGGGCTCAAACTGGTGACGCAGGCCGGTGAGCGCACCGTGCCGCTTCCTGCCGCGGCCGACGCCGGCGAGGTCGACTGGAGCGACGAACCCGTCGTGATCCTCGCGGTCAAGAGCCATCAGACCGGTGCCGCTCTCGACGATCTCGCCACGCACGCCCCCGCGCACACCGCAATCTTCGCGGCGCAGAACGGTGTTGCGAACGAGATGGCGATACTGCGGCGCTTCGCCGATGTGTACGGCGTCACGGTCATGTTGCCCGCGGCCCACCTCGAACCGGGTGTGGTGGTCCAGCAGAGTCATCCGCTCGCGGGCATCTTGGATCTCGGGCGCTACCCCTCCGGTGCCGACGCGGTGGCGCATGACGTCGCGGCCATGCTGCGTGCCTCGCAGTTCCTGTCGGAGGTCCGCCCCGACATCATGGCGTGGAAGCACCGCAAGCTGATCATGAACCTCGGCAACGGGGTGACCGCGATTTTCCGTCCGGGCCCGGCCGCCGATGAACTCGCCGCACAGGCACGCGCGGAGGCCGAAGAAGTGCTCGGCGCCGCGGGAATTCCGGTGGTGCCGCCCGAGCAGGACACCGAGCGGCGCGGCAGATTCCTCGCGGGCCGGGTGCGTGACGACGTCCACGGCTCCACCTGGCAGAGCGTCGCGCGTGGCCACACCGAGGTCGAAACCGACTATTTCAACGGGGAAATCGCGCTGCAGGCACGCCTGATCGGACGGTCCGCACCGGTCAACGAATATCTCCAGCGGGTGACGGCCGACCATGCCCGGCACGGTCGGCCGCCCCGATCGCTCGACGCCGCCGAGGCACTTTCCCACATCACTGCCGGCGCGGCCGCACCGGAGCACCTTTGAGATCCCGGCGATCGAATGCCTTGTCCGCGTCTCGGACCCACCACACGATGAGCTCGGCGAAAAGCGAGTGCTCACAAGGAGAGACATGGATCTGCAACTGACCGGCAAGCGCGCGATCATCACCGGCGGCAGCAAAGGCATCGGCCTGGCGATCGCCCACGCGCTGGCCGCCGAAGGCGTCGACGTGGTGCTCGCCGCGCGCAATCAGGAGACCCTGGAGAAGGCCGCCGCCGAGGTCGCCGAACGCACCGGGCGGCGGGCGATCCCCGTCGTCGCCGACACCGGGGACGACGAGTCGGTCAAGGCCCTCGTCGCTCGTGCCGTCGAGGAACTCGGCGGCGTCGACATCCTGGTCAACAACGCATCGAATCAGGCGGTCGGCGCGGCGTTCCCGGATCTGGCGGGCACCACCGACGAGGCGTTCTGGGGCGACGTCAACGTGAAGGTCGTGGGCTATCTGCGCGCCGCGCGCGCCGTCGCGCCGCATCTCAAGGCGCAAGGTTGGGGCCGCATCATCAACATCAGCGGGCTCGGCTACCGGCAGACCCATTCGATCGTGCGCAGCATCCGTAACGTCAGTGTGGCGGCGCTGACCAAGAACCTCGCCGACGAACTCGGACCGCACGGGATCAACGTCACCGTCGTGCATCCCGGGCAGACGCGCACCGAGAGCAAGACCGCCCAGTTCGAGGCCGCGGCCAGGGCCGCCGGGATCGATGTCGCCGACTACGAGCGGCAGATCGCCGACAACGCCATCGGGCGGGTCGTGGATGCCGCGGAAGTGGCCGATGTCGTGGCCTTTCTCGCCTCGCCGCGCAGCGTGAGCATCACCGGGGACGCCGTGGCCGTGGGCGGTGGCCTGCTCGGCACCGTCAATTACTGATCGCGTCCGCGAGTGTGAACTCTCAGCGAGAAAATCGCCGGAAGCTCGCTGACGTTTCACACTCGCGGAACGGGTGAACGCGCATGATGGGGCTATGGCGACGACCCGACGCATGGCCGGCGTACTCGGTGCCACCCTGCTGACAGCCGCTCTGAGCCTCACACCCGGCACCGCGAACGCGGCCGAGGAGTTCACCTACCAACCGCTGTGGCCGTTCGCGTCGCAGGCCGACGCCGACACCTGGCTGCGCGAGGGCGGCCCGGCCGGCCACGCGCCGTGGCACGCCGACCCGTCGGCCACCGCGTTGTCGTTCACGCGCGACTATCTGGGCTTCACCGAGATCGACCGGGTCACCGACGTCACCGAGCACGCCGACGAGGCCTGGGTGGGTGTGGGTTACGTCCTGCCCAACGACCGGCCCACGACGGCCGCGACGGTCCACCTCGCCCGCTACGGGGCCGCTCCCGACGCGCCGTGGGAGGTGGTCGGCAGCCGCGACGACGTGCTCACGCTCACCGCACCTCCGTACGGAAGTCCGGTCTCCACGGCGATCGACGCGGGTGGTGTGATCACGGGCGTCGACGAGAGCCTGCGCCTGCGGGTGCACCAGAACGGCCCTGAGCAGATGCTCGGTGAGCACTGTTGTGTCGCGGCCGGCGGCGAGGCCGCGCCATGGTCGGCCACCGTCAGCACCATTGCACCGCAACCCGGAACCGTCACGCTCGTGGTGTGGACCGGCGGCCATGTCGCCGAGGTGGAGAAGTTCGCGGTCACGGCCCTGTTGGCATCGTGACCTTTCGCACCGCCGCCAGGCCTTCATATGAAAACGCTATGAAGGCGGTGAGCTGCGGTTGAATGCGGACGAAAATGACGACGTGACGTCTGCGCAACTCAAGAACCCGCGGCCACGTCGAGCGATTCTGGGTCAGCTCCCCCGGATGTACCGTCCCGACGGGTCGCCGATCCGTGTCCTGCTCGTCGACGACGAACGCGCGCTCACCAACCTCGTGCAGATGGCATTGCAGTACGAGGGCTGGGTGATCGACGTCGCGCACGACGCCGCACAAGCCGTCGAGAAGTACCGGGCCAACCTGCCCGATCTGCTCGTGCTGGACATCATGCTGCCCGACACCGACGGCCTCGGCGTGCTCGAACAGATCCGCTCGTTCGGCACCTACACACCCACACTGTTCCTCACCGCACGCGATTCGGTGGCCGACCGCGTCGAGGGCCTCACGGCCGGCGGTGACGACTACATGACCAAACCGTTCTCGTTGGAGGAACTCGTCGCACGGTTGAGGGGGCTGTTGCGCCGCACGGCCTATCTGACGCCCGCCGCCGACGAGACGCTGCGCGTGGGTGACCTGACGCTCGACGCGTCGAGTCACACAGTGACCCGGGGTGACACACCGATCGCGTTGACCTCCACCGAGTTTCAGCTGCTGCGGGTGCTCATGCGGCATCCGCGCAAGGCCCTGAGCCGTGATGACATCCTGCGGCAGGTGTGGGAGTACGACTTCGGCGGGCGCACCAGCATCGTCGACCTGTACGTGTCGTACCTGCGCAAGAAGATCGACACCGGCCGGGAGCCGATGATCCACACCGTGCGGGGTGTGGGGTACATGCTGCGACCGGCGGACTGATGCGTACGCCGAAGAGCTGGTCCCTGCGCCGCCAACTCGTGGTCGGGGTCTCGGCGGTCGTCATGATCGCACTCGCGACGATCGGGACCCTGTCGGTCTTCACGTTGCGGTCCTCGATGGTGGGACTCATCGACGCGCAACTCGCGGGCGCCGCCGACGGCTTCAGCAAGACCGTGACCAAGTACCGGACCACCCCGCTGCCCGGGGAGGACGAGGTACCTCCGCCAGGATCGATGAAACCGCTGATCCACGTCCTGGGCCAGGCCGAGGGCAACGTCATCGCGCTCATCCAGGACGGCGAGGTGGTCGACTCGGCGTTCTTCTCCGACGGCGACGCCCAGGCCGCTCCACCCGCGGCCGTCGACACCCTGCGGGACCTTGCGACCACCGGACCCACCCCCCGCAACGTCGACATTCCGGGACTCGGGTGGTACCGCGTGGTCAGCCATCCCGGCGACGGCGACGAGTCGCTCGTGACCGCGGTGTCGTACACACCGGCGTGGGAGGCGATGATGCGGGTCACCGGCATCGTCTCGGCGATGACGGTCGTGGCGCTGATCCTCACCGCGATCAGCACGATCGCGATCGTCGGGTTCGCACTGCGGCCGCTGCGCCGGGTGGCCGCCACGGCCGCCGAGGTGGCGACGCTCCCCCTCGACCGCGAGAACCACGCGATCACCCCGCGGGTGCCGGCATGCGACACCGACCCCCGCACCGAGGTCGGCCGGGTCGGCGACACCCTCAACCAACTGCTCGACCACGTCGAACGCGCCCTGGCCGACGTCGCCGCGTCCGACCGCCGCATGCGCCAGTTCATCACCGACGCCAGCCACGAACTCCGGACACCGCTGGCCGCGATCCACGGCTACGCCGAGCTGACCCGCCAGGACAGCTCGGTGCTGCCCGAGACCACCGAGTACTCACTCGCACGCATCGAGGCCGAGGCCCAGCGGATGAATTCGCTGGTGTCCGACCTGCTGCTGCTGGCACGTCTCGACGAGGGACAGGAATTGGACACCACCGAGGTGGATCTCACCGAGCTGGTCGCCGATGCGGTCAACGACGCCGCGGTGTCGGCGCCGACGCACCACTGGTCGGTCCGTGTGCCCGACGACCCGGTGTGGGTGCGTGCCGACCACGCCCGCCTGCACCAGACGCTGGCCAACCTGCTGTCGAACGCGCGGGTGCACACGCCGGAGGGCACGTCGGTGCAGACCACGTTGGTGGTCCACGGAAACGGGGACACCAGCCATGCCGAGGTGACGGTGTCCGACAACGGCCCCGGGATCAACCCTGATCTGCTGCCCCACCTGTTCGAGCGTTTCGTGCGCGCCGACAAATCACGCTCGCGCGCGGCAGGTAGTTTCGGACTGGGCCTGTCGATCGCGGCGTCCATCGTCGAAGCGCACGGCGGCACGATTTCCGCCCAATCAGGTTCCGGCAAAACGTCTTTCGTCATCCGCCTGCCCAGCATCCCGGTGACCGCGCCGCACAAGACGTCGGTTTAGCCCATCGGCTGCGGGGTATGCGCCCCGATGTGGACTGGAATCTGACAGAGACATTCGACACCGCCGAGGGCGTCATCCGCTGGCAGCGCCTCGGTTCCGACAGTTCCGGGGACGAACCGGTGGTGCTGGTGCACGGCACGCCGTACTCGTCCTACCTGTGGCGTGACATCGCGCCGGCGCTCGCGCAGCACCGGTCGGTGTACGTGTTCGATCTGCTCGGCTACGGTCAGTCCGAGCAGCGCGAAGGACAGGATCTCACGATCGCCGCCCAGGCACGGCGGTTGGCCGATCTCCTGGAGCACTGGGGGCTGAAGCGGCCGAGCATGATCGCGAACGACATCGGCGCGGCGATCGCACTGCACGCGTCGCTGGTGAACGGTGCCGCCTACCGCGATCTGGTGATCTTCGACGCGGTGACCGGATCCGATTGGGAGATGGGACTTTTCCACCTGGTGCGGCGAAACGCCGGGGTGTTCGAGGCGCTGCCCGGCTATGCCCACCGTGCGCTGATCACCAGCCATCTGCAGCGCGCCACCCACAGCGGTTTCCGGCCTGGCGTGCTGGAACGGTATCTGCAACCGTGGCTGGGCGCGGACGGTCAGGCCGCGTTCTACCGGCAGTACCAGCAGCTTTCGGTGGACGACACTCGTGTCTTCGAGGACAAACTCGCCGGCATCGACATCCCGGTGAAGATCCTCTGGGGCCGTGACGATCTGATCATGGCCCCGAAGTACGGCGAATGGATCCGCGACCAGATACCGCACGCCGAGTTCCACTGGATCGACGACGCCGGGCACGTGCTGCAGGAGGACGTGCCCGTGCAGTTGCTCACGCATCTCACCGCGCCGTTCGCGCAGGGTGTCAACCGTTCAGTTGGATGAGCACCTTGCCGCTGCCGGTGTTGCGATCGGCCGCGACGGCGATCGCCTCCGCGGCGTGGTCGATCGGATAGCGGTGGGTGATCAGCGGGGTGACGTCGAGACCGTCGTTCAGGGCCGCGACGGCGTCGGTGATCTCGTCGACGAACCGGAATGACCCGATCCAGGTGAGCTCCCGGCTGACCAGGTCGCCGAGGCTCGCCGGCGTCGGTTGGCCGGGCAGGTTGCCCACCTGTACCACGACGCCGTTGCGCGCCGCGGCGTGCAGCACCCCGCCCAGTGCGGCCACTGCGCCCGAGGCCTCGAACACCACCGCGACGTCGGACGGAAGTTGTTCACCGCCAGCGAGATTGACGACGCCGTCGGCGCCCATCGCCTTTGCGATCGCCAGTGGTGCCTCGACGACGTCCGCGGCCACCACGCTCGCAGCGCCCGCGTACTTGGCGGCCGCCACCACGAGCGCCCCGATGGGGCCCGCACCGTTCACCAGGACATCGCGTCCGCGTACCGTACCGGCGCGGTTCACCGCGTGCATCGCCACCGCGAGTGGCTCGGCGAGCGCGCCACGCACCGTGTCGACCGCGTCGGGAAGTCGACGTATCTGCTCGGCGCGCACCACTTTCAGACCGCAGAAGCCCCCGTCGGTGTGCGGATCGAAGGCCGCCGAGCCGAAGTATCCGCCCGATTCGGTGGCCGGGTGGATGGTGACCCGGTCGCCCTCGCGTAGTCCGGTGACCCCGGCGCCGACGCCCGCGATGTGACCCGCCACCTCGTGGCCGAGCACCATGGGGTGCTTCAGGACGGCGGTGCCGGTGGATCCGTGGCGCCAGTACGAGATGTCGGATCCGCAGATCCCACCCCACTCCATCGCGACGAGAACCTCGCCCGTGCCCGGCGCGGGATCCGGCAGTTCTTCGACCCGGAGATCGTTGGCGCCGTGCACCACGACAGCTTTCACAGGGCATCCTCCAGTTGCACGAGATCCCGGCCGCGGGTCTCTGGGCTGAGCACCGCCGACACCAGCGTAATGAGCGAATACACCACCAGCATCGCCGCAATCGGCCACCAGCTTCCGGTCGCCGCGGTCAGGCTCGCGGCGACCACCGGTCCGATGGCGGTGGCGAGGATCCCGCCGATCTCCTTGGTGAGGGCCAGTTGCGTGAACCGGGTGCGCGAGCCGAACAGTTCTGCCATGGTCACACTCTCCAGCGAGAACAGACCGAGCACACCGACGTTGAGGGCGATCATCATCGACAGCACCATGACGGTGTCGCTGCCGCTGGTGACACCGATCATCAACGGAAAGGCCAGGATCGCGGTCAGCGTCGTCAGCACGATGTAGATCAAGCGCCGCCCGTACCGGTCGCCCAACCAGCCGACGATCGGGATGGTGATGAACCCGACCAGGGAGCCGTACATGATCGCACTGGTGGCCACCGACTTGTTCATCATCAGCGTCGTGGCGATGTAGCCGACCAGGAACGTCTGCACCAGTCCGGAATTGCCGGCCTGGCCGAACCGCAGACCGAGCGCGACCAGGAACGCCTTGCCTTTCCGCTGACGCAGGCCGGCTTCCAGCACGCTCTCCCGCGACGCCGCGGCCTCGAGTTGGTCACGCGACAGCGCGACACCGTCGACGACGTCGGGGCGTTCCTCGAACACCGGGCTTTCCTTGAGATTCAGCCTCAGCCAGATCGCGAAGAGCATCAGCACGAAGCTGAGCAGGAACGGTATCCGCCAGCCCCAACTCAGGAGTTGTTCCTCACTGAGAACCGCGAGCAGCACGGCCCACAGACCGGAAGCCGCGAGCGTGCCCGAGTTGGTGCCCAGGCAGACCAGCGACGCGATCAGGCCACGCCGTTTCGGCGGCGCGTATTCGGCGAGCATGGTTGTGGCACCGGCGATCTCGGCCCCCGCACCGAATCCCTGGATCAGCCGCAGGGCCACCAGCAGGATCGGCGCCATGATCCCGATGGTCGCGTGGGTGGGCAGGACACCGATCAGCGTGGTCGACGCACCCATCATGGCGATGGTGATGAACAGGACCTTCTTGCGACCGATGCGGTCGCCCATGCGCCCGAAGAAGATGGCTCCGGCCAGACGCGCGACGTAACCCACCCCGTAGGTCGCCATCGCCGCGATGAGGCCGATGGCCGGGCTCACATCGGGGAAGAAGATCTTGTTGAAGACGATGGCAGCCGCCAGCGAGTAGAGCTGGAAGTCCATGAACTCCATTGCGGTGCCGAGCCATCCGGATACCGCTGCCTTGGCCAGGTCCCCGGTGGTCCGCGTCGTGGCACGTGCCGGTGAACTGTCGACGGTGTTGGACATCGAAGGGGTGATCCTTTCGGGCGATCAGTTCGACCAGTCGGCGTACTCGGTGCCCCCACGGGGGCGCACCGCGGTTTCTGGCATCCGCACCAGCGCGAAGATGCTGATGAGGATCAACACCGCCACATAGACGGCCACCCAGACATACGAGCTGTTCCCGGCGATGAGAAGCGCCGCGGCGATGACGGTGAAAGGTCCGCTCGCGATCATCGCGCCGAACTGCCAGACGACCGACACGCCGCTGTAGCGCACCGAGGACGGGAACAATTCGGGGAAGTACGACGCCTGCGGCGCGTAGGTCCCGGCGTGCCCCACTGCGAGGCCGGCGATCAGCAGTGCGGCGATCACCATGAAGTTTCCGGTCTGGACCGCGTGGAAGGCCGGGATCAGCAGCACGAGGTTCAGCACCGCCGCGCCGAGGTAGACGGGTTTGCGCCCGACCCGGTCGGTGAGCCTGCCCCACAGCGGCACCATGACCACCTCGGCGACGATCGCAATGATCACCGCGTCGAGAACTATTGCGGGGTCGACGTTCTGGCTACGTGCGTAGGTGACGAGAAAGATCGTGTAGAAGGGGAACATCGCGGCCTCGACGAACTTGACCGCCATGCCGCCGATCACCTCGCGCCGATGGTCGGCCAACAGGGTGCGCAGCGGTGCCGGGCGTCGGCCGCCTTGTTCCTTCACGGCCCGGAACGCCTCGGTTTCGGGCACCCGCAGCCGGATGTAGAGACCGACGACGATCACGATGGCGCTGAGCAGGAACGGGATTCGCCAGCCCCAGGACAGGAACGTCTCGTCGTCCATACGTGCCTGCAACACCGCGAAAAGCGCAGTGGGAATGAGATAGGCGACGGGAGAACCGAGTTGGACGAAGCTCGCGAAGAATCCGCGGCGTTGCGGCGGTGACGCCTCGGCTGTCAGCAGGACCGCACCACCTTGCTCGCCGCCGACACCGAAGCCCTGGATCAACCGGACCACGAGGAGAACGACCGCGGCCCACAGGCCGATCTGCTGATACGTCGGCATCACACCGACCAGGAACGTGCCGAACCCTGTGAGAAGCAGGGTGAAGACCAATGCCTTCTTCCTGCCGATGCGGTCACCGACGTGACCCCACACGATCCCGCCGAGCGGACGCGCGAAGAATCCCACCGCGTAGGTCGAGAAGGCCGCGAGGGTGCCCACCAACGGGTCGACTTCGGGGAAGAAGATCTTGTTGAACACCAACGCCGACGCGGTGCCGTAGATGAAGAAGTCGTAATACTCGGCGATCGTGCCGATCACCGAGGCGAGGACGGTCCTGCGCAGATTCGGCGTCGCCCGGTTCGATTCGTTCTGTGTGTCCCGTGGCGTTTCCACGTTGTTGGTCATCGTGCGTTCCTTGCTGCTGAGGCGGCCGGGCAAGAGCTCCCGCGACGAGCGGATGTGAGCGGCATTACTTACATACAAGCCCTGAGAGCCAAGCCTTGTCAACAGTCGGTACCGACAAGATCGCCACTGAACGGCGCGCAGCGACCTACTGCCAGACGGCTACGACACGACGCGTGGGGCGAGCGGTGGCTCCGTCGGCGAACAGCTCAGGAGAACGTGAGCGGATCTTCTCGATGTCGGTGAACACCTTGCGCAGGTGATCCCGCAGTGCCGCGGTCGCCTTGTCGCCGTCACCGCCGTCCACCGCGTCGACGATGGCGGCATGCTCGTCCGTCAACGACTGGATCGAGCTCTCACTGAGCATCCCGAGTCGACGCGCCCGGTCCAGGTGGGCTTTGGCGGCCACGACGGTCCGCCAGGCGTTGGCGTGGCCACCGGTGGCGAGCAGGCATCGGTGGAACTGTTCGTCGAGTTCGAAAAAGGTGTTGACGTCGGTGGTCTCGCGCTGCGCCGCGATCAGCGCACGCAACTCCGCGATCGCGGCGCGATCGGCACGTTCCACGGCCTGCGGGATGTTGGCGAGTTCGATCGCCTCGCGGATGAACTGCGCGTCGGCCACACGTTCGGGGTCGATCCTGGCCACGAAGGAGCCCAGCTTGGGAAAGATCTGCACCAGGCCCTCGTCAGCGAGCAGGATCAGGCTCTCCCGGACCGGTGTGCGACTCACCGAGAGCTGCGCGGCGAGTTCGTTCTCCGACAGCGAGGCGCCGGGCGCGAGCGCCAGGGTGACGATCTGTCGCCGCAGCTCGGCATACACACGTTCACGGTTCGTACCCTGCTTCGGCGCCGTCATGGAGACAGCTTATTGGAATACCTGCCCTGTTGACAGATCTTGCGCGTCAGTACTTGTATGTAAGCATGAAGATCGTCGCCGCGGATGTGCTCGTCACGGCACCAGGACGCAACTACGTCACCCTCAAGATCACCACCGACGATGGTCTGGTGGGCTGGGGCGACGCAACGCTCAACGGCCGTGAACTCGCCGTCGCGTCCTATCTGCGAGACCACGTGTGTCCGCAACTCATCGGCCGCGACGCCCAGCGCATCGAGGACACCTGGCAGTACTTCTACAAGGGCGCCTACTGGCGCCGGGGCCCGGTCACGATGACCGCGATCGCCGCGGTCGACATCGCGTTGTGGGACATCAAGGGCAAGGCCGCCGGGATGCCGCTCTACCAGCTACTGGGCGGTGCGGCGCGCGACGGCGTGATGGTCTACGGGCACGCCAGCGGTGCGAGCCTCGAAGAGATGCTCGACGACTTCGCCGGGTACGTCGACCGCGGTTACCGCGCCGTGCGGGCCCAGTGCGCGGTGCCCGGGATGGGCAAGGTCTACGGCGTGCATCCCGGCTCGTCGCTGTACGAACCCGCGTCCGCGCATCTGCCTGCCGAGGAGAGTTGGGAGACCGGCCCGTACCTGCGCTTCGCACCGCGTATGCTCGGGGCCGTCCGCGAACGTTTCGGATTCGACGTGCACCTGCTGCACGACGTCCATCACCGGCTCAGCCCGATTGAGGCGGCCCGGCTGGGCCGAGATGTCGAAGAGCACCGGTTGTTCTGGATGGAGGACCCCACGCCGGCCGAGGACCAGGAGGCGTTCCGCCTGATCCGGCAGAACACCACCACCCCACTCGCGGTCGGTGAGGTGTTCAACTCGATCTGGGACTGCCAGCACCTGATCACCGAGCGCCTGATCGACTACATCCGCACCTCGGTGTCCCACGCGGGCGGTGTGACACATCTGCGCAGGATCTTCGCGCTGGCCGAATTGTACGGTGTGCGAACGGGATCCCACGGGGCCGGTGACCTGTCCCCCGTGTCGTTCGCCGCGGCGCTGCACATCGACATGTCGGTGCCGAACTTCGGCGTCCAGGAGTACATGGGTCACGTAGAACCGGCCGACGAGGTGTTCCGCACCAACTGGACGTTCCAGAACGGGCTGATGCATCCCGGCGATGCACCCGGACTCGGTGTCGAGGTCGACGAACAGGCCGCCGCGCGTTTTCCGTACGACCCGAAATCCCTTCCGGTCAACCGTCGTGCCGACGGTTCGGTGCACGACTGGTGAGCACGTTCGACGTGGTGGCACTCGGCGAGCCGCTCATCGAGGTCAGTACCCGCGGAAAGATCACGCACGGCGTGGACTGCGGATTCGCGGTGTCCGGCGACGTGGTGAACACGGCCACGGCCGCGGTGGCGGCCGGAGCACGCGTCGCGGTGGTCGCCCGGGTCTCCGACGACGAACTCGGCACGGCCGTCATCGACCACCTCGCGGGTCTCGGTGTGCACACCGGTCACATCCGGCGTGACCGAGGCTTCCAGGGCATCTACGTCCAGCATTCCGACCCCAAGGGTGATCGTCAGTTCTGTTATGCCCGGAGCGGTTCCGCCGGTTCGCGGCTCGCGCCGGAGGATCTGCCCGACGATGTTCTGGAGAGCGCAGGAGCCGTGGTGGTCAGCGGGATCACCGCATCACTGTCGAGCACCACTCGTGCGACCGTGCTCGCCGCAGCCGGCCGGGCCACCAGATTCGTCTACGACCCCAATTTCCGTCCGCGCCTGACCACGGCGGAGGACGCACGCGCCCTGCTGCTCGAGATCGCGCCGAGGTGTGCGCTGATCACACCGTCGGCCCCGCACGAGTGCGCGGCACTGCTCGGCACCTCCGAGGCGGCCGAGGCCGCCGCGCGGTTGCGAACTGCAGGCGCTGCGGCGGTCGCCGTGACGTGCGGCGCCGCGGGTGTCCATGTCGACGCCGAAACCACATACTGGCAGGGGGCTTTCGCGGCCCCCAGTGTGGTGGATCAGACCGGTGCCGGCGATGTGTTCACCGGTACCGTCGCGGCACGTCTGGCTCTCGGCGACGAAACGTCCGACGCGGTGCGGATCGGTGCCGCGGCGGCGTCACTGGCCGTCGGTGGTGTCGGTGGCAGCGGCGGCATCGCGCCACTGGAGGCCGTGCGTGCGCACGCGGAGGTCCTCGCGTGAACCTGCTCAAGCTCGGCAGCTACGGCACCGCCGTCCCTCCCCGGCCTGATCCGAACGCGCTCACCGTCGGCCAGGTTCACCTGGGTCTCGGCGCCTTCCACCGGGCCCACCAGGCGATCTACACCGAGGATGCCATGCGGCACACCGGCGAAACTCACTGGGCGATCGCGGCATTCACCCAGCGCAGCGGCGCCGCCGCGACACGTTTGCGACCGCAGGACGGCCTCTACACGGTCACCGAACGCGGCGCGGCAGCATCGCCGCCTCGCGTCGTCGGGGCGTTGCGTGAGGTCGGCGACGGCTCAGCCGATCCGACCGCGATGGTCGAGCGCATCTGTGACCCCGCCGTGCACGTGGTGACGCTGACGGTGACCGAGAAGGGTTACTGCCTCGACCCCGCCACCGGTGGACTGGATTTCGACCACCCGAGAATTGCCGACGACTTGCACTCGGGTGCGCCGCGCACGGTGCCCGGCGTCCTCGCACACGCGATCGCGCGGCGAGCACGTTCCGGAGCGGGACCCCTCACCGTGATCTCCTGCGACAACCTGCCCCACAATGGACGCCTTCTTCAGCAGATTGTGCACGAATTCTCCGATGCGGCAGGTCTTTCCGTCGACGACGGCGCCACGGTCACATACCCGTCGACGGTCGTCGACCGCATCGTCCCTGCAACCACCGACGAGGACATCGCCGCACTGTCCCGGAGTATCGGAGTGCGCGACCAGGCACCGGTGATGTGCGAGCCGTTCCGTCAATGGGTCATCGAATCCCGTTTCGCGGGGCCGGTGCCCGCCTGGTCGGCGGTCGGGACGCAGCTGGTCGACGATGTCGCGCCGTGGGAACAGCTCAAACTGCGAGTTCTCAACGCCGCGCACTCCACGCTCGCCTACCTCGGCCTGCGTCTCGGGTACCGCTCGATCGCCGAAGCCGTCCACGACTCTGTGCTGGCCGACATCTGCCGACGCCTGTTCGCGGACGATGTGCGTCCGTCGCTCGACGCGCCCGCCGGGCTCGAGGTGGGCGACTACGGCGAATCGGTGCTCGCCCGGTTCGCCAATACCGCACTGCCCCACACCACGCTCCAAGTGGCCTCCGACGGGTCCCAGAAAATCGGTCCCCGACTGCTCCGCACGGTGTCGGCACGCGCCGGCCAGGGAACGCCCGCGCGGTGGGCGGCGCTGGGGATCGCGGGGTGGGCCCTGCACGTCGTCGATCCGGTCGACGCCGACGGACAGCCCACCGCACTGGCAGATCCACGGGCGGATGAGCTCACGGCCATGACGGCCGGCCTGCCGGTCGGCGCAGCCGTTCGCCGACTTGTCACCGAACCTTCGATCGTCGGGGCCGACGTGGCGCAGCGCCGCGACTTCGCCGATTACGTGGTCGGTGTCGCCGAGGATCTGCACCGCCATGGCACGGACGCGTTGCGCGCACAGGTTCGATAGCGGAGCAGACCACATGTTTTTAGCTACTGAGCGCGGCGCCAGGCCAGCATGCTCTCCACCTCGGTGAACTCGTAGCCATTGGTGTCGGGACGAATCACAGCGGTGAACAACGTGACCCCTTCTGCCACGTACTCCCCGGCCTCGTCGGCGCCCGTCCACTGTACGGCGCGGTCGATCTTCCTGTGGTCGCGATCGACACCGTCGGCCAACTGTTCGAGCAACTGGCTTTTCTTCCGGAACGACTCGATGTCGAGGAAGCTGTGCCAGATGTCGGCGTGGCGGGCCACCAGCGGCATGGTCCGACGCTCACCGGCGCCACCGATGAGGATCGGGATGTGGCGCAGGGGCGCGGGCACCAGCCGATCGAGCCGCTGCTCGATGCGCGCGAGGCCTGCCTCGAACAGGTCCATGCGCGACGCGACGCTGCCGTACTCGTATCCGTAATCGTGGTAGTCCTTTTCGTACCAGCCAGAGCCGAGGCCGAGGATGAGTCGGCCGTCCACGGTGCGGGCCATGTCGGCAAGCAGGTCGGGGTTGCGGTAGCCGATACCGGTGACCAGCAACCCGATCTCGGTGCGGGTGGTGATCTCGCCCCAGGATGCGAGCGCGGTCCAGCCCTCGAAATTGTTGACGGCGGGTTGATCAGGCAGCAGACGCGGCCCGCCGTCGACGATCTCGGCCGTCGGGCGGTGGAAGTGGTCGTAGCCGAAGATCACATCGACACCGAGTTCTTCGGCTCTCAGGACAGCGTCACGCCAGGTGCGGTAGTCGGCGACGCCGCCCGGCCACAACTGCACGCCGATCCGGATGCTGTTCGAGTTCGTTTGTGTGGTCATCGTTTTCCCTTCGGTTCAGACCGCTCTTCGAACTCGGCAGCACAACTGTGTGTCGCGACGCCAATGCGGCCTCGGTGGCGCTGTCCACGGTGGCCGCGATAGGCGCACGCAATGGCCCTCACGCCAGTGCGGCGAGCTCGGCTCGATGAGCCATCTGCTCCGTACGGGCTTCCGTATGGACCTTCATATGGTCGTAGCCCCACCGGCAGAGGGGCTCCAGGACTTTTGCGAGCTCGACCCCAGAGGGCGTCAACGAGTACTCGACGTGGGGAGGCACAGTCCGGTGGTCCCTGCGTTCGACGACGCCGTCTGCTTCGAGATCCCTGAGGGCCCCGATCAACACCTTCTCGCTGACCCCCTCGACTCTGGCTCGCAGTTGTCCGTAGCGTT
Organism: Mycolicibacterium smegmatis; assembly: GCF_001457595.1. Lineage (GTDB taxonomy): Bacteria > Actinomycetota > Actinomycetes > Mycobacteriales > Mycobacteriaceae > Mycobacterium > Mycobacterium smegmatis. Next base: position 3,029,652 of record NZ_LN831039.1, on the reverse strand, counting down.
GTGCACCCTGGACAGCGAGTTGCCAGACGGTCAGAAACTTCCACCGGCCGCCGACTATCGCGAGCGCGGCATCCAGCCCACAGTAGAACGTCCTCTGTGTCACGTCGCTCGTCACCGGAATCCCTCGATTCGATCTTGTCCTTGTCTGTGCTGCAACCGCGCGACAAAGCCATCTCTTCCCCGGAGCGGGTACTTACTTTCATGTCAGTGCACCTGACGTCGTCGATCAGCGGACCTGACCCTCATCCCGACTCGCGCACACGACACGTGTTTTTCTGAATCCTGTTGTCTGCGCGCCACATACAAAAAAGTAAGTACTTGCGGCGATTCCAGGTGAACGCCAATCATCGACGACATCCACAGGGACGAAGGGACGCAACATGAGTCGACCACTACGCGTCGGGGTGCAGATCTGGCCCGGAGGAGCACCGGACTATCAGAGTTGGCGCAGTGCGGTCCTGCGCGCCGAAGACATCGGCGCCGACATCATTCTCGGCTACGACCACTTCCACAAATCCAACTTCAGCAGAATCGTCGACGCCATGCCCGTGCTGTACGAGTCTCAGCCTGACGTCAACAACTTCGAGGGTTGGACAGCGCTGGCCACGTGGGGCGAGATCACCAGCCGTGCCGAGATCGGTCTCCAGGTCAGCGGCGTCGGGTACCGCAATCCCGACCTGCTTGCCGACATGGCCCGCACCGTGGACCACATCAGCGGCGGCCGACTCATCCTCGGTCTCGGCGCGGGCTGGTATGAAAAGGACTACACCACCTACGGCTACGACTTCGGCACCTGGAAGACCCGGTTCGACCTGCTCGACGACGGCCTGGACCGCATCGCGGCGCGCCTTGAGGCACTCAAACCCGCCCCGATACGCAAGATCCCGATCCTGATCGGTGGATCCGGCATCAAGCGCACACTACCCGCGGTGGCCCGGCACGCCGACATCTGGCACACCTACATCAGCCTCGACAAGTTCCACGATGCCAGCGCACGTCTGGACGACCTGGCGCCGCCGCAGGCCGTGCCGGCACCGACATCGAACGTTCCGTGGGCTGGGAAGACGCCGAAAGCGCCAACACCTTCCGCGACGGGGGTGCGAGCACGTTCACCACCGAGATCCATCCGACCGCTGACGGCTACGACTTCTCCGTCCTCACCGAGATGCTCGCCTGGCGCGACGCGCAGCAATGACGGTCCGCTGCAACGTGGTATGGGCCATGCCGCCGGGGCAGGCGTCGGCCTCAGCGAGCACGCTCCCATCCGTTGCCCAGATGGCCGACCGGCCGGCGGTTTTCGTGAATCCGCCGCCGGTGGCGCCGGCGAAACTCGCCATCACCACCGGTGCGTCACATACGGCGGAGATATTGCGCCCACGGCGCTGCTGCTCGGCCAGCTCCGTCGCGTGGTGCACCACGCCACAGGCGTAGACATCGACGCCGAGGGCGGCTGTACCTCGCACATGGTCGTCGATCCCGGTGTCTCGGCAGATGCCCATACCTACGCGCCAGCCGTCCACCTCGATGACGCTCGGCCCGTCACCGGCCGTGAAGTGCCTGCTCTCGTCCCCGCTCAGAAAGGTCTTGCGGTAGGCCACGTCCACTCCGGTCCCGTCGACCTGCACCATCGCAATGAACCGGCCGCCGGACGTTTCCACCGCGGCGCCGACCAGGGCAACTGAATGTGTTGCCGCACAGGCGCGTACCAGCTCCGCCAGGCCGTCACCGGCGAGGTCGACCGGCTGGGCGTCGGCTCGATAGCCGCTCAGCGACAACTCCGGGAACACCACCAACCGGGCGTCGGCGGAGACGATCGCCTCCACATGAGAGGCCACGTTCGCCTCCACATCGCCGTCGAGCACTCGCGGCTGGACCGCCGCGACCACCAGGTTCTCGCCCACGTCCCCATTGTCGCCGACGCTCGCGCGTCCCACTCAGCCGACCACTGCGGTGTGATCGCTGCCCGTTACGGTGTGAGATCGATCTGTTCCCCACAAGGAAAGGCGAGCATGCAGGCGATCGACTACCAGGACTCGTTGCGTGAGGTCACCACCGATGCGGGGGTGTTGCGTTACCACGAGGCGGGTGACGGCCCTCCCCTGCTGTTGCTGCACGGATCCGGGCCCGGCGTCACGGGGTGGCGCAACTACCGCGGCAACCTGGGGTTCTTCGCGCAGCATTTCCGTTGTCTCGTGCTGGAGTTCCCCGGTTTCGGGGTGAGTGACGACTTCGGTGGTCATCCCATGCTGGACGCACAGAGGGCGGCCGTGGTGTTCGCCGATGCGCTGGGTCTCGACCGGGTGGACATCATCGGCAACTCGATGGGCGGCGGTGTGGGGATCAACTTCGCCATCAACCACCCCGACCGCGTGCGACGCCTGGTCACCATCGGTGGCATCGGCACCAACATCTTCAGCCCCGGGCCCAGCGAGGGCATCCGATTGCTGCAGGAGTTCACCGAGGATCCCACACGGGCCCGCCTGGTCGACTGGCTCAACTCGATGGTGTACGACCCGGCCCTGGTCACCGATGAGCTCATCGAGGAACGGTGGGCGCTGGCGACCGATCCCGAGACGCTGGAATCCGCACGCCGCATGTACGGCAAGGCCGCGTTCGCCGCCATGATGGAGATGATGCGCAACGCGGATTTCCCGTTGCCCTGGTCGATCATGCACAAGGTGAAGGCGCCGACGCTCCTGACGTGGGGCCGCGATGACCGGGTCAGCCCGCTGGACATGGCCCTGGTCCCGATGCGCACCATCCCCAACGCCGAACTGCACGTGTTCCCCAACTGCGGGCACTGGGTGATGATCGAGGCCAAGGCCGCGTTCGAGCGGACCGTGCTGTCGTTCCTGACGCAGGACAACTAGTCAGCGGTGTCGGCCGGCTCGCCGGCCAGGCCCGCGGTGAGCAGCCGGTGTGCGTGGGCATTGCCGTCGAGCATCCGGCTGGTGCGTTTGGTGATGCGCCAGCCGTCCGCGTCGCGTACCAGCTCGAAGTGATTGGCCGCGGCCCGCCACACCAGGTACTCCTGCGCCGACGAGCGCCATGCACGCAGCGGGAAGTCGCTGTCCGGCAACGGCTCCGGGCGTCTCAGCAACACCACCGACTCGCACACGGCCGTGGCGGTGTCACCGTCGACGGTCACGACGGCCGGTCCGAGGAAATGGCTGCACCCGCCGGCGACGAGTTCGCGGTGCGACGACGAGCTGACCATGGCGTGCACGTCGCCGCGGCCGACCATCTGCCAGTTCTCGACGTCATACACGCCGTCCTGTGCCCAGAGGCCCGCGGCGGTGTCGGCGTCGGCCGCGTCCACGGCCGGTCCGTACGACGCGATCAGACGGGCGATGTCGCGTTCGTCTTCGAGGCGTCGCACCCGCTCCAGCAGTGCCGTGATGGTGGTTTCGAGGGTTTCGTCTGCGCTCACGCCTCGTTTCCTTCGGTGGTCTCGGTGGTCTCGCGGGCTCGGCAGCCCGGCGACCATCGTCGCAGACAGGGCGACCGACGCGCCCTACCGCCTCACAGCGTGAGGACCAGTTCCCCGACGGGTCCGGCGAGGGCGGCCTTGACGTCGCGGGAGGTGTCGTCGACGAGAACTTCGGCATCGTCACGCTCCAACCCGTCGAGAACCCGTGCCGCGGCGTACTCCGGTGCGATCTTGAAGACGTCGAGGCCCGCGGTCATATCGGTATCGGCAAAGCTGAGGTGCACTCCGATGACTTTGGTGTCCTGCGCCGCGAGTTCCACACGCAGAGAGTTGGTCAACGACCACAGCGCGGCTTTCGATGCTCCGTATGCGCCGGTTCCTCCCAGCCACGAGAACACCGAATGCACGTTGACCAGCGCGCTGTCGGGTTGCCGCGCGAGAACCGGGGCGAACGCCTGAGTGACCCGCACGGGACCGAAGACGTTGGTCTCGAACACTTCTCGCATGGCGTCGATGTCGGTTCCCAGGACGGGCAGAGGCCCATTGGTGCCCGCGTTGTTGACGACGATGGCCACATCGTCGGCGATTTCGAGTTGCCGCTCGCACAGAGTCAGGGTCGGTGACATCGAGAGCCACAGGCACGATCCGGGCATCGCTTGACGGCGCGGGTTTGCGGGCGGTGACATACACGCGGTCTGCGCCCCTGGCGAGAAGTTCGGACGCGAATGCCGCACCGAGACCGCGTTGTCCGCCGGTCACGAGCATTCGACGTCCTGCTATGTGCACCATGGGTTCTCCTCCAATAGATGTTAGACAACATTTATAACACTGCGCAGGGAACTACGCCGGGAACCGCCATCCGATCGTGCGGCAGAACCCGGTCGACGACAGCGCGTGCTACTCCTGGCGCGAGAGCCGTTGACGAGCCGACTCGAGGAACCTGGCCGACAGTGGCGTCCCCTTGGTGGCGCGCGCCAGTTCGAGGGCGCCGACCATGAGCGCCACCTCACCGAACGCGTCGGCGGTGCCCCCGTCCTCGACCATTGCCAGCAGGTCGTCGACCGCGCGGCAATAAGCGTCCCTCAGAGCATCGTCGGTGACGGTGGCTGCATGCCCCACCAGCGCGGCGACAGCACATCCCGTCGCCGGGTTGTCGCGGTGTTCCTCCGACAGATACCAGTCCTTGAGAACGTCTGGCGCGTCGCTGCCGTGTTCTTCGACGGTTTTCTGGACGGCCGCCCGTCGTTGGTCGACCGCCGCGCAGATCGCCTCCAGCAGTAGCGCCTGCTTCGATGCGAACTGTTTGTGAAAGCTCCCGTGCGTCAGGCCCGCCCGTGCCGAGATCGCCTCGACGGTGACGTCGGCCATGCCCTTCTCGCGGATCAGCTCGGACGCCGCTTGCACCACTGCCGCCCGGTTCGACTGCATCTGCTCACGTGATACCCGAGGCATCGCATCCTCCCTCGCCGTCCCTCACCGCAACCGTCCGCCGTCGATGATATAGATTTCGGACGCCATCTATTTCCCGCGGCCGTGGACGGGGTTTCTACAAGAGCCTGACCTGATCCGCCTCGCGCACGGTGTGGCCGGCGGCCTCGAGAACGCTCACTGCCGTGGCTTTCTGCGCCTCGGGCACCAGCACGAGATCGGAGTGGAACGTAGAGGCCACGAACACCGAGATGTCGGCGTCGGCCAGCGGCCCCACTACCGCGGCCAGCATCCCGGTGACGTCGAGATCATGGGCGTCGTCGCCGTACAGCCCCACCCATCGTTCGTCGCTGTCGGCCTTGCGGATCACTGTCAGGCCTTCCGGTGCGCGCACCTGGGCGACCCAGTCGTCACCATCGACCACGGTCTCGTCTGCCACGTGGTCGATCCGAAACACTCCGGAGAGCAGGACCAGGTGTCGTTGAACTCGCGCCATGAATCGACACTAGCGGGCTTGCGCAGATACCCCGGGCCCCAGCTCAGGCCCCGCGCCCTTCCACGGTCCCGGCGATCTCGGAGAGCCGGGCGACCTGGTCGCGGTAGTGCGAGGCCGAGGTCGCCGCGATGGTGCAGGACGCCACGGTGGCTCCGGCATCGGCAAGGCCTGCCAACCGCGTGCGGGTGCCCGCCGGGTCGCCGATCGGGTCGACGGCATGCCCGGTGCTGAGCACCACCTCGAACCCGGCCGGTGTCTGTGTCGTCGCCAGAAGAGCGCGAATCTCGGATGTCTTGAGGCCGAACGGCATCCATCCGTCTCCCAGCGACACGGCACGGCGCAACGAGGCCTCGGTGCGCCCACCCACCCAGATCGGCACGTCGATCCGCTCGGCGTGCGGCAGCACGGTCATCTCGGAGAACGCGTAGAACGGGCCCTCATAGGCCGGTTCGGCGCGGCCCATCGACGCGCGCAACGCCCGGATGGCATCGTCGGCGCGGGCACCGCGCTTCTCCCAGGGCGCGCCGATCAGGTCGAATTCCTCACGCAGCGACCCGATCCCGACACCGAGGACCAGGCGGCCACCACTGAGCCGGTCGAGCGTCCCGTAGCGCTTCGCGAGCTCCAGCGGATGATGGTACGGAAGTACCAGAACTGCCGTGGCCAGACGGATCCTGCGGGTGTGTGCGGCCAGGAAGCCCAAGGTGGACAGCGGATCCCAGTAGACCGCACCGCGGCGGGCCGCGTCGGCCTGCGGCACCGCGGTGTGCTCGGAACAGGTCAGGAAGTCGAACCCGGTGTCGTCGGCGACCTCGGCGATCGAGACGAGGTCGTCGACGGTCGCGGTGGCCTCCCACGCCGAGGCCACCTGTGGGACCTGCACGACGACGGGCGTCGACAATCCGACCCGCATCTCAGGCGCCCCGGTTGATCAGCCGTCGCATCCGATCGTGCGCCTGCAGCACCACCTTCGCCCGGTCGGGGGCGTTGTTGGCCGCGGCGATCGCCGCGTTGCCGCCCGCGATGTGGACCGGCCCGTTGGCCAGGTTGGCCAGGCCTTCGGCGGCGACATCGGCGGGGTCGTTGACGATCATGCCGGGCACATCGAAGTTGAGGCCCACCCGCTCCATCGCCGGGGTCCTGGTGACACCGAGCACCAGTTCGACCACGTCGACGTTGTGCTCGCGCAGTTCGAGCCACAGGCTCTCGGCGAAGATCCGCGAGAACGCCTTGGCCCCGCCGTACACCGAATGCCGGTCTGCGCCCATGTAACCCGACAGAGAACCCACGATGAGGACACCGCCGCGCTGCCGCGCCACCATGGGACGCGCGTAATGCTGGACCAGCTCCATCATCCGGGTGACGTTGAGGTCGAGCACTTTTCGGAAGTCGTCGAGCGGGGCGTCGAGAAACGGCTCGTTGCACGTGCTGGCGCCGGCGTTGTAGATCAGCAACCCCACATCGAGACCCGCGGTGGCGCCGGTGATCTGCTCCACCGCCGTGGGGTCGAGGAGGTCCGTCGCGACGGTGCGCACGTCGACCCCGATCTCGCGGCACCGCTGGGCGGTGTCCTGGAGCGGTCCCGGCTTGCGGGCGATCAGGACGAGGTTGACACCGGCCTCGGCCAGCAGGCGCGCGAACTCCGCGCCGACACCCTCCGAGCCGCCGGCGATGACCGCCCATGGTCCGTATGTCGCGAGGTCAGGCATGGTCCCCTCATCGTCGTCGTGACGCGTTCCGTCGACCGGACGGTATCAGCGCGGGCAACCCTGTCGGACAACCGCCTCGCCCTCGCCCGCGCGGGTCGGCTACCCCGCCCCGAGCAGGCGGAAGCCCTTGTACCCGGCGTTCGCGACCTCGGCACATATGTCGAGGTAGACGCCGAACCCACCGATGAAGAGCATGAACACGCGCGGCTTACCCGGAACGTTGGCGCCCATGTACCAGGAGTTCGCCTTCGGGAACAGGGTGGCCTCGGCGCGTTGGTTGCACTCGGCGATCCAGTTCTCGACGGCTTCCGGTGTGGCCTCGATCGCGGCATACCCGTGCTCGTTCAGGTGGCCGATGGCCTCGGAGATCCAGTTGACGTGGGCTTCGGCGTGCAGAACCATGTTCGCGAGCACCGCGGGCGCACCGGGTCCGGACACCAGGAACAGGTTGGGGAACCCGTCGACGCCGAGGCCCAGATAGGTGCGCGGTCCGTCGGCCCAGTCGTCGACCAGCTTCTGCCCGCCGCGGCCGACGATGTCGATCTTGGCCAACGTGCCCGTCATCGCGTCGAAACCCGTGGCGAACACCAGGGCATCGAGGTCGTAATGGGCGTCCGAGGTGGCTATCCCGGTGGCGTCGATCGATTCGATCGGTGTCTTCCGGACGCTCACCAGCGTCACGTTGGGCCGGTTGAACGTCTGGAAGTAGTTGGTATCGGTACAGATCCGCTTGGTCCCGATCGGATGGTCGTCCGGGATCAACAGATCGGCGACCTCGGGATCGTCGATGACCGCGCGGATCTTCTCCTCGTAGAACTTCCGCGCCTCCTCGTTGGCCTCCGGGTTGATCATCTGGTCACTGAAGGTCTTGGAGAACAGGACACCACCGAGCTGCCAACGGCGTTCGAACGCTTCGCGCCGTTCTTCCGGGCTGACCTCCATGGTCAGTTTCGGGTGCGCCACGTGCGGCGAGCCGCCGCCGCTGCGCCACGACTTCCTGCGCCGTTCGGCGTAATTGGCCTTGGCTTCGGCGAGTTCCTCCCCGGTCAGCGGGCGGTTGCCCGCGGGCACGCTGTAGTTGGGCGTCCGCTGGAACACGTAGAGGTGCGACGCCTGTTCGGCGATGATCGGGATCGACTGGATCCCTGAGGACCCTGTCCCGATCACCCCGACGCGCTTGCCGGTGAAATCCACGTCCTCGTGCGGCCAGTACGCGGTGTGGTAGACCTCGCCGGCAAAGCTGTCCAACCCGGGGAAGTTCGGCGTCAACGGCGATGAGAGTGGACCGGTGGCCATCACCACGAATCGCGCGGTGAGCACTTCTCCGGTGTCGGTCTCGACGCGCCAGCGCAGCGTGGTCTCGTCGAGAACCGCGGAGACCACGCGCGTGTTGAACGTGATGCCGGACCGCAGGTCGAGTTTGTCGGCGACCCAGTTGATGTAGCGCAGGATCTCGGCCTGGGTGGCGTACTTCTCCGTCCAGGTCCATTCCTGTTGGAGCTCATCGGAGAACGAGTAGCTGTAGTCGAGGCTCTCGACGTCGCAGCGGGCACCCGGATACCGGTTGTAGTACCAGGTTCCACCCACTTCGGGAGCGGCCTCGAACACACGGACCGACAAGCCGTCACCACGGAACTTGTGCAGGGCGTACAGGCCGCCGAAGCCCGCACCGACCACGACGACGTCGACAACTTTTTCAGTCGTGCTACTCACGGCACGCAGATTAGGAGACCGCGGCGGCCCCTTCCGGTGTGCTTCCCGGTCACCGGACGACGGGATTCCTCGGGATTTCCTCCCGTCCATTGGGCCCGCCACCCGCCGGGGACCCTCGCCGCCCGTCACAATCTCGTGCCATGTCCGACGTCGAATCCAGCACGCGTATCGCGCGGCTCACGGTCACCGAAGTCATCGACGAGAGCCATGACGCCCGGTCATTGGTGTTCGCCGTCCCCGACGAACACCGCGACCACTTCGGATACCGGCCCGGGCAGTTCCTGACGCTGCGCATCCCGAGTGAGCGAACGGGATCGGTGGCACGCTGCTACTCACTGGCCAGTTCGCCGCACACCGACGACGCACACAAGGTCACGGTCAAGCGCACCGACGGTGGTTATGGTTCGAACTGGTTGTGCGACAACGTCTCTGTCGGGTCCACGATCGAATCGCTGCCGCCGTCGGGTGTGTTCACCCCGGCGAACCTGGACGACGATTTTCTGCTGTGGGCAGCCGGTAGTGGCATCACACCGGTGATGTCGATCCTCAAATCGGTGCTCTCGGCCGGCTCGGGCCGGGTGATCCTCTGCTACGCCAACCGCGACGAGCGGTCAGTGATCTTCGCGGCCGAACTGCGTGAACTGGCCGCGCGCCACGCGGGCCGGTTGACGGTGTTGCACTGGCTGGAATCGGTCCAGGGCCTGCCGACGCGGGCCCAGTTGTGCGGGTTCGCACAGTTGTTCAGCGGTTACGAGTCGTTCATCTGCGGTCCAGAGCCGTTCATGGCGGTGGTACGGGCCGCGCTTACGGAGGCCGGGGTTCCGCGCCGACGCATCCACCTTGAGGTGTTCCAATCCCTGTCGGGAGACCCGTTCGCCGAAGACGTGCCCGCCTCGGGGCCGGCCGGCCCCGGAACCGATGCCGGCGCTGCCGAAGCCGAGATCGAACTCGACGGAACGGTGCACCAACTTCGTTGGCCGCGTGACCGCAATCTGGTCGACACCATGCTGGCCGCAGGTGTCGAGGTGCCGTACTCATGCCGTGAGGGCAGCTGCGGATCATGCGCGGCGACCGTGCTGGACGGCGAGATCGAACGCGGCGACACCCCGATTCTCGATGCGCAGGACATCGCGGACGGGCTCTTCCTGGCCTGTCAGGCGCGTCCGGTGTCGGACCGGATAAGGATCGAGTTCTGATTTCCGCTGACCGGGAAACACCCGACGGTGTGTGCCCGGTACGGTCCACGATCGGTTCCATGACAAAACGGGTGATCGACGGTATCGCTGAACTCGCCGACCAGCTACGCGAACAAGCCGTCGAGGCCGAGAGGATCGGCAAGCTGACCGACACCACGGTCAAGACGATGAAGCAGGTCGGCAGCATCCGGTTGCTCCAGCCGAAAAAGCATGGCGGGCTTGAGGTCCACCCGCGCGAGTTCGCCGAGACCGTCATGGCCACCGCCGCGCTGGATCCGTCGGCCGGCTGGATCAACGGCGTGGTCGGTGTCCATCCCTACCAGCTCGCGTATGCCGACCCGCGGGTGGGAGAAGAGATCTGGGCCCAGGACGTCGACACCTGGGTCGCGTCCCCCTATGCGCCGCAAGGCGTCGCCGTCCCCGTCGACGGCGGCTACATCTTCAACGGCCGGTGGCAGTTCAGTTCGGGAACCGACCACTGCGACTGGATCATCCTGGGCGCGATGGTCGGTGACGCGGACGGCACCCCGCTGATGCCGCCGCAGATGCTGCACATGATCCTCCCGCGCAAGGACTACGAGATCGTCGACGATTCGTGGGATGTCGTGGGCCTGCGCGGCACCGGCTCCAAGGACGTCATCGTCAAGGACGCCTTCGTACCGGCGTACCGAACCATGGACGGCATGAAGGTCATGGACGGCACCGCGCAGCGCGAGGCCGGCATGACCGAACCGCTGTACCTGATGCCGTGGTCGACGATGTTCCCGCTCGGCATCTCCTCGGCGACGATCGGCATCGCCGAGGGCGCACTGGCCGCGGCGCTCGACTATCAGCGCCAGCGCGTCAACTCCAGCGGTGTGGCCGTCAAGGACGACCCATACGTCATGTACGCGATCGGTGAGGCCGCCGCGGACATCAACGCCGCGCGCCAGGAACTCCTGGCCAACGCCGACCGCATCTACGACATGGTGGCCGCGGGCAAAGAGGTGTCCTTCGAAAACCGGGCCGCGGGCAGGCGCACCCAGATCCGCGCCGTGTGGCGGGCGGTGTCGGCCGTCGACGAGATCTTCGCGCGCTGCGGCGGCAACGCCGCCCGCATGGACAAGCCGCTGCAGCGGTACTGGCGCGACGTGCACGTCGGGCAGGCGCACGCCATCCACGTGCCGGGCACCGTCTACCACGCCTCGGCACTCAGTTCGCTGGGTGTCGACCCACAGGGCCCGCTGCGGGCGATGATCTGAGCAGGAGACCACGAGCATGATCAAGAGCCTCGGATACGTCACCGTCCAAGCCACGGACATGCAGCGGTGGCGTCACTTCGCCTTCGGTGTACTCGGTTTCGCCGAGGGCAAGGGTCCCGATCCGGATGCGCTGTACCTGCGGATGGACGAACGCTGCGCCCGCATCATCGTGACCCCCGGCGATGTCGACAAGATCGTCACCGTCGGCTGGGAGGTGCGCGACCACGCCGCCCTGCAGGAGGTCAAGCGCGCGCTGGACGCTGCGGGTGTGCCCCACAAACAACTGTCGCTCGCCGAAGCCGACAGTCGGCGCGTGGAGGAGGCCATCGCGTTCGAGGATCCGGCAGGCACCTCCCTCGAGGTGTTCCACGGTCCGGTGCTCGACCACAGCCCGGTCGTCACGCCGTTCGGCGCGCGGTTCGTCACCGGCGATCAGGGCCTCGGGCACGTGGTGCTCCCCGCGCTCGATGTCAACGGATTGTTCGAGTTCTACACCGAGACACTCGGTTTCAAGTCGCGCGGCGCATTCCGGGTACCCGTGCCCCCGGAGTTCGGTCCCGTACGGGTGCGCTTCCTCGGAGTCAACGAACGCCACCACAGCCTGGCCCTCTGCCCCGCCTCGACGTTGCGGGACCCGGGCCTGGTCCACCTGATGGTGGAGGTCGATTCGCTGGACGCGGTCGGACAGGCCCTCGACCGGGTCAACGCCGACGGGTTCCAGCTGTCGTCGACGCTGGGCAGACACACCAACGACAAGATGGTGTCCTTCTACGTGCGCGCTCCCGGCGACTGGGATATCGAGTTCGGCACCGACGGGATGCGGGTCGACGAGCAGCACTACACCGCCGAAGAGATCACCGCGGACAGCTACTGGGGCCATCAGTGGGTCAGTGACCTGCCGCGGGCGATGCAGCCGTGAGCACCGGCCCCCCACGTAGACGCACGCTGTCCACACGTTCACAGGCGCCCCCGAACCTCGGTTCGGGGGCGCCTGTCTTATGACGTGACGCATAAACGACCCCACAGCGTGACACCGCGCACATATGTGTGATAGTCATATTCCTATTAGTCATATGACGACTAGTAGTAACGGCCCGTCCAATGGAGGACCTCATGACCATCACCGTCGAATCGCCTGTGACCAGTGGAAAAGGTGCAGCCGCGGATACGCCCAGCGCCGTCATCGACCGCATCTCCCTCGTCCTCGACGCATTCGACGGTCCGGGCCGGTTGACCCTCGCCCAGGTAGTGCGCCGTACCGGGCTGCCCCGCTCGTCGGCCCACCGCATGCTTGAGCGACTGGTCCAACTGAGGTGGCTCCGCCGCAACGGACGCGACTACGAACTGGGCATGCGCCTGGTCGAGCTGGGCTCGCTGGCGGTCCACCAGGACCGGCTGCACAAGGCAGCGATCCCCAAGCTGCACGAGTTGCACGCCGCGACCGGACTCGTCGTGCACCTGGCCGTGCTCGACGGCCCCGATGTGGTGTTCATGGAAAAGGTCGGCAACCGCATGGCCGCGGCCATCCCCACCCGTGTCGGCGGCAGGCAGCCCGCCCACTGCGCCGCGGTCGGCAAGGCCGTGCTGGCCTACGCCGACGACTGCGACGTCGAGGCGCTCACCGACGATGTGCTGGCGCGCCGCACCAAGTACTCCATCACCAACTCGGGCCGGCTGCGCAGCGAACTCGCGAAGGTCAGGGCGCACGGCATCGCGTTCGACCGCGAGGAATCCTTCCCGCGCCTGGGCTGCGTGGCCGCCCCGATCGGCGATCCCGGTCAGGCGGTCGCGGCGGTGTCGGTGTGCGGACCGATGAACCGCATGGTGTTCGACCACCGCATGGCCGCACCGGTGCGGATGACCGCGTTGGGCATCTGGCGTGCCATGCAGGGCGCCGAGATGCGGGTCGCGCCGACCCTGCAGCAGATGCGCCCGCTGCGCGGCGGTCCCTCGGGAACCCCCGCCGGCCACCCGGCTGCCAACCTCGCGCTCGCATGAGTGGGCTCGATCCGCAGATCGCGGACATCATCGAGGCCCTCGACTCGGGATTTCCCCCGGTGCACACCATGACCGGGGCGCAGGCCAGGGCCGCCATCAAAGCCAGGTTCCGGCCGGCCGCCCATCCTCAGCCGATGGCCGCCGTCGAAGATGCCACCGCCACCGGGTCTTCGGGCGATGTGGCGGTGCGCATCTACCGGCCCGCCACCCCGACCCGCCCGCTCCCCACCCTGGTGTGGGCCCACGGCGGCGGGTGGGTGTTCTGCGATCTCGACAGCCATGACGAACTCTGTCGAGACATCGCGACTCGTGTTCCTGCCGTGATCGTTTCGGTGGATTACCGTCGCGCCCCCGACGAGGGGCAGTGGCCCGCGGCCGCCGACGACATGTTCACCGCGACACGCTGGGCAGCCGCGCACGCGGCCGATCTGGGCGGTGCCGAGAACCTTCTGCTGGTCGGCGGTGACAGCGCGGGCGGCAACCTCGCCGCCGTCACGGCCCTGATGGCCCGTGACCGCGGCGGGCCCGACCTCGCCGGACAGGTGCTCCTGTACCCCGTGATCGCCGCCGATTTCGACAACGAGTCCTACCGCCGTTTCGGCGCAGGCCACTACAACCCGCGCCCGGCGCTGCAGTGGTACTGGGATCAGTACGTTCCTGCCGCAACCGACCGCGTGCATCCCTACGCGTCGCCGCTGCACGCCGATCTGTCCGGGTTGCCACCTGCGATCACGGTCGTGGCCGGCCACGACCCGCTGCGTGATGAGGGCCTGGCCTATGCGGAGGCCCTCGAGCGCGCGGGAGTACCCACTGTGACGCGCTACTTCGAGGGCGGTATCCACGGTTTCATGACGATGCCGTCTCTGGACCTGTGCCGACAGGCGCGCGCTCAGGCCTGTTCGGACATCAGCGCTCTCGTGGAATCCATCGGAATCGCCGCGCCGTAGTGCTGATCCGGGTCGAGCACACAGTGCGTGCGGCCGAAGACCGTCACCATGCACTTGTTGTTGTGGTTGCACCGGCTGCGCGTTCCCGCATCGGCCATCATCCGGTTGACCAGGTCGGGTTCGCGCAGCAGTGCGCGCCCCATCGCCATCAGCTCGAACCCCTCGCGCAGCCCCGTCTCGAGGTGGTCGCGGTTGGTGATGCCGCCGAGCAGGATCAGCTTGGTGTTGCGCACGACGGGAACGAACTGCCGTGCCGCGGGAAGCATGTACAGATCTTCGTACGGGTAAGAGCCCATGGCCTTCTTGCCGACGACCCGCACCGCCGGACGCATCGCCGGTGGCATCACCTGCGCGAACTCGCGCACCGGCACATCACCTCGGAACAGGTACATCGGCTTGAACACCGATGAGCCCTGGGTCAATTCGATGGCGTCCAACGTCTGGTCGGCGTCGAGCAGCGACGCGGTGCGCAGCGCTTCGTCGATCCAGATGCTGCCGGGCAGGCCGTCGTCCATGTTCAGCTTGGCGATCACCGCGACACGGTCCCCCACGACCTCGCGAACCCGCCCGGCGATCTCGCGGACGAACCGTGACCGGTTGTCGATGTCCCCACCGTATTCGTCCTTGCGCCGGTTGATCAGAGGACTCAGGAACGAACTCGGCAGATACAGATGTCCGAAGTGCAACTCGACCGCGTCGAAGCCGGCGTCGACCGCCACCTGGGCGGCATCACCGAATTGATCGATCACCATGGCGATCTCGCTGCGCGTGATCGCCCGGCAGTACGCGAACGAGGTCGGGTTGACGAACCGGCTCGGCGCCACCGCCGTCACACCCGTGAGCTTCTTCTGGGCGACGACGCCCGCGTGCCCCAGTTGCGCCGAGATCGCCGCTCCCGCGCCGTGCACCGCGTCGGTGAGTTTGCGCAGACCCGGCAACGCCTTGGCGTCCATCACGATCTGCCCGGGTGCGCTCGCCGCCTGAGGCGACACACAGCAGTATGCGACGGTCGTCATGCCGACGCCGCCCTCGGCGAACCCGCGGTGGAAGTCGATGAGGTCATCGGTGACGACGCCGTCGGGTGAGCGGCCTTCCGAGGTGGCGGCCTTGATCACACGATTTCGCAACCGCACCGGACCGAGTTGAACCGGAGCGAACGGATCGGGGCTGAGGTCGGTCATCCGATCACCGTGTCACGCAGCCGAACCGCATCGACCCGGCTCTCCCGATGGCCGGGAGCGCGCCTGAAGTCCGGCGACGGAGTTCATAGTCTTTCGTCCATGGCCGACACCGCCACCGTCTACGTCATCGACCGCGTTGTCACCAAACCCGGTCAGGCACGAGTATTCGTCGATAGATACCTCGCCGAATACGCCCCCGGTGCCCGCAGCCGCGGCATGACCCTTGAGCGGGTGCTGGTCAGCCCGCCGATCTGGTTCGACGACCGGTCCAACACCGTCACCGTCACGTGGTCGCTACCCGGCCCGCAGGCGTGGTGGCAGATGACGTGGCGGGGCAGGCCGGATCCGACACTGGGCGAATGGTGGTCGCAGATCGGCGAACTGGTGGAGGAACGGACCCGGTCGGTGGCGGCTGCGGCCGACGATGTCGACATCTTGTGCGAGGGGTGAATGCCATGTTCAACGTGACACGTCTGGTCGACGTCACCGCAGATGACCGCGACCGCGTCGTGGCCGCGTTGCGGCAGGCCGCGGCCACCGCCGGTGCGCACCGTTGGGTGGTCGAGTGCACCGATCCGGGTTCACGCAACGGCGGGGACATCCTGGCCCACTTCCGCTTCACCGACGAGACCCAGTGGGGCCAGGCCTCGGAAGTCGCTGCGGTGCTTCGCGATCCGGCGATCACCCGGGTCAACGGCGTGACCTATCACGGCGCACCGGTGACCGCGGGCACGACGGGATCGGTCTATCGCACCCTGTTGCTGCGGGTTGCGCCGGGCACCGATCCGGACGCCGTGGCCCGCTTCGAAGCCGAACTCGCCGCGATGCCCCGCCATGTCGGCACGATCCTGAGTTGGCAGTTGAGCCAGGTGACCGAGGCCGTCGGCGACACGACGTGGACCCATGTGTTCGAGCAGGAGTTCACCGACGTCGCCGGATTGATGGGCCCTTATCTGATGCACCCGATCCACTGGGCCGTGGTGGATCGCTGGTTCGACCCGGAGACCACCGACGTGATCATCCGGGACCGGGTGTGCCACAGCTTCTGCGGCATCACCGGCCCGGTGCTGAGCTGAATCAGATGCCCGCGGGCAGGATGTTCGGGTTGGCCGACGCGGGCGGCTCCAGCGGCGGCAGCAGATCCCGGCCGTCGAGGCTGTGCACAGCAAGACCCTGTGACCACGGGTAGTGCAGGCTGAAGGCGACCAGTCCGGTGCGTTCGGCGGCAGGCCGATGGCACATCGCGAGCACCGTCTCGGCGAGGTATTCCACGGGTTCGGTGGGAAAGGTGTCCGGGATCAGGCTGGCGGCGCCGGGAGTTCGCACCGCGCTGCTGGGTCCCACGGCGTTGACCGCGATGTTGGCGTCGAGCAGTTCGGCCGCGACACCTTGCGTGAACCGGTGCAGAGCAGCCTTCATGGAGGCGTAGATGACGTCGCCGGAGGACTTGTTGTACTCGCGGTAGGGCCGCACCGGCGCCAGGCCGGTCACCGAGCCGATGTTCACGATCCACCCGGCACCCTGATTCCGCATGTGCGGTACGGCGGCCTGCGTGAGGACGAACGGCGTGCGCAGATAATGTTCGACCGTGCGGTCGAACGTGTCCATCGGCATGTCCTCGATGATCGAGTAGTCGGCGAAGCCGGCGTTGTTGACCAGGATGTCGATGCGACCGGTCCGTTCGATCACCTGGTCGACCAGCGCCGCGCGCTGCTCGGCATCCTCGAGATCCGCGGCGATGCCGAAGGCCTTTCCGCCGGCGGCCTCGATCAGTTCGATCGTCTCACCGATGGTGCCGGGCAACGCCGTCGCCTGGCCTGCCCGCACCGAGGGCGACGGCTCGTAGGAGCGTGCCGTGACCGCGACGACGGCCCCCTCGGCCGCCAGACGCTGCGCCACGGCCCGGCCGATCCCTCGGCTGCTTCCGGTCACCAGAGCCGTTCTGCCACTGAGCAGTTTGGTCATGAGAGAGTGAGGTCCTCCTCGATCGGGGCGCGGTGGCTCTGCCAGACATCGATCAGCCGGAACGGGAACGCCGTCACGATCCGCCCGCCGCCGGAGCGGTAATAGGTGTGCGCCGTGGGCGTGTGGCACCACACTGTGTTCTGCATGGCCTCGTCGATCTGCCGCACGTAGTCGGTGAACGCCTCCTCGGTGACCTCCAGCGTGGTGGCTTCGCGGATGGCCATCAACTGCAGGCATTCCATCACGTAGTGCACCATCACCTCGACACCGAAGTTGTGTCCGGCGCCGTGACCGGGGCTGTAGTTGGGCGCCGACGAGATGAACAGGTTGGGGAATCCCGGCACGAGACCACCGCGGTAGGCGCTGGGGCTGTCACCCCAGAATTCGCTGAGCCGCACCCCGTTTCGTCCCCGGATGTCGACGGTCGACAGGAAGTCGAGGTGATAGCCGGTGGCGTAGATGATGACGTCCAGATCGATCTGCCTGCCGTCCTGGGTCACGATGCCCGCCTCGTTCACCCGCGCCGGTTCGGCGGCCTCGACGTCGACGTGGGGTTTGGTCAGCGCGGCGTAGTAACCGCCCGGGTCGCGGATGATGCGTTTGCCGTACGGCGCGAAATCAGGTGTGACCTTGGCGGCGAGCTCGCTTCCCGCGCCGAAGGTCCGGTCGATGTAGTCCAGGCAGATCTGCAGCAGCACATCGTTGGCCTTCGAGATCGACAGATGTTCGGCCGCCCACTCCGGGTCGCGGAGGATCACCGGGTGGTTGTTGTCGGCGGTGCCCCAGAACGACTTCAGCCGAACCCAGTTGGCGTGGAACGGGACGTGGTTGTTGAGCCACCGGCGATGCTCGGGAACGTCGTCGGACAGCCGTTTGCGCGGCGCGACCCAGTGCGGTTGGCGCTGGAACACCGTGAGGTGTTCCACCCGGTCGACGCAGGCATCCACGATCTGCACCGCGGTGCAGCCCGCCCCGATGATCGCGACCTTCTTGCCGGTGAGATCCAGGCCCGGATCCCATTCCGCCGAATGGATGCTGATTCCGCCGAAGGTCTCCCGACCCTCGAGATCCGGCCAGCGCGGCCGGTTCAGGTAACCGGCTGCGGGGATGACGACGTTGGCGTGGCCGACATCGCGACGGCCGTCGGGACCGACGGTGTGCACCTGCCACTGCGCGCGCTGTTCGTCCCAGTGCAGTGCCGTCACCTCGGTGCCGAACCGGGTGCGGTCGCGCAGACCGTTCTTGTCGGCCACGGCCCTCAGGTAATTTTGGTACTCCGGTCCCTGCGGGTAGTAGCTCGTCCAGTCACCGTTGACGTCACGCGACAACGAGTAGTACGCCGACGGTGTGTCCACCCCGATGCCCGGGTAGGTGGTGGTGTACCAGGTGCCGCCCACTTCGTCGTTGCGGTCGATGATCTCGAAGTCGACACCGGCATCGGCCAGTTCCAGCGCGGCGGCCATACCGGCGATGCCCGCGCCGATGATAACCACCTTGAAATCGGGCGGCAGCTTCGCGGTCCGCGGCAGCACCGGCTGCGAGGGGTGAAAACCACCTTGTTCCAACAGCAGCCCGGCGTACTCCGGGCCGACGGGGGTGCCGAGGGCCAGCGGTGCGATCCGCAGGAACAGATCCTGGTCGTCGGCGGGCAGCGCCGATTGCGGCCGGGGTGAGTTCATGGCCTCCACAACGGCTTCGACGAGCTGGTCCAATGTCTCGTCGTCCGCGACACCGATGTGTTCCGGGGGATCCGGGATATGGGAGATCCCCGGCGCGAATCGATCGACAACTGCCGGATCACCGGTGAGCTGGGCCAGCACCGCGACCAGCACCCCCGCGTCGGCCTGACGCAGGTTACGGCGCAGTTCGTCGGCATCCAGCCTGGTGCCGTCCGCGGTCACGGTCGCATCGGTCGTCATCGAACCTCCTTGGTCGTGTCGCCGAGTATGTGGCTGTCCCGCTGCGGCGGCACGGGCCTCTTCTACTGAGCGGGACGTGGTTTGTCCGGGTGTCGCGCAGGCGTCCTAGGGTCGTTGGCATGGAAGACCTCCAGGCCGTGCTCGCATCGACACGCAGCCACGCGCTCGGTGACATCCCTCGCCGTTCGGCGCGCCGGTGTCCGGACAAGGTGGCGATCATCGACGGCGATGTGACGTTGACCTTCGCCAAGTTCGAGCATCACGTCGACCGTGCCGCGGCGGCGCTGCAGGACAACGGATTCGGCGTCGGCGATCGTGTCGCGGTGCTGGCGCACAACTGCTGGCAGTACGCCGTGCTGGCCTTTGCGACGGCCCGCGCAGGCGTGGTGCTGGTGCCCGTCAACTTCATGCTGACGGCCGAGGAGATCTCCTTCATCCTGGGCCACAGCCGAGCCGGCGGATTCCTGGTCGAGGCCGATCTGGTGCCCACGGCAGAGGCCGCGATGCGCCTCGGCGGATCCGTGACCACCACCGCCGCGCTGGTGCTGCCGGGCCAGGGCCTGCCCGCCGGATGGACCGACTTCGACCGGTGGCTGCAGACGGACTCCCCCGCCCCCGCCCCGTATGTGGCCGATGATCAGATGATCCGCCTGATGTACACCAGCGGCACGGAATCACACCCGAAGGGTGCCATGCACTCCACCCGCAGCCTGATGGGCAACTACATCAGCAGCATCATCGCCGGGTCCATGGAGGGCACCGACATCGAGATCCACTCGCTGCCGCTGTACCACTGCGCCCAGATGGACAACTTCTTCATCACCGACATCTATCTGGGCGCCACCAGCATCATCCTGCCCCGCCCGGAGCCTGAGCTGGTGCTGCGGACCATCGAAAAGTACGGCGTCACCAACTATTTCGCGCCACCGACGGTGTGGATCTCACTGCTGCGCTCACCGGTGTTCGACCAGGTGGACCTGACCAGCCTGCGCAAGGGGTACTACGGGGCCTCGGCGATGCCGGTCGAGATCCTCGCCGAGATGCGCGAGCGCCTGCCCAACCTGCGCCTGTGGAACTTCTATGGCCAGACCGAGATGGCGCCGCTGGCCTCGGCGCTGGGGCCCGACGAACAGGACGCCCACGCCGGCGCCGCGGGACGCCCCGTCATCAACGTCGAGACCGCGATCCTGGACGATGACAACCGTCCCGTGCCCCCCGGGGAGGTCGGCGAGATCGCCCACCGCAGCCCACATCTGATGCTCGGTTATCTCGACGACGAGGCCAAGACGGCAGAGGCGTTCCGCGGCGGATGGTTCCACTCCGGCGATCTCGGCTACTACGACGAGCACGGCCTGTTGCACGTCGTGGACCGCAAGAAGGACATGATCAAGACCGGCGGCGAGAACGTCGCGAGCCGCGAGGTGGAAGAGGCCGTCTACCGCCACCCCGCCGTGGAGGAGGTGGCGGTCTTCGGCCTGCCGCATCCGACGTGGGTCGAGGCCGTGGTGGCCGCGGTGGTGACCCGCGACGGTGCCGAACTCACCGAGGACGAACTGCTGACCCACTGCCGGTCGTGTCTGGCGGGCTTCAAGACACCCAAACAGGTCTTCTTCGTCGAGTCGCTTCCCAAGAACCCGAGCGGCAAGCTGCTCAAACGGGTGCTGCGGGAACGGTTCGCGCGGACCACAACCGACGCGATCTGATTGCGCCCGCTGGGCGGGAAGCGGCCATCAGGCCGACCAGTCGCGGAATTAGCCTGCGGGACAACACCGGAGGAAAGGATTCCGCTCCATGACGCTCGCCTCAGGCACGGGTCGCATCGCGCGTTTCGACGAGCCAGGAAAACCGTTCGAGATCCAGACGGTCCCCGTTCCGCAGGTCGGCCCCGGTGAGATCCTCATCCGGGTGACACGCGCCAACATCTGCGGATCCGATGTGCACGCGTGGCACGGCACCTTCGCCACGCGCGGACTCGGTGGGCAGCTGCCGACCGTACTGGGCCACGAAATGGTCGGTGTGGTGGCGGTTCTGGGTGACGATGTGCACAGCGATTCCGACGGGCGTCCGCTCGAGGTGGGCACCCGGGTGGTGTTCCCCTACTTCTTCTGCTGCCACACGTGCCGCAACTGCCTGGCCGGGCGGCGCAACGCCTGCGTGAACCTGAAGATGGCGATGCTCGGCCGCGCCGACGAACCCCCGCACTTCGTCGGCGGCTACGCCGATTACTTCCTGCTGCCCGCGAAAGCGGTGGTCTACACCGTGCCCGACTCGGTGTCCGACGAGATCGCCGCAGGCGCCAACTGTGCGCTGTCGCAGGTGATGTACGGCCTCGAACGGGTGGACCTGCAACTCGGTGAGACCGTCGTGGTGCAGGGTGCGGGTGCTCTGGGGCTCTACGCCGTCGCCGTCGCGAAAGCGCGCGGGGCCAAGACCGTGATCGCCATCGACGGGGTGCCCGAGCGCCTGGAGTTGGCCAAGGCCTTCGGCGCCGACGAGGTCATCGACATCACGGCCACCACCGACAAGGACAGGGTCAAGATCGTTCGCCGGCTCACCGACAGGCAGGGCGCCGACGTGGTGGTCGAGGTGGTCGGCCATCCGTCGGCCATCGACGAGGGCCTCAAACTGCTCGGCCAGTTCGGCCGTTACGTCGAGATCGGGAACATCAACATCGGCAAGACGTTCGAGTTCGACCCGTCGCGGTTCGTCTTCGCCAACAAGACCATGGTCGGTGTCTCCCTCTACGATCCCGCGGTGCTGTCACGCGCGCTGACCTTCCTGGCGGAATACCAGGACCGTCTTCCCTTCGACCGGTTGGCCGCCGCGTGCTACCGCCTCGAAGACATCAACGATGCGTTCTCGGCGGCCGAGAACAAGCGCGACGTGCGCGCCAGTATCGTGCCCTGACACAACCGGAAAGCAGCTATGACCAATCACGAGTACGACCGCACCACCCTCTACATCGACGGCCAGTGGGTGGCGCCTGCGGCAACGGGCACCATCGACGTCGTCGACCCGGCCACCGAAGAGGTCATCGGCCACGTCCCGGGCGGCACCGAGGCCGACGTGGACGTCGCCGTGGCCGCGGCCCGTCGCGCGTTCGATCCGCTGATCGGCGTCGACGAACGGCGGCAGCGACTGGACGCGGTGATCACCGCGATGGAGAAGCGTCTGCCGCAGATCGCCGAGACCATCACCCGCGAGATGGGCGCGCCCATCCGCATCTCCCAGACCGTGCAGACCCAGGTCCCGCTGGCAGTCGCGCGCGGATTCGCCGATGCCCTGGCGGATTTCGAGTTCTCCGAACGCATCGGCAACTCGCTGGTGGTGCGCGAACCCTACGGCGTGGTCTCGGCCATCACGCCGTGGAACTACCCGCTGTACCAGGTGGTCGCGAAGGTGCTGCCCGCGATCGCGGCCGGGTGCACGGTGGTGCTCAAGCCCAGCAACGAGGCACCCCTGTCGGTGTTCGAGTTCGTCGAGGCCCTCGACGACGCCGGCCTGCCGCCCGGTGTGGTCAACCTGGTGTCCGGACCTGGCAGCGTCATCGGTGAGCGGATGGCCGCGCACCCCGACGTGGACTTCGTGTCGTTCACCGGGTCCACCGAGGTCGGCGCCCGTGTCGGCGAACTGGCCGTCCGCAACGTCAAGAAGGTGGCCCTGGAACTCGGCGGCAAGTCGGCCAACGTGATCCTCGACGGCGCCGATCTGGCCACCGCGGTCAAGGTGGGTGTGGGCAACGCCTTCCTCAACGGCGGGCAGACCTGCATGGCGTGGACCCGCATGCTGGTGCCGCTGTCACGCTACAGCGAGGCGCTGGACCTGGTGGCGGCCGCGGTGGCGAAGTACACCGTGGGTGATCCGTGGGATCCCGCCACCCGGATCGGCCCGTCGGCATCGCAGCGGCAGTTCGAGACCGTGCTGGGCTTCATCGAACGCGCATCGCGCGATGGTGCGCGGCTGGTGGCAGGCGGACCCGAGAAGATCCGCGACACCGGGTATTACGTGGCTCCCACGGTGTTCGCCGATGTGCTGCCCGACTCCGAGCTGGGCCAGGAGGAGGTGTTCGGACCCGTGCTCGCGGTCATTCCGTTCCGCGACAGCGACGAGGCTCTCGAGATCGCCAACGGCACCCCTTATGGGCTGTCCGGAGCGGTGTGGGCGGCCGACGACGACACCGCCATCGCGTTCGCACGGCAGGTGCAGACCGGTCAGCTCGACATCAACGGCGGAAAGTACAACCCGGCAGCACCCTTCGGCGGTTACAAGAAGTCCGGCGTGGGCCGCGAACTCGGCCGGTTCGGGTTCGAGGAGTACCTGCAGACCAAGTCCCTGCAGCTGCCGTGACCGCGACGACACGAAAGGTGACCGAGTCATGACCGCATCGGAGCCTCTGCTGATCGGTGCCTCCGGCGCCGCCCAGATGTGGACGATCAATCTTCCGCAGGTCGGAAATGCCATCACCGGCAGCGATTTCATCCGCGCCTTCGAGGACGCCGTCGACGCCGCCAACCGCGACACCACGGTGGGTGCGGTGATACTCACCGGGTCCGGCAAGATCTTCTCCGCGGGCGGCAACGTCAAGGAGATGGCCGACCGCGAAGGCATGTTCGGTCTGAACGCCATCGACCAGCGGTTCGCCTACGTGGACGGGATCCAGCGCATCCCGAGGGCACTGGCGCGTCTGGAGGTGCCGATCATCGCCGCGGTCAACGGTGCCGCCGTCGGCGCCGGTTTCGACCTGGCCATGATGTGCGACATCCGGGTGGCCTCCGAACGGGCCTCGTTCGCCGAGAGTTTCGTGCAGTTGGGGCTGGTACCGGGTGACGGCGGGACGTGGTTCTTGCAACGCGCGATCGGCTACGAACGCGCGGCCGAGATGACGTTCACCGGTGACCGGGTCGACGCCGCGACCGCGCTCGACTGGGGTCTGGTCAGCCGCGTCGTCCCGCACGACGAACTGCTCTCTGCGGCCCAGGATCTGGCCGCGCGGATCGTGCGCAATCCGTCGCGCGCACTGCGCATGGCCAAGCGTCTCCTGCAGGAGTCGCGCACCGGCGTGCTCGAATCCACGCTCGGGATGGCCGCGGCCATGCAGCCACTGGCGCACCACGACGGCGAGCACGCCCGCCGCATCGAGAAATGGCGCAGCGCCTGATGCCCATTCCCCGTCTCGTTCCTGCGCTGGACACCGAACCCGCCGACGCCACCGCACTGCGCGCCGAGGTCCGCGCCTTTCTCGATGAGCAGCGCGCCGCGGGCACGTTCACCCCCGCTGTGGACGCGTGGCTGTGCGGATGGGACGAAAAGTTCACCACCGCGCTGGCCGACCGAGGCTGGCTGGGTATGACGGTCCCGAAAGAATATGGCGGCCACGGACGTTCGTTCCTGCAACGATTCGTGGTCACCGAGGAACTGCTGGCCGCGGGGGCGCCCGTGGCCGCGCACTGGATCGCCGACCGGCAGATCGTCCCGTCACTGCTGAAGTACGGAACCGAACGACAGAAACAGGAGTTCCTGCCCCGGATCGCCGCCGGGCAGTGCTTCTTCGGCATCGGGATGAGCGAACCGGATTCCGGGTCCGATCTGGCCAGCGTGCGGACCAGGGCCGTGCAGGTCGACGGCGGATGGCGGCTGACCGGCACCAAGGTGTGGACGTCGGGCGCGCACCGCGCACACGCGTTCATCGTGCTGGCCCGCACCGCGCCCGTCGACCCGGCGCACCGCCACGCCGGGCTCAGCCAGTTCATCGTGCGCTTCGACGGTCCGGGTGTCGAAGTACGCCCGATCATTTCGATGAACGGCGGCCACCACTTCAACGAGGTGATCCTCGACGACGCGTTCGTCCCCGACGACATGGTGTTCGGGCAGATCGGCAACGGCTGGCAGCAGGTCACCTCCGAACTCAGCTTCGAGCGCAGCGGCCCGGAACGCCTGCTGTCGACATTCGTGCTGCTGGCGCAGACCACCGACAACATGGCGCGGCAACGGATCAGCCGCGACGCGGATCTCGGTCGCCTGGTCGCGCGCATCGCCGGCCTGCACCACATGTCGATGGCGGTGGCCGGGGCGTTGGAACGCCACGAACCCGCCGATGTGCCTGCCGCCGTGGTGAAGGTGCTGGGCACCACCACCGAGGGTGACATCGCGGACTTCGCCGACCTGCACCGCGGCGACCACGGTGCCCTGCCGCAGCAGGCGCGGGATCTGATCACCGCCGCGGTGGACCAGCGTCCCGGGTTCACCCTGCGCGGCGGAACCAACGAGGTGCTGCGCGGTGTGATCGCGCGGGGATTGGGGTTGCGATGACCGTCGACGCCGAACTGGTCGCGATGATGAACGCGGTGTTCGCCGATCACCGCACGGCACACGGTCCCACCGCCGGCCCCGAATTGTGGGACCAGCTGAGGACTCTGGGTCTGGCTCGTCTCACGGGCGCCGAAGAGAGCGGCGGCAGCGGAGCGGGCTGGCACGAGGCCGCCGAACTGATGGCGGCGGCCGTGCGTTCCGGTGTGCGCGTGGGACTTCCCGAGCACGACCTGCTGGCCTGCTGGCTGCTCGAGGTCGCCGGAATTGCCGTCGACGACAAAACCCGGACCGTCGCCCTGCTCGACGAATCGGGCACGGCGACCGCGGTGCCGTGGGCGTCCACCGCGCAGCGGATCGTGCTGGTGCGGCGGACCCAGACGGGCGAGCACGCGGTTTCCGACGTGGACACCGGCCAGGTGCGGATCACGGCCGGTGCCAACATGATCGGCGAGCCACGCGACACCGTGTCCGCCGCCGTGCCTGCCGATGGGGCCACCGTGTCCGAGGCGACGGTGACCACACTGCACCTCAAGGCGGCCCTGGTGCGCGCCGTCCAGGTCTGCGCCGCGATGGACACGATCCTCGAACTCGCAGTGGAGCACTCCTCGTCGCGCATCCAGTTCGGTCGGCCCCTGGCCAAGTTCCAGGCGATCCAGCACATGATCTCCGACATCGCCGCCGAGGCGACGCTGGCCCGGACCGCCACCGAAGCCGCCCTCACCGCGGCAGTCGGCACGACGTGGTCGGCGCCGCACCTGGAATTCCTGGTCGCAGTGGCGCGGTCGTGCTGCGGGCACGCGGCGTCGGTGGTGGTCCGCAACGCCCACCAGGTGTTCGGCGCGATCGGTACCACGGCCGAACACAGGTTGCACGAGTACACGCGCGCCGCCCTGGCCTGGCGGGGCGAGTTCGGTTCCGTGCGGTCGTGGGACGAACGGGTCACGACAGCGGCCTTGCAGGCGGGCGGGGCCGGACTGTGGGAGCTCATCACCAGCTGAGCCGACACCGCTGTTCCGCTGACCGGGCGCAACGGTGTCCGAGCCCTTGGCACCGGAGTTGACTCCCCTTATGACCAACGAGATCACGCTCCCCGAAGTCCAGGAGTTCATCGCCCGGTTCTGGTACCACTACGACCAGGGTCAATTCGATGTGCTTGCCGGGTTCATCGCCGACGAGATGGAGTACGTCAGCAGGTCGGACTCAGGCACCTGCCCGTTCGAGGAGCTCTTGGCCGCCGAACTGCACGGCGGCGCCGACACTTTGGCGTGGTTGCGGCAACACCGCGACGAAAACCCGTACCCGTTGCGCCATCACGCCACCAACATCTTCCGCACGGGCACCGAATCCGGACCCCAGGGAGAGGTCACCAAGGTCCGCTTCTACCTGTACGTCAACCAGGTGACCAACAACGTGCCCTTCGATGTGTCCTCCGGTGTGGTCGACGCGGGCATCCGGCGCACGGACGACGGCCTGGTGTTCACATCGTTGACGGTGATCCTCGACGCCGAGGATTCGATCCCGTTCGCCGAGCACCGGGCGAAGTCGGCAACACCGGCGGGCGCATGAGCCAGGCACGCGAAACCTTCGGTGGCGGTGTCGCGGTCATCACCGGCGCCGGCGCGGGTATCGGCGCCGGTCTCGCCCGGTACGCCCACCGGTTGGGCATGACCGTGGTGCTCGCCGATGTCGACGAGGCCGCCGCGGCGACCCTGCGCGACGAGCTGCGGTCCGATGGCGGCACGGCCGTGGCCGAGAAGTGTGACGTGCGTGATCCCGACGCGGTCGCCGACCTCGCCGACCGGACCTACCGGGACCTCGGTCCGGTCCGCCTTCTGGTGAACAATGCCGGCGTCGAACAGTTCGGATATCTCTGGGACACCCCGGTGGCGAACTGGAACCGGGTGATGGACATCAACGTCAGCGGCGTCTTCCACGGCGTGCGCGCGTTCCTGCCGAAGATGATGGCGCACGGGTCCCCTGCCTGGGTGTGGAACCTGTCCTCCATAGGCGGTGTGGCCGCGGTCCCGTTGCAGGCGCCGTACATCATCAGCAAGCACGCTGTGCTCGCACTGACGGAATGCCTGCGGCTGGAGGTGCAGTTGGCCGGTCACGACGATCACGTGCACGTGCAGGCGGTGCTGCCGGGTGCGGTGAAGTCGAACATCTTCGAGGCAGCGGGCGGGGTGGACTCCGGGCAGGACGGCGCCGACGTGAACGCGGCCGAGTCGCAGCGCGAGGCGATGCTCGACATCAAGGCCGCCGCAATGGATCCCATCGACGCGGCAGAGGCGATCTTCGAGCAGTCGGCGCGCGGGGCGTTCTACCTGCTGACCCAACCCGAGTATGTCGGCTCGGCCATGGCCGAACGCGCTCAGGTGCTGATCTCACAGGTGCCTCCGCAGCTTCGTACCGAGCGCCGCTTCGATCCGGCCAAGCACTGAGCGCAATCATGACCACCTCACCACCGAGCCCGCCGCAGGGCCCGCCCCTCGACCCCGACGCCGCCGCCCGCATCGCCGGGTTCGGCAAGCCCGCCCCGGTCCGTGACCGGGGACTGGAAACCGTGCGCGCGGCGATCGAATCGGCCCCGCTGCCAAGCGATATGCCACCGATGGCCGAAATCGTCGACCGGACCGTGCCTGCATCCGATCGTGAGATCGGCGTGCGGGTGTACCGGCCCGAGCAGGTCGGGCACGACGGGGCCCCGGTCATCCTGCACTTCCACGGCGGCGGGCTGGTGATGGGCAGCGTGCATTCGTTCGAACCGCTGGCCCGCGGGCTCGCGGCGGCCGCAGGGGCGGTCGTGGTGGCCGTCGACTACCGGTTGGCCCCGGAATACCCGCCGCCCGCCCAGTTCGACGACGCGTACGCCGCGACCGAATGGGTGGCCCGGCACGCCGAAGAACTCGGTGTCGATGCCCGTCGCCTCGTGGTCGCCGGCGACAGCGCCGGTGGTGGGCTGGCGGCCGCGGTGGCCCTGGCCGCACGCGACCACGGCGGGCCCGCCATCTTCGCCCAGGTGCTGCTCTACCCGGGCCTCGACCGCGACATGGGCGCACAGTCCATCGTCGAGATGCCCGACGCACCGATGTTGTCGCGTGACGACATCCTGTACATGCACGATCTGGCCGACATCGGCGCGGGCAGCCCGCACGACCCGTACCGTGTTCCGGCCTATGCCGACGACCTGCGCGGTCTGCCCCAGGCGATCGTGGTCACCGGTGAGTGCGACCCGATCCGGGACTGGGGCGAGCGCTACGCGGACCGGCTTCGCGCCGCGCGTGTGCAGACCACCCTCACCCGCTATCCCGGTATGTACCACGGCTTTTTGATGCGCTACGAGGCCACCGCACGCGGGCGTCTGGCACTGGCCGAAACCGGTGCTCTGCTGCGTGCGAAGTTCGCCGATCCCCTGCCCTTCGCGGGCTGAACCTCCCGATGGCCGGACATCGCTCGGTCCAACCCCGGTGATGCCGACCAGAATTGAAAAAGCAACGGCGCGGATGTCGCCGGATCTCAGAGAAGGAGTGCCCCTGATGCTCACCGATGAGCGGCGAATGGAGTTGTCCGACATCCTGCGGCCCGTGGCGCCGCCGCGCGAGGTCGACAATGTCTACACCGCCGACCAGAAGCAGCGCCTGCTCGACGTGGTGCACGATCGCGGCCCGTGGAAGCTGATCATCGCGCAGCACTTCGCGTCGGCCGACGAGTTGATGGCGACAATGAGCGGCATGTTCCCCGAGGGTTTCGAACCGTCCATGGACCTGTTCCTGACCCCGACGTTCCGCGGCTATCTGGCCAACTACGGTGCGGTGCTCTACCCCGAACTGCACGACTGCTTCTACAACGAGACGTTCCTCAACCACGCCAAGGACTACTGGGGTGCGCAGTACGCGAAGCCGGAGATGATGCTGTTCAACATCAACGGTCCGTGCGCGAATCGCGATCCGGGACACCTGGATTCACCCAGTTTCCGCGGTGTGCGGCACGAGAACGCGCCGACCTGGCTATGCAGCGTGATGGGCAAGTCCGGGCTGTTCAACGACTACCTGGTCAAGATGGCTCAGGTGATCACCTGGTTCTCCCTCGACGAGGGCAGCGGTTTCACCTACTGGCCCGACGGTCCGCTCAAGGCACCCAAGCGGGTCCTGCCCCCGATCAACAACCGTGGCGTGGTGGTGCAGAACGAGATGATGGTGCACCGCGGCGAGGCGAACGGTCCACTGGAGCAGCAGATGCCAGCCGGACTGGCGTTCGACACGGTGTTCGCCGGTGATCCCGCGGACCGTGACCAGTGGGTGCTCAAGAACGGTGACGACGTGATCGCCCGCCATCACACCGACGAACTGCGGTTCCTGGTGCACTGGTCGGCCGAGGTGTTCACCGACTTCGACGAGCTGAAGAAGAACATGGACGGCTCCGACGACCTGACCACCGACAAGGCCATCGACATGATGGTCGACGACCTGGCCTCCAAGGGCATCAAGCTCGACATCCCGAGCGACCCGCTGCACGACCCGGCCTTCATCGGCGCGCTCAACGCCGCATACGACCTCGGTGGTCCGGCCATCTACCCCGAGGAGGCTCCGCTGAGCGCGTTCGTCCTCAGCTGAGCCACACACAGTCCGGCCCCGGTCTTCCGAGAGGAAGCCGGGGCCGAACTGTTGGCGGGATTCCTAGATTTTCGCGACGGCGTCCGCGCCGGCCCGCCGACCGCTGAACACGCAATCGGAGATCGACAACCCGCTGACGTAGCTGTTGGAGCACACACCGACCGCGGTCCGGCCCGCAGCGTAGAGGCCCGGCACCACCCCGCCGTCGCGGTGCACCACCGCTCCGGTGTCCTCGTCGACCACCAGACCGCCCAACGTCAGCCCCGGAATCGGGTAGAACAGCGAGGAATCGGCGGAGATGTCGATGGAGTAGAACGGTCCCCGCTCCATCGGTGGGCACAGCGACGGATCTTTGTGTGCGGGATCACCTGCCCCGCCGGCGATTCTACGGTTGTACTCGTCGACGGTCTTGCGCAGCGCCGCGGCGTCGATGCCGTTCTTGGCCGCGATGCCCTCGATGGTGGCCGCCTTCTTGTGGCCTATGGTCCGCAGGTACCAGATCTGCAGTCGCTGGAACACCTGGGTCTGTTCGGTGATCTGGTGTTTGATCTTCCGCCAGGTGGCGGCGTCGTAGATCGCCCATCCGGTACCGCCGAACTCGCGCATGAGCACGCTACCGTGCGCGGCGCCGTAGAGATCCTCGTTGGCGATCCGTCGCCCGTCCGCCCCCACGGTCAGCCCCTCCAGGAACGCACTGGGCGGCGACAGGAACCGCCAGGCCGTGACGTTGCCCATCTTGTCGGTCACTCCCCCGGCGTCGAGTCCCAACCGGATCCCGGTGCCGTCGTCGCCGACGGTGCCCAGTGGCGAGATCTTCAGGAATTCCGGCGCATAACGGCTGACCCAGTCGCGGTTGTTGATGAACCCGCCCGCGGCGAGGATCACCGCGCCTGCGGTCGCGTGCGCCTCGACACCGGCCTCGGCGCGCAGGCGCTCGCCTCGGGCCACGGCCCCGGCGACCGCTCTGGGCATCCAGGTGCCCAGCTTGCCCGTGGCCTTGGCGATGCGCCGGTGCCGACGCGCGTTGCGGTGCCTGGGGTCGGTGACCGTGTACCGGACACCGGTGACCCTGCCGTCTTCGTCCTGGATCAGCGAATGTACGTGCGCCAGCGGCGTGAAGTGCACACCCTTGGCCAGCGCGGAATCCCGGAGGCGCTCGAAAAGCACCCGCCCGGAACTCATGCCCGGTGCGAGCACGCGATGGCCTCGTGGGGCGGGTTGCGCGTGATCGACGTAGGGGTAGGCCTTTTCGTTGCCCGAGTAGTAGAGGTAGTTGTCGTCGGTGGGGTACGAGGTCTTGTACGACGGCACCGCCCCGCCCCGGAACGGCACGCCCTGGGCCTTGAGCCACTCGAGCAGTGCCGGGCTCTGCTCACAGAACCGGGCCAGGGTCTCGGGTTTGACGGCACCGGCCACCTCCTGCCCGAGGTAGGCGCGCATGTTCTCCACGCTGTCGGAGTAGCCGCCCGCGCGCTGCTCGGGTGTTCCCGCACCGGCGTAGACGATGCCGCCCGAGTAGGCCGTGGCGCCGCCGCCGTAGCCTCGGTCGAGCACCAGCACACGGGCGCCGCGGTCGGCGGCCTCGATCGCGGCGGACGCGCCTGCGGCGCCGAACCCCACGATGATGACGTCGTAGTCACGACCTGTCGGCATCGATACTCCTGATCAGAGAACGGATTTGATCTGTTTGGCCACCATCCGGGCCGTGCGCCGCGGCGCCAACCGCGACAGTGTGTACAGCACGTGGGCGTCGGTACCGATGATCACCCGGTACCGGTCCTTGGCGATGCCGGTGACGATCTTGCGCCCGGCGGCCTCGGGTGTGGTGACCGGGGCCCGCCGCCCGCCGGCGTCGAGCATCTTCACTCCGGAGTTCTGTGCCAGGTTGGTGGAGACCTGGTCCGGAAACACTGTCACCACACGGACGTTGGTGTCGGCGAGTTCGGCGTCGAGTCCCTCGCTGAACTGCTGGACGGCGGCCTTGCTCGCGCTGTAGAGCACCTGGCTGGCGAACGGCACGAGCGCCGACAGGCTGGACATGTTGGTGATGTTGGCCTCGGGTCGTTGCCGAAGGACCGGCAGGAAGGCTCGGCACATCTGCACCGTGCCCAAAAAGTTCACGGTCGTCACCCGGTCGATCTGGTCGGCCTCCAGGTCGGTGAACAGCGCGAACCTCTGGGCGATTCCGGCGATGTTCACCAGACCGTCGATCTGGCCGTGGACGTCGAGCACCGCGTCGGGCAGCCCGGCCACCGCGTCTCGGTCGGTGACGTTCAGAACGTGGGTCGACATCCTCGCCCCGGTGCCGCGGGCGCGCTCGGCCGTGCCGGCGAGGCCCGCTTCGTCGAGGTCGACGGCGGCGACGTGTGCGCCCCGCCGGGCCAGGCCCAACGCCACCTCACGCCCCATGCCGTTGCCTGCACCGGTGACGACGAAAACCCTATCCGCGATGCGCATTCGCATCCTCCGATTCGGCGAGCACCGGCACTGCGCCCTCCAGGACCGCGTTCTCGATCGCGGTACGCAGCTGCGGGCACAGCGACAGTGTCTGTCCGGCATGGCGATGCGGGTCCACGCACCTCTGCCGTGCGGCCGCGCTCCACTGCACGCTGGTCTGCTCCCAGCTGGCCTTGCGCACCAGCACGCGCGCACCGCAGGTCCCACACCCGACCGGCCGCATGGGCGCGTCGGCGAGCCGGTTGTCGGGCCGCACCGTCACTTGTTGACGCCCACCAGTCTGGGCAGCCGGCCCGCGGCCAGGTTGTCCTGGACCTCCTTGAGCCAGGCCTCCCGCGGACGCGTGGTGTCGATCTCGAACTCGAAGCGGTCCACCATGTCCGGCGTCACGTCGGCGACGTCGACATAGAACTGCTCGTACCACCGCCGCAGCTGGTAGACGGGGCCGTCCTCTTCGCACAGCAGCGGATTGTCGATGCGCGCCTTGCGCTTCCAGATCGCGACGTCCTGCTCGAAGCCCATCTTGACGAAATCGCCGAGCGCCACGGCCATCTGGGTCGCGACGTCGTGCGGCACCGCATCGGACATCTCGACGGTGATGCCGTACTGCAGCACAAAGGAATTGGCGTCGATCGGATAGTGGCAGTTGAGCAGCACGGTGCGCTGGTCACCGTGCTCGTAGTGGTAGGTCAGGTCGTCGATCATGAAGGACGGCCCGTAATAGGAGGCGACCGACGTGGTCCCGAGGATCTTCGCGCCCTCACCGGATCCGAGATCCGGGCGCGCCTCGCTCTTGTAGTACTGCGTGGCGATGTGCCCCTCGAAGACGTTCTTGAAGCCCGTCGGCAGGCCACCGTGGATGTAGAAGAAGTGGGCCATGTCGACGACGTTGTCGATGATCTCGCGGCAGTTGGTGTGCACCACCGTCGTGTACCAGTGCCAGTCGGTCCACCGGTCGGTGCCCACGCCCTCGATGCGCGGGATCGTCACCTCAGGCGGCGGCGGGTTCTTCTCCGGGTCGTTCCACACGAACAGCATGCCGTCCTGCTCCAGGGTGGGCCAGGTGGCGGTGCGGGCCAGCTTGGGCACGCGGCGGCTGTAGGGGATCTGCTTGCAGCGTCCGTCGCCACCCCAGCGCCAGTCGTGGAACGGGCAGGCGATCTCGTTGCCTTTCACCTCGCCGTCGGACAGATCGCCGCCCATGTGCCTGCAATATGAGTCCAGCACGTTGATCTTTCCGTCGGCACCGCGGAAGACCACGAGCTTTCCACCAAAGGCGTTGATCGCGTGCGGTTTACCGTCCCCGAGCTCACGGATCAACCCCAGGCAGTGCCAGCCTCGCGCGAATCGTGTCGGCGCTGCCTGCGCCTCGATCTGGCGAACCTCGCCGGTGCCGCCGTCGGGCTGCAACGATGTCATACCGGCCATCCTCGTCATGTGTCGCTTGCAAAGACCTTCCGATGTAACACCGGCGCGGGGCCAGAGTGGGTCTGCTGTTCCACTGACCGGGCGGGCCCGGCGCACGCCTCACGGTCGACGCCTGAGAATCGCGCAGTGACTGATCCCCAGAACCTCACCGTCGATATGCTGGTTGTCGGCTCCGGCACCGGAATGGCCGCGGCACTGGCCGCGCACGAACTCGGGTTGTCGGCGATGATCGTGGAGAAGACCGCCCTGGTCGGCGGGTCGACCGCACGCTCAGGCG
This sequence comes from Mycolicibacterium smegmatis, assembly GCF_001457595.1. GTDB lineage: Bacteria > Actinomycetota > Actinomycetes > Mycobacteriales > Mycobacteriaceae > Mycobacterium > Mycobacterium smegmatis. The sequence continues at coordinate 2,995,345 of NZ_LN831039.1, read as the reverse complement.
GCGCGTTCTGGATGCCTGCCAATCCGATCCTGTCCGAAGAGGGTTCCGACGACACCCTCGATGCCGGGCGCACCTATCTGGAGACCCTCGTCGCCGATGCCGCACCGGCCGACCGGGCCGGGGCGTTCCTGGATCACGGCAGCGCGACAGTCGAGATGCTGCGGCGCACCACGCCGATGAAATTCCAGTGGGCCAAGGGGTATTCGGATTATCACCCGGAGCGTCCCGGTGGCAGTGCCGTCGGCCGCACGTGTGAATGCCGCCCGTTCGACACCGCCGTCCTCGGGCGGGAACTGTCACGGCTGCGGCCGGGGGTGATGAAATCCTCGTTCCCGATGCCGGTGACCGGCGCCGATTATCGCTGGTTGAACCTGATGGCGCGCGTGCCGCGAAAGGCCGTCCCGCGCATCATGCTGCGCGCGTTCCAGGGCATCGGTGGACTGGCCCTGCGCCGCCGGTACGCCGCAGGCGGTCAGGCGCTCGCCGCAGGACTGTACGCCGGTGTACTGCGCGCCGGCATCCCGGTGTGGACCCAGAGTCCGCTGGTCCGCCTGCTGGTCGACGGCGATCGGGTGACCGGTGCGGTGGTGAACCGCAACGGCATCGACGTCGCCATCACCGCACGCCGGGGCGTGGTGCTGGCCACCGGAGGCTTCGACCACCAGATGGACTGGCGGCGCAAGTTCCAGTCCGAATCGATGAACGAGGACCTCAGCCTCGGATCCGAGGGCAACACCGGCGACGGTATCCGCATCGCCCAGGACCTCGGCGCCGACACCGGACTCATGGACCAGGCGTGGTGGTTCCCCGCGTTCGCTCCCCTACCCGGTGGTGAGCCCACCGTGATGCTCGCCGAGCGGTCACTGCCCGGCTGCCTGCTGGTCGATCAGACCGGCAACCGGTTCATCAACGAAGCCACCGACTACATGTCGTTCGGGCAGCGCGTGCTGGACCGTGAGCGCGTGGGCAACCCGGTCGACGTGATGTGGATGATCTTCGACCAGCGGTACCGCAACAGCTATCTGCTTGCCGCCGAACTGTTTCCGCGGATGCCGATCCCGCAGACCTGGTATGACGCCGGCATCGCGCACCGCAGTGACGATCTCGGCGGACTCGCGCGGTCGATCGGCGTCGACGTGTCGGTCCTGACCGCCACACTGAGCCGCTTCAACGCGCTCGCACGCACCGGCGTCGACTCCGACTTCGGCCGCGGCGACAGCGCCTACGATCGCTACTACGGCGACCCCACCGTGACACCGAACCCCAATCTGCGCCCGCTGGACGACGGCCCGCTCTACGCGGTGAAGGTGGTGCTGAGCGACCTCGGCACGTGCGGTGGCGTGCGGGCCGATGCCCGCGGCCGGGCGTTGCGTGAGGACGGCTCGGTGATCGAGGGTCTCTACGCCATCGGCAACACCGCCGCCAACACCTTCGGCGCCAGCTACCCGGGCGCGGGCGCCACCATCGGGCAGGGTCTGGTGTTCGGCTACATCGCGGCCCGGCACGCCGCAGGCCGGCTCGACTGATCCCTCCGGGGAACTCAGTCGGGCCGATCTGCGCCGGGCGGTGTCTCGTCGGTCTCCTCCGCCGCGATGCGCCGCTCGACCTCGTACCAGTACTCGCGCACCGGGAACTCGATGTTCTGCGCGCCCGTGTCGGCAAGCTGTGCCTCGACGGCGTCGAGATCCTTGATCATCTGCAGCGCGAGTTCGCGTTCGGCGGCGTAGTAACGCTCCGACCACCTCAGCGCCAGTCCCGCGTACGACCAGGCGGGTTGGTCCTCGGTCCAGCGGGCCTCGGTGGCGGCGGCCTGATGCATGCGGTCGGCGTAGTCGGCGTGCTCGGCGAGCACCTCACGCAGTCGGCCCGGTTTCAGCAAGTGGCCCAGCATGACCCGCAACACCGGGTTGTGTTTGAGCGTGGGCGGCTCGACGGCCTCCTCGTTGGCCCACCGCGTGACGGCGGACAGTCCGGCGTCGGTGATCCTGTACATGCGCCGGCTGCGGGCGCCCGCGTCGACCCGCGAGCTCACCAGGCCCAGCCGCTCCAGTCGCTTCAGTTCGGAATAGATCTGGCTGTACGCGGGGCTGGAGTAGAAGAACTGGATGGCCCAGTTGATCCACTTCTTGATGTCGTAACCGGACAGTTCGTCACCGCCGGAGAGCATGCCCAGCAACGCCCATCCGGTGGGCGACACGTTCAGCTCACCGAGCGGCGTGTCGGCGGCATCTGTCACTCGCCAAGGCTAACAACCACCCGACCCCCACGGGTGGTGGCACTACCGCTCATCGGGAGAACCCGTTGCGCCGCCGCCCGCCGGAGGCAACATTGACCTTCTGCGAAGAAGGAGGAGCATGCCCGACCAAAGGTCTGAGTCCGGCCGGTTCGACGTCGAGGTCGATGTGTTGGTGGCTGGTTCCGGTGGCGGTGTGGCCGGTGCGTATACCGCTGCCCGGGAGGGTCTTTCGGTGCTGCTGGTGGAGGCCACCGACAAGTTCGGCGGCACCACGGCGTTCTCCGGTGGTGGCGGCATGTGGTTTCCCTGCAACCCGGTGCTCGAACGGGCCGGAACCGACGACACCCTCGACGAGGCGTTGAAGTACTTCCACGCCGTCGTCGGCGACCGGACTCCCCAAGAACTGCAGGACGCCTACGTCACCGGCGGGGCCGGCTTCATCGCCTACCTCGAGCAGGACCACGGCTTCGAGTTCGCCGTGCTGCCCTGGCCGGACTACTACGGTTCGGTACCGGGCGCCCGCAACGACGGGTACCGCCACATCGTCCCGAAACCACTGCCCGACAGCGCTTTGGGCTCATACCAGGGTCTGGTGCGCGGTCCGCTCGACACCGAACGCCTCGGCGCGCCCGCACCCGACACGCTGATCGGCGGCCGCGCACTGGTCGGACGGTTCCTGGCCGCCCTGGACAAGCTGCCGAACGCCGACTGCTGGTGTGAGGCCCCGCTGACCGAACTGATCACCGAAAGTGGCCGAGTGGTGGGCGCCATCGTGGAACGCGGCGGTGAGCGTCTACGGGTGTGCGCCCGGCGCGGGGTGCTGCTGGCGTCGGGCGGGTTCGAGCAGAACGCCGACATGCGTGGCAGATACGGGGTGCCGGGCAGCGCGACGGACACCATGGGCGGCCCGGGCAGCACAGGTGCGGCCCACCGCGCGGCGATGGCGGTGGGTGCGGATGTCGACCTGATGGATCAGGCGTGGTGGTCGCCGGGCCTGACACACCCGGACGGCCGTTCCGCGTTCGCGCTGTGGTTCACCGGGGGCATCTTCGTCGACCAGGACGGCAAGCGGTTCGTCAACGAGTCCGCACCGTACGACCGGTTGGGCCGCGCGGTGATCGAGCGACTCGAATCCGGGCGCCTGACGCTGCCGTACTGGATGGTGTACGACAGCCGGGCCGGTGATGTGCCGCCGGTCGGCGCCACCAACGTCTCGATGGTCGATCCGGCCGAGTACCGCGCGGCGGGACTGTGGCGTTCAGCAGAGACGATCTCGGGCCTCGCAGAGGAGATCGGCGTTCCCGCCGACGCTCTCGAAGCCACCATCCAGCGCTTCAACGAGATGGCCACCGCAGGCCACGACGACGACTTCGGCCGCGGCGACGAGGCATACGACCGGGTGTTCACCGGCGGGGCCTCGCCGCTGGTTCCGATCGACACACCGCCCTACCATGCGGCCGCGTTCGGACTGTCCGATCTCGGGACGAAAGGCGGTCTGCGCACTGACACCCGCGCCCGTGTCCGCGGACGTGACGGCGAGCCGATTCCGGGCCTGTACGCCGCGGGCAACACCATGGCTGCCGTGAGCGGTACGACCTACCCCGGCGGCGGCAATCCGATCGGGGCGTCGATGCTGTTCAGTCACTTCGCGGCGCTCGACATGGCGGCCGAAGGCACCACGGCGTGAGCGATCCCATTTCGGTTGCCGACCCCGAACACGCTCGCGCGCTGTACGAACCGTTGACACAGAGCGTTCGGCGGCTGGTCGACCTGACGATCCGCAGTGAGGCCGACGACGACGCCGTGCGCCGAGCGCATCGACTCGTCGACGAAGCCGCGGCCCTGCTCGGCTCCCGTGTGGCACCCGGTTCGTTCGGCATACGCAGCGACGCCGCGGGTCGGCCCATGCCGTGGGGCAACGTGGCCATCGGGGTGCGCAACGCCATCGCCCCGCCGCTGGATGTACACCGGGATTCCGACGGCCGCGCGACAGCCGATCTGGTGCTCGGCGCGCCGTACGAGGGACCGCCCGGTCAGGTGCACGGTGGGGTATGTGCGTTGGTGCTCGACCACGTGCTCGGTGCCACCGCGCATCACCGTCACCAGACGGCGTTCACCGGCACGCTCACGATCCGCTATGTGCGACCCACCTGGCTGGGTGCGCTGCGGGCCGAGGCGTGGATCGACCGGGAAGAGGGCTCGAAAACCTTTGCCGTGGGCCATCTTCTCGGACCCGATGGCGAGGTCACCGCACAGGCCGAAGGCGTTTTCATCCGCCCCAGGTCGGCCCGCTGATCACACCGGGTCGAACGCCGAGATCAGCCAGTTCCCATCGACTTTGGTCAAGCTCACCACCACGCTGCTGGCCGTGAGCGACGGGTCGGGCCGTTCCTTGCTGGAGGTCTCCTGGTTGAGGAACACCAGGACCTTCGCGGAATCGGGACGGATCTCCATCATGCCCGCCCGCACGATCTGTGCGGTGGCCGTGATCCCCTTCTGCTGCACCGCCGGCGCCACCACATCGGAGGTGAACTTCCCGTAGTAGGTCAAGAAGTCGCCGGTCATCTTCGACCGTGCGCCGGCCAGATCCGCTTCCAGTGTGTCCGGGGCGTAGGACAACAGCGCGACCGTGCCGCTCGATGCGGCGGCGACGACCTCGTCGACGGCCGCCGTATCGGTCTGCCGGTCGATGCGGTACTGCGTGAGGTACAGCGCCGTCACCAGTGCCGCCGACGACACCAGCAGGCCCACCACGACGATCGCCCGCCAGTGCGCGCCGAAGGCGCGCGCGCCGCGCCTGAGCCGACTGTCCGTACCGGCTTCAGCACCGGCTTCAGTAGCCGCCACGACAGCGACCTCGACGTCGCTCGCAGTTGTCATCTCGTCGACCGTCATGGCACGAACTCCACCTTCGCCATCTTGATCTGGTCCCCGTCGCGCCGCAGGTCCACGCTCAGGCGCCAGTTCCGCGGCGCATCCTTGGCGCCCTCGGCGTCGGTGACCGTCGACGAGACCGTCACCAGCACCACGGCCGCATCATCGGTCATGGATTCGACGGCCGCGGCGGTGGCCGTGGCCTCGGTGGTGACCTTGGCGTCCTTGGCCAGCTTGACGAAATCCTCGGAGGCCTGGGCGAACTCGTCGCGGAACTCCCCGGTGGAATTGTCGATGATGCGTTGCACATCGCCGTCGGCGTTGTTGTGGTCGATCGACATCAGGCTCACGGCCACCTGGCGCGCCGCCGCGGTGTACTCGGCACGCATGCGCTCGTCGTCAACGGTCTTCCGATGATCCCAGGTGAGGTATCCGCCGACGGTGAGCAGAGCGGCCGTGCACAGCAGTGCGACGGCCGCGGCCACCGTGGTCCACCGGGGCCGGGACAGGCCCACCCGTAAACGGCGCGGACGGCCGGGTGCCGGGTCGGCTGCCGTGACACCCGCCTGCTGCCGCAGCCGTGACGCGCGTTCGCGTGCCGCCGCGGCCGCCGATTCGGCCTCGGCCGCTTCGGCTTCGGCTTTCTCCGCGAGCAGGTCCGCGTCGGTACCCACTCGTTCAGTCGTGCTCAGCAAGAACGTTCCCTCCGTAGTGCATCAGCCCACGGGCCGATGCGGCACGGTAAGCCCCGGCGAGCACTCGTCGATGCGGCGGCTCCCACCCAGTGGGCACCGAGCACATCCGTCGACCGTGGGCCCTGTGCACGCGTTTCGGGCAGATTCTGTGCACGGGCCCCACGCTCGGGATATCAGCCGCGCGGCACTACCAGTGCCGGACCGCGCACAGCGCGCCCTTGGGCCCGTCCCCGGTCGCCACCACCACTCCGTCCACCGCCAGCTCACAGTGGAACGCCGGGGTCGCGGGGCCTCTGCCGCTGGTGGCCGACACCATCGCCCACCGGTCCGGATCGGCGAGCTGCACGGTCAGCACCCACGGCGCGCCTGGTCCCACCTCGACCTCGGCCTTCGGGCTGAAGACGTACGGATTGTGGCTGTAGTCGGCCCAGTTCGGCGGATCGGTCTCGCGGTAGTAGATGTCGGCCCGGGTCGGCGTCTGGGCCGTCACCGTGTACGTGACCTGGTGAAGCGGCGCCGGATCAGCGTGCGCCGGGACCGGCAGGCATATCGCGGCGGCGACCGAACCGGTCGCGAGCACCACGCGCATCAGTTGCCCCTCTCCCACAACGGAGCCCCGTCATGCGACTGGCAGCTCAGGAACAATCCGTCGGGGGCCTGTGCCACCCAGTGCTCGTAGCCCGCACAGCTCGTCCCCGGCTCCTTGACGCCGGCCATCTGTGGCGACCGGAAATAGCGCGGCTCGTACCGGCGCGGTGAACCGCAGAAGACCAGCCGGCCCCAGGAGGTCGTGCCGAAGACGTGGCGGGCGGTGTCCGCGCACGGCGCGCCCAGCACCACGTTCGGTGTGATGCCGGGAACGCAGGACGGTTCGTCACAGCTCTCGGCGTACGCCGGTTGACCCGACACCGCCGTCATTGCTGCCGAGACGACGGACAGCACGGTCATCGCCGCCACCACAGTCGATCGCACGGGCAGCACTGTGACACGGCGACATCGGCGATACCATCCGCGCGTCCGCTCAGTGGGCGCTCCCCCGCCCGGCACCGCCACCCGTTGTTAGCGTTCGGTCCGATCTGGACTGGCCAGCGCGTACGAGGAGTAGGCGATGATGCGTGTATCCCGGGTATCGATCGTGATGGCCACCGCCGCCGCGACCTGCTTCGGCGTGGCGACGAGCGCACCGGCCGCGGCGGAGAACGACTGGGGCCTCAACGGCACGTATGTCGCGACCTCCAACGGTGAGTGGGCGCGCAAGAACGACGTGTTCTACGAGCAGGCCAGCCTGCGCAGCACCTGGACCATCAGCACGCAGTGCAGCTACCCCGGTGAATGCACCGGCACGGTGCACAGCGAATGGGGCTGGACCGCACCGATCTACCAGAAGAGCGGGATCTGGTACGTCAAACACACCATCCCCGACTGGGTTCCGTGCCCGGACGGCACCGCCGCACCCGGGCTTCAGGTGTTCCGGTTCAAGCCGATGACGCCCAACGGCGCGATGAACGACCCGAAGTCGACGACCCTGGTGGGTGAGGACATCACCACCGGTGAGAGCGGTGCCTGCGGCGTGAACAAGCCCGTCTACATCACGATGCCGTTCAAACTGGTCAAGACCTGATCCACCGGGATCACCTGGGGAGCAGGTCTTCCCAGTTCTGCGCGCCCGGCGTCGCCAGATCCGCCTGGTGGTGCACCTGGCCGTCCGGCGTCGCGTACCGCCCCGTCTCGGGGTCGTAGGTCGCGATCGCGACCGAGGGACCGTCACCTGCGGTGTGGGCACTCGGCGCCACCGGCAGCGCGTCGCCGTCGACAGGTGTTCCCTCGACCGGCCCGTAGATGTGTTCGTCCAGCGTGACCCGGTCATCCGGCGGCACGCCCTGGGCGATCAGGTTGGGGTCGATCGGGTACGGACCGGTCACATGCTGACGCATCGCGAGCGGTTCGAAAGGCCGGTCGCTCTCGCAGATCTCGACGGTGGGAGCCCGCTTGCCCGGTTGTCCCATGCACGGGAAGTTCCTCGCGCCGCGCACACCGATCGGTGAGTCCTGCGGGAGTTTGCAGTACAGCCCGTCCGGGGTGTCGACGTCGGTCAGATCGGCCGGTGACCGCCACTCCGAGGGCGGCAGGAACCCGACCGTGCACGCCGGAGGATCGCCGAGGGTCAGGCTGAACTCCGACAGCGCCATGCCGGTCGGGTTGTTGAGCGACGAACCGTAGGACTGGGTGGCGGCCAGGTACGGCGGCAGCAGCACCAGGAGTTGTTCGATCGACGGGTTGTAGGTCACGCCGATCTGTCCGACCGTGACCAGGTTGGCCAGCAGCACCGGCAGCGTGGGCTTGACCTGGTCCAGCAGCCTCGACGCCTCGTCGGCCGCACCCGAACCGGTCTGCACGATGGTGCGGATCTGCGCATCGTCGTCGGCCACCTGCCGGGTGATGCCGGCGAGGCTGCGTGCCCACGTGCGGATCGCATCGACGCTCGCGGCCTGACCGTCGAGCAGTGGCCTGCTGTCGTCGATCAGGGTGCGTGTGGTGTCGGCGGTCGCGTCGAGGTCGGATGCCAACCGCGCCGAGGAATCGAACAGCGCGCCGAGTTCGTGCCCGGATCCGTTGAGGGCCCTGAACGATTCGTCGAGCAGGCCGCCGAGTTGACCCGAGGGAATGCTGTCGACCAGGGCGCTCATCTGGTCGAGCATCGGGCCCACCTTTTGCGGGACCGAGGTGTTCGCGGCCGTGATGACCGACCCGTCCTGAAGATACGGCGCGTCGTCCGTCCGGGGCCGCAGGTCGACATACTGCTCACCGACCGCGGACACGCTGCGGACGTCCGCCTGCAGGTCGGCCGGGATCCTGGGCGAGGTCTGCAGCGACAGCGTGGCCAGCGCCCCGGAGCGCGTGGGCCGGACGTCGGTCACCTTGCCCACCTCGATGCCGCGGTAGGTGACGTTGGAGAACCGGTACAGCCCACCGGTGGACGGCAACTCCAATGTCACGGTGATGCGGCCGATTCCGAACAGCACGGGCGCCTGCAGATAGCTGAACACCATCATCGCCGACGCGACCACCGAGGTGATGGTGAAGATGATCAGCTGGGTGCGGATGAACCGGGTGATCATCAGTTGCCTCCCTCTGCGGCCGGTGCCGCATCCCCGGCTCCGTCGACCGTCGGCGGGAACGGAGCCAACTCGGTGGGCTTGGGGGTGACCGGGGCCTTGAGCGGATCCAGCGTGTACGACGAGTACCACGGGTCACCGGGTGCAGGCACCAGTGAGGCTCCCGGCTGTCCCCACCGGGTGCCGAGCAGGATGCCGCTCTTCAGACGCGGGATGGTGAAGTCGAAGACGATGAACTGGTTCATGAAGTCGCCGCGGATGCCGCGGTCGATGAAGTCCTGGGTGTAGGGATAGGTCGGAAGGTACGACAGTGCCGTGACCAGGTCCGTGCCCACGTCGGCCAGCGCCTTCACGGTCGGTTCGAGGTTCTTCAAATTGCGGACCAGATCGGCCTGTGAGTCGTTGATCAGCCGATGGGCGATGTCGCTGAACGCCCCCAGCTTGTTCATGGCCGTCGTGATCTGTGGTCGTTGTGAGGCAAGAACTTCGAGCGCGGGTGGGATCCGGTCGAGCGCCTCGGTGAGGGTGCTGCGTTGCGCGGCGAAAGTGCCTGCCACACGGTTCATCGCCGCGATGGTCGCGACGATGTTGTCGCGTTGATTGTCGAGGATGCCGACGACGTTGTTCATGCGCGTCAGCAGGTCTCGGATCTCGACCGCGCGCCCGTCGAGCGCCGCGCTGAAGTTGTGCACGATATCCGCGATCTGCATCAGTCCCCCACCGTTGACGACCAGCGACAACGACGACAGGGTCTGCTCGGTCGAGGGGTAGGTCGTCGATCGGCTCAGCGGTATCGTCGCGCCCGGCGCCAACCTGCCCTCCGGTGCTGAGTCCACGGGCGGATCCAGCGCCAGGTGCATCGACCCCAGCAGACTCGTCTGTCCGACGGTCGCGACGGCGTTGGCGGGTACCACGACGTCGGGTTGCACGGACACCTCGACATCGGCGTGCCAGCCGTCCAGGGTCATCCTGCGGACCGCACCGACCACGACGTCGTCGATCATCACGGGCGAATTGGGCTCCAACGTACCGACATTCGCGATCTGCACGTGGAAGGTCGCCGCGTCGGACCCGGTGCCCACGGTGCCAGGCAGCGGTAGCGAGTTGACGCCGTCGAACCTGCAGCCCGATACCGTGAGGACCGCACAGCAGGCCACGGCGAGCCAACCGCGTGCGGGCTTACGTGGCTTCACGGGGTTCCTTCCGGTGCGGGTGGCGCAGCGGCCATCTCGGCAGGTAACAGCAGGTCCTCCAGAGTCGACGCCGGCGGCGGCGAGGTGGCGGGCGGGACCGGCGCGCCGGGGTACAACGCGGGATGGCGTTCGGCCGGAAGCCCGTTCGGGGTGTACGCACCGGGGGGCTGCGGTGGGTCGGCCCATCCCGCAGGAGGCGGCACGTCGCCGGCGCCGGTGTAGGCCGATACGGCAGGCGGCAGTTCGGCAGGGGCCGAGGGTGTTCCGCCTCCGCCGGGAGCCAGGCCCGGCTCGGAGTAGATCACGTTCTTGGGCGCCGGTCCGAGATAGGCGTTGAACGGCATGGGCAGGTAGTTGAAGTTCATCAACCGCAGCGCCGGTCCCAGGTACTGTGCGCAGGCCTTGGCCGATTCTTCGGAGGTGGCGTTCTCGACGGCACCGATGGCAGAGCAGATCACCGCCACCGGATTGGCGAAGTTGTTCATGGCGAACGACCCTCGCGGCCCCCCGGTGTCGGGGTTGTAGATGTTGTAGCCGTTCACCAACGCGTTGGGCGCGGCGTGCAGCACGTTCTTGACCACGGTGCTGTTGTCGGACAACACCTGCGTCACCTCGGCGAGCCGTTGGATCTGTTCGGCGGTCTGATCCCGGGTGCCGGAGATGAAACCCTGGACCAGGCCGACCGCTTCGGACAGGTCTTTGACCGCGGCGTCCAGATCTGACCGGCTGCCGTCGATGACGCTGGTGACATCGGCCAGGCTGCCCTGGAACTGCACGATCTGGGCGTTGCTGTCGCGCAACGCCGTGACGAAGGTCTGCAGGTTCTGCAGGGTCTCGACGATGTTCCCGCTGCCCTCTCCCAGGATGCGGCCCACCTCCGACATCTGCGCGATGGTGGTGCGCAGTTTGTCTCCGTTGCCTGCCATGGCGTTGGCGGTGCTGTCGATGAATCGGCCCAGCGACGTCTCCGACACACCGTTGGCAGGTCCGAGATCGGTTGCCAGGCGGGTCAACTGCTCCTTGACCTCGTCCCACTCCACGGGCACGGCGGTGCGGTCGACACCGATCTCGGCGCCGTCGGCCATGACGGGGCCGTCCGCGCCGTCGACCCCGTACGGCGGCGTCAACTGGACGTATCGCGCCGACACCAGGTTCTGCGCGACGATGATCGCCTTGGCATCCGCCGGGATCGGCACATCCCGCTGCACCTCAAGTGTCATCTTCGCGGTCGTGCCCGCGGCATCGATGGTCTTGATGTTGCCGACCTTGACGCCGGCGACACGGACCTCGTCACCCGGGTAGATCGCGGTCGCCGACGTGAAATGGGCGACGATCGTCTTGGGGCCGAAATTCTTCTGGTACAACACGACCCCGCCGCCGGCGGCAGTCAGCGCCACCAGTGCGACGAGCAGGATTCGCGTGAGCCGCGGAGTGATCCGCCATGAGGCGCGCATCGTCATCCTCCGGGAATGCCGTTGTTGGGGAAGGGGAACTCGGCGCGTGGCCCGGCGTTGTCGGGCGGCTGTCCCGCGTTGACCCCGCGCCGGAACCCGAGTGCGTAGTCGAGGAACGGCTGGATGGCGGGCCCGGGCAGCAGATTGGAGGCGAAACCGTAGTAGTAGAACCCGTTGTTGACCGCCTCGCCCTGCGTGAGCTGGTATTTGGCGAGTCCCTTGAGTGAGGCCGTGAGGTTGTCGCGGTTGCGTTCGAGCATCGCGAGGACCTTGTTGAGCTTCTCCAGCGCGGGTGCGAGTTCCGCTTCGTTGTCGGAGACCAGTGCGGAGAGTTGTCGTGCCACGGCCGAGGTGTTGGCCAGCAGGTTGACGATCACGTACCGGCGGTCGCGGACCACCGCGAGCAGGTCGTTGGCGTTGAGGATCAGCCGATTGACCTGCTCACTGCGCTCGGAGAGGATCCCGGTGATCTCCGATGCGCTCTTGAGCAGATCGGCGAGGGACTCGTTGCGATTGTTGAGCGACTGCGACAGGCGCGTGATGCCGTCGAAGGTCGGGGCGAGCTGAGGTGCGATCCGCTCGATGGTCTCCGAGAGGACGTCGAGTGACTGGTTGATGGCCGCGGTGTCGGTCTCGGCCGTGTTGGTGGTGAAGTCACCGACCGCGTCGGTCAACGAGTACGGCGAACCCGTCCGGCTCACCGGGATCACACCCGATGGGCCGATCCGCCCGCTGCCCTTCGGTTCCACGGTGAGAACTCGCTGCCCCAGCAGGGTGCCGGTGCGGATGTGCGCCGTCGTGTCCTGTCCCAGCCGTGTCTTGCCGTCGAGCGCGAAAGTGACTCGCGCGCGGCCGTTCACGAGCTCGACATCGGACACGGTGCCCACGGTCACACCGGACACCTTGACCTCGTTGCCTGCCGTGAGCCCACCGGCCTCGGCGAACTCGGCGTGATAGCGGACCGAGGTGGCCATCTGGATGAGCTGCTGCGGCTGCAGGCCGACGACGATGATGAGCACCACCAGGACCAGGCCGAGCAGCCCGGTCCGGATGAGCCGTGTTCCACGATATTTGTGCATCAGGGCTCCGCGCATCTTCCGGTGTTCTGGATGACCCACGGGAAGTGGGCGGTCCGGCCCTGAAGGTCGGTCACGCGCACCGACACACCGCAGATGTAGAGGTTGAGCCAGCTGCCGTAGGAGCCGAGCCGCACCAGTTTGCGGTAGTTGGCCGGGGTCTTCTGCAGGGCCAGATCCAGGCGTGCGAGGTCGTCGTCATTGGACAGCAGCGGCGCCAGGCGCTCCATCTGGTCGACGGTTCCCGACAGCGGCGGCCGGGCTTCGGTCAGCAGACTCGCGAGCGACGCGGTTCCGTTGTCCAGTGCGGTGATCGCCTCCGCGATCGGATCGCGGTCCGCGGCCAGTCCGGTGACCAGGGTTTCCAGGTGATCGACCGCGCCGGAGAACTTCTCACCGTCGCGGGCGACCGTGGTGAGGACGTCGTTGAGGTTGACGATGAGCTGCTCGACGGTCTGGCCGTTGTCAGCAAGGGTGTTGGTGAACGCGGAGGTGCGCGCGAAAAGCGCTTCCACGTCACCGCTCTGGCCCTGCAGGATCTGGATGAGCGAACTGGTCAGGGCGTTGATGTCCTGGGGATTGAGACCCTGGATGACCGGCTTCAATCCGCCGAGCAGCAGATCGAGATCGAGCGCGGACTCGGTTCTGTCCGAGCCGATCTGCGAACCCGGAGGCTGGATCCGCGCCGACCCGGGCTCGTCGACGAGCTCGAGATAGTGGTCGCCCACGAGGTTGAGGTACCGGACCTTCACGGTGGTGCCCTCGGTGAGGCGCACGTCGTCGTCGGCGTCGAACTTCACGACGACGGTGTTGTCGGGTTGCAGCGCAACACTGTTCACGGTTCCGACGCGCAGCCCTGCCACCCGTACCGAATCGCCGGGCTTGAGACTGGAGACGTCGTCGAACACCGCGGAATAGGTGTTGGCCGACCCCGACCGGTACTCGCCGAAGATCACGAACAGCACGCCCGTCATCAGGGTCATGACGACGCCGAAGACGCCGAACTTGAGCGCGGTTCCACCGATGCCCGTCATCCCGGCTGTCCGATCTGGGCGGAGTTGCGGGGCGGCCCGGCGATCGGGCCGTAGAGCATCTGCTTGAGACCGTCGGAGTTGAGCAGGATGCCCTCGTTGCCGTACTGCGCCGGGTTGGCGTTGACATCGGTGATCACGAACGGCGGATGCTTCTGGAAGGGCACCTTCGGCAGGTCGGTGCACTGCGGGCCGCCCTTGGCCGCGACCTTGGGCAGGTTGTCCGGGTAGCGGTAGCGCTCCTGCCCCAGCACGACGGTCTGCAGCAGCAACCCGCCGGGCACCGGACTGCCCGGCGCCTTGGCGAGTTGGACCGCGCCGCCGAGTCCGCACGTGAGCGCCTGGTGGTACTCGTTGGTCAGATCGGTCGTGGGAGCCAGCAGGTGCGCCGCGTCGGTGATCGCCTGCCGGTTGGCACCGACGACGTCGATCCCGATGTCGGACAGTCCGATCATGCTGAGCAGCAACCCGTCGACGTTGTGCCGTTCCTCGACGATGGTGCGGCTGACCGTGGTGGCCGCATCGACGGTCGTGAGCAACTCGGGTGCGACGTCGGCGTAGGCATCGAGCACGTGCGGTGCCACCGCGAGCTCGTGGTCCAGGGTGGGCAGGCTCGGGTCGATCTTCGTCAGGAAAGCGTCGAATTCCGTGAGCATCTGACCGATCTGGTCCCCGCGCCCGTCGACGGCGACCGACAACGCGCCCAGGGTCTGGTTCAGCTTGTGGGGTTCGATCTTGGACAGCACGGTGGACAACTTCTCGAAGATGGTGTTGATCTCGACCGTGACATGGTCGGCCGACAGGACCTGACCGGCGCGCAACGGTTGCGGATCAGGGTTCGGCGGCGGAACGAGTTCGATCGACTTGGCGCCGAACACCGTCGGCGCCGCGATGTCGACACCGACGTTGGCCGGGATCAGATCCAGGTACGCCGGTTCCATCGCCAGATGGAGTGCCGCACGCCCGTCGGGCAACGATTCGATTGCCTGCACCCGGCCGACCTGCGCCCCATGGAGTTTCACCTTCGCGTCGGGGTTCATCACCAGTCCGGCACGCTGCGTCAGCACCGTGATGGGCACAGACTTGATGAAGCTGCCGCGGAACAGACTCACCGACAGGGCCACGACCGCGAGGATCACCACCGCGGTCGCGACGCCCAACAACGGACGTCTCACATCTGTTCTCATTCTTGTCTTCGCTGCCATCTTCGCTGCTACCCCGACAGGTTGAAGTTGCCGTTGGAGCCGTAGACCGCCAGCGAGACCAGCAGCGTCACCGCGATCACCACGATGAGCGACGTGCGCACCGCGTTGCCGACGGCCACGCCGACACCGGACGGGCCGCCCGCCGCGAAGAAACCGAAGTACGTGTGCACCAACAGGATCGCGATCGCCATCAGGATGGCCTGCAGGAACGACCACAGCAGGTCGACCGGGTTGAGGAACGTCGAGAAGTAATGGTTGTACAGGCCCGCGGACTGGCCGAACATCACGACCGTGGTGAGGTTGCTCGCGGCGAACGACAGGATCACCGCGACCGCGTACAGCGGCGTGATGGCCACCATGCCGGCGACGATGCGCGTGCTCACCAGGTATTCCACCGGCCTGATGCCCATCGACTCGAGCGCGTCGATCTCCTCGTTGATGCGCATGGCGCCGAGCTGCGCGGTGACGCCGGCGCCGAACGTGGCCGCCAGCCCGATACCGGCCACCACCGGGGCCGAGATCCGCACGTTGATGAACGCGGCGAGGAAGCCGGTGAGGGCTTCGATGCCGATGTTCCCGAGCGAACTGTAGCCCTGGACCGCCAGGGTTCCGCCTGCGGCGAGGGTGAGGAATCCGACGATCACGACGGTGCCGCCGATCATCGCCAAAGTGCCTGCGCCCATGCTGATCTCGGCGATCAGACGGATGACCTCGCGCCGGTAGTGCATCGCCGCGTGCGGGGTGCCCGCCAGTGCCCTGCCGTAGAACGACGTGTGGTCGCCGAGCCGGCCCGCGACGTCGACCGGGCGACGGAGTTCACGCGTGAGGCGTGGGTGAAGGGTTCGTACCACCATGACCGGCCCCGCTATCCGGTCGTCATCCGGATACCGATGGCCGTCACCACCACGTTCACGACGAAAAGCGCCATGAACGCGTACACCACAGTCTCGTTGACGGCATTGCCCACGGCCTTGGCGCCGCCACCGGCGATGGTGAGCCCACGGAAGCAGGCCACCATGCCGGCGATGAAGCCG
The DNA here is from genome assembly GCF_001457595.1 of Mycolicibacterium smegmatis. Classification (GTDB taxonomy): domain Bacteria; phylum Actinomycetota; class Actinomycetes; order Mycobacteriales; family Mycobacteriaceae; genus Mycobacterium; species Mycobacterium smegmatis. The sequence continues at coordinate 2,979,431 of NZ_LN831039.1, read as the reverse complement.
AACAGCATCGCCTTGATGCACGAGATGATCACCTCGGGCACACCCGTCAGCAGGGTGATACCCGCTGCGAACGCGCCCGGATTGACGCCCTGGATAAACACCGAGAACGTGTAGCCGCCCAGTATCCCGATGATCACCACGAGGCTGTTCAGCAGCAGCGCCACTAGACCCGAGGCCAGGATCCGCGGCGTGACCAGACGCTGGATCGGGTTGATCCCCAGCACTTCCATCGCGTCGATCTCGTCGCGGATGGTGCGGGAGCCCAGATCGGCACACATGGCGGTCGCGCCTGCGCCTGCGACGATCAGCACCGTCACCATCGGGCCCACCTGTGTCACCGCGCCGAACGCGGCCCCGGCACCGGACAGGTCGGCCGCACCGAGTTCACGCAACAGGATGTTGAGGGTGAAGCTGACGAGCACCGTGAACGGGATGGCCACCAGCAGCGTCGGCGCCAGCGACACCCGCGCGACGAACCACGACTGCTCCAGGAACTCGCGGCCCTGGAACGGCCGGCGGAACGCGAACCGGACCGCATCCGACGACATCGCGAACAGGCCACCGATGGCCTCCAGCGTTGTCGACGTGCCCCCGCGCAGGACGCGCAGTCCGGGGGACCAACGATCCGCGGCCTCATTCACCATGTGTCGACGACAACTCCATCAAATCAGCACTTCTGTGGGAGACGGCGGCCCGCCGATCTCGTGGGGACCCACCATGGCAGCCGCAGTGTTTGCCCGGACACGGCTCGTCCCATCCACTGGGAGGCACGGCGGCGGTGGACCGGGTTGGGCCGCAACGTAGTCGGAGCCGGTTCATCTGGGGCCGGCCTCGTCGACGAATTTGGGAGTCGCACTGTGCCCGATCTGCAGGCCGAATCACCGATCGCACCATCGCGGTACGCCGGTCGGCGGGTGCTCATCACCGGGGGTGGATCCGGGATCGGCCAGGCCTGCGTACTGCGGATCCTCGCCGAGGGCGCTCAGGTGGTGGCCGCCGACATCAGCCCCGAGGGCCTCGACGACACCACGGGCAAGGCCGGTGAGTTCAGCAGTCGGTTGACCACCGTGACGCTCGACGTCGGCGATGAGGATTCGGTGCGCGCCGGGGTCGCCGCGGCGGTCGCCGAGCTGGGCGGGCTCGACACCCTGGTCAACGCCGCGGGCATCCTACGGTCGAGCCACCTGGCGCAGACCTCCCTCGCCGACTTCGAACAGGTCCTGCGCATCAACCTGACCGGGACGTTCCTGGTGACCCGCGAGGCCATCGGCGCGCTCCTCGAGGGCCACCGGCCCGCTGTGGTGAACTTCAGTTCGACCTCGGCGCACTTCGCACATCCCTACATGGCCGCCTACGCCGCGTCCAAGGGTGGCGTGCTGGCGATGACCCACGCCTGGGCACTGGAGTTCGCGAAGGCCGGCATCCGCTTCAATTCGGTTCAGCCGGGCTCCATCTCGTCGGGGATGACCGACGGAACCGGGGCGTCGCGGCAGAGCATCGGCCCCGGGCTTCCCGAGGACGCGGACTTCTCCCTGTTCGGCAAGGTGGCCCCGATGCTCCCGCTCGACGGCGGCGCGATCTTCGCCCGACCCGATGCGGTCGCGGGCGTGGTCGCGATGCTGGGCAGCGCCGACGCGTACTTCATCACCGGCACCGAGGTCCGCATCGACGGCGGCTCGCACATGTAGGTGCGAGCACGCACCTACGGAAGCGATGCGGGTTGACACGAGGAGAACACATGCGCACACGGAAGGCTGTTTCCGTGCTGATGTCCGGGCTGATGACGGCCGGGGCCATGGTAACCGGGGTCACGGTGGCGGCCGTCCTGTCGGCAGCGCCGGCCCGGGCGTTCTACGCGAACTATCAGCTGATCATCCCCGACCGATACGACTTCCACACCTGGACATGGGCGGTGTCGTACTGCGTTCCGGAAGCGGCCGACTGCGTGCAGATCACCGCGATACCGATGCCGGTCGCGAAGGCGTTCGAGTACCGGGCCAATGCGTATCTGACCGACGGGCGTTACACGTTGACCGTCGACGTGCCGGACGGATTGCGTTGCGGCAACGTGTATTACGGTCCGGTGATCGCCACCCGCGACGTGTACTCGTGGGATGCGGAGACACTGCAGGGCACCTTGGAGTCCTCGTTCGCCGCGGGTTGCGACGGCGCGCCTGGCGGCACGTTCACCTACCCGTTCTCGCTCGTGCGCCTCTAGATCGCACGAGCGTTCAGACGCGCTGCAACTCGACGACCGGGATGACGCGGGTGGTCTTGCGCTGGTAATCGCCGAACTGCGGTGCGACCGCGACCTGCTTGGCGTAGATCTCGTCACGTTCGGCACCGGTGAGCACGCGCGCTTTGACCGGGAAGGTCTCGGTGCCGAGTTCCACGACGGTGTCCGGGTTGGCCACCAGGTTGTGGTACCAGTCCGGATGCGAGTCGGCGCCGCCCTTGCTGCCGAAGATGTAGATCCGGTCGCCGTCGAGCAGCGGCACCAGAGGCGCGATCCGTTGCTTCCCCGACTTGGCACCCGTGTGGTGGACCAGGACCAGAGGGCTGCCCTCGAAGAGGCCGCCGGCCTTGCCGCCTGTCTCCCGGAACTCCTTGATCACCTGGTTGTTCATCTGGTCCCAGTCGATGGCCTCTGTCATGTCGCACCCTTTCGCCGCTGATCAGTCTTCAGGTGAGAAACGGTCGCGTGACAACATCCATTCCGCGGGAGTCCCGGAAACCGGGTCAGTTCGCCTCGTCGAATCGCTGCCGCGCCGCGGCGATGTCGCGCTGATGCTCCTCGGTCCAGCGGACCAGAGGCTGCACGGTCTGGTGCAGCGTGCGGCCGAGATCGGTCAACTCGTAGTCCACGCGTGGCGGGACGACGGGGTGTACGGTGCGGCGCACCAGGCCGTCGCGTTCGAGTTGGCGCAGCGTGACCGTCAGCATCCGCTGGCTGATGCCGTCGATCATGCGTTTGAGCTCGGTGAACCGCATGGACCCGTCGTCGAGCAGGGCGATGATGAGCAGCGACCACTTGTCGGCGATGCGGTCGAGGATCTGGCGGACCTCGCAGTCCTCGCGACGGTCCCATTGAAAAGCGTCCGGGCAGCACTCGGTTCCCTTGGGGATACCGACTGACTTCAAAGTGCCTTCTTCCGCCATCGCTCCATGGTGCCTGAAGATGTGGTCAGTTACCAGGAGGAACCAAAGGTGGTCGCATGGACTCGGTCGACGTCAGGGCAACCGGTTTCCGCGCGGCGTTGCTGCTCGCAACGCTGTGCGGCGCAGCCTTCCTGGAGGGCATCGACATCGCGATGTTCAACATCGCACTGCCCACCATCCGGCAGGCACTCGACCTCCCGACCGTCGAACTGCAGTGGATCGTCAGCGGATACGTCATCGGCTACGGCGGGTTCATGCTGCTCGGCGGACGCACGGCCGACGTGTACGGGCGGCGGCGGGTGTTCCTGACCGCCCTGGTCATCTTCATCGGGATGTCGGCGTTGGGTGGTGTCGCGCCCAACGGAGCCACGGTGATCACGGTGCGGGTGATCACCGGGATCGCCGCGGCGTTTCTCATGCCGGCCGGGCTCTCGATCATCACGACGAGTTTTCCCGAAGGGCCGCAACGGGATCGGGCTGTGCTCATCTATGCCGGCATCGGTGCGGCGGGGTTCTCACTGGGACTCGTCGCGGGAGGTGTGCTGACCGCGTTCGGTTGGCGGTGGGTGTTCTTCGCGCCCGTCGTGCTCGCGTCGGTGGTGCTGCTGCTGGCGGTCCCGCTGATCCCTCGCGACGATGTCACAGCGAGGCGAACGTTGGATGTTCCCGGTGCGGTACTCGTCACCGGCGCCGTGGTGCTCACCGTGACGGCAATCGAAAACGCCGCCCACGGAACAGTTCTCGGATCGGTGTCGTTCGGCCTGCTCGCGCTCGCCCTGTTCGCGGGATTCGCCGCCCGGCAGCGCACCGCAGCCGACCCGTTGGTACCGCCGGCGCTGCTGCGGCCGGGTTCGCAGGTCAACGCCTACGTGGGGGCGGGCTGTCTGGCTGCCGGATTCATGGGTTTCCAGTTCATCGTCGTGCTCTACCTGCAAGAGTTGCGCGGCTGGTCGGCGATGACGACGGCGCTGGCGCTGCTGGTGGCCGGTATCGACGCGGTGCTGGCTCCCACACTCACGCCTGTGCTGGTGCGCTGGTTCGGTCTGTGGCGCGTCATCGCGGCAGGCATGGCGTTCGCGGCGCTGTCGTTCCTGCTGTTCCTGGGCGTCGAACAGGACTGGGGGTATCTGAGCATGCTGCCGAGCCTGCTGGCGCTCGGGCTCGCGTTCACCCTGGCCTACGGGCCGCTGACGATCGCCGCGACCGACGGTGTCGAGGAGTCGTCGCAGGGGCTCACCAGCGGTCTGCTCTACACGACCTTCCAGTTCGGTGCGGCGGTCGGACTGGCCGCGGCCACGGCGGTCCAGGTCGCGGCGACGACGGCCGGTGCCGGGCAGCTCGACTCGTACCGGTTGGCGTTGCTGGTACCTCTGGCCCTCGGCGTGATCGGCGTCGCGGTGGCCCTGCCGCGCGCCTGGCGTACCCCGAAGGCGTGCGCGGCCGTGGCCGCCCAGCCTCACCTGTAGTCCCGCTCCGCAGACCTTTCCGGTCATCGCGTCGCGAATATCGCCCGGGCAGGATACTTTTGCGCACTGCAAGATAAATTGTTGAGCGCGTTGGACCCCGCCCCTAACGTTCGGCGTACGTTCGGGCGGTCCGACACTGCCGGTGTGCCGGCGAAAAGCTTTGCCCCACCGCGACTGTGCATCGTGGCCGTCCCCCGACTCCCAGACGAGGACCCGATGCGCCGTTTGCACAAAATGATTGCCGGCACCCTTGCGGTGGCGGTGCTGGCAGCCTGCTCCGGTCAGCAGCAGTCGGCCAGTTCCGGACCGAGTGGGCAGCCGCAGCCCGGCGGCACCCTCACCTTCTCCGACGTGCAGTTCGTCACCGACGCGCTGAGCACCAACTACACGACAGCCAATCTGCTGTTCCAGGTCGTCGACCGGCTGGTGTACCTCGACCCGAAGACCGGTGAGGTGTACGGCTGGCTGGCCGAAGAGTTCAGCCGCAACGACGACGCGACCCGGTACACCTTCACGATCCGCGACGATGTCACCTTCAGCGATGGAACCCCGTTGACCGCCGAGGTCGTCAAGGCGAACTTCGATCAACTCGGCAAGGGAGATCCGGCCAAGAAGATCCCGCCGTTCAGCGATTTCGTCGGGTACGACCACAGTGAGGTCAACGGCAACACCATCACCGTGTTCCTCGACCAACCCAACAGCAACTTCTACCGCGTCGTCGCCAACGGTCGCGCCGGGATCCGCGGGGAGAAGACCCTGGCGCTCGATTTCGACGGCCAGGCCAAGATCGAGAACGTCGTCGGCTCTGGACCTTTCGTCTACCAGTCGCACGTCCCCGACCAGGAGGTCGTGCTCACCAAACGGCCGGATTACGCGTGGCCGCCGGTCAATTCACCCAACCAGGGCGCTGCGTACCTCGACAAGCTCGTGGTGCGGGTGATCGGCGAACCCGGCCTGCGGGCCGGTGCCGTGCAGTCGGGACAGGTCGATCTCGCCCGCGGCATCCAGCCCACCGACGAACCGGCCCTGGCCCAGGGTGGCTTCCAGGTGATTCCGGTGGCCGCGCCGATCCTCACCGCCAACATCGTCGGATTTCGCATCAACAACGAGCTGGTCAGCGATCAACGGGTCCGCCGCGCGCTGCAACTGGGCATCGACCGCCAGGCCGTCGTCGACACCGTGCTGTCCCCCAGTTATCGGGCTGCTGATTCCGTTCTGGGACACGACGATCCGCTGTTCACCGACGAGAGCGCAGATCTGGGATACGACCCCCGAAGGGCCGCGGCGCTGCTCGACGAGGCCGGTTGGAAGGTCGGCGGCGACGGTATCCGGGAGAAGGACGGCAAGAAGCTCAACCTCACGCTGGCCGCGTCGAACCAGAGCGTGGTGTTCCGTCCGGCGTTCGAGTTCATCGAGTCGGGCTGGCGCGAGCTCGGAGTGGCGCTGCAGAACCGCGCCGGTGACACCACGTTGTTCAACGCCGCCAACGCCGACGGATCCACGCCGCTGCTTGGCACCCGCACGAGTTACAACAACGGGCTGGGCATGCTGTTCGGTCGCGCGAACGGCAACCTGACCTTCGCCACCAACGACGAGCTGATCGCGTTGTCGGCCGAAGAACTGCGGGCCACCGATCCTGCGCACGCCAAAGACATCGCCGCGCGGATCCAGAAGAAGGTGATCGACGATCAACTGGCACTGATTCTGTGGGACGAGGTGCAGGTGCACGCGGCCGCGCCCAACGTGCACGTCGAGTTCACCAACTACACCGAACCGCTGTTCCAGAGCGCCTGGAAGAACTGACCATGCTCCGCTATGCCGCCGCCCGCATCGGCCAGTCGCTGCTCGTGCTGCTGTTGGCATTCACCGTGATCTTCTGGGGCGTGAGCATCCTGCCGACCGACCCGGTGTCGATCTTCGTCGCCAAAGGCGACGGCTACTTCAACCCGGAGATCGTCGAGCAGGTCAAGGAGTTCTACGGGTACGACCGCCCGGCGTACGTGCAGTACTTCTCACAGCTCAACCAGTTGCTGCACGGACAATTCGGGTTCTCGCTGTCCAGTGGACAAGCGGTCACCGACCGAATCGGCAGCGTGATCGGAGAGACGCTCAAACTGGCCGGCACCGCGACCGTCCTGGCGTTGGCGTTCGCGCTGGCGACGCTGCTGCTGGCCTCGACAACCCGGTTCGAGTGGCTGCGGACATTCATTCGCAGCATTCCCCCGCTGTTCAGCGCGATCCCGACATTCTGGCTGGGGCTGGTGGTGCTGCAGATCTTCTCGGTGCAACTCGGGTTGTTCTCGCTGTTCCCCGACGGCTCTCTGGCGTCTCTGCTGGTGCCGGCGACGGTGCTGGCCGTGCCGATCTCGGCGCCGATCGCCCAGGTGCTGCTCAAGAATGCCGAGGCCACGCTTGCCCTGCCGCACATCAACACCGCCCGCGCCAAAGGTGGCAGCCCCACCTGGGTGATCCGCAGGCACGTGCTCAAGAACGCGGCGGGCCCGGCACTGACGGTCACGGCCACCACCATCGGTGCGCTGCTGGGCGGGTCGGTGGTCACCGAGACCGTGTTCTCCCGGTCCGGGCTGGGCACCGTGCTGCTGCAGGCCGTGTCCAACCAGGACATCTCGTTGATCCAGGGCCTGGTGCTGCTCACCTCGGTGGTGATCGTCGGGGTGAACCTGCTGGTGGATCTGCTGTACCCGGTTCTCGACCCCCGCGTCACAAAGTCACAACGGCAGGGTTTCAGCACCCGGTTGGGTAGGTTCACGTGAGCATCACCGTCGGCCCACCGTCCGATCACCCGGACACCGAAACCCGCCGGAACAAATCGCTTTCGGCGTTGCGCGCGGCACCGTGGTCGGCGCGCATCTCCGGGGCGCTGCTGGTGCTGGTGGCGGCGTGGGCCGTCGCGCCGGGGGTGTTCACCAGCGCGGACCCGCTCAACGGCAACCGGTTGGAGAAGTTCCAGCCGCCCAGTTGGGCACACTGGTTCGGCACCGACCACCTCGGGCGCGATGTGTTGACCCGCGTCATCCACGGTACGTCCCACACACTGCTCACCGCGGGACTCGCGGTCGCCGTCGGCCTGGTGGTCGGCAGCATCATCGGCATCCTGGCCGGCGTGTCGGGTCCGGTCGCCGACGCGGTCGGAATGCGGTTGAGCGACGTGCTTCTCGCGCTGCCCGGGTTCCTGGTGTCGGTGTGGATCGTCACGGCCTACGGGGCCGGTCCGCTGTCGGTCGGCATCGGTGTCGGGATCGGTTCGATCGCGATCTTCGCGCGCGTGTTCCGCGCGGAGGTGATGCGGGTGCGTGCCCTCGACTACGTCGAGGCCGCGTTCCTCTCCGGCGAGAGCAGCTGGTCGGTGATCCGGCGTCACATCGTGCCCAACGCGATCGGCGCCGTGGTGGCCCTGGCCGTGATCGACCTGAGCGCAGCGATTCTCGCGATCTCCGCCCTGGGCTACCTCGGCTACAGCGCACCACCGCCGACCCCGGAGTGGGGGCTCCTGGTCGCCGAGGGCCGCAGCTACCTGGCCACCGCGTGGTGGCTCACCTCGCTGCCCGGTGCGGTGATCCTCGTCGTCATCGTCGCGCTCGGCGTCGTGAGCCGGCGCGTGCTCAAGTCCAACAACATCTGAATCGGAGAACCGCCGTGCCGCTGCTCGAACTGTCCGATCTCACCGTGACCTATCCCGGTGACGGAATCACACCGAAGATCGCGCTCGGCCACGTGAACCTGAGCCTGGCGGCCGGTGAATTCGTCGCCATCGTCGGCGAATCCGGTTCGGGCAAGACCACCCTGGTGAACACCGTGCTGGGTCTGCTGCCACGCACCGCGACCGTCACCGCCGACACCCTCGCATTGGACGGCGCCGGCATCCTGGGCCTGACCGAACGGGAGTGGAGCCGAATCCGCGGCACCACGGTCGGACTGGTGCCGCAGGATCCGGGCGCGTCGCTCAACCCGGTGCGCACCATCGGTTCGCAGATCGCCGAGATCTTCGACCTCCGAGATGAGAAGCTCAGCCGCGCCGAGCGTCGGCGGCGGTGCATCGATCTGCTCGAACAGGTCGAGATCGACCAACCCGAGCGACGGCTGCGCCAGCATCCGGGTGAACTGTCCGGCGGCATGCGCCAGCGGGTGCTGATCGCGATCGCTTTCGGGCTCAACCCCAAACTGCTCGTCGCCGACGAACCGACCTCCGCGCTCGACGTGACCGTGCAGGCCCAGGTGCTGCGGGTGTTCGATCGCCTGGTCGCCGAACACGGCACCACCGTACTGTTCGTCACCCACGACATCGGCGTCGCCACCGATCACGCATCGCGTGTCGTGGTGATGCGCAAGGGACAGATCGTGGAGGATGCCCCGGTCGACGACATCGTCAGCCGCCCGTCGTCGGAGTACACCGCCGCCCTGGTACGCCGCATCGGGGCCGGCATCACCCCACCGGCCGCGGCCCACGAGAATGTCCATGCCCCTGCCGACGAGATCATCCGAGTCGCCCACGTCAGCAAGGAGTTCCGGCTCGACAGGCGTCACCGCCACCGCGCGGTCGACGACATCAGCTTCACCGTGCGTCGCGGCGAGACACTGGCCCTGGTCGGCGAGTCCGGATCCGGCAAGTCCACAACCGCGAAGATGATCATCGGATTGACCCAGCCCACCCGCGGATCGATCGAGGTGCTGGGCCACGACATCACGCGACTCGGCCACCGCGACCGCCGCGCACACTGGAAGAACATCCAGTTCGTCTACCAGAACCCCGATTCCGCGCTCGACCCGCGCTGGAGTGTGCGCGAAGTCCTGGAAAGCCCACTACGCGCATATCATCTCGACAACCGCGACCAGCGCATCGCCGAGGCCCTCGACAACGTCAACCTCAGCCGTGACAAGCTCACCCGCCGAACCGTCGAGTTGTCCGGTGGTGAACGCCAACGGGTCGCGATCGCCCGTGCGTTGGTGGTGCAGCCCCAGATCATTCTGCTCGACGAACCGCTGTCGGCCCTCGACGTCGTCACGCAGGACCAGATCTTGGGGCTGCTGCGCAACCTTCAGGACAATCTGGGACTGACGTACCTGTTCATCTCACACGATCTGTCGGTGGTACAACAGCTGTCGCACCGCGTGGTCGTGCTCAAGGCCGGTCAGGTGGCCGAAAGTGGCGACACCGCCGCGGTGTTCTCCGCACCCACCTCGCCCTACACCCGCACCCTCATCGACGCGGTTCCCGGCCGCCGTCTCGCACGATTGGCACTGGCATCATGACCCGTTCCCCCGCGGTGTTCTTCGTCTCGTCGGAATTCCACTTCAGTGACCGTTTCCCGCAGTGGAAGTCCACCGAAGCCGCCACACCGACCAACGAGAGACAGCGCGACAAAGCGCTGTTCGCCGCCGAACTCGACCGCATCGGATTCGACGCGATCTTCATCACCGACTTCCTCGGCCTCAACCGCACCCTCATCCGGCATTCGGGGCCGCGGTCGTTCGAACCGGTCACCCTGGCCGGGTATCTCGCCGCGCACACCGAACGCATCGGTTTGGTGATCACAGTGTCCACACAGTTCAGCGAGCCCTACACGGTGGCTCGCGAACTCGCCTCGCTGGACCGGTTGTCGAACGGCCGCGCCGGGTGGAACGTCGTCACCTCCTTCAACGGCGAGACCAACTACGGCTACACCCAGATTCCCGCCCCACGCGAACGCTACCGTCGCGCCCGCGAATTCCTCGACGTCACCAAGGCCCTGTGGACGTCGTGGGATGCCAACGCGATCATCGCCGACCGCGACGCCGAGATCTACGTCGACACCGACCTGGTCCACGACATCGGGTGGTCGGGCGAGCACTTCCGCGTCCACCAGGCCCTCGACCTGCCACCCAGCCCGCAGGTGTTCCCGCTGATCGCGCAGGCCGGTGCGTCCGACGACGGCATCGCACTGGCCGCCGACACCGCCGAGGTGGTGTTCGTCGCATCGCCGGACATCGACGCCGGCAAGCGTTATTACCGCAGGCTCAAGGCCGCAGTCGTCGCGGCCGGTCGCCACGCCGACGACCTCAAGGTGCTGCCGGGCATCCGGATCTACCTGGGCGACACCGACGAACAGGCCTGGGCCGCCTACTCCGCCGAACTCACCGACCTGGACCTCGAACGTGCCAGGGAGGCCATCACCTACGAGATCGGCGGATTGGACCTCTCCGATCTCGACCTCGACGACCACATCCCGCTCGACCGGTTCCCCGACCGCGCGGAGCTGGAGCGTACCGGGCGCCGCGTCAGCCGTGCGCTGATCTACCGCGAATGGGTGGAAACCGGTGCCTACCCGCGACTGCGAGACTTCCTGGTGCGGTATGCGACGTCGTTCGGGCATTTCCAGATCGTCGGCACCGCAGAGACGGCCGCCGACATCATCACGCAGTGGATCGACGAGGGTGCCGCCGACGGTTTCACGCTTCTGGGCGGATCGAGCTTCGCCCGCATCGCCGGTGATCTGATCCCGTTGTTACGACAACGCGGCGTCTTCCGAGACGATGTCGCCCCCGCCCGACTGCGGGACCGCCTCGGCACCCGGACGCCGGGCCTGCCCGAGAATCAGCGCGTCGTCGAACGGATCGCGCGATGACCGGACGAAAACACCTGCACCTCAACCTCAATCTGCTCGCAACCGGCCGCCACGACCATTCGTGGCGCTCGCAACCCGACGTCATCGGACCCACCGATACCGCGCATTTCCGTGAAGTGGCCCGCATCGCCGAGCGCGGCCTGTTCGATTCGCTGTTCCTCGCCGACAGTCTGGCACTCGACGGGGAGGCCTACCGCAGACCGTGGCGGGCGTGCGATCCGATCGTCTTGTTCAGCGCGCTGTCCCAGGTGACCGAGCACATCGGGTTCATCGCCACGGTGAATGCACTTTTCGCCGAGCCGTTCACGATCGCCCGGCAGATCGCGACGCTCGACCACATCAGCGGCGGGCGCGCCGGATGGAACATCGTGACGAGCCTCAATCCGGCCGCGCGGGCGAACTTCTCGAAGGCGGCCGCGATCGACCCCGAGGACCGCTACCGCAAGGCCGAGGAGGTCGTACGGGTGGTGCGCAGCCTGTGGGACAGCTTCGAACCCGACGCCGTGCGCGCCGATCAGCGCTCCGGGACCTACCTGGACGCCGACAAGGTGCACGCGATCGACCACACCGGCGACTTCTTCTCGGTGGCCGGGCCCGGCGTGGTTCCGCAGACCCCACAGGGACGGCCGGTGATCGTGCAGGCCGGGGACTCCGAACGGTTGCGGGAGATGGCCGGCCGGTGGGCGGACGCGATCTTCACCGTGCAACGCGACATCGGGTCCGGTCGCAAGTTCGCCCAGGACGCCAAACACCGTGCACGCCAACATGGCCGCTCGCCCGACGAGCTCACGATCCTGCCGGGCCTGTTCGTCGTGGTGGGCAGCACCGAGGCCGAGGCGCTGGCCCGCAAGGCCGAGATCGACGCCTTCGTCGACGTCGAAGCCGAACGTGACCAACTCGCCGAGCGTATCGGCGCCGACCCGCGACTGCTGGTGCTCGACAAACCGGTACCCACCGCGATCCTGGACGCGCCGACCGACTCGCCGTCGGTCAGCCCGGCGTTCGCCAAAGCGCTTGTGACGCAGTCGCAGACCGAAGGGCTGACAGTGCGCGACCTGCTCACCCGCAACCCGGGTGGGCACCGCTACGTGGTGGGCTCCCCCGAATCGGTCGCCGACGATCTCGAGTTGTGGTTCCGCGAAGGCGCCGCCGATGGTTTCAACCTGAACATCGACCGGTTGCCCGACGGCCTGGCGGCCTTCGTCGATCACGTGGTGCCGGTCCTGCAGGAGCGCGGGCTGTTCCGCCGCGAGTACAGCACGACGACGCTGCGTGGCCATCTGTCTTCGTGATTCCCTTATGGCGAACAGGTTTCGCGCCTCGTGAGATAAACCGTTGGACGCGACCGGTACCGGTCCTAGCGTCGGCGTCATGACCCGCCCGCGGCTGATCCTCAACGCCTTCACCATGAACACCGCCACCCACGTCGCCTACGGGGCGTGGCGCAACCCCGAGACCCGCAGTGTGGAGTTCGACCAACTCGACCCGTGGGTCGAACTGGTCAAGCTCCTCGAACGCGGGAAGTTCGACTCGATCTTCTTCGCCGACGTGGTCGGACTGTACGACGACTACCGCGGCGGGTGGGAGACCTATCTGCGCGAGGGCCTGCAGATCCCGAATCACGATCCGTCTGCGATCGTTTCGGCCCTGGCGTTGTCCACCGAGCACCTCGGCCTGGTGATCACCAGTTCGGTGCTGCAGGATCATCCGTTCTCGTTCGCCCGCAAGATCTCCACCCTCGACCACGCCTCCAAGGGGCGCATCGGCTGGAACGTCGTTACCAGCGCGCTGCAGAACTCTGCGCGCAACTTCGGGCTGCCGGAACGCGAGGAGCACGACGAGCGCTATCAGTGGGCCGAGGAGTACACCGAGGTCGTCTACAAGCTGTGGGAAGGCTCCTGGGACGACGGCGCGCTGCTGCGCGACCGCGAACGCGGCATCCACGCCGACCCCGACAAGGTGCACAAGATCCACCACATCGGCAAGCGGTACCGCGTCGAGGGTCCGCATCTGAGTTTCCCGTCACCGCAGCGCACCCCGGTACTGTTCCAAGCCGGCACATCCACCGCGGGAAGGGCTTTCGCAGCACGCCACGCCGAAGGGGTGTTCATCAACGCGGCCTCGCCCAAGGGCGCCCGTGTCGTGATCGACGACACCCGTGACCGCGCGGTGGCGGCCGGGCGCCGCCGCGAGGACATCAAGTTCTTCCAGGGCCTGTCGTTCGTCGTCGGCTCCACCGAGGTCGAGGCCAGGGCCCGCGCCGCCGAACTCGACGAGTACCTCAGCGTCGACGCCCTCATCGCACACCGCAGCGGCGGTATCGGCGTCGACCTCGGCGGTCTGGACCACCACACCCCCATCGGCGATCTCGCGCCCACCGTCCAGGGCACGCGCAGCACCATCGAGGCGCTCATCGCGGCCGCGCCGCCGGGCACCAACCCGACCATCGCCGACCTGGTGCGCCAGCAGCAGGAGTCGACCCGCATCGTCGGCACCCCCGAACAGATTGCCGACGCGCTCGAGGAATGGCAGGACGCGGGCGTCGACGGGCTCAACATCCGCTACATCACCACGCCGGGCAGCTTCGCCGATTTCATCGACCACGTGGTTCCCGAGCTGCAGTCCCGCGGCCTGGCCCAGACCGAGTACGCGCCCGGCACACTGCGCGAAAAGCTCTTCGGCAACGGCCCCCACCTGCCCGAGCGTCACCCGGCGCGGCACTGGCGGGGCCGGTTCCGCGAAGCGGATGTGGCCGCACGCGCAGTCTCGGAGTCGGTCTAGCACCCGCCGTACGGGAGAATCGGCGTCAGCATGACCGACACCGACGATCCCCCCGCTACCGGCCGCACCCGGCACATCATCCGGCTCGCGCTGTTCGCGGCGTTTCTGATCGGGCTGTTCTACCTGGTGGCCGTCGCGCGCGTCGTCGACATCGGTGACATCCGCGGCGCGGTGTCGGCGACCGGCCCGATCGCTCCCCTGGTCTATGTCGTGGTGTCGGCGTGCCTGGGTGCGCTGTTCGTGCCCGGCCCCGTCCTGGCAGGCACCAGTGGCTTCCTGTTCGGCCCGGTGCTGGGCACGTTCGTCACGCTGGGCGCCACGGTCGGCACCGCCACCGTCGCGAGCCTCATCGGACGGCGCGCCGGCCGCGAGAGCGCCCGCGGTGTGCTGGGCGCCGAGCGTGCCGACCGGCTCGACCGGCAGATCGAACGCGGCGGGTTGTGGGCCGTCGTCGGCCAGCGGTTCGTCCCCGGCATCTCCGACGCGCTCGCCTCATATGCGTTCGGCGCGTTCGGAGTGCCGTTGTGGCAGATGGTGGTCGGCTCGTTCATCGGATCGGCGCCGCGTGCGTTCGTCTACACCGCGCTCGGCGCGTCGATCGGTGACCTGTCGGCGCCGCTGGCCTACACCGCGATCGCGGTGTGGTGCGTCACCGCGATCATCGGTGCGTTCGCGGCGCACCGCGGGTACCGGTCCTGGCGCGGCAGGCACCAGGACCCGGCGTCCTGACCCCTACCGGCCGAAACCGGCGTTGCGCAGCGCCTCAGCCATCGACCCCATGGGCTGGTCCCGGCGGCCGCCCTTGTTGCCGCGGTTGTTGCCGCCCTTGTTCCCACCGCTGTTGCCGCCCTTGTTGCGCTGACCGCCGCCGCGGTTCTGGTTGCGGTTCTGCCCGCCGTCGCGACGGTCGTTGCGCTTGCCCTTGTCGGGTTCGTCGTTGAGGCGCAGGCTCAGACCGATGCGCTGGCGATCGACGTCGACGTCGACGACCTTGACCTTGACCACCTGACCCGACTTCACCACCTCGTGCGGATCGGAGACGAAGCGGTCGGCCATCGCCGAGACGTGCACCAGACCGTCCTGGTGCACACCCACGTCGACGAACGCGCCGAACGCCGCGACGTTGGTCACGACGCCTTCGAGGATCATGCCGGGCTTGAGGTCGGCGACCTTCTCGACGCCCGCGGCGAAGGTGGCCGTCGAGAACGCCGGACGCGGGTCCCGGCCGGGCTTTTCCAACTCGCCGATGATGTCGGTGACCGTCGGGACACCGAACCGGTCGTCGGCGAACTCGGCCGGTTTGAGAGTGCGCAGCGTGCGGGTGTCCCCGATCAGTTCGGCGAGCGTGACACCTGCGCGGTCCAGGATGCGGCGCACCACCGGGTAGGACTCCGGGTGCACACCGGACGCGTCGAGCGGATCCTCGCCGTCGCGGATGCGCAGGAAGCCCGCGCACTGTTCGAAAGCCTTGGGGCCCAGGCGAGGAACGTCCAGCAGCGCCTTGCGGTTGCGGAACGGCCCGGTGCTCTCGCGGTGCGCGACGATGGCCTCGGCCAGCGATTCGGTGACACCCGAGACGCGCGCGAGCAGCGGTACCGAGGCCGTGTTGAGGTCGACGCCGACGGCGTTCACGGCGTCCTCGACGACCGCGTCGAGGCTGCGCGCGAGCGACCCGGGTGTGACGTCGTGCTGGTACTGGCCGACACCGATGGACTTCGGGTCGATCTTCACCAGTTCGGCCAGCGGGTCCTGCAGGCGCCGCGCGATCGACACCGCACCACGCACGGTCACGTCGAGATCGGGAAGTTCGCGCGCGGCGTAGGCCGATGCCGAGTACACCGAGGCGCCCGCCTCGCTGACCATGGCCTTGATCGGCGGATTCGCGCCGGATTTGCGGATGTCGGCGATGAGTTCGGAAGCCAGCGCATCGGTTTCGCGTGATGCGGTGCCGTTGCCGATCGCGATGAGTTCGACGCCGTGGCGGGCGATCAGCGCGCCGAGCGTGGCCTTGGCCTGATCCCACTGCTTCTGCGGCTGGTGCGGGTAGATCGCGCAGGTCTCCAGCACCTTGCCGGTGCCGTCGACGACGGCGACCTTGACGCCGGTGCGGAAGCCCGGGTCCAGGCCGAGCGTGGTGCGGGTACCGGCCGGTGCGGCCAGCAGCAGGTCCTTGAGGTTGCGGGCGAACACCGCGACGGCGTCCTCCTCGGCGCGCTGGCGCAGCCGGATCCGCGCGTCGACCGACGCCGAGATCATCAGTTTGGCGCGCCATGCCAGCCGCACGGTGGTGGCCAGCCACGGCGTCGCCGGCGCAGGCGAGGTCATGTCGATGCCGAGCGCCTGGGCGATCATCGCCTGGTAGGCCTCGTCCTCGCCGCCGTCGAACGTCAGCGACAGGGCCTGCTCCTTCTCGCCACGCAGCACCGCGAGCACGCGGTGCGACGGCATCTGCTCCAGCGGTTCGGAGAACTCGAAGTAGTCACGGAACTTCTGTGCGGCAGGGCTTTTCGCGGCCTCCTCGGAGAACGGCGCGGTGCGCAGCGAACCCTCGGACCAGAACTTCTCACGCGTGGCACCGACCAGCTCGGCATCCTCGGACGCGCGCTCGATGATGATGTGGCGCGCACCCTCGAGCGCGGCGGCGGCGTCGGCGACGTTCTCGTTGAGGAACTCCCCCGCCACCTCCTCGGGCACCAGGTTCGGATCGGCGAGCAGCCGGTCCGCCAGCGGCTCCAGGCCGGCTTCCCTGGCGATCTGCGCCTTGGTGCGGCGCTTGGGCTTGTACGGCAGGTATATGTCTTCGACGCGGGCCTTGGTGTCCGCGGCGACAAGTGCTGCGCGCAGCTCGTCGGTGAGCTTGCCCTGCTCCTCGATCGAGGCCAGCACGGCCTCACGGCGCGCGTCGAGCTCGCGCAGATACGCCAGGCGCTCCTCCAGGGTGCGCAGCTGACCGTCGTCGAGGCTTCCCGTGACCTCCTTGCGGTAACGCGCGATGAACGGCACCGTCGAGCCCTCGTCGAGCAGGTGGATGGCCGCAGCCACCTGGTGCTCACCGACGGACAGCTCCTCGGCCAGCCGGGCGGTGATCGATCGGACGCCGGGGACAGGACCGGACGTAGGCACGCTCTGAGTCACGTCGGAGGACCCTACCGAATGCGGCCGACAACGCCGCGTCACGGCGGCTGTGTGTCCGTCACGCTCGCGGTCACACCGCCAGGGCCTGCGGCGAGAGCTCCTTGAGCATGGCATTCGCCCAGCGCATCTGCCGTAGCGACTGCGGGTGGCACTGCTGGGTCAACGCCAGCAGCTGGTCGTCCCTGGTGGCCTGCGCGCCCTGGGCGAGCAGTTCCCAGTCCAGCGACACGCCCGCGGCGATGCGGTGGACACGCCGTAGATCGGCCAGGAGCAGCAGGGCGGGCTCCGGCCTCGTGTTCAGCGCATCGCTGAGCTTTTCCTGGATCCATCGCCGGGCGTGGATGCGACGCGGCCCGGCGGGCAGCCGCACGTGGTAGCGACGGCCGTGCCGCGCCAGAAGTTCGACATGCTCGTCACACCAGCCCGCGAGATCGCGTGCGAGATGGCAGATGTCCTGGTCGCTGTGGTGGCGGGCGGCGATCGCCCGCAGCGCGTGCGCGAGGTGGCGCTCGCTGCGGTGCAGCTGGACGATCGGCAGCGCGAGCTTGGTCATGATCGGCCCTCTCAGAGGTGTTCGTCGGCGACCGCGTGGGCCACGGGTTCGGGGGTGGCCGCCATGCCGGCACCGATGCGTCGCACCGACGCGGCCGCGGTCTTGAAGATGGGTTGCTTGGACACCGGGTCCCAGTCTGTGAGCGTCAACTCGTTGGCGGCGCGGTGGTGGCCGTCCTTCCCGCCGTCGTCGCCCGTGTCCCAGTAGCCGTAATGGAACGGCAGGAACACCACCCCGCGGCGCAGGTCGGTCAGGCGCGCGGCGGCCGTCACACAGCCGCGCACCGTCCGGATCTCGACCAGGTCCCCTTCGACGATCCCGGCGCGGAGCGCGTCGGCACGCGCCAACTCCACCCAGACCTCGGGCGCGGCCGCCTGCAGTTGCGGTGTGCGGCCCGTCTTGGTGCGGGTGTGGAAGTGGTACACCGTGCGGCCCGTGATCAACACGTACGGATACTCGGCCGACGGACGTTCGTGCGGCGGCACGTACTCGGCAGCCTTGATGATGGCCTTGCCGAACGGGTTCATGGCCCGATACTCGGTGGGCTCCAGCGGAGCGCCGGTGATCAGATCCTTGCCGTACGCCTCGCAGTAGTCCGGTGCGGCGAAGAACTCCCCGCCGGCGTACAGACGCTCAACGCCGTCGGGATGCTCAGCGTTGCAGGGCCATTGGATTCCGCCGCTACCACGCAACTTCTCGTAGGACAGCCCGGTGTAGTCGCACGGTCGCCCGGCGCTGCACCGTTTCCACGCCTCGAAGGCCTCATCCGGGGTATTCCACGCAGGCAGCGGTCGGCCGTCCCTGTCGCGGAAGTCCATCCGGCGGGCGTAGTCGAGGAAGATGTCGAAGTCGGACCGGGCCTGCCCGGGCGGGTCGACCGCCTTGTCCGAAATATGCACGGTCC
This sequence comes from Mycolicibacterium smegmatis, assembly GCF_001457595.1. GTDB lineage: Bacteria > Actinomycetota > Actinomycetes > Mycobacteriales > Mycobacteriaceae > Mycobacterium > Mycobacterium smegmatis. The sequence goes on along the minus strand of NZ_LN831039.1, from coordinate 2,960,810 downwards.
GATCGGCATTGGTGAACGTGCCGGTCTTCTCGGCCCACGCCGCGGCGGGCAGCACCACGTCGGCGAGTTGCGCGGTCTCGGTGAGGAACAGATCCTGCACCACCAAGAACAGCCGGTCCTGCGACAGGATCCGGCGGATGCGGCCCAGTTCCGGTAGGGACACCGCGGGGTTGGTGGCGCTGACCCACAACATCCGCAGCGATCCCTCTTCGGCGTAGCGGAACATCTGCATGGCATGCGTGGGCGGCGCGTAGTGCGGGATGGTCGTGGCGTCCAGATTCCACAGCGCCGCGAGTTGCTCGATGTGGGAATCGTTGGCCCAGTTGCGGAATCCGGCGAGGTCGCCGTCGGCGCCGCACTCGCGGGTGTTCTCGGCCGTGGGCTGTCCGTTCATCTGCAGCAGGCCGCAGCCGGGTCTCCCGAGCATGCCGCGCACCAGGTGGATGTTGTTCACCTGTACCGCGGCCGCGGTGGCCTGATGCGATTGGTAGAACCCCTGCAGCACGGTCGACAGCAGCCGCTCGGCCGTGCCGATCAGTTCACCGGCGCGTCGGACGTCGTCGGCACCGACCCCGCAGATCTCGGCGACGCGCTCGGGAGGGAACTCGGCGACCCGCTTGCGGAGTTCGTCGAAGCCGACGGTGTGCGCCTCGATGTAGTCGTGGTCCACCCAGTCGTGATCGAGGATCTCGTGCAGCAGGCCGTTCATCAGTGCGACGTTGGTTCCGGGTAGCGGCGCGAGGTGCACGGCGGCGTGCCGCGCGACGGGAGTGGGGCGTGGGTCCACGCACACGATCGCAGGCGGGTTCGGCCCGGCGAGGCGATCGAGCATGCGCATCCACAGCACCGTCTGGGTTTCGGCGACGTTGTGGCCGTAGAGCGCGATGACGTCGGCATGGTCGACATCGGCGTACGAGCCGGGTTGGCCGTCGCAGCCGAACGATTCCTTGAGCGCCTCGGCCGCCGTCGCGGTGCACAGCCGGGTGTTGCCGTCGACGTGGTTGGTGCCGATCGCTCCGTGCGCGATCACGCACTGCGTGTAGTACTCCTCCAGGAACAGCTGCCCCGAGGTGTAGAACCCGATCGAGTTCGGTCCGCGCTCGTCGAGCAACTGCCGGCTGCGGGCGACGATGCGGTCCATCGCGGTGTCCCAGTCGGATTCGACGAGTAGCCCGTTCTGCCGGACCAGGGGTGTGCGCAGCCGGTCTCCCGAGTGGTTGGCCTGCCAGCCGAACAGGTCCTTGGGGTCGAGGCGGCCGTGGTTGACCCGGTCGTCCGCCCGGCCGCGCACGCCGACGATGCGTCCGTCCTTGACCGCGATGTCGAGCCCGTCGCCGTTGGAGTGCAGCACCGCGGCCGACTGCACCCACCTGTCGACGTCGTCGTCGGTGAGGCCCGGCGTGAGGTATCGATCGACACGTTGCGGCCACGGTTCACCGGCCGCGTACGGCGTCCTGGAGCCCCACGGATCCGAGATCCGGTCTGTGCGAGCCATGGTCGTGCTCCTGCCCTGTCGCGAGGCGGGCAGTCACGGTGATCGCGATGTCGGAACGCACCACCGGATGTGCCCCGTGGATGGCGCTTACCCCGTGACGGGCAGCTGAAACCGTGCCGGCCGAACACCGAAGGAACCTCACAGAGACGTCCGGCCTGTCAGCGCCCTTCGCGCACCAGGCTGGGCGAGGTCTGGTCGGTCCACCGCAGCAGAGCGTAGAGAAACCGGGTCGCACCGCTCATGAACCGGCTGCCGTGGTGATGCATGGGGTCCAGGGTCGTCACGATCAACCGTCCCGCAGTGCTCACGGTGTCCTCGTACAGCAGCATCCCCGCGTCGTGTGGCCTGCCGTCGGCGTCGGGTTCCTCCGACACCAGCAACGGCACCACGTCGGCGGCCGGCCGGAGCAGGCCGTGGTGGTGCCAGATCACCGCTTTCGTCGTCAGGTACCGCCAGGCCTCGTGCTCGTGGCTGCGGGTGCGGATCAGGGGGTCCTCACCGCTGACCCACCACCAGAAGTTCGTCGGTCGATGCTCCCACTCGATCCCGGGCAACCAGGTGTGCACCTGGTTCTCGCCGAGCACCACGAGGGTGCCTCCGCGTTCGGACACCGCGTGGAACCGAGGGGCGTGACGGGCAAGGAGGTCGGGGTGCATCCGATCACCCACGATGACGGTGTCGTACCCGTCGAGCGCCCCGTCGTCGAGGTCTGGCAGGTAGACGAAGTCCGGCTGGTAGGCCAGCACCGCCGGATCCTTCATCGCGTACAGGTGGGCATACGAGCCGCTGTGCACGATCGCCAGCCGGCGCCCGCGTTGCGGCGCCAGGTCGTTCCGGGAGAACGGTTCGGGTTTTGTCATCGTGCCACCAGCCAGTCGATGAGTTGCGGGGTCATCCGCGCGGCCGTGTTCGCGTCGCCCTCCCAATTGATCAGATCGTTACCGCTGTGCACCAGGACCTGCCCCGCGCCGAGCGGATACACGTAGTCCAACGGCAGCGCGTGCCGCCCGATCCGGGTCGTGATCACAGCGTCCGGAGGCAGCTTGTCGACGTAGCCGCGGGAGTAGAAACCGGTGACGCCCTTGCGGACACTGAGATCGACGGGGTCGATACCAGCCCATACCGGATGCGGATCGCCCAGGCTGATCTGGAGGTCCTTGGGCCCCGTGTAGTCGAGCTCGCGCCAAACCCCGAGCCCGGGAAGGAAATCGGTGACCGGATGCCCCATCACCGCAACCCGCCCGCCGGCGCGGACGAAGCCGGTGAGCAGTTCGCGGTTGCGTTCGAGGAAGATCTGGTCGGCACCCGCGCAGGTGATCAGCCCGCGCACGTCGCGCAGGTCGGTGTCCGGAAGTCGATAGATGTCGACCTCACCCAGTCTGGGATCCGAGCCCGGTGCGCCCGCTGGGTGGTGGGACCCCATCGTGATGTGCAACACCGGGGCGATTGTCGGTGAACAGGTTTCTGGCACAGTCTCTTTCCAAGTCTCGGGTGTCAACGGGCGGCGGGAGGCAGGCTATGACGCGACGATGTCGTACACCTCGTCCGCCGGCGCGGCCAGCAGTCGATCGGCCATTTCCTGCTTGAGCACGGTCAGCCGTTGTTCCTCTTCGGAAGTACGGTCCGTTCTGCGGGCGAGTGCGATGAACTCGTCGACGACGAATCCCTCCCGGATTTCGAGGCGCACCACCGTGCCTCGGTAGCTCAGCTCGAAGACGTAGCGCTCCAGGGTGGCGCCGCGGTCGGTGCGCTCCAGCTTTGCGTCCACCGTGAAGTGTCCCTCGGTGACCGCGCGGGTGACCGCCTCGAATGTGTCGCGCACTCCGGGGCCGCGATGCGCCGTGGCGACGACGATCTCGCGACGTTCGGCGGGGCCGTCGGGACTGAGCACCGGCAACGCCCGCTCGAGCACCTTGACCGCGTGTGCGACACCGCCGGGAAAGCCGGGACCGTGGTACTTCATGATGTCGGCGACGGTGAAATCGATGACCGTCCCGTTCTCGATGACCTCGAGCGTCAAATCAATCCTCCTGAGTGGTAGAGCTTTTCATGATTTCCCGCCGCGGCCGAGACCAGTGCTGCGGCATACTCGTGGGTGGGTGTGGCGAGAACCCGTGCGGTGGGCCCGGATTCGACGATGCGTCCGTCGCACATGACAACCGTGCGGTCGCAGCTGCGCGCTGCCAGTGCCAGATCGTGGGTGATGTGCACCACCGCCATCCCCGTCGTGGTGGCCAGTTCGGTCATCAGGTCCACGATCTCGACGCGCAGCGACGCGTCGAGCCCGCTGGCGGGTTCGTCGGCGAGCAGCAGCCGCGGCGCGGTGACCAATGCGCGCGCGAACGCGACGCGTTGGCGCTGGCCACCGGACAGTTCGTGTGGGAAGCGCTGGGCGTAATCCTCGGCCGGGCTCAGTCGCACACGTTCCAGCGCCTCCAGCGCGGCCGCGCGACGGCTCTCGCGGTCACCCTGCCGGTGGATCAGCTGCGGCTCGGCGACGATGTCGCCGACCCGCAGGTTGGGCGGAAGCGAGGCGTAGGGGTCCTGGAACACCAGGTGCATGCCGCGCCGCGCCGCGCGCCTGCGGAACCTGTCTGCGGTGGTCAGGTCCACACCGTCGAACCGGATGCATCCCGACGTCGGCGTGACCAGACCGGCGACGGCTCGGGCCAACGTGGATTTCCCTGCGCCCGACCCTCCGACGAGAGCCACGGTTTCGCCCGCGCCCACGCGCAGGGTCACGTCCGTGACGGCCGGGACCCCGTCGAACGTCACGGACACCGCGTCGATGTCGAGCAGCACGCTCATCGGGTGGCCCCCTGCAGGGCGGGGGCAAGCCGAGGTGCGGACTCGACGAGCCTGCGAGTGTAGGGGTGCTGCGGGGATTCGGTGACCAGTGCGGTGGGGCCGATCTCGACGAGGGCACCGTCCTTCATCACCGCGACACGGTCGGCGATCCGTTCGATGACCGGCAGATTGTGGCTGACGATCAGCAGAGCCAGCGAATGCCTGGTGCGCAGCCGGTCGAGCAGCCTCAGCACCTCGGCCTCGCTGAGTACGTCGAGTCCGCTCGTGGGTTCATCGGCGATCAGCACGTCCGGATCGTTGGCCAGCGCCATCGCGATCACGACGCGCTGGCGCATACCGCCGGACAACTGGTGCGGGTACGCGTCGGCCAGATCGCCGTCGAGACCCACCTGGGCCAACAGGTCCAAGGTGCGTGCCCGTGCGGCGTCGCGGCCGCACGACCGGTGGACCAGGACGGCTTCGTCGATCTGAGATCCGATGGTGCGCACCGGGTTCAACGCGCCCAGCGCCTCCTGTGGGATGAGTGCGATCCGGTTACCGCGCATGGCACGCAGATCGGCCCCGGACATCGCCGCGACATCGCGGCCATCCACCAGGACCCGACCGGCCGCGACGCGCGCCGCGGCGGGGAGCAGTCCGATGGCTGCCGCGGCGACGGTGGACTTACCGCTGCCCGATTCCCCCACCAGGCCGACGATCTCACCGGCGGCCACGGTGAAGCTGACGTCGGCGGCGCCGACACGCTCTTGCTCGCCGTAGACCACGGTGAGCCCGTCGATCACCAGCGGGTCGTGCCCGGCATCGTGGTCCTGCCCGGTCGGCGCAGCCGTGGGCCGGCGGGAAGGCCGGCGCAGGATCGGCCGCGCGCGATCCTCGATCGAATTGCCCAGTAAGGCGAAGGACAGCACCGTGACGGCGATGGCAAGCCCCGGCGGCACCACCCACCACAGCCAGGCATCGGTCAGGAAAGCGTTGCGCGCGTGCGCCATCGACAGCATCGACCCCCAGCTGGCCGCCGAGATGTCGCCCAGGCCCAGGAACGCCAGTGCCGCCTCGAGCAGGATCGCGGTCTTGACGGTGAGCACGAATTGTGGCACGACGAGCGGTATCACGGCAGGTGTGATGTGGCGCCGCAGCACGTAGAAGGCCCCCGCACCCATCGCACGTTCGGCCTGGATGTGATCGCGCTCGCGCAGCGTCAACACCTGAGCGCGCAATTCGCGCGCCAGGCCCGCCCACAGGACGCCCGCGATGACCATCACCTGGGTGCGCAGCCCTGGGCCGGCGAAGACGCCGATCACGATGGTCAACGGCAGGACCGGCATGGCCAGCACGACATCGACGATCCGCATGAGGATCGTGTCGAGCACACCGCGCACATAACCGGCGAGAATCCCGACGAGCGTGCCGATCACGGTGGCCGCGATCGCGGCGGTGATGCCGACGAACAGCGAGATACGGGCGCCGTGGATGAGCATCGAGAGAAGGTCATGACCGACGTCGTCGGCGCCCAGCCAGTGCGCGGAGGACGGCGTCGCGAACGGCCGGGTGACCCGTACGGCGGGATCATAGGGCGCCAGCCACGGCGCGGCGAGCGCCGAGACCACCAGCACGCCGAGGATCGCCGAACCGATCGTGGCGATGCGCTGCGAGCGGTGCCGCACTCCGACGAGCCTCATGTTTCTCATCCGCTCACCGCCCCAACATGTTTCGGCGCGGGCCGGCCACGACGCACCCGCGGATCGAGCCAGGGATAGGTGAGGTCGGCCACCAGGTTCGCTGCGACGATCCCCACGGTGGCGAGCAGGAACGCGCCCTGCAACAACGGATAGTCACGCGCGGTGACCGCATCGAAGATGAGCTTGCCCAGCCCCGGATAGGCGAACACGGTCTCGACGACCACAGCGCCGGACAGCATGGCCCCCAGGGTGAGTGTGAGCGTGGTGTACACGGGCAACATCGCGTTGCGCAGCGCGTGCCCGACGGCGATCCGGATTTCACCGAGCCCCTTGGCGCGAGCGAGCCGCACGAACGATTCGTCCAGCACACTGCTCATCGAGGCCCTGGTCATCATGAAGAATGCGCCGACACTGGCGATGGTCAATGTCGCCAGCGGCAACACCATTCGGGACACCACCTCGGTGAGCCGGTCGGCACCGGTTGCGGTGATGGTCGTGGCGCCGTAGGACGGGAACCATCCCAGGCTGACGGAGAAGATCGCGATGAGGATCATGCCGATCCAGAACCCGGGCATCGAGTCGAACGCCAGCACCGTGGTGACCGTGCCGGTTTCTTTCGCGGTGCCACGCCGCCACGCCACCCACGTACCGAGCAGGGCCCCGATCACGAACGCCAGCAGCGTCGCCAAGCCGACCAACGCCAACGTCCACGGCAGCTTGTCGGCCAGAACGTCGATCACCGGGCGGTTGTGCTGCACCGACAGTCCCAGATCGCCGCGCAGCAGGCCGGCCCAGAACGAGACGTACTGGTCGAGGATCGGCCGGTCCAGTCCGTAACTCGTGCGGATCTCGTCGAGGAGTGCCGGGTCGAGCGACTGGTCGGCACCGCCGTACAGATAGACGACCGGGTCCCCTGGCGCCAGGTGCGGCAGCGCGAAGTTCAGCGTCACCGCCGCCCACAACACCAGTGCGTACTGCCAGACCCGGCGCAGAGCCGTCATCGGGCCCGCGGTGCTTCCGCGTTGGCGCCCTCGACCACGTCCGCGGGCAGGAACGACCACTTGTGCACGATGCCGTAGCCGGGGGTCTCGATCCAGCCGGCGAACGCGTCGGCACGGTAGCCCCAGTGCTCCTCGGGGTAGTACAGGGCGATGGTCGTCGGCTGCCGGTTGAACAGCTGCTGCATCTGCTGCATCACCGCGATGCGCGAGTCAACGGTGTCGGTGGCCCGCCACCGTTCGTACAACGCATCGAACTCCGGATAGGGCAGATCGGGATGCTTCCACAGATTGCCCGACCGGTGCGACATGATGAACTGCGTCGAATCGGCCACCGCGTGCGGGGTGTTGGTGGTGATGTACAAGTCGTAGGCCTTGTTGGCCGACGCGTCGGTGAGCGAGCCCGCGTCGAGCGGTTTGACCCTCACCTCGATGCCTGCCGCGGCGAAGTCTTCGACGAGCAACTCAGCGGCCCGCACATGCGGGGCGTTGCCGCCGTCGACGATGAGCTCGAACCGGGCCGGTTTGCCGTCGGGGCTCTCGCGCACGCCGTCACCGTCGGTGTCGACCCATCCGAGCCGGTCGAGCAGTGTTGCCGCCTGCTGCGGTTCGTACGGGGTCGATGCGTCGGGGTCGGCGAACGGCGCGTCGGGGTGAACGTAACCCTGAGTGGCGGGCCGACCTCGACCGAGGGCCACGATGTCGAGCAGCTTGTCACGGTCGACGGCCAGGTTCAGTGCGGCCCGGAAGTCCGGCTGCGCGAAGGGTTCTCGCGTGAAGTTGAGCTTGAGCTCCGGGTACGTCAGGGGCGATACGGTGACCACGCCGATATCCCTGGATGCCGTGAACTGGTCGACCAGCTCTGGCGTGAGCGCACGGTCGACGGCGTCGACCTGACCCGAGCGCATGGCGGTGAAAGCGGCCGAGGTATCGGCGATCACCGGCATCACCAGTTCATCGACGGTCGGCGCGCCTGCGAAGTAGTCTGCGTTGGCCTCGAATCGGTATCCGCTGGTGGGGCTGTACTCGACGAGCTTGAACGGGCCGGTCCCGATGGGCAGGTCGGTCACCTCTTTGGCCTTCGCCGCGTCGATCTTCGACCAGAAGTGCTCGGGCAGCACCGGCAGGTCGGCGAGGGTGACCGTGCCCAGTTCCGGACACGCGTAGTCGCAGACGAACCGCACGGAGTTGTCCCCTGTGGCCACGACCTCCGAGATCGACGGAGTGTCGTTGACATGGTGGGTGAATCGGCCGGTGGGGGCGGCGTGCATGAAATGGAAGCTGAAAACCACGTCGTCGGCGGTGAACGGTTCGCCGTCGTGCCACGTGACGTCGTCACGGAGGTTGACGTCCCATGTGGTCGCGTCGACCTGCTGCACATCGGTGGCCAGCCACGGTTGCGGTTCGGCCACATACGGCGATGGGGCCAGCAGCTTGTCGTAGATCAGTTCGGCCATCTGATCGGTCTGTCCCGCAAAGATGTTCAGGGGCCCGCTGTCCTTGACCACCGCAACGGTGAGCGAGTCGGCCGCGACCGGACCGGACCCCGGCGCGTCCCCTGGATCCGAACCGCACGCGGCAGCAAGCAGGGAAGTCACCAAGACCAGCGGAGCGACGCGGGAGCGCCGGACAGGGCCCACCAAGAGAAATCCTTCGGTCGTCGAACTAATTCGGCAATCAAACTAAGGTGTGGCTGACCTAATTCAGCCGAGCCGGTGCCGAGCGTACGCGACGCAACACGTTCGATGGGCGGTCCATCGCCGACCTGACGACGGCCGGACACCGCAAAGAGTCCGAATCCGATTGCATCGCAGTTCTTCTCGCACTCGATACGCGGTCAGATTTCCGTCGAGAAAAGATGCGTGTTCGCGGGATGGGCACTCATCGAGGCACCCCACGCGTGAAAAATGCCGCCCCTGGGGGCGGCACGTTGTCGATGTGGTGGTCCCGGCTGGGTTCGAACCAGCGACCTTCCGCGTGTGAGGCGGACGCTCTCCCACTGAGCTACGAGACCATGGGAACGAGGAGGAAGACTAGCACGCCTTGCCCGCAGAACCGGAATCGCCTGCCCAGAGGCCCTGTTTTCGATCTTGCCCCCTGTCGCGTTCGTGTTGCCCACCGTGCGCCCCTGGCGGGATGTGGCCCGATTTCTCGCCCTGAGCGCACGCTCGATCGGCCGGCGCGCAGTGCCCGAATCCACCGTGCACCCTTGGCGGGTTTTCGGCCCGCAGCCCGCCCTGAGCGCACGCTCGATCGGCCGGGCAGGTTTCACTCGCGCCGGCGCGGGTAACCAGTGGGACGGGTGTGACGCGTGTGGGCAAGGTCACACCACGGCAGATGTGGGAGCCCGCTGCCGAAACCCGCCGGTCCACCTCGACAGACGGGCCGCCGACCTGCCACGAAACATGGTTTTTGACCGCCCGTTCCCCGTTCGTAATGCGGATTTGTGCCTTTGAGCCTCCGTCGACTAATGTTCTGCATCGCGACGGGCGACGATCTCGCCCGTGGCGCGCGGATGTAGCGCAGTTGGTAGCGCATCACCTTGCCAAGGTGAGGGTCGCGGGTTCGAATCCCGTCATCCGCTCGAAGGTGCGAAAGGCATCAACCCCCGCGGTGGAGTGGCCGAGTGGTGAGGCAACGGCCTGCAAAGCCGTGCACACGGGTTCGATTCCCGTCTCCACCTCCAACAGTTCGACCAGCGCGATTAGCTCAGCGGGAGAGCGCTTCCCTGACACGGAAGAGGTCACTGGTTCAATCCCAGTATCGCGCACCATTATTTCCGCAGCTCAGGCCGGCAACTTCGGGCTTCTCTTGTTTTTGTGCCCAATACGTGCCCAATCTGCCCCGGTCCTGACTTTCACGGTGAAGTCGGCTCACGTCGGAGTTGAGGCGGTCGACTCTGTTCGCGATCCGATCGGGCGGATTAGTTGGTCGGATCGCTGCGCGGCCGTATCGCTTTCGTGCCCGCCAGCCGCGGGGTCCGTTTGCTCGGACGTCGCCGGCATCATGGCTCCGAGGTGCTAGACGTGGCGACCGTCGCGCGGCGCACGACGGGTGCCACCCGGCACGGCCTTGGAATCGTCGAGCGGTAATGCGTCGCTGCGTCCGACGGCAAGGGGCGCCGGCGAGGATCAGCACCCCCAACAATGCAGTTCTACGACACGCCAGTTTCCTGTGATCACCAGCCGGACCCCAGTACCGTCGGTTTATGCCGCAATACATGGGTATCGATCATCGGCAGTGGGATCAGACGTGCAGACACTGCAACGGCCCTCTCGACTGGGAGTACGCGAACGAGATCGCCGGCTCTGGCATGTCGGAGAAAGACGTGATCTTCAAGCCGGTGTGCGTCGAGCGGTGTCGGGCGTACTCCCGCGCCGGGGAGACGGGCGCCAAGAACCGGAAGCATAGGGTTTCGGCTAATTGGGAGCCGATTTCCGCCGGGAACCTGCCATGGGTTTAAGGCGCCCAAAGGCGATCGACGGTGGACTCACTCCTCTAGAGGTCTCATCTTGGCTCGAACCTCACGTAATGCCTGGTCGACGTAATTTTGCCCTACGATCGCCCACTCACTTCGGACCAGATAATTAGTCGCGCCGTCAATGGACACAGGGTCTCCAACGCGCGGTATTGCGCCCAGGCGGTTGCCGTCCTCATCTTCGAAGGTAACGAGATCGATCGGCGCGACGGGCTGATTCCTTAATGCGGGATAGTGCCCGAGGTCCAAGGACGCCTCGACCGAGCAGAAGTCACCCGCCTTGAGCGCCATCGGCGTTACGTCGTCCACCATCATTTCCGCTGCGGTCAGCGATTCCGTCGGCGGATCTTTCATATTCGTCGTGGCTATCAGCATCCGCTGACTGCCGTCGCCAAGCCGAATAACAGCTCTAGAACGCGACCACTGGACGCCGTAGATCGCACGATCTCCGAAATTTTCAAGCTTCACTGTCCAAGTGACAGATCGTGTTGCGCGGTCGTGAAAGTAAGGACCGTCGACAGCGAGGTCGATGCGCTGTGCATGACGGACCGCCCTTCGCTGGATTCTCCGAGTGTTCTCTTCCTGCGCTATGCGAGTACGCCGGTTGTCACTCACAGCAATCCACAGCGCGACACCAACAGCAGCTAGTGACCCTAGGCCGGACAGCCATCCCGCTACATCTCCAAGCTGCCAATGGAAGCTGCGCGCACACGCAACAGAAGCAAGAACGAGAATCGTTGGCGCGAACCCCAAGAGAAACCAGAACTTGCCGGACGAACTCACAGGCTACGTCCTAGCAGACATCGCCATTTGAGGACAGCAAGCCGGCCGACCCTAACGCGCACAAGATCCATTGAACACCGACGGATCGAAACCACGTCCGCCGGAAGGCGTCCAAAGCCGCTTCACCGCGCGCCGCCGGCGGAGCCGTGCTCGAGAGTCTTGGGCGGCAAGTTGCCGACGTCCCGGGCGGGCAGACTGCGCCGCCACCTGCCGACCACCCACCGGCGAGGAGAAACAGCGGCTAAGCCTCGATCCACCGATGAATTGGCTGGTCGCAGGGTGTCGTGACGAGGAAAGTGCCTTCTGAGCTGTGATGATGAGTGTTCTCTAGGCACTTATCGGCACAACTTCGAAAGGCACTTCCGGTGCAAGTGTCCCATAGGTTCGCCGTGTCGTCGGCGGTCTTCGATGATGCCCATCTCGTGTCGTGCGCCGGTCTGGTGCCGGTAATGACGCTGGCCACCCAGACCGGACTACCGAAGTTGTTGGCCGACAAGATTTCCATTCCGGCACCGAAGATCAAATCCGGCTCGGCGAATCCGTCCCCGAAGCTGACCACGGTGATCGCCGGCATGTGTGTCGGCGCGGACAGCATCGATGACCTCGACTTGGTTCGCGCCGGTGGCATGAAGACACTCTTTGGCGGTGTGTATGCACCGTCAACTGTTGGTACTTTGTTGCGGGAGTTCACCTTCGGACACGCCCGGCAGTTGGAGTCGGTCCTGCGTCATCATCTGGCCGCACTCTGTGCGCGGGTGGACCTGCTGCCCGGATCCGACACGGGGGCGTTCATCGACATCGACTCACTGCTGCGCCCGGTCTATGGCCACGCCAAACAGGGTGCCTCCTACGGGCATACCAAGATCGCTGGTAAGCAGGTTCTGCGTAAAGGGCTCTCCCCGTTGGCGACGACGATCAGCACCCCCGGAGCGGCGCCGGTGATCGCCGGGATGCGGCTGCGCGCCGGTAAGACCAGTTCCGGGAAGGGTGCGGGCCGCATGGTCGCCCAAGCCATCGCCACCGCCCGCGCCGCCGGCGTGCGCGGGCAACTGCTGGTGCGTGGCGATTCGTCCTACGGCACCCGGTCGGTGGTGGGCGCCTGCCGAGCCCACAATGCGCACTTCTCGGTGGTGATGACCCGCAATACCGCGGTTGATCGGGCCATCAGTTCGATCGACGAGCAGGCCTGGGAGCCGGTCAACTATCCCGGTGCAGTGCGTGATCCCGACACCGGTGACTGGATTTCTGATGCCGAGGTCGCCGAGGTCAGCTACACCGCCTTCGCCTCTACCAAAGATCGGTTCACCGCGCGGTTGGTGGTGCGGCGAGTCAAAGACGCGAGATTTCGGGACGCGCTGTTCCCGGTGTGGCGGTATCACCCGTTCTTCACCAACACAGACTTGCCGACCGCCGAGGCTGACATCACCCACCGCCAGCACGCGATCATCGAAACCGTCTTCGCCGATCTGATCGACGGACCCCTGGCCCACATGCCCTCAGGACAGTTCGGTGCCAACAGTGCGTGGGTGTTGTGCGCGGCGATCGCGCACAACCTGCTGCGCGCCGCCGGCGTGCTCGCAGGAGGTGCCCACGTGGTTGCCCGCGGCGCGACGCTGCGCCGCAAGATCGTCAACATTCCCGCCCGTCTGGCCCGACCCCAGCGTCGACCGATCCTGCACCTCCCCGAGCACTGGCCCTGGACAGAGCACTGGCTCACGTTGTGGCGCAACACCATCGGATACAGCCCACCGCTACCGGCAACGACCTGACCAACGCGCCGAACAGGCCCAACCGGAGCACACAGGAAAAGCTGGGCAGACCAGCAACTACCGCATGCCCGCAACACCGAACGCAGCAGAAACCACACACGGACACCTCAAGGAGGGCCGCTCCACGGATTCAGGCTAAGCCTCGATCCGTGGATCGACCCTGTTGAGGTTGTTTGGGGCTGATTTTTGTCGTGCGCCCAGGTCGTGGGCAGCCTGTAGCCGCTGGTCTGCCCAGCTTTTCCTGTGATGTTCGGGTCGGGGCCTGTGGGTCCGGTGGTCAGTGGGTCGCAGCAGTTGGCGGGCTGTAGCCGATTGTGTTGCGCCACAATGTGAGCCACTGCTGGGCCCACGGCCAATGCGAGGGTAGATGCAGGATGGGTCGGCGTTGGGGCCGAGCCAGTCGAGCCGGGATGTTGACGATCTTGCGGCGCAGTGTGGCTCCGCGCGCGAGGGCATGGGCACCGCCGGCGAGCACCCCGGCGGCGCGCAGCAGGTTGTGGGCGATCGCCGCGCACAGGACCCAGGCCGAGTTCGCGCCGAACCGCCCGGAGGGCATATGCGCCAACGGTCCGTCGATCAGGTCGGCGAACACGGTTTCGATGATGGCGTGGCGGCGGTGGGTGATGTCAGCGGCGTCGACGGGTTCGTCGGAATCGGTGAAGAAGGGGTGATACCGCCACACCGGAAACAGCGCATCGAGGTATCGGGCGTCTTTGACCCGGCGCACGATCAACCGAGCGGTGACCGGGGTGTTGGTGGAACTGAAAGCGGTGTAGGTGGTTTCGGCGACTTCGGCATCGGAGATCCAGGCGCCGGTGTCGGGGTCGCGCACTGCGCCGGGGTAGTTGACCGGGGTCCAGGCGTTATCGCTGATGGCCTCGATGGCCGCAGCGACGGCGCGGGTCTTGGTCAGCACCAGCGAGAAGTGGGCACCGGCGCGTCGGCAGGCATTCACCACGGTGCTGTTGCCGTAGGCCGAGTCTCCGCGCACCAGGATCTGCCCGTTGACACCGGCGGCGCGGGCGGTGGTGACTGCTTGGGCGATCATCCGGGCTGCGCCCTTGCCGGAGTTGGTCTTGCCCGCCCGCAGCCGGGCTCCGGTGATCATCGGGGCACCCGTGGTGGTGCTGATGGTGGTGATCAGCGGCGAGAGGCCTTTGCGCAGGATCTGCTTGCCGGCGATCTTGGTGTGTCCGTAGGAGGCTCCTTGTTTGGCGTGGCCGTAGACCGGGCGCAGCAGTGAATCGATGTCGACGAACGCTTGGGTATCGGCGCCGGGTAGCAACGCGACGCGCTCGCAGAGCCCGCCCAGATGCTCACGCAGCACTGCTTCCAGTTGTCGGGCGTGTCCGAAGGTGAACTCCCGCAACAGTGTTCCGATGGTCGAGGGCGCGTACACGCCGCCAAAGAGGGCTTTCATTCCACCGGAGCGCACGATGTCGAGGTCGTCGATGCTGTCGGCGCCGGCGCACATTCCGGCGATTACTGTCGTCAGCTTCGGTGACGGATTGGCCGAGCCGGACTTGATCCGCGGTTCAACGATTTCGACCTTGTCCGCGATCAGGTCCGATAGCCCGGTCTGGCTGGCCAGGGTCATCACCGGCACCAGGCCGGCGCACGACACCAGATGCTCATCATCGAACACTGCAGACGCAGCCATGAAGTTGTGCGACACTTTCACCGGAAGTGCCTTTCGAAGTTGTGCCGATAAGTGCGTAAGGAACACTCATCATCGCAGCTCAGAAGGCACTTTCCTTATATCGACACCCGCCTATCCAGGCTTTCCATCGGTGGATCGAGGCTAAGGATGGTTCACGAAGTCAACCCCGAGGTCCTCGCTCATCTGCGTGTAGTTGTGCCGCCCGGTCACCTGGATAGGCCCGCGGCCCTTGTAGCGCGTCCCGTCGCCCGGCTGGGTGTTACCGAGGTCCGTTCTGCCTTCATAGTCGCTGCCGTCGGCATACTCCTCGAAAGTGATCAGGGACCGGGCAGAGAGAAAGTGTTCAGGGATCAGGCAGAGATTTGAACCCCACCCCCCGGGTTACTCATGGTCGTGAGGTGACGGTCTGATGGGCGACGTGGGGGTGTACTCGCCCACCTGCATTACATGAGGTTCAGCGGCCAGACCAAGCGAGGGCTGAGAACCAGTACCTGCACCGAGCAAACCCCAAGGAACAGAACCATCCCCACCCAGAACGCATATCGGTCGGGGCTCCGTCGTCGGCGCAACATCACCACCGCGCCGACGACGGCACTGAGGAACCCCAGCACCGTCGCCGTGCCCATCGCCAACGAGTAGAAGCCAGCGGCTCCCAGAATCAGCGTGAGCACCGCGTACACGGCAAGCCCCGCCACAATGCCGAGGACCAGCCAACCTGCAATTGTCAACGCTCGCTTCATCGTCCACCTGTATTCGGTACGGCAATAGGCGGTAATCCTGGTGGCACCACCGGAGGCCCCACGTTGGGCACTACACCACGAGACTGCTGGATGTTATCGGCCAAGCGATCAATGTAGGGCTGCCAAGTCAGATGCGCTATGCCCGTATATCCGGCCCTGAACGCCGGTCCAACTGGGAATGGCTGAGTGCCGGGGCCAGGATCGGTCACGTGCGCGTTGATACCGAGGTGTATCTCACCGCCCTGCTCGAAGAACCTGAAGTGGATCGTGCTACCTGGGCCGTCCACATGTCCGGGGAGGGTTTCGAATTCGATGTTTATCTCCGAGCCAGATTTCTCGGCTTGAGTGACCCTCACCGGGAAATTCGCCAGCTTGGCCCCAGCCATTTTGATTTCCAGAGGCAGCTCATCGCCAACCTTCGGGAAGTCCTTGGGTGCGCCTCCCCTTGGGAAATTGCAATTAAAGCATCGGTGGAGTTCTTTCCACACGTCATCGATGGTGATGCCCGCGCCTGCGCTTTTGCCGCCATCGACTTTCAGATCGGTCGTCAGGTCCAGGTTGTAGTCCCACGGCTTCTCGGGCAGCGGAAACTGCGGCCGTTCCGGCATGGTGCTGTAGTCCACGGCCTGTACAACGTGATCCGACTGACCTTCGCCATCGAACTGAATTCCTTGCAGCTCAGTCGCTTTGGCCTCCAGCCGCTTACCCACCAGGGTGTCAGTCTGCACCAGCTGCTCTGCTGCCCAGCGAATGCCCTCAGCGTGCTCTGATAGGGCCGTCCGGCGTGCCGCCATCGAGAACACGTCCACTCGCTTGGTGTCGGTTACCGACAGGTCTTCACCGACCCGGAACCCGTCGGCCTCTGCCGCAGCGATGGCGTCCAGGACTTTGGAAAGCGCCGCCTGGATATCGCCGCTGCCGCTCTCGGCAATGTCGGCCGCGGCCCGCACTACGTCACCTTGATGCCGGACAACGCTCACATCGGCCGTCACACGGTTGAGCGCCGCGTCCTTGGCGTCGCCTTCCCACGTGGTGCCGCCAGGTGCAGCGATGTTCTGTCGGTGCTGGTCAAACACCTGCTCAGACTGGGCGGCCGCTGCACGCCAGGTTGAAGCCGCGTTCTCAAGCTCCGATGTATCCCAACCTTCTATCTCCGACCTGGTTGGCAAACTCCCCGCCCGGCTGTTGCCGGCCCCACGACCGTTCCCCCTCTAACAACACGCCTACCGGGGTGAGACTAGTCAACGCCGAGCAAACGGCAAAGGGTCACCTGCCAGCGTCGGTGGGCTGCACCGAACGTTGACGTGACTGCATCGCGTGGGCTTGTCCTCGTCGGCGACACCTATCGCTGCAGCACTTGGTGCCGCGGGAGCCGATGTATTCGCTGCCGCACCACCGGCACACCAGGCGGCGCAGTCCCTTGTGGAGGGGCACATCTGGTCCGGGCTGAGCACCGTGACCCCGCAAATGTTGCAGCGGCGCGTCGCGGGCGGCCTTGGCGGTGTCGCGGCTCGCTGGGCGCCAACAGGAACGGCAGGCGGCCACGCCAACCGGCAGCGTGGTGCGGCCGGGCCAAAGCAGCTTGCCACAGCCACTAGCGCAGGGGATGTTCGGCTTCTTGGCCATCAGAATCCCCCAACACCCTTGAGGCCCGACCCCGCAGTGCGAGCTCGGTCGTTGCGTTCGGCATGGATACGGGACATCAGGTCGTTGGGCGACACCCAACGGGTCCGTGGATGTTGATGGACGCGTCCACGTTGGGCGCATTGGTGGCCGGTGACGGCAAGAAGTCCGACACCTGGGGCAGCGCACCCGTCAGGGTGTCGCCGACACTCGACATACCGCCGCGGTCGCCCAGCTGGAACCCACCCAGGCCGCCGTCGCCCTGATTGCCCCGACCAGGCGACCCCGGGCCGCGGCCGTGTTGGGTGCCGGCTGGTGACCCGCCGTAGTGCAGCGCCGCGAGGCCGTACGGGTTGAGCCTCGACGGCCCACCGTAGGCGTTCTTCAGCAGCCCGCCAGCGTAGTTCGAGCCCCCGGTGAACAACTTCCAGATGCCCCACTGGCTGAGGTCGGAGAACACCGATCCGTCAAACCTCAGGGCCTCCAGCGCGCCCGACAGCATGTCCTTGGCGAAGCTCTGACCGTCGTGGCCGCCCTTCTTGCCGGTGCCGCTGCCGCTGCCAATCGGCTTGTGCTGCGTCTCAACCAATTCCGCGCGTGCCTTGTCATGGTCGCGTTGCGTCTCGGCGAGGTCGTTCTCGGCCGCGATGCGGTCCGACTCCTTGGCGTCGGCGTCGGCCTGCACCTCCCGCAGCCGCGCCTCCTTCTCCCGCACCTCGCCCTCGGCGGTGGCCAGCCGGTCCTCGGCATCCGCGATGCGCTGGCGCGTTCTGACTCCGACGCGTAACCATCGCCATGCGGGAGTCCTGCGGCATCCTCAACGCCGCGTTGACCAACTACGACATCGCCCCAGAGCAGTCCGCCCCGTACGTACGGCGTGCCCACCGTGTCGGACACCGCCTGCTCCAGGCCGTCGGCACCACCCGAGCGGATACTGCCGTGTTCAATCCGCAACGCGCCCAACCGTCGCGCCGTCTCCAACCAGATGGCGGTGGAACATCGACGGTTCCCGGCGACAGCGGGATGAAGGCCTCACCGCCAGTGGATGGCTCGGCCCACTGCACCAGTCCCCGCGATCCAACGGCGCGCTGGATCAGCGCTACGGGGACAGCTTGCCGTCCGCGTAGGACGACACCGGACCCCACACGTTTCGCGTTGGGCCTGAGCTGCGCGATCCGGTCAGCCGTTGTCTCTTGTTCTTTCGTTCAGCCGATGTCGATGTGCGTAGACGACTGCATGCACCCGGTCCCGCACCCCGAGCTTGGCCAGGATGCGCGATACGTGCGTTTTGACAGTCTCTTCTCCCACGAATAACGCGGCGGCGATCTCGGCGTTGCTCATGGCGTCGGCCATCAACAACAGCACCTCGAATTCGCGCGCGGTCAGGGTGGACACCTCGTCTGGCAGTGGCGCCGGCGCCAGATTGCCCGCGACCCTCCTGACCAGTCGGCGCGTCATCGCCGGATCGATGACCGCGTCGCCACGGGCGACGATCCGGATCGCGCCGATGAGTTCCTCGGGTGGTGACGACTTGAGCAGGAAACCGGACGCCCCGGCTTGCAGGGCACTGGCCAACACGGTCTCGCTGTCGTAGGTGGTGAGCATCAGAACCCGAGTGTCGACGGCCTCGACTATCGGCCGGATGGCCGCGACACCGTCCAGCTTGGGCATCCGGACGTCCAGAACCGCGACGTCGGGCCTCAGCTGCAGGCACGCCTCGACCGTGGCTCGGCCGTCGCCGACTTCGGCGATGCAGACGGTGTCCGGGCTGGTGTCCAGAACCGCGCGCAGACCCGCGCGGAACATGGCATGGTCGTCGGCGACGAGCGTGCGGATCGGCGAGGTCATGACGGCGGAACAGGGATCGACACCACGGTGCGCCACCGCACTCCGTCGTCGCTGCCATCTCGCATTGTTCCCCCGAAGAGTTCCGCGCGGCGCCGCACACCGGCCCGGCCGCGCCCCGGTGACTCCCCCGAGAATCTCCCGTCGGCAATGGGATTCGAAGCGTCGATGATCACCTCGTTGATTGTGCGCCGCACCTGCAGCCGCGCCGTCCCGTCACCGTGACGCAGCGCATTCGTCAGCAGTTCCTGCACGATGCGGTAAACCGTGACGTCGAGGGACTGCGACAACGCCGGCATGGCATCGGGAAGCTCGAGCTCCACCGACAACCCGGCCTGGCGGACGGTATCGACCAGGTGGGACACGTTGGCGAGGCCGGGCTGACGCTCCCCCGCGCTGTCGGCACCGTGCAGCAGGTCGAGTTGGCGACGGAGGTCCATCATGGCTGAGCGGCTGGCCGACTCGACGGCGGCCAGTGACCGGGCGACCGCATCTGGATCTGTGCCGAGCGCCAACCGAGCCGCCCCGGCATGGATGCCGACGGCGCTCACGTGATGCGAGATGACGTCGTGAAGATCGCGGGCGATGGCCTCCCGTTCGTCGGCCAAGGCGCGTTCCAGCGCTGCCTGCTGCTGCTGTTGATGCCGTTCGAGTTGGTCGACGTATGCTCGGCCTGCTGCCGTGTACCGACCCACCAGCCACGGCACCACCGCATTCGACACGGCGATGAGCACAACCTCCCGCCAGGTCCGTCCAGCGCCGTTGATCACCGCCGCACCGGACACACCCGCCGCCAGCACCGGCACCACGAGCAGTGCGACGCGGGTGGGTAACCAGGCGCCCACGCGGTAGCCGGCGACGAGTATGCCGACGTCGCCTATGCCTGCGGCGAGGCCGTGCCGACTGAGCAGCCAGCACACCGCCAATCTGATGACCACTTGGACGATTGCCACAACGGCCGTCGCGTGGGCAGGCAGCGCCAACGCCAGATCGGCCAACACCAAGAGGACGGTCATGGCGCAAGCCGACGCGAACGCAACCCGGAAGATTCCGGACGAGACGAAGATGCCGACGTCCACCGCGGCCGCCAGAAGTGCGATCACCACCGACTGACGGGCCAACGACCGCCGCGCGCCGCTGAGCTCGCCGGTGGCCATGCCAGGCGAGAATACTCGCCGCAGCCCCGACACAGCCGGAAGTTGAGACAGCATCGGCGGCCCGGCACCGCGGACGCATCCCTCTCGCGGGGGACACGAAATCGCTCCGACGGGCGATGTTTCGTCGGCTCGAGATTTCTACCGTCGATTGCCATGGACATCACGATGACAATGCTGCTGTGGACCGCTCCGGCCTTTGTGGTGCTGTCGTTCGTCGAGTGGCTCGACGAACGACGGGATCCGCAATATGCGCAGAAGTTCTCGGCGCGCGACTATGCGGGCAACTGGGCGACCTACGCGCTCAACGCGGCATTCAAGTTCGCCGGGCAGTACCTGCTGCCGTTCTCGACGATCGTGATCGCGTCGTCGCTGACCCCGTTGCGGCTGTCTCCTCGTCACTGGTGGGTCTGGGTGGCCTGCCTGATCGCCACGGACTTCTGCTACTACTGGGCGCATCGCGCCGACCACCGTGTGCGGCTGCTGTGGACGGCGCACAGCGTGCACCACGCCAGCAGGTTCTTCAACCTGTCGACCAACCTTCGACTGCCGTGGTTTCACCCGGTGTCCTACACGTTGCGAAGCCTTGCGTGGGTACCCGTGGCCCTTCTCGGATTTCCCGTGTGGATGATCTTCGTCCTCAACACCGCCGGGCTGCTCTTCCCGATCCCGTGCCATACCGAACGTATCGAGAAGCTCTGGCCGGCTTGGGAATTCATGTTCAACACGCCGTCTCATCACCGCGTGCACCACGGCTCGAACAAGTCATACATCGACAAGAATTACGGCGGAGTGTTCATCGTGTGGGATCGACTGTTCGGCACCTATGCCGCGGAAGTCGAACCGGTCCGCTACGGCTTGATTCACGACGTCGGGTCACAGAACCCGGTCAAGTTCAACTACCTGGAGACGGTGGCCATGCTGCGCGATGTCGCGCACGCCAAGACGTGGCGGGCCCGGTTCGGTTACGTCGTCGGTCCGCCCGGATGGAGCGAGAAAGCCGTTCCGGCGCCTTCCTTGACAACCTAGAAAGACGAGAGAGGATACGCGGATGCAAATCTCCCTGCACGCGTTGGGCATTGGCGCCGGCGCCCGGCGTGAGATCATCGACGCTGTCGCGGTGGCCGCCGAGCGCGCAGGTTTCACCACGCTGTGGTGCGGTGAGCACGTCGTGATGGTGGACCGTCCCCGGTCACGCTATCCGTACTCGGCCGACGGCCGCATCGCGGTAGCTGCCGATGCCGACTGGCTGGACCCGATGATCGCGTTGAGTTTCGCCGCAGCGGCGACGTCGACGATTCACATCGCGACCGGAGTGCTGTTGCTGCCGGAACACAACCCGGTGATCATGGCGAAGCAGGCCGCGTCGGTGGACCAACTCAGCGGCGGACGACTGCTCCTCGGTGTCGGTATCGGTTGGTCGCGTGAGGAATTCGAGGCCCTCGGCGTCCCGTTCGCCCGACGTGGCGCCCGGACGGCAGAGTACGTCGAGGCCATGCGCACCCTGTGGCGGCAGGATGTCGCCGACTTCACCGGTGAGTTCGCCGCCTTCGACGCGGTGCGCCTACACCCGAAGCCGTCGGCGGGTTCCATCCCGATCATTGTCGGTGGCAACGGTGATCGCGCCTTGGCGCGCGTCGCTTCCTGGGGTGACGGTTGGTACGGATTCAACCTGGACGGCGTCGCCGCGGTCGGCGAACGGATGGACATGCTACGGCGCCTTTGCGCGCGCGCCGGTCGCGACGTCGATGACCTGCACTGCGCGGTAGCTCTTCAGGCACCGGCGGTCGGCGGCATCCCGGCACTGGTCGATCTCGGTGTCGACGAGTTGGTGATCGTGGAATCCCCACCGCAGGATCCCGACGTGGCCGCCGACTGGGTGGACGCCCTCGCCGACCGCTGGATCACTTGCATTTGACGAAAGACGCCACAACGCGGGAAGCGCTGCGCCACCGACGAGGCGGGGAAACGGCCACAACAGAATGCTGCGTTCACGACGTGTGCACGTCTCGACTCGCCCTCAGCGCTCCGCGCCGGGCCGCCGCCCAGACTGCACAGCCGAGGACCGACATGGCTGCGCCCGCCACCGTGATCGCCGACCACCCGCCGACGCTCCACAGCACTGCAGCGGCCAGCGACCCGCCTGTTCCCCCAACGAAATTGGCGGTGACGTAGGCGGTATTGACCCGGCTGCGCGCCTCCTGTGCCACCACGAACACGCGTGATTGGTTCAGGATGTTGAGGCCCTGAACGGAGACGTCGAGGACGATGGCCGCGACGATGATCCCGATCAGAAGATTGTGGGACACCGCCGCGACCGCCCATGCAGCGAGCCCGAGGCACCAGCACGCTCCCGTGGCTGCCACGTTTCGGCCGCGATCGTGCAGGCGCCCGGCGCCCTGTGCGGCGAGTGCGCCGACCAGACCCGCAACGCCGACCAGGCCGATCTGCCATGCGGTGAAGTCATACGGCGCACCGCTGAGCAGGAAGGTCAGCGCGGTCCAGAACATCGTGCTTCGGATACGCGACGCGCGTGGTGGGCGGCACCCGTGGAACGGCAGCGGCGAGCACGAGGGCCAGGACCGCAGTGATCGCCGCAGCGATCGCGAAGACAGCGCGCCAACCCCAGGCACCCGCGATGACACCGCCGGCAATTCGGGAGACCAAGATGCCGGTGACGAGACCCGAAACTACGATCCCGACCACGCGTCCACGGCTACGGTCATCGGCGAGATCACCCGCCAGCGGGGTCAACAGCTGACCTGACACCGTGGTCAGCCCCAGCGCGAGACTTGCCACGGCAAGCGCCGACAGGGTCGGCGCCACCGCGCACCAGGTCAGCGCAGCCGCCGACAGCAACATCAAGGTCGGGATCAGGCGGCGGCGGTCGCGACTGTCGCCGAGCGGCACAAGCAGCAGCACGCCCAGCGAGTAGCCAATCTGCGTCGCCGTGACGAGGAAACCGGCATGCCCTACGTCGGTGTGCAAGCTGACGCCGATGACGTGCAGTAGCGGCTGGGTGTAGTACAGGTTGCCGACTGCCACTGCGCCGGCGAGCGCAAACAGGACCGTCTGACGAGTCGACATGCCGCGGTGCTGGAGATCCCCCGCTGTCATGCTGGTGCGGTGACGCCCAGGACGCGCTCGAGTTCTGCCAGACAGTCACGGAAGATCCCGTTGCGCACCCAATCCACGATGGAATCCGCGTCACCGATGACGTCGAATGAAGCGGTCCAGGTAACGAAACACGCTTCCTGGTCGGAGATCTCGTGAACGGTGATGGTCGCGGTGTAATTCTGCACCGGCGCATGACCGCCGACGACGTCGTATGTGACACGTCGATCACGATCCGACAGCTCGACGAGCCGTTCCACGACCACCGTTCCGTCGTCGATGTGGTTGGTGCGCAAGGCGCCGACCTCTCGCCGGCCGCCCGGCGGATCCAGTTCGCTCGCTGTGACGAAGGGAAACCAGACAGGGAGGGATCCGAAGTCGCCGACGATCTTCCACACGCCGGCTGCCGGTGCGGCGATGATCCTGCTGTAATAAACGTTGGGCATGAGGGTCTCCTGAGAACTCGTCGCGGTCAAGCGGCACCGACGGTGCGGGTGCCACTGGTCGATTCGGCGGGGCTGGTTGAGAAATCGGTCGATTCGGCGATGGCCCGCCAGCGTCCCAGCTCTTGGCAGACATCGAGCAGCTTGCGTTCGACTCTGGCCACGCAGTCGCGTCCGAGCTGAACGCGCAGGGGAGCCGGATCGGCGGCGGCGACAGCCAGGATCGCGGCTGCCGCCTTGTCAGGATCGCCGGGCTGGTGACCATCGAGGGCGGCGAACGCGGTGCGTGCTGCGCCCGCGGTATCGGCGTAGGCGTCGATCTCGGTGGCCGCGAATCGGACGCTACGCGGTGAAAGGAAATCCGTGCGGAAAGCTCCTGGTTCGATGACGGTCGCCGATACACCACTGCCCCTCAGCTCGAGGGCGAGCGCTTCGGTGATCGCCTCGACGGCGAATTTCGTCGCACCGTAGAGCCCGGATGACGCGACGGCGGCGAAGCCTCCGACAGACCCGATGTTGAGGATGCGGCCGCGGCCACGGGCCCGCATGTGTGGCAGGACCGCGCGAGTCATCCGGTGCAGCCCGAAGACATTGACCTCGAACATGTCTCGTGTCTCAGTGTCGGTGAGTTCTTCGACGGCGCCCAGGACGCTGTAGCCGGCGTTGTTCACCAGGACATCGATGCCTCCATGGCGTTTGGCCGTGGCGTCGGCGACCGCGCTCACTTGCGCGGAGTTGGTGACATCCAGATCGATCACGGTGAGCGCATCACTGTGCGGCAGCTCGGCTGCGGCAGCGGGGACGTTTCGTGCGCCCGCAACGACGGTGTGTCCCTCAGCCAGTGCCGCCCGTGCGATCGCACTGCCGAGTCCACGTGATGCACCGGTGATCAGCCAAACAGCCATTTGGGTCTCCTTCCCACTCCCTGCATTGGGCGCCGGCTCATGCCGACACCGACAATGATTCGTTGCCGCCGTGGCTGATGTCTTCCCTGCTGGCACAACAAGGCACGTGCCGGTCAGCCCCCGGTGGGCTGTGGGGTTTTCCCGATGCAACCTGTTCTATGCCGTGCGCTGCGGCGCGGCGGTCAGCCTCTCAGGAATGTGAGGACCGCCAGCACCCGTCGATGCTGGTCGGTGTTGGCCTGGGACAAGCCGAGTTTGACGAAGATGTTCGTGACATGGCGCTCCACCGCGGGAACCGTGACCGCCAATCGCGCCGCGATGCCGGTGTTCGAATGCCCTTCGGCCATCAGCCCGAGCACTTCACGTTCTCGCGGTGTCAGAGTGTTCAGCGGGTCGTGCGGTCGTCCGCGTCGCACCAGGCACGTCACGACATCGGGATCGAGCACCGACTCCCCGACCGACACTCGTCGCACAGCATCATTGAGGATGTCCGGATCGGCGATCTTCTCTTTCAGCAGATACCCGACACCTTGCGGGCGATCCCCGACAAGCGTCAGCGCGTAGTCATCTTCCAGGTACTGCGACAAGACAATCACAGCCGTTTCCGGGTGGCGTCCACGAATGTCGACAGCCGCGGCCAAACCGTCCTCGCTGCAGCTAGGCGGCATCTCGATGTCGGTGACGACGACATCGGGCCGATGGATGTCGACCTGCACAAGTAATTCAACCGCGTCGGCGGCGACCGCGAGGACACGATGTCCGCCGCGCTCGAGGACGCGCACCACACCTTCCCGGATCAGGGAATGGTCATCGGCGACAACGACTGTGGCCACGCTCAGCTCCTCACGACGCCGGCAGAGACGAAGACGGGCGTACGGGCGCACTGCGTCGCGGTAACCGCACACATATCGTCGTGCCACGACGGGGCGGTGACGTGATGCTCAGTTCACCGCCCATGGCGGTGACGCGGTCAGCCATGCCGACGAGGCCGAGACCACGTCCGGGCGTCGCTCCGCCGCAACCGTCGTCTCGCACCGTGATCTGCAGAGTGTCTGCGTCGCCGTCGACGTCCACTTCGACGACGGTGGCGCAGGCGTGCTTGACGACATTCGTCAGGGCCTCGGCCACCACAAAATAGGCGCACGACTCGATCTCGGCGGCGGCACCCCCGTAGTCGTGCGCTGTCACGCTCGTCGGCACGGCCGTCCGCGCGCTCAGCGAGCGCAGGGCCGGGACAAGCCCGCGAGTATTGAGGATCGTGGGATGTATACCGGCCGCCAGGTCCCGCAATTCGGTGATCGCATGGCGAGCCTCGGCCATGGCGTCCATCAGCATGCTGTCGAGCGCTTCGAGTTCGGAGGGCACGTGTTCGCGTGTGAGCTGAAGCGCCAGCAGAACATTGAGCATTCGTTGCTGAGCACCGTCATGTAGGTCGCGGGCGATCTGCCTGCGCGCCGATGTCGCGGCCTCGAGAATGCGCCGCTGCGCCGCCAGCGATTCGGCGGCACGAATCTCGGCGGCGTCACGGGCTCGCCGGGCCTCCTCCGCAGCGTGCCGCTCCGTCAGATCAGTGAACGCGAACACCGCACCGATGTCGCCATCGACCTCGAACGGTGCACACCACCACGTTGTCGGGAACATCGAACCGTCGGCCCGCACGAACCACTCATGGGTGCCGTGTGCCGCCACGCCGGCGCGCGTCGCAGCCAACAAGCGGCATTCGTCTGTGGGGATGGGGGTGCCATCTGGGCGGCGGTGATGCCAGGTCTGATGGCTCGGCAGGCCGATCATGTCTTCCGGATGGTCATAGCCGAACCCGCGCGCAGCGGCATTGTTGGCGAAGACCACACGGCCCTCGTGATCCACCACGAAAACCGGCTGCGGTGCTACGGACAGGACGCGCTGCTCAAGCGACGCGGAAACCGGACCACTCTGCACACGCCCCTCCGTCACAGACAGCTCCTGAATCCATGCCAGGCTACCCGCCGATCAGGCGAGCGCAACGGGCACAGCTGCACAGGCGATGGCGGCGAGGACCGCGCTGAGCCGTGTCACTGCCCGAAACCACCGACGCCCTCATGGCCCCAAGCGCAACCACTCAGCTTACTGCCCAACACATCGCCACGATGCCGCTTCAGAAAACAAAACCCGGCGATCGATGGGCACGTATTGCCTTGTTGCCCTGGCGGTTTCACCGCACTACCCTGCCGACATGGGATACATGGTTCCCGATCACCCGACGGACACCAGGACCGCGGCCCTCGATGTGATCGTGCGCTGGGCCGAGCATCTCCCCCAGCCCGGCATCCATGCCGCCCTGCGGGAACTCGCGATGGACCTCGACGCCGAGGCCGCCTTCGACGGCCTCGGCTGGGATGATGCACGCGGCCTGGCACAGTGGGTGGTGATGACCGTGCTGACCGGCACCGAGATCCCCGCCACGGTAGATCCGCCGTGGAGCGATCCGGCCGCGGTGGCGCACAGCATCGACATCTGCCGGCCCCTGGCGCACCACGTGAGGATGACGATCGACGGGCAGTGACCCGCGCCGACCCATTCGAACATATGATCGATGCATGGGCGACATGCAGGCGATCGGCTACGGCGGGCAGCCTGTCCAGGAGATCTTCCGCGTGGTGCGGCCACCGACGGCCGTTCTCGTCGATCTCGTCGCCCTGTTCCCTCGCGAACCGCACTGCCACGGCCGCTACAACCCCTGCGGCTTGCAGATGAACCGGATCGTCGAGGGCAAGCTGACCTGCTGGGCGTTGTGCGAGCAGGGCCAGTGGTGGGGCCTGGTCACCTACCCCATCCGGTACGGCGCCACGACGAAGAACGTCACGCACTGGATCCCGGCGTGGGTGCTCAAACCCAAGCGCTGAGCCGGACGCTCCGTGGAGAATCTGCCGCTCCGTGGTCCACCGGCCCAGAGGCGAGCGCCAGGTGATCTCGACGCGCACCTCTCCACTACCGGAGCCGGCCAGCTCCACCGCCACTCCCGGGGTTCGGTCGTCCTCCCCGCGCGACGCCGGCACCGAGCTCACCGTCTGTTCGGCCACGCCGTCGGAGTTCGACGCGGTGACCGTCACCGACCGCGCCTCGTCGCGGCCGACGTTGACGACGCGGATCCGGTCATCCCCGACGCGCTTCACGTCCCAGGCGACGAAGGATTTCTCGGAGGCCAGGTCATACGCCCGTGCCGCCTCGTGGCGCGCCTGTTCGACAGAGGACTTGAGCTCGGCCTGACCGGAAAGCACCCGGCCGATCAAGACCTCGGTACGCCAAACGGACGCGGCCACCACCAGCAACACCGGCCAGAGCCAGAGCACCGACACAAAAGACCGCAGAAAGAACTCGCCCACCACGCCAGGAACCCTACTGGCCGTCACGGACGCCGACTGATGTTGACGGCACGGCAAATATTCGGGGCGCGGCCACGGTGCCGGGGATCGCCATGCCGGGCCACCGCTTGTCACCGCCGAGCGGCAAGCGCACCGCATCGTCGCGGTTTACCCTGTCACGGGCACCGCACCGGGCCCGCTTGTCGTCGTGACCGATACCGGAGACTCATACATGGCCGTCGTCGTCGTAGGAAACCCCAAGCCGAACTCACGCACCCGCGCGGCCGCCGAGCTGGTCGTCGAGAAACTGACCGGCTCGGCGCCCGAGCACGTCATCGATGTCGTCGACCTCGGTGCCGGACTGCTGGGCTGGGGAGACCCGAAGGTCGCCGAGGCCAAGAACGTCGTGAAAGCCGCCGACGTCCTCGTGGTCGCCTCGCCGACGTACAAGGCCACCTACACCGGCCTGCTCAAGCTGTTCCTGGACCAGTTCGGCCAGGGCGAGTTGGGCCAGGTCACGACGTTCCCCTTGATGCTGGGCGGCTCGTGGGCGCACGCGCTGGCCCCCGAGTTGACGCTGCGGCCGGTTCTGGTCGAGATCGGCGCGAGCGTGCCCGCCCCGAGCCTGTACCTGCTGGACTCGGACTACGAGACCGCTGCCGAACTGGAGAGCTGGCTGCAGATCGCGCGCAAGTTCGTTCCCCAGGGGGCCTGACGACACGAAGGGCGAAAGGGCGATATCGCATACGGTATCGCCTTTCGGAAGTGATCCCCGCCGGCAGAGACCATGAGATCCGCACCGCCACGAACAAGACTTGTGGTGAGTTCTGGTGAAGCTGTGAGCCTTTGGTGAGAATCCCGCCTTCAGGCCTGTCTCACGCGGCCCACCCGGACAACTCGTGGCAATACTGGAGGCTCCCCGCAGCAACACGGAACGAAGGGAGCGCTGATGGCCCACGAGACCGTGGACGAGCTCCCCGGGTGGGACGAGCACCTGCCACACTTCTCGACACACGAAAAAGGCGACCGCATCACCACGCTGCCGTTCGGACCGTCACTGCTCACGTTTTTCGCCGTCGTCTCCGGTCTGCTGTACGTCCCCGCAGGTGTGGGCGGCGTGCTGTTCTTCAACTCGTTACGGCAGCACACATCCCAGTTCATCTGGTGGCTGGGCGTGCTGTACATCCTCTACACGTTCCTGCCGTTGTTGGTGTCCGGCATCGTCACCGACGAGGCCACGAAGGTTGTCGGGCAACGCTGGACGGCCAAACGCATCGCCACCGTCCCGGCCTTGGCCGGCACGGGACTGGGAATCCTGGGCGCCGCGATATGGATCGGCGGGCCCACCGGCGGCTGGGTCGCCCTGGCCGCCGCGGCGTGCGGTGTCATCGCCGCGATCGTCACGCTCAGCGCCTGGCGCGGAATCCGATACACACAAAGGCGTCACGCGTGGATCAGCTGGATGCGCCGATACGGCACCCGCACACCAGGGTTCCTGCGCGAGGTCAAGTTCCTCAGCAGATGGATCGACGGCAAGCCGGTGTTCACCGTGGTCGTCGAATTCCCCACCGAGCATGGCGCACAACGGGTCACGGCGAGCATGGTGACCACCACGCGCCGCGTACCACGCGCGGGCACCGCGATGGTGGTCACCCACAGGCCGGGAACCACAGGGGCCGACGTGCTGATCGACCTCGACCACACTCGGCAGCCGCGGTTCGACCCCAATTCCGCGAAATACACCCAGCCGAGCGGAAACTAACGCCGGGCGAGCTCGCGCAGCACGAGATCGGTTGCGTCCCAATCCATGCACTTGTCGGTGACGGACTGGCCGTAGGTCAGCGTCTCTGCGTCCGGGCTCTGCGCACCACCGACGAGGAAGCTCTCCAGCATCACACCGCTGATCGGCTGACCGTCACGCACCATCTGGGCGACCTCGGTCGCGACGACGGCCTGGCGGATGTGGTCCTTGCCGGAATTGGCGTGGCTGCAATCGATCACGACGCGACCGGGCAGTCCCGCCTTGGCCAGCTTGGCGGCGGCGGCCCGCACCGACTCGGCGTCGTAATTGGGTCCCCGGGTGCCGCCGCGCAGGATCACGTGGCAGTCCTCGTTGCCGGCGGTGCTCACCACGGCGCCGCGGCCCATGTCGTCCATGCCGAAGAACACGTGCTCGGCCGCGGCGGATTTCGCGCCGTCCACGGCGACCTGGACGTTGCCGTCGGTGCCGTTCTTGAAGCCCACCGGCATCGACAGGCCCGAGGCCAGCTGACGGTGCACCTGCGACTCGGTGGTGCGGGCACCGATCGCGCCCCACGCGACGGCGTCGGCGATGTACTGCGGGCTGGTGGGCTCCAGGAACTCACACCCGACCGGCAGACCGATGTCGATGATGTCGAGCAGCAGTTGACGTGCGATGCGCAGACCGCGCGCGACGTCGAACGTGCCGTCCATGCCCGGATCGTTGATCAGGCCCTTCCAGCCGATCGTGGTGCGCGGCTTCTCGAAATACACCCGCATCACGATCTTGACGGTGTCCTTGAGCTCCTCGGCCACCTTGACCAGACGGCTCGCGTATTCGAGCGCGGCGGCCGGGTCGTGCACCGAGCACGGGCCCACCACGACCAGCAGCCGGTTGTCGCGGCCTGCGAGGATGTCGGCGACCTCGTCGCGGTCGGCGGCCACACGCTCGGCGCGACGGGCACCCAGCGGGAATTCGGTGAGCACGTCGTGCGGGCTGGGGATCGCGCTGAAGCTGCGGATACGCCGATCCGACGTCGCGGGCGGGTTGGCGATCTGCGCCAGATTCATTGAGGTGCCTTCCTTGGATGGTGGGCACCTGCTGCGTCCGGCGCCCTTTTACGACGAAAGGCAGCGACCGATGGTCAGCTGCCTTGGGCTCCGGGTGGATGCGTGCTTGATGCTGCGCTTTATCGGCTCCGCCCGGAGCCTAGATAAAGCGCCAATACGAGGCGCACACACCGATAGTCACGCGGCCAGGTTACACGACGATCGCAAAGACCTGAAATCGCCCCCGCAGACCCACGTTCACAAGCCGGGATTGTGACCGGCGTTACGATCCGCAGCATGCCGCTGAGTTCACGCATGCCCGAGCTGGCCGCGTTCGACGTGCTGCTGGCGATCGCCCGCACCGGCAGCCTGGGCGCGGCGGGCCGCGAACTCGGGCTGACGCAGCAGGCGGTGTCGGCCCGGCTGGCCTCGATCGAGGCGCAGACCGGCGTGCGCCTGGTACAGCGCAGCAGTCGCGGTTCACAGCTGACGCAGGCCGGCGTGGTGGTCGCCGAGTGGGCCGATCAGCTACTCGAGGTCGCCCAACGCGTCGACGCGGGACTGGCCGCGCTGCGCAGCGAGAGCCATACACGGCTGACCGTCGCGGCGAGCCTGACCATCGCCGAGCAACTCATGCCGCGCTGGCTGGTGTCGTTGCATGCCGACGCGCGGCGACGCGGGGTTCCCACGCCCGAGGTGATCCTGACCGCGGCCAACAGCGAAGACGTGATCGGCGCGGTGCGCGACGGCTCCGCCGAGCTGGGCTTCATCGAATCACCGGGTACACCAAGAGGTTTGCATACCCGGGTGGTTGCCCGTGACGAGTTGATCGTGGTGGTGCCGCCCGGGCACAAGTGGGACCGCCGGTCGACGCCGATCGGACCGGCCGAACTCAACGACACACCCCTGGTGTCGCGGGAGGCCGGCTCCGGCACCCGCGAAGCCCTGAGCACCGCGCTGCGTCGGGCACTCGGCGACACGACGCAGGCCGCGCCCGCGATCGAACTGTCCTCGGCGGCGGCGATGCGGGCGGCCGTCGCGGCGGGCGCCGGACCTGCGGTGATGAGCCGGCTGGCGGTCGAGGACGACCTGACCCTGGGCCGGCTGCGCGCGGTCCCGGTGGCCGGGCTGGATCTGCGTCGCGATCTGCGGGCCGTCTGGTCGGGCACCCGCACGCCGCCCGCCGGCGCGGTGCGCGACCTGCTCGGCCACATCGCCGCGGCCCGCTGAACGGCTCAGCCCGCCAGCAACCGCCCGGATGCCACACCGCGCACCGTGTGCATGGCGACGGTGACCCACGCCACCAGCAACGCGACGTAGAGCAGCACGGCAAGGCCCGAGAACACCACCGCCCCGGTCGCGGCCCCAGCGCCGACGCACCGGTCACGCACGTGCCGACGGGGAACGTGAAACTCCACCACGTCAGCGTGAACGACAACCCGCGCCGCGCGGCGTGCACCGTCAACGCGGCCGCCACGCAGAACACAAAGGCCCCGAACCCGCCCATCACCACCCCGTACACGATCCCGAACGCGTGGAGTGCGCTCACCACGGAGGTATCGGTGACCACTGATGAGGCGTGGGCGGCAAGAAGATTCGTCGCGGTGATCGACTGACCGATGACACCCAGCACGATCCAGACGGTCGGGATGGCCTGCATCTCGGGCAGACCGCCGTGCATCAACCGCGAGTAGACCATCGTCACGGTCACGAACCCCACCAGCAGGCTGAGCCCGAACATCGCGTAACACGCCATGAGCAGCGTCTCCCCCGCCTGCCCGGGGCCGAGATGACCGAGCAGCAATGCCCCGGTGGACGCGGAGACCATCGGCGGCACCACCGGCATCATCCAGGCAGGCACCGCCGCCACTTCTCGACCGCACCGGGTGATCATCCGGTACGGGATCACCACGGCCACAGCGAGTCCGAGACCGGTGCCGGCCACCCACAGCGCCACGCCGAGCCGAACGGCGGCAGACTCGCCGATCACCGCGGGGCCGAGGAGTAGTGATCCAGCGCCGACGGTCAGCAGCGCCATCGCCGGGGCGCCGTAGAACTGGGCCATGACAGGGTGATTCGCATAGCCCACGGCATGGTGGCGGTGCCGCATCCAGTGCGTCGTGAACGCGGCAGTGAGCGCCACCAGCAGGGCCGCGGCCAGGATCCAGACCGCGGTGGCGAAGGCGCGCAGACCGGATGCCTGCACGGGCAGGGTCACCGCGGCCGTCGCGACGATGCCGGTGCCCATCACCGAGGCGAACCAGTTGGGCGTGATGTGGGCGAACATCGAAGCGCGGCGCGGTGGTTGGGCACACCACGCGAGGTGGAACGGGCGTGGTGCGGTGTCGAAAGCGGTGTCGGGGTCGAGGCTGATGTCGATGCTCACCTCACCGATGCTGCCGAAGCCCGGTGCCTCGCGGTAGGCACCACGTGATTGTGGGGCCACAACGTCGCTTTGTGACCGATCAGACGTAGCGGTTGCGACCCGCGAGGGCTCCGGCCCCCATCTGCACGAGATAGACCGCCAGCACCAGGGCCCACGGCGCGGTCCACCCGCCGGTCACGTCGTGCAGCAGACCGAACAGGAACGGGCCGAAACCGGCCAGCAGGTAGCCGAAGCCCTGCGCCATCCCGGACAGCTGCGCGGTGTCGTCGGCGGTGCGGGCACGCAACGCGATCACGGTGAGCGCCAACGAGAACACGCTCATGCCGAGACCCACGAGCACGCTCCACAACAGCGGCGCGGCACCCGGGTCGACCAGCAGACCGACCATTCCGGCGAACCCCACCACGCCGAGGCCGACGATCCATCCGGTCTGACCGGACTGGCGCGCGGCCAGCGGCGCGACCACCAGGCTGATGGGCACCGCGAGCAGTGACACCAGGCCGACGAGCAGCCCGGCCTGGGTCTTGCCGACACCGCTGTCGATGAACACCTCTGGCAGCCAGCCCATCACGATGTAGGCCAGGAACGCCTGGCAGCCGAAGAACAGCGTCACCGTCCACGCCAGCGGGTTCCGGAGCAACGACCGGCTCTTGCCGGACGCGGTCATGGGAGTGGTGCGGGCACCGTGGATGCTGCGTGCGGCCAGAAGCCACACCACCAGTGCGGCCAGCGCCAGCACGGTCCAGCTTCCCAGCGCCTCGCGCCATCCGCCGAGCACGTCCTGAAGCGGCGACGTCACGCCCGAACCCAATGCGCCGCCGCCCTGCAGGGCCGCGGTGTAGATGCCCGTCATCAAGCCGATGCGGGCCGGGAACGAACCCTTGATGACCACCGGGATCAGCACGTTGATCAGGGCGATGCCGCCCGTGGCGACCAGCGTCCCGCCCAGCACCACCAGCGCGCCGTCGAGCACACGCACCAGCAGTCCGACGGTCAGCACCCCCATGGCCAGCGAGATCGCCCATCCCAGACCGAGTTTGCGCGCAAGCCAGGGGGCGGCCAGACCGGCCGCGGCGAAACACAGCCCGGGCATGGTGGTGAGCACGCCGGCCCACACCCCGGAGGCGCCCAGGTCCGACCGCATGTCCCCCAGCAGCGGGCCGACGCTGGTGATCGCGGGCCGCAGGTTCAGCGCCGTCAGCACCACGGCGACGGCCAGGAGCACACCGCCCGCGGCCATCGCGGGTGCGCGGAACTCCGCGGCCCCGTCGATCTCGAGCTCCAGGTCGTGCTCATAGCTGTCGAGAGAGTTTCTGGGCACGTTCCGGTTCACTCCGCTAGGGTCCCATACATCCCATGATTGGATGAAAGGGTTATCCGTGCCGCTCGCGTCCACCCGCCGGACGGGACTGGTCGATCAGGTGATCGAGCAACTTCGTGCCTCGGTGAGCTCCGGGGAATGGCCCGTCGGAACGAAGATCCCCACCGAACCGGAACTCGCCGACACCCTCGGCGTCGGCCGCAACACGCTCCGCGAGGCCGTCCGGGCGCTCGCCCACAGCGGCATCCTGGAGGTTCGCCAGGGCGACGGCACCTACGTGCGTGCCACCAGCGAAGTCTCCGGCGCACTGCGCCGGCTGTGCGGCTCGGAACTGCGCGAGGTGCTCCAGGTGCGACGCTGCCTCGAAGTCGAGGGCGCGCGGCTGGCCGCGAGCAACCGCACCGACGCCGATCTTGCCGAGCTGCGCGCGTTCCTGGACCGCACCGAAACCTCCGACGACGACGACTTCGTGCACAGCGACACCGCATTCCACCTCGCAGTGGTGCGCGCGTCGCACAACAGCGTGCTCATCGAGCTCTACCGGGGCCTGATCGAGGCGATCACCGCCAGCGTGGCCACCGCGAGCGCCCGGCCCGACGGCAAGGTCAGCCACCGCGGGCTCGTCGAGGCCATCGCCGCGGGTGACGTCGAGCGCGCAGGCCGCGAAGCCGGCGGGTTCCTCGACGACCTGCTGGCGCAGACGCCCGACCCGCAGGGCTGACCGTCAGAACGAGGCGTCGTCGCCGCGGGACCGGTTGATCGGCAACCGCAGCAGCAGACGCGCCCCACCGAGCGGGCTCTCCTCCAGAGCGGCTTTGCCACCGTGCAATTCGGCCTGCTGGGCGACCAGCGCGAGCCCCAGCCCCGAGCCTGAGCGCGACGCCGTCGAACCCCGCGCGAAGCGTTCGAACACCTCCGCGCGTTCGGCCTCGGGCACGCCGGATCCGTTGTCGTCGACCGCGATCTCGACGTCGTCGGCCGAACTGACCGCGCTCAGCCGGATCTCGGTGGCGCCCCCGTGCTTGACCGCGTTGGCGATCGCGTTGTCGATCACCAGGCGCAGCCCCGCGGGCATACCCAGCATGAGCACCGTCGGCGACGGCATGAGCGTGACCTTGAGCCCCGGATAGGTGTGCTGCGCGTCGTGCGCGGCGCGGTCGAGCAGTTCGGTGACGTCCATCGGGACGAAGTCCTCGACCGTGGTCAGCTCACCCTGCGCGAGGCGTTCGAGCGCGGTGAGGGTGGCCTCGATGCGGCTCTGGGTCCGCATGACGTCGCCGATCACCTCCTGCCGCTGTTCGGGGGTCATGTCCAGCGTCGAGAGCACCTCGAGGTTGGTGCGCATCGCCGTCAGCGGCGTTCGCAGTTCGTGCGAGGCGACCGCCGCGAAATCGCGCGCGGATTCCAGGGCGGCCTTGGTGCGTTCCTGTTCGCTGCCGATGCGCGCGAGCATCCCCTCGACGGCCTCGGCGATCTCGACGGCCTCACGCACGCCGCGCACCTTGACCTCTTCTGGGTTGGACTGCGCGTTGATGGCACGCGCCTGCTGGGCCAGCAGGCGGAACGGGTTGATCATCACCAGCGAGATCACCCAGCCGACCACCACGGTGCCCGCGATGACGCCCGCGCAGATCAGCACCACGCGCAGATGCAGTTCGTCGATGCGCCGCTGCGTCTCGGCCAGCGGCGCGCCCAGCGCGATGGTCGCCGGGCCCGCGGTGAAGGTCCGCACGCGGTATTCGACGCCGTCGATCGTGGTGTTGGCGTACCCGTTCTCCAGGTGCGGCAGCACGATGTCGCTGGGCACCGAGACCGTGACGCCGCCGATGTACGCGGTGCGCACCAGCCCGCCGTCGTCGTGGCCGGCGTTGTCGGCGTCGGTCTCGCGCGTGCTGTTGAGCAGCGTGCTGACGTCGCCGAGGCTGCTGAGCGAATCCAGGCGCCGGTCCAACTGGGCGTACTGGTCGTTGGTGACGCCGATCCACACCCAGGTGCCGAGCGTGAGCACCAGGACCACCACGGACAGCGCGGCGACGATGACGATCGTGCGCAACGACAGCACCCGCATCACCGGCCGCAGTACGGGCCGCAGCAGGCGGATCATGCGCTCTTCGAAAGTCACGGCGCTATCTTGCCCGATCCGCCGCGCGGCCCTGCGCCCCCGACCTCAAGATCGTCAACCCGAGGTTGACGCCGAATCATCGTCAACCTAACGTTGACGGCATGGTCGAACACGCCAAGATCACCAACCCCGTCCGCCTCGACGACCTCATCGACGGCATCAAGCACGCGCACACCGAACCGCTCGAACAACTCACCGACGCCGTCATCGCGGCCGACGCGCTCGGCGAGATCGCCGACCACCTGATCGGTCATTTCGTCGACCAGGCGCGCCGCTCGGGCGCGTCGTGGACCGAGATCGGCAAGTGCATGGGCGTCACCAAGCAGGCCGCCCAGAAGCGTTTCGTCCCCAAGGTGCCCGACTTCGACCCGACCGCGCTCAACCCGGAGGAGGGGTTCGGCCGGTTCACGCCGCGCGCCCGCAACGTCATCGTCGTCGCCCACAACCTCGCACACGACGCGCGCAACGCCGAGATCACGCCAGACCACCTGCTTCTGGGACTGTTCGCCGACACCGAGGGCCTGGCCGCCAAGCTGCTGGCCGGCCAGGGCGTCGACGCCGACGCGGTGCGCGCGGCCGTGACGCTGCCACCGTCGACCGGCGAGGCCGCCGCGCTGATCCCGTTCGACACGGCAGCCAAGAAGGCCCTGGAGCTGACCTTCCGTCAGGCACTTCGTCTGGGCCACAACTACATCGGGACCGAGCACATCCTGCTCGCGCTCGTCGACGCCGAGGACGGGGACGGGCCGCTGCACCGGCTCGGGGTCGACGCCGAACGCTTCGAGGCCGACCTGCGCACCGCGCTGGAACCGTTCATGACCAAACCGGCGGAGTGAAACGCGGGAATGTACGCGGCCGCGCCACTGTAGATAGTGGTCATGAAACTCAACGACGCCGCGCGTGAATTCATCGGGAACGGTGCCGACGCCACCCTGGTCACCCTCAACCCAGACGGCAGCCCACAGGCCACGCTGGTGTGGGTCGCCTTCGAGTCCACCCCCGACGGTGACGAACTGGTCACCGCGCACCTGTCCGAGCACAAGAAGGTGCGCAACGTGCGCCGCGACCCGCGCGTGGCCGTCACGATCGCCGACCCGGGCAAGGTCGGCAAGGTGATGCGCCCGTACCTGTCCATCACGGGAACCGCACGGATCGTCGAGGGCGGCGCCAAGGATCTGCTGAAGAGACTCGCGCAGACCCTGGCCGCACCGGACTCCGGATTTCCGCCGGAAGACGCCCCCGAAGGGTGGCTCACCCGCATCCGCATCGACAAGGTCGGCGGCGTCGGCCCCTGGGTGTCGTGACGCCCAAGCGGCT
Organism: Mycolicibacterium smegmatis; assembly: GCF_001457595.1. Classification (GTDB taxonomy): domain Bacteria; phylum Actinomycetota; class Actinomycetes; order Mycobacteriales; family Mycobacteriaceae; genus Mycobacterium; species Mycobacterium smegmatis. The sequence continues at coordinate 2,923,039 of NZ_LN831039.1, read as the reverse complement.
GTAACACGTTTCAGTCTGTGCGATCATGCGTGGCATGGCTCGCTGGTTCGCACTCCTGGTCTCCGCCCTGACGGTCCTCGCCGGGCTCACGGCCCCGCACGCGGCCGCCGCGGGAACCCCGATCGGGCGGATCGGTGAGACGCTGCGCGTCGACCACAACGGCATCGTCGCCGACGTCACCGTGCACGACGTCCTCGCCTCCGAGGTGCCGCCCGGTTGGGGCTGGAACGGTTCCCCGCGCTGGCGGGCACAAGGCAGCCCCTGGCGGGCACCGGTGACCGTCACGACGGTGTCCTCCCCCACCCCGTACGCGATGGCACTGTCGTTCAACTTCAACGGCGTGACCCCGTACGCCGACGCGTACCAGCCCAAGCACACCGACGCGCCCAACGCGCTGGAACTCGCGCTGCGCAACGCTCCCCCTGGCGCGACGGTCAACGGCGACGTGTACTGGGACGTCTACCGCGCACTGGTCACCAATGTGGTGCTCACCGACCGCAAGACCGGACAGCATCTGGCGCAGTGGAATCTGTGGCAGCCGGGGGCGCCGCTACCCTGACGGCATGCCCGTCGTCGTCGACATCGCCCAACCCGCGGACCTTCCCGAACTCGCGTCCGTGGCCGCCGCCACCTTCCCCCTGGCGTGCCCGCCCTCGGCGACCCCGGACAACATCGCGGCGTTCATCGAAGAGACCCTGTCGGAGCGGCGTTTCGGCGACTACCTCGCCGACCCCGACCGCACTGTGCTTGTGGCGCGCGAGGATTCGTCGATCATCGGTTACGCGATGCTCATCCGCGGTGTCCCCGACGACGCCGACGTGCAGCGCGCCGTCCCGGCCCGCCCGGCGCTGGAACTGTCGAAGATCTACGTGCTGGCGGACCGGCACGGCACCGGCGCGTCCACCGCGCTGATGACCGCGACCCTGACCAGGGCGGCCGAACTCGACATGAGCTGTGTGTGGCTCGGCGTCAACCAGCAGAACGAGCGCGCGCAGCGGTTCTACTCCAAGCACGGCTTCACCATCAACGGCACCAAGACCTTTCGGCTCGGCGCCGGCATCGAGAACGACTACGTGATGGTGCGCCCGGTCTGACTCAGGCCTTCTCCTGCGCCGCGGCGGTCAGCGCCAGCAGGCGTGACGTCGCGCGCAGGTACTTCTTGCGGAACCCGCCCGCGAGCATCTCGTCGCTGAAGATGGTGTCCAGCTTGGTCCCGGACGCCAGCACCGGGATGCCCGCGTCGTAGAGCCGGTCGGTCAGTGCCACGAGACGCAGCGCCACGCTCTGGTCCTCGATCGGGTGCACCCCGGTGATGAACACCTCGGACACGCCCTCGATCAGCGCGTGGTAACGCGATGGGTGCATGGTGGCCAGGTGCGCGCACAGCGCGTCGAAGTCGTCGAGCGTCGCGCCGTCGACCCCGCCCGCGCGCTCGGCCACCTCGGCGTCCGAAAGCGGCTCCGGCGCGGGCGGCAGATCGCGGTGCCGATAGTCGGGGCCCTCGATGCGCACGGTCGTGAAAATCTTTGCCAGCGTGTTGATCTCGCGCAGGAAGTCCTGCGCGGCGAACCGGCCCTCGCCCAGCTGCTCGGGCAGCGTGTTGGACGTCGCCGCGATCGACACGCCACGCTCCACGAGAGCCGACAGCAGCCGCGAGATCAGCGTCGTGTTGCCCGGGTCGTCGAGTTCGAACTCGTCGATGCACACCACCACGTACTCGGCCAGCAGGTCGATGCACTCGTTGTAGCCGAACACGCCTGCCAGCTGGGTCAGTTCGCCGAAGGTCGCGAACGCGGTCTTGGCGTTGCCCTGCGAGAGCGTGTAGTAGGTCGAGGCCAGAAGGTGGGTCTTGCCGACACCGAATCCGCCGTCGAGGTACAGGCCGACGCCGGGCAGCACCTCGCGCTTGCCGAACAACTTCTTCTTGCCCGCACGCCGCTCGGCGGCCTGTTCGCAGAACTGCCGGCACGACTGCACCGCGGCGGCCTGCGTCGGTTCGGCCGGATCGGGCCGGTAGCTGTCGAAGCTGACGTCGGCGAAGGTGGGCGGCGGCACCAGTTCGGCGACCAACCGTTCGGGGGTGACGGAGGGACGACGATCGGAAAGAGAAGCGACACCGCTGGACCCGTGCATGCAGGAAGCGTAACGACGTGCTCAAATTCAGTTCATGTCCGATGACACCGCCCCGGCCCGGTTCACCGAGCTCACGGCGGGCGGCAGAACCGTCGGCAGCGGCGACGACGAACTGACAACGCGGTTCTACGCCTACCCCGACGACCTGCGGAAATGTCGCGTGAGAGCGAACATGATCGTCAGCCTCGACGGCGCCGCGACACAGGACGGCAAGTCCGGTGGCCTCGGCGGCGCCGGTGACCGGGCTGTGTTCAATCTCATGCGCGAGACCGCCGACGTGATTCTCATGGGCGCATCGACGGTGCGCATCGAGAACTACTCGGGCGTGCAGCTGTCGGTGCCGCAGCGGCAGGCGCGGCAGCGCCGCGGTCAGGCCGAGGTGCCGCCGATCGCGATCGTCACCGCGTCGGCCGATCTGGAACCCGACGCCAAGATCTTCACCCGCACCGAGGTGCGCCCCCTGATCCTCACGACCGCGCACACCGTCTCGGACGCGCGCCGCCGGCTGGGCGGGGTGGCCGAGGTGCTCGACGCCTCGGGCGCCGACCGCACGCGCGTCGACCCGGCGCGGGCGCTGCAGATCCTGGCCGAGCGCAAGCTGTTCCGGGTGCTCACCGAGGGCGGGCCGAGCCTGCTGGGTCTGCTGATCGAACACGACCTGCTCGACGAGCTGTGCCTGACCATCGCCCCGGTCCTCGTCGGCGGCGGGGCGCCACGCATCGCGGCCGGTATCGGGCAGGCGCGGACCCGGATGCGGGTGTCGCACCTGCTGACCGACGACGAGGGCTACTTGTACACGCGTTACGTCCGTGGGTAGCCCGGAGCCGATCGCTACTGTGGTGCCCATGCGTGATCAGCTGGTGCGGGCCCTGCGCGTGTCGGGCGTGGTGGTCCCCGTGATGTCACTGGCAGTGCTCACCGCGTGCACACCGATGTTCGCCGCGGACCCGCGTTACGCCACGGATTCCGGTGCGCATCCGCAGGGACAGCCGGAAACCACCAGCGCCGAGCCCTCCGGGCCGCCGTCGATCGAGACCCCCAAGAGCGATCTGTCGTGGCGCGACTGCACCTCTCGCGTGTTCGGCGACGCCGGCGTGCCCGCCATCCCTGGCGTCACCCTGGACTGCGCGAACTACGACGCCGACCTCGACCCGCTCGAAGGCGCGTCGGGCACCCTGCAGATCGGTGTCGTGCGGGCAAAGGCCGCCGACACCCCCGACGACGCGGGCCCGATCGTGATGACCACCGGATCCGACATCGCATCGTCGATTCAGCTGCCCGCGTGGTTGTCGCGCACAGGAGCCGACGTGCTCAAGGCGCATCCCATCGTGGCAGTGGACCGGCGCGGCACGGGGATGTCCGGTGCGATCGACTGCCGCGACCTGTACGACCGCCAGGAGATGCTGGACCAGGCGCAGTTCCAGTCGGGCAACGACCCCGTGGCCAACCTGGGCTCGATCACCATGACGGCGACCACCAGCTGCACCGACACCATCGCCCCCGGCGACTCGGCGTACGACAACGCCCACGCGGCCGAGGACCTGGAACGCCTGCGCAGCACGTGGGACGTCCCGACGCTCGCGCTGCTGGGAGTCGGAAACGGCGCGCAGGTCGCGCTGGCCTACGCGGGCGCGCACCCCACCAAGGTGTCGCGGCTGGTGCTCGACTCGCCCCTGCCCCTGGCGATCGGCGCCGAGGCTGCCGCCGAGCAGCGCGTCAAAGGCCAGCAGGCCGCACTCGACGCGTTCGCCGCGCAATGCGTCGCCACGGGCTGCCCGCTGGGCCCCGACCCCAAAGCCGCGGTGGATTCGCTGCTCGCCGACGCCAGGGCCGGCCGCGGGCCGGGTGGCGCGTCGGTGGCGACCGTCGTCGACGCGATCACCACCGCGCTGGGCTTCCCGCGGGGCGACCGCGTGACCGCGACGGCAGAACTCGCGCGCACCCTCGCCGCCGCACGCGACGGCGACCCCAATCCGCTGACCGACCTCATCGCCGAGACCGAGACCACGCGCCTCACCGACGGGCATTTCGTAAACTCGTGCAGCGACGCGCTGAACCGGCCGACCCCCGACCGGGTCCGCGAACTCGTCGTCGCGTGGGGCAAGCTCTACCCGCAGTTCGGTGCCGTCGGCGCACTGAGCCTGGTGCAGTGCCTCAACTGGCCCAGCGGGTCGGCGCCGCAGGACCCCAAGGAACTGCCCGTTCCGGTGCTGCTGCTCGGCGTGCAGAACGACCCGATCGTCGGCAACGAAGGCGTTGCCGCGGTGGCCGCCACGATCATCAACGCGGGCGCCAACAACCGGCGGGTGATCTGGCAGGGCATCGGGCACGGCGCGAGCATCTACGACACGTGCGCGATAGCGCCCGTGACCTCATACCTCGACAACGGCAAACTGCCCGAGACCGACACGTACTGTCCTGCCTGACGTCTGGCGAGATCGGCGCCGGTGTACTGTGCGCTGGTGACGGCGACAGACTCCATCACCACGAAGCTCCTGAACGCGTTCCGCCCCCGCACCTCTGCGCCGAGCACCGCCACGGTGTTGCGCTCGGTGCTGTGGCCGATCGCGATCCTGTCGGTGATCCACCGCAGCTACGTGCTGGGCACCAACGGCTACATCACCGACGACTTCGGCCCGGTGTACCGCGCGGTGATCAACTTCAAGCTCGGGCTCGACATCTACAACGAGCAGTTCGACCACGTCGACCCGCACTACCTGTACCCGCCCGGCGGGACGCTGCTGCTGGCGCCGTTCGGCTACCTGCCGGTCGACGCGTCGCGCTACTGGTACATCAGTTTCAACGTGCTGGCGTTCCTGATCGCGGCCTATCTGATGCTGCGGATCTTCGACTACACGTTGTCCTCGGTGGCTGCCCCGGCCCTGGTGCTGGCCATGTTCTGCACCGAATCGGTCACCAACACACTGGTTTTCACCAACATCAACGGCTGCATGCTGCTGGGCGCGGTGTTGTTCTTCCGTTGGCTGCTCAAGGGCGGACGCAACGCCGAACTGCTCGCCGGAGCGGCCATCGGCCTGACCCTGGTGGTGAAACCGTCGCTGGCGCCACTTCTGCTGCTGCCGGTACTCAACCGGCAGTTCTACACACTGATCACCGCGTTCGGTGTGCCGCTGGTGTTCAACATCGCCGCGTGGCCGCTGGTGCCGGACCCGATGAACTTCGTGCGCCACACGGTCCCCTACATCATGTCGACGCGCGACTACTTCAACTCCTCGATCGTGGGCAACGGCATCTACTACGGCCTGCCCATGTGGCTGATCCTGCTGCTGCGCGTGGTGTTCCTGCTGCTGGCCGTCGGCAGCCTGTGGCTGCTGTACCGGTACTACCGTGAACGCGATCCGCGGTTCTGGCTGCTGACGTCCTCGGGCGTGCTGCTGACCGCATCGTTCCTGCTGCTGTCCCTTGGCCAGGGCTACTACTCGACGATGCTGTTCCCGTTCCTGATGACGGTGGTGCTGCCGAACTCGGTGCTGCGCAACTGGCCGGCGTGGCTGGCGATCTACGGGTTCATGACCATGGACCGCTGGCTGCTGGGGCACTGGCCGACCACCGGACGCTTCCTGGAGTACATGAAGATCACCTACGGCTGGTCGCTCATGCTGGTGGTGGTGTTCTGCGTGCTGTACTTCCGCTACCTCGACGCCAAACAGGACGGCCGCCTCGACCAGGGCATCGACCCGCCGTGGATGGCCAGGGAACGCACGCCTGCCCCCGTGTGAGCACGCGCGGTGGTTCTGGCGCGCTTCCTCTCGCGCACGTAATTTGGGGACATGACGATCCCTGCCCCCAAGCTTTCCCTCACCGACGACGAATGGCGCGAGAAGCTCACGCCCCAGGAGTTCGCCGTGCTGCGCCGGGCGGGCACCGAGCGCCCCTTCACCGGCGAGTACACCGACACCAAGACTGAGGGCGTCTACCAGTGCCGGGCGTGCGGCGCCGAACTGTTCCGCAGCAGTGAGAAGTTCGAATCGCACTGCGGGTGGCCGTCATTCTTCGACCCGGCCGACTCCGACGCGGTGATCCTGCGGCCCGACGACTCGCTCGGTATGCGCCGCGTGGAGGTGCTGTGCGCCAACTGCCACAGCCACCTCGGCCACGTCTTCGAGGGCGAGGGGTACCCGACGCCGACCGACAAGCGCTACTGCATCAACTCGATCTCGCTGCGCCTGGTCCCCGCGGAGTGAATCGCCGCTGAGTTCGCGCGATATCGACGCAGGAATGTCGACGAGAACTAGGCCGGATAGACCGCGAACTCGGTGCCGCCCTCGAGGTCGGAGACGCACTGGAACAGCAGCGGCGCCGATGCCGCGGTGCCCGAGTAGCACGTGAACGGCCCGATTTCCTGGTACTTCTCGCCCATGGGGTTGTACTGCGCCGCGAAGTGCGACGCCGTGACGCAGTCGATGTCGCCGGCGACGATGTCGATGACCTGACCGGCCTGCGGGTCACACCGCTCGACATCGGGTGCCTGCGCGAAACCGACCGGCGCCGTTGCCAGCGCACCCGCCGCGATGGCCGCGACGAGCAAAACGTGTGTCTTCACGGCCACCATGATGACGGACGGATGCCCGAAAACCCGGTAACTAGGGCAGCTTGGCGATCAGGTTCTCCACGCTGATGCGCGGGCCGGTGAAGAACGGCGTCTCCTCGCGGGTGTGGCGACGCGCGTCGGTGGCCCGCAGGTCGCGCATCAGGTCGACGATGCGGTGCAGTTCGGGCGCCTCGAACGCCAGGATCCACTCGTAGTCGCCGAGTGCGAACGCAGGCACGGTGTTGGCCCGCACATCCTTGTAGCCACGGGCGGCCATGCCATGCTCGGAGAGCATGCGGCGGCGCTCCTCGTCGGGAAGCAGGTACCACTCGTACGAGCGCACGAACGGATACACGCAGATGTAGTTGCCGGGCTCCTCACCGGCGAGGAACGCCGGGATGTGGCTCTTGTTGAACTCGGCGGGCCGGTGCAGCGCGACGCTGCTCCACACCGGGTCGCTGATCCGGCCCAGCGCGGTGGTGCGGCGGAAGTCGGAGTACGTGGACTGCAGCGCCTCGACGTTGTCGGCGTGCGTCCAGATCATGAAGTCGGCGTCGGCACGCAGGCCCGCGACGTCGTAGAGGCCCCGCACCACGACGCCCTTGTCCTCCTGCTGCTTGAGGAACGTGGCGGCCTCGTCGATCACGTCGGCGCGGTCCTCGCCCAGTTCACCGGGGGCAACGGCGAACACCGAGAACATCAGGTACCGGATGGTGGAGTTGAGTGCGTCGAAATCGAGCTTGGCCATAGGCCTATCGTGCCACGCCGGTTTTCACCAGCGTCAGGGCCGCTCGGGTGGCCGCGCCCACACATGCCGGGACCCCGATGCCGTCGAGATAACTGCCCGTCACCGCGAGATTCGGCGGCAGTCCCGCACGCAGTTCGGCCACCAGATCCAGGTGGCCCGGGCCGTACTGCGGCATGGCGTCGATCCACCGCTGGATGTGCCAGTCGACGGGGTCGACCGTGATGCCGAACAGCGTGTTCAGATCGCGCGTCGACCACGCCAGCAGATCCTCGTCGCCCGTGCTGCGGGCGAGATCGTCGCCGTAGCGACCGAACGACAACCGCAGCAGTTCGACATTGCCGCGCCGGCCCCACTTGCGTGACGACAGGGTCACGGCCTTGGCGTTGAGGCTGCCCGCCTCGCCGGTGGCCACCAGCACGCCCGACTGCTGCGGGATCGGCGTCCCGCCGGGAAGCGCGAGCGCCACCACCGCCGCCGACGCCACCCTGATCCGGCGCGCGGCCGCGGCCGTCCTCGGCGCGACGTGCTCGATCAGGGCCGGCAGGGCCGGTGCGGGCACGGCCAGCACCACACCGTCGGCGTTCCAGTTCGTGCCCTCGTCGTCGAACACCAGCCAGCCGTTGGCGTCACGATCGACGCGCACAGCGGTGACCTGCGCCCAGCGCACGGCGGCGCGGCGCTGCAGTTCCTCCAGCAGCACGCGGTAGCCGCCGTCGAGCGCGCCGAAGACCGAGCCGGTGACCGGCGGCGGCAGCGCGTCACGCACGGCGTCGGTCAGGCTGGGGGCGCCGCGGTCCAGCGCCGCGGCCAGGGTCGGTACCGCAGAACGCAATCCGATGGTCGCCGAGGACCCGGCGTACACCCCGGTCAGCAGCGGGTCGACCGAGCGGTACACGACCTGCATCCCGAACCGGTCGCCCACGACGTCGGCGACCGACGGATCGGATCCCGGCCGCCACGCGAACGGGCGCGCACGTTCGTCGATGATCTGCGCGACCGTCGCGTCGTCGACCAGACCCAGCAGCGACGACGCCTGCGCCGGGATGCCCTGCAGGGTGCCCTGCGGCAGCGGGTGCAGCCGCGCACCGCTGTAGATCAGCGGACGCGCACCGGAGGTCGCGATCTGCCGTCCGGCCAGGCCGAGTTCCGCCAGCAGCGCGGGCATCTCGGGCCGACGCGCGACGAACGCCTCCGCGCCGACGTCGAGCCATTGCCCGCCGACGCGCTCGGTGCGCAGGATCCCGCCGAGACGGTCGGCCGGGTCGAGCAGCGTGATGTCGGCGTGCGGACCCGCGGCCCGGCGCAAGCGGTAAGCGGCGACGAGGCCGGAGATCCCGCCGCCGACGACGCAGAACCGCATGGTCACAGCGAGTGCACCAACTCCACCGCGTCGGTGATGATGCCCGGATCGGTCGCGGGCAGCACACCGTGGCCCAGATTGAAGATGTGTCCGGCGGCGCCCGCCGCGACCGCGGCCCTGCCGTCCTCGACGACGCGACGCACCGCTTTCTCGACCACAGGCCAGCCCGCCAGCAGCACCACCGGGTCGAGGTTGCCCTGCAGCGCGGCGCCGGGAAGCACCCGCGCCGCGGCATCGGCCAGTGAGGTCCGCCAGTCCACGCCGACGACCCGGGCCGCACCCGGGGCCAGGGCCTCCGACATGGCGCCGAGCAGTTCGGCCGTGCCGACGCCGAAGTGCGTCATCGGGACACCGGCGGCCGCCATGGTCGCGAACACGCGGCTGCTGTGCGGGAGCACGTACTCGCGGTAGTCGGTCAGCGACAGCGTCCCGGCCCACGAGTCGAACACCTGCAACGCGTCCACGCCCGCGTCCACCTGCGCCTGCAGGAACGCGATGGTCAGATCCGTCAGCGCCGTCATCAGGGCGTGCCAGGTCGAGCTCTCCCCCAGCATCATCGCCTTGGTGCGCTCGTGGTGGCGGCTGGGACCGCCCTCCACCAGGTAGGAGGCCAACGTGAACGGGGCGCCTGCGAAGCCGATCAGCGGGACGTCGCCCAGTTCGGCGGTCAGCAGCCTCACGGCCTCGGCGACCGGGGCCACCTGGGGAGACTCCAGCGCCGGCATGGCCTGCACGTCGCCGAGCGTGCGGATGGGGTTGTCGATGACCGGCCCGACGTCGGGCACGATGTCGAGCCCGATACCCGCGGCCTTGAGCGGCACGACGATGTCGGAGAACAGGATGGCCGCGTCCACCTTGTGCCTGCGGACCGGCTGCATGGTGATCTCGCACACCAGCTCGGCGTCGAAGCAGGCCTGCAACATCCTGTGCTGGGCGCGCAGCTCCCGGTACTCGGGCAGCGACCGGCCGGCCTGCCGCATGAACCACACCGGCACGCGGTGTGGGCTGCGGCCGCTTGCGGCGGCCAAATAGGGCGACTCGGGCAGCTCACGGCGGGTATTCATCGCGTCCTATCGTGCCACGAGCGAATTTTCCCTGGTGTGACGCGCTCGTCTTCACCTTCGATGAAGGTCGTTACGGCGCGCCTGTCCCCTGTTGTGCCCAGATGGACTAGCGTCAAACGCCGTGACCTCTGCCGAACCGGCACAGTTCCGGACGGCGGTGGCGGCGATGAATGCCACCACCGTACGGCCGGAAATCGAGCTGGGCCCGATCCGCCCGCCGCAGCGGCTGGCGCCGTACAGCTATGCCCTGGGCGCCGAGGTCCGGCATCCGGACACCGCGATAGTTCCCGAACGCTCCGAGGGCGACGCCTTCGGACGGCTCATCCTGCTGCACGACCCGGACGGCGCCGAGGCGTGGGACGGCACGATGCGCCTGGTCGCCTACATCCAGGCCGATCTGGACTCCAGTGAGGCCGTGGACCCGCTGTTGCCCGAGGTGGCGTGGAGCTGGCTGGTGGACGCGCTCGATGCGCGCGCCAACCAGGTCACCGCACTGGGCGGCACGGTCACCGCGACCACATCCGTGCGCTACGGCGACATCGCCGGCCCACCGCGCGCCCACCAGCTGGAGTTGCGCGCGTCGTGGACGGCGACGACGCTGGAACTCGGCCCGCACGTGGAAGCGTTCTGCGAAGTGCTCGAGCACGCCGCCGGACTGCCACCAGCCGGCGTCACCGACTTGAGTTCCCGTACCCGCGCATAGAGATGACCCAAGGGGATACCGAACCTGCCGATGTGGAGGAGGCAGAAGCGACACCGCTTCTGACCCCCGCCGAAGGCGTCCCCGAACTCTGCGTCAGCGCCGACGAGATCGCCGCGGCCGCACGTCAGCTGGCGGGTGGTAGCGGTCCGTTCGCGATCGATGCCGAACGCGCGTCGGGTTTCCGGTACTCCAACCGCGCGTACCTGGTGCAGATCCGCCGCGCCGGGGCAGGCACCGCACTGATCGACCCGGTCAACCACGGCGGCTCGCCGATCGACACGCTCGAGCCCGTCGCGCAGACCCTGGCCGACGACGAATGGGTGCTGCACGCCGCGGATCAGGATCTGCCGTGTCTGGCCGAGATCGGTCTGCGTCCGGGCAAGCTGTACGACACCGAACTGGCGGGCCGGCTTGCCGGGTTCGAACGCGTCAACCTCGCGGCGATGGTCCAGCGACTGCTGGGGCTGCAGCTCATGAAGGGCCACGGCGCGGCCGACTGGTCCAAGCGTCCGCTGCCCGACGAGTGGCTCAACTATGCGGCGCTGGATGTCGAGGTGCTGCTGGAGTTGCGCCACGCGATCGCCGCGGTGCTCGAAGAGCAGGGCAAGACCGAATGGGCTGCACAGGAATTCGAGCACCTGCGCACCTACGTCGCGCAACCGACGCGCCGGGACCGGTGGCGGCGCACGTCGGGCATCCACAAGGTGCGCAACCCGCGGGCGCTGGCCGCGGTCCGCGAGCTGTGGACCACGCGGGACAACATCGCCCGCAGCCGTGACATCGCCCCCGGCCGGATCCTGCCCGACGCCGCGATCATCAACGCGGCCACCGTCGACCCCAAGACCACCGCGGAACTCACCGCGCTCCCGGTGTTCGGCGGCGCCAAGCAGCGGCGCAGCGCCCAGGTCTGGCTGGACGCCCTCAACCGCGCGCGACAGAACCCCGATCCGCCGTCGGCGTCAGAGGCGTCCAACGGCCCGCCGCCCGCGGCGCGCTGGGCACGGCGCAAACCCGAGGCCGCCGCACGCCTGGAGGCGGCCCGTGCCGGCCTGGCCGAACTGTCCGAACGCGTTTCGGTGCCGGCCGAGAACCTGATCACCCCCGAGGTGGTGCGCCGGCTGTGCTGGGACTGGCAACCCGTGGCCGACGTCGCGTCGACCGTCGAGGAATTCCTGGTCGACAACCAGGTGCGGCCGTGGCAGCGCGAGCTCACCGTGCCGGTGCTCACCGTCGCGCTGGCCGAGAACTGATGCAGGCCGGCCGGATTCAAACCGGTTTCAGAGCGCGACGACGCGGTCGATGTGCTCCAGGAAGTGTGCGAGCACAGCGTCCGGCGCCTCGATCTGCGGCCAGTGGGCGATGTCGTCGGCGAGCATCACGACGTCGGGATCCGGGATGACCTCGAGATAGCGCTGTGCCATGTGGCGGCCCGAGTTCGGATCCGACGGCCCGTCGATCAACCGCATCGGCACCGACGTCTCACGCATCGCGCGCACCCACCGGTTGCGGTGGGTGTAGCGATCGGTGACGAATCGTCCGACCTTGTGCAGCACGCGTTTTCCGTCGTTGTGGTCGAGGATCTGATGGAACTTCTCGATCATCTCGCGCGACGGCTTGGTGTTCACTCCGAACATCTGGTCGAGGGTCGACTCGAAGACCCGCCGTGACAGCGGTGACCCCTGCAGTGGACTGAGGATGTCGCCCAACGGTGTTCGCGACATGACCTTCTGCATCAGGCGGGGCCGGTAGGCCTCGTTGAACAGTCCCCCGTTGAGCCACGTGACGGATTCGATCTGGAAACCGCCGTACGCCTGACCGCCGAATTCGTGACGGGCCAGCATCTCCTGCCCCACCGAGTCACCGAGATCGTGGGCGAGGATGTGCGTGCTGGTGATCCCGAGGTGCGCGAGCAGCGCCTCGTGGATGTCGGCGTGGTCGGTGACGCGGTATTCGTAGGCCACCGGTTTGTCCGAGAACCCCATGCCGATCATGTCCGGGGCGATCACGGTGAACCGCTGCGTCAGCGTGGGCCAGATCAGCGACCAGTCCCACGAGTTGAACGGATATCCGTGGATGAGAAGCAGATTCGGCCCGGTGCCCGGCGCCACGCCGTCGACCCGGTAGAAGATGTCGAATCCCAGGTAGTCGAAGTACTGCCCGGCGTCTTTCCAGCGCTGCAGTTCATCGTGCATCTCGGCAGCCTACTGGCCGCGAGGAGCCCGAGGGCTGCTAGTCGAGCGTCTGCCCGACTTCGTCCTCGGCGGCCGAGCGGGTGCCGATCGCGGCCACCCACCCGGTGATCTGCCGGGCGATGTGACGATCGGTCAGGCCGACCTCGGCGAGCACCTCACCGCGTGACGCGTGGTCCTGGAACTGTTGCGGTACACCGACGTCACGGCACGGCACGTCGATCTCGGCGTGCCGCAGCGCGGCCGACACCGACGACCCGATGCCGCCGTGCAGACCGTTGTCCTCGACGGTGACCACGAGTTTGTGATCGCGGGCCAGATCGGCGAGCGCCTCCGGGACGGGCAGCACCCAACGCGGGTCCACGACGGTCACGCCGATGCCCTGGCTGCGCAGCAGTTCGGCGACGGCCAGCGCCATCTTCGCGAACGATCCGACCGCCACCAGCAGCACGTCGTGCGTGAGACCCGTGGCGGGAACAGCGAGCACGTCGACCCCGTCGCGGCGCTGCACCGCCGGGATGTCCTCGCCCACATCCCCTTTGGGGAACCGGATGGCCGTGGGGCCGTCGTTGACGGCCAGCGCCTCGCCGAGTTCCGCACGCAGGCGGGCACCGTCGCGCGGCGCGGCGACGCGGATGCCGGGGATGATGCCGAGGATCGACAGATCCCACATGCCGTTGTGGCTCGCGCCGTCAGGCCCGGTGATGCCTGCGCGGTCGAGCACCATGGTCACCGGCAGCTTGTGCAGCGCGACGTCCATCATCAACTGGTCGAAGGCACGGTTGAGGAACGTCGAGTAGATCGCGACCACCGGGTGCAGCCCGCCCATCGCCAGGCCCGCGGCCGAGGTCATGGCGTGCTGTTCGGCGATGCCGACGTCGAAGAACCGGTCGGGGAACCGGTCCCGGAACGCACTCAGACCGGTGGGCCCTGGCATGGCCGCGGTGATCGCGACGACGTCACGGCGCTTGGCGGCCTGCGAGATCAACTCGTCGGAGAACACCGACGTCCAACTGGTGCCGCTGGCCTTGGTGGGCAACCCGGTCTCGGGGTCGATCACACCGCAGGCGTGCATCTGGTCGGCCTCGTCGTTCTCGGCGGGCGCGTAGCCCATGCCCTTGCGGGTCACGACGTGCACGATCACCGGCGCGTTGAAGCCGCGGGCGTGGCGCAGGGCGCTCTCGACGGCGTGTTCGTCGTGCCCGTCGATGGGGCCGACGTACTTGATGCCGAGGTCGGTGAACATCACCTGCGGGGCGATGGCGTCCTTGATGCCGGCCTTGATCGAGTGGATGCACTGGTAGCACAGCTCGCCGATGAGCGGCACACCGCGAACGGCCTTGCGGCCCTCTTCGAGCACGCGCTCGTACCCCGGCTGCAGGCGCAGCGCCGCGAGATGCTCGGCGAGGCCGCCGATGGTCGGCGCGTAGCTGCGGCCGTTGTCGTTGACCACGATCACCACCGGGCGGCGCGAGGTCGCGATGTTGTTGAGCGCCTCCCAACACATGCCGCCGGTCAGCGCCCCGTCGCCCACGACGGCCACCACATGGCGGTTGCGGTGCCCGGTGAGTTCGAAGGCCTTGGCCAGCCCGTCGGCGTAGGACAGGGCCGCGCTGGCATGGCTGGACTCGACCCAGTCGTGATCACTCTCGGAGCGCGACGGATAACCCGAGAGGCCGTCCTTGCTGCGCAGCGTGTCGAAATCCTCGCTGCGACCGGTCAGCATCTTGTGCACGTACGCCTGATGACCCGTGTCGAAGATGATCGGATCGTGCGGCGAATCGAACACCCGGTGCAGCGCCAGTGTGAGCTCGACGACCCCCAGATTGGGGCCGAGATGTCCACCGGTTGCAGCGACCTTGTGGATCAGGAATTGCCGGATCTCCTGCGCCAGATCACGTAGCTGTGACTGCGACAGGTGCTGCAAGTCAGCGGGGCCGCGGACCTGTTCAAGCATTTCGCCAGTCTACGCACCGGCTCACTACTGGTCTTGCCGAGGCTGGTAGATGTCGGGCACACCATCGTCATCTGCGTCGACGGTCTCGGCCTCGTGGATGCGCCGGTAGACCGCGTTTCTGGACAACAGCACCACCGCGGCCAGTACGCCCGCCAGCACCGATCCCGTGAGCACCGCGATCTTGGCGTCGTCGTGGGCAATCGGGCTGTTCTCGAACGCGAGTTCACCGATCAACAACGACACCGTGAAGCCGATCCCGGCGAGCAACGCCAGGCCGAACACGTCACGCCAGGCCAGATCCTCGTCGAGGTTCGCCTTGGTGAACCTGGCGAGCACGTACGTGGTCAAGAACACGCCGATGGGTTTGCCGAGGACCAGGCCCGCGATCACCCCGTAGGTCACCGGGTGCGACAGCGCCGAGGCGAATCCGGACAGTCCGCCGACGGTGACGCCTGCCGCGAAGAACGCGAACACCGGGACCGCGAACCCCGCCGACAGCGGCCGCAGCCGGTGCTCCATCCGGTCGGCGCACGCGTGGCGGCCCAGCACCGGAATGGTGAAGCCCAGCAGTACGCCCGCGACCGTCGCGTGTACCCCGCTGGCGTGCATGAGCGCCCACGCGACCACCGCGAGCGGTAGCAGTAGGAACGGCGTGCGCACCCCACGCTGCACCGCGAGCCCGAACACCGCGATGGTCACCAGCGCGCCCGCGAGCGGCCCGAACGACAGCTGGGTGGTGTAGAAGACCGCGATGACGATGATGGCCAGCAGATCGTCGACCACGGCCAGGGTCAGCAGGAAGATGCGCAGCGCCGACGGCAGGTGGGTGGCGATCACGGCCAGCACCGCGAGCGCGAACGCGATGTCGGTGGCGACCGGGATCGCCCAGCCGCCGAGATTCTCGGTGTGGCCCGCGACGAGGTTGACGCCGACGAAGATCACGGCGGGCACGATCATGCCGCCGACGGCCGCGGCGATGGGCAGCGCGGCCTTGGCCGGATCACGCAGGTCGCCCACGACGAACTCGCGTTTGAGTTCGACGCCGACGACGAAGAAGAAGATCGCCAGCAGACCGTCCGCGGCCCAGGCCGAGATGCTCAGGTCCAGGTGCAGCGAATGTGGCCCGACGACGAAGTCGGAGACCTGGTCGTAGCCGGCCGACCACGGCGAGTTCGCCCAGACCAGCGCGGCCAGCGCGGCCACCAGCAGCAGCGCGCCACCGACGGTCTCGGTGCGCAGCAGTTCGGAGACGCGCTGCCACTCGGGCCACGAGCTGCGCGAGAAGATGCGCCGTCGGAAGGTTTCAGGCTGATCGGTCATGACGGGCTCCTGTGGGCAGCATCGGGCGGACGCCGACCAGGCTTCCCGGCACACCCGCGATCACGCTAACAGCCGTGTGCCGGTCGCGCCGCACGGAGGTCCGCGCCGGTTCGCACCCCTTGAGAGGTGAATTCGTGGTGCGCACTGCGGATTCACCTCGCCCGTGATCGGCAGCTCGCGGTCCCTGCCCGGCAGTTGAGCAGCACAAACCGGGCGGGTCGCCGTCCACACGAAATAACGTATCCGTCAACATAAATTCCGCGCTGCGGAATCGGTTGCCGGGAATTGAACTCTGCGCGTCCGATTTGTTGCGTCATTACGTAGTCTGTAATTCGAAATCGATTTCCCGGGGTGCGGATTTGAGTCCATTCGATCACTACTACGCGCGCACCGCCATGCTCTCGGCACAGGGCCAGCGTTCCCGAATGCGCCGCATCATCGGCGTGACCATCACCGCGCTGGCGTTCGTACCGGTGCTGATGCTCGCCTCGCCCGCGGGGCCTGCCGGTGCGCTGCGGTACGTCCCACTGGGCGCCACGGCGCCACGGCGTGCGGCGTGCTGATGTCGGTGTGGTGGTGGCGGCGCAAGTGGCCGAGCCGCAATCAGTCATGGCTGGTGGTCGGCATCGGCACGGTCGGGATCGCCGTCACGCTGTCGTCGATGAGCGACCCCACCGTGGGCCTGCTCAGTTCGTCGGTGTTCAGCCTCGTCACCACCTACTCGGCGTTCCTGCACAGTCGGCGCGTTCTGGTCCTGTCATGGATCGCGTCAGGTCTCACCGTGGGGTTCCTGGCGATCCGCGTCGCGTTCACGAGCATCCCGATGGCGCTGTCGGGCGCGCTGGTGAGCGGACTGGTGATCGCCACCACGTCCATGTTGTGCCGCATGGCGATCCGCCTGCTCGACGCGGGCAACGTACAGCACCCCAATGAGATCGACCGGCTCACGGGTCTGCTCAACCGCGAGGCGTTCGAGATCCAGGCCGCGACCATGCTGGGTTCGCACAGTCGCCACGACGACCAGTACCTGGTGATCCTCGCGGTCGGCATCGACGACATGTCGTTGCTCAGCGACATGGACGGCACGCACAGCACGCTCCATGCCCGGGTCGCGGTGGCCCAGGCCCTGCGCGAGACCGTGCGTCACCGGGTTCCGCTGGCCCACGTCTCCGACAGCGAATTCCTGATCGCCGACGTGTTCAAGACCAACGACCCGTCACCGCTCGTCGAGCGCATGCGTCTGGCGATCAGCACCACGCCCATGCGGCTGACCGCCAGCATCGGCACGGTGTGCAGCCCACTGGCCCCGTTGGCCAGCCTGCCCGCCGAGCAGGTCCTGCAGGAACTCATCGACGTCGCGATGCGCGCGATGAACGAGTCACGCGCGGCCGGCGGTAATCAGACCATCTCGGTCAACTACCCCACCCCCACGCCCAACCAGGAGTGATTTTTAGGTCAGCGGTTGAGCACCGCGACGCACTCGATGTGGTGGGTCAGCGGAAACGAGTCGAAGACCCGGATCTCCTCGACGTGGTAGCCGTGCCGCAGATACAGCCCGACGTCACGCGCGAATGAAGCTGCCTCGCAACCGATGTGGATGATCCGCGGGACGTCGGCGGCCGCGATCTGGTCGATCACCTCGCGGTTGGCGCCCGTGCGCGGCGGGTCGAGCACCGCGACGTCGGCCCGCTGATGTTGCGTCGCGAGCGCCCGGCGTACCGAATCGGTGATCACCGACACGGATTTCAGATCGGCCAGGGCCGCGCGCGCCGATCGTGATGATCCGCGTGACGTGTCGACCGTGACGACATGCCCGCTCTCCCCCACCTGTTCGGCGAGGGACGCGGCGAACACGCCCGCACCGCCGTAGAGATCCCACGCCGTCATCCCGGGCTCCAGCTGCGCCCAGCCCGCGACCAGATCGCTGTAGAGCGCCGCGGCCTCGCGGTGCGCCTGCCAGAACGCGGTGACGGGCACGCGCCACACGCGAGAACCGATGCGCTGCACAGCCTCGTACTGGCCGTCGACCACACGTGTCGGGCTCTTGCGCCCGTTCTTGGGGCCCGACTGCACGACGTGGCGGGTGCCCTCGGAATCCAGCGCGAGATGCAGTTGCGCTCCCCCGGGCACGCGCAGGTCGTCGAGGCCGTCGACCATTCCCGACGGCAATTGTGCGCAGCCGAGGTCGGTGACCAGGTCGGCGCTGTGGTAGCGGTGGAAGCCGGGCCGACCGTCGGCGGTGGTGTCCAGGCGCACCCGGGTGCGCCACCCGGTGGCCGCGCCGGAGCCGACAGGCTCGGCGGTCGCCGAATCCTCATCGCGCCAGTGGTATCCCCCGAGCCGCGACAGCTGGTTGGCCACCACCGCGCCCTTGATCCGCCGAGAGGCGTCAGGCGTCGCGAACGCCAGATCACAGCAGCCGGCACCGTCGACGCCGGCGATCGGGCACAACGAGTCGACACGGTCGGGCGACGGGTCGATCACCTCGACAACCTCGGCACGCCAGAATGATCCGCGTTCGTCGACCACGCGCACCCGGACGGTCTCGCCCGGCAGGGCGTATCGGACGAATACCACGCGCCCGTCATGGCGGGCCACGCAACTGCCACCGTTGGCCGGGGCCCCGGTGGTGAGGGTCAGTTCTGTCACTCCAAGAATCCCCTGCGCGCGTCTCCTGGCGCCGACTGGCGCTGAATTGCCTTGAGCCGCTCAGAGGAGGTGAGCTGCCACGGCACCGAGGTCACCATAACGTTGGGCATGAACAACAACCGGCCTTTGAGACGCAGCGCACTCTGATTGTGCAGGATTTGCTCCCACCAGTGTCCCACGACGTACTCCGGGATGAACACCGTCACCACGGTGCGCGGCGACTCCTTGGTGATGCGCTTGACGTAGTCGAGCACGGGCCGGGTGATCTCGCGGTAGGGCGACGCGATCACCTTGAGTGGCACGGCGACGTCGCTGCCCTCCCACTCGTGCACCAGCGCGCGGGTCTCGGCGTCGTCGACGCTGACGGTGATGGCCTCCAGCACGTCGGGACGCGTCGCGCGCGCGTAGGCCAGCGCGCGTTTGGTGGGCAGGTGCAACTTGGACACCAGTACCACTGCGTGGTTGCGGCTGGGCAGGACGATGTCGTCCTCGTCTTCGGCCTGCGCCTCGAGTTCGCGTGCGACGGTGTCGTAGTGCCGGTGGATCAGCTTCATCAGCACGAACAGCGCGACCATCGCGAGGATCGCTATCCAGGCGCCCGCGACGAACTTCGTCACGACGACGACCACGAGCACCGCACCCGTCGCGGTGAGCCCCACGGTGTTGATCGCGCGTGAGCGCATCATGCGCCGCCGGATCGCCGGATCGGTCTCGTTGCGCAGCAGCCGGGTCCAGTGGCGCACCATGCCGATCTGGCTGAACGTGAACGACACGAACACGCCGACGATGTAGAGGTGGATCAGCGCGGTGACCTCGGCCCCGAACGCCACCACGAACGCGATCGCGGCGAGCGCCAGGATCAGGATGCCGTTGGAGAACGCGAGCCGGTCACCGCGCGTGTGCAGCTGCCGCGGCAGGTAACGGTCCTGGGCGAGAATCGATCCCAGCACCGGGAACCCGTTGAAGGCCGTGTTGGCGGCCAGACACAGGATCAGCGCGGTGACCGTCGCGATGAGGTACAGGCCGAGCGGGAAGCCGTGGAAGACCGCATCGGCGAGTTGGGCGATGAGCGTCTTCTGGTGGTAGTCCGTCGGCGCGCCGATGAGCTGGACGTGCGGATGCTCGGCGATCTGCACGCCTGTGGCCTTGGCCAGCAGGATGATTCCCATGAACAGCGTGACCGCGATCACGCCGAGCAGCAGCAGCGTCGTCGCCGCGTTGCGGGACTTGGGCTTACGGAACGCGGGCACGCCGTTGCTGATCGCCTCGACACCGGTCAGGGCCGCCGAACCCGACGAGAACGCGCGCGCCACCAGGAACACCAGGGCGAAGCCGAGCACCTCGCCGTGTTCGGAGTGCATCTGGAAATCGGCCGACTCGGCGCGCAGCGAGTGGTCCAGTACGTAGATCTGGAACAGGCCCCAGCCCAGCATGATGAACATGCCGGCCATGAACAGGTAGGTGGGGATCGCGAAGGCCACGCCGGATTCCCGGATGCCACGCAGGTTCATCGCGGCCAGCAGCAGGATCGCGATCACCGCGAACAGCACCTTGTGATGGGCGACGAACGGTATGGCCGAGCCGATGTTGGACATCGCCGACGACATCGACACCGCGACCGTGAGCACGTAATCGACCAGCAGTGCGCTGGCCACGGTCAGCCCCGCGGTCGGGCCCAGGTTGGTGGTCACCACCTCGTAGTCGCCGCCACCCGACGGATAGGCGTGCACGTTCTGCCGGTAGCTGGCGATCACGATGAGCATGACGGCCGCGACCGCGAGCCCGATCCACGGTGTCATCGTGTACGCCGAGAGTCCGGCGACCGAGAGCACCAGGAAGATCTCCTCGGGCGCGTAGGCGACCGAGGACAGCGCGTCGGAGGCGAAGACCGGGAGCGCGATCCGCTTGGGCAGCAGCGTGTGGGACAGCTTGTCGCTGCGGAACGGCCGCCCGATGACCAGTCGGCGCGCTGCGGTCGAAAGCTTGGACACGAGTGCCAAGAGTAAGCCTGAAGCCAGACGACCGTGAGAAAGCTGTAGCGTTCCGAGTGCACGGGTTGCGATAGCGTCGTCTCTCCGCCGCCGAAAGGATGCACTGGTGCGTGTAGTTGTCATGGGATGTGGCCGCGTCGGCGCCTCTCTCGCCGACAGCCTGGCCCGGATCGGCCACGAGATCGCCGTCATCGACCGCGACGCCACCGCTTTCCACCGCCTTTCCCCCGACTTCGCGGGTGAGCGGATCCTGGGTATGGGCTTCGACCGCGATGTGCTGGTACGGGCCGGGATCGAGGAGGCCGGGGCGTTCGCGGCCGTCTCCTCGGGTGACAACTCGAACATCATCGCCGCGCGTGTGGCGCGTGAGACCTTCGGCGTGCAGCGCGTCGTGGCGCGGATATACGACGCCAAGCGCGCCGCGGTGTACGAGCGGCTGGGCATCCCGACCGTGGCCACGGTGCCGTGGACCACCGACAGGTTGCTCAACGTCCTCACGCGCGAGACCGAGACCACCAAGTGGCGTGACCCCACCGGCAGCGTGGGTGTCGCCGAACTCGACCTGCACGAGGGGTGGGCGGGCCGCAAGGTCACCGATCTGGAAGCCGCCACGGGTGGACGGGTCGCGTTCATGATCCGCTTCGGCAACGGGTATCTGCCCGATGCCAAGACCGTCATCCAGTCCGGCGACCAGGTCTACCTGGCCGCGGTGTCCGGGCACATCGCCGAGGCGCTGGCCATCGCCCTGCTGCCGCCCTCAGACGACCTGGATTCCGAATGAGCCGCCGCGGCGGAATGTTTGAGGAGGTGTGCCGCCGATGAAAGTCGCCATCGCCGGTGCCGGTGCGGTCGGCCGTTCGATCGCCCGCGAACTGCTCGAGAGCAATCACGAGGTGACGCTGCTGGAGCGCAACCTCGACCACATCGACGTCGACGCCATCCCGGCCGCGCACTGGCGCCTGGGCGATGCGTGTGAGATCACGATGCTCGAATCCGTGCGCCTCGAAGAGTTCGATGTGGTGATCGCGGCGACCGGCGACGACAAGGTCAACGTGGTGGTCAGCCTGCTCGCCAAGACCGAGTTCGCGGTGCCCAGGGTGGTGGCCCGCGTGAACGATCCGCGCAACGAATGGCTTTTCGACGAGAACTGGGGCGTCGACGTCGCGGTGTCGACGCCGCGCATGCTCGCGTCGCTGGTCGAGGAGGCCGTCGCCGTCGGTGACCTGGTGCGGTTGATGGAGTTCCGCAAGGGCCAGGCGAACCTCGTCGAGATCACGCTGCCCGACGACACGCCGTGGGGTGGAAAACCGGTGAAGCGCCTGGAACTGCCGCGCGACGCGGCTCTGGTGACGATCCTGCGCGGCGCGCGGGTGATCGTGCCGGAGGCCGACGAACCGCTCGAAGGTGGTGACGAACTGCTGTTCGTTGCGACCACCGAGGTCGAGGACGAACTGCTTGAGGTTCTGCTGCGGCCCACGCGGCGTTAGCCCGCGTGCGGTTCGGCCCCCGATTCGGCGGCGGGCTCGGACCCCGAACCGGTCGCCGCATCGATGTGGCGGGCTGCCTGGTGCTCCCGCACAGCACGCTGCGCGCTGCGGATGGCCAGATACGTCACGAGTGCCGCGACCGCGGTCAACGGCCACCCCATCGCGATGCGGGCCACGCCGAGCCACGTCGTCTCGTCGGCGTCGTACAGATGGTTCTGCACCACGAATCGCGACCCGAACACCGCGACCCAGGTGAGCGTGGCGATGTCGAACGCCCGCACTGCTTTCCGCACATCGCGCCAGCCCGCGTCGTCGGTGTGCACCCAGCCCCAGATGTATCCGACCACCGGGCGGCGGATCAGCACCGAGATACCGAACACCACCGCATAGATCAGCGACGACCAGATGCCAAGCAGGAAGTAGCCTTTCGACTCCCCGACCATGTAGGCGATCAATGCGCTCACACCGACGGCGAAGAACCCCGAGATCGCGGGCTGCACCGAGTCGCGGCGGATCAACCGCCAGATGAGGATCAGCGTGGCGACGGCAAGAGCCGAGACGATCGCGGCCGTGAGCCCGAAAAGCGAAGAAACCGGGACGAATACGACGACCGGCAATGAGGAATAGATGAGGCCGCTGATCCCGCCCATCTGTTCGAGGACGGCACGGCCTCCACGCGCACGAGGTACTTCCGCCTCGCCCGCGGATTCTGGGAGTGGGCTGTTGTCGGCCTGGGTCACTTCTGAATTTCGTAGTGCGGGTTGTAGATCGCTTTCGCGCCGTTCTCCAGCTTGCCGACGCGACCGTGCACCCGCAGGGTACGGCCCTGTTCGATACCGGGGATGCGGCGCTGTCCGAGCCACACCAGCACCACCGTGTCGGTGCCGTCGAACAACTCGGCTTTGACGCCCCCCGAACACGCCTTGGTGTTGCACTCGACGCTGCGCAGGGTCCCGACCATGGTCACTTCCTGGCCGCGCTGACAGTCGATTGCCTTCTGGGCGCCGGTGGTGGCCGCTTCTTCACTGAGCTCTTCCACGTCGAGCTGCTCGGGGTCTTCTGTCAGGCGTCGAGTAAGCCGGCGCAGATACCGTTCGGCCGTAGCCATGGCCTCTCCTGACTTCTCGCGGATCCACCGTGGATCTCTCCCAACCAACCGCCACGGTAACCCTCTTGGTCTCCGATTGCCACGTTGGGGTGGGGTCGCCACGCCGAGGTTTTCGCCGACAGGCACCATCATGTGATGAGCGTCATCCTGCGCGGCGTCACAACCGTTCTGCTGCCCGGCACCGGCTCCGACGACGACTACGTCTACCGGGCGTTCTCGACCGCATTGCACGAGGTCGGCGCACCCCTGGTGACCCCGCCCCCGCAGCCGGGCCGGCTGGTCGCGGGATATCGCGACGCGCTCGACAACGCCGCGCGGTCAGGGCCGATCGCTGTCGGCGGCGTGTCGATAGGCGCCGTGGTGGCCCTGCGGTGGGCACTGAACCATCCGAATGCGGCGGTGGCCGTGCTGGCCGCCCTGCCGCCGTGGAGTGGCGCCCCCCACGACGCGCCCGCGGCGTTGCTGGCCCGCCAGTCGGCGCTGTCGTTGCGCCGCGACGGACTGGGGGCGACCGTCGCCGAGATGCGCAGGAACAGTCCGGCCTGGCTGGCCGACGAGCTCGCCCGCTCGTGGTTGGGCCAGTGGCCCGCGCTGCCGGAGAGCATGGAGGAGGCCGCGGCCTATCACGCGCCGGAATGCGCGGAACTGGAACGGCTCACCGTGCCGATGGGTGTGGCAGTGGCGACCGACGACCCCGTACATCCGGCCGAGGTGGGGTATGCGTGGGTTTCGGCCGCGCCCAGGGCGGCGTTGCGCACCGTGACGCTCGAACAGATGGGTATCGACACCGGTTCGCTCGGCGCGGCGTGTGTGGCCGCGCTGGGTGACGTCTGACCGAGCCGCGCGTGACCGGCGCTGTGGGCCCTGCCGGCGGGTTCAGCCGCCCGTGATGGTGCGCAGTTGCTGCATCGCCGAACCCTGGGCGCTGCGCCGGGCTACCGGCTCGGGCGGCTGAGGCTGCTCGCCCTCCTGCTGTTGCGGCTGCTGGGCCGCCGGGTTCTGCTGCGCGGCGGCCTGAGCGGCCGCGGCGGCGCGCAACTGGGCGGCCATCGGCTCGGGCAGCTGGATCGGCAGCGGGGTGCGCACCGGCATCGGCGTGTCGCCGCGGCGGATCACGGCGTCGGTCAGTGCCGCCCTGGCCTCGGCCGCGAGGGCGTCGACGGTCTCGGGGACGCCGTTGACCACGCACCGCACCATCCAGCGGTAGCCGTCGACGCCGATGAACCGCACGACACCGCCGTTGCCTGCCCCGACCACCTCGCGGCCCCACGGCCCGTCCTGCACGCTCACCGATGTGGCGTCCTTGCGCAGCGACTCCGCCAGCTCGGAGGCCACCTCGCGCCACAGACCCGCGGTCTTGGGCGCCGCGTAGGCCGCGATGGTGAACCGTCCGTTGGGCGTGACCACCCACACCGCGCTGGGCGCCCCGGCCTCGTTGAGCTCGACCTGCACCTGCCCGCCGTCGGGCATCGGGATCAGCACCGAACCCAGGTCCAGCCGGCCCTGGGCCGCGACCGCGGGGTCGTCGAAATCCTCGATGTCGAACGGACCCTGCAGGTCCTCATCGGGCTGTTCGTCGGCCGCCGAGGGGGCGGCATGTGCCGCCACGGGCTGGTCGCCGGTCCGCTTGTCGTCCGCTGCGCTCTTCTTGCGCTTACCGAATGCCATCACAAACTCGCATGTCCGCCGGAGGAACCGTGACCGCCGTCGCCACGGGTTGTGTCCGCCAAACCGGCCTCGTCGAACGAGGTCACCTCCACCAGCTCGGGAAGTTCCACCCGCTGCACGAGCAGCTGGGCGATCCGGTCGCCGCGGCTGATCACGACAGGCGTCTGCGGATCCAGGTTGATGAGCGAAACCTTGATCTCACCGCGGTAGCCGGCGTCGATCGTGCCGGGGCTGTTGACGATCGAAAGACCCACCCGCGCAGCCAGACCCGAACGCGGGTGCACCAGGCCGACCATTCCGTGCGGTATGGCGACCGCGATACCGGTCGACACCAGGGCCCGCTGCCCGGGGGCCAGTTCGACGTTCTCCGCGCTGTAGAGGTCGACGCCGGCATCACCGTCGTGCGCCCGCGTGGGCATCGGAAGCTCGCGGTCCAATCGGACGACCGCCAGAGAGGTGGACACGACGTCACAGATTACTCTGAGCCGCGTGTCGGACACGCGCGCAACCACCCAAACCACGCGGTATCGCGAGCGGTTGTGGGTGCCTTGGTGGTGGATTCCCATCGCCGCGGGATTCGCGGCGCTGATCGCCTTCGAGGTGGTCATGGGGGTGTCGAGCATCCCGGCCTGGGTTCCGTATGCCGTGCTGCTGCCGGTGGCAGCCGCGGTGCTGCTGTGGTTCAGCAAGACCGAGGTTCGGGTAGTGAGTTCGCCCGATGGCGACAACGAGCTGTGGGTGAATGCGGCGCATCTGCCGAGGTCGGTGGTCGCGCGCAGCGCCGAGGTGCCGAAATCGGCGAAGTCGGCGGCCCTGGGCCGTCAGCTGGATCCCGCGGCCTACGTCGTGCACCGCGCCTGGGTGGGCCCGATGGTTCTGGTGGTTCTCGACGATCCGGACGACCCCACCCCGTACTGGCTGGTCAGCACTCGTCACCCGGATCGCCTGCTGGCGGCGTTGAACGCCTGATCGAATCGGTCTGCGGCCGGTCAGGCCGCGCAGTCGGTGCAGATCATCACGCCGTTCTTCTCGCTGGCGAGACGGCTGCGGTGGTGCACCAGGAAGCAACTGGAGCAGGTGAATTCGTCGGCCTGTTTCGGGACCACCCGGACCGAGAGTTCCTCTCCGGAAAGGTCCGCCCCCGGGAGTTCGAAGGACTCGGCGGTCTCCGCCTCGTCGACGTCCACCACAGCGGATTGCGCCTCGTTGCGCCGTGCTTTGAGTTCCTCAAGCGAATCCTCGGAAACATCGTCAGTCTCTGTGCGCCGCGGGGCGTCGTAGTCGGTAGCCATCGTCTGTGTCCCCTCCCTTACCTTGCAGCAGAGCTTTGTACCAGCGTCGAACGCATTCCCCAAACGATTCGTGCCCGTATTGCCACACGTTCCAGTGTGATTTACATCACACCACTGTCTGAGCTCGCGCGCCACACCTGGCGACCATGGCTTTAGAGTGTCGGAGTGGTCGCGCAAATCACCGAGGGCACAGCCTTCGACCGTCACGGTCGCCCTTTTCGCCGTCGAAACTACATCCCCGGCATAGTGCTGTTCGTCGCGCTCGCCGTGGTGACGCTGATGGTGTGGGTGATGGCGCTCAATCAGCCCATCGATGTGCAGCAGGCGCTGGAGTGCAACGACCCGCCGCCCGCCAGCGATCCCGCCGCCCCGAAACTCGGCAAACAAGTGGCGCCCTCTGACATGACGGATGTGACCCCGGCCCCGCTCGCCGAGACCAAGATCAGGGTGCTCAACGCGAGCGGCCAGGGCGGTCAGGCCGGCGAGATCGCCAGCGAACTGCGCGATCTCGGGTTCGCACAGCCCGACGCGGCCAACGACCCGATCTACTCCAGCACCCGCCTGCAGTGCCAGGGCCAGATCCGGTTCGGGCCGTCGGGCCGCGCGGCCGCGGCCGCGGTCTGGCTGGTGGCGCCGTGCACTGAGCTGTTCGAGGACGAAAGGCCCGACGCCACAGTGGATCTGGCGCTCGGAACCGAGTTCAGCGAGCTCAGCAGCAGTGACGACATCAAGGCCGTGCTGGCGAGCCTGCGTCCCGACGCCACCCAGCCGGCCGACTCGTCGCTGGTGTCAAAGATCCATACCGGCGCCTGCTAGCGCGTCGCGCAGCGCCGTGGCGACCCCCGGTGCCGCGGCGATCACCTTGCCGCCACCGCCACCGGCGGGCAGCCACACCGTCGCCCCGGCCTCGGCCGCGATGAGCGCCGCGGCCGCCCAGTCCCACACGTGCACGCCGTCCTCGTAATAGGCGTCGAGCTGGCCCGCGGCCACCATGCACAGATCCAGCGCGCACGAACCCAGCCTGCGCATGTCCCGCACCGTGGGCAGGATCTGCGCGAGCACCTGGGCCTGGCGCCTGCGCGCCTCGTGCGAGTAGGAGAAGCCCGTGCCCACCAACGTCATCGCGAGGTCGTCGACGGCACTGCACCGCAGCGGCGTCGTCACCCCGTTCTGGCGCACGTGCGCACCGCCGCCCAGCGCGGCCGAGTAGACCGCGCCCGCCGACACGTGCGCGACGGCTCCCGCGATGGACCGCCCGTCCAACTGGACGGCGATCGACACCGCATAGGCGGGTATGCCGTAGACGAAGTTCACCGTGCCGTCGATCGGGTCGAGCACCCAGCTCAGCCCCGCGCGACCCTCCTGCTTCCCGCCTTCCTCCTCCCCGAGGACGTGCTCCCCCGGCCGCAACACCGCCAGCCGCTCGCGCAACCACCGTTCGGTCTCGGTGTCGACGACGGTCACCGGGTCCGTCGGCGTGCTCTTGGTCCGCACGGCCTGCCCGCCGGCCGCGTCGTCGTTGGACGCGCCCGCGGCGCCGAACACCTCGGCGCGACGTCGAAGGACCAGTTCTGCGGCTTCGTCTGCCAACTGCTCGGCCACGGCCCGCAGCTCGGCTGGATCGGTGCTGTTCTCGGTCACCGCTCTATCGCAACATGTCCGCCTGGAAAAGTCGCTCAGAGGGATGGCAGAGCGCACGCACGCGCGTCCGCGAGCAACTAGGGTGAGGCGCGTCGCCTGCCAGTCCACCCCTCCCGACCTCCACACCGGCCCCCGAGCCGGCATTGCCTGTCCCGCAAAGGAGCTCCCATGACCGCACAAGATCAGCCCACGGCCGATCCGACGACCGCAGGGACCACCGGCCGCCGAGGATTCGGCGTGGACGTCGGCGGCAGCGGGGTCAAGGGCGGCATCGTCGACCTCGACACCGGCAAACTCGTCGGTGAGCGGTTCAAGCTCGACACGCCGCAGCCCGCGACTCCTGAGGCGGTCGCCAAGACCGTCGCGGCCGTGGTGCGCGAGTTCGGCTGGACCGGGAAACTCGGCGTGACCTATCCCGGCGTGGTGACCGGCGGCATCGTCCGCACCGCCGCCAACGTCGACAAGGGGTGGATCGGCGTGAACGCCGTCGAGACCATCAGCAAGGCGCTCGACGGTCAGGAGGTGACCGTCCTCAACGACGCCGACGCCGCAGGCCTGGCCGAGGAACGGTTCGGCGCGGGCAAGGACAACAGCGGCGTGATCGTGCTGCTCACATTCGGCACCGGCATCGGATCGGCCGTGATCCACAACGGTGTCCTGTTGCCCAACACCGAATTTGGTCACCTCGAGGTCGGCGGCAAGGAAGCCGAGCACCGCGCCGCCTCGTCGGTCAAGGAACGCAAGGACTGGAGCTACTCGCGGTGGAGCGAGGAGGTCACCAAGGTCCTGATCACGATCGAGAACGCGATCTGGCCCGATCTGTTCATCGCGGGCGGCGGTATCAGCCGCAAGGCCGACAAGTGGATCCCGATGCTGAAGAACCGGACGCCCGTCGTCGCCGCGGCCCTGCAGAACACGGCGGGCATCGTCGGCGCGGCGATGGCGTCGGTGGTCGACGTCCAGGCCACCGGCGGGCAGCAACTGTGATCCGGTGTGCGACTCGCGGCAAATTGCGCCGGTCGGCGCGGTAGGACCCGCGGTGACGTTACAATGGACGTCGGCGGCCGCCTACCGAATAGCGGTGAGTATCCCAGCCGATAACAACGCCAACATTCGTTAGCAGACGCTTCCGGTGAAGCATGCCCATGCCCACCGGGAATTCGTAAGACCGAAAGGGTGTACGTGGCAGCGACAAAGGCAAGCCCGGCAACCGAAGAGCCGGTGAAGCGCACCGCTACCAAGACCCCCGCCAAGAAGGCCCCAGCCAAGCGGGCAGCCAAGAGCGCCGCGGCGAAAGCCGGCGGCAAGGCCCCGCCAAGAAAGCCCCGGCCAAGCGGGCCGCCAAAGGCACCGCTGCCAAGCCCGAGGACGGCGTCACCGACGACCTTGAGGTGACCGACGATCTCGAGGCTGAGCCCGGCGAGGATCTCGACGTCGAAGACACCGACCTGGAACTCGACGACCTCGACTCCGACGACGACACCGCAGTCGAGGACGAGGAAGAAGAGGCCGATGCCGCGACGCCCGCCGTCGCGACCGCGAAGGCCGCCGACGACGACATCGACGAGCCGTCCGAGAAGGACAAGGCGTCCGGCGACTTCGTGTGGGACGAGGAAGAGTCCGAGGCCCTGCGACAGGCACGCAAAGACGCCGAGCTGACCGCATCGGCCGACTCGGTCCGCGCCTACCTCAAGCAGATCGGCAAGGTGGCCCTGCTCAACGCCGAAGAAGAGGTGGAGCTGGCCAAGCGCATCGAGGCGGGTCTCTACGCCACGCAGAAGCTGGCCGAACTCGCCGAGAAGGGCGAGAAGCTGCCAGTGCAGCAGCGCCGCGACATGCAGTGGATCTGCCGCGACGGCGACCGCGCCAAAAACCATCTGCTGGAGGCGAACCTGCGCCTCGTGGTGTCGCTGGCCAAGCGCTACACCGGCCGCGGCATGGCGTTCCTCGACCTCATCCAGGAAGGCAACCTGGGCCTGATCCGTGCGGTCGAGAAGTTCGACTACACCAAGGGCTACAAGTTCTCGACCTACGCCACGTGGTGGATCCGCCAGGCCATCACGCGCGCCATGGCCGACCAGGCCCGCACCATCCGTATCCCGGTGCACATGGTCGAGGTGATCAACAAGCTCGGCCGTATCCAGCGTGAGCTGCTGCAGGACCTGGGCCGCGAGCCCACGCCCGAAGAGCTCGCCAAGGAGATGGACATCACGCCCGAGAAGGTGCTGGAGATCCAGCAGTACGCGCGTGAGCCCATCTCGCTGGACCAGACCATCGGCGACGAGGGTGACAGCCAGCTCGGTGACTTCATCGAGGACAGCGAGGCGGTCGTGGCCGTGGACGCCGTGTCGTTCACGCTGCTGCAGGACCAGCTGCAGTCCGTGCTGGAGACGCTGTCCGAGCGTGAGGCCGGCGTCGTGCGCCTGCGCTTCGGCCTGACCGACGGCCAGCCGCGCACGCTCGACGAGATCGGCCAGGTATACGGCGTCACGCGTGAGCGCATCCGCCAGATCGAGTCCAAGACCATGTCGAAGCTGCGCCACCCGAGCCGTTCGCAGGTGCTGCGCGACTACCTGGACTAGAAGAACTCCTGACGCCGACGGCGGACCGGACATCTCCGGTCCGCCGTCGGTGTGTTCGCGGCGCGCGTCCTCCGACACGACGAGCAACCACGCACGGTGCGCTGCGCAGCGCTGTTGTGACACAGGGCAATTCAGGTGCCCGCCCGCCGTGCGGAGCCTAGGGGCGAAAACCCTTCCCGCTCAATGTGATTGCGCATCAGTACCGGACTGTACGTGCCCCGGTTCCGGCCTGTCCGGATCTGATGGCGTCCCGGACCCACGCAATGGCCCGCCACCACCCGCGGCGCGCCGGGCACGCCGAACCGTTTCGTGAACGCCTCGCCCCGGATCAGGCAAGCGGTGAAAAGGTGCCGTCGGGGCCCGGCAGATACGCCGTAACAATCATCACAGCATCGACCGGCAGTGGGCCGTACAGATGCGGGAACAGCATGGCTTCCGGATCCGTTGGAACACCGTGCTCCCATCGAACCGGCGCCGTGAGTTTGGCGGGGTCGATACGGAGCAACACCAGGTCCCGGCGGCCCGCGTAGAGACGATTCGCGGGCAGATGTACCTGCTCAGGGGCGGAAAGGTGGACGAAGCCCTGCGCGTCGAGCGATTCGGGCCGATGTTCGCCGGACTCCTGGGCGCGTCGCCAGTCCTCGGCGCTGCACAGGTGGACGAGAACGCTCGGCTCGGCTGGGGGCGGATTCATACCGCCAGCTTGCCGGGCCGGCAACACGGCGTGGACGT
This sequence comes from Mycolicibacterium smegmatis, assembly GCF_001457595.1. Classification (GTDB taxonomy): domain Bacteria; phylum Actinomycetota; class Actinomycetes; order Mycobacteriales; family Mycobacteriaceae; genus Mycobacterium; species Mycobacterium smegmatis. The sequence goes on along the minus strand of NZ_LN831039.1, from coordinate 2,891,863 downwards.
GAGACACGACACACCGGTAAAGCCCTGGGGAACAACGCCGGAAGCCAAAACGTCTGACAGAGTAGAGATACGCACATCGGCACTTTGCCGAAGTCGCGCAGAAGAGAGACGGAGGAGCCATGAACGCAACTCTGACAAGCCCCGAGCTGACCAGAGCTGACCGCTGCGATCGTTGCGGTGCGGCGGCTCGTGTACGGGCGAAGTTGCCGTCCGGAGCCGAGCTCCTCTTCTGCCAGCACCACGCGAACGAGCACGAGGCCAAGCTGATCGAGTTGTCGGCCGTCATCGAAGTGAGCCCGGTCGAAGCCTGAGCACGCGACACGCACCGCTGAGAGTCACCCTTCTGGGCAGGAGCACACCTCGTCAGTAATGCTGGTCTGGTCATGACTGGCCAACCGCTTCCGGTACCACCTTCACGCCACCACATTCGGCACATCGCGAAACGTACGTTGTCGAAGAGCTGGGACGACTCGATCTTCTCCGAGTCGGCCCAGGCGGCGTTCTGGTGCGCACTGTCGCTACCCCCGCTTTTGTTGGGGATGCTCGGAAGTCTGGCCTACATCGCACCGCTGTTCGGACCGGAGACACTTCCGACGATCCAGAATCAGCTGATCACCGCCGCGAACAGCTTCTTCTCCCCCAATGTCGTCAACGAGATCATCGAACCGACGATCCGGGACATCGTGAAGGGCGCACGCGGCGAGGTCGTCTCGATCGGGTTCGTGATCTCGTTGTGGGCCGGTTCGTCCGCGGTGTCGGCGTTCGTGGACTCGATCGTCGAGGCCCACGATCAGACGCCGCTGCGGCATCCGGTGCGCCAGCGTTTCTACGCGCTGGGCCTGTACGTGGTGATGCTGGTGGGGGCCATCGCGGCGGCGCCCCTCGTCGCGCTCGGGCCCCGCAAGATCGCCGAGCAGTTGCCCGACAGCTGGGACAACGCCCTGCACTACGGCTACTACCCGGCGCTGTTCTTCGCGGTGGCCCTGTTCGTGACGGTGCTCTACCGGGTCTCGCTTCCCGAGCCGCTGCCGACGCATCGGCTGCTGCTGGGCACCGTCCTGGCCACGGTGGTGTTCCTGGTGACGACGGTCGGCCTTCGCGTGTACCTGACGTGGATCACCAGCACGGGTTACACCTACGGCGCGCTGGCGACACCGATCGCGTTCCTGCTGTTCGCGTTCTTCCTCGGCTTCGCGATCATGATCGGCGCTGAGTTGAACGCCGCGATCCAGGAGGAGTGGCCCGCCGCGGACACCCACGCCACGCGCGTGCGCAAGTGGATCGAGACCAGGGCGCGCAACGGCGGCGCCGAGGAACCGGTGCGGGACGAGCCCGACCCGGTGCCCGGCGCCGCCGAGGAACCGTCTGCTTCGTGACTACTACTTCTTGAGCGACTCGTAGATGCGCTTGCAGTCGGGGCACACCGGGGAGCCCGGCTTGGGCGACTTGGTCACGGGGAACACCTCGCCGCACAGCGCGACCACATGCGTGCCCATGACCGCACTCTCGGCGATCTTGTCCTTCTTCACGTAGTGGAAGAACTTGGGAGAGTCGCTGTCGGTCCCGTCGTCGACGCGTTCGTCGGTGTCGGTGCGCTCAATCGTCTGGGTCTGCATACACATATTGTGCCTGGCCGGGCCGGACGAGGAAATCCAGCTGTTTACGCGGCGTCCAGGTGTGAAACAGTAGGGGTATGAAACAAAGCCACGAGCTGAGTTTCGACGACGATTTCGATGCCGAAGCCCGCCCGGTCCTCATCACCCGCGCTGCCCCCGCATACGAGGTGCAGCACCGCCAACGTGTCCGTAAGTACCTGACGCTGATGGCATTCCGCATCCCGGCTCTGATCCTGGCTGCGGTCGCCTACAACATCTGGGAGAACGGGCTCATCTCTCTGGCGATCATCGCGGTCTCGATCCCGCTTCCGTGGATGGCCGTGCTCATCGCCAACGACCGTCCGCCTCGCAAACGCGAGGAGCCGCGCCGGTACGCCGGCCGCGGCGAGAAGATCCCGTTGTTCCCGACGGCGGAGCGGCCCGCGCTGATGTCCGATCTCAACCGCGAACCGGAAGCGCCACCGCAACCGGGGACAGCAGATTTTCGGGGTCATCCGGCCAGCTGAGAGGCTTCTGTCGCTATTCTCAGGAGAATCTCAGGTCGGCGTCAAAAAAGTGCAGGTCAACACGTATGAAAACGACGGCAGGTGGGAACTCTTCGGGGGCATGACACGTTGTAAGTCATGACAGTTCGAGCCGATCAGGAGGCCGTCATGGCAAATGCCACCACAAGCCGCGTTGACACCGATCTGGATGCCCAAAGCCCGGCAGCAGACCTCGTGCGCGTATATCTGAACGGCATCGGCAAGACCGCATTGCTCAATGCCGCAGACGAAGTAGAACTCGCCAAGCGCATCGAGGCCGGGTTGTACGCGCAGCATCTGCTGGACACCAAGAAGCGACTGGGCGAGGCGCGCAAGCGTGATCTCCAAGCGGTGGTCCGCGACGGCGAGGCGGCACGGCGACACCTGCTCGAGGCCAACCTGCGCCTCGTGGTCTCGCTGGCCAAGCGCTACACCGGTCGCGGGATGCCGTTGCTCGACCTGATCCAGGAGGGGAACCTGGGTCTGATCCGGGCGATGGAGAAGTTCGACTACACCAAGGGCTTCAAGTTCTCCACGTACGCCACGTGGTGGATCCGGCAGGCCATCACCCGCGGCATGGCCGACCAGAGCCGCACCATCCGGCTGCCCGTCCACCTCGTCGAGCAGGTCAACAAGCTCGCCCGCATCAAGCGTGAGATGCACCAGAACCTCGGGCGCGAGGCCACCGACGAGGAACTCGCCGAAGAGTCGGGTATCCCGGTCGAGAAGATCAACGACCTGCTTGAGCACAGCCGCGACCCGGTGAGCCTCGACATGCCGGTCGGAACCGACGAGGAAGCGCCGCTGGGCGACTTCATCGAGGATTCCGAGGCCATGTCCGCCGAGAACGCCGTCATCTCGGAGCTTCTGCACACCGACATCCGTTACGTGCTCGCCACGCTCGACGAGCGCGAGCAGCAGGTCATCCGCCTGCGGTTCGGGCTCGACGACGGTCAGCCCCGCACCCTCGACCAGATCGGCAAGCTGTTCGGCCTCTCGCGTGAGCGGGTCCGCCAGATCGAGCGCGAGGTCATGGCGAAGCTCCGCAACGGCGAGCGTGCCGACCGCCTCCGCTCCTACGCGAGCTGATGCGGTCGAGCCGCCGGCTCGATGCGACAACGAAAGCGACATCAGGATGTGCCCGCCGCGACGCGGCGGGCACATTCGTGTTCGCACCGGCGTCGCAGCACGCGCGGCGATGGCAGCGTGCAGGGCAAACGGCCAGGTGGGGCCTGTGACCCGCGCGGCGCGGATGCGCCGCAGTTCAGGCCGCAAAAACGGTAGACTGTTCGTTGAGTTTGGGCTGGGAAGGCGCGCATGAACGATCTTGTCGATACCACCGAGATGTACCTGCGGACGATTTACGACCTCGAGGAAGAGGGCGTCGTGCCGCTGCGGGCGCGCATCGCCGAGCGACTCGACCAGAGTGGCCCCACCGTGAGCCAGACGGTCTCGCGCATGGAGCGCGACGGTCTGTTGCACGTCGCGGGTGACCGGCACCTCGAACTGACCGACAAGGGCCGCGCTCTCGCGGTGGCCGTGATGCGTAAGCACCGGCTCGCCGAGCGGCTTCTGGTCGACGTGATCGGCCTGCCGTGGGAGGACGTCCACGCCGAGGCGTGCCGCTGGGAGCACGTCATGAGCGAGGAGGTCGAGCGCCGGCTGGTCCAGGTGCTCGACAACCCCACCACCTCCCCGTTCGGCAACCCCATCCCCGGGCTGACCGAGCTGGGCGTCACGCCGGGCGTCAACACCGAGGACGTGAGCCTGGTCCGCCTCACCGAGCTTCCGGTCGGCATGCCGGTGGCCGTGGTGGTCCGCCAGCTGACCGAACACGTGCAGGGCGATACGGACCTCATCGGGCGGCTCAAGGAGGCCGGCGTGGTCCCCAACGCGAGGGTGACGGTCGAGGCCAACAACAACGGCGGCGTGATGATCGTGATCCCCGGCCACGAGCAGGTCGAGCTGCCGCACCACATGGCCCACGCCGTCAAGGTCGAGAAGGTCTGATCCGCCGCGGAGGCCTTGCGGCGGCCGCCTCAGGCACCCGCCGACCGCAGACCGTCGCCGAATGTTCTGCGCGGCGGTAACTGCACGCCGAGACGCTCGGCCTGCCGGTACCCCGTGAGCGCGAGTTCACGCACCTGATCGGGCGGCATCCCGGACTGCAACGCGGTGTCGAGCATGCTCGCCATGCGGTGCGTGGGAATGCACCGCAACGCGGCGTCCAACGCGATGCCCGCCAATGGTCCGTCGCCACGCACATAGGCCGAAAACGCGAGCTGCACAAGCGCTTCCACGCGCCACGGGGCGGGCAGCGACCGGGACAGCTCGGCCCACAGCGACTCGGCCTGTCCGGCGGTCTCCCCGATGGCCAGCGCGTAGAGCGTGTCGCGGACCCGTGTGTCGGTCAACGCCAGGGCGATCCGGGCCTGCTGGCGCACGGTCAGGGTGCGCCCGTCGGCCAGACGTGCGGCCGCGGTGATCGCGGCGTTGATGTCCGCCCGGACCGCCGAGAGCCTGCGGCGTCCTGAACGCGGCGCGACCGCGCTGATGGCCTCGGCGATCTTCTCCGCACGTACCGGGTCGGCGGCGACGACGGCCTGCAGGTCGGCCCTGCGCTTGTAGAGCCGACGACCGTCGAGGACGGCAGCGAGGGCCAGCGGTGAGGCGTAGGGATCCTCGACAACCCCGTTGCGTCCGCAGCCGTCGGCGCAGTGCCAGCGCCCGCCCGCGTCGATGCGGTCGACGACGTGAACCGCCAACAGTTCGATACCGCGTGCGCTCAGCTCGATCGCGACATCCTCGGCCAGGGTGGCGTGGTTCTCGTGGCAGTGCACACAGTCCGCGCCGTCGGCGTCGACGATGACCGCGATCACGGCGTGCGGTTCGCCTGCGGCGGCCACCTCGGCCAGGTGAGCCGTCCCCTCGCGCATGGCGAGTGAGAGATCGGTGCGCAGAACACATCCCAGCTCGCCACTCTCGATGGTGGCCAGCACCAGGGACTTCTCGGGCACGAACCCGAGCACGGCGGGCAGCGCCGCGATCAACGATCCGGGCCGGTTGATACGAAAATCCGGTGTGTGCGGTGAAGGTGTCATGTGCCGACCGTGGCAACCGGCGCCGACGCCGTTCACCCCGAAAACCGGCTGCGACGAGTGGCTGTGGACGAAATCGGCTCTGGGGACAACTTCCGAAACAAACTGTTCACGCGCCATTGCGCGTCTCCGGCGTGCACGCGCGCCGACAGCGGCGTACACACTGACCATGGGTTCGATGCTGGAGTACGACCTGGTCGTCATCGGGTCAGGACCGGGCGGGCAGAAAGCGGCGATCGCAGCCGCCAAACTCGGGAAGAGTGTGGCGGTCGTGGAGCGCGGCCAGATGCTGGGCGGGGTGTGCGTCAACACCGGCACGATCCCGTCGAAGACGCTGCGTGAGGCCGTCGTCTACCTCACCGGGATGAACCAGCGCGAACTGTACGGGGCCAGCTACCGCGTCAAAGAGAAGATCACCCCGGCGGACCTCATGGCCCGCACACAGCATGTGATCAGCCGGGAGCAGGACGTCGTCCGCAGCCAGTTGATGCGCAACCGGGTCGACATCATCAGCGGGCACGGGCGCTTCGTCGACCCGCACACCGTGCTCGTCGAGGAACCCTCGCACGGTGAACGCACGATGGTCAGAGGCGAGTACATCGTCATCGCCACCGGCACCAAACCCGCACGGCCTGCGGGCGTCGAGTTCGACGAGCGACGGGTGCTCGACTCCGACGGCATCCTCGACCTGGTGTCCCTGCCCGCATCGATGGTGGTCGTCGGCGCCGGGGTGATCGGCATCGAGTACGCGTCGATGTTCGCCGCGCTCGGCACCAAGGTCACCGTCGTCGAGAAGCGCGACAACATGCTCGAATTCTGCGATCCGGAGATCGTGGAGGCGCTCAAGTTCCACCTGCGCGACCTGGCGGTCACGTTCCGCTTCGGCGAGGAGGTCACCGCCGTCGACGTGGGCTCCGCAGGCACCGTGACCACGCTCGCCAGCGGCAAGCAGATCCCCGCCGACACGGTCATGTACTCCGCGGGGCGGCAGGGCCAGACCGAGCACCTCGATCTGGCCAACGCGGGACTCGGGGTCGATGGACGCGGGCGCATCACGGTCGACAGCAACTTCCAGACCAAGGTCGACCACATCTACGCCGTCGGCGACGTCATCGGGTTCCCGGCCCTGGCCGCCACGTCGATGGACCAGGGCAGGCTGGCCGCCTATCACGCGTTCGGCGAACCGGCCAAGGGCATGACCGATCTGCAGCCCATCGGCATCTACTCGATCCCCGAGGTGTCCTACGTCGGTGCCACCGAGGTGGACCTGACCAAGAACGCCATCCCGTACGAGGTCGGGGTGTCGCGCTACCGCGAACTCGCGCGCGGTCAGATCGCAGGCGACTCGTACGGCATGCTCAAACTGCTCGTCTCGACCGAGGACCTGCGCCTGCTCGGCGTGCACATCTTCGGCACCAGCGCGACCGAGATGGTGCACATCGGCCAGGCCGTGATGGGCTGCGGCGGCACCATCGAATATCTCGTCGACGCGGTGTTCAACTATCCGACGTTCTCCGAGGCCTACAAGGTCGCCGCGCTGGACGTGATGAACAAGCTGCGCGCGCTCAGCCGGTTCCGGACGTAGAACCTCAACAGGCGGGTGCGTCGGCCGCGGGCGCGGCGTCCCCGGCATCGGAGGCATCCCCCGCCTCCGCACGCGCCAGCAGCCGCTCCACACCCCCGTCGAACCGTGGCGAGTACGACGTGTCCTCGTCGCACCCGCCGCCGTCGAGTCCCCCGACGAGCCCGGCCACCGCGGATCCCGTCACCCAGGGCGCTCCGCTGAAACCGTCTGCCACACCGGCACATTCGAGCGAAGGAAACCCGTCGTCGGCCATCGTCGTGACACCGCGGCAGGTCAATGCGCCGCCCTCACCCACCAGGTATCCCGTCACGGCCACCGCGGTCCCCGCAGCGGGAGCCGACGCGAGCGCCAGCCCACCACCGACCTGCTGCTCGATGGTCGTGCCGTCGTGGCGGGTGACACGCACGATCGCGAAGTCCGCCTGCTCGTCCTGATCGGCGAGCCAGCGCGGGTCGAGGTAGACGGCGGTGACGTGCCACGGGTCGGTATCCGCGGCCGCCGGGTCGAATCCGGGCACGAACGTCGTGTCGACACCGTCGGCCAGGCAGTGCGCGGCTGTCAGGACCAGGTCCTGCGTCCGGCTGTCGAGAACGGTGCCGGTGCAGGTGTGCACCGGTCCCCCGCCCAGGAACAAGGCACCGATCCGCGGATCCGGGACGGCGGGGTGCACAGATGCAGGAAAAGATTCCGCCTTTGCCACACCGGGTGAGATCGGGCCGGGGTCGGGTACCCCGGTGGAGGTGGCAGTGCGGTCGGACGCCCCGCCTGCGCATGCCGCCATGGTGAGCACCATCACCACCGCACCGGCCGGCCCGGTGAGCCGGGCCCGGTGCGACACCGCAGGTCGACGCGTTCTCATACCAATCGATATTGCCTGACCAGCATGGGCGCGGACGGAATGCGGGACCGGGCGCATCTGTTCGAAGGAAGATGCGGGGCGGCGCGCGCCTGCCGGACCGGAATGCGCGACACTAGGTGGCACGGTACGTGGTTCCAGCAAGGCCCGGGGCCGGGCTGCCGTGACGAGGAGACGAGACGGATGGCAGACAACGAAAACCCACAACAGCGCTATCAACCCGACCAGAGCGGGATGTACGAGCTTGAGTTTCCCGCGCCACAGTTGTCATCGTCGGACGGCCGCGGGCCGGTCCTGATCCACGCGTTGGAGGGGTTCTCCGACGCGGGCCACGCGATACGGCTTGCCGCCGAGCACCTCAAGAAGTCGCTCGACACCGAGCTCGTGGCGTCGTTCGCGATCGACGAACTGCTCGACTACCGGTCGCGTCGCCCCCTCATGACGTTCAAGACCGACCACTTCACCGCGTACGAAGAGCCCGAACTGAACCTGTACGCACTGCACGACACCGTCGGCACACCGTTCCTGCTGCTGGCCGGCCTCGAACCGGACCTGCGCTGGGAGCGTTTCATCACCGCGGTGCGTCTGCTGGCCGAACAGCTCGGCGTGCGCCAGGTGATCGGCCTTGGCACCATCCCGATGGCCGTCCCGCACACGCGGCCCGTCAACCTGACGGCGCACTCGAACAACAAGGAACTCATCGCCGAACACACGCCGTGGGTGGGCGAGGTGCAGGTGCCTGCCAGCGTGTCCAACCTGCTGGAGTTCCGCATGGCCCAGCACGGCCACGAGGTGGTCGGATTCACCGTGCACGTGCCGCACTACCTGGCACAGACGGCGTACCCGCCCGCGGCGGAGGCGCTGCTGGCCGAGGTGGCCAGGACCGGTTCGCTGGAATTGCCGCTCGCCGCACTGTCCGAGGCCGGAGCCGAGGTGTACACCAAGATCAACGAGCAGGTCGAGGCCAGCCCCGAGGTCGCCCAAGTGGTGAGTGCGCTCGAGCGCCAGTACGATGCATTCATTGCGGCGCAGGAGAACCGATCCCTGCTCGCTCGCGACGAGGATTTGCCCAGCGGCGACGAACTGGGCGCCGAGTTCGAGCGGTTCCTCGCGCAGCAGGCCGGCGAGAAGTTCAAGGACGACAAGTACAAGGACGGCCACGGGGAGGGGTTCGGGGACGGATTCGGGGAACGGTGACAACCACTGACGACGTGCCCGATCAGGGCTGAGGGCGAGGTTGACGGACATGACCGAGCGAAAGCCCAACCTGCGCACGGTACGTGAGGTCAGCCCCAGGCTGGAGTTCCGCACGATCCACGGCTACCGGCGGGCGTTCCGCATCGCCGGGTCCGGCCCGGCGATCCTGTTGATCCACGGGATCGGCGACAACTCGACGACGTGGCACACCGTGCAGTCCACCCTGGCGCAGCGCTTCACGGTCATCGCGCCGGATCTGCTCGGGCACGGGCGGTCCGACAAGCCGCGCGCCGACTACTCCGTGGCCGCGTACGCCAACGGCATGCGGGATCTGCTCAGCGTGCTCGACATCGACCGGGTCACGGTCGTCGGGCACTCCCTCGGCGGCGGCGTCGCCATGCAGTTCGCCTACCAGTTCCCCCAGTTCGTCGACCGGTTGATCCTCGTCGGCGCGGGCGGCGTCACCAAGGACGTCAACGTGGCGCTGCGCATCGCGTCGCTGCCGATGGGCAGCGAGGCGCTCGCCCTGCTGCGCCTTCCGCTGGTGCTGCCGTCCCTGCAGATCGCGGGCAAGGTGGCGGGCACCGTGTTCGGGTCGACCGGCGTTGGCCGCGACATCCCCGACATGCTCCGTATCCTCGCCGACCTGCCGGAACCGACCGCGTCGTCGGCGTTCGCCCGCACACTGCGGGCCGTGGTGGACTGGCGCGGCCAGGTCGTGACCATGCTCGACCGCTGTTATCTGACCGAATCCGTTCCGGTGCAGCTCATCTGGGGCGACTGCGATTCGGTGATCCCGGTCAGCCATGCCGAGATGGCCCACGCCGCGATGCCCGGTTCCCGGTTGGAGATCTTCGAGGGGTCCGGGCATTTTCCGTTCCACGACGACCCGGACCGTTTCGTCGAGGTCGTCGAGCAGTTCATCGATTCCACCGAACCCGCAGTGTACGACCAGGATCTACTGCGCGATCTGCTGCGCACGGGCGCCAACCGCTCGACGATGAGCGGGTCCCTCGACACGCAGGTCGCCGTCATCGAGGCGATGGGCGTCGACGAGCGCAGCGCAACCTGACCGTACGGGCCGTTTCAGGCACGTAGCATCGTGTCATGGCCATCGACGTGACCGTGTTGCGAGTTTTCACCGACTCCGACGGCAAGTTCGGCAATCCGCTCGGCGTGGTCGACAACAGCACTGTGGATCCCGCAGACCGGCAGCGCATCGCCAAGGAATTGGGTTACAGCGAAACGATATTCATCGATCTCCCAGGACCCGACAGCCACACCGCCCACGCACGCATCTTCACGCCGGCCTCGGAGTTGCCCTTCGCCGGGCATCCCACTGTCGGCGCGGCGTGGTACCTCCGGGACATCGGCAGGCCCATCAAGACGCTGCAGGTTCCCGCGGGCATCGTGCAGGTGACCTACGACGGCGACCTCGCCGCGATCAGCGCACGTTCGGAATGGGCGCCGGAGTTCGCGATCTACGACCTGCCCTCCGCCGAGGAACTGATGTCCGCCGACCCGGACGACTACGACGACGACGTCCAGCACTATCTGTGGACGTGGAGCGACAAGAACGAGGGCGTCCTGCGATCCCGCATGTTCGCGACGAACCTGGGCATCCGGGAGGATGAGGCGACCGGCGCGGCCGCGGTCCGGATCACCGACTATCTGAGCCGGGATCTGACGATCGTGCAGGGCAAGGGCTCGGTGATTCGCACCAGGTGGAGCCCGGAGGGCTGGGTTCAGGTGGCGGGCCGGGTGGTCAACGACGGGACCAGGCAGCTCGAACTCTAGGCGGCTCTGGGCACACCTCTACGCACCGCGGTGGGCGCGGAGCGCCTCGATCTCCCGCTCGAAATCCTCGGCGGACGAGAACGACCGGTACACGGACGCGAAGCGCAGGTAGGCGACCTCGTCGAGTTCACGCAACGGTCCCAGGATGGCCAGACCGACCTCATGGCTGGGTATCTCGGGGGTGCCGAGGCCACGCACGGCGTCCTCGACCTTCTGCGCCAGGACGTTGAGCGCGTCGTCGTCGACGTCGCGGCCCTGACATGCGCGCCGGACTCCGCGGATGACCTTCTCGCGGCTGAACGGTTCACTCACGCCGCTACGCTTGACCACCGCGAGCACCGCGGTCTCGACCGTGGTGAAACGCCTGCCGCACTCGGGGCACGAGCGTCGTCGCCGGATGGCCTGCCCCTCATCGGTTTCGCGGGAGTCGACCACCCTGGAATCAGGATGACGGCAGAACGGACAATGCATCACCGCTCCTTCGTCACGCCGCCAGACCAACAGTTCGAGCGCTCTTGAGCGTACCTGTGTCGGTCGCGGCTGACTCACCGCCGTCTGCAGTGGCGCATATCGGCGCATCTCGCCGGCGAGCGGTATTGCCTGCCAGGCCGATTCACCGCCCATTTCGAGCCTCAGCCGACGGGGGCGATCAGCGTCTGCCCGGCGTCGAGCGCGGCGGACTCCAACTGGTTGAGGTCACGGATCTGCTGGACCACCGCGGCGACCGGGGCGTCAGGCGCGACGCGGCGGGCCACCTGCTGCAACGTCTCCCCCGACTGCACCTGCACGACGGCCAGCTCACTGGGCACCGAGACCGGCGCCGACGAGCCCAGCACCCCGCCGAACTGCGCGACGAGACCGAGCCACACCGTGATACCGGCGGCGACCAGGGCCAGCACCACCGTGGTGGCCGGGGTGATCGGGCGACGATGCGACGCGCGGGACATCAGGACACCGGTGCCGCGGTGACGCAGGGCCGCACCGCCGGGACGGCCGGGCTGCGGACGGCGCACCGGACGCTCCCCGCGCGGCCGCACACGCCGAGACGCAGGCACGGTCCGGACAGAACCTCGATCCGGGGTCCGCGCAGCCGCGGCGCGTGCGCCGGCACCGCCCGTGCGGCGCGTGGCCACGTTCGCTGCGACGGGAATGTCGACGGGGATGTCGAGGATGGCCATCTGACTGCCTTTCGTCCGGCGTATTCGCTCCTGTGTTCGAATATAGTCGCTCACATGTTCGAAGGATAGAACGTGTGATCGAACTGTTGCGAAATATAGAACGGGGTACCGACAACTCCGGGCGGCGTCGGCCGCGACCGCATCGCACGCGCCTCCGAACAGCCCCAGGACACCCCCACGCGAGCCATCCTTCGACGTCAGCGCGGCGACACGCCTCGAACACATGTTTGATTAATGTTCGGACAGGTATTAGATTCGGCGCCATGAGCGACGACACCGGCGAGTTCACGGACGGCAGTACCGAAAGCCCGGCCGATGCGGACGGCGCCGGTCGGCGCCGCGCCGTCGACAACGGCCTCACAGAACGTCAGCGCACCATCCTCGAGGTCATCCGCGCCTCGGTGACCAGTCGGGGTTACCCACCGAGCATCCGAGAGATCGGCGACGCCGTCGGCCTCACGTCCACCTCTTCGGTGGCCCACCAACTCCGCACCCTCGAACGCAAGGGGTATCTGCGCAGGGATCCCAACCGGCCCAGGGCCGTCGATGTCCGCGCGGCCGACGATCCGGCGGCCGCTGCCGTGGTCACCACCGACGTCGCGGGCTCCGACGCGCTACCGGAACCCACGTTCGTGCCGGTTCTGGGGCGTATCGCCGCAGGCGGTCCGATCCTGGCCGAGGAGGCCGTCGAGGACGTGTTCCCACTGCCGCGGGAACTGGTCGGCGAGGGCTCGCTGTTCCTGCTCAAGGTCGTCGGCGACTCGATGATCGACGCCGCGATCTGCGATGGCGACTGGGTGGTGGTGCGCCAACAGAACGTCGCGGACAACGGCGACATCGTCGCGGCCATGATCGACGGCGAGGCCACGGTCAAGACCTTCAAGCGCGCACGCGGTCAGGTGTGGCTCATGCCGCACAACCCGGCCTACGACCCGATTCCCGGCAACGACGCGGCCGTCCTGGGCAAGGTCGTCACCGTCATCCGCAAGATCTGACCGCGGCTGTCAGTTCGCCCGTACGAATCCGTTCGTGCGGGCGAACTCCTCACTGGCGAACCAGATCTCGGCGACCGCGTCCTCATAGTCCGCACTGTCGGGCGCCCAGTACATGCCGGTCTTGGTGTCCGCCTTGATCGGATAGCCGTCGGGAGCCTCCTGCGGATCGTCCAGGGGCAGGTGAAGCGCGGTGGCACTCGGAATCGGTTCGTCGAATTCGATCGCCGCGTGGCGCCCGCTCGGCGGGTCACTGCGCAGATCCGCGGGCGTCACCACTCGCGTCGGTGCGGTGTCGACATTGTCGGGGTCTTCCTGCTCCTCGAACGCCGGACGGTTGAACCCCGCGCCGACCGGCACCGGCCCGCCGAACGTGCTCGCCGCAGCAGCTGCCGCGGCCGCCGCTCCGGCGGCCGCGGTCCCGGCTCCTGCCCCACCGGAGGTTTCCTCGTCGAGATCGTCCTCGTAGTCGTCTTCGAGGTCGTCTTCCAGATCATCTTCGAGGTCCGCCTCGACGTCGGCACGGTCGGCCAGATCTTCGTCGGTGTCGAAGTCGTCGTCCTCGCGGTCGTCGTCGAACTCGTCGTCGGCCTCGTCGCGTTCGAACGCGTCGTCCTCGGCATGGTCGAAGTCGTCTCCGAAATCGTCCCGTTGCGCCGGCTCTTCGGGGTTCTCGGGTTGGTCCTCGCCGGGACGGTCGCCGGGGGCGGCCCACTGGCTGATCGGCATCGAGACGTCGGTCGGGCCGTCGAACGGCGACCCGGCGGTCTCGTTCTCGTGGTAGGGATCGGCAAACCGCGATGTCACGGCGTCGTCGAGGGTGTCGGCGCGGGTGTCGGCGTCGGGCGCGTACGGATCCGCATCGGAAACTCCCGCAGCGTCCTCGTCGCGGTAGCGGTCGGCGTCGAAGCGGCCTTCGCGGTAGTCGGTGTGCGGCGCACGGTCGTCGTGCGGACCGTCGTCGTGCGGGCCGTCGTCGTAACGGTCCTCGTAGGAGTCGCCGTAGCGATCGTCGTGCCGATCGTCATGCCGATCGTCGTAGTGGTCGTCGTCGAACGGTTCGTGGTCGAATCCGTCGTCGCGGTTGCGGCGCCGGTGCCACAGCGCCGCACCCACCACGAGCCCGGCGAGCAGCAGCACCGGGATCAGCGCGACCAGCCACCACCAGCTCCAGTGCCACGAGAACGGCTTGGACTCGTCTTCGGCCTGTGGCGCCTCGGCCGCCGGCGGCGGCGCCTGCTCGGCCCCGGGAATCTGCAGCCCCGCCAGTTCGGACGCCAGGTTCGACGGCTCGGTGGTGAAGGTGTTGTCGGCGCGGTCCCACGAGATGGCGCCACCACTGAACTTCTGGGTGATGACGGTGCCGTCCTCGGTCTGGTCGGCCGTCGGCGCGCCGAGCGTCCCGGTCGCGCCACCGAGCTTCTCCCACGCCGCGTTCATGGCGCCGCGCACGATCACGGCGCCGTAGTCGGGTGTCCAGAAGATCACCGGCTTGTCGGGGGCCGCGAACGTGGCGATCCGGCTGTTCGGGCCCAGCCCGCCCTCGTCCTCGCTGCTGGTCGGGAAACCCAGATCGCCCTGCGGGCCGCCGACGCTCTCGTACTTCTCGAGGACCTGGCCGCTGATCACGTTGGCGCCGGTCTCCGGGCTGTAGAAGATCTTGCCGCCCGCGAAGTTCTGGCCAAGGCCGCCCGCGTCGCCGATCTTGTAGACGTCGCCGTCCTTTGCGCCGAGCGGGCCCATCGGGCCGCCTGCCGCGCGGCGCGCGGCGGCGATCGCCGAGGCCGGATCATCCGGGATCTGAAGGTCTTTCAGCTGATCGGCGAGTTCGGGCGGAACCGTGGTGAACGCCTTGGTCTTCCGGTTCCACGACAGCTCGCCGCCCGTGAACTTCTGGCGCACCACGTCGCCGTCGTAGGTCTCGTCGTCGGCGGGCACACCCAGCACGCCGGCCGAACCGCCGAGCTTGTCCCACGCGGCGTTGATCGCGCCGCGCACCACGCGCGCACCGGTGTCGGGGGTCCAGAAGATCACCGGATTGTCGGGGGCGCTGAACGTGGAGTTGCGACTGTCGGGTGCGCGTCCGGCGCCCTCGTCGATGGTCGGGAACCCGAGATCGCTGTCGGCAGGGCCGCCCAGCGCTTCGTACTTCTCCAGGATCGCGCCCTGGACGTAGTGGGCGCCGGTGTCGGGGGTGAAGAACATCTTGCCGCCGGTGAAGTCCTGGCCGAATCCCGCGCCGATCGCGTAGACATCACCCTGCCGGGGTCCCAGCGGGCCGCCGTCGCCGCCGCTGACCTCCCATGCGGAGTTGATCGCCGCGTCGGCGTCGGACTCCGGCGTCGCAGCCGCGACCGACGGCACCAGCAGTCCCGCAAGGGCGACTGCGAGCAGGCCGATCGTCAGCCGCCGAACAGCGGTGTTCAGCTTCGCTCCCGGCCTCGTCATGCACCCTCCCGCTAGCTCGGCAAAGCTCCCCGAAATCTATCTCGCCGACAACTCTGCGTCAGCAAGCTCCGATTACAAAGGACCATCGCCGATCTTGACCAAAAAACTCGGACAAATTCGGTGTAATACTTCCGAAAATCGGCTGCAGAAGGAAATCCGCGCAGACAGCAGTCCAGGTTACGTGCGCCCGGATGAGCCGGAATCGGCGGCGTCACGGTGGACGCACGACGCCCGACGGGCGACCGTAAACTCGCGGTATGCCGCACTCCCCCACGAGCCTCACGCATTGGGGGGTTTTCTCCGCTGAGATCGTCGACGGCGACATCGCGGCCGTGAACCCACCCCCCGACGACGCCGATCCGTCACCGCTGCTGGGGAACATGCCCGGTTCGATCCGGCACCGCGCGCGCATCACCGGCCCGGCCGTGCGGCGCGGATGGCTGCGTGACGGCCCGGGACCGAGCACCGAGCGCGGTGCCGACGAGTTCGTCGCGGTGTCCTGGGACGAGCTGACCGACCTGCTCGCAACCGAACTCCGGCGCGTGGTCGACACCTACGGCAACGAGGCGATCTACGGCGGGTCCTACGGCTGGTCGAGCGCCGGCCGGTTCCACCACGCCCAGAGCCAGGTGCACCGCTTCTTGAAGATGCTTGGCGGTTACACCTTTTCGCGCCACTCCTACAGCCTGGGCGCCACCGGGGCGATCATGCCGCGCGTGGTCGGCACACACGACGACCTGTTCAAACGCTCGACCCAGTGGGATGTCATCGTCGAACACACCGGTCTGATGGTGTGTTTCGGCGGGATGCCGCTGAAGAACACGGGTATCAACGACGGCGGCACCTCCGCGCACCCGATGCGCGACGCGCTGCGGCGTTTCCGCGGCCGCGGCGGACGCATCGTGTCGTTCAGTCCTTTGCGTGACGACGTCGACGGCGACTGCCAGTGGCTGGCGCTGCGTCCCGGCACCGATGTCGCGGTGATGCTCGGGCTGGCGTATGTGCTCGCCACCGAGGGCCTGGCCGACCGCGAGTTCCTCGACACCCACTGCACGGGATACGAACGCTTCGAACGCTATCTGCTCGGCCACGACGACGGCGTGGCGAAATCTCCCGAATGGGCGGCACACATCAGCGGTTTGAGCGCCGACACCCTGAGGGCACTGGCGCACCGGATGGCCGCCGAGCGCACCATCGTCACGGTGAGCTGGTCGCTGCAGCGCACGCGCCACGGCGAGCAGGCGCCGTGGATGGGTGTCACGCTGGCCGCGATGCTGGGCCAGATCGGGCTTCCCGGCGGCGGATTCGGCCACGGCTACGGCTCGATGAACGAACCCGGACTCGCGCCGCTGCGGTGCCGCCTGCCCTCGCTGCCGCAGGGCCCCAACCCGGTGCGGACGTTCATCCCGGTGGCGGCCGTCACCGACATGCTGCTGCATCCCGGTGAGCCGTTCGACTACAACGGTTTACGGCTCACCTACCCCGACATCAAGTGCGTGTACTGGTCGGGCGGCAATCCGTTCCACCACCACCAGAACATCCCGCGGCTGCGCCGCGCGCTGGGCCGCGTGGACACCATCGTGGTGCACGATCCGTACTGGACGGCGATGGCCAAGCACGCCGACATCGTCGTGCCGTCGACAACGTCGTTCGAGCGCAACGACTTCTCGGGGTCAAATAACGATCCGCTGCTGGTGGCCATGCCGCAGTTGGCCGAACCGTACGCCGACTCCCGCGACGATTACACGACCTTCTCGGCGCTCGCCGAACGACTGGGCTTCGGCGAGCAGTTCACCGAGGGCCGCACTGCGTGGGAATGGCTCGTGCATCTGTACGAGAAGTGGGCCGCCGGGCTGGATTTCGCGGTCCCGAGCTTCGCCGAGTTCTGGGCCGCGGGCCACGTGGAGCTGCCCACCGACACCGGACTGACGCTGTTCGAGGACTTCCGCGCCGACCCGCAGGCACATCCGCTGGGCACACCGAGCGGACGCATCGAGATCTTCTCCGAGGACATCGACAGCTTCGGTTACGACGACTGTGCGGGCCACCCCCGCTGGTACGAGCCGGCCGAATGGCTGGGCGGCGAACGCGCCCGCCGGTATCCGTTGCACCTGCTGGCCAATCAGCCCGCGAGCAGGCTGCACAGCCAGCTCGACGGCGGCGCGACCAGCCAGTCCTCGAAAGTCCAAGGGCGCGAACCGGTCCGCATGCACCCGTCGGACGCCGCCGCCCGCGGCCTCACCGACGGTGATGTGGTGCGGGTGTTCAACGACCGCGGCGCGTGCCTGGCCGGGGTGGTGATCGACGACGGCGTGCTGCCGCGCGTGGTGCAACTCGCGACCGGCGCATGGTATGACCCGGCCGATCCCGCCGATCCGGATTCTTTGTGTTTGCACGGAAATCCGAACGTCCTCACCGATGATGTCGGCACGTCGTCACTGGCCAAGGGTTGCACGGGCGCGCACGTCCTCGTCGAGATCGAGAAGTTTTCCGGACCCGTCCCACCGGTCCGGGCTCATGAGCCACCGGTGATCCGCACGTTGCGCTGACGGAAACTTTTCGCGTTTCCACGTGACAATCGCCCTCTGGTGCGAAGATTCCTTTTGCTGATTCGGCAGAAGGAGACACGGGCCGATGGGTACTCACGCACGTTCGGTTTCTCGGACACTGCTGATCACGTTGGTGGTGCTGATCGGCACCGTGGCACTCGCGTTCGCGTCGACGATCTCGTCGGCCGTGCGCCTGGTGGCCACGTACGCCTTGATCGTCCCGGGTACGGGCACCCCCAACCCGGCTGTCGTGCAGAACTACATGGAGAACGCGGTCAACCACTACCTGGTCCCGGGTGGCGACTGCGTCGGCGGGTGCGAACCGCCCATCGCGGTGCCCTACATCGCCCAGTTCTGGCCGATCCCGCTGCCAGGTTGGGGCGGGCTCGAAGGCGCCAAGTGGAACGTGTCGGTGGGCAGCGGCGTCACCAGCCTGACCACCCGGTACAACAACGTGCTGGTGAATCCCGACTTCACCGACACCGACGACATCTCGATCTTCGGGTACTCGCAGGGCGCGACGGTGGCGAGCATCGTCAAGGGCAACCTCGACAACCCGGACAACGCCGATCACCTGAACTTCTTCTTCATCGGCAACCCGCAGCGCCCCAACGGCGGCTTCTTCGAACGGCTCGCGTTCCTCGGCACGGTGCCGATCCTCGACGCGACCTTCGGTAACCCGACGCCCACCGACACGTGTGAGCATTCCGACGGCACCCACTGCGCCACCGACTTCGCGTTGATGTACGACGGCGTCGTCGACTTCCCGGCGTACCCGCTGAACCTGCTGGCGACCGCGAACGCCCTGGCCGGGTTCTGGTACGTGCACGGCACGTATCTGGCGCCCGACGACGACGAGCCCCCGACCGCGACGCCGTACGGCTACACCCCGGACGAGGTGAAAATGGCGATCGAGGCCGCCAATGCGCCCGACGGGTGCACGGCAGCCAACCACTGCCAGCGCCACGGCGACACGATCTACGTGACGCTGCCCGCCAAGACCCTGCCCATCATGCAGCCGCTGCTGGATCTCGGCGCCGCGACGGGCACCTCGGCGCTGATCATCCCGATCGTCGACCTGATCTCACCGCTCACCCAGACCCTGATCGAAACCGGTTACGACCGGACCAATTACGGCAGGCCCACCCCGGCCGGGCTGATCCCCCGCATCAATCTGGTCAAGCTGGTGAGCGACCTCATCAACGACATCCCCGAAGGCATCAACGCGGCACTGACGCCGGGCCTCACGCCGCTGCCCGGGTCGACCGGCCCCACGGTCACCGCGACGGTCCAGGCGCCGGCCCCTCAGACCGGTGACACCGAGAATCGCATCCAGGCCGTCACGGACGTCGTCGGCAAGAACACCAACAAAGTCGACGTCAAGACTGTCGACCCGAAAGTCGACGTCAAGACCACCGACACGGGCACCGAACCGGTCCAGCCCACCGACCAGCCCACGGATCAGGGCACGGTCACGGGCGATGTCACGGCGGCCGCGGCGCCCGAAGTTACCGCACCCGCCGACACCGACGCGGTCGAGACCCCGAAGGCGAACGGTAAGCCGCTGATCCGCATCAGCCCGATCGCCAAGCCGAACGAGGGCATGACGGCAGGCACCGGTACCTCCGGCAAGGCCCAACTGCCGTCACTGCGCAAAGCCCTTGGCATCAAAGGCCATCCGGTCCGCGATCTCGTGAAGTCGGTCAGCAAGGCGCTGGGCATCGACCGCCCGGCCAAGGGCGGCTCGAACCCGAAGAAGGCCACCACCGACGCGAAGGACACCAAGGCGGCGTCCGACGCGAAGGACGCGGCCTGACCTCCTGACGGGCACGTCTGTCAGGCGAACGTGGCGTACTCGCGCAACGTCGCGGCGAGCGGTGCCGGCACACGCGCCTTGATGCGGGTACCTGCGTCGGTGTGCTCGGTCGCGTCCACATGACCGTCGGTGTGCACGCGCGCGACGAGGTCACCGCGGTCGTAGGGAATGGTCACGTCGACGGTGGCATCGGTGGATTCCACCAACTCCCCCATGCGCGAGCGCAGCTTGTCGAGACCGTCGCCGGTGCGCGCCGAGACGAACACCGCGTCGGGCAGCGCGCGTCGCAGCTGCGCGAGCCCCACCCCGGTGGCCGCGTCGATCTTGTTGACCACCAGCAGTTCCGGCGGCGGAGCGATGTCGTACTCGGCGACGACCTCGTTGATCACCGTGCGGACCGCGTTGATCTGCGCCAGCGGGTTGACGTCGGATCCGTCGACCACGTGGATCAGCAGATCGGCGTCGACCACTTCCTCCAGCGTGGACCGGAAGGCCTCGACCAACTGTGTGGGCAGGTGCCGCACGAACCCGACGGTGTCGGTCAGCACGAACGGTCTGCCGTCTTCGAATTCACCACGGCGCGTGGTGGGTTCGAGCGTCGCGAACAACGCGTTCTCGACCAGCACGCCCGCTCCGGTGAGCGCGTTGAGCAGGCTGGACTTGCCTGCGTTGGTGTAGCCGACGATCGCGACCGACGGGATCTCGCTGCGTCGCCTGCTGCCGCGCTGGGTGTCGCGGATCTTCTTCATGTCGCGGATCTCGCGGCGCAGCTTGGCCATCCGCTCACGGATGCGGCGACGGTCGGTCTCGATCTTGGTCTCGCCCGGACCGCGGGTGCCCACGCCGCCGCCCGCGCCGCCCGCGCGTCCGCCTGCCTGCCGGGACATCGATTCGCCCCAGCCGCGCAGCCGCGGCAGCATGTACTCCATCTGGGCCAGTGATACCTGGGCCTTGCCCTCACGGCTGGTGGCGTGCTGGGCGAAGATGTCGAGGATCAGCGCCGTGCGGTCGATCACCTTGACCTTGACGGCCTTCTCCAGCGCGTTGAGCTGTGCCGGTGAGAGCTCGCCGTCGCAGATCACGGTGTCGGCGCCGGTGGCGAGGACCACCTCGCGCAGCTCGGCGGCCTTGCCCGAGCCGATGTAAGTGGAGGGGTCGGGTTTGTCGCGCCGCTGGATGAGGCCTTCGAGCACCTCGGAGCCCGCGGTCTCGGCGAGCGCGGCCAACTCGGCCAGGCTCGCCTCGGCGTCGGCCGCGGACCCTTCGGTCCACACCCCGACCAACACGACGCGCTCCAGCCGCAGCTGGCGGTATTCGACTTCGCTGACGTCGGCGAGTTCGGTGGACAGCCCGGCGACACGGCGCAGTGAGGCGCGATCTTCGAGGGCCAGCTCACCGGTGCTGGGCGCGACGGAATTCTCTGGATAGGTCATATGTACTTCCAGGTTGGCACGGCCGACGGGTATCGCGCACCCCA
Source organism: Mycolicibacterium smegmatis (assembly GCF_001457595.1). Lineage (GTDB taxonomy): Bacteria > Actinomycetota > Actinomycetes > Mycobacteriales > Mycobacteriaceae > Mycobacterium > Mycobacterium smegmatis. The sequence continues at coordinate 2,870,730 of NZ_LN831039.1, read as the reverse complement.
ATTAGCCGGCAACAGCGTGCCACCAGTGTGGATCGAGTTCGCCGCGGGCCACGAGCACAGAGGGTCCGCGCAGGTAGCTGGTGGATTCGGTGACCGTGACCGTCACCTCGCCGCCGGGGATGCGCACGCGCAGGGTCCCGGTGTCGGCGCCGTCGTGGGCGAGCGCGGCCACGGTCGCCGCAACCGTTCCGGTGCCGCATGACCGAGTTTCCCCGACGCCGCGTTCGTGCACGCGCATGGACACCGCGCCGTCGACCGGGGCCGTGAGCACCTCGACGTTGACGCCGTCGGGGAACAACGCAGGATCGAACGACACCGGCGCGGCGACGTCGAGGGCCGCAAGGTCGTCGGCGCTGATCCCGACGCACGCCAGGTGCGGGTTGCCGACGTCGACGGCCAGGCCGTCGAAGCTGCGGCCGCCCACCACGGCGCTTCCTGCGCCGAACTGGTTGGCCTTGCCCATCTCGACGGTGACCTCGGCCGTCGTCGCGCGTGCCGGGTCGAATCCGTGCAGGACGACGGGCCGCGGACCGGCCAACGAGCCGACGACGAACTCGTCGCCGCTCTCCAGACCCGAGGCCCGCAGGTAGTGCGCGAACACCCGCACGCCGTTGCCGCACATCTGGGCGATCGAACCGTCGGCGTTGCGGTAGTCCATGTACCAGTCACCGGCGGCCACCCCGTCGGGCAGCCGGTCGAACACTCCCGCCGCCCGGGCCGCACCGGCCCGGGTCACCCGCAGCACGCCGTCGGCGCCGAGACCGCGGCGGCGGTCGCACAGCGCGGCCACCGCGGACGGGGTCAGCGACAGCGCTGCGTCGAGGTCGGGCAGCACCACGAAATCGTTCTCGGTGCCGTGCCCTTTGGCGAAGATCACCCGTTCAGGATACGGCTCGCCACACCCGCAGCGCGTCGTCCACCAGCCCTTCGGACGCGCCGTCGAGCCACACCACGCGATGGTCGCGGCGGAACCACGACCGCTGGCGGCGCACGTACCGGCGGGTGCCGATGAACGTGGGCTCACGCGCGCCGGATCCGTCGCCGCCGGCGTCGAGATCGGCGAGCACCTGCGCGTATCCCAGCGCCCGCGCGGCCGTGACGCCGTCACGCAGTCCGCGCTCCAGCAGGTCGACCACCTCGCGCACCAGCCCGTCGGCGAACATCTTGTCGGTTCGCTGCGCCAGACGTTCGTCGAGAACCGCTGTGTCCCAATCTAATCCGATGATCGCGGTGTCCCAGCGCGGTGCGCCGATGGTGGGGGCCGACGCCGCGAAGGGCTCGCCGGTGAGCTCGACGACCTCCAGGGCGCGCACGATGCGCCTGCCGTCGGTCGGCAGGATCGACGCCGCGGCCGCGGGGTCGACACGGGCCAGTTCGGCGTGCAGCGCGGCGACGCCGATCTCGGCCAGGCGCGCCTCGTACTTCGCACGCACCGCGGGATCGGTGGCGGGGAACGACCACTCGTCGAGCAGCGACTGGATGTAGAGCATCGATCCGCCGACGATGACCGGAGTCGCCCCGCGCGCGGCGATCGTCTCGATGTCGGCGGCCGCGGCCTGCTGATAACGCGCCACGGTCGCGGTCTCGACGACGTCGAGCACGTCGAGTTGATGGTGCGGGATCCCGCGGCGCTCCTCGACCGTCAGCTTGGCGGTGCCGATGTCCATGCCGCGGTACTGCTGCATCGCGTCGGCGTTGACGATCTCACCGCCGACGCGTTCGGCGAACTCCAGCGCGAGCGCGGACTTGCCGGTGCCGGTCGGCCCGATGACGGCCAGAGGACGGTTCACGGCAACCACACACCCACGAAATACCCGACGCCGTACGGCGCCCCGCGGTACAGCTCGCGGGCGGTGCGCGGCGCGGCCCCGGCCAGACCCGCGAGCACCTCGTGCGCCACCCGGCCCACGCTCACGTCCGGCAACGACGCGAGCGCCGAAGCGTCCCCCGAGGCCAGGGCCTCGTCGAGCGCGTGCTGCGCGGCCACCGACTCCGGCCGGTAACCGCCCGGCGCGGACGGTGAAAGGGTGTGCGCGCCGTCGGCGACGACGAGGACGCCGACCGGTTCGGCGGTCGCGTCGATCTCGGTGCGCAGCCCGCGGCCGATCTCCACGGCATCTCCGGCGGGCGTCGCTGCGGCGTACACCCGGGCGTCCACCACTGCCTGCGGGGCGACCCGGCCCCGCAACCAGCCCGCGACGAGGGCGCTCAGCGGCAGCTCGACCGGGGTGATGTTCGTCACAGGTCCCAGCGTCACCGGGACGTCGGCGCCGTATCCGGCGAACGTCCCGCACTGGTCCGGCCCGAAGGTCGCGTCGGCCGCGCCGGTCCCGACGGACACCCAGCGCGCGGGCAACTCGGCGGCCGCCGCGAGTGCCGCGTCGCGCAACGGCGCCATCTCGGCGGCCGCGGCACCCATGAGTTCGGGCACCAGCAGGGGTGCGGCGGGGACGATCGCGATGGCGCTGAGCACGTGACCAAATTAGTGTGCGGGCACGGTTGCCGGTTCTTCGGCGGCCTCACCGCGCGCCAGCGCCACGGTCGCGGCCACCATGACGGCGATGGCCGCGACGAGCGTGACCCAGCCCGCGTCACCCGGGCGCAGGGTCTCGCCGAGCACCACGATGCCCAGTACCGAGGCCACGACCGGTTCGGTGACCGTCATGGTCGGCAACGATGCAGTCAGCGCCCCGGCGCGAAACGACGACTGCTGCACCACCGTGCCCGCGATCGCCACCAGGATCCAGACGTACAGCTCGGGCACGCGCAGCAGCGTGAACACCCCGCCCCAGCTGTGGACCAGCAGATGGTTCACCACACCCTTGGTGAGCACCGCGAACACGCCCCACAGGGCCCCGGAGACCAACGCAAGCAGCACCGCGCTGCGCGCGCCGGTGAAGATCCGCGCTCCCACGAGGCAGACCGCCACGGCAGGTCCCAGCACGGCCAGCACCAGGGTCCAGGCCTCCCACGGCGCACGCGCATGCCCGGCGGTCGGGTTGCCGACGGTCACGATGACCGCGACCGCCCCGGCCAGCAGCGCGGCCCACATCCACTCCCAACGGGTCACGCGACGACGGGTCAACCGAGCGTTGATGGGCAGGGCGAACAGCAGCGAGGTGACCAGCAGGGCCTGCACCAGCAACACCGATCCGAGCCCGAGCGCGGCCGCCTGCAGGGCGAAGCCGGCCGCCGCGACACCGCTGCCCAGCCACCACCGGCCGTCGCGCAACAGCCGCTTGAACAGGCCGAGGTGGCTCACGGAATCGTCGGTGACGTCGTGGGCGGACCGCTGGTGGATGACGTCGCCGATGGCGATACACAGGGCCGCTCCGAGCGCGAGCAGGGCCGCGATGTCCGCCCGATTCATCCCGCCTCCAGGTCCGTCATTCGAGTTTGTGGGGGCATTGAGCCTAAAGCCATGGGCACAGCGCAGCACGACCTGCTTGAATAGCGGTCGAAGCTGACAGCAATCGGGCGCCGCGTCGCGCGGCAGATGCGCGGGCCACCGCGCGGAGTACGAGGAGCGGATATGACAACCAGTGAGCCAGGCGGCGCCACCCCCAAGCCCACCCCCCGGCCCACGCCCCACCCAACACCCCGGCCCGTTCCCCGTCCCAGTCGGGTGGCTCCGGTCGTCGCGGCAGCGCCGTCCAGTGATCCGCACCGGTTCGGGCGCGTCGACCCGGACGGCACGGTGTGGCTGATCACCGGATCCGGCGAACGGGTCATCGGCGCATGGCAGGCCGGTGACACCGAGTCGGCGTTCGCGCACTTCGGCAGGCGTTACGACGATCTGCACACCGAGGTCGCGCTGCTGGAGCGGCGCCTGGCCACCGGTACCGGCGACGCCCGCAAGATCAAGTCCGCCGCGGCCGCGCTCGCCGAGAGCCTGCCCACCGCATCTGTGCTCGGCGACGTCGACGCATTGAGCGCGCGTCTGTCCTCGATCCTGGAGCAGGCCGACGAGGCCGCCCAGAACGAGCGCGCGCAGCGCGACGAGTACCGCGCCGCGCAGACCGCGCGCAAAGAGGCGCTGGCCGCCGAGGCCGAGGACATCGCCGCCAACTCCACGCAGTGGAAGGCCGCGGGCGACCGCCTGCGCGAGATCCTCGACGAGTGGCGCACCATCACCGGGCTGGAGCGAAAAACCGACGACGCGTTGTGGAAGCGCTACTCGGCGGCCCGCGAGACGTTCAACCGTCGCCGCGGTTCGCATTTCGCCGAGCTCGACCGCAGCCGAGTGAGCGCCCGCCAGGCCAAGGAGGCACTGTGCGAGCGTGCCGAGGCACTGGCCGATTCGACCGACTGGGGCGCCACGAGCGCGGCGTTCCGCGACCTGCTTGCCGAGTGGAAAGCCGCGGGGCGCGCCGCCAAGGACGTCGACGACGCACTGTGGCAGCGCTTCAAGGCCGCCCAGGACACGTTCTTCTCGGCGCGCAACGCCGCCCATGCCGAGCGTGATGCCGAGTTCAAGGCGAACGCCGCGGCCAAGGAGGCCCTGCTGGCCGAGGCCGAGAAGATCGACCTGTCGGACAACGAGGCCGCGCGGGCCGCGCTGCGCGTGATCGGCGACAAGTGGGACGCCATCGGCAAGGTGCCGCGCGAACGCGCCGCCGAACTCGAACGCCGCCTGCGCGCGATCGAGAAGAAGATCCGGGAGGCACCCACGGGTGGTGTCGATCCCGAGGCCAAGGCGCGTGCCGATCAGTTCCGTGCCCGCGCCGAGCAGTTCGAACGGCAGGCCGAGAAGGCCGAGGCCGCGGGGCGGACCAAGGATGCCGAGGAGGCGCGTGCCAGCGCCGCACAGTGGCGGCAGTGGGCCGAGGCCGCGGCAGAATCGCTGGAGAAGCGCCGCTGAGGTGACGGGCCCCGGGGGCTAGTGACCGGCCCCCGGCTCGTCCTTGCCGGGGCCGTCGTCCTTCTCACCGGTCTTGTCGGGTTTGTCGAGTCCGTCGAGCAGTCCGTTCTGCTGGTGCTGCGCGGCCGCGTCGCGGCGCCGCGCCTCGGCGGCGAGTTGAACCGCGGTGCGCGACCACACCACCCGCGCCCAGTGGAACGTGAGCACGATCACCGTCAGCCAGGCGATGATCAGGCCGTATCCCGGGCCCGGGTTGTCCCCCGCGGTCTGGCGCGACCACACCGCGAGCATGCCGAGCGCACTGGCGACCGCCGAGCCGGCCAGGGCCACCCAGGCCAGCGCCCACCGGCGGGTCAGCAGCGCCAGCACGGAGAAGCCGACCGAGAACACCAGCGCCAGCCAGGTGAACACCCGCGACGGCAGTGACACACCGTCGCCGACCGCGATGGCATTGCCGACCAGCACGTCGAAACCCTTGCTGCTGCCGGTGTGCGGCAGCAGGAACGAACCCAGCAGCACGAACACCAGGATCGCGACCACCAGTGCACGCGCACCGGGATCGAACTCGCCTGCGACCTTGCGTTCGACGGCGTCGAGATCGCCCTTGAACTGCTCGAAGTCCTTGTCGTGGTTCTTGGCGTTCAACAGCCACACCCTTCTGCCGCCGTACTCGGCGCGGGCGCGCCGATGCGCGGCATGCCGAGACCCACACCGGTGCGGGGTTTCTGGCCTGCCGCGTGCGCGTCGCCCGCGCGGGTGCGGCGGTGTTCGATGATCGGGGCGTCGGCGATCAGGTGGTGCGGCGCCGCCCCGGTGACGGTGGTGGTCACGACGTCACCCGGCCGGATCACGTTGTCCCCGGGCAGAAAATGCACCAGGCGCCCGTCGCGGGCCCGCCCGGACATGCGCGCGGTGCTCGCGTCCTTGCGGCCCTCGCCGGTGGCGACGAGAAGTTCGACGGTCTGGCCGATCTGCGCGGAGTTCTGCTCCAGCGAGATGCGCTCCTGCAACGCGATCAGGCGCTGATAACGCTCGCTGACAACGTCTTTGGGCAACTGATCGGGCATGTCGGCGGCGGGGGTTCCCGGACGCTTCGAGTACTGGAACGTGAACGCGCCGGCGAACCTCGCCCGCTCGACGACATCGAGCGTGGCCTGGAAGTCCTCTTCGGTCTCGCCGGGGAAACCGACGATGAGATCGGTGGTGATGGCCGCGTGCGGGATGGCCGCGCGCACCTTGTCGATGATCCCGAGGAAGCGCTCGGCGCGGTAGGAGCGCCGCATGGCCTTGAGGATGCGGTCGGAACCCGACTGCAGCGGCATGTGCAGCGTGGGGCACACATTGGGGGTGGCCGCCATGGCCTCGATCACGTCGTCGGTGAACTCGGCCGGGTGCGGCGAAGTGAAGCGGACACGTTCGAGACCGTCGATGCCACCGCACGCCCGCAGCAGCTTGGCAAACGCGCCGCGGTCGCGGGGCAGTTCCGGGTCGGCAAACGAGACCCCGTAGGCGTTGACGTTCTGGCCGAGCAGCGTGATCTCGAGCACGCCCTGGTCCACGAGTGACTGCACCTCGGCGAGGATGTCGCCCGGCCGACGGTCGACCTCCTTGCCACGCAACGACGGCACGATGCAGAACGTGCAGGTGTTGTTGCAGCCGACCGAGATGGAAACCCATGCCGCGTAAGCGGATTCACGGGAGGCAGGCAGCGCCGACGGGAACTCCTGCAGCGCCTCGACGATCTCGACCTGGGCCTCGCGGTTGTGCCGGGCCCGCTCGAGCAGCGTCGGCAGCGACCCGATGTTGTGGGTGCCGAAGACGACGTCCACCCAGGGGGCGCGGCGCAGCACCGCGTCACGGTCTTTCTGCGCGAGGCATCCGCCCACGGCGATCTGCATGTTCGGATCGGCCTGCTTGCGCGGTGCGAGATGACTCAGGTTCCCGTACAGCTTGTTGTCGGCGTTCTCACGTACCGCGCACGTGTTGAACACCACGATGTCGGCGTCGGTACCTTCGGCCGCACGCTGGTAGCCGGCGGATTCCAGCAGCCCCGACAGCCGCTCGGAGTCGTGCACATTCATCTGACAGCCGTACGTGCGGACCTGATAGGTGCGAACGCGCGACGAGCCGACAGCGGGTCGCAGGCCCTCGGCCTCGGCTGTCTCGTCCCTGGTCACCATCGAAGTCACGGACCCATGGTACGGACGTACGCACGCGGGACGTTAACCCGGCGGATTCACAAGATGCAGGCAGACCGGCCGATCCCTGGGTAAGGTCTCCACCCATGGGAAGCCCCGGCGAGCAGCCGCAGGTCGACGGTGCGGCGCAATCAGATGTGCCGATGATCTCACTTCAGGGAGTAAACAAGCACTTCGGGCAACTCCATGTGCTCAAGGACATCAACCTCGACGTCGGCAAGGGTCAGGTCGTGGTGGTGCTCGGCCCCTCGGGCTCGGGCAAATCGACGTTGTGCCGCACGATCAATCGCCTCGAGACCATCGATTCCGGCACGATCATGGTCGACGGGAAGGTCCTGCCCGCCGAGGGGCGCAGGCTCGCACAGCTGCGTTCGGATGTGGGCATGGTGTTCCAGTCGTTCAACCTGTTCGCGCACAAGACAATCCTGGAGAACGTCACCCTCGCGCCGATGAAGGTCCGCAGGTTCGCCAAGGACAAGGCCAGGGAGAACGCGCTCGCCCTCCTCGAACGCGTCGGGGTGGCCAACCAGGCCGACAAGTACCCCGCCCAGTTGTCAGGTGGTCAGCAGCAGCGCGTCGCGATCGCCCGCTCGCTGGCGATGAACCCCAAGGTCATGCTGTTCGACGAGCCCACCAGCGCGCTCGACCCGGAGATGATCAACGAGGTCCTCGCCGTGATGTCGTCGCTGGCATCGGAGGGCATGACCATGGTCGTGGTCACCCACGAGATGGGTTTCGCGCGCCGGGCGTCGGACCGCGTGGTGTTCATGTCCGACGGCGCCATCGTCGAGGACTCCTCACCTGCCGAGTTCTTCGACAACCCGAAAAGCGAACGTGCCAAAGATTTTCTCGGCAAAATCCTGCATCACTAACGTTCCGGTGAAAGGAATCAGAACAATGCGGTCCATTCCCAAACGCGTCGCCGGTGCTGTCGCACTCGCCATCGCCCTGCCGTTCGCGGCGACGGCATGCGGTGGTGGCGACAGCGGCGGCGACAGCGACACGATCGTCATCGGAACCAAGTACGACCAGCCGGGTCTCGGTCTGAAGCAGCCCGACGGCACGCTCACCGGGTTCGACGTCGACGTCGCCAAGTACGTGGCCAACGAGCTGGGCTACAGCGAGGACCAGATCGAGTGGAAGGAGGCCCCGTCGGCGCAGCGGGAGACGCTGATCCAGAACGGTCAGGTCGACTTCATCGCCGCCACCTACTCGATCACCGACTCCCGCAAGGAGAAGGTCGACTTCGCCGGGCCGTACCTGATCACGGGGCAGAGCCTCCTGGTGCGCGCCGACAACAACGACATCACCGGCGCCGCGTCGCTGGAGAACAACAAGAAGCTGTGCTCGGTGTCGGGTTCCACGCCGGCCCAGCGGATCAAGGATGAGTACCCGGGCGTGCAGTTGCAGCAGTACGACACCTACTCGGCGTGCGTCGAGGCGCTCAAGAACGGCGCGGTCGACGCGTTGACCACCGACGAGGTGATCCTCGCCGGTTACGCCGCACAGTCCCCAGGCACCTTCAAGCTCGTCGGTGACACGTTCTCCGAGGAGCGCTACGGCATCGGCCTGAAGAAGGACGACACCGAGCTGCGCAACAAGATCAACGACGCGATCGAGAAGATGGAATCCAGCGGCGCCTGGAAAGAGGCCTTCGACAAGAACCTCGGACCGGCAGGCATCCAGGCACCGCAGCCTCCCGCCGTCGACCGCGACTGATCGGACGCCGCCTCAACCGTGGAAATATTCGACGAGTACCGCGACGAGATCTTCGCGGCGTTCTGGACAACCATCCAACTGACGGTGTACTCCGCGGTTGGGGCGCTCATCCTGGGCACGGTGCTGGCCGCGATGCGGCTGGCACCGATCCCGGTGATGAACTGGATGGGGACGGCGTATGTCAACGTGGTCCGCAACACCCCGCTGACGCTCATCATCCTGTTCTGCTCGTTCGGCGTCGGCCAGACCCTGCGGATCACGCTGGTCGACCCCAACTCCCCCACGTCGATCGCCGACAGCAACTTCCGGCTCGCCGTGCTCGGATTGACCGTCTACACCGCGTCTTTCGTGTGTGAGACGATCCGGTCGGGTGTGAACACCGTGCCGCTGGGTCAGGCCGAGGCGGCCCGCTCACTCGGTTTCACGTTCGGGCAGAACCTGCGATACATCCTGCTGCCGCAGGCTTTTCGCGCCGTGATCATCCCGCTCGGGTCGGTGTTGATCGCGCTGATCAAGAACACCACGATCGCCTCGGCCATCGGTGTCGCCGAGGCCGCCCTGCTCATGAAGGCGATGATCGAGAACACCGCCGCGCTGCTGACGGTCGGCACCATCATGGCGCTGGGCTTCATCCTCCTGACGCTTCCGGTGGGCCTGTTGTTCGGCTGGCTGGGGAAGAGACTGGCGGTGGCGCGGTGACCGGAGCATCGGTTCTGTTCGACGCGCCCGGACCGCGCGCGCGGGTACGCAACGGGATCCTGACCGCGGTGTCGGCGGTGATCGGCACACTGGTGGTCGCGTTCGTGCTGTGGCAACTGTGGACCAAGAACCAGTTGACGTCGGAGAAGTGGGAACCGTTCCTCACCGCGAACCTGTGGAAGACCTACGTGTTGCCGGGCGTGCAGGGCACGCTGACCGCGGCCGCGGTGTCGATCGTGCTGGCGCTGGCCCTGGGGCTGGCGCTCGGGGTCGGCCGGTTGGCGCCGATCCGGCCGATCCGCTGGGTGTGCACGGTCATCGTGGAGTTCTTCCGCGCCGTCCCGGTGCTGATCATGATGATCTTCGCGTACTTCTTCTACGCGGCGTACGACGTGTTCCCGTCCAAGCACCTCGCGCTGGCCGGCGTCATCACCGGGCTCACGCTCTACAACGGTTCGGTCATCGCCGAAATCGTCCGCGCCGGTGTGCATTCCCTGCCCCGCGGGCAATCCGAGGCGGCCGCATCGCTCGGCTTGTCGTGGTGGCAGACCATGCGGATGATCCAGCTGCCGCAGGCCATCACCGCGATGCTGCCCGTGCTGGTATCGCAGTTGGTGGTGGTGCTCAAGGACACCGCGATCGGCTACCAGATCACGTTCGTCGAGATGGTGCGGCAAGGCACCGTCATCGGTTCGTCCTACGGCAACTACCTGCCGGCACTGATCGTGATCGCGGTCCTGATGATCAGCGTGAACTTCGCGCTGTCGGCCCTGGCGACACGCATCGAACGCAGGCTGCGCAGATCCACCCGCGGCCCCGCACCCATGCACGCAGAAGCGGTCGAACAGGAGGGCGCGCCGGGTGCCGATGTGCTCACCGGGCAGGCCGACAAGTAACGGATCGCCGCCCCGGTGGTCCCCGGTCACGACGGTGCCGGAGCCGACTCACGACCGCTAGACCCGCCGGCGCTCCCGCTCGTTGGCCAACTCGACGCTGACCACGTCGTAGGCCATCGACTGGTTGTATCCGCGGCGCGCCAGCATGCCCACGAGCCTGCGGGTGACCTTGACGTCGTTTTCCGGTGTGCCGTCGAGACGTTCGCGGCGCAACTTGTCGCGCACCAACTGCTCGGCCCGTTGACGCTCGGCGGCCGGGTCGAGATCGGCCAGAGCCGACGAGATCACCTCGTCGTCCACGCCCTTCTTACGGAGCTCGACAGCCAAGGCGCGCTTGCCTTTTCCGGCGTTGAGGTGGCGTGAACGCACCCACTGCTCGGCGAAGTCCTCATCGTCGATCAGGCCGACCTCGGTGAGCCGGTCGAGAACCCTGGCGCTGACGTCGTCGGGATAGCCGCGCTTGGTCAGCTGGGTTTCGAGCTCGGCCCGGGTACGTGCCCGCACGGTGAGCAGGCGCAGGCAGACGTTCTTGGCCTGCTCCTCACGGGTGCGAGGATCCTGCGCCTGCTCGCCGTCGGGGACGTCCGACGGCTCAGAAGTCAACCGGGGCCGGGAGGACGTCATCGGCTTCAGCGGTCACGACGGCGCCGATACCGAGCTTCTCTTTGATCTTCTTCTCGATCTCGTTGGCGACGTCGGTGTTCTCCAGCAGGAACTTGCGGGCGTTCTCCTTGCCCTGGCCCAGCTGCTCACCCTCGTAGGTGAACCAGGACCCGGACTTGCGGATGAAGCCGTGCTCGACGCCCATGTCGATGAGCGAACCCTCGCGGCTGATGCCCTGGCCGTAGAGGATGTCGAACTCGGCCTGCTTGAACGGCGGGGAGACCTTGTTCTTGACGACCTTGACGCGGGTGCGGTTACCGACCGCGTCGGTGCCGTCCTTGAGCGTCTCGATACGGCGCACGTCGAGGCGGACCGAGGCGTAGAACTTCAGTGCCTTACCGCCCGTGGTGGTCTCGGGCGAGCCGAACATCACACCGATCTTCTCGCGGAGCTGGTTGATGAAGATCGCGGTGGTCCCCGAGTTGTTCAACGCGCCGGTCATCTTGCGCAGCGCCTGGCTCATCAGGCGGGCCTGCAGGCCGACGTGGCTGTCACCCATCTCGCCCTCGATCTCGGCGCGCGGCACCAGGGCGGCGACCGAGTCGATGACGATGATGTCCAGCGCGCCGGACCGCACCAGCATGTCGGCGATCTCCAGCGCCTGCTCACCGGTGTCGGGCTGCGACACCAGCAGCGAGTCGGTGTCCACACCCAGCTTTTTGGCGTACTCGGGATCCAGCGCGTGCTCGGCGTCGATGAACGCCGCGATACCGCCCGCGGCCTGCGCGTTGGCGACGGCATGCAGGGCCACGGTGGTCTTACCCGAGGACTCCGGGCCGTAGATCTCGATGACGCGGCCCCGCGGCAGGCCGCCGATGCCGAGCGCCACATCCAGTGAGATGGAACCGGTGGGGATCACCGAGATCGGCTGGCGCACCTCTTCGCCGAGGCGCATCACCGAGCCTTTGCCGAAATTCTTGTCGATCTGGGCCATCGCCAGTTCGAGGGCCTTTTCGCGATCTGGGGCCTGCTGCGCCATGGTGGTGCCTCTCCGAGTAGTCGTGTCTGACCGGTGTTCCGATCGGTTGGCCGTGACGTTAGAGCAGACCACCGACAAGTCCGGTCGAACTCTTCACCACAGTAGACGAACACCTGTTCGATTCAAGTGGACACGCCGAGCTGTCCGGACCCGCATCGCGGTTTTGCGCCGGACGGCACACGACAGGCCTACCGTGGGAGCATCCCGGGTCCGATCGGACAGCGATGCACGAGATGGCGATAACCCAGAGCGTCGTCGATGCGGTGTGTGAGCACGCGGCGGGACGGCGCGTGCACAGCGTGCGCCTCGAGGTGGGCGCGTTGTGTGCGGTGGTCCCCGACTCGATGCTGTTCTGCTTCGACCTGATCACCGAGGGCACGGCGGCCGACGGCGCGCGGCTCGATCTCGACATCCGCCCCGGCGCCGCCCACTGCCGCACCTGCGGCGCCGACTTCACCCTCGGCGACCTCATCCTGCTGTGCCCGTGCGGCAGCGCCGACGTCGAGGTGACCGCGGGCGCCGAACTCAGGATCCTGTCGATGGAGGTGAGCTGACATGTGCGCAACCTGCGGATGCGGCGGGGCCGACGGCGCCGGTGTCCCGGTCACCCTCGCCGGCGAAGCGCCGCCGCACCACCACGAGCACGATCACGATCACCCACACACCCACGACCACCCGCCCACCGAGACCGTCACGCTCGAACAGCGCGTGCTGGCCAAGAACGACATGCTCGCCCAACAGAACCGCGAATGGCTCACCGCGCGCGGGATCCTGGCGCTCAACATCACGAGTTCGCCGGGGGCGGGCAAGACCACGCTGCTCGAACGCACGATCCGCGATCTCGGGCGTGACCACGCGGTCGCGGTGATCGAGGGCGATCAGGAGACCCTGCTCGACGCCGACCGGATCCGTGCGGCCGGCGCACGCGCGGTTCAGGTCAACACCGGCGCCGGATGCCACCTCGACGCGTCGATGGTGCACCGTGCAATCGACGCACTCGATCCCTCCCCCGGTTCGCTGTTGTTCATCGAGAATGTCGGAAACCTCGTGTGTCCGGCGCTGTTCGATCTCGGCGAGTACCAGAAGGTCGTCGTCATCTCGGTCACCGAAGGCACCGACAAACCCCTCAAGTACCCCCACATGTTCGCCGCGGCCGGGCTGGTGATCCTCAACAAGATCGACCTGCTTCCCTACGTGAACTTTGACATCGAAACCTGTTGTCGCTACGCACGATCGGTGAACCCTGCCGTCACCATCCTGCAGACCTCGGCAACGCGGGGCGATGGTCTCTCGGCGTGGTACGAGTGGTTGGGCGAAAGGATCCATTGACAAAGCCGATCTCGCCGGAGTAAACCGAGTTCCAGCGCTGGAACACACCGCGCGCGTCTTCACTCGGGACGTTGGGACCCCCAGCCCGGGCCCCGGAAAGCTGTGACGTATGCCAACGGAGGCTGCAGTCAAGGCGGAACAGGCACTGATCCATGTGCTTTGGATCAACGCCGGATTGAGTTGTGACGGTGATTCTGTGGCGTTGACTGCCGCCACGCAACCGAGCATCGAGGAGATCGCTCTCGGGGCGCTCCCCGGCCTGCCCAAGATCGCCGTCCACTGGCCCCTCATCGATTTCGAATGCGGGCCCACGGGCGGGGCCGACGATTTCCTCGCCTGGTTCTTCAGAGCCGAACGCGGTGAACTCGACCCGTTCGTACTCGTCGTCGAGGGCTCGATCCCCAACGAGGAGATCAAGAACGAAGGGTATTGGTGCGGGTTCGGTAACGACCCGGCGACCGGGCAACCGATCACCACGAGCGAGTGGCTCGACCGGCTCACCCCGAAGGCCACCGCGGTGGTCGCCGTCGGCACGTGCGCCACCTACGGCGGGATCCATGCCATGGCCGGTAACCCGACCGGCGCCATGGGCGTGCCCGACTATCTGGGCTGGGACTGGAAGAGCAAGGCGGGCATACCGATCGTGTGCGTGCCGGGCTGCCCGATCCATCCCGACAACCTGGCCGAGACCCTGACCTACCTGCTGTACATGGCCACCGATCAGGCGCCCATGATCCCGCTGGACGACGCGCTGCGGCCGAAGTGGCTGTTCGGACAGTCGGTGCACGAGGGGTGCGACCGCGCCGGATACTACGAGCAGGGCGACTTCGCCACCGAGTACGGCTCCCCCAAATGCATTGTCAAACTCGGGTGTTGGGGCCCCGTGGTCAAGTGCAACGTGCCGAAACGCGGGTGGATCAACGGTATCGGCGGCTGCCCCAACGTCGGCGGCATCTGCATCGGGTGCACGATGCCGGGATTCCCCGACAAGTTCATGCCGTTCATGGACGAGCCGCCCGGCGGCAAGGTCTCCACTGCCGCATCGGGTCTCTACGGCTCGGCCATCCGCAGCCTGCGCCACATCACCGGCCGCACCGTGGACAAGGAACCACGGTGGCGGCATCGCGGTACGAAGCTGGAATCCGGGGCCACCCGCACCTGGTAGGTGCCGGCCCGCGCGGGTCGGCTCCGCAGCCACGTCCGCCACCGCCTCGACGCGGTGTCGACATCTCCTCCCCCGCAGCGTCCTTCACGGAAGAAGATCCTGATGACCACCACAGCTCCCAAGCCGTCAGACACCGAACGCGAGCCGGGCCAACTGGTGGAGATGTCGTGGGACCCCATCACACGCATCGTCGGCAGCCTCGGCATCTACACCAAGATCGACTTCGAGAACCGCGAGGTCGTCGAATGCCACAGCACGTCGTCGATCTTCCGGGGCTACTCGCTGTTCATGAAGGGCAAGGATCCGCGGGACGCGCACTTCATCACCAGTCGCATCTGCGGCATCTGCGGTGACAACCACGCCACGTGCTCGTGCTACGCCCAGAACATGGCCTACGGCGTGCAACCGCCCCACGTCGCCGAGTGGATCGTCAACCTGGGTGAGGCCGCGGAGTACATGTTCGACCACAACATCTTCCAGGAGAACCTGGTCGGGGTGGACTTCTGCGAGAAGATGGTCTCCGAGACCAATCCGAGTGTGCTGGCCAAGGCCGAGAACACCGAGGCGCCGCACGCGGGCATGCACGGCTACCGGACGATCGCCGACATCATGCGGGCCCTCAACCCGTTCACCGGCGAGTTCTACCGTGAGGCGCTGCAGGTCAGCCGGTGGACCCGAGAGATGTTCTGCCTCATGGAAGGTCGCCATGTGCACCCGTCCACGCTGTATCCCGGCGGGGTCGGCACCGTGGCGACGATCCAGCTGATGACCGACTACATGACACGGTTGATGCGCTACGTCGAGTTCATGAAGAAGGTCGTCCCGATGCACGACGACCTCTTCGACTTCTTCTACGAGGCACTGCCCGGGTACGAGCAGGTGGGTCTGCGCCGCACGCTGCTGGGGTGCTGGGGTTCGTTCCAGGACCCCGAGCACTGCAACTTCAGCTACCGCGACATGGAGGCCTGGGGCCGCAAGATGTTCGTCACCCCCGGCGTGGTCGTCGACGGCAAGCTGGTCACCACATCGCTGGTGGATATCAACCTCGGCATCCGGATCCTGTTGGGCCACAGCTATTACGACGACTGGGAAGACCAGGAGATGTTCGTCAAGACCGATCCGCTGGGCAATCCGGTGGACCGGCGGCATCCGTGGAATCAGCACACCAACCCCAAGCCGCAGAAGCGCGACTTCGACGAGAACTACAGCTGGGTGATGTCGCCGCGGTGGTTCGACGGCAAGGACCACCTCGCCCTCGACACCGGGGGCGGACCGCTCGCACGGTTGTGGGCGACCGCGCTGGCAGGCCTCGTCGACATCGGCTACGTCAGGTCGACCGGCAACAGCGTGCAGATCAACCTGCCCAAGACCGCGCTCAAGGGACCCGTCGAATTCGAGTGGAAGATCCCGGCCAAGGGCAGCAACACCATCGAACGCAACCGCGCCAGGACGTACTTCCAGGCCTACGCCGCGGCGTGTGCGCTGCACTTCGCCGAGAAGGCACTCACCGAGATCCGCGCGGGCCGCACCAAGACGTGGGAGAAGTTCGAGGTGCCCGACGAGGGCATCGGCTGCGGGTTCACCGAGGCCGTTCGCGGCGTGCTGAGCCACCACATGGTGATCCGCGACGGCAAGATCGCGAACTACCACCCGTACCCACCGACGCCGTGGAACGCCAATCCCCGTGACAGCTACGGCACACCGGGGCCCTACGAGGACGCCGTGCAGGGTCAGCCGATCTTCGAGGAGAACGATCGGGAGCACTTCAAGGGCATCGACATCATGCGCACGGTGCGCAGCTTCGATCCGTGCCTGCCGTGCGGTGTGCACATGTACCTCGGCGGCGGAAAAACCTTGGACCTGCTGCACACTCCGACACAGTCCGCGACCGGGGACTGACGCATGGCGCCCGCCGTCACGCCACTTGCCGACGTTCCCGTTGACACACAGTCCGGCGACGAGGCCCGATGGCGCACGGCGGGTGAGCGGATCGAGAGCCTCCTCGACGCCGCGGCCGGCCCGACCGCGCGGGCCCGCGCCGAGCAGTTGGTGCGCGAGGTCACCGACCTCTACGGCGCCGCGCTGGAACGCATGGTGCGCGCCGCGGTCACGGCCGCACCGGAGCTCGCCGGGACGTTCGCGGCCGACGATCTGGTGGCGAGCCTGCTGTTGGTGCACGGCCTGCACCCGCATCCGGTGCACCGCCGCATCGCCGACGCCCTCGACCGCGTGCGGCCGTATCTCGGTTCCCACGGCGGTGATGTCCGACTGCTCGACGTCGTGCCAGGGGCAGACGGTGCGGTGGCGCGGTTGCGGTTCAGCGGCAGCTGCAAGAGCTGCCCGTCGTCGGCGGCCACCTTGGAGCTCGCGATCTCCGACGCCGTGCTGGCCGCGGCCCCGGAGGTGTCGTCGATCGAGGTGGTGAACGCCGAACCGGAACCTGCTGCCGTGATCCCCGCGCAATCGCTGCTGGCGCGTGTGCACTCCGACGGCAGGCGCCACGTCGAATGGCATGCGGTCCCCGAGCTCGACGGCCTCTCCCCCGGTCAGGTGGGTGGGTTCCGCGTCGACGGAGCCACGGTGATGGCCTGCCGGGTCGGCGACGAATACTTCGCCTACCACGACCGCTGCGCATCGTGCGGCCGCACGTTCGCCGGTGCGGTGCTCACCGGGCAGGTGTTGCGATGCCCGCACTGCGCCACCGGTTTCGACGTGGTCCACGCGGGCCTGTCGGATTCCGCCCAGCTCGAACCCGTGCCGGTCCTGATGCGTGACGGTGTGCCGACGCTGGCCCTGTGGTCCACCGCAGGTGAGGCCGGACCGTGACCGGCCCGCAGGACGTCCTGGCCCGGATCCGCGCGACCCGGGACGTCCGTGGCGGCCCGGCTGCGAGCACCGACGAGTGCTGCGAGATGTGCGCAGAACCGATCGGCGGGCACCACCAGCACGTCGTCAACGTCGAAGGCCGGCAGCTGATGTGCGTGTGCCGGGCCTGCTATCTGCTGTTCACCCACGATCATGCCGAGCTGCGGTACCGCGCCGTGCCGGATCGCTACCTGACGTTTCCGCAATTCGCCCTGGACAGGCGCGAACTGGAGGCGCTGCAGATTCCGGTCGGTGTGGTGTTCTTCATGCGCAACTCCGTCCTCGGACGGGTGGCCGCGTTCTATCCGGGCCCGGCCGGCGCGACCGAATCCGAACTGGACCTCACCGCCTGGCAGGACATCGAGAACGCCGATCCACGGGCCACGCTGCTCGCCGACGACACCGAGGCGTTGATGCTCCGCGTCGACCAGGGCGACGACGAGAACACCGCTCCCGCTTGTCATCTCGTGCCCATCGACACGTGCTACGAGTTCGTGGGGAGGCTGCGGCTGCTGTGGCGCGGCTTCGACGGCGGTCAGGACGTCCGCAGGTACATCGCGGAGTTCTTCGACTCGCTGCGCGAGCGGGGCACGGAGGTGCCGCCGTGACCAGCCTTGGCGCAGATCCGCTCGCGGTCACCTTCGCGGTTCTCGACATCGCGCCGGAACCCTTTGCGGTGACACCGATCCTGACGGCGCGGCTGGGCGTGTCCGCGACGGGTGAAGACCCTGTGCACGCGATCGCGCTGCGGTGTCAGGTTCGCATCGACCCGCTACGGCGCGCCTACACCGACGCCGAGGCCGCCGGTCTACTGGATCTGTTCGGGCCCCGCGACCGCTGGAACACCACGCAGCACACGTTCCTGTGGCAGCACACGGCGGCGATGGTCCCCGGCTTCACCGGCGCCACACAGATCGACCTGGCGTTGAACTGCACGTACGACTTCGAGGTCGCGGCGTCGAAATATCTGCACGCACTGCGGGAGGGCACGGTGCCGCTGCAATTCCTGTTCAGCGGCACCGTGTTCACCCGCGGTGCAGGCGGGCTCGCGGTCCAGCACATCCCGTGGGACCGCGAGGACCACGTCGACATGCCCGTCGCGGTGTGGCAGCTCCTGATGGAGCGGCACTTCCCCCACACCGGCTGGCTGCGGCTGGACCGCGACACCCTCGAGCGGCTCGCCGGGTACAAGACCCAGCGGGGGTTGCTGTCGTTCGACGAAGCGGTCGGCACACTGCTGGCCCGGGAGGACATCCCATGAGCACCGCCACAGAACAGGTCCTCGCAGTCGCCGATGCCGTGCTCTACGAGGGTTACCTGCTGTACCCCTACCGTGGGGATGCGGCCAAGAACCAGTGCCGTTGGCAGTGGGGCGTTCTGGGGCCCGAAGGCGCCGAATCCGCCGGGATCGGCGAGAACAGCTCGATGTCCGCACAGCTCCTCGTCCGCGGCGACGGCCGCGGACGGCTCTCGGTGACGGTCCGTTTCCTGCAGCTGCAGCACAGGTCGGCCGAGCGCCGCCACCTCGACGACGCCGCGCGCGAAAGTTTCGTCCCCGTCGACGAACTCGTGTCCACCGCGGGCTCATGGCTGAGCTGGGACGAGGCCGTCGCGCAGCAGGTCACCCTCGGCCCGTTCGATGTCGATGATCTCACGACTTCGCGAACGCACCCGATCACCGTCGAAGGCGGCCGCGAGATCGAGACCGTCGAGGGCGGGCGTCTGGTTCGCACCCGCCGGGCCCTGTGCGGTGAACTGCTCCTTCGGGCCGAACCCGACGGCGACCTGTTCCGGGTGACGATGACGGTGCGCAACCGCGCCGCTCCGGTCGAGGACAGGCAGAGCGCGACCGCGGTGTCGTTCCTCGGCACCCACCTGATCGCCGAGATCGACGACGGCGAGTTCGTGTCACTGCTCGAACCGGATGATCGCGCGGCCGAAGCAGTGTCGCGGTGTGAGCGGCACCGCTGCTTCCCGGTTCTGGCCGGGCCCGACGGGACCCGAGATCTCATGCTGGTCTCACCGATCATCCTCTACGACCACCCCCAGATCGCCGCGCAGAGCCGGGGCGCCCTGTACGACTCGTGCGAGATCGACGAGATCCTCACCCTGCGCGTGATGGCGCTGACCGACGAGGAGAAGCTGCT
The DNA here is from genome assembly GCF_001457595.1 of Mycolicibacterium smegmatis. Taxonomy (GTDB): domain Bacteria; phylum Actinomycetota; class Actinomycetes; order Mycobacteriales; family Mycobacteriaceae; genus Mycobacterium; species Mycobacterium smegmatis. The sequence continues at coordinate 2,851,209 of NZ_LN831039.1, read as the reverse complement.
GGCGCGCGCGACCGACCCGCTCGCCGCGCAGATCATCGACCGGTGCGACGCCATGTCCGCCGAGGCGATGCTCGACCTGCACGGCGTACTGCGCACCACCGACGATGAGCGGTCCAGCCTGCTCCCGGAGGTCCCCGACGGCGTGCCGTGGTGGGATCCGCTGGCGGACAACGCCGTCGACCCGGCGGTCGATGCCGTGCTGGTCAACGGTGTCGCGGTCAGCCGCGGCTGCCGGGTGCGGCTGCATCCGTCTCGCCGCGCCGACGCACAGGATCTGTTCTTCGACAACCGGATCGCCTGGGTGGCCTCCATTCACGAGGACGTCGACGGCGAACGGCATGTCGGTGTGGTGCTCGACGACGATCCGGCGGCCGACCTGCACGACTGGTACGGCCGTTACCTGTACTTCGCGCCGGACGAAATCGAACCCATATGAGCGGACGCAGTGAGAGGAGTGCCAGATGGAAGCAGTCGGGTGGGCCGCGGTCGTCGTCGTCGCGGCCGTGGTGGTCGCGGGCGTGGTGGTCGGAGTTCGTTCGATACCGGACGCGCAGCGGTATCTGAAGATGCGGCGTATGTGAGGAGTGACGATCACGCACTCGGTCCTGGTGGCCGGCATCGGCAACATCTTCCTCGGTGACGACGGGTTCGGTCCCGAGGTGCTGCGCCGTGTGCCACCGGACGTGGCTGCCGCGGGTGTCCGTCTGTGCGACTACGGAATCCGCGGGCTGCACCTGGCGTACGACCTGCTCGAGGGCTGGGACCTCCTGGTGCTGGTCGACGCCCTGCCGTGTCGCGTCCGGCCCGGGACCCTACGCGTCTTCGAGGCCGACCCCATGGACACGACCCCCGGCCTCGATGCGCACGCCATGGATCCCGCGGCCGTGTTCGCGACCGTGCGCGCCCTCGGCGGCGCCGTGCCGCCCACGGTCGTGATCGGTTGTGAGGTGGGCAGTGTCGCCGAAGGCATCGGACTGTCCGACGCGGTCGCCGCCGCCGTCCCCGCTGCGGTCGAGGCGATCAGATCCGCGGTGGCAGATCACCGGACCCCGGTGCGGAGGACCTGACATGTGCCTGGGAATTCCCGGACGGGTGGTCCGGATGCTCGACGGCTACGGCGGACAACTCGCCCTGGTCGACGTCGCGGGTGAGCATCGCAAGGTCAATGTCGGCATGCTGCCCGAGGAGACGTTCGCCGAAGGCGACTGGGTGGTCATCCACATGGGTTTCGTCGTCGAGAAGACCGACGCCGCCGGGGCGCAGGCCGCGCTGGAGGGCCTCGAACTGATGGGACGCGGTCGGCCCGACTCCCTCGGGGGTGCGCCGTGACCGCGCGCCTGCGGCTCCGCATCGACGTGCACGGCGTCGTCCAGGGGGTCGGGTTCCGTCCGTTCGTCTACACCACGGCCGCGGCGATGGGCCTGACCGGGCACGTACGCAACGACAGTTCCGGTGCGATCATCGAGATCGAGGGTGACGAGGGCGATCTCGAGCGGTTCCTGCAGCGGCTGCACGACGGCCCTCCCCCGCTCGCGGTGATCGAGTCCGTCGAGGTACGGCGCATCACGACCGTGGGCGGCACGGGCTTTCGCATCACCGACACCTCACGTGCCGATGGTGGGCGCACCCTGGTGTCACCGGATGTCGCGATGTGCCGGGACTGCGCCGCCGAGCAACGGGATCCGGCCAACCGCCGCCATCGCCACGCATTCATCAACTGCACGAACTGCGGGCCGCGGTTCACGATCATCGCGTCGTTGCCGTACGACCGCGCGAGCACCACCATGGCCGGCTTCCCGATGTGCACCGAGTGCGCCCGCGAATACCGCGATCCGGACGACCGGCGGTTCCACGCGCAACCGGTGTGCTGCCCGAACTGTGGGCCCACGCTGCGCTTGCTCACCACAGAGGGTGAACACGCCACCGGTGAACACGCGCTGCAGCGCGCGCGGCAACTGCTGGCCACCGGCGGCATCGTCGCGGTCAAGGGCATAGGCGGTTACCACCTCGCGTGCGATGCCGCAAACCGCGTGAGCGTCGCCGAACTCAGACACCGGAAACGCCGGGGTGACAAGCCGTTCGCGGTGATGGTGGCCGAACTCGCCACCGCACGCGCGGTCGCCGAGGTCGGCGACGTCGCGGCGCGCCTGCTGTGCGGACCGCAGCGTCCCATCGTGCTGATACCACGCCGGTCCGAGACCCTCGTCTGCCCCGAGGTTTCCCCACACAACCCCGATCTGGGCGTGATGCTGGCCTACAGTCCGCTGCACGCCCTGCTGTTCGGGCTTCCCGGTGACCCGCCGGGACCTGCAGCGCTGGTCATGACCTCGGCCAACCTCAGCGGCGAACCGATCTGCTTCGCCGACGACGATGCGCTGCAACGTCTGTCGGGCCTCGCCGACGCATGGTTGACACACGACCGCGCGATCCTGGTGCCGTGTGACGACTCCGTGGTCCGCGTCGTCGACGACGACGAGGTCTCCGAGATGGCGATCCGCCGGTCCCGCGGCTACGCGCCGCTGCCGGTGGCGTTACCGGTCCCGGTCGTGCCGACGCTGGCGGTGGGCGCCGATCTCAAGAACACCGTCGCCGTCGGCGACCACGAGTACGCGTGGCTCAGCGGCTACATCGGCGACATGGACGATCTCGCCGCGCTGTCGGCTTTCGACCGCGCGGTGACGCACCTGCAGGCACTCACCGGCACCACGCCGCGCATGCTCGCCGCCGACGCGCACCCGGGATACCGTTCGACGGCCTGGGCACACCGCAACGCCGGGGGCCGGCCGGTGCGGTCGGTGCAGCATCACCACGCGCACATCGCGGCGGTCATGGCCGAGCACGGCTTGGACGGGTCAGCGCGCGTGCTCGGTATCGCGTTCGACGGCACCGGTTTCGGGTCCGACGGCGCGGTGTGGGGCGGCGAGGTCCTGCTCGCCGACTACAAGGGTTTCGAGCGCATCGCCCACCTCGCGTATGTGCCGCTCGCGGGCGGTGACGTGAGCGTGCGGCGGCCCTACCGGATGGCGCTGTCGCATCTGTGGGCGGCAGGCATCCCGTGGGATGCCGACCTGCCACCGGTTCGGGCGTGTCCCGAGGGCGAACGCCGCGCGCTGTGCGGCCAACTGAACACCGGAACGGGCTGTGTACCCACGTCGAGCATGGGCCGCCTGTTCGACGCCGTCTCGGCGTTGATCGGGGTACGCCAGACCGTCGACTACGAGGCGCAGGCCGCGATCGAACTGGAGGGGCAGGCACGTCACACCCCTACCGGCGCAACGGCGTACGCCTTCGCGATGTACACGGACCGCCGACCGGTGACCTTCGATGCGGCGCCCGTTCTCGCCGCGGTGATCGCCGACCTGCGGGCACACGTGCCACCCGCGGTCATCAGTGCGCGCTTCCACCAGGCCGTCGCGGACCTCGTCGTCGACCTCGCGCGTCTGGCCGCGGGTGGTCCCGTCGCGCTGACCGGCGGCGTGTTCCAGAACGCGCTGCTGCTCCGGTTGACGCTGGCGGGCCTGCGCGACAGCGGGATCCACGCGCTCACCGCCTGCCGGGTACCACCCAACGACGGCGGCCTCGCGCTGGGACAACTGCTCGTCGGGAACGCGGGGTAGCGCGATGGTCGTCCATTCCCCGCTGCCGGCCGGGTACGAGCTGTTCACCCGGTACGCCTTCCCGCCCAACGAGCTCGGCTACTGCGGTCCGGACGGAGCAGCCGAGCCCGCCGAACTGGCCTTCCACGCACCCGAGTTCGACGGCGCCTGGCCCTACCTGCGTGCGATCGCGCACGCGATCGGCGCTGAACCGTTGGCCGAAGACGTCGTGGCCGGCTACTGGGTCGGCGGGCCCGTGCTGAACCGCGTCGACCCGGCGGACCTCGTTGCCGATCTCCGCACGGCTTTCGCGGGTCAGGTCATGGGGCTCCTCGAAGACGTCCCGGTGTCGAAGTCGGTTCTGGCACACCACAGTTTCCACGTGTTCGTGGTGTATCCGTGGATCCGGTTCCTCGACCGCAATCCCGAACCCGCACTGCACGTGTTGCAGAACTGCCGGATCCGGTGGGGCACGGTCGTCGAGGTCGAAGGCGAGCACGTGAAACTCGAATCCCGTCCCCTGGTTCGCAACGGCCGGCGCATCGAACTCGACAGCGCCGTAGCCGAATACGTCCGATGGAGCCGCGGCGGCGCGTCGCTCATCGCGGCGCCCCGCCCCGGCGACACCGTCTCGGCACATTGGGACTGGGTGTGCGACACCCTGTCCCCCCACGACGTCACCGCGTTGACCGAATCGACCCTGACCACGCTCGGCGTCGTCAACGCGTTGCGCGAGGTGAAGGAGGAAGCATGACCACTCCGGGCGGACATCTGTCCGAGGAACCACAGGAAGAGCGCGGTGCGCCGGGTTCACGCGACACCGGATCCGATGAGCCGTCGGGCGGCCCCACCGACCGGCCGTCGGGCACCTATCGGGGCGACGAGAGCGTGCCCGATCACGGTGCCGAAGGGGGCGCCGAAGGAGATGACCAGACCCCATGACCACCATCCCCGCACCGACATTCGTCGGCACCGACCTGTCGGCCGACCTCGCGACCGCGGCCCTCGACGTCGCGCGCAAGTTCCACGACGGCGCCACGCTGTGGGTGATCGCACCGCAGTGGGAACCGCACGCCCACCATGTCGCGGTCGAGTTCGTCCACCCCGTGATCATGGGCAAGCGGGCGCTCCCGTCGGTGGCGCTGGTCGAGTCCGATCCGGTCGCCCAGGCCCGGGTCGCGAGCCAACCGGGTGACCTGCTGCTGGCCGTCGCCGCGGCCGACGACGCGGCCGTGACCGACGCGATGCGCCGCGCCGACGCGTGGGGCGTCACGACGTTGTGGATCGGTTCGGGACCGCGCCCGCCCGCCGGGGCCGCGCACCACATCCTGTGGGTCGACTCCGACGATCCGATGGTGCCCGCCACCGGGCGGTTCGTGCTGATGTACCACCTGCTGTGGGAACTGACGCACGTGTGCTTCGAACATCCGGGGCTGCTGACGACGCCTGCCGATGACACTCAGACGTGCGTCACGTGCAGTGACGAGGGCCGCCTCGCCGAGGTGATCCTGCCACCCGCCGGTGCGGGCCGTGAGGCCCTGGTACGCACCGCGCGCGGCGAGGAGTGGGTCGACACCGCGATGCTCGGCGCGGTCGACGTCGACGACCTGCTGCTGGTGCACGGCGGCGTGGCCATCGCGGCGGTGACCGCGGCAGAAGATGAGGTGACGCCATGACGACAGGGAGCACCGGCAACCCCGACACCACGGGATTCCTCTACCCCTTCATCGAATCCGAGGAGAGCGACGTCGGCGCACTGCTCGGCGATCTCGCCGCATCCGCACGCAGCAAGGCTGCTGAAAGTGCCAGATTGCAACAGGAATCGCTGCACGAGTACGACGACGCGCTGCGGGCGGCCGGCGCGCAGATGGCCGAGCGGTTCCTGCGCGGCGGCCGGTTGTACACGCTGGGCAATGGTGGGAGTTCGACCGACGCAGCGACGCTGGCATCGTTGTTCAGCAGACCCGCGCGTGGCCGCCCCGTCGCGGCGTGGTCCCTGGCCGCCGACGAGGCCGTGGTGACCGCGCTGGGCAACGACGTGGGTTTCGAGTTGATCTTCAAGCGGCAGATCATCGCCCATGCCCGCGACCGCGACATCGCCGTCGCGCTGTCGACCTCGGGCAACTCCGAGGATCTGATGACCGCGATCGGCGAAGCCAAGCAGCGGGGCCTGCTGACCATCGGCTTCGCCGGGCACGACGGCGGGCGCATGGCAGCGACCGACGACCTGGATTTCTGTTTCACGGTGCACAGCCAGAGCATTCACCGCATCCAGGAGTCGCACGCCATGCTCGGCTACCGGCTCTGGAGCGTGGCCCAGGAGCACATGGCGGCCGCACGGGCGGGCGCATCATGAGAACCGAGAACCAGGTGCTCGAGCGCATCGACCAGTTCCGGCAGCGCCGTCCACGCCTGCTCGACGACGTGGTGACCCTGGCGCACGGTGCGGGCGGCAAGTCGTCGGCCGCACTCGTCGACGCGGTGTTCCTGGAGGCATTCCGCAACCCTGAGCTCGAACAACTCGGTGACGCCGCGCTCGTACGGACCCCGTCCGGTGACACCCTGGCGTTCACCACGGACTCGTACGTCGTTGCCCCACACCGGTTCCCGGGCGGATCGATCGGGCACGTCGCGGTGCACGGCACCATCAACGACCTCGCGGTGTCGGGCGCGCGCCCGCAGTGGCTGTCGGCGGGTTTCGTCATCGAGGAGGGATTCCCGATCGCCGAACTGCGCGAGATCGTCGCCGACATGAGCGAGGCCGCGGCCCGGGCCGGTGTCCACATCGTCACCGGCGACACGAAAGTGGTCGGTAAAGGCGCGGCCGACGGGCTCTACATCTGCACGGCCGGTGTGGGAGTGGTGCCCGCGGGACGGCGGCTGTCACGCGCCGACGTCCGCCCGGGCGATCAGGTCGTGCTCTCGGGGACGATCGGCGAACACGGTATGGCCGTCATGCTGGCCCGCGGCGACCTCGCGATCGACGCCGACATCGAATCCGACACCGCGCCGGTTCACGACATCGTCGAGATCCTGTTGGCCGCAGCACCATCGACACGGTGGATGCGCGACGCGACGCGCGGCGGCGTCGGAACCGTGTGCAACGAACTGGCCAAGGATGCGCCGTACGCGGTGATCCTCGACGAACAGCGCCTCCCGGTCGCACCCCAGGTGCTCGGTGCGTGCGACATGCTGGGCATCGACCCGCTCTACGTCGCCAACGAGGGCAAGTTCCTCGCCGTCGTGCCGCACGACGAGGCCGCTGCCGCGGTGGCCGCGCTGCGCGCGCACCCACAGGGTGCCAATGCCGCGATCGTCGGGGAGATCACGTCCGAGCCTGCCGGAATCGTCGCGCTGCGAACGTCGTTCGGCGGTAGCCGCATCGTCGACATGCTGGTCGGCGATCCGCTGCCCCGCATCTGCTGAGCCCGAAAGGACTCTCAATGAAGAAGTCAAGCCGCCGCGATGTTTGGGGGTGATTCAGGTTGCCAGGTCCGGTTGTCGCGGATGAGGGCGTAGAGAACGTTGGTGCGCCGTCGTGCCAGGCAGATGGTGGCGGGGATCGGCCGCTTTCCTTCGTCTCGTTTGCGCTGGTAGTAGGCCTTGGAATCTGGGTCGCAGCGGATCGCGGTCAACGCCGACATGTACATGACTCGGCGCAGTCGGCGACTGTAGCGCTTGGGGGTGTGCAGTCGTCCGGTGCGCTTTCCGGAGTCTCGAGACACTGGTGCCAGGCCGGCCCAGGCCGCGAGTTGGTCAGCCGATCCGATCAGTGCGGGATCACCGACGGCAGCGAGGAGTTCGGCGCCGAGTCGAAATCCCATGCCGGGCATACTGGTGATCACCTCGGCGAGTGGATGGCGGCGAAATCGGCCCTCGATGTCGGCGTCGGTGGTCTTGATGCGGTCATCGAGGGCAATCACCTCCCGTGCCAGATCAGCGACCAACCCGGCGGCCACCTCTTCGCCGGGCAGACGCACCGTCTGGGTTTTCACCGCGGCCACCGCAGCCCCCGCGATCGAGGCGGCGTTGCGCACACCGGCATCGGTCAAGACTTTGGTCAGCCGCGAAACACCGCTTTGCCGAATCGCTTTGGGACGCTGGTAGCGCGCCAGCAATACCACCCAGCCACGGTCTTGGCTCAGTTGGGCGGCTCGTTCCAGGGCCGGGCAGACCGCGACGAGTTGTTGGCGCAGCCGGTTTATTGTGCGGGTGCGGTCGGCCACGAGGTCGGCGCGATGGCCGGTGAGCATCCGCAACTCGCTGATCAAGTCATCATTGGGATGCAGAACGGGCAAGTCCTGCCCGCGCATCCGCGACTGGTCGGCGATCACCCGTGCATCTTTGGCGTCGGTTTTGGCCTCCCCACCGCGGTAGGTCGCCGAGGCCTGCCACACCGCCCGGCCGGCCAGGTACCGGACCGTTTTGCCAGCGTCGGCCAGCACCGTCAACAACAGGGCGGCATACACCGTGGTCAGGTCCACCGCCCACAACACTCGCTCGGCCAGCTCGTCGATTTCAGCCACGAGCTCTCGGATCGGTTGCTCATCGTTAACCAACCGGCGCGACAACACCACCTTCCCGCTGTCGTCGACCACACATACCCAGTGATGCTCTTTACCGACATCCACTCCAGCCCACACCTGGCCCGCCGCCATCACACCTCTTTTCGCTTGTCTGCCAACATGATCCCCAAGGACAACCCCGCCAGCATTTCCTTAAACAAGCGATCACATCGCAGATCTCAATCAGCGGCCAGAGAAGTCCAGGCAGGCCGGGCGGCCAGTCCTTTCAAGCCGCACCAAGGGGCCGGCAACACACACCACAGCCACACCCGACCCACCCGGGTCACAGCCCAACGTAACTGCCTCAACAACACGAAGAAACTGCAACTACGAACTTAAGGAGCCACCCATGTGTCTCGGCATACCCGGTCAGGTGGTCGACATCGTCGACACCGAGGCCCATCTCGCCAAGGTCGACGTCAACGGCGTGCGCCGCGTGATCAGCGTGCGCCTGCTGGCCACCGACAATCCAGAGGACATCCTGCGGGTCGGTGACTGGGTGCTGGTGCACGTCGGGTTCGCGATGGCCAAGATCGACGAGCGCGAAGCGCAACTCACCCTCGATCAGGTGCAGAAGATGGGCGCCGACTACACCAACGAGATCGACGCGTTCACGTCGTCGGAAATCGCCTGAGAGCCGGCAGAGCCCGGAGATCCGAAAAAGAAGGTGCCGCATGAAATTCGTCGACGAATACCGTGATCCGGCGGCCGCGCGTGCCCTGGTCCGGTCGATCACCGAACTCGCGGCAGGCGACGAGTTCAAGTTCATGGAGGTGTGCGGGGGCCACACCCACACCATCTACCGCCACGGCATCGAACACCTGCTGCCCGAATCCATCGAGCTCGTCCACGGCCCGGGGTGCCCGGTGTGCGTGATCCCGATGGGCCGGGTCGACGACGCGATGTGGCTGGCCGAGCAACCGGGCGTCATCTTCACGACGTTCGGCGACATGATGCGCGTTCCCGGTTCGGCGGGAAACCTCATCGAGGCCAAGGCACGTGGGGCCGATGTGCGGTTCGTGTACTCCCCACTCGACGCGCTCAAGATCGCGCGCGACAACCCCGAGCGGCATGTCGTGTTCTTCGCGGTCGGTTTCGAGACCACGGCCCCGTCGACCGCGGTCACGCTGGTGCGGGCCCGCGCACTCGGCGTGCGCAACTTCAGCGTGTTCTGCAACCATGTCACGATCGTCCCGCCCATCAAGGCGATCCTGGAATCACCCGATCTGCGGCTGTCGGGGTTCCTGGGCCCGGGGCACGTCTCGACCGTGGTGGGTCTGCGCCCGTACCGGTTCGTGCCCGGCGTCTACGGGAAACCGATCGTGGTGGCGGGTTTCGAACCGCTGGACATCTTGGCCTCGGTGCACATGCTGCTGCAGCAGATCCGTGACGGGCGCTGCGAGGTGGAGAACCAGTACACGCGTGTGGTACGGCCCGAGGGCAACGTGGCCGCACTCAAGCTGATGGCCGAGACGTTCGAACTGCGGCCGCATTTCGAGTGGCGCGGACTGGGTTTCATCTCTCAGAGCGCGCTGAAGATCCACCCCGACTACGCCGGCTACGACGCCGAGTTGATCTTCGACATGCCCGGCGTGCGGGTCGCCGATCCCAAGGCGTGTCAGTGCGGCGAGGTGCTCAAGGGCGTCATCAAACCGTGGGAGTGCAAGGTCTTCGGGACGGCGTGTACGCCCGAGACGCCGATCGGCACGTGCATGGTCTCACCCGAGGGTGCGTGCGCCGCGTACTACAACTTCGGCAGGCTTCATCGCGACACCGCCCAGTTGTTGCTGCGTCGTTGAGGACGGGTCAGATCACTGCCGCCAGTGCGGGAAACGGTCGTAATCCCGCAGCGTCATGACGAACCCGAACACGCCGATCGCAACAGCCAGGAGGTATCCGACAACCATCTGCCATCCGGTGAAGGCCGACGCGGTCAGCCAGCACAGCAGGACGGCAGCGACCACCAGCAGCACACCGTAGAGCGGTGTCCGTTGGGGATGATCACCCAACCCCATGCGTGAAAGTCTACGCCGCCACGGGATCGGAAAACTCCCCTGATCACCACTGATCGCGCGGCACGTCGAAATCGGCGCACAGCGCCCGCCACACCTGGCGGGGGTCCACACCGTCCTCGATGGCGTCGGCGGCCGTGCGTCCACCCAGCTCGGTCAGCACATGGTCGACCAGCAGCGACCGCCCGCGGATGGTCCCGAACTGGCCGTCCACGAGCTCATGGAATTCCGTCAAACGCACGGTCCCAACCTACCCAGTCCTCATCAACGCGTCATGGCACACCTGTACCGGATCGGCGACCTCGGCGACCGACGCCCCGGCTGCGGCCGCGGCTCTGCGGTAGCTCGGCGAGCCCAGCACCTCGCCGACCGCGGCGGTCAGCGCGTCACCGGTCAGCGGCCGCACCAGCTGCGCACTGCCTTGGCGCGCAACACGATTGGCGATCTCCCACTGATCCCCGCCCCCGGGCACCACCACCATCGGCACACCCGCCAGCAACGTCTTGGACACCATGCCGTGCCCGCCGCCGCAGATCACCACGTCGGCGTGGGTCAGCAGTTCGTCCTGGCGGCCCAGGCCCACCGCGGCCCACGGCGGCACCTCGGTGTCGGGGCCGGCCAGCCGCGACACCACCACCCGTGCACCCGTCGGCAGCGTCTCTCCCGGCCGCAGGCACTCCAGCGCCAGCTCGGCCATCCCCTGCGCGCCGGTGTGCGCGGTGGACGGCGCGACCACCACGACGGGTCCCTCGCCCGCGGGGATCTGGAGCACCGCCGAGGTGGGTTCGAAATGCAGCGGGCCGACGACGACGGCCTCGTGCGGCCAGTCCGGGCGCGGCACCTCCAGCGCGGGCAGCGTCGCGATCAGGCGGCGCAGCGGCCCTGGGTCCTCGGCGGGCAGGCCGATGCCGGCCCGCGCCTGCGCGCGCTGGGCCAGCCCGGCCTTCCACGACCGCGCGGTCAGCGCGCGCATGATCGCGTCGCGCAGCTTGCCGCGCAGGCCCACCCCGGGCGCCAGACCACTGCCCACGGGCGGCAGACCTTTCGACGGCAGGTACAGCGGGTGGGGGTTCAGTTCGACCCACGGAAGGCCGAGCAGCTCGGCGGCCATGCCGCCGCACGCCGTGATGACGTCGGACACGATCAGGTCCGGCGCGAGATCGCGCAACCTGGGCGTGTTGAGCACCGCCATGCGCGCCGCACGCCGGTGGATCTTGGCGCCCGCGTCGGCGTCGTCGTCCTCGTCGGTCGGGTCGAGGCCGTCGAGTTCGACCGCGTCCACACCGGCGTCGCGGGCGGTCTGCAACCATTCCACACCCGTCAGCAACGTGGGCTGATCACCTGCGGCGAGGAACTTCAGGCACAACGCGAGGGCCGGGAACGCGTGCCCCGGATCGGGCCCGGCGACGACAGCTATGCGCACCGGCCTACCCTGCCACAGCCCCCGCCATCTAGGCTTTCTGGGCATGGCTGACCAAACAACGGTGCAGAACCCGATCGCCGCGGTCGAGACGTTCCTCAACGCGCTGCAGGAACAGGACTTCGACACCGCGGAGAACGCGCTGGCGCAGAACCTCGTCTACCAGAACGTGGGCATGCCGACCATCTATGGTCGCAACCGCGCCATGAAGCTGTTCCGGTCCATGCAGGGGCGGGCCGGTTTCGAGGTCAAGATCCATCGCAGCGCGGCCGACGGCGCCGCGGTGCTCAACGAGCGCACCGATGTACTCACGTTCGGCCCGCTGCGGGTCCAGTTCTGGGTGTGCGGTGTGTTCGAGGTGCACGACGGCCGGATCACGCTGTGGCGCGACTACTTCGATTACCTCGACATCTTCAAGGCGACCGTGCGTGGTCTGCTCGGCATCGTCGTCCCGTCGCTGCGCGCCAAGCTGTGAGCGAGCGCACCAAACCCAACGTCTGGGAGTACATCACCTACTGCTACGGACGGCGGCTGCCCGACTCGATGCGAGACTGGGTTCGCAACGACCTGGCGGGCAAAGGTGCGACGGTCCGGTTGATGGTGCGCATGGCCATCCCGGCGCTGATCATCCTGGCCCCGTTCTGGCTGATCCCGACGACGCTGTACGTCCACATCAGCATGACGCTGCCGATCTTCATCCCGTTCGTGTTCTTCTCGCACGCGCTCAACAAGGTGTGGCGCCGTCACATGCTGGCCAAGCACGGGCTCAACCCCGGGTTGGTGGACGAGCTCTCACGCCAGAAGAACGCGCACATCCACCAGGCCTACATCGAGAAGTACGGGCCCCGGTCCGGCCCGCCCAGCAGCCACGACATCTGAGCCGAGTTCAGGCGCGGCGCAGGCCGCCGAGTTCGTCGAACGCCTGCGCCCAGCCGGTCAGCCGGTCGGTGGCACCGGTGAGTTCCGAGCGGTATCGCTGCTGCGACAGCGGCGCCGCCGGGCCACCGGGCATCTGGCCGTTCGCACCACCGTTCACCGATGACACCAGTTGGGCTGCGGCGGTGACCATCTCGTTGTACTGGCGCACGCCCTGGTTGAGCTGGGCGGCGAACGCGTTGATGGTGGGCACCAGGTGCGGCCGCGACTGCGGCGCGTTGCCTGCCGCACGTTCCATCGACACCACTTCGTCGGCGGTGGCCATCATGGTGCGGGCGGCCTGGTTCGCCACGGTCGTGAGTTCGTGCAACTCCTCGGGCGGCACCATGCGGCCGCGCTCCATGACGCCGAGCAACGAGAACATGCCGCGTTCCGAGGCCAGCAGCGCCGACATGGGCTGGCGCGCAGCCGATCCCCACGGCGGCAGGCGTCGCCCGACGGTGGGCCGCTGTACGGGCAGCGGCGTGCGGCGCAGCCACCGGTAGCGCAACCAGGCCAGCGTCGCGGGGAACGCCGCGCCCGCGGCGATCGCGCCGGTGATGATCAGCACCCAGACCGGCGTCGTCCACGCGGCGAGCACCGCGGTGACGAAAACCCAGAACCCTGTGGCGAAGGTGAAGAACACCGCGAACCGCAAAGCCCACCGCCGCTTGCGCAGCAGTTTGGCGCGAGGATCGGCCGCGGCGTTGAGCTTCTCCGCCACCGCACCCGACACCTCGGCAGCGGTGTCGATCCCCCGCTGCAGCAGTGACCGCCAGGCTTCTGGTCGACCGGTCTTGGTTGTCATGCTCTCGAACTCGAATCCTTATTGGCCCAGCGGGTTTTCGGTGTTGGGCGGCGTCTGGTTGGTCGCCGGGTCGGCCGGCGTGCCCTGGGTGGACGGCGTCGCAGGCGTCGAGGCGGCGCCGCCACTGGGCAACGCCTCCCCGCGCATCGAGGCGCGGATCTGCTCCAGCCGCGAATGGCCTGCCATCTGCACGCTGGCCTGCTGGATCTCCATCATGCGGCCCTGCACCGAGTTCTGCGCCAGCTCGGCCTCGCCCATCGCGTTGGCGTAGCGGCGCTCGATCTTCTGCCGCACCTCGTCGAGGCTCGGCGTGGTGCCGGGCGCGGCGAGCTCGCTCATCGACCGCAGCGACGAGCTCACCTGCTCCTGCATCTTGGCCTGCTCGAGCTGGCTCAGCAGCTTGGTGCGCTCGGCGATCTTCTGCTGCAGCATCATGGCGTTCTGCTCGACGGCCTTCTTGGCCTGCCCGGCGGCCTGCAGCGCCTGGTCGTGCAGCCCCTTGAGATCCTCGACGCTCTGCTCGGCGGTCACGAGCTGCGCGGCGAACGCCTCGGCGGCGTTGTTGTACTCGGTGGCCTTGGCAACGTCACCGGCGGCCGTGGCCTGATCGGCGAGTGTGAGCGCCTGACGCACGTTCACCTGGAGCTTCTCGATGTCGGCGAGCTGCCGGTTCAGGCGCATCTCCAGCTGACGCTGGTTTCCGATGACCTGGGCGGCCTGCTGGGTCAGGGCCTGGTGCTGGCGTTGCGCGTCCTCGATGGCCTGCTGGATCTGCACCTTGGGATCGGCATACTCGTCGACCTTGGAGCTGAACAGCGCCATCAGGTACTTCCACGCCTTGACGAACGGATTGGCCATGGGTTCATTCCGCCTTGTCTGTCGGGCCTGGTGACTCAGGCCTCATGTTCAGATTGCCGCAACTGCTTGTGGTGCCAACCTATCGGTTCCCGGCATGCCGCCACAGTCTGTGCACGTAACGCGTGTCGGAAAATCCGCGGGGACGCGACCTGCGACGACAGGATGTTTCGACCGGGATGATCAAGCGGCCGTCACGCCGGCCGTCACGCTGATCTTCGCGCTGATCCTTATGCGACGGCCATGGACACCTGCGGGATGACCACCTTGGTCGCGGCATCGATGCGGCCGAGGTTCGCCACCGCGACCTGCTCGGCCTCACGGGCGTCGTGTTCACGGCGCGCCATGCTCTCACCGGCGTCGGTGAGCACGCGCGAAAGTGGTACGTCGAGTGCGTCGCAGATCGCGCTGAGAAGCTCGCTCGATGCTTCCTTGCGGCCGCGTTCCACCTCGGACAGGTAGCCCAGACTGACCCGGGCGGCGTCGGACACCTCACGCAGCGTGCGACCCTGGTCCGTGCGGGCGTTGCGCAGCACGTCGCCAATCACCTCGCGCAGCAATGCCGTCATGGTGCCCTCCTCAGGTGGACGTCGGCGGTGTTCGCTACATGCAGAACGTGTGCGCCCTCCCAGAGGTTCCCAGCAATCGCCAAGTTGTGGGATGTCTTACCGCAGCCATACCGAAACCGCGGTCACTGCTGCTCGACGAGCGCCCGCAGCCGCGAGATCGCCGCGTTGACCGCGGCCACCCGGATCTCCCAGCGTGACCCGGACAACGACAACTCGGCGACATGGGTGTCGATGGGCCCCGCGATCCCCAGGAACACCGTGCCGGGCGGGTGCCCTCCGTGCGCCTCGGGCCCGGCCACCCCGGTGAGGCTCACCCCCCAGGTCGCCGCGCAGCGCTGACGCGCCCCGACGGCAAGGGCGCGGGCCGTCGGCGCCGAGACCGGACCGACAGCGTCGAGCACCTGCGGCGCGACACCGGCCAGCCAGATCTTGGTGTCCTCGGTGTAGGTGATCAGACCGCCGTGCAGCACCGCACTCGCCCCTGGCACACCGGCGAGGGTGGCCGCGAGCAGTCCTGCCGTCAGCGACTCTGCGGTCGCCACGCTCTGGCCGTACACCGTCAGATCGGCGACGAGCGCGCGTGCGTCGTCAGTTGTCAGCGGGTCGTCCACGCGAATCCCTGATCGCCGAAACCACGTAGTCAGCACCGGTGAGCACGGTGAGCACCACCGCCGCCCACATGATCGCCCACGCCACGGTCGTCCACACCGGCGACCACGCGTAGAGCGGCATGACGAACAGTCCGATCGCGACGGCCTGCACCGTGGTCTTGAGTTTCCCGCCGCGGCTGGCCGGGATCACACCGTGGCGCAACACCGCGAGACGCATGAGCGTGATGCCGATCTCACGCGCGAGGACCACCGCGGTCACCCACCAGGGCAGATCCCCCAGCATCGACAACCCGATCAGCGCCGCGCCGATGAGCGCCTTGTCGGCGATCGGATCGGCCAGTGCACCGAACTCGGTGACCATGCCGTAGCTGCGCGCCAGTGCCCCGTCGAACCGGTCGGTGATGACCGCGACCGCGAACACCGTGAAAGCAGCCATCCGCCAGAAGAATTCATGGCCCCCGTCGGTGAACAGGAACACCAGGAACACCGGCACGAGTGCCATGCGTATGCCGGTGAGCACATTGGCGAGGTTGGCCACGCGCGCACGCGGGACCACCGGATCGGTAGAAGGTTGCCCCGGCACCGCAACAGAATATCGGTTGCCGAAACCGATACTCTTCCACCTGTGAATGCAGGCGCGAACACAGGCGCAAACCAGGGCCAGGACGAACCGGCCGAAGGTCCCGTCGTGCGACGCGCGCGCACCTCAGATGTGCCCGGCATCAAGCATCTCGTCGACATCTACGCGGGCCGGATCCTGCTCGAGAAGAACCTGGTGACGCTGTACGAGTCGGTCCAGGAGTTCTGGGTGGCCGAACTCGACGGCGAGATCGTCGGTTGCGGCGCGCTACACGTGTTGTGGGCCGATCTCGGCGAGGTGCGCACGGTCGCGGTGCATCCGAAAGTCCGCGGCACCGGTGTCGGCCACCGGTTGGTGAACCGCCTGCTCGACGTCGCGCGCGAGTTGCGCCTCGAGCGCATCTTCGTGCTGACCTTCGAGGTCGACTTCTTCGCCAAGCACGGCTTCGTCGAGATCGACGGCACCCCGGTGACCGCCGAGGTGTACGAGGAGATGTGCCGCTCCTACGACACCGGTGTCGCCGAGTTCCTCGACCTGTCGTACGTCAAGCCCAACACCCTCGGCAACACGCGAATGCTGTTGACCCTGTAGGACTCTCGGCTCAGAACTCCTCGCCGTCCTCGGGTTCGGCACCGTTGGCGTCGGCGCCGCCGCGGATGAGCGCGAGCGTGCCCGCCAGATCCTCGGGTTTCACCAGCACCTCGCGCGCCTTCGAACCCTCCGACGGGCCGACGATGCCGCGGGTCTCCATGAGGTCCATCAGGCGGCCGGCCTTGGCGAAACCGACACGCAGCTTGCGCTGCAGCATCGACGTCGAGCCGAACTGCGACGACACCACGAGTTCGACGGCCTGCAGGAAGACGTCCAGATCGTCACCGATGTCGGGGTCGACGTCCTTGCGCTCGCCCGCCTTGACGGCCGTGACGCCCTCGACGAACTCGGGCTCGGCCTGCTCCTTGGTGGCCGCGACGACGGCGTGGATCTCCTCGTCGGTGATGAACGCGCCCTGCATGCGGATGGGCTTGTTGGCCCCCATCGGCAGGAACAGCCCGTCGCCCATGCCGATGAGCTTCTCGGCGCCTGCCTGGTCGAGGATGACGCGGCTGTCGGTGAGCGACGACGTCGCGAACGCGAGCCGTGACGGCACGTTGGTCTTGATCAGACCCGTGACGACGTCGACCGAGGGACGCTGCGTCGCGAGCACCAGGTGGATGCCGGCCGCGCGGGCCTTCTGCGTGATGCGCACGATGGCGTCCTCGACGTCACGCGGCGCGGTCATCATGAGGTCCGCGAGCTCGTCGACGATCGCCACGATGTACGGGTACGGCTTGTACACGCGCTCGCTGCCGAGCGGCGTTGAAATTTCACCGGAGCGCACCTTCTCGTTGAACACGTCGATGTGACGCACGCGCGACGCCTGCATGTCCTGGTAGCGCTGTTCCATCTCCTCGACCAGCCACCCCAGCGCCGCGGCGGCCTTCTTGGGCTCGGTGATGATGGGCGTGATGAGGTGCGGGATGCCCTCATACGGCGTGAGTTCCACCATCTTCGGGTCGATCAGGATCATCCTGACCTCTTCCGGGGTGGCCCGCGCCAGCAGCGACACGAGCATCGAGTTGACGAAGCTCGACTTACCCGAACCGGTGGAACCGGCCACCAGCAGGTGGGGCATCTTCGCGAGGTTGGCCGACACGAAGTCGCCCTCGATGTCCTTGCCAAGGCCGATCACCAGCGGGTGGTGGTCGCGGCGCGTGCTCGGTGCGGTGAGCACGTCGGACAGCCGCACCATCTCGCGGTCGGTGTTGGGCACCTCGATGCCCACCGCGGACTTACCCGGGATCGGGGCGAGCATGCGGACGCTCTCGGTCGCCACGGCGTAGGCGATGTTGCGGTGCAGCGCGGTGATCTTCTCGACCTTGACGCCCGGTCCCAGTTCGACCTCGTACCGCGTGACCGTCGGGCCGCGCGTGCAGCCCGTGACGGCCGCGTCGACCTTGAACTGCTCGAGCACCGACGTGATGGCGTCGGTCATCTGGTCGTTGGCGGCGGTCCGCAGCTTCGGCGGGTCACCCGCGATGAGCAGGTCGAGCGGCGGCAGGACATACGGCCCCTCGACCACGCGGTCCATGACCATCGTCTCTTTGGCGGCCTCTTCGGCCTTGTTCGCCGGTTTGGCGGCTTCCGGCTTCTTCCGGCGCGGTTTGACGGCCGGTTCCGGCACGGTCGGCGCGTCCTCGAGCGGGTAGTTGTCCATGGGCGTGCCCGCGGGCGCCTTGGGCGCCTCGATGGCCGCCATCGGGCCCGAACCCGGCCACGTCTTGGCCGCCTCGTCGGGGACCTCGGCGTCGTAGTAGCCGTCGGAGAAGTCGTCGGAGAAGTCACCGTCGCGCTCGTCGTAGCGCGCGTCGTCGTAGTCCTCGTCGTACTCGTACTCGTCGTCGTACTCGCCGTCGTGGAACCCGCGCGTGCTGAACATCGCACGGACGGTCGAGGGCACCTCACGGATCGTGGTCCCGGTGATCAGCAGCAACCCGAACAGCACACCGATGAACAGCAGCGGCGCGGCGATCCACGCGGTCAGGCCGTCGGAGAGCGGTCCGCCGATGGCAAAACCGACGAATCCCGCTGCACCCCTTCGTCCCACCGGATCGGTGGGCGAGCCGGCCCACAGATGCCACAGGCCCAGGGCGGGCAGCGCGATCATCGCCGTGCCGAGGATCAGCCGGGGCCGTGCCTCGGGGTCGGGCTCGGAGCGCATCAGCACGACCGCGATCGCGGCGAGCAGGACGGGCACGAGCACCACCGGTCCGCCCACCAGCGTGCGCAGTGCGGTGTCGATCCACTCGCCCACCGGGCGCGCGGCGTCGAACCACGAACTGGCGGCCACCACGACCGCGATGCCGAGCAGTGCGAGCGCGATGCCGTCGCGGCGGTGCCCGGGCTCGATGTCACGCGCGCGGCCGACCGAGCGGGCCGTGGAGCCCGCGCCCTTGGCCAGCATGAGCCACCCGGCGCGGGCCCCCTGCCCCAGCTTGTGGCCTGCGAGCGCGACGGGCGACGCCTGGGGCCGCCGGGCGGGCTTGCGCCGCTGCTGCGGTGCGGGGCGCGTCGGCGGTTTCCGCCGGGCGCCGTCCTGGGCGCCCTGCTTCGCGCCGCCCCGTGACCTGCCCGAAGACCTGCTCGAAGAGCTTTCCGAACGCGCCCGGGAGCGGGCGGCGGTCTTGTTAGCCATGTCCGCAAGCCTAGTCGCATCAGCCCCAGAATCACCATCAGCCACACAGGTCACAGCCTGATATCGATAACAACTTAGTTGTACGAACCGATTCGTAAACGGGATTTCTCGGTAGGCTGGACACCCGTCCAGTGATCGTTGTATGAGCAAGGAGCCGTGCGTACATGCCCGTTGTCGTGGTCGCCACCATGAAGGCCAAGCCCGAGTCCGTCGACGCCGTCCGCGAGGAATGCACCAAAGCCGTCGCCGCGGTCCACGACGAGCCGGGCTGTGAGCTCTACGCCCTGCACGAGCACGACGGCACGTTCGTCTTCGTCGAGCAGTGGGCCGACGCCGACGCGCTCAAGACACACGGCGGCGCACCGGCCATCGGCGCTCTCTTCGGCGCCATCGGCAGCCTGCTCGACGGCGCGCCCGACATCAAGACGCTGCAACCGGTCGTGGCCGGTGACCCCGCCAAGGGCCGGCTGAGGCCGTGACCACTTCCGTCAGGACCCACATATGAGCGATACCGCCCCACTGTCCGGCAAGGTCGCCTTCATCACGGGCGCCGCACGCGGCCAAGGCCGTGCCGAAGCGGTCCGCCTCGCCGCTGACGGCGCCGACATCATCGCGGTCGACCTGTGCGCCCAGATCGCGTCGGTCCCCTATCCGCTGGCCACACCCGACGACCTGGCCACCACGGCCGAACTCGTCGAAAAGGCCGGCGGACGCGTCGTCACCCGGCAGGCCGACGTGCGCGACGAACCCGAACTCGCCGCGGCACTTGCGGCCGGCCTCGACGAGTTCGGCAGGCTCGACATCGTCGTCGCCAACGCGGGCATCGCCCCGATGCTGTCCGGGCCGGAAGGCTGGCGCGACGTCATCGACGTCAACCTCACCGGTGTGCACCACACCGTGGAGGTCGCCATCCCGACCCTGGTCGAGCAGGGCGACGGCGGCGCGATCGTCCTGATCAGTTCGGTGGCCGGGCTCGTCGGCATCGGTGGCGGCGACCGCGGATCCCTCGGCTACACCGCCGCCAAGCACGGCATAGTCGGCCTCATGCGCGCATACGCCAACCACCTCGCCCCGCACAGCATCCGGGTGAACTCGGTCCACCCCACCGGCGTGGACACCCCGATGATCGACAACGAGTTCACCCGCGGATGGCTCGCACACATCACCGAGGAGACCGGGCGCCCCGTCGACATGGGCAACGCGCTGCCGGTGCAGGCGATCGACGCCGACGACGTGGCCAACGCGGTGGCGTGGCTGGTGTCGGACCAGGCTCGCTACGTCACCGGTGTGACGCTGCCGGTGGACGCGGGCATCGTCAACAAGCGGTGAACCAGGAGGCCGCATGAGCATCGCGTCTGCGATCGGGGTCGCCGTCATCTTCTGCTGGATCGGCATGGTGCTGGCGATCTCGTTCCTCGAAGCCCCACTGAAGTTCCGCGCGCCGAACGTCACGCTGCCGATCGGTCTGGGTATCGGGCGACTCGTGTTCCGCGCGCTCAACACGGTCGAGGTGGTCTTCGCCGCCGTGGTCCTCGTCGTGCTGCTGAGCGATCCGCCGCAGACCGCGGTGCTCGTGGCGGTCGCGGTCGCCGTGGTGGCGCTCGCGGCGCAAGTGATCGCTGTGCGCCCCCGGCTCACGCGCCGCTCCGACGCCGTGCTCGCCGCGGGGCCCGACGCCGAGAACCTGCCGCGGTCGCAGGCGCACTACGCGTATGTCGCGTTGGAGGTGCTCAAGCTCGCGGGCCTGTTCACCGGCGGGATCCTGCTGCTGGCGGGTTGAGCTCAGATCGCTCAGATCTCTATGACGGTCGGGACGATCATCGGCTGCCTGCGGTAGGTCTCGCCCACCCACTTGCCGACCGTGCGGCGGACCGCCTGCGCGATGCGCGTCGGATCGGTCACGTTGTCGGCGGCCAGAGCCTCGAGTTCGCGCTCAACCTTCTGCGCCACCGGTTCCAGCGCCTTGGGATCCTCGGAGAATCCGCGCGAGATCAGGTGCGCCGGGCCGGCCGGGCGGCCCGTGCCGCGGTGCACGACGACCGTGATGGACACGAAACCCGATGAGAGGATGAGACGTTCGCCCAGTGTCGCGTCGCCGACGTCGCCCGTGATGAGCCCGTCGACGAACATCTTGCCGACCGTCACCGCTCCGGAGATCGACGCCCTGCCCGCGACGAGGTCGACGCTCACGCCGTTCTCGGCCAGCACGATGTTCTCGGGCGGCACGCCGGTACTGGCGGCCAGTGCGGCGTTGGCCCGCAGGTGCCGCCATGTGCCGTGCACGGGCATGACGTTGCGCGGACGCACGCCGTTGTAGAGGAACAACAGCTCGCCGGCGTAGGCGTGACCCGAAACATGCACGCGCGCTTGGGCATTGGTGACCACTCGCGCGCCGATCTTGGAAAGCGAGTCGATCACGCCGTACACCGCTTCCTCGTTGCCCGGGATCAGCGACGAGGACAGGATGATCAGGTCACCGGAGGTCAGCGTGATGCTGCGGTGCTCGCCGCGCGACATGCGCGACAACGCGGCCATGGGCTCGCCCTGGGTTCCCGTGGTGATCAACACAACCCGGTCCGGGGGCATCATCTCGGCCGCGGCGATGTCGAGGATGTCGGAGTCGTCGACCTTCAGGTAGCCCAGCTCACGCGCGATCCCCATGTTGCGCACCATCGACCGCCCGACGAACGACACGCGGCGGCCGAGGGCCACCGCGGCGTCGATGATCTGCTGCACGCGGTCGACGTTCGACGCGAAG
This sequence comes from Mycolicibacterium smegmatis, assembly GCF_001457595.1. GTDB lineage: Bacteria > Actinomycetota > Actinomycetes > Mycobacteriales > Mycobacteriaceae > Mycobacterium > Mycobacterium smegmatis. Next base: position 2,829,288 of record NZ_LN831039.1, on the reverse strand, counting down.
CACGCCACGATCACGCGGCCCTCGGCACCGCGGATCAGCCGGTGCAGCGTCGGCCCCACCTCGCTCTCCGACGGGCTGACACCCGGGTGCTCGGAGTTGGTGGAATCGCACAGGAACAGGTCGACGCCGGCGTCGCCGAGGCGCGACATGCCCGGCAGGTCGGTGGGGCGCCCGTCGAGCGGCAACTGGTCGAGCTTGATGTCGCCCGTGTGCAGCACGGTGCCCGCGCCGGTGTGGATCGCGACCGCGAGGCAACCGGGGATCGAGTGGTTCACCGCGAAGTACTCGCACTCGAAGACGCCGTGTTGGCTGCTCTGCCGCTCGGCGACCTCGACGAACTTCGGTTTGAGGCGGTGTTCGCGGCACTTCTCGCGCACCAGGGCGATCGTGAACTTCGAGCCGACGACCGGGATGTCGGGCCGCAGCTTGAGCAGGAACGGGATCGCGCCGATGTGGTCCTCGTGCGCGTGGGTGACCACGAGCGCCTCGATCTCGTCGAGCCGGTCCTCGATGTGACGCAGATCGGGCAGGATCAGGTCGACGCCGGGCTCGTCATGTCCCGGGAACAACACGCCGCAGTCGACGATGAGCAACCGGCCGAGATGCTCGAAAACCGTCATGTTGCGGCCGATCTCACTGATACCGCCCAGGGCGGTGACACGCAGTCCGCCCGGAGCGAGCGGTGGTGGCGGCGCGAGTTCGGCGCTCATGAATCCCCTACCTGAGGACCGTGGCCGCGCGCATGTCGGCAGCCAGGGCCTCGACTTCTTCTGTGGTGGCCGGGATCTGGGGCAGTCGCGGTTCACCGGCATCGAAGCCCTGCAGACGCAGCCCGGCCTTGGACATGGTCACCCCACCCAGACGGGCTTGCGCCGCGGCCAGCGGCGCAAGGTTCACGTTGATCTTGCGGGCCGTCGCGACGTCACCGGAGTTGAAGGCGGTCAACATGTCCCGCAGCTGACCGGCCGCGAGGTGGCCCCACACGCTGATGAAGCCGAGCGCGCCCATCGCGAGCCACGGCAGGTTCAGCGCGTCGTCACCCGAGTAGTAGGCGAGGCCGGTCTCGGCGATGATCTGGCCACCACCGGGCAGGTCGCCCTTGGCGTCCTTGACCGCGACGATGTTGGGGTGTTCGGCCAGCTTGCGCAGCGTGTGCCACGCGATCGGCACCACCGAACGCGGCGGGATGTCGTACAGCACGACCGGCAGATCGGTCGCGTCGGCGACCGCGGTGAAGTGTGCGAGCAGACCGGCCTGGGCCGGCCGCGAGTAGTACGGCGTCACCACGAGCAACCCGTGGGCGCCCGCCTCGGCCGAAGCCTTGGCCAGGTGCACGCTGTGGGCGGTGTCGTAGCTGCCCGCGCCTGCGATGACACGGGCGCGGTCACCGACGGCGTCGACCACGGTCCGCAGCAAGGCGATCTTCTCGTCGTCCGAGGTCGTCGGCGATTCGCCGGTGGTGCCCGACAGCACCAGGCCGTCGCAGCCGGAATCGACCAGACGCGCCGCTAGCTGTGCCGCGGCGTCCAGGTCGAGCGAGCCGTCGGGCTTGAACGGAGTCACCATAGCGGTCAGCAGGGTGCCCAACTGGGCCGTTACATCAATTCCGCTGGTGCTCACGGGCACCAAGATTACCCGGTCCCTCTCACGCTTCTGTCGCCAGCGGGGAGGTTGCCACCTCCGAGCCGTCAGCCAGCGTGGAAATCACGAAATCGGAGAAGACCGCGGGTGCCACGGCCACGAGTTCCCGCAGGCAGGCGATGGCGAGGCGACGGATTTCCACATCGGCGTGCTCACTGGCCCGCATCGCGATGAAATGCCGCCACGCCCGGTAGTTGCCGGTGACCACGATGCGGGTCTCGGTGGCATTCGGCAGCACGGCCCGCGCGGCCTGGCGCGCCTGTTTGCGACGGAGCACGGCGTTGGGCTGATCGGCGAACTTCGCCTCCAGCCGCTTCAGCAGTTCGGTGTAGGTGGCACGGCTGGCGTCGACCGCCGAGGTGAAGATCTCGACGAGTTCGGGATCGTCCTCGAAACCCGGCGGGACCACCACCTCGGAGTCGTGCTCGGGAACGTAGCGCTGCGACAGCTGCGAGTACGAGAAGTGCCGGTGGCGGATCAGCTCGTGTGTGGCCGACCGCGAGATCCCGGAGATGTAGAACGACACCGAGGCGTGTTCGAGCACCGAGAAATGTCCGACATCGATGATGTGGCTGATGTAGCCGGCGTTGGTCGCGGTCTTCGGATTCGGCTTCGACCAGCTCTGGTAGCACGCCCGACCGGCGAACTCGGTGAGCGCCTCACCGCCGTCGGCGTCGGTCTCCCACGGCACGCCCGGTGGTGCCATGAACTCGGTCTTGGCGATCAGCTGTACGCGCAGCGGCGCGATCTCGGCCACGGGATCACCTTAGTGGGGTGCTTCGACGGCTCATTCGGCGAGCACACCGGCGCGACGCATGGCCGCGGAGATGAGCTCGAAGTCGATCGCGACGTGCGCGCGTGCCAGATCGTCGGCCTCGTCGCCGTCGCCGCGGGCGATCGCGTCGATGAGCTGTTCGTGCTCACGCAGCGCGCGCAGTTCCATATCGCGCATGGTGCCGGGCTCGCCCCACAGGTGTGCGGGTGCTCCGATGCTCACCGAGGCCTCCAGATCGAGCAGCACCTGTTTGAGCACCGCGTTGCCGGACGCGTCCATGATCGCCAGGTGCAGCGCGCTGTCGGCCTGCTGCGCCTGAAGGCCGCTCGGCGCCGCCCGGTACGCCTCCAGCCTCTCCCGTAGCAGCCCGACATCCTGCTCGGAGGCCGTTTCGGCGGCCGCGCGGCACACCGCGCCGTGGATGCGGCAGATCGCGTCGCAGCGGTCGCGCAGTTCGTCGACGCGCATGGTCAGCGTGCGGCCCACCGCCTCGGTGGACGATTCCGGCCACTGCTGCAGCACGTATGTCCCGCCGCCGCGACCCGCACTCTTGGTCTCCACGAGCCCCAGGTCGACCAGCCGCGCGAGCGCCGCACGCACGGTCATGCGGCCCACCCGCAGCGAGGACGCGAGCTCACGCTCGGACGGCAACCGCGCGCCGGGCAGGTACTCCCCGATCGCGATGGCCGTGACCAGGCGATCGGTGATCTCGTCGACGCGTGAAGGCGTCTCCAGTTCGCGGGCCAGCAATCCCGGCGTCGCGCCGGCGAGCTGTGTGATCTGCGTCTGGTGGCCTCCCATGGTTCTCACAGTATCGACGCCTACTGTTAAAAGCTGATTAATGGTCTTGCCACGAGACCATTAAAAGTTCATGCTGTCCCGCATGCCTGTTTCGTCCCGCACCGTGCCATTCGGCGATCACGAGACCTGGGTCCAGGTCACGACGCCGGAGAATGCCCAGCCCCACGCGCTTCCCCTGATCGTCCTGCACGGCGGGCCCGGCATGGCCCACAACTACGTCGCCAACATCGCCGCCCTCGCCGACGAGACCGGCCGCACCGTCATCCACTACGACCAGGTGGGCTGCGGGAACAGCACGCACCTTCCCGACGCACCCGCGGACTTCTGGACACCGCAACTGTTCGTCGACGAGTTTCACGCCGTGCGCACCGCGCTGGGCATCGAGCGCTACCACGTGCTCGGGCAGTCGTGGGGCGGCATGCTGGGCGCCGAAATCGCGGTGCGCCAACCGTCCGGTCTCGTCTCGCTCGCCATCTGCAACTCGCCGGCGTCGATGAGGTTGTGGTCGGAGGCCGCCGGCGACCTGCGGGCACAGTTACCCGCCGAGACGCGTGCCGCGCTCGATCGCCACGAGGCCGCAGGCACCATCACCCACCCTGACTATCTGCAGGCCGCGGCCGAGTTCTACCGACGCCACGTGTGCCGCGTCGTGCCGACGCCACAGGACTTCGCCGACAGCGTCGCCCAGATGGAAGCCGAGCCGACGGTGTACCACACCATGAACGGCCCCAACGAGTTTCACGTCGTCGGCACCCTCGGCGACTGGAGCGTCATCGACCGGCTGCCCAACGTCACCGCGCCGGTCCTCGTGATCGCGGGTGAACACGACGAGGCGACGCCCAAGACGTGGCAGCCGTTCGTCGACCACATCCCCGACGTGCGCAGCCACGTGTTCCCCGGCACCAGCCATTGCACGCATCTGGAGAAGCCCGAGGAATTCCGCGCCGTCGTCGCGCAGTTCCTCCATCAACACGATCTGGCCGCCGACGCCCGGGTCTGATTCCGTTCAAACATCTCGACAGGACCAACATGGCAATCGAAACCGGCTCCGCTTCAGGCCCGGTCACCACCGGTGAGGGTCAGCGGACCCTCGAATCCTTCGGTTACAAACAGGAACTCAGCCGCCAGATCTCGACGGTGGACCTCATCGTCTACGGCCTGGTGTTCATGGTGCCCATCGCACCGTGGACGATCTTCGGCACGGTGTACAACAGCGCGTCGGGCATGGTGCCGCTGGTCTACCTCATCGGCCTGATCGCGATGGTGTTCACGGCACTGGCCTACGCACAGATGGCGAAGTCGTTTCCCCTCGCAGGTTCGGTGTTCGCCTACGTGGGCCGCGGCATCCACCCAGGTCTCGGGTTCTTCGCCGGGTGGGCGATGCTGCTGGATTACCTGTTGATCCCCACGCTGCTGTACGTGTTCGCGGCCGAGTCGATGGTCGGCCTCTTCCCGGGCACCCCGCGCTGGGTGTGGGCCGTGGTGTTCGTCGCGGTCAACACCGTGATCAACCTGCTCGGCGTCAGCTCGCTCAAGATCGTCAACCGGCTGTTTTTGGCGGTCGAGCTGGTGTTCGTCGTGCTGTTCATCATCATCGCGGTGCGCGCGATCAACGGCCAGTCGCTGCCCGATGTCAGGTGGAGCACGCTGCCGATCTGGAACACCGAACTGGTCACCGCGCCGCTGCTCGCCGCTGCGCTGTCCATCGCGGTGCTGAGTTTCCTTGGCTTCGACGGCATTTCGACGCTCGCCGAGGAATCGACCGGCAAGAAGAACCCGGCGGGCCGGGCCATGATCGTCTCGCTGTTCATCGTGGCGTTCCTGTTCATCACCCAGACCTGGCTGGCGAGCCTGCTCGCCGGTGGGCGCGAGGCGTTCAGTGACGACGAGGCGGGCAACGCCTTCTTCACACTCGTGCAGGCCGCGTCGAGCACCGGCTGGATGAATGCGTTCTTCGTCGTCAACGTGCTCGCCGTCGGCTTCGCCAACGCGATGGCCGCCCAGGCCGCCACCAGCCGCCTGCTGTTCTCGATGAGCCGCGACCGCCAGTTGCCTGCCTTCCTGTCGAAGATCAGCTCACGCAAGGTTCCCGTCGCGGCGCTGCTCGTGGTGAGCGCACTCAGCCTGGTGCTGGTGCTGTTCTTCGTCGGCCAGATCGGCCTGATCTCGTCGCTGGTGAACTTCGGTGCGCTGTTCGGCTTCTGCCTGCTGCACGCCTCGGTGATCTGGTTCTACCTGGTGCGCAACAAGTCCACGAACTACCTGCTGCACGGTGTGGTGCCGACCATCGGTTTCCTGATCATCGGATACGTGCTGATCAACGCCGACTCGCTGGCCAAGATCGGCGGCATCTCGTGGCTCGTGATCGGCGCGATCGTGTTCGGTGTCAACAAGGTTCGCGGCCGAGGCGTGCCGACGCTCACCGAGGCCGCGTAGCCGCCCGAGATCTCGGTGCGGTGCCGGCGCTGACCGCGGGGGCCTCAGACGACCTTGCGCAACACCGGCGCCAGATCCCCGCGGTCACCCACCTCGACCGCGGGGACACCGAGCCAGCCTGCCATCGACCGCAACTCCCCCGCCAGGGCCTGCGCGACGTGTGCGCGGTCCTGACCGTCCTCGCTGAACGCGCCGAGCACCTGCAGCGCGGCGTCGGTGCGTTTGAGGTCGACGCGGCCGACGAGCCGGCCGTCGAGCAGGAAAGGCCATACGTAGTAGCCGAATTGGCGTTGTGGCGCAGGCACGTAGATCTCGATGCGGTAATGGAAGTCGAACAGCCGCTGCACGCGGGGCCGGAAGAAGATCAACGGGTCGAACGGGCACAGCAGCGCGGTGCCGCGGTCGCGGCGCGGAATGATCTGTCCCGTGCGCAGATACGCCGGTGTGCCGTCGATGTCGACGGGTTCGAGTTCACCGTCGGCCACGAGTTTGGCGATCGCGGGCTTGACCTGCTTGGCGTTCATGCGGAAGTAGTCGCGGATGTCGGCCTCGGTCCCGACGCCCAGCGCGGTGGCCGCGCGCAGGGCGAGTTCGCGCACGGCTTCCTCGTCGCCGACCTCGCGCGCGAGCACCTCAGGCGGCAGCACGTTCTCGGCGAGGTCGTAATGGCGGGCGAACCCCACGCGCGTCGCGGTCGTCAGGATCCCGGCCGCGAACAGTGCCTCGGCCACCCACTTGGTGTCGCTGCGATCCCACCACGGGCCTTTGCGGCCGCGGGGTTCGGCCTCCAGATGTGCCTCGATCTGCCCGGCCGTGGCAGGCCCGAGTTCGGCGACCGCGGAGACGATGTCGTCGGCGAGCCTGGGGTTCTTCTTCACGATCTCGCGGCCCCACCGCCCGTGGGTGTACTCACGCATCCGCCAGCGCAGCAGCGGCCAGTCCTCGACGGCCATGAGCGCGGCCTCGTGCGCCCAGTATTCGACGAGCAGCCTCGGCGACCGCGCAGTGTGCGACCAGGCCGCACGGTCGAGCACGTCACGGTCGTACGGCCCGAGCCGGCTGAACACCGGTGCGTAGTGCGCCCGCACCGCCACGGACACCGAGTCGAGTTGCAGCACCTGGATGCGGTTGATCAGCCGGCGCACGTGAGCGCGGGTGACCGACCCACGGGGCCTGGGCTCGTGAAACCCCTGGGCTGCGACAGCGATGCGGCGGGCCTGCGCCACGGTGAGGGTAGCCACTCTGCCATCGTTCCCTACCCCACCGACAAGTTCGGCGATCGGGTGCGCGCATTACCTCACAGGTAACCGATTTCCTTCCCCACGGCCCACATACTGAGCCCGTGAGCACCTCGGGCAGCCCTCCGATCCTGTTCCTGCACAGCATGTTCGGCAAGGCGGTCGCGGCATGGATCTCACGGCGCATCGCCAGTGCGCGCGGCCACCCTGGCAAATGTGTGAATACGTCGATCCCGCAGGCCACCCGGCGTTAGGCTGACCGCACGCGAGCACGTCAACCGGTTTCATCCGAGCTTCTCGTCTCATCAAAAGTGGACAAGGAGATCTCGATGATCGAGTTGCTTTCCCGGTTCTTCCCCGATCCTCGAGTCATCGGCAGCGGTGTACCGATACTGTCGCATCCCACTGCGACCTGAGCACGGTCTGGACCACCGATGCGCCGGCCGACAGAGGCATCAGGGTCACCCCGGACGCACACGACGAAACCCTCCGGAACCGGTGGTGTCTTCGGATGGCTCGGGGATGTCGTCGTTCGGTGGCCGTGGCTCGTCATCGGCTGCTGGATCGCGCTCGCGGTGGCGCTGCCACCCATGTTCCCCACCCTGGCGGAGGCGACCCAGAAACATCCCGTCGCGCCGATCCCGGCCAGCGCCCCGTCGATGGTTGCGACGCAACAGATGACCGCGGCCTTTCACGAAGCCGGGTCCGAGAACGTGCTGCTGGTTCTCCTCACCGACGAGCACGGACTCGGACCGGACGACGAGCAGGTCTACCGCACGGTGGTCGGACGACTCCGCCAGGACGGCCGGGACGTCCTGTGGTTGCAGGAGTTCCTCGGAACACCGCAGCTGCGCGAGACTCTCAGCAGCCAGGACCGCAAGGCGTGGCTGCTGCCGATCGGCCTCTCAGGTGACGTGGGTTCGCCCGAGTCCTATGCCGCCTACACGCGGGTGGCCGACATCGTCGATCACGCGGTCGCGGGATCGACGCTGACCGCGCACCTGACCGGACCGGCAGCCACCCTCGCCGATTCCATCGAGGTCGGTCTGCGGGATCAGATCAAGATCGAAATCGCGATCGTCGCTCTGCTGCTCACCATCCTGGTGATCGTCTACCGGAAACCCGCGACGATCCTGCTGCCGGTGCTGATGATCGGTGTCTCCCTGGGGGTCGCGCAGGCCGCTGTTGCCGGCGCCGCCCAATTGGGTCTGGGTGTGTCCAATCAGACCATCACGCTGCTCAGCGGGTTGATGGCCGGCGCGGGGACCGATTACGCCGTCTTTCTCATCAGCCGCTACCACGATTTCCTTCGGCTCGGCGCGGATTCGGATCAAGCGGTCAAGAGCGCGTTGAGTTCGATCGGCAAGGTCATCGCGGCATCTGCAGCGACGGTGGGCGTCACGTTTCTCGGGATGACGTTCGCGAGCTTGGAGTTGTTCGCGACCATCGGCCCCGCGTTGGCGATCGCCATCGGGGTGGCGTTCCTGGCCGCGGTGACCTTGCTGCCCGCCATCATCGTGCTGGCCGGACGTCGTGGCTGGGTCTCACCACGACGCGAGATCACCGCGCGGTTCTGGCGCAGATCCGGCATTCGCATCGTGCGTCGTCCCGTGACCAACCTTGTCGCCAGTTTGATGGTGCTGCTCGTTCGTGATCCGCCCCGGCGTGTCTGGAGAGTTCTTCCGTTGGGAAGGATGGGCACGTGGGATCGAAGTCATCGAGGCGGTATCCAGACGAGCTGAAGGTGCGGGCGGTGCAGATGGTGGCCGATCTGCGCAGCGAGACAGTTTCGGAGTGGGAGGCGATGGGCCGGGTTGCTGACCTGCTGGGCGTCGGTACTGCCGAAACGGTGCGCAAATGGGTCCGCCAGGCTGAGATCGACGCCGGCTCTCGGGCGGGGCAGACCAGCGAGGAATCCGAGGTCCTGCGCAAGCTGCGCCGGGAGAATGCCGAACTCAAGCGGGCCAACGCGATCTTGAAGGCGGCCTCGGTTTTCTTCGCCGCCGAGCTCGACCGGCCCTCTCAGTAGTCGTGGAGTTCATCAGCGCCCACCAGCACATGCGGGTGGGCGTTGATGGTCTCAAGTGGGGTGTCGAGTCGATGTGCGCTGTGCTTTCCGAGTACGGCGTCACGATCGCCCCGTCGACGTATTACGCCCACCGCGCCCGTCAGGGCCCCTCGAAAGCCGACTGGGCCGATGCGCAGGTGATCGATGCGATCTGGCAGCTTCGCCAATCGCAGAGTCTGTACCGAGTCCTGGGCGCTCGTAAGACATGGATTGTATTGCGCACCAATGGTATCGACGTATCGCGCTGTGTCGTGGAACGGGTCATGCGGGAGATGGGTTGGCGGGGTGCGTGCAAGCGCCGGCGGGTGCGCACCACCGTCGCCGATCCGGCAGCGACGCGAGCCCCGGATCGGGTCCGGCGTAATTTCGTCGCCGGTGCGCCTGACCGATTGTGGGTGGCCGATTTCACCTACTGCCGGACTCGTGCCGGCTGGGCCTACACGGCGTTCGTCACCGATGTCTATGCCCGCAAGATCGTGGGTTGGAAGGTGGCTACCGAGATGACCCAGAAGCTGGTGACCGATGCGATCGACCACGCTATCGACACCAGAAAGCGTTCGGGTGCAGCATCTTTGGATTCACTTATCCACCACAGCGACGCGGGCTCGCAAGGCGGATTCAATCGGTGGTCGCAACACCGGCTTGATGAAGTGAGTGTAGGTGTTCGGCGAAGGCTTCCGCGGGAGTGCGCCAGCCGAGGGTTTTCCGCGGCCTGGTGTTGAGGGTATGGGCGATCGCTGCCACGTCCTCGGCCGACCATCTTGAGAGGTCGGTCCCTTTTGGAAAGTATTGGCGTAACAGGCCATTGGTGTTCTCATTGGTACCGCGCTGCCACGGACTCTTCGGATCAGCGAAGAACACCTTGACTCCGGAGGCGACCGAGAACTGGGCGTGCGCCGACAGTTCCTTGCCCCGGTCCCAGGTCAACGACCGACGCAGTTGCGCGGGCAACGTGGTGATCGTCTGTTCCAGAGCGTTGGCCATCGTGATGGCGCCATAGCCGGCCAACGCCGGCCCGTTCTTGGTCCGCGGAATTATCCCGTAACCAACTTCACGTGGCAGATGGACCAGCATGGTGAACCGGCTGCTGCGCTCGACCAGCGTGCCGATTGCACTGCGCTGCAAGCCAATCAGGAGATCACCCTCCCAATGTCCGGGAACAGCGCGATCATCGACCTCGGGTGGGCGTTGGCTGATCAACGTCTCAGGGGTGACATGGGCCCACGCCTTGGACCGCGTTCGTGCCCGCGGTACCCGCAGTGCCCGGCCTCGGCGCAGGCAGCTGACCAGATCCCGCTTCAGCGCACCGCGAGATTCGACGTACAGCGCTTGATAGATGGCCTCGTGGCTGATCCGCATAGTCACATCATCGGGGAAGTCCAGCGGGAGCCGTCGAGCGATCTGTTCTGGACTCCATGCCTGCACCCAGGCCCGATCACCCCGGTGCGGCTTGTTGCGTCCCTTCCACGGGGCGGCGGCGGGACCGACGATGACCTGGCCATCAGCGCCGCGAACGACGCCGGACAGTTTGTCCTGGACGTACTGACGCAGCCGGTCGTTGCTAACGAGCTTGGCGGTCTTGGGGCGGCGGGCGCGCCGCTCGGCGTGCCACTGCGCAGTGGAGGCCTTATAGTCGAGTCGATAGGTGCGGGTCGAGGCATTGCGGCGCAACTCCCGTGAGATGGTCGACGGTGCACGCTTGAGCCGCCGGGCGATCTCACGCACCCCGGCGCCCTGGGCGCGCCACAACGCGATGTTCTCACGTTCATCCGAGGACAGGTAACGTCCCGAAACTGTTTCTGGCAAGCATGGATTCACTCCACCAGCGTGACGGAACCAGCGGAACCCAACCGGCGACGACACGCCCGCTTCGGCAGCGGCGTCCTCAGTCATAGCCCCCGCAGCGATCGCCGCCCAGAACCTCACCCGATCCTGACGCCACGCCACCGACGGCCGACCCGGAGACGGAATCTGTCCCCGATACAACCGAACCGCCCGCTGCCGATCCAACACACCCATTCCACACCTCCATAATCGAGGTGTTGCGACGATCAGTTGAATCCGCCCAATACACCGCGGTCGCGTTCACCGAACGTCTGGCCGCTGAGGGGATCCTGCCTTCAGTCGGATCCGTCGGGGATAGTTTCGATAATGCTCTGGCCGAATCGGTGAACAGCAGCTACAAGACCGAACTCATCGACCGCCAGCCGCTCTATCCCGGTGCCACCGAACTGGCGCTGGGGACCGCCGAATGGGTGGCCTTCTACAACCGTCAGCGACCCAACGGCTACTGCCAGGACCTGACCCCCGATCGGGCCGAAGCGCTCTACTACCATCGCCAACGGCACCCTCATGCCGAGGAGGCACTCAGATAAGAGAACCTCCCGACATGCCGGGGCGGATCACGGCAGCCACGACGTGGCGGTCTGCGGCATCCGGAAATCCGGGAGATAGCCGGCGATGATCTGTTCCCAATTCGCCGACAGGTTGCCGTTGGAGACCATCACGCCGGTCGGCGTGCGTGTCGACCCCGAGGTGTACTGCAGATACGCGATGTCCGGTCGGTCATGGGGCAGGCCACCGGACTCCCCGGCGGAATCCAGGTCGAGTGAATCGATCTCGATGATCGTGGGGGCGGACAAGTCGGCGATCATGCCCGGATAAGGGGCGACATCCTGTGCGACGGCCGAAGTCGTGAGAATCACCGAAGGTGCCGCGTCCCGCAGCACGGCCGTGACGCGCTCATCGTGAACGGCGACCGTCGGGACAGATAGTGGAACGGCGATGAATCCCGCTTCCAATGCACCCAGGAACACCACGATGTAGTCGAGGCCCTGCGGCGCCAGAATCACCGCCCGGTCACCAGTCGACCCGTGACGACCCAGCTCAACTGCAAGTTTGCGGGATCGTCGGTACAGCTGTGCCCATGTCAGGGTTTCGGCGACGCCTTCCCAATCCCGCTCGTAATCAACGAATGTGAACGCGGTGTCATTGGGCTGCAGACTCGCGCGCTCACGCAGGACGACACGAATCGAAGACTCAGTCATGGGCGGAGCCCCTCTCCAGCTGACCCCGGAACAATGTACCGAGCCTGGTGGTGGTCTCGCTGGGAATTCGCGACGGTCAGCGCCGATAGCTGCAGAACCGGAAACGCAGGCCTGATGTACTCGTCTGCCACTCACCCGTCGTCGCGACCCACGAGTCGTCGAGCACCGGTGCGCGCGCATCACCGTCTAGGGGCGTCAGGTCGGCATCGACCTCGGTGACCTCACAGCGGTCGGCCCGCGGCAGTGCCAGTGCATAGATCTGGGCGCCGCCGATCACCCACGCATCGGGTTCGTCGGGGAGGTCGGTGACCACCTCGGCGCCCTCGGCACGGTAGTCGGCGTCACGGGTCACGACGATGTTGCGGCGTCCCGGCAGCGGGCGCACGGAGGCGGGCAGCGACTCCCACGTGAGCCGTCCCATCACCACCGGATGGCCCATGGTCAGCTCCTTGAACCGCGCGAGGTCCTCGGGCAGGCGCCAGGGAATGGAGCTGTCCCGGCCGATGATCCCTGAGGTCGACTGGGCCCAGATCAACCTCATACTCATGATTCGGACCTGCAAACAGCCCTCATACCGCGACGGGCGCCTTGATGGCCGGGTGCGGATCGTAGTTCACGATCGCGATGTCCTCGTAGGTGTAGTCGAAGATCGAATCACGCGGTGCGAGAACAAGTTCCGGATACGGCCTGGGCTCGCGGCTGAGCTGCAGGGCCACCTGCTCGGTGTGGTTGTCGTAGATGTGACAGTCCCCGCCGGTCCAGATGAACTCACCGACATCCAGCCCCGCCTGCGCGGCCATCATGTGCGTCAACAACGCATAGCTGGCGATGTTGAACGGCACGCCGAGGAACAGGTCGGCGCTGCGCTGGTACAGCTGACAGCTCAGCTTGCCGTCGGCGACGTAGAACTGGAAGAACGCGTGGCACGGCGGCAGCGCCATCTGGGGGATCTCGCCGACGTTCCACGCCGAGACGATGTTGCGGCGCGAGTCCGGATCGCTCTTGAGCAGTTCAAGGGCGCTCGAGATCTGGTCGATGTGCTCACCCGACGGCGTGGGCCACGACCGCCACTGGACGCCGTAGATCGGACCCAGATCGCCGGTCTCGCTGGCCCATTCGTCCCAGATCGTGACGCCGTGTTCCTGCAGCCAGCGCACGTTGGAGTCGCCACGCAAGAACCACAGCAGCTCGTAGATCACCGACTTGGTGTGCACCTTCTTGGTGGTGATCAGCGGGAACCCGGCGGACAGGTCGTAGCGCATCTGATGCCCGAACAGGCTCCGAGTCCCGGTACCCGTGCGATCGGATTTCGGCGTGCCACGCTCGGTCACCAGTCGCAGAAGGTCTTCGTACGGCGTGTCGATCGGCACGCTCTCAGCTTACGTCCATCGATCCGGAGTAGAACGGAGGCCATGCCGACGATCAAAGACACCATCACCACGCCCGATGGCACCTGCCCCGTCACCGTCGCCACACCCGAGGGCTCCGGCCCGTGGCCAGGGGTCGTGTTGTTCCCGGATGCCGGCGGCCTGCGGCCCACCATGGAGGAGATGGCGGCCAAGCTGGCCGGCTTCGGGTACGTCGTGCTGGTCCCCGACGTCTATTACCGCATCCCCAACTGGGGTCCGATCAACCTCAACACCGTCTTCAGCGATCAGGACGAGCGCAAGAAGCTCTTCGAGATGATGGGGACCCTCACCCCGGAGGTCATCGCATCGGACGCCGAGGCGTTCTTCGACTACCTGGCCGCACGGCCCGACGTGACCGGTGAAAAGTTCGGCACCACCGGTTACTGCATGGGTGGACGTGCGTCGCTGATCGTCGCGACCCGCGTACCGGACCGGGTCGCGGCGGCGTTGTCGTTCCACGGCGGACGGATCGCGGTCGAGGACGACCCGGACAGCCCCCACCTGCTGGCGGACAAGATCCAGGCCGTCGTCTACGTCGCCGGGGCCGAGAACGACGCGTCGTTCACCGAGGACGACGCCAAACGGCTCGAAGACGCACTGTCCGGCGCATCGGTCGAGCACACCATCGAGTTCTATCCGGCCGGCCACGGCTTCGCGGTACCCGACCACCTCTCGGTGTACGACGAGGCCGCCGCTCAGCGTCACTGGGAGAACACCGAGCGCGTGTTCGGGGCCGCATTGGCGTCTGCCTAGCCGGTGCGCCACGATTGACGGGTGTACGACCAGCCGATCCATGACCCGGACCCCAGCGCTTCTCCGGGATTTCGCATCGACCCCGTGCTGGCACGCAGCTGGCTGCTGGTGAACGGGGCGCAGTACGAGCGGTTCGCCCCGGCGTCGCGTTCACGCGCCGACATCGTGATTCTCGACATCGAGGACGCCGTGGCACCCAAGGACAAGGCCGCGGCCAGAGACAACGTGGTGCGGTGGCTTTCCGAGGGCAACACCGACTGGGTACGTGTCAACGGCTTCGGCACGCCGTGGTGGGCCGACGACCTCGACACCCTGAAGGGCACGTCGGTGGGCGGCATCATGCTGGCCATGGTCGAATCCGTCGACCATGTCACCGAGACCGCCAACCGGCTGCGGGACGTACCCATCGTCGCGCTGGTGGAGACCGCGCGCGGGCTGGAGCGCATCACCGAGATCGCGGCGACCAAGGGCACCTTCCGGCTCGCGTTCGGAATCGGCGACTTCCGCCGCGACACCGGTTTCGGTGAGAATCCCGCGACGCTCGCCTATGCGCGGTCCCGGTTCACCATCGCGGCCAAGGCCGCGCACCTGCCGAGCGCGATCGACGGTCCGACGGTGGGTTCGAGCCCGTTGAAGCTGGCGGAAGCGACGGCGGTGTCGGCCGAGTTCGGGATGACCGGCAAGATCTGTCTCACCCCCGACCAGTGCCCGACGGTCAACGAGGGCCTGTCGCCGTCTCAGGATGAGATCAGTTGGGCCAAGGAGTTCTTCGCCGAGTTCCAGCGTGACGGCGGCGAGATCCGCAACGGCTCAGATCTGCCGCGTATCGCACGGGCCAACAAGATCCTGGACCTGGCACGCGCCTACGGCATCCACGAACCCGAGTACAGCAACGACGATCCGGATCACGTGCCCGCGCCGTCGGACACGTATCACTACTGAGGTTTGTCCGAGTTCCTGCGGGCGAATGTCTGCAACGCCCGCAGGATCCCACGGCCCGCGTAGATGCCCGCGACCACCGAGACCACGATCATGATGACGAACATCGGCAGCCAGTTCGTCCGGTCGTGGTCGATGTTCCACCACACGATCGTGAACAGCACCGCGCAGAGGAACACGACGATGTCACGCCAGTTCCCCTGATACGAGGTGGCGGCCAGGCGGATCTCGCGGCTGCGTTCGCCCGCGGTGACCAGATCGCTGATGCGCTGGTTGATGCTGGCCCGCAGCCTGTCGCGCAGCTCGACTTCTTCTTCGGGTAGCCGCTCCAGCAGATCCATGTCCTTGGCGATCATGCCCCGCACGTCGGGCGGACGGAGGTTGCCCGCGATGACCCCCAGCATGGCGCCGCCGGCGATCGGCGCGGCGCCCAGGGCGAGTTCGGCAATCCCCGGCATCGGCTCTCCTTCAGTCCATCAGCGTCGCGGCCAGGGTGCCGCCGAGCTCGTAGGCGGCCTCCCGGACGGCCGCGTCGACGGCCCCGGTGATCTCAAGGGTGTCGGCGGCCTTGGTCAGGGCGAGCCCTGTGACGATCCGGTCCACGGCATTGGCGGCGCCTACGGTGTCGTTGTTGCCGTGCACCCATAATCCATACGGTCGCCCGGCAACGTGGTCAAGCACCGGGTAGTACACCGTGTCGAAGAAGTGTTTGAGCGCCCCGCTCATGTAACCGAAGTTTGCCGTGGTGCCGAACAGGTAGCCGTCGGCGTCGAGCATGTCCGGGATCGTCGCGGCCAGCGCGGGACGGGTGACGACGTCGACTCCGGTGATGTCGGGATCTTTCGCCCCGGCGAGGACAGCTTCGAGCAGTTCGCGCGTCGCGGGCGACGGCGTGTGGTGCACGACGAGCAGCGTCCTGCTCACCGTCGGCCCTCCTGCATACGCACCGCGGTGCGCATCGCGTCGCGCGCGCGGCTGCGGTCACCGGCATAGTCGTAGGCGCGGGCCAGGCGGTACCACCGCACCCAGTTGTCCGGGTCGGCTTCCAATTCGGCCTTGACCTGAACGAACAGTGCGTCGGCGGCGTCGCGCTCGATGCGCCCGGACGGCCGGCGCGGCAGATCGCTGACGTCGAGGTCCATCCCCTGTTCGTCCGCCAGACGGCCCAGGCGTTGATGGGCCAGCCCGGCGCGCAACGTCGCGATGAGCACCCACGCACCGATCACCGGGAACGCGAGCAACGCGATGCCCAGCACCACGGCCGCGGCCTCACCGGAGGTGATGAACACGAACGCGGCACGGCCCAGCATGACGAAGTACACGATCAGCGCCACACACATGAAGCCGATCAGCAGCTGGATGCGCAGGGACCGCGCGCCGTCGCTCACGAGAGATCGAGCAGCGGCTCAATACCGACCGTGAGGCCCTGGAGCCCGCTGATCTTGCGGACCGCGAGCAGCACGCCGGGTACGAACGACGTGCGGTCGAGGCTGTCGTGGCGGATCGTCAGCGTCTCCCCCTGCGTGCCGAACAGCACCTCCTGGTGGGCGACCAGCCCGGCGAGCCGCACGGAGTGCACCGGGATGCCGTCGACGTCGGCGCCGCGTGCGCCGTCGAGACCTGTGCTGGTGGCGTCAGGGTTGGGCGGCAGACCTTTTCGCGCTTCCGCGATCAGCTTGGCCGTGCGGGCCGCCGTGCCCGACGGGGCGTCGGCCTTGTGCGGGTGGTGCAGTTCGATGATCTCGACGGATTCGAAGTACTTGGCGGCCTGCTTGGCGAAATGCATCGACAACACCGCGCCGATCGCGAAGTTCGGGGCGATCAGCACCGAGGCCCCCGGCTTCGCCTTCACCCACGCCTCGACCTGCTCGATACGCTCCCAGGTGAAGCCCGTGGTGCCGACGACGGCGTGAATCCCGTTGTCGATCACGAACTTCAGGTTGTCCATGACGACATCGGGGTGCGTGAAGTCGATGACCACCTCGGTCTTCGACTCGGTCAGCAGACTCAGGTCGTCACCGGCGTCGACACCGGCCGAGAACGTGAGATCCTCCGCCGCCTCAACCGCTGCGACCATGGTCGCGCCAACCTTGCCCCGTGCACCCAGAACACCTACTCGCATGGCTGGGAGCCTACTGCCCCTGCCTTATGCGCCACGTCTTTGCACCGCGCTTGCCTCGCGCCTCGCTGCGCACCTGGCACCGCGAGGGTGCGTGTTTGTCGGTGGACACGCCGGGTTTTTTCAGCACTCGGCGCACGCTCACCGACCGGTGAGTGTTCTTCTGTACCGTGCTGTACAACAACACCTTTGACCAATGTGAACCCATTGATCACACCCGTCACAAACTGAGGTTTCTTGTCGGTGATTCGAACTAGTGTTCGATACATGGCAGCGGAAGTAGGCACAGCACTCGCGGCGCTGCACGCCGCGATGCGCGACGTGCTCGCCCTGCCCTACACCGCCCTGTCCGACGCCGACCTACTGGACGTGTGCGCGGGCATCCAAGACGTCCGCAACCTGGCCCCCGCCGTCGAACACCGCGCCATCGCCGCCCTGAGCGAACAGACCACCCCCGCAGCGATCGGCGCCAAATCCTGGCCGCTGGTGCTGGCGACCCGCCTGGGCATCTCCAGCAAGGAAGCCCGCCGCCGCTGCGCCGACGCCGCGGAGTTGGGCCCCCGGGTGTCGATGACCGGCGAAGCCTTGGCACCCAAACGTGAACACATCGCCGCCGCCCAAGCCGACGGCGCCCTGACCCCCGACCACGTCACCGAGCTGTTCAAATTCTTCACCAAATGCCCCGACTGGGTCACCTACGCCGAACAGTGCCGGCTGGAAGAAAAACTGGTCACCGGCGCCATCGGGGCCGACCCCGAAACCGTGCGCCAAGCCGTCGACCACGCGGTGTTCCTGCTCGACCAAGACGGGCCCGCCCCCACCGACAACCCACCCACCAAGCCGTTCGGCATCACCTTCGGCCCCCAACAACCCGACGGTTCCTATCACCTGCGCGGCAAGGTCAGCGCCGAGTTCAAAGCCACCTTCGACCCCGTCGAGGAAAAACTGGCCGCACCCGGCATGTGCAACCCCGCCGACGAGGCCCCGTGTGTCTCCGGCACGCCTTCACAACAGCAGATCGACCACGACGAGCGCGGCGCGTCCGAGCGTCGCCACGACGCCATGCTCACCGCCATGCGGCTGCTGCTCGCCCACAAAGACCTCGGCCAGATCAACGGCCTGCCCGCCACCCTGCTGATCACCACCACCCTGCAAGAACTCGAAAAAGCCGCCGGGATCGCCCTCACCGCCGGCGGCACCAAACTATCCATCCCCGACCTGATCCGCCTGGCCTCCCAAGCGCTTCACTACCTCGCCGTCTACGACGAACACACCGGGGTTCCGCTCTACCTCGGGCGGGCCCGGCGCACCGCCTCCGCCGGGCAGCGCCTGGCCATCTGGGCACGCGACCGCGGCTGCACCCGCCCCGGATGCACCGCCAACGGCTACCGCTGCCAAGCCCACCACGCCACCACCGACTTCTCCAAGGGCGGACTCACCGACGCCGACGCTCTGGCCCTGGCCTGCGGCTGTGACAACCGCCTCGTCGGCGACGCCCCCAACAAATGGACCACCCGCATCAACAACCACGGCCAATGCGAATGGATCCCACCGCAACTACTCGACCGCGGCCAACACCGCACCAACACCTACCACCACCCCGAAACCCTCCTCGCAGACCTCGACCGCGACCAGAAGACCGACGACGACCACGGCGAAAAGCCGGCAATCCCACCCGAACTGCTCGACCAAAACCACCAACAACCCAACACCAACCACCACCCCGACACCCAGCCCGCAGACCACCCCCGAGACACCACCAGCAGCACCACCAGAGACACCAACCACCACAACGGGAACGGAGACAGAAACAGCGGCGACACCCACAACAACAACGGCAGTGGCGACGACGGCGAATCAGACTGTCACCCAGCATGATCGTGCTGCCCACACCACGGACGCAGACAGTACGAGTCCCACCGTCCGCCGGTGTGGCGCCCCGTCACGCGATCACCCCGAGGACACGGGGATGGGCCACTCCCGTGCGTACTCATCACAACGATGTCGCGATGTGCGAACGTACGGCAGCGATCTCGTCGAGCACCGGGAAGAGGGCGACGACGAATAACCCGAATCAGCAAGTGACGTCGACGTACACCGTCTTCGCCGTCACGCTGGTACGCAGATCGTCCATGGCCCCAGGGAATCCCGAGTCGGTGCGCGTGAACGTCTGCCCGGGCCGAATCGCCTTCACCGCACAGCCGTCCAACGAACCGGCGCCTACGGTGTTGACCACGACGTGATAACCCTGTGCCCGAAGCTCGCTGACAGTCTGCGACGGCGACGACGGACCCTCCGGCGCGGCGGAAGCGATGCCGGCTGAACCCAGGACCGTACCGACAGCCGCGGCTGCTGAAGCACACGCGACCACCAAGAGAGACTTCATTGCAATTCCTTCGCTGTTTCTTCCGTGAGGCCAGAACGGCCGACACCTCATGACACGACGGCGCACGAATGCAGGTTCAACCGCAAGTCATTACCGATTCATTACCGGGGGAACGGGAGGAACCGATTTACGGTGAGCTATGCGACTCGTACCGGTAGCGCTCGCGGTCCTGGCACTCACGGCGTGCGCGAACACCGTGAACGCCGACGATCAAACCCTCGACGGCCGCACGTTCGTCTCGGTGGAGGTCGAAGGTGAACAGATTCCCGGAGGCGGTCCGTTGACCGTGCAGTTCGACGGCGGGCAGATCAGCACGTTCGCCGGGTGCAACCACGGATCGGGGACGGCCGACCTCTCGGACGGCCGCATAGCAACACAACTCGCCAGCACGATGATGGCGTGCCCGCGACCGGTCGGTGATGCCGATCAGTGGATGTCACGGTTCTTCGACGCCCAACCGTCGTGGTCGCTCGACGGTGACACCCTCGTCCTCAAGACCGACAACGCCACGGTCACACTGCAGGACAAGAAGGTGGTCCACCCGGATCGGCCGCTGACGGGAACCACCTGGCAGGTGACCAGCCTCGTGTCGCCGCAATCGGTCAGCACATCGACAGCACTGGAGAATTCCAAGCCCACGCTGACGATCGCCGAGGACGGCAACGTCACCGGGTTCACGGGCTGCAACCAGTTCAACGGCCATGCCGAGGTTTCCGGCACGCCCGCGATCATCGAGTTCGGTCCGTTGGCAACGACACGCAAGGCGTGCCCGCAGGACACAGATCAGGTCGAACGCACCGTGCTGCGGGTGCTCACGGGCAAAGTGCAGTCCGAGATCTCCTCCGACGAGCTGCGCCTGACCGGCGCGGACGGATACGGGCTCGTCCTGCGGGCCCAGTAGCCACACACGATCACAGCGGCGACGCGCCCCGCAGGTGTTCGAAGATCAGCGACGTCTGTGTGCCCGCCACATCGGAGTCGGCATTGAGGTTCTCCACCACGAACTTCCGGAGATCCTCGGTGTCGCGGGCGGCCACGTGCAGGATGAAGTCGTCGCCGCCGGCGAGGAAGTACACATCCATCACTTGAGGCCGGGTCCGAATATGCGCGATGAAGCTGCGGATCTTGCCGCGCGCGTTGGATTGCAGGCTCACCGAGATCATCGCTTGCAAGCCCAGACCGACGGCCGCAGGGTCGATGTCGGTGTAGAACCCGCGGATCACACCGATCTCCTGCAACCGGCGAACGCGTCCGTGGCACGTCGACGGAGCTATCCCGACCATCTCGGCCAGCGCACTGTTGGGTATGCGTGCATCGTCGTGCAACGCCAGCAAAATGCGGCGGTCGATGTCGTCGAGGTCGCGGGCCCGAACATCCTTCGGCGAACCGGGCGTTTGGACGCCCGTGATCGATGATCCTTCACTCACGGCACAATCCTAACGAATTTTCGACACAGATATTGCTCACAATTCGAAGGTTCTTCACACTTAGAGGTGACATTACCCCTTCTGAAGGAGCGATCATGCTCGTCGGAATCCCGACCGAGATCAAGAACAACGAGTACCGGGTCGCCATCACCCCGGCTGGTGTGGCAGAGCTGACCCGCAGAGGTCACGAGGTGATCATCCAGGCCGGTGCCGGTGAGGGCTCGGCCATCTCGGATCGCGACTTCAAGGCGGCGGGCGCCGAGATCGTCAACACCGCCGACCAGGTCTGGTCGGAAGCAGAACTGCTGCTCAAGGTGAAAGAACCGATCGAGCCCGAGTACTCGCGGATGCGCAAGGGCCAGACCCTGTTCACCTACCTGCACCTCGCGGCGTCCAAGCCGTGCACCGACGCGCTGCTGGCGTCCGGCACCACGTCGATCGCCTACGAGACCGTGCAGACCGCCGAGGGCGCGCTGCCCCTGCTCGCGCCGATGAGCGAGGTCGCCGGCCGGCTCTCGGCCCAGGTCGGCGCCTACCACCTCATGCGCAGCTACGGTGGCCGTGGCGTCCTGATGGGCGGCGTCCCGGGTGTCGCGCCTGCCGAGGTCGTCGTGATCGGCGCAGGCACCGCCGGCTACAACGCCGCGCGTGTCGCTGCGGGCATGGGCGCCCACGTGACGGTGTTCGATCTCAACATCAACACGTTGCGCCGCGTCGACGGCGAGTTCGGCGGACGCATCGAGACCCGCTACTCGTCGAGCCTCGAACTCGAAGAAGCGGTCAAGAAGGCCGACCTGGTGATCGGCGCAGTCCTGGTGCCCGGCGCCAAAGCGCCGAAACTGGTGACCAATTCGACTGTCGCGCACATGAAGCCGGGTGCGGTGCTGGTCGACATCGCGATCGACCAGGGTGGCTGCTTCGAGGACTCGCGGCCCACCACGCACGACGAGCCCACGTTCAAGGTCCACGACACGATCTTCTACTGCGTGGCCAACATGCCCGGCGCGGTGCCGCGCACGTCGACGTTCGCGCTGACCAACTCGACCATGCCGTACGTGCTCAAGCTCGCCGACAAGGGCTGGCAGGCCGCGTGTGCGTCGGATTCCGCACTGGCCAAGGGTCTCTCGACCCACGACGGCAAGCTGCTGTCCGAGGCCGTCGCCAAGGATCTGGACCTGCCGTTCACCGACGCGGCACAGTTCCTGGCGTAACAACCGAACCGTGATCGCCCGGCCGGAACCGTTCCGGCCGGGCGATTTTCGTCAGTGCACGCCGAGTTCGGGCAGCACCAGCGCGGTGAGTTCCCCGATGAGGGGCCGGAACCCGTCCGCGTTCGGATCGTCGCCGCGCGTCCGCACCATCAACGCCAGCAGGATGCGCTGCCCCTGCGGGCCGTAGGCGATACCCACATCGTTGGTGGATCCGTAGTCGCCGCTGCCGGTCTTGTCGGCACTGGTCCAGCCGTCCGGCAAACCCGCACGCAGGCTGGAGGTCTCGTTGGCCCGCATCCACTCGTCGAGCAATTGACGCTGCGGCGGGGCCAGCACGTCGCCGGTCAGCACGGCGCGGAAACCACCGGCCAGCGCGGCCGGGGTGCTGGTGTCACGCGGATCGCCGGGCACCGCCGAGTTCAGTTCGGTCTCCCAGCGGTCCAGGCGTGTGCGCTGGTCGCCGATCGACCGCGCGAACGCGGTGATCTCGGCCGGCCCGCCGATCTGCTTGAGCAACAGGTTGGCCGCGGCGTTGTCGCTGCGCTGCAGTGCCGCCTGGCACAACTCGGCCAGCGTCATCTCGCCGCCTGCGTGTGTCTCGGTGATCGGCGAGTTGCTCAGCAGCGCCGCGGGATCCACGAAGACACGATCGTCCAGCGACAACTCGCCGCGCTCGGCGCCCCGCAGGATCCGGGCCGCGAGGTAGGCCTTGAACGTCGAGCACATCGCGAACGAGTCGTCGGCGCGGTGCGCGACCGTACGGTTCGAATCGAGGTCGACGGCGTAGATGCCGATGGATGCGTTGTTCCGTCGTTCGAGATCGGCGATCCGGTCGTCGACGGGAGCGGCGGAAGCCGTCGGCATACGCACACCGGCGGCCGCCATCACTGCCAGGGATCCGATCAACACACTGCGTCGTGAGAGATTCATCATCCGACCCAATCTAGCGGATCAGCTGGCAATATCCTGAAGACGTTGCGGCAGCGCCACTTTCGCCGTGTCGGGGCCGAGCACGGCAGCGCCGTAGTCGCGCGTCAGCAGTTGCCGCG
The DNA here is from genome assembly GCF_001457595.1 of Mycolicibacterium smegmatis. Lineage (GTDB taxonomy): Bacteria > Actinomycetota > Actinomycetes > Mycobacteriales > Mycobacteriaceae > Mycobacterium > Mycobacterium smegmatis. Next base: position 2,805,989 of record NZ_LN831039.1, on the reverse strand, counting down.
CCACCGCGTTGACCTCGTCGAGGGTCACCGCATCGATCTGCGCGAGCGTCTGCTCGATGCTGCGGTGCTCGCCGTAGTTCAGTTCTGCGCGGCCGATCCGGTGCATGCGCGACGCGGAATCCTCAAGGCCGAGCACCAGACCGCCGCGCAGCGAACCCTTGGCGATCCGGCACTCGTTCTCGCTGATGCCGTCACGGGCAACGGTTTCCAAAACGTCGGTGGTCACCCGCACGACCTCCTCGAACCGCTCCGGCAGGCATCCGGCGTATATCGACAGCGCACCGCTGTCGGAGAAGGTGTCGACGGTGGAGTACACCGAGTACGCCAGTCCGCGGGTCTCGCGGATCTCCTGGAACAGACGCGAACTCAGTCCCCCACCGAGTGCGGTGTTGAGAACCGAGAGCGCCCAACGGTGTTCCCAGTGCCGGCCCGGTGTGCGGACCCCGAGCGACACGTGGGTCTGCTCGCCGTCGCGTTCGACGACGCGCAGCGACGGCCGGCCCGGCACCCGGCCGCTGCCCTTGCGGGGCGGCACGGCGTCGCGTCCCTGGACCAATCGCCTGCCGAAATGTTCACGGGCCAGGGCGACGACCTCGTCGTGGTCGACGTTGCCTGCCACCGCGAGCACCATGCGGTCCGGCGTGTAGCGCCGGACGTGGAACGAATGCAGTTGGGCCCGAGTCATTTCCGAGATGGACTCGATACTGCCGATCACGGGCCTGCCGACGGGATGGTCACCGAACATCGCAGAGAGGAAGACGTCGCCGAGGGTGTCCTCGGGGTCGTCGTCGCGCATCGCGATTTCCTCGAGCACCACGTCGCGCTCGACCTCGACGTCCTCGGCCGCGCAGCGGCCACGCAGCACCACATCGGCCACGAGGTCGACCGCGAGTTCCAGATCGGAATCCAGCACATGCGCGTAGTAGCACGTGTGCTCACGCGCGGTGAACGCGTTCAGCTCACCGCCGACCGCGTCGACCGTCTGGGCGATGTCCACGGCCGTGCGGGTCGGCGTCGACTTGAACAGCAGGTGCTCCAGGAAGTGCGCGGCGCCCGCGACGCTGCGTCCCTCGTCACGGGAACCGACACCAACCCACACCCCCACCGACGCCGAGCGCACGTACGGGAGATATTCGGTGACGACGCGAAGTCCGCCGGGCAGCGTGGTCCGGCGGACCTGCGACGTTTCCAGTCTGGTCTCGGTCAACGATGAAGCCGATGACGCCTGATCAGGCCTCGGCCGGCGTGACATCGGCGGCAGCGCCCTCGGCCTTCTCGGCACCCTTGTCACCGGCCGACTCGGCGGATTCCGCCGACTCCTCGGCAACCAGCACCAGCGAGATCTTGCCGCGGTTGTCGATGTCGGCGATCTCCACGCGGAGCTTGTCACCGACCTTCACCACGTCTTCGACCTTGGCGATGCGCTTGCCCTTGCCGAGCTTGCTGATGTGCACCAGCCCGTCACGGCCCGGAAGCAGCGACACGAACGCACCGAAATCGGTGGTCTTGACGACCGTGCCGAGGAACCGCTCGCCGACCTTGGGCAGCTGCGGGTTGGCGATCGCGTTGATCTTGTCGATCGCGGCCTGCGCCGACAACCCGTCGGCGGCACCGACGAATACCGTGCCGTCGTCCTCGATCGAGATCTGGGCGCCGGTCTCCTCGGTGATCGAGTTGATCATCTTGCCCTTGGGGCCGATGACCTCGCCGATCTTGTCCACGGGCACCTTGATGGTGGTGATCCGCGGTGCATACGGGCTCATCTCGTCCGGACGATCGATGGCCTCGGCCATCACGTCCAGGATGGTCAGGCGCGCATCCTTGGCCTGGCTCAACGCACCGGCGAGCACCTGCGAGGGGATGCCGTCGAGCTTGGTGTCGAGCTGCAGCGCGGTCACGAAGTCCTTGGTCCCGGCGACCTTGAAGTCCATGTCACCGAAGGCGTCCTCGGCACCGAGGATGTCGGTGAGGGCGACGTAACGCTTCTCGACCTTGCCGTCAACGTCGACGTCGTCGGACACCAGACCCATGGCGATGCCGGCAACCGGAGCCTTCAGCGGCACACCCGCGTTGAGCAGGGCGAGCGTCGAGGCGCACACCGAACCCATCGAGGTCGAGCCGTTGGAGCCCAGCGCCTCGGACACCTGGCGGATGGCGTACGGGAACTCTTCGATGCTCGGCAGCACCGGCACCAGCGCCCGCTCGGCCAGCGCGCCGTGGCCGATCTCGCGACGCTTCGGCGAGCCCACGCGGCCGGTCTCACCGGTCGAGTACGGCGGGAAGTTGTAGTGGTGCATGTAACGCTTGGTGTTCTCCGGCCCCAGCGAGTCGATCTGCTGGGCCATCTTGATCATGTCCAGCGTGGTGACACCCAGGATCTGGGTCTCGCCGCGCTCGAACAGCGCGCTGCCGTGCGCCCGCGGGATCACCGCGACCTCGGCGGAAAGCGCACGGATGTCGGTGATGCCACGGCCGTCGATGCGGAAGTGATCGGTCAAGATGCGCTGGCGCACAAGCTTTTTGGTCAGCGAGCGGAATGCAGCGCCGATCTCCTTCTCACGCCCGGCGTAGGGCTCGGCGAGACGCTCGAGCACCTCGACCTTGATCTCGTCGGTGCGGTCGTTGCGCTCGGTCTTGCCCGCGATGGTCAGGGCCTCCGCCAGCGCCTCGGTGGCCACCGAGGCCACCGCGTCGTACACGTCGGCCTCGTAGTCGGGGAACACCGGGTACTCGCCGGCCGGCTTGGCGGCGCGATCGGCCAGTTCCTGCTGCGCGGCGCACAGCGCCTTGATGAACGGCTTGGCGGCCTCGAGGCCCTCGGCCACGACGGCCTCGGTGGGCGCCTGCGCGCCGCCCGCGACGAGCTCGACGACGTTCTCGGTGGCCTCGGCCTCGACCATCATGATCGCCACATCGGCACTGTCGCCGTCTCCGACAATCCGCCCGGCGACCACCATGTCGAACACGGCGCGCTCGAGCTGCTCGACGGTCGGGAACGCGACCCAGGTGCCGTCGATCAGGGCGATGCGGGCGCCGCCGACGGGGCCCGAGAAGGGCAGACCGGCGAGCTGCGTCGACATCGAGGCGGCGTTGATCGCGAGCACGTCGTACAGATCCTTGGGATCCAGGCTCATCACGGTCACGACGACCTGGATCTCGTTGCGCAGACCGTCGACGAACGACGGGCGCAGCGGACGGTCGATCAGACGGCAGGTCAGGATCGCGTCGGTGGAGGGACGGCCCTCACGACGGAAGAACGAACCGGGGATGCGACCCGCGGCGTACATGCGCTCCTCGACGTCCACCGTGAGCGGGAAGAAGTCGAAGTGATCCTTGGGGTTCTTGCTGGCGGTCGTCGCGCTCAGCAGCATGGTCTCGTCATCGAGGTAGGCGACGGCGGAGCCGGCGGCCTGCTGGGCGAGGCGCCCGGTCTCGAAACGGATGGTGCGGGTGCCGAAGCTCCCGTTGTCGATGACAGCGGTCGATTCGTACACACCGTCTTCAAGTTCGACTACAGACATTTAGTCCAGTGGCCTCTTTCAATTCAACATCTTTTTCGCGTCGTCACGCTCAGAAAGCCACTGCTCTTGAACGGCTACGGCCGTCGATCGAAGCTGTCGGGATAAACCTGTTTGGATTCCCGGCAGCCACTACCGAAGACCGCCCGATCAGGCTGGCCCTGACGTGACTCGCAGGAACGTCACCCACGGATCGCGGGTGTCGCACCTGACGTTCGTACGACCAACGAGCGCCCACTGAGCAGACTTCGGCCATCGAACGCCCTCATGTTACACGGCAGCAACAGCCTGAACGCCACTGCAGCAGTCATTGGCGCTGGTTGGGCCCGCGCTCAGCGGACATTCTCGACGCAAACCGTGAACTGTCGCTCGTCGTACGCGTAGCCCAGACCGGTCGCACACTGGTCGGGGTTGGAGATGCCCTCCAGGACCTCTGTGACCCGTTGCCGGTGCGGCGCACCGGTATCGGAGCAGTCGACCCGGTAGGGGTCGGTGTTGTTCTCCGGGTCGACGTTCATGCATCCGCCGACGACCCAGTCGATATCCATGCACACGGTGTGCGTCTCACCGCTGAACCGGCTGCTCAGCGTGTAATAGGAGTCCACGTCGGCGGGACACCGGGCGCTGTCGGCGACTGTCGGGACCACCTTGTAGTTGGACTTCTTGCTGCCGCACTCAGCCCTGGTGGCCTCGGGTTGGTCGAAGGTGCCACCGAGTTCCAGGCAGTCCCCCGCCTGCATGTCCGCAGACGCCGCGGAGGATGCGCACCCGGTCAACCCCACGAAAGAAAGAACAGCGGCCGCCCCGAGGACGGCCGCGGATGTGGTTCCCACCTAGGACCGCGTCAGCGACGCAGCCCGAGGCGCTCGATGAGCGAGCGGTAGCGGGCGACGTCGACCTGCGCGACGTACTTCAGCAGGCGACGGCGACGACCCACGAGCAGCAGCAGACCGCGCCGCGAGTGGTGATCGTGCTTGTGCACCTTGAGGTGTTCGGTGAGGTCCTGGATGCGCTTGGTCAGCAGCGCGACCTGCGCCTCCGGGGAGCCGGTATCGGTGTCGTGCAGGCCGTACTGGCCCAGGATCTCTTTTTTCTGCTCGGCGGTAAGCGCCACGAGACAACTCCATCAATCGGTCCGCGAACAAATTCTCGACACAGCCACCGCGGCCTGCAGCATGCGCCGGATCGCCGAGAAGTGTAGCAGCGCCGCAGCCGCTAGACAGAATCGCGCAGGATCGTGCGGGCGCGCTCGACGTCACGTTCCATCGCGACCACGAGGTCGTCGACCGAATCGAACTTCTCCTGGCCGCGGATGCGGGACACGAAGTCGACCGCGACGTGCTGTCCGTACAGGTCGGCAGACGTGTCGAGCACGAACGCCTCGACCGTGCGGGTGCGGCCCGAGAACGTCGGATTGGTCCCCACCGACACCGCGGCCTGATACCGCTCCCCCGGCACGACGGTTCCCACCTGCGGTCCCTGGCCGAGCACCGTGAACCAGGCCGCGTAGACGCCGTCGGCGGGGATCGCCGAGTACATGGGCGGTGCCACGTTGGCCGTCGGGAACCCGAGCACCCGGCCACGGCCGTCGCCGCGCACCACGACCCCCTCGACGCGGTGGGGACGGCCCAGCGCCTCGGCCGCGGCGACCATGTCGCCCGCGTCGACGCAGGCCCGGATGTAGGTCGACGAGAACGTCACCGTCTCGTTGCGGTGATGCTCGGCGACCAGCGACATCGCCTCGACGGCGAACCCGAAGCGCTCACCGGCCTTGCGCAGCATGTCGACGTTGCCCGCGGCCTTCTTGCCGAACGTGAAGTTCTCCCCCACGACCACCTCGACGACGTGCAGGTGCTCGACGAGCAGCTCGTGGATGTAGCGCTCAGGGGTCAGCTTCATGAAGTCGGAGGTGAACGGCATCACCAGGAACACGTCGATCCCGAGTTCCTCGACCAGCTCGGCGCGCCGGGTCAGGGTGGTCAGCTGCGCCGGGTGGTTACCCGGGAACACCACCTCCATCGGATGGGGATCGAACGTCATCAGCACCACGGGGACTCCACGGGCCCGGCCCGCCTTGACCGCGTGGTTGATCAGCTCCGCATGCCCACGATGGACGCCGTCGAACACCCCGATGGTCAGAACGCACCGGCCCCAGTCCGTGGGGATCTCGTCTTGCCCACGCCAGCGTTGCACAGCAGTTAGCCTACGACCCGCCCGCGCGGCGGGCGGCTCTAGATCCCCAGATCAAATGATGATTGCCTAAACTTCCATACTGTGAGTCCAGACGGTGACCATCGCGACCTCTCGTCGGTTGCCCAGGATTATCTGAAAGTGATCTGGACAGCCCAGGAATGGTCTCGCGAGAAGGTCAGCACGAAACTGCTGGCCGAACGCATCGGCGTATCGGCGTCGACCGCATCGGAGTCGATCCGCAAACTCGCCGATCAGGGTCTGGTCCACCACGAGAAGTACGGTGCGGTCACCCTGACCGACGCCGGCAGGCGCGCCGCGCTCGCAATGGTCCGCCGGCACCGGCTGATGGAGACGTTCCTGGTGCAGGAACTCGGCTACGGCTGGGACGAGGTCCACGACGAGGCCGAGATCCTCGAGCACGCGGTGTCCGACCGCATGCTCGACCGCATCGACGCCAAGCTCGGCCACCCCACGCGTGACCCGCACGGCGATCCGATCCCGGCCGCCGACGGTCAGGTCCCCACGCCGCCGGCCCGGCAGCTGTCGGTGTGCCAGGACGGCGACGCCGGCACGGTGGCCCGCATCTCCGACGCCGATCCGGAGATGCTGCGCTACTTCGACAGCGTCGGCATCAGCCTCGATTCGCGCCTGCGGGTGGTGGCCCGCCGTGATTTCGCGGGCACCATCTCGGTGGCCATCGAGGACCCGGCCGTGCCCGAGGGTGATCCCGAGGCCACGGTCGACCTGGGCAGTCCCGCGGCCGAGGCCATCTGGGTCGTCGGCGCGAGCTGACGTTCGAATCACGGCGATTTTTACCAGTGCGTAAGACGCGGCGCCGAACCACAATGACTTCTTTGTGACTGTCTCATTGCACTGGTTCCTGCCCACCTACGGCGACAGCCGGCTCATCGTCGGGGGTGGCCACGGCACACCCCTCGGCGCCGCCGGCGGCGATCGCGAGGCCAGCATCGACTACCTCGCGTCGATCGTCCGGGCGGCCGAGCGATTCGGTTTCACCGGTGCACTGATCCCCACGGGCGCCTGGTGTGAGGACGCCTTCGTCACCGCCGCGCTGCTGGCGCGCGAGACCACGTCGCTGGCGTTCCTCGTGGCCTTCCGTCCCGGCCTGGTGAGCCCGACGCTGTCGGCGCAGATGGCCGCGACGTTCGCCAAGCACGCGCCGGGCCGGATCCTGCTCAACGTCGTCGTCGGCGGCGAGGCCCACGAGCAGCGCGCGTTCGGTGATCACCTCGACAAGGAGGAGCGCTACGCGCGCTGCGACGAATTCCTCGACGTCGTGCGCCGGTTGTGGGCCGGTGAGACCGTGACCCACCGCGGCAAGTACATCGACGTCGAGGAGGCGTCGCTCGCCGCGCCCCCGAATCCGGTGCCGCCGTTGTACTTCGGCGGCAGCTCGGCCGCGGCGGGCCCGGTCGCCGCGCGGCATTCCGACGTGTACCTCACCTGGGGCGAACCGCCGGAGGCCGTGCGCGAGAAGATCGAGTGGATCCGCAAACTCGGTGAGGAGCAGGGCCGCAAGCTGCGCTTCGGCATCCGGTTGCACACCATCTCCCGTGACACCTCCGAAGAGGCGTGGGCGCAGGCCGACAAGCTGGTCGCCGCGCTCGACGAGGAGACCGTGCGCAAGGCCCAGGAAGGCCTGGCCCGCAGCCAGTCCGAGGGCCAGCGCCGCATGCTGGCGCTGCACGAGGCCAACCGTCTCAACGGAACGTGGAGCGACGCACGGAGTCTGGAGATCGCACCGAACCTGTGGGCCGGTGTCGGCCTGGTGCGCGGCGGTGCGGGCACCGCGCTGGTGGGCAGCCACACCGAGGTCGCCGACCGGATCGCCGAGTACGCTGAGATCGGTATCGACGAGTTCATCTTCTCGGGTTACCCGCACCTCGAGGAGCTGTTCTGGTTCGGCGAGGGCGTTGTTCCGATCCTGCGCAAGCGCGGCCTGTTCGACGCCGGTGCGCTCGACTGCGCGCCTGCCTCGATTCCGTTCGTCGGCGCTGCGCGCTGATCGGGGGGCACATCATGACGGCCACTTCGGCCACACGGATCGGTTCGGCCAAGGACGCGCTGATCGAGGCGGCGCGGTTGTCGGCGGTGTTCGCCGAGGGCGCGGGTGCCCGCGACGCCGATCGGCGTCTGCCGCACGACGAGATCCGCGCGCTCAAGGAATCCGGTCTGCTCGCGATCACCGTGCCGGTCGCCCACGGCGGCATCGACATGCCCTCGACGGTGCTCGCCGAGGTGATCCGGCTGCTCAGTCACGGCGACTCGTCGATCGGCCAGATCCCGCACTCGCACTTCACGTTTCTCGAGGCGCTGCGGCTGCAGGGCACCGAATCCCAGCGTGCGTTCTTCTACGGCCTGGTGCTCGACGGCGCGCTGTTCGCCAACGCGCAGGCCGAACGGGGCCCGCACCCGACCGATGTGGACACCACGACGCTGCGGCCTGCCGGTGACGGATATGTGTTGAGCGGGCGCAAGTTCTACTCGACCGGGGCGCTGTTCGCCGACTGGATCCTGGTGCGTGCGTCGTTGTCCGACGGGTCGGTGACGGTGCCGACGGCGTCGACCCCGAAGGCCGTGGCGTTCGTGCCGCGCGATGCCGCTGGGGTCACCATCGTCGACGACTGGGACGGCATGGGTCAGCGGACCACGGCGTCCGGCACGGTCACGCTCGACAACGTGCAGGTGCCCGCCGCGCACGTCGTGCCGTTCACCGCGATCTTCGCCGAACCGACGGTGTACGGGTCGCGCGCGCAGTTGCTGCATACCGCGATCGACGTCGGCATCGCGACGGCGGCACTCGACGAGGGGGTGCGCCAGGCGGCAAGGGCCCGGCCGCATTTCGAATCGAAGGTGGCAAGTGTCGCCGACGACCCGACGGTCGTGCAGGCCGCAGGCGAACTGGCCGTGACGGTGCGCAGCGCGCAGGCGCTGCTCGCCGAGGCGGCCCGCCAGGTCGATGCGGCCCGAGCCGACCTCACCGACGAGACCGCCGCGACGGCGTCCATCGCGGTGGCCGTCGCCAAGGTGGCCGCGGTGCGGGCGTCACTGGACGCGTCGAGCGCGCTGTTCGAACTCGGTGGCACCCGAAGCGCCTCGGCGAGCGGCAATCTCAGCCGTTACTGGCGCGACGCACGCACGCACACGCTGCATGATTCGACCCGGTGGAAACTGCGCCACATCGGCCGCTACACGCTGTCGGGCACGAAACCGCCGCGCCACAGCCAGATCTGACCCCGGCTACAGGGTGGGGCTACAGGGTGGGGCTACAGGGTGGCCGGCCGCAATACGACGACGTTCCTGGTGCGGCCGGCGCCGTCCTGCAGCAGTGCGATGACACGACCGTCGGGTGCCGTCGCGGCGTACACGCCGTCGATACCTGCGGGCCGCAGCGGCCTGCCGTGCCTGGTGTCCTCGGTCTCCTCGGCACTCAGGTCCCGGCGCGGGAAGCCGACCAGACATGCGGTGTCCAGGCTGTAGCTCAATTGCGGGTGCTCGGCGAGTTCGTCGAGCGTATGGGCCTCGTCGAGGCCGTACCGGCCGACGCGCGTACGGCGCAGCGCCGTGAGGTGCCCGCCCACGCCGAGCGCCGCACCGACGTCGCGGGCCAGCGCCCGGATGTAGGTGCCCGACGAGCAGTCCACCTCGACGTCGACGTCGACGAAGTCGGGGAAATCGTCCGGGCGCCGGATGTCGAGCACGTCGAACCGGTCGATGCGCACGGGCCTGGCGGCTAGTTCGACGCTCTGCCCCTCGCGCGCGAGCTTGTAGGCGCGTTGTCCGCCCACCTTGATGGCGCTGACCGCCGACGGCACCTGCTCGATGTCGCCGCTCAGGTCGGCCACGGCGGCGCGGATCTGCTCGTCGGTGACGTGGCGCGCCGGAACATCGGCGACCACTTCACCTTCGGCGTCCTCGGTGGTGGTCGTGCGGCCCAGCCGGATGGTCGCGGCGTACGACTTGTCGGTCGCGGTGAGCAGTCCGAGGATCTTGGTGGCGCGTTCGATGCCGATCACCAGCACGCCGGTCGCCATGGGATCGAGCGTGCCCGCATGCCCTACCTTGCGCGTGCCGAACAACCGACGGCACCGCCCCACGACGTCGTGACTCGTCATCCCCGCAGGCTTGTCGACGATCACCAGGCCGGGCTCTGCACCGCTCCTCGCCTGACCGCTCACAGGACGATCGCCGTCACGGCCAGCCCGTCACGCACCGACCATCGCCCGTCGAGCGCGGTGAGCGGTGGCCCGTGTTCGGCCACGGGGTCGATGAGGATCCTGGATCGGAACGATCCCGCGGTTCCCGAGCCGTCGACCTCGAACGTGATGTGGGCGTCCTCGAACCCCAGCCACCGGTGCGTCAGCGGGTACCACGCCTTGTACGTCGCCTCCTTGGCACAGAACAGGATTCGATCCCAGTGCAGGTCACCGGGCAACCCGCGCAGCTCGGCGCGCTCGATGGGAAGCGTGATCGCGTCGAGGACGCCGTTGGGCAGTACATCGTGCGGTTCGGCGTCGATGCCCACCGAACGCACGTCGGTCGAGCGTCCCACCACCGCGCCGCGGAAGCCCTGGCAGTGGGTCAGACTTCCGACCACACCATCGGGCCAGCACGGCTCGCCCTTGTCGCCCTTGAGGATCGGCACCGGGCCGACACCGAGCTCGCCCAGGGCCTGACGCGCGCAGTAGCGCACCGTGACGAACTCGTTGCGCCGCTTGGCCACCGACCGCGCGATCAACGGCTCCTCTTCGGGCAGCGGCGAAAGGCCGGGCGGGTCGTCGTACACCTCGGCCGAGGCGACACGGTCCGGCAGAACCAGGGAAAGCAGGCTGTCCGTCATAGTCCTCGCCTGGATTTGATGCGCTCCTGCATCTGTTGTGCGTTGGCCCGCATCTCCGGGGTGATCTCGAAGTGCCCGCCGAACTCGTTGAGGTATCCAGGCGCGTACTTGGGGTCGGGCAGGATCTGACGCAGCCAGCGGTACGGCTTACGGCGGCGCCACTCCCGCGGATAGCCGACCGACACCTCCTCGAAGCGGACATCGTCGTACCACGTGGTGCGCGGGATGTGCAGGTGGCCGTAGACCGAGCAGACCGCGTTGTAGCGCGTGTGCCAGTCCGCGGTGGCCGTGGTGCCGCACCACAGCGAGAACTCCGGATAGAACATCGCGTCGCAGGGTTCGCGGACCATCGGGAAGTGGTTGACCAGAACCGTCGGCGTCATCCAGTCGAGGTCCTCGAGCCGCTTGCGGGTGCGCGCCACCCGGTCGCGACACCACGCGTCGCGCGTCGCGTACGGCTCGCACGACAGCAGGAACTCGTCGGTGCCCACGATGTTGCGTTCCTTGGCGATCGCGAGGCCCTCGGCCTTGGACGACGCGCCCTCGGGCAGGAACGAGTAGTCGTACAGCAGGAACATCGGCACGATGGTCGCCGGCCCGCCCTGCTCGGTCCACACCGGGAACGGGTGCTCCGGCGTGACGACGCCCATCTGATCGCACATGTCGACCAGGTAGTCGTAGCGGGCCCGGCCGAAGATCTGCATGGGGTCCTTGTTGGTGGTCCACAGTTCGTGGTTGCCCGGCACCCAGATGACCTTCGCGAACCGCTTCCGCAGCAGGTCGAGCGCCCATCGGATCTCGTCGGTGCGCTCGCCGACGTCGCCCGCGACGATCAGCCAGTCGTCGGGCGTCGCGGGGTACAGCGACTCGGTGACCGGCTTGTTGCCGGTGTGACCGGTGTGCAGATCGCTGATCGCCCAGAGAACCGGCTGTCGATCCCTCGAATCATGGTCAGTCACCACAACCGTCCAGCCTAACCGGGCGCGCGCGGCGGGAAACCTGGCAGGACGCTGGCAACTAGAACGTGTTCTCGTTTATGGTCGAGTCTGCTGTGGCGGACCGCTACACTCCCCGCAAGCCGGGGAACGAATCGCTCGACTACGAGGGGGTGTGAATGGCCGCCAGGGTGCGCCTGCTGTCGGCTCTGTGTGCGCTGGTCGCGGCGGTGATCCTGGTGTGGCAGACCGATCCGGTCGCCGGCACGGGTTCGGCCGCGCCGCGGCTGGACGCCACCGACCTGCCGATGACCAACGTGTCGACCACGATCAAGTGGCCGGTGATCGAGACCACCGATCCCAAGCCGTTCGATCCGTGCAACGACATCCCCATCGACGTCATCGAGCGCATCGGCCTGGCGTGGACACCGCCGATGCCCGAGGACGGCCTGCGGTGTCATTACGACGCGGGCAACTATCAGATGGCGGTCGAGGCGTTCGTGTGGCGCACCTACGAGCAGACCATCCCGGCCGACGCGCTCGAGCTCGACGTCGACGGCCACCGCGCAGCGCAGTACTGGGTCATGAAGCCCACCGACTGGAACGACCGGTGGTGGACGACCTGCATGATCGCGTTCGACACCAGCTACGGCGTGATCCAGCAGTCGCTGTTCTACTCGCCGATCCACTCCCCGGACAAGCCGGACTGCCTGCAGACCAACCTGCAGCGGGCCCACGAGCTGGCGCCGTACTACAAGTTCTGATCACAAGTACTGACAGCTGTCAGTACCCTCGGTGCCGTGCCTGGAATCCGCCGTTACACCGGCAAGTTCGCAGCGAAGCTGCTCGGCCTGCCACCGCACAGCACCGACTTCACGGTGCACCACGGACTTCGCGTGCCGATGCGTGACGGTGTCGAACTGGTCGCCGACCACTACGAGCCGCTCACGACGCGCCCGGCGGGCACACTGCTGGTGCGCGGTCCGTACGGACGCCGGTTCCCGTTCTCGGCGATCTTCGCCGAGGTGTACGCCGCCCGCGGCTACCACGTGGTGCTGCAGAGCGTGCGCGGCACGTTCGGCTCGGGCGGCGAGTTCACCCCGATGGTCCACGAGATGGACGACGGCGCCGACACCGTCGCATGGTTGCGCACCCAACCGTGGTTCACCGGATCGTTCGCCACGGTGGGCCTGTCCTACCTCGGTTTCACCCAGTGGGCGCTGCTCGCGGATCCCCCACCCGAGATGAAGGCCGCCGTCATCACCGTCGGCCCGCACGACTTCAGCCAATCGGCTTGGGGCACCGGATCCTTCACCTTGAACGATTTCCTCGGGTGGAGCGCGATGGTGGCCCGTCAGGAAGAACCCGGTGTGGTGCGGGCGCTGGTCCGCCAGTTGCGCTCGCCTGCCGAGGTCGCCAAGGCCGCCGCCGGGGTCCCCGTCGGTCCGTCCGGCCGTCGACTGCTCGGCGCGGGCGCACCCTGGTTCGAGTCGTGGCTCGAGCATCCCGATCGCGACGACCCGTTCTGGGAAAGGCTGCGGTTCGACCAGGCCCTCGAACGCGTCGAGGTGCCCATTCTGCTGCTCAGCGGCTGGCAGGACCTGTTCCTCGACCAGACGCTCGAGCAGTACACGCAACTGCACCGGCGCGGCGTGCCCGTCGCCATGACGGTCGGGCCGTGGACCCACACGCAGATGATGACCAAGGGTGCCTCGACGGTGATCGGCGAGTCCCTCGATTGGCTGGGCACGCACCTCGCGGGCGCATCCGGCAGCCATTCCCGCGATCATGTCCGGATCTTCGTCAACCACCACGGCTGGATCGACCTGCCCGAGTGGCCGCCGGCCGACTGGCCCACGCGCCGCGACCGCGAACTGTTCCCGCAGCCCGCCGGGCGGCTCACCGACAGCGCTCCGTCGCCGACGGCGACGCCGTCGTCGTCGTTCACCTACCACCCGGCGCGGCCCACGCCCACGATCGGTGGGCGCCTGCTGTCCCGGGACGGCGGCTACCGCGACGACTCCGAGCTCGCCGCGCGCGACGACGTAGTGACCTTCACGAGCGATCCCCTGCCCGCCGATCTCTACGTGGTGGGCAATCCGTTCGTCGAACTCGTGCACAGCTGCGACAACCCGCACAACGACGTGTTCGTCCGGATCAGCGAGGTCGACGCCAAGGGGCGGTCCCGCAACGTCACCGACGCGTTCCGCCGGCGCACCGGTCAGGTCGGAACACCCGAGACCGTGCGGCTCGAACTCGACGCCGTGGCACACCGTTTCGCGGCAGGCACAAGGATCCGACTGCTGGTGGCAGGCGGTTCGCACCCGCGGTTCGCGCGCAACCTGGGCACCGGTGAACCTCAGCTGTCGGGCTCGCGCCTCAAACAGGCGCGACACTCGGTGCACCACGGCGACGGCGGCGTCTCGCGGCTGATCCTGCCCGCCGGCCCGACACCGCCGCTGGGCCTGCGCACCTGAGAACTCCCGCGTCAAGCCCGTTTCAGGACACGGAACGCCGCACCCGCGCCGCGATGTCACGCAGGTACCCGGCGTCGTGCACAGGTGCCGCGGTCTCGGCCCGCACCGGCAGGTCGACCCAGCTCTTGCAGCCTCCGTAGTCGGGCGTGCGCACCAACGTCACCGGCTCGGCCAGCGGGCTGACCTGCACCACCAGCACGGTCAGCCGATGTTTGGGGCGGAAGTCCAACCGGTCGGCGCGCACCGATTCGGCGGTCCAGATGTGCAGGTCGACGATCTCGTCGATCGCCTCGGGCCGCTCGACGGGCACGGCCGCCACCACCTCGGCCGCCGCGCGGATGGTCAGTGTGTCCTCGGTGCTGTCGGTCGCCGCGGCGTCCACCAGGTCGCGGTGCTCGGAACGCACACGTTCGGCATGGCTGTGCGCGACCGTCGGGAACAGCAGGAAGTCACCCGCGGCCACCTCGAACCGCTTCTCGTGGATGCCGCCCTTGCGCAGCAACACGGTCTGGCGGCCGTCGAGCATCGCGTGGATGGCCGCGCTCCACTCCTTGAGCGCGGTCCGGTGCACCGTGGTTGCGCTCACCGTGCGGCCATCCGCGCGCGAACCTCGGGACGACGCAGCGGCGGAACGGTTTTCGGTGGCTGACGACGTGGCGCGAGTCCCGCGAGTAGCCGCGTCGTGGTCGCGGTGACCTCGGCCACCGCGCTTTCGAACACGTCGACGTTGTCACCGGTCGGGCGCGTGATACCGCTGACCTTGCGCACGTACTGACGTGCCGCGGCCTCGATTTCCTCTGCGGTGGCGGCGGGCTCCAGGCCCCGCAGTTCGGTGATGTTCCGGCACATGGAACCCACGATAGGCGCGTTGGGTTCGCCGGTTACGGTGAGCGGCATGGCTGACTCCCCCGTTCTCCTCGTCGACACCACCGACCGCGTGCGGACGCTGACGCTCAACCGGCCGCAGTCGCGCAACGCGCTGTCGGCGGAGCTGCGGTCCACTTTCTTCCGCGCGCTGAGCGATGCCCAGAACGACGACGATGTCGACGTCGTGATCGTCACCGGCGCCGACCCCGTGTTCTGCGCGGGTCTGGATCTCAAAGAACTCGGCGACACCACCGAGTTGCCCGACATCTCCCCCAAGTGGCCGGACATGACCAAACCTGTCATCGGGGCCATCAACGGCGCGGCCGTCACCGGCGGCCTGGAGCTGGCGCTGTACTGCGACATCCTCATCGCGTCGGAGAACGCGAAGTTCGCCGACACCCACGCGCGCGTGGGCCTGATGCCGACGTGGGGGCTGTCGGTGCGGTTGCCCCAGAAGGTCGGAGTGGGTCTGGCCCGGCGCATGAGCCTGACCGGCGACTACCTGTCGGCACAGGATGCGCTGCGTGCCGGTCTGGTCACCGAGGTCGTGGCCCACGACGACCTGCTGACCGCCGCGCGCCGTGTTGCCGCGTCGATCGTCGGCAACAACCAGAAGGCCGTGCGCGCACTGCTGGATTCCTATCACCGCATCGACGCACTGCAGACAGGTGGGGCGCTGTGGGCCGAGGCCGAGGCAGCGCGGCAGTGGATGCGCTCGACGAGCGGTGACGACATCGCGGCCAGCCGCGCCTCGGTGATCGAGCGGGGACGCTCGCAGGTGCGTTAGGCCGGGGCAGATCACGCGAGGCTGTAGTTACCGAGCACCCCACTCGCATTTCTGCGCGACAACTACAGCCTCGACGATGCGTTCGTCACACTCCGGCACCCCCGCCGCGCGTCGGCAGCGCCGGCCAGTTAGGTTGAGGGCCTGTCTGTTTCCGTCATGCTCGCTGTGCTGTTCGCAGCATTGCTGCATGCGATCTGGAATTCGTTGGCGCACGCCGTCTCCGACCGGGTGGTCGGTTTCGCGCTGATCGGTGTGGTCGACGCGATCGGCGGCGCGGCGCTCATCGCGCTGGGCGGGCTGCCGCCTGCCGCGGCGTGGCCGTACATCATCGCGTCGGCCACCGTGCACGTGTTCTACAACCTGCTGCTGCTCGCGAGTTACCAACTCGGCGAGTTCAGTCAGATGTACCCGCTGGCACGCGGCACGTCGCCGTGGCTGGTCGCAGTGGTCGCGCTCGTGGTGCTGGGACATGAGATGCCGGTCACCGAACTGGCCGGGGTGCTGACGATCTCGGCCGGGCTGATCGCGCTGGTGTTCGTCGGCGGACGGCCCACGCGTAAGGATCTGCCCGCGCTCGGCGCCGCGACGCTCACGGGTGTGATGATCGCGGGCTACACCGTGATCGACGGTGTGGGCGTGCAGCAGGGGCCGCTGCTGGCCTACACGGGGTGGATGTTCCTGCTGCAGGGCCCGCCACTGGCGATCTTCGCCGCGATCCGCCGGGGCCCGCGACTGCTGGGCGCCGTGCGTGAGTGCGCCGTGCCGGGTCTGGCCGGCGGGGCGATCTCGCTGGCCGCGTACACGATCGTGCTGGCCGCGCAGCGCACCGGTGCGCTCGCGCCGATCGCCGCGTTGCGCGAGACCAGCATCGTGTTCGGCGCGTTGATCGGCGCGCTCTTCCTCGGGGAGAAGCTGGGGGCGCGCCGCGCGATCGCGTCGGCCGTGGTGCTCGCGGGCGTGCTGCTGATCAGCCTGCCGTGAGAGCAGGCGCCACCAGATCGCGGTAGCGCTGCTTCATGGTGTCGATGACGACGGCCGCGTCGGTGGCCCAGATGTCCTCGTTGAAGATCTCGACCTCGACGTCGCCGTCGTATCCCGCGGCCCGCACCATCGCGGTGACCGCACCGAAGTCGATGACGCCGTCACCCATCATGCCGCGCGACACCAGCGGGTCGGCGGCCATCGGGACCAGCCAGTCGCACACCTGGTACGAGCTGATCCGGTGCTGAGCGCCCGCCGCGGCGATGCCGTCCGCCAACTCGGGATCCCACCACACGTGGAAGGTGTCGACGACGACGCCGACGGCCTCGGCCGGGTACGGCGCCGCGAGTGCCAGCGCCTGCCGCAGTGTGGAGATCACCGCGCGGTCGGCGCAGAACACCGGGTGCAGCGGTTCCAGCGCCAGCCGGACACCGTGGTCGACGGCGTAGGGCACGAGCGTCTCGAGCCGCTGAGCCACACGTCCCCTCGCGGCGGCGAGGTCACGGTCCGGGATGCCGCCCACGACCATGACGAGCTCTCGCGTCCCGAGCGTGACCGCCTCCTCGATGGCGCGCCGGTTGTCGGCGAGCGCATGGTCTTCCTCGAACCCGGTCAGGAAACCGCCCCGGCACAGACTGGACACGCGAAGACCGTTGTCGTGCATCAGTTTCGCGGCGGTGTCCACACCCGCTTCGGCTACGCGGTCACGCCACAGGCCGATGGACTCCAGCCCGGCCGCGGCGGTTGCCTCGACGGCCTCGCGCAGCGTGAGGCGCTTGGTGGTCATGGTGTTCAGCGACAGTCGCCTCTCGGCACTCATGCGCCCACCCCGTGCACCTCGAGGAACATCCGCATGCGGTGCGCGGCGACGTCGGGGTCACGCAGCAGGCCGGCCCGGTCGACGAGGACGAACAACTCGCACAGATGCGAAAGGGAGCGCCCACTGGCCAGTCCGCCCACCATCGTGAAACCGGGTTGCAGGCCGTTGAGCCACGACAGGAACGCGATTCCCGTCTTGTAGTAGTACGTCGGCGCGGTGAAGATGTGCCTGCCCAGCGCGCGGGTGGATTCGAGGATCTCGCCGGCTCGGGCCTGATTGCCCGCGTCGAGTTCCTGCAGCGCGGTCGACGCGGCCGGGTAGATCGCGGCGAAGATGCCGAGCAGTGCGTCCGAATGCCCCTGATCATCGCCGATGATCAGTTCCGGGTAGTTGAAATCGTCGCCCGTGTACAACCGGACACCTGCCGGCAGCGCGCGGCGCAGCGCGATTTCGTGCCCGGCGTCGAGCAGCGACACCTTGACGCCGTCGACCTTGTCGACGTGGTTCGCGATCAGTTCCAGGAATGTCGCTGTGGCCGTGTCGATCTCGCCGGACCCCCAGTAGCCGCGCAGGGCCGGGTCGAACATGTCCCCGAGCCAGTGCAGGATCACCGGTTGATCGGTGTGGGCGAGCACGGCGTCGTAGACCCGCAGGTAGTCGGCGGGCGAGGAGGCGACGCGGGCCAGGGCACGCGACGCCATGACGATCACCTGCGCGCCGGCCTCACGGACCACGTCGACCTGTTCGCGGTAGGCGTCGATGATCACCGCCAGGCCCGCGGCCCCGGACGGGACATCCTCGGGGACAAGATGATCCGTGCCGGCACCGCACGCGAGCCGGCCGCCGACCGCGGCGGCCTCGGCACCGCTGCGGCGGATCAGTTCGGCTGCGGCAGGCCAGTCCAGGCCCATACCGCGCTGCGCGGTGTCCATCGCGTCGGCCACACCGAGCCCGTAGGACCACAGCTCGCGCCGGTAGGCCAGGGTGGCCTCCCAGTCCAGATCCGCGGGTGCGCCCGGGATGTTGTCGGCCGAGCTCTTGGGCACCACGTGCGCTGCGGCATAGGCGATCCGGGAGGTGATCGGACGCTCAGGTCTGCGCCACGGCCCAGGTGCGCCGAGTTCGACGCGGCGCAGTTCACCGTCGATCGGCAGCGTCACCGCCGCACCGGTGTGCAGCGCGGTCACAGCACGATCTCCGGGACGTCGAGGCGCCTGCCCTCGGTAGAGCTTTTGAGTCCCAGTTCGGCGAGCTGCACACCGCGGGCCGCCGACAGCAGGTCATACCGGTGCGGGCGAGCGGCCAGCACGTCGCGCAGGTACTCCTCCCACTGCAGCTTGAAACCGTTGTCCAGTACGGCGTTGTCGGGCACTTCGAGCCACTGGTCGCGGAACTGCTCGGTCGCCGGGAGGTCGGGGTTCCACACCGGCTTGGGCGTGTGGACACGGTGTTGCGCGCGGCAGCGGCGCAGCCCCGCGACCGCCGACCCGTGCGTGCCGTCGACCTGGAACTCGACGAGCTCGTCGCGGAACACCCGCACCGCCCACGACGAGTTGATCTGGGCCACGATGCCACCGGAGATGTCGAAGATTCCGTACACGGCGTCGTCGGCGGTCACCGGATAGGGCTGGTGCGCCTCGTCCCAGCGGGTCGGGATGTGGGTCACGGCCTTGGCGGTCACCGTCTCGACCTTGCCTAGGATGCCTTCCATGACGTAGTTCCAGTGGCAGAACATGTCCACAGTGATGCCGCCGCCGTCCTGCGCGCGGTAGTTCCAGCTGGGCCGCTGCGCGGGCTGACCGTCGCCCTCGAACACCCAGTAGCCGAATTCGCCGCGCATGGACAGGATCCGGCCGAAGAAGCCCTCGTCGACCAGGCGCCGCAACTTCACCAGGCCCGGCAGGTACAACTTGTCGTGGACGACACCGGCGGTGATACCTGCGTTCTGCGCCATCCGGGCCAGTTCGACTGCCTCGGTGAGGGTTTCGGCGGTGGGTTTCTCGGTGTAGACGTGCTTGCCCGCCTTGATCGCGGCCGTCAGCGCCTCGAAGCGACGCGAGGTCACCTGCGCGTCGAAGTACACCTCGACACTCGGATCGGCGATCACCGACGCGACGTCGGTGGTCCAGTGCTCGATACCGTGCTCGGCGGCCATGTCGGCGAGTTTGTCGGCGCTGCGACCCACGAGGATCGGCTCGACCGCGACGCGCGAACCGTCGTCGGCGGTCAGTCCGGATTCGCGGAGCGGCAGGATGGAGCGAAGAAGGTGCTGGCGGTAGCCCATGCGGCCCGTCACGCCGTTCATGGCAATGCGCAGGGTACGAGTCGTCATCGAGAGATGCCTTATCTGATCGGCCGGCGACGCCGGCAAACGCGGTCGATTGACCTGCACCGCCGAACACGCCGTCGGGGCGTTCGCGATGTCAGCACTTCGGAATGCGCTTTCCACGGTAAGCTCATGCCGCGGCCCGGTCAACCCGTGCCTCACGGTCCGGCCGGCCGCAGCCCACCCAGAACCGACGAACCGATGGCGGGAGCCCCGATGGCAGCGGTGACACTGCAGGACGTGGCGGTCCGGGCAGGCGTATCCCAGGCGACGGCGTCACGCGTGCTCAACGGTTCCGCCCGGATCCCCGGCGAAGGCGTCGCCGACCGGGTGCGCGCGGCCGCGCGCGAACTCGGATACGTGCCGAACGCCCAGGCCCAGGCCCTGGCACGCTCCTCGACGGGCCTGCTGGGCCTCATCGTGCACGACATCGCCGACCCGTACTTCTCGTCGATCGTCCGCGGTGTGCAGACCGCCGCACGCACCGCGCGCAAGCAGGTGCTGCTGGCGAGCACCGACCGCGATTTCGACATCGAACGCGAAGCGGTCAGCACCTTCATCGCACATCGCGCCGACGCGATCGTGCTCGCCGGCTCGCGGCAGAGCGGGGATCTGGACCGCGACATCGAGACCGAGTTCGGCCGGTACCGCGACAACGGCGGACGCGTGGTCGTCATCGGTCAGCCACTCGCGTTCGGCGGTGCCGTGGAGCCCGAGAATCACCTCGGCGCAGCACAATTGGCCGAGGCGCTCGTAAAGTCCGGGCATACGCAGTTCGCCGTCATCGGCGGGCCCGCCAACATCCGCACCGCCGTCGACCGGCGCAACGGTTTCGTCGAGGCACTCGGCAGGCGCGGGCTGACCCCGCTGGTCGAGGTCTCCGGCGACTTCACCCGCGACGGCGGGTACTCCGCGGCACGGCGCCTCGCGGGCGCTCTGCAGCTCAGCCCGGGCGCACGTGGTGAACCGGTGTGCGTGTTCGCGGTGACCGACGTGATGGCGATCGGCGCGATCGCGGCCTGGCGCGAACTCGGGCTCTCGGTGCCCGACGATGTCGGCATCGCGGGGTTCGACGACATCCCGACGCTGCGCGACCACACACCGGCCCTGACCACCGTGGTCCTGCCGCTGCAGGACATCGGCGTACGCGCCGTCGAACTCGCGCTGCGCACCGACGCCGACTGCGATGACCTGCGCGAACGCATTCCGGGCCGGGTCGTCCTGCGCGACAGCACGCGCTTGCCCTGACGCGCACATCACGGCATCGTTGACAGTGTGCGCTGAGTCACGTTAGGGTCGAAACCGCTTCGGAAAGCGCATTCCCAAACGGGTTCACGTCCCGCGACACTGCAACCTTTAGGACTCATCCATGGCGGTAACCGCTTCGGCAGGTGCGCGCCCCACCGGGGCCCAGGCGTCGTCCGCGGCACCCGGTTCGGCACCCCGACGCCGAACCCGCGCCCTTTTCGGAACCCATCCGCTGCACCGCACCGCATCGGCACTGTGGCGCCCGCTGGCGCTCGTGGTCGTGCTGCTCGCGGCGTGGTGGGCGGTCACCGAGACCGAACTCGTGGCGCCCTACATCCTGCCGTCCCCTGCCGACACCTGGCTCGCCGCACACGACAACGCGGCCTACCTCGCCCACAACACCTGGGTGACCACGTGGGAGACCGTGATCGGCTTCGTGATCGCCGCGATCGTCGGTGAACTCGTCGCCGTCGTGATGATCTATTCGGCGGGCGTCGAGAAGACCGTCTATCCGCTGATCCTGTTCGCACAGGTGGTCCCCAAGATCGCGATCGCGCCGCTGTTCATCGTGTGGCTCGGCTTCGGCCCGTCGCCCAAGATCCTGGTGGCCGTGCTCATGGCGTTCTTCCCCATCGTGATCTCCGGACTCGCGGGCCTGCGCTCGGTGGATCCCGAGATCCTCGAGCTCACCTCGACCATGGGCGCCAGCCGGTTCAAGACGTTCCTCAAGATCCGGTTCCCGGCGTCGCTGCCGCAGCTGATGTCGGGCCTCAAGGTGGCCGCGACGCTCGCGGTGACCGGCGCCGTAGTCGGTGAATTCGTCGGCGCCAACGAAGGTTTGGGCTACGTCATCCTGCAGGCCAACGGCAATGTCGACACCGCGATGCTGTTCGCCGCGCTCATCATCATGTCGCTTCTCGGCATCGCGCTGTTCGCGGTCATCGAATTCGCCGAGAAGCTGCTCATCCCGTGGCACTCGTCGCGCCGCACCGTCGGTTCCGCAACCTCCGCCTGACCATCACGAGGAGTAGATCCATGATCTCGATCCCCCGCCGCGCGGCCGTCGCGCTGGCCTCCGCCGCGATCCTCGCGCTGTCCGGCTGCGGTGGCAGCGGCACCGACAACGCCGAAAGCGGTTCTACAGAAGCCGGTTCCGGCACCCAGGCGGCCACCCTGATGCTGAACTGGTACCCGTACGGCGAACACGCCCCCTTCTACTACGGTGTGCAGGAGGGCATCTTCGCCAAGCACGGCATCGACCTGACCATCGACGCCGGCCAGGGTTCCACCAAGACCGTGCAGGCCGTCGGGTCCGATCAGGTGGACTTCGGCTGGGCCGACACCCCTGCGGTGCTGACCAACATCGACAAGGGCGTGAAGGTCAAGAGCACCGGCGTGTTCCTCCAGACCACGCCGTCGGCCGTGCAGGTGTTCGCCGATTCGGGGATCGACACACCCCAGGATCTGGTGGGACGCACCATCGCGGTGTCCGCGGGTGACGCCCCCACCACCACGTTCCCGATCTACCTCGACAAGGTGGGGGTGCCCGAGGACCAGGTCACCCAGCAGAGCCTGGACGCCGCGGGCAAGATGTCGGCGATGATGTCGGGTCGCGTCGACGGCCTGATCGGATTCGCGCACGACCAGGGGCCGACCATCGCCAACAAGAGCGGGCGTGAGGTGAAGTACCTCAGGTACTCCGACGCGGGGCTGAACTTCTACAGCAACGGCCTGATCGCCAACACCGAAACCATCTCCGGCAAACCGGAACTGGTGCAGGCCATGGTCGACGCCACCAGTGAGGCGTTCGCCGCCGCCGCGGCCGATCCCGAAGCGGCCGTGCAGGCCATGGCGGGCAAGGATCCGCAGATGCCGCCGCAGGAGGTGTTGCTGCACCAGTGGCAGCAGACCATCCCGCTGCTGAGCACACCCGCGACCGCCAACCAGCCGCCGGGCACCAACGCCGAGGCCGACTGGACCAACACGATCACCACGCTGACCGACGCCGGACTGCTCGAAACCGCGAAACCCGCTGCTGAATACTGGGATTCGTCGTTCAGCCCGAAGCCGTCGCAGTAGATCCGCGGGAGCCATCCGACATGAACACCACAACCATCAGTGCACCGGGGGCGCCCGTGACGGCCGAGGCCACCGACGCGATCTCGGTCGAGGGCGTCACCGTCACGTTCACCTCGAAACGCGCCGCCACCACCGCGCTCGACGACATCAACCTGCGCATCGCCGACGGCGAGTTCGTGTCGATCGCGGGACCGTCGGGGTGCGGCAAGTCGACGCTGCTGAAGGTGATCGCCGGCCTGACCGACGCCACCGGAGGCCAGGTGCGCCTGCGCGGCAACCGGGTACGCGGCCCGCAGCGCGAGATCGGCTACGTCTTCCAGCGCGCCGCGCTACTGGAATGGCGCTCGGTGCGCAAGAACATCCTGCTGCAGGCCGAGATGCGCGGGATGCCGCGCCAGGTCGCCGCGCGGCGCGCCGACCACCTCATCGAGATGACCGGCCTCACCGGGTTCGAGAACGCGCTGCCTCACGAGTTGTCCGGCGGTATGCAGCAACGGGTTTCGTTGTGCCGCGCCCTGCTGCACGAGCCCGATGTGCTGTTGATGGACGAGCCGTTCGGCGCGCTCGACGCCCTCACGCGCGAGAAGATGAACATCGAACTGCACCGGATCTGGCGCGAGACCGGCACCACCGTGGTGCTGGTGACGCACTCGGTCGCCGAAGCGGTGTACCTGGCCAACCGGGTCGTGGTGATGAGCCCGCGCCCCGGCCGCATCGTCGAGATGCTCGACGTCGACCTACCCGCCGAACGCACCTACGCCGAGACCATGGAGCACCCGGAGTTCATCCGCGTCGCCAACCGGGTGCGCGACCTGCTGGGCAGTTCGGGCGCCGCCGACTGACCGTCCTTGACGCCACCGGGCCCCGAGGCGGCATGGTGGGGACATGAACGATTCGCCCATCGTGGTCAACCACCACGCCGATCACCCCGGTTTCTCCGGTGTCACCGGCGCGATCTTCGGCGTGTTGTTCGTCGCGCTCGGCCGCGCCAACGCGAAAGTGGCGATCGAGGCCACGCACGTGGGCCCCGCCGACCACGTCGTCGACGTGGGATGCGGCCCGGGCACCGCAGCGCGCATGGCCGCCCGCCGTGGCGCGCGGGTCACCGCGGTCGACCCGTCGGCAGAGATGCTGCACGTCGGCCGGCTCGTGACCCGGACCGCGGCCGGCACGAACATCACGTGGCGCCCCGGCACGGCCGAGGACGTCCCCGTCGACGACGGGACGGCCACCGTGGTGTGGGCGCTGGCGACCGTGCACCACTGGCAGGACGTCGTGCGCGCGCTGCAGCAGGCCAACCGGGTACTGGCACCCGGCGGCCGGTTGCTCGCGATCGAACGCCAGGTGGCGCGTGGGGCCACGGGCTTCGCAAGCCACGGCTGGACACGCGAGCAGGCAGACGCGTTCGCAACCCTGTGCCGCGACGCGGGATTCGGCGACGTGGAGGTCAGCGAGAGGCCACGCGGGCGCAAGGCCGTGTGGCTCGTCAGTGCGATCAAGCGCTGACCTCGTCAGGACGTGCCGGGCACCAGCCAGCGTCCCGAGAACGCGCGCCACCCGACGAACACCAACCGCAGCACCATGAACGTGCTGAGCCCCGACCAGATACCGAACAGTCCCCAGCCGAACGCCAGTGACAGCCAGATCAGCGGCAGGAACCCCAGCATCGCGCTCGCCAGCGTGGCGTTGCGCATGAACTTGGCGTCACCGGCGCCCAGCAGCACCCCGTCGAGCGCGAAAACGATTCCCGCGACCGGAAGTTGAGCCACCAGAAACCACCACGGCACCCCGATGGTGGCCAGCACCGACTCGTCGTCGGTGAACACCGGCGGGAACACCGAGGCACCGACCGCGAACACGACCGCGAGCACCACACCGGCCAGCGTCGAGAACAGCGTCACGCGCCACGCCACCGACTTCGCGTGGGCCAACTGCCCCGCCCCGAGGGCGGCTCCGACCAGCGACTGCGCGGCGATCGCCAGCGAATCGAGCACCAGCGCCAGGAAACTCCACAGCTGCAGCACGACCTGGTGCGCGGCGACCGCCGCCGCGCCGAACCGGGCGGCCACCGCACCGGCCGAGACGAAGCAGGCCTGAAAGGCCAGGCTGCGCAACAGCAGATCCCGTCCCATCACCAGTTGCACACGCAGGACGTCGGGCCGCAGGCGCAGGGGCACCTTCTCGACCAACAGGGCGCGCATGAACAGGCCCGCGGCCAGCCACTGTCCGACGACGTTGGCCACCGCCGAACCTGCCAGTTCCAGCCGTGGGAATCCCAGCCACCCGTACACCAGCAGCGGACACAGCACCGCCGACACCGCGAAACCCAGCACGACGTAACGCAACGGCCGCACGGTGTCCTGCACGCCGCGCATCCAGCCGTTGCCCGCCATCGACACCAGGATCGCCGGGGCGGCCAGGATCGCGACACGCAACCACGGCAGGGCCGCATGCGCGATCTCGCCACCCGCGGCCAGCGCCGAAAGCATCGGCACCGCAGCGGCTTCCACCACGGCGATGATCAGCAGTCCGAGACCGAGTGCGAGCCAGGTGGCCTGCACACCCTCGGCCACCGCCGAGGTCCGGTCCCCCGCCCCGTAGAACCGTGCCGAGCGGGCCGTGGTGCCGTAGGACAGGAACGTGCCCTGGGAGTTGACGAGTCCGAGGACCAGCCCGCCGATCGCCAGGCCGGCGAGGCTCACCGCGCCGAGGCGCCCGACGATCGCGAGGTCGAAAAGCAGGTAGATGGGCTCGGCGGCAAGGACGCCGAGCGCGGGGAACGCGAGTTTGGCGATGCGCCGGCCCGTCGCCTGCGTCAGTGCGGCGCCCTGGGCGTCATCCTCGGGGCCGCCGGGCAGGTCGCCTGCCGGATCAGCCAAGGGCCCGTGCGAGCGCCTGTACGACGTCGTCGGCCGAACCGGTCGCAGAGTACCCCGCGGCGTGCGGATGGCCGCCACCGCCGAACGCGCTGGCGACCGACGCCAGGTTCACCGACTTGGCGCGCATCGAGACCGACCAGTGCATCGGTTCGATCTCCTTGAACACCGCCGCGACCTCGGCCTGCTGCGTGGTGCGCACGATGTCGACGATGCTCTCGACCTCTTCCGGCCGGGCCTTTGACCACTCGTCGTGCGGAACGACGGCGTAGACGAAGCCCCGGCCGTCGAGTGCGTCGGGCAGCAACCGGGCCGTCGCGAGAACCCGCGACAGCATCGGCAGCCACGCGAACGGATGCGTGTCGAGCAGGGTGCGGCTGATCGACGCGTTGTCGACGCCGAGTTCGACCAGCCGGGCCGCGAGCCGGTGGGCACGCGCCGTGGCCCAGCGGAACGACCCGGTGTCGGTGGTCAGCCCCGCGTACAGGCAGTGGGCCACCTTTTCGTCGATGGGTTTGCCCCACGCGTCGAGGAGTTCGGCCACGAGCATCGTGGTCGAGTCCGCGGAAGGGTCGATGTAGTTGGCGGTGCCGAACAGTTGGTTGGACGCGTGATGGTCGATGACCAGCACCTCACGCCCGGGACCGGCGAGCCCACTGAGCGCGCCGAGCCGATTGATGCTCGGTATGTCAACGGTGACAACCAGGTCGGCGTCGCGCCGCATGGCCTCCGGAGCGACCAGCAGATGCCCGCCGGGCAGCGACTGAAGAGACTCCGGCAGCTGCGCGGGGGTCGCGAACGACACCTCGACGTGCTTGCCGGATGCGGCGAGCACCTGCGCCAGGGCGAGCCCGGCGCCGATGGTGTCCGCGTCCGGATAGACGTGGCAGATGACACTGACACTCGATGCCGCGGTCAGCAGATCAGCGGCACCACGGGCGTCGACGCGCGCGCCGGCGATCTGGGCGTCCGGACCGGTCAGCAGACCGGTCTTGGGATCGGTTGTCGTCACCGGCATCCTCAGCGTTCGTCCCCGTCGGTATCCCCGTCTGTGTCCTCCGCCCCGCCAACACGGTACGGGTCCGGATCGCCTGCGTGCTTGGCGCCCTCCCGAACTCTCGCCAGATCCTCGTCCGCGGCCCGCGCCCGCGCCAGCAGCTCCTCCATCCGGTGCGCCGCGTCGGGCACGGTGTCCCGGACGAACGCCAGGGTCGGGGTGAACCTCACCCCGGTCCCGGCGCCCACCTTGGTGCGCAGCACACCTTTGGCCTTCTCCAGCGCCGCTGCCGCACCCTCGTAATCCGGGTCCTCGTCGAGCGAGGCCCCCAGCACGGTGTAGTACAGCGTGGCGTCGTGCAGATCCCCGGACACCTTCGCGTCGGTGATCGTGACGCCCGCCAGGCGCGGATCCTTGATCTCGTACTCGATGGCCGAGGCCACGATCGTGGAGATCCGCTTGGCGAGACGTTTCGCGCGTGCGGGATCGGCCATCAGGTACGTGCCTTCTCGACCAGCTCGTAGGTCTCGATGACGTCGCCTTCCTTGATGTCGTTGTAGGTCAGCGTCAGACCGCACTCGTAACCGTCGCGCACCTCGGTGACGTCGTCCTTCTCACGACGCAGCGAGGACACGGTGAGGTTCTGGGCGACCACGACGTTGTCACGCAGCAGCCTCGCCTTGGCGTTGCGCCGCATGATGCCCGAGGTGACCAGGCAGCCCGCGATGTTGCCGACCTTCGACGAGCGGAAGATGGCGCGGATCTCGGCGCGGCCGAGCTCCTTCTCCTCGTACACCGGCTTGAGCATGCCCTTGAGCGCGGCCTCGATCTCGTCGATGGCCTGGTAGATCACCGAGTAGTACCGGATCTCCACACCCTCGCGGTTCGCCAGCTCGGTGGCCTTGCCCTCGGCGCGCACATTGAAGCCGATGATGATCGCGTCAGAGGCCGACGCCAGGTTGACGTTGGTCTCGGTGACGCCACCGACACCGCGGTCGATGACCCGCAGCTCCACCTCGTCGTCGACCTGGATACCCATGAGGGCCTCTTCGAGCGCCTCGACCGTACCGGCGTTGTCGCCCTTGAGGATCAGGTTCAGCTGGCTGGTTTCCTTCAGCGCCGAATCCAGGTCTTCCAGGCTGATGCGCTTGCGGCTGCGCGCGGCCAGCGCGTTGCGCTTGCGCGCACTGCGCCGGTCGGCGATCTGCCGCGCGATGCGGTCCTCGTCGACGACCAGGAAGTTGTCGCCCGCGCCTGGCACCGAGGTGAAACCGACCACCTGAACCGGACGCGACGGCAGTGCCTCCTCGACGTCCTCGCCGTGCTCGTCGATCATGCGGCGCACACGCCCGTAGGCGTCGCCCGCGACGACCGAGTCGCCGACACGCAGCGTGCCGCGCTGGATGAGCACCGTGGCCACCGGGCCGCGACCGCGGTCCAGGTGCGCCTCGATCGCCACACCCTGGGCCTCCATGTCGGGGTTGGCCCGCAGGTCCAGCGACGCGTCGGCGGTCAGGATGACCGCTTCGAGCAGCGCCTCGATGTTGGTGCCCTGCTTGGCGGAGATGTCGACGAACATCGTGTCGCCGCCGTACTCCTCGGGGATCAGGCCGTATTCGGTGAGCTGACCGCGGATCTTGGCCGGGTCGGCGCCTTCCTTGTCGATCTTGTTGACCGCGACCACGATCGGCACGTCGGCGGCCTGCGCGTGGTTGATGGCCTCCACCGTCTGCGGCATGACGCCGTCGTCGGCCGCGACCACGAGGATCGCGATGTCGGTGGCCTTCGCGCCACGGGCACGCATGGCGGTGAACGCCTCGTGACCCGGGGTGTCGATGAAGGTGATCGGCCGGACCGTACCGTCGAGGTCCACCTCGACCTGGTAGGCACCGATGTGCTGTGTGATGCCGCCTGCCTCGCCCTCGCGGACGTTGGCCTTGCGGATCGTGTCGAGCAGTCGGGTCTTGCCGTGGTCGACGTGACCCATGACGGTGACGACCGGCGGACGGACCTCGAGGTCCTCCTCGTCGCCCGCGTCCTCGCCGTAGGTGAGGTCGAACGATTCCAGCAGCTCGCGGTCCTCGTCCTCGGGCGAGACGACCTGCACGTTGTAGTTCATCTCGCTGCCGAGCAGCTCGAGGGTCTCGTCGCCGACGGACTGCGTGGCGGTGACCATCTCACCGAGGTTGAACAGCGCCTGCACCAGCGATGCCGGGTTGGCGTTGATCTTCTCGGCGAAATCGCTCAGCGACGCGCCACGGGCCAGCCGGATGGTCTCGCCGTTGCCGTGCGGCAACCGCACGCCACCGACGACCGGGGCCTGCATGTTCTCGTATTCGGCCCTCTTCGCGCGCTTCGACTTGCGACCGCGCTTGGGTGCGCCGCCGGGACGTCCGAATGCACCTGCGGCACCGCCGCGCTGGCCGGGACGGCCACCGCCGCCACCGGGGCGACCGCGGAAACCACCGGCAGCCGCGCCACCGCCGCCACCGGCTCCGCCGCCGCGGTAGTTACCACCACCGCCGCCGCCACCGGGACGACCGCCCTGACCTGCGGGACGAGGGCCACCGCCGGGACGCGGGCCGGGACGCGGTCCACCGCGACCGGCTGCGGTCGCCGGACGGGGCGGCATGTTGCCGGGCGACGGACGGGGGCCGCCACCGGGACGCGGGCCCGGGCGGGGCTGCGGCCGCGGGATCGGCCGGTCGGCCGGCTGCTGCGTCGAGAACGGGTTGTTGCCGACACGCGGCGTGCGCGGGGCCGGCTTGGGGGCCGGGCCGGGCCGGGGACCGGGTGTGGCACCGGGCGTCGGGCGCGGGCCGGGCGTGGCGCCAGGGGCGGGCGCCGCGGGTGCGCTCGGGGCCGCCGAGGCGGCGGGTGCACTCGGCGCGGCAGGCTGCGGAGCGGCCGGCTTGGGCGCCGAAGGCTTCGCGGGTGCCGCGGGGGTCGCCTCTGCGGCCGGGGCCGCGGGCGTGGCCGGAGCAGCCGGGGGCTGCGGGGCGGCCGGCTTGGGCGCCGCGGGCTTCGCGGCGGTCGCCGGGCTGGGTGCCGGAGCGCCGGGCTTGGGGGCCGCGGGCGCCGACGCGCCGTTACCGCCCTGGCCACGGGGCTTCTCATCGGTCTTGGTGGCGCCTGACTTGGCACCGAACGTTTCGCGCAGCCGACGCGCGACGGGGGCCTCCACGGTGGAGGACGCCGATTTGACGAACTCGCCCTGCTCTTTGAGCGTTGCTAAGAGTTCCTTGCTTGTGACACCGAGTTCCTTTGCCAACTCGTGTACACGGGCCTTACCTGCCACTACTTCTCCTCATCTTGAGGCGACAGCGGTGGTCGGCGCCGCGCCTCGGTTTTAGCTATGACGCATGGTCATCGGGACTTCACGGTGTGCTCATGTTCTTCGCTACCTGTTCTCTATGCCGCGGTGTTCGGGCGTTCCGAGGCTCTCGAAATACTCGTTCACCCCAGACGTATCCGGTGAACCGGCGATTCGCAACGCTCGTGCGAAGGCCCGCCGCCGAACTGCCAGCTCTGCACACTTCGGATCGGGGTGCAACCAGGCACCCCGCCCGGGCATGCTTGCCGAGGTGTCGACCGAAACGGAGTAGTTCCCGTTCCCGTCCCGCACCGCGACCGTACGAAGCAAGTCGGCGGCCAACTCTCGCTTCCGGCAGCCGATACATGTCCGCACCGGTCCGACAGGGGTGTCGGGGATGCGTCGACGCGTCGAAGCCGGAGTCTCGCGCTGGATCACGGCTGAGTCTACCGTCCCAACCCTTGTAATTTGAAACGACTGCCACCGCTATCCGTCGTGCGCCGCCCCGTGCCGGGCATCGGCGTCGCCCACAGGAGCGGCGTCGCTGCGGATGTCGATGCGCCAACCGGTCAGCCTGGCCGCCAACCTGGCGTTCTGGCCTTCCTTGCCGATCGCCAGCGAGAGCTGGAAATCGGGCACGATCACGCGGGCCGCACGGCCGGCCTCGTCGATCACCGACACCGATACGACCTTCGCGGGCGAAAGCGCGTTGGCGACGAACCGCGCGGGGTCCTCGTCGTAGTCGATGATGTCGATCTTCTCGCCGGACAACTCGCTCATGACGTTGCGCACACGCTGTCCCATCGGGCCGATGCACGCGCCTTTTGCGTTGAGCCCGGGCACACGCGAGGCGACCGCGATCTTGGACCGGTGGCCCGCCTCGCGCGCCACGGCCACGATCTCGACCGAACCATCGGCGATCTCGGGCACCTCCAGCGAGAACAGCTTGCGCACCAGATTGGGATGCGTGCGCGACAACGTGATGAGCGGTTCCCGGGCACCGCGGGTGACGCCGACGACGTAACACCGCACGCGGTCGCCGTGTTCGTAGCGCTCACCCGGCACCTGCTCGGCCGCCGGGATGACGCCTTCGGATCCCTTGGTCTCGCTGCCCATCCGCACGACGACCAGGCCGCGGGCGTTGGCGCGGGCGTCGCGCTGGATCACGCCTGCGACGATGTCGCCCTCGTGGGCCGCGAACTCGCCGTAGACCTTCTCGTTCTCGGCGTCACGCAGGCGCTGCAGGATGACCTGCCGCGCGGTGGTCGCCGCGATCCGGCCGAAACCTTCTGGCGTGTCGTCCCATTCGGCCAGGACGTTGCCGTCGGCATCGGTCTGGCGGGCGATCACCTTGACCACGCCGGTCTTGCGGTCGATGTCGATGCGTGCGTCGGGCTCGTGGCCGTCGGTGTGCCGATACGCGGTGAGCAGCGCCGACTTGATGGTCTCCACGACCACGTCGACCGAGATTCCCTTGTCGGCTTCGATGGCGTGCAGCGCCGCCATGTCGATGTTCATGCCCGGGCCCCCTTCCCAGTTTGTTCGGCGAGCTCCAGCTCACGTCGATTCGGCGGCGAAAACTCTACTTGGACAACGGCCTTGGTGATCTCACGCAGCGGTATCTGCCGGACGGCGAAGTCTTTGCCCTGTGCCACCACGACGTTCACCTGGTCGCCGTCGGTCCCGGCGAGCCGCGCGGTCAGCGACGAACCGTCGGCAAGCGACAGCTCGGCCTTGCGGCCACGAGCGCGGCGGAAGTGTTTCTCGTCAGTCAGGGGGCGGTCCACACCGGGCGAGGTGACCTCGAGCACATACGGCGTGTCGCCCGTGTCGACGGTGTCGAGCAGACCCGACGCCAGGCGCGAGAGCATCGCGACGGCGTCCAGATCGAGGCCCTTGTCGCTGTCGGCGACGATGGTGATGCGCGGCGGGCGTGTCGCCGCGTTGACGACGACATCGTCGATCTCGTAGCCGGCGCGCGCGAACTCGCCGTCAAGCAGCTCGATCACTTGCTTCTGCGACGGCAAATCCGCAGATGGCAACTTCGGATCCGGTGCCACGACGAGCTCCTCATCTTGAGTTGTCCGGACATGATTCCCTGGTGGTTCCCCGTGGAATCGACTATCCACGATACGCCAGCCGGGCAGGGGCGAGCCGCGATCTCGGATTCGGCGCAGCGAATGTTCCCGGCTGCGGCTTCGCCGCACCGCTCGACGGCCACGCGCCGCGAATATCCGGCAATGGCAGGATGTTCACGTGCCGAGCGCCTTGACGAACATCAGCCGACGGCGGTTCCTGTACTCGGCGGCAGGTCTGACCCTGCTGGGCGTCACCGCGACCGCGTGCGGTTCCACGCCCCCGCCACCGGAACTCGCCGATCTGACCGCCCTGCTCGACCGTGCCCGCGCCGACAGCGCGCTCGCCACCGAGGCCGCGGGCGCACTTGGGCCGCAGGATGCGACGGCCCGCGCGCTGACCGCGGTGGCAAACGAACGGTCGGCCCATGCGCAGGCGTTGTCCGACGAGTTGACCAGGATGACCGGCGAGGCTCCTCCGTCCGCGTCGCCCGCCGAATCGTCCTCGGCGTCGTCCGCGCCCACCTCGCCCGCCCCTGGCGCGTCAGCAACCCCGTCGGCCACCCCGTCGGCACCGACCGCCGATGATGTCGTGGTCGCGCTCGAACAGTCCGCCGAGCAGGCGACCGGCATCGCGCCCCGGCTGTCGGGGTACCGCGCCGGTCTGGCCGGCTCCATCGCGGCGTCGTGCACGGCCGCCTACAAGGTCGCCCTGGACGGTGGGAAATGACGTCGCCGGAGCCCACGACGGGGCCGGCCCGGCCCACAGACGCCGCCGATGCCGCGCTGTTCGACGCCGTGGCCACCGAGCACGGCATCATCTACGGCTACGGCCTGGTCTCGGCACATTCGAGCCCCGAGGAGAACTCGCTGGTCGCGGCGGCGATGGCCGAGCACCGGGCACGGCGGGAAGCCGCCATCGAGATGCTCGAAGGCCGCTCGGTGACCCCTCCCCTGCCTGCCGCGGGGTACCGCCTGCCGTCGGAGGTGTCCGACCCCGTCGACGCCGCCAACCTCGCGGTGCGCATGGAGCAGGACGCCGCCGTGGCCTGGCGCGCGGTGCTGGAGCAGGCCACGACGTCCGAGGACCGCGCCTTCGCCGTGACGGCCCTCACCGAGTCGGCGGTCACGGCGGCGAAGTGGAGCAAGTTCCTCGACGTCTGGCCCGTGACCGTGCCCTTCCCCGGCGGCGCCGAATAAGGGTCCGCTCGCGGAAGAACTCAGCCCGCGAGAACGGACGAGATCTCGGCGGCCGCGCCGTCGGCCGCGATCTCGCGGGTCTCGCCGGTGAACCGGTTGCGCAGCTCGACCACGCCGTCGGCCCAGCCGCGGCCGACCACGACGATCCACGGCATGCCGAGCAGTTCGGCGTCCTTGAACTTCACGCCGGGCGAGGCCTGCCGGTCGTCGAACAGCACCTCGTGACCGAGGCGGTCGAGGTCGGCGACCAGTTCGGCCGCGCCTGCACGGGCACCGGCGTCCTTGTTGGCGACGACGACATGCACGTCGAACGGCGCCACCGAGCTCGGCCACCGCAGCCCGAGTTGGTCGTGCTGTTGCTCGGCGATCACCGCGACCAGGCGGGACACGCCGATGCCGTAGGAGCCCATGGTCAGGCGCAGGGGCTTGCCGTCCTCGCCGAGCACGTCGGCGGAGAACGCGTCGGTGTACTTGCGGCCCAGCTGGAAGATGTGACCGATCTCGATGCCGCGGGCCGAGGTCAGCACACCGGCGCCGTCCGGTGACGGATCGCCGTCGCGCACCTCGGCGGCCTCGATGGTGCCGTCCGGGGTGAAGTCACGGCCCGCGACCAGTCCGACGACGTGCCGGTTGGGCGCGTCGGCGCCGGTGATCCATGAGGAACCGTGCACCACCCGCGGGTCGACCAGGTAGCGAACCCCGTTGTCCTGCAGGGCCTTCGGACCCACATAGCCCTTGACCAGGAACGGGTTGGCGGCGAAGTCGGCGTCGTCGAGCAGCGCGAACTCGGCCGGCTCGAGCGCCGCGCCCAGGCGCTTCTCGTCGACCTCACGGTCACCGGGCACCCCCACCGCGAGCAGTTCCCACTCACCACCGGGCTCGCGGGTCTTGAGCAGAACGTTCTTGAGGGTGTCGGCCGCGGTGACGGTGCGTCCCTCGAACTGCGGCAGCGACGCCGAGTTGGCCCACTCGACCAGCGTCGCGATGGTCGGGGTGTCCGGGGTGTCGTACACCTTGGCCTCCGGCAGCCCCTCGGTCGGCTGTGCCTCGGGTGCCCTGGTGATCACGGCCTCGACATTGGCCGCGTAACCGGACTCCACGCAGCGCACGAACGTGTCCTCGCCGACCTCGCTCTCGGCGAGGAACTCCTCGGACGCGCTGCCGCCCATGGCGCCGGACACCGCGGAGACGATCACGTAGCGCACGCCCAACCGCGCGAAGATGCGCTGATAGGCCTCGCGGTGCTGGTAATAGGCATTCTTGAGACCGTCGTCGTCGACGTCGAAGGAGTACGAGTCCTTCATGACGAACTCGCGGCCGCGCAGGATGCCGGCGCGGGGACGCGCCTCGTCGCGGTATTTGGTCTGGATCTGGTACAGGATGACCGGGAAGTCCTTGTACGACGAGTACTCGCCCTTGACGGTGAGCGTGAACAGCTCCTCGTGCGTCGGGCCCAGCAGGTAGTCGTTGTTACGCCGGTCCTGCAGGCGGAACAGGGTGTCGCCGTACTCGGTCCAGCGGTTGGTGGTCTCGTACGGCCCGCGCGGCAGCAGCGCGGGCAGCAGGATCTCCTGCGCGCCGATCGCGTTCATCTCGGAGCGCACGACGTTCTCGATCTTGCGCAGCACCCGCAGGCCCAGAGGGAGCCAGCTGTAGATCCCAGGGCCCACGGCACGGACATAGCCGGCCCGGATCAGCAACTTGTGGCTGGGTACTTCGGCGTCGGCGGGGTCGTCGCGCAGGGTTCGCAGGAACAGCTCGGACATACGGGTGATCACAGCCGACAACCTTAGCGATCGGTCCGGTCGCGGATCAGTCCCGGCCTTGCCAGGTGCAGATGCAGGCCTCGTTTCCCTTGGGATCGGCCAGTACCCAGAAGGCCGGGGCACGCCCGTCGTAGAGCAGTGTGCCGCCCGCGGCCAGGGCCGCGTCGATGCGTGCCTGCGCCGCGTCGTGCGGCAGGTCGATGTCGAGGTGGATGCGGTTGCGCTGCGGCCGCGGGGCGTCCATCTGCTGGAACCAGATCGCCGGGCCGCGCCCGAACGGGTCGACGAGCCCGAGATGCAGTTCGGACGCATCCAGGCAGTCGGGGTCGTCACCCCCGTCGGAGACCGTGTGGTCGACGTAGTCGGTGATCGCCTGCCAGAACGGGCGCACCGCGGCGATGTCGAGCGCGTCGATCGCGATCTCGAACGCCTGCACCACGCCGCTGTTGACGGTCATCTCGTAGCCGCGCCCGGAGAGGGCGTGCGAGATGTCCGAGGCCAGTTGCAGATCGCGACGCGTGACGGTGCCCGCGTCGCGCGAGCGCAGTCGCAGCACCGCGCGGTCGGCCCGCACGTCGATCGAAAGGTGTCCGGACGCGGCTGGGCCCGCAGCGTTGACGGCATGCTCGGCCGCGCGGACCGCATCGGCCATCGTCGGCACGAGCACCTCGACGTGGAGGGCGCCGAGCACCAGACACCAGCCGAGCGGACTCACGGTGTCAGAAACCTCTTGTCGCGTCAGCCCGGCCATCGTCGGTAAAGACCCGTCAGCCGATCGGAGGCTGGTCGACCTCGATCTCGCCGGCGTCCATCGCGTCCTTGACGTCCTGCGCGTGGGCCACCTGTTGCGAGGTGTATCCGATGAACAGTGCGGCGGCGCCCACCAGGACGGCCACCGCGGCGACCCACAGCAGGCCGTAGGTGTAGGCGGCGTCCAGTGCACCGATCTGCTCGTCGTTCATGGCCTTGACGGGACCGGTGGTGCCGCCCAGGAACAAGGTGCGCGACGTTATGACGGCCTGGATGACCGCGAGCACCAGCGGTCCGCCGAGGTTCTGCAGCATCAGCGCGATGGCCGATGCGGGACCGATGCGGTCCAGGTTCACCCCCGCGATGGCCGACAGCGTCAGCGGCACCACGATCGTGCCGATGCCGATACCGCCGATCGTGATGGGCAGCACCAGGTTCGGGAAGTACGGGATGCCGCGGTGCAGTGTCGAACCGTAGATCATGGCGCCCAGCACCAGGATTCCGCCCGCGATCACCAGCACGCGCGGCGGGATGGACCGCACGAGTTGCGAGGCCGCGCCGAGGCCGATGCCCATGCCGATCACGAACGGGATGAATCCGACACCGGCGCGCAGCGCGCTGTAGCCGAGGATGTCCTGCACGTAGAGGCCGATCAGCACGGTGAGGGTGAACAGCACACCGCCGGCCAGGAAGATCGCGGCGAACGTGGCGACCCGGTTGCGTTCGCGGAACAGCGCGAACGGGACGACGGGGTTCTCGGCGTTGCGTTCGGCGATCAGGAACGCGAGGCCGAAGACCAGCGCGGCCGCGCCGGACGCCAGCGTGATCGGGGCGAGCCAACCGCTTTCGGGGCCCTGCGTGAACGCGAACACCGCGGCGGTGCACGCGAGTGTGGCCAGTAGCGCGCCGGCCGCGTCGAGCTTCATGCGCTCGCGGTTGGTCTCCTGCAGTGCCGTGCGCGCCAGGTAGACCATGACCAGGCCGATGGGCACGTTCACCAGGAAGGCCCACCGCCACGACACCTCGGTCAGTGCGCCGCCGACCACCAGGCCCATGACCGAGCCGATGGCCGTCATCGCGCCGAACACCGCGGTGGCGGCGTTACGGGCGGGTCCCTTGGGGAACGTCGTCGCGACGAGCGCGAGGCCGGTGGGCGAGGCGATCGCGGCGCCGACGCCCTGCAGCAGCCGTGCGGTCACCAACGTGGTCTCGTTCCAGGCGATTCCGCACAGGACCGAGGCGATGGTGAACAACGTCACGCCGACGATGAACGTCCGCTTGCGGCCGATCGTGTCGCCGAGGCGCCCGCCCAGCAACATGAGGCCGCCGAAGGTCAGTACATACGCCGTGATGACCCAGCTGCGCCCGGCGTCGGAAAGGCTCAGCTCGTCCTGGATCTTGGGCAACGCGACGATTGCGACCGTGCTGTCCATGGTGGCGAGCAACTGCATGCCGCCGATGGCGATCACCGCCGAAAGGAATCCCCAGGACGGGAACCAGGACGGGAGTCGGGCTGCCAGGCCCACACGGGCGGCTGCGCGCTCTGCGTCGTTGAGAGCCGTCATAACCGGTCACCTTACCGGAATCTTAAGAATCCTTAACCGGCAAAGCCCGCCACGGGGCCGATCACGATGATCGCGGGAGGTCGGATGCCCTCCGAACGGATGCGCTCTGGCGCGTCGGCGAGCGTCGCATGCAAAGTGCGCTGCGCCATGGTGGTTCCGTGCTGCACCACCAGAACCGGCGTATCCGCAGGTCGTCCGCCTTCGAGGAGGACCTTGGCGAACTGCTCGATGCGCTCGACGGCCATCAGCAACACGATCGTGCCGCGCATCGCTGCGAGTGCATCCCAATTCACTAACGATTCGGGGTGCCCTGGCGCAACATGGCCGCTGACCACCACGAACTCGTGCGTCATACCCCGATGCGTCACCGGGACACCCGCCAGAGCCGGAACCGCTATGGCACTCGTCACACCCGGCACGACGGTCACGGGAATCCCGGCCTCACTGCACGCGAGCACCTCTTCGTAGCCGCGCGCGAACACGAACGGATCGCCGCCCTTGAGGCGCACGACGAACTTGCCCGCCCTGGCCCGTTCGATCAGCACCGCGTTGATGGCCTCCTGCGCCATCGCGCGGCCGTACGGGATCTTCGCGGCGTCGATCACCTCGACGTGCGGGCCGAGTTCGGCCAGCAGTTCCTGCGGTGCCAGCCGGTCGGCCACGACCACGTCGGCGCGCGCCAGCAACCGCCTGCCGCGGACGGTGATGAGCTCCGGGTCGCCCGGCCCACCGCCGACCAGGGCCACGCCGCTCGTGAGCTCGCCGGGCATGTCCTCGGTGACGAGGCCTTGCTGCAGCGCCTCGTGGATGGCCGAGCGGATCGCGGCCGAGCGGCGGTGCTCGCCGCCGGCGAGCACGCCAACGGAGAGTCCGTCGTGCTCGAACGTCGCGGGGGTCACCGCCGAGCCTTCGCGCGCGATGTCGGCGCGCACGCAGAAGATCCGCCGCTCGTCGGCCTCGGCCGCGATCGCGGCGTTGACGACGGGATCGTCGGTTGCGGCGATCACATACCAGGCGCCTTCGAGGTCACCGGGCCGGAAGTCGCGCAGCTCCAGCGTGATCCCCGGATCGTCCTTCTGCAGGGCTTCCACAACCGGGGTCGCGGCGCGGGTGATGACGTGGACGTCGGCGCCGTTGGCGAGCAGCAGGGGCAGCCGGCGCTGCGCGACGGTTCCGCCGCCGACAACGACGACCTTCTTGCCCGACAGGCGCAGGCCGACGAGGTAGGCATCTTCGGTCACCCGCCGAGCTTAGTTCGTGCCGTCCGCGCGTTGTCCGGTGGTTCGCTGAGTGGCTGCCGCTGTGCTCAATTGGTCGGCACCGCCGACGCCACGAACCGGGCGATCGCCTGCGGGTGCGCCGCGGGATGGGTGTGCAGGTAACCCGCGTGCACACCACGCAACACCGCACCGTCGCGCGCCGGGGCGCCACCGCGGCCCGCGAAGGCCCACGCCGGCGGCAGATCGTCGTCGAATGTGACTGCGGTGCGGTGGAATTCATGGCCGACTACCCGCTCCCCCGCGGCGTGCATCGACGAGTCCACCACGGCGACCGCGTCGCGGTAGCCCAGCGTGAGCCGTTCGGTGAACTTCGCCGATCCGCGCAGCACACCGCACATCGGCGCGCCGTCGAGGTCGTCGACCAGATACGTCAGGCCCGCGCACTCGGCGTGGATCGGTGCGCCGCGTTCGGCGAGCTCGCGGATCTGCTGGCGCACAAGGTCATTGGCCGACAGTTCGGCGGTGAACTGTTCCGGGAAGCCGCCGGGCAGCACGAGCGCGTCGGCGCCGTCGGGCAACGGGTCGACCAGTGGGTCGAACTCGGCGACGGTCGCGCCCGTACCGCGCAGGAGTTCGGCGTGCTCGGCGTAGCCGAAACTGAACGCCTTGCCGGACGCGAGCGCGACCGTGACGCCGGCGACATCTGCGACCGGGAACGAGGTTTCGACGCACGGACTCCACGGCTGCGCGCTCACCCGGGCACTCGCACAGGCCATCACGGCCGCGAGGTCGACATGTCGGCCCACCAGTTCGGTCATCGCAGCCACCGCGTCGCGGGCCTGCCTGCCGTGTTCGACAGCGGTGATGAGACCGAGATGCCTTGAGGGAACGCTCAATTCGTCGGCACGCGGGATCGCCCCGAGCACCGCGACACCGGCGTGCTCGCATGCCTGCCGCAGCACGGCCTCGTGGCGCGGCGACCCGACCCGGTTGAGGATGACGCCCGCGACATGCACGGCCGAGTCGAACGTGGTGAAGCCGTGCAGCAGCGCCGCGATGCTCTGGCTCTGCCCCCGCGCATCGACGACGAGAATCACCGGTGCGCCCAGCAGACTCGCCACCTGGGCGGCAGATCCCTGCGGTGTGCCGGTCATCTGGTCGCAGATGCGCCCGTCGAACAGACCCATGACACCCTCGACCACCGCGATGTCGGCGCCGGCACTGCCGTGCGCGTACAACGGGCCGATCAGGTCCTCACCGACGAGCACCGGATCGAGGTTGCGCCCGGGCCGGCCCGCGGCCACCGCGTGGTAGCCGGGGTCGATGAAATCGGGACCCACCTTGAACGGCGCCACGGTGTGCCCGGCGGCGCGTAACGCGCCGATGAGGCCTGTGCTCACCGTGGTCTTGCCGCTGCCCGAGGCGGGAGCGGCGATCACCACCGCCGGGGTGGTGCCTACCATGCTGGGCCTACCATGCTGGGCCTACCACGCGGGGCCTACCATTCGATGCCCTTCTGGCCCTTGCGCCCCACGTCCATCGGATGCTTGATCTTGGTCATCTCGGTGACCAGATCAGCCGCGTCGATCAGTGCCTGCGGCGCGTCACGGCCGGTGATCACGACATGCTGCCTGCCCGGCCGCTCCGTGAGCGTGGAAACCACGTCGTCGACGTCGACCCAGCCCCACTTGAGCGGATAGGTGAACTCGTCGAGGACGTAGAAATCATGCTGCTCGGCGGCGAGTCGTCGTTTGATCTCGGCCCAGCCGTCGGCGGCCGCGGCGGCGTGGTCGTCGTCGCTGCCGTGTTTGCGGGTCCACGACCAGCCGGAGCCCATCTTGTGCCATTCGACCGGCCCGCCTGCGCCGTGCTCGTCGTGGAGCCTGCCGAGTTCGCGGAACACCGCCTCCTCGCCGACCTTCCACTTCGCGCTCTTGACGAACTGGAACACCGCGACACGAAAACCCTGGTTCCAGGCGCGCAACGCCATCCCGAACGCCGCGGTGGACTTTCCCTTACCGGGCCCGGTGTGCACCGCGAGCACCGGGGCGTTGCGCCGGGCGCGCGTGGTCAGGCCGTCGTCGGGAACCACGAGTGGCTGTCCCTGGGGCATGTGCCGTCCTCTCTACGCCGCGTCTGACCTGGTCTTGACCAGCCGGGTCAACTCGTCTGCCCGCAGCTGCTCCAGCCGTACGGCCTCACCGCCCAGCTGCGTGGCCAGTTCCTGCGCCAAACCCAGCCGCACGAACGAGGTTTCGCAGTCGACGACCACGGCGGCCGTGCCCTCGGCGACCAGCGCGGCGGCGGCCCGCCTGGCGCGCTGCAGCGGGTCCGGGCCCCCGGTCGCACGGCCGTCGGTGAGCACCACCACCAGGCTGCGGCGTGCCCGGTCACGGGCCTTCTCCCGGATCACCACGTCACGGGCGGCCAGGAGTCCCTGCGCCAGCGGGGTTTTCCCGCCGGTGTCGAACCGCGCGAGCCGACGGCTCGCGATGTACACCGACGACGTCGGCGGCAGCAGCACGCGGGCGTCCTGCCCGCGGAAGGTGATCACCGCGACCTTGTCGCGACGCTGATAGGCGTCGCGCAGCAGCGACATCGCAGCCCCGCTGACCGCGGACATGCGGTCGCGCGCGGCCATCGACCCCGATGCGTCGACGACGAAGATCACCAGGTTGCCCTCACGTCCTTCGCGCACCGCGCGCCGGATGTCCTCTGGCACCGGTCGCGGCCGTCCCGGTTCCCGCTGGCGCCCGGCGGTGGCGAGCAGCGTGCCGAACACGTGCACACCGTGGCCCTCGCCCGGTTCTGCCGTCGCGGCGATGGGCTTGCCCGTGCGGTTGCGCGCACGCGAGCGCTTGCCGGGCGCACCCTCACCGATCCCGGGCACCACGAGCGCCCTTGTGCGGAAGGTTGCCGCAGGCGGCGCGCTCTGCCGTGTCGAGGAGCTTTTCGGCTTACCCTGCGGCGCAGCGGCATCCGAATCGGTGGTGGCACCGCCGCCGGGTGGGTCGAAATCGGGGTCGAAGTCCGGATCGGTTTCCGGGTCGGTTTCCGGGTTGCTTTCCGGACCGGCCTCGGCCTGCTCCCCCGCCTGCTGCATGGCCTCGTCGAGGCGATCCGGGTCCAGTCCGGGA
The DNA here is from genome assembly GCF_001457595.1 of Mycolicibacterium smegmatis. Lineage (GTDB taxonomy): Bacteria > Actinomycetota > Actinomycetes > Mycobacteriales > Mycobacteriaceae > Mycobacterium > Mycobacterium smegmatis. The sequence goes on along the minus strand of NZ_LN831039.1, from coordinate 2,763,998 downwards.
TCGTCGAAGGGATCGCGACGGCGCCGGTGCGGCAACGCCAACTCCGCGGCCACCCGCACGTCCTCCTCGGACACGGTGCCCGCCCCGCGCCATGCCGCGTGGGCGACCGCGGTACGGGCCACGACCAGATCGGCGCGCATACCGTCCACGTCGAACGCCGCACACAGCGCGGCGATGCGCCGTAACTCGGTGTCGGGCAACACCACCGAGTCGACCAGGTCCCGCGCCGCGGCGATGCGCCGCGACAACTCGGCGTCGGCCTCGGCGTGGCGGCGCACGAAGCCCTCCGGGTCGGCCTCGAAATCCATTCGGGCACGGATCACCTCGACACGGACGTCGACGTCGCGCGACGCGGTCACGTCGACGGTCAGGCCGAACCGGTCCAGCAGCTGGGGCCGCAGTTCACCCTCTTCGGGGTTCATGGTGCCGATCAGGACGAACCGCGCCTCGTGCGAGTGCGAGATGCCGTCGCGTTCGACGTGCACGCGTCCCATGGCGGCCGCGTCGAGCAGAACGTCCACCAGGTGGTCGTGCAGCAGGTTCACCTCGTCGACGTACAGCACGCCGCCGTGCGCGCGGGCCAGCAGGCCCGGCGAGAACGCGTGTTCGCCGTCGCGCAGCACCTTCTGCAGATCCAGCGAGCCGACCACACGGTCCTCGGTGGCGCCGATGGGCAGTTCGACCAGTTTCGCGTCCTCGTCGACGGCTGCGAGCACAGCGGCAAGTCCGCGCACAGCAGTGGATTTCGCGGTGCCCTTCTCGCCGCGGATCAGCACACCGCCGATCTCGGGACGCACGGCACACAGCACGAGCGCGAGCCTCAGCCGGTCCTGCCCGACGATCGCGCTCAGGGGATACGTCTGCTGGATCACGGTTGCTCGGCCTCGGCACGGGTTCCGGGGCGCACCATCGGGATGTGCGGGATGCCGTCGTCGAGGAACTCCTCGCCGTCACGCACGAAACCGTGCTTGCCGTACATGTCCTCCAGATACGTCTGGGCGTTGATGTGGCACGGGTAGTCCCCGACCTCGGCCAGCGCGGCCTGCATCAACCGCGCGACGTGCCCCTGGCCGCGTGCGCTGCGTTTGGTGCACACCCGGCCGATACGGAACACCTTCTCGCCGCCGGGATGCTCCTCCATGAGGCGCAGCGTGGAGATCACCTCGCCGTCGGGCCCCTCAAGCCAGAAGTGCCGGGTCTCGGCGAGCAGGTCGCGTCCGTCCAGTTCCGGGTACGGCGTGGCCTGTTCGACGACGAACACCTCGACGCGCAGCTTGAGCAACTCGTAAAGCGTTGGCGCATCGAGGTCTTTGGCCCAGCTGCGGCGCAGTGACACCGTCATGTGTCTCCCGCCGTCACACGGTCGCCGGGGCGTTGGCTGCTTCCGCTGTATTCGCTTGCACGTCCAGCTTGAGCACCTTGGTGCCCCACGACCACACCTCCTCGAAGAGTTTGGGCTCGTCGGACAGCTTGGTGCCCAGCGACGGCACCATCTCCTTCAGCTTGGGCGTCCAGGCCTGGTAACGGTCGGCGAAGCACCGCTGCAACACGTCGAGCATCGCGGGCACCGCGGTGGAGGCACCCGGCGACGCGCCGAGCAGGCCTGCGATGCTGCCGTCTGCCGCCGCGAGCACCGTGGTGCCGAACTCCAGTACGCCGCCGGCGCCCTTGCGCCGGATCACCTGCACGCGCTGCCCGGCGATGTCCAGCTCCCAGTCGGAATCGACTGCGCTGGGGGCGAATTCACGAAGCGTCTCGACGCGTGCTGGTTCGCTGAGCAGCAACTGTCCGATGAGGTACTTGAGCAGACCCACCTCGGTCAGACCGACGCCGAGCATCGAGGCGAGGTTGTTCGGCTTCACCGACAGCGGCAGGTCGGTGACCTTGCCCTGCTTGAGGAACTTTGGCGACCAGCCCGCGAACGGCCCGAACAGCAGCCACTGCCTGCCGTTGATGACGCGCGTGTCCAGGTGCGGCACCGACATGGGCGGTGCGCCCAGCGGCGGCAGGCCGTAGACCTTGGCGTTGTGACGCGAGGTGAGGTGCTGCTTGTTGGTGCGCAGGAAGGCGCCACCCACCGGGAACCCGCCGAAGCCCTTGGCCTCGGGGATACCCGACTTCTGCAGCAGCGGCAGCGCACCGCCACCCGCACCGACGAAGACGAACTTCGCGTTGATCTTGAAGTTGTTGCCGGTCCGGCGGTTTCGCACCTTCACGGTCCAGCTGCCGTCGGAATTCTTGCTCAGGTCGCGCACGTCGTGACCGAACATGGTGGTCATGCCGTTGCCCGCGGCGAATCCGATCAGCTGTCGCGACAGCGATCCGAAGTCGACGTCGGTGCCGTGCTGCGACCAGTTCAGCGCGACCGGTTCCGAGAAATCGCGCTTCTCCGCCATCAACGGCAGGCGCCGCGTGAACTCGTCCTTGTCGTCGATGAACTCCATCGACGCGAACAGCGGGTTGGTGACCAGGGCGTTGTAACGCGCCTTGAGGTACTGCACGTTGTCGGCGCCGTACACAAAACTCACATGCGGCACAGGGTTGAGGAAGCTGCGGACGTCGGGCAGTACACCGTTCTCGACGGCGTGGGCCCAGAACTGCCGCGAGACCTGGAACTGCTCGTTGACGTTGACGGCCTTGCTGATGTCGATGGTGCCGTCGGGCAGCGCGGGCGTGTAGTTGAGCTCGCACAGCGCAGAGTGCCCGGTGCCCGCGTTGTTCCACGGATCGCTGCTCTCGGCCGCGGCGCCGTCGAGGCGCTCGATCATCGTGATCGACCAGTTGGGCTCCAGCAGCTTGATGAGAGTGCCCAGCGTTGCGCTCATGATGCCGGCCCCCACCAACACGACGTCAGTCTTCGCGTTCGTACCTGCGTTTGCCTCAGACACCCTGATCGCTAGCCCTTCTTCGTCGCGTGGCCCATGAACCGAACATCCCGTCGGCTGGTTCAGCAGCAGTTCCTCTGCTCAGGTTATCGCGAGCCGATAACGCGATTGCCCAGCATGGTGGTGCCACGTGAGTGCGATCGGTCACTTCCACGACCGATGCCCGCCCGCGACCCCTCCTACCACGGTGTTTGGGACGCAGGTTTGCGACTGGGCGGTAACCCGGCGCGGTCCGCGCCGCTACTGTGGGAGCGTGACGTCACGGGAACCCTCATGGGAGCCGGATGTACTGCCGGGGTTCTGGCAACGCACGATCGACCTCGGTCCGGATCCCGACGGTGAAGGCGATCTGTTCGCGACACTGGTGCGCCGCGGCGATCCGGAGAGCACCGGCCGCGCCGAGCACGCGGTGCTGGCACTGCACGGTTATACCGACTACTTCTTCAACACCGAGCTCGCCGACCGGTTCGCCGCGCACGGCTTCGCGTTCTACGCGCTCGATCTCGACAAGTGCGGCCGGTCGCGCCGCGACGGGCAGACACCGCACTTCACGACGGACCTGACCCGGTACGACGCCGAACTGGAGCAGGCGCTCTCGATCATCGGCTACGACACCGCGGGCGCGCGGGTCTGCCTGTACGGCCATTCCGCGGGCGGGCTGATCGTCACGTTGTTCGCCGACCGGATGCGGCGGCGGAACAGGCAGGCCACGCACAACATCACCGGACTGGTGCTCAACAGCCCGTTCTTCGACCTGCACGGCCCGGGCATCCTGCGCACCGCGCCGACGTCGCTGACGCTGCGCGCGCTGGCGCGGTGGCGCAAGCACACGGTGATCCGCAAACCCACCGTGGGTGGCTACGGCACCACGCTGCACCGTGACTACCACGGCGAGTTCGAGTACAACCTCGACTGGAAACCGGTGGGCGGGTTCCCGATCACGCTCGGGTGGATCAACGCGATCCGCCGCGGACAGGCCCAGTTGCACCGCGGCCTCGACGTCGGGGTGCCAAACCTGATCCTGCGGTCCGACCACAGCGTGCGTGAGACCGACGACCCGGAGGCGATACAGCGCGGCGACGCGGTCCTCGACGTCCGCCAGATCGCACGCTGGGCGGGGTGCGTCGGCGGCCGCAGCACGATCGTGGCGATCCCCGACGCCAAGCACGACGTGTTCCTGTCGCTGGCCGAGCCCAGGGCGCAGGCCTATCGCGAACTCGACCGGTGGCTCGACGAGTATCTGAGCCTGCAGAATCCGACACAACGACTCGTTCGGGATAGGTGAGCACGTGGAGCATTACGATCTGGCGATCATCGGCACGGGGTCGGGCAACAGCATCGTCGACGACCGCTACGCCGGCAAGAAGGTCGCGATCTGCGAGCAGGGCACGTTCGGCGGAACCTGCCTGAACGTGGGATGCATCCCCACCAAGATGTTCGTGTACGCCGCCGAGGTGGCCCACAGTGTCCGCACGAGTGCGCGATACGGCGTCGACGCCCACATCGACAAGGTCCGCTGGCCCGACATCGTCGAGCGGGTGTTCGGGCGTATCGACCCGATCGCCGCGGGCGGCGAGGACTACCGGCGGTCGGATCCGAACATCACGGTGTACTCCAGCCACACCCGTTTCGGGCCGAAGACCGACGACGGCCGCTACACGCTGCGCACCGAGTCGGGTGAGGAGTTCACCAGCGATCAGGTGGTGATCGCCGCGGGTTCACGCACCTACATCCCGCCCGCGGTGGTGGATTGCGGCGTCAAGTACCACACGAGTGACGACATCATGCGGATCCCGGAACTACCCACCGATCTCGTGATCATCGGCGGCGGGTTCGTCTCGGCGGAGTTCGCGCACGTGTTCTCCGCGCTTGGCGTGCACGTCACGATCGTGGTGCGCGGTGACGGTCTGCTCACGCACTGCGACGAGACGATCTGCCACCGGTTCAACGAGATCGCCGCCACCAAGTGGGACATCCGCACACACGAGAACGTGATCGGATCCCACCAGGACGGCGACCGGATCGTGCTCGAACTCGACGACGGCAAGACGGTCGCCGCCGACACGCTGCTGGTGGCCACCGGCCGGGTGCCCAACGGTGACCTGCTCGACGCCGAGCTGGCCGGTGTCGAGGTCGACGAGGACGGCCGCGTGATCGTCGATCAGTACCAACGCACAACGGCCCGGGGCGTTTTCGCGCTCGGCGATGTGTCCTCGGATTACCAGCTCAAGCATGTGGCCAACCACGAGGCGCGCGTGGTCAAGGAGAACCTGCTGCGCGACTGGGACGACACCGCCTCGCTGGTGGCCAGCGATCACCGCTTCGTGCCGTCGGCGGTGTTCACCGATCCGCAGGTCGCGACGGTCGGCCTGACCGAGGCCGAGGCCCGCGCGGCCGGCCACGACATCGTGGTCAAGGTCCAGAACTACGGCGACACCGCTTACGGCTGGGCCATGGAGGACACGACCGGCATCGCCAAGCTGATCGGTGAGCGCGGCACCGGCAAGCTGCTAGGCGCCCACATCCTGGGCCATCAGGCGTCGTCGATCATCCAGCCGCTCATCCAGGCCATGAGCCTGGGACAGACGGCGCAGGAGATCGCCCGCGGGCAGTACTGGATCCACCCGGCGCTGCCCGAGGTGATCGAGAACGCGCTGCTGGGCCTGCAGGAGTGAGCCGGCCGCGCTAGTTCCGCGAGCGTTCCGGAACCGCGAAGCCCCAGGGCAGTTCGAGCCGGTGCGCGGCGAGCAGGTGGGCATCGCCCAGGATCTCCCCGATGTCACCGTCGGCGACCACGCGACCGTCGTCGATGACGACCGCGCGGGTGCACAGTTGCGCGGCGTACGGCAGGTCGTGTGTGACGATCAGCATCGTGACATCCAGTGCGGCAAGGGTTTCCGCGAGTTCGCGACGCGCCACCGGATCGAGGTTGGCCGAAGGCTCGTCGAGCACCAGGATCTCGGCGTCGCACGCGAGCACCGTGGCCAACGCGGCGCGGCGGCGCTGCCCGCCCGACAGGTGCGCCGGGCTGCGGTCGGCGTGCTCGGTGAGCGACACCAGCTCGAGTGCGTGCCGGACCCGCGCCGCCAGTTCCTCCCCCGCCAGCCCGAAGTTGGCAGGCCCGAAGGCGACGTCCTGCGCCACGGTCGGCATGAACAACTGATCGTCGGGGTCCTGGAACACCAGGCCGACGCGTCGGCGGATGTCGCGCAGCGTGTTTCTGGCCACGGGCACACCGCAGATCCGGACCGTTCCCGACGTGGCCGTGAGCACCCCGTTGAGGTGCAGCATCAGCGTGGTCTTGCCTGCGCCGTTGGGCCCGAGCACCGCGACGCGCTCCCCCTCGGCGACCTCGAGGTCGACGCCGTCGAGGCCGATGTGGCCGTCGGGGTACACGTGGCGCAGGGCCGCGATCGAAATCGCCGTGTCGGTCATCGCAGCCCCCACGCGGTCGCGGCAACGAGCACCGCGGCGCTCACCGGCACCGCCGCAACCAGCCACTGCCGCGGCGTGGCGGCGGCCGCGGACCCGGCGCCCACGGCGAGCTCGGGGATCCGGCCCTCGTAGCCGCGCGACAGCATGGCCAGATAGACGCGCTCACCGCGCTCGTAGGACCGCAGGAACAGCGCACCGACACTCTTCGCGATCGCGCCGGCCTGATGGAGGCCCCGGGGTGAGTCCCCGCGTGAGATCCGGGCCATGCGCATACGGTTGGCCTCGGTGCTCAGGACGTCGATGTAGCGGATCATCAAGGTGAGCATCGAGATGACCGTGCCGGGCACGCCCAGCCGGCTCAGTGCGAGGGGTAACTCGCGCGCGGTCGTGGTGGCGGCCACGGTGAGCGACGCCGCGACCCCGAGGGTGCCCTTGACGACGATCCCCCATGCGGCGTACAGGCCCGTGACCGACAACTGAAGGCCGGCGAACTCGACGCGTTCGCCGCCTTCGGCGAACGGCAGCAGAACCGCCAGGATCAAGAACGGCGCCTCGATGAGCATGCGCGGGAGCACCCACGCCGGCGGGATCTTCGCCACCGCCCACATCGACACGATGATCAGCGCGTACACGCCGAACGGCCAGAAGGTCTCGCGTGGTGTCGCCACCACCGCGACGACGAACACCACGAGGCACACGATCTTCACCTCCGGCGCGAGGCGGTGCAGCGCCGAATCACCCTGGCGGTAAAGCGGATGCGCGTGCCCGCCCGCCATGTCAGCGGCCCGATGTGTGCTTGCGGCGCGCGATCATCCGAAAGGCCCCGCCTGCGATCAGGACCGTCACCAGTGCCCCGATGATCCCGGCCACGCCACCGGTGCCGGTGCGACCGCCGATCGAATAGTCCGCCAGCGGCGACGCGGCCATGGGGTGTTCGGTCGCGTGCTGTGCGATGCAGTCACCGGTCAGTTCCTCGCCGTGGTCGGTCTCGACGACCTGGCAGCCCTTCAACGTGGCCGAATCCAGCCCGTCGGGACTGCCGCTCGCGAGATAGGACACGCCACCGGCGATGATCAGGATGACGACGGCGAAACCGGCCCAGAACATCCGCTTCACGCGGCGACCTCCTGACGCTGACGCCGTAGCAGGTACACGAGATCCGGCCGCACCCGCGCGACCGCGGTGACCGTGAGTGCCGTGATGATGCCTTCACCGATCCCGATCAGCACGTGCGTGCCGAACATGTAGCCCGCCACCGCTTGTATCGACGTCGTCGCGACGCCCCCGATGACGTATTCGACGACGAAACCCATGGCCGCGCACACGGTTCCCACGAGGGCCGCCACGAAGGCCACCACACCGATGTGGCGGTCCGGCGGAGATCCCGCCGCGCCCCGTCCGCGGAGCACGGTGGACAGCACCACCGCGGTCGCGTAGCCGACCGCGACGCCGATCAGCGCCATGTTGGTGATGTTCGTCCCCAGCGCGCTCACGCCGCCGTCGGCGAACAGCAGCGACTGCACCACCAGCACGATCGCGATGCACAGCGCCCCGGTGTACGGCCCGACGAGGATCGCCGCGAGCGCACCGCCGAGCAGGTGACCGCTGACCCCGGGCAGGATCGGGAAGTTCACCATCTGCACGGCGAAGATGAACGCCGCCACGAGACCGGCCAGCGGCACCGTCCGCTCGTCGAGTTCGTCTCGGGCGCGCAGGGCGCACACACCGAGCGCGGCGACCGCCAGGGCACCGAACACCAACGACGTCTGGACGTTCACGATGCCATCGCTCATGTGCATGGCGACGATCTCAATGGCCATACCAATGAGATTAAGGCCGCCACGGTCATCTGTCCAGATGAACAGATATTCAGATGAAATCAGCCGTGCCGCGCGCCGATCCAGTGCAGCAGTTCGTGCACGACGTCGTCCTCGAGGCGGTAGCTCACGGCGCGTCCCACCCGGGTGGAACTGACCCACCCCTGCTGCCGGAGCACCCGAAGTGCTTGCGACACCGCATTTTCCGACCGGCCCAAGACCTCGGCCAAATCGCCCACGAAGATGCCCGGAGCCCGGTGCAGCACAAGCAGGATCTCGAGGCGGTTCGGGTCGGAGAGCAGGTCGAAGCGCCGCGCCCACGTGGCGGAGTCGACATCGACGAGTGCCGAGGTCGCCCGCTCCACCTGTACGTGCCCTTCGACGGCGTCCACATCTGGAAATGTAAACCAAACCGCCCGTAACGGGTACTCGCCGGCGGCGCGTCCACGCTTTGGTCTGGTGGCTTTACGATTGGTCCATGTCCACTGACGGTTCCACGACGTCGAACCGCCGAGCTACCGACGACATCTTCACCAAGGTCACCCCGGGCCGGGCCTCGGAAATGATTCTCGACCAGATCCGGTCGTTGATCCGAGATGGCCACCTGAAGCCCGGTGACCGCCTTCCCTCCGAACGTGAACTCGGCGACCGGTTCGGCGTCAGCCGAGTCACCGTCCGCGAAGCGCTGCGCGGCCTCGAGGCCAACGCCATGGTGACCATCAAGGTCGGCGCCCACGGCGGAGCCTTCGTCACCGCGCCCACCAGCTCACGTGTCAGCGAGGGCATCGTCGATCTGCTCAGCATGTCGGGCCTGACCGACATCGAGATCACCGAGGCCCGGCAGGTGTTCGAACTCGGCATCATCCCGCTGGTGTGCGAGCGCGCCACCGAGGCGGACATCGAAGAACTGCTGCAGATCTGCGACCGCGGCGACGCGGCCGCAGGACAGGGCTCCTCTTCGATGGAACTGTCGGCGCAGTTCCACACACGGGTGGCCGAGGCGAGCCACAACGCCGCGCTCGCGATGCTGGCAGAGGCCTTCTACGGTCCGACGCTGGTGTCGCTGCGCCACGTTCAGGAGGGCCATCCCGAGATAGGTGTCCGCAGCAGCCGCGAACACCGCCAGTTCGTCATGGCGGTCAAGAAGGGCGATGTCGAGAAGGCCACCGCGGTCATGCGTACCCACCTGGGCCGCACCGCGCGTCACGTCAAAGGTTGATCGGCGCCTGGTTGATCGGCGCCTGGCGACGGCGCATGTGAACTCCGAGATCACCGCGCTCGCCGGGTGAATCAGCGCTCGTCTCCCGGCTCCTGCGCCTCCTCGGCCAGAACCGCACCTGCGATACGGAACGCGGTGTTGGCTTCGGGCACACCGCAATAGATCGCGGACTGCAGCAGCACCTCTTTGATCTCGTCGACGCTCAGGCCGTTTCGGCGCGCCGCCCGCACATGCATCGCCAGTTCGTCGTGGTGGCCGCGGGCGATCATGGCCGTCAGCGTGATCATGGAGCGGCTGCGTCGGTCCAGTCCCGGCCGGGTCCAGATCTCGCCCCAGGCGTATCGGGTGATGAGATCCTGGAAATCCGCGGTGAATCCGGTGGTTGCCGCGACTGCACGGTCGACGTGGTCGTCGCCGAGCACCGCGCGGCGCACCTGACTCCCCGCCGCGTGTGTCTCGTCTCGCATGGTGGTCACATCGTCTCCTTGAGGTGTCGGCGGGCCCGGTGCGCGACGGCGTCGATGAGATGACCGGACGCGCCCAGATAGTCGGCGCGCGTCGTGCGCCCGACGAGTTCGCTCATCACGCGTTGTTCTGCGAGCAGATCACCTGCGGCGCCCAGGTTGTCGCGTGCCCGCTGGACGTCGACGTGCAGACCGGTCAACAGGTCACTCGTCTGACGCATCGCGACGACGGTGCGCCGGGTCAGCGTGCGCAGCGCCGCCCATTCCGCGTGCCAGCCGCCGTCGGATCGTTCGTCCACACTCGCCGCCGATGCGGCGTGCAGGGTCGCTCCGAGCGCGGGGGCGGCCAGCGCGGCACGGCGGATGAGCACCGACAGTACCGGATTCCGTTTGTGCGGCATGGTCGACGAAGCGCCGCCACTGCCCTCCACCAGCTCACCGATCTCGGCCCTGCTGCCCACCGCGACATCGGCCGCGATGTGACCGCACGCGTCGCAACATCCCACCAGTGCGTCACCGGCGCGTGTCACCACGGCCCTGGTGGTGTGCCACGGCGCTGCGGGCGTCAGGCCCACCGCGCCGGCCAGGGCGTCGGCGAGCGTGAGCGTCTCATCGGGTGATCCGACGAGTTCGGTTGTGGCCGCGTGTGTTCCGACTGCACCGCCGAGCTGTACGGGCAGCCAGGGAACGGCCGCCAGCGCATCGGCGGCGTCGAGCACCCCGGACAGCCAATTGGCGAACTTCGCTGCTGCGGTACTCGGCAGCGCGGGTTGTGTCAGGGTGCGGGCCGTCATGGGGCTGCTGCGGTGGGATTCCACGAGGCCCAGGAGGATGCGTACGTGCGTGGCCATCTCGTCGTGCACCGCGCTCAGTGCGTCACGCAGGCACATCATGAGAGCGGTGTCGACGACATCCTGGCTTGTCAGCCCGCGGTGCAGCCACCGGGCCGCCTCGCCGCCCGCGCGCTCACGCAGCAGTGCGACCAGCCCGACGACGGGGTTGCCGTCGCTCTCGGCTCCCGCCGCGACCGTCTCCACGTCTCCCGCCGAGGTCAGTGCGCAAAGATCGACACGTGCCTTCTGCGGCGCCGGGCCGATGTCGACCAGCAGGTTCAGCCAGGCGTTCTCGACGGCGACCATGGCGTCGAAGAACGCCCGGTCGCTCATGAGGTCACCGGCGCGGTGGTCCCCCGGCCACAGCAGATCTGTCACGGCGTGTGCCCGGGAAAGCGCAGGAAGACGGTTTCATGGTCGCCCTGCAACCGGATGTCGAAGGTCAGTCCGTGCTCGTCGGGCACGGCGATCAACGTCTCGCGCCGCTCGCTCGGCAGCGATGACAGCAGCGGGTCGGTCGCCAGATGCTCGCCGGGCAGATAGACGCGCGTGAACAGCCGGTTGAGCAGACCGCGGGCGAACACGGTCATCGCGATGAACGCTGCCGAACCGGGTTGCGAGACACCGGGTTCGACGGTCGTGAAACTGTAGCGGCCTGCGCCGTCGGTGGCCGCGCGGCCCCATCCGGTGAACGTCCAGCCGTCCCGTCGCAGCGATCCGGTCTTCGTGGGCACCCGACCGTCGGCGTCGGCCTGCCAGATCTCCAGCAGGGCGTCCGGCACGGGCGCACCCGCCCCGTCGGTGACCAGGCCGTGCAACCGGATGGCTCCGGGCGAACCCGGCGGGACCAGTTCGTTGCCGCCGGGTATGGGCAGGGCGTACCCGTAGAAGGGACCGACCGTCTGGCCGGGTGTCGCGAAAAGGGTGCTCATCAGGCCTCCGTCGGGGTGCGCAGGGATCCGGTCAGCACGATGTCCCAGCGGTAACCGGTGGCCCATTCATGGGTGGTCACGTCGTGGTCGTAGGTGGCCACCAGGCGTTCGCGGGCCTTGGCGTCGGTGATCGACTGGTAGATCGGGTCGAACGCGAACAGGGGGTCACCGGGGAAGTACATCTGGGTGATCATGCGCTGCGTGAACTCGGTTCCGAACAACGAGAAATGGATGTGCGCGGGCCGCCACGCGTTGTGGTGGTTGCGCCACGGGTACGGCCCGGGCTTGATGGTGGTGAACCGGTAGGTGCCGTCGGCGTCGGTGAGGCAGCGGCCCACCCCGGTGAAGTTGGGGTCCAGCGGCGCCGGATGCTGATCGCGCAGGTGACGGTAGCGGCCCGCGGCATTCGCCTGCCAGATCTCGACCAACTGGTGTCGCACGGGCCTGCCGTCCCCGTCCACGACGCGGCCGGTCACCACGATCCGTTCGCCGATGGGTTCCGCGGTGTGCTGGATGGTCAGATCGGATTCGTGTTCGGCGACGTCACGCTCGCCGAAGCACGGTGCCCACAATTCGATGGATTCCGGATCCGTTTGGTGCAGTTGTACTTTCGGATGCCGCAGCACACTGCTCCGGTACGGCGGATAGTCCAGGCGGGGCTGTGCCTCGTCGAGGCCGCCGCGGTGGTAGGACTCGGTGATCTCGTTGATCTCCGCGCTGATGTCGGATTGACTCACAAGGGCCATGCTCGAGCAAGCTACTGACGAATCGAATGGGACTGAACGTTAGACTTCCACTGGGCGGAAGGACCCTGCGAATGGCCGATGATTCGTCGCCGACGGTCGCGTCACGACTGCTGGCAGTGGTGGGCGCGTTCGACGAGCGCCACCGCAGCCTGTCGCTGACCGAGATCGCCCGCCGCGCCGGGATTCCCCTTTCCACGGCACACCGGTTGACGGGCACCCTCGTCGAGGGCGGCGCGTTGCAGCGCCGCGACGACGGCAGGTACGTGATCGGCCGCCTCATCTGGCAGGCCTGCCTGCTCGCACCCGTCGAGGGTCCGCTGCGGCATGTCGCCGAGCCGTACCTGCACGACGTGTACGCGGCGACGATGGCCACGGTCCACCTCGGTGTCCGTGACGGCGACGAGGTGCTCTACCTGCTGCGTATCCGCGGGCGCGCATCCGTGCCGATCGTCAGCACCGTCGGCAGCCGACTTCCGCTGTACTGCACCGGCGTCGGCAAGGTCCTGCTGGCGCACGCACCCGAGGACGTCGCCGAGCGGGTGCTGTCGGGACTGCGGCCCGTCACCCCGAAGACCATCACGCAGCCCGCGATGTTGCGCCAGCAGTTGCGCCGCGTCCGCGACGACGGCATCGCGACGACGAGTGAGGAGATGTCGCTCGGCGCATGCTCACTGGCGGTGCCGGTGACACGCGCCTCCGACGACACGGTGGTCGCCGCGATCGGCGTTGTCGTGCCATCGCTCAAACGCGACCGACAGCGCCTCATCCAGGCACTGCAGGGTGCCGCGCGAGGTATCGGACGGGTGCTGTGAACCGCTCAGTCCAAGAAGCCGTGCAACAGTGCCGCCGAACCCGACACGTGGTCGAGCATCGCCGTGGCCGCGCGGTCTGCGTCGCCGGCCAGGATCGCCATCACGATGGCCTCGTGCTGATCGTCGGAGTGCGCAATGTTGCGCGGCAGCAACGGGATCCGGTCGAGCAGTCCGTTGATCCGCATACGGTTCTCGGCGATCAACGGCACCAGTGACGGCGATCCGGCCGCCTCCGCGATCGCCAGGTGCAGCCGGGAGTCCAGCCGACGGTAGTCGTCGGTCCCCTCGGCGGCACGCACGTCTGCCAGCCGCGACCACAGGCCGTCGCGTTCGGCCGCGCTGAGCGTGCGGCCCGCGGCCATGCGCGCGGCCCCGACCTCGAGGATCTCGCGCAACCGCAGCGCATCGTCGATCTCCTCGTGGGAGGGTCGTGGGGTGTCCGCGGTGTGACTGGGAAGCTCGTCGGCCAGGAATGTGCCGCCGTAGCGCCCGCGCCGCGACACCAGGTAGCCGGCGTCGGCCAGCGACTTGATCGCCTCACGCACGGTGTCACGGCTGACCCCGAGGCGCGTGGCGAGTTCCCGCTCGGGCGGCAGGGATTCGCCGGGACCCAGCACACCCAGCCTGATGGTCTCCAACAACCGTCCCACGGTGTCCTCGAACGCGTTCCCCAACCGCACCGGCCGCAGCAGCGCGTCGGCCGCCTCGGCGGTGGGCTGGGGATCCGGTTCGGCGCTCATGGTGACCTACGGCGTACCACAACCACTACAGCGGCGTGACGTACGCGGAGCTGATCCCGCCGTCGACCAGGAACGTCGACCCGGTGATGAACGACGCGTCGTCACTGGCCAGGAACGCGACCGCGGCGGCGAGTTCCTCGGGTTCGGCGAACCGGCCCAGCGGGATGTGCACGAGCCTGCGCGCGGCGCGCTCGGGATCCTTGGCGAACAACTCCTGCAGCAGTGGGGTGTTGACCGGTCCCGGGCACAACGCGTTGACCCGGATGCCCTGGCGCGCGTACTGCACGCCGAGCTCACGCGACATCGCGAGCACACCGCCCTTGGATGCGGTGTAGGAGATCTGCGATGTCGCCGAACCCATCACGGCCACGAACGACGCGGTGTTGATGATCGACCCCTTGCCCGCGGGCACCATGTGCCGCAGGGCGGCGCGACACGACAGGTACACCGACTTGAGGTTGATGTCCTGGACCCGCTGCCAGGCGGGCAGGTCGGTGTTCTCGATCAGGTCGTCCTCGGGTGGCGAGATGCCCGCGTTGTTGAACGCGATGTCGACCCGCCCGAAAGTCGAAGCGGCGGTGTCGAACAGGTTGTCGACGGCCTCCTGCTCGGAGACGTCCACGGGCACGAACAGGCCTTCGAGTTCGTCGGCGGCGGCCTTGCCGGTCGTGGGGTCGATGTCACCCACCACGACGGTGGCGCCCTCGGCGCGCAGCCGCCGGCCGGTGGCCAGGCCGATACCGCTTGCGCCGCCGGTGATCACGGCGACCTTGCCGGCGAGGCGTTGGGTCAGGTCCATCGGGAGATCTCCTCTGCTGCGAGTTTTCGGACGAGTTGTCAGACGGCTATGAAGACGTTCTTGGTCTCGGTGAACGACAGTGGCGCATCCGGGCCGAGTTCGCGACCCAGGCCCGACTGCTTGAAGCCGCCGAACGGGGTGTTGTAGCGCACCGAGGAATGCGAGTTGACGCTGAGGTTGCCGGCCTCGATGGCACGCGAGACGCGGATCGCCCGCGACACGTTGTCGGTCCAGATCGAGCCGGAGAGCCCGTAGGCGGTGTCGTTGGCCACCGCGATCGCGTCGGCCTCGTCGTCGAACGGGAGCACCGTCACCACGGGGCCGAAGATCTCCTCGGAGACCGTGCGGTCATCGCGTGACGGGGTCAGGACCGTTGGCGGGAACCAGAATCCGGGCCCGTCGGGAGCCGACCCGCGGAACGCGACCGGTGCGTCGTCGGGCACGTAGGAATGCACCGACTCCCAGTGCGGACGTGACACCAGCGGCCCCATCTCGGTGTCACGCACCGACGGGTCACCCACCACCACGCCTTTGACGGCGGGCTCCAGCATCTCCATGAACCGGTCGTAGACGCTGCGCTGCACGAGGATCCGGCTGCGTGCGCAGCAGTCCTGCCCGGCGTTGTCGAACACGCCGTACGGCGCGGTCGCCGCGGCCTTCTCCAGATCGCAGTCCTCGAACACGATGTTGGCGCTCTTGCCGCCGAGTTCGAGGGTGACCCGCTTGATCTGCGCCGCGGCCCCGGCCATCACGCGCCGGCCGACCTCGGTGGAACCGGTGAACACCACCTTGCGGATGCCGGGGTGGGAGACGAAGCGCTCCCCCACCACCGAACCCTTACCCGGCAGCACCTGGAACAGGCCCTCGGGCAATCCCGACTCGCGGGCGATCTCGCCGATCCGGATCGTGGTCAGCGGTGTCCACTCGGCCGGTTTGAGCAGCACGGCGCAGCCGGCCGCGAGCGCGGGCGCGAACCCCCACGCCGCGATCGTCATCGGGAAGTTCCAGGGTGTGATCACCCCGACGACACCCAGCGGTTCGTTGAACGTCACATCCAGACCACCGGCGACCGGGATCTGCTTGCCGGACAGGCGTTCCGGGGTCGCCGCGTAGAAGTTCAGCACGTCTCGGACGTGGCCGGCCTCCCACTCGGCCTGCCCGATGGGATGTCCCGAATTGGACACCTCCAGCGCTGCGAGTTCGTCGATGTGGGCGTCGACGGCGGCGGCGAAGGCGCGCAGCGCCGCGGCCCGCTCGGCAGGTGCGAGCGCGGCCCACCGGCGTTGCGCGACCGTCGCACGCGCCACCGCGTCGTCGACGGCCGCCTCGCCGAGCAGTTCGACGGTGGTCAGCACCTGCTCGGTCGCGGGGTTGATCACCTGGCACGCTGTCATGAGACCCTCTCTGTCGCATACGTTCTGGCCGCCTCCACCACGGCGCGGAAGAGCCGCAGATCATCGAGGCGCTCTTCGGGGTGCCATTGCACGCCCAGCACGAACGCCTCACCGGGCACCTCGACGGCCTCGATCACCCCGTCGGTGTCGCGCGCGCTGACCACGAGCCCCTCCCCGAGCCGGTCGATGGCCTGGTGGTGGTAACACTGGGCATCGGAGCTCTCACCGATCAGCGAGGCGAGCCGGGTGCCGGACACGGTGCGCACATCGGACGTGCCGAAGACCGCGTCACCCTTCTGGTGGTGAGTGTGCCCGATGACGTCGGGCAGGTGCTGGTGCAGCGTGCCGCCGAGCGCGGTGTTGAGCACCTGGGCGCCGCGGCAGACCCCCAGCACCGGGATGCCGCGCGCCAACGCTCCCGACAGGAGCGCGAACTCCCACTCGTCGCGCTCGAGCGCGGGCTCATTGGTCTTCGGGTGCGGTTTCTGCCCGTAGCGGGCCGGGTCGACGTCGGGCCCGCCGGTGATCACCAGTCCGTCGAGCCGATCGAGCACACGGTCGGCCACGTCGCCGTCGACGGGTTGCGGGGGCAACAGCACCGCGATACCTCCCGCGAGGTTCACACCGGCGAAGTAGATCTGCGGCAGGAAGCTCGCGCGCACATCCCACACGCCTGTCTGCGCCTGCTGCAGATAGGTGGTCATCCCGATGACGGGACGCAGTTCGGATGAATCAGAGTCGCTCAAAACCGCGCACCCTCTCCCAGTCCGTCACGGCCGCGTTGAACGCCGCCATCTCGACGCGCGCGTAGTTCAGGTAGTGCTCGACGACGTCGTCCCCGAACGCCGCGCGCGCCACCTCGGACTTCGCGAAGAGATCGGCCGCCTCGGCCAGGGTGGTGGGCAGCCGCTCGGCCCCGCTGGTGTAGGCGTTGCCCGCCATCGGTTCGGGGAGTTCGAGGTCACGCTCGATGCCGTAGAGCCCGCCCGCGATCAGCGCCGACACCGCGAGGTACTGGTTGACGTCGCCGCCGGGCGCGCGGCACTCGACGCGCATGCCGTGGCCGTGCCCGACGACGCGCAACGCACACGTGCGGTTGTCGAAGCCCCACGCCACCGCGGTGGGCGCGAAGCTGCCGTCCACGAACCGCTTGTAGGAGTTGATGTTCGGCGCGTAGAACAGGGTGAGCTCACGCAGCGTCGCGAGGATGCCCGCGATGAAACTGCGGAACAACGGCGACATCCCGTGCGGGTCGGACTCGTCGGCGAACACCGCGTCGCCGTTCTCGCCCGCCCCGCGCAGCGAGATGTGGATGTGGCAGCTGTTGCCTTCGCGTTCATCGTATTTCGCCATGAACGTGAGGCTCTTGCCGTGCTGGTCGGCGATTTCCTTGGCGCCGTTGCGATAGATCGTGTGGTTGTCGCACGTCACCCTGGCGCGGTCGTAGCGGAACGCGATCTCCTGCTGGCCCAGGTTGCACTCGCCCTTGACGCCCTCGCAGTACATGCCGGCGCCCTCCATGCCGCGGCGGATGTCACGCAGCAACGGTTCCATGCGGGTGGAGGCGTGGATGGCGTAGTCGACGTTGTAGTCGGTGGCCGGGGTGAGGTTGTGGTATCCCGACGACCAGGCCTGCCGGAAGCTGTCGTCGAACACCATGAACTCCAACTCGGTGCCCACGAAGGGCACGAGTCCGCGTTCGGCGAGCCGGTCGATCTGGTGGTTGAGGATGCTGCGCGGCGCGACCGCGACAGGGTTGCCGTCGAGCCAGGACAGATCGGCCATCACCATGGCCGTGCCGGGCAACCACGGGATGCGGCGCAACGTCGAGAAGTCGGGCGTCATCACCATGTCGCCGTAGCCGGTCTCCCAACTCGAGACCGCGTATCCGTCGACGGTGTTCATGTCGACGTCCACGGCAAGCAGGTAGTTGCAACACTCGCAGCCGTTGGCGGCGACCTCTTCGACGAACAGCCGAGCCGACACCCGTTTGCCCGTCAGCCTGCCCTGCATGTCGCAGAACGCGACGATCACCGTGTCGATCTCACCGTCTGTGACGAGCTGCACAAGTTCGTCCTGTGTCAGCATGCCGGGGTTACGGCTCATCGTGCACCTTCCTCTCGGTGCTTTCCGGGTGACCGATCGTCCGTTCTGCTGACGTCAAGCCGACCTTTGCACCCGTTCATGAACACAACGACGTGAAGATCGTCCCTCGAATACGCCCGAATGTCACGCACAAAAGGTCGGCGAACCTACCAATAGAGGCCGAACGGCGAGTGCGGACGGCGATCCGCGCACGAGGCTGCAGATCTGGCAAACGCGGATGCCCGAACGGGGGTTTAGCGACTTGATCAAAAAGGTAAATACCGGTCGTGAAGTGCTCTGAGATGCCGGCTGCGCAGGTCCCGAAATTGTCAGGCGTGAGACATCGGGCCGCCACCCTTGTAGGGTCGAACTGATGTGTGGAGCCACCGGAGAGGTGCGTCTCGATGGCCGGACACCAGATATCGGCGCGGTGTCGGCCATGGCAGAGACGATGTCGTCCAGGGGACCCGATGCGGCGGGCGTGTGGTCGCAGGGGCGGGTAGCGCTGGGCCACCGACGACTGAAAATCATTGATCTGACCGAAGCGGGCGCGCAACCGATGATCGACCCCGAACTGGGGTTGGCCGTCTGTTGGAACGGCTGCATCTACAACTACAAGGAACTGCGCGCCGAGCTGTCCGGGCACGGGTACCGGTTCTTCTCCCACAGCGACACCGAGGTGCTGATCAAGGCCTATCACCACTGGGGTGATCGTTTCGTGGAACACCTCAAGGGGATGTTCGCGTTCGCGATCGCCGAGCGTGACACCGGCCGGGTGCTGCTGGGTCGCGACCGGCTCGGTATCAAGCCGCTGTACCTCAGCGAGACGGGCGACCGCATCCGGTTCGCGTCGTCGCTGCCCGCGCTGCTGGCAGGCGGCGGTGTCGACACCGGGATCGACTCGGTCGCGCTGCACCACTACCTGACGTTCCACTCGGTGGTGCCGCCGCCACGGACGATCCTGCGCGGCGTCAAGAAGGTGCCGCCCGCGTCGATCGTGGCGATCGAGCCCGACGGGACGCAGCGCACCACGGTCTACTGGTCGCCCGATTTCTCGCGGCGCGCCGAACGTGCCGACTGGTCCGAGCGGGACTGGGAAGACGCAGTGCTGCAGTCACTTCGGGAAGCCGTCGAGCGACGCCTGGTGGCCGACGTACCGGTGGGGTGCCTGCTCTCGGGCGGGGTCGACTCCAGCCTGATCGTGGGCCTGCTCGCCGAGGCGGGCCAGCACGGGCTCAAGACCTTCTCCATCGGCTTCGAATCCGTCAACGGTGTCGCAGGCGACGAGTTCAAGTACTCCGACATCGTCGCCCAGCACTTCGGCACCGACCACCACCAGATCCGCATCGACACCGCGCGCATGCTGCCCGCACTCGACGGTGCGATCGCGGCGATGAGCGAACCGATGGTGAGCCACGACTGTGTGGCGTTCTATCTGCTGAGCCAGGAAGTGGCCAAGCACGTCAAGGTGGTGCAGTCCGGTCAGGGCGCCGACGAGGTATTCGCGGGCTACCACTGGTATCCGCCGATGGCCGAGCCGGCCGCCGCATCGCTCGACGGCGCGGTGAACAGCTACCGCGGTGCGTTCTTCGACCGCGACAGCGCGGGCGTCGCGAGTCTCATCAGCGACGCGTACCGGGTCGACGGAGATCCGAGCGGCGTGTTCGTCACCGACCACTTCGGTGCGCCGGGCGCCGAGACCGGCGTCGACCGGGCGCTGCGCCTGGACACCACGGTGATGCTGGTCGACGATCCGGTCAAGCGTGTCGACAACATGACCATGGCGTGGGGCCTGGAGGGCCGGGTGCCGTTCCTCGACCACGAACTCGTCGAACTCGCGGCGACCTGCCCGCCCGAACTCAAGACCGCCCACGGCGGCAAAGGCGTGCTGAAAGAGGCTGCGCGACGGGTGATCCCGGCCGCGGTGATCGACCGGCCCAAGGGCTACTTCCCGGTGCCCGCGCTGACCCATCTCGAGGGGCCGTACCTCAACATGGTGCGCGACGCGCTGTACGCGCCCGAGGCCAAAGAGCGCGGGCTGTTCCGGCCCGAGGCGGTGGAACGGCTTCTCGCCGACCCCAACGGCAGGCTGACGCCGCTGCGCGGCAACGAGTTGTGGCAGATCGGTCTGCTGGAGTTGTGGTTGCAGCGTCACGGCATCACCGGGAGCGCGGCATGACCGCGCTCGAGCCGGACGCCGCCGCCCCGGCACCCGCACCGGCCTCCACACCGGACCCGGAACCGCCGGTCGAAGACCACACCGAGGCCATCACGATGGGCCTGCACGACGCCTCACCGCAACACCTCGTCGATGCGATGGCCGATGACGTCGAGCTCGAACTCGGTTGGGGCAGGCTGATCTTCGGCCAGACCTTCGCCGATCCGGAGAAGCTCGCCGAGGCGCTGCAGCAGGAGCGGCCGGGCCGTCGCGACATCTGCATCTACGCGCGCGAGTCCCATGTGCTCGTCGCGCGCTCCCCCGCCGAGTTGTTCATCGACCCCAGCCACACCTACCGCAAGCGGTTCACCGGCGAGTTGCCGCCCGCCGAGCCGATCGGGTTCACGGTGCGCACACTGGAGTCACCCGAGGACGCCGATTCGATGAACCGCGTGTACGTGCGGTGCGGCATGGTTCCGGCCCCGGTGGACGTCATCTGGCGCAACCACACCGAGAACCCTGCGGTGATCTACCTCGTCGCGGTCCGCGACGACGACGGCAGCATCGTCGGCACCGTGACCGGTGTGGACCACAAGCAGTTGTTCGACGATCCCGAGGACGGTTCGAGCCTGTGGAGCCTCGCGGTGGATCCGGCCGCGAGCCTGCCCGGTGTGGGCGCCGCGCTGACCCGGACACTGGCGGGCATGCTGCACGCGCGGGGCCGTGCCTACCTGGATCTGTCGGTGGCGCACGACAACGCCGCGGCGATCGGGTTGTACGAGAAGCTCGGTTTCCAGCGGGTGCCGGTGCTGGCGGTCAAACGCAAGAACGCGATCAACGAACCGCTGTTCACGCATCCCCCCGAGACCGTCGACGATCTCAACCCGTACGCGCGCATCATCGCCGACGAGGCCATCCGCCGCGGCATCTGGGTCGAGGTGCTCGACGCGGGCGCCGGAGAGATGCGGCTGTCGCACGGCGGCCGCACTGTCATCACGCGGGAATCCTTGTCGGAGTTCACCTCCGCGGTCGCAATGAGCCGCTGTGACGACAAGCGTCAGACCCGCCGCATCGTCTCCGACGCCGGCATCACGGTTCCCAAGGGCCGGCTGGCGACCTTCGACGAGGCGGACCACAAGTTCCTCGCCGAGGTCGGCGACGTCGTGGTGAAGCCCACGCGCGGCGAGCAGGGCAAGGGCATCACGGTCGGCGTCGGCAGCCCCGAGGAACTCGACGCGGCCCTGCACCGGGCCCGCGAGCAGCATCCCGAGGTGCTCATCGAGCAACGCGCCAAAGGCGACGATCTGCGACTCGTGGTGATCGACGGCAAGGTCGTGGCCGCCGCGATCCGCAGGCCCGCCGAGATCGTCGGCACCGGTGGACACACCATCCGCGAGCTCATCGAGACCCAGAGCCGCCGCCGCGCCGCTGCCACCGGCGGCGAGTCCCGCATCCCGATGGACGACGTGACCGCCTCGACGGTCGCCGAGGCCGGGTGGTCGTTGGACGACGTTCTGCCCGAGGGTCAACGCCTGCGGGTGCGCCGCACCGCGAACCTGCACCAGGGCGGCACGATCCACGATGTCACCGCCGAAGTGAACCCGGAGCTGTGCCGGGTGGGTGTGCGCGCGGCCGAGGCGATCGGCATCCCCGTCACCGGCATCGACCTGCTGGTGCCGGATGTGCGGGGCACCGAATACGTGTTCATCGAGGCCAACGAGCGGCCCGGGCTGGCCAACCACGAACCGCAGCCCACGGCCGCGGCGTTCGTCGACTTCCTGTTCCCGCAGCAGCCGGGCCTGCCTCAGGCCTGGACGCCGTCGGAGACGCCGATCCGGCCCGAATGATCTACCAGGTGCTGGTACGCAGCACGATCTCGGCGGCCAACTGTGCCGTGGTGTCCTGCGCGTTGCGCCGCCCGAGCATCTCGACGAGCCGGAAGTCGCCGTACACGTAGCGCTGGCTGGCCTTGGCCACCGCGCGGGCCGCAGGCGTGCTGACCAACGCGGTCGTGTTCATCTCGACGGGCGGACAGTGCGGGTCACGGATGACGCCGGTGGGATCGGCGACGCGGGGATGCCCGCGGTCCACCACGACCAGGCCGACGAACTTGTCGAGCCGGGTCGCGGCGAGTTCCCACGCGAGTTCGCCGCCCAGCCGATCACCCACCAGCAAAGACCATTTGATTCCCAATGCATCGAGAATGCCCACAACGGACTTGGCGGTGAGGCGGGGGTCCGGAGAGATGACGACGGTGCGCAGCGATGCGGTGTGCAGGCGCTGACAGATGCCCTCATAGGCTCCGGGGCCGTGGTGACCGGCGCTGAGCAGCACCACATTCGAACCCTTGTCGGGCCCGGCGACGTCGACGGCGATGGGGAAGCCGTCAATCGTTTCCACGGTGGTCAGCATTCGGCCAACCTACCGTCCCGATGGCGGCGGCGTCACGAAATCAGGGTGTCCCAACGCAAGCGTCAGCGGTTGCTCAGCGGGCCTCGACGCGCTCGACCTGCTTGAAGAACGCCTCGAGGAAGGTCTCGGGCAGGGTCGCCTTCGCCGCGATCGACGGGTTGGGCGTGGGGAACGCGATACCGAAAACCGACCAGCCGCCGACATTTTCGAAGCCGAAGTACACGCTCTCGTCGACGTCGTTGAGCCGCATGGTCTGCCGGTAGACCAACGCCGACGACCGCGGTGCCTGCAGCCTGGTGGTGGTGATCGGGATGCCCTCGTCGGACGGGTCGAAGAAGGCCCGGAACTGCGCGCACCGTTGCGCGGTGGCGTCGAGACGGTCGAGCGGCAGCGGCGAACTGAGCACCGTGACGACCATCCGGGCCCCGTCGTAGGCCGCGATGAACTTGCCCGCGGCACCAGGGCCGCGTTCGGCCGAGCCGGCGATGACGCGCGTGAGACCGTCGGTGCAGCCTTCCGGCGCGGACAGCATGGCGGGCGGTCCCCCGGATCCGTCGGGCTCCCCTGCGTCTTCGACGATGCGGTCGTACTGCACGCCCTGCGGAAAATCCGCGGCAGTGAGCAAAACCCGGTCCATGGTCGCGCCGGGCCACGTGGCCGTGCCCGTGACCACAGTGGCGCATGCGGTCAGTGAGCACGCGGCCAGCACCGCGAGCACTCCCACGAGCACTGCAACCGACCGCCTCGTCCCCCGCCGCAGGCTGGTCATGGCATCAGGCTACCGAGAATCGCCCGACTCGGTCCGGCCGCGGCGCGCGAAGCGCGCAGGTGTGGTGCCCAGCATCTTCCTGAAGTGCCGGTGCAGGTGTGACTGGTCGTGGAAGCCGACCGCTGCCGCGACGTCGGCCGGGCGCATGCCGTCCAGGAGCAAACGGCGGGCCTCGTCCACCCTGCGGCCCGTGAGGTACCGGTGCGGCGGCAGCCCGAACTCACGGCCGAAGGTGCGCACCAGGTGCACCGGATCGGCGTGCAGGATGTCACCGGCCTCGTCGAGGGTCAGGCCCGTCGTGATCCGGCTGTCGATGAGTTCGCGCAGCCGTGATGCCAGACGCCGGTCACGCACCGGCGCCGGCGGTGCGACCGCACCGGCCAGATGTTGTTGGAGACGTTCGACGACGAATGCCAGCCGGCTGGACGCCTCGAACTCGTCGCCGGGCCCCAAGGCCCGGTGCAGGCCGGAGATGCGGTTGCGCAGCGCCGGATCGGCCAGGGTCGGGGTGCCCACGGCCGCACCGATTCCCGTGAGCAGATCGGGTTCGAGGTAGAGCACGCGTTTGCGGAAGCCGCCGGGACGGACCGCGCGTCCGTTGTGCGGCACATGCGGCGGCAAGAGCGTCACCACGTCCCCGGTGCTGCCGTGCTCGCGCCGGTCGAGTTCGTACCCGATGATGCCGGTGTCGACGATGAGCAACGTCCACGCGTCGTGTGTGTGTTGCGGGTAGGCGTGGTCGATGAACCGCGCGTGGAAGACCTCTCTGATCCCCGCCACGTGCGGCCGCCACGCGGTGGTCTCCGCGGTTGCAACCACATCAAGAACGTACAAGATTCCGGCCACCGCGCGCCCGCAGCATGGGTGCATGCAACACCCCGACTCCCCCGTGCGTTTCGACACCAAGATCGCGGTACTCCTGCGGGACGACCTCGAGGGCTGGCAGCGGTTGAACGTGTGCGCGTTTCTCGCAAGCGGTATCGCGGCGGCCCACCCGGACACGATCGGTGCGCCCTATGCCGATGCCGACGACACCGGCTACCTCGCGATGTTCGGCCAACCGGTGCTGGTGTTCGAAGGGTCGAAGGAGACCCTGCACAACGCACACCACCGTGCGCTGTCGCGCGGGTTGTCGCCGTCGATCTTCACCGCCGAGTTGTTCAGCACGGGTAACGACCGCGACAACCGTGCCGCGGTGCGCGCGGTGGGCCGCGACGATCTCGATCTGGTGGGCCTGGCGGTGTACGCGGGCCGCAACGTGGTCGACAAGGTGCTCAAGGGCGCCCGCATGCACCCTTGAGATTCACACGTGAAGTGTGGTGGACATGGTCGGCCGGTGCGGTGCGCCGTGTTCGAGCAGGTCGAGGATCGCTCCCACGTCGAGGTGGTTTTCGATCAGGTCGGCCATGAGATCCAGTTGTGCGTCGCGGCGCGCGGAGACGTCGACGTCGTCGGCGACGACGAACCCGTCGCGGCCCGCAGCTGCGGCGACCTCGGTGAGCCAGTCGCGCCGCAGCGCGTCGTTGTCGAGCAGTCCGTGCCAGTGGGTGCCGTACACCGCACCGCGCCGCAGCCCGATCCCGAGCCAGTCCGTCTCGGCCGAACGGGCCACCTGGCCGTGGTGGATCTCGTAGCCGTGCAGCGGGGTTTCCCAGTGCCGCAATGTCTTCTGTGCGGCGAACTCGATGTCGGCGTCGAGCAGGCCCAGGCCATCGACCCGGCCCTCCCGTGACTCCACCGGATCGTCGATCCGGCTGCACAGCATCTGGAACCCGCCGCACACACCGAGCACGGCGCGTCCGGCCGCCGCGTGCGCGGCGATGCCCGCGGCGAGCCCGCGCTCACGCAGCCACCGCAGATCGGTGACCGTGGCCTTGCTGCCCGGGATCACCACGAGATCGGCGCCGGTGAGGTCGGCCGCGTCGGTGACCCAGCGGACCACCACGCCCGGTTCGCACGCCAGCGCCTCGATGTCGGTCGAGTTGGAGATGCGCGGTAACCGGATCGCCGCGACGGTCAGCGTCTGTTCACCGCGCGGCGGCTCGGGCGCGCCGACCAGCCCGCCGGGCCGCACCGACACCGAATCCTCGGTGTCCAGCCAGATCTCGTCGTGGAACGGGATCACGCCGTAGGTCGGTCGGCCGGTGAGTTCGGCGAGTTGCCGCAGCCCGGGTGCCAGCAGCGACGGGTCGCCGCGGAACTTGTTGACGACGAACCCGGAGACAAGCGCCTGATCGGCGGGCTCCAGCACCGCGACCGTGCCGTGCAGGTGGGCCAGCAGACCACCGCGGTCGATGTCGCCGACGACGATCACCGGCAGTGCGGCCGCGCGTGCGAGTCCCAGGTTGGCCAGGTCGGTCGCGCGCAGGTTGATCTCGGCGGGCGAACCCGCGCCCTCGCAGATGACGGCGTCGAAATCTTCTCGCAGCGAGGACAATTCGTCGGCCACGACGGCCGCGAGGTGGTCGCGGTGGTTGATGTAGTCGGCGGCGGCCACCGAACCGGTGACCTGGCCGCGTACCACGAGTTGCGACGTGCGGTCGCCGCCGGGCTTGAGCAGGATCGGGTTGAACCGCACGCTGGGAGCCAGGCCCGCGGCGCGCGCCTGCATGGCCTGGGCGCGGCCGATCTCACCACCCTCGACGGTCACCGCCGAGTTGTTCGACATGTTCTGCGCCTTGAAGGGCGCCACCGAAAGGCCTTTGCGTACCAGCAGCCGGCACAGCCCGCCGACCAGCATCGACTTGCCCGCGTCGGACGTGGTGCCCGCGACCAGCAGGGCCCCGCCGGTCACAACTGGGTGAGGATCTCGGCGCCGTCCTCGGTGACCACGAGGGTGTGCTCGAACTGCGCGGTCCACTTGCCGTCGGTGGTGGCCACGGTCCAGCCGTCGTCCCAGATCTCGTAGTCGAGCGTGCCGAGGTTGATCATGGGCTCGATGGTGAACGTCATGCCGGGCTCGAGCACGGTCTCGACCGCGGGCTGGTCGTAGTGCAGCACCACCAGGCCGTTGTGGAACGTGGTGCCGATGCCGTGACCGGTGAAGTCACGAACGACGTTGTAGCCGAACCGGTTCGCGTACGCCTCGATCACCCGGCCGACCACCGACAGCGCGCGCCCGGGCTTGACGGCCTTGATGGCGCGCATGGTGGCCTCGTGCGTGCGCTCGACGAGCAGACGGTGCTCCTCGGAGACGTCGCCCGCGAGGAACGTGGCGTTGGTGTCGCCGTGCACACCGTCGATGTAGGCCGTGACGTCGATGTTGACGATGTCACCGTCCTCGATCACGGTCGAGTCCGGGATGCCGTGGCAGATGATCTCGTTCAGCGACGTGCAGCAGGATTTCGGAAAGCCCTTGTAGCCCAACGTCGACGGGTACGCACCGTGGTCGATCATGTACTCGTGCGCGATGCGGTCGAGTTCGTCGGTCGTCACACCGGGGGCGACGGCCCTGCCCGCCTCGGCCAGGGCGCCTGCCGCGATGCGGCCCGCCACGCGCATCTTCTCGATGACCTCGGGCGTCTGCACCCACGGTTCGCTGCCTTCCTGCACCGTCGGCTTCCACGCGTACTCGGGACGCGGGATCGATTTGGGCACCGGAAGGGTGGGTGAGAGCACGCCGGGGCGCAGGGCACTACGAACGGACATAACGGTCAGGGTACCGACAATTGGGCCTGCGACCTGCATCCGGCGACGTCCGCCACAGTGGGCGACCGGCGAGAACGCGACTCTCCGAATCTGAGAATGGTGTAACGTGACGCCATGCTCACCGAGCCCACGCACGTGCTCCATCAGCTGGGTATGCGCGATGTCGAAGAGACCGACGAGCGGATGGTCATCGAGATGGACAACCGCCCTGAACTCACCAACATCCGTGGCGCCCTGCAGGGCGGGCTGGTGGCCACCCTGATCGACATCGCGGCGGGCCGCCTCGCGGGTCGCCTGGTGGGCCCCGGCCAGGATGTGACCACCGCGGACATGAACGTCCATTTCGTGGCGCCGATCGTGACGGGACCCGCGCGCGCCGTCGCCACCGTGGTCCGCGCGGGACGGCGGCTCATCGTCACCGCGGTGGACGTCACCGACGCCGGACGTGACCGGCTGGCGGCACGCGCGACGCTGAGTTTCGCGGTTCTCGACCCGCGATAGCGCCTGCCAGAAGGTCTTGCTAGAGGGTCTTGGTCCGGCCGAACAGGCCTTTGCGCGGGCCGCGGATCTCCACCGAGCCGCACACGACGCGGCCGGTGAGGATCACGTGCGGCGTCCCGTCCGCGGGCGCGTCGCGACGGCGGTCGGTGGCACTGCCGACGATCACCTCGACGTCGTCGATCGACGCGCTGGCACCGTCCGGTAGCCGCATGTCCAGTGAGCCGAACTTCATGTCGATCTCGATCACCACGATGGGCCCCGCGAACCGGGCGCGCGTGAGGTCCAGATCCACCGAGCCCATGCGGCGCACGAGTGCGAGCCGCGTCGGCACCGTCCACTCCCCCTGGCGCTTGAGCGATCCGAGCACACCGCGCAACTCGACGCGGTCGGCCGCCGAGGTGACGATGGCGCCCGGTCCGGGCAGGTCGCCCACGAGCGCGGCCAGATCCGAGTGCAGGCGGGCCTGAGAGACCAGCGCCGAACGTTCCTCGAACTCGTCGATGTCGATCAGCCCGAGCGCGACGGCGTTGTGGAGCCGGCGCAATGTCCCGTTGCGGTCGGCATCCGACACCCGCATGTCCACGGATTGCTCATTGGTCCCCGTCATGGCGGTTTCAGGTTACCGCCCCCGCCACATCGGCCGAGATCACACGCGATCAGACGAGGTAGTCCGCGGGCATGCTGTCGAACATGGCCTTGCACATGCGGACCGCATACTCCGAGCTGCCGCCGCCGACGATCAGCGCGGCGAATGCCAGATCGCCGCGGTAGCCCGCGAACCAGGAATGCGATCCGCCGGCGAACTCGGCCTCACCGGTCTTGCCGCGCACATCGCCGACACCCTTGAGGTCCTTGGCCGTCCCGTTGGTGACCACGAGCTGCATCATCGGGCGCAGCCCGTCGATCACCTTCTGGCTGATCTGGCCCGCGTCGCCGTCGACGACGGTTTCGCGGCCCTCGATGAGGTGCGGCACCGGGGTACGTCCTGCCGCGACGGTCGCGGCGACCATGGCCATGCCGAACGGGCTCGCGAGCACCTTGCCCTGCCCGAAACCGTCCTCGGTGCGCTCGGCGAGGTTGACGGTCGGCGGCACCGATCCGGAGACCGTCGGCAGTCCCTCGACCTGGTAGTCGAGCCCGAGGCCGTACTGCGCCGCGGCCTGCGTGAGCCCGCGCGGCGGCATCCGGCTGGCGAGTTCGGCGAAAGTCGTGTTGCACGAACTGGCGAATGCGCGCGACATCGGCACGACGCCGAGATCGAAACCGCCGTAGTTGGGGACGGTGCGGTGCCCGATGTCGAGCTTGCCCGGGCAGCCCAGCAGCGTGTTGGGCGTGGCCATGTCGCGTTCGATGGCAGCGCCCGCGGTGACGATCTTGAACGTCGAACCGGGCGGGTACAGACCCATCGTCGCAAGCGGTCCACCGGTGTCGGCCGCAGCATTCTGCGCGACCGCCAGGATCTCGCCCGTGGACGGCTTGATGGCCACGATCATCGCCTGCTTGCCGGTGGTGTTGACCGCGTTCTGCGCCGCGTTCTGCACCGCGCGGTCGAGACTGATGGTCACCGACGGCGCGGGCTGTCCCGGCACCTCGTTGAGCACGTCGACGTCGACGCCGTTCTGGTTGACCGTGACCACCCGCCACCCCGGTTGACCGTCGAGGTCGTCGATCACCGCCTTCTTGACCTCGTTGACGATCGCCGGCGCGAAAGTCTCGTCGGTGGGCAGCAATTCGGCCTGCGGCGTGACGACGACACCGGCGAGGCCGGCGATCGCGGGCGCCACGCGGTCGTGGTCGGCCTGCTTGAGCGTGATGAGGCTCAGGGGCTGCGCCGAGGAACTCGCCTGTTCGGCCAACCGCTGCGGGTCCAGACCCGGATCGAACGGGCGCAGCGCATCGGCCACCGCGCGTGCCGCCGTCATGAGTCCCGCGCCCGCGGCCTTCGCGTCGAGCGCGTAGTGGTAGATCTGCCCCGGCACCAGAACGTCGGTGCCGCCGCGCTCGTTCACCGACGCCCGCCGCGGCGCGTCGGCGCGCAGTGCGAAGGTCTGGTGCTCACCGAGTCGCGGATGCAATCCGGTTGCGCTCCAACGCACCTCCCAGCGGCCCTCGTCGCGCACCATGTTGAGCTGGCCGTCATAGGTCCACGTGCGGTTCTTGGGCAGATGCCATGTGTAGCGGTAGGCCACGCTGCCGGTGTCCTCGGAGTACTTCGATCCGAGGATCTGCGCGTCGAGGCGCAACGCCTGCAGGCCGTTCCACGCCTCGTTGAGCGCGGTCTTGGCCTCGTCGGGGCGATCGGACAGTTCGGCGGCCGCGGCGATGTCGCCGGTCGCGAGCGCCGCGAAGAACATCTCGGCGGCCGGTTCGGGTCCGTTGGGGCGCGGCGTGCAACCGCTCAGCGCCGAGGCCGCCAGCACACCGATGACGGCGAGCAGACCGGCGGTCCGTGTGACTGGTGATGTTCGAGTTGCCATTGAGACTGATGGTAAGAACGTTGCGGGTGGTTTTTCCGGAGGCGCACCGATACCGAATCGAGACGCCGGAGATCTTGTCCGGTGACCTGCCGGGATTCGATCGAACCGCCGGCCGGAATTGCGCTCAGAGCGGCGGTCAGATCTGGAGGCCCCGCAGCAGGATCTCCAGGCCGTGCCGGAACTCGTCACCCGCACCGATCCCCCGCGCGGCGGCAGCGGTCTCCGACAACCTGGGAAACTCGTCGGCGGGGAGTTCGGCGAGGGCCCGGGTGCCCGGGCCGCTCAGCGCGCTGTGGTGCTGGATCTCCAGGGCGCCGAAGGTACAGGCGAGCAGGGCACGGAACGCGTACACGCGCCGCTTGCCTGCGTAGCCAGCCTCGGCGAGCACCCCGAGCACTGCCTCGCCCCACCGCAGCGACGCCGGCAGGCGATGGCGGTGGGCCAGCAGCAACGGCACGACGGCGGGGTGCCGGGCCGTGGCGTCGCGGACCCGCTCGGCGAGCACCAGGATCCGGTGGCGCGCCGAGCCGGCAGGCGGCCGCAGGTCGACGGATTCGAGCACCAGCTCGACCACCATCGCCTCGAGTTCGTCACGGTCGGCGACATAGCGGTACAGCGACATGGTGCCCATCCCGAGCCTGCGCGCCACCGTGCGCATCGACAGCGATCCGAGGCCGTCGGTGTCGACGACCTCGAGCGCGGCGGCCGCGATCTGCGGGCGGGTCAGTGAGCGTTGGCGTGGCATGACGTTGACAGCGTACGCCGTACGCCATAGCGTTCGCGTTAGCGTACGGTGCACGCCAACGTGCACGCCGGCGTTTCACAAGGAGTTGCCATGGCCCCGCCCACCACCATCAACGCAAGTGAATTCCACAGCGTCACAGGCAAACTGGTACGAGTTCCGGATCCGGACCGACTGGTGCACCTACAGTTCCGCCGGTTCGCCGGCTGCCCCATCTGCAATCTGCACCTGAGGTCGTTCGTGGCGCGCCACGACGAGCTGGAACGCGCGTCGATCCGTGAGGTCGTGTTCTTCCATTCCCCTGCCGACGAACTGGCCCGTCACACAGCCGATCTGCCGTTCGCGACGGTGGGCGATCCGGACAAGGTCGTCTACCGCAGATTCGGCGTCGAGCAGGGCGCCCGTGCCCTGCTCGATCCCCGCAGCTGGCCCTCGATCGTTCGCGGCGTCGCGTTGACCACGGCAGGCCGGTTCCGTACCCCGTCGCTGCGTCAGCCAGGCGGGCGACTCGGCCTGCCCGCGGACTTCCTCATCGCGCCTGACGGCACGGTGGCCGCCGCCAAGTACGGCCGCCATGCGGATGACCAGTGGTCGGTCGACGAGGTCCTGCACCACGCCGCGCAGCTGGGGTGAGTACGCGGGCGTCAGTCCAGCAGCACGGTGGCGAAGGTGCCGACCTGTTCGAAACCGATGCGCGCGTAGGTGGCCCGCGCCACGGTGTTGTAGTCGTTGACGTAGAGGCTCGCGGTGCGTCCGCCCGCCACCACAGCGGCCGCGAGCGCCGCCGTGCCCGCCGTGCCGAGGCCGTGTCCGCGCCGTTCGGGGTGCACCCACACGCCCTGGATCTGACCGACCGCGGGTGACTGCGACCCGACCTCGGCCTTGAACACCACCTCGCCGCGTTCGAACCGCGCCCATGCGCGCCCCGTGGCGATCAGGCTCGCGATGCGCCGCCGGTAGCCGCGTCCGCCGTCACCGATGCGCGGGTCCACACCGACCTCGCCGATGAACATGTCGACGGCCGCCACCAGGTAGGCGTCGATCTCCTCCATCCGCACGGGACGTACGGCAGGGTCGATAGCGCACTGCGGCATGGAGTTCAGCGCCATCAACGGCTGCTGGGCCCGCACGTCGCGCGCGGGTCCCCACAACGACTGGAGGCGCTCCCACATCGGCAGCACCAACTCGGCCCGCCCGACCAGGGACGAGCACCGTCGCGCCATGCTCATGGCCTTGTCGGAGAAGGCTTTCAGATCGTCGAGGCTGCCGCGCAGCGGAATCATGTTGGGCCCGGCGTAACACAGCGATTCGCTGGGCTTGCGGCGCGTCCACAGCTCGCCGCCGATGGCCCCGGGTTCGGCGCCGAACTCGGCAACCCTGGCGGCCACCATGCATCCGGCGACCGGATCCTCGTCCAGGACACGCATCACCGCCGCGGTGTCGCGCACCACGGACACCCGTCGCTCATCGACCAGGCGGAATAGGGGTGGCGCCGACATCGAGACTCTCTCTGCTCAACCCGAGGGTGTGGTGACCCGGCTCACAGGGTCAGCAATCAGCTTACGGTCACCACGGGCGAACCGCTCGCATCATCTGAACCTCGCGCCGTGCCGATTTCCTCGGCGAGCCGCATGGCCTCTTCGATGAGCGTTTCCACGATCTGGGCCTCGGGCACGGTCTTGATGACCTCGCCCTTGACGAAGATCTGGCCCTTGCCGTTGCCGGAGGCCACACCGAGGTCGGCCTCGCGCGCCTCGCCGGGTCCGTTGACCACGCAGCCCATCACCGCGACCCGCAGCGGCACGTCGAGACCGTCGAGGCCCGCGGTGACGGCGTTGGCCAGTGTGTAGACGTCCACCTGGGCGCGTCCGCACGACGGGCACGACACGATCTCCAGCCCGCGCGGCCGCAGGTTCAGCGACTCCAGGATCTGGTTGCCGACCTTGACCTCTTCGGCCGGCGGCGCCGACAGCGAGACGCGGATGGTGTCGCCGATGCCCTTGCTCAGCAACGCCCCGAACGCGACCGCCGACTTGATGGTGCCCTGGAACGCCGGGCCCGCCTCGGTGACGCCGAGGTGCAGCGGATAGTCGCACTGCGCGGCGAGCTGCTCGTAGGCCGCGACCATGATCACCGGGTCGTTGTGCTTGACGCTGATCTTGATGTCGCCGAAGCCGTGTTCCTCGAACAACGACGCCTCCCACAGTGCCGACTCGACGAGCGCCTCGGGTGTGGCCTTGCCGTACTTCTCCAGGAACCGCTTGTCGAGCGAACCCGCGTTGACGCCGATGCGGATCGGGATGCCCGCATCCCCGGCGGCCTTGGCGACCTCTTTGACCCGGCCGTCGAACTCCTTGATGTTGCCGGGGTTGACGCGCACCGCCGCACAGCCCGCGTCGATCGCGGCGAAGATGTACTTGGGCTGGAAGTGGATGTCGGCGATCACCGGGATCTGGCTGTGCCGCGCGATCTCGGCCAGCGCGTCGGCGTCCTCCTGACGCGGGCACGCCACACGCACGATGTCACAGCCCGACGCGGTCAGCTCGGCGATCTGCTGCAGTGTGGAGTTGACGTCGTGGGTCTTGGTGGTGCACATGGACTGCACCGCGATCGGGTGCTCGCTGCCGATGCCGACGCCGCCCACATTGAGCTGACGGGTCTTGCGCCGCGGCGCAAGCGTGGGCGCCGGAGGTGCCGGCATACCCAGACCGATGGATGTCACAGTGTCTCCTCGAAAACTATTGGAAGATGCTCAGTGGGTTGACCAGATCCGCGGTCACCGTCAGCAGCATGTAGCCGGCCACCACCGCGAGCACCACGTACGTGGCGGGCATGAGCTTGAGGTAGTTGACCGGCCCCGCGGCGACCATGCCGCGCGCGGAACGGATCATGTTGCGGATCTTCTCGTAGGTGGCCACCGCGATGTGGCCGCCGTCGAACGGCAGCAGCGGCACCAGGTTGATGGCGCCGAGCACGAAGTTCAGCTGCGCCAGGAAGAACCAGAACGCAACCCACAGCCCGGCGTCGACGGTCTCACCGCCGATGATGCTGGCCCCCACGACGCTGATGGGGGTCTCCTTGTCCCGCTCGCCGCCACCGATGGCCTCCACGAGCGCACCGATCTTGGTGGGGATCTTCGCCAGCGACTTGCCGAGCTCGACCGCGAGATCGCCGGTGAACGCGAACGTCGCGGGTACCGCGGTGATCGGGTTGTACTGCGCGGGCGGTTGGACCGGCACCGCGCTGACACCGATCGCACCGACCGTACTGGGGGCGGACGCGTCGGCGCTGGTGAAGCGCTGCGTCGGGGTGATGTCGACGACGGTGTCCATGACACGCCCGTCACGCTTGAACTCGATGCGGGTGGGGCCGTCGAGCTTGCGGACGGCCGCGGCCATGCCTGCGAAGTCCTTGACCTCGGTGTCACCGACCTTGACGATCTCGTCGCCGGCCTGGATGCCCGCCAGCGCCGCGGGACCGGGGCCCGTGCACTCCCCCATCTCTTCGAGGGTGATCTGCGGTGCGACGCAACCGGTTTCGCCGACGATGGCGGTGGTGGGCTGATGCAGGTTGGGCAGGCCCCATACGATCGCGATGCCGTAGATGAGCACCAGGCCGATGACGAAGTTCATCGCGGGGCCCGCGAAGAGCACCGCGACGCGCTTCCACACCTTCTGCTTGTACATCGCGTACGGCCGGTCTTCGGGTGCGATCTCGTCGACCGAGGTCATGCCCGCGATGTCGCAGAACCCGCCGAGTGGGATCGCCTTGATGCCGTACTCGGTCGAACCGAGACGGTTGGCCCGGCGCGTGGACCACAGGGTGGGACCGAACCCGACGAAGTAGCGGCGGACCTTCATCCCGGTGGCACGGGCCACCCACATGTGGCCACATTCGTGCAGTGCCACTGAGACCAGGATGGCCAGTGCGAACAGCACGATGCCGATTCCGAACATCATTTGGTGACGAGCCCTCTTCTGACGGATTTCTGCTCGACGACACCGCGGGCCTGCTCGCGGGCCCAGCGTTGTGCGTCGAGTACGTCATCCACGGTAGCCGGTTCGGCGGCCCACCGGTCGGCGGCGTGCAACACGTCACCCACTGTTTCGACGATGTCGGGGAAGCCGATGCGGCCGTCGAGGAAGGCCTCGGCGGCCTCCTCGTTGGCCGAGTTGTAGACCGCGGTGAGGCACCCGCCCTGCTTACCGGCAAACCGCGCCAGTTCGACCGCGGGGAAGACCGCGTTGTCCAGCGGCAGGAACTCCCAGGTCGAGGCCGTGGAGAAGTCGCAGGCCGCCGCGGCGCCGGGGATCCGGTCGGGCCAGCCCAGCGCCAGCGCGATCGGCAGTTTCATGTCCGGCGGGCTGGCCTGCGCAAGCGTGGACCCGTCGGTGAACGTCGCCATCGAATGCACGATCGACTGCGGGTGCACCACGACGTCGATGTCGTCGTAGTCGACGCCGAACAGCAGGTGGGTCTCGATGAGCTCGAGGCCCTTGTTGACCAGCGTCGCCGAGTTGAGCGTGTTCATGGGGCCCATCGACCAGGTCGGGTGTTTGCCCGCCTGCTCGGGCGTCACGGACTTGAGGTCCTCGGCCGACCAGCCGAGGAACGGGCCGCCGGAGGCCGTGAGAACGATCTTGTCCAGTTCGGCCCTGGTCCCGCCGCGCAGGCACTGCGCCATGGCCGAGTGTTCGGAATCCACCGGCACGATCTGTCCGGGCGCGGCGGCCTTGAGCACCAGCGGCCCGCCCGCCACCAGGGACTCCTTGTTCGCCAGCGCCAGCCGCGCGCCGGTGGCCAGCGCCGCGAGTGTCGGCTGCAGTCCCAGCGCCCCCACCAGCGCGTTCAGGACGACATCGGCCTCGGTGTCCTCCACGAGACGCGTCACCGCGTCCGGCCCCGAATAGCGCACGTCGCCGACCGCCTCGGCTGCCGCCGGATCGGCCACCGCGACGGCGGCCACACCGGTCTGGGCACGCTGCGCGGCCAGTAGCTCCGGATTACCGCCGCCCGCGGCCAGACCCACGACCTCGAACCGGTCCGGGTTGGCGGCGATCACCTCCAGCGCCTGGGTACCGATGGATCCGGTGCTGCCGAGGATCAGCACCCGTTGACGCCCGGGTTCGCCGGATGCGGCTGAGGTGGTCACTGATTCATTGTGCCGCGCCGGCGTCGGCGGACCTAAGCCGCGCCGGTTGCCGTGTCGGTCCGTGTCAGCGCACCCGCGCCATGACCGTCTCGGCGAACCGCTCGATGGGCGCCCGGAAGCGGTCGTCGACGGAGGAGCCCGGTGCGGCGCCGGCGGTGAGCCACGGGGCGACCATCACCGCGGTGATGCCGAGATCCTCGGCGCGTCTGTAGAGATCCGGCGACGGCGGGTCGAGCAGGGCGGGCAGCATGGGCACATGCCCACACTGCTGTGGTTCCGGCGTGACCTCCGGTGCGCCGACCACCCGGCGGTGCTCGACGCCGCGCAGGGCGACGCCGACGTGCTGGCCTGTTATGTGCTCGATCCGCGCCTGACCGGTTCGTCGGGCGACCGCCGCCTGGCCTACCTGTACGAGGCGCTGCGCGACCTGCGCGAGCAGCTCGGCGGCAAGCTGCTGGTCACCCGTGGCCGTCCCGAGCAGCGAATTCCGGAACTGGCCGCGGCGATCGGAGCCGCCTCGGTACACGTGTCGGGCGACTTCTCGCCGTTCGGCCTGCGCCGTGACGAGGCCGTGCGCGCGGCGCTGGCCGACCTGCCCGGTGACGTTGGTCTGTACGCGACCGGTTCGCCGTACCTCGTGACGCCCGGGCGCATCACCAAGGACGACGGCAACCCGTACCGCGTGTTCACGCCGTTCTTCCGCGCGTGGCGCGACCACGGATGGCGCGCACCCGCCGACTCGGGGCCCGGGTCCGCCCGCTGGATCGACCCGTCGGAGGTGCCCGGCGGTGCCGAGATCCCCGAGCCGCCCACCGATCTTGAGCTGCCCGCAGGCGAGACCGCCGCGCGTGCGCAGTGGCGCGCATTCGTCCGGGAATCGTTGAGGGATTACAGCTCCAACCGCAACCGTCCCGATCTCGACGCGACGAGCCGCATGTCGGCCCACCTCAAGTTCGGCACGATCCATCCGCGGACCATGGCGGCGGACCTCGAACGCGACGGCGCCGGCGATGGGGCCGCCGCCTATCTGCGTGAGCTCGCGTTCCGCGACTTCTACGCCGCGGTGCTGCACCACTGGCCCGACAGCGCCTGGTGGAACTGGAACCGCACCTTCGACGCGATCGAGACCGACGAGGGACCGGACGCCCAGCGGCTGTTCGACGCGTGGAAGGCCGGTATGACCGGTTTCCCGATCGTCGACGCCGGTATGCGCCAGCTCGCTGCGACCGGGTTCGTGCACAACCGGGTTCGCATGATCGTCGCGTCGTTCCTGGTCAAGGATCTGCATCTGCCGTGGCATTGGGGCGCGCGGTGGTTCCTCGACCAACTCGTCGACGGCGACATCGCCAACAACCAGCACGGCTGGCAGTGGACGGCCGGTTGCGGCACCGACGCCGCGCCCTACTTCCGGGTGTTCAACCCCACCAAGCAAGGCGAGAAGTTCGATCCCGACGGCGTCTACATCCGGCGGTGGGTGCCCGAACTCGCCGACCCGGCCACGGTTCCCGACGTGCACCGCATCGACGGCTCCCGTCCCGCGGACTATCCCGAGCCGATCGTCGACCACGCCCAGGAGCGCGCCGAGGCGCTGCGTCGTTACGGCCGGCTGTCCTGACACCTTCGCGTACGACGCACTGTCGTATGCCAGAATGTCGTCAACGCAGGACCGAAGCCAGCTTGATCCCGAGGAGCAACCCGTGGCCAACACCGAGGTCGAACGACACACAGGCGTCGATGTCGAGGACGTGCCGTCCGCGGAGTGGGGCTGGTCCCACATGCCCATCGGTGTCATGCACATCGGTGGCCTGCTGTCGGCGGCTTTCCTGCTGGTGATGATGCGCGGCAATCACGTCGGCCATGTCGAGGATTGGTTCCTCATCGGTTTCGCGGCGGTGATCGTGGCGCTCGTCGGTCGCAACTGGTGGCTGCGCCGCCGCGGCTGGATCCGGTAACCGAACACGCTGAGCGGGCCGGTGTTCCGCCCCGTGCTCAACAGTTGACCAAAGCGGCGCCCAGCGCGCGCACCGTCTCTGCGCCGCAGTAGACGGTCTCCGCCGCCACGCTCCCGGTGTCGTGCGCAGTGTCGTGCGCACCCACGGCGGCCAGGGCATGCGCCTTGAAGGCACGGGCCGCCGCGCTCGGGCGGTATTCGATCCTGCGAAGTTGTCCGCCCAGCACGCCGGGACAGCCACGGCCCCACAGCGCGATCTCACCCGCGCGCATCGCATCGTCGAGCGCGCGGCGCCGGAGCGCGGGATCGTTCTCGAAACGCTCGGCGGCGATCGCGGTCAGCGCGGCGCGTTCGGCACCCCGCCGCGGGCCGCCCGTCGCGGTGGGCCACAACTCGGTCAGCTCAACGGTTTTCAGGCCCAGCACCCGCAGGGCGCGGTGATCGTCCGGTCCCGTCGGCGCCACGGCGAACGCCACCCCGACGTTCCAACCGGCCATCCGCATGTCGAAGAGCCAGCCGCCGACCCGGGACACCACGTCGAGAACGTCCGACGCCACGACGTCGAGTTCGTACTGCAGGACCCGCAGGTTCTCCGAAGGCGGCATGTGGTTCCGATCCGGTTCGGTGGGCCGGGGTTTCGGCAGGACCGCCCGGCCGTCCCCGCCGAGGAGCGCTCGTGCGTTCAAACCACTGGTCGTCATGTCGCCACCTCCGCTGTGACACCCGTCGCAGAACCGCGTGACATTTGTTGAAGAATCTGTAAAGCTCCTTGTCGTGACGCGATCACAACCTCCCGTCGGTGCACAGCCCCGCGGTGCGGTCGTCAAACCGGAGGTGGCGCAATGAGTCTCGTCGCAGGCCACGGGCCCCTGAGCAACCGGCCGGCCGGTTGGTTCTCGCCACCGCTGCCCGCACCGGCCGTCTACATCGAGCCACATCCCCGGCGCGTCCAGGCCTTCGTCGGCGGCGACGCGCTGATCGACACCGAGTGCGCCCTCATGGTGCACCGGGCCGGGAGCCCGCTGAGCTACGCCTTTCCGGTCGACGAGGTCGGCGGCCTGCCCGCCGTGGCGGTACCGGAAGCGCCCGGATACGTCACGGTGCCGTGGGACGCTGTCGAGGTGTGGATGGAAGAGGGCCGCCGTCTGGTGCACTATCCCCCCAACCCGTATCACCGCATCGACTGCAGGCCCACCAAGCGCAGGCTGCGGGTCGCGGTGGGCGACACCGTGCTCGTCGACACCGACGACACAATCATCGTGTTCGAGACGGCCCTGGAACCCCGCCTGTACGTGAGCCCGGCACTGGTCCGCACCGATCTGCTGCACCGTACCGACACCACCACCTACTGCAACTACAAGGGCGTCGCCACCTACTGGGCGGCCGTCGTCGCGGACACCGTCATCAGCGACGTCGCGTGGAGCTACCCGGACACCCCGCCCGAGGCCGAACCGCTGCGTGGGCATCTGAGCTTCGACCCGGCGCGGGTGGACGTCGTCGCCGAACTCCCCGCAGGCGCGAGCACCGCGGCCTGCGGCTGCTCCGTGTGATCACAAGAAAGGCAACACAGTTGGGCATCGTGACCACCAGCTCGGAGACGGCATTCCCCCAATCGGCGGAAACTGTCTACGATTTCGTGACCAACCCGGCGAACTGGACCAAGACCTACCCTGGCAGCGCGCACATCGAGGGCCTGCCGGACCGGTTGCCGTTGCAGGTCGGGGACACCTGGAGCGAGGCAGGCCCGGACGGCCAGCAAATCTACACGTGGCATCTCGCGATCGCGATGCGTCCGCGGTTGTGGGTGTTCAACTCCGTCGGCCGGCTCGGGCACGATCGGGACGGCAACGGCGGCATGGACGGCCGGATCACCGTGCAGTACCAGTTCACGCGTCCAGGCCCGGACGTCACGTTGTTCAGCCGCACCATGACCATCGAGGCCTACAAGGAATCCCCGTTGCCCGATGCGCTGTTCCGCATCGTGAACCCGGCCAACATCGACAGGTACCACGCCGCGGTCGCGCGCGAACTCGCAGGCGTCTGACGGACCGTCAGAGCCGCTCGACCTCGACGAACACGACGGTGTCGGTGGTCCCGCGGTTCTCCACGCGGTGTTCGACGCCTGCGATCCTCGAATAGCTCTCACCGATCCGCAGTTCCGCGACGGTGTCGGTGCCGTCGGGGGCGACGACGTGCATGGTGGCGTTGACCAGCGGCACGACGACGTAGTCGTGTTCGTGCCGGTGCATGGGGATGGCGCCGCCGGGTTCGATGGTCCAGCGGGTCACGCGGAACCGCCCGTCGTCGAGTTGCAGGTCGCCGTGTGATCCTGTGTCCAGCTTGTCCAAAATGCCCTCCGCGACTCGGGGCCCGTGAGGGCCGCGCCGGTGTCAGCCTATCTGCCCGGCGGCGTCGCACCTCCGGTGCCGCGGGCATGCCGAGAGGATGAGTTCACACTGTTTTTCGCCGAGTTCACAGCGAGATAACACGCGTTGGATGTACTCGTGTCTGCAAGTAAGGATTGCACGTAACGGTGTTGCCCACATCGTTGCGTGGCGGGGCGCCACGCGCGTCCCTCGCTCTCGAAAAGTGCGTGCGATCTCGCGGGAATCCTCCGCATCGGCACGCTGGGCACCAAAGCACATCGCGCCGAACGGGATCAGGGTTCCCGTGCCATCAGTGCCGGTTCGCCGGCACAGACGAGCACAGGACGGTCATGACCATTCCTTCTGCCATACGGGGTCCTTCTGCCATACGGGGTCCTTCTGCCATACGGGGCCGGCGGCGGCCCGGCACCGCGGAACACACCGTCACACCGGACGGCCCGGCACCGTCGAACGACGGCGGCGGCCCGGCCCCCAACCCGGTCGACGAGGTGCCGTCCGCCTGGAAGCTGCTGGTGTACGGACTGCAGCACCTACTCGTCATGTATGCCAGCACCATCACGGTGCCCGTGGTCGTGGCATCGGCTCTCGACCTCTCGCAGCAGGACCTGGTGTACCTGGTGACCGCGGACCTCTTGCTGTGCGGCTTCGGCACCCTGCTGCAGTCTCTGGGGATCTGGCGGGTCGGGGTGCGACTGCCGATGGTGATCGGCGCGTCGTACACCGGCATCGCGCCCATGCTGATCATCGGTCAGGGCAGCGGCCTGCAGACCATGTACGGAGCCGTACTCGTCGTCGGCCTGGCGACCATCGCGGTCGCGCCACTGGTCGGGAAGATGATGCGGTTCTTCCCGCCCGTGGTGATCGGCACGACGATCCTGCTGATCGGTATCCAGCTCATCCCGGCCGGCGCCAAGATGATCGTCGGCACCGACCCGGACGCGTCCGGCTTCGGATCACCGGCCGCCATCGGCCTGGCTGCTGTGACGGCACTTGCGGTCCTGCTGGGCTATCGGCTGTTGCCGCGGCTGTTGCGATCACTCGCGGTCCTGATCGGCATGATCGCCGGGACGATCATCGCGGCGGCCACCGGATTCCTCGATCTCTCCGGAATCGGTGACACCCAGGCGATCTCGTTCCCGGATCTGCTGCACTTCGGCGCACCGCGGTTCGACGTGCTCGCGATCTGCTCGCTGGCGATCATCCAGATCGTGCTGGTCGTCGAACTCGCCGGACAGGTCAACGCCGTGGGAGAGGTGGTGGACCAAAAGATCTCCGACCGACGGCTCGCTGCGGCAGTGCGCGCCGACGGTGTGGTCACCGCGCTTGGCGGCGGCGTGTTCCAGTCGTTCATGTACGTGACGTTCGCGCAGAACGTCGGAATCCTCACCATCACCAGGATGTTCAGCCGGTACGTCACGGCCACCACGGGCGTGCTGCTGATGTCGCTGGCATTCTTCCCGGTGGTCGGTGAGATCGTCGCTGCGATACCGCGTCCGGTGCTCGGAGCGGCCGCGGTGGTCATGTTCGGAACCATCGCCGTCGTCGGGATACGGATCCTGGGCCAGGTCGACTTCGCCGACACCGCGAACGTGATCATCGTCGCCGCGGCGCTGGGCGTCGCGTTGCTGCCCACGACGGTGAGCGGTTTCTACTCCCAGTTCCCCGACGCAGCCCGGCAACTGCTCAGCAGCGGTGTCGCCACGGGCATCTGCGTGGCGGTGCTCCTCAACATCCTGTTCCACGCCCGGCGCCCGCTCAAGGTGCCGGTCTCCGACCGACTTTCGTGAGGACCTCATGAACGAGATGACCGAACTGCTCCGCGAATCCCGTATGGGCGCTCTCGGCACCGAATCGCATGCGCGCGAGGTGCGCCAGATCAGCCTGGCCGACTTCGGTTCGCGGTTCGACGAGATCGCCGACGAACTCTGGGCCGCAGCGACCGACATCGGTTTCTTCCAGGTGGTCGAGCACGGCATCGACCTCGCGGAGGTGGACCGGGTGTTCGACGTGGCCCAGCGGTTCTTCGCTCTGCCCACCGCGGTGAAGGAGAAGTATCCGCTGAAGAAAGGTCAGAACGTCGGCTGGGAGTACAAGAGTCAGGTCCGTCCGTCTGTCGGGACCGCGGACGAGAAGGAGTCCTACCAGTTCACCCGGCCGCGCATGGACGGCCTGTGGCCGGCGCCAGACGAACTCGACGGATTCCGCGACACCATCGAGGACTTCGAACGGCGGTGCTGGCGGCTGGCGATGGACATCCTCAGCTGTTTCGCGGTCCGGCTGGGTTTCGACCGCGAGTTCTTCACGCGGGCACACGATCCCGACGCCCCGACCTATCAGAGCACGCTGCGCCTGCTGCACTACTACGCGTTCCCGGCCGAACTCGTGGGACGCGATGACGTGTGGCGCGCGGGTGCGCACACGGACTTCGATGCACTGACGCTGCTGTTCCAGCGCTCGTGTCAGCCGGGACTGCAGGTCCTGCCCGGCGCCGAGGCCGATCAGCAGGTGTGGACTCCGGTTCATCCGTCGGACGACGCGATCACGTGCAACATCGGTGACATGCTGATGCGCTGGTCCGACGATCTGCTGCCGTCCAACTTCCACCGCGTCCGGGCGCCGCGGCCCGGGGAGAGTCTCGATCCGCGTTACAGCGTCGCCTATTTCGCACAGGCCAACACCGACGTGCTCATCGAGAGCCCCAAGGGCACCTACCCGCCGATCACCGCGGCCGAATATCTCCGCCGGAGGATCGCCGCCAACTTCGGATGATCGCTGCGCGGGTCAACCGGGCACCTGGTTCTCGAAGTCGTCCGACAGCGTCTGGCCGTCGCC
The DNA here is from genome assembly GCF_001457595.1 of Mycolicibacterium smegmatis. Taxonomy (GTDB): domain Bacteria; phylum Actinomycetota; class Actinomycetes; order Mycobacteriales; family Mycobacteriaceae; genus Mycobacterium; species Mycobacterium smegmatis. The sequence goes on along the minus strand of NZ_LN831039.1, from coordinate 2,720,808 downwards.
AGCACCCCGCGGGTTCAGCAGGTCACCGGCGCAGTCGAGCAGCCGTTCAGCGCAGGGCCCGGCGCAGTGCCGCCCCCTGCAGGGTGAACAGTTCCTGACTGACCTCCCACTCGGGCAGCAGTGAGTCGAATCCGTGGCAGGTACCCGCGAACACGTGCAGCTCGGTGGACACGCCGCCGTCGATCAGCCTGCGCGCATGGTCGAGTGCTTCGTCGCGCAGCGGGTCCAGTTCCGAGCAGCTGATGAAAGCCGCAGGCATGTCCGAGATCTCGGTGGCGCGGGCCGGTACGGCGCCGTCGGGCGCCGCGCGGCCGGCCAGCCAGTGACGCCACATCGCGACCGTCGCGGGGCCGTCGAAACCGGGTGTGTCGACGAATTCGCGCTCGGAGCGGGTCGGGCGGTCGTCGAGCACCGGCTGGTGCAGCAACTGGAACACGATTGGAGGCGCGGCGCCCGTCGCGGACCGCTGTGCCAGCAACGCGGCCAGCGCACCACCGGCACTGCTGCCCGCGACCGCGATCCGATCCGGGTCGACGTCGAGTTCACCGGCCTGCGCGGCCACCCAGGCCAGCACCATCGCGGCGTCGTCGAGCGCTGCGGGGTACGGATGTTCGGGGGCGAGGCGGTAGTCCATGGCCACGACCGTGCACTGCCCACGCCGCGCCAGTTCGACGCATTGCCGCTGGTCGACGTCGAGGTTGCCCAGCACGAACGCGCCCGAGTGGCAGTACACGACCACGGGTGCAGGCGACGGGCCGCCACGGTAGATGCGCACCGGCACACTGCGCCGGCCCAGCGCGGCCCGGCCGCCTGCGATGGCCACGCCGAACGTGTCGAGCGTCTGCGCCGATTCACGGCGACGCCGGTCGATCGAGGCCCGCACCACCGCAAGGGTTTCGGGCGACAGATCGGTGCGGGCACCGGCGAATTCGCGCAGCGCGGGATCCAGGCGCTCGGTCCATCCGGACCTGTGAGCCATGTCAGCCGACCGTTTCGTGGGCCGCCACCTCGACCACCTGCGCCTGGCCGTCGACGGGTGCGCTGAACAGGTAGTCCGCGGCGCGGAACCGCCGCGTCATGGCCCACAGCGCGCGGGCGCTACGGGGCCACTGCGTGACCACCCGGCCGTTGGGTGCACGGAAGTAGCTGCTGCACCGGGTGAGCCACACCGTGCCCTGCATCCACCGGTCGATGTCGGCGATGAACTGCGCCATCACCTCGGGTTTCACCGCCACATACGACTTCCGTCTGCGCCGTAGGTGTTTCAGTGCACGCACGACGTAGCGGGCCTGCGCCTCCAGGACGAAGATCACGCTGTTGGATCCGACGTTGGTGTTCGGCCCGTAGAGCATGAAGAAGTTCGGGAACCCGGGCACGGTCATCCCCAGGTAGGCGTAGGCCCCGTCGCGCCACACATCGTGCAACCGGATCCCGCCCTCCCCCGTCACCTCGATCTGGCCCAGATAGTCGGCCGCGGCGTATCCGGTTGCGCACGCGACGATGTCGACGTCGAGTTCGCGGCCGTCCTCGGTGACCAGCGACCTCGACCGCAGTGCCCGCGCGGGACTCGACACCACCTCGACGTTCGGGCGGGTCAGGGTCGGGATGAAGTCCGACGAGAACACCAGCCGCTTGCAACCCAGCGGATGATCGGGTGTGAGCCGTTCGCGCAACTCGTCGTCGGTCACGGTGGACCGCAGCATGTTCAGTGCTATCGACCTGAACTCCTGCGTCTTGTCACTGCCGTGTTCGATGACCGAGATGTTCGACTCGCTGCGCAGCCACAGCCGGGTGCGGTAGATCTTCTTGGCCAGCGGCACGTGTGCGAAGACCCACCGCTCACGGTCGGTGTAGGGGCGGTCGGGTTTGGGGAGGATCCACGTGGGCGAGCGCTGCACCGAGTAGACCGTGTCGGCGACTTTCGCCAGTTCCGGGACCAGTTGCGCGGCCGTGGACCCCGTACCCAGTACCGCGATCTTCTTGCCCGCCAGCGGTATCGAGTGGTCCCAGCGCGCGGTGTGCAGCACGGTTCCGGTGAACGGTTCCTCCTCGACGAGGTCGGGCAGCAGCGGTTGGGTGAACAGTCCCACCGCGGACACCACGAAGTCGAACCGCTGCTCGTCCCCACCCGAGGTGGTGAGCACCCAGCCGTCGGTGTCCCAGCGCGCCGAGGTGATCTCGGTGCCCAGCACCAGGTGGGATTCGAGCTGGTGCCGCTGGGCACACCGCTCGAAGTACGCGAGGATCTCGGGCTGCGAGGACCACAACCTCGTCCAGTCGGCGTTGAGGTCGAACGAGTAGGAGTACAGGTGCGATTTCACGTCGCACGCCAGCCCAGGGTAGGTGTTGATGCGCCACGTCCCGCCGACGCCGTCTTCCCTGTCGAAGATCGTGAAATCGCGGAAACCGGCCTTTTTCAGAAAGATTCCGAGGGCCAGACCACCCGGTCCGGCGCCGATGATCCCGATGGACATGCTCATCCGATCTGCAGACATTGCCCGCCGTCGACGACGAGCTCGGATCCGGTGATGAACGACGCGTGCTCGGAGAGCAGGAATGCCACGGCGTCGGCGATCTCGGCCGGTCTGGCGAGGCGCCCCGCCGCGGCCCTGGCCGCGAGCCTTTCCTGGGTGCTCTCGTCGAGCATGGGGGTGGCGACCGGTCCGGGAAAGACCGCGTTGACGCGGATTCCGTCGGGGGCCAGCTCGGCCGCGGCCACCTGGGTGAGCCCCCGCAGCGCCCATTTCGACGAGCCGTAGGCGGCATGGTTCGGGAACGGGCGGATCGCGCCCGTGCTGCACGTGTTGACCACCGCGGCCCCGTCGACGCGGCGCAGATGCGGCAGGGCGGTGCGGATGCCGAGGAACGGGCCCAGGCAGTTCACCCGCCAACTGCCCTCGAAACCGTCCGGCGTCTCGTCGTCGAGCGAGGCGCGGTGCAGGACGCCCGCGTTGTTCACCAGGGCGCCCAGCGAGCCGAACTCCTCGACCGTGGCGTGCACGGCCCACTGCCACTGTTCGGCGGAGGTGACGTCGAGCTCGAGCGCGATCACGGCGCCGCCCAGGTCCGCGGTCGACATACGGAGGTCGTCGATCATGAGATCCGTTGCGGCAACCCGGAACCCGTCGGCGACCAGTTTCGCCACGATGGCCGCACCCTGGCCACGCGCGGCGCCGGTCACGAGCGCTACGCGGTCGACGGTCACTGGACTCACTGCACTCCCTGGACTCAGAGGTATCCCCTTTGTTCATGGCCACCACCCGCGCCGGTGGCCTCGTCGAGGTGTTCGACCGCACCGCGGCGCAGCGCCTGGGATTCCGAAGCCAGCGTGATCATCCGGAATCCCATGTCTGCCGCGGCCTTACCGGCGCGTCCGGTCCCGGCGTGTATCCCGCCGGCCAGCCCGGCCGCGTCGGCGGCCTGCCGCACGGTCACGAACGCCGCGAGGACGTCGGGATGTGTCCAGGCGTCGGTGGGTTGGTTTCCCATCGAGATCGCCAGGTCGGCAGGTCCGACATAGAGACCCGTCAGGCCGGCCACCGCGGCGATATCCTGCACTGCCGCAACGCCTGTGGCGGTCTCGATCATCGCGATCACGCTCGCGCGTTCTTGCAGCGCGACGGTGTCGTGACCGAGGCTTGCGCGCAACGGCCCGAAGCTGCGCACGCCCTCGGGGGCGTACCGGGTGGCGGCCAGGGCGGCCGCGGCCTGTTCGGGCGTCTCCACCATGGCGATGATCACCGCGTCGGCGCCGGCGTCGAGCACCCGTCCGATGGGCGCCGGGTCGGGCGAGGGCAGGCGCACCGCAGTGGCGATCGGCACGTGTTCGAGGCGGCGCAGCAGCAGTGCCACGTCGGCGTCGTCGAGATACCCGTGCTGGACGTCGAATCCGACGTAGTCGTATCCGGCGGCGGCGAACTCCTCGGGACCCAGGATGGTCGGGCCGACCACCCAGCCGCCCCAGACGGTCTGCCGGTCGGCCAGGGCCTGCTGCAGCCTGCTCGCGGTCATCGCGCCACCACGATCTTGACGCGGTCGGGCACCGGACGGCACGCCAGTTCGAAAGCGGCCTGTACGTCGTCGACGCCGAATGTGTGCGTGACGTAGCCGGGCAACAGGTGGGGATGCTCGCGGGCGAACGTGTCGGCGCGGCGCAGCACGCGTTGCCGGTCGGTTGTCACACCGGATTTCAGCGTGAGGTTGTTGCGCAGCATGGTGCGCATGCTGATCGGGTAGCTGTCGTCGTCGGGGACGCCGAAGTAGAAGACCGTGCCGCCGAATGCCGCCGCGGTGAGCGCGTGGTTGAGCGTGGCGACCTGGTGGCCGACGGCCTCGATCACCACGTCGGCCCGGTCGTCCGGGTCCAGGTGCGTGACCCAGCGGTCGCTCGTGGCGCGCACCGGGGTGTCGATGCCGCAGCGCGCGGCGATGGCGGAACGGTCGAGGGGGTCGACACCGGTGACGCGTGCGGCGCCGAGAGCCTTTGCCACATAGGAGAACAGCAGACCGATCGAACCCTGTCCGATCACCGCGACGTGCCGGCCGTCGAGGTCGGGCAACTGTTCGACGGCACAGAGCACACAGGCCAGGGGTTGCAATCCGACCGCCAGGCGCGGCGGCAACGCCGGGTCGTACGAGACGAGGCCGTCGCCGTCGGCGATCACCTGCTCCATCAGGCCGTCGAATCCCGAGGCCCAGCCCACGACGTGGTCGCCCACGCGGTGGTCCGGATGTCTGCTCGCGAGTACCTCACCGGCGATCTCGTGGATCGGGAAGCCCGGCATCTGCGCGGCACTCGCGCCGGTGTCCCCCGGCAGCTTGCCCTGCGTGCCGCGGAACCCGGGAATGTCGCTGCCGCAGATGCCTGCGGCCGAGAAGCTCAGCAGCACCTGACCGTCGGTCAGCGCATCCGGTGACGGCGCCCGCAGGTCGGAGCGTTCGAACACATACGGCGCGACCAGACGGTAGGACCACACGTCACACCTCGACCGGCACGTTGTTCCAGCCCCACTGGAAGCTCGACGGCGGGCGCCGGGCCGCCCGCTCGTCGACCCGGAACTCGCCGACACGCTTGAGCCATTCGGTCACCATGATCGTGATCTCCAGACGCGCCAGGTGGACGCCGAGGCAGAAGTGCTGCCCGCGGCCGAACGCCAGTAGCCGTTCGATGCGGCGGTCCCAGATGAACGAGTCCGGGTCCGGGTATTCGCGTTCGTCACGGCCGGCCGATGCCAGCAGTGTGATGACGCGCTGTCCGGGTTGCAGCGTGGTGCCGTGCAGCGTGAACGGCTTTCGCACGGTGCGTGCGAACCACTGTGCGGGCGCGCAGAAGCGGATCATCTCCTCGCGCGCGATCGGCACGTTGGCGTCGAGGTCGGTTCGCACGGCCGCGAGTTGCTCGGGATGTCGTGTGAGTTCCCACAGTCCGTGCGCGACGATTTTCGGCACGGTCTCGGTGCCGCCGATGAAGACGCCGAGCATCTGCACGGCGGCTTCGAGATCGCTGAACGCCGATCCGTCGGGCAACCGGTACTGCAGCAGGTTGTCGACGATCGGCAGTTCGCGGCCTTCACCGGCGCGGCGCCGCTGCACCACCGGCGTCAGGTACTCCAGATAACCCGGGCGTGCGTTGGCCACCTCGACACCGCTGCCCGGTTCGGCGAGGCTCCCCGCGTTGACGGTGGCCAGCACGTCAGCCGCCAGATCCACCGGCAGCCCGACCAGTTCGCACACCACCGAGGCCGCGACGATGCCGCCGTAGTCCTGTGTGAGGTCGAACTGTCCACGCGGCAGCAGTTCGTCGAGACGTTCGTTGGCCAGGGTTCGGATGCGGTCGGCCAGTTTGGTCACCGAGCGTGGGCGGAACTGCGGCGAGGTGCACCGCCGCACGCTGTCGTAGATCGGGGTGTCGAAGTTGGCGTGAAACGGCATGGGATGCCATGGCGGATCCGGTACGGCGCCGTCGTTGTGTTCGGCGAGAACCGTTGCCGCGGGCAGGGTTCCCTCGGAGGCGACGAAGGTGCCGTCGTTGACCTCGAGCACCTCCCAGATGTCGGAGAACCGCGACAGCGCCCAGGTGTCCCACTTCTCGATGTGGTACAGCGGATACTTCTCGCGCAGCACACGGTAGTACGGAGTCGGGTCGGCCATCACGGCCGGATCGAACGGGTCGTAGCTGAACTCTCCCGTGACCGCCTCCGTCACAGGCGGTTTCACCGTCGTGGTCATCGCAGCGGGGACGGGGGCAGGGCCTGCAGGATCGAGTCCTCCCAACCGTCACGCAACGCGGGTGCCACGCTCATCCACGTGACGATCTCGGCCGGCGGGCTGTCCTTCCACGACGGGTAGTGGTTCTCGAAGCAGTCCCAGTCGTCGTCGAGGGCCCAGTAGTGGATCACCTCGTTGAACCGGAATGTCGTGATGAACGATCCCAGCCAGCGTTTACCGGTGCGCTCCGACCACGGCACGTAGAGGCGTTCGAGTTCGCGGATGTAGTCGTCCTGGCGGCCCGGCTTGGTCTGCATGACCTCCTGGATCACCAGACCGGCCTTGACGTCGTCCTGCCGGAGTTGCGCGAGCGTGCGGTTGTACCTGCCCGCGTACATGATTCGGCCCTCGCCGCGGGCCCCGGTCTCCGAGAGGTACGACGACCACCGGAGCGCCTGCTTCTCGTGGCTGCCACCGACGGCCTGCGCCCTGCCGATCCGCGCATAGTCGGCGAACGCGTCGATCTCCCAGATGATCGTCACCTGCGGCCAGTGACCGTTGTACGGCGTGGTCTCCCACACGGAGAACAACCGCGCCCCGAGGTCCTCCATCATCGGTCGGTAGACCTCGCCGAAGACCTCGGTGAACGTGTCGGTGCGGCCCGATCCCAGGTCGATCGTCTCGTGGAGATACAGCAACGTGTGGCTGTAGTACTTCTTCATCACGGTGCTCCGGTGGTTGACAGTGACACCTTGCGAGCGTGACACTCAAGGCGTGTTTTGTAAAGGTACGTCGCCGTGACGACGGAAGCCGGACCCGAACGGACGACCGAACTCGCCACCGGGTTCTGCTTCGGTGAGGGGCCGCGGTGGTTCGAGGGCCTGCTGTGGTTCTCGGACATGCTCGGCGAGGCCGTGCACACCGTCACCTTGGGCGGATCCATGACCACGTTGCCGCTGCCCGGACATGCGCCGTCCGGCTTGGGTTTTCGCCCCGATGGGACCTTGTACATCGTGTCCACCGAGAAGCGGCAGGTGCTGTGCTACGACGGCGAAACGGTGGAACTGCTTGCCGACCTGCACCAGGTGGCCCCGGCACCGCTGGGCGACATGGTGCTCGACGAGCGCGGACGCGCCTACGTCGGATCCCAGGCCCGCGGTGGCGGCGTCATCGTGCGGATCGACCCCGACGACCCCGTCGAACCGATCCGCGTGGTCGCCGAGGGTCTGGACTTCCCCAACGGCATGGCGATCACGCCCGACGGCGAAACCCTGATCGTCGCGGAGTCGACGGCCCGCCGGCTCACCGCCTACACCGTCGACGAGGACGGTGACCTGTCGGACCGCCGGATCTTCGCCGAGGGTCTCGACGGCCCGCCCGACGGCATCGCGATCGATCTCGAGGGCGGCGTGTGGACCGCGCTGACGCTCGCACACGAGTTCCAGCGCATCGTCGACAGCGGACCGGGCACGCCAACGGTCACCGACCGCATCGACGCCGGCGGGCGCACCGCGATCGCGTGTGCGCTGGGCGGCGCCGAGGGCCGCACGCTGTTCCTCGTGACCACCACCGACGCCTATCCGCAGCGGCTCGTGGGCACCAAGCTGTCCCGCATCGAGGCACTCGACGTCGCAGTGCCCGCGCCCGGCGATTTCGCCGTCGGCGACCATCATCACCACTGACAGGCGGACATGTCGGACTCCTACTACGAATTGCTCGACGCGGCAGACACGTTGGGCGAGAGGTTCGCCGCCACCGACATGGTGCGCGGCACGTGGTCGGCCGCCATCCAGCACGCCGCGCCGGCCTCGGCGCTGCTGGTGCGCGCGCTGGAACACTGCGAGCCGCGTGCCGAGACTCGGCTGGCCCGGGTGGCCATCGATCTGATGGGCGGCGTGCCGTCCGAGGGCGATCTGTGGGTGCGCGCCGAAGTGCAGCGGCCCGGCAAGCAGATCGAACTCGTCGGTGCCGAGATGCTCGCGACGGCCCCCGACGGTGAACCGCGGACGGTCGCGCGCGCGTCGGGTTGGCGCATGCTCACGCTCGACACATCGACACTGCAGCACACCGGGGTGTCACCGCTGCGGCCTCTGGAGAACGCGCGCAGTCACGACATGGCCAAGAACTGGGAGCCCAACTACGTGCACAGCATCGACTGGCGCTGGCTCACCGTGCCACTGGCACCCGGACCGGGCGAGTCGTGGCTGCGGCCCACGGTCGATCTGGTCAAAGGTGAGGCCATGACGCCGCTGCAGCGGTTGTTCGCGGTCGCCGACGACGCCAACGGCATCGGCAGCAAGCTCGACATCCGCAAGTGGACGTTCCTCAACACCGATCTCGTGGTGCACGTGCACCGCATCCCTGAGGGCGAGTGGATCGGGATCCGCGCCGAGACCAGCTACGGCCCCGACGGGATCGGCACCACGGTCGGCACACTGTTCGACTCCTCGGGCGCCGTCGGCGCGATCCAGCAGTCCGTGCTCGTGCGCCCCCGCCCGCCGCGCTCCTGATCAGTCCTCGATGCGCAGCGCCGCGGCCGGGCACTGGACGACTGCCTGGCGCATGCGATCCCGGTCGTGCTCGGGACGTTCGTTGCCGTGGATCAGCACGGTCCCGTCGTCCTGCACCTCGAAGACGTCCTCGGCGATGGTCTCGCAGATGCCGTGACCGGTGCACCTGGCGAGGTCGACCTCTACGCGCATGTCACCTCTTTCGCTACCGGATGTAGGCCGGGACTCGTTTGATGCCGTGGACAAAGCTGCTGTGCAGCAGTTCGGGCTCGCCGAACTCGATGGTCTTGAGGCGGGTCAGCAACTCGCGGAACAGGTTTCGCAGCTCGGTCTTGGCCAGCTGGTTGCCCAGGCAGAAGTGCGGGCCGCCACCGCCGAATCCGAGATGCGGGTTGGGTGAGCGGCTCAGGTCGAAGCGCTGCGGGTCGGTGAACACCGCCTCGTCGCGGTTGGCCGAGCAGTAGAACAGCCCCACCTTCTCCCCCGCCCTGATGGTCTGGCCGGCCACCTCGACGTCCTCGGTGGCGAAGCGCGCGAACTGGATCACCGGGGTGGCCCACCGCACAAACTCTTCGACGGCAGAACCGATGCGGCCGTCGAAATCCGCCATGAGCCAGTCGCGTTGGTCCGGATGTGCCGCCAGCGCCATCATCGCGTGCGTGGTGGTCTGCTTGGTGGTGTCGTTGCCCGCCGACGCCAGCAGGATGAGGAACGCGCCGATCTCCTCGTCGGTCAGTCGGTGTCCGTCGACCTCGGCGTTGACGATGCTGGTCATCAGGTCGTCACCGGGGTTGGCGCGCCGGAACTTCGCGAGCTCGACACCGGTGTTCGAGATCAGCATGATCTCGTTGATGGTGGCCACGGCCCGTTCCTCGAGCGACGAGTATTCGTCGTCGCTCATGCTGAACAGCTTCTCGGCGGCCTTGGCCAGCGCGGGTTGATCGGCCTTGGGCACGCCGAGCATGTCCGAGATCGTGCGCATCGGAAGTTGCGCCGAGCACGCCTCGACGAAGTCGACGTTGCCCACGCCGATCAGCTGGTCGACGACATCGACTGCGTTGGCGTGGATCTGCTCTTCGATCCGCCGGACGTTGCGCGGTGTGAAGGCCGAGCTGATCAGCCTGCGGTACACCGTGTGTTCGGGCGGATCCATCATCAGGAAGAACGTCGCGAACTTCTGCACGTCGGCCGGCATCGGGTCCAGCGCCACGCCCTGCGCCGAGGTGAACAGCTCGGGATGCTGGCTGACGAACTGGATGTCGGCGCGCCGGGTCAGCGCCCAGAACCCGGGCTCCTCGACGTCGAACAGCGTCGAGAGCGGTTGGTGCCAGCTCAGCCCCTCGGCGGCACGCAACTGCGCAAACGTCTCGTCGCGCACCGCGAACGGCCGGCTCCAGAACTCGTGTGACGTGATGTCGAACGGGCTGTATTCGCGTGCCTGCGCTGAGATGGCAACTGTCACGTTCCTGTCCTCCTACAGGCGTGCCGCGGTGGGCCACGCCGAGATTTAGCGTGACACTTACTCGATAGTTTGTAAAGCTTGTCCCATGGCTGGGACCGACGCTGGGACCGACGCTGGGACCGACGCTGGGACCGAGGCGAGCAGCACCCGCGAGCGCATACTCGCCGCCACCGCGGAGGTTCTCGGCAGCAACGGGACGACGAAACTCAGCCTGTCCGACGTCGCGTCGCAGGCCGGCGTCTCCAGACCCACGCTGTACCGGTGGTTCTCGTCGAAGCAGGATCTGCTCGACGCGTTCGTGGTGTGGGAACGTCGCGGCTACGAGCAGGCCGTCGCACAGGCCACCGGTGCACTGCCTGCATCCGAGCGCCTCGACGCGGCCCTGCGCGTCATCGCCGAGTACCAGCGGTCCTACCCGGGCCTGCGCATGGTCGACATCGAACCCGAGCACGTCATCCGGCGGCTGTCCCAGATCATGCCGCTGCTGCGCGAACGCCTGCAACGCCTCACCACCGGGCCCGACAGCGACGTCGCGGCGGCGACCGCGGTGCGCGTCGCGATATCGCACTACCTGGTGCGCAGCGACGACGCCGACGACTTCCTGGCACAACTGCGCCATGTGGCGCGGCCGAGGCGCCGGGAGTGAACCGGCAACCTCCGATGCGGGGCTACCCTCGGGAAGGGTGACGGACCCACTCGCACATGCCCCGACCCTGACGCTGACCCAGCAGGCCGCACTGGGCAGCGGCGCGAGTTTCTGGACCACCGAGGCTGTCGGGCACATCCCGTCGATCGTGCTCACCGACGGACCGCACGGCGTGCGCAGGCAGAGCGGGGCGTCAGATCACCTGGGTGTCGGCGGCAGTGAACCCGCGACATGTTTTCCTCCGGCCGTCGCGCTGAGCCAGACGTGGGACCCGGATCTCGTCGAACGCGTCGGCGCCGCACTGGGCGCCGAGGCCCGTGCGCTGGGAGTGCACGTGCTGCTCGGCCCCGGCGTCAACATCAAGCGGGACCCGCGCTGCGGCCGCAACTTCGAGTACTTCTCGGAGGATCCGCTGCTGTCCGGCGTGCTCGGCGCGGCGTGGGTACGCGGTGTGCAGGGCCGCGGTGTCGGTGCGTCGCTGAAACACTTCGCGGTCAACAACTCCGAGCACGACCGCATGCGTGCCAGTTCCGACGTCGACGCCCGCACGCTGCGTGAGATCTATCTGCGGGCGTTCGAGCACGTGGTGCGCGAGGCCGCGCCGTGGACCGTGATGTGCTCGTACAACCGCATCAACGGCGTGTACGCCTCCGAGAACACCTGGCTGCTCACCGACGTGTTGCGCGGCGAATGGGGTTTCGACGGCGTGGTGGTCAGCGACTGGGGCGCGGTGCGTGACCGTGTCGCGGCCGTGGCGGCCGGCCTGGACCTGGAGATGCCGTCATCGGGCGGTTTCGGCGACGCCGAGGTGGTGGCCGCGGTGACCGCGGGCGCACTCGACGCGCGTGCGGTGACCACGGCCGCCGAACGGGTGGCCGGCCTGGCGGTGCGCGCGTACGAAAGCCACAGCGCTGCCGGTCATTTCGACATCGGCGAGCTGACCGAGGCCCATCATCGCCTTGCGCGTGAGGCTGCCGCACAGGCCGTGGTGCTGCTCAAGAACGATCTGCGCGACGGAGAACCGATCCTGCCGCTGGCCCCGTCGCGGCTCGCGGTCATCGGGCCGTTCGCCGAGGAACCCCGCCATCAGGGCGGCGGCAGCTCACACGTCAACCCCACGCGCCTCGACATCCCGCTCGACGAGATCCGTGCCCGCAACGGTGATCAGGCTGCCACCCACTTCCCCGGCCTGCCAACCGATTCCGGACAGGACAGCGAGCAGGTGCGCGCGGAGGCGGTACGTGGCGCGGCCGAGGCCGAGGCCGCGGTGCTGTTCCTCGGCCTGACCGCCGACGAGGAATCCGAGGGCTACGACCGTGAGCACATCGACCTGCCGCAGGCGCAGTTGGCGCTGCTGCGTGCGGTGGTCGAGGTGCAACCCCGCACGGTGGTCGTGCTGTCCCACGGTGGCGTCGTACGCCTGGACGAGGTCGCGAAACACGCCCCGGCGATCCTCGATGGAGCACTGCTCGGGCAGGCCGGCGGCGGCGCCGTCGCCGACGTGCTGTTCGGGGCCGTGAACCCGTCCGGGCGCCTGGCCGAGACCGTGCCCGTACGCCTGCAGGACTGCCCGGCGTTCCTGAACTTCCCGTCCGAGAACGGCCACACCGTCTACGGTGAGCGCGTTTTCGTGGGTTACCGCTGGTATGACGCGCGCGCTCTCGAGGTCACGTTCCCGTTCGGTCACGGCCTGTCCTACACGGCGTTCGCGTTTTCCGATCTGGAGGTCGACTCCGACGGACCCACGGTGCGCGTCGTGGTGGCCAACGTCGGTCCGCGGGCCGGTCGCGAGGTGGTCCAGGTGTACGTGTCCAAACCGGACCCCCAAATCAGCCGGCCACCACGCTGGCTGGCCGGGTTCGGCAGCCTCAGCCTGGAAAGCGGTGAGCGTCGCACCCTTGAAATCCCCATTCGCCGAACCGATCTCGCGTTCTGGGAAATTCGCAGCGGACAGTGGGGCGTCGAGCCCGGTGACTACACGGTGTCGGTGGGCGCATCGAGCCGGGATCTGCGCCTGCATGCGACCGTCACCGTCGAGGGAGACGTCCCCAGGGCGGTGTTCACCAGAGAGTCGACACTGGGCGAGATCCTCGCCGACCCGGCCGCCGCGCCGTTGCTCTTCGAGACACTGGGCACCGCCGCGCAGGACGCACCCGCCATGGGAACCGATCTGTTGCGGATGCTGGAGTCCGTGCCGATCGAGCGGATGGTCGCGCTCTCCGGGGGCAAGGTGACCCCTGAACGTCTCGACGATTTGCTCGCGGCGCTCAACGCCGTGCGTCCGTGACCGCCGCGGCGTGCGTCAGCACCTGCGGAACCCGCGGCCCGGATCCCGCTCGAAGCCCGCGATCAACGGCTGGAACCAGATGTCGGGTTCGTCGGCGACGCGGCGCGCCACGCTGGACGCCGGATCGTGCAGATCCCGCACGAGCGTGGTGTCGATCAGCGAACCCCGCAGGGCCTGGGTCGCCACGGCATCGAGTAGTCCGTGGGCGTCACCGATGATCAGCGACAGGGTCACATGCTCGCCGATCGTGCGGGGATGGACGAAGCCGATCTCCAACTCGTCGGCCAGGTCGTCGAACGAGCGGGCCGCCATCATGCGCCACACCGCGGTCATCGTGCGGGTCACCACCGGGAAGCGCTGGAACACTCCCCAGTGTGCGTGTGCGGTCACGGGGTTGTCGCCGTTGGCGCTGATGTCCTCATAGGCCACCGCAGCCAGCGTGCGCGCGTGCGCGGCCACCCTCGCCAGCTGCGGCGCGGGCACCGGCAGCCTGCCGGGGAACAGGACGATCTCGGCGCCGTCGACCGGCACCTGCCCGCCCTCGCCCGGCAAACCCTTACGTATCGAATTCACATGCAACCCATCGAAATCCAAGCTCACCACACGCCCGCCGGCGCACCAGGCGCCACTCGCGGACACGTTTGTGTCTAACCGCACTTCACCAACCTCAAACGCTCCGCGCCCTTTGTCCGCTTCACTCCCGCGTGCCAACACTGCGCGTTTGCATTTACAAAAGCGCAGTTATTTGTAAACTTGACTGATGCTCTCGACGGTCCGTCGCATCCCACCCGCTCTTGCGCTGGCCGCCCACATCGGCCACGGTGTGCAGCGCGTCGCCGCCGACGCCGCGCTCGGCGGACTGCGGCGGTTCCCGCGTCGCATCTCCGATCTCGACGCCGGTTGCCTCAGCACCATCATGGGACGGACGGTACGCACGTTATCAGTACTCGGAGGCGACGCCGGAACGTCGTCACGGGCCCGGCTGGCGCTCTCGGGCGACGGCGTTCCCGAGACGGTGTTCGTCAAGCTGCCCGCCGAGACCGCCGCGACCCGGCTGATGGGTGAGCTCGGCAGGCTCGCGCACACCGAGGTCCGGTTCTACCAGCAGCTCGCGGCGGGCCTGCCCGGCGTCCCCCGCGCCCACGGTTCGGCGTTCGACGCGCTCACGGGGCGCTTCGTGCTGGTGCTCGAGGACCTCGCGCAGGAGCCCTGTGAGTTTCCCGACACGCTGCATCCACTCGACAAGGACCGCGCGGCGCTCACGGTCGAACTGCTCGCCCGTGTGCACGCCGCGTTCTGGGGCCGGCTGCCCGAGCGCAGCGGCCGCGGCCCACTCGGGTGGCTGTATTCGGCGTCCGGGGACGACACCTCGCTGCTGACCGGGACGCTCCTGAAGACCTCGACCCGGCGGCTCGCCGAGCGTACCGACATCCCGGTGGCCGACGGCCGGTTCATCGACGAGAACTACCGTGCGGCCGCACAACTGCTCGACCGTCCGCCGCACACCGTGATGCACGGTGACGCACACCCCGGCAACCTCTTCTTCCGCAACGGCGAGGCGGGCCTGTTGGACTGGCAGGCGGTGCGCCGTGGCCACCCCGGACGCGAGCTCGCGTATACGCTGATCACCAGCATGACGACCACCGACCGGCAAGCCGCGGAGAAAGACCTCCTCGACGAGTACCGTCGCGCGCTGGCCGCGGCAGGCGGCCCCAGGCTGGACGCCGACGAGTTGTGGGAGCGCTACCGCCTCGGCGCGGTCTATGCGTACACCGCGCCGGTCATCACCGCGGGGCTGGGCGGCATGCAGGACGACGGCATCGCGGTGGAGGGGGCTCGGCGCGGCGTCGCGGCGCTGGCGGACCTGGAAACCGTGGCTTTACTCAAGAAACTCTTGTGATGACCCTAGGATTTGAGAACCACGACCAACCGAGGCTCGACTGTGAATGAAGCTCTGCCCGCGGGAGCGGGTGCGGACACCTCGACCCGCCACCGGATCCTGGTGGCCACCGCCGAGGTGCTCGCTCGCAGCGGTCAGACCAAGTTGAGCCTGTCCGAGGTGGCGCTGCAGGCAGGGGTCTCGCGGCCGACGCTGTACCGGTGGTTCGCCGACAAGCAGGAACTGCTCGAGGCGTTCGGCAACTACGAGCGCGAGATGTTCGACAACGGGATCGGGCGCGCGACCGCGGGCCTGCGGGGCAACGAGAAACTCGATGCGGCGCTGCGGTTCATCGTGCAGTACCAGCAGTCGTATTCCGGCGTGCGCCTGGTGGACATCGAACCCGAGGTGGTCATCGCCCAGTTGGCACACGTCATCCCGATCATGCGCGCGCGCCTGCTCAAGCTGCTGTCCGGTCCCAACGCGGCGGTCAAGGCGGCGACCGCGATCCGGGTCGCGATCTCGCACTACATCGTGCGCAGTGACGACGCCGATCAGTTCCTCGCGCAGTTGCGTCACGCCGTCGGCATCAGGCAGACCGACACAAACTGATCGATCGCCCAAAAATTTCACGCAAGCTACTGACACTGAGGCGCATTTTTGTAAAGCTGTACAGCATGACTTCTGTGCAGGACGAGACCGGTGTTCTCGCGGGCGACGAGCGCATGCTCATCGACGGAGAACTGCAAACCACCGGCAGCGGTTCCACATTCGACGTGATCCACCCGGCCACCGAACAGGTTGCCGGGCAGGCCACCGACGGCACCGTCGAGGACATGTCACGCGCGGTGGCCGCGGCCCGGCGGGCGTTCGACCAGACGGACTGGTCACGCGATCTGGACTTCCGGTACCACTGTCTGACGCAGCTGCACGAGGCACTCGAACGCAACAAGGAGCGCCTGCGGCGCATCCTCATCACCGAGGTCGGCTGTCCGGTCACGGTCTCGGGCAGCCAGATCGAAAGCCCCATCGAGGAGGTCAGGCACTGGGCCGAGCACGGCAGGAACTTCGACTACCTGGTCGACACCGGGGTGCACCCGACCCAACTCGGCCCGGCCCGCCGCAAGATCCACTACGAACCCGTTGGTGTGGTGGGCGCGATCACGCCGTGGAACGTGCCGTTCTATCTCAACATCGCCGAGACGGTGCCCGCGCTGATGGCGGGTAACACCGTGGTGCTCAAGCCCGCTCAGCTCACGCCATGGTCGGGAACGGAGTACGGCCGCATCGTCGCCGAGGAGACCGACATTCCCGCGGGCGTGTTCAACGTCGTCGTCTCCAACGCCAACGAGGTGGGCGCGGCGCTCTCGGCCGACCCCCGCGTCGACATGATCACCTTCACCGGGTCGACCGCGACCGGGCGGGCCATCCTGGCCGCCGGCGCGCCGACCGTGAAGAAGACTCTGCTGGAGCTGGGCGGCAAGTCGGCGCACATCGTGCTCGACGACGCCGACTTCAACTCGGCGCTGTCGATGGCCGCGATGATGGCGTGCGTCATGAGCGGGCAGTCCTGCATCCTGCCCAGCCGGATCCTGTTGCCGCGCAGCCGTTACGACGAGGGTATCGAGATACTCAAGAACATGATGGAGAACTTCCCGGTCGGTGACCCGTGGACGCCCGGCGTCATGCAGGGCCCGCAGATCAGCGAGACGCAACGACAGAAGGTGCTGGGGCTCATCCGCAGCGGCATCGACTCCGGCGCGCGTCTGGTCACCGGAGGTGGCGTCCCGGAAAACCTTCCGGTCGGCTACTACACGCAGGCCACCCTGCTCGCCGACGTCGACCCCGATTCGCAAGTCGCGCAGGAGGAAATCTTCGGGCCGGTGCTCACGGTGACCCCGTACGACACCGACGACGACGCAGTGGCGATCGCCAACAACACCATCTACGGACTGTCCGGCGAGGTCTCCGGCGGCGACCTCGACCGTGCCTTCGCGATCGCGTGCCGCATGCGCACCGGCAACGTCACCATCAACGGCAAGAGCCACTTCGGGATCACCAGTCCCTTCGGCGGCACCAAGCAGTCCGGTCTGGGCTACCGCAATGGTGAAGAGGGTTACAAGGAATACCTGGAGGCCAAGACCATCGGCATGCCCGAATGAGCATTGACTTCGGTCTTTCCGAACTGCGCCATCTGGCCGATCAACTGGAGATCTCGGCGTTGCCGGCCCGCCATCGCGGGCCGGCATCGAACGTCGGCTTGTGTGCGTGTTCTCGCCGATAGTTCGACCACAAGCCCACGTTCGTGCCGGAGAAAATCAGCCCTCGGCCGCCAATTGCCCGCACGCCTCGGCGGTGGCCCTCCCCCGCCATGTCCGCTCGTCGAGCGCATCGCGCCCCAGTGCCGTCTCGGGGATCTCGTTGCGGGACACCGCGATCAGGGCATCTATGACTGATCGGGAGACGTCACGGGTGAAATCCGCGGTCCAGCACAGTGCATGCGGTGTGCAGATCACGTTGTCCATCGCGAACAGGGGGTCGTCGGCCGCTGGGGGTTCCGGATCGTATACGTCCAGCGCCGCCCCGGCGATCCCACCGTCGCGCAGCGCCCGGATCAGCGCCGGCTGGTCGACCAGCCCGCCGCGGGCGATGTTGATGAAGTAGGCACTCGACCGCATCTCCGCGAAGAACGACTCGTCGAGCATGCCGCGATTCTCCTCGGTCAGAGCCGCGGTCACCACGACGAAATCCGATCGTGCGGCCAGCGTTTCGCGATCGACGAGTTCGACACCCAGTTGTGCCGCCCGTTCCGAACGCCCCGACCTGGTGGTCGCGATCACCTCGACACCCAAAGGTGCGAGCATCCCGGCGAGTTCGGAACCGACCGACCCGAATCCCAGGATCCCGACCGTTCTGCCGTCCACCCCTGTGCCTCGATAGGCACCCCGCTGGAGCGCCCACTTTCCGGAGACGGTGACGCGATGGTTCTCCAGCAGGCGATGTGCGCACGCCAGCAGCAGCGTGAGCCCCGACAACGCGAGCGGCCGTCGCACCGCTGCGGGGGTGTTGGTGAGCACCACCCCCTCACGGGCCAGCGCGACCGGGTCGATTCCGTCATATCCCGCACCGAACCGCGCGATGTGCCGCAGCCGGGGCACCTGTCGCACCAGTTCGGCACTGAACGGGATATGGCCGAACGAGACCACCGCGTCGACACCCGCCAGCGCGGCCGGATCCACCGGACCGTGCACGGGAATCGGCGGCAGCAGGCGCCAGGAGATGCCGGCGTCCTCCAACCGGTGCAGACCGATGTCGCCGAATATCGTGGCACCGGTGGCGTCCGCACCGTCGGCGGTGAGACCCACCACGTAATCGTCGCTCATGGTTCACCTTTCCGAGATGGCGGCGGCAGATTCGTGGACGGGACGACGGACCATGAACCCGTAGACGCAGGCACCCAGCACGGCGATCACACCGGACACCAGGAAGGACGGTGTGTAGGAACCGGTCTTGTCGACGATGACGCCGGTGACCAGCGGGGCCAGCGCACCGCCGAAGTAACCGCCGAAGTTCATGATCCCACCGAACTGCGCGGCGTGCGTGTCGGGCACGATATCGCTTGTGAGCGCCCATGACTGGGACTGGACCGCAGCCACCAGACCGAGGGCTGCGCACAGCACCACGATCGCCAGGACGGGGTTGTGTACGAGCGGCACCACTGCAAGCAGGATTCCGAGGCCGACGGACCCGCCGATCAGGACCGTCTTCTTCGACCCGAAAGCGCTCATCCCGCGACGGCGCACCAGGGTGAGTGTGAGCCGGCCTGCGTAGATCCCGGTGATCGCCGAGGCCAGATACGGGATCGCGGCGACCCAGCCGGTCTGCGCGATCGAGACATCCAGGGTGTCCTGGAGGAACAGCGGCAGGAACGTGATGAAGATGTTCCAGATCCAGATCGAACTGAAGAAGCCGAGCATCATGCCCCACGTCTGCGGATAGGTGAAGAACTTGCCCCAGGGCAGGTGGGCCTTCGGCTGCGTGGTGTCGTCACGGCCGGCGACGATGTACCGGTACTCCTCCTCCGACAGGCGCCTGGACGACTCAGGGGCACGATAGTAGGCCCAGAAGGCCAGTGCCAGAACCAGACCCGCCAAGCCGATGATGAGGAACATCGCGCGCCACCCGAATGCCAGCGACAACACGGTGAGAACCGGAGGAGCGATCGCCGAACCCCACTTCGACCCGGAGTCCCAGATGCCCGCGGCCTGGCCACGTTCCTCGCGGGGGAACCATTCCGTGGTGATCTTGCTGGAGTTCGGTGAGTTGGGCGATTCGCCGACGCCCAGGAGGAAGCGGAAGGTGAGGAAGTGCGCCATGGTCTGCCCGACGGACATCAGCGCGGTCGCGACCGACCAGATACCGACCGCCGCGAAATACATTCTGCGAGCACCAAGTTTGTCGATCAGATAGCCGGCGGGCAGCTGACACAACGCGTAGGTCCACGAGAACACCGCACCCATGAGCCCGATGTCGGTCTTGGTCAGCCCGAGTTCGGCGATCATGTGCGGAGCGGCGATGGAGACCGACGAGCGGTCCATGTAGTTGAGGATCCCGGCCAGCAGCAACCAACCGAGAATCCAGTAACGCAGGTTCTTCACCTTCTTGGCGTCACGCTGACGACGAGCCTGGCGCGGCGAGTCGGACTTCAGATCCATGGCACTCCTTTGTGCGTGAGCGGGGATTCGTACTGGGGCCGAACTCAATTGACGACCAGGCCACCGTTGACGTTGTAGACAGCCGCGGTGATGAAGCCGGCGTCCTCGGACAGCAGGAACTCGATGGTTGCGGCGATGTCCTCGGTTCGGCCGACCCGATCGACTAGCAGGCCCTCGACCATCTCGGCCTTGCGCTCCTCGGTGAGAGTGCCACCCATGATGTCGGTGTCGATGGGACCGGGACTCACCACGTTGACGGTGACCCCGAACTTGCCGACCTCGCGTGCAACGGCTCGACTGAGGCCGATGACGGAAGCTTTCGATGCCGAGTACGGCACCTTGCTGTAGGTACCGCCGCCCAGTTGGGCCGATGCAGACGACAGGTTGACCACACGCCCGACGCCGCGCTGCACCATGCCGCGCACCGCACGCTGATTGACGATGAAGGTGCCGGTGCTGTTGATGTCGAGCACCCGGTTCCATTCGGCGAGCGTCAGTTCCAGGAACGGAACGGGTGAGGCGACACCTGCCGCGTGCGCCAGTCCGACGACCGGCGGGAGTTCGGCCTCGATCGCGGTGAATGCGCGATCGACCGATTCGGCGTCCACGACGTCGACGCCGTAACCGAAAACCGTGGTGCGCGAATCCTTGTCGACCTCTCGCGCGAATTCGGCGACGGCCGCCTCGTCGACGTCGAGGGCCGCGACGTGCCACCCGGCCCGGGCGAGGCGCTGAACTGTCGCGCGCCCGATCCCGCGTGCCGAGCCGGCGCCGGTGACCACTGCGGTCCGCTGCGGTGGAAACGCGTGCAGAGCTGTCATGTGCATCTTCTTTCGGTGACGTGGGCGGGTCGAGGTAGCGGTCGGCAGGTGGACGAGCGGTTGAACCACCATCACCGGGGCAAACCGGTCGCCGACTTTGGCGCAGCTGACAATACTTCTCCGAAGTGATCTGGATAACACCAGTTCCTATAGGATATAGGTATAGGTGATGGCAGCGTCAATGGCAGAAAGTGCCTACGTTTTCCCGATCTGCCCTCAGAATCTGCAGGTTTTCGGCTGGAAGGCGGGAATATGATTCACAGCCAGGCGGCACAGACGCCCGCACACGGAAGTGAGGTGGCACCCGATGACGGTGGATGCGGTTGATTCGGCTGCTCATGGCGATGCAACAGACGCCGGAGATCTCACGGATGAGGAGCGGCGCCGCGTTGCCGACGCCGCAGAGCTCTACTACGTACAGGGGCTGAAGGTCGAAGACGTCGGCAAGCGCATGCACCTTTCCCGCTCGACCGTTTCTCGAATGCTCGCCCGGGCCCGTCAGCACGGCGTCGTCGAGTTCGTCCTGCATCGCACGCCGGACCGCTCCTCACACCTGGCGACCCAGCTCAACCAGCGTCTCGGCGTTCGCACGTTGATCGCTGACAGCGTGGATGCCGCTGAGTTCGCGGCTCGGCTCGAGGTGGTCGCCGAGTTCGCGGCACGCCGGCTCGCCGCTGTGGTCGGCACCAACATGACGATCGCCGTTGGTTGGGGCGCCACGGTCGAAGCGGTATCCCGGCACCTGATCTTCAGCCCCACCCGCGGGGCACGGGTTGTTCAGCTGAACGGTTCGGCCAACGCGTCCGCGTCGAACATCCTCAATGCCGGCCAACTCCTCGACAGATTCGCCCGCGCGTTTTCCGCCTCGGCACACCACTTTCCGGCGCCGGCATTCTTCGACTCCGCGACAACTCGTGAGGCCATGTGGCACGAGCGCTCCATTCAGCGCGTGCTCGGGATCCGTCGAAACGCTGATGTGGCGCTGTTCTCGGTCGGCGCGTTGGACAACGACGTTCCCGACCATCTGTACCGGTCGGGCTACCTCGATGCGGTCGATCTCCAGGAGCTGAGACGGGACGGGATCGTGGGACACATCGGCACCGTTTTCCTACGCGCCGACGGCACCTCGGACGGCATTGCGATCAACCGGCGCAGCACGGGCATGCCGCTGTCCGAGCTGCGCGGTGTACGGACGCGGATCCTGGTCGCAAGCGGTCCGGCGAAAACGGCAGCCGTGCTGGGGGCATTGCGCGCCGGCGCCGCGACCGACCTGGTGCTCGATGAGATCACCGCGCAGGCCTTGCTCGACGCCTGACCACCGCCGAGGGCGAAACGGCGGGATCGCAGCATCCCGGCGTCACATGAAAGGATTTGACCGTGGATGTCCCTGTGAGCCCGCCTATTCCTCGCCTGCGGCGAGCCATGCGGGACGAAGTGCGCGACGCGCTGCTCGCGATGCTCATGGACGGACGACTTGCCGCCGGGACATCGGTGAGCATCGACCGACTCTCGCGCGATCTCGGCGTCTCACAGACTCCGGTCCGAGAGGCCCTCGTCGAGATCGAGGCGACCGGGCTGGTCCACCGAGTCGCCCATCGCGGCTACCAGGTGGCGCCACCGATGACCGCCCAGCAGGCCGCAGAACTCGCCGACGCCCGCCTCGTCGTCGAGACGACTGCCGCCCATTGGGCGACCCGGCTCCGGGATCCCGAGTTGCTCCCCGACCTGCGTGCTGCACACCGCGCGCACGAGGAGGCCGCGTGGGCAGTGCGCGAGTGGGACGGGGTGACCCGCGATCGAAACGGCCTACCGGTCCCGTTGAAGCCGTATTTCGAAGCCGATTGGCGTTTTCATCAGACGATCCTCGACCACTGCGGCAACGGATTCCTGCGCCGGATGGTCGGAAGCCTGGGCGCCTCGGTGCAACGCATGCGACAGAATGTGCACCGCGGGCCCGTGGACACCGAGTTGGCGGTCGCCGAACACGGCCGCGTGCTGGCCGCTGTCGAAACCGGTGACCCACAGGCTGCCGCGGACGCGATGCGTGCCCACATCGAAGCGGTCCGCGAGCGTTCGATCGCCGACGCCTGAGCAGGCCCGGCATCGAACGTCGCCTTGTGTGCGTGATTGCGCCGAAAGTTCGACCACAAGCCCACGTTCGCGCAGGAGAGGATCAGCCCTCGGCGGCCAATTGCCCGCACGCCGCGGCGATCTCGCGACCGCGGGTGTCGCGGACCGTGCACGAGACACCGCGTTCGCGCACGCGCTTGACGAACTCACGCTCGGCCGGTTTGGGACTGGCGTCCCATTCGCTGCCGGGTGTGGGGTTGAGCGGGATGACGTTGACGTGCGCGAGCGGCCCCAGCGCGCCGTGCAGCTTCTTACCGAGAAGGTCTGCGCGCCAGGGCTGATCGTTGACATCGCGAATCAATGCGTATTCGATCGAGACGCGCCTGCCGGTGGTGTCGGCGTAGTAGCGCGCCGCGTCGAGCACCTCGCTCACCTTCCACCGGTTGTTGACCGGTACCAGCGTGTCGCGCAGTTCGTCGTCGGGTGCGTGCAGAGACAGCGCCAGCGTGACACCGAGGCGTTCGTCGGCGAGCTTGCGGATCGCCGGGGCCAGCCCGACCGTGGACACCGTGACCGAGCGCGCGCTGATGCCGAAACCGTTGGGCGGCGCGGCGATGATGCGTCGCACGGCACCGAGCACGCGGTTGTAGTTGGCCAATGGCTCGCCCATGCCCATGAACACGATGTTGGACAGCCGGCCACCGCCGGCGGTGCCGGCAGTCCGACCGAAGTGCTCTGCGCGCATGGTCGACGACGCCGCGCGTACCTGCTCGAGGATCTCGGCGGTGGTCAGGTTGCGTTGCAGCCCACCCTGTCCGGTCGCGCAGAACGGGCAGGCCATGCCGCAGCCTGCCTGCGACGAGATGCACACGGTGTTGCGCTGGGGGTAGCGCATGAGCACCGATTCGAACGTCGACCCGTCGATCGCGCGCCACAGGGTTTTGCGGGTCTCCCCTGCGTCGCACTGGATCTCGCGCACCGGGTTGATCAGCGTGGGGAACAGTTTTTCGGCGACCTGGTCGCGTACGGCGGCGGGCAGGTCGGTCATCTGCTGGGGATCGGCGATGAGCCGGCCGTAGTACTGGTTGGCCAGCTGCTTGGCGCGGAACGCCGGCAGCCCGAGTTCGGTGACCGCGGCCGCGCGTGCTGTCTCGTCGAGGTCCGCGAGGTGTTGCGGCGGCATGGCCCGCCGCGGTGCCTCGAAGACGAGCTGTTGTTTCATGCCGATACCTTCACTGATGTCTTCGCGACCATTGTCCCGGACGGGCGGTCGTCGTTGAGAAGTTCGCGCACCGCCGTGTCGACGGTTGCCAGCAGGTCGGGGTCGACGCCCGCGCGGCCGCGGACGAACACCGATGCGCGGTTGGCCTCGGGCATGTCGTCGGCGACCACGAGGCCGTCGGGCAGTCGGCCGATCATCGGCAGCAGCGCGACGCCGAGCCCCGAGCGCACCGCGGCCACCAGGCCGGACAGGTCCGCGCATTCGACGACGATCCGGTAGTCGATGTCGAGTTTCTCCAGCGCCGCGAAGGCCGGCTCGCGCAGCGTGCAGGGCTCGGCGTACACCACCACAGGAAGCGGACCATCGGGCGTGAAGGTGCGTGCCGAGATCCATTTCAGCGCGACCATTCCCGACGCGTTGACGCGGTCCCATCCCGAGCCGTCGAGCATCACGGCGACATCCACGGTGCCGTGTTCGATCGCGTCGGCCAGTGCGACGTTGCGGTCCAACCGGAACCGCACGCGCCAGTCCGGCAGGCATTCGCCGAGCGCATCGGTCAATCCGGGCAGCATGAAGTCGGCACCGTGTTCGGTGGCCCCGATCAGCAGAGTCTTCTCCTCCGCCGCCCCGAGGTCGGCGAGCGCCGCGTCGTGCGCGGCGAGGATCCGACGGGCGTGTGTGACGACGCGGTGGCCGTGTTCGGTGAAGGCCATGCCGCGCCCGGACCGCTGGACGATCGGGCCGCCGACGACACCCTCGAGACGACGCACGTGTTGGCTGACCGCGGACTGGGTCAGGTGCAGAACCGCCGCCGCGCGGTGAAATCCACCACAGTCGGCGACGGCGACCAGACTGCGCAGTGGCGCGATGTCCAAGACCTGTCCCACCGGCCGTACGGTACTCCGATCAGCACTGACGATCAATTTCGTCGCGTTGCACCGGTGGCCGCGGACGATCCGATAAGCAATTGTGATCGAACCGCGGCCCGATTATTCGTTGGACTTGGCCGTCCCGCACACCACACGATGGCCCCATGTCCGACACCCTTGACCGGATGCCCGCCCGCACCGCGTCGGCGGTGACATTCCTGTACGCGTTGGGCTACCCGATCGGCAACGCCGCGGTGGCGGCGATGTCACCGATGGCGTTGCTGGTCTTCCGGTTCAGCCTCGCCGCCGCGATCCTCGGGGCGTGGGCACGGTTCGCCGGTGTGGCGTGGCCGCGCGGCGGCAAGCTCGCTCACGTCGCGGTGGCGGGCCTGCTGATGCAGGGCGTGCAGTTCTGCTTCCTGTACCTGGCCATCGAGCGCGGCGCTCCTGCCGTGCTGTGCGCGGTGGTGATTGCGATGAACCCCGTCACCACGGCCGTGCTCAGTGCGGCGTTCCTGCGTGACCGCCTCGGCCTACGGCGCATCCTGGCGCTCGTGCTCGGCGTCGCCGCGGTGCTCGCGGCCTGCGCGAGCAGGCTGGCCGCCGAGAGCGGCGTCGACCCGGTACTGCTGCTGTTGCTCGCGGCGCTGCTCGGCCTGTCCGCAGGCGGCGTCTATCAGCAGCGGTTCTGCAGCGACGTGGACTTCCGCGCCGCCACGGCCGTACAGAACGCGGTGGCGCTGCTCCCCGCCGCGGTGTTCGCGGCGCTGACACCGTTCGCGGTGCACAACGCCAAGCACGCGGTGGCGGCAGTGGCCGGGGTGGTGCTGCTCAACGCGGCGCTCGGGGTGTCGATGTACGTACGGGCCATCAGCAGGCACGGCGCGCCCGCGGTCACCATGCTGTTCTGCGTGATCCCCGCGGTGGCGGGCGTCCTGTCGTGGCTGATGCTCGGTGAAAGACCCGACGTCGGGATCGCCGTCGGCCTCGTGGTCGGGGCCGTGGCCTGCTGGCTCAACAGCTCCGGGTCACGCCAGCAGCGTCAGAACGATCCAGGTCGCGACGGCTGAGGGCAGCACGGAGTCGATGCGGTCCATCAGACCGCCGTGGCCGGGCAGCAGCGTGCCCATGTCCTTGATGCCGAGGTCGCGTTTGACCTGCGATTCCACCAGGTCACCGAGCGTTCCGGTGAGCACCAGCATGATGCCGAGCGGCACGCCCACCCAGGCCGGCTTGTCCAGCAGGAACGTCACGGCCAGCACCGAGACCACGATGCCGAGCACCAGCGATCCGGCCAGGCCCTCCCAGGATTTCTTGGGGCTGATCGCGGGCACCATCGGGTGCTTGCCGAACAGCACGCCTGCGGTGTAGCCGCCGACGTCGGACGCCACGACGCCCAGCATCAGGCAGAACACACGGCCCGCGCCGTCGTCGGGATAGATCAGCAGCGCACCGAACGCGCCGAACAACGGGATCCAGGCGGCCAGGAACACCGTCACCGAGACGTCGCGCAGATAGTTCACCGGTGCCGCGGTCAGTCCGCCGGACAGCAGCCGCCAGATCAGGCACAACACCACGGTGGCGCCGAATCCACCCAGTGCACCGGCCGGTCCGAACGGCAGGGTCAGCCACACCATGGCCTGTCCGCCGATCAGCAGCGGGACGACCGGGATGGAGAAACCTCCGGTGCGCAGCCGCCGCACGACCTCGTGCGTCGCGACGGCCATCGCCGCGGCGACCACACCGACCCACACGAGGGGTGCGAACAACAGGATCGCGATGACGCCGCCGCCCAGGCCCACGCCGACACCGATGGCCGCCGGGAGGTTACGACCGGCGCGGGACTGCTTCTTCTGCGGTTCTCCGACCGGTTTGCTTGCCACGAGACTCGCTTGCTGATCGGTCACTCAGACCTCCAGCAACTCGCTTTCCTTGTGTTTGACGAGTTCGTCGATCTGCGCGGTGTAGGTGTGCGTCGACTTGTCGAGGTCCTTCTCGGCGCGGCTCACCTCGTCCTCACCGGCCTCGCCGTCCTTCTTGATGCGGCTGAGTTCTTCCATCGCCTTGCGGCGGATGTTGCGCACCGAGACCTTGGCGTCCTCGCCCTTGGACTTGGCCTGCTTGACCAGTTCGCGGCGGCGCTCCTCGGTGAGCTGCGGGATGGCGACGCGGATGATGTTGCCGTCGTTGCTGGGGTTCACGCCCAGGTCGGAGTTGCGGATGGCGTCCTCGATCGCCCTGAGCTGCGACGCCTCGTACGGCTTGATCACGACGAGGCGCGCCTCGGGGACGTTGATGCTGGCCAGCTGGGTGATCGGCGTCATCGAACCGTAATAGTCGATGTTGATGCGGTTGAACATGCCCGGATTGGCCCGGCCGGTCCGGATCGAGCCGAGCTCGTCTCGGGCCACGGACACGGCCTTCTCCATCTTCTCCTCGGCATCGAAGAGAGTCTCGTCGATCACTTCACCGTCTCCCGTCGCTGTCGCGTTCGCTCATGTGGCTCCACTCCTCAGGTGGTGACCAGAGTTCCGATCTTCTCACCCGCCACCGCCCGAGCGATATTGCCACTGGTGAGCAGGTTGAACACGAGGATCGGCATGCCGTTGTCCATGCAGAGGCTGAAGGCGGTGGCGTCGGCCACCTTGAGCCCGCGGTCGATGACCTCGCGGTGGCTGATCGCGGTGATCAACTCGGCGTCCGGGTTGGTCCGGGGGTCGTCGGTGAACACACCGTCGACCGCCTTGGCCATCAGCACCACTTCCGCGCCGATCTCCAGGGCCCGCTGGGCCGCTGTGGTGTCGGTCGAGAAGTACGGCAGGCCCATGCCCGCGCCGAAGATCACGACGCGACCCTTCTCCAGGTGCCGCACCGCGCGCAGCGGGATGTAGGGCTCGGCGACCTGCCCCATGGTGATCGCCGTCTGCACGCGGGTGTCGATACCTTCCTTCTGCAGGAAGTCTTGCAGGGCAAGGCTGTTCATCACGGTGCCGAGCATGCCCATGTAGTCGGAACGCGTGCGCTCCATACCGCGCTGCTGCAGTTGGGCACCGCGGAAGAAGTTGCCTCCCCCGATGACGACTGCCACCTGGGCTCCGCTGCGGACCACCTCGGCGATCTGCCGCGCCACCTGAGCCACGACGTCGGGATCCAGACCCACCTGTCCGCCGCCGAACATCTCGCCGCCCAGCTTGAGCAGGACGCGGGTATAGAGCGGACGAATCGGTGCTGCCCGGCCGGCGACATTCGAATCCGCCATCGGTCTCCTCGGCACTCCTCGCATTAGAGAGCCATCCAGGCGATTGCCCAGGACGGCAGCTCCATCCTGCCTCATGGCAGGCGTCAGGCAATGCCCGGGGCCTTGCGAATTCCGCGTGTCGCCGGCCGGAGGGGTTCAGCCGAGGTGTGCCTGCAGCAGCCAGCCTGCGACGGATTTGCGACCGTTCCCCTCGTCGCGGATGTCGCTGCCTGCGAAAGCGGCGAAGTCGGTGAACTCGGCGGGCACGTTGGCATGGATCCGGGCGGGGCTGATGTCGTCGATCACCCAGTACCTGCCGACGACGTCGCGCAGTTCGTCGGCGGTCACCGGGTTGGCCGGGCCGGTGTCGCCCATCGTTGCCTTGTCGAAGACCAGGACGACGTACGTCGCGCCGGGCGCGGCCGCTCGCACGATCGACTGTTGGTAACCCTCGCGCAGTTCGACGGGCATGGAGTGGAACAGCGTACTGTCGACGATCGTCCCGAACCGGCCGTCGTATCCGGTGAAGGAGCTGATGTCGGCGACCTCGAACGTCGCGTTGGTCAGACCGCGCCTGGCCGCCTCCGCGCGGGCCAGCTCGATCGCGGTCGGCGACTGATCGAGCCCGACGGTGGTGAATCCACGCTCGGCGAGGTACAGCGACGTCGCGGCCTCTCCGCAGCCGGCGTCGAGTACCTCACCGTGGAACTTGCCCGCGTCGATCAACTTCGCGATCTCGGGCTGCGGTTCACCGATGCTCCACGGTGGCCGCATCCCGGCGAAGGTCGGGCCGTCTCCGCGGTATGCCGATTCGAAAACTTCCTCTGGTGTGGTCATGCACCCGGTATATCAACCCAGTTGATATGTGTCAATATGCTTGATATGAGCGACATCCTCGAGGTTCAGCCGCTGGGCTTTCTGATGTACCGCGTGACCGCGGTGCTCCAGCCCGCCGTCGCCGCGCAGTTGCAGCAGCTGGGTTTGACACTTCCCGAATTCGTCTGTCTGCGAATCCTTTCCGCACAGCCCGGGCAGTCCAACGCCGAACTGGCGCGTCACATCAACGTCTCGCCGCAAGCCATGAACAACGTGGTGCGAGCGCTTCAGGAAAAAGGCGCCGTCCGGCGTCCCGAGGCGGCATCCTCCGGGCGCGCGCTACCCGCCGAACTCACCACCGAGGGCGCCAAGCTGCTCAAGCGGGCCGAGGCGGCCGCGCTGGCGGCAGAGGAGGAGGCGCTCGCAAACCTCACGGAGGCACAGCGCCGCGAACTCAAGCGACTGCTGGCGCACGCGGTGGACTGATCGAGGGCCGTCTCACTCGATCGTCGCGCGGTGCCGACGCGACGCCGGGTCATTTCGTTGCAGGGCCTCGTTGATCGAGTGTGTCCGCGATTGGACGGCCACCGAGATCACTCCGGACGTCAGCAGGAGAAGCGCGACGACGGCGAAGGCTCCCTGGTCGTTGCCGAACAGGTCCCTGAGCCAACCGGTGACGAACGGCCCGGCGAACCCGCCGACGTTGCCGATCGTGTTGACCAGTGCCAGACCCGCGCCGACGGCCACGCTGGACAGAATCCGGGCCGGCAGGCTGTAGACCAGGGGCATCGCCGAGATCACCCCTACGGCGCAGAGCGTGACGCCCAGCATGACGATCCACGGATCCCCGGCGAACGCGGCGATGACGATTCCGAGTGCGCCCACCACGGTGCTGATCAGCACGTGCCACCCGATATCCCCCGACCGGGTGGCATGGCGCGGCCACAGCATGAGCGCCGCTGCTGCGAACACGTACGGAACGGCGATGATGAACCCGTTCTCGATCACGGTGAAGTCGGTGCCGAACCGCTCGGCAAAGCCCGAAACCACACTGGGCAGGAAGAACCCGATGGTGTACAGGCTGTACACCACCCCCAGGTACGCGAAACCCATGATCCACACGCGCCCGGACCGCAGAGAGAACAGCATGCCCCCGGCGTGGCCACGGGCTTCGGCCGGAGTGTGCTCATCGTGATCTGCGATCAGCGCCTCCTTCTCGGCGTCGGTCAGCCATGCGGCCTGCGATGGGCGGTCGGTCAGCCAGAAGAGTGCGGCGACACCGAGGATGATCGCCGGCACGCCCGTCATCAACGTCATGAAACGCCAGCCGCTCAGGCCGAACACGCCGTCACCGGCATTGATCAACCAGCTCGCCACAGGTCCCGCGACCACTGACGAGATCGGAATGCCGAGCAGGTAGACCGAAAACGCCTTCGGCCGTTCGCGATTGGAGAACCAGATCGTCAGATAGAGCAACACTGTCGGCGCGAAGCCGGCCTCTGCCACACCGAGCAGGAATCTCGCGACGATCAACCACTGATAGTTGGGGACGAACGCGGTCAGTGACGCCACCGCTCCCCAGGTGATCGCGATCCGGGCGATCCACACGCGTGCACCCGTCCGTTGTGCGGCCATGGCGCTGGGGACTTCGAGAAGGATGTAACCGACGAAGAAGATCCCCGACGCCAGACCGAACAGGGTCGCCGTCATCTGAAGCTCGTCGCTCATACCGTTGGGCGCGGCGATACCCAGCGCTGTTCTGTCGACGTAGTTGACCAGGTACAGCAGGAAGATGAAAGGCATCAACCGAAGGTTGACCTTTCGCAGCGCGGACCTGCGCGCCGAATCGTCACTCTTCGGGGTCAGATTGTTGCCGGGTGCATTCGCCATGATTGTTTGCTCCGAGCCTTCAGATGTTTTGGGGTGAACTGCAGAGCCGCAGCTCAGGTGAAGCGCAAACCGGCGTCCAGGGCGACGGTCTGGCCGGTCATGAACTTGCTTTCGTCACTGGCGAGGTAGAGCAGGATTCCGACCAGGTCGGAGGCATCACCCTTGCGCTTGAGTGCCTGCTCTTCCAGATTTCGCCTCCACCCCTCTTCCGAGATGGTCTCCCGCGGGATTTCGGTGATGATGCCGTGCGGGCTCACGGTGTTGACCGTGATGCCGTCGGTGCCCATTTCCGTTGCCAGAGCGTGGGTCAACGCCCAGACGGCGCCTTTGGACGCGATGTAGTGGGCATAGTTGGGCCGGCCCGTCACCACGACGCTCGACGAGATGTTGATGATGCGGCCGTACTGGTTCTTCCGCATCACCGGCGAAACAGCCTGACAGCACAGGAACGTCCCCTTGGCGTTCACCGCAAAGAGCTTGTCCCACTCGTCGCCCGAGATCTCCTCGAAAGGCTTCATCTTCAGCGTGGAGAAGATCGCGGCGTTGTTGACCAGGATGTCGACGGTTCCGAACGCCTCCACGGCGGAATCGACCATACGATTGACCGATTCGACATCCGAGACATCGACGGCAGCGGCGATTGCGCGGCCGCCCAGCGACGTGATGGATGATGCGACCTCGGTCGCTTTGGGCTCATTGATGTCTGCGACCACCACAGCCGCACCTTCCTCGGCGAATCTCTCGGCATAGATCCGACCGATACCCTGTGCTGCCCCGGTGATGATGGCGACTCTGTTTGCAAGTCTCACAAAGATGCTCCTGATTCATGTGTTTTTGACATTTGGGTGACCAGGTGGTCAGGCGCGCGTCATGTGGAGGTTGAAGATTCCTCCGTCCACCATGAGCGTGCTGCCGGTCGTGGAACGACTCAGCGGGTGCGCGAAATATGCGACGGCATGGGCGACCTCGACAGGTGTGACCATGCGGCCGATGGGTTGACGCGATTCGAAATCTGCGCGACGCTGCACCGGATCCTCGGCGCGCGCCGCCAGCTCGGCCATGAACGGGGTGTCCACAGTGCCTGGGTTCACCGCGTTCACCGTGATGCCTTCGGAGACAAGGTCGGCCGCCATCGCCCTTGTCATCGATTCGATGGCGCCTTTGGTCGCGGTGTAGGCCGCTCGCTGCCGTATACCGGAAGTCGCGGTCAGTGATGACACGTTCACGATCGCGGCCGAGTCCGATCGGCGGAGCAACGGCAGGGCGGCACGGGTCGAGCGGACAGCCCCCATTACGTTGATGTCCCACAGGCGATTCCAGTCGTCCTCGGTGCCATCCTCGACCGTGCCCACAAAACTCACACCGGCGTTGTTGACCAGTGTGTCCAAACCGTGGAACCGCTCGGCGATCTCAGCCACAGCAGAAGACACCGCATCTCGGTCGCGCAGATCCGCGCTCAGGTGCACGAACTTTGCATCGTCACGGGCGGGTACCTTGACGTCGATGCACGCGACCGTGGCGCCCAGACCCAGAAAATAACCGACGCAGGCCTCCCCGACGCCGGAGGCTCCCCCCGTCACGAGAATCCTGCGCCCCACGAATTCTCCGCCCAGGTTGTCAGCCAATGATCGGCTCCTCATCTCATGAATCTCGCGCTCGTTCACGCGATTCCGTTTCCCGCCCTGCGATCGGCGAGGTCGAGCAACGCCGGCCACAGATAGGTCTTGCACAACGGGTAGTTCTCTGCGACGGGAAAGTGGCCGATCCCACGCATCACACCGCCCCGCGCTCCTGGTATCGCCGCTATGGTCGCCTCGGTTTCTTCAGGGCTGCACGCATAGTCGTATTCGCCGGTGAACAGATACACCGGGCACCTGGCCGTGTCGATTTCGCGTTCCCGGCCCCGCAGGTCCATCCCGTTGCTGTAGTAGTAGGTGTCTCCCCGGTACACCCCCGGTCCACCCTGGGCATACGTCCACCAGACCTCGCGACGTGCCGGTTCGGGACTCTGCGGTGCCATCAATCCGTATGTCCAGGAGGGGACGGCCTGGTTGCTGTTGATGTCCGGCTTCAACGACCAGTCGTCGAAGCGGCCCTCGACCTTTGCCGCACCCGAGAAACCGATGACCCCGCCGATGCGATCCCCATGTGTGAGCGCCAATTCCAACACCAACGATCCGGCCATCGAACAACCGACAACGATCGGCTGTTCGAGATCCAGCGCGTCGATGACTGCCATCACGGAAGCGATATACAGCTCGGACGTGAGCAGGTACTCGCGGCGCCACCATCGGTCCGGCGGCAGGGACTTGCCATGCCACGGGAGGTCGAAGGCCAGGACGCGGAACCGGCTCAAAACCTCGTCGTCGGTCTGCATATGGCGGTACTGCCGGGAGTCCGAACCCGCCGTGTGGAGGCACACAACGGGAACTCCGTCCCCGGATTCCTCGATGTAGATCCGGTTGGGCACCCCATCGATGTCCGCCGTGAGATAGCGCCCGACAATCGGTTCGTAACCGGTCATGCCGCACCTCGTCGGTAGCCGGAGGCGACCGTGCGCATCAACTCCATGACCCGGTTGAGGACGTTGAGATTCTGCAGCAGAGCGGTTTTGCCATCGATCGAAAAGTCCTCACGTCGGCGCTGCATCGCGAGAATGTGGTGCGCTTGCGGTTCGGGGGTCGCGGTGAGGAACGCGGTCCACGCCTCGGGTGACCCGGTGAGGGTGACCGCCGGTGCGGACTCGCCGGCATCCGCGACGGCGATCGTGGAGCCGCAGATCCGATAGCTGCGGTCCACGCGACCGTCGGTCAACCGCAACACCACGTCCGTCCACCGACTGATGAGCCGGAACTCCGCATCGTCTGAGACCACGGCCAGCCACTGTGGTTCCCAAGCCGTGTCGAACCCTGTCACTCGGCGGCACCCAGGAACTGGGGGTCGTCAATTGCGGCGACGAGGGCCACAAGCGCGCCGAGGTAGCTGTGATGACGCAATCCCATCGACATGCCGGTTGCCGATCGCGTGAAGTTCGATTCCCAAGGGCCACCTGGCAATCCGCGTTCCGACCACGGTGGTGCGGAGATGTTGGCGAAGTGAACCTCCACCCATGGCCGGCCCGTTTCCTCCAGCGCGTGACGCGTGGGCTCACCGGTCTTGGTCAAACCGGCAGGGTTGAGGATGTAGGCGTCGCTACGGGCCGCGGAGGCATGGATCGCATCCAGGATCTCGCCCTCGTGATTGGACGCCAGCGCCTCGATGGTCACCCCCATCCCTTCCCCAAGCTGGCGGACATGGTCCTGCAGAGCGGTGATGGACGAGATCGGTCCGTAGACACGTTTGTTGCGGTTGCCCAGATTGGGCATGTTGGGACCGTCGATCAAGGTGATGAGCAACGGCCGGGTTCCGGTGCGCTGCCAACCGAAAACCTTTGTGCTGCTTTGTGTCATCTTCTCTCCTGAATACGTTGACACGGTGCGACGACGCACGGGACACCTGGTCGAGGATGTCGTCGTCGTACTGCAAAGACGGCGTGGCGCCTCGAAGTCGCGACTGCCGAGTCGCATCGCATCGCGGGATGAACCCGCCTGGTTGTGTCGCCTGCTTGGCGTGAGGGCCGCACCTGACTGTGCGCCCCACCACATTTCTACCAGTCGTGAATGTATGACGATCTTGCGCCACGGTCAAGCCTCTCAAGCGCACCGCGTCAAGGATGACAAGCTGATCCACGCAAAACCAGCGTTTCTACCTGCATCGATATGAATCCGACTGGCGCTCGGCACGCTTTGCCGGTAGAAGTGATTGTCATACAGTTCATGGCGGACACGCACGCTCAGCCGTGCGCGCGCCTCGTGCGGGAAGCGATCTCATCGCTTCAGGCAGGCGACTCCGTCCGTATCCGAGCGAACCGAGGTGGCCCCATGCAGGAAAGCGCGACCGCGTCAACGACCTCCACTGCGCCGCCGACACGACTACGGCTGGTCAACGGACTGCGCGACGCGATCAGTCACGGCGTGCTCAAACAAGGTGAACGCCTCAACGAGCGCGAACTGTGCGAGACCTACAACGTTTCGCGCACCGTCGTGCGCGAAGGACTGCGTCAACTCGAAGGCGAAGGCTTCGTCACGATCGAGGCGAACCGCGGCGCGCTGGTCACAAAGATCTCCTACAGCGACGCCGAGCACCTCTTCGAGGTTCGCGGGGCGCTGGAATCGTTGGCGTGCTCGCTGTTTGCGCGCCGCGGAACGGTCGAGCACAAGCGCGCACTCGCGGACTGCGTGGCCGACGTCGCACGGGCGATGGAGAGCGGCGACCTGACGGAGGTCCTCGGCGCCAAGGATGCCTTCTACGCCGCTCTGCTCGCGGGTGCAGGAAACTCAGAGCTCACCACGGCCCTTCGCCTGCTGCATGCACGTATTCGACTTCTCCGTCGATACTCGCTGTCTGCTGAGAATCGTCAACCGGCAAGCCTCGCCGAGATCACCGCCATATGCGACGCGATCATCGCCGGCGATATCGAGGGCGCTCGCCGAGCCGGCGAATACCACGTCGCACAGGCCAGTCGCGCGGCTCTGCCGCGAATCTTCCAAGACCTCTATGGCGACTCGACATGAACCGTCATGAGTACCAACGCCCCCGAACCAGCGAAAGGAACAATGTGCCAGATACCGACAACGCGCCAGGTGAGTCCGAGGCCCTCGAATACGTCAATCAAATGGCGCGCGCTCGCGGGTATGTGTTGCCCTACCACAAATTGATGGCGCGCGCCGACCTCGACGTCCTCAAGGCCGCGAACGGCTTGGTTTCGGCGGCATATACCAAGCAACGCCGACTCGACAAAGCCACCAAAGAACTGATCTTCATCACCAGCCTGACAGTCCTCAAGGCGTCGCCCGGCCACATCGCCGGCCACATCCGGGTGGCGTTGGACCTGGGGGTATCTCCGGAAGAGGTGCTCGAGGCGATCGAAATCGCACTTCCGGAGGCCGGCGTGGTCGCATTCCAGCATGGGTTCGAGGTGTGGGCCGACGTCGTCGGAGCCACCGGAATCGAACCCACGGTCGAGGTGCACGGATCCGCCGGCTGACAGACCGCACCGCCGACCCGCCATAATCGACCGAAACGCCCGCGACAAGGACTGCTGTTGACGATCTACGTTTCGAGACTGCTCACCGACCGCGCCATGGCACACCTGGAATCGTTGGGGGTCCCGTTCCGGGTGGGTGGTGAGGACCCGCCGAGCCGGGCGGATCTCGAAGCCGGGCTCGCTGGCGCCGACGCCGCGGTCATCACGTTGACCGAACGCGTCGACACCGCGTTGCTGGCAGCCGCGGGACCGCAGCTCAAGATCATTGCGAACGTGGCTGTGGGATATGACAACATCGACGTCGACGCCGCGGTGTCGGCCGGTGTCACCGTGACCAACACGCCCGGCGTGCTCGACCGTGCGACCGCCGATCACACGTTCGCGTTGATCCTCGCCGCGACACGGCGCGTGCTCGACGGCGACCGGTTTCTGCGGTCACGCGAACCGTGGGTGTGGGGCCCTCGCATGCTGGTGGGCCTGGACATCAGTGCCTCAGCGACGCTCGGCATCCTCGGCTACGGCCGCATCGGCAAAGCAGTTGCCCAGCGTGCCAAAGGTTTCGACATGAAGGTTCTGGCCACCGCACGCAGTCGCGAACCGGGCACATCCGAGGACGGTGTGCAGTTCGTCGACACCGACACCCTGCTCGCCGAATCCGATGTGCTCAGTGTGCTCACGCCGCTGACTCCGCAAACCCGCCACCTGATCGATGCGGCCACGCTGGCGAAGATGAAACCTTCTGCGTACCTCGTCAACACTGCGCGTGGCGGCGTCGTCGACGAAGCCGCGCTCATGAGCGCGCTGCACAACGGAGCGCTGCGCGGCGCCGCGCTCGACGTCTTCGAGAACGAACCGCACATCGATCCCCGGTTGCTCGACACGCCGAATCTCGTGCTCACACCGCATATTGCGAGCGCAGGCGAGTCCACACGCGATGCTATGGGTATTCTCGCAATCGACAATGCCGCCGCGGTCCTCGCCGGGAAACCGGCGCTCACCCCTGTCAGATGAGCAACGGATGAAAATCGTTCTTGCCCCGGACTCCTTCAAGGAGTCGATGACCGCCTCCCAGGCGGTGACCGCAATGCGCGAGGGTGTGCATTCGGTGTTCCCCGACGCCGAATGTGTCGGCGTCCCGATGGCCGACGGTGGTGAGGGCACCGTCGACGCGGTCGTCGACGCCCTTGCCGGCGAACGCGTGAGGGTCGACGTGTCCGATCCACTCGGCCGCCCTGTACGCGCCGACTACGGGTACATCCCCGAACGCAAGCTCGCGGTGATCGAGATGGCCACCGCGTCCGGGTTGGAGCTCGTCGCACCGGCCGACCGAGACGTACTGAGCGCGAGCACTTTCGGGGTCGGCCAGCTCATCGCCTCGGCGCTGGATCGTGGCGCGGTCGATCTGCTGATCGGGTTGGGCGGCTCGGCCACCAATGACGGCGGCACCGGGATGCTCACCGCGCTCGGCGCGGTGCTGCTCGATGCCGCAGGCAATCCGTTGCCACCGGGCGGCGGGGCCCTGGCACAGCTGGACCGCATCGATCTGTCCGGGCTCGACAAGCGCCTGGCGGACATCCAGATCAGGATCGCGTCCGACGTCACGGCTCCCCTCCTCGGGCCGGGCGGTGCCAGTGCCGTTTTCGGCCCGCAGAAGGGTGCGACCCCGTTCGATGTCGAGACGCTTGAGGCCGCGCTGACGCGGTTGGCCGTGGTGACCGAGGAGACGCTGGGCCGCGCGCGGCCAGAACTCCCCGGCGCGGGCGCAGCGGGCGGTCTCGGGTTCGCGCTCCTCGATTTCCTCGGCGCCGAGTGCAGGCCCGGTGTCGAGGTGATCGCCGAGACCGTGGGCCTGGCGCAGGCCGTGGTCGGTGCCGACTGGGTGTTCACCGGCGAGGGCAGCGTCGATGCGCAGACCGTCCTGGGCAAGACCCCGTTCGGCGTCGCACAGGTGGCGCGCATCGCGGGAGCCCGCGTGGTGATATTCGCCGGACGTGTCGGAGACGACGCCGGCGTGCTCCTCGAGCACGGCGTGGACCGCCTCGTCGCGATCACCGTGCCGGGCACGCCCATCGAGCAGGCGTTGCGCGAAGGTCCGCAGTCACTGGCCCGCGCGACCGCCGAAGTCTGCCGCGCCCTCTCTTGAGGCTTCTAAGACTTGTCGTCGGTCACCGCGCCCCGCTGTACGCCACCATGGCGATCAGCGCGGCGCCCGTGAGCACCATTGTGAGCACCCGCAGCGTAAGACGCAATGTCACGTAGTTTGCCCTCATCTCACTCCCCCGAACGTTTCGAGTCGTACCGACCTTAGCAGCACTGTCGACCGAAAATTTGCCACCTTCAGGAGATACTCCCGCAGTTCTCAGCGCTTACGCAGGTGATTTAGGCCCCAACAACGCCCCCCGGCAGGTGGCGCGCTGGCCATCCGTTCACACAGAGTTTGCTGTACGTATACCGCCGCGTCTTGAGAACGCGTGACAGGCTTCACCGAGAAAGTTAACTACACACGCAAACAGGCGCGGTATCCGCATGGGATACCGCGCCTGTCCTCTGCCTGCTGTCGGCTCAGTGGTTGTGGCAGGCCGCCGGCGGTGACGGAGGGACGTCGAGTGCGGGATTGCCATCGAAGAAACCGACCGGCTTGAGCTTGAAGCCCGTGTAGTGACACGGCATCACCGGCCAGTCCTCAGGACACACCACATGGTGTGCGCCGACGGTGTACCAGAGCACGACGTCGGTGTTCTCCAGTGGCGCATCGTCGGCGACGTACTGCGGCAACCCCTGCGCCTCGGCGCACTGGTACATGTAATCGCCCGCCGCGTAGAGCTCCCTGGGGTCGTACTTGGTGACCCACAGGTTGTGCTGGACGAACCTGGCGCGGTCGTAGATCACCGAGCCCTCCTGCACCATCACCGGGATGACGTCCTTCGGCATGATCTTGTAGCCGACCGGGGCACCGAACTCGTTGAGCTTCGACGGGTTGACCACCTTCCAGTACCGGCCCGTCGAGAACTCCCAGTCCCGCGCACCCTCGGACTCCGAGGCCACCAGGGTGTCCTTGGTGATCCAGGCGTTGTGGTGGGGGTTGAGCTCCGGATCGGGCTCGGGGATCGAATCCACCTCGTAGACACTGTTTCCCGGACCGTCGATGCTCATGTCCATACGGAAGTTGAAGAAGTGCTGATGGTTGGGGCCGTACATGCCGGGAGCCACCATCTTGCCCCACCGCGGAGTCTCGCCCTCGGGGATGGACCCGGTGGTGAGCACGCCCGTGAGCTTGACCTCCATCTCGATGCCGGCATCGTTGTAGAGGTACCAGAAGAACCCGTACTCGTAGTTGCCGACGGTGCAGATCATCGAGATCACCAGACGCCGCGAACGACGCACCTCGACCTCACCGGTGCGGAAATCCGTGTGCTTCCAGGAGATCCCGTAGTCCTCCTCGTGCATACAGATGGCGTTCGGGATCGTCACGGCGTTGCCGTCGGAGTCGTTGACCGTGCCGTCGAAGTAGTGGATCTCACCGAGGCAGTCACAGCCCAGCGTCAGGGGGTTGGCCGAGAAGCCCATCCCCACCTCGCCCATGTCGAAGACGTTTTTGTTCCAATGCGTCGGTGACGAGTCGCCGTAGGGCACCACCATTTCCGACAACGCCGCGCGGTACATGATCGGCCGCACGGTGCCACGGTCGTTGTAGGTGATCTCGTGCAGCGTCAGGCCTTCACGCACGTTGAAACCCACACGAAGGGACCACTTCTGCCATGTGACGTTCCACCCGTCGACGGTGAAACTCGGGCCGTCGGGCTGCGTGATCTCGATCTTCTTGACGTCCTGCCGGAACTCGGTGAACGCGGGCCGGTTGTCGGCGTCGAACATGAACTGCTCGGTGTAGTTGCCGGCCTTGGGCGGCAGCGGCACCACACCGTGATCCTCGATGTCGAGGACTTCCATCTTGTCCAGGTCGAACGTCACGATCAGCCCCTCGACCGGTCGTGCGTAGCCGTTCTCCGACGGTGCGGCCCGCACGAACGTCAGGGGCCGGCAGACCAGCGGCGAGTTGTCGTAGTGGTCCTGTGCGCCGTAATACCCTGCGGGCCAGGGATCGATCATCGCGAGGCTGAAATCGGTGACGCCGCGCCTGCGCATGGCCTCCTGCCACCGCGGGTCCTCCCGCACCTTCTCCTCCACGCCGGTCATGTGCTCGACGAGATAGGACGGGAAGCGTCCCGGAATCGGCGTCCACGAATCGATGACACGCGCGCCGAGGTCGACGATTGCCTCGTAGATGAGTTTGGCCGCGGCGTCGTACATCGTCACGAACGCGCGGCGCGGGACGTCCATGCCCACGAAGGTCAGTTTCTCGTTCTTCTCCGGCTCGGCGAGCTGGATCATCACGAACTTCAAGGTGGGTGTGGCGTAATCGGATCCGGTGATGACGGCGGCCGCCGCCTCGATCTCGGCGCCGGTCAGCGGGTCCAGCGGATACGGCGCTGCCGTGGCCGCGCCCTCGACGTTCGTGATCGTGCTGTCCATCGTCATAACGGTGTGCTTCCTCCGCTGTTGGTGGATCACCGCGTATCGCGGGTGACCGGTGCAGGGTCGGCGCAACTTGCTGCGCTTGGAAAATGCTCGCGCAGGAACGTTTCGGTAGATCCCGTCGGCAATGTCGGTGACGTTAACTCTGCACGGCCCCGTGTTACGGTGTGGTGACCTGGCGCAACGGATTTCGTTGTGTGCGCGGTTGTGTGCGCGAACGTGAACAACCCGGCCGGCCGATGTTCGGCCGACCGGGTCGTCACGAGGTCACGGCTACTTCTGCGCTTCGTCCTCCTTCGTCAGGTCGAACACCGCGAGATGGGCCAGCGCATCGTCCTGGGAGACCTTGTGTGCCGACCTCCGACCGAAGACGTAGACGATCAGACCCAGGCCGAACATGCCGAGGCTGATGCAGCCCACCCAGGTCATCCAGGTGGCCGACGGTACGTCGATCCACGGCGTGACGAAGGAGTAGTAGATGCCACCGACGGTGGCCAGGCTGCCGACGATCACCGTGATCCACACACCGACCATGCCGCCGGGGATGCGCCAGAACTGCTCGTTGGCATAGCGATCGGCGTACTTCTTGCGGGCCACGATCACCGGGATCAGGAAGAAGAACCCGCTCAGCAGCCACACCGTGGACAGTCCGCCCTGTAGGTAGACGGTGACGTTGGCCATGCTGCTCTGCGAGTACAGCCCGACCAGGATGAGCGACGAGATCACGCCCTGGATCAGCACCGCGGTCACCGGGTTGCGGGTACGCGGGTTGAGGTGGGTGAAGATGCGCGGCAGGTGCCGTTCGAGGCCGGAGACGAAGATCAGCCGCGAATAAGCGACCTGATAGGTCATCAGCGCCACCACGACGATGAAGGCGAGCACGATCGCGCCGACTTCCATCAGGCCGGGGAATCCGGCGACGTCGAGCATCCCGATCACACCGGTCACCGGGTCGATCTGGTCGCCGGGCAACGCCATCATGGTGCCCAGCGTGGTGAGCAGGTAGATCGCTACCAGCGCGGTGGATCCCCACAGGATCATCTTCGGTCCGCTCTTACGCACCGAGAGGAACTCCGCGCCCATGTTGTACGGGGTCTCCACACCCAGCAGGTACAGCAGCACGGTGCCGTACAGAAAGCCCGCGACGGCGAAATTGGGGATGGTGGCCTCGGCCCAGCTGAACGGTGTGGCCGAACCGTTCTCGACGGCGAACAGCAGGCCGGAGATGAAGATCGTCAGGGTCAGGACGCCGTAGACGATGAAGACGATGTTCATGATGCGTTGGTTGGCGGCCAGTTTCGCCAACGCCAGCCCGATGACGGTCCACAGGATCACCAGCTGCAGGATGATGCTGGTGGTCAGGCCGATTTCGGCGTGGAAGGCCAGCAGCAGCAGTTGCAGCACCACGGCCGGGGACGAGGCCGCGTTGAGGATCACCGGCACCCAGGACAGGTAGCCGCCGATGAAACCCCACGTCTCCCCCATGGTGCGGGTGGCCCAGATGTACACGCCGCCCTGACCTGGCCACAGGTTGCCCAGTTCGACGACGGCCATGCCTGCGGGCACCAGGAATGTGAGGATGCCCAGCACCCACATCGGGATCGCGGTCCACCCGCCCGCCGCCATCACCGAGGATCCGGTGATCCAGCAGATGATGAACACATAGGCCGCGGTCAGGCCGAACGTGGTCATCACCTTGGGCAGGATCTGCTCCGGCACCAGTTCGGTGGTCATGAGCTTGTCTCGTTCGGCGGGCGGTGGTGCCTCTAACTCTTGGGTCATCGATGTCTCCCAATGCCGTTGACTCAGTTGATGATCTGTCCGTCTCGCATCCGGACAACACGGCTCGCTTCGTCGGCCACCGTGGGATCGTGGGTGCTCGCGACGACCGTGACGCCCAGCGTCAGGCACAGGTCGCGCAGCATGCGCACCACCGTCTCCCCCGTGCGGTGGTCGAGATTGGCTGTCGGCTCGTCGGCGAGGACCAGGGTCGGGTTGCTGATCAACGACCGTGCGATCGCGGTGCGTTGCTGTTCACCACCGGACATCTTGGTGGGCTGGTGGTGGATCCGGTGTCCCAGGCCCACCATCTCGAGGAGTTCGGTGGCGCGTGTGCGCAACGATCTCCGGTCGTACGGTTCGAACATCAGTGGCAGCTCGACGTTCTCGACCGCCGACAGGAACGGGATCAGGTTGTAGCTCTGGAAGATGAATCCGATGGTGTCGTGGCGCAATGCGGCGAACTGGCTCTCGGTCAGCTGTGCGGTGTCCTGCCCGCTGATCTTCACGGTGCCCTTGGTGGGCCGATCGAGACCGCCGATGATGTTGAGCAGCGTGGACTTGCCGCTGCCGCTCGGCCCCATCAGGCACACGAATTCACCCGGCATGACCTGCAGTTCGGCGGCCTTGAGCGCCTTGACCACCTCGTCGCCCAGTTTGTGCAGCTTCCAAACGTCGCTGATCTCGATGACGGGTTTCCTGCTGTCCTCGTTGTCGGCCGGGGCCTCGGTGTCATCCAGTGCGGTCATGTGATCAGCCTCCAGCGGTCAGGGATCGGATGGGTGGACGCGACGCGGCGTTCCAGGTGGGCACGAAACTCGTGGCGACGGCCGCGACGATGCTGACACCGAACGCGATCAGGCAACCGGCGAGGATCCCGGCGACCGACACACCCGTCGGAGCGAGCCCGGCCAGAGCGACCACGGCCGCGGTGACCGACGCCGCCCCCGCACCTGCCAAGGCGCCGAGCACGGCCGCGACCAGCGGTTCGACGAGCAGGGCGGCCACCACAGGCCCGCGCGGAATACCGTTGGCGCCCAACACACCGAGCTCCCGGGTCCGGTGCGCCACGGTGCGGGTGGTCGCCACGGCGACCTCGACCACGCCTACGAGCAACACCGTCACCGCGATCAGGATCACCGCCCGATTGATCTCCTCGGCATGCCCGATGACGGCCGATTGCTCCCGGATGCCCGCGGACATCGCGAACACCAGCACCACCAGGAAGGCGCCGGTCGCGGTGGTGACCACCGGCAACACCATCTCCCTGATCCGCCTGCGCGCCGACAACCAGCCGTAGGCAAGGCCTTTCTGGATCATCGCGCCCCCAACAGGTCGACGGGCCGCTGCTGCAGCAAGCGGTGTACGGGTACCAGCGCGCCGACGATCGCCATGGCCGGAAGGAAGGCCGCGACCATACCGGCGGCCTGTGCCCACGCGACCGGGGTCGCGATGCCCGGAATCGTCAGCGCCACAGCGGCTCCCGCGCCGAGCACACCCAGTACGTAGGCCGCGACGAACACGATCGCCGATTCGACGAGGAAGAAGTACAGCACCTCGTCGGCCAGGCCGATGCTGCTCATGATGCCGAATTCGCGTTTGCGTTCCTGCACGGCCGCCAGGAACGACGACACCGCGATGACGAATCCGAGGATCAGGCCGATCGTGGAGATCAGGCCCAGTGTCGAGCTCGTGACCTTGCCGGAGAACAGTGCGGAGAATTTCTGCTCGAAGGTCAGCGGCCCGGACCCGCCCACGGTGTCGTAGATCAGACCTTCGCCATCGGCTTTCGGTTGCTCGGAGGGGTCGGCGGTGTACGGCAAACCGACCGCGGCACCGAACCTCTGGGCCAGATCGCGCCGATTCTCCTCCCCCGCAGGCGCATACACCGTCCACCACCCGTGGTCGCCGACCAGTGACCGGGCAACGCTCGTCGGCACCGTCACCGATTCGCCGGAGCCGGTGATCCGCGCCGTCAGCGGGTGGCCGTTCACGTCGACGACAGATCCGTCGGCCACCGCGAGCCGGTTTGCCACATCGGGTCCGAGAACCGCTTGCCCCGCGGGTATTTCGTCGTCGCCGCGCAGGGATACCTCCGCGTCGCCGATGTGCACGACCCCCGAGGAGGTCTGCACGGCCCGCCAGCCGTCGGGCACCGTGAGCGCGGGTGCGGGCCCGTCGGCCACCAGTGCCGACGCCTCGTTGTCGTAGTGCACGCCTGCCGCGGGCACCACCCACAGCTGCGCGTCGCCGAGGACGTCGGTCACCGAGTCG
This sequence comes from Mycolicibacterium smegmatis, assembly GCF_001457595.1. Lineage (GTDB taxonomy): Bacteria > Actinomycetota > Actinomycetes > Mycobacteriales > Mycobacteriaceae > Mycobacterium > Mycobacterium smegmatis. Next base: position 2,676,504 of record NZ_LN831039.1, on the reverse strand, counting down.
GCGCCGGTGATCGCGAAGCTCGACGAAATCGTCCGCACGACAGTCACACACGCGATCGCCAGCGCGATCCCGAGCACCGAGAGCACGAACCGCTCCGGCCTGCGCCGGATGTTCGCGAAGGCGAACCGCACCAGGCAACCGAAGGTGTTGCCGGTGGTGGTGGCGATCTGCGGTGATCGTGGCGGTGTGGATGTGGGTGAGGGCGATACCGATTCAGCGGTTTCCACAATGAGGGATGCTGCGAGCCCGATGTTTCACCCGCAGCCGTTCGCGGTGTCGAGTTCGTTAACAGGACACGGCCCGGGTTACGGGGTCATGTCACGCGCCACGCCGGTTTGTGCCCTACTCCGTGGTTTTCGTGGCCTTCTTCGCGGCCCGCTTACGCGGCTGCTTGGTCGCGGTGACATCTTGTATGCGCGCCCAGGGCCGCGCCTCCTCGAGCTCGTAGGCAAGCTCCAAAAGGCGCGCCTCGCGGCCGATGGTGCTGGAGAACATCATGCCCACCGGCATGCCGGCGGTGGTCTGCGCGAGCGGCAACGAGATCGCGGGGTCTCCGGTCGCGTTCTGCAACGGTGTGAAGGCCACCCAGTCGACCAGCCGCTGCAGGATCTGCTCGTAGTCCGCGGTCGGATCGAGTCGCCCGAGGGGCAGCGTCGGCTCGGCCAGCGTGGGCGTGAGCACCACGTCGTAGCTGTTGGACAGCCGCTGGGTGATCCGCCCGGACCGGGCCAGCCGGGCGATCGCGAGCGGCAGCCGGTACAGGCGCCGCGCGGCGCGGCGATCCAGTCCCAGCGTGAGGTTGTCCAGCCGGTCGCGATCGAACGACGGCCCGGCCGTGCGGCGTCCACCGCGCACGCTGGCGAACGCCAGAAATGCCCAGTAGTCCAGGAAGTCGTCCTTGAAGTGGTTCGGAATCGGATTGCCGATCGGGGTGACCCGGTGGCCGAGTTCCTCGAGCAGTGCCGCGGTCTTGAGGGTGAGGTCGCGGACCTCAGGCGCGGCGTCGCGGACGATGGACTGCGTGCACACCGCGATCCTCAGCCGCTGCTTTCCAGGGCGGTGGACGTCGCCGATGGGTGGCAGCTTCGGGTTGCGGTAGACGCGTTCCATCTCGCGGTAGAAGGCTGCCGTGTCGCGGACCGAGCGGGTGACCACGCCGTCGGAGACGATGCGCAACGGCATCGCGCGGAAGTATTTGTCCTGAGGCAGACGGCCCCTGGACGGCTTGAGACCGACGAGACCGTTGCACGCGGCCGGGATGCGAATCGAGCCGCCGCCGTCGTTGGCGTGTGCGATGGGGACGACACCCGCGGCCACGAACGCGGCCGACCCTGACGACGACGCTCCCGCGGTGTACTCCGGGTTCCACGGGTTGCGCACGGGGCCCAGGCGCGGATGCTCACACGACGCGCTGAAGCCGTATTCCGACAGACGAGTCTTGCCCAGCGCGATGAGCCCGGTCGAGAGGTAGGCCCGCGCGAAGTCGCCGTGGGCGCGTACGGCCCGCGGTTCCCACGCGTCGGTGCCGTGCATGGTGGGCATGCCCTCGACGTCGACGTTGTCCTTGACAAAGGTGGGTACCCCGTCGAAGAAGCCGCCGTAGGGGCTGGGCGCCGCGCCACGGGCGTGGGCGCGTTCGAAGGCCGCGTAGGCCAGGCCTTTCAGCGTGGGGTTGACGGCCTCGACGCGCGCGATCGCGGCCTCGATGAGGTCGGCGGACGACACGCGGCCCGCCGCCAGTTCCCCGACGAGGCCGACGGCATCGTGATCACCGAGAGCGTCATTGCTGAAGGCGTGGACCATGGGTTGACGGTACCAAGTGGTACCACACGGCAGGCCGGCGAGCGGGGTTTCCTTGCCCTTTGCTGTTCTCCGAAGACGGCAAAACCCCGCGTCTCCGGGATCGCCGGGTATGACGCGGGGTTTCACACAGTGAGCGGTGGGTGTGCCGCTCAGGCTTGTCAGGCCTGGCCGACCTCGAAGCGCACGAAGCGCGTCACGGTCACGCCAGCCTCGTCGAGCAACGCCTTGACGGTCTTCTTGTTGTCGGACACCGACGGCTGGTCGAGCAGCACGACGTCCTTGTAGAAGCCGGTCACGCGGCCTTCGACGATCTTCGGCAGCGCCTGCTCGGGCTTGCCCTCGTTGCGGGCGGTCTCCTCGGCGATGCGACGCTCGTTGGCGACGATGTCCTCGGGCACGTCCTCACGGGTGAGGTACTTGGCCTTGAGCGCGGCGATCTGCAGTGCGACCGCGTGCGCGGCCTCCTTGCCCTTGTCGGCGTCGCCGGCCTGGTACTCGACCAGCACACCCACGGCGGGCGGCAGGTCGGCGGCACGCTTGTGCAGGTAGGCCTCGACGGTGCCGTCGAAGTACGCCGCGCGGCGCAGTTCGAGCTTCTCGCCGATCTTGGCGCTCAGGTCCGCGATGGCCTGTTCGACGGTGGTGTCGCCGGTCTTGGCAGCCTTGAGCGTCTCGATGTCGTTGGCCTTGGCCGCGACGGCAGCTGCGACGATCTGGTCGGCGAGCGCCTGGAACTCGGCGTTCTTGGCGACGAAGTCGGTCTCCGAGTTCAGCTCGATGAGCGCGCCGTCCTTGGCCGCGACCAGACCTTCGGCGGTCGCACGCTCAGCGCGCTTGCCGACGTCCTTGGCGCCCTTGATGCGGAGAAGTTCGACTGCCTTGTCGAAGTCGCCGTCGGCCTCGACCAGGGCGTTCTTCGAGTCGAGCATGCCTGCACCGGTCAGCTCCCGAAGCCGCTTTACGTCGGCAGCGGTGTAGTTAGCCATGAAAGCCTTCCTGGAATTACGAAGCGTCAGTGGATGATTCGGGGGCGGCAGCGCCTTCGGCGGAGGCGTCGGCAGCACCGGCGGTCGCGCCGGCGAGCAGCTCCTGCTCCCACTCGGCGAGCGGCTCGGCACCTTCGGCGGGCTTCTCGCCGCTGCCCTGGCCCGCGCGGGCCTGCAGACCCTCGGCGACCGCGGAGGCGATCACCTTGGTCAGCAGCGCGGCCGAGCGGATCGCGTCGTCGTTGCCCGGGATCGGGTAGTCGACGACGTCGGGATCGCAGTTGGTGTCGAGGATCGCGATGACCGGGATGCCCAGCTTGCGGGCCTCACCGACGGCGATGTGCTCCTTGTTGGTGTCGACGACCCACACGGCCGAGGGCACCTTCTGCATGTCGCGGATACCGCCGAGGCTGCGCTCGAGCTTGTTCTTCTCACGCGTGAGCATGAGGATTTCCTTCTTGGTGCGACCCTCGAAGCCACCGGTCTGCTCCATGGCCTCGAGCTCCTTGAGGCGCTGCAGGCGCTTGTGCACGGTGGAGAAGTTGGTGAGCATGCCGCCGAGCCAGCGCTGGTTCACGTACGGCATGCCGACGCGGGTGGCCTCTTCGGCGATGGACTCCTGCGCCTGCTTCTTGGTGCCGACGAACAGGACCGTGCCACCGTGGGCGACGGTTTCCTTGACGAATTCGTACGCCTTGTCGATGTAGGTCAGCGTCTGCTGCAGGTCGATGATGTAGATGCCGTTGCGGTCGGTGAAGATGAACCGCTTCATCTTGGGATTCCAACGACGGGTCTGATGCCCGAAGTGGGCGCCGCTGTCAAGCAGCTGCTTCATGGTGACGACGGCCATGGCCAGCCATACCTCTTCTGGTTGTCGGTTGTCGCTCGGCATCGGGTGATACCGGGCCCTGGTGCCCGCTGGTTGCCGGACCCGCACTGGGAAATCCCAGGTCAGGACCGCCGGCATCCGGATTCGACCCCATGGAGGCGATCGAGGCGCGAACACGCGAAGTCAGCCCGCTCGGCGAGCTGCACGTAGGAGTTTACACGCTGGACACAGGTGCTTTTACCAGCCTGACCTCCAGGGTCGGCGGTTCATCCACAGGCCGTGATCTCGCTCTTGGGCGCACGGGTGCGGATGCGGTGAAGTGGAAGGTGATGAGAATCATGGCAGCGGTGGTGTGCGCTGGGTTGTTCTGGGCCGTGCCTGCGGACGCCGAGACCGTGCGCTTCCGCTGGCCGCTGGACCCGCGACCAGCGGTGACGCGCGCGTTCGACGCGCCGTCGCCGAACTGGCAGCGCGGGCACCGTGGCGTTGACCTCGCGGCGGGGGCGCACCAGCCCGTGTATGCCGCGGGGCCCGGCACGGTGGTGTTCGCGGGTGAACTCGCGGGCCGCCCGGTGGTGTCGATCGCGCATCCGGGAGGTCTGCGCACCACCTACGAACCGGTACGCGCTCACGTGCGGGTGGGCCGCACGGTCGCAGCCGGGCAGTCCATCGGCACCCTCGACGAGGGTCACTCCGGCTGCCCGGTCGCGGCGTGTCTGCACTGGGGTGCGATGTGGGGTCCGGCTTCGCGCGCCGACTACGTCGATCCGCTCGGCCTGCTCGCCGCGGTCCGCCTCAAGCCACTCCAAACGGGGTTACAGTCGGCGAGGTGACATCTACCGCTCATCGCAACCGCCCCATGCGCTTTGGCCTGCACACCGCCCTCCCCCGTGGCACCGACTTCGCCGAGTTTGCCCGCGGCGTCGAGGATTCCGGGTTCGACGTGCTGACGGTGCCCGATCACGTCGCGCCGATTCTGTCGCCGTTCGCCGTTTGCGCAGCGGCGGGTGCGGTCACGTCCCACTTGCACACCGGAACGTTGGTGCTCAACAACGATCTCCGTCATCCGGTCGACGTAGCGCGTGAATCCGGCACCCTGGCAGCCATGTCGGGCGGGCGCTTCGAGCTCGGTCTGGGCGCCGGACACATGAAATCCGAGTACGACGCCGTCGGTGTGAAATTCGACCGCGGGGGCGTGCGGGTCGACCGGCTTGTCGAAGCCGTCTCGGTGATCGCGCCGCTGCTGGCAGGCGAGGCGGTTGATGTCGACGGCTCGCACTACTGTGTGCGCGGTGCCGCAGGTGAGCTCGTGGCGCCACCCGGGGTTCCCGTGCCGCTGCTCATCGGCGGAAACGGCACGCGTGTACTGCAGTTGGCGGGCCGCGTCGCCGATATCGCGGGCCTCGCCGGGTTCAGCCACAACCACGATGCCACCGAGATCCGCCTGACCCACTTCGGCCCGGCAGGACTGCTGGACCGCATCGGCGTGGTCCGCGACGCGGCAGGTGCGCGCTTCGAGCAGATCGAACTCAACGCGCTCATCCAATTCGTCGCCCACACCGAGGACCCGGCCGCGGCCGCGGCCGAACTCGCAGGCACCCTCGGCACCGAGCCGTCGGTCCTGCTCGAATCGCCCTTCGTCCTGATCGGGACCTACGAGCAGATGGCCGAGGCGCTCGCGGAGCGCCAACGCCTGTACGGGGTGAGCTACTGGACGGTCATCGACGCGTGGGCGGGCCGTGAATCGGCCATGCCGCACCTCGCCGAGGTGATCAAGCTGTTGCGCTGATCCGGGCCAGGAATGTCGTCATCGCGTCGAGCACCACATCGGGTGCGTCCCGCTGCACCCAATGGCCCGCCTCGGCAACGACTTTCAGCGTGGCGTCCGGTATCAACCGCGCGGCGGCGCGCGCATGGGCGACGGGTACACCTGTATCGCGGCCGCCGTGCACGATCAGCGCGGGACGCGGAAACGTCCGTAAGCGGTCGGTGTAGTCGGTGCGCTGCCGGTTCCACCGCACCTGGTCGCGCTGCCACTGCTCGAACGCGATGAAACCACCCGGTTGCGCCGCGGCGGCGTACACGGCCTGCAGCAGATCGTCGGTGCGGTAGACGCGGTTTCGGATGATGGCCGCGACGCTCTGGTTCATCGCGGTCCGGTTTCGCGCGGTCCAGCGCATCACCGAGCCCATCACCCCGGTACGGACCATGGCCCACGTCAACGCCTGCCTGATCGCCGAGAACGGTCCGTCCGACAGTCTCGCCATGATGCCGTAGCTGCCCAGCAGCATGGCTCCGGTCACCCGGTCCGGGCGGTCGAGCACATGCCCGATCGTCATGCCGCCGCCGAGCGAGAGCCCACCGATGGCATACCGACCGTCGACGACCGCGTCGACGAAATCGCCGACGTAGGCGACCAGACGCTCCTGTGTCACCGGCAAGGCCGGCAGTGGACTGTGTCCGTAACCCGGATGGTCGGGGCAGACGACACGGTAGCCCGCCGCGGCGAGCCCGGGTGCGATTCCGCCCCACGACAATTCGGCGTTGTCGACCCCGCCTCCGTGCAACAGGACGACGGTGCCGCTCGGGCGTTCGGGAGACCACGTGAGGTAGGAGACCCGCCCGCCGGACAGGTCGACTTCTGAACGGATCATGCGCGTGGGTGGGCCTGGTCATGAACGGCGCGGAGCCGTTCGACGGTGACGTGGGTGTAGAGCTGGGTGGTGGCCAGCGACGTGTGGCCGAGCAGTTCCTGCACGATGCGCAGGTCGGCGCCGCCTTCGAGCAGATGCGTGGCGGCGCTGTGGCGCAGCCCGTGCGGACCGATGTCGGGGGCGCCGTTGACGGCCGAGACCGTCTGGTGCACCACGGTGCGGGCCTGGCGCGGATCTAGGCGACGCCCCCTGGCCCCGAGCAGCAGGGCCGGGCCCGATTCGGGGATCGACAGTTGTGGCCTGCCTTCGGTCAGCCAGGCCGTCAGCGCCGCGTGGGCCGGCTCGCCGAACGGGACGGTGCGTTGCTTGTTGCCCTTGCCCAGCACCCGCACCACGCGCCGCGAGGTGTCGATGTCGTCGATGTCGAGCCCGCACAACTCGCTCACGCGGATCCCCGTCGCGTAGAGCAGTTCGACGATCAGCCGGTCCCGCAGCGCGATCGGATCCCCTTCTTGCGCACCTGAATTCACCGCGTCGAGCGCGTCGAGCGCCTGGTCGCGCCGCAGCACGGCGGGCAGCGTGCGCCGCGCCTTGGGCACCTGCAGCCGCGCTGCCGGGTCCACGCCGATCAGGCCACGCCGCAACGCCCACGCACAGAACGTCTTCACCGACGACGTCCGCCTGGCAAGGGTTGTCCGCGCGGCACCCGACGCCGACTGTTCGGCCAACCACGACCGCAGCAGCGGTAGGCTCACCCGCGCGAGGCTCCGCTCACCCGTGCGCTGCTCGACGAAGTCGAACAGCGCCGTCAGGTCTCCCCGGTACGCCCTGCGAGTGTGGTCGGAATGGCCGCGTTCGAGGCCAAGGTAGGCATCGAACTGGTCGAGCACGGATTCCATGCCCCCACCGTGTCAGATCGTCCGGTCGTGTCCATCCGACGCGCCGCGCCGCAATCTCAGCGTGACCACTTTCGCGCCTCACCTTGCTCCGCGAGGGTGCGTGTTTGTCGGTGGACACGCCGGGTTGTGTCAGCACTCGGCGCACGCTCGCCGACCGGTGAGTGTTCTCCTGTAACTTGCTGTACAACAACACCTTTGACCAATATGGGCTCATTGATCACACCCGTCACAAACTGAGGTTTCTTGTCGGTGTATCGAACTAGTGTTCGATACATGGATGATGGAGTGCAGGACGCAGTCGCAGCCCTGGACGCTGCGCTCAACACCCTGCTCACACTCCCCCACAGTGCGCTCACCGACGCCGAACTGTTGACCATCTGCGCCGGCCTACAAGACGCCCGCAACCGCATCCCCGCCGTCGAACACCGCGCCATCGCCGCCCTGGGTGCGCAGACCACCCCCGCGGCGATCGGCGCCAAATCCTGGCCGCTGGTGCTGGCGACCCGCCTGGGCATCTCGGTCAAGGAAGCCCGCCGCCGCTGCGCCGACGCCGCGGAGTTGGGCCCCCGGGTGTCGATGACCGGCGAAGCCTTGGCACCCAAACGTGAACACATCGCCGCCGCCCAAGCCGACGGCGCCCTGACCCCCGACCACGTCACCGAGCTGTTCAAATTCTTCACCAAATGCCCCGACTGGGTCACCTACGCCGAACAGTGCCGGCTGGAAGAAAAACTGGTCACCGGCGCCATCGGGGCCGACCCCGAAACCGTGCGCCAAGCCGTCGACCACGCCGTGTTCCTGCTCGACCAAGACGGGCCCGCCCCCACCGACAACCCACCCACCAAACCGTTCGGCATCACCTTCGGCCCCCAACAACCCGACGGTTCCTATCACCTGCGCGGCAAGGTCAGCGCCGAATTCAAAGCCACCTTCGACCCCATCGACGAAAAACTGGCCGCACCCGGCATGTGCAACCCCGCCGACGAGGCCCCGTGTGTCTCCGGCACGCCTTCACAACAGCAGATCGACCACGACGAGCGCGGCGCGTCCGAGCGTCGCCACGACGCCATGCTCACCGCCATGCGGCTGCTGCTCGCCCACAAAGACCTCGGCCAGATCAACGGCCTACCCGCCACCCTGCTGATCACCACCACCCTGCAAGAACTCGAAAAAGCCGCCGGAGTGGCGATCACCGCCGGCGGCACCAAACTGTCCATCCCCGACCTGATCCGCCTGGCCACCCAAGCCCACCACTACCTCGCCGTCTACGACGAACACACCGGGGTTCCGCTCTACCTCGGGCGGGCCCGGCGCACCGCCTCCGCCGGACAGCGCCTGGCCATCTGGGCACGCGACCGCGGCTGCACCCGCCCCGGATGCACCGCCAACGGCTACCGCTGCCAAGCCCACCACGCCACCACCGACTACTCCAAAGGCGGACTCACCGACGCCGACGCTCTGGCCCTGGCCTGCGGCTGTGACAACCGCCTCGTCGGCGAGGCCCCCAACAAATGGACCACCCGCATCAACAACCACGGCCAATGCGAATGGATCCCACCGCAACTACTCGACCGCGGCCAACACCGCACCAACACCTACCACCACCCCGAAACCCTCCTCGCAGACATCAAAAGCGGGTTCACCGACGACACCGCAGACAGCAGGAGCCAGACAAGCAAGACGACCGGCAGCGAGACCCATGCGAAGCAGGCCGCAGACACCGAGCCAGACACCGCAATAGCCCGTGGCAACGACCTCAGCGAAAAGCCGGCAATCCCACCCGAACTGCTCGACCAAGACCACCAACAACCCAACACCAACCACCACCCCGACACCGAGCGCGGCGACGCCCGCAACAGCGGAGCTACGGGTCACAACCGAGACCACAGCAGAAAGAACGGAGACAGAGACAGCGGCGAGAACAGAGGCGGCCACGACAGCGACGACGGCGAATCAGACTGTCAGTCAGCCTGATCGGCGCCGCCCGCTCGGCAGCCGGGGACACCGCAGGCCTCCCTGACATGTGGCGTCCCGGCACGCGACCGCCCGGAGCGAGTCACGACATCACAACGTCGTCGCGATCGGCGCAGGGATGCCGACGATCTCGTCGAGCACGCGGATGTTCTTCGCCACGTCCCAGCTCTCTTGCGCCGCGATGGTTTCCAGGGCCCAATCGATGAGCCCGAGCACACCGGGCGGCTCGAAGATCAGCCGGCCCTGCCGGGCGGTCCGCTGATCGCGAAGCCGGATGCTGACCGGACGGGTGAACGCCGGCTGCGCGGCGAGAAAGGTGGCAAAGCGCCAAGCGTCATCCCTGAAGGTCCGCACCGCCTCGTTGATCAACACGATCTGGTGATCCATGAATACGGCGTAGACATCGGCCAGCGCCGGCGACAGTTCGTTGAGGTCGGCGACGAGGCCGTCCATCTGACTGGCGAGGACCGCATTGATGCGATTGAAGTCGGCCATCAACTCCGGCAGGCGTCTGGGAGGCGCCACGGCGTGCGCGGCGATCCCCAGGTCCAGGCAGATGTGGGCGCTCACCCCGGCGAACATGTGCTGCAGGATGATCGGGTCCTCGCGGCTTGCCGCGTCGAACGTCACCTGCCACGACCGCGTCGGCCGCGGAAACCTGTCCGGATGAAATCGGCCGTTGAGCGCGTCGAAGTAGCGGTTGGCGAACGCCACATCGAGGCGCTCCATCCGCGGGCCGTCGTCGAACACCCCGTGAGCGACGGCGGTACGCACAGCGACCGTGATGCGTTTGTACAGTGCCGCGAAATAACCCAGGCGGCTTTCGTTTTCGATCGACCAGTCGATGACCGAGTCGATTGCGGTGACGACGTCGTCCAGACTCGTCGCAGGGGTGAGCGGTGCCAAGGGCGGCGGCACATGCGGCATCAGATCTCCTTCAGATCGCCACTGATGGTGCGTATCGCATCTCATCGTTGCCGCGGCAACCTTCAGCGAACACGAGTAGTCCGCTACCCGACTCGGCTCAGGCGTCGACGCGACGCAGCGTGTCAGGGGTGAGATCCGCCAGGGACGGATAGCCGTCGACCGCCATGATCAGATCGGCTTCGGCCAGCAAAGAACGCAGAACGTGCACGATGCCGTCGACCCCGCCGAGCGCGAGGCCGAACACGTACGGTCGCCCGACCCCCACGGCGGTGGCGCCGAGTGCCAGAGCCTTGACGATGTCGGCGCCGTTGCGGATACCGGAGTCGAACAACACGGGCAGGCCGTCGGCGGCCTCGACGACCCCGGGCAGGCAGTCGATGGCCGGAACACCGCCGTTGGCCTGACGTCCGCCGTGGTTGGAGCAGTAGATGCCGTCGACGCCCTCGTCTTTGGCGCGACGGACGTCGTCGGGATGACAGATGCCTTTGAGGATCAACGGCAGCTTGGTCAGCGAACGCAGCCACGGAAGGTCTGCCCAGGTGAGCGGATTGCCGAACTGGCTGACCCACCGAAGGACGGTGGCCTGCGGGTTCTCCTCCGGAGGCTGTGGCAGTCCCGCGCGGAACACCGGATCGCTGGTGTAATTGGCGAGGCACTTGCCGCGCAACTGCGGGAAGTTCGACGTGGACAGATCGCGCGGGCGCCAACCCGGCACCCAGGTGTCGAGTGTGACGACGATGGCCTTGTAGCCTGCGGTTTCCGCACGCTGCACGAAGCTCGCCGCGAGATCGCGATCGGTCGGAGTATAGAGCTGGAAAAAGCCTGGGGTGTCGCCGAATTGAGCGGCGACGTCCTCCAGCGGATCCTGGGTGAGCGTCGAGACGACCATCGGCACCCCGGTACGCGCGGCCGCCTGGGCGCCTGCCAGATCACCGTGGCCGTCCTGCCCACAGATACCGAGCACCCCGATAGGTGCCATGAACAACGGCGACGGCAGCTGCAGACCGAACAGGTCTACCGAGAGATCGCGCTCGCGTTGGGCGTTGAGCATCCGCGGAACGAGACCCCAACGATCGAACGCGGTGCGGTTGACCCGCTGGGTGCGCTCGTCACCGGCGCCGCCGGCCACGTACGACCAGATCGACGCGGGCATCGCATGCTGCGCCTTGCTTTCCAGCGTGGCGTAGTCCATCGGCATGGTCGGCAGCACGCCGGCCAAGCCCTGCAGGTAGATCTCAAGCTGATAGTCGCCGTAGGCCATGACGGCTACTCTGCCAGCTTCCGGTCAGGCAGTGGCCTCAGCCTCGGCTTTCGCCAGCTCGGCCTTCCACTGTCGGAACGTCTCCTCGGTGCGGCCGCGCCGCCAGTACCCCGAGATCGAGGCCGCCCACTTCGCCTCGACGCCGCGCTCCTTGCGGATGTACGGCCGCAGGTTGTGCATGACCGCCTGCGCCTCGCCGTGGATGAACACCTGCACCTGACCGGGCAGCCACGGTGTCTCCTTGACCGCGTCGATCAGCGGCGCGTGATCACCCGCGCGGTCTTCGGGTACCAGATCGGCACGGCCACCACGGTAGATCCACTTGATCTCCACACCGGCAGGCGCCTTGAGTTCAAGTTCGTCGTCGGGACCGGCAACCTCGATGAAGGCTTTGCCGATTGCGTTGTCGGGCAACGCTTCCAGCGCGGTGCTGATCGCGGGGATCGCCGCCTCGTCGCCGGCCAGCAGGTACCAATCCGCCGCTGGGTCCGGCGAGAAGGCGCCGCTGGGCCCCATCAGGTACGCCGGCTGTCCGGGCGCCGCCGAGGCCGCCCACGGCCCCGCGACGCCGAGTTCACCGTGCACGACGAAGTCGATGGTGATCTCACCACGTTCCGGGTCCACATTGCGGACGGTGTAGGTGCGCACTGTCGGCCGCTGCGCCTCGGGAAGACCTTGAAAACTGTCCAGTGTCAGTGGTTGTGGCAACGAGCTGACATCCACACCCTCGGGAACGATGACCAGCTTGACGTAGGAGTCGCTGAACTCACTCGGCTTGAACGTGCCGAATCCTGTACCGCTGCCCGCGTTGTTGCCACCGAGCACCAGCCTGACCATGTGCGGTGTCAACTCTTCACGACGCACCACCGCGAAGGTGTGTATGGGTCGTCCTGCCATTGCGCCCCTCCAAACTCATCTGTCGGCCCGCCTCCGACCTCATCTGTCGGCCCGCCTCCGGACCCCACCGACTATACGGAGACACTCACACCCCAGGTCGTCTACCGTCGCTTGTTCAGCCGCCACGTTCCGGCCTCCGATATCGCCAGACCAGCGATTTCGAGCATCGCTAAGGGCCCCAGAACGTGCTGCGGCGCGATCCCGGCCGCCACCGCGATCTCCTCGACGGTCACCGCACCTCGCGCGGGCAGCGCGTCATAGACCTGCTTCTCCCCCTCACTGAGCCCGTCGAGCCGAGTGACGGGACGCGGTTCGTCCGGCGCGAGCTCGCCGATGCGGCCGACGAACTCCACCACCTCCGCCGCGCGCGTCACCAGATGTGCATCACCGCGCAGCAGCGCGTGACACCCAGCCGATGCGGCCGAGGTCACGGGCCCGGGCACCGCGCACACCTGCCGGCCGATCATCCGCGCCCACGCCGCGGTGTTGGCCGCACCGCTACGCAGCCCGGCCTCCACCACCACAGTCGCCCCCGACAGCGCGGCGACCAGCCGGTTGCGCGTGAGGAAACGTAGCCGTCCCGGCGGGATACCGGGCGGATACTCGCTGAGCAGCAGACAGTCCTCGCTGATCCGCCGGAACAGCGCGCTGTGCCCGGCGGGATACGGATTGTCGATACCACCTGCGACGACCGCGACGGTGATGCCTTCGCTTGCCAGTGCCGCGCGATGCGCAGCTCCGTCGACGCCGTACGCGCCGCCGGACACCACGGTGACGTCACGCTCGACCAGTCCGGCGGCGAATTCACCGGTGACATGCTCACCGTAGGCGGTCGCTGCGCGGGTGCCGACGAGTGCGGCCGCGCGTTCGACGGCGTCGTCGAGACGTACCGGACCCACGGCCCACAGCACCAGCGGCGCACGGCCGGTGCGTTTGGCGAGCCGATCGAGCGGGTCGAAGGCCAGCCGCGGCCATTCGTCGTCCTCAGGTGTGATCAACCGCCCGCCCAGCCGATCGAGCACTTCGAGATCCTGTGCCGCGCAATCGACCTCACGCCGTGCGTCGACCCAGCGCCGCAGTTTCGGATCGACGTTGCCTGACCTCACCATGTTCGCGGCTTCGACCGGGCCGTGCGCGGACACCAGCGCCGCGAGGTCAGGGCACGGAGGTTCGGCGACACGCGACAGATAGGCCCACGCCCTGCGCACCTCGTCGCTCATCACATACCCCCGCCCTGTCGGAAGCTCAATGCCTGTGTGACGTCCTCGACCGTCGGCGACGTCCGGCCCGCCAGATCCGCGAGCGTCCATGCCACACGCAGACAACGGTCGGCTCCTCGGATGCTCACCGCGCCACGGTCCAACGCGATCCGCAATGGCGCCATGGTGTTCTTCGACAACCGAAACTTGCGGCGCAGCAGCGGGCCTGCCACCTCGGCGTTGGTGCGGATGCCGTACGGCCGCCACCGTTCCTCGGCCGCCCCCCGGGCCGCCGCGACCCGCGCGCGGACCTCGGCCGACGACTCCGCCGCCTCCGGCGTGAACGCCCCGGCACTGATCGGATGCAGTTCCACGCGCAGATCGACACGATCGACCAACGGCCCGGAAAGCTTGCCGCGGTACCGCAACCGGGCCTGCGCCGAACAGATGCAGTCGACCGGATTGGGCGGTGCGCACGGGCAGGGATTGGCGGCGAGCACGAGTTGGAAGCGCGCCGGATAACACGCGACGCCGTCACGGCGCGCGAGCCGGATCTCGCCGTCTTCCAAGGGTGTTCGTAGCGCCTCGAGTGCGCGGGCGCCCATCTCGGCGAACTCGTCGAGGAACAGCACACCGCGGTGGGCGCGGCTCACCGCTCCGGGGCGGGCCAGTCCGGTGCCACCGCCGACGAGGGACGCGACGCTGGAGGTGTGGTGCGGCGCGACGAACGGCGGCACGGTGATCAACGGGGTGTCCCCCGACAGCAGTCCGGCCACCGAATGGATCGCGGTCACCTCGAGCGCCTCTTCGTGTGACAACTGCGGCAGCAGGCCGGGAAGGCGCTGCGCCAACATGGTTTTCCCGGTGCCCGGTGGCCCCGTGAGCATGAGATGGTGCGCTCCGGCGGCCGCCACCTCGACGGCGTGCCTGGCCTGGAACTGACCGACCACATCGGCGAGATCCGGTGCCGGCTCCGGCCCCCGGGTCGGCGCGGAAACCCGGCCGTGCAACTCGGCCTTACCCTTCAGCCACGACTGCAACTCGCCCAACGTGCGCACACCCCAGACGTCGATACCGTCGATCAAACTCGCCTCGGCCAGGTTGTCGACCGGCACCACCACCGACGGCCACCCCTCACGCTTGGCTGCGAGCACAGCAGGCAACACCCCGGTCACCGGGCGCACCCGCCCGTCGAGCGCGAGTTCACCCAGCAGCACCGTCTTCTCCAACCGCGCCCACGTGGCCTTGGTGTGCGCCGACAACACCGCCGACGCCAGAGCCAGGTCGTACACCGAACCGACCTTGCGCAGCGTCGCGGGTGACAACGCCAACGTCAGCCGCGACATCGGCCAGGAACTCCCGCAATTCGTGATCGCCGCCCGGACACGGTCCCGCGACTCCTGCAGCGCCGTGTCGGGCAACCCCACCAGATTCACACTCGGCAGGCCGGAGGTGATGTCGGCCTCGATCTCCACGATCACCCCGTCCAGCCCCCGCACCGCAACCGAATACGCTCTGCCCAAACTCATCTCAACCCACCCCCGCCAGATGCACGATCTCCGGATCACGGCTGCGCCCCACCCGCACCCCGATCACATCGATGCGCAGTACCGCCCAGTGCGCGTCCTGGGCGGCCAACCAGATCGCCGCCAGCCGGCGGATCCGGCGCACCTTCTGCGGCGTGACCGCCTCTGCCAGACCGCCGAAACCGTCACCACTACGCGTCTTCACCTCGACGAACACCACCGTGCCCGTCGCCGCGTCCTCGGCGATGATGTCCAGTTCGCCGTACCGGCACCGCCAATTGCGGGCCAGCGTCTTCAAACCCAGAGCCGCCAGATGCTCGACGGCGACCTGCTCACCCAGTGCGCCCAGCTCGGCCCGTGTCAATGAACTCATGCCCACAACGTGCCGACACGCACCGACAGAGCCGGCCCACAGCGCTGAGTTATCCCCAGACGCGATTTCATCCACAAAGAGGGGCTTGATAGTTTGCGCTGCGCCCGTCGCGCCGAGGTCGAAAACAGCCCGGCGAACTGGATGAAACAGCCCGAACGGTCCCCGAGAATTCAGTTCGCCGGTTTCTCTCGATATCGAACAATTCGGCGACCGGAAGAGCCCAACGATCGCCGGATTCCGTTGCATCTCAGAGACTCCGAACGTAGAGCAGTTACGAACAGCAGCTCTGGAGGTGATCGAGAGAATCAATCAACAACGCGTTACCCACCCTTGACAGACGTGTTTCCTCGACGTTGACTGGGACCCCAGTGAGCGGTTTCACAAACCACTCAGTGGGGGTGATTTCTTGGCCGATCAGGAAACGTCGGGCCAGATGCTGGACCGGTTCGTCAGTGTGTTGAGCTGTTTTTCAGTTCACGCACCGGTGGCCACGGCCGCGGATGTCCGCGAGCGTACCGGCCTGCCACCGACGACAACCAACCGCTTGATACGCAGCCTCGTCGAGCGGGGCATATTGAGCCAGGACCCGCGCGGATACAAGCTGTCGCTGCGGTTCGTCGGCTGGGCCGAGGTCGCCAAGGCCGGATCCGACCTGGTGGAGGCCTCGACTCCGATCCTCGCCGAGCTACGGGACCGCTCGGGAGAATCGACCGGGCTGGCGCTGTTGGACAACGACTGCCGATACGTGATCAACAACTGCTCGTCGCGAAGATCGATCGTCTTCCACACCGAAATCGGTCAAACGCTCCCGCTGTACGCCGGGTCCGGAGGCAAGGTGATCCTCGCTTTCACCGACCACCTTCCGAACCTCAGACGACTGACCAAACTTGCCAGCGGCACCATCACCAGTCGCGCGAAGCTCGGAAAAGAGCTCGAGGTGATTCGGGAGCGCGGCTGGGCGTACGCACAGAGCGAGCGTGAGGACGGGCTGAACTCGGTGGCGGCGCCGGTGCTCGACGCGAGCGGCCTGATCGGGTCGATGACCATCGGCGGACCGGCATTCCGCATGGGGGAAGACAGAGCCGAAGAACTCGGGCTGATGGTCCTCGATGCGGCTCGCGAGCTGTCGCTGGCCATTGGATATCAGGGCAAGTACCCACCGGTGCGCGATACCGGCGACACGCAGAACACGACAATTAGGAGACGGTAAATGGAAGCTCGTCGGAAACTCAATGCGCAGATCGAGTCCGGCACGCTCACGGTGGCCCCCGGCGTGTACGACGGATTGACCGCCGCTCTGGTGAAACGCCGCGAGTTCAACGCGGCCTACATGTCCGGAGCCGCTGTCGCCGCCTCGCTCGGATTGCCCGACCTCGGCCTGACGAGTCAGAGCGAGATGGCTGCGCGTGTGGCCCTGCTGACGGGTGTGCTCGGCGACGTCCCGTTGATCGCCGATGCCGACACCGGATTCGGCGACATCATCAACGCCGTACGCACCGTCCAGTTGTACGAGCGTGCCGGAGTCGCGGCGATCCAGCTGGAAGACCAGATGTTCCCCAAGAAGTGCGGGCATCTCGACTCGAAGGAAGTTGTTGCGCCAGAGGACTTTCAGCGCAAGATCGAAGCCGTCGTCGAGGCACGCACCGACGACCGGATGCTGGTGATCGCGCGCACCGACGCCCTCGCGTCACGAGGTTTCGACGACGCGGTGGCCCGCGCCAGGAGTTATGTAGAAGCAGGCGCCGACGTCATCTTCATCGAGGCACCGCAGACCGCCGAACAGATCGCGGCCATCCCCGGGCTGATCTCCAAACCGACCCTGTTCAACGTCGTGCCACGCGGAAAGACGCCGCCCGTGTCACTCGAAATGCTGCAGACCGCAGGGTATTCGATCGTGATCGCGCCCGGCCTGGCATTCGGTGCGGCGGCCGACGCGGTCGACCACGCCCTGGCAACGCTGCGCGACGGTGACACCGACACGGGAAGCCAGTGGTCGCCTAACGAGCTGTTCCGTGCCGTCGGCCTGGACTACTGGGACGAGGTCGGCAAACGATTCGCGACTCCAACCGTAGGTGTGTGAATGGGATCCACCGTCATCGAGCAGTTACTGGGCAGGGCATCGGAGCACCCCGCGCCGAAGCCCGGCGACACCGTGGTGGTCGACGTCGACCTGACCGTGCTGATCGACCTGCAGTTCCAGCACGACCGGCTGCACCATGTCCTGCAAGTACACGATCCGGACAAGATCGCCGTCGTCATGGACCACGCCGTTCCCGCGCCGTCGATCCGCGACGCCTCAGGCGGTGAGCGGGCACGTGAATTCGCCCGGTCGCACGGCGTGAGCAAGTTCTACGACGTGGGCAGGCACGGAATCGTGCACCAGGTGATCGCCGAGCAGGCCCTCGCTCTGCCCGGGCAGAACCTCGCGTGCACCGATTCACACACGTGCGCCGCGGGTGCCCTCAACGTCGCCGCACGTGGCCTCGGTCCGGCGGAGGTCCTGCAGATCGTGTGCACCGGCAAGACGTGGCACATGGTTCCGCCGACCATCCGCTACGACCTGGTCGGGCAGAAACCGGACCACATCAACGGCAAGGACATCTTCCTGCACATCGCCGGCACGTACGGCGAAGCCACCGACCACGCGATCGAGTACGGCGGCCCCGGCCTGTCGAGTGTGCCGATGTCGGACCGTCGCACCATGGCCGCGCAGGGCGCGGAGGTCGGGGCGGACTTCTCGGTGTTCCCGGCCGACGAGGTGTGTCTGGAGTCGTTGGGTGACAGGGCGCGAGATGCGCACCCGTGCAACGGCGATGACGACGCCCGGTACGCGGTACGACGCTCCGTCGATCTCTCCGCTCTGAAACCCATGGTCTCCAAACCCGGCACGGTGATCAACAATTCGCTGCCGGTGAGCGAACTGGAGGACAAACCGATCCATCAGGCGTTCATCGGCTCCTGTGCCAACGGCCAACTCGACGACCTGCGTGTCGCGGCCACCATTCTCGACGGGAAGAAGGTGAAAAGCGGTGTACGGCTGATCGTCACACCGGCCTCGCAGCAGGTGTACCTCGACGCGGTGGCGGCGGGCTATGTCACCTCGATCGTCTCCGCGGGTGGCGTCGTCACCAACCCGACCTGCGGTGCCTGCTTCGGCTACCACATGGGTGTGCTCGGCCCCGGCGAGGTCTGCGTGACCGCCAGCACCAGAAACTTCAAGGGCCGCATGGGAAGTCCCGACGCCGAGATCTACATGGCCTCGCCCGCGACGGTTGCGACGTCTGCCATCGCCGGACACATCACCGCACCCGGAGGTGTCTGATGCCGACCGCCACACATGAACTCGTGCTCTCGGGTCGCTCGTGGACCTTCGGTGACGAGGTGACGACCGACGACATGTTTCCCGGGTACGCCATGCGACTGCCGATCCCGCAGGCCGCGCACGAGATGTTCGACGCATCACGCAAGGGCTGGCCCGAGATGGTGCGGGCCGGCGACATCGTCGTCGGCGGCGCGAACTTCGGGCTCGGATCGAGCCGGCCGGTGGCCTTGTTGTTTCGTGAACTCGGCGTCGCCTGCCTGCTCGCCGAGAGCTTCAACTCGCTGTTCCTGCGCAACTGCATCAACTACGGCCTGCCGATCCTTGCCGTGCCGGGAATTTCGTCAGCCGTCACCGAGGGCGACGAGTTGAGCGTCGACATCGTCAACGCGACCGTCCGGAACAACTCGACCGGGGCCGTCCTCACGTCGAAGCCCTACCCCCAGTTCCTCGTCGAGATCCTGCAGCGCGGCGGCCTGCTGCAGCGCCTCGAAGAAGACGGCTACCTACGACCGGGCACCACCGATTAGGAGCATCAGATGTCAACCACGCGCAAACTGTCCGCGGCCCTGGCAAGTTCCGTCGTCACGATCGGTCTGCTTGCCGGTTGTTCGGGAGCCGAATCCCGCGACGCCGATCCCGACAATCCGGTCAAGATCGACATCACGGTCACACACGACACCGAGCCGTTCTCCGTGCCGTGGCTCGTGGGGATCGACCAGGGCTTCTTCGAGAAGCGCGGCGTCGAGGTCGGCCAGATCGTGCCAGGAAAAGGCGGAGCGTCGACGATCCAGAACCAACTGTCGGGCGACCTTCCGATCGCCGATACGAGCTTCCCGGCCGTGGTCGACGCGAAGACGAGCGGTGCCGATCTCGTCATCGTCGGCGGCGCCGTGCAGTCGTTGGCGGGCAACGATTTCTACGCGCTCGCGCAGAACCAGGCGGTGAACTCCGTCGAGGATGTGAAGGTCTGGTCGTTCACCAGGGAAGGCTCCGTCACGCAGCAGCTGACCTACCTGTTGCCCGACGCCGAAGGGATCGACGCCGACGCCGTCCAACGCAAGGCGGCAGGCGGGCTCGGCGAGGGCATCGCGCTGCTCGAGGGCGGCGACGTCGATGCCGCCGTCGTCCCCATCGCCGAAGCGCTCAAGAACGCGCAGGCCTACAAGCTCGTGGTCTCGGCCAAGGAAGTGATCCCGAAGTTCCAGCAGACCGTGATGACGACGACGCCCGAGTACGCCGAGGAGCACCCGAATGTGATCAAGGCGATCACCGCCGGCTACGACGAAGCCGTCGGGTGGACCAGGGACAATCCGCAGCAGGCCGCCGCGATCTGGGCCAAGCACACCAAAGAGGACACCGCGGTCGCAGAAGAGATCGTGGCGAGCTACCTCGAATCCGACTACTGGGGCGTCGGATTCAACTCCGAGGCGATTGCCAACGCGTTGAAGGGCTTCGAGCTCGTCGGCAAGGACGCGTCAGAGGTCGACCTGTGTGAGCTGTTCGACCCGCAGTACCTCCCTGAAGGCGCGTCCACGACAGCCGCCGAAGACTGCTGACCTCTCGCCCTCGAAGGGAGACCACCATGCGACCAACCGCGGAGACAATCATGACCGACCAGCGAAGCGTCCGGCCGATCGTCGAGGTGTCCGGCTGTGTACAGCGGTTCGGCGGACTCCACGCCCTGGGACCGATCGATCTCACGATCCGATCCGGTGAGTTCGTGTCGATCGTCGGCCCGAGCGGGTGTGGCAAGTCGACGCTGCTGGAGTTGGTCGCAGGTCTCCAGGTCCCGGCCGACGGCGGGGTCTCGGTGGCAGGCGAGCCACTGCGCGGGCCGCGTGACCGCACCGCGATAGCGTTTCAGGAGTCGGCGACACTGCCCTGGCGGACCGTGCGGGACAACGTCGCGTTTGCGCTCGAGGTGCGCGCGGTGCCGAAAGCGGAACGCCGCCGACGTGCCGACGAGTTGATCCGCACGGTCGGACTCGCGGGGTTCGAGGACAATTATCCGTCGCAGTTGTCCGGCGGGATGCGTCAGCGCGTGGCCATCGCGCGCTGCCTGTCGATGGATCCCGACCTGATCCTGGCCGACGAACCGTTCGGCGCCCTCGACGAGCAGACGCGGTTGCTGATGTCGTTCGAGTTGATGCGCGTGGTCGAGGAGTTGTCCTGCGGCGTTCTGTTCATCACGCACAGCATTCAGGAGGCCGTGCTGTTATCCGACCGCGTACTGGTGATGAGTGCCCGCCCGGGAACGATCCTCGACGAGATCCACGTCGATCTGCCACGTCCGCGCGACGAGCACACGCTGGCCTCACCGAGGATGGCGGCGCTCACCGAAAGGATCTGGGCGCAGCTCAAAGACGAGGCAGGCAAGGCGATGGAAGCGACCCTGCGATGACGTCGGCGGAAACCGTGGCCACCACACCGGCGCCCGCCGCACCGGTCCGGACATCACGCGCCGCGCGCTCGGGTGTCCCCCGCTATGTGCGGCCGCCGGCAACACGGGTTCTCGCGCTGCCCGCGGGTGTGTGGCGGCTCATCCTGATCATCGCGTTCTTCGGAGGCGTCGAGATCCTCGCGCAATCCGGTGCGGTGCCGCGACTGTCACTGGTGCCGGTGTCGGAGATGGCCGTGCAGGCCGGTGAACTGCTGACCGACACGGATTTCCTGGTGAACGATCTGCTGCGCAGTGCGGGCATCGTCGTGGTCAGCTTCGTCGTGGCATCTGTGCTCGGCGTGGCGGTGGCATACCTGATGTGGCGCAGTGCCGTCGTCCGTTCGGCGCTCGAGCCATACCTCAGCGTCTTCTATGCGGTGCCGACGTTCGCGGTGTATCCGATCCTCGTCGTCCTGTTCGGCGTGGGCGTGTGGCCGATCGTCGTGCTCGCGTCGACGTTCAGCATCGTCGTCGTCATCCTGAACTCCCTGGCGGGCTTCGACTCGGTACCCGAGGTGGTGAGCAAGCTCGACCGGTCGTTGAAGCTGACCCGCTGGCAGTCCTTCCGCCTCATTCTCCTGCCGTCGGCCATGCCCGATATCGCGGCCGGTGTGAAGCTGTGCATGGCGTACTCCGTGATCGCCACTCTGGCAATGGAGTTCATCCTGGCCTCCGACGGACTCGGCAACTTCATCGCCGACGCCTACGACAGCTTCGCGGTCGCCGAGATGTACGGCGCGATCCTGATCGTCGGGGCTCTCGCGCTCATCGCGAACCTGGGGATCTCCGCGGCGTTGAACCGGCTCGATTGGAGGCGTCGATGACACAGACCGTCCCGACGACGAAACCGTCGTCAGATCGACTTCGTGCACGGGTACTTCCGCCCGTCGTCCTGCTTGTCGCCCTCGTCGCGGCTTGGTGGGTCGGCGCCGACATCCTCGACAGTGCCGTGTTCCCCACGCCGGCCGAGTCGATCTCCACGCTCGGTGCGGAGCTCACGGACAACGGGTTTCGCGCGAGCGTCGGTTCGACAGTGCTGAACCTCGCGATCGCGTACTCGCTGGTGGTGGCCGTCGGCGGTGTGCTCGGCGTGTTGATCGGATTGAACGCCTTCTGGAGCCGGACGCTGTCACCGCTCATCTTCTCGCTCCACAGCGTTCCCAAGATCGTGCTGTACCCGATCTTCTTGCTGTTCCTGGGTCTCGGCGCGTTGAGCCAGGTGTCGTTCGCGTTCTTCCAGGGCCTGCTGCCGATGTTTTTGATCATGCTCGAAGGCAGTGCCGGCGTGAACCGGCTGCATCTCAAACTCGCCGCCAGCCTGCAGATGAGTTACCCGGCACTACTGCGCAAGATCGTGGTACCGCAGCTGGTTCCGACCGTGCTCACCGCGATGCGGGTCAGCTTCGGGCTGACCTTCGTCGGCCTGATTCTCGCCGAGATGTTCTCCGGGACCACCGGACTGGGGTACGAACTGCTCCGCAACGTGACCCAGGTCAGGATGGCCAACATCCTCGGCGAGGTGCTGCTGATCACGGTGATCGCGTTGATCCCGACCGTTGCCCTGAAGTATTTCGAGCTCCGGGTGAAGGCACGCGCGCATTAGCTCGTCCGGACCGGTGACCACCCGGACACCCGGCCGTCCAGGACGTGCGCGAACCGCTGCGCGATCTGCGCGAACCGCTGCGCGATCAGTCGATGGGTGGCCGCGTCGGGGTGCAGGTTGTCGGGCAGCGGATGTGCGGCCTCGTCGCCGGGCCCGTACAGGTCCAGGCCGTCGACGTAGAACAGATACGGATCATCGGCCTGCCGGGACGCCACGATCTCGGCGAGATGATCGCGTATGCCGCTGAGGGTCAGGCGCCGCAACCCGGCATTGGGGACGAGGGCGTCGGCGGGGTCCCCCACTGCGACGAACCGCACGGTGCCGGACGCCAGCGCGTCGACGTCGAAACTCCCAGGACCAGGGGTGGTCTCGTGGATCGGGCAGTACAGCGGCCCGATGACGACGAGCGGTGCGCTCGGGTGTCCGTCGCGGATGGTGTCGAGGAATCCGTGCACGGCGGGCCCGAATGCCCGCCGGCGCATCAGGTCCGAGTTCACCAGGTTGATGCCGATCTTGACGCTGATCAGGTCGGCCGGACGATCGCGAATCGACCTGGCCACGAACGAATCCAGCATCGCGCTGCCCGAGAAGCCGAGATTCACCAGGTCGAGGTTCGCCTCAGAGGCCACCAACGCGGGCCAGGTGGTGCTGGGGGTGTCGGCGTTGGAGCCCTGGCTGATCGAACTGCCGTGGTGGATCCAGATGGGCCGGTCGGTCTGCGCGGGCGTGACGGGTGCGTCGGTGCGCAACCCGACCACTTCTGTTCGCTCATAGTGCGGCAGCCACAGCTCGACTGTCTTGTCGTGCTCAGGCAATTCCTCGAAGCGCAACGTCGCCACCTCACCCGGAACGGTTTCGCTCGCACCGGTCGAGGGGTCGATGCGCACCAGATCACCGCCGTACACCGTGGATCGGCGCACTCGCCGGCCGTCGATGAGCAGGTCGACGACGCCGTCGGCACGAGCCGGAATGCCCGTCAGCACAACACGTGTTCGCAGGACATCGAGTTCGATCGCGGTCGCGGCCGTGCGCACGGCCAGCCGCACGCCCGAGGGCTGCGCCTCGGCGCCCAGCAACTGTGGGTCGTCGCACCGCGCACGCGCAGGGCGCGGCAGGCGGTGTGGAAGCCAACCACGGCCGGTGTCTTCGAGTTCCGCGAGTCCGCGGAACAGGTCGACGGTGATCGGGCGTGGGAGCAGACCGAGGTTCGAAGAGGTCACTCCTCACACGCTACGTGCTCACTCCCGACGGCTGAAGCTCAAGGTCTCCCCGCGCACGCCGCCCATCCACAGGTCCTGGCAGGCCTCGGCCATCTCGTCGAGGCCTTCCACGATCGTGCCGAACACGTTGCCCGGCACCCAGCCCTGGTCACCGTTGATCAGCAGGTTGTTGCGCCCGTAGAACAGCGCGAGATCGACGATGCCCCCGGTGGTTCCGGTGCCCGTGGTGTTCTCGTAGCCGTAGGCGGGGTTGCCCAGATCGTCGGAGTCGAACGAGAACCAGCACAGGTCGCCCGGGATGGGCGTGATCGTGGTGTTCTCCTTGCCGGGATCGGCGGGCGCGAAAGCCGGTAGCAGCGTGTAGATCTCGTTGCGCGCGTACTTGCCGTGGAAGACCTGCGCCGACAGCGGCAGGGCATCCCAGACGGCCGCACAGGTTCGGGGCGCCACCTCGTCGAGTAACCGCGCGACGCAGCTGACGCCGCGCTTGTCCAACGACACCGTGATGAACCTGCTCAATGTCCCTCCCCTGTGAGAACTTTCGGAGTCTTCAAATGCCAGTCGGTGGCGGACTGGTACGCCTGGCCGACACGCAGTACGAGCGCGTCGGAGTGCCGGGGCCCCACGACCTGCAGGCCGATCGGCAGTCCGGCTGAGGTGAGCCCGCACGGCACGGTCAGCGCCGGTTGCTGGCTCAGGTTGAACGGGTACGTGTACGGGGTCCAACTGGTCCAGTCGGGTGAGTGCCAACCGTCGGGCACGTCCTGCCCGGCCGTGAACGCGGGAAGCGGAAGGGTCGGCGTGAGCAGCAGATCGTAGGTCTGGTGGAACCGCCCCATCCGCAGGCCGAGGTCCATCCGAACCGCCGTGGCGTCGAGGTAGTCGGCGGCCGAGAACGTCGCGCCGATCGCCGCGGTGCGCCGCAACCCGGGATCGACGCGATCGTCGACGGCGTCGCCGTAGCCCCGCAGGACGTGGGCCTCACCGGAGAACCACAGCACGTGGAACGCCTCGACCGGGTCGGCGAAACCGGGGTCGACCTCCTCGACTTCGGCTCCGGCAGCGGCGATCACGTCGACGGCGGCGCGTACCGCCGCGTCGACCTCGGGGTCGTTGTGCACGTAGCCGAGATTGGGCGAGTAGGCGACGCGCAGACCCGCGACGCCTGCGTCGAGACCGTCGAGGAACGAG
Organism: Mycolicibacterium smegmatis; assembly: GCF_001457595.1. Taxonomy (GTDB): domain Bacteria; phylum Actinomycetota; class Actinomycetes; order Mycobacteriales; family Mycobacteriaceae; genus Mycobacterium; species Mycobacterium smegmatis. The sequence continues at coordinate 2,651,400 of NZ_LN831039.1, read as the reverse complement.
GACGTCGGCGTCGGCATCGCGGTGCCGTCGCGTCCGTCGAAGCGGCTGATCACGTCGAGCAACGCCGCGCAGTCACGCACCGACCGCGTCATGGGGCCGACGTGCGCCAGGCTGCCGAACGCGCTCATGGGGTACAGCGGAACCAGACCGTAGGTCGGTTTGAGCGCGACGGTCCCGGTGAACCCGCCGGGGATGCGGACCGATCCCCCGCCATCGGTGCCCACCGACCAGGGCCCCATACCGAGCGCGACGGCCGCCGCGCTCCCGCCGCTGGATCCGCCCGCGGTCTTGGTGGTGTCCCACGGATTGACGGTCGCGCCGTACCGGTAGGAGTCGGTGACGCCTTTCCACGAGTACTCGGGGGTGGTGGTCTTGCCGATGATCACCGCGCCGGCTTCGCGCAACCGCGCGACACTCGGCGCGTCCTCGTCCCACGGACCGGCCTCGTCGATCAGCGTGCTGCCGCGCAGCGTCGGCCACCCGCGGGTCCACAACGCATCCTTGATCGACGTCGGCACCCCGTCGGCCGGTCCCAGCTGTTCACCTGAGAACCACCGCGCCTCGGACTCTTTCGCGGCGGCGAGCGCACCTTCGTGATCCACCAGAACGAACGCGTTCACCGACTTGTCGTAGGAGTCGATCGCGTCGAGTGCGGCCTGGGTCGCCTCGACCGGTGACATCTCCTTGCGCCGGTACGCCTCGACCAGATCTGTGGACGTCGGAATCAACGAACCCCCCTCCCTGCCTGGCTGATGTAGCCGAGCTTCTTGTCCACGACATTGTGCAGCGGTTCTCCGGCCAGCCAGCGCCGGACGTTCTCCGCGTACTGCTCGGCGAGCGTGTCGCGCCAGCCGACGACGTCACCGGACATGTGCGCGGTGATGGTGACGTTCGGCACATCCCACAACGGGTGGTCGGCGGGCAGCGGTTCGACGTCGAACGCGTCGAGCGTCGCACCGCCGATGCGATGTTCGGTCAACGCTGCGATCAGGGCCGCCTCGTCCACGACGGGCCCGCGGGCGATGTTGACCAGATGCGCGTCGGGTTTCATCGCCCCCAGCACGGCCGCGTCGACCAGGCCGCGCGTCGCATCGGTGAGCGGCACCGCGAGAATCAGGTGGTCACACCAGCCCACCTCGGCCGAAAGATCGCTGCTGGCAACCACTCTGCCGAAGTCCGGATCGTCGTCGCGCGCCGTGCGGCCCGCGCCCCTGACCTCCAGACCTGCCGCGCGCAGCAGGCGCGCGGTCTCTCGGCCGATGCCGCCGGTGCCGACCACGAGGGCGCGGGAACCCGTGACCCGGCGGGTCTCGCGGTGCTGCCAGCGGTGCTGTCGCTGCAGGTCGAGGCTTCGGCGGGTGTCCTTGGCGTGCGCGATCACCGCTCCCAGGACATACTCGGCGATGGGTCGATCGAACACCCCGTGGGCGTTCGTCACGACGACATCGGAGTCGCGCAGTTCATCGAAGAGCAGCGTGTCGACGCCCGCCGCGGTGACGTGGATCCACTCCACGGAACCGGCTGCGGACCACACGTCGCGAACGGCTTTGGAGAAGAAGTCCCACAACAGCATCGCGCGTGCACCGCGCACGGCCTCGGCGAGGGTGTCGGCGGTGCAGTAACGGAATTCGACGTCGAGCGCCTCAAGCCCGGGCGGACGATCGGACTCCTGCGCGCAGAGAACCGCGACGGCCGGACGTCGATCGCGGACCGCACGGCCACCGGCCGCACCGGACTGATTGGGTGTCGGCACGCGGTCGAGGGTAGGAACCAACTTGTCGGATTGTCAACAATAAGTTGCGGGGAATCGACCCCAGCCCCACACTGATGCAATGAACGAGTGCCCGCCCTTGGAACAAACCGGAATCGGCGTCGTCGTGCCGTACGACTTCGCGCTTGACCGGGAACTTTGGCGCTGGGTGCCAGAACACATCAGCTTGCATCTGACCCGCACCCCGCACGTCCCCCTTTCCGTCACCATGGAGATGGCGATCTACGTCTCCAACCCCAACCTCTTGGCCCAGGCATCGGCCAGCCTGCATGCCGTCGCGCCCGTCGTCACCGCGTACGCCTGCACGTCGGGCAGCTTCGTCTCCGGGGTGACCGGGGAGACCGAGATCGTCGCCGCCATGACGCAGGCCGGCGCGCCTGCGGCGCTGACCACCAGTGGCGCCCTGTTGACGGCGTTGCGGCATCTCGACGTCTCCTCGATCGCGGCGGTCACGCCCTACACCGCAGACCTCACGAGCGGGCTCGTGTCCTTCCTCGGCGAGGCGGGGATCGGTGTCACCGCGGCCGCCGGCCTCGACCTGACCACACAGATCTGGACGGTGCCGTACGAGGTCACCGCCGAGCTCGTGCGCAGCATCGACCGCCCCGACGCCGAGGCCATCTTCATCAGCTGCACCAACCTGCCCACGTACGACGTGATCGCCAAGCTGGAAGAGGAACTCGGCAAGCCCGTCCTCAGTGCCAACCAGGTCACGATCTGGTCGGCGCTGAGAGCCGCAGGGCACAAGGCCGTCGGCCCCGGACAGCGCCTGCTGGCCTCATGATCGCGGACCCGGCTGAGTACGCGGGTCGCCTACAGCGCGTGCACGAGCGCATGCGGACACAGTCACTGTCTGCGCTCGTGGTGTGCGACCCGGCCAACATCTTCTACCTCACCGGCTACGCCGCGTGGTCCTTCTACACCCCGCAGTGCCTGGTGGTCCCCGCCGACGGCGATCCGCACCTGTTCCTGCGGGCGATGGATGCCGCCGGTGCGGCGTCGCTGTGCAATGTCGCGGCCGAGCGCATCCACGGCTACCCCGAGGATCTGGTGCACCGGCCGGACACCCACCCGTTCAGGTGGATCGCCGCGGCGGTCAGGTCGCTGATCCCCGCCGGTGAGCCGGTGGGCGTCGAAGGCGACGCCAACTACTTCTCCCCGCGCGCGTACTTCGCGCTCGCAGAAGGCCTTCCGGCGAACCGTCTGGTCGACGCCGGGGAACTGGTCAACTGGGTCCGGCTGGTCAAGTCCCCCTACGAGATCGGTCAACTGCAGATCGCCGGTGCCATCGCCGAACACGCCATGCGGACCGCGTGTGAACGAATCGAGCCGGGCCGCAGGCAATGTGACCTCGTCGCCGACATCCTCACCGCACAGACCATCGGCGTGGACGGGCACGGCGGCGACTTCCCGGCGATCGTGCCGATGCTTCCGACCGGTGACGCGGCCGGGACGCCCCACTGCACCTGGACCGACCAGCCGTTCCTCGACGGCGAGGCCACCACGATCGAACTGGCCGGGGTCCACGGCCGTTACCACGCACCCCTTGCCCGGACCGTCATGCTCGGTGAGCCGCCGCAACGCCTGGCCGAGACCGCGAAGATCACCGCCGAGGCCATGCAGGCGACGCTCGAGGCGATCCGGCCCGGCGCCACGGGCGCTTCCGTACACCGCGCGTTCGACGACGTGATCCGGCCGCACGGGCTGCGGAAGGATTCTCGGCTCGGTTACTCGATCGGCATCGGGTTCCCACCCGACTGGGGCGAGCGCACGGTCAGCCTGCGTCGCGAGGACACCGCCGAACTCGCCGCGGGCATGGCGTTCCACGTCATCCTCGGAATGTGGATGGACGGCTGGGGCTACGAACTGTCCGAGCCGATCGTGGTCACCCCCACCGGGTTCGAGCGCCTGACGAACCTGCCACACGAACTCACGATCAGGAGGTGACCGATGAGGTCGTCCACACTCCCCTACGCCACCCGCGCCGCCGGTTTGGTCGGCTCGGTGATCGATTCCAGTACCTCGTTGCTGCACAAGCAGACCCACGACATCGTGCGGTTCGCGATGGGCAGTCCCGCAGCCGAGGCCGTCCCGTCGGAGATCCTGGCCGGTATCGCCGCTCATCAACTCAGCAGACCCGACGCCTACGACTACGCGGCCACCGAAGGTGACCCGCCGCTGCACGCCGCGCTGCTGGACATGCTGCGAGGCACCAGCGACGAGACGACCGCCGAGCGCTTGACCATCACGGCGGGCGGCATGCAGGGCCTCGACCTGTTCTGCAAGATCTTCGTCGACCCCGGTGATCTGGTCACGGTCGAATCCCCCACGTACACCAACGGCAGCGCGACCGCGCTGTCCTACGGCGCCACGCTGCTGGAGGTGCCGGTCGACGACGAGGGTATGGACGTCGACGCGCTGGAGCGGCTGGTCGCCGACGCGGGCCGCAAACCCAAGGCCATCTACACGATTCCGACGTTCCAGAACCCGTCGGGCGTGACGATGTCGCTTGAGCGCAGACTGCGCCTGCTCGAGCTGGCGCGCGACTGGGGGTCGATGATCCTCGACGACGATCCCTACGGGCTGCTGCGGTTCGCGGGCGATCCGCTGCCGACGCTGCGCGAACTGGGCGGCGGTGACCCGCTGGTGTTCTCGGTGCGGACGTTCTCGAAGATCGTCGCACCGGGCCTGCGCGTGGGATGGGTGGACACCGACCCCGAACTGCAACCGCTGCTGATCAACGCCAAACAGGCCATGGACACGTGCACCAACCTTCCCGCGCAGCGCCTGCTCGCGGGTTTCCTCACCGGCGGGCACCTCGCGGACCACCTGGTGACGCAGCGGGCCGAGTACAGGCGCCGCAAGGAGGCCATGCACGCGGCGTTGCACGAGCACTTCGGCGGCATCGCGCGGTGGACCGACCCTGACGGCGGCTTCTTCCTGTGGGTCACCCTCGACGGGGATGTCGATGCGACCGCCCTGTTCGATGTCGCCCTCGCCGAGGGTGTCGCGTACATCCCCGGTGCGGCGTTCTCACCGTCCGGCCGGTTCGCCAACGCGCTGCGCCTGTGTTTCGCGTCGACGCCACCCGAGCGGATCCGTGAGGGCATCGCGCGGCTGCGCCGGGCGGTCGAGAAGCTCAGGCCCTGAACCCGTGGGCATCTCGGCATACGAGCAGGCCGTGCTGGACCGTCTCGACGAGACGCTGATGGTCGACCTGACCGTCGCGCTGGTGCGGTCGGCAGGCGAGAACCCGCCCGGTGAGGAGGCAGCGACCGTCCGGACACTGGCCGACGCGGCCGCGGCGCTCGATCTGGAGGTCGACGAGACCCAGGTCGAACCGGGCCGCGACAACATCAGCGTCACGCTGAACGGCGGTTCCGGACCGGGCCTGCTGATGCTCGGTCACACCGATGTCGTGCCGGCCGGAACCGGTTGGACCACAGACCCGTTCGGCGGTGTTCTGCGGGACGGCCGCATCTACGGGCGTGGTACGTCGGACATGAAGGGCGGGCTCGCCGCGGCGCTCGCCGCGATGGCGGCGCTGCGCGGGGCCGGGCTCAGCGGCCCTGTGGAACTCGCGGCGCTGGTCGACGAGGAGGAGAACGGCAAGGGCATCCGCGCGTATGTGGACGCTGTCCACAGGAACTACCTGGGCTGCATCACCGCCGAGCCCACGGATTTGCAGACGATCATCGGCGCCCGCGGCGCCTCCTACGTACGCGTCGAGATCCATGGAAAGGCCTGCCACGCCGGCAATCCCGATGACGGGGCCAACGCGATCTACGGTGCGGCGGCGGCGATCGCGGAGATCGAGCGGTTGCACCGGGAACTCGCGCGGCAACCGCATCCACTGTTGGGCGCGGCGACGTGGAGCGTAGGGCAGGTGCACGGCGGCACCGCGGGCGCCATCGTCCCCGACGAGTGCGTGCTGGTCGCCGACCGCAGGCTGTTGCCAGGCGAATCAGGCGCGGACGTGGTCGACGGCCTGCGCACGCGCCTCACCGGACTGGCCGATCGCGGTCTGAGTGTCGACGTGTCGATGCCCATGGAGATGCCGCCTTTCCAGACCCCCGCCGACGCCGATCTGGTGCTGACCGCCGAGTCCGCGCTCGCCGACGCCGGCGGCCCCGGCCTGCCCGTCGGGGGCTGGACCGCCGCGTGCGACGGCGGGTTCATCGCGCGTGATCTCGGCGTGCCCGTCGTGGTGCTGGGCCCGGGCTCGGTCACCGAGCAGGCACACCGCGCCGACGAATCCGTCGCTGTCGAGCAGCTTCTCGTCGCGGCGCGTGCGTATGTGCTGACGGCGCTGCGGTTGTTGGGCTAACCGCGACGCAGCGCCGCGGCGATCACCTGCGCGAGATGCACGGGCCGCCGTGGTGTGCCCTGGGCGATCTGCGTGCGGCAGCTGAACCCGTCGGCGACGATCGCCGTCGTCGGCGCCGCGTCGCGCACGGCGGGCAGCAGGACCCGCTCACCGGCGGCCTTGGACACCTCGTAGTGTCCGCGTTCGAAGCCGAAGTTTCCTGCCAGACCACAACATCCGGAATCGGGTACGGTCGCCTCGATCCCGGCCGCAGCCATCATGGCCCGTTCGGCGTCGAACCCGAGCACTGCATGTTGATGGCAGTGGGTCTGCACCAGCGCCTGCCCGCCGACGTGCGGTGGCTCCCAGTCCGACAGGAACTGCGCGAACGTGTGGGTCGCGTCGGCCACGGCCTGCACCACGGGGTTCCCGGGCAGCAACGCGGGCGCGTCGTGACGCAGCGCCGCAAGGCAACTGGGCTCCAGCCCGACGACCGGCATGCCGGCGGCCACCTGTGGTGCGACGGCGGCCAGCGTGCGCTCGAGCACCTTCTTCGCGGTGCTCAGCTGGCCGGTGGAGATCCAGGTCAACCCGCAGCACACCGGCTTGTCCGGCAGCACCACGTCGTATCCGGCGGCCTCCAGCACCTCGACGGCCGCGCGGCCCACCTCAGGGGCAAGGTAATTGGTGAAGGTGTCGGGCCACAGCAGGACGGGCCCCTTCGCGCCACCGGTGACCGGCGTGCGGCCGGTGAACCATTCGGTGAACGACTGCTCGGCGAACGCCGGGACCTCGCGTTCCGGCGCGATCCCGCCGAGTCGCTTGGTCAGCGGGAGCCGTGCGAGCCTGTTGACCAGGCGCGGTGCCTTGGCCGCGATACGCGCCGAGAGCGGCAGCCAGCCCATCGACCAGTGCGACAGCGGGCGGGCCCACGGGCGCCGCGCGTAGTGGTGGTGGGTGAATTCCGCCTTGTACGTGGCCATGTCGACGTTGACCGGGCAGTCGGACAGGCAGCCCTTGCACGACAGGCACAGATCGAGTGCGTCACGCACCTCGGTCGAACGCCAGCCGTCTGCGACCACGTCGCCCTGCAGCATCTCCCACAGCAGGCGCGCCCGTCCACGCGTCGAATGCAGTTCCTCGCGCGTGACCTGATAGCTCGGACACATCACACCGCCGGAATGCTGACGGCACTTACCGATTCCCACGCACCGGCGTTGCGCCTGCGCGAAGTCGTGATCGTCGTCGGCGTAGCTGAACAAGGTGAGCAGCTTGCGGTCCTTGGCGGGTCCGTCGTGCCGGATACCTGCGTTGACCGCGGGTGGGTCGACGATGACGCCGGGATTCATCACCCGGCCGGGATCCCAGATGTCCTTCATCTCGGCCAGCAGCGCCACACCGTCGTCGCCGTACATGCGGCCGAGCAACGCCGAACGTGCCCGCCCGTCGCCGTGTTCACCGGACACCGAGCCGCCGAGCGTCACCACCAGATCGGTGGCCTGTTCGACGAACTCACGGTAGGTCGCGAGTCCGGCCGAGCTGAGCAGGTCGAAGTCGATGCGCATGTGCATGCAGCCCTCGCCGAAGTGCCCGTAGGAGGCACCCGAGAGTCCGTGGCGGCCGAGCAGGTCGTCGAGTCCGCGCAGGTAGTCACCGAGGCGCTGCGGTGGGACGGCGGCGTCCTCCCACCCGCCCCACGCCTCGGCACCGTCGGCCCGGCGGGTCGCGAGGCCTGCCGCGTCGGTGCGGCACCGCCACAGCACGCGCTGCGCGGCCGGTTCGGTGACCAGCGACGACGTGGCAGGCGACCCCGAGTCACGGAGTTCTTCGCGCATTTTCTCGGCCGCCACGGCCGCCGACGCGCGGTCGGCACCGCCCATCTCCACCAGGAGCCACGCCCGCCCCGGCGGCAGCCCGGCTTCGGTTGCGGCCGTGCGCACTTCGGCAGGTAGGCGTTCGACGAGGTCGATGTTGATCGATTCCATCGTGAGCGGTTCGTGCCGCAGCACCACCGGGACACACTCGGCCGCGGTGACCGAATCGGCGAAACCGAGCACGCACAACACTTTCGCGGCCGGCAGCGGGGTCAGCGCGACCGTGGCCCGCAGGGTCGCGGCGAAACCGCCCTCGCTACCGCACAACAACCCCGCGACGTCGTATCCGTTCTCCGGCAGCAACCGGTGCAGCGCGTACCCCGAGATCTGCCGGGTGAACTGCCCGAAGCGCCTGCGGATCACCAGTTCGTTGCGGTCGGCGAAGCTCTGCAGGCGGCGGTGCAGGTCACCTTCGCGCCCGGGCCGCGCGGCGAGTTCGGCGCGGTCGCCGACGGATTCGACCGTGCAGCGCGTCCCGTCGGGCAGGAGGATGTCCAGCGACCGCACATTGTCGGCAGTGGTCCCCCAGGCCACCGAATGCGCGCCGCACGCGTTGTTGGCGATCATCCCGCCGAGGGTCGCCCGGCTCGCCGACGAGGGGTCGGCGCCGAACGTGAGCCCGTGCGGAGCGGCCGCCGCGAGCAGGTCGGTGAGCACCACGCCCGGTTCGACGATCGCCGTGCGGGTTTCGGCGTCGATGTCGAGGATGCGGTTGACGTGTCGCGACGCGTCGATCACCACACCGCCGATCGCGTTGCCCGCCATCGACGTTCCGGCGCCGCGCATGGTCACCGGGGCGCCCGCGGCGGCGACCAGCGTGACGGCGGTCGCGAGGTCCTCGGCGTCCGCGGGGACGACGACGAGATCGGGCACGGCGCGATAGTTCGACGCGTCGGCGGCATACAGGGCACGGCTTCGGGTGTCGGGTCCGACCGTGCCCCGCAGTTCGGCTGCCAAGGCTCGGGCCAGACTGCGCACGTCGTAGGAGGCGGAGGTTATCATTGTCGACAATCTATCAATTCGCCCGAGCGTGTCTCGGGTGAGCCTCGAGGGATCAAGGAGAAAGCATGGTCACAGTCGGCCTCCTCTACCCCGGCCACAGCGCCGAAGACGATTTTCCGGCACTGGAGTCTCGAGTAGGCGGAACGGTCCGACTCCCCGTGGTGATCACCTCGGTCGGCGAAGACGCCCACCGGGTCGACGCGCTGCTCGACCTGGGACGCAGCGAACGTCTCGCCGACGGCGCGGCGCAACTCGCAGCCGAGAAGCCCGACGCGGTGATGTGGGCGTGCACGTCGGGCAGTTTCGTGTTCGGTCCTGAGGGCGCCCGCGAGCAGGCGGCCGGAGTCGCGGCCGCGTCCGGTGTGCCCGCGTCGTCGACCTCGCTCGCGTTCGTCGACGCCGCGAAACACCTCGGCATCCGCCGGGTCGCGGTGGCCGCGTCGTATCCCGAGGACGTCGCGCAGCACTTCGTCGAATTCCTGCGGGCGGGCGGCATCGAGGTGGTGACCATGGGCAGCCACGGGATCATCACGGCCGCCGAGGTCGGCACACTGGAGCGCGACGACGTGATCGCGATGGTCAAGGCCGCGGACCACCCTGAGGCCGATGCGGTGCTGGTCCCCGACACCGCGATGCACACCCTGGCGATCATCGAGGATCTGGAGACCGCGGTCGGCAAGCCCGTTCTCACCGCCAACCAGGTGACGATCTGGAAGGGCATGGAACTGCTGGGGCCGGTGCCTGTCCTGCCCGGATTGGGCACCCTGTTCGAAGGGGGCCGGCAATGACGAGCTATCTCGAGCCGCTCGAGCAGCAGTCGACGCCGAGCCTGATCGCCGACAAGCTGCGGCAGGCGATCGGTGCCCGCGAGTTCAAGCCTGGCCAACAGCTCAGTGAGGCCGCACTGGCACAGAAACTCGGCGTGAGCCGCGGACCGCTGCGTGAGGGCATGCAGCGGCTCACGCAGGAGGGGCTGCTGGTGTCGATCCGTCACCGCGGCCTGTTCGTCATCGAGATGACGCCCGACGAGGTGTGCGACATGTACCTGGCCCGCGAGGCCATCGAGCGCGCGGCGGCCGCCAAGATCCTGCGCGGTGACCACGTCGCGGCGGGCGACGCGCTGCTGGAGATCGTCGAGCAGATGACGAAGGCGCGTACCCCGGCCGAGAACAGCGAGGTGGACATCAGATTCCACATCCGCCTGGTGGAACTGTCCGACAGCCCGCGCCTCAGCCGCATGCACCAGACGTTCATCACCGAGACCCAGATGTGCATCCACGCACTCGACGAGTCCTACTCGGTCTCGGACTTCCGCAGCGAGGAGCACCGCGCCATCGCCGCCGCGATCAAGGCCGGTGACCGCGAGCTCACCGACGAACTGCTGATCGCCCACATGGACGACGCGCTCAACCGGCTGATCCCGCCGGATGGCAACGGCAACGGCGACGGCAGTGGCAAGGGAAAGGGCAAGCGCAAGGGCAACAGTGATGGCGGCGGCAAGGGGTGACGCCGCCGCCCCACCTCACATCTTGATACCGACGTACTTGGTCTCCAGGAACTCGTCGATACCGACCGCGCCGCCTTCCCGTCCGAGGCCGGATTCCTTGATGCCGCCGAACGGCGCCGCGGGGTTGGAGACGATGCCCTGGTTGAGCCCGACCATGCCGGTTTCGAGTGCCTCCGCGACGCGCAGCGCGCGACGCAGGTCATTGGTGAAAACGTAAGAGACGAGCCCGTATTCGGTGTCGTTGGCGGCGGCCACGGCCTCTTCCTCGGTATCGAACGGCGTCAGCGGCGCGACCGGCCCGAAGATCTCCTGGCCCACCATCTCCGCGTCGCGCGGCACACCGCTGAGCACCGTCGGCGGATAGAAGAACCCGGGACCCGACGGCGCCGAGCCACCGGTCAGCACGGTGGCGCCACGCTTGACCGCGTCGTCGACCAGCGACGTGACCTTCTGCAGTGCGGCCTCGTCGATCAGCGGCCCCACCCGCACACCGTCCTCGGTACCGCGCCCGACGGGCATCTCCGCCATGCGCTCGGCGAGGCGCCTGCCGAACTCGTCGATCACCGACGAGTGCACGAACAGCCGGTTGGCGGCCGTGCAGGCCTCCCCCATGTTGCGCATCTTGGCGAGGATCGCGCCCTCGACGGCCTCGTCGAGATCGGCGTCCTCGAACACGATCAGCGGTGCGTTGCCGCCGAGTTCCAGAGAGGTGCGCAGGATCTTCTCGGCGCACTGCTCCAGCAGCATGCGCCCCACCTTGGTGGACCCGGTGAACGAGAGCTTGCGCGCCAGACCGGACCTGACGAGAGGTTCCATCACGCCGCCGGCGTCCATGGCGGTGACACAGTTGACGGCGCCGGCGGGCACGCCGACCTCCGAGAGGATGTCCATGAGCGCCAGCATCGACAGCGGGGTCTGGTGGGCGGGTTTGATGACGCTCGTGCACCCGGCCGCGATGGCGGGCCCCAGCTTGCGGGTGCCCATCGCCATGGGGAAGTTCCACGGCGTGATGAGCAGGCACGGCCCCACCGGCTGCCGCGCGATCAAGAAGCGCGACCCGCCCGCGGGCGCGGTCTGGTAGCCGCCGTCGATACGGACCGCCTCGGCGGCGAAGTGCCGGAAGAACTCTGCGGCGTAGGTGATCTCACCGCGCGCCTCGGCGAGGGGCTTGCCCATCTCGAGCGTCATCAGCAGCGCCAGGTCGTCGATGCGCTCGTGCAGCAGTTCGAACGCCCCGGTGAGCATGTCGGCGCGTTCACGCGGCGGAAGAGCGGCGAACTCCGGTTGCGCGGCGACGGCGGCGTCGAGTGCCGCACGGCCGTCCTGCGGCGAGGCGTCGGCGACCGCGCACAACACCTCGCCGGTCGCCGGATCGAGGACGTCGAATGTGGCGCCATCTGTCGCGTCCACCCACTTGCCGTCGATGAAGAGCCGCTTCTGAACGCCGCTCACCACGCGGTTCTCGTGCTCCGTCATGAGACCCCTTCCACCGGCACGCGCCGATCGATACGCTGATTGTCGACAATCTATCAATACCCATCGACACAACACGCAAGGGGACACAGTGACCGAACTTTCGCAGGCCCTCAAGCAGGCAACCGGCGTGATCGCCGCCCGCGGCGAGGGCGTCCTGCTCTACGACGAACAGGACCGCCGATACCTCGATTTCACCGCGGGTATCGGTGTGACGAGCACCGGACACTGCCATCCCCGGGTCGTCGAGGCCGCGCAGCGACAGGTGGGGACGCTCATCCACGGGCAGTACACCACGGTCATGCACCGGCCACTGCTCACCCTGGTGGAGCGGCTCGGTGAGGTGCTCCCGGCCGGGCTGGACCGGATGTTCTTCGCCAACTCCGGCAGCGAGGCCATCGAGGCCGCGCTGCGGCTCAGCAGGCAGGCCACCGGCCGTCCCAACGTCATCGTCTTCCACGGCGGCTTTCACGGCAGGACCGTGGCCGCGGCGTCGATGACCACCTCCGGCACCAAATTCCGGTCGGGGTTCAGCCCACTGATGGCCGGCGTGCACGTATCGCCGTTCCCCGATCCCACCCACTTCGGTTGGCCCGTCGAACAGACCACCGATTTCGCACTCTCGCAACTCGATTACGTGCTGCAGACGGTGAGCGCGCCGGCCGACACCGCCGCGTTCTTCGTCGAACCCGTGCTGGGCGAGGGCGGTTATGTTCCGGCCAACGAGCGTTTCCTCGCCGGACTGCGGGAACGCGCCGATGCGCACGGCATCCTGTTGGTGCTCGACGAGGTGCAGACCGGATACGGCCGCACGGGAAAGTTCTGGGGCGGCGAGCATTTCGACGCCAAACCGGACATCCTGGTGACGGCCAAAGGCCTGGCGTCGGGCTTCCCGCTGTCCGGGATCGCCGCGTCGTCGGAGTTGATGGCCAAGGCGTGGCCGGGGTCGCAGGGCGGCACCTACGGGGCCAACGCGGTGGCCTGCGCGGCCGCGATCGCGACCCTCGACGTGATCGCGGACGAGAACCTCGTCGCCAATGCCGCGGAGCGCGGCGCACAGCTCAAGCAGGCTCTGCAGACGGTCGCCGACAAGCACGAGCAGATCACCGACGTCCGCGGACTCGGGTTGATGATCGGCAACGAATTCCGCGACGCCGACGGCAAACCCGACGGCACCACCGCGGCCGCGGTGCAGCAGGAGGCGGCCCGCCGCGGGTTGCTGCTGCTGACGTGCGGCGCGTGGGGTCAGGTGGTGCGCTTCATCCCCGCGCTCGTCGTCTCCGCCGATGAGGTGGAAGAGGCCGCGGGCATCTGGGCCGACGCCGTGAGCGCCGTCGTGTCCTGACCGGTTCGCGACATGAGTTGACCCTCGGCGGTTTTCACGCCGAGGGCCAACTCATGTGGTCAGGCGGGCGCTGTCGGGCGGGCGTGGTAGGACAGTGCCCGCGGCGCCTCTGCGGTGCCGGGGATGTGCGTGCCGTTGATCGGGCACCGACTGGTCTCGGGAACCGAGATCAAGGCGATGGCGCCGACCACGCAGGCCGCCATCATGTAGTAGGCGGGAATGAGACCGTCCCCCGTCCTGCCGATGAGCCATTCGTTGACCGCGGGCGCGGTTCCGCCGAACAGCGACGTCGAGACGTTGTACGCGATCGCGAAACCGGCGTACCGCACGTGGGTGGGGAACATCGCCGGGAAGGTGGCCGAGATCGTCGCCAGCTGAGGCACATAGAGCAGGCCCAGCACGGCGAAGCCGATCACCGCACCCGCCATACCGGTGCCCATCAGCATGAACATCGGCAGGCCCGCGACGAAGAGGCCGGCGAGCGAGAACCACCACAGCGGTTTGCGTCCGACGCGATCCGACAGCCTGCCCGCGAACGGCAGGAACACCATCATGGTCAGCATGCCGATGATGGGAACCACCAGCGACGAGTCGGTCGACAGGCCGATCTCGTTCTCCAGGTAGGTCGGCATGTAGCTGAGCAGCGTGTAGTTCACGACGTTCAGCGCGACCACCAGGCCGGCCAACCGCAGGATCGGCCGCCAGTACTCCACGATCAGATCGCGGAAAGCCTTGGTGGCCTGCTCCTCCGTGCCGCCCTTCTCCGCAAGCTCCCGGAAAACCGGGGTGTCCTCCAGGCGGGTCCGCAGATAGATCCCGACCAGCCCGAGCGGGGCGGCGACCAGGAACGGCAGGCGCCAGCCCCAGGCCTGCATGTCGTTCTCGCCCAGCACCAGTGAGCACCCGAGCATGAGAAGCGCGCCCAGCGAGAATCCGGCCAGAGTGCCGAATTCGAGGAAGCTGCCGAGGAATCCGCGCTTGCGGGTGGGTGCGTACTCCGCCATGAAGGTTGCCGCGCCGCCGTATTCACCGCCGGTGGAGAAGCCCTGGATCATCCGCAGCACCACCAGGGTGATGGGCGCCCAGATCCCGATCGACGCGTACGTCGGGACCAGTCCGACACACAGCGTCGCGCCTGCCATCATCAGGATCGTGATGGCCAGGACGCGCTTGCGGCCCAGGCGGTCACCGAGCGGTCCCCACACGAAACCGCCGAGAGGCCGGACCAGGAACGAGACCGCGAATGTCATGAGCGCGAGCAGCGTGGCGGTCCCGGCATCGCCCGGGAAGATCGCCGCGGAGATGTACGTGACGCCGTAGGCGTAGATGCCGTAGTCGAACCACTCGGTCGCATTGCCGATGGCCGATGCGGCCACCGCCTTCCGTACGACTGCGGGGGGTTGATCGCCGACGGCGGGTGGTGAGGTGTGTTCGGAGCCGTTCTCGGAGCCGTTTCTGGAGCCCACGGGCCCTCCTCGTCGTGCATCGACACTGAACGGACTGACCGCATACGTGCGATCGGGTCGCGATGAGATCATCCGACCAGGTCGTAGTTTTGTTGACAATCTGAAGATTGTCACGGTTCGGGGTGATCGGCAAGACGACTACGACATACGTTCCCGCCTGCAACGGGTTCGACGCGCGTCAATTCCCCAGCCGGCCCGGCCGGGCTGCGTTCAGTGTCCCGAAATACGGGACGTCACGACTGACACACAGCGTGACCGGCACCCATCCTGAGCGCAGCCACCCTGCCTGCTCGTGAGAATGGATCGCCTTGAACACCAGCCGTGCCTCCGCACACCAGATGACCACAGAAGTCGTGATCGTCGGCTTCGGCCCGGTGGGAAAGCTCCTCGCTGTTCAGCTGGGCCGCCGCGGCCATTCGGTCATCGTCGTCGACCGCAACGAGGCCAGCTATCCGTTGCCGCGCGCGGTGACCCACTGTTCGGACGTCGCACGGATCCTCCAGTCGGTCGGCCTGAGCCCGGACAAGATCCCGCACATCACCGAGCCCTACGACGACATGTACCGGTGGCGCAACGGCGATAACGACACCCTGCTGGACGTCGACTGGAGCGGTCGAGGCGAATCGGGTTGGTACAACACATATTTCTTCAACCAGCCGGCGCTCGAGGATGCACTGGAAGCACACGTCGCAGGCGTGGACAACGTTCGCGTCATCCGCGGATGGGAGGCGACCGCGCTGAGGCAGTGCGAGGATCGCGCGACTGTGGCGATCCGGTCGGCCTCGACCGGTGCCGAGATGACGATCGACGCCGAGTGGGTCATCGGCGCCGACGGCGCCAACAGCAAGGTCCGCGAGTGGGCCGGCTTGGGCTGGCACAACGACGGTTACTACTTCGATTGGTTGGTGGTCGATGTGAAACCGTCGCACGAACTGAACTTTCCGCACATCGCGGTGCAGAGCTGTGATCACCGGCGCCCGGCGACGATGGTTCCTGGGGGACCCGGCCGACGGCGGTGGGAGTTCATGCGTCTCCCCCACGAGAGCCGCGAGGAACTCAACACGGACGCAAAGGCGTGGGAGTTGCTCGCGCCGTTCGGAGTGGGCCCCGGCAATGCTCGACTGGAGCGCCACGCGGTGTACACCTTCAAGGCATGCTGGGCCGATCGATGGCGTGACGGGCGCGTGCTGGTCGCCGGTGACGCAGCCCATCTGATGCCGCCGTTCGCAGGCCAGGGCCTCGGTGCCGGCATGCGTGACGCGATGAACCTGTCGTGGAAGCTCGATGCGGTCCTGCGTGGGCGCGCCGACGCCGGACTACTGGACACCTACGGCAGCGAACGCCTGCACCACGCTGTGGCTTTCGTGAAGTTCTCCACCTCGCTGGGGCAGGTCATCTGCATCACCGACGAGCACGAGGCGGCCGCGCGCGACGAACGCATGATTGCCGACTGGCGGGCCGGGATGGCGCCTCCCGCGCCGCCGCGCCCCGGCCTGGGTGCGGGCCTGCACGTCGGCGAAGCGGGTGGCACGCTCGCCAGGCAGGGGCGGATCCGGATGGGTTCGGCCGAACCCACTCTGTTCGACGATGCGCTGGGCGGGCCGGGCGCCGTCATCACACGGACCGCGGCGACGCTGGCCGAGATCTCGCCCGATGTGCGTTCCGGCCTGGCAGATCTCGGGATGGCGTCGGTCGCGCTGGCGGGCACGCCGAGTGCAGGCATCGTCGTCGCCGACGATGTCGACGGCACCTACCGCGCATGGCTCGACGAACTCGGCGCCGACACCGTCGTGATCCGCCCGGACTTCCATGTCTACGGCGCCGGACCGGCCGACCGGACTCACGACCTGATCACCGGCCTGCTCACCAGCGTGTCCGGACAATCCGTGGTGTCCGCACACCCGGTGTCGCGGTGACAGTGAACAATTCAGAAGGGAACGCCGACAACACCATGACCACGATCGACTGGAACGAGCTTCTCGATCCCCTGCCGCTACCGATGGAGACCGGGTATCGGCGCCTCGATGACGGGACCCTGCACATCGCGGCCCGCACCGACATGCACGACTGCAAGACCGCGATGTTCGAGTGGTGGTTCCGCTGGCGCTGCGATACCCAGAAGTACATCTGGTGGCACCCGATCGACCACGTCTCCAGCCACTGGGCCGGCGACCTGTCGCCGGATACCCACGTGGGCAGCGAACACATCGTCGTCGAACGGTTCGCCGACGCCCCCGCCGCCGAACTCGTCACCCAGTTCCACGGTGCCGACGACGTGTTCGACGCCGAGAGGTACCGCACTGCGGTGGATCGTGGTGACGTCAGCGGATCGGTCCTCGGCCGGGTGGGAACCGGCCATCACCCGCCGCGAGACACATCCGGCAAGATCTTGGGCGGTCGCCTGCTGCACGTCGGGCGGGACACTCCATGGGGGTTCGCCTTGCGCAGCCACTTCCACCTCGGCACGGATCTGCCTGCAATGGGTCTGACCCCCTCCGAGGTCGCAGCCGAAGTCCCAGATGAGCTGGCTCGCAACCTGTTGCTGCACGCCTACAACGAATTCACGTTTCTGTCGCGCATCCTCGGCGGACTGTACGTCGCCGAGAACAGGGACAAGATTCCGCCGGTTGCGCCGTGGTGACGTGCGCCGTGGTGACGTCCGCCGCGCTCAGTTGCGGTGCGCGAGCAGCGGGTTGATCCGTTGGAGGCTCTCGACGGCCCGCTCACGCTTTGCCCGGAATCGCGCGGTGGGCATGACGACCGCCACCGCCTGCAGAGCGCCGGTAGGCCCTGGGAAGGCGGTGGCGACCGCGCAGATCCCCACGTCGTGCTCCTCGGTGTCCACGGCGATCTGGGTACGTCGCACCTCGTCGAGCCTGCCCATGATGGCGGGCAGGTCCGTGACGGTGTGTTCGGTGAACCGCTGCAGCGGTGGCGAGAGAAGCCCTGCCACCTGATCGTCGGGCAGATGGGCCAAGAGCGCCAGGCCGATACAACTGGCGTGCAGCGAGAAGCTCTTCCCGACCTTGGTGACGCCGTGCAGTCGGTTCACCGACGCGAGTTGGTCGACCACCACCACTTCGCGCCCGCTGAATATGGCCAGTTCGACGTTCTCGCCCACCTCACGCACAAGACGGGCCAGCAGGGGGCGGTTGCCGGCCAGCAGGCGCAGATGCGCGTTCATCCCGAACTTGAGCAGGCCCGGGCCCAGAGAGTAACCGTGGCGGTCGACTCCCCGCACCAGGTACAGACTGCGCTCAAGAGACTGCACGATGCGATGCACCGTGGAGCGAGGCAGTCCCGTGCGAGTGGCGAGCTCACTCAGCGTAAGTGGCTTCGACGCTTCGGCGAGCGCGTCCAGCACCAGCGTGGACCGGCCTATGTCAGCCACTTTCGGCCCTCATCCACGTTCTGGTCACCGTCAGGGCTGTTATCGACCACGTTCGCGCATCGATGTCGAGCGCGTACTCGCCGAGCGTGTGCAGCACCGGACCCGGCGTGAACAACCAACGCGTGTAGTGGGCGTATGCACGCCAGTACGAACCCGCACCGGGTTCCACGCGGAGGTTGCCGACATCGTGCCGGTGCGCGGTGGACGATGCCCACAAGCGGGTGAAGAACGGCCGGGCATCGTCGATGGTCTCGAAACCGTTGTCCGGGAACCGGACACGCGCATTCCCCAGAAGACCCACGGCCGCGTCGATGTCCTTGCGGTCGGCGATGTCGACGTAGGTGTAGAGCAGGTTGGCCACATGATGGCGAGCCACCTCGCCGCTCACCGTCCTCGAGGTGCTGACGCTCATCGGTGCCCCTGCTCCCATTGCCGTAAGTATGCGCGCCCGTAGTCGTTGCCGTGCGGGGTACGGACAACCGTGTGGATGTGGAAGGGCTTGGGGGTGTCGTAGTCGAGGAACACCCCACAGTGGTGATCGAGTTCGGCGATGATCACCGGTGATTGGACGCGGTAATAGAAGACGTCGCCGGGGCGGTGCCCGCCGATCCAGCTGAACCAGGTCTGCGAGAGCATTTTCCGCACTTCGCGCATACGTGCGGCGCGAGGTCCGTCCGGCAACAGCGCGACGAACTGTTCGACGATTTCGAGAACGAGTTCTTGTGCCCGGCAGGACAGGTCGGCCACGCGTACACCCTCGAACGGGATCTGCCGATTGTCCTGGAACGCGCCGGCGAGATGACGTTCGTCACCCGGGTGTACACGTCCCGGCGGCATCGCGGGATCGACCATCTGCTCGTACACGGTTGCTGCGCAGCGCTGTTCGGGCGTCAGCTCGGCCATCAGCGCCAGCCCCAACTCGATGCGGGTCCCGAACGAGGTGACCCCGGCGTGCTCCCCTTCGTCGATCTCGTTCGGCTCGGCACCCAGGAACAGCGGGCTGATGACCATCCGGCCGTCGACCACGAAGCAGTTCACGGCCAGGTGATGACCGAACACCTGCCATCCCCACGGTCTGGTTTCATGAGGTGTGCCGTAGATCGCCATGTTGTAACTGAATTCGTTGAGAATGCCTGGCAAACCGACGACCTCGCCGAGGAATCCGTTGATCAGCATCATGTTGCGCGCCAGCTCGTAACCCTGCGGGCTCAGCGACGACGCCATCAATCGCAGGGCCTTGCGTCGGACGTCCTCGGATTGGAACTCCAGGCGTATCCCGGTGTCGAACTGCATGAACTCCGGGTTGGCCCAGGTCTGCCATTCCGGGGCGTCGACGCGATACCGGATCCGCTCTCGGCTCTCGTCGTCGAGGCCGGCCAGCAGGTCCGCGGCCGCAGCCACCATCTCCGGAACCGGTGCCGCTTCTCCCGCCCGTGCCGGTTCAAGGCAGTGCACGTCCTCACGCAGCGTGCCGTCCTCGGTGACACCGCGAAACTCGTTCTTGTACAAGGGGGTCCATCCGGCGACCAGATCGCCGGTGAACGTCCCCGGCCGGCGTGCCACCGTCCGATAGGCGTAGGCATCGAGCTCTCGCAGTTCGGCCAGCCGGGGATGGTCGGGGGCGAAGAGATACTCACGAAAATTGCTGGTCATGGCGAACCTCTCACACGGGGGCGTTGTGGCGGGTGACCACGTCTCGCACGGCGTTCTCGTCTCCGGATTCGATGGCGTCGACGAGTTCGCGGTGGACGTGCACGCGTTGCTGTCGGTACTCGTCGGAAGTGTGGTCGTCGGGGGACGACGACGAGGTGGAGCGCAGGTGGCCGAGAGTCCCCACGTAGACCGCCCGCGCCATCTCGTTCGGGCAGATCTGGGCGATCCGCTCGTGTAGCACCCAGTTCTCGCGGACGAAGTCCTCCCAGGTGTCGGCCTGCTCCATGGCGTCGAGCAAGGCACGAAGGTCGGCGACGTCACGGGTGGTGCGATGGCGTGCCGCCGACGTGGCGATCAGGATCTCGAGGTGGTCCCGCAACTCGACGGCGTCGGCCACCGTCTCGGGGTGGTCGGACACCCTGAGCAGGGTGCGACGCATCCGCACCACCGGTCCCGCGTCGGCGACGAACAGTCCGCCGCCGCGACCCGGCCGGATCTCGATGATCCCGCGATCACGCAGCAGGCGCACCGCCTCGCTGACCGTCGAATACGCGAATTTCGTCTCCGCCCGCAACGACTCCAGCGTGCCGATCGACTCGCCGGGCCGAAATTCACCGTCGCGGATGCGGGCATCGATGACCGCCGCGAGCTGTTCGGCCCGCGTGCGCGGACCGAGATCCGGTGGCATGGCCTTGACCCCACGGCGGCGAGGGGACGCAGCCGCTTGCTTCTCGGGTGGTTTGTCCGGCATAGTCGCATTCAATCACAAAAACCTTCGAAGGGTTAGAGGGTTTTCACCCGGTTTAGGAAGGAATGCGCATGCGCGTCGTCGGAATCAGGCGGACCGGATCGGATCGCGTCGAGGTCGCCGCCCTGACGGATACCGGCGACGCGGTCCGGGTTCTCGCCGGCCTTGACGAGTTCTGGTGCGATCCAACGGCTCACCTCGCCGAGGAGCCCGCAGGAGCAGTGCTGCCACGCGACGAGGTGACCCTGGTGCCACCGGTCCTGCCCGGCGCAAAGGTGATCTGCATCGGCCTCAACTACCTCAAACATGTGGCCGAGGGCAGTTACGGGGCCGAGCCGCTGCCCGAGTTCCCGACACTGTTCGCCCGGTGGCCGTCCACGCTCACCGTCGACGGCGCCCAGATCCCTGTTCCCACCGACGAAGAAGGGCTCGACTGGGAGGGCGAGGTGGTGGCCTGGGTGGGCCGCGAACTCTCCTGTGCGACAGCCGATGAGGCGCTCGACGCGGTGGTCGGATACTCGACGTTCAACGACGTCACGGCTCGCCGCGCCCAGAAGATCACCTCACAGTGGATCCTCGGGAAGAACGCGGACCGCTCGGGACCACTCGGGCCCCTCGTGCCGGCCCACGACGTGGGGGACCTCCGCGACGGTCTGCGCGTCCGCACCCGCGTCAACGGCACAACCGTGCAGGACGCCTCGACCGACGAGATGGTCTATACGGTCGGAGAGACGCTGGCGCACATATCCCGCACACTCACACTGCGGCCCGGTGATCTGTTGGCCACGGGCACTCCGTCGGGCGTCGGTTACGCCCGCACCCCAGCCTGGCTGCTCCACCCGGGCGACCACGTCGAGGTGGAGGTGGAGAAACTCGGGGTTCTGCGCAACACCATCGTGGCTTCGCAGCGCCGCCCCGCACATAACTGATCTTCGTTCGGAATAGGACACTCCCATGCCGACCTACGAGTTACTGCGCTACCACTTCCGGTCACCGGAGACCGCCGCGCACTTCCTGCAGACGTCGGCGTCGCACGACCGACGCCAAGACCGCGGGACGGAGACACTGGGCATCTCGGCGTCACCGTCGGATCCGACAATCGTCGTCGAGATCGTGTGTCACACCGACGAATCCGGCGCACGCCCCGCCACCGACGCACCCGGGATCCAACGGGTGGAAACGCTCGCGCTCGAGCCGAGGGCGGCCGGCGTTTCCGAGGCGTCCCGCGGGCGCTCAGGACAGGGACGGCTGGCCGGCAAGGTCGCACTGATCACCGGCGGTGCGCGCGGTCAAGGTGAAGCCGAGGCCAGGCTTTTCGCGCAGCACGGTGCCCATGTCTACATCTGCGACGTCCTGGAGGAAGAAGGCGAGAAACTGGCGGCCGAACTCCGCGGATCCGGGCTACAGGCGGATTTCAGATTCCTCGACGTCACCGATGCCGAACAGTGGAGTCGGACCGTCGCCCACATCGATGCCGGCGCCGGACGACTGGATGTGCTGATCAACAACGCCGGTATCAACGTCCGCCATCAGCTCACCGACACGACATCCGAAGAATGGGATCGGATTGTCGCGGTCAACACCAAAGGACAGATGTTGGGGATGCAGGCGTGCGCGCCTCTGATGAAGCGCTCCGGCAACGGCAGCATCATCAACATCGGCTCAACGGCGGGGATCATGGGCCATCCTGTCGCCGCGTACTCGGCCTCCAAATGGGCAGTGCGCGGGCTCACCAAGGCCGCCGCCATGGAACTGGCCTCATCGGGCATCAGGGTGAACGCGATGCACCCCGGTGTCGTCGAGACGCCGATGGTGGACGCGGGCAGCCGGGTGTTCGCCGAGCTGAGGAGCCTGACTCCGCTCGGCCGCGCCGCACAGCCTTCCGAAATGGCTTCCGCGGCACTGTTTCTGGCCAGCGACGAGGCCAGTTTCATCACCGGGATCGATTTGGCGGTCGACGGTGGGTTCAGCGAGCTCGCCGCCTACGGTGAGGTCTGGAAACGGCTCAACACCGCGCTGTGAACGCACCGGCTGTCGATTCCGGCCTCCCGCTCGTTGGTACCCTGAGATCCACTTTGCGAAAGGGAGTGCTCGGTGAACGCCGATCAGCGACGCGCAGCGGCGCTTGCCGACGCCTTCGGCCGCGCCGCCAAATGCGTGGTGCGCACCTTCGACGAGCAGCTCGGCGAGCACGGCGTGTCGACTCCCCGGTCCAAACTGCTGGCCGAGGTGCAGCGCCTGCAGCCGGTCCGACTCGCCGATCTCGCGCGGGCCGTCGGCGTCACGCAGGGCACGGCATCCAGCCTCGTCGAAGCCCTGGTACGCGAAGGCCTCGTGGAACGCGCCCCTGATCCGGATGATCGCCGCGCTATCCGCCTGACCACCACCGCACAGGGCAGCGCCCAGGCCAAGCGCTGGCTGACCGATTACGCCGAGGCCGCCCACGGCATGTTCGCCAGCCTGTCGACCGAAGAACAGGACACTCTGACCAAGCTGCTGTCGAAGCTCGCCGACAGCCTCATCTAGACCATCTCGGGCCACACCCGTTGACAGCCTTTTGTTCGCTCTCATATTGTTCGAGGCGATATAGTTTGACACCAAAGGAGTTGACATGGGTGCGTCGACGTTCGCCCTCGGATCTTTCACCGTCCATCGCGTCGGGTTCGGCGCCATGCAGTTGCCGGGCCCCCATGTGTTCGGGCCACCGCGCGACCACGACCAGGCGATCGCCGTGTTGCGGCGCGCGATCGAACTCGGCGTGGACCACATCGACACCGCGCAGTTCTACGGGCCCGACGTCGCCAACGAACTGATCTACGAGGCCCTTCACCCCTACCCCGAGAATCTGGCCATCGTGAGCAAGGTCGGTGGCACGCGTGACGATCAGGCCAACTGGTTGCCCGCACAGGAACCCGAACAGCTGCGCAAGGACATCGAGACCAACCTGCACACACTGAAAGTGGACCAGTTGGCCGCGGTGAACCTGCGCGTGTTCGACGACCCCGACGGCCGCGCGGTCAATCGCGAACTGTTCGAGCGGCAACTCGACGCGATGATCGCCGCGCGCGACGAAGGCCTGATCGGCGGTATCGGGCTGAGCAACATCGTCTGCGAGCATCTGGAGATCGCGTTGCAGCGCACCGACATCGTGTGCGTGCAGAACGCCTACAACATCGCCGACCGCACGTCGCAGCCCGTCCTGGACCTGTGTACCGAACGCGGTATCGCGTTCGTGCCGTTCTTCCCGCTGGGATCGGCATTCGTGCCCGACAACCCGGTGCTCGGCAACCCGACGGTGAAGAAGCTGGCGGGCGAACTCGGTTACACGCCTGCGCAGATCGCGCTCGCGGCGACCCTGAGCCTGGCGCCCAACATCCTGCTGATCCCCGGCACGTCCTCGGTGGCGCATCTCGAGGAGAACATCGCCGTCGCCGACATCGAACTGCCCGCAGACGCCACGTTCTGAAAATGCCGACCCGCGGCAGCCCCGGATGTTCGCCGGGCCTGCCGCGGGGAGCGGTGGGCGGTCAGGGATGGGTGGTGGCCGACACCACCTGGGCCGGTGTGGCCGTCGACGTGGCCCCGAGGTGATCGACGACGAATTGCGCTGCCTGGTCGGCCATTCCGTTGCTCTTGTAGGCACTGTGGGCCGCCCGGTCCAGCCCGCCCGGATAGCAGACCGGGTCACCGGTGTTGCACAGCTGCAAGGTCTTGGCGGCATAGGCCGGCCCGATCACCAGCGGGGGTGCCGAATGGTCCACCAGCCCGAGGAAGAACGGGGACGGGGTGCCGAACAGCACCACCGCCGCGACATGCGGGGCGATGGCGGGCGGCATGGGGCCCGTGATGCCCGCGGGCAACGCGTACCCCGCGGGCACGGCACCGCTCGTGGTGTAGCCGGCCACCGCGGCCCCCTGCGAATACCCGCCGAGCACGATCTGGGTGTCCGGGCAACCGGCAGCCACCGCCTGAACCTCCCGCGCGGCGTCGGCCACTCCCAGGGCGGCGTCGTTGAAGTCAAGGGACGCCGGGTAGTTCACGGCGTACACCGCGATGTTCTTGCCGGGAAGTTGCGCGCCCAGCGCGTTGACGAACGCCTGGCCGGTGTCGCCCACCCCGGGCGCCTCGAACGTGCCGCGCGCGAAGACCACCTCGACATCTGCGCACGGTGACGACGGGGCGGCCGACGCGGTGCCCGCGGCCTGCAGGCCCACCACGCCCATCACGAGGCCGAGTGCCGCCAGCGTCACCCCCACGAAGGCTGTGCGCACAATCGACGGGCGGGTGGTGGCATGGTCGTTGTTCATGGCGCATCCTCACTGGTCAAGGCTCATTCGGTGGGCATAAGCCTTTCGAAGAACCGAAGGTGCGCACATCGCCGCAGACCCCCAACCTGTGAGGGTGCTGTCACTACCGGCCTGTACCGGCTAGCGGTAAGGCGCCACGCCTACGGGCTGCTGCACGGTCTCCAGATCCAGCCCCGTACTGCGCGGGCCGAGCACGGCCACGTCGACACACAGCAGCACGATCAGCACCGCGGACCCGGCGAACACCACCACCGGCCCGAACGCCGTGAGAAGCGGAACGGCGATGAAGGGCAACACGGCTGAGGCCGCACGCGACAGCGAGTACGCGGCCCCGCTGGCGGTGCTGCGGATCGCCGTCGGGAAGATCTCGGCCTGATAGATGTGGAAGGCGTTGCAGAACACGTTGGAGACCGCGGTGAGCAGGAAACCGGCGGCCACGATCACCGCGACACTCGACGCCGCGGCGAAAACCACACCGAACACCGCGATCGCCAACGCCGAGGCGATGATCAGGTGTTTGCGCTCGAAGCGTTCCACCAGGGGCACCGACACGAGGGACCCCAGCGGATAACCCGCGAAGCTCAGCGCCGAGTAGGCCAGCGACTCGGTGACATGAAACCCTTTGTGCACCAGCACGAGTGGAGCCAGCGTGCCGAACCCGAAGTACGCCACGGTCTGCAGCACCTGGAAGATGATCAGCATGACGCTGCGGGATCGATAGTCGCGGAACGCGATCCGCAGAACGTCGGTGACGCGCCGCACCTCGTCTTCACCGTGACGGCTCGCACCGCCGCGCCCGTCCGGTATGACGTCGAGCGGTCCTACGTCGGCCCCCACCGCCTCGACGATGGATTCGACCACCACGCGCGCCTCGGCGTGGCGTCCGCGGATCTCCAGCCAGCGTGGTGACTCGGGGAGCATCGAGCGGACCGCGAGCACGAACACCGCGGCGAGGCCGCCCAGGATCAGCAACCACCGCCAACCGTCGATGCCGAGGATCTCGTGGCGGGCGACGAATCGACCACCGAGCAGCGCGGCGATGGGCACCCCGAGGAATCCGATCGTGTACGCCCATGCCGTCATTCGTCCTCGCGCCCGTGCCGGCAGCATCTCCGCGAGGTAGGAGTCGACGAGCACAACTCCGCACCCAGGCCGATTCCGGACAGGAATCGCAGGATCACGAAGATCTCGGGATCCGGCGCGAACGCCGAGGCCAGCGAGAACACGGCGTAGAGCACCATGTTGAGGATGAACACGCGGCGTCGCCCGAACCGGTCGGCCGCCACCGACAGGATGTTCGCCCCCACGAACATCCCCGCGAAACCGGCGGCGATCACCATCGCCTTCCCCAGATCGCCCAGCTCGTACTGGGCTGCCATCACCGGTGCGAGCACACCGCCGAGGAACACCTCGTAGAGGTCGAAGAAGGTCCCGATGCCGACCAGGAACACCAGTCTCCAGTGCCATCTGGTGACCGGTAGCCGGTCCAACACCTCCGAGGCCACACCCACCTGTCCTGCTGAGGTCACTACGCGTCCCCCTCACGTCGCTTCGCGCCTGCTCCCAGAAGGTATGAACGTCGCAGATACCCCAACCGTTGCGAGCGCGGCCGACTTCAGGGTTCGACGACGCCCGCCGCCCTCATCCGCGTCCGTTCAGCAGCGGTCCGACGCGGTAATCGACCAGGCTGCGCATCACCAGGCTCGTGGTGGTCTTCTCGACGCCGTCGATGTCGAGGATCCGCCCGGCGACCCGGTAGAGATCGTCGGTGTCGCGGGCGACGATGTGGACCAGCAGGTCGGTGACGCCGCTGAGCCCGTGCACCTCGAGAACCTCGGGGACCTCGGCCAGCGCCTCGGCGATGCCTGCCAGTTTCCGCTGGGTGACCACGACCATGATGTAGCCGGTCAGCGGGAAGCCGAGGGCCGCCGGGTCGATGCGCCGCTCGAACGACCGCAGCGCACCCTCGGTCTCCAGCCTGGCCAACCGCGCGTGCACGGTGTTGCGCGCCAGGCCGGTGGCCTCCGCGAGGCCGACGACGGTGGCGCGCGGATCGGCCGAAAGGGCGCGCAGGATCCGTGCGTCGATGTCGTCGATGCGGGCATCGGTCTTGCGCATAACGCTCACTCCCTCAGGGTCGAATTGCGCACTGATGAGCATTGTGCCCGCCGAACCAACTCGTTGTTGCCGTGAGTGGCGGTCAGTGCTCGACTGGAATGAGCTTTCTGCTCACCGTCGCTCAGGCAGGACCCATGTCTCTCACCGCTGCACACACCCTCGATGTCGACACCGCACGACTGGACACGCTGCAACAGATCGAACAGCGCGTCCTGTGGTTGTCGACCGCGATGATCCATCACGCCAACCGGGTCCGCCCCAACACCTCAGGTCTCAAGGTCGGCGGCCATCAGGCGTCGAGCGCGTCGATGGTGACCATCATGACGGCGCTGTGGTTCGAGCAGCTCCGCTCGGGTGACCGGGTCTCGGTGAAACCGCACGCCTCCCCCGTGCTGCACAGCCTGAACTACCTGCTGGGCAGGCTCGACGAGAAGTACCTGACGACGCTGCGGCAGTTCGGCGGCCTGCAGTCCTATCCGAGCCGGTCGAAGGACCCTGATCCCGTCGACTACTCCACCGGATCGGTGGGTATCGGTGCGACGGCCCCGATCTGGGGCGCGGTGGCGCGGCGGTTCGTCGACGCGCACTACGGGCCGACGGGCGCGGGCAGGCAGTACTCGCTGGTGGGCGACGCCGAACTCGACGAGGGCGCGGTGTGGGAGGCCATCCTGGATCCCGGTATCGCCGAGTTGGGCGAGGTGGTCTGGATCGTCGACCTCAACCGGCAGTCCCTGGACCGTGTGGTGCCCAACATCGCGGCGCGGCGTCTGGAGAAGATGTTCGACGCCGCGGGCTGGCAGGTGATCACGGTGAAGTTCGGGCGGCTGCTGGAGTCGCTGTTCGCCCGGCCGGGTGGCGACGCGTTGCGGTCACGCATCCTGGACATGCCGAATCCCGAGTACCAGCGGCTGCTGCGGTGCACCGCGGGCGACATCCGCACCCGCCTGCCCGGTGACGGCCCGCGCAGCGGCGAGATCGCTTCCCTGATCGCCGATCTCGACGACCAGACGCTCACCGCCGCGATCCGCAACCTCGGCGGCCATGACCTCGCGACGCTCACGCAGGCGTACCGCGAGATCGACGACACCCGTCCGACGGTGATCATCGCCTACACGGTCAAGGGCCACGGCCTGCCCACCGAAGGCCATCCGCAGAACCACTCGGCGCTGCTGTCGCACGACGAGTTCGACGCGCTGGCAACACGTCTGGGTATGGACCCGAACGCGCCGTGGCAGCGGTTCGCCCAGGACAGCGACGCCGGGCGATTGTGCGTCGCGGCCGCGCAACGGCTCAGCCGCGACGACATCACCGCCATCGATCCGCCCGCGGTGCCCGGCGACATCGGGCGCACGCCCAAGGGCACCGCCACCACGCAGGCCGCGCTGGGCCGCGTGCTGCTGGACCTGTCCCGCGAGGCGCCCGACGCCGCGGCACGTGTGGTGACGGTGAGCCCGGACGTCAGTTCGACGACGAACCTGGGCGGCTGGGTGAACAAGGTGGGCGTGTGGTCTGCCACCGAACGCCGCAACTGGTTCGCCGACGACGCCGAGACCATCATGCACTGGGACGAACGCCCCAGCGGCAGGCACGTGGAACTCGGTATCGCCGAGACCAACCTGGTGGGTCTGCTCGGTGAGCTCGGCGCGACCTGGAGCCGTTGGGGCCAGCCAGTTTTCCCGATCGGCGTGCTGTACGACCCGTTCGTCGAACGCGCGCTGGAGCCGTGGTCGTTCGGCATCTACGCCGGTGGGCAGTCGATCCTCGTGGGCACCCCGTCTGGAGTCACGCTGGCCGCCGAGGGCGGCGCGCACCAGTCGATCAAGACGCCGTCGATCGGCATCGAACAACCCGGCTGCATAAGCTACGAACCCGCGTTCGCCATCGACGTCGAGTGGACGCTGCTGGCGAGCATGGGCCGGCTGGGCCGCCCCGGCGGCACGTCGGCGTATCTGCGGCTCTCGACGCGGCCCGTCGATCAGTCCCTGGCCGCGGTGCCGACCGACCCCGCGGCGCGCGAGCGCCGCCGCCGCCAGGTGGTGGCGGGCGGCTACCCGCTGCGCCGCGCCCCAGGCGCGCGCGTCACGATCGCCGCGATGGGCGCGGTGCTGCCCGAGGCGCTCGCGGCCGCGGACCGGCTCACCGAGCAGGGCGTGCCCGCCGACGTGGTCTGCGTGACGAGTCCCGGGCTGCTGTTCGATGCGTGGCAGGCCCGCCAGGGTCACGACGCTGCGAACACCGGCGCCGACACCTGGATCCTCGATCAGCTGTTCCCCGCCGACCGGGCGCTGCCGCTGGTGACCGTGCTGGACGGACATCCACACACCCTGGCGTTCCTGGCGAACATCCAGCGGGTGCGGGCGACCAACCTCGGGGTGTCACGGTTCGGCCAGGTGGGCTCACTCGAGGAGGTGTACCGCTACCACGGCCTGGACACCGACAGCATCGTGCGCGCCGCGCTCGATGTCAGTGAGGGCACCGGGGTGGCCGGGGTCACTGGGGTCTCTGGGATCACTGGCACCGGGAGCTGACATCCGGTCTGACAACGGCGCGGCTCACCGACGCGCGAGCGCCGGTATGGTCTAGAGACCGTTTGCCTGCGAAAGGACCCCACGACCCGATGCACGCGGCTTCATCTGCGCTGCTCGACGCGCTGCGTGCCCACGGGGACCGGACCGCGCTGATCACAGCCGAACGGCACGTGACCTACCGCGAACTCGCCGATCAGGTGGCCGACGCTTCGGCACGGCTGGGCACCGGGCGCCGTCTGGTGCTTCTGGAGACCAGCAACGACATCGCGACCGTCGTGCACTACCTCGCCGCGCTGGCCGGCGGCCACGTGGCGCTGCCGGTCGCACCTGGTGGTGACCACACCGCGATCACGCAGACCTACTCCCCCGACACCGTGATCGACGCCGACGGGATCCGCCACCGTCACGACCGACCCGCCCACCGGCTGCACGACGACCTGGCTCTTCTGATGTCCACGTCGGGCAGCACCGGCTCGCCCAAGCTCGTGCGGCTGTCACACACAAACCTGCGCAGCAACGCCGCCGCGATAGCCGAGTATCTCGGCATCCGCGAAACCGACCGGGCGGCAACGACTCTGCCGCTGTCGTACTGTTACGGGCTCTCGGTGCTCAACAGCCACCTCCTGCGGGGTGCGGCACTGATCCTCACCGAGGATTCGGTGCTCGACGACGCGTTCTGGGAGCTGTTCACCGAGCACCGCGGCACGAGCTTCGCAGGCGTGCCGCACACGTTCGAACTCCTGGACCGCATCGGCTTCGACGACATGTCGCTGCCGCATCTGCGCTACATCACGCAGGCAGGCGGCCGGATGGCGCCCGAGCGCGTGCGGCGGTTCGCGGAGCTGGGCCAACGCCAGGGCTGGCAGCTGGTGGTGATGTACGGCGCCACCGAGGCCACCGCCCGCATGGCGTACCTGCCCGCCGAGCTGGCGCTGACCCGCCCCGAGGCCATCGGCACACCGATCCCCGGCGGCCGGTTCGACATCGAACAGCTCGACGGCTGGCCCGAGGGCACCGGGGAACTGGTCTACCGCGGGCCCAACGTGATGCTCGGCTACGCGCACGGTCCCGACGATCTCGCGCTCGGCGCGACCCTGGACGCGCTGCGCACGGGTGACATCGCGCGCCGCGGCGCCGACGGCCTGTTCGAGATCGTGGGCCGCAGCAGCCGGTTCGTGAAGCTGTTCGGGTTGCGCATCGACCTGCAGCGTCTCGAATCGGGCCTGGCCGAACAGAACATCACCGCCCTGTGCACCGGCGACGACGACGGTGTCGCCGTGGCCGCGCTCGCACCGGCGTCCGCCGCCGAGGTCACGCGGCTGGTGGCGGCCGCGGCACGTATCCCGGCCTCGGGCGTACGCACAACCGTCGTCGACGAACTGCCACGGCTGCACTCGGGCAAGCCCGACTATCCCGCGGTGCGGGCACTCGCCAGCGACCGGACCACCACCGAGGTCCCGGCCGGCGAGGTGACCGACCTGCGGACGCTGTTCGGCGAGGTTCTGCAACTCGACCCGGCTTCCATCGACCCCGACGCCAGCTTCATCGACCTCGGCGGCAACTCGCTGTCGTACGTGGCGATGTCGGTGCGTCTGGAACGGGCCCTCGGGCAACTGCCCGCCGAATGGCACCGGCTGCCGCTGTCCGAACTGGAACGCCGCGCGGCGCCGCGGCGGCGCTGGGGCGCCACCGTGGAGACCAGCGTCGCGCTGCGGGCAGTCGCGATCGTGCTGATCGTGGGCTCGCACGCCGAGCTGTTCGAACTGTGGGGCGGCGCGCACGTGCTGCTCGCCGTGGCGGGTTACAACTTCGGGCGGTTCTGCCTGACACCGCTGCCACGTGAACAGCGGTCGCGGCATCTGCGCCGGACCATCGCGGGTGTCGCGGTGCCGTCGATCGTGTGGGTCGCGATCGCGCTGCTGATCACCGACCACTACCACGTCACCAACCTGTTTCTGGCCAACAAGTTTCTGGGACCGCCCGACAGCATGACCGCCGGGCGCCTGTGGTTCGTCGAGGTGCTGGTGTGGATCCTGGTGGCACTGGCCGCCGTGTGCTGGCTGCCTGCCGCCGACCGTTTGGAGCGCAGACAGCCGTTCGCGTTCGCGGCGGCGTTCCTGGCGGCCGGACTTGCCTTGCGCTACAACCTGATCTCGTTCGACCTGCACGATCAGGCGTGCTTCACGGTGTTGGCGTTCTGGTTCTTCGCCGCCGGGTGGGCCGCCGCGAAGGCCACCCACACGTGGCAGCGGGTGGCGGTCACCGCGGTGCTGGCCATCGGGGTGTACGGCTACTTCGGCGACAGCCAACGGGAACTCATGGTGCTGGCCGGGTTCGCGTTGTTGATCTGGGTTCCGGCGCTGCGGTGCCCCGCACCGGTGGCCGCGGTGCTCGGCGTGCTGGCCGAGGCATCGCTGTACACGTATCTGACGCATTACCAGATCTATCCGCTGTTCGGCGACCACCGCATCCTCGGGGTGCTGGCGTCACTGGTCGTCGGGGTGGCCGTGACGTATGCCGTCACGGCCGCGCGCACGTGGTGGTCGCGGCGCTCAGTCCGTCGTCCGCTCGGCCATCAAACCCTCCTGCACGAGCGTGGCGACGACGCTGCCGTCGAGCTGCACGAGACTCGAGGTGATGATGCCGCGGCCACGGGCCGCGGCCGGTGACGTCTGCTCAAGCAGGTTCCACTCGTCGGCGCGCACCCGCCGGTGGAACCACATCGACGAATCGGTCGTGCCGCTGCGGTGGCTGCGTGAACGCATCGTCAGGCCGTGCACCCCGAGCGCGGGATCGATTCCGTACAGATCGGTGATGTACAGCGCCACCATGGTGTGCAGCAGTGCATCGTCGGGCAGCGCCGTGGTGACCCGCCACCAGAACCGCCGCGTGAATCCACCGCCGGCCGTGTCGTCGGCGATGCGGATGTCGAACTCGTCGAGCGGCAGCGACGGCGCGGGCCCCGGCGGGCCCGTGCGCGGCAACGCCTCGGGATCGTGCGGCACGCTCGTGCGGCGGCCGTGCTCCGGCCCGGGCAGCGGCGTCGCGAACGACACCGTGGCCGTGGTGAGCAACCGGCCGTGCTCGTGGGCGTCGACGCGACGCGCCGACGCGGTGCGTCCGTCGTAGACGCGGTGCACGCGGTAGCGGGCGGGCTCGCCGGCGTCGCCGCCGCGCAGGAACTGCATGTGCATGTTGGTCGGCGCGCGGTCGTCGCCCACGGTGCGAGCCGCGGCGGCCAGGCTCTGCGCCGCGCGCAGCCCACCGAATGCGCGTTTGCCGTCTGGCCCGCTCGCAGGCCCGGTCCAGGTGTCCTCGTCGTCGTGCTCGTCGAGGTCGAGCAGCCGTGGCAGTTCGCTCACTTCTGCGCGGAACCGGTTGCGACGATGCCGGATTCGGTGAGCTCGGCGATCTTCTCGGCGCTGAGTCCGAGGTGTTCGGCGAGCACCGCGGCGGTGTCGTCGCCCAGCGCAGGCGCGGCGACCGCGGCCGGGTACACCCCGCCGATCGACACCGGCAGGCCCGGTGCGAGATACCGGCCGATCCGCGGCTGGTCGAGCGGGGTGAACAGCGGGTTGTCGGTGACGCGGCGGTCGCCTGCCGTCTCGGCGAAGGTGCGGTAACGCTCCCACAACACCGAGGTGCCCGAAAGCGCCTCGGTGATCTCGTCGGCGGTGTGCTCGCTGAACCACAGGGTGAACAGACCGGTCAGCGCGTCGCGGTGGGTGTAGCGCTGCCCCTCGTCGGTGAAATCGGCGCCCAGTGCCTCGCCCAGCGCCGCAACGGCTTTGGTGGTGCCGGTGACCTCGGTGAGGTCACGGAAGTGCCGCCCCGTGAGCGCGACGAGCATGAAGAAGACCCCGTCACTGCTGGTGAAGTTCTGGCCGTACGTGCCGAACAGGCTGTTGCCCAGGCGTTCCCGGGACGTACCGTTGATCATCACCTCGGTGAGGAACCCCAGGTTGCCCGTCGTGGCAAGGGCGACGTTCTCCAGCGGGACGCTGATGCGGGCGCCCTCACCGGTGGCGTCGCGGTGGCGCAGGGCCGCGGTCACCGCGAGCGCCACGTACAGCCCGCAGCTCACGTCCCAGGCCGGCAGCACGTGGTTGACCGGTGTGGAAACCTCCGCAGGCCCTGTGACGAGCGGGAATCCGAGCGCCGCGTTGACGGTGTAATCGACCCCGGTGCCGCCGTCGGCGCGGCCGGACACCTCGACGTGGATCAGATCGGACCGCAGCGCCGCGAGTTCCTCGTAGGAATGCCATTGTCGCCCAGCGGCATTGGTGATCAGCACACCGCTCTCGGCGATGAGCCTCTGCACCACCTGCTGCCCTTCGGGCGAGCGCATGTCGGCGGCCACCGACCGTTTGCCCTTGTTCAGACCGGCCCAGTAGATGCTGTCGCCGCCGTCCGTGACCGGCCAGCGGTGGTAGTCGGCGGCCCCGCCGATCGGGTCGACGCGGACCACCTCGGCGCCGAGCTGCGCGAGCGTCATACCGGCCAGCGGCACGGCCACGAAGCTGGAAATCTCGATGATCCGCACGCCGGCCAACGGGCGCGTCGGATCGGGCGTGTGTGCTACCGGTTCGGCCATCCGGCCAAGCTATCAAGATCCCTCGGTGAGGAGTTTCACCGCCGCCGCCTCGATGGTGTCCTCGGACAGCAGCACCTGCAACGCGGCGTCGCCGAGCGGGATGAAGCTGTCGGCGCTGGCCACCCGCTCCACACGGCCCGTGTATCCGCGCGCGAGCAGTTCGGCCAGCACGCCCTCGCCGACACCACCGGTCTGCCGGGTCTCGTCGACGATGAGGACACGCCCCGTCGCGGCGGCCTCGCGTGCCATGTCGTCCACCGGCAGCGGCGCGAGCCATCGCAGGTCCACGACCCGCACGGCGATGTCGCGCTGTTCGAGTCGCCGGGCCACCCGCAGGCTCATCCACAGACCGTTGCCGAACGTGAGGATCGTCAGGTCGTTCCCGTCGCCGTAGGTGCGGGCGCGCCCGATGGGCACCGGCTGCCCCGGATACGGCGCCAACCAGCCCTGATCGCCGTCCTCGTGGAGGTCCTTGGTGTGGTACAGCGCGATCGGCTCGAGGTAGACGCACAGCGCCCCAGCGGTTTTCGCCGCGGCCACACACGTGTGCAGCATCGCCGCCGCATCGTCGGGACGCGCCGGGGACGCGATCACCACACCGGGGATGTCGCGGATCGCGGCGATCGAGTTGTCGTTGTGGAAATGCCCGCCGAAACCCTTCTGATAGCCGTAGCCCGCGATCCGCACGACCATGGGGTTGCGGTACTGGCGGTTGGAGAAGAACTGAAGCGTGGCCCCCTCACCCCGGATCTGGTCGGCCGCATTGTGCAGGTAGGCGAGGTACTGGATCTCGGGGATGGGCAGCAGACCGGACACGCCCGCGCCGAGCGCCAGACCCAGGATGGTCTGCTCGTCGAGCAGGGTGTCGAACACGCGGGCCGGGCCCGCCGCGGCCTGCAACCCTCGGGTCACCCCGTACACCCCGCCCTTGCGTGCGACGTCCTCACCGAACACCAGGGCCTCGGGATACTCGGCGAGCACGTCGTGCAACGCCCGGTTGACGGCCAGCGCGAGCGTGAGTGGGGTGTCGCCCGCGGCCGGAGCGACCGACACCTCTTTCGCCTCGTCGAGGGCCTCGCGCAGCGGTTCCAGCACGGCCTCGGCGCTGCCGAGTTGCGGCGCGGCGCTCAGTTCACGCGCGCAGTCGATGACCTCCGCCCGCTTGTCCTCATAGCGCTGCAGCGCCTGATCGGGTGACAGAATTCCGTGTGCGACAAGCATTTTCGCGGTGTTGAGCACCGGGTCGCGGTCGAAGTCGGCGACGATCTCCTCGGGCCTACGGTAGGACGGCTCGTAATCGGAGCCGGCGTGGCCCATCAGCCGGACGGTGCTCAGATGCAGGAACGCCGGTTTGCGGTGTCTGCGCACCCAGTCCGCCGCGGCCTGCGCGGTGTCGTACGCCGAGGACAGGTCGCTGCCGTCGGCGGCGAAGTACTGCAGGCCGGGTCGGTTGCCGTAGGCGTTGGCGATCCAGCCGCGCGGGGTCCTGGTGCTGATGCCGATGCCGTTGTCCTCACACACGAACAACAGCGGCATGGGCAGGCCCTGGTAGGCGGCATGCAGTGCGGCGTTGATCGCGCCGACGGCTGTCGAGTGGTTCGCCGAGGCGTCGCCGAAACTGCACACCGTCACCGCGTCGTCGGGCCACGCACACGGCACGCCGAGCTTGCGGGCACGCGCGATCGCGAACGCCACCCCCACCGCGCGGGGCAGATGCGAGGCGATGGTCGAGGTCTGCGGGATGACGTTGAGATCGTGCCGGCCGAACACCTTGTGCCGGCCACCCGAGATCGGCTCGGACGTGGCCGCCAGGACGCCGAGCAGCACGTCGCGGATCGGGTCGGTGCCGCACGCCTGCGCGGCCCTCGCGGCGTAGAACCCGCCCGAGCGGTAGTGCAGCAGGGCCGGGTCGGTGAGCCGCAGGGCCGCGGCGACCGCGGCGTTGCCCTCGTGCCCCGACGAGCCGATGGTGTAGAAACCCTTGCCCTGTGCCCGCAGCCACCTGGCCGCGAGGTCCAGGTGGCGGCTGGCCAGCTGGGCGTCGAACAGTGTCAGCGCCATGTCGGTGCTCAGCGCAGTGTCGGGCCACGCCTGGCGAACCGCAGGCGCCGACAGTTGCGAGACGACCGTGGTGAAGTGGTCGTCGAGAGCCTCTTTCCGAGGGCCGGCCATGTGCCTCCTGACGTCGTGGCGGGCAGACGGTGCCGGGATCAGCGGAAGGCGCCGACGCCGGTGAGTGCCTGCCCGATGATCAGCGTATGCATCTCGCTGGTGCCTTCGTAGGTCAACACCGATTCGAGGTTGTTGGCGTGCCGCATCACGGGATACTCCCCGGTGATGCCGCTGGCGCCGAGCACCGTGCGGGCGGTGCGGGCGATCTCGATGGCTTCGCGCACGTTGTTGAGCTTGCCGAGGCTGACCTGCTCGGGGGCCAGCTCACCGGCGTCTTTCTGCCGGCCGAGGTGCAGCGCCAGCAGGAATCCCTTGCCGTACTCCAGCGTCATGTCGGCGAGCTTCTGCTGAGTGAGCTGGAACCCGCCGATGGGGCGGTCGAACTGTTCGCGTGAGCAGGCGTAGGCCAGCGCCGTCTCCAGGCAGTCGCGTGCCGCGCCGAGCGCACCGAAGACGATCCCGAACCGCGCCTCGTTGAGACACCGCAGCGGCGCACCCAGGCTCGTCGCCCCGGGCAACCTGGCGCTGTCGGGGAGCCGCACCCCGTCGAGAACGAGCTCGCTGGTCACCGAGGCGCGCAGCGACATCTTGGATTTGATGGTGTTCGCGGTGAATCCCGGGGTGTCGGTGGGGACGACGAATCCGCGGATCCCCTCGTCGGTACGCGCCCAGACGACCGCGACGTCGGCCACCGACCCGTTGGTGATCCACATCTTGGTCCCGGTGAGGATCCAGTCGTCACCTGAGCGGGTGGCCCTGGTGCGCATACCCGCAGGGTCGGAACCGTGGTCGGGTTCGGTGAGGCCGAAGCACCCGATGCGGTGACCGCTCGCCATGTCGGGCAACCACTGGTCCTTCTGCTCGTCGCTGCCGAAGGCGTGGATCGCGTACATCGCCAACGATCCCTGGACGCTCACCAGCGAACGGATCCCCGAGTCGCCCGCTTCGAGCTCAAGGCACGCCAATCCGTATGCGACCGCGGACATCCCGGCGCACCCGTAGCCCTTCAGGTGCATGCCCAAGAGGCCGAGCTCGCCCAGTTCGACGGCCAGTTCGCGCGCGGGCAGCTCACCGTCCTCGTACCAGGACGCGATGTGCGGCTTGATCCTGCGCTGGACGACGCTGCGCACGGTGTCGCGGATCTCGCGCTCCTCGGCGCTGAGCACGGCGTTGATCCCGATCAGGTCGTCGGCGCCACGGCGCTGCGAACGAGGTTGTGCGACAGCGCTGTTGGTCATCGTGTACTCCTGTGTGTGTCGGTTTCCGGCGGGGATCAGCAGCATCCCGCGCTGCGTGCCGCCGCCGCGGCCGGCAGGCGCAGATCACCGTGCCAGTGCACCGAGCGACTCGGGGGTGGCGTCTGCTGGCTGCGCGTCTTGACCAGTGGCACCCCGTCGACGAGTACGGCCGCGATGCCCGGCAGGTCGCCCAACGCGAACGATTCGAGCGCGTCGCCTGCCGTCGACCCCGTGATCGGACCGAGGACGACCAGATCAGCGGGTGCCCCCTCGACCAGCACGCCCGTGTACAGGCCGTGCGCCTTGGCGGTCTGCCCGGTGGCGGCGGCGACAGCGGTCAGCGGATCGACACCGCAGACCGAGGCCAGGAAGCACACGTTGCGCAGCATCCCGCGCGGGATGACGCCTGTGCCGCCCGGTGTGTCGGTGCCCAACGTCAGGCGGTGCAACTCGCCGCGTGCCGACAGTTCGTCGACCACGAGCTTGGTCGCCCGGTAGTTCATCGAACTGCACACTTCGACACTCGCCGAGGGCAGGTCCGCGATGATGCCCACGATGTCGTCGTCGGGTGCCGGGATGGGGCCGCCGGAGATGTGGCCGATGATGTCGGGTTGCACGGCGACGGCCACGTCGCGTCCGGCCACCCGGCTCGCACCGGACCGTGACACCCCGCCGGAGTGCATCTTCACGGTCATGCCGCGTTGGTGGGCCCATTCGACATACCGCTGGGCCTCGCCGTCACCCAGGCGGTTCCAGTCGTAGAAGATGAACTTGAGGTGTTTGATGCCCTCACGGTGCGCGCGGTCGAAGTGTTCCTCGGTCATCCCCGGCACCAGCAGCACCGTGCCCGCCTCGACCTTGACACCGGACGGCCGTGACCTGCCCGTGGTGTGTCGCGAGGTGATCGCGATGCTGAGCACCAGCTCGGGGGTCAGGTTCGAAAAATCCAGTCCGGGGATGTGCAGTTCGCCTGCCGACACCATCGACGTGGTGCCGCCCTGCAGATAGTTGCCGATCCATCCGATCGAGTTCTGCGCGGGCGTCCATTCCCCGAAGGTGGGGTGCACGTGGCCGTCGACGAGCCCTGGCATCACGGTCAGCCCGCCCGCGGACAGGACCTGATCGGGGTTCGGGTGGTCGACCCCGATCCCGGCGATGCGACCGTCTTCGATCAGCAGCGTGGTGTCGCGGACCGGTTCGATGGCCGCGTCACCGTGCAGCAGGAGTCCGATGTCCTCCACGAGCAGTGTCGGCACGTAACCTCCTGGGTAGTCGGGATGTCTGTATGTATGTGGAACGTGGACCAGAGACGGTCAGGTCACCCGTCGGCGGCGTCGAGTACGGCCTGCACGATGCCCTGGTAACCCGTGCACCGGCAGATGTTGCCCGACAGGGCTTCCCGGACGCTGTCCTCGGTCAGCGGCTTCTCGGTGTCGGGGTCGCGCAGCAATTCGACCGCGGACACCAGGAACCCCGGCGTGCAGAAACCGCACTGCAGCCCACCGCGTGCGGAGAAGGCCTGACGCAGCCGCTGGGTCTCCTCGAACTCGTCGAGACCCTCGACGGTGGTCACCCGCGTGCCGTCGGCCTGCACCGCGAGCATCAGGCAGGCGCGCACACCGCGCCCGTCGACGAAAACCGAACATGCGCCGCACACACCGTGTTCACAGCCGAGATGCGTTCCGGTGAGCTGTAATTCGTCGCGCAGGAAGTCGGCGAGGGTGAGCCGCGCCGGGACCGTGCGCTCGACCAGCCTGCCGTTGACGATGACCGAGACCTCGACACCCTGACCGGACGTTGCACCGGACATCTCAACGGTATGCATCCACTCGCTCCTGCCTCTCCCCGACACGGCGGGTCGCCTCGGTCAGCGCCTCGAACAGCGCCGTCTCACACAGTTGCCGCGAGTAGTCGGGATCATCGGATGACGGGTCGGTGGACCGGGCCCACCGGCTTGCCAGCGTTTCCCACAGCCGCGCCGACGGGCGCTCCCCCACTGCGTCGTCGCCCACGAACAGCAGTGGCCGGTCGGCTGCGCTGAGCACGGCACACCGCAGTTCGCAGATCCTGCCGTCGGCGTCGAGGCCCAGCACTGCGCCCGCGCCGGCAAGACCGTAATCACCGTGCTGGTGCGCGTATTCGACGAACCCCCAGCCCTGCCCGTACCGGGCGGCTGGTATCGAC
Organism: Mycolicibacterium smegmatis; assembly: GCF_001457595.1. Classification (GTDB taxonomy): domain Bacteria; phylum Actinomycetota; class Actinomycetes; order Mycobacteriales; family Mycobacteriaceae; genus Mycobacterium; species Mycobacterium smegmatis. The sequence goes on along the minus strand of NZ_LN831039.1, from coordinate 2,611,723 downwards.
ACCCACGTGATCAGCTCGTCGGGTTCCAGCGCACTCGTGAAGTAGGAGACGAACATGTCCTCGGCGCGCACCTGACGCCGGCCCCGGGTCGCCGACTCCACATGGAACGTCGCGTCGAGAACCAGGGTGGACAACGGCATCTCGGCCGCGGGATCCGCGTGGGCCACCGAGCCGCCGATCGTGCCGCGGTTGCGGATACCGACGTGACCGATGTAGCGGGCCGCGTCGGCGAGCAGCGGGGCCCGCGCCGCGATCAGCGGATCCGTCTCGACGGTGCGGTGGGTGACCAGCGCGCCGAGGATCAGGTCCTCGGTGTCGTCGAAGATGCGCCGGAGTTCGTCGAGGCGGCCGATGTCGACGATCACCCCGGGCCGTGCCAGGCGGAGGTTCATCAACGCCATCAGCGACTGCCCGCCTGCCATCACCTTCGCGTCGGGGTACGACGCGAGCTGCTCAAGCGCTTCCGCGACAGTGGCGGGCCGAAGGTATTGGAACGGTGCGGGTTTCATGACGCGGTCCTTGCGAGTACGCGGCACAGGTCGCCGGTCGCGATGGGCGTGGTGTCGATGTGCACACGACCGTCGAGAGCGTCGTCGACGGCCGACGCCACCGCGGCGTAGACCGCGATCGTGCCGCTCTCCCCCACCCCACGCACACCGAGGGGATTGGCCGGTGTGTCGACGTGCAGATGGCGCACGCGCACCCGCGGCACGTCGGTGGTCAGCGGCAGGTGGTACGCGGCGAACGTCGTGGATTGTGGCTGCCCGGCTTCGGAGTAGGCCCACCGTTCGAACAGGGTTCCGCCGATGCCCTGTGCCACACCACCGATGATCTGGCCCTCCACGATCTGCGGATTGATCTCGCGCCCGCCCTCGTGGGACACCGCGTAGCGCAGCACCTTCACGATGCCGGTGCGCCGGTGCACCCCGACGATCGCGGCGTGCACTCCCATGGTCCAGGTCACCGTCGAAACCCGGTGCACGGCACTGACATCGAGCATTCCCCCGGTTTCCAGGGCGCCACCGACGCCTGCCGCACGGACAAGATCCGCCCAGTCGAGTGCGGGTCTCCCACCGACGGAAAAGCAGCCGTCGCGATACTGCACGTCGTCGGGATCGGCGCCGATGAGGCGCGCGACCCGGTCGATCGCCGAGCCGACGAGTTCCCGTGCGGCCCTGTGCACGGCGGAGCCTGCCAGGACGGCCGAACGACTCGCGAACGTGCCCACGCCCTCGGGGAGCCACTCGGTGTCACCAGGGGTGTAGATCACCTGTTCCATCGGTACCGCGAGAGCCTCGGCGGCGACCTGGGCGAACACCGTCTCGTGACCCTGCCCGGCCGATGCGGCACCCGCGGTCACCTCGAAGCGGCCGTCGGGCGACAACCGGATCCGCGCCGTCTCGTGTGGGCCGCGTCCGGTGGCCTCCAGGTACGACGACAGCCCGTAGCCGATGCGGTACTGCGGATGCTCTGCGGCACAACGTGCGATCTCGTCGCGGGGCAACGCCTCGAGGACCGACTCGAGACAGGCGCGGTAGTCGCCGCCGTCGTACTCGATGGGCACACCGTCGCGGTACGGGATCGGGCGTGGGTAGGGCAGGTCGTCGGACGTGAGCAGATTGCGCCTGCGTATCTCGACACCGCTCAGCCCCAGTTCACGGGCCGCCGCGTCGAGGCTGCGCTCAAGGGCGAAGGTCGCCTCGGGCCGCCCTGCGCCGCGGTACTGCGCGACGAGCGTCTTGTTGGTCAGCGCCGCGCGCCCGGAGATCTCGGCGGCGGGTACGCGGTAGGGACCGAGCAGATGGATCGCGGTGTTCGCGACGATCCCCGCAACCCACAGGCTGCCCGCACCGATGTCGACGACGAAGTCGTCGGCCCACGCGAGTATGCGGCCCTGCTCGTCCACCGCGAGCCTGGTGTGGTGGATCTGGTCGCGGCCCTGCGCGCTGGCCACCAGATGCTCCTGGCGGTCCTCGACCCAGATCAGCCGCCTGCGGGTCTCTCGCGCGAGGCGCGCCAGCAGGATCTCCTCGGCGTAGACGTTGGCCTTGGTGCCGAATCCGCCGCCGACATCGGGAACCGAGACCACGACGTCGGCCTGCGACCATCCCGTCACCGCGCAGATCGCGTTGCGCACCATGTGCGGTACCTGGGTCGACGTGGTGATCTCGACGCGCTGTCGTCTGACGTCGAAATCGGCGATCACACCGCGGCATTCGAGCGGTACCGCGCCGTGCCTGTTCATCCGGTAGGTCCCCGAGACCACCGCGGCCGCGCGGGTGAAGGCACTCTCCGGATCGCCGAACGCGAAGTGGATCCGCGCCGCGGCGTTGCTGTCGAGGTGGTCGAACAGCACGGGGCTTCGGGGCTGCAGCGCCTCGGCCGGGTCGGCGACCGCGGGCCGTGACACGTAGTCGACCTCGATGGCCTCTGCCGCGTCCTCGGCGCGGTAGCGGTCCTCGGCGATGACGGCGGCCACGGGTTGACCGACGAAGTACACGCGGTCGGAGGCGATGACAGGCAGACGCTGCTCTGCGAGTTCGAGTGACGTGGCCGCGGTGAAACTTTCATCGGGCGTGGTCAGCGACGGGATGCACGCACCTGCCATGCCGAGGTCATCGGCAGTGAAAACGCCGATCACGCCCGGCATCCGAGTGGCCGCCGCGGTGTCGATGCGCGTGATGTCGGCATGCGGTTCGGTCGATCTCAGGAACACCACGTGGTGTGCGCCCGCGGACAGATCCGCCACGAAATGTCCGCGGCCGCCGAGCATCCGGTCGTCCTCACGGCGCCGCACCGAACTGCCGATGAGGCCCCGCCCGTTTGCGTTGGAGGTCAATGGAGTCGTTTCTCCCACTGCCACAGCACGATCGAGATTCCGAACGAGATGGTGATCAACAGCATGATGGTGGCGACCATCGAGGGATAGTCACCGTGGCTGTAGGACTGCAGCACCACGCGTCCCAGGCCACGGCGGGTGGCGAAGAACTCGGAGAGCACCACGCCGACCACGGCCAGGCTCACCGCCAGACGGATGCCCGTGAGCAGAGGCCGCCGGATCGCCGGGATGATGATGTGGGTCAGCGTCTGCCACCGGCCGGCCCGGACCGAGCGCGCGAGCTTCCAGTACACCCGCGGTATCTCCTGGACGCCCGTGGAGACGTTGATCAGCACCGGGAACAGCGCGAACAACACACCCATGACCACCTTCGAACCGGTCAGGCTGAAGATCGGCAGCAACACGGGGTACAGGACGATCTTCGGAATCCCGTTGAGGATGATCAGCATCGGCTCGAACATGACCCGCAACCGTTCGGACAGCCCGAGCAGCAGGCCGAGCCCGCCACCTATGGCGGTGCCGATGACGAACGCCAGGAACACCGACTGCGCGGTGACCCGCAGGTCGAACAGGTACGCCGGATCCGAGAGGTTGTCCACCAGCACGCCGAACGTCTGCACGGGCGACGGGATCACAAACGTCAGGTCGGAGAAGATCTCCCAGACGACCAGCATGAGCAGGGCCAGCAGCGTCGCGCCGACAGCCTGGTTGCCCAGCAGGGTGCGCCACCGCGGCAGCCCCGCAGGCGCAGTGGTTTTCGGGGTGTTCTCGATCGTGGTGCTCATCTGTTCCGCCCCTTCAACAGGATCCGCTCGACGAGTGCCAGCAGCACGGTCAGCAGACACGAGAGGATCAGCACCACGGCGATGTAGGCGAACATCTGGTTGTTGTCGAAGATCTCGTACAGATACCGGATGCGGTATCCCAGGCCCGCCTGGGCGGTCGTGAACTCCATGGCGATCGTGCCGATCAGTGCGTACACCACCGCGAGGCGCAACCCCGCGACGATGTACGGGCCCGCGGCCGGTATGGCGATCGCGAACAGCGTCTGTTTCGGTGATGCCTTCAGCGACCGTGCCAGTTTGAGATAGACCGCGGGCATGGAGTTCAGCCCCACCGCGGTGTTGAGCGCCATCGGGATCGCCGCCATCACGGTGGCGAGGATGATCACCGACATGGCGTTGATGCCGACCAGCACGATCATCACCGGGTAGAACAGCACGAGCGGGACGGCGTAGAACGACACCAGGTACGGCTCGAAGATGCGCCCCACCGTGGGGACCTTCCAGAAGATCAGGCCCGCGATGAAACCGAGGATGCTCCCGAAGACGATCGCGCACGCCACCTCGACACCGGTGCGTCCCGCGTCGCCCCAGAACTGCGGCTCACCGAGGATGGTGAGAAGTTCGGCGGTGATCACCGACGGCGCGGGCAGCACCTGCGTGGTCCACAGACCCGCCCGCGCGCCGATCTCTGCCAGCGCGAGAAGGACCGCGAGGAGAAGGACCGTCGAGATCCCGCTGATCGCGAAATTGCCCAGTTTACGTATACGGCGAGGCGGCTCGCCGGTTGCCGGTTCCATGGCTTCTGCCGTCGGGTGGTCCTGTTGCGCCACAATCGAGGTCGTCACGTCGTGGCCGTCTCCTGCTGCTTGAAGCCCCGCATGGACTCGGCCTGCAGCGACGTCCAGATCCGGTTCTGCAACTCGTTGAACTCAGGCGTCGAGACCATGCTCGCGTCACGTTCGGCGGGCAGGTCGATGTCGACGACGTCGATGATCGAGCCCGGCCGGTACGACATCACCCAGACCTGTTGCGACAGCAGGATCGCCTCGGAGATGTCGTGCGTGACGAACACGATGGTCTGGTGCGTGCGTGCCCAGATCTGCCGGATCTCGGCGCCGAGGAACAGCCGTGTCTGCTGGTCCAGCGCCGCGAACGGCTCGTCCATCAGCACCACCTCGGGCTCCACGGCAAGCGTACGTGCGAGCGCGACGCGTTGCCGCATACCGCCCGACAGCATCGACGGGTAGGACTTCTCGAATCCGTCGAGCCCGACGAGCTCGATCGCCTTCCTGGCACGCTGCCTGCGTTCGGCTTTTTCCACGCCGATCATCTCCATGGCGAACGCGACGTTCTCCTCCACGGTGCGCCACGGGAGCGTCGAATCCTCCTGGAACACAACGCCGATCGAGGGGTCCGGCCCCGTCACCGGCTTGCCCGCCACGCGCACCTGCCCCGTGGAGGCCTTCTGCAGACCGGCGATGACGGCCAGCAGGGTGGACTTGCCGCATCCACTCGGGCCGACGATCGACACGAAGCTCGCGTGCGGGACATGCTGGTCGATGCCGGCCACCGCGGTCACCTTGCCTGCCGGAACATCGAACACGACCGATACGTCCTCGATGCGGATACCGTCACGATCCATAGCTGCCTCTTCGGGGTAGATGCGGTGTGCTCAGAGCTCGGCGCGGGCGTCGTCGGGCAGGTACTGCTGATCCAGCGTCGACGCCCAGTCGATCGGCTCGGGGATCTGCCCGGCGGCCACCATCAGCTCCGACAGGTTGCGCAGCCCCTCGGCGTCGACCTTCAACGAATATCCCTTGGCGAGATCGGGATTGCTCTCGAACGCCGACTTCATGATCTCGGGGCTGACCCCGACCAGCGGAGCGATCGCGTCGGCGGCCTCGTCCGTGTTGTCCACCAGCCACTTGTTCAGCCGGTCGGCGACGGTGAAGAACTTGCGGACGTTGTCCGGGTTCTGCTCGGCGTACTCGGTGTTGATCGCCACGAGGTCGGCGGGCATGTCACCGATGACCTCCCGCGAATCGACCAGCACTTCTGCGTTCTCCGTCGCCTGCTTGTCGGCGATGAACGGCTGCATGGCCCAGCCGGCGGTGATCTGGCCGGCCTTCGCGGCCGTCCAGTTGTCGCCCATCGGACCCACGGCCTGGGACTTGACGCCGAGTTCACGCTCGAGGCCCTTCACGATCAGCTCGGTGGACGACCCCGCTGAGCTGAACCCCAGCGTGGCGCCTTCGAGCTTGCGACCGGGCGGGCTGATCCACGAGAAGTCGTTGATCTGGAACCACGGCGCGATGACCTTGAGGTTCGAATTGGGCTGCTGCGCAGCAAGGATCACCGACGTGTTGCCCGCGATCGCCATGTCGGCGTCACCGCTGGTGACCACGCGCAGCGTGTTGCCGCCGCCACCTCCGGAGTACAGGTCGACGTCGAGGCCTTCTTCTTTGAACCAGCCCTTGTCGATGCCCACCTGAAGGATCGCCATGAACGGCAGGCTGTCGACGCCGGTCGCCGAGATGCTCAGGGTGCTCGTATCGCTCGTGGGACCGGCGGACTCGTCGGCGCATGCCGTCGAACCGAGCACGAGGGCGGCGGCAGTGCCTGCCACGGCCAGGACTTTGGGGAACCAGGACATCTGACGCAACCTCCGGTAGGGGAATTCGGGTGTTCTATACGAGCCGGTGTGATCTGGGTTCGACATGTCTGCGGCGGAAAGACCGCGCGCGAGTGCTCAGCAGGCCGGCCAGTTCCAGACCGACCGCGATGCCGAAGAGCGCCGCCGCGGCCGTGAAGCGCGCCCCCGTGGTGTCGCGTGCCGCGGGCACACCGTGCGACGGCGGATCGGCAGGTACCGCAGCGGTTTCGGGGCGGGGTCCGACCGGGACCCCGTCGGCAGGCGTGAGTGGCCGCCGCAACGGAGGTGGCGCACCGGGGACGGCGCTGCCCGGCGCCGGGAACGTGCGCTGCTCGGTTGCCGGATCAGCCATGGCCGCCCACGAGTTCGGCGAACGTCCGGATCGTCGGCGCCCGGCTCTCACCGGGCCGGACGAACGGGACGATCGACACCTGATCCACCCCGAGAGCCTCGATCTCCTTGAGCCGTTGTCCGCATTCGGCCGGCGTACCCGCCAGCGCGAACAGGTCGACGAGTTCGTCGGGCACGAGATCGGCGTGCGACGCCTCGGTGTTCATGTGCTCGTAGTAGTTGTAGGACGTGCGGATCCGGTCGATCGCCTCTTCCAGTTCGGGTGCCACCTTGGCAGGCAACGGCCGGATCGCCACGCGTGACACGTGGGCCCGTACCAGGTCCCTGGCCTTGGTGCGGTCGTCGTCGATCGCCGTGGGGGTCCACAACACGATGTGGAGATCGTCGAGGGTGCGGCCGCTCTCGGCGGCCCCGGCCGCGATGGTCTCCAGCGCCGCCTCGATGAAATGCGGGGCGGTACCCACCAGCACGATGACCCCGTCGGCGATGCGACCGGACATCCGCAGGATCTTCGGCGCGGAGGCGGCGATGTAGATGGGGATGTCGACCGGTTCGCTCAGGTAGTTCAAGTGGTACTCGGCGCCACTGGTCGCCTCGGCGACCTTCTCGCCCCGGAAGAGGGCACGCAGATCGCTGACGGACTTCTCCAGCTCGGCCAGCCTCTGCGGCTTGAGCCCCATGGTCCGCAGCGAGGAGTCACCGGTTCCGATGCCCAGCGCCACGCGCCCTCCGGTGAACTCGGCGAGTGTCGCCCAGGTGGACGCCAGCAGCGACGTGTGGCGCGTGACCGCGTTGGTGACACCGGTGCCGAACACGATGCGTTCCGTTCCGACCGCGGCCGCGCCCATCACGGTCGACGACTCGCGCCAGATGTTCTGGGAGTCGCCGAACCACACGTTGTCATACCCGAGCGACTCGCAGAGCCCCACGTATTCGCGCATCGCACCCACCGGTTCGGTCGGGAAGAGACCGACACCCTTGCTCAGCACCATCGACTCCCTGGAACGACGTTGGATAGTGTATCCAATCGTAAGGGGGTTGTTCAGGTCACACAACCGGAAACGGAAAATACAGAGAAGAGATCGCAGTGCAACTGATCAACGAGTTCTCCGTCGACGCACCACTCGGCACCGCCTGGTCGGCCCTCACCGACATTCCACTCGTCATCGGGTGCGTACCCGGCGCCGAACTCGAAGGTCACGACGGTGACGACTACCGCGCCAGGGTCGGCGTGAAGGTGGGACCGGTCGGGTTGACCCTCACGGGCACCGCGACCGTGGTCAGCCGTGACGACACGACCCACCAGATGGTGGTGCGCGGCGCCGCGCGCGACCGCAAGGGGCAGGGCTCCGCCGAGGCCGTAGTGCGGATCTCCGCCCGCGACGACGCGGGCCGCGCGCAGGTGACCGTACACACCGATCTCGAACTCGGCGGCCGCATATCGCAATTCGGCAGTCCCGTGATATCGCAGGTGGGCAACCGGATCATCGGCCAGTTCGTCACCAGGCTCAACGCGGCCATCAGCACGCCCGCCGGCGCGTCGGCGCCCGCCTCCGCCCTCGCTTCGGCGCCGGTCACGCGCGTAGCGGACCACGAAACGGATTGGCTCGCAATCGTGTTGACCGCGATCGCCGGGGTCGCCCTCGGTCTCGCGCTCGGGCGCACCGCCGAACGCGTGGCGTGACCTCAGGGCCGCACCGATGCGACGAGTTCGAGTTCCACGCATGCCCCACCCGGCAACGACGCCACCCCGACGGCCGTGCGGGCATGCGCACCGCGCTGCTCGCCGAACACGTCCATGAGCATTCTCGACGCGCCGTCGATCACGGCGGGGTGGCTGTCGAAATGCGGCGACGCGCGCACATAGCCGCGCAGAAGGACGAGCCCGCGTACCGCCTCGAGACCGACGGCCGCGTCGACGGCGGCGATCAGGTTCAGCGCCGCGTACCCCGCATGTTTTTCCGCCTGCTCGGGCGTGACGTCCTCACCGACCGTCCCGAACGCGCCCGGTTCGGTGGGCCGCCGTGACGTCGTCCCGGAGATCCACAACTGGTCGCCGACCAGCCGGCTCGGGAAGTACGCACCTTTCGGTTCCGCGGGCGGGGGAATCTCGATTCCCAACGCGGACAGTCTCTCCCGGACACTCATGAGGCGTCTTCGGACTTTTCGTCGCCGAATACGGTGTGCAGATGGCCGATCGCCTGCTGGCGGTGTTCATGGTTGATCGCCACGGCGCGCTCGGCATCGCGCGCCACGAACGCGTCGACCAGCAGGATGTGCTCGGTGTTGACCTTGGACAGATCCATGAGGTGCGCATACAGCGGGCGGTAGGCGTCGGCGGTGTTCCACAGCTGGGTGACGATGCGCCTGGTGCGCGCGAGTGTGCTGGTCTCGAACGTCAGGAAGTGGAACTGCCGGTTGGCCAACCCCAGCGCGATCAGGTCGCCCTTCTCGGCGGCCCGGTCCATGTCGTCCATCTGCTCGCGCATGAGGTCCACGATGTCGTCGGTGACCGCGGGCATGGCGTCGCGGATGAGTTCGGCCTCCAGGAGGTCGCGCAGCCGGAACACCTCGAGGAGTTCGTCGAGCCCCAGTTTGGCCACGCGGTAGCCGCTGTGGGGCACGTAGGTGATGTACTCCTCGGCCTCCAGCGTCTTCAGCGCCTCCCGGATCGGGATGCGCGAGAGGCCGAACTGTTCGGCCAGGCTCTCCTGGACGATCCAGCTGCCGGGTGCGAGCTTGCCGCTGGTGATGTCCCGCCGCAGCACCTCGGCCACGGCCTGCTGGGCCGTCTTGGGGCGCACGAAGTCGGCCCGGGTGGCCGCGGCCTTGGCGGTCCGGGCCGGGCTGCTGCTCTTGGATGCTGTTCGCGGCGCCATGCAATCTCGCTTTCGCTCAGATTGGATACTCTATGCGATCGCGTATGAGCGGGCCACAATCCACATGCTCAGCGGGCGGGTGATCGGCGCATCACGTCTGTCAGAAACGCCACGATCCGCCGGGCATCGGCGGCGTCGGGATCCTGGTCCGGGTCGTAGATGACCAGGCTCAGACCTGCGCACCGTCCGGTCGACAGCACGGTACCGGCCACCTCGGCCAACTGTTCCCACCGCAGCCCGCGAGCGTGCCGACGTCGAACTGTGCGCGCCACTTCTCATCACGCGGCCCGAGCACCACGACCCGGTCCCGCGGCAACACTGAAACCGCCTCGCGCAGAGGGCCTTCGAGGGTGTGTCCGGTCAGACCGAGCAGCGCCGAACGCTCCCGCGATCCCCGCGCTGCGTAGCGCCTCGGCCGCGCGGGCCTGGTTGCCGAGCCGCCCGTACCCGTCGAAGGGCACGCCGATCAGCTCGACATCCAGGCTCATGTCAACCGGTTCACTTCAACGGGGTCATATCAGTTCGTGTCATATCAGTTCGATGGCCTCTGCGATCGACGGCAGCACACGGCTGGGCCGGAACGGATAACGCTCGATGTCCTCGACCGCCGTCGACCCGGTGAGCACCAGGATGGTGTCCAGGCCGGCCTCGATACCGGCCACCACGTCGGTGTCCATGCGGTCGCCGACCATGACCGTGTTCTCCGAATGCGCCTCGATGCGGTTGAGCGCGCTGCGGAACATCATCGGATTGGGCTTGCCGACGAAGTAGGGTTCGCGGCCGGTGGCCTTGGTGATCATGGCCGCGACCGAGCCGGTGGCGGGCAGCGGCCCCTCGGCAGAGGGGCCGGTCACGTCGGGGTTGGTCGCGATGAACCGGGCACCGCCGAGGATGAGCCGGATCGCGCGGGTGATCGCCTCGAACGAATACGTGCGGGTCTCCCCCAGCACGACGAAATCCGGCTCCACATCGGTCAGGGTGTAACCGACCTCGTGCAGGGCCGTCGTCAGCCCGGCCTCCCCGATCACGTACGCCGAACCGCCCGGCAACTGACCGTCGAGGAACGCGGCGGTCGCGAGCGCCGAGGTCCAGATCGAGCTTTCTGGCACCGTCAGGCCCGAACGCGCGAGCCGGGCCGCGAGATCGCGCGGGGTGAAGATCGAATTGTTTGTCAGAACCAGAAACGGCCGCTCCTTGTCGACCAGGGTTTGCAGGAACTCCGCGGCTCCTGGCAGCGCGTGTTCCTCGCGCACCAGGACACCATCCATATCGGTCAGCCAGCACTGGGCATGTGAACGCACCACCCCAGTGTCTCAAGTCGACGGTGAGATTGCGTCCATGGTCGTGAATTTCTGTCGAGCACGAAAAATGCCCGGCCGCGCGATCTCTCGCACGGCCGGGCATTTCGGCACAGATGTCAGACGGTGTGCTCGTCGGCGACGTCGAGCGCAGAGTCCAGGATCGCCAGGCCCTCACGCGCCTCGTCGGCCGAGACGTTGCACGGCGGCACGACGTGGATGCGGTTGAAGTTGGCGAACGGCAGCAGGCCACCGGACTTGCACGCCGCGATGACGGCGTTCATGGCCGGGCTCGAAGAACCATAGGGCGCCAACGGTTCCCGCGTCTTCTGGTCCTTGACCAGTTCGACGGCCCAGAACACGCCGAGGCCGCGGACCTCACCGACGCTGCGGTGCTTGGCGGCCAACTCGGCCAGGCCGGGGCCGATGACCTCGGCGCCCACCTTGGCCGCGTTCTCGACCATGCCCTCGTCTTCCATCGCGTTGATGGTCGCCACGGCCGCCGCACACGCCAGCGGATGACCCGAGTAGGTCAGCCCGCCCGGGTAGGCCCGGTGCGCGAAGGTCTCGTAGATCTCCGGGCTGATCGCCACGCCGCCGAGCGGCACGTAACCCGAGTTGACCCCCTTGGCGAACGTCATCAGGTCAGGAACGACGTCGAAGTGGTTGATGGAGAACCACTTTCCGCTGCGTCCGAAGCCCGCCATCACCTCGTCGGCGATGAACACGATGCCGTAGCGGGTGCACAGCTCACGCACGCCCGCCAGGTATCCGGGCGGCGGCACCATGATGCCCGCGGTGCCCGGGATGGACTCCAGGATGATCGCGGCGATGGTGGACGGGCCCTCCATCTGGATGAGTTTCTCCAGGTACTCCAGCGCGCGCTGGGATTCCTGCTCCTCGGTCTCGGCGTAGAACGACGAGCGGTACAGGAACGGCCCGTTGAAGTGCACGATCCCCGAGTTGCCGCGGTCGTTGGGCCAGCGGCGCGGGTCACCGGTCAGGTTGATCGCGGTGTCGGTGCCGCCGTGGTAGGCGCGGTACCGCGAGAGCACCTTGTAGCGGCCGGTGTGCAGCCGCGCCATGCGCACGGCGTGCTCGACCGCGTCGGCGCCACCGTTGGTGAAGAAGATCTTGTTCAGTTCACCAGGGGTGCGCTCGGCGATGAGCCGCGCCGCCTCCGAGCGCGCCGCGTTGGCGTGCTGCGGTGCCACCGTGCACAGCTTGGCGGCCTGCTCGGCAATGGCGGCAACGACTTTCGGGTGCTGATGGCCGATGTTGGTGTTGACCAGCTGGCTGGAGAAGTCCAGCAGCCGGTTGCCGTCGCCGTCCCACAGGTACGACCCCTGCGCGGCGGTGACGGTCATCGGGGAGATCTCCTCCTGGGCGGACCAGGAGTGGAACACGTGGGCGCGGTCGAGCTCGTAGGCCCGTGCCGCCTCCGCCTTGGCCGTGTCAACGGTCAGGCCGTTGGGCAGCAGCGTGGACTCTTGAATCGCAGTCATGTTTGCCAGTCTCTCACTTGTTCTGCGGGAAGCCGAGGTTGATACCACCGTGGCTGGGGTCGAGCCAGCGGCTGGTGACGGCCTTGGTCCGCGTGAAGAAGTGCACACCCTGGATGCCGTGGGCGTGGGTGTCGCCGAACAACGAGGCCTTCCAGCCACCGAAGCTGTAGTAGGCCATGGGAACCGGGATCGGCACGTTGATGCCGACCATGCCGACCTCGACCTCGTTCTGGAAGCGGCGCGCCGCACCGCCGTCGTTGGTGAAGATCGCGGTGCCGTTGCCGTACGGGTTGTTGTTGATGAGCTCGAGCGCCTCGTCGTAGGTCTCGACGCGCACCACCGAGAGCACGGGGCCGAAGATCTCGTCGGTGTAGACGCTCATCTCGGGGGTGACGTTGTCGAGCAGCGTCGGGCCCAGCCAGAAGCCGTCCTCCTCACCGTTGGCGATCACGGTGCGGCCGTCGAGCACGACCTTGGCGCCTGCGGCCTCACCGGCGTCGATGTAGGAGGCCACCTTGTCGCGGTGCGCCTTGGTGACCAGCGGGCCCATGTCGGAATCCTTGGTGCCGTCACCGGTCTTGATCGTGGCGGCACGCTCGGCGATCTTGGCGACCAATTCGTCGGCGACCGGGCCGACGGCGACGCAGGCGGAGATCGCCATGCAGCGCTCACCTGCCGAACCGAAGCCCGCGTTGACCATCGCGTCGGCGGCCAGGTCCAGATCGGCGTCGGGCAGCACGACGGCGTGGTTCTTCGCGCCGCCGAGGGCCTGCACGCGCTTGCCCGCGGCGGTGCCGGTGGCGTAGACGTACTTGGCGATGGGGGTCGAGCCGACGAAGCTGACACCCTTGATCTTGGGGTTGGTCAGCAGTTCGTCGACGGCGGTCTTGTCACCCTGCAGGACGTTGAACACGCCGTCGGGCAGGCCGGCTTCCTTCCACAGTTCGGCCATCCACAGCGAGGCCGACGGATCCTTCTCCGACGGCTTCACCACCACGGTGTTGCCCGCGGCGATCGCGATCGGGAAGAACCACATCGGGACCATGGCCGGGAAGTTGAACGGGCTGATGATGCCCACCGGGCCGAGCGGCTGGCTGATGGAGTACACGTCGACCTTGGTCGAGGCGTTCTCGGTGAACCCGCCCTTGAGCAGATGCGGGATGCCGCAAGCGAATTCGACGACCTCGAGACCGCGGGTCACCTCACCGAGCGCATCGGAGAGCACCTTGCCGTGCTCGGCGGTGATGATCGCCGCAACCTCTTCCTTGCGGGCGTTGAGCAGTTCGCGGAACGCGAAGAGCACCTGCGTGCGCTTGGCCAGGGAGGTGTCGCGCCACGCCGGGAACGCCGCGGCGGCCGAGTCGATCACCGCGCGCGCATCCTCGACACTGGCCAGTGCGACCTCACCGGTCACCGCACCGGTCGCCGGGTTGGTCACCGGGGCGGTCGCGGTCGAGCTACCGGCAAATACCTTGCCGTCGCGCCAATGCTGGATGACAGTGCTCATGTAAAACCTTCCGTGGGACGAACGACTTCACCTTTCACTGTGCGACACCGCACCCTCTCCGGCGCCGATCACTGTGTATGCGTGATCGACCGTCTGCTTACACTTTGTAAATGATCCCGACCGTCCGCGACGTGATCGGCCTGCCCGTGGTGCAGGCCGGCGACCCCGAGGTGGTCAGCGCCGAGAACCTCGACTGCCCCGTGCGCTGGGTCCACGTCAGCGACATGCCGGATCTGGCCGGTCTGCTCCACGGCGGCGAGCTGGTCCTCACCACGGGCGCGGGCCTGGCCGAGGCGCCGGACGACTACCTGGAGCGCATGACCCGCGCGGGCGCCGTCGGCCTGGTGGTCGAACTCGGAACCCGCGTCTCCCGTCTCCCACGCGGGGTCAGTGACGTCGCCCGGTCCCTCGGCCTGCCCCTGGTGCTGCTGCACCGCCAGACCCGCTTCGTCGAGATCACCGAGGCCGTGCACCGGCTGATCGTCGCCGACCAGTACGAGGAGCTCGCGTTCGCACACCGCACCCACGAGACCTTCACCGATCTGAGCATGCGGCGCGCATCGCTGGCCGACATCGTGCGCGCGGCAGCGGACATGATCAACGAATCGGTGGTGCTCGAAGACCTCTCGCACCAGGTGCTCGCGATCTCGCCGCGCGGCGAGGCCGCCACCGCAGTGCTCGCCGAGTGGCAGCGCCGCTCGCGGGCCATGGCCGAACCGTGGATCACCACCTCCGTCGGCCCGCGCACCGAGGAATGGGGACGGCTGATCATTCCGCACACCCCCGCCGCACCCGCGCGCGCCAAGACCGTGCTCGAACGCGCCGCGCAGGCGCTGGCATTGCACCGCATGGCCGAGCGGGGACGCTCGGGCCTGGAACACCAGGCGCAGAGCGGCCTCATCGACGACGTGCTCGGCGGCCGGATCGCCGATGACCGCGAGGCCGCCGCGCGGGCCGAGGCGCTGGGCCTGCGCGCGGGCGGCCCCTACCTGCCGGTGACGGTGCGGACCGAGGCCCCCGCCGAACGGCTCGACCCGGTCGGCGTCCAGCGCCGCAACATCCGCATCCTCGACGCGGTCACCCACAGCGTGCGGTCCCAGGGCCACACCGCCATCTGCTCGATCCGGCGCGACGGCGAGATCGGGTTCGTCCTGGCGCTGACACCGCGGCGCAACCTGACCGCCGACGCCGCGCTGGCGCGACTGGCCGAGGGTCTGCGCGAGTCCGTCACGCGCAGTGGCGTCACCACGAAAGTTGTTGTGGCCGTTGCCAACAACGCCACCGCGTTCGCCGACGCGGTGCACGGCCTGCGCGAGGCCGCCCACATCGCCGAGGTCGCGCTGCCGATGGCGGGCACCGCACGGCTCTCGGGCCGCGCGTTCGTCCGCGCCTCCGACGTCCGGCTACGGGGTCTGATCACGCTGCTGTCCGACGATCCACGCGTGCAGACCTTCGCCGAGACCGAGCTGAGGAGCCTGCTGATCCACGATGCCGACCACGGTGAGGACGACATGGCGGTGTTGCGCGGATATCTCGAACTGGCAGGCAACAAGTCGGCACTGGCCAAGCGGTTGCACATGAGCAGGCCTGCGCTCTACAGCCGCCTGGCCGCCATCCAGCGTCGCCTCGGCGTCGACCTCGACGACGGGGAGTCGATGACCTCGCTGCACGTCGCACTGCTGATCCTCGACACGCATCGCAGCGCCAACCCCGAACCGGCCCGATGAGAGTTCGATGAAAACCCACGCTGCTGTGCGGGTTTGCCGCTCGGGGGCGCGCAGCGCGGGACATACTGGGCAGATGCCAGAACGCACGCCGGACCGCGGCCGGGACCGCGGCCGGGACCGCAATGTGCTGGGTGGCCCGCTGGAGGAATGCGGAACCGATCCGCTGACCGGTTTCTACCGTGACGGCTGCTGCACGACCGGTGACGCCGATCTCGGGCGCCACACCATCTGCGCGGTGGTCACCGCCGAGTTCCTGCAACATCAGCGGTCCATCGGCAACGACCTGTCCACGCCTGCACCGCATTTCCGGTTCCCCGGCCTCAAGCCCGGTGACCGTTGGTGCGTCACCGCGGCCAACTGGCTGCGGGCCCACCAGGACGGCTTCGCCGCGCCCGTGGTGCTCGCGGCGACCCACGAACGCACGCTCGACGTCGTCCCGCTCGAGGTGCTCGAGTCCTACGCCGTCGACGTGCCCGACGACCTGGCCGGCCTGTAGCGGCACGCGCCGGGTGGGCCACCGCCCACACTCTCCGTAGGCTCGTCGGTGTGAGTGTCACCTCGGATGCCGCCGTCACCCTGCACAGCCGGTTCGCGCGCGAACTGCCGGAACTGGCGATCGGATGGCAGGCCGAGCCCGCTCCCGCTCCGCGCCTGCTGGTCCTCAACGACGCGCTCGCCACCGAACTGGGCCTCGACGCGGACTGGCTGCGCAGCCCCGACGGCATCGGCCTGCTGCTGGGCACCGACGTGCCCGAGGGCGCCACACCCGTGGCGCAGGCCTACGCCGGCCACCAGTTCGGCGGCTACGTCCCGCGCCTGGGCGACGGCCGCGCACTGCTGCTCGGCGAGCTCACCGACGTCCACGGGCGCACCCGTGACCTGCACCTGAAGGGCTCCGGGCGCACGCCGTTCGCGCGGGGCGGTGACGGGCTCGCGGTGGTCGGACCGATGCTGCGCGAGTACATCGTCAGCGAGGCCATGCATGCGCTGGGCATCCCCACCACGCGCTCGCTGGCCGTGGTGGCGACCGGCCGCGACGTGTGGCGCGAGACCAAGCAGCCCGGTGCCGTGCTGGCCCGCGTCGCGAGCAGCCACCTGCGCGTCGGCAGCTTCCAGTACGCCTACCAGTACGCCACCGCCGCAAAGGACGACGAGGTGCTGCGCCGGCTCGCCGACCACGCGAGCTCACGTCATCACCCGCAGGCGGCCGAGGCCGACAACCCGTATCTGGCGCTGTTCGAAGCCGTGGTGTCGGCGCAGGCGTCGCTGCTGGCGCAATGGATGCTGGTGGGGTTCATCCACGGCGTGATGAACACCGACAACATGACCATCTCCGGTGAGACCATCGACTACGGGCCGTGCGCGTTCATGGACACGTTCGATCCCGCAACGGTTTTCAGCTCGATCGACCACGGCGGGCGCTACGCGTACGGCAACCAGCCCGCGGTGGCGCACTGGAACCTGGCGCGGTTCGCCGAGACCCTGCTGCCGCTGATCGCCGAAGATGTCGACACCGCGGTCCACCTCGTGACCGCGGCGCTCGGGCAGTTCCCGCAGCAGTTCGACACGGCGTGGTCGACGGGCATGCGGACCAAGCTGGGGCTGAGTGCCCGAGTCGACCACACGACCGCCACGGCGCTCGTCAACGATCTTTTGGTGCTGCTGCAACAGACCCGCACGGACTACACCTCGGCGTTCCGCGACCTGGGCCGCGTCGCGCGCGGCGCGCAGCCGTCACTGCCGTTCACCGACGAGTGGCTGTCACGCTGGCGTGCGTGCTACCCCGACCCGGATGTGATGGATCGCGTCAACCCGGTCTACATCCCGCGCAACCATCTGGTGGAGGACGCGCTGACCGCGGCGACCACAGGTGACCTCGCGCCGCTCACCGCGCTCATGACGGCACTGAAAACCCCGTTCACCGAACGTGCCGGATTCGAGGCCCACGCCGCGCCCGCGCCTGAGGACTTCGGTCCGTACCGCACCTTCTGCGGCACCTGATCGGCGAACGGCAACAAATGATCGCCGGCCCGCTACATTCGGGTGGGTGACGATCACCATCAGCACCCCCGACGGGCCGATCGACGCTCTGCTGAGCACACCGACCGGATCGGGACCGTGGCCGGGCGTCGTGATCATCCACGACGCGATCGGATACGGCCCCGACAACGAGTTGGTCTCCGAACGCGTCGCGCAGGCCGGCTACCTCGCGATCACCCCGAACCTGTACTCACGCGGCGGCCGTGCCCGGTGCATCACCCGGATGTTCCGGGATCTGCTCACCCAGCGTGGCCGCGCGCTCGACGACATCCTCGCCGCGCGCGATCACCTCAAGTCGCTGCCCGAATGCACCGGCACCGTCGGCGTCGTCGGCTTCTGCTCGGGCGGCCAGTTTGCACTCATCATGGGCCCCAAGGGTTTTGCCGCATCCGCGCCGTTCTACGGCACACCGCTCCCCCGTCACCTCGACCGGACGCTCGACGCATCGTGCCCCATCGTCGCGAGCTTCGGACGCCGCGACCCACTCGGCATCGGTGCGCCGGCGCGGCTGCGGCGGGTCGTCGAGGCCAAGAACATCCCGGCCGACATCAAGGTGTACCCGTCGGCCGGGCACAGCTTCGCCAACATCCTGCCCGCGCAGCCCCTGCTGCGCGTCACTGGTTTCGGCTACGACGAGGCCGCCACCACCGACGCCTGGACGCGCGTGTTCGCGTTCTTCGACGAGCATCTCAAGCCGAAGACCGCAGGCCAGGCGTAGGCCCAGGCACCGGCCTACTCGGGGAGCCGCAACTCCGGCTTCTCCACTTCCTCGATGTTGACGTCCTTGAACGTGATCACCCGGACCTGCTTGACGAAACGGGCGGGCCGGTACATGTCCCACACCCAGGCGTCGGCCAGCCGGAGCTCGAAATACACCTCGCCATCTGCATTCCGTGGAATGAGCTCCACACTGTTCGCGAGGTAGAAGCGGCGTTCGGTCTCCACGACGTAGCTGAACTGACCGACGATGTCCTTGTATTCGCGGTACAGCGAGAGCTCCATCTCGGTTTCGTACTTCTCGAGATCTTCGGCGCTCATCTGCTCTGCTGTCCTTCTCGTAGGGTCACTGCCTTGATCACATTGTCTGCTCTTGGCTTGTCTGTTGTCGGCGCGGTCATCCACTGCCCATCTTCGCGCACGCGGCACCCTCGTGCTCCACGGGTGCCGTAACCCACTCAACCTCAAACGCCTCAAGCGCCCGTCGTACCTCTTCGGTCTCGGCCGCCGACTCGGTGGACCAGCGCACGCCCACCCGGTCCGAGGCCCAGCGCACACCGGTCGCCTCGGCGGCTCGCCGCACGTTCACATACGAGTACCGGTGCTCCACGCACGGCCCGTGCCGGGTCAGCGCCGCGGTGTGGGCGGGCGTGATGTAGCCCTTGTGCTCGGCGAACCCGTAGCCGGGATGCTGTTCTTCCATCTCGACCATCAACCGGTCACGACTGACCTTGGCCAGCACGCTCGCGGCCGCGATGCACGCCGCCGCGGCGTCGCCGCCGATCACGGGAAGCGACGGCACCGACAGCCCGGGCACCCGGAAGCCGTCGGACAGTACGTAGCCGGGCCGCACCGAGAGGCCGGCGACCGCACGCCGCATGCCCTCGATGTTGGCGACGTGCACACCGCGCCGGTCCACCTCGTGCGACGGGATGAACACCACGTGGTAGGCCAGCGCGTAGCGGCGGATCAGCGGGAAGAGCCGTTCCCGTTCCTTCTCGCCGAGCTTCTTCGAGTCGTCGAGCGCGGCGAGGCTCTCCAGCCGGTTGGGGCCCAGTACGCAGGCCGCGACCACGAGCGGGCCGGCGCACGCACCGCGGCCCACCTCGTCGACCCCCGCGACGGGACCGAGTCCGTTGCGGTACAACGCCGATTCCAGGGTGCGCAGACCCGACGATTTCCGAATCACGGTTCGAGGCGGCCACGAGCCGGGCACGAGACAGCTCCTAGGAAGATGTCTGCGGATTCACGTCGCTGATACCGCCCCACCGAGACGGCGGCCAGGCGATGAATCGCGCCTTACCGATCACATTCTCCACGGGGATGGTGCCGGCCGTCGGGTCACCCGTGCACAGCAGGCCCTTCTGCGCGTCGGCCGGCAGGTTGGTGCAGTGCACGCGTGAATCCGCCGAATGGGTGCGGTTGTCGCCCATCACCCAGATACGGTCCTCGGGCACTGTCACCGGACCGAATTCGTTACCGAGGCACGGGTAGATCGCCGGGTCGGCCATCATCGTCGTGGGGTCGAGATACGGCTCGTCGAGCTTCTTGCCGTCGACCGTCAGACCGGTCGCCGCACGGCATTCCACCGTCTGACCGCCGACCGCGATCACGCGTTTGACAAGATCGTTCTCGTCCGGCGGGACGAAACCGATGAACGACAGGGCGTTCTGCACGCCGCGGATCACCGGGTTGTCCGAGCGGATCGACTTGTAGCCGATGTTCCAGGACGGCGGGCCCTTGAACACCACGACGTCGCCGGGGCGGGGCTCGGTGAATCGGTAGGTGAGCTTGTCGACCATGATGCGGTCGCCCACACAGCCGTTGCAGCCGTGCAGCGTCGGCTCCATCGACTCCGAAGGGATGAGGTACGGACGCGCGATGAACGTCAGCATCACGTAGTAGAGAACCACCGCGATGGTCACCAGGATGGCGCCCTCGCGCAAGGCACCGTGCTTGCGCTTGGGCTTTTCGTCCTGTTCCGGATCGGGCCGGGACTGCGGTTCGTCGGCGGGATTCGCGGCGGAATCACCAGCGGAATCGTGGTCGAGCGCGTCCTCCGACGAGGCGTCGGTGGAGTCGGTGGATCCGGTCACGGCATCCACAGTAGCGAGCGGAGGGACCAGCCCTGCGTCAGCCGCACCACCATGTGAGGCTCAGCGCTCAGCGCTTTTCCTTGATCTTCGCCTTCTTGCCACGGAGCTCGCGCAGGTAGTACAGCTTGGCGCGGCGGACGTCACCACGGGTGAGGACGTCGATGTGGTCGATGTTGGGCGAGTGCACCGGGAAGGTTCGCTCGACTCCGACGCCGTAGCTCTCCTTGCGCACGGTGAAGGTCTCGCTGATACCGCCACCCTGACGACGGATCACGACGCCCTTGAAGACCTGGATGCGCTCCTTGGAGCCCTCGATGACCTTCACGTGCACGTTGACGGTGTCGCCGGGGCTGAAGGTCGGGATATCGTCGCGCAGCGACGCCTGATCGACGAAGTCCAGCGTGTTCATCGGTGACACTTCCTTGTTGTTCGCGGGTACGCGCGGTGGCGCAGCCGAAGCTATCTTTCGGGTGTATCGGGGTGTATCTCGCAGCAGGCAGGCACTACTCAGCCCGGTCCTGCGCAGACAACTGCTCAATTGTGCCAGACGAGGCCCCATCCAGTGAAATCGGTGCGCTGCCCTGCACCGGAGCCGGCTTTTGCGGCCGAATCGATGAGTGAGACTAACTAAGCGGCCCGATCGGGTAACGGTTAGGCTTCGACTACTCGAAAAGTGTCCGAATCGCCGCTGTTGCCGTGCCGATCGGGGTCCACTGGATGCGCTGAATGTCGGAGGAGGGCAATGCGAGGGCGGCCGTCGAGGCTGGTCACCGCGACCGCAGTCAGTGCGATCGCGATGTTGGTCGCATCCGGTTGCGAGGACCCCCGGGTCTACGGCGGATTCGCCGCCCCGGACGCGCCGCAGCTCACCGTCGTCGTGCCGCAGGGCGGCATGGCCCCGCTGCCCGAGGCGCCGCCCGACGAACCGGCCGCGTCGTTCCTCGGCCTGCAGGACCGCGCGATGCTGGCCACCAACCAGGCCGCCGACGCCGGCGCCGACATCACGATGCTGGTGCTCGACCGCAACACGGGGCAACTGGTCTCCAACGGCAACGAGCAGAGCATCGCGATCGCGTCCGTGGTCAAGCTCTTCATCGCCGACGACCTGCTGCTGCAGGAGGCCAAGGGCCAGACCGTCCTGTCCGCCGACGACCGCAAGATGCTCGACGTGATGCTGCGGTCCTCCGACGACGACGCGGCCGAGATCTTCTGGAACCGCAGCGGCGGTGACCCCATCGTGACGCGTGTGGCGGCCCGCTACGGGCTGACCTCGACCAAGCCGCCCAACGACGGTCGGTGGTGGAACACCAAGAGCACGGCCGCCGACCTGGTGCGCTACTACGACATGCTCATGAGCGGCCGCGGCGGGCTACCGCCCGAACAGGCCAACGTGATCCTGTCCAATCTCGCGCAGTCCACTCCTGAGGCGAAGGACACCACGCAACCCGGCGGCGTCTATCCGCAGCGCTTCGGCATCCCCGACGGTCTGTACGCCGAACCCGTCGCGGTCAAGCAGGGGTGGATGTGCTGCATCGGCGGGGACTGGATGCACCTGTCCACCGGCGTCATCGGGCCCGACCGCCGCTTCGTCATGGTGATCGGCGCGCTGCAGCCCACAGACGCCACGACCGCACGCGAGACGATCACCGATGCGGTCAAGACCATGTTCCCCGGCGGGCGGATCTGATCAGTCGAGCAGGTCGGGGCGGCGCTCTCGGGTGCGCTGCAGGGCCTGCTCGTGGCGCCACGCCGCGACCTTCGCGTGGTCGCCGGAGAGCAGGACCGGCGGCACGTCGAGCCCGCGCCAGCTCGGCGGGCGCGTGTAGCTGGGTCCTTCGAGCAGCCCGTCGGAGTGTGAATCCTGTTGGTGCGAAGCGGGATTGCCGAGCACATCGGGCAGCAGGCGCACCACGGCCTCGACCATCACCAGCGTGGCGGCCTCTCCCCCGTTGAGCACGTAGTCGCCGATCGAGACCTCTTCGACGCGCATGCGCCGCGCGGCGTCGTCGACGACGCGCTGATCGATGCCCTCGTAGCGTCCGCACGCGAACACCAGGTGTCTCTCGGTGCTCCAGCGCTGGGCCGTGCGCTGGTCGAACAGCCGGCCCGCAGGCGTCGGCACCACGAGAAGCGTTTCCTCCGAGCAGATCCCGTCGAGCGCCTCACCCCACACCGGAGCTTTCATCACCATGCCGGGACCACCGCCGTAGGGCGAGTCGTCCACGGAGCGGTGCACGTCGTGGGTCCAGTTGCGCAGGTCGTGCACCTCGACGGAGACGATGCCGGCGTCGATGGCCTTGCCCGGCAACGACTGCCGGATCGGATCGAGGTAGGCGGGAAATATCGAGATGACGTCGATACGCACGGCGCCGCCCCCTCTCAGGCCAGATCCAGCAGACCCTCGGGCGGGTCGATGACGATGGTCGCGTTCTCGCGCGATACCGATGTCACGATGGCGCCGACGAACGGCACGAGGATCTCTCGACCGCCCTCGTCGGCCTTCACCGCGAGGATCTCCCCGCCCGCGGTGTGCAACACCTCGGCGACCTTGCCGACAGGCGCGTCGTCGACCGTCACGACGCGCATGCCCTCGAGTTCGTGGTCGTAGAACTCGTCGGGGTCGTCGATCGAGGGAAGTTCGGCGGTGTCCACCAGGAACACCGTGCCGCGCAGTTCATCGGCGCCGTTGCGGTCGGCGATGCCTGCGAGACGTACCAGCAGGCGACCGCCGTGCGCGCGGACCGATTCGATCGTGTATTCGCGTTCGGCCCCGGATCTGGGCCTGCCGCGCAGCACCGCGCCGGGTGCGAACCGTGCTTCCGGATCGTCGGTGCGGATCTCGACGACGACCTCGCCGGAGATCCCGTGTGCCTTGACGACCCGCCCGACAACCAGGTCCATGTCGATTCCCGAGCAGCCGCTTCGGTGAAAGCGGTTACTGGTCGGTGTCGACGACGTCGACGCGGATGCCCCGGCCGCCGATCCCGGCGACCAGGGTGCGCAGCGCCGTGGCGGTACGGCCGCCACGGCCGATCACCTTGCCGAGGTCGTCGGGGTGCACATGCACCTCGACGGTCCGTCCCCGGCGGTTGGTGACCATGTCGACACGCACATCGTCAGGGTTGTCGACGATCCCGCGGACCAGGTGCTCGACGGCGTCGACCACGACTGAACTCACTGCGGTGCTCAGCTCTCGCTTGCGGCGTCGGCGGCTTCAGCCGAAGCCTCGGCGGCCTCAGCCGGCGCCTCGGCAGCCTCATCCTTCTTCGGCGCCTTCTTCTTCTTGGGCGTGGTGGCGGCCGCGGTGGTGCCGCTCTCGGCCTCGGCCAGGGCTGCGTTGAACAGATCCAGCTTGGACGGCTTGGGCTCCTTGACCTTCAGCGTGCCCTCGGCGCCCGGCAGGCCCTTGAACTTCTGCCAGTCACCGGTGATCTTCAGCAGGGCCAGAACCGGCTCGGTGGGCTGCGCGCCGACACCCAGCCAGTACTGCGCACGCTCGCTGTCGATCTGGATCAGGCTCGGCTCTTCCTTCGGGTGGTACCGGCCGATGACCTCGATGGCGCGGCCGTCGCGGCGCGTGCGCGCATCGGCGACGATGATGCGGTACTGGGGGTTGCGGATCTTGCCGAGCCGGGTGAGCTTGATCTTGACAGCCATGTGTAAGTCTTCTCCTAGGTGTCACGCTGCAATTCAGCGATGCGGGCGGAATTGCCCGATCCGGTTTTGCCTCGCGTGTGTGACCGACGCGCAGCCGTAGTCGCACGCCGGACAGCCGACCATTGTGCCAGAGCGGACAGCACACTCCCAAATCCCGCCGCGGCGCAGGTCAGGCCGTCACTGGACGTGCGCCAGATCACCCGGTCAGATCACCTTGTCGAAGCATTTGGTCTCGACGCGACGCGTCATCCGCCAGCCCTCGGGCGTGCGCACGAACTGATCGTCGTACCACAGGCCGCAGAACAGCACCTGCGGTGAGAGCCCGTCGAGCACCATCGGGTTGAAGCAGATGGTGCGTGAACTCGCGGTGTCCTGCCCGTCCGGGTCGTAGGTGATGCGCACATCGAAGTTGCCGAGCATGTGCGCGTACGCCGGGAACGCAGGCAGCACCTCGGCCAGCCACGCCTTGACCTCGGGATAGTGGCCGTCGATACCGCCCATGGCCCGATAGTCGATGTAGGCGTCCGGGGTGAACACCGCGTCGAGGTCGTCGAACTGTCTGCGGTCGATGGCAGTCGAATAGTCCACCAGGAGTTGCTGGATCTCCAGGCGATCCGAGATCTCGGCCAGGCTCAACATGTCTCGATTCAACACGACTAGGCTGGCCGGCCATGTGGAGGTACGCCTTCGGGCTGGTCGTGCTCGTCGTGTCCGGTCTGATCACCGGCCCCGGATCCCTCGCAGTGCCCGTCGCCCGCGCGGACGCCGACATCCAGCAGGTCGGATCGGTGGCCCCGCCCGAGGGACCCGCCGAGACGTGGGTGGTGGCCGACATGGACACCGGCCAGATCCTCGCCGGCCGAGGCGAATACGTCCGGCACGCCCCCGCGAGCACCATCAAGACCCTGCTGGCGCTCGTGGTTCTCGACGAGGTGCCGCTGGACTCCACGATCGTCGCCGACGAGACCGACACCGACGTCGAATGCAACTGCGCGGGCGTGGCCCCCGGCCGTACCTACACCGCACGCCAACTGCTCGAGGCCGCACTGCTGGCGTCGGGCAACGACGCGGCGAACACCCTGGCCCGCATGCTCGGCGGCCCCGAGGCCGCCGTCGCGAAGATGAACGCCAAGGCCGCGCAACTGGGTGCGCGCGACACCAACGTGGTCACCCCGTCGGGACTGGACGCCCCCGGCATGCCGTTCTGGTCCACACCCCACGACCTCGCGGTGATCTTCCGAGCCGCCATGGCCGACCCGGTCTTCGCCCAGATCACCGCGATGCCCTCGACGGTGTTCCCGGCAAAGACCGGCGACCGGGTGCTGGTCAACCAGAACGAGTTGCTGCACCGCTATCCCGGCACGCTGGGCGGCAAGACCGGTTTCACCGACATCGCGCGCAAGACCTTCGTGGCGGCCGCGCAGCGCGACGGGCGCCGCCTGGTGATCGCGATGATGTACGGCCTGGTGAAAGAGGGCGGGCCGACGTACTGGGATCAGGCCGCGGGCCTGCTGGACTGGGGCTTCGCGCAGGACCGTTCGGCGAGCATCGGGGCGCTCTGATCCGGTTGTAGCCGTACGGAAACCTGATCGCGCACAACTCGAGCCCTACCGTCCGTAACGTCGGCGCGCGTGCGAAGACTGTTCGCGGCGGCCGCGTTCGCCCTCAGCACGGCACTGGCCGCCGCGACGTTCACCCCTGTCGCGCACGCGGAACCGGCCGCCGCACCGGCGGGCGCCGCGGCCGTCACCGACGGACCCGCGAAGGCGTGGCTGGTCGCCGACATGGACACCGGCCGGGTGCTCGCGTCGAAGGACCCCTACGGGTCCTACGCACCCGCGAGCACCATCAAGCCGCTGCTGGCCATGGTGGTGCTCGACCATCTGCGCCCCGACAACTTCGCCAGGGCCAACGCGTCCCACACCAAGGTCGAATGTTCTTGTGTGGGGCTCAAACCCGGCCAGCCCTACACCACGCGCCAACTGCTGGACGCGCTGCTGATGGTCTCGGGCAACGACGCGGCCAACATGCTCGCCGACATGCTCGGCGGGCCGCGCGTCGCGGTCGCGGCGATGAACCGCAAGGCCGCCGCGGTCGGGGCACGCAACACCAGGGCCGCATCGCCGTCGGGTCTCGACGGCCCGGGCTGGGAGTCGCTCACCACACCGCACGATCTCGCGGTGATCTTCCGTGCGGCGCTGAACTATCCGGTGATCGCGCAGATCCTGCGGCAGACCACGGCCCAGTTCCCGGGCAAGACCCTGACCTATCAGAACGAGTTGCTCACGCGCTATCCGGGCGACATCGGCGGCAAGACCGGTTACACGAACCTGGCCCGCAAGACCTACGTCGGGGCCGCGCAGCGCGGCAACCGCCGGTTGGTGGTGGTGCAGATGTACGGCACAGGTGATCTCTACGACCAGGCCATCCGCCTGTTCGACTACGGCTTCAGCCAGTAGTCCTGGCCCGCTTCACGCCGAGAGCCACGCAACTGTCGTGAAAACGCTCTCGCAGCGGCATTTTCGTCGATCTCGGCGAAACTAGAAAATGCGGCCGCGCAGGATCACCAGATCCGGATGGTCCGCACCGGCCACGCGCGGATCCTCGTCGAAGCACAGCAGATCGGCCGATGCGCCGTGCTCGAGTCCGGGACGGCCGAGCCAGGCCCGCGCGTCCCAGCACGCCGCGCCGAGCGCGTGAGTGGGGGTCATGCCGATACGTTTGAGCGCCTCGACCTCGTCGGAGATGCGGCCGTGGCCGATGGTGCCGCCCGCGTCGGTGCCCGCGAAGATCGGCACACCCGCATCGTGCGCGGCCGCGACACGCTCGTAGCACGAGGCGTACAGATCCCGCATGTGCCTGGCGTAGGTCGGGTACTTGCCCGCCGCGTCGGCGATGCCCGGGAAGGTCTCGACGTTGATCAGGGTCGGCACCAGCGCCGTGCCGTGTTCGACCATCGACGCGATGGTGTCGTCGGTCAGGCCCGTGCCGTGCTCGATGCAGTCGATGCCCGCGCCGATCAGGCCGGGCAGGGCGTCCTCGCCGAACACGTGCGCGGTGACCCGCGCACCCTCGGCGTGTGCGGCGTCGATCGCGGCCCTGAGCACGTCGTCGGACCACAGCGGCGCGAGATCGCCTGCACCACGGTCGATCCAGTCGCCTATCAGCTTGACCCAGCCGTCGCCCCACCGCGCCTGCTCGGCCACCACGGCGGGCAACTGCGATTCGTCCTCGATGTCGATCGGCACGCCGGGCAGGTAGCGCTTGGGCCGTGCGAGGTGCCTGCCCGCACGGATGATGCGCGGCAGATCCTCGCGATCGTCCAAACTGCGTGTGTCCAGAGGCGATCCGGCGTCGCGCAGCAGCAGCGCACCGGCATCGCGTTCGGTCTCGGCCTGCGCGACGGCCTCGTCGATGCCGACCGCGCCGCCAGGACCGAGGCCGACGTGACAGTGCGCGTCGACCAGACCCGGGATGATCCAACCGAGTTCGCCGCCCGCGCCGAACACGGTGTCGGCGCCCGCGATCGGCTCCGCGGACAGCACGCCGTCGGCGATCCACCACTCGACGGGTTCACCGTCGGGCAGACCGCGGCCGCGGACGTGCAGCGCGGACACTACTTGTTGGGGAACTTCAGCTTCGACAGGTCGAAGTCGGCCAGACCGGGCGGCAGTTCGTCGAGGCCCTTGGGCATGTTCGACAGGTCCGGGAAGCCACCGGGCAGCCCCGCCGCGCCCAACGGGTTGCGCACCTTCGGCTGGGTCGGTCCCTTCCCCTTCTTGGCGTTCTTGCCCTTCTTGCCCTTGCTCTTGGCGGCCTTGCGGGTCGCGCTCTTGCGCCCGAACCCCATGCCCATCTGCCCGGCCATCGAGGACATCATCTTGCGGGCCTCGAAGAACCGGTCGACGAGCTGGTTGACCTCCGACACCGTGACACCGGAGCCGTTGGCGATGCGCAGGCGGCGCGACGCGTTGATGATCTTCGGATCGGCGCGTTCCTGCGGCGTCATACCGCGGATGATGGCCTGCACGCGGTCGAGTTGCTTGTCGTCGACCGCGGCCAGCGCGTCCTTCATCTGCCCCGCGCCGGGCAGCATGCCCAAGAGGTTGCCGATCGGCCCCATCTTGCGGATCGTGAGCATCTGCTCGAGGAAGTCCTCCAGCGTCAGCTCACCGGTGCCGATCTTGGCGGCGGCCTCCTCGGCCTTCTGGGCGTCGAAGACCTGCTCGGCCTGCTCGATGAGCGTGAGCACGTCACCCATGCCGAGGATCCGGCTGGCCATGCGGTCGGGATGGAAGACGTCGAAGTCCTCGAGCTTCTCGCCGGCCGACGCGAACAGGATCGGCACGCCCGTGACCTCGCGGACCGACAGCGCGGCACCACCGCGCGCGTCGCCGTCGAGCTTGGTGAGCACCACGCCGGTGAAGCCGACGCCCTCGCGGAACGCCTCGGCCGTCGCGACCGCGTCCTGACCGATCATCGCGTCGAGCACGAACAGCGTCTCGTCGGGCTGCACGGCGTCGCGGATGCCCGCGGCCTGCGCCATCAGCACGTCGTCGATGCCCAGGCGGCCCGCGGTGTCGACGATCACGACGTCATACAGCTTGGTCTTGGCCTCGGCCAGACCCGCGGCGGCCACCGCGACCGGGTCGCCGGGGCCTGCGCCCTCGGTCTCGTGGGCGCCGGGCGCGGTACCCGGGTGCGGCGCGAACACCGCGACGCCCGCACGTTCACCGACGATCTGCAGCTGGTTGACCGCGCCGGGGCGCTGCAGGTCACACGCCACGAGCAGCGGGCTGTGACCCTTGTCCTTGAGCCACTTGGCGAGCTTGCCCGCCAGGGTGGTCTTACCGGCACCCTGCAGACCGGCCAGCATGATGACCGTCGGCGGCGTCTTGGCGAACGCCAGCTGGCGGGTCTCGCCACCGAGGATGCCGATGAGCTCCTCGTTGACGATCTTGACCACCTGCTGCGCGGGGTTGAGCGCCGCGGAGACCTCCGCACCCTTCGCGCGCTCCTTGATGCGCGCGACGAACGCACGCACGACCGGCAGCGAGACGTCTGCCTCCAGCAGGGCCAACCTGATCTCGCGCGTCGTGGCATCGATGTCGGCGTCGGTCAACCGCCCCTTGCCACGTAGCCCCTGCAGGGCACCGGTCAACCGGTCAGACAGGCTTTCAAACACGTGACAAGCCTAACGGGCGCGCAATCGCGACGTCGCCGCACGCCACGGGCCCGGCCCCGGGGCGCTCAGGGGTGGTCGGCGGGAACGCGCTCGGAGTCGAGGGCCGCCATCTGCTGGGCGGTGTAACGGTCCCCCGCCACCTCGTCGGCAGGCACGGCCGATTCGATGCGCGCGAGCTGTTCACCGGTGAGCGTCAGATCGACGGCGCCGAGGGCCTCGGACAGGCGCGTGCGGGTGCGTGCGCCGATCAGCGGTACGACGTCGTCACCGCGGGTGGCCACCCAGGCGATCGCGGCCTGCGCCGCTGACACGCCCAGCTCGTCGGCCACGCCGCGCAGCGCGTCGACCAGCGCCAGGTTGCGCTCGAAATTGGCGCCCGAGAACCGCGGATACGCCGAGCGGGCGTCGCCTTCTCGGCCGCCGCCCGGCGTCCAGTGGCCGCTGAGCAGACCGCGTGAGAGCACGCCGTACGCGGTGATGCCGATACCCAGCTCACGGCAGGTGTCGAGGATGTCGTTCTCGATGCCGCGTGACATCAACGAGTACTCGATCTGCAGGTCGGCGATGGGACGCACCGAGGCCGCCCGCCGGATCGTGTCCGAGCCCACCTCCGACAGCCCGATGTGCCGCACGTAGCCGGCGTCGACGAGTTCGCCTATGGCGCCGACGGTTTCCTCGATGGGGACCGCGGGGTCCAGACGCGCGGGGCGGCAGATGTCGATGTGGTCGGTCCCGAGACGCTGCAGTGAATACGCCACCGCGCTCTTGACGGCCACGGATCGCGCGTCGAAGCCGAGCCAGGTGACGCCGGGGCCGATCTGGGCGCCGAACTTCACGCTCAGAAGGTAGGTGTCGCGGGCCCTGCCGCGCAGCGCCTCGGCGAGCAGCATCTCGTTGTGCCCGCTGCCGTAGAAGTCGGCGGTGTCCAGCAAGGTGATGCCCGCGTCGAGCGCGGCCTGGACGGTGGCGATGCTCTCGGCGCGATCGGCTTCGCCGTACGGTCCCGACATCGCCATGCAGCCGAGGCCGACCGCCGAGGTGGTCAGGGTTCCCAGTGTCTTGGTTCGCATGGGCCCAGTGTTCGTCCGGGCGCCGACGGTGACAACGACGTGTGTAACCAGGGATCCGCGGTCCCTGTCTCGACCCCCGCCCCGGGGAGACAATGAAGCGATGGGCGAGCCGATGGACCGAGACGCGCTGGCCGAGTTCCTGCGCCGGCGCAGGGAGGCGATCAGGCCGCAGGACGTCGGACTGCCCGAGGGCCCGCGGCGGCGCACCGCGGGCCTGCGACGAGAAGAGGTCGCGCAGCTGACGGGCATGTCGGTGGACTACTACGGCCGGCTCGAACAGGCCCGCGGCCCGCAGCCGTCACCGCAGATGCTGCGGGCGCTGGCTCGCGCCCTGCGCCTCACCGACGACGAACGGGACCACCTCTACCGCCTGGCGGGTCACGCCGTACCGGACCGGGGCGGGCTCTCGACACATGTGCGTCCCGCGCTGCTGTTCGTCCTGGACCGCATGCGCGACGCCGCCGCGTTCGTGTGCACCGACACCGGGATCATGCTGGCGCAGAACGCCATGGCCAAACTTCTGATGGGCGACCTCACCACCGCCGAGACCACGGTGGAGGCCAGCATGATCTGGCAGTGGTTCATCGATCCTGTTGTGCGCGAACAGTTCCCGGACGTCGAGCACGACCAGCACAGCCGCATCATGGTGGCCGACCTGCGCGCGGCGTGGGCCCGGCGACGCACCGAAGCCGATATGCGCGAACTCGTCGACGGCCTGCTGGCGCGCAGCCCCGAGTTCGCCGAACTGTGGTCGCGTCACGAGGTGGCCGTGCGGCGCCTGCAGCGCAAGACCTTTTCGACGCACGTCGGACCCATCACGCTGGACTGTGAGGTCCTGGCCGCCGCGGACGGCCAGCAGCTCGTCGTGCTCACGCCGCCCGCCGGATCCTCGGCGGCCGACGATCTGCGCCTGCTCACCGTGATCGGCGACCAGGCCCTCGGCTGATCAGCTGGCCTGTTCGGCGGGCTTGGCAGGCGGCGGGGTGGGCAGCACCGCGTACAGGTCGCGCTCGAGTTCCTGACGCACCTGCTCGGTGCGGCCGTCGGCGGTGGTGATCCCGAACGCGTCGACCACCGACGAGCCCAGCGTGGTCACCTTGGCCCACGCGATGTCGACGCCGTCGCGTTCGAACACCGCGGTGAGCCGCGCGAGCAGACCAGCGCGGTCGATCGTGCGGATCTGCACGATCAGCTCACCGGGATTGCTGCCGTCGGCCCACAGCAGGCGCGGCGGTGCGGGCACGTGGTTGGCAGGCACCGCGGCGAGGATCTCCCCCGCACGCGTGGTCGGATACTGTGCGGCCTCGCGCTCACGTCGCTCCAGCGAGCCGATCACGTCCAGATCGCCGTCGAGTGCCAGCACGAACTGCTGGCGCAGCAGATCGGCCGCGGGCGGCGAACCGAAGTGCGGGGACACCACGAACGTGTTGATCGCCGAACCCTCGTGGCTGTTCACCGACGCCGAATGCACCCGCAGCGAGTTGAGCGCCAGCACGCCTGCGGCCTTCGACAGCAGGCCCCGGCGGTCGGGCGCGATCATCGTGACGTTGAAGATGTGCTGACCGTCGCCCGGCGTGAGTTCGACGTGCACCCCGACGTCCGCGGCGATCTCGAGGAACCGCGGGTCGATGGGATCCGGGTGCGGCAGCGGTTCACCGGCCATCACCAGCCGGCAGCGGCGCACCAGATCCCCGATCAGCGACGCCTTCCAGTCGCCCCACACACCCGGTCCGGTGGCCAGCGAATCGGCCTCGGCGAGCACGTCGAGCAGTTCCAGCACCACCATGTCGCCGCCCAGCGCGTCGACGACCGCGGCGATGGTCTTGGGGTCCTGCAGATCCCGCCGGGTTGCCGTCTCCGGCAGCAGCAGGTGGTAGCGCACGAGCTTGGACAGCACGTCGATGTCCGACGGCCACAGCCCCAGCCGCGTGCCGATCTGCGTGGCCAGCTCGGCGCCGATGACGCTGTGGTCGCCGCCGCGGCCCTTGCCGATGTCGTGACACAGCGCGCCGAGCAGCAGCAGATCGGGCCGCGACACCCGGGTGGTGAAAGCACTTGCCCGCGAAACTGTTTCGACCAGATGCCGGTCGACGGTCCAGATGTGCACCACATCTCGCGGCGGCAGGTCGCGCACGGCACCCCATTCGGGGAAGAGCCTGCCCCACAGGCCCGTGCGGTCCAGCGCCTCGATGGTCGCCACCGCCGCGGGGCCCGCGGCCAGCAGCACCAGCAGATCCTTGAGCGCCTGGCTCGGCCACGGCGTGCGCAGTTCCGGTGCGGTCTCGGCCAGGCGGCTCAGCGTGGACACCGCGATGGGAAGACCCGTGGTGGCCGAGGCCGCCGCGACCCGCAGCACCAGGCCGGGGTCGCGTTCGGGCCGCGCGTCGCGCGCGAGGATCACCTCGCCGGCGAACTCGATGACGCCCTCGTCGAGCGGTCGGCGCACGGGGCGACGCAACGCGGCGAATCCGCGGCGCGGCAACGCGTTGGCCGCCGTACGGATCCCCGAATCGACGTAGTAGCTGACGGTGCGGGCCGCGTCCGAGAGCATGCGCGCCAGGTCGAACCGGTCGCCGATGCGCAGTGCCGCACCGATCTCGTCGGCGTGCTGCGCCAGCAGGAGTTCACGGCCGCGCCCGGACACGCGGTGAAGTTCGGTGCGCACGTTGAGCAGTGCCAGGTGCGCACCGCCGAGCGTTCCGGTGGGCGAGGCCAGTGCGCGGCTGGGGTACACGTCGGCGAGTTGCGCGATCGCGAGCGCGTTGAGCAGCTGGACGTCGCGCAGTCCGCCACGCCCCGACTTGAGGTCGGGCTCGGCGCGGTGCGCGATCTGGCCGCTGCGCTGCCAGCGCGCCTGCGCGTGTTCGACGAGTTCCTCGAAACGCGACGCGATCCCGATGCGCCACTGCCTGCGGGCACCGCCCACCAGAAGCGACGACAGGTCCGCGTCACCCGCGATGTGGCGCACGTCGAGCATCGCCAGGCCCACCGAGATGTCCTCGCCGGCGACCTTGAGCGCCTCAGGCACCGTCCTGACGCTGTGATCGAGGCGAATGTTGGCGTCCCACAACGGATACCACAGCTTCTCGGCCACCTCGGTGACGACGTCCACGGGCATGTTGTCGTGCAGCAGCATCAGATCGAGGTCTGAGTACGGCAGCATCTCGCCGCGCCCCAGACCGCCGGTCGCGACGATCGCGAAGCCGCTGTCGGCGGTGATGCCGAGTTCGGTTGCCTTTGTGGTGAGCCAGAATTCGTAGAGATCGAGCAGCGCGTCACGCAGCGCGGCCGAATCCAGTTGCCGCGGACCACCGGTGAGCAGCTGACTGACCGCCGCAGCCAGGTCATTGGCCGGCCGTGACGAACCCGCCGGAGCCCCCTTGTGAGAGGCTCCGGCGGATTGTGTTTTGTGTTCTGTCATTTCGTCTTCCTCCCCCGGCCATTACCTAAGAACGCTCACACGGTGCCGGCCGGGAGCGGTCGACTGTGGTCGAGACCGCTCCGCGCCCTACAGGGCGTCGGCTCCCCGCTCCCCGGTGCGAACACGGACCACGGTTTCCACCGGGCTCACCCACACCTTGCCGTCACCGATCTTCCCGGTGCGCGCAGCCTGGACGATGACGTCGACGACCTTGTCGACGGCGGAGTCGTCGACGACGACCTCCACCCGGACCTTGGGCACGAAGTCCACCGAGTACTCGGCACCGCGGTACACCTCAGTATGGCCCTTCTGGCGCCCGTAGCCCTGAACCTCGCTGACGGTCATGCCCAAGATGCCCGTCTGCTCCAGGCCCGTCTTGACATCTTCCAGCGTGAACGGCTTGACGATCGCAGTAATCAGCTTCATAGATTCCATCCCTTCCAGGGCAATTGTTCCCGATCAGGCGAGCTCGTAAGCCGTTTCCGCATGCTCGGTCTCATCGATACCGGTGGCCTCATCTTCATCTGTCACACGCCAGCCCATCGGCTTGAGGGCCAACGCAATGATGGCAGTCATGACGGCGGTGAATACGGTTGCCACGACGGCGATCACGATCTGGACGACCAGCTGCTGGATGCCGCCGCCGTAGAACAGGCCGGTCTCCGTGGCGAACAGGCCGATGGCGACGGTGCCCCACAGGCCCGCAACCAGGTGCACGCCAACGACATCGAGCGAATCGTCGTAGCCGAACTTGTATTTCAGGCTGATCGCGAGTGCCGACAGCGCACCGGCGATCGCGCCGAGGATCAGCGAGCCGACCGGGCTCAGGGCACCACAGGCCGGCGTGATGGCGACGAGGCCGGCGACGATACCGGAGGCCGCACCGACGCTGGTCGGGTGACCGTCACGGATGCGCTCCACCAGCAGCCAGCCCAGCATCGCGGCCGCGGTCGCGGCGGTGGTGTTGACCCAGACCAGGCCGGAGACCGCATCGGCAGCGCCCTCGGAGCCGACGTTGAAGCCGAACCAGCCGAACCACAGCAGCGCGGCGCCGAGCATGACCCACGGGATGTTGTGCGGACGGAAGGCCATCTTGCCGAAGTTGCGGCGGCGTCCGACGATGATCGCGAGCACGAGGGCCGCCATACCGGCGTTGATGTGCACCACGGTGCCACCGGCGAAGTCGATCGGCGCGACGGTGGCCGAGACGGATCCGTCATCGCCTTCGGTGGTACCGAACAGCCACGACGCGAAGCCACGCTCGTTGTCGGACAGCAGGCCGCCGCCCCAAACCATGTGCGCCAGCGGGAAATACACCAGGGTGACCCACAGGCCCGAGAACACCAGCCAGGTGCCGAACTTGACGCGCTCGGCCAGCGCACCGCTGATCAGCGCGACGGTGATCACCGCGAACGTCAGCTGGAAGCCCACCCACACGATCGCGGGGACGGTGCCGAAGCCGCCGATCACCGACAGCTCGGTGCCGTCGATCTCACGCGTCTCGAGCAGCTGGCTCAGGCCGAACAGCGAGAACGGGTTGTCGAAGATACCCGCGATGTCGCTGCCACCGGTGTGGCCGGACGAGAACGACATCGAGTAGCCCCACAGTACGTAGATAACGCTGACGACGCCCAGGGCTCCAAAAGACATCATCATCATGTTCAGTACGGATTTCTGCCGAGAAAGTCCGCCGTAGAAGAACGCCAGGCCCGGCGTCATCAGCAACACCAGCGCGGCGCTCGCGAGCACCCACGCCGTATCGCCGCTGTCGAATGCGGCGAACGATTCGTCAGGTAGGGCTAAGACCACTTTGTGTGAACCTCCTTGGGAAGTGCGCCGACGGATCGGCCTCCCGATGAGATTCTGTTGCCGGCGTTTCGCCGGTGCTGCCGTTGCGTTTCCGGAAAGTGAACGCAATCCCGATCACTGTTACGCTCATGTTTCCCGCCGACAAAGCACAGGTCGTAGCACAGCGAACGCCGGCTGTAACGCCCCGCAAACACTCCCGCTGCGGCGCCGCGATCCCGCCTTCAGACCGGGGCGCAGCGCTACCCCAGCAGTGCGTCGACGAACGCGCCCGGCTCGAACGGCGCCAGATCGTCGGGCCCCTCACCCAGACCGACGAGTTTGACCGGCACCCCGAGTTCCTGCTGCACGCGGAACACGATGCCGCCCTTGGCCGTCCCGTCCAGCTTGGTCAGCACCACACCGGTGATGTCGACGACCTCGGCGAAGACCTTCGCCTGCGGCAGGCTGTTCTGGCCGATGGTCGCGTCGAGCACCAGCAGCACCTCGTCGACCGCGGCGCGCTTCTCGACCACGCGCTTGACCTTGCCCAGTTCGTCCATCAGACCGGTCTTGGTGTGCAACCGGCCCGCGGTGTCGACGACGACCACGTCGGCGCCCGCGGAGATGCCGTGGTCGACCGCGTCGAACGCGACCGACGCCGGGTCGGCGCCCTCGGGTCCGCGGACCACCTCGGCGCCCACGCGCGAGCCCCACGTCTGCAACTGGTCGGCGGCCGCGGCGCGGAACGTGTCGGCGGCGCCGAGCACGACGCGCCGTCCGTCGGCCACCAGCACGCGTGCGAGCTTGCCGACCGTGGTGGTCTTGCCGGTGCCGTTGACGCCGACGACCAGCAGCACCGACGGCTTGTCGGCGTGCGGCAGCGCGCGGATCGAGCGGTCGAGTTCGGGCCTCAGCTCGGCCATCAGGACCTCGCGCAGCACGGCGCGCGCGTCGGCCTCGGTGCGCACGTTCTTGGCCGCCATCTCGGTGCGCAGGGCCCCGATGACCGATTCGGTCACCACGGGTCCGAGGTCGGCGATCAGCAGGGTGTCCTCGACCTCCTCCCAGGACTCCTCGTCGAGGTCGCCGCCGCCGAGCAGGCCGAGCATGCTGCGGCCCAGCGCGTTCTGCGACTTGGCGAGCCTGCCGCGCAGCCGGCCCAGACGGCCCTCTGCGGGCGCGATCTCCTCGATCGCCGACGGTGTCGCCTCGGGAGCCGCAGGCGGCGCCTCGACCGGCGCGGTCTCGGTGACCGGTGGTGTCACCTCGGGGGCAGCTTCGACGACCGGTTCGGGTTCGGTGACGGGCTCGGCCGTGGTCTCCGGGGCGGGCTCGGGTGCCGGCTCGGGTGCCGGCTCCGGGGCGGGCTCGGCAGCAGGCTCAGGCGGCGCGGGAGCCTCGGGAGGCGCGGCGACGGAATCCCGCGCAGGCGGGGCCTCGGGCTCGACGGCCGGTTCGGGCAGCTGGACGTCGGCGATGGGCCGCTTGGGCGCATCGCGCGGGATCGTGGCGTCGTCGCCCACCGCGGGCAGACCCGTGGTGTCGATCCGCTCGGCCGGCGGCGCCGTGCCGCCCTGGCTGAAGGTGATGCCCGAGGACGCCGTATAGCCGCCCGAGCGGTCGATCGTCTTCTTGGGCTCGGGAGCCGAGAGCTTGATCTTGCGACGCCGATACCGGACCAAACCGACGACGATCGCAACGACGAGCAGTACGGCAACGACCGCGATCGCGACCCACAGACCTATCAAGGCACCTTCTGTCACCGGGCCATTGTCTCAGCCGCGCGGGGTGGTGCCGACCGGCCGGGGGGTCGGCCGGGGCTCAGCTGGGGTTGGAGACCAGCTCCTGGCCGCGCATGCGCTGCGAGATCACGGTCGTGATGCCGTCTCCGCGCATCGTGACGCCGTAGAGCGCGTCGGCGATCTCCATGGTCGGCTTCTGATGCGTGATCACGATCAGCTGCGACTTTTCCCGCAGCTGTTCGAACAGGCTGATGAGCCTGCGCAGGTTGACGTCGTCGAGCGCGGCCTCGACCTCGTCCATGACGTAGAACGGTGACGGGCGCGCGCGGAAGATCGCGACCAGCATCGCCACCGCGGTGAGCGACTTCTCGCCGCCGGACAGCAACGAGAGGCGTTTGATCTTCTTGCCCGGCGGCCGGGCCTCGACCTCGATGCCCGTGGTCAGCATGTCGCTCGGGTCGGTCAGCAGCAGCCTGCCCTCGCCGCCCGGGAACAACGTGGCGAACACCTGCTCGAACTCACGCTCGACGTCGGCGTACGCCTCGGTGAACACCTGCAGGATGCGGTTGTCGACGTCGGCGATCACGTCGAGCAGGTCGGCACGGGCGGCCTTGACGTCCTCGAGCTGCGTGGACAGGAAGTTGTAGCGCTCCTCCAGCGCCGCGAACTCCTCGAGCGCGAGCGGGTTGACGCGGCCCAGCTCGGCCAGTTCACGCTCGGCGCGCTTGGCGCGGCGTTCCTGTGTCGCGCGGTCGAACGGCATCGGCGCGGGCGCGGTCACCTGTTCGCCGCGCTCCTTGGCCTGCTCGTACTCGGCCATCTCCAGCTCGCTGGGCGGCAGCGCCACCTGCGGACCGTATTCGGCCACCAGGTCGCCGGCCGACATGCCGAACTGTTCGAGCACCTGGGCCTCGAGCTGCTCGATCCGCAGCTGGGCCTGGGCCTTGGCCATCTCGTCGCGGTGCAGGGCGTCGGTGAGCGTGTTGATCCGGTTGTTGAGCGCGGTGACCTCCTCGCGGATCTCACCGAGCGCGTTCACCCGCAGCTGCCGTTCGGTGGCGAGTTCGTCGCGGCTGCGCGCCGCAGCGGCCACCACCGCACTCAGTTTCCCGGCGATCTGACGCCCGCACTCCGACACCGCCGCGGCGACGCGCGCCGCGTACTCGCGGGCCTCGCGGGCGCGCTGGGCACGAACCCGCGCCTCACGTTCGGCCGCGGCCGCGCGGCGCAGCGAATCCGCCCGCCCGCGAACGGCATTCGCGCGTTCCTCGGCCGTGCGGACGGCCAGGCGGGCCTCCACCTCGACCGCGCGGGCGGCCTCGGCGGCCGCGACGGTCTCCTGCCGGTCGACGGGCTCGATGTCGAACATCGGCGTCTGCTCGGCGTTGGACAGCCGCGACTCGAGCTCGCGCAGCTCCTCGACGGTCTTGGTGCGTCCGGCCTCGAGCTCGTCGCGCTGCTTGATCAGGCGCTGCCACTCCTGGTGGGCGCCGCGGGCCTCCTGCCCCAGCCGGGCCAGCTGCTCGTAGATCGCCGAGATCGCGGCATCGGATTCGTTGAGCGCGGCCAGCGCCTGCTCGGCGGCGTCCTGGCGCGCGGACTGTTCGGCCAGCGCGCCCGACAGCGCCGCGCCGAGCTCGCTGGTCTGCCGTTCGGCCTGCTCCAGTTCGGCGCGCGCCTTGTCGATCTCGGATGCGATCTCCAGCGTGCTGGGTTTGCGGTCCGATCCGCCGCTGACCCAGCCCGGACCGACGAGATCACCCTCGGTGGTCACGGCACGCAGTTCGGGGCGTGAGGACACCAGCGCCAGCCCGGCGGCCATGTCGGGGACGACGGCCACGCCGGTCAGCATCGCCGTGACCGCGCCGCGCAGGCGGTCGGGCACCGACACCAAGTCGGTCGCCCACGTCGCACCAGGTGGCAGGGCCGCCTGTGGTGACGAGCCGATGGCGTTCCAGTCGCCGAGGACGATCGCCGCACGGCCGCCGTCGGACTCCTTGAGCGCGGCGACCGCCGCGGCCGCCGCACCGAAGTTCTCGGCCGCCAACGCGTCGGCGGCGGCGCCGAGCACGGCCGCCACGGCCACCTCGTAACCCGGCTGCACCCTCAGAAAATCTCCGATGGACCCGAAAAGCCCTCCGCCACTGTGGTTCTTCTGCAACCACGCGGCACCGTCGCGACGGTCGAGACCCACCGACAGCGCCTCGATGCGCGCGCGCAGCGACGCGACCTGGCGTTCGGCGGCGCGTTCGGCGGCCTGCAGTTCGGCGACGCGTTCGTCGGCGAGACGCAGTGCGGCGACCGTGCGGTCGTGGTGCTCGTCGAGACCGACCTCGCCCGCGTCGAGTTCACCGACCCGGCTCTGCACGTCCTCGAACTCGGCCTGCGCGTGCTCGGCCTTGGCGGCGGCCTCCTCGATGCTGACCGAGAGCCGCAGGACGCCTTCGTCGATCGACTCGACGCGCGTGCGCATGGTGTCGACCTGGCCGGCCAGGCGTGCCAGGCCCTCGCGGCGGTCGGCCTCGGCGCGCGCGGCGGCCATGTGGGCACGCTCGGCGTCGGCCGCGATCTGCTCACGTTCGGCCAGCTCTGCACGGGCCGTCTCCAGCGCGATGCGCGCCTCGGACAGTTCGTCGAGCAGCTGCGCTTCGAGTTCGGCGACCTCCTCGGCCTCGGCCTCCAGGGCATCGGGGTCGCGGCCCGAGGACATCTCAGGTTCGGAGTCGAGCATCTGGGCGCGGTCGGTCGCGATGCGCACGGTCGCGCCGACCCGCTCGGCCAGCGCCGACGCCCGGAACCAGGTCTGCTGCGCGGCTTCGGCGCGGCGTGTCAGCTCGGCCACCGCGGCCTCGTGGGCCTGCAGTTCGACCGTGGCCGACTGCAGGCGCACGGTCAGCTCCTCGTGCTCCTTGCGCAGCGCCGTCTCGGCCTGATTGGTATTCTGGAACTCGACCTGTCTGCGCACCAGGTCGTCGGCGGCCAGCCGCAGCCGCGCGTCACGCAGGTCGGCCTGGATGGTCGCGGCCCGGCGCGCCATCTCGGCCTGGCGGCCCAGCGGTTTGAGCTGGCGGCGCAGTTCGGTGGTCAGGTCGGTGAGGCGCGCGAGGTTCGCGGCCATCGAATCGAGCTTGCGGACCGCCTTTTCCTTGCGCTTTCGGTGTTTGAGGACGCCCGCGGCCTCCTCGATGAACGCGCGGCGGTCCTCGGGGCGCGACTCGAGGATCTCCGAGAGCTTGCCCTGGCCCACGATGACGTGCATCTCGCGGCCGATACCCGAATCGCTCAGCAGTTCCTGGACGTCCATCAACCGGCAGCTGGCGCCGTTGATCTCGTACTCGCCCGCCCCGTCGCGGAACATCCGTCGG
This sequence comes from Mycolicibacterium smegmatis, assembly GCF_001457595.1. Lineage (GTDB taxonomy): Bacteria > Actinomycetota > Actinomycetes > Mycobacteriales > Mycobacteriaceae > Mycobacterium > Mycobacterium smegmatis. Next base: position 2,571,098 of record NZ_LN831039.1, on the reverse strand, counting down.
GTGATCGACACCTCGGAGTACTCGATCGGCAGCGCGTTGTCGGAGTTGTCGATGGTCAGCGTCACCTCGGCGCGGCCGAGCGGGGCACGCGACGACGTGCCCGCGAAGATGACGTCCTCCATCTTGCCGCCGCGCAACGTCTTGGCGCCCTGCTCCCCCATCACCCAGGTGAGCGCGTCGACGACGTTGGATTTTCCGGAACCGTTGGGGCCGACGACGCAGGTGATACCGGGTTCGAAGCGCAGAGTCGTCGGCGAGGCAAAGGATTTGAAGCCCTTGAGCGTCAGACTCTTGAGGTGCACGACGCCTTACCCTACCGCCGCGTCGGCTACCTTTCGCTGAACCCCGTCATCGTGGCGTCGGGTTCGGCCCAATCGGCGATCACCTTGTCCACCGACCCGGGGGTTTCGCCGCTCCGCAGCAGCTCAAGCAGCTTCTCACAGGCCTCACGAGACCCTTGCGCCACAACATGCACACGACCGTCGGGCCGGTTCGAGGCAAACCCCGTCAGCCCGAGTTCCAGCGCACGCGCCCGGGTCCACCAGCGGAACCCCACGCCCTGCACGCGCCCGTGCACCCAGGCGCTCAGACGCGCCTCGTCGCGGCGAGGCCCCGGCCCGGTCATTTCGGCAGGACGGTGTCGGCCACCGAGAACGTGACCTCCGTGCCCGACTTGAGCGTGCGCCCCACGGTGCACACCTGGTCGACGGCGCGTTCGACGACCGTGAGCACGCGCTTGACGTCGGCCTCCGACAGACCGGACAGATCGATCTCGAGCTTCTCCTCAAGGTGCGGGTAGACCTCGCGTTCGCGGTCGGCCGCACCCGACACGCGGATGGTGGCCGGGTAATCCTCACCGAGCCTGCGACTCAGCGGCTGGTCGCTCGCCATCCCGGTGCACGCGGCCAGTGCGATCTTCATGAGCTCGCCCGGCGTGAACACGCCTTCGACATCCTCGTTGCCCACGAGCACCTCGGCGCCCCGCGAACTGCGGCCGGTGTAGCGGCGCACACCCGTACGCTCAACCCAGAGATCGGTCATGCGCTATTTCTACACGCCGCGCCGAGCGGGTATTCCCGCAGTGTTTCAGCCCGATTGTCGGCCGCCCCGGCCGGCCGTGCTGGGGATAGACTGGCGTACCGCCTTCCGCTGAGGAGCACAGTGACTTACCCGCCGAGCAATCCGCCCGCATCGCCGCCGCCGGGACCCGACGGTCCCTGGCAGCAGCCGCCGCAGGCCTACCCGCAGTACGGCGACGCACAGCAGGGCTACCAGCCGGGTTCCGCACCGGGCGCGCAGCCTGCTTACGGGGCCCCGCAGTACGACCCCCAGGCCTACGGATATCCGCAGCAGCCCGCGTACGGACAGCAGCAGTACGGGCAACCGCAATACGGGCAGCCCCAGTACGGGCAGCCCCAGTACGGGCAGCAGCCGTACGGGTACGGCCCGCAGGGGTATCCGCAACCGCAGCCGCCCTCAAGCAACAAAAAGGGCCTCATCATCGGCGGCGCCATCGCGGCCGTGGTCGTCCTGGTGGCGATCATCGCGCTCGTCGTCGTCCTGCTGGTGCCCTCGCAGTCCAGCGACCAGAAGGCCATTCAGCAGCTGCTCAAGGACGTCGGATCCACGAGCAACTTCTCGACCGCGCTGGACAACTACTTCTGTGCGGGCGATCAGGCCCTGTTCGACATGTCGGCGCTCGAAGAACTCGGCATCGACCCCTCACTGATCGACAGCCCGCCGATGGAGACGCCGGACGCGAACGCCACGATCGGCGACATCACCGTCGACGGCGACAAGGCCACCGCGAAGATCGAGAGCCGAGGCAGTACGGGCACAATGCATTTCCGCAAGGAGAGCGGCGAATGGAAGGTGTGCATGTCCGATTCGCCGACGCTGTCGAACTTCCCGGGCTTCAACTGATCGGCTGCCACCGACCTGTCAGACCCGAGGCACCCGCGGACGCGGCTGACATCTCGGGCAGTAGAACGACGAGCGGTTCATGAACTTCTCGCGGCGCATGATCGCACCGCACCGCCGGCACGGCTCACCCTCGCGGCCGTAGGCGTCCAACGACCGGTCGAAGTACCCGGACTCACCGTTGACGTTGACGTACAACGAATCGAACGACGTGCCGCCCTGTCCGAGGGCATCGGTCATGACCTCGGCCGCGGCGTCGAGCAGTTCGGCGAGACGGCGGCGCAGCAGGGCCGCGGCGATGCGCGCCCCGTTGATCTTCGTGCGCCACAGGGCCTCGTCGGCGTAGATGTTGCCGATGCCGGACACCACGGTCTGGTCCAGCAGTTGACGTTTGATCTCGGAGTGCTTGCCCCGCAACACCGTGACGACACGGTCGCGATCGAAGAGCGGATCGAGGGGGTCACGCGCGATGTGCGCCACCGGCTCCGGCACATCGGTGCCGTCGACCGTGACCATCTCGGTCAATTGCCACCCGCCGAACGTGCGCTGATCGACGAAGCTCAGTGCGGTCCCGTCGTCGAGCACCGCCGCGATGCGCAGGTGCCGCGTGTCACGGATCGGGCCGAGCAGCATCTGCCCGCTCATCCCGAGATGCACCACCAACGCCGCGGAGTCATCGAGGGTGAGCCACAGGTACTTTCCGCGCCTGCCGGTGCCGGTGATCCGCACGTCGAGCAGTCGTGCGGTGAGATCCGCCGGGCCGGCCTCGTGGCGACGCACCGCCCGCGGATGGTGCACGCGCACACCGGTGATCGTCTTTCCCGTCACATGCTCGGCCAGCCCGCGGCGGACGACCTCGACCTCGGGAAGCTCAGGCATCGGCGATCACGACTCGTCGAGCGTCTTGTAGGCGCTCGCGGCGGCCTTGAGTTCGGCCTCTTTCTTGGTCCGGCCCACACCGTGGCCGTACTCGGCCTCGCCGATCACCACGGTGGCCGAGAACTCCTTGTCGTGATCGGGCCCGGTCGAGGTCACCACGTACGCCGGTGCGCCGAGACCGCGCGCCGCGGTGAGTTCCTGCAGACTGCTCTTCCAGTCCAGGCCCGCACCGAGGGTGGGCGCGGTGTCGAGGAGCTCGCCGAACAGGCGCAGGATGACCTCGCGGACAACGGTCAGGCCGTGTTCGAGATAGATTGCACCCAAGAGGGATTCGACACCGTCGGCGAGAATGCTCGACTTGTCGGCGCCGCCGGAGTTCTCCTCGCCCTTGCCGAGGAACAGATGCGCACCGAGGCCCTCGTCGGTGAGCCCGCGGCCGACGTCGGCGAGCGCCTGGGTGTTGACGATGCTGGCTCGCAGCTTCGCGAGATCACCCTCGGCACGGTCGGGATGGCGGTGGTACAGCTCTTCGGTGATGGTCAGGCCGAGCACGGCGTCGCCGAGGAATTCCAGGCGCTCGTTGGTCGGCAGGCCGCCGTTCTCATACGAATAGCTGCGGTGGGTCAGGGCGATCGTCAACAACTCGGCAGGCAGTGCCACACCCAGCGCCTCCAACAGCGCTGCATGCGAATCGGTCACGCATCTCCCCCGGCTCTGTCCCTGTCCTTCGAATCGTCCTGCAGCATGCCTGCGAGCTTGGCCCACCGCGGATCGATCTTCTCGTGACCGTGGCCCGGTTCGGCCGTGGCCAGCGGGATGCCACAGTCCGGGCACAGTCCGGGGCAGTCCGGTTGGCACAGCGGCGCGAACGGAAGGGACATACCGACCGCGTCGACGATCGGCTGTTCCAGGTCGACGGTGTCGGGTCGACCGCTCGCGCCGACCCGGGCGATCTCGTCGGACTCCGACGTCTCGTCGGTGGTGCTGTCGGGGTAGGCGTACAACTCGGTGAGGTCGATCTCGACGTCGCCGCTGATCGCGGTCAGGCACCGCGCACACTCACCCTCGGTGTGCGCCGAGACCGTCCCGGTCACCAGTACGCCCTCGGAAACCGATTCCAGCCGCAGATCGAGGTCGAGTTCAGCGCCCGGTCGAATCGCGATGAGATCCAAGCCGATTCGTGCGGGGCTGGGCACGGTCTCGCGGTGCGTCAACATCGACCCGGGCCGCCTGCCCAGACGTGAGACATCGAGCACCAGCGGCGATCGTGACTCGCGGTGCTTCGCCGCGTTCGCATGCGTCGCCATACCGCAATCCTACGGCGACGCCATATTCGCGCCGCGGCACGTCGCCGTCACCGCAGGTTGAGCAGATGCTCAGCGGGTCACGTAGTCGTGTGTCCCCGCGGTGGTCCGCAACTGGTGACGTCCGCGGCCGACCGACCGCAGGGTCCCGTTGAGAAACTCCTCGAACTCGGCCAGTTTGCTGTCGACGTAGATGTCGCACTCGCCACGAAGACGGTCGGCCTCGGCGTGCGCCGCGTCGATGAGCCGCGTGGCCTCTGCGTTGGCGGTCGCCACGATCTCGGTCTGCGACACCAGGCGCTGCTGCTCCTTGATGCCCTCCTGGATCGCCTTCTCGTACGAGATGTTGCCGTTCTCGATGAGCCGGTCGGCCTCGGCCTTGGCGCGGCCGGTGCTGGCCTCGTACTCGCGCTTGGCTGCCGCCGCGAGGCGGGCCGCTTCCTCGCGCGCCTCGGTGACCATCCGCTCGCTGTGCTGACGCGCCTCGGCGACCATGCGGTCTGCCTGGGCTTTTGCATCGGCCAGCAGGCGGTCGGCCTCGGCACGGGCATGGCTGAGCACGCTGTCGGCCTCGGCGTTGGCACCCGAGATCACCGATTCGGAGTGCTCCTTGGCCTCGCGCAGCAGCGAGTCGCGGGCATCGAGCACGTCCTGTGCGTCGTCGAGTTCACCGGGAATGGCGTCCTTGATGTCGTCGATGAGTTCGAGCACATCCCCGCGAGGGACGACGCAGCCGGCGGTCATCGGCACACCGCGCGCTTCTTCGACGATCGCGCCGAGCTCGTCGAGCGCTTCAAAAACTCGGTACACGGCAACATCCTCCAGGCTTAGTTGTTAGTGACTAGTGTGCCTGGTGTTACGCCTGTGACTGTGGAGCATGATCGGTGTGTCGCTCATGTGGCGTTGCCGGACGCCAGGTCACCACGTCAGCGCTACTTCAGGGCCGAGCCGATCAGGTCCCGCGCCCGGTCGAGCATCGAGGCGAACGGACCGACGGCGAAGTTCAGCGACGCCGACTCCACGCCCGCATGCGGACGCGTCGGCGCGATCGCCTCCGCGGCCTGCACGGCCTTGGTCATCCGCTCGAGCTCCTGCGCGTCGAGTTCGCGGGAGAGCTTGACGAACTCCTCGGCCTCCTCGTGGGCGGCGTGATCGAGCACGGCCTCGCGGAACTTCTCCAGTTCGGTGATGAACTCCGCCGAGCCGATGTCGAGCTTCTCGAGCTCGGACAGTTGCTGCTTGGCCTTGTGTTCCTCTTCGAGGCGCGCGTCGACGATCTTGTCGCCGCCGTCGACCGCGGCGCGCGCCCTCGGGTGCACCACCATCTCCTCGGCGGTCTCGTGCACCGCCAGCAGCTGGCGCAGTTCGACGAAAGCGGTCTGCCTGGCGTCGTCGCCGGACGCCGAGAGCACCTCTTCGAAGAGGTCCTTGATCAGGTTGTGCTGATCGGTGAGAAACCTGACGACGTCGTCGGTCGACTGCACGAACGTCTTGGGCTTTGAATCGGCCACGGTGAATCCTCCGAGGGGGTGTTCAGGAATGGGCGCAATGGGCTGTGTGCGCCGCCCGTGGACTACCCCCTACCGGCCGGGTTCAACCGTTGAGCTTCTCCTGCAGTCTGCGGTTCACCGGCGACGGCAGCAGCGCCGACACGTCGCCACCGAGGGACGCGACCTCCTTGGCCAGCGACGACGACACGAACGAGTACTGCGGTGTCGTCGCGACGAAGAACGTGTCGACGCCTGCGACGTGCTTGTTCATCTGCGCCATCTGCAGTTCGTACTCGAAGTCGGTGCCGGTGCGCAGACCCTTGACGATCGCGGTCAGGCCGCGCGACTTCACGAAGTCGACCACCAGCCCCTGTCCCGATTCGACCCGCAGATTCGGCAGATGGGTCGTGGACTCCTCGATCATCGCGATGCGCTCGTCGAGGTCGAACATGCCCTTCTTGTTGGGGTTCACCAGAACCGCCACCACGACCTCGTCGAACTGCGCCGAGGCACGCTCGAAGACGTCGATGTGACCGAGGGTCACCGGGTCGAAGGAACCGGGGCATACCGCGCCGCTCATGGGTGACGACGGTACAGGGCGACGCTCAGCCGACCTCCGCGAGTTCGACGCGCGTGTCGCCGTAGCGGCGCGCACTCAACGCCGTCCAGCCGTCGGGCCAGGTCACGAGGTCGCTGTTGAAGCGCCGTTCGACCATGACGACCGTGCCCGCGCGCACCCATCCACCGTCGGCCAGCGCCACCACCAGCGCGTCGACGGTGCGTGCGTCGACGTCGTACGGCGGGTCCGCCAGCACCAGGTCCACGGGGCGCGTGGTACCCGCGGCCAGCACCGATTCGGCGGTGCCGCGTCGCACGGTGGCACCCGCGACGTCGAGTGCCGCGATGTTTTTGGCGATCACCGCGGCCGCACGCTGATCGGACTCGACGAACAACGCCGAGCTCGCGCCACGCGAAATCGCCTCCAGCCCAAGGGCGCCCGATCCGGCGTACAGATCGAGCACGGCCAGACCAGCGAAGTCCAGACGCGCGGCCAGGGCGTTGAACACCGCCTCGCGCACCCGGTCGGAGGTGGGCCGGGTACCGCTCTTGGGCACCTCGATGCGTCGGCCACCCAGAAAGCCCGCGATGATCCGGGTCAGCTGACCACCACCAGCAGATCGCCGCCCTCGACCTGGGCGGTCGCCGCGACCGCGACGCGCGCGACGGTGCCTGCCTTGGGCGCGGTGATGGCGGCCTCCATCTTCATCGCCTCGATCGTCGCGATGGTTTGTCCCGCGTCCACCGAGTCACCTTCTGCGACACCGACGGTCACCACACCGGCGAAGGGCGCGGCGATGTGGTCGGCATTGTTGCGGTCGGCCTTTTCGGCGGCGGGCACCTCGCTGGCGATGCTGCGGTCGCGCACGAGAACCGGGCGCAGCTGACCGTTGATGATGCACATCACGGTGCGCATGCCGCGCTCGTCGGCCTCCGAGATCGCCTCAAGCCCGATCAGCAGTTCCACGCCACGTTCGAGTTGCACGCGGTGCTCCTCGCCGTAGCGCAGCCCGTAGAAGAACTGGTTCGCGCTGAGGGATGAGGTGTCGCCGTAGGTTTCGCGGTGCGCCTCGAACTCGGCGGTGGGCCCGGGGAAAAGCAGGCGGTTCAACGCGGCCTGCCGCTTGGGCCCGGGCTGGGCGAGCAACGCCTCGTCGTCGGCGGTCAGCTTCTCGACCGGCCGGGCCGGTCCGCGGCCCTGGAGCGCCTTGGTGCGCAACGGTTCCGGCCATCCGCCCGGCGGATCCCCGAGTTCACCGCGCAGGAAGCCGATCACGCTGTCGGGGATGTCGTACTTCGCGGGATCCTCGGCGAACTCCTCGGCGGTGATGCCCGCACCCACGAGCGCCAGCGCCAGGTCCCCGACCACCTTCGACGACGGGGTCACCTTCACGAGCCGTCCCAGAACCCGGTCGGCCGCAGCGTAATTGGCCTCGATCTCCTCGAACCGGTCGCCGAGGCCCAACGCGATGGCCTGCTGACGCAGGTTGCTCAACTGCCCACCGGGAATCTCGTGGGTGTAGACGCGGCCGGTTGGCCCGGGCAGCCCGGACTCGAACGGCGCGTAGACCTTTCTCACCGCCTCCCAGTAGGGCTCAAGGTCGCACACCGCACGCAGGTCCAGGCCCGTGTCGTACTGGGTGTGCGCGGCCGCCGCGACGATCGAGCTCAGCGCGGGCTGGCTCGTGGTCCCGGCCATCGGCGCCGAGGCGCCGTCCACCGCGTCCGCGCCGGCCGACCACGCCGCGAGGTACGTCGCGAGCTGACCGCCCGGGGTGTCGTGGGTGTGCACGTGCACGGGCAGATCGAACCGGCTGCGCAACGCGCTCACGAGCGTGTGGGCGGCCGGGGCGCGCAGCAGACCGGCCATGTCCTTGATCGCCAGCACGTGGGCGCCGGCCTCGACGATCTGCTCGGCCAGCTTCAGGTAGTAGTCGAGCGTGTAGAGGTTCTCCGCGGGATCGCTGAGGTCGCCCGTGTAGCACATCGCGACTTCGGCGATGGTCGAACCGGTTTCCCGCACCGCGTCGATCGCGGGCCGCATCGACTCGACGTTGTTGAGCGCGTCGAAGATCCGGAAGATGTCGATACCGGTCGCCGCGGCCTCCTCGACGAACGCCGAGGTGACCAGTTCCGGGTACGGCGTGTAGCCCACGGTGTTGCGTCCCCGCAGCAGCATCTGCAGGCAGATGTTGGGCACGCTCTCGCGCAGCGCCGCCAGCCGCTCCCACGGGTCTTCCTTCAGGAAGCGAAGGGCCACATCGTAGGTCGCGCCGCCCCAGCACTCGATCGACAGCAACTGCGGCATGGAGCGTGCGACGTACGGCGCCACCATCAGCAGACCGGTGGTGCGCACACGCGTGGCCAGCAGCGACTGGTGCGCGTCGCGGAACGTCGTGTCGGTGACGCCGACGGCCTTGGATTCGCGCAGCCAGCCCGCGAAACCCTCGGGCCCCAGTTCCACGAGGCGCTGTTTGGATCCCGCGGGCGGCGGCGCCTGCAGATCCAGCGGCGGCAGCTTGTCCTGCGGGTAAACCGTCGAAGGCCGTTCGCCGTGCGGCTTGTTGACCGTGATGTCGGCCAGGTAGTTGAGGATCCTGGTGCCGCGGTCGGCAGGAGACCGCGAGGTCAATAGATGCGGCCGGTCGTCGATGAACGACGTCGTCACCCGTCCGGCGCGGAAGTCCGGATCGTCGATGACCGCCTGCAGGAACGGGATGTTGGTCGACACACCGCGGATGCGGAACTCCGCCAGGGCGCGGCGCGCGCGCGAGGCCGCGGCCGAGAAGTCGCGTCCCCGGCACGTCAGCTTGACCAGCATGGAGTCGAAGTGCGCCGAGATCTCCGCACCCAGGTTGGTGCCGCCGTCGAGGCGGATGCCCGCGCCGCCCGGCGAGCGGTACGCGGTGATGCGGCCGGTGTCGGGTCGGAAGCCGTTGGCCGGGTCCTCGGTGGTGATGCGGCACTGCATGGCCGCGCCACGCACCACGAGCCGGTCCTGGGACAGACCGAGATCGGCGAGCGTCTCGCCCGCGGCGATGCGCAACTGCGAGGACACCAGGTCCACGTCGGTGATCTCCTCGGTCACCGTGTGCTCCACCTGGATTCGCGGATTGCACTCGATGAACACGTGATGGCCGCGCTCGTCGAGCAGGAACTCGACGGTGCCCGCGCACGAGTACCCGATCTGGCGCGCGAAGGCCACGGCGTCGGCGCAGATCTGTTGGCGCAGTTCGTCACTCAGGTTGGGCGCGGGCGCCAGCTCGACGACCTTCTGATGCCTGCGCTGCACGCTGCAGTCACGCTCGAACAGGTGCATGACGTTGCCCGCGCCGTCGGCGAGGATCTGCACCTCGATGTGACGCGGGTTGAGCACGGCCTGCTCCAGGTACACCGACGCGTCGCCGAACGCCGACTCGGCCTCCCGCGAGGCCGCCTCGATCGCCTCGGCCAGGGACTCGCGGTCGGTGACGCGGCGCATGCCGCGCCCGCCGCCACCCGAGACCGCCTTGACGAACAGCGGGAACTCCATGTCGGCGGCAGCGGCCATCAACTCGTCCACCGACGACGACGGCTCCGACGAACTCAGCACGGGAAGGCCCGCGGCGCGCGCCGCGGCGATCGCGCGTGCCTTGTTACCCGTGAGCTGCAGCACCTCGGCGGACGGTCCCACGAACGTGATACCCGCCTCGGCGCACTTGGCCGCCAGATCGGGGTTCTCCGACAGGAAGCCGTAGCCCGGGTACACCGCGTCGGCGCCCGAATGCTTGGCGACGCGGATGATCTCGTCGACCGACAGATACGCGCGGACGGGATGACCCACCTCGCCGATCTGATATGACTCGTCGGCCTTGAGCCGATGGAGCGAATTCCGGTCCTCGTACGGATACACCGCCACCGTGGCGATGCCCATCTCGTACGCAGCACGGAATGCGCGGATCGCGATTTCGCCGCGGTTGGCGACGAGCACCTTGGAGATCACGCGTAACCCTAACCGCTGTGTCTATTTCCGGATTGTCAAAGCAGTGTTGACCAGTATTCCCAGAACCGCACCAGGATCAAAAGCACAAGTGCGGTGAACCACAGCGCCACCAGGGACCATCGCCACTGGTGGACGATGTTGCCGGGACCCGCGTCCGCGTCGCCGGCCCGCGCGCGCAGCGCGATGACGGCCGTAACCACGGCCAGCGGGATCGTCACGGCCCACACCACCATGCAGTAGGGGCACAGGGCCCCGATGCGGTACAGGCTCTGGAAGATCAGCCAGTGCACGAACACCGCTCCCAGCGCGGTGCCCGTCGCGAGCCCGGCCCAGTACCAGCGCGGCAGACGCACCCCGGCGACCGCGAGCACGCCCGTCACCAGGACGACCGAGAAGGCCACGATGCCGATCAGCGGGTTCGGGAATCCGAACAGCGACGCCTGCCAGGTGACCATCACCGAACCGCACGACAGCACCGGGTTGATGCTGCACGACGGCACGTAGTCGGGATTGATCAGCAGTTCGATCTTCTCGACCGTCAGCGTCAGTGACGCCGCGAGGCCCAGCACACCGGCGATCAGCACCCACACCGCGCTCGGCTTTCCGACGACGAGGCCTCCGGGGCCCTCGGCCACCGACCGGTCGGTGTCGGATGCTGCGACGGTCATCAGAGCCCCGGAACCTCGCCGACGATCTCCTTGACCTTGGCGACCAGTGCGTCGGGCGTGGTCGGGCTGTAATCCTCGCCGTTGATCCGGATGGTCGGCGTCGCGTTGATCCCGGTCGCCGCGGCCATCCCCTTGACCATTTCGACGTAGCGGCCGTTGTTGATGCAGTCGGCCACCTTGCCCGCGGCGCCGGCCTGGCGGGCCAGTTCGATCAGGCGTGCGTTGTCGGGATAGATGCCGCTGTTCTCCTGCGGCTGCAGTTCGGGTGTGTACAGCGCGGTGTGGAAACGACGGAACGCGTCCGTGGACTCGTCGGCCACGCAGTACCCGGCGCCGCCGGCGCGCGACGAGTAGCCGTTGCCGGCCCGGTCGAGGATGCCCACCATGTAGTAGTCCGCCGCGATCGCGCCGGAGTCGATCAGCTTGGAGATGGTGGGCCCGAAGCTGCGCTCGAAGTTGCCGCACGCGGGGCACAGGAAGTCTTCGTAGAGGCCGAGCACGACCTTCGGGTCGCTCGATCCCTCGTCGGTGACCACGTCGCTCGACGCGACGCGGATGGCCTTGCCCGCGCCCGCATCGGGATTCTTCTCGCCGTTCATGACGATGTAGAGCACCAGTGCGACGGCGAACAGCACCACGACCGCGGTCAGGCCGATCTGCACCAGCAGATTGCGCTTGCGGTCGGCGGCTTTCAGGTCGTACTTGGCGGTCTTCTTGGGTTTGGCCACGCGACAAGCGTACCGGCGCGTATGAGAGGACCCTCAGACGTGCCTGAGATGTGCCCGCAGCGCCGAGATCATCGCGGTCGTCGCGGCGGCGCCGCCGCCTCCGAGCGGGAAGAAGTTCGCGAACGCGTGGATCATCGAGCGCTCTTCACGCAGGTCGACCAGAACACCCGCGTCGCGCATCGCGGCCGCGTAGCGATTGCCCTCGTCACGCAGCGGATCGAAGCCCGCGGTGACCACCAGCGCGGGCGGCAGCCCCGACAGGTCCTCGGCCAGCAGAGGCGACACCGCGGGATCCTCGGGGGTGACGTCGGCGCCGTCGAGGTAGTGGCCCGCGAACCAGTCCATGTCCTGTCTGTTCAGGAAGTACCCGTCGGAGAACAGCGTGCGTGAGCGGGTCTCGCTGACCCAGTCGGTGATCGGGTACAGCAGCACCTGCAGGGCGGGCAGTGGCAGCTCGTCGTCGCGGGCCCACTGCGACACCACCGCGGCCAGGTTGCCGCCCGCGCTGTCGCCCGCGACCACGATGCGGGACGCGCCGAGACCCCCGGCGTGTTCGAGTGCCCACTGATAGGCCGCGTAGGCGTCCTCGGCAGCCGCGGGCGCCTTGTGCTCGGGGGCCAGACGGTAGTCGACCGAGACCACCTGGACATCACCGTCGCGGCAGATGAGGCGGCACAGGTTGTCGTGGACCTCCAGATCACCTATGACGAACCCGCCGCCATGGAAGTACAGGACGAGCGCGCTCGCCGATCCGCGCTCGACCGGCACATAGCGGCGCGCGGCAAGCGGTCCGGCCGGTCCGGGTATCGAGATGTCGCTGACGTCGACGTGGATGGGCATCCGCATCATCGCCGCGGTCTCCCGCAACTTGGCACGCGAGACCGCCACGCCGTGCTCAGGGTCGTAGTCGGCGACCAGTCCGGGCAACCCCGCCAATCGCTGGGTGGTGAGCATGAACTGCATCGTGGTGTCCAGGGTGTTGCCGTCGACCGTGACCGAACGTCCGCCCAGCAGAAGGTGTTTACGCCGGTCGGACATGCGCGGGATCGCGGCGAGGCCGAGTCGCGTCGCGTGCGCGAGCAGCACGTCCCTGATGGTTTCCTCCGAATCCCGGGGCGCGTCCGGAGACTGCGGGCCCACCGACTGATCGACTGGCAGACTTTCAACCATGGCAGCTTCCTCTGTGAGTCCTCGCATCACGCTCAACGACGGTAATTCCATCCCACAGGTCGGGCTCGGCGTTTGGCAGACCCCCGCCGAAGACACCGAACGCGCCGTCGCCGCGGCCCTGCAGGCCGGGTACCGCCACATCGACACCGCGGCCGCGTACCGTAACGAGACCGAGACCGGTCGCGCGATCGCCAACTCCGGCGTGCCGCGCGAAGACATCTTCCTGGTCACCAAGTTGTGGAACAGCGATCAGGGCTACGACGCCACGCTGGCGGCGTTCGACGCCAGCGTGCAACGTCTCGGCGTCGACTACCTCGACCTGTACCTCATCCACTGGCCGGTGCCCGAGAACAACAAGTTCGTCGACACCTTCAAGGCTTTCGCCCACCTGCGTGACCAAGGGCGCATCCGTTCAATCGGTGTGAGCAACTTCGAACCCGAGCATCTGACCACACTGATCGAAGAGACCGGCATCGTTCCCGCCGTCAACCAGATCGAACTGCATCCGCTGCTGCCCCAGCAGGAGCTTCGCGACGTGCACGCCAAGCTGGGGATCGCGACCGAGGCGTGGAGCCCGCTGGGGCAGGGATCACTTCTGGCCGACCCGGTGATCACAGGCATTGCTGAACAGCATGGGAAAACACCCGCGCAGGTGCTTATTAGGTGGCATATCCAACTCGGTAATATCGTCATTCCCAAGTCGGTAAACCCGGAACGGATTGCGAGCAATTTCGACGTGTTCGATTTCGAACTCAGCGAGCAGGACATCACGTCCATCGCTTCGCTGGAAACCGGGAAACGGTTGGGTCCCGATCCACGAACCTTCAACTTCACAGGGTAGGTGCCATGACCGCATCGCACGGGCAAGCTGCTGCGATTCCCACCGTCACGCTCAACGACGACAACACGCTCCCCGTTGTCGGCATCGGCGTCGGTGAACTGTCCGACAGCGAAGCCGAGCGATCGGTCTCGGCGGCGTTGGAGGCCGGTTACCGGCTGCTCGACACCGCCGCCGCCTACGGGAACGAGGCCGCGGTCGGCCGCGCCATCGCGGCCTCGGGCATCCCGCGTGACGAGATCTACGTGACCACCAAACTCGCCACGCCCGATCAGGGGTTCACGTCGTCGCAGGCCGCCGCGCGGGCCAGCCTTGAGCGCCTCGGCCTCGACTACGTCGACCTCTACCTGATCCACTGGCCCGGCGGTGACACCAGCAAGTACGTCGACAGCTGGGGCGGCCTGATGAAGGTCAAGGAGGACGGCATCGCGCGCTCGATCGGCGTGTGCAACTTCGGCGCCGAGGACCTCGAGACCATCGTCAGCCTGACCTACTTCACCCCCGCGGTGAACCAGATCGAGCTGCACCCGCTGCTCAACCAGGCCGCACTGCGCGAGGTCAACGCCGGCTACAACATCGTCACCGAGGCCTACGGCCCGCTCGGCGTCGGGCGGCTGCTGGACCACCCTGCCGTCACGGCCATCGCCGAGGCCCACGGCCGGACCGCCGCGCAGGTGCTGCTGCGGTGGAGCATCCAGCTGGGCAACGTCGTGATCTCACGCTCGGCCAATCCCGAGCGCATCGCCTCCAACCTGGACGTGTTCGGCTTCGAGCTCACGGCCGACGAGATGGAGACGCTGAACGGGCTCGACGACGGCACGCGTTTCCGTCCCGACCCCGCCACCTACACCGGTAGCTGAGTTCTTCTCGCGTCTGCTCGGCATCGGATATCAGAACCTGGCGGCCTGGTGGTGCACGGCTCGGGTGACCCGCTCGGTGTCGCCGGTGGCGAGCAGGTCGAGCAGCGCGCCGCGCAGGAGCGCCAACGCGAGCGTGCGCTGCACCGCGCCGTCCTCGGTGTCCCTGTGCCCTTCTGGCTGACATCTCGCCAGCAGGCCCATCCAGTCGTCGACGGTCGCTCGGGCGAAGCCCGCCCACGCTCCGTCCGATTCGATTAGTGAACGGCCGTAGGCCTCGACCCACAACTTCAGCAGCGGTCGATGCTGTTCTGCGGCAAGCCAATTCCAGATTTCCGTGACCGCGACGCCGAGGCTCAGGGGTTCTGCGCTCGCGGCGCCGTGGAGGCGGTCGAGCACCGCGAGTTCGTCGGCGCGCGCCCGTGCGACCAGCGCGCGCACGAGTCCGTCCTTGCTGCCGAAGAGGTAGAGCAGCACCCGCGGGCTGGACCCGATCGCCGACGCCAACGGGCGCAACGACATGTCGGCGAGGCCGTGGCTCAGCGCATACCGGTACGCGGCTTCGAGCAGTTCGGTCTGCCGGGCCGAAGGGGTTGCCTCGCGTGCGGTCACGGCGCTAGCCTAGCTCCACTGAAACGAGTGTGTCAGTGACTTCGGGACGGGGGTTCGCCATGTCACTGCAAGTGGAGCAGGCCCAGATCGTCGTACGCCGCGCCGATCGTCCGGGAGATCTCGGCTGGGTCGTGATGGCCCACGGCGAGATCTACCACCGGCAATTCGGCTGGAACACCGATTTCGAGGCCCTCGTGGCCCGGATCGTCGCCGACTACGCCGCAGCACACGATCCGGCGCGCGAGGCAGGCTGGATCGCCGAGGTCGACGGCCAGCGCGCGGGCTGCATCTTCTGCGTGGCCGGCGACGAACCCGACCTGGCAAAGCTGCGCATCCTGCTGGTCACTCCGCAGGCACGCGGACTCGGCCTCGGTCGGAGCCTGGTCGACGAGTGCCTGCGCTTCGCGCGTACCGCGGGCTACCGCAAGGTCGGCCTGTGGACCAACGACGTGCTCACCTCGGCCCGAAAGATCTATCAGGCAGCGGGATTCCGGCTCGTTGAGCAGGAACGCCATCACAGCTTCGGCCACGACCTCACGGGCCAGAACTGGGTGCTGGATCTGTAGCGCGAGAGGAAAACTCAACCACGCGGGCAGGTGTCGGCGGCCTGTCGCAGCACCGGCACCGACGGCGCGTCGACCGGCAGCGCGTAGCCGCGCATCACCTCGATGAACTGCATCGCGTACTGACAGTGGAACGCCGCGTTGGGCGGCATCCACAACGCGGGTTCCTTGTCGCCCTTGTCCTGGTTGGCCTGCCCTTGCACGGCAACGAGATTCGCCGGGTCGTTGGCGAGGCGCACCCGCATCTGTTGCGGCCAGTAGCGAGCGCCCTGATCCCACGCGTAGGCCAACGGCACGATGTGCTCGATCTGCACGGCGGCCCCGGTCTTGTTGCCGCGCGTGAACGGGATGGTGAGGTTCGTGTAGGGGTCGTGCAGGACGCCGGTCGCCACGGCCGTCGGGCAGCGGCTGATGGAGGTGTACGTCTTGTCCACGAGATCACGGTCGAGGATGTCGTTGCGGGTGTCGCATCCGTTGTGCCCGCCCGGCGCATCGTTGTCGTCGGTCCAGGCATCGCCGAACGCGGCGCGACGGTAGTCGTGGCCACGCATCCGTGCCGGCACCACGGCCACCCCGGCGAGCACGTCCGCGCCCGGTGCGACGGTGGGCACGTCGGCGTCGGCGACCATCGACCGCTGCGACGACGCGCTGATGGTCTGGTAGGCGACGAACACCGCCAGCGCCACGAGCAGCGCGAGCCACCACGTGCGGCGGCGCGTCATGCCTTTTCCAGGTACTCGACGCGGTCGGTGTTGACGAACTGCGCCGCGAGCAAGGCCATTCCGGTGTCGTTCGGATCCTGCTCGTAGCGCGTCTCGCAGAACGCGCGGGCGTCGGTGATCACCTCGAGGTGGTCGCGCAGCGACAGGAAGCGCAGATTGATCGTGCGGCCGGACTGGTTGAGGCCCAGCACATCGCCTTCGCGGCGCTCTTCGAGGTCCAGGTCGGCCAGTTCGAAACCGTCGAGGGTGGACGCCACCGCCTTGATGCGCTCTCCCGCCTTCGAGTTCTCGGGCATCCGCGTGGCCAGCAGGCACAGGCTGGGATGTTGTCCACGGCCGATGCGGCCGCGCAACTGGTGCAACTGGCTGATGCCGAACCGGTCGGCGTCCATCACCACCATCACGGTCGAGTTGGGCACGTCCACGCCCACCTCGATCACCGTGGTGCACACCAGGACATCGATCTCGCCGGCACGGAACCGCGACATCACCTCGTCCTTCTCGTCACCCGAGAGCCTGCCGTGCATGAGGCCCAGGCGCAGGCCCTCCAACGGGCCGTTGCGCAGGCGCTCGTAGAGTTCGACCACCGTGATGGGCGGCGGGCCGGCCTGGCGGCCCTCGTTTTCCTTGCCGCCGGAGGGTTTGTCGTTCTCGTCGATGCGCGACGCGACGACGTATGCCTGCCGCCCCGCGGCCACCTCCTCGCGGATCCGGGCCCACGCACGGTCCAGCCAGGCGGGCTTCTGCGACACGAAAATCGTGTTGCTCGTGATGGGTTGGCGCCCGCGCGGGAGTTCGCGCAGGGTCGAGGTCTCCAGATCGCCGTAGACGGTGAGCGCGACCGTGCGCGGGATGGGCGTGGCCGTCATGACCAGAAGATGCGGCGTCAGCCCTTCAGGAGCCTTGGCGCGCAACGTATCCCGCTGCTCGACACCGAAGCGGTGCTGCTCGTCGACCACGACCATGCCGAGGTTGTCGAACTCGACGGCGTCCTGCAGCAGCGCGTGGGTGCCGATGACGATGCCGGCCGCGCCCGAGGCCACCTCGTCACGCACCGCGCGTTTCTGTTGCGGCGTCATCGATCCCGTAAGGAGAGCGACGCGCGTGCCGTGCTCGTCGCCGCCCAGCTCACCGGCCATCGCCAGCGGCCCCAGCACGTCGCGCACCGAGCGAGCATGTTGTGTCGCAAGCACTTCGGTCGGCGCGAGGAGCGCGCACTGATACCCGGCATCGACCATCTGCAACATGGCCAGCACCGATACGATCGTCTTGCCCGAGCCCACCTCGCCCTGCAGCATGCGGTTCATCGGGCGCGTCGAGGCGAGCTCACCGGAGATCACGTCGAGCACCTCACGCTGACCGGCGGTCAGCTCGAACGGCAACCGCTCCCGCAACGCGGCCACCAGACCGTCGACCCGCAACGGCGCCGACGGACCCGACGCGGCCAGTTCGCCGTAGCGGCGGGCCACCAGACCCCACTGCAGCCCGATCGCCTCGTCGTAGGTGAGCCGCTCGCGGGCGCGGTCGCGCTCGGTCGAGTTCGCCGCGAGATGGATCGCCCGCAGCGCCTGGTCCTCGGACATCAGACCACGTTGCTGCACAAAGGATTTGGGCAGTGGATCGGGGATCGGGTCGAGCACCGCGAGGACCTGGCGGATGCACCGGTAGATGTCCCAGCTCTGCATCTTCGCCGACGCCGTGTAGATCGGGAAGAACTCCTTCTCGAACTCGGCGAGCATGTCCTCGCCCGAGGCGCCGGAGGCCTCGGCGATGGTTTTGAGCGACTTGGTGCCGATCGTGCGCCCGCTGGGCGATTCGAGCACCAGAAACGCCGGGTGGTTCAGCTGCACGGTGTCGCGGAAGTACTTGACCTCACCGGAGAGCATGAGCCGGGTGCCGACCTTGAGTTCGTCGATCATCCAGTTGGCGTTGAAGAACGTCGCGGTCACCTTCGGCTTGTGATCGCCGAGCTTGACGCGCAGGTACTTGGGGGTGAACTGCTTACCCGTCTTGGTCTTGACGGGCCGTTTCATGGTCCCCGGCTGGGCTTCGGTGATGACGTCGATGAACGTGACGTGTTCGCCCTCTTCCAGATCGAGCGCCTCGCCCTCACCGCGCACGGTCATGCCGTCGCTGTACTTGCGCGGATAGTGCCGCAGCAGGTCGTTGACGGTGCGCAGCCCGAAGTGCTCTTCGAGCTTGTCGGCCGCCTTCTTCCCGAGGACGAATTGAAGGGAATCTTCGAGCGTGGCCATCACTCAACCCCGATCAGCAGTGCGTCGCCGCGGTGCCCGGTGTGATACGTCACCAGTTCGACGCCCAGGTGTTTGTCGTGAACGTGGGCCTGCAGTGCCTCGCCGACGGCTGAATCCACACCATGCCCGGTGAGCACGGTGATGAGTTCGCCGCCCGCGGCGAGCAGCAGATCGATCAGCCCGGCCGCGGCGGCGGTGACGTCGGGGCCGACGATGAGCACCTCGTCACCCGCGATGCCCAGGCCGTCACCGGGTTTGCACGCACCGGCCCACGTGAGTGCCTCCTCGGTCGCGACGCGCACCGACCCGTGCCGGGCACCGGCCGCCGCGCGCGCCATCGTGTAGCCGTCGTCGACGGCCTGCCGTGCGGCGTCGTGCACCGCGAGCGCGGCGAGTCCCTGGACCATGGATCCGGCCGGGACCGGTACGACGTCGATCCCCCAGCCGATCGCGGCAGTGCAGCCCGCGACGAGTTCCTCGGCGGCGACATAGCCGTTGGGCAGCACCATCACCTGTGCGGCGCCGACGTCGACGAGCGCACGCAGCAGTTGTTTTGCGCTGACAGGTTCGTCGGCCTCGGGTCGCAGCACGTGCGCGCCCTCACCGGCGAACAACTCGGCCCCGCCGTCGCCGTCGACGACCGCCAGCACGGCGCGCTCACGTTCCCACCCGCCGGACGGCCGCGAACCGCCGGATCCGGTGAGCGCGGTGATCTGGATGCGGTTGAGAGTGCCGACCGCCAGACCCGCCTCGACGGCGGCGCCCGCGTCGTCGACATGCACGTGCACCGAGTACCGACCGCCGCCCGAGGTGGCGATCGCGACCGACTCGCCGATCTGCTCCAGCCCCGCACGAAGGTGCTCGACCGCCTCGGGCGCACATCCGCTCAGCAGGTACATGACCTCGAACTGCGGCACCTGGGTCGGGGCGACATCGTCGGCCGGTACCCCGGCCCGGGCGGACACCGAAGAAGACGCCGTCGCCCGCGGCGGCGCGGGCGTGTAGGCCGGGCGGCGCGGCGCGTGGCCGGTGATGGTCGCGGTCATCGCGTCGAGCAGCACCAGCAGCCCACGGCCGCCCGAGTCGACGACACCGGCCTCGGCCAGCACGTCGAGCTGTTGCGGTGTGCGTTCGAGCGCGGTCGCGGCGGCGTCGGCCGCCGACGCGGCGACCTCGGCGAGATCGGCGCCACCCACCACGCATTTCTCGGCGGCATCAGCCGCGGCCTGCAGCACCGTGACGATCGTCCCGGGCACCGGGTCGCCCATCGACACCGCGACCAGCGCCACACCGTGACGCAACGCCGCGCCGAACAGCGGCCCGTCGACGTCGAGGAGATCGCCGCCGCGGTCGGCCGCGGCCGACGTGATGACCTCGGCGAGGCCCAACAGGATTTGCGACAGGATCACCCCGGAGTTGCCGCGGGCGCCCTGCAGTGCGCCCGCGGCCAGCGCGCTCGCGACCTGCGCGACGTCACCGCCGGACTGGGCGTCGGCGTGAGCCCACGCCGAGCGCATCGTGAACAGCATGTTGGTGCCCGTGTCGGCGTCGGCGACCGGGAAGACGTTGAGCCGGTTGATCTCGTCGGTGTGCGTGATCAGGTCCCCCACCGCGGTGTGTGCCCAATCCCGCAGGGCGGAGGCGTCGAGCCGCCGTGCAGACATCGGACCTCCAAGTTCACGCCGAACCCCTGGTGCGCGCAGGGCGCCATCGTGGGCGCCAGCCTAGCCAGTCACAATGACAAACCGGTGCCGACCACCTGCACCTGTGCACCGCGCGCCGCGGTGTTGACGGCCGATTTTGGCGATACCTCGCCTTCTCGGTATCCTGGTCAGGTTGTCGGGTCACCCGCCTTGCGGTCGTTGGCCCCCAAGTACTGATTTCGAGGAGTTGTTGATATGGCTGCCGTGTGCGATATCTGCGGGAAGGGCCCCGGCTTCGGCAAGTCGGTGTCGCATTCGCATCGGCGGACCAGCCGGCGCTGGAATCCGAACATCCAGCCGGTGCGTGCCGTGACCCGTCCTGGCGGCAACAAGCAGCGGATCAACGCCTGCACCTCGTGCATCAAGGCCGGCAAGGTCTCGCGCGCCTGAGCTGAGCGCTCGCGCCTGACCGGCGTCTGCCGGTCCTTTCGTTTGGTTAATGATCCGGCCGGGTAACAGGGCCATCATGACCTCACGCCACACATCACGTTCACCGCTGTACGCCATCGCCGCCGGTGCTGCAGTCGGCGCCTTGTTGACCGCATGCGCCGGCAGCGACTCCGGCGGCGAATCGACGCTCGAGACCACCACCACCGAGTCGGTGGTCGAGACGACGGCTCCCGAGACGACGGCTCCCGAGACCAGCGACGGTAGCGCGACGGTGGAGATCCCCACGGAACTGCCGACCAGCGAGGAGGCGCCGCCTCCGGGTGGCCCGACCGACGACGGCAGCGCCACGATCGAGATCCCGACGCCCGAGCTGCCGACCACGACCCCCTGACTAGGGCAACTTCCAGTCGATCGGTTCGATGCCGCGACGCTGGAGCAGTTCGTTGACGCGACTGAAGGGCCTCGACCCGAAGAACCCGCGTGACGCGGACAGCGGCGAGGGATGCGGCGACTCGATCGTCGCGCAGTCACCTTCGGCCAGCATCGGCTTCAGCGTCGCGGCATCGCGCCCCCACAACACCGCCACCAACGGCTGCTCGCGCGCCACGAGCGCGCGGATGGCGCATTCGGTGACGGCCTCCCATCCTTTACCGCGGTGGGACGCCGGTGTTCCCGGGCGCACCGTGAGCACCCTGTTGAGCAGCATCACCCCACGCTCTGCCCACGGCGTCAGATCGCCGCTGCTGGGCTGCGGGTGGCCGAGATCCTCGGTGTACTCGGTGAAGATGTTGGACAGGCTGCGCGGCAGCGGCCGCACGTCGGGCGCGACCGAGAAGCTCAGGCCCACCGCGTGGCCCGGTGTCGGGTAGGGATCCTGCCCGACGATCAGCACCCTCACCTGATCGAACGGAAATGTGAACGCCCGCAGCACATTCTGCCCGGCGGGCAGGTACTGCCTGCCCTCGGCGAGTTCGGTGCGCAGGAACTCCCCCATCTGCGCCACCTGATCTGCCACGGGCTCCAGCGCGCGGGCCCAACCTTCCTCGACGAGTTCGTTCAGCGGTCGTGCGGTCACGGAAAGCCAACTTAGCGTGATCGGCGTCAGTCGAACGACTGCCATCCCGCGGTGCCCGACCATTTCTCGCCGTCGACGAGCACCCGCGCCCCTGCGTGGCTCGCGCGAACCCGTCCGATCACCCGCCAGCCGTCGGGAACCTCGCCGGGGAACGTCGCGACGAGCGCATGGTCCTCTCCGCCACCGAGCACCAGCGACCACGCGTCGGCGGCAACGGTCGCCGCGGCCGCGGCCACGGCGGCGTGATCGGATGCCAAGAGATCGGTGGCGACGTCGATCTCGACGCCGGACGCGGTGGCGATGTGGCCGAGATCGGCGATCAGCCCGTCGGACACGTCGGTCATGGCCGTGGCACCCGCGTCGGCGGCGGCGACGCCGTGCCCGTACGGCGGCCGCGGCACGAGATGACGCTCCCTGAGTTCGGGATACTCGTCGATTCCCTTGGCCCACAACGCATATCCCGCGGCCGACCGCCCGAGGTCACCCGCCACCGCGACCACGTCGCCGGCACGGGCCCCGCTGCGTAACACCGGTGCGCGTCCGCCGAGATCACCCAGCACGGTGACCGATATCACCCACAGCGGTGCGCGCACCAGATCGCCGCCCGCGATGCCGCCACCGCACCTGCGTGCCTCGTCCCACATGCCGTCGGAGAGTTCGACCGCGGCGTCGGCGGGGGTATCCGAGGGCGCTCCGAACGACACCACGAACGCTGCCGGCCGTGCGCCCATGGCCTCGATGTCGGCGGCGTTCTGCGCGATGGCCTTACGGCCGATCTGGTGTGGGCTCGCCCAGTCGAGACGGAAATGCCTTCGCTCGACCAGCATGTCGGTGGACACCGCGGTCCTGCCGTCGCTCGTGGCTATCACGGCCGCGTCGTCGCCGGGACCCACCGTCACCGACGGGGGTTGCACGCGACCGTTCAGCAGGCGGTCGATGACGGCGAACTCACCCACCGCCGACAGGGAGTCGGACGCCGAACCAGCAAACGGTCCGGGTGACGTCTGCGCATCGTTCGCCCCGGCTGTGTCCTCGGCCATATCGCCTCCCTGCCGGGCGCGGCCCGCGCCCTGAACGGTTGCCGCTCCTGCGGTACGTTTGGTGCCTGCGGCGAGAGTCTATGCAGCGAGACGGAGGAGACTGCGGGTGGTCGAGGCGTACGTGTTGATCCAGACCGAGGTGGGCCGCGCCGAGGTCGTAGCGAAACAACTCGCCTCGCTCGCGGGCGTCGTCTCGGCGGAATACGTGACGGGCCCTTACGATGTCGTGCTTCGCGTCAGCGCCGACACGCTCGAGGCGCTGCGCGCGGACGTGGTGCCGAGCGTGCAGCAGGTCGCCGGGATCACACGAACGCTGACCTGCCCGATCGCGAGCGGCACATAGCCATAGAGTTGTCGGTGTGACCGATCCGCACACCACCGACGGCCCGCCCCGCGCTCTGTTGATCGCGGCGGTCGTTGTCGCGGTGTCGGTGTTGATCACCGTGCTGGGAATCGCCGCGTCGCACAAGCAGTCCCCCGAACAGGAACCGGTGGCGATCTCGTCGGTGCCCGCCCCGCAGGCCGACAGCCCGGAATGCCACGCGCTCATGGACGGCCTGCCGGAACAACTCGGCGATTTCCGGCGTGCGCCGACGGTCGAGCCGACGCCGCAGGGCACGGCGGCCTGGCGCGGCGCGGCCGACATGGAACCGATCATCCTGCGGTGCGGTCTGGAACGACCCGTCGACTTCGTGGTGGGCGCACCGCTGCAGGTGGTCGATCTGGTGCAGTGGTTCCGCGTGGGCGACACCGGCGCCGCACAACCCGGGGACGCCGACGCGGGCGCGGCCGAGGACACACGCAGCACGTGGTACGCGGTCGACCGCCCGGTGTATGTGGCGCTGACGCTGCCGTCGGGCTCCGGGCCGACACCGATCCAGCTGATCTCGGGTCAGATCGCACGGGCCATGCCCGAAAAACCCGTCGAGCCGGGCCCCGCGCGCTGATCAGCGCAGGCCGGTGCCCCGCGCGATCGCGGTGTCGACCATCGCGGCCAGCAGCGTCGGATAGTCGATACCGCCGGCGGCCCACATCCGCGGGTACATCGAGATGGTGGTGAACCCCGGCATGGTGTTGATCTCGTTGATCACCGGACCGTCGTCGGTGAGGAAGAAGTCGACGCGTGCGAGGCCCTGGCAGCCGATCGCGGTGAACGCGCGCACCGCGAGCTGCCGGATCTCGTCGGCGACGTCGTCGTCGACCTTGGCGGGCACGTCGAGTTCGGCCGCGTCCTCGAGGTATTTGGTGGCGAAGTCGTAGAACCCGTCCTCGCGGCCGCGCACACCGGCCACGCGGATCTCGCCGACCGTGCTGGCCTCGAGACGGCCATCGGGGAACTCCAGGACACCGCACTCCAATTCACGGCCTATCACCGCGGCCTCGACGATGACCTTCGGGTCATGGCGGCGCGCCAGCGCGACCGCTGCGGGCAGTTCGTCCCACGCGGTGACCCGGCTGACGCCGATCGAGGATCCGCCGCGCGCGGGTTTGACGAAGACCGGCAGGCCGAGCCGCTCACGCTGTTCGAGGTCGAGGGTCTCGACGCCGGGACGCAGGACCACCTGATCGCCGATCGGCAGCCCCTCGGCGGCGAGCAGCTTCTTGGTGTACTCCTTGTCCATACCGGCGGCGCTGGCCAGCACGCCCGATCCCACGTAGGGCACGCCTGCGAGTTCGAGCAGGCCCTGGATGGTGCCGTCTTCGCCGTACGGACCGTGCAGCACGGGGAACACCACATCGACCGCGGCGAGGATCTCGCCGGGGCCGTTGCCCAGCGCCAGCAACTGGCCGCTGCGGTTGGGCGCGGCGGGCAGCGCGAGTTCGGTGCCCGACGCCTCGGTCACCGCGGGCAGTTTGCCGTCGGTGATCGCGAGCGTCTCGGGCCGACCGTCGGTGAGCACCCACGAGCCGTCAGGCGTGATGCCGATGGCGACGACCTCGAAACGCTCCGGATCGAGGTTGCGCAGGATGCTGCCTGCCGACACGCACGAGATCGCGTGCTCCGAGCTACGCCCGCCGTAGACGACGGCGACGCGGGTGCGGCCAGGAGGATGGTTCGGGGCAGTCACAACCTAGAGAGGCTACCGCCCCGCCTCGGTCGCGCATTTCGGCACACCCTGACCTGGCCTTATGCGACGCGGCCCCGAAATCTCCCCGCGGCGGGCGGCCACGGGCCGCGACGTTTTCGGCAACGGGCGCGGCGCCGCGCGTCACCCGGCGGGCAGGGCTCGTTCGACGTCGGCGAGCAGATCGTCGGTGTCCTCGATCCCGGCGGAGATGCGCACGAACCCCTCGGGCACCGGATCACCCCAGCGCGCGCGGCGGTCGACGGAGGTGTGGATGCCGCCGAAGCTCGTCGAGGCGATGAGCAACTCGCTGCGTTCGACGAGCGCGTTGACCGCAGCGGCGTCGGCCAGTTCGAACGACACCAGCCCACCGAAATGTTTCATCTGCTCGGCGGCCACGGCGTGTGCCGGATCTTCCGGCAGCCCCGGATACCGCACCGAGCGCACGGCCGGATGGCCGCGCAGCATGACCGCCAGGGCGAGCGCGTTCTGGCACTGCCGTTCGAAGCGCAGCCCCGCACTACCGAGGCTGCGCAGCACCAGCCAGGCCTCGAACGCCCCGAGGATGGGGCCGGCCAGCAGCCGGTCGCGTTCGATGCGCTCAGCCAGTTCCGGCTGGCAGCCCGCCACGTAACCCGCGATCAGGTCACTGTGCCCCGACAACGATTTCGTCGCGCTGGCCACCACCAGATCGGCGCCGAGCGAAAGCGGTTGCTGTCCCAGCGGTGTCGCGGTGGTGTTGTCGACGACCAGGGTGGCCTTGCGGGCCCGGCAGATCATCGCCAGACGGTGCAGGTCGACGACGTCCAGTCCCGGATTGGCCGGTGTCTCGGCGAGTACCACGTCGGCCTTCTCCGCGGCATCGCACATCTCGTGCGAGTGCGCTTCGATGACCGAAACACCTTGTTGGGCAAGATATTCCGCGCCGTATCGCCGCACCTGGTAGTACCCGTCGGCGGGGACGACCAGCGTGGTGCCCGGCCGGGTCAGCGCGCGCAGCGTCGAGGTGATCGCGGCCATCCCGGAGCCGTAGGTCAACGCCCACGAGGCACCTTCGAGTTCGGCCAGCGCCGACTCCAGCTGCCGCCACGACGGGTTCGAGCTGCGGCCGTAGCTGTCCAGCGGTTCGGTCGCGTCGGGCGACAGGTGATAGGTCGAGGCGGGCACCGGCATGGGCGCCACGGGCTGCCCCGGAACCGCGTCCACCCCAACGGCTTTGACGCTGCGAGTGGAATCTCCGTAGGTGCCGTCCATGTGTCTACTCCGGTTTGGTGCTGCGGCCGAGCAGCAGTGCGACGGCCTCGTGAACTGACAATCCCTTGTGGCACACCCGGTGTACCGCGTCGGTCAACGGCATCTCGACGCCGTAGCTCGACGCCAGCGCCAGCACCGACTCGCACGATGCGACACCTTCGGCGACATGCCCGCCCGCGGCCGCGAGTGCGGACTCCATGGTTCCGCCCTTGCCGAGCCGCTCACCGAAGGTGCGGTTGCGGGAATGCGGTGACGTGCACGTGGCGACCAGATCGCCGACCCCGGCCAGTCCGGCGAGTGTGGCCGGGGTGGCGCCGAGTGCGATACCGAGCCGCATGATCTCGGCGAGACCGCGCGTGATGAGGGCCGCGACGGTGTTCTCCCCCAGCCCCACACCGACGGCCATGCCGCACGCGAGCGCTATGACGTTCTTGCAGGCACCGCCGACCTCGGCCCCGATGACGTCGGGATTGGTGTACGGGCGGAAGTACCCGGTGGCCATCGCCCGCTGCAGGGTGACCGCGCGCCCGGAATCGCTGCACGCGATCACGGTCGCGGCCGGCTGCTCGTCGGCGATCTCGCTGGCCAGGTTGGGGCCGCTGACGACACCGACCCGCGACGGATCGGCCCCCGTCACCTGGACGATGACCTGGCTCATGCGCATCAACGTGCCGAGTTCGATGCCTTTGGCGAGACTCACCAGCGTGACGTCGTCTTCGATCAGGTGCTTCCAGTTGTCGAGGTTGGCCCGCAACTTCTGGGAGGGCACGGCCAACATCACGGTGCATGCGCCACGCAGCGCCTCCTCGGGATCGCTCGTGGCCCGGATCGACGCGGGCAACACGACATCGCCGAGATATTCGCTGTTTCGATGCTCGGAGTTGATCTCGTCGGCGACCTCGGGCCGCCTGGCCCACATCGTCACCGGATTACCCGCGTCCGCGAGGACCTTCGCGAGTGCCGTCCCCCAGGCACCGCAACCCATGACCGCAGCCTCCACCACGTGTTCACCCTATCGCCGGACTGCTCGATTCGACGTCGCCGGTCCTGCTGGCAGGATGGCACCATGAGCGGCAGGAGAACGCCCGGCGCCGCGTCGGACGGATCGGCGGGCGGGCAGGCGGCGGTGATCATCGCGGTCAAACGGCTCACGGCCGCCAAGACCCGGCTGGCACCGATCTTTTCGGCCGCCACCCGCGAAGAGGTGGTGCTGGCGATGCTCGTCGACACCATCACCGCGGCCTCGACGGTGGCACCGGTGACGGTCGTCACCCCCGATGAGGTGGCCGCCGACGCCGCACGCCAACTCGGGGCGGGCGTCCTGGCCGACCCCACGCCGGAAGGCCACCACAATCCGTTGAACAACGCGATCATGGCGGCCGAGGAACACCTGCGGGCCGGCACACCCAATATCGTTGTTCTGCAAGGCGATCTTCCGGCCATGCAACCACGTGAGCTGGCCGAAGCCCTTGCCGCGGCAAGAACCTACCCGCGCAGCTTCGTCGGTGACCGCCACGGCACCGGCACCTCGGCGCTGTTCGCGTTCGGGGTACCGCTGCAACCGCGCTTCGGCGCCGATTCGGCGACCCACCACCGGCACTCCGGCGCAATCGAATTGACCGGCGCCTGGCCCGGTCTGCGCTGCGACATCGACACCGCCGAGGATCTGCGGACCGCACGCCGCCTCGGTGTGGGCCCCGCCACGGCACAGGCCATCGCGGCGCACCGCTAGGAGGTGGCCGCCCGACCGGTCTTAGGGAATGATCGGACACGTGAGCGAAGCGACCGAAGCAGAGCCTGCCAATCGCACCGATGAGCCCCTCGCGCAGGACGGAACCGCACGCCCGGCCGCCTCGGGACAGGCGGTCGCGACGCCTGCCGCGCCGCCCGCGGCAACCTCGCCGACCGTCGACAACACGCTGCCCGAAGACCGCTACCTCAACCGCGAGCTGAGCTGGCTCGACTTCAACGCGCGCGTGCTCGCGCTCGCGGCCGACCCCTCGCTGCCGTTGTTGGAGCGCGCGAAATTCCTTGCGATCTTCGCCTCCAACCTCGACGAGTTCTACATGGTCCGCGTCGCCGGCCTCAAACGCCGCGACGAGATGGGCCTGTCGGTGCGCTCGGCGGACGGCTTGTCCCCGCGTGAGCAGTTGCGCCGCATCAACGAACGCACACAGCAGATCTCCTTCCGCCACGCGGCGGTGTTCCTCGACTCGGTGCGCCCGGCACTGGCCCAGCAGGGCATCCACATCGTCACGTGGGCCGAACTCGACGAGGACGAACGCGCCAAACTCTCCACCTATTTCCACGAGCAGGTCTTCCCCGTGCTCACCCCGCTCGCGGTCGACCCGGCGCACCCGTTCCCGTTCGTGAGCGGTCTGAGCCTGAACCTCGCGATCACCGTCAGGCATCCCGACGACGGTGGACAGCACTTCGCCAGGATCAAGGTTCCCGACAACGTCGGGCGCTTCGTCGAACTCGGATCGTCGTCGCATGACTCCGACGGTGTGCGCTTCCTGCCCATGGAGGAGCTCATCGCGGCTTTCCTGCCCGTGCTGTTCCCCGGACTGGAAGTGGTGGAGCACCACGCTTTCCGCATCACCCGCAACGCGGACTTCGAGGTCGAGGAGGACCGCGACGAGGATCTGCTGCAGGCGCTGGAACGGGAACTCGCGCGCAGGCGATTCGGTTCGCCGGTCCGGCTGGAAGTTTCCGACGACATGACCGAGAGCATGCTGGAACTGCTGCTGCGCGAACTCGACGTGGCACCCGGCGATGTCATCGAGGTGCCGGGCCTGCTCGATCTGTCGGCGCTGTGGCAGATCTACAGCGTCGACCGCCCTGATCTCAAGGACCGGCCGTTCGTCCCGGCAACCCCGCCTGCGTTCGGCGAACGCGAGACGCCCAAGAGTATCTTCTCGACGCTGCGCGACGGAGATGTGCTGGTACACCACCCGTATGACTCGTTCTCGACGACGGTGCAGCGGTTCATCGAGCAGGCCGCCGCGGATCCCAACGTGCTGGCCATCAAGCAGACGCTGTACCGCACATCGGGCGACTCCCCCATCGTCAACGCACTGATCGATGCCGCCGAGGCGGGCAAGCAGGTGGTCGCCCTCGTCGAGATCAAGGCCCGCTTCGACGAACAGGCCAACATCAAGTGGGCGCGCACGCTGGAGCAGGCGGGCGTGCACGTGGTCTACGGGCTCATCGGGTTGAAGACACATTGCAAGACTTGTCTTGTCGTGCGTCGCGAGGGTTCGGCGATCCGGCGGTACTGCCACATCGGGACCGGCAACTACAACCCGAAAACCGCACGCCTCTACGAGGATGTGGGCCTGCTCACCGCCGACCCCGACATCGGGGCCGACCTCACGGACCTGTTCAACTCGCTGACCGGCTACTCCCGCAAGGATTCCTATCGCAACCTGCTGGTGGCGCCCCGCGGTGTGCGCAAGGGCATCATCGAGCGGATCGACCGGGAGATCGCCGCGCAGCACGCGGGGGCGCAGACCGGAATCCGCTTGAAGGCCAACGCGCTGGTCGACGAGCAGGTGATCGACGCGCTGTACCGGGCGTCGCAGGCCGGTATCCCCGTCGACATCGTGGTCCGCGGGATCTGCGCGCTGCGCCCCGGCGTCCCCGGGTATTCGGACAACATCACGGTCCGGTCGATCCTCGGCCGGTTCCTCGAACATTCGCGCATCATTCATTTCCGCGGCATCAACGAATTCTGGATCGGCAGCGCCGACATGATGCACCGCAATCTCGACCGGCGCGTGGAGGTCATGGCGCAGGTCAAGGATCCGCGGCTGACCGCGCAACTCAACGAGGTGTTCGAGTCGGCCATGGACCCGGCCACCCGTTGCTGGGAACTGCGGCACGACAGCCACTGGGTCGCACTGCCTCAGGAAGGCCAGACGGTCCGAGACCATCAGGTGTCCCTGATGGAACGCCACCGCCAGCCATGAGTGAAACGGCCCGGCTTGTGATGCCGGTGGACGATCTGCAGGAGATCCCGTTGTCGAAGGACACCACCGAGAAGTCGAAGCACACCGTCCGTGCCGCGGGAGCGGTGCTCTGGCGCGATGCGTCGGAGCACGGTGGAACCACAGGGCATCCCGCGACGGTGGAGGTCGCCGTCATCCACCGCCCACGTTACGACGACTGGTCACTTCCCAAGGGCAAATTGGACCAGGGCGAGACCGAACCGGTGGCCGCGGCACGCGAGATCCACGAGGAGACCGGGCACACCGCGGTGCTGGGCCGCCGCCTCGGACGGGTGACGTACCCGATCCCGCAGGGCACCAAACGTGTTTGGTACTGGGCCGCGAAATCGACCGGAGGAGATTTCAGCCCCAACGACGAGGTGGACAAGCTCGTATGGCTTCCCGTCGACGCGGCGATGGATCAGCTGCAGTACCCGGATGACCGAAAAGTACTGCGGCGCTTCGTAAAACGACCGGTCGACACCAAGACGGTACTCGTCGTGCGGCACGGCACGGCCGGGCGCCGCTCCCGCTACAAGGGTGACGATCGCAAGCGTCCGCTGGACAAGCGTGGCCGCGCACAGGCCGAGGCACTCGTCGCGCAATTGATGGCATTCGGTGCCACAACGCTGTACGCGGCCGACCGGGTGCGCTGCCATCAGACCATCGAACCGCTGGCGCAGGAACTCGATCAGCTCATCCACAACGAGCCGCTGCTGACCGAAGAGGCCTATGCCGCCGACCACAAGGCCGCCCGCAAGCGGCTGCTGGAGATCGCGGGCAGACCGGGCAACCCCGTGATTTGCACGCAGGGCAAGGTGATTCCCGGTCTCATCGAATGGTGGTGCGAGCGGGCGAAGGTGCGTCCGGAGACCACCGGCAATCGGAAAGGCAGCACCTGGGTGCTGTCGCTGTCCGACGGCGAACTGGTGGGTGCCGACTATCTGAGCCCTCCCGACGAGAAGTAACGCACCAACGCGAAAGGCACGCCGGGGGTGAATCACCCCGCGGCGTGCCTTTTGCGGAATTTACCTGCGGCCCTTCTTGGCCGGGGCCTTCTTGGCGGCGGCCTTCTTGGCCGGAGCCTTGGTCGCGGCCTTCTTGGCCGGAGCCTTGGCGGCGGCCTTCTTGGCCGGAGCCTTGGTCGCGGCCTTCTTCGCCGGAGCCTTGGTCGCGGCCTTCTTGGCCGGAGCCTTGGTCGCGGCCTTCTTCGCCGGAGCCTTGGTCGCGGCCTTCTTGGCCGGGGCCTTCTTCGCCGCAGCCTTGGTCGCCGTCTTCTTGGCGGCGGCCTTCTTGGCCGGTGCCTTCTTGGCGGCCTTCTTGGCGGGACCAGCGGTGACGCCACGCTTCACGGCCGGACCATCGGCCGGGAGCTTCTGTGCGCCAGAGATAACCGCCTTGAACTGCGCACCGGGACGGAACGCCGGCACCGAGGTCGGCTTGACCTTCACGGTCTCACCGGTCCGCGGGTTACGGGCCACGCGAGCGGCGCGGCGGCGCTGCTCGAAGACACCGAACCCGGTGATCGTCACGCTATCGCCCTTGTGCACCGCGCGCACGATGGTGTCGACGACGTTCTCCACCGCGGCGGTAGCCTGCCGACGATCGGTGCCCATTTTGGTTGTGAGTACGTCGATGAGCTCCGCTTTGTTCATCCAAAACCTCCGAAACCAGTGGTCCTCTTTGGACCGACTAGTGGACACGGTAAACCCTGTGACCACTGATTTCCAAGAGCCACGCGCAGTTTCAGGCGAAGCTAGCGAACTTTTCGGCAATCTGGTTGCCCCACTTGACCTCCTGTCAGGGGGCTCCAGAACCGACTAGGTGGGCGGCGAATTCGGGTCGCCGAAGGCCCGGATCAGGCCGGGAGAGTGCGCGGTTTCCAGGCCGGACGAGCCGCCTCGTAGGCCTCGATCTGATCGAGTTTCCGCAGCGTAAGGCCTATATCGTCCAGTCCTTCGAGCAGCCGCCACCGGGTGTAGTCATCAATCCTGAACGGCACCACGACCGTTCCGGCGGTCACCGTTCGATCTTGAAGATTCACAGTGATTTCCAGCCCGGGATTCTGCTCGATCACCTTCCAAAGAAGTTCGACATCATCTTGGGCCACTTCGGCCGCCAGAAGCCCCGCTTTACCCGCGTTCCCCCGGAAGATGTCGGCGAATCGGGACGAGATCACGACCCGGAAGCCGTAGTCCATGAGGGCCCAGACGGCATGTTCGCGCGACGATCCGGTGCCGAAATCCGGTCCGGCGACAAGGACGGAACCCTTGTCGAAGGGCGACAGATTGAGGATGAACGACGGATCGTTGCGCCAGGCGGCGAACAAACCGTCCTCGAAACCCGTTCGGGTCACCCGCTTCAGGTAGACCGCCGGGATGATCTGGTCGGTGTCGACGTTGGACCGCCGCAGCGGGACACCGATGCCGGTGTGGGTGGTGAAAGCCTCCATCACGCTTCTCCTTCGTGGGTTTTCTAGCGGGCCGCGGCGGGTAGATCTGCAGGGGACGCGAGCTTTCCGCGCACGGCGGTGGCTGCGGCGACAGCAGGCGACACCAGGTGGGTGCGGCCGCCCTTGCCCTGGCGACCCTCGAAGTTGCGGTTGGACGTCGACGCGCAGCGCTCCCCCGGGGAGAGCTGATCGGGGTTCATCCCGAGGCACATCGAGCACCCGGCCTGGCGCCATTGGGCCCCGGCTGCGGTGAATATCTGGTCGAGGCCTTCCGATTCGGCCTGTGCGCGCACCCGCATCGAACCCGGGACGATGAGCATCCGCACGCCGTCGGCAACCTTCCGGCCGCGCAGCACGTCGGCCACCACGCGCAGATCCTCGATCCGGCCGTTGGTGCACGAGCCCACGAACACCGTGTCCACGGCGATGTCGCGCATCGGGGTACCCGGGCGAAGGTCCATGTAGGCCAAAGCCTTTTCCGCGGCCTGACGGGCGCCCTCGTCGACGATCAGCTCGGGGTCGGGCACGGCCTCCGACAGCGGAACGCCCTGGCCGGGGTTGGTGCCCCAGGTCACGAACGGGCTCAGCGTGGAGGCGTCGATGTAGACCTCGGTGTCGAATTCGGCGCCCTCGTCGGTGCGCAACCGGCTCCACGCGGCGACGGCGGCGTCCCAGTCGGCGCCCTTGGGCGCGTGCGGACGACCCTTGAGGAACTCGAACGTGGTCTCGTCGGGCGCGACCATGCCCGCGCGGGCGCCGGCCTCGATGCTCATGTTGCAGATCGTCATCCGGCCCTCCATGGACAGCGAGCGGATGGCGCTGCCGCGGTACTCGATGACGTGTCCCTGCCCACCGCCGGTGCCGATCTTGGCGATCACCGCCAGGATGATGTCCTTGGCGCTCACGCCGGGCGGCAGTTCGCCGTCGACGTTGACCGCCATGGTCTTGAAGGGCTTGAGCGACAGCGTCTGCGTGGCCATCACGTGCTCGACCTCGGAGGTGCCGATGCCCATCGCGATGGCACCGAAGGCGCCGTGGGTCGACGTGTGCGAGTCACCGCACACCACGGTCATCCCGGGCTGGGTGAGGCCCAGCTGCGGGCCGATGATGTGAACGATGCCCTGTTCGGCGTCGCCCATGGGATGCAGGCGGATGCCGAATTCCTCGCAGTTGCGCCGCAATGTCTCGACCTGGGTGCGCGAAACCGGGTCGGCGATCGGCTTGTCGATGTCGATGGTCGGCACGTTGTGGTCCTCGGTGGCGATCGTCAGATCGGGCCGCCGCACGGGACGCCCGGCCAGCCGCAGCCCGTCGAAGGCCTGCGGGCTGGTGACCTCGTGGACGAGATGGAGGTCGATGTAGATCAGATCGGGCTCTTTGGCGGTGCCCTCTCCCTCGCCACGCGCCACGACGTGGTCGTCCCAGACCTTTTCGGCCAGGGTGCGCGGTTTCACGGATGTCTGCGTCGGTTGATCCATCGCTGGTTCTCGCATTCGGCTCAAATA
The DNA here is from genome assembly GCF_001457595.1 of Mycolicibacterium smegmatis. Classification (GTDB taxonomy): domain Bacteria; phylum Actinomycetota; class Actinomycetes; order Mycobacteriales; family Mycobacteriaceae; genus Mycobacterium; species Mycobacterium smegmatis. The sequence continues at coordinate 2,537,078 of NZ_LN831039.1, read as the reverse complement.
CAAGCGGGGCTGTTCTTCAAGAGTCCGCTGGGGGGCTGGGAGTTTCACTGGCTATCTCAAAATACGAGACGCTAGTATCTCTCTGTGAGAAATGATAGCGGCATCGGCGTGCTCGACAAAGCGGTGGGTGTACTGCACACCGTCGCCGAGTCCCCCTGCGGTTTGGCCGAACTGTGCGAGCGGACCGGCCTGCCCCGGGCCACCGCGCACCGCCTGGCGGCCGGCCTGGAGACCCACCGGCTGCTCGCCAGAGATGCCGACGGGCGCTGGCGCCTGGGCCCGGCGCTCACCGAATTGGCCGCTCACGTCAACGATCCGCTGCTTTCGGCGGGCGCCGCGGTACTTCCCCGCCTGCGCGAGATCACGGGCGAGAGCGTGCAGCTGTACCGCCGGGAAGGGCTGTCCAGGGTGTGCGTGGTGGCGCTCGAACCACCGGCCGGCCTGCGCGACACCGTGCCCGTGGGCACCCAGCTGCCCATGACGGCCGGCTCGGGCGCCAAAGTTCTGCTGGCATATGCCGATGCCGCGACGCAGCAGGCCGTCCTGCCGTCGGCGAAGTTCACCGAACGCACCCTGGCGGAGGTTCGCAAACGCGGCTGGGCACAGAGCGCCGCCGAGCGCGAACCCGGCGTCGCGAGCGTGAGCGCGCCCGTGCGCGACAGCCGGGGCCAGGTGATCGCCGCGGTGTCGGTGTCGGGACCCATCGACCGCATGGGGCGGCGCCCGGGGGCACGGTGGGCCGCGGATCTGCTGGCGGCGGCCGAGGCGCTCACGCGCCGGCTGTGAGTCCTCCGGTTCGAGCCTCGGCCCGGATGTCGCCTTTCTCACAGCACGCCGCTCCGAAGCGAAGCGCCGGCGGATGTGACGAACGTCGCGTACCGCGAGACAGGCGAGCGAGTGGCTCGCACGGGCGGGCCGGAAACGCGAAAGGCGCTCAGTTCGTGGAACCGAGCGCCTTTCGCTGTTGTACCCCCGATGGGATTCGAACCCACGCTACCGCCGTGAGAGGGCGGCGTCCTAGGCCGCTAGACGACGGGGGCTAGAACTTTCGGGAGGTCAGCATAGCTCAGAGATTCTCTCTGACCTAATCCGACCCGACCCGGCCGTTTGGCTGGGGTACCAGGACTCGAACCTAGAATGGCTGAACCAGAATCAGCTGTGTTGCCAATTACACCATACCCCATTGGAGGCCCATCACCGCTGGTCACGGGCTTCCTGGTCCGGTTCGCTCGGCGGGATGTTCCCCCGCGGTTGCTTACCGGGCCGACGAGCAGACTACCAAAGATTTCGGGGTGGTTTTCACACCCGGTCCCTCGCGGCGCGCAACCGCGCCAGACTGCGGTCCCGGCCGAGCAGTTCCATTGACTCGAACAGCGGCGGGCTCACCGCGGCACCGGTCACCGCGACGCGGATCGGGCCGAACGCCTTGCGTGGTTTGAGCTCCAGCCCCTCCAGGAGCGCCGTCTTGAGCGCGGCCTCGATCGCCGGGGTCGTCCAGTCCCCGACCGCCTCCAGGGCGCTCAGCGCGGCGTCCAGAACCGCAGCGGACTCGGGCTTGAGCTCCTTGGCCGCCGACTTCTCGTCGATCTCGTAGGCGTCGTCGTTGAAGAACTTCAGCAGGCCCCACGCGTCGCCCAGCACCACCACACGCGTCTGTACCAGCGCGGCCGCCTCGGCGAACGCGGCGTCGTCGAGCGTCGTGTCGTACCCGTGTGTGACGAAGTACTCACGCAGCCGCGCGGTGAAGTCCTCCGGCGCGAGCATGCGGATGTGCTCGGCGTTGATCGCGTCGGCCTTCTTCTGGTCGAACCGCGCCGGGTTTGAGTTGACGTCGGCCACATCGAACGCGGCCACCATCTCGTCGAGCGAGAACACGTCGTGATCGTCGGCGATGCCCCAGCCCAGCAGTGCCAGGTAGTTCAACAGGCCCTCGGGGATGAACCCGCGGTCGCGGTGCAGGAACAGGTTGGACTGCGGGTCGCGCTTGGACAGCTTCTTGTTGCCCTCACCCAGAACACTTGGCAGATGTGCGAACTCGGGCACGAACTCGGCGACGCCGATGCGCATCAGCGCCCGGTAGAGCGCGATCTGGCGCGGTGTGGACGGCAGGATGTCCTCGCCGCGCAGCACGTGGGTGATCTTCATCAACGCGTCGTCGACGGGGTTCACCAACGTGTACAACGGATCCCCGTTGCTGCGGGTGATCGCGAAATCGGGCACCGAACCGGCCGCGAACGTCGTGGGACCGCGCACCAGGTCGTTCCACGACAGGTCCTCGTCGGGCATCCGAAGGCGCAGCACGGGCCTGCGGCCCTCGTCGGCGAACGCCTTGCGCTGCGCGTCGGTCAGGTCGCGGTCGTAGTTGTCGTAACCCAGCTTCGGGTTGCGCCCCGCGGCGAGGTGACGCGCCTCGACCTCCTCGGGGGTCGAGTACGCCTCGTACACCTCGCCGGCCTCCAGCAGGCGCGCCACCACGTCCCGGTAGATGTCGCGCCGCTGCGACTGCCGGTAGGGCTCGTACGGGCCACCGACTTCCGGTCCCTCGTCCCAGTCCATGCCGAGCCAGCGCAGGGCGTCGAGGATCGCGGCGTAACTCTCGTCGCTGTCGCGCGCGGCGTCGGTGTCCTCGATGCGGAAGACGAAATCGCCTCCGGTGTGGCGCGCGTAGGCCCAGTTGAACAGGGCCGTGCGCACCAGGCCGACATGCGGCGTGCCGGTTGGCGACGGGCAGAACCGAACCCGGACCTTCTTCGTTGTCATTTCTTCCCTTTACGCACAACAGGATTGGTGAGTGTGCCGATGCCCTCGACGGTGATGCTGACGGTGTCGCCGTCCTCGATGGGGCCGACGCCCTCCGGGGTCCCGGTCAGGATGACGTCACCCGGCAACAGCGTCATCACCGCCGAGGTCCACTCCACGAGACGCCCGATGTCGTGGAGCAGCAGCGAGGTTCGGCTGCGTTGGCGCACCTGTCCGTTGACCTCGGTGCGCAGCTCCACATCGGACGGGTCGAGATCGGTGACGATCCACGGCCCCAGCGGGCAGAACGTGTCGTGCCCCTTCGCCCGCATCCACTGCCCGTCCTTGCGCTGCTGATCACGCGCGGAGACGTCGTTGCCGATCGTGTAGCCGAGGATGAATTCGGCCGCACGCGCGGCAGGCACGTCCTTGCACGGCCTGCCGATGACGATCGCCAACTCGCCCTCGTGGTGCACCGGGTCGGCGTCCGCGGGCAGCTGGATCGGCACGTTGGGACCGATGATCGCGGTGTTCGGTTTGAGGAAGATCACCGGATCCTCGGGCGCCACACCGCCCATCTCCTCGGCGTGCGCGGCGTAGTTCTTACCCACCGCGATCACCTTGCTGGCGAGAATCGGTGCGAGCAGGCGGACGTCGGCCAGCGGCCAGCTGCGTCCGGTGAAGTTCGGGTTTCCGAACGGATGCTCGGCGATCTCTTTGCAGACGGCATCTGGTCCGTCGCCTTCGATGCTCACGAATGCGACGCCGTCAGGACTGGCAATTCGACCTAAGCGCATTTTTGTCAGCGTAGTGCGCACGTCGCGGCGTCAGGCGCAGACGCCCGTCCTCAGCCGCGGTCGAACGCCGCGCGCAGGAAAGGTGTGGAGTCCGGAACCGATGCCAGCACCGTGCCCGAGTGATCTTCGTCCGGATACACCTTGAGTGTGACGTCCTGCCCGTTCGCCCGCAGCGCCTCGTCGAGCTGCAGTGTGAGATTGGGAGGAACGTCACGGTCCTGCATGCCCACCCCGAGGAAGATCGGACGGTCGTAGCCGCTGGTGGGCGTGCCCATGTACGCGTCGAGTGCGGCGTCCACACCGGGCAGCGTCGCCAGCGGCGCGCGGAAGAAGTCGGTCGGCGTCATGCCGGCGAGCGCGGCATCGAGCTGGGGCTTGCACAGGGTCTCGGCCTTGGCGACCGCATCGAGGCCCGCGGGTGTGAGCACGCTGTCGACGTCGATGTCGGGCCGGGCCTCGCGGAACCCGGCCAGGATGTATCCCGTGTAGCTGTTGGCGGCCGGTCCGAGGTTGGGCGGCAGCGCCATGTCCGGCCCGGCCTGTTTGACGATGCTCTCGACGTTGAACGGCGTTCCGGTCGCCACCACACCGCGGTAGTCGAGCCCGGTGCCGCGACTGAACTCGGTGGCCCAGCGGGCGCTGTTGACCGCCGCCCCGCCGCCCTGCGACTGGCCGACGATGGCCCACTCGGGGGAAAGCGGCAGATCCATCTCGTGCATCGCGATGACCGAGTCGACCACGCTGTGCGCGGTGGCCACGCTGTTCAGGTAGCTCATCAGGCCCGGGGTGCCCAGACCCGCGTAGTCCGAGCCCACGACGGCGTAGCCCTGGTCGAGCCAGTGTGTGAGGTATTCGTTGTCGCGTGCGCTGCGCGGCTGCGCCGAGGGTGCACAGTCATCGCCGAGTCCGACGGTGCCATGCGCCCACGCGATCACGGGCCATCCGCCCTCGGGGGCCTGTCCGCGCGGGACGAACACGGCCGCCGTGCTCACCGCGGGTGAATCGTGCTGGTCGACAGTCGAGTACAGGATCCGGTAGGCGCGTTCGGCACCTGCCACCGACAACGCGGGGTCGAGCGGCACCGCCGCGATCAGCGTGCCTGCCCGCGGTATGGGCGCGTCGTACCGGCGCGCATCGAGGTTCGACCACTCGGGCTCGGCAGCCCAGGCCGCCGTCGGCGCGAGGACCAGTGCGCACACCGGGGCACATATGAGGGAAACACCTGTCAGCAACCACTTTTTCACCGTCTAAGGCTAGAAGGCCGCGGACCGATGTCCACATCGTGGAATTGCGATTCGACATTTTGAGAAGCCGTGACAGCATGGAACGCATGGCTGCTCCGGTGATCGGCACCCTACGGCGATGGTCGATGCTCGTGATCGCGCTGACGTCGACCATGTGCGCCAACGTGTTCATCAACGGCGCGGCGTTTCTCATCCCGACGTTGCACGCCGAACGCGGCCTTGACCTGGCACGGTCCGGGCTGCTGTCGTCGATGCCCAGCTTCGGCATGGTCACGACACTGATCGCGTGGGGCTACGTCGTCGACCGCTTCGGGGAACGCCTCGTGCTCGGCCTTGGGTCGGCGCTCACCGCGGCCGCGGCGCTGGCCGCCGCATCGGTCCAATCACTGTTCGCCGTCGGCCTTTTCCTGCTGCTCGGCGGAATGGCCGCGGCCAGCAGCAACTCCGCGAGCGGCCGGCTCGTGGTCGGTTGGTTTCCACCCGAACAGCGTGGACTGGTCATGGGCATCCGGCAGACGGCAACCCCGCTGGGAGTCGGGTTGGGTGCGTTGGTGATTCCTCGCTTGGCCGAGAGTCACGGGGTCTCGGCGGCGTTGCTGTTCCCCGCGGTCGTGTGCGGGATCGCCGCGGTGGTCAGTGCGGTGTTCGTACTCGACCCACCGCGGCCGCCGCGCGCCGAGGCGCCGGCCGAACACCTCGCCAACCCCTACCGGGGTTCGTCGGTGTTGTGGCGCATCCACGCGGTCTCGGTGCTGCTGGTGGTGCCCCAGGGTGTGCTGTGGACGTTCGCCCTGGTGTGGCTCATCACCGACCGCGGCTGGTCGGCCGCGTCCGCGGGCATCCTGGTCACCGTCACGCAGTTGCTCGGCGCAGGCGGGCGGATCGCCGCCGGAAAGTGGTCGGACGTCATCGGTTACCGGCTGCGGCCGATCCGGACCATCGCGCTGGCCGCCGCGGTGACCATGGCCGCGCTCGCGCTCACCGACTGGTTGTCGTCACCGGTCAGCATCGCGCTGATGGTGGCGGCCTCGGTGATCACCGTGTCCGACAACGGTTTGGCGTTCACCGGGATCGCCGAGATCGCCGGGCCGTTCTGGAGCGGACGCGCACTGGGCACACAGAACACCAGCCAGCACCTCGCGACCGCGGTGTCCTCGCCGGTGTTCGGCGGGTTGATCGGGGTGGCCGGATATCCCGTCGCGTTCGCGGTGTGCGCACTGCTGCCCGCGCTTGCGATCCCGCTCGTCCCGGTCGAACCGGCGCGCGAGAGCTGAGATTCACACCGAGACAACGGCCGAGACAGCGGCCGAGACAGCGGCCGAGACAGCACTGAGGGCGCACAGGCCGGAAAAGCCTGTGCGCCCTCGACGCGAAAACTCCTAGAGCAGAGAACGGATCCGCTCGCCCACCGCGCTGGTGGACAGCTTCTCGTCGCCGCGGGTGGCCAGATGCTCGGAGACCGCCTTGTCGACCCGCGCGGCCGCCTCGGTCTGACCGACGTGCGACAGCAGCAGACCCACGCTCATCACCGCGGCCGTGGGATCGGCGATCCCCTGCCCCGCGATGTCGGGCGCACTGCCGTGCACGGGTTCGAACATCGACGGATTCGTGCGCGTGGCATCGATGTTGCCGCTCGCGGCCAGGCCGATACCGCCGCACACCGCGGCCGCGAGGTCGGTGATGATGTCGCCGAACAGGTTGTCGGTGACGATCACGTCGAAGCGGCCCGGATCGGTGACCATGTGGATGGTCGCGGCATCGATGTGCTGATAGGCGACCTCGACGTCGGGATACTCCTGCGCAATCCGATCCACGGTGCGCGACCACAGGCTGCCCGCGAAGGCCAGCACGTTGGTCTTGTGCACCAAGGTCAGGTGCTTGCGACGGTCCTGCGCGCGCGCGAACGCATCGCGCACCACGCGCTCGACGCCGAATGCCGTGTTGACGCTGACCTCGGTCGCCACCTCGTGCGGCGTGCCGACGCGCAGCGCACCGCCGTTGCCGGTGTACGGGCCCTCGGTGCCTTCACGCACCACGACGAAGTCGATGGGCGGATTGCCGACGAGCGGGCCCGTCACACCCGGATACAGCCTGCCAGGGCGCAGATTCACGTGATGGTCGAGCGCGAACCGCAGTTTGAGCAGCATGCCGCGCTCCAGCACACCGCTGGGCACCGACGGGTCACCGATCGCGCCGAGCAGGATCGCGTCGTAGCCCCGCAGTTCCTCGATCGTCTCGTCGGACAGTAGTTCTCCGGTGGCGTGGTAGCGCCGGGCGCCGAGGTCGTATTCGGTCTTCTCGACACCGGGCAGCACCGCGTCGAGCACCGTGACCGCCTCGGCGATCACCTCGGGCCCGATGCCGTCACCGGCGATGACGGCCAGCTTCAAGTTGGAACTCATGACAGATCAACCACTTCCAGCGTGCTGGCGCCGACCGCATCGGCGATCGCGGCACGCACATCGTCGGGGACATCGGTGTCGACGCGCAGCATGACCGTGGCATGGTCGCCGCTGGCGTCCTGGCTCAGCTGGGCCGCAAGGATGTTGACGTTCGCGCCGCCGAGCAGTGTGCCGATCTTGCCGAGCGCACCCGGCTTGTCGGAGTAGTTCACGATCAGGTTGTGGCCCTCGGCCCGCAGATCGAAGTTGCGCCCGTTGATCTGGACGATCTTCTCGACCAGCTGTGGCCCGGACAGCGTGCCGGCGACGTTGATCGACGACCCGTCGGCGTGCACCGCGCGCACATCGACGACGCTGCGGTGGTTGGGGCTCTCGGTCGCGGTGGAGATCTCCGCCGTCACACCGCGATCGGCGGCCAGCGCCGGGGCGTTGACGAATGTGACCTGCTCGTCGACCACAGCCGAGAACAGTCCGCGCAGCGCCGAGAGCTTGAGGATCTCGACGTCCTCGGACGCCAGTTCACCGCGCACCTGAACCTGCAGCGACACCGGCGGCGCATCCGAGAGTGCCCCGACCAGCAGACCGAGCTTGCGCACGAGCTCGAGCCACGGCGCGACCTCTTCACCGACCACGCCGCCGCCGACGTTGACCGCGTCGGGCACGAACTCGCCGGCCAGGGCGAGCTTCACGCTGGCCGCCACGTCGGTGCCCGCGCGGTCCTGCGCCTCGGCGGTCGACGCGCCGAGGTGCGGCGTGACGACGACCTGCGGAAGGTCGAACAGCGGGCTGTCCGTGCAGGGTTCGGTGGCGTACACGTCGAGACCCGCACCGCGGACATGCCCGCTGGTGATCGCGTCGGCCAGCGCCTGCTCGTCGATCAGGCCGCCGCGCGCGGCGTTGACGATGATCACGCCCTTCTTGGTCTTGGCGAGCGCCTCCTTGCCGAGCAGACCCGCGGTCTCCTTGGTCTTGGGCAGGTGCACCGAGATGAAGTCGGCGCGCGCGAGGAGGTCGTCGAGCGGGAGCAGTTCGATACCGAGCTGCGCGGCGCGGGCCTGCGACACGTAGGGGTCGTAGGCCACGATGTGCGCGCCGAACGCCGCCAGCCGCTGCGCGACCAGCTGGCCGATGCGTCCGAGGCCCACGACGCCGACGGTCTTGCCGAAGATCTCGGTGCCCGAGAACGACGACCGCTTCCAGGAGCGCTCACGCAGCGTCGCGTCGGCGGCCGGGATCTGCCGGGCCGTTGCGAGCAGCAGCGCGATGGCGTGTTCGGCGGCGCTGTGGATGTTGGAGGTCGGGGCGTTGACCACGAGCACGCCACGTGCGGTGGCCGCGTCGACGTCGACGTTGTCCAGACCGACACCCGCGCGCGCGACGATCTTGAGTTTGGGGGCCGCGGCGATGACCTCGGCGTCCACGGTGGTGGCGGAGCGCACCAGCAGGGCGTCGGCCTCGGGGACCGCGGCCAGCAGCTTCGCCCGGTCGGGACCGTCGACCCACCTGACCTCCACCTCGTCACCGAGGGCGGCGACAGTGGACTCCGCGAGCTTGTCGGCTATCAGTACAACGGGAAGACTCACGCGGTCAGCCTAGTGCGTCCGCTTATACACCGAAACGGCCGCTACCACGTAGCAGGTACGTACGGTCTACTGGAGTCGTGGACGTCACAGTCGTGGGCAGTGGACCCAATGGCCTGACCGCAGCGGTCATCTGCGCTCGGGCCGGATTGTCCGTACGGGTCATAGAGGCCCAGACCACCCCGGGAGGTGGTGCCAGGACCCTTCCGGACCCCGAGTTCGGCGGCGTGAGCCACGACATCTGCTCGGCCGTGCATCCTCTCGCGCTCGCGTCGCCGTTCTTCTCGGGCTACGACCTGACCGCGCACGGCGTACGGCTCGCGGTCCCTGAGATCGCGTACGCCAACCCGCTCGTCGAACGCCCCGCCGCGATCGGTTACCGCGACATCGACCGCACGTGCGCGGAGTTGGACGACGGCCGTTCTTGGCGGCGGCTGCTCGGCCCGCTCGCCGACGACTGCGACGGTGTGGTCGGGCTGATGCTGGGCGACAAACGTTCACTGCCGCCGTCGATCCCGGCCGCGCTGCGCGTGGCGCCGCGGATGCTGGGTCAGGGCACTGCGCTGTGGCGGCTGCTGCGCGGCGACGACGCCCGTGCGTTGTTCAGTGGCGTTGCGGCGCACACGATCTCGCCGATGCCGTCACTGGTGTCCGCGGGCGCCGGACTGATGCTGGCCACACTCGCGCACGCCGTGGGCTGGCCGATCCCGATCGGTGGGTCACAGGCCATCCCCGACGCGCTGATCGCCGATCTGCGCGCGCACGGCGGCGAACTCGTCCTCGGCGAGGAGGTCACCGAACCACCCTCGGGCGTCGTCGTTTACGACACCGCGCCGACCGCGCTGTTGTCGATCTACCGCGACGCCGTTCCGCCGCGCTACGCAAAGGCTCTGCGTAACTACACCTACGGATCAGGCGTGGCCAAGGTCGATTTCGTGTTGTCGGGCGAGATCCCTTGGAGTGATCCACGTTTGGCGCAGTCGCCGACGCTGCACCTCGGGGGCAGCCGAGAACAGATGGCACTGGCCGAATCCGAGGTCGCCCGCGGCCGTCACGCCGAGTGGCCCATGGTGCTCGCGGCGTCGCCGCACATCGCCGACCCGGGCCGCATCGACGCCCGAGGCAGGCGGCCACTGTGGACGTATGCGCACGTGCCGTCGGGATCGCCGGTCGACATGGCCGACACCGTGACGTCGATCCTCGAGCGGTTCGCGCCCGGGTTCCGGGATCTCGTCGTCGCGGTGCGCAGTGTGCCCGCATCGCAGATGTCGCACCACAACGCCAATCTGATCGGCGGCGACATCGGGGTGGGTGGCAACAACATGATCAGCGCGCTGACGGGACCGACGCCCCGGGTCAATCCGTGGACCACGCCGATCCCCAAGGCGTACCTGTGCTCGTCGGCCACCCCGCCCGGCAGCGGCGTACACGGCATGTCCGGGTTCTACGCCGCGCGCACAGTTCTGCGGCGCGAGTTCGGCCTGGGCCTGCCTGCTCTGCGCTGACACGCGCCGGATGTGCGTCACGGTCGTCCGGAATGGGTATCCCGCGCAGCATGAACGAGCGCACAGCCAACGGCAGCACCGACAGTCGGCATGCACGGCCACCCGGTGTCGGCGACGACACCGTCGAAGCCGCCGGGAAGATGTCGGAGGCGCTGGAGTACATCGAGCGCGCCCGCGGGCATCTGTACACCTTCCATCAACTCATCGGGCACGCCGACGCACTGCTCGACGAGGTGTGCGACAAATTGCGCGAGGCCGGTCACGACGCCGCCGCCGAGCGCGTGCAGACCGAACTGGTGGGCCACAACGTCCTGCCCGGCCGGTGGTCGTTCCAGATCGTCGAGGAGTTCGACGACACGTACTGGTCACTGTTCCGTGAGCACGAGCGTCGCCTGCGCGACGAGTTCATGGGCGGCGCCCGGCATGTGTTCGAATCCGAGATGAAAAAGCGTCGCCGCACCCACGGGCGTCCCGGTCACGAAGCGACCCCGTGACCGGGACGCGATCTCTACAGTGAACGGATGACCTCTTCCGCGACGAAAGTCGCCGTCATCTACTACTCGGCCACGGGCCACGGCACCACGATGGCACAGCGCGTGGCCGCCAGCGCGGAGGCAGCGGGAGCAGAGGTGCGGTTGCGGCACATCGCCGAGACACAGGATCCGCAGACGTTCACCCAGAACCCGGCGTGGACGGCCAATTACGAGGCGACCAAGGATCTTCCGGCGGCCACCGGTGAGGACATCGTGTGGGCCGATGCGGTGGTTTTCGGCTCCCCCACCCGATTCGGTTCACCGGCAGCACAATTCCGGGCGTTCATCGATTCCCTCGGCGGCCTGTGGGCGCAGGGCAGGCTGGCCGACAAGGTGTACGCCGCGTTCACCTCGAGCCAGACCGCGCACGGCGGCCAGGAGTCGACCCTGCTCAATCTCTATGTGACGCTGATGCACTTCGGCGGGATCATCGTCCCGCCCGGTTACACCGACGAGGTGAAGTTCGCCGACGGGAACCCTTACGGCGTGGGGCTGATCGCCAACCGCACCAACATCACCGAGATCGACGAGATCACCAACAACGCGCTCGACCATCTCGCACGCCGCGTGGTCACCGTCGCGGGCCGGCTGGCCGGGTAGCAACCGCAGAACGACGAAAAGGGCCGCCCCCGGCGTGCGAGGGCGGCCCTTTTGGTCGATGTCGGCGAAACTCAGGCGGTTTCGGTGATCGGCCGGTCGACCCAGCTCATCAGGTCGCGCAGCTTCTTGCCGGTGACCTCGATCGGGTGCTCGGCGTTGGCCTTGCGCAGCGCCTCGAGCTCCTTGTTGCCGCCCTCGACGTTGGCCACCAGGCGCTTGACGAACGATCCGTCCTGGATGTCCTTGAGGATGTCCTGCATGCGCTTCTTGGTGTCGGCGTCGATGACGCGCGGGCCCGACAGGTAGCCGCCGAACTCCGCGGTGTCGGACACCGAGTAGTTCATGCGCGCGATGCCGCCCTCGTAGATCAGGTCGACGATGAGCTTGAGCTCGTGCAGCACCTCGAAGTAGGCCATCTCCGGGGCGTAGCCGGCCTCGACCATGACCTCGAAACCGGTCTTGATGAGCTCCTCGGTGCCACCGCACAGCACGGCCTGCTCACCGAACAGGTCGGTCTCGGTCTCTTCCTTGAAGGTGGTCTTGATGACGCCGGCGCGCGCGCCACCGATGGCCGCGGCGTACGAAAGCGCCAGGGCCTGACCCTCGCCCTTGGGATCCTGGTCGATGGCGATCAGGCAGGGCACGCCCTTGCCGTCGACGAACTGGCGGCGCACCAGGTGGCCCGGGCCCTTGGGGGCGACCATGCCGACCGTGACGTTCTCCGGAGCCTTGATCAGACCGAAGTGGATGTTCAGGCCGTGGCCGAAGAACAGCGCGTTGCCGTCCTCCAGGTTGGGCTCGATGTCGTTGGTGAAGATCGAGGCCTGCGCGGTGTCGGGCGCCAGCAGCATGATCACGTCGGCCCACTTGGCCACCTCGGCCGGGGTGTCGACCTCAAGACCCTGCTCCTCGGCCTTCTCGCGGGACTTCGAGCCTTCCTTCAGACCGACCTTGACCTGCACACCCGAGTCGCGCAGCGAAAGCGAATGCGCGTGCCCCTGGCTGCCGTAGCCGATGACGGCGACCTTGCGACCCTGGATGATCGACAGGTCCGCGTCGTCGTCGTAGAACATCTCAACTGCCATGCGTGAACTTCCTTCTCTTTCCGGCCATACAGCCAATAAACGCTACTCGAGCCTGATTACTTCGCTGCGCCGATGCCCCGCGGACCGCGCGACACCGACACCACACCGGACTGAGCGATCTCCCGGATGCCATACGGCTCCAGGACCCGCAGCAGGGCCTCCAGCTTCTCCGGCGTACCCGTCGCCTCGATCGTGAGAGATTCGGTCGAAACATCAACGACCTTGGCGCGGAACAGGTTCACCGCTTCGATGATCTGACCGCGCGTGGTCGCATCGGCCCGCACCTTGATGAGTGCGAGCTCGCGGGACACCGAGTTGTCCTCTTCCTGCTCGACGATCTTGATCACGTTGATCAGCTTGTTGAGCTGCTTGGTGATCTGTTCGAGCGGCGAGTCCTCGACACTCACCACGATGGTCATGCGCGACATGTCCTTCTGCTCGGTCGCGCCGACCGCGAGCGACTGGATGTTGAAGCCGCGGCGCGAGAACAGTGAGGAGACTCGCGCGAGAACACCGGGTTTGTCCTCGACCAGCACCGACAGGGTGTGGGTGGGGGTTCCGTTACTCATCAGGATTCTCTCTTCTTCGCGCAAGCGCTCATCAGGATTCTCTCTTCTTCGCGCAAGCGCTCATCAGGCGTGCCCCTCTTCGTTGTCATCGAACAGCGGCCTGATGTCGCGGGCCGCCATGATCTCGTCGTTGCCGGTACCTGCCGCGACCATCGGCCACACCTGGGCGTCGGCGCCCACGATGAAATCGATGACCACCGGACGATCGTTGATGGCGCGGGCCTGGTTGATGACGTCCTCGACGTCCTCGGCTCGTTCGCACCGCAGGCCGACGCAGCCCAGCGCCTCGGCCAGCTTGACGAAGTCCGGGATCCGCCGCGAGTGCGTGGACAGGTTCGTCTGGCTGTAGCGCTCGTCGTAGAACAGGGTCTGCCACTGGCGCACCATGCCCAGGTTGCCGTTGTTGATCAACGCCACCTTGATCGGCGCACCCTCCAGCGCACAGGTCGCCAGTTCCTGGTTGGTCATCTGGAAGCAGCCGTCACCGTCGATGGCCCACACCTCGGCCTCGGGCCGGGCGAACTTGGCGCCCATCGCCGCGGGCACGGCGAAGCCCATCGTGCCGAGACCGCCCGAGTTCAGCCATGTCTTCGGGTTCTCGTACTTGATGAACTGCGCGGCCCACATCTGGTGCTGGCCCACACCGGCGACGTAAACCGCGTCGGGACCGGCGATCTGGCCCAGCTTCTCGATGACGAACTCCGGCGACAGGCTGCCGTCGCTCTGCGGGCCGTAGCTCAGCGGGTAGGTCGAACGGATGCCCGACAGGTACTCCCACCAGCTGTCGAGCTGCAACGCCTCGGCCGTGGTGCCGGTCTTGCGCAGCGACTGCACCAGCTCGGCGATGACGGCCTTGACGTCACCGACGATCGGCACGTCGGCGTGGCGGTTCTTGCCGATCTCGGCCGGGTCGATGTCGGCGTGGATCACCTTGGCCTCCGGCGCGAACGAGTCGAGCTTGCCGGTGACGCGATCGTCGAACCGCGTGCCCAGCGCGATCAGCAGATCGCTGCGCTGCAGCGCGGCAACCGCGGCGACCGTGCCGTGCATACCGGGCATGCCCATGTTCTGGCGGTGGCTGTCGGGGAACGCGCCACGCGCCATCAGCGTCGTCACGACCGGGATGCCGGTCAGCTCGGCCAGCTCCAGCAGCTCGGCCGTGGCCTCGCCGCGGATCACGCCGCCGCCGACGTACAGCACGGGCTTGCGGGCCTGCGCGATGAGCTTGGCGGCCTCGCGGATCTGGCGGTTGTGCGGCTTGGTGGTGGGCTTGTAGCCCGGCAGGTCGATCTTCGGCGGCCAGCTGAACGTGCACTGCCCCTGCAGGATGTCCTTGGGGATGTCCACGAGCACCGCGCCGGGACGTCCCGACCGCGCGATGTGGAACGCCTCGGCGATGACGCGCGGGATGTCGTCGCCGTTGCGCACCAGGAAGTTGTGCTTGGTGATCGGCATCGTCATGCCGGTGATGTCGGCTTCCTGGAACGCATCGGTGCCGATCAGCGAGCGGCCGACCTGACCGGTGATCGCGACGACCGGGATTGAATCCATCTGGGCGTCGGCCAGCGGCGTGATCAGGTTGGTGGCGCCAGGGCCGGAGGTCGCCATCATCACGCCGACCTTCCCGGTCGCGTGCGCGTAGCCACTCGCGGCGTGGCCGGCACCCTGCTCGTGGCGCACCAGCACGTGGCGCAGCTTCTTCGAGTCGAACAGCGGATCGTAGACCGGGAGCACCGCACCGCCGGGGATACCGAAGATGGTGTCGACGCCGATCTCCTCCAGCGACCGGACGACGGCCTGGGCGCCGGTGAGCTGCTCAGGCGCAACGCGCTTGGGCTGCGGCTGATCTGACGTCGGCGCAGGTGCGCCGTTCGCGGGGGCTGCGGCCGTGTGTGGTGGTCGCGTGGTGGGTGCGCTCACGGTGTTCTCTTCCCGTCCCTCTTACGTTTCCTCTGTGGCGGAATCTCGGTTGTGGTGGTGACGCCGACGCGCCTGTGGGCAACAAAAAACCCCCGTCAGCAGGCTGCTGTACGAGGGTGGCGCGTCGATGCTGGTGTGCTATGCCCGGCAGAGGGCCAGCGCGGCATCAACGCGCCAACCAATTACTACGAGCACTCCCGGGGTCTGCATAAGCGTTGACGGTAGCTGCCACACAGGTCAAAGGTCAAATTGCGATCGGCCCGTGAGCAAGGTATTGGGAGCGTTTTCTGCGCTGTACCGGGCCAGTGCAAGGATGGACACCGTGAGTGCACGTTCAGCCACCGACCCCGTCGTCATCCGGATATCGCCCATGGCGCACCTGGCGGTTGCGGTGGTCACGCTGGGCCTGCTGACCGTGATCCTGACCAATCCGCCGTTGTTCGGGGTGCTGCTGCTCATCCCGATCGGCTTGTCGCTGGCCGTCATTCGGTTCCAAACCAAAGCCGACCACAACACCGTGACGGCGCGGTCGCTGCTGGGCAGCCAGACCGTGCCGTGGAGTGAGATCGAGGGCCTGCGGTTCGAGCGCGGCCGCTGGGCCGTCGCGCAGCGCACCACCGGCGAGGATCTGCGCCTGCCCGCCGTGACGTTCGCCACGCTGCCGCTGCTCGCGGAGGTCAGCGGAGGACGGGTTCCGAACCCATACGCGTGACGATCACGCGTAACGGTCCGGAAAGGCGAATCAGCCCAGCGGGTTGCCGCCGTTGAGCAGCGCCCAGATGCCGATGCCCGCGCCGATCCCGATCAGAAGCGCCACGAACGAACCGACGAACGGGCGCCTGGCCCAGCCGCGTCCGGCGTCGAAGCCGTAACGCCCCGGTCCGGTCAGGATGACGGCCGCGGTCGCGGCGAGGATCACCAGCCGGTACTGGTGGCCGTCGTGGAAGAACTCCGAGAGCCTGGCCTGCTCGTGGGCGATCATCGCCTCGGCCAGCAGGCCGTTGATGCCGTAGGCCAGCGCGCCTGCCGCGGCGATCGGCGTGAACAGTCCCAGCACCAGCAGCACGCCTGCCGCGATCTGGCCGCCCGTGGCGACGTAGGTGAGGATGCCGGAGTACTTGAAACCCATGTCGTCGAGCGACGTGCCGAACCCGTCGAAACCCGGTCCGCCCCACCAGCCGAAAGCCTTCTGCAGGCCGTGCAGGATGAGCAGCCCACCGACGGCCACGCGCAGGATCAGCAGGCCGAGGTCCTGGGTGCCTCGTCTCCCGGCGGCTCTGACCTGGTCGTCGACGACGTCGTTGCGGTCGATCTCGACCGGCTCGGCCGGGTACGCGCCCATCGGCGCATGCAGTCCGGGCTGCACGTACGGCAGCGGCTCGGGCTCACTGACCATGCTGAACGCCGACTGGTCGGGCGCCTTGGAGTCGTAGCGCGGGATGGCGGTGGTCTCGAAGTCGCCACCGTACGAGGCCGAGGGCAGATCGTCTTCAGGATCGACCAGACTTGCCCCGGCGGGCCTGGCGGAATCGCCGGTCCCCGGATTATCGGGTCTTTGCCACGGGTCCTGCGAGGAACTGGTCACGCTGCCAGGGTAAGTGCAACTTCCTCGGGATCCTGGTATTTACCACGGCGCTTCCGCCTGGTATTGGAGCGAGATTCCGCGTCACGAGCGCCCTGCCCGGCAGCCGGCGTGGCGGACACCGCGCGACGATCCGTAATCTGGCGAGCATGAAATCGCTCCGGCGGATGAGACAGGTGGCCGCCGTCTTGTGTGCCGCGATGCTGGTCGGCACGGGGTGCGCCCGGTTCGATGCGGCACAGTCGGAGCCGTTCACCACCGAACCCGAGCTGCGGCCCGGCCCCACCACGACTCCGCCGCCGCCCCCGCCGCTGCCGGCGGTTCCGTTCCCCAAGGAATGCCCCGCGCCGGGTGTCATGCAGGGCTGCCTCGACAGCACCAGTGGCCTGATCATGGGCGCCGACAGCCAGTCCGCGCTGGTGGGCGAGCGGTTGACGGGTGCGATCAAAGAGGTCGCCACGCGTGCCGAGCCGAAGATCAAGACCGTGATCCCCGTCGATCCGTCAGGTGACGGCGGCCTGATGGACATCGTGAAGTCCCCGACGTACATCCAGGACCGGTTGATGTACGCCTACATCAGCACGCCCACCGACAACCGCGTCGTGCGTATCGCCGACGGCGACGTGCCCAAGCCGATCCTCACCGGCATCCCCAAGGGCGCCACCGGGAACATGGGCTCGCTGATCTTCACGAGTCCCACGACGTTGTTGGTGCAGACCGGCGACGCGGGTGACCCTGCCATGGCGGCCGATCCGAACTCGCCGGCGGGCAAGGTGCTGCGCATCGAGCAGCCCACCACGGTCAACCAGGCGCCCATCACCACCGCGATGTCGGGCATGGGCGCCGGTGGCGGCATGTGCATCGACCCGTCCGACGGGTCGTTGTACGTCACCGACCGCACGCCGACGGCCGACCGCCTGCAGCGGATGACCAAGGACTCCAAGATCTCGACGGTGTGGACCTGGCCCGACCGTCCTGGGGTGGCGGGCTGTGCCGCGCTCGACGGCACGGTGCTGGTGAACCTCGTCGACACCAAGAAGACCGTCGCCGTGCACATGGCACCCGACACCGGTGCGGTGACGGGCGAACCCGAGGTGGTGCGGGACAACACGCGTGGTCACGTGTGGGCACTGCAGCTGTCCCCCGACGGCAACGTGTGGGGCGCGACGGTCAACAAGACCGCCGGCGACGCCGAGAAGCTCGACGACGTGGTGTTCCCGTTGTTCCCGCAGGGCGGCGGATTCCCGCGCGGCGATGCCGACAAGACCTGAGCCACAACCCTTTTCGCAGTCACGCTCGATATCTGTGCGTCAGCGGCGAATCGGGGCCGTACGTGCGCGCCAGCGGCCGGATATGTGACCGGACCCACATCACGTACCATTGTCCGAGTGCCTGAACGCCAGCGCCGACGATACGCACCGCGGCTGCCGCGAGAGCAAAGGCGCCAGCAACTGCTCGACGCGGCACTCACCGTGCTGGCCGACTGCCCATTGCACGAACTGAGCATGGAGGCCGTCGCCGAGGCCGCGGGCGTGGGCAAACCGGTCCTCTACACCGCGTACCGCACGCGCGCGGAACTGGTCACCGCACTGCTCACCCGCGAGCACAAACGGGGACTCGACCAGGTTCGTGCGGCGCTGCCCAACGATCTCATCGTCGCCGGTCCCACCGAGGCCTACACCGCCACCGTGTCAGCGTTTCTCCAGTCTGTCCTGGAGAACCCGACCCGGTGGCGTCTCATTCTGACCGTCCCCGACAGCGCTCCGCGCGAGTACCGGGCCGCGGTACGCCACGCGCGTTCGCAGATCGTCGCGCTGGCCGAGTCTTTCGCGCGCGCAGGCATCGAACTGGATCCCCGGCTGACCAACCTGGACCCCGAACTGATCGGCCACACGATGCTGTCGTTCGCCGAGATGCTTGGCCGGCTCGCCGTGCACGATCCCGAGACCTACACGCGCGAGCGGCTCGAGCAGTACGCGGCGACGACGATGAAGATGTTCGCCGGCCAGTTCCCGGTTCCGACCTGACGCCCGTCAGCGCCGGCCGCGGGCGGCCGAAATCAGCTCCGGCCGCGGGCGGCCGAAATCAGCTCCGGCCGCGGGCGGCCGAAATCAGCTCTGACCGCAGGCCGCCAGCACCAGTTCGCGCACCCGCGCGGCGTCCGCCGAACCCTTGGTGGCCTTCATGACCGCACCCACGATCGCGCCCGCGGCCTGGACCTTGCCGCCGCGGATCTTCTCGACGATGTCGGGGTTGGCGGCCAGCGCCTCGTCCACTGCGGCCTGGATCACCGAATCGTCGCGCACCAGCGCGAGTCCGCGGTCGGTCATCACCTGTTCGGGCTCGCCCTCACTGGCGAGCACGCCCTCGACGACCTGGCGGGCGAGCTTGTTGGACAGCTTGCCCTCGTCGACGAGCTTCACCACGGCCGCCACCTGGGCCGGGCTGATGGGCAGCTCGTCGAGTTCGACGCCTGCCTCGTTGGCCTTCTGCACCAGGAAGTTGCCCCACCATGCGCGGGCCGCCTCACTGGAGACACCGTGGTCGACGGTGGCCGCGACCAGTTCGACCGCCCCGGCGTTGACCAGGTCGCGCATCACCTCGTCGGAGACGCCCCAGTCGTCCTGGATCCGCTTGCGCGCGAGCCACGGCAGCTCCGGGATGGTCGTGCGCAGACGCTCGACGAGTTCGGGGCTCGGCGCGACGGGTTCCAGATCGGGCTCGGGGAAGTAGCGGTAGTCCTGCGCGGTCTCCTTGCTGCGTCCCGGCGAGGTGTAGCCGTCCTCATGGAAGTGCCGTGTCTCCTGTGTGACAGTGCCGCCCGCATCGAGAACCGCTGCCTGACGGCGCATCTCGTATCGCACGGCAACCTCGACACTGCGCAGCGAGTTCACGTTCTTGGTCTCGGTGCGGGTGCCGAACTCCTTGGCGCCCTTGGGTTTGAGCGACACGTTCGAATCACACCGCATCGAGCCCTGGTCCATGCGGACGTCCGAGACGTCCAGGGCGCGCATGAGCTGCCGCAGCGCCGTGACGTAGGCGCGCGCGATCTCCGGCGCGCGGGCGCCCGCGCCCTCGATGGGCTTGGTGACGATCTCGATGAGCGGCACCCCCGCACGGTTGTAGTCCGCGAGCGATGTCGTCGCGCCGGCGATGCGGCCCGTGTCGCTGCCCAGGTGGGTCAGCTTGCCGGTGTCCTCCTCCATATGGGCGCGTTCGATCTCCACGCGCCATGTGGTGCCGTCCTCCAGCGGGACGTCGAGGTAGCCGTCGACCGCGATGGGCTCGTCGTACTGCGAGATCTGGTAGTTCTTCGGCTGGTCCGGGTAGAAGTAGTTCTTCCGCGCGAACCGGCCCCACGGCGTGATCTCGCAGTTCAGCGCGAGCCCGATGCGGATGGCCGACTCCACCGCGGCCTCGTTGAGCACCGGCAGCGCGCCCGGCAGGCCGAGGCATACCGGGCAGACGAGCGTGTTGGGCTCGGCGCCGAACCGGTTGGCGCACCCGCAGAACATCTTGGTGGCTGTCGACAGCTCGACGTGCACCTCCATGCCCATGACGGGTTCGTAGCGCGCGACGACGTCGTCGAAGTCAACGAGTTCAGCGGTGGTGGCAGCGGTCATGAGGCGATTTTAGTTTGAGCCCTCGCCCCTGCCGCGAGCGCCCGAAGGCAGAGGAGAACCCTCAGCCGAAGAATTCCGCGGCGTCGTCGTAACGGGACTGCGGCACCAGCTTGAGCTGGCGCACCGCGTCGGCCAGCGGCACGCGGCCGATCTCCTGGCCGCGCAGCGACACCATCATCCCGTACTCGCCCGCGTGCGCGGCGTCGGCGGCGTTGACGCCGAAACGCGTCGCCAGCACGCGGTCGTAGGCCGTCGGGGTGCCGCCGCGCTGCACGTGCCCGAGCACCGTGACGCGCACCTCCTTGTTGATGCGCTTCTCCACCTCGAGCGCGAGTTGCTGCGCGACGCCGGTGAACCGCTCGTGGCCGAATTCGTCGATACCGCCCTCGCGCAGCCGCATGGAACCCTCGGCAGGCTTGGCGCCCTCGGCGACCACACAGATGAAGTGCGAGTCCCCGCGCACGAAGCGCTGTTTGACCAGCCGGCACACCTCTTCGACGTCGAACGGCTGCTCGGGGATGAGCGTCATGTGCGCACCCGAGGCGATACCCGCGTTGAGCGCGATCCAGCCGGCGTGGCGGCCCATGACCTCGACCAGCATGACGCGCTGATGCGATTCGGCGGTGCTGTGCAACCGGTCGATGGCCTCGGTCGCCACGGTCAGCGCGGTGTCGTGGCCGAACGTCACGTCGGTGCAGTCGATGTCGTTGTCGATGGTCTTGGGCACGCCGACCACCGGCACGTTCTCCTCGGACAGCCAGTGCGCCGCGGTCAGCGTGCCTTCGCCGCCGATCGGGATCAGCACGTCGATGCCGTTGTCTTCCAGCGTCTGCTTGATCTGGTCGAGGCCGTTGCGCAGCTTCTCGGGGTTGACGCGTGCCGTGCCGAGGATCGTGCCGCCCTTGGCCAGCAGCCGGTCGTTGCGGTCGTCGTTGGCGAGCTGGATCCGGCGGTCCTCCAGCAGGCCGCGCCAACCGTCGAGGAACCCGACCACCGACGAGCCGTAGCGCTGGTCGCACGTGCGCACGACCGCCCGGATCACCGCGTTCAGGCCTGGACAGTCACCGCCACCGGTGAGAACTCCGATCCGCATGCCCTTTGCCCTCCTGCTACTCGCGTAGCTTCATCTTCCCCCGTCAGAGCGCAGATGGCAGCGGACCGCGCGCAGCCTCGTAGGCCGCGCCGACGCGGTAGAGCCGGTCGTCGGCGAGCGCGGGGGCCATGATCTGCAGGCCGACGGGCAGACCGTCGTCGGGCGACAGGCCCGACGGGACCGACATGCCGCAGTGCCCGGCCAGGTTCAGCGGCAGCGTGCACAGGTCGAACAGGTACATCGCCAGCGGGTCGTCGACCTTCTCCCCCAGCCCGAATGCGGTGGTCGGCGTCGCGGGCGACACCAGCACGTCGACGTTCTCGTACGCGCGGTCCAGGTCGCGCGCGATCAGCGTCCGGACCTTCTGGGCCTGGTTGTAGTAGGCGTCGTAGTAGCCCGCCGAAAGCGCGTATGTGCCGATCATGATGCGGCGCTTGACTTCTGGGCCGAATCCGGCGGCACGTGTGAGCGCCATGACCTCTTCGGCGCTGTGGGTGCCGTCGTCGCCGACGCGCAGGCCGAACCGCATCGCGTCGAAACGCGCGAGGTTGCTCGACACCTCCGAGGGCAGGATCAGGTAATAGGCCGCCATCGCGTGGTCGAAGTGCGGGCAGTCCACCTCGGTGACCTCGGCGCCCAGCGCGGTCAGCTGCTCGACGGCGGCGTTGAACGACTGCAGCACGCCCGGCTGGTAGCCGTCCCCGCGCAGCTGCTTGACCACACCCACACGCACACCCTTGAGGTCGCCCGTCGCGCCGGCCCTGGCGGCGGCGACCACATCGGGCACGTCGGCCTTGACCGACGTCGAGTCGCGCGCGTCGTGGCCTGCGATCACGGCGTGCAGCAGCGCGGTGTCGAGCACCGTGCGCGCGCACGGGCCGCCCTGGTCCAGTGACGAAGCACACGCGATGAGCCCGTACCGCGACACCGTGCCGTACGTGGGCTTGACGCCGACCGTGGCGGTCAGCGCGGCCGGCTGGCGGATCGAACCGCCGGTGTCGGAGCCGATGGCCAGCGGCGCCTGGTAGGCCGCGAGCGCGGCGGCGCTGCCGCCGCCGGAGCCGCCAGGCACGCGCTCGGTGTTCCACGGGTTGCGCGTCGGGCCGTACGCCGAGTTCTCGGTCGAGCTGCCCATGGCGAACTCGTCCATGTTGGTCTTGCCGAGGATCGGGATGCCCGCGGCACGCAGCTTGACCGTCACGGTCGCGTCGTACGGGGACTGCCAGCCTTCGAGGATCTTCGACCCGCACGTCGTGGGCATGTCGGTCGTGGTGAACACGTCCTTGAGCGCGAGCGGCACGCCCGCCAGCGGCGACGGCAGCTGCTCGCCTGCCGCGACCGCGGCGTCGACACGGGCCGCCTCGGCGAGTGCGGAATCGGCAGCGACGTGCAGGAACGCGTGGAAGCGATCGTCGGTCGCGGCGATCTGGTCGAGGTGGGCCTGGGTGACCTCGGTCGAGGACACCTCCTTGGCCGCGATCTTGGCGCCCAGCGTCGCGGCGTCGCTGCGGATCAGTTCGGTGCTCATTCGGGCTCCCCCAGAATCCTCGGCACCGCGAACCGGCCGTCGGCCGCCTTCGGTGCGGCTGCCAGCGCTTCGTCCTGGGTCAGGCACGGCTGCACCGCGTCGGGCCGGGTCACGTTGACGTCCTTGAGGGGGTTGTCGGTCGGCTCGACACCGGTGACATCCACGGACTGGATCTGGCTGACATGGCCGAGGATCGCGTCCAATTGGCCGGCGAAACCGTCCAGCTCGTCTTCGGTCAGCGCCAGCCGGGCCAGTCGGGCCAGGTGGGCGACCTCGTCTCGGGAGATCTGTGACACGACTAAGCAGCCTAGTCAAGAGAGTGGGAGCCGAGACCACAGGGCGGGAGCCGAGCGACCGGACATGCTCACGTGAGCACGCTGTGAAAAGGTGTTGGCCGTGCCTTCGTATCTGCTGCGCGTCCAACTCGAGGACCGACCGGGCAGCCTCGGCTCGCTCGCGGTGGCCCTCGGCTCGGTCGGCGCAGACATCCTCTCGCTCGACGTCGTCGAGCGTGGACCGGGCTACGCGATCGACGATCTGGTCGTCGAACTGCCCGCCGGGTCCATGCCCGACACCCTGATCACGGCCGCGGAGAACCTCAACGGCGTGTTCGTCGACAGCATCCGGCCGCACACCGGCCTGCTGGAGGCGCACCGCGAGCTCGAGCTGATCGATCACATCGCGGCCGCGCCCACCAAGGCGGACAAGTTGCAGGTGCTCGCCTCCGAGGCGCCCCGCGTGCTGCGCGTCGGCTGGTGCACGGTGGTCCGGTCGGCCGGTGACAGTGCCGAACGCCTCGCCGCGAGCCACGGCGCACCCGAGACGCAGGCCGCGACGGCACCGTGGCTGCCACTGCAGCACGCCGAGGCCCTCGACGAGACGGCGGACTGGGTTCCGCAGGTGTGGCGCGACATGGCCACGACGCTGGCCGCGGCGCCGCTCGGCGACCACAGCACCGCAGTGGTCCTCGGCAGGCCCGGTGGCCCGAAGTTCCGGCCCTCGGAGGTCGCCCGGCTGGGCTACCTCGCCGGGATCGTCGCGACGATCCTGCGCTGAGCCCCACCACATTCGTTGGGGCATTTATTGGGGCGCAACAACTCTGCGTCCCACACCGCCGAGATCCCGTCTACTCGGCCGGCTCGACCGGCGGCCCCTGTTCGAGCAACCGACGGAACCCGTCCTCGTCGAGGACCGGCACGCCGAGTTCGACCGCCTTGTCGTACTTGGACCCTGGCGCGTCGCCGGCCACCACGTAGGCGGTCTTCTTCGACACCGAACCCGCGGCCTTGCCGCCGCGCGCGATGATCGCCTCCTTGGCCTGGTCGCGGCTGAAGCCGGCCAGCGATCCGGTCACCACGATCGAGAGTCCTTCTAGCGTGCGCTCGATGCTGGCGTCGCGTTCGTCGGCCATGCGCACCCCGGCCGCGCGCCACTTGTCGACGATCGCACGGTGCCAGTCGACGGTGAACCAGTCCTTGACGGCCGCGGCGATGGTGGGGCCGACGCCCTCGACGGCGGCCAGCTCCTCTTCCGACGCCGCCTCGATGGCCTCCAGGCTGCCGAACTCGGTGGCCAGTGCGCGCGCCGCGGTGGGCCCGACATGCCGGATGGACAGCGCGACGAGCACCCGCCACAGCGGCTGCTCCTTGGCCTTGGTGAGGTTGGCCAGCAGACGCTTGCCGTTGGCCGAGAGCTCACCCTTCTTGGTGGTGAACAGTTCGGTGCGCAGCAGGTCATCGGCGGTGAGGGTGAACAGGTCCCCCTCATCCGGAATCACCTGTGCGGCAAGAAGAGCCGTGGCCGCCTCGTAGCCCAGCCCCTCGATGTCGAAGGCACCGCGACCGGCGAGGTGGAACAGCCGCTCCCGCAGCTGCGCCGGGCAGCTGCGCGAGTTGGGGCAGCGGATGTCGGCGTCGCCCTCCTTCGCCGGGGCCAACTCGGTTCCGCACTCGGGGCAATGCGTCGGGAACTCGAACTCCCGCTCGGTGCCGTCGCGCAGGTCGACGACAGGCCCCAGCACCTCGGGGATGACGTCGCCGGCCTTGCGGATCACCACGGTGTCGCCGATCAGCACGCCCTTGCGTTTGACCTCCGAGGCGTTGTGCAGGGTCGCCAGGCCCACGGTGGACCCGGCCACCTTGACCGGTTCCATGTAGGCGAACGGCGTGACCCTGCCGGTGCGGCCGACGTTGACCCGGATGTCGAGCAGCTTGGTGGTGGCCTCCTCGGGCGGGTACTTGTAGGCCACGGCCCAGCGCGGCGCGCGCGAGGTCGCCCCGAGGCGGCGTTGCAACGCGACCTCGTCGACCTTGACCACCACACCGTCGATTTCGTGCTCGACCTCGTGGCGGTGCTCGCCCCAGTAGGCGATGCGTTCGGCGACCTCGGCGACGGTGGACACCTTGGTGGTGTGCTCGGACACCGGTAGGCCCCACGCCCCGAGTGCGCGGTAGGCGTCGTGCAGCGACGCCGGGGTGAAGCCCTCGGTGTATCCGATGCCGTGACAGATCATCCGCAGCTTGCGGCGCGCGGTGACCGCGGGGTTCTTCTGGCGCAGCGAACCGGCCGCGCTGTTGCGGGGATTGGCGAACGGCGGCTTGCCCTCGGCCACCAGACCCGCGTTGAGCTCCTCGAAGTCGGCGACACGGAAGAAGACCTCGCCGCGCACTTCGAGCACGGCGGGCACCGGGAACTCGTCGGAGGGCGTCAACCGCTCGGGGATGTCGTCGATGGTGCGCGCGTTGAGCGTGACGTCCTCGCCGGTGCGCCCGTCGCCGCGCGTGGCGCCCCGCTCGAGCCTGCCGTCGCGGTACACCAGAGACAGCGCGACACCGTCGATCTTGAGCTCGCACAGGAAATGCGCCGCGTCGCCGGTCTCGCTGCTGATGCGGGCGGCCCACGCGGTCAGCTCGTCGGAATCGAACACGTTGTCCAGCGACAGCATCCGTTCCAGATGCTCGGCGGGCGCGAACTCGGTGGCGAACCCGGCGCCGCCCACCAACTGGGTGGGTGAATCGGGCGTCCGCAACTCAGGGTGAGCGTCCTCGAGCGCCTGCAGTTCGCGC
This sequence comes from Mycolicibacterium smegmatis, assembly GCF_001457595.1. Classification (GTDB taxonomy): domain Bacteria; phylum Actinomycetota; class Actinomycetes; order Mycobacteriales; family Mycobacteriaceae; genus Mycobacterium; species Mycobacterium smegmatis. The sequence continues at coordinate 2,511,213 of NZ_LN831039.1, read as the reverse complement.
AGCAGCTTGTCGAACTCCGCGTCCGAGATGATCGGCGCGTCCTTGACGTAGTACCGGAACTGGTGTTCGCGCACCTCGTCGGCAAGTTCCTGCCAGCGCCGCCGCTCGTCGGCGTCAGGCTGTTCGGGCAGTTCCGCTTCGACTTCTCCGGTTGCCTTCTCGCTCACTCTGGCAGGCTAGCCGAGCGCACCGACACCCATCAGCACCCCTTGCAGGTCGTCGGCAATTTTTCGGGTGATTAACCTGGCGTCATGCCCCACCCCATCATGTTCAGCGACGACGATCCGGGTCTGGCCGAGGTACGCGCCATCGCGCTGGGGTTTCCCGGCGCGTTCGAGAAGGTGTCGTGGGGCAGGCCGGTGTTCTGCGCGCCGAAGATGTTCGCCATGTACGGCGGCAACGTGAAGGGCGAGGCACGCGGCGAGATGATCCCGTACCCGCACTCGGTTCTGGTCAAGGTCGACGAGAGCGACCGCAAAGCGCTCGAACAGGACAGCCGCTTCTTCTTCCCGGCCTACATGGGCCCGTTCGGGTGGCTGGGCCTCGATCTCACCGCGGCCGAGGTCGACTGGGAAGAGGTCACCGAACTCCTCGATGCCTCCTACCGGATGGTGGCGTCGAAAAAGCTCGTCAAACAACTCGACCAACAGCCGGGAGCCGTCACATGAGTTTCGCCAGCCCGTTCCCCGACGTCACGATCCCGCCGGTCAGCGTCCACGACTTTCTGTTCGCCGGTCTCGACGACGCGGACGCGGGCCGGGTGGCGCTCGTCGACAGCCGGACCGGCGCAGAGACCACCTACGGCGAACTGATCGGGCGCATCGAGGAGTTCGCGGGCGCGCTGGCGGCCCGCGGGATCGGCGTCGGCGACGTGGTGGCGCTGCTGTCGCCCAACAGTTCGGCGTTCGCGGTGGCCTTCCACGGAATCCTGCGCGCGGGTGCCACCGCCACCACCGTCAACGCGCTGTTCACCGCGCGCGACATCGCCAAGCAGCTCACGGATTCGAAGGCCAAGCTACTGCTCACCGTGAATGCCCTTGCGCCACAGGCCCGTGAGGCCGCGGCCGCGGTGGGGCTGACCGATGATGCCGTCGTGCTGCTCGACGGTGAGGGCCTGCCCACCGGCCATGCCGCACCTCAGGTGACCTTCGACCCCGCCACCCATCTGGCGGTGCTGCCCTACAGCTCGGGCACGACGGCAAATCCCAAGGGCGTCATGCTCACCCACAGGAACCTGGTCGCCAACGTCGCGCAGATCCGGCCGCTGCAAGGGATGCGCCGGGACGACCGGCTGCTCGCGGTGCTCCCGTTCTTCCACATCTACGGAATGACGGTGCTGCTCAACGCCGCGCTGCACGCGCGCGCCCAACTGGTGGTGATGCCGTCGTTCGATCTCGCGGAGTTCCTCGGCAACATCGCCGAGCGCAGGTGCACCTACGCCTACATCGCTCCCCCGGTCGCCGTCGCGCTGGCCAAGCACCCCATGGTCGATTCGTACGACCTGTCGGCGCTGGAGGGCATCATGTCCGGTGCGGCGTCGCTGGACGCCGAGCTCGGCCTGGCCGTCGCACGACGGCTCGACTGCCGGGTGGTGCAGGGGTACGGCATGAGCGAGCTGAGCCCGGTCAGCCACGTTACCCCGAAAGACGGCGGGCTCTCGACCGTCGGGACAGTGGCACCGCTCGATTCGTGTGGCTGGACCGTGCCCAACTCCGAGAGCAAGATCGTCGACCCGGAGACCGGTGCCGAGATCGAAGTTCCCGCAGAGGGTTTGAGCGAGACCGGCGAGTTGTGGTTCAAGGGCCCCAATGTCATGGCCGGGTATCTCAACAACGAGCGCGCGACGCGCGAGACCATCGACGACGACGGCTTCCTGCACACCGGTGATCTGGCGCGGGTGGACGCCACGGGTTGCGTCTACATCGTCGACCGGCTCAAGGAACTCATCAAGTACAAGGGGTATCAGGTGCCGCCGGCCGAACTGGAGGCCCTGCTGCTGACGCATCCGGGCATCGCCGACGCCGCGGTGATCGGTGTGCAGGATCCGGAATCGGGCGAAGAGGTGCCCAAGGCGTTCGTGGTCCGGCAGCCCGGCATCGATCTCGGCGCCGACGAGGTCATGGCGTTCGTGGCCGGTCAGGTCGCGCCGTACAAGAAGGTGCGCCAGGTCGAGTTCATCGAGGCCGTGCCGAAATCGGCGGCGGGCAAGATCCTGCGCAAGGAACTGCGGACTCGCTAGATCAGATCCCTTCGGGGTCCTGCGCGAAACCGTCGGCGGCCTTCTGCGCCAGTTCGATCGCGGTGCGGGCCCACTCGGGTGTGGCGCCTGCCAGCCCGCACGCGGGCGTCACGCCGATCCGCTCACGCAGCACCTCGCGTGCGAAGCCGAGCCGATCGGTCACGGCGACAACGGATTTCGCGATCTCTTCGACCGCCGGTCTGCGGTCGGGTGCGGACGTCGGCACGACGCCGAGCAACACGGTGCGACCGGCGTCGACGAACTCCCCCACGCCGTCGAGATCCGCTGCGGTGAGCGTCGACACGTCGACGGAGATCGCGTGGATGTCGCTGCGCAGCAACGCCTTCCACGGCAGGTCGGCCGCGCAACTGTGCACGGCGACCTCGGTGTCGGCCTGCGCCACGCACGCGTCGAGCAGGCTCATGGCCAGCGGTTCGTCGACGGGGTGCACCGGGGTCAGGCTCGTCACGCCGGACAGGCGGCCCTGCAGCGCCGCGGGCAGCGACGGTTCGTCGAACTGCACCACCACGGTCGTCTCCAGGCGCCGGGCCACCTCGGCGCGGTGTGCCGCGACGCCCTCGGCCAGCGACGCCCCGAGGTCCCGAAGCGCACCGGGATCGGTGATGGCCCGGTGTCCCCCGGGCAGTTCGAGGTGCGCGGCCAGCGTGACGGGACCGGGCGCCTGCAGCTTGACCGGGCGGCCGCTGCCGCGCAGACCGGCCTTCTCCCACGCCTCTTCGAGCGCGTCGAGATCCTCGCCGAGCAGGCTCACCGCGCGGCGCAGCGCCGAACTGCGCCCCGGTGCGATCCGGTACCCGCGCGGCACGGTGTCGATACCGATGTCGACCAGAAGCGCCCCGGCGCGGCCGATCAGATCGGCGCCGATGCCGCGGGCAGGCAGCTCCACCAGATGCGACAGCGTGTGCAGTTCACCGACGACGATCTCGGCGGCCTGCCGCGCCGTGGTCCCCGGCCAGGATCCGACACCGGTCGCGGTCGCGAAAATACTCACGGCGTGAACGATATTCGACGGACGCTCATCGACGCGTGATGGTCGCGCTCGCGATGACCTCGTCACCGTCGGGGTCGGGCCGGTAGAGCACCATGGTCTGTCCCGGTGCCACGCCGCGCAGTGGTGCCCGCAGGCTCAGTTCGAGCTTGCCGTCGCGCAACTCGGCCACGGTGTCGGTGATGCCGCCGTGCGCGCGCACCTGCACCTGGCACTCGATGGGGCCGCCGGGTTCGACGCCGCTGGTGAACACCGGCCGTTCACCGGTCAGTTCCCACACCTCGAGGTCCTCGGCAGGCCCGACGCGCACCGTGCCGGTCTCGGCGTCGATCGCGGTGACGTAGCGCGGGCGCCCGTCGGCGCCAGGTCCGGCGATGCCGAGGCCCTTGCGCTGACCGATCGTGAACCCGTGCACACCGTCGTGCTCGGCGAGCACGGTCCCGCTGCCGTCGACCACCGCACCGGGACGCACACCGATATGCGCGCCGAGGAAGGCCTTGGTGTCGCCGGTCGGGATGAAGCAGATGTCGTGGCTGTCGGGCTTTTCGGCGACGGCCAGGCCGCGCTCGGCGGCCTCGGCGCGGATCTGCGGCTTGGGGGTGTCACCGATGGGGAACAGCGCGTGACGCAACTGTTCGGCGGTCAGCACGCCCAGCACGTAGGACTGGTCCTTGTCGGCGTCGACGGCACGGCGCAACCGCCCGTCGGACAGCCGGGCGTAGTGCCCGGTGGCCACGGCGTCGAAGCCCAGCGCCAGCGCCCTGGCGGCCAGCGCCGAGAACTTGATGCGCTCGTTGCACCGCACGCACGGGTTCGGGGTCTCACCGCGCGCGTAGGACTCGACGAAGTCGTCGATCACGTCGTCCTTGAACCGGTCGGCGAAATCCCATACGTAGAACGGGATTCCGAGGATGTCGGCCACGCGGCGGGCGTCGGAGGCGTCTTCCTTCGAGCAGCATCCGCGGGATCCGGTGCGCAGCGTGCCCGGCGCGCTGGACAGCGCGAGGTGCACCCCGACCACGTCGTGTCCGGCGTCGACCATGCGCGCCGCGGCCACCGACGAATCGACACCGCCGCTCATCGCGACCAGAACCCTCATCGGCTCACCGTCCCCGCACTCGCGAGCGCGGCCTGCCTGGCCCGCTCGACCGCGGCGGGCAGGACTTCGAGCGCGGTGTCCACGTCGGCCTCGGTGCTGGTGTGTCCCAGCGACAGTCGCAACGAGCCCCGCGCCTTGACGGCATCGGCACCCATGGCGATCAGCACGTGCGACGCCTGCGCCACACCGGCGGTGCACGCCGAGCCCGTCGAGCATTCGACACCCTTGGCATCGAGCAGCATCAGCAGCGAATCCCCTTCGCAGCCGTGGAAGGTGAAGTGGGCGTTGCCGGGCAGCCTGGCGTCGCCGCGGGCTCCGTTGAGCTGCGCGTCCTCGATGGCCGACAGCACGCCGTCGATCAGCCGGTCACGCAGCGCACGCACCCGGGCGCTGTTGTCGGCCAGGTTCTCGATCGCCACACCTGCCGCGGTCGCCATGGCCACCACACCGGCCACATCCGGTGTGCCGGAACGCACATCGCGTTCCTGACCGCCGCCGTGCAGCAACGGCACGCACGCTGTGTCGCGGCGCAGCAGCAGCGCGCCGACACCGGTCGGCCCGCCGAACTTGTGCGCCGTGACGCTCATCGCGGCCAGTCCACTGGCCCCGAAATTTACCGGGATCTGCCCGACGGCCTGCACGGCGTCGCTGTGCATCGGCACCCCGAACTCCGCGGCGACGGCCGCGAGCTCGGCGATCGGCATGATCGTTCCGACCTCGTTGTTGGCCCACATGACGCTCACGAGCGCGACGTCGTCGGCCCCCGCCTGCAGGGCCTCCCGTAGCGCGGCCGGGCTCACCGCACCGTCGCGGTCCACGGGCAGCCAGGTGACCTCGGCGCCCTCGTGCGCGACGAGCCACTCGACCGCGTCGAGCACCGCGTGGTGTTCGACGGCGGTGGTGATGATGCGCCTGCGCGCCGGATCGGCGTCGTGACGGGCCCAGTAGATGCCCTTGACGGCGAGGTTGTCGCTCTCGGTACCGCCCGTGGTGAAGATGATCTCGGACGGTCGCGCGCCCAGCAGCCGGGCGAGGGCCTCACGGGCCTCTTCCATGCGGCGGCGGGCCGCGCGTCCCGAACCGTGCAGTGACGAGGCGTTTCCGACGCCGGCCAGCACAGCCGTCATCGCCTCGATGGCGGCTGGATGCATCGGTGTGGTGGCGGCGTGATCAAGGTAGACCTGCCTGCCCGCAGTGGAGGTCATAACCACACCAGGATAGCCGCAGTTCGCGGGCCTGACGGATCGGCCGGTCAGGCCGCGATGGCGTGCGTGCGCGCATCGCGCCGCTCGTGCTCGCCGCGCACCTCGGCCTCGCAGCGCGCCGCGAGCGCGCGCCGGTCGTCACCGGGCAGTTGCAGCGCGCCGGCGTGCACGTGGCACACCGTGCGACGTGCGGTGACGACGCGGCACACCGACCGCAGCAGCGTGTCCTGCCCGACGAACGCGGGCGTGGTCGACGGGCGGCCGTCGCGGTGCCGGTAGGTCAGCCGCAGCGGCTGCACCGGGCGGGCCGCGTCGACGGCCGCCTGGAACATCGCGGGACGGAACGGCCCGTGTGCGAGCCCGCACCACGTGGTGCCCTCCGGGAAGGCCACCACGGTGCGCCCGGCGCGCAGACGGTCGGCCACCGTGGCGACCACCGCGGGCAGCCTGCGCAGGCTCGCGCGGTCGATGGGGATGACCTTCATGAGACGGGCCACTCGCCCCAGCGCGGTCCATTCGACGAGGTCGGCGCGGGCCACGAACGAGCCCGGCAACACCGAGCCGATGGCGAAGATGTCGAGCCACGACACGTGTCCGCTGACCACCAGGACGCCCTGCAGATTGCGAATCGGCCCGCCTGACAAGCGAATCCGCACTCCAAGGCAACGCAGCAGCAGCCGGCAGTAGATGCGCTGCACGTGTGAGCGGCCCGGCAGCGGAACCGCGAGCAGCGGCATGCCGGGCAGCAGCACCAGGGCCGCCGACAGGCGCGCCGCGGTGCGCAGCCAGACGATCACGCGCCGTCCCTGCTCGACGCTGTGCACGCAGCCGGCGTCGCACGACGCCTTGGGCAGCCAGGGGTGCTCGCGCGTGGTCATGCCGCCCCGCCCGTCATGTGGGCGGCAGCGGAGGCCGAGCGCAGGCGTCGCAGGTAACGGACGTCGGCCCGCCGCTTGTCGAGCAGCGCGGGAAAGTCGCCGACGCCGAACACCGGATCGTGGGCGGGCTCGCCGCACACCTGGGCGCCGAGGCGCAGGTAGCCGCGCATCAGCGCGGGCACGGTGACGCGCTCCGGCGGGGCGATGTCATCGAGGGTCCTGCCGTCGAGCACCACGGGCCGGTACGGGTGGACGGTGTACGGCGCGGCATGGCGGCGCCGCACGAAGTCGCGGACGCCGCGGATCTGGGCGCCAGGTGCCTCGCCAGCCGCACCGGCCACCGGCACCGAGACGCAACCCGTCACGTGGTCGTAGCCCGCGTAGTCGAGGTAGGCGAGGATGCCCGCCCACATCAGCAGCACCACCGCGCCGTTGCGGTGGTCCTGCCGCACCACGGCGCGGCCCATCTCCACCAGCGAGGGGCGCAGGACATCCAGTGCGGTGACGTCGAATTCGGTCGCCGTGTACAGCCCGCCCGCGGCGATCGCGCCCGGCGGCGGCAGCATGCGGTAGCAGCCCACAAGTTCGCCGCTGCGCTCGTCGCGAACCAGGAGGTGGTCGCAGTATTCGTCGAAGTGGTCCGCGTCTCGGCCGTCGGCGGACCCGGCCAACGCGTAGCCCGGCTCGGACGTGAACACGTCGTGACGCAACCGCTGCGCGGCGTCGATGAGGTCGGGGTCGGTGGTCAGCAGAAGCGTGTAGCGCTTTGCCCCGCGGTCGGGACGTGTGGTGGCCTCGTCGGCCGCGATGAGGACAGATGCCGCTCTCATGCTCATGACAAGCACGCTCGCTCAGCCGGTTCTCGGGACGGCATCGCGTACGTGACGTGTCCGTGAGCGGTTGGTGACGACTCGGCGGGCGTCTCCACTCACCCCACGTGCAGTGTGAAATTCGTCACTTCGGCGCGTCAGCTGTAGAACGTGACGTTTTGCTCGACGGGGTTGCGCGGGATGTCCAGATGGTTCGCCGGGAAGGCCGGATCGGGGTAGCCGATCGACATTCCGCACAGCACCGTCAGCTCGTCGGGGATGTCGAGTTCGGCCCGCAGCACATCGGCGCACATCGCGACCGACACCTGCACGCAACTGCCGATGCCCCGCTCGGTGAGCGCCAGCAGGAACGTCTGCAGGAACGTCTGCAGGAACATGCCCACCCCGACGCTGTCGACCAGGCCGAGGTCGCGGTGCATGCACACCACACCGGCCAACGGTGCGCCGAAGAACTCCCAGTTGCGCAGCTGCGCGGCCCACCGCGCCTCGGTGTCGGCACGGGCGATCCCCATCGACCCGTACACCAGTGCGCCCAGCTGGGAGCGCAGATGCTGGAATGCGTCGGGCAGGCCAAGCGACGTGGGCCGCCGGGCCCGCACCTCGGCGGTGAGCGCCGCGACCAGGCGTTCGCGGCGTTCACCACTGGCGAAGTAGACCCGCCACGGCTGCACGTTCGAGTTCGACGGCGCCCGCATCGCCAGCGTGAGCGCCTCCTCGATCAGCTCGTGCGGCACGGGCTTGTCCGGCAGGAACTTCCGGGTGGACCGCCGGGCTCGGACCGCCTCGGCGAGTTCCATGTCAGCGCCCCGCGAGCCAGTCGGCGAAGCGAATGGTCGCGAGCTTGCCGTCGTCGCCCGTGACCAGGCTGTCGTCGTCGACCGCGGTGCCGAAGTAGGTGGCCTGAGCGTCCACCACGACGGGTTTGTCGTCGCCGTGCTTGGCCAGCACGGCCTTGGCCATGTCGGCGAATGAAAGCTTCTCCGGCCCACCGATGTTCACGATGCCGTTGACGGCGGCGGCCTGCGCGGCGCGCGCCACCTCGGCGGCCACCTCATCGGAGGCGATCAGCTGGATGCGCCCGTCGGGAACCCGCACCTCGTCGCCGGCGACCAGCGTCTGCGTGATGGACTCGGCGAACTCGTGGAACTGGGTGGCGCGCACGATCGTGTGGTCGATGCCGGAGGCGGCGATCGCCTTCTCCTGGGCCACCTTGGCGCGCATGTAGCCGCTGTCGGGCAGCGCGTCACATCCGACGATGGACAGCGCGACGTAGTGGCCGGTGCCGGTCTTGGTGGCCGCCTCGGTCAGGTTGCGGGTCGAGGTGGTGAAGAAGTTCATGACGTCGTCGTCGGCGAACGACGGTGAGTTGACGACGTCGACCAGCACCTCGGCTCCTGTGAGCGCGTCGGCGAGCCCCTCACCGGTGAGGACATCGGCACCCGTGTCGCGGGACGCGGCGACGACGTCGTGGCCCGCCTCGTTGAGCGCTGCGACGACCTTCGACCCGATCAGGCCCGTGGCACCGAAAACTGTGATCTTCATGGCTCCGTCTACCTCCTCGGCAGTGTTGTGACCTGTGTCCACACTGGCACCGCCGGGCCGCGCGGGAACCCCGGAAAGTTCGTGGTCCTTGAAATCGAAGGGGTCCGGCAAAAAACACAGAACCCCGGCGCACCAGGTGCGCCGGGGTCCGCGTGATGAGGTGATCAGCCCTTGCGAGCCTTGACGGCCTCGGTGAGCTGCGGGCTGACCTTGAACAGGTCGCCCACGATGCCGAGGTCGGCGATCTCGAAGATCGGGGCCTCTTCGTCCTTGTTCACCGCGACGATCGTCTTCGAGGTCTGCATACCGGCGCGGTGCTGGATCGCGCCGGAGATGCCCAGCGCGATGTACAGCTGCGGGGAGACGGTCTTGCCGGTCTGGCCGACCTGGAACTGGCCCGGGTAGTAGCCCGAGTCGACCGCGGCGCGCGAGGCGCCGACGGCGCCGCCGAGCGAGTCGGCGAGTTCCTCGACGATCTTGAAGTTCTCGGCGCTGCCGACACCGCGGCCACCGGCGACCACGACCGAGGCCTCGGTGAGCTCCGGACGGTCACCGGCGACGGCGGGCTCGCGCTTGGTGATCCGGGTGGCGTTCTCGGCCTGCGCCGGGACCTCCACGTTGACGACCTCGCCCGCACCGTCGGCCGGGACGGCCTCGACCGAGCCCGGACGGACCGTGATGACCGGGGTCTCGCTGGTGACCTGCGCATCGACGGTGAAGGCACCACCGAAGATGCTGTGCACACCCACGCCGCCTTCCTTGACCTCGATGACGTCGACCAGCAGGCCGGAGCCGATACGCGCGGCCAACCGGCCCGCGATCTCCTTGCCGTCGGCGTTGGCGGCGATGATCACACCGGCCGGGGCGGCCGACTCGGCGAGTGCGGCCAGCACGTCGACGTACGGGGTGAGCAGGTAGTTCTCCACGTCGTCGGACTCGGCGACGTAGATCTTGGCGGCACCGGCGGCCTTGAGGCCGTCGGTGAGACCTGCGGCCGTGCCGGGCTTGCCCACCACGACGGCGGAGGGCTCACCCAGTGCACGGGCGGCGGTCAAAAGTTCGGCGCTGACTTTCTTCAGCGCACCATCGGCGTGCTCGACGAGCACAAGTACTTCAGCCATGGGTTCTCGCTATGTCTTTCGCGTCTTGGGGAATCGATCGGGATGCGGATTGCGCTGCCGGGTGGCTCTAGATGAGCTTCTGGGCAACCAGGTACTCGGCGATCTTGGTTCCGCCGTCGCCTTCGTCGGTGACCTTCTCGCCTGCCGTCTTCGGCGGCTTGGGGGTCGACGCGAGCACCTTGGAGCCCGCGTTGGCGACGCCGACCTCGTCAGGCTCGACACCGATCTCGGCGAGCGAGAGCACGGTGACTTCCTTCTTCTTCGCGGCCATGATGCCCTTGAAGGAGGGGAATCGCGGTTCGTTGATCTTCTCGTTGACGCTGACCACGGCAGGCAGCGACGCCTCGAGGGTGAACACGCCCTCGTCGGTCTCCCGCTCGGCGGTGACCTTGCCGTTCTCCACGTTCAGCTTGCGCACGTGGGTGAGCTGGGGCAGGCCCAGGTACTCGGCGATGACCGCGGGAACCGCGCCGCCGACGCCGTCGGTGGCCTCGTTGCCTGCGATGACCAGCTCGGTGCCCTCGATGGTGCCGAGCGCACGGGCCAGCGTCCACGCCGTCTGGATGAGGTCGGAACCGTGCAGGCCGTCGTCCTTGACGTGCACAGCCTTGTCCGCACCCATGGACAGGGCCTTGCGGATCGCCTCGGTGGCGCGCTCCGGGCCTGCGGTCAGCACGGTGACAGTGCTGTCGCCGCCCTCACGCTCCTTGATGAGCAGTGCCTCTTCGACGGCACGCTCGTTGATCTCGTCCAGCACGGCGTCCGCAGCCTCACGGTCGAGGGTGAAATCGCCGTCAGAGAGCTTGCGCTCGGACCATGTGTCTGGGACCTGTTTGATCAGGACCACGATGTTCGTCATGACTCTGGTTCGTCCTCCTCGATGAGGCCGGGGACCGGCCTGCCATATCACGTTCTGAGCAACCTACACCATGTTACCCGCCGGTAACTTGAGGCGGTTCGCACGAACACCATAGCCGGTCGAAGTTCACTGGCGACCTCCCCTACCACACCGCCGCCTGCGGTAACTGTCGGCGAACGATCCACCATCGCCCCGGCTGGGTTAGCCTGCCTTCCAATGAGCGCAATCGTGGGCGATCCGGATAACGCCCTTCCTTCGGCTTTACCCCTCACCGGCGAGCGGACCATCCCGGGCCTGGCGGAGGAGAACTACTGGTTCCGCCGCCACGAGGTCGTCTACCAGCGACTGGCCCACCGCTGCGCCGGGCGCGACGTCCTGGAGGCCGGCTGCGGCGAGGGTTACGGCGCCGACCTGATCGCCGACGTGGCCCGCCGTGTCATCGGCCTGGACTACGACGAGGCGACGGTGGCCCATGTGCGGGCCCGGTACCCGCGCGTCGACATCCGTCACGGCAACCTCGCGGAGTTGCCGCTGCCGGACGCCTCGGTCGACGTCGTGGTCAACTTCCAGGTGATCGAACACCTGTGGGATCAGGCGCAATTCGTCTCGGAATGCTTCCGCGTGCTGCGTCCCGGCGGGGTGTTCCTGGTGTCGACGCCCAACCGGATCACGTTCTCCCCCGGTCGCGACACCCCGCTCAACCCGTTCCACACGCGCGAACTCAACGCCGCCGAACTCACCGAGCTGCTCGAAACGGCAGGCTTCGAGGTCGAGGACACCCTCGGCGTGTTCCACGGCGCCGGACTGGCCGAACTCGACGCGCGCCACGGCGGATCGATCATCGAGGCGCAGGTGCAGCGCGCGGTGGCCGACGCCCCGTGGGACGAGCAACTGCTCGCCGATGTCGCGGCCGTGCGTACCGACGACTTCGACCTCACCCCGGCCGCCGAGCGCGACATTGATGACAGCCTGGACCTCGTGGCGATAGCAGTGCGGCCATGACGGACGCGAGCGCAGAACCGGTACCGGGACTTTTCACCCTCGTCCTGCACACCCACCTGCCCTGGCTGGCCCACCACGGCCGCTGGCCCGTCGGCGAGGAATGGCTGTACCAGTCCTGGGCCGCGGCGTATCTGCCACTGGTGCGGGTGCTGCGCACGCTGGCCGCCGAGGGCCGTTCCCATCTGATCAGCCTCGGCATGACGCCGGTGGTCACCGCGCAACTCGACGATCCCTACTGCCTGACCGGCATGCACCACTGGCTGGCCAACTGGCAGCTGCGCGCGCTGGAGGCCACCACGCTGCGCGACCGTAAAGGTCTGCGCGAGTTCGGATCCCACGAACTGTCGCTGGCCGCGGAGGCCATGGAGGATTTCACCACGCACTGGCGCCACGGCGCGAGCCCGCTGCTGCGCGAACTGATCGATGCCGAGACCATCGAACTGCTCGGCGGCCCGTTGTCGCACCCGTTCCAGCCGCTGCTCAATCCCCGCCTGCGCGAGTTCGCGTTGCGCGAGGGCCTGGCCGACGCGCAGCACCGGTTCGCCCACACCCCCACCGGGATCTGGGCGCCGGAGTGTGCCTATGCCCCCGGCATGGAAACCGGTTACGGCGCAGCGGGTGTCGGGCACTTCATGGTCGACGGCCCGTCACTGCACGGCGACACCGCGCTCGGGCGCCCGGTCGGTGAGTCCGACGTCATCGCGTTCGGCCGCGATCTGCAGGTGTCCTACCGCGTGTGGTCGCCCAAGTCGGGATATCCCGGCCACGGCGCGTACCGCGACTTCCACACCTACGACCACACCACGGGCCTCAAACCCGCCCGTGTGACAGGGCGCAACGTGCCGTCGGAGCAGAAGGCGCCCTACGAACCCGAGCGCGCCGACCGTGCCGTCGACGTCCATGTCGCCGACTTCGTCGAGGTCGTGCGCAGGCGTCTGCTCGACGAGAGCCAACGCATCGGCCGCCCGGCGCACGTGGTCGCGGCGTTCGACACCGAACTGTTCGGCCACTGGTGGCACGAGGGCCCGGTGTGGCTCGAACGCGTGCTGCGGGCACTGCCGCGGGCCGGTGTGCGCGTCGGCACGCTCGCGGATGCCGCCGCGGACGGATTCGTCGGCACACCCGTCGAATTGCCGCCCAGCTCATGGGGTTCCGGCAAGGACTGGCAGGTGTGGTCGGGGCAGAAGGTGGCCGATCTGGTGCAGCTCAACAGCGAGGTCGTCGACAACGCGCTGGCCACCGTCGACAAGGCCCTGACCCAGCACGCCACGGTGGGCTCACCCGTCACGCGCGACCGCGTCGCCGATCAGATCCTGCGCGAGACCTTGCTGACGGTCTCCAGCGACTGGCCGTTCATGGTGAGCAAGGATTCGGCCGCCGAGTACGCGCGCTACCGGGCCCACCTGCACGCACACGCCACGCGGGAGATCTCCGACGCGCTGGCCGCCGGGCGCCGCGAACAGGCCGAGCGTCTGGCCGACGGCTGGAACAAGGCCGACGGCCTCTTCGGGGCACTCGACGCGAGGCGGCTCCCGCGATGACCCCCACCCCCACTGCTGCTGCTGCTCCCCTCCTCCTCAACTGCGCGAGCGTGCGTGGCTGCCCCGCGACACGCCGTCGATCAGCAGCATTCTGCGCACGCTCGCCCCGTCACGAAAGCGCTCAGCCGTGAAAATCCTGATGGTGTCGTGGGAATACCCGCCCGTGGTGGTCGGCGGGCTCGGCCGCCATGTGCACCACCTGGCCACGGCGCTCGCCGCCGCGGGCCACGAGATCGTGGTGCTCAGCCGTCAGCCGTCGGGCACCGATCCCAGTACGCACCCGTCGACCGACGAGGTGCGTGAAGGCGTGCGCGTCGTCGCGGCCGCCCAAGATCCCCACGAGTTCGAGTTCGGCACCGACATGATGGCGTGGACACTGGCGATGGGCCACGCCATGATCCGCACCGGTTTGAAGGTGCGGGATTCCGCGGGCAATCCGTGGGTGCCCGATCTGGTGCACGCGCACGACTGGCTGGTGGCCCATCCCGCCATCGCGCTCGCCGAATTCTTCGATGTGCCACTGGTTTCCACGATCCACGCCACCGAGGCCGGCAGGCACTCGGGCTGGGTGTCGGGGCCGATCAGCCGCCAGGTGCACGCGATCGAATCCTGGCTGGTGCGCGAATCGGACTCGCTGATCACGTGTTCGACCTCGATGAGCGACGAGATCACCGAACTGTTCGGCCCGGGACTGTCGGAGATCCGGGTGATCCGCAACGGGATCGACGCACAGTTGTGGCCGTTCGCGCGCAGGTGTCCCCGCACGGGTCCGCCCCGGTTGCTCTACGTCGGCCGGCTGGAGTACGAGAAGGGCATCCAGGACGCGATCGCGGCGCTGCCGCGCATCCGCCGTGCGCATCCCGGTACGACGCTGACCATCGCCGGCGACGGCACGCAACAGGACTGGCTCGTCGAGCAGGCACGAAAGCACAAGGTGCTCAAGGCAACCCGTTTCGTCGGCCGTCTCGATCACGACGGACTCGTGGAGGCACTCCAGGCCGCGGACGCCGCGGTGCTGCCCAGCCACTACGAACCGTTCGGCATCGTGGCACTGGAAGCCGCCGCGACCGGCACGCCGCTGGTGACGTCCACCGCGGGCGGTCTCGGCGAGGCCGTGATCGACGGCGAGACCGGAATGTCGTTCGCGCCGCGCGATGTGGCGGGCCTGGCGGCCGCGGTCCGCGCCGTCCTCGACGACCCCGACGCCGCGCAGCGCCGCGCGGTCGCCGCACGCGAACGCCTCACCTCCGATTTCGACTGGCACACCGTGGCCGACGAGACCGCGCAGGTGTATCTCGCGGCCAAGCGTCGCGAACGTGAACCGCTGCCCCGGCGCCCGATCGTCGAACACGCGCTGCCCGACCGGTAAGACCGGACGTTTGTAGCCCGCCGCCTGCGGGTATCTCGCGAGCATGCCAAGCCCGGAAGGGGCGTATGTGAGCGAGATACCGACCTCGCCGGCGGTGTCCGCCGGCGCTTTCGTGCTTTGCCGGGCGGCCCGATGAGCCGCGCGATCCCGGGACCGACCGACCACGTCGTGGTGGTGGGCGCCGGTCTGTCGGGCCTGTCCGCGGCGCTTCACCTCGCCGGACGCGGCCGCCGCGTCACCGTCGTCGAGCGCGAACCCTGGCCGGGCGGGCGGGCAGGCCGCATCGATACCGGCGGTTACCGGATCGACACCGGGCCAACCGTGCTGACGATGCCGGACATCCTCGACGACGTGTTTGCCGCGGTCGGCGAGTCGGTGGGCGACCGCCTGCAGTTGCTCCCGGTCGACCCGGCATACCGCGCACAGTTCGCCGACGGCAGTGCGCTGGAGGTCCACAGCGACGCCGACCGCATGGCCGCGGCGATCGCGGATCTCGCGGGGCCGAGCGAGGCCGCGGGCTACCGGAGGCTGCGCGATTGGCTGACCCGGCTGTACCGCATCGAGATCGACGGCTTCATCGGCGCCAACTTCGACTCACCGCTTTCGCTGCTGACGCCCCAGCTCGCGCAACTCGCGGCGATCGGCGGGTTCGGCAAGTGGGACCACATGGTCAGACGCCACCTACGCGACCCCCGGCTGCAGCGCGTCTTCACGTTCCAGTCGCTCTACGCCGGTGTCTCCCCGCAACGCGCCCTGGCGGCCTACGCGGTGATCGCCTACATGGACACCATCTCCGGGGTCTTCTTCCCGAAGGGTGGCGTGCGCGCGGTTCCCGACGCGCTGGCCGCCGCGGGCGCCGACGCCGGGGTGCGATTCCACTACGGCGCCACCGTCAACTGCCTCGAACGCTCGGCAGACCGCGTCACCGCGGTGCACACCGACACCGGCGAACGCATCCCGTGCGACGCGGTGGTGCTGACCACCGAACTACCCCGCACCTACGAACTGCTGGGCCGCACGCCCCGGCGCCCTCGGCCCTGGCGCGCCTCACCGTCGGCTGTCGTCGTCCATGTCGGCTGCCGCCGGATCGACCGGCCCGTCGCACACCACAACATCCTGTTCGGCGACGCGTGGCACGACACCTTCACCGACATCATCGACGACGGCCGCCTGATGCGCGATCCGTCGCTGCTGGTCACCCGCCCCACCGCGGGCGATCCCGCGCTCGCCCCGGCGGGCCGCGATCTGCTCTACCTGCTCGCGCCCACGCCCAACCTGTCGTCCACCGCGATCGACTGGGAAACCGAAGGCCCCGCGTACGCCCAGAGGGTCGTCGACACCGTGGCCGAGCGGATGCTGCCGGAGTTGCGCGACGACGCCCACGTGCTGCAGGTCGTCACGCCCGCCGACTGGGCGCGCCAGGGCATGGTGGCGGGCACACCCTTCGCGTTGGCGCACACGTTCAGCCAGACCGGACCGTTCCGCCCGGGCAACACGGTGCGCGGCGTCGCCAACGCCGTGCTGGCCGGATCCTCGACGGTTCCCGGCGTCGGCGTGCCGACCGCACTGCTGTCCGGCCGCCTGGCCGCCGACCGGGTCACCGGCACCGTGCGGCGCACCCGCACCCACCACGACCTCAACTCCGTCACCGCAGCCACCGCCGACCGGAAAGCACGAATGCCATGATCCGCAACGAATTCGCCGCAGCAGGCATCGACGACCCGATGTTGCGTGAGGCGTACCGCCGCTGCCGCGAGATCAACGCCGCGCACGGGCGCACGTTCTTCCTCGCCACCCGCCTGCTGGCACCGGACCAACGCCCCGCGGTGCACGCGCTGTACGGGTTCGCGCGCTACGCCGACGACATTCTCGACGAGTTCGATCCGACCCTGGACACCGCGGCACGGGCCCGGCAGTTGCAGTTGCTCGCCGACCAGTTCTTCGCCCGCGCAGAGCATCCCGGTGATCCGGTGCTGACCGCGGTCGGCCACACCGTGGCGCGCTATGGCATCGCCGCCGAACTGTTCGAGGATTTCCTGCGGTCGATGCGCATGGATCTGTCCGTGACGGACTACGCCGACCGCGCCGCGCTCGAGGAGTACATGCGGGGCTCGGCCGAGGCCATCGGGCTGCAATTGCTGCCGATCCTCGGCACCGTCACCGCACCCGAGGAAGCCGCGCCGCACGCCGCGGCGCTCGGCCGGGCATTCCAGCTCACCAACTTCCTGCGCGACGTAGACGAGGACCTGCTGCGCGACCGCGTGTACCTGCCCGCCGACGAACTCGCGGTCCACGGTGTCGACCGCGACCTGTTGATGTGGTGCCACCACAACCAGCACACCGATTCACGCGTCCGCAAGGCACTTCAGGCCCAGCACGAGATCGCCCGCCGGACCTACAGATACGCAGCCGAGGGCATCGCGATGCTGGCACCCCGGTCCCGCCCATGCGTGGCCACCGCCATGCAGCTGTACTCCGAGATCCTCGACTGCATCGAGGAAAGCGACTTCGCGATCTTCCGTCGCCGCGCCACCGTGGGCACCCGCCGCCGCATCCAGGTGGCCGGCGCGGGCCTGATCCACGCGTGGCGTGCCCGCTCACACGCTGCCGCCGTACCGGGAGCCGCATGAGCGAGAACTGGCAGTACCTCCTGGTTCTCGCGGCGTGCGTGGCGATCACGGCTCCGTTGGAGTGCCTCGGTGACGGCGTGTACCGGCAACCGCGACGCGTGTTACAGGCCGTGTTACCGGTCGCCGCGGTGTTCCTGCTGTGGGACGAGATCGCGGTGGCGTTCGACGTGTGGGGTTACAACCCGGACTACATCACCGGGCTGACCATCCCGTTCGACGTGCCGATCGAGGAGGTGCTGTTCTTCCTCGTGATCCCGTTGTGCGCGCTGCTGACCTACAACGCGGTGAGCACCATCCTGGAACGGGTGAGGCGCAGATGACCGGTCTGGGATACACCCTGCCCGCGGTCCTGGCCGTGATCGCGGTGTGCGGGCTCGAATTGCTCTTGCGCACAGGGTTGTTCCGGCGACCGGCCTACTGGTTGTCGATGCTGATCGTGCTGGGCTTCCAGATTCCGGTGGACGGCTGGCTGACCAAACTCTCCGCACCGATCGTCATCTACGACGAGCAGCACACCAGCGGTGTGCGCGTGTTCTTCGATACGCCCATCGAGGATTTCCTGTTCGGCTTCGCGATGATCACCGCCGTGCTGCTGCTGTGGGAACGGCGGCGCGTGCCCACCGAACGCGGGCACGTGCCCGAGCGCGAGGAGGTGTCGCGATGACCGACCGACTGCAGCGCACTCACACGGCACCCCGCGGGCTCCCCCACGCCGGCAAACTGCCGAGGCGTCCGCGGGTCGTGGTCGTCGGTGCGGGTATCGCCGGGCTCGCCGCGGCCACCGGCATGGCCGAGCGCGGCGTCGAGGTGACCGTCATCGAACGCGAAAACTATCTGGGCGGACGCGTCGGCGGCTGGTCCGAGCAGCACGACGGCGCCGAGTACGCGATGAACCGCGGTTTCCACGCGTTCTTCCGGCAGTACTACAACCTGCGCGCGCTGTTGGCGCGCGTCGACCCGCAGTTGCGCATGCTGACCCCGGTCGAGGACTACCCCCTCATCGACGGCGAAGGCCGCCGTGAGAGTTTCCGCCGGCTACCGCACACCCCGCCGTGGAACGCGCTGTGGTTCGCGTTGCGCAGCCCCACGTTCCGGCTGCGTGACCTCATGCGGCTCGACGCCAAGGCGGCCGCACCGCTCGCCGCGGTCTCGGTGCCGGGAATCTACGACCGCCTCGACCACATCGATGCCGAGACGTTCCTCAAGGACATCAACTTCCCCCCGGCCGCACGGCATCTGGCGTTCGAGGTGTTCTCGCGCAGCTTCTTCGCCGACCCGTCGAACCTGTCGGCGGCCGAGCTGGCCACGATGTTCCACATCTACTTCCTCGGATCCAGCGAGGGACTCGTGTTCGATGTGCCCACTTCCAACTACGACACCGCGCTGTGGGAACCGCTGCGACGGTATCTGCACGAGCACGGCGTGCGTTTCCACCTCGGGGCATCCGTCACCCGCATCGACCCCGTCACGACATCGCCCGACGCGTTCGCGGTGCACACCGATTCCGGTGAACGCCTCGACGCGGACGCCGTGGTGCTCGCGGCGGACATCGCCGGACTGCAGCGGATCGTCGCGTCCTCGCCCGGTCTCGGCGACGACCGCTGGCGGGCGCGGGTCCAGGGTCTGCGCACCGCACCACCGTTCGCCGTGCACAGGTTGTGGCTCGACCGTCCCGTCACGGCGGACCGTCCGGCGTTCATGGGAACGGCAGGGCACAAACCGCTGGACAACATCAGCGTGCTCGAGCGCTACGAGCGCCAGAGCGCCCAATGGGCAAGGGACAACGGTGGATCCGTGGTGGAGTTGCATGCCTACGCCCTGGACACCGCCGAGAGCGGCCCCGGAGCGCTCGCGCAGCTGCACCGGCTCTACCCCGAGACAGCAACGGCCGAACCGGTTTTCGAACGTGTCCTGGTGCGCGACGACTGCCCGCTGTTCGCACCGGGCTCCCATGCCGACCGTCCTGGCGTCGTCACGGGCGTACCGGGGCTCGTTCTCGCTGGCGACGGCATCCGCCTCGATCTGCCCGCGGCGCTGATGGAACGCGCGGCCACCACCGGCTGGGCCGCGGCCAACGTGCTGCTCAACCGGTGGGGTGTGGCCGGCCACGCGCTGAGGTCCGTCCCGACCGCAGGCCGGTTCGCGCCGCTGAGATGGCTGGCCACGCGCGAAGAGCGGAGGGCGAGTTGAAGATCGGTGATCGGTGGCCCAAGGACTGGCCGTTGCAACTCATTTCATCACCGCGCTGGTCCGAGCAACGGCCCACCTACGGCGAGGCCAAACCCGCGATCATCGAGGCGGCCCTGCGCCGCTCGCAACGTCGCCCGACGGGCAACTGGTACGTGCTCGGCGCCAACCGCGAGATCCGCGCCGACCGCCCCTTCGGCACGACGATCGGCGGGATCGAGGTCGTCGCGTGGCGCGACCGGCAAGGCCACCTGCGGGTGGGGCCGCGCAGCTGTCCGCACCTGGGTGCCGATCTGGCCACCGGGGTGGTCGACGACGGTTCGCTGATCTGCCGGTGGCACGGCCTGCCGCTCACCGGGAAAACCTGCGAATTCGGTTGGGCACCGTTGCCGAGCCACGACGACGGCGTGCTGGCGTGGGTGCGCCTCGACGAACTCGGCGGAGAGGACCCCCTGACTGTCCCGGTGGTGCCGACCCGTCCGGCGGGCGAGACGTTGCATGCCCTCACCCGTCTGGTGGGTGTGTGCGAACCGAGTGACATCATCGCCAACCGACTCGACCCGTGGCACGGCAACTGGTTCCACCCGTACTCGTTCACCCGCCTGGAGGTGCTGAGCACCCCGACCGAGGAGGACGACCGGTTCCTGCTGTCGGTGACGTTCCGCCTCGGTCGGCTGGGTGTGCCGGTGGTCGCCGAGTTCACGTGTCCGAGTGCCCGCACCATCGTGATGCGGATCGTCGACGGCGAAGGCGCCGGGAGCATCGTCGAGACGCACGCCACGCCGCTCGGACCCGGCACAGACGGACGCCCCCGCACCGCCGTGGTGGAAGCCGTCGTCGCGCAATCGGATCGGGCCGGTTTCCGTCACGCTCGACGCGCCGCGGCCTTGATCACGCCGCTGATGCGGCATGCCGCGAACCGCTTGTGGCGTGACGACCTGGTGTACGCGGAGCGGCGGTATCAGATTCGGCATCACCAGCGAGATCACCGCCGCACCACCGGACAGGGCCCATAATCGGTGCATGAAGAAGGCGTACACCGCGCTCGTGGCGATCACGGTCGGTGCACACTTCGGTTACCTGTTGTATCTGCCGAGCGGCGGATTCCTCGCGCTGCGCTGGCCCCGCACCCTGGCGTTCCATGTGCCGACGGTGATCTGGGGCGCTTTCGTCGTCGCGCTACGGCTGCGCTGCCCGCTCACACACCTGGAGCAGTGGGCACGCGTGCGGGCCGGGCTCAAGCCGCTGCCCGCGGACGATTTCATCGACCACTACGCCGACGGTGTGCTCTACCCGGCCAACCGCACCGGTGCCGCACAGGCCGCCGCGTTCACCGCGGCCGCGCTCTCCTGGGTGCTGCTGTTCGCCAGGCGCCGTCGCATCACGAGTGCACTCACATCCGCATCTCGGATGAAAACACCTGCTGCTCGATGAGATCGGCGCCGCGCACCACACCGCCGGTGGCGGCGAACCCCGCGGCGACACGTCGCGCGCCATCGCTCATCGCCATGGCCTGACGCACCTTCCGGCGCAGACGCGCGGCGCTGAGATGCTTGGCGGGCAGGCGTGTTCCGCACCGCGCCATCTGTACCCGACGGGCCACCTCGGCCTGGTCCCGCGCGAACGGCACCACGCACACCGGGATACCCCGGTCCAGCGCCTTGAGCGTGGTCCCCATTCCGCCGTGGGTGACCACGCACACCGTGCGGTCCAGCACCACACCGTGCGGGATGTACTCACCGATGGTCGCGTTGGCCGGCCGCGGCAGACCGTCCGGGACACCGGCGGGGAACGTCGCGACGACGTGGACCGGTTCGTCGGCGAAGGCCGCAAGCGCGGTGTGCGCCAGGATCGTATCGGCCTGCGCGATCGAAGATGTGTTGACCAGCACGACGGGCCGGTCGATCTCGGCGAGCCAGGGCGGTTCGGCGACCGGTCCCGGTTCGAACACGCATGCGCCGAGCTGGTGTACCGAATCCCCCCAATCGGGATGCGGGTATTCGAACGGACGTCCGCCCACCCCGAGTGTCAGCGGCGCGCGGCGCATCATGGCGTCCACCGAATCCACTTCTGGCACACCGGCTTCAGCGCGCAGCGGATTCATGCGCCGCAACACCGGGTCGTCGAACATGCGTCCGGTGACGCGGCGCATGAGCGCGTCACGTGCCCGTCCGGGCAGGCCCGGCCACGGTCGCAGTCCCGGCCCGAACGGCGGTACCCCACGTGATCGCAGGTACGGCGTGAACGGTGAGAACACCACCCATGGCAGCCCTTCGGCCTCGGCCGCGGCCATGGCACCCCAGCAGTTCGCGTCGACGATCACCAGGTCGGGCCGTGACCGGGCGATCGCGTCGCGGATGTCGTCGACCTCCGAAGCGGCCCTGCTGCACAACACGTCGAGGGACATCGCGAGCACTTCCAGTGCGTCGGACGTGGATCGGTCGTCGCCGCGGATCGCCTCGATCTCGGGTGCCACGGCATCTGCCCGGAAGCCGGCGGCGCGCATGGCCTCCACCTCGCGGGCCATGGTGCGCAGGTGGATCTCGTGTCCGCGGCAGGCCAGTTCGGTCAGCAGGGCCGCGAGCGGATAGACGTGACCCAGGGCGGGCGAGGTGTACGCGAGGATCGTCGCCACGGCCGTTACCGGTCGACCAGCCGGATGGCGTGCATGGCCGCGAGATCCGGTGCGCCGCTGCCGTGCAGGCAGATGCGGAGTTCGTCGATGAACCCCTGCAGCCAGTCGGCCACGGCCGCAGCCGAATCGATCGCGGCCGCCAGCAGCGGTCGCGCGATGGCGACCACGTCGGCGCCCAGCGCAATTGCCTTTGCCGCGTCCATACCGGTGCGGATGCCGCCCGAGGCGACCAGCGGGATACGCGGAAGCGCCTGTCGCACTTCGATGATGGCACGTGCGGTCGGGACGCCCCAGTCCGCGAGATCCGGGTACCGCACCGTGCCGTAGCGGACGAACTGCTCGACGCGTGACCACGAGGTGCCGCCCGCACCTGCGACGTCGATGGCCGCGACCGGCACATCGTCGCGGCCGCCGGTGAGCTCGGCGACGGCCGCGGCGCCGATGCCGTGGCCCACCTCCTTGAGCAGCAGCGGGCAGCCGATGGATGGACCGATTTCGAGGAGCCGTTCACGTGATCCCGCGAAATCGGTGTCTCCGTTGGCCTGGATCGCCTCCTGCAGGGGGTTCGTGTGCACCGCAAGTGCGTCGGCACCCACACGCCGCAGTGCGTCGGTGATCAACGGCGCGTTGTCGTGGGTCAGCTGCGACAGCCCGATGTTGCCCACCAGCAACACATCCGGGGCGACGTCACGCACTGCGAAGCTCTCGGAGCGGTGCGCGGCCTGCTCACCGCTGCGCAGCATGATCCGTTGCGAACCGAGCATCATCCCGACGCCGAGTTTCTGGGCGGCCGCGGCGAGATTGCGGTTGATGGTTCCGGACAGCTCGGCACCACCGGTCATGGCGCCGATCAGCACCGGGGCACGAAGCGGCTTGCCGAGAAAATTCGTGGTCAGATCGATCTCGGTCAGGTTGGTCTGGGTGAGCGCGTGGTACGGCAGCCGGTAGCGCTCGAGCCCGGTCGACACGCTCTGGTGGTCGACGGCCTCGTTGAGGCACACGTCGATGTGGCGCCGCTTGCGTGCCACCGCGTCCCGGTCACCCGTCACGCGCACACTCGCGATGCGGTCATGGATTCCCTCTCGTGAAGCAGCGGGTGTGTCCGGGCCGGACGAAACCCCTATACCCGTCTCGCGGCGAAATCACCGCATTCTCGAGATTCTGCGTCCGCGGACGCGACACGGTCGCAAAAATCGAGGGGTGGCCTCGCAACGCCTGAAACGCAGAAGACTCCGCACCGGGTGTGCGGCGCTGGCGACCGGCGCCGCGTTGGCGCTCGCGACTGCGGCACCGACGCCGGCCGAACCCGAGCAGGCCTGGCCCGCGCTGGCCGCGTTCGAACCCCATCCGTCGAACTGGGCGCCCGACTACACGGTGTTCCCGTACAACCTGTGGCAGATCCGGGTCACGCCTCAGCAGATCGACGCTCAGCGTGAGGCCTGTCAGTGGTTCAACGCGCAGTACGGCACGTTGTTCGACCAGATCGTGCGGTTCCAGCGCTTCCTCGACGACAACGGCGACCACTGGTCACATCCCGGCGTGCAGGCCGCCGGCGATGCCGTCCGCGCCAACGTCGACCGGTCCGCGGCCTTCCTCGACCCGCGCGCCCAGACCCTCTACGTCACGAACTACCCGGACCAGAGCCAGTATTCGCCGCTGTTCCACGGCGACTCGTTCCATCACCTGTGGTATCAGCTCACGCAGATCAGCGTGAAGATGAAGCAGCGCATGCCGTCCGGGGTCATCAACGCCAACATCGCGACCGCGAACGTCTACGGCAACGTGATCCGCGAATCCGGGGTGTGCAACGGCGCCTGAGCGCCCGGGAACTACTTGTTGCTCGCGGCCTTCTTGCGCTCGATGTCGGCGAGTGCAGCGGCGAGTTCGGCGCGCTCGGCCGCCGACGTCTCCCACGCCAGCTTGCGGTTCTTGACCACCTTGGCGGGTGCGCCGACCGCGATCGAGTGGTCCGGGATGTCCCCCTTGACCACGGCGTGGGCGCCGAGCACGCAACCGCGGCCGATCAGGGTGTTGCGCAGAATGGTGACCTTGGCGGCGATCCAGGTGTCGGGCCCGATACGCACCGGGCCCTTGATGATGCCCTGATCCTTGATGGGGACGTTGATGTCGTCCATCTTGTGGTCGAAGTCGCAGACGTAGCACCAGTCGGCCATGAGCACCGAGTCACCGAGCTCGATGTCGAGGTAGGTGTTGATGACGTTGTCGCGGCCCAGCACCACCTTGTCGCCGATGCGCAGCGAGCCCTCGTGGCAGCGGATGGTGTTCTTGTCACCGATGTGCACCCAGCGGCCGATCTCCATCTGCGCGAGTTCGGGCGTGCACTGGATCTCCACGTCCTTGCCCAGGAACACCATGCCGCGGGTGATGATGTGCGGGTTGGCCAGCTTGAACTTGAGCAGCCGCCAGTACCGCACCAGGTACCAGGGCGTGAACGCCCGGTTGGCGATGACCCACTTCAGCGACGCCATGGTCAGGAAGTCGGCTTGACGCGGATCGCGCAGACGCGAGCCCCGCCACCGCTTGTGAATCGGTGCGCCCCACATCGTCGTCATGGCCGGAAAGCCTACGCGAGGCTTTCCGGGCGCTCGGGTTACCCTCACGTGGTCCACAACTCAACGATCTGTCCGGTCTCTCGACGAAAGGACACCGTGTTCCGGCGATACCTGGCGCTCATGGTGGCTGCGCTGCTCACGGGCCTTCTCGCCGGTTGTGAGAACACCGATTCCTGGGTCCAGGCCAGCCCTGCCTCCGGTTGGGCCGCGCAATACGCCGACGCCGCCAACAGCAGCTACAAAAGTGCTCCCGGAGCCCAGTCGCTGCGCGCGGAGTGGAGCCGGTCGGCCAAAGGTGAGGTAGGCGCCCAGGTCGCCCTGGGTTCGGCCGGTTATCTCGCGGTCAACGCCCAGAGCGCGGGCGGGTGTTCGCTGATGGTGTGGGAGGCCGACAACAACGGCCGCCAGCGCTGGTGCACGCGTCTGGTGCAGGGCGGCGGATGGTCAGGCCCGCTGTTCGATGGCTTCGACAACGTCTATGTGGGCCAGCCCGGCGCGATGCTGTCCTTTCCTCCCACGCAGTGGATCCGCTGGCGTAAGCCCGTGATCGGGATGCCGACCACCCCGCGACTGCTGGCCGACGGGCAACTCCTCGTGGTCACGCACCTCGGCCAGGTGCTGGTGTTCGACTCCCACCGCGGCACGGTCGAGGGCACACCTCTCGATCTGGTGTCGGGCGTGGACCCGACCGATTCCGAGCGCGGTCTGGCCGACTGCCCGCTGGCCCGGTCACGGTGCCCCGTCGCGGCGGCGCCCGCGTTCTCCGGCCAGACCAACATCGTGGTGCTGAGCCTGTGGCAGCCCGGTGCCGAGGCCCCGGTGCTGGTCGGCCTGAACTACCGGCCCGGGCAGAAGCCGCTGCTGACGCAGGCGTGGACCAGTGACGCCGCGGGCCGCGGCCCGCTGGCCAGCCCGGTGCTGTCCGCGGACGGCCAGACCGTCTACGTCAGCGGGCGCGACGAGCAACTGTGGGCGCTGAACTCCGCGGACGGGACCGTCAAATGGTCCGTGCCGCTCGACTATCTCGCCCAGACGCCGCCGTCGGTGGCGCCGGACGGTCTGATCGTGGCGGGCGGCGGTCCCGACGCCAAGCTGACCGCGGTGCGCGACGAGGGTGACCGCGGCGAGATCGTGTGGACGCGTGACGACGTCGCTCCCCTGACCACGTCGAGTCGTTCCGGAAACGTCGGCTACGCCGTGGCGCGGCAGGGCGGCCACGGGCAGGCCCTGCTGGTCTTCGACACCGGTGACGGCCGCACGCTGCAGACCCATCCGCTTCCCGAGGCCACCGGCTGGCCGGTCGGGGTATCGATCGGCCACGACGGCCGCGTGGTCACCGCGACGAGTGACGGGCAAGTGTATGGCTTCTCACCGGCATGATGCCGGAAGTTTTACAGGGAATTGACGAAATCTCCACAGAAAGTGGTGGGCTTCGTGTGAGGATTTGGCGCGGCAACCGTGCAAGATCAATGAATTTCTGGGGGAAGGCAATAACCAGTGTCGGAGTTTCTCGACCTCATCAACAGCTACGTATGGAGTAGCTGGCTCGTCTATCTGTGTCTGGCTGCGGGCGTGTACTTCTCGATCCGCACCAGGCTCCTGCAGATCCGGCAGGTACCGGAGATGATCCGGCTGATGGTCAAAGGCGAGAAGTCGCCTTCCGGGGTCTCGTCGTTCCAGGCGCTGACGATGTCGCTGGCGGGCCGCGTCGGTACCGGCAACATCGCCGGGGTCGCGACCGCGATCGCGTTCGGCGGCCCGGGCGCCATGTTCTGGATGTGGGCCGTGGCATTCCTCGGCGCGTCCACGTCGTTCGTGGAATGCACGCTGGGCCAGATCTACAAGGCCCGTGACCAGCTGACCGGTGAATACCGTGGCGGTCCGGCCTACTATCTGAGCCGCGCTCTCGAGCACACACGCGCGGCCGGTGTCTTCAAGGTGTACGGACTGCTGTTCGCGGCCGTCACGGTGCTCGCGTGTGGTCTGCTGCTGCCCAGCGTGCAGTCGAACTCGATGGCCGCCGCGATGAACTCAGCGTGGGGCTTCTCCACCTGGTGGGTGGGCGTCGGCATCGTGATCGTGCTGGCCTTCGTGATCATCGGCGGCGTCAAGCGCATCGCGGCGTTCGCCTCGATCGTCGTGCCGTTCATGGCCGTCGTCTACATCGTCCTCGCGCTGATCATCGTCGTGGTGAACGTCAGCGCGGTGCCCGAGGTGTTGCGACTGATCTTCGCGAGCGCGTTCGGCCTGGACTCGGCGTTCGGCGCGATCATCGGTTCGGCCGTGATGTGGGGCGTCAAGCGCGGCATCTACTCCAACGAGGCCGGCCAGGGCACGGGCCCGCACGCCGCCGCCGCGGCCGAGGTCACCCACCCCGCCAAGCAGGGTCTGGTGCAGGCGTTCGCGGTGTACATCGACACGCTGTTCGTCTGCTCGGCCACGGGCTTCCTGATCCTCACGACGGGCGCCTACCGCGTCTACGAAGGTGAGAGCGAGACGGGTGCGGTGCTGGCCGAGGGCGGCATGCTGCCGTCGGATATCACGGTGGGGCCCGCCTTCGCACAGGCCGGTTTCGACACGTTGTGGAGCGGCGCCGGTGCGTCGTTCGTCGCGGTGTCGCTCGCGTTCTTCGCGTTCACCACGATCGTCGCGTACTACTACATGGCCGAGACGAACCTGCGCTTCCTGCTGGGCAAGAGCGCGACCATCCCGGTTCCGATCGTCCGGGGCACCGTCGGTTCCAATGCCACGATGCTGCTGCAGGCGCTGATCCTGGTGTCGGTGGTCACCGGCGCGATCTCCACCGCAACCGACGCCTGGACTCTCGGCGACATCGGTGTGGGATTGATGGCCTGGCTCAACATCATCGGCATCATCATCCTGCAGCGGCCCGCACTCGCGGCGCTCAAGGACTACGAGAAACAGCAGAAGGCGGGCATCGACCCGGTCTTCAACCCGCTGCGCCTCGACATCGTCGGTGCGACGTTCTGGGAGACCTACGACCCCAAGGGCAGGCACGAACGGACCACGACGTCCGCGTGATCCGCTGATCGGCGGTGGCGTCCTTCTCAGCTCACGCCAGGAGCGACGCCACCGCCGACCGCGGCACCGAGGCCTGAAGCGCACCCGCCGAATCGGCCACCAGCGCGCCGCGGTCGAAGAAGAAGATCACCGAATCGTCGGTGATCGCGAAGTTCTGGTAGTGCGTGGGGTCCATGCCCGCGGACTGCGAGATCGACTGGACGATTCCCGCCTGGGTCTCCAGTTCGCGCGCCACGATCGGGAAAATCACGTCGAGCGGCCGGGAACCGGGCTTGAACAACGTGTCGAACGTGATGGGCGCCCGCTTCACCACGTCGTAATTGAAGGACTTGTACCAGGTCTCGGGTTGCGCGCCGCCGACGTCCTGGAACACCTCGAGCACCAGGCTCTGGGTGCGCGCAGGCAGGCCGGGGGCGACCGCCGAGGAGTACGAGGACCCCCGGGCGTCCAGCACATACGGCTGATCACGTGAGCCGGGCATGTCGGATACGTTGACGAACCCGTCGCGGGTCTGGCTCAGGTAGCCGACCACGGCTTCCTGGTCCGGGTAGGTGGTCGAGAACGTGTAATCCAGCCGGTAGGTCGCGTTGGCCGTGTGTACCTGACAGATCTGGTCCGCGTCGACCGTGCCGCCGAGCTCGGCACAGGTCGACTGCGCGGCTGCCGACGGTGCGGCAACGCCACCGATCAGCACGCCGGCCGCCAACACCCCCACCACAGTGGAAATTCGCATCGTCAGTCGTCCTCCCGGGCGATCAACCAAACGCCGACCGCGCCGGCATTTCGATTCAAGCGTACTGGCGGGTCATCGCGAGGGACGGCAAATGTACGCCGTCGCCCGGCTCGCCGATCCCGACCCCAGCCGCGTGATGACCACCGTGAGTTGCTCGGATCCGCGCAGCCGTAACCGCGTTCGCAGTACGTCGGGATCCACATTGACCCCGCGGACCAGTATCTCTACCGCACCGGCGGACCGTGCCGCAAGTGCCGCCCGCAAACGCCGTTCGTGGTAGCCGAGCTCCTCGAGCACCTCGAATCCGCGGACCCCGTCGGGCAACCGGTCACCGGAGAGGTACGCGATGTCGGGGTCGAGTTGCCACAGCCCGTGCCTGGCCGCGTAGTGGCGCACCAGGCCTGCGCGTACGACGGCCCCGTCGGGGTCGACGATCCACCGACCGGCGGGTGCGACGGCGCAGTCGTCGGGTTCGGTGTCGGTGATCTGCTCGCCGCGGTCCAGCACGGTGGCCCGCCTTCTCACCCCGGCACCGGCGAGCGCCGGTGACCACAGGCACGCCTCTCGCACTCCCCCGCCCACCGAGGTCACCTCGATCTCACCGGTGAACCCCATGCGTTCGATCTCGGCGAAATCGATTCCGGGAGCGCATTTCACGACCATGTCGCGATCCCGGTACACGTCGAACACCGCGTCGAGGGCCGGGGTGTAGGCACGCGGGTCGAACCGCCGCCTGCCGCCCGCACGCCGCGCGGGGTCCAGGATCACGACGGCGTCGCGCGTGATGGGCCGCAGCGCGTCGGCACGGCACACCTCGACGTCGGGCACGTTGCCCGCGGCCATCGCCACCCGCACCGGATCCAGGTCACTGCCCACCACATGGTCAGCCGTATCACGAAGCGCGACAAGCTCACCGCCGATCGAGCAGGTGGCATCGTGAACCGTCGCACCCGCGAGTCGCGCGGCCCGGTGTGCCGCGACCGGCGCCGCGGTGGCCTGCTGCAACGCTTCGTCGGTGAACAGCCAGTCCGACGGGTCGGCGAACTTGGCCGCGGCGCGGCGGCGCAACTGCACGGTCTCGGCCAGCACGGCCGCCCGGTCACCGAAAGCCGCTCGCAGCGCGGCGATGTCGTTGACCAGACGGGCGCCCGACAGGGCCAGTTTCCCGGCCTCGTCGAGCGCCTGCCTGCCTGCCGCCGAGCGCAGATACGCGACGTCGTCGACCGTGAAGGTCACCCCAGGGCTCAGGAGGGTTTGACCCCCGTGACCATGACGTTGTAGAACCAGCCCTTCGGCACGACCTTGCGCCAGACGTTGGCGTCCACCCAGCTCAGCGTGGTCCAGCTGTTGAACGCGAACTTGGCCCAGCCCCAGCCCAGACGGCCCGGCGGCACCGCGGCCTCGAACGTGCGGACCGGCCAGCCCAGCATGGCGGCGGTGAATTCCTCGCTGGCGGTGCGCACCTCGACCGCACCGGCGTTGGTGGCCATGCGCTCCAGGTCCGCCGGATCGAACGTGTGCAGGTCGACGACGGCCTCGAGGGCGGCCGCGCGTGAGGACTCGTCGAGCTCTTCCTGGGGCCGCCGCCAGCCGCTCAGGAACGGCAGCTTGGTCAGGTTCGTGGTCGCGTGCCACGTCAGGGTCGACAGCTCGCGGGCGTACCGGTTGCCCACCGTGGTGGGTTCGCCGGCGAACACGAACCGTCCGCCCGGCTTGAGGATGCGTACGACCTCGCGCAGCGACAGTTCGACGTCGGGGATGTGGTGCAGCACGGCATGCCCGACGACCAGGTCGAACGTGTCGTCCTCGTACGGGATTCCTTCGGCGTCGGCGACGCGGCCGTCGATGTCGAGGCCCAGCGACTGGCCGTTGCGGGTGGCCACCTTGACCATGCCGGGCGACAGGTCGGTGACCGAACCGCGACGCGCCACGCCGGACTGGATGAGGTTGAGCAGGAAGAACCCGGTGCCGCAGCCCAGCTCGAGGGCCCGGTCGTACGGCAGTTTGCGCTGCTCGTCCTCGGGCACGATGGCGTCGAACCGGCCGCGCGCGTAGTCGATGCAGCGCTGGTCGTACGAGATCGACCACTTCTCGTCGTAGGTCTCGGCCTCCCAGTCGTGGTAGAGGACCTGAGCCAGCTTGCTGTCGTGCATCGCGGCTTCGACCTCTTCGGCCGTGGCGTGCGGGTTCGGAGCCGGGTCGGCGGCGTCCCTGATTTCCGTCATGCAGGGCAGCCTAATGGCCGCCCCGGTGTCCCGGTCAGGGCCGGTCCACCATCCGATCGGTCGGGCGGGGGCCCCGCCAGTTGACCGGCCCGTTGAGGGAGGCTTTCGCGGCGGCCAGCACGTCGACCGGATGGTCGGAGAACCGGCGGGCCCACGCGAGCGCGGCCTCGTAGACGTGGTCGGGTGCCACCATCTCGTCGACCAGGCCGATCTCGAGCGCTTCCTCGGCGCCGACGAACCGGCCGCTGAACACGAGCTCCTTGGCCTTGCTGGTCCCGATGGCGTCCGCCAGGCGTACCCCGCCGCCGCCGCGCGGTGCCAGCCCCGCCAGGATCTCGGTGGCGCCGAACTTGGCGTTGTCGCCGCTCACCCGCCAGTCCGCGGCCAGCGCCAGGTTCATCCCGCTGCCGAGCGCGTACCCGGTGACGGCCGCGACCGTGGGTTTGGGGATGGCGGCCACGGCCTCGATGCAGCGCTGCAGCGCGTGGTCAGCCGCCGCGGTCTCCTCGGCGTCGAGGGTGCGCAGTTCGGGGATGTCGTCGCCCGCGCAGAAGATCTCGTGGCCGCCGTAGACGATCACCGACGACACGTCGGCGCGCTGGGCGAGCTCGTTCGCGGCGATGGAGATCTCGCGGTACATCTGGCGGGTCAGCGCGTTCGTCGGGGGCCGCGACAACAGCAGCGTGGCCACGCCCGTCTGCTCGGGCGCGGAACCGAGGACGATCTTGATGAACTCGTTCATTGCCCGGGCGACCGATGCTTGCGTGCAGCGTTGTAGCGCCCGCTGTCGAAGTATTCGATCTCCCAGTTGTTGCCCTCGGTCGACAGGCTGGGCTCGATCGTCACGATCTTGCGTTCGACCGCCAGTACCTCGGCCACCGTGCGGCCGTCGAGAGAGTCCAGTTGCGTCCAGGTCGGCGGCAGCAGGAAGGTGTTCCCCGCCTCGAAGTCGTCGAGCCCGGCTTTCGGTGTGCACCAGAACGCCCGGTCGGTCTCGGTGTTCTCGCCGTCGGCGCGCTGGCCCTCCGGGAGGGCCGCGACGAAGAAATACGTGTCGTAGCGCCGTGTGCGCTCCTCTTTGGGCGTCACCCAGTTGGCCCACGGCCGCAGCAGGTCGGCCCGCAGCACCAGCTTCTCGTCGCGCAGGAAGTCGGCGAACGACAGCGAGTGGTTGGCCAGGGCCGCGCGCGCGTCGCCGTACACCGACGCGTCGGCGATGATGCCGGGGTCACCGGACCCGTTCTGGGGGCCGGCGAACAGCACGCCGGACTCCTCGAACGTCTCACGCGCCGCGGCGCACACGAGCGCCTCGGCCAGTCCTTCGTCGACGCCGAGGCGCTGGGCCCACCATGACGGCTCGGGTCCGTACCACGCGATGTCGGCGTTGCGGTCACGGTCGTCGACGCCACCGCCCGGGAACACCATCACGCCGGCGACGAAGTCCATCGCGGCGTGCCTGCGCATCAGGAACACCTCGAGATCCGTGCGTCCGCAGCGTTGCACGTCGCGGATCAGCATCACCGTCGCGGCGGGCCGCGGGATGAGCGGGTCGTCAGTCATTTCGCCTCCTGTGCGCTGCCCGGCTCCTCACCCGGCGCGCGAAGTACCGTCCGTCGATCACCTCGAGGGCGATGGCCTGGCCGAATGCCTTGGACAGGTTCTCGGACGTCAGCACGTCGGTGAGCAGGCCGGAGGCCACCACCTTGCCCTCGGACAGGATCAAGCCGTGGCTGAACCCGACCGGGATCTCCTCGACATGGTGCGTCACGAGCACCATGGCCGGTGCATCGGGGTCGGCGGCGAGGTCGGTGAGACGGGCCACGAGGTCCTCGCGGCCGCCGAGGTCGAGCCCGGCCGCGGGCTCGTCGAGCAGCAGGAGTTCCGGGTCGGTCATGAGCGACCGGGCGATCAGGACGCGTTTGCGTTCGCCCTCCGACAGGGTGCCGTACCGGCGTTCGGCGAGGTGCTCGGCGCCGACGCTTTCGAGCATGTTCACGGCCTGCTCGTAGTCGACGTCGTCGTACTGCTCGCGCCACCGCCCGAGCACCGCGTACCCGGCCGACACGACGAGGTCGCGGACGATCTCGTCGTCGGGAATCCGTTGCGACAGAGCCGAGCTGCTCAGGCCGACGCGCGAACGCAGTTCGGCCATGTCGGTGCGGCCCAGCCGCTCCCCCAGTACGTAGGCGGTTCCCGACGACGGGTGTTCGGTCGCCGCGGCGATGCGCAACAGCGAGGTCTTGCCTGCGCCGTTGGGACCGATGACGACCCAGCGCTCGTCGAGTTCGACAGCCCAGGTGATGGGCCCGACGAGGGTGTTGCCCCCGCGCCTCAGGGTGACCCTGGCGAAGTCGATCAGCAGGTCTGGGTTGTCGGCTGCGTCTTCTCCGGTTGTGGGCACCCGCTCATCGTAGTGATGTCCTCGCCGCTCGCCCGGTTACGCCCGGGCGCGCCGAAATCGTGGAACAGGATGCGGCGCGGGGTGAGTCTGAGGAACAACTGCACCAGCGGGCCGATCCCGAAGGCGTACAGGACCGTTCCCACACCGACGGTCCCGCCCATGAGCCATCCGACGGCCAGCACGGTGGCCTCGATGCACGTGCGGACGAGTCGCACCGACAGCCCGGTACGCGCCACGAGGCCGGTCATCAGGCCGTCGCGCGGCCCGGGACCGAGACCGGCGCCGATGTAGAGCACGGTGCTGATCGCGTTGAGCACCACCGCGCCCACCATCATCGCGATACGTACCGGCATCGCCGTCGGTGCGGGCAGCATCGCGAGCACCGCGTCGACGGTCACCGCGATCACGATGACGTTGGCGACGGTGCCGATGCCGGGCCGGTTGCGCAGCGGGATCCAGGCCAGCAGCACCACGACGCCCACCACGGCCGACGCCATACCGATGGTCATCGGGGTGTGGCGGGTGAGTCCCTGGTGGAAGACGTCCCACGGGTCAAGGCCGAGGCCGGCGCGGACCATCATGGCCATCGACGTGCCGTAGCCGACGAGTCCGACGGAAAGCAGCGCACCGCGCGTCAACGCGGTCCTCACGCGTGATCGGGGAATCGCGCGCGGATGGCGTCGAGTTCGCTGTGCACGCGGCGGGCATCCGCGTCACGGGCACTCGTGCGGGGGTGCGGTTGATAAGCGCGGCGATATTTGACCGACAGTCGAGAAAGCCAATTCTTACGCATGTACCCATGATCTTGAGATCTGGCTTGCTCCTCAATAGCCAGTTGGCGGATACTGGCCTCATTATGAGTAGCCCCATGGTCGCCCGGTCGCTGGATGTGGACCTTTTGGCGCGCGAACTCGGCAACTGGCGGACGTCCAGTCAAACTGGACCGGCGTACCTCGGACTGGCCGATGCCATCCGCCTGCTCATCGTCGACGGGCGCCTGCCCGTGGGGTCGCGTCTGCCCAGCGAGCGTGCGTTGGCCGATGCACTGCGGGTGTCGCGCACCACGGTCACCGCGGCCTTCTCGAAGCTGCGCGAGGACGGCTATCTGCACGCCCGCCGGGGCGCGCGGAGCACCACAGCGCTGCCCGCGCGGCCCGAGGTGCGCATCGAGGCCGCCCAGGCGTCGGTGAACCTGGCCGCGGCCGCACTGGCCGCACCGAGCACCGCTGTGCTCGACGCGTTCGCCGAGGCGGCCAAGGATGTCACCGCATACCTGCAGGGCCCGGGCCACGAGCTCATGGGCGCCGCGCCGCTGCGCGAGGCCATTGCCGAAAGATATTGTCAGCGTGGGCTTCCCACCGATCCGTCGCAGATCATGGTGACCAGCGGTGCACAACACGCGATCGGGCTGATCCTCACCACCCACACCCAGCCCGGCGACCGGGTACTCGTCGAGCAACCGACGTATCACGGTGCGCTGTCGGCGATCTCGACCGCGGGCGCGCGCGCCGTACCGGTCGCGCTCACCGATGCGGGGTGGGAACTCGACGCCTTCCACGCCGCCATCCGGCAACTCGCGCCGAGCCTGGCCTACGTGATCCCCGACAACCACAACCCCACGGGTTTCACGATGGCCCCCGACGACCGAAAGCGGTTGGGACAGATCATCTCCGACACCCGGACGCGCACCATCATCGACGAGTCGATCGCCGACATGTGGGTCGACCACGCACCACCCGAGCCGCTCGCCGCATCCGTCGGCCGCCACGATCTGGTGTTGACGATCGGTTCGATGTCCAAGTCGTTCTGGGGCGGTCTGCGGGTGGGCTGGATCCGCGCCGAGCGCAGCACGCTGGCCACGATCGCCGCGATCCGGCCGTCGGTGGATCTGGGCACGCCGGTCCTCGAACAGCTCACCGCCGCGCGGCTGTTGGCGATGCGCGAACAGATCCTGCGCGAGCGCCGGGAACTGCTGCGCACGCGCAGACAGGCCCTGGTGTCGCTGCTCGCCGAACACCTGCCGGACTGGCAGCCAGGGCCCGGCCGCGGCGGGATGTCGCTGTGGGTGCGGTTGCCCGCCCCGATGAGCACGGCGCTGGCAGCCGCGGCATCACGTATGGGCGTCGATCTGCCGGCGGGTCCGCGGTTCGGGGTCGACGGCACACTGGAGCGCTTCGTGCGCGTGCCCTACGCCCTGCCCGAGCCCCAACTCGCCGAGGCCGTCGAACTGCTGGCGCGCGCGTGGCACAGCATCACGGGCACGATCGGGCCACAGAGTCAGGCGCTGGTGGTCTGATCTAGGGCTGGGTCATCGCGAGGCACGTGCCGTAGTGCTCGATGGTGCACGGCACGCCGTTGACGCTCGGCAACTGGCCCGGCAGGTTCTGGATTTTCGCGCCGCCCGCGCTGGGCGCCATCACCGGAGGCGCCACGCTGCCGCCGCCCGAGCCTTTGATGCACACGCCCTCGAACTTCTCCACGGTGCCCGCCGGGCACCGTTTGGCCTCGGCTGGAGCCGCGACCGCCAGTTGTCCGGCGACCGCCGCGACTGCGAACGCGCCGATCACGACCGCATGCTTCACCGTAATCACGAACTCACCCTACGGCACCGCTGCGACGGTCACGGCACGCGCAAGGGCGTTCATCGAACCCGCAAACCACCGAAGCCGCGCCATCAGCGCGCACGCGCACCGTCAGCAAAAGAAAGGCGAATCTCGGCTAATAATCCGGGATCTCGACGCGGCGCACCACACCGTCGAGCGCATCGGCGGCCTCGATCTCGCCGCGCGTGATGCCCAGGATGAACAGCACGGTGTCCAGGTACGGATGGCTCAGTGACGCGTCGGCCACCTCACGCAGCGCGGGTTTGGCGTTGAACGCCACCCCGAGGCCCGCGGCCGACAGCATGTCGATGTCGTTGGCGCCGTCGCCGACGGCGACGGTCTGCTCCATCGGTACGCCGACCTGCTGGGCGAAGTCCCGCAGCGCCTTGGCCTTGCCCGGCCGGTCCACGACGTCGCCGACGACGCGTCCGGTGAGCTTGCCGTCGACGATCTCCAGTTCGTTGGCCGCGACGTAGTCGAGCATGAGTTCGTGCGCGAGCGGTTCGATGACCTGGCGGAAGCCGCCCGAGACCACACCGCAGTAGTAGCCGAGCCTGCGGAGGGTGCGGATCGTGGTCCGCGCCCCCGGTGTGAGCTCCAACTGCTCGGCGACCTCGTCGAGTACCGAGGCAGGCAGCCCGGCGAGCGTCGCGACCCGGCGGTGCAGGGACTCGGCGAAGTCGAGTTCACCCCGCATCGCGGCCTCGGTCACCTCGGCGACGGCTGCCGCGGCACCGGCGTGCTCGGCCAGCATCTCGATCACCTCACCCTGGATGAGGGTCGAGTCGACGTCGAACACGATGAGCCGCTTGGCCCGTCGTGACAGCGTGTAGTCCTCCAGCGCGATGTCGACGCCCTCGTTCGCGGCGACCGTGGCGAGCGCCTGCTGCAACTGCCCGTAGGCCGCGCCCGCCGGGACCGACACGCGCAGCTCCAGCCCCGTCACCGGGTAGTCGGAGACGCCGCGGATGAAATCGATGTTGACGCCCAGATCGGCCACCGCGCGGGCGACCACCCCGAACGCCTCCGCGGTGATCGGACGGCCCAGCACCACGATCGTGTGGGTTGAGGGCTCACGCATCACCGGCAGGTCGTCGCTGCGTTCGATCGCGACGTCGAGACCCACGCCGTGGATGGCGGCCTCGACGTCGCGTCGCAGATCATCGCCGTCGGCCACGTCGGACGGCGCGGCCACCAGAACGCCCAACGTGAGCCGGCCGCGGATCACGACCTGCTCGACGTTGCGCAGCTCGACCTTGTGCCGGGACAGCACCTCGAACAGTGCCGAGGTGACGCCCGGCTGGTCGACGCCGGTGACGGTGATCAGTAGCGATGAGCGCTCGCGTGCCGAGCTCATCTACAGGTCACCTTCTCAGTTGTTCACCCAGTTGGCGCGAAGGCGTCAGCTGGACTTGTCCGCGGTCTCGAGCTCGGGATGGTGGGCGCGACCCACGTGGGCCTCGGCCCGCATCCGCTCGACCATGTGCGGGTAGTGCAGCTCGAACGCCGGACGCTCCGACCGGATACGCGGCAGCTCGGTGAAGTTGTGCCGCGGCGGCGGGCAGCTGGTGGCCCACTCCAGGGAGTTGCCGTAGCCCCACGGATCGTCGACCGTGACGGGCTCGCCGTAACGCCAGCTCTTGAACACGTTCCACACGAACGGCAGCATCGAGACGCCCAGGATGAACGCACCGACCGTGGAGATCACGTTCAGCGTCGTGAAGCCGTCGGTGGGCAGGTAGTCGGCGTAACGACGCGGCATGCCCTCGTCACCCAGCCAGTGCTGCACCAGGAACGTGGTGTGGAAGCCGATGAACGTCAGCCAGAAGTGCAGCTTGCCCAGGCGCTCGTCGAGCAGGCGGCCCGTCATCTTCGGGAACCAGAAGTAGATGCCCGCGTAGGTGGCGAACACGATGGTGCCGAAGAGCACGTAGTGGAAGTGCGCGATGACGAAGTAGCTGTCGGTCACGTGGAAGTCCAGCGGCGGGCTGGCCAGCAGCACGCCGGACAGGCCGCCCAAGAGGAACGTGATGAGGAAGCCGACCGAGAACAGCATCGGCGTCTCGAACGTCAACTGGCCTTTCCACATCGTGCCGATCCAGTTGAAGAACTTGATACCGGTCGGCACCGCGATCAGGAACGTCATGAACGAGAAGAACGGCAGCAGCACCGCGCCCGTGGCGTACATGTGGTGGGCCCACACGGCGACGGACAGGGCCGCGATGGCCAGCGTGGCGTAGATCAGCGTGGTGTAACCGAAGATCGGCTTGCGGCTGAACACCGGGAAGATCTCGGAGACGATGCCGAAGAACGGCAGCGCGATGATGTACACCTCGGGGTGACCGAAGAACCAGAACAGGTGCTGCCACAGGAGCACGCCGCCGTTGGCGGGGTCGTAGATGTGGGCACCCAGGTGGCGGTCGGCGGCCAGGCCGAACAGCGCCGCGGTCAGGATCGGGAAGGCGATCAGCACCAGGATCGACGTCACCAGGATGTTCCAGGTGAAGATCGGCATCCGGAACATCGTCATGCCCGGTGCGCGCATGCACACCACGGTGGTGATCATGTTCACGCCACCGAGGATGGTGCCCAGACCACCGACGGCCAGGCCCATGATCCACAGGTCACCGCCGGCACCCGGCGAGTGGATCGCGTCGGTCAGCGGCGAGTACGCCGTCCAGCCGAAGTCCGCGGCACCGCCCGGGGTGATGAACCCGGCGATCGCGATCAACGCACCGAACAGGAACAGCCAGAACGACAACGCGTTCAGGCGCGGGAACGCCACGTCCGGCGCGCCGATCTGCAGCGGCAGCACCAGGTTGGCGAAACCGAACACGATCGGCGTCGCATAGAACAGCAGCATGACCGTGCCGTGCATGGTGAACAGCTGGTTGAACTGCTCGTTGGACAGGAACTGCAAGCCCGGCATCGCGAGTTCGGTACGCATGAACAGCGCCATGAGGCCGCCGACCAGGAAGAAGGCGAAGCACACGACGCAGTACATGATGCCGATCAGCTTGTGATCGGTGGTCGTGATGAGCTTGTAGATCAAGTTCCCCTTGGGGCCCATACGTTCCGGAAACGGACGACGTGCCTCGAGTTCTCCGATTGGGGGCGCTTCGGCTACCAAGAGGTCCTCCAAAGATCGTCGGGAATACCCGCTAATTCGAATAAATCCTAGCGCTCTCCGCGCCGCGCGTGCCCGTGGGTCCTACAAACCGTCGTATTCGGCGTGCGGCCACGGCGTGCGGCGTCTCGGCCACTGCGCTGACCTGCAGGAAACGCACACGCAGCCGGGACGCGACGGCGCGGAAAGTTACTGAATGTTACCGTCGCCCGGTGCTGACCTTCCGACCGCTGGTGGGGACGGCGCTGATCGCCGCGGCCGCGTCACTGATCAGTGGCTGCGGTACCTCCGGCGAACAGCCCGTGACGCAGCCGTCCATGACGACCAGCGTGACCAAGATCGCCGACGCGGGTGTCCTCGGCAACCAGCGCAGGCCCGACGAATCGTGCGCACCCGAGCCCGTGGCGGCCGACCCGGCCCCGCGGCGTGTCCGCAACGCGACGGCCGACGGCGCCGACATCGCCGAGACCACCGAGGTCGCCGGCGACCCCCAGCGCATCGTCGTGTTGTCGGGCGACCAACTCGACGCGCTGTGCGCGCTGGGCCTGCAGTCGCGCATCGTCGCCGCGGCGCTGCCCGACGGTTCGGACGCGCAGCCGTCGTATTTGGGCACCGTCGTGCACGACGTCCCTCCCGCCGGTGACCGCGCAGCACCGGACGTCGCGGCGATCAGGGCCGCGGATCCGGACCTGATCCTCGGTTCGGCCGCGCTGACGCCCGGTGCGTTCGGTGAACTGTCGGACATCGCCCCGACGGTGTTCACCGGGACGCCCGGCGCGGCCTGGCGCGACACGCTACGCGCCGTGGGCGCCGCGACCGGGCGCGCGGGCGCGGCCGACGATCTCATCGCCGGGTTCGAGGACGCCGCCCGCAAGACCGGTGAGGACAACGACGCGGCCCACTTCCAGGCGTCGGTGGTGCAGCTGACCGAGAACACCGTGCGGGTGTTCGGCGCCGACAACTTCCCGGGCGACGTGCTCGCGGCCGTGGGCCTGGATCGTCCTGCCGCACAACGGTTCACCGACAAGCCCTATGAGGAGATCCCGGCCGACAGCGACGACTTCTCGATCGCCGACGCCGACATCGTCTACGTGTCGTTCGCCTCACCGGCCGCGCGGGACAAGGCCGACGCGGTCCTCAAGGGTGACGCCTGGCGGAAACTGTCGGCCAACCGCGACAACCGGGTGTTCGTCGTCAACAACGAGGTGTGGCAGACCGGGCAGAACATCGTGGCCGCTCGCGGGATCCTGGACGACCTGCGCTGGGTCAACGCACCGATCAACTAGTCTCACAGGGTGTTCCACGTCCTCACGCTCACGTACCTGAAACCGCTCGACGTCGTCGACCAGACCCGCCCCGCCCACGTGGCGTGGCTGAACGACGAGGTCGCCGCCGGACGCATCCTGCTGGCAGGCCGGCAGGAATCGCAGACCGGCGGTGTGCTGATCACCGGCGACATCAGCGTCGAGGACGCGCAGGCGCTCACCGAAGCCGATCCCTACTCGCAGGCCGGCCTGGTGAGCTACGAGCGCGTCTCGTTCAACGGTTCGATCCGCGCACCCGGTCTCTAGACGGCCGACTCGGAGCGGACTCTCAGGCCCCTGACAGGGAGCACCGTCACAGTCGATATCGGGATTACCGCGCCGTCAATCTCAGTTGCACTCTGTTGTGCCGCGCGACGTGATGCGCGCGGCGGACACCCGTGAACTGGACTAACGTCCCGGGCAGTAATGAAGAATCGACGATAAGAGGTCTGTCATGAGTACCGTTTCCGCGTATGCCGCCACCTCGGCGACCGAACCACTGACCAAGACCACCATCACCCGTCGCGCCGTGGGTCCGCACGATGTTGCGTTCGACATCCACTTCGCAGGCATCTGTCACTCCGACATCCACACCGTCAAGGCCGAGTGGGGCGTCCCGAACTACCCCGTGGTCCCCGGTCACGAGATCGCCGGCGTGGTCACCGAGGTGGGCTCGGAGGTCACCAAGTACAAGGTCGGCGACCGCGTCGGCGTCGGCTGCTTCGTCGACTCCTGCCGAGAGTGCGACAACTGCAAGGCCGGCCTGGAGCAGTACTGCACCGGCACCGGCATGGTCGGCACCTACAACGCGATCGACCGCGACGGCACCCCGACCCACGGCGGTTACAGCGGCGCCATCGTGGTCGACGAGAACTACGTGCTGCGCATCCCCGACAGCCTTCCGCTCGACGCGGCCGCTCCCCTGCTGTGTGCGGGCATCACCACCTATTCCCCGCTGCGGCACTGGAATGCCGGCCCCGGCAAGAAGGTCGCCGTCATCGGGCTCGGCGGCCTCGGCCACGTGGCCGTCAAGCTCGCCAAGGCGATGGGCGCCGATGTCACGGTGCTCAGCCAGTCGCTGAAGAAGATGGAAGACGGCCTGCGCCTGGGCGCCTCGGCCTACTACGCGACGTCCGATCCGGAGACGTTCGACAAGCTCGCCGGGTCGTTCGACCTGATCCTCAACACCGTGTCGGCGAACCTGGACCTCGGTGCCTACCTGGGCCTGCTCAAGCTCGACGGCGCGCTCGTCGAACTCGGCCTGCCCGAGCACCCCATGGAGGTCCCGGCGTTCCCGCTGCTCGCTCAGCGACGCAACCTCACCGGTTCGATGATCGGCGGCATCCCCGAGACCCAGGAGATGCTCGACTTCTGCGCCGAGCACGACGTCCGGCCGGAGATCGAGATCATCACCCCCGACTACATCAACGAGGCCTACGAGCGCGTCCTGGCCAGCGATGTGCGCTACCGCTTCGTGATCGACACCGCGTCGCTGCGTAGCTGACGTCATCCACAAAAGGCAGCCGGCCTCCGGGCCGGCTGCCTTTTGCCGTCACGGGTAACAATCGCGATGAGCGCAACCGGTGACGCGGCGCACCCGCATTGGCAGTCTCGTGCGGTGACCCGTGTGATTCGCTTCAACGCCTTCGACATGAACTGTGTCGCCCATCAATCCCCCGGCCTGTGGCGGCATCCCGAGGACCAGTCCTGGCGGTACAAGGACCTCACCTACTGGACAGAACTCGCAAAGCTGTTGGAGCGCGGCCGATTCGACGGCCTGTTCATCGCCGACGTGCTCGGTACCTACGACGTGTACGGTGGCAGCGACGAGGCCGCGATCCGTCACGCCGCGCAGGTCCCGGTGAACGACCCGATGCTGCTGGTGTCCGGGATGGCGCTGGTCACCGAGCATCTCGGGTTCGGCATCACCACCGGAACCGGTTTCGAGCATCCCTATCCGTTCGCGCGACGGATGTCCACGCTCGACCATCTGACGGGCGGCCGCATCGGCTGGAACGTCGTCACCGGTTACCTGCCCGCCGCGGCCCGCAACATGGGCCAGACCGACCAGCCGGCCCACGACGCGCGCTACGACCACGCCAACGAGTACCTCGAGGTGCTCTACAAGCTGTGGGAGGGCTCATGGGAGGACGACGCGGTGGTGCGCGACCGTGCCCGCGGCGTGTTCACCGACCCGGGCAAGGTGCATCACATCGGCCATGAGGGAACGCATTTCAGCGTTCCCGGCATCCACCTGTCCGAGCCGTCACCGCAGCGCACGCCCGTCATCTACCAGGCCGGCTCGTCGCCGCGCGGTGTCCGCTTCGCCGCGGAGAACGCCGAGGCGATCTTCACCGCGGCTCCCACCAAAGCCCTACTGCGTGAGACGGTCACGACGATCCGCCGTGAGCTCGAGATCGCCGGCCGCGACCCGTACGGCGTGAAGATCTTCAACCTCTCGACGATCATCACAGGCGCCACCGACGAGGAGGCCGCAGCCAAGCTGGCCGAGTACCTGTCCTACGGCGACCCCGAGGGCGCACTGGTGTTCATGTCGGGCTGGATGGGTGTGGACCTGGCCCGCTACGGCCTCGACGAGCCTGTCGGCAATGTCGACTCCAACGCGATCCTGTCCGCGGTCGAGGCGTTCCAGTCCGCCGACCCCGACGGCGGCGAGTGGGCGGTCGGCGACATCGCCGAGTGGGGCAAGATCGGCGGCATGGGCCCGCGCATCGTCGGATCGGGTGAGACCGTCGCCGACACGCTGCAGGAGTGGGTCGAGGAGACCGACGTCGACGGCTTCAACCTGGCGTACGCGATCACGCCGGGATCGTTCGCCGACTTCGTCGACCACGTCGTGCCGGTGCTCACCGCACGCGGCGCCTACCAGGCCGAGTACACCCCCGGCACCCTGCGCCACAAGCTGATCGGTCAAGGCGATCGGCTGGCCGAAGAGCACCGCGGTGCGAGTTACCGTGTCGGGGCCAAGAATTCGACGATCATCGAGCGCCCGTCGACCGTGCCGTCGTCATCGGCGTCCACGGCCGCTCAGCCCACCCGCGGCCGGTAGCGCGGGTAGGTACCCAGCGCGCTGCCCGGCAGCCGAGGGGTGCCGTTACAGGCGCCGAAGGGAAGGCCAGATCGTCGACCACGGCTGTCGTGGATCGACACACTTCCATATCGTCACGTCACGGCTCACCCCCGGGATCCCCAGGCGCGCGTCGGCCCGGCCGACCGGGTCCACGTGCGCACACAACTCGCGAGCCGTATCGGGGTACCGGTCGACGTAGAGCACGGTCGTCGCGTCGTCGGGCGGCGCCCCGAAATATCCCCAACCCCGGCCGGGGCTGTACACGGCAGGCAGATCCCCGTCTGGGTAGTTGTCCAGTGCGCTTGCCTGCCAATATGACTCGGCGATCACGACAGCCCATTCTCGTTCTTCGTCGGTGAGATCGCGGTAGGCGGCGGCGGTTTCTTCGGCGAGCTCCGGCCAGCCGAATCTGCCGTACGTCAAGGTGGCCATTCCGTCGTCGGCCGACACCGGCGGGATATCGCGCTCCGGCTGCCACGGCAGGCTCCACCCGGCCAAGGCCGCAGATGCCGCGATCAGCGGGACCGCGACGATCTTCCGCCGGCGTCGCGGTCCATCGCGGGTGAGCCAGACGGCGCCGGCCGCCATGGCCACCGCATAGACGCCGGCGACGTAGTACGCGCGCCCGCCGAGCACCATGAACACCACGAACGTCAGCACCACGGTCACCCCGACAAAGCGGAACGGCCGCAACGGTTCCCAGCGCAACAGCGCCCACACCCCGCACAGCAGCAGCACACCGCCGAGCAGTCCGGCGATGAACAACGCGAGCGGCACGAACGCAGGCCGACCGCCCACCGTGTCGTTTTCGGCCGCGATCACGCTTCCCATCGCCAGTTGTGGCCAACCATTGCCGGCCTGCCACACCAGCATCGGTATCGTGGTGAGCGCGGCGCCGGCAGCACCGACCCACAAGAATCTGCGGCGCAACAACTCTCGTGGCCCCACCAGCAGGACGCTCAACCCGACGCAGATCCACAGGATGGGGACAAGCCACTTGATCTGCAGGGCAAACGCGGTGGCGACAGCGGCCCACAGCAGCAGGCGGTCGTCGCGGGTGCGTGCCCACCGCACCAGCAGCCAGGTGATCAACACCCACAGCGGGATGTCGAACGAGTTGGTGGCCAGCTGTCCGCCTTGGACCAGCAGAAACGGTGACGTGGCGTATCCGCCGGCGGCGAGCAGCTGCGCACCTCGCCCACCTCCGAATTCGCGGGCGATCTGGGCGCTGATCACGATCGCCGCCGCGGTGGCGAGGACCGCCGGCAGGCGCAGCACGAACAGCGAGCCCGGTGCGACGCTATCGAGGA
This sequence comes from Mycolicibacterium smegmatis, assembly GCF_001457595.1. GTDB lineage: Bacteria > Actinomycetota > Actinomycetes > Mycobacteriales > Mycobacteriaceae > Mycobacterium > Mycobacterium smegmatis. The sequence continues at coordinate 2,466,658 of NZ_LN831039.1, read as the reverse complement.
CGTGGGCGATGAGCGGCAGGGCAGGCCCTTGGTCTGCGTAGCCGAAAGACAGTCGCCGCCCCGCGGACAGGAAATACAGCTCGTCGCCGAAGTAGCCATAACGATCGAGGAAGACCAGCAGGGCGATCGAGCTGACCGCGGCGACCGCGCCCACCCCTGCCCGGGCGAACCGTGGCGGGGACGTTTCGATGTCGGCCCCGGTCGTCGTGGTGGTCATCGCGCGGCCGAACTTTGTGTTGGCTGCATGGTCAACAGTTAGCACACCCGGTGACGCCTCGGCCGCACCCGCGAGCACTAGCGCGGGGCCGCCCGGACGTTTGTGGGCTGCTGCCCCAACGTAGACGCAGGCAGCGGCACAGCCGCGACGCCAGGCGTGTGCAGTTGGCCGGCCAGCCATGGCAGGGCCCTGGCGAACGCGGTGTTGGCGAAAACCCAGTCATGCCGCCCCGGTTCGGTGATCACCGAACAGTCGATGGAGACCGCTCTGGCCGCATCGCACAGCGTGACCGCGGCGACGTCCTGCCCTTCCGGATTGGCCGGATCGGGGCCCGCGCCGCGCTGCGCCGCGGGCACCTCGAACCACGCCGTGACATCGGCGGACGGACCGGTGTACGGGCCGTGCCGACCCATGATGGTGACGGGATCGTATGCGGCCCAGGAGGCGACGTCGCCACCCCACAGTCGGCTGATCGTCTGTGCCTTGTCCCCCGCGTTGGGCCGCAGGTCACCGGCGATGTCGACGAACGACCGGAAGACGTCGGGATGCATCAGGGTCAGATCCACCGCGCACGTGCCGCCCATCGACCATCCCGCGATGCCCCAGCCGTCGCGATCCGGCCGCACGCCGAAGTTCGAGACCAGATACGGCACAACATCTTTGACGAGGTGATCGGCCGCGTTGCCCCGCACGCCGTTGACACACTCGGTGTCGTTGGCGAACGAGCCGGTGGCGTCGACGAAGACGAAGACCGGTGCCATCCCGCCGTGCTCGGCGGCGAACCGGTCGATGACCGGCTGCACGTTGCCCGCCCGTAACCAGTCCGCCGGGGTGTTCAGTTGCGAGCCGATCATCATCACCGCCGGAAGCTCCGGCGGCGGACTGCTGGCGAACCAGGCCGGCGGCAGGTAGACGAGTTCCTCGCGGTGGCTGAAGCCTGATACCGCCTCGATGGTCACCGGGACCAGAACCCCACCGGCGGGCCGGAAGTGGGCGAGCTGCATCTTGGTGACGGTCAGCCGGTCCGTCTGGCCCGGCAGCGGACCCGAGGTGAGCTGATTCCACATGGCGTACCCGGTCGGGAAATAGCCGACCCACATATTGAGGGTGAGCCCGCAGGCCAGCAGACACGCCCCGACCGCCGCCACGGAGACGATCCGCCGCCACCACCGCGCACTCATCCAGCCCAGCACCAGGACACCACAGGCCAACACGGTCAGCGCGATCCACACCCACAACCGCGGCGGTCCGGCGTTGCCCGCCACCCCGATCGAATCGATGTACCGATACATCACACCGGCCAGCACGGCGGCCGCGGCGACCAGCGCAGGCAGGATCCGCAACCGCCACCGCCGCGTGCGCCATCCGACGGCAGCCCCCAGCAGCAGTGCCCCGATCAGCTGGACGACGACTGGAAACCAGCCGTCGGTCAGCGGGATCTGCGCTATGAGCTGGTGCATCGTTTATTTGATAGCAGCGCAGGCTGTCAGCTCACTGCGGGGTTCCTGCGTGCACGGCGTGGACCGGGTCTAGAAGTCCCAGTCCTCGTCTTCGGTGTTGACGGCCTTGCCGATCACGTAGCTCGACCCCGAGCCGGAGAAGAAGTCGTGGTTCTCGTCGGCGTTGGGCGCCAGCGCCGAGAGGATCGCCGGGTTGACGTCGGTCTCGTCGCGCGGGAACAGCGCCTCGTAGCCGAGGTTCATCAGGGCCTTGTTGGCGTTGTAGCGCAGGAACTTCTTGACGTCCTCGGTCAGGCCGACGCTGTCGTAGAGGTCCTGGGTGTACTCGACCTCGTTGTCGTAGAGCTCGAAGAGCAGTTCGTAGGTGTAGTCCTTGAGCTCCTGCTTCTTTTCCTCGTCGACGAGGGCGAGCCCGCGCTGGTACTTGTAGCCGATGTAGTAGCCGTGCACGGCCTCGTCGCGGATGATCAGGCGGATCATGTCGGCGGTGTTGGTCAGCTTGGCGCGGCTGGACCAGTACATCGGCAGGTAGAAGCCCGAGTAGAACAGGAAGCTCTCCAGCAGCGTCGAGGCCACCTTGCGCTTGAGCGGCTCGTCGCCGCGGTAGTACTGCATCACGATCGCGGCCTTGCGCTGCAGGTTCGGGTTCTCCTCGGACCAGCGGAACGCGTCGTCGATCTCGGCGGTCGAGCACAGCGTCGAGAAGATGTTGCTGTAGCTCTTGGCGTGCACCGACTCCATGAACGCGATGTTGGTGAGCACGGCCTCCTCGTGCGGGGTGACCGCGTCAGGGATCAGGCTGACCGCGCCGACGGTGCCCTGGATGGTGTCGAGCAGCGTCAGGCCGGTGAACACCCGCATTGTCAGCTGCTTCTCGTTGTCGGTGAGGGTGTGCCAGGACTGGATGTCGTTGGACACCGGCACCTTCTCCGGCAACCAGAAATTGCCGGTGAGCCGGTGCCACACCTCGGCGTCCTTCTCATCCTGGAGCCGGTTCCAGTTGATGGCTGAGACACGGTCGATCAGCTTGATTCCGTCGGACACCCTGGACCCCATTTCACCTGGCTTTTTGAGCAGTCACCGTTCGGCGCTCGGCGACGATACCAACACTACAACTGGTGGGAAAGTTCGCGGCGCTCCCCGAGATGTTGTGGTTGGGCGTGTCGCGTTCACACGCGAACTCCGCAAGCGCGACGTGGCGTTTCACCGTCCGCCGGCGACCTCGCGACGGCGGCTGCCGACGGTGCGCCCGCCCGCGGATCACCCGCGCGCCGCGGCGGAATGCGCGGTCGCGCCGTCGGCCGGCGTCACCCGGGTCAGCAACTCGTCGAGCACCACGAAGTCGAGATACGCCGTCACGCGGGCGACGCGTTCGTCGCGCAGCGTCATCGCCCACACGTAGTCGTTGACGTAGGGCTGCCCGTCACGCGCGGTGGCGGTCCCCCGCCAGAACGCGACCAGCTTGTCCCCCTCGGTGACCAGGTCCCGCACGTCGGCCTGGATCGGGCCGTCGAGGCGGGCCAGGATGGGGCCCGCACCGTCGCGCAGGAATTCCTCGCGGCCGGAGTAGGTGGTCTCCCGACCGGCGCGCGCCACTGTCCATTCGACGTCGTCGGTCAGGATCGAATAGAAGCTGTTCTGGTCCCCGACACCACGCGCGAACGCGTCGCGCACCACCTCGGCGTTGCGTTGCTGCCGGCCGGTGCGGTCCGGCTTCTCCGCATTGCCGTTACCACTGCAGCCGACCGCCATCATGGTTGCCACCGCCGCGATCATCCAGGTCATGTATCTGGCGCCGGCGCGCCACGGTCTCGTCGTCATGACACCGAACGTAGGGACGCGCCGAAGTCCCTGGCAGGACGCAGCACTCCTAGGATCGCGCGAGAACCCGCTGGTCGAGGAACTCGAACTCCGACGGATCGAGGCGGCGCAGCGCCTTCCAGTACTGCCATGTCATGCCGCTCCACAGCGTCCGGTTGACGCCGTGCTCGTCGAGGTACCAGCTCTTGCAACCGCCCGTGTTGAACACCGTGCCGGACAAATCCCGCTGCAACTCGGCGTTGAACGCGTCCTGCGCGCGCCGGGTCGGCGCCAACGCGGCCGCGCCCGCCTTGTCGACGGCGGCGATGGCCTGCCCGACGTAGCGGATCTGCTGCTCGATCATGAACACCACCGAGTTGTGACCCAGCGCGGTGTTCGGCCCCAGCAGGAAGAACAGGTTCGGCATGCCGGCGACGGCGACGCCGCGGTGGGCCTGGATGCCCTCGCGGTTCCAGCGGTCGACCAGGTCTTCGCCGCCGGCACCCTTGATGTCGACGTAGGTGTAGGAGTCGGTCACGTGGAAGCCCGTGGCGTAGACGACGATGTCGACGGGATGCTCGACGCCGTCGTTGGTGACGATGCCGGTCGGCGTCATCCGGGCGATGCCCTCGGTGATCACCTGGGTCTTGGGGTCGGCGATCCCGCGATAGTAGGTGTCGGAGTTGAGGATTCGCTTGCACCCGGCGCGGTAGCTCGGCGTGAGCTTACGCCGCAGCTCGGGGTCCTTGATGCTGCGGTTGATGTTGTAGCGGCCCATCCACTCGCCGATCTTGAGCAGCCGCGGCTCTTTGGTCATCGCGAAGCCGACGCCTTCGTGGATCCAGTAGATGGCCGCGCGCAGCAGCGCGCGGGTGCCGGGGACGTAGTTGAAGACGTTGCGCAGCCATTGCGGGAACGCGTTGTTGACGCGTGGCATCACCCAGGCCGGGGTGCGCTGGTACAGGTGCAGTTCGGCGACGTCCTTGACGATCTCCGGCACGATCTGGATGGCACTGGCGCCGGTGCCGATCACCGCGACGCGCTTACCGCGCAAATCGACGCTGTGGTCCCACTGCGCCGAGTGAAAAGCCGCGCCCGCGAACGACTCCCGGCCTTCGATGTCCGGGATCTGCGGGATGTGCAGACCGCCTGCACCGGACACCAGGAACTGGGCGATGTACTCCTGGCCGGTCTTGGTGAACACATGCCAGCGCAGTTCCTCGTCGTCCCAGTGCGCGCGGTCGACGTGCGAGTTGAAGTGGATGTGACGGCGCAGTCCGTATTTGGCCGTCACGCCCAGCAGGTAGTCCTGGATCTCGGGCTGGAAGGACCACATGTGCTTCCAGTCGGCCTTGGGCTCGAACGAGAACGAGTACATGTGCGACGGGATGTCGCACGCGCATCCCGGGTAGGTGTTGTCGCGCCAGGTGCCGCCGATCTCGTCGGCCTTCTCCAGAATCAGGAAGTCGACGCCACGGCGCTGCAGTTCGATGGCCATGCCCAGCCCGGAGAACCCGGTGCCGATCACCAGGGCGCGGGTCCGGATGGGTTGCTGGTCGGCAGCCGTCATGGTTTCAGGTCCTTTCCTGGGAACGCCGGTACCGGATATTTGCCAGTGTCCGGCGCGGTGGCTGACCTGTCAACGCTCGGACCACCCCGAGAGTTGCGCGATGTGACTGGTGTGACTAACTGGCGCGTTCGCGGCGCTGCACACCCTCGTGCAGGGGCAGATCCGGGTCGATCCGGATGCCCAGCAGCTCGCAGGTGCCGTTGATGGAGCCGACCATGATCGTGGTCAGGTGGTTGACGAACTCGTCTGCGGGCATGCGGCGCGGGCTGTCCTCTTTACTGCCCAGCCACCAGTCCGTGGCCGACGCGGCCGCGCCGAACGTCGCGAACGCGGCCAGTTCGATGGCGGCGCCGTCGAGTTCCATCTCGCGAAGTTCGTGGGAGAACATGTCGGCCATCGCGAGCGTGATGCCGCGGCCCTCGTTGAGCGCGCGCATGGTCGACTCGCTCTGCTCGGCGAACCGCCCCTGGATGAGGAACCGCAGTACGTTGGGATGTTCGTCGACCAATCGCACGTACTGTTCGACGCTGCGACGGATCACCTCGCGGGCCGGATCGGAGGCGAGGTTGATCGACGGGAAGATCGCCGACCACAGCATGTCGCGCAACCGCTCGCCGATCGCCTGGAACAGGTCCGACTTGTCGGTGAAGTGACGGTAGATCTTGGGTTTGGCGGTGCCGGCCTCTTCGGCGATCTCGCGCAAACTCAGCTCGGGGCCCAGCCGGTCGATCGCACGGAACGCGGCGTCGACGATCTCCGAGCGCACCTTTTTACGGTGCTCACGCCAGCGCTCACTGCGGGCGTCAACCTTGACCCCCGGACCGCCGGAATGTGATCTCGACCCTCGCCGCACGCGATTACTGTACTCGCCCTGATAGTGCTGACCTGCTCAGACCGCACACCAACACGCGATCACCCCCGGTGGCCGGTTGTTTTCCCGCCACACTGGCGCGTGCGGGCTTGGGTACTATTTCAGCGACACTCAATCAACGAGACGAGGCTCATGACGCAGCGATACGACCTGGTCATTGCTGGTGGCGGCCCATCGGGGTCGGCAGCGGCATGGCAGGCCGCACAGACCGGCGCCAAAGTGGTCGTCCTGGACAAAGCGGAGTTCCCCCGCGACAAGCCGTGCGGCGACGGACTGACCGCACGCGCGGTGAGCTACCTGCAGAAGATGGGACTGGCCGACGAGGTCGCCACCTATCACCGGGTCAACCGTGTGACGGTCTTCAGCCCCAGCGAATGGGAGCTGTCGTTCCCGCGCAGGCCCGGGATGCCCGACCACGGCCACACCGTCAGCCGGACCCACCTCGACACGGTGCTGCTCAAGCACGCCGAGTCCGCGGGTGCCGAGGTACGCCAGGGCGCCGAGGTGGCCGGACCCGAGTTCGACGCCAACGGCCGCGTGATCGGCGTGGTGCTCAAGAGCGGTGAGAAGGTGTACGGCGACGCGGTGATCGCGGCCGACGGCGCCTACTCACCGATCAAGCGCGCGCTCAAGATCGACTCGGAGTACAACGGCTACTCCGCGATCGCGATCCGCTCCGAGATGCATGCCAACCGGCCGGACTCCGACAGCCTGGACATCTATCTCAAGCTGGTGTTCCAAGGGGATCAGCTACCCGGCTACGGCTGGGTGTTCCCGATGGGCAACGGCATGTTCAACATCGGGCTGGGCTACGTCAACAGCTACAAGAACTGGCAGTCGATCAACGCGACGCAGTTCCTCGGCGAGTTCCTGCGCTCGCTTCCGCGCGCGTGGGAGCTGCCGCCCATCGAGGAACTCAAGAAGAACAAGAGCGTGCGCGCATGGCGATTGCCCATGGGCTTCACGGCGTGGCCGCCGTGGCGTCCGGGCGTGCTGTTCACCGGCGACTCGCTGGGTGCGGGCAAGCCCGCCTCGGGCGCGGGCATCTCCAAGGCGCTCGAATCCGGTTTGGCCGCAGGTGAATGCGCGATCGCGGCGCTGCAGAACGGTGGCCCCGACGACTTCACCAACTACGCGCAGCGCATGGAGGCCGCGTGGGGGCGCGAATACCGCCGTGGCCGCTACATGCACAAGTTGATCGGTAAGCCCAAGCTGGCAGAGGCCGGCGTGAAGCTGATCGACAACGCCGCCTTCCGCGACCGCATGCTCAAGGCCCTCTACAAGAAGGCCCAGGGCCCGCAGCACGTCATCAAGAAGTAACGCCTCACGAGTGTGAAGCCTCTGCGAGAAATCTGCCGATTTTTCGCAGAGGTTTCACACTCGTGCTGTCTATGACGCCGTCGGCGTGGTGATTTCGTCGGCGACCCAGCGGACGGCGTTGTCGGGGTACGGGGTCGGCAGCATCAGGACGATGTGGCCGAACCCGGCGTCGACGGCTTCTTTCACCGCGGCCCGGGTCTGCCCCGGCTGGTCGTAGGACACTCCGAGCACCGTGGACCGCGTGATCTCCTTTGAGTCCCGGCCGATTTCGGCGCAGTAGCCGTCGAGCATCGCGCTGCGGCGCACCATGTCCTCGATGTCGCCGCCGGGGATGTTCCAGACGTCGGCGTGTTCGGCAACCACTCGGAGCGTGGCCTTGGCGCGTCCGCCGATGACGATCGGCGGGTGGGGCCGCTGCACCGGTTTGGGGTTGGCGAACGCGCGCTCCAATCGGTAGAAGCCGCCGTCGAAGTCAAACGGTTCCTCCTCGGCCCACAACCGGCGGATCAGCGTGCACGCCTCGGCCAGACTCGCGACCGCGTGGTCGGCGTCGTGGTAGGGCAGCCCGTTCGAGATGTACTCGTGCCGTGCGACGGGATGACCGGGCCGCGAGCCCGACCCGATGCCGAAATCGAGACGACCACCGGACACGATGTCGACGGTCGTGGCGATCTTGGCGAGCATGGACGGTGGCCGAAACCTGTTGCTGGTCACCATCAAACCGATACGCAGACGCTTCGTCTGCGCCGCGAGCGCCGACAGTAGCGTCCACCCCTCGAGCACAGGTCCGGTGACGTCTCCCGCGATCGGGATCAGGTGGTCGAACAGCCAGGCGTGCGCGATCTCGGGGATCTCGTCGGCCTCCGTCCAGACGCGCAACAGATCCGCGTAATCGACCTGATGGGGAGGCGTGAAGATGCCGAACTGCACATTCTCGGCAAGTGACATGGGCGGGCCTTTCACCGGATGCCGACGGACGGGCGCACCCGCCTGGCACCATATAAGCGGAACAATGCTCCCCCTACGATACGGAGCGTCGTTCCGCTTATCAAGGGACGAGAGGATCTCCGGATGCCCGACGCCGACAAGACGACGCGAAAGCGCGCCGACGCGCGCCGCAACGAGCAGGCGCTTCTGGAGGCCGCGGCCGCGGCGTTCGTGGCCGCGGGCGTGGAGGTGCCGGTGCGCGATATCGCGGCCCGCGCCGGCGTCGGCATGGGCACCATCTACCGGCACTTCCCCACGCGCGCCGACCTCATCATCGCGGTGTACCGCCACCAGGTCGACGCGTGCGCCGACGCCGGGCCGCGCCTCTTGGAGCAGCACTCGCCGCACGCCGCGCTCGCGGAGTGGGTCGACCAGTTCGTCGATTTCCTGGTCACCAAGCACGGCCTGGCCGCGGCGCTGCATTCGGACAACGCCCGCTACCAGACCCTGCACGCCTACTTCCTCGACCGACTGGTCCCGGTGTGCGCACAGCTTCTGGATGCCGCCGTCGACTCCGGTGAAATCCGTTCGGGCATCGACCCGTACGTCTTCATGCGTGCGATCGGCAACCTCTGCATGGGCGCCGAAGACGATCCCCGTTACGACGCCCGCGCGATGGTGGCGGTGCTGATCAACGGGCTGCGTCGGCCATCGGAGTGAACTGGTACCGCACGTTCTCGGCCACGGCCGCAAAGCCGATGCGCCGGTAGACCCGATTGGATACCGGATTGGCCGCATCGGCGAACAACACCACGTCGCGCACGCCCCGGTCCAATGCCGCGCGCGATGCGACCGACGTCAGCGCCGCGGCATACCCGTGGCCACGGTGTTCGGGTGGGGTGTAGACCGGACCGATCCGCGCCATGCCCTCGATGCACGCGTGGACCCTCGCCATGCACACGGGCACCCCGGCCGCCGTCCACACCAGAATCTGCCCACCCGCGTCGTAGATCGCCTGCAGCCCAACGCGAGCCGCGTCGATGTCGGGCTCGGAGCCGAACGCCTCGACGTAGAACGCGTCCAGCCAGGCCGACAGCAGATCCGTGTCCTCGTCGTGCGCCGGCCGCCAGTCTCCCGACACACCGAGCGGCGGGGCCAACTCGCCCAGCCGGTAGAGCACGTCCGTTGTACCCGGGATCACCCGTATGTCCGTCACGCTCTGCCACGCCTGCGCGAAAGCCATTGTCGCCTCGGGGGTCCCACGCACCTCCGGCAGGGCCGGTTGAACTTCGACCAGCTCGCAGGCCGCGGCAGCGGCGACGTGTGGTGGGAGCCCGCTGACCAGGAGCACCGAACCCCGCATCTGGACCGCCGCACCCACCGGTGTCGACTCGTCCGACACCGACAGCAGCACCTGACCGGCGGGCCACGGGGAGGTCCGAAGCGCCGTCAGCTCATTGGTGAACAGAACCGGGTCGGCGCGGTACACCGCACCGGCCACCGGTTCGAACGCCGACGGCGACGGGTGCAGCTGTACGGTCACGGCTCCAGGGTGCCTGGATACGCCGCTGCGCTCCACCCATTTTCGTCCGGCTACCCGAACAGTTGACCGACCTTGAGCAGCAGCTGGTATACGCCGTAGGCGAAGGGCACGGCGACCCACAGCCATGCCAACGCGATGTACACCTTCGGCACGGTCGGCTGGTATTCGTGCAGTTCGACTGGTGTTTCGCTCACCGGCGGGCCTCCTCGGCAATCGGATCGGTGGTATCGGTCGCGGGCTCATGCCATTTCGACGACACCGGCCGGATGAGCTCGTTGCACACCAGCGCCACGACCAACAGCCCGATCATGATCGAGAAGGACAGGGTGTAGAGGGCGGGGCCCTCCTTGCCCGCCGCCGTCTGGTGATCGGCGATCGAGTTGACGATGATCGGCCCCAGGATGCCCGCGGCCGACCACGCGGTGAGCAGCCTGCCGTGGATCGCGCCCACCTGGAAGGTGCCGAACAGATCGCGCAGATAGGCAGGCACGGTGGCGAATCCGGCGCCGTAGAACGACAGGATCACGATGGTGGCAATCAGGAACACCAGCTTGTTGGAGTTCTGCATCAGCGTGATCGTCAGGTACAGCAGCGCGCCGACACCCAGGTACAACCGGTAGGCGTTCTTGCGGCCGATCACATCGGACAGGCTGGACCAGCCGATGCGCCCGGCCATGTTGCCGAACGACAGCATCGCCACATATCCGGCGGCCGCGGCAGCCAGGGCACCCGCGGCGGCGCCGGCCGTCGGGAAGTAGTCCTGGTAGATCGGCGAGGCCTTCTCCAGGATGCCGATGCCCGCGGTCACGTTGAAGCACAACACGATCCACAGCAGCCAGAACTGCGGGGTCTTGATCGCGTTGTTGGCCGACACCTGCCCACCGGTGACGATCGAGCCCGCCTGCACCGGCGGTGGCGTCCACCCGTGGGGCCGCCAGTCCGCGCGCGGTACGCGCACCAGCATCCAGCCCAGGGACATGAACACCGCGTAGACGATGCCGTGCACCAGGAATGTCTTGGCGATGCCGCCGGTGCTCGACCCGAACGCGTTGAGCATGGCGGTCGACCACGGCGACGCGATCAGCGCGCCGCCACCGAATCCCATGATCGCCAGACCGGTCGCCATACCCGGCTTGTCGGGGAACCACTTCATCAGCGTCGAGACCGGCGAGATGTAGCCGATCCCCCAGCCGATTCCGCCCAGCACGCCGTAGCCGAGCAACACGATCCAATATTGCCCCAGCGCCAGGCCGGCCGCCCCGACGAGCCAGCCGCCGCAGAAGCAGCACATCGCGGCGAACATCGCCTTGCGGGGGCCGTTGCGGTCCACCCACGTGCCGAACACCGCGGCCGAGAGCCCGAGCATGACGATGCCGATGGTGAACGGCAGCGCGCTGAGGGTGCCGGAGATGCCGAGGGCGCCTTCCAACGGTTTCTTGAAGACGCTCCACGAGTAGGCCGCGCCGACGGAGAGATGGATCGACAACGCCGCCGGTGGCACCAGCCACCGACTCCAGCCAGGTGGCGCGATGATGCGCTCCCGGCTCAAGAACGGTGCTGCGGCCGACGCGGTGGGCGCACTGTTCGTCCCTGCGGTCATCCCTGGCCTTTCGTTGTCGACGCGATCACGAGAGCGGTGTGCGCGTCACCGACGGCGCCGGTGTGGCGAGGCACACACGACGCAATTCCCCGAGGACAATAGCGAAACCGCGCGCAGAATTGAAACGTTTCATGGTTGTGGACGCGGCAAGCAAATTTCTGCGTGCGCCGATGCTGTGAAACGCCTGTCAGGAAGGTGAAAACCAGTGGGCGATTTGGCTACGGGACGCACTTTGCTCAAGCTGGGCACAAGGCCGACTAGGGTCGGCCGCATGGAACAGCGCATCAGCCTGATCACCCTCGGTGTCGACAACCTGGCAGCGTCCCGGCGGTTCTTCGAGGAGGGGCTGGGCTGGACCGCGACCGGCGCCTACGACGAGGTGGTGTTCTACCAACTGCCCGGCATCGCCCTGGCGCTGTTCGGCCGTGCCGATCTGGCCACCGACACCGGCGTCGCGGTCGACGGTCGGTTCAGCGGCATCAGCATCGCGATCAACCAGCGCACCGAGGCCGAGGTCGACGAGGTCATGACGCAGGTGCAGGCCGCGGGCGGCACGATCGTCAAACCGGCCGAAAAGACCTACTGGGGTGGCTATTCCGGCTACTTCACCGACCTCGACGGCCACGTGTGGGAGGTCGCGGTGAACCCGGCGTGGCTGATCAACGACGACGGATCGGTCACCATCCGGTAGTCAGCGTTTCCCGCGTTTGACCGGCTTGCGCGCGACCTTGCCTGCGGCCGCGCGGGCGGCCTGTTTGGCGAGGGTCTTCTCGCGCGCGGTGCGCTTCGGCGCCGGTTGTGTCTGCCCGCGTGACGAATTGGGTTTACGCCCCCGCACGATCCCGATGAACTCCTCGACCAGTTCCGACGGTGTCCCCTCTGGGAACGCGATCGCCACCGGACACGTGGGCGCGTCGGTGATCGGGCGGTAGGTGAGGTCCTTGCGGTGGTGCAACCGCGCGAGCGACTGCGGGACGACGAGTGCCCCCATGCCCGCGGCGACGAGTTCGATAGCGTCCGCCGTGGTTTCGGGTCGGTGCTCGACGGGGTTTCCCGCGGACCATTCGACGACGTTGTCGAGGGGTACCAGCGTCGGCTCGCCGTCGAGGTCGGCCGCGGTGATCTCGTCGGCCGCGGCGAAGACGTGGTCGGTGGGCACCACGGCCACCGTCGTCTCCTCGTACAGCGGGATGACGGCCAGTCCGGTCGTGTCGGTGGGCAGGCGCAGCAGCGTGACGTCGACGGTTCCGGACCGCACGGCGTCGGCGGCGTCCGCGGCGGCGACGGGATGCAGGTCGAGTAGCACGTCGGGATGGCGCTGCGCCCAGATCCGCGCCCACTTCGCGGGCGTCCCGCCGGGCATGTAGCCGAGGGTGAGGGACAGCGGGGTCACCGCCTCAGGCTACCGATAGGCTGGATCCATGAGCAGGCCGAACGCGCAGTCCATGAAACCCGCCACCGCGGCGAAGAAGCTGGACGTGTATTTGCCCGCGACGCCTGCGGAGTTCCAACAGAGCGCGATCACCCGCGAGGAACTCGCCGCACTGCAGGCCGACCCGCCGCAGTGGCTGCAGGATCTGCGCAAGAACGGCCCGCACCCCAAGAACCTCGTCGCAGCCAAGCTCGGCATCTCGATCGCCGCACTCGCCCGCAACGGCGTCGGCGATGCCCTCACCACCGAGGAGATCAACCAGATCATCGCCGAGGCCCCGGAGTGGCTCGCAGCCGAGCGCGAGAGCTACCAGGAGGTGCTGCGCGAGGAGCGTGAACGCAAGGCACAGCGGGCAGAGCAGTCCCGCGAGCACTGAAACCCCCGCCGACCGTGCGGTTTCATACGCAACACGCCGCCGAACGCGTATGAGAACGCACGCTCGGCATCAGAGAACGTCAGTACGGCACTCAAGCCGCGCCCGCTCAACGCGAAAGTGCGGTCCCATCCGCGACACTCGGCGTGTCACGTATGAAACCGCACTCTCGGCGAAAAACTCAGCGCGTCACAGCATGCAGCTGACGCAACCCTCGACTTCGGTTCCCTCCAAGGCCATCTGGCGCAGGCGGATGTAGTAGAGCGTCTTGATGCCCTTGCGCCATGCGTAGATCTGGGCCTTGTTCACGTCACGCGTGGTGGCGGTGTCCTTGAAGAACAACGTCAGGCTCAGACCCTGGTCCACGTGCTGGGTGGCCGCGGCGTAGGTGTCGATGATCTTCTCGTACCCGATCTCATACGCGTCCTGGTAGTAGTCCAGGTTGTCGTTGGTCATGTACGGCGCCGGGTAGTAGACGCGACCGATCTTGCCTTCCTTGCGGATCTCGATCTTCGACGCGACCGGGTGGATCGACGACGTCGAGTGGTTGATGTAGGAGATCGACCCCGTCGGCGGGACGGCCTGCAGGTTCTGGTTGTAGATGCCGTGCTTCTGCACCGACTCCTTCAACTGCTTCCAGTCGTCCTGCGTGGGGATGTGGATATCGGCGTCGGCGAACAGCCGGCGCACCTTGTCGGTCTTGGGCTCCCACACCTGATCGGTGTACTTGTCGAAGAACTCGCCCGAGGCGTACTTGGACTTCTCGAATCCCTTGAAGTGCGTCCCGCGCTCGATCGCGATCTTGTTCGACGCGCGCAGCGCGTGGAACAGCACCGTGTAGAAGTAGATGTTCGTGAAGTCGATGCCCTCTTCGGAACCGTAGTAGATGCGTTCCCGCGCAAGGTATCCGTGCAGGTTCATCTGCCCCAGGCCGATGGCGTGGGAATCGTTGTTGCCCTGCTCGATCGACGGCACGGACGTGATGTGGGTCTGATCGCTCACCGCGGTGAGCGCACGGATCGCCACCTCGATGGTCTGCGCGAAGTCCGGCGAGTCCATGGCCTTGGCGATGTTGAGCGAGCCGAGGTTGCAGGAGATGTCCTTGCCCACCTTGGCGTAGGACAGGTCGTCGTTGAACTCCGACGGCGTGGAGACCTGCAGGATCTCCGAGCACAGGTTCGAGTGCGTGATCTTGCCCGCGATCGGGTTGGACCGGTTCACGGTGTCCTCGAACATGATGTACGGGTAGCCCGATTCGAACTGCAGCTCGGCCAGCGTCTGGAAGAACTCGCGCGCGTTGATCTTGGTCTTGCGGATCCGCGCGTCGTCGACCATCTCGTAGTACTTCTCGGTGACCGAGACGTCGGCGAACGGCACCCCGTAGACGCGCTCGACGTCGTACGGCGAGAACAGGTACATGTCCTCGTTCTTCTTGGCCAGCTCGAAGGTGATGTCGGGGATCACGACACCCAGCGAGAGCGTCTTGATCCGGATCTTCTCGTCGGCGTTCTCGCGCTTGGTGTCCAGGAACCGGTAGATGTCGGGGTGGTGGGCGTGCAGGTACACCGCGCCCGCGCCCTGACGGGCACCCAGCTGATTGGCGTAGGAGAACGAGTCCTCCAGCAGCTTCATGATGGGGATGACGCCCGAGCTCTGGTTCTCGATGTTCTTGATGGGCGCGCCGTGCTCGCGGATGTTGCTCAGCAGCAGCGCGACTCCGCCGCCGCGCTTGGACAGCTGCAGCGCCGAGTTGATGGAACGCCCGATGGACTCCATGTTGTCCTCGATGCGCAACAGGAAGCAGGACACCGGCTCGCCGCGCTGCTTCTTGCCCGAGTTGAGGAACGTGGGGGTGGCCGGCTGGAACCGGCCGTCGATGATCTCGTCGACGAGTTTCTCGGCGAGTTCGGTGTCGCCTGCGGCCAGGGTCAACGCGACCATGACGACGCGGTCCTCGAAACGCTCCAGGTAGCGCTTACCGTCGAAGGTCTTCAGCGTGTAGGACGTGTAGTACTTGAACGCACCGAGGAACGTGGGGAACCGAAACTTCTTGGCGTACGCGCGGTCCAGCAGGCTCTTGATGAAGTCGCGGGAGTACTGGTCGAGCACCTCGCGCTCGTAGTACTCGTTCTCGATCAGGTAGTCGAGCTTCTCGTCCTGGCTGTGGAAGAAGACCGTGTTCTGGTTGACGTGCTGCAGGAAGTACTGCTTGGCGGCTTCCCTGTCCTTTTCGAACTGAATCTTGCCGTCGGCGTCGTACAGATTCAGCATCGCGTTGAGCGCGTGGTAATCCGCCTCCCCCGGCAACACGTGCCCGGTGGTGGTTACAGGCTCTGCAGCTGTGACGGTGGGTGGCACGTCTGTTCCTTCCAGAAGTCTTTCAAACCTGCCCGGACGGCTTCCACATCGTCCGGGGTACCCATCAGTTCGAAGCGATACAGGTACGGCACGCCACACTTGCGCGCGATCACATTGCCCGCATAGGCGAACTCCGCACCGAAGTTGTTGTTGCCCGCGGCGATGACGCCGCGGATCAACGACCGGTTGTGTTCGTTGTTGAGGAACGCGATGACCTGCTTGGGGACGTAGCCCCCAGCGTTGATGTCCGGGGTGGTCCGCCCACCGCCGTAGGTGGGGACCACCAGCACGTAGGGCTCATCGACCTCGATGCGCTCGTGCAGTGGGATGCGGATCGCGGGGATCCCCAGCTTCTGGACGAAACGATGCGTGTTTTCCGAGACGCTGGAGAAATAGACGAGGTTGCTCATCGCGATCCCCTCCCCCGTTGTCCGTCCTGTCGTCGTTACGCGCTGATCGTCGCGGCGCTGAGTGCCTTGATGCGGTCGGGGCGGAAGCCCGACCAGTGCTCGTTGCCGGCCACCACGACCGGTGCCTGCAGGTAGCCGAGCGCCATGACGTAGTCACGGGCCTCGCTGTCGACGGTGATGTCGACCGTCTCGTAGGCGATGCCCAGCTTGTCCAGCGCCTTGTAGGTGGCGTTGCACTGCACGCATGCGGGCTTGGTGTACACGGTGACGGTCATCTTCGGCACGGCTCCTCTTGCGGTGAGTGAAAGGAATCTGGACAGTGACTGGCAACTGGTACGGTTACTGCTTCTCGCTGAAGTTCAGCGACCCGCGGGCCGCCAAAATTCCTGCCATCCGGGCCAGCCATCCGGCCGGTTCGGAAACCGACTCGGCCGGGTTCGCTGCGCTCCGGCGGGCTCCCGAACTGTGGTGGCCTGTCGGTCTCTCAGACACTACACCTAGTGGCCCCACAGAAGAAGCCATACAAGATGTTCTGAATAACATTTCTGAAATTCCCAGGTCGTAAGCTTGCTCCGGCCAACTTCTCCGGCGTGTCGTGTCACGCCCGCGGGGGCGTGTCGCGTTCCACCCCCATATGTAGCACCGACCACCGACAAGTCGCCGGAACGCGACCCCCGGACAGCAAAGCCGCCGGCGGGGTCGTTCGGACCCGCGCCGGCGGCTTGGAGAGAAAACGTGGGAGAAGGTGTCAGGCGACCCCGGCGGGCACCTCGGCGACGGCCGCCACAAGCTTGGCGACGGCTTCCCGGACACTCACGGTCACCTCGGCGTTCTCGCGCGGGTGCTTGTCGTCCAGCGTCGACGCTGCGATCGACAGCTTGACGTCCTCGACCACGCGCGGGCCTGCGACGCCCAGCGACTTGCGGGTCTCGTCGTGCGCCCACACACCGCCGTAGCGCCCGTGCGCGGCGCCGATCACGGCGGCCGGCTTGCCGTGCAGCGCGCCACTGCCGTACGGCCGCGACAGCCAGTCGATGGCGTTCTTGAGGACGGCGGGGATGGTGGCGTTGTACTCGGGGGTGACGAGCAGGGCTGCGTCCGCCTCGACCGCCGCGGCACGCAGCGCCGCGGCCGGCTCGGGCACATCAGCGGTGTCGATGTCTTCGTTGTAGAACGGCACCTCGGCCAGCCGGTCGAACACCTGCAGGTCCACACCGTCGGGCGCGGTCTCGACTGCCAGTTCGGCGAGTTGGCGGTTGATGGACGCCGCCCGGAGGCTGCCGACGAGTACCAACACCTTGATTTCGGCCATGAGCCGTCCTTTCATGAGATTCTTGTGGTCGGGTTTCGTCCCCGATCAACCGGACCGCAGTCCGATTCATTCCCACTCGGCCGGATTCACAGAAATTCACAGATAAGGTGGCTGTCGTGGCAGCCACTGACCGCTCCGTCCGGCTCGAGGTCACCGACCGCGCGCCGCAGGAGCGCGGCGACGCCGCCCGGAACCGGGCCGCGATCCTCGACGCGGCGCGCCGGCTCATCGCCGAGCGCGGACCCGACGCCGTGAGCACCGACGACATCGCCGTCGAGGCCGGCGTCGGCAAGGGCACCCTGTTCCGCCGCTTCGGCACCCGCGCCGGGCTGATGATGGTGCTGCTCGACGAGGACGAGAAGGCCCACCAGGACGCGTTCATCTTCGGGCCGCCGCCGCTCGGTCCCGGGGCCCCTCCCCTCGACCGTCTGCTCGCCTACGGCCGCGAACGGATGAAGTTCGTCCGCGAGCACCACGCACTGCTCTCCGACGCCGCGCGCGATCCGCAGGCACGCTTCGGCGGGCCGGACACGCTGCACCGGTCCCACGTCCGGATGCTGCTGCAGGCCGCGGGGACCACGGGCGACCTCGACGCACAGGCCGACGCGCTCGTCGCCCTGCTCGACGCCGACTACGTCGCCTATCAACTCGAACGCGGACGCAGCTGCGAGGTCCAGGCCGCCGCCTGGGCCGACGTCGCCCGAAAGCTGTGTGGCCACTAGCGCGATGACCAGTTGGGTGCTCCACGTCGACCTCGACCAGTTCCTGGCGTCGGTGGAACTGCGTCGTCGCCCCGATCTGCGCGGCCTGCCGGTCATCGTCGGCGGCAGCGGGGACCCCACCGAGCCGCGCAAGGTCGTCACCTGCGCCTCGTACGAGGCGCGCGAGTTCGGCGTGCACGCCGGGATGCCGCTGCGGGCCGCGGCCCGGCGCTGCCCCGACGCCACCTTCCTCCCGTCGGATCCGGCCGCCTACGACGAGGCCTCCGAACAGGTCATGGGCCTGCTGCGCGACCTAGGACACCCGCTTGAGGTGTGGGGCTGGGACGAGGCCTACCTGGGCGCCGACCTCGAGCCGGACGCCGACCCCGTCGAGCTGGCCGAGCGCATCCGCACCGTGGTCGCGGCCGAGACGGGACTGTCCTGCTCGGTGGGGATCAGCGACAACAAGCAGCGCGCCAAGGTCGCCACCGGATTCGCCAAACCCGCGGGCATCTACGTGCTGACCGAGGCCAACTGGATGACCGTGATGGGCGACCGACCGCCCGACGCGCTGTGGGGCATCGGGCCCAAGACGACGAAGAAGCTTGCCGCGATGGGGATCACGACGGTCGCCGACCTGGCCGCGACGGACGCATCGGTGCTGACGGCCGCGTTCGGCCCGAGCACCGGGTTGTGGATCCTTCTGCTCGCCAAGGGCGGTGGCGACACCGAGGTCAGCTCCGAACCGTGGATCCCCCGCTCCCGCAGCCACGTGGTGACGTTCCCGCAGGATCTGACCGACCGCCGCGAGATCGACTCGGCCGTCCGTGATCTCGCGCTGCAGACGCTGACCGAGATCGTCGAGCAGGGCCGCACCGTCACCCGCGTCGCGGTCACGGTGCGCACCAGCACCTTCTACACCCGCACCAAGATCCGCAAGCTGCCCACGCCGGGCACCGACGCCGATCAGATCGTCGCCACGGCACTGGCGGTGCTGGACCAGTTCGAACTCGACCGTCCGGTACGGCTGCTCGGGGTGCGGCTGGAACTCGCGATGGACGACGTGGCGGCGCCGACTGTCGGCACCGGAACATAATCTCGACGCCATGCTGCAGACCGTCGCCATCCGCGGTTACCGCGCGCTGCGCGAGGTGGTCCTGCCGTTGACCGAGCTCACGGTGATCACCGGCGCCAACGGCACCGGGAAGTCCTCGGTCTACCGTGCCCTGCGGCTGCTGGCCGACTGCGGGCGCGGGCAGGTGATCGGCTCACTCGCACGCGAAGGCGGCCTGCAGTCGGTGCTGTGGGCAGGGCCCGAGCGCCCGGCCGAACAGGCCACGGGCACCACCCGCACGCGGCCGGTCTCGCTCGAAATGGGCTTCGCGGCAGACGACTTCGGCTATCTGGTCGATCTCGGCCTGCCGCAGATGGCGGGTGCGCCTGCCGGCGGCACCCCGTCGGCGTTCACGCTCGACCCCGAGATCAAGCGCGAGGTGGTCTTCGCCGGTCCGGTGCTGCGCCCGAGTTCGACGCTGGTACGGCGCACCAGGGAGTACGCCGAGGCCGCCGCGGAATCCGGGCGCGGCTTCGACGAACTGAGCCGATCACTGCCGCCGTATCGCAGCGTGCTCGCCGAGTACGCCCATCCCCACGCGCTGCCCGAGTCGTCCGCGGTCTCAGAACGCCTGCGCGACTGGCGTTTCTACGACGGTTTCCGCGTGGATGCGGGCGCTCCCGCCCGCCACCCGCACGTCGGCACCCGCACCCCGGTGTTGTCCGACGACGGCTCCGATCTGGCGGCAGCCGTGCAGACCATCATCGAAGCGGGCCTCGACGACCTGCAGCGGGCCGTGGCCGACGCGTTCGACGGCGCCAGGGTGTCCGTCGCGGCCAGCGACGGCCTGTTCGACCTGCAACTGCACCAGCGCGGCATGCTGCGTCCGCTACGGGCTGCCGAACTGTCCGACGGCACACTGCGTTTCCTGCTGTGGGCGGCCGCATTGCTGAGCCCGAGCCCACCGTCGCTCATGGTGCTCAACGAACCGGAGACGTCACTGCATCCCGACCTCGTGCGTCCGCTGGCGTCGCTGATCCGCACCGCGGCCACCCGGACGCAGGTCGTGGTGGTCACGCACTCGCGTGCGCTGCTGGAGTTCCTCGACACCACCCCGATCGGCGACGATGGTCCGGGTGGCGCCGTCGAGATCGAGTTGTACAAGCAGTGGGGCGAGACCAAGGTGACCGGGCAGGGCCTGCTCTCGACGCCGTCGTGGCACTGGGGAAACCGCTAGGTCCTGAACAGTTCGTGTTCAGGTCAGTGTCCGTTCATCTGCGTCGGCTTATGTGACTCGCGATCAGTTCACACGAATCTCACACGAGTCTAGGAGAAGCCGTGCTTGTCAGTACCTATCTCAGAGCGACGGTGGTGATCGGGGCCGCCGCGCTGCTGCCGCTCACGGCCTGCAGCAGCGACACCACCACGGAGTCCAGCGGTGACACGGTGCACCGCTCGGCCGACGGCGACATCGTGACCAACGGTGGCGCGCGCCGTATCGACGGCGACCAGACCGACACCGAGCGCAGCGCGATCAACGGCGGCAAGGCCCGCAATGTCATCCTGCTGGTCGGCGACGGCATGGGCGACTCGGAGATCACCATGGCCCGCAACTACGAAAAGGGCGCAGGCGGAAGCTTCGACGGCCTCGACGCGCTGCCGCTGAGCGGGCAGTACACCACCTACGCGCTCAACAAGGACGGTAAGCCCAACTACGTCACCGATTCGGCCGCGAGCGCCACGGGATGGACCACCGGCACCAAGACCTACAACGGCGCGCTGGGCATCGACATCAAGGGCAACCCGCAGAAGACGATCCTCGAACTCGCCAAGGCACAGGGTTTCGCGACCGGTGACGTCACCACGTCGGAGATCCAGGACGCCACCCCGGCGTCGCTGTTCTCCCACATCAGCGAGCGTGACTGCTACGGCCCGGTCCAGACCGCAGCCGATTGCGCGGCCGACGCCCTGGAGAACGGCGGGCCGGGTTCGGTGACCGAGCAGTTGCTGACCACCCGCCCGGACCTGACATTGGGCGGCGGCGCCGAGACGTTCTCCCAGACCGCGAACGGCGGCGAGTACAAGGGCAAGACGCTCGAAGCCCAGGCCAAGGAGCGTGGGTTCCAGATCGTGCGCACCGCAAGCGAACTCGACGCCGTCACCGCGGCCGATCAGGACAATCCGGTGATCGGGCTGTTCGCCGACGGCAACATGCCGGTGCGCTGGTCAGGCCCGCCCGCCGTGCGCCACGGCTACCTGCAGCCCGCGGCCAAGTGCACCGACAATCCCGAGCGCGGGTCCGAGGTCCCCAGGCTGGCCGCGATGACGCAGAAGGCCATCGATCTGTTGAAGAACGGAAAAGCCGGTCAGGACAAGGGCTTCTACCTGCAGGTGGAAGGCGCGTCGATCGACAAGAAGGACCACGACGCCGACCCGTGCGGCCAGATCGGCGAGACGGTGGACTTCGACGAGGCCGTGCAGACCGCGCTCAAGTTCGCCCGCGAGGACGGCAACACGCTGGTCGTCGTGACCGCCGACCACGGTCACAGCAGCCAGATCGTGGAGGCCCTCAGCGAGGACGACCTGCGCGACATCGCCGAGGACACCAAGCAGCCCGTCGAGCGGGTCCGCGACACCATGTACCCGGGCCTGACCCGCAAGCTCGTCACGGCCGATGACGCCGAGATGACGGTCAGCTACGGCACTTCCGCCGATGTCGACGTCGAGAGCGAGACCCACACCGGAACCCAGGTGCGTGTCGCGGCCTTCGGTCCGAGGGCCGCGAACGTCGTCGGGCTGACCGATCAGACCGATCTGTTCTTCACCATGACCGATGCGCTCGGCCTCGACCGCGGGGAGGAACCCGCGCACTGAGATCAGCGTGGCGATGTGCCGGAGCGCAGAGCGCGGGTGAACAGCATATTCACCTGGCGCATCGCCACGCTGTAGGGCCACCAGGCCACGCGCTTGAACGTGTACAGCGCGCGGATGTCGGCCGAGGTGTAGATCAAAAACCGGTTGCGTTGTACCCCGGCGAGGATCTTCGTGGCGGCCTTCTCGGGTGAGATCGCGTGTCCGGCAAAGCGATCCACCCACTTCTTGACGTTGGGATCCTCGCGGTCGACGCCGGCGATCTCGACGGTCTGCACCAGGCCGGTCTTCACCGCGCCGGGCACCACCACCGACACCCCGATGCGGTGGCGCGCCAGGTCGAAGCGCAGCACCTCACTCACCCCGCGCAGGCCGAATTTGCTTGCGCTGTAGGCACCGTGCCACGGCAGGGCGACCAGGCCGGCCGCAGAGGACACGTTGACCAGGTGGCCACCGCGACGCGCCTCGATCATCGGCGGGATGAACTCCTCGATGACATGGATGGGCCCCATGAGGTTGATGTCGACCATCGACCGCCACTGCTGGTGACTGAGCCGGTCGACGGTGCCCCACGCGGACACCCCCGCGATGTTCATCACCACGTCCATCGACCCGTGCACGGCGTGGATGTCCTTGGCGAACTCGCGGACCTGGTCGTAGTCGGAGATGTCGAGCGCGCGGTGCGCGGGCACCTCGGCGCCGAGCGCGCGCGCATCGGCGACGGTGAGCGCCAATCCGTCGGCGTCGCGGTCGGTCAGGTAGAGCTCCGCGCCCGCCGCGGCCAGCGCGAGCGCCGTGGCGCGGCCGATGCCGCTGGCCGCCCCGGTCACGAAACATCTCTTGCCCGCGAAGTCGCTCCCCTGCGCCATAGCGGTGACCTTACCGGGGAGTTCTACTCCGGCAGGCCACCCCACAGCGCGCTGAGCCACAGGCGTTCGACGATCTCGACGGCACGCGCGGGATCGGCGTCACGGCCCACGAACCCGGCGTCACGCGACAGTGTCATCGCCGTGGTCGCGGTCAGGGTGCGCACCAGTGCGGGCAGATCGTCGGAGATCGGCCGGGCTCCGGTGTCCTGTTCGATGACGCCGACGATCTTGGCGATCGTGGCGTCCTCGAAGTCGTTCATGATGTCGCGGATCTGCGCGTCGGTGTTCTGCGCGACGGTGCAGGCCGACATGACCGGGTCGTTGGTGGCGTACACCGCCGCGGCGCTGCCCACCATGCGCTTGGCGAATGCGGCAGGCGACTCGTTCTCACCGCGCGGCGCGAAGTTGTGCGTGAGCGCGTCGAGTTCTTCCATCGCCTCGGCCAGGATCACGGCCAGCACCGCGTACTTGGAATCGAAGTAGAAGTAGAAGCCCGACCGGGCGACACCGGCGCGCTCACTGATCGTGCTCACCGAGATGTCCGCGAACGGCTGTTCCTCGAGGAGTTCGCGCACGGCGGCGACGATGGCCTCCCGTTGCCGGTCGCCCCTGGAGCGACGGGCCTGCGCGGCGGTGGCGCCGGCAGAACCGTTGCTGCCCTGCGGTACGGATTCGGCGGTCATGGGTTTAAACCTTGGCACCCGCGACGCGCCAAATCAAAACTTGACATGCGTCAAGTATGACATCCAAGATGAGTGTCACAAGTGACGTCCACCACAGACTTGCAACGTCAGCAACGTCAGGAGCGCGATACATGCCCACCACCATCAGTACTCCCCGCTATCTGTTGGATCAGGCACGGCGCCGATTCACGCCCACGCCCAACACCATCCCCGGCATGGGAGCCATCGAGAAGCGGCTGAAGCGCAAGCAGTGGGACCAGTTCGTGTTCTCCACCCCGCCCGCAGGCAGCGGTCTCAAGCCGATCATGGGCGACTCCGGCCTGCCGGTCCTCGGGCACATGATCGAGATCTTCCGCGGCGGCCCCGACTTCATCCTGGAGCAATACCGCCGCAACGGCCCGATCCACTACGCCTACTCACCTGCGTTGTCGTCGGTGATGGCGCTGGGCCCGGACGCCACCCAGACGGTCTTCTCGAACCGCAACAAGGACTACTCGCAGCGTGCGTGGGATCCGGTGATCGGGCCGTTCTTCGAAGGTGGCCTGATGCTGCTCGACTTCGACGAGCACATGTACCACCGCCGGATCATGCAGGACGCGTTCACCCGCTCGCGGCTCACCGGGTACATCCCGCACATCGACTCGGTCGCGTCGCAGGTCCTGGCCAACGACTGGGTGTCCGACGATCCGCGGTTCCTGTTCTATCCGGCCATCAAGGAACTGACGCTCGACATCGCCTCCGAGGTGTTCATGGGCGTCCCGGCCGGCACCGACAAGAAGCTCGTCACGACCGTGAACCACGCGTTCACCACCACCACGCGCGCGGGCAACGCGATCGTGCGCACGCCGGTTCCGCCGTTGAAGTGGTGGCGCGGCATCCAGGCGCGCAAGACACTCGAGGACTACTTCCTCAGCCGCATCGACGAGAAGCGCCGCGCCGAGAGCACCGACATGTTCAGCGTGCTGTGCCACTCGGCCGACGAGGACGGCCAGACCTTCACCGACGACCAGATCGTCAGCCACATGATCTTCCTCATGATGGCCGCACACGACACGTCGACGTCGACCATGACCACCATGGCCTACCACCTGGCGGCCAATCCCGAGTGGCAGGACCGGCTGCGTGACGAGTCCGAGCGCATCGGCGACGGCCCGCTCGACATCGAGGCGCTGGAGAAGCTGGAGACCTACGACCTGGTGATCAACGAGGCGCTGCGGATGATGACGCCGCTGCCCTTCAACTTCCGCCAGGCCGTGCGCGACACCGAACTGCTGGGTTACTTCATCCCGGCCGGCACCAACGTGGTCACCTGGCCGTCGATCAACCACCGGCTGCCCGAACTGTGGACCGATCCGGAGAAGTTCGACCCGGAGCGCTTCGCCGAGCCGCGCAGCGAGCACAAGAAGCACCGCTACGCGTTCGCACCGTTCGGTGGCGGCGCCCACAAGTGCATCGGCATGGTGTTCGGCCAGCTGGAGATCAAGACCGTCATGCACCGCCTGCTGCGCCAGTACCGCCTGGAGCTGCCGCGTCCGGGTTACACGCCGCGCTACGACTACGGCGGCATGCCGGTGCCGATCGACGGGATGCCGATCGTGCTGCGTCCGCTGCGCTGACGTTCGCCGACGGTCGACGAGGCCGGCCGGCCGGATTCTCGGGTCCGCCCGGCCGGCCTCTCGCCGTTACGGCTTGTTCGCTGTCGGGCCGGAAACTAGTGCGCGGTGAGGCGATTCGCGCACGCGATGACCGCGCGCAGCGCCGACTGCACCGGGTCGGTGTCCAGCCCCATCGCCCACTCACGGTGCACGCCGTTGCTGCCTTCGATGAAGGTGGCGGTCTGACCCCGCGTCGGCAACTGGTGGAACGACGTGGTCTCCACGGTGATGCCGTGCGCGTGCAGGATCTCGGTCAGCGCGGCGACGGGCCCGTAGGCCGTGACGCTCGACGTGGCGACGGTGTCGCCGATCGACAGCGTCGCCTGGTACTCGCGCGGGCCGATCTGGCCTGTGGGACGGCTGTCGACGCACGACCATTGGCGCAGCGTGACCGGTCCCGCGATGGCGGCGAACCGGGCCAGGAATGCGTCCCAGGTTTGCTCCTGGGCGACGGCGCGCAGGCCGCGCGGCAGTGGAGCGGCGAAGCACGACGCGAACGAGGACGAGGACGAAGCGGAAGAAGTGCGAATTGCTGGTGCGGTGAACATTTTGTGCCGGTCTTCTCTGATTGAAGGGAGTGACCGACGAAGAGCAACGACCCACAGCGAGGGGTCGGTCCGAATCAGACCCCGCTGCGGGTTGCTACTACGAGTCGCCTCAGCACGTCAGCGATGGTAGTCCTCGCCCCGGCGCGGGTGCAAACAATTTGAATCAGTAACGTCATCGGCGTGAGAGCCGCATGACCGTTTGGGACGTCGTGCTGCTCGTGTTCGCCGGTATCGCCGGCGGGCTGACCGGAAGCATCGCAGGCCTCGCGTCCGTCGCGACCTATCCCGCACTGCTGGTCGTCGGCCTGCCGCCCGTGGCGGCCAATGTCACGAACACCGTCGCGGTCGTGTTCAACGGCGTCGGGTCGATCGCGGGCTCACGGCCCGAGCTGGCGGGGCAGGGCGCGTGGCTCAAACGGATCATCCCGGTCGCGGCGCTCGGCGGCGTCGCGGGCGCGGCCCTGCTGCTGTCGACGCCCGCGGAGGGCTTCGAGAAGATCGTGCCGTTCCTGCTCGGATTCGCCTCGGTGGCGATCCTGCTGCCCCGCAGGGAACATCGCTCGGCACGTGTGGCCAACCATCGCGACCATCTCATCCGCACCGGCGTCGAGGCCGCCGCGATCTTCCTGATCACCATCTACGGCGGCTATTTCGGGGCCGCGGCCGGTGTGCTGCTGCTGGCGCTGATGTTGCGGGCCGGCGGCGCGACGCTCCCGCACGCCAACGCGGGCAAGAACGTCATCCTCGGTGTCGCCAACCTCGTGGCGTCCGCGATCTTCGTGGTGTTCGCCCCGGTCTACTGGCCCGCGGTCGTGCCGCTGGGCATCGGCTGCCTCATCGGCAGCCGTCTCGGGCCGATCATCGTCCGCCACGCCCCGTCGACACCGCTGCGGTGGCTCATCGGTGTGGCCGGTATCGCGCTGGCGATCAAGCTCGCGCTCGACACGTACTGAGATCTTTTGCGTCTGCTCGGCAAGGAACTCAGCGGAACGGGCTGTCGCCCTTGGTCACCTGCAGGCCGAGGGTCATGAGATTCTCGGCCGAGGCGTGGAGTTGTTCGCCGGCCTCGCGGTTGGCCTGCCCGGCGAGGTAGCGCGACCATGTGCCCTCGATGACGATGCCGAGCTTGAAACACGCCAGGGCCACGTACCAATCGAGTTGCTCGGTCTGCCTGCCGCCGGCCGACCGGTACGCGTCGAGCAGCTCGGCGCGCCCGGCCAGTCCGCCCAGGGCGGCCAGCGCCGAACCGGCGTTGATCGGGTTGGGGTCGTCGGGCCAGCACACCAGCATCCAGCCGAGGTCCAGCAGCGGATCTCCGATCGTGCACATCTCCCAGTCGATGAACGCCGCGAGCTCGGGGACCTCACGGCGCAGCAGCACGTTGTTCAGGTGCGCGTCGCCGTGCATGATCCCCGGCTCGCCGTCGGGCGGTCGGTGTTCGTCGAGCCACTGCGCCAGCGGCTGCGCCCCGGCCATCGACTCGGGCTCGTAATTGTCGTGGCGATAGCTCTCGAGCAGTTTGAGGAACTGCGGAACCTGGCGTGCGAGAAAGGATCCCGGACGCCGCAGCGCGGCGAGTTCGCTGTTCTCCCACGCCGCGTTGCCCAGGCCGGCCAGGCTCGCGGCGTAGGACAGGCCCACCGCGTGGCGCATGTCGGCGCGTTGGTAGGCGGGGGCGACCTCGTTGCCCGGGTTGAACCCGTCCACCTCCTCCATGAGGTAGAACACCACGCCCAGCACGTCCAGATCGGCGCAGCCCGCGATGAACCCGGGGTGTGGCACACCGGATCCGGCCAGGGTGCGCAGCACCGCGATCTCGCGCAGCATGGTCTTGTCGCTCGTGGGCCGGGGATGGGCCGGCGGGCGCCGCAGCACCATCGGGCGTCCGTCGACGTGGACGCGCACGACGATGTTCTGCGTGCCGCCGGTCAGGGGTTCCACATCGCTGACAGTGGATCCGATCTTCTCGGATCGGACCCACGCCTGCAGGGCCTGCTGGTCGTGTTCGCTCAACGTGGGCAACTGCTGCACATCACCGGGCATGCTGACATCGTGCCAGCGGCGCTCAGCGTTTGTGTGCAGTCACCACCAAGTACTCCCACTGCATGGCACCGGAATCGAGATATCGGTCCCCCAGCAAGGCGATGGCCTCGTCGAGCGCCGCGGTGCGTTCGGCGTCGTCACCGACGGCGCGGTAGGCCGCGATGGTGGGACCGTAGTTGGCCTTGAAGAAGTCGCGGAAGGCGGCTCCGTCGGCGAACATGTCCACCGTCAACGAGCGACGCTGCGTCTCGAAGTCCTCGATCCCATCGCCGAGCAGCGTTCGGACATGATCGGCGTTGCCCCACAACGGCGGTGGCGACACGCCCGGCGGCGGCGCGGGAACGAACGGCTTCATGGTCGCGAACAGCTGCCCGATGAAACCCTCTGGGGTCCAGCTGATCAGACCGATCCGTCCACCGGAACGCGTGACCCGCAACAGCTCCCGAGCGGACTGGTCGTGATGCGGCGCGAACATCACGCCGATGCAGGACATCACGACGTCGAACTCGCCGTCGGAGAACGGCAGCGCCTCGGCGTTGGCCTCTTTCCACGTGATGTCCACGCCTCGCTCGGCGGACTCGTGTGCGCCCTCGTCGACCAGTTGCGGGCACAGGTCGCTCGCGGTGACCTGAGCGCCTGCCAGCGCGGCGGGGATCGAGGCGTTGCCCGTGCCTGCCGCGATGTCGAGCACCCGGTCCCCCGGTCCGATACCGCAGGCCTCGACGAGGACGGGTCCCAGCGGTGCGACGATGTGGGCGGCGATCGCCCCGTAGTTCCCGAGCGCCCACAGCGCCCGGTGTTTGGCCTCAAGTTCTCGATCGACGGTGACGACGCCCATGGTGACTCCTTCGGTTCGGCATGTGTCAGTCATGGTCCCGCCGCGCCGGTACAGGAATCCAGTAACAGATCTGTACTACCTGTGGTTCAAATTCTGTATTGGCTCGGCGACGTTTGCGCGGTGTACTTGTGCTCAGGTGTGCGCAGTTGCGCAATTGTCCGGAAGGTGCCGCACATGTCGACCTATGGCCAGTTCTGCCCCGTCGCCAAAGCCATGGAACTGCTCGATGAACGCTGGACCCTGCTCGTGGTGCGGGAACTGCTGTTGGGCAGTACCCATTTCAACGATCTGCGCCGCGGCGTGCCCAAGATGTCGCCGGCCCTGCTGTCGCGGAGGCTGAAGTCGCTGACCCGCGCCGGTGTGGTCGAACGCAACGAAATCGACGGTCGCACTTCGTACACCCTCACCGCGTGCGGACGGGAACTGGCAACCGTCGTCGACGCACTCGGCGCATGGGGCGTGCGCTGGATCGGCGACCTCGGCGAGCAGGACCTCGACCCGCATCTGCTGATGTGGGACATGCGGCGCACCATCCCCATCGACGAGTGGCCACGCACCCGCACCACCGTGGCGTTCATCTTCGACGACGTCGCGCCCAAGGCGTCGCGGTGGTGGCTCGTGGTGGCCGACGGCCAGGCCGACGTGTGCGATTTCGATCCCGGACACGAGGTGACCGGCACGGTGCAGACGAGCCTGCGCACGCTCACCCGCATCTGGCGGGGCGACGTCAGTTGGTCACACGCGACACTCGACGGCAGCGTCGCGCTGTCGGGTGCCGGTGAGGTCCGCCGCGCGCTGCCGCGGTGGATCGGGCAGGGCCAGGCGGCTGCCATCCCCCGCCCGGCGTGAGATCTGTTGGCGGCAGACCTAATCCAGGATGCGTCGGGCGACGTTGGTGGTGATGAGGTCGAGTAGTTCGTCGCTGCGTCCGGCGAGGATGGTGCGGATGGCGTAGAGGGAGAAGCCTTTGGCTTGTTCGATGGTGATGGCTGGGGGGATGGACAGTTCCTGGCGGGCGGTGTGGACGTCGATGACGGCGGGCCCGTCGTGGGCGAAGGCTTCTTTGAGGACGTCTTCGAGGTCGGCGGGTTCGGTGACGCGGCGGCCGTAGATGCCCATCGCGGTGGCCACCGCGGCGAAGTCGGGGTTTTGCAGGTCGGTGCCGAAGGTGACGATGCCTGCGGCTTTCATCTCCAGCTCGACGAAGTTCAGCGAGGAGTTGTTGAACACGATCACCTTGACCGGCAACCGGTTCTGGATCAAGGTGACCAACTCGCCGAAGAGCATGGTCAACCCGCCGTCACCGGCCAGGGCGATCACCTGCCGGCCCGGGTAGGCGCTTTGGGCGCCGATGGCGTGGGGCAGCGCGTTGGCCATGGTGCCGTGGTTGAACGACCCGAGCAGCCGGCGCCGGCCGTTCATCGACAGATAGCGCGCGGCCCATACCACCGGCGAGCCGACATCACAGGTGAACACCGCATCCGCGGCGGCGAGGCGGTCGATGAGCCCGGCGAGGTATTCCGGGCGGATCGGGGTGCGGTCACGATCGTTGACCGCCAACGCATCCAACGACGCGCGGGTCTTGCGGTAGTGGCGCAACGCCCGATCCAGATGCTCGCGATCGTGCTTGGGCCGCAACAACGGTTGCAAAGCGGCCAGGGTGTCGCCGACGGTGCCGCGCAACCCCAGATCGATCGGGGTGCGCCGGCCCAGATGCGCCCCGCGCACATCGACCTGGATGACCGTGGCGTTCTCCGGATAGAACTGCTGATACGGAAAATCGGTGCCCAGCATCAACAGCGTGTCGGCCTCTTTGATCGCCTTGTAGCCCGAGGCGAACCCCAACAACCCGGTCATCCCCACATCGAACGGGTTGTCGTACTCGATGAACTCCTTGCCCCGCAACGCATGCACCACCGGCGCCTGCAGCGTCGCGGCGAGCTGCACCAGCGCGTCGTGGGCACCGGCCACCCCGGCGCCGCCGAGGATGGTGACCCGCTCGGCGGCATTCAACATATCCGCCGCCCGCTGCAGCGACGCCTCATCCGGACACAACACCGACCGCGTCGCGCTGATCGGCCGCACCGGCTGTTCGGGAATCCGTTGCAAGAAGATCTCCCCGGGGATGACCACCACCGCCACCCCGTTGTCCTCGACCGCGGCACGCATCGCCATCGCCAGGATGCGCGGCGCCATCTCCGGAGTGCTCACCAACTCGCAATACACACTGCACTCACCGAACAACTCTTGCGGGTGGGTCTCCTGGAAATACTGCGAACCGATCTCGCTGCGCGGGATGTGCGCGGCGATCGCCAGCACCGGCACCCGCGAGCGCTGCGCGTCGAACAACCCGTTGATCAGATGGAGATTCCCCGGACCACACGAGCCCGCACACACCGCCAACTGCCCGGTCAACCCCGCATCCGCCGCCGCAGCGAACGCCGCGGTCTCCTCATGACGCACATGCTCCCAACTGATCTCACCACTACGACGAATCGCATCAGTGAACCCATTGAGACTGTCCCCCGGAAGCCCGTACACACGACACACCCCGCTGGCCGACAACATGGCGATGATGTGGTCTGCGAAGGTTGCCATCGCGTCTCCCTCGTCGGCGGTTTCGGCGTGGCCGGTTCGGCACCGGCCACGACCAGATCACTTTACTTGGGAGCGAACCGCTGACCACCGTCCAAACGGATGCACTGGCCGTTGAGCATCGGGTTCTCGACGATCGCCAGCGCCAGGCGGGCGTACTCGTCGGGCTTGCCGAGACGCTTGGGGAAGGCGGCGTCCTTGGTGAGAACTTTCGCGAAATCGTCGGGGATGCCTTCGGTCAGGCCCGTGGCGAACAGGCTCGGGGCGATGGCCAGCGCCCGGATGCCCAGGCTGCCCAGATCGCGGGCCATGGTCAGGGACATGCCCGCGATGGCCGCCTTCGACGCCGTGTAGGCGACCTGCCCGATCTGGCCCTCGAACGCCGCGATCGACGCGGTGTTGATGATGACGCCGCGTTCCTCGCCCTCGGCGTCGACGGGGTCGTTCTTGCTCATGTGCCACGCGGCGAGTCGACTCACGTTGAACGTGCCGATCAGGTTCAGGTCGATGGTGGAGCGGAAAGAGTCCAGGCTGTGCGGACCGTCCTTCTTGACGGTGCGTTCACCGATGCCGCCGCCTGCCGTCGTCACCGCGATGTGCAGTCCCCCGAGCGCGTCGACGGCTTCCTGCAGCACCTTCTCTGTGCCGTCGAAGTCGGTGACGTCGACCGCGAAGAACGATCCGCCGATGCTGTCGGCGACCTCCTGGCCCTTGGACTGCGGGCGGTCGAGCACCGCGACGGTGGCACCGCGCTTGGCCAGTGCCTCGGCGGTCGCGCGGCCGAAGCCCGACGCGCCGCCGACGATGACGGCCTTCTTGCCTTCGATCTCCATCTAGCGTCCTTTCCAAAAGTGACCGAATTCGTAAAGTAACCTATCCCATGCGGGCTTCCCGTAAGGCTTTCGGGTCATGTCGTGGGGTGTGGTGACATGTCACGACTTCGTAAGGTCTGCGCGGCCGTTTCCCGGTTACCGTTTGACCATGTCAGAACGCGTGCGCCGCACTCCGCCGCTGGCCGGGCTCGCCGCGGCCGCCGTGGCGCTGGGAGTGGCCGGGATCGTCGCGGTGCCCTTCGGGCCCGCGGCCGATTCCCGCACCGCGGTGGGATCGGCGGTCATCGACCTGACGCCGGGACCGGTCAAGGAGTGGGCCATCACCACGTTCGGCACGGCCGACAAACTCCTGCTCACCGTGCTGATCATCGCCATCATCGCGACGCTGGCCGCGGTGACGGCACCGCTGGAGACCCGCCGTCGCCCGGTCGGCAGCATCGTGATCGGCCTCGCGGGGGTGCTCGGCTGCGTCGCGGTGCTCTCCCGCCCAGGGGCCGGCTGGGTCGCGATCCTGCCGACGGTGATCGGCGCGGTGTGCGGCATCGCGGCGTTGCGACTGCTGACCTCGGACCGTTTCCGGGACGAGCAGGCCGTCGCCGAAGACCGTGCCGACCAACGTGCCGACCGATATGCCGACGACCATGCCGACGACACCGTGGACCCCGGCCGCCGCTGGTCGCTGGTCGCGCTCGGCCTGCTGACCACCGGCGTGGTCACCGGGGCGGCGGGCGCGGTGCTGTCGCGGCTGGCGTCGTCGGTGGCCGGTGACCGTGACGCGTTCACGCTGCCGCGCGCCGCACGCGCGGCAGCGCCGATCCCCCCGGACGTGCAACCCGCGGGTGTGTCGCTGCCGTCGTTCATCACGCCGACGCCGAAGTTCTACCGCATCGACACGGCGCTGACGGTGCCACAGCTCACGCGCGACGAGTGGCAGTTGCGTATCCACGGCATGACCGACCGCGAGGTGACCTACCGCTTCGAGGACCTCGACCGCTTCGAGGTCGTCGAGAAGGTCGTCACGCTCACGTGTGTGTCCAATTTTGTGGGCGGCGACCTCATCTCGAACGCCACCTGGACGGGCTACCGGGTGCGTGATCTGCTCGAAGAAGCCGGGGTGTCAACGGATTCCGACATGGCGCTGTCGACGTCGATCGACGGATTCACCGCGGGCAGCCCGATCGAGGCGCTCACCGACGACCGTGACGCACTGCTGGCGATCGGCATGAACGGTGAACCGCTGCCTGCCGCGCACGGCTATCCGGCGCGCCTGGTGGTGCCAGGGCTGTACGGCTACGTCTCGGCCACCAAGTGGGTCGTGGATCTCGAGCTCACGCGCTTCGACCGCGCCGAGGCGTACTGGACCAAGCTCGGCTGGTCGGCGCATGGCCCCATCAAGACCCAGTCCCGCATCGACGTCCCGCGCGAGGGTCAGCAGGTCCCCCGCGGCCCGGTGCGCTTCGGCGGCGTGGCGTGGGCTCAGCACCGCGGCATCCGCGCGGTCGAGGTCAAGATCGACGGGCCGTCAGATCCCGGCGAGTGGCAACAGGCCCAACTCGGCGCGGCCTACTCCGACGACACCTGGCGCCTGTGGAGTGTCGACTGGACCGCCGCCGATCCAGGTGAACACACCATCACCGTGCGTGCCACCGACAACACCGGGGAAACCCAGACCCCCGACCTGGCCGATCCCGTGCCCGACGGCGCCACCGGCTGGCACTACGTCACCTTCGACGTCACCTGACCCTCTGCACCGCGAGCGTGCGTGCCTGCTGCCCGCCACGCCGTCAAACATCAGCACCGCACGCACCCTCACCACGCGCGAGCGTGCATGGATGTCCGACCCGCGTGGCACGCTGAAAAGATGTTGCTCGCCGACGTCGCCGCCGCGTCCACCGAAGTCGCGGCCTCCTCGGCACGCCTGGTCAAGATCGAACGCATCGCGACGCTGCTCGCCCGCTCGGCAGCCGAGGATGACACCCAAGCGGTCGCGGTGATCGTGTCCTGGCTCTCCGGGGAACTCCCGCAGCGTCAGATCGGTGTCGGCTGGGCGGCGTTGCGCACGTTGCCGCCGCCGGCCGCCACACCCTCCCTCACCGTCGACGACGTCGACGACCGGTTCAGCACCATCAAGGCCGTCGCCGGAAAAGGTTCGCAGGCCACCCGCGCCGGTCTGGTTCACGAGCTGTTCAGTGCGGCAACCGAAACCGAGCAGAGATTCCTGCGTCACCTGCTCAGCGGTGAGCTGCGCCAGGGCGCACTCGCCGGGGTGATGGCCGACGCCGTCGCCAAGGCCGCAGGCCTTCCCGCAGCCGAGATACGCCGTGCCGCAATGCTCGCGGGCAACCTGCCCGCGGTCGCAGCCGCCGCCGTCACCGGCGGGCGTGCCGCGCTGGCCGACTTCCGGCTCCGGGTGGGCCGGCCCGTGGGGCCGATGCTCGCGCAAACGGCCACCAGCGTGGACGACGCACTCCAACGCCTCGGCGGCACAGCGGTTCTGGAAGCCAAACTGGACGGCGCCCGCGTGCAGATCCACCGTAGCGGCTGTGACGTCTCGATCTACACGCGCAGCCTCGACGACGTCACGCACCGCCTTCCCGAGGTGGTCGAGGCGACGCTCGCGCTCCCCGCCACCGAGTTGATCGCCGACGCCGAGGCCATCGCCCTGCGCCCCGATGGCAGACCACATCTCTTCCAGGTCACCGCCGCTCGGTTCGGACGCAAGGATCCGGGCGATCTGGGTCCGCTGTCGGTGTTCTTCTTCGACCTGCTGCATGTCGACGGCCGCGATCTGCTCGATCTGCCCACCGAGGAACGGTTCGGCGCGCTCGACGCGCTGGTGCGGCAGGATCAGCGTGTGGACCGTCTCGTGACGACGGATACTGTTGCGGCGCAGGAGTTCTTGGAGCGCACCCTGGCGGCCGGACACGAAGGGGTCATGGCGAAGTCACCGCACGCTGCGTACGAGGCCGGCCGGCGCGGCGCGGGATGGCTCAAGGTCAAGCCCGTCCACACGCTCGATCTCGTCGTGCTCGCGGTCGAGTGGGGTTCGGGACGCCGCCAGGGCAAGCTGTCGAACATCCATCTGGGGGCGCGGGATCCGGATTCCAGCGGGTTCGTCATGTTGGGCAAGACGTTCAAGGGCATGACCGACGCGATGCTCGAATGGCAGACCCAGCGGTTCCTCGAATTGGCCGACGGGCCCACCGACGGATACGTCGTGCACCTGCGCCCCGAGCAGGTCGTCGAGATCGCGTTCGACGGTGTGCAGCGATCGTCACGCTACCCGGCCGGCATGGCGTTGCGGTTCGTGCGCGTTCTGCGCTACCGCGACGACAAGTCCCCGGCCGAGGCCGACACGGTCGAGACGGTGCGTCGGTTCTACGAGCGCGACTGATCAACAGATCCTGGGCAACTGCTCGCCGAGTTCGCGCTCGATCACGCGGGTGGTGCCGAACGGCGTCTTGCCCACCGCCATTCCCGGGTGGCCCTCGACGACGCGCCCGATGATCGCCGCGTTCGCGCCCTCGGGCCTGGCCCGCATGGTCTCCAGGATCGCCTCGCTGTGCGCCGGGTCGACGAAGGCCACGATCTTGCCCTCGTTGGCCACCTGCAGCGGATCCAGCCCCAGGAACGAGCAGGCCGACGAAACCGATTCGGGCACCGGGATGTTCGCCTCGTCGAGCTCCATGCCGACCCGGGCGGCGCGCGCGATCTCGACGACCGAGGCCACCAGACCACCCCGGGTGGGGTCGCGCAACGCGTGGACGTGTGAGGGATCGCCGGTAGCCAGCATGGCCGCCACCAGGTGGTGCAGCGGCGCGCTGTCGGTGGTGACCGCGGTCCCGAAGTCGATGCCCTCGCGCACGCTCATGATCGCCACACCGTGCTCGCCCAGGTTGCCCGAGACGAGGATGTGGTCGCCTGGGCGCACAAGTTCCGGGCCGATGCTGACGCCCGGCGGGACCACGCCGACACCCGCGGTGTTGACGAACAACTGGTCGGCACCGCCCTTGCCGACCACCTTGGTGTCGCCCGTGACGATCCGCACGCCGGCGTGCCGCGCTGCGGCACCCATCGACTGCGCGACCGCGCCGAGCACGTCGATCTCGAGGCCCTCTTCGAGGATGAACCCCGCGGTCAGGGCGACCGGTTGCGCACCGCTGCACGCCAGATCGTTGATGGTGCCGTTCACGGCGAGGTGGCCGATGTCGCCGCCCGGGAAGAACAATGGTTGCACCACATAGGAATCCGTGGTCACCGCCACGGTTCCCGCGCCGACCTTTAACAGCGCCGAGTCTCGGGCCGGTCCCGCGTCGGCCGTGTCGAAGGCCGGCAGGAAGAGGTTCTCGATCAGTTCCTCCGACAGCACTCCCCCGCCGCCGTGCCCCATCACGATGCGTTTGGTCTCTCGCAGCGGCAGCGGGCACACCCAGTCGCTGGGATCGATGGTCACCGGTGCGTCAGACATGAGCGGCCGCCTCGAGTCGACGGAACTGGTAGTACGCGGCGCACGCGCCTTCGCTCGACACCATGGTGGCACCCAACGGGTTTCGCGGTGTGCAGGTCTTGCCGAAGGCCGGGCACTCGTTGGGTTTCAACAGCCCCTGCAGCACCTCGCCGCTGCGGCACTCGGCCGATTCGGCGACCTGCAGATGACCGACACCGAACCTCAGTTCGGCGTCGAACTCCGCGTACTGCGGTGACAACGTCCACCCCGAACGCGGGATCATGCCGATGCCGCGCCACTGCCGGTCGGTCACCGTGAACACCTCGGACAGCGTCTGCTGCGCGAAGACGTTGCCCTCGGCCGTGACGGCGCGTGAATAGGCGTTGCGCAACTCCGGTGTACCGGCCTCCAACAGGTCCACGAGTTGCCGCACCCCCTCGAGCAGGTCCAGCGGCTCGAATCCGGTCACCACGATCGGGACGTCGAACTTCTCCACCAGAGGCCCGTATTCGGACGTGCCCATCACCGAGCACACGTGCCCGGCTGCCAGGAATCCCTGGACCCGGTTGCTGGGTGAACTGAGGATGGCCGTCATCGCCGGCGGCACCAGCACGTGTGAGACCAGCATCGAGAAGTTTTTCAGGCCCAGACGTTTCGCGTGCACCACGGCCATGGCGTTGGCGGGTGCGGTGGTCTCGAAGCCGACCCCGAAGAACACCACCTGCTTGTCCGGGTTGTCGGCGGCCACACGGGTGGCGTCCAGCGGTGAGTAGACGATGCGCACGTCACCGCCGCGGGCCTTGACGCTGAACAGGTCCTGATGACTTCCTGGCACACGCAGCATGTCGCCGAACGAGCAGAAGATCACGTCGTCACGCGCGGCGATCTCCAACGCACGGTCGATCACCTCCAGGGGCGTGACGCACACGGGGCAACCGGGGCCGTGCACGAACTCGACGGAACCCTCCAGGAGCTGGTCGATGCCGTTGCGGATGATCGAATGTGTCTGGCCACCACAGACTTCCATCATGGTCCAGGTTCTTGTCGCGGCCCGGTTGATGCGGTCGACCAGGGTGCGCGCCGCGACGGGGTCACGGAACTCGTCGAGGTACTTCATGCCGTTTCCACCCCCTCGGCCAATTCCTCGTCGAGCACCCCGAGGTCTTTGAACATCCGCAGGGTTTCCTGTGCGGAGGCCTCATCCAGACGGGTGATGGCGAAGCCCGCGTGCACGATCGTGTACTCCCCGATCTGCATGTCGGGCAGATACGCCAGGCAGACCGTCTTGGTGGTGCCGCCGAAGTCGACCGTGGACATTCGGGTTCCGGCTTCGTCCCACACTGCGACGACCTTGCCGGGTATTCCCAGACACATCAGGCCTCTCCTTTCCGAATTCCCCCGCCGGCCGCGACCACCGCGGCCTGTCCCAACGCCAGGCCGCCGTCGTTGCACGGCAGACAGGCATGGGTCAGCACTTCCAACCCCCGGGAGGTCAACTCTTCTCGCAACCCGTCGAGCAGGATCCGGTTGACGAACACGCCTCCGGTCAGCCCCACCGTCCCGACGCCGGCCGACTCCGCGCAGTCGGTGACCGCCGTGACGGTCGCACGGATCACCGCGGCGTGGAATCCGGCTGCCAGATCGGCGATCTCGGTACGCGCTCGCAGTCCGGCGACCAGGTCACCCAGCAGGGGCAGCGGGTCGAGGATCCCGCCGTGCACACCGAAATCCATCGGCACCGCCCGGCCCGACCGCGCGACGTGTTCGAGTTCGACCGCGGCCTGGCCCTCGTAGGTCACGGTCTGGCACACCCCCAACAGGCTGGACACGGCGTCGAACAGCCGGCCCATGCTGCTGGTGGGTATGCAGCGGAACTGCCGCGGAATCTGTTGGGCCAGAATCTTCATCGCATTCGCGTCGAGTTCGGCGACGCACGGCAACGCCGGATCCCACTCGATTCCGGCGCGGTGCAGCAGATCCAGCGCGATGCGCGCCGGTTGGCGCACGGCCCCGTCACCGCCGGGAAGGCTGAACACCCCGAGGTGGCCGACCCGGGTGAACGTCGCTGGGTCGCCGAGCGCCAGAAGCTCGCCGCCCCAGATGGTTCCGTCGGTGCCGTAGCCGGTCCCGTCGTAGGCGACCACGAGTGCCAGGCTGCCGAGCCGGTCGTGTTCGGCGAGCAGCGACGCCGCATGGGCGTGATGGTGCTGCACGGTCCACACCGGCAGGTCCTGCCGCAGCGCCCAGTTGGTGGTGGCGTAGCGCGGATGCGCATCGCAGGCGATGAGATCGGGTCGCCGCCGGGTCATCTGGGACACGTGGGCGTAGGCCGAGGTGAAACACAGCTGTGTGCGCGGATCGGCCATATCGCCCAGGTGTGAGGACAGGTGTGCCCGTCCGTCCCCACCCAGCAGGCAGAACGTGGTCTTCAGATCGCCTCCGGTCGCCAGGATGACCGGTGCGCCACCGTCACGACGACCTGGCACACGCACGGTCATCGGCAGTGGCGCGAAACCGCGCGACCGGCGGATCGGCACCGTGTGGCCGTCGTCGGTGACCGTCAGCACCGAATCCTCGCACGGCACATGGATCGGGCGGTCGTGGCTGAGCACGGCGTCGGCCAGGCCGTCGATCCAGTGCAGGTCCTCGTCGCGGTAGACGATCGGGGATCCGCCGGCGTTCGCGGACGTCATCACGAGCACCACCGGGCCGAGCCTGTCGAAGAGCAGGTGGTGCACGGGCGAGTACGCGAGCATCACGCCGACGTCTCGCAGACCCGGTGCCACGGCGTCCCGCACGGTGTCGTCGCGACCGGGCACCAGGACGATCGGGGCCGCGGGTGAGCTGAGTTCGGCGGCCGCGGCAGCGCTGATGTCGGCGATGCGGCGCGCGGCACCGAGGTCGGCCACCATCACAGCGAACGGCTTGGCCGGGCGGTTCTTTCGCCGGCGCAGTTCGGCCACCGTGGTTGTGTCCGTGGCCACGCACGCCAGATGGAACCCGCCAATCCCTTTGATCGCGACGATCCGGCCGGCCAGCAGCGCCGCTG
Source organism: Mycolicibacterium smegmatis (assembly GCF_001457595.1). Lineage (GTDB taxonomy): Bacteria > Actinomycetota > Actinomycetes > Mycobacteriales > Mycobacteriaceae > Mycobacterium > Mycobacterium smegmatis. The sequence goes on along the minus strand of NZ_LN831039.1, from coordinate 2,427,279 downwards.
CCGCGGCCCCGATCGGGTCGTCGTGCTCGTCGCCGTTCCACGACAGTCGCGGCCCGCAGTCCGGACAGGCGATGGTCTGGGCGTGATACCGGCGGTCGACCGGATCGTGGTATTCGGCGGCGCACCGCTCGCACATGGGAAACCGCGCCATGGTGGTGGCGGGACGGTCGTAGGGCAGGTCGGTGATCACGGTATAGCGGGGCCCGCAGTTGGTGCAGGTGATGAACGCGTGGCCGAAGCGACGGTCCGCCGGGTCACGCACCTCCCGGAGGCAGTCGGCACAGATCGCGCTGTCCGGCGGTATCAGCGTGCGCTCTCCCGCGTCCCCGGTACTGCTTTCGACGATGTCGAAAGTCCGCTCGCCGAGGGGCGCGACGGGGTGCACCGAGATGCTGTCGATGCGGGCGAGCGGCGGCGGATCCGCCTGCAGCGCTTCTACCACCACGTCGACGGCGTCCTGTGGGCCCTCGAGTTCGCAGTACACCGCGCCGGCGTCGTTGTAGACGAAGCCTCCGACCCCGTGGTCACGTGCCAGACGTGCCACGGCGGGGCGGAAACCGACCCCCTGCACAACGCCGGTGATCTGTAGCCGCACACGACAACAGACGCTCATCAGCCTCCTGGGCCACTCGATCACCCGCGGCGGTGGGCTGTGGCACGCGGGCTTGGTCATCACCTTAGTCCCTCGGCACGATTAACTGAACCCACTTCGCCGCAAACACATTCAGGAGTAAGGTCTGCTACGGAACACCGATCGGAGGCGCCGCGGACACGTGCATGAATTGTCGTTGTGCCAGGCCATCGCAGGCGTTGTGAACGAACATGCCAAGGGCAGATCCGTGCAGGTGGTGCGGGTTCGCGTCGGCGCATTGCGCCAGGTCGTCCCGGACACACTCACATTCTGCTGGAACATCGTCCGTGATCAGGCCGACCTTGCCGATGCCGCACTGGAACTCGAGGTGGTCCCCGGTGTCGTCGACTGCCGGCAGTGCGGTCAACGCCACGAGCTGACCTCACGGTGGTCGATCCTGTGCCCGTCGTGCAACAGCTGCGACGTGGCGGTGGTCGGTGGCGAGGAATTCCTCGTGACATCGCTGGAAGTGACGTGAAAAGGGGCAACTGTGGGTAGATTTCACCGCCACGACGACGGCACCGTGCACACACACGATCATGATCAAGATGGTCACGTTCATGATCATGCTCACGGGGATCACAGCGGCTATCAGACCGGCACCGAGCGCATCGAGGTGCTCGAATCGATCTTCGCCGAGAACGACATCCGTGCCGACATCAACCGTGGCCTGTTCGCCGAACACGGTGTGCGGGCACTCAATCTGATGAGTTCACCGGGCTCCGGGAAAACCACGCTGCTGGCCCGCACCCTCGACGATCTCGGCGCCGACGTCTCCGTCGGCATCGTCGAGGGTGACATCGAAACCGACCTGGACGCCGCGAAACTCGGCGGCCGCGGAGCTCAGATCTCGCTGCTCAACACCGCCAACGGTTTCGGCGGTGAATGCCATCTCGACGCACCCATGGTCAACCGTGCCCTGCAGGGCCTCGACCTGACCAGACTCGATCTGGTGATCATCGAGAATGTCGGAAACCTGGTGTGCCCCGCGGAGTTCGACGTCGGCGAGCACGCCAAGGTCATGGTGTACTCGGTCACCGAAGGCGAGGACAAGCCGCTGAAGTACCCGGTGATGTTCCGCGCCGTGGACGTCGTGCTGCTGAACAAGATCGATCTGGTCGCACATCTCGACGCCGACGTGCGGACCTACACTTCCCGTGTGCGGGAGGTCAATCCGACCACCGAGATCCTTCCGGTCAGCGCGCGCACGGGCGAGGGCATGGAGGCCTGGTACGACTGGTTGCGCCGGTTCCTCACGGCGGGGCGTTAGCGCGGATCATGTGAGCGCCAGTCCGGGATCGACGCAGGCGCGCGCCCGCACGGACGCGGCCGCGGCAGCCACGATCACGGCCGCACAGTCATTCTGGGTTGCGGTGTCACCGACCATCCCGATCTCGGCACTGTCGGGGTCGGTGCGGTGCGCCATGAGCCAGTCGTACAGCAGCCAGTCCAGTGCGCTCGCGACATCGAGCGGATCCGCCTGCGGCGCAGACGCGGCCGCGATCACGGCGCGGATGAGGTCCCGGTGCTCGCGACGCGCGGCGTCCTTGTTCACACCGGAACTGTCGAACAACAGCATCGACAGGGTCAGCGGCAGCCTCGATCCGGTCTCGGTGCGCACCACCCACCTGCCGCCCTTCCACGGCTTGTCCGGATCGGCCTGAACCAGTTCGCCGTAACCCCCGACCACGCCCAGCGTGGGTTCGTCGAGTTCACCGTCCAGGGGGACCGGTCCCAGCAGTCCGAGGGCCTGCCGGGCCAGGATCGAGACCAGCACCGCGGTCCCGATGATCTTGCCCGCCCGTACATCCGGTGCGACGTTGATCTCGGCGATGGCCTCGGCGTACTCGAGACACGACCGGTCCAGGCAGCGGTACAACTCTGCGAGGGTTTCCCACTCGTCCGCCGATGGGCGGCGCCCGCCACCGAGCACCTGCCCGAACCGTCCCGCTGTGTCGATCAGGGTGTCATCGAGCGCCGACAGGTGGGTCGCGGCCAACCGGGCCGGTTCGTCGTCCGCGGCGACCAGATGCCGCAACGTGGTGGGACGACCGTGCGGGGTTGCCCAGTGAAAGCCGACCTGCTCGTCGGTCTGCACGATGCGCGGTCTCATCGCCGCCCCCACAACATGACTCGGTTGTTGCCGGAGTCCGCGACTGCCAAGAGATCGCGGTGCAGATGCAGGCCGTAGGGCCAGCAGAGGGTGTCCCGGCCCACCAGGTCCCAACGGTTCTCCCCGTTGGACGCGAAATCCGGTTGCGCCAGCACGTGATCGGCCGGGCGTCCACCGACTGGATCGTCAGGCAGAGAGTCCCACAGCAGGATCCGGTTGTTGGCGGTGTCGGCCACCGCCAGGCGGCCGTCGTCGACCACGGCGCCATACGGGAACCGGAACCGGTCCCCGGTCTGGGGACCGTACGGCCATTCGGTCGCCGAACAGAAATCGGGTTGCCCGTACACCACATTCGCCAGCACATCGGCACCCGGATGCGGTGACCAGCCGAGGATCCGATGGTCACCGGCGTCGGCCACCAGCAACAGATCCCCGGTGCCCGTGATGGCGTGTGGCCAGCGAAAACCGGAGGGGCCGACCGGTTCGCCGCGGTTCTCCTCGCGCGCCGACGCATCGGGTTGGCCGAGCACGACATCGGCGGGCTGTCCCGGGTCGGGAATTCCGTTGTTCCACGCCAGAACCCGGCGGTTGCCGGTGTCGGCCACCCAGAACCGCCCGCCCAGCAGGGCGAATCCGAACGGCCAGTAGAAACTCGACGCCGAACACTCCACACCCGCGTTGGGTTCCACCGATTCGGGATCCGGTTGCCCCAGCACCACATCGGGCGCGACGTCGTCACGCGTGGGCACCTCATCCCAGATCAGGATGCGGTGGTGCCAGGCATCGGCAACCAGCAGTCGTCCGTCGATCACCGCCACCCCGGTGGGCAGGTTCATCCCGCGGGCCGGGCCGCGGCCGCCAGCGGCACGTCCCTCGGTGGTTCCGTCGGGCTGGCCGAGCACCACGTCGGCGGGAGCGTGGTCGCGGTCGGGGACACCGTGCCAGATCAGCACCCGGTGATTGCCCGAGTCGGCGACGACGACGTGCTCGTCGTCGACGAAAACCCCACGCGGCGAGTACATCCACGCCATGGTGGGACTGGCCGGCGGCAGCGCGAGTCCACCCGGAGCGGGCGCCCCGAGCCACACGAGCGGACGTCGGCCGCCGGTGAGTTCGTCCTCCAGGACAGCGGCGGTCCGTCCGGCGGGACGTCCGTCGGCGACCGGGCGCACAGAGTAGCGACTCATCCGGTGACCCGCACCCAGATGTCGCCGTCGTCGATCCGCAGCGGCAGCGGTTCGAGCTGGACCCCGGGAGCCGACATGCACTCCCCCGATGTCGCGTCGTAACAGAATCCGTGCCACGGGCACGTCAGCGTACCGTTGCCGACGTCGAGCACCGCGCCGTCGAGCGGAAGTGCCTCGTGCGCACATTCGTTGCGGTAGGCCGACATCCGCTGCCCCAGGTTCACCAGCAGAAGCCGAACCTCACTGCCGTCGGGCGCCGTGACCGTCACGGGTGTCACGTCGTCGACCACAGCCGCGTCGACCGAACCCGCGCGCACCCAGCCCTCCTCGGCACGGCGCCGCACGGTGCTCCCGGCCAGCACGGCGTCGATCGAGATCACCGTGGGTGTGGGCTCGTTGGGCAGCACCTCGACCTTCGACACGCCCTGAACACCTTCCAGCAGTGCGGTTTCCACCAGCTGGCGCAGCGTCACCGCGGACATCGAGCAGCCGTTGCAGGCGCCTTCGAGCCGCACGAACGCGGTCCCCGATTCGATGCGCACCAGGGTCACGTCGCCTCCGTGACTGCGCAGTTGCGGTCGCACCTGCGCGAGGGCCTGTTCGGCCAGGGTCGTCGTGTCCGGGCGGATGATGCCGTGCAAGGTGAACAGCATGCGCACCACGGGGTCGTCGACGAGCTCGAACAACGCCTCCCGGGTCGCCTCGCCGGAACGCATTCGCTTGACGATGGTCACCAGGCCGACGCGGTGGATCTCCTCGAGCGCGGCCTTCAGTTCCTCGGCGACCTTGCGTGCCTCGGGATCCAGGTCGACCAGCGCGCGGACCGCGTTGTCCACGCGCTGGGCCAGCTTCTCGAGTTCTGGCGCCTCGACCGCCGCGGTCATTTCGCTTCCTCGTCGCGACTGAGCGTGGTCTGTTTGGCGATCTCGTCGAGGATGCCGCGCACCGCCTGCACGGATTCGGTGTCGCCGAGTTCCTCGAAGAGGAAACGGGCCTCGTACAGCTTGGCCTTGGCGACGTCGAACATCCCGAGATGCGCGAGCGTATTGCCCTGGTTGGTCAGCACCCGTGCTCGGCCCTGCGGGTCGGTGTCGCGGTCGCGGGTGGCCAGCACGGCCTCGTAGATCTCGACGGCCTCGACGAGATTCTCGGTGCGGTGTTTCGTCGGGCTGTACACCAGGGAGTTGGCCAGGTTCAGCTGCGCGCTGGCCCACCGCGCGGGATGCGCCTCGCGGGTGAACACCGTCAGCGCCTGCCGCAGGGACTGTGCGGCGATGCCGAGGCGCAGCTGACCGGACGCCTCGACCATCGGCATGGTCAGGTAGGCGGTGGCCAGGTCGGCGTGCGCCGACGCCCACATCAGGGGTGCGTCCTCACGCCGGATGAGTTGCAGCACAGCGTGATAATGCGGGACGCAGCCCGGCAGCAGTTCGGGACGCCCGGCGGACTGTTCGTGCAGGAGCCCGGCCGCGGTCAGGTGCAGTTCGGCACGGCTCACGTGCAGCGCGTCGGCACTGTCCAGCAGCTTGATGGCGCGCTCGAGGCGGGTCAGCGCCGCGGGCGCGTCTGTATCCCGGAGCATGCCGGCGGCCGCACCCAGCAGCACACCGGCCAGCGGCCTGCTCACCGGTGTCGCCTGGTCGGCGGCCCGATCGAGAAGCGCGACCGCGCGGTCGGGGTCGCCCGCGTCGAGCGCCGCGGACGCCTGCGCCGAGAGCACCACGGCGACCAGTTCGCCGTCGAGTCCTTCGGCGCTCGGCACGGCGTCGCTGCGGCCGAGCGCGAACAGCACGACGTCGACGAGGACACCGAACACGCCCAGGTCGGCGCGCAGCGTGTCGGGATCGGCCGCGTCGGGATCGAGGACGAACCTGTTGTAGCGCGTGACGGGATCGTCGCCCGCCAACGCCGCCAGCGCCGCGTCACGGTCACCGGCGAGCGCGTGCCGGTGCGCGGCCAGACGCTCGGGCCACGCCTGCGGCAGTGTCCCACCGACCAGCGCGGCACGTGCGGCGTCGGTGTCGGAACCGGCCGGCACGAGCAGGTAACCCAGGGGAAGGCCGAAGGCACCAAGCGGTTGCGGGCGCACGCACACGTCGGTGCAGTCGGTCAGTACTGCGGTCTCGGTCACGGCCCTCCCATGGTTGTCACTGGATGAACGGCCCCCTCGGGTCCCGTTCGGCGGCCCGTTTGATCAGACTGGCGGCCAGTTCGGCACGTCCGCGAGTGCGGTAGGTGTCGATGCGCTTGCGTACGACGCCGTCGGCGAAGACCACGACGATGTCCACCGCGAAGTGGCCACGTTCAGCGACGACGACGGTCTCGACGGTGTGCGCGACATCGGCGGAACCCTCGGCGCGTACCTCGGTGCGGGGCAGCCCGTGCGGGAACGGCCGCTGGCACTCACACACGGCGATCACCGCGCCTCCCGCAGATCAGCGGGGATGGGGATGCGTAATGCTGACTTCTCATCGTCCCAGAATGCCCGATGGGGGCCAGAAAGTAAGGTCTCCCTAACTTCAACCCTGGTTTGGTCCCTGAGCACCTCGGCGATCAGCACCGACCGGTCCCCGGCGGGATTGCGCTGTTTGAGCAGCAGACCGCCGCTGCGCGGACCCCGCAGCGGGATGACCCACAGATCGTCGTCACGCACCATCGCGGCCACGGCGTCGGACGGGAACCGGGCCGCGGCGACGTCGGCAGTCAGGCGCAGGTAGCCGTCCTCGGTGATCTCGACCTCGACCTCGTCGGCGGCCTGCGGCCGCAGCGGCCCCAGGTAGTCCCGCTCGATCAGCGCGATCACCTCTTCCATCGCCGCGCTCACCCGCTCGGACAACTCGGCGCCGAAGTCGACGTTCTCGGCCTCGATCAGGAACACCGTGATGTCGGTGGGACAGTCGTCCGCCAGCGCCCACCGCGCGAACGCGATCGCGTGGTCCCAACGGAACGAGTGCGTGTGCAGCCCCTGCAGAGGCGGCAGTTCGGCGAGTTCCTCACCGGGGACCCGGAACACGGTGCCCGGTGCCGACCCCGTAGCGGCGGCGTCGATGATCACCACCCGCTCGGCCCCGCGCATCTGGAACGCGACGTCCATGCCGGCCGTCCCGCCGTCGACCAGGCGGGCGCCGGCCGGCACGCCGCGCTCCCACAGGTGGCGGACGAGCACCGGACCGACCCCGTCGTCACCCCGCAGGAGGTTGCCGCACCCGACCACGAGTACGTCGCATACCTGGGGTTCGAGCGCAGAGGTCAGTTCACACCATCCCGTTGATCACGAACCGGTTCAGTTCCTTGCCGGTCTTGCCGTCGTAGGCGTGCACGGTACACACCAGGCACGAGTCGAAACTGCGTGCCACGTGCCCGAGCTCCACGGGGTCCTCGGCATCGACGATCGGCGAGCCGACGAGGGCCTGTTCGATCGGGCCGAGGACCTCCGAGGCGTCACGCGGGCCGATGTTCCACGCGGTCGGCGTGACGACCTGATAGTTCTTGATCTTCGAATCCTCGATGACGATCCAGTCGCTCAAGGCGCCGCGCGCGGCCTCGGTGGAGCCGAAGCCCTTGCCCTCGGCGTACTCGACGGGCTTGGTGTAGAAGCTCTCCTTGAGCTCCAGATCGTCGAGCCACTGCCGCACCCACTTGTAGTACTTGGGTCCCTCGTGCATGCGGGCGAGTTGGCGCACCATCACCGACGGCCCGATCGCGTTGTAGATGTCGGCGAACAGCGGGTCGTCGTCCTGGTGCGTTTCGGCGTCGGGGGCAGAGGCCGCCATGCGGCGCGCCAGCGGTCCGGTCTCCAGCGGTACGTTGCCCAGGCCGGGCACGGCGTACCGCGGTGACTTGGCCCAGCTGTACTTGCCCTGCCTTCGGCCGTCCTCGGGGTTGATCGGGATGGTCTCGCCCTCGAACGGATGCAGCGGCCGGTTGCCCTCGTAGAACGAGTGCGTGACGTCTTCGGTGACGTTGGCCTGGTCGAACTCGAAGTACCTGCCGTCGGCGAACACACCCGAACGTCCGATGAGCGCGGCGTTGCGTCCCTCGATGGTCGGGTTCTCGTACAGCGACGGTTCGAAATACGTCCCGGTGGCCAGGTAGTTGCCCACGCCCTGGCCGTACTTGTCCAGGCCGACGTCCAGGCAGTACCGGATGAAGAACCCGCAGTCGCTGTTGTACTGGGATTCGTTCTCGTCGACCCAGGCCAGCACGTCGTTCCAGGTCTTGTTCTCCAGCCAGCGGTCGACCGAGCAGCCCAGCCACTGCTTCTCGAGCCAGTTGTCGTTCCAATGCTCCAGGATCGCGATGGCACGTGTGACGTCGGACAGCGTCGGCGCGCTCATCACACCGCCGGGCACCATGAAACTCGAATGCGGCCACTGCCCTCCGAAGATCGCGTAGACCTCAACCGGTTTGGCCGAAAGCACCACGCCCGGCTGGTAACTCGTGCCGACGTAGGGTGCGAACCGGCGCACGGCCTCGTCGTAGAGCTTGGACTTGGCGTAGTTCTTGTTGGTCAGGTCGATGGCGAACAGCGCGTAGAAGTACCGCGGGATCGACTGCAGCGTCTCGCAGGCCTGGCAGATGTTGCGGATCAGGGTCGCGTTGGGCGGCATGTGGGTGCGCCAGGCGGTGTCCAGGGCGTAGGCGGACTTGTACAGGTGGCTGCCGCCGCAGATGCCGCAGATGCGCGGGCACACGATCAGCCCGGCCTGAGGGTCCTTGCCGCGCAGGATGATCTCGAAGCCTCGGAACATCGCCGCCTCGGTCCAGGCCGACGTGACGACGCCGTCGTTGATGGTGACGCGGACGTCGAGGTCGCCCTCGACGCGGCCCAACGGGCTGACGAAAAGGTCGAGTTCGGTCATGTCAGTGTGAGTCCTTTTCTCCTGCTGGCCGCTAAACCACGAACATGTCTTCTTTGGACCACTGCGGTGCCGCGATCCGCGCTGCCGCCGCCAGACCCATGTACGTCAGGTGATCGGTGCCCTCGGGGACTTCCTTCGGGATCATGCCGCTGACCTTCTGGGTCTTGAACACCGTGCCCGGCGCCAGATCGAAGTGCGGGAACTCGGGTTCGGTGCAACCCAGGCACGGCATGCCTGCCCTGGTCTTGGAACTCTGCCGGTTCCACAGGATCCGGTTGCACGGCGAGTGGGTCATCGGTCCGCGGCAACCGAATTCATAGAACAGGCACCCCGTGCGGGTGCCCTCACCGAACGACAATGTGGACTGCTTGTACTCGAAGAACTGCACACGCGTACAACCGGTCTGGGTGAACGTCTTGAAGAACGTCTCAGGCCGGTGCAGGTCGTCGAGGGTGATGTCACCGGCACGACCGGTGGCCAGCGCGACGAGGATCTGGGTGATCCAGTCCGGGTGGGCCGGGCAGCCCGGCACGTTGATCACCGGAAGCCCCATCTTGGAACGGAAGTCCGGGCCGAGGAAGCCGCCCTTCTCCCGCTTGTGGAACTGCAGTCCGGTGGAGCCCGAGGGGTTGGGTTCCATGGCCGGGATGCCGCCGAAGCAGGCGCAGTCGCCGATGGCCACCACGATCTGGGCCGCACCCGCGAGGTCGGTGACCCAGTCCTTCATCGGGCGGCCGGCGAACATGTCCATCTGTCCGGTGCCGTTCGGCGCCTCGATGACCGTCCCTTCGAAAACGAAGATATCCAGGGGCCGTTCGCCTTTCGCGCAGTCCCAGAACACCTTTTGCGCATTGTTGCCCAGTTCCAGCCCGAGCGACGGATGCCACAACAGGTCGAGGCCGAAGTCGACGATCAGGTCGACGACGTTGGGCTCGTCTGCGTTGAGGAACGACATGGTGTTGCCACTACATGCCCCGCCTTGGAACCAAAGCACCGATGCCATTGGGTCTCCTCTCGATCGCCGGCCAGGGCTGCTGCCGGATTCCGCTGGACTGTAAAGGTTTTCGCTTCGATCACACCTTGCTGCCGAAGACGCGGGCGACTTCGATCAGGTACGACACACCACGGCCGACGTCGGGATCCTTGGCCGCCGCGCGCAGCGTCTTCCACATCCCCCGCACACCGCGCGGCGCGGGCGGCGCCGATGTGCGCGCCGCCACCAGCGCGTCCCCCAGTGCCGACAGCACCTCGGCGCCACGCTGGTCGGTCAACGAATCCAGCACCGCGTTGAGCGCCGGCGTCGCCTTCACCAGTCCCCCGGACAACGTTGCCAGCGAGTTCGCCAACCCCGCCAGGTCGACGTCCTTGAGCGCCGCGAGTGCGGGGATGGGCGTGTCAGCCGCGTTGAGCGCCTTCAACTCCCCGATCGCCGACGTCAGGTTGTTCGCGATGTCGTCACCGCGACGCACGAATCCGTCGAGACCCTTGACGAGGACCGCGAGCAGGTCCGCATGGTCGAGCAAGCTGTTGAGGGCCTCGGCAACCTGGGGATCGTCGAGACGCCGACGGATCCCGTCGGCCGGCGAGATGTCTGGAAGTTCGTCGATCGCATTCTGACCGGCACTGTGACCGTTGCTGGCCATTCCATCCTCCCGCTCGGAGTTTCGGCGACGCGGCAAACATATCCTCACCTATGCGCGGATGCCTATCGCTTTCGCGCAATTCCTGTCCGGATTGCGCAAAGATAGGTGCGCTCATGCGCGTCTGACGATCAGGAGGGTTGCGGTGCGGGATCGAAATCCGTTATCTCCGACCAAAGTTAGGCTTTCCTTAGCTCGCGTATCAGGCCGGGCGTTGCTGGGGGTTCCCGGATGTCACGGCTGACCCGGCTCGGGTTCATCGACATCCGCCGCACCAGCGATCCCGTGCGGCGAAAGGTGCGCAGCCGCGGCGTCCCGCCCGCGCTGGCCGATCACGAGATCTTCTACACCGAGGACGTCCGCGAGGCCGCGCGTCTGGTCGGTCGCACGCTGTCGCCCCTGACGCTCACGGTCGACGCCGCCGATGCCGGAGGTTTCGCGGCGACCATGCACGGCGTCCGGTTGCGCAACGTCAGCCTGCTCTACCTCGACCTGCACGTGGCCGCGGCCCTCGACATCCCGGAATCCGGGCGCTACTTCGCGGTGCACATGCCGCTCAACGGCAGCGCCACGGTGACCCATCCAGCGGCCGAGTTCGACGCAGGCACCACACGGTCGCTGGTCACCAGCCCGGGCGACCCGGTCCGGATGAGCTTCGCACACGACTCGCCGCAGATGCTGGTGCGCATCGAGGAGGAGGCGATGAATGCCCACCTCACGCGCCTGCTCGGGCGGAACCTGGTCGGACCGCTGAGGTTCGAGCCCGAGTTCGACCTCACCACCGAGGCGGCCACCCGCTGGCACGCCGCGGTACAGCTGATCCACACCGAGGTGTACCACGCCGGTTCGCTGGTGCAGCGCGGCTGCGCCATCGGTCCCGTCGAGGAACTCGTGATGAGCAGCCTGCTGTACCTGCAGCCGTCGACCTACTACTCCGACATCACCCGCCCCACACCGGCAACCCCGCGCCGGGCGGTGATCCAGCAGGCCGTCGACTACATCGAGGACCATCTGGCCGAGAAGATCACCATGGAGTCGCTGGCCGAGGCGCTGCACATGAGCGTCCGGTCGATCCAGCAGGGCTTTCGCACCGAACTCGGAATGAGCCCAACCACGTTCATCCGCGAACGTCGCCTGGAACGCGTGCGCGAGGAACTGACCGACGCCATCCCGTCCGACGGCGTCACGGTGACCGCGGTCGCCGAACGCTGGGGCTTCCACCACCTCGGCAGCTTCGCCGTGGAGTACCGAAAACGGTGGGGTGAGACGCCATCTGAAACGCTGCGGCGGTGAGCACGGCGAACCCTGCCAGGCCGAGCAGATGCTCACCGTCGCAGGAGATCGGGGCCGAAGCCGCGAAACGCCGGGAACGCAGCGGAAACCGGGATTCGATGGCACTCGACTTGCGCACGATGGAAGGATCGGGACCAGAGACGCACGACACAGGGGTCGACAAGGAGAGATCGTGGCTACACCTGATGCACCACCGACGGATCGCATCGAGGAACAAGACGGCGACATCACCTATATCCGCACCGACAAGGACCTACCGCCGGTAGCGATCATCGACCGCTCGCCGATCACCACGCGGCACAAGATCATCTTCGGGATCATCGCCCTGGTCGGCGCGATCGCCTGGGCGATCATCGCGTTCTTCCGCGGGGAGACGGTCAACGCCGTCTGGTTCGTGATCGCCGCGATCTGCACCTACATCATCGGCTTCCGGTTCTACGCGCGGCTGATCGAGATGAAGATCGTTCAGCCGCGCGATCACATCGCCACTCCGGCTGAGCTTTTCGAGAACGCCACCGATTACGTCCCGACCGACCGCCGGGTGTTGTTCGGTCACCACTTCGCTGCGATCGCCGGTGCCGGGCCGCTCGTGGGGCCGGTCCTGGCCATGCAGATGGGTTATCTGCCGGGCACCATCTGGATCATCATCGGCGCGGTCCTGGCCGGTTGCGTCCAGGACTACCTGGTGCTGTCGATCTCGGTGCGGCGCCGCGGCCGTTCGCTGGGACAGATGGCCCGCGATGAACTCGGCACGGTCGGCGGCGTCGCGGCGATCGTCGGCGTGCTCGTCATCATGGTGATCCTGCTCGCGGTGCTCGCTCTCGTGGTGGTCAACGCCCTCGCCGAGAGCCCGTGGGGTGTCTTCTCCATCGCGATGACCATTCCGATCGCGATCTTCATGGGCTTGTACCTGCGGTTCCTGCGCCCCGGCCGGGTGTCGGAGGTGTCGCTGATCGGTGTCGTGCTGTTGCTGCTCGCGGTCGTTTCGGGCGGCTGGGTGGCCGAGACGTCGTGGGGCGCAGACTGGTTCACCTTGTCCAAGGTCACGCTGTCGTGGTGCATCATCATCTACGGCCTGGCGGCGTCGGTGCTGCCGGTGTGGTTGTTGCTGGCGCCACGTGACTATCTGTCGACGTTCATGAAGGTCGGCACCATCGCACTGCTGGCCGTCGGCATCCTCATCGCCCGCCCGGTGATGGAGGCGCCCGCGATCTCGACCTTCGCCGGCAGCGGCACGGGCCCGGTGTTCGCCGGTTCGCTGTTCCCCTTCCTGTTCATCACCATCGCGTGCGGTGCCCTGTCCGGCTTCCATGCGCTGATCTCGTCGGGAACCACGCCGAAGCTGCTGGAAAAGGAAAGCCAGATGCGGCTGATCGGCTACGGCGGCATGCTCACCGAGTCGTTCGTGGCGATCATGGCGCTCATCACCGCGGCCATCCTCAACCAGCACCTGTACTTCGCGATCAACGCACCGAGCGCGCAGACCGGCACCACCGCACAGACCGCGGCCGACTACGTCAACGGCCTGGGCCTGTCGGGAGCGCCGATCACCCCCGAGGAGATCACCGCGGCGGCCGAGGGCGTCGGTGAGCAGTCGATCGTGTCGCGCACCGGTGGTGCGCCGACGCTGGCGTTCGGCATGGCCGAGGTGCTGCACCAGGTGTTCGGCGGTTCGGCGCTCAAGGCGTTCTGGTACCACTTCGCGATCATGTTCGAGGCCCTGTTCATCCTCACCACGGTGGACGCGGGCACCCGCGTGGCACGCTTCATGCTCTCCGACGGGCTGTCCAACCTCGGTGGTCCGCTGCGCAAGCTCAAGGATCCCAGCTGGCGCGTCGGCGCCTGGGTGTGCAGCGTCATCGTGGTGGCCGCGTGGGGCAGCATTCTGCTGATGGGCGTCACCGACCCGCTGGGCGGCATCAACACGCTCTTCCCGTTGTTCGGCATCGCGAATCAGTTGCTCGCTGCGATCGCCCTGACCGTCGTGACGGTCGTGGTGATCAAACGCGGATTGATCAAGTGGGCGTGGATTCCGGCGCTGCCGCTGATGTGGGATCTGACGGTGACCATGACGGCGTCGTGGCAGAAGATCTTCTCCGGGGATCCGAAGGTCGGTTACTGGACGCAGCACTTCCAGTACCGCAACGCGCGTGACGGCGGTGCGACGACATTCGGCGCGGCCAAGGACGCCGGCCAGCTTGACGCGGTCATCCGCAACACGTTCATCCAGGGCACGCTGTCGGTCGTGTTCGCTGTGCTGGTGCTCATCGTGTTCATCGCCGGTGTGGTGATGGCACTGCAGGCGCTGCGCGGGACGGGGCGGCCACTGGCGGAGGACGAGCCCGTGCCGTCGCGCATCTTCGCTCCGTCGGGGTTGATCCCCACGGCCGTGGAGAAGGAGGTGAGCAAGCAGTGGGAGGCCTTGCCCAGCGCACACGCCAGGCCGCACGCAAAGTCGGCTGGTACGTCTCGACATTGATGGGCGACAACCACTATCGACGCTACGTCGAGCACCGGGCGCGCACCCATCCCGGTGAGCCGGTGCTCTCCGAGCGCGACTACTGGAAGATGCGCCACAGCAGCGCGGACGCCAACCCCGGCGCCCGCTGCTGCTGACGCGGAATGCTCAGCGCAACGCGTAACGCACCGGCAGGTGTTTGAGCCCGCCGACGAACGTCGTGGCGGTGTGCCGCGGTGACCCGGTCAGCTCGATCGATTCCAGCCGTGGGATCAGCTCAGCGAAGAAACTGTTGATCTCCATACGCGCCAACGCCGCTCCCAGGCAGAAGTGCACGCCGTACCCGAACGCGACGTGCTTGTTGGGGTCGCGGCCCACATCGAACCGGAAGGGGTCGGTGAAGACCTCCTCGTCGCGGTTGCCCGACGGGTATGCCAGCAACAAGGATTCGCCTGCGGCGATAGGCACGTCGCGCACCACGGTGTCGGTGGCCGCGGTGCGCATGAACGCCTTCACCGGGGTCACCCAGCGGATCATCTCCTCGGTGGCGGTGCCCATCAACGACGGGTCGTTGCGCAACCGCTCGAGCTGATCGGGGTGTTCGAGCAGCGCCAGCATGCCGCCCGAGATCGTCGCGCTGGTGGTGTCGTGCCCGGCTGCGGCGACGATCGCGTAGTAGGACACGGTCTCGATGTCGTTGAGCGGCTCGCCGTTCACCGTGGCGTTGGCGATCGCCGACGCAAGGTCGTCGGTGGGATTCGCACGTCGCGACGCCGTGAGTTCGGTGAAGTACTGGAACATCTCCAGCAGCGCGGCCATCGAGTCACCCTCGTCGGCGCTGCGCTGGTACTCGTCGTCTTTGTTGCCGAACAGTTCCTGGGTGAGTTTGAGCATCAGCGGGAAGTCGGCCTCGGGGATCCCGAGCAGCGACATGATCACGTACAGCGGATAGTTGACCGTGATCTCCTGGACGAAATCACATTCACCGCCGGCCGCCACCATCTTGTCGACGTGGATCTTCGCGAGTTCGTCGACGCGGATCTTCAACGCGCGCATGGCCTTGGGGCGGAACCAGTCCGCACCGATGGCGCGGATGACGCGGTGTTGCGGATCGTCCATGTGGATCAACGTGCTGATACCCACGGCAGCCTGCTGTTCGTCCTCCTCGGCCGTCATCAGAACCGGCCGCGGTGAGTTGGTGAACAGGTCGTTCGCACGTTCGATCGCCATGATGTCGGCGTACCTGGTGATGGCCCAGAACGGTCTGTACGGCGGTACGTCCACCCAGGACACCGGCGCGTTCACCCGCAGATGGGTCAGTGCCTCATGGAATTTCGCCTCGTCGGTGTAGGCCGACGGCATCGCGAAAACCTTGGCGGCGTCATCGATCGTCCTGGCGGTCATGGCGCACTCCTCACAGGCGGGTCACAGGCGGGCGGTCACGGAATTCGTCGAGTACGGCGTTGACGGTGGCAGGCGGAACGGCCGCGGGGAAGCCGGGCAGCACCCGGTCGATCGCGCCTTCGCAGCGGCGGCGCAGGGCGTCGGCGAGTTCGTCCAGCGGCGCCACGACGGCGAACGCGTCGAGCACGTCGTCGTCGATGAGCGTGCCCATCGTGTCCCACTCGCCGGCCAGCGACAGCCGGTGCAACTCGGTGTGCAGATCACCCCAGCCGTGGAGTTCGAGCACCTTGCGGTACGCCGGCGTGGAACCGTAGAACGCCAGTTGTTTGCGGGTGGCGACGGCGGCCTCAGCCATCTGGTGCTCATCGGAACCGGTGACCAGGAACACCGGGCAGGACACCTCGAAGTCGTTGCGGCTGCGGCCGGTACGGTCCATGCCGCGCTGCAGTGCCGGGAGGGTCACCTCGTCGAGGTAGCGGCGTGTGGTGAAGGCGTGCGCGAGCAGACCGTCGGCGGCCTCACCGCACATCTCGGTCATGCGCTCTCCTACGGCCGCGACGAAGACCTTGGGAAACGGCGCAGGCGACGGTTCCGGGGTGAACATGGGCGTCATGATCTTGTGGGTGTAGAACTCGCCCTCGAAGCGCAGACTTGTCCCGTCGCGCCAGCAGGTCCAGATCGCTTGCAACGCTGCGATGTACTCGCGCATACGGCGCACAGGATGGCTCCACGGCATGCTGAACCGCTTCTCGATGTGGGGCCGGATCTGCGTGCCGAGCCCGAGGATGAAACGCCCGCCCGAGTAGGCCTGCAGATCCCAGCCGAGGTGCGCGACGGTCATCGGGTTGCGTGCGAACGCCACAGCGATGCTGGTGCCGATCTGGATACGCCGCGTGTGCTCGGCAGCGAGCGCGAGCGGCAGGAACGGATCATGGTTGATCTCGCCGGTCCAGCATCCGTCACAGCCTGCGGTTTCCAGATCACGAGCGGTCTGCGCCACGTCGGACAGACGGCTCGAAATCCCACGGTCGACCTTGACGCCGGGGTTCTGCGCGTCGGTCACGGCCTGCGCGTGCCCCTGCTGTGGGCACCGGAAAAGCCTTTGCCGAAACTCGCGATCATGCGCCACCCAGCCACCTCATCGACGCTACAGTAAGCAATTCAGTATGGTCAACGGCGATAGGCTGCACGGCGACCGCAGGTTCGAGAGGGAGACCGACATGACGCATGCTCCTGAGTGGAAGGAGTCCCTGGAGGACCTCGACCGCAGGCGCCAGAACTCCTACGGCATGGGCGGTCCCGAACGGCTGGCCAAGCACCACGCCAAGGGCAAGCTCGATGCCCGGGCCCGCATCGGCCACCTGCTCGACCCCGGCACCTTCCAGGAGTTCGGCACCCTGGTCGGCGGCGACATCCCCTCCGACGGCATCGTGACCGGCACCGGCCTGGTCAACGGCACCCCGGTGATGGTCGGCGCCGAAGACTTCACCACCTACGCGGGCAGCATCGGCCCCGGCGGCAACGCCAAGCGCTACCGGCTCGCGGAACTGGCACTGCGCAGCAAGATTCCGCTGGTGATGCTGCTGGAGGGCGCCGGCTTCCGCGCCGCGGCGGGCGAACACTACGGCCGCACGCCCACCGATCTGCTTGCCCAGGCCCGGTGTTCGGGCAAGGTCCCCACGGTCTCGGCGATCATGGGTGCCTCGGCCGGGCACGGCGCGCTGGTCGCCCCGGTGTGTGACTTCACCATCATGAGCCCGCACGGCGCGATCTTCACCGCGGGCCCGCCCGTGGTGAAAGAGTCCATCGGAGAGGAGATCTCGAAGGAGGACCTCGGCGGTCCGGACGTGGCACTTGCGAGCGGTGTGATCCACAATCTCGCCGACAGCGACGAAGCCGTGCTCGACGACATCCGCCGGTATCTGTCGTATTTCCCGGCGAGCGCGTGGTCCTATCCCCCGGCCGCCGAGATCGACGAATCGGTCGAACCGCGGGCCACACCGGAACTGCTCGACATCGTCTCGCGGGACAACCGGCGCATCTACGACATGCGCAAGGTGCTCGACGTGGTGTTCGACCGCACCGACTGGTTCGAGGTGCAGCCCAAGTTCGGCCGCGCCATCATCTGCGCACTCGCACATCTGGGCGGCCACCCGGTGGCGGTGGTCGCCAATCAGCCGCAGGTGCTCGCCGGGTCCATCGACGCCGACGCGGCCGACAAGGCAGCACATTTCATCACCGTCGCCGATTCGTTCCATTTGCCCATCGTGTTCCTCGCCGACAACCCGGGCATGCTGCCGGGCAGCCGTTCGGAGCGGGCCGGTGTACTGCGCAGCGGGGCGCGGATGTTCGCCGCGCAGACCGCGGCGACGACGCTGAAGATGCACGTCACGCTGCGCAAGGCGTTCGGCTTCGGCTCGATGGTGATGTCGCTGTTGGGCTTCGACGATCAGGTCGCGACGTTCGCCTATCCCGGCGCGACCATGGGCGCGATGGGCGCCGCCGCGCTCAGCCGCGCCGCGCACGCCGGTGAGGACGTTGCCGAGGTGCTCAAGACGATGGAGCTGGAGGCGTCCTACCGGTCCGCGGGTCACCTCGGGTTCGACGAGTTGATCGCACCCGAGGAGACCCGCAACGCGCTGCTGGTGGCACTGCACCAGGGCCTCTACAGCAGGCAGGCCCCGGCCGAGCCGGTCTCCCGCACCATGATCATGCCGTGAGGCGGCGCGATCCGAAAAACCGTTGCCGCTCAGCGGTCCAGCGGGTTGCGCCGGCCGACGATGAGCGGGTCGGCCGTGGTGAGCGGGAAATCGGGCAGATCGTCGATGTGGGTGTCGAACGTGGCGGCGAGCACCTCGCGCGAGTAGGCGCTCACCGAGGTGCGGTATCCCACGTCGGCGGGGGTGGGCTGGTCGAAGAAGATCAGGAAGTGCAAATCGGGTGCGTGCACAACCTCGATGTGGTGCGGGTAGGCGCGCGGGATGAAGTACACGTCGCCGCGCTGCAACTCCCACGTGTCGAGGGTGCCGTCCGGGTCCATCACGGTCATCCGCGCCGAACCGCTTTGCACATAACCCATCTCGGCGGTCACGGGATGCCAGTGCGGCTCGCGCATGCCGTCCTCACGCACGCGCAGCGAGTACATCGAGAGGTCTTTGAGCGCGGGCCAGAACTGCACACGTGCGGTGCGGGCCGACCCGACGGCCGAGGCCACCGGAGGTGTCATGGCCTCCACCCCGAACTTGTGCGGGTCACCGAAGTGGGCCGCCTGCGGGATGACAGGGTCGCCGCGGCGCGCGGCGAGGGCGCGGTCGGTGGTGTCGCGACGCAGCGCGGCGAAATCCGAGGCGTCGAGGTCGTAGGTGTTGCCGAGCACTGCGTCGGTCATCGCACCGAAAGCCGCACCGAGGCCGAAATCCTCGGGGCGTTCGTTGCGGAACGTGATGATGAACTCGGCCGGTTCGGTGCCGATGTTCTCGATGTGGTGCAGCGATCCGGAGTCGACGTGAAACATCTCGCCCGCGCTGACGGTGAACGTGGAGAACCGGCTGGCGGTGTCGAGCACCGACACCAGGGCGCTGCCCGACACGCAGTAGGTGAGTTCGTTGGCGTTGGCGTGCCAGTGCGGTGTGCGCATGGCGCCCGGATTGATCACGAGGCGTTTGATGGACAGCCCCCGCAGGATCGGGAAGTTGTCGGCGGTGACGCGGCGGATCGAACCCAGGTCGTTCTCTTCGACGAGTTCACTGTCGAGCAGCGACGTGGCATGGATGCTGTGGCTCAGGGACGTGGTCATGCGGGGTCTCCTCTGCGTGAAGCGTGTTGCCAAGAAGCCTCGCCGATCGGCCCTCTCGCGTCGTCAATGCTGACCGCCATTCACCCCTCACGCTGGCGGGATACCTCGATTCCCGTTAGCCCCCACCCCCGGAGCACCCCACCTCAGCACCCCGCCCCACCTCAGCACCGCGAGCGTGCGGGTCTGCCTCTCGACACACCGCAAATCCTCAGCACGTCACGCACGCTCGCACCCGCCGACTGTGCGCATTGTGCTCTTTGAGCTCGACGATTTACGGCGCGCTCCGGGCCTAGGGCGCTCTCCGCTCTACGCCGGCACGCCGAACCACCGCACGAGGCACCCCTCGAGATCCCCCTGCTCGTCGCCCACCCACGCGATGTGCCCGTCCGGGCGTAACAGCACGGCGGGGACATCGAGTTCGTCGCTGACGTCGACCACATGGTCGACGCGGTCGGACCACCCCGCCGCCGAGAGCCGCCCGGTCTGGTCGAGCAGCAATCCCCGCCCGGTCCGCGTGAGCTCGTAGAGGCGTCCACGCCGCAACCGGATATCCCGCAGCCGTCTGCCCACGAGGTCGTCCTCGGCGCCGAAGTCGTAGCGAATCCCGGTCGCGGTGATCATCTCGGTCAGGTACCGGTTCACCTCTTCGAACGCCATGAGCTGTGCCAACAGTCGACGTACGGCCTGCGGGCCGGGTTCGGGAGACAGCAGTTCCATCTGTGCGCGGGTGTTGTCCAGCACAGCCGCGGCGACCGGGTGACGCTCCGCCTCATAGCTGTCCAGCAGCCCGTCCGGCGCCCATCCGTTGATCGAGGCCGCCAGCTTCCAGCCGAGGTTGAACGCGTCCTGCACACCGAGGTTGAGCCCCTGCCCGCCGACCGGCGGATGCACGTGTGCCGCGTCGCCGGCCAGCAGCACACGCCCGGTGCGGTACCGGTCGGCCAGCCGCGTGCCGTCGCCGAAGCGTGACAGCCAGCGCGGCGAGTGCACACCCAGATCGGTACCGGCGGTGGCCCGCAGCTGCTGCCTGAACTCGTCGAGAGTCGGTGTTGCCGAACGGTCTTCGACCACCTCCGCGGCGGGCACCATGACGCGATAGAGACCGTCGCCCAGGGGGCCCGCACCAAAGCGCAACTGCATCTTGCGGACCTCGGCGACCACGGCGGTGACCTGTTCCGGCGTCACACCCACCTGCATCTCACCGATCAGGGTGTCGACGCGGCTGGGTTCACCGGGAAATCCGACACCCATGAGCTTGCGCACCGTGCTGCGGCCACCGTCGCACCCCACGACGTACCTGGCACGCACCTGCGTACCGTCGGCCAGCGTCACGCTGACGCCGTCGTCGTCCTGCGCGAGGCCGACCGCCTCACAGCCCCGTCGCAGTACCGCACCGCTCGCGACCGCGTGTTCGACCAGGATGCGGTCGGTGACGGGCTGCGGTATGCCCAGCACGTACGGGTGCGCCGTGTCGAGCGTCCGCGGCGGCGCCTTCGTGATCCCCGCGAAGTACCCACCCACGGGATGCCGACGTCCGACTTCCAGGAAGCGGTCCAAAAGTCCACGCTGGTCCATGATTTCGATGCTTCTGGCATGTAATCCCAACGACCGCACCACTTTTGTGGGCTCGATATCCTTGTCGAGCACCATCACGTCGACCTCGTAGAGACGCAACTCGCCTGCGAGCATCGCGCCGGTCGGCCCACCACCGACAATGACCACGTCTTTCACCGAAATCCCCTTTCCCGCGACGCGGGATCCATGTGCGGCCAGCGATTCTGCATCAGCCACCTGGCCTTGCCGCAAGCCCCGGGGTCGGCGTTATGGTGAAAGGGGCAGGGAAATCCAGAGCATGGCCATCACGTGTCGAGCAGTTCCTTGATGGCCGCCGGGGACAGCGCGAACTTGGGCAGGAAGCCGACGGCCGAGCTGTCGGCGATCATCTCGGCGAGGTCCAGCTCGCTGTGCGTCGAGATCATGATGACGGGGATACCTGCCGGCTCGCTGTGATGCAGCTGCTCGGCGACGTCGAACCCGCTCTCGGGTCCCAGGTCGACGTCGACGAGGGTGACGTCCGGCGGGCGGGTGCGGTAGCACTGCAATGCCTCGGCTCCGTTGCATGCCAGGTCAACGGTGATGCCCGCACGTTCGAGCATCCCACTCGCGGCAGCGCGGAACTGCGCGCTGTCATCGACGATCAGACAATGCATCGGCATCCTCTCTGCCCGGACATCCTTCGAGCTTGGCAGATCGCCCAGCGCCCGGCACTACCGTTAGCCGGAACATTCTGACTGTTTCCCGACTACCATCGGCCCGTGCCCGGAACTGCTGACACGTCTGTCGCAGACGGCCGCCTGGCATCGTTCGTGGCGAGGCTGCTGGCCTTTGTCGTGCGTCCAGCCCCGCGCCCTGTGCATTGGGGCATCGTTGTCGCCACCGCCTTCATCGTCGCCGAGATCGTCTTGGTCCACCTGTTCAAACGAGTCGCCCCGGAGAATGCGTTCGGCGCGATCTTCCTGATGGGCGTCCTGGTGGTCTCGGCCGGCTGGAGCATGCCGCTGGCGGTCGCGACGTCGCTGGCCAGCACGCTCGCCTACATCTACATCCATCTCGAGGGTGCCGACAGCCTGGCACCGGCGATGTTCGTGTTCCTCCCGATCGCGCTGCTGACCAACCTGCTGGCAGGCCAGGCGCGATCGCAGACCCAGGAAGCCGAGCAACGCAGGCGCGAAGCGGACCTCTCGGCCGAACTGGCTCGACTCATGCTCGGCGCCGGTGACCTGCCGCACGCCCTGGAACGGGCCGGACAACGCATGGCCCGGGTGCTCGACGTCCCCGAGGTGACGCTCACGACGGGGCGGCTCGAACCCGACGGGGACCATCACGCGATCCCGCTGCGCAGCGGTGACGAACGCATCGGCACGCTGCTGGTGCCCGCGCAACTCCCCCTCAACACACTGCGGCGGTGGCAGCGTATGGTTCCCGCGATCGAGGCCCTGCTGACCGCGGCGATGGACCGCGAGCACATCACCGCGGAGCTGGAGACCAGCCGCAAGGAACTCGAACGGTTCTTCGATGTCGCCTCGGAGTCGCTGTTCATCAGCGATCACCACACGCTGACGCGGGTCAATCCGGCGTTCACGCGCACCCTGGGCTTCACCGCCACCGAGCTGGCCCAGCGGCCGTTCATGGACCTGGTGCATCCCGACGACCGCGACAACACAAGGCTGGCCCTCGAGGAGTTGCGGACCGATCACCGTGAGGTCCAGTTCGAGAACCGGTGTATCCGCAACGACGGCGAGACGCGATGGTTCCAATGGAGCGTCGTCTCCGATCACGGTCTGCTGTTCGGAGCGGGACGCGATGTCACTGAACGACGGCGCGAACAGGATCGGCTCCGCGAGGCGCAGCGCCAGATCGAGGCGAGCCACCAAGAGGTGAGCGCGCTGGCGACGCAGCAGACCGCGCTGCGCCGCGTGGCGACGCAGGTGGCGCGCGGCGCCAAGCCCGACGAGGTGTATCCGTTGGCGGTCGGCGAACTGAGTGTCGGTATCGGCGTGAGCCATTCGACGCTGCTGCGCTACGAGTCCGAGTCGACAGCCGTCGTGGTCGCGGCGCTGGACACCGAGTCTGTCGAGCGATTGCAGGTCGGCGACAAGGTCCCGCTCGAAGGCGACAGCCTCGCGGTCCGGATCCTGCGCACCGGAGCACCGGCACGCATCGATTCCTACGCCGGGCTCGACAGCGAAATCGCGATGCGGCTGAGAGGATTCGGCGTCCGGGCCGGAGTCGCAGCGCCGATCATCGTCGACGGGCACACCTGGGGTGCGCTGATCGCCGGCACGTCAGGCGACGAGCCTTTGCCGCCAGGCACCGAGGAACGCGTCGGCGACTTCGCCGATCTGGTGTCGACGGCGATCTTCAACGCCGAGTCCCGCGCCGAGATCACCGCGTCGCGTGCGCGTATCGTCGCCGCAGCCGATCAGGCGCGTCGCCGTTTCGAGCGGGATCTGCACGACGGGGCGCAGCAACGCATCGTCTCGCTCGGGCTCGAGCTGCGCGCGGTGCAGGCGTCGGTGCCCGACGAGAACACCGCGCTTCAGGACCAGATGTCGCATGTGGTCGACGGTTTGGCCGGGTTGTACGCGGACCTGCAGGAACTGTCGCGCGGCATCCACCCCGCGATCCTGTCGAAAGGCGGGCTCGGTCCCGCGCTGCGGACCTTGGCGCGACGCTCCTCGGTGCCCGTGGTCCTCGACATCGACGTCGGTCACCGGCTGCCCGAATCCGTCGAGGTGGCCGCGTATTACGTGGTCGCGGAGGCGCTGACCAACGCCGCCAAGCACGCGTCGGCGTCCGAGGTGGCCGTCCGCGCCGCGGCCGACGGCGACGAACTCGCGGTGTCGGTCAGCGACGACGGCATCGGCGGTGCGGTCTCGGGCGGTGGATCGGGTTTGATCGGCCTCAAGGACCGGGTCGAGGCACTGTCCGGGCGGTTGGAGGTCAGCAGCCCGCCCGGCGCGGGAACCACGCTGTCGGTGCGGATCCCGCTGGACGCCGCCTAGCGGGTCGCCCGGTACTCCGCGACGATCGGCTCGAGTTCGTCCGGCGTCGCGCCGTGCATGATCACCGCGTCGGCGCCGTAGTCGAATTCCTTGCGGATCCGGGCGACACACTGCTGCGCCGATCCGGTGGCCGACGGTTCGAGCCACTCGTCAGGGATCAGGGCCGCGATGTGCTCGATCTGCTCGGCGGTGGCCTTGTGGTCGATGCCGCCCGGGATCGACTGCACCACTTTGTCGTCGCGGAAGCGTTTCAGCACAGCGGGATCCCAGCCATTGGTGTTGACCAGCAGGTCACCGTAACCCTGCAGGTAGGTGGCGAGCCGCGCGACGGTCTTCTTCAGGCGCAACTCTTCTGGCAGGTGATCGCCCACCGTGGCGAAACATGACCACACGCGGACACTGCCGGGATCGCGGCCTGCCTGCTCGGCTGCGGTTTTGACGGTCTTGACGGCACGCTGCAGCGTCTCGGGGGTGAAGTAGGTGTGCAGGATGACGTCGTCGAATTCCCGCCCACCGAGCGCGAGGGTCTGCGGGCCGAACGCGACGATCGCCAACCGGATGTCCTCGCGGAAATCCGGGTCGAGGAAGAGCACCTGGTAATTGCCGATCGGGCCGTCGTGGTTGAAGATCACCTCGCCCTGCCACAGCCGGCGCATGACCTGCGCGAAGTCCTCCATCTGCGCGGTGGTGACCGACGGTATCCCGAAAGCGCCGTACATCGCGGCGATGCCACGGCCGATGCCGAGCGTGAACCGGCCGCCCGAGAGCCGGTGCATGGTGGTCGCCCACGATCCGGTGATCAGCGGATGCCGCGTGTTGTGGTTGGTTGCGGCCGTGGCGATCTGCATGCGGGTGGTCACCGCGCATGCCGCGCCGACCAGCGACGACGCCTCCTTGACGTTCCATCGTTCCGAGATGAACGCGGTGCCGAAACCGAGTTCCTCGCCGCGGCGTGCCTCGTCCATCAGCGTGGCCGGTCCCTCGCCGCCCGCGCCGGCCAGCAGGTAGTAGCCCAGTTCATCGAGTGCGTGTTCGCTCATGTCAAACTCCTCGTTCGTGACCACAATTCCACATTCGGTGACGCAGCCGGCGACGACCCGGTGGCTGTTGAACAGCCGGGAATTCACAACGAGATGACCTTTTCGTTGTTGTTCTTGCGTTCGACGTAGAACTGCGCGGCGCGGGCGATCGCGTCGGCGGTCGGCGCGGGCTTCCACCCCAGTTCGCGCGTCGCCTTGCTGTGATCGGCGGGCGAGGTCCACCACATCAGCCGGGCCGCGGTGAGATTGATCGGAAAGTCCGTGCGGAACAACCGGTTCGACAGGCCGGCCAAAGATCCGAACGCATACACCGCGGCCATCGGGATTCCGATTCTGGGTGGCCGCGCGCCGACCGCCTCGGCCGCGACCGTGAGCATCTCCTGCTGGGACATGTAGCGTTCCGAGACGATGTAGCGTTCGCCGATCCGGCCGTGTTCGGCCGCGAGGATCAGCGCGCGGGCCGCGTCATCGATCCCGACCACCTCGGCTCCGACACCACGGATGTACACGGGCAACTTCCCGAAGGCCGCCATCGCGACCAGCGCACCCTGCCGTGGCTGCCAGTCCGGCGGCCCGTAGGGGTTGGACACGTTCATCACCACCGCCGGGAACCCGCGTTCCGCGGCGTAGGACAACACCAGTTCCTCTGCCTTGCGGCGTGATTCGATGTAGGGCCCGCCGATGCCTGCCCAGTTGAACGGGGTGTCCTCGTCGACGGCTTCACCGTTGCGTCCCACCGCGATGGTCCCGATGGTGCTGAGGAAGACGAAGCGGTGGAGGTCGACATGGTCGGCGACCTCGAGGACGTTGCGCAGTCCCTCGACGTTGGTCCTGAACAACGGCGCGGGGGCGGCAAGATGCGCGCGGGTGTCGACGACGCAGTAGAACACCACGTCGCGGTCGGCCACCGCCGCGGCCACCGCGCCGGTGTCGAAGATGTCGCCGTAGTGGCGCTCGACGTCGAGCCCGTCGATGCCCTTGGTCGAGCTGTTGCGGCGCAGCAGCACACGCACGTCGTCGCCGCGTTCGACGAGTTGCCGGGTGACGCAGGCGCCGACGTTGCCGCTCGCACCCATCACGAGCACCTTGCGACGACGATCCATTGCTGCTCCATCCGCTCGGGCCGGTCAGCAACGGATGCTACGGTAGCGTTTACAGTACGACTGGCTGAATCGGTGAAAACATCGGTTCCGGGCACGCGTGGGCAGCGTGACGATGGAGTACACCATGGACCCGCTGCTACGTTCGGAGTGTGGATCGGTTCGGCGGTTGTTGGGCGGCGCTGCGTGCGGCTGTCGCCGGCCTCGACGATCAACAGTTCGACAGGCCGTCCGGCTGTGCAGGCTGGCTGATCCGTGACCTGGTGTGCCACCTGATCATCGACGCTCAGGACGTCCTCATCACCCTCGCCACGCCCGACGACTCGCCGCCCACGCGGAATGCCGTGACCTATTGGGAGGTCGCCGAGGCACTGCCCCCCGACGACCCGGTGGACCCACTCAGCGCGCTGACCGTGCGGCTCGCGGCGGCCTACGGTGACCCGTCGTTGCTGAAGTTCCATCTCGACGACGTCGGCTCGGCAGCCGGACGGGCCGCCGCACTCGCCGACCCCGAGGCGCGGGTCGGCACTCGAGGTCAGGTGCTGACGGTCCGCGACTATCTCGGCGCCTACGTGCTCGAGTGGACGCTGCACCATCTCGACCTGATCGCGCACCTTCCCGACACGGCGCCGCCGCCGGCCGAAGGGCTGGCCTTCTCCCGAAAGCTGTTGGAATCGATAGCGGGCTCACCACTTCCCGCCTCGTGGCCTGATGCCGACGCGCTTCTGGTCGGCACCGGACGCCGGCCGCCGACACCTGCGGAAGAGGCGGACCTTGTCACGAGTGATGCGCGGGTTCCGGTATTTCTCAGCTGATTTCAGGTGTCGCGCTGGGCAGCTTTGAACTTCAGGAGCGTCCGGGTCAGGTGCAGGCTGGTGATCACCCATGTGCTGTCACGTTTTTCGTAGGTCTCGTGGTAGTGGCCCGCGCCGTGTAACTCGCTGCCGTCGGGGAAGAACAGCATGTCCTCCATCGCCCAGATGCCCGATGCCGTCGTACCGGAGGTGAGGTCGATCTCCGGGGTGTGGCAGTGGTGCACCGTCGCCGCATGCTCGACGCCACCCCACACCACCGGGAGGAATTCGTCGAACCCATGTAGGGGCGGTGCGGTCTGGGGATCGGCGCCTCCTGTCGACACCGCCATGTCCAGGGTGACGACGACGTCGTCGGCGAACAATGTGCGCCACGCCTCGATGTCCTTGGTGTCCAACAGTCGGCAGTACCGTGCCTTGAGCCGTTTGATGGCCTCGAGATCGTCAGACATGGTCTCCTCTTCCGGTTACCGAAATGTATACCGTACGGCCCGCTTCTCCTCGCGTACGGAACATCGCCACCCCTAACTTTCCTCACCGAGCAGACCGCATACCTGCGGGTTCGCGCCCAGAAACCGACAGCTTTGCGTCTGCTCGCGGTGAAAAGGCACAACCCTTCCCGGTGCGGTAATCGCTACTGTAACTTCTTCCGTAAGTGCCGGGAGTCGCAGGAGGCAGTGATCATGAAGGTGCCGTTCACCTGGAAGGTCACCGGATGGTTCATGATCGGGTGGTCGGCGGAATACCCGGTCGGTGAGGTCAAGGCACTCAAGTACTTCGGCGAGGATCTCGCGGCCTACCGCGACGAGTCCGGGCATCTGCACGTGCTGGAGGCGCACTGCAAGCACCTGGGCGCGCACATCGGTCACGGAGGCAAGGTCGTCGGTGAGTGCATCGAGTGCCCGTTCCACGGCTGGCGGTGGGGCCCCGAGGGCACCAACACCTACATCCCCTATCAGCCGGACAAGCCGAACCGGGGCCTGCGCTTGCGGTCATACCCCGTTCAGGAGCAGTACGGCTGCATCTTCATGTGGTACCAGCCGCACGGCAAAGAGCCGCAGTGGGAACTGCCCGACATCTTTCACAAGTTCCCGCAGTTCAACACCGACCCGAACGCCTACTACCGGCCCTACCCGGAGTTCTCCAGCCGGGCCGACGCCATCCCGGTGCATCCGCAGATCGTGGCCGAGAACGGGCCGGACAGCTCGCATTTCCGCTACGTGCACGGCGCGACGGTCACCCCGGTGTGCCTGCACTGGGAACACGTGGACGAGGAGTGGCGCTTCCTGACCGGGTGGCCCGACGCCCGCAGCGACGACCCGAACAAGATGGCCCTGCGCATCCACAGCCACTTCTCCGGGTTGGGTTTCTCCATGAGCGCGTTCGAGGGCTCCTCCAACCACCGCCTGATCTTCGCGTGCACCCCCGTCGACGATGAGGTGTCGGACATGTTCTATTCGATCTGGTGGCCCAAAGAACCCGGTGGTGCCTCCGACATCCCGCCCGAACACGTCCGGGCCAAGGTCGAGAAGCAGTTCCTCAAAACCGTGTGGGAGGACTGCGACATCTGGCGCTACCAGAAGTACGTCGAGCATCCGGCGCTCGCCAAGATCGACGCCAAACCCTATATGGCCATGCGCAAATGGGCCACGCAGTTCTACGAGGTACCTCCCGTCGAGACGGCGCTGCCCCGCGGATGAGGATCGATGTGCGCGAGTTGGTGACACCCGGCCGCACCGCGGTGGTCACCCAGGAGTGCCAGGGTGCGGTCATCGGTCCCGACGCCGGTCTGCGGGCACTCGCCGACGAGGCGCAGCGTGTCGCCCTACCGAACATCAAGCGGCTGTTGCCCGCCGCCCGCGCGGCCTCTGTGCACGTGGTGCACTGCCTGGTCCAGCGCAGGCCGGACGGCCTGGGCTCCAACCGCAACGCGAAGATCTTCGCAATCGGCCGCAACGACGTCGCGATCGCACCTGGCACCCCCGGTGCCGCGCTGCTGCCCGAACTGGGGCCCGAGGCAGGGGATCTCGTGCTCACGCGATGGCACGGCCTGGGACCGATGGGCGGTACCGACCTCGACGCAGTCTTGCGCAACCTCGGCGTGACCACGATCGTCGCGGTCGGGGTCTCGGTCAACGTGGCGATCACCAACCTGGTGATGGACGCGGTCAACGCGGGCTATCACGTGGTGCTGCCGCGCGACGCGGTCGCGGGTGTGCCGACCGACTATGCCGACGCCGTCATCGACAACACCCTGTCGCTGTTGGCCACCGTCACCTCCACCGACCAACTGCTGCAGATCTGGCAGCCTTGACCGACGCCGAGGAGTCCCTGTGCTGTTCACCGTCCCCGCTGTGGCCGAGGCCGTCGCCGCCGCCATTCCCGACCGCCCGTTGATCGTCCAGGGCGAACGTCGTCACACCTACCGCCAGGTCATGGACCGGTCGAATCGGCTTGCGTCGTATCTGCATTCGCAGGGTCTCGGTGTGCACACAGAGCGCGACGGGCTGGCCGGCCACGAGGTGGGCCAGGACCTGCTGGGCATCTACGCCCACAACGGCCCCGAATACGTCGAGTCGATGCTCGGATCGTTCCGCGCGCGAGTCGCACCGTTCAACGTCAACTACCGCTACGTCAAGAACGAACTGCACTACCTGCTGACCGACGCCGGGGCGACCGCACTGGTGTACCACGCGACGTTCGCGCCCCGCATCGCCGAGATCCGCGACGAGCTTCCCACGCTGCGGGTGCTCATCCAGATCGCCGACGGTTCGGGCAACGAACTTCTCGACGGCGCTGTCGATTACGAGCAGATCGTGAATCTCGAGACGGCCGCCCCGCCGGTGCAGCCGTGCCCCGATGACCTCTACGTGCTGTACACCGGCGGCACCACGGGTATGCCCAAGGGTGTGTTGTGGCGCCAGCACGACATCTTCATGACCGCATTCGGCGGACGCAACATGATGACCGGTGAGGCAGCGACGTCGGTCGACGAGATTGTCGACAGGGCCGTCGAGAACCCCGGCACCAGGCTCATGATCCTGCCGCCCCTGATCCACGGCGCCGCGCAGTGGGCGGCGATGACCGCGGTGACCACCGGGCAGACGCTGGTCTTCCCCGATGTGACCGACCGGTTCGACGCCGAGGACGTCGTGCGCACGATCGAACGCGAGCAGGTGCTGGTGGCCACCGTGGTGGGTGACACGATGGCCCGCCCGCTGCTCGACGCGATCCGCAGCGGCATCCAGAACGGCACCGTCGATGTGTCTTCACTTTCCGTCATCGCCAACGGCGGCGCGCAGTTGACCCCGCATGTCAAACAGCAGCTGATCGATTCCAAGCCCAACCTGATCGTGGTCGACGGCGTCGGCTCGTCGGAGACCGGTGCGCAGATGAGCCACATGTCCGCGCCCGGCGCGGTCTCCACCGGGACGTTCAAGGCCGGTCCCGACACCTGCGTGGTGGCCGAGGATTTCAGCTGTGTGCTGCCCGAGGCACACGACGGACTCGGATGGCTCGCACAGCGCGGGTATGTCCCGCTCGGCTACAAGGGCGACGCGGCCAAGACCGCTGCCACGTTCCCGGTCATCGACGGCGTGCGTTACGCCATCCCCGGCGACCGTGCCCGCCAACTCGACGGCGGCATGATCGAACTGCTCGGCCGCGACTCGGTGACCATCAACTCCGGCGGCGAGAAGGTCTTCGCCGAAGAGGTCGAGGCGGCCATCGCGTCGCATCCCGCGGTGCGTGACGTGGTGGTCGCGGGCAGGCCCAGCGAGCGCTGGGGTCAGGAGGTCGTGGCCGTGGTCGCCGTCGACGACGGCGCGCAGGTCGACGCCGACGAGTTGATCCGCCACGCCGACGGTTCCATCGCACGGTACAAGCTGCCGAAGGCCGTCGTGTTCCGACCTGCCATCGAACGCAGCCCGGCGGGCAAGGCCGACTATCGGTGGGCCCGCGAGCAGGCGCTCAGCGAAACTTCCTGAGCCGGTTTTTGGTTCGGCTGCGGGCGCGCCACAGCGCCAGGTCGGCGCTCACCCGCATCGATCCGGTGAACGGCAGGGCCGCGCGCCCGGTGATGCTGAACGGCAGATCGGTTCCGACTACGGTGCGGTGGTGGCTGAACGCGTCGAACCCGGCCTTGCCGTGATAGGCGCCCATGCCGCTGCGCCCCACTCCCCCGAACGGCGCGGACGACGGGATCATGTGGGCGGCAAAGTCATTGCGCGCCACGCCACCGCTGCGCGTGTGGTCGACGAAATGCCGGAAGTCGGCGTCATCGGGACCGAACCAGTAGGCCACCAGGGGTGACGGTCGTGAGTTGATGTAGTCGATCGTGGACGCGAGCGACGAATAACCGCGCACCGCGAGCACCGGGCCGAAGACCTCCTCGTCGTTGATGCGCATCCGGTCGTCGACATCGCGGATGATGGTCGGCGGGATCTTGCGGGTCACCGGGTCGGGAAGGACCTCGCCGACCGGCACGATCGACTCGACCCGGGCGCCGCGAGCTCGTGCGTCTGCGATGAGCCCGACGACGCGGTCGAAGTTGGACCGGTTGACCGACGAGCAGTAGTCGGGATTGTCGGTGATGGTGGGAAACATCCGGCGCAGCGTGCCGCGGGCCACCTCGACGAATTCGTCGACATGGCGGTCCGGGACGAACACGTAGTCGGGGCAGACGCACACCTGCCCGCCGTTGACCATGCGCGCCTGGGCTATTCGTGTCGCGGCCCGGGTGATATCGGCCCCCGGCGCGACGACCACCGGGTTCTTGCCGCCGAGTTCGAGCGTCACCGGCACGAGGTTCGCGGCGGCCGCCCGGCCCACCACAGCGCCGATCGCGGGTGATCCGGTGAAGAACAGGTGATCGAACGGCAGAGCGGAGAACTCGGCGGCTAGCTCAGGGCCACCGGTGATGACAGCGAGTTCGCGTTGGTCGAAGTAGCGCGGTGCGAGATCGGCCATCGCCTCCGCCGTGCGTGGGGTGACCTCCGACATCTTGATCATCACGCGGTTGCCCGCCGCGAACGCGGCGGCTGCGGGCAGCACCGTCAACTGGACCGGGAAATTCCACGGACCGATGACGCCGACCACGCCGACCGGTGAGGGCACCACCTCGGCGCGTAACCCGGCCAGACGCGCCGCGCGCATGAGCCGGGTCGAGCGCATCCACCGCGGCAGGTTCGATCTGGTGTGCTCGATCACCGAGATCATGCCGAGGATCTCGGCGAAGAACGCCGCCGACCGTGACCGTGTCCCGTAGTCGGACGCGGTCGCCGTGACGAAATCCTCCGCGTTGTCGAGCACCATCGCGAGCAGGCGGTCGATGCGGTTGCGCCGCAGCGCGATATCGGGCGGCCCGTCGTCGAGAAAGGAGCGGCGCTGCGCCGTCAGCACGTCGGCCGCTCCGCCCTGCCGGGAATGCTTTT
The DNA here is from genome assembly GCF_001457595.1 of Mycolicibacterium smegmatis. Taxonomy (GTDB): domain Bacteria; phylum Actinomycetota; class Actinomycetes; order Mycobacteriales; family Mycobacteriaceae; genus Mycobacterium; species Mycobacterium smegmatis. Next base: position 2,394,946 of record NZ_LN831039.1, on the reverse strand, counting down.
CCGCGCGTTGGTCGATCGTGCTCATCGATTCGCCTCCCTCTCGGCGTGTGACGCGCCGGCCACCGCGCAGACCGGCCCGTACTCCTCCGGTGAGGCCAACGGTAACAGAGTTGTTTACACTCACCCCCGCTGTCGTAACTCCGGTGAGGAGGCCGACCTCCGGTGCACTCCGAGAAATCGGGCTATCCCAATACATATACTGTAACCTTTACGGTAATATGCCCTGAACGGGAAGGGGTACGCGGTGGACAGTCGGATACGGGACGACCCAGCGGTCGACACGGCCGCTCTGCTACGTGACCCGTACCCGATCTTCGCGCGGTACCGCGCCCAGGCAGGCGTGTTCCGGGGGTCGGTCATGGACTGGTCGAAGACGCCGAAAGAGCTCATGCCGGAACATCAGTACGCGGCGATGTCGTTCGATGCGGTCAACACGGTCTTCCGGGACGGCAAGACGTTCAACTCGAAGATCTACGACAGCACCATCGGCTTGTTCATCGGTCCGAGCATCCTGGCGATGGAAGGCAAGACACACCGCGATCACCGCAACCTGGTGTCGGCGGCGTTCAAGTCGAAGTCGTTGGCGCGCTGGGAACCCGAGATCGCGCGTCCCATCTGTGAGGCCCTCGTCGACGAGTTCGTCGACACGGGCAGCGCTGATCTGGTCCGCGACTACACCTTCGAGTTCCCCACCCGGGTGATCTCGAAGCTCCTCGGACTACCCGAGGAGGACCTGCCGTGGTTCCGTCGGCGTGCCGTCGAACTCATCTCCTACAGCGTGAAGTACAAACGCGCCTTCGAGGCGTCGGCGGCCCTCAAGGACTACTTTCTCGACCAGATCGAGCGGCGCCGCTCGAGGCCCACCGAGGACATCATCGGCGACCTGGTTACCGCCGAGATCGATGGTGAGAAACTCACCGACGAGGCCATCTACTCGTTCCTTCGGCTGCTGCTGCCCGCGGGATTGGAGACCACCTACCGGTCGTCGGGAAATCTCCTGTATCTGCTTCTCACCCACCCCGATCAGTTCGCGGCGGTGCAGAACGACCACGACCTCATCGGGGCCGCCATCGAGGAAGGCCTGCGTTACGAGACACCGCTGACCACGGTGCAGCGCTCAGCCACCAAGGACACCGAACTCGAAGGTGTACAGATTCCGGCGGGCGCGGTGATCGACGTGTGCATCGGATCGGCCAACCGCGACGAGAACCGGTGGGAACGTCCCGAGGAGTTCGACATCTTCCGTAAACGCATACCGCACATCACGTTCGCCGCGGGTGAGCACACGTGCATGGGTTTGCACCTGGCGCGCATGGAAACTCGTGTGGCGATGGAGACCCTGCTCAACCGTGTCACCGATCTTCGCCTGATCGCCGACGACGATCCGCACATCTTCGGCCAGCCATTCCGATCGCCGACCGCGATCCCGGTGACCTTCCGCCCGGCGGGCTGAGCATGGCCTCCCCCGCGACGGGCGGCGGACGTCCGCGCCGCGAACGCGGGTCGATCACCGTCGACGAGATCCTCAGCGGCGCCTTCGAGGTCGCCCGTGAGGTGTCCGTCGACAACCTCAGCATGCCGCAACTGGCCAAACATCTCGACGTGGGCGTCACCAGCATCTACTGGTACTTCCGCCGCAAGGACGATCTGCTCGACGCGATGACCGAACTCGCGCTGCGCGAGTACGACTTCGGGGTGTCGTCGATCGACGCCGGTTCCTGGCGCGAATCACTGCGCGCCCATGCCCACCGGATGCGCGACACCATTCAGCAGAACCCCATCCTGTGCGACCTGATCCTCATCCGGGGTACGGGCGGCACACCTGCAGCCCGCCACGCCCTGGAGAAGATCGAGCAACCGGTCGCGGCCCTGGTGCAGGCCGGCCTGAGCCCGCAGCAGGCCGTCCAGACCTATTCGGCGATCCAGGTGCTGGTCCGCAGCAGCGCGGTGCTGCACCGCTTGCAGAACCGCGCGTCGACCGTGCCCCTGCCCCGTGACCATTGGCAACAGGTGATCGATCCCCAGACCATGCCGCTGATCTCGTCGCTCACCGGCGACGGCTACCGGATCGGCGCGGCCGATACCGCCAACTTCGACCACATCCTCGACAGCATCCTCGAACGTGCGGAGCACCTCACCGCGTCGCCGCGAGATTCGTCCCCGCGAGCAGACACAATCTTGCGCGAAAATCACTGAAAAGAGCAGTTTTGTGTCTGCTCGCGGAAAACTCACGTCCGGGGCCGGCGCCATCCGATGGTCTTGGTCTCGGTGTACTGTGCGAACCCCTCGATACCGCACTGCCGCCCGACACCGCTGTTCTTGTAACCACCGAATGGCGCGTCGGCCCCGTAGTACATGCCGCCGTTGACCCCGATCGCGCCGGTGCGGATTCGCCGCGCGATCCCCATCGCACGTTCCGGCGACGCCGAGAGCACCGCACCGGCAAGGCCGAAGGCCGTGTCGTTGGCGAGTCGTACAGCCTCGTCGTCATCGTCGAACGGGACCATCACCAGCACCGGACCGAACACCTCTTCCTGCGCGATCGCCGAACGCGGATCGGCGCCGACGATCACCGTCGGGGCCACGTAGTGACCACCGGCCAGGTGCTCGGGCAGGCCTTCGGCTTCCCCTCCCCCGACGACGGTCTCGGCGCCGTCGCGGCGGGCACGCTCACACGCATCGAGCACGCGCTGCTTGGCGGCCGCACTGATGACGGGGCCCACGAGCGTGGTCGGCAGGGCCGGGTCACCCACGGGTATGCCCGCGAACGCCATCGCCACATTGGCGACGGCCTCGTCGAACAGGCTGCGGTGCACCAGCATCCGCGTGTTGGCCGCGCACGCCTGCCCGGCGTGCACACAGGCACCGATTGCTCCGGGGATGATGTGTGCCGGTTTGGCGTCGTCGAGCACGATCATCGCCGACTTGCCGCCGAGTTCGAGAAACGTGCGCTTCATGGTGTCCGCACCCACCCGCATGAGGTGCTTGCCCACGGCGGTCGATCCGGTGAACGACACCATGTCCACCCGCGGGTCGGTACCCAGCAGCGCCGCCACCCCGTTGGACGGGGTAGGTACGACGTTGACGACGCCGGGCGGCATGTCGGTGCGCTCTACGATCAGCCGGCCGAGCCGTGTGGCGTTCCACGGCGTGTTCGGGTCCGGTTTGAGCACAACGGTGTTCCCCGCGGCCAATGCGGGTCCGAGCTTGTTGAGGATGACCTCGATCGGGAAGTTCGACGGCGTGATCGCCGCGACCACACCAACGGGCTCCTTGACCACCGTGCGCGCGTTGCGTTCACCGAAAAGTCCACCGCCGTCGAGTTCGCGTTCCCATTCGAATTCGTCGATCAGCCGCGCCGGGTAGCGCAGCGCCTCGGCCAGCGGCCAGTCCAACTGGGCGTTCTGGGTCGTCATCGCCGGGCAGCCGACCTCGGCGATCAATTCCTCACGCAGATCCTCTTTCTCGGCTTCGAGAGCATCCTGCAGCTGCAGCAGCACCTTCTGGCGCCGCACGCGGTCGGTCGACCAGTCGGTCTCGTCGAACGCGCACCGCGCCGCGCCGATCGCCGCGTCCATGTCACCCGCCGATGCGGCCGATGTGGTGCCGAGCACCGATCCCGTTGCCGGGCTGATGTTCTCGAAATCTACTGCAGCAGCGACGAGTTCACCGTCGATAAGCATCCTCTTCTCGGCCCGTGCGGCCGCACGACGGCCGATCTCGACGCTGTCGGCAGCGGCCACGACGTCACTCACCCAGAACTCCCACCCGCCGCGACGCCGACACTCTCGCAGTGGAGGTGACAGGTTTCGACTTCCACCGGCACCCCGGTGAGCCACGACATGCCCGCCAGGGCTTCCACGTCGCGCGGGTCGCTGGACATCAGTTCGTTGACGTTCGCCCCGCCCGCACGGTTCGCGATCCGCCAACCACCACTTCCGTTGTGGCCCCAGCCGTGTGGTATCGCGACCGTTCCGCGGACGAGGTCGGTGGTGAGCGATACGGCGATGTCGATCTGTCCAAAGGGTGACCGCACACGCACCACGTCACCGTCACGCACCCCGCGCGCCGTGGCATCGTCGGCGTGCAGGAACGCCCGCTGGATGCGCTGGCCACGCATGAGCAGCGGCGCGTTGTGCATCCACGAGTTCTCCGAACGCGGTTCGCGCATACCGATCATCCGCAGGCCGAAGCCATCCGGGTTGCGGCGTCGCGTCAGCGCGGTGATCTCGGTGGCGATGTCGGCGTGCTCGAGGCGTACCCGGCCCTTCGGGTACACCACGACCTCGCCGAGGACACCGGTGCGCACGTGCGGTGCCACGATCACACCGTGCGGGTGCTCCTCGGCGAGCTTGCGGAACGTCAGTCCGTCGCGGCGCAGGCCGAACCGGTCGCCACCGTCGGCCATGCGGATCATGCCGTCGATCAGCGGCCGCGGGTTCAGCCGTCTGCCTCGTCGCCCGGCAAGCTTCTGCGCACACCGCAGCATTGCGAACACCGGTGTGCGCACCGACATCCGGCCGATCAGGTCCACGACGATGTCCCACTCGGTGCGCGCCTGCCCTCTGGGCGCCACCATGGCCTCGGTTGCCTGTCGGAACGGGGTGGCCTGGAACATCTGGAAGGTGACGGCGAAGTCGTCGCGCTCGTACATCGTGGTCACGGGCAGGACATAGTCACAGTGTGCCGTGGTCTCGTTGACGTAGAGGTCCAGCCCGACGGTCAACTCCGCGGCGTCGAGCGCCTCGGCCAACTCGGGCCCGTTGGGCACCGAGAGCACCGGGTTGCCCGCGCCGATGAACATCGCCTTGACCTGACGGCGACCGGGCGTGGTGATCTCCTTGGCCATCAGCGCCGCGGGTTCAGCCCCGATCACCGACTTGAACCCGCCTACACGTGTGCGCCTGGTGCGGTAGCTGCGGCGCAGCGAAGCGCCCATCGCCATCGAGCCCCACCGCTGACCGGGCATCCCCAGTGTGCTGAACACACTTCCGCCGGGCACGTCGAGATTGCCCGCGACGATGTTGACCGCGTCGATGAGGTAGGTGGTCAGGGTGCCGTGGCGCCCGACGCACGTGCCGAGCCTGCCGTAGACCGCCGCGCGGGCAGTGCCGGCCAGGTCGCGGGCCAGCGCCCGAAGGGTTTCCGGCTCCACACCCGTGTGCGCGCGGGTGGACTCCGGTGTGAACGGCGCACTCTGTCGCCGCAGCCAGTCCAGTCCGTCGGCCTGGGTCGCAGCGCGCGGAGCAACGAGGTTCTCGTCGAACATCACCTGCAGCAGCGACAGCAGGAAGTACGCGTCGGTGTCGGGGACGATGCCGAGCCACTCGAACTGCGCGGCCGTCTCGCTGCGGCGGGGGTCGACGACCACGACGCGCCCACCACGCTTGACGATGTCGTGCATGCGGTCCTTGAGGCGCGGCGCGGTCAGGAAACTCCCATGCGAGACCACGGGATTGGCGCCGATCATCACGAGCAGATCGGTACGCATCACATCCGGGATCGGCACCGGGAACGGCGCACCGTAGAGGAACTGATTGGCGAGCAACCGGCTGCTGGTGTCCTGTGTCGACGAGCTGAAGAAGTGGCTGTCACCTCCGATGCCCTTGGCGAATGCCATCGCCGCGAACAGGTGTGAGTAGCTGAAGGCCGCGGGGTTGCCCATGTACCAGGCCACCGCGCCGGAGCCGTGCCTGCGGTGAATACCGCTGAGCCGGTGCGCGATGTCGTCGAGTGCCTCGTCCCAGCCGACCGGTTCGAAGCCGTCGAGAACATCGGTTCGGTTGCCCGGCCGTTTCGCGTCGGCGCGCCGGCGCAGCGGTGTGGTGATGCGGTCCGGGTCATTGACCACCTCGGCGAACGCGATGCCTTTCTGGCACGCGAAGCCGGCCGACAGCGGATGGTCCCTGTCGGGTCGCAGCGCGGTGAGCCTGCCGTCCTCGACCGTGGCGATCATTCCGCACAGCGGTTCGCAGATCCGGCAGAACGTCACCTTGTGCTCAGGCTTGTGGCCGGCTCCGCTCTCGATCACCACAACCACATTACTGTAAGAGTTACAGTTGCTATACCCTTTTGGTTCGACGGCTCGTGTGACGAGACTTTTCGCGGAAGGACGGCGCCATGCAGGACGGCACAGTGCCATTGGGCCGGACCGACGAAATCACCTTCACTTGCACATCGGGAAGGGGCTGAAACGTGTCCCACGACGTAGCGATCATCGGGGTCGGCATTCACCCGTTCGGCCGGTTCGAGGGCAAGACCGCGATGCAGATGGGCGTCGACGCGATCTTCGCGGCGGTCGCCGATGCCGGGGTTGACTGGAAGGACATCGGCGCCGCCACCGGCGGCAGCTGGACCGTCGCCAACCCGGACGCGATCGTCGGCATGGTAGAGCTCTCGGGCATCCCGTTCACCAACGTGTTCAACGCGTGCGCGACGGCCGCGAGCGCCACCAAGGTGTGCGCCGACGGCATCCGCCTCGGCGACTACGACATCGGCATCGCCGTCGGCCTGGACAAGCATCCCCGCGGGGCGTTCACCGAGGATCCCGCGCTCGTCGGCATGCCCAAGTGGTACGCCGAGAACGGTCAGTACCTCACCACGCAGTTCTTCGGCATGAAGGCCAACCGGTATCTGCACGACCACAACATCTCCCGGCGCACCCTGGCCAGGGTCGCGGCCAAGAACTTCCGCAACGGCGCACTCAATCCGAATGCCTTCCGGCGCAAACCGATCAGCGAGGACGACATCCTCAACTCGACCATGCTGAACTATCCGCTCACGCAGTACATGTTCTGCGCACCGGACGAAGGTGCGGCCGCGGTGGTGATGTGCCGGGCCGACATCGCCCACCGCTACACCGACAAACCCGTGTACCTCAAGGCCGTCGAGGTGCGGACCCGCCGCTACGGCGCCTACGAGGTGAACACGACGTGCGCACCGGTCGAGGAGGATGTCGCGCCGACGGTCTATGCGGCTCGCGCGGCGTTCGAAAAGGCCGGGGTGGCGCCGGAAGACGTCGACGTGATCCAGCTGCAGGACACCGATGCGGGCGCCGAGATCATCCACATGGCCGAGTGCGGGTTCTGCGCGCACGGCGACCAGGAGAAGCTGCTCGCCGACGGCGCCACCGAGATCGGCGGGTCGCTGCCGGTCAACACCGACGGCGGGCTGATCGCCAACGGCGAGCCGATCGGCGCGTCCGGTCTGCGCCAGATCCACGAACTGGTGCGCCAATTGCGCGGCGAGGCCGGTGACCGCCAGGTGCCCGGCGAACCGAAGGTCGGATTCGCCCAGCTCTACGGCGCGCCAGGCACCGCGGGCGCCACGATTCTCACTCGCTGAACTTCCATGCCAGCAGACGCAAACCTGCCCTCTTTCGAAAGAAAAATGCGCAGTTTCGCGTCTGCTCGCGCAAGAAAAAAGGAACCGACCGACATGACCGAGCAGTTCACGGACGCACCGATCTTCGATGCCGATCAGCACATGTACGAGACGGCCGAGGCACTCACCAAGTTCCTCCCCGAGAGGTACCGGCGGGCCGTGCAGTACGCGCAGATCGGCCGTCAGACTCGTGTGGTGATCAACAACCGGGTCACGGACTTCATCCCCAACCCCACGTTCGAGCGGGTCGCCGCGCCGGGTGCCCACGAGAAGTTCTTCGCCGGTGAGAACACCGAGGGGTTGACGCTGCGCGAGATGCAGGGCAAGCCGATCGAGGCACCCGCGGCGACGCGAAACCCCGAGGACCGCATCGCAGAACTCGACCGCCAAGGCGTCGTCGAGGCCCTCATCTACCCGACGCTGGGCAGTCTGGTCGAGCATTCCAGCGCCGATGATCCGCAGCTGACCCTGGCGATCATCCACGCGCTCAACGAGTGGATCCTGGAGCACTGGACGTTCAATCACGCCGACCGGCTGTTCACCACGCCGATCATCAACCTGTCGGAAGTCGAGGCTGCACAACGGGAACTGGCCTGGATCCTGGAGCACGGCGCCAAGGCCGCGCTGATCAAACCCGGGCCGGTCAACGGTCTGCACGGCTGGCGCTCACCCGCGCTGCCCGAGTTCGACCCGTTCTGGCGTGACGTCGAGGCGGCCGGGCTGCCGATCGTGCTGCACGCAAGTTTCCCGCCGCTCGACGACTACATCAACAAGTGGGAACCCGCTCACACGCAGAACTTCATGACGCAGAGTGCCTTCCGTTGGATGGTGCTGGGACACCGCGAGATCGCGGACATGCTCACCGCGCTGATCTGCCACGGCACGCTCACCAGGTTCCCCAGGCTGCGCATCGCCAGCGTCGAGAACGGCAGCAGCTGGATCTTCCCGCTGTTCCGCGATTTCGCCGACCTGTACAAGAAGATGCCGCAAAACTTCCCAGAACACCCGCACGACGTGTTCCGGCGCAACATCTGGGCCAGCCCGTTCTGGGAGGGCTGTGTCGCCGACGTCGTCGAGACGGTCGGATGGGACAAGGTGTTGTTCGGTTCGGATTACCCGCATCCCGAAGGTCTGGCGGAGCCGAAGGGCTACTGGAAGTACGCCGAGGGCATGGACATCCGCCGCACCTACGATTTCATGGGTGACAACGCGCGACGGTTCATGGGTCTGCCGATCGCCAGCCCCGATCCCGACGCGGTCAAACCGCCGGCACTCACGGCGTCTTCGTAGAGTTCTCTGCCGAGCAGGGCTCTAGGAGGCCCTGGCTTTGGGCGGCGAGTAGTTGGGCTTGCCGAGACGCAGCACGTGCTGGGCGATCATGTTGCGGAACACCTCGAGCGTGCCGCCGTAGATGCCGACGAGTGGCGCGAAGCGGTAGATGTACTCGCTGCGGTCGTCGGCTCCCCCGTCTGCCCCCATCGGCAGCGCGGACACCGATCCGGCGATGTCCATGAGATCCGGCGAGATGTCGCGCATGGTCTGTGCCATCGCGACGCGGCCGAAGATGCTGGGGGTGGACAGCGATGCCTCGAGCCGGGCGAAGCTGCGCCCCAGCCGATATGCGACCGAGCCGTCATCGACGGGTGAGCGGCCGGCGGCGTCACGCGTGCCGACCAGCGCGGCGACGTTGTCGGCGGCGTGGGCCATGAATGTCGCCTGGTGCGTCATGATCGCCACGTCGTCGAGGCCGTCGTGGGCCGCGGCCACCGCGCCGTGCTCGGCGTCGAGCGGTTCACGCACCACCGACCAACCGCCGTTGACCTCACCGAGGCGGTACTTGTCGTCGACACGCACGTCGGAGTAGTAGACGATGTTGGTGCGGTCACCGTCGACGGTGCGGATGCCCTGGATCTCGATGCCCGGGGTGTCCAGCGGCACCAGGAACATGGTGAGGCTCTTGTGTTTCGGGGCGTCCGGGTCGGTGTTGGTGATCAGGAAGACGTACTGGCAGTTGTGGGCACCTGTGGTGAACATCTTGGAGCCGTTTATCACCCACTGGTCGCCGTCCCGCACCGCGCGGGTCTTGCACGTCGCAACGTCCGAGCCGCCCTCGGGTTCGGTGTAACCCAGACACATCCGCACGGTGCCGTCGCACACCCCGCGCAGCACGTCGTCGCGGATCTCGGGTGAGGCGAAGTTGGCGACCGACCGGGCGATCATGATGGTGGTGCCCCATGTCACCCACGGCACCTCGGCGCGGCGCCGCTCCAGCGCCCAAATGCGCCGCTGAACGCGGGTGAACCCGCCGTCCTGCTCGGATTTGAATTCGCGCTCCAGGTATCCGGCCTGCCCGAGCGCCAGGTGCACGCCCTCATCGAAGTTGTCACCGGTTTCACGGTCGCGCCGGATGACGTCCTCGGTGACGATCTGCGCCAGGAACGCGCGCAGTTCCTCGCGGAACGCCGCGTCCTCGGATGAGAGCTCAACGTGTGAAAAGTCCATGTGGGCTTCCTGTTCGACCTGCGTCCTAGACCTGAGCGGCTTCGCGCGTGGCGACGATGTCGGCGATGTGCACTGCCGTCGCCCCCGGATCGCCGCCGGCCAGCGGCCAGCCCCGCGCCCGCACCAGGTAGGCCGTCGCGGCGGCCTCGGCCGACACCCCCAGCCCACCCTGGATGTGCACGGCCATGGTCGCGGCCTTCGCGGCCTCCTCGGCCATGAAAACGAAGGCCGACGGCGCGAGCTCGGGGCGTTCGTCGGGCTCGTTGTCCAGGAACCACGCGGCCCGGTGCGACAGGCCGCGACCGCTGCGGACCGTGATCGCCATGTTGGCCAGGGGGTGCGAGATGGCCTGCAGCGTGGATATCGGGACACCCAGTGTGTAACGGGTTTTCGCGAACTCGGCCGCGATGGTCATGGTCTCCTCGACCAGCCCCACCAACGCCGCTGCGGTCAGCAGCCGCCACTCGTCGAGGGCACGCTGATGGTGCGCGAGCGCTTGGGGCCCGCTGCCCAGGACGACGCGGTGGTCGGCGGCGGCCGGGTCGACCCACGCCATCGGCAGCTTTCCGATGTTGTCCACCTTGGTTGGACGCGTCGAGAAGCTCAGCTGCACCACGTCGTCGCCGTCGCGGATGACGATGTGGTCGGCGATCGACGCGGACCCGATCAGCCGGGAACCGGTGGGCGGCACCTGCTGTGCGTCGAATCCGACCAAGTGTGTGCCGTCGAGGATCTCCGACCTCGGAGGCAGTGCGCCGAGCCGATCCAGCAGCCGGGCGGCGACGACGTGGTCGATCCACGGCACGGGCGCCAGCGCCCGCCCGATCTCCTCGGCGACCAGCGTCAGGTCGACCAGGGTCGCGCCGTCACCGCCGACGGACTCCGGCAGCGCCATCGTGGTGGCCCCCATCGCGCACAGCCGTTCCCACAGGCTCTTGTCGAATCCTGTTGCCTCGGCAGCGCGTACGGCCTCTATCGAGCAGTGGGTCTTGAAGAACTGCCGGTATGCGTTCTGCAGGTCGATGTGATCCTCGGACAGGCTGTAGTCGAGCCTGCGCAGTTCGTAACGATCCATGGCCTCAGAACTCCTGTGGTTGGCGACCGCCGAAGAAGAACTCCGCGGCGTTGTGGTAGAGGTAGTTGTCGAGTACGTCGGGCGGCAGATCCAGCGCGCGCGCCTCGGGGACCACGCGGTTCATCCGCAGCACCGGGAAATCGGAGGCGAAGATGATCTTGTCCGGGCCGCGCGTGCGCATGTAGTGCAACAGGCTCTCCGGCAGCCGTTTCGGTGACCACGCGGAGGTCATCAGCCGCAGGTTCTTGTACTTGATCAGCATGCGGATGGCTATGTCCCACCATGGATCGGCGCCGTGGATCATGCACAGCCTCAGTTCGGGGAACCGCACGCACACCCGGTCCAGGTGGATGGGGTTCTGCACCTCACCGGGAATCGGCGGCCCGGGCAGGCCGGTGTTGACGCACAGCGGCAGGTCCAGTTCGGCGCACTTGGTGTACAGCGGGTAGTACACGGCGTCGCTGGGCGGATACTGGCCGTCGCCCCAGAAGCTCGGCCCCACAACCGCGTACGCGACAGGCAGGTCGCGGACCGCGGCGGCCAACTCGCGCAGCGACGGGATGGGGCGCAGCAGATTCACCCCGCCCATCGCGAGGGCGAACCGTTCGGGGTGGGCCTCCACGAACTTGCGTGCCGTGACCGACGGCTTGGTGAGGTTGTCCATGAGGATCGCGCGTTCGACGCCGTTGGCGTCCATCTCCTCGAGCAGTGCGCCGAGGTCGATCGGGTCGTACATCGACTTCGGGCCCTTGAAGTAGTCGTCGCGGACCTTGGTCATGAACGCAGGCTGATTCTGCGTCTCACCGAAGTGCACGTTGGCCAGGCAGTCGATGGCCCGCCCCGCCGGTGATTCCGTCATGCCATCTCCACCCGTTGCGCGGCATGGGCTTTCGCCCACCGGTAGTCGGCCTTCCCGTTCCCCAGCCTGCGGACCTGTTCGACGAACATCACGTCCTTGGGCGTCTTGAACCGTGCCAGCCGCGTCGAGCAGTGCTCGCGCAGTGCCTCGCCCGTCACGTCATGGTCCGAACCGTGGTTGTCCCGCAACGCCACGATCGCCACGATCTCCTCACCCCAGCGTTCACTGGGTCTGCCGACCACCAGCGCGTCGGCAACCGCGGCGTGGGCCCGCAGCACTTCTTCGACCTCTTCGACGAACACCTTCTCGCCGCCGGTGTTGACCACGAGCGAGTCACGGCCGTACAGGCGCAGGGTGCCGTCGGCCTCCAACGCAGCGCGGTCGCCGGAGACGACGACCCGTTGCCCCTCGACCTCGGGGAAGGTGTTGGCGGTGGCGGCCTCATCGTCGAAGTAGCCCAACGGGATCCGGCCGTTGCGCGCGACCCAGCCCACACCCTGCTCCCCCGGCGTCAGAAACCGCGAGTGGTCCTCGGCCAGCACCAACCCGCCGGCCCGCAACTGGAACGTCTCGGCGTGGTTTCCCCGCTGACTGTGGCCGAAGCCCATGTTGCCGGTCTCCGACGATCCGAAGCCGTTGATCAGCGTGATCTGCGGGATGTGGTCCAACAGCGCCTGCTGATGTTTGAGGTTGGTGGCCGCGCCGCCGGTGCCGATCGCGAACAGCGACGACAGATCGTAGGTGCGGCGGCGAAGTTCCTCGACGATCGGCGCCGCGTACGCGTCGCCCACCATGGTCATCAGTCCGACCTTCTCGCGCTCGGCGGTCTCGAGCACCGCGCGTGGATCGAATCTCGGCTTGGTGTCGTGAAGTACGACGGTCTGCCCGGAGAGCAGACCCGAGAACGCCGTCCACAGGCCGGCGGCGTGCATGAGCGGCGACACCGCGAACCACGGTGGACCCGCGTTGGCGACCTTGGCGTGGATCTCGGATGCGTCGTCGTGGTCGGCGCCGTTCATCGATGACACGTAGATGTCGCCCTGGCGCCACATGACCGCCTTGGGCCTGCCGGTGGTGCCACCCGTGCAGATCATCAGCAAATCGTCGGGGGATGCGGGCGCCACACAGTCCGAACCACTTTGTGCCAGTGCGTCGTCGAGCGGGATCGCACCCGGTAGGTCGGGTCCGGGTCCGTCGTCGACGCAGATCAGCAGGCGCGCGCTCCGCGGCGGCAGCACGTCGGCGAATTTCGCTCCGAGGGAACGGTGGTACACCACGGCGCTGGGCCGCAGATGATCCAGCAGTTCGGCGACCTCGCGCGGCGAGTAGTAGTAGTTGACATTGACCGGCACGGTGCGCGCCTTGAGGCATCCGATCACCAGGTCCGGGTACTGGTCGTTGTGCATGATGAGCGCGACACGGTCCTGGCCGCACTCCCACCGGTTGAGCTCGCGGCGTTCGCGGTGCGCGCCCAGTCCTTGGCCGGCAAGGAAATTGGCGATCCGGCGTGTGCGGTCGGCGCCCTGCGCGAACGTTGTGCGGCGCGCGCCGCACACCGTCATCTCGCGGTCCGGAACGGCCTCGGCGATGGCGTCGACGACACCGCCTATCGTCCACTCGGGCATCGGCTACACCGAGGCGGCCAGGTGACGCGCGCCCGGCGCGGTGCGGTCGGGGTCGCCGAGCAGTTCCAGTGCGTTGTGCCGCATGACCCTACGGGTGTCCTCGTGGCTGAATTCGGGGAACTGTGGGATGTCGGCGGTGAAAGAGGTCGGATCCGCCAGGCCTTCCCCGTGCGGCCAGTCCGAGCCGAACAGTATCTTGTCCACGCCGATGGTGTCGGCGAGCAGCTTGACGTCGTCCTCGTAGTACGGCGCGATCCACACGTGGTTCTTGAGCTGCTCGACCGGATCTTCCTTGTAGTGGTACGGCGCGTTGTTGGCGGATTTCTTGAGCCGCTTGATGAGTCGGTAGACGAAGTACGACCCGTTCTCGATGCTGACGACTTTGAGTTTCGGATGCCGCGTGAACACCTGGTGCACGATCATCGAGGCGATGGTGTCGTGGATGGCGCGGTCGTCCATGATCACCATGTCCAGCGGGTCGCGCTTGCCGAAGCCCTTGAACACCCCGCTACCTCCCCACAGTGCGGGGATCGCCATGTACCCGGAGTCGGAAAGGTGGAACACCACGGGCACGCCGGCCTCGGCCAGGCGCGCCCACACCGGGTCGTGCACGGGGTCGCCCAGTGAGCGCGGGCGCACGAGTCCCGGCACCGGTGCGGGCCGCACGCAGACAAGCTTGGCGCCGCGGCCGAGCACGAATTCCACTTCCCCGACGGCCTTTTCGGGATCGGCCAGCGAGATGATCGGCGCGGCGATGATACGGCCGTCGGGACGGTCGAAGCCCCAGTCCTCGTCGAGCCACAGGTTGAAGGCGTGGATCGATGCCATGGTGGCGCCGATGTCGTGCTTGAGGCCCTCCTCGACACCGCACGCGAAGGTCGGCAGCATGAACACCGTCTCCAGGCGCTGGCGGTCCAGCACCGCCACCCGGGCATCGCGGTTCTGGTACTCGGGATGGTCGGTCAGGCGGTCGACCTTCATCAGCGACGCCGGATCGACGCCTTCGGGAACCTCGCCGCGGAACAGCAGATCCAGGCAGCCCGGTTCGATGATGGGGTCGAACGACGGGTTCGGGATGAAGTGGTTGACCACGCCGCCGAACACCGCGTACGTGCGCTTGCCGTCGGTCAGCATCTGCACTCCGCGGCTGCGGAACTCCTTGGGCAGGTGTCGTGTGAACGCATCCAGTGGTTCGTAGTAGTGGTTGTCGACGTCGACGGCCAGGTAGGGCAACCGTTCCGGGTCGGTGGTCATGGCGGTCCTTTGGTTTACTCGGCGGCGAGCGGCGGGAAGTTCGGTGGGCGTTTCTCGAAGAACGCGGTGATGCCCTCGATGAGGTCGGGACGCACCATCGATTCGTGCATGAGCGTCACGGCGCGGTCACTGACGTCGGTGACCACATCGGTCGCGTCGCCGTAGAGCTGACGCTTGATGACGGCCATCGACGCCGGTGAGCAGTTGCGCGCGAGGTCTTCGGCGTACTCCAGGGCGCGAGTCAGCAGGTTCTCGGGTTCGACGACTTCTTTGACCAGACCGAGCTGCAAGGCCTCCTCGGCGAGGAACGTCCGGCCTGACAGCAGCAGGTCCGCCGCGGCGCCCCAGCCCGCCAGGCGCGGCAGGATCCAGGTGATGCCGTACTCCCCGATGAGCCCGCGGCGCGGGAATGCGGTGGCGAACTTGGCTCCTGCCGCGGCGAATCGGATGTCGCACATCAACGCGTGGGTCAGACCGATGCCGACGCAGGCGCCGTTGATCGCGGCGATCACCGGCTTGCGCAGCGTGGTGAGGAAATGCGGGTGACGCTCGCCGACGATCTTGCTGACATCGGTGTCGCCGCTGATCGATTCGCCGAGCGAGGCCATTTCACCCATGTAGGCGCCGGCGCAGAACCCCCGCCCCGTGCCGGTCAGCACGATCGCCCGCACGGCCGGATCGGCCTCGGCGCGGTCGAAGCTCGCGTAGACACCGGCGGAGATGTCGGCGCCCCAGGAGTTGAGCCGCTCGGGGCGGTTGAGCGTGATCACCGCGACGCCGGCATCGTTGACCTCGTAGCGCACGGCATCGCTCGTGCCGGTTTCTGCGACGCTCACCGTGCGGGTACCCCCTGACGCTGCGAAGGCCGTTCGGGCATAGATACTGTATACCTATCGGTAGAGCATTCCGCAAGCCTCCGGACCATGTCGACACGGGGCCGTGAACTGGCCTTGACCTGCTACGACGTGCTCTTCAGGTGAAGTCACTGCCGCCGTCGACGTTGATGTTCGCACCGGTCATGTACGAGTTGCGCCTGGACGCCAGAAACGCTGCCACCGGCCCGATCTCACTCGGGAGACCGGCACGCGGCAGATGCGCGGGATGCCCGAAGTGCTCGTCGATGGCCGCCATCAACTGGTACGGATCGCTGCCGTCCACGCCGACCGATTCCGCCCAGCCCACCAACGCCTCCGACGAGATGCTGCCCGGCGAGACGACGTTCACCATGATCTCGTCCTTGGCCAGCAGCAGGGACAGGTTCTTCGAGACGCTGTTCACCGCGGCCTTGGCGGCCGTGTAGGCGGGCAGTCTGGTGCTCTGCCGCTGCGTGGAGTGCGCTGAGAAGTTGACGATGCGCGCCCACTCGGCCTTGCGCAGCAGCGGCAGTGCGGCCCGGACGCACCGCACCATGCCCATCACGCCCGCGTCGAACGCCTCCTGCCACTGCCCGTCGGTGAGCTCCTCGAAATCGCCTGCGGCGCCGGGGCCGACGGTGTTGATCAGGACGTTGAGCTCGCCGTCCCACCGTTCACCGATCTCGGCGAACGCGCGCTCGACTTGCTCGGCATCACCGGTGTCGGCGACGATCGCGATGGCGTCAGGGCTGCCGCGGCGCGCGAGATCCGATGCCGCGGTCTCCAGGACGTCTTTCGACCGCCCGATGACGGCGACGCGGGCACCGTCATCGGCCAGGCATTGCGCCGTCGCGAATCCCATACCGCGGCCACCACCGACGACTGCGGCGGCCGCGCCTCCGAACCCGAGATCCATCGCGGTGGGTCAGGAACCTGTCCAGTTGGGTTTGCGTTTCTCGGCGAACGCAGTGGCGCCTTCGATCGCGTCCTTCGACGAGAAGACCGGCCCGATCAACTCACCCTGTTTCTTCCACATCTCGGCCTCCGACCACTCGGCCGACTTGACGATCACCTCCTTGGTGACCGCGACGGCCAGTGGGCCGTTGGCGGTGATGCGCTCGGCGAGCTCGAGGGCACCGGCCAGCGCCTCTCCTGGCTCGGTCAGCTTGTTGACGAAGCCCCAGGCGGCAGCCTCCTCGGCGGTGAAGTTGTCACCGGTCAGCGCGAGCTCGAGCGCCTTCTGGTACGGGATGCGCTTGGGCAGCCGCAGCAGACCGCCGCCCGCGGCGACCAGTCCGCGCTTCACCTCGGGGATGCCGAACTTCGCGGTCCTGCTCGCCACGACGAGGTCGGTGGCCAGCACGATCTCGGTGCCTCCCGCCAGCGCGTAGCCTTCCACCGCGGCGATGAGCGGTTTGCGGGGCGGCTTCTCGGTGAAGCCGATTCCGCGGCCCGGCACGTGCGGCAGCTCACCGGAGGCGAAACCCTTGAGATCCATACCGGCACAGAAGGTGCCACCCGCACCGGTGATGATGCCCACGGAAAGCTCTTGGGTGTCGTCGAGTTCGTCGACCGCCTCGGCAAGCCCCTTGGCCACCGCGAGATTGAACGCATTGCGCGCTTCCGGCCGGTTGATCGTGATGATGAGCGTCCGATCACGACGCTCCCTCAGGACTACTTCTTCTGACACCCTTGCCCCTTCAGCTCGTGGGCGAGCTCACCGACATTGACCCGGAAAAGCCTACTATAGGGATTACGGTAATCCGGTGATTCGGCGCCGACCGCTGTGAACGACAGGCCGGACGCCGGTGGAGAGCGGATCACAGGATGCCTACCGGTAAGGTTGACGGTGTTGTTACCCGACGACGCGCATGCATCGGCGCAGTTCAGGCGTCGGCCGACGGCATACTCGGCGCCATCGACCGGCCGCGCGCCGACGACATGAGCGGTATGGATTTTGATGGAGGTGCCCGCTGTGGCAAAGCAACCGGCCGCTGAGAAACGCCAACGGCGCGAACGCGGTTCCATCAATCCCGAAGACATCATCAAGGGCGCTTTCGAACTGGCCGAAAAGGTTTCGATCGACAATCTGAGCATGCCCCTGCTGGGCAAGCATCTCGGCGTCGGCGTCACAAGCATCTACTGGTACTTCCGCAAAAAGGATGATCTGCTCAACGCGATGACCGATCGCGCGCTGCGCGAATTCGTCGTCGCCACCCCCTACGTGGAGGCCAAGGACTGGCGCGAATCGCTGGCCAACCACGCGCGCACCATGCGGAAAGCCTTCATGGGCAACCCCATCCTGTGTGACCTCATCCTGATCCGCTCGGCGCTGAGCCCGCGCGCCGCGCGCGTCGGCGTACAGGAGGTCGAGTCCGCGATCGCCGGACTGGTAGAGGCGGGGCTGTCGGTCGAGGACGCGTTCGACACCTACTCGGCCGTGTCGGTCCACGTCCGCGGATCGGTTGTCCTGCACCGGCTCTACGAGAAAAACCGCGCCAACGACAACGCGCCCGGGGACTTCGAAGAGGCCATGGTGATCGACCCGGAGACCACGCCGCTGCTGGCGCAGGTCACCAGCGAGGGACATCGCATCGGTGCGGCCGACGAGCAGAACTTCGAGTACGGGCTGAAGTGCATCCTCGACCATGCCGCGCGGCTGATCGAGGAGAAGCCGGCCAAGAAGACGCGCCGGAAAGTCACCGCGGGCTGACGATCTGCGGATCTGTGTCCCCGGTCGCGGGCGACATGCTGCCGGGAACACAGAGCCATGTCCGTTAGACCTCGATGACGACCGCGCCGCCCTGCCCGCCGCCGGCACACATCGCGGCGACGCCGATGCCGCCGCCGCGGCGCTGCAGTTCGTAGACCAGGGTCGTGACCATGCGCGCGCCCGACGCCGCGATCGGATGCCCCAGGCTGCAGCCGCTGCCGTTGAAGTTCACCAGTTCCTCGTCGAGGCCGTACTCCTTGCACGCCGCGATCGGCACGGATGCGAACGCCTCGTTGATCTCCCACAGCGCGACGTCCGACGGCTTGAGCCCCGCGCGGTCCAGCACCTTGCCGATCACCCTGACGCCGCCCAGACCGGTGTCGCGCGGCGGGACACCGACGGCGCCCCATGCCCTCACGGTGGCCATGACGTTCAGGCCGTTGGCGGCGGCATACTCGCTGTCGACCACCGCGACGCCCGCCGCGGCGTCGTTGGTACCGCTGCTGTTGCCCGCCGTGATCGAGAAGCCCTCGATTTCGGGATGCAGAACCTTCAGGCCCGCGAGCTTCTCGACGGTCGTGTCGCGGCGGGGGTGCTCGTCGACGCTGAAGTCGATCACCGAACCGTCGAACTGGGTGACCTTGAGCGGCACGATTTCGTCGAGGAACTTGCCCGCGTCGATCGCCGCGATCGCGCGCTGATGCGACCGGGCCGCCCACGCGTCCATCTCCTCACGGCTGATGCCTGCGGCCTGCGCGGTGTTCCAGCCGACCGTGATCGACATGTCCTTGGTCGGCGCGTCCGGTGTCTCGACGTGCGTCGGCGGCATCCAGCGCTCTTCGAACTTCAGCTCTGGCCCGGGAATGCGCCAGTTCACCAGCGGGGTCATCGACAACGACTGCACGCCGCCGGCGATGAGCACACGTTCCATACCCGACCCGATCTGCGCGGCGGCGTTGCCGATCGCGGTGAGGCTGCCCGCGCAGTGCCGGTTGACCGACTGTCCCGGCACGTGCTGCAGACCCGTCGCGTCGGCCGCATAGCGGGCGAGATCGCCTCCGCCGTAATGGGACTCGGCGAAGATGATGTCATCGATGTCGGCCGGGTCGACGCCTGAGCGCCGCACGATCTCCGGCAGCACCGTGGTGATCAGCGTCTCCGGCGGGGTGTTGACCAGAGTTCCTTTGAAGGACCGCCCGATGGCCGTGCGGGCGGCACCGACGATGACGGGTTTGGGCATGATTTTCACCTTTACGATATCGAGTACTGATGTAACGTTAGCAGCTCACGGGCTCACTGTGGTTCCGGCACATGAAAATGCTGGTCACGCAGTCGAAACGCCTCCTTGGTGCCGTGCTGGGCGCGGGTTTTGACGAAGTTGAACTCGCCCGGCGCGAACTGCAGGTTGGTGCCGTACGCGTGGAACAGGTAGCTGGCGACCTCTTCGCCCTGATACGCCTGACTCTGCTCAACCAGTCGGAACGCCTCCTTGGCGATCACGACACCGTCAGCGGGCATCTTTGCCGCCTTCTGCGCCCAGTACCGCGCACGGGCGGCGACCTGCGAACCGTCGCACGTCTCGGTGAAGATGCCGAGGTGCTCGATCGCGCCTGCCTCGATGACGTCGCCGGTGAGCAGCAGCCGGCGCGCCAGCACAGGCCCCAATCGGTGGAAGAACATGTGCAGACTGCCCAGCGCAGGCCCCAGGAAGCGTGTGGCGGGCATGCCGATGCGGGTGTCGCGCGCGATCACCGAGATGTCGGTCATCAGCGCCATCTCGAAACCGCCGCCCAGCGCGAAACCGCTGATCTCCCCCACGGTGACCTTCGGGAAGCCCATGAAGTTGTGGTAGAAGCCGAACGTCTTGCGGTCGACGGTGAGCCTGCGGCGCTGACTGGGCCGCGACTTAGGTTGTTCTTGTTCGGCTTTGCCGTTCTCAGCCTTCGAGCCATACCACCCGTAGGCGTTGTTCATGTCCGCCCCGGTACTGAACACGCCTTCGGCCCCGCGCAGCAGCACCACGGTCAGATCGTCGTCCTCGGCGACGATGTCGAGGTAGCGTGCCAGTTGATCCCGCATCGCGGCGTCATACGAGTTGCGTTGCTTCGGATTGTTGAGCGTGATGGTGGCTATGCGGTGGTCGTCGTCGACCTCGAACAGCACCCTGTCATCAGTCATTCGACATCAACCTCGCTTCAATGATTTGTCGATTCCCACCGCCGGCGCGTTGGGTACGTACTGCGCGGCATCGTCGAACCGTGCTTCTGCCGGTCGATCTCGGCCTGCTGATAGGGCATGGCCTCGGCGGCCCGGTCGCCACGTGCGGCGCACATGCCGGCGCAGATACGCGACATCTGCACCCCGCTTCCGGGCGCTGTTCCGCCGGAGGTCTTTTTTGGCTATCTTGTACAGGATAGTAACCGCATCGCCTACTGTATGAGCAACTGTATGGCTCTGGAAAGGCCTGGTCTGCTGGTGAGCGACGGTTCGGTGACCGTAACCCGCGATGGCGCCGTGCTGCGCATCGTGCTGGATCGACCCTCACGGCGGAACTCGTTGGACCACACCATGGTCAGCGAACTCGTGACAACCCTGACCGCGGCGGCGAGCGACGACTCGCTGCGGGCCGTGTCGCTCAGCGGCGCGGGCGAGCACTTCTGCACCGGCTCGGACTGGGTGGCCACCAACAGTTCGGGCCATCGGCCCCGCACGGGCGATCTGGTTCGGCGCGTCCCGCATGCCGCGCACCGCATCGTCGAACTCGTCGCGACGATCCAACTGCCGGTCGTGTGCACGGTGCGCGGCTGGGCCGTCGGTCTCGGTTGCAACCTCGCCCTGGCGGCCGATTTCACGGTCGCCGACGCCGACGCCACGTTCTGGGAACCGTTCCTGAGCCGCGGGTTCAGCCCGGACTCCGGGGCGACGTGGTTGCTCCCCCGCCTCGCCGGACTGACCCGGGCCAAGCAGATGCTGCTGCTCGGTGAGAAGGTGAGCGGAACCGAGGCCGCCGACTGGGGTCTGATCCACGGCGCGGTACCCGCGGCCGAGCTCGAGACCGCGGCCGAGGATCTCATCGACCGGTTGGCGTCGGGTCCGACGGTCGCGATCGGGCTGGCCAAGCAGGCCATCGCGTTCGGGCAGCACGCCACGTTGATCCAGTCCATGAACCAGGAGCTGTCCAACCTCGAACTGTCCTGCCGCACCCACGATTTCAAGGAGGGCCTGGCGGCGTTCCGCGAGCGGCGTGATCCGGACTTCCAGGGCCGTTAGAAAGGAACCTCCCTTCCATCATGACGACCTACGACACCATCAAGTACGAGGTCAACGGGCACACGGCGACGATCACGCTGAACCGGCCCGAGGCTCTCAACGCGCTGTCGCCGCACATGATCGGCGAACTGCGCGCCGCGTATGCCGAGGCCGAGAGCGATGACGACATCTGGCTGACGGTCGTGACCGGCACGGGCCGCGCGTTCTGCACAGGCGCCGACGTCAAGGAGATCCCCGAGGACGGCAAGGTCATCTACGAGCGGCCGTACCTGTCCACCTATGATCAGTGGGAGGCCCCGCAGGAGGGCACTCCCCCGTTCCGCACCATGGCCAAACCGGTCATCGTGGCGATCAACGGGATCTGCTGCGGCGCGGGACTGGACTGGGTCACCACGGGCGACATCGTCATCGCCTCGGACAAGGCGACGTTCTTCGATCCGCATGTGAGCATCGGCCTGGTCGCCGCGCGCGAGATGGTGCGGTTGGCCAGGGCGCTGCCGCGCTCGGTGGCGCTGCGGATGGCGTTGATGGGTAAGCACGAACGCATGACCGTCGAGCGTGCCTACGAACTCGGACTGATCACCGAGATCGTCGAACACGACAACCTGCTGCAACGCGCCCACGAGATCGCCGACATCGTGAACTCCAATGCGCCGCTGGCGGTCCGGGGAACCCGGTTGGCCATCCACAAGACCCTGGATCTGCCGCTGCACGACGGCGAGATCCTCGCCGAGACGTTCCGCGAGCGTGTGGTGCGCACCGAGGATGCCCTCGAAGGGCCGTTGGCGTTCGTGGAGAAGCGTAAGCCCGTCTGGAAGTGCAGATGACCGAATACGAGACGGTGCTGCTCGACCTGGACCACGAGGTCCGGGTCGCCACCGTGACGCTGAACCGGCCCGAGAGCCTGAACTCGTTCAACCGCACCATGTGCGAGGAGATGCGGCAGATCTGGCACGTGATCAAGGGGGACGAGCAGATCAACGCGGTGGTGCTGCGCGCCGCGGGCGACCGTGCGTTCAGCGCGGGCCTCGACGTCAAGTCCAGGTACGGTCAGCCCGAGATCGTGTGGAACCACGAGGATCCCGGTGAGCTGCTCAGCCCCAAATGGCAGAAGATGTGGAAGCCCGTGGTGTGTGCGGTGCACGGCATGTGCACGGCGGGCGCGCTGTACTTCGTCAACGAGTCCGACGTCGTGATCTGCTCGTCGGACGCCACGTTCTTCGACTCCCATGTCAGCGCGGGACTGGTGTCCGCGCTCGAGCCGGTCGGGTTGATGCGGCGCGTCGGCCTCGGTGACACGTTGCGAATGGCGTTGATGGGCAACGACGAACGCGTGAGCGCGGACACGGCGCTGCGTATCGGTCTGGTGACCGAGGTGGTGCCCCGCGAACAATTGTGGGCGCGTGCGCACCAGATCGCGTCGACCATCGCGACCAAACCCCCGACCGCCACACAGGGCACGGTGAGGGCGATCTGGGAATCGCTGGACCGGCCCTACCGGGCCGCGATGGACCAGGGCCTGATCTACACGCGCCTGGGCAACCCGATCGCGAAGGCCGAACTGGCCGACCGTCCCGTCCCCAAGACACCTCCGCGGATCAGGTGATGGCCCACCCGCTTTCACAGCGCATCGCCGATGTGCTCGATCTCGATCCGGACGCCGGCGCGATCCAGTTCGACGGCCAGTGGTCGTGCTGGGGCCAGATCGCGGCACTGGCCGGGCACATCGAGAAGATCACCGGACCGGCGCGAGTCGGCATCATGCTGCGCAACCACCCGGTTCACGTCGCGGCGCTGCTGGGGGTGCTGGCCGCGGGCGGCACCGTCGTCGTCATCAACCCCGCACGCGGGGACGACCGGACCCGCGCCGACCTCGAGGCGCTGGCGTTGCCGGTCGTGGTGGGCTTGGCCGAGGACCTCGCCCATCTGATGCCTGCGCACAGCCCCCGGACCACGCGGGTCGCCATCGCCGGTCTCGACACCGAACCCGTGGTGACGGCCGCCGAGTCCCCAGCGACGGACGCGGGCGGGCCGGGGGTGGCGGTGTGGATGCTCACCAGCGGCACCACCGGCCCGCCCAAGCGGGTCGACCTCACCTACGACATGCTGGCCCGCAGCGTCATGGGCCGCGAGCCCGAGAAGTGCCCCGCACCAACCGAGTTGCGCCGCGGCGTCGCGATCGTGAACTCACCGCTGGTGCACGTGGGCGGGGTCTTCCGGGTGCTGCTGTGCATCGCCGAGGCCAGACCCTTCGTCCTGCTGCCCAAGTTCGAGCTGCAGCGGTGGGCGGCAGCCGTGCGCGAGCACCGACCGCGCGCGGTGTCCCTGGTGCCCGCGGCCCTGCGCACGGTGCTGCATTCCGACCTCACCCGTGAGGATCTCGCCGGTGTGCGGGTCGTGACCTCGGGAACCGCGCCGTTGTCGGCCGACGACGCCGACGCGTTCACCGAGAAGTTCGGCATCCCGGTGCTGACGTCGTATGCGGCCACCGAATTCGGCGGCGGTGTCGCCGGCTGGACCCTGCCCGACCACGGGAAGTACTGGAAGGACAAGCGCGGCAGTGTCGGACGGGCCAACCCCGGTGCGCAACTGCGGGTGGTCGACGAGAACGGCGCACCACTCGGTCCGGACGAACCGGGCCTGCTGGAGGTGATTCCCGCGCAGATGGGTCCGGGATCACCATGGATGCGCACCACCGACCTCGCGCGGATCGATGCCGACGGGTTCCTCTGGGTCCTGGGGCGCGCCGATCAGGCGATCATCCGTGGCGGGTTCAAGGTCATGCCGGACGACGTCCGCGCGGCGCTGGAGAGTCATCCGGCCGTCCTCGGCGCGTCGGTGATCGGCGTGGCCGACGAGCGTCTGGGCGAAACACCGGTGGCCATGGTGGAATTGCGCGGACCGGCCACCCCGGACGAACTTGCCGGGTATCTGCAGGGCCGGCTGGCGCGCTACGAGATCCCCACCCGGATCACGATCGTCGACGCGATCCCCCGCACCCCCTCCGGCAAGGCCGACCTGCGCGCGGTCCGTGACCATCTCGAATCCGGTGGCTGAGACCCTGGTCGAACTCCTCGAGGGTCTTCGCGACCGCGGAGACCACACACTGCTGGTGTGCGACGACGAGCGACTCACCTACGCAGACGCCGAACATCGGTCCGCGCGGCTCGCCGACGCGTTGATCGCGCTGGGCGCGGGCAAAGGCACCCACGTCGGGGTCCTGTACCCCAACGGCGCTGATTTCGTCGTCGCCATGTTGGCCGTGGCCCGCGTCGGCGCAGTGGTGGTGCCGTTCTCGACGTTCCTCACCGAAGCGGAGTTGCGGGTCCAGTTACTCGACAGCGACGTCTCGATCATGTTGTCGGCGAGGTCGTTCCGCAGTCACGACTACGTGGGGCAGATCTCGCGGGTCCGCGCGGACGCGCCGTGTCTGCGGCACGTCGTATTCGAGATTCCGGCGGCCGGCGATCCGGATCTGCGTCACAACATGCTCGGTTCGACCGAGTCCGGCAGCGTCGTACTGCTGGACCCCGACGACACCGACCAACCCGAACACCGCCGCGGATCATTCGGCCGCCCCGCACCCGGATTCGAGACGAAGGTCCTGGATTCCGGTGAATTGTGTATCCGCGGACCGTATCTCATGCAGGGGTACTACGGGCGCAGTCGTGAGGAGTGCTTCGACACCGACGGCTGGTTTCACACCGGGGATCTGGTGCGTGTCGACGACGACGGATACTTCTACTTCCTCGGCCGGGCCGGCGCCATGATCAAGACCGCGGGCGCCAACGTCACACCTGATGAGGTGCAGAAGGCGCTGCAGCATGTGCTCGAGGGCCGTGACATGCGTGACGTCACGGTTCAGGTTGTCGGCCTACCCGATCAAGAGCGCGGACAGGTGGTGGCCGCGGTGGTCGCGACAGCGGATCCCGCGGCGTTCGACGAAGCCGCCGTGTGCGCTGCGTTGCGCGCCCAACTGTCGTCGTACAAGGTGCCGCGCCGCTTCGCGGTGATCCACTCCGACGAACTGCCGGTGAAATCCAGCGGCAAGATCGACGTCGCCGCCCTGCGTGAGTTGTTCGATGACTGAACATCTCACGGTCGGCGCGCTCATCCGTCACCACGCCGCACACGCACCGGACAAGCCGATGGTGGTCGATCCGAAGGAACGGATCGCC
Organism: Mycolicibacterium smegmatis; assembly: GCF_001457595.1. GTDB lineage: Bacteria > Actinomycetota > Actinomycetes > Mycobacteriales > Mycobacteriaceae > Mycobacterium > Mycobacterium smegmatis. Next base: position 2,369,233 of record NZ_LN831039.1, on the reverse strand, counting down.
TATCGCGACCTGGACGAGAAGACCCGTGCGATGGCGTCCGGGTTGGTCGCCGCGGGTGTCGGCAAAGGCTCCCGGGTGGGACTGCTCATGCCGAACGGCACCGACTGGGTGCTCACGGCGCTCGCAGTGACACGCATCGGCGCCATCCTGGTGCCGTTGAGCACCATGCTGACACCCACCGAACTCGAGGCCCAACTGCGCACAGCCTCGGTGCAATTCCTGATCACGGTCGACGAGTTCCGCGGGCGCGGCTACCCCGTGGTGCCTGAACGGCTGCCCGCGCTGAGACGGGTGTGGACCGCAGAGCAGGCGTTGACAATGACCGGTGAGCCCGCATGGGCCGATGCCCTCGCCGCCAGGGTGCGGCCGAGTGATCCGATGGTCATCCTGTTCACCTCCGGCAGCAGCGGACCACCGAAAGGCGTTATCCATTCACATGGAAACGCCGTGCGCGCCGTGGCTTCCGGCCTGGCCGCGCGGTGTGTCACCGCCGACACCCGCCTCTATCTGCCGATGCCGTTCTTCTGGGTGGGCGGTTTCGGCGCCGGTATCGTGACGGCGCTGGTGGCGGGCGCGACATTGGTGACCGAACCGATACCGTCACCGCAGTCCACCTTGGACCTGCTGCACCGTGAACGGGTCACGTTGTTCCGCGGCTGGCCGGATCAGGCCGAGGCGCTCGCCCGCCACGCGAGCAGCACCGATTTGTCGGCGCTGCGGCCGGGCAGCCTGGAGGCGCTGCTGCCACACGAGTTGCGCGCACAACCCGGCGCGCGGGCGTCGCTGTTCGGGATGACCGAATCGTTCGGGCCTTATTGCGGATACCCCGCCGACGCCGATATGCCGCGTTCGGCGTGGGGCAGTTGCGGCCGGCCGTTCGACGGTATGGACGTCCGCATCGTCGACACCACCACCGGGACACCGCTTCGGGTCGACGAGGTCGGTGAGATCCAGATCCGCGGTCCGCACATCCTGCGCGGTATCTGCCGACGCGGTCGCGAAGAGGTGTTCACGCGTGACGGGTACTACCCCACCGGCGATCTCGGGCGCTTGGACAGCGACGGGTTCCTCTTCTACCACGGCAGATCCGACGACATGTTCAAGGTCAGCGGCGCGACCGTCTATCCCGGCGAGGTGCAACGCGCACTGCGCGGTATCGCCGGAGTGCGCGCCGCATACGTCGTCAACGTGCCGGACCATCAGCGCAACCGCGTCGGCGCGGTCGTGGTCACCGACGGCATGTCGGCGCGGGACCTGTGCGCCGCGGCCCGTGAGGTCCTGAGCTCCTTCAAGTTGCCGTCGGTGTGGGCGCTGCTCGACGACGAGGCCGCCGTGCCGATCGGGGCCACCGGGAAGGTCGACAACAACGGTCTTCGCGCCATGCTGGCGGAGAGGGGCGAACGATGAAATTCATGCCGTGGGGAACGACATGTCCGTCAACTTCTCCGAGATCTCCCAGATACGTTGAGCCTCATCGTTGTTACGGAGCCGCGAGTAGAGCCTCTGTTCTCCCGGCGGACCACCGAGATGTCCGGGACCACGCGGCCCGTAGAACCCACCGCGCTTCGCATGGGGCGAGGCCGCGGCGTAGAGGGCAGGCAGCTGCGCGGTGTGCACGGTCCCGAAAAGGATGCCACGCGACGACAGCGTACGGATCAGGCGCAGTTTCCAGTCGTCCTGTGCGCGTCCGGTGTCCGGGCGGGCCGCAAGCAGGTTGGTCGGCGCCAGACCCGGATGGGACAGATTGCTCGTGATGCCCCACCCGTGGGCGTGACTGCGCCGGTCCAGTTCCAGGCCGAAGAGCCCGAACGCGATCTTCGACTGGCTGTACGCCTTTGCGCCGTCGTACGAACGCTCCCAGTTCAAATCGTCCCAGTTGATGGCGTGCTGATTCGCCGCGACGCTGACCTGTGAGGTCACCCGCGCTCCACCGGCACGCAGCAGGGGCAGCAGATGCGCCACGAGGGCGAAGTGGCCGAGGTGGTTGGTGCCGAACTGCGACTCGAACCCGTCGGTGGTCGTCCGCCGCTCGGGCGGCGTCATGACACCGGCGTTGTTGATGAGCAGATGGATGGGCTGTGCCTCCTCGAGAAGGCTCTTGCCGAGGGCCGCAACGGAGGCCAGGGACGACAGGTCGAGCTCACGCAGCGACACTTTCGCCGCGGCGTTCGTCTGACGGACAGCCGCGATGGCCGCCTTTCCCTTGGTCTCGTTGCGTACGGGCAGGATCACGTCAGCGCCCGCCGCGGCGAGCCGCGCGGCGATCCCGAGTCCGATGCCGTCGCTGGCACCGGTGACCACGGCGCGTCTGCCGGACAGATCAGGAAGCGTGACGTCGATGGGTTTACGTGGCATGTGTGCTCCTCGGTGGTCTCACTGTCTCCACCCTCGTGCATGGCCGGCGAATGATTCAGTGCCCGGCGATCCACTGACTGCCGATCACAGGAAACTCGCGAAGGGTGGATCGGCAGTCTGTGGATAGGCGGGGGCCCGGGCGGTAGAAAGGGTCTCGTAAGGAGGTCCACACGGTGATAGATCGGACCGGTCTCGCAGAATTCCTCCGGCACCGCAGAGAGTCGTTGCAGCCCGAGGACGTCGGTCTGCCACGCGGTCGACGTCGCAGGACCAACGGCCTACGTCGCGAAGAAGTTGCCGCCCTGTGCCACATGTCGACCGACTACTACTCACGCCTGGAGCGCGGGCACGGCCCCAAGCCGTCGGAGCAGATGATCGCGTCCATGGCGCAGGGACTGCATCTTTCCCTCGACGAGCGCGATCATCTGTTCCGGCTGGCCGGATGCTCACCACCCGCCCGTGGCACCGACAGCGAACACATCAGCCCCGGGATGTTACGGATCTTCGACCGTCTCGACGACACGCCCGCGGAGATCGTCACCGAACTCGGCGAGACTCTGCGGCAGACGCCCCTGTCGGTGGCACTGACCGGTGACCTGACCGTTCACACGGGTCCGGCTCGCAGCATCGGCTACCGGTGGTTCACCGACGAGGCCACGCGCCGTCTCTATGCCCCCGAAGAGCACGACTTCCTGACACGGATGTTCGTGTCGAACCTGCGTGCCCTGGTGGCGTTGCGTGGTGCCGGGTCCCGCGCCGCGCACTACGCAGATCTGCTGCTGTCCGAGAGCGACGAATTCCGGCGGGTCTGGGACGACCACGAGATCGGCCTGCGTCCCCGCGAGGTGAAGCATTTCGTCCATCCCGAGCTGGGCACGCTGGAATTGCACTGCCAGACCCTGCTCGATCCCGAGCAGTCCCACCTCCTGCTCGTGTACACCGCCGTCCCGGGTAGCGAGAGCCGCGAGAAACTGCAGTTGCTGTCCGTCATCGGCGCACAGGCCCTGCGCTGATCCACACGCGCCTGATCAGATGATGGCGTCGGCACGCAGCCGCTCGATCTCGGCTGCGCTGTAGCCGATCTCGGCGAGCACCTCGTCGGTGTGCTCGCCGAGCAGCGGTGCGCGGCGGCGGATGCTGCCGGGTGTCGCCGACATGCGGAACGGGGTGTCGACGATCGGCACATCCCGCGGCGCACCGGGGAACGGCACGCGCTGCAGATACCCCATGGCCGCGATATGCGGATCGTCGAGCACATCCTGCGTCGAATACAGCGGCGCGGAGGGCATTTTCGCCTTCTCCAGCAGCTCCAGCACCTGCGCCTTGGTCTTGTCGGCGCACCACCTCGCCATGATGTCGTTGAGCACGTCACCGTTCTGCCACCGCAGATCGTCGTCGGCGAAGCGCGGATCGTCGAAGAGTTCCTCGCGGCCCACCAGGCGGCACCAGCGCTTGAACATGGGTTGGCCGGCGACCTGCAGCAGCACCCACTCGCCGTTGGCCGTGCGGTACAGGTCGCACGGTGCGACCGAGGCACCCTTGTTGCCCATGCGGGGTTTGTCGATCCGCAGCAGTTCCCGCTCGATCAGGAACGCATTCGACAGCATCAGCGCCGTCGGCAGCAGTGCGCCCTCCACATGCTGCCCTTCGCCGGTACGGTCACGGTGGTAGAGCGCCATCATGACACCGATCGTCAGCGTCAGCGCGGTGCCGAAGTCGGCGTAGGGCACCACGGTTCGGATCGGCTGATCGGGCAGGCCCTGGCGGTACACCGCACCCGACATCATCTGTCCGGCACCGTCGAAACCGATGCGGTCGCTGTAGGGCCCACCCTCGCCGTAGGCCGTCGCGCTGGCGAGGATGATATCGGGCTTGACGGCCTTGAGCGTGTGGTAGTCCAGGCCACTGGCGCGCATGCCCGCGGCAGGCATGTTGACGATGACGACGTCGGCGCGCTCGACCAGACGCCGCGTGATCTCCGCGCCCGCCTCGGTGGTCGAATCCAGTGTCAGGGAACGCTTGTTGCGGTTGCACTGCAGGAACGTGCCGCCTTCACCGCCTTCGGTGACGCCCTGGACCCACCGGTCCTCGCCGCCTTCGCGCTTCTCCACGCGCAGCACGTCGGCGCCCATGTCGGCCAGGATCGCGCTGCACCATGGCGCCGCGATGAACCGGCCGTAGTCCAGTACCCGTATTCCGTCGAGAACACCTGGCATGGTTCACCTTTTCTCTGGCGAGGAAGTGTCACACCCGCGGGCCCTTACTCCAGGACACCGAGCCGGGCTAGATGGTCGATCAGGGGTTTGGAGGCCGCACACAGGTGATCGGCCATGGCGGCGCGCGCGAGTTCACCGTCGTGTCTGCCGAGCGCATCGAGGATCCGGCGGTGGTCGTGCGTGGACTGTTCGGGCCAGCCCTCCACCGTCGGATACACCGATTCCAGTGCGTAGCGGGTGATCTGGGACATCAGCTGCGCGAGCTTGGGTGACTCGGCAGCGCGGTTGACCCCGCGGTGGAACGCGTGGTTGAGACGCACCGCCGCCTCGTGGTCGTCGCGCGCGTAGGCCTGCTCCAGCTCGTCCTGGATCCGGCCGAGCTCCTCGAGCTGGGCATCGGTGATCTGCCCGGCCGCGCGTGCGGCCAACTGTCCGCCGATGTGCGCCTGCACCCCGGCCACGTCGTCGATGTCGCGTCGCGTCACCGGCAACACGATGAAGCCGCGCCGGGGCTGCTGTGCCAGCAGTCCCTCGGTGCGCAGCCCGAACAGCGCCTCGCGCACCGGCGTGACGCTGATGCCCAGTTCGGCCGCGAGCTGGTCGAGCCGAATGTACTTGCCCGCCGGGTACGTGCCGTCGAAGATCCGCCGGCGGATGAGTCGCGCCACGTCCTCGGCGAGTTGCGGGCGCGCGGCGAAATCCGGGACGGTCACGGCTCAGACCTTGTAGTCCGCGAGCAGCCGCTTGCTGATGATGTTCTTCTGGATCTCACTGGTCCCCTCGCCGATGAGCAGGAACGGCGCATCCCGCATCAACCGTTCGATCTCGTACTCCTTGGAGTAGCCGTAACCGCCGTGGATCCGGAAGGCCTGCTGCGTGACCTCCGAACAGAACTCGCTGGCAAGGTATTTCGCCATGCCGGCCGCGACGTCGTTGCGCTCACCCGAGTCCTTGAGCCGTGCGGCGTTGACCATCATCAGATGGGCGGCCTCCACCTTGGTGGCCATCTCGGCCAGTTGGAACGCCACGGCCTGGTGCTCGGCGATCGGCTTGCCGAAGGTCTCGCGCTGCTGCGCGTAGCGCACCGCGAGTTCGAACGCCCGCAGCCCGACACCGCACGCGCGCGCCGAGACGTTGACCCGGCCCACCTCGACGCCGTCCATCATCTGGAAGAAGCCCTGCCCGGGCGTGCCGCCGAGAATGTCGGCGGCATCAGCGCGGTAGCCGTCGAAGATGAGCTCGGTGGTGTCGATGCCCTTGTAGCCGAGCTTGTCGAGCTTGCCCGGGATGGTCAGGCCCGGCAGCACTTCGCCGAAGCCCTCGGGCTTCTCTATGAGGAACGCCGTGAGGTTGCGGTGTGGTTTGTCGGCACCCTCGTCGGTGCGCACCAGGGCGGCCACCAGGGTGGAACTGCCGCCGTTGGTCAGCCACATCTTCTGGCCGTCGATGGTGTACGTGCCGTCGTCGTTGTTGCGGGCGCGGGTGCGGATCGCCGCGACATCCGAACCCAGTTCGGGCTCCGACATCGAGAACGCGCCGCGCGTCTCGCCGGTGGCCATGCGCGGCAGGAACTTCCGCTTCTGTTCGTCGGTGCCGTGCTGGCGGATCATGTACGCGACGATGAAGTGCGTGTTGATCACGCCCGACACGCTCATCCAGCCGCGTGCGAGTTCCTCCACGCACAGCGCGTAGGTGAGCAGCGATTCGCCGAGGCCGCCGTACTCCTCGGGGATCATCAACCCGAACAGGCCCATCTGTTTCATCTGGTCGACGATGGCCTGCGGGTAGGTGTCGGAATGTTCGAGTTCCTGTGCGGCCGGGATGATCTCCTTGTCGACGAGCTGCCGCACCGTCGAGATGATCTCGGTCTGGAATTCGGTGAGCCCCAGTGTCTGGGCCAGTTTGGTCATCGTCGCCCTATCCCTCTTGCACCCGTTCGAACACGGCGGCCAGACCCTGACCGCCACCGATGCACATGGTCTCCAGCCCGTAACGGGCCTCGCGCCGGTGGAGTTCACGCGCGAGCGTCGCGAGCATCCGGCCGCCGGTCGCTCCCACCGGGTGGCCCAGCGAGATACCCGAACCGCGGACATTGGTGCGCTCGTGGTCGGCCTCGCCGAACTTCCACTCGCGCATCACTGCGAGCGCCTGCGCGGCGAACGCCTCGTTGAGTTCGATCAGATCGATATCAGCCAGAGTCAGGCCGGCCTTGGCCAGCGCCACCTCGGTGGCCGGGACCGGCCCGATGCCCATGAGGTCGGGCGCCACACCGGCCGAACCCCATGACACCAACCGCACCAGCGGCTTGAGCCCCAGTTCGGCGGCCTTCTCCGGGGTGGTGACGATGCACATCGAGGCCGCGTCGTTCTGGCCGCTGGAATTACCCGCGGTCACCGTCGCCTCCGGATCCTGCTTGAGCAGAACCGGTTTGAGCTTGGCGAGAGCCTCGACCGTGGTGTCGGCGCGCGGATGCTCGTCGACGCTGATGGTCTCTTCGCCGTCGCGAGTGCGCACGGGGACGGGGATGATCTCCTCGGCCAGCACGCCCTCGGACTGCGCGGCGACCGCGCGCTGATGCGAACGCACCGCGAGTTCGTCCTGCTCGGTACGGCTGATGTGGTACTCGCGGCGCAGGTTCTCGGCGGTTTCGAGCATGCCGCCGGGCACCGGATGGAACTTGCCGCCCGCGGTGGTCCGTCCGCGTGCGAGGCCGTCGTGGATCTGCACACCCGTACGTGCTCCGCCCCACCGCATGTCGGTGGAGTAGAACGCGACGTTGCTCATGCTCTCGGCCCCGCCTGCGACCACGAGATCGTGATCGCCGCTGCGCACCTGCAGGCACGCCTGGATGACGGCCTGCAGACCGGAACCGCACCGGCGGTCGACCTGCATACCGGGCACCGTGATCGGCAAGCCGGCGTCGAGTGCGACGACGCGGCCGATCGCGGGCGCCTCGCTGTTGGGGTAGCAGTGCCCGAGGATGACGTCTTCCACCTGATCGGCTGCGATACCGGTGCGCTCCAGAAGACCTTTCAGCGCGGTCACCCCGAGGTCGACCGCGGTGAGAGACCGGAACATGCCGCCGTAACGGCCGATCGGGGTCCGGACGGGTTCACAGATGACGGCGTCGCGCATGCTCATACGTGCCGACCGCCGGTGACCTCGAGCACGGTGCCGGTCATGTACGACGACAGATCGCTCGCGAGGAACAGCGCCACCTTGGCCACCTCGTCGGGTTCACCGGCACGCCCCATCGGGATCTCGGCGAGCTTCTCGTCCCAGATGCGTTGCGGCATGGCCTCGGTCATGGCCGAACGGATGAGCCCGGGCTGGATCGCGTTCACCCGCACCCCGAGGTACGCGAGTTCCTTGGCCGCGGCCTTGGTCATGCCGACGATGCCGGCCTTGGCCGCCGAGTAGTTGGTCTGTCCGATCAGTCCGACCTTGCCGGAGATCGAGGACATGTTCACGATCGCGCCGCGCTTGTTCTCCCGCATGATCGCCGCGGCCGCCTTGGTGCCGTTCCACGTGCCCTTCAGATGGACCGCGATGACCTGGTCGAACTGCTCCTCGGTCATCTTGCGCAATGTCGCATCACGTGTGATGCCCGCGTTGTTGACCATGATGTCCAGACCGCCGAACCGCTCGACCGCGGCTTGCACCAAAGCGTCGACGTCGGCCGACGACGTCACGTCGCAGCGCACGGCCGCGGCCACCTCGGATCCGCCGAGCTCCTCCACCGCGGCCTCGGTGGCCTCGGAGTTGAGGTCGCCCAGCACCACGCGGGCGCCTTCGGAGATGAAGCGCTTCGCGATGGCGAGACCGAGCCCCTGGGCTCCGCCCGTGACCACCGCAGTCTGTCCGGTCAGCAATGACACTCGATCACCTGTCCTCTTCGTCGACGCTTGGGGCACCGCCCGGGCTCGATCATATTTCATATACGATATCTGGAACTCGCTACCCCTATGGCAAGAGGCAAAGGAGTCTTTGTGACCGGAACGGTGACCGACGGCCAGTCCGCAGCCGAAGTGGGCGACGAGGATTTCGAGGAGATCCTGGCGCAGGCCCGCAGCTTCATCCGAAATGCCGTGGTGCCCCGGGAGAACGAGATCCTCGCCACCGACAAGGTGCCCGACGACATCCGCGAGCAGGCCAAGAACATGGGCCTGTTCGGCTACGCGATCCCCCAGCAGTGGGGCGGTCTGGGCCTCAACCTGGCCCAGGATGTCGAACTGGCAATGGAATTCGGCTACACGTCACTGGCACTACGGTCGATGTTCGGCACCAACAACGGAATCGCCGGTCAGGTGCTGGTCGGATTCGGCACCGACGAGCAGAAGCAGCAGTGGCTCGAGGGCATCGCGTCGGGCGAGGTCGTGGCCTCTTTCGCACTCACCGAACCCGGTGCGGGTTCCAATCCGGCGGGCTTGCGCACCAAGGCCGTTCGTGACGGTTCGGATTGGGTGATCAACGGCCAGAAGCGTTTCATCACCAACGCACCGACGGCCGGGCTGTTCGTCGTGTTCGCCCGCACCCGCCCGGCCGACGCCGATGGCGCCGGTATCGCGGTGTTCCTGGTGCCCGCCGACACTCCCGGCGTGGAAGTCGGGCCCAAGGACGCCAAGATGGGCCAGGAAGGCGCGTGGACCGCAGACGTCAACTTCACCGACGTCCGCGTCCCGGCAGCGGCACTCGTCGGCGGCAGCGAGGACGTCGGCTACCGCGCCGCGATGACGTCACTGGCCCGTGGCCGCGTCCACATCGCCGCACTCGCCGTCGGCACCGCGCAACGCGCGCTCGACGAATCGGTCGCCTATGCCGCCACCGCGACGCAGGGCGGCCAGCCGATCGGCAATTTCCAGTTGGTGCAGGCCATGATCGCCGACCAGCAGACCGGCGTCATGGCGGGCCGCGCACTGGTGCGCGACGCCGCGCAGAAGTGGGTGACCGGTGAGGACCGGCGCATCGCCCCGTCGGCGGCGAAGCTGTACTGCACCGAAATGGCAGGCACCGTCGCCGATCTCGCCGTCCAGATCCACGGCGGTACAGGGTATATGCGCGAAGTTCCGGTCGAACGCATTTATCGTGAGGTCCGGTTGCTGCGCCTGTACGAGGGCACGAGCGAGATTCAGCGCCTGATCATCGGCGGCGGCCTGGTGAAGGCCGCGCAGCGTCAACTCTGACATCGAAGCCGACGACAACCCCACCGACACAGAGGAGATCCGATGGCCGAGCGGCTGACCGGACGGGTCGCGTTCATCACCGGGGCCGCCCGCGGTCAGGGCCGCGCGCATGCGGTCCGCATGGCCAAGGAGGGCGCCGACATCATCGCGGTCGACATCGCCGGGCCTTTGCCACCCAGCGTGCCCTACGATTCGGCGACGCCGGAGGATCTCGCCGAGACCACCCGCCTGGTCGAGGCCACGGGTCGGCGAATCCTGGCCGCCAGGGCCGACACTCGCGACCTGGAGGCACTGCGCGACGTCGTCGGCAAGGGTGTCGCCGAGTTCGGCAGGCTCGACGTCATCGTCGCCAACGCGGGTATCACCGTCCCGGAACCGTGGAACGAGACCACGCCCGAGTCGTTCCGCGACGTCATGGACATCAACGTCACCGGCACCTGGAACACCGTGATGGCCGGCGCCCAACACATCATCGACGGGGGCCGCGGCGGTTCGATCATCCTGATCAGCTCCGCGGCGGGCATCAAGATGCAGCCGTTCATGGTGCACTACACCGCGAGCAAGCATGCTGTCGCAGGCATGGCCCGCGCGTTCGCCGCCGAGCTGGGCAAGCACCGGATCCGGGTCAACAGCCTGCATCCAGGTGCCGTCAACACCCCGATGGGTACCGGCGACATGCTGGCCGCCCTCACGCGCGCCAACGACACCAATCCGGGCCTGATGCAGATGGTCACGCCGTTCCTGCCGGACTACATCGCCGAACCCGAGGACATCGCCGACGCCGCCGTGTGGCTGGCGAGCGACGAATCGCGCTTCGTCACCGCGAGCCGGGTGGCTGTCGACCTGGGTTCGACGCAGTTCTGATACCGCGAGCAGACACATAACTGCGCGAAAACGCGGGATTTCGCGCAGTTTCACGTCTGCTCGCGCAGAAGAATTCAGCGCAGGGACAGCGTGCGGCGCAGGAACGCGATCTGATCGGTGACCGCGGTGTCGAACCAGTCGTGGCCGGGCCACACGTCGAAGTGGTCACACGCGTAGTGGTGCACCTGGGCGCGGGCCTGCACGGCGGTCTTGGCGACGGAGTCGGCCGGGACGAAGCGGTCGAAGTCCGCGATCTGCACCAGCACCGGACATTTGAGGGCCTTGGCGGCCGCGGCCGTGCGGACGCGCGCCAACTCCATGCCCACACCCGCGTCGACCTCGTTGCGCCACGTAGGTCCGGCGATGGAGAGGTAACTCTCGTAGGCGCCGTCGAGCGCGAGCGCTCCGGGCTCCCCCGGTTTGGCGGTCAGCGGCATCATGGTCGGCGCGCCACCCACGGCCGCCGCGACGCGGCTCTTCACCCCTTTGAGCGTCCAGCGCAGTGCCGTGGCGACGTCGCGCTGGGTCACGGCGGCACGGCTGGCCGCCAGCCCGCTGGTCAGTGGGGTCATGGCGATCACGGCCGCCACGTCGGTGTTGCGCGCGGCGGCCCGTAGAACGTGGCTGCCCGAGAACGACGAGCCCCACAGCACCACCTTGCGCGGGTCCACACCGGGCATGGCCTGCGCCGCACGGATCGCCGCGTCGTAGTCGGCGAGCTGGCGTTCCACCGAGATGCTCTGCCGGGGTTCACCTTCGGAGGCGCCGAAGCCCCGGTAGTCGAACGCCACCGCGTCGAGGCCTGCCGCGCTGAACCGCTCGGCGAACGGCTGCAGGCCGGAATCCTTGGTGCCGCCGAAACCGTGGGCCATGACGACGACCGGATTGCCTGAACCACCACTGCCCGCCGGGAAATGCCAGGCGCTGCAGCGCTGCCCGCCGGAATGGAACGTGAACTCGGTGTAGGTCATGCCACGCTCCCGACGATCGCCGTACGCGTGCCCGCGGCGCGGCGTTCGGCGCGCTTCGCCCCGGCGGGCATTTCGCGGGCCCGGATGTCGTGTTCGTAGTAGAAGTAGTCGACCTGCTGGGTGTGCCGGGGACGGTCGGTGCAGTGTCCGGCGTGCAACCGCTGATCGGCGTCGATGACGCGTTCCATCTCGTCGGTCGACGGCAGCGCATAGCGCCCCACGGCGTAGGCCGCGAGCAGGCGGGACTGGCATTCCACGAACGGGAACAGCGTGGGGATGGCCTGGGCGAACCCGATGAACACCAGATCGTCGATGCCCGGCTTGAACATGCGCTTGTAGAGCCGGATCTGGTTGTCGGGTGCGCTGATGAAATCCCGATCGAAGAACGGGAACGTGATGTTGTAGCCGGTCGCGTAGATGATGACGTCGAAGACGTCGCTGGTGCCGTCCTCGAACAGCACGGTGTCGCCGGACAGGCGTGCCACGTTGGGTTTCGGGGTGACGTCGCCCGAGCCGAGTCGCAGCGGCAGTTCCACCGACTGGGTCGGGTGTGCCTCGAACAGCTTGTGGTTCGGCGCCGGCAGCCCATACGCCGTCGGGTCGGTGCCGAGCATCGGCGCGATCATCTGGACGGCCTTGCGCTGCCACGACAGCGGCAGGTACGGCGTGGTGCGGAAGAACTTGTCCCCCGGTTGGCCGGCAAGGTATTTCGGCACGATCCACGCGCTGGACCGGGTCGACAGGGTGACCTGGTTCTGCAGTGTGCGCGACGAGAGTTCGACGGTGATGTCGGCGGCGCTGTTGCCGATGCCCACGACGAGGATGCGCTTTCCCGTGAGATCCAGTGGGGTCCTCGGGTCGATGTAGTGGTGCGAGTGGATCTGCTCGCCGGTGAATTCGCCAGGGAAGTCCGGCATCCGGGGATCCCAGTGGTGCCCGTTGGCGACCACCAGCAGGTCGAAGTCCCGGCGGGCACTGGCCTGGTCCTCGATCACCCAGCCGCCGTGGGCTCCCCGTTCGGCGTGCACGACGCCGTTGCCGAACTCGATGTGGTCGAGCAGTCCGAACGCGTCGGCGTAGGCGTCGAGGTACTCCTTGATCTGGGTGTGGTGCGGGAACGACGGATAGTGCTCGGGCATCGGGAAGTCCTTGAACGACAACCGATGCTTGCTGGTATCGATGTGCAGTGAGCGGTACGCGCTGCTGTGACCGTTGGGGTTGCCGAACGCCCAGTTGCCGCCGATCCGGTCCGAGGTCTCGAAGGTGGTGTACGGGACCCGGTAGTCCTTGAGCATCTTGCCCGCGGTCAGGCCGCTGATGCCTGCTCCGATGATCGCTGTTCGCGGCAACGCTGGTGTCATGGCGCTCCTCTGTGTGATGCAGCACACTAACAGCGCTGACTGACGAACGTCAACGAAATCTGACAGTTGTCAATGTTTGCCGGAAACACGCGAATCCGGCGGCCGCGGCATTGCCGTGGCCACCGGATTTGTATCGGAACGTCAGCCGATGAAGCGGATGATCGACTCGGCGACCGCGGCCGGCTTCTCCGAGCCGTCGATCTCGACGGTCACCGTCATGGTCGCCTGAACCGCGCCGTCGAGCTTGGCCACATCGGAGATCTGCGCCCGCGCGCGCACCTTGGCTCCCACCCGCACCGGCGTGATGAACCGAACCTTGTTGTAGCCGTAGTTGATCGCCATGGTGATGTTGTCGACGCGGTAGAGCTGGTGCGTGAAGTGCGGCAGCAGCGACAGCGTGAGCAGGCCGTGCGCGATGGTGCCGCCGAACGGACCGGTCTTGGCCTTCTCCGGATCGACGTGGATCCACTGGTGGTCCTCGGTGGCGTCGGCGAAGAGGTTCACCCGGTCCTGGGTGACCTCGAGCCAGTCGGTCGGGCCCAGCTCGGTACCCGCCGCCGCGGCCAGCGCGTCAAGATTGTCGAAGACTTTCACCGTCACTCCTCTCGGACGTGGTCAGAAGACCACGGTCTGATTGCCGAACCGGATCACGCGGTCTTCACAGTGCCACAGGACCGCTCGCGACAACACCAGCCGTTCCACGTCGGCGCCGAGGCGAACGAGATCCTCGACGGTGTGCCGGTGATCCACGCGGACCACATCCTGCTCGATGATGGGCCCCTCGTCGAGATCCTCGGTCACGTAATGCGCTGTCGCGCCGACCAGTTTGACGCCGCGCTCCTTGGCGCGCCGGTACGGCGCCGCACCGATGAACGCAGGCAGGAACGAGTGGTGGATGTTGATCAGCGGGCAGCCGACGGCGTCGAGGAACTCCGGGGTGAGGATTTGCATGTAACGCGCCAGCACCACGAGATCGACGTTGCCGCGCAACAACTCGAGCAGGCGCTGCTCGGCTTCCGCGCGGTTCTCCTTGGTCGCCGGGACGTAGATGAACGGCACCCCGAACGCGCGCACCTGCTCGGCCAGATCGGGATGGTTGGCGATCACCATCACCACCGACATGGGCAGTTCGCCGCGCCGGTTGCGCCACAGGAGGTCCAGAAGGCAGTGGTCCTCGCGCGACGCCATGAGGGCCACCCGCTTGGGTTTGGCCGCCTCGGTCAGGGTGAAGTCCATCTCGAACGGACCCGCCACCTGCTCACGGAAAGACCGTTCGAGTTCGTCGCGCACCGCGGTGAGCCCGGGCAGATGGAAGATCGTGCGCTGGATGAACGTGCCGCCGGCCTGCTCGGTGGAGTGCTGATCCAGCGACACGATGTTGGCGCCCGCGGCGGTCAGGAAGCCACTGATCGCCGCCACCAGTCCGGGGCGATCAGCACAACGCAGCAACAACCGGCCCACGTCCTGAGCCGGTAGAGCGTTCGCCTTCGGATACTCCTGCGCCATCACCAGGAGATTGTCACCGGCCGGTTTCCCGGCCGCGACACCGGCCCCATCCGAGCCCTCGATCCGTGCCCCGAGGCCTCGATGCGGGGCCCCGGGAACAGGCCCGGGAGGCCGCTCGTCCGATGTTCGGCGTTCGCCCATGTGAACACCGCACAAGTCCGAACGATTGCCCTGACGGCAAATCTGATCAAACTTGCGCGTGCGTACACGATTCACGAGCGCGTCAATAAAGATATTTGCTATACCCACCTTTCAGCGGTTCAAACACCTTTTTTCCATTGCGAACGAATTTGCCAAATTTGCAGCTACTGGCGAGTAAGTGCGGTATGACGAACTAAATTGCATACCCCGGTTCACGATCTTTCTCGGCTCGCTGGAATTTGAGTGGCAAGCGGCGCGATACTCATGTCGCGTATTCGCGTCCCGACGCAACGTAAGCCCGATTTAGCCGTACCACGCGGGAGGTGCGGCCGACCGTAGAAATGGACACCGACATGACCCTTGCTGGACTCGAAGCCTCCGACCACTCGGACCTCTCGCTTGCCAAGAGCCACAGTTGGTGGGACCCCACCAGCGAATGCACCATCGTGGTCGCCGACCCGGGAGCCGAACGGGAACTGTGGCACGAATACGTCCGGGGCGCCGAGCGCAACTACCGGAAACACGGCGTCGAGTGCGCGCTCGATATGCAGGCCTTGCGCACCGGTACCGACACCGCATTGTTCTGCGCGGGGATCAATGACGCCGGTCGGGTTGTCGGCGGCCTGCGGGCGAAGGGACCGTACCGAAACGCCGACGAAAGCCATGCGATTGTCGAATGGAGTGGTCAACCCGGCCTCGACGCCGTCCGCAAAATGGTGAGCGACCGCATCCCGTTCGGTGTGGTCGAGATGAAGACCGCCTGGGTCAGCGACGACCCGGAGCAGAGCCGTGCGCTCACCGACACGCTGGCGAGGATGCCGCTACATTCCATGACGTTGCTCAACATTCAGTTCGCGATGGCCACGGCGGCAGCCTACGTCCTCAAGCGGTGGTTGTCCTCCGGAGGCGTGCTCGCCACCAAGATCCCGGCGACGCCGTACCCCGATGCGCGGTACCAGACCAAGATGATGTGGTGGGATCGGAGTACATTTGCCAATCACGCTGATCCGAAGCAGCTTTCGGCCTACTTCGCCGAGTCGCAGCGGATCACACCCCGGCTTGGCGTGGCCGACGACACCGATTCCACTACTGCGGCGGGGCAATGATCTCAGACGACCACCGATTCAACCTCTCTCCCACCGGCTCTCCCGCTGACGACGACTCCGCCTGTACTGCCGTCATCATCGACCCGGACACCGACGCCGGACGCGACGCGCTCGCGCAGCTGCGTGCCGACGCCCGGATCACGGTGATCGACGACTGTCGACAACAACAGGAAGCCCTGCGCAGCCTGGTTCCGGCGGTGGAACCGGACCTGCTCGCCGAACCGACGACCTGGGCGTACTACCCGTGGCGGCGCTGTGTGGTGCACCTGGTCGGCCCGCGCGCGTTCCACCGGCTGCGGCTCGACCGCAACCGCAACCTCATCAGCGCCGACGAGCAGCAGCGTCTGTCAGATCTGCGGATCGGGGTGATCGGCCTGAGCGTGGGCCACGCGATCGCCCACAACCTCGCGGTCGAGGGGCTGTGCGGAGAGTTGCGGCTGACCGATTTCGACGAGATCGAGCTGCCTAACCTGAATCGGGTACCGGGCACGGTGTTCGATCTCGGGGTCAACAAGGCGGTGGTCGCCGCACGCAGGATCGCCGAGATCGATCCGTACCTGCGCGTGCGGGTCGATCTCGGCGGTGCGCAACCGGAATCACTCGGTGAGTTCCTCGACGGTCTGGACGTCGTCGTCGAGGAATGCGACTCTCTCGACGCGAAAGTGCTCGTCCGCGAGGCTGCGCGGGCGCGCAAGCTTCCGGTGCTGATGGCCACCTCCGACCGCGGCCTGCTCGACGTGGAACGCTTCGACCTCGATCCCGGTCGTCCCATCCTGCACGGCCTGGTCGGTGACATCGACGCGGCGCGGCTGGCGGGTCTGTCGAGCAAGGACAAGGTGCCCCATGTCCTGCGCATCCTCGACGCCCCCCAGTTGTCCGCCCGGATGGCCGCGTCCCTCGTCGAGGTCGGCAAGACCCTCACCACCTGGCCGCAACTGGCGTCCGAGGTCGTCCTCGGCGCGACCGTCGTCGCCGACGCCGTCCGGCGCATCGGCCTCGGCGAACCGTTGGCGTCGGGCCGGGTGCGCATCGACATCGGCAGCACACTCGACGGCATCGACGACCCACTCGACACACCGCCGCGGCCCGCGCCGGTGCTGCACGAACAATCGCAGGCCGCCCCCGCCGACGTGCCCGGCATCATCGCGCACGCCACCTCTCGCGCCCCCTCGGGCGGCAACGTCCAGCCCTGGGACATCAAGGTCGACCGTGACCGGGTCAGCCTGCGGCTGCTGACGCAATACACCTCGGCGATGGATGTCGGCTACCGCGGCAGCGCCGTGGCGCTCGGCGCGGCCGCCTTCAACGCCCGCGTCGCGGCCGCCGCGCACGGGCTGAGGACTCGCGTCGAGTGGTCCCGCGGCGACGAGGGCACGCCGCTGTTCGCGACACTGCCGTTGACCCCCGGCTCGGATCCCGAGTCGGCCGCACTCTACGAGCCCATGCTGCAGCGCGAGACCAACCGGTTGCGCGGCGACGCCGAACCTATCCCGGCCGACGTCTTGCAGGCACTACACACCGCGGCACAGCGCGAAGGCGCCCGCCTGACGGTACTGAGCGATCGTTCCGAAATGGACTCCGCGGCAAGGATTCTCGCCGAAACCGATCGCATCCGGTATTTGACGCCCACGCTGCACCGCCAGATGATCTCGGAGCTGCGCTGGCCAGGAGACCCCGACCCCGACACCGGGATCGACATCACCACGCTCGGTCTCGACGAGACCGACATCGTGGTCCTCGACATCCTGCGTCGCCCCGAGGTGATGGACAAGCTCGCCGATTGGGGCAGCGGATCGGCACTGGGTGACGACACCTACGAGCGCGTGACGTCCAGCTCGGCGCTCGCGGTCGTCTCCATCCGGGGTCGCAGGCTCACCGACTACGCACAGGCGGGCAGCGCGGTCGAAGCCGTGTGGGTCGCCGCGCAGCAGCACGGTGTCTCTGTGCAGCCGGTGTCGCCGGTGTTCCTGTACGCACACAACGACGGCGAACTGCAGGAACTCTCGGCGGGCCACGCGATGAGACTGCGGGACCTGCAGTACGCTTTTCGCCAGGTGACGACGACCGATCGCGACGAATCGCAGGCGTTGGTGCTCAGATTCTTCTTCGCGCCACGCCCGTCGATACGGAGCCGGCGCCGAGCCCTCCAGGGGGTCAGGACGTCGTAACAGGGCTGAGCTCAAGTGGAGGTGATCCGGTGTCCGAGAGCCTGGACGTGCTGGTCACGTCCGTCGCCACTCAGCTCATGGCAGTCGAGGCGGCCACCTCGGTGT
This sequence comes from Mycolicibacterium smegmatis, assembly GCF_001457595.1. Classification (GTDB taxonomy): domain Bacteria; phylum Actinomycetota; class Actinomycetes; order Mycobacteriales; family Mycobacteriaceae; genus Mycobacterium; species Mycobacterium smegmatis. The sequence goes on along the minus strand of NZ_LN831039.1, from coordinate 2,351,257 downwards.
CGGTCAGCCAGCAGGTGCTCGCCGAACTGGTGTCGTTCTTCGATGTCGATGTGAGCTTCCTGCGCCACAACGACCACCGCGCCCACGCCACGAGGCTCGTCGCCGAGTGGCCGCCGCGTCCGGTCGACGCCGCCACCGACCCGATCGCCGTCGTCCACTTCGCCGATGCCGACCCGGTGTTCGCCATGGCCGAACACCTCAAGGAACCCGCGGTGTTCCGGCCCGAACCGCTCTACGACGACTATCAGCGCACCATCGACGTGGCAGGCCGGCACATCCCCGCCACGTCGATGGCGTGCGTCCCGCTGCTCAGCGGCGACGTCACGACCGGTGTGCTGGGCTTCGTCAAGTTCGGCGACCGCGAGTGGCTGCCCGCAGAACTCAACGCGCTCAAGGCGATCGCGTCGTTGTTCGCGCAGGTGCAGGCCCGGATCGAGGCCGAGGAACGCCTGCGTTACCTGGCCGACCACGATCACCTGACCGGCCTGTACAACCGTCGCGCCCTGATGGCGCACCTGGAAGCGAGACTCGCTCCGGGACAACCCGGTCCGGTCGCGGTGATGTTCTTCGACCTGGACCGGCTGAAGGCGATCAACGACTACCTGGGTCACACCGCGGGTGACGCGTTCATCAGCATCCTCGCGCAGCGACTGCAACGCGGTGACGACGCTCCGAAGCTGATAGCGCGCCTCGGCGGCGACGAGTTCGTCGTCGTCCCCGACGATCCCATGTCGCTGGATGAGGCCACCGCGCTGGCCTACCGGCTGCAGTCGGTGCTGCGCGAACGCGTCACCGTCGACGGTGAGATGCTCACTCGAACCGTGAGCATCGGTATCGCACAAGGCATTCCGGGTAAGGATTCAACGTCCGACGTGCTCAACCGGGCCGACCACGCGGTATTGACGGCCAAGGGTTCCGGCGGCAACCGCGTCGCGGTCTTCTCCGACGCGATGGCCATGGAGATCGACTTCCGCAACGACATCGAACTGCACCTGCAGAGCGTGATCGAAGGCGGCGCACTGGTGCTGCACTACCTGCCGGAAATCGACATGCGCACCGGTGAGGTGCTGGCGGCAGAAGCGCTGGTCCGCTGGGAGCATCCCACCCGCGGCCTGCTGTCGCCCGACTCGTTCATCGGCGTGGCCGAATCGATCAACCTCGCAGGGGAACTGGGCCGGTGGGTGCTGCGCACGGCATGCGCCGAGTTCTCCCGGTGGCGGGCCAACGGCGTGGGCCGCAACATCGTCTTGCGGATCAACGTCTCACCGGTCCAGCTCGTGACCGACGGATTCGTCGAGTCGGTGGCGGGCATCATGAAAGAGTTCGGTCTGCCGCGCGGGTCGGTGTGTCTGGAGATCACCGAAAGCGTTGTGGTGCAGGACATCGAGACCACCCGCACCACGCTGACGGGTCTGCACAACGTCGGCGTCCAGGTGGCCATCGACGATTTCGGCACCGGTTACAGCGTGTTGTCGCTGCTGAAATCACTGCCGGTGGACACGCTGAAGATCGACCGCAGCTTCGTGGCCGAACTGGGCTCCAACCCGGGCGACCTTCCGATCGTGCGGGCCGTGATCGCGCTGGCGGGGGCCTTCGGACTACAACTGGTGGCCGAGGGCGTGGAGACCGAGCGCGCCGCGCTCACCCTGCTGCGCCACGGGTGTTACCGCGCGCAGGGGTTCCTGCTGTCCAAACCCATCCTGGGCAGTGAGATGCAGACCCTTCTTGCCAAAGGCCGTGTGCCGGTGCACTTCTCAGCTGCGCCTCGCATGTGAGTGCGGCGCCCCGTTGCCCTGCGCGAGATCGTCGGGATGACCAGCGGACGGGATCGTCAGCAACTCCACCCTGCTGAACCTGCTGGCGCTTCGCCCCACGAGCGCCACCCGCAGCGTCTGGGCGGTCTCCATACGCCGTCGGCCGGCGGCGGGCACCTCGGTGGACACTGCGATGCCGTGCCGCACCCGTACGGTGCGCGGACCGTCGGCTGTCGCGAGCGCCACACCGACGATCTCGCCCTCCTCGAACACGATCCGTTCCAGCGCGGCGTCGTCGTCGCTCGGGATGTCGCGCTCACGGAGCTGCATCCGCATCCACCCGTCGACCGCCGCTGCGGCACCGGCCCCCGCCGGGAGGTCGATGGACCCCAGCACGTTCGCCTCGATGATCTCGCCGGCCTCGGTCTCCATCGGGACGCCCCCGCGCTCGGTGAGGCGGGTATACAGCAGGCCGTACGGCGACCGCAGACACTGCCCGGCCCAGTCCCGCAACTGGGCGCCGTGAAAGGTCTCGACAGGCGTCCTCGGCGCCGCGGGCGACAGCTGCCTCATGGCACGGATCTCGATGTCGGCGTGCTCGGAGTCGCGCGAAGACGGATCCTGGTCCGCCACGAGTTCGTCGAGATACTCCCTGGTCTCGGAATCTTCGATGCCGCGGCCGAGCCATGGCGACCCGGAAGTTCCCTGCGGGGTAACGGGCCGGCAGGCGACCTCTACGTCAAGGTCGGCGTCGGCCGCTGCGATCGCCGCGGCAAACGCCCCGGAACCGGATCCACAGCAAACGACATCGAGTTCGTCGTCCCACATCGTTTATTGGTACCTCAAAACTGAGTCGAGCCGATGGACCGCCGCGCCTCGACCCTCAGCGTGTGTGCGCCGCCGCCACCACGGGCCGAGTCGACCGTCCTGAGCTGGACAACGGGCGTTGTCCGCACGTGGCGCGGTGTGCATCGGACGCAGCGAGGACACCTAGTGGGTACCGAGTATGCGAGGTCACCATGACCTGCACCGGGATTCGAGGGGGATTGCCGGTGCAGGCCATGGCAACACATTCAGGATAGCCCCGCACCACCGCGGAAAGCGATGGCGCACGGTACGTCGCGGGGCCTGCAGCGGGGGCGCGATCCAACGCTGCAGGGTCCACCAACGGCGAACCCGGAGTTATCACATAAAGCAGAATACATACCGATAGAATGATCCGCACGCCTACTGGTGACTTCAAGTATTCGCGAATCGCGGCGGATCGGAGAACCGACATCAAGACACGGTCAGCGCCGCCTCGGTATGGGAATTTCCTGATGGAACAATTGACGTACGCGCGTTTGCCAGAAGACGTACGCCCGACGATGCGATCCTGCAGATTCCGAGGTTGTGTGGTGACTGAGCAGCTCGACCGCCGAGCAGACCTCACCCGGCTCCAGATCCTGCAGGCCGCGTCGCGGCAGTTCGCGCGCACCCCGTACAGCCTGGTAAGCCTCGATGACATCCTCGCCGACGCCCAGGTGACCAAGGGGGCGCTGTACTTCCATTTCCGCTCCAAGCACGCGCTGGCCTGCGCAATCGTCGAGTACCACGCCGCGCAGGCCCGCGACACCACCGAGGACGTCGCCGCGCGCAATCTGTCCGGCCTCGAGACCCTCATCGACATCAGCTACCAACTCGCGGTCGACGACGTCAGCGACCCGATGACGCGTGCCGGGCTCAACCTGATCGAATCGATCGGACGCACCGAGAACCTCGGCGCGAAGGTTGTCACGGACTGGGTCGCGCGCTTCTCCGCGATCGGCCGCCGCGCCGTCTCCGAGGGTGATCTCACCCCAGACAGCGACCCGGACGTCGTGGCCCGGCTGCTGGTGTCGCTGTACCTGGGCGTCCGCCAGACCAGCGAACTGGAGGATCCACAACGGTTCCTGCAGGACCTGGAGCGCAGCTGGCAGCTCGTACTGCCGGGCATCGCCAACCCCGACCGGCTGGGCTACCTGCGGCAGTTCATCCGCCGCCGCACCACGTTGACGGCGCGCAAGGCCGTCCCGCTGCATCCCGAACCACCGGCGCACACGCGCGCCGGATCGGCGTGACCGCTCGTGGCACGTCAAGCCCGCGCCGGTGTCACCCGACGCAAGATCATCACCGCCGCCGTCGACCTTTTCGCTGAAATCGGCTATCCGGCAACCGGATTGGGCGAGATCATCGAGCGCGCCGACATGACCAAGGGTGCGCTGTACTACCACTTCGACTCCAAGGAGGCCCTCGCCGAGGCCATCATCGCCGAAAGTGGGGCAAGCATGCTCGCGGCCTTCCAGAACATCACCGAAACGTCGTCCCCGGCGCTGGAGAACCTCATCCACGGACTGTTCGTGGTGTGCGACTTCACCCGCACCGACCGGGTCGCCGACATCGGCCTTCACCTCTTGCAGACCTTCGCGGGTATCAACGACACGACCGCACGCGTGTATGCGAGCTGGCTCGATGCGATCTCGGCACAGCTACACCGCGCCGCTGCTGAAGGTGACCTGCGTGAAGGTCTGGATCCCGGGGCCGTGGCCGACGTGGTCCTGTCGGCGCTGCTCGGCGCCGAGGCGCTGACCCGTGCAGGCACGTCCGGCACGGATCTTCGCGAACGCCTCGTCCGCACCTGGGACCTGCTGCTGCCGGCCCTGGTCGAGCCCGCATCCCTCGACTACTTCCGCGAGTTCCTCGCACGCGAATCCATGCGGCGCTCCCCCGGCACCGATTAGCCGGTCACATCGCCGCCCGCACGGTCGGCGTTCGCATGGATGGCGTCGCGACAGAACGCGGCAAGTCCGGGAAGCCCGAAGGATTCGTCGTACCGTGCGACGTACGCCGGGTCGCTGACGTACATGTCGCCCAGCTTGCGGTGAAAATCGGGCGGGCAGTCGTAGAACCAGCGGTTCACGTGCAGCCGGTGCTGTTCGGCGGCGTCCATGGCCACTTCGGAGTCGGGTGCGAGCCCACCTCGGAAGGCGTCCGCCAGGGCCTTCTCCACCGCTTCCCCCTCGTCCTTGAGCTGGATCCACTGCCCCTTGCTGTAGGACTTCGTCCGCCGCTGGGATTCCTTCCACTCGGCCGTGTCACCGAACTTGCGCTCGGCCTCGGCCTGGTAGTCGTCGAAGCCCTCGCCGAACAGTTCACGCATGTCGTCGTCGGTCATGGGGGTGTTGGTCATCGCCTTCTCCAATGCCTGATCGATGGCCGCGACGAGGTCCTTCATCTCGCCGAGGCGTGCCATGACGCGTTCTCGCTGACGGAGCAGGTGGCTGACCGCATCACCCTCGTCGAGCAGGCTCGCGATCTCGTCGAGCGAGAACTCGAGCCGGCGGTACACGATGATCTGCGACAGCCGTGTCAGGTCGGCCGGCGTGTAGACCCGGTAACCCGAGGTCACACGCCGGCTGGGGCTCAGCAACCCGATCTCGTCGTAGTGGTGAAGGGTGCGCACCGTGATGCGAAATCGCTTGGCGACCTCACCGACCGTGAGTTCCTCCACCGGCAACTCCTGCGTCATGTGACAAGGCTGGCGCCTCACGCCGCGTGAGGGTCAAGTGGTCTTTCTGAGAATTCAGAGTTCCTCGGTCCACAGCTTCTCGGTGAGGTCCTGGAAGCACGCGAGCGCGACCGGATCGTCGCCGCGCAGAAGCGCCGACTTGCTCATCAGCGCCCGCACGATCGAGCCGTCGTCGTGCTTGAGTTCGACGACCAGGTCGGCATGGGCGCGCATCACGGACACCGCCGAATCGTCGGCGGGCAGCGAGTGGAAGATCTCGGCGAACGGCAGGGCCTTCACGTCGTCGGTGCTGCGTCCCACCATCTCGGCAAACGCGCTGTTGGCGAACAGGATCGAACCGTCCTCGGCGATCGCGAGCACCGGCACCGGAAACCGCTCGAGCACCACGAGCGCGGGCATCTGCTGCAGCAGCTCCATGGGCGATCGGGGTTGCTCGTCGCTCTGTCGCCGCTCCACGTGTCGATAGTGCCCGACATCGCCACGGGTTACCAACCACCGGCTCGGCTGCCGTGAACATCTCGGGGTGGTCCACGTCACTTGACTAACTAGGTTTACTCTGTGGAGGCTACATCGGCAGACAGGGGCAGGCATGGACCTGAAATGGTCGAAAACCGACCAGGAGTTCCGCGACGAGGTGCGCGGCTTCCTCGCGGAGAAACTGACACCCGACCTCCGCGAGGCGGGACGGCTCCAGACGAGCGTGTACTCCGAGCACGAAGCGAGCATGGAATGGCAGCGCATCCTGCACGAACGCGGATGGGCGGCCCCGGCGTGGCCGGTCGAGCACGGCGGCTGCGACTGGAGCCTGACGCAGCACTACATCTTCAGCCGCGAGTCCACGCTCGCCGGCGCACCGGCGCTGTCCCCGATGGGCATCCGCATGGTGGCGCACGCCATCATCAAGTTCGGCACCGAGGAGCAGAAGTCCTACTTCCTCCCCCGCATCCTGACCGGCGAGGTGTTCTTCTGCCAGGGCTACTCCGAACCCGAGGCCGGTTCGGACCTCGCGGCGCTGTCGATGAGCGCGGTCTCCGACGGAGACGACCTGGTCTGCACCGGCAGCAAGATCTGGACCACGCATGCGCAGGAAGCGAACTGGATGTTCGCGCTCGTGCGCACCACCCGCGGTGCCAAGAAGCAGCAGGGCATCACGTTCGTGTTGATCGACATGACCTCGCCCGGTATCCAGATCCGCCCCCTGGTGATGACCTCGGGTGAAGAGGTGCAGAACCAGGTGTTCTTCGACGAGGTGCGGGTGCCGAAGAAGAACGTCATCGGCGCCATCGACGACGGCTGGACCGTCGCCAAGTACCTGCTGGAGTTCGAACGCGGCGGCGGCGCATCCTCACCCGCGCTGCAGGTGCTCGGCGAGGAGATCGCGACCGTGGCCGCGCGGCAGCCGGGCCCGTCCGGGGGGCGGCTGATCGACGATCCGGCGTTCAGCCGCAAGCTCGCCGACGCCCGCATCCGCACCGACGTCCTGGAGATCCTGGAGTACCAGGTGCTCGCGGCGGTCGCCGAGGGCCGCAATCCCGGCACCGCGTCGTCGATGCTCAAGGTGCTCAGCACCGAGCTGAGCCAGATTCTCACCGAGCTGTCGATGGAGGCCGCCGGTCCACGCGGCCGCGCCTACCAGCCGCACGCGACGCGTCCGGGTGGTCCGGTCGCCGAGTTCGAGCCGCCCGCCGACGGTTATGTCAGCGGTGAACCGTGGCAGGCCGTCGCACCGCTGCGCTACTTCAACGACCGCGCCGGGTCGATCTACGCCGGCAGCAACGAGATTCAGCGGAACATCCTCGCCAAAGCGGCCCTCGGACTCTGACGGGAACACTGATGGACTTCAACCTGACCAAGGAACAGGAACTGCTGCGCGACGGGCTCACCAAGTTCCTGTCGAGCCGTTACGACCTGCAGACCAGCCGGGCCGCGGCCAAACTCGGCGAGGGCTGGCAACCCGACATCTGGCGTGGATTCGCCGAAGAGCTGGGCATTCTGGGGGCGACGCTGCCCGAGGAGTCCGGCGGAATCGGTGGCGGTGCGGTCGAGGCGATGGTGATCGCCGAGGCGCTGGGCCACGCGCTGGTCATCGAACCCTTCGTCGACACCGTCGTCGTCGCGGGCGGCCTGCTGCAGCGCGCGGGCGGTGATGCCGCGCAGAACGTGCTGGAGGACCTCGTCGGTGGAGCGGCCGTCGTTGCGGTGGCCGCGACCGAACCGACGTCCGGGGACAACTGGTACAGCGTCGAGACCACGGCGCGCCGCGACGGTGACGAGTGGGTGCTCGACGGCTCGAAGATCGTCGTGGTCAACGCGCTGTTCGCGACGCATCTGCTGGTGACCGCGCGGACCTCCGGCGACACGACCGACAAGGACGGGATATCCCTGTTCCTCGTCGAGACCGCCTCGGCGGGAAGCGGATTCACCGCGCACCACTACCGCACGGTCGACGACCGCAGGGCCTCGGATCTGGAGTTCGACGGGCTGCGACTGCCCGCGTCGGCGTTGCTGGGGCCCGAGGGGCAGGCCGGGCCGTCGCTGGAACTCGCGCGCGACGAAGGCGCCGCCGCGGTGTGCGCCGAAGCCGTCGGCGGCATGCGCAAGGTGCTCGCCGACACCGTCGAGTACTGCAAGCAGCGCCAGCAGTTCGGCCAGCCGATCGGCAGCTTCCAGGCCCTGCAGCACCGCATGGTCGACATGCACATGGAGGTCGAACAGGCGTCGGCCGCGATGTACCTCGCGGTGCTCAACCTCGACTCCGATGCGGTCACGCGCGCCAAGGCCGTCTCGGCTGCCAAGGCCACGGTGGGCCGGGCCGCGCGCTTCGTCGGCCAGAACGCGGTGCAGCTGCACGGCGGCATGGGTATGACCGAGGAACTCGCGATCGGCCACTACTTCAAGCGGCTCACCGCGCTGCAGTACGAGTACGGTTCGACCGCCGCGCACGTCAGCCGGTACGCCGAGCTCACCAGGCCGTAGCCGGCCGGGTTCGCCGGTAAACCTGATTGACGACCCTCGTACGGTGGACAGGTGAGCGTGCGGGGGTGGGTGCTGTTCGGTGCGATGAGCGTCATCTGGGGCATCCCCTACCTGCTGATCAAGGTCGCGGTCGAGGGCGTCTCGGTGCCCGTGCTGGTGCTCGCCCGCACGGCGGTCGGTGCCCTGGTGTTGTTGCCGCTGGCGATGTCCCGCGCGGCGTGGGCCCCGGTGCTACGCCACTGGAAACCCGTGCTGGTGTTCGCGTTCTTCGAGATCATCGCGGCGTGGGCGCTTCTGACGGACGCCGAACGGCACCTGACGAGTTCCATGACCGGACTCCTGATCGCGGCCGCCCCGATCATCGCCGCGGTGCTCGACCGGATCACGGGCGGTGAGCGACTGGGTGTCAAGCGCGTCGCCGGGCTGTTCGTGGGCCTGTCGGGTGTCGCGGTGCTCGCCGGCCCGGGCCTGGCGGGCGGTCACGTGTGGCCCGTTCTCGAAGTGCTGCTGGTCGCAACGTGTTACGCGATCGCTCCGCTGGTGGCGGCGCGCTTCCTCGGTGAGGTTCCCAGCCTGCCGATGACCGCGGCGTGCCTGACCGTCGCGGCGCTGATCTACACCACCCCGGCCGCGCTCACCTGGCCCGACGCGATGCCGTCGACGCGCGTTCTGGCGGCGCTGGCCGCACTCGCCGTGGTGTGCACGGCGCTGGCCTTCATCGTGTTCTTCGCGCTCATCCGCGAGGTGGGCGCGGCCCGCGCGCTGGTGTTCACCTACGTCAACCCCGCGGTCGCCCTGGCGGCGGGCGTGATCGTGCTGGGTGAGCCGCTCACGGCGTACAACATCGCCGGTCTGGTGCTGATCCTGTCCGGTTCCGTGCTGGCGACGCGCAAGGCCACGCACGGCAACCGCGAGCGTGAAACCTCTGCGAAAAATCAGCCGGATTCTCGCAGCCAGTTCACACTCGCGGAGCCTATAGAGGCTATAGAGCCTATCGAGCCGAAAGGGCCGACTGGGCCCGGAGCCACCCGCCGAACTCCGTGATGTCGCGGCCGTGTGCAGGCGCGGCATGGTCGCAGCCGAAACCCGTCACCCAACGGCCGTCGCTCAACTCGACCTTGCCGAGCAGCATCGGGGCGGGCAGTTCGGCGAGGAACTCACCGAGTGCCGCGGGTGAGAGCACCCACCGCTCCCCCTCGATCGCGGATCCGTCGCTGTCGACGCGCACCAGGCCCGGTTTGGGGGGCTCGGTGTCGAGGGCGAACAGCCGGTAGTGCGGCGCGGTGACCACCGGCCCGCCCCAGCGCGCACCGCGTCCGGTGAGCTCGTGCTCCAGCGGTTGCCCACGCAGATGCGCTCCGAACACGGCGATCTCGGTGACCTCCGTGGCGGCCTCAGCCCACGACGCCGCGGCGGGCACAGCGAGGAAACGCGCCGCGAGATCGGCGACGACGGCATCACCGAACGCCGGCGCCAGCAGCGTGATGCCGAACTGCGCGCCGTCGGAGGTGGTGCCCGCCGGGATCGCGATGGCACACATGTCGAACAGGTTGCAGAAATTGGTGAACCGCCCCATGCGCGCGTTCACCCCGATCGGGTCGGCGGCGACGTCGGCAATACGCGGATGCTCGGGCGCGGTGGGCACCAACAGCGCATCGCATCCCGCGAGGGCTGCGAACGCCTCGTCGCGGAGGTGCTCGACGCGGCGACGGTCGCGCAGCAGGTCGGCGGCCGAGTGCCTGCCCGCGGCGCTGATGATCGCCGACACGGTCGGGTCCAGCCCGGCGCCCGGCCCGGCGCTTTCGATGAATTCGCCGACGGCGTCCCATCGTTCGGCCACGAGTGCCCCGTTGTACAGCAGGTCCGCCGCGGCGAAGAACGGCGTCATGTCGATGGGCACGGTTTCGAACCCGGCGGCCTGCGCGCGCTGCACCGCCTCGGTGAACGCAGCCTGCCACGCCACGTCGAGTTCGGGCACCTGCGCGGGCACCGCGACCCTGGGCGCAGGCGGCGCGGCCAACATGAGATCGGCGGGCCACGCGCGGTGCGGTTCGGCGGTGGCCATGACACCCATCGCGGCCTGTGCGGTCGGCAGGTCGGCGGCGAAGATCGTCACGCAGTCATAGCTCGCGCACGCGGGCACCACACCGGTGTTCGGGACCACGCCGAGGGTCGGCTTGATACCGACGATGCCCTGCAGTCCGGCGGGCACACGCCCGGAGCCTGCGGTGTCGGTGCCGATCGCGATGTCGGCGAAGCCGAGTGCGACCGCAACGGCCGACCCGGAACTCGAACCGCCCGAGATGTATTCGGGACGTTGGGCGTTGCGTACCGGGCCGTAGGGGCTGCGGGTTCCGACGAGGCCGGTGGCGAACTGGTCGAGGTTGGTCTTGCCGATGACGACAGCGCCCGCGGCCTTCAGGACGGCCACGACGGGGGCGTCGGTGTCGGGCACGAAGCTGTATCCCGGACAGGCCGCGGTGGTGGGCAGTCCGGCGACGTCGACGTTGTCCTTGACCGCGAGCACCAGACCGGCCAGCGGGCCACTCGTGGCGGACGCGTGGTCGGCCTCCACCTGGTCCTGCGGCCGCAGGTGGATGAACACCTCGGACCGGCCGCTCTGCTCGATCCTGCGGTAGATCTCGTCGATCTTGCCCGTCACGCGGATTCCTTTCGTGCGAATTCTCCTGCGTCCGACCAGCGTTGACGTTCCTCGGCGCGCGCGGCTTCCATTGTCGCGCGCGTCGCGGCGATGTCGTCGGCGTTCTCGGCGAGGAACGCGTCGTGCTCGGCGAGCGCGAACACCCCGTCGGTGATGTCGACGTGGCCGCGGCCCGCCGCCATGTCGGCACGCAGGTCCAGCAGTTCTTCCGCCGAGACGGGATACCAGCTGATGCGGTCGAAAAAGCGTAGCAGCCACGGATGTTCGGGCTCGAAGCCGTGCGCGGGCAGCGGGTGGCGGTGATTCCAGATCTGGGTGGTGCGGCCGACGAACTGGTAGCCGCCCGGGCCCTCCATGCCGTAGATGCACAGGTAGGCGCCGCCGATGCCGACCGCGTTCTCCGGGGTCCAGGTGCGGGCCGGGTTGTACTTGGTGGTGACCAGCCGGTGCCGCGGGTCCAGGGGCGTCGCGACCGGCGCACCGAGGTAGACATCACCCAGCCCGAGCACCAGATACTCGGCGTCGTAGACGATCCGGTGGACGTCGTCGACCGACGCCAGCCCGTTCATGCGCCGGATGAACTCGATGTTCCACGGGCACCACGGCGCGTCGGCGCGCACACCGTGCATGTAACGTTCGATGGCCTCGCGCGTGGCGGGGTCGTCCCAGCTCAGGGGCAGGCGGACCGTGCGGCTGGGCACGACGAGCTCCTGTGCCGCCGGCAGGGACGCCTCGATCTCGGTGAGCAACGGCACGAGTGCCGAGACCGGCAGGCGCACCGGGTCCACCTTCACCTGCAGTGAGCGCACCCCGGGCGTCAGGTCGATCAGACCGTCGGGCCGGTGGTTCTCCAGCGCGTGGTGCAGGGCGTGTACCCGTGCGCGCAGCGCGAGATCGAGTCGCATCTCGCCGTATTCGACCAGCACGTTGTCGTCGCCGGTGCGCCGGTACGTCACATCGACGGTGCCGTCCGACGAGGTGGTGTGGCCGAGGATCCCGTTGTCGGTGTCACCGCCGGTGGAGAACACCGCGGGCAGGTAGGCGCGTCGCGCGCGTGTCACGGTGTCGGCAGGCGCCGCGGCGGCCTCGCGGACCGCGACGAATCGCACGGTGGCGCCCGGGGCGAGTTGGCCCAGCTTCCAGCGGTCGGCGGAGGTGACGGTCACCGGGCAGACGAAGCCGCCCAGGCTGGGCCCGTCGGGGCCGAGCAGAATCGGTGTGTCTCCGGTGAAGTCGAGCGAGCCGACCGAGTAGGCGTTGTCGTGGATGTTCGACGGGTGCAGCCCGGCCTCGCCTCCGTCGGGCCGCGCCCATTCGGGCTTGGGCCCGATCAGGCGCACGCCGGTGCGGTCGGAGTTGAAGTGCACCTCGTAGTCGTGCCCCAGCACGGTGTCGATGTCGGCCGGTGTGAAGAACTCCGGCGCCGAGTGCGGGCCCACGGTGACGGCGATGTTCCAGTGCGAGGTGATCGCCGGTTGCTCGTCGGACAGGATGCGCCTGCGTGTTCCGGTCAGGTTGTCGGTGATCTCGAGTTTGTCGCCCGCGCCGAGCACCCGTCCCTGGTGTCCCCCGAAGCCGCCGAGGGTGAAGGTGGCTGCGCTGCCGAGGTATTCGTCGGCGTGCAGGCCGCCTGCGACGGCGAGGTAGATCCGCAGTCCGGGTCCGGCGACCATGCCGACGTCGAGCAGTTGGCCTGCCTGCACCAGAACCGGTTGCCACTGGGGCACTCTGGTGCCGTCGATGCTCACCGGCGCGGGCGCGCCGGTGACGCACACCCAGGTGTCGGTGTCGAACCGCAGTGCCGGGCCACCCATCGTGGCCTCCAGGGCGGGTGCACCCTCGGGGTTGCCGACGGCGATGTTGGCGAGCCGGAACGACACGTCGTCCATGGGCCCGGACGGCGGGACGCCGACCTGCCAGTACCCGATCCGGCCCGGCCAGTCCTGGATCGTGGTGGCCATGCCGGGCCTGAGGACCTCCGCTGTCCTCATCCCCGGGTCACCACCATGCGCACCGCGGTGGGGTCGAAACCGTTGCACGGGTTGTTGATCTGCGGGCAGTTGGAGATCAGCACCAGCGTGTCGATCTCGGCGCGCAGCGACAGTTTCTTGCCAGGCGCCGACAGGCCGTCGACGATGCCCAGCGAACCGTCGGGATCCACCGGGACGTTCATGAAGAAGTTGATGTTGCTGACGATGTCGGCCTTCGTCAGGCCCCACCGCGCGCCTTCGCCGATGAAGTTCTCGACGCACGCGTGCTGGTGTTTGGTGTGGTGTCCGTAGCGCAGGGTGTTGGACTCCTGCGAGCACGCGCCGCCGAGGGTGTCGTGGTTGCCCACCTCGTCGTCGATGATCGTCAGCATCGGCGCACCGTCGCTGTCGCGCAGCACCGTGCCCGTGGTCAGGAAGATGTTGCCCTGTGCGGCGATCGTGGCCGGGGCGCTGTAGCGGATGCCGTGGTCGTCGGCACCGTAGAACAACGTGTCGACGGCCTGATTTCCGTGCAGGTCGACGATGGTGAGCACGTCCCCCGCCCGCACGATCTTCGACCACGGCGCGCGGGGCGCGACGGTCTCGTCGGCGATGATCTGAGCTTCGAACGTGGTGGTCATCGGGCACTCCAGACGTCTTCGGAATTGAGGTACGCGCGTTGGTATTCGGGATCGCGGTCGTGCAGCGACGCCCCGATCCCGGCGAGGTCCTCCTGGGCACGCCATGCGAGGACCTCCAGGGACCCGACCTCGAACTCGGGGGCCGGATCCAGCGGGTGGGCCGTGTTGGCGATGGCCACGATCAGCGGCAGGTGAAGGATGAGTTCGACTGCGGTGTCGGCGCCCGCGGAACCGGTGGACACCAGCGCGCCGTCGCCGTCGACCCAGATGCCGTGGAAGAACGACACGCTGGGTGCGACGTCACGGCGGGTGAGGCCGTTCTTGAGCGCGGCGAGGGCCAGCAGTTCGCGCCCTGCGGGACTTGCCGATTCGGCACTGCCCGCGCCGTACTTCGCGGTGTTGCCCGCCAGGGTCGTGGTGCCGCACAGCGCGTCGTGGTGACCCGAGGTGTCCGACTCGATGGTGGCCAGCACCCGGCCCTGATCGCTGAGCAGTGGGTGCCCTGTCGAAAGGTAGGCCTGCCAGGGTACTTTCACGGTGTCGGCGACGTTGAGTCGTTCCCACGGGGCGTCGGCGCGCCAGAGCAGCAGGTGCGCGCACGCCGTACCGGTCAGGTCCCGCAGGCGTAGTCGTGTGCCGCGTGCGAGCACCTTGGTGGTGTACCGGCCGCCCGGGACGGTCTCGGCCCAGGTCAGATTCTCGGCGGCCACGCCGGCGGGCGGGTTGGGCCAGCGTGACGCCGGGACGACGGGCATCGAGTCGGTGATGGTTCCGGCCTGGGCGCGGGCGTGGGCGCGCGCGCCTGCCGTGGTAGCCGTGGCGGCTGTGGTCACAGACATGATCAGGCTCCGATCGTGACGGGTTTCGGATGTGTCTTGCCGCGCGGGAAGCACAGCGCACCGAGCAGCACCGTGGCGGCGATGCTCAGCGGGCCCGCCCACTGCAGGACGGGGTATTCCCCGGTGGGGTTGAAGATCTCGGCTCGCGGCCAGCCAAGGTTGACGATCATCACGGCGCCGTACAGCACCGCGAGCACGTTGACCACGATGCCGAACCTGCCGAGCGAGAACAGCGGCAGTCCTTCGGCGTCGACCTGGTTGCGTTGTGCGGGCCAGCCTTTGAACCTGCGGTACAGCAGAGGCGCGGTGACCATCAGGTACGCCAGGTAGATCAGGATGATGCACACGCTGGCCAGGGTCGCGAAGATCGCGGAGTTGCCCACGTTGACCAGCAGCACCGCGATGCACAGCACGCCGATCAGCACCGACGGCCAGATCGGGGTTCCGGTGCGGCCGTTGACCTTTGCCAGGATCGCCGAGGCGGGCAGCCGGCCGTCGCGGGCCATCGAGAACATCAGCCGTGAGGCCGCGGTCTGAATTGCCAACGTGCAGATGGTGATCGCGATGCACACGTCGATGAGCAGGACGGTGCCCCACGGCGAGGACAGCACGGTGTCGAGCACATACGGCAGGCCCTCGGTGGCCAACCGGCCGTCGGTGAGGCTCGGTGCGGCCATGAGCGCCCCGAGGATCATCAGGCCACCGCCGAGCGCGGACACCGAAAGCGCCAGGCGGATGGTGCGTGGCGCCACCCGGCGCGGGTTGCGGGTCTCCTCGGCGAGTTCGCCCGCCGAACCGAAGCCCACCATGACGTAGGCGGCCATCAGGCCCGACACGATCCAGGCCCAGATGTAGCCGGGTTGCCCGCCGGCGTGGCCGGTGTCGAACACGACCTGCGGACCGCGCTGGGCGTGCGTGAAGAACACGCCGATGACCGCGATGACGCCGACGATCTCGCACACCACACCTGCGCTGTTGACGCGTGACATCCATTTGACGCCAAGGCAGTTGATGGTGGTCGTGACCACCAGCAGGACGGTGCCGAGCAGCACCGCGTTGGTGGCGCCGCTGGCCGAGGTGAGGGCCGGGTCGTCGCCGATGATCTGGAATCCCGGCCAGATCGTCGGGAGCACCACCTGCAGGGCGATCGCGGCGGCCGATGCGGTGACGATCTGGGCGAGGATCACGAACCAGCCCCCGAACCAGCCGATCACCTCACCGCCCATGCGTCGCGACCACTGGTAGATGGCGCCCGAGATCGGGTAACGCGCGGCGAGTTCGGCGAAACACAGGGCGACGAGGAACTGCCCCACGAACACCGCGGGCCAGGTCCAGAAGAAGGCGGGCCCGCCGAAGCCGAAGCCCAGACCGAACAACTGGAAGATCGTCGTCAGGATCGACACGAAGGAGAACCCCGCGGCGAACGACTCGAACCGGCCGAGCCGGCGATGCAGTTGTTGGTCGTAACCGAACTCCGCGAGGTCGCGGTGGTCGCCGGACGGGTCGGCCACGTCGGGTCCCGGTGCTGTTGCGCTGCTGGTCATGGGTTTTCTCTCTGGCTAGGGGCGCTGCCGCCAGCTCTTACCTGTCAGATGACAGATAACAATGGGCGCGTGTCCTCGGCGTCACCCGAATGTTTCGTTCATGTAGCCGTCGGTAAGCATTCGGTTGCAGAACCCTCACCGCCCGTGGGCCTGTCACAATCGCCGGTATGCCCGCCCCCGACCTCGTGCAGCGCCACATCGACGCGGCGACCTCGGTGGCCGGTCTGCGCGCCGCCACGGCCGAACTGCCCGCGGCTGCGCGCGAACTCGTCGGCGCGCGTGCCGCGACGGTGGCACAGGCGTGGTCGGCGCTGCTGCGCGCGGCACTGCGCACCGCCGCGCGGGTCACCGGCCCCGCGCCAGGCACGTGGTACGCCTCGGGCAGCGTGGGCCGCGGTGAGGCACTGCCCGGATCCGATCTCGACACCCTGTTCGTGCGCGACGAGGGCACACCGGTCGACGCGGCCTTGCACCACGCGCTCGAGGTGCACGACCTGTTGAGCGCGTGCGGGATCCCGGGCGACGAGAAAGGGGTCACCGCGGCCCGTGCGCGGTTCAACCGCTCGGCGTCGCAGTGGGAGGACGGCATCGCCCGCTGGGCCGGTGACGCCGCCGCCGACCGCGGTGTGGTGATGATCGGACTGCTCGCCGATGCGTTCCCGCTCACCGACGGGCCGGATTTGGCGGCCCGGGCTCGCACGGCCGTCGGCGACCATCCCGACGCGCTCGCGGCGATGCTGCAGGACGCGACGTACCTACGGGCCCATGTGCCGTCGCGGTTGCGGGTGCTCGCCACTCGCGACACCGCCGTCGACCTCAAGGCCGCGACGATCGACCCCGTGGTGCGCATCGCGCGGTGGGCCGCGCTGTGCTGCGGATCCTCTGAACGCGGTACGCCCGACCGGATCCACGACGCGGCCGGTGGCCGCTTTCTCGACGACGAGGACGCGGCCGTTCTGACGCGGTGTCACGCCATCGGGTCGAGCATCCGGTGGCGCACGCGCGCCGACCAGATCACGTCTTCCGGCGGCGAGATCACCGATCACGTCGCGATGTCGGCATTCTCGCCCCAGGACCGCACCGCACTGCGCAGCATCGGGCGCGACGTCAGCGGTCTGCAGCGCAAACTCGACTACCTGGCGTCGACCTCGACGTTCTCACCGTGGTAGCCGAACTCCGCGTCGACGCACGCCACGCCCTGGCCCAGACCATCGCGGCCGAACGCCTCGAGGGCTGGCAGCCGGCCGACGAGCAGATATCGGCGCTCACCGAACTGCTGGGCGGCACGGTGACATTCGGCGAATACCTCGCGGCCCATCTCCCCCGCCGCACGCCGAACCCACGCCGGCGACCGGTGTTCGCGCGGCGCAGACCGTACTTCATCCCCGGTACGTCCGTGCTGCGCAACAACTTCGGGATCACCCACGCCCCGACACTGGCGCATGTCGAGTTCGTGGCCACCGCAGGCCGGATGCTGCAGGCCCACATGCGTCCCGACACGCACGACCTCGACGTGTGCCACCTGCACCAGCACGTGTTCGGCGACGTGTATGCGTGGGCCGGCCAGCCGCGCATCGTCGAACTCCGCCGTGGCGAGCAGACTTTCGGGCCGTGCGCGCAGATACGCCACAGGCTCGCGGAGGTGCACGCAGAGATCTGTGCGCTCGCGCGTGACGGACGCGGTCTCGACGACGGTGCGTTGTCGTTCCGGCTCGCACGGATCTACGCCGAGTACAACGCAATCCACCCCTTCCGCGAGGGCAACGGGCGGACCGGGACGCTGCTGCTGCATCTGCTCGCCTACCGCGCGGGCCGTCGGCTGCGCCTGGACACGGTCACGCGCGACGAATGGATCGGCGCGTCACGCGATTCGATGCCTTCCCGGCGCCGCATCGCGACGAATGGCCATGCCGATCCCCGGCCGTTCGTCGCGATACTGAGACGGTCGCTGGCTCAGGGATCCGGAGCGGTGAGATAGCGCTGCACGGTCGGGCCGAGCCACGACACCAGATCGTCGAGGCCCGCCGAGGCGAGCGGCTCGATCTTGAGTTGGTACCGCGCGAACGCCAGACCGACCATGTGCACGGTCACCAACTCGACGCGCAGTTCGGCGTCGTCGACGCCGAACTCGGCGGCCACGCGCTGCGCGACCGGACCGGCAAGCGAATCGTGCAGCAGCTTGCGGGCCAGCGGATGGATGTCGGCGGACTTGAACACCGTCAGCAGCAGGTCGAATGAGCCGCCCTCGTCCCAGCGCCGGATGACCTCGCGCACCAGCCGCGCGCCGATCTCCTCGGGTCCGTCGTCGAGCAGCGCCGCGAGCTGGTGCAGCGGATGCTCGGGGGTGTCGAGGACCGCGGCGTTGAACAGGCCTTCCTTGTTGCCGAAGAAGTAGTAGACCATCGCCACGTCGACGCCGGCTTCCGCGGCGATCCCGCGCACCGTCGCCTTCTCGTAACCACTGCGCATGAAGTGGTCGCGCGCCGCGTCGAGGATGCGCTGCTTGTTCTGCTGACCGGTGCGCCACCGGCCGCTGCGCCGGTTCTCGGCCATGATGGAAGTTTAGTTCAACACCCGTTGACCTATTCGCGGGACGCGGCGTACCGTTTTGTTCAACGGCAGTTGAAGAAAGGAGCCGGCAATGACCGAACAACGACGACTGTGGTGGCGGCACCTGCTCTCGGTGCTGCTGGCACCCGCGATGATGACGGTGTTCATCCCCTCGGCGATCGCCGCGGTGACCGACACCAGAGCACCCGATCTGAGCACGGCAGGCGGATGGCTCGCGGCCGCCGCGGGTGCCGTCCTGATCGCGATCGGGCTGAGTTTCCTGGTGTGGACGGTGGTGCTGTTCGACCGCGTCGGCGAGGGAACGCTGGCCATCGGGTCACCCGTTCACCTGGTGCTGCGCGGCCCCTACCGTCACGTCCGCAACCCGATGATGACGGCCGTGTTCTGCATCCAGCTCGGCACCGCGGTCGCGACGATGTCACCGTGGCTGTTCGGTTGGTTCGCGCTGTTCTGCACCGCCACCGCGATCGCCATCCCGGTCGTGGAGGAACCACACCTGCGCAGGCGCTTCGGCGCCGAGTACGAGGCCTACCGGAGGCATGTGCCGCGGTGGATTCCGCGGGTCACGCCGTGGGAACCGTCACCGGCGCACTGATCCACCGCGACGGTCGGGTACGAAGCCGTCTCACCGCGCCCGGGCGGCCGCGAATGACGCCACGTACTCGACCGCCGCACCGACCGTCACGTCGACGGGTTCCCGGTCGCCCATCGCGAAGGCCACCATCGTGCCGCCCTGATGCGCGGCGAGCAGCGCCACCGCCAGATGCCGCGGCTCGACCCCTTCACCGAGTTCACCGTTGCGGCACATCACGTCGACGCCGTCCCGGAACAACTGCAACCACCGGTCGTAACCCGCGGCGAGATCGTCGAGGACATCTCGCTGCTCGAGCAGCTCGCCGGTGAGCGACCCGTAGATGCAACCGCCGCGCAGGTACACCGTTTCCGCTTGGCGGCCACAGGCTTTCGCCCACTCCCGCAGCGCGTCGATGCTGTCCAGACCGGCCAGTTCGGGTTGCGCGGTCGCCTCGGCCGCGCGCGCCGCGACGACCTGCCGGATCAGATCCGACTTGTCGGCGAAGTAGTGCGTCAGTTGCGAACCGCTGACCCCCACTTCCCGGCGGACGTCGTCGAGGCTGGTGCTCAGGACGCCGTTGCGGAACATCAGGTCCGCCGCACCGTCGATGATCCGGGTGCGCGTCGCGAGCCCTTTGCGCGTGAATCGTTGCGCGGCACCGTCGTTGGCGACCGACCGTGCGCGCCGGTCGCGCACCGGGCGAGGTGGGCGCGGGACCCGCTCGGCCGGATCGGTCGCGAACAGGCGAAGGTAGTTCACCATGAACCTGAACGTGTCGCTCAGCGGCCATTCCTGCCGGTAGGTGAACGTGAGCATGCCCGCGCCCTGATGACCTGCGACGAAGACCATCGCGAGTTCGCGAGGGCGGGCGGTCGCCACCAGCAGCCCGCGATCGCGCATGCGCTCGAAGGAGGCTTCGAGCAGCGCCATCCACTCCCGGTAGCCGGCGGCCAGCGTCTCGCGCGTCGCGGCGTCGGACTTGGCCAACTGCCCGGCCAGCGCGTGATAGGTCGGCGTGCCCGTGTAACCGATCTTGCGTAGCTGCCGGACGGTCAGGTTGAGCCAGCGCTCGAAGTCGTCGAACGAGTCAAGGCCGCCGAGGGCGGGTTGGCGGTGGAAGTCCAGGACGAGGCCCATCTGACGTTCGAGCACCGCCCGCACCAGGGCCCGTTTGTCGGTGAAGTAGTGGCTGAGTTGCGATCCACTGACCGAGGCCACCTGCCGGACGCGGTCAAGGCTGAGCGCGGACAGCCCTTCTTCGAGGATCACCTGTGCCGCAGCCTGGAGGATGCGTTCGCGCGTGGCGCGCCCTTTGGCGGTGAACCGCTCGCCGTCGGAGAGGCCTGTCGTGACCATTTGCCGGGCAAGTTTACCGTCCGCCCCACACCCACGGTGCCCACTCGGCACGTCGGGGACCACCAGATCGTGTCTTGCGGTCCCGGTTTCGCGCGCGCCACGGTCAGCTTCCTGTTCACCACACCCGGTGTGGGCGAGCCCGCAGGCGGAGGATTTCCGGCGCTGTCATCGACCGGCCAGTTCCTGTTGAAAGACGTTCCCTTGCTTGGCCTTTCTCTGTGGACCCTGGTGGACGCCGTCAAGGCATCACGCAACCGGGCCCGCTAGGCGCAACCAGCGCCTGCGGGCAGCGGCGAACAGAGTTGGCATCACGATGCGTCGATCTCTCCCCGCAGGTCAGGGACCCGTTGGACACTGGAACACCGGTCGCCGGGATTACCCGGACACCGGCGTGCGTTGCCCGGTGAGACCGCGACTGAAAGTGAGCACCGACCGTGGCTACTCCTTCGGATCCTGCGCATCTGCCCCGCCTTGCCGTGGCCCTGGACGGCACGGGATGGCATCCGGCGTCGTGGCGTGAACCCGATGCCCGGCCCGCCGAGGTGCTGCGCGCGGGCTACTGGACAGATCTGATCGGTGCGGCCGAACACGGCCTGATCGACTTCGTGACCATCGAGGACGGCCTCACGCTGCAGTCCGATCACCCGTTCCGGCCCGACGACCGCACCGACCGGCTCCGCGGGCGACTCGACGCGGTCCTGATCGCCTCCCGTGTCGCACCGACCACCCGCCACATCGGGCTGATCCCGACCGCGGTCACCACGTTCACCGAGCCCTTCCACATCTCCAAGGCCGTGGCCACGCTCGACTACGTCAGCACCGGGCGGGCCGGGGTGCGTGTCCAGGTGTCGTCACGGCGTGACGCCGCGGCGCACTTCGGGCGCAGGCAGTTCCCCGACGACCGGGCCGCGCTGGTCGCCGAACTGTTCGGCGAGGCCACCGACTACGTCGAGGTGCTCCGCCGGCTGTGGGACTCGTGGGAGGACGACGCCGAGATCCGTGACGTCTCCACCGGACGGTTCATCGACCGGGACAAGCTGCACTACATCGACTTCGTCGGCCCACACTTCTCGGTAAAGGGCCCGTCCATCACGCCGCGGCCGCCGCAGGGACAGCCTGTCGTGGCCGCGCTCGGCCACGTCGACGCCGCGTACCGACTGATCGCCACGAGCGCCGACGTCGGTTTCATCACGCCGCACAGCACGCAGGAGGTCACGTCGCTGGTCGAGACCATCGCAGGGCACCGGCCCGCCGACACCGAACCCGTCCGCGTGTTCGCCGACGTCGTGGTTTTCCTCGATGACACCGCGGCCGGTGCGCAGGCCCGGCGGGACCGGCTCGACGAGGTGGCCGGGTCCGAATACGTCAGCGACGCCGAGATCTTCGCGGGGACACCGGCGCAGCTGGCCGACCTGGTGCAACAGTGGCACGCCGCGGGTGCCAGCGGGTTGCGGTTGCGTCCGGCGACACTCCCCCACGATCTGCGCCAGATCACCGACGGCCTGGTGCCGGAACTACAGCGGCGCGGTGCTTTCCGCGACGGGTACGACACCACGACCCTACGCGGTCTGCTGGGCCTGCCCAGGCCCGCCAACCGCTACGCGACTGCCTGAATCCGACGAGAGACATCCCGATGAGCAAGCCGACCAAGCAGATTCACCTCGCCGCCCACTTCCCCGGCGTCAACAACACCACGGTGTGGAGTGATCCCGCGTCGGGCAGCCATATCGACTTCGCGTCGTTCGTGCACTTCGCCCAGACCGCCGAGCGCGGCAAGTTCGATTTCATGTTCCTCGCCGAAGGCCTGCGCCTACGCGAACAGGGCGGTGCCATATACGATCTCGACGTCGTCGGCCGCCCCGACACGTTCACGGTGCTCGCCGCGCTGGCGGCCGTCACCGACCGTCTCGGATTGACCGGCACCATCAACTCCACGTTCAACGAGCCCTACGAGGTGGCACGCCAGTTCGCGTCGCTCGACCACCTCTCGGACGGCCGGGCCGCCTGGAACGTCGTCACATCGTGGGATGCGTTCACCGGGGAGAACTTCCGCCGCGGCGGGTTCCTGCCGGAGCACCAGCGGTATGAGCGCGCCGAGAGCTTCCTGGCCGCCGCGCACACCCTGTTCGACTCATGGCGCGGCGACGAGATCATCGCCGACAAGACCACCGGGGTGTTCCTGTCCGATCCCACCGCGGGCGAGTTCTCCTACCACAACGACCATTTCGACATCAGTGGCCGCTTCAACGTGCCGCGCAGCCCACAGGGCCGCCCGGTGATCTTCCAGGCCGGCGACTCCGATCACGGCCGCGAGTTCGCCGCGGCCGCCGCCGACGCCATCTTCTCCCGGCACGGCACGCTGGAGGCCGGCCAACAGTTCTTCGCCGACGTGAAGGGCCGCCTCGCCAAGTACGGGCGGCGCCACTCCGACCTGCTGATCCTGCCCGCCGCGACATTCGTGCTCGGGGACACCGATGCCGAGGCCGCCGACATCGCCCACGAGGTGCGGCTGGCCCAGGTCTCTCCGGCCACGGCGATCAAGTTCCTCGAACAGCTCTGGAACCGGGACCTTTCCGACCACGACCCGGACGGGCCACTACCCTCGGTCGATCCGGTGGTCGGCGAGAACACCATCGCCAAGGGCCGCGCGAGCGTGCGCATGTACCGCGATCCGATCGCCACGGCCAACGAGTGGCGCGCCAAGGCCGAGGCCGAGAACCTCACCACACGTGAGCTGATCATCGAGGTCACCGGGCGGCAGAACTTCATCGGCTCGCCCACCACGGTCGCCGAGCAGATCGATCATCTGGTGCAGTCCGACGCCAGTGACGGCTTCATCCTGGTGCCGCACGTGACGCCGGGCGGGCTCGACCCGTTCGTCGACAAGGTGGTGCCGCTACTGCAGGAACGTGGCGTGTTCCGCACCGAGTACGAGGGCACGACGCTGCGCGACCATCTCGGCCTGGCGCACCCCGATCGCGGCGCCGAACCCGCCGCGGCCACCGGTTAGTCCGCGTCAGGGTTTTCGCCAGGCTCTTGGCCGGGATCCTCGCGCGGCTTCCACTCCCAACTCGCGCCCGCGGTCAGGGTGCCCGGTTCGAGTTCGGTGCGTCCTGCATCACGCACGTGGACCGTCTGTTCCAGGATTTCGTGTGGTTTGCCGCCGATCACGATGACCGGATGCCCGTACTCGATGCCGTAGAGCTTGAGCGCTGCGTGGACGGCGTGCGCCGCGGCCTTGCCGCGCGACATCTTGGCGTTCGAGTTGATCCTGATGACCAGTCGCTTCTCACCGTCACTCGCGGCGTCGTCACTCGTCGGGTCCGCATCCATGCCACGAGACTAGCCAGGCGTGTGCGAGCCGAGCTATGCCGACGTGCGCTGCTCGACCGTCGCGGCGGCCTCGCCCTCTGCCAGCCCGGCGAGCGCCTGCGGCAACGCATCCCGGTACAGCACGCCGAGGCGCTGGGTGGCGCGCGTGAGCGCGACGTAGAGTTCGGCCGCGCCGCGCGGCCCGTCGGCGAGGATCTGTTCGGGTTCGACCACCAGGACCGCGTCGAATTCCAGGCCCTTGGTTTCCGACGGCGGCACGGTTCCCGGCACATCCGGTGGCCCGATGACCACGCTGGTGCCCTCCCGCCCGGCTTCCTCGCTGACGAATTCGGCGATGGCCGAGGTGATGTCGTCGTCGGTGACCTGCCGCGCCCACGGCGCCACACCGCACGCGCGCACCGAGTCCGGCGGCGTGGCGTCCGGCGCGAACTCGGCGAGCACGGCAGCCGCGACGGCCATGATCTCGGCGGGCGTGCGGTAGTTCACCGAAAGCGACTTGTAGACCCAGCGGCCCGGCACGTACGAATCGAGCATGGCACCCCACGACCGGGCACCGGCGGGTGACCGTCGCTGCGCCAGGTCTCCCACGATGGTGAACGAGCGCCGTGGGCAGCGCCGCATCAGCAGTCGCCAGTCCATCTCGGAGAGTTCCTGCGCCTCGTCGACCACGACGTGGCCGTAGGTCCACTCGCGGTCGGCGGCCGCGCGCTCACTGAGCTCGCGGTTGTCCTGCTCCTTGAAGCGGTCGGCCAGTTCCTCGGCGTCGATGAGGTCCTGTGCCAGCAGGTGATCCTCGTCGTCCATGAGGTCCTCGCGGTCGACCATGAGGTCCAGCACGCCCGCGGCGTAGGCCTCTTCTTCGCGGCGCTCACGCTCGGCGGCCTCGTCGGCGGCCTTGTTGCGCCCCAACAGGTCGACCAGTTCGTCGAGCAGTGGGACGTCGGACACCGTCCACGCCTCGCCGTCGGCGCGCCACAGGCACTCGGGCGCCCCGGCCGCGCGCAGCCGTTCGTGCGACGTATAGAGCTGCGCGAGAACGTCTTCCGGCGTGAGGATCGGCCACAGCGCGTCGAGTGCGGCATTGAACTGCTCGTGGTCCTCAAGCTCTCCGACGACGTCGGCGCGCATCTTCTCCCACGCGTGCTTGTCGTCGCGCGTCAGCCAGCCCCGCCCGATACGGGCCACCGCCCGCTCGGTCACCACATAGGTGACGACGTCGACGAAC
Organism: Mycolicibacterium smegmatis; assembly: GCF_001457595.1. Classification (GTDB taxonomy): domain Bacteria; phylum Actinomycetota; class Actinomycetes; order Mycobacteriales; family Mycobacteriaceae; genus Mycobacterium; species Mycobacterium smegmatis. The sequence goes on along the minus strand of NZ_LN831039.1, from coordinate 2,326,265 downwards.
TCGGCACGGGCCTCGTTGTGCGGCAGGCCGGTCTTGCGGGCCTCGTCGCGGGCCCATTTCGCGGTCTCCGCGTCGATGCGCATCGTGACGTCGGACAGATCGATCGGGATCGGCTCGGACGGCAGTTCCTGCCGGTCGGCCACAGCGGCCTTGAGCACGTCGAGGATCTTCAGCGAGCCCTTGACCTCGGCCGCCTCGGGCGTGTCCTCAGCGGTGACGTGCAGGCCGGGTACGAAGTCGCCGGGCGTCATGAACACCGCGTCCGATTCACCCAGCGACGGCAGCACCCGGCCGATGTGGTTGAGGAACGCGGGGGTGGGCCCCACCACGAGCACACCGTGGCGCTCCATCTGCTTGCGGTAGGTGTAGAGCAGATACGCCACGCGGTGCAGCGCCACCACGGTCTTGCCGGTGCCCGGGCCGCCCTCGATCACCAGCACGCCGGTGTGGTCGAGGCGGATGACCTCGTCCTGCTCGGCCTGGATGGTCGCGACGATGTCGCGCATGCCCTCGCCGCGCGGAGCGTTGACGGCCGCGAGCAGCGCGGCGTCGTTGGTGGCGTCGTGCTCGGAGCCCGTCGGCCGTCCGAGGATCTCGTCGGTGAAGTCGACCACCTTGCGGCCCAGGGTGTGAAATTGGCGGCGGCGCCGCATGTTCTCCGGGTTCGCTGCCGTCGCGACGTAGAACGGGCGCGCCATCGGGGCGCGCCAGTCGAGCAGCAGCGGCTCGAAGTCGTTGTCACGGTCGAAGATGCCGAGACGTCCGATGTAGAGCCGCTCGTCGTCGAGCGTGTCCAACCGGCCGAAGCACAATCCGTTGTCGGCGACGTTGAGCCGGGCGATGTCCTTGGCCAGCGCCCGGACCTCGGCGTCGCGTTCCACGGCAGTGCCACCGTGCTCGCGCAGCGCGGCGGCGTACCTGCGCTGTGACTGCGTCCGCTCGGCGTCCAGCCGCGCGTAGAGCCCGGCGACGTACTCGCGCTCGGACTGCAGTTCGTCCTCGTAGTCCCGACCTGACACGTACCCTCACATCTTCGAGTTCTGGCTTGGGCCAGCGATTTTGCACCACCACCCCGGTCTTGCCGCAAGACCCCGTCCCGGCGGTATGGTGAAAGAGCAAGAGTACGCCGCACTCGGCGGCGCGACGAATCGTCGCAGATCCGACCGATCGAGGCTCAGCCCTCGCGCAGCAGCGCCACGTCGGACACCATGCGGATGTGCTCGGCCATGGCCTGTGCCGCGGCCTGCGAATCCTGCTTGCGGATCGCGTCGGCGATACGCCGATGGCCTTCCAGCGACGCGCGCGGCCGGTTCTCCTGCGACAGCGACTCGATCCGCGTTTCCCGGATCAACCCCGCGATCTCGTGCATGAGCTTGGCCAGCAACGACGAATGCGCCGCGGATGTGATTGCCTCGTGGAACATTTCGTCGCCCATGACGCCGCGTTCGCCGGCTTCGACTTCCTTTTCCATCGTCGCGATGGCCGCGTCGATCGCCGCCATCTCGGCGTCGGTGCGCCGCGCCGCCGCGAGTTCGGCGAGCTTGACCTCGAGTGCCTCGCGGGCCTCGATGATGTCGGGGATACGGTCGGCGTGCTCACGCAGGGCCCGGATGGAGCCCTCCTCGGTGGGCCTGCGGATGAGGATCGCGCCGTCGCCGTGCCGTACCGACAGCACGCCCTGCACCTCGAGGGCCACGAGCGCCTGGCTGAGCGACGCACGGCTCACCCCCAGCTTGGCCGCCAGGTCACGCTCGGCGGGCAGCCGATCCCCCGGCTCCATCTCATTGCTGTAGATGTATGCGCACAACTGCTCGACGATGACCTCGTAGAGCCGCGGACGCGTTACTGGTCTCAGTTGCTCAGCCACTAGCTCACCCACTCTCTGAACCAAACAATACCCGCCGACCAGTGACAGGATGAGTAGGACGGCTCACACCCGCCTATTGACAGTGATTCGTCCCACTGGTGTACTGGCTAGGCCAGTGCTCCACTGGTTCACCGCTCGCACGACGTTCGGAGTTCCCGATGCCGCTCGAACTGATCCCGATTCTTGCCCTCATCGCGATGTTCGCAGCGGCGACGCTGCTCCCCATCAACATGGGCACGCTGGGCTTCGTCGCCGCCTTCCTCGTCGGCACGATCGCCGTCGGTATGGATACCGACGACATCATCGCCGGGTTTCCCAGCGATTTGTTCCTGACGCTGGTCGGCGTCACCTATCTGTTTGCCATAGCGCAGAACAACGGCACCGTGGACCTCATGGTCCGCGGCGCGTTACGCCTGGTCAGAGGCCGTGTGGCCTTCATACCGTGGGTGATGTTCGGCATCACCGCGGTGCTGACCGCACTGGGCGCCCTCGGACCCGCCGCGGTCGCCATCATCGCGCCGATCGCGCTGACCTTCGCCCGCAAATACCGCATCAACGCCCTGCTGATGGGCATGATGGTCATCCACGGCGCCCAGGCCGGCGGGTTCTCCCCCATCAGCATCTACGGCGTCACCGTCAACAACATCGTCGCCAAGGCCGGCCTACTCAACAGCCCGCTGGCGCTGTTCCTCGGCAGCTTCTTCTTCAACGCCGCCATCGGCGTTCTGCTGTTCATCTTCCTGGGCGGCCGCAAACTGCTCGGGCAGACCACCGCGAGCTTCGAAGGTGACGGCGCGATCGAGGCCGACGGCACCGGAGGCCCGGGAGGCTCCACGGGCGGTGGTGGCTCCGCACCGTCGGGCGGGGGCAGCCCGGTTTTCTCCGGCCACGGCACGCAGGCCTCGGCGGCCACGCTGACCGCACCGCCGAACACGCCAACCAGCCCCCTGCCCCGACGCGCGGCATCCTTCGACCAGATCCTCACGCTCATCGGCCTCGGCGCGCTCGGGCTGTTCTCGCTGATCCTCGACCTCGACGTCGGCTTCGTCGCGATGACCGTGGCCGCGGTGCTGGCCCTCGCCTCGCCCAAGGCCCAAAAGGGCGCGGTGTCGCAGATCAGCTGGTCCACGGTGCTGCTGATCGGCGGCGTGCTCACCTTCGTGGGCGTCCTGCAGGAGGCCGGCACGGTCGAATGGGTCGGCAACGGCGTTGCGAAGCTCGGCATGCCGCTTCTGGTGGCGCTGCTGCTGTGCTACCTCGGCGGGATCGTCTCGGCGTTCGCATCCTCGACCGCGATCCTGGGAGCCACCATCCCCCTTGCGGTTCCGCTGCTGCTGGCCGGTGACATCGGACCGATCGGGGTGGTCGTCGCACTCGCGATCGCCTCGACCATCGTCGACGTCAGCCCGTTCTCGACCAACGGCGCGCTGGTGCTCGCGAACGCCCAGGGGGTCGACCGCGACGTGTTCTACCGGCAGATCCTCAAATACAGCGGCCTGGTGATCGCGATCGGACCGCTCGTGGCCTGGGCGGCGCTGGTCCTGCCCGGCTGGCTGTAACCACCCCATAGGCGAATCGACCCGAGGCGGAATCCCGCCTCGGGCATTCGTCGTATCACGCGCGAGTTGAGGCCAAATTTCCTTGTGGCTCAAGTCACCTCATTTTTCCGGGCCACCCGTTGACTTCAGTGACATCCGGTGTTGTGCTGAAGTGGCTAGTCCACTCAGCCACTAGATCTCCGAGCCAGACCGATTCAGGGAGGCCCCCATGACGGACACCATCCACCCGAGCGACGGACCACAGTTGGCGTTGTCGGCCGGCCCCTTGGCCGACCTCACGGTCGTCGATCTGACCCGCGCACTCGCAGGCCCGCACGCCGCGATGATGCTGGGCGATCTCGGCGCCGACGTCATCAAGGTCGAGAGTCCCGTTGGCGGTGACGACACCCGCGGCTGGGGGCCACCGTTCATCGAACCCACCGGGGCAGAACGGGAATCGACCTACTTCCTGAGCGCCAACCGCAACAAGAAGTCCGTCACGCTCGACCTGAAGAGCCCCTTGGGTCGCGACGCGCTGACCGAACTGCTGCGCCGCGCCGACGTCCTCATGGAGAACTTCCGCCCCGGCGTGCTCGACCGGCTCGGCTTCTCCGAAGAAGTGCTGCAGGAACTCAACCCGCGCCTGATCATCCTGTCGATCAGCGGATTCGGGCACGACGGCCCCGAGGCCGGCCGCGCCGGGTACGACCAGATCGCCCAGGGCGAGGCGGGCCTGATGTCACTGACCGGAGCCAATCCCCATGACCTGCAACGCGTCGGGGTGCCGATCGCCGACCTGCTGGCGGGCATGTACGGCGCCTTCGGTGTCCTGGCGGCCCTCAACGAACGCGCCCGCACAGGACGGGGTCAGGTGGTCCGCGCGTCGCTGCTGGCGGCCGTGGTGGGCGTACACGCCTTCCAGGGCACCAAGTGGACCGTCGCCGGTCAGATCGGCGAGGCGACCGGCAACCATCATCCGTCGATCTGCCCGTACGGCTTGTTCGACACCGCCGACGGTGCCGTACAGATCGCCGTCGGCAGCGAAGGCCTGTGGAAACGCTTCTGTGACGGCTTCCACCTCGACGCCCACGCGCCCGGCATGGCGACCAACCCCGAGCGCGTCGCCAACCAGAAACGCGTCAACGACCTTGTCCAGAACGTGTTCTCGCTGTACTCCACCGACGAACTGCTCGGCATCCTCGACCAGATCGGGGTACCCGCCGGGCGGATCCGGAATCTGCGGGAGGTCTACGAATGGGAGCAGACCCGGTCACAGGGACTGCTCATCGACGTCGACCACGCAACCCTGGGCAAGATCACCCTGCCCGGGCCGCCGCTGCGCTTCTTCGATGTCGCGGGTCCCGAGCGCACGCGACGGGACCACAGTGCCCCGCCCGTGCTGGGCGCCGACAACCACCTGATCGACGAGCTCACGGCAGGACGGCGATGACCGCCGCGCACGAGGTGATCACCACGGTGGTCGACCACGGCTCGTGGACCTCATGGGACTCCCCCGTCACCGATGAGGATCTCGATCCCGTCTATGCGCGGGACCTCGCGCACGCACGCGCTGTCACCGGTCTCGACGAGGCCGTGATCACCGGAGCAGCCTACGTACAAGGTCACCGGATTGCCCTGCTTGCGTGCGACTTCCGCTTCCTCGGCGGATCGATCGGCATCGCCGCGGGCGAGCGGCTCACCGCCGCGATCCGCCGCGCGACCGCGGAGAAACTGCCGCTGCTCGCGCTGCCCACCTCGGGTGGCACCCGCATGCAGGAGGGCGCGGCCGCCTTCCTGCAGATGGTCAAGATCACCGCGGCCGTGGTCGACCACAAGGCCGCGCACCTGCCCTATCTGGTGTACCTGCGCCATCCCACCACAGGTGGCGTGTTCGCCTCGTGGGGATCGTTGGGACACATCACTTTTGCCGAACCGGGCGCGATGATCGGCTTCCTCGGCCCGCGCGTGTACCAGGCGCTCTACGACGCGCCGTTCCCCGAAGGCGTCCAGACCGCCGAGAACCTCGAGGCGTGCGGGCTGATCGACGGGGTGCTGCCGCTCGACCGGTTGCCCGAGGTGGTCGACCGGGCCCTGAGCGTCATGATGCGTGCGCGACGGACCACGCAGGCACCCGCCACCGCGAAAGTGTCGGTGGGCGTCGACGTCCCCGCGTGGCAGTCGGTGTGCGCGTCGCGTCGCGAGGACCGACCCGGTGTGCGCGAACTCCTGCACCACGCGGCCGGTGACGTCCTCGCGCTCAGCGGAACCGGGCAGGGTGAAACCGATCCCGGCCTGCTCCTCGCGCTGGCCCGGTTCGGGCATCTGCCGTGTGTGGTGCTCGGTCAGGACCGTCGCGGGCAGACCCCGCAGACACCGCTCGGACCCGGCGCGCTACGACAGGCGCGCCGCGGCATGCGCCTGGCCGCCGACCTCGACCTGCCCCTGGTGACCGTCATCGACACCGCCGGGGCGGCACTGTCGAAGGAGGCCGAGGAGGGCGGCCTGGCCGGGGAGATCGCCCGGTGTATCGCCGAGATGGTCAGTCTTCCCGTGCCGACGGTGTCGGTGCTGCTCGGTCAGGGCACCGGCGGCGGCGCGCTGGCCCTGGTGCCGGCCGATCGTGTCCTGGCCGCGCAGCACGGTTGGCTGTCCCCTCTTCCGCCCGAGGGTGCCAGCGCCATCCTGCACCGCGACACCGCTCATGCCGCCGAGATGGCCGAACAACAAGGCGTGCGCTCGACAGACCTGTTCGAGCACGGCCTCGTCGACCGCATCATCGCCGAGCATCCCGACGCCGCAAGCGAACCCGAGATGTTCAGCCGCCGGACGGGTGCGGCCATACAGGCGGAGTTGTGGGCGCTCACCGGTGAGGATCCGGCGCGCCGTCTGGCCGAGCGGGCCCGCCGTTTCGACCGGATCGGTCGTCGCCACCACCTGCTCGCTCAGGCGGGTTAGAACCGGCGAGGTACAGGTAGACCGCCGCGGCGTCCAGTTCGGCGAGCCCGGACTCGTTGGCGGCCCGGTACGTCGCGTGCACCTGGGCGGTCACCGGCATCGTCACGTCGGCCTGACCCGCCAACCCGAGGCCCAACTCGAGATCCTTCTGCATGAGGCTGCTGGTGAATGCCGGTGTGAAATCGAGGGATTCCAGCAGTGGCGCCTTGTACTCGATGAAGCGGCTGCTGATCGCCGTGCTGCGCAGGAAGGACAGCAGAGCCTGACGACTCGCCCCATGGGATTCAGCGAGGACACACAACTCCCCCAGCACTTCCAAAGTCGCGGCGACCAGGAGGTTGTGGCAGATCTTCACCAGGCGACTGGTATCGCCCGGGCCCACGTAGATGAGATTGGGCGCGACGACGCGAAGAACGTCTGCGGCATGTTCGAAGGCCTGTCGGTCACCGCTGACTGCCATTGCGAGGCCACCACTTTCGATGACCGGCGGGCCTCCCGCGACGGGCGCCGCCAAGAAGTGCACGCCCGCTCGGTCACACCGCGCCCGCACGCGCGCCGACATGTCGGGCGAGATGGTCGAGCAGTCGACGAGCACCGCACCCGCACGGGCGTTGGCCACGAGCCCGTCATCGCCGAGGTACACCTGCGCCACGTCATCGTCGGTTCCGAGCATGGTGAGAAGCACCGAGCAGTGGCCCATCCGGGCCACTGACTCGGCGACTTCGCAACCTAGATCGGCGAATTCCGCGCACTTGGCCGTCGTCCGGTTGTAGACCGTGAGCGGGGTTGCCGACGCGGCCAGCCGTCTCGCCATCGGACGACCCATGTTCCCGAGACCCAGGAACCCGACCCGGCGCGTGACGGCGTCCCGTGCTACCGGAGCCATGAGGGCCGTGTCGTGATCATCGGTCCCTGAACGACATCCACGTCGACCGAGCGGACACCCTTGTCGGTCGCACCGGCATCGCCGGAACCGCCCCCGGAACAGCCGGCCGACGCAACGGCGAGCATCACGGCGACTGCTCCGGCTCCGGCAACGGCGAGGTGGCGACGCCGGTCCGTGCGCACATCGGTTTCGCCCACGCCTCGTGATCGCGACATCAGCTCGCGCCGGCCCCGTTGGTCGCCGCCACCCCGGAGGCGACACCCCGCCCGATCGGCGCCTTGATCTCGGGGAAATCGAAGCCGTTCCAGTACCTGGTGCCTGCCACGAGAAGCTCATCGGCCGGGAAACGGGTGATCACCCTGGCTCCGGTCGCGGTCACCTCGACCTCCTCCTCGATGCGCGCCGCCGAAGATCCGTCGGCAGTCGGCCAGTAGGTTTCGAGCGCGAACACCATCCCCTCCTTGATCTCGACCGGATGGTCGAAGGAGTGGTAGCGGCTCATCAGCGGCTTCTCCCAGACCGAGAGGCCGACACCGTGGCAGTACTGCAGCCCGAACGCTTCCTCCTCGCTGGCGAAGCCGAATTCCTGTGCGGCCGGGAAGTGCTTGACGATGTCGGAGGTCAGCACACCCGGTTTCACCTCGCTGATGGCCAGGTCGATGTATTCGCGCGCCCGCTTGTACGCGTCACGCTGGGCACGTGTCGCGCCTGCGACGTTCAGCGTGCGGTAGTAGCACGTCCGGTAACCCATGTACGAGTGGACGATGTCGAAGTACGCGGTGTCCATCGGCCGGATCATGCGGTCGCTGAACACATGTGGGTGCGGGCTGCAACGCTCGCCGCTGATGGCGTTGACGGCCTCGACCTCTTCGCTGCCCAGTTCGTAGAGGACCTTGTTGACCAGTGCGACGGTCTCGTTCTCTTTGACGCCCACGCGGAGAAACTTGTAGAGCTCCTCGTAGGCCGCGTCGACGCACGCAGCGGCGTGGTCCAGCAGGGCGATCTCGTCGACGGTCTTGATCGATCGGACATCGAGCATGAGGCCCTGACCGTCGACGATGGTGAGGCCCTCGGCCTCAAGGGCTTTGAGCATGGGAAGTTCGACCACGTCGACGCCGACGGGATCGTTGGCGAGTCCGTGCTCGCGCAGGAGGTCGGCGACCTTCTTCGCGTTGCCGGTCTGCACGCCGACCTCGTCGTCGATCGCGCCGCGCCATGTCGAGAGTCCGGCCCGCCAGCTGTCCTGAGGCAGCCACGGAGCCTGCATCTGGTGCAGCCGGGCGGCCGAACCGATGTCCCACAGGATCGGCGCCTGACCGCGGATCAGAAGGGCCATCCGGAACAGCTTGTCCCTGGCCCAGTTTCCGATGTGGGTGGCCGTCGTGTAGCGGATGTTGTTCATGTCGAAGAGCAGCAGCGCCCCGAGTTCACTGCGCTCGAGGGCGTCGAGGGCTCGGGTGAGCCGCTGGGTGCGAAGGCGATCGAAGTCGATCCGGCGCTCCCAGTCGACCGCCATGGTGGTCCCCGGCGAGCCCACCGGCACGGCGTGGGCCCCCAGTTCGCTCGGCCGCCAGCCCGTGGGCAGGCTGGTATCGGTTGCACTCACATTCTTCTCCTAACGGGTTTGACTTCCGACGTTCGAGGCGGTCTCAGACCGGCGAGTAGGCGCCGACTTCCTGAGGCACTTCGACAACCTGCGGATAGGGCGCGTCGCGCCCGCACAGCGCGGCTGCGGTGTCCACCAGGTGCTGGCTGCTCAGGCCGTAGTGCTCGAAGAGATAACGCGCACTCGCCGCGCGCGCGAAGGTGTCCTGGATACCGACGCGGCGAAGTGGTACCGCCAGGCCCGCCTCGGCCATCACCTCGGCGACCGCGCTGCCGAGTCCTCCGATCACACTGTGGTTTTCCGCGGTGACGACCGCGGCCGAGCGACGCGCCTGGCGAAGGACACCGGCCGTGTCGAGGGGCTTGAGGCACGCGACGTTGACGACGTTGACGCAGATCCCGATGCTGCGAAGAGCGTCGGCCGCGGCGAGCGAGGTCGCGACCATCATGCCCGTCGCCAAGATGGTGAGGTCGACGGGTTCGCGCTCGTCGGCCTCGCCGTCGACCACCACCACGTTGTCGAGGTCCAGGCGATGATCCTCGTCGAACAGGACCGGGATCTCGCCGCGCTTGAGCCGCATGTACACCGGGCCGGGGATCTCGGAGATCGCGGTGACGGCCTGCGGGATCTCACGCGCGTCCGCGACGTCGATCACCGTCATGTTCGGCAGCGCGCGCATCAGGGCGATGTCGTCGGTTGCCTGATGACTGGGTCCGCCCGGCGTCGACAGGCCCGGCATGAGCCCGACGATCTTCACATCGAGGCCGGCATAGGCGATCTGCATTGCGACCTGCTCGTAGGGGCGTCGCGTCGCGAACACGCCGAACGTGTTCACAAAGACCTGATGGCCGGTCCGCGCAAGGCCGGCCGCCACGCCCATGAGGTTCTGTTCGCTCATGGCGCCGTTGAAGAACCTGTCGCCGAGTTGGTCGCGGAACAGGTCGGTCTCGGTTTGACGCGTGAGGTCGGCCCCGAGGCAGACGACGTTCGATTTCCGCCTCGCCAGGTCCACGAGTGCCGAGCCATAGGGCTTCAGCACGGTGGCGTAGGGAGCGCGAAGGGATTGCGCCTTGCTCATGCCCGTGCCTCCTCACGGTCACCCCACGGGGCGGGTTGGACTTTTCGTGCCTCCTGCTCTGCCTCGACCAGGTGCTTGCGTGCTCGTGCGATCTGATCGGGCGAGACCTTGAGGAAGTGGCCGTCGGCCTCGTCGGGAAGGATGTGGTCGAGGCCCGAGAGCGTCCAGGTCTTGGCGACGATGACCGACGGCGCCGACGTCTCTTGCGCCGCGCGCACGGCGGCGCGAAGTTGTCCGACGTCGTGTCCGTCGACGGCGCGCACGTCCCAGCCGAAGGCCGCCCACTTGTCGGTCACCGGCTCGAGGGTGGTGACCGTGTGCGTCGGGCCGTCGACCTGACTGTCGTTGCGGTCGAGCAGGACGATGAGATCGGACAGTCCGTGGTGCGCTGCGAACAGCGCGGCCTCCCAGGTCTGCCCTTCTTCCATCTCGCCGTCGCTGACCACGGCATACGTGAACTTCGAGGCGTCCTGCAACTTCGCGCCGAGCGCCAGCCCCGCGGCGACCGACAGCCCTTGTCCGAGCGATCCGCACGTGACCGAAAGGCCCGGAGTGCGTTCGGTTCCGATGGACTCCAGCCGCGAACCGTCGACGCCGTAGGTCGCGAGCTCTGCCTCGTCGATACGTCCGACCTCAACTCCCGCGGCATAGTGGGCGATCGCGTAATGCCCTGGTGAGACGACGAGTTCGTCATCGGGGGTCAGTGCGCCGACGTACAGCGAAGCGAAAAGCTCGGCTGCCGAGAGTGCTTGGCCCAGGTAGCCGAACCCCTCCCGCGCCACCATGTCGAGTGCACGCCGGCGGATGCGCCAGGCGGCCCGTCGGATGTCGTCATCGCTGAACTGCCGGTCGCCGGCCGCCGGCGTCGCTGCGGGGATGGTGCATGTAGACAATTACTTCCTCCAATTTGGCTAAGCCACCTAGCCGCTTAGCCGCTATTGTGTGTCTGGTACCACACGAATGTCAACTGCCTGAGGAAGATCAACCCCGAACGGGGACAAAGCTTTCGGCCGCATCCGGCGACGAGTGACATGAAAAAGCCGGCCCCCTGAGGTCAGGGAACCGGCTTTCGAAGTGCGCGCTGTTCTCGGCGCGTGGACTCAGCCGTGAAGACGCATGTGCGCTTCGAGAGCCTCCTGGTGGCGCGTCAGCGCCGTGGCCAATTGCGCACGGTCACTTGCCCGCAGCGCAGCGACGATCGGCTCATGCAGGGCGATCTGCGCCGCGAACTCTTTACCTGCCAGCCAGGGCGGCGGCTCGTTCGCGACGATCCAGCTCTGATAGGCCCTCGCGACAACCGCATCGTGGACGCTCTCGAACACGCTGGTCAAGAAGCGGTTCTCCGCGAGACGGATGAACGCGACGTGGAAGTTGGTATCGGCCGCGATCCATTCCGCCGCACTCCCTTTGGCCGCCCGCAGGCGCTCCAGCGCCTCGTCGATGCTGCCGAGGTCAAGCGTGGGCCTTGTCGTGATGCGTTCCATGGCGGCCATCTCCAGCAGATGGCGCATGTCCACGGCCTCGCCGATGCTGTCCGGCTCCAGCTCGATCATCATCTGCAGACCTGTGCCCACCGCGGTGGTGGGTTTGCGCAGGACGAAAGCCCCTGCACCCGGCCGTATCTCGATCAGCCCGGTCACAGCGAGGCTTCGCAGCGCCTGGCTGACCGTGGGGCGCGAACTGCCCACGAGCTCGGCGAGACGCCGCTCGGACGGCAGCCGGGCACCAGGCTCCAGGTCGTTGGCCACGATGTAATCGCGGACCTGGTCGGCGACCCGATCGGCGATGCGCGTGACGGGCTCGAGCTGAAAGCTCTGGCGGTACTGCTCGTCCATTGCCCGGCGAGCAGCCGCATTGCTCTCCGACCTCGATGGCCCGCCACGCGTCATTGACACTCCTCAGTCACCAAAACTCCGACCATGGTAGTTCCGCGGGCAGGAATGTCCGGTGAGCCGACCGCTCAACGGAGCGTGATGAACTTCAGCTCGGTCATCTCCTCCATCGCGTACCGCGGACCCTCCCGCGTGTTTCCCGATTCCTTGACCCCGCCGTAGGGCTGCTGATCAGCGCGGACGGTGGGCACATCGTTGATGTAGACACTTCCGAACTCGAGCTCCTCGATGGCCTGCAGCGCATGCCGAAGATTCGTCGTGAACACGCCGGCGTTGAGACCGAAGACGGAGTCGTTCGCCGCGGCGAGGGCCTCGGTGAACTCGGCGAACGAGTTGATGGTCACCACCGGACCGAACACCTCCTGGCACTGCACCTTGGCGGCCCGGTCGACACCCCTGATGATCGTGGGCGTCACAACAGCTCCGGAACGCTCGCCTCCCACAACTACTTTCGCGCCGCCGGCTTCTGCTTCGGCGATCCACTTCTCCACCCGGATGGCCTCGCCTTCGTTGATGACGGCCGAGACGTCGACGGTCTCGTCGAGTGGATCACCGACCACCAGGTCCCGGGTCGCGGCCGCCATACGCTCGGTGAACGCGTCGACAACGTCTTCGTGGACGAAGATGCGCTGCGTCGACACGCAGGACTGGCCGGCCTGCACGAACGCCCCGAAGACCGCCTGATCGGCCGCTGCTTCCCAGTCGGACTCACGGTCGACGATCAACGGCGCGTTGGACCCGAGCTCCAGGCGGACCTTCTTCTTGGGGGCGGCCTCGGCGATGCCCCAACCCACCTGGGGCGACCCGGTGAACGTCACGTACGCGACATCGGGATGCGTGGCGAGCGCCCCCCCGACCTCGGCTCCTGATCCGCACACGACGTTGAGCCACCCCGCCGGCAGTCCGGCCTCATGGAACACCTCGGCGAGCAGTAGGGCCGACAGCGGTGTCTGGGTCGCGGGTTTGAGGACAACCGGGCATCCCACCGCGAGTGCGGGTGCGACCTTGTGCACCACGAGGTTGAGCGGGAAGTTGAACGGCGCGATCGCCGCCACGACCCCGACGGGGACACGCTTGGTGAAGGTGGTCTTGCCCGCGCCCGGCGCCGTTGCATCGAGCGGCACGCTTTCCGAACCGAGTGTGCGTGCGGCGGCGACCGAGAACTTGATCGTATCGATCGCGCGCAGCACCTCCGCGCGTGCGGTCTTGATGGGTTTGGCGCATTCGAGCGCGATCGCGCGGGCGAAATCCTCGCTGCGCGCGGCGATCGACGCCGCCACCGCCTCAAGGATGGTCAGCCGCCGGTCCAGCGGGAGACCTGTACGTCGCGCATTGTGGGCGGCCTGCACCGCGCGTTCGACGTCGCGGCGCCCTCCGACGGGGATGACGGCCAACTCGCGTCCGTCGAACGGTGCGGTGAGAGTGGTTGTGCCGTTCTCCCCCTCGGCGACCCATTCGCCGTTGATATACATGGCCGTCGGACCGTCGTGCATCGTCTGCGTTCCTTTCATAGAGGTCTTTCACCTGGGCTTATGCGGTGGATTCGTCGAGGAGCGCGAGTTGGTCCAGTGAGTCGGAGGTCGGGAGCACGATGAGTTCGTCGAACCCGGCGTCGGCGAGTCGGCCGCGGGCGTCGGTGAGTTGATCGTGTCCTTTGATGACCTGGCGGGTGAGCCGATCGACACCCTCGGTACCGAGGAACCCGTAGTACTCCTGCATGTGGGTGCGGGCGTGGGTGGCCGCCTGCTTCCCGACTGCCGCGTACGCGAGGGCGACCAATCGTGGTTTTCCGGGCCGATTTGCGCTCGACCAGGCTTCGTGGACCTGCTGGGAGAACTCGATGGTCGATTGCAGCCCGCCCAGCCCGGCCGCCGAGACCCACCCTCCGCCCCACCGGGCAATTCGCCGAAGGGTCGCCGGGCTCTGTCCGCCGAACATCACACAGGGAAGCTCGGGGCTCTTGTCTTCGCCAGTCCCGAAGAGCCGGTCGAGTTGGGCGTCGAACCGCTTTCCACGAGTGGAGAAGTCGACGTCGGAGGCGACGTAGTCGTCGTCGCGCCGACCGACACCCAGACCGACGTCGAAGCGGCGACCGGAGAAGTGGTGCAGGTTGGCGAGCTGTTTTCGGAGCAGCTCCCCATTGCCGCGCAGGGGCGCGACCACGACCGTGGCGAGGAGCCGGACCGTGTGGGTGACGGCAGCCGCCGCGGCGAGGGCCAGGAAAGAGTCAAGGTTCGGGTAATTGAGGCGGTCCACGCAGGACAGGCTGCTGGCTCCACGTTCTTCGGCTTCCCGACACCATCGCGACAGCTCGGGCGCACGGGGCGGACCGATGGTGGTGGGAATCCCGATTCCAAGCCGTACCGGCATCCGCAATCCTCCTTCGGTAAAGCGGCTTAGCCACTTTACCGCTTTCGGATCGCCGGACGCAATGGTGCTCCTGAAGGACCACTCCGGCCACGACGGGAGCCGTCGTCGATCAAGACGGCCGCCGCCGCCCCTTACAACAGGCCGACCTTCTGCAGATCGGTGACGTACTTGACGATGATCGGCGCGGACACCTGCGGAATATCCCGGCTGCCCTCACCCGCACCGATCTTCACCTGACGCACCGCTGCCCGAAACCGATCCGTGGGTGCCTGCGACCCACGGATCGGCTTCTCGGGGTGCTGGTAGTTGTGCAGTAGCGGCAGCAGCGACGCCTGGCGTTGCGCGTCCGGCAGCGCATGCAGCGCCGTGTCGAACCGTTGCAGCCACGCGGCGTAGTCCGGTATGCGCTCGATCGGGTACCCCGCCTCGTCGAGCCAGTCGACGAATTCGTCCAGACCGATACCGTCATCGTGCGGGTTCATCACGTGGTATGTCGAAAATCCGTCGGCCGCAGCGGCTCCCAGGGTCGCGATCGCCTCGGCGATGAACCCGACCGGCAGGCCGTCGTAGTGTGCGCGCTGCCGGTTTCCGTGCGCGTCGAGTTCGTAGAACGAACCGGGCGCGATGCCCGTTGCGACGAGGCTCAGCATCAGCCGCGTGAACATGTCCGGCACGTTGAGCTGGCCCGCCCATGTGGTGTCGGCCAGGATCATGTCGCAGCGGAACACCGCGACCGGCAGCCCACACCGGTCATGGGCCTCCCGCAGCAGCACCTCTCCGGCCCACTTGCTGTTGCCGTATCCGTTCGCGTAGCTGTCGTCGATGGCACGCACCGCGCTGACGGTCCGGATGTCGGCATCCTCGGTGAACATCGACGGTTCGATCTGGTCTCCCACGCCGATGGTCGACACATACGTGTAGGGCTTCGGCTTCGTCGTCAGCGCAAGCCGGATCAGTTCGGCCGTGCCCACGACATTGGGGCCGAACAACTCCTGGTACGGCAACACGTGGTTGACCAGCGCCGCGGGGTCGACGATGACGTCCACCGTGTCGGCAAGTTGTTGCCAGGTACCCGGGTCCAGCCCCAGGTTCGCTTCGCCCTTGTCCCCCGCGATCACCCGCAGGTGCCGGTCGGCCAGATCCAGATAGTGGTGCAGCAGTTCTGGATCGCCGCTGTCGAATGTCCGATCGAGCCGGCGGCGGGCCGACGCGTCGTCCTTGGCCCGTACGAGACAGATCACGGTGCCGCCGACCTCGCTCATCCGCTCGAGCCACTCCAGGGCCAGGTAGCGCCCGAGAAAACCGGTCGCCCCGGTCAGCAGCACCGTGCGCACGTCGGCACTCGGCGCCGACCGCGGCGCGGTCAACGTTTGCGAGTCGAGGAACTTCTCCAGGGTGAGGTCGACCGCGCGCACCTGGGTGGCGTTCCGGCCGTGCACCGACGCGAACGAGGGCCCGGCCGCACCTGACCCGCGTTGCGCTTCGACGTAGTTCGCGATGGACCGCAGATCACTGGCCGGGCTGACGATCACACCCACCGGTACGTCGACGCCGAAGACCTCCCGGAGAAGGTTGCCGAACGTCAACGCCGACAGGGAATCTCCGCCGAGATCGGTGAAGTGCGCGTCGGGTGCCAGGGTGTCGGCCGTCGCCCCGAGCAGCGCACCGGCCGCGCGGCTGACGGTTTCCAGCACCGGCCGCTGCGCGCCGTTGCGACGCAGGGCCGCCAGTTCGTCGGCCTGCTTGTCGGCCAGTTCGGCGTAGAGGGCTTCGAGCCGTTCGGCGTAGTGTGCCTTCAGTTTCGGGCGGGCCAGCTTGCGGATACCGGTGAGCAGGCCGTTCTCGAGGCTGAACGGCGTGGTCTCGACGAGGAAGTCGCGTGGGATCTCGTAGGACTGCAGCCCCGCAGCCCTCGCGATGTCCTGGAAAGACGCACTGATCGCGGGCTTCAATTGATCGATGTTGCCGCCGCTGTGACGCAGCGCGTCCTCGGTGGGGACGACCACGGCCAGCAGGTAGGCGCGTGCACTGTTGCCGTAGATGTAGATCTGGCGCACCAGCGGGCTGTCGCCGAACAGCGGCTCCAGTTTCGACACCGTGACGAACTCGCCTTGGGAGAGCTTCAGCACATTGTTGCGCCGATCCAGGTAGACCAACTGATCGGGCCCGACCTCCGCCACGACGTCTCCGGTGTGGTAAAAGCCGTCGGGGTCGAACACGGCGGCGGTGACCTCCGGTCGCTTGTAATACCCGGGGAACAGGTCCCGGGTCTTGACCAGCAACTCTCCTCGTGGGTGGGGTTGGTCGGTGTGGAAGTATCCGAGATCGGGCACGTCGGCCAGCTTGTAGTCGATCACCGCCGGGCGGCGCACGGTGCCGTCGACGAACACCATGCCGGCCTCGGTCGAGCCGTAGCCCTCGATGAGATGGAGATCGAGGAGCTCTTCGACGAACGCCTTGTTCTCGTCCGAGATCGGGGCCGAGCCCGTCATCGCCAGCAGGTACCGACCCCCGAGCAGATGCTGTGCCAGATCTGTCATCACCTCGGCCGCCAGCTCCTCGAGATCTCCGTGCGCGCCTTGGTCTGCGGATCGGCGCCGCACCTCACTCTGGAAGGTGCCGAAGAGCATGTCCCACACCCGTGGAACGAAGTTCAGCTCGGTGGGCCTGACGAGCGCGAGATCCTCGTACAGCGTCGAAAGGTCGCTGCGCGCGGTGAAATACGCCGTGCCACCGTGTCCCAGCGTTCCGTACAGGATGCCGCGACCCATCACGTGACTCATGGGCATGAAGTTCAGGGTGATCGAGGGCTGGGCGGTCATGCCGCCCCAGTTCCAGCGCGACCTGCGCCAGAAATTCGCCACCAGACGCTCCGGGTACATCGCGCCTTTCGGTGCGCCCGTGCTGCCCGAGGGTGTAGATGAGCAGCCGCAGCGGATCATCCTCGTCGTCAACGTGATACAGCACCTCAGGCGCTGAGCGCCCGCGCTCGATCAGATCAGCCAGGGCCTCGATCGCCACTTGCGCACCCGCGTCGCCGAGCCGCTGGCGCGCGCTCTGCAGCGCTTCGCGTTCCTCGTCCACGGCCGGGTGGTGGTCGAAGACGACAAGTCTGGCGGGTGCGTGCCCGGTGAGCACCAGGTCGACCGCGGTGTGCAGGTCGCCGATGCTCGACGCGAACAGACGTGGTTCGGTTTCGGTGACGATGGGTTGAAGCTGACCGACCGGCGCGCTCGTCTGCAGCGGGACAGCCACCGCGCCGAGATACATCGTCGCCATGTCGATGATGGCGTAATCTGCACTGACAAAGCCCCAATACACACACCCGGTCGCCTGGGCGCACATCGTCGTGCATGGCACGGGCCAGCGCGGTGACACGGGAGGACACCTCGCGGTAGGTGAGGGTGTCGAACCGCGGCAGCAGTTCGACGGAAGTCCGGCCGGTCACCGGATCCTCGACGAGTTCGATCGCGCGCTCCCCGATCGCCGGACGGTCGGCATAGGCATCCATGACGGTCCCGACGACCTGATGCAGTCTCATGTCCGGTTGCTCGACGGCGGCAGTCACCGCGTCGACGGGTCGGGCCTTGGCGAATTGGCCGTCGGTCGCATGAAGTTCCGCGATGCGGCGGGCGAGTCGCTCCTGGCGTGAGTCGGTCGGCATGGTGTCACTGTTCCTTCCGTACACCGCGATAGCTCAAATGGCGTGTGTGCCATTGATTCCACGGTAGGACGGATCGGTGGAACCGCCATGGACCCTTGTGGTGCCCGGGCCGCCGCGACGCGTTCGAACTGGGCTTTTACCGCTGCCCGTCATCCAAAGATGGGGGCTGGCGGTAAGTTCGGGACATGCCGGTCCCGCGATTCTGCGAAGACGCTGAAGATGTTGCTGGGCAACAGCTGTGGGCCTTTTCGGTGTCACCCGGACTGGGCATGCGCGTCGCGCTTGTGGCGGCAGACGATTCCGGCCGCCGCCACGGCCCCCGGGTCGAAACCTTCCGGAACCGGACCGTCGGCCACCAATGCCTTCACGAGTGCCTCCTGGCGGCGGGCCAGTTCATCGTGTTCGGTCATGTCCACACCTCCCGTGCCTGCTTGGTGATCGGGGCAGCACAGGCCGCCGCGGCGATCGCGTCCAGTTCGTCGAACAATTCGGCGGCCGGCGGGAAGCGGCCGTCTCGTTCGAGCATGAACGGCGTGTCGACCCGCTCCCGCAACGCGGTCACGAGGTCCAGGACCTCCGGTGGTGTCCGCGCGGCGTGGGTGTCGTGATAGAAGTCCGCCCCGTCGCGCCCGCCGGCGACGTGGCTGTACGCCACCTGCTCCACGGGAAGTCTGGTGAGTTCGCGCAGTGGATCACGGCCACGGTTGCGTGCGTTGGCGTACACGTTCGCCACATCGAGCACCAACAGCACACCGGTGCGGTCCACCAGTTCGGTGAGGAACTCCGATTCGGTGAGGTCGGATTCCGGCCACTCCACGAACGAGGCGATGTTCTCCACCGCCAGCGGAACGTCCAACTGCGCTCGGGTGCGGTGAATGTTGTCCACCAGCACGTCGATCGCGACCCGGGTCCGCGGCACCGGCAACAGATGGCCGGCCTCGATCCCGCCTGCCCGCACGAATGCGATGTGTTCGCTGACCAGCGGAGAGCGCAGCGCATGCGCGCAGGCCGCGAGTCGTTGTATTCGCTTGGGCTGCACCGGTTCCACACTGCCGAGTGACAGTGCGACCCCGTGCGGAATCACCGGGACACCGCGTCGCACCAGGTCGAGCAGTGCCGTGTCGGGTCGGGCCCGTCGGCGGCGGACCGGGACGGACTCGGCGATCACCTCACAGAATCCCGGCGTCAGATCGGCGATCACACCGGCGATCTCGCGTCGCCAACCGATTCCGACGTCACCCAGAGCGGGTACGGTCCTCATCCGTCTCACCCTCCGCAGCCGCCGCAGCCACCACAACCGCTGCAGCCGTCACCGCCGTCGCCTCCCGCGCAAGACGCGCAGCCGCCACCACCGTCGGAGCCACCGGCGACGCCGGGGGCCTGCACCGCGTCGGCGTAATTACCGTCCACCGCACGCAGCGCCCCGGCGCCGAACAGGGCGACCGACAGCGCGACCGCGGCAGGCCCGTAGGTCTCGAACGCCGGGCGCTTGGCCGGATCGAGGTAGGCCAGCCGCCTGCGTTCCTGGGCCAGCAGCCGTCGCCCGGCCGGCGTCAGCCGGCGCACCTGCCACAGCCACGGAAGCACGGCCAACCCGTAGAGAACCGTGGCGACCACCATGACCCCGAACGTGAAACCCAGGTCGGGGTCACGGGCGAACTGTGTCACCAGATAGACGCCGTACATCACCCCGAACAGCATGACCACGATCGACGGAGCCACACCCAGACGAATCTGCCTGCGTTGTGCCGGCGTCGTCACCAACCCGCGCTCGCCCAGCTGCTCCCTCATAGCGTTCAGGTCCGCCCGAGACGTCCGGTAGAGGCGTGGAACGGTGTGGATCGGGTCACCGCCCACCCGGCGCAGCATCGAAGCGGTGAAACCGTCGATTTCCCGGGTGCGCACCTTGTGATCCACCTTGCGGGAGGAGGTCACCCGCCCGGTGGCCCGCAGGCTCGCCAGTGCGGTGACCACCGGGGCGACCTCGGACCGCAGGAAGGCCAGCTCGGTCGCGCTGACCGGCCCGACCTCCCCGCGTTGCCGCGGTGTCAGGGCGATCCGCCAGACCACCGCGAACAGGGCCGCCGCGCCCAGAGCCACCAGGTAACCGTTACCCACATCGGTTACCGCTCGTCCGTAGAACTCGAAGAAGCTCTCGTCCCTCGACATCGTCACCTCCCCTTCCAGATGCCCCAGCGTGGCGATCCGCCGCTGTTACCGATCACAACTTTCCGGTCGAGCCAGAGTGCATCGGCAAAGACAGCGTTCTGTGAGAGAACTTTGGCGTCTGTGTGAGGAAACTGATTGCGCGGGCGGCGTTGTCAGACGCTGACCGGGGACCACCTGTCGAGGTTGGATTCCAGGAACGCACGCAGTGGAAGCGGTTCGCGGCCGATGAGCTCACGCAGCACCGCACGGTCGGCAGGCAGGGTGCGACCCATGTGCGCCACCATATGACCGACTGCAGAAATATGTTGTGCCATTGCAGGGTTCACCACATCTTCACCGTCCGCTCGCGACAGGTCCAGAAGGTCGTCACGCCATTGCTCCTGCGTCGCGGTCTCGTAACGGACGGGTGAACCTGACAACTCGGAAAGCAGTTCCGCGATCTCGACGTGACTGTGTTCTTCGGATCCTTTGATGTAGACGATCGTTTCGGAGAATCGCTGCGGGTGCAGCAGGCCCGCCAGTGCCAGTTCGGCGGCGTCTCGACCACTGATCCAGGCGACGCGCTGCGGCCCGAAGGAGTTGCGAATGAGTCCATGCTCGCGGATCGAGCGACTGTGGAGCACCTTCAGGTTTTCGTGGAACAGCGCGGCCACACGTAGGATCAGCAGATCCAGTCCCGCCCATTGCATGACCTCTTCGGCGAGCCACTGGGCCCGACCCAGATCACTCCGATTCTCGGGATGCGAGGGGCCCATCGACATCACGACCGTGCGGGGTTGACGGCCGACTTCCCGCACCGCGGCGGCATAGTTCGCCGCGGCCGGGATCACGCCCGCGTCGATGGGATACGTGAAGTACGCCAGGTCGACATCGGCGAGCGCAGGCACCAGCGTGCGCCGATCGTGCAGGTCGCCGATGGCGATCTCGGCTCCCAACTCCGCGAGCCGCTCCGTACGCTCGCTTGGTGTGCGGGCCAGCACCCGCACGGCCCGGCCTTCCTCGCGGAGGCGACGCACGAGGTACTCGCCGGTGTTGCCGTGGCGGCCGGTCGCGCCGGTGATCAGGATCGGGTTGTCGGTTTTCGTCATGCTTTCTCCTGTAGCGGTTTTCGATATTCCGGTTGGTTGACGTCCGGCGCTCACTCGAAGGTGAAGAGGATCTTGCCGCCGCGCTTGGCGGTGCGGGCGTGGGTGAAGGCCTTGAGGTAGTCGTCGAGGTGGTAGGTCGCCTCGACCGGTGCGTGCAGCACGCCTTCAGCGATGAGACGGGCCAGATAGTCCAAGGTGTCGACGATTTCGTGCCGCGGCTCGCTGGCGTACCAGTTGCCGAGCCAGAAGCCGGTGAGGCGGACCTCGCGTCCAAACAGGTCGGCCGACGAGACACTCATCGGTGTACCGGTCAGCGATGCGTACGCGACGGCCGTGCCGCCGAACTCCAGTGCACCGATCAGATCCGACGCGGCCGAGCCCCCGAGCGGATCGATGACGAGGCTCAGCCTGTCGCCGCCGAGTGCCTGCTTGATGTCGTCGGCGAGGTTGGGACCACTGACCACCACGACGTCGCCCCCGGCGGCGCGCACGTCCTCGACGGCGTCCTCACGCCGGACGATGTTGAGCGTCTTGAGTCCCCGGCGCCTGGCCAGGGTGGTGACGTACCGCCCGACCGCGGAGTTCGCCGCGGTCTGCCCGACCCAGTCGCCGACCTGCAGGTTGACGAAGCGATCCAACAGCAGATGTGCGGTCGGTGGGTTGATGGACAGCATCGCCAGTTGCTGCGGGTCCGCGTCGGGCACCTCGATGACGTCATGGGCCGCGGCGACCACCTTCTCCGACCAGGTGCCGTAGGTGTAGGTGGGCAACACGATCACGCGTTTGCCCACCAGGTTCGAATCCACCTCGGGGCCGACGGCTTCCACGATGCCGACGCCTTCGGCTCCCACCCCTGCGGGCAGTTCCGGATGCACCAGGTACTTGCCCTTGAGCAGCAGCAGATCCGACGGATTGATCGCGGCGGCCTCCAACCGGACCAGCACCTTGCCGGGCCCGGCGACCGGTTCCGGGGTGTCGACCAGTCTGACCGTGTCCTCGGGGTCGCCGAACTTGGTCAAAATGAGTTGTTTCATGGGAATCCTCCTGTGTGTGAATCGGGGAATGCCGGAGGTACACCCGGCGGTTTACTTCTTCAGCGCACATCGTCAGCGCGAATCCTTGTAATAGACAATCTGGTTGGTGGTGGCCAGCAGAACGCCGTCGCGCGACCACAGTTGCGCGGCCTGGTCGAAGTAGCCGCCCGCGAAGCGCTGAGCGCGGGCCGTCGCCAGGAGATAGTCGTCACCCACCCGCTCCAGCTCGGCGGCGGACGCGTGGAAGTACGTCGTCATCGAGACGGTGCCCGCGGGCACCGACCGCCCGAGGCCCAGGAACACCCGCGGATAGAAGACGTCGGCCAACGCGGCGAGTGCAGGAAAGTCGAGGTGCCGTTCGGGATCGTGACGCACCCAGAACGTCGACAGCGACGACGGCGCGGGCGGCTCGTCCTCCGGTGGCGCACCGTCGATCACACGCACGTCGTAGTTGCGCAGGAACGCCACCCCCAGCGGCCACGTCGCCGGCGGGTACGACGCCGGTTCCCCCGCGGTGGGCATGACCGCCTCGATGTCCGACCAGACCTCCCGACGGATCCCGAAAACCGCTGTCGCCGTGGACTTCACCTCACCGTCCTGGCTCAGCGTGGCCGTCCAGTGCTGGTTGGTGCGGTTGGTCCGCACCAGGTCGACGTGGACATGGAACTCGCCGTCGGCGATGGGTGCGGCGTAGGTGACGGTCAACGCGACCGGTTCACCCACCCGGTCGGCCTGTGCATCGATGACCTGCAGGATGAACGCGGCGGTCGCTCCCCCGAACGGGCCGACCATGTTTCCGTACTCGGGCACCGTCCACCCGTCCGCACCACGGCCACCGTCGGGACGGATGTCGATGACCGCATCCAGTGGATGCCCCGTGCACTGCCCCGTTTTCACATCGACCTCCCACCGACGAACCAATAGCTGAGTTTATGTTGCTATACCTAGATAGCACGGTTCGTCCGCCAAAGGAACACTGATCGGTATACTTGTGACATGTCCGACACCACCGCCGAACGCCGAGGCGGCCGCGGGGCACGCGAGCGCCTCCTGTCCTCCGCGTCGCGGCTCTTCTACCGCAACGGCATCCACGCCACCGGGGTCGAGGCGTTGATCCAGCACGCTAATGTGTCCAAACGCACGCTCTATCAACACTTCTCAAGCAAGAACGAGCTCGTCGAGCACTATCTGCGCAGAATCGACGGGGCCGGGGGCAGCCCCATGGAGAAGCCGCTGCTGAACCAGGAACTACCGCCCCGCGACCGGCTGTTGGCGATCTTCGACGCCGTGCCCGTTGCCCGGTTCCGCGGGTGCCCGTTCCACAACGCCGCCGTGGAATCTGCGGGCGAGCTCAGCGCGGTCGAGGACATCGTGCGCGACCACAAGCGGCGCTTCGCGGAGTTGCTGGTGCAGGTGGCCACCGAGGCCGGCGCCGCCGATCCCTACGCCCTCGGCCCCCAGCTCCTGGTGCTGTTCGAAGGCGCGGCCGCGCTGGCCACCTCACTCAACGACACCGGTGCGTTCGTGCACGCGCGCGCGGCGGCTGCGCAACTGATCGACTGCGCGGTGCGAGGACAGATCGGGCGGTGAGCCTGACTCTCAGGAGCACTGACGTCTCGTCCTGGCCGCCCGTACGCAACAAAAACCCGCGGCATCCCCGCCGCGGGTCTTCGTGAAGTGGAGCCAAGGGGATTCGAACCCCGTCCGCAATCGGAAGACCCGAGATGACCTGCGAATATGCGTCCGGTCAGACCCGCTCGGTTGTGTATATGCCCAGTTGGCCGTGGCCAGTTGATGACCGCGTCATCAATCTACGCCGCTCGTCTGTGGCATTAATATGCCGACCATGGCAGCCGCACCGCCTCAGCCCGCCGGCGGGTTGGTACCCGGATCCTGACGGGGCCCCGACGCAGCGCTACTTCGATGGCAAGAAGTGGACAGACCAGCTCGCCCCGCTGGCTGCGCCGGCCCGAGCCGACGATGGGTACTCCACAAAGTCATCGGCGGTCGCTGAGATCCTTGGCTTCGGGACGACATACAGGGCACTTGGCTGGACGATCACACCCAACCAGCGACGGGACCACCTTCATCAATGACGCGACCGGACACGGGATGACGGTGAGCGTTGAAGGGTTCACGCCATTCTGAACACCCAAGGCAGGGAACCGACCACACTTCGGCTGCGTCTTATTGTCATGCGAACCGTTGAGGTCATCGATTCCGAGCTGCGCGCGCTGACGGCGTTCCGGGCGGCGTGCGCTGCCGACGGAAGGCCGCTGCGATCCACGCGCCACATGGACTGACTGCGCTCACTGAAATTCCCCACTGACGCTCATTGAAATTCCCCACCCGTGTGGCTCCGCCGAGAAGGGCGGGCCTCCCTCGATGCTGCTGGTGTCTGACGCCAACAGCTCCCGTCGAAGGAGGCCCGCTTTCTCATGCTCACATGGGAGGACGATGTGGAAGTACATGCCCTACGTAAACGTGGTTGGACGATCTCGGCGATCGCCCGCCACACCGGCCGGGACCGCAAAACGATCGCGGATTATTTGTCGGGAAAGCGAACACCTGGGGTGCGGGCGCGGCCGGGCCCGGATCCGTTCGAGCCGTTCGTCGACTATGTCGCCGCGCGGCTGACCGAGGACCCGCATCTGTGGGCCCGCACCCTGCTCGACGAACTCGAGCAGCTGGGATTTCCGCTGTCGTATCAGAGCCTGACCCGCAACATCCGGGCGAGGAACCTGCGCCCGGACTGCCAGGCGTGTCGCACCGCCACCGAACGCCCGAACTCCGTCATCGAGCACGCTCCTGGCGATGAAACCCAGTGGGACTGGCTGGAATTGCCCGATCCACCCGAATCCTGGGGGTGGGGTAAGACCGCACATCTGCTGGTGGGCTCGCTGGCGCATTCTGGCAAGTGGCGGGCGGCGTTGACGCCGTCGGAGGATCAGCCGCAGCTGGTCGCCGCGCTGGACCGGGTGACCCGCGAGCTCGGTGGCTGCACGCGGGTGTGGCGGTTTGACCGGATGGCCACCGTCTGTGACCCGGGTTCGGGGCGGGTGACCGCGTCGTTTGCCGGGGTGGCCAAGCATTACGGGGTGTCGGTGGCGATCTGCCCACCGCGGCGGGGAAACCGCAAGGGTGTGGTGGAGAAGGTCAATCACACTGCCGCGCAACGCTGGTGGCGCACCCTGGATGACGAGTTGACCGCCGAGGCGGCGCAGGCCAGTGTGGACCGGTTTGCCCGGGTGCGCGGTGGCACCCGGATGCGGGCCACCGCTGACGGGCGGTCAGCGGTGGCTGTGGTGGCCAAGACCGAACCCTTGGCGCCAGTGCCGGCGACGCCGTATCCGGTGATCATTTCCCAAACCCGCACGGCGTCACGCCAAGCGTTGGTGTCCTACCGCGGCAACCGCTACTCGGTGCCGCCGGAGCTGGCCGCCGCCCAGGTGGTGGTCAGCCATCCCGTCGGGGCGCAGTTCTGCGATATCGCCACGGTCGCAGGGATAGTGATCGCGCGGCACCGCATGGCCGCCGACGGACTCGGGGTGATGGTCCGCGACAGCGGCCATGTCATCGCCCTGGACACCATGGCGATGGCGACAGCGTCCACCGGGCGTCCCCATCGCCGCAAGGAACGCATCCCACCCGGGCCGGCCGCCAAAGCCGCTGCCGCCCAACTGCTTCACCTCAACGACGCTAACCAAGAAGCTGCCGAATCCTCCACTTGGTCAACTGATTCCACTGTCATCGACCTGTCCGCCTATGAGCGGGCCGCCCAGAAAAGGACCATCCAATGACCCCCACGCCACGGACCGCCAAGAACACCGCCACCGTCACCGAGGAGCCGCCGTCGACGGCGGCCAGCCGCTATCAGAAGCTGCGTTCACATCTGGCTGAGCTCAAACTGCACGCCGCCGCCGCGGCGCTGCCCGCCGTGCTCGACCAGGCCAGCGCCGAGAACCTGTCACTGACCGTGGCGTTGGAGCGGCTGCTGGCGGTCGAGGTCGAGGCCAGCACCGCCCGGCGGCTGGCTGGGCGGCTGCGGTTCGCCTGCCTGCCCACCCCGGCCACCCTCGATGATTTCACGTCGATGCGGCCGCCGGCATCGACCGCAAGCTCATCGACGAACTGGGCACCTGCCGTTACCTCGAGTCGGCGACCAACATTCTGCTCGTCGGCCCGCCGGGCACCGGGAAGACGCACCTGTCGGTGGGGTTGGCAAGGGCGGCAGCGCATGCCGGGTATCGGACCTACTTCACCACTGCCGCCGATCTGGCAGCTCGGTGCCATCGCGCGGCGATTGAGGGGCGCTGGGCCACCACCATGCGGTTCTACGCCGGCCCCACCCTGTTGGTGATCGATGAACTGGGCTATTTGCCGCTGCCTGCCGAGGCCGCCTCGGCGTTGTTTCAGGTTGTCTCCCAACGGTATTTGAAAACCAGCATCGTGATCACGGAGGAATTGTCAATACCTGTGGATCGGGGTGTTTCAGGCGACCTCCGTTCCGGCGTGCTGACCGCCGTCTGAGGGCGATGTTGGCGGGGTGATGTCGGTGGGTCGTTCGAGCAGTCTGCCTTTATGGAAGACCGCGCCGGCGCGGACCAGGGCGACCAGGTGTGGGGCGTTGACGGCACGCCAGCGGGCCGCGGCGGCGTCGATGAGCTTGTAGGCCATCGCTAGTCCGGCCGCTCGTGATCCGGGCCCCTTGGTGACCTTGGTCCTCAAACGCACTGTGGCAAAGGTGGATTCGATCGGATTCGTCGTTCGCAGATGAATCCAATGTTCGGCCGGATACTTGTAGAATTCCAGCAGCACATCGAGGTCGTCGGTGATCTTAGCGACCGCCTTGGGATACTTCGCGCCGAAGTCGGCCTCGAAGGCCTTGACCGCGATCTGGGCCTTGTCGATATCCTCGGCGTTGTAGATCTCCTTGATCGCCGCCAGCGCCGACGGGTGCGCTGATTTCGGCAGTGCAGCAAGAACATTGGCCTGCTTATGAAACCAGCACCGCTGCTCTTTGGTGGCCGGGAAAACCTCGCGGACTGCTTTCCAGAACCCGAGCGCGCCATCGCCGATCGCGAGTACGGGGGCGGTCATGCCGCGGCGCTTGCAGTCGCGCAACAGATCGGCCCACGACTCGGCCGACTCGCGGTAGCCGTCGGTGATCGCCACGAGCTCCTTGCGGCCATCAGCACGCACGCCCAGCATCACCAGCAGACAGAGCTTTTCCTGGTCCAGCCGCACCTTGAGGTGAATGCCGTCGACCCACAGATACACGTAATCAGTGGCCGAGAGGTCGCGGGCCCCAAACGCGCGGGCCTCGTCTTGCCACTGCGCCGTGAGCCGGGTGATCGTGCTGGCCGACAGCCCAGCGCCGGAGCCGAGGAACTGCTCGAGGGCAGGGGTGAAATCGTTGCTCGACAGGCCGTGCAGGTACAGCAGCGGCAGTACCTCGCTCATCTGCGGCGACTTGCGCGCCCAGGCCGGCAGGATCGCCGAGGAGAACCGCTTGCGTTCACCGGTGTCGGGGTCGACACGGCGGTCGTTGACCCGCGGCGCTTTCACCTGCACCGCGCCGGCGGCGGTCAGCACCTCCCGGGGCTGGTGATAGCCGTTTCGCACCACCAACCGGTGACCGTTCTCGTCGAGTTGATCGGCGAACTGCGCCACGTAGGCGGCGACCTCGGCCTGCAACGCCGCGGCCAGCATCTGCCGGGCCCCGTCGCGGACGATCTCATCCAACAACGACCGACCAGCACCGCTGGCCTTGTCGTTGGCGTCCTCGGTGTCGTGAACTACGGTGAGCATGGGCGTACCTTCCCAACCAGCGCGCCAACGCCGGTCTTGATCGAATACCTGATTCCGTGAAGATCATCCCCGGGAAGGTGCGCCCATCTTCACGCCCCCACACCGAGGCTCATCCACAGGTATTGATCATTGCTCGTGATCACGACCAATCGTGGTGTCGGATCCTGGGGAGAGATCCTCGGCGACACCACCGTGGCCGCCGCCATGCTCGACCGCCTCCTGCACCGCTCGGTGGTCATCAACCTCGACGGCGAGTCCTACCGCCTTCGCGACCACCAGGCCGCCGCGGAAACCCTCCGCCGCGCCACCACCGGCACCCGCCAAGCACTACACTGACCGATGCTCACAGGTGGGGAATTTCAACGAGCACACCTGGGGAATTTCGATGAGCGCGATCAGCCGCTGCGATCCACGCGCCACATGGACGAGCTGCTCGACGAGCGGCTACAGATTACGAAGCTCGGCCCACCATAGGTCACAGCGTCGATCGCGCAAGCGTTTTGGCGCTAGGTGTCGAAGGTCATGCATGCTGATTCGACGGCGAGTTCGCCAGCTTCGCCCCTGGGGATGAGGCAGTCGTCGTAGACGTGCTCGTAAGCGTCCAGCGTCGGAATGTCTACGGCAACGATCAAATCCCATCCACTTCGCCGGACGGTGCAGCCAGCAGCTTCTACTTCGCTGATGATGGCAGCGATGCGCTCAGTGAGGATGCCTTCCTCGACCTGGTGGTCGATAAAGATTCGGATGGTGGAGTGCCCACCGGAGGTGATCTTGCCTTTGAACATGAGATTGTCGTTCGCGAACTCGCCGAGGACAGTGTCGTTGACGGCGATACCGTCGGCAAGAACGGGGATACTAAGCACCCGGTATGTTCGAGCTTCCGGCTCAGGCAGAACCCAAAGCGTCTCTGAGTTGGCAGGTGGCCAGGAGTGCTCGTCGTCGGTGTCGATCTCGAACCTCATCGGTAAAGCACCCCGGGGGCGCGTACCTGGAGGCGGTCCAAGCGTATCGAAACGTTCACGGGTCATATCGATATGAGCTTCCTATTTCCGACGCGGAGCGTGAGCGCTATTTCCCTTTTGGTTTCGGGTGATGTTTCTTACTCTTCCCGTCTTTCTTCTTATCCTTATCGTTTTTCCTGTCAGATGATCGTGCGCCCCCATCGGAGCCGGAACGTCCGTCGTGCTGTGCGCTAGACCGCTGAGCCGATTCCCGAGCTGACTTGCGCTGGCGATTCGTGACCGCTTGCACGCGGGCCTTTTGGCTGGCCCGCTGATCAGCTGGCGACGTTAGGCGTTGTTGCTGTGTTTGGATGGCTTTATCAAGGAACTTCTGGTCGGCATCTGACCTCGTCACGCCGCGCGCGTCTAGCTCTTTGAGAAAATCCTCGGGTCGTTTATCGCTTTTGGCGAGATTACAGGTCGTCGCGCATGCCGGCGCGTGGTTCGAAGGGGCATTGGTCCCGCCCTTGGCGCGAGGGACCACGTGGTCGATGTGAAATGGACCATCACTGCTGCCGCAATAGACGCATTGGGGCTTTCCTCCGTTGCGGGCGGCGCTTGCCTCGTATGCCGCGTCGCGCTGTGCCTTCGTGGCAGGGGGCACGCGTTGGCTACGCGGGAGGTTTCCTGGCCGGACGCCTGGGGTGCTCGCTCCCGGCGGTCCTGCACTGCTGGCAGGCTGCGTCGGTTCTGGCGCTTTCGCGGGTGGCGCGTTGGGGGCTTTCGGCGAGACACCGGGTGAGACGGGTGGTTTCGCCGTGCTCGCGGCCGCGACCTCGTCGGCGAGCTGCGCGGGTGGGGTGGGGGTGGTTTTGGCGACGTCGATGACGTCGTCGGTGTGTTTGGCGAGTTGTTCGCCGGCTTGTTCGACGCCTTCTTTGATGACCTTTTTGGCGGCGCCTTGTGGGGTGACCATGGACGCCGCGGCCATCACGTTAGCGGCCATGCCCAGTGCTTGGTTGTCGGGCATGGCGGCCGCGGCGATATCGAGACCGGCGCTGGACAGGTTCACCGTCGCCGCAGCGATCGCGGCCGCGCCCGCAGGTCCACCGACGCCGGTGACAGCCAGGGCCACCCCGCCGACCAGCATCGCCGATTCCAGCGGGTTCTCTTTGACGAACGACCCGACCGCCTTCGCCCCCGACACGGTCGCCGACGCGGCGGTCTTGACCGCCGACGTCGCAGTGTTGGCCAATGAGCTGACGGAGTCGGCGAACGAATCCAACAAACCCAGCGGCGCGCCGCCGGCACCTGTCAGGTGCAGTGGCGGGTCAACATAGACCGGCCAGGCGGTGTCGGGCCGGGGGTCGATCACTTCGGCCAGCACATACAGCTGCGGGGCGAGTTGCTTCACAAGATACGAGCTGGGTACTGGTCCGCCGGTGGCGTCGCGGGTTTCGGCGGGGGCGAACATGCCGACGGTCTCGGCCGTGGGTGTCGCTTTGTTGATAGTCAGATACCCGTTGGTGTGGGCCAACATCACCGTGTCGGCCGGGGTGCGCACGAACGTGGTGACCATCCGTGGCCCACCCGGGCCAGCGATCCGCGCCACGGTGCGAGTACCGGTAGCGGTATTTTCGGCCAGAAGATCAAATCCCGCACCGGCATTCGGATACACCACCTGCCCGCCCGGGGTGTGCTCAGCCCGCCCGAGACCGCCCGGCAACACGATCTGCACCGGGCCGGCCGCGGTCTGTGAGGTCAGGCCGGTCACCGGGTCGGTGGGCAGGCCCGTGCGGCGCTGCTCGGGCGAGACGGTCAGATCCGAGCCCACCGCCGACTCGGTGAACGCTGCGGTCGCGGCGTCAGCGAACTTCTGCGCCGCCGACACCGCGGCCGCACCCTGCTCTACCCGCTCCGACGGTGTGGGCTGGACGAGGTGCAGACCACCGATCGCGACCGCCACCGCACACAGCACGGCCAGCGACCGAAACGGCCAACTGAACCACACACTTTGCTCCTCATGGCCCAGAAAGTTGCCTGAACTCGCCCGTAAGTCTCGACGGTCCCGCATGCGATCCCCCGATCAGCTACGTACCTGAGAGGCCATATAGCAAGCCTCATCCATGTGAGGCAGGACTCTAAGCAGAGATGCCACTACCCGTCAACTAGCTGCTATTACACCGATTATCACCGATGCGTACTGGGCCTGTTGTTTTCTTCACCGGCAAAACAAACTAGCGCTTCTGAGCAGCGCTTAGCAACGAACTACTGCAACCGGAGCTCAAACTAAGGGGCCTGCAAGTGTATTTGCTCACATCGCGACAAACGTGGCCTATGCGTGGTGATCGCCCTCGGCTCTTAGGAGTGGCGAGAGCATCGGAACGTGTGCCGACGCGACGGCGCCCGACTGTCGAATCGGTACCGGGTCCGACGGTCTGCTCGCCGAGCTATGCAATGGGATGTTTGCCCGAAACGGCGCAACCCGCTCGGCACGTCAGTGCGGTTACCAGCGGTGATTCGACCCATCACCCCTCGCGCTGTCGATAGTGTCGCCGTTTGTCTCGTTGCTGCGCAGTGTTTGGGTGGTAGCCTGCGGCCCATATTCGGACATTGCTGCGGCACCAAGTGCCTCCGCCGAAGGCGCTTCGGGAGTACGAAGAGATATGCCCGGGTGCCGCCGATCGAGTGCTCCGGATGGCGATGGGTTGCAGTGCAGGCGATTCGCGAACGGCGAAAAGGGGGGAACCGCCGAAGAGGTCAGGATGTTGTTCTCGATGCGCATGCGGATGCCGTTGCCATCCCAGGAGCCATCGGGGTTGCGGCCCATACGCGCCCACAGATCGTTGGCCGCGCCCTCGGGCAGCGACCACTCCTGGAACGACCCGATGACCATCGAGACGACCTGGTTGTTGGTGGCGGTCTGGAAGTCCTTGTAGGGCCCGGCCACCACCTCGCGGGTGTCGGTGATCAGCCAGTCGTCGGGGTCATCTTTCCAGCGGGCCTGCGACCCGTCGGCGTAGATGAACCCACCACCCTCTTCGGTGCAGCACAGCGGCCAGTTCTCACCCAGGTCGCCGTCAGCCTCGGTGTCGTAGTTGAACGTCTCCGTGGTGTCCTCGTAGGAGAACGCGAACGAGTCGGTTTCCGGGTAGGTGCGCCAGAACCCGTTGTCGGCGCGCAGGACCAAGGTCAGCTCCTGCGTGCACGATTCGCCGATGTTGCTCACGTCCGGGGCGCCTTGAACCACCGCACATCCGACCACCAGCGGCCCGTATCGAGGTCGATGAACGACAGCTCGCTCGTGCGCTTCTTGTCGATCGAGGCGATGATGAGGCGGCACAGCTTGCGGCAGTGCTGCGGGTCGCGGCCACGCACCAGCAGTTTGATCTCAACCTCGGTGGGGCCCTGCAGCGCGTCGACGAACGTCACGCCATCCTGGGAGGCGCCCTTCTGGTCGATGGTGTCCCACGGCGCGATCAGACCCTTGAGCCCGTTTTTCTTGACCATCACGCACTCGGGTGCGGTGAACTTGTCGGGAATCGCCTTGCCGCCGAGGACCGAGAAACTGTTCGCCCCGTCGTAGGACCACAGCGTCACCAACGGGTGCCGACCCTTGAGGTGGTAGTAGGCAGCGTGAGGCGTGAGCGTCCCCTGTGGATAGTGGGTCATCGTTGCCCCGCAGGGGCGTTCTGGACTTCGAGGTGCCGCGTGATGTCAGCGCCGGCGCGGTCCTCGGTGGCCTGATGGTTGTGGTACTCGAGGTTGATCGGCTGGCCGGGCTGCTGCTGGCCCGGCTGACCAGGCTGAGCCGGGTTCGGGTTCGGCGGGGCTTGCTGCCCGGCGGTGTTTGGCAGCGCAGGCCGCGCACCGGCGAAACCGGATGCGACCTTGCCGAACCACGAATTGCCGATGTTGCCCAGTGGCGAGCCCGACGGCAGAAATGTCTCCATGAGACCCGAGACGCCGATGCCGGCGAGCTGGCCCGCATAGCCGATCGCGCGGTTGGCGAGCTTGATGCCGATCTGCGCGGCCTGAGATGCACCGGGGGCCAATAGATCCAGGCCCTGGGTCGCGGTCATGATCGCGTCCATCGGCAGGCCCGACACGCCCTGGAAGCCGCCACCACCCTGCGCGGGGAACGCGCTGCCACCCACTGGGGTGTTGAGCGCGAACGGGGCCGCCTGCGGACCACCCTGGCCCATGAATGGCAACGTGCCGCCGCCACCGGAGACTGGGGGCAGGCTCGAGGGGGTGGTCGCCGGTGTGGCCGGATTGTTCAGCGCTGGGTTCGTGTTCGCCGGGCTGTAGATATCCGCTGCGGTCGACGGAGACGCCGACGCGGTCGACGGGTACACGGTGACGCTCGGCGCAGCAGGGATGGTGGGTACTGATGCAGACCCGGCAACCGCGGGGCGATAGTAGTGCGACGTAAAGGCCGGGTCATCGGCACCGGTCCCGCCGATGCCCCGACGGGCAGCCGCCGAGTCGCTACCCCAGTTGAATGGCGTGCCACCAGGCAGCGTCGCCTGCATGTGGCTGGCGTTGAATCCCACCCGGAAGTCGCCGGGGCCACCGGCGCCCGGCAGGAAGCCGCGCTCGCGCAGCCACTCGTCCGCGTTGTGTGTCGACAGAGACCGGCCACCGGTGGGGCGGCCGTCGAGCAGGTTGACGAGATCCTCGACCGCGCTGGAGCAGTCGGCGATGCCTTGTGTCAGGTCGGCGATTCCGGTCTGCGAGTAGCGGCCTGCCGGGACGTTGGCCAGCAGCGCCGCATCGCCCGGGTATCCGCCAGCGGCGTATCCCGCCGGGTAGCCGTAGCCCTGCTGCGCGTACTGCGATTGGGTGTACTGCGGGCCGAACGCGCCCTGCGCACCGAGGATGCCGAGGATGCCGTGCCCGCCTTGGATCGGGTTGGCCGCGCTGATCGCCGACAGCGGGCCCAGTAGCGGCGCCGCGGCCAAGCTGGCGACGAATCGCACGAGGTTGTCGGCGAGTCCGGGCAGACCCTCGGAGATGCCGAGGTCGTTGTCGAGCGCCGCCCCGATGTCGTCCATGCCCTTCGAGAAGCCCTTGGCGGCGTTCTCCATCTTCTTCCAGGTGCCCTGCTGCGCCTCGGACAGCCGCATTTGCGCTGAGACATACTGACGTTCGGCCATCGTGACCTGCTGGCGCGCGGTGGCCAGCTGCTGAGCGGTGGCGTTGCCCTCGGCTTCGAGCTCCAGCACGCGGATACGCGCCGACTCGACGCTGTTGCGCGCCGACAACACCGACGTCTCGGCGTCGTACACGCGTTGTGGGTCGACCTCGTAGTAGCCCATGCCGCCACCAGCGCCGGGCATCGGCGCGCCGGGCGCACCTGCCACGGCGGGCATGGGAATCGCACCAGGAACCGGGATCGCATCGACCGAGTACTGCGACGGATCGAACGACGGCTTGGCCGAATCGGTCCTGCCCGCGTCGGCGACCTGCTGCTGCGCCTGGTCGTACGGCATGCCAGGGCCGCGCTCAGGCGAATCCGGCGGAGGCGGACCGAGCGGGATCGTCGGCTGAGCTGGAATCGGCGCGTTGATGCGCGGGTCCACCAACCCGGGGCCGGTCAGCCCAGGAGTGAGGAACGGGGGCAACGCACTATCCGAGGGCACCTGCACGCCGTCGCCGTTGAGGCCCGGGCCCTGCACTGGTGGTCCATAAATGCCGCTGTCACCGAGGCTCTGCCCCGGCGCTGGCGGTGGCGGCGGTGGTGGCTGCTCGAACGGCGCATTGAGGAACCCGGGCAGGGTCTGGCTGAAGAACGTGCCGATGGCCGAGTCGGCCAGCCACTCCTTGAACTTTCGGAAGGTCTCATCGATGTTTCGGCCGAGGGTGTCCCAACCGTCGGCGTGCCGCTGCAGCGCCCCCGTCGCTTCATCCGTCTTGCCGGCGACATTGCCCAATTCATTGGCGGCAGAAGGCAGATCAAGATTCTTGATCGCGTCGCCGACATCCTCCCACTTGGTTTTGAACAGGTCGAGCCCGATGCGTTCCTGTTCCATCGGGTCCTTGACCGATGCCAGGGCATCCAGCACGGCGCCGAACGCTGCTCGTGCGGTGGGGCCACCTTCAGCGAACTTTCGTCCCAGTTCTTCTGCGTCGAAACCCAATGCGGTGAGGGCGGTCTTGGTAGTGTCCGAGTTGTCAACCACGGTGATGGCGAACTCTTTCAGCGCGTCGGCGGCGACATCGACGTTGCGGGCGCCACCCTCCCAAAGCTGGTTGATCAGACCGAGCGCTTCCTGGCCGTTGATGCCGAGATCGCGGAACTTGGTGCCGTATTCCTCGAATGTGTCCAGCAGGTCGTTCGAGATGTTGAGGCCCTTCTGCGTGGACGCCACGATCAGGTCGAACGCCTGCTCGTAATCGCTCACCAGGCCCGTCTTCACGAAGTTGCGAACACCACGAGCAATTTGCTGCGGGTCCTCTTCGAGCACCCCGGATGTCGCCTGGATGCGCTCGATGAACTTCTGCGCGTCAGCCTCGTTGACGTCTGGGCCGATGAGCCCCGACTGGACACCGAACTGCAGGGACCGCAGGTTGTCCTCGAGCGACTGGCCCCACCCATTGGCGTAAGCCTGTCCGGCCGCGTTGCCGAACCGGTTCATGGTCGCGCCATCGAGGCCCATTCGCGTTGCGATGAGGTCCTGCACCTGCAGTGTCTGCAGACCATCGGCAATGCCGTTGGCGAGCAATCGGCCACCCATCACTCCGAGGGTGGCCACACCGGCCAGCGCCAATCCGATTGGCCCTCCCGCTGATCCGAGCCGCAGAAGCGCGGACGAGCCTGCGAACCCGCCGACGAACTCGTTCGCCGCGTCTTGGCCCGCCGCGCCGATACCAGACAGTGACCCACGCAGCCCGCCCGCGAAGTTCTGCCCAGCATTCTGCCCTGCGGACTGTGCAGCCTGTTCGTATTCGCGGTAGGCGTCGGTGGCATCGCGGACCGCCCGCACCTCAGCGCGGCGCGCCTTCTCGACCCGCTCAGCCTGAGCGACGATGCGGTCGTTACTGGCCCCTTCGTCACGCAGCCTCTTGAGCTTCTCCTCCTCGGCGCGAAGCCGGCCCGCAGCATCGCGCGCCTTGTCGTAGGCGTCCGACGCCCGATCGGCAACCTTCTTGACGGCCTGGTCGGCATCCCGCGCCCCATCAGAGAACGCACCCGTAAACGCCTGTTCCGCATTCTTGCCCGCGTCGGCGAACGCCTTCTCGGCGCGCTTTGCGACAGCGGTGGCAGAACGCTCGTCGAGCGTCGGTTCAACGGGAATCGGGATACCCACAGACGCACCACCTTTCAGTTGAAAATGCTCAGCAGCTTGCCGAACTCGCGGTCGTGGAACTCTTCTTCGGCGGCCTCTTCCTCGGCCCGCTCACGCGCCTCGCTCGGCGAGATGAACACGTCGTACTCATACTCGTGTGGGGTGCCGGCGTACTTGCTGGCGCGGTAGGCTGCGACCTCGTTATGCAGGGCTGCGGTCATCTTCTTGAGGATCGACCAGTCGCCGCCGCGGCCGAACGGCTCGGCGGCGTGAGTCTTGAATTCTGAATCTTCGGGCAGCCCGCGAATCAGGTTGAGCAGCAGTCGACTCGACAGCTTCAGGCAGCCCCGCTCGTCACGGTCGCCGCGGTGCCACCACCGAATATCGGTGCCATGGCAATGGATCTTGAGGTCAGATTCGATCTGATCGGGGTAGCGGCACCACAAAGGCCACAAGTTTGCCCTGTATCCCCCCGATCCGGGGTTTCGGCTGATTCCCCCATGGGTCAGAGTCGATGGAACTGTGCAGTCGGACGCAACGTGGCAGGCGCGGAAGACGCATCGAGAGTGCCTGAAACTGGAGAGGACCATCGAGGAGAGGCAATCTTAGCCGCTCACCTGGGCTGTTTCCAGTTGACAACACCGACTAGGCGGCCCACACTGGGCACATGACCACCCGGGAGTTCGACTTCGAAGTCGCGTTTGTCACCGAACCGCTCGACGGTCCCGACGACGAGCGTATCGACCGTGCCATGGAGTTGATCCCGAACCTCGTTGTCAGCTTCGACGGCAATCTGACGGTCGTGACAACTCTCGTTCATGCTGCCGACGCGATCGAGGCGGGGGTCAAAGCCGCAAAGGCTCTGGAAGCCAGCGGTATTCCGGTGATCCGCACGTACCAGGATCTTGTGACAAGACAGGACATCGCTGAGCGGATCGGCGTTACACGGCAGGCCGTCGGTAATTGGGTGCGGGGTGAGCGCCATGACGACGTGCCGTTTCCCGCCCCAGTGTCGCTCGTCGCCGGGGGCATTTGGCTGTGGGGCGACGTGGCTGGATGGGCCCGCTCGCGAAACTACGAGGTTGAGGACGTGTCGTTCCCTTCTTTGGATGCCCACAATCGCATTGATCTTCTGATCTCGGCGGGGATTGGGTCTGTCACCGTGACCACCTACGAATGCGTAGCTGACATCGCTTTCCGCCACCGTGGGACGAAGGCCTCCCTGGGTCATACGTACCAGCGGTCCTATGCACCGGCCTCATGATTGAGCGGGACGGCGCGCCCACTTTCGAAGACGTCCAGGAGCTGCTCAACCGATCTGAGCTCACCGACGTTGTGCTGTACGAACACGCTGGGCGACGTGTCGACGATGCGGTCGACGACGAATTTTCACTTCAGGTCTTGACCAGAGTGGGTGACACCGAGTTCGAGATCCGTTGCAAGGTCACCGCGGCCGGGCACGGCGGCCAGTACCTCGCCGATGCTGGGGCTGTGTTCACGCTCCAGTCCGCTGCAAAGATTGAGGAAGGTACAGCTCGCGAATTCGCTGAGAAAGTCGGGGTAATGGCTGTCTACCCGTATCTCCGTGCGGCAGTCAGCCAATCCGCAGCCTCGCTCGGTCTCGACCGTCCCATACTGCCGTTACTCCGCGCCGGCGGCGTCAAACTCACGGAATCTATGGACTCGGCCGAGGACGCCTGAGAACAACCGTTCAGGTCGCCTCGTACCGGAGTGCTCGACGCACCTGGCGGATGTGATCCAAGCTGGGATTTCCGGGAGTGCCCGGCACCCGAACGTAAAGGCCGCCGTCAGCCTCGGCGACGTCCACCTCGGCGTTGAGAACGTTGGGATCGAACGAGATCCCGTGACGGATGTAAGTCAACCGGCCTACAACGACCTGGGGGCCCTTGGCGCCTTGTGCACGCTTGGTTTCAATCGTCGCTGCACCCAGGTGGTCTGGCTGCCAGGATTCGACGAGTGCGCTCATGTAACTCATGAGCGTGCGGTCGTCGGTGTTGTCTTCGAGATCAAAGGCGACATGGTTGTATGGTCGCCGGGCATCGACGAAGCCTGCCCGAACGGTGTACTCAAACTTGGTCGGGCTCGTCTCTGGCCGGTCGCCGACCGCCCTTCTGGCCAGTTCGATGTTCAAGCCCGGAGCCGAGCGAGGACCCTTGTTCACCCGCTCAGTCACCGATGTGATCGCGGCCTCAAGATCGCCTTGGTCGTCAACGTCGATGGGCACGAGGTCGTAACCTGTCTGCGCATCGGGTTGGCGCGGCCGCCAAATCCCCCACGGCCCGTGTCTTTCTGGTTCCGGCGGGGCCAACTGCAGCGAGCGTTGCAAGCGTCGCGCCGCGTCCTGCAGCGAATCCGGGCGGTTACCCCAACCGCCGATCAACCAGAGCACTCCTGTCCCCTTCTTCACTGTGGCGGTACCACCGTAACCGTAATCAGGTCGTCATAGCCTTCACGTTCGACGATCCGCTCAATCGCCTCTGCCGCCTTCGGTTCGGCTACTCGCCATTCGACCGGAATGCCCTGGGCCTCGGCAATGCGGTACTGGCGTTGGAGTTCGTCGGGTATGTCCTTGGCCGGTCCGAAATCTGGATTGAATTCTCCGTCAGGTCCCTCCCAGAGGAGGCGAAGAGGTCCGCGAACAGCCAGCTGACACATGATGCTCGGGGCGCTCGATAGCATCACTTAAGGGATGAAGTGATGCTATCTTCCATTTGTGGCATCAGCTGGGGAGGGCACCGCGCTCACGTACGAGACGCTGACGTGGGACGCGCCCGTCGAAGCCGGTTACGGACTCGCGGACCTGCGGGCGGCGCAGCGACAAGCCGGAGAGTACGAGGCCGCGATCCCGGCTTCCATCGCCGAACTCGCGGTGTCGCTTCCTGCGGCGGTCCTGGCTGACGCCGAAGAAGCGAGCAACGAGATCACACGTTTCGACGCTGAGCTCGGCGAGGAGATCGCGCCCTTCGCCGCCGTCTTGTTGCGATCGGAGTCCGCGGCGAGTTCGAACATCGAAAACCTGACGGCCTCCGCCCGCGCGATCGCCGAAGCCGAAGCCCTCGGCGACACCAGCCGGCGCAATGCCGCCCTCATCGTGAGCAACACCGAAGCCATGAAGGCTGCAGTCGCGCTGGCCGACCGACTCGACGACAAAGCGATCCTGGCCATGCACGCCGCCCTGATGCACCACAGCGCCCCTGTCTCCGCCGGAAACTGGCGCACTGAGCAGGTTTGGATCGGCGGTGGGAATTTCGGCCCCCGCGGCGCCGACTACATCGCACCTCATCACACCCGCGTGCCCGGCGCGATCGAGGATCTGCTCGCCTTCACCCGTCGCGCCGATGTGCCCAGCCTCCCCCAGATCGCCATCGCCCACGCACAGTTCGAGACAATCCATCCCTTCACCGACGGCAACGGTCGGACCGGCCGCGCACTGATCCAAGCGATGCTGCGCCACAAGCGACTCACTCGCCAGATCACCGTCCCGGTTTCGGCCGGGCTCCTCACCGACACCGATGCCTACTTCGGCGCCCTCGGCTCCTATCGCGACGGTGATCCCGCACCCATCGTCGAGCGGCTCTCGGAAGCGTCGCTGCTCGCGGTCGCGAACGGACGCCGACTGGTCACCGACCTCAGATCAATTCGCGAGGAGTGGGATACCAGGATCGCTGCCCGACGGGACTCAGCTGTTCATCGGGTCGCCGACCTGCTCATCCAGCATCCGGTCTTCAACGCGCAACTTCTGCAGCGTGAACTTGGCATAACGACCGGGAACGCTCGCCGATATGTCGACCCGTTGACCGCCGCCGGAATCATCGCCGAGTTCACCGACCGCGCCCGCAACAGAGCCTGGCGCGCACCAGAAGTCCTCAGCGCGCTCGACGCGTTCGCCGCACGGGCCGGGCGACGCAGCCGGTCCGGTTAGACCGGTCAGCCTGCAAGCAGTGGTTTCTTCTTGGGCAGGGGTCGGCGATGTATGTTGACGTTCATTAGCGGTGCTACACAGGGGATTCTGATCACACCGCGTTTCAACGATGTCGTCATCTACACGCCGGATGAATGACCGAAACCATCGGCAGCCCCGGCGACCG
The DNA here is from genome assembly GCF_001457595.1 of Mycolicibacterium smegmatis. Taxonomy (GTDB): domain Bacteria; phylum Actinomycetota; class Actinomycetes; order Mycobacteriales; family Mycobacteriaceae; genus Mycobacterium; species Mycobacterium smegmatis. The sequence goes on along the minus strand of NZ_LN831039.1, from coordinate 2,285,965 downwards.
TTGATCATCAGCGGACTGGCGCCCGGGTTGGCGCCGGTAACCATGCGCGTCGCCGAGCCGGGCCACTCATCGCCATGAAGCTGCCTCGAGGAAACGACGAAACCCGCCCCGACCAATGGCCGGAGCGGGTATCTGAGGAGTGGAGCTAAGGGGATTCGAACCCCTGACCCCCACACTGCCAGTGTGGTGCGCTACCAACTGCGCCATAGCCCCTGATGTCGTGCTCAACGAAGGTACACCACAGGTGCCAGGCAATACAAAATGGCTGGTCAGGGCACCTCTCCGCCGGCTTCGGGCCCCAGCGGCCGCGCCGGGGTGTGCTCGGCGGACGGGCGTGGCCGGGTCTCCGGCGCGAACGTCCAGCACAGTGCGGCGAGCAGCAGGATGACGCCGCTGATCACGAATGCCCACGAGAACGACAGGTACTGCGCGATCAGGCCCACCAGCAGCGACCCGCCGATGGAACCGACGTCGGCCATCATCTGGAACGTCGCCACCGCGGTGCCGCCGCGGGCCTTGTTGCCGATGATGTCGGCGACGGCGGCCTGCTGCGGTGCGGTGAAGATGCCCGTCGCGAAACCGGCGACCAACGCGGCCGCGAGGAACATCGGCAGCCCGTCGGTGAGGCCGACCACCGCGGTCGAGATCCCGGCCGCGGTCAGGCCGATGATGAGCAGCACACGGCGCCCCACCCGGTCGGACAGATAGCCGCTGGGGATCACGGCGCCGACGTTGCCGATCGCGAAGGTGGCCAGCGCGAGACCCGCGATGCCGGGCCCTCGGTGCAGCACCTCGGCGATGAACAACGGCACCAGCGCGATCCGCAGCCCGAACGCCGACCACCCAGTGGCGAGGTTGGACACCAGCGCGGCCCGGTAAGCGCCGTTGCGCAGCGCCGCGCGCACCGTCACCTTGGGCCCGTCGTCGGGTGCGGGTGCGGCCAGCGACGAATGGCGCAGGCTGATGAACACCACAGCGGCGGCGACCAGCAACGCCGCGCCGTAGATGAGGAACGGCGCGCTGAGTCCCAGACCGGCGGTGAGGCTGCCGAGGACCGGGCCGCCGACCGACCCGACGAGGAACGCCGACGAGAACATGCCCGCGACGCGGCCCCGGGCGTCCTCGGGACTGATGCGGATCATCAGCCCGAGCGCCGACACGAAGAACATGGTCGACCCGATCCCGCCGAGCGAGCGGAACAGCAGCAACTGCCAGTACGTCTGCGCGAACGCGCACGCCCCTGTCGACAGCGCGACGATCACCAGGCCGTTGACGTAGATCCGCCGCTCCCCCAGCCGCTGGATCAGCACGCCGGTCGCCGGGGCGAAACACAGCCGCATCAGCGCGAACGCGGTGATGACGAACGTCGCCGCGCTGATGCTCACCCCGAAATGGCGCGCATACTGCGGAAGTACGGGTGCCACCACGCCGTAACCCAGGGCGATGACCGCGTTCGCGACGATCAGAACCCAGACTTCACCGGGCAGCTTGGGCTTCTCGGGCGCCGAACAGTCGCCCTCCGCAGGACAGGAGCTCACCCGATGACTGTATTCACCACGTCCTTGGCGGCCTGCTGCACCTCCGCGAGGTGCTCGGGGCCCTTGAAGGACTCGGCGTAGATCTTGTAGACGTCCTCGGTGCCCGACGGCCGCGCGGCAAACCACGCGTTCTCCGTCGTCACCTTCAGGCCGCCGAGCGCGGCGCCGTTGCCCGGCGCGGCCGTGAGCTTCGCGGTGATCGGTTCACCGGCCAACTCGGTGGCGGTGACCTGCTCGGGCGAGAGCTTGGACAGCCGCGCCTTCTGCTCACGGTCGGCGGGCGCGTCGATGCGCGCGTAGGTGGGTGCGCCGTACTGTTCGGCGAGTTCGGCGTACCGCTGCGACGGCGTCTTCCCTGTCACCGCGAGGATCTCCGACGCGAGCAGCGCGAGGATGATGCCGTCCTTGTCGGTGGTCCACACCGTGCCGTCGGTGCGCAGGAACGACGCGCCCGCGCTCTCCTCGCCACCGAAGCCGATGCTGCCGCCGACCAGACCGTCGACGAACCACTTGAAGCCCACCGGCACCTCGACCAGCTTGCGTTCGAGCCCGGCGACCACGCGGTCGATGATCGAGGAACTCACCGCGGTCTTGCCGACGGCGGTGCTCTGCGGCCAGTCGGGCCGGTGGGTGTAGAGGTAGTCGATCGCGACGGCGAGGTAGTGGTTCGGGTTGAGCAGCCCGCCGTCGGGCGTGACGATGCCGTGCCGGTCGGAGTCGGCGTCGTTGCCGGTGGCGATCTGGTAGGCGTCACGGTTGGCGATCAGCGAGGCCATCGCGTTGGGCGAGCTGCAGTCCATGCGGATCTTGCCGTCGGTGTCGAGCGTCATGAATCGCCACGTGGCGTCGACGAGCGGGTTGACCACGGTCAGGTCGATCTGGTGGCGTTCGGCGATCGCGCCCCAGTAGTCCACGCTCGCGCCGCCGAGCGGGTCGGCCCCGATGCGGACGCCCTCGGCACGGATCGCGTGCAGGTTCACCACATTGGGCAGGTCGGCGACGTAGGCGTCGAGGTAGTCGTAGCGGTGCACGGTCTGCAGCGCGCGCGCCAGCGGCATGCGTTTCACGGCTTTGAGGTTGTCGGCCAGGATCACGTTGGCCCGCTTGGCGATGACGGAGGTCGCGTCGCTGTCGGCGGGCCCGCCGTTGGGCGGGTTGTACTTGAAGCCGCCGTCGCGCGGCGGGTTGTGCGACGGGGTGACGACGATGCCGTCGGCGAGATCGCCCTCGCGGCCCCGGTTGAATGTGAGGATCGCGTGGCTGACCGCGGGCGTGGGTGTGTAGCGGTCACCCGAATCGATCATCGCCACAACGTCGTTGGCGGCCAGCACTTCCAATGCGGAGGCCCATGCGGGCTCCGACAGGGCGTGGGTGTCGCGGCCGATGAACAGCGGGCCGGTGATGCCCTGCGCCGCGCGGTATTCGACGATCGCCTGCGTGGTGGCCAGGATGTGGGCCTCGTTGAACGCCGTGTCGAGACTGGACCCGCGGTGTCCCGAGGTCCCGAACGCCACCTGCTGCGCGACGTCCTCCGGATCGGGCCGTCTGGTGTAGTACGCCGTCACCACGTGGGCGACGTCGATGAGATCCTCGGGCTGTGCGGGTTGACCTGCGCGCGGATTGGCTGACATGTTTCCGATTCTGCTCTCTGCGCCGCGGCGTCGCCGCGCGGTTGGGGTGTTGCGGCCATACTTTTGATCTATGACCCGCCACGACCCACGTGAGTTGGCCGCGGTGTTCGTCGGCGGAGCCCTGGGCACGCTGGCCCGCGCCGGTCTGGAGACGCTCATGGCGCCGGATCCCGGCCGGTGGCCGTGGCCGACGTTCGCGGTGAACATCGTGGGCGCGTTCCTGCTGGGCTACTTCACCACCCGGCTGCTGGAGCGGCTGCCGGTGTCGAGCTACCGCAGGCCGCTGCTGGGCACCGGGTTCTGCGGCGGGTTGACGACGTTCTCCACCATGCAGGTCGAGACCATCGGCATGATCGAGCACGGCCACGTCGGCCTGGCGGCCGGGTACACCGCGGCCAGCCTCGCGGCCGGCGTGGTCGCGGTCGCGGGTGCCACGGCGCTGGTGCGCAGAGCGCGGGTGCTGCGGTGACGGTCCTGGTGTGGACGGGCGTCGCGCTCCTGGGCGGCCTCGGTGCGGTATGCCGGTTCCTGGTCGACCGGACGGTGTCGGCGCGGACGCCCGGTGGTTTTCCGTACGGCACCCTCGCAGTGAACGTCAGCGGTGCGCTGCTGCTCGGATTCCTCGGCGGTCTGGCGCTGCCCGCGAATGTTGCGCTGGTGGTGGGCACCGGTTTCGTCGGGTCCTACACCACGTTCTCGACGTGGATGCTGGAGACACAGCGCCTCGGCGAGGAACGCCAGATTCGATCGGTGGTGGCCAACCTCGTGGTGAGCGTGGTGCTCGGATTGGCCGCAGCCGGGCTGGGCGTGTTCCTGGGAGGTCGGCTGTGACCACTGCGGACTATCTGAAACTCACCGGGTACTTCGGTGAACGCCAACGCCACGGCGACCGGTTCGCCGCCGACGCGCTGTTCGACCTGTACGGCGATGCCGGCGTCGCCACCAGCGTGATGCTGCGCGGGGCGGCCGGCTTCGGCCCGAGCAGGCAGATACGTACCGACGAGACGCTGACCATGTCAGAGGATCCGGCAGTGGCGGTCGCGGCGGTCGACACCGCCGCGACGATCGCGGCGCTCGCCGAGCAGGCCGTCGAGATGGTGCCGCGCGGGTTGATCACCCTCGAGCGCGCCCAGTTGGTCACCGCGGCGACTCCGGCACCGACCATCCCGTCGACCAGCAAGCTCACGATCTACGTCGGACGTCACCATCGCGTCGCGGGGGCTCCCGCGCACCGCGCGGTGATCGCGCTGCTGCACCGCCTGGGGTTCGCCGCGGCGACGGTGTTCGTGGGGGTGGACGGGACGTTCCACGGCCAGCGGCGCCGGGCCCGGTTCTTCAGCCCCAACACCCACGTGCCGGTGATGATCATCGCGGTCGGATCCGGTGAACAGGTCGGCGCCGCGCTGGGTGAGTTGACCGCGCTGCTCGACCGTCCCCTGATGACGGTCGAGCGCGCCGAGGTGTGCAAGCGCGACGGGAAGCTCATCGGCAAACCCGCGGCACTGCCCGCGACCGACACGCAGGGGCGGGCGATCTGGCAGAAGTTGATGATCCACACCGCCGGCGCCGCGCTGCACGACGGGGTGCCGGTGCACCGCGCCCTGGTGCGGCGCCTGCTGGGATCCGGCGCCGCGGGCGGGGCGACCGTGGTGCGCGGGGTGTGGGGGTTCTGCGGTGACGGGGAACTGCACGGCGACAGTCTGTTTCAAGTCGCCCGGTACGTGCCGGTGACGACGGTCGTCGTCGACACGCCAGAGCGCATCGCGGCCGGTTTCGAGATCGTGGACGAGGTGACGGCCGGGCACGGCGTGGTGACCGCGGAGATGGTGCCCGCGGCGGTCACGATCGACGGTCCGCACCGGTCGGGCAGCACGGCGCTCGCTTACCACAGTTACTGAGCTCACAGAAGGTGGGTAAGCCTAGCCTACCTTAACTCTCAGGTGTACCGTCCCTGCTCATGCAGTCAACATCCCCTGATGCGATCAGCGCCGCCCTGACCGAGATCCTCCGTGAGGACATGAATGTTGACATCCGCAGGGTGACCCGGGATTCCCGTCTCGTCGACGACGTGGGCCTCGACTCGGTGGCATTCGCCGTCGGCATGGTGGCCATCGAGGACAAGCTGGGCGTGGCACTGTCCGAGGAGGATTTGCTGAGCTGCGACACCGTCGGCGACCTCGAAGCCGCCATCCTCGCGAAGATCCCCGCGGAGCAGAGCAACCAGTGAACGTGCTCTCCGCGGCGCTGACGGAGGCCATGACCACCAGCAGCGCCGACCTCGTGGTGTTCGAACCGGAAACCCGTACGTGGCACCGGCATCCGTGGGGGCAGGTGCACCTGCGGGCACAGAACGTCGCCGAGCGCATCGGCCAGGACGGCTCCTCGGCCGTCGGCATCGTCGGCGAACCGACCGTCGAGGGCGTCGCGGCGATCCTCGGTGCGCTGCTCGCCGGGTCGGCCGTGTCGATCCTGCCCGGCCTGGTCCGCGGCGCCGATCCCGACCAGTGGGCGGACTCGACGCTGAACCGATTCGCCAATATCGGCGTCACGACGGTGTTCAGCCACGGCTCCTACCTCGAGCAACTCCGCACCCGTGACAGCTCTCTCGTGATCCACGACGACGCCGAGGTGGCCCACGCCCAGCGCTCCACCACGCTGGAACTCGGCGCGCCACTGGGCGAGTTCGCGGTCCTGCAGGGCACCGCGGGATCCACCGGGACCCCGCGCACCGCACAGTTGCGACCCGACGCGGTGCTGGCGAACCTGCGCGGCCTCGCCGAGCGGGTCGGCCTGGCCGGCAGCGACATCGGCTGCTCGTGGCTGCCGCTGTACCACGACATGGGCCTGACCTTCCTGCTCAGCGCCGCCGTGGGGGGAACCGAGACCTGGCAGGCGCCGACCACCGCGTTCGCCTCCGCGCCGTTCAGCTGGGTGCACTGGCTGACGGAGAGCCGCGCCACGCTCACCGCGGCGCCGAACATGGCGTACGGCCTGATCGGCAAGTACTCGCGCCGGCTCACCGACGTGGACCTCTCGGCGATGCGGTTCGCCCTCAACGGTGGCGAACCCGTCGACATCGACGGCACCGCACGGTTCGGCACCGAACTCAGCCGGTTCGGGTTCGATCCGGGGGCCCTGTCACCGTCGTATGGGCTCGCCGAATCCTCGTGCGCCGTCACGGTTCCCGTGCCCGGCGTCGGCCTCAAGGTCGACGAGATCACCGTCACGACCGAGGCGGGGTCGTCGACGCAGAAGCTGGCCGTCCTCGGCCACGCCATCGCCGGCATGGAGGTGCGACTGCAACCCGGTGACGAGGACGCCGGCGTCGTCGACCGCGAGGTCGGTGAGGTCGAGATCCGCGGCACCTCGATGATGTCCGGCTACCGAGGAGAGGCTCCCCTGGACCCCGGCGAGTGGTTCCCCACCGGAGACCTCGGCTACCTCACCGACGACGGACTGGTGATCTGCGGTCGGAAGAAGGAACTGATCACCGTCGCCGGACGCAACATCTTCCCCACCGAGATCGAGCGGATCGCCGCGCGGGTCAAGGGCGTTCGCGAAGGCGCTGTGGTGGCCGTCGGTACCAACGAGCGTGCCGTGCGCCCCGGCCTGGTGATCGCCGCGGAGTTCCGCGGCCCCGACGAAGCCGGAGCACGCAGCGAGGTGGTGCAGCGCGTCGCCTCCGAATGCGGCGTCGTCCCCGCCGATGTGGTGTTCCTGGCGCCCGGCTCACTCCCGCGCACCTCTTCGGGCAAGCTGCGCCGCCTGGAGGTCAAACGACAGTTGGAGGAATCGAAAGGATGACCGCCTCAGCACCGGCGCTGACGCCGTCGACCACGACCGTCGAGGAGTATCGCGAACTCCTCGACCGCGTCTTCGACGATCAGGTCACGCAGTGGACCGCCGAAGCCGAAGAGACCGAACGTTTTCCGCGTCAGCTCATCGAACACCTGGGCCGCAACGGCGTGTTCACCGAGAAGTGGGGTGACGCTCAGCAACCCGATGTGGCCAAGTTGATCGAGTTGGCGTTCTCGCTGGGACGGCTCGGGTCCGCGGGCATCGGTGTGGGTGTGAGCCTGCACGATTCGGCGATCTGCGTGCTGCGCCGGTTCGGCAGGTCGGATTACCTGCGCAACATCTGCGAGCAGGCCATCCGCGGCGAGGCGGTGCTGTGCATCGGCGCCTCCGAGGAGTCCGGCGGTTCGGATCTGCAGATCGTGGAGACCGAGGTGCGCTCCGCGCGTGGCGGTTTCGAAGTCAAGGGCATCAAGAAGTTCGTATCGCTCTCGCCGATCGCCGACCACATCATCGTGGTGGCGCGCGGCGTCGACCACGACCCGACGAGCAGGCACGGCAACGTGCTGGTGATCGCGGTGCCCACGTCGCAGTGCGAGGTACAGACGCCGTACCGCAAGGTGGGTGCCGGTCCGCTCGACACCGCCGCGGTGCACATCGACACCTGGGTGCCCGAACAGGCCCTCGTGGCCCGCGCCGGAACGGGCCTCGCGGCGATCTCGTGGGGTCTGGCCCACGAACGCATGTCGATCGCCGGGCAGGTCGCCTCGGGTTCACAGCGCATCCTCGGAATCACGCTGGCGCGCATGATGAAACGCCGGCAGTTCGGACACACCCTCTACGAGCACCAGGCCCTGCGGATGCGGATGGCCGACCTGCAGGCCCGCGTCGACATGCTGCGCTACGGCCTTGCGGGTATCGCCGCCGGCGGCAAGCTCGACCTGCGCGCCGCGGCCGCGTTCAAGGTCACCGCGGCCCGCCTCGGCGAAGAGGTGATCTCGGAGTGCATGCACATCTTCGGCGGCTCGGGCTATCTGGTCGACGAGACCCCGCTGGGCAAGTGGTGGCGCGACATGAAACTCGCACGCGTGGGCGGCGGCACCGACGAGGTGCTGTGGGAACTCGTCGCCGCCGCGATGAAGCCCGACTACGACGGATACGCCGAGTTCGCCGGCCCTGACGCTGTGTAGGTGGCTTCTCAGCACCGCTGGGCAGGTGGTCTCTCAGCACAGCGAGCGTGCGTGTTTGCCTGTCGACATGCCGTGTTTGGTCAGCAGTTGACGCACGTTCGTGGGCCGCGAAGGTGCGCTGACTGCTGCTGATTTGCGGTGTGTCGAGCGGCAGACGCGCACGCTCGCGGTGCTACGAAAGTGCGCTGACTGCTGCTGATTTGCGGTGTGTCGAGCGGCAGACGCGCACGCTCGCGGTGCTACGTAACGCCTAAGCGGCGGATTCAGGGATGTCGTCGGGTGTGCGGGGCAGCACGTAGAGCGCCATGCGGCGGTTGGACATCTGATGCTCGCCGAGGAACGCACAGCCGGCCCACTCACAGAGGCGCCGCGCGCCGGTGTTGCGGTGGTCGGGGTCGAACATGATGCGCCTGCAATCCGGTTCGAGCTCGAACACGCTGGCCACGATGCGCGGCAACAGGATCGGGGCGATCCCGCGGTTGACAAACCGCAGATCGGCGATCGCCGCATGCATCCCGATGTCATACGGGTCGGCGGCATACCGCGGCGCGATGGAATCCTTCGCCGCACGGTACAACTCGACGTAGCCGGCCGGTTTGCCGCGGAAATCGGTGATCAACGGGCGCGAGTACTCGCCGTCGAGTTGCGCCTGCAGGTAACGACGCCAGCGCTGCGGCGGCCACGGGTACTCCCAGGCCTCCACGAGGTGTGGACGGTTCATCCACTCCGACACCAGTTCACAGTCGGCCTCGGCGTCGGCAAGCCTGATGCTGTACGGCTCGGCGAGGACCGGGACCGGGGGCGCAGGCACCGCGCGCACGGCGTCGGAGATGTCCGTCAGTTCGCGCTTGAGAACAGGTTCGAGCGCCTCGTCGGTGTCGGTGTTGATGTCGGTCATTTGAGCGACGAGCCTACCGCAGCGGGTGAGGGTAGCTTTACCTTCCCACCCCGGTCGAGACGGCGGCCAGCACCCGTCAGGCGAGCAGGCCGGCCAGCACCGAGAGGTGGCTCAGCTCGATCTCCTTGGTTGCCGTCACCAACACCACGGGCGCGGCACGCACGATGCCGCGCAACTCGTCGAGCGCCGCGGCCGCAGCGGGTGTCTCCAGTTCGGCGGTGTAACGCTCGACGAATTCGTCGTAGCGCTCAGGGGCGTGGCCGTACCAGCGGCGCAATCCGGTGGACGGCGCGACCTCCGGCAGCCACTGCCCGATCCGCGGATCGTCCTTGCGCAGCCCTCTGGGCCACAGCCGGTCCACGAGGACGCGGTGCCCCTCCCCCGGTTCGGGCTCCTCGTACACCCGCGCCAACCGCACTTCATGCTTGGAGGCCATGCCGTGCAATGGTAGGAGCATGACGGTTGATCGTGTCGCGGATCTGCAGCGCTGGGAGGACTCCGGCGGTCACTGGCAGGTGGTTGCCCGCACCCGCGACGGCCTGACGATCGCACTGCTGCGTTGCGACGGCGGCGAGGAGGTCGACCGCTTCACCTCACCGGATCCGCGACTGCTGGAGTTCGTCGGCGACCGCATGAGTAGCCAGGACTGACGCCGAGAGCGACGTAAATGTCGCTGCGAGTGCGTCGTGACGACGTTTTCGTCGCTCTCGACGCAGAAACGCAATCAGGCGCGGCGGGCCGGCCACACCGTGGCCCCGAGTTCGCGTGACACCGCGCGGGCCGTATCGCGCAGCGCGTCGACGGCATCGGGCGCCAACGGCCACCGTGCGGCGGGCACCACGAGCGCGATCGCCCCGGCCACCTCGCCCGTGGCGTCGAACACCGCTGCGGCGCTGGAACATTCACCGAGCACGGCCTCTTCGGCCTCGGTAGCCATCCCGGTGGCGCGCACCTGCGCAAGTTGGGCCGCCAGCACCTCGGGGTCGGTCACGGTCTCGCCGGTCATGCTGCGCAGCGGCGCCTCGGGGCGATAGCCGTCCTGGAAGGCCAGCATCGCCTTGCCGAGCGCGCTGGCGTGCGCGGGGATCACGATGCCGACCTCGGGCATCTGGCGGGTGCCGTCGGGACGCGGTTCGTGTGCGACGACGACGACCTCGTCGAACAGCAGCACCGCGGTCCGCACGGCGCATCCGGTCCGGCGGGCGAGGCTCTCCGCCCACACCGTGACGCGCGAACGCAATTCGAGAGTGTCGAGGTAGACGTTGCCCAGACGCAGGGTGGCCGGCCCGAGCCGGTACCGGCCCGAGTCCAGCTCCTGCTGCACCATGCCGTGCGCGAGCAGCGTGCGCACCAGGCCATGGACGGTCGACGGCGCGAGTTCGATGGCGGACGCGATCTCGCCCAGGCTCATCCGCCGCCCGCCCTGCAGCACCGTGAGGATCCGGAGGGCGCGATCGACCGCCTGGATCATGGCGACCCCCCTTCCGTCAGAACTTCGGCCAGAACCTCTTGTGGTCACCGAAGCATAAGCGTATGGTCCAGATCACATTCGACATTATCGAATGCCATCCGACATTACCGACAGCGCTGATTCCCGTAGCCAGCCGTGTCCCGGGAGGACGTCATGGACGAGCCGTCATTGATCCAGAAACTGGCCGCCGAGGTGATCGGCACGGCCTTCTTGGTGTTCGTCGGGGTGGGCGCCGTCCCCGCGACCATCATCGTCAACGGAGATGCCCCCTTCACGATGGCCGACCTGGGCATGATCTCCCTGGCATTCGCGACGGTGGTCGTGGCCACCGTGTACGCCCTGGGCCACATCTCGGGCAATCACATCAACCCCGCGGTCACCGTCGGGCTCGCCGTGACCGGCCAGTTCCCGTGGTCGCGCGTGCCTGCCTACATCGCCGCGCAGGTGCTCGGCGCGATCATCGGCGCCAGCGCCATTCTCGGCGTGCTCGGTACGGCGGCCCGCGACGCGGGTCTGGGCATCGCGACCTACACCGCAGATGTCACGGCCATCCAAGCCTTTTTCGCAGAGTTCGTGGGTACGTTCATTCTTGTGTTCACCGTTTTCGGAGTGATACACCGCAGGGCCGCCGCAGGATTCGCCGGCGTGGCCATCGGCCTCGTGGTGTTCGCGGCGATCATCCCAGTGGCGCCCACCACGGGCGCCTCGATCAACCCCGCCCGCACCTTCGGTCCCATGCTGGTCCAGCAGATCGCCGGCGGCACCGTGACGTGGAGTCAGCTACCGGTCTATCTGGCCGCCGAACTCTTCGCGGGTGTGGTCGCGGCGCTGGCCTTCGTCGCGGTCTCCCGCACCCGCACGCTCCCCGCCGGCAACCCCGCCCCTGTCTCCGCCCCGCCCATGTCGAGTGCGACCAACTGAGGAAGGCACATGAAAAAGCTCATCAACGATCCCGCCGATGTGATCGCCGATGCCCTGCGCGGCATGGCATTTGCCCACCCGGAACTGCGCATCGACCACACCAACCGGATCATCTACCGCGGCGACGCGCCCGTGGCAGGCAAGGTCGGGTTGATCTCGGGTGGCGGTTCGGGTCACGAACCGCTGCACGGCGGCTTCGTGGGCGCGGGCATGCTCGACGCGGCCTGCGCCGGTGAGGTGTTCACGTCCCCGGTCCCCGACCAGATGCTCGAAGCCACCAAGAACGTCGACAGCGGCGCCGGTGTGGTGCACATCGTGAAGAACTACACCGGTGACGTGATGAACTTCGAGATGGCCGCGGAACTCGCTGCCGCAGAGGGCATCACCGTCGAATCGGTGCTGGTCGACGACGACGTCGCGGTGTGCGACAGCACGTTCACCGCGGGCCGCCGCGGGGTCGGCGCGACCGTGCTCGTGGAGAAGATCGCCGGGGCCGCAGCCGAACAGGGCCGGTCGGTGACCGAGGTCGCCGACGTGGCACGCCGGGTGAACGCCGCTTCCCGCAGCATGGGCGTCGCCCTCACCTCGTGCACCGTGCCCGCCGTGGGCCACCCCACCTTCGACCTTCCCGACGACGAGATCGAGGTCGGTATAGGCATCCACGGCGAACCCGGGCGCGACCGCGTGCCGTTGCAACCGGCCAAGGCCGTTGCCGAACTCATGGCCGAACCGGTGCTGTCCGACCTCGACTTCACCGGCGGCGACGGGGTGATCCTGTTCGTCAACAGCATGGGCGCCACCCCGCTCATCGAGTTGTACGTCATGTACGCCGAATTCGCCGCCATCCTCGACAAGGCGGGCATCCGCGTCGCGCGCTCACTCGTCGGGCCCTACATCACGAGCCTGGACATGGCGGGCTGTTCGGTGACCATCCTCAAGGCCGACGACGATCTGCTGCAACTGTGGGATCACCCGGTCAACACCCCGGCACTGCGGAGGGGATGCTGAGATGGACCTGTCGACACTGACCGCCTGGCTGCGCGAGTACGCCCGGCTGATCGACGAAAATGCCCAGCACCTCACGGATCTCGACGCCGCGATCGGTGACGCCGACCACGGCATCAACATGCAGCGTGGGATGTCCGCGGTGGTCACACAGATCGACGAGGCCCCACCGGCCGACATGGCGGGCCTGTGCAAACAGGTGGGGATGACGCTCGTGAAATCGGTCGGCGGCGCCAGCGGGCCGCTGTACGGCACGTTCTTCCTGCGGATGGCCCCGGCGCTCGGGACCGACGACACCGTCAGTGCAAGCGATTTCGCCAAGGCGCTGCGCGCCGGCGTGGACGGTGTCGTCCAGCGCGGACGCGCCGAGGCCAACGACAAGACGATGTTCGACGCGCTGGCCCCCGCGCTCGACGCCCTGGACGCCGCGCTCGAAGGCGACACCGATCTGCCGGGCGCCCTGGCGGCCGCCGCCACCGCCGCCGAGAAGGGCCGCGACGCCACCGAATCCATGATCGCGCGCAAGGGCCGGGCCAGTTACCTGGGTCAGCGCAGCGTGGGGCACATCGATCCCGGTGCCACGTCGGCGGCCATGCTGATCGCGGCCGCGGCCACCGCGGCGGGGAGCACTTCATGACGGTCGGCATCGTCGTCGTCTCCCACAGCCGCCCCCTGGCACGCGCGGCGGTCGGACTCGCGCAGGAGATGTTGCACGGCAAGGCCGTCCGGATCTCGATCGCGGCCGGCCTCGACGACACCACGCTGGGCACCGACGCGTCGGCGATCCTCGAGGCCATCACCTCCGCCGACAGCGGCGACGGGGTGCTGGTGTTGATGGACCTGGGCAGCGCGGTGCTTTCGGCCGAACTCGCCCTGGAGTTGCTCGACGACGACGTCCGTGCCAGGACCGTGCTGTGCCCGGCGCCCCTGGTCGAGGGACTGGTGGTGGCGGCGGTCGCGGCGGCGGGCGACGCGGCGCTCGACGAGGTGGCCGCCGAGGCGGCAGGCGCGTTGGCAGGCAAGGCCGCCCATCTCGAACCGGCGACACCCCCGGCGCCGGCCGACGACACCGCCGAGCCCGACGAGTTGACCGGCAGCTTCGTCGTCAACAACCCGCATGGCCTGCACGCCCGTCCCGCCGCACGGTTCGTCGCCGAGGTCCGCCGCCGCGACGCGCGGGTGCGGATCCGTAACCCCCGCGTCGACTCCCCCTGGGTCGACGGCGGCAGCCTCTCGCGCATCGCGACCCTCGCGGTGCGATGCGGCGACGAGGTCGAACTGCGGGTGTCGGGCGGCCAGGCCCACGAGACCCTGCAGCACCTCCTTTCCCTGGCGGCCCGCAATTTCGACGAGGACCACACCGAGGCACCACCTGCGGCACCGGCAACGGCGCACACCCCGATCGGCGCGGGCCCCGGAATGGGTGTCGGCCCGGCATATTCGGCACGGTCACAGACCCCCGACGTGCCGGACGCCCCCGCGGCCGACCCCGCTGCCGAGTGGCGCCGACTGGGCACGGCGATCGCCGACACCCGCCGCACCATCGGCGCACTCCGGGCCGCGACGAGCCGCGACATAGGTGAAGCCGAGGCGTCGATCTTCGACGCACATCAACTGCTGCTCGACGACGACGCGCTGCTGGGCGCCGCACGTGCGCGCATCGAGCAGGGCGAAAACGCCGCCGCCGCATGGTCGCAAGCCGTGGCCACGCTGGCCGCGGAGTTCGACGCGCTGCCGGATCCGTATCTGCAGGCCCGTGCCGAGGATGTCCGTGCGGTCGGTGACCAGGTGTTGCGGGCCATGCTCGGCACCGAGGGCGACGCGGCGGCGGCCAGCGGTGTGCTGGTGGCCGGTGACCTCACCCCGGCCGAGGCCGCCGAACTCGATCCGCAGCGCGTGGTCGCGGTGCTCCTGGCGTTCGGCAGCCCACATGCGCACAACGTGATCCTGCTGCGGGCCAAGGGAATACCGGTGATCGTCGGCGCGGGCCCCGGTGTGCTCGGCATCCCCGACGGCACGGTCGTCGCCGTGGACGCGACCCGCGGCGAGTTCATCGTGGACCCGCCCGCCGACGTCCGCGAGCAGTTCCGGCACGAGGCCGAGACCCTCACGCGGCGACGCCAGGCCGCGCTGCAGCGCGCCGGGGAGCCCGCGGTCACACGAGGGGGCCGCACCGTCGCGGTGGGCGCCAACATCGCCGGTGTCGAGGACGCGCGCGCGGCAGCCGCACTCGGTGCCGATCACGCGGGTCTGATCCGCACCGAGTTCCTGTTCCTCGGCCGTAGGCAGGCTCCCGACGTCGATGAACAACTCGCGGTGTACCGCAAGATCGCCGAGTCGCTCGGGGACCGCCGCATGACGCTGCGCACGCTCGACGTGGGCGGTGACAAACCACTGGAGTTCCTCCCCGCCGCCGCCGAACTCAACCCATACCTCGGGGTGCGCGGCATCCGGTTGTCGCTCGCCCACCCCGACGTGTTCTCCGACCAGTTGCTCGCGATGGCCAAACTCGCACAGGACATTCCGCTGCGCGTGATGTTCCCGATGATCACCACGCTCGACGAACTGTTCGCCGCGCGCCGCCTGCTCGACGACGCGGTGCGCCGGGCCGGCCCGCGACCTCCGGCAGGCCTGCAGGTCGGCATGATGGTCGAAGTCCCTGCCGCGGCACTGAAATCGGCGGCGTTCTCCCGCCACGTGGACTTCCTGTCCATCGGCACCAACGATCTGACGCAGTACGCGCTGGCGGCGGACCGCAACAACGACGCCGTGGCCGGTATCGGCGACACGTTCGATCCCGGGTTGCTGCACCTGATCGCCGCGACATGCCGCGGCGCCGCGGGTGCGGCGTCGGTGTCGGTGTGCGGTGAGTTCGCGGCCGATGCACGCGCGGTGCCGTTGCTGATCGGCCTCGGTGTCGACGCGTTGAGTGTCACGCCGCCGGCGATCCCGACGACCAAGGAGGCCGTGCGCGCGGTCGACGACCGGCGCGCCACCGAGACCGCGGGGGCGGCACTGGCCGCCGCCGGTCCCGCCGAGGTGCGTGACCTGCTCGGCTGATCAGGTCGCGGGCCGGAACCGGATCAGCTTGGCCAGCTGATCACGGTCTGCCACACCGAGTTTGGCGAACATCCGGTACAGGTGGCCGTCCACCGTGCGCACCGACAGACACAGCCTGTCGGCGACCTGGCGATTGCTCAACCCGCTGCTCACCAGGTTGGCGATCTCCCACTCGCGCGGTGTCAGCGGCAGGGGATCCGCGGCGCACCGCAACGCGGGCGTGACGGCCCCACACCGGCTCGCGAGCCAGTGCGCCCGCGTGGAGGCCTCCAGCTCGTTGCCGCGCTCGCCCCGCCGGCCGAATTCCCGCGACGCGTGCGCGGCGGCGTCGCCCGCCAGCACCATCGCACCGATGCGTTCGAAGCGGTCGGCGGCGGTGACGAGCCGGTGGCCGTCATGGCCCGCCAGCCCGGAGCTGTGCAGCGCGATCGCCTCACCCAGTGGGCAGTCGAGTTCGGTGGCCAGCTGCTGTATCCGGGCGTCGACGGTGCGGTCCCCGAACCGCGTCGAGGTGTGCAGGGCCGTCAGTTCGACGGCGGTCATTCCCGCGGCGTGAGCGTTCTGCGCCGCGAGCACCGCATGGTGCTGGGCTCGTGACGTCTCACCGGCCGCGGCGGCCCGCCACGCGCGTGCCAGTTCGAGCTCGGGTGCGAACACCTCGACCTGGGGCCCGACTTCGGCCTCGGCCTTGGTAAGTGCGACGTCCGCGGCCTCGGCGTTGCCGCGGGCTCCCTCGGCCTGCGCCAGCCACGACGCAACCAGCATCGGCCACCCGGGCGGCAGCTTCGCGGCCATCGACCACACGGCCGCCTGCAGCAGTTCACAGGCGTCCTCGAGTTGGCCCCGGGCCAGCTTCATCCGCCCCGCCAGGGCCGTCACCATGACGTCGGCCTGCGGTATGCCCGAGCTGGCCGCGGCATACCGGTCGCAGGCCCGCTGGGCGTCGTCGAACTCGCCGGCCAGCGTGCCCGCGAGCACCTCCGCGAGCGGCAGCGAGTAGCGGTGCGGGCCTGACTCGCAGCGGCTCGCCGCGCGCTCGCCGGTCCGCACCACGGCAGCGACCTCGCTGAACCGGCCGGACTTGGCCAGTGCGCCCGCGGTGGCCAACGCGACCCACACCGTAGCCGCGGGCATCATCTCGGTCGCCAGCGCGGCGGACCCGGCGGCCGCGGCACCGGCCATGTCGGCCGAGAAGTAGGTGAACGCGACCTCCATGGCGGTCACGAATCCCGCGAGTTTTTCCGAGCCCACCGCGTCTCGGGTCTTCGCGAGCACCTCCCACGCGGGTTCCGGGCGCCCGCACACGAAGAACAGGTTGGCCGCACGCTGGCACCCCCAGCGGGTGACGGTCAGGTCGTCCTCACCGTCGGGCGGGAATCGTGCCAGCAGCGCGTCGGCCTCGTCGCCGCGCCCCTGCCAGCTGATCGCGTCGGCGAGCACCAGCGCCGCGTTCACCCCGGCGCCGTGCTCGACGGCGAAGCGCGCAAGTTGTTCGCCGAGAACCAGATCGGACATGGTCACCGCGCTCGCCGCGGCCTCGGTGACGAGGTCGGTGTCCGGGGGCGATTCGGCGCGGGTCATGAAGCGTGCCAGCTGGATCCGGGTCCGCACATCCACCGCCGACGCGTCGGTGGCGACCCGCAGTTGCGCCGAGAGATGTTCTGCCACCAGGGTGTTGATCTGTCGGGTCCGCGACACCGGACATCGTGACCGCACCACCTCACCGATGATGGGGTGTCCGGGCTGCACCACGGCATGACTGCCGGCGCTGGTCACCTGGATCGCGCCGCGGCGCTCGGCACGCGCGACCGCATCCGGTCCGCAGATCGCCAGCAGCACATGCCAATCGAGCATGTCGGCGGTCGCGACCACCTCCGCGACATCGAGTTCTTCTGCGCTGAAGGTCTGTACCCGCGACGCGATCAGCTCGTAGAGGTCGGGACTGGGACGCAGGTTGCCGCGCAGGCGCCACCTGCCGTGGGCCTGCACCAACACCCCGTCGCCCATCGCGGCCGTGAGTACGCCACGCAGGAACATCGGGCTGCCCGACGAGTAGCGATGCAACTCGGCGACCGCGTGTTCGTCGACCTCGCCGCCCAGCACCGTCGATGCCACCTCGGAGGTCTGTGCGCGGCTGAACGGCTCCACGTCCAGGCGCACCAGCAGGTGTTCTTTCCACAGGGCCGTCACCGCGTCGGACGTCGTGGCACCTGAACGCATGGTCACGATCAGCTTGATGGATCCGTGCACCGCGAGCTGCTGCACCAGCAGCGCGGAGAGCGGGTCCAGGTACTGTGCGTCGTCGACGACGATGAGGACATTCGGGTCGGCGGACAGGGTGTGGTGCGCGGCGGCCAGCATCACGGTGGGCTCGTGCGCGTCGGACAACTCCAGCGTGTGGTGGAACGCGCCGAACGGCACGGCCTGGCCGGTCTCGGTGCCCAGCACGTAACGGATCGTGTATCCCTCGGTTTCGAGCTGACCGGCCAGCGCTCGCGCCAGTGCGGTCTTGCCGACGCCGGAGGGCCCCGCCAGCACGACGCCACGTGAACTGTCCCGCAAGGCTTCTGCCGCCTCACGGAGCTCGTCATCCCGCCCGACGAACGGCCAGCCCGACATCGACCACCCCCAAGCGCTCCCCGCGTCGACGCGCCGACTTTACGCTGCTGAAGATAACCGCCGCGGCGGTTCCGCGCGCCCGGTTCGGTGAGTGCTTGAACGGGAAAGTTCTTCTGCGAGGCTTGGATTCAACTTGCGGTCACACCGTGTGCGCCGCGCCGGGGGTCACGACCCACTCCCCTGCCCGCATCACGGCCGTGACAGCGAGGTCGTGATCGAGCACCACGAGGTCGGCGCGGGCACCTGCGGCCAACCCCGCCGCGGGCAGTCCGAGCGCGCGAGCCGGGTTGACACACGCCTGGCGGACGGCGAGCGACAGTGCGTCGTCGCGGGGCAAACCGCAGTGCGCCACCGCGAGGCGGAACACCTGCTCCATGGTCGCGGTGCTCCCGGCGATGGTGTCGGTACCTGCCACGCGCGCCACACCCGCCACGACGTCGATGTCGAGCGGTCCGAGGCGGTACACACCGTCAGACATCCCGGTGGCGGCCATCGCATCGGTGATCAGCGAAAGCCGTTCCGGCCCAACGGTCTGTGTGATGTGGCGATAGATCGCGGGCGCCACGTGTACCCCGTCGACGATCATCTCGACGGTGACCCGTGAATCCTCGGTCAGCGCGACGGCAGGCCCGGGTTCGCGGCGGTCGATCGGGCGCATCGCGTTGAACAGATGCGTGCCCACCGTGGCGCCCGCGTCGATCGCGGCCCGCGTCTGGTCATACGTCGCCTCGGTGTGCCCGACCGCGGCGACCACCCCGGCATTTACGAGCTGCGCGATGGCCGCGAGTGCGCCGTCGCGCTCCGGCGCGATGGTGACCATGCGGACGGTCCCCTCGCCCGCGTCGAGCACCCGGCCGATCTCGCCCGGGTCGGGGTCGCGCATCAGGACCGGCTGGTGGGCGCCGCACCGCAGGGTCGACAACCACGGACCCTCGAGATGGATACCGTCGATCAGTCCGGCGCGCACCTGCCGTGCCAGACCGGAGACCTGGCGCAGCAGGTCCTCGGGCCCGGCCGTGACCAGGGAGGCCACCAGCGTGGTGCTGCCGTGGGCGCGGTGCAGCGCGACCGCCCTGGCGGTCTCGTCGTCGGTGGCGGCGGAGAAGTTGCCGCCACCCCCGCCGTGCAGGTGGGTGTCGACGAAGCCGGGGACCACGGTGGCCGCGCCGAGGTTCCGATCGGCCTGCGCGGGCGGGGCTCCGGCACCCACCGCGACCACGCGGTCAGAGGCGATCTCCAGCCAGCCGGGCCGCAGCAGTTCGGTGCCGGTGAGCACGGTGTCGGCGGTCAGCAGCATGTCAGATGCCCTGCCAGGCCGGTTTGGCGCGGTAGGTCTCGCGGTAGTAGTCCACGAGTTGCAGGCGTTGTGCCGCAGCGTCGTCGAGCAACACGGTCACGTGGGGGTGCATCTGCAGCACGGTCGCCGGCCACATGGCGCTCACCGCACCCTCCACCAGGTGGTGCACGGCCTCGGCCTTGCTGCGGCCCATCGCGATCAGGATCAGATGCCTGGCCTCCATGATGGTGCCGAGGCCCTGGGTGAGGCAGTGGGTGGGCACCTGGTCGAGGTCGCCGCCGAAGAACCTGGCGTTGTCGACGCGGGTCTGGCGGGTCAGCGTCTTGATGCGGGTGCGCGACGCGAGTGAGGAGCCGGGCTCGTTGAATGCGATGTGCCCGTCGGTGCCGATGCCGAGGATCTGCAGGTCGACGCCGCCGGCGTCGCGGATCGCGGCCTCGTACGCCGCGCAGGCCGCGGGGATGTCGTCGGCGAGTCCGTCGGGACCCTGTACCGCGCCCGGCGCGAAGTCGACCCGCGCGGCGAATGCCGTGTCGATGACGTTGCGGTAGCGCTCGGGGTGGTCGGCGGGCAGGCCGACGTACTCGTCGAGGGTGAATCCCCTGGCCTGCCGGAACGAGATCTGCCCGGCTTCGTACCGGGACACCAGTTCGTCGTAGACGGCAAGCGGGGAACTTCCGGTCGCCAGGCCGAGCACGGCGTCGGGTTTGCGCGTGATCAACGCGGTGATGGCATCGGCCGCAAGGCTGCCGATGCGTCCGGGGTCGGGCAGGATGATGACTTCCATGTGATCCGGTCGGTTGGTCGGTTACTTGGCGGCGGTGAAAAGTTCAGCGCCCGTGGCGATGTCGGCGCCTGTGCGCACCGCTTCGGACGCGGTGATGTTTCCCGGTTCGCGCTCGTCCATGATCACCACCGGGACAATGGGATTGAGGCCCTTGGCCACGACCGCCGCGACGTCGTAGGTGATCACGAGTTGCCCTGCGGTCACGGTGTCGCCCTGGGCGACGTGGGTGGTGAACCCCTCGCCGCTCAGTTGCACGGTGTCGATGCCCAGGTGGACCAGCACTCCCACGTTGTCCGCGGTCATCACCACATAGGCGTGCGGCATGAGCTTGAGCAGTTTCCCGCTCACCGGCGCCACGGCCTGCACCACCTCGTGCGGTGGATCCACCGCGGCGCCGTGGCCCACCATGCCCGCGGAGAACACCGGGTCGGGAATCTCGGACAGGGCGACTGCGCGCCCACCCACCGGGGCGAGAACTGACGTGATGGTCACGGTCTGACTCCTTTGCGTTCGTGTTCCAACCATACGAGCCGTCCCAACGTTTCGAGTTCGACTCTTCGAGTCGCGTTCTCGTCTAAGCTTCGGCAGAGTTTGAGCAGTGAGCGCACACAACGCGGCCGGAAGGGCGATGATGCGATGAGCAACGCGGCGAAACCTGAAGCAACACAGAGGAAATCAGGGCTGCGGATCCCAGGGTTCGCACAGCTGCAGCGCCTCGGCAAAAGCCTCATGCTGCCCATCGCGGTGCTGCCCGCGGCGGGCATCCTGCTGCGCATAGGCCAGCCTGATCTGCTCGGTCGCATCGAATCACCGGTCATCGGCCCGTTCTTCAAGGCCATGAGCGCTGCGGGCGACGCGCTTTTCAGCAATCTTCCCCTGTTGTTTGCGGTGGGTGTCGCCATCGGATTCGCGCGCAAGGCCGACGGATCGACCGCGCTCGCGGCAGTCGTCGGCTATCTCGTGGTGGAGGCCGTGTTCAAGACCATGTCGCCGATCGTGCTGGCCGGTGAGGTGGACAAGGCAGGCGATCAGGCGCAGATCAACTACAGCGTGTTCGCCGGTATCGTCGTCGGCCTGCTCACCGCATGGTTGTTCGACCGGTACCACACCATCCAATTACCGTCGTATCTGGGCTTTTTCGGCGGAAGACGATTCGTCCCCATCGTGGTGTCACTGGCGTCGCTGTTCGTGGCGTTCCTGATGAGCTACTTCTACCCCATCTTCGACGCAGGCCTGACCGCGCTCGGCCGGTTCATCGGCGGGGCAGGCGCGCTCGGCGCGTTCGTCTACGGATTCGCCAACCGCATGCTGATTCCCCTGGGCCTGCACCACATCCCCAACTCGTATGTCTGGTTCATCTACGGCGACTACCAGACCGCGGACGGCCAGGTGGTCACCGGCGAGCTCACCAGATTTGCCGCGGGCGATCCCACCGCGGGCATCCTCACGTCAGGCTTCTACCCGATCCTGATGTTCGGGTTGCCGGCCGCCGCGCTGGCGATGATCCACGTCGCCAACAAAAGGCAGCGCAAGGTCGCGGTGGGCATCCTGTCGGCCGCGGCGCTCACCGCGTTCCTCACGGGCGTGACCGAACCGCTCGAGTTCGCCTTCATGTTCGTGGCATTCCCGCTCTACGTCATCCACGCGGTGCTCACCGGGTTGTCGCTGGCGATCGCCTACCTGCTCGACATCCATCTGGGCTTCTCGTTCTCGGCAGGTCTGATCGACCTGCTGCTCTACGGCACGGCGCCGGCCGCGAAGAACATCCCGCTGCTGATCGCGATGGGTGTGGTGTTCTTCGTCGTCTACTACCTGATGTTCCGGTTCGCGATCACCAAGTGGAACATGCGGACCCCGGGCCGGGAGCCCGAGTCGGAGTTCGCCGCCGAGGAGGCGGCCAACCTCGGCGAGGGCGAGACGTCGGCGACGGCCGTCACCGCGGGCGGCGCGGCGGGCGCCGCCGGTACTGTCGCGGCGCCCGAGCGCGCCGACAGCGAGGCCGAGCAGCTCATCGCGGCCTTCGGGGGGCGGGAGAACCTGGTCAACGTCGACGCGTGCATCACGCGGTTGCGCATGGAGGTCGCCGACAAGACAAAGGTGGATCACGACCGGCTCCGCGCGCTCGGCGCCGCAGGCGTCCTCGAGGTCGGCAACAGTGTCCAGGCGGTGTTCGGCACCAACTCCGAGGCGCTCAAGAACGCCATCATCGACAGCCTGTGAGTTGCCTACCGGTCAGCCGGTAGTCCTGGTTTGCCGTCAGCGGCAATGCCGCCGGTGGCCGTCGCGACGAGACTTCCCAACACGGATCCACGTGTAGAAGGGAGATCCACATGACCGACAAGCCCACCGGGGGCACAAAACCGATCTGGGCCGCGACTTCTGGTTGAGTGACAACGTGGCCGACGTCGACTACACGTCGGCGTTCAACGCCCAGCTCACGCGTTTGGGGCGGGCGGCGGATCTCCGCTGCACAGCCATCCCTACAACCACGCGTTCTATTTCCTCACCGGTAGCGGCGAGGTCCAGATCGACGGACAGACATGGCAGGTGAAACCGGGCACGTTCGTCAAGGTTCCCGCGCATGCCCGGCACAACCTCACCAACACCGGGACCGACGATCTGGTGTTCCTGGTGATCTACGACTCCGCCGAACCGCGACTGAGTCGCGGTCCGGCGGAGTCGTTGTCCGGTCAGACTGTGAGCAGTCGCTGAAAGAAGTCCCGGTAGCGCTGCAAGGCGATGCGGAGATCCTCGGTCGAGGCATCCTGCCCCTGCGACCACTGCTCGTCGAGCCGTGAACGGGCGTGGGCGAAGCTCGCGGTGAGGCGCTGAACGACCTCTTCCACGAGGCCATCGGCCTCTTGCACACACTGTTTGGGGTTGTCGACGAAAGACGCCTGCAGCGCGTCCCACCGCGCCCGCAGGCCGGTGCGGTCATCGTCGGCGAACAGCCCACCGTCGGTGGGCTCACCCGTATTCGGATACATCCCGTCGGTATGGCCCACTGCCGCACCCTGATTCGTGTCGGTCTGGCTCGTCTGAGTCTGACCCACTGCCGCGCCCTGATTCATCTCAACCGGCGCTTGGGTGCCGTCGGCGCCCATGGGCGGGATCGGCTGTGTCTGCGCCAGTTGTTGCTGTGGCGCAACGGGTTCGGTGCCCGTCGCCTGATAGCCGGTCTGCGGGGCAGCCGCTGCGGCCGAGGGCTGGTCGTTGGCGGTCATGACCGTGTCTCCTCGGGCGTGTTGGGCATGTTCGAGGTGGGATGGACACCGAGAAGTTGTTCGAACAGCGCACGGTAGTGAACGATCGCCTCGCGCTGCGCCTCGGTGCCGATCTCACCGTGCTCCTGCGCCAGATGCAGCACATGAGCGGCCCGATAGTGCTCGACGACCTTCGGATGGTCGACCGAGATGTCGGCCGCACGCTGCTCGAAATCGTCGATGGGATAACCGCGTTCGCGCATCACATCGGTGACCAGCCGGTCCGCGTCACGCACCGCACCGGCCGGGTCGTCGACGAATTCGGCCTGCGTGGCGGTCCACGCCTGGAAGTAACGTGCGCGAGCCTCGGGCGTGAGTTCGACGATGTCGAGCTTCTTGTGCGCCCGCTGGCGTCCGAGCAGTTCCTTCTCGGCGGCCTTACGGTCCCCCGCGGTGTCCACCGTGCGGTCGTATTCGGGTCCGAAGTGACTTCTCAACCTTTCACTTCGTTTGTGACGGTTCATCGACACCAGGCAGATCGCTGCCAAGATCACGAGTACGGCGACGACTACACCTATTGCTATCCAGCTCCATGTGGGCATTTCTGGCACCTCCTTGGGCCTGTGAATACCCGCTGGCGTCCTACAGAAACGTCAATTCTTGACGGGGATGTAAAGCCTCATCGGCAGTACGAATGCGTCGCGTATTCGAGCGCGTGTCGGTACACCGGATCGAACCCACGTGCCGTGGCCACCGCGTCGAGGGCCCTGTCGAGGTCGGGCCGGCACACGGGCGAGTGCAGAACCGGCCACTGCCGGGCGATCTCGTCGACCATCGTGCGGTTGAGCGTGTCGATCTTCTGCCGCGACTCGGACAGGTCGGGCGCCGACGACGGTGCCGCGGCCGGGTCGAGCTTCCACTGCGCGAAGCGGGTGTGCTCCACCGACGATGTGGCGTCGATCTGATTGCGGAAGACATCGTGGACGTATCCGGGGTCGATGTTGTGCCGGGTGGCGTCCCCGGTGACCGCGGCGATCACCTGTTGTTCGCGGTCCGGGTCGTCGATCGCGCCGCCCGAGCGGAACTTGGACGCCGCCACCGGATCTGCGGTCTGCAGGCGCTGCGCGGCAGCGTCGACGAGAGGAACCAGCGGGCTCAGGTCGTCGGCCGTGGCATGCGGGGTGCCCACACCCGCCAGTGCGGCGAGCGCAACCGAAGCGAGCACCGTTTTTGCAGCCGTTCTCCCAGCAGTCCTCAGATGCACAGGTTCACCTTTCTCACAGACGCGCGAAACACGGATCGGCTTCGTCATTGGGTATAGACGCGTCCTGGCTGGAGAACCTTCCGACGAGACCCGTGTCGGTCACCGCGACGCTGTCGGCGTGGATGCCCAACGGGTAGTTCTCGTTGAGCTTGGTGGTCAACCCGTTCAGCGCGTCCTGCACCGTCTCCTTGGAGAACGGGCCGGTGACGTCGAGGACCTCCAACGTGAGGTCGCCGTCGGTGACGACCGGCCGCGCGGTGACGCGGTTGTCGCCCGCCGCCTCCAGCGTGAGGGTGCCCGCCGCGGCGTCGGTGCTGACGCCGGTGACGAGGCTTCCGACGCCGGGCAGGTTCGCCGCGACAGTGTCCTTGATGCCCTCGGAGGTCCAACTCAGCGTCGCCGTCAGCGATCCGATGGTGCCCTTGGAGTCGGCGGTGCCCTGCAGGCGGATGTCCTTGAGCGTGACATCGGCAGTCATGCCCTCGGCGGCCTGCACCTGCCTGCCCGCGGTTTGCACCGAGATGTTGGTGTAGTGGCCGGTGATGTGCTGCCACAGGAACGGTGGGTTCACCCCGAAGGACACCGTGGCGTTGTCCTCCACGACGCATTCGGCCACCGCGACGAGCAACGTGCCCGCGCGGTGGCGCGCGTACAGTTCGGCGCCGGCCAGCCCACCGACCACCAGCGCCACCACGATGACGGCGATCAGCACCGCGGCCTGCCAGGTGCGCAGCCACGCCCGCTTGACGGCAGGCGGTGACGCACCCAGCGGTCCGCCCTGTGCGACGGGCGGGCGTGGCCGGGTGATCTTCTCCGTGGCGGCCGCGTCGAGCGGTGGGCGGCGCGCACGCATCTGTTCGGTCGGAGGCTCCGGACGCGGTGCCCGCAGCTGTTCGGTGGGCCCATCGGGCCCGGCCGGCCCTGTCGGGCGGGGTGGCCGGGGTAGGCGCCGGGTGGCCGGGTCGGGCGGTGGAAAGCCCCGGCTGGGCGGCACAGGACGCCGGCCGGGCTGCGGGCCGGGCCGGCCACCGGGCCGATCAGGACGCTGCGGCGGTGTCGCCATTCGCGCCATTCTGCCGCATTGCCCGCGGGGTGTGGCGATCTCAGGCCTGCGGCTGCGCCTGCGTCGACTCCGCCGCCTCGGCCGTCGCGGAGGCCACCGGCCGCACCGTCACCGCCGCGGCAAGCGCCAGCGCGGCGACCATCAGGCACAGCACGGTGTACCAGAGACTGCCGATGGGGTCGCCGTCGGCGGTGACGCCACCGACCGCACCGAACCAGTCAGGCAGCGCGGTCAGCCACAGCACGGTCATCACCGCCAGATACACCGCGGCGTAGCCCAGGATCACCCCGCCCGGCCCCAGCGGCGGCCGGGACGGCGACCGCAGGCGGCGCCACTGCGCGAACATCACCGCGACCGCGACGACGCTGAGCGCCAACAGTTCCAGCGCATACACGACACCGCCGACGACCGTGCTGCCCGAAAGCGAACCGGAGACGGTGGCGGGCAGCGGCAGGATGAACGTCCCCACCGAGGCCAGCACACCGACCACCACGGTGCGCAGCGCGATCTGACCGCCGGTGAACGACCGACCGCCATCGACGTGGCGACCGACGAAGAACTGCACGCAGAACGCCAACGACGTGGGCCACAGCGCCGCGAACACCACGACGCTGGGCAGCGGCACCGAGTCGAAGAACGGCTGGTTGAGCGGGTGCTCCAGCGTCCACTCCCACCACCGCAACTGCGGGCCCAGGTGGTCGAAGATCTCGTAGAACGCGTGGTGCACGAAGCCGACCGCCAGCGCACCCACGAATGATCCGTACCGCGTGAAAACCCCGAGCCTGCGCACGATCTCGAAAGACACCGTGGCCATCATGGGATAGATCGCGACGATGTAGAGCGGCAGACGTCCCCACAGGAACTCCACCGTGAACAGGTTGTGCGCGAACATGGTGTCGACGTGCTCTTCGATGCCGAACGCGGCCGGAAAGTACAGCGGCGGTTCGATGATCAGCAGGTAGGCGATGGCGCCGAACCACAAAACCACGTTGGTCGGATCGCCTTGTCGCCGATAGCGGTTGACCGCGTACACCAGCGCCAGTACGGCACCGGTGATGACGAGGATCTCGAGGGCGAGCAATGTCCAGTTCTCCAGACCGAACGGGTTGCGGAACGAGACCAGGCCACCGATGTCGTCACAGGAGAAGCCCATCCGCTGTGCGAGATCGGCGAACGTGGGGGTACACAGGTCAGACATTGGCCACGTCCGCCTTCTCGCCTGCGGTGTACCACTGGGTGACGTCGTAGCCCGTCTCGTACCGGGCGAACCACTCGTCGGCCAGTGCGGGCAGCTTCTCGTGCGCGGGATCGTGCCCGGGGATCTGGCTGCGTACCACGCCGACGAGCGCCACCAGCATGTCGCGCACGGGCAGATGGCCGAACGCGTTGGCGATCGGGCCGTCGTCGGGGGCGGCGAGGAACGGCAGCCGCTGCATGAGCTTCTTCCTGCGGGCCTGCATGCCGAACATCGACATCGCGTCCACCCCGCGTTCGGACACCGGGACGTGTTTGTTGAACCCTTCGCAGGCCAGGCGCAACACACCCCAGACGTGCTTGAACACCGAGGGGGCCACGCGCATGCGGTACCAGGGGTCGTCGACGACGGCGTCGTAGATGATCAGCGCCGAGCTGCGGTGCTCGACCTCCTCGACGAAGTGCCACAAAAACAACGACGCCACGCGGTCGTCGCCGGGCGCGAAGAGCGTGTCGTCGTGGTCGAGCATGAGCTTGAACACCGGGGTGAACGTCGCCTCGAGGTCGGCGGTGTAGGCCAGGCGGTACTTCAGCGGGGTGTTGGCGGTGAGGTCGTCGAACGCCTTGACCACCTCGTCGAGGGTCTCCTTGAGCGCGGGATAGCTCTTGATCAGACCCTTGGCGTGCTGACGGTGGGCCATCGAGTGCTGGCCCTCCTGGCGCACGAAAGCCTGTGCCTCCTCAGCGATCTCGGGGTCGGTGATGTGCGGCATGGCCTCGGTGATCATGTGGCCGATCATCTTCTCGAACGCGATGGCCAGAAACGACACGGCGTTGGCCATGCTGGAGAACGCCGGGTTGGCCTCGTTCCACAGGAAGGGCACGTGGTGGTCGGCGAAGGCGAACCGCATCTTCCGCACGATCAGGTCTGTCATCGATGACACCTCGCTGATTCAATAATCATACAAATCTGAGTTGCTCTGTATGATTACTTGTAGCCCGACAAAGGTCAATGCCGAGTGCCTGGCGATATCCTGCTGGCATGTCGTCGGCAGCAGGTGACAGCAGTGGCGCGTAGACGTGGATGGGACGGACGCCCGCCCGCCGACGACGAAGAGGCCTCGGCACGCATCGTCGAGGCCGCGGTCGAACTCATCTCCGAGACCGGGTCCGACGTGAGCATCGCCGACGTCGCGGCCTCACTCGGCGTCATCCGCCAAACCGTTTACCGCTACTTCCCCACCGCCGACGCGCTCATGAAAGCCGCGGCGATCGCCTCCGTCGACAGTTTCCTCGACCGTCTCGCCGCGCACGTGCGGGGCATCACCGATCCGGCCGACGCGATGACCGACGGAGTGCTGTTCACGCTCGAAGAGGTCACGCGCACACCGCATCTGGGGATCCTGCTGTCGGAGCCGTACCTGCACGCGCACTCGGGCAGCCTGGCGTCGGACGAGGCACAGGATTTCGGCATGCGGATGCTCAAGCGCTTCGACGTCGACTGGGCGGCATACGGTTACGACGAGACCGCCCAGCGCGAACTCGTCGAGTTCACCCTGCGCATCATGCTGTCGTTCTTCGTCGCCCCCAACCAGCAGACGCGGTCACCAGAAGAGTTGCGGCGCTTCCTGCGACGCTGGCTGGGCGGCGCACTGCTGGCGCAGCCGCGCTAGGGCAGAACCGTCCTCATCAACATGACGTTGTAGGCCGACCACAATGACAGATTGAAGTACAGTTCCTTACCCGTCGACCACGGGTGCAGGAACGGCGCGTAGATGCCGCCCGGGTACTGCATCGAGGGCACCAGCAACTGTTCGGGACTCCACGGGCCCTGTGGCGCAGGCGCCGTGCGCATCACCACATCGTTGGCGCCGTTGCAGTACAACACGACGTACTGCTTGAGATACGTGTTGTACTGCGCCGAGAGCTCACCCACCGGACCGGGGATCACCGGCGTCGCCGCCCCCGGATCGCGCGGCACCCACGAGTTGGAGTTCGAGTTCCAGTACTCGTACCGGTTGAGATCGGGCACGGCCCCCGGCGCGACCCGCGCGATGAACGCCGCGCCCCCACGCCCGGACGGCGTGCCGAACATGTACAGATACTGGTCACCCGGGCCGGGTTTGAGGAACGCGGCCTGCTGGAAGTTCTCGTTGCCACGCACGTAGCGGGCACCCGACACCAGACCGTCGCCCGGCGTACGCACGGTGCCGGGATACACACCCCAGTTCTCGCCGTTGTCCGGCGAGACCGCGATCGCCGAGTAGTTGGTGGACCACCGGCCGTCGCTGTCCCAGTTCCGGATGGACATGAAGTTCAGGTACTGCGTCGTGCCCACCGACACACCCGCGGTCGGGATGATGCCTTTCTCGGTCGCCGCCCACTTGGTGCTGTTGATGATCTGCTTGGAGATCCCGGGCGCCAACACCGGTGACCCCGAGAAGTTGTTGCGGGCAACGCCGTTCGGCACGGCGATGGTGTTCGACAGTGCCCCGTCCTGGCTGCGGAACAACACGTTGTACCGCCACTGCTGACCGCGGACGCTGCAGTAGCCGTAGGTGTCGCCGAAGGCCATG
This sequence comes from Mycolicibacterium smegmatis, assembly GCF_001457595.1. Classification (GTDB taxonomy): domain Bacteria; phylum Actinomycetota; class Actinomycetes; order Mycobacteriales; family Mycobacteriaceae; genus Mycobacterium; species Mycobacterium smegmatis. Next base: position 2,256,453 of record NZ_LN831039.1, on the reverse strand, counting down.
AGCACCTGACGCGCACCGGGATTGCCGTTGTCCCACATGATCCCGAGGTCGGTGCCGGTGATCGCGAACTTGCGCGCGGTGTCGTTGGGGCTCTCCGGTCCGGTCACCCACCCGACGAGCGTAGTGCCCGGCGGCGACGGTGGCGGCGCGGGCGCGGGCGCGGGCTGCGCCTGCACCTGCGGCTGGGGCGCCGGTTGCGGCTGCGGTTGTGGCTGCGGTTGTGGCTGTGGCAGGACGCCCGCCTGCTGTCGCACCTGCCCCGAGCGCGGCGTCACGGCCTTGAGCAGGTCGCGAGAAAGTTGCCCGAGCCTCGGCAACGGCGCGTCGTCGTTCGCACCAGAGGGCCGGTGGCCGCGCGGCGGACCGCCGGTGAGCCCGGGCAGCGCGGGCGCGGGGCCCTGGTTGGCCGGCGGTTGGATCGCCGCGGCCGCGCCCGTGCATGGTTCGGCAGCAGCAGGCGGCGCCACGGTGATCGCCGCAGTGAGGCCGACCGCGGCGAAGGCCGCCATGGCGACCATGGGGGTCAGCGTCGGAGCGTGGGGACGTCGCGACATGTCACACCTTCCGGAGCGGGACGTCGCACCGACGTCTAGAGTGGGCGCTTGTGACGATAGTGATCACTGAGGCATTTGTGATCATTGAGCCATCAAAAGCGATCCATCCGTGACCGTGTCGCAACCGACTGATCATGCCGGCACCTGCTATACACCCCGAGCGCGCCGTTAAGGTGGCGCAATGAGTGGCCCAGAGCAGCGCGCCGGTGTCGACCTCACGCACCTCGACGACCCCCTGGCGCCCGGCATCGGCGCCACCAAACGCGATCTCGTGGACTATCTCGATGCCGTCGCCGACCACATCCTGCCGGCGCTCGCCAATCGTCCACTGACGGTGATCAGGACGTTGCGGGGCCAGAAACCGTTCGTACAGAAGAACATTCCCAAGTACGCACCCAACTGGGTACGTACCGTACCCATGTGGGCCGAGTCGTCGAAGCGCGAGATCCGTTACATCGTCTGCGATGACCGGCGCACGCTGTTGTGGCTGGCCAATCAGCGTGCGGTCGAATACCACCCGGCACTGGGACCGGCCGACAACATCTACCAGCCCACCCATCTGGTACTCGATCTCGATCCGCCCGACGGCGGTGATTTCTCCGCCGTGGTGGCCGTGGCACATCTCGTGCGAACCGCGCTGTCGAACTGCGGACTTTCCGGGGCCGTCAAGACCAGCGGATCGCGCGGTGTACACATCTTCGTCCCCATCGACACCCACCCGCCCGTCGACGATGTCGCCGCGGCGACGCGCGCACTCGCAGCGCGTGCCGAGGCGTTGGATCCCGCGATCGCGACGACGGCGTTCATCGTGGAGGACCGCGAGGGCAAGGTGTTCGTGGACGCCACCCGCTCCGGCGGGGCCACCGTAGCCGCGGCCTACAGTCCGCGACTACGGCCCGGCCTGCCGGTGTCGTTCCCCGTGGACTGGTCGGAGTTGGACCGCGTCACGCCAGGCGATTTCACCGTGCACACCGCGATCGACGCGCTCGCCGGCCGCACGTCGTGGACCGACGCAATGCCTGCCCCACAACGCCTACCGGCCGACCTCATCGAGCAGGGCCACACGATTCCCGTCGCGCGGGTGGCCGCAATGCACGAAGGCAAGCGGCGTGCCAAGGCCCGTCGGGAACGTGACGCGTCGAGTTAGGGCACCCCGTAGGGTTTTCGAGTTCCAATCGTTGCGAGCTGGGGCTATGAAAATTGCTGGCGCAGGTTTGTGTCGGTCATGGCGCAGAGGGCTGTGTTTGACGCCGCGCAACATCGCTTTCGGTGGAAGCGCCACGGTGATCGCCGGTAACCGGTCTGCCATGAACTCACATCAGGCGGGAAAGGCAACGAGCACTGGTCGGCGTAGCGCTGGGTTGTTACGCGGCGGCGGCATCGGACCATCGCGGTTTTCATCCCAGAACAAAAAAGAATCATTACAGTACAAACATGCTGGACGTCATCTCGGAGATCGAGAATCGACTGAGTGATTCGTCCGCGAAAGGACTGTCTCAAGCAGTCACCAGAGCGATCCGTGAGGGCGTCCTACGTCCCGGGGATCGCCTACCGCCGGTCCGGGAGTTGGCCCATCAACTCGCTCTCTCGCCGACGACGGTGAGCGCGGCCTGGGCATTGCTGGTCCGGGCCGGCACCATTCAAACCGCCGGGCGGCGGGGCACGATCATCATGGATCTGCACACGCAACGTCAGGTCCGCTACCGGAATCCCGCCAACGCCGACCGCCCCTACGAGTTCGACCTGTCGACGGGCGCACCTGATCCGCGCCTGTTGCCCGATACCACCCAGGCGGTGCAACGGGCTCTGACCGGGGCGAGCCGGTCCGGATACACCGAGGGCGCCGTGGACCCCAGTTTGATGGAGGTATTGACGGCCACCTGGCCGTACGAGCCGCCGGCGATCACCGTTGTCGACGGGGCGCTCGATGCCCTCGATCTGCTGATCCGCAGCCGACTGCGGATGGGAGACCGGGTGATTGTGGAGACGCCGACCGTCCGCGGACTGCTCGATCTGCTGGTCTGGGCGGGTATAGAACCGGTCGGTGTGCCGATGGACGAGGAAGGGATGGTTCCCGAAGCGTTCGCCGCGGCGATGCGAACGCCGACACAGATGGTGTTTCTGCAACCGCGGGCGCACAACCCGACCGGGATCGCCATGACGACACCGCGGGCCCGGCTTCTGGCCAACATCGTCAAGAACACCGAAACGTTGGTGGTCGAAGACGAGTGCGGCAGCGCCATCTCGGCCGCCCGCGAGGTGACTCTGGGCAAGCTACTCCCCGGACAGACCGTGCATGTCCGCAGTTACTCGAAGTCGCATGGACCGGATCTGCGGTTGGCCGCCATGGGCGGTCCCGAGGACGTCATCGCCGGAATCGGGCATCTGCGAAACCTCGGACAGGGCTGGACCAGTTGGTTGTTGCAGCGGGTGCTGCGAGAGCTGCTGCTTGATCCCCGGGTCACCGCCCAGGTGGAACACGCGCGGGCCGAGTACGCACGCCGGCAGACTTCGTTCGCCTCGGTCCTGGCCGAGCACGAGATCCGCACAGTCGGGCACGATGGGCTCAACGCCTGGGTTCCGGTTCAGGACGAGTCGGCGGCATTGATGCGCATGGCGGTCGAAGGTGTGGGCGCAGCCCCCGGACACCTGTTCACTGTGGGTCCCGGTGAAAAACCGCATGTGCGAATCACGGTGGGACTGGTCACCGGTGACGTCGAGGATGTCGCCGAGCGCGTGGTGCGCGCCGCGCATGCCGGGGGCTGGCACTCCACCGTGCGGTGATTTGTAACAGAACAAATCGCTATTGTTGCATGTATTCCGGAACGATACGGTCATGTGAGGACGGCCACACTGGACCGAGTTCCCGACTTCTCGACCAGCCGTAACATGACATCGGTCATGTTGCAGCACAAGTCATCTCGGTCTCCTGGCTGTTGTCGGCAGGCGTGTTTCCCCGTGTGCCCATCCACGATGGGATTGACCAGGAGGATGAATGACTGTTCCATTCCAAGTCGGCGTCATGCAGCTCACGATGGAGCCGGTGTCGAAGATGCTGGAGACTGCAAAAGCGCTGGATCACTACGGATTTGACAGCCTGTGGCTGGCCGAGGCCTACCCGTGGTGGCGGACGCATGGCGTAGAGGTCCGCTCAGCAACGGCGTTGGCGCCACTGCTGGCCCAGGCCACGACCAACCTCAAGATCGGATGGGGGATCATCGGCAGCTACGCCCGCCATCCCTTGGTCACCGCGATGGACGTCCGGGTGGTTCAGGAGATGGCTGGCCCGGACCGATTCTACTGCGGCATAGGCGCATCAAAGATCCTTATGAACGCCATCGGACAGGGTGACGACACGAAGAGCAGGCCGCGCACCAATGTCGAGGAGACGCTGCGTATCGTGCGAGCTACTCTCGACGGGAAGAAGGTCGATTTCGTCGGGCGCGAATATATCGCTACTGCACCAGAACTCGACCCGAATGCAGAGGTTCCCGACTGGAAGATTCCGCTATATGTCGGCGGTGGCGGCCCGCGAATGATGCAGACCGCCGGCGAGCTGGCCGACGGGTTGATCACACCGAGCCTGACCTCACCCGCGTTCTACCCGTACGCGATCGAGCACATGCGCCGGGGTGCGGAGAAGGCCAACCGCAAGGTGGAGGAGCTGGATCTGGGTGCCACCTTGATCGCCAGCTGCGGTCCTGACCGTGAGTCCGGACGCCGAGGGGCGCGAGAATTGTTGGGGCGGTATCTGATCAACAAGGCCCGCAATATCCGTGGTTCTGGCGACGTGCTGTTCGAGAAGGCGGGCTTGAGCCCGGCCGAGTTGATGCCCGTCGTGGAGGCGATCGAACGGGGCGGCAACAAGGTCATCCCCGATGTCGTCACCGACGAGATCATGGACAAGACCAAGGTCATTGCGGGCACGCCCGAAGAGGTCGCCGATCTGATCATCGAGCATCGCGACAGCGGTTGCCGGCACGTCCAGCTGGAGCTGTGGGGTGACGATCGGGAAGCCCAGATCAAGCTGATCGGCGAAAAGGTTCTGCCGCGGGTTCAATAAACCGGTTGTGCTGTGTCAAAGGCGATTACCACACTGTGGAGGTATCCGGGTATGAACGTCGGTCGCGATACGGGCGGCGACACCAAGCGGCAGAAACAATCCGGCGAGCAGTTCATCCTGCGGGCCGATCGGGTGACGAAGCGTTTTTCGGTCAAGAACAATCACAATGACGTGCTGTCGGAATGCTCCGTCGATATACGGGAGGGAGAATTTGTCAGCCTGCTCGGACCGTCGGGTTGCGGCAAGTCGACCCTGCTGAACATGCTAGCCGGTTTCGATCTGCCCGATTCGGGTGGCGTCGAATTCCAGGGCGAACCGATCAACGGGCCCTCACCGCAACGCGTCATGTGCTTTCAGGACTCGTTGCAGGCACTGTTGCCCTGGCGCACGGTGCAGGCCAACGTCGAGTTCGCGCTGTCCCTGGCGCATGTCCCACGCTCGGATTGGCCCGCCCGGGTGGATGAACTGCTGACCATGGTCGGGCTCGACCGGCACCGCGACTCCATTCCCCCGCAGCTGTCCGGGGGTATGCGCCAGAAGCTGCAACTGGCCCGGGCGCTGTCGGTCGATCCGGCGGTGCTGCTGATGGACGAGCCGTTCGGTGCGTTGGACGCGATCACCCGAGAGGTGATGCAGCGCGAATTGTTGCGGATCTGGGCGGGAAGCGGAAAGACCGTCGTGTTCGTCACCCACGATGTCGGCGAGGCAGTGCTGCTCTCGGACACCGTCTATGTGATGAGCACCGGGCCCCGCGCCAAGATCAAGCACCGCTTCGACATTCCGGCGGACCGGCCACGAAGCACCACCGATCCCGAGCTGTCGACGCTGATCGACACCATCGGCCGGTCGTTGGGGAGTGCCGCCCATGCGTGAAGCACTGCGAACGGTCGCATGGACGCTCGCCTCGTTGGCCATCTTCGTCACCGTCTGGTGGATCCTGTCGATGACGCTGTTCAACCCGGCCCTCGTGCCGCCGCCGCAGCAGGTGGCCGCACGGGCATGGGAGTTGGTCAGCACCGGCCGCATCTGGCCCGACGTACTCGCCTCGCTGCGCCGGGTGTACGTCGGACTGATCGCAGGCAGCGTCGTCGGCGTGGTGATGGGCATCCTCATCGGTCAGGTCAAAGTCATTGAGCGACTGCTTGATCCGGTCATGCAGCTGATGCGTAACCTGTCGCCGACGGCGATGATCCCGATCTCGATCGTGTGGTTCGGGATCGGTGAGAACTCCAAGTACTTCCTGGTGTTCTGGGGCGTGGTGTTCTTCGTGACGGTGAACACCATCGCCGGGGTGGCGGGCACGCCCCGCACCCGGGTTCGGGCCGCCCGCTGTTTCGGAGCCTCCGAGGGAGTCATCTTCTTCCGGATCGTGCTGCCCTCGGCGGTGCCCTACATTGCCGCCGGAGTGCGCCTCGGAGTGGCCTCGGCCTTCATGACCATCGTTCCCGCCGAGCTGTTGGCGGCCCAACGGGGTGTCGGTGCGCTGCTACAGCAGTCGTCGCTGCAGGGACAAACGGATCGAATGTTCGTCGCATTGGCGGTGATCTCGCTGATGGGATTCCTGTCGGATCGGTTGGTCAAGTACCTCTTCGAGAACGTGTGGGGCCGCTACACGCGCTACCAGTCCGATCTCTGACACCAAAAATTCAGTCTCTCCGTAGTTTCAACGAGTAAGAGGAGTGCCGCAGTGGAGTTCGATTTCGAGAAATTCGCCGATCTGATCGACGAATCGCTGATTGTCGACCTGGCCAAACGTGTCATCGAAACCCCCAGCCCCACCGGGGAAGAATACGACCTCGCCGTGCTGCTGAAGGAGGTCTACGGCGATCTGGGCCTGGAATCCGAGCTGCAGACGCTCTACAGCGACGGCGACGTGGACCGGGTCAACGTCGCAGCACGGTGGCGCGGGAACGGCACCGGACCACACGTGCTGTTCAGCGGTCACCTGGACAGTTCGGTGCGCGGTGATGAGCCGTGGCTGATCGGCGACGGCTGGAAGAACACACCCGTCGTCGACGACAGGATCATCTGGGGCAACGGCATCTTCAACATGAAAGGCGCCTTCGTCTGCTACGCCGCAATGATGGATGCGATGCGCCGCGCCGGCGTTTCCTTCGCCGGCGACGTGGTGATCGCCGGCACCTGCGGTGAGATCGAACTCGGGTCGGTCGACGAGTTCACCGGCCGCCGCTACGACAGCCAGGGCGTGGGACTTCGATACCTGTTGCAGCACGGGTATGTGGCGGATTTCCACATCCTGGGCGAACCGACGGGGCTGGTGCCTCACGTCGGGCACATGGGTTCGACGTGGGCCAAGATCACCACCTCGGGGTCGTTCACCCACAGCGCCTGGGCGGACCGCTCGACCAGCGCGATCGACGAGATGTGGACACTGCGGCATGAACTCAACGACTGGGTCGCGGACTATCGCAAGAACTTCGTGTTCCAGGGCGTGGCGCCGCAGGTGAACTTCGCCGCGATCCGCGGCGGGCACCCGTGGCGGGCCGCCCGCACCGCGAACACCTGCAGCATGTACGTCGACATCCGCTTCCCCCCGAACGTCTTCCCCATCGACGTCCAACGCGACTTCACCTCCCGGGTCACCGAGATCGCGGCCAAACATCTGCGCGGCGACGCCCGGGTGGACTGGTACATGTCGCGGCCGGGTGCTCTGGTCAGCCCGAGCAGCCTGGTCGTCGAGCGCATGGTCGACGCCCACAATCAGGCGGCCGGTGAGGATCTGGGGCCGGTGTTCGGGCCACCGTGGTGCTCGGATGCCATCGATTCGAACCGGCTGGGCATCCCCACCGTGCTCTACGGGTTGGGCCGTACCCGCGTCGATGACAGCGCCTCACCCAATGCCAGCGGTGATCCCCGCAGCGCCAACGGTGAGTACGTCTGCATCGACGACATGGTGACGGCGGCCAAGGCCTACGGCGCGGCCTGCGCCGGCCTGATGGGCCTGGACATCGACGAGGTGCACCGCACCCGTCAACCGATGCCCAGCGTGGAGCTGTGAGATGAGTGTTCAGAAGGTAATCGGATGCGCGCACAACAGTTTTGCTGATGTTTGGTCCGGAAGGGATGGGCAGTTGTCATGAAGAAGTTCGCAACCGTGGTGGTGACGGTGCTGATCGCGGCATCGGCAACTGCGTGCGGCGCAGACGACGGCGGTGAGGACGGCGCGACACAGCTGCTGCTGCTTTCGCAGCAGACCCCGTTCACTGCGCCGTCGTACTTCGCCGAGAAGCTCGGCTACTACGACGAGGCCAATCTCGACGTGGAGATTCGCGCCTTCCCGACGGGCACCACGGCGCTGGAGGCGTGGAAGTCCGGCATCGGTGACGTGGTGTATTCCGGTGCGCAACCGGCACTGTTGAACTACGGCAACACCGATGGCACCAACTACCGGATGATCCAGATCGCCACCCGCAGTGAGCCGGCTCTGATCCTGATGGCCAACCGATCCATCACCAGCGCCAAGGACCTGGAGGGCAAGAAGATCGCCACCCGGATCGGTTCCACCTCCGAATGGTGGCTGCAGCGCTACCTCGCCCACAACAAGGTGGACACCAGCAAGGTGGAGATCATCAACCTCGATTCGCAACAGATGCCACCGGCGCTGGAGATCGGCGACATCGATGCGTTCGCGCTTTATCAGCCCGTCGGATGGCAGTCCCAGGCGGTGTCGGGTGACAAGGTCCATCAACTCGCGGACGCCACCGAGGTGCCGGGAGTGTCGGATCTGACCTCCTACGGGGTGCGACCGGAAATGATCGAGCAGAACCCGGAAGCGGCCAAGGCGTTCGTCGAGGCCACCAAGCGGGGAGCCGATTACGTGGTGGCGCATCCGGAGGAGGTCGGCGAGTTCTATGCCACCGAGTTCGGCGCCAACAACGAAGACACCGTGCGCACCATCGCCCTGTTCGACTTCAATCCGGCTTTCGACGAGGACGCGGTGTCGATGATGCAGGACCTGGTCGACTGGTCGGTTGAACACGGCGCGCTGACGGCGGGTTTCGACATCAACGACGTGATCTGGACCGAGGCCGCCGGCCAGTAGCCGGACCGGGTCATATCCGTATTCATTCGAGGAGATCTATCACCATGAAACTGACGACTTTTGCCGCCGCCGATGGACGAACCGTGGTCGGTATCCACCGCGGGGACACGATTGATGTGGTTGGCGTGGACAATATGCGCGAGCTCATCAAGCTGACCCGCGGTAACCCGGCCGAGATCGAGAGGCGGGTGACCGGCAGTGTGCCCGCCGCCGGGGGCCGACTGCTCGCGCCGATCAAACCGACCAAGCTGATCCACACGGCCGGCAACTTCAAAGAGCACGAGGACGAGTCCAAGCGGGTCGGGTGGAGCCACAATGTGGGTCCGTGGATCGTGTTCATGCAGAACGTCGATGCGATCGTCGGGCCGGAGGACGGGATCCGCTACCCGGATCACCTGACCAAGGAACTCGACTACGAACTCGAGCTCTCTGTCGTCATCAATCAAGATGTCGGCGAGTTCGCCCCCGAGGACGCGATGAACTACGTGGCCGGATACGTCATCTTCAACGACGTCACGGCACGCGACATCCAAAGGGATGAAATGAAATCCGGTGTCTTCGGCTTCTGCAAGGGAATCGACTCGTTCTGCCCGATCGGCCCCTGGATCGTCACCGCCGACGAGATCCCGAACCCGCACGATCTGAAGATGGAGTTGCGGGTCAACGGCGAGCCGCGCCAGGAATCGCACTCGAGCCGGATGTGGACCACCATCCCCGAAATCCTGGCCCGTTACTCGCCGTTGGGCTACAGCGCCGGTGACATCGTGACCACCGGCACCGTGTCCGGGGTGGCGGGTTTCCGCGTCGATGCCGAGGACTACTACCTGCGGGTCGGCGACTCCGTCGAGTGCGAGGTCGAGAAGATCGGCGTGCTACGCAACACCGTGGTTCCGTGGAACGGTACCGCCGAGGCGTCATGATGAGGGTGCTGCGACTGGCGGGCACCGCGCATGAGCGCGGTGTCGCCTACGGTGAACACACCCGCGACGAGATCCGGGAGTGTATCCAGGTATATCAACGGTGGTTCGAATCGTTTGCGAACATCTCCTGGCCGGCGGCCCGTGAGCTCGGGAAGCCGTACCGGGATTGGCTGTGCGCCACCGACCCCGACCTCAGCGAAGAGATCGACGGGATCGCTGCGGGGGCCGACCTTCCGGTCGCCGACATCATCGCGTTGAACTTCCGGACCGAAATAGCCTACGGCGCATCCGGGTTGATGTCGGCCAGCGAGTGCACCTCGCTGGGGGTGCCCCCGGTCAGCACCACCAACGGTCACGTGTATCTGGCCGAGAACTGGGACTGGCTGGCCGACACCTTGCCGTTGACGTTGATGCTCGAGTTCGAGCCGGTCGACGGTCTGCGGATGGTCACGGTCACCGAGGCCGGCATGGTGGCCAAGTTCGGGATGAACTCCGATGGTGTCGGTTTGTGCGTGAACCTGCTGGGCTCCAATGTAAATCGGGTTGGCGGAAGCTTCCATACCCTGGCCCGGGGTGTGCTGCAGAGTCGCAGCGCGTTGGAGGCGGTGTGGTCGGTGACCGGTTCCGAACGTGGCGGGTCCGGCAACTACGTCATCGGCAGCAGCTCAGGGGAGATCGTCGACCTGGAATACAGTCCGTCCGGCTACACCCTGCATTTCCCCGATCACGGTTACGTGGCACACGCCAATCACTTCCTCGGCAAGCAGGCCGGTGTGCTGGATCGAACGCAGATTCTGCGGAACATCTCACCGGGCAGCTACTTTCGCCAAGCGCGTGCGGAGCACCTGCTCTCCGACGCGGTATCGAGCACCGGAATCAACGTCAAGGAGATCCAATCGATCCTGGGCGATCACCAAGGAGAACCCGAGGGCATCTGCCGGCACGGGGGACCCGTCGGCACGCATCAGGTGCTTGGCCGCACCAACGTGTCCGTGGTGATGGATCTGACCGATCTGACGATGTACCTGGGGCACGGCTTCGGATGCTCGGCCGCCATCGAGCAGTATCAGCTCACCGCCGCACAGTTCAGCAAGGTGTGACATGCGATAAGGGGCAGCGGTGAGTCCTCTGACCGCGGTGCTGGCGATGCTGGCCGGATTCGCCGCAGGAGTGATGAACGCCGTCGTCGGTGCCGGCACCCTGATCACGTTTCCGACGCTGCTGGCCGCGGGTGTCCCGCCGGTGACAGCCAACGCCTCCAACTGCATCGGGTTGATCGCCGGCTCGGCATCCGGGGCGATCGGGTTCCGCCGGTGGCTGCCGCGGCATCGACGACTGCTGGTGACCCTGAGTGTGGCGGTGGCGATCGGGGCGGTGCTGGGCGGGGCATTGCTGGTGCTCGCACCGTCTGATGTGTTCGCGACCGTGGCGCCGTATCTGATCGCGATCGGCTGCATCCTGATGTACGTACCGTCGCGCAGCCTCACCCGGGATGACGACGGCCAGCCGTCGAACCGATCGCTGTGGCGGTTGCATATTCCGCTGGGAGCCACGGGAATCTACGGCGGCTACTTCGGTGCGGCGCAGGGTGTCATCATGCTCGGGGTGCTCAAGTTCGCGTACTCCGACGATCCACGGGAAGCCAACGCGATCAAGAACCTGCTCGGCATGGTCGCCAACACTACGGCCGGGGTTTTCTATGCCCTGCTGGCTCCGGTCGACTGGGTGGTGGTGCTGCTGATCACGGCGGGCTCGGTGTTGGGTGGCGTGGTCGGAGCCAAAGTGGGCCGGCGGCTCTCGGCGCGGGCGTTGCGTCTGGTGGTGCTGGTGGTGGCGGTGAGTGCGATTGTGACGCTGGTCTGATGTCACGTCGGCCGTGATTGACGGAGCGTGCGGCCGGCGTCAGGACTGTCGCGCCGTTCGCCGATCTGTGATCCGTTCCGTCGAAGCGAACGGTGCGTGACTGACCCCACTCAACATCAGCCGAGCGGTAGGTCAGCCGACTGCGGAGACCAACCCCACCTCGGCCGAAGGTTCGGCCGCCGACGGCCCGGGCAGCTCGTAGCCGGGGGTCTCAGGCACATACCCAGGCGGCGCCGGGACGTATCCCGGGGGCGGACCGTGCGTCGGCGACTCCGGGTCGTACCCCGGGGTCGCGGGCCCGTACAGGGGCCCGTACCCCTGCCCGTTGCCGGATCCATAGCCAGGTCCATAGCCAGGCCCGTATTCCGGCACCGTGCCGTATCCCGGCACCGAACGGCCGGAGCCGGCCCGCAGCTTGGCCGCCGCGAACACCGCCGCCTGGGTGGTGTACACGGGGACGTAACCATCGGTGTGTCCGCTCCACTCGTTGCCCTGACCCGCATGGCAGATCGGGTCGCTGGGGTTGCACAGATCGATGGCCTTGGAACCGAACAAGTTGCTGCGAGTCGACAATGCCTCCCCTGTGCGGGTGGCGATGTCGCCGAACGTGACGATCGCCGCGACGTTGTTCGCGTACTGCGCCGGCAGCGGATCGGCCCAGGTGATGCCGCCCAGTTGGTTTCCGGCCGCGATGTTGACCACGCTCGCGCCCTGCGAGTAGCCGCCCAGCACGATCTTGGTGTTCGAGCAGGACGAGACCGTGGATTTGATGTGAGCGATCGCGTCTTTCGCGCCGTCCCCGCCGCTCAACTGCAGCTTGCCTGCCTTGTAGTCCACCGCGTAAGCGTCGATCTCCAGGCCTGCGGCCTGCTTGCGCAGCGCGTCGACGAAGGCGGTGCCCACACGGCCTAGGCCGGCCGGCTCGTCGGTGCCGCGCGCGAAGACCACCTCGGCATCCGGGCACTCAGCGGCGGACGCCACCGGCAGCCTGGCCGGGACGACGAGCGCGATGCCTGCGGCCATCAGCGCCCAAGCACCGATCCGGCGAGAAAGCATGCCTGAATCTAACCGGGATGACGCTCAGACGCGAAGCCCTCGAACAACCGGGTACCGAACGGGTATGGACACCACACGGCCCGCGGCGAATTATCAAGAGTGTCAATAAAGCGCTGACTTCAGGAGGAGTCATGCCCACCGATCCGACGTTCTACCGCAGCCCCGGGCACGCAGTCGCGGCCGATTCCGAACAACTCGCCTATGTGGTGGCCTTCGACCCGACCGGCCGAAAGCTCGACGCGCTCGCCGCGGTCGATTGCGAGCCAGGATCCCCGGATTTCGGGAAGGTGGTCGGCTGGACCGAACTGCCGATAGCTGGTGGCGAGCTACACCACTTCGGCTGGAGCGCATGCTCCAGCGCGCTCTGCCATGACGGGCACGGTGGCAACCATGGAGCGCTGGAGCGGCGCTACCTGCTGGTGCCGGGACTGCGCTCGTCGGCCACATACGTCCTGGACACCAAGCCCGACCCTCGCCATCCGATGATCACCCACACGATCGATGCGACCGAACTGGCCGCCAAGGCCGGCTATTCGCGTCCGCACACGGTGCACTGCGGACCCGACGGCATCTTCATGTCCGCGCTGGGCGGCGCCAACGGCGCTGACGGTCCCGGCGGCGTCGCACTCATCGACCACAACACGTTCGAGGTCATCGGTCCGTGGGAAATCGACCGCGGGCCGCAGCTTTTCGCCTACGACGTCTGGTGGCACCGCGATTTCGACACCGTGATCACCTCGGAATGGGCTGCGCCGTCGATGATCGAGGACGGGCTCGATCCGGCGGATCTGCTGGGCCACAGGTTCGGACACCACGTGGACTTCTGGAGTATGTCCGAACGGAAACTGACCCAGCGCGTCGACCTCGGCGAACAGCACCAGATGGTGCTCGAACTGCGCCCCGCGCACCACCCCTCGCACCCATGGGGATTCGTCAACTCGGTGATCAGCACCGAGGATCTGTCCGCCTCGGTGTGGCTGTGGCACAAGGACGGCGAACAGTGGGCAGTCGACGAGGTGATCAACATCCCCGCCGAACCCGCCGACGCTGACGAGCTACCGCCGCTGTTGCGCTCGTTCGCCGCCGCTCCCCCGCTGGTCTCCGACATCGACCTGTCGGTCGACGATCGCTGGCTCTACGTATCCTGCTGGGGCACCGGCGAACTCAAGCAGTTCGACGTGAGTGATCCGTTCCATCCGCGCGAGACGGCTTCGGTGCGCCTCGGCGGGATGGTCCGACATGAACCACACCCGGCCGCTCCCGATCTGGCTCTGGCGGGCGGACCACAAATGGTGGAGATCAGCCGCGACGGCCGACGCGTGTACCTCACCAACTCGCTGTACTCGGCGTGGGACGACACGTTCTACCCCGACGGCGTCGGCGCATGGATGATCAAGCTCGACGCCGACGTCACCGCGGGCGGCCTCGTACCGGACGACCGATTCTTCTTACACGGCGAAGATTTCCGCGGGCTGCGGGTGCACCAGGTCCGGCTGCAGGGCGGTGATGCGTCGAGCGACTCGTACTGCTACCCGAGCTGACCGCACGCCGCCCGCACCAAAAAAGAAGGGCCGCATCCTGCGGCCCTTCTACTGGTGGAGCTGCCGGGAATTGAACCCGGGTCCTACGGCATGTCCTCGAGGCTTCTCCGTGCGCAGTTCGCTATGTCTCTACTCGGATCTCCCGGTCACACGAACAAGCCGAGATGACGATCCCAGTCGCTGTTTGATGTCCCCACAGGTCCCGCGACCGAACCCGTGGGTGGGTCCCTCTAGCTGATGCCAGGATCCGGGCCGAGGGCACTCCCGGTCTGACAGACCAGCCGTCGCTTAGGCAGCGAGGGCGTAGTCGCGCTGATTGGAATCGGCGCTTAATTGGTTGCAACGACGCTTACGGTGGTCTCTTGCCTGCACCGGCACGCTTCCCTGGATTCGATGCTCGAAGTCGAAACCGTTCAGCCCCTTGTTCAGTTGTGGAAACAACACCCTGCCCTGGTGGCAGGACCACCCATCATACGCGGAGCACAACGCTGCGTTCCACCCATTTAATCCCGGCTCTCCGACAGTGCGGTGAAACTAGCCGACAACCATGGATCGGTACCGTTTGACCAGTTCAGCGGTCTCGTCCCGCGGCAGGGCATGCACCACCAGCCCCTCTGGCCCCTCCATGGTCTCCGCGGCGAACATCGCGTTGATGATCGCTTCCTCGGTCGCCTCGACCGTCGCGTAGAACAAGCCGTCGATCAGCCGGTTGGCCAGCATGTTGATCTGGGCCACGTCCGGTCCGGGTTCGGCGGCGAAGTCGCCGACGAAACCGTTGCCGGTGGCGAAGCAGAACGCGATGTCACCGCTGCCGTTCTCGCCCGCGCCGCCGGTGCGGGCGATACCGAGCGCGGCGCGCTGCGCCAATCGGGCGCACTGGGTCGGAATCAAGGGTGCGTCGGTGGCGACGAGCACGATGATCGAACCGGTGCCCTCGGGCGGTTGGCCCGGCATGATCACCGGCGTCGGCGGTGGCGGCAACAGCCGACCCACCGGCACACCGTCGATCATCAGGCGCTCGCGTGCACCGTGATTGGCCTGCACCAGCACGCCGACGGTGTGGTCGCCGACCACTCGCGACGACGTCCCGATGCCGCCCTTGTAGCCGTGCGCGACCATGCCGGTGCCGCCGCCCACCGCGCCCTCTTCGACAGGGCCGTCGGTCGCGTTCTCGATGGCCTCCGCCACATGCTCGGGCCGGACGTGGAAGCCGTTCAGGTCGTTGAGAATGCCGTCGCACGTTTCACCGACCACCGGTAGGGAGAAGAAGAACTCGTCGCCGCGGACGCTCTTCTCATGGGCGATGAGCGCGTCGCGCACCACGCCGACGCTGTGCGTGTTGGTCAGGCCGATATAGCTGGTGAGCTGCCCGGATTCGGCGACCCAGTGCTGCCCGGTGAGTTCACCGTTGCCGTTGAGCCGGTGCGGAGCGGCGAACAGCGGCCGGTTCCACGGCTCCTCGCGCGGGATGACGACGGTGACACCGGTGCGTACCGGGCCGTTGCCCGGATTTCGCGGTCCCGAACCGGACACCAACGTCGTATGCCCCACACGCACCCCGTCGACGTCGGTGATCGCATTGAGTGGTCCGGTCTGCAGATCTCCGATGATGATGTCGTAGTCACGCGCACGGCCCAAGGCCCTCAGCCCCTTTCGTTCCGGATGAAACCATCACGTGGAATCTAGCCAGTTCGAGGGGTTCGGCGGGAGCAGTTTTCGCTACGAGCGTGCCCACGGGGTGAGAAAGGTCCCGGAATTCCGCCGTGGGTTCACGATCGGCGCCGAGAATCCACACTCGGCGATCAGATCTTGCCCTTGGCCCGGCGGCCCAGCTCGCGGATCACCTCGCGTTGAGCGTCTCGTCGGGCGATGTCCTGGCGCTTGTCGTGCGCCTGCTTGCCGCGGGCCAGCGCGAGCTCGACCTTGACCTTGCCGTCGGTGAAGTAGATCGACAACGGCACCAGCGTGAGGTTGCCGTCGCGGATCTTGCCGATCAGGTTGTCGATCTGCTTGCGGTGCAGCAGCAGCTTGCGGTTGCGCCGCGGCGCGTGGTTGGTCCAGGTGCCGTGGTGATATTCGGCGATGTGGAGGTTGCGCAGCCAGATCTCGCCGTCGTCGACCGTGGCGAACGCGTCGGCCAGCGAGGCCTGCCCTTCGCGCAGACTCTTGACCTCCGTGCCCATCAACACGATCCCGGCCTCGAAGGTCTCCAGGATCGTGTAGTTGTGTCGCGCCTTGCGGTTGGTGGCGACCACCTTGTTGTTGCTCGAGGCGCTCTTCTTGGTCACGTCGTCCTCACTACCTACGTACGTAGAGCCGCAGCGTCACATACGCGGTGACACCGGACATCGCGAGCCCGAGGAACAACATCCAGGGCGCGCTGTAATACAGGATGTCCGCGTAGTCGACCTTGGCGATCAGGTTGGCTTGATAGAACTGGTCGAGCGCCTTCTCCAGGAACAACGCACGCACCGTGATCAGTCCGACGATCGCGAGGATGACACCGATCAGCGCGGCGAGCATCGCCTCGACGAGGAACGGCAACTGCGTGTACCACCGCGTCGCGCCGACCAGACGCATGATGCCGATCTCGGTGCGCCGCGTGTACGCGGCCACCTGCACCATGTTCGCGATCAGCAGCACCGCTCCGATCGCCTGTACCAGCGCGACCGCGAACGCCGCGCTGCTGATGCCGTCGAGGACCGCGAACAACCGGTCGATCAGGTCCTTCTGGTTGAGCACGTTGAGCACACCGGGTTGGCCGATCATGGACTGGTCGAACTCTTCGTGGTTCTCGGGGTCGACGAGCTTGACGACGAACGACGCGGGGAACGCGTCCTTGCCTGCGACGTCCTTGTACTGCGGGAACTTCTTGATCGCGTCGTCGTAGGCCTGCTCGCGGTTGAGGAACCGCAGCGAGCGCACGTCGTCGCGGTCGTCGATCTTGCGGTACAGGGCCTTACACGGATCCGAATCGCACGTCGGGTCATTGGCCGAGATGTCGTCGGTGAGGAAGACCTGGCTCTCGACGCGGTCGAGGTAGATGTCGCGCGACTGGTCGGCCAACCGGACCACCAGCAGACCCCCACCGAACAGGCCGATGGAGATGGCCGTGGTGAGCACCATCGCCACGGTCATCGTGACGTTGCGACGAAGTCCGGTCAGGACTTCGTTCATGAGAAAGCCGAAGCGCACTAGCGATCCATTCCGTAGACGCCGCGCTGCTCATCACGGATCAGCCGGCCGAGTTCGAGTTCGACGACCCGCTGACGCATGGAGTCGACGATGTGATGGTCGTGGGTGGCCATGACCACGGTGGTCCCGGTGCGGTTGATCCGCTCGAGGAGATCCATGATGTCCTTGCTGGTCTCCGGGTCCAGGTTGCCGGTGGGCTCGTCGGCGATCAGCACCAGCGGCCGGTTGACGAACGCGCGGGCGATGGCCACCCGCTGCTGCTCACCACCGGAGAGTTCACTGGGCAGGCGGTTCGCCTTGCCGGAAAGTCCCACCATCTCCAGCACGTCGGGCACCACCCGGTTGATGGTGTCGGCGCGCTTGCCGATCACCTCCAGAGCGAACGCCACGTTCTCGAACACCGTCTTCTGCTGCAGCAGACGGAAATCCTGGAACACACAGCCGATCACCTGGCGCAGGCTCGGGATGTGACGGCCGGGCAGCTTGTTGACGTGAAACTTCGACACCTGCACGTCGCCAGAGGTCGGCGTCTCGGCCCCCAGCAACAGCCGCATGAACGTCGACTTGCCCGACCCGGACGGGCCGATGAGGAAGACGAACTCACCCTTGTCGATCTTCAACGAGACATCGTCGAGGGCTGGGCGCGCCGAAGACTTGTACTGCTTCGTCACGTGGTCGAGGGTGATCATCACGGCACGCCAGTGTAGCGGTGCGAGCGGTCGAGCCGAGCCGCGCTACTGCGGCGGCGCAGGCGGCGTCGGCTCAGGCGTCGGTGTCGGCGCCGGGGCGGGCGCCGCGCCGGGCAGCACGGGCAACGTGATCGGCGGCAGGATCCCCGGCCCATCCGGGTCCACGACCGTCGTCGCCGGACCGGGCGATGTGCTCGTCGGGCTGGTGGGGCTCGTCGTGTCACCGGGACCGAGCGGGCCCGTCGGGGTCGTGGTCGGTGTCTCCGATGTCGGCGGCGGCGTGGTGGTCGTCGTGGTGGGAGTGGTGGTCCGCGTGGTGCGCGGCGTCTCGACTTTGGTGCGCGGAACCCAGGTGTAGTCAGGGTCGGGCACGAATCCGGGCGGCACCACCTGCGGGGTCTCGGTTCGCGCGGGCTCGGGCTGGTAGGTCTGCTGCAGCCACCACAGCGCGAAGAACGCCACGATCAGCACCACCGTGGACGTGCGCAATCTCCCGACGCGGCTACGCCAGACCCGGGTGGCGGCATCCGTCACGCGGCTCAGATCGAGATTCACTTCTTCGGCTCCTGCGGTGCGATCTGCACCTCAGCGGCCGCGGCGGGATGGATGATGTCGCCCGCCGCGGCGACCGATGCGTCAGACGACGTCACGACGCCTGCCCGGCGCAGCGCGCGGACCACGCGCACGCGCAGCCGACGTCCTACCTCGAACTGTTTTCCGGGCAGGGTGCGCGCGACCATGCGGAGGTTCACGGTGTCCACGCCGATGCTCTCGACACCCATCAGCTGAGGTTTGTCGAGCACGAGCTTGGACAGCTCGGCGTCCTCGGTGGCGCGTTCGGCGACCTCGTTGAGGACGTCGTTGACGACGTTGAGGTCGACGCTCACCGACACCGGGATGTCGACGACCGCGCGTGCCCAGTCCTTCGACAGGTTCAGCGACTTGACGATCTGCCCGTTGGGGACCGTGTACATCTCCCCTTCGGTCGAGCGCAGCTTGGTGACGCGCAGCGTGACGTCTTCGACGGTGCCCTCGGCCTCGTTGCTCGCACCGATCGTGAGCCGCACGAGGTCACCGAACCCGTACTGCTTCTCGGTGATGATGAAGAAACCCGCCAGCAGGTCCTGCACGATGCGTTGTGCACCGAAACCGAGCGCCGCACCGAGCACGGCGGCCGGTGCGACCAGCGACGCGACGGGTACGGCGAGAACGTCGGTCACCTCGACCAGCACGATGACGAACAACAACGCGACCGACACCCAGGAGATCACCGACGCGACGGCCTGACGGTGCTTGGCGCTCTCCGAGCGCACCAGCTGGTCGCTCTCCTGGTACTCGGCATCGATGCGGCGCACCACGCGCTGCGCGGCCCAGCTGATGAAGCGGGCCGCGAGCAAGCCGCCGATGAGCAGCAGCGCAATCCGCAGACCCTTTGTCAGGATCCACACGCCTATTTCGCCGTGCCAGAAGTCGTGCCAGCGGTCGGCCACCGAGAAGGCGAGAACGGTTGCCGCCGAGCTGCTAATCGTCATCTTTTCTGTTGCGCCATCTGATTCCTGCCTCCAGGAATCCGTCGATGTCTCCGTCGAGTACCGATGCTGGGTTTCCGACCTCGTATTCGGTGCGCAGATCCTTCACCATCTGGTACGGGTGCAGGACGTAGGAGCGCATCTGATTACCCCAGGAACTGCCGCCGTCGCCCTTCAGCGCGTCGAGCTCTGCGCGTTCCTCCAACCGCTTGCGTTCCAGCAACTTCGCCTGGAGAACCCGCATCGCCGACACCTTGTTCTGCAGCTGCGACTTCTCGTTCTGGCAGGTCACCACGATACCGGTGGGGATATGGGTCAGCCGGACCGCGGAATCGGTGGTGTTGACCGACTGTCCGCCGGGACCCGACGAGCGGTAGACATCGACGCGGAGGTCGTTCTCGGGGATGTCGATGTGGTCGGTGGTCTCCACGACCGGCAGCACCTCGACGTCGGCGAACGACGTCTGGCGCCGGCTCTGGTTGTCGAACGGGCTGATGCGCACCAGGCGGTGGGTGCCTTGCTCGACCGAGAGCGTGCCGTAGGCGAACGGCGCGTGCACCGCGAAGGTCGCGCTCTTGATGCCCGCCTCTTCGGCGTAGGAGGTGTCGAAGATCTCCACGGGGTAGTCGTGCTTCTCGGCCCAGCGGATGTACATGCGCATCAGCATCTCGGCCCAGTCCGCGGCGTCGACGCCACCGGCGCCCGACCGGATCGTGACGACGGCCTCGCGCTCGTCGTACTCACCCGACAGCAGCGTGCGGACCTCCATCGCCTCGATGTCCTCGCGCAGCTTGGCGAGCTCGGCGTCGGCCTCGGCGACCTCGTCGGGGCCGCCTGCTTCGGCGGCCAGCTCGTAGAGCACCGGCAGGTCGTCCAACCGCTGGCGCAGGCCCTCGACACGGCGCAGTTCGTTCTGCGCGTGGGACAGATCGCTGGTGACCTTCTGGGCCCGCGTCTGGTCGTCCCACAGGTTGGGGTCGGAGGCGTCCTTCTCGAGTTGTTCGATGCGGTTACGGAGCCCGTCCACGTCGAGCACCCGCTCCACGGTCGTCAGAGTGGTGTCGAGTGCGGCGATGTCTGCTTGACGGTCAGGATCCACGGAAGTTCAGGTTACCTGGCTGCAGTTGAGAGACGTTTCTCGCGACCTCCCGCAGGGTTGCGAATCCGCGTTTAGCATCGGGTGTACCCCGTCCTCCCACGTCGCGACAGCCCTTTGCACGTGGCGGGACGAGTGACAGAAGGCTTGTTGTCGAGCTCAGTTAGGCACCGTATGCGCCCGTACCACGTAGCGATCGTCGGCTCAGGACCCTCCGGATTCTTTGCTGCCGCATCGCTGCTGAAGTTTGCCGACTCTCAACCCGACCGCGATGTCCGCGTGGACATGCTCGAGATGCTGCCGACCCCGTGGGGTCTGGTGCGCTCCGGCGTCGCTCCCGACCATCCGAAGATCAAGTCGATCAGCGCCCAGTTCGAGAAGACCGCGGCCGACCCCCGCTTCCGGTTCTTCGGCAACGTCCGGGTCGGTGAGCACGTCCAACCGGGCGAACTCGCCGAACGCTACGACGCCGTCGTCTACGCCACCGGCGCACAGTCCGACCGCGCGCTGAACATCCCCGGCGAGGAGCTGCCGGGCAGCGTCGCGGCCGTCGACTTCGTGGGTTGGTACAACGCGCATCCGCATTTCCGCGAGATGGCGCCCGATCTCTCCGGCGGGCGCGCCGTGGTGGTCGGCAACGGCAACGTCGCACTCGATGTCGCACGCATCCTGGTCAGCGATCCGAAGGCGTTGGCCAACACCGACATTGCCGACCATGCGCTGGACAAGCTGGACGCGCGCGGTGTGGACGAGGTCGTGGTGCTCGGCCGGCGTGGTCCGCTGCAGGCGACGTTCACCACGCTGGAGTTGCGTGAACTCGGCGACATGGAGGGCCTCGGCGACGTCGACGTGATCCTGGATCCGGCCGATTTCGCCGACATCACCGACGAGGATCTCGAAGCCGCGGGCAAGACCGTCAAGCAGAACATCAAGGTGCTGCGCGGTTACGCCGAGCGGGAACCGCGAGGCGCCAAGCGGCGCATCGTGTTCCGGTTCTTCACCTCACCGATCGAGCTGCGCGGCGAGGACCGCGTGGAATCGATCGTGTTGGGACGCAACGAACTCGTGCGCGGCGCCGACGGCAGGATGGTGGCCAAGGACACCGGTGAGCGCGAAGAACTGCCGGCACAGCTGGTGGTGCGTGCGGTCGGATACCGCGGCGTGCCGACTCCAGGCCTGCCGTTCGACGAGCGTTCGGGCACCATCCCGCACACCGACGGCCGCGTCGAGGGCAGCGCCAACGAGTACGTGGTGGGCTGGATCAAGCGCGGACCGTCCGGCGTCATCGGCAGCAACAAGAAGGACTCACAGGACACCGTCAACACCCTGCTCGACGACCTCGCCGCGGCCCGGCTGCCCCAGCGCGGGCCCGACCACGCCGAGAAGCTCGCGGCGTGGTTGCTGGAACGTCAGCCCAAGGTGGT
The DNA here is from genome assembly GCF_001457595.1 of Mycolicibacterium smegmatis. Classification (GTDB taxonomy): domain Bacteria; phylum Actinomycetota; class Actinomycetes; order Mycobacteriales; family Mycobacteriaceae; genus Mycobacterium; species Mycobacterium smegmatis. Next base: position 2,234,460 of record NZ_LN831039.1, on the reverse strand, counting down.
CACGGGCGATCACTGGAAGCTGATCGACGACTACGAGCGCGCCGCGGGCGAACCGACCGGCCGACCCCGGGTGAAGCTGGCGAGCGTGGCTGAACTGCTGCGCGTGGGCCACGGCTGAATTCCCGCGCGCTCGGCGGACTCTAGACCGGCGGCGGTTCGTACGGCCGCGGCGGCGGGGGCGGAGGCGAGGACGGTGGCGGCGTGTCGGTCGGTGCGAACGCCCACTTGTCCGGGTTGTTCGGCGAATACACCACCGGGAACAGCGCGCCCATGCTCGGCCAGTCGTTCACGTCGACGGCCATCCGCTGATACACGACATGCTCTCGCACCGTCGGGCCGCTGATGACGCCGGTGATGGTGACGAACTGCTCCCCCGTGGCGTCCGGCCGTGGACTCACGCCGGTCACCAGCAGGGTGCCGTGCGCGAGTTCACCGCGTATGCCGCGGCGGCGCATGATCCGCGGAGCCAGCAACAGGACCAACGCGCCCACCAGCAGCAACAGGATGCCGAATTCCCACACCCCGCCATGGTAGGACTGCAGCCATGAGCACCGTCGCAGATGACCTCACACTCGCACTCGAACTGGCCGATCAGGCCGACGCCCTCACCATGGACCGGTTCGGCGCGCTGGATCTGCGCGTGGAGACCAAACCCGACCTCACCCCGGTCACCGACGCCGACCGCGGCGCGGAGGAAACGCTGCGCGCGGCACTGGCGCAGGCCCGGCCCGCCGACACCGTGTTCGGTGAGGAGTTCGGCGGCACAACGGCTTCGACGGGCCGGCAGTGGGTCATCGACCCGATCGACGGCACCAAGAACTTCGTGCGCGGCGTGCCGGTGTGGTGCACGCTCATCGCGCTGCTGGATGACGGTGTGCCCACCCTCGGCGTGGTCAGCGCCCCGGCACTGGCCCGCCGGTGGTGGGCCGCCGAGGGGCAGGGCGCATTCGGGTCGTTCAACGGCACGACACGCAAACTGTCGGTGTCGGGTGTCAGCGACCTGTCGGCGGCGAGCCTGTCCTACTCGGACCTGACCACGGGCTGGGACGACCGCCGGGAGCGCTTCGTGGAACTGACCGACGCGGTGTGGCGAGTGCGGGCCTACGGCGACTTCTGGTCCTACTGCATGGTCGCCGAGGGTTCCGTCGACATCGCGTGCGAACCCGAGGTCAAGCTGTGGGACATCGCGCCGCTCGACATCCTGATCCGCGAGGCCGGCGGCACGTTCACCAGCATCGATGGCACCGACGGCCCGCACGGCGGCAGCGCGCTGGCCACCAACGGACTGCTGCACGACGCCGTGGTGAGCAGGCTGGCCGTGCGCTGAGCGCGGGCCCGGCGAGATCCGGGACGGCTGTGAGGTTGGTTACAGGTGAACGCTATCTTACTCTGGAGTAAGATAGCGTTCAGAAGCGTCGCCACGACCAACCAGAGGCAGCTGACAATGACCAACACCCTGCCGTCCAAGAACGGCTCTGTAACCCGTCCGAAGCGCTCCGGCCACGAAAGCGCCGTGGGCCTGCAGAAGCACAAGCGGACCGCGACCGACATCGGCCTCGCGCTCATCACCCCGATCGTGGGGCAGGAATGGCTGGACCGCTACGGCCTGCGCGACCCGCTCAACCGGGGTCTGAAATACGGTGTGAAGCAGGTCTTTTCGACTGCGGGTGCGACCACCCGGCAGTTCAAGCGCATCCAGGGGATCGGCAAGGCGCCCACCCGGCTCAAGGCCAGCGGCGCCGACCTGTTCGACCTGACCCCCGACGACGACCAGAAGATGATCGTCGAGACGGTCAACGAGTTCGCCGCCGAGATCCTGCGCCCCGCCGCCGAAGAGGCCGACGAAGCCGCCACCTATCCCCCGGATCTGATCGCCAAGGCTGCCGAACTGGGCATCACGGCGGTCAACGTGCCCGAAGATTTCGAGGGCATCGCCGAGCACCGCTCGACGGTGACCAATGCCCTGGTCGCCGAGGCGCTGGCGTACGGCGACATGGGCCTGGCCCTGCCCATCCTGGCGCCCGGCGGCGTCGCATCCGCACTGACACACTGGGGCAGCGCAGATCAGCAGGCGACCTACCTCAAGGAGTACGCCGGCGACAACGTCCCGCAGTCCAGCGTCGTGATCGCCGAACCACACGCCCTGTTCGACCCGACCGAACTCAAGACCACCGCGGTCCGCACGCCGAGCGGCTACCGTCTGTCCGGTGTCAAGTCGCTGGTCCCGGCCGCCGCGGATGCCGAATTGTTCATCGTCGCCGCGCAATTCAACGGCAAGCCGGCGCTGTTCATCGTCGAGGCGTCGTCGAAGGGCCTGAGCGTCAAGGCCGACCGCAGCATGGGCCTGCGGGCCGCCGCGCTGGGTCAGATCGAACTCGACAACGTCACGGTTCCGCTCAGCGCCCGCCTGGGCGAGGACGGCGCGACCGATCAGGACTACTCGGAGGCGATCGCGCTGGCCCGGCTCGGCTGGGCCGCACTGGCGGTCGGCACGTCGCACGCGGTGCTCGACTACGTCGTCCCCTACGTCAAGGAACGCCACGCGTTCGGTGAGCCGATCGCGCACCGGCAGTCGGTGGCGTTCATGTGCGCCAACATCGCGATCGAACTCGACGGTCTGCGGCTGATCACGTGGCGCGGCGCGGCGCGCGCCGAGCAGGGCCTGCCGTTCGCCCGCGAGGCCGCCCTCGCGCGCAAGCTCGGTGCCGACAAGGGCATGCAGATCGGCCTGGACGGTGTGCAGCTGCTCGGCGGCCACGGCTACACCAAGGAGCACCCGGTCGAGCGCTGGTACCGCGATCTGCGGGCCATCGGCATCGCCGAAGGTGTCGTGGTCATCTAACCGATCCGAGTTTCGAACCAACCGAAAGACTGATCATGGCAATCAATCTGGAACTGCCCCGCAAGCTTCAGGCAGTCGTCGAGAAGGGCCATCAGGGCGCCGCGGAGATGCTGCGGCCCATCTCGCGCAAGTACGACCTCGCCGAGCACGCCTACCCGGTCGAGCTCGACACCCTGGCCAACCTGTTCGAGGGCATCTCGAGCGCCAAGACCATCTCGTTCGCGGGCGCCGAGGCGTTCCGCGACGACGCCAACGGCTCCGGCAAGGACGCGACGGTCAACGGCGCCAACATGTCTGCGTTGCTGAACGCTCTGGAGATCAGCTGGGGCGATGTGGCGCTGCTGCTGTCGGTGCCGCGCCAGGGCCTGGGCAACGCGGCCATCTCCTCGGTCGCGACGCCCGAACAGCTGGAGCGTCTGGGCAAGGACGTGTGGGCCGCGATGGCCATCACCGAACCGGGATTCGGCTCCGACTCGGCCGCGGTGTCGACCACCGCGGTGCTCGACGGCGACGAGTACGTGATCAACGGCGAGAAGATCTTCGTCACCGCGGGTTCGCGTGCCACCCACATCGTGGTGTGGGCGACGCTGGACAAGTCGCTGGGCCGTGCGGCGATCAAGTCGTTCATCGTGCCGCGTGAGCATCCCGGCGTCACCGTCGAACGTCTCGAGCGCAAGCTGGGCATCAAGGCCTCCGACACCGCGGTGATCCGCTTCGAGAACGTCCGCATCCCCAAGGACAACCTGCTGGGCGACCCGGAAATCCATGTGGAGAAGGGTTTCGCCGGGGTCATGGAGACCTTCGACAACACCCGGCCCATCGTCGCGGCCATGGCCGTCGGCATCGCCCGCGCGGCGCTAGAGGACCTGCGCGCGATCCTCACCGACGCCGGGGTGGAGATCTCCTACGACAAGCCCGCCCACGCGCAGAGCGCCGCGGCCGCGGAGTTCCTGCGCATGGAGGCCGACTGGGAGGCCGGCTACCTGTTGACGGTCCGCTCGGCGTGGCAGGCCGACAACAACATCCCCAACTCCAAGGAAGCCTCGATGGGCAAGGCCAAGGCCGCCCGGGTGGCCAGCGACATCACGCTCAAGGCCGTCGAAATGGCGGGCACCACAGGCTATTCCGAGCAGACCCTGTTGGAGAAGTGGGCGCGTGATTCCAAGATCCTCGACATCTTCGAGGGCACGCAGCAGATCCAGCAACTCGTCGTGGCGCGGCGGTTGCTGGGCCTGACCTCCGCCGAACTGAAGTAGCCCCGTCCCGCCGAGCACACGCAAAACTGCACGAAACCGTGCAATTTTGAGCAGTTTTGCGTCTGCTCGCCAGGGATATGGTGAGGGGCATGGAATCGTTTCAGGCATTGGTGGCACGGACGGACGGCGACCGCGTCGAGGCCGGTTTGGAAACCCTCGAGCCTTCGGCGCTGCCGCCGGGCGAGGTCACCATCCGCGTGCTGTACTCCAGCGTGAACTTCAAGGACGCGCTCGCGCTGACCCCCAAAGGCGGTGTGGTGCGCGAATATCCGGTGGTGCCGGGCATCGACCTCACCGGTGAGGTGGTGGCGTCAGATTCGCCCGAGTTCGCGGTGGGTGATCTGGTACTCGCGCACGGCTACGACATCGGCACCGGCCACCACGGCGGCTACGCCGAGTACGCGCGCCTGCCTGCGGATCAGATTGTCGCGCTGGGCGCGTTGACGCCACGCGAAGGCGCGGCGATCGGCACCGCCGGGTTCACCGCGGCGATGAGCGTGGAGGCCATCACCGCCCGGGGCATCACACCCGACGACGGCCCCGTCGTGGTCACTGGCGCGACCGGTGGGGTCGGCTCGGTGGGTGTCGATCTGCTCTCCGCGCTGGGCTATCACGTCGTGGCCTCGACCGGTAAGGCCGACCGCGCCGACGAACTCCGCGCGCTCGGGGCGGCCGAGGTGATCGGCAGGCTGCCCGCCGATCCGGACGCCAAGCCCCGCCCGCTGGCACGTGCACAGTGGGCCGCGGCGGTCGACTGCGTCGGCGGCGCCACGCTCGCCGACGTGCTCAGCACCCTCAAGTACGGCGGCGCGGTGGCCGCGAGCGGACTCACGGGCGGCGTGGCGCTCCACACGACGGTGATGCCGTTCATCCTGCGCGGGGTGGCGCTGCTCGGCATCGACTCGGTGCAGATGCCGATCGGGCCGCGTCGCGCGCTGTGGGAGAAACTCGGCGGTCCCCTCAAGCCCCGCCACCTCGACGACGTGACGCACGAGGTCGACATCAAGGACGTGGTCGGTGTGATCGACGAGGTACGCGCCGGCCGCTACGCCGGCCGGGCCGTCGTGAAGGTCGCCGGCGGCTTCTAGAACCTCCTGCAGATACGAAATCGCCCAGAACACAAGGTGTTCTGGGCGATTTCGTGTGATACGGGTCTAGCCGAGCACCCGCTGCAGATCCGGAACCATGGCCTGCAGTTCCCGGCCCCAGTAGGCCCAGTTGTGCGTGCCGTTGTTCGGGAAGTTGAACACACCGTTGTTGCCGCCCGCCGCGATGTAGTTGTCGCGGAAGGTCTCGTTGGTGCGGATCGTCAGGCCCTCCAGGAACGTGGCGGGCAGGTCGCCGCCGCCGAGTTCGTTGGGCTGGCCGTTACCGCAGTACACCCAGATGCGGGTGTTGTTGGCGACGAGCCGCGGGATCTGCACCATCGGGTCGTTGCGCTTCCAGGCGCTGTTCGGATCCTCGGTGGGACCCCACATGTCGTTGGCCTTGTAGCCGCCGGCGTCACCCATGGAGATGTTGATCAGGAACGGCCACCAGCCCTCGGAGGGGTTGAGGAAGCCTGACATCGAGCCGGCGTAGATGAACCGGTCCGGGTGGTACGCCGCAAGGATCAGCGCGGCCGAGCCCGCCATCGACAGACCGATCGCGGCGTTGCCGGTCGCGGCGACGTCACGGTTGGCGGCCAGCCATTCCGGCAGCTCGCTGGTCAGGAAGGTCTCCCACTTGTAGGTGACGCAGCCGTTGTTGCCGCAGGCCGGCTGATACCAGTCGCTGTAGAAGCTCGACTGACCGCCGACGGGCATGACGACCGAGAGCCCGGAGTCGAGGAACATCTCGAACGCGTTGGTGTTGATGTCCCAGCCGTTGAAGTCGTCCTGGGCGCGCAGGCCGTCGAGCAGGTACACCGCGTGCGAACCTGGTCCGCCACTCTGGAACTGAACTTTGATGTCGCGGCCCATCGACGGTGATGGGACCATCAGGTACTCGACCGGCAGACCGGGCCGGGAGAAGGCTCCCGCGGTCGCCGAGCCGCCGACCACGCCGACCAAGCCAGGCAGCAGCAGTGCCGCCACGGCCGCCACCGTCATCCGGCGGGCCCAATGGCCACGAATCTTGTCAATGAAGGTCATACTGCGAATCCATCCGTATTCCGGTCATATACGCCCACTGGGGATCGTCGATCACGTTGCGACCTCGCGGCGAAAGGTTTCGCCACGATGCCGCGCCCGCTCGATGGAGTCCGGTGTCTCTGAGCGGACCGAGAGATTCTGTTGTGCGTCCCTGAGTAAATCATGGGCCCGCTTGCAGGGAAAACCCGCGACGCGCCGCCGAACTGCACTTCTGTAAATGGCCGGAGATGAATTCTTTTTCCCTTCCACGGGGGTTGCAAGCGCTCTGCCAGGTAAAACACGTGTCAAATTCGGCGGAGGCGCATTCGGGTCCACTTATGAAAGACGTCGGCCGTGATCGTTGCGTTCACAACCGGTGGCCAGAGGGTTATCCGATCGACGCCGATCCCTGATCAAACGGTCCGTTTCCCCTCGTCCATCGAGTGAACATACTAAAAAGTATGGTAACGTCCGCGGCCGTGACCATATCCGTATCGGGCGCCGCCGCCGCGACGACGTCGGCCATTACTGACGAATTCGTGACGCGGCTGGCCGAACGGGCCCGCGAAGCCGAGGAACTGCGACGTCTACCCGACGCTACGATGACCGATCTCGCGGCGTCCGGGTTCACCGAACTGCTCACGCCGGCCCGCTTCGGCGGGCAGCAGGCCGACTTTCCCGCACTGCTCGATCCGGTCCGACGGATGGCGCACGGCTGCGCGTCGAGCGCGTGGACCATCGGCTTCCTCGCACTGCACAACTGGATGCTGGCGTTGTTCGGCGAGCAGGCCCAGGCCGAGGCCTACGCCACGCGACCTTTCCTCGCACCGGCGCCGCTGGCGCCGAACGGCCGCGGCCTGCCTACCGAGGGCGGCGTGCGGCTCAGTGGCCGGTGGTCGTGGGCGACCGGCGTCATGCACGCCAACTGGATCATGGTGGGTGCGTTGTGCGGGCCCGATGACGCGATCTACCCCGCGCTCGCGCTGTTGCCCGCGTCCGACATCGAGGTCGTGGACGTGTGGCACACCGACGGAATGCGGGCCACCGGATCCAACGACGTCGTGGTCACCGACGCCTTCGTGCCCGAACACCGACTGGTGAGCGTGATCGACGTCTACACGGGCACCGCTCCGGGCGCGAAGGTGCACGACGCCGCCACCTACCGCTGGCCGATGGTGCCCGCGTTGGCATTGTTGGCGGCGATGCCCGCGCTCGGCAGCGCCGAGCGTGCGGTCGAGATCTACGCCCAGCGCCTCTCCGAGCGCGTCATCGCCTATGAGGGCGTCAAACAGAAGGACAAACCGGCCGCGGTCGCCCACCTCGGCGAGGCCCGGGTGCGACTGCGCGCGTTGCGGGGCCTGCTGGCCGACACCGTCGGCGAGATCGAGGACACCGTGACGGCCGGCGATCCGGTGTCACGCGAGGTCCGCGCGCAGGCCAGACTGGCCGCGGCGCACATCGTGCGTGAGTCACGCGCGGTGATCGCGCTGCTGCTCGCCTCGTCCGGTGCCAGTGCCCACTTCCTGGACAATCCGCTGCAACGGATCAGCCGCGACGTCGGGGTGCTCTCGGGGCACGTCATCTTCGACCACGACACGAGTTGTGAACTCGCGGGCGCACTGTCGATCGGGATGAAGATCTCGCCCATCGCGATGATCTGACGCGGTTAGCGTGGAGCGCGTGCCCACCCGTCACGAGATCACCCGGCACCACGATCCCGATCCCGTCGAGAGCCCGTGGGTCGACGGACCTCCACCGGACGAACCCGTCGCGATCGTCGCCCCCGACCCGCGGTGGCCGGCCCGTTACCGCCGCCTCGCCGAGCAGATCCGCGCAGCACTGGGGCCCGTGGTCCTCGATCTGGACCATGTGGGGTCGACGTCGGTGCCCGGACTGGCCGCCAAGGACGTCATCGACATCGATCTCACGGTCGGGGATCCGCGCGACGAGTCGGCATACGTTCCGGCACTGCAGAATCTGGGTTACCGCCTGACGGTGCGTGAGCCCGGCTGGCATCAACACCGCTGCCTGCGCCTCGACGTGCCGCGAGCCAACCTGCACGTGTTCGGACCCGACTGCCCCGAGGTGGTCCGCCACCGGATGTTCCGCGACTGGTTGCGCAGCCATCCCGACGACCGCGAGAGTTACGAGAACGCCAAACGCGCGGCCGTGCCAGGGGGCGGTCACGTGATGGATTACAACGCACGCAAACAGCCCGTCATCCGCGAGATCTACGACCGCATGTTCCGTGCCGAGGGACTGCTGTGAGCCGTCGACGGCGTTTGACAACGTTTGAAGTCAGGCCTTGCCACCGAACATAGATAAAAGTAACGTCAGTTTCAGTTTTGTTGAGTTCCACACCGGACCCCACTTCCCCCGCCTACCGGAGCCACTTCATGGAATCATTTATCCACCTGCGTAAAGGCAGAACCCCGAAGCGACTGCACGCCGATCTGGAGGGCCTCAAAGACGACGAGCTGGGCCGCGGCGGATTCACCGGGCGCACCGCAAACATGTACCGGCGCAACGACCCGACCGCCTACCGCAGCGTCGGACCCCTGCGCCCCACCGACGTCCTGTCCTCCGAGCTGAAGCCCAGCGACGCCACCGACGCGCACGGCGGCCCGCTGCTCATGTTCTCCAACCCCGACTGCCAAGTGCTGCTGTCGCGCCGCAGCCAGGAGATGCCGTTCTTCGTCCGCCATGTCGACGGCGATCTGCTGTCGTTCGTGCACAAGGGATCCGGCCTGCTGGAGACCGAGTTCGGGCCGCTGCGCTACCGCGAGGGCGACTGGATCTACATCCCCAAGGCGTGTACGTGGCGCCAGATCCCCGATGACGAGTCGACACTGCTGATGATCCAGGCGACCGACGAGTTCCGGGTGCCGCCACCCGGAACGCTCGGCAGGCACTTCCCGTTCGACCCGTCGCAGGCCGTGATCCCCGACCCGCAGCCCATCGACGACGGCACCGGCCCGCAGACCGACGGTGAGTACGAGGTGCGCCTCATCCACGATGGCGGCCCGACGACGTTGTTCTACCAACACCATCCGCTCGACGTGGAGGGCTGGCGCGGGGACAACTTCGCCTTCACCTTCAACATCGAGGACTACAACGTCGTCACCTCCGACAGCGTGCACCTGCCCCCGACGGTGCACCTGTTCATGCAGGCCACCGGCGTCTACATCATGAACTTCCTGCCCAAGCCGGCCGAGGGCGTGCCCGGCACCGAGCGCACACCGTGGTACCACCGCAACGTCGACTACGACGAGATCGCGTTCTTCCACGGCGGGTCGCTGTACGGGATCCCCATGCCGCCCGGCTTGATCTCGCATGCGCCACAGGGGGTTCACCACGGCGCCCCCGAGAAGGCGCGTGAGCGGGCCCGCCGCAAGTTCGACGAGTTCGACAGCGTGGACTGGAAGGTGATCGCCGTCGACACCCGCCGCAGGCTCATCCCGTCCGAAGAGATCCTGGCCAACGATCTGGGGCAGCACTAGATGACGACGACAACCGAAGCACCCGTCAAACACGAATACGACCGCATCCCGTATCTGGTTGCCTACCAGAACAACTCGGCAGTGCGCGACGTCTACGGCGGGGTCGCCGAGCTCGTGGTGCTGGAGAGCTACCTGCTGCGGCCCAAGAACAGGCCGTCCGACACCGTCCTGGTGTTCATGCACCCGATCGGCGGTGGCGCGTACCTGCCGATGATCAACGGCCTGGCCCGCGCGGGTCACCACGTCATCTACTGCAACAGCAGATTCCGCGGCACCGACTCCGCGCTGCTGATGGAGAAGGTGGTCGAGGACCTCGGCGAGTGCATCAAGGACGCCAAGAACCGACTGGGCTACTCCAAGGTGGTGCTGGCCGGATGGAGCGGCGGCGGTTCGCTTTCGGTGTTCTACCAGCAGCAGGCGCAGAACCCGACCGTGACCGCGAGCCCGTCCGGCGACGGCCCCGATCTGACCCAGCTGGGCCTGATCCCGGCCGACGGCATCATGCTGCTCGCGGCGCACATCAGTCGCCACGGCACCCTCACCGAGTGGCTCGACGCGTCGATCCTCGACGAGTCCGACCCCACCAAGCGCGATCCCGAGTTGGACCTCTACAACCCGGACAACCCGAACCAGCCACCGTACTCACCGGAGTTCCTCGATCGCTACCGCGCCGCACAGATCGCGCGCAACCGTCGGATCACCAAGTGGGTCAAGGAGAAACTCGCCGAGCTCAAGGCCGCCGGGCGTCCCGATGACGAGTTCGCGTTCGTGGTGCACGGCACCATGGCCGACCCGCGCTGGCTCGATCCGACCGTCGACCCCAACGACCGCAAACCGGGCACGTGCTATCTGGGCGATCCCCAGGTGGTCAACAACTCCCCCGTCGGCCTGGCGCGGTTCTGCACGCTGCGCAGCTGGCTGTCGCAGTGGAGCTACGACGACGCCAACGGTGACGCGGTCAAGGCCGGTCCCGACATCGCGGTGCCCGCGCTGGTGATCGGCAACCTCGCCGACGACGCCTGCACACCCAGCCACACCCGGCGTCTGTTCGAGGCCATCGGGCATCCTGACAAGGAGATGCACGAGATCCCCGGCGCCAACCACTATTACGCGGGCCCTGATCAGCGCGACACGCTGCGCCAGGCCGTCGGGATCTGCACGGACTGGCTGCACCGGCACGGGTTCTCGCTGCCGGTCGCGAGCGCGGCGACCGAGGGTGCGGCGCAGTGACAGCCGGACCACTCGACGGCGTGCGGGTGCTCGAACTCGGCACGCTGATCTCGGGCCCGTTCGCCGGGCGACTGCTCGGCGACATGGGCGCCGAGGTCATCAAGATCGAGTTGCCCAGTGCGCCGGACCCGCTGCGTACGTGGGGCCAGGCCGAGCTCGACGGACACCACTTCTTCTGGACCGTGCACGCCCGCAACAAGAAAGCCGTCACACTCGATCTCCGGAAGCCCAAGGGCCGCGAATTGTTCCTCGAGCTCGTCGACCGCTCCGACATCATCGTCGAGAATTTCCGGCCGGGCACGCTGGAGAAGTGGGATCTGGGGTACGACGTTCTGCGGCAACACAACAAGGGCGTCATCCTGGTGCGGGTGTCCGGGTACGGGCAGACCGGACCGGAGGCCGGGAAGGCCGGGTATGCCTCGGTGGCCGAGGCCGCCAGCGGGTTGCGGCACATGAACGGGTTCCCTGGCGGTCCGCCGCCACGGCTGGCACTGTCGCTGGGTGACAGCCTGGCGGGCATGTTCGCCGCGCAGGGTGCGCTCGCGGCGCTGTACCGCCGCAGCGTCACCGGCGAAGGCCAGGTGGTCGACACCGCGCTCACCGAATCCTGCTTGGCCATCCAGGAATCCACCATCCCCGACTACGACGTGGGCGGTGTGGTGCGCGGGCCGTCGGGCACGCGTCTGGAGGGCATAGCGCCGTCGAACATCTACCAGAGCGCCAACGGCAGCTGGGTGGTGATCGCGGCCAACCAGGACACCGTGTTCCGCAGGCTGTGCGCCGCGATGGGCCGGCCCGAACTCGCCACCGACGAGCGGTTCTCCGATCACCTTGCGCGGGGCCGTAACCAGGACGAACTGGACAAGATCATCGGGGACTGGGCCGCGCAGCGCCAGCCCGACGAGATCATCTCCACGCTGTCGGACGCCGGGGTGATCGCCGGGCCGATCAACACCGTCGCCGAAGTGGTCAACGATCCCCAACTGCAGGCCCGCGGCATGATCGCCGACCACTGGGACGAACGGGTCCAGCGCAACATCAAGGGCCCCGGCGTCGTCCCGGTACTGTCGGAGTCACCCGGAACCATCCGCAACGCCGGCTCCGCGCGGCCCGGCCAGCACAACGACGAGATCTACACCGGGCTGCTGGGACACACGGCCGACGAACTGCAGGCGCTGCACGACGAAGGGGTGCTGTGATGGACCTGCCCACCCACGTCGACATCCGCGAGGTCTGTCTGCGCGACGGTCTGCAGATCGAGAAGCCCATCCCGTTGTCGGCCAAGGTCGAGATCCTCGAGGCGATCGTCGCGACCGGGGTGCGCGAGATCGAGGCCACCGCGTTCGTCTCACCGAGCAAGGTTCCGGCGCTGGCCGACGCCGCCGAACTCGCCGCGGAGCTCCACCGCTTCCCCGACGTCGAGTTCTCGGCCCTGGTGGCCAGCCCCAACGGAGCCAAACGCGCGATCGCCGCAGGTTTGCACTCGATCGAGTATGTCGTGTCGGCCGCCGACAGCCACAGCAAGGCCAACGTGGGTCGCTCCAGCGCCGAGGCCACCGCGCAGATCGCCGACATCGTCGCGATCGCGCACGACAGCGACACCTCGGTCGAGGTCATCGTCGCCACGGCATGGGACTGCCCGTTCGACGGACCCACCGACCCGCAGCGTGTCCTCGACATCGTCTCGGCCGCTGTCGAATACGGCGCCGACCGGCTGGCCATCGCCGACACCATCGGCACCACCACACCGCGGCGCGTGACGACGCTGGTGCAGCAGGTGCGCCCGCTGATCGGCGATCTGCCTCTCGGCGCCCATTTCCACAACACCCGCGGCGCCGGGCTGGCCAGCGCGTACGCGGCGGTGCAGGCCGGCATCACGCGGCTCGACGCCTCGGTGGGCGGGCTGGGCGGATGCCCCTTCGCGCCGGGTGCCAGCGGGAACATCGCGACCGAGGATCTGGTGTACCTGCTGCGCGACAGCGACATCGGGGTCGACATCGACCTGCGGGCCGCGATCGAGGCCGCACGCGTGGCGCAGCGGGCCGTCGGACACGACCTGCCCAGCGCACTGTTACGCGCGGGCGACCGGATCCTGGGCTGAGCCGACATGGCATCCGGTGAGCTGGGCTCGAAAGGCCGCCAGACGCGCACGGCCATCGAGTTGGCCGCGCGGAAGCTGTTCGCCGAACGCGGTTTCCACGGCACCACACTGGCCGACATCACCTCGGCGGCGGGCAAAAGCCCCGCGGTGTTCTACCGCTACTTCACCGACAAGGAAGATCTGCTGGCCGCGCTGGCCGAATCGTTCCTGCACGACGTCGTCGAGCCCTCGGGGCTGAACCTGCACCTGCCGGACTCCCCCGACGACGCGGAGTTCTTCACCTCGGTGGTCACCGGGTACTGGAACATGTTCAAGCAGAACATCGGCATCATGATCGCCGTCGCCCAACTGGCCGCCACGCAGCAACGGTTCGCCGAGGTGCAGAACAGTTTCCGCCGCTTCGGCATCGACATCGTGGTGGCGTCGGTGCGCCGTGCCCAGGAGCAGGGGCACGCGGTGGGACTCGTGCCCGAGCACATCGGCGCGGCGATCGCATTGCTGTTCGAGAACTTCACCACGGTGTTCGTGGGGTCATCCGGGCTCGGTGTCGAGCTCGACGACCGCGAAGCCATCACGACCCTCGCGACGATCTGGAAGAAAACCCTGTACGGCTTTTAAGGAGATCAACGTGGATTTCACCCTCCCGGAACACCTTCGGGACACTCTCGCCGAGATGGACGCGTTCATCGAGGCGGAGATCAAGCCGCTGGAGCGCGAGAACATCCAGTACTTCGACCATCGTCGTGAGCACGCGCGCACCGACTGGGACAACGGCGGCGTCCCGCGGCGCGAGTGGGAGGAACTGCTCGACGAGATGCGCAGGCGCGCCGACGCCGCGGGGTGGCTGCGCTACGGCCTGCCCGCGCGGTTCGGCGGCCGCGACGGCACCAACCTCGACATGGCGGTCATCCGGGAACACCTGGCCCACAAGGGTCTCGGCCTGCACAACGACCTGCAGGACGAGTCGTCGATCGTCGGCAATTTCCCCCAGGTCATCATGATGGACCGGTTCGGCACCGAGACCCAGAAAGACGAATGGGTCGAGGCGATGATCACCGGCAAGCGGTCGATGGCGTTCGGGCTCACCGAACCCGGGCACGGTTCGGACGCCACGTGGCTGGAGACCACGGCGGTGCGCGACGGCGAGGACTGGATCATCAACGGCACCAAACGGTGGAACACCGGCGTGCACCGCGCCACGCATGACCTGATCTTCGCCCGCACCTCCGGGGAACGGGGGCAGGCCCTCGGCATCACGGCGTTCCTGGTCCCCACCGACGCCCCCGGGTTCCACGTGCCGTTCTACTGGTGGACCTTCAACATGCCCACCGACCACGGCGAGGTCGAGTTGACCAACGTGCGGGTGCCGGCCGACGCGGTGCTCGGCGAGGTCGACCGCGGGCTGGAGGTCGGCCAGACGTTTCTGCACGAGAACCGGATTCGGCAGGCCGCCAGCAGCCTGGGCGCCGCGCAGTACTGCATCGACCGCGCAGTGACCTACGCCGGTGAGCGCGAGGTGTTCGGCAAACCTCTCGCGGTCAACCAGGCCGTGCAGTGGCCGCTGGTCGAACTGCAGACCGAGGCCCAGATGGTGCGCCTGCTGGTGTATTACGCCGCCACGCAACTCGACGCCAACCACCACATGGAGGTCTCGGACAAGGTGTCGATGGCCAACTACCGCGCCAACCGACTGGTGTGTGAGGCCGCCGACCGGGCCATGCAGGTGCACGGCGGCATCGGTTACAGCCGCCACGAACCGTTCGAGCACATCTACCGCCACCACCGCCGCTACCGCATCACCGAAGGCGCCGAGGAGATCCAGATGCGCCGGGTCGCCCAGCGGCTGTTCGGGTTCGGCAGGGCCAAGAAGTGACCGAGACGCGAGACCCCGCGAGTTTGACCGGCGGGCTGGTCGACGTCCTCGCCCCGGTGGTCGGTGCCGGGGTGAGCGTGGAGAACCTGCGCGAGCTGACCGGCGGTGCGAGCCGCACCACGTGGTCGTTCGAGGCGGTGACCGCCTCGCAGCGGCGGGCCTTGATCCTGCGCACCGGCCCACCCGACGAGGTGCACGCCGGGATGGAGCTGGAGGCCGGTGCGCAGCGCGCGGCCGCCGCGGCGGGTGCGCCTGTCCCCCACGTGCTCGTCGCCGACAATTCCACTGCGGCGCTGGGCAACCCGTATCTCGTATGCGACTTCATCCCCGGCGAGACCATCGTGCGCCGGATCCAGCGGCAGCTCGACGCTGCGGGGCGGGCGAAACTGCTCACGCAGTGCGCGCAGGCGCTGGCCGCGATCCACCGCGCCGAACCGCCCACCGACATCGGCCTGACCGAACTGGACCAGGTGGGTCAGTGGCGTGACCAGCTCGACGAGATGGGCGACACCACCGCGACTTTCGAGTGGGCGTTCCGGTGGCTGGCCGCCAACCGGCCGCCCGCGTCACCACCGCGGTTGATACACGGCGATTTCCGCATGGGCAACCTCATCGTGGACGGTTCGGACCTGGCCGCGGTGCTGGACTGGGAACTGGTGCACATCGGCGAGGTCTACGAGGACCTCGCGTGGTTCTGCATCCGCGCGTGGCGTTTCGGCGCCACCGAGAGCCACGCGGCGGGTGGACTCGGCAGCATCGAGAACTTCCTGACCGCCTACGAGGACGCCGGTGGGATGACGCTCGACCGCGACGCGATCCGGTGGTGGCTCGTGCTCGCGACGTTGCGCTGGGGCGTCATCTGCCGGTATCAGGCCGAGCGGCATCTGAGCGGTCAGACGCGCTCGGTGGAACTGGCGACCATCGGTCGCCGGGTCTGTGAAACCGAGTGGGACATCTTGACGTTGCTGGACGGGAGCCCGTCATGACCGGTCTGTACGGCCGCCCGACCGCGGCCGAACTGGTGGCCGCGGTCGCCGAGTTCCTCGACACCGATGTCCGCGCCGCGACAAAGGACGCAGGTGCGAGCGCGGGAGCGGTGAACTTTCACGCCAGGGTCGCGGCCAATGCGCTGCGGATGGTCGAACGTGAACTGCTCGCCGATCATCCGGCCGAGGTGTTGGAAGCGGTGCACCGACTCGGATTCGACGACGAGACCGCGCTCGCCGCCGCGATCCGCGCCGGTGACCTCGACGACCGTCCCGACGAGGTGACCGCGTGCCTGCGGGCGTTGGTGAAACGCCGTCTCGACGTGGCCCACCCGGGTTATGACACGCCGTAGGAGCGGCTCAGAGCCGACGTGCCCGCGCCAGCCACGCGGGTTCGTCGACCTGCGTGTCCACCGGCAGTCCGATGGCCTCGGCGTGCGCCGGGCCCACCACGCCCCGGTAGGTGGTCGTCGCGAGCGCCTCCAGTTCCCAGCCGTCACCGAACGCCTGCCGGATCTGCTCTTCGCTGACCTCGGGCCCGAATCCACGGCCGGCATCCGAGAGCGCCAGGATGTGGACCGTGCCACCCGGCCGGCAGCCCGCGTGCAGGCTCGCGACATAGGTTCGCCGGTCGGCGTCGTCGAAGATGTGGAACAGCGCGCTGTCGAGAATCGTGTCGTAGGCCCCGTCACCGAGGTCACCGAGAGCCATCGCGTCACCGACCGCGAACCGGGCGTCGACGGCCTGGCGCGTGGCGTTCTCGCGCGCCATCTCGATGGCCTGCGGCGAGAAGTCGATGCCGAGGACGTCATACCCCAGACGCGTCAGCAGGATCGTGTGTTCCCCGGCGCCGCAACCCACGTCGAGCACCTGGCTGCGGATCGAACCTGCGCGCTCCAACTCGATGACCGCCGGTTGCGGCTCGCCGATCACCCAGGGCGCGGTGCGGGATTCGTAGGCTTGGTCGAACAATTCGCGTGTCGGTGTCGTGTCCATGCCCCCAGTCTTCAACCTGAATGTCACTTGAGGTCAAGCCCCGGAAAGGTGGATCGATGCCCGTGATCGATGTCGACCAGTTGGACGATGTCGCGAACCGCTTGTTCGGCGCGATCGAGCGCAGCGACCGCGCCGCGGTCGCCGCCCTGTGGTCCGAGGACGTCAGGGTGTGGCATTCCGGTGACCCCAGGGACAACGAGCGCGCCCGAGCGCTGCGCGTCATCGACTGGTTCGTCGATGCCACCGCGCAGCGGCGCTACGAGATCCTGGAACGGCAGTTCTTCGACGGCGGATTCGTACAGCAGCACATCGTGCATGCCACCGGCCGCGACGGCGCACGGATCGACCTGCGGGTCTGCATCGTCATCAAGGTGGGCGCCGACGGCCTGATCACCCGCGTCGACGAATACTTCGACCCCGAAGACATCGCACCGCTGCTGAACCAGGTGGGAAGCTGATCTCACCGGATCTCGTCGGATCGGAGGCGCCATGACCACTCTGCAGACCCTTCTCACCGCGAGCACCGGCAACTGGACACTGGCTCCCGCCCGGTCCATGGTGCGGTTCCGCACCAGGACGATGTGGGGGCTGATACCGGTCAACGGCACGTTCACCGAGGTCAGCGGTTCGGGGACGATCGCCGACGACGGTGTGACCGGCCGCGTCGTGATACCCGTCGCGTCGGTGCGCACGGGCATCGGCAAACGCGACGAGCACCTGCGGTCGGCCGACTTCTTCGACGCCGCAACCCACCCTGAGATCACCGCAGAGGTCAGCGGCGCGCAACCGTCGGGAAACGGCGCGCTGCTGGACCTGACGCTGACCGTACGGGGCACCTCGCGGCCGCTGCGCCTGTCCGTCGGCGTGGAGGTCCTCGACGACGGCAGCCTGCGGGTGTCGGGCGGGTGCACGCTGGACCGGCGCGATTTCGGCGTGTCGGGCAACATGGTCGGCATGGTGGGAACGTCCACCGACGTCGCGGCGGATCTGGTGTTCACCCGGGGCTGAAGCGGCGCAAGAGAATTCACCGACTTCTCCGTCGCACCCCGCAGAAGGCAGTAGCATCGCCGTATGGCCGGCTCCGCGCCGCTGCGCATCCTTGTGTACAGCGACAATCCGCGCACCCGTGAGCAGGTGCGGCTCGCGTTGGGCAAACGGATCCACCCGGAACTTCCCGAGATCGAGTATGTCGACGTCGCGACGGCGCCCATGGCGATCTCGCAGATGGACGCGGGCGGGTTCGATCTGGCGATCCTCGACGGCGAGGCCACCCCGGCCGGCGGGATGGGCGTCGCCAAGCAGGTCAAGGACGAAATCGACGACTGCCCGCCGATCCTGGTGCTCACCGGCCGGGCCGACGACGCCTGGTTGGCCAAGTGGTCACGCGCCGAGGCGGCCGTCCCGCACCCGATCGACCCGATCCGGCTGAGCGACGCCGTCGTGTCGCTGCTGCGGGCGCCGGCCCAGTAGTTCTCAGCGAAACTTCCCGCGAATCACGCTGCCGCCGTTGATGGTTGGCGGCACGGCTACAGCGGCAGTTGTCCGCTGCCCCGTTACGAAACGATACTAACCAAAATGTGTGGCACAGGCCGCAAAGCTCGCTAGGCTGTGGGTTAGCTCACATGGACAGCCCACCTTAGGGAGCGTCGCGCGTATGGCTCTGTACACGCCAATCCTCATTCTGGGGGCGATCGCGGCCGTTTTCGCCGTGGTATCCGTGGGGATCGCCCTCGTGATCGGCCCACGGCGCTTCAACCGGTCGAAACTCGAAGCCTACGAATGCGGCATCGACCCCCTGCCGCCCGTCGCCGCGGGCCTGACCGGCCAGCGCATACCGATCCGGTACTACCTGATCGCGATGTTGTTCATCGTCTTCGACATCGAGATCGTCTTCCTGTACCCGTGGGCGGTGGCCTTCGACAGCCTGGGACTGTTCGCGGTGATCGAGATGCTGCTGTTCATGCTCACGGTGTTCGTGGCATACGCCTATGTCTGGCGGCGAGGGGGCCTGAATTGGGACTAGAAGAACGTCTGCCCGGCGGAATCCTGCTGTCGACGGTCGAGACGGTTGCCGGATATGTCCGCAAAGGTTCGCTGTGGCCCGCGACGTTCGGTCTGGCCTGCTGCGCGATCGAGATGATGTCAACGGCCGGACCGCGCTTCGACATTGCCCGGTTCGGCATGGAGCGGTTCTCCGCGACACCGCGGCAGGCCGATCTGATGATCGTCGCGGGCCGCGTCAGCCAGAAGATGGCCCCGGTGCTGCGCCAGATCTACGACCAGATGGTCGAACCGAAATGGGTGCTGGCCATGGGGGTCTGCGCATCCTCCGGTGGCATGTTCAACAACTACGCGGTGGTGCAGGGTGTCGACCACGTGGTGCCCGTCGACATCTACCTGCCCGGGTGCCCACCACGCCCCGAGATGCTGCTGCACGCAATTCTCAAGCTGCACGACAAGATTCAGCAGATGCCGCTCGGGGTGAACCGCGAGGAGGCCATCCGGGAGGCCGAACAGGCCGCCCTGGCCGTACCGCCCACCATCGAACTCAAGGGGCTGTTGCGGTGAGCACCTCCAACGGATCCGCCAACGGCACCAACGGCGCCGGCCTGCCCCGCGGTGACGACCCGGAGATCATCGCGGTACGCCGCGGGATGTTCGGCAACCGGGACACCGGCGACACGTCCGGATACGGGCGTCTGGTGCGTCCGGTCGCACTGCCCGGCAGCACACCGCAGCCGTACGGGGGTTATTTCGACGCCGTGATGGACCGGCTGGCCGAGGTGCTCGGCGAGGAACGGTACGCGATGTCGATCGAACGCGTCGTGGTGTACCGCGACCAGCTGACCATCGAGGTCTCGCGCGTGCAACTGCCCGCGGTGGCAAGCGTATTGCGCGACGATCCGGACCTGCGCTTCGAACTGTGCCTGGGTGTCAGCGGCGTGCACTACCCCGAGGACACCGGACGCGAGTTGCACGCCGTGTACCCGCTGATGTCGATCACCCACAACCGCCGCCTCCAGCTGGAGGCCGCGGCGCCGGATGCCGATCCGCACATCCCGTCGTTGTACGCCGTCTACCCCACCACCGACTGGCACGAGCGGGAGACCTACGACTTCTTCGGGATCATCTTCGACGGGCATCCGTCGCTGACACGTATCGAGATGCCCGACGACTGGGAAGGCCACCCGCAGCGCAAAGACTATCCGCTGGGCGGTATTCCGGTGGAATACCACGGCGCCCAGATCCCACCGCCCGATCAGCGGAGGTCCTACAGCTGATGAGTACATCGACGGTCCCGCCCGACGGCGGGGAGAAGGTTGTCGTCGTCGGCGGCAACGACTGGCACGAGGTGGTCGCCGCCGCGCGGGCAGGCGCGGCGGCGCAGGCCGGCGAACGGATCGTGGTCAACATGGGCCCGCAGCATCCGTCCACCCACGGAGTGCTGCGGCTGATCCTGGAGATCGAGGGCGAGATCATCACCGAGGCCCGGTGCGGTATCGGCTACCTGCACACCGGCATCGAGAAGAACCTCGAGTACCGCAACTGGACGCAGGGCGTCACGTTCGTCACCCGGATGGACTACCTGTCACCGTTTTTCAACGAGACGGCGTACTGCCTGGGCGTGGAGAAACTGCTGGGGATCACCGACGACATCCCCGAGCGCGCCAGCGTGATCCGCGTGATGCTCATGGAACTCAACCGGATCTCCTCGCATCTGGTGGCGCTGGCCACCGGCGGGATGGAACTGGGCGCGATGAGCGCCATGTTCTACGGCTTCCGTGAACGCGAGGAGATCCTGCGGGTCTTCGAGTCGATCACCGGTCTGCGGATGAACCATGCCTACATCCGTCCCGGCGGTCTGGCCGCCGACCTGCCCGACGACGCGATCACGCAGGTGCGCAGGCTGGTCGAGATCCTGCCGAAACGCCTCAAGGATCTGGAAGATCTGCTCAACGAGAACTACATCTGGAAGGCCCGCACGGTCGGGGTCGGCTACCTGGATCTCACCGGCTGTATGGCGCTGGGCATCACCGGTCCGATCCTGCGGTCCACCGGTCTGCCGCACGATCTGCGCAAGGCACAGCCGTACTGCGGTTACGAGAACTACGAATTCGACGTCATCACCGACGACCGTTGCGACTCCTACGGCCGGTACATCATCCGGGTCAAGGAGATGCACGAGTCGGTGAAGATCGTCGAACAGTGCCTGGAAAAGCTGAAGCCCGGGCCGGTGATGATCAGCGACAAGAAACTGGCGTGGCCGGCCGATCTCAAATTGGGGCCCGACGGCCTGGGCAACTCGCCCGAGCACATCGCCAAGATCATGGGCCACTCGATGGAGGGCCTGATCCACCACTTCAAGCTCGTCACCGAAGGCATCCGCGTACCACCGGGGCAGGTGTACGTCGCCGTCGAATCCCCGCGAGGTGAACTCGGCGTGCACATGGTCTCCGACGGCGGCACCCGGCCCTACCGCGTGCACTACCGCGATCCGTCCTTCACCAATCTGCAAGCGGTGGCGGCGATGTGCGAGGGCGGCATGGTGGCCGACGCGATCGCCGCGGTGGCCTCGATCGACCCTGTGATGGGCGGAGTGGACCGCTGATGAGCGCTTGCGCGAAGAGGAAACCACGGCTGATGAGCGCTTGCGCGAAGAGGAGACTGCTGTGAGCGAGGTGTTCCTGGAACTGGGCCAACGCCCGGACGAAGCGGGTCCGCCGATCAGCGGACCCGCGACGTATCCCGACGACGTCACCGGAAGCCTGCGGGCCGATGCCGAGCAGATCATCGCGCGGTACCCCGACGCCCGGTCGGCACTGCTGCCGCTGCTGCACCTGGTCCAGGCACAGGACGGATATCTCACCCCGGCCGGGATCGGTTTCTGTGCAGCACAATTGGGGCTCACCGAGGCCGAGGTGACGGCGGTCGCGACCTTCTACTCGATGTACCGCCGCACCCCGACCGGCGACTACCTCGTCGGTGTGTGCACCAACACCCTGTGCGCGATCATGGGCGGCGACGCGATCCTCGAGGCGCTCGAAGACCACCTCGGCGTGCATCCGGGCGAGACCACGCCCGACGGCCGGGTCACGCTGGAACACCTCGAGTGCAACGCCGCGTGTGACTACGCGCCGGTGGTGATGGTGAACTGGGAGTTCTACGACAACCAGACACCGTCGTCGGCCCGCGATCTCGTCGACGGTCTGCGGTCGGGATCGCCGCCGCCGCCCACACGCGGATCGCTGTGCACGTTCCGCGAAACCGCCCGCACCCTTGCCGGTCTCACCGATCCGAACGCACCAGGCGGTGCGCCGGGCGCGGCCACGCTGGCGGGTCTGCGACTGGCCCGTGAGCGCGGCATGACCGCACCCACCCCGCCCCAGACGAACGGTTCGGCCTCATGACCCCGCTCACCCCGGTGCTCAGCAGGTTCTGGGACGAACCCGAACCGTGGACGCTGGAGACCTACCGCCGCCACGACGGGTACCAGGGACTGCAGCGCGCCCTGTCGATGGGGCCGGACGACGTCATCGCGTTCGTCAAGGATTCGGGCCTGCGCGGTCGCGGCGGCGCGGGATTTCCCACCGGCACCAAGTGGTCGTTCATCCCGCAGGAGCGCGGCGACCAACCCGCGGGCGGGCCCGCCGCCAAACCGCACTATCTGGTGATCAACGCCGACGAGTCCGAACCCGGTACGTGCAAGGACATTCCGCTGCTGCTGACCACACCGCACTTCCTGGTCGAGGGCGCGATCATCGCGGCGTACGCGATCCGGGCCAGGCACGCGTTCATCTACGTGCGCGGCGAGGTGCTGCCGGTATTGCGGCGGTTGCAGGCCGCGGTCGCCGAGGCCTACGCGGCCGGATATCTGGGCACCGACATCATGGGGTCGGGTTTCGACCTGGACCTGATCGTGCATGCCGGTGCGGGCGCGTACATCTGCGGTGAGGAGACCGCGCTACTCGATTCGCTCGAGGGCCGGCGCGGGCAGCCTCGGCTGCGGCCGCCGTTCCCCGCGGTGGCGGGCCTCTACGCGTGCCCCACGGTGGTCAACAACGTCGAGTCCATCGCGAGCGTGCCGCCGATCATGGTCAACGGTGTCGACTGGTTCCGGTCGATGGGTTCGGAGAAATCGCCTGGCTTCACGCTGTATTCGCTGTCCGGACACGTCACACGCCCCGGCCAGTACGAGGCGCCGCTCGGTATCACGCTGCGCGAACTCCTCGAATATGCCGGCGGAGTTCGGGCCGGGCATCAGCTGAAGTTCTGGACGCCTGGCGGATCGTCGACACCGTTGCTGACGGCCGAACACCTCGACGTGCCACTGGACTACGAGGGCATGGCCTCGGTCGGATCGATGCTGGGTACCAAGGCACTGCAGATCTTCGACGAGACCACGTGCGTGGTCCGCGCGGTGCGCCGCTGGACGCAGTTCTACGCCCACGAGTCGTGCGGCAAGTGCACACCGTGCCGCGAGGGCACCTACTGGCTGGCGCAGATCTACGCACGGCTGGAGAACGGCGCGGGCACCGAGGCCGACATCGACAAGCTGCTCGACATCTCCGACAACATCTTCGGAAAGTCGTTCTGCGCGCTGGGCGATGGCGCGGCCAGCCCGATCATGTCCTCGATCAAGCATTTCCGGGACGAGTACGTGGCCCATCTGGACGGAGGCTGTCCGTTCGATCCACATGCCTCGACGCTGATGGCCACCGAAGGGGCAGGTGTGTAGCGATGACCGCGAGTGTGCGCTCCCATACCGTCCGCGCGGCGTGGCGCGTACGAAACCGCACACTCGGCGTAGGGAAAGGGGGACGCTCGTGACGCTGGCCGAACCGACCAAGGACACGCCGCCGGTGGAGATGGTGTCGCTGACCATCGACGACCATGAGATCAGTGTTCCCAAGGGCACATTGCTGATCCGGGCCGCCGAGTTGATGGGCATCCAGATCCCCCGGTTCTGCGACCACCCGTTGCTCGACCCGGTCGGGGCGTGCCGGCAGTGCCTCGTGGAGGTCGAGGGCCAGCGCAAGCCGATGGCCTCGTGCACCACGACGGTCATGCCGGACATGGTGGTCCGCACGCAGTTCACGTCCGAGGCCGCCGACAAGGCGCAGCGCGGCGTCATGGAACTGCTGCTGATCAACCATCCCCTCGACTGCCCGATCTGCGACAAGGGCGGCGAATGCCCGCTGCAGAACCAGGCGATGTCCAACGGCAGGCCCGAAACCCGGTTCGAGGACGTCAAACGGACGTTCCCCAAACCGATCAGCATCTCCTCGCAGGTACTGCTCGACCGCGAACGCTGCGTACTGTGCGCGCGCTGCACCCGGTTCTCGTCGCAGATCGCCGGGGATCCGTTCATCGACCTCATGGAACGCGGTGCGCTGCAACAGGTCGGCATCGGTCAGGACAAACCGTTCCAGTCCTACTTCTCCGGCAACACCGTGCAGATCTGCCCCGTCGGCGCGTTGACCGGGACCGCCTACCGCTTCCGGGCCCGCCCGTTCGACCTGGTGTCCAGCCCCAGCGTGTGCGAACACTGCGCATCCGGATGCGCACAGCGCACCGACCACCGGCGCGGAAAGGTGTTGCGCCGCCTGGCCGGTGACGAACCCGAGGTGAACGAGGAGTGGAACTGCGACAAGGGCCGCTGGGCGTTCACCTACGCCACGGTCGGTGACCGGATCACCACACCGATGCTGCGCGACGGCGGTGTGCTGCGGCCCGCGTCGTGGTCGGAAGCGCTCACGGTGGCCGCCGCGGGCCTGCTCACCGCGGCGGGCAGCACCGGCGTACTGGTCGGCGGCCGGTGCACCGTTGAGGACGCCTACGCGTACGCGAAGTTCGCGCGAATGGTGCTCAACACCAACGACGTCGACTTCCGGGCCCGCCCGCACTCGGCCGAGGAAGCCGAGTTCCTGGCCGCCCACGTCGCCGGGCAGACCATGGGGCTGCGGTACGCCGAACTGGAGAACGCGCCGACGGTGCTGCTCGCCGGTTTCGAGCCCGAGGAAGAGTCGCCCATCGTGTTCCTGCGCCTGCGCAAGGGCGTCCGCAAGAACGGTGTGCAGGTGGTGGCGGTGGCACCGTGGGCCAGCCGTGGTCTGACCAAGCTGGCCGGCACCGTGGTGCCGACGGTGCCCGGCGACGAGCCCGCCGCGCTTGACGGGATGCACGACGACGACCGGTTGCGCCGACCGGGGGCCGTCATCCTGGTCGGTGAGCGTCTGGCCACCTCCCCGGGTGCCCTGTCGGCGGCCGTGCGCCTGGCCGCGGCGACCGGTGCGCGTCTGGCGTGGATTCCGCGTCGTGCCGGTGAGCGCGGCGCCATCGAGGCCGGTGCACTGCCCAACCTGCTGCCGGGCGGTCGGCCGGTCGACGATGCCGATGCCCGCGCCGAAGTGGCACGAGCCTGGTACATCTCGGCGCTGCCCGAGGCACCCGGGCGGGACACGGCCGCGATCCTGTCGACGGCCGCGAGCGGGCACCTCGCGGCGCTTCTGGTCGGCGGAGTCGAACTCGGCGATCTGCCCGATCCTGAGCTGGCGGTGGCCGCGGTGCGGACGACGCCGTTCGTGGTGAGCCTGGAGCTTCGCGAGAGTGCCGTCACCGAACTGGCCGACGTGGTGTTCCCCGTCGCACCGGTGGTGGAGAAGGCCGGGTCGTTCCTCAACTGGGAAGGGCGCCCTCGCCCGTTCGCGCCCTCGCTCAAGACCAACGCGATCCCGGATCTGCGGGTGCTGCACTATCTGGCCGACGAGATCGGCGTCGACCTCGCCCTGCCCACTGCCGAGGCGGCCGACGCCGAACTCGCGCAGCTGGGCACCTGGGGCGGAGCACGCCCACCCGCGCCCACGGCGCCGCCCACCGCGAGACCCGAAGCCGGGTCCGGGCAGGCGGTTCTCGCGAGCTGGCGCATGCTGCTCGACGCGGGCCGTCTGCAGGACGGTGAACCACACCTCGCCGGCACGGCCGTGCGCCCCGTCGCGCGGATGTCGGCCGCGACCGCCGCGGGCATCGGCGCGAGCGACGGTGCGCCCGTGACCGTCAGCACCGAACGCGGCGCGGTCACGTTGCCGCTCGCGGTCACCGACATGCCCGACGGGGTCGTGTGGTTGCCGATGAACTCGCCGGGATCGGCGGTGCACCAGCGACTCGGGGTGACCGCCGGTGCCGTGGTGTCGATCGGAGCCGGGGCATGACACATCCGGATCCCACACTGTTCGGCCACGATCCGTGGTGGCTCATGCTCGCCAAGGCCGTCGCGATCTTCGTCTTCCTCTTGCTGACCGTGCTCTCGGCGATCCTGATCGAGCGGAAACTGCTGGGCCGCATGCAGATGCGGTTCGGCCCGAACCGGGTCGGCCCGGCCGGTCTGCTGCAGTCGCTGGCCGACGGCATCAAGCTCGCGCTCAAGGAGGGCCTGGTCCCCGCCGGCGTCGACAAGCCCATCTACCTACTGGCCCCGGTCATCTCGGTGATTCCCGCGTTCGTCGCGTTCTCGGTGATCCCGTTGGGCGGCGCGGTGTCGGTGTTCGGCCACCGCACCCCGCTGCAACTGACCGACCTGCCCGTCGCGGTGCTGTTCATCCTGGCCGCGACGTCGATCGGTGTCTACGGCATCGTGCTGGCCGGGTGGGCGTCGGGATCCACCTATCCCCTGCTCGGCGGCCTGCGCTCGAGTGCACAGGTGGTGTCCTACGAGATCGCGATGGGGCTGTCGTTCGTGGCGGTGTTCCTCTACGCGGGAACGATGTCCACGTCGGGCATCGTTGCCGCGCAGGACCGCACCTGGTTCGTGTTCCTGCTGCTGCCGTCGTTCCTGGTGTACGTGGTGTCGATGGTCGGCGAAACCAACCGCGCGCCTTTCGATCTTCCCGAGGCCGAGGGCGAACTGGTGGGCGGGTTCCACACCGAGTACTCGTCGCTGAAGTTCGCGATGTTCATGCTCGCCGAGTACGTCAACATGACCACGGTGTCGGCCCTGGCCACCACGATGTTCCTGGGCGGATGGCACGCACCGTTCCCGTTCAACCTGATCGACGGCGCCAACAGCGGATGGTGGCCGCTGCTGTGGTTCACCGCCAAGGTGTGGACCTTCATGTTCCTGTACTTCTGGCTGCGGGCCACGCTGCCCCGCTTGCGGTACGACCAGTTCATGGCGCTGGGCTGGAAGGTGCTGATCCCGGTGTCGCTGCTGTGGATCATGGTCGTGGCGATCACCCGCAGCCTGCGCCAGCACGGTGAGGGCACGTGGGCGGCCTGGCTGCTCACCGCGGCCGTGGTCGTCGTCGTGGCCCTGATCTGGGGCCTGGCGACATCCCTGCGGCGCCGCACCGTTCAACCGCCACCTCCGCAGAGCACCGGCGCCTACCCGGTGCCACCCCTGCCGTCCGTCGGCACCAAGGAGACCGCTGATGCCTAAATTCCTCGACGCGCTCGCCGGATTCGCCGTCACGCTGGGCTCGATGTTCAAAAAGCCCATCACCGAGGGCTATCCGGAGAAACCCGGTCCCGTCGCCCCGCGCTACCACGGCCGGCACCAACTCAACCGCTACCCCGACGGGTTGGAGAAGTGCATCGGTTGCGAGTTGTGCGCGTGGGCGTGCCCGGCCGACGCGATCTACGTCGAAGGCGCGGACAACACCGCCGACGAACGCTATTCGCCCGGTGAACGCTACGGCCGCGTCTATCAGATCAATTATCTGCGGTGCATCGGGTGCGGTCTGTGCATCGAGGCCTGCCCCACGCGGGCCCTGACCATGACCACCGAGTACGAGATGGCCGACGACAACCGGGCCGACCTGATCTGGGGCAAGGACAAGCTGCTGGCACCGCTGCAAGAGGGTATGCAGGCGCCGCCGCACGACATGGCCCCGGGCAAGACCGACGACGACTACTACCTGGGTAACGTCACGCCCATCACGCCGGTCCCCTCGGGCACAGAGGACGCCCGATGAACTCCGACCTGATGCTGCTGGCCGCCGAGGGTGCGCGCACGTCGACGAGCGAGGCCGTGGTGTTCTGGGTCGTCGGCACCGTAGCCCTCGTCGGCGCGATCGGCGTGGTAGCCGCCCGAAAGGCCGTGTACTCGGCAGTGTTTCTGGCCTGCACCATGATTTCGCTGGCCGTGCTCTACATCGCGCAGGACGCGCCGTTCCTCGGTGTGGTGCAGATCGTGGTCTACACCGGCGCGGTGATGATGCTGTTCCTGTTCGTGCTGATGCTCATCGGCGTCGATCTCACCGAGTCGCTCGTCGAGACGATCAAGGGGCACCGGATCGCGGCGCTGATCGCGGGTGCCGGGTTCGGGATCCTGGTGATCGCGGGTATCGGCAACGTGTCGGTCGCCGGGTTCAGCGGTCTGGCCGCGGCCAACAGCGGCGGCAACGTCGAGGGCTTGGCGGCGCTGATCTTCACGCGGTACCTGTGGGCGTTCGAGTTGACCAGCGCGCTGCTGATCACCGCGGCGCTGGGGGCGATGGTGCTCGCGCACCGGGAACGCTTCGAACGCCGCAAGACCCAGCGGGAACTGGCCATCGAACGCTTCCAGACCGGCGGGCATCCGACGCCGCTGCCCAATCCCGGTGTCTACGCCCGGCACAACTCCGTCGACGTCCCGGCCCGTCTGCCCGACGGGTCGGAATCCCCACTGTCGGTGAGCACGATCCTGCCGCACCGCACGGTCGGCAGCGCGACCAACGGGAAGAGGTGACGCGGTTGAATCCCGACAACTACCTGTACCTCTCGGCACTGCTGTTCACCATCGGCGCCGCGGGAGTGCTGTTGCGGCGCAACGCGATCGTCATGTTCATGTGCGTCGAGTTGATGCTCAACGCCGCCAACCTGGCGTTCGTGAACTTCTCCCGCATGCACGGCCAACTCGACGGGCAGGTGGTGGCATTCTTCACGATGGTGGTCGCCGCCTGTGAGGTGGTGGTGGGCCTCGCCATCATCATGGCCATTTTCCGCACCCGCCGATCGGCCTCCGTCGATGACGCCAACCTGCTGAAACATTAAGGGCGCGATGATAACTGACTGGCTACCTGTCTGGCTGCTGATCGCCCTGCCCGCCGCAGGGGCGACCATCCTGCTGCTCGCCGGCCGCCGCAGCGACCGCTGGGGCCACCTGCTGGGATGCGCGATGTCGTTGGCGGCGTTCGCGGTCGGCACTGTCCTGTTCGCCGGGATGCTGGGCCGGTCCGGCGAGGAGCGGGCCGTGCACGAGGCACTGTTCTCCTGGGTGCCCGTGGGTGGTCTGCAGGTCGACTTCGGCCTGCAACTCGACCAGTTGTCGGTGTGCTTCGTCCTGTTGATCACCGGTGTCGGGTCGCTGATCCACATCTACTCGATCGGTTACATGGCCGAAGATCCGGACCGCAGACGGTTCTTCGCCTACCTCAACCTGTTCCTGGCGGCCATGCTGCTGCTGGTGCTGGCCGACAACTACCTGGGTCTCTATGCCGGTTGGGAAGGCGTGGGCCTCGCGTCGTACCTGCTGATCGGGTTCTGGTCGCACAAGCCGTCGGCCGCGACGGCGGCCAAGAAGGCCTTCGTCGTCAACCGCGTCGGCGACATGGGTCTGGCGATCGCACTGATGATCATGTTCGCCACCATCGGGTCGATCTCGTTCGCGGGGGTTTTCGCCGCCGCACCCGGGCTCAGCGAGGCGACGCTCAGCGCCATCGGCCTGCTGCTGTTGCTCGGCGCGTGCGGCAAGTCCGCGCAGGTGCCGCTGCAGTCCTGGCTCGGGGACGCCATGGAGGGCCCGACGCCGGTGTCGGCACTGATCCACGCTGCCACCATGGTGACCGCCGGCGTGTACCTGATCGTGCGGTCCGGCCCGATCTTCGACCTCGCACCCACCGCGCAGACCGGTGTCGTGATCGTGGGCGCGGTGACGCTGCTGTTCGGCGCGATCATCGGCTGCGCGAAAGACGACATCAAGAAGGCGCTCGCCGCGTCGACCATGAGCCAGATCGGCTACATGGTGCTCGCGGCCGGACTCGGGCCTGCCGGTTACGCATTCGCGATCATGCATCTGCTCACCCACGGCTTCTTCAAGGCCGGCCTGTTCCTCGGGGCGGGCTCGGTGATGCACGCCATGAACGACGAGGTCAACATGCGCCGCTACGGCGGGCTGCGCAAGGTCCTACCCGTCACGTTCGCCACGTTCGGCCTCGGATATCTCGCGATCATCGGTGTGCCGCCGCTGGCCGGCTTCTTCTCCAAGGACGGCATCATCGAGGCCGCGCTGGGGGCCGGTGGTGCGCGCGGCGTGATCCTGGGCGGCGCAGCGATTCTGGGCGCCGGAATCACCGCGTTCTACATGACGCGGGTCATGCTCATGACGTTCTTCGGTGAGAAGCGTTGGGCTTCTGAGGCGAGCGAAGCGACGGGGAACATGCAAGCGGTGCATCCACATGAGGCACCCGCGGTGATGACGTGGCCCATGATCCTGCTCGCGGTCGGATCGGTGGTGTCCGGCGGCGCCCTGGCCATCGGCGGCACCCTGTCGCACTGGCTCGAACCCGTCGTCGGCGCGCACGAGGCACACCACGCGGTGCCCGTGTGGGTTGTCACGGCGATCGTGCTCGCGGTGGTCGCGGTCGGCATCGCCGTCGCCTACCGCATGTACGCCCGGCAGGCGGTCCCCGAGGAGGTGCCCGAGGGTTCGGCGCTGACCGTGGCCGCCCGGCGGGACCTCTACGGGGATGCGTTCAACGAGGCCGTGTTCATGCGCGGCGGCCAGACGTTGACCGCGGCCATGGTCACCGTCGACGACAAGGCCGTCGACGGCACCGCGGGTGGTCTGGCGGCTCTGGTGAGCCGCACATCGGATGCGTTGCGGCAGGTGCAGACCGGTTTCGCACGCTCGTACGCGTTGTCGATGCTCGGAGGTTCGGCTCTGGTGGTGGCGGCGATTCTGGCGGTGCAACTGTGGTGAGTACCTTTCCCTGGCTGACGGTGTTGTGGGCGGTGCCCGTCGTGGGGGCCGCGGTGGTGATTCTGTTGCCCGCCGCCCAGCAGGTGCTGGCCAAGTGGCTGGCCCTGGCGGTGTCGGTGCTGACCCTCGCGGTCACCGCGGTCGTCGCGATCGGGTTCGACCCGGCCGCCGCGCAGTACCAGTTCGTCGAATCACACCGGTGGATACCGTCTTTCGGCACCGGTTACATCCTCGGCGTCGACGGCATCGCCCTGGCGCTCGTGGTGCTCACCGCGGTGCTGGTGCCGCTGCTGATCATCGCAGGCTGGAACGACGCGAGCAGGCAGACCGGCCTTGCGGGGCGTTCGGTGCAGGCCTATCTGGCGCTCACGCTGGCCGTCGAGGGCATGGTGCTCATGTCCCTTGTCGCCCTCGACATCCTGCTGTTCTACGTGTTCTTCGAGGCCATGCTCATCCCGATGTACTTCCTCATCGGCGGCTTCGGCGGCGAGAACCGGTCCCGCGCGGCGGTGAAGTTCCTGCTGTACAACCTGTTCGGCGGCCTCATCATGCTCGCCGCGGTGATCGGCCTCTACGTCGTCACCGCGGGCAGTGACGCGTTCGCGGCAGGCACATTCGACTTCCGGGAGATCGTCGCGGCCGTATCGTCCGGCGAGTTCGCGGTCAATCCGGCGATCATGAACTTCCTGTTCCTCGGGTTCATGTTCGCGTTCGCGGTCAAGGCGCCGCTGTGGCCGTTCCACCGCTGGCTGCCCGACGCCGCGGTGGAGGCCACGCCGGCGTCGGCCGTGCTGATGATGGCCGTGATGGACAAGGTCGGCACGTTCGGCATGCTGCGGTATTGCCTGCAGTTGTTCCCCGATGCGTCAACGTATTTCCGTCCGGTGGTGATCACCCTGGCCGCGATCGGCATCGTCTACGGCGCGGTGCTGGCCATCGGGCAGACCGACGTGATGCGATTGATCGCATACACGTCGATATCGCACTTCGGGTTCATCATCCTGGGGATCTTCGTGATGACCAGTCAGGGGCAGTCCGGGTCGACGCTGTACATGATCAACCACGGCATCTCGACGGCCGCGTTGTTCCTGATCGCCGGGTTCCTGGTGTCGCGGCGTGGCAGCAGGCTCATCGACTCCTACGGCGGTGTCCAGAAGGTCGCACCGGTGCTGGCGGGCACATTCCTGGTCGCCGGACTGGCCACGTTGTCACTGCCGGGGCTGGCACCGTTCATCAGCGAATTCCTTGTGCTGATCGGCACCTTCACGCGATATCCGGTGGTCGCGGTGTTCGCCGCGACCGCGCTGGTGCTCTCGGCCGTCTACATCCTGTGGACCTACCAGCGGATGATGACGGGGCCGGTGCGCGACGGGATCGGTGACGGCGACCGTCCGGTGCGCGATCTGGTGCCGCGTGAACTCGTCGTGGTGGCGCCACTGCTCGCACTGCTGCTGGTGCTCGGCATCTACCCGAAACCCGCACTCGACGTGATCAACCCGGCGGTCGAGCACACTCTGACCACGATCGGACAGACCGATCCGGAACCGGCTGTGCCACCGACGATTGCAGAGGGGGCACGCTGACATGATCACACCCAGCATCGAATACGGCCTGCTGTCGCCGATGCTCATCGTGTTCGGCGTCGCGATCGCAGGCGTGCTGATCGAGGCGTTGGCGCCGCGGCAGAGTCGCTACCCACTGCAGGTCACCCTGGCTCTCGGCGGCCTGATCGCGACCGTCGTCGCAGTGGTGTTCGTCGCACGCGGGCTCAGCGGCACACCGGGGCGGCCGGCCGTGCTCGGGGCCGTCGTGCTCGACGCGCCCGCGGTGTTCCTGCAGGGCACCATCGCGCTGGTCGGCGTCCTCGGCATCATGCTCATCGCCGAGCGCCAGAAGGCCACCGTATCCGCCGGTGAGGCACGGGGATTGGAGGATTTCACGCCGCAGGCCTCGGCGGTGGCGGGCAGTGTCGCCGAACAGTTGGCCACCAAGACCGGTGTCATGCAGACCGAGGTCTTCCCGCTGACGATGTTCGCGATCGGCGGCATGCTGTTGTTCCCCGCAGCCGACGACCTGCTGACGATGTTCGTGGCGCTGGAGGTCCTGTCGCTGCCGCTGTATCTGCTGTGCGGGCTCGCGCGCCGGCGCCGCCTGCTGTCGCAGGAGGCCGCGCTGAAGTACTTCCTGCTGGGCGCGTTCTCGTCGGCGTTCTTCATCTACGGCGCGGCCATGCTGTACGGGTCGGCAGGCACGCTTGATCTGTCGGGTATCGCGGAGTCCGTCGCCGCCGGCAGCGGCAACACCTCGCTGGCGCTGCTGGGCGTGGCGCTGCTGCTCGTCGGTGTGCTGTTCAAAGTCGGTGCGGTGCCGTTCCATTCGTGGATTCCCGACGTCTACCAGGGCGCGCCGACTTCGATCACGGCGTTCATGGCGGCCGCGACCAAGATCGCGGCGTTCGGGGCGATGTTGCGGATCTTCTACGTCGCGGTTCCCGCGCTGCGCGACGACTGGCGCCCGGTGCTGTGGGCGATCGCGATTTTGACCATGGTGGTCGGCACGGTCACGGCAGTCACGCAGACCGACGTCAAACGCATGCTCGCGTATTCGGCCGTGGCACACTCGGGTTTCATTCTCACCGGCGTGATCGCCGCCAACCCGGCCGGGGTGTCCTCGACGCTGTTCTACCTGTTCGCCTACGGGTTCAGCACGCTCGGCGCGTTCGCGGTGGTCGGGCTGATCCGCAACGCCGCGGGCGACGAGGAGACGTCGATGGCGCAGTGGGCCGGCTTGGGAAGGCGGTATCCCATTGTGGGCGTGGTCTTCTCACTGTTCCTGCTGGCGTTCGCCGGTATTCCGTTGACCAGCGGGTTCGTCAGCAAGTTCGCGGTGTTCAAGGCCGCCGGTGAGGGTGGCGCGATCCCGCTGGTGATCATCGGCGTGATCGCGAGCGCGGTCGCCGCGTACTTCTACGTGCGGGTGATCGTGCTGATGTTCTTCACCGAACCACCCGACGATGCGCCCGAACTCGTGGTGCCCAGCGGTCTGTCGACCGCGGTGGTCACCGTCACCGCGGCCGTCACGTTCGCGCTCGGCGCGCTGCCTCAGCCCCTGCTCGACCTGGCCAGCAGCGCGGAGACGTTCCTGCAGTAACTTCCCTCGCGAGCAGACGCAAGAGTGCGCTTTTCGGACCCGAGATAGGCAACTTTGTGTCCGCTCGCGGAAGAAAAGTGCGGGCCGTCTACCCGCCCCCGGTCGACTTCCGGTACGCGGCGATCAGCTTGCTCAGCCCACGCACCTGGGCGCGGGCTTTCTCGGCGTGATCCGGCCCCAGCGCGATGAGCTGATAGACGATGCCGTCGCCCACACCCGAGACGAGTTGGGCGAGTTCGTCGTCGTCGGGAAGACCGATCTGCGCCAGTGATTCGGCGATATAGCGGTCGTAGATTCCGTAGAGCTGTTTGACGTACGCCGCCATGCGCGGCTTGCGGCGCGATTCCAGGATCATCTCCATCTGGAACGCCTGCACATCACGGTGCTCGGCGATCACATCCACGAGGTGCGTGTAGAAGTCTCCGGCGTCGCGGGCCTCGGTGATGGCAGGCAGGGTGACGTCCAGCGCGTAGTTGAGGGCCTCTTCGAGAACCTCGTCCAACGAGGAGAAGTGATGCTGAATGGTGCCGTGCGTGACGTTGGCCTCGGCGGCCAGGGATCGGTAGGTCAGCTTGCTCAGGCCTTCTCGGGCCACCAGGGTCACGGTGGCGACGATCAGCGCCTGGCGTCCGTCGCCGTGCGCCACGTTCCCCTTGGCCGACCTCGCCACGTGATCTCCTTGTCTGTCTGTAAGAAGGATATGCCCGCAGCAAAGCGATGCGGACCGTGCGCA
The DNA here is from genome assembly GCF_001457595.1 of Mycolicibacterium smegmatis. Taxonomy (GTDB): domain Bacteria; phylum Actinomycetota; class Actinomycetes; order Mycobacteriales; family Mycobacteriaceae; genus Mycobacterium; species Mycobacterium smegmatis. The sequence goes on along the minus strand of NZ_LN831039.1, from coordinate 2,199,728 downwards.
CAGTGGTGCCGCTAGATTCGACACATGACGATCGTGCTCACCGCCGACCACGGTGCCGTCCGCGTGCTCACCATGAACCGTCCCGAGGCCCGCAACGCGCTGGGCAGCGAGCTGATCGAGGCGCTGTTCACCGCGCTGCAGGACGCCGACGATGACGCATCCGTGCGGGCCGTGGTGTTGACCGGTGCGGACCCGGCGTTCTGCGCGGGTGTCGACCTCAAGCAGGCGCAGACGCTCGGTATGGACTACTTCGCGCAGTTCCAGACGCACAACTGCATCATCAAGACCGGGCAGATGGCGACGCCGATCATCGGCGCGATCAACGGCGCGACGTTCACCGGCGGCCTGGAGATGGCACTGGGCTGCGACTTCCTGATCGCCTCGGAACGTGCGGTGTTCGCCGATACCCATGCGCGCGTGGGGATTCTGCCCGGCGGCGGGATGACGGCGCGGCTGCCGCAGGTGGTCGGCGCCGCGATGGCGCGCCGGTTGTCGATGACGGGTGAGGTGGTCGACGCCGCACGCGCCGAACGCCTGGGGTTGGTCACCGAGGTGGTGGCACACGAGCTGCTCCTGGACCGGGCGCTCGAACTCGCCCAGCAGATCGCCGAGGTGCCGTGCCCGATCATGTCCGGCCTCAAAGAGATCTATACGCGTGGCACGGATCCGGTGATCGCTTCGGCACTGGACGCCGAGCAGCAGATCGCCGGCGCGCAGCAGCGCGACTTCGCCGGTCTCGGCGACAGATACCGTGCGGTCGCCGAACGCAACCACGCGCAGATCCAGCGCTAGGGTTCGATGATCGTCATCCCCGAACCCGCGAAACTGTCCATGCCCGCCAACGCATCCGGTGCGTCGTCGAGGCCGATCCGGCGCGTCACCAGGCGTTCGGGTTGCAACGCTCCGCTGGCCAGCAGGTCGAGCATCGCGGGATAGTCGACCGCGGGCATGCCGTGGGACCCGAAGATCGCGAGTTCCTGTGCGATCACGCGGTCCATCGGAAACGCCGTATGCGCGTCGGCACCGAGCAACAACCCCACCTGCACGTGGCGACCACGGCGGCGCAGCGAGGCCACGGATGCCGCGGCCGAGACGGGGTTGCCAACGGCGTCGACACCGATGTGCGCACCGCCACCCGTGCGCTGAACGATTTCTGTTGCGACGTCGTCGATCTCGGTGCTGTTGACGATCTCGTCGGCACCCAGGCGCTGCGCGGCCGCCAACGCATCTGCGGTGACGTCGACCGCGACCACCTTGGCGCCGAACGCCTTCGCGATCATCACCGCCGATAGTCCGACACCGCCGCAGCCGTGCACCGCGACCCACTGGCCGGCCTTTACCGCACCGTGGTTGACCAGCGCCCGGAACGCCGTCGCGAACCGGCACCCCAGCGACGCCGCCGCGACGAACGACACGTCGTCGGGCAGCCGCACCAGGTTGGCGGCCGCGCGCGGCACCGCGACCAGCTGTGCGAACGACCCGGGCAGCGTGAACCCGGGTTGCTCCTGGTTCGGGCACACCTGCGCGTCGCCGGCACGGCAGAACTCGCATCGGCCGCAGCCGAGGACGAACGGCGTCGTCACCCGGTCCCCCACCTGCCATCCGGAGACGTCGGCGCCCACCGCGGCGATCACCCCGGCGAACTCGTGCCCGGGGATGATCGGCAACTGCACGGGATCGTGGCCGCGCCAGGCGTGCCAGTCCGAGCGGCACACCCCGGTTGCCGCGACCTGCACCAGCACACCGTCGGACGGGCAACTCGGATCGGGCATCTCGGTCACGCGAGGCAGGACACCGACCGTGGAACAGACGACAGCACGCACCGGCCCATCGTAGGCGCGTTCAGTGTTGGCGCTTGACGATGAACTGCACGATGCGCCCGCCGAGGTCCTCACGCACCGGTGTCGCTTCTTCGACCTGTTTGCGGGCCTGTGCGACGACAGGCGTGTCCGGATCGAGAACTGACAGGTAAACCTCATGTGCGGCAAGGGAATCGACGGCGACGTCGGTGTAACCGTCGATCACCTCGTAGTGCGTGAACTCGGGCCCGTTCTCGAACAGCCACCGCGGCGGGTCGGCGAGCTCGTCGTAGGCCTCGGCGACGGCGTGCGCGAACTCGATGTGATCGCGCTGGTTCGGCGCGTCCGGCGCCCAACTGTCACCGCTGTAGATCGTGATGACGACATCGGGTTTGAGCGCTTCGATCGTCGCGGCGATGCGGGCCCGCAGTTCGGGCGTGTTGCGGATGTCGCTGTCCGGGTAGTCCCAGAATTCGAGCTTGTCGACGCCGCAGATCGCCGCGGACCTGCGCTGCTCATCCTCGCGCAACGGGCCGGCCTGCTCGGGCGGCATACCGGCGATACCGGCCTCGCCGCGCGATGCCAGCGCATAGTGCACGGTTCTGCCTGTCGCGGTCCATTTCGCGACGGCCGCGCCGATGCCGTACTCGGGGTCGTCGGGATGCGGGACCAGCACCAGTGCCGTCTGCCAGTCGGTGGGGAACGGCTCTTCGTCCATCCGCCCAGTGTGTCTCAGTACCACCCCGCGGGTCGGTACGCCGCGCCGGGATGGTCGGCGGCCAGCAACGGCCCGGCGCCACCGAGCCGTTCGCGCAACGTGACTCGCTCACCGTGCTCGGGCACCCGGCCGCGGCGGCGCAGTTCGGGCACGACGAGGCGGGCAAAGTCCTCGAAGGTTCCTGGCGTCGTGACGTAGGCCAGGTTGAACCCGTCGATGTCGGCCTCGTCGACCCACCGCTCGAGTTCGTCGGCAACCTCGGTCGCCGAGCCAACCAGCACCGGGCCGCGGCCACCGAGACCGATCTCGTGGGCCAACTCCCCTGCCGTCCACGGACGCTCGGCCGTGGTGAACGAGGCCAGCGCCGAACGATTCGCCTCGGTCTGCACGTACTTGAGCGGTTCGTCGGGACCGAGTTCGGCCAGGTCGACTCCGGTCCAGCCGCCGAACAGCGCGAGCGCGCCCTCGGGGCTGACGTACTTCCGGTACTCGTTCAGCTTGGCCACGGCCTCGTCGCGGGTTTCGGCGACGACGGGCGTCACCATCGTGAAAACCTTGATGGAGCGGGGATCTCGTCCCTGCTCGGCGGCCGCGGCGCGCAACGCCTTGACCGGTTTGGCGACGACGTCGGGCGTCGGGCCCGAGACGAACACCGCCTCGGCGTGCCCCGCGGCGAACCGCACGCCCCGCGGTGAGGCACCGGCCTGGAACAGCACCGGGGTGCGCTGGGGAGACGGCTCACACAGGAAGGGTCCGGGAACACTGAAGTAGCGCCCCTTGTGCTCGATGTCGTGCACCTTGGCCGGGTCGGTGAACACGCCGCGCTCCGCGTCGCGCACCACGGCGCCGGGTTCCCACGACGCCTCCCACAGCTTGTAGCAGACCTCCAGGTACTCCTCGGCGATCTCGTAGCGCTCGTCGTGGGGGATCTGGGCATCCAGGCCGAGGTTGCGCGCGGCGCTGTCGAGGTACGACGTGACGATGTTCCACGCCACGCGGCCTTCGGTGAGATGGTCGAGCGTCGCGAACCGGCGCGCCAGCGCATAGGGCTGCTCGTAGGTCAGCGACACCGTCACGCCGAAACCGAGCGTCTCGGTGACCGCGGCCATGGCCGAGACCGCGAGCGTCGGATCGTTGACGGGGAACTGTGCGGCGTCGGCCACGGCCGCGTCGCGTGACCCGCCGTAGATGTCGTAGACGCCCAGGATGTCGGCGAGGAACAGCGCGTCGAAGCCACCGGCCTCCAGCGTGCGGGCCAGATCCGTCCAGTACCCGAGTTCGCGGTAGCGGTAACCCTGATCTTCCGGATGACGCCACAGGCCCGCGGACTGGTGCCCGACACAGGCCATGTCGAAGGCGTTCAGGTAGATCCTGGTCATCACTCGTCCCCGATCTCGTCCTTGTGTGTCTCGCGCGCGAAATAGGCGGCCGCGACGGTGATCACGGTGAGCACCACGAAGTACCCGACGATCAGCCACGGGCTGCCGTCACCGGCGGCCAACAGGGACGCCGCGATGAGCGGCGCGAACCCGCCGGAGAGCACGGCGCCGATCGAGTATCCCAATGACGCGCCGCTGTAACGCACGCGGGTGTCGAACAGCTCACCGAACCAGGCGGCCTGCGGGCCGTACATGGCGTCGTGCGCGATGTTCACGCCGAACACGATCGCCAGGATGATCAGGACCGACGAGCCGGAATCGGCCGCGAGGAAGAACAGGACGAGCGCCACGACGCCGGCGATCGCGCCGAACAGATAGGGCGGGCGCCGGCCGATGCGGTCGGACACGATGCCCCAGAGCGGGGTGGTGATCAGGCCGATCGCCGACGCGATGAGCACCGCGGTCAGGCCGACCCCGCCACCGGCGGATGTCTGATCCTGCAGATAGGTCAGCGAATACGTCGTGAGCAGGACGAACAGCGCGATCTGCGAGATCCGCAGGCCGGTGGTGATCACGACGCCGCGCGGCTGGGTGCGCAGCACCTCCAACACGGGCATGCGGGCGACCTCGCCGGCTTCCTTGACCCGGAGGAAAACGTCGGCGTCGGTGAGCCGCAGGCGGATCACCAGACCGATCACGACCAGAACGGCGCTGAGCAGGAACGGGATTCGCCAGCCGTACGCGAGGAAAGCCTCAGGTCCGCAGACCGCCCTGGTCACGGAGAAAACGCCCGTCGACAGCAACATGCCCGCGGGTGAGCCCAGCTGGGTGAAGCTGCCGAACAACCCGCGACGGCCCGGCGGGGCGTGTTCGACCGACAGCAGCGCCGCGCCGCCCCATTCCGCGCCGACGGCGAGGCCCTGCAGCAGTCGCAGGGTCACCAGCAATGCCGGGGCCAGGAGCCCCACCTGTGCGTAGGTGGGCAACAGGCCGATCAGGAAGGTGCTGATGCCCATGCCGAGCAGCGCGGCGACCAGGACGGTCTTGCGTCCCACCCGATCGCCGTAGTGGCCGGATATCAGCGCGCCCAGCGGCCGGGCGCCGAATCCCGCGGCGTAGGTCGCGAACGCGGCCAACGTGCCGGCCGTCGACGAGACGTTCGGGAAGAACAGGGGTTTGAAGACGAGCGCCGCGGCCGTGGCGTACAGGTAGAAGTCGTACCACTCGATCGTGGTTCCGACCGCGCTACCCAGCGCGACGGTACGCGCACTCGGTTTGGAAGCGGACGCGGCGCGTTGGTCAGCAAGAGTCACGTGAGAACAGCCTATGCAGGGTCGGGGCGTCTGGGGAGAGTTAACATCACGGCGATCTTTAAGGTGTTCAGGTCACCGGCCGACCGTCACACCGTGGATGACAATCGCCGCGGTCTGGTGTACCCACTCGTCGTCGAGATTCTCGTCCGACACCAGGAGCAGGCGCAACATCGTTGCACCGCCGATGATTTCCACCAGCCGATCGGGACTCACCGCGGCATGCACCTCGCCGCGCGCGATGCCGTCGACGATACGCTCCCGCACCGCGGCGAAGACTCCGGTGAACCGCTCCATGACGCGGGCGTTGAGGTTCGCATCGGCGGAAACGTCGGCGATCAGGCCCGGCAGCGCGGCGCGCACCACCGGGCTGGTGAACACATCGCGTGCGGCGGCGATCATCGCGTGCACGTCGGCGGCGATGTCGCCGGCGGGGGCGACCAGACCGGTCGGCACGGCCGGGAACACCGCCTCGTGCACCAGTTCGGCCTTGCTCGACCAGCGCCGGTACAGCGCGGTCTTGGTGGTCTGCGCGCGCTCGGCGACCGCGGCCATCGTGAGGTTCGCGTAGCCGATCTCGACGAGGAGTTCCGCGGTGGCCCGCAGGATCGCCGCGTCGATCCGGGGGTCACGGGGACGACCCGCGCCGACACCCTTGCCAAGCGGTGATGCCTCTGCTTTCATAACGCAACTGAGAGTATCGTAATTGCGGCGGTCAAGGGAGATTCGCATGGCAAACGAACCGGCTGTCGAGGACGTCAGCCACCTTCAGCTTTCGAGCCGCGATGTCAGCACGGTCCCCGTCGCGCTCGCGGACTGGCTGTCGACGGTGTTGCCCGCGGGCGCCGAACCCCGCGTCACGGTCGAGGACGGCGTGGACTCCAACGGCATGTCGTCGGAAACCCTGCTGCTGACCGCCGAATGGACCGAGGACGGCGCCCCCGTACAGCAGCGCCTCGTCGCACGCGTCGCGCCCGCACCCGGCGACGTGCCCGTCTTCTCGTCGTACCGGCTTGATCACCAGTTCGAATTGATGCGCCAGATCGGCGAACTGACCGACGTACCGGTGCCGCGGGTGCGGTGGCTGGAATCCACCGGTTCGGTGCTGGGTACGCCGTTCTTCCTGATGGACCGTGTCGACGGCATCGTCCCACCCGACGTCATGCCGTATACATTCGGCGGCAACTGGTTTGCCGACGCACCGGCCGACCGGCGCCGCCTGCTGCAGGACGGCACGGTCGCCGTCCTCGCCAAGCTGCATTCGATTCCCGACGCGCTGAACCGCTTCGGATTCCTGCTCGATGTAGACCCGCCCGGCGACACCCCGTTGCGCCGCCACTTCGCGTGGCTCAAAGATTGGTACGAGTTCGCGGTGACCGACATCGGGCGCTCCCCGCTGGTCGAGCATGCGCTGGCCTGGCTGGAGGACAACTTCCCCAGCGACGTCGCAGCGGGCGAACCCGTTCTGGCGTGGGGCGACTCACGCATCGGCAACGTGCTCTACGAGGATTTCGAGCCCGTCGCGGTGCTCGACTGGGAGATGGCGACCGTGGGTCCGCGCGAACTCGATGTCTCGTGGATCATCTTCGCGCACATGGTCTTCCAGGAACTCGCCGGACTGGCCGGCCTGCCGGGCCTTCCGGATGTGCTGCGCGAGGACGACGTTCGCGCAACCTACACGCGGTTGACCGGGGCGCAACTGGGCGATCTGCGCTGGTTCTACATCTACTCCGGGGTCATCTGGTGCTGTGTGTTCATGCGCACCGGTGCGCGTCGGGTCCGGTTCGGAGAGATCGAGAAACCCGAGGACGTCGAGTCGTTGTTCTACCACGCGTCTCTGTTGCGGCGCCTGATCGAGGAGGCCTGACATGCTCGGCCCGATGGACGAGTTCCCGGTACACCAACTCCCCCAACCGATCGCGTGGCCCGGATCGTCGGACCGCAACTTCTACGACCGCTCGTACTTCAACGCCCACGACCGCACGGGCGACATCTTCGTCATCACCGGCATCGGCTACTACCCCAACCTCGGGGTGAAGGACGCGTTTCTCCTCATACGGCGCGGTGACACCCAGACCGCGGTGCACCTGTCCGACGCCATCGACTCAGACCGCCTCAACCAGCACGTCATGGGATACCGCGTCGACGTCACCGAACCGCTGCACACACTGCGGATCGCCCTCGACGACACCCACGGCCTCGAGGCCGATCTCACCTGGAACGGCCTGTTCGACGTCGTCCAGGAACAGCCGCACATCCTGCGCACGGGCAACCGCGTCACCCTCGACGCGCAACGTTTCGCCCAACTCGGTTCGTGGAGCGGGCATCTCACGATCGACGGTGAACACATCGAGGTCGACCCGGCCACCTGGATCGGGTCGCGCGACCGGTCCTGGGGCATCCGGCCCATCGGTGAGGCCGAACCGGCGGGCCGCCCCGCCGACCCGCCGTTCGAGGGCATGTGGTGGCTGTACGTGCCCATGGCGTTCGACGAGTTCTCGATCGTGCTGATCATCCAGGAGGAGCCCAACGGGTTCCGCTCCCTCAACGACTGCACCCGCATCTGGAAAGACGGCCGCATCGAACAACTGGGGTGGCCGCGCATCAAGATCCACTACCGCTCGGGCACCCGCATCCCCACCGGCGCCACCATCGACGCGACCGCCGCCGACGGTTCCCCGGTGCGGTTCGACGTGGAATCCAAACTGGCGGTGCCGATTCACGTCGGCGGCGGTTACGGTGGCGACCCGGACTGGTTGCACGGCGTGTGGAAGGGCGAGAAGTTCACCGAACGGCTCACCTACGACATGACCGACCCGGCGATCATCAGCCGTGCCGCCTTCGGCGTGATCGACCACGTCGGGCGCGCGGTGTGCACCGAGGGCAGCTCCGCCCCCGCTGAGGGATGGGGCCTGTTCGAACACGGCGCGCTCGGCCGCCACGACCCGTCGGGTTTCACCGACTGGCTCACCGTCGCACCGTAGGGTTTTCCCGCGATCAGACGGCCCAGAACAGCGCTGCCGCACCGATCGCCTCGACCAGGAAGTAGAACCAGTTGGGGTAGAACGGGGTTCGCTCGTCGAACACCGCCGAGGCCGCGCGGCCCACCGCCATGCCCGCCAGCGCTGCGCCGACCGTGATCAACACGCCGGTCCGCACCGCCGGTGCGACGGCCGCGTACGCCAGGACCGCGGCGATCGCCAGGCCGAAACCGCCGTACACCCCGCGCACCTCGGCACGCGACGACGCCGACCTGAGCTCGAAGTCGAACGGCCGCAGGAGCGCCTGTGGCGCCCTCAGCGCGCAGACGCCCATGCCGAGGAAGAACACCCCGGCGACCACGATCACTGCTGCGACTCCGACGCTCAAGGTAACCTCCTGCTCAGGTGATGAGGAGGCCAGCATGCCGACCCCGATACCCGCACCGCTTCCACAAACCTGCTATCCGGCGGTGTGGCTGTGGCCCGGCCAGGGTCTGTACTCGGGTCCGGCCCTGGGCCTGCAACCGCATTCGGGTTCGGTGTGGTGTCTGGTGGTCGGGGTCGACGCGCCGTTGACCATCGATGTCGGTGGGGACCGTATCTCCGCGCGTACCGCGCTCATTCCCCCACGCGTGACGCACCATCTGGTGATGACGGGACCGCTGGTGTCGTGTTATCTGGATCCGGCGTCACACCGGAGCACGTCGTGCCGCAGGCAGTTCGACAACGTCGTCCACGGCATCGGTATCGGGCACCACCGCGAGGATCTGTTGCTCAACCCACCGGCTGACGATTCTTCGGCCGTGCGCTGGCTGGACACCGCGGCGCCTTCGGTGATCCATGACATCGACCCGCGGATCGAACTGGCGGCCAAGCAGATCCGCGACGACCCGGCCACGGTGGTGACGGCCGCCGACCTGGCCGCCGCAGCCGGGTTGTCCGAATCCCGCTTCCTGCACCTGTTCCGCGCCGAACTGGGCACGAGCCTGCGGCGCTACCGCATGTGGTGCAGGCTGCTGCGCGCCGGTGCACTGCTGGCCGCGGGCCACGCCCTGACCACGGCCGCCGTCGACTCGGGCTTCGCGAGCCCGTCGCATCTCGCCGACCGGTTCAAGTCCACGTTCGGGCTCTCGGCGTCCCGGTTGCTGGCGACGGGACTGCAGATCCGGGTTCCGTAGTGCGCGCGAGCGTGCGCCGCCTGCTGCTAACTCGCGGCGGGTTCCACAGCAGACGCGCCCGCTCGCGGTGCTGACGGAGGTGCCGGGGAAGGTGCTGAGGCGGGCACCTGGACGGCGGCGGGGGCACGCCCGAAGACCATCGACTCGTCGATGCGGTCGAAACGGTGGTCGATGGCGTCGAGCAGGTAGTTGTGCCGCACGTGCCACGGTCGTTTGGTGCCCGAGCGCGGTAGGGCGTGCTCGGAGCGCTGGATGTAGCCGGCCTCTAGATCCCAGGTGCGCTTCTCGGCGATCGGGGTCGAGCCCTTGTGCGGATAGGCGTGGGTGTACCCGTGGGAACCCATGTAGGCCAACAGTTTCGCGACGGCCTTCGCGGTCATGTCGGCACGCAGCGTCCATGAGGCGTTGGTGTAGCCGATGCACCACGCCATGTTCGGCACGTCCTCGAGCAGGAACTCCTTGTAGACGAACCGCTCGGTGGGCTTGACCTCGTCGCCGTCGACCCGCAGGGTGATCCCGCCGAGCGCCTGCAGTTGCAGACCCGTTGCCGTGACGACGACGTCGGCGTCGATCCGGTTGCCGGACCTCAGCACGATGCCGTCGGCGTCGAAGTGGTCGATGTGGTCGGTGACCACCTCGACCTGCCCGCTGCTGATCCCTTCGAAGATGTCCTTGTCGAGCACCAGGCACATCCGCTGATCCCACGGGTTGTACCTGGGCTTGAAATGCACGTCGACCGGATAGCCCTTGGGCAGCACGCCGATGGTGGCCTTGCGGATCACCCACCGCCCGAGCCGGGGTGCCGCGCGGAAGAAGTTGTACGCCACGTACTGCACCATGGCGTTGCGCACCCGAACCACCTGGTGGGCCACCCTGCGCGGCAACACCTTCCGGATCGCCTGCACCGCCGGGTTGATCCGCGGGGACGACATCATGTACGTCGGTGACCGCTGCAGCATGGTCACGTGGCCCGCGGTGCGCGCCATGGCAGGCACCAGGCTGATCGCGGTGGCGCCGCTGCCGATCACCACCACACTCTTGCCGGTGTAGTCGAGCGACTCGGGCCAGAACTGCGGGTGCACGACCTCCCCGTGAAAGTCCGCCATGCCCGGGAACTCCGGCTGATAGGGCTCGTCGTAGTTGTAGTAGCCGGTGCCGAAGAACACGAACCGGGCCCGGTAGTCCCTGCGCTGCCCGTCCTGCTCGGTGTGCAGCGTCCAGGTGTCGGTGTCCGAATCCCAATCGGCGGACAGCACATGGGTGTTGAACCGGATGTGGCGGTCGATGCCGTACTTGCGTGCGGTCTCGGTGAGGTAGGCGCGGATGTCACCGCCGTCGGCGACGTTCTCCGGACGCGTCCACGGCTCGTACGGGTAGCTCAGCGTGAAGATGTCACTGTCGGACCGGATACCCGGGTACCGGAACAGGTCCCAGGTGCCGCCGATGCGTTCGCGCCGCTCCAGCAGCGTGTACGTCAGTCCGGGGCACTTCTCGTGGATGCGGTACGCCGCATTGATCCCTGAGATGCCCGCACCGATGATCAACACGTCGGTGTATGCGGGGTCGGTCGACTCCGTGGCACCCATAGAGAACCTCCTTTGGTCCCGCCGCGTACCACCACATTAGGGGCTCAGGTGCGCAGTGCGTCGACGATCTGGGCAAGCGAGTCCAACGAAATGGGAGTTGGCTGGTAGAGGCATATGCGGTCACCGACCCCGGCGACGCGGTCGGCGATGTGCGCGGCGATCTCGGCGGGGCTGCCGCAGGCCGCGATGGTGTGCAGGACGTCGTCGTCGACCAGCGCACTCATCTCCTGCCAGCGCCCCTGCTTGGACATCGCGTTGAGCTCGGGCTGCAGGTCTCCCCAGCCGTGCGCGTCCAGGACGGGCCGGTACGCCGGCGTCGACCCGTAGAACGCCAGCAGCCGGCGGGTGGCGTCGTGATCGCGGTCGTCCTCACCGACCGACACGATGATCTCGGGGACGACGGCGAAGTCGTCGGCCGACCGTCCGGCGGCGTTTAGCCCGGCCCGCACAGCGGGAACGATGACCTCGTGGAGAAATCGCTTCGAGCCGAACGGCATCACCAGCAGGCCGTCGGCCAGCTCGGCAGTGGCGCGGGTCAGCTGCGGGCCGAGCGCACCCACGTAGATCGGCGGCGGGCCGTACGGCGAGGGGCCCGGGCTGAACGTCGGGGTCATGAGCGTATGGCGGTAGAACTCGCCGCGGAAGTCCAGACGTTCCCCCGTCTGCCACGCGTCGAAGATCGCCCGCAGGGCCCCGATGAGTTCCCGCATCCTGCCGACCGGCCGCTCGAAGTCCGCGCCGAAACGCTTCTCGATCTGCGTGCGGATCTGGGTGCCCAGGCCGAGCGTGAAGCGCCCACCGGAGAGCAGTTGATGGTCGATCGCCTGGTGGGCCAGGTGAATCGGGTTGCGGGGAAACGCGATCGCCACGTTGGTCATGAGGTCGACGCCTCCGACGGTCGACGCCAGCGTGAGTGGCGCGAACACGTCGTGCGGGCCTTCGAAGGTGAAGACCCCCGTGGCACCGGCCTCGACGAGGGCATGGGTTCGTTCTATGGCATCTGTGGGACCGAACAGGGCGGTCATGATCTTCACGGCGTGAGAGCCTAGTGACATGAGCATCCCGACGAGCGCCGACGTTGCGGTGGTGGGGGCCGGCTTCGCCGGTTTGACGGCGGCACGCAGGTTGGTGCAGCTCGGGTACGACGTCGTGGTCCTGGAGGGCCGTGACCGGGTGGGGGGTCGTTCTTCGACCGCGACGATCGCCGGGGTGCCGGTCGATCTGGGCGGCACGTTCGTCGGTCCCACCCAGGACGCGGTGCTGGGTCTGGCGGCCGAACTCGGTTGCGCCACGGTGCCCACCTACAACCGCGGAAAGAACCTGATCCGCTGGCACGGGCGGGTGCGGTCCTACCGCAGCACCATCCCCCGGTTGTCGATCATCGAACTGCTCGATGTGTCGCGGATCCAGTGGCGGTTCGAGCGGTTGTTCCGCCACGTCGACGTCGCCGAACCGTGGAACGGTTCGCTCGCGCACAAGCTCGACCAGTACAGCATGGAGCGCTGGCTGCGGTATGTGCACGCGAACGCGTCGACCCGAAATCTCATGGCGATCATGTCGCGGGTGACCTGGGGCGCCGAACCCGATCAGGTGTCGATGCTGCATGCCGTGCGGTACGTGAAGGCCGCGGGCGGACTCACCCGACTGCTCGACGTCGAAGGCGGCGCACAGCAGGACCGGCTGGTCGAGGGAACGCAGCAGATCGCGCTGCGCATGGCCGATGAACTGGGCCAACGCATCGCGCTCGACGCGCCGGTGCAGCGCATCGAACGCCACTCCGGTGGCGACATCGGCGTCACGTTCACCACCGGCCACGTGCGGGCGCGCGCGGTGGTCATCGCGATCGCCCCGCAGCACCGCGGCGACATCGAGTTCGACCCGCCGCTGCCACCCGAGTACACCGAACTGGCCGCGCACTGGCCGCAGGGACGGCTGAGCAAGGCCTACGCGGCCTACGATCGGCCGTTCTGGCGGGCCAACGGGTGCTCGGGTGAGGCGTTGAGTGACGAGGGCCCGGTGTTCATCACGTTCGACGTGAGCCCGGGCGACGAGGGTCCCGGAATCCTGCTCGGTTTCACCGATGCCCGCACGTTCGACGCGTTACCGCCCGAGCAGCGGCGCCAACGCGCACTCGGCGGGTTCGCGACGTTCTTCGGCGACGCGGCCCGCGACCCCATCGACTATCTCGATCATTGTTGGGGCACAGAGGCTTTCGCGCCCGGCGGCCCGACCGCGGCGGTGCCGCCGGAGGCGTGGACCGCCTACGGGCCGTGGCTGCGCAAACCGATCGACGGAATCCACTGGGCCGGTACCGAAACCGCCGACGTGTGGACCGGATTCCTCGACGGCGCAGTGCGTTCCGGGCAGCGCGCGGCCACCGAAGTGGCCGAGGCGCTCAAGAGTTCAGCCGCTGCGGGCTGATCACCGCTTCGGCCAGCTTCCGCAGCTGGGCGTTGACCTCGTCGGGACGCTCGAGGATGCCGCAGTGTCCGCCGCGCAGTTCGACGAACGCCGCGAGGTTGGGCACGGTGTCGGCGATGCGGCGGGAAGCGTTGATGGGCAACAACCGGTCCTGCGCGCTGCCGATCACCAGCGTCGGCACCGTGAGGTTGTGCAGCGGAATGTGCTTGGGGCCGAGGTTGTCCACCAGGACCCGCCCCCACGCACCGCGTCCGGTCGGCGGGGTGGTGGCGAACAGGCGGTAGACGAAGTCGGCCACCCACGGATCGGCGTCGCGGCCGACCGCGAGATGGGCGACGAAGCGCCTGTTGGCGGCGTCGGCCAGCTTGGGGACCGGGGTGCTGCCGAAGGTCTTGAGGATGGTGCCCGCGGTGCGGATCCGCGTGGTGCTCAACCGCGTGGGCACCTGTGCCAGTTGCACGTCGCGCAGCAGGTCCCCGGTGCTGGTGTTGATCAGGGCGACCCCGTCGGCGCAGGTCTGCACACGGCTCGGGTAGCGCTGCGCCCACGACGTGATCGCGATGCCGCCCATGGAGTGGCCCGCGATGACGGCCCGCTCGCCGGGCCGCAGCGTCGCGTCGAGCACCGCGTCCAGGTCGGCCGCGAGGTGGTTGAGGCTGTAGCGGTTGCGGCCGCGCGGGGTCTCACTGCGCCCGTGGCCGCGGTGGTCGTAGGCGATGACGCGGTAGTCGCCGGCCAGGTCGGCGATCTGGTGGGCCCACACCTCGATGGCGCACGTGATGCCGTGCGCGAACACGATCGGGTAGCCGTCCTCGGGCCCGAATGTTTGCGCGTGCAGTCGCACACCGTCGACCGCACGGACCTCGACGGTACGTCCTTGAGGTAACTGTGGAAGGGTCATACTGCTCCCGTCATCGGCGTCGCTGCCTGATCTTTGTCGAGCCTACCGTCTGGTGATGAGCACCGGTTTCACCACTTCACCGGCCTTGGCAGCGGTCCAGGCGCGGTCGAAGTCGTCGAAGGGGTACGTCGTCACGAGCTTGTCCACCGGAAGTTCGCCACGGCGGTGGAGCTCCAGCAGCCGCGGTAGGAAGGTGTGCGGTTCGCTGTCGCCTTCCACGACGCCGCGAACCGTCAGTCCCTTGCCCATGATCAGCGCGACCGGTAGCTCGGCGGTCAGGGCGCCGAGTCCGAGCAGGGCCAGGGTTCCGCGGGACCGCAGCGCCATGACGGCCGTGGCGATGACGTCGGGGCGTGCGGTGGTGTCGATGGCGCCGGCCGCTCCCCCGGTGGCGTCCAGCACGGCCCGGGTCACGTCGGTGTCCGTCGGGTCGATGGTGATGGTTGCGCCCAGTTCGGTGGCCAGCGCGCGTCGTCGCGCGACGGGGTCGACCGCGACGATGGTGCGGCATCCGGCGATGCGCGCGCCCATCACCGCCGACAGGCCGACGGCGCCGGCCCCGAACACGACCACGGCGTCGGCGGCGCCGGGTGTGAGCACGTTGAGCACCGCGCCCACGCCGGTCTGCACGCTGCAGCCGAGCGGGGCGGCGAGCGCGGGGTCCAGGTCACCGGGGATGGTGACGGCGTTGCGGCTCTTGGAAATCGCGTGCGTGGCGAAGCTGGACTGGCCGAAGAACTCCCCGGCGACCGGTGCCCCGCCGAGCCGCAGCGCCGCGGTCTCGTCGAGGCGGCCGCCGCGCATGTTGAGATCGGTCGAGTGGTCGCAGTACGCGGGACTGCCCGCGCCGCAACGGTCGCAGACCCCGCAGCTGGTGAACGTGAGCACCACACGTTCCCCGATGCGGCCTGCGGCGGCCGGGCCCGCGTCGATCACGGTGCCCGCACCTTCGTGGCCGAACACCATCGGCACCTTGCGGAAGCGCGCGGCCACGCTGATGTCGGTATGGCAGATCCCCACGGCCTCGATCTCGACGAGCAGCTCGTCGCCGACCGGCGGGCGGACCTGCACGTCGGTGAGCCGCGGGTCCGCTCCGGCGTCGAGCAGCACCGCGGCGCGCGCATTGAGCATTCGGCGATCGTAGGCGACCAACTTGACACGTGTCACGACCGGCCCTGTCCGGGCCTCGCGACGCCTTGCCGCGACCGTGGGCGCAGAATTGGGCCGACAACTGACAGAGAGGTCTCCATGCGCGCTGCACTGATAACCCGTCTCGACGGTCCCGACGCGGTGGAAGTGGTCGAGGTCGACGAACCGTCCGGTGATGACGCCGTCCTGATCGACGTCCACGCCGCAGGCGTGGCGTTTCCCGACGCGCTGCTGACGCGAGGCCTCTACCAGTACAAGCCGGACCTGCCGTTCTCCCCCGGCGCCGAGGTGGCCGGTGTGGTGCGCAGCGCACCGGCAGGCGCGTCGGTCGCGGCGGGCGATCGTGTGCTGGGCCTGACGATGCTGTCCGGCGGTATGGCGGAAGTGGTTGCGCTGCCCGAGGATCGCGTGTTCAAGCTGCCCGATGCGGTGCCGTTCGACGCCGGGGCGGGAATCCTGTTCAACGACATGACCGTGCACTTCGTGCTGCGCACCCGCGGCAGGCTGTCCGGCGGCGAGACGGTTCTGGTGCACGGCGCCGCTGGCGGAATCGGTTCGTCGGTGCTGCGCCTGGCGCCCGCTTTGGGCGCGGCCCGCACCATCGCGGTGGTGTCCACCGAGGAGAAGGGCGAGATCGCCAGGGCCGCAGGCGCATCCGATGTGGTGCTGGCCGACGGTTTCCGTGACGCGGTCAAGGAGTTGACCGACGGTCGCGGCGTCGACATGGTGGTCGACCCCGTCGGAGGTGACCGCTTCACCGATTCGCTGCGCTCGCTGGCGGTCGGCGGGCGCCTGCTGGTGGTCGGCTTCACCGGCGGCGAGATCCCCCAGGTGAAGGTGAACCGGTTGCTGCTCAACAACATCGAGGTGATCGGCGCGGGTTGGGGTGCGTGGACTTTCACGCACCCGGGTTATCTGCAGGAGCAGTGGGCCGAACTGGAGCCGCTGCTGGCCTCCGGCGCGGTCGCCCCGCCGCAGGTCGAGGTGTATCCGTTGGAGCAGGCCGCGCAGGCCATCGCGTCACTGGAGAATCGCAGCGCCAAGGGCAAGGTGGTGCTCAAACTGCGCTGAGCGGTTGAGCCTCAGTTGCCGGGCCAGTACTGGGAATCCGGCGTCGGGCGGGCACCGAAGATCGCCTGCCCGACGCGCACACACGTCGAACCCTCGGCGATCGCGAGTTCGTAGTCGCCGGACATGCCCATCGACAGCTCGCCCGGGCCGATCAGGTCGAGATCGCGGGCCTGATCACGCAGGCTGCGCAGCAGCCGGAAGCACGGGCGGACGCGTTCGGGATCGGTGCTGAACACCGCGATGGTCATCAGGCCGCGCACGCGCAGCGCGGTGTAGGCGGGCAGGGTCTTCAGGAACGGGATGACGTCGTCGGGCGCCAGGCCGTACTTGGACTCCTCACCCGAGGTGTTGACCTGCACGTAGACGTCGAGTTGGCGTCCGAGGGCCTGCAGCCTGCGATCCAGTGCCGCGGCGGCCCGCGGATTGTCGAGGGCCTGGAACTCGGCGGCGAACTCGGCGACGTCCTTGGCCTTGTTGGTCTGCAGGTGTCCGATCACCGACCACTCCACGTCGAGATCGGACAGGTTGCGCCACTTGCGCATCGCCTCCTGCACCTTGTTCTCGCCGAACATCGTGCAGCCCGCGGCCGCCGCGACGCGCAGCCGGTCCTCATCGACGGTCTTGCTGACCGGAAGTAGCCGCACCTCACCGGGTTCGCGGCCGGCGCGCTGCAGCGCGGCGCCGATTCGCGTGTTGACGGCCTGCAGGTTGCGGGTGAAGTCCTCGACCGTACGTGCGGTGGAGTAGGCGGTCGTGTCGCTGCCGGTCATGGCTTCATTGTCCCTCTTGGCTGTGTGCTCGGTCTTGGCCGCACGCTCGGTCCCGCTCGGTGCCGCACGCTCGGTGCCGACGAGCGTGCGTGCAGTGCTGCTGATGTGCGGCGTGGCGTGCGGCAGACGCGCACGGTCGCGGTGCAGAAGTGCACGGTCGCGGGCGTGGTGGCGGTGGCGGTGGCGGTGGCGGTGCAATGAGTTAGCGCTGGGGCCAGGCCCGCAGGGCGATGGCGGCGACCTGGTCGAGCCTCGCGCGGGGTATGCCGTCACGCGCGGCCTGGGCGATGCCGCTGAGGGTCGACATCACGAACTGCGCGAGAGCAAGTGCGTCGGTGTCGGCGGGCAGCTCGCCTGCGGCGATGTCGGCGCGGATCTTGTCGGCCACCGTCTGGGTCTTCTTCTCGCGGATGCGGCGCAGCGTGGCGCCCACGGTCTCGTCGGCGCTGCCGTCGTCACCGCTGATGATCAGGCATCCGCTGGGCAGGCCACGGCGCGTGTACCGGCCTGGGGCCTGCGCCAGGATGCGTGCGACGGCCGCACGCGCGGTGGGCTCCTCGTCGAGCGCGGCGTCGATGAAGCCGCCGTAGCGGGCGTCGTAGACCTCGACGGCCTCGGTGAAGAGCTGACGTTTGTCGCCGAACGCCGCGTAGATGCTGGGCATGCCGATGCCGAGCGCGCTACTGAGGTCGCGCGTAGAGGTCGCCTCGAACCCACGCTCCCAGAACAGCCGGATCGCCTTGTCGAGCGCGGCGTCGCGATCGAACGAGCGGGGTCTCCCGCGGACTGTTGCCATCCACACATTCTAGAGCGGTCGCTAGAGAATCTGCTAACGTCCTTTTTTGTAACGATCGCTAAAGAAAGGATGGGCACGTGTCCACTCTCGACGGCAAGACAGCGCTGGTCACCGGCGGCGGACGCGGCATCGGCCGCGCCATCGCGATCCGGCTGGCCGGCGACGGCGCACGCGTCGGCGTGCACTACGGCACCAACGCCGACACCGCCGAACAGACCGCGCAGCTGATCCGCGACAAGGGCGGCGAAACGTTCACCGTCCGCGCGCAACTCGGCGTGCCCGGCGACGCCGACGCGCTGTGGCAAGCCTTCGACCGAAACGCCGACGGGCTCGACATCCTGGTGAACAACGCCGGGATCCTCGGCGGCCGAATCCCGTTCGCCGATCTCACCGAGCAGACCTACGACGAGGTGTTGGCGGTGAACACCCGCGCACCGTTCTTCATCACCCAGCACGGCCTGTCGCGTCTGCGTGACCATGGGCGGATCATCAACGTGTCGACGCGTTTCACGCACGGCGGCCGGATGCCCGAACTCATGGCCTACGCGATCTCGAAGGCCGCGCTCGACTCGTTCACCGCAACACTCGCCAAAGAGGTTGCCCCACGCGGCATCACGGTGAATGCCGTCGGACCGGGCACCACCGAGACCGACATGAACGCCGAGCGACTGTCGACACCCGAGGGGCGCGCCGCGATCGCCGCGCAGTCACCGTTCAACCGCGTCGCGCAGGCCGACGACATCTCCGGTGTGGTCGCGTTCCTCTCCTCCGACGACGCGCGCTGGATCACCGGTCAGTGGCTCGACGCCAGCGGCGGGTCGATGCTCTGATGCCGGTTGCCATCTGGGTTCTCGGGGCGGCGATATTCGCCCAGGGGACAAGCGAACTCATGCTGGCGGGCCTGCTCCCCGAGGTGTCGGCTGATTTCGCGGTCAGCATCCCGCAGGCCGGCCTGACGGTGTCGGTGTTCGCGCTCGGCATGCTCGTGGGTGCGCCGATCCTGGCGATAGGCACGTTGCGGTGGCCCCGTCGGCGGGCCCTGCTCGCGTTCCTGGGCGTGTTCGTCGTCGCGCACATCGTCGCGGCACTGACCGACTCCTATGCGGTGCTGTTGGCGACACGGTTCGTCGCGGCCTTCGTCTACGCCGGATTCTGGGCGGTCGGTGCGAGCACCGCGATGGCGCTGGTCTCCCCCGCCCGGCGCGGCCGCGCGATGAGCGTCGTCGCGGGCGGTATCACCGTCGCGATGGTGGTCGGCCTGCCCGCGGGCACCTGGATCGGCCAGCACTTCGGATGGCGAGCGGCGGTCTGGACCGTCACGGCGCTGACCCTGGTCGCCGCGGGTGCGGTGCTCACCGCGGTCCCCGACACCCGCGCGCACACGGTGCTGCGCGCTCGCGACGAGCTCCGCGGTGTGGCGGTGCCGCGCCTGTGGTTGTCCTACGGGCTCACCGCGACGTCCACCGCGGCACTGCTGGGCACCTTCACGTATCTGAGCGCCATGCTGATCACCACCACCGGGGTGCGTGCCGACTGGGTGCCGCTGGTTCTGCTCGGGTACGGCCTCGGGTCACTCGCGGGCATGGCCGGTGGCGGGTTCGCGGCCGACCGGTGGCCGCGCGGTGTCCTCGCGGCGGGTTTCGGCATGCTGACCGTCGTGCTGGCGCTGCTGTCGGTCACCGCCGACGTGCCCGCGGCCGTGGCGATCCTGGCCGTCGTCTTGGGCTTCGCCGGTTTCGGCACCAACCCGGCGCTGAACTCTCGGGTGTTCGGCATCGCGCCCGGCGCGCCGACGCTGGCCTCGGCCGGCAACATCTCGGCGTTCAACGTCGGTATCAGCGCTGGTCCCTGGCTCGCGGGCCTCGCGCTGACCGCGGGTCTGGGCTACCCGTCGGTGCCGTGGATCGGCGCGGGTCTGGGCGTGGTGGCGCTGCTTCTGCTCGCCGTCGACGTGCTGGTGGGCCGCGCGCCGCGGCGCGCGGCAGAACCTGTCGGGGTGGCGGTCGGCTGTGGGTGACACCTCCGCACGCCAGCCGGAATAACCCGGGTGGTGAGGGCGTTGACCACAGAATGACTGATGCCGAACTGAGCCCGACCGACTGGGTACGCGAGCAGACCGAACGCATTCTCGAGCAGGGCACCACCGATGGTGTGCACGTGCTGGACCGTCCGATCGTGCTGTTCACGACGACCGGCGCCAAATCCGGCAAGAAGCGTTACGTCCCGCTGATGCGGGTCGAGGAGAACGGCAAGTACGCCATGGTCGCGTCCAAGGGTGGCGACCCCAAGCACCCGTCGTGGTACTTCAACGTCAAGGCCAATCCGACGGTCAGCGTGCAGGACGGTGACAAGGTGCTGCCTGACCGCACCGCCCGTGAACTCGAGGGCGAGGAGCGCGAGCACTGGTGGAAGCTCGCGGTCGAGGCCTATCCGCCGTACGCGGAGTACCAGACCAAGACCGACCGGCTGATCCCCGTGTTCATCGTCGAATAGATCGGTCGAGTGAATCGAACAGGGCGGCCCCGGGAGATCCCGGGGCCGCTCTGTCATGTCAGGAATCGAAGTCGGTGCTGGTGGTCAGATCGGCCCACTTGTCGATCTCCTCGGCACGTGCCTGCGCGACGCGCCGGTAGGCCGACAGCGCATCGGATCCGAGCAGCAGAAACGCCGGTGGCTCAGGCGATTCGACGGCCTTGATGATCGCGGCGGCCGCCTTGACGGGATCACCTGGCTGTGTGCCGTGCACGCGGTCGTGTTCTTTGCGGCGCTTGCCCGCGGTATCGGCGTAGTCGTCGATCGCGGCGGCCGACTGTTTCAGGGACCGCCCGGCGAAGTCGGTGCGGAAACCTCCGGGTTCGACGACCGTGACCGAGATGCCGAGCGGCGCGAGTTCGGTGTGCAGTGACCCGCTGAGGCCCTCGACCGCGGCCTTGGCCGCGGCGTAGTAGCCCGACCCGGGCGGGGTGATCTGCGCTCCGATCGAGGAGATGTTGACGATGGCCCCGCGCCTGCGGGCCCGCATCCCGGGCAGCACGGCCTTGATCGTGGCGACCGTGCCGAAGATGTGCGTGTCGAAAAGCGTGCGGACGTCGGCATCGTCGCCTTCTTCGACCGCCGCGCGGTAGCCGTAGCCGGCATTGTTCACGAGCACGTCCACACCGCCGAACCGCTCGTCGGCCAGCTGAGCGGCCGCGGTGACCTGCTCTGGGCGCGTGACGTCGAGCGGCGCGGCCACGACACGGTCCGGCGCCGTCTCGGCGATGTCGGCCACCGACGACACATCGCGGGCCGTGACCACCAGGTTGTGGCCGGCCGCGGCCACCGCCTCGGCGAGCGTACGTCCGATTCCTGTGGAGCATCCGGTGATCAGCCATGTGGTCATGACTTCACCCTAGCGAGTTCACGCGGGTGGGCGGCCGCCCAGACTCCGCGTGATCTGTTCGGCATAGCCCACGACGAGGTCCACCCACTCCTCGCACTTCTCCAGCGGCATGCGAACCGTGGGGCCGCTGATGGTGAGTGCGCCCAGAACGTCACCGGCAGAATCGAATACGGGCGCGGACAGTCCCGACGCCGAATCCTCGCGCTCACCGGTGGTGATGGCGTAGCCGTCGGCCCTCGCCTTGGCGATCAGCGCGGCGAGATCTTCGGCACTGGTGACGGTGCCCTCGGTCAGGGGTTCCAGCGGTGCGCTGAGAATGCGTTCTGCCAGCTCGGGATTCCACGCCAGCAACACCCGCGACGCCGAACCCACATGCAGCGGAATGACTTTGCCGACGTACATGTGCCTACGCAACGCGTGGTGGGTCTCCGCGACCGCGACGCACACCCGGAAGTTCTGTTCGACGGTGAAAAAGCATGCCGTCTCACCGATCTTGTCGCGGATCTCCTTGAGCACCGGGGTGACGATCGTGAGCACGTCGAGGTCTTTGCGCGCGGTGGCCGCCCAGTAGGACATGCGGATGCCGATGCGGATCTGTTCGCCGACGCGGTCCAGCATGCCCTGGGCCACCATGTTGCTGACCAGTCGCTGCACCGTCGAGGTCGGCAGACCGGTGGCCTGCTGGATCTCGCCGAGGGTCATCGCCGGGCGTGTCAGGGTGAACGCGTTGAGGATCTCGACGATCTTCGTCAGCACCAGAAGCGTCTGCTGCTTGCCGGAGTCCCCGTCTCCCTTTGCCATGGCGCAAATCTACCGTTCAGGCATCGATGACCCAGCCGAACGCACGCGCCTTGGACCTCGCGCCCTGCGCGGCCTTGGACCGGTTGGGCTCCCCCAACTCGGCGAGGACCTTCTCCGAGAGCAGCACGAGCGATTCGAATGCCGACGGGGTGAGCCAGTCCGGGCGCAACGCGAACAGCAGATCCTCGCTGGAGGTGTTGCCGCTCGCACCGGGCGCGAACGGGCACCCGCCGAGACCGCCGAGTGAGCCGTCGACCATCGTGGCGCCCGCGTCGATGGCCGCGAGGGTGTTGGCCACCCCGAGGCCCCACGTGTCGTGACCGTGAAACACGATGCGCCGCTCGGGGTTCACCGGGTGCAACCCGTGGATGAGCGCACTGACCTGGGTGGGGATCGCCTGGCCGATCGTGTCGCACACGACGATGTCGACGGCGCCGGAGGTGCGCGGATCGGCCGCGATCCCCCACACCCGCTGCGGGTCCACGAGCCCGTCGAACGGGCACGTGAACGCCGTGGCGATGCACAGTTGGATCTCACCGCCCGCCTCGTGGGCGATGCGGATCGCGTCGGGCATGGCCGCGACGCTGGTCTCGGTGTCACGCCCGATGTTGGCCTTGTTGTGCGCGTCCGACGCCGACAGGCAGTACTGAAACTTGCGTGCGCCTGCCGCGGCTGCCTTCTCGACGTGGCGCGGGGTGGCCACCCAGATCCAGCACCGGTCGAGTTCCTCGGGCGTGAGGGCGGCCACGACGTCGAGCGTGTCGGCGAGGGTGGGCACCAGATCGGCCCGCGCCATCGACCCGATCTCCAACGCGGGCACACCGAGGCGCAACAGTTCGCGCACGACCTCGATCTTGAGTTCGGTCGGCAGGGTCTTTGCGGTCAGCTGCAGCCCGTCACGAAGGGTGACATCGCGCAACTCCGCGCGCGGGGTGTAGGGGCTGGGTTCACGAACAGTCATGAAAGTGCCTCGATTTCGGCGTCGGTGAGTCCGAGGATGCCGGAGAGCACCTCGTGCGTGTGCTCCCCCAGATCGGGGCCCACGTTCCGGATCGGCAGCGACGCCCCGCCGATGACCGGGACGATGCCGGGAAAACCGACGGGCTGCGGTTCGGCGCCGCCCGTGTCGACGGCGAAGTGCTGGATCATGTTCCGCGCCTCGTACTGCTGGTCGTCGCAGATGTCGGCCGCGGTGTAGATGGGGCCGGACGGCACGCCTGCCTCGTCGAGCAGCTTGAGCGCCTCGTCACGGGTGTGCCGGATGGTCCACGCCGAGATCGCCTCGTCGAGCTCGTCACGGCGCGCCCAGCGCCCGACGTTGGTCTGCAGGTCGGGATCGGTTGCCAGGTCGGGACGCCCGATGGTGCGCATGTACCGCTGGTAGATCGCGTCGCCGTTGCCCGCGACGATGATGCTGGTGCCGTCGGCGCACGGGTAGGCATTGCTCGGGGCGATCCCTTCCATGCGGCCGCCCACGCGTTGGCGCTGGACACCGTAGGCGAGGTAGTCGGGGATCAGCGATTCCATCACCGACAGGATCGACTCGTTGAGCGCGACGTCGATGATCCGTTGCGGCAGAGGAATTTCGGTGGGCGCTTTGGCACGTTCACGCTGGAACAGCGCCATCACGGTGCCGAAGGCCGCGTGGATGCCCGCGATCGAATCGCCGATGGACACCCCGGTGCGCACGGGCGGACGGTCGGGGTCACCGACCAGTTCCCGCAACCCGCCGTACGCCTCGGCGACCGCGGCGAAGCCGGGACGCTCCGACATCGGACCGGTCTGGCCGAAGGCGGAGATGCGCGTGATCACCAGGTCCGGGTTCACCTCGTCGAGACGTTCGGGCCCAAGCCCCCACTTCTCGAGGGTGCCGGGCCGGAAGTTCTCCAGCAGCACATCGCAATGCCGCAGCAGATCGAGCACAACCGCCCGTCCCGCTTCGGATTTCAGGTCGAGCACGATCGACTTCTTGTTGCGGTTGATCGTGCGGTACAGCATCGAGGTGCTGCCTGCGTAGAGGCGCCAGTTGCGCAGTTCGTCACCGGTGCCCGGGCGTTCGACCTTGATCACCTCGGCGCCGAAGTCGGCGAGCATACGGCCCGCGGTCGGGGCGGCGATGTAGTTGCCGAGTTCGAGCACACGCACGCCGGCCAGTGGACGGATGTCAGGGGTGTCGCGAATAGCGTTGTCAGTCATGGCTTTCTCGTAGATCAGAACAGCAGGCTTGCAGGCAGCAGCAGCAGGATCGCGACCACCGAGGCCACCGACACGCCCACCGTGACGGTCTTGAGCGCACCTCGGGTGGACTGCCCCATCAGGGACTGCAGCAGCCAGAAGGTGTTGCTCGTGACGTGGACGGCGAACAGCGAACCGGCGCCGGCGGCCAGTGCGATCAGGACCGGGTCCAACCCGATGATCGGTGCGACGGGCGCCAGGATGCCCGCCGAGGTGATCGCCGAGATGGTGACCGATCCGACGGCCACGTGCAAGGCCGCGGCGATCACCCACACCACGAGCAGTGGTGCGGCGGTGCTGGCGGTGAAGTACTCACCGAGAATGTCGCCGAGGCCCGCGGCCTTGATCGTGGCGGCGAGTGAACCGCCGACACCGGTGAGGATCAGGATCTGCCCGCTCTCCTTGAAACCCGTGGCGATGGCGGCTTCGACGGCCTTGCCGCCCTGGACACGGCGCCCGACGAAGCTCGTGCCGATGAGGCCGATCAGCAGTGCGATCACCGGTGACGAGATGAACTTGACCGCGGGGATCTCGATTTCGGCCGCGTCGAGGATCGCCCCGGCGGCGATCAGCACCAGCGATGCCAGCATCGGGCCGAACAACAGCAGAAGCGGGGCCTGGGTTGCGGTGTCGCGCTTGGCTTTCACGGTCGTCGCGGTGGCGCCCGAGGATGCCGGCGCCGCGGGAGCCGAACCGTCGGACTCGGTCGCGTCGGTCGCGTCGGTCGCGGAATCATGCGGGCCCTCCGAACCGTCCGACCCGAGGGTCGGTTCGTCACCCAGGAACGGCTGCTCGTCGCGGGCGGGATCCCACCAGCCGTGATTGAACAGGAACGACATGATGGCCACCGCGATCGCGACGGTCGGGATCACCAGGCACAGACCGAACAGCAGCATCTTGCCGAGCGGAACACCCAGCAGGCCGGCGAGCGCGAGCGCGCCCACACCGGGCACGGTCAGCACGATGCCGCACTCCAGGCCGATCGCCATGGCCGCGGCCATGCGCGGCGTGCCGTTCTTGCCGATCCGCTTGGCGAGGTTGCGTGCCAGCGGCGCCGAGATGACCAGCAGCACATCGAGAAAGATCGACTGCAGCGCGGTCGCGATGGTCAACGACATCGCGTACGGCATCCGCTTGGCGCCGAACCATCGCAGCAGTGTCTCGACCAGACGTTGGATCGCGCCGGTCTGCTGCAGGATCGCACCCATCAGCACGCCGAACGCGATCAGCAGTCCGACTTCGGCCATGATGTCGCCGAAACCCGTGGTGATGGCCTCGATGGTCTTCTCGACCCCCAGCCCGACGGCCAGGCCGAGATATGCGGACCCCACCACGAGCGAGACCACGGGGTTGAACTTGAACCTCACGATCATCACGACCACCGCGAGGATTGCGACCGCAGTGTTGATCACTATTGCGGTTTCTGACATGAGCGGAACTCCTAGAGGGCGGTTGAGCGAACCCACGCTGCTGTGGCACGGGTCACGACTACACCCACATTATGAGCACTAACCCACGATGTAAACAAGACCTGGGCAGAGCAAACCCACGCAACGCGATGACCACGCGTTTTGCACACGGTTTGTCACGCTGAGCGCGCGCGGGTGCGCAGATCGCTCAGTGAAGTGAGGTCACCACCAGCCGGTGGCGTCGGAGAGTTGCCGCCCGAGTTCGTCGGCGAGGGTCCGCACGTAGGTCGCGGACAGGTGGTGGATGTCGTGGTAGACCAGCACGTTGCCCTCCACCGCGCGGCAGCGGTCGGGCCTGCACACCGCATCGCTGAGATCGAGCACGCTCATCAGCGGGTAGTCGGCCAGGTGGTCCAGGGTGGGGTTGCGCTGCGCGAGGGCCTCGTGACGGGGCATGCCGCACGTGTCGGGATCCCCGCCGTCGGACAGGCAGTCGACGGGCGCGAAGAAGCGCCCGTCGCGGATCATCCACGGCGTGTCACGGATGCCGAGCATGCGGATACCGTTGGCAGACAGCTCATCCCAGATGCCCAGGTAGTAGTCGGGGACGTAGTCGCCCGGACCGTTGAGGATCGGGCGCGTGGTGGTGAAGAAGACGTAGTCGGGCCGGTCGGCGATGATGCGCTGCAGCGCCTCGTCCGCCCATGTCCGGCACGCGGGGTACGGCTCGAACGGCCCGGCGATCAGCGGCACCTCTTTGGTGGTCAGCGGGCAGCCCATCTTGAGATAGGTGGTGACGCGGAAACCGTGCTGGCGGCCGAGCGCGTGCAGAGCGGTCAGCCAGTGCTCGGAGTGTGACCCGCCGGCCACCGCGATGGTGCGCTCGGCCTTGGGGTCTCCGTAGACGCATACGGTGACGTCGGTGTCAGGGAAGTTGGTGACGCACTGGTCCAACGTCGACGGCGGCACGTCGTCGGAGGCCTCCAGTGCCGTGGGGCGCATCGGCAGCTTCGAGACCTTGCGGTTCTCGGTGAGTGCCAGCGCGCCGGGATAGTCGCGCAGCGGCAGGGCGTTGAGATCGGCGCCGTTCTCACGCACCCCGGCGACGTGGCCCCGCCACGCGAACGACGTGACGGTCAGCGCGACCACCATCAGCACGATCATGGCAACGGCCAACCCGGTGTGTGACGCCGGTCGGCCCCAGCGCTGCTCGGTGCCGCGCCATGTCACCCACGCCAGGGCGACCGAGGCGAGCACCACGACCGTTCCGGCGGTCAGACCGGCCGTGTCGTTGTTGCTGTAGGCGAACCAGAAGATCAGCAGCGGCCAGTGCCACAGGTACAACGGGTAGGCCATCGCGCCCAAGGCGGTCATCGGCGTGCTGCTCAGAACGCCGCTCGCGCACGTCGCTCCGTTTGCTGCGGCGAGGATGATCAGCACGGTCGCACCCACCGGGACCAGCGCCCACGGGCCGGGAAACTGCTGCATGCCGTCGAGCAGCAGGCTCGACGCGACAATCGTCGCCACGCCGATGACCACGGCCAGCGAGCGCACCCACCGCGACCAGTGCACCCGGGCGACATATGCCGCGGCCAGCACCCCGGCCAGCAGCTCCCACGCCCGCGACACCGAGCTGTAGTAGGTCAGCACCTGGTTGTCGGTGTGCGTGAGGATCGCGTAGACCAGCGACGCGACCGTCGCCACTGCCACCGACGCCACCAGGACGGCGCGCCTGCGCTCGGGGGCCGCGCGACGGGCCGCCGCGCCGACCAGCGCGGCGAGCACCAGGACGAAGAGCAGGATCTGGCCCGCGGCCGACACCAGCCAGAGGTGATACAGCGGCGTCACCGCCTCACTGGCCTGCAGGTAGTCGTCGGCGGTTCCGAGGATCTGCCAGTTCTGATAGAAGCCCAGGCTCGCCAGGGTCTGGTCGGCGAAGTCCTCCCACCGGGTCTGCGGCTGGATCAGCACGGTCAGCACCGCGCACACAGCGATCACCGCGACCAGGGCGGGCAGCCACCCGCGCATCAGCCACAGCGCCGAGGCGCGCACCCCGCCGGTGCGCAGCAGACGACGGCCCGCGGCGAAACCCGCGAGCGCCAAGAGGATGTCGACGCCGCCGCAGACCTGACCGAACCACACCTGGCCGATCACCACCCACGCGATCGCGATGCCGATCAGACCGCAGAGATCGCCGCGGGTTCGCCGCGCGACAGCGGGCGCGAGGATCGGATGGCTCTGTGTTATCTGCACGAATGAATTTCCTGGGCGGTTGCGGGTCGGCGCCGACGAGACCGCAGAGAGCATAGCCGTCCGGCGACCCTCATCTGACACCTGTCGATACTGCTCAGGCCCACGGGTCGAGCCGTTGTGACGGAGGTAACCAGGCGAACGGATCGGAACTGGCGGCACTCTGATCGGCGCGGTATTCCAGGCTCACATGTCCGGGGTAGCCGCGCTCGCCGAGTCGCGCGAGCAGAGCAGCGAGTTCCGGCGTCGGTGACAGCGCCGGCGAACGCGTCGACCTCGCGGTCGCCGGGCACCGGGTCGGGAAACGGCCACCAGAACTCGACTGCTTCGAAACCGGCCGCCCGCGCGGCGCAAGGCCGCTGCAACAGAGGCAGATCGGTCAACAGGATCGAGCAGTTGACCACATAGCGCGACGACACGGCACCCACACGTCAGCATCCTCACCTGCTGCGAATGGTCCGGTCAACCGACGCGTTTACACATACGAGGTCAGGCCGATCCCGGGGGATCACGATGGTGCGGAGAAGCGTTGATCGACAACATGATTCTGGACGAACAATTCGCGCAGGATCCGGAGGGGCTCTACCGGATGCTGCGATCCGAGGCGCCCGTGTGCGAGGTCGAACTCATCGGCGGGGTGCGCGGATGGCTGGTGACCCGGTATGCCGACGTGATGGCGTTGCTGAAGGATCCCCGCGTGAGCAAGGATCACACCAGCGCACTCCCCCGGTTGGCCCCTGACCGCGTCCGGCCGTACATCTCACCGCAGTTGCACAACCACATGTTGAACCTCGACCCGCCGGAGCACACGCGTCTGCGGCGGCTCGTCGTCCAGGCGTTCACGCCGAAAGCCTTGGCACGCATGCAACCCGTCATCGATGCGATCGCCGACGAGTTGCTCGACGACATCGATCTGCGCAGCGGCGACGAGCCGATCGATCTGATGGCCGATTACGCCGAACCGCTGCCGATCCAGGTAATCGCCGAATTACTCGGTGTGGCAGTCGAATACGCCCAACCGTTCCGGGCCGCTGTCACGCCGCTTCTGATGAGCGTCACCGTCGAGGAGAAGGCGGAATCGGGACGCGCGACAATCGAGATCCTGAACGCGGTGATCGACGAGAAGATCCGCGAACCCGGCGAAGACCTGCTGTCGGGCATGATCGGCGCGTCGGTCGACGGACACGGCTTGACCCGCGACGAACTGATGGCCATGTGCTTCCTGCTGATCACCGCGGGGTACGAGACGACGGTCAATCTGATCGGCAACGGGACGCTGGCCCTGATCGACAATCCGTCACAACTCGAAAAGGTCCGTGAGAACCCGGATCTGACGGCAGGCGCCGTCGAGGAGATCCTGCGCTTCGACGGTCCGGTCAACATCGCGACATGGCGCTATGCCACGGCGGACATCGATGTCGACGGCGTCGTCGTCCCGGCGAACGAACAGATCTTTCTGTCGCTGCTCTCGGCCAACCGGGACACGGGCCGCTTCGAGAACGCGGACCGCTTCGACATCGAGCGAAACACCCGCGGACACATCGCATTCGGCCACGGCATCCACTACTGCCTTGGAGCGCCGTTGGCGCGCATGGAGGGGGTCACCGCGATCGGGCGGATCGTTCAGCGCTACGACAGCATCCCCCTCGATCCCACCGCCGAACTCCGGTATCACAACGGCACGCTGATGCACGGCCTGAAGTCGCTACCGGTGCGGTTGACGCGCGTCCCTCAGCCGCGACCGTAGAACGGCATCTCGCGGGCCATCACCGTCAGGGACGGCACCGCGACCTCCAACGGCAGGTCCACCAGATGGGCCACCGCGCGCGCCACGTGCACCACGTCGAAGACCGGTTCGGCGGCCAGTGAGCCGTCGGCTTGCAGGGTCTGGTGGCTGAAGCCCGTCGTCATGCTGGTGGCGGCATTGCCGATGTCGATCTGGGTCACACAGATGTCGACGCTGCGCAGGTCCAGCAGCATCGACGCGGTCAGACCGCTGATGGCATGTTTGGTGACGGTGTAGGCGAGGCTGTTGGGCCGGGGTCGGTGCGCCGAGAGCGACCCGTTGTTGATGATGCGGCCACCGCGCGGCAGTTGCTCGGACATGACACGCGCGGCCTCACGGGCACAGAACACGGATCCGTCGACGTTGGTGCGCCATGTGCGCTCCCACTGCTCGTCGTCGATCTCTGCGACCGACGCCGACGGTCCGAACACTCCCGCGTTGTTGAACAGCACGTCGACACGTCCGAAGGTCGCCACCGCGTCGGCGAACAACGCGCGCACCGACGCCGGGTCGGTGACGTCGGTCGGCACCACCCGCGCGTTCGGGCGGCCCTGCGCGACCCCACGCAGCGCGTCGGCCCTGCGGCCGGCGAGCACCACATGATGGCCCGCATCCAACAACACCTGGGCGGTCGCCTGGCCGATCCCGCTGCCTGCGCCGGTGATGATCACGACTTTCTGCACGGGCGCCATTGTCGTCGGATCTGAGGAGCACCGCGATCCGGACCAATTTCTTCGCATATGCTGTTCAAACATGCCTCTTCATCCGCAGTTGCGGATGCGATCATCAACTGGAGGTCGGGTGACGTCAATCCGTATCAAGGACGCGGCCGCACTGCTCGGCGTCAGTGACGACACGGTGCGCCGCTGGATCGACAGCGGCGCCCTGCCCGCGAGCAAGGACGACGCCGGCCGCAAGGTCATCGCCGGTGATGTCCTCGCCGCGTTCGCCCAGGCCCACGCGACTCCCCCGCCGGACCCGACCGGTATCGCGAGTTCGGCCCGCAACCGGTTCGTCGGTCTGGTCACGAAGGTGACCGCCGACAGCGTGATGGCCGAGGTCCAGATGCAGTGCGGACCGTTCCAGGTGGTCTCCCTGATGAGCAGCGGATCGGTGGCAGCACTGGGCCTGGAACCCGGAAAGGTGGCCGTGGCAGTCGTCAAGGCGACAACGGTGATCGTCGAAACTCCGGGAGGCAGTTCATGATCCGTGTGGTGAGCGTGGTGGTCGGCGTGTTCCTGCTCGCGGGTTGCACACCGGCGCCCGCGAACGACGATCACCTCACGGTCTTCGCGGCCGCCTCGCTCAAGTCGGTGTTCACCGAGCTGGGCAAGCGGTTCGAGGACGCCAACCCGGGCGCCACCGTCGAGTTCAACTTCGCGGGTTCGTCGGACCTCGCCACGCAGTTGACGCAGGGCGCGCCCGCCGACGTGTTCGCCTCGGCCGACGCCCCGAACATGAACAAGGTGGTCGACGCCGGCCTGGTCCACGGCGACCCCGTGGACTTCGCGGCCAACACGCTCACGATCGTCACGGCACCGGGAAACCCCAAGCACATCACGTCTTTCGCCGACCTGACGAAACCTGGCATCTCGGTGGTCGTGTGCGCACCGCAGGTGCCCTGCGGAGCGGCGACCGAGAAGGTCGAGAAGGCCACCGGAGTGACACTGCATCCGGTCAGCGAGGAATCGGCGGTCACTGATGTGCTCGGCAAGGTCACCTCGGGGCAGGCCGATGCGGGGCTGGTGTACGTGACCGACGCCAAGGGTGCGGGCGCCGCCGTGGCCGCGGTCGCGTTCGGAGAGTCCGCGGACGCGGTGAACACCTACCCGATTGCCACGCTCAAAGACTCCGGCGATATCGAGACCGCTCAGCGATTCGTCGATCTGGTGGTGAGCCCGGAGGGCCAGGAAGTGCTCTCCGAAGCGGGTTTCGTCGCGCCGTGATCACGTGGCGACGCACCCGCGGTCGGGTCGAGGTCGGCCTGCCGGCCTGGATTTTCGTGCCCGCGACCCTGGGCGCCCTGTTCGTCGTCATCCCTCTGGTCGCGATTCTCGTTCGGGTCGAGTGGTCGCAGTTCATCTCGTTGATCACGTCGGAATCCTCACGCGCGGCACTCGTGTTGAGCCTCAAGACCTCTGCGGCGGCCACTGCGGTGTGCATCTTACTGGGGGTGCCGATGGCGGTCGTGCTGGCGCGGGCACGCTTTCCCGGCCGGTCGGTGCTGCGCGCCCTGGTGCTCCTGCCGCTGGTCCTTCCCCCGGTGGTCGGCGGCATCGCGCTGCTGTACACGTACGGGCGTATGGGCCTGGTCGGAGAGTATCTCGACATGGCAGGCGTGCGAATCGCGTTCACCACGACCGCGGTGGTGCTGGCGCAGTCGTTCGTGTCGCTGCCGTTTCTGGTGGTGAGTCTCGAAGGTGCGTTGCGGTCGGCCGGTGACCGGTACGAGACAATCGCCGCGACGCTGGGCGCCCGGCCCACGACCGTGCTGCGGACGGTGACGCTGCCGCTCGTGCTGCCCGGAATCCTCTCGGGTGCCGTGCTGGCGTTCGCGCGCTCGCTCGGTGAATTCGGTGCGACACTGACGTTCGCCGGTTCCCTGCAAGGCGTCACGCGCACCCTGCCGCTGGAGATCTATCTGCAGCGTGAGACCGATCCCGATGCGGCCGTGGCCCTTTCGCTGGTGCTGATCGCGGTGGCCGCGGTCATCGTGGTCGCGTCGGCGTCGCGCAAACTGGCGGGTCCGCTGTGAGTGGGCTCCAGGTGCATGCCCGGGTCGATGCCCGTGACGCCGTTTTCGATCTCACGGTCGACGATGGTGCGGTGGTGGCCGTCCTCGGGCCCAACGGGGCGGGCAAGTCGACGCTTCTGGCTTTGGTCGCCGGCCTGCTGCGCCCCGATCAGGGCCGTGTCTCCGTCGGCGGCACCGTCGTGGCCGACACGGAGTCGGGCGTGTTCGTGCCACCGCATGCGCGCGGTGTGGCGATGCTGGCGCAAGATCCGCTGCTCTTCCCCCACATGTCTGTGGCGGCCAACGTCGCCTATGCACCACGGTGCAGGGGACACAGCAGATCCCACGCCCGTGCGATGGCGCGGCACTGGCTGCGTGCCGTGGACGCCGAAGACCTGGCCGAGCGCAGACCGTCGCGGTTGTCGGGAGGTCAGGCGCAACGGATCGCCCTCGCTCGGGCACTGGCTGCCGAACCCAAGGTGCTGCTGCTCGACGAACCGATGTCGGCACTCGATGTCAGCGCCGCGCCGGCGATGCGGCGACTGCTGCGTGACCTGCTGGCCGCCGAGCGTCGCACCGCCGTCGTGGTCACGCACGATCTGCTGGACGCGCTGGCCATGGCCGACACCGTGATCGTCGTCGAGAACGGCCGGATCGTCCAGAGAGGTCCGGTGCGCGAGGTCCTCGCCGCGCCGCGAAGTCCGT
Source organism: Mycolicibacterium smegmatis (assembly GCF_001457595.1). Taxonomy (GTDB): domain Bacteria; phylum Actinomycetota; class Actinomycetes; order Mycobacteriales; family Mycobacteriaceae; genus Mycobacterium; species Mycobacterium smegmatis. The sequence continues at coordinate 2,166,367 of NZ_LN831039.1, read as the reverse complement.
TCGCCGCCCGCATCGCCGGGACCAATCTGGTGTCGGGAACGGTCAGCGCGCCCGGGATTCTCCGAACACCCTGGGACACCGTCATTTCGGGGACCGGAGACACTCCCGTCGGAACGTCGGCCGTCGCGCTGTTCACGCCGGCCGCGGTGTCGGTCCACCTCGACGCACCGCACGCCAGTCCGCGCAACGTGATCGCCGTGACGATCGCCGAGATGGACGTCCACGGCAGCACGGTCCGCATCCGCGGCGCCGACCAACCCGACGGAAGTGCCGGCCTGTCCGCCGATGTCACAGCGGCCGCGGCGGCCGATCTGGACCTCGCCCCCGGCCGGCAGGTGTACTTCGTGGTCAAGGCCCAGGAGGTCGCGATCCATCCGGCCCTTCGACCGAATGTGTGATCACCGCGCGATCATCCCGGCCGACAGGTCGATGTCGGCCCCGCACAGCCCGGGCATGTTCAGCATCGCGACGGCCGCGGCCGCAACCTCCTCTTCGGTCACCATCCGCCTCTGCGCGGCACGGCCGACGAACGCTTCGCGGGCCTCGTCTTCGCTGATGCCGACGGTTTTCGCTTCGAGCGCGAAGTTGCGGTCCATGCGTGGTCCGTCGACCGGGCCGGGCGAGAGGGTGTTGACATTGACGCCCAGCGGGCCGACCTCGAACGCGAGCGTGCCGGTCAGACCGATCACGGCCATCTTCGAGGCGGTGTAGGGCGTGCGTCGAGGGAGCGGACGCTTGCCGCTCACCGAGGCGACGTTGATGATGTCGCCACGGCCCTGCGCGGTCATCGCCGGCAGGAACTGCCGGCACATCAGGTAGACACCGCGCACGTTGACGGCGAACACCTCGTCCCACTCGCGCGGATCGATGTCGGTGAGCGCTGCCACCGGTCCGGCGACACCGGCGTTGTTGACCAGGATCGAGATGTCCTCGTCGGACAGCGTCGCGCCGAGTGTTGCCACCGCGTCGGGATCGGAGGTGTCGCAGTCGGCCCAGCGCGCCGCTTCGCCGATCTCCTGTGCGACCGCGGTCAGCGGTTCGCTCCGGCGGCCGACCAGTACGACACGAGCGCCGTTGTGGGCCAGGGCCAGAGCGATCGCCCGGCCGAGGCCGTTGCCCGCACCGGTGACCAGTGCGGTGCGTCCGGTTATCACTGCGGCACCGCCGCGTCAGCAGGTACCCAGGAGAACGTGTCGCCACCGAACTTCATCGCGCGGATGTCGCCGGAGCGCGCGTGCCCCTCGAACGATTCGACGCGCGCGGCACGACCGCAGAGGCGCCCCAGCTCAGCGCTCGCCTCGGCGCTGCGCACCTCCTGGTAGGTGACGGTCTTGAGGTACTTGCCGACCCACAGGCCGCCGGTGTAGCGGGCCGCGCCCCGCGTGGGCAGGGTGTGATTGGTACCGATCACCTTGTCGCCGTACGAGACACACGTGCCCTCACCGAGGAACAGCGCACCGTAGTTGGTCATGCCGGTCAGCGCCCGGCGCGGATCGGCCGTGAGAACCTGCACGTGCTCGAACGCGTACCGGTCGCCGAGTGCGAACGCTTCGTCGATGTCGTCGACGACGGCGATCTCGCCGTGATCGCGCCATGCGGGTTCGGCGAAGTCGCGCGTCGGCATGCCGGGCAGGAGTCGATCGATGAGCTCGCCGACCCGCTCGGCCAGCGCGCGTGACGTCGTGATGAGGACCGCGGGCGAGTCCGGACCGTGCTCGGCCTGGCTCAACAGATCGACGGCGACGACGAACGGGTCGGCGAACTCGTCGGCGATGACCAGGACTTCGGTGGGGCCGGCGAACAGATCGATACCGACCTGGCCGAACAGTTGGCGTTTGGCTTCCGCCACATAGGCGTTGCCAGGGCCGGCGAGCAGGTCCACCTTGCCGATGGTCTCGGTGCCCAGCGCCATCGCCGCGACCGCCTGTGTGCCGCCGAGAATGTTGATCTCGTCGGCTCCCGCGAGATGCAGGGCCGCCACGGTCGCGGCGGGGATCTCGCCGTGGATGGGCGGTGTGCACGCGGTCACCCGCTCGACGCCTGCAACCTTCGCGGTGACCACGGTCATGTGCGCCGATGCCACGAGTGGATACCGCCCGCCGGGGACGTAGGCTCCCGCCGCCGCGACCGGGATGTTGCGCTGGCCGAGGAAGACCCCGGGTTCGGTCTCGGCTTCGAAGTCCAGGATCGCGTCGCGCTGGCGCTGCGCGAAGTCGCGCACACGGGCCTGCACCGCGCGGATGTCCTCGAGTGCCTGCTCCGGGACACGCGCGACGATCCGCTCGATCTCGTCGGCGCCGAGCGCGAACGACTCGGGTGACCAGTTGTCGAACTTCGCCGAATACTCCCTGACGGCCTCGTCTCCGCATGTGGCGACATCGGAAATCACCTTCGCCACAGTCTCTTTGACGGCCGTGTCGCGGTTGGCGTCGACCTCGGTCGGGGTGGCCTTCTTGAGGTGGTTGATCATCTGGCGCTCCTTTCTGATGCAGGCCCCACGCTGGATTGCATACGTATACTTGTCAACTGCGAACATGGCGAACGGAGCTCTGTGATGGCGCGCAGGTCGGTGACCAGCTTCGATGTGGCGAAGAAGGCCGGGGTGTCGCAGCCGACGGTGTCGCGCGCGTTGCGCAATCTGCCCGGCACCTCACCCGAGACCCGTGAGCGGGTGCGCACCGCCGCGCTCGAGCTCGACTACATCCCGAGCGCGTCCGGACGCACGTTGTCGACGCGCACGACACAGCGCGTGGCGATCGTGGCCGAGGCGCTGACCAACCCCTTCTATCCCGAGTTGGTCGAGCCGTTGCGAAACGCCCTGGGCGAATACGGATACCGGGCCGTCCTCGTGGCCGACCGCGCCGACGACCCGGTGACCATCGACGCGCTCGCCGACGGTTCGTATGACGGCGTGCTGTTGTGCACCGTCACGCGGCGCTCCACTCTGCCGCGCGACCTCACCGAGCGGGGCGTCCCCCACGTCCTGGTCAATCGCATCCTCGACGTGCCCGAGTCGAGCAGTTGCAGCTTCGACAATCTCGCAGGCGGGCGTCTGGTAGGTGAATTCCTCGCCGGACTCGGTCATCAGCGCATCGGCGCCCTGCACGGCACTGTGGACAACTCGACCGCACGGGACCGGGCGTCGGGCCTGCGCAGCAGCCTCCGGTCTCACGGCCTCCACGTGCGACGCACGGATCTGCGTCGCGTTCCCTTCAGTTACGACGCGGGCCACCGTGCGGCGCTCGAATTCCTGGACCGGCCAGACCGCCCGTCGGCGGTGTTCTGCGGCAACGACGTGATCGCCGTCGGCGCACTGTCGGCGGCAAAAGCGTTGCGCATCAGGGTGCCCGAGGAGCTGACCATCATCGGCTTCGACAACATCGGGGCCGCAGGCTGGGGAACCGTCGACCTGACGACCGTGCACTGTGACCGCGACGAACTGGCCCGCGTATCAGTCGAACTGCTGCTACGCGCGATCGACGGCGCTGAACCCGAGCAGCACGTCATCGCCCCCGGCGGGATGGTCGAGCGCGGCACCCATGGCGCGCCTGGGTGTTAGGTGGGCTCAGCGGCCGATGAGATTTCGCACATTCCGCTGGTTTCCGGGCGATGGTAGATTTTCCGGACGTGAGCGAGAGCGACCATGACCATCTCATCGAACCAGCTATGCGCCAACATGATTCGATCAGCGGGACGGTGCACGCATGATCCTGCACTCGGTGAGCTTTCGCTGGCACCCAGAGGTCACGGCTGAGCAGGTCGACGCCTTGACCGCCGCCCTCTCACAGCTCCCGGCTCAAATCCCTGTTCTGGTGTCATACCATTACGGGCCCGATCTCGGCTTACGCGAGGGCAATGCGGACTACGCGGTGATCGCGTTGCTACAGAACCCGGAGGACGTCGACGCCTACGTCGACCACCCCGCGCATATCGAACTCAGCCGGCAGCACACGCAGGTGATGGCGGCGTCGCGTTCGGCAGTACAGTTCGCGCTTCCCGAAAACACGACTCTCGATCTCTGACTGTGCGTCTGGCCGAACGGCTCTCGGCGCGGCGTCAATCGGAAGACGACAGCAACGCGTTCGTGGTGCGCTGAATGTGGGCGGTCAACAGCTCACACGCCAGGTCGGCATCACGGCCCACCGCGGCATCGAGGATCGCCCGATGCTCTGCGGCGATGTCACGATTGCGGTCGTGTTGCGGCGCAGACCACTGCCGATAGAGCTCAGCGGAATCACGTAAAGCGCTGGCGGTGGCCAGAATTCGCCGGTTGGAGCAGCCGTCGAGCAGCGCCTGGTGGAACTCCGCATGCGCCAGCACCCACTCGTCGTTGAACCGGTCGGGATCGGTGGGCGCGAACATCGGTGTGCGCTCCATCCGGTGATGCGCCGCCACCACCTTCGACTCCCACTCGAGATTGCCGCGATTGACCGCATAACGCAGGGCGAGCACTTCGATCTCACACCGCGCCTCGGTCAGATCGTTGAGGTCGTCGGGTGAAATGTCGACGACGCGGAACCCCCGCTTCGGCTCGGCAATCACGAGTTCCTGTTCACCGAGCCGTTGCAACGCCTCTCTGATCGCGCCGATGCTGCAGTCGTAGCGCTCCACCAGCGCGGCGAAGCCGAGCCGCGACCCGGGTGCAATACGTCCTGCGAGAATGTCGGCCCGCAACGCCTGATAGACGCGCGCCGTGGGGCCAAGACCTTCGACAACGTCACCTGCGGCCGCGGTCATCGCAAACCCCCGACGTCTGACTGCATCATCACAGGGCCATCGTACCCGAAACGAAAGATTCGAGAAGTTTCGAAAATATGTTGACTTTTCGCCGGATCGGAGTGATTGTCGTAACAGGGCGCTTCTGCGCCTGGCGCCCGCACCGGGTGCCGACACCACACGCTCAGGAAAGAACTGATGTCATGCGCTTGATCAATCTCGACGGTCGAATCCACCTCGTCACCGGCGATGGCGTGGTCGATGTGGCCAAAGCGTCCGAACAACGCTTCGGCCCCGATCCGCAGGACCTCTACCAGCACTGGGACGCATTCCAGGAGTGGGCGCGCACCGCGGCACTGCCCGCACCGTCCGCGCGCGTCGGAACCATCGGTTCACCGGCACCGCTGCCGCGGCAGGTCTTCGCCGTCGGTCTCAACTACGACGACCACGCCACCGAGTCCGGGCTCAGCAAGCCCGAGCATCCGGTGATCTTCACCAAGTTCGTCTCGTCGATCACCGGGCCCGTCGAAACCGTCCAGCTGCCGGCAGGTTCGGTCGACTGGGAGGTCGAACTGGTGGTCGTCATGGGCCGCGGCGGCCGGAACATCCCCGAGGACCGCGCCTGGGAGTTCGTCGCAGGCGTCTCGGTGGGCCAGGACCTCTCCGAGCGGGACCTGCAACTCGCGGGCCCCGCACCGCAGTTCAGCCTCGCCAAATCGCACGCCGGGTTCTCCCCCATCGGGCCCGAACTGGTGACCGTCGACGAGCTGCCCGATCCCGACGATCTGGAACTGGGAGCCGAGATCAACGGCGAGACGGTGCAGCACAGCCGCACCTCGCAGCTGATCTTCCCGGTGTCCAACCTCATCGCCTACCTGTCGGACACCGTCGAGCTCTATCCGGGCGACGTCATCTTCACCGGCACACCGTCGGGTGTCGGCATGGGCCGAAACCCGAAGCGGTTCCTGGCACCTGGCGACGAACTGCGCACCTACATCACCGGCGTCGGGGAGTTCACCCAGCGCTTCGTGACCGCCGACAGCGCATCCGTAGCACCGCGGAGCTGACAATGGCTCTCCACCGCCTCGATTCCATCGTTCTGGGCGTACCCGACCTGGCCACTGCGGCCACCTTCTACGAGGATTTCGGGCTGATCCCCCACGACGGGCACCGCTTCGCCAGCACGGAAGGCGGTGTCCAACTGGAACTGGTGCACTCGGCGCGACGCCGACTGGTCTCGGCCCGGTTCGCCGTCGACGATGACGACGATCTGCAGCGCGCGGCACGAGAACTCAGGCGATCGGAGTTCGCGGCCGTGCTCCCAGAACCTGGTCGGTTGCACACCGTCGAACCGACAACGGGTGCCGAGATCGAACTGATCACCGCGCCCCGTCTGGACCAAACCCCTTATGTGGCACCGCCGGTGAACGCGCCGGGGCGCAACGACCGCGTCGACGCCCGGGCCGCGGGCATCATGATCACCGACCGCGTCCGGCCCCGTCGGCTCGGCCACATCGTGATCGGATCGCCCGACTACGAAACCGCATACGCGTTCTTCGTCTCCGGACTCGGCTTCAAGGTGAGCGATCTGGTGAAGGGCCACGGTGCGTTCCTGCGCTGTTCGACCGATCACCACAACGTCCTCCTCCAGCGCGCGCCGGTGCCGTTCCTGCATCACAGCAGTTGGCAGGTCGACGATGTCGACGCCATCGGGCGCGGCGCGATGGCCCTGCTGGAGGACCACCCCGAACGGCACGTCTGGGGACTCGGGCGTCACTACGCCGGGTCGAACTTCTTCTGGTACTTCAAGGATCCTGCCAACAACTTCGCCGAGTACCACAGCGACATGGACTGCATCGTCGATGATGCGCTGTGGACACCTGAGGAACTCGAGGGCGCAAGAGGTCTCTATCAATGGGGCCCGCCTCCGCCGGCGTCATTCCTGCAACCGGAGGACCTCGCCGAGCACATGATCCACGGTCACAGCGGCTGACCCCCTTCTCTCTGCGCCGATTTCTGCGTGAAGGTCGTGATTCTCGCCAGATCACAACCCTCATGCAGAAATCGGGGCGGTCTGTACACGCACATCCACGTGTGGCGGTCGCCTGCGCCCGAAAACCCACCTTGTCCGCTTCGCTCACCTAGGAAACCGATGAACATCGAGAACCGAGATCTACTCGCCACCTGCTGGACGTGAGCAGGCAACGCGGCCCCGGCCCGGGGAACCGAGCGCAGTCCGATACCCATGGCCGAGCGACTCGACGCGGTTGCGTCAGCCGGTTGGGAGGGAGTCGGCATCGTGTACGCCGACCTCGCCGAGAACGCCTCGACAACAGGTCTTCCGACGCTACGCAGCATGCTCGACGACCACGGCATCAAACACGTCGAGCTGGAGTTCATCACCAACTGGTGGACCACCGGTGAACAGCGCCGCGAGTCCGACGCCATGCGGGACGACCTTTTCGAAGCGGCCGCCGTGCTAGGCGCCACGACGCTGAAGGCCGCAGCGTGCCTGCAGGCCTTCGGCGAAACATCCGTCGACCGTGAGCGCTTCGCGTCTGCATTCGACGAATTGGCCACTCGGGCGGGAAGCCACGGCCTGCGGGTTGCGATCGAACCCATGCCGATGTCCAACCTGCCCAGCATCATCGACGGCGTCGCGTTCATCAAAGACGTCGGCAATCCGCACGGGGGCCTGTGTATCGACACATGGCATGTCCACCGCAGCGGCACCGACTACCGCAAGCTCGCGGAGATCGTGCCGGTTGAACACGTCTTCGTCGTCGAACTCACCGATGCCGACGCCGAAGTCGTCGGCCCGCTGTGGGAGGACGCGGTCGACCGTCGTCGCATTCCCGGCCTGGGTTCCATCGACGTCGCACAGTTTGTCGCCGAGATGCATCGCGCAGGTTGGAGGGGGCACTGGGGCGTCGAGATCATCTCCGAGGAGCACCGCCACCGGGCTCTGGACGTGGCCGTCAACCTCACCCGTGAGAAGACGCTGGAAACCATTGCATCGGCGGATCAGCTGCTGGACCGCGCGGCGGGAAGGAACGCCGGTGTCCCACAGCACATATGAGCCGAAGACACCCGTCACCGGGTCCGTGACCCCGCCGACCGGCGGGTCCGTGAAGGCGGTCGCCATCTCGATCGCCGCGGCTGTGGGTGGCTTCCTGTTCGGTTTCGACTCCAGCGTCATCAACGGTGCCGTAGGAGCGATAACTGCTCACTTCGCACTGACCCCACTGATGGCCGGTCTTACGGTGGCCAGCGCTCTGCTGGGATGTGCGGTTGGTGCTTGGTTCGCAGGCGGCATCGCCGACCGCATCGGCCGGGTGCGCGTGATGGGTGTCGCCGCAGTGCTCTTCGCCGTGAGTTCGGTCGGGTCCGGTCTGGCCTTTTCTGCCTTCGATCTGATGGCTTGGCGAATCACGGCCGGGGTCGCGATCGGCATTGCCTCGGTGATCGCACCGGCATACATCGCCGAGATCGCCCCGGCGCGCATTCGGGGTGCGTTGACCGCGCTGCAACAACTGGCACTGGTCATCGGCATCTTCGTCTCACTGCTTTCCGATGCCGCGTTGGCGTCCGTGGCAGGTGGCGCCGCCAATACGTCCTGGTTCGGCGTGGAAGCCTGGCGATGGATGTTGCTCGTGGGTCTGGTGCCAGCCGTCGTGTACGCGATCATCGCGCGACGAATCCCCGAGTCGCCGCGCTATCTGGCCCGGCGCGGCGAATACGAGTCGGCCGCAGCAGTCCTGTCGCGTGTTCTCGACGTATCCATCGATGACGCACGACGCAAGGTCGACCAAATCACCGACAGTTTACGGTCGGAACGGCATTCGTCGTTGTCGCACCTTCGTGGGCGGTCCTTCGGCTTGAGACGCGTGGTGTGGATCGGCATTTGGATCTCGATCTTCCAGCAGCTCAACGGGATCAACATCATCTTCTACTACTCGACCACGCTGTGGCAGTCGGTGGGCTTCTCCGAATCCGATTCGCTTCTCAGCTCCGTGATCACATCGGCGATCTTCGTCGTGGTTACCCTCGTCGCGATCGCGGTGGTCGACAAGATCGGCCGCAAACCCTTGCTGATCGCCGGCGGTGTCGGCATGGCGGCCATGCTTGCGGTGATGGGGCTCTGCTTCGCCGCCGCGGTCGAAGCCGGTGGCGCGGTGACTCTCCCGGGGAGCTACGGTCCGATCGCGCTGGTCGCGGCCAACCTGTTCGTGGTGGCCTTCGGAGTCTCCTGGGGGCCGGTCACCTGGGTGATGCTCGGAGAAATCTTCCCGAACTCGTATCGCGGCCCCGCGCTCGCGGTCGCCGTCGCGGTGCAGTGGATCGCCAATTTCGTGGTCACCGTGACCTTCCCACCGTTCGCCGCGTTGAGCCTGCCCCTTTCCTACTGCTTCTACAGCGCGTGCGCGCTGCTGTCGGCCCTCTTCGTCCTGCGGTTCGTGCGGGAGACGAAGGGTCGCGAACTCGAAGAGATGGACGACATCGCCGACTGAAACGACGTTGGCCCATACAAGATGAATCCCATGTAACCGAACCACGGCAAATTATCGGCATCCGCCGTGGTTCACCGACAACAAAAGGAAACAACACCATGTCACCACAGGAAGTGCTCGAGCAGTTCTATGCCGCCGAGCGGATCTACATGACCGCCGGAGGTGTCCCGGCCGGTGCATCGTTCGAGGGCATGGGCGCGACCTTGCACCCCGACGTGCAGCTGCACCATTCCCCCGATCTGCCGTGGGGCGGTGAATGGCACGGGTACGAGGGTTTCAAAGGCTGGTCGGTCGAGATGAGCCGTCACTTCGATGTGGTCGACGTCCAGGACGCGAAATTCCTCACGTCCGGTAACCAGGTGGTGGTGTTGTGCAATCTCTACACCCGGTCACGTGTCACCGGGCGCTCGATCAACAACCCAATGGTGCAGGTGGTGACGGTGGAGGACGGGCGGATCACCGACTTCCGCGCGTTCTATTGGAATGTCGCCGAGTACGTCGAGGTCACCTCGGAAGCCGAGAAACAGGCTGCGGCGCAACCGCGGTGATAAATGGGGGGCCGGTCGCGCCTCGAGTGATCGAGCCCCCTCCTGAATGAGTTTGCGACGGCGCACACCTTTATCGACAGGAATCTGTACGGCTGTAGCCAACCTCACACCGAAAAATTTGCGTTACAAGAAATTAACAAGCACGATTGAGGCGTTCCGATAAGTGCGGGTGATCCCCGCACGAGAACGCCAGACAGACAAAAAGTCCCCGCGACCCGGGGCGCTTGACGAGGAGTGAGAGAAATGGCCTTCGCGCAGTTCCGCGCCAACCTGAAGCGCGCCAACAGCCGGCGGCGGTTGTACGCAAAAATCAATGCGCTCCCCGATTCGACGGTGCGCGAAGAGTTGATTGCGATTGCTCAGCGCCACGAATTCCAGGACCGCTGACAAAAAACGGATCCGAATCCAGAGCCGGTGCCCACAAGGCCCCGGCTCTGTTGTTTTTCACGGCAATTGATCACAAATTCGCGTAATCCGCGATCAGGGCATGCACTTCGTCGGGCCTGTCGAGGTGCATGAAATGTCCGGCCCCGTCGATGACCTCGTGCCGACTCCCCGGCACCAGAACCGAGGCGCTCAGCGTGCCGATGCGCACATCGATCGCGCCGTCGAGGCGACCGTGCAGCACCAACATGGGTGAGATGGGGTTTTGCGTCATGGCGTAACGGTCCAGTTCGGCATGGCTACCACGCCGCCAGGGCCGCAACGCGGCGCGGTAATACGCCAGCGCGGCGGTACGCCGGCGGGTGTCCGGCAGGGCCTCCCACAGGTGGGCCAGGTCCTCGCGCGCGTCGTAACCCGGCGGGCACCAGTCGCGCCACAACTTGGGGATCACCCGGCCGAGGTTGCGCTCCGACAGCCACGGGATCTGCTGGAACAGGATGTACCAACTCATCCGCATCTGCACCGGCAACAGCGGGGCCAGCCTGCGCCGATTGCCCGCATCCCGCATGCCCGCCACCACGGGCACACCCATCGACACCACCGTGCCGAACGGGTTCTTCGGATACGCCGCGACGCCGGCCGACGCCAGCCCGCCCCAGTCGTGGCCGACCAGGACGGCGTCACCGGTCCCGCCGAGCGCCTCGTGCAGCGTCACCGCGTCGTACATCAGCGCGCCGAGGCCGTAGTCACCGTCACGGGCCAGTTCGGTGGGTGCGTAGCCCCGCATGAACGGCGCAACCACCCGAAAGCCCTGTGCCGCAAAGTGCGGGCCGAGGTGCCGCCACGTCCATGCCGAATCCGGGTAGCCGTGCAGGCACAGCATCAACCGGCCGTCCTTCGGGCCCCACGCCAGCGCCGCGAATCGCAGGTGCGGCAGATCCAGGGTGAGCCGCTCAGGGGCGGTCATACGGCAACACTCTCGCGGCGCAGTGGCGCGTTGCGTGGTCTGCCGTCCGCGCGCATGAAGCTGCCGGTGCGCCGTCGGCCGACGAGTTCGGTGGGCGTGCCCTCGGCGAACACCGTATGACCGGCCACCAGAACGGTTTTCACGGTGCGGTCGTTGCGGTTGACCATGCGCTGCATCCCACCGAACGCCTCCACGGGGGCCTCGTGGTACTCGTCGAGGCCGGCGTCGAGATACTGCGGGTCGATCACGACGACGTCGGCCCAGTCCCCCATCCGCAGATGTCCGGCGTCCAGGTGGTACCAGTCGGCGAGTTCACCGGTGAGCCGGTACACGGCGTCCTCGACGCTCATGAACCCGGCGTCGCGGACGTGGCGCAGCAGGCGCAGCCCGCTGTTGTAGAACGCCATGTTGCGCAGGTGCGCGCCGGCGTCGGAGAAGCCGACCTGGATTCCGCTGCTGACCGCCAACTGCCGCAGCGCTTTCGGACGGTGGTTGGAAATCGTGGTGCGCCAACGTAGTTGGCTGCCGTGCTCGAGGACGAGGTCAAGGAACGCGTCGACGGGGTGCAGGCGGCCGCGTTCCACACCGACGTCGCCGAAACTCTTGCCGATCACACTGGGGTCCGGGCACGCCACGATCTCGGCGTCGAAGAAATCGCGGTGCCAGGCCCGCGGGCCGAACTTGTTGTCGTAGTCCTTGCGGAACCGGCGCCGGTAGCCCTCGTCGGCAAGCAGCTTGTTGCGCTCCATCTCGGTCTTGAGATGCAGTGCCGCAGCGCCGGATCCGAACTCCTCGAAGATCACGAGGTCGATGCCGTCGGCATACACCTCGAACGGGACCGGCAGGTGCTGGAAGCGGAAGTCCCCGCCCAACCGGTTGGCGATCGCCGCCAGCGCCACCGTGAACCACATGCCGCCCGGCGTGGATTTCATATCGGCAGCAGCCAGCAGGCTGGTCTTCAGGCGCGGCCTGCCGATGCCCACGGACTGAAACGCCTGCGAGACGATGTTGTGCGGATGGCTGATGTCGGGCCCGGATTGCAGTGTGCGGTCACGTCGCCGCAGGATCGACTTGAGCCGGCGCAGTTCTTTCGCCCTGGCATAGGTGGAAGGCAGCGTGCGCGAGCGGCACACGTCGCCGTCGAGCTTGTCGAAAAGCAGTTGCTGCGAGGACAACCCGATGAATCCGGCGTCGAGCGCGTCGGTGAGCATCTGTTCCATGCGGGCCTGCTCGGCCTTGGTGGGGCGGACATCCTTGCGGGTGGCCCGGTCCAGGCCCATGACGGCGACGCGGATGTCGGAGTGACCGATGAACGCCGTGACGTTGGGCCCCAGCGGCCGCGCCTCGAGCGCCTCGATGTATTCCTCGGCGTTGTTCCAGGTCTTGTGCTCGCCGACGATGCGCACCACGTGCTCGTGCGGGATGGCCTCGACGCGGCCGAACAGGTCGGCGGCCTCGGATCCGTTGACGTGCACCGTCGACAGTGAGCACGATCCCATCACGATGGACGTGACGCCGTGGCGCAGCGACTCGGTCAGCCCCGGCGCGGCGAGCACCTCGGCGTCGTAGTGGGTGTGGATGTCGATCATGCCGGGCATCACCCAGCACCCGCTGGCGTCGACGGTCTCGGTGCCCTCGACGGCGTCGGCGGTGATCGCGGCGACGCGGCCGTCGCGGATGCCGATGTTGCGCAGGGCAGATGGACCGCCGGTGCCGTCGAACAGACGGCCGCCCAGGATCACCTTGTCGAAAGTCATGCTCGGATTCCCCCTCGGGGTCGGCGCTTGGCTTGACAGCTTAGCTACAGCGTCAACCCTGCGGTGCCGACTTCCGATCACCGTCGACGGCGCGCGACGTCGGCAACCCGCAAATTCGCCGACGTCAGGCAGGTCCCCTACCCGCGGTATTTCTCCACCGCGGTCGCGTAGTCGTCGAGCATGCGCAGGGATTCGTCGGTCGGCAGCGTCGGCAGCAACAACGCGATCTGTCCGAACCCGAGTTCTTCGACCGCGCCCCAGTACTCCGGATCCGCCGGCGTGCCGAACTGCGCGAGCGGGACCTCGTGACCCAGACCGTCGCGCATCTGTGTCACGAACTTGCTCAAGAAGTCCACCGGCAACGGGTTGGAGATCCATCCGGCGTCGTGGCGGATCACGCGCTTGACGGTGGCCTCGGACGCGCCTCCGATGTAGATCGGCGGGTGCGGCTTCTGCACCGGTTTGGGACGCATGTACGACGACTCGATGTCCACGTACTTGCCGTGGTATTCGGCGGGCTCCTGCGTCCACAACGCCTTGATCGCCTCGATCTGTTCGTCGAGCAGGCGCCCGCGCGTCTTCGGGTCGGTGCCGTGGTTGCGCATCTCCTCCAGGTTCCAGCCGGCGCCGACACCGAAGACGAACCGTCCGTTCGAGATCAGGTCGACGCTCGCGGCCTCCTTCGCGGTGTGGATGACGTCGCGCTGGATCAGCAGGGCCACGCCGGTGAACAGCTCGATCTTCGTCGTCACCGCCGCGGCCGCCGCCAGCGTGACGAACGGGTCGAGCGTGCGGTAGTACTTCTGCGGCAGCTCGTCTCCGCCCGGATAGGCCGACTCGCGGCTGGCCGGGATGTGTGAGTGCTCGGCGATCACCAACGAATGGAAGCCGCGTTCCTCGATCGCGCGGGCAAGCGTCACCGCATCGATGGTGTCGTCGTTGACGAAGGTCGAGATGCCGATTTTCATGCCTGTCCCCTGACTGTTGATCACCGTGTGCATCGCCCGCCGACCCCAGGCTATTCCCCGCGCCTGGCAGTTGGGTGACCGTCGGCCACATCCGCCGAGCGCCGGGGACGTCGGCGCGGTGACCTGCGTCAGCGCGGAGACGCTGCGCGTTGCTGCCGGTTCTACTACAGAAAATTGACTATATTCAAACCGTGAGACCGACGGCCGCGACCGATCGCAAGCGCACACCGCCGCTGCGGCTCAGTGATCTCGCGGCGGCTCACGTGCGTGAACTCATCGTGTCGGGTCAGCTTCGGGCCGGTGAGTTCATCCGGCCTGAGACGGTGGCCGACGACCTCGGCATCAGCGCCACACCGGCCCGCGAGGGTCTGCTGCTGTTGCAGACGGAGGGCTTCCTCACCATCGAACCCCGCAAGGGTTTCTCGGTGACGGCGTTGTCCAGCGAGGACATCCGTGACGTCTACGACGCCCAGGCCCTGCTCGGCGGTGAGTTGACGGCACGCGCCGCGGGCGTGATCACCGCGGAGTTGGTGGAAGAACTCGAGAACATCCAGGCCCAGCTCGAGCAGGCCGCCGCGGGCAAGGACTACGACGACGTCGAACGGCTCAATCACCGGTTCCACCAGACCATCTACCGGCTGTCCGGGTCGCGGAAGATCCGCTGGCTGATCAAGGCGACACTGCCCTACGCCCCGCGGAAGTTCTTCGCCGCGGTCGAAGGCTGGCCGGAGGCGTCGGCGCACGATCACCGCGCGATCATCGAGAAGCTGCGCTCGGGTGACGCCGAGGGCGCCAGAGAAGCCATGGCTCAACACATCCGCCGTGCGGGCACACTGCTGGCCGAACACCTCGCTGCGAGCGGAACCCTCGGCTGATTCGCCAGGTGCGAGACGCTGCGGCCACGAGCGAGCATCACTCCAGGTCGAGCACGACCACATCCGGCTGCGCCGCGACTGCCTTGCTGAACCGCTCTGGCCGGTTGCCCGGTACGAACAGGAACGATCTGGCCGTCCTGAGCGTGTCGGTGGTGTACCGGGCGTTCACGCGTACTCGGCCTGTGCGCTCGCGTGAACTGTTCCGGAACCAGTCACCACCGCCAGTTCAGCGGCGGCGCCGTCGGCAGCCGGGGTGCCTTGTACACGGATCGCGTCACCGACGAAAACCGGCTTGGTCAAACGGAATCGGAAGTTCTTGATGGGTCGCGTGCTGTGTGCCCGCGCCAGTTCGGCCATGTACAGCACCAGCAGCGGTCCGTGGACCACGAGCGCCGGAAAGCCTTCGACACCGCAGGTGTACTCGGCGTCGTAGTGGATGCGGTGTGAGTTCGCGGTCACGGCACTGAACCTGAACAGCAGCGCCGGATGTGTCGCGGGTTCGGCAGCCCACGGGGTGGTGCGCTCTGCCAGCGGTTCGGTGACCCGTGTGAACGGCGTGCTCGAACCCGGATCACTGCGGTACACCAGGTCCTGTTCCTCGGTCATGCGCAGCTGACCGCCCTGGCTGAACTCGTGGCGCACAGTGACGAACATCAGTTCACTGGTCTTGCCGCTCTTGACCGCGGTGGAAACCACCTCGGAGTGCCGCGTGGCCGCCTCGCCGAGCCGCAAGGGTTCGTTGATCTCCAGGCGTCCACCGGCGAACATCCTGCGGCGGTGCGGGATCGGCGGCATGAAGTGACCGTCACGTGGGTGCCCGTCGGTGCCGAGCGCGGCGGTCGGCGGCCAGTCCAGGAAGTAGACCCAGTGCCACAGGGCCGGCAGAACCTCACCCGCGCCGGGGACGTGATCCAGATCCAGTGTGGCCGCGAGGTTTCCCGCGGCCTGTGGGCCGAGCAGGTCGGTGCTGACGACCGGGCCCGGGCGCCAGTTCTCCACGTACTGTTCAAGGGAGTTCATATCAACTCTCAATCGTCGCCATGGCCGAGTTCGGCGAGAATCGCGGCGGTGTGCGCCCCCAGCGCGGGAACCGGATCCATCCTCACTTCGGTACCGAGATCGAGCGGTGGCAGCAGGGCGCGCACCGGTCCGTTCTCGGTCTCGACGGAGCGCCAACGGTCACGGGCCGCGAGCACCGGATGGTCGAGGAACTCGCTGACCGTGTTGACGCCCGCAAAGGCGATGCGCGCCTCGGTCAGCCGGGACTCCAACTCGTCGGTGGGATGTGACGAGAACACCTCGGAGATCAGGGCGTTGACGTCCGCCCGGTTCGCCACCCGTTGCGTGTTGGACGCGAATCGCGGATCCTCCGCGACCTCGGGGCGCCCGAGCACGGTGGTGCAGAACCGCGCCCATTCCGGCTCGTTCTGGATCGCGATGAGGAGGGTGTGTCCGTCGGCGGCCTCGAACGGGCCGTACGGTGCGATGGTCGCGTGCTGGGCGCCGAACCGGCCGGGCTGACGTCCCGCACCGGCGGTGAAATGTGCCGGCTGGCCCACCCATTCGGCCAGCGCCTCGAACAACGACACCTCGATGACGGCGCCTTCACCGGTGATCTCGCGGCGGTACAGCGCGGCCAGGATGCCGCTGAAGGCGTACATGCCCGCGGCGATGTCGGCGATCGACACCCCGACCTTGGCGACCTCGTCGGGGGTACCGGTCAACGAGACCAGTCCCGTCTCGCACTGGACCAGCAGGTCATACGCTTTGCGATCGGCCCATGGACCGGTGCTGCCCCATCCCGTCACCGACACCACGATCTTGCGCGGGTCCTTGGCCCGGATGTCCTCGGCCGCCAACCCCAGCCGGGCCGCCGCGCCCGGGCCCAGGTTCTGCACGACGACATCGGCGCGGTCGGCCAGTTCATGCAACACCCGGTGCCCGTGCTCGGATTTCACGTCGAGCGCGATGGACTCCTTGGACCGGTTGAGCCACACGAAGTAGCTCGACTCGCCGTTGACGGAATCGTCGTACTGGCGCGCGAAATCACCGGAGCCCGGCCGTTCGACCTTGATCACGCGTGCGCCGAGATCGGCGAGTTGCCGCGTGGCGAACGGCGCGGCGACCGCGTGTTCCAGCGACAGCACGGTGATCCCGCTCAGCGGCAATGACTTTCCGTTGGCCTGCGGGTGCATCAGATGTCGAGACCGCCGCGCGCGACGAGTTGTTTGGCGATCACGTTGCGCTGGATCTCGTTGGTGCCCTCGCCGACGATCATCAGTGGCGCATCGCGGAAGTAACGTTCGACGTCGTACTCGGTGGAATAGCCGTAGCCCCCGTGCACGCGTACGGCGTCCAGTGCGATCTGCATCGCGGTCTCCGACGCGAACAGCTTGGCCATGCCGGCCTCCATGTCACAGCGTTGCCCCGCGTCGAACTTCTCGGCCGCACTGAGCAGCAGCGAGCGCGCTGCATACAGCTTGGTTCCCATGTCGGCCAACATGTTTCCGACCGACTGGTGTTGCCAGATCGGCTTGCCGAAGCTCTCCCGCTCCTGGGAGTACCGCAGCGCATCCTCGAACGCCGCACGCGCCACGCCCGTTGCCCGCGCCGCGACCTGCAACCGGCCCACCTCCAGGCCTTTCATCATCTGCGCGAACCCACGGCCCTCGTCGTCGCCGAGCAGCGAGGAGACCGGAACCCGGGCGTCGGTGAAGTTGAGCTCGCAGCTCTCCACGCCCTTGTAGCCCAGCTTGGGTAGGTCGCGTGACACGTCGAAGCCGGGCACCTTCTCCACCAGGAGGATCGACACACCCTTGTGTGCGGGCTGCGCGTCGGGATCGGTCTTGCACATCAGCGCCACCAGATCCGAGCGCCGCGCGTTGGAGATCCAGGTCTTGCTGCCGTTGATCACGTAGTCGTCGCCGTCCCGGCGCGCGACGGTGCGCATGGCCTGCAGATCCGACCCGCCACCGGGTTCGGTGAGCGCCATCGTGGCGCGCAGTTCACCGGTGGCCATCCGCGGCAGGTATTTCTGCTTCTGCTCCTCGGTGCCGAACAGCAACAGCAGCTTCGACACCACGGTGTGGCCGCCCATCGCGCCGGCCAGGCTCATCCAGCCCCTGGCCAGTTCCTCGGCGACCTGCACGTAACACGGCATGGACACCGCCCCGAACCCGTACGGCTCCGGGATCGCGAGCCCGAAGATACCGATCTCCTTCATCGTCTCGATCAGCTCTTCGGGATAGGTGTTGGCGTGCTCCAACTCCCGTACCACCGGTTTGACCTGCTTCTCGACGAAATCGTGCACCGTCTTGACGATGGTTTCCTCTTCGGCCGTCAGCGCCATGTCCTCG
The DNA here is from genome assembly GCF_001457595.1 of Mycolicibacterium smegmatis. Lineage (GTDB taxonomy): Bacteria > Actinomycetota > Actinomycetes > Mycobacteriales > Mycobacteriaceae > Mycobacterium > Mycobacterium smegmatis. Next base: position 2,148,285 of record NZ_LN831039.1, on the reverse strand, counting down.
CTCCGTTCTCTATAGAAAATATTCTATGAATAGAGCGGACGGCAGCGCAAGCACGCGGGCGTCGGCGTCAGCGCCTCAAATACGCGACGACGTCGTCTTGGTAATCGGCGAAACCCTTGTAGGTGGCGATGTCGTCGGGCAGTTCCTCGATGATGGCCGCCAACTGCTCCGCATACTCCGGGATCGCCCGGATCTCTTCCAGCGACGCCATGAAGGTGCGGATGTTGAAGGTGACCGCGCCGGTCATCGGGAGCCGGATGAAGTGTTCGAGTTCGATGCGGAACTGCACCTGCGACACGTCGCCGTCGCGCAGGGCCCTCGGCATGTGGGTGCCCCAGTCCGGCAGCGTTTCCAGGCTGATGTCGAAGGTCCGCGTCGGTGACGCCGCCAGGTTCCAGTTCAGGCGGCGGTACACCTGGTTGGCGGGCAGTCGTTTGAGGAACTGCTCGGCACGGGCCGTCATCCCCTCCCCTGTCATGCGCGGCACCGGTCCGTGGATCTCGTACATGTCCATGCCGATATCGAACGACGCCGACCAGGCTGCCGCGAAGGTCACCGCACCCGCGTCGAAGTACAACCGCCCGTCGCGTTCGATGACCAGTAGCAGATCGTCGGGGATTTCGGCGGCCAGGAAGAACAACGGACCACCGGGCAGCGTGCCGGTATCGCCGAGGACGAAATGCTGATCGGTTCCGAGAAGGTCGTTGCGCCAATGAAAGTGATCGCCGTCCTCGTCCAGGTGCAGCAGGTCAGGGTAGGACTGCGCGAGGTCTCGCAGGTAGTAGATCAGCAGATCCCAGCACGCCAGTTCCATCCCGGGGCGGACCTTCACCCGCTGCGGATCGGTGTCCAGCACGTGGCGGCGTTCGGCCATGTTCACCGGATAATCCGCGCCGCCGAGATCGACGATGTGCCTGCCCCATTCTCCGGCCCTCGTCGGCCTGGGCACCCGCGCGGGATCGACGTTGACGGTGTAGCGGAACGAGGTGACGTCGTCGGCGAACGGCCACGGCAGGCTCGCGAGATGATCTACCGGCTGGTTGAGGTAGGCGGCCGCGGCCGGGGTCAACGACGAGGCCACCAGGTCGGCGGCCTTGGCGCCCATGTCACGCAGATAGGGCGTCGACAGGTGTGCGGTCATGAGTGATCCTCGAATCTCTCGGCTGTGGTCACAGATCCACTTCGATGTCGGATCCGCGAGATACGCAGCACAGCATGCTGTTTGCGGCCTCGCGTTCCTCCTCGGTCAGGACGAAGTCGCGGTGCTCGAGCACACCGGCGGTCACCGGGATACGGCATTCGCCGCACACGCCCTGCCGGCACAAGTTGTTCACCCCGATGCCTGCGTCGAGCAGGGCCTGCAGCAGCGACACCCCGGCCGGGACTGCGAGGTTTTCCCCGGTCGAGGCGATGCGCACCGTGAACGGCAGACCCGGGTCCTGTTCCGGTGCGGTGAAGCGCTCAAGATGCACCCGGGCCGAAGGCCAACCGGCCTGTGCGGCAAGCTCCTGGTAGGTATGGAGCATCGGGATCGGCCCACACGCGTAGGCGTGGGTGCCCAACGGCTGGGCCCCCAGCCGATCGGCGAGCAGCTCACGGGTGCCCTCGATGGTGTCCACCTCGAACAGCGTGATCCCCGGACGCGCGGCCAGTTCGCGCAGCTCGCCGACATGGGCGTCGTGCCCGGGTCGGTACGAGTAGACGATATCGGCCGTGCCGCCGGCCCGCGCGATGGCGCGGGCGTGGGACAGCACCGGCGTGACGCCGATGCCACCGGCGATCAACAGCGCGTGCCGCTGATTGGTCACGGGCGGGAAAAGGCAACGCGGGCCTTCGATCTCGACGGACATGCCCAGTTCGAGGTTGTCGTGCAGCCACACCGACCCGTTGCCGTCGGCCTTGCGCAGCACCGAGATCTCGTAGCGGACCGGGTTGAGGTCGGCCCCGGTCAGCGAGTACGCGTTGCGGGTGGCGCCCGCCGTGACGATGAGGTGGCTGCCGGGTTGGTACGGCGTGAGCACACGCCCGTCGGCGGCCGCGAACGTGATGTGCAGGACGTCTCCGGCGAGGTGTTCGAGGCCGACGACGGTCAGCATCCGGGGCGTCGTGTCGTAGGCCGGGTGGAGGTGTCCGGGAAAACGCGCTTCGGCCGTGTCGAGCACCGTCATTCAGATCTCCCTCGCCCGCGCATCGGAGGCCAGGTAACTGCCCAGCGCCGACGCGAAATGACCGTGGATCTCCAGGGTGCGCGCGCACCCGCGACAATCGATCTCGTCGCCCGGACCTGCCGCCACCCGGAACGTGCCGCGACACTGCGCGCAGAAGATGGGCGCGTCGTCGGTGTGCACGACGAAACCGGTCAACTCGGCAGGAATGGCGCCCGCCGCACGGGCCATCGTGAGCGCCGTCAGCACGTCGAACTGTCCGCCGACGATCATGATGCGCACGCCGGTGCGCACTTCCGACAGTGCGTGTTGCATTCTGGCACAGTCCTCTTCGTCGGTCATCGCGTCCAGGCACACCAGGCGGGTGGGGGCGACCGCCTCGGCAGCCTGCACCCACTCACCGGCGACGTCGGCGGTGCGCGGCGCCGCACCGATGGCCACCACCAGGAATGCGGACGCCGTGGTGTCGACCGGTTCGGGTTCTCCAGGCCATTGCGGCAGCGACGGGAACTGCGGGGGAATCGTTTCGGTGATCGTCATGCTGCGCTGGAATCTCGGCGGGTCGCTTGACCGATCAGAGACCGTCCGCAGTGCGATGGCCCGTATAGAAGGCCAGCGCACGATCGGGTGTGCTGAACAGGATGCGGGACCCCTTCGGGAAGAAGATCGCGTCCTTGGTCTTGGCGATCGACTTCTGTCCGGTGTCGACGTTCTCCAGGTGGAATTCGCCCTCCAGCACGATCTTCATCTCGTCATAGGTGTACTCGTAGAGCAACGGCGCCTCGGTGTGCACCAACTCGAAGAAGCCACTGCACATCACGCTGCCGCCCGGGTTCTCGTACACGTCGCCGATGTAGCCCTCGGCACCCGGGTACTCCGCCTCCGGCATCTTCGGCAGGTTCTTCCACGCGTCCGGCGTGACGCTGAACTGGGGATGAGTGGTGGTCGCTTCCATGACAATCTCCATTTTCTCTGCGAGAAACCAGGTTGATTGTCAGTAAACGCGATGAACGGTTTCGTAGGTGTTGCCTGAGGTGAAAGGTGTGTTGCAGTAGGCGGATCCAGAAACCGAGCCGCGTTACGCGTGTGCGCCCTCAGCGCGTCCCGGCACCCGCACTGGCCGACGCGCCGACGCTGTCCGCGATCGCGGTTCCCAGCGCCGTCGTCGTCGCCGTCCCGCCGAGGTCGGGGGTGAGCACCGCACCGTCGGCCAGCACCGCTTCGATGGCATCCAGCACGGCCTTTGCTGCCGTGCGTTCCCCGAGGTGCTCGAGCATCATTGAGGCACACCAGATCTGGCCGACCGGGTTCGCAACCCCCTGACCCGCGATGTCGGGCGCCGAACCGTGGACCGGCTCGAACAGGCTGGGGAAGGTGCGCTCGGGGTTGATGTTGGCGCTGGGAGCGACGCCGATGGTTCCCGTGCAGGCCGGGCCGAGATCGGAGAGGATATCGCCGAACAGATTGCTCGCAACCACAACGTCGAACCAGTCGGGATGCAGCACGAAGTTGGCCGCGAGGATGTCGATGTGGAACTTGTTGACGGAGACGTCCGGGAACATCGTGGACATCTGCTCGACGCGCTCGTCCCAGTACGGCATGGAGATCGAGATCCCGTTGCTCTTTGTCGCCGAGGTGAGCAGGCGACGGGGACGGCGCTGCGCGAGTTCGAAGGCGTACCGCAGAATCCGGTCGACGCCGACGCGGGTCATCACCGTATCCTGGATCACGGTCTCACGTGGGGTGTCCTCGAAGATCTTGCCGCCGATGCTGGAGTACTCGCCCTCGGTGTTCTCCCGCACCACGTAGAAGTCGATGTCGCCGGGTTTGCGGCCGGCGAGTGGTCCGGCGATGCCGGGCAGCAGGCGCACGGGGCGCAGGTTGACGTATTGGTCGAAATGGCGGCGGAACTGGATCAGGCTTCCCCACAGCGAGATGTGGTCGGGAACGAGTTCGGGCCAGCCGACCGCGCCGAAGAAGATGGCGTCGAATCCCCGCAACTGCTCGAACCAGTCGTCGGGCATCATCTGGCCGTGCTTGAGGTAGTAGTCGACGTTGGCGTAGTCGAATTCTTCGAGGTCCAGGGTGAAGCCGAACCGCTCCGAGGCGGCCTGCAACACCCGTAGCCCTTCCGGAACGACCTCGCGACCGATGCCGTCACCGGCGATGACTGCGACCTTGTACCTGTTGACCACGACAACTCCTCACGCTTCGGCGCGGGCACACGCCCTTCGCTGATGTCGAGGTTAGGAAGAAAACCGCCGTCCAGACAGGCCGCATGACGCAACACCGTTTTGTCCCAGGCGAAAAATGCGCCCCGGCTCCGGCCTTGTCTCGGTGGATAACTCCTGTCGAGGTCCCGTCGCCGAGTTTGACGTCATGGTTGCGGTTTCGGGATCGGGTGGCGAATTCACGACCGTGGTGTCTGTTTCGGCGACGGGATCTGTATCGGTACTACCAGTGGAGAGCCGCTCCAGCCTGTCGTGTCGGTAACGGGATACACCGCTGCGCAAGCTGTTTACGCAAGAAGGACAACAATGTTCGCACGCGTGGCGAGGTACGCACCCCGGCGTCGAACAGCGCGACGACGTCGGCCTCCGGAGTCTCGACGTCGGGCAGCACGTGTACGAGTCGCCCCTCCCGCACATACGGTGCGACGTGCCAGATCGAGCGCATGGCCAGTCCTGCGCCGGCCAGGCACCATTCGGTCACCGCGATGCCGTCGTTGCAGATGAGGCCGCCTCGTACCGGAATCGCCGTCTCACGACCGTCTTTCACGAATCGCCAGATCGACTCACCCTCGTTCTCGCGGACGACGAGAAGCTCGTGATTCTTGAGGTCGTCGAGGTCCGCCGGTGCGCCGTGCGCGTCGAGGTAGTCGGGCGAGGCCACCACCACACGCCGGTTGGGCAGCAGTTGACGTATCGCGAGCGACGAGTCGCGCACCCGCCCGACCTGAATCGCGATGTCGAAACCGGGCACCGAAGCCGACAGCGGCAGGCTCGTGAGCTCCAGCGAGATCTCGACGCTCCGGTGACGTCGCCGAAAATCGTGAAGCAGCGGCGCGATGTGCACTCGCCCGAGGCCGACGGTGCTGATCACCCGGATCGAACCCGTCAAGTCCTTGGGATCGGGGTTCAGCGTGCTCTCCAAATCCTTGAGCTGCTGGAGTATTTCGCTCCCCCGCACGTGGTACTGCTGCCCCTCGGCGGTGAGCTCGAGCCCGCGGGCGCGCCGGTGCACCAACGGTGTGCCCAGGCGTTCTTCGAGAGCCTTGAGCCGTCGGCTCACCACGGAGACCGAGACACCCCAGTGCCGTGCGGCCTCGGTCATCGTCCCTGCCGCCGCGAGCGTCACGAAGAATTCGAGATCACCGACATCGGCCATGTCGTACCCCTCTTGCGTTCAGCGCAAAGATCCTTTGAGGTGACGAGCCTTCCTCGCGCTGTGGGCCAAATCTAGCATCGGGAAAAGGCCGCAAGCCGCGACGAAGGAGACCGGACGTGTTCTTTGGCTTCGACGAACTCGACATCACGGTCAACGGGGTCCGGCTTCGCGGCCGGGTCGGACCGGCCTGCGGCAAGCCGCCGCTTCTGCTTCTGCACGGCCACCCGGAATCGCACCTGATGTGGCACCGTGTGGCGCCCGCGCTGGCGGAGGACTTCTTCATCGTCGCCCCGGACCTGCGTGGATACGGGAATTCGGAGCGTCCGCCGGCGAGCCCCGATCACAGCACCTACTCCAAGCGGGAGATGGCCCGCGACTGTGTCGAGTTGATGGCGGCACTCGGTCACCAGCAGTTCTACGTGGCCGGGCACGACCGCGGGGCGCGCGTGGCCGCCCGACTTGCCGCCGACTCTCCGGAGTGCGTCACCCGCGTCATGCTCCTCGACATCGCGCCCACCCTCGACATGTACGAGGGAACCACGCGCGACTTCGCGAGCGCCTACTGGCACTGGTTCTTCCTCATCCAGCCCGCTCCCCTGCCCGAGACGCTGATCGGCGCCGACCCGCGTGCCTACGTCGAAGGGGTGATGGGCGCACGCCACGCCGGCCTGGCGCCGTTCCCCCGTGACGTCCTCGATCACTACATCGCGGGGTTCGCCGGGATCGAGCGTGCGCGCGGCGCGTGCGAGGACTACCGGGCCGCGGCCACCATCGACCTCGACCACGACCGACGGGACCGCGACCAGGGCCGCAAGATCGCCGCGCCGCTGCGCGTGCTGTGGGGCAAGCACGGTGTCATCGAGCGACTGTTCGAACCCCTCGAACTGTGGCAGAACATCGCAGACACCGTGTCCGGCCGCGCCCTCGACTGCGGCCACTACCTTCCCGAAGAACAACCCGAGGAGATCGTCGCGGAAATGCGCGCGTTCTTCGGTGATTGCGCCTAGCCATCTGATCCACCGCTGTTGCCAAGAGCCGCAACCGATGCGGCCGATTCACCGTGCCCAAAACCGAGAGGATTGCCATGTCCACCCCAGCTCTCAACGACGCGAGCCCCACCGGAACCCATGCCGTACCCCTCACCGAGACCCCCGAGCAGGCACGCCGACGCCAGAGGCGCATGGCGCTGGCCGCCGTCGTCGGAACCGCGGTCGAGTGGTACGACTTCTACCTCTACGCCGCGATGGCCTCGATCGTGTTCGCGACGGTGTTCTTCCCGGAAGGAGACTCGAAATTCGCAGCGCTGCAATCGCTTGCGACGTTCGCCGTGGGGTTCCTGGCCCGGCCCGTCGGCGGCGTCGTCTTCGGCGCACTCGGCGACCGGATCGGGCGCAAGCGCACACTTGTCGTCACCTTCATCTTGATGGGCGTCTCGACGGGTGTCATCGGTTTCCTGCCCGACTTCGCGACGATCGGTATGTGGGCGCCTATCGCGCTGGTGCTGTTGCGGATCCTGCAGGGTCTGGGTGCCGGCGCCGAATTCGCCTCGGCGGCGGTCGCCAGCTACGAACATGCCGACGTCGCCAAACGCGGCAGCATGGGCTCATGGCCGACACTCGGGATGAACCTCGGGCTGGTGTTGTCGGCCGCGACGGTCTTCGTCATCTCACTGCTCGGTGACGACTTCCTGACGACCGTCGGATGGCGCATCCCGTTCGTCGCGAGCTTCGCGCTGGTCGCCGTCGGTCTGTGGATCCGCGCATCTGTGCCCGAGACACCGGATTTCGCGCAGGAATCCGAACAGCGACGCACCAAGGCGTTCCCGCTCATCGCGCTGCTGCGCCAGGACTGGCGCGGTCTGGCCGTCGTCATCGGGATCGCCCTGGGCTGCACCTCGATCAGCTACATCTTCAAGACCTTCTCCCTGGCGTACCTGACGCAGTTCAAAGGTGTCTCGGCCGCCGACAGCGCACTCGGCGTCACACTCGCGGGAATCGCCGCGGTCCTGGTCATCCCGCTGCTGGGGCGGCTGTGCGACCGGTGGAGCAGCAAGCGCGTGCTGATCGTCGGCGGCGTTCTCAGCGGCGTGTGGGCGACTTTCTTCCTGGCATTGCTGAACACCGGTGAGACATGGGCGATCTGGACCGCGTTGATCGTCGGCACGGGCGTTCTGGTGCCGACGATGATGGCGGCGCAGGGTTCGTTCTACAGCAGGCAGTTTCCGGTGGCGACGCGGGCCAGCGGCGTCGGAACGGCCCGCGAGTTCGGCACCTCGGTCGCAGGCGGCGCGGCGCCCCTTGGCGCACTGGCACTCGTGACAGCCTCCCCGACTCATTCCACCGTGGGTGTAGGCGTCGTCCTCGTCGGAGCGGCCGTGCTTGCCGTGGTCCCCGCGATGTTCGACCAGGGGACCAAGCATTCGGCGTACAAGAACTGAGGGCGGCGCTCAGTTCGCCTTGTCCTGCTCGGCGCGGGCACGCAGCACGTTCTTCTGAATCTTGCCCGTCGAGGTCTTCGGCAGATGGTCGAACACCATGGTGCGCGGCACCTTGAAACCGGCGAGATGTTCCCGCAGGAACGTGGTGAGCTGGTCGAATGTCACGTCGGACCCGTCGCGCCGCGTGATGAACGCGACCGGCACCTCGCCCCACTTCTCGTCCGCCACACCGACAACCGCCGATTCCACCACCTCGGGGTGGCTGTCGATGACCTTTTCGATCTCGATCGACGCGATGTTCTCCCCGCCGGAGATGATGACATCCTTTGCCCGGTCCCGAATTTCGACATACCCGTCGGGATGCATGGCGGCCAGGTCACCGGTCAGGAAGTACCCGTCACGGGTGGCGGCGCTGGTGGCGGCGTCGTCGTTGTAGTAACCGAGCATGACGTCGTTGCCGCGCGCCGCGATCTCCCCGATGGTCGTGCCGTCCCGCGGCACGTCATCACCGCCGAGGTCCACGACCCGCAGCGGGTTGGCGATGATGTTGCCCACGCCCTGCCGGGCCCGCAGCCTCGCCTGCTCGTCGTCCGGCAGTTCGTCCCACTCCGGTTGCCACACGTTCACCGCGACCGGTCCGTACGTCTCGGTGAGCCCGTAGAGATGCGTGACGTCGAACCCCAGCGGCGTAAGGCGCGCGAGCAGCGCCGGCGAGGGCGGCGCACCGCCAGTGTCGACGTGCACTCGCGCGGGCAGTGGTTGCGCCGAAGGATCCTCGGCGATCATCGTCAACACCGTTGGCGCGGCGCTGAAATGGGTGATACCGCCGCCACGCAGCCATCGCCAGATCTCGGCCGAGTCGATCTTGCGCAGACATATGTGGGTGCCCCCGGCAGCGCCGACAGCCCAGGTGAAACACCAACCGTTGCAATGGAACATCGGCAAGGTCCACAGATAGCCGGTCGAGGGATCGAGACGCGTGTGGTAGGCCATCGCAACAGCCTGCAGGTAGGCGCCGCGATGGTGGTACATCACGCCTTTGGGCCTGCCCGTGGTCCCCGACGTGTAGTTGATGGCGAGCAGATCCCGTTCTCCGACCGCGACGCGATCCTCGGGTGACGCCACGTCCGGCAGCCACTCCTCGTACCCGTCACCTTCGATCACCACGTCGATCCCGGCGTCGTCAGCCAACTCTCGCGCACGGTCGGCGAACTCACGGGTGGCGATCAGGATACGAGCGCCGGGGTGGCCGATGATGTACTGCATCTCCTCGAACGCCAGCCGCGTGTTCAGCGGCACCAGCACCGCCCCGCGGGCCGGCACCGCCTGGTGCAGTTCCAGCATGACGTGGCTGTTGGTGCACAGAGCGGCCACCCGATCCCCGGGTTGCACACCCGCGGCCGCCAGCGCCGAGGTGACGCGGCCGCACCTCTCCGCGAACTGCGTGTAGGTCAATCTCAGCTCACCGTCGACAATGGCGAGACGATCGGGAAACGCCTGGGCAGATCGCTGCAGGAGGCTGGTCGGAGTGAGCTCGGCGAAGGTGAAGACAGCCATTCTTGGACCGTACCCCTGCCTGTGGTCGGCGCGGCCGCGATGGCGCAATGTCCGCATACAGCCGCAACCGCGAACACCCCCGTCTGCTCACGCGGACACATGACTTTTTCGTTGCTACAAGCGATTTCACGATCCTGGCGACATCTCACATACTGGGTGTCGTTCTTGTGGCTCTTTCACTAGGCTCGGAACTGTCGTCGTCGCGAAAGGACATCAAGACGTGAAGATCACCAAGAGGGTCCACCCGCCGTCGGGGCTGAGCAAGTTGCTGTTCCGGGCGCCCATCTCGATGTTCCGGGCCAACCTTGGCTGGATGTTCGGTAACCGGCTCCTGCTGCTGCACCACATCGGCCGGGTGTCCGGCAAGAACCGAGAAGTGGTCCTCGAGGTGGTCGAGCACGACCCACAGACCGGGGCGTACACGGTCGCCTCCGGGTGGGGTCCGAAGGCAGCCTGGTACCGCAACGTGCTCGCCGAGCCCCGGGTCACGATCCAGGTGGGACGACGCACCATCGCCGTCACGGCCCTGCCGTTGGACCAGGCCGAAGGCGCCGACATCTTCGCCCGCTACGCTGTGCGCCACCGATTCCTCGCCCGTCACCTGCTCCCCCGGCTGATGGGATTCTCCGTCGACGGGTCGCTCGAGGACTTCCGGGCGGCCGGCGAGCAGATACCGTTCATCCGCTTCGTTCCTCGGACACCGGGATGAGAATCGCCATCAGCGGTGCCGGTATCGCCGGACCCACGCTCGCCTACTGGTTGATGCGTGCGGGCCACGAACCTACGTTGATCGAAGCGGCCCCGCGCCTGCGCACGGGCGGATACGTCGTCGACTTCTGGGGCCTGGGCTACGAGGTCGCGTGCCGCATGGGTATCGAACCGGCGCTCTGCGAGCAGGGATACGACATCACGGCCATCCGTTCGGTCACCCCGGACGGCCGGATCCGCGCGAACCTCGACACCGCCGGAATTCGTCGCGTCACCCACGACAAGTTCACCAGCCTGCCGCGCGGCGACCTCGCCGCAACCATCTACTCCACCATCGACGGCAAGGTGGAAACGGTGTTCGGCGACAGCATCGCCTCGATCACCGAGCACGAGGACGGGGTTGCCGTCGGTCTTGCCGGCGGGACGCAGCGCGAGTTCGATCTGGTGGTCGGCGCGGACGGTCTGCATTCCCACGTGCGCCAGCTCGCGTTCGGCCGCGCACCGGACCCCGAGCATTATCTGGGCTGCCTGGTCGCGGCTGCCGTCGTCGACGGATACCGCCCTCGTGACGACCTGGTGTACATGACGTTCAGCGCACCGGGACATTCCGTGGGCCGAGTGGCCCTGCGCGGCGACCGGACATTGTTCCTGTTCATCCTGCGATCGGACGATGCCACTGTTCCCGGGTCCCACGACGAGCGAATAGCCCTGCTGAAACGTGAGTTCAGCGACCTCGGGTGGGAATGTGAACGCATCACCGACGCACTGGACGACGTCGACGATCTGTACCTCGACGTGGTCAGCCAGATCCGTATGGACCGCTGGTCTCGCGGCCGCACGGTGCTTGTCGGTGATGCCGCGGCGTGTATATCGCTGCTCGGCGGTGAAGGCACGGGGCTGGCCATGGCCGAGGCCTATGTTCTCGCCGGTGAGCTGGCCGCTCACCGCGATCACCGAGATGCGTTCAGCGCCTATGAGACTGCCTTGCGACCGCTCATCGCGGCCAAACAGGAGGCCGCACGCAGATACCTCGCGGTGTTCATCCCGAAAACGAACCTGGGCATCGCGTTCCGTGACCTCTGCATGCGCGTCGTGAACGCCGTGCCGTGGACCGACCGCCTGTTGGCGCGCACCTTCTCTGATGACTTCGCGCTGCCCGAGTATCGGTTGTAGGCGCGTTCAGCGCGAGGCGTCGGCGATCTCCAGTTCGCCCATCGCCGCCCAGTCCTCGCCTTCGATCTCGGTGTGGAGAATCCGCGGGGTCGCGGTCAGGGCCGGCCGCATGGCAGCGAGGCCCTCGTGGAAATGTTCGGAGTTGACGTGCACAGCGCCGGCCTCCGAGTCCCGGAACGCCTCCACCAGAACGTATTCGTTCGGATCATCCAGGCTGCGCGACCATTCGAACCACAGGTTGCCTTCCTCGGCCCGTGTGGCGTCGGTGAACGCCTTGGTCAGCGCGGGCCATTTGTCGCGGTAGGCCTCGTCCACCTGGAACTTGACGACGATGAATATCACGATCACTCCAAACCTGTTGCTGTAAGGACGTTCAGTAGATGTTGGACGGGCGGACCATGCCTTCGGCGAGATCGCCGAAGCCGGGCGCCATGATGGCGCCCGGTTGACCGAGGATCTCCTCCACCACCGCGGTCTCGGTGGTGATCAGCAGCGCGGCGATCGAGGCGGCACTCTCCAGCGCGGCGCGGGTCACCTTGAACGGGTCGATGATTCCTTCCTCGAACATGTCGCCGTACTCGCCGGTGAGTGCATTGAAGCCATGTCCGAGCGGTAGATCGGCGACAACATCGACGACATCGCCTCCTTCGAAGCCGGCGTTGAAGGCGATCCAGCGCAACGGCTCTGACAATGCACGACGAACCACGTCGCGGCCGATCGCCTCGTCGCCGACGAGCTCGACAGCGTCGAGGACCCGGTGCGCCTGCGCGAGTGCGGTACCGCCACCCGAGACGATGCCGGCTTCCAGCGCCGCCCTGGTTGCCGCGAGGGCGTCCTCGACCCGGAGCATGCGTTCCTTTAGTTCGACGCTGGTCGCACCGCCGACGCGGATCACTGCCACTCGTCCCGTGAGCCGGGCAATCCTCAGGTCGAGGATGTCCCGATCGGCGTCGATCCTGGCCCGCTCGCGCTGAACCTCCAGTTGCGCGACACGGGCGTCGACAAGGTTCTGATGCCCGCGCGGACCGACGATGGTGGTGTCGCTTTCGGTGGCGGTGAGACGGTCGCACGATCCCAGATGCTCGCGGGCCACCTCGCCCAGGTCGATGCCGGTGTCCTTCGCGATGACGTGCCCGCCGAGCGCGACGGCCAGGTCCTCGAGTTCGGCGACCCGGCGGTGTCCGAAGCCGGGCGCACGCACAACCACGGATTGCATGGTCTTGTGCATGTTTCCGCCGACCAGCAGTTGCAGTGCCGGCCCGTCGACATCCTCGGCGATCACCACGAGCGGGCGGTCGGCGCGCTTGGCCACCTCGAGGGTGGGCATGATCTCCTGCACCTGACTGATCTTCTTGTTGGTCAACAAGATCAGCGGATTGTCGAGCACCGCCTCCATGCGCTCGGGGTCGGTCACCATGTAGCCGGATGTGTATCCGTGGTCGAACTCGATGCCGTCGACGACGTCGACCGCCATGCCCAGGGTGTCGCTCTCCTCGGTCGTGACCACGCCGGTCTTGCCGACGTGCTCGACGGCGGCCGCGATGACGTCGCCGATCGCTTCATCGTCACTGGCCGCGAGCGCGGCGATACGACGCAGGTCGCTGCTGCTGCCGACCTCCACGCTGTGGCTGCGCAGCGATTCGACGACCACCGGCACGGTGCGTTCGATGCCGCGACGCACGCGCATCGGGTTGGCGCCGGCCTCGACGGCCGCCAAGCCCTCGCGAACCATCGCCTGCGCCAACACGGTGGCGGTGGTGGTGCCGTCACCGACCACGCCGTTGGTCTTCATCGCCACCTCCTTGACCAACTGGGCACCCATGTTGGCGAAGGGATCACGCAGTTGGATCTCCCTGGCGATGGTCACACCGTCGTTGGTGATGGTGGGTGGACCGGTCAGTTTCTCCAGGATGGCGTTGCGCCCCTTCGGGCCGAGGGTGACCTTTACCGCGTCGGCGAGGGCGTTGACACCTTGTTCGAGACGAGCACGTGCATCGGAGTTGAACCGCAGTTCTTTGGCCATGGTCGGAGTCCTTTCGAGCGGGCGGTGTCAGGGGACGAGGATCGCGCGCCCGCGGACGTTGCCGTTGTCCAGATCGGTGATGGCGGACTGGAAGTCGTCGAGGGCGTACTTCTGTGTGTGCAGGTTGACCGCTCCCCGGGCGGCCAGTGCCATCAGGTCGCACAGGTCGTTGTAGGAACCGACGAGGTTGCCGATGAAGTTGATCTCGGTGGAGATCACGTCGATCGTGGGCACATCGATGTTCTCGCCGTAGCCCACCACGTGGTAGTCACCGGCCCTGCGCAACATGGCGATCCCCTCGCTGGTCGCGCCTCCTTCACCGACGAAGTCGACCACGGTCTCGGCGCCGTGTCCGCCGGTGAGGTCGCGCACCTGCTCGATCTGGTTGCCGTCGGCGATCACGCAGTGGTCGGCGCCGATCGCCTCGGCGAGCTTGAGCGCCTCGGGGTTGCGGTCGACGACGATGAGTTCGGCCGGTGACAGCGCTTTGAGCACCTGAATCCCGATGTGGCCCAGACCTCCTGCGCCGATGACGACGACCCGGTCTCGGGGTGTCAGCCTGCGAGCGGCCTTGGCGGCGGCGTGATACGCCGTCAGACCCGCGTCGGCCAGGGCCGCGACATCGGCCGGCTCCAGTGCGTCGTCGATCTTGACCACGCTGCGTGCGGAGGTCTTGAGATACTCCGCGTACCCGCCGTTGGTGTCGATCCCGGGAAACGCGTTCGACTCGCAGTGGACGTCGTCCCCGGATCGGCAGGCTCGGCACAACCCGCACGTGATCAGCGGATGGACGATCACCTTGTCGCCTTCTGTGACATTGGTGACCGCGGACCCGACAGATTCGACCCAACCGGCATTTTCATGGCCAATCGTGTACGGCAGTTGCACCTGTGACTTCTCGGCCCACTGACCTTCGAGGATGTGCAGATCGGTCCGGCACACGCCGGCGCCGCCGATCTTCACCACGACATCGAACGGACCTGTCGGCGTGGGCTTCTCCACGTCGGCCAATTCCAGGTTCTGGTGGTAGCCCACCACCTGCACAGCTCTCATCACCTGCTCCTTCGGGTTCTGGTGTCGGTCACGACGGGCAGTGCGCCCGCGGGTTCGTCGTCGGAATACCGTGTGGCCAACAGGCCCCGGCAGAAATGCGAGTTGCCTTCCATCGAGATCCGTACCGAGCGGGCGAAACGCAGCCGCATGGGAACCGCCTCGGGTGCAACAGGTTTTCCCTCGTCATCGACGAGTACCTTGCTGTTGGGGCAGTTGCTCAGACCGATAGTGAAGCGACGCCGCAGCAGCGCTGCTTTCGCCTTGCCCTCGGGCAGGTCACGCAGCAGCAGATGCCCGATCTGCTCGGCGTCCATCGGTGTCTGGCGCAGCAGTAAGGTGATCGCCCGTTCCATCGCCGCCGCGTGTGCCTTGCGCCAGAACACCTCCCGCAGCGCGTCGAGGCTCTTCTCGGCTTCCACACCGAACGTGCCGACATAACCGGCGTCGGCGGCCAGGCCCGCATTGATCTTGTCACTGTCGTGATGGTCGTCCAGCAACACCCGCACTTCCCCTATGTCGTCGAGTTCGCGTAGCGCATCCAGGGCATCAGAAGCCATCAGATAGGCGAAGTTCGGGGAACAGAACGCCGTCGGCAACCGCAGATGGACGGTGATCCCGTCATCGTCGACGAACACCGAGCGCACGAATCCGAGTTCGGTGATCGGTTCGTCGAGTTCGGGATCGGTCACCGTCGCCAGCGCCTCGAGGATCTCCGTCTCTAGGGAGATCACTGCGGTACTCATATCGACACGCTCTCCTTGGCACCGGCGGCCACCTCCACCGTGTCCTGCCCCGGTGTAGGCAGCCGCAGTTCGGCGGGAACGTCGATGTCGTACAGCGATGCGGCGTTGAGGCCGAGAACTTTTCGCTTCTGCTCGGCGGTGATCTGAGTGTACTCACCCAGCATGTCCTCGGGGATCTGGAAGTCGACGAACTTCTCGATCAGCCACTTCGGCGTCCACAGCGCGTAGTCGCTGGCGAACAGGATCTTGTCCTCACCGATCCAGTACAGAAGTTCGCCGATGATCTGGGCGAAGTAGCGCGGCCGGGTGTGGATGAACGGGATGGCCACGGCCAGACCGCCGTAGACGTTGGACTCCTGGGTGGCGATCCAGCAGAAGTCCTCCAACCGAGGTAACCCGACATGTTCGACGACGAAGTTGAGCTCCAGGTAGTCGGTGGCCACTTTGTCGATGTCGGCCACGTCGAACGCGTCACGGTCCAACGGCCGGATGGTGGGGCCTTTGTGGACGTGGACGTTCTTGATACCCAGCTTGATGGCCTCTTCGAGATATCGCCGCGACCACGGCTCGTCGAGCTTGTAGCCGCGCGAGTCACCATGCCATTCGGCGGTGTAGAGCTTGACGCCCTGCAGACCCATCCGATCCGCATCGCGGCGCAGTTGTTCCAGGCCGGCCTCGCCGTAACGGGGGTCGTAGGCGTGGTTGTAGGTGAGCTTGCCGGGATGGCGTTGTGTGAGCGCGAACGCCTCCTCGGTCTGGCCGAACCCGGTGACGTAGAAGTCGCTGAGCAAGGTGGCCTGGAAGATCGCGTGGTCGACGTAGCCGTCGGTGAACAGGTCCTTCATCAACCGGTCGCCGCCGTAGTAGGTGTAGGTGTCGTAATCCCACAACGCTTCTTCCGGGCTGAGATTCTTGTGGTAGTCGTAGAAGCAGTCGATGAACTGTTTGCCGTGCACGTTCTTCAGGTTCGAGGCCCGGCCGTCCCACAGGTGAACGTGCGAGTCGACGATGAAGTACTGTTGGCCGTCTTTTTCGTACATTGCAATCTCCTTGCGCTATGGGTTCTTTGGATCGATCTACTTCGCGGTGAGGTCGAAGCCGATGTACTCGGCGGCATCCTCGGGGCTGGCGAACAGCATCGTCTTGTCGTCGAGATGCACCATGCGTCCGTAGTGGGTGGAGCTGATCTCCTCGAAGATCGAACCGTCGAACTCCTCGCCGAGGGCCTCGGTGAGCTCGTCGTAGTCGAAGCTCAGCAGTTTGACGCCGTCGACGCGGATCATCGACGGGTACTCGGTGAGTTCGACACCTTCCTTGGCGCCCATCACCTCGGCGACGACGCGCCCGATCGGGGTGTTCATCAGCGTCACGCCGCATTTGTTGGAGAACTCTGTGGCCGCGCCGAACTGCATGCTGCTCATTTGTTCAACTCCTCGGGGATGTCCAGATCGATCTCTTCCAGCAGTGCTGTGAACTTCGCCTTCGCAGCGTCCAGGCTGGAGGCGAAGGTGACGGCCTTGTCGGCCGGTGCCGACCAGATCGGCTGCAGCGCAAGCGCGGCGTCGAGGCAACGTGGCACCCAGATCCCCAGCCACTCGGTGAACAGTGCCTTGTTCGCCTCGCCGTGCTCGGGGTCACGGGTCAGCAGCCGGAACAGGTTGCGGGTGTAGTTGAGGTCGCGGTCGTAGTCGTGTTCGCCGGTGCCCACGATCGTCGGCGTGATGTAGTCGCCGTTGCGGGCGGCGATCTGCATGATCAGTTCTGTGCGGAACAGCGAACCGACCAGCTGCTCGAACACGATGTTCGTGGCGAACAGCAGCTGGCACCAATCCCCCACCGCCGTCAGCTCTTCCACCACCTTACGGGTGGCCTGCCATTCCCGCGCCTCCTGCCACACGGCCCGGTGGGCGCTGCCGTCGAAGGCTTCGGTGGCCTCGGCCAGGTCGAGGTTGAACAGTGCGAGGTCCTGGGCGAACCGCATCTTGTGCGCGGCGTTCACCGCGACCGCGGTGTTGATCATGTTGGTCGGTCCGGACCGCTGGATGGACGTGAACACGTGCAGCGCCAGGCCGTTCTCGGCGTGCATCCACGCTCCGACATTGCGTTCGATGAACGTCAACCAGGTCGAGTTCCAGCCGTCATAGACGCGCGCACGTTTGGCGTTCTTCAGGCACAGTTCGACCTGACGCACCACCGCGGCGTTGTTGCGGTAGATGGTCTGGTTCCACTCCTCGTTGGGGTCGCGGAAGGCATGCCAGTCCGAGGACTTGGCCGTGGTCCAGTCTTTCGGATATCCGCCCGGCCCGTTTCCGAAGCCGTAGATCCAGCCCTGGGTCAGGTGCCGGTCCGGATCGGGCTGTACGTCGACGGTGACGTCCTCGTACATCGTCGCGCGCAACTTGGCCGGCGTGAAGTACGAGTAACTGCGACTCTTGGAACTCGGAAACTCCTTGGCTCCGGCTTCGGAGTCGGTGAACTCGATCTTGGGAAAGCTTCGTTCTCTTGGCTTCTCAGGGGCTGACATCGAAGTTCCTTTCTGGTGGGCTGCTACTGGTCGAAGATGGGGCTGGTGAAGCTGTCGTAGAACACCTGGTCTTTGGGCACGCAATTGGCGTCGAGGAACATCAACGCGGCGTCGACCATCGGTGGCGGCCCGCACAGGTACACCTCGGTCTTGGCGATCGCGGTTTCGTGCCGGGCGACGACGTCGGTCACCATGCCCTCCTCCACCGTGACCCGGCCGGGGACCTCTCCGTCCGCGGACTCCGAGAGACAGGCGATGAACCGGAAGTCTTTGATTCCCTTGCCCAGTTCGAGGATCTCGTCGAGATAGAACAGGTCAGCCGGGGTGCGTGCGCCGTAGTAGAACCTTGCCGGACGGCTGTTCTCGGTTTCGTTCATGTGCCGCAGCAGCGACAGGATGGGCGCCATGCCCGCACCGCCGCCTATGCACACGACGGGCAACACGTGTCCGTCCTTGAGGGTGAACGAGCCGTAGGGTCCCGTGAGCGCGATCTCGTCGCCGACCTGGATGCGGCCGTCGAGCAGGGCCGAGAACTTGCCGCCGGGATACTTCTTGATGAGGAACTCGACCTCGTCGCTGCGTGACTGGGTGGTCGCCATGGAAAACGACCGATGCTCGTCGGTGCCGGGGATGTGGAGGTCGGCGTATTGCCCGGGCTTGAAGTCGAACTTGCCCGGCTCGATCGGCTTGAGCCGCAGCGACACGATGTCACGGGTCTTGGGTTCGACCGCCTGCACCTGGGTGCGCACGTCCTGGATCGGTATGCCGCCGAGAAGTTCGTCCTCGTCGAAATTGAGAAGCTCGATGGTGCAGTCGCTGAACGCATGCGACCGGCACAGCAGGACATAACCCTCGTCCACCTCGGCGTCGTTACACGCGAAGGTGGAGTAGCTCTCCATCTGGATCTCACCGTCGAGCACGTAGGACTTGCACGCTGAGCAGCGACCCTCCCGGCAGCCGTGCATCAGGTGGATGCCCTGACGGAAGGCAGCGTCGAGAATGTTCTCGTCCTCGCGGACCTCCATCTCGATGTCCACGGGGTCGAAGTTGATCTTGTGCGAATCCGCCATGGCGGTGCCTCCTGACTGCGATTCGGGTAGTGGATGACCACGGTGGGCGGCACCGGGGTGGGGAGGAGAAGGTGCCGCCCACCGTCGGTTCTCAGGCCGGGACCCCGCCGGCGCGGTACGCCGCGACGTGCGCGTCGCGCTCGTCGTCGGTCATCTGGTTCAGCAGCACGTTGGGGCTGTTGAACGTGTTACCGCGCACGTCATCGAGGGTCCACATCTTCTGCGGATCCAGATTCAGGTGCGGTTGCCCGACGAGGGTTTTCCCGTCGTCGCGGACGTATCCGAGATCGGTCACGATGTCGGCGAGATCCTTGCCGTGGTGCAGGGTCTCCCATTCTCGGAACCCGGTGAGCCGTCCCATGTTCGGGGTTTCCCTGCCCTCGTACTCACCCCGGAACGCGACGGCGTCGGTCCAGTAGCAGGTCTCGGAGCAGTACGTCCTCCACTGGCCGTCGACCTTCTCGACGATCATGTCTTCGCGGATCAACGCGGGCACCATGCAGGTCCAGCACCGGTGCGGGTACTGGTACCCGACCTCCTCGAACGCGATGGGCTTGTTCCGTCCGGGATAGGCGAGCCGGTTGTAGTTCTCCCACCACTTGCCGAACTTGGAGTACCAGCCGGGGTATTTGTGCTCGAACCACTCGAAGTCGGTGTCGGTCATGGTGTCGATGCGCCAGTAGTTCACCGGCCAACCGGTGGCGAAGAATCGAGCCACCTCGTGCACGTAGCCCTTCTCGACGATGCGCTTCCACGCCTCCTCGACCAGGTCGTGCGGAATTGTCAGGCCGTACTTCTCCAGCGGCAGAAGGTAACTGCGGTAGTAGTCGTCATAGATCCAGCGGCGCCACATCTCGGCGTAGCTCTCCCGGTCCTTGCGACGGTCCTTGGTGCCGTACTCGATGAACGTTCCGATCGCGGCGTCGACGACGCAGTGGTTGTTCCACCAGGCGTAGCGCAGGTCGCGTTCGAGCAGTGGCCGGTTGCGTTCGTCGGCGAGCGCCATCAGCAGGATCGAGTAACCGTTGGAGATGTGGCGCGACTCGTCGGACTGCACCGAGTGGAAAACCGTCGGCAGCAGGTAATCGCCGTTCGCGGCAGCCTCATCGGGCATCGCCACGAAAAGCGTGTTGGTGAAGGCGGTCTCGGCCACCACCGTGAGATAGATGTTGGCGGCGGTGATCGCGTCACCGGTGATGAAACCCTCGCCGAACTGGCGTCCGATGGTGCCCGCGTAATTGTTCGCGAACGCCTTCTCTGTCATGTCGAAGCCGGACGGGTCGATGTAGTTGTTCATGTAGAGCTTCTTGAGGTTCATCTGGATCGTCGAGTGCCGGACCTCGTCGATCATCTGGACCGCCAACCCGTTGTGGATCTCCGGGTTCGGCACGGCGTCGATGGCCATCGGCATCGCGCGGGCCGCCGAGATCTCGGGGAACGGGATGATCGACAAGAACAGCTTCTGCCACTCCAGCCAGCGCTGCTGGACCTGGCGGAACATGTTGCCGCGGATGGCGCCGTCCATCGCGCCGTAGACGCGGTTGTCCTTCTCCTCCTCCATGGAGAAGTACGAGCGCATGATCTGCTTGAGCGGATCCTTCTTCGGCGCCTTCTCGAACGTGTAGTCGGTGCCGAATCGGGTCGCCGGGGTGGCGAACGTCGGCTCCCACGTGAGTTCGCTTATCTTGGCATGCGCCTTGGTCAGGCTTTGTCTGCTCAACGTGAGCCTCCTGATAGTTGGGCCATCCGCCGGATTCGGGGACGATGCGCCACTGATGTAACTGTGTGATGCGCCCCACATGCGTCTCACTATGAGACTGGCGTCACATCGAAAGGAGTTTCTTCGGGATCCGGGGTCGCGATTCTCAAATTGAGACGCTGCGAGCCCTGGGCGCCCCTAGGCTGCAGGTACCGCCCAAAAAGACCGAGGCCACCATGGTCAGACATGCCGACACGCCCACGGACGCCCAGCGCGCCCGGGAGCAGTTCCTCTCCACCGGCGCCCTGCAACCGGATGCCGTTGCTTCGAGCGTGCTCAACTCCTGGCAACGATCACGCGAACTGCACGTCCACCCTGATCGCGTCGAACTGCCCTATGTGCGCGACCCCGACACCGACACGCCGCTGATGCACGCGGCCGCCCCCGTGCTGCGACGGATGGCCGAGGATCTCTCCGATCAGTCGGTGAGCGTGGTGCTGACCTCCGCGGACGGCTTGGTGCTGGACCGTGTCGCGGCCGACACCGAGTTCGAGCGGGTGCTCGACGATGTGCGCCTGGCGCGTGGGTACAGCTACGCCGAGGAGTTCGCGGGCACCAACGGCATCGGCACGGCGCTGGAGACCGGCCGGCCGGCCTTCATCCGAGGCAGCGAGCACTACGTCGGAACGCTGGGCGGGCTGGCCTGCGCCGGTTCTCCCATCCGCGAACCCGTCACCCGCCGGATCCTCGGCGTCATCGATCTGACCTGCCGGGCGCGGCAGGCCGACCCGCTGCTGTTCGTTCTCGCCAAGAGCGCGGGCAGCCAGATCGAGGACCGCCTTCGCACCATGAACAACGAGACCGAAACCGCGCTCCTCGACGCATATCTGAAGCAGAGTCGCCGCTATCCGGGCGGGGTGCTGGCGATCGGCGGGGACGTCGTGCTGATGAACCGCTACCTCCGCCAGGCGCTCGACGCCGCCGATCAGACGGTGCTGCTGGATCACGCCGCGGAACTGACCCGATCGTCGTTCACCTCGACAACGGTGGCCCATCTCCCCAGCGGTGCGTCGGTGAAGATCTCGGCCGCCGAACGCATCATCGTGGGCGTCCGCAGCGACAGCGTCGTCTTCCACGTCTCTGTCCATGTGGCCGAGAGCATTCCGGTGCGCAGCTCTCAACACATCCCCCGCCTTGCCGGCCAGAGCAGTTCGTTCCGCCGTAGCGCCCAGCAGGTGGAACGCTGCTACCGCGACCGGGAATGGGTGGTCATCGAGGGCGAACGAGGCTCTGGCAGAACATATTTGGGGTATTCGGTAGTGCATTTCGTCACCCCCGAACGGTCGATACCCGTGCTGCACATCGACAACTTCGACACGCCCGAGAGCTTCGTCGCCGCCTTCGAATCCGAAACCGACTCCGCCGACTTCGCGGTGATCGTCTCCGACGTCGACGAACTGCCCGACGAGGTACTGAACCCGATGGCGGCCATCATGCAGACCCGCGCGGGCCGCGGCTGGATCGCCGCGACCACCAGCACCGAACGTGACTCGCAGCTGGTGGACCTGCTCATGTTGCCGTTCTTCACCCACACGGTCACCGTGCCTGCCCTGCGTCACCGAATAGAGGACCTCCAAGAGCTGGTTCCGATGATCCTCAACGAATTGAGCCGTGGCGAAGCCCGCATGGATGGTGAAGCCATGCGGCAGTTGGCCAAACTGCCGTGGCCCGGCAACATAGCCCAGCTGCGCCATGTGCTGACCGAGACCGTGCGCCGCCAACGGTCGGGGGTGATCGGCGTGGACAAGCTACCCGCGGAATGCCGGTCGGTCACCCGCCGCAAACTCACACCCCTGGAGGCCATGGAGCGCGACGCGATCGTGCGCAGCCTGTTGGAGAACGACGGCAACAAGGCCGACGCCGCAGCCGCTCTGGGCATGTCGCGAGCCACGATCTACCGCAAGATCAAAGACTTCGGCATCGCCTGAGCACCAGAACACCGAAATGAGAACGGCCCCCGGAGTATCCTCCGGGGGCCGTTCCACCTAGTAGCGGGGACAGGATTCGAACCTGCGACCTCTGGGTTATGAGCCGGCCGGTTGCGGTCTTGCGTCTACCGCTACGCCCTGTCTATGCAGGTCAGCAATCAGTTGCGGTCTGGATTGTTGCGCCGCGTCCCCAGGCATCACGCGTGTTCCGCACTGTCTCGTTCACAAATCCGTTCACAACTGGTGGCAAAGATTCCACCTGCCGACAAGGCCCTCACTCGTGATGGGCAGGACATCCCGCATGGCTGAGGCGCCTAAAGAGGGTGCTCCGAGATGCTGCGCTCACCGCAGCCAATCTAGGTCACACGGAGCAGCAATTTACCTGCCAGACGGCCTGATTCGAGGATGCGATGGGCTTCTTGGACGTCATCGAACGCCAGCACGCGGTCGATGCCGATCGTCAGCGCTCCGCGGTCGCGGACGTCACCGATGTAAGTCTTGGCGGCCGCGAGGCGATCGGGGAACTCGACAAGTTCGAAGAGGTCGACGAACGACACGGATTTGCGGTCCAGCGACACCAGTGGCACGTCGACTCGGGCAGCACGGATGTCGGGTGAAGTTTGAGCGCCGTAGCACAGCACGTGGCCGAATTGCGCAGTCGCGTCGATCAGCGCAGCCAGCAGGGGCCCGCCTACAGTGTCGTAGACGACCTTGGCGCCGCGCCCGTTGGTGAGCGCGGCGACTACAGCGGCGAGGTCTTCGTCGTCGGTTGCGATCGCATGATCAGCACCCAGCGCGATGAGTTCGGGCTTGCGCGCCATGGTGCGTGTCGTCGCGATCACGGTAGCGCCGAGGTCATGGGCGATTTGGATCAGCGCGGTGCCGACTGAGGACGTCCCAGCGGTCACGATCACGGTGTCACCCGGGGCGATCTCCACCTTCGTGGCCAAGGTGTAGGCCTGCAGGCTAGCCATCCACGTCGCGGCTTCCTCCTCGTCGGACCGGCCATCGGCGATGTGGACGAGGGCTTCGACCGGAACGTCGGCGTGCGTGGCGTAGGTGCCGGTGCCCACCGTCGGTGACTGGATCGGCAGGATCGCTACCCGGTCCCCGATCTGGAAATCCTCGACGTCTGGCGCTGTCTCGATGATGCTGCCCGCTGCTTCGACGCCCAGCGTCGCCGGCAACGTGGGTGCGATCACGTAGTGATCGCGGCGGAACAGCGCCTCGAAGCGGTTCAGTCCGATGGTGCGGATCTCTACCCGCACGTGGCCGGGCTGCAGCGCGGACAGCTGCAACGGCACCATCTCCAACACCTCGGGTCCGCCCAGTCGGGTGAACTGCACCCGGCGCATCCCCGACGTCGCATCAACGGCGCGGGGGTCTTCAATCGTCAATGGATTCATGATCTTTGGTTCCAATCAAGTCGGTGCTCGCGTCGCTGGACCGGGCTGTCCCGACGCAGCGTTTGTAACTATTCCTGTTACACACTGACTATATGTAACGAAGTTGGTTACAGTCAAGCGGACGGCCAGAAAGGGTCCCCCGTAAGCCACTGCGGACGCCGTTGACCGGGCATGTCGCTGACCTGAAAGCACAGATCCGCCGGGAGTCGCTGCAGCAGAGAGGAATTCGCCTGGAAAGCTCGGCGGCGCCCTGTACGGGGACGATGTCGGCGCTCCTACTTCCCAGTGCGGACCGCCTACGAACTACCGGCAACGCAGAACACATTGCCGGCCGGATCGGCCAAGACCACCCACGCGAAGTCTGCGCCGGCAGCGTGCCCGCCCACTTCGGTGGCACCGGCGGCGACGAGCCGGGCGGCGTCGCGCTCCCTGTCGTGGGAGTGCAGATCCAGATGCATCCGGTTCTTGCCCGGTGTCGGG
Source organism: Mycolicibacterium smegmatis (assembly GCF_001457595.1). GTDB lineage: Bacteria > Actinomycetota > Actinomycetes > Mycobacteriales > Mycobacteriaceae > Mycobacterium > Mycobacterium smegmatis. The sequence continues at coordinate 2,123,872 of NZ_LN831039.1, read as the reverse complement.
TTAGGGACCTTCTGGAACCCCAGCCGCAGGCCCTGCGACGAGGTCACCACGACGAACTCGTCGGGCGCTGCGACAGTCATCTCACCGCCGATGGCGCCGGCCCACCACGCCGCCAGCTGCTCGGGGTCGGTGCAGTCGATGGTCACCATCGAGATCGTGAGGGGTGATTGGTCGGGCATTGGTCGTTCTCCGTTCGGGTTGTGATGTCGAGCCGGCCGCGGCTGCGGTCGACGTCATCGACGTGACGGGCTCCTGCGTGCGGGCTGCTGCCGCAGGCGCCGAGGTCTCGCGGGACTGCAGCGGTCGCGAGGCTCTCCAATGCCGTTTTTCAGCAATGGAATTCGATCCGCAATGACAGTCGCGCCTTCACACCAGACGCTGGCACATCGGCGGCGATGACGTAGCGATGCGGGCCGGGTGAGGTCAGCGATGCGAAACCAGTCGTGCTCGACACGTCGGGCCACTGCACACTGATGAGCAATGATCAATACCTGTGGATGAGCCTCGGTGTGGGGGCGTGAAGATGGGCGCACCTTCCCGGGGATGATCTTCACGGAATCAGGTATTCGATCAAGACCGGCGTTGGCGCGCTGGTTGGGAAGGTACGCCCATGCTCACCGTAGTTCACGACACCGAGGACGCCAACGACAAGGCCAGCGGTGCTGGTCGGTCGTTGTTGGATGAGATCGTCCGCGACGGGGCCCGGCAGATGCTGGCCGCGGCGTTGCAGGCCGAGGTCGCCGCCTACGTGGCGCAGTTCGCCGATCAACTCGACGAGAACGGTCACCGGTTGGTGGTGCGAAACGGCTATCACCAGCCCCGGGAGGTGCTGACCGCCGCCGGCGCGGTGCAGGTGAAAGCGCCGCGGGTCAACGACCGCCGTGTCGACCCCGACACCGGTGAACGCAAGCGGTTCTCCTCGGCGATCCTGCCGGCCTGGGCGCGCAAGTCGCCGCAGATGAGCGAGGTACTGCCGCTGCTGTACCTGCACGGCCTGTCGAGCAACGATTTCACCCCTGCCCTCGAGCAGTTCCTCGGCTCCGGCGCTGGGCTGTCGGCCAGCACGATCACCCGGCTCACGGCGCAGTGGCAAGACGAGGCCCGCGCGTTTGGGGCCCGCGACCTCTCGGCCACTGATTGCGTGTATCTGTGGGTCGACGGCATTCACCTCAAGGTGCGGCTGGACCAGGAAAAGCTCTGTCTGCTGGTGATGCTGGGCGTGCGTGCTGATGGCCGCAAGGAGCTCGTGGCGATCACCGACGGCTACCGCGAGTCGGCCGAGTCGTGGGCCGATCTGTTGCGCGACTGCAAGCGCCGCGGCATGACCGCCCCCGTACTCGCGATCGGCGATGGCGCGCTCGGGTTCTGGAAAGCAGTCCGCGAGGTTTTCCCGGCCACCAAAGAGCAGCGGTGCTGGTTTCATAAGCAGGCCAATGTTCTTGCTGCACTGCCGAAATCAGCGCACCCGTCGGCGCTGGCGGCGATCAAGGAGATCTACAACGCCGAGGATATCGACAAGGCCCAGATCGCGGTCAAGGCCTTCGAGGCCGACTTCGGCGCGAAGTATCCCAAGGCGGTCGCTAAGATCACCGACGACCTCGATGTGCTGCTGGAATTCTACAAGTATCCGGCCGAACATTGGATTCATCTGCGAACGACGAATCCGATCGAATCCACCTTTGCCACAGTGCGTTTGAGGACCAAGGTCACCAAGGGGCCCGGATCACGAGCGGCCGGACTAGCGATGGCCTACAAGCTCATCGACGCCGCCGCGGCCCGCTGGCGTGCCGTCAACGCCCCACACCTGGTCGCCCTGGTCCGCGCCGGCGCGGTCTTCCATAAAGGCAGACTGCTCGAACGACCCACCGACATCACCCCGCCAACATCGCCCTCAGACGGCGGTCAGCACGCCGGAACGGAGGTCGCCTGAAACACCCCGATCCACAGGTATTGACAATTCCTCCACACTGATCTGCTTTCCTCGGTGATACATCTGCAGCGTCACCGCCTTCAGAGTCAGCGTCGTATCATCGAATCCGACCTCGACACTGTCGGATCCTCGGTCACTCAGCGGACGTCGAGACGTCAGCACGTCGGAGCCCGTCCAGAAGAACAACGGTGCCGCTGCTGGTGTACGCGTGCAGAGTACGAGTCGCGTCTTCGGCAGCGCGAACAGCTGGTCATTGATGTCGATCGAGTCCACGTACTCCGCCTGCGGCGCTGCCACCGTTCCCGTCCGCCTGGTGGTGCGCAGCCTGCGAAGAAAGCGGATCCCGCCGCGACTCCCCCACCGCAATCCGCAGGAGGCGTCGTTTCCTGACTGATCCCGGCGCGCCGTTTACCAGCCCAGTTGGTGCCGGTCTGCTCACGTCGGTGCGCCATCGCAGCAACCAGCTCCGTGTTGGAGGGGACTGCCGGAGAGAGTCATGAATTCCCATCGAGTTTGTCTCGTGCAGTTTGGTGACAGTGCCCAGGGCTCTAGACGGCTGCGCCACCGTCGATGATCAGGTCCGAGCCGGTGAGGAAGGACGATTGTTCCGAGGCGAGGAACACTGCGCCGGCTGCGATCTCACTGGCCTCGCCCAGTCGTCCCATTGGTGTGGTGATGGTGCTGGCGCCGTCGTCGCCGAGTTCTTCCAGGACGTTGCTCATGCCGGGGGTGTTCACCGGCCCGGGGCACAGCGCCGAGACGCGGATGTTGCGCGGCGCAAGTTCGATCGCCCAGGAGCGGGCGAAGTTGCGGATCGCTGCCTTGGTGGCGGCGTACACGCTCATGCCTGGCTGGCCGTCGATGCCAGAGATCGACGACATCAGCACCACTGAGGCCCCGTCGGGCAGCAGCGGCAACGCCTTCTGCACGGTAAACACTAGGCCCTTGACGTTGTCGTCGAAGGTGGTGTCGTAGTGCTCTTCGGTGATATCGGCCAGGCCGATGGGGCGGCCGCTGCCGGCGTTGGCGACCAGCACGTCGAGGCGGCCGCTGCGATCGGTGATGGTCTTATACAACGCGTCCAGCGACGCCATGTCGGACACGTCGCCGACGATGCCGGTGACCTGGACGCCAGTGTCAGCCTTGATGTCGGCGACGGCGGCGTCGACGACCTCCTTACGGCGTCCGGTCAGATAGACCTGGGCGCCTTCGGAGGCGAAGCTGCGTGCGGTCGCCAAACCGATGCCGGCGCTTCCACCGGTGATCAATGCTACTTTGCCGTCGAGCTGTCCCATGGGTGTTCTCCTTGGTGTGTAGGGATGGCGGTGGGGTCGTTGCTGGGTCTCGTGGATATGGGCGTTGCTGCGGGGTGAGCAGCGGCGTCAGGTCAATCAGCTCAGATCGACGCGGTCGCCCAGGTGCTTGAGCAAGGGCGGGAGTGCCTCGTCGGCCACGCCGGCCAGCAGTGTTCGCGACACCCCGCTGTCGGCGAATCCCTGCAGCAGTGCCGTAATGCGTTCGAGCGCGGCAGTGTCACCGTGGGCGGCGGCGGTGAGTTCGGCAGGGTCGCCGGGGTAGGGCACGGTCACCTCGATGTCAGTGGGATCGCGATGCAACCGTTGGGCTTCGGAGTTCATGATGTCTAGCAGTGGGCTCAGTTGGTCGGGCTCGGTGATGCTGGGGAAGTAGCCGTCCCCGATCGCGGCTGCCCGGCGCGCGGATCGGTTCGAGCGGCCGCCGATGACGATCGGTACGGCGCCGCCGGCGGGTTGGGGCAGGCTGATCGCGTTGTCGAAATCGGTGTAGGTGTTGTGCACGCTGGCCTTGGTGTCACGCCACAGCGCGCGCATCGCCTCGATGTAGTCGTCGTGTCGGCGGCCGCGGTCGGCCCACGGCACGCCCACAGCGGCGAACTCTTCAGCCAGCCACCCCACCCCAACCCCAAGCAGCAGGCGACCGCCGCTGAGCACGTCGAGTGAGGCCGCCTGCTTGGCCAATACCACCGGGTTGCGTTGCGGCAGAATGATGACGCCAGTGCCGAGCTTGATCCGGTCGGTCACCGCGGCAGCGAAGGTGAGCCAGGTCAGGGGGTCGGCGATGTCGACCTCTTCGGCGCCGCCCATCATCTTGCCGGATTCGTGGTAAGGGTACTTGGTTTCGTATCCCGAGGGCATCACGACGTGATCGAGCGCCCATAGCGACTCCAGTCCCAGCTCCTCTGCCAGGACGGCGGTCGAGTGGGCTCGTTGTGGCGTTGTCCCTGCGCCGACGTTAATGCCGAACAGTCCGAGTTTCACGATGTCAATTCCATTGTTCGATTGGGTAGATGCCGGAGCGAAAGTGCATGCCGGGCCTGTTCACACCGATGTATTCGATGTCGAGTCGCACCTCGTGGGGCCGGCTATACCGGGGGCTGCACGGCTGAACCCGCAGCAATTCGGATCCTGCCAAGGTGTCGAAAGTGATTGCCTTAAACATGCTTTGCCCTCTCACCCGTCGGTTGGTGCCGAGACGCATCTCTGATCGACCAGCATGGTGTTTGTAACAGGTCCTGTTACAGGTAACATACGTAACAGGGTTAGTTACAGTCAAGTCGACGTCGTCGGCATCACGGGCGAAGGTCGGGAGGGGTGCAGCATGAGTGCGAACAGCAAGATGAGTCTGGCGGTGCACGTGTTGACGTGGATTGCCTTCGATCGTCGCGGCACCGACAAGGAGGTCGGTACCTCGCAGCGCATCGCGACCAGCGTGAACACCAACCCGGTGGTCATCCGCCGGTGCTTGAGCGACCTGCGGGTCGCTGGCCTGGTCGAGTCCAGCCGCAACGGCGGCTGGGCGTTGACCCGCGCTGCGTCGAAGATCACGCTGCTCGACGTCTACAACGCCGTCGGCGACGGTGAGGTCTTCGGCATGCACGCTTCACCCCCGGACGCGGAATGCTATGTGGGATACGGCATTCAACCCGTGCTGTCTCGGGTGTATGCACGCGCCACCGCTGCGCTGCGCAAGTCGCTGGCCACGACGTCCATCGCCGACGTCCTACGTGACACCATGGCCGAGTTCGAGGCCGGCAATCCCGTGGAGGCCCTTCGTGGCCCGTGACGACGCACCGGCATCTGAGAATCCGTTCGGCGACTTCCTGCGCGCGCAGCGGTCACGGATCAGCACCCACGACGTGGGCCTGCCATCAGTTGCGGGTAGGCGCGTGGTCGGTCTGCGGCGCGAGGAAGTTGCCGTGTTGTCCGGTGTGAGCGCGGACTATTACGCGCGGCTGGAGCAGGGCCGCGAACGCAGCCCGTCGGCTCAGGTCGTCGATGCGATCTGTCACGCCCTGCGGCTAGCCCCCGACGCGCGGGAGCACGCCTTCCGCCTAGCCAAGCTTTCCCCGACCGCGGCGCGCAGCGGTGACGCGGTGAGTCCGGAACTGCTGCAGACGATGGAGGCGTTCCCTCACGCGGCGGCCTACGTGACCAATCCGGCGTTTCGCGTGCTGATCGCCAACCCGGCAGCCACCGCCCTGATCACGCCCCTGCAGCAGCGGGACCCCAATGTGCTTGCCGCGCTGTTCCTCGATCCTGCCGCGCGCGAGTTCTACGTCAATTGGGACGAGGTATCCAAGGCGTCGGTCAGCGCGCTGCGCTTGGCCGAAGGCTTCACCCCGACCCACCCCGAAGTCACCGACCTGATCACCCGCCTGCGCCGAGGCAGCGCAGGCTTCCGAGGATTGTGGGACGACCACGCCGTCGCCGGCCTCACCGCGACGCGCAAGACCATCCGCCATCCCGAGGTCGGGATGCTGACGCTGAGCTACCAGACCTTCGATGTCCGTAGCTCGCCTGGCCAGCAGCTCACGGTGGCCACGGCAGCACCCGAATCGCCCAGCGCCGACGCCCTGGCACTTCTGGGGACACTGGAGGCCACCCGCCACCGCGAACGTCTCTAAACGCGTCGGCGGTGCGTTCCTGGGTGCAGCGCACCCAGGAAGACGTGCCCTTCCCCCGGCGTGGCTAGGCCGGTTCACTCGATGTCACCACCACTTCGAGAGAGGCAGACATCGATGACCATCGCCATCGTCACGGGAGGTAGCCGAGGCATCGGCGCCGCCACCGCACTGGCCTGCGCCCGCCGCGGCATGGGCGTCATCCTGACCTACAACAGCAATCCCGACTCCGCCGCCGGTGTCGTCGACCGCATGACCACCGCCGGCGCCACGGCGGTCGCGCTCGAACTCGACGTCGCCAACACCGCGTCATTCCCGGCATTCGCCACAACCGTCGGTGCCGCACTGGACGAGCGTTGGGGCCAAACAAATTTCGACTACCTGGTCAACAACGCCGGCTACGGCCTCTACAACCCCATCGCCACCGTGACCGAAGCCCAATTCGACGGGCTGTTCAACGTGCACCTCAAAGGACCGTTCTTCCTCACCCAGGCACTGCTGCCTTTGATGGCGGACGGTGGGCACATCGTGAACCTGACCAGCGCGACCACCCGGGTCGCCACCGCTGGGGTCGCCCCGTACGCCTCCTTCAAGGGTGGACTGGAAGTCCTCACCCGCTACATGGCCAAGGAATTCGGCGACCGCCGGATCAGAGCCAATTCCATATCCCCGGGCGCCATCCGCACCGAACTCGGCGGCGGCCTCAACGACGAGTTCGAAACCCTGCTCGCCGGTCAGACCGCCCTCGGACGTGTCGGTGAACCCGACGACGTCGCCGACACCATCGCCAGCCTGCTGGCTGATGACAACCGGTGGATCAACGCCCAGAACATCGAAGTCGCCGGCGGCTTCACCATCTAACCGGAGAAGAGCCCCACCACCATGCTGGACCACATCTTCCTGTCGGTGAGCGATCTCGATCGCTCCATCGCCTTCTACACCGCCACCCTGGCGCCGCTGGGCATCACCACCCGCCTGGACTACGACGGAAACGACGGCCCGCCAGGCCATCCCGACCTCAAAGGTTTCGGCGCCCACGGCCGGATGATCTTCTGGCTACGCGCCGGTGTCGCAGAGGGCCGGTCCACCCATGTCGGCTTCGTGGCCGACAGCACCGCCCAGGTCGACGGCACCTACCGCGCCGCCATCGCCGCCGGAGCCACCGACAACGGCGCGCCCGGGGCACGGCTGCACTACGACCCCCGTTACTACGCCGCCAATGTCCTCGACCCCGACGGCTACAGCCTCGAATTCGTCTACAAGAGTTGGCAGCACTGACCATGCCCACCCTGATGATCTACGGAGCCACCGGCTATACCGGGCGAATGGCCGCCGAACACGCCGCAGCAGCCGGACTCGATCTCGTCCTGGGCGGGCGAAACCGCACCCGCCTGGCAGCACTGGCCCATGAACTCGGGGCCGACCATCGAACGTTCGACCTCGATGACGACGCTGCCGTGGAGACTGCGCTGTCAGACATCACCGTCGTCCTCAACTGCGCCGGGCCGTTCATGCGAACCGCTAAACCACTCATGGAAGCTGCGATCCGCGCACACACCCACTACCTCGACGTTGCAGCCGAACTCGACAGCTACCACCTCGCTGAGAAACTCGATTCGACGGCCCGCGACGCCGGCGTCTTGTTGCTTCCCGGAAGTGGTGGCAGCGTGGCCATGCTCGGCTGCCTGGCCGGCCACGCCGCACAGCTTGTCAACAACCCCCAGCACGTGCACATCGCGCTGCATGTCGCCGGATCAATGTCACGGGGCTCTGCCCTCAGCGCGACCGAAAATCTCACTACCGACTGCCTACAACGACTCGACGGTCAACTGGTGCCCCGCAACCCCGACGACCGACGCGACTTCGACTTTGGGTGCGGACCGACATCATGCTCTGCGACAACACTCCCCGACCTAATGACTATCTGGCGGGCCACGGGCATCCCCAACATCGATACCTTCGTGTACGTCTCTGGACATGCCTTCCCGCAAGGTGACATAGCTACCCTTCCCGAAGGCCCCTCAGCCGAGCAGCGGACGGCCGACCGCTACCACGCCGCCGTGGAAGTCACCGGAGCGGACGGCGCGGTGGCGCGCTCGGTCCTCGACACGGTGAACGGCTACACCTTCACCCCCCTGGCCGCCGCCGAGGCCGCAGGACGAGTTCTCCGCGGTGAACATCAACCCGGATTCCACACTCCCGCAGCGTTGTTCGGCACTTCCTTTGCCGAGACCATCGCCGACACCCGAATCACGGACCTTCAAGCGGGCGCCTCGGTTCCCGCCCGATAGGCCGGCTGCCCACCGTACGGTCGCCACCAATGGGCTAATGATCAGCTTGCCAGCCGTATCGATGGCGGTGAGCACTGACGCAGTTCTCACTCAAATGTGCAATTGGACATTTGAGTGAGAAAAGGGCATCTAACTTGAGAAGCAACATTGCTCGCCGACCATGAAGCCTCGCGTCCTCAACTGCGACAGGTGCAGTTGTCGCGCGACCGAGATGGCTTCTGCCGGACCGCTCTGGCCGCGGACGGCAAACGCCAAGACCGGGGCGGTTCTCGTCACGTGCAGTTCGACTTTCCTATCGCGAACGCTGTACCCAGAACGGCAACTCGATCTCCCGGGATGAAACACCTGGGGCTATTACCACCCGGTCGAATGACCTAGCCATCGAAGTCCCACGAGAGCTTGTTTGCACCGCACCGACCAATGGCATAGATCCGAGACGGCCATGCAAGCCGCGCAATGAGCTTGCTTCGTTCCCAAATCCGTTCACAACGTTCACAAACAAAATGGCCGCCAGTTTGCACTGGCGGCCATTTCCAGTGGTCGAAGACCACTGACTTAGTAGCGGGGACAGGATTCGAACCTGCGACCTCTGGGTTATGAGCCCAGCGAGCTACCGAGCTGCTCCACCCCGCGTTGGTGAATACGAGGTTACCCGGGCCCTGCGCGCAGTTCCAAATCGTCTGGTCAACGGCGGTTTTTGCGGCGAACCACGCCGGGTTCAGGACACGAACCGCACCACCTGACCGCACCGGTACACCCCGGCGGGATCGTGGCGTTCGGCGAGCGCGGCAAGCCAGTGCAGGGTGTCCTCGTCGTACACCCGCGATGCACGGCCCGCGTCGTCGGACGGTGCGAAATTGGGGAGCTGCCCACCGGTCGACCACGGCGCCATCGCGTCGACGAGCGCCGCGCCGTGCGAGCGCACCACATCGGCCACCGGGGGCACCAGGACGCCGATGGCGGTGACGCCGAAGGCCGCGTCACGGTGGCAGAAGGCGCTGCGGTGCCGGGGCTCACGCGCCAGAGCCCCACCGAACAGCCGTATTTCGACGATCGTCTGCACGGGCGGGGTGTCGGGGCCTGCGGCCGCGAGCAGGACATCGACTGCCTCCGAGGGCAGTTCCCGCAGCAGGGTGTGGGTCTCGTTGCACGGCATGGGATCCACGGGATCCATGTGGACACCGCCGATGGCGGCGTAGGGGTGTACGGCGATGGTGTCGAGCACCGGCGTGGCCACCGCACGCATGGGCGCCAGCAGACGCTCGGCGCGGGCGAAATCGCCGATGGCGGTGTAGCGCACCGCGACCGTCAGCTTGCCCGCCAACGGCTCGGGTACCCCGGGAAGCGGCGGTAGGTTCTGCAGGGAAACGGACGTGTTGACGCTCTCGGGCAGTGTCACACACCAGGTCCGCCACGCATACAGCACGGATGAGGCGTCGGCACCGTCGAAAATGACCGCGCCGCCGTAGAACTCAGGGATGGGCGGCAGGTCGATCTCCACCGAGGTGACGATTCCCAAGGTCGCCTTGCCGCCACGCAGACCCCAGAACAGCTCGGCGTTCTCCTCCGGCGTCGCACGCAGCAACTCTCCTTTGCCGGTGACCAACTCGAAGGAGCGCACGTGGTCTGACGAGAGCCCCACGGTGCGCACCAGCGGGCCGACCCCGCCACCGGTGAGGTACCCGACGACACCCACGTTGGGTGACGATCCGCACAAGGGCGCCAGGCCATGCGGAGCGGCCGCATCGATGACGTGCTGCCATCTGGCGCCGGCCTGCACGCGGGCCGTGCGCGTCGACGGGTCGACCGTGCAACCGGTCATGCCCGAGGTGACGATCAGAATGGTGTCGTCGGTGACCTTCAGCGCGCCGTGGCCGGTGGCCTGCACGGTCACCCGCAGTCCCCGCGACGCCGCGTACCGCACGGTATTGGCGACGTCGTAGGCCGAGGTGGCCAGCACCACCGCGGCGGGCTTCACCTCCGCGGCGACATTCCAGGGCGTGGCGCGCTCGTACCCGGCTTCACCCGGCAGCGCCACAGGGGCCACGACATGTGCGCGCAGCCCGTCGAGGGCGTCGGCAAGGCCCTCGGTGCCGTTCGGGAGGTCGGTCAGGGTCATCGGAGTCCTTCCAGGGTTCACGAAAGTGTTGACGCGGTTGAGCCTGGATCAGCATCACCGCGACCACTTGGCAATCCCTTGGCGGCGAGACCAAGCTCGTGCCGAACCGGTAAAACGGCAGCTCAGGACAATGCACGGGCCTGCGCGGCGATCCCGTGCATGCCCATCGCCTCGGCGTCGGCGGCAAGCTTGGCGGCGGCTTGGCGCCGGGCCGCCCCGTCCTCGGCGAGCTCGCAGGCCAGCAGCGCACAGCGCAGCAGTGTGGGCCTGGCACCGGTACGACGCGCGACGTCCTCGGCTTTGGCCAGATCTTCGAGTGCCCGGGCGCGATCACCGCGCAGCGCGTGCAGTCTGGCGGTGGCGAGCGCCACCGGCCCGGCGTGCCCCACCTGTCCGATCACCGCGATGCGATCGGTGAACGGCTGCAGGACCGCCAGCAGCGGCTCGGCGTACTCGCCCAGCCCGTAGTCGACCGCCAGATGGGCCATCCAGGCCGCCTCGCCGAGGTTGGTCCAGATCTGTCCGCGGTCGGTGTTGACCCAGTTGTCCAATCGCGTGGCGGCCGCGGCGCGTGGGCCGCGCTCGATGGTCAGCAGGGCGACATGCACCATGGCCTCCATCCCCTGCCCGCCTCGCTCGACATCGGCAGGTGTGACCCCGAACCCGGCCGGGACGGGGCCGCCGATCTCACGCAGCAGGGTCACCTCGGCCAGCAGACCGCTTCCCGCGCCGTAGAGTTCGGTCTGCTCGTGCACGTGCGCCGCGATCGAGTGGTGGCGCTGCGCCTCGTCGAAGTCACCGCGCCACGTCGCCAATACCGCTTCCATCCACCGCAATTGGGCACGCAGAACCGGTAGCTGCAGCTCTTCGCTGCCCACCACCCCGGCCCTGAGGTGGCGCTCGGTCAGCTCGGTGTCGGCCAGCAGCATTGCCGACATCGTCGCCACCGAGTGGGCGATCACCGAATCCTCACGGGACCTGCTGTGCTGCAACACCTCAAGCCGCGCGACCCATTCGAAGATCTCGTGACTGCGTTCGTTGACACCCGAATAGGTGATGAGCCGGCCCATCAACACGTCGGCGAGCACATCGGGATCCTCGGTGCGTTCGGCGAGGCGCTCGGCGCGGTCGAGGTGGCCTGCGGCCACCCCGGGATCGGGGTGATAGCAGCACCCGACGCCCAGTGCTGCCAACACACGCGCTCCGGCCGCCGGGTGCTCGGCAGCCATCTCCGCGGCGCGCTGCAACAACGTCAGCAGTGCACCCGGATCATCGCCGGGGGCCAGCCACGGCCATCCACCACTGGACCGCAACAGCACGCTGGCGACCAGACCCGCGGTGTCGGCGCGTTCATTGCGCAATGCCTCGGTGAGGTGACGTTCGACGTAACCCAGCACCGTGCGGCCCCGCCCGGCGCGTGAATGTGCTTCCAGCATCGCCACAGTCAGCGCGTCGCGCTCGGTTTCACTGCGCGACGCGACCGGCACCCGGTCGTAGGCGTCGAGCGCGGCCTGCCACCATCCCGCCGCGATGTCCGAACTCCACCGTTGGGTGGCCGCCTCCGCGGCCAGACGGCACGCGGCGACCACCTCGACGGGGTCGACCAACGGTTGGGCCGCAACCAGATGCTGGGCCCGGCGGGTGATCGCGTCGTCGGACGGGTTGCCCGCCAACACCTCGGCCACCTGGGCATGCAGGCGCTGCCGACGCAGCGCGGGCAGGCCGGCCATCAGGTGGTCACGCAACAGTCCATGGGCGAACGTGTAGCCATCGCCGGTGTGCGCGTTGACCACGATGCGCTCGTCGGCCGCGGCATCCAGATGGTCTGCGAGCGTGTCGAAGTCGATCTTGGCGACCCGCGCCAGCACGGGAACCACGTCGGCGTCGATCGGGTCGCCGATCACCGCGGCGACCCGCAGTACCGCGAGCACCCCCGGATCGAGCCCGGCGAGGCGCCGGTCGAGCACCGATTTCACGGCCACGGGGATCTCACCGCGTTCGGCACGGGGCAGGCGCGCGTATTCGGATACGAAGAACGGGTTGCCACCGGTGCGTTCGGCCAGTATCTGTGCCTCGGCGTGGTCGACGACGTCCTCGGAAATCTGATTCGCCAGTGCCGCAACATCATCGGTCGACAACGACGAGAGCGCCAGGTGACGGTTGCCGTCGCCACGTGCGACGGTCGCCAGCAGACGCGCGACCTCGGCGGTGTGGTCGACGTCGCGTACGGTGAGCACGATCGCGACCGGATGGTCCCGCAGTGCGCCGGCGATGTAGGCGAGGCAACTGGCCGAGGTCGAATCCGCCCATTGCACATCATCGATCACCACGACCGCGGGCCGGCCCGTCGATTCCAGCAGGGCCTGCACACGCTCGTACACCTGGAAACGCGCGGTGTCAGGGTCGGCGTGGGGCGGCACCTCCAGCACCTCGTCGGCGTCGGCGCCCAACGCGCGCACGAGTTGTCGCATGGGCCACCACGGTGGCGTCGACCGTTCGTCCGGGCAGGACACCCACACGACCTCGGCGTCGCACCCGTCGGTGATCTCCTCGGCGAGCCTGGTCTTGCCGATACCTGGTGGCCCCGAGAGCACCAGCCACCGCGTCTCCCCCGCCGCCACGTCGGCCAGAAGGTCGGTGGCGACGGCGAGTTCACGCTTGCGCCCGATGAGCAAACCACGCTGGGCGCCCGGTTCGGGCACGGGCGGGTGCGGCGGGGCGGGGGTGTGCACCTCCTCGGCACCGGTCCACTCCGGGGACCTGGGCCACGCGGCGAGTTCGGGCGCCTGGCGCAGGATCGCGGTCTGCAACTCGCGCAGTTCGGCGCCCGGGACCAGTCCCAGTACGTTGTCGAGCATCTGCGCATGGCGGGTGTAGGCGTCAAGGGCCTCCGGGGCGCGGCCCGCGCGATACAGCGTCAGCATGTGCAACCAGCAGGCACGGTCGGAAAGCGGTTCGGCCGAACGCAGTTGCGTGACGGCGGCCAGCGCCGTCGAAACCCGCCCGAGGGCCAGCAGCGCGGTGATGCGGTGGTCCACGCACTCGCTGCGCAACTCGCCGGCGCGGGCGGCGTCCTCGTGGACCCACTGCTCGTCACGCAGGTCATCGAGGAACGGACCGCGCCACAGCGCGAGCGCCTCATCGGCGGCGGTCAGCGCATCGACCCAGCGCTGTTCCTCGACAGCCTGCGCGGCCTGCTGACAGCCTGCGGTGAACTGCGCCAGATCCACGGCGTCGGCGGGTGCGTCGAGGTAGTACCCGGGCGGCTGACGCACGATCGGCGACGCCACCTGCGCGGTGTCGGACCCGTCACGCAGCGCACGTCGCAGATTGGAGATGTAGGCCTGCAGGCTGGCGGTGGCGCTCGCCGGTGGATCATCACCCCACACTGCGTCAATCAGACGATCGACCGACACGACGCGGCCCTGTGCCAGCAACAGCATCGCCAGGACTGCCCGTTGTTTCGGGGCACCGATGTCGACCGGCGTGCCGGAATGCACCACCTGCAGTGGTCCGAGCAAGCGATAGTGCACCGACGCAGCTTAAATGCCCGTGCCCGCTACGACGAGCATTATCCTCGCGTCTCCTGCGGGGTGCACACGCCCTCGAAGTCGTTGCCTATCCGCGCAGCGACCCCTTCGGGATCGAGCCAACCGACCCCGTCGAAGAAGAACGTATTGTCCGGGTGATCACCCGAACTCTCGACGATGTCGGCCACGACCGAGGTCGATGGAAAACCTCCCGGAGTAGTCCCGACATCGAGGTGCAGCGTATCGACTGTGCGCCAATCGAAATCGGGCGGAGGAGCTTTCGTCACGGCCATCCCCGGAGGGTACGGACCGCCCACGGTGAACCGGTCAAACGACACCGTGCCGACCGTGGGGGTCAACACCAGATCCGGCCCACTCAGCCCGAACATGAGCTTCACCGACCACACCCCGACACAACCCGGCGGCACCCAGATCACCAGCTTGCCGTCGGTCTCCCGGGCACCGAACGCCGGACGCTTCACCGGGGCGAACTGCGCTTCCGGATTCCATCCGTCGTCATCGGTATCACACGCCACAAGGCCCACGGCCAGCACCAGTGCCGACAACACGGCCAGCCAGAACCTCACGCGTAACCCCCGTCCGACAAGCCGGCGTCGCGTTCCAGCGGATTCACACCCGTCCGCTTTTCGATGAGCGCGCCCAGCCCGTAATCCCTTGCCATCCGGACGAATCCCTTCTGCGCCCACTGCTGGGAATGACGCTCCTCGTGATGCAACAGACGATCCAGGTCGAGGCGGCCCTGGACCAACTGACCGTCGTCGCGCATGTACCAGTTGGAGCCTGATTCGATGATCGTTGTCAGCTGCTCTGCCGGATCCTCGGACCCGTCGATGTTGACCACGAACACGTCACCGTACGTCGTCCCGCCGTGGACACCGATCGTGTCCATCACCGGCCCTCCCAGCCCCATCAGCATGCCGTTGGGTGTCGTCGCCAATGATCCCCCGCCGCCCTTGTCGAAAATCTGGTCGTAACTCCAGGAGTTCGCGTTCTGCCGATCGATGATGCGCTGCACCTCGGCGGCCGAGTAGGGCGTTTCCTCGAAATCGTTCTGGACATCATCTGCGGTGCCCAATACTCCGTCACGTCCGGCCTCGGCGGCTTCGTAGTCGGTTCCGGCGTTGAGGATGTAGGTCATCACCACCGCTTTCTTCGCGTCTTCCTTGCTGGTGCCGGACGGCAGGATGAAGAACGATTTGCCGTCTTCGTCCTTGACCTCCTGCAGACCGTTGAGCACGTCGAACGATTGCGGCGTGATGTTGTGTGTGCGAGCGATGTCGACGATGGTCTGCGGCGCCACGCCGTTCTTGGACGCATTCTCAAGCCACTGGGCGTATCTGGATCCGGGTACCACCGGGCCGGTGAGGAGCCCGGCATCACGCAGCGCCTGCTCGTAATCACTCACCGGGGGATGCTCGCCGGCGTCGGGCAGCTCTGCTGTCCCGGCGAAATCGATCCGTTCGGCCGCCTCCTCATCACCGCGCTCGTAGCGGTCGGCGGCCACCCGCAGCTTCTGCGCGTACACCGTCACATCACTCCCCAGCTGCTTCGCCTGCTCGGTGAGGGCGAACCCGACTGTCCCGCACGCCGCGCCGACCGCCAGTGCGGGCATCGCCCCGGCCGCACCGGAAATGGCCGGTCCGGCCTGATTGCCGCTGACACCGCGGCCCGTTTCGTCGAACACCGACGCGGTGTCGCGCATGGTCTGCTCGTCGACGTCGAGAGTCGGGTCACCCATGTCCCACGAGCCCCTGCTGGATCCGGTTCATCTTGTCGGCCGTCGCCTTGTCCGCCGCGTCGAATTCGGCCAATACGGTCTGGATGGCGGTCTGCAGCGCCAGGCGCCGCATCCCCCATTTCATCGCCAGCACGGGATAGGCCGCGACAAGCAATTTCAGCCGCCAGCCCAGGGCGACACGGCCGTCGTCGGAGATGTCGAACAGGTCCGCCTCCGGACTCGAGACCAGCTGCGACAACCAGGTGCGGATGCCGTCGAGCGTTGCGCCACCGGAAGCCATCGCCGTCTGCAGGGACGTGAGCCGGTCGCGGTAGAGCTCCTGATCGCCGAACATCTCGTTGGCGTGTGTCTGTGCGGTGTCGGACGCACTGCCGCGCCAGTCCGAAGCCAACCTGGTCAGCTGCAAGCGCTCACGGGCGATCTGGTTGCCGAGGTCATTCGCCGCCGCGCCCACCTCGGCGGCGGCTGCTGCCAGTTGCGCAGGGCGGCTGGCGAGCACCTGCGAGATCGTCACTGCCATCAGCGACTCCCCCAATCCGCCCGTCAGTGAGTATCGGTCAATTCTCACCCACCGGAGGGCCCCGATGGCGCACCAATATCCGAGACGGGCGAACCCGTTTTGAGGGGCGAAAAGACACAAACCTGCCGCTTTTCGCGTGGAAAAGGGCAGGTTTGTGTCTTCTCGCGAGAAGAGCTACTTCGCGGAGTCGTACTTCTTCATCGCGTCGTTCAGACGCTGCAACGCCTGACCGTACTCGGCGAAGTCACCGCTGCGCTGGGCCTCCTGCGCGGCCGTGAGTGCCGACTCCAGGTCCTGCAGCGCTTCGGCCTTGGCCTGCGAGATCTGCACGGGCCCGGTCGGCGTTGCCGCCGACGGAGGCGGCGGAGCCTGCGCCGGACGGCCGTCGGCATTGGCGGCAGGCGGCGGTGACGCGGCAGGCTGCTGCCCGTTCGGTGTGGACTGCGCCGGCCTACCCTCTGCCGGTGCGACATCGGTGGCGGTGGCACCGGCGCCCGGACCGAACAGTTCGGTCAGGGCGTCGCTGACCGTCGGACCGTAACCGACGCGGTCGTTGTACAGCATCGCCACGCGGATGAGGCGCGGGTACGACGACGCGGCGTCGCTGGACCCCGGCGAGGCGTAAACCGGTGCGACGTAGAGCAGGCCACCGTCGGCCACCGGCAGCGTGAGCAGGTTGCCCCAGCGGATGCGGTTCTGGTTGTCACGACCGATCACACCCAGGTCCTGGCTGACCGCGGTGTCGGTACTGATCGCGTTGAACGCCAGCTTGGGACCGTTGACCTGACCGGGGATGGTCAGCACCGTGAGCTTGCCGTAGGTCTCGGGGTCCGAGCTCGCACTGACATAGGCCGCCAGGAAGTCGCGCTGGAAGCGGTTCAGCGCACTGGTCAGCTGGAACGACGCCGAGTTGTCGTTCTTCACAAGGTCTTTCGCGACGATGTAGTACGGCGGCTGGAAGCTGCTGGCCGTCGGGTTCGGATCCAGCGGCACGTCCCAGAAGTCCTGCGCCGAGAAGAACGTCACGGGGTTGTCCACGTGGTACTTGGCGAGCAGGGCCCGCTGCACCTTGAACAGGTCCTCGGGGTAACGCAGGTGCGCCTGCAGTTCCGGGGTGATGTCGGCTTTGGGCTTCACCGTTCCGGGGAACACGTCCATCCACGCCTTGAGCACGGGATCGTTCTCGTCCTGCGCGTACAGCGTGACCGTGCCGTCGTAGGCGTCGACGGTGGCCTTCACCGAGTTGCGGATGTAGGACACCTTCTTGTCCGGCGCCAACCGGTTGACGGCCACCTCGTTGGAGTCGGCGGTCGCGCTCGACAGCGTCGTCAACTCCGAGTACGGGTAGTTGTCCAGCGTGGTGTAGCCGTCGACGATCCACACCATTCGCTTGTTGACGATGGCCGGATACACGCTGGTGTCTGTGGTCAGCCACGGCGCGACGGCCTCGACGCGCTCGGCGGGGTCGCGATTGAACAGGATCTTGCTGTTCTCGCCGATCACGTTGGAGAACAGGAAGTTCCGCTCGGCGAACTTCGCGGCGAACACGCTGCGGTTGAGCCAGTTGCCGATCGGCACACCGCCCTTGCCGCCGTAGGTGTAGTTCTTGGTCTCGGTGTTGGTCTCGTAGTCGTACTCGCGGTCGGTGTCACCGGTCTTGCCGACGATCGCGTAGTCCGCGGGCGTGTTCGAGATGACCGGGCCGAAGTAGATGCGCGGCTGGTCCAGCGGGGCCGGTCCGGGCGAGATCACGCTGCCGTTCGCGCCGACCACGCTGGCGAGGAACTCGGGGTAACCACCGTTCTGGTTGGGGTCGTTGGCGACACCGCGCACGGTGTTGGCCGGTGAGGCGATGAACCCGTTGCCGTGGGTGTACACGGTGTGGCGGTTGATCCAGTCGCGCTGGTTGTCGATCAACCGGTCCGGGTTGAGTTCACGCGCGGCCACCACGTAATCGCGCAGGTTGCCGTCCGGGCCGATGTAGCGGTCGATGGACAGCTGATCCGGGAAGTAGTAGAAGTTCTTGCCCTGCTGGAACTGGGTGAACGCGGGGCTGACGATCGTGGGGTCGAGCAGTCGGATGTTCGACGTGGTCGCCCGGTCGGCGGCGACCTGAGCCGCGGTGGTCTGGCCGGTGTTCTCGTAGTTGCGGTAGGTCACCGTCTCATCGGTGAGCCCGTAGGCGTGCCGGGTCGCCTCGATACTGCGGCTGATGTACTCGGCTTCCTTCTGCGCGGCGTTGGGCTTGACGCTGAACTGCTCGACGATCAGCGGCCAACCCGCGCCCACCACCAGCGAGCTGAGCAGCAGCAACGCCACGCCGATGGCCGGAATGCGCAAGTCCCGCAGCACGAGTGCGGAGAACACGGCCACGGCGCAGATCACCGCGATCGCGAGCATGATCAGCTTGGCCGGCAGTACGGCGTTGATGTCGGTGTAGCCCGCGCCCGTGAACGGCTTGGCCGAGCGATCGTTGCTGAGCAGTTCGTAGCGGTCCAGCCAGTACGCGAACGCCTTGAGCACGATGAGCGTGCCCGCGAGGCTGATCAACTGGATGCGCGCGGCGCGGCTGAGCGCGCCGACCCGCCCGGTCAGACGGATACCGCCGAAAAGGTAGTGCCCCAACAGGTTCGCGACGAACGCCAGGAACGTCGCCACGAACAGGTACGTCAGCACCAGACGGTAGAACGGCAGATCGAACGCGTAGAACCCGAGGTCCTTGCCGAATTCGGGGTCGGTGATACCGAAATCGCCGCCGTGCAGGAACAACTGGATCTTCACCCAGTAGCTCTGCGCGACGATGCCTGCCAGCAGCCCGATGAACACCGGGACGCCGATACCGAACAGCCGCAGGCGCGCCATCACCGTCGTGCGGTAGCGCGCCACCGGGTCGTTGGGGCCGGCGGTCGGCACGAACACCGGCCGGGTCCGGTACGCCAGTGCCAGACCGGCGAACACGATGGCTCCGATCGCCAGCGCCACGACCACGAACACGATCAGGCGGGTGGCCAGCACCGTGGTGAACACCGAGCGGTAGCCGAGTTCGCCGAACCACAGCCAGTCGACGTAGGTGTCGATCAGCCGCGGCCCGAGCAGCAACAGCAACACCGCCACCAGCGCGAAAGCAATCAAGACCCGACTACGTCGCGTCAGCTTCGGCATCCTTGCCGTCGGCCGCATACCCACTCGTCAACTCCAGTCTCAGGTTCGGCGATTTTCGGGGCTGCCCAGGTGTGACGCCCGATTTCGTACAACTCTAGTCATTGGGCTGTGATCGGCGGCTCAGCACCGTGGAGGTTCGCCACCAGCGGAAATCGTCTTGAGCGCGTCGACGGCCCCTTCAAGGGTCTCGACCTTCACCAGCTCGAGGCCGTCCCGCGGCGCCGAGCGGGCCTCGGTGCAGTTGTCGGCGGGCACCAGGAACACCTCGGCTCCGGCCTCGCTGGCCGCCAGCATCTTGTGGGTGATGCCGCCGATGGAGCCGACCTTGCCGTCACCGCTGATGGTGCCGGTGCCCGCGATGAACTTGCCGTCGTTGAGATCGCCGGTGGTCAGTTTGTCGACGACGGCGAGGCTGAACATCAGGCCCGCCGACGGGCCGCCGATGTTGGCGAGGTTGAACTCGATGTCGAACGGCGCCCACGGCGCGTCGAGCACCGCGATGCCCAGATAGCCGTAGTCGCGGTCAGGGTTGTCGCCGAGGGTGATGGTGGCCTCCCCCGGCGGGGCGTTCTTGCGGCGGTAGTCGATGACGAGCTTGTCGCCGGGCTTGGTCTCCTTGAGCAGCGCCTGGAACTCGTCGAGGTTGGCCACGGGCTTGCCGTTGACGCCGTCGATGGCGTCGCCGTCCTGCAGCTTGCCCGCCGACGGGCCGGGGTCGGTGACGTTCTGCACCGTCACCGCCATGGGGTACTTGAGAAAGGACAGCGCGGCGTACTCGGCACTGTCCTCGGAGTTCTTGAAGTCGGCGGTGTTCGCCTCGTCGATTTCGTCCTTGGACTTGTCCGGCGGGTACACCAGGTCGCGCGGCACGAGCTGTTCGCGGCCGGACATCCACAGCGTGATCGCCTGGCCCAGGGTCAGGCCGTCGCGCTGGGACACCGTGGTCATGTTGAGATGCCCCGACGTGGGGTGGACCGTCGCATCGGGCCCCTCGATGTCGACGACCTGTTTGCCGTCGATCTCGCCGAGGGTGTTGAACGTCGGACCGGGGCCCAGGGAAACGAAGGGCACCTGCACCACCGACAGCAGCACGCCGAACGCCACGACCGGCACCAACGCAACCAGCAGCGTCAAAATCCGCCTGTTCACGCCGTTCACAGTAAGGCCTGCGCCGCAATGGTGGCTGACCGTGCTCCTCACGGTGTTCACTGACAGCGTGACCCGCCCCCGTACGCGGCTTCGATGTCATGAGTACGGTTGCAGGTATGGCTGACCTGCCCTTCGGCTTCTCCGCCGGGGACGACCCGGACCGAGACAAGAACAAGAAGGACCCGGACTCCGGTTCCGGCTCCGGCAACCCCGGGTCGGACCCGTTCGGCTTGGGCATGGGCGGAGCCGGCTTCGACATGGGCGACCTCGGGCAGATCTTCACCAAGCTCGGTGAGATGTTCAGCGGAGCCGGCAGTGCGATGGCCGGCGGCAAACAGTCCGGCCCCGTCAACTACGACCTGGCCCGCCAACTCGCCAACAGCTCGATCGGGTTCGTCGCACCGGTGCCCGAGAAGACCGCGGGTGCGGTGGCCGACGCCGTCCGGCTCGCCGAGACGTGGCTGGACGGTGTGACCCCGCTGCCCGCCGGGACCACCCGCACCGTGGCCTGGACGCCCAGCGATTGGCTGGACAACACCATGGAGACCTGGAAGCGGTTGTGCGACCCGGTCGCCGAGCAGGTGTCGACGATGTGGACCGCGGCGCTGCCCGAAGAGGCCAAGGCCATGGCGGGCCCGCTGCTGGCGATGATGTCGCAGATGGGCGGCATGGCGTTCGGCTCACAGCTGGGTCAGGCGCTGGGCAAGCTCTCGCGAGAGGTGCTGACCTCCACCGACATCGGGCTTCCGTTGGGCCCCAAGGGCGTCGCGGCGCTGCTGCCGGAGGCCATCGAGGCGTTCGCCGAGGGACTCGAGCGTCCCCGCAGCGAGATCCTGACGTTCCTCGCGGCGCGCGAGGCCGCACACCACCGCCTGTTCAGCCACGTCCCGTGGCTGTCGAGCCAGCTGCTGGGTGCGGTCGAGGCCTTCGCCAAAGGCATGAAGGTCGACATGTCCGGCATCGAGGACTTCGCACGCGGCTTCAACCCGGCGTCGCTGAGCGACCCGTCGGAGATGGAGCAGCTGCTCAACCAGGGCATCTTCGAACCCAAGGCCACCCCGGAGCAGGAGGCCGCGCTCGAACGCCTCGAGACGCTGCTGGCGCTCGTCGAGGGCTGGGTGCAGACCGTCGTCTCCGGCGCGCTGGGTGAGCGCATTCCCGGGACGTCGGCGATGGCCGAGACCATGCGTCGCCGGCGCGCCACCGGCGGACCGGCCGAGCAGACCTTCGCCACGCTCGTCGGGCTGGAACTGCGTCCCCGCAAGATGCGCGAGGCCGCCGTGCTGTGGGAGCGGCTGACCGAGGCCGTCGGCGCCGACGCGCGTGACAGCGTGTGGCAGCACCCGGACCTGCTGCCCAGCGCGTCCGATCTCGACGAGCCGGCCGGGTTCATCGACCGCATGATCGGCGGCGACACGAGCGGGATCGACGACGCCATCGACCAGGCGATCGCCGACCTGCAGAAGAACGACCCGCCGCAAGAGGGCGACAGCGGCACCGAGGGCGCCGGGGACGACAAGTCCTGATCACTTGCCTGTGGATAACTGAGATCCGAGGCCTTCGAACCGTGGCAGGGTCGATCAATGACCGCACGGTTCACGCTCACTCCCGATCGTCCGGTGCTGCTGCGGCCCGACGGCGCGGTGCAGATCGGGTGGGATCCGCGCACCGCGGTCCGTGTGCGGCCACCCGACGGGATGACGCCCACCCAGCTGACCGATCTGCTGCACGCCCTGCAGACCGGTCGCAGCATCGAGCAACTGCGCTCGGCCACCGAGCAATTCGGGGACCCGGCACTTGTCGATGACGTCCTCGCCGCCTTGGACTCCGCCGGGGTCCTGGTGCGCCGATCGGGCAGGCCCGCGCGTACCGCGACCATCCGCATCCACGGACGCGGACCGCTGTCGGAACTGCTGGCCGGCTCCCTGCGCCGCTCGGGTGCGCGGCTTCAGCACACCGCCGAGTCCTACGCGACCCCGCGACCCGGCACCGACCTGGTGGTGCTGGCCGACGAGCTGGTCACCGAACCCCGCATCGTGCGGGAACTGCACCGCGGCCGCATCGCACACCTACCGGTGCGCGTGCGCGACGGGACCGGACTGGTGGGCCCGCTGGTGATCCCGGGCGTCACCAGCTGTCTGCACTGCGCCGACCTGCACCGTGCCGACCGTGATGCCGCGTGGCCCGCGCTCGCGGCGCAGCTACGCGGGACCGTCGGCAGCGCCAGCCGCGCCACCATCCTGGCCACCGCAGCGCTCGCGCTGCGGCAGGTCGAGCTGGTGATCCGCGCGGTCAACGGCACCGCCGGGCCAGACGATCCCCCGGAGCCGCCCGCGACCCTGGACACCACGCTCGAACTGACCGCCGACGGCTACTCGATGAGCTTCCGCCGCTGGTCACGGCACCCGGATTGCCAATGTTGAAAACAAGTGTTGCCAGTTGGTTGCGGGGTATTCGGCCGAGTCGTGGATGATGGTCTGGTGTCTGACATCAAACGGGGAAGCGTAGCTCGCAACGCGAAGCTCGCCGGGCTCGCCGGCGGCATGGCCGGCCGGGCTGCACTTGGCTTTGGCAAACGCCTTACCGGCAAGTCGAAGGATGAAGTCACTGCCGAGCTGATGGACAAGGCTGCTCAGCAACTGTTCACCGTCCTCGGCGAACTCAAAGGCGGCGCGATGAAGGTCGGCCAGGCGCTGTCGGTGATGGAGGCCGCCATCCCCGAGCAGTACGGCAAGCCGTACCGCGAGGCACTCACCAAACTCCAGAAGGACGCTCCCCCACTTCCTGCGGCCAAGGTGCACCGCGTGCTTGACGCGCAGCTGGGCACCAAGTGGCGCGACCGGTTCTCGTCGTTCGACGACAAGCCGGTGGCCTCGGCCAGCATCGGCCAGGTACACAAGGGCATCTGGTCCGACGGGGAGGAATTGTCAATACCTGTGGATCGGGGTGTTTCAGGCGACCTCCGTTCCGGCGTGCTGACCGCCGTCTGAGGGCGATGTTGGCGGGGTGATGTCGGTGGGTCGTTCGAGCAGTCTGCCTTTATGGAAGACCGCGCCGGCGCGGACCAGGGCGACCAGGTGTGGGGCGTTGACGGCACGCCAGCGGGCCGCGGCGGCGTCGATGAGCTTGTAGGCCATCGCTAGTCCGGCCGCTCGTGATCCGGGCCCCTTGGTGACCTTGGTCCTCAAACGCACTGTGGCAAAGGTGGATTCGATCGGATTCGTCGTTCGCAGATGAATCCAATGTTCGGCCGGATACTTGTAGAATTCCAGCAGCACATCGAGGTCGTCGGTGATCTTAGCGACCGCCTTGGGATACTTCGCGCCGAAGTCGGCCTCGAAGGCCTTGACCGCGATCTGGGCCTTGTCGATATCCTCGGCGTTGTAGATCTCCTTGATCGCCGCCAGCGCCGACGGGTGCGCTGATTTCGGCAGTGCAGCAAGAACATTGGCCTGCTTATGAAACCAGCACCGCTGCTCTTTGGTGGCCGGGAAAACCTCGCGGACTGCTTTCCAGAACCCGAGCGCGCCATCGCCGATCGCGAGTACGGGGGCGGTCATGCCGCGGCGCTTGCAGTCGCGCAACAGATCGGCCCACGACTCGGCCGACTCGCGGTAGCCGTCGGTGATCGCCACGAGCTCCTTGCGGCCATCAGCACGCACGCCCAGCATCACCAGCAGACAGAGCTTTTCCTGGTCCAGCCGCACCTTGAGGTGAATGCCGTCGACCCACAGATACACGTAATCAGTGGCCGAGAGGTCGCGGGCCCCAAACGCGCGGGCCTCGTCTTGCCACTGCGCCGTGAGCCGGGTGATCGTGCTGGCCGACAGCCCAGCGCCGGAGCCGAGGAACTGCTCGAGGGCAGGGGTGAAATCGTTGCTCGACAGGCCGTGCAGGTACAGCAGCGGCAGTACCTCGCTCATCTGCGGCGACTTGCGCGCCCAGGCCGGCAGGATCGCCGAGGAGAACCGCTTGCGTTCACCGGTGTCGGGGTCGACACGGCGGTCGTTGACCCGCGGCGCTTTCACCTGCACCGCGCCGGCGGCGGTCAGCACCTCCCGGGGCTGGTGATAGCCGTTTCGCACCACCAACCGGTGACCGTTCTCGTCGAGTTGATCGGCGAACTGCGCCACGTAGGCGGCGACCTCGGCCTGCAACGCCGCGGCCAGCATCTGCCGGGCCCCGTCGCGGACGATCTCATCCAACAACGACCGACCAGCACCGCTGGCCTTGTCGTTGGCGTCCTCGGTGTCGTGAACTACGGTGAGCATGGGCGTACCTTCCCAACCAGCGCGCCAACGCCGGTCTTGATCGAATACCTGATTCCGTGAAGATCATCCCCGGGAAGGTGCGCCCATCTTCACGCCCCCACACCGAGGCTCATCCACAGGTATTGATCATTGCTCTCCGACGGGCGTGAGGTCGCCGTCAAGATCCAGTACCCCGGCGCCGACGAGGCACTGCGCGCAGACCTCAAGACCATCCAGCGGCTGGTCGGCGTGTTCAAGCAGCTCGCGCCCGGTGCCGACATCCAAGGTGTGGTCGACGAACTGACCGAGCGCACCGAGATGGAACTGGACTACCGGCTGGAGGCAGACAACCAGCGTGCGTTCGCCAAGGCCTACCGCAACGACCCGCACTTCGCGGTGCCCGCGATCATCGCCAGCGCGCCCAAGGTGGTGATCTCCGAATGGATGGAAGGCATCCCGATGTCGGTCATCATCCGCGAGGGCACCCCCGAGCAGCGTGACCTGATGGGCACCCGGCTGACCGAGCTGACGTTCGGCGCGCCGGCGCGCCTGGAGATGATGCACGGCGACGCGCACCCCGGAAACTTCATGCTGCTGCCCGACGGGCGCATGGGTGTCATCGACTTCGGTGCGGTCGCCCCGCTTCCCGGTGGATTCCCCACCTCGCTCGGTGAGACCATCCGGCTGGCGCGGGACAAGAACTACGACGAGCTCCTGCCGACGATGGAACGTGCGGGCTTCTTGCAGAAGGGGCAGGAGGTCTCGATCGAAGAGGTCGAGGACATGCTGCGCCAGTACGTCGATCCCATCAAGGTCGACGTCTTCCACTACAACCGCAAGTGGCTGCAGAAGATGGCGGCAAGCCAGATGGACAACTCCGTCGCGCAGATCAAGATGGCGCGCAGCCTCGACCTGCCGGCCAACCTCGCGATCCCGCTGCGTGTGATCGCCTCCACGGTCGCCATCTGCTGCCAGCTCGACGCGCACGTTCCGGTGAAAGCCATTGCCACCGAACTGGTTCCAGGTTTCGCCGAGGAAGCCGCGTAGCGGAATCCCCAGATTCCGCCCAGAACCACTGGGCGGCAAGCACAGTCACGGCACCGAGCGCGCAAGCACTCGGTGCCGTTTCCGTTGACGGGGCGGTCGATCAGGCGGCGGCAGGGTTGCCGCCGGAATCCTTACGCGGACGCCCGCGCGGACGCTTGCGCGCGACAATGCTTCCGCGGTCGAGAATTTCGCCACCCCAGACACCCCACGGTTCCTGCCGTTCGAGCGCCGCGGTCAGGCACTGCACACGGATCGGGCATCCCGCGCACAGGGCCTTGGCCCGCTCAAGGTCGCCGGGGCTCTCGGCGAACCACAGATCCGGGTCACCGACATGGCACGGCACCGCCGGCAGTCGCGTCTCGCATGTCATCGGCGCGACGCCCGTGGTCGGAGCAGTCATCGCAATGGACATGTGTATTTCCCCCTGCATCTGGTCGAATTTGTCGGTGATCTGTCTGAGCTGATGGATCCTGCGACCAGATTTCTCGGGGGGTCCGACAAAAATGGCCACGGATCCGGGTGACTGCGGGTCCGTGGCCTTTTCGGCTGGTGTGAAGCCTCTACCTAGAAGGGGCTCCGATCCACGGACGCGCGTGTCGCGGTGGCGGCGGCGGTGCGGCGACGCTTGGGCTGCAGCGCAATGGCAGCGGCGGCCGGCCAACCAGCGGCGGCGTGAGCGGCATGCGCGAGCTCGGGCGTCTGATGCGGCATGGGGGCCGACGAAACAGCCACCGGTACAACGGAAGGAATGAACCCGGGCATGCCCGCCACTGCGACTTCGCTCAAGTTGACGTAGCTGATCATTTCGCGGGACACCCCCTTACCTTCTCGTTGCCAGAGTTGACTTTCTGAGGCTAGAGCCTAGCAGCTGAATCGCACAACCTATTTTCTACCTGCGGTTTTGGCACGATCTTTACGAATCGTGGCGGTTGGCGCGTCCCCGCACGAGCGCCACGACGTCCTCGCCGTACTGCTCGAGCTTGCGCGCCCCGATGCCCGGGATGGCCACGAGTGCGGCGTCGTCGGTGGGCAGGGTCTCGGCGATCGCCATCAGCGTGGTGTCCGTGAACACCACGTAGGCAGGCACTTTCATCTCCTTCGAGACACGCAACCGCCATTCCTTGAGTTCGGCGAGCAGGTCCTCGTCGAGATTGGACGGGCACGTCTCGCACCGCCGCAGCATGATGGCCTGCGGGGTGGACAGTGCCGCGTTGCAGATGCGGCAGCGCGGAGCGGGTCCCCGCTGCCGACGCGGCCGGTCCGGACCCGATGACGAATTCTCCGTCTGCGGCGCGATGCCGTTGAGGAACCGCGAGGGCCGCCGCCCCTGCCGCCCACCGGGGGTGCGGGCAAGGGCCCAACTCAGCGCGAGGTGCACGCGTGCGCGGGTGACGCCGACGTAGAGCAGCCTGCGCTCCTCCTCGACCGGTTCACTGTCGGGACCGTGGGAAAGCGCATGCGAGATCGGCAGGGTGCCATCGGCCAGACCGACGAGGAACACCGCGTCCCATTCGAGGCCCTTGGCCGCGTGCAGCGACGCGAGAGTCACACCCTGCACCACCGGTGGGTGCCGCGCGTCGGCGCGTTGACGCAGTTCGCCGACCAGCGCGCGCAGATCCAGTTCGGGCCGCAGCGCGACCTCTTCCTCGACGAGTTCGGCGAGCGCGACCAGCGCCTCCCACCGCTCCCGCGCCCTGGTGCCCGCGGGCGCCTCCGCGGTGAGGCCCAGCGGTTCCAGCAGTTCGCGGACGAACACGGGAAGATCGGTGATCTCGACCTCACGTTCGGCGGCGCGTTGCAGCGCGACGAGGGCTTGACGGATCTCCTGACGGCTGAAGAAGCCCTCCCCGCCGCGCACCTGGAACGCGATGCCGGCTTCGGTGAGCGCCTCCTCGTACACCTCCGACTGCGCGTTGATGCGGTAGAGGACCGCGATTTCGGCCGGCGCGGTGCCTTTTTCGATCAGCTTCTGGATGGCCTTGGCCACGCCCTTGGCCTCGGCCACCTCGTCGGGGTACTCGTTGAACGTCGGCTTGGGGCCCGGGTCCCGCTGGCCCACCAGATGCAGCTTGCTGCCGGCCATCCGCCCACGCGCACCCGCGATCACCCGGTTGGCCAGCGACACCACCTGCGGCGTGGAGCGGTAGTCACGTTCGAGACGCACCACCGCCGCGTCGGGGAAACGCCGCGAGAAATCCAACAGATAGCGCGGCGTGGCGCCGGTGAACGAGTAGATGGTCTGATTGGCGTCACCCACGACGGTGAGATCGTCACGGTCGCCCAGCCAGGCGTCGAGCACGCGCTGCTGCAACGGCGTGACGTCCTGATATTCGTCGACGACGAAGCAGCGGTACCGGTCGCGGAACTCCTGGGCCACCGCGGCGTCGTTCTCGATGGCCGCGGCCGTGTGCAACAGCAGATCGTCGAAGTCGAGCAGGGCCGATCCGTCGCGGCGCGCTTTGAGCGCCTCGTAGCCGGAGTAGACCGCGGCGACCTTCTGCGCATCGAGCGGGATGTCGCGTCCCACCTTGGCGACCGCGGCGCCGTACGCCTCGGGGGTGATCAAAGATGCCTTGGCCCATTCAATTTCGCCCGCGAGGTCGCGTACGTCGTCGGTGCTGGGCTGGAGGCCGGCGCGGTTGGCGGCCTGGGCGACGACCGAGAACTTGCTGTCGAGCAGTTCCCATCCGGTGTCGCCGACGAGCCGCGGCCAGAAGTACTGCAGCTGCCTGCGTGCGGCCGCGTGGAACGTCACCGCCTGCACCGCACCCGTCGGGACCCCGGTCTGCTGGCCGAGCGCCCGCAACCGGGCCCGCATCTCCCCCGCCGCACGCGCGGTGAACGTCACCGCGAGGACCTGGCCGGCCGCGACGTGCCCGCCGGCCACCAGGTGCGCGATCCGCCGGGTGATGGTGCGGGTCTTACCGGTACCGGCCCCGGCCAGCACACAGACCGGCCCGCGGGGAGCCAGCACCGCTTCCCGCTGTTCGTCGTCCAGATCTTCCAAGGTTGGGCTGGGGGCCTCCAACGGCATGCCGACCATGATGTCAGCACCGCCCGACAAGGCCGAACACCGACGACCTCGGGTCGTCGGTGTTCGGTTGAGCGAGCGTCAGGTCAGGAACGTTTGGCCTTCTCGGCCTCGGCCCACTCCTCGATCTGGTCGGCTTCGACGATCTTCTCGGCCGCCTCGACGCGGGTTTCCTGCGCGTCGGCGAGCTTGGCCCGAGCGTTCTTGGTCTTGGCCTGTTCGACGGTGTTGATCGCCTCTTCCTTGCGCTGCTTGGCGGTCTGGGCGACCTCCTTGCGCTTGGCGGCCACTTCGTCGGTCTTGGCCTTGGCGGTCTGGGTGCGCTTCTGGCGTGCCTGTTCGGCGGCCTGCTTGCGCTGCAGCGCCGTCGACCGGGCTTCCTTGACGTTCTGCTCGCGGTCGGCGCGAGCGTCCTTCAGGTCCTCGGCCGCCTCCGCCTGGGCCTCCCGGAGTTCCGCGTCGGCCTCACGGGTGTTGCGGGTCGCCTCGGCCTCCAGCTGGATGGCCCGCAGCAGCGCGTTGCTGCGCTCGACGAGCGCGGAGCCCCGCTCACGCAGGTCCACGGCGCCCAACGCGCCACCGACGGTCTCGTCGAGCTTGCCGAACGAGCGCTCGTAGAACAGCCGCGCCGGCGTCTCCGGGTCCAGGCGCGTCATGACCTGGTCCTCGATCAGTTGCAGCGGCAGCCTGGCCACCTGGTATTGCAGGCGCAGAACGGCGAACGGGACGTCTGTGATCCTCATGTGCACTCCTATTTCTCGTCGCCGGGCAGGTCGGCTTCTTCGGTCAATTTGTCGGCCTCCTGGCGCATGCGATCGGCCCGGGCCCGCACGTCTGCCGACTCCTTGACCGCGTCCTGGTGATCAGCAGCCGCCTCGGCGGCCTCCTGGCGGGCCACGGCGACGTCGGAGCGTTCCGCTGCGTCCGCCAACTGAACCTCACGTTGGGCGTCGATGTCGGCCTGCGTCTTCTGACGTTCGGCGTCACGCCGCGCGGCGGCCTCGGCCTCACGCTTCTGGGCGTCCTGCTGGGCGCGCACGTCGTTCTCGACAACCGCGGCCTCTGCGGCTACTGCGGCGCGCTTCTGTGCGCCATCAGCCTGGGCCTGCGCCTCCTCGGCGCGAGCCTGGCGGGCCTCGGCGTCGGCCACCGCCGCAGCGCGACCGGCTTCCCTGCGTTCCTTGGCCTGCGTCTTCTCCAGCTGGCCCTCGGCGGTCAGCGAGTCGTTGCCGGTGACAGCACCGACAACCTCCTTGGCGGTGCCCTTCACCGAGTCGATGAAGCTCTTACGCGCCTGGTCGGATTTGCTGTGCTGGGTCATCCATTCCCCCTTCGGCATCAACCGCAACTCGTGGTGAGCATGCGGATCTGACCTCAGGGGTTCCACGGATGGGACCGGGCTAATCCGATCCGCGTGCATTGTGGCGTGCGCCACTCAAGATCAGCGGCGTGTGCACCTCAAGATCAGATGCCGGCGATGAGCGCCCCCAGCCCGGCGCGCCGGTCGCGAGATCGGTGCGGCGAGCGTCCCGGTGCGGCGACACGACGGGCGCACCGCCGCGACCGCGAAGTCGCCGAAGACCGGTCGGTCCGCACGGCTTCGCCCGGTGCGCCGGCGGTCGCGCGCGGGCCAACTCCTCGTCTCAACCGGCGCTGTCGGCGTAACACCCGATCGTGCCCGCCGGTTGTTGTTCGGCGACGAATTGCCGTACCCGCAGGCGTAATTCGTCCGATTCGTGGGAGTCCCCGGCCACGGGTACAACCCGACGTGGTCGTGTCTCTCCCATCACACCGCGCGGCCGTTATGGCGTGACCTGATCACAGGCATACCGCCCGGCTGAGTTACGTTGTGCACACTATGACTACTGCTTCCAGCGAACTCATCATGTACACCACCACATGGTGCGGCTACTGCTCTCGCCTGAAGACCGCTCTCAAGGCCGAAGGCATCCCCTACACCGAGGTCGACATCGAGGGCGATCCCGCAGCAGCCGAGTTCGTCGGTTCGGTCAACGGCGGCAATCACGTGGTGCCGACGGTCAAGTTCGCCGACGGATCCACGCTGACCAACCCGACCATCAAGCAGGTCAAGGCCAAGCTCGGCTGACCTTATCCCGAGAATGGGCCACTCAGTCGAGTGCGGCCCAGGATTCGATGATCTCGCGGGCGATCGAGATGGAGCCTGGCAGCAGGAGCCGTGACGGCGAGTCGCTGTTCCAGTCCCCCTGATCGAGTGCCGCGCGGATCTCATCGCGGGTGAACCACGCGGCCTCGGCGATCTCGCCGTCGTTGTAGGAGAACGGCTGCTCGGGATCGCCGATCGCGTGGAAACCGACCATGAGCGAGCGCGGGAACGGCCACGGCTGGCTGCCGAGGTACTGCACGTCGGTGACCGTGAGCCCGACCTCCTCGGCGATCTCGCGTTGCACGCACGTCTCGAACGACTCGCCGGCCTCGACGAACCCGGCCAGAATCGAGAACAACCGCTCCGGCCACAGCGTCTGACGGGCCAGCACCGCCCGGTCATGCCCGTCGTGCACCAGGCAGATGACGGCGGGATCGATCCGCGGGAACTCCTCGTGACCGGTCAGCGGGTTGACGCGCGACCAGCCGCCCTTGGCGGGCCGGGTCGGCGCCCCGTCGATCGCGCTGTGCCGCGCGTTGTCATGCCAGTTGAGCAGCGCCGTGGCGGTCGCCACCAACTGGGCGCTGGTGTCGTCGAAGATCTGCCCGGCCCGGCGCAGGTCGAGCACCTCGGTCCCCAGGTCGGCATCCTCGGGCGCCTCCAGATCCGCCCGGATACCCCATACGTGCCTGCCGTCCTGCAGACGTCCCAGGAACACCGCGTGCTCGGGCGGCCGGTCTCCGAGTGCGCCGGCCTCACCGAGCACCACCTGACCGTTGGCGATGAGCACCTGGTTGCGGCGGTCCACGCGTAGCACCAGCGCGTCGGGCCAGCCCGCCAGGGCGGCGTCGACGTCGGTGCGCAAGGTATCGGCGCGATCGGCGCCGACCCGGGACAGCAGCGGGACGTTACGGAGCCCGAACGTGCGGTGTTCGCTCATCGTTCGGCGTCCGCACTGCGGATGTACAGGAGCCGGTCGCCGGCCTCCAGCGCGTCGACCTCCGGATCGTCGACGCGCACCAGGCGGCCGCCGCGCACGACCCCGAGCACGATGTCGTGCAGGTGCCGCGGCGAACCGCCCTCCTCTTTCGGGCTGACCTCCCGTTCGGCGATCGCGAAGCCGGCGTCGGGCGTCAGCAGGTCTTCCATCATCTCCACCACGCTCGGAGTCTGCGTGGCGATACCCAGCAGACGGCCCGCCGTCTCCGAGGACACCACCGTCGAGTCCGCACCCGACTGCCGCAGCAGGTGCTGGTTCTCGGCCTCGCGCGCCGCGGCGATGATCTTGGCCTTGGGGGCCAGTTCGCGGGCGGTCAGCGTCACCAGCACAGCGCTCGCGTCGTCGTCGGTGGCGACGATGATCGCCTTGGCGTGCTGGGCGCTCGCGAGGCGCAAGATGTCGGACTTCGTGGCGTCGCCGTGCACGGTGACCAGCCCAGCGCTTCGCGCCCGCTCCAACGCCGAGGCGTTCTCGTCGACGACGACGATGTCGGCCGGTGCGACATCGTCGCCGACCATGGCCGCCACGGCCGTGCGGCCCTTGGTGCCGTATCCGATCACCACGGTGTGGTTGCGCACTTTGCTCCTCCATCGCTGGATCTTCAGCGCCTGCCGCGACTGGGTGGTCAGCGTTTCCACCGTGGTGCCGATGAGGACGATCAGGAACGCCACCCGCAACGGCGTGATGACCAGGACGTTGACCAGCCGCGCCGACTCGGTGTACGGCGTGATGTCGCCGTAGCCGGTCGTCGACAGCGAGACCGTCGCATAGTAGAGGCAGTCCAAGAACGACAGCGGATCGTTCTCGTCCGGCGTGGCGTTGATGTCGCGGTAGCCGTGGCGGTCCAGGTAGACGATCAACACGGCCGCGAACAGGGCGCCGGTCGCGTAGAGCAGGCGCATCGCGATCTTGCGGCTCGGGCTGATGAACGGTTCGGGAATCCGCAACACATCCACGAGCGCGGCGTCTGGCTGCGAGGTCAGATTCGAGTCGATGGCGGCCAGGCGGCGCCGTAACCTGCCTTTAGCCACGAGTCATCCAGGACAGCCGGCCAGTGTTTGCCTGGACCGATCCGAGCAGTCGCACGCCACAATGTAACCATGACCGCACCCTCGCCCGCGCAGATCACCGCCGCTCCCGAAGCACGTCGCCTCGCGGCGATGTTGTTCGGCATCGGGACCCTGCACTTCCTCGCCCCCAAACCGTTCGACTCGATCGTTCCCGCCGAACTGCCGGGAAGCGCACGGTTCTACACCTACGCCTCGGGCGTAGGCGAGCTCGCCACCGGCGCCCTGCTCGCCTCCCCGCGCACCCGCAGGCTCGGCGCGCTGGCCGCGGTGGCGCTGTTCATCTCGGTGTTCCCGGCCAACGTCAACATGGTGCGGCTGTGGTGGAACAAGCCGTGGCCGCTGCGCCTCGGCGCGATCGCCCGCCTGCCCCTGCAGATTCCGATGATCACCACCGCGCTCAAGGTGTACCGCCACTCCTGACCGACTTTCCGGGCCCGCGCCGGTATGGCGCGGAACATTGCGGACGCAGCCGGTTTCGCGTGCGTTGCACGAAAGTTTGGCAAGGCTATGGTTGCTGGTGACGCGCCGTTCTGATCGATATCGTCACAATCGTGGCCAATTCCACGCATCCCGCAGAACCGCACATCGGTTCCGTCGCATCGAAACTCAACTGGCTGCGGGCCGGTGTCCTGGGAGCCAACGACGGCATCGTCTCCACCGCGGGCATCGTCGTCGGCGTTGCCGCGGCGACCGCATCGCGCGAGCCCATCCTGACCGCAGGCATAGCCGGGTTGGCCGCCGGGGCGGTCTCGATGGCCCTGGGCGAGTACGTCTCGGTGAGCACGCAGCGCGACACCGAACGTGCACTCCTGAGCAAGGAACGGCGCGAACTGCGCGAAGATCCGGCCGCCGAGTTGGACGAACTCGCGGCCCTCTACGAAGGCAAGGGATTGTCGCCTGCGACCGCGCGTGCGGTGGCCGAGGAACTCTCAGACCACGACGCCTTCGCCGCGCACGCCGAGATCGAACTGGGGATCGACCCCACCGAACTGACCAACCCGTGGCAGGCCGCGATGTCCTCGGCGCTGGCTTTCACCACCGGCGCGCTGCTGCCACTGATCGCGATCCTGGTGCCTCCGACCACCGCCCGCGTCCCGGTGACGGTGGTGGCCGTGCTGCTCGCGCTGATGCTGACCGGCGCGGTGTCGGCGGGTCTGGGCGGCGCACCCAAGGGCCGTGCGGTGTTGCGCAACGTGATCGGCGGCGGCCTTGCACTCGCGATCACCTATGGCATCGGTCTGGCGGTGGGCACCGCGATCACGTGATCCGGTCGGCTTCCTCGGCTGTTTCGGTCGGCGCTGCGGCGAGCAGTTTCACCAGTTCTTCTGCTCCGGGCAGGGTTTCGGGGATGACGGTCTGACCGGAACGGACATAGTGGAACGCCGCGCGCACCGACTCGGGCGGGCAGCCGCGCATTGCCGCCCACGCCAGCCGGTACACCGCGAGCTGAACCGCCGCGTGTTCCTTGGCCTCCGGAGTTTCCGGCGGGTCGCCGGTCTTCCAGTCGAGAACCATGGTGGTGCCGTCCGGTTCGGCGAACACCGCGTCGATGCGGCCCCGCACGACGGTCTCGCCGAGCACCATGTCGAACGGCACCTCGACCTCCACCGGGGTGCGCGCGGCCCACGGGGATTTGACGAACGCGTCCTGCAGTTCGGCCAGGCTCTCCTCGACGGCGCGTCCGCTGTCACTGTCGACCGCACCGGGAAGGTCGTCGAGGTCGAAGAGGCGCTCGGCATGGAAGTAGCGCTGCACCCACTCGTGGAATGTGGTGCCCAGCAGGGCATGTGGATCAGGCCGTTGCGGTAGGCGGCGCCGCAGCCGCGTCAGCGCGGCCTTCGGGTCACGGCTGAGTTCGACCAGGGTGCTCACCGACAGCTGACCCGGCAGTTCGGTGTCCTCCTGTTGCGGTGGGCGCTCGCGTTCGGCCAGCAGTGCGTCGACGTCGGCGGCCCAGCCCTCCTGATCGGCCTCGGCGCTCACCTCACCGGCCATCGCGGCGGCGACCAGTTGCGCACCGCGGTGCACATGGTCATCGGCGGAGGCCACCGGCGGCCACAGCGCCTCGACCACCTGATCGCGCAGTGGATTGGTCTCGCCCGGTGCGGGATCCGGTGCCCAGTGCTCGATCTCACCGCACGGCGTACCCGCTGCCGTGGCCTCTTCCAGGATGGTCTTCAGCTCGCACAGGAACTCCGAGGGCCCGCGCGGTTTGCTCTCGGTGGCGCCCCAGTGATGCCCGGACAGCAGCAGCGTGTCCTCCGCACGGGTGATCGCGACGTACAGCAGCCGACGCTCTTCATCCACCCGCCGCTGATCCAGGCTCTTCTTGTGGTCAGAGATCTTGTCGGACAGGATTTTCCGGTCGTAGATGTCAGACGTGTCCAGAACCGGGACGCCGATCTCGGACTCGGTGGCACGGTCACCGCGCAGCAGCGGCGGCAGGTCGGAGGCATCGGTCAGCCATGTCCGCGCCTGGGTGGTCGACGGGAACACCCGGGCACTCAGGTGCGGCACCGCCACCACCTGCCATTCCAGTCCCTTGGCCGCGTGGACGGTGAGGATCTGCACGCGGTCGTGCGACACCGTGAGCTCCGCTGGGGCCAGACCGTTCTCGACCTCCACCGCGGCATCGAGGTAGGCGAGCAACGCCGATACCGAGGCGCTTGCGTGGCCGGCGAAATCGGACACCAGATCGCTGAACCGGTCGAGGTTCTCGGTGCCTGCCCACCCGGCCGCGACGGGGCGTACGGCGCGGGCCTCGGCGTCCAGGCCCAGCACGCGGCGCACCTCGGCGACCAGTTCCGGCAGCGGATGGCCCAGGTGCGCGCGCAGCATGGTGAGTTCACGTCCCAGCGCGACGATGCGCTGGTACCCGGCAGGCGAATACCGTTCGGCATCTCCCGGGTCGCAGATCGCGTCGGCCAGGCACGCGGAGTCGGCGTCGGGTGCGGCCTGCGCGACGATGTCCGCCGTGCCCAGTTCGCCTTTCGGCCGGTCGTCGAGTTCGACGGCACGCCGCCACAGCGCGGCGATGTCACGGGCACCGAACCGCCAGCGCGGACCGGTGAGGATCCGCATGACCGCCGAGCCGGCGGTCGGGTCGGCGATCAGCCGCAGCATCGCCACCAGGTCGGCGACCTCGGGCACGGCGAGCAGCCCGGCGACACCGACGACCTCGACGGGAACGCCACGCGCGGTGAGCGCCTCGGCCATCGGCGCGGCGTCGGCGTTGCGCCGCACGAGCACCGCCGCGGTGGGCGCGGCCTCGCCGCGTCCGATGGCGCCGTGGTAGGCACGGGCGAGATGGTCTGCGACCCAGTCGCGTTCGGCGGCGACGTTGTTCAGCAACGCGCAGCGGATCGTGCCAGGTTCGGCGTCGGGCCGGGGCCGCAGTGCGCGGACGGCCACCGAGCGGCGGCGCGCTTCCTCGGAGACCGCGTTGGCCACGTGCAGCGTGCTGGGCGGGTTGCGCCAACTGGTCCGCAGCTCCAGCGTCGGCGCGGGGGTGCCGTCGGAGTACGGGAAATCGGTGGTGAACCGCGGCAGGTTGGTCGCCGAGGCCCCGCGCCAGCCGTAGATCGACTGGATCGGATCGCCCACCGCGGTGAGCGCGAGACCGTCGTCGGCACCGCCGCCGAACAACGACGACAACGCGATGCGCTGCGCGTGGCCGGTGTCCTGGTACTCGTCGAGCAGCACCACGCGAAAGCGCTGCCGCAGTTGCTCGCCCACCTGCGGGAACCGCGCCGCCAAGCGTGCGGCCGCGGCCATCTGCATGCCGAAGTCCATGACCTTCTCGGCGCGCATGCGCTGGTGCAGCGCGTCGATGAGCGGCACCAGTTCGGTGCGCTCGGTTTGGGTGGCGAGCATGCGCAGCAGCCACTGGCTGGGCCCGCGGTCACGCTGATACGGCCCGGCGGGCAGGGTGTGGACCAGTCGCTCCAGTTCGACGTGTGTGTCCCGCAACTGGTCGGTGTCCACGAGATGCTCGGCGAGTGCGCCCGAGAGCCGCAACACCATCGCGGTGACGGCCGCCGGGGTCTTCTCGGTGTCGAGGTGTCCGGGGTGGGCACACACCACGTCGTAGGCCAGCTGCCACAGCTCGGTCTCGCTGAGCAGCCGGGTGTCGGGTTCGACGGGCAGCAACAGGCCGTGCTCACGCAGCAGGGTTCCCGCGAACGCGTGGTAGGTGCTGACGGTCGCCGATTCGTCGGACGCACCCGAGCCCGGTGCCAGTCCGGCACCGGCCAGACGCGCGAGCCGCGTGCGGACCCGGCGCAGCAGCTGACCGGCGGCCTTGCGCGTGAATGTCAGACCCAGCACCTGCGACGGCGTGGCGAACCCGTTGGCCACCAACCACACCACGCGCGCAGCCATGGTCTCGGTCTTGCCCGCACCGGCACCGGCGATCACGACCAGCGGCCCTGGCGGCGCGGCGATCACCGCGGCCTGTTCATCGGTGGGCGGGAAAAGCCCGAGGGCCGCCGAGAGCTCGACCGGGCTGTATCGCGCCTGCACGACGGGCGATGCTACCTGCGTCACGGCCGGTCCCCATTGGCCTGGGCCGGGCAACTGGAGCGCACCGGGCAGTTGGCGCAGCCGTTGTTGACCCGCGCCACGAACCGCGGGCCCGCCGTCGCGGCGGCGGCCTCTCCCACGGTCTCGAGCCACTCGGCGCGCTTGTCCGGGGTCAGCGGATCCTGCTCACGCTCGGTGGCGCCTGCCGCGCCGGCCTTGCCCAGGTAGACCAGCTTGCCGCCGCCGGGTTCGTCACCGTCGTCGAGAAGGCCCGCGGCGACGGCGAGTTGGTACATCGCCAGCTGGGCGTGGTTCTGCGCGTCGTCCTTGGTCACCGGACTCTTGCCGGTCTTCAGGTCGACGACCACCAGTCGGCCCGCCTCGTCGCGCTCCAACCGGTCCAACCGACCACGGACCCGCACGCCCGGGGTGTTCTCCCCCGGTTCGACGACGATGCCCTCGACGGGGATCTCGGTGGCGACCTCGGTGAGTTGACGCCGGGTGTCCTCGCGCCACCGCGTGAACGTCTCCAGCATCGCGCGGTGGCGCGCCAGCTCGTTGTCCGAGTACCACTTGGCGTCGTACGGCAGGTCGTCCCAGACCTTTTCGAGCTCGTTGACCAGCTGGCTCTCGGTCTTGCCCGGCTCGGAGACCAGCGCGTGCACCAACGAGCCCACCGTCGACCGGACATCGCGGCCGTCGTCGCCGCCGTGGCGCTCCAGCAGCCAGCGCAGCGGGCAGTCGGTGAGCATCTGCAGCGTCGACGGGGACAGCGTGACCACATGCCCGGGTTCCGACCACAGCGGTTCCTCGGTGGTCAGCGAGGTCATGGCATGCCACTGCGACGGGTCCGCACCGGGCACGCCCGCGGCCGCCAGCCGGGCCAATTGCGCTGCCGCGCAGGCCCGTGCGTCGTCATCGACCGCGCCGTCGGGTGCGCACACCACCGCGCGCAGCCGGCCGACGAGCGCCGAGGGGGCCAGCACCCGCGGGGCGACCAGCGGCGGTTCGGCCACCGGTTCGGTCGCCCATGCGGAGATCTCGGCGCAGAACGGCGACGGCAGCAGCGATTCGTCACCGGTGTCGCTGTCGACCGCGGTGATCATCACCCGGGTCCGTGCACGGCCCATCGCCGCCATCAGCAGGCGGCGTTCCTCGGCGACCAGTGGCGCCCGCGTGGACACCGTGCGGTCGGTCATGTCGGCCACCCCGTCGAGGACGTCGACGAGATGCTGGGTGCCCAACACCCCGCCGCGGGGGATCATGTTGGGCCACAGACCTTCCTGGACACCGGCGATCACCACGAAGTCCCATTCGCCTGCCAGCGCGCCGTGCACGCTGAGCACCGCGACGGCTTCGGCGGCGGTTTCGGGTTCGGTCCTGGCCACCGCCGCGCCCAGGCGCGTCACATGGTCGACCAACCCGCGCAGGGAGGCGCCTGCCGTGCGGTTGACATACTGATCGGCCACGTCGAACAGCGTCGTGACCGCGTCGAGATCGCGATCGGCCTGCGCACCGACGCTGCCGCCGCGCTCACTGGCCGCGAGCCAGCGCCGCTGCAGCCCGCTGGCGTGCCAGGCCTGCCACAGCGTGTAGCGCGGATCCGCGCCGGAGGCGTCGCTGCGGCGCGCCGCGGTGAGGACCGCGCGCAACCGCCGCAGCGTCCGAGCGTGCTCGGCCGACAACCCCTTCGGCTCGCGCTCGATGGCGTCGACCAGCAGGTCGCCGAAATCCCGTGGTGGCTGGGAGCCGTCGGCGCGGCGCAACGCGCGCCGCAACTGGCGCAGGGTGACCGGGTCGACGCGCCCGATGGGACCGGTGAGCAGCGCGACCGCGCTGTCGGCGTCCAGGTGACCCGTCGCGGTCACGTCGAGCACCGTCAGCAGCGCCGCGGCAGCGGGCTGCCGGCCGACCGGCACGTCGGTGCCGTTGTCCTGCACGGGCACACCGGCCGCGGTCAGCGCGCGGGCGAGGGCCGTGCCGACCCGCGGCACCGACCGCACGATCACCGCCATCTGCGACCAGGGAATGCCGTCGACCAGGTGGGCGCGTCGCAGCGCGTCGGCGATCATCGTGCCTTCGGCGTGTGTGGAGGCGGCCAGCCGCACCGTCACCGTGCCCTCGCGCTGCGGGTTGCCGGTCCAGTGCCGCGTGTCGCTGACGCCGGGCAGGCGCTGGCCCAGACCCGTGATGGCCGACGCGATCTCGGGCGCGCAACGGTAGGACTGCGTCAGGGTGATGGCCGGGTGGGTGTCGTCGCGCAGCAGCACCGGATCGGCGCCGCGGTACCCGAACACCGACTGGTCGGGATCACC
Source organism: Mycolicibacterium smegmatis (assembly GCF_001457595.1). Classification (GTDB taxonomy): domain Bacteria; phylum Actinomycetota; class Actinomycetes; order Mycobacteriales; family Mycobacteriaceae; genus Mycobacterium; species Mycobacterium smegmatis. The sequence goes on along the minus strand of NZ_LN831039.1, from coordinate 2,084,113 downwards.
TGCGATCACCGTGAGCCCGGTGCCCGCCGCCAGCGCCCGCACCAGCCGCGCGGCCTGCGGGTCGAGGTGCTGGGCGTCGTCGACCAACAGCAGCTTGATGCGGTTGCGTTCGGTGTCGAGCAGTTCGTCGTCGGCGCCGAGGGCCTCCAGCGCGGCGCCGACCAGTTCGGCGGCACCCAGGGCGGGGACGGTGGCCTGCGGCGCGGCCATGCCCACGGCCGACCGCAGCAGCATGATCTGCTCGTAGGCCTGCGCGAAGCGGCCCGCTGCCAGCCACTCGGGGCGCTTGGCTGTGCGTCCGAGGCGTTGCAGCGCAATCGGATCCACACCGCGTTCGGTGCAGCGTGCCATCAGGTCGCGCAACTCGGTGGCGAACCCCGCGGTGGTCAGCGCGGGCCACAGCTGTTCAGGCCAGCCGACGGGCGAGCGGTGACCGTCCTCGAGGTCGCCGGCCAGCAGCTCGCGGATGATGCCGTCCTGTTCGGCGCTGGTGATCAGGCGCGGTGGCGGGTCGCCGTTGCGCTGGGCCGCCAGCCGCAGGACCGCGAACGCGTACGAGTGCACGGTGCGCACGAGCGGTTCACGGACCACACCGACGGTTCCGGCGCCGAGCAGCCGCGCGGTGATCGCGGCACGTGCCGCGGTGCGCAGGCGTGCCGAACCGGTCAGCAGAAGAACCGATTCCGGGTCGGCACCGGCCAGGATGTGCTGCACGGCGGTGTCGACCAGCAGCGAGCTCTTGCCGGTCCCCGGCCCGCCCAGCAGGCGCACGACACCGTTGCTCCCCGGCTCGAGGAGCGTAGAGGCGGTCTGCGGTGCGGACTCGGCGGGGCGTGTGGTCATGAGGTGAATGACACCAGAGGGCACCGACAAGTAGCGGAGTGGATTGGAGCGACGAGCCCGACAAGTAGCGGAGTGGATTGGAGCGACGAGCCCGACAAGTAGCGGAGTGGCAGCATCAGTGGCATGGCGACAGACGTGCTCCATGTCCACCGTTACGGCCCTGCCGGCGCTGCGCAGGTTCTGCTCATCCACGGTCTGACCGGTCACGGTCAACGCTGGCAGACCCTGGCGACCGAACATCTGCCCGAGGTCGGCGTCCTCGCGCCCGATCTGATCGGCCACGGCCGGTCGTCGTGGGCGGCGCCATGGACGATCGACGCCAACGTCGCCGCGCTCGCGGCGCTGCTGGATCGCCCGACGCTCGTGGTGGGACATTCGTTCGGCGGTGCGCTGGCGCTGAATCTGAGTGCCGCGCACCCGGATCTGGTGAGCGGTCTGGTGCTGCTCGACCCGGCGATCGGGCTGGACGGAGAGTGGATGCGTGACATCGCCGACGACATGCTGTCCTCGCCGGACTACCCCGACCGCGAGGAGGCACGCCTGGACAAGGTCAACGGGTCGTGGGGTGAGGTGGATCCCGCCGAGGTCGAACGTGAGCTCGACGAACATCTCGTCGAGGTGGGTGAGGGCCGCGTCGGCTGGCGCATCAGCATCCCGGCGGCGATGTCGTACTGGAGTGAGCTCGCGCGCCCGGTTGTGCTGCCGCACAATCCGATCCCGACGGTGCTGGTGCGGGCGAAACGCTGCCGTCCACCGTTCGTGGCCGACGCGCTCATCGACGGGCTGACCGACCGGCTGGGCTCGAAGTTCACGCTGCTGGACTGGGACTGCGACCACATGGTGGCTCAGGCCAAACCCGCCGAGACCGCCGAGTTGATCCGCCGGCAGCTGGGCTGAGATGGCGCGCGTCACCGAGGAACAGGTGGAGGCGGTCCGCGCGCTGGTCGCGGCGATCCCACCAGGGACGGTGTCGACCTACGGCGACATCGCCGAGGTGGCCGGGCTGTCGAGTCCGCGCATCGTCGGGTGGATCATGCGCACCGACTCGTCTGATCTGCCGTGGCACCGGGTGGTTCCCGCGTCGGGGCGACCCGCACCGCATCTGGCGACCCGCCAGCTCGAACGCCTGCGCGCCGAGGGTGTTCTGGCCACCGACGGCCGTGTCCCGTTGCGCGAGTACCGTCACATCTTCTAGCGCGAGCAGTCACAAAACTGCCCGAAATGGCAGGAAAACCGGCAAGTTTGCGTCTGCTCGCGAGAGGTAGTGGACCTCTACAGGATCAAACGCACCAGGGACGCCGTACGGGCAAGCCCCGGGAAGGCCGCCGCGGTGGAGCGCGGGTGCAGTGCGTGTACGGCGAGTCGGAACATCAATGCCCGCAGCAGCATCTGCGGCCATTCGGGCAGCGAGTCCCAGCGTTCGATGAGGCCGTCGTCGGCGTCGCCCCACGACAGTGCGTCGACCACGACGACGCCCGCCGCCCAGGAGGCCGGGCGCCAGTAGGGCGTGATGTCGGTGATGCCGGGCGCGGCGGCCCCGGCGAAAAGCACTGTGCCGTAGAGGTCCCCGTGCACCAGCTGGCTGGCGCTCTTGGTGGGCTTGCGCAGCGTCGCGAGCTGGTTGATCAGCTCGATGGACTTCTGGCCGTCGGCCGACCCCGGTGCGACGCGCGCGCCCTGCGGCAACGAATGCAGCGGCCGCTCTTCCCATGCCGCGCGGTCGGCGGCGATGAACACGTCGACGTCGGCCCACGGCGCGACCGGCGGTTGGGTCAAAAAGCGGGGTCGTTCGAGCTTGGCCGTGGCCTCGTGCAGGCGTACGGCCGCCGAGACGACCTCGTCATGCCGTGGTTCGGGTGTCCCGGCGACGAACGTGTCGGCGCGCCAACCGGCGACGACGTAACGCCCGTCGGTGGACCGTACGGGCCGCGCGAGGCGGACACCGTCGACGAACAACGTCTCCCGTACTTTCGCCGACCACGCCGCCCTGGCGTGATCGGCGACCATCGACATCACAACTTCGCCGCAGCGCCAGCCACCCTCCCAGCTTGAGCCGAGCGGTACCGGGCGCACCCCGGACAGGCCGAACGCCGCCAGCACATGCTCCGGCGGTCGTTCCACACTCACACGCTCAGCCTAAGCGGTGAGCCCGCAAACCAGCCGCTAGTACATGACCATGTCGGGCTCGAGCTGTTTCGCCCATGCCACGATGCCGCCCTGCAGATGCACCGCATCGGAGAATCCGGCCTTCTTGGCGATCGCGAGAACCTCGGCCGAACGGACGCCGGTCTTGCAGTAGAACACCGGCGTGCGGTCGGTCGGCAGCTTGGCCAGCGCCGCGCCGGACTCGAAGGTGGGCTTGGGGATCAGCTCGGCACCCTCGATGTGGTTGATGTCCCATTCGACGCGCTCGCGGACGTCGATCAGCGCCAACGGCTTTCCGGAGTCCAGCAGTTCCTTGAGCTCACGCGGGGTGACCGTGGAGTCGGCGGCCGCAGCGGCGGCCTCGTCGGAGACCACACCACAGAACTCCTCGTAGTCGATGAGTTCGGTGATCTTCGGCGTCGACGGATCCTTGCGGATGCGGATCGTGCGGTAGGTCATGTCGAGCGCGTCGTAGACCATGAGACGACCCAGCAGCGGTTCACCGATTCCGGTGATGAGCTTGATCGCCTCGGTGCCCATGATCGAGGCGATCGACGAGCACAGGATGCCCAGCACGCCACCTTCGGCGCACGACGGCACCATTCCCGGTGGCGGCGGCTCGGGGTACAGATCGCGGTAGTTCAGGCCGAGGCCGTCGGGGGCGTCCTCCCAGAACACCGACACCTGGCCCTCGAACCGGTAGATCGAACCCCACACGTACGGCTTACCCGCGAGCACGGCCGCGTCGTTGACCAGATACCGCGTGGCGAAGTTGTCGGTGCCGTCGAGGATCAGGTCGTACTGGCCGAACAGGTCGACGGCGTTGTCCGGTTCGAGCCGGAACTCGTGCAGGTTGACCGTCACCAGCGGGTTGATCTCGGCGATCGAGTCTCGCGCGCTCTGCGCCTTGGACCGCCCGATGTCGGACTGGCCGTGGATGATCTGGCGCTGCAGGTTGGACTCGTCGACGACGTCGAACTCGACGATGCCGATGGTGCCCACCCCGGCCGCGGCCAGATACAGCAGCGTCGGCGAGCCGAGCCCGCCCGCACCGATCACCAGCACCTTGGCGTTCTTGAGCCGTTTCTGCCCGTCCAGCCCCAGATCCGGAATGATCAGGTGCCGGCTGTAGCGCGCCACCTCTTCCCTGGTCAGCTCGTCGGCCGGCTCAACCAGTGGCGGTAACGACACATCCAAATTCGCGGACACCGCATCTCCTCAAGTCAAAACCCTGCTCGTACCAACAACGGTAATCCGACCGCCACACTTCCCGGCAGCCGCCATCTCACCACAGTTTGGTGGGCGGAGCCGGACCGCGAAGTGCACCGTCGCGCCGACGGCCCCGCGGGCTCAGGCGATGGGATACGGCCAAGGGTTGAAGCGGCACGTCAGGCCGTCGCCCTGGACGGTCTCGGGGTCGAACTTGGCCGCGTCGTCGTTGGACGTGGAGAACGTCTGCTGCATCATGATCGGCGCCAGATCGCCGTTGCCGGGGCACGCCTCGTGGCGCTGGTAACCGATGGCGTGGCCGACCTCGTGGTTGATCACGTATTGCCGGTACGAGCCGATGTCGCCCTGGAACGGCACGGCGCCGCGCACCCAGCGCGCCTCGTTGATGAAGACCCTGGCATCGCTGCCGTTGTAGGACGGGTTGTAGCAGGACGCCTCCAGTGGGATGTCGTAGCCACAGCCCTCGCGCACGGTCATCGGCGAGGTGAGCGAGATCCGGAAGTCGGGTTCGACACCGCTGCTCGCGTCGACGCGGGTGAACGCGAACAGACCGTTGTGTGTCCAACTCTTGGGGTTGGCGAGCGTTTCGTCGACCATGCGGGCGAACCCGTCGTCACCGCCGAACGGCGTGGTGTCCAGGCCGTCCTCGACCTCGATGGTGTAGGTGAACGACTTGGTCTCCCCCGCGCCGATCTTGGGGGTGGTGCCGGGCACGATGTGCCACGTCTTGGCGCCGGCCTCGGTGAACGCTCCGCCCGCGGGCAGGATGCCGGTGGGCAGGTTGGCGTCGAACTGTGTGAGGCCCTTCGGCGGGGCGCCCACGATCGCGGTGCCGACGTCGAGGGTCGGCGGTCCCTGCACGGGGCCCTCGGCCTCGGCCGCCTGCGGAGGAGCCGCCGTGCCGGTGACGGTCTGGTAGACGACCACCACGGTGAGCACGATCAGCACCGGCAGGGCGTAGGCCCGCCAGCCGTAGGTGGAGACGAACCGCCCGAGCCAGGTCTGTTTGCGCCAGCGCTGATGGTCGTCCCGATTGGATCGCACGCGGCCCGAATCGACCGCGACCGGATCGCGTTGTGCGCGCAACGGCTCGCGCCATTCATCGCGCAGCGCCGGGACATAACCACCCCCGCGACGTCCCGGGTCGTAGGTCACCGAACCAGGATGGCACAGCCGACTGTGTGACCAGCGCCCGCGCGCCCGCTCTGTGACCGCGCCGGTGTCATTTCGAAACATGACCCGGGGGCCGGCCCGGAAGGCGGCTCGGCGAACCCGCCGCACCATGGAGAACCCTGTGGGCACGTTTCGCACGCTGACGGTCAACGGTAGTAATGTCGTCCCGATGAGCCACTGGGCGAACATGCCCCAAGTGCGCCAGAGCAATACAGATTGAGGACTTGATGAGCGATCTCGCCAACACCGCCGAGAGGAGAGGCGAAAAGCGGCCGGCAGGTGGTAACCGACGCGGTAACCGTCTGCCCCGCGATGAGCGGCGGGGTCAGCTGCTGATCGCCGCGAGCGAGGTCTTCGTCGACCGCGGCTACCACGCCGCAGGCATGGACGAGATCGCCGACCGTGCCGGTGTGAGTAAACCGGTTCTCTATCAACACTTCTCGTCGAAGCTCGAGCTGTACCTGGCGGTCCTGCAGCGCCACGTCGACAACCTGGTCTCCGGGGTGCGCCAGGCGCTGCGTACGACGACCGACAACCGGCAGCGTCTGCGCGCCGCCGTCGAGGCGTTCTTCGATTTCATCGAACACGACAGCCAGGGCTACCGGTTGATCTTCGAGAACGACTACGTCACCGAACCCCAGGTCGCCGCGCAGGTGAAGGTGGCCACCGAGGCCTGCACCGATGCCGTGTTCGATCTGATCAGCCGGGATTCGGGACTGGAGGCGCATCGCGCCAGGATGATCGCCGTCGGCCTCGTGGCCATCAGCGTCGACTCGGCGCGCTACTGGCTCAACAACGACCGGCCGATCGACAAGGATTCGGCCGTGGAGGGCACGGTGCAGTTCGCCTGGGGCGGACTGTCACACGTGCCGCTCACACGCTCCTAGAGCTGCCCTCAGGCGGATTCCACCGTCACACCGAAGCCGACCCGGCGCACGTCGGCGGCACCGATCTCGACGTAGGCGATCTTGGCGGTCTGCACCAGGAAGCGACGGCCCTTCTCGTCGGTCAGCGCGAGCACACCGGTTCCCGAGCTCAAGGCGTCGGTGAACTGCTGCTCCACCTCGGTCGGCGACTGCGCGCTGTTGAAGGTCAGCTCACGCGGGCTGTCCGTGACACCGATCTTGACCTCCACGCTGGACCCCTTCTCTATCTCTGCTTGGACTGCGTGTCCGTTTCCTTCAGCAGGCTAGTGGACGCGGGGACCCCCGTGCGCCCTGGCGTCGGCCCGTCGGGTTCGCGCTCAGCGAAGCCGTCCCGCGGCGCGGCCACGGCCACGCGATCGCGCCCCGTTCCGTGGCCGATATCGCGCCGATATCTATGCGACCGAACCGAAGCCGGACCGTGACCAACACGCGCGCCTGTGAACCTCATACGCCACATCAGCCTCAGTAGCATCGGCAGCGACATTGGACGAGACGACTGGGATAGCCGCAATGACCAGGCCTTATTCGCCGTATGACACCGCAACGACCAACCGCCACGGGGATCACGCACCCGAGCCCGGCAGCTACCACGGCAGCCAGGGGTACGGGTACGGGTCCGGTTACGGCCGCGGGGCGTACGCCGGTGACTATCAGGACTACGACGACTACGTGCGCGCCGAGGGCGGCAACGGTGGTTTCGACGACGGCTATGACGACCCCGACATCGAGTTCTACGAAGAGCCCCTCGACCGCCGCTGGATCTGGGTCGCCGGGGTGGCGGGCGCGATCCTGCTGGTCGCGGTCATCTGCACCGTGGTGATCCTCGGGGGAGGCGACAGCGGGTCGGTGTCGGCCACCGTCGCCGACCCGACGCAGACCAGCCAGCCGGCCACCACCGCGCCGCAGGACGCGTCGTCGACACCGCGCCCGGTGCCGCCGGTGGCACCGTCACTGTCGCCCGAGACCGTCACCACGGTCACCCCGTCGCCGACAGCACCGGCAGCCACGGCCGAGCCCGCACCCGTCGCGCCCCCGGCCGAGGCCGCGCCGCCGCCTGCCGTCAATCCCCGGGCGGTGACCTACACGGTGACCGGCAACCGCCAGCTCATCGACCTGGTGACGATCGTCTACACCGACGAGCGCGGCGCGCTGCAGACCGACATCAACGTCGCACTGCCGTGGACCAAGACCGTCGTGCTGGATCCGGGTGTCGAGCTCAAGTCGGTGACCGCGACCAGCGTCGCGGGTCAGCTCAACTGCTCGATCACCGACGCGGCGGGCAACGTCCTGGTGAACCAGGCCAACAACACGATGATCGCGACCTGCACGCAGTAGCTCCGGTCAGGCCAGGCCGAGTTCCTGCATGCGGCGCTGGTGGGTCTCCTGCAGCCGGCCGAAGAACTCGGCCAGCTGCGTGAGACCTTCACCACTGGAGATCACGAGGTCGGCCAGCTCGTCGTGATCGGCCAGCACGTACTGGGCCTGCGTGACGGCCTCACCGAGCAGGCGACGCGCCCACAGCGCCAGCCGGTGGCGCTGGCGGTCGCTGGCGGTCACCGCGGCGTGGACCTCGGCGACGACGAACTGCGAGTGTTCGGTCTCCGACAGCACGGCGCGCACCACCGAGGCGACCTCCTCGGGCAGCGCGTGCGAGATCTCCAGATAGAAGTCCGCGGCCAGCGCGTCGCCGATATAGGTCTTCACCAACGCCTCCAGCCATGTGCTGGGGGTGGTCATCCGGTGATAGTTGTCGAGCGCGGGCGCGTACTTGGTCATCGCATCGGCGACGTCGACTCCCCTGTGCTGCAACGCATCTCGCAGCAGCTCGAAATGGCCCATCTCGGCGGCGGCCATGCTGGCCATGTTGATCCGGCCGCGCAGATTCGGTGCCATCCGCGCTTCGTCGGTGAGCCGGTAGAACGCGGCGACCTCGCCATAGGCGAGCACCGCAAACAACTCGTTGACCCCGGGATGATCGGCGGTCACGCCTGAGGCGACCGGGTCGGCAATCCCTTCGGCGGCGGGCTGAGGCGCATTCATGGGGCCAACTGTAGACGCCGAATCAGGAGGCCACCCGCACGGCAAATCGTGGTTATCAGGTGGACCAGCTACAATGGCTTGTGGTAACGGCTTCGAGCCGACCGCTGAGTGCAATATGTGTGCCTGGTGAGCCGCCCGAAACCGCTACCAGGAAATGTGCGTGCACGCAGTTGGCCCGCCCCAAGCGCTGGGCCCACGGATCGGCAGCGCCGCTTTACCGGGCGAACCCGACCGTTTCACAGTCGAAACTCGTGTGCGCTGGATGCCCCATGAGGTTTGACAGTGAAAGGCTATCTCCTCCGCATATGACGCAACTCAATCACTCGTTTGCCGAACTCGGCGTTCGTGACGAAATCGTCCGCGCACTCGCAGAGAACGGCATTGAGCACCCCTTTGCCATTCAAGAACTCACCCTTCCCCTGGCGCTGGCAGGCGACGATCTCATCGGCCAGGCCCGCACCGGCATGGGCAAGACCTACGCCTTCGGCGTGCCGCTGCTGCACCGGGTCTCCTCGGATGAGAACCGCCCACTGACCGGTGCGCCGCGCGCCCTGGTCGTGGTGCCCACGCGTGAGCTCTGCCTGCAGGTCTACAACGACCTGGCGGGCGCCGCCAAGCACCTGCCCACCAACGACGGCCGCAAGTTCACCGTGACGTCGATCTACGGCGGACGTCCCTACGAGCCCCAGATCGAGGCGCTGCGCAAGGGCGTCGACGTCGTCGTCGGCACCCCGGGCCGTCTGCTCGACCTGGCCCAGCAGGGCCACCTGCAGCTGGGCGGGCTTTCGGTGCTGGTCCTCGACGAGGCCGACGAGATGCTCGACCTGGGCTTCTTGCCCGATATCGAGCGCATCCTGCAGCTGACCCCGGACTCACGCCAGGCGATGCTGTTCTCGGCCACCATGCCCGACCCGATCATCACGCTGGCTCGCACCTTCATGAACCAGCCGACGCACATCCGCGCCGAGGCCCCGCACTCGGCCGCCACGCACGACACCACCGCGCAGTACGCCTACCGCGCCCACGCGCTGGACAAGGTCGAGCTGGTGAGCCGGATCCTGCAGGCCCGCGGCCGCGGCGCGACCATGGTCTTCACGCGCACCAAGCGCACCGCGCAGAAGGTGTCCGACGAGCTCGCCGAGCGCGGCTTCAAGGTCGGCGCCGTACACGGTGACCTCGGCCAGGGCGCCCGTGAGAAAGCCCTCAAGTCGTTCCGCACCGGCGAGATCGACGTGCTGGTGGCCACCGATGTGGCCGCGCGCGGCATCGACATCGACGACGTCACGCATGTCATCAACTACCAGTGCCCCGAGGACGAGCAGGCCTACGTGCACCGCATCGGCCGCACGGGCCGCGCAGGCAAGACCGGCGTCGCGATCACGCTGGTCGACTGGGACGAGCTGGCCCGCTGGGAGATGATCGACAAGGCGCTCAACCTGGGCAACCCGGATCCGGCCGAGACGTACTCGAGCTCGCCGCACCTCTACGAAGATCTCGACATCCCCACCGATGCGACCGGCACCGTCGGGAAACCCGCGAAGCGCGCCACCAAAGCTTCCGACGAGGACGAGCACCGCATCTCCTCGGCCGATCGCCCGGCCCGCACCCGGACCCGTTCCCGTCGGCGCACCCGTGGCGGCAAGCCGCTGACCGGTCACCCCGAGTCGCATCCCGAGGCGCATCCGGAGTCGGCGTCGGCCGCTCCTGAGGACACCGAGGCCGCACCGGCCGGCGAGTCCGAGGCCGGCGAGCAGACCACGCGTCGTCGCCGTCGTCGCCGCCCGCGCAAGACCGAAGCAGCCACCGCAGGCTGACCGAACCACCAATCGATGGTCAAACCCGAGCGCCGCACCCGCGGCGACATCGTCGCGGCCGCAGTGATCGTCGTGGTCGTCGCCGTCGCGGCCGGCCTCATCTGGTGGACCAGTGACGCGCGGGCGACGCTGAGTCGTCCCGCCGCGGCACCGGTCCCCTACCTGACCCCCGCCGCCGAGGTACCCGCGGGCCTGCACGAGATGTGGACGGCCCCGAGCCCCAAGACCACGGCGCCGGTCGTGGCAGGCGGCGCGGTGGTGACCGGCGACGGGCGCACGGTCGACGGTCGCGACCCCATCAGCGGCGCGGTGCTGTGGACCTATGCCCGCGACGCCGACCTGTGTGGCGTCACCTCGGTCTACTCGTACGCCGTCGCGGTCTACCCCGACGTGCGCGGCTGCGGTCAGGTCAGCACGATCGACGGCAGGACCGGCATGCGTGGCCCGGCCCGCACGGCCTTCGCCGATCCCGAGGTCAAGCTCTCCACCGACGGCGTGACCGTGCTGTCCGGCGGGGACAGTCGCCTCGAGCTGTGGCGCTCGGACATGGTCCGGATGCTCAGCTACGGCGCGCTCGACGCCAGGATCAAACCCGACGTCCCGGCGTCGCCGGTGTGCAGGCAGCTGTCGGCCGCGGCGAGTTCGTCGGCGGTGTCGGTGATCGAGTCCTGCCCCAAGACCGACGAGGTCCGGCTGACGCTGCTGCGGCCCGCCGACGAGGAGGACACCCCGGATCTGCGGTACGTCGAATTGCCCGGCGTCACCGACGAATCCGGCGCGCAGGTGATCGCGGTGTCGGACACCACGACCGCGATCTACGTGCCCACCCCGGAACCCAAGGTCGACGTCATCGACGAGACCGGCGCGACGGTGGCCAGCACGATTCTGCCCAAACCCGCTGCGCCGCAATCGACCACGACACGCGCCGGTGACCTCGTCACGTGGTGGACCGGCGACTCGGTGATGGTGTTCGACGCCGCCGGACTGCGCTACAAGTACACGGTCAGCCCGGCCGGACCGCACGCGCCCGTCGGGCCCGCGACCGCGATGGCGGGAAAACTGCTGGTGCCCGTCGACGACGGCTACGACGTGTTCGATCCGGAGACCGGCACCGGCGACCGGCACATCTCGCTGCCCCGCACCCCGAGCGTGTCACCGGTCGTGCCCGCCGTGGCCGGGTCGATCGTGCTCGAACAACGCGGCACCGAACTCGTGGCCCTCGGCGCCGCTTAGGTTTTCACGCGTCAGCCGAGGTCGATGACGACGACGGTGGTGTTGTCGCTGCCGCCGGCGTCGTTGGCGACCTCGACGAGCCGGCGCACCGCGACCTGCGGATCGGGCGACGTCGCGGCATCGACGATCAGCGCCTCGTCCGCCGCGGCGAACAGCCCGTCGCTGCTGATGAGCAGCCGGTCCCCGGGCCCGCAGTCGATGCCGAACACGTCGGGGCCGATGTGCGGGCCGATCCCGAGCGCACGCGTCAGCAGGTGCCGCTGCGGGTGCCACCTGGCCTCGTGGCGCGTGATCTCCCCCATCCGGACCAGTTCACCGGCGACGCTGTGATCGTCGGTCAGCTGCTCCATGTGGCCGTCACGGATCCGGTACAGCGGCGAGTCACCGATGTTGACCACGAGCGGCCCACCCTGCCCGGTTTCGAAGACGGCCACCGCGGTGAGCGTGGTGCCCGACACCGTGGGCTCGTCGCCGAGCAGTTCGAAAACCCGGAGATTGGCCTGCTGGACCGCCTCCAGCAGGCCGTCGCGGTCAGGTGCCGCGGCGAATCCGGCGGACAGTGTCTTTAGCGCCGTCGCGCTCGCATGGTGACCACGCGCGCCGAAGCCGTCGGCCACGGCGTAGAGGATGCCGTCGGCCAGGCACGCGTCCTGGTTGTTCTCACGCACCGGCCCTTGGTCGGTGGCCGTGGCCGCACTCAACACCGATGCCATGGAAATCCGAGCCCTTACACGACCTCTGGGGTGAACGTGGGCATCTTCCTGCCGGACTTCCAGTGCCGCAGCAGCGCGTCGGCGAACTCGCGATAGGCGATGGCGCCTTTGCTCTTGCGCCCGGCAAGCACCGAGGATCCCGACGCACTGGCCTCGGCGAACCGCACCGTGCGCGGAATCGGCGGCGCCAGCACGGGAAGCTCGTAGCGGTCGGCGACATCGAGCAACACGTCGCGGCTGTGCGTGGTGCGTGAGTCGTACAGCGTGGGCAGCGCCCCCAGCAGTTTCAGGTCCGGGTTGGTGATCTGCTGCACGTCGGAGATGGTGCGCAGGAACTGGCCGACACCGCGGTGGGCCAGTGTCTCGCACTGCAGCGGCACGATCACGTCGTGCGCTGCGGTGAGCCCGTTGAGCGTGAGCACACCCAGCGAGGGCGGGCAGTCGATGATCACGACGTCGAAGTCGCCATCGAGTTTGGCCAGCGCGCGCTTGAGCGCATACTCCCTCCCGGCCCGCATCAAGAGCATGGCCTCGGCGCCGGCCAGATCGATGTTGGCCGGCAGCAGCGTCATCCCCTCGTCGGTGCGGACCAGCGCGGCACTGGGCTCGACGTCGCCGAGCAGCACCTCGTGTACCGACACGGGCAGCTTGTCGGGATCGTGGCCCAGCGAGAACGTCAGACAGCCCTGCGGGTCCAGGTCGACGAGCAGCACCCGGCGCCCCTGCTCGGTGAGCGCCGCGCCGATGGACGCCACAGTCGTCGTCTTGGCTACCCCACCCTTTTGATTGGCGACCGCTAATACTCGCGTCACAGCCCCATCCAAGCACGCTCTGGGCGACCTTGGCCCGCCGTGGGGCAGAATCGCCGGTGTGAGCGTCCAGCAGCACCGCCTTTTGTTGCTCCGGCACGGCGAGACCGAATGGTCGGCCAGCGGCAGGCACACCGGCCGCACCGACCTCGATCTCACCGAGGCCGGCCGTGAGCAGGCCAAGCTGGCCGCCGAACCGCTCGCCGAACTGCAGTTGCGCGACCCGCTGGTGTTCAGCAGCCCGCGCCGCCGGGCCCTGGTCACCGCCGAACTGGCCGGTCTGACCGTCGCCGAAGAGCTTCCGTTGCTCGCGGAGTGGGACTACGGCAACTACGAGGGCCTCACCACGGCGCAGATCCGGGAAACCGAGCCGGACTGGCTGGTGTGGAAGCACGGCTGCCCGGGCGGCGAGAGTGTCGAGGAGGTGGGCGAGCGTGCCGACCGGGCCGTGGCGCTGGCACTGGAGTACCTCGAAGACCGTGACGTGGTGTTCGTCGGGCACGGGCACTTCTCCCGCGCCGTCCTGGCCCGCTGGGTGGAACTGCCTGTGACACATGGCATCCGGATATCCATGGTGCCCGCATCGATCGGCGTGTGCGGGTTCGAGCACGGCGTGCGCCAGATCTCGGCTCTTGGCCTGACCGGCCACCCCAACCCGTGTCTGCCCCAGTGAGCGCGCCGTCGTTCGTCTTCGCGGGCCCGTCTGGTGTGCTGATCGGCGAGGGCGTGCAGACAGGCTTCGCCACGATCGCCGGCGCCAGGGCGGCCCTGACGTCGGGCGCGGCGGACCTCGTCGTCGGGGCGCTGCCGTTCGACCTGACCGGGCCCGCGGCGCTGCACGCCCCGGCTTCTGCGCGGGTCGCCGGCGCGCTGCCCGACTGGCCGACGGGCACTCCACCGGTGCTGCGTACGCGCGAGACGCTGCCGTCGGGTGATGTGCACCGCGAGCGGGTGGCCGAAGCGGTGCGCCGGTTGCGCGACGCGGACACGCCGCTGGACAAGGTCGTGCTGGCCCGCGCACTGCGGTTGACCGCCGAAGCCCCGTGGGATCCCCGCACGGTGCTGCGCCGACTCGCCGACGCGGACCCGGCGGCCACGGTGTACCTGGCGGATCTGAGCCCGGCAGGCGATCCGCACACCGGTACCGTGCTGGTGGGCGCGAGCCCCGAGTTGCTGGTCGCCCGCGACGGCGACGAGGTGATCTGCCGCCCGTTCGCCGGTTCGGCACCACGATCGGCCGATTTGGAGACCGACCGGGCGAACGCCGCCGCGCTGGCCGCCTCCGGCAAGAACCGCCACGAGCACGAACTGGTGGTCGACGTCATGCGCAAGGCGCTCGACCCGTTGTGCGTCGACCTGCAGATCGCCGCGCAGCCCGAACTGCACGCGACCGACGCGCTGTGGCACCTGAGCACACCGATCCGTGGCCGGTTGCGCGACAAGGCGATCACCGCAATCGATCTCGCCGTCGCGCTGCATCCCACACCGGCCGTCGGCGGCGTCCCCACCGACCTGGCCGCCTCCCTCATCACCGAACTCGAAGGCGACCGCGGCTTCTACGCGGGTGCCGTCGGCTGGTGCGACAGCGCGGGCAACGGCCGCTGGGTGGTGTCGATCCGGTGCGCCGTACTGTCCGCCGACCGCCGCGTCGCGCTCGCGAATGCCGGGGGCGGCATCGTCGCCGAATCCGATCCCGACGACGAAGTCGACGAGACCACAACCAAATTCCGCACGATACTGACAGGGCTGGGAGTGCAATGACCGAACTGATCCGCCGGGCCCGTCCGGGCGACGAGGTCGAGATCACCGCGATGATCCGCGAACTCGCCGAGTTCGAACACGCCTCCGACGAGTGCACGGTCACCGAAGAGCAGTTGCACACAGCGCTTTTCGGAGACAAGCCGGTGGCCTACGCCCACGTCGTCGAGGTGGACGGTCAGGCCGCCGCGACCGCGGTGTGGTTCCTGAACTTCTCCACGTGGGACGGTGTCGCCGGGATCTACCTGGAGGACCTGTTCGTGCGCCCGGCGTTCCGCAGGCGCGGCATCGCGCGGAAACTGTTGGCGACGTTGGCCCGCGAGTGCGTCGACAACGGCTACTCGCGGTTGCAGTGGGCGGTGCTGAACTGGAACGTCAACGCGATCGCGCTGTACGACGCCGTCGGCGGCAAGCCGCAGACGCAGTGGACCACCTACCGCGTGTCCGGGCGGGAGCTCACCGCCCTCGCCGCGGAGTGATCCGGCTCAGTCCCGGTGCGTGAGCCATTCCACCGTCGACGGTGTGAACAGCAGCACCAGCGTGCCGACCGCGAGCAGGCCCAGCAGTACGCCGTAGACGATGTGGTGCGAGGTGATGACGTACCAGGCGACCGGTAGCAGCAGCAGATTGGCGATCACGGCAATGCCGCGCCCCCAACGCCTTCCGGTGATCAAGGCCCATCCGCCGACCAGGACACCGCCGCCGATGAGGATGAACCACAGCGCGGTGCCCCAGCCGTTGACGATCTGCTGATCGGCCCCGCCGATCGCACGCACCAACAGCACGACGGCCACCACCAGCGCCGCGACACCCTCTGCGGCCGTGAGGAAACCGGCGTAACGCACACCGGGTGGCTGAACCATCACACCCGCCCCACCAGGTAGCGCACCGCGTACTCGTAACCCGCCGCGCCGGCGCCGCAGATCACCATCTCGGCCACCGCCGAGACATACGAGTGATGCCGGAACTCCTCGCGTCGGTGAATGTTGCTCAGGTGCACCTCTGCCACGGGAAGCTCCACCGAGGTCAGTGCGTCCGCGATCGCCACCGAGGTGTGGCTGTAGGCAGCGGGATTGATGATGATGCCCGCACAGTCGGTTCGGGCGGCCTGGATGGCGTCGACCAGGGCCCCCTCGTGGTTGCTCTGCACCGCGCGCACCTCGAACCCGAACTCGGCGGCCAGCGCGGTCACCGACTGTTCGATGTCGGCCAGCGTCGTGGTGCCGTAGATCTCGGGCTGCCGGGTGCCGAGCAGGTTCAGGTTCGGTCCGTTCACGAGCAGCAATCGGCGTTCGGTCACCTCCGTACGGTACCGACGCACGTGTGTCTGCACTGCAAGGACGCCCGCTCGGAAGGCGCCGTCTGGGAAACTGACCCGGTGTCGAACGGTGAGCGTTGCCCCTGCGGGAGCGGCGACGACTACGACGACTGCTGTGGACCGCTGCACCGCGGTGAGCGTGCCGCGGAGACCGCGCAGGCCCTGATGCGGTCGCGCTACAGCGCGTTCGCGGTCGGCGACGCGGCCTATCTGCTGACCAGTTGGCATCCGGCGAGCCGGCCCCGTGAGTTGACGCTCGACGACGCCGTGGCCTGGCGGCGCCTGCAGATCGTCGACACCGAGGCGGGCGGACGTGACGATGACCACGGGGTGGTGGAGTTCCGCGCGCAGTACGTCACCGGCGGAGGGCGCCGCATCCTGCACGAACGCAGCCGATTCGAACGTGTGGACGGCGCGTGGGTCTACGTCGACGGGGATCTGCTGGACTGATTCGTTGGGCCGGCGCCGCTGCACACCCCGATAGGCTGGTTCCCCGTGCGCGCTGTGCTGATCGTCAACCCGAATGCGACCTCGACGACCGCGGCGGGGCGCGACCTGCTGGCACATGCGCTGGAAAGCCGCGTCAGCCTGACCGTCGCGCACACCGATCATCGTGGTCACGCGATCGAGATCGCCCGCGAGGCGACCCGTGACGGCGTGGACGTGCTGATCGTGCACGGCGGCGACGGCACGGTCAACGAAGTCGTCAACGGTGTGCTCGGTGAATGCGGCTCGCGTCCCGACGCCGATTCGGCACCCGCGGTGTCGGTGGTGCCCGGGGGTTCGGCGAACGTCTTCGCCCGCGCCCTCGGCATCAGCCCGGACCCCATCGACGCCACCAACCAACTCGTCGACCTGCTCAGCGACTACCACAACGGCAACGACTGGCGGCGCATCGGCCTGATGGACTGCGGTGAGCGCTGGGCGGTGTTCACCGCGGGCATGGGTGTCGACGGTGACGTCGTGGCCGCGGTGGAGGCGCAGCGGGCCAAGGGCCGCAAGGTGACCGCGGGCCGCTACATCCGCGTCGCGGTGCGCGAGGTGCTGGCCAGCGTGCGCAAGGAGCCCTCGCTCACGCTGCACCTGCCCGGCAGGGAGCCGGTGCCGGGCGTGCATTTCGCGTTCGTGTCCAACTCCAGTCCGTGGACGTACGCCAATTCTCGGCCGGTGTGGACCAACCCGGACACGACGTTCGAGACGGGACTCGGGGTGTTTGCGACGACCAGCATGAACGTGTGGTCGAACCTGCGCCTCGTCCGGCAGATGCTCTCGCGGAAACCGCGCGTCGAAGGCAAGCATCTGATCCGCGACGACGACGTGCCTACGGTCACAGTGACCAGCGACACGCCTGTCGCGTGCCAGATCGACGGAGATTACGTCGGCCTGCGCGAAACCATGTCTTTCACTGCGGTTCCGGCGGCGCTGAAGGTGGTCGCCCCACCGTGTTCACGCCCCTGACCTGCGCAGACGTACATCACACGCTTAATCGAGGGCGTAGGTAGGTATCACTGTAGTACAACGGAACAAGTGGTCGGTTACCCGACCCAGGTAGTGACATTGCCCACGTGTTAACTCACTGCTATTGACATCTGTCGAGCGTGTGAAAACATCAGATGCAACAGTGCAGAAACATTTGTGTGCACGCGTTAACAGCCGAGAAAAAATTCGCGCGCTTTGCCGCGCGCCCGATTAGGAGTTAGATCACATGGATTGGCGCCACAAGGCGGTCTGTCGCGACGAGGATCCGGAGCTGTTCTTCCCGGTGGGAAACAGTGGGCCGGCCCTTGCCCAGATCGCTGACGCGAAGCTGGTGTGCAACCGGTGCCCGGTGACCACCGAGTGCCTGAGCTGGGCTTTGGAGTCGGGCCAGGACGCCGGCGTGTGGGGCGGCATGAGCGAGGACGAGCGCCGTGCACTCAAGCGTCGCAACGCGCGCACCAAGGCGCGCACCGGAGTCTGAGCTCTCAGATACCCGAAGTCAGGGCCTCGGCGAATTTCGCCGAGGCCCTAACTCATTTCTGGACAATTTCAACAGTGAATTCACGTAATCGTGATCACATTTCATTTTGACGCGGCCGCATAATGGCGTGCAGAACACCGAATGCCATCAATCAATGGCACCGGTGACGGCTACTGCGCGCCCCGGCTGCGCCTGCCGATCGGCACCCGCAACACCACATCGGTTCCGCCGCTCGGCACGTCGTGCATGCCCAGAGAGCCGTCCAGTTCGGCCGTCACGAGCGTCCTGACGATCTGCAGACCCAACCGGTCGGACTTCTCCAAACTGAAGCCCACGGGCAGCCCACGGCCGTCGTCGTGCACCACGACGTCGAGCCAGCGCGCCGATCGCTCGGCCTTGATGGTGACGCAGCCCTGTTCGGTCTTGGCGTCGAAGGCGTGCTCGATGGCGTTCTGCACAAGTTCGGTGATGACCATGATCAGCGCGGTGGCGCGGTCGGCGTCGAGCACACCCAGGTTGCCGACCCGGTTGATCCGTATCGGGGTGTCCACCGAGGCGACGTCGTTCATGATCGGCAGGATGCGGTCGACGACCTGGTCGAGATTGACCTCTTCGTCGACCGACATCGACAACGCGTCGTGCACCAACGCGATCGAGGTGACCCGGCGCACCGATTCGATCAGCGCCTCGCGGGCCTCTTCGTTGCTCGTGCGGCGCGCCTGCAGGCGCAGCAACGCGGCGACGGTCTGCAGGTTGTTCTTCACCCGGTGATGAATCTCCCGGATGGTCGCATCCTTGCTCAGCAGCGCGCGGTCGCGGCGCTTGACCTCGGTGACGTCGCGGATGAGCACCGCGGCGCCCAGCGACTTGCCGCCGGCGACCAGCGGCAGGGTGCGCAGCAGGATCGCGGCGCCGTTGGCGTCCACCTCCATGCGCATGCTGGAACCGCCCGCGAGCGAGTCGCGGATGTGGTTGGCCAGCTCCTGGGCCTCGAACGGGTCGGAGATCAGCGGCCGCGTGATCGCGACCAGGTTGTGCCCGTCGAGTTCGGAGTTCAGTCCCATGCGGTGATAGGCCGAGATCGCGTTGGGACTCGCGAAGACGACCTCACCGCCCTCGTTGAGCCGGATGAACCCGTCGCCGACGCGCGGACTCGACCGCGACATCGCGAGATCGCCGATGTTCGGGAAGGTGCCCTCGGCGAGCATGTGCAGCAGGTCGTTGGCGCAGTCGAGGTAGGCGCCTTCGAGGGGGCTGGTCAGCCGCCGCTCGGCGAGCGCGGTCTGATGCGTCAGCACCGCGACCACCTGGCCCTGGTGGCGCACCGGGACCGCCTCGACGTCGAGTCCGGGCCTGGTACGGGAGCCCTGCCCGGCCTTGTCGCTGCCCCGGCCGATCGCGCCGGACTCGAAGGCCATGGTGACGACGGGAAGGTCGTCGGGGCCGGCCAGCTTGCCCACGGAATCTGCCAGCAGGACCGTCGGGGCCGTGTTGGGACGGATCTGCGCGACGCACACCAGCACACCGTCGTCGCGACGCACCCACATCAGATAGTCGGCGAACGACAGATCCGACAGCATCTGCCACTCCCCGACCACCGCGTGCAGATGGTCGACGGCAGAGCCGGGCAGCATGGTGTGCTCAGCGAGCAGATCACCGAGGGTCGACATCAGAGCGCCCCTTCACACGCAGGCCCTCCCGCACGCTCGGGCGCGTGGAGGTCCTCACGGAAGTTCTTGTCCGGTCAGTCGATGACCGCGATGAGATGGCCGGCCTGGATCACGTCGCCCTCGGCGACGTTGACCTTGGTGACCGTGCCCGCGACCTCGGCGAGCACCGGGATCTCCATCTTCATCGACTCGAGCAGCACCAGGGTGTCCCCTTCGCCGATCTGATCGCCCTCATGAACCACGACCTCGAGCACGCTGGCCACGATCTCGGCGCGAACGTCTTCGGCCATCTTCACCCCACTCCACTCTCCGGTGCTTTTCCGCACTAATCGAACCACAACCCCGGGTGGACAGTGCTGTCGCCGGGGCATGAGACACTAGAGAGCAAGCTCTAAACGTCTGGAGGGATCATTATGGCCAAGCGTGGCCGCAAGAAGCGTGACCGCAAGCACTCGAAGGCCAACCACGGCAAGCGACCCAACGCCTGACCTGGTTGTCTTCTAGCCCCGGATGATCGTGGTGCGGCTGATCTGGATACGCAGCCGCTCACGCAAACTATCCGGGGCTTTTTCACCGCTGCACTTGGCGGCGATCAGCCGTTTCACCCGCTCCTCGATGCCGTAATGCCGCAGGCAGGTCGGGCATTCTTCGAGGTGCTGCTTGAGCTTGTCGCGCGTCTCCGGGGTGCACTCCCCGTCGAGCAGTGTCCAGACCTCGGCGATCACCGCCGCGCATTCGGGATGCTCGGGATCGATGGGGCCGATCGGCGGGGTCCACCGCTCGTCCTCGCGCTCCGTCTCGCTCATGACGTCACCTCCTCGGGTTCACCAAGCTGCGGGCCTCGGATGAACCCACGATCCCTGGCCACACCGGCCAGCAGATCGCGCAGCTGCCTGCGGCCGCGGTGCAGACGGGACATCACGGTCCCGATGGGCGTTTCCATGATCTCGGCGATCTCCTTGTACGGGAACCCTTCGACGTCGGCGTAGTACACCGCCATCCGGAACTCTTCTGGAAGAGCTTGCAACGCGGCCTTGATCTCGGTGTCGGGAAGCGCCTCGAGCGCCTCGACCTCGGCCGAGCGCAGACCCGTCGAGGAGTGCTCGGCGTTGGACGCCAGCTGCCAGTCGGTGATCTCGTCGGTGGGGTACTCCGAAGGCTGGCGCTGCTTCTTGCGGTAGCTGTTGATGTAGGTGTTGGTCAGGATCCGGTAGAGCCACGCCTTGAGGTTGGTGCCCTCGCGGAACGAACGGAAGCCCGCGTAGGCCTTCACCATCGTTTCCTGCAGCAGGTCCTCGGCATCTGCCGGGTTACGGGTCATCCGCAGTGCACCGCCGTACAACTGATCCAGCAGCGGGATGGCATCGCGTTCGAACCGAGCGGTGAGCTCGGCATCTGTCTCTTCGCGCTCTGGCGGCGTCTCGGGCTCGACCCGGTCGACGTCAGTCATCGTGGGAAACACCTTCCCTTCTATTACGGCACCACCAAGCTGCCCCCGATCCCATCCGGCGAGCGCCGAACGTTCCAGGCATACGGTTGGCACCAAAATCCCTCCTCGATCCTAGAGCCTGCTACCGACAAATGACTCCGACAGCGCGTGACTACCACGTCTGGCTCGAATAACAGCACGCAGGGGTCCCAATGTTCCCGTACGTCACTCGAACATGCACGCTGTGAGATCCCGGGCCGGCCCGAAAACGAACCCGGGCGCCCTGTCTAGGCTTTTCCGCGTGGCACGCGCAGCAACACCCGCGATCGCGGCACTGGTCGCCGCAGGCATCCAACACGACGTGGTGCGGTATCACCACGATCCCCGCAACGACTCCTTCGGCGAGGAGGCAGCCGCCCAACTGGCCGCCGACGGCTACGTCGCCGAGCAGGTGTTCAAGACCCTCGTGATCGCGCTGCCGAAAGGCCTGGCGGTCGCCGTGGTCCCGGTGCCCACCAAGTTGTCGCTCAAGGCCGCGGCCGCCGCACTCGGCGTGGCCAGGGCCGAGATGGCCGATCCCGCCGCCGCACAGCGCTCGACCGGTTACGTCGTCGGGGGAATCTCCCCGCTGGGACAGCGCAAGCCGCTGCCGACCGTGATCGACTCCTCGGCACTGCGATTCGACAAGGTGTTGTGCAGCGCGGGCAAGCGCGGACTGGACATCGTGCTGGCCCCGGCCGACCTGATCCGCGCGACCGATGCCGTCACCGCCGAAATCGCCGTGGGCGCCTAGCATTTCAGCCCTGGTCGATATCCGAGGGGTGCCGTGCCAACGGTGTGACGTGGATGTCCATGTACGGGAACAGCGGAAGCCCCGAGATCACCGAATGCAGCTCGTCGTTGGTCTCGACGTCGAAGATCGAGAAGTTCGCGTACTCCCCCACAATGCGCCAGATGTGCGGCCACTTGCCGGACCGCTGCAGCTGCTGCGAGTACGCCTTCTCCCGCGCGACCAGCTGCGCGAGGGTGTCCTGGTCCATGTCGTGGGGCAGCCGGACGTCCATCCGGACGTGAAAGAGCATGCTCGGCTCAGCTTTCCGGGTCCAGGACGAAGTCGTAGCGCACCATCTCGCTGCCGTCGGGCTGAGGCTGCGGATCGAGCATCAGCTCAGGCTTGACGGCCGTGGCGATGTCGTCGCCGTTGTGCGGATCGCCAGGGAAGTACAGCTGCGCGGTGAGCAGTTCGTGTCCGGGCGCCGACACCTTGACGTGCAAATGTGCGGGACGCCAGGCGTGCCAGCCGGCCGCGGCGATGAGCTTTCCGCACGAGCCGTCGGTGGGGATCTGGTACGGCGCGGGCCGCATCGTCGTGATGCGGAAGGCACCGTCGTCACCGGTGGAGATGGTGCCGCGCAGATTCCATTCCGGGATGCCCGGGGCGAACTGCGAATAGAAGCCCTCGGAATCGGCGTGCCACAGTTCGACCTTGCCCGCCAGCGGTCGCCCGTCGGTCGAGGTGATCGTGCCCTCCCACACCAGCGGGGTGCCGGCCTCGCCGGGCCGCACGGGCATGGTCGCGTCGGCGCCCAGTTCGGGCGAGTCGGGGACGTAGTACGGCCCCTCGATGCTGCCCTTGTTGCCGTGCCGGTGCGCCGTGGCGACCTCCTCCACGACGTGCTCGACCCAGACGTCGAGGAACAACGGCCATTCGCCGTCCTCGCCGACGTTGATCAGCCACGCCTTGAGCGCGTTGTACTCCTCGTAGGTCACCTTGTGCCTGCGGATGGTGGCGTGCACCGCGTCGAGAACCTCGCGGGCCAGCAGGTCGACACGTTCGGCGGGAACGTCACGTACCGCGTCGAACGGTGACTTGTCGAGGTGGAACCGCTCGGTGGCCGACGCCCCCGACGCCGCGGCCGTGGCCTTCCCGGCCTTTTCGGCCAACTCGATCTTCTCGATGTGCGGTGCTTCGAATGTGGTCATGTGTGGATCTCCTTGACGGGTAGGGGCTGTTGTTCAGTTGTCGGTGCGGTAGTGCGCGAGCTTGTCGGGGTCGATCTCGATGCCGAGTCCCGGTCCGGGTCTGCG
This sequence comes from Mycolicibacterium smegmatis, assembly GCF_001457595.1. Classification (GTDB taxonomy): domain Bacteria; phylum Actinomycetota; class Actinomycetes; order Mycobacteriales; family Mycobacteriaceae; genus Mycobacterium; species Mycobacterium smegmatis. The sequence goes on along the minus strand of NZ_LN831039.1, from coordinate 2,060,964 downwards.
GTGCAACTGCCCGTCGCTGATCTGCAGCGGGACGGTCAGCAGGTCGTCGCTCATGTCGAGGAAGTTGGACAGCTCACCGGCATGGCGCGAGGTGCGCTCGAAGGCCGTGCCGAAGGAAACCGTGCAGGCCGTGCCGATCTGCCCGTCGATCTGGTTGCCCATCACCATGTCCAGGCCGAGACCCTCGGCGAGGTGGTGCACGCGGGTGGAACCGGTGAACCCGGTGCGCGCGGTCTTGATACTGATCGCCGTGGCCGAGCCGCCGAGCACCTCACGCGTCACATCTGCCGGTGTCGGGACGGATTCGTCGGCGATGAACGGCATGTCGAGTTGACCGACCAGCCTGCGCCGGCTGAGCACATCGTCGGCCGGGCACAGCTCCTCGGCGAAAAGCAGGTCCAGATCGGCCATCTCGCGCATCGCACGCAGCGATTCGGCCGCCGACCATCCGCGGTTGCCGTCGACGTAGAGTTCGATCGCGTCGCCGAACCGCTCACGCAGCGCACGCACCACGGCGGTGTCGAGTTGTACCGGCCGCCGGCCCACCTTCACCTTGAAGGTGTTGATCCCGTAGGTCTCCCGGATGCGCTCGGCCTCGGCGACCATTTTCACCGGATCGTCGAATCCGAGCATGTGGCTCACGCGCATCCGATCGGTGTAACCGCCTAGCATCTCGCTGACCGACAGCCTCAGCGACTGTCCGAGCGCGTCCCACATGGCCATGTCGATGGCCGCCTTGGCGGTGGGATTGCCGACGGTGCGGGCCATCCGCGTGTGGGCGACCTCGCGCTCGGTGAGCGTCAGACCGATCAGGGCCGGCGCGAAGTACTTTTCGATCACCGCAACGATGCCGGGCTGGGTCTCACCGTAGGTGAAGGGCCGCGGCGGAGCCTCGGCCACGCCCACGATCCCGTCGTCGGTGTGCACGCGAACCAACACGTGTTCGGCGGCGTGCACCTCACCCGAGGCGAAGCGCAACGGCTTCGTATAGGGGATCGAAAACGGGATTGCGCCTATCGCAACAATTTTCACAGTCTCTCCTCAAGACTCGGGACGGACTCCCGGCTCAGCGCCGGGGCCAGGATGTCGACGACTGAGCCGACAAGGGGATTCGCGTGAGAATCGCGGTCGGCCGCACGTCGCCAGGCCAGTGCCAATTCGACGGTGCCGCCGTCGAGCAGGTCGCGGAACACCACGCCGTCGAGCGGCAGCGCACGCACCGATTCCGGAACCACCGCAACGCCCAGGTCGGCCGCGACCAGCGCGAGCAGCACCGCGGTTCCGGGCGCGGTGTGCGCCCGGTCGGGGACGAAACCCGCGCTGCGGCAACTACGCAGCACCGCATCGTTGACCGCGGAGTCACGGCTGGCGTACCCCACGAACGGTTCGGCGCGCAGGTCGGCCATCGACACGACAGGTTCGGCTGCCAGGCGGTGGTCTGCCGAGACCGCCAGCACGAGCGATTCGGCGTCGATGACGGTGAGTTCGACGCCGTCGCCGACGGCGGGAGGCCGCAACACCCCGAGGTCGAGCGCGCCGGACCGCAGGCTGTCGCACTGGACCGGGGTGAGCATGTCGGCATGGATTTCCAGTGCCACGTCGGGTAATTCGCGTTTGACGATGCGCGCGATCCGCGGCAGGTGGGAGAACGCCGCGGTTCCGGTCAGGCCCAGCCGCAACAGTCCGCCGCGGCCGCGCGCGATCCGTCGCACGCCGCGTTCGGCGTCGTCGACGCCGGCGAGGATGCGCGCGGCCTCGGCCCGCAGGAACTCCCCCGCCGGGGTCAGGGACACCTGACGCGTGGTGCGGTAGAACAACGTGACGTCGAGTTCGGTCTCGAGCTGACGGATCGCGTAGGACAGCGCGGGCTGGGCGACATGCAGCTGCTCGGCGGCCTGGCCGAAATGGCAGGTATCCGCCACGGCGGCGAAATAGCGAAGGTGCCTGAGCTCCACGGCGGACCTCTCTGACGAACGGGCACGGCCTGTGATGGCCGACACAACCGACGGTAGACCCGCGATCCATAGGCAACAAGGACTTGTTTTCGGTCTATTGATCGCGGTTGTTTATCAATAGATGCCCAGGTCGGGACTGGGAAATGCCCTAGTGTGACGGCCGCCACCCGTTGGAAGAGTGCCTGTCAAGAGCCGAACCGGAGGCAAACATGACCACTCACCTGTCCCCCGACCACTTGGAGAACGTGCTGGCCGACGCGGTGATCGAGGACCCCGCGGCCGGCGTCTACCGCGCCAACCGCCGCATCTTCACCGACGACGAGATCTTCGAGTTGGAGATGAAGCACATCTTCGAGGGCAACTGGGTCTATCTCGCCCACGAGAGCCAGGTGCCCAACCCCGGCGACTACTTCACCACCTACATCGGCCGTCAGCCCGTGGTGATCACGCGAGACCGCGACGGCGACCTGCACTGCCTGATCAACGCGTGTGCACATCGCGGCGCGATGATCTGTCGGCGCAAGACCGACAACCGCACCACGCTCACCTGCCCGTTCCACGGCTGGACGTTCCGCAACGACGGCACCCTGCTCAAGGTCAAGGACCCCGACGGCGCCGGGTACCCGGACACGTTCAACTCCAACGGATCTCACAACATGACCAAGGTCGCGCGGTTCGAGGGGTACCGCGGGTTCCTGTTCGGCAGCCTCAATCCCGACGTGCTGCCTCTCACCGAGCATCTCGGTGACACGACGACGGTGATCGACATGCTGGTCGACCAGTCACCGGACGGTCTCGAGGTCCTGCGGGGTGCGTCCACCTACACCTACGACGGCAACTGGAAGGTGCAGGCCGAGAACGGTGCCGACGGTTACCACGTGACCGCGACCCACTGGAACTACGCCGCCACCACCAGCCGTCGCACGTGCGGCGAGTCCAAGAACGACACCAAGGCGCTCGACGCCGGCAGTTGGGGCAAGTCCGGCGGCGGTTACTGGTCGTTCCCCCACGGGCATCTGTGCCTGTGGACCTGGGCCGCCAACCCGCAGGACCGTCCCCTGTGGGACCGGCTCGACGAGCTCAAGGCCCGATTCGGCGAAGCCAAGGGCGAATTCATGGTCAAGGGCTCACGCAACCTGTGCCTGTACCCGAACGTCTACGTGATGGACCAGTTCTCGACGCAGATCCGGCATTTCCGGCCGATCGCGCCCGACAAGACCGAGGTCACGATCTACTGCATCGCCCCCAAGGGCGAGAGCGCCGCGGCCCGCGCCCACCGGATCCGCCAATACGAGGACTTCTTCAACGCCTCGGGCATGGCCACCCCCGACGACCTCGAGGAGTTCCGGTCCTGCCAGCTCACGTTCCGCGCGCAGGCCGCACCGTGGAACGACATGAGCCGCGGTGCGCAGCACTGGCTTTCCGGACCCGATCCGGTCGCGGAGTCGCTGGGGATGCACGGCATCGTCTCGTCGGGCCTGCGCAACGAGGACGAAGGCCTCTACCCGGTGCAGCACGGCTACTGGCTGAGGACCCTGCGCCGCGCCGTCACCTCGAACCCCACGGAGCACTGACATGACCACCACCGAAAAGCCAGCCAAGCTCATCACCCAGAACGTCATCGAGCAGTTCCTCTACCGGGAGGCCCGGTATCTCGACGACCGCGAGTTCGAGAAATGGTTGGAGTGTTACGCCGACGACGTCGTCTACTGGATGCCCTCGTGGGCCGACGACGACCGACTGGTCGAGGATCCGCAGCGCGACATCTCGCTGATCTACTACGCCAACAAAGGCGGACTGGAAGACCGCGTGTTCCGGATCCGCACCGAACGGTCCTCGGCGACATCGCTGCCCGAGCCACGCACGAGCCACAACATCAGCAACGTCGAGGTCATCGAGCGGCGCGGCGACCTGGTGGATGTCCGGTTCAACTGGCACACCATGTATTTCCGGTACAAGACGGTCGACCCGTACTACGGGACCTCCTTCTACACCATCGACTTCTCCGGTGAACAGCCGCTGATCCGGCGCAAGACGGTCGTGCTGAAGAACGACTACATCCACCACGTGGTGGACATCTACCACTTCTAGGGACCCGCCATGACCGTGATGATCGACAGAAATTCCGCGCAGCACCCGAACACCCCGGAGGGCGACGAAACCTTCTCGGTGGCCTTGTCCTTCGAGGACGGGGTCACCAGGTTCATCACCTGCCGCGCCGACCAGACCGTGGCCGACGCGTCGTACCGGCAGCGCATCAACATCCCGCTGGACTGCCGCGACGGCGCGTGCGGCACGTGCAAGGCGCTGTGCGAGTCGGGCCGCTACGACGCAGGCACCTACATCGACGACGCGCTCGCACCCGACGAGGCCGAACGCGGATATGTCCTGCCGTGCAGCATGAAACCACGCTCGGACCTGGTGCTGCAGATCGCAGGCACGTCCGACATCGCCAAGACCCAGGCCACCAGATACACAGGCACCATCGTCGAACTGACCCGCCTGTCCGCCACGACGGTCCGGTTCACCGTCGAGATCCCCGACCGTGCCGACCTGGCGTTCCTGCCCGGCCAGTACGTCAACATCACGGTGCCGGGCACCGACATCACGCGGTCGTACTCGTTTTCCAACCCCCCGGACGAGGCGTTGCTGACCTTCCTGGTGAAACTCGTTCCCGGCGGGGCCATGTCGGAGTACCTGTCGCGACGCGCGGTGGTGGGCGACGCGGTCAGCTTCACCGGGCCGCACGGATCGTTCTTCCTGCGCGAGGCCGAGCGCCCCATCCTGCTGCTGGCCGGCGGCACCGGCCTGGCGCCGGTGCTGTCGATGCTGGGCAAGCTGCGTTCTGACGGCAGCACCCGCACGGCCCATCTGATCTACGGCGTGAGCTCCGACGCCGATCTGGTCGAACTGGACCGCATCGACGAATTCGCCTCCCAGTTGCCCGCGTTCACGTGGAGTCACTGCGTATCCGACCCGTCGAGCACCTCGGCCAACAAGGTACGCATACCCGAACTGATCAGCTCCGAGCATCTTTACGGCGGTGACGTGGCCGTCTACCTGTGCGGACCACCGCCCATGGTCGAGGCAGTCCGCACCCACCTGACCAATTCCGGTGTCACGCCGACCGGTTTCTACTTCGAGAAGTTCGGGCTCACCCGTGCCGGTGCGCCCGATGCGCCCGCCGACCGATCCCCCGCCGAGGAATCGGCCGCGGGGCCGGTCGAGAACCTGCTCACCGCTCCCGACGCGGACGCGATCTGCGGCCAACAGATACCGTCGAGCATCGACATGGCCCCGGCCGAACAGACCGCGAGCCGGCCGGGGCATGACCACGCCGACAGCGCGCGCCGGATCGCCGGTCAGTTGATCGCACCCGCCGCGCCGGGGACCGCGACCCAGCTCGACGACGACGGCGGTGCGCTGCGGGCGAGCGGGGCGCGATCGCTTGCGGGGCAGGAGGTTTTCGCCGCCCGGGCAGTCGCAGCCCCCGCCTCTGTGGTCGAGGTACCCGACGATGTGCCCGAGCCGGTGCATGTGCAGCCACCGCAACCCGTGGCGCCGGACGGATACCAGATCGGCGAGGAGCATCCCGAACTGCACGAGTCCGATGCCCTTTTCGAGGCGCGCCAGGCGCTCGAACTCGGTGCGCTGGAACTCACGATCGGACGGTTGAGCACCGCACAGCTGGCCGGTTATCGCCTGCTCGCCGAGTCGACACTGCCGTACGTGGACGGTGACCGCTTCGTCGACGCGGCCCGGTACACCGAGACCAACGCGGCATTCCACGACTACCTGTTCACCCTGACCGGCAATGAGCACCTGCTGCAGGCGTATCAGGCACTCGACGTCAAAGGACGCATGAGCGAGGTGCTTCGCCACGCCACTTGGTGTCACCCGCTGTGCGCGCAGGACCACGTCCGCATCGTCGAGGCGTTCGAGGCCCACGACCGCGCCGCGGCCAAGACCCTGATCACGGCGCACGCCGAATGCGCCAAGCAGACCATGCGCCGCGCACTCGCCGACCAGGAGCAGGCCGAGCGCGAAAAGGTCCGGGCCGCACGCACACCCAGGTTCATCTCACCGGGCCGGTTCCGCGGCAAGGTGGTGGTGGTGACCGGCGCCGCCCAGGGCATCGGCGAGCACACCGCGCGCCGCATCAACGCCGAGGACGGCCGTGTGGTCATGGTCGACCGTGCCGAACTGGTCCATGACCTCGCCGACGAACTGTCGCAGACCGGCCCGGCGACCCTGGCCGTCACCGCCGACCTGGAGCACCCCGACGGCGCAGAAACAGTTGTCCGGCAGGCGATTCGCAAGTTCGGGCACATCGACGTGCTCATCAACAACGTCGGCGGGGCGATCAACTTCAAACCGTTCACGCAGTTCACCGCCGACGAGATCCAGGCCGAGATCACCCGCTCACTGATGACCACGCTCTACGCGTGCCGCGCGGCCCTACCGGCGATGGTCGAGCAGGGACACGGCGTGATCGTCAACGTGTCCTCGGCCGCCACCCGCGGCATCCACCGGATCCCGTACTCGGCGGCCAAAGGCGGTATCAACGCGATCACCGCGTCACTGGCGATGGAGTACGCCGACGCCGGGATCCGGGTCGTGGCGACCGCGCCGGGCGGTACCGACGCGCCGCCGCGGCGGATCAGTCGCGGCACCCCGGCGCCGGCCGACGACACCGAGCGGGCCTGGTTCCAGGCGCACATCGACCAGACGCTCGCCTCGTCGCTCATGCACCGGTACGGAACCCTCGACGAGCAGGCCGCCGCGATCTGCTTTCTGGCCTCCGACGAGGCGTCCTACATCACCGGCAGCGTCCTGCCGGTGGCCGGTGGCGACCTGGGTTGACAGGCTGGGTGATAGACCCCGGCTGACCTGGGCTGTTACCCCTGGGGACATCTGCCCGCACGCCTGGCGTTTCCCTTTGGGAAATCTGTCAGTGTCCTAATACGTGATTTACACGTCCGCCGAACACGCGTTGCATGGTTGCGACGCGCAGAAAGGCGGTTCACATGACGATCAGCGTGGCCGAGCGGGCGGAGTTGGCCGCCGCGGTCCGGGAGCTGCTGCAGAACGAGTGCACCGAGCAGGACGTACGGCAGACGATCAGCAGCGACGAGGGATACGACCCCCAGTTGTGGCGCAAGCTCGCCGCACAGGGTGTGACCGGGCTGCTGATCGATCCCGAGTACGGCGGCGTCGGGCTCGGCGCTCTTGAGCTCGAGGCCGTCGCCGAGGAGACCGGTGCGGCACTGCTACCGGCACCGTTCATCGGCAGCGCAGTGTTGGCCACCGCGCTCATCGAAGCGGCAGGCACCGCCGAGGACAAGCAGCGTCTGCTGCCGGGCCTCGCCGAGGGCACCTCGATCGCGACGGTCGCCGTGACCGGGGCACGCGGCACCTGGGCACAAGAGGGCGTCGCCGTGAAGGCGACCGAGCGCGCCGACGGCCACACGCTGAACGGTAACGCTCACTACGTGCTGAGCGGCCAGATCGCCGACGTCCTCCTGGTGGTCGCCCGCACCGGCAAAGATGATGTGGGCGGCGTCGGGATCTTCGAGGTCACACCCGACGCAACAGGCCTGACCCGCGCTGCGGCAACCGTTTTCGACCCGTCCGTGCGGTTGTCGACGTTCACCTTCACCGACACCCCGGCGCGCCGCATCGGCACCGCGGGCTGGGACGCCGTGAGCCACGCACTGGACCTCGCGGTGATCGCGCTGGCCGGTGAGCAGGTCGGCGGAACACGGCGCATCTTCGACATCACCATCGACTACCTCAAGACCCGCATCCAGTTCGGCCGCGCCATCGGCAGCTTCCAGGCGCTCAAGCACATGGCGGCCGATCTGCTGGTGCAGGTGGAGTCGTCGACGTCGGCCGCGCAGCACGCGGCCGCCGAGAAGGCCGCGGGCAGCGACGACGCCGCGGGAGCGATCGCGCTGGCCGGCTTCTTCTGCGCCGAGGCGTACAACACGACGGCCATGCAGGCCGTCCAGATGCACGGCGGCATCGGCTTCACCTGGGAGCATCCCGCGCACCTGTTCGTGCGCCGGGCCCGCACCGGCCTGCAACTGTTCGGCAGCTCGGCTCAGCACCGCGAGCGTTACCTCACCGCGAAAGGCGCCTGACATGACCAACGAACTGCCCACCCCCGAGGAACTGGCTGCCGAGGTGCGGGAGTGGCTCGCCCAGAACTGGAAAGGCCTGCCCAAGCAGACCGATCCCTGGGTCAGCACCCCGGAGCGCATCGCGTGGCTGGAGAAGGTCGTCGACGCCGGCTATGCCGTGCCGTCCTACCCGAAGCAGTGGTGGGGCCGCGAGTATCCGCACAAGCTCGCCTCGGTCATCGAGAAGGAATTCCGGGCCGTCCGCGCCCCGGGCTCACGCCTGGACAAGTACAGCATCCCGGCCAACACGATCCTGATGTTCGGCAACGACACCATCAAACAGCACCTGCTGTACGAGTTCCTCACCGAGCGTTCGCGCACGTGCCTGCTCTACAGCGAGCCGGGCGCGGGCTCCGACCTCGCGGCCGTGCGCACCACGGCCGTGCGTGATGGCGACGAGTGGATGGTCAACGGGCAGAAGGTGTGGACCTCGGGTGCCGCGACCAGCGAGTACGCGCTGCTGATCGCCCGTACCGACTGGGACGTCCCCAAGCACAAGGGCCTGAGCTTTTTCGTCATCCCGATGAAGCAGCTCGGTATCGAGGTGCGCCCGCTGGTGCAGATCACCGGTGAGTCACACTTCAACGAGGTGTTCATCACCGATGCGCGGGTGTCCGACGAGTACCTCGTTGGCGGCGAGGGCAACGGGTGGCGTGTGCTGCAGACCGCGCTGGCCTACGAGCGCTCGATCATGGGTGACAGCGGACGCGGATCGCGCAACAAGTCCAAGGCCGACAGCCTTGTCGAACTGGCACGCGAACACGGGCGTCTGGACGATCCGGCGATCCGGAAGGAACTCGCGAACGTGCTCGCGCTGCGCGAACTCAACCGCCTCAACAACGCGCGCGCGAAAGCCTCTGCCGGACAGGGCACATCGACGTCCATCATGTCGCTGGGCAAGCTCGCGATGTCGCACATCCTGCATTCGGAGGCGCGGCTCAAGACCGAGATCATCGGTGCCGAGGCGCTTTTGGCCGGTCCGGAGAACCCGGAGGCCGACGACATCAACTTCCTCACGCTCAACGCGTTCTTCACCTCGATCGGCGGCGGCACGGATCAGGTGCAGCGCAACATCATCGGCGAGCGCGTCCTGGGCCTGCCGAAGGAACCCGAGGTGGACCGGGACATCCCGTTCCGCGAGGCACGCCGGAGCTGACCGACATGACGAGCACCGACACCTACGATCCGCCCCTTTCCGGGGTCAAGGTCCTCGATCTGTCGTCCGGCCCGATCACCGCGGTCGGGCGTCTGCTCGCCGATCTCGGTGCGCAGGTCACGCCGGTCAACCTGGCCGGGGTGACCGAGGCCGGGGCGACAGTGGGGCCGCGCATCGGCGCGGTTCCGGTGGGCACCGCCATCAACCGGTTCGGCCTGAGCACCGTCGACCTCGACACCTCGACAGCCGATGGCGCGCGGCGCTGGCGTGAGTTGCTGGCCGACGCCGACATCCTCATCGAGAACACCCGGCCCGGTTCGGATGCCGAGAAGGCGTTGTCGGCCAGAGAGATCCACGCCGATCACCCCTCGCTGGTGATCCTGTCGGTCAGCGACTTCGGCCGCGACACCGCGTACCGCACGTGGCAGGCCACCACACCGGTGCTGCACGCGCTGACCAGCGAGCTGTCGCGTTCGGGTATCCCGGGGCGCGAACCGCTGGTGCCGCCTGCGCCGCAGCTGCCGTACCAGGTGGCCGCCGCGCAGGCCGCGGTGATGACCGTGAGCGTGTACCTCGACCGGTTACGCACCGGCACAGGCGATCTCATCGACTTCTCGGTGCTCGACGGGGCGATGCAGACGCTGGACCCACCGTTCGGCACACCGGGCACGGCGTCGGCCGGTGTGCCGCTGGCCGAACAGCGCAGGAACTGGCTCGCCGAACGGCAGCGCTACCCAATCGTCCGCTGCAAGGACGGCTATGTGCGGATCTGCGTGCTGGCGAAACGCCAGTGGCAGGGCATGTTCACGTGGATGGGTGAGCCCGAGGAATTCGCCGACCCCAAGTTCAACAGCCTGATGGAGCGCTTCATGTCGCCGACGCTGCTCCCGGCGATCGAGCGGTTCTGTGCGGACAAGACGCGCGCGGAGTTGGAGGCCGAGGGACAACGCCACGGTGTGCCGACCGCGGCCGTGCTCACGCTGACCGAGGCCCTGGACACCGAACAGGTCAAGGAGCGTGGGTTTTTCCGCGAGGTCGAACTCGCCAACGGATTCACCGCGCCGGTGCCGGTGGGTGTCTCCGAGGTGGACGGCCACCGCGCCAGCGCGCTCACCGCACCGCGGGGCACGTCCGCCCCTCCCGAGGGCGCACCGGTTCTCGGCGGCCGGGCACGCCGAGACGTCGGCCTTCCACTGGAAGGGCTCCGGGTGCTCGACCTCGGGGTGATCGTGGTCGGCGCGGACACCGGGCGTTTGTTCGCCGATCTCGGTGCCGACGTCATCAAGATCGAGAATTCGGCGTTTCCCGACGGGCTGCGCGGCAGGCTCAACATGATGTCGCAGACGTACGCGTCCGGGCATCGCAACAAACGCTCGATCGGTATCGACCTGCGTTCTGACGAGGGCCGCGCACTCGCGCACCGCCTCGCCGAAGATGCCGACGTGGTGCTCACGAATTTCAAACCTGGTGTGGCACAGGCGCTCGGCATGGATTTCGGGAGCCTGAAGAAGGTGAATCCCGGCATCGTGGTGGTCGACAGCTCGGCGTTCGGGCCCACTGGCCCGTGGGCCAGGCGATTGGGCTACGGGCCGCTCGTGCGGGCCGCGGCCGGGTTCACCGACCTGTGGGTGTACCCCGACGCGCCTGGCGAGTTCTGTGACACGGTGACGGTCTACCCCGACCACGTCGCGGCGCGCATCGGCGCGCTCACCGCGCTGACGCTGCTGTTGCGCCGCGAGCGCACCGGAACCGGCGGCGCGGTCAGCGTCGCGCAGTCCGAGGTGATGCTGAGCCACCTGGCGGGCGAGATCGCCGCGGAGGTGCTGCAGCGGCAGGGGCATGCGCGCTCGGACGAACCGGTGCACGACGCGCCGTGGGGCCTGTTCCCCGCCGAGGGCGAGGACAAGTGGGTGGCGGTCACGGTGCGCGACACCACCGACTGGCAGGCGCTGTGCGGCGTGATCGGCCGGGCCGACCTCGCGGCCGACGACGCCCTGAACACGCCCGCCGGCCGGGACGCCGACCGCGCACGCATCGACGAGGCGGTGCGGGCGTGGACGTCCGCGCGCACCGCGACCGCGGCGATGGAGCTTCTGCAAAAAGCCGGGGTGCCTGCCGGTGCGGTGCTGCACGCAGGCGAGGTGCCGAACTTCGGCTATTACGCGGAGCGTCGTGCTTTCCGCGAGGAGCTGCACCCGCACGCCGCCGAGCCGTTCATGATGGAGAACGTCCAGATCCACTCCGACCGGGTCGCCGATCCGCCGCTGGGTCAGGCACCGCTGCTGGGTGAGCAGACCCGCGAAATCGCGGCGGAACTGCTCGGCCTGTCCGACGCCGAGATCGACGAGCTCATCGAGCGCGGGGTGCTGGAGATGCCGCAGGAGGTGACGGCCGCCCAACGGTGAGGTGCTCCGGCGTCTCCGGGGACGTCTCGTACGATTCGGGGATCACATCCACCTCGAATCGCCGGAACTGACCGCATGGAGATCGACTTCACCCGACTCAGGTATTTCGTCGCGGTCGCCGAAGAGCTGCACTTCAAACGTGCGGCCGACCGGCTGATGATCACGCCTCCGCCGCTGTCCAAGCAGATCAAGCTGCTGGAGAAGGAACTCGGCGGTCAGCTGTTCGAGCGCAACTACCACGAGGTGCGCCTGACCCCGCTCGGCGAGAAGCTGCTGGGGCCCGCACGCGACATCCTGGCCCGCGTCGAGGACCTGAAGGCGACCGCGTCGCGCATCACCCAGGGGGTGGCGCCGGTACGGGTCGGCGCCACGGCGTACGCACCGTCGGATTTCCTGGCGCGGCTGGAGAAGGCGGTCGCGGGCCTGGCGGCGCCGACGCAGTTCAGCGTCCCCGGGTCGGCCGCCGAGGTCACCGCCAAGCTGGTGTCGGGACACCTCGACATCGGGCTGATCCATCTGCCGTCGGCGGACAAGCGGCTGCGCCACCGGGTGGTGGCCCGGTATCAGGGCGCGATCGCGGTGCGGTTCGACGATCCGCTGGCCGCCAAGGACGTCGTCGCGATCGAGGAACTGCGCGACCGCGAGGTCGTGATCGATTTCGCGCGGCCCAACCCGGTGGTGCTCGCGGGCCTCACGCGCGGTCTCAACGCCAAGGGCGTCACGAAGATCGTGCGCGCCATCAACCAGCTCGGCGGCGAGCTGGAGATGGCGACCCAGGTGTTCAACCGGCACCTGGTCGCAATGGTCACCTACGCACCGGAATCGATGATCGGCCGGATCTTCTCGCCTCCGGAGTTCAAGCTGATCCCCATCGACGAGGCGACCTGGGCGCCTGCGCAGATCGCGCTGGCGTGGGCGCCGGACCGGTTGTCGGACCGGCGTTCCGAGCGCGTCCTGCGCCCGGCGGAGATCGAGGCGCTGGTCGATGAGCTCGAACGCGCCGTGGCGCGTCCGGCCGGCGGCGCATAATTGGCGCGTGCTGTGCGGACGAGATCGTGAACTCAGCGAACTCGGTGAGCACGTCGCCGCGGCCGAACACACCGCCCGTCTGGTGGTGCTGACCGGCGAACCCGGTATCGGCAAGACCGCCCTGCTGCGCGACCTGACGCAGCGGCACGGTGCGTGGTGGGCACTCGGCGCTTCGTGGGAGACCGACCTGCCCGGCGGTGTGCTGGCGCAGCTGATGCAGGACGACGTGCCCGACGACCCGCTCGACGGCGCTGCGCATCTGGTCGACCACGTGCGCGCGGCGGGTGTGCGCCTGCTGCTCGTCGACGACGCGCATCACGCCGATGTCGAGTCTCTGCAGGCACTTTCGACACTCGTGCGGCATCAGCGCGACCTGCCGGTGCTGGTGGTGCTCGCGACGCAGTCGGTGGATGCGCTGCCGATCCCGCTCGCGGCCGACGACGTGGTCGAGTTGACCGGTCTCCCGGTGGCCGCCGTGGTGGAGTTGGCGCGCCTGCGGGGCATCACCATCCACCCGACCCTGGCCGACCGCCTGACCCGTCACGCCGGCGGCAATCCGCGCGACGTGCTGGCGTTGTTCGACGAGGTGCCCGCCTCGGCGTGGGCACGGCTCGACTCGTCGCTGCCCGCACCGCGCCACGTCGTCGAACGTGTCGCGACACAACTCGACTCCTGCGGGCCTGCGGGCCGTGCACTGGTGCAGGCGCTCGCGGTGCTCGGCGCCACCGGCGGTGGCGATGCCACGGACGCCACCGACACCGTCACGCTTGCCGAGGCCGCGGACCTGGCCGGGCTGAGCGGACCGAGCGAACCACTCGCGGCGCTCGACGAAGCCGTGGACGCCGGACTGGTCACGCATGTGGTGCATTTCGAGCCCCGGCTGACCGACGGGCTGACCGGGCCTGCTGTGCTGACTCTGCTGGGGGCCCGCGCGACTGCCGAGGCGCACCGGCGCGCGGCCGAGGTGATCACCGATCCGCGGCGCCGGCTTCGCCATCGTGTCGCGGCCGCGGCGGCGCCCGACGAGGCGCTGGCCGGTGAGGTCGACGCCCTCGCGCGGGCCAGCGGTGCCGACGGCGCGTGGGCACTGGCCGCGACGTTGTTCCACGATGCGAGCAGGCTGACGTCGGATCCGCTGCTGCGCGACGAACGGCTCACCCGTTCGGTCGACGCGCTCGTGGCCGCCGGTGACTGCGGCGCCGCCGCGCAGCTGATCCCGGTTGTCGAGAGTCTGCGTGAGACACCTTTGCGCAACGCGGTTCTCGCGTACCTGGCGATCCTGCGCGGCCGGGCCACCGAGGCCGAGGTGCGGCTGCGCCGGGCCTGGGACATCGTCAACGCCGAACGCGATCCCGAAACCGCGGCGCTGATCGCGCAACGCTACGTGCTGCACTCACTGGTGCGTGGCCGCGGCACCGAACTGGTCCGCTGGGCCGATACCGCACTGCGCCTCGCCGACCGCGAATCCCCCACCGCGGTCGAGTCGGCCGCGGTGCGCGGGCTCGGCCTGGCCGCCGCGGGCCGCGCGGAGCAGGCGACCGCCGCGTACGACGAACTGGCAGAACGGATCACCCACGGTGCGCAGGCCCAACGCGTGACCCTGGGGCGCGGCTGGCTGCAACTGATCCGCGATGACGTCGACGGCGCACGCAGCAACCTCGAAAGTGCCATCGCCACGGCCAATCTGGGCGGATCGAGCCGGATCACGCTGTGGGCCATGGCGTGGCTCGCACGCGCGCACTTCGTCAGTGGCGACTGGGACGCCGCGTTGGCCACCGTCGTGTCGGGACGCGATCTCGCCGCCTCCAGCGGGATCACCATCACCACACCGTTGCTGGAATGGATTGCGGCGCAGATCAGTGCGCTGCGCGGTGACTGGGAAACCGCGCACGCGGCGGTGCAGGCGGCCGACCGGGTCACCCAGGACTACGAGATGATGCGGATCCCGACGATCCTCGCCCGCGCGCAGGTCGCCGAGGCCGAGGCGGACTACCCGAAGGTGCGCCGCGTGCTGGAACCACTTGCGGCCCTGGCCGCCAGGGCGCCGGGCACCGTGCTCACCGAACCGGGTTACTGGCCGTGGCCCGACGTGCTGGCCAACGCGCTGGTGATCGACGGCGCTCTGGACGAGGCCGACGAATTCCTGCGTCCCCACGAGGAGGTGGCGCGTGAACGCGGTCACCGCTCGGCGATGGCCCGGCTGGGCTACGCGCGCGGGCGACTGCTCGGCGCACGGGGCGAACTGTCCGCAGCGCGTGCCCGGTTCGAGGAGTCGCTGGCGCTGCTCGACGGTCTGCCGCTGCGCTATGACCGGGCCCGGGTCAATTTCGCCTACGGACAGACGCTGCGACGCGCCGGTAAACGGCGCGACGCCGACGCCGTGATCGCCACGGCCCGTGATCTGTACCTGTCGCTCGGGGCCCACACGTACGTCGCACGCTGTGACCGCGAACTCAAGGCCGGCGGTTTGCACCAGCTGCGGGGATCACGCGACAGCGTCGAGTTGACCCCGCAGGAGGACGCCGTCACCGCCCTCGTCGCGCAGGGATTGTCCAACCGCGAGGTTGCCGCCGAGCTGTACGTATCCCCCAAGACGGTCCAGTACCACCTGACGCGGGTGTACGCGAAGCTCGGTGTCCGTTCGCGCGCCGAGTTGGCTGCGCTGCGGCGATGACCCGCCGATCGGTATGGTGAACTCCGTGATGGGGAGGATCATGGGGATCGGTGCGGGGCTCTTCGGTGGCCTGGTCACCGCTTCGGCGGTGCTCACCGGTGCGCTCACCGCGCCTGCGTCGAGCCCACAGATCGCGCTCGTCGACAACACCGAGGCGCTGACGTCCAGTGACGGTTCGCTGGCCGACGGTCAGGCGTTCTCGCCGTTCGACCTGCAGCAACCGGCGATCGCCAAGCTCGATCCGCGGCTGCTGGCGGCCGTGCAGAACGCCGCGAACGCCGCCGCTGCCGAAGGCATCACCATGACGGTCACCTCGGGCTGGCGCTCGCCCACGTTCCAGCAGACCCTGCTCGACAACGCGGTTCAGACCTACGGCAGCCTGGCCGCCGCACGCGAGTACGTGCAGACCCCCACGGCGTCGCGTCACGTCACCGGTGAGGCCGTCGACATCGGCGGCACGGGCGCCGATCAGTGGCTGATCACCAACGGACCGCGCTTCGGCCTGTGCCAGATCTACGCCAACGAATCCTGGCACTTCGAACTGGTCGCCGATCCGCTCGGCAACTGCCCGCCGCTGCTGCCCGACGCCGCAGGCTGATCCGTCAGACCAGGCTGCCCACGCGACCGTCGACCAGCGTCGCATCCGTGTTGGCGGCCACGTGGTCGAACTCCACGCCCGGCGCGAGTTCGACCACCCGGAAGCCGTCTCCGGTGACGTCGAAGACCCCGAGATCGGTGATCACCCGGCTCACGACGGCTTTCCCGGTCAGCGGCAACGTGCATGACGAGACCAGCTTGGCCGCACCGGATTTCGCGACGTGATCCATCAGCACGATCACGCGGCGGGCGCCGCTGACCAGATCCATCGCGCCGCCCATGCCCTTGACCATCGAGCCCGGCACCATCCAGTTGGCCAGGTCACCGTTGGCCGCGACCTGCATGCCGCCCAGCACCGCGACGTCGACGTGGCCGCCGCGGATCATCGCGAAACTCGTCGCCGAGTCGAAGTACGAGGCGCCGGCCACCACCGACACCGTCTGCTTGCCCGCGTTGACCAGATCAGGGTCCACCTCGTCGTCGTACGGGAACGGACCGACACCGAGGATGCCGTTCTCCGAGTGCAGCGTGACCTGCGAGCCCGCGGGCAGGTGGTCCGGGATCAGCGTGGGCAGGCCGATGCCGAGGTTGACGTAGTCGCCGTCGTGCAGTTCGGTGGCGGCACGGGCCGCCATGTCGTCACGGTTCCAGCTCATCGGGTCATCTCCTCGGGCTCCTCGGTGACCGGCCGCGGCCGGGTGGTGCGTTTCTCGATGTCCTTGTGCGCGGCCTGTTCCGGGGTGAGCGCGACGACGCGCTGCACGAAGATGCCGGGCAGGTGGATCTCATCGGGGTGCAGTTCACCGACCTCGACGACCTTCTCGGCCTCGGCCACCGTGATCCGGCCCGCCATGGCCGCGGGCGGGTTGAAATTGCGTGCGGCGGCGTGGAACTTGCAGTTGCCTGCCCTGTCGACGACCGCGGCACGCACGAGCGCGAAGTCGGTGACGATCGACTCCTCGAGCACCATGTCCTTGCCGTTGAAGGTGCGGACCTCCTTGGCCGGTGACGCCAGCGCCACGGTGCCGTCCGGGTGGTAGCGCCACGGGAGCCCGCCTTCGGCGACCAGTGTCCCCACCCCGGTCGGGGTGAAGAACGCACCGATTCCGCTGCCGCCTGCGCGCATCCGCTCGGCCAGTGTGCCTTGCGGCGTCAACTCGACGGTGAGTTCACCGGCCAGGTACTGCCTGGCGAACTCCTTGTTCTCCCCCACGTACGACGCGATGACGCGGCTGATGCGGCCCGCTTCGAGCAGCAGGCCCAGACCCGCGCCGTCGACCCCGCAGTTGTTGGAGACGATCGTCAGGTCGTCGGCACCCTGCTCAAGCAGCGCCTCGATGAGAAACCATGGGATGCCTGCCAATCCGAATCCGCCGACGGCGATGGCGGCACCGCGGGGAACGTCGGCGACGGCTTCGGCGGCCGAGCCGACGACCTTGTCGATGGTCATGACTGCTCCGTTCCGAGATGTTCGAGAAGGGTTGGGGTGATGGCGTCGGCCTGTTCGACGTTGGCCAGGTGCGCGCCCGGTGTGACCTGCACCAGCCGGGCTCCGCGTACTGCGGCGGTGATCTCGGCCAGTCGGTCGGGAGGTGTTGCGGGATCGTCGGTTCCGGCGATGGCCAGTGTCGGCGCGGTGATCCGGGCGAGGTCGGCGCGCAGGTCGAGCGCCGCGATGGCCTCGCAACACCCCGCGTACCCTTCGGCCGGTGTCGCGGCGATCATCTGCTGGTAGGCGGCCTTCCGGCCGGGATCCGCGGCCAGGAACCCGGGTGTGAACCAGCGCCCCACAACGGATTCGGCGACGGCGGCGCTGCCGTGTGTGCGCACCGCCGCGGCCCGTTCGGTCCATGCCGAACTCGGCGGCAGGTGTGTCGCGGTGCACAGCAGCGCGATCCGGTCGACCCGCTGAGGATTGCGCGCGGACAGCCGCATGGCGGTCATGCCGCCCAGCGACAGACCGACCACGTGGGCGCGCTCGATTCCGAGGGTGTCCAGAAGTGCGACGACGTCGTCGGCGAGATCGTCGATGGTGTAAGGACCTTCGGGGACCGGGGACTGCCCGTGCCCGCGGGTGTCGTAGCGCACGACGCGGAACCGCTCCTCGAACGCCGCGAGTTGTGGGTCCCACATGCGGTGCGTCGAACCGAGCGAGTTGGAGAACACCACCGCGGGGCCGTCGGATCGGCCGGTGACGACGTGGTGCACCGCAACGCTGCTCATCGGACGGCCTCGAACACCGCCGCGAGGCCCTGGCCGCCGCCGATGCACATGGTCTCCAGCACGTAGCGGGCGTCGCGCCGCAGCGCCTCGTGGGCCGCGGTCGCCAGGATCCGCGCACCGGTGGCACCGATCGGGTGGCCCAGCGAGATGCCGGATCCGTTGGGGTTGAGCCGTTCGTCGAGCGGGTCGACCTTCCATTCGGCGAGCACAGCGAGCACCTGGGCGGCGAATGCCTCGTTGAGTTCGATGAGATCCACCTCGTCGAGGGTGATTCCAGCGCGCTGCAACGCCGCGTCACTGGCCGCGACGGGTCCGATGCCCATCTTCTCGGGCGCACACCCGGTGACCGCCCACGACTTGAGCGCCAACATGGGTGTGAGCCCGCGCTTTTCGGCTTCTTCGCGGGTGGTCACGACGCACATGGCCGCACCGTCGTTCTGCCCGGAGGCGTTGCCTGCGGTGACGGTGGCCTCGGCGTCGACCTTGCCTCGGATCGGCCGCAGCGCGCTCAAAGTCTCGACGTCGATGTCGGCGCGGGGATGCTCGTCGCGGTCGACGACGGTGCCGGGTCTGCCCCGCTTGCCGGGGACCGTGACCGGGACGAGTTCGTCGGCGAAGCGGCCCGCGTCGTGCGCGGCGACCGCACGCTGATGCGACCGCACGGCGAGTTCGTCCTGTTCGGCGCGGCTGATGCCGTACTCGCGGCGCAGGTTCTCGGCGGTCTCGATCATGCCTCCGGCGATGGGATGGCTTGTGCCACTTGCGGTTTCACGTGCCCGGTCGAGCCGGTCGTGCAGCGCCACACCGCCCTGGCGGACACCGGTGCGCAGGCCGAGGGCGTAGTGCTCGACGTTCGACATCGACTCGGCGCCGCCGGCCACGACCACACCGGCCGCTCCCGTGGCGACCTGCCCGGCGGCGTACAGCACGGCCTGCAGACCCGATCCGCAGCGGCGGTCGAGCTGCAGGCCGGGCACAGCGGTGCCGAGACCGGCGTCGAGCGCGGCGATGCGCCCGATGGCCGGTGCCTCGCCGCTCGGGTAGCCGTGGCCGAGGACGACGTCGTCGATGTCCCCTTCACCGAGGCCGGTCCGCGTCGCGAGTTCGCGCAGCGTCGACGTCGCGAGGTCGGCGGCGGTCAGTGCGGCGAGCACACCGCCCATCCGCCCGACCGGGGTACGGAGCGGATTGCAGATGACCACCTGGGATGCGGACGAATCAGAAGCCATGCTTCGACGGTAGAGAGCTGCGAAGATATTGTGAAATACTCAGTAGATACCTATTGATATCTCTGGAGTATTTATGGAGCTGCGGCACCTGCGGTACTTCCGCGCAGTCGGCGAGGAACTGCATTTCGGGCGTGCCGCCGAGCGGCTGCACATGGCCCAGCCGCCGCTGTCGCAGCAGATCCGCCAACTCGAACGCGAACTCGGGTGCACGCTGCTCACACGCACCACCCGCAGCGTCGAGCTGACCCCGGCCGGACACACCTACCTGCGCCGGGCGGTCGAGATCCTCGACGCCGTCGACGCGGCGAACACCGAGGCCCAGCGGATCGCTTCGGGAATTCAGGGCCGGATCACGATCGGCTGCGTCGGATCGGCCACCTACTCGCTGCTGCCGCAACTCGTGCGGGCGCTCGGCGAATCCCTGCCCGGGATCGAGGTGACCGTGCGCGGTGAGATGCTCGCGCCCGCACAGATCGAGGCCCTGCTGTCCGGTGGTATCGACCTGGCGCTGCTGCGGCCGCCCGTGCGCCAGGAGGCCGTGCTGACCCACACCGTGCGCCGCGACGGCCTGGTGGTCGCGCTGCCCGCCGACCACGCGCTGGCCATCCGGGACGCCGTCACGGTGGCCGACCTGCGCGACGAGGACTTCGTGGTGCACACCGGTCACGGACGGTCGGTCATGAGCAACCTCGTGGCCACCGTGTGCGCCGACGCCGGGTTTCTGCCCCGGATCCGGCAGGAGGTCTCGGAGACCTCGACGCTGGTGACCCTGGTGGCGGCCGGGCTGGGTGTCGCGATCGTGCCCGATCCGACGACGGCGCTCGACATCGCCGGGGTGCGCTACGTCCCGCTGCGGCCCACCGATCTGGGCGTAGACCTGGTCGCCGCCCACACGGGAGACTCGCCGCTGATCACCAACGTCCTGCGGGTGCTGCGCACCCTGACCGAGGGCCCGAAGTCGCCGACGCAGGCGCACCCGGGCACTTAGTGTGGTGCGCATGGCACAGGCACCGTTGTCCGGCAAGACCATGTTCATCTCGGGCGCGAGCCGCGGTATCGGGCTGGCGATCGCCAAGCGGGCCGCCGCCGACGGCGCCAACATCGCGCTGATCGCCAAGACCGCCGAACCGCACCCCAAGCTTGAAGGCACCATCTACACCGCCGCCGAAGAGATCGAGGACGCCGGCGGCCAGGCCCTGCCCATCGTGGGCGACGTGCGTGACGGCGACTCGGTGGCCGCGGCGGTGACCAAGGCCGTCGAACAGTTCGGTGGCATCGACATCTGCGTCAACAACGCATCGGCGATCAATCTCGGCTCCATCGAGGAGGTGCCGCTCAAGCGGTTCGATCTGATGAACGGTATCCAGATCCGCGGTACCTACGCGGTGTCGCAGGCCTGTATCCCGCACATGAAAGGCCGCGAGAATCCGCACATCCTGACCTTGTCCCCGCCGATCCGGTTGGAGTCCGAATGGCTCACACCGACCGCGTACATGATGGCCAAGTTCGGGATGACCTTGTGCGCGTTGGGGATCGCCGAAGAGATGCGTGAACACGGCATCGCCTCCAACACGCTGTGGCCACGCACGCTGGTCGCCACCGCGGCCGTGCAGAACCTTCTGGGCGGCGACGAGGCGATGGCCCGCGCCCGCAAACCGCAGGTGTACGCCGACGCCGCCTATGCGGTGTTCACCAAACCGGCCCGCGAGTTCACCGGCAACACGCTGCTGTGCGAGGACGTGCTGCTGGATTCCGGCGTGACCGACCTGTCGGTCTATGACTGCGTGCCCGGCGGCGAACTGGGCGTCGACCTGTGGGTCGACACGCCCAACCCACCCGGCTACACGGGCCCGTAACCCACTGCACCTGGAGCACATTCGGCCATACTCGATGTCGTGCCCCAACCCAAGCCCACGAACTGGGCGGCCGGCCGATACCAAGCCGTCGCCGAACGCATCGCCCCCATCGCCGGAGAGGTCGTCGTCGCGGCAGGCCGCGTCGGTCCACAACGGGGGCCACTGACCGGCGCCGACATCGTGGACCTGGCCTGTGGGACCGGCAGCGCGGCCCTGGCGGCTGCGGCCGCGGGCGCGGACGTGACGGGCGTGGACATCACGCCCGAACTGATCGACATCGCGAAGACCCGGCCCGGCGGCGATCAGGTCACGTGGGTCGCCGCCGACGCCACACGCACCGGACTGCCCGACGGTGGGTTCGACGCGGTGGTGTCCAACATGGGCATCATCTTCGTCGAACCGACAGGCCTGGTGGCCGAGGTCACCCGGTTGCTGCGCCCGGGTGGCGTCTTCGCCTTCTCGTCGTGGGTGCGCGACGACCGCGATGGTGCCGAGAACCCGTTCTTCGCACCGATCGTGGAGGTTCTCGGTCCGCCACCTGCGGCTGCCTTCACCCCGGACCAATGGGGCGACCGCGACGTCGTCGCGCAACGCCTGGCTGCCCATTTCGACGACATCACCGTCGAAACATCGGACCTCACCTGGAATTTCGCCTCACTGGCCGCCGCGATGGAATTCCTCGAGTTCGAGTCGCCGGCGCACGTCAGCCTGTTCCAGAGTCTCGACACACCTGTGCGGGACCGCCTGCGCTCGGTCTTCGAGGCCGCACTGCGCAGGCACGTCGACACCACCGGCACCGTGGCGTTCGCGAGTCCCTACCTGGTGACCACAGCCCTTCGCCGCTGAACGCGGATCACTGTGCCTGATAGAGGATTCCGCGGGCGATCGCGTCGCGCACCTCGGGCAGTGCGGCCTCGGCTAGTGCGTTGGCGTCGACTCCGTGATGGGCCGCGAGCAGGTCGATGAGCATACCGAGGGGTACCTCGCCGCGGCAGCCCGCCAGCAGCGCCCGCATCACGTCGTCGACGCCGATCACCGCACCCGGACCGCCGGGACGCCGGACCGCGGCCCCGACCTGCTGCCACCCGTCGGGCCCGGGCAGGAACTGTTCTTCCAGGAACACCGGCGCGGTGGACAATCTCGCGGCCAGTAGTTGTTCGTCGGAGGTTTCGCGCAGGTAGGCCCGCCGCGCGAAGAACGCCTCGACCTCGGTTCCCGTCACGAGTTCGTCTGCGCCGGTGATCTCTTCGAAGATCTGCTCGGGCGGTTCGCCGCCGGCGGGTGCGCGCAGCAGGATCAGGCCCATGCCGATGCCGGCGATGTCCTGTTCGGTGAACCACTCCAGCCATTCCCCGCCACGACTTGCGGCCTGCTGCGGTGTCTCACCGGCGTCGGCGAGCCACAACGAGATGTAGCTAATCGGATCCGCCAGCTCACGCTGCACCACCCAGGCGTGCAGACCGGTGCCCGCCAGCCACCCTGCGACCCGGTCGCGCCAGTCGGTGTCGCGCTTCACGATCCAGTTGGCCATGATGTGCGCCGTGCCGCCCGGGTTCAGGTGGTCGCCGACCTGTTCGATCAGCTTCTGGCACACGGTGTCTCCGGCCATACCCGAGTCGCGGTAGATGTAGTCGCGGGCGCCGGAGCCGACGACGAACGGCGGGTTGGACACGATCAGGTCGAACCGCTCCCCCGCCACGGGTTCGAACAGGCTGCCGTGGCGCAGATCCCACGACATCGCGTTGAGCCGGGCCGTCGCGGCCGCCAGCGCCAGCGCCCGCGGATTGGTGTCGGTGGCGACGATGTGATCCGAGTGTGCGTCGAGGTGCAGGGCCTGGATACCGCAGCCGGTCCCGAGGTCGAGCACACGGTCGGCCGGTGTGCGCATGACGGCGCGCGCGAGCGACACCGAGGCGCCGCCGATGCCCAGGACGTGGTCGTGACGCAGCGGTCCGCTGCGCAGCACCGCGTCCTGATCGGAGACGACGAAGAAGTCGTGCGTGCCGTCGCTGTGGGGGCGGATGTCGAGCGCCGCACGCACCGCGCCGCCCTCGGTCACGTCGAGCACTCCGTTGGCCACCATTGCGTCGACCCCGGCTGTGGGGAACGCGGCCTCGACCGCGTCGCGCGGTTCCTCGGTACCGAGCAGGAACAGGCGCACCAGGGCCGCGAGGCCCTGCCGCTGCGGCGGCGAGTTGCGCGTGGCGTGCAAGGCCGGCCACCAGACCCCACGCAGCAGCGCGGCGTCGGCGTGCTCCCCGAGCAGTTCGGCGACGCCGTCGACCGTGTAGCCGGCCGCCCTGAAGTCGGCGCCGATCGCATCGATGACCGCGCCGTCGATCTCGCCGCTCAAAACAGCCCAGCCTGTTCGGCCTCGGGCTCGGCGGGCTCGATCAGTTCCGGGCCGTTGTTGCGGATGCTGTTGACCAGCCTCGACACCTCACGCACCCCGATGCGGTCGAGGTCGCCGTGACCACGCAGCAGCCCCTCGTCGACCGGGGCGTCGGGGTCCAGCCAGCGGTCCCAGTCGTCCCGGCTGATGCTCAGCGGCATGCGGTCGTGGATCTCGGCGAGCGGTCCGGCCGCGTCGGTGGTGATGATGGTGCAACTCACCAACGGTGCGTGATCCTTGGGTGCCCCCGGCGGGCGCCACGTCGTCCACAGGCCCGCCATGAACAGCGGCTCACCGTCGACGCCGTACATGAAGAACGGCGTCTTGGAGGCCTTCTTGCCGTCCGCAGCCGGATTCGGGCGCCACTCATACCAGCCGTCCATCGGGATCAGACACCGCCTGCTCTTGGCCGAACTGCGGAACGCGGGCGAGGTGGTCACCTTCTCGGCACGCGCATTGATCAACAGCGGCCCCTTGTTCTCGGGGCTGCCGTCCTCGGTGGCCTTGACCCACGGCGGGATCAGCCCCCACCGCATCGAACGCAGCCGCCGCGTGGACTCGTCCTCCGGTTCGGTGTGGCGTTTGACCACGCTGGTGATGGTCGTTGTCGGCGCGACGTTGTAATTGGCGCCTGCCACATCCTTGTCCCCGGAGCCGGCGGCTGCGGTCTCGTCGATCGCCTGGATCTTCTGGGCCAGCAGCGCCGGATCGGTGGTGACCGCGAAACGTCCACACATGAGACCCATGGTTGCAGAGTCGGGCGACAAGGGTCGACAAGGCAGGATGAGGCAGGATATAGCCGTGAGTGCACGCGCGGACGAGGAGCAGAAACCACACTGGGCGGCCCCGTCGACGACGGCCCCGGTCGACGCGACGGTGACGGTGCCCGGATCGAAATCGCTGACCAACCGCGCCCTGATCCTCGCGGCGCTGGCCACCCCGCAGGGCACCTCCACGATCAGCGGCGCGCTGCGCAGCCGCGACACCGACCTCATGATCGAGGCGATCCGCACCCTGGGCGTCACGGTCGACATCTCCGCCGACGACCCCACCGAGCTGACCGTTCACGGCAGCATCGAGCCCGCGACCGACGCCACGGTGGACTGCGGCCTGGCCGGCACCGTGCTGCGATTCGTCCCTCCGGTCGCCGCGCTGAGCCGGTCGTCGGTCACGTTCGACGGCGACGAACAGGCCAGGTCACGGCCCATCGCTCCACTGCTCGACGGGCTGCGCCGGCTCGGGGTGAGCCTCGACGGCGACGCGTTGCCGTTCACGGTGCGCGGCACGGGCACGGTCTCCGGCGGCACCGTCGAGATCGACGCCTCGGGCTCGTCGCAGTTCGTCTCTGGGCTGCTGCTGTCCGGTGCGGGCTTCCAGAACGGGCTGACGATCGTGCACACCGGAGTTTCCGTGCCGTCCGCGCCGCACGTGGCGATGACCGTGGCGATGCTGCGCGACGCGGGCGTCGAGGTCGACGATTCGGTGGCCAACCGCTGGCACGTGCATCCCGGCCCGGTCGCGGCACGCTCGTGGAACATCGAACCCGACCTGTCCAACTCGACGCCGTTCCTGGCCGCCGCGCTGGTCACCGGTGGCACGGTCCGGATCGCGGGCTGGCCCACCGTGAGCATCCAGCCCGCCGGCACCATCCTGGAGTTGCTGGCCACGGTCGGTGGCACGGTACGCGAAGCCGACGGGAACCTGGAGGTGACCGGGGCTCGCGAGTACGGCGGGTTCGAGGCCGATCTGCACGACGTGGGTGAGCTCGCGCCGACCGTCGCCGCGCTCGCGGCGCTGGCAGAGGAGGGGTCGACGTCGCAGTTGCGGGGCATCGCGCACCTGCGCGGGCACGAGACCGACCGGCTGGCCGCGCTGACGACCGAGATCAACGGCCTCGGCGGTGACTGCCGCGAGACCGACGACGGACTGCTGATCACTGCCCGTCCGTTGCACGGCGGCACGTGGCGGTCCTACGCCGATCACCGGATGGCCACGGCCGGCGCCATCATCGGCCTGCGCGTGCCCGGGGTTGCTGTCGAGAACATCGAGACCACGGCCAAGACCCTGCCCGACTTCCCGTCGATGTGGGCCGCCATGCTGGCGGGCGCGGCAGGGAGGAACCAGCAGCGTTGAGTGCGCGGCGCTCCCTGAACTACGACGAGTCCGACGTCCGGATCCGGCCGGGTCGGGGCAGCCGCCCGCGCACCAAGAACCGGCCCGATCATGCCGATGCACAGTCCGCGATGGTCGTCACGGTCGACCGCGGCCGCTGGGGCTGTGCGCTCGACCGCGACCCGGATCGGGTGGTGACCGCCATGCGCGCCCGCGAGCTGGGCCGCACGCCCATCGTGGTGGGTGACGACGTCGACGTGGTCGGCGACGTGTCGGGCCGCCCGGACACGCTGGCCCGCATCGTGCGTCGCGGTGAACGCCGAACGGTGTTGCGCCGCACCGCCGATGACACCGACCCGACCGAGCGGGTGGTGGTCGCCAACGCCGATCAGCTGTTGATCGTGGTGGCGCTGGCCGATCCCCCGCCGCGCACCGGTTTCGTCGAACGCGCCCTGATCGCGGCGTACGCGGGTGGCCTCAAACCTGTTCTGTGCCTGACCAAATCCGATCTCGCGGCACCGGAAGCGTTCGCCGCGCAGTTCGCCGACCTCGATCTCACGATCGTGACCGCGGGACGCGACGACCCTATCGAACCGGTCAGACCGCTGCTGACGGGACAGGTCACGGTTTTCCTCGGGCACTCCGGGGTCGGCAAGTCCACACTCGTGAATCGCCTGATCCCCGAAGCGGACAGGGCCACCGGCGAGGTGTCGGGTGTCGGCAAGGGCAAGCACACCTCGACGCAGTCGGTGGCGCTGCCGCTCGACGGCGACGGCTGGGTGATCGACACACCGGGCATCCGGTCGTTCGGCCTGGCGCACATCGAACCCGATGACGTCATCCTGGCGTTCTCCGATCTCGCGGACACCATCGAGGACTGCCCGCGCGGATGCGGGCACATGGGCCCGCCTGCCGATCCGGAGTGCGCGCTCGATGCCCTCACCGGGCCGGCCGCCGATCGCGCCGCGGCCGCGCGCAGGCTCCTCGCGGTGCTGAAGGACACCCGCAGGGCCATGAACATCTGAGCCTGGACGCCTCAACACAGAACACTGGAAAGTGCCTGTGCATCAGGTGAAGACGCTTGCTGCTTAGCTCCACTAAGCGTTGAATCGCGGGCATGGAGTCCACACACGAAACCTGGGATCTGGCGACCAGCGTCGGAGCCACCGCAACCATGGTGGCCGCCGGCCGCGCCCGCGCCACCACCACCGGGCTGATCGACGACCGGTTCGCAGAACCTCTCGTACGCGCGGTCGGCATCGACTTCATGACGCGGTGGGCCACCGGTGACCTCGCGGCGGCAGACGTCGACATCCCCGGTGCCACATGGGGCATGCAGCAGATGACGGATCTGCTGGCGGCGCGGACGCGTTACTTCGACGCGTTCTTCGGCGACGCGGCCGCGGCAGGTGTGCGACAGGCGGTCATCCTGGCCTCGGGACTCGACGCCCGCGGTTACCGACTCGACTGGCCGGCCGGCACCGTGCTGTTCGAGATCGACATGCCCGACGTGCTGGAGTTCAAGGGGCGTGCGCTCACCGATCTGCGTGCCGAACCGACCGCCGAGGTCCGCATGGTTGCGGTGGATCTGCGCGACGACTGGCCGGCGGCGTTGCGCGCAAAGGGGTTCGACCCGACCCGGCCCACCGCGTGGAGCGCTGAGGGGCTACTGCCGTTCCTTCCGCCCGAAGCGCAGGACCGGTTGCTCGACGCCATCACGTCGCTCAGTGCGTCCGGCAGCCGCCTGGCCGCCGAAGTGGCCCTCTTGGGCAGTGATTCCGAGGACGGGGCTCTCGGAGCAGACGGCGCACGGGATCTCGAACCGCTTCTCGCGCGGTGGCGTGAACACGGATTCGACCTGGATCTGGGTGATCTCGGGAACTCGGGTCCGCGCAACGACGTCGACGACTACCTCGAAGCGAGGGGCTGGACGTCGACCCGGACCCCACTGGCCGCGCTGCTCGACGCCGCCGGGCTCGAGGTGCCGCGCCCGGCCGACGGACGGAAGTCGTTGAGCGACAACTACTACAGCACCGCCATCAAGGGCTGACGGCGAAACCGGCCGATCAGGACTTGCCCTTGGCCTTCGCCTGGTCGGCCTGCGCCTGCTGTTTCTGTTGCGCGGCTTCCTCTTTCGCCTGCTGGATCGCGGCGCGGCCTTCGGGGCTCGCCGCCGAGTTCCCCGGCGTCTTCGCGCTGGCGACGGCCGCGCTGCAGTTGAGGTTCAGCAGCACCGTGTCGGTGACGGGCTGGAAGTCGTCACCCTTGATCCACGGCGCCTGTTCGGAACTGGTCACCACACAGTCGTCGTCGTCGAGCGAATCACCTGACCGTGTGGCGATCACGCCCTTCTCGCCGGCGTCGGAGAGTGCCGACTCCGCGTCCGAGTACTTCTGGCCCGCGTAGTCGTCGGCGGCGGCCACGCCTGTGGCGAGCGTTCCGACGGGGAGCGCCGCGGCCGCGCTGAGGAGGGCCACGCCCAGGATCTTCCTCATCATGTCCTCCAACGG
Source organism: Mycolicibacterium smegmatis (assembly GCF_001457595.1). Classification (GTDB taxonomy): domain Bacteria; phylum Actinomycetota; class Actinomycetes; order Mycobacteriales; family Mycobacteriaceae; genus Mycobacterium; species Mycobacterium smegmatis. The sequence continues at coordinate 2,032,644 of NZ_LN831039.1, read as the reverse complement.
ATCGATGTCAGAGCCACAGATTAGAAACGGCGGCTGCCAGCGTCCTGGGAAAACGGCGCGGGTTTTCTTGGAACCCTCCTGGCCGGGGAATGATCCCGGCGGTGCCGCGACAGCAGAACACCGAGGGTGTGTCCGATACCGGACACACCCTCGGTGGTGATGCTGGAGAACCAGGCGTACCTAGGCGGCGCGCTTGGCCCGGCTCGACCGGCGCCAGCCCCGCACGGTCTCGATCGCGGTCTTCAGACCCCGACGACGACCCGTCGCGGGATCGGTGACACCGAATCCGTCGAGCTCGGCGAACATCCGCTCGCTGCGCGTCTCGGGCGCGTTGTCGGCGGTGTCCTTCAGGAACTTGTCCGGCAGCGAGAGTTTCGCGATCGTGCGCCACGTCTTGCCGTACTGCACCAGGAATGATCCCGTGGTGTAGGGCAGGTCGTACTTGTCGCACAGTGCGCGCACGCGGATCGAGATCTCGTGCAACCGGTTGCTGGGCAGATCCGGGTACAGGTGGTGCTCGATCTGGTGGCACAGGTTGCCGCTCATGAAGCGCAGCAGCCAGCCACCCTCGAAGTTGGCGCTGCCGAGCATCTGACGCAGGTACCACTGGCCACGGCTCTCGCCGATCATGTCCGTCTTGGTGAATTTCTCTGCACCATCAGGGAAATGGCCGCAGAAGATCACCGCGTTGGACCAGATGTTGCGGATGATGTTGGCAACCGCGTTGGCCTTGGCGGTCGACTTGAACGTCGCGCCGGGCGACAGCGAGGTGATCGCGGGCCACGCGACGTAATCCTTGAACACCTGCCCGCCGGCCTTGGTGCCGAACTCGCGCAGGCGTACCAGGGTGGCGTTGCGGTCGTCGCGACCCTTGAAGATCTTGCCGACCTCCAAGTGCTGCAGGCCGACACCCCACTCGAAGAAGATGCAGAGCATGGTGTTGTACACCAGGTTCAGCAGGTTGTGCGGCTTCCACTTCTGGTCGCGCGTGACCCGCAGCAGACCGTAGCCCACATCGTCATCCATGCCGAGGATGTTCGTGTACTTGTGGTGCATGAAGTTGTGAGTGAACCGCCAGTGCTTGGAGGCGCCACTCATGTCCCATTCCCAGGACGAGGAGTGGATCTCGGGATCGTTCATCCAATCCCACTGCCCGTGCATGACGTTGTGGCCGATCTCCATGTTCTCGATGATCTTGGCCACGCCCAGGGTCGCCGTGCCTGCCCACCACGCCGAGCGGCGCTTGCTCGCGGTCAGCATCAGTCGACCCGCAAGGTCCAGCGACCGTTGGACCGCGATCGTGCGGCGGATGTAGCGCGCGTCGCGTTCGCCGCGCGAATCCTCAATATCCTGACGGATCGCGTCCAGCTCGATACCCAGGTTCTCGATATCGGCTTCGGTCAGATGCGCGAACGCCGGGACGTCGGTAACAGCCATTGGCAACCCTCCTTTCGTCTACCTACGCTACCGTAACCTACGGCTTCGTAGGTTACCAAGCAGTAAAGTCTAAACATCGAGCACACAGTCGCCCGATGCCGCGGAAACACACGTCTGGATCCGGCTTCCGGCGTCGTGTTCGACGCCCGTCCGAAGGTCACGCACATGACCGTCGACCAGACCCACCACACAGGACTGGCAGATGCCCATGCGGCAACCGAACGGCATCCGGATACCCACCTCTTCGCCGGCCTCCATCAACGATTTCGCGGCGTCGGCGTGCACCGTCTTGCCGGTGCGCTCGAACGTCACGTTGCCACCCGTGCCGTGCGGTGCGGCGCGTTTGACCGCGAACCGCTCCAGGTGCAGGTTCTCGCCCACACCGGCGGCCTTCCACACGCGCTCGGCATCAGCAAGCATGCCCTCGGGACCGCACGCCCAAACCTGACGCTCACGCCAGTCGGGAACCTCGTCGGCAATGCGCTCGAGATCGAGCCTGCCCTCGGTGCGTGTGCTGCGGATCCGCAGCCGGTACCCCGGGTGCGTGCCCTGCAGGGCCGTCAGCTCCGATCCGAACAACACGTCGGATTCGGTTGGCGCGGAATGCAAGTGGACGATGTCGGTGATCTGATCGCGGCGGACCAGCGTGCGCAGCATCGACATCACCGGCGTGATCCCGGAACCTGCGGTGAGGAAGAGCACCGACGCCGGCGCCGGATCGGGCATCACGAAGTTGCCCTGCGGGGCCGCCAGGCGCACGACGGTGCCCGGTTCCAGCCCGCCCACCAGGTGCGTCGACAGGAAGCCCTCGGGCATCGCCTTCACGGTGATCGTGATGGTGCGCGCCCTGCCCTTCGGATGCGCGGTGACCGGGCTTGAGGTCAGTGAGTACGAGCGCCACCGCCAGCGTCCGTCGAGGAAGACACCGATGCCGATGTACTGGCCGGGTTGATAGTCGAACGAGAAGCCCCAACCGGGCTTGATCACCAATGTTGCCGAGTCTTCGGTTTCCCGACGCACCTCCAGGACGCGCCCCCGGAGTTCCCGCGCCGACCACAGGGGGTTGGCGAGCTGCAGGTAGTCATCGGGGAGCAGCGGGGTGGTGATCCGCGCCGCGAGCCTGCGCAGCGCGTGCCATCCGGGCCGCTCGTCGGCGCCCGCCACGGTGGGACGAACCGTATCGGCAACATTGGCCGAGATCTTGATGTGATTCTTGGCCACGCAACCTACGGTACCGTAACTTACGGTGTCGTAGCCAGCCCTGGCGCGATATCAGAGCAGTTCAAGAAGGAACGGGAGCTCCTGCGACGCGTACCACGCGAGGTCGTGGTCCTGTGCGTCGCCGACCGTCAGTTCAGCATCCTCGTCCCCCAGATCCGCCTCGTCGATGACGTCCACGGCAGCCCGCACGGCCGGTTCGGCGTCGGCGTTGTCCACGTAGACCGCGATCACCGAGTCGATCGGCACCGGCCCGGGCAACCGAACCACGGCGTCGTCGAGATCCGGGCGCGGTTGCGCGCCGGGCACATCGGCCACGACCACCGCGCGGCGAGGCGGGAGATCCGACTCGCCGCCGGTGGCCAGCAACCGCATTGACGCCAGGGCCGCGTCGCGCAACGCGACCTCGGCGAGTTCGTCGTCATCGCCCTCGGCATACGCCTCGCGAAGGGTCGGCGTGACGGCGAACGCCGTGCCGTTGGTGACGAGGAGCGACCGGTCAGTGACGAGGCGCTGCAGTGCGGCCAGCGTCGTCGGGATGTATACGCGCACCCCGCGAGATTAGCCGCCCGCGGGCACGTCTTTGGTTTTGTCGCTGGTCTCGGCGCCGGGCTCGTCGGCGACCTCGGCGGAATCGGCGTCGGCCCGGTCGTCATGCCCGTCGTCGGCGTTCGGGTCCTTCTCGACGGCGATCACGAAGTCGTCGCCGTGCTGTGTGACACCCTGGACCACCGCCGAGTTGACGGCCTCGACCGCGTACTCGCGACGCACGATCATCGGGTCGCGACGCAGATCCCGCATGAGCGACACCGTCAGGCCCACCATCACCACCACGAACGGCAGCGCCGCGATGATCGTGATCGTCTGCAGGCCGTTGAGCGCGTCCTCACCGCCCACCAGCAGCATCACGGCGGCCACCGCGCCGGTGGCGACGCCCCAAAAGATCACCGTCGGGCGCGTCGGTTTGATCGTGCCGCGTTCGGACAGCGAGCCCATCACGATCGACGCGGCGTCGGCGCCGGAGACGAAGAAGATCGCCACCAGCAGCATCACCACGACGCTGGCGATCGTCGCGATCGGGTACTGGTCGAGCAGCCCGAACAACTGCTGCTCGACGCTGCCCTCACCCGCGAGATCGACCCCGTTCTGCTGTTCGTGGATGGCCGCGCCGCCGAACACGCAGAACCACACCAGCGACACCACGCTCGGCACGAACAGCACGCCCGCGATGAACTGGCGGATGGTGCGTCCACGCGAGATACGCGCGATGAACATGCCCACGAAGGGAGTCCAGGAGATCCACCAGGCCCAGTAGAAGATCGTCCACGACTGCAGCCACTCGTTGACGTCGGCGCCCTCGGCCCCGGTGCGGGCCGACATCATCGCCAACTGCTCCACGTAACTACCGATGGACGTGGGGATCATGTTGAGCATGAACACCGTCGGGCCCACCAGGAAGATGAACAACGCCAGCACGAAGGCGAGCACCATGTTGATGTTCGACAACCACTGGATCCCGCGGGCCACACCCGAGACGGCCGACAGCACGAAGGCGACGGTGAGCACCGTGATGATCACCACCAGGATGGTGTTGCCGACCTGCCCGATGCCCGACACGATCTGCAGGCCGCTGCGGATCTGCAGGGCGCCCAGGCCCAGCGAGGCCGCCGACCCGAACAGTGTGGCGAAGATCGCCAACATGTCGATGACCTTGCCCGCCGGACCGTTGGCGCGCTCACCCAGCAGCGGCTCGAAGGCGGCGCTGACCAGTTGCAGCCGGCCCTTGCGGTACACGCCGTAGGCGATCGCCAGGCCCACGACCGCGTAGATGGCCCACGGGTGCAGCGTCCAGTGGAACAGCGTGGTCGCCATCGCGGTCTGCGCGGCGGCCGGGTCTCCCGGGTCGCCGGTGCCCGGCGGTGGAGTGACGAAGTGTGACAACGGTTCTGACACCCCGAAGAACATCAGGCCGATGCCCATGCCCGCGCTGAACATCATGGCCACCCACGACACCGTGCGGAACTCTGGTTCTTCGTCGTCGCGGCCCAGCGGGATGTTGCCGTAGCGGCTGACCGCCAGCCACACCACGAACACCACGAACCCGGACGCGGTGAGCACGAACAGCCATCCGGTGCTGTTCATCACCCAGGCCAGGGCGTCGGCCGAGGCCGAGGCAAGCGAGTCGGTGCTGAGGAAGCCCCAGACCAGGAAGCCGATCGCGATGAGGGCCGTGACGCCGAACACCACGCGGTCCAGACCCTCGCGGCGCGTGTAGGCCTTCTGCTCGACCGGTACGTCGAGCACGGGGTGTTGCGGGACGACGACGTCGCTACCGACGGGTGATTTGAGAACTTTTTCGGTTTTCGTTACCGCTTTTTCGTCCGCGTCAAATTTAGCTTTTCGTATCTCGTCAGTCATGGTCAATTCATCACAGCGCGGATGGCAAACGAAATCAAATTTCCGGGCCGGTTTGCCAGAAATTACTTAGCCGCGTCTATCAATTCCTCCAGGGATTCGTCGAGCAGGCTGCGGAACACGTCGACGTCGCTCATGGCGTCACGATCGGCGTTGATCCCGAAGTACAGCCTGCCGTTGTACGAGGTCACGCCGATCGCCAGCACCTGGTTGTGCAACAGCGGCGGCACTGCGTACGTCTCCAGCAGCTTCGTGCCCGCAACGTACATCTGCTTCTGCGGTCCCGGCACATTCGTGATCAACAGATTGAACAAGCGCGCCGAAAACCCCGTCGCCACACGAATTCCCATCGCGTGCAATGTCGGCGGTGCGAATCCCGAGAGCGTCACGATGGTGCGCGCGTCGACCAGGCTGACCGCCCACGAGTTCGACTCGGTGGCGTGGGTGATGTGCGACAGGCGCACGACGGCGTTGCCCTCCCCGACCGGCAGGTCGACGAGGAACGGCGAGACCTCGCTGATCGCCTGACCAGGGCCGGGCGAATCGAGTTCCTCGTCGGGGTAGACCGACAGCGGCGCCATGGCCCGCACGGTGGTGCTCGGCGTCACCGGCTCGCCACGTGAGAGCAGCCAGTTGCGCAGCGCCCCGGAGATCACCGCCAGCACCACGTCGTTGATGTCGCAGTCGTAGCGCACCCGCACCTGCCGGTAATCGTCGAGCTTGTGGTCGGCCACCGTGAACCTGCGGTTGCGCGACACCGTGGTGTTGAGCGGACTGCTCGGGGCCGTGCCGCGCGCCACCGTGCGAACCGTGTCGGCGATCCGGCGCCCCACCGCGGCGAGTTCGCCTGCGTTGGTGGCCACCTCGGTGACGGTGTCGCGCAGCGCCGCGACCTGACTGGTGGGACGTGCGATCCACTCCCCGATCGCGCCGAGCACCAGTTGGCGGTCGGTCGGCTCACGCGACGGGATCCAGATGTCCTCACCGAACTCGGGCGGTTTCTGGGTCCGGTCGGCGATCACGTGGCCCACCTCGAGCGCGGACATGCCGTTCACCAGCGCCTGATGTGACTTGGTGTAGATCGCGATGCGGTTCCCGGCCAGCCCCTCGACGAGGTACATCTCCCACAGCGGCCGTGTCTTGTCCAGCGGCCGTGACCCGAGCCGGGCCACCAGGTCGTGCAATTGGGCGTCGCTGCCCGGAGACGGCAGAGCCGAACGCCGGATGTGATAAGTGATGTCGAATTCACGGTCGTCGATCCACACCGGGCGCGCCAGCCCCAGCGTCACCTCGCGCACCTTCTGCCGGTACCGAGGGATCTGCGGCAGGCGCTTCTCGACGGTCTCCAGCAGGGTCTCGTAGCTCAGTCCGGCGCGTGGTTTGCGCAGGATGGACAGGGACCCGACGTACATCGGTGTCGAGGTGTTCTCGAGGCGGTAGAACGCTGCGTCGGACGCCGACAGCCTGGTCACCATTCGGCGCCAACCTCCCCTGTGGATCGCGTGGAACCCCGTCACGGTAACCGGGGATTCTGCGTGCGCGCATCACGGGTGCGTTCCGAGGCCGTCACGTCGTGGGATCATTGATTCATCTGCACCTCTCCAGCAGATGTCGTCCTGTCCTGCCGACCGCTGGAGTTCTCTCGTGCACCCATCAGAAGCCGCGCCATCGCCCGCAACCGATCTGCCGGTCGCAGGCCCCGCGCCGAGACCGGTCGTGGAGCCGGTGATCGACTACGAACCGCCGGTGCAACCCATCACCTCGGTGCCACCGTGCCCGGCACCCACCGCGCTGCACCGGCATACGCCACGCACGTTGCGTCTGGTGCCACCACCGGTCGAGCAGCAAGTGCACGACGGTGCCGGCCAGTTCGCCGCGATGGCCCTGCGCCGCGTGCTGGAGGTCATCGACCGGCGCAGATCCCCGGCGCAGTTGCGCGCGGTGCTCAACCCGCTGTTGATCGACTCCGTGGTGGCGCTGTCTCAGACGCGCCACGGCGCCCCCGCGAACCTGCGCCGCGTGCGGTTACGCGCGGCTGCCGGGCCCACGCGCGGCACCGACGCCGGCTACGGCACCGCCGCGGAAATATTCGCCACTTACACCCGCGGTCAGCGGGTCCGCGCCATCGCGGCACGCGCCGAATTGCAGAGCGGCCGTTGGCAACTCACCGCCCTGCAGATCGGCTAGCCCTTGCGGTGCGACTTCGCGGGCCGGTCGGCCTTGGCCTGCTTGCGCGCGGCCTCGCGGCGCTCGCGGCGCGAGCCGCCGGCCGGTGCGGCATGGCGTCCGCCGTTGCCGCTGCGCTGCACCTGCGCGGTGCCGTCCTCGGACGGACCGGTGTAGGTCAGCGGCGGCGCCTCGTTGTCGATCCCCTTGGCGCGCAACGCCGGAGCGGGACGCTCGGCCTCCGCGCGTTCCTTGGTGGCCACCGATCCGGAATCGGGCTTGGCCGCCGAATCGGACGCCTTTGCCGCGGCCGCGGCAGCGAATTCCGACAACGTCGGCGGCGGCGCCTGCGGGGCGACCTGAGGCTGCTGCGGGGCGGCCTCCACCTGGACGTTGAACAGGAAGCCGACGCTCTCCTCCTTGAGCGCTTCGAGCATGCCGACGAACATGTCGTAACCCTCGCGCTGGTACTCGACGAGCGGATCGCGCTGCGCCATGGCGCGCAGGCCGATGCCCTCCTTGAGGTAATCCATCTCATAGAGATGCTCGCGCCACTTGCGATCGATCACGTTGAGCAGAACGTTGCGTTCGAGCTGGCGCATGGCGCCCTCGCCCGCGATCGCCTCGATCTGCTTCTCTCGATCGGCGTAGGCGCGCTCGGCGTCCTTGATCAGCGCGTCGAGCAGTTCCTCGCGTGTCAGCTCGCCCGGCTCGCCCACCGCATCGGAGTCGATGAGGTCGCGGTGATCGATGCCGACGGGGTACAGCGTCTTGAGCGCGGTCCACAGCGTCTCGAGGTCCCAGTCCTCGGCATAGCCCTCGGCGGTGGCGCCGTCGACGTACGCCGTGATGACATCGACGAGCATCTTGTGGGCCTGCTCGGCGAGGTTCTCGCCTTCGAGGATGCGCCTGCGCTCGGCGTAGATGACCTTGCGCTGCTGGTTCATCACCTCGTCGTACTTGAGGACGTTCTTGCGGACCTCGAAGTTCTGCTGCTCGACCTGCGTCTGTGCGCTCTTGATGGCGCGGGAGACCATCTTGGCCTCGATCGGCACGTCGTCGGGCAGGTTGAGCCGGGTCAGCAGCGTCTCAAGCGTCGCGCCGTTGAACCGCCTCATCAACTCGTCGCCCAGCGACAGGTAGAACCGCGACTCGCCGGGGTCACCCTGGCGGCCGGAGCGGCCGCGCAGCTGGTTGTCGATACGGCGGGACTCGTGACGCTCGGTGCCCAGCACGTACAGACCGCCCGCCTCGATGACCTGCTCGGCCTCCTTGGCGCACTCGGCCTTGACCTGCGGCAGCACCTCGTGCCAGGCCGCCTCGTACTCCTCGGGCGTCTCGACCGGGTCGAGGCCGCGCTCACGCAGCCGCTTGTCGGCCAGGAAGTCGACGTTGCCGCCCAGCACGATGTCGGTACCGCGACCGGCCATGTTGGTGGCGACCGTGACCGCGCCGCGCCGGCCGGCCTCGGCGATGATGTTCGCCTCCTGCTCGTGGTACTTCGCGTTCAGCACGTTGTGCGGGACGCGGCGCTTGGTCAGCATCTTCGACAGGTACTCCGAGCGTTCCACGCTGGTGGTACCGATCAGCACCGGCTGGCCCTTGGCGTGGCGTTCGGCCACATCGTCGACCACGGCCAGGAACTTGGCCTCTTCGGTCTTGTAGATCAGGTCGGACTGGTCCTGGCGCACCATCGGCTTGTTGGTCGGGATCGGCACCACGCCCAGCTTGTAGATCTCGTGCAGCTCGGCGGCCTCGGTTTCGGCCGTGCCGGTCATGCCGGACAGCTTGTCGTAGAGGCGGAAGTAGTTCTGCAGCGTGATCGTGGCCAGCGTCTGGTTCTCGGCCTTGATCTCGACGCGTTCCTTGGCCTCGATCGCCTGGTGCATGCCCTCGTTGTAGCGACGGCCCATCAGCACGCGGCCGGTGAACTCGTCGACGATGAGCACCTCGCCGTTGCGGACGATGTAGTCCTTGTCGCGCTGGAACAGCTCCTTGGCCTTCAGCGCGTTGTTCAGGTAGCTGACCAGGGGCGAGTTGGCGGCCTCGTACAGGTTGTCGATGCCCAGCTGGTCCTCGACGAACTCCACACCCAGTTCGTGCACACCGACCGTGCGTTTGCGCAGGTCGACCTCGTAGTGGACGTCCTTTTCCATCATCGGGACGATCCGCGCGAACTCCTGGTACCAGTGCGATGCGCCGTCGGCCGGCCCCGAGATGATCAGCGGCGTACGAGCCTCGTCGATGAGGATCGAGTCGACCTCGTCGACGATGGCGAAGTTGTGGCCGCGCTGCACCATGTCGTCGACCGAGTGCGCCATGTTGTCACGCAGGTAGTCGAAGCCGAACTCGTTGTTGGTGCCGTAGGTGATGTCGGCGGCGTAGGCGGCCCGGCGCTCGTCGGGGGTCATGCCGGAGAGGATGACGCCCACATCCAGGCCGAGGAACCGGTGCACGCGACCCATCCACTCGCTGTCGCGTCTGGCCAGGTAGTCGTTGACCGTGACGACGTGCACGCCCTTGCCGGACAGCGCGTTGAGGTAGGACGGGAGCACCGCGGTCAGGGTCTTGCCCTCACCGGTCTTCATCTCGGCGACGTTGCCGAAGTGCAGCGCCGCACCGCCCATCACCTGGACGTCGAAGTGGCGCTGGTTGAGCACGCGCCACGCGGCTTCACGCGCGACGGCGAACGCCTCGGGCAGCAGGTCGTCGAGGTCCTCCCCGTCGGCAACCCGCTTCTTGAACTCTTCGGTCTTGGCTCGCAGCTCGGCGTCAGAGAGCTTCTCCACGTCGTCGGACAAGGCGTTGACATAGTCAGCCACCTTCCTGAGGCGCTTGACCATGCGGCCTTCACCGAGACGGAGCAACTTCGACAGCACGCTATTTCCCCTGTGGGTTTCGATGGATCCCCGTGGGTGGGATCTCACGGGCTATTAGTCGAGTCCATCGTAGGTGACAGGTGGAACACTCCGGCTCTGTCAGCCGTCAAAGACCGGCCACCGACCTGCTCCGCTTGCCCGCGTGAACCGGCCCACACGTGAAATCGCACTCCGGAAACCTCCGGAGTGCGATCCCGCCGACTGTGGGTTGTCGGCTGTTTGTGCTGGTCGGCCGGTCAGGCCAGGCGGATCAGCCCGTAGTCGAACGCGTGGCGGCGGTACACCACCGAGGGTCTGTCCGTCTCCTTGTCGTGGAACAGGAAGAAGTCGTGACCGACCAGTTCCATCTCGTAGAGCGCGTCGTCGACCGTCATGGGCGTCGCGGGGTGGTCCTTGATGCGGACGATCCGGCCGGGTTCGTGCTCGGCGACGCCGTCGTTGTAGCGCGCCTCACCGTCCTCCCTGGACACGTCGAGGCCCGCCAGCGGGTCTTTCGCGGTGGCCTCGGCCAGCGACACGGGGGTCTTGTCGCCGTAGTGGATCTTGCGCCGGTCCTTGGCGCGTCGCAGTCTGCCCTCGAGCTTTTGGACCGCCGACTCGAAAGCGGCGTAGAAGCTGTCGGCGCAGGCCTCGCCCCGGACGACAGGGCCGCGCCCGCGCGCGGTGATCTCGACGTGTTGACAGTTCTTGCGTTGGCGGCGGTTGCGTTCGTGGTCAAGTTCGACGTCGAAGAGGTAGATGGTCTTGTCGAATCGCTCAAGGCGCGACAGCTTCTCTGAGACGTAGGTGCGGAAATGGTCGGGGACCTCGACGTTGCGACCCTTGACGACGACCTCGGCATGGGGCCGTTCCGGGGTGGTGCCAGCAGTGCTCTCGCGGTCGTCTTCGACGACCATGGTGCGGGTTGAATCCATCGAATGGCTTGACATACTTGGCAACTCGTTTCTCTCACACGTCGCACGCATCGCGTGCCGGGCTCTCGATGAAACGCGCCGAAGGGCCAAAAATTTTTGCTCCGCCCACCGGCGCAAGGGGTCGAGTGACTCACCTCCTGCCATGTGACGGGCCGTGTACGGCGAAGGAGCGAGGTAGGGGCGCTCTGCCGTGAGGCTTCACGGGGTGTTGCTGCCGACGGTAGCCGTGTTCACCCGTTAGTGCCAGTGATTCCGCCTACGGGTTTCGTGTTCTTCATGATCGTGTGACGCCCCGACAATCAGCACCCCCGTCAAGCGTGCGAGATGGCCAGCATCACGGCCACCTCGGCACCGGATCTCGCCAGGGTGCGCACCGATTCGGTCGCGGTCGCCCCGGTCGTGACGACGTCGTCGACCAGCACAAGGTCACCCTCCGCGCCGTCGCTGAGGGCCCGCCGTCCCGCCCGTGTGAGGCGGATCCGTCCGGCGAGGTTGCGCTGGCGGTCACCACCCGAGAGCCCCACCGAATCCCGCACCCACGCGCGCGTCCGCAGGGCCGGGACCGTGGTGACGCCGGGCAGTGCGGCGGTCGCGGCCACCGCGACCCGGGTGACCGGGTCACCGCCGCGTCTGCGGGCCGCACTGCGCCGTGTGGGAGCCGGCACGACGATCACCGGAGCAACGACGACGCCCCATGTCAGCAGCCGCTCCAGACCGCTGCGCAGCGCGTTTGCCAGCGGCGGCAGCAGATCGGCGCGGCCGTGCTCCTTGGCCGCCACGATGGCGCGTCTGCGGGCGCCAGCGTAGCGGCCAAGAGCGAACACCGGGACACCCGGATCGGTGCGCGGGGTGACCAGGTGTGGCTCGTCGTCGCGGACCGTCAACTCCGCCGCGCAGCGCGGACACCACCCGGTCGACGCAGCACCACAACCGCCGCACGCGAGGGGCAGGACCAGATCGAGCATGCCCGCAGTGTTCCCCGGGCCACCGACATCCGGGTCGTCTCAGCCGGGCAGTACGGGAAGCGAGCCGGGCACCATCAGCGGACTGACCTCGACCCAACCCGAGTTCTCCTCGTCGGCCGAGGCCGAAAGTTGCTTCACGCCACGCTGATCGGCGACATACACCGTGGACGGGTTGGCCGCCACGACCGACACCGGCATCACCAGATTGCGGCTCGGCGCGTCGGAATTCACGCCGTCGAGGTTCACATACGACACGGGGTGCTCCGGATCGGTGCGGCTCACCACGATGTCGTCACCGGTACGCCACGACAGCGACACCGCGGAGTTGCCGAGCCCGAAACCCAACCGGCGCGGGTAGGTCAGCAGGAACCGTCCGTCCTGCGTCTGTTCGATACCCGCGAGGATCACCTGGCCCTCGATGACCATCGCGGCGCGGGTGCCGTCACGCGACAGCTGCAGGTCGCTGATCGGTCCCGGGTAGCGGCTGCTCACCGCACTGGAATCCACCGGGATCCGCGCCGGGGTTCCCGACGCGTCGCGGATGGCACGCACCACGTTGATGCCGTCGGCGACCACCCACACCGCCTGGTCCAGCGACCAACTCGGCCGCGACAGGGTGCGGCCCTCCATGGCCTGCACGGTGCTGCCGCCCAGCGGGCCGATCCACAGCGTCGCTGCCGGATCGGGGGCTCCCGGCGGCGCCACCACGGACGCGGCGTCCTGACCGTTGCGCGACACCGATGCCGAAACCTGGTGCGGCGCCTGCCCGAAGGCGCCGGGCACGCGCGGGGCGCGCTGACCGTCGAGCGACACCAGCGATCCGTTCACGAGCGCGTGCAGGCCCGCCGCCGCGCCCGGCGCCGCACCCGGATCGGTGGCGGCGACGTCGGAGGTCTCCCAGCCGTCGGCGAACCGGTCGTCCAGCGGCGCGCCGTCGACGTTGATCACGTACGGGCCTGCCACACCCGCGCGCGACAGCGTCCAGATGAGTTGGGCGGCAAGCAGTTGGCGGCTGTGCGGGTCGGAGGCCGACAGGTTCTCCAGGTCGATGCGCGCACCGCCGTAGCCGCGGCCGACGCCGGTCTTGCCACCGTCGGCGCGGGTGACCGGACCGCGCAGTTTCAGCGGCGGGTCGAGCAGGTTGCGCACCGAGCGCTCCATCTCCGGGCGCGGTCCGGCGATGAGCTTCGAGACGAGTTCGGTGGCAAGCTGATCCGGATCCGACACCGCCACGTAGCGCGGATCGGGCACCACGGTGGTCCCGGTGGGGTCGACGAAGTAGAGGGTGTAGCGCTTGTAGGTGGCCTGGAACTGCTGCCAGTCCAGGAACACGCCGTTGGGCAACCGGTCGATCCGCCAGCCACCCGAGGTCTTGACCAGTTCGATGGGCCCCGGATCGGGTAGCGCCCCCTCCCCCGTCTCGAACACACCCAGATCCGACAGCGATCCGAGGATGTCGGCGCGCATGCTCACCGAAACCCGGTCGGTGCTGCGGGTTTCGACGAACACCACGCGGTCGATCAGCAGGGCGCTGCCCGCGTCGTCCCATGCGCTCGACGCGGACTCGGTGAGGAACTGCCGCGCCGCCAGATGCCGGTTGGCGGGATCGGCTGTGGCCTTGAGGAATTCCCGCAGCAGCACGTCCGGGTCCATGTCCGGTGTCGGTTTCGGCAGGCTCGGCGGGGCCGGTCGTTCGACCGTGCCGATCGCCTGCGGAGAAGACGAGCTGGGAATTCCCGCGCAACCGGACACCAGGGCCACCAGACCGACGACCAACACCGTCAGCAGGCGCTTCACACGCTCTCCTCCGCTGCTTCCCGATCCTTGTTGGAACGGCGGCGCGCCGGCCGCTGCTCCGAGGCAGGCTTGAGCGGCAACGGGCTCGTCGTCACCTTGTGGCCACGCACCAGCGGCAACGTGAGCCGGAAGCACGCACCCTTGCCGGGCTCGCCCCAGGCCTCCAACCGTCCCTGGTGCAGGCGGGCATCCTCGATGCTGATCGCCAGGCCCAGCCCCGTGCCGCCGGAGCGCCGCACGCGCGACGGATCGGACCGCCAGAAGCGGCTGAACACCAGCTTCTCCTCACCAGGACGCAGCCCGACGCCGAAGTCGCGCACCGTGACCGCGACGGTGTCCTCGTCGGCGGCCATGCGGATCTGCACGGGCTTGCTCTCGGCGTGATCGATGGCGTTGGCGATGAGGTTGCGCAGGATGCGTTCCACGCGGCGGGGATCCACCTCGGCGATGACGTCTTCCTCGGGCATGTCGAGAGTGAGCTCGACACCCGCGTCGGCCGCGAGATGTCCCACGTTGTCCAGTGCGCTGCGCACCGTCGACCGCAGATCCAGCGACTCGACCGACAATTCGGCCACGCCCGCGTCGTGGCGTGAGATCTCCAGCAGATCGGCCAGCAGTGTCTCGAACCGGTCGAGTTCGTTGACCATGAGCTCGGTCGACCGGCGCAGCGCAGGGTCCAGATCCTCGCTGTGGTCGTAGATCAGATCGGCGGCCATGCGCACCGTGGTCAGCGGCGTGCGCAGCTCGTGGCTCACGTCAGAGGTGAAGCGGCGCTGCAGGTTACCGAACTCTTCGAGCTGCTGGATCTGACGTGACAGGCTTTCGGCCATGTCGTTGAACGACACCGCCAGGCGCGCCATGTCGTCCTCGCCGCGCACCGGCATGCGTTCGGTCAGGTGCCCCTCGGCGAACCGTTCGGCGATGCGCGAGGCCGACCGCACCGGCTGCACGATCTGACGCGCCACCACCAACGCGATGGCCGCGAGCAGACCGAGCAGCACCACACCGCCGGTCGCCATGGTGCCGCGCACCAGCGCGATGGTGCTCTCCTCGTTGTTCAACGGGAAGATCAGGTACAGCTCAAGATTCGGCACCGACGACGTCGTCGGGCTGCCCACGATCAGCGCGGGTCCGGAGAACCCTTCGGTCTGCACGGTCGCGTACTGGTAGCTGACTTGACCGGCCTTGACGAAGTCACGCAGCGCCTCGGGGATCTGCGCCACCGGCCCGGCCGCAGCGGCCGCGCGGGGGCCGTCGCCGGGTACGACGAGGACCGCGTCAAAGGCGCCGGCCATGTCCGCACGCACGTCGGCCTTGCGGTCGACGAGCGTGTTGCGCGCCAACTGCAGGCTGCTCTCGAGCGAGCGGGACTCCTCACCGCCGACGATGCCGCTGACGGTGTTGCGGGCCCGCTCCACCTCTTCGGTGGCAGCCTTGACCTTGACTTCGAGGATCCGGTCGGTGATCTGACTGGTCAGCACGAAGCCGAGTACCAATATGACGGCCAGTGACAGCCCGAGCGTGAGCGTGACGACCCGCAGTTGCAGGGAGCGACGCCACACCAGGCTGAGCGCTCTGCCCAACGTCCCCAATCCACGCACGAGTGGGCCGGAACCTCCCCAACGCCCACGTATGCGCCGCCTGGAGCCGAAGATCATCGGCACCGCTCCTCGTGCAAAGAAGCCTTCGACTCGTCACGGCGCCGCGCATGCTCGCCGGCGTCGATCACGGGGGTCCGGCCTTGTATCCCACTCCTCGAACGGTCAGGACCACCTGCGGGTTCTCCGGGTCTTTCTCCACCTTTGCCCGCAACCGCTGGACATGCACGTTCACCAAACGGGTGTCAGCGGGGTGACGGTATCCCCACACCTGTTCGAGCAGCACATCCCGAGTAAACACCTGCCGTGGTTTGCGTGCCAGGGCCACCAGCAGGTCGAACTCCAGCGGTGTCAGCGAAATCTGCTCGCCTTGCCGGGTCACCTTGTGCGCGGGCACGTCGATCTCGACGTCACCGATCGACAGCATCTCGGCGGGCTCGTCCTCGTTGCGCCGCAGCCGGGCCCGCACGCGCGCGACGAGCTCCTTCGGCTTGAACGGCTTCATCACATAGTCGTCGGCTCCGGATTCCAGGCCCAGCACCACGTCGACGGTGTCGGTCTTGGCGGTCAGCATGACGATCGGCACGCCGGAGTCGGCGCGCAGCACACGGCACACGTCGATGCCGTTCATCCCAGGCAGCATCAAATCGAGCAGGACCAGGTCCGGCCTGAGCTCCCGGACAGCGGTGAGTGCCTGGCTGCCGTCGCCGATGACCGCGGTGTCGAAACCCTCACCACGCAGAACGATGGTGAGCATCTCGGCCAGTGACGGGTCGTCATCGACGACAAGGATCCTTTGCCTCATGGTGTCCATGGTGTCACCAGATCGCCACAAAACTCGGCTACCACACGCGGGCGTTTCGCTTTAACCGCTGCTTAACCGGTCGGCCAGGGCCGTCGCGTCCACGTCGGGCCCGGCGATCGCCCATCGGCCGCCCCAGTCGGCGGCCGCCAGTGCCGCGTACACCTCACCCGTGCGCCGCTGCAGACCGTCGTCGCGCTCGTAGGCGTCCTTGGCGCGGTCGGCCTCGGTGTTGGCGCGGTGCTCGGCGCGCTGCGCGGCCAGTTCGGTCGGCACGTTCAGCAACACCTGCCAGTCCGGCACGGGCAGGTGCAGGCGCCCGAACTCTAGCTCGTGCACCCACGTCACCACCTCGCCGTCGACGCCCTGGTGCAGACGCGCCGCGCTGTAGGCCGCGTTCGACGCCACGTACCGGTCGAGGATGACGACGTCGTAGGCGGCCTGCAGGTGCTCGATCTGCTCCCGCGCGCCGGCCCGGTCCAACGCGAACAGCGTCGCCATCGCGTACACGGACTCGGCGAGGTCGCCGTGGCTGCCCCGTAGCGCCTCGGCCGCGAGGTCCGCGGGCACCGACTGGTGGTACCGCGGGAACGCGAGGCTGGCCACCGACTTGTGGTTGGTCTCGAACGCCGCCCGCAGGCCGTTGGTCAACGTGCGTTTGCCGGCGCCGTCGACGCCCTCTATCGCGATGAGCACACGGGCAGCGTAATTGGTGCGATCGCGGCCCAGCGAGCGCCGATAAACTCAGGTCCGATTGTCGGCTGCCGGTCGAGGGGGGTAACACTGTGGGGCAGTCGCTGGAAGTGGTCACGTCCGAACTTCGGTCGGCCTCGGCCGCGCTCGCTGACGCCGGACAACGCCTGCAGGACGGATTGTCTGCCGTCGATCTCTCGGTGGATCAGCTGCTCGGGTCGGGCTGGAAGGGCGGCGCCGCGTCCGCGTACTCGGAACAGTGGGACAAGTGGCACAACGGCGCCGGACAGGTCATCCGGGGTCTGCAGGCGATGTCGGAGTCACTGAAAGCCTCGGCCGACAGCTACAGCGCAACCGATCAGCAGGCGGCCGGTGCAGTGGGCTCCTCGTTTCAGCCCGGCGGCGGGTCCCCTGCGGGATCAGCCGGGGCGTCATCGGCATCCCCTGCCGCTGCTACGTCTGCTCAACAGGCCTCGTCGGCCCAGATGGACGGCGGCACCGAGGATCTCGCGGCGATGATGGGCCTCGGCGAGCCCGCAGCTCAGCTCGGCGGCCAGCTTGCCGAGGGCGCTGCTCAGGCGGCAGGGCAGCTGACGGGTGGCCTCACCCAGGCCGCAACCGCGATCACACAGGGCGTGACCGGGATTGTGCAGGCCGCGCAATCAGAGTCGGGTGCAGGCGCCACACCGGTCGAGACGGGCTCGACGACCGCTGCTGACCCTCTCGTTCCTGTCGACGAGGCAACACCGGATACCGAGGACGAACACACCGACGAACGCGACGAAACCGAGAGGCAGAGCGACGAGCAGGAAGCTGAGACGCTGGAGGCCAACGGTGCAGGCGGAGGCGCCGGCACCGACTCGTCGAGCGTGTCGGCTCCTGGGGAGATGGCGCCTCCGTCACCGTCACCACCGACGACGGGTAATTCGATGCGCTTCGGAAGGTTGAACGATGCCCAGTAGCGGTGGCGGGGCCCCTCTGGTGGTCGATTTCGGCCAGATGCAAGATGCCATCGCGCACATGGCAAGTTACGAACGCGAGGTCACCAGTTGTCTGGAGGACATCGACCGGACCATGGCCTCGTTGCGGCAGTCGTGGCATGGCGAGGCCTCCGACGCACAAGCGCAGGCGCAGGCACTGTGGCGAGAAGGCGCTGAGCAGATGCGTGAAGCGTTGTCTCAATTGCAGAAGATCGCCCAGACTGCACGCTCGAATTACAGTGACGCCGTTACCAAAAACTCCGAGATGTGGGATGACTAGTGCCATCCAACAGCGGTGGCGGCGGTGGCGTCAGCGGAATACGCATTGAAGTCGACCCCCAGGTACTGATCCGCGCCGGGGAGAGCATGCTCTCGCTGGGCAATCAGTTGGACATGCTCATGGGAGCGCTCGGCCCCATGTTGTCGAGCGGTATCGCCTCGGGCATCGACCTTGCCGGCCTCGCGATGGCACTGGACTACGGAGATCTCACGCAGAAGTTCTCCAACACTTTGGCCAACGGCGCAAACACTTTCAAAACCGTCGGCCTCAGACTCCAGGCGAGTGGGCACAACTACGCCAATGCCGACGCCGTTTCGACCATAGGCGGCGGCGCCCCGACAGGAGGCGTGAAGGGCAAGTTCGACGAAACCAAACCCGTTGACGCGAGGGACAGCCCGAGCCTCAGCGTCGTTCCGCCGCCGCCGGCGTGGTACCTCGTGGGGAGCTTTCTCGGACCTACCGCCTGGCCGTCGGGCAATCCTGCGATGTTGCGTCTGACCGCGGCGCAGTGGGAGAACTTGGCGACCGGGTTCTCGGCCGTCTCGAACCAGGTCAGCGGGTCCAGCACAGCCGTATCGACGCAGAAGATCCCCGAAGCTTCGCAGATCGCCCAGGCACACGCCGATCTGGCCGACGGCGTTGCGGACCTGGCCAACCAGGCCACGAACCTCGCCGAGACACTGAATACGTTCGCCGACAACGTGCAGGAAACGCAGGACGCGATACGGCGGTTACTTGACC
Organism: Mycolicibacterium smegmatis; assembly: GCF_001457595.1. Taxonomy (GTDB): domain Bacteria; phylum Actinomycetota; class Actinomycetes; order Mycobacteriales; family Mycobacteriaceae; genus Mycobacterium; species Mycobacterium smegmatis. The sequence continues at coordinate 2,013,759 of NZ_LN831039.1, read as the reverse complement.
GCGTAGCGTCCATCGACGGGATCATCGACACGGTCAAAGGCATATTCACCGGGGACGCGCTCGACATCATCAAAGAGGTCGTCGAGGACATTCGAACCCTTCTGGGGAACTTTCAGCGTCAGGTGAAAGCCGTCGGCGCATTGCTGGAAGAGCTCAAGAACGCGCTCAACGACACCGTCACCAAGTTCCAGAAATGGGCTGACAAGAACCTGCGGGAAATCCTCGGCGATCAAGTCGGGGGCGCGATCTCGGACATCATCAAATTCCAGACCGATCTGTCGACCGGCGTACTCAACGGCGTGATCAACACGGTGGCCGGGACAGTGGCTTTCGCCGACTTCGACACCTGGAAGGGCCTGGGCGAGACGGCCCTGGCCGTCATCAAGGATCCGTCGTTGATCGACGACATCGGCATCGCAGCCGGCAAAGAGTTCTTCGCCTGGGACCAGTTGACCGGGGAGAATCCGGGACGCGGCATCGGCGAAGCGGGCTTCAACATCGCCGGCCTGTTCGTAGGCGGGCCGTTGTCCAAGGGTGGCACCGTGGCAAAGGGTGTCAACAAAGTCCGCAGGGCGTTCGACCACGCGGACTCTCCGCCCCTCGATCTCCCAGGGCGTCACGGCTTGGACGGGAACGACCTGTCGGTCACGGGGTCCCGCGTCCCCGAAGTACCGGAGATCCGGCAGGACGGCATCCCGGACTCCGTCATCAACCCGGCGCCCTCCAATCGTCTTGATGCCCCGTCCAATCCGGGCGGTCCCGAAGCCCCGGTACGGCCTCCCGAGCCGCCCGGGCCGACGACACACAATCCCGGTGGCACCCGCCCGCCCGGTGGCGGCGACGGTCCCCCACCTGAATCTCCACACCGCCCGGTCGGCCCGGCCGATCCAGGTCCGACACGCGGCGACGCCCCGCCACCGCATACGCCGAGCACGCCCGAGCCGAGCCATCCGGGGTCCTCTTCGGTCGGCGAGCCCGGGATTCGCGGCAACCCAGAGCCCAGCCACACGCCGCCCAGCGTCGATCACACGCCGCAGCATGCGCCCGAACCCGCCACGCCCGCAGCACAAAACGACGCTCCCCATACGTCGGCAGAGTCCAACTCGACACCGACTCACCAACCCTCGACATCGGATGCGCCTGCATCCACACACTCACCGACGCAACACATTGGCGGGTCAGTGGGTGGTGAGCACTCCGCGATCTCGTCGGACAGCAACATCGGCTCGGCCGAGCACCACCGACCGGTAACCGACGAGTCGCGCAACTGGGCGGACGAGCAAGCACATCGGCCTGCTGAACAGCAACCCGCTCATAATGCTGCCGCCGAACAACCGGTCACCCACGACCGAAACTCGGCAGAAACCAACGAATCTCGGGAGCCGGCTTATTCTTCGGCCGTCAACGGCCCACAACCCGCGATGGGGCCCATGATGTCGCCTGGCGTGGGGAGCGGACCGGGTTCGCCCATGACGCCCCACGCTCCGGGACCGGTGCACGGTGGCGGCGAAAGCCCTTCCCCCGCTGCCAAATTACCGACGCCCGACACGTCCACGCGCGGTCCAGAGACACGACCTTCGCACACGGGATCGCCGGAAACTCCCAGGGCACAACAACCCAGCGCGGTCGGACCGACACCAGGGAGCACGCCGTCGGCGCCGGTCCATTCATCTGCGGACCAATCGAGACAATCGGCGTCTACCAGCCCAGCCTCGAGCACGTCTGAACAAACGGCACCGAAGGAACATGGCACTGCGCCGGGTTCGTCTGTGCCGCCGTCCGATTCTCACCACAACTCCCCACCCCCGAAACCCGAACCACCGCACGACTCCAGTGGGCTGGAGCCGCCTGTGCACGACGGCGACGCATTCACGGATCCTGCAAAGTCAGATCTCGACTACAACCCGATGCTCGATGAGAATGGCCACTACGTTCCGGGCAGCCTGCCGTCTTATGACGAACTCCTTCGTCTGACAAGAACAGAACCTGATTCGGCTCACTATTGGTCAGGACGCGACGCGAACGGGGTCGGCGTAGGACCGGACGGCTCTGGAATTGCCGAGCGAATTGCGGAGGGCTCGAACGGGACAACGCTCGAGATGACGCTTGAGCGCAACGGCGTGCATCCGTTGCCCGCATGGAACCGTCACGATCCCGAATCAGTCAGGTTCTGGGAAGACGCTTCGGCGGCATATGCTGAGAATGCTCGCGGCGACGTTACGGCGATCGTGGGCAGCGACCTTCGGCCAGGCAACATCTGGCAGACGGTCGAGATTCCACGTCTGATGGATAACCCGAATGTCACTCGAATTGTCCAGATCGACCCGGACACGGGCAGGGCAACCGAGTTGTTCCACAGAACGACATCTGCCGATGGTCCTGCGCCGAATGGCCAGATGGAACCAACCGCAAGACACGACGGACTCACTTCGGAGACAGATAGTCGTACTCTTCGGGATACAGATCAGGATTCAATCGATCGAGCATCGAACAAGCCTGACGCGGATGTGCGCGCAGAGCCAAGCCATAGCTGGCGGGACGACACCGATCAACAGCGGGGCGATGATCGTGGCTACAGCGACGACGACGGTCCGCGCGAGAACGCCGTCGGGCCAGACGGCCGCTACAAGATAAGCGGGCATGGTGATTACCACAGCGGCGATGGAACGTTCACCGTCCCCGCAGACACATCCGTGACGGTGTACGGCGAACATGGTTCTCCGATCACGCAGTCGCTGGGGAATCTCATCGAGTCGGGTGGGGACACCTCCCGCGTCTTCAAGAAGACGTACTACCCAGGCGAAACGATGCCCAACTACACACTTTTGCCGCCCGACGACATGAACATTGTAGGTACTCCGCACACGGTTGATCGAGCGACAACACTCAGTGACCTTCTACAGCCGAACATGGGAGCGGTTGACTTCGTGGCGTGCCTCGGTTCCTGGAACCACAGAGTTTTCGACGTCCACGGGATCTACCACCAGGACACCTACGATTTCATTGAGAAGTATCCCTGGCCTGAACCTGAAAACCTCGGCGATGATGACTGGTAAGCCATGCCCGAACACCTACCTGTCGCCTTTGTTCTCCGGACTACCGATCGACAACCGACTCCGAGGACCTCACAGTGATCGATAAAGACCAGCGCGCGCGAATATTCTCCTCGGCCGCCCAGGACACCGGCGACGGTCGTGCTCGATTGGAGTTGTTTCGAGCACTCGATGGTGTGACGCTGTACTACGTCGCCACCGAGCGGGAGATCGACGGCAACCGTGTCCTGTCCACGCGGTTGCGCAAACTGGACGATGACAGTTCGGCGATGGTCGTTTACACATCGAGACGCCATCCCGATCTTCCCGATCGTTTCGTCGCCTCGCAATGGTCGAACATCCTGAAGGCGGCCTACGAAACCGTACGCCCAGACTGGCTCGTCGTCGCGAACATGAGAAACGAAACTGTTGCGATCCCGCGCGTCCAATTCCCTGTCATCCTGGCCGACCTTTCCACACCCGAGGCAGACCGAACCCCCAATCCACTGGTGGTAGCCGACGACCTCGAGAGAGTGATCTCGGATGCTGCAGAAATGACATCAGACGGTTGGTACGGATCAGCAATAACTCACCTTCGTGGACGAGAGCTGTACCTCCACCTGAAGGACGGTGCCAACGCGGGACAGCCGGACATTGTGACTTCGTCGGCAGCCGGACGGGCCGGATGGGTGCTGACCTACACGACGCGAAACCGCCCCGGTATCTCCTACGGCGGCATCACTTGGGACGCTCTAGTAAACATGATCAAGAGCAACCCGGATATACCCGGAGTTCGAGTCGTCAATGAAGCTGACGACTGGATATTGCTCGGACGTGACGTAATCTGACGGCTCTCTTCTTTCTTTGCTCCGCAGGAGGACATCGTGACCGGCATCGACATTGATGCGAGCGAGGCACTCACGCTCTACCTCAAGCATTACCCGGGTAAGAATGACACCGAGTTCGACGCTTTCTACGGCACCCAATCCGCGCAGGCTGCGAGAGCCCTCGTTCGCGAACTACTCGACGAAGCCATGAGCCTCCGTCCTGACTGGTCTCACATGACCCTCAACGACGCCGGCGATTTCGTCGAGGCAGAGATGCATGCGAGGCATCCCGAACTCTCCCCGAAAGCGCTCGAATGTATCGGCAATTACTACACGTATTTGATGCGCTGAGTAGAAGGAGTCGCGCTCCAGCAGTTCCCTGGGTGTCAGGGTGAGTTGAGTCCACTGGTACTTAGCAACTTAGCAACTTAGCAACTTGGCAACTTGGCTTGATCTCGGGGCGAGAACGGAATCACCTGAACCATGACGACGACGATGGCTGCTGTGCGCGAGACTGGAGCGGTGGCACCTTCACCGCGATCTGATGGCCCGCGCCGGCGGCGCTCGATTTCTCCGGCGCAGAAGCTGGCCCACCTGGATGCCTATGAGCAGGCCTGTACGACCAACGATGGTGGGGCGTACCTGCGCGGTGAGGGGTTGTATTCCTCGCAGATCGCCGAGTGGCGCAAACAACGCGATGCTGGGGTGTTGGAAGGCAAGGCACCTGGGGAGAAGGTCGGTAAACTCACCCGCGAGCAGGCCGAGATCGCCCGCCTGAAAAAGGAACTCGCCCAGGCCAATAATCGGCTGGCGACCACCGAGGCTGCCCTGGGGATCATGGGAAAAGCACACGCGCTCTTGGAGTCTCTCTCCGAGAGCGCGGACACCGACACGCCGCCGACCAAGCGCTGATGGATGCCTACAACGATCTGCGGGATATCCAGATTCCGACCCGCAAGGCCGCGGAGGTGACCGGCATGCACCGCTCGACGGCCACTCGACGCGCCAAACCCGCGCCGGCGCCTGCCGATCGGGCACCACGACCGGTCCCGGTCAACAAGCTCACCGAGTCCGAATGCACCCGGGTGGTTGAGGTGCTCAACAGTGCCCGGTTCGTCGATGCCGCGCCGATGCAGGTGTGGGCCACGTTGCTCGATGAAGGCAGCTACCTGTGTTCGGTGTCGACGATGTACCGCGTCCTCAATGCCAACAAGCTGGTCAAGGAGCGCCGTCGGCTGGCCCGGCACCGCAAAGCGGTCTGCCCGGAACTGGTGGCCACCGCGCCGCGGCAGGTGTATTCGTGGGACATCACCAAACTGGCCGGCCCGGTCAAAGGGGTCTACTACGACGCCTACGTGATGATCGACATTTACTCGCGTTACATCGTCGGGGTCCATGTGCACGCCCGCGAATGCGGCCAGCTGGCCAAGGAGATGATGGAACAGATCTTCGGCACCTACGGCATCCCACACGTCGTGCACACTGATCGGGGCACCTCGATGACCAGCAACACCGTCGCCGGACTGCTCTCGGATCTGGGCGTCATCCGCTCGCATTCGCGGCCCAAGGTATCCAACGACAACCCCTACAGCGAGTCCTGGTTCAAGACCTTGAAGTATGCGCCGGCGTTCCCGGAACGCTTCGAATCCATCCATCACGCGAGGGATTTCATGGACCGATTCGTGCAGTGGTACAACCATGAACACCGCCACAGCGGCATCGGGCTGCACACACCCGCCGATGTGTTCTACGGCCTCGCCGGCGGGAAAGACACCCAGCGCCGAGCCGTGCTCGCCGACGCCAGGGCGCGCCACCCACGCCGATTCGGCCGCGACACCGCACCCAAGGTCATCGACCTACCTGAATCCGCGGCGATCAACCCACCCAAACCGGCCGAACAGGAGACCGAAACGGAAGCCGCTTAACACCCACTGGACTCAAACACCTTGACAAATTCCGTTCCGCGGCTGGGACACCGTTGTGTGGCTGATTCCGATCGTGGTGATCATCCCGGTGTTCTATGCCTTCGTCCGCACCCCGTACCTGGTGGTCGGCGGGCGCGTGATCAGCTTGGGGACTTACGAACCGAGGGATCTGCCGGAAGACTCCGACGGCGACACCGATCGACCACTGCGCCAAGTGATGACAGTCGAGAACGGCTACGGCAGCATGACGGCCCCGAAGTTCTGGTGGCTGATGACCGTTTTTGCCGCGTTGATTTGGCGTGTTCCCACTGATTGAGTCCAACCAGTTCTAGAGTCCTGTAGCCCGATGTCGGGCGAGAAGGGACGATGAACGTATGGCTGGTCGGAAGCGGCACTCTGCAGAAGACATCGTGCGCAAACTGCGCCGTGCGGACGAACTGACCGCGGAAGGCAAGACCGGCGAGGAAATCGCCGCCGAACTCGAGGTCTCGCCCGCGACGCTGTACAACTGGCGCCGCTCCTACGGCGGCATGGACACCGACGCCGCCAAAGAACTCAAGGAACTGCGCGAGCAGAACGCCCGACTCAAGCGACTGCTCGCCGAGGCCGAGCTGGTCAAAGACGCCCTGCGGGAGGTCGCGAAGGGAAAATTCTGAGCCCAGCTGCCAAGCGCCGCGCCGTCGACATGCTCACCACCACGATGGGCATGTCGGAACGGCTGGCCTGCAAAGCCGTTGGGCTGGCCCGCTCCACCTGCCGTCGCCTCCCTCTGGCGGAGACCCCCGCTGATCCCGATGCTGAGATGCGGGGCTGGCTGCGTTCCTACGCCACCAAACACCCCTGCCATGGGTTCCGACGTGCCTGGGCAGCGCTGCGCTACGACGAACGCCGTGAGGTCAACAAGAAGAAGATCCACCGGCTGTGGCGCGAGGAGGGCCTGCAGGTGCGGGTGCACAGTCCGCGTAAGCGGGCCGGGGTGTCCTCCATCCCGCCGATCGAGGCCGACGCCCCGAACGTGGTGTGGGCGATCGACTTCCAGTTCGATTCCACCATCGACGGCAAGGCCATCAAGATCGCCTCGATGATCGACGAACACACCCGCGTCTCGCTGCTCAACATCGTCGAACGCTCGATCACCGCCGACCGACTCGTTGAGGAGTTGAAGAAGGTGTTCGTCGCGGCGGGTGGGCCGCCGAGGGTGCTGCGGATGGACAACGGGCCGGAATTCATTTCTCAAGCACTGCAACAGTTTTGCGACGGAAGGATCGGTATGTCCTATATTCCGCCAGGGACGCCGTGGAACAACGGACACATCGAATCGTTCAACAACCGACTGCGCAAGGAGTGCCTGAACCGCAACCACTGGAACACCCTGCTCGAGGCCCGGGTGGTCATCGGCGACTTCAAAGACGAGCACAACCACCGACACCGACACTCGGCGCTGGGCTACCGCACGCCGGCCGAGTACGCTGCCGTCTGCAGCTGCACCCACACACCGGTGGCCTGCAGCATCAACTGAAACTGGATCACACCAACCCGACTCCAGAACCGGGTGGACTCAGTATCGGGGACTCGCCAGATTGCCCTTGGCGCGTACCTCGGCGGGTGGGCCGCGCCCATCGTGGTAGGCACGACTCTGCTGAGTGGCGGTCTGTTCATCGCAGGTATCAGCGACGGTCGACGCGGGAACTCGATCGTGCGCGGACAATTCGTGCCGGCCACCGTCGGCGCGGTGAGTTCCCTGCCGCTGTTCGGTTTTCCTGTGCTCGGCTACGCCCTGGGTTATCTGCTGGGGTGGGCGTTGCGCGACGAGCACGTCGAAGAGGTGTGAGCGACGACGAATGACGTTGTGACCGTCAGTGTCTGGTGAACCACCGGATCAGCGTCATCAGGATCACGCCGGGCAACAACAGTCCCGCAAGCGTGCTGGTCACCACATTCGGCCCCAGCAGCGAAATGCCGAGACCGGCGATCACCGCGAAAACCAGAAACAGCATCCGGACCGCGAGCATCTTTCGTTGTCCGACAACGGCACGCAAGGCGGGCGTCGGCACCCGACGAAGGATCCACACGAGGACAGCGACGAACCCGACAGTGATCAACCCCGCGATGATCCTCGGGATGACCGTCGGCCGGCCTTCGTCGTGCAGCGCCATCACAACGACGGCTGCCGCGAACAAGAAGATCACGCACGTGTTCGCCAGCCGCAACCACCTCGTCAAGGCCGCGCCGATGTTGTAGCGGACCAACTCCCCCACCCCGGGGTCGAGTCGGCCGGCACCGATGAAACCACCGATCGCAGCGCGGGTATCTCCGCGTTGGAGCTGGTTGACCGCCATATTGTTCACCGCAGCGGCGTTGTCGGGCTGCAATCGCAGCGCCTCGCGATAGTCGGCCTCGGCTGGGGCCATCCAGTTCAGGGCCCGGTAGATGTCACCACGCAGCACCCATGAGTCAGGGGCCGTGGGATTCAGCCGCAATGCCTCGTTGATCGCTGTCAACGCCTGCTGTGCCTGCCCGGCAGACAACAACAGGTTCGCGTACGCGTAATGGGCGATATAGACGTCCGGATGCTCGGTGACGGACTTCCACGCGACCTGTAGAGCGTCGGCGTTGCGTCCCTGACCGCTCAAGGCGAACGCGTAGATGCGCTTGGCATGCTCGTTGGTCGGGGCTTTCGTTATTGCGGAATGCGCCGCCCAGGCCGCCCCTTGGTAATCGTTGAGTCCGAGCCGGGCCTGAGCGTAGCCCGCGAGCAGTTCCGGGTTGTCCGGGTCTTGGGCAAGCGCCGACCTCAGGACTTCTTCGGCGCGCATGTAGTTGCCGGAATCGAAGTACGCCTGCGCGACATCCCTGGCGCCGCCAGTTGTCGATGTCATCGGATCCTCCTGCGCCGCATGTAGTTCGCGAGATCATCGAAGGCGCCGTCACGGTTGCCGAATTCCACCACGTTGCGGGCGGTGTCGAACCACGCGCCGGCCGATGGGCGGATCTGCGCCAGGGCGGCATCGATGTCGTGCATCTGCACCGGTCGGACCTGGCCTGTGCGCAACGAGTGCGACATGGCCAATTGCGTTGCGGTGTCGCAGATATGAGCGAGATCTGCCCCGGAGAAACCGTCCGTGCGATTGAGGACGGTGGCCAGGTTGATGCCCTCCACCGGACGATCTTGCAGATGCAGACGCACGATCGCCGCCCGCGCATCAGGATCCGGCAGCGGCACGAAGATCATCCGGTCGAACCGGCCCGGCCGCCGCAGTGCGACGTCGACATCCCACGGTGCATTCGTGGCACCGAGAACGTAGACACCGTCATTGCTCGACGCGGCCGAATCCATCTCCTCCAGCAGCGTGTTCACCACCGGACGCAACCCGGAACTGCCGCCGAGAGCCGAGCGACGATGCCCCAGGGCGTCGACCTCGTCGAAGAACAGCACGCACGGCGCCTTACGACGTGCAGTGTCGAACACCGCGCGGACCGCACGTTCGCTCTCGCCGAGCCACCGACTGAGCACGTCGGCGATGCCCACTTGATAGAAGTTCGCGCCAAGCTCGCCCGACACGGCCTTCGCGATGTAGGTCTTGCCGCAGCCGGGCGGACCGTAGAGCAGCAGGCCGCCACGGGCCGACATCTTGAAGGCCTTCATCAGTTCGGGATTGCGGATGGGCCCGAGCAGCGACAGCTCGAGCTGCCTCTTCACATCGGCCATCCCAGCGACGTCCGACAGTCGCACACCGCTGGACCGCACGGCGTCGAAATCGTTTTCATCGACCACCTGCGCAGGCTCTTCGACGAACGCGGGCTTGACGATATCGGCAACCTGCTCCTCGGCTGCCGACCAGTCGAACCGCTCGGGACGGGGTGTCGACGACAACGCTGCGCTGCATGTCTGTAGAAGGTCCACGGCGCGGCTGTTACCGGCATCCTGCGCCAGGACGGTGCTGCAATGGGCCAGCGCCTCGGCGTAGCGTCCACGCTCGACCAACAACGCGGCCAGGTGCAGCCGAAGCTCGGTCAACTCGGGGCTGCGTACGACAGCCGCAGCCAACTCATCGATGACCGCGTCGTCAGCCATGCGCACCCCCTCGATCTGTGGCGATCCTATCGGGCGCACCGGGTGGGGAACGTCGCCAATCAGACGTTTCGGGCGCAACCACGCGGGTATCCGGTGGCCTCATACGGCGGCGCACCTCGGCGGTCCGGATCACCCATCCATGCCAGGCACGCTTTGCGACCCAGCCTGTTCACCATCGGAGGGTGCGGCGATGACCATCAGCCGGGACGACGCAGCCGTTCTGCGTCACCGTCTGGTGTTGAACCGCTTCTTCAACAACGACACCTACGCGGCGTTCGCGCTCGCGGGAGCCACCGCGTCGGCGCTCATCTGGGCGAACATCGGCTCCACCTACTCGTCGTTGTGGGAGACCACGGCCTCGATCGAGGTAGGGCGACTCGGCCTGACCTTGCCGCTTGCCGAGTGGGTCAACGAGGGTCTGATGACCGTCTTCTTCTTCGCGGTCGGCCTGGACGTACGACGTGAACTCACCATCGGCGAGTTGCGGCAACGCCGCCGTGCCATCTTGCCGGCCTGCTGTGCGCTCGGCGGACTGGTGGTTCCCGTGGTCATTTTCCTGTCGTTCACACAGGGCCTGCCGTCGTCTTCGGCATGGGGTGCGGTCATCTCGACCGACACGGCCTTCGCGCTCGGCATGTTGGCTCTCGTCGGCCCGAGCAATGCCCCGCGGTTGCGGATATTCCTGCTGACCCTCGCCGTCCTCGACGACATCGGGGCACTCACGGTGATCGCCGTCTTCTACACCGCCGACCTCGACGTCGGCGCACTGGCGCTGGCGGGCGCGGGCCTGTTCGTGGTGTGGATGATGCAACGGGTCGGTGTGTGGCGGATGACGCCGTACTTCGTCGTCGCAGTGGCGACGTGGTTCGCGACCCACGCATCTGGTGTCCACGCGACCCTCGCCGGTGTTCTCGTCGCGCTTCTCATGCCGGTGTATCCACAACACGGGCCAGACGTCGACCGGGTCGCTCGGTTTGTCCATCTCTTCCGTCAAGCACCCAATCCACGGGCCGCAAGAGTGGTGCGTCGTACCTTGGACTACTCGGTCCCGCTGAATCAACGGATGTCCGAGGTTTTGACGCCGTACGTGAATTTCGTTGTGGTGCCGATCTTTGCCCTGGCGAATGCCGGGGTGGCGTTGACCGGTGCAGCGTTTCACGATGCGGCGGCTTCACGACTGACATGGGGCATTGTCGTCGGTTTGGTCGTCGGGAAACTGCTCGGCATCACCACCGCCGCGTTTCTCGTCGAACGGTTCTCAGCGGCTTCGCGCGTGCCTGGCCTCGATCTGCCGAGGATCGCAGGTATCGGCGCGTTGTCCGGCATGGGGTTCACGATTTCCCTGCTTGTGGTGAAGATTTCACTCGGGGACAACCGATCGCAGGCCGAGGCCCGCGTAGGTGTCTTGATCGCATCCGCGGTGGCGTTCCTGTTGGCATGGGCGACGTTCCGCATCGGCGACCGCGTGCGACCGTTGCCCACCCCTGCGGGGCGAGTCCTCCAGCGCGACGTGGATATGGAGCGAGACCACGTGCGCGGGCCCCGCGACGCGGCGGCCACCGTCGTGGTCTATGCCGCGATCGACGAGGACTACCGCACGAGAACGGCCGAAGCACTTCGCGAGGTCAGGCAGCAGTTCGGCGACCGCCTGCGGATCGTCTTCCGCCATCACACCACCGACGACCAGGCCTTGAACTGCGCACTGGCCCTCGAGGCCGCCGCCCAGCAGGGCCGCTTCTGGGACATGCACGACGCCCTCGTCAAACCCGGCGGCGACCCCGACGCCGCACTGACGGACATTGCCCGCGATGTCGACCTGGACGTGGGCCGCTTCGAACAGTCGCTCAACACCAACAACCAACTGTCGCGCGTAGAGGACGACAACCTCGATGCTCAGGCCGCCGGGCTGCCCGCCTCCCCGACGATCTACGTGCAGGGCAACCGCGTCATGGGTCCGGCGAACTCGTGGTATCTGGCACAGTTGCTACGCCGCGATGTCGGTTGACGACGACCGCAACGCGTCGGGCGCGAGTCCCGATTACCGCACCACAATGGTGTGATCGCCACGCGCGACGAGTTCGCCGATCACCGGGGCGCCCGGGATCTCGCCTGCGATCAGCAGACCACCGGACGTCTGCGCGTCGGCGAGCAGCAGCGCCTCGTCCTCTTTCACCTCGGACACATCGATGTGCGGGCTCACCCACTCGAGGTTGCGCCGCGACCCACCGCTGACGAATCCGGCCGCGATCGCCTCGCGGGCCCCTTCCAGATAGGGCACGGCTTTCGAGTCGATCACCGCCGTCACCCCACTGGCGCGGGCCAGCTTGTGCAGATGTCCGAGCAGACCGAAACCGGTGACATCCGTGGCACATTCGACACCGGCGGCGAGTGCCGCAGCCGAGGCCGCGGCGTTGAGGGTCGTCATCGCCTCGATCGCTTGGGGAAACACTTCACCGGTGGCCTTGTGCCTGCTGTTGAGCACACCGATGCCGAGTGGCTTCGTCAGCGACAACGGCACACCGGGTTTACCGGAATCGTTGCGTAACAACCGCTTCGGATCGGCGATGCCGGTGACGGCCAGGCCGTACTTGGGTTCGGGATCGTCCACGCTGTGTCCGCCCGCGAGATGGCAACCGGCCGCCGCACAGACATCGAGACCGCCGCGCAGGGTCTCGGCGGCCAACTCGAACGGCAGCACATCGCGCGGCCACCCCAGCAGGTTCACCGCCACCACCGGTCGCCCGCCCATGGCGTAGACGTCAGACAGCGCGTTGGTCGCCGCGATCCGGCCCCAGTCGTACGCGTCGTCGACGACGGGTGTGAAGAAGTCGGTCGTCGCGATCAACGCGGTATCGCCGTTGATCCGCACCGCGGCCGCGTCATCACCGTCGTCGAGTCCGACGAGCAGCTCACCGAGCGGATCCTTCGGATCGGCGTGGGTCAGCCCGCGTACCACGTCCTCCAATTCGCCGGGCGGAATCTTGCAGGCACAGCCGCCACCATGGGCGTATTGGGTCAGTCGGTACGTCATGAAGACCATGTTGCCTGTAATGATGGAGCGATGGGTCACGGAGGCGTATCCGGTCTGGTGACCGGCGCGGTCTTCAAAATCGCTGAGCGACAGTTTCTGCCGCTGGCGGGTTCGATTCCCGTCCGCCTCCGCCATCGAATGCCAGGACCGCTCCTCCATGACTGATCCCCGTCGCCGGGTGCCCCGCACCGACACGCTGCTCGCCGACCCGCGCCTCGCCGCGGCCGAACAGCTGCTGGGCCGCGCGCTGGTGAAATCCGTGATCGCCGAAGCGCAGCAGAAGGCGCGGGCCGGTGAGATACCTCCTGAGCAGGTCGCCGACGCCGCCGTCGCCGCCCTGCCGACAGGCGCGACGAGCCTGCGACCGGTCATCAACGCCACCGGCGTCGTCGTACACACCAACCTGGGCCGGGCACCGCTGTCGCGCGCCGCGATCGACGCCGTCGTCACCGCCAGCGGCGCCACCGACGTCGAATTCGACCTGGAGACCGGCCGCCGGGCCCGGCGGGGCCGCGGAGCGTTGGCCGCGCTCGCGCGCGCCGTCCCCACCGCAGGCGGCGTACACGTCGTGAACAACAACGCCGCAGCGCTGCTGCTCGCCGCGATGACATTGGCGCCGGGCAAGGAGATGATCGTCAGCCGCGGTGAGCTCATCGAGATCGGCGACGGCTTCCGTCTGCCCGCGCTTATGGAGTCGACCGGGTCGCGTATTCGAGAGGTGGGCACCACCAACCGCACCCACCTGCGCGACTACGCCGACGCCGTCGGCCCCGACACCGGGTTCGTGCTCAAGGTGCATCCGTCCAATTACTCCGTCAGCGGGTTCACGTCGTCGGTGCCGGTTCGTGAACTCGCCGCACTCGGCGCACCGCTGGTGGTCGACATCGGCTCGGGCCTGCTGACGCCGCATCCGTTGCTCCCCGACGAGCCCGATGCGACGACGATGCTGCGCGACGGCGCCGATCTGGTCACCGCGTCGGGTGACAAGCTGCTCGGCGGGCCCCAGGCCGGTCTGCTGTTCGGCACCGAGGATCTGATCGAGCGGTTGCGCAGACATCCCGCGGCGCGCGCCCTGCGTGTTGACAAGCTGACCCTCGCCGCGTTGGAGGCGACCCTGACGGGTCCCCCTCCGCCCGTCGCACAGGCGTTGAGCGTCGACGTCGAGTCCCTACGCGTGCGGGCCGGTCGCCTGGCATCGCTGCTTCCCGACGCGAAGGCTGTGGACTGCACTGCGGCTGTCGGCGGTGGTGGGGCGCCAGACGTTGAATTACCCAGTGCGGCAGTCAGTCTGCCCGAGGCGTATGCCGCTCCGCTGCGCGTCGGCAACCCGTCGGTCGTCGGGCGGCTGGAAAACGGACGCTGCCTGCTGGACCTGCGCACCGTCGCCCCCGAGGACGACGGCAAGTTGGTCGAGGCTGTCCGCGCATGTTCGTCGTAGCAACCGCGGGTCATGTCGACCACGGGAAATCCACACTGGTACACCGGCTCACCGGGATGTGGCCCGACCGCCTCGTCGAGGAGCAGCGTCGTGGTCTGACGATCGATCTCGGTTTCGCGTGGACGACGCTGGAGGGGCGTGACATCGCGTTCGTCGACGTGCCCGGGCACGAACGGTTCGTCGGCAACATGTTGGCGGGGGTCGGGCCCGTCCCGGCCACGATGTTCGTCGTCGCGGCCACCGAGGGCTGGATGCCGCAGTCCGAAGAACATCTCGCCGCACTCGAAGCCCTCGGTGTGCGGCACACCCTGGTGGTGATCAGCAAGGCTGATCTCGCCGACCCAGCACGCGCCATCGCCCAGGTGCGCGACCGGATTCCGGACGCGCGTGTGGTGCTCGGCACCGATCTGGGTTCCGTACAGGCCGAGTTGGTCGCCTTGGTCGACCGATTGCCCGCTCCCGCAACCGACTCCGACGTGCGGCTGTGGGTCGACCGCTCGTTCACCGTGCGCGGCGCGGGCACGGTGGTCACGGGCACCCTTGCCGCAGGGACCATCCGCGTCGGCGACCAACTCGAACGCGACGGTCGGCTGGTCACGGTACGGGGCCTGCAGTCGCTCGGCCGGGATCGCGACGCGGTGTCGGCCGTGGCTCGCGTCGCGGTGAATCTGCGTGGTGTCGAACGGGAGAGCCTCCGCCGCGGCGACGCGGTCCGGACGCCGGGGGCCTGGTTGGACACCTCCGAGGTCGACGTGGTGTTGCGTTCGGCGGGCAAGCTGCACCAGAAGCTGACGCTGCACATCGGTTCGGCGTCGGTGCCGGTACATGTGCGACCGCTCGGTGATGTCGGCGCCCGCCTGCGCCTCACGCGCGCACTGCCGTTGCGCATCGGCGATATCGGGTTGTTGAGAGATCCTGGCGCACACCGCATCGTCGCCGGTGTCGAGGTGCTCGATGTGCGGCCTGCGCCGCTGCGCCGACGAGGCGATGCCCGCGCCCGGGCCGCCGCACTCGCGACCGGCCGGGTCACACCGCCGGTGTGTGCCCGCGCCAAAGATCTGCGCGCAATGGGGTTCGAGGTTGTCGGTGAGCGAATCGGCGACTGGGTGGTGTCCCCGGAGTGGTGGGCCGAGCGGCGGCGACTGGCACTGGCAGCGGTCGAGCAGTGGGCGGCCGAGCACGATATCGCGGCGGGCATGCCGTTCGAGACGCTGCGCCAACGGGTCGGGTTGCCCGCCGTCGAACTGGTGCCGGCGTTGCTCGACGGCACTGGTCTGCAACTGCGCGACGGTCTGGTGCAGCGGCCTGGTGTTGCCTTGCCGCCACGCGTCGACAAGGCCGTGCAGACCGTGCGGGAATGGCTCGCGGCCGAACCGTTCCGCGCGCCCGAGGCCGCTGAGCTCGCCGAGTTGAACCTGGGGCCCAAGGAGCTCGCCGCAGCGGTGCGTGCGGGCCGGTTCGTCAGGGTCGCCGACGGCGTCGTACTCGGTCCTGACGCCTTCGATCGTGCCGCCGAGGTCCTCGTCGGGCTGCCGCAGCCGTTCACCGTCGCCGAAGCCAAACGCGCCTTGAACACCACCCGGCGCGTGGCGGTCCCGCTGCTCGAACAGCTCGATGCGCGCGGGGTCACCACGCGTGCGGACGACGGGACCCGGACGGTCCGCGTCCGCCGTGCGGGTGACACCGGCCAGGCTGACTGACCAGCGGTCAGCGCCCGCTCACCCTCGCCGAACGTGCACCGACTGCTGACAAAACCCGGGGTGTCGACGGGCAGACCCGCACGCTCGCGGTGCAAAGTGCGGTGCCTCTCGCGGTGCAGAGGTGCAGCAACTGCCAGGCGGCATCCAGCCGTCGATGGTTTGATCGACAGCAGATGGGTAGGAGGACGGTATGGACTTCCGCAAGTTGATCGAGTCGTGGCCCGTGTACCGGCAGATCACCGGTGCCGACGCCCTGGGCCGTGGTAAGGCCGCGCAGTCGAAGCGCTCGCTGACCCTGACACCACGGACCGCCGACGCCGACCACATCGCGCATTCGGTGTGCCCGTTCTGCGCCGTGGGCTGCGCGCAGAAGGTCTACGTCAAAGACGGCAAGGTCACCCAGATCGAAGGCAACCCGGACAGCCCCATCTCGCGGGGCCGGCTGTGCCCGAAGGGCTCGGCGAGCAAGCAGCTGGTCACCGGACCGCAGCGGCTCACCAAGATCAAGTACCGCGCGCCCTATGCCACCGAATGGCAGGAACTCGACCTCGAGACGGCCATGCAGATGGTCGCCGAGCGTGTCCTCGACGCGCGCGAGAAGGGCTGGCAGCAGTTCGACAAGGACCGGAACACGTTGCGCCGCACCATGGGCATCGCGAGCCTCGGCGGCGCGACGCTGGACAACGAAGAGAACTACCTGATCAAGAAGCTCTTCACCGCCCTGGGGGCCTTACAGATCGAGAACCAGGCGCGTATTTGACACAGCGCCACGGTTCCCGGTCTGGGAGCCTCCTTCGGTCGCGGCGGGGCGACGGACTATCAGCAGGACCTCGTCAATTCCGACTTCATCGTCATCATGGGCAGCAACATGGCCGAGGCCCATCCGGTCGGGTTCCAGTGGGTGATGGAGGCGAAGTCGCGGGGCACCGAGGTCGTGCACATCGACCCACGATTCACCCGCACCAGCGCGCTGGCCGACCGCCATGTGCCGCTGCGCGCCGGTAGTGACATCGCGTTCCTCGGTGGGGTGATCAACTACATCCTGTCCAACGAACTCGACTTCCGGGAGTACGTCACCGCGTACACCAACGCGTCGTTCATCGTCGACAGAGAATTCCGGGACGCTGAGGACCTCGACGGGCTGTTCTCGGGCTACGACGAGGCCACCGCGTCGTACGACTCGTCGACCTGGCAGTACGAACGCACCGACGCCGAGGAGGACGGCGCCGACGCCAAGGAACGGTCGGTGCCGTACCAGTCCGGTTCCGGCGGACCGCCGGTGGAGGGCGCGGCGGGCGACATCCCGAACGACCCGACGCTGCAGCACCCCCGGTGCGTGTACCAGATCCTCAAGCGGCACTACGCGCGGTACACCCCCGAGATGGTCGAACGCGTGTGCGGCGTGCCCGCCGAACAGTTCCTCCAGATCGCCCGCAAGTGGACCGAGAACTCCAACCGCGAGCGCACCACGGCACTGGTGTACAGCGTCGGATGGACCCAGCACACACTGGGCGCGCAGTTCATCCGCGCCGGGTCGATCATCCAGCTGCTGCTGGGCAACATCGGCAGGCCCGGCGGCGGGGTGTTCGCGTTGCGGGGCCACGCCAGCATCCAGGGTTCGACGGACGTGCCGACGCTGTTCAATCTGCTGCCCGGTTACCTCGCGATGCCGCACGCCGGTCAGGAGTCGCTGGCCGATTACCTCGACGACATCATCAGCACCAACCAGAAAGGCTTCTGGCACAACGCAGATGCCTACATGGTGTCGCTGCTCAAGGAATACTGGGGCGACAACGCGACCGCCGACAACGACTTCTGTTTCGACTATCTCCCCCGCATCAACGGCGACCACGGCACGTACCGCACGGTGATGGACATGGTCGACGGCAAGGTGTTCGGCTACTTCCTGCTGGGCCAGAACCCGGCCGTCGGTTCGGCGCACGGCCGGCTGCAGCGGTTGGGCATGGCGAATCTCGACTGGCTGGTGGTGCGCGATCTCGTCGAGATCGAGAGCGCCACGTTCTGGAAGGACGGGCCCGAGGTGGAGACGGGCGAGATCACTCCGCAGACCTGCCGCACCGAGGTGTTCCTGTTCCCCGCGGCCTCGCACGTGGAGAAGTCGGGCACGTTCACGCAGACCCAACGCATGCTGCAGTGGCGCGAGCAGGCCGTCGAACCGCCCGGCGACGCGCGCAGCGAGTTGTGGTTCTTCTACCACCTGGGCCGCATCCTGCGCGAAAAGCTCGCGGGCTCAACCGATGAGCGCGACCGCCCGCTGCTCGATCTGTGGTGGGACTACGAACTGGACGGCGACGAGCCCTCGGGCGAGGACGTGCTGCGCCGCATCAACGGCGTCGACCTCACCACCGACCGGGCCGTCGACAACTACCTGTCGCTCAAGGCCGATGGCACCACCGCGTGCGGATGCTGGATCTACAGCGGCGTCTACGCCGGCGACGTGAACCAGTCCGCGCGGCGCACGCCGCACACCGAGACGGGCCCCTACGACAACGAGTGGGGCTGGACCTGGCCGATGAACCGGCGGGTGCTCTACAACCGGGCGTCGGCCGACCCGCAGGGCCGTCCGTGGAGTGAGCGCAAGAAACTCGTGTGGTGGGACGAGCAGAAGGGCGAGTGGACCGGGTACGACGTCCCTGACTTCGAGAAGACCAAGCCGCCCGACTACCGGCCGTCGCCGAGCGCCGTCGGTGTCGAGGCGCTGCGCGGCGACGACCCGTTCGTGATGCAGGCCGACGGCAAGGCGTGGCTGTTCGCGCCGAGCGGCGTGGCCGACGGGCCGTTGCCGACGCACTACGAGCCACACGAGTCACCGGTGCGTAATCCGCTGTACCGCCAGCAGGCCAACCCGGCGCGCAAAGTCTATGGGCGCCAGGACAACCCGTCGAACCCGTCGTGGCCCGACGCCCATGGTGAGGTGTTCCCGTTCGTGTTCACCGCGGCCCGGTTGACCGAGCATCACACCGCGGGCGGCATGAGCCGTCAACTGCCCTACCTTGCGGAGTTGCAGCCCGCGCTGTTCGTCGAGGTGTCGCCCGAACTCGCACGGATGCGCGGCCTGGAGCACATGGAGTGGGCGCACGTCGTCACCAGCCGCGCCGCCGTGGACGCACGCGTGTTCGTGACCGACCGGATGCGCCCGCTGCGCGTCGAAGACCATGTGGTGCACCAGATCTGGATGCCGTACCACTGGGGCAGCGTCGGCCTGGTCGACGGCGACGTGGTCAACGATCTGCTGGGCGTCGTCGCCGATCCCAACGTGTTCATCCAGGAGAGCAAGGTCGCGACGTGCGACATCCAGCCGGGCCGGCGCCCGCGCGGGCCGCAACTGCTGGGCTATCTGCGCGGCTACCGGGAACGCGCGCAGATCACGCCCGAGACGGGTACCCGGTTGGACACCACACGGGAGTCGCCGGACCACACCGAGGAGTCGCCATGAGCGAGAACCGCCGCAACAGCTTCTACGGCCCGCTCGAAGACCCTGCGACCGACGCCGGTTACGACGACGAGCATCCCCCACGCGTGGGGTTTTTCACCGATACGTCGGTGTGCATCGGCTGCAAGGCGTGCGAGGTCGCGTGCAAGGAGTGGAACGGTGTGCCTGACGACGGGTTCAACCTGCTGGGCATGTCGTTCGACAACACCGGCAACCTCGGCGCCAACTCGTGGCGCCACGTCGCGTTCATCGAACAACCCGCCCCTGAACCCAGCCGTACCACCGAGGATCTCGGCATGCCGGGCTTCGAGCGTCCCGGTGATGCCACGGGACCCGAGACACGGCAGGACTTCCGGTGGCTGATGGCCTCGGACGTGTGCAAGCACTGCACGCACGCCGGCTGCCTCGACGTCTGCCCGACGGGCGCGTTGTTCCGCACCGAGTTCTCGACCGTGGTTGTGCAACAGGACATCTGCAACGGCTGCGGATACTGCGTGTCCGGCTGCCCGTACGGCGTGATCGAACGGCGCGAGGGCGACGGACGGGCCTGGAAATGCACCTTGTGCTACGACCGGCTGCACGACGGCCTGGAACCCGCGTGCGCGAAGGCCTGCCCCACCGACTCGATCCAGTTCGGCGTACTCGACGAACTGCGTGAACGCGCGGCGCGACGTGTCGAGGAACTGCACGAGCGTGGCGTCACCGAGGCACGGCTGTACGGGCACGACCCGAACGACGGTGTGGGCGGCGACGGTGCGTTCTTCCTGCTGCTCGACGAACCCGAGGTGTACGGCCTGCCACCTGATCCCGTGGTCCCCACCCGCGACGCCGGGGCGATGTGGCGCTACGCAGGCATGGCGGCCGGCGCGCTGGTCGGGATCGCGGTGTCGGCGTTCGTGGGGCACCGAACATGACGAAAGGCCACGACGGAGGACGCATGAGGGAGTTGCCCAGCGACGCCGGCGCCGCGGACATGCACGCCCAGACGCGCCACCGGCGCGGCGGGCGCGACGACATGGCCGTTCCCCCAGCCGAATTCCGCTCGTACTACGGACGGCAGATCCTCAAGACGCCGGTGTGGAACTGGATGATCGCGGCGTACCTGTTCAGCGGTGGGCTCTCGGCGGGCTCGGCGCTGTTGGCGGCCGGTGCGGATCTGACGGGACGGCCACAGCTGCGCAAGGTGTCCCGGGTCGGCGCGCTCGTGAGCCTGCTGGCCAGCATGTACTTCCTGGTGGGCGATCTCGGGCGGCCCGAACGGTTCCACCACATGCTGCGCGTCGCCAAGCCGAGCTCACCGATGAGCATGGGCACCTGGATCCTCAGCGGCTACGGGCCTGGCGCGGGCGCCGCCGCGGTGGCCGAGCTGATGCCGAAACGCCTGCGCCGCAGCCGGCTCGGCCGGCTCCTGGACTTCGCGGCGCGACCCGCCGGGCTGGAGGCCGCCGCCGTCGCACCGGGCGTCGCCTCGTACACCGCGGTGTTGTTGTCGCAGACCGCGGTTCCGGCGTGGCGTGAGGCACACCCCTATCTACCGTTCATCTTCACCGGGTCCGCGGCCGCGAGCGGTGCGGGCCTCGGCATGCTGCTGGCCCCGGTGTCCGAGAGCGGACCGGCACGCCGCATGGCGGTGGCGGGCGCGGCGCTGGAGGTGGCGGCGTCGCGCACGATGGAACACCGGCTCGGACTGGTGGGCGAGGCCTACACGACCGGCAGGCCGCACACGTTGCGCAAGTGGTCGGAGATCCTCACGGTCGGCGGCGCGGTCGGCGCGGTGGCGTCGGGGCGTAACCGGTGGGCGGTCGCGGCGTCGGGCGCAGCGTTGCTCGCAGGCAGTGCGCTGCAACGGTTCGGCGTGTTCGAGGCCGGTGTGCAGTCGACACAAGACCCCAAGTACGTCGTGATTCCCCAGCGCGAACGGCTCGACGCCGGACACCCGGCCAGAGGTGACGACCGGTAGCTTCAGGGCATGCCGATCGACTCGCCGCTGCTGCTGACCCTGGATCTGGTGGGTACGTTCGCGTTCGCGTTGAACGGTGCGCTGACGGCTGTGCGCGCCGAACGGCTCGACATCTTCG
The DNA here is from genome assembly GCF_001457595.1 of Mycolicibacterium smegmatis. Taxonomy (GTDB): domain Bacteria; phylum Actinomycetota; class Actinomycetes; order Mycobacteriales; family Mycobacteriaceae; genus Mycobacterium; species Mycobacterium smegmatis. The sequence goes on along the minus strand of NZ_LN831039.1, from coordinate 1,992,199 downwards.
GCGTGATCACGCTCGGCATGTTCACCGGCCTCGGCGGCGGCACGATCCGCGACGTCCTGCTCGACGCGCTACCGCCCGCCACGTTCGTCGACTGGCGGTATCTCGCGCTCGCGGCGGGCGGAGGTCTGATCGCGTTCGTCCTCAACCGCACGCTCGACCGCCTCTCGATGACCATCACGGTGCTCGACGCCGTCGGGCTCAGCGTGTTCGCGGTGCTCGCGGCCTACAAGGCACTGGATCTGGGATTCGGTGTGCCGCAGGCGATGATCGTCGGCACCGTCACAGCCGTGGGAGGCGGCACGATCCGCGACGTGATGATCGGCCGCATCCCCACGGTGCTGCGCAGTGAGCTCTACGCCATCCCGGCGTTGATCGCCGCGGGGATCGCCGCGGCCGGGTACAGCTTCGGCCACCGTGGCACCGCGGCCGCACTGAGCGCGGCGGCCGTGTGCTTCGTGATCCGGATGGTCGGCGTGCGTTTCGATCTGCACGCGCCGCGGCCGCCGGGCCGGCGCTGACGCCGCCGTTTGGCCGCTCACGCTCCGGGTAGTTCTCCGACAAACCGAACCGGTGGGATGGAGCGCATGATGCCCGATTGGGAGTCGATCTTCGTACCGGCGGCGCCGCCGGCCGAAAGCGTTGTCCGCGGTACTGTCACGTTTCTCGTGCTTCTCGTGCTGATCCGTGCGGTGGGTCAACGCGAGTCCGGAGGTCTCGGGTTGACCGACGTCCTGATCATCGTGCTGGTCGCGCAGGCCGCCGGACCCGCGCTCTCCCCCGCGCACGCGACGTTGACCGACGGCATCGTGGTGGTCGTGACGGTGCTGTTCTGGAGTGTCGCGGTCGACGGCATTGCCTACCGGTTCCCGGGATTCGCCCGCCTCGCGAAGGCGCGGCCGAAGCTGTTGATCGCCGACGGAGAACTCAACACCCACGTCATGCGGCGTGAGTTCATGAGCCGCGACGAGATCTACTCGCACCTGAGGTTGCACGGCATCGAGGACATGAACCGGGTACGGCGCGCGTACCTGGAACCCAACGGCATGATCAGCGTGCTCGTCGACAGCCCCACCCGGGGCGACGACGACACCGGGCACTGATCACGAAAGTCCCCGGAACCCAAGGGTTCCGGGGACTTTCGCGTGTCCGGGCTACCGGGAGATCAGTAGCGGTAGTGCTCGGGCTTGTAGGGGCCCTCGACGTCGACGCCGATGTACTCGGCCTGGTCCTTGCTGAGCTTGGTCAGCGTGCCGCCGAGCGCCTCGACGTGGATGCGGGCGACCTTCTCGTCGAGATGCTTGGCGAGGCGGTACACCTCGTTGTCGTACTCGTCGTTCTTGGTCCACAGCTCGATCTGGGCGATCACCTGGTTGGAGAAGCTGTTGCTCATCACGAACGAGGGGTGACCGGTGGCGTTGCCGAGGTTGAGCAGACGCCCCTCGGACAGCACGATGATCGACTTGCCGTCGTCGAAGATCCACTGGTCGACCTGCGGCTTGATGTTGATCTTCTTGGCGCCCGAACGCTCGAGGGCGGCCATGTCGATCTCGTTGTCGAAGTGGCCGATGTTGCCCAGGATCGCCTGGTTCTTCATCGCCTTCATGTGGTCGAGGGTGATGATGTCCTTGTTGCCGGTCGCGGTGATCACGATGTCGGCCTCGCCGATCGCTTCCTCGACGGTGCGCACGTCGAAGCCGTCCATGAGCGCCTGCAGGGCGTTGATCGGGTCGATCTCGGTGACCGAGACGCGCGCGCCCTGGCCGGCCAGCGACTCGGCGCAGCCCTTGCCGACGTCGCCGTAACCGCAGATCAGCACCTTCTTGCCACCGATGAGCACGTCGGTGCCGCGGTTGATGCCGTCGATCAGCGAGTGCCGCGTGCCGTACTTGTTGTCGAACTTGCTCTTGGTGACGGAGTCGTTGACGTTGATCGCGGGGAACGCCAGCTCACCCGCGGCGGCGAACTGGTACAGCCGCAGCACGCCGGTGGTGGTCTCCTCGGTGACGCCCTTGACCGACTCGGCGATCTTCGTCCACTTGGTCTTGTCCTGCTCGAAGCGCTCGCGCAGCACTCCGAGAAACACCTTCCACTCCGCCGGATCGTCGTCCTCGGCGGGCGGCACGACACCGGCCTTCTCGTACTGGGCGCCGCGCAGCACCATCATGGTGGCGTCGCCGCCGTCGTCGAGGATCATGTTGGCGGGCTCGCCATCCCAGGTGAGCATCTGCTCAGCGGCCCACCAGTACTCCTCCAGGGTCTCGCCCTTCCAGGCGAACACCGAGACACCCTTGGGCTCCTCGGGGGTGCCGTTGGGGCCGACGACGACTGCGGCCGCCGCATGGTCCTGGGTGGAGAAGATGTTGCAGGAGGCCCAGCGGACCTCGGCGCCGAGCGACACCAGGGTCTCGATGAGCACGGCGGTCTGCACGGTCATGTGCAGCGAGCCGGAGATGCGTGCGCCCTTGAGCGGCTGCACGTCGTGGTATTCGCGGCGCAGCGCCATCAAGCCGGGCATCTCGTGCTCGGCGAGGCGGATTTCCTTGCGGCCGAAGTCGGCCAGCGAGAGATCGGCGACCTTGTAGTCGATGCCGTTGCGGACATCGGCCTTGAGTTCGGTCATGTAAGAGCCCCTTTTTTCGTTCGTCATTGCCTGTGAACGCATGAATGTGTGCCGCGGGGGGGCCGCGTGCACACTCATGCCGACAACCCAAAGCCTGCGGGCTCGCGGGACAGGCGCTACGGCATTCGGACGGCGTGTGGCGCTCTGACAGCTATGGGGTGTCGATAACACCGTATCGTTCGGCGAACGGAGACATAAGTCGGGCCAGGTCACCGGCCACGTCGTGGTCTGCTTCGGGCGGCATGGAGACGTAGCTCATCGCCAGGCGCACGATCGCGCGGGCCAGCACACCCGCGTCGTCGTCGCTGGCCTTGATCCAGCTGCTCTGGAACGTCGCGGTCAGCCGTTCCGAACACCGCGTGATGATCGGTCCGCTGCCGATGGTGATGATCTGCAGCAGGTCGGGCTTCGCCGCGCCGGTGAGCAGTGAGATCACCAGCGGGTCGGCCGCCGACTCGGCGAAGAACGCACGAAAGCCTTCCAGGAAGGCCGCGTACACGTCGCCGACGTTGTTGTTGATCGCGTCGTCGACCGCGTCGACCAGGCGGTCGGCCAGACGCATGGCGTAGCCCTCGGCCAGGCCCTGCCGCGAGCCGAACTCGTTGTAGATCGTCTGCCTGCTGACCCCCGCGGCCTGCGCCACGTGCGACAGCGTGATCGCCGACCAGTCCCGGGTGAGCAGCAGATCGCGCATGCCGTCCAGGATCGAATCGCGCAGCAGCACGCGCGACGCCTCTGCGTACGGCATGCGCTGCTTGGCGCGGGGACGACTCACACGCGCGACAATATCGCTTTCCGCGGTCAGGGGCCCTCGCACCACGCGCGCCGGGGCGCCGAACTGCGCCCCGGCCACCGCATGGGTCACGGCGTGGATCACAGCACCGTCACGGCGTGGATCACAGCACCGTCACGGCCGGGACACCTCGACCATGTCGAAGTCCGACTTCGCCGCACCGCAGTCCGGGCAACTCCAGTCCTCCGGAATGTCCTCCCAGCGGGTTCCCGGCGCGATGCCGTCCTCGGGCCAGCCCTTGGCCTCGTCGTACTCGAAACCGCACTGCACGCACACGAACAACCGGTAGTCGCTCACTGCTTCACTCCCATTTCTTCGAAGTCGATCTTCTCGCGGACCCCGCAGTCGGGGCAGCACCAGTCGTCGGGAACGTCGTCCCACGCCGTGCCGGGCGGAAAACCTTCCCGCGCAGCACCTTTCGCCTCGTCGTAGATGTAGTCGCAAACGGGGCAGCGGTAGCTGCTCATGCGCGAACCTCGGGGCTGCCGTACCGGGCCAGCACGTTCTCGCGCACGCGCGGGTGGATGTTGACGCGGGTGATGTCACCGTCGTAGTGGTCGAGCACCCGGTGGTCCATGACCTTGCGCCACAGCGGCGGGAAGTACGTCAGCGCGATCATCGACGCGTAACCGCTGGGCAGGTTCGGGGCGCCGTCCATGCTGCGCAGCGTCTGGTAGCGACGCGTCGGGTTGGCGTGGTGGTCACTGTGCCGCTGCAGGTGGTACAGGAACAGGTTGGTGACGATGTGGTCGGAGTTCCAGCTGTGCTGGGGCGAGCACCGCTCGTAGCGCCCACTGGGCGTCTTCTGCCGCAGCAGGCCGTAGTGCTCCAGGTAGTTCACGGTCTCCAGCAGCGTGAAGCCGAACACCGCGGAGATGACGATGTACGGGATCAGCCCCCACCCGAACACCGCGATCAGCACGCCGTAGAACACCACCGACATCGCCCACGCGTTGAGGACGTCGTTGGACCAGTGCCACTTGCTCTTGCCCGCCCGTTCCAGGCGCTTGGCCTCCAGTTCCCACGACGACCGCAGGCTCCCCCACACGCTGCGCGGCAGGAACTCCCAGAACGTCTCGCCGAAGCGCGCGGATGCGGGATCCTCAGGCGTGGCGACACGCACGTGGTGGCCGCGGTTGTGCTCGATGTAGAAGTGCCCGTACCAGGTCTGCGCCAAGGTGATCTTGGACAGCCAGCGTTCGAGCGAGTCCTTCTTGTGTCCGAGTTCGTGGGCGGTGTTGATGCCGACCCCGCCGAGCACGCCGACCGACAGCGCCAGGCCGATCTTGGCGGGCCAGCCCAGACCGCCGTCGAAGCCCAGCCAGCCCAGGTCGCTCGCGGTGAACAGGTACGCCCCGACGATCACGCTGGCGTACTGGAACGGGATGTAGGCGTAGGTGCAGTACCGGTAGTACCTGTCGTTCTCCAACCGCTCCATGACCTCGTCCGGCGGGTTCTGTCCGTCCGGGCCGAACTTGAGGTCGAGCAACGGCAGCAGCACGTACAGCAGGATCGGGCCGATCCAGAACGGGACCTGCGCCGCGGCGTGCCAGCCGGCGTTGTTGAGCGCCCACACGACCGGCAGCATCACGAACAGCGCGGTCGGGGCGATCAGCCCCATCAGCCACAGGTAGCGCTTCTTGTCGCGCCATTCTCCGACGTCGGCCACGGCGGACGGGTCCACTTCTGCCACCACGACATGCCTCCTTCTGTGAGTGCTATCACCGCAATGACTTGACTATATGCGCGAGTTTGTCGCGTGTCTAGACATTTGCACCTTGTTTGTAAACGCGATGCAGGTATGCGCGATCACCGAAGGGGCGTGACGTCGAAAAAGGGGGTTCGCGAAAGATCAGGCGGTGGGTGTGGTGTCGCGGGTGGCCAGGACCGAGCGCCTGCGCCCGTACAGGAAGTAGATGACGACGCCGATCGCCATCCAGATCAGGAACCGGATCCAGGTGAGGCCCGTGAGGTTGAGCATGAGCCACACGCACGCCAGGATCGCCGCGACCGGCAGCACCGGCACCAACGGCGTCCGGAACCCGCGCGGCAGGTCCGGACGAGTCCGACGCAAGACGAGGACGCCGGCCGAGACCAGCACGAAGGCGAACAGCGTGCCGATGTTCACCATCTCCTCGAGCTTGCCGATCGGGAACACCGACGCGGCCACCGCTACGGCGCCACCCACGATCAGAGTGGTCCGCACCGGGGTACCGTGCGGACCGGTCTTGGCCAGTTGGCGCGGCATGAGTCCGTCGCGCGACATCGCGAACAGGACGCGGGTCTGCCCGAGCATCAACACGATCACCACGGTGGTGAGCCCCGCGAGCGCGCCGATCGAGATGACCTTGGCGGCCCAGTCCACGCCGTTCTGCGCGAATGCCGTCGCCAGGTTGGCCGATTCGCCGTCGACGGTCTTGAGATCGCGGTAGGACACCATGCCGGACAACACCACCGAGACCGCGACGTAGAGCACGGTCACGATGGCCAGCGAGCCCAGGATGCCGCGCGGCACGTCGCGTTGCGGGTTGCGCGTCTCCTCGGCCGTGGTGGCCACGATGTCGAAACCGATGAACGCGAAGAACACGATCGACGCACCGGCCAGCAATCCGTACCAGCCGTAGTGGCTGCCCTCGGCGCCGGTGAGCAACGAGAACAGCGATTGCTCGGCCCCGGTGCCGCCGCCGCTGCCGTCGCCCGATTCGGCGGGCGGGATGAACGGCGTGTAGTTGGCCGTGTTGATGTAGAACGCGCCGACGAACACCACCAGCAGTACCACCGACACCTTGATGACCGTGATGACCAGGCTGACCATCGCCGAGATCTTGGTGCCGCGCGCCAGCAGGAACGTGACCACCGCGATGATCAGCAGTGCACCCCAGTCCAGCGTCAGCCCACCGCCGATCTGCATGGTGCCGCCGCCGAAGTTGAACACCGTGCCCAGATAACTCGACCACCCCTTGGCCACCACCGCGGCGGCGACCGCGAACTCCAGGATCAGGTCCCAGCCGATGATCCACGCGACGAATTCGCCGAAAGTTGCGTAGGAGAACGTGTAGGCGCTCCCGGCAACCGGCACGGTCGAGGCGAACTCGGCGTAGCACAACGCTGCGAGCCCGCATGCCACGGCCGCGATCAGAAACGAGATCGAGATCGCCGGGCCGGTGAGATTGCCTGCGGTAGAAGCGGTGATGGTGAAGATGCCCGCGCCGATCACCACCGAGACGCCGAAGACGGTGAGATCCCACCACGTGAGATCCTTGCGCAACCGGGTGCTCGGCTCATCGGTGTCAGCTATCGACTGCTCAACGGATTTGGTACGCCATCGTGTAGTCATAGTCCTCGTTGCCTCTCGTTTTCGACCCGGCTGAGGTCATGTTCCCATTACCGTGGCAGTCGATGAGTACGACTCTGGAACATTCCTCCACCCATGCGATCGTGATCGGCGGCAGTGTCGCGGGTCTGTGCGCGGCCCGGGTGCTGTCCGACCACTTCGACCGTGTGACGGTCTACGAGCGCGATGAGCTGCCCACCGAACCGGTGAACCGCAGTGCGGTACCGCAGGGACAGCACGTGCATCTGCTCATGGCCAGAGGCGCACAGGAACTTGAGGCCATCTTCCCCGGCATGCTCGACGACATGGCCCGCGCCGGGGTGCCCGTGGTGCAGAACCAGCCGGAGTCCATCCACTTCACCGCGGGCGGTCACCTCCTCGGCACCGGTCAGACCCTCGAATCCAATTTCACCGCATACGTCCCCACGCGCGGCAGGCTCGAGTGGCAGATCCGCGAGCGTGTGCTCGCGTTGCCCACGGTGTCGGTGCTGCGCGGCGGGGTCGCGCATCCCGAGTTCGACGCGGCCGCCCAGCGGGTCACCGGCGTGGTGCTCGACAACGGTGAGACCGTCGAGGGCGACCTGGTGGTCGACGCCTCCGGACGTGGCAGCCGGCTTCCGGTGTGGTTGGAGGAATGGGGATTCGAGCGCCCCAGGGAGGATTCGGTCAAGATCGGGGTGACCTACGCATCGCACCGCGTGCGTATCCCCGAGGGGCTGATGGCCGAGAAGATGGTGCTGGTCAGCGCCTCTCACGACGACGGCCTGGGCATGGGCATGCTGTTCCACGAGGACGGCATCTGGACCGTCACGGCGTTCGGGGTCGCCAAGGCCGAACCGCCGAAGGACCTCGACGGCATCCTCGCGCAGGCCGACACCATGGTCCCACCGCACATCAGCGCAGCCCTGCGGGCCGGAGAACCCGTGGGCGGGATGAATTTTCACCGGTACCCGGTGGCCAAGTGGCGCCGCTACGACAAGATGCGCCGGTGGCCCGCGGGCATCATGCCGTTCGGCGACGCGGTCGCGAGCCTCAACCCCACCTACGGCCAGGGCGTGACGATGACCGCCCTGCAGGCCGCCAACCTGCGCACCGTGTTGTCGGTCGGCAAACAGGACCTGGTCTCGCGCCTGGCGTACCGCACCGCGCGCACGACGTTCCCGGTGTGGATGATGAACGCCGTCGCCGACCATGTCGCGCACGGCGCGGAGGGTCCCAAACCGTGGTGGTACCGGCCGATGTACAGCCTGTTCGACCAGTTCCTCGGCGCTGCCGAGACGGATCCCGTTCTGGCGGAATGGTTCCTGCGACGCACCAGCCTGCTCGACAGCCTCTACCTCGCCCCGTCGCCGCGGGTGATCGGGCGTGCGATCCGGCACAACGCCTCGATGTGGCTGGCCGAGAAGACCAACCGCGCGGACCGCGACAAGAGCCTGGCCGCCACCGGGTGACGCGGTGGCCGTGCGGTGGCGGTGCAGCGCCGTCAGATCCCGACGGTCACCCGGAACATCGCGGCGGGCAGTTCGGCAGTCAACCGGATCGGACCGTCGTCGGCGGCCACCCACGCGGCCTCGCCCCGGCTCAGCTCGAGTTGCCCGGCCTTGGCGTGCACCTTCAGCGAACCCTCCGTGCACAACAGCAACTGGGGTCCGTCGTGACGTGACTGTGCGTCGATCTCGTGTCCGAGCTGCTCGCCGTCGAGACGCAGCACCGACACCGCGAACTCCGGGGCGGGCGTCTGGTACACGAGTTCCTTTGCGTCGTGGACGATCACGGGCCGCAGACGGTCCTCCGGCGTCGGTGTGAAATCCAGCACCCGCAGCAGTTCGGGGACGTCGACGTGTTTGGGGGTCAACCCGCCGCGCAGCACGTTGTCGGAGTTCGCCATGACCTCGACGCCCACCCCGTGCAGATAGGCGTGCAGGTTCCCGGCGGGCAGGTACAGCCCCTCCCCCGGTTGCAGGACGATCCGGTTGAGCAGCAACGAGGCTAGCACACCGGCATCGCCCGGGTACCGCTCGCCGAGTTCCAGCACCGTCTTGGCCTCGGCGGCGAAAGCCTTCTCCCCCGAACGGATGTAGTTGATCGCGCCGTCGAGCACCGCGGGCACCAGCACATCGAGGTCGGGTTGCGGCGCGGTGATCCAGGTGGTGAACAGCGCGCGCAGACCGTCGGCATCGGACTGATCGGACAGCAGGTTGATGTACGGGTCGAGGTCGGTGACGGCCAGCGTCCTCATCAACTCGACGGTGCGCGCGACCGGCCGGAACCCGGCCAGCGCGTGGAATTCCTCAAGTGCCACAAGCAATTCAGGCTTGTGACTGCGGTCCCGGTAGTTGCGGACGGGCGACGAGATGGGGATCTGGAGGCGATCCTCGCGCTCGAAACCCTCCTGCGCCTGCGCGGCACTGGGGTGCGCCTGCAGCGACAGCGGTTCGTCCGCGGCGAGCACCTTGACGAGGAACGGGAGCGCATCGCCGAAACGGGCGACCGCGGTACTGCCCAACTGCCCCTCGGGATCGTCGGCCAGGGCCTGCAGCAGCGACCGTTCACCGTCGTCGGTCTGCAACCACGCCGGGTCGGCGGGATGCGCGCCGAACCACAACTCGGCCTCGGGATGCACTGTCGGACTTGGCCTGCCCGTGAAGTCGGCAATGGCGGTACGCGAACCCCAGGCATAGGTCCGCACCGCTCCCCGTAGCAGATGCACTCGTTTAACCTCGAACCAATTTCGAATAGACGGCGGCCATCTCCAGTCGCACAGCCAGTATCGCCACTTGTTGTTCCGGACGTCCCGCCGGCAGGGTGGTTTCGGTGGAATCCGGTACGTCGTCGGCGCCGATCGCCGAGATGTCGTCGTAACCGGCGATACGCGCGGCCACGGCCGCCCGCTCGACATCGGTGGTCAGCACCAACGTCCGCATGCGGTCGGGCAGCGGCCCGTCGATCTCCTCGTCGTGGAACAGCGACCGCGTACCGGCGTCACCGCGCGCACCGCTGCGCAGCGCGGCCAGAACATCGGCAAGTCCGACCGCCGACACGACCTCCCCGGCGATGCGCAGCATCATCGTGGCGCCGTGACGCGCCAGCGCCAGCGTCGCGGCGGTGTCGCCCGCCAGCACCACGTCGGCGCCCGACATGCGCTCCACCAAGGTCTTGGCCGCGTTGGTGAACAGATCGCGCGCGGCGCTGTTGCGCAGGGCCTCGGCGTCCAATTCGTCAGCCAGAGCGGTCAAATCGGCGTGCCGGTCGCGGCTGCGGTCACGGTTGACCGTGTGCAGTGCCGCCAGGCCGACGGCCAGGTAGCGGACGAATGCGAAGTCGTCGGGAACCCACAACCGCGGTTCGATCACCACGGCGCGGCCCGCCGAGACGTCCCGCAGCGGGCCCTCGTACGGCGCGGCCACCACCACGCGCGCGCCGCGACGCACACCCATGGCCGCGGCGTTCACCAACGCCGGATCGCCCGGATCGTCGCCCGCCACGATCAACACGTCCAGCGCGCCGATCCACGGCGGCGCCTCAGAGGCGAGCACGACGGGTGCGGCCGCCGACGGGCCGAGCGTGGCTGCGAGCACCGCACCCGCGTGCTCGGCCGTGCCGCGGCCGGCGACCCAGATGACCGTGCGCGCAGGATCATCCGCGCGCAGCGGGTCGAAAAGTCCTTCGTCGAGTGCGGCCGCGGTGGCCCGCACCTGGGCCCCCGCCATGGCCGCGGCCCTCAGCAGCCCGCCGCGGTCGGCTGCGAGAAGCCCGTCGCCGTCGTCGAGGTCCACCATGGCGCCCAGTGCGTTCACGTCGCCGCCTCGTTCACCGCCCCGTTCACGCTGCCGGGTTCGTTGGTGGCGCGGATGACGTCGGCGATTCTGTCGACCACTGCGTCGACCTCCTCGGTGGTGCGCGCCTCGACGTTGAGGCGCAGCAGCGGTTCGGTGTTCGAGCTGCGCAGGTTGAACCAGCAGTCGTCGCCGAGGTCGACCGTGACGCCGTCGAGGTGGTCGATGGAGTGGATGGCCGTGCCGTACGACGTGAGCACCGCGTCCACGCATGCCGATGCGTCGCTGACGGTGAAGTTGATCTCGCCCGAGGCCTCGTAGCGCTGATAGTCGGCCATGATCTCCGAAAGCGGGCGGTCCTGTTCGCCGAGCGCGGCGAGCACATGCAGGGCCGCGAGCATTCCCGAGTCGGCGCCCCAGAAGTCGCGGAAGTAGTAGTGGGCCGAGTGCTCACCGCCGAATATCGCGCTGGTCTCGGCCATCAGCGCCTTGATGTAGGAATGCCCGACCCGCGCGCGCACCGGGGTGCCGCCCCGCTCGGTCACGAGCTCGGGCACCGCGCGCGAGGTGATGAGGTTGTGGATGATCGTCGCGCCGATTTCACGGGTGAGTTCGCGACCGGCGACCAGAGCCGTCACGGCCGACGGCGAGACGGGGCGACCGAGTTCGTCGACGACGAAACAGCGGTCGGCGTCGCCGTCGAACGCGAGCCCGATGTCGGCGCCGGACTCCACGACGAAGCGCTGCAGGTCCACCAGGTTGGCCGGGTCGAGCGGGTTGGCCTCGTGGTTGGGGAACGTGCCGTCGAGTTCGAAGTACAGCGGCAGGATCGTGGCCCCGGGGATCGGCCCGAGCACAGCGGGCGTGGTGTGCCCGGCCATGCCGTTGCCTGCGTCGACGGCGATGCGCAGGGGCCGTGAGCCGCTGAGATCGACCAGGGAACGCAGGAACTCGCCGTAGTCGGCCAGTACGTCGCGGTCGGTGATGCCGCCCCGCGGGCCGTCATGGGCCGGTACGCCGCCGATAACCTCCTCGGAGATGGCGGCCAGCCCGGTGTCCTTGCCCACCGGTTTGGCGCCCGCGCGGCACAGCTTGATGCCGTTGTAGGCCGCGGGGTTGTGGCTCGCGGTGAACATCGCGCCCGGGCACTCCAACAACCCGGACGCGAAGTAGAGCTGATCGGTCGAGGCGAGACCGATCCGCACGACGTCGAGTCCCTGCGTGGTGACGCCGTCGGCGAAAGCCGCCGCCAGCGCCGGCGAGCTGGATCGCATGTCGTGGCCGATGACGACCTGCCGGGCGCCTTCGCCGCGGACCAACCGGGCAAACGCGCCGCCCACGTCGGCGACGAACGACTCGTCCAACTCGGAGCCGACCAGACCGCGGACGTCATAGGCCTTGATGACACCGTGAACAGCCGCTGCTGGCCGAGACATAGAACTCCTTGTGAAACGGGATCGTTGGCGCCAGCCTAACCGTCTGGCGACATCTCCACGTTCACTACTCCGGCCTCGCACGCCATCGGACATCACAAGTTCCGCAGACGCCGCACGAGGCACGTCATGATCAGTCGGTGGGGTCGGGCAACACCCGCAAATGGCCACGTCGACGACCGTTGGGCTCGGGCTGTCGCACCGGGGGCGCGATCACCGCGCCGCTGCCGGTGCCGGTCGCCGGATCGGAGAATCCGGCCACGACGCCGTTGACCGGACCGGGCCCCGTGCGCCCTTCGCGAACCGCGTCGGCCAGTGCGACGAGATCGTCCTCGTCGGGATGGGTCGGCAGCGGTCCGGCGTGGCGGACCAGCTCCCAACCCTTGGGGGCGGTGATCCGGCTGGCGTGGCCCACACACAGGTCCCAGGAGTGAGGTTCGGAAACCGTGGCCAACGGCCCAACGACGGCCGTGGAGTCTGAGTAGACGAAGGTCAGCGTCGCCACGGCATAGTGCGGGCACCCGGGCCGGCAGCAGCGACGGGGAACATTCACGCACCAGAGATTATCTTGGACGATCGACGGGCGCCGCCGGACACGCGCAGCCGGGGCAGCCGACTCCGAACCGTTACGATCATGTCCGTGCCTCGGCTGAACCATCCGCGTTCGCGTCGCGGACGCGATATCCGCGGACCGCTGCTCCCGCGGTCGGTTCCTGGGTGGCGCAGCCGCGCCGAGCGGTTCGACATGGCGGTGCTGGAGGCCTACGAGCCGATAGAGCGTCGATGGTCGTCGAGGGTCAGCTCACTCGATGTCGCTGTCGACGAGATTCCACGGATGACCCCGAAAGATCCGGACAGTGTGCAATGGCCACCCGAGGTGGTGGCAGACGGTCCGATCGCGCTGGCGCGGTTGATACCGGCAGGGGTGGATGTCAGGGGGAATTCGACCCGGGCGCGAATCGTGTTGTTCCGCAAGCCCATCGAGCGCCGGGTCAAAGGATCCGATGAGCTGGCTGATCTACTGCATGAAATCCTGGTGGCGCAGGTGGCCACCTATCTCGGCGTCGAACCGTCGGTCATCGACCCGACGATCGACGACGATTAGCGCGGGGCGGCACGTCGCGAGTGCTCACCGCGCCGTACGTCTAGATGATGCCGCGTTTGAGGCGCCGGCGCTCACGCTCCGACAGACCGCCCCAGATACCGAAGCGCTCATCATGCGCGAGCGCGTATTCCAGGCACGCGTCACGAACTTCGCACCCCTGGCAGATGCGCTTGGCCTCTCGGGTGGAACCACCCTTTTCCGGGAAGAAGGCCTCCGGGTCAGTTTGCGCGCACAGGGCACGCTCCTGCCATTGGTCTTCCTCGGCCTCCGGAGCCACGTCGAACGAATCGGGCACCAGACTCAGTTGAGGACGTCCAGCTGCCCCCGTCGGTGTCGATCCGGTGTCGATGTGCGGTGCATGGCTCACCGAGCCGAGTAGCCGGTTGTCGAACCGGACTACACGATCGAAATCGCCGCTCTCATAAGACATATCCCCCGCCTCCTCACTCGGTCTCGTAGATCCTCAGTGGAGCCCCACTATTGTGATATGCGGCCATCATTCGAACAGTTGATCGAATCTCGGTCCGCGACACCGGAATCGGTCACCAACCGAAAAATGACACTGCTGTGATTACACACGTGTTAGCTGTCGGGGTCAAGCTCCAGGGCGCGAATTCATACCATCCCGTGATCTCATTCCGGCGCGTCGCGACATCGGCGTGTCCTGCTCGTGACGACGTCGTTTCCGTCCGGAGCGTCCCAACGCCTAGTGTCGGACGTTGTGAAGATCACCGTTCTGGTCGGCGGAGTCGGCGGCGCACGGTTTTTGCTGGGCGTGCAGAACCTGCTGGGGCTCGGCTCCTTTGCCGACGGTCCCAGCAAGCATGAGCTCACGGCTGTCGTCAACATAGGAGACGACGCATGGATGCACGGCGTTCGCATCTGTCCGGACCTCGACACCTGCATGTACACCCTCGGCGGCGGGATCGACCCCGACCGCGGCTGGGGTCATCGCAACGAGACCTGGAACACCAAGGAGGAGCTTGCGGCCTACGGCGTGCAGCCCGACTGGTTCGGGCTCGGCGACCGCGACCTGGCCACCCACCTGGTGCGTAGCCAGATGTTGCGCGCCGGCTACCCCCTGTCCCAGGTGACCGAGGCGCTCTGCAAACGCTGGCAGCCGGGAGCGCGATTGCTGCCCGCAAGCGACGAGCGCAGCGAGACCCACGTCGTCATCACCGATCCCACCGACGGCGAGCGGCGCGCCATCCACTTCCAGGAGTGGTGGGTGCGGTATCGGGCAAAGGTCCCTACGCACAGTTTCGCGTACGTCGGTGCAGATCAGGCAACGGCAGGACCCGGCGTGGTCGAGGCCATCGGCGACGCCGACATCGTGTTGCTGGCGCCGTCGAACCCCGTGGTGAGCATCGGTCCCATCCTGCAGATCCCCGGCATCCGCGGTGCGCTGCGCTCCACCTCGGCCCCCGTGATCGGGTACTCCCCCATCATCGCCGGAAAACCATTGCGCGGCATGGCCGATGAATGCCTCAAGGTCATCGGCGTGGAATCCACCTCCCAGGCCGTCGGCGAGTTCTTCGGCGCCCGGGCCGGCACGGGCCTGCTCGACGGGTGGCTCGTACACGAGGGTGACCACGCGCAGATCGAGGGTGTGAAGGTCAAGGCGGTGCCGCTGCTGATGACCGATCCCGAGGCCACCGCGGCGATGGTCCGCGCCGGTCTGGACCTCGCCGGGGTGTCGCTGTGAGCGCCGCGGCGAACACCGAGCACGGTGCGGCCGACCGCGTCGAGATCCTGCCGGTCCCCGGCCTGCCCGAGTTCCGCCCGGGTGACGACCTCGTCGGTGCGCTCGCCGAGGCGGCGCCGTGGCTGCGTGACGGCGACGTCCTGGTGGTCACCAGCAAGGTGGTCTCCAAGTGCGAGGGCCGCATCGTGGCAGCCCCGTCGGATCCCGAGGAACGGGACACCCTGCGGCGCAAACTCATCGACGACGAGGCGGTGCGGGTGCTGGCCCGCAAGGGCCGCACCCTGATCACCGAGAACGCGATCGGGCTCGTCCAGGCCGCGGCCGGTGTGGACGGTTCCAACGTCGGATCCACCGAACTGGCGCTGCTCCCGGTCGACCCCGACGGCAGCGCCGCGACGCTGCGCGAGGGGTTGCGTGAGCGCCTCGGCGTCACCGTCGGGGTGGTGATCACCGACACCATGGGCCGGGCGTGGCGCACCGGACAGACCGACTTCGCCATCGGCGCATCGGGTCTGACGGTGCTGCAGGGCTACGCAGGCTCCCGCGACCGCCACGGCAACGAGTTGGTGGTCACCGAGGTCGCCGTCGCCGACGAGATCGCCGCGGCCGCCGATCTGGTCAAAGGCAAGCTCACCGCGATCCCGGTCGCCGTGGTGCGCGGCCTCAGACTGCCCGACGACGGGTCCAGCGCCCACCGGCTGGTGCGTGCCGGTGAGGACGACCTGTTCTGGCTCGGCACCGCCGAGGCGATCGAGCTGGGCCGCATGCAGGCCCAGCTGCTGCGCCGCTCGGTGCGCCGGTTCAGCGCCGAGCCGGTCCCGCACGACGCCATCGAGGCCGCAGTCGGCGAGGCGCTCACCGCGCCGGCGCCGCACCACACCCGGCCCGTGCGTTTCGTGTGGGTGCAGGACTCCGAGACCCGCACGCGCCTGCTGGACCGCATGAAAGAGCAGTGGCGTGCCGATCTCACCGCAGACGGTCTGGACGCGGACGCGGTCGAGCGCCGCGTGGCGCGCGGCCAGATCCTCTACGACGCGCCGGAACTGGTGATCCCGTTCCTGGTGCCCGACGGTGTGCACAGCTATCCCGACGACGCACGCACCGCGGCCGAGCACACCATGTTCACCGTCGCGGTCGGCGCGGCCGTTCAGGGCCTGCTGGTCGCGCTCGCGGTGCGCGACATCGGCAGTTGCTGGATCGGGTCGACGATCTTTGCCGCGGACCTGGTGCGCGCCGAACTCGATCTGCCCGATGACTGGGAACCCTTGGGCGCCATCGCGATCGGTTATCCCGAACAGACACCGCAACCGCTTGGGCCACGCGATCCGGTGCCCACCGACGAACTGCTGGTGCGCAAGTGAGCCTTCATGATTCGGCCACCCGGCTACTGACCCACTGGGACGCACCGGATCCCGCGCAGGATTCGCTGCGCCATGCGGTGCTGTCGTTTCTGGCGGCCCGCCCCGACGCGTGCCTGCGCGCATGCGTCCCAGGCCACATCACGGCATCGGCACTCGTGATCGACCACACGGGCACGCACACGCTGCTGACGCTGCATCCGCGTTTCGGGCGCTGGCTGCAACTCGGCGGGCACTGCGAGGACACCGATCCCGACATCCACGCCGCGGCCTTGCGCGAGGCCACCGAGGAATCGGGTATCGATGGTCTGACGATCGATCCGGATCTGGCTGCGCTGCACGTGCATCCGGTCACCTGCTCGCTCGGGGTCCCGACGCGTCACCTCGACATGCAGTTCCTGGTGCGCGCCCCCGAGGGAGCCGAAATCGTCTGCAGCGACGAATCATTGGACCTACGGTGGTGGCCGCTGGACGCACTGCCCGATGGCACGGATTTCGGCCTCGACCAGCTCGCCGCCGCGGCGCGGCGTCAGACGTCGGTCGAGTAGCGGATTCCGCCGTCGGGAATCGTCACGCCCGGCCACACGCGCGCACCGCGCAGCAGTTCGCAGCGCGCGCCGATGTCTGCGCCGTCGCCGATCACCCCGTCGCGGATGAGCGCACGCGGGCCGATGCGGGCGCCGAACCCGATGATCGAGCGTTCGATCACCGCGCCGGCCTCGACGCGCACACCGTCGAAGATCACCGCGCCGTCCAACCGTGCGCCCGCGCCGATCTCGGCTCCGCGTCCCACCACGGTGCCGCCGATCAGCAGCGCACCCGGGGCGACGCCGGCACCGTCGTGTACGAGCGATTCGCCCCGCTGCCCATTGAGCGCGGGTGAGCCGGCGATGCCGCGCACCAGGTCGGCCGATCCGCGGACGAAGTCCTCCGGGGTCCCCATGTCGCGCCAGTACGAGGCGTCGACGTGGCCGTAGATGCGCAGGCCGTCGGCGAGCAGCGCGGGGAACACCTCGCGCTCCACCGACAGCACACGGCCCCTGGGCAACCGGTCGATGACCTCGCGCTTGAACACGTAGCAGCCCGCGTTGATCTGATCGGTCGGTGGATCCTGCGTCTTCTCCAGGAATGCGGTGACCCGGCCATCGGCGTCGGTCGGCACACAACCGAACGCGCGGGGATCACCGACGCGCACCAGGTGCAGTGTCACGTCGGCGTCGTTGGCGTCGTGTGTCGCGAGGATCGCACCGAGATCGGCGCACGAGAGCACGTCGCCGTTGAACACCATCACGGTGTCGTGACGCAGTTTGTCGGCGACGTTCGCGATGGCACCGCCGGTGCCCAGCGCCTCGGTCTCGGTGACGTAGTCGAT
Organism: Mycolicibacterium smegmatis; assembly: GCF_001457595.1. Taxonomy (GTDB): domain Bacteria; phylum Actinomycetota; class Actinomycetes; order Mycobacteriales; family Mycobacteriaceae; genus Mycobacterium; species Mycobacterium smegmatis. Next base: position 1,974,703 of record NZ_LN831039.1, on the reverse strand, counting down.
CTCGATCCCCAGCTTGGAGCCGTCACCGAACTCGGCCTCGAACACCTCGGCCTTGTAGGACGTGCCCATCACGACGTGCTTGATGCCTGCCGCCGCGATGCGCGACAGCAGATGCGTCAGGAACGGCAGCCCGGCGGTGGGCAGCATCGGCTTGGGCGCCGAAAGCGTGAGAGGGCGAAGGCGTGTGCCCTGCCCGCCGACCAGGATGACGGCATCGACTTCTGCAGGTTCGGTCATCACCACGCCCCTTTGTTCGCCCGCTTGCGCCGAGAGTTTCCAACCACAAGCCCGGCCCGCACCGCCAACGCACCCCGGATGGCCCACCGTAACGGGGCCTGCCAGGTCGCGGGGTAGCGATCGGCCAGGAAAGTGTAGGTACTGCGGTGATGGGCGGCCAAATTGCGCGCGGGATCCCGTCCGGTCGAATGCCCCTTGTAGTGCAGCACTTCCGCCGAGGGCACGTAGATGTTCTGCCACCCCGCGCGATCGAGACGGTCACCGAGGTCGACGTCCTCCATGTACATGAAGTACCGCTCGTCGAAACCGCCGATCGCATCGAATGCATTGCGGCGCAGCAACAGACACGATCCCGACAGCCAGCCCACGGGCCGCTCGGAGGGCTCCTGGCGGTCCTGGCGGTAGGCCGCCGTCCACGGATTGTTCTTCCAGAACGGACCGACGACCGCGTGCAGACCACCGCGGAGCAGGCTCGGCTGATGCCGCGCCGACGGGTAGATCGCGCCGTCGGGGTCACGGATGAGCGGCCCGAACGCGCCGGCATGCGGCCAGCGGTCGGACGCCTCGAGAAGAAGGTCGATCGCCTTCGGGCCCCACTGCACGTCCGGGTTGGCCACCACGAGGAAGTCCGTGCCCTCGCCGGCGGTCAACTGCGCCACGGCACGGTTGACCGCACTGCCGTAGCCGAGGTTGGCGCCCGTACGCAGCAGGCGCACGTTGGGGTACCGCTGCTCGGCCTCCTCCGGTGTGCCGTCGGTCGACCCGTTGTCGGCCATGATCACCGTCACCGGGCGATCGGTCGCCAGCGACAGGGACGACAGGAACCGGTCCAGGTGGGGGCCCGGCGAATATGTCACCGTCACGACCACCAGGGGGCGGGCATCGTCCATCGTCACGGCGTAGAGGGTAGCGGGCCGTCGGTAGTGGCCCCCACCACCGCAGCCACCGCGTCCTGCAGGGCCTCGCGCCAGTCCCGCAGCGGGGTCAGACCGGCCTGCGCCGACCGCTGCGACGACAGCACCGTGTAGCTCGGACGCGGCGCCGGACGCGGATGCCGGTCGCTGCCGCACGGGCGTACGCGTTCCGGATCGGCGCCGACCGCCTCGAACGTCGCCCGCGCCTGGTCGAAGCGGCTGGCCACGCCCGCGTTGGCGGCGTGCAGGATGCCGGGCTCGACACCGCCGTCGACGATCTGCAGCAGCGCACCCACGAGGTCGCCGGTGTAGGTCGGTGAGCCGACCTGATCGGCCACGACGTCGATGGCGCCGTCGCCGGCGGCGAGCCTGCGCATGGTCGCCACGAAGTCCGAACCGTCGCCCCCGCGGTACACCCACGCCGTGCGCACGACATACGCGTCGGGTTTGGCGGCCAGCACGGCCTGCTCGCCGGCCAGCTTGGTGCGGCCGTAGATGTTGACGGGCCCGGTCTCGTCGTCGACCTCGTACGGGGTGTCGCGGTCAACGGCACCGAATACATAGTCGGTGGAGATGTGGATCAGGCCCGCGTCGACCGCCGCGCAGGCCTTCGCGAGGTTGCCGGGGCCCACAGCGTTGACCGCGTGGGCCCGCTCGGGCTCGTCCTCGGCCTTGTCGACCTGCGTATATGCCGCGCAGTTGATCACCACGTCACCGTTCGCGACGAATCGCCGCACCGCATCCTCGTCGGTGATGTCACACTGCGAGGACGTCAGGGCGAGCACCGTGTGCCCCTTGGCAGCCGCCTGATCAGCCAAAACGCGCCCGACCATGCCGCCTGCCCCGGTGATGACTATCCGTTGCGCCATGACGTCGAGTCTGGCACGCCGGTGATCGTTACCCGGCTCACGTGGGGTCCGCCAGTAGCCTGGGCTCGTGCCCATCCCGTTGATCAGGTCCATTGCTGTGGCCGCAGCGTCGGCCGTGGTGCTCGGAACAGGGGTGGCCTGGACCCAGGTCCGGTCGTTCGAGTCCGGTATCAACCACATCAGCTCGTCCGCGCTCGGCGAGGGCGGCGAGGACGGCGCGATCGACATCCTGCTGGTCGGTATCGACAGCCGCACAGATGCCCACGGCAACCCGTTGTCCCCCGAAGAGCTCGCGACGCTGCGGGCCGGCGACGACGTGTCGACCAACACCGACACGATCATCCTGGTCCGCATCCCCAACAACGGGACGTCGGCGACCGCGATCTCCATCCCCCGCGACTCCTATGTGGAGGCCCCGGGCTGGGGCAAGATGAAGATCAACGGCGTCTTCGGCGACGTCAAGCTCGACCGCATGAAGCAACTGGTCGAGGTCGAGGGCGAGGACCCGGCGGTCGCGGAGCCGGAGGCCACCGAGGCCGGGCGCGAGAAGCTCATCGAGACCGTCGCCGATCTCACGGGCGTCACCGTCGACCATTACGCCGAGATCGGCCTGCTGGGCTTCGCGCTCATCACCGACGCGCTCGGCGGCGTCAACGTGTGCCTCAACGAGCCCGTGTACGAACCGCTTTCGGGCGCCGACTTCCCGGCGGGCTGGCAGAAGCTCAACGGCCCACAGGCGTTGAGCTTCGTGCGTCAGCGCCACGGCCTGCCCCGCGGTGACCTGGACCGCGTCACCCGGCAGCAGGCGTTCATGGCTTCCCTTGCGCACGAGGCGATCTCGAGCAAGACCCTGTCGAGCCCGGCCACGCTGGGACGCCTCCAGGACGCCGTCCAGCGTTCCGTGGTGATCTCCGACGGTTGGGACATCATGGATTTCGTCAGCCAGCTGCAGAACCTCGCAGGCGGCAACGTCGCGTTCGCGACCATCCCGATCCTGCGTGAGGACGGCTGGAGCGACGACGGCATGCAGAGCGTCGTGCGGGTGGACCCGCAGCAGGTCCGCGACTGGGTGACCGGTCTGCTGCAGGACCAGGACGAGGGCAAGACCGAGGAGCTGGCCTACTCGCCTGCCAAGACCACCGTCGAGGTGCTCAACGGCACCGACGTCAACGGCCTGGCCGCCTCGGTCTCGCAGGTGCTCACCCAGAAGGGGTTCACCCCCGGCGACACCGGTAACCACGAGGACGGACCGGTGGCAGGCAGCCAGGTGCTGGCGGCCACGTCCGACGATCTCGGCGCCCAGGAGGTCGCGAAGGATCTCGGCGGGCTGCCGGTGCACGAGGATTCGTCGATCCCGGCCGGATCGGTGCGTGTGGTGCTCGGTGACGACTACACCGGCCCCGGGTCCGGTCTGGACGGCAACCCCGCCCTGAGCTCGGTGGATCCGGCCTCCTCCAGCGCGAGCGGCTACGCCGACGGCTCGAGCGAGGACGAGACCCCGCCGCCTCCGCCGTCGCCGATTCTCACCGCGGGCGCCAACGACCCGCAGTGCGTGAACTGACCGCATCAGGAATGAGCGAGCAATGAGCACAGTCAGCGCTGCCGTGCTGGACCCGCTGTTGGCGGCCGATCCGGCCGGCCCGCGGATCACCTACTACGACGACGCCACCGGTGAACGCATCGAGCTGTCGACGGTGACCCTGGCCAACTGGGCCGCCAAGACCGCCAACCTGTTACGCGACGAGCTGGGCGCAGGTCCGCAGACCCGCGTCGCGGTGCTGCTGCCCGCGCACTGGCAGACCGCGGCGGTGTTGTTCGGGATCTGGTGGATCGGCGCGGAAATCGTGTTGGAGGGTCCTGCCGACATCGCCCTGTGCACCCGTGCCCGGCTCGACGAGGCCGACGACGCGGTCTCCGGAGGCGAGGTCGCGGTGCTGTCCCTCGACCCGTTCGGTAAGCCGGCCGCCGATCTGCCGGTGGGCGTCACCGACTATGCGACGGCGGTGCGTGTGCACGGCGATCAGATCGTGCCGGAGCGCCGTCCCGGCCCGGCACTGGCCGGACAGTCGGTCGGCGAGGTGCTCGACGCCGCGCGCAGTGCCGCAGCGGCAAGCGGGTTCACCGCGGACGACCGCGTGCTCTCGACCGCGTCATGGGCCACCCCCGACGAACTGATCGCCAACCTGCTCGCGGTGTTCGCCGCCGGCGCGTCGCTGGTGCAGGTGGCCAATCCCGATCCGGGCGCCCAGGAACGCCGCCGCCAGACCGAGAAGGTCACGCGCGGTTAGCTTTTCCTGCCGAGCAGACGCAAAACTGCGCTTTTTCACCCCAATGTGCGCAAGTTTGTGTCTGCTCGCGAGAGGTCACGCGGGGCGCAGATGCGTCACGTCGCCTGCGGCCACGGTGATGCGCTCACCCTCGGAGTCGATCAGCAGTCTTCCGGATTCGTCGATGTCCACCGCGTCGCCCAGCAGTTGCCGATCTCCCGGAAGCAGCACCCGGACCGCGGTGCCCAGCGTGCCGCTGCACTGCCGATAGTCGTCGAGCAGCCTTTCGTCGGCTCCGCCTGCCGCACGCCAGCTTTCGACCCGGTCGGCCAGTCGGGTCAGGAACTCCGTCAGCAGTGCCGAGCGATCCACGGGGGCGTCGGTCAGCATCGCCAGCGACGTCGCGACCGAATCGGGCACGTCGTCCGGCATGACAGAGACGTTCAGGCCGGTGCCGATCACCACGGTCGGTGCGGGCGAGGCGACCTCGGCCAGGATGCCGGCCAGCTTGCCGGTGTCGACCAGAACATCGTTGGGCCACTTGAGTTTCGCTTCGACCCCGGTGACCGCCGAGATGGCGTCGACCACCGCCACGCCGGTCGCGAGCGGGAGCAGGCCCCACGCTGTCGACGGAACACCGGTCGTGTCGATCCCCACCGAGACCGCGATCTGCGATCGCGGCGGCGTGGTCCACTGTCTGCCGTTGCGACCGCGGCCCGCGGTCTGGTGTTCGGCGGCCAACACCGCACCGTTGATGTCGGTACCCGATCTCGCGCGTGCCAGCAGGTCGGCATTCGTCGACCCGGTCTCCGCGACGACATCGAAACTGCGCCACGACCCGCGCGGTCGCACCACTGCGGAACGGATGGCGTCGGCATCGAGCGCCGGGCGCTCGGTATCGCTGTTCACGTCCCGCAGGGTACTGCCACGCTCAGCGCAGCAGGGCGCGGCTCATGACCACGCGCTGGATCTGGTTGGTGCCCTCGTAGATCTGGGTGATCTTGGCATCACGCATCATCCGCTCCACCGGGAAGTCCTGCGTGTAACCCGCACCGCCGAACAACTGCACCGCATCGGTGGTGACCTCCATGGCGATATCCGACGCCAGACACTTACTGGCCGCCGAGATGAACCCCAGGTTCTTCTCACCACGCTCAGCACGCGCCGCGGCGTGATACACCATCAACCGCGCCGACTCGACCTTCATCGCCATATCGGCCAACATGAACTGCACAGCCTGAAAATCACTGATGCTCGTACCGAACTGCTTGCGGTCCTTGGTGTAGGCGATCGCCGCATCCAACGCACCCTGGGCGATCCCCACCGCCTGCGCCCCGATCGTCGGGCGCGTGTGATCCAACGTCGCCAACGCCGTCTTGAACCCCGTACCCGGCTCACCGATGATCCGATCCCCGGGAATCCGACAGTTCTCGAAATACAACTCCGTGGTCGGCGACCCCTTGATGCCCAGCTTGCGCTCCTTGGGACCGACGCTGAACCCCTCGTCGTCCTGGTGCACCATGAACGCCGAAATCCCGTTGGCACCCTTGTCCGGATCGGTCACCGCCATCACCGTGTACCACGACGACTTACCACCATTGGTGATCCAGCACTTGGTGCCGTTGAGAACCCAGTCATCCCCATCGGCCCTGGCCCGCGTGCGCATACTCGCCGCATCACTGCCGGCCTCACGCTCGGACAACGCATACGACGCCATCGCCGCACCCGAGGCCAACTGCGGCAACACCTGCTTCTTCAACTCATCCGAACCACGCAGGATCAACCCCATCGTGCCCAGCTTGTTGACCGCCGGGATCAACGACGCCGAGGCATCCACCCGCGCGACCTCCTCGATCACGATGCACGCCGCGACCGAATCCGCGCCCTGACCGCCGTACTCCTCAGGCACGTGCACCGCGTTGAACCCCGAAGCATTCAACGCATCGAGCGCCTCCTGCGGAAACCGCGCATTCTCATCCACATCGGCAGCGTGCGGCGCGATCTCCTTCTCAGCCAGCGCACGGATCGCCGCCCGCAACTCCTGATGCTCCTCGGGCAACTGGAACAGATCGAAAGACGGATTGCCGCCCCATGCAGCCATCGTGGCCTCCTTGCTACTCGCTGGTAACTTTACTCGCCCTGTCCCCGGGAAGAAATCGGGCTTCGGACGGAAATTCTCAGAGAGACATCAGGATTGCCTCGCCCGGCCACCAACATCGGCCGGTAGTTTGCCACGGGTGCAGGTCTACGTGGTCTCGTCGCAATTGCGAAGCCAAGCCGTCTGCGACTGCGGATGGAGCGGACAGCGTCGCTGGCTTCGCGGAAGCGCGGTCATGGACGCCAGCCTTCACGCAGGTCAGACGGGCCATCTGCCCACGAGCACACCGATGCCGGAAGACGGCCGCAGCGATACCCCACCGCCGCAGCCGGGCGCGTGAGGGGCGCTCTACCCGTCGCCGAGGAGACGCGACCGCAGGGCTGCGTCCTTTTCCAGAACCATGGCCTCCAGGTCGGCCTGGAACTTCGCCATCCGGCCCCGCAACTGCGCGTCCGTGGCACCGAGGATCCGCACCGCGAGCAGGCCCGCATTGCGCGCCCCGCCGATCGACACCGTCGCCACCGGGACCCCGGCCGGCATCTGCACGATCGACAGCAGCGAATCCAATCCGTCCAGTCGGGCCAGCGGGACGGGGACGCCGATGACGGGCAGCGGCGTCGCGGACGCGACCATCCCGGGCAGGTGCGCGGCACCGCCCGCGCCGGCGATGATCACCTCGATGCCGCGGTCGGCGGCGTTCTTCGCGTAGTCCAGCATGCGACCGGGCGTACGGTGCGCCGAGACCACGCCGACCTCGAACGGCACCTCGAACTCGGCGAGCGCCTCTGCGGCGTCGACCATCACCGTCCAGTCGCTGTCGCTGCCCATGATGAGCCCGACCCGGGGGCTACTTGTCATTCGGTGTCCGTCCCATGCTCGTTCCAGTTGTCGGTCCACTGTGCGTGTGACAGCCAGTGCGAGGCGCGATTGGCGCGCTCGCGCACGGCGGCCACGTCCTCGCCCGGTTTGCCCACAAGGTTGACATGGCCCAGCTTGCGTCCCGGACGCTCCCCCTTGCCGTACATGTGCACCTTGGCGTCGGGCATACGGGCGAACAGATGGTGGATGCGCTCGTCGAGGCTCATCGCCGGTATCTCCGGTGCGCCGAGCACGTTGGACATCACGACGATCTCGGCGCGCGCGGAGGTCTCACCAAGGGGATAGTCCAGGACCGCGCGCAGATGCTGCTCGAACTGGCTGGTCACGGCGCCGTCCATGGTCCAGTGCCCGGAGTTGTGCGGGCGCATCGCCAGTTCGTTGACCAGGATCCTGCCGTCGACGGTCTCGAACAGTTCGACGGCCAGCACACCGATGACACCCAGCTCGGCGGCCAGGCGCAGGCCCAACTGCTGGGCGCTTGCGGCCAGATCGTCGGGCAGGTCAGGAGCCGGGGCGATCACCTCGACGCAGATGCCGTCACGCTGCACGGTCTGCACCACCGGCCACGCCGAACCCTGGCCGAACGCCGAGCGCGCGACGAGCGCCGACAGTTCGCGCCGCATCGCGACGCGTTCCTCGATCAGGATCGGCACCCCGTCGGCGAGATACTTCGCGGCCACCTCGCGGGCCTGTTCGGGTGTGTCGAGCAGCACGACACCGCGGCCGTCGTAACCACCCCGGATGGTCTTGATCACAGCGGCGCCGCCGACCTCGCGGCTGAACTTCTCGGCTTCGTCGGCCGCGGTGACCTCGGCGAACTGCGGGATGGGCGCCCCCAGATCGGCCAGACGACGACGCATCACCAGCTTGTCCTGGGCGTGCACCAGCGCCTCGGGCGGAGGGGCGACCGTCACACCGTCGGCGACGAGTCTGTCGAGATGTTCGGTGGGCACGTGTTCGTGGTCGAACGTGACGACGGTCGCACCTTGCGCAACCTTCACCAGCGCGTCGTAATCGGTGTGTGAGCCCAGCACGATGTCCGGGCTGACCTGTGCCGCGGGGTCGTTCGGGTCGACGGCCAGCACGCGAAGTGTCTGTCCCAGCGCGATCGCGGCCTGATGGGTCATGCGGGCCAGCTGGCCACCGCCGATCATGGCGACCACGGGGACTGCGGAGGAATTGGTTTGAGAAGCGCGCGGCACGTCAACCATGTTGGCATGACCTGCGCTGTATACACGATTCCGCATCCGAGCATGCGTTTCCGTACACTGGCTAATCGTGTCCTTCGCTGATGCAACGATCGCGCGTCTACCGCGGTTCATCCGGCCGTTCGCCGAACGGCACCATGAGCTGATCAAATTCGCGATCGTCGGTGCCACGACCTTCGTGATCGACTCAGCGATCTTCTACACGCTCAAGCTGACCGTCCTGGAGCCCAAGCCGGTCACCGCCAAGATCATCGCGGGCATCGTCGCGGTCATCGCCTCCTACATCCTCAACCGGGAGTGGAGCTTCCGCGACCGGGGCGGGCGTGAGCGACATCACGAGGCATTCCTGTTCTTCGCGGTCAGCGGTGTCGGAGTGCTGTTGTCGATGGCACCACTGTGGATCTCCAGCTATGTGCTGATGCTCCGCGTGCCCGAGGTGTCCCTGACGACGGAGAACATCGCCGACTTCATCTCGGCCTACATCATCGGCAACCTGCTGCAGATGGCGTTCCGGTTCTGGGCGTTTCGCCGGTTCGTCTTCCCCGACGAGTTCGCCCGCAATCCCGACAAGGCACTCGAGTCCGCCCTCACCGGTGGCGGTCTCGCCGAGGCTCTCGAGGACGAATACGAGGTGAGTCACGGCCCGGACAGCGTGGTGACGCCGATGCGCCGGTCACGCGGTCGCGGCGCGCCGCCTCAACTCGGCGATTCGTCGGACCCCAGGGTGTCGAAGACTTCGTGATAGAGCAGCGCGTGGACCTGCTCGACGCGCGGGATGTCGTAGAACTCAAGCGGATCCTGGCTCGCTGATTCGATGATCAGGGTGCCGGTCCGCAGGATGCGGTCGGACAGGCCGTGCCGGAACTCCACACTGTTGATCCTGGCCAGCGGGATGTCGATACCGCTTCGCGTCAGCAACCCGTGACGGAACATCACCCTGCGGTCGGTGATGACGAAATGTGTTGTCAACCAGGTCAAGAATGGCCACAGTGTGAGCCAACCGACGATCACCAGCCAGATCGCCAGGATCACCAAGGACACCACGAGTGTGGCGGTCGGATCCCAGTGGAGCGTGTTGACGTAGGCCGCACCGAAACTTGCCAATGCCGTCGCGACGATCAGGATGAACACCGGTCCGATCAGCCGCTTCCAGTGCGGATGACGGTGCAAGACCACCTGTTCGTCGCCGGCGAGCACGTTGTCGGGATATCCCACGTGAGAAGTGTAGCCAGGCAGACCGCGGTGCCAGCTGAGGTTTGCTCTCTGGTCTTCCGACGCCGGTGCGGTCGGCGGAAAAGCGCGGTACGCGCGGCGGTATGGTTTCCACTCGATCGTAGGCACTTCTTGCAGCGGGCCCGATTCGGCGCCGCCGCCATTGCCGGCGGGTCACTCCTCTTATCCGGGAACGGCATATCGAACGCGGAGCCGTCAGAGGCCACCGCACTTGTCGGGCCGCAGGATGACGCGGTGAACGTCCGGCAGATGGTCTGTGCGGCCACGAGCATCTGCCCCATGCCCGCCCTGTTGCGCGACGGCAGATATGCGCTGCCCCCTGAAGTTCTCAACGATCGCGCATACGCATCCGCCTCCGACATCCTCGAATCGTGGACGATACGGCGCTCACCGACAGCCTTGCCCAGCGCGTCGAGCAGTTTCCGCGGGACTGCACGGCTCGGCCATCTTCTTCACCACGGCGTTCGCGACACCCCTGCAGATAGCGTTTCCGCGCCGGCTGATCGTCGGGAAACGTTGATAGGCAGTGGATTCCGCCAGTCCCACCACTTTGGAACTGTTGATCTTCTCCCCCGTCGGTCAACGTGACCGGCCCGACCGCACCCAGGATGTAACTCAGCGCCACCGGGTCGATCGCGACGACACCGTCCACGTCCACCCCGGTCTGCTGCGTCCACATGGACTTCCAGATCTGCGCGGCGTAGGGGAAGTGGGAACTCAGATTGCTGTTGTGGAAGTCGGTCGTCGGATTCGTGAACCCGTACTGCTCGTTGTACTCACCGCCCAGATCGATCGGGGTGAACGGCTTGTCGAGATCAGCATTGGCGCCCAACTCGTCGACTGTGAACTTGCCGTTGTCGAAATGCAGAACACCGAATCCGCCGAGCAGCCCACCGGTCCTGCGCGCCTCGGCGTTGGTCTGAAACCCCATGAAATAGTCGCGCGAGCCGTCAGCGCCCATCATCGGTGGCGCCAGTTGAGCTGCCAGCGAGGTGTTCCCGAGTAACTCGGCCAATTCCGCAGTTTGGGTTCAGCGTTGTCCGCGCATCGGCGACAGCGTCCACGAACGCGGCTTCGGAAATCGGGGCAGCATCGACATCGAGGCGCACTGCGGTGCCTGCGATCGAATTCAGTTCGGACTGCTCGGCGCGCAGCAGTTCCACATCCATTCGGCCGTCCCGCAGCAGGTCGTTCGGCGACATCACCGTCCCCCCTGCGTCACCGGCGTCAGCATGTCGTTGGCCAGATCCAGTACGACATCGGAGATCTCACGCCTGGTCTGCAGCGGGCTCCCAAGCCCATGGAACCGACGCGGCGAGCTTCCACGGCCACGAGTGGGTGGTGTCGTACGCCGCCGCGGCGTGGGTGCGTACTCTCGGCGGCCTGCGCTGCTGATTCGCTATCACCCTGCAGTACAGCGCCTTTCACTTGTTCCGCACTGTCACGGGCGTGCTCGAGAGCCGATTTGGCCTCGACCGCCCGCAACCCGAGCAATGCGACGAATCCGGCAGCCAGTGCCACGATGGCGATGGCGACGAGAGCACCGGCCGTCGACGCCAGAACCGCGGCCCATCGTCGTGGGCGGCGGGTTCTTCTTCGCCGTCGGGACCGGCCCGGACTGGCGGCGCGATGAGAATGACCCTGGACGTGCTTTCGGTTACTCAGCTCGCACCCGATCGGGTGCGCAGTGGACGATGCAGTCGGGCCCAGTTGGGCCCGGACTGAAAGATTTGTGCGCGAACGGCTTCTAGCAGCCTCTGCTCATCGACACCGCGACGGAACCGTACGGGCCGATCTTGACACTGGCGCCGGCGAAGCACACCTGGAAATCCCAACACCATGAATGGCGCGGGCAGATTCGGATTGGCGGCGCCGAACCACCAGAGATTGGTGTCCTGCCGGAATTGTCCGTCCAGTGAATGAGTGACCGGCGCAAGTGGCGACGGCGCGGCAACGTCTGCCTGCGCGGCCACCGCGGGGGTCAAGATCGCCACCGCAGCGACAGCGGCAACGCCGGCCTGAAACGCTACAACCAGCTAATACCACTCGCGCCTTCACGCAAACCTGGTGCCAATTAACACCCAAATCAAGATTTCAGCAACGTCAAGATCGATCATGATGGTCGGCGAAATAGCCCGGACTTGGGAAAAGTCGCCTCGATGCACCCCCGGACCGCGCTACAGCATCATCAAGATCGACATCTGACATACGGCCAGACCAGGGCATGGCAGGCGCGCGAACAAAATCGTCGCCGGTGTGCGCCATCCGCCACCGTCCAGTGGCAGCAAAAGATACCCGAAATCCCCTGGCGCGTAACCAAAAAGGTGTGTGAAGTGCATCTCATCGTCGCTCAGGGGCACGCGGAACGCGGGCCGTGCGCACCCGTCCACCGAAAATCAACCTCCTCAACCGATCGATGGCGCACCGGACGTCGCCTGTATATGCGCCTCGGTATGAGCGCCGCGCGCGATGCCCGCCGAAGATGTGAGCCGATGACGCCCCAGGTCCGCGCTGTGAGAATGAGTGACGCGGGACACGCCACTGGGGGCTCTCTTAGCCTCGATCCACCGATGAATTGGCTGGTCGCAGGGTGTCGTGACGAGGAAAGTGCCTTCTGAGCTGTGATGATGAGTGTTCTCTAGGCACTTATCGGCACAACTTCGAAAGGCACTTCCGGTGAAAGTGTCCCATAGGTTCGCTGCGTCGTCGGCGGTCTTCGATGATGCCCATCTCGTGTCGTGCGCCGGTCTGGTGCCGGTAATGACGCTGGCCACCCAGACCGGGCTGTCACAGTTGCTGGCCGACAAGGTTCGTATCAGCGAACCACGGATCAAGTCCGGGTCGGCCAACCCGTCGCCGAAGCTGCTCACCGTGGTCGCCGGAATGTGCGCCGGCGCCGACAGCATTGATGACCTCGACCTCGTGCGTGGCGGCGGGATGAAGACGCTCTTCGATGGGGTCTATGCACCATCGACGATCGGAACACTGTTGCGGGAGTTCACCTTCGGACACGCCCGGCAGTTGGAGTCGGTCCTGCGTCATCATCTGGCCGCACTCTGTGCGCGGGTGGACCTGCTGCCCGGATCCGACACGGGGGCGTTCATCGACATCGACTCACTGCTGCGCCCGGTCTATGGCCACGCCAAACAGGGTGCCTCCTACGGGCATACCAAGATCGCTGGTAAGCAGGTTCTGCGTAAAGGGCTCTCCCCGTTGGCGACGACGATCAGCACCCCCGGAGCGGCGCCGGTGATCGCCGGGATGCGGCTGCGCGCCGGTAAGACCAGTTCCGGGAAGGGTGCGGGCCGCATGGTCGCCCAAGCCATCGCCACCGCCCGCGCCGCCGGCGTGCGCGGGCAACTGCTGGTGCGTGGCGATTCGTCCTACGGCACCCGGTCGGTGGTGGGCGCCTGCCGAGCCCACAATGCGCACTTCTCGGTGGTGATGACCCGCAATACCGCGGTTGATCGGGCCATCAGTTCGATCGACGAGCAGGCCTGGGAGCCGGTCAACTATCCCGGTGCAGTGCGTGATCCCGACACCGGTGACTGGATTTCTGATGCCGAGGTCGCCGAGGTCAGCTACACCGCCTTCGCCTCTACCAAAGATCGGTTCACCGCGCGGTTGGTGGTGCGGCGAGTCAAAGACGCGAGATTTCGGGACGCGCTGTTCCCGGTGTGGCGGTATCACCCGTTCTTCACCAACACAGACTTGCCGACCGCCGAGGCTGACATCACCCACCGCCAGCACGCGATCATCGAAACCGTCTTCGCCGATCTGATCGACGGACCCCTGGCCCACATGCCCTCAGGACAGTTCGGTGCCAACAGTGCGTGGGTGTTGTGCGCGGCGATCGCGCACAACCTGCTGCGCGCCGCCGGCGTGCTCGCAGGAGGTGCCCACGTGGTTGCCCGCGGCGCGACGCTGCGCCGCAAGATCGTCAACATTCCCGCCCGTCTGGCCCGACCCCAGCGTCGACCGATCCTGCACCTCCCCGAGCACTGGCCCTGGACAGAGCACTGGCTCACGTTGTGGCGCAACACCATCGGATACAGCCCACCGCTACCGGCAACGACCTGACCAACGCGCCGAACAGGCCCAACCGGAGCACACAGGAAAAGCTGGGCAGACCAGCAACTACCGCATGCCCGCAACACCGAACGCAGCAGAAACCACACACGGACACCTCAAGGAGGGCCGCTCCACGGATTCAGGCTTAGACGCGTCTTAAGGATGCGGATACCATCGTGACCCATGACGAGCGTTACCGAGCCGTCCGCCGAGCATCAGGTGGACATCCACACCACTGCGGGCAAGCTGGCCGACCTGAAGCGACGGACCGAGGAGACGCTGCATCCCGTCGGCGAAGCCGCCGTCGACAAGGTGCACGCCAAAGGCAAACTCACCGCCCGGGAGCGCATCCTTGCCCTCCTCGACGAAGGGTCGTTCGTCGAACTCGACGCGCTGGCCAAGCATCGCAGCACCAACTTCGGCCTGGAGAAGAACCGGCCGCTGGGTGACGGTGTCATCACCGGCTACGGCACCATCGACGGCCGCGACGTCTGCATCTTCAGCCAGGACGCCACGGTGTTCGGCGGCAGCCTCGGTGAGGTCTACGGCGAGAAGATCGTCAAGGTCCAGGAACTGGCCATCAAGACCGGCCGTCCGCTGATCGGCATCAACGACGGCGCCGGCGCCCGCATCCAGGAGGGTGTGGTCTCGCTCGGCCTGTACAGCCGGATCTTCCACAACAACATCAAGGCCTCGGGCGTCATCCCGCAGATCTCGCTGATCATGGGTGCCGCCGCGGGCGGGCACGTGTACTCCCCCGCGCTCACCGACTTCGTCGTCATGGTCGACCAGACCAGCCAGATGTTCATCACCGGCCCCGACGTCATCAAGACCGTCACCGGCGAGGACGTCACCATGGAGGAGCTGGGCGGTGCCCACACCCACATGGCCAAGTCCGGTACCGCGCACTACGTGGCGTCGGGCGAGCAGGACGCCTTCGACTATGTGCGCGACCTGCTGAGCTACCTGCCGCCCAACAACTACGCGGATCCGCCGCTGTACCCGGTGGCCATCCCTGAGGGCTCGATCGAGGAGACCCTCACCGACGAGGACCTCGAGCTCGACACGCTGATTCCGGATTCGCCGAATCAGCCGTACGACATGCACGAGGTCATCACCCGCATCCTCGACGACGACGAATTCCTCGAGGTGCAGGCCGGCTACGCGGGCAACATCGTTGTCGGCTTCGGCCGGGTCGAGGGCCGCCCGGTGGGCATCGTCGCCAACCAGCCGACCCAGTTCGCGGGCTGCCTGGACATCAACGCCTCGGAGAAGGCCGCGCGGTTCATCCGCACGTGCGACTGCTTCAACATCCCGATCGTGCTGCTGGTCGATGTCCCCGGCTTCCTGCCCGGTACCGACCAGGAATACAACGGCATCATCCGGCGCGGCGCCAAGCTGCTCTACGCCTACGGTGAGGCCACGGTCGCCAAGGTCACCGTCATCACCCGCAAGTCCTACGGCGGTGCGTACTGCGTGATGGGCTCGAAGGACATGGGCGCCGACGTCGTCGTCGCCTGGCCGACGGCCCAGATCGCGGTCATGGGCGCCTCGGGTGCGGTCGGCTTCGTCTACCGCCAGCAGCTCAAGGAAGCCGCGAAGAACGGCGAGGACGTCGACGCCCTGCGCCTGGAGCTGCAGCAGACCTACGAGGACACGCTGGTCAACCCCTACATCGCTGCCGAGCGTGGCTATGTCGACGCGGTGATCCCGCCGTCGCACACGCGCGGCTACGTGGCCAACGCGCTGCGCCTGCTCGAACGCAAGATCGTGCAGATGCCGCCGAAGAAGCACGGGAACATTCCGCTGTGAGCGGCGCGAACGATTCGACGACAGTGAGCGGCGCGAACGATTCGACGACGGTGAGCGGCGAAGTGCAGGCCGACGTCACCGACGAGGCCAAAGCCGACCACGAGGCGCACATCAAGGTGCTGCGCGGTGAGCCGACCCCCGAGGAGATGGCTGCGCTGATGGCCGTCCTCGCGTCGGCGGGCGGCGGGCCGGCCGAGCCGGTGAAGAAGGAACGCAACATGTGGGGCCATCCGGTCGACAAGCTGCGCTACTCGGTCTTCAGCTGGCAGCGGGTGACGTTGCTGGAGCGGACCCACATGCGGCGGTGATGAGCCGCTTGCGCGAAGAACATCGGGTTCAGATGAGCTGCTTGCGCGAAGAACATCGGGTTCAGATGAGCCTCTTATGAAGCCCGTGTCCCACTCATGACCCGAGTCGTTCTGGGTTCGGCGTCGTCGGGCCGGCTGAGCGTTCTGCGCAACGCCGGCATCGAACCGCTGGTCGTGGTCTCGGATGTCGATGAGGACGCGATCATCGCCGCGCACCCCTCGGCTCCACCGGATCAGGTCGTCACGGCCCTGGCGTCCGCCAAGGCCGGGGAGGTCGTGACGCGCCTGTCCCACTCGGACGCCGCAGACGCCGTAGTCATCGGCTGTGATTCGATGCTGCTTCTCGACGGAAAACTGTGCGGTAAACCCGGTTCGGTGGACGCCGCACACCGCCAGTGGCAGACCATGTCCGGGCGGTCGGCGGACCTGGTCACCGGGCACTGCGTGATCCGGTTGCACGACGGCGAGATCGTCGGCAATGTCACCGAATCATCAGGCACCACAGTGCATTTCGGCACCCCCTCACCTGACGATCTGTCGGCGTACCTGGCGACCGGCGAACCGCTCTGGGTGGCAGGCGCATTCACGCTCGACGGATTGGGCGGCTGGTTCATCGACCGCATCGAGGGCGATCCGTCGAACGTGATCGGGGTGAGCCTGCCGGTGCTGCGGGCGTTGTTCGAGCGCCTTGAAGTGTCGGTCGCGGACCTCTGGTCCGCCAACGGCCGGTGAGCGCGGATTATCCGGCTGACCACGACACGCCCACGGGCAGAATGCGTGTCGTGACGGTCCACTGACCGGACGGTGACCAAATTGCAACCAAACTCAGCGGGCGGCACGCCGGGCACAAAGGTGTGAATCGGATCACATCGGTCGACACTGGGGCGATGCCGGTCGAAGAAACGATGTGGGATGTCCGGGTTGAACGTGACATCGAGACTCATGATCTGGAGCGGCTGCGCGCCGCATTCGCCGATGTGATCGCCAAGCGGCTCGCACCGGGCAAACGCCTCCTGCGGGTCGTCACGTGGTGCCAGGACGGCGGATCCCTCTTCCGCACCAAGTCC
This sequence comes from Mycolicibacterium smegmatis, assembly GCF_001457595.1. Lineage (GTDB taxonomy): Bacteria > Actinomycetota > Actinomycetes > Mycobacteriales > Mycobacteriaceae > Mycobacterium > Mycobacterium smegmatis. The sequence continues at coordinate 1,957,740 of NZ_LN831039.1, read as the reverse complement.
GGGCCCCGCCGCTACGCCGTGGCCTATGAGGTGGTGTTCACGGCCTGACCTGGTTGGCAACCGTCAGCCATCGCAACGCCCACAGATGGAACCTGACGCCGCCGAACTGGGCGAACGTGCAGTGATTCGGGGCGGCGATCAGGCGTTACGCCCCAGTGCCCCGACAACACCCGTGCTCTCGGCGGTAGGCTCATGGTGTGTCGCTGCCTGCAGATCCCAGCCCCACTCTCGCCGAATACGCCCACCCGGAACGCCTGGTGACCGCCGACTGGCTCGCCAGTAACCTCGGTCGGCCCGGCCTGGCCATCGTCGAGTCCGACGAAGACGTCCTCCTCTACGACACCGGACACATCCCCGGGGCGGTGAAGATCGACTGGCACACCGACCTCAACGACCCCCACGTGCGGGACTACATCAACGGTGAGCAGTTCGCCGCGTTGATGGACCGCAAGGGCATCAGCCGCGACGACACCGTCGTCATCTACGGCGACAAGAGCAACTGGTGGGCCGCATACGCCCTGTGGGTCTTCACGCTGTTCGGTCACCCGGATGTGCGCCTGCTCGACGGCGGGCGCGACCTGTGGGTCTCACACGGTCGTGACACCACCCTGGACGTGCCGACGCGCCAGTCGAGCGGGTACCCGGTCGTCGAGCGCAACGACGCCCCGATCCGCGCCTTCAAAGAGGACGTGCTGGAGATTCTCGGCAAGCAGCCGCTGATCGACGTCCGCTCGCCGCAGGAGTACACCGGTGAACGGACCCACATGCCGGATTACCCGGAGGAAGGTGCGTTGCGGGGTGGCCACATCCCCACCGCCAAATCCATCCCCTGGGGCAAGGCCGCCAAGGACAACGGCCAGTTCCGCAGCCGCGCCGAGCTCGAAGAGCTGTACGGCTTCCTCACGCCCGATGACGAGACCGTGGTGTACTGCCGCATTGGTGAGCGTTCGAGCCACACCTGGTTCGTGTTGACCCACCTGCTGGGCCTGCCGGGCGTCCGCAACTACGACGGTTCGTGGACCGAGTGGGGCAACGCGGTGCGGGTGCCGGTCGCGGTCGGTCCGGACCCGGGTTCGGCACCGTGACCATGCCGGCTGCCCTGGCAGAGGTGGTCTCGGACTTCCAGGAAGTGGCCGGTCAGGACAAGCTGCAACTGTTGCTGGAGTTCGCCAACGAGCTGCCGCCGTTGCCTGCCCACCTCGAGGAGGCGGCGATGGAACCGGTACCGGAATGCCAGTCGCCACTGTTCCTCGATGTCGACGCGTCAGATCCCCAGGCCGTGCGTCTGTACTTCAGCGCACCGGCCGAGGCCCCGACCACGCGGGGATTCGCGGCGATCCTGGCCGCCGGCCTCGACGGTCAGCCTGCGGCCGACATCCTCGCGGTTCCCGACGACTTCTACTCCGAGCTGGGACTCGCGGCGCTCATAAGCCCGCTGCGGTTGCGCGGCATGTCGGCGATGCTGACCCGCATCAAGCGGCGCCTGCGCACCGCCTGATCCACGAGAATCGCTGAGCGGCAACCGCTTTCGGACCAAGGCGGCATACCGGTCGAGTGGTCGCCACTTTCCGGTTCGGGAGTCGGCGAGAACGGGTAGCCCTCCGTCACCACGTGGTGCGGCGGCCGGCGATCGCCGGCCGACACCCCGACGCGGTTTCTGAGAATTTCGGGCGATCAGGAAGGTGACAGCAAAGATGGAGCCGCATCGGGCGACGCAACGGTTTGTGCTGGCCAGCGGCCGATCGGCGGCCGAAAGCTGCCACACACAATCCATTCCGACCGAACTTACCCGCGGGTAACCGGACCGCGTGGAGCAGGCTCGATGCGCGGCGCATAAACTGCCCGCGATAGATTCTTAAAGACGTTTCTTAGAGAACTGCCGAGGAGGCACCGTGGCCAACCACGCCAGCTCAAAGATCTCCAAGGTGCTGGTCGCCAATCGCGGGGAGATCGCGGTCCGGGTGATCCGTGCCGCCAAAGACGCGGGATTGGCCAGCGTGGCCGTCTACGCCGAGCCTGACGCCGATGCACCGCACGTCCGGCTCGCCGACGAAGCCTTCGCACTGGGCGGCCAGACCTCGGCCGAGTCCTACCTGGTCTTCGAGAAGATCCTGGACGCCGCAGAGAAGTCCGGCGCCAACGCCATCCACCCCGGCTACGGCTTTCTCTCCGAGAACGCCGACTTCGCCCAGGCCGTCATCGACGCCGGGCTGATCTGGATCGGGCCCAGCCCGCAGTCCATCCGCGACCTCGGCGACAAGGTGACCGCGCGCCACATCGCAGCGCGCGCCAAGGCCCCGCTGGTCCCCGGTACCCCCGATCCGGTCAAGGACGCCGACGAGGTCGTGGCGTTCGCCAAGGAGCACGGTGTGCCCGTGGCGATCAAGGCCGCATTCGGCGGTGGCGGCCGCGGTATGAAGGTGGCCCGCACGCTCGAGGAGATCCCCGAACTGTTCGAGTCGGCCACCCGCGAGGCCATCGCGGCGTTCGGCCGCGGCGAGTGCTTCGTCGAGCGCTACCTGGACAAGCCGCGCCACGTCGAGGCTCAGGTTATCGCCGATCAGCACGGCAACGTCGTCGTCGCGGGCACGCGCGACTGCTCGCTGCAGCGCCGCTTCCAGAAGCTCGTGGAGGAGGCCCCGGCTCCGTTCCTGACCGACGCGCAGCGCAAGGAGATCCACGAGTCCGCCAAGCGCATCTGCAAGGAAGCCGGCTACTACGGCGCGGGCACCGTCGAGTACCTGGTGGGCCAGGACGGTCTGATCAGCTTCCTCGAGGTCAACACCCGTCTGCAGGTGGAGCACCCCGTCACCGAGGAGACCTCGGGCATCGACCTGGTGCGCCAGCAGTTCAAGATCGCCAACGGTGAGCCCCTCGACATCACCGAGGACCCGACGCCGCGCGGACACTCCTTCGAGTTCCGCATCAACGGCGAGGACGCCGGCCGCGGCTTCCTGCCCGCGCCCGGCCCGGTCACCAAGTTCGTCGCGCCCACCGGCCCCGGCGTGCGCATGGATTCCGGCGTCGAGACCGGTTCGGTGATCGGCGGCCAGTTCGACTCGATGCTGGCCAAGCTCATCGTCACCGGTGCCACCCGCGAGGAGGCCCTTGAGCGCTCCCGCCGCGCGCTGGCCGAGTTCACCGTCGAGGGCCTGGCCACTGTCATTCCGTTCCACCGCGCCGTGGTGTCGGACCCCGCGTTCATCGGTGACGGCGAGAAGTTCGACGTGCACACCCGCTGGATCGAGACCGAGTGGAACAACACCGTCGAGCCCTTCACCGGCGGGGACCCGATCGAGGAAGAGGACACCGTTCCGCGGCAGACCGTGGTGGTCGAGGTCGGCGGCCGCCGTCTGGAGGTGTCGCTGCCCGGCGATCTCGCCATCGGTGGCGGCGGCGGTGCCGCTGCTCCGGGCGTGGTGCGCAAGAAGCCCAAGCCGCGCAAGCGTGGTGGGGGCGGCGCCAAGGCCGCATCGGGTGACGCCGTGACCGCGCCCATGCAGGGCACCGTGGTCAAGGTCGCCGTCGAGGAAGGCCAGGAGGTCTCCGCAGGTGATCTCGTGGTGGTCCTGGAGGCCATGAAGATGGAGAACCCGGTCACCGCCCACAAGGACGGCACCATCACGGGTCTTGCCGTCGAGGCCGGTGCCGCCATCACGCAAGGCACCGTCATCGCCGAGATCAAGTAGGCCGGAACCGGCCCGAACTCGACCGCCGAGGCTGTAGTTGTCGTGGGATCGTGCGAGAGCACTCCCCGGTAACTACAGCCTCGCGACATTTGGGAACACGATGGAACCTGTCGAAATCAACGCGGGCTCTTGGTATCTGCGCGCGTTACGGGCCGACGATCTGATGGACGACCGGCCGGCGCTCTCCGAGCTCGGCGAGACCGACCCGGACCATGTCACCAGGCGCGAGGCGCAGTGGGCCTCGGACACGTGCTACTCGTGGGCGGTGTGTGAACCCACCACGGGCGAGATGCTCGCCGAGGTCACCCTCGATCCCGCGACGGCCGAGGTGCACAGCAGGGCCAGGGCCGGCCACACCGACGCCGCGCGGATCGCCGAGGACAGCGTGCGACGGTTCGCCGGGGCGATGCTGGGCCTGGGTCCGCAGGGGCCGAACGGCACATCCGTCACGGGCTGACGTCGATGTCGGCCCCGGTGGCCAGATCGCCGCATTCGACGGCGACGACGTCGGTGCGCCCGCGCAGGAACGGCTTGGCCCCCTCGTCACCGTGGACCACGCGAAGCAATTCCGGCCAGTGCCGGCGGGCGATCACCACGGGATGCCCGGGCCTGCCGTCGTAGGTCGCCCGCGCCAGACCGGACTCGCCTGCGGCTGCGGCCACCCGCGCGATGACGTCACCGCCGATGTCCGGTGTGTCGACGAGCCTGAACACGATCAGGTCGGCACCGGTGCGCGCGGCGGCCCCGACCCCGGCGCGTAGCGACGCGGACAATCCGTCGGACCAGTCGGTGGCCACGACGGCCTGGGCCGGTTGCGGTACGTCGACGACGGCTGCGCCGAGCACGACGACGACGTGCGCGCAGCCGCCCTCGACCAGGGAACGTACTGCAGTCTTCAGCCAGTCACCTTCGGCGGCAAGCACTTTCGGCATTCCGAAGCGAGTTCCCGCCCCTGCCGCGAGTACCACGCCTGCGACGACGGGAGGTTCCGACATGCCACCAGTGTGCGCCGGCCGCCGGCTACTGCAGCTGGTCGCGCAGCCGCGCCAGCGACTTGGCCAGCAGACGGGAGACGTGCATCTGCGAGATGCCGACCCGCTCGGCGATCTGGGTCTGCGTCATCGATTCGAAGAATCGCAGCACCAGCACGGTGCGCTCGCGCTCCGGCAGGCTGGCCAGCAGCGGGCGCAGCGATTCGCGGTTGTCGATCTGGTCGAGGCCCATGTCGAGATCGCCGAGCGTGTCGACGATCGCGGGGGCTTCCTCGTCGCCACCGCCGCCGCTGTCGATGGACAGCGTGTTGTACGAACTGCCCGCGATGAGGCCTTCGACCACCTCTTCGCGATCCATGTCCAGTTCGTGCGCCAGCTCCGATGCGGTGGGCGCCCGGCCCAAGCGCTGCGAGAGCTCGGCGGTCGCGGCTCCGAGCCGCAAGTGGAGTTCCTTGAGCCGGCGAGGCACCTTCACCGACCAGCTGTTGTCGCGGAAGTGCCTGCGGACCTCGCCCATGATCGTGGGCACGGCGAACGACACGAAGTCCGAGCCGGCTTCCACGTCGAACCGGTTCACCGCGTTCACCAAGCCCACTCGCGCGACCTGCACCAGATCCTCGCGGGGCTCCCCTCGACCGTCGAAGCGCCGCGCGATGTGGTCGGCGAGCGGAAGGCACCGCTCGACGATCTTCTCGCGCTGGCGGACGTAGCTCGGCGAACCCTCGGTTGTCCCCGCGAGCTCGCGGAACATGTCGAGAACGTCTGCGTATTCCGACGTCACCGCAGCAGGCTCGCTCGCCTCGTGGTCATCGTGATGCCGAACACCTGCCCCTCTTCAGGCCCGGACCCATCTGTGAATGTGTTCACCTCGTCGGTGAGAGAACTCAGCACGTGCCAGCTGAAACTGCCGGGCTCGACGACATTGTCGCCGATACACACCGTGGACGTGGAGATAACCACGGCATCGGGACCGGGATCCACCCGCAGGACGAGCGTCGCGTCAGGCACCGCCGACCTGATCAACGTGGTGCATGCCTCGTCGACCGCCAGCCGCAGATCCGCGACCACGTCGAAGTCGAGGTCCTCGAACGTTGCGATCGCAGCGACCACGGTGCGCACCACCGCCAGGTTCTCCAACATCGCGGCGACGCGGATCTCTACCGACCGCTCGCCCCGAGCGGGTGTTTCCGCCATCTGACCTCCTGGAATTTGTGACCGACAGTACCTCAGGCGGGTGGGTGGATTCACCGCGCCACTCCTTGTTCCGCTGCCGGATCACACGGCCCGCGGTGGCGGTTCAACGCCTGGCCCGGGTTTCGCGCCGGTTCGCCTTCTCGATAGCGGTCACCAGGTCGCCCTTGTTCATCGTCGAGCGGCCCCGGATGTCGAGGCGCCTGGCGATCTGCAGCAGGTGGGCCTTGCTGGCGTGCGCGTCCACGCCTTCGGCCGTCTTGCCCTTCGCGTTCGGACCGCCGCCACGTGCGCGCTGATCGGACGGGCCACGACGCGTCTTGGCCTCCCAGTGGTCGCCCACCTTCTCGTAGCTGTGCTTCAGCGCGGAGTACGCGACGCGGTGGGCGCGCTCCCCTTCGCCGTACTCTTCGGCCGCCGCGTCGTGCGCCTTGGCAAAGGTCCGCTGCGCCTTGGCGTCCGACTTCTTCAGTGTGCTCGGCAGTTCGCTCTTCTTGGCCGCACCCTGACGGGTCGTCTTCGGCACCGTGACCACTTCCTCTCGGGTCCCTCACGTCTTCATGTATCGATTCCGCTGTCCGCCCCACCGGATGCCCAACGTCGGCATTCGGGAAACCCTCGACCACCTCAGGTCATCATCGGGGCGAGCATGATGAACGCCATCGCGTACACCGCTGCGACGATCGCGATCACCACGGCCAGAATCAGCGCCAGTGAGATGAGAAGGCGCCGCAGCATGTGCGGCGAACCGCCGTCCATACCTCAGACGTACCCGGAAACGCGCCTTTTGTACCGGGTTCGTCGTCGGCGATGCATGATCGACCACATGCGCGCCCACGACGACAAACGGCCTCCCGGGGTGGCGCGCAACGAGACCGAGGCCGAACGGCTCGACCGTAACTGGAACAACCTGTTGCAGGAACTCCGTGTGGTGCAGACGGGCGTCCAGCTACTCACCGGCCTGCTGTTGACCCTGCCGTTCCAGGAGGAGTTCGACGTTCTCGACGGGACCATGCGCACGGTCTTCCTGATCACCGTCGCGTGCTCGGCCGGATCCACCGCGCTGCTCGTGGCTCCGGTTGCCATGCACCGCATGGTGTTCCGGCGTCACCGGATGAATCTCGTGGTGACCGCGGCACACCGCTGCGCCTACGCGGGACTGCTGTTGCTGGGGTTCGCGATGGCGGGCGTGGTGCTGATCATCTTCGACACCGTCGCCGGCCGCCCGGCCGGATTCACCGCGGGTGCGGTGGCACTGGTTGTGTTCGTGGGTTGTTGGATCGTCTGGCCGTTCACCATGCGGTCGGGGCAGCCCATGGGCGGTCGTCCCGGCTCGACGGCCGCCTCACCCGGCACTCTCGCGCAGCGCCGCGAGTAGCGGCTTGGCGGCCTCGGCAAGGAACTGCTCCTGGCTGTCGCCACCGATCTGGATCAGCGCGATATCGGTGAAGCCCGCCTGGCGGTACTCGTCGACGGCGGCGACGATCGCGTCGAGGTCGGGACCGCAGGGAATGGCCGACGCGACGTCCTCGGGCCGCACGAACTGTGTCGCGGCCGCGAAACCGGCCGGGGTGGGCAGGTCGGCGTTCACCGCCCACCCGCCGGCGAACCACCGGAACTGATCGTGTGCGCGGGCGATGGCGGCGTCCTTGTCGGGATCCCAGCACACCGGTATCTGTCCGACCACGCGGCCCGCGGGCAGTATTCCGGTGGCCTCACGGCGCTTGCGCCATCCCTCGACCACCGCCGCGTCCGGCGCGGCGTTGATCAGGTGGTCCGTCGAGACCGCGAGTTTGTCGAGGGCCCTCTCGCCTGTCAGTGAGACGCCGATGCCGACCGGTTCGTCGGGGACATCCCAGATCCGCGCCGAATCGACCTCGAAGTACTCGCCCCGGAAGTCGATGAGTTCGCCGGTGAACAACTCCCGGATGATCTTGATGGCCTCGGCCAGCATGTCGAGACGCCGTTCGACGGTCGGCCAACCCTTGCCGACGACGTGTTCGTTGAGGTTCTCACCGCTGCCCAGTCCCAGCGTGAACCGCCCGTCGGAGAGGATCTGCACGGTCGCGGCCTGTTGGGCCACGACGGCCGGGTGATAGCGCATCGTCGGGCAGGTGACGTACGAATACAGGTGCGCCGATTCGGTGGCGTGCGCGACCGCCCCGAGCACCGCCCACGCGTTCGGGGCGTGCCCCTGGCTGGTCAGCCAGGGCGAGAAGTGGTCACTGCACACCTCGAAATCGAATCCCGCCTGCTCCGCCGCGACGGCGTAACGCACAAGATCTTTTGGCCCGCTCTGCTCGGTCATCAGCGTGTATCCGAATCTCGTCATGGGCTGCGGATACCCGTGCACCGGGCCGCGAAACTGGGTACCCGCCAGATATGACCCCGAACACGAGCAAGGCACAGATCGAGCAGACCGAGACCGGCCGCAAGACACGGATCTCGGCGACGTGGGTGCTGGCTCTGCTGACGATTCCGGCCGCCGTGGCGGTGTTCCTGTACGGCATGGGCGCGGTCATGAGCATGGCCGGGTGCGCCGACGATGCGTGCGCGAATCAGGGTCCGGGCGAGTTCTGGTTCGGAGTGCTGTTCTACGGCGCTCCGGTGGTCCCGGTCGTGGTGATCGCGCTGACGGTGTTCACCGCGCGTGCCCGGCGCGGCATCCTGGTGCCGATCATCGGGCTGGCGTTGCTGGCGATCGACTTCATCGTTCTGGCTCTGACCTTCTGACGGGCACGCAAACACCCGCGGGCGAACGATCCGCCCCGCAGGTCCGCCTGGCCGATCAGCTGCTGGGGCCTTGCCTCATCACCCCGGGATGCTCTGCGTACCAACGATCTTCGATACGACGCACCCTCAGGTGCTCGAGCGCCAGCCACAAAGCTCCGATGACGAACCCGGCGGCCGCGAGGCTCACCAGGGTCAGTCCGACATCATGGTGGCTGGTGGCGAACGCGGCGAGGGATCCGACGAACGTCACCAGCGCCAGGCCGATCACGATCAGCGCAGGCATGATCATGTTGTCCTTCATCGACTCCCCGGCATGTGGCCGTGTCGTCCGAGCATGATCGACAGGATCCTTTGGGCCTTTCATGGCTGCTCCTTCCGCCATTGCTCCGCCCTGGCATTCGGGGCTGCTTCCCACGTTAGAACGATTTGTCCTCATGAGGGGCCGAACGGCGATCAACCTCAGAACAACGGGGAAGGGCCCCGCTGAGTTGATCAGCGGGGCCCTTCGTGCGGGGTTTTTCGGGGCGGAGGGAACGCTCAGTGACTCCTGAGCATCTTCACCAACTCACCCTTGTTCTTGTCGGAATATCCGGTGATCCCAAGTTCTTTCGCACGACTGCGCAGGTCGGACACAGTCCAGTCTTCATAGGATCCGGACTTGCCGCCCGAGCGCCCGACCTTGGAGCGGCCTCGGGAAGCCGCCGCGTTGGAGATGCGCGCGGCCTTCTCCTTCGAGTCGCCCTGCTTACGCAGGTCCTGGTAGAGCTTCTCGTCCTTGATCGATGAATTCGGCATCGTTCAGCTCCTACGGTGCGTCTTGTTCGCGTGCGCCTAATACCAGGCCCGGCGGCCACCGACCGGGCGCCCGATGGAGCCGAGCAGCCAGAACACCGCGCCGACGACCATCAAGATCACGCCGACGACCCACAGCCAGTAGATGTTCAGCACCAGGCCGAGGATGAGCAGAATCGCTCCGAAGACAATCATGACGACCTCACTTCAGGTTGGCGATGACGGGCATCGCACTGGGTTCGGGCAGGCGGCACTCGCCCACCTTCGGGTTGACGCCGGCATAGTTGAGCGGTCCGGCCAACACAGTGAGCGCAGTTTGGCCCGCTGTCGCGCAATCGGTTGTGCCGTTCTGGAAATAGTCGCGTTGCCACGCGGCCAGAACTCCGATCAGCAACCAGATGAGAACTAGCGTTCCGAACAAGCCACCGAATCTCATGCGGCCCGGATACCCGGACACTTCGAGTACCAAACCAAGTCGGCGAACACGGATGTCGCACGCCGATGCGTCGAACCGTGGCGCGTCGGAAGTCGGTCCGGGGCGCCACCGACCACGCCAGCAAAACCCGCCACAGGCGGATGACCGCCGGTTTCGGTGGCTCCGGACGCATGTTCCCCGATAACGCCGACGCGCGCGACAGCAATCCGGTATAAGCGGGACGACACGTGCTCGTCGCCTGTTGGCAAACTAATGTTGTTTCTGCCGCAACAACTTTCGCGACTTCGGCGGGCCGCACGGGCGTTGCTGATTGTTTTATGAGAACCGAGCCAACGCAATTGTCGATGGTAACGATCTGGCGTAAAGTTCGACCCAGGTTGAGTTCACAGCCAGCTGGAATCGTCATCGACGTGCAGGCCAGCACACCCTGCGCCCGGGGGCTTTGAGCGAGCAGAGCCTGAGTGACGTGACTGCAGTACGAATCGTGTTTTCTACTGATGGAGTCACACATGCCCACAATCAGCGTTGCCAAGAGGAGTAGTCCTCACAGCGGCAGCCATGCACGACAACACGCGCATTTCACCACCGAACGGATCAACACCACGACCGCCGTCGTGACAGTTCACGGCGACCTGGATGCCTCCAATGCAGGCCTCCTCACCGACTATGCCCTGAAGGCCCTCACACGGAACACGAAACTCGTGCTCGACCTGAGCGATGTCGCCTTCTTCGGAGCTGCGTGTTTCACCACGTTGCACACTCTCAATGTGCGGTGCGCCGGGGCCGACGCCGAGTGGGTGGTGGTGCCGAGCAAGGCCGTCACACGGGTGCTCCGCATCTGTGATCCGGACTCCGGGCTGACCACCTCTCCCGACGTTGCGTCGGCGTTGTCCCGCAAGAGCGATCAACGACCACTGCAACTGGTGGAGAACACTTAGTCCGACACCGGGTCAGAAGCGGTCGGCGGCCTCCGTCGGGTGGTCAGGGATATCCCGAACACCCCTCGGGGGTCCGTGCCGTTTTCGGGGCTGCTTCCGGGATCGTCTTCTGTGCTGTTCGCCGTGTCGGCCGCCGCCGCGAACGTGCCGACCTCATCGGTCAGCGCCGACAGCACACGCTCACTGAAGCGACCGAGGCCCGCGTCCTCAGGACGTGAACATGTGGTTGACGCGTCGACGACGAGCATCTGTGCGTCCGCGACGATGTCGAGAGACACCAGCGAGTCCGGCGCGGCCGCGTTGATCAGCACCGCGCACGCCTCGTCCACCGCCAGGCACAGGTCGGCGACCACGTCACTGTCCAGGCCCTCGAAGGTCGCGATCGCCCCGAGAATGTTGCGTAGCGTCACGAGCATCGCCTCGCGCGCCGGGACCTCGACCACCACACGACGCCGGTCGACGGTGTACGGCGCCGGGGCACCGGGTAACCGCTCGGGATGAACCATCGTGATCGGCGGCCGCTGCGATGACGGCAGCCCCATCCATTTCGGATTGCCGCCCAGGGACAACCGGCGAACCTCTTCACCGTCTCCTGCCCGAGGGCCCACCCGCGTCACTCCTGCGGGTTACCCGTGCCTACGCGGGCACTAAACGCGTCGCGAGCTGCTGATCATGCGGCTGCGTCGAAGCGTCGTCGACGGCCCCGGGATCAAGCGGATCCGCAGGGGCCGAGGCTTCAGCTATCGAAAGCCCGACGGGCAGGCGGTAACTGATCGCAAGGTGCTGCAGCGCATCGACGATCTCGTCATCCCCCCGGCCTGGAAGGCGGTCTGGATCTGCCCGCATGCTTCCGGGCACATCCAGGCTGTCGGCACCGATGTCGCAGGCAGGCGCCAGTACCTGTACCACCCGCAGTGGCAACAGGAACGCAGTGAGGAGAAATTCGACCGCGTACTGGAAATGTCTGCAGGGCTTCATGATTGGCGACAGCACGTGGCAGCCGATCTCGCCCGGCGAGGCCTGCGCCGCGATCGGGTGCTGGCGCTGGGGCTGCGTCTGCTCGACCTCGGATACTTCCGTGCGGGCGGTGAGAGATACGCCGAGGAGAACAATTCGTTCGGTATCGCGACACTGCAGTGCGAGCACGTGAGCGTGGGCCGCGACGGAGTGGAGTTCGACTATCCGGCGAAGAGCGGGGTACGGCGTACGTTGCTCGTCGAGGACGACGACGTGGTCCGTGCCGTGCGGGCCCTGCAGCGACACCGCAAGCGCGGGGAACGTTTTCTGGCGTACCAGGAATCGGCGGACTGGGTGGAGGTCCACGCCGACGACCTCAATCTTCGCTTCAAAGAGATGGTCGGTGAAGACTACACGGTCAAGGACCTGCGTACCTGGCACGGCACGGTGCTGGCCGCCGAGGCGTTCGTCGATGCCGATCCGCCGGTGGACCCCAAAGTGGTCAAGCGCGTCGAGTCGGCGGTGATGCGGGAGGTCTCCGAAGGGCTCGGGAACACCCCTGCGGTCGCGCGCAGTGCCTACGTCGACCCACGGGTGGTGCAGGCCTACCGCAACGGCATCACGATCGAGTCCGCGGTGCGCCGCGCCGCGCGCACGCGGTCTGCCGATGAGCGTCAGTCCGTGCTGGACCGCGCGACTGCCCGGTTGATCCGGAGGATGGCGCGCGGCTGACGCTCAGAACCCCGCGGGTCTGCCGTTGCCGAGGTATGTCAGACCGCGGGCCTTCACCGAATCGGGGTCGAGCAGGTTGCGGGTGTCCACCACCACCGCGCCCGGTGCCTGATCGGCGATCCTCGACCAGTTCAGATCGCGGAATTCGGGCCATTCGGTGAAGATGACGATGCCGTCGGCGTCCTTGGTCGCGAGGTAGGGGTCGTCCACCGCGGCCACCGAGGAGCGACGCAGCACGGCGTGGTCGATCATCTCCAGTCGCGGGTCGTAACCGTTGATCTGGGCGCCCGCGCGCGCCATCTCCTCGCACACCGCCAACGCGGGCGAGTCCCGGATGTCGCACGTGCCGGCCTTGAACGTCAGGCCGAGTGCCGCCACACGCGCGGTGGCAATGGGAGCGGACATGTTGCGCTGCAGCACGGCGATGATCCGAGCGGCCTGCGCGCGGTTGGTCGCACACGCCGAGGACACCTCGGGGAGATCGACGCCGTAGCGGCGACCGGTGTGCAGCAGCGCCGCGGTGTCCTTGGGCAGACACGATCCGCCCCACCCCGGGCCCGGTTGCAGGAAGTGCGGTCCGATCCGGACGTCGGCGCCCATGCACCGCACGACGTCGCCGATGTCTGCACCGGCATGTGCGCACAGCTGGGCCAGCGAGTTGGCATACGAGACCTTCAATGCCAAGAATGCGTTGCTGGCGTACTTCGCGAGCTCGGCGCTCTCGGGGCTCATGCGCATCGCCGTTTCCCGGGCCGTCTCGCCGTACACCCGAGCCACGACGTCTGCCGCCGCCTCGTCATCAGACCCGATCAGGATCCGGTCGGGGTGGCGGAAGTCGTAGACGGCGTGGCTCTCCCGCAGGAACTCCGGGTTGGACACCGCGTGGATTCCAACCTCGCGCAGCCGGTTTTCGACCCGGCGCGTGGTTCCCACCGGCACTGTCGACTTCATCGCGAGTACCGCTCCTGCCGCACCGACCCGCGCGACGCCCTCCACGACGTCGTCGACCGCGCGCAGGTCCGCCGACCCGTCGTCGCCGCTGGGCGTGGGAACACACACGAACACCACCTGGCGATCGGCGAGCGCCCCGATGTCACTGCTGAATCGCAGCGTCGCGTGCCGCAGTCCGGCCTCGAGCAGTTCTGGAAGACCGGGCTCGTCGATCGGTGTGATGCCGGAGGACAGTTGCCGCACGCGGTTCTCGTCGATGTCGATGCACACGGTGTCGTGGGAGCGCTCGGCGAGGCAGACCGCGGTGGTCAATCCCACGTAGCCGACTCCGACGACGCCCACCTTCACGCTCGCACCCCCAGAAGTTCTCGTGCGGCGTCGAGCACTCGGGGCACTGTGATCAGCAGCAGGCCGCTGTGCGGTTCCTGGCCGTGCGGATCGCCCCGGTCGCCGGCCCACAACGCCACGTGCGGTCCGTTCCCGCGCGGGCCCCAACGGCTGGGCGGGGTGGGCCCGAACAACAGCACCGAAGGCGTACCCGTGGCCGTCGCGACGTGGCCGACCCCGGTGTCGCCGCACACCAACAGCCGGCAGTCGCTGATCAGCGCCACCAGTCCCAGCACATCGAGCTTGCCTGCGAACAAGCAGGTTTCGGGCAGACCGGCGAGCTCGACGACCGAACGTGCGAGGTCTTCCTCGCTCGCGTCGCCGGTGACCACCACATCGTGACCGGCAGCGCGCAGAGCGCCCGCGACCGCGGCGAACCGCTCGACCGGCCACCTGCGCGCCGGGTACGCCGCACCGGGATGGATCACCACCACCCCGGAGAAGTCGTCATACCCCGCGGGTCTGGGCAACGCGAGATCCTCTGCATCGCAGTCGATGCCGTACCACTGCAGAAGATGACACCAGCGATCCACCTCGTGTAGATCGGTACGCCACGGCGGGCCGGACACATCCTGATACTCAGGATGGCGGTGGGTGAGCAATGTCCGGGGTCGCAGCGCCAGCAGATCCGCCGTGCTCTGCGGCCCGCTGCCGTGCAGGTTGACCGCGAGATCCGGCGGCCGGGGCCCGGGCCGCAGCCGCCCCAGTCCGTCGGTGGGCCGGACCTCGGTCACCGCGCCGGAGAGCATGGCCAGATCGGCGAACCGCTGCGGGGCGGCCAGCGTGACGACGGCGCCGGGAAAGGCACGGCGCAGGCCGCGCAGCGCGGGTATGCCCGTCAGCAGGTCACCGAGTCCCAGCGCCCGCAGCACGAGCACGTGCTCGACGGACGAATTCCACTGGGTTCCCGGTGAGGTCACGGCCATGATGATTCGGTGGATGCGCAGACGACCAGTTCCCGGATCTCACACCCGGCGGGCTGGGAGAGCGCGAACAGCACCGTCTGGGCCACGTTCGCCGGATCGTTGAGCTTGGCATCCGCCGGCGGCTTGTACTGCTCGTCCCGTCCGTCGAAGAACGCTGTGTGCATCCCGCCGGGGATCAACAACGTGACGCCCACCTCGCCCGCGAGTTCGGCGGCCAGCGCGCGGCTGAAACCCACGACGCCGAACTTCGACGCGCAGTAGGCGGTGGCGTCGCTCACGGCCTTGACGCCCAGCGTCGAAGCGCACGTGACGATGCGTCCCCCACTCGATCTGAGGTAGGGCAGCGCCGCGCGGACCACCGCCACGGTTCCCAGAAGGTTCACGTGGATCACCCGCTCCCAGTCCTTGACCGGGACATCGGCGAGCTTGCCGCACGCGTCGGTGCCCCCGGCGGTGAACACACCGTTGACCACACCGCCTACCTGGTCGGCCAGTGCGGCGACCGCGGTCTCGACAGCCCCGGTGTCGGCCAGGTCGACACAGCGGTACGGCACGTCCGCCGCGGGCGTGTTCCGGTCCAGGACGAGTGGTGTACCCCCCTGTCGGACAACGGCTTCGACGGTGGCAGCACCCAGACCCGACGCGCCGCCGGTGATGATCACGTTCCCGATGTTCGTGTTCATGTGACTCCCCCTCTTGTCATGACCGCATCGCTGCGATCAGATTCGACGATGAATAGCCCGCCACTGTGGGCAGCAGGACAACTTCCCCACCGTGGCGGCGTACGACTGCGGCCTCCGGCAGATCGGCCTCGGTGTAGTCACCACCTTTGACCCACACGTCGGGACGCAGGCGCTCCAACTGTTGTTCGGGTGAGGACTCGTCGAAGATCACCACGGCATCCACGCACGCCAGTGCCGCGAGGACCCGCGCACGGTCCACGTCGGCCATCACCGGGCGGTCAGGACCTTTCAGCGCCCGCACCGACGAGTCCGAATTCACCAGCACCACGAGGGCGTCGCCCAGTTGGCGCGCCTGGTGCAGCAGCCGCACATGGCCGGTGTGGAGCAGGTCGAAACAGCCTCCCGTGGCCACGAGACGTCCGCCCCTGCTGCGCAAGCGATCTCGTATCTCGGTCACGTCCCCGATGACCGCGGTCGCTTCTCCCGCGGCGCCCCGGTATCCGCCGCACTCGGCCGGACTCGACACCCCCACCGCACCCCCTGCGGCCACGAACCTGCCGGCGGCCTCGACGGCCGCGGTGACCACGGGCACGACGGCATGCCCGTCGGCGAGTGCGAGCGTGGCAGCGACGGCGAAGCGATCGCCCGCGCCGCACGTGTCGGATCGTCCCGATGCGGCCATCACGGTGCTGGGCACCGCCACCAGCACCGTGCCGTCGTCCTCCGTGGCGACCATCGCTCCCCGTGAGCCGAGGGTCACACACACGGCGTCGGCCTGCCACTGTTCGCGCATCGTCTCGGCCGAGCGACCCTGCGCCTCGGCCTCGTTGGGGGTCACGAGCCGGCATCCCGGCACCGGTGGCGCACCGCGCGGATGGGGATCCCACACCACCGGCACCCGCGCGGCAACGTCGCCGAGGATTCCGCGGATACCGGCGTGCGCCGTGACGCCGCGGCCGTAGTCGGCGACGCATATCGCCCGCGCCTGGTGCAGCACCCGCGTCCTGAGCGGGAAGCTCGTCGTCGGCGGCCGTGCCGTCACCGTGGTCCAGACGCAGCATCGACTGTCCGACCGCACGGATCCTGGTCTTGCACACCGTGGTTCCCTTCAGCGGCAGTGAGACCACCGCGACGCCCGCGCGCTCCAGCAGGCCGCGAAGGCGACGGCCGTCCTCGTCGTCGGCGAGCGCGGTGACCAGCACGACGTCCGGTTCGCCTCGCGCGGCGAGCATGGCCGCCAGGCCCGCCCCGCCCGGTCGGTGCCAGACCCGCTGGGCGTCCACCACGGGCACCGGCGCCTCGGGACTGAGCCGTGTCGCGGTTCCTTCGACATCCACGTCGAGCATGCAGTCCCCGACGATCACAAGCGGGTCACCGCGCATCACGCACCCCCAAAACCCCTCCGCTCATGGGCAATACGCCGTCGAGCGCGATACACAACGCATGGACCAGCAGCAGGTGGATCTCCTGCACGGTTGCTGTGTTGGGCGCCTCGACACAGATCGCGTCATCGCACATCGCCGCCAGCGGGTTGGGTGCGGGCCCGGTCATGGCCCACGTGGTGAGCCCTTCGGCGTGGGCGGCCTTGACCGCCGCGAGCACGTTCGGGCTGGTTCCGCTGGTCGACAGGGCCACCAGCACATCGCCTGGGCGGCCGTGCGCGTGTACGCCGCGGGCGAAGATCTCTTCGGCGCCGTAGTCGTTGCAGATCGCGGTGAGCGCCGACGTGTCGGCGTGTAACGCGATGGCCGACAACGGGACCCGTTCGTCACGGAACCGTCCGACGAGTTCGGCGGTCAGGTGCTGGGCCTCCGCGGCGCTGCCGCCGTTACCGCAGGCCAGTAATCGGCCTCCGCCGGTGAGGATCTGCGCGAGGTGTCTGCCCCACCGGGTCAGGCGCGGGGTCTCGCAGTCGATTCGACCGACCGCGTGTCCGAGTGCGGCGACGTGGTCCCCGATCGGGCCTATCCCTGCCGAGGCAGTTGATGTGGGGTTGATCACCTTGCCCACCGCTTCTTTCATCGTGGTCTCCCTCCCAGTCGTTCGACCGCGTCCACCAGTTGGGTGTCGGTGATGCCGTCCAGGCACGGATGGCCGGGCACCGGGCACTCGCGGGCACGGGTCTGACGGCACGGCGCATTCTGGTCACCGAGCCGGATGACGTTGCGCGCGTATGGGCTCCACTGCGATGCCGGCACCACCGGCGCGAACAGTGAGACGATCGGGGCGCCGACCGCGGCCGCCAGATGCGCCGGCCCGGTGTTCGGTACGACGACCGTCTCGGCGTGCGCGAAGACCGTGCCCAGCGTGGTGAGCGTCGTGGCGCCACCGAGGTCGACCGCGACATCGCCTGCGACCGCGGCTGTCAGATCCCGTTCGCGGTCGTCCCCGGTGACCACCACCCGATGGCCTGCCGCGTGCAGCGCGCGGACCATGCGTGCGCTGCGTGAGGCGGTGGGCCTGCGCGCCGGAACCGCGGCACCGGGGTGGAACACCACGAATGGGTCGGGTCCGATCCGATCGGCGAGCTCACGTGGCAGCCCGGGTGCCGTGCGCACCCGCAGTGACCCGTCGTCGCCGGCGGGTAGGTCGAATCCGGCTGCCCGCGCGAGGGACAACGCGCGTTCCGGTTCCGGTACGCCCGGCTCGACGTGGTGTCGCAGGTTCAGCAGAGTTCCCGGATAGTCCTCGCTGATGGCGCCGATCCATGGCACCCCGGCCATTCGGAACAGCAGCGCCAAGGGCAGCGGCGACTGGTGAAATGACGTGCAGATCAGCGCACGCTCGGGCGTCAGATCGCTTAGCTGCTTGACCAGCGCCTCCACATGACCGGCGGTGAGCTCGGGGGAGTCGAAGTCCACCCATGGTGCCTGCCACTCGATGACATCGTCGACACCGGGCAGCATCTCGGCCGCGGCGCGGCCTCGCGGACCGGCCAGGAACGTCACCGAGTCGTGGGCCGCCGCGACGGCCCGTACCGCAGGACCGGTGATCAGCACATCACCGGCACTGTCGAGTCGCGCCACCACCGCTCGGGTCATCGGGCCTCCTTGAGCACCATCGCCACCGCCTCGGTCAACGTCGACGCCACGCGTGCCCGCTCACGCGCATGTGAAACCTCGTGCGGCAAGGTTTTCCCGGTGGGCACCAGGACCGCTCGGGCGCGGGCAGCCAGTGCGGCTTGCACGTCGCCTCCGGTGTCGCCGATCAGCACGCAGCGGTCGGGAGGTACACCGAGCGCCTCGGCGGCGGCCAGCACCATGCCGGGCCGGGGTTTGCGGCATTCACACCCGTCGCCTGCGTCGTGCACACAGATCTGCCAGGTGTCGAACGGCCCGAGCAGTTCGTCGACGCGCGCGTTGACCTCGGCCAACTGGTCCGTGTCGATCAGCCCTTTTGCGACCCCGGACTGATTCGTCACCACCGCGAGCAGTATCCCGTTGGCGCGCAGGCTGTTCAACGCGTCGTCGGCCCCGGCCACCGGAACGACACCGCCGGGATCGTTGAGATACGGGACGTCCTCGATGATCGTGTCGTCCCGGTCCAGAAGCACCGCGAGCGGTGGATCACGACGTGCGGCACGGTGGTCCCACTCCCCGCGCAGGCGGTGATACACCGCTACCGGTGGGATCAGGATGCTGGTCACCAACATCCGCGCCGCTTCGCCGACCGTGCGTTGCCCGGACAGGAACCGGCGCAGCGCGAAATCGGCGGTCAGGGCGCACCACGCTATGCGGCCCCACCGCGACACCTGGCGGTCGCGCGCGGCGAGCGCGGTGCAGGCCGCCACGGTCGTCGCGATGTGCGCGGACAGGCGGCCCCGGCCCTCACCGATGGCCGGTCGCCAGCCCTTGCCGTACTTGCGGTGCAACAGGGCATCGTCTCGATTGCCGACCTGTGCACGCACGCTGCTTGCCCACCTCGCCCGTGCCACGGGATGTGTCGAGCGGCGACCACCCTGCACGATGGCCTTCCCCGACAACGTGATCCGAAGCCCCAGATCGGAATCCTCGCGGTAGGCGCGGGGAAAGCGCTCGTCGAACCCGCCGACCTCGACCAGCGCGGATCTGCGATACGCCATGTCGGCGGTGATCCACTGCGCGGTCTCAAGCCGCTGCGTTCGCCGCTCGTCGTCGGAGACGCGTCGCCCGGGCCGGACCGGAACACCGATGATCGCCTGCGAGCCGACGGCCCCGGTGGCGTCGGCGGCCGCGAGATCCTCCGCGAGCGCCGCGGCCCAACCGGGATCAGGGCGCACGTCGTCGTCGAGGAAGCAGATCCAGCGGGCGTCGGCACGGCGCCACCCGGCATTACGCGCAGCGGCGGGCCCGCGGCCTCCGCTGCGCACCACGGTGATCGGAAGCTCCGACGTGATCAGCAGGGGTGGAACAGCTTCCGCCCGGTCGTCGACGATGATCACCGCCTGCGGTGTGACACCAGGAGTGTTCACCAGATCCCTCTCCAGAGCCGCGATCAGGCGCTGCAGGGTGGGCCGTCCGATGGTGGGGATGACGACAGCGAAGTCCGGACCGGTCGAGCTCAACGAGGCCTCCGTACGAGGAACGGGCCGATCGCGAGCACGTCGATGGGTGCGCTGCCGAAGCATTCCAGGGCGTCGCGTGGAGTGTCGACCATGGGTCGGCCCGCGGTGTTGAAACTGGTGTTGACGATCACCGGCACACCGGTGCGTTCGGCGAATCTGCTGATCGTGGCGTGCAGCAGCGCATCGTCGTTGTCGACGGTCTGTATGCGCGCCGTGTTGTCGACGTGGGTGACCGCGGGGATTTGTGCCCGCCACTGTGGGGCCACGTCGTGGACGAACAGCATGTACGGGCTGGGAAGCGGTCCCCCGGAGAAGATCTCGGCGGCGCACTCGGCGAGCACCATGGGTGCCACGGGGCGGAACTGCTCACGGCCCTTCACAGCGTTGAGACGGTCGAGGTTCTCCGCGCGACGCGGGTCGGCCAGCAGCGACCGGCGGCCCAGCGCCCTCGGCCCGAACTCGGACCGTCCCTGGAACCATCCGACGATCCGATCCTCGGCCAGTGCGTCACCTACGGCGGCGGCGAAGTCGCGTGGACGTTCGAACGGCACAGCGGCTTCGGTGAGCACCGCCTCGATCTCGTCGTCGGAGAAGCCCCGGCCGAGCGCAGCCGTCGGCATCGGTGTGATCGGTTCGCCGGCCTCGGCGGCCAGCGACAGCGCCGCCCCGAGCGCCGTACCCGAGTCCCCCGCCGCCGGTTGCACCCACACGCTGCGGAAACCTCCGCTGTTGTAAAGCTTGGAGTTCGCCACGCAATTGAGGGCGACTCCACCGGCGAGACAGAGATTTTCATGGTCGGTGCGGGCGCGCAGCCACTGCACCAAATCGAGCAGGACCTCCTCGACGACGCACTGGACGCTGCACGCGAGGTCGACACGGTCATCCCACTCCGTGCCATACCGATCCCAGTCCACCGGTTCGGTGCGGAAACCACCGTCACCGGTGGCGCGGACGAGTTCCCGGAATTCGTCGACGAAACGTGGCCTGCCGTAGGACGCCATCGCCATGACTTTGTACTCGTCGCTGGACCGTTTGAAGCCCAGATGCTGCGTCAGGTCCTCGTACAGGAGGCCTAGGGAATGCGGCAGGTCCTGCGTGGCCAGGATGTCGAGTTTGTTGTCGGTGTAATCCCCCATGAGCATGGATGTCCGCTCACCGCGGCCGTCGACCACCAGCACCGCGCAATCGGGGTGGGGTGAGGCCAGCGCACTCGAGGCGGCGTGCGCCACATGGTGCCGGACATACCGCACCACATCGGGATCGAGTCCCGGCAGGGCGGATTGCAGGAAGCGCGGCGCCCGTTCGGCATACAGCGTTCGCAGGTACTCCCAGTCACGGTCAAGGCCCGCGAGGTCGGTGCCCTGCCCCTGCATCAGCCGGGGATCATAGGAGTACCCAACAGCATCGAGATCCGATGGCGACAGGCCGGCCTGTTCAAGGCACCAACGCGCCGCCTGTACGGGGAGTTCCCACGTCGAGAACGCGACTGCCTCCTTGCCGTGTTTACGCCTGCTGAACCGTTCCTCTTCGGCGGCTGCGACGATGTGGCCGTCGACGACCAGCGCGGCGGCCGGGTCGTGGAACACCGCATTGATTCCCAGAATCCGCACGTCCATCTCCTAATGTTGTTGCACAGAAAACCATTTGAGCGTTCTCGCAAGCCCTTCGCGGCATCCGATCTTGGGTTGCCAGCCGAGTTGTTCTCTGGCGGCGGTGATGTCGGGGCACCGTCGTTGCGGGTCGTCCTCACCGAGGGGCAGGAACTCGATGGACGACGCACTGCCCGCCAGCTCACGCACGGTCTCGGCGATCTCCAACACCGTCATCTCGTGGGGATTGCCTATGTTGAGTGGTCCCGTGCAATCGGATTCTGCGAGCGCGATCAATGCGTCGACCGTGTCGTCGACGTAGCACAGTGAGCGGGTCTGCCGTCCCGTGCCGTGCACCGTGATCGGTTCCCCGCACAGTGCCTGCCGGCAGAACGTCGGCACGACGCGCCCGTCGTCGCCACGCATCCGCGGCCCGTAGGTGTTGAAGAGCCGCGCGACTCCGATGTCGGCGTCCCTGGCGCGTTGGTATGCGAAAGTCAACGCTTCGGCGAACCGCTTGGCCTCGTCGTAGACGCTCCGCAGCCCAACAGGATTGACGTTACCCCAATAGGTTTCGCGCTGCGGATGTTCCAAGGGATCGCCATAGATCTCACTGGTGGAGGTCAGGATCAAGCGGGCGCCGCAGCGTTCGGCGAAATCCAGCGCATTGGCGGTGCCGAGTGAACCGGTGCGCAGGGTCTGTACCGGCATGCGTTGGTAATCCACCGGTGAGGCCGGTGATGCCAGATGGAACACGGTGTCCACAACGGGCACGTCCGTCAGCGGGGCGCTGATGTCGTGGTGGACGAAGGTGTACCCGCTTCGTCCGCTCAGGAGGTCGACGGTGCTCGGGGCGCTCGTCGACAGGTCGTCGACACAGAACACTTCGAGGCCGCCGTCGAGCAGCCGTTCGCACAGATGGCCGCCGAGGAATCCGCCTCCTCCGGTGACCAGGACACGCTTCATTTCATGCACAGCGGTTTACCGATCGTCGTCGCGGGTAGCTCGCGGGGTTATGGATGAGAGTGCGTTGCAGCAGAAGATGTCGTTCGTGATCGCGAGCCGGAACCGCGCACCGGAACTCTCCCGCGTGGTGCAGCGCCTTCTGGATACCACTGCCTGCCCGATCATCGTGGTGGACAACGGGTCCGATGACGACTCGGTGAAGGTGGTGGGTCGTGTCGCCGCCCGGTCGGCGGGCCGCGTCGCGGTGATGGGGCTCTCGTCGAATCTCGGCGCGGTCGGGCGCAACGTCGGCGTCGCGGCGTGCCGCACACCCTACGTCGCCTTCTGTGACGACGATTCGTGGTGGGAACCGCAGGCTCCGGCACGCGGCGCGCAGATGTTCGACCGGTATCCCACGCTCGCGGTCCTCGCGGGCCGCACCGAGGTGTGGCCGCAGCGCCGCGAGGATCCTCTCGTCGAGCAGTTGGCCAACAGCGCCCTGGGACACCGCCACGACCTGCCGGGTCCCTCGATCCTGGGGTTCCTCGCGTGTTCGGCAATGGTCAGGAAAACGGCGTTCGAGGCCGCGGGCGGATTCAGTGAGATCCTGCACTTCCGCGGCGAGGAGCGACTGCTCGCACTGGATCTGGCTGCGCTGGGCTGGGATCTGTGTTACTGCGCCGAGCTGACGGCCATCCACCAACCGTCGCAGCAGCGGCCGACCACCGCGGCGCAGGACGCTCGCAGTCTGCGTAACGACGTGCTCACCACCTGGCTGCGCAGACCCGCGCGGAACTGTGTCGAGGCCACCGCGTCGCTGCTGCGGGCGGCCGCACACGACACCGAGCACGCGCGTGCGGCGGTCGAGGCAGTGCTGCGTCTGCCCGCGGTGATCACCCACCGCAGGCGACTGCCGTCGTCTGTCGAAAGTGCGCTCGCCGTTCTGGAGCGCGACCGTCAGCGCTGACACGCTCACCCCAGCGACGCGCTCGGCGCATCGGACCGCTGGTAGCCCGACGGTCCGATGCGGTCGTAGATTCGCAGGGTGTCCGCGGCGATGCGGTCCCAGGTGTAGCGCGACCGGGCGCGGTCGCGCCCCGCAGCGCCCAGGCTCTGCCGCAGGAACTCATCGCGCAGCAGACCGTTGAGCGCCTCGGCCACCCGGTCCGGCCGCTTGGGTGTCACCAGGCGGCCGGTCACGTCGTGTACGACGGTGTCGAGCATCCCGCCGACGGCGGAAGCCACCACCGGTGCTCCGCACGCCATCGCCTCCAGCGGCACGATCCCGAATGGTTCGTACCAGGGAGTGCACGCGACCACATCGGCCGAGCGCAATACGGCAGGCATGTCCTTTCGAGCCACCGCTCCGTACATCTTCACCCGGTCGCCGACCCCGAGTTGGCGCGCCAGTTCGCGCAGTCGGCACGCTTCAGGGTCGCTGTCGAGGCCGGCCCGGTCCGGTCCACCGACGATGACCAGTTCGGCGCCGGGAACGCTCGGCAGTGCTCGGATGACCACGTCGAAACCCTTGCGCGGCACGAATCTCCCGACACTGACGATTCGATGCAGCTCTCCGCGGGGGGCTTTCGGCCCGTCGGGCCGGAACAGCTCGACATCGACACCGCATGGAACGACCGACGTCTGCGAACGCGACCGGCCCAGCCTCATGAGCTCGAAAACCTCGTCGGTGCACGTCGCGGCAACCCACGTGGCGCAGCGTGCGACCATCGCCTCCAACTTCAACCGGTCGGGCGGGCTGGTGTCCTTGGCGCCCTGGTAACGCCGTTTCACGACGCCCAGGGCGTGGAAAGTCTGGACGGCGGGCAGGTTGAGGTGGCGTGCCGCGAGCTGGGTGGCGACGCCGGACATCCAGAAGTGGGCGTGCACGACGTCCGGCCGGTCGGCCGACCAGCACCGGTCGAGGTACCGCGCGAATCCCCCATGTATTGCAGCAATTCGTCTTTGGGTATGGGCTCCGCCGGCCCGGCAGGCACGTGATGGACGCTGTACCCGTCGGGGGTGACGATGCGCTCGGGCAGATCCGGGTCATCGCGTCTGGTGTAGACCGCCACCTCATGGCCACGGCGGCTCAACGCCGCCGACAGCTCGGCAACGTGTACATTTTGACCTCCTGCGTCGACGCCGCCGAGAGCCGCGAGCGGGCTGGCGTGCTCAGATACCATCGCAATCTTCATTCACCACTCCTCGAAGTCACCGGCAGAATTCGGCGATCAGACGGTCCCAGTCGGTGAGGAACCGGTGGAGGCCGAAATGGACCAGTGCGTATTCACGGGCCGCTTTGCCCGCAACAGCCGCCGCGGACGGGTCGTTCACATATCTCCGGAGTGCGGATCCCAGCTCCTCGACATCCGCGCTCACCACACCCGCGTCCGCAGGCACCACCATCGGCACCTGCGTGGTACCGACGGCGACGATCGGCATGCCGACGAACATCGCCTCGAGCAGGGACAGCCCCAGTGAGGTCCACCGCGCCGTGTGCACATAGACGTGCCGTCTCGCGATTTCGTGCAGCACCTGTGGATGTCCCACGTCGCCGCGTCCCCGCACCGCCCCGAGCCGGCCGTCGATGTTGAGCTCCGCGCTCCCGATGCCCCAGACGTCGATGGGAACGTGCGTGCTCAGTTTCGCGAGCAGATCGGTCCCGACTGTTCGCCAGCGCCGTATCGGTTCGTTGATCATCGTCGCCGCGGCACCGATCTCCGGGCTGAAAAGGTTGCCGGGATCGGCGATTCCGTGCGTGATCACGCGCGTCGGTGCGATGCCGGTGTCCCACATCAAGCGGTTGTAATCGGTCACGTGCACCACAGGGATGTCACAGCGTTCCGCAAGCGGATGCACAGCATCCACGGCGTAGGGCCGTGGCGCATTGTGCTCGACATACACCGCGGGAATGTCCATTCCGGGACGCCGACCGAGAAATCGTTCGACCAGTTCGATCTCCTCGGGCCGCTGCAGGACCACGAGGTCGACGTCTTCCTCACGCAGGCGATCGAGTGAGACTTATTGCGCGGCAGGCCAATTACGACCGCACAGGCCACGCCCGTGTGCGTCGCCCGCCGCGTTGAGCGGGATCAGATAACGGTGGCCGCCCGAAACGAACGATTCCATCCAGGAACCGTGCACATGCCAAGCCAAGATCGACCGCAACCGGTCTGAAGTCATGAGACCGGGCGTACCCGGGCACTGCACTCTTAAACACTCGAAGAGTTTGATCGAGAACTTCTCGGGTATCCGCCCGGCCATGGAACACCAGGACGTACCCGACGAGGTACCTGTCGCAGACGCTGTCGAACAAGATCAACCTGCCGTCCGGCCGCTCATCGGCGAGAGCGACGAGAACTCGGTGTCCGACCCCGACGGCCCTCCGCTGGAGGCCGGCGACGGTGACTGGCAGGAGCAACGCGAAACCGTCGACCTCGACCCCGATGACCCCCGCGATAGCTAGGTAGGCGAAATACCCATGGAATCTTTCGAATCCGACAAACCCGGCGCAGATCAAGATCTCAACGATCAGCACAACGTGATCCCCTATCCCGGCCATACCGAGGACATGGACGACGATCCGCACGACGAGATGGCCGACTATGTCGGCCGGGGTCTCCTCGAGGGCAAGCGCGCGTTGATCACGGGTGGTGACTCGGGGATCGGGCGTGCGGTCGCGGTGGCATTCGCCAAGGAAGGCGCAGACGTCGCGATCGCGTACCTGGAGGAGCACGACGACGCCACCCACACCGCTTCGCTGGTGGAGCGCACCGGCCGTCGCTGTCTGCGACTGCCCGGCGATCTCGCCGAGGTCGAGCAGTGCAGGGCGATCGTCACGCGCACCGCCGGAGCGCTGGGCGGTATCGACATCCTGGTCAACAACGTTGCGTACCAACGTCCCACCGAGGAGTTCACCGATATCAGCGACGAACAGTGGCGGCACACGTTCGCGGTGAACATCGACAGCTTCTTCTACGTCACCAAGGCTGCGCTCGACTACCTCCCCGACGGCGGCGCGATCATCAACACCGCCTCCATCAACGGACTTCGCGGCAACAAGACCTTGATCGACTACTCGGCAACCAAGGGCGCGGTCATCGCACTCACCTATGCACTGGCCCAGTCACTGACCGAGCGTCGAATCCGGGTGAACTGCGTTGCGCCGGGGCCGGTTTGGACCCCGCTGATCCCTGCCACCATGGATTCCGACCGCGTCGAGTCGTTCGGAGAGCAAACGCCGTACAACCGCGCGGCCCAACCCGACGAGATCGCACCGTCGTACGTCTTCTTCGCCGCCGACCAACTGTCGTCGTACTACACCGGCGAGGTACTCGCGCCGCTGGGTGGCGAAACCCTTCCGGGCTGAGCCGAAGCCGACGCATCATGGCCGGCGTCGATGACAGACGACGTCACCTCCGGACGGTGTTGCTGACCGGGTTGATGATCATCGCGCTGGGCCTGCTGCTGACACGCTGCCCGAGCAATCGCGACGGTATGCCGGGCCGGCTCGCGCAGGCCATGGAGGAAACGGTGGCCGCGGCCCGCAGCGGCGCCTACGCGCTGGACCTGCGGATCCGCGATCGCACATCGAGACAGTTGGCCAATGTGCAGGTCTCCGACGCCAGGGACGAAGTTCTCAAGGCGTACAAGGGCATTGCCGATCTTGAAGCCGAAGACGCGGCGGACATCGGTCGGCAGCGGTTGCTCACCGCGTCCATGACCGACATCATCGGCCGGCTCAACACGGCCTCGGCCCGCGTCCGTGAGATCACGGCCGAACCTCCGCTGCCCCGCCTGCGTGACGATCTGCTGGCCGCGGCCGACGCGCTCGAGACCGGGTACCGCTGATGAAGAAGTTCTTCGCGGTCGCACTCGGCATCCTGACCGCGATCGGCGGCTTCCTCGACATCGGCGACCTGGTCACCAATGCCGTGGTCGGCTCGCGCTTCGGGCTGGCACTCGTGTGGGTGGTGGTGGTCGGCGTTGTCGGCATCTGCCTGTTCGCGCAGATGGCCGGACGGGTGGCCGCGGTCAGTGGCCGCGCCACGTTCGAGATCATCCGTGAACGCCTCGGCCCGCGCACGGCCGCCGCCAACCTCGGCGCCTCGTTCTTCATCAACCTCATGACGCTGACGGCCGAGATCGGCGGCGTCGCCCTGGCGCTGCAACTCGCCACCGACGTGGGCACGATGATGTGGATACCGGTTGCGGCGTTCGCGGTGTGGCTGGTGGTCTGGCGCGTCAAGTTCACCGTCATGGAGAACGCCGCCGGGATCCTGGGTCTGTGCCTGATCGTGTTCGCCGTCAGTGTCTTCGCGCTGCAACCGAACTGGGGCGACCTCGCGGGTCAGGCCGTACAGCCGGCGATCCCCGAATCGGAATCCGCGGCAACCTACTGGTACTACGCGATCGCGCTCTTCGGCGCGGCGATGACTCCGTACGAGGTGTTCTTCTTCTCCTCGGGCGCCGTCGAAGAACATTGGACCACCAAGGATCTCGGCGTCTCCCGGATGAACGTCATGGTGGGCTTCCCGCTCGGCGGGCTGCTGTCCATCGCGATCGCCACATGCGCCACGCTGGTTTTGTTACCCCAGCAGATCGAGGTGACCTCCCTGTCACAGGTGGTGATGCCCGTCGTCGAGGCCGGCGGCAAGCTCGCGCTCGCGTTCGCGGTCATCGGTATCGTCGCGGCGACTTTCGGTGCGGCGCTGGAGACCACACTGTCGAGCGGATACACACTCGCTCAGTTCCTCGGCTGGCCATGGGGCAAGTTCCGCAGGCCCGCCCAGGCCGCGCGGTTCCATGTGGTGATGTTCGTCAGCATCGTGGTGGGCGCCGCCGTGCTGTTCACCGGCGTCGACCCGGTTCTGGTGACCGAGTACTCGGTGGTGTTCTCGGCGATCGCCCTGCCCTTGACCTATCTGCCCATCCTCATCGTCGCCAACGATCCGGAATACATGGGCGAGAACACGAACGGAAAGGTGACCAACATGTTCGGCTCTGTCTATCTGGTGATCATCCTCGCGGCTTCGCTGGCCGCGATACCGCTCATGATCGTGACGGGAGCCGGACGGTGAGCGGCTCCTCAACCCGTGGCCGGACCCACCGGACGACGCTGGATGCACGCCTGCACCTGCTGGACCGTCAATTGATCGACGACGACGGAGCACCGGTGGGCATCGTCGACGACCTCGAACTCGACGGCATCGAGATCGACAAACCGATCGCGGCCGGAACTCCGGCGCCTCGCGTCACCTCGCTGCTGACCGGCCAGGTGGTGATCACCCGGATTCTCGGCGGAGCACCGCCGCGGTCCCTGCTGCACGAGATCCCGTGGGATGTGGTCGCCTCGATCGGCGTCACATTGCAGCTGCGCCCCACCGACCTGAACTTCGACGCGCAATGGGTGGAACACTGGCTGCGCGACCACATCGTCTCCCGCATACCGGGCGGCCGCCATGCAGCTGAGTGATCTGCTGGGGCTCATGGTCACGGACGCGGGACATCACCGCGTCGGAACAGTCATCGACGTGCGGCTCACGGTAGCGGGCTCGGCGACCGAGAATCCTCCGGCACCACGGCTCGCCGGGCTGGTCGTCAGCCCCCACACGAGGTCGTCATACCTGGGATACGAGCGCACCGGCATCAACGCGCCTGCCGTGATCGCCGCGATCGCGCGCTGGCGCCACCGCGGGACGTTCGTGGTCGAGTGGGCCGACATCGCCCGCATAACTGCCGATCGCGTCATGCTGCGCGGCGGCTTCGAGCGGCACCCGCCGGGGCTGCGTCCCGGCGGGTGAATTCCCGGTCAGGGCCGGCTCTGGTGCACCTCCGGGTGGGCGGCATTCCACTGGCGTTCCTTACGGGTCACCCTCCGGTGCTCGATCACCAGCCACGAACCACTGACCACGAACAACAGGGCCGCAACGACCGCGAGGACGATACCGACCGTCTCATGGCTCGTGCTGAACGCGAACAGACACGACACGAAGGACACACCGCCCAGGAACAACAGGATCAACGCGGGGATGTTGGTGGTGTCCTTCAGCGTCTCGCCGGCGTGCGGCCTCGTCGTTCGTGCATGGTCCACCGGATCTTTCGCGGTGTCGCCCATTTACTGCTCCCTTCGGCGGCGCCCAGAATCATCTTCGGTCCGCACCGGGCAGGCCGGACTTGCCCTTCGGGCTACCCCGGGAGCGTCGATGCAAAACCCGGGGGTGCGCTTCGAGCGCGCGGGAAACGGGCATACCTGAGCGGGTCCCCAGGGCCCGCAACCGAACCGATCCGGCTGAATTCCCAGGTGAGGAGCACCGACATGACGATCTCCGCGGACGACGTGCGCCGACTGCTGGAGGCCGACGCGCCTGACGCTGTCCTGGTTCTCATACAGGGACGCACCGCCGTGATCCCGGCGACCGAACTCGAGACCGACGAGTACCGCGGGGCCCTGCAGGTGGCCACTCGCTCCGATCTGGGCAGATCGGGTGGCGACCGGGGCGCGGATCTCTCCGACCACGAACTCGAAGAAGAGGCCGCCAAGTTGGAGGCCGCCGTGGCGAACCTCGGCGGCTGATCCAAGATGGCCGCGCCAGGGCGCTGGTAGGCCCCGGCAGAGCCGTAGTGTCGAAGGGGTGTCGATGCGCGAGCTGGTCGTCCTCGGTACCGCGAGCCAAGTTCCGACACGGCTGCGCAATCACAACGGATACCTGTTGCGCTGGGACGACGAGGGCTTCCTGTTCGATCCCGGCGAGGGCACCCAACGCCAGATGCTGCTGGCGGGTGTCTCGGCGAGTTCGGTCACGCACCTGTGCCTGACCCACTTCCACGGCGATCACTGCCTCGGGGTTCCGGGCATCGTGCAACGCATGTCGCTCGATCACGTCGCGCATCCGGTCGCGGCCCACTACCCCGCCTCGGGGCAGGAGTTCTTCAACCGTTTGCGCAACGCAAGCGCGTTCCACGACACCGTCGACGTCCGGGAACATCCGGTGGAGGCGGACGGACCGGTCGCCTTCGGTGCGTTCGGAACCCTTGAAGCGCGCAGGCTCGATCATTCCGTCGATTCGATCGGCTATCGGTTGACCGAACCCGACTCTCGGCGCATGCGCTCAGATCTGCTGGCGCTGTATGGGATTCACGGACCGGCCGTCGGAGAGTTGCAGCGCGAGGGAACGATCCGGGTGAGCACGGACACGGGCCCAGGCCCCGAGGTTGTGCACCTCGCCCAGGTCAGCGAGCCCCGGCCCGGGCAGCGGTTCGCCTTCGTGATGGACACCCGGTTGTGCGACGCGGTGTACGCGCTCGCAGAGGACACCGACATGTTGGTGATCGAGTCGACATTCCTCAACGAACATGCCGGTCTCGCATTGAAATACGGCCACCTGACCGCACGTCAGGCCGCGCGCGTGGCAGCAGAGTGTCACGTGAGGAAACTCGTGCTGACCCATTTCTCACAACGCTACGGCGATACGCAACGTCACTTCGAGGAGGCGGCCGAGGTTTACGACGGGGAGCTCGTGGTGGCGGATGACCTGGCGCGCATCGCCGTTCCACGCCGTTCGCCGTAGCCGATGTCCGCGTCGCCTGTCACGTCGCCCGTCACGTCACCGGATCCGCGGTCGCCGCCGTGACCGCGCGCCGCGCGGGACGCAGGGAGAACTCGATGCCCGCGTGGTTGAACGTCATCGGCAACGGTTCGCCCGCCACCGGCCGCGGCTCGGACCGAACTTCGAAGTGCAAGCGGTTCAACAGATTCGCCGCCAGCGTGCTCGTGGTGAACAGCACCAGGTTGCGCCCGGGGCATTCGGCGGGCCCCGCCGAGAAGGGGACGAGTTGCGGATAGAGCTGGGCCCGACCGTCGATCCAGATCTCGGGAACGAAGTCGTGCGCGAAGGGCAGCACCTGGTCGTCGCGGTGGAACGCGGGCGCCACGATCAGCAGGCCCGCACCCTTGGTAACCGTGAAGCGCTCGGCGCCGTCACGCCAGTGGGTGTCCTCGGTGGTGTCGCGCAGGATGGCCGGCGTGGTGGGCCACAACCGCACCGACTCGAGCAGACAACCTCGAAGGTAGGGCCGCAGCAGCGGCCGGTTCGGCTCGCCGGCGTCCTCCAGCGCGCGATCGCGCTGCAATGGATGGGTCGCCAGTACCGCGAGCGCCCGCAGCAACGCCATGCCCGCCGCGTCGAAGGCGAAGAGCCACTGCGGTATCTGACCCACGGGGTCGACCGCGCCGCTCGCCGGGACGTCGGCGAGCGCACCGACCAGCGTGCCCGGTTCGGGGTCTTCGGCGTAGCGGTAGAGGTGGGACAAGAACCGCGAACGTGCCCGGTAGTGCGGGAGTGACAGAAACGACCAGTTGCCCGCTCGGCGCAGCCGCGCGAGTTGGTCGGTGATCGCGTGGTCGTCGCGGGCCCGCTCCCCCAGCGTCAGCCGGCGGACCAACCGCCACCACGCGGTCATGAACTCGTCGGCATCCAGGAGATGGCCCGGCAGGGTCCTGGCGACCAGAGTGTCCGCCTCGGCGGCGATCTTCGCCGCGAACGATTCCGCCAACCGGTGCATCGCGGCACCCGAGTCCAGTGCGGCCTCGTTGACCGCGCGTCGCTGCTCGCGGATCGGGCCCTGAGAGATCAGGACACCGTGCGGCTGGAACCACTGCAGGGCCTTGCGCTTCTCCCGGTTGGCGGGGTGGAAGGGCTCGGGTGCCTGCGCCAGCACCGCGCCGACATCCTCGGGATCGGTCACCACCACGATGCGTCGACCCGGTATCACCAGTTCGACGGGACCCCGGCCGAACTCGCTGCGCAGCCGGCGCATTCTCTTGCCTGCGCGTTCGTCGGCTTGCATCCGCTCGAGCAGCCCGAGCACAGGAGGCCGTCGTGCGATCACGCCCGACGCGATCGCCGGGAACCCGAGATCGACCAACGTGGCAAGGGCCTGCGCACCGTGCAACCGGTGTCCACCGTTATTCATGCGCAGCGGGCTACCCCCGGGTCGGAGCACCAAACATGATGGTCAGCACGCCTGCCGAGGTTCTCGACGGAGTTTCGCCGAAAGGCGGCCCGGGTAGTCGATCGGCATGCCGGCGCCATGGCCGGCAAGTACATCGAGGCCACATCAGAGGCCACATCAAGGGAAGGTCAGCAATGAGTTCAACACACGCCACGAGGCCCGGGACCTCCGCCCGGTCGCCCCTTCAGTGGGCGGCGCTCATCGTGGGAGCGGTCTTCCTCCTGGTCGGCATCGCGGGCTTCATCCCGGGCCTGACCTCCAACTACGGTGACCTCACGTTCGCGAGTCACCACTCCGAGGCCATGCTGCTGGGCATCTTCGCGGTGTCGGTCCTGCACAACCTGGTCCACCTGGCGTTCGGTGTCGCCGGTCTGGCCATGGCGCGTAAGCCTTCGTCGGCCCGCCTCTACCTGATCGTCGGCGGCATCATCTACGCGGTGTTGTGGCTGTACGGTCTCGTGATCGATCCGCACAGCTCGGCCAACTTCGTCCCGGTGAACTCCGCTGACAACTGGCTGCACTTCGCGCTCGCGGTGCTCATGATCGGTCTCGGCGTCGCACTCGGCCGCCAGACCACGTTGCGCGCGACCAACGGCGAGGGGACCGGCGCCCCGGGCACCCTGAACTGATCCGGCACACCAGGTTGGTTCCGGGCCGTCGTCCCATTTCCGGATGCGGACGGCGGTCCGGAACTATTCTGTGCCCAGCTTCTTCGTTTCTCTTCCGCACAATCCACGAGGCATCGACGCCCGTGAGATACCACTGTCCAACGCCGCCGCGGTTCGCGACACGACCAGGAGCACCACAATCAACGCACAGCAAAACGCCAGGCCCAGGACGCGTTTGAGGTTTACCGCAGGCACAAATGGGAATCCTGGGGGCAATATGATGACTATCCCGACCACCCTGCAACCGCCGCTTCCCGACGCCCAGGGCCGCATATCGGCCGCGGTGATATCCGAGCTCAAAGGCCGTGCACCGCACAATCACCTCGAACCCGTGTGGGTTCCGCTGCGTGACGCCGACCCCCTGGGGCTGGACATCCAACTCGCGCTGTACGTCTGTTACGAACTGCACTACCGCGGGTTCGACGGCGTCGACCCCGACTGGGAGTGGAGCGCCGGACTCCTGCACTTGCGCTCTCAGCTCGAACGCGTCTTCCTCGAGGCCGTTCGTAAGGAGATCGGCACCATCCCGCCCGACGTCACCGCAGCCAGTGAGATGGAGCGGTTGTCCGTCGAGCCGGTGGACGGCACCGGGCCGTCCTACTTCCTGCGCGACCACGGCACGTGGGAGCAGATGCGGGAGTACTTCGTACACCGTTCGCTGTATCACCTCAAGGAGGGTGACCCGCACGCGTGGCTGATCCCCAGGATCGGCGGTCAGGCGAAGGCGTCGTTTGTGGCGATCGAGTACGACGAATACGGGGCCGGCCACGGCAACCACCTGCACCAGCAGCTCTTCGCCGACCTGATGGAGGCGGCCGGCCTGGACACCACCTACCTCGGCTACATCGGACACGTACCCGCCGAGTCCCTCGCGCTGGTGAACCTGATGTCGATGTTCGGGCTGCACCGCAAACTCCGCGGGGCCGCTGCCGGGCATTTCGCGGCAACCGAGATCACCTCGTCTCCGGGATCGCAGCGGCTGACGGCCGCGCTGAAGCGCCTCGGTGCCCCCGAGCCGTGTGTGCGGTTCTACGCCGAGCACGTGGAGGCCGACGCCGTGCACGAACAGGTGGTGCGGCTCAACGTGATCGGCGACCTCGTCGAGCGCGAACCCGAACTCGACGCCGACGTGGTGTTCGGCATCCGCGCGTTCGACGCGTTGGAAGACCGCCTGGCCGATCATCTGATGAAGAGCTGGACGGCCGAGCGCAGCTCGCTCACCAGGCCCCTGGACGACTGACACGGCGCACTGTCATCATTCACAGACGATTTCGCCCCCACCGTGACGGTGGGGGCGAAATCGTTTGTCGGTGGCTGCCGCTCACGCGGTCTGTCTGGCCGTCTTGTCCGGCCTCACCCGCTTGCGGTGGCTCGTGTCGCACAACGGGTAGGTCTTGGAGCGGCGGCATGTGCACACCGCGACCATGAACCGGTCCGATTCGACCTTCGACCCGTCGGGCAGTTCGATGCACACCGGGCCTTCGACCAGCATTGGGCCGCGGTCGGTGATCTGTACGGTCCTGCGCTGCGCGGTCATGGCTTGTCCGCTCGGATGACCACCAGCACCTCGTCGTCGCGACCATCGTGCAGCCGGCCGGTTTCGCGCAGCCATTCCGCCTGGGCGGTCACCACGGGACCCCACGGGATCGACTGCGTGACGACGACCTCGGTCTTGAGACCGCTCCAGCTCAGGCGGGTCAGGGACTCCTCGACACCCGAGAATTCCGACTGCACGAGGAACAGAGAGCCGCCCTCGGCGAGCATCGCACCCGCCACGTCGCACAGCGGGTCGAGGATCATACGTCCGTCCGCGCCGCCGTCCCAGGCGGTCGCGGGCCCGGCCCACGGCGCCACGCTGCCGGGATCGACCGCAGGACTGGTGGGCACGTACGGCGGGTTGCACACGACCAGATCGAAGGGCTCCCAGTTGAGCGCCTCGTTCCAGGTGCCGAGCTTCACGTCCACGTCGGCTGCTGCCGCCGCGGCGTTGGCCGTGGCGTATTCCACGGCACGCGGGCAGATGTCCAGCGCGGTCACGTGTTCGGCACCCAGGTGTGCGGCGGCGATCGCCACAACCCCGCTTCCCGTACACAGATCGAGAACGCGGCGGCCGGGTACCTCGCCACTGCGTTCCAGCGCATCGATGAGCAACTGCGAGTCTTCTTGCGGACGGTAGACACCTTCAGCGGCGATAGCGAGCATGTGAGTCCTTAAGTTCGTAGTTGCAGTTTCTTCGTGTTGTTGAGGCAGTTACGTTGGGCTGTGACCCGGGTGGGTCGGGTGTGGCTGTGGTGTGTGTTGCCGGCCCCTTGGTGCGGCTTGAAAGGACTGGCCGCCCGGCCTGCCTGGACTTCTCTGGCCGCTGATTGAGATCTGCGATGTGATCGCTTGTTTAAGGAAATGCTGGCGGGGTTGTCCTTGGGGATCATGTTGGCAGACAAGCGAAAAGAGGTGTGATGGCGGCGGGCCAGGTGTGGGCTGGAGTGGATGTCGGTAAAGAGCATCACTGGGTATGTGTGGTCGACGACAGCGGGAAGGTGGTGTTGTCGCGCCGGTTGGTTAACGATGAGCAACCGATCCGAGAGCTCGTGGCTGAAATCGACGAGCTGGCCGAGCGAGTGTTGTGGGCGGTGGACCTGACCACGGTGTATGCCGCCCTGTTGTTGACGGTGCTGGCCGACGCTGGCAAAACGGTCCGGTACCTGGCCGGCCGGGCGGTGTGGCAGGCCTCGGCGACCTACCGCGGTGGGGAGGCCAAAACCGACGCCAAAGATGCACGGGTGATCGCCGACCAGTCGCGGATGCGCGGGCAGGACTTGCCCGTTCTGCATCCCAATGATGACTTGATCAGCGAGTTGCGGATGCTCACCGGCCATCGCGCCGACCTCGTGGCCGACCGCACCCGCACAATAAACCGGCTGCGCCAACAACTCGTCGCGGTCTGCCCGGCCCTGGAACGAGCCGCCCAACTGAGCCAAGACCGTGGCTGGGTGGTATTGCTGGCGCGCTACCAGCGTCCCAAAGCGATTCGGCAAAGCGGTGTTTCGCGGCTGACCAAAGTCTTGACCGATGCCGGTGTGCGCAACGCCGCCTCGATCGCGGGGGCTGCGGTGGCCGCGGTGAAAACCCAGACGGTGCGTCTGCCCGGCGAAGAGGTGGCCGCCGGGTTGGTCGCTGATCTGGCACGGGAGGTGATTGCCCTCGATGACCGCATCAAGACCACCGACGCCGACATCGAGGGCCGATTTCGCCGCCATCCACTCGCCGAGGTGATCACCAGTATGCCCGGCATGGGATTTCGACTCGGCGCCGAACTCCTCGCTGCCGTCGGTGATCCCGCACTGATCGGATCGGCTGACCAACTCGCGGCCTGGGCCGGCCTGGCACCAGTGTCTCGAGACTCCAGAAAGCGCACCGAACGACTGCACACCCCCAAGCGCTACAGTCGCCGACTGCGCCGAGCCATGTACATGTCGGCGTTGACCGCGATCCGCTGCGACCCAGATTCCAAGGCCTACTACCAGCGCAAACGAGACGAAGGAAAGCGGCCGATCCCCGCCACCATCTGCCTGGCACGACGGCGCACCAACGTTCTCTACGCCCTCATCCGCGACAACCGGACCTGGCAACCTGAATCACCCCCAAACATCGCGGCGGCTTGACTTCTTCATTGAGAGTCCTTTCGATCACCTGGCTCGTTTGGTACCCATCTGGTGGACCGGCAAACCTTCCGACCTCGGGCGATGCACAGGGCCGCGTTTCCGATCACGTTTCGGGACCCGGAATACCGGGCATCAGTAGGAAGCGCGAAGACGCGTCAATGAACAACCAATCCACTCGCGGCAGCGGAAAGGTAACCATGACCGAGAAGAATTCTGGACCCGAAGAAGGCATCAAGGGCGCCGTCGAGGACGTCAAGGGCAAGGCCAAGGAAGCCGTCGGCACCGTGACCGGCCGTGACGACATGGTTCGGGAAGGCAAGGCCCAGCAGGACAAGGCCGATGCCCAGCAGGCCGCCGCCAAGAAGGAAGCCGAGGCCGAATCGGCCCGTGCCGGGGCAAAGGCAGCCGAGAAGCGGCAGGAGTCCGAACAGCGACCCTGATGCGGCGCAATACGCAGATGGCCCAGCCGATTTCGGCTGGGCCATCTTTTCGCGCTCTCTTGCACCGGTCAGCTGGGGTGCTGCCGCATGATCCCGGGATGATTTGCGTACCAACGCTCTTCGTTCTTGCGGACGCGGTAGTGCTCGGTGGCCAGCCAGGCCCCGCCCACCACTGCACCGACCGCGGCCAACCCCACCAGCATTCCTCCGATGCTCATGTGGTCGGTCGCGAACGCGACCAGGCTGCTCACGAACACCACGAGGGAGACGCCGATGATCGCCAGACCCGGCAGGTTTCTGGCGTCCTTCATGGTCTCGCCGGCGTGTGGTCGTGTGGTCCTGGCATGATCGACAGGTTCGTCAGCCATCGTCACTTTCCTTTCCGAAGTTCCCGAATGTTCCCGGATGTCCGCGAATATCGTTGCCTCGTACGATCACTCGTATGGCGGGTACGGGCCGGTACTGAGTAGGCCCGCGAGGTGCGCCGCGTTGCGCGCGGCCGCCGCGGTGGCACCGGCAACCGGATCCGGCACAGTGTCGAGGTCTTTGAAGTCGACGCCCTGCATGGCCTCGCCGTTCCAGTAGGTGCATCCCTGCGCCGGGATGCTGTACCCCATGTCGTTGAGCGCCTGGAACACGTCGGCCACGGTCTTGTGGGCGCCGTCCTCGTTGCCGACCACGGCCACCAGTGCGACCTTGCCCGCCAGTACGGGCCTGCCGGCGTCGTCGGTGTTGGACAGCTCGGCGTCAAGGCGCTCGAGCACGCGCTGGGTGATGCTGGACGGGTGACCGACCCACACCGGTGTGGAGATCACCAGTACGTCGGCGGCGAGGATCTTCTCGCGGATCTGGGGCCACTGGTCGTCACCGCCCATGTCGGCCTCGACCCCGGGTTCGATCGTGTAGTCGGCGCATCGCAGGATCTCGGTGCCCACGCCGGCCGCGCCGAGGTCGTCGCACACGTGCCGGGCCATCAGATCGCTGCTGGAATCGGCGGGGCTGCGTTTGAGACTGCACACCAGCGCCAGAGCGTTCAGCGTCGGCGCGGTCACAGCTGCCCCAGCCCGGGGAGGTGGCGCAGCGAGACCGCCAGGGTGACGACCATGAGGGTCAGCAGCACCAGACCCGCGCCCTGCCAGGCGCGGGCGTGTTCACGAGGCGTCTCGGTGTGATGCGGGCGCGCGAGCGCCCACATCCCGGCGGCCAGCAGGGCCCCCGGCGCCGCGAGGGTCAGAAGGGTCCGCTGCGGCGCGCCGCACGCGACGGCGTCGGCCGTATCACCCACACACGTGCTGAGCCAGAGTGTGGACAACACCATGAACACCCCGGCGATGCCGGCCGCGACGGTCCCGTACCTCACCGCCTCCCGAACGCTCTCGTGGGGCGAGCGATCGGTCGCGTCGTCCGGCGACCGCAGGGACCGGGATGGACTTCGCAACGGACTGGGAACCACTCAGCCCACCGCCTCGCGGTCGACCAACTCGGAGTGGCCTGCCTTGCGTGCGCAGTGCGCACAGCAGAACATCGTCCCGGCTGCCTCGAGGCCGTGTCCGAGGATCCGGCAGCCACAGTGCGCACATTCCGGTGCCACGTGGGCGGCCGCGCACTCGATGCTGTCGAACGCTTCGGTGTGCCCCTCCCAGCTCACGGTGAAGGCTTTGTCGTAATCGTTTCCACAGGTGGCACAGATCGCCATCACATCTCCCGGCTCGTTGCTCTCGGCGAGAGACGACTTCCCGGCGACCGCTTGTGCTAAACCCGGGAACAACCGCGTGAGTCGCGGCGACCTGTCGCACCGCACCTCTACCATCTGCGCACGTGACGCGGATCAAGCTCTGTCTCGCCGTGGGCCTGGCCGCGGCGCTCACGGGTCATCTCGCCGGGGCCGGCCTGCCGTGGACGGTGGCGATCGGCATGGTGGTGCCGCTCGCGCTCGCGGCACTGCCGCGCTTCGTCCTCGCCGTCGTGCGCGGTGCGCGCACCCCGGGTCCCCGCGAGAGCACCGCGGCGGACATGTCGGGCCTGGAGTTCGAGGACTACGTCGCGCGTATCGCCAGATCGTGCGGCCTGCCGGTCATCATGACCCCGCTGAGCGGGGACTGGGGTGTGGACCTCATCGTCGGACGCCGTCCGCACCGCATCGCGATCCAGTGCAAGCGGCAGTCCCGGCCGGTGGGCGCGGGCGCGGTGCAGGAGGTGGTGGCCGGAGCGCCGATGCAGGACTGCACCAGAACCATGGTGGTGTCCAACAACGAGTTCACCCCGGCCGCACGCAAACTCGCCGAGTTGCACGGATGCGAACTCGTCGGCGGTGACGACATGCCGCGTCTGCGGTCCATCCTGCGACGGGCCGCGGCCGACGGGTCCCGGGCGTGAGCGCTGCTCAGCGCTCGCTGAGCACGGCGCGCACGGCGTCGAGGCACGCGTCGATCTCGGCGCGCGTCACGGGCAGCGCCGGACGGAACCGCACCGAATCCGCCCCGCTGGGCAGCATGATGACGTGGCGGTCCCACAGCTTGCGGATCAGGGCGTCGCGGTCCTCGGGCGTGGGCATGCTGAAGGCGCACATCAGTCCGCGACCGCGCGGGTCGACAACGACGCCCGGGAATCGTGTTGCCAGCACGCGCAACTCGTCGAGCAGGTACGCGCCCATGTCGCGTGCATTGTCCAGCAGGCCGTCGCGCTCGATCACCTCGAGGATGCGGCGCGAGCGCACCATGTCGACCAGATTTCCGCCCCAGGTGGAGTTGATGCGCGAGCTCACGGCGAACACGTTGTCGGCCACCTCGTCGACACGGCGCCCGGCCATCACGCCGCACACCTGCGTCTTCTTGCCGAACGAGACCACATCGGGCATCACACCCAATTGCTGGTAGGCCCAGGCGGTTCCGGTGATGCCGCAGCCCGTCTGGACCTCGTCGAAGATCAGCAGCGCGTCGAACTCGTCGCACAGTTCGCGCATGGCCGCGAAGAATTCGGGCCGGAAGTGGCGGTCCCCGCCTTCACCCTGGATGGGTTCGGCGATGAAGCACGCGATGTCGTGCGGGTGTGCCTCGAACGCCGCACGCGCCTGGCGCAGCGACTCGGCCTCCAGCGCCGCCATGGCGTCGTCGTCGAGTCCGGGACGCACGTAGGGCGCGTCGATGCGCGGCCAGTCGAATTTCGGGAAGCGGGCGACCTTGACCGGATCGGTGTTGGTCAGCGACAGGGTGTAGCCGCTGCGGCCGTGGAACGCGCCGCGCAGGTGCAGGACCTTGGTGCCCAGTTCCGGGTCGATCCCGTGCGCCTCGTTGTGCCTGCTCTTCCAGTCGAACGCCACCTTGAGTGCGTTCTCCACGGCGAGCGCACCGCCGTCGACGAAGAACAGATGCGGCAGCGCCGGGTCGCCGAGCACCCGCCGGAACGTGTCGACGAACCGTGCCATCGGCACGCTGTAGATGTCGGAGTTGCTGGGCTTGTTCAGCGCGGCCTGCGCCAGTTCGGCGCGGAACTCGGGATCGTCGGCCAGCGCCGAATGGTTCATGCCGAGCGCCGACGACGCGAAGAACGTGAACATGTCCAGGAAACGCTCACCGGTCCGCGCGTCGACCAGATGCGATCCGCGGGACTCCTCCAGGTCCAGCACGAAGTCGAAACCGTCGGCCAGGATGCTGCGGGCCAGTGTCTCCCGAACGAGTTCAGGAGCGAGCTCTGGGCTCGCGCCCGGCGAGGACGATCCGGAGACAGGCGTGTTCAGCAGAGCGGTCATGCCGCCAGGTTAGCGCAATTTTTACGGTGAATGCGACCCGAGACCGCAAGGTTTACGGAATGTAGTCCCTACCTGTGTAAAATGTCTGCAAGATTATGGTGCTGCGGGTCCTGACGTTCGCCGCGGTCCTGATGCGCTGCAGCAGGTCCTCCAGAGCACGCGCCGAGGCCACCCGGACCTGAAGGACGTAGCTCTCGTCGCCCGCCACCGAATGGCACGACTCGATTTCGGGGATGTGCTCCAGCCGGGCAGGCGCATCATCGGGTTGGGACGGATCGAGAGGAGTGATGGCGACGAACGCCGAAAGCATGTTGCCCAGCGCTTCGGGGTTGATCCGCGCCGCGTACCCGGTCACCACACCGCGGGATTCCAGACGTCGCACGCGGGCCTGCACTGCCGACACCGAGAGCCCGGCGGCCGCCGCGAGGTGCGCCAGAGTCGCCCGCCCATCTGCCACGAGTTCGCGGACCAGAATCCGGTCGATCCCATCCAACGACTGTTCGTCCGGTTCGCCCATGGCCCGCACTGTAGCGGTTCACCTGTCCAGCCCGGCCCCAACCCAGTACAGCCGACCAGAGAGGCCCAACGATGACTGCGAACATCACCACCGACAAACCCCAGGGCGCCGGCGCGGCCGGTCTTCCCACGGCCGACGAGCTGCGGCAGCGGGTGCGCCGTGCTCTCGACGCGATCGGCGCGACAACCGCGCTCGCCGAGCCGGGCGGCGCGTCCGACGGTGACCTGCACGCCAGCACACCCATCACCGGCGACGTGTTGTTCACGCTGCCCGCACACACCGCCGAGGCCGCCGACGCGGCGATCGCCGAAGCGGCCCAGGCGTTTTCCGTGTGGCGCACCACGCCTGCCCCGGTGCGCGGTGCGCTCGTGGCGCGGCTGGGCCAGCTGCTCGTCGAGCACAAGGCCGATCTCGCGACGCTCGTGACGGTCGAGGCGGGCAAGATCACCTCGGAGGCACTCGGCGAGGTGCAGGAGATGATCGACATCTGCGACTTCGCCGTCGGGCTGTCGCGCCAGTTGTACGGCCGCACCATCGCCTCGGAGCGCCCGGGCCACAGGTTGATGGAGACCTGGCACCCGCTGGGCGTGGTCGGGGTGATCACCGCGTTCAACTTCCCCGTGGCCGTGTGGTCGTGGAACACCGCGATCGCGTTGGTGTGCGGTGACACCGTCGTGTGGAAGCCGTCGGAGCTCACGCCGCTGACCGCGATCGCGTGCCAGGCGCTCATCGAGCGGGCCGCCGCCGACGTCGGCGCGCCTGCCGCGGTGAGCCGGCTGGTGCAAGGTGGCCGCGAGGTCGGCGAACGCCTGGTCGACGACCCGCGGGTGGCCCTGGTCAGCGCGACCGGATCGGTCCGGATGGGCCGGGAGGTGGGCCCGCGGGTGGCGGCGAGGTTCGGCAAGGTGCTGCTGGAACTCGGCGGCAACAACGCCGCGATCGTGACGCCCTCGGCGGACCTCGATCTCGCCGTGCGGGCGATCGTGTTCTCAGCCGCGGGCACCGCGGGCCAGCGGTGCACGACGCTGCGCAGGCTGATCGTGCATTCCTCGGTCGCCGACGAGGTGGTGCGCCGCGTCGTCTCGGCGTACCAGAGCCTGCCGATCGGTGACCCGTCCGCCGAGGGCACGCTGGTCGGTCCGCTGATCCACGCCCGCGCCTACCGCGACATGGTGGGCGCGCTGGAGCAGGCCCGCGCCGACGGCGGCACGGTCCACGGCGGTGAACGTCACGAGCTCGGCGACGAGGAAGGCGCGTTCTACGTCGCACCCGCGGTCGTGGTGATGCCCGCGCAGACCGAGATCGTGCACAACGAGACCTTCGCGCCGATCCTCTACGTGCTCACCTACGACGACCTCGATGAGGCGATCGCGCTCAACAACGCGGTGCCGCAGGGGCTCTCGTCGGCGATCTTCACCACCGACGTGCGCGAGGCCGAGCGGTTCCTGGCGGCCGACGGATCGGACTGCGGCATCGCCAACGTCAACATCGGCACGTCGGGCGCCGAAATCGGCGGCGCGTTCGGCGGCGAGAAGCAGACCGGTGGTGGGCGCGAGTCGGGTTCGGACGCGTGGAAGGCCTACATGCGCCGCGCCACCAACACCGTCAACTACTCCTCGGAGTTGCCGCTGGCGCAAGGCGTGCACTTCGGGTAGCACCGGCCCCGGGTAGGAACTCGGGTAGAAAGAGGCACATGGACATCGACGGCACGACCGCCGTGGTCACCGGCGGCGGTTCGGGCATCGGCGCGGCGCTGGCAGAGGCGTTCGCGGCCGCGGGCGCCCGCGTCGTCGTCGCCGACCTCGACGAACCGGGCGCCGCAGCCACCGCGGCACGGATCGAGTCGGCGGGCGGGAACGCCGTGGCGGTGCGCGCGGACGCCTCCGCCACAGCCGACATCGAGGCGCTCACCCGCACCGAGTTCGGCCCGGTCGACATCTACGTCGCCAACGCGGGGATCATCGGCGCGTCGGGTCTGGGCACCGACGAGGAGTGGGACCGCATCCTCGCGGTGAACCTGCGGGCGCACATACGGGCCGCCGATGTCCTGGTGCCGCAGTGGATCTCGCGCGGGCGCGGGTATTTCGTGTCGGTGGCCTCGGCCGCCGGTCTGCTCTCGCAGATCGGCGCGGCCGGCTACGCCGTCACCAAGCACGCCGCGGTGGGCTTCGCCGAGTGGCTCGCGATCACCTACGGCGACGACGGCGTCGGCGTGAGTTGCGTGTGCCCGCTGGGGGTGGACACCCCGCTGCTGCATGCCGTGCGCAACTCGGCCGAGACCGATGCCCTCGTCGGCGCCGAGTCGATCGTGCAGTCCGGTGACGTGATCACGCCGCAGGATGTGGCAACCGTGACCGTCGAGGCCGTACAGGCCGGGCGGTTCCTCGTCCTGCCCCACCCGCACGTACTCGACCTGTACCGCCGCAAGGGTTCCGACTACGACCGCTGGATCGCCGGGATGCGGCGCTACCAGCGGTCACTGCGCGGCACTGCCGTGCCCGGCACGTAGCGTCACCGGCGGCACATAGTCGCCCAGCAGCGTGCGCTGCCACCACACGTGGTCGCGGCGCAGTTCGTCCCACGTGCTGTAGCGGTACCGGTACAGCCGTGCCCGCACATACCGCGGCGGTTCACCGGGAAACGGGTTGGTGCGCAACAGCTTCAGCGTCGCCCGGTCGCCTTCGAGCAGCCGTTCCAGAAACGTCCGCAGCCACGGATGCGCATAGGTCGGTGAGATCGCCGCGAACCACATCAGCCAGTCCAGGCGCAGGTGATACGGCGCGAACTGACGCGGCAGGCGTCGCACGTCCCCCGGCTTGCCCTTGAACTCGTACTCACGCCACGTCGTCTCGTCGTTGATCGTCGGCTCGTCGGTCCCCTCGATCACCACCTCGTCGCGTGTGCGGCCGACCACGCCGAACGCGCCGTACGAGTTCACCAGGTGATACCGGTTGTAGGACATGTTCATCCGCTGCCGCTTTGTGACCAGGTTG
Source organism: Mycolicibacterium smegmatis (assembly GCF_001457595.1). Classification (GTDB taxonomy): domain Bacteria; phylum Actinomycetota; class Actinomycetes; order Mycobacteriales; family Mycobacteriaceae; genus Mycobacterium; species Mycobacterium smegmatis. The sequence goes on along the minus strand of NZ_LN831039.1, from coordinate 1,913,214 downwards.
CGCAGCGGCCAGAAGCTCAACGACACCACCATCGCGGTGAACGCGACCACCGCGGCCACGTACCACACCGGCGGGTCACCCACATCGGGCGCCGCCGACACCCCGACCACGGCGGAAAGCGCCGTATCCGACACCACCCCGCACGCCAGGACGATCGTGATCCAGTTGAGCCACGCGAAGTTCCCTGAGGCCACGAGCCACAGCTGCGTGACGATGACAACCGCGGCCGCAGTGCTCGCGACCGGCTGCGGGGCGAACAGCAGGAACGGGATCACCAGTTGCGCCACGTGGTTGCCCGCCACCTCGACGCGGTGCAGCGGCTTGGGCAGGTGGTGGAAGAACCAGCTGAGCGGGCCGGGCATCGGCTGGGTCTCGTGGTGGTAGTACAGGCACGTCAGATCACGCCAGCAGCGGTCGCCGCGCATCTTGATCATCCCGGCGCCGAACTCGACGCGGAACAGCAGCCACCGCACGAGCCACAGCACCAGTAGCGGCGGCGCCACGTCGTCGTTGCCGAGGAACACCGCGAGCGTGCCTGCCTCCAGCAGCAGCGACTCCCATCCGAACGAGTACCAGGCCTGTCCCACGTTGACGATCGACAGGTACAGCACCCACAGGAGCACCCACACCAGCATCGCGGCCCACAGCGGCAACCGGTCCCCTGCGCCCAGCACCATGGCGGCCGCGACCGCGGCGCCGGTCCAGCAGACCGCGGCGAAGAACCGGTCGGAGTAGTGGAGGTGGAAGATGCTCGGCGAATTGCGGAACGAGCTACGCGCCAGAAACCGCGGGATCGGCAACAGGCCGCGCTCGCCCAGCAGTGCCCGGAACTGCAGCGCCGCCGCGACGAACGCGACGACGTAGAGCGCCGCGATCCCCCGCTGCAACACCATCCGTGCCAGCCAGTAGTCGGATGCCGTGAACCACTCCATGTGCGGACCTATACGTGCGCATCGTGCGGGACAACCTGCCGATGCCCTGAAAGTACCCCGGTCGGCCGCAGCTCAAGCCCGGTTTCACCACGGTGTTCGCCGGGTAGTACCAGCCCATGGCCGAGCACCCCGAAGACACGGACGACAGGTCCGAAGAAGATGTCGACTCCGATGAGAACGTCGCCACCTCGCGGGAGGGCGGGCGCTTCGTCGGACGGGCCGCGGGCGACGATTCCTTCGACGCCGAGCAGAGCGGCGCCGAGGCCAGGAGCCAGGGCAAAGCCGACTGATGTGATCCGCCGGCCGCGAACAGACATGTTCCTTGTCGGTGCCCGGGTGCACCATGGCTAGATGACCACCAATGGGGCTGATCCGCTGGGCCGGTTCAGCGCGCTGACCCGGGAGTGGTTCACCACCGCGTTCGCAGCGCCCACACCCGCGCAGGCCGACGCGTGGTCCGCAATCTCCGAAGGCAACAACACGCTGGTCATCGCCCCGACGGGGTCGGGCAAGACCCTGGCCGCGTTCCTGTGGGCGATCGACCGTCTCGCCGATCCCGCCCGGGAACCGTCACAGGGCACGCAGGTGCTCTACGTGTCCCCGCTCAAGGCGCTGGCCGTCGACGTCGAACGGAACCTGCGCACCCCGTTGACCGGCATCACCCGCGTCGCCGAGCGGCACGGACTGCCCGCGCCGTCCATCACGGTCGGTGTACGTTCCGGCGACACCCCGCCCAACCAGCGCCGTGCGATGATCGCCAACCCCCCGGACGTCCTGATCACGACGCCCGAATCGCTGTTCCTCATGCTGACCTCGGCGGCCCGCGAGACGCTCACCTCGGTGCGCACGGTCATCGTCGACGAGGTGCACGCGGTGGCCGCCACCAAGCGCGGCGCGCACCTCGCGTTGTCTTTGGAGCGTCTTGACCAGCTCCTCGACACACCGGCGCAGCGCATCGGGTTGTCGGCCACGGTCCGCCCGCCCGAGGAGGTCGCGCGGTTCCTGTCCGGGCAGGCCCCCACCACGATCGTCTGCCCGCCCGCGGCCAAGACTTTCGATTTGTCGGTGCAGGTGCCGGTGCCCGACATGGCGAATCTGGACAACAACTCGATCTGGCCCGACGTCGAGGAACGCATCGTCGACCTCGTCGAGGCGCACAATTCGTCGATCGTGTTCGCCAACTCGCGGCGTCTCGCCGAGCGGCTGACCTCGCGGCTCAACGAGATCCACGCCGAGCGCAGCGGCATCGAACTGCCCGCCGGGCCCAATCCGGAGGTCGGCGGCGGGGCGCCGGCGCATCTCATGGGCAGCGGGCAGGCCAACGGGGCCCCGCCGCTGCTCGCGCGCGCTCACCACGGCTCGGTCAGCAAGGAGCAGCGGGCCCAGGTCGAGGACGACCTCAAGAGCGGCAGGCTGCGCGCCGTCGTCGCGACGTCGAGCCTGGAACTCGGGATCGACATGGGTGCGGTCGATCTGGTGATCCAGGTCGAGGCGCCGCCTTCGGTGGCGAGCGGTCTGCAACGCGTGGGCCGCGCCGGCCACCAGGTCGGTGAGATCTCCCAGGGCGTGCTGTTCCCCAAGCACCGCACGGATCTGATCGGATGCGCGGTCACCGTGCAGCGCATGCAGACCGGCGACATCGAGACCCTGCGGGTGCCCGCCAACCCGCTCGACGTGCTGGCCCAGCACACCGTCGCGGTTGCCGCGCTGGAACCGGTCGACGCCGACGCCTGGTTCGACGCCGTGCGCCGCAGCGCACCGTTCGCGACGCTGCCGCGCAGCGCATTCGAGGCCACCCTGGACCTGTTGTCGGGCAAGTACCCGTCGACCGAGTTCGCCGAGTTGCGGCCCCGCCTGGTCTACGACCGTGACACGGGCACACTGACCGCTCGCCCCGGCGCGCAGCGGCTCGCGGTGACCTCGGGCGGCGCGATCCCGGATCGCGGCATGTTCACCGTATACCTGGCCTCCGAGACCGAAAAGCCTTCCCGCGTAGGTGAACTCGACGAGGAGATGGTCTACGAATCCCGGCCCGGCGATGTGATCTCGCTTGGCGCGACCAGTTGGCGCATCACCGAGATCACGCACGACCGGGTGCTGGTGATCCCGGCGCCGGGCCAGCCCGCACGGTTGCCCTTCTGGCGCGGCGACAGCGTGGGCCGCCCGGCCGAACTGGGTGCCGCGGTCGGCGCGTTCACCGGTGAGCTCGCGAGCCTGGACCGCAAGGCTTTCGACAAGCGTTGCCAGAAAATGGGTTTCGCGGGCTACGCGACCGACAACCTGCACCAGTTGCTGCGCGAACAGCGCGAGGCCACCGGTGTGGTACCCAGCGACACCACATTCGTCGTCGAACGGTTCCGCGACGAACTCGGCGACTGGCGGGTGATCCTGCACTCGCCGTACGGCCTTCGCGTGCACGGCCCGTTGGCACTCGCGGTCGGCCGGCGGTTACGGGAACGCTACGGCATCGACGAGAAGCCCACGGCATCCGACGACGGCATCATCGTCCGGCTGCCCGACAGTGGTGACACGCCGCCCGGCGCAGATCTGTTCGTGTTCGACGCCGACGAGATCGAGCCGATCGTGACCGCGGAGGTGGGCGGGTCCGCGCTGTTCGCGTCACGGTTCCGCGAGTGCGCGGCCAGGGCCCTGCTGCTACCGCGCAGGCACCCGGGGAAACGCTCGCCGCTGTGGCACCAGCGGCAACGGGCCGCGCAACTGCTCGACATCGCGCGCAAGTACCCGGATTTCCCGATCGTGCTGGAGGCCGTGCGTGAGTGCCTGCAGGACGTCTACGACGTGCCCGCCCTCATCGAACTCATGCACAAGATCGCGCAGCGGCGCCTGCGGATCGTCGAGGTCGAGACCGCGACTCCGTCGCCGTTCGCGGCGTCGCTGCTGTTCGGGTACGTCGGGGCGTTCATGTACGAAGGTGACAGCCCGCTGGCCGAACGACGCGCCGCGGCACTGGCGCTCGACACCGTGCTGCTGTCCGAACTGCTCGGCCGCGTCGAGCTGCGTGAGCTGCTCGATCCGGCCGTGGTCGCCTCGACTTCCGCACAGCTGCAACACCTCACGCCCGAGCGCGCCGCGCGCGACGCCGAGGGCGTGGCGGATCTGCTGCGACTGCTCGGTCCCCTCACCGAGGCCGACATCGCCCAGCGCTGCACCGCCGACAACATCGGCGCCTGGCTCGACGGGCTGCACGCCGCCAAACGGGCACTGCCCGTCACGTACGCGGGTCAGACCTGGTGGGCCGCCGTCGAGGACATCGGGCTGCTGCGTGACGGTATCGGTGTGCCGGTGCCGGTGGGTGTGCCGGCCGCGTTCACCGAGTCGGCGTCGGATCCGCTCGGTGATCTGATCGGCCGCTACGCGCGCACCCGTGGCCCGTTCACCACCGAGCAGACCGCCGCACGCTTCGGCCTCGGCGTGCGCGTCGCGTCGGATGTGTTGAGCCGCATGGCTGTCGACGGACGGTTGATCCGCGGCGAATTCGCCGCCGACCTCAGCGGTGAACAGTGGTGCGACGCGCAGGTCCTCAAGATCCTGCGCCGCAGGTCGCTCGCGGCGCTGCGCGCACAGGTGGAACCGGTCAGCACCGACGCCTACGCACGGTTCCTCCCGTCCTGGCAGCATGTCGGATCGACCAACACCACGGGCGTCGACGGGCTCGCCACCGTGATCGAACAACTTGCCGGTGTGCCGATCCCGGCCTCTGCGGTCGAATCGCTGGTGTTCCCCCAGCGCGTGCGTGACTACCAGCCCGCGATGCTCGACGAACTGCTCGCCTCGGGTGAGGTGATGTGGTCGGGTGCGGGCCAGATCGGCAACGGCGACGGATGGGTCGCGTTCCACCTGGCCGACACCGCGCCGTTGACGCTGACGCACGGTGCCGAGATCGAGTTCACCGACACGCATCGCGTGATCCTGGAAACCCTCGGCCACGGTGGCGCGTATTTCTTCCGCCAGCTCACCGACGGCACCGTCGAGGGGACCGCGGGCCAGGAACTCAAACAGGCGCTGTGGGAACTCATCTGGGCCGGTTGGGTCACCGGCGACACGTTCGCACCGGTGCGTGCCGTGCTGTCTGGGCCGCGACGGTCGGGCGCGCCCGCACACCGGCAGCGCCAACGGCCGCCGCGGTTGAGCCGCTACAGCGTGGCGCACGCCCAGACCCGCGGCACCGATCCGACCGTGTCGGGGCGGTGGTCGGCACTGCCTGCCGCCGAACCGGATTCGACCGTGCGCGCCCACTTCCAGGCCGAGTTGCTGCTGGGCCGCCACGGCGTGCTCACCAAGGGCGCGGTGGGCGCCGAAGGGGTGCCCGGCGGGTTCGCCACGCTGTACAAGGTGCTCAGCGCGTTCGAGGATGCGGGCCGGTGTCAGCGCGGCTACTTCGTGGAGTCGCTGGGCGGTGCCCAGTTCGCGGTCGCATCGACCGTCGACCGTCTGCGGTCCTATCTCGACAACGTCGACCCCGAGCGGCCCGAGTATCACGCCGTGGTGCTCGCGGCGACCGATCCCGCCAACCCGTACGGCGCCGCGCTCGGTTGGCCGACCGATTCCGAGGCACACCGCCCGGGCCGCAAGGCCGGTGCGCTGGTGGCGCTGGTGGACGGGCGGTTGGTGTGGTTCCTCGAACGCGGCGGCCGGTCGCTGCTGAGCTTCGGCGCCGACGCGGACGCCCAGCGGGCTGCCGCCGGTGCGCTCACCGATCTGGTGAGCGCGGGCCGGATCCCGTCACTGCTCGTCGAACGGATCAACGGCGTCGCGGTTCTCGACCCCGACGTGGACGCCGAGCGTGCCGTCGTGCAGGACGCCCTGCTGGGCGCCGGGCTGTCACGCACCCCGCGCGGGCTGAGGTTGCGTTAGGCATGCCCGAAGGCGACACCGTGTTCCACACCGCGGCAGCATTGCGCGCCGCCCTGGAAGGCAAGACGCTCACGCGGTGCGATGTGCGGGTGCCGCGCTACGCCACGGTGGATCTGAGCGGTGCGGTGGTCGACGAGGTGCTCAGCCGCGGCAAACATCTGTTCATCCGTGCCGGATCGGCAAGCATCCACTCGCACCTCAAGATGGAGGGCGCCTGGCGGATCGGGCACACCAAGGTCGCGCCCCATCGCATCCGCATCGTGCTGGAGACCGCCGACACCCGCGCGATCGGCATCGACCTGGGGATCCTGGAGGTCCTCGACCGCGGTACCGACATGGACGCCGTCGCCTACCTGGGCCCGGACCTGCTGGGGCCGGACTGGGAACCGCGCGTCGCTGCGGACAATCTCGCGGCCGACCCGGACCGTCCGCTGGCGCAGGCCCTGCTCGACCAGCGGGTGATGGCAGGGGTCGGCAATGTCTACTGCAACGAGTTGTGTTTCGTGTTCGGCCGCCTGCCCACCGCACCGGTCGGCACCCTGAAGGATCCGCTGCGCGTCGTGCAACACGCGAGGGACATGTTGTGGCTCAACCGCTCCCGCTGGAACCGCACCACCACCGGTGACACCCGCAACGGCCGCCAGCTGTGGGTGTACGGCCGCGCCGGTGAACCGTGCCGCCGCTGCGGCACGTTGATCCAGACCGATCGCGGTGGTGAGCGCGTCACCTATTGGTGCCCCGTGTGCCAAACGGCGTCCTGACTGCGGCGACCGGAAATAGTCGCTCGTGGGATCAGGTTGCGCTTGACATGACCACATCGAAAGGCGACATCTCGCAGTTCGGCCCGAATGCCCCCGGGTACACCTGGGTCTTCTCGGGTGACGTGCCGGCCAGAGAACCGTTTCCGGGCATCACGATCAAGCTCCTGTGGGAGGGCGACAACGGCGCCAAGGCCGTCATCACCGAGATCGCGCCCGGCGCCGTCTGGGGCAAGGAGGATCACCACAACCCGGGACCCGAGGAGGTCTACGTCGTCTCGGGTGTGTTCAACGACGGTGTGAACGATTATCCGGCCGGCACGTTCCTGCACGCACCTGCCGGTTCCTGGCACGTTCCGCAGTCGAAAGAGGGCTGCGTGTTGTTCCTGTTCTATCCCGAGGGCTGAGCGCGGCGCCGCTCAGTCGAAGTTGCACCCCGGACTGGGCGTGCTGTCCGACGTCGGGGCGCCCGCCGGGTCGACGTAGGTGACCTCGAGCACCAGAGGCGCCGAGCCCTCGTTGCGTCCGATGTGGACGTGATCGGCACCGGTGGGATCGGTGATGGGCGTGCCGGGACCGAATTCGCCGTCCTGCTTGCAGTCCGATCCGTAATGCGTGAGCACACCGGTCTTGACGATGCCGTAGATCAGTCCCTCGTGGGTGTGCCATCCGGTGCTGCCACCCGGCTGGATCGTGATGTCACTGACGATGTAGTCCTTGCCGTCCACCGTCTGCTTGGACAGCACAGTGGCGCTCACCCCCTTCGGCGGGGTCGCGTGCGCGATCGCCGGGGATCCCACGGCGAGGATGGCGAGCAGCGAGGTTGACAGTAACTTCACAGAGGTTCTCACAGAAGACCTTTCGTGTCGGGGGTCACGAACTTCTGCAGGTTTGGAACGTCTGTGGACAGCGATGCATTCAGACGGGACGCTCAGAGCACGGGCAGCAACGTGCGCAGCACCGCACAGGATGCGGCGGCGACCTCGCCGGCGAACTGGTCGAACTCGAACCGGGAATCCTCACCGGCGAGATCCGACAGTGCCCGGATCACCAGCCAATCCGCACCGAACGCCTCGGCGACCTGGGCCACCGCACCGCCCTCCATCTCGACGGCACGGCCTCCGAACTGGGCGTGCAACCGGTCCCGGGTCGGCGCAGAATGCAGGTACTGGTCACCTGAAAGAACTGTGCCGTAGGCGATCTGAGCCGGGCGGCCCTGCCCACCCGCACGCGTCGACAGCCCAGGCAGGTGAAGATCCTCAAGCGCAGCCCTGACCTTGCCGAGCAAGGCCGGGTCGACGTCATAGCCGAGGCGGTCGGTGGGATTGATGAACGGGACGTGGCCGGCCTGGTAGGTCTGCAGCTGTTCGTTCTCGATCAGGCCCGCATCATGCTGGACCACCCGCTCGGCCACGATGACGTCCCCGACGTTCAGATCCGGGTCCAAGCCACCCGCGACACCCGAGAAAACGGTTGTGCGGCAACCGAAACCGTGGATCAGCAGGGTCGTCACGAGCGCGGCGTTGACCTTGCCCATGCCCGTGCCGGCAACCACCACCTCACGCCCGTCGAGCGTCCCGGCCTCGAAAGTCGTGTGCGCGTGGTGAACAACGTCGACGTCGCCCATGAGGTCGCGCAGATGGGCCAGTTCCTGCGGCAGTGCGCAGATCAAACCGATTGTCACAACCGGAGTTTATGCCCGATCCTCCGAACCGTTGCCCCCGCCGCGACGGAACGATTTCACGCCCGCTGACGTTCTCCACTCAATGCGATACCGAACACTCGGCAGGCACACCGGATTGCGCGTATCGGAGTATGCCCTGCGAACAGCGCGTTTCGGCGCGCCCGGCGGCGATGACGACGCGCGGGCGGTGTTCGAGGCGTTCGTCGAGGCCGGCGGCACCGCGTTCGCCACGTCGAATGTCTATCAAGACGGTCGCGCCGAGGCGCTTCTCGGTGACCTCATGGGCCGGGACCGCGACGACTACGTCGTGGTGACGAAGTATTCGGGAGAGAACCCGAACGCGAGGACACCACGTCCCGGGACCACGGGCAACGGCCGCAAAACCATGATGCGCTCGCTGGAAGCGAGCCTGCGACGCCTCAACACCGACTACGTCGACGTTTTCATGCCCCACTTTCCCGACCAGATCACCCCGGCCGAGGAGATCATGGCGGGATTCGAGGACCTGGTGCGGTCCGGCAAGATCCGGTACGGCGGGTTCTCCAACTTCCCGGCCTGGCGCATCGCGGGCGCCGCCGCCCGCGCGGACCTGCTGGGCATGCCCCGGCCGATCTGCATCGAGACCGAGTACAGCCTGGCCGAGCGCTCCGCCGACCGGGAACTGCTCCCGATGGCCGAGGCATACGGCCTCGGCGTCCTGCTCTACTCGCCCCTTGCCGGTGGGCTCCTCACCGGCAAATATCGCCGGGGCGAGACCGGTCGGCTCAGTGCGGCAGGCCGCGCCGTCGAGAAGGACTCCCAGCAGACCGCGGTGATCGACGAGGTCCTCGCGATCGCCGACGAGACCGGACAAACCGCGGCCGGGGTCGCCCTGGAGTGGCTGCGCTACCGAGCCGCACTGGCCTCGACGGCGCTGATCCCGATCCTGGGACCGCGCATCGTGGAGCACCTGTCCGAGTATCTGCGGCCTGTCGACCTGGACATCCGCCACTATCAGCGTCTGGACAAGGCGAGCGCGCTGCGGATGGGCGCCCCACACGACGACGTCTCGGGCGCTCTGCTCAACGGCTACGACGGCGACCGATCCCTGATCGACCCACCGGCAGTGCCGCCGATCTGACGGGAATGCGACGTGGACCACACCGGTTCTAGGACCCATGGACCTTGGTTTTCACATTCCGATCTTCGACATCGACGGCGGCACCACCGCGATCGCCGGTGAACTCGCGCGTGTAGGTGAGTCCGCCGAGGCGGCCGGTGCGAGCTGGTTGTCGTTCATGGACCATTTCTTCCAGATCGAGCCGACGGGCCTGCCCGCCGAGGCACACATGCTCGAGGGCTACACCACGCTGGGTTACCTCGCCGCGCATACCGAGACGGTGCCGTTGGGCCTCCTGGTCACCGGTGTCACCTACCGCCACCCAGGCCTGCTGGCAAAGATCGTCACCACGCTCGACGTACTCTCGGGTGGCCGTGCGGTTCTGGGCGTCGGCGCGGCGTGGTTCGAGCGCGAACACGTGGGACTCGGTGTGCCGTTCCCCCCGCTCGCCGAGCGCTTCGAGCGGTTGGAGGAGACGCTGCAGATCTGCGCGCAGATGTGGGACCCGGCCGACAACGGGCCGTACGACGGCAAGTACTACCAGTTGGCGGAAACCCTGTGTTCACCGCAGCCCATCAACCGGCCCAAGGTGATGATCGGCGGCAGCGGTGAACGCAAGACACTGCGATTGGTGGCCCAATACGGAGACGCGTGCAACCTTTTCGCGTCGTCGGTCGACGAGGTCGGGCACAAGATCGACGTCCTGAAACGGCACTGCGACACCGTAGGCCGGGACTTCGACCAGATCCGGGTGACGATCATAGCCAACAACGATCCGCGTCCGACGCCCGAGACGCGTGACGAATTCGTCCGCAGCATGGCCGATTACGCGAAACTGGGTGTGCACACCGCGATTGTCATACCGACCACCGGATCCCCCGCGGCCTGGATCGACGGGATGGCGCCGGCGGTTCCCCAACTGGCCGAACTCGGTTCGTAGTCAGGCGCGATGCCCTGTCACGTGTGCATCGTGAAATCGGTGAAGTCGAAGCCGGGTGCGACGACACAACTGACCAGCGTGGGTTCGTCGTCGCGAGGACGGGCGCGCTGCCAGTGTCCTGGCGGTACCAATACCTGCGGCCGCTGTCCTGCGGCGATGTCGGAACCCAGCAGATGTGTTGTGGTATCGGCCATCTCGGCCCCCACTTCGAGCAACAGTGGGCTGCCGCGGTGGTACAGCCACAGTTCGGCGCTGCGGACGGTGTGCCACGCGGATTCCTGCCCCGGCATCAGCAGGAACAGGATGGCCGTGCCCGCGCTGCGCGGGGCCGGCGTAGCCGTCGGGTAGTGCGTCCTGTGGGATGGTCAGGTCGCTGCGCCAGGTCTCGGCGTACCAGCCCCCTTCCGGGTGCGGCGACATGCCGAGGTCCGCGGCCCAGCCGGGAAGTGCTGTCATCCTGCCATCCTTGTCTCGTCGGGCGCCTGGCCGGTATCGGTCGAAGGTGAGAGGGCCTCGCGCAGCAGGGCTTTCCCGCGGTGCAGCCGTGACCCCACCGTACCCACCGGGATGCCGAGCAGCACCGCGATCTCGGTGTTCCGGTAGTCGGCGACACAGGCGTAGTACACGATGTCGCGCAACTCGGGCGGCAGCATCGCCAGCGCGATACCCGCATCACCCGGCATCGACTGCAGGGCCTGTGTCTCCGCGGAATCCACCCAGCCCCTACCCGCAGAGAGCATCTCGGCGCTGAACCTGAGGTCGGCCATCTCGGCGCTGAGTTGTTCTGCCGGACGCCGTTGGGCCGACCGGTGCCTGTCGATCCACGCGTTGGACATGATCCGCGCCAGCCAGGCCTTGAGATGGTTGCCCTCTCGGTATCTGCCGAAGGACAGGTACGCCTTGAGCAGGGTTTCCTGTACGAGGTCCTCGGCGTCGGCACGTTGGTGTGTCAGCCGGATGGCGTTGCGGATCAAAAAGTCCCGGACGGGTTCGGTCTCACGGACGAACCGCTCGGCGAGCGCGTCCGGACCGGTGATCGTGGCACCGGCGCCGCAAGTTGCAAACATCGAAGCAATCTCCTTGATCGCTTGTGCCCGAGTGCTTTTACGGGCATTCGATATGTACCGAGCCGTGGGCGCCGTTGCTCAGCGGCTCGGGGTGTCGGCCGAAGCCGCTCGCGTCAGGACGTGACCGATCGCGACGGAAGAGGAATGGCCGTGAAGACGTTCCCCGCGTCCCACCGGTCCTTGACGGCGAGGAGGCGCTCGGCGTTGGGGCCGTAGGCGGCGTCAGCCTGGTTCCGCTGGTCCGGGCCGATGAGATTCGGGTAGCCACCCGGCAGCGCATGAGCGCCGAGCGCGTCGAAAGTCGACTGCGCCCAGTGCCGATGCCGTTCGCCGTCCTCGCCGGAATCGGCGTCCCAGGCCGCGACGATCTCCACCAGGAAATGCGGTGTGCGCAGACCGAATGCGGTGTCTGTGACGCCGATGCGCGTCGACGCACCGTGGAAGTGGTGCAGGGCCAGCACACTCGCGGGGCTCGTACGCGACGAGCCGGCAGCCACGAGTGCATCGATCACCCCTGAGGACAGCGTCTCGACGTTGACCGTGCGCATCTCGTAGTGCCGTCCGCGCGGTACGAGAGGATCGAGCAGGCGTAGCTGGGCACTCGGCGACATCGGCGCGACCTGATCGACCACCGGCGTTCCGAGTCGCCGCAACTCCCCCACCCATCGGTCACCCTCGTCGGGGTCGCCGACCCAGTACGGCGCCACGAACACCACGGGCCCGCCGTCGGGAGCGGGGATCACCCCGATCTGCGCCGTGAGGCCGTCCGGCAGCGACGGCGCCAGTGCGTCGTAACGGCGCATCACCTCTGCCGCCTGCTCCCACGGGAACATGAGCACGCCGGTGGCCAGGTGAGGAACCGGGTGCAGACGCACCCGAAGATGCGTCACCACGCCGAAATTCGCGCCTCCGCCACGCAGCGCCCACAACAGATCCGCCTCGTCGCCGGCATTCGCGGTGACCGACCGTCCGTCGGCGAGAACCACGTGTGCCTCGAGCAGGTTGTCGACACCGAGGCCGGCGATCCCGTTGAGCGGGCCGTAGCCACCGCCGAGGGTGAACCCGGTGAAACCGACGTCGGCGAGGTTCGGTGCGGCCGCGGTGAGCCCGTGCCGCTCAGCTGCCTGCACGACGTCCTCGGCGGTGGCGCCGCCCTCGACGAGCGCCTCGCGCGCGGCCGGATCGACGTAGACCTTCCGCATCGACGACAGGTCGATGACCAGCCCACCCTCGTTGAGTGCCCGGCCGCCCCAGTCATGTCCGCCGGCCCGCACGGTGACCGGGATCCGCTGTTCGTGCGCGAACCGCACGACGTTCTGCACATCGCCGGACGACGTGGGACGCACCACGGCGGCAGGACGTTCCGTCACCGCGCCGTTCCAGATGGCCACGGCGTCGCCGTACTCGGGTGAGCCGGGGAGGTGCACGCGCTCAGGCATGGACATCGCGAGCTCGTCGACCATCGTGGGGTGCACTTGCAGCATTGACTCTCCCGGAATCGGAGGAAGGGTGTACTCACTAGAGCTAGACTCTAATGATTCCAGTTTGCACCCATTGTCCGGAGTTGGCCACCCTGCTCGTTACGCTGACGGCATGAGCGAACAACCGCGCGGGACATCTCGCCGCGCCGAGTACGCAGAACTGACACGGCGAGCAATCATCGACGCCGCACGTGAACTGTTCGCACAACGTGGTTATGTACGCACCAAGGTCGACGACATCGCGACCCGCGCACGCGTCTCCCCCGCAACGGTTTACGCCGTTGCGGGAGGCAAGCAGGGACTGCTGCACACATTGGTCGACGAGTGGACCCAGGCGCCCGAGGTCGCCGAAGCGTATGCCGCCATCAACATTGCCGAGACCGCCGACGCGGTAATGGAACTCACCTCCTCCGCGGTACGGCGCATGCGTGGTGACTGGGGTGACGTCATGCGGATAGTGCTCACGACAGCGCAGCAGGACGACACCGCGGCCGAGAGACTTCACGTGGCGACCGAGCGTTACCGGGCCGCAATGCACATCGTGGCAACGCGACTCTGTGAACTCAATGCACTCAAACCTGGGATCACCGTCAAAGATGCTGTGGATGTGCTGTGGTTCTTCTTCGGGTACACCGGGTTTTTCACGCTGCTCGACGACAACGGCTGGTCACCGGAGAAGGCCGAACGCTGGCTCCGTGACACGGCTTCGGCAAGCCTGTTGCGCTGAGCTGCGGGGAGATCGCTTCGGACAGTTTCGCCGCACCGCGAATACTTGCGCCATGTCCGGCGTCAGAAGACGCGATGACATCGCGCACGTGGACCGCCACGCTCGACAGGTTGACCATCCTGCCCCGCGGGGAGCAGTTCGCTGCGCTGACCGAACTGCGCGCGCGTCTGCGACGAATCGACACCGAGGCGTGGAACACCACGTTCGGGCCTGACAGTCTCTACAACGCGTGGACGCAATTACCGTTCGTCGACGCGATATACGGCCACAACCGCGAGGCGATCAGCGCGGTACTGCACGGGCGTAGCGACTGGCACGTGGTGGAGATCGGGGGTGGCAACGGTGCCCTGTGGCACGGACTTCTCGATTCGCTTCCCTCGGGGACGTTCACACTCATCGATCCGAACCCGGACGCACACCAGGCCGTGCGGCAGCGGCTTCCCGGGAACGTGGACTTCCACTCCGTGGTGGCTCCCGTGGCATCGGCCGCTGCGCCGCCGGCCGACGTCGTCGTCTGCAGCCTGACACTACATCACCACGCCGGCGAGAACGCCGCGCAGCGCGAGGCGTTCGGGATGACCGGTGACGGCAAGCTGGAGATCCTGCGACGGGTTGTCGCGGCGTTGCGGTCCCGATCCGGCATCGGGATCCTCAACGAGGCCGACTGCTACAACGACATCGCCCTGTCCCCCGGTGACGAAACGCTCGTCGATCATTTCCTCGACGTCTACGTGCGGCGGGCCGCACGCGCGGTGGCCCACGCGATCGACTCGGCGCCCACGGATTCCGCGCTCACCGAGGCATGGGAGGCGATCCTGCGCCACTGGTGCATCGAGCAGGTCGACTACGCCTTCCGGTCCCGCGAGGAACGTGACGTGTACGAACTCGACGTCGTCAGTTGGGTTCGGCTACTGGGCGAGGCCGGCGCGGCCGACATCACCCACCGCTACACCGACCCATGGAATCTGTTCGTGCAGTACCTGTTTCGCTGACCGTCGGCATTGGCGACGCACAGTCGCGCAGCGGATACTTGTGGTGGGGTCAGTGTGCCAGTGCCAGTTCGGCTTCCGGCTCGGTATCGGACACCGGCTCGGCCGGCGTCTCAGCCGGTTTCCCAGCCGGTTCAGGGTTCTCGGGCTTGCTGCCCCACGGGAACGCCAGCCGCACGATCTTACGGACCACGGTGCCGAACTGCTTGACCAGCGGGCCGCTGTTGTAGGGCAGGCCGTAACGTTCGCAGATCTCACGGACCTCTGCCGAGATCTCGGCGTGGCGGTGCGCAGGGATGTCCGGGAACAGGTGGTGCTCGATCTGGAACGACAGGTTGCCGCTGAGAATGTGGAACCACTTGCCACCCGTGAGGTTCGCCGAACCGAGCAGCTGCCGGAAGTACCACATGCCGCGAGACTCGTTCTCGGCCTGCTCGCGCGAGAACTCCTGGGTGCCTTCGGGGAAATGCCCGCAGAAGATGATCATGAACGCCCACACGTTGCGCGTGAGGTTGGCGGTCAGGTTGCCCGCGAACACCAGCGGCGCGAACGGACCCGCCAGCAGTGGGAACGCCACATAGTCCTTGACGGTCTGCGCCTTGGTCTTATGCCAGATCTCACGCAGCACCTCGCGCTTGTCGGCAATGCTGATCTCGCCGGCGCGGATGCGTTCGGTCTCCAGCTCGTGGAGCGCGACACCGTACTGGAACAGCACCATCAGCAGGAACGCGTAGACCGGATTGCCCAGGTAGTACGGGCTCCACTTCTGATCGGGGCTCATCCGCAGGATGCCGTATCCGATGTCACGGTCCATGTCGACGATGTTGGTGTAGGTGTGGTGCATGTAGTTGTGGGAGTGCCGCCACTGATCCGCCGGGCACGCGGTGTCCCACTCGAATGTCTTGCTGGACAGCGCGGGATCACCCATCCAGTCGTACTGGCCGTGCATGACGTTGTGCCCGATCTCCATGTTGTCCAGGATCTTGGACACCGCCAGCATCGCGGTGCCGGCCAGCCAGAACGGCGGGAAGATGCCGCCGAACAGCAGCGCCCGGCCGCCTACCTCCAGCGTGCGCTGGGCCTTGATGACGTTGCGGATGTAGGTGGCGTCGCGCTCGCCGAGGTCGGCGATCACGCGCTCACGGATGGCGTCGAGTTCGCGCCCGAACTCCTCGGCCTGGTCAGGGGTCAGGGTGTAGGTGGGTGTACTCATCAGAGTCCTCACAGGTCGATGTCGACGTCACCGACGGGTGCGGTGACGCAGATCTGGATGTCTTCGTTGTCGGTGCCGGAAACCGCACCGGTGATCAGGTTGCGCACGGCGCCACGGGTTTTGGTCCGCGTGCAGCTGTGGCAGATGCCCATGCGGCATCCGCTCAGCGGGGTCAGCCCGGCCGCCTCGGCCTGCGTGAGCAGTGGTTGTCCGTCGTCGGTCACCGCGACGGCGCTGTCGGTGAAGGTCACGGTGCCGCCGGACGCCGATGCCGAGAACGTCGGCGGCACGAAGCACTCGGATCGCACATTGTCGCAGTGCTCTTCCACCGCGGCGACCAGATCCTTTGGGCCGCAGACGTACACGGCGTCGGGACGATTCCCCGGCAGCGCGGCGGCCAGGTGGTCGGGGCCGAATCGCCCGACCAGGTCGGTGCCGTGCGCGTCGCGGGTGTACCCGTGCAGCACCCGCAGGTGCGGCATGGCCGCGCGGATGCCGTCGAGCTCGTCGCGGTAGCACGCCTCGTCGGCACTGCGCGCATAGTGCAGGAAGCCGACCTCTCCGGTGAACGCCTGTGCACGCAGCGTGCGCAGCATCGACAGCACCGGGGTGATGCCGCTGCCGCCCGAGACGAACAGGATCCGCTCCGGCGGCGTGTCCGGCAGGACGAAATCGCCGCCGACCGAGTCGAGCCCCAGCACCATGCCGGCGTAGGCGTGATCACACAGGTAGGTCGACACCAGACCGCCGTCATGGCGGCCGATGGTGAGCTCGATCGCGTCGGCGCCCTCGGCGCTGGCCGGTGAGTAGCACCGCGTGCGTCGCCTGCCGTTGATCTCGACAGACAGGTTGATGTGCTGACCGGCCCGAAAACCGGTGAACGCGCCGTTGGGTTCCAGCGTGAGGGTGACACTGCGCGGCGTCTGCCGCCGCACCGCGACCACCCTGGCGCGCGCGTCGTGGCGCGACCAGGTGGGCTCGACCAGCTCGGTGTAGCGATCCACACCGTGCGGGCCCGTCAACAGATCGGCCAGCCTCGCCATGCGGGATCCGGCCAGCAACCGCCGGCCGAATCCGGCGGCGGTCG
Source organism: Mycolicibacterium smegmatis (assembly GCF_001457595.1). GTDB lineage: Bacteria > Actinomycetota > Actinomycetes > Mycobacteriales > Mycobacteriaceae > Mycobacterium > Mycobacterium smegmatis. Next base: position 1,896,362 of record NZ_LN831039.1, on the reverse strand, counting down.
TTTGAGTGAACATGTGTACACCATGCGTGCGTTCGACGGGAGATGTCAACGATCAATTCGCTTTCTGTGCTACGGTTCACATCAGTGAACAGACGTACACCGAGTACCCGAACACGACGATCCGAAACGTCGCGGTCGCGTGACACCCTGACCCGCGAGGAGCGCAAAGAGGCCACCCGCCGGGCGTTGATCGCCGCTGCGCTCAAGCTGCTCAAGGACCACAGCTTCAGTGCATTGAGCCTGCGTGAGGTCACCCGCGAGGCGGGTATCGTCCCAGCCGCCTTCTACCGCCACTTCGACTCGATGGACGCACTGGGCCTGGTACTCATCGACGAGTCGTTCCGCTCGCTGCGCGACATGCTGCGCGGTGCGCGCGCGGGAAAACTCGACCCGCACCATGTCATCGAGTCGTCGGCCGAGATCCTGGTCGGCAGCTTCAACGAGCGTCGTGAGCACTGGCGGTTCATCGCCCGCGAGCGGTCCGGTGGGGCCTCGGCGCTGCGCTATGCCATCCGCACCGAGATCCGCCTGATCACCTCCGAACTCGCGATCGACCTGGCCCGGTTCCCCGCGCTGAAGGACTGGAGCAGCGAGGATCTCAACATCCTGGCCAACCTGTTCGTCAACGCGATGATCTCGCTGGCCGAGGCGCTCGAGGACGCCACCGACGCGGAGTCCATCGAGGCCATCCACCGCACGGCCGTCAAACAGATGCGCATGATCGCCGTCGGCGTCAACGGATGGCGCAGTACCGACTGAACCGACCGTCTAGTCTGCGGCTCATGTCGCTTGCAACCCCGCTCGATGTCACCCGTCCACGCCCGGACATCGCCGTCCTCACGCTCAACCGGCCCGAAAAACTCAATGCGCTTTCGTACGAACTCGTCGAGGCGCTGCACGGCGCCCTCGATGACGTCGCCGCCGACAACGACTGCCGCGTCGTGGTGCTCACCGGGGCCGGTCGCGGCTTCTGTTCGGGCCTGGACCTGAGTGCGCCGAATCCGCCCGAGGCCGCAGGCGGGACGGAGTTCCCGCGCTCGGGCATGCGGTGGCAGGAACGCATCGCGAACCTCACGGTGAAACTGCACCGGCTGCGTCAGCCGGTGATCGCCGCGGTCAACGGGCCGGCGTACGGCGGCGGCTTCGCGCTGGCCGCCGCGAGCGACATCCGGCTGGCCGCCGAATCGGCACGCTTCTGCACGCAGTTCATCAAACTCGGCATCGGCGGATGCGACATCGGCGTCAGCTACACCCTGCCCCGGATCATCGGTGCGGGCCCAGCTTTCGACCTGATCCTCACCGCGCGTGCGGTCGACGCCACCGAAGCCCTACGGCTCGGGCTGGTTTCGCGCGTGTGCGCCGATGTGACCGCCGAGGCCATGGAGATCGCCGAAACGCTCTGCAGCTACGGCAAATTCGGCGTCGAATCGACCAAACAGGTGTTGTGGGCGAACCTGGATGCCGGATGCCTCGAGGCCGCGCTGCACGTCGAGAACCGCAGTCAGATCCTGGCGTCGACCGCAGGCGTGGTGCGCGCGTTCAGCGAGGAGTTCCGCCGCCGTCCACGATGACCACCTGACCGGTCATGTAACTGCCCGCGTCCGAGCACAGCAGCAGCGCGGCGCCCACCATCTCGTCCGGATGGGCGAGACGCTTCATCAGCGTCCCCGCGGTCATCGCGTCGATGGCCTCCTGCGGGTTCTTGCGCATCATGTCGGTGTCCACGGGTCCGGGGGCCAGCGCGTTGACCCGGATCCCCGACGGCGCGAACTCGGCGGCCATGGATCGGGTGACCGACATCAGCGCGGCCTTGCTCGACGCATAGATCGACAGTGCGGGCGCGAAATTGAACGCACCGACCGAGACCATGTTCAGCACCGCGGCATTCTGGCTCTTCTGCAGGTACGGCAGTGCGTGCTGGACCAGGAACACCGGGCCGCGCAGGTTCACCTCGTACGACTTGGCCCACGCCTCGGGCGTCATCTTCCCCAGCGGCTGCGCCAGCGCGTTGGCGGCATTGTTGACCACGACGTCGACGCCGCCGAACTCCGAGACCGCGCGCTCCACCACTGCGCCGAGATCGTCGACGTCACCGGTGTGCGCGGGTACCCCGACGGCGTCGCCGCCGAGCTCACGTAAATGGGCGGCCGCGGTCTCACACGCGTCGGGCTTGCGGCTCGCGACGACCACGCGCGCACCGGCGAGCACGAACCCTTCGGCGAGTGACAACCCGATGCCGCGGGTACCCCCGGTCACGATGACCGTACGATCCGACATGTCGAAGAGGCGCTCGAATCTCTGGCGATCCACCGCGTCAGTAGAACATGTGCCCTGCGCCTCCCTGCGCACCCGGTGTGATATTGGCCTCCACCAGCCATTACTTACTGGCAAGTCAGGGGAACCCGGTGTCAGCATGGGATACATGGCCGTAACACCCCCGAAACAAGGCGGGTGACAAGTGCCCGTCACCAGCCGGCGTCGATGGTGGGTGCTGCGTGCCCTCGGTAAGAATCCGCTCGTTCGACGCACCGACCGCATCGAGGCTCTCGCCGTCGTATTGGCGATCGTTGTCAGCGTCCTCGTCATCCCGTACGTGATCTCGTTCGGCGACGAGGTCCATGCCGACCAACTCCGTGAGGCGACCGTGCAGGCGCAGACGCGTCATCAGGTCGACGCCACGGTGGTCAACGACAGCCAGTCCAACGTCGAAGGGGCCAACGTCCGCATCGTCGGCATCAAGTGGAACGTCAACGGCGAGGAACACACGGGCGCCTTGCGTCCCACCGGCAAGGTCCAGCCGGGCGACAAGGTCCAGATTTGGGTCGACGCCAAGGGCCAGCGTGTTCCGCCGCCCATCTCCCCGACGACGGCGAGGGCGTACGCGACCGGATCGGCCGTCGCGCTGTGGGCAGCCATCACCGTGTTGTGTGGCCTGCTGGCCGCCCTGACCCGCAAGGTGCTCGACCACCAGCGCGCCCACGCCTGGTCAGACGAGCTTCATCTGCTGCTCGACCACGGCGACGGCCGCACGAAATGGCCCGGCTGAGTCACTCACGCTGAGCGAACCTCACCCGAGGGTGCGGCGGCTCACGAACTCGCGGCGCGCACCGCTGACCGGATCGTCGAACATCAACCGCTGGGCCAGCAGCTGCAACGGGCGGCCGAAGTCGCCGGGTGCCACGTCGATCACGGTGGGATAGAACGGATCACCGGTGATCGGCAGGCCGATGGACGCCATGTGCACCCGCAGTTGATGCGTGCGTCCGGTGCGCGGGGTCAACCGGTAGAGCCCGTCGCCCACGGCCTCGACATACGTCTCGGCATTGGGCTCCCCCGGCTCCTCGAAAGCCTGCAATCGTCCACGGTGCTTGACGATCCGGCTGCGCAGCGTCGCGGGCAACGCGATCTTCGGCACGCCCTCGGCGTGCGCGAGATACGTCTTCTGCACGTCGCCGCGCGCGAACATGGTCTGGTATGCACCGCGCAGTTCGCGGCGCACGGTGAACAGCAGCACGCCCGCGGTCAGCCGGTCGAGGCGGTGCGCCGGTGCGAGTTCGGGCAGATCGAGTTCACGTCGCAACCGCACCAGCGCGGTCTGCGTGACATGCGCGCCGCGCGGCATGGTCGCGAGGAAGTGCGGCTTGTCGACCACGACGATGTCGTCGTCGCGGTACAGGACCGGGATGTCGAACGGCACGACGACCTCGTCGGGCAGATCCCGGTACAGATACACGTGGCTTCCCGGTGGTAGCACCGTGGATTCGTCGAGAACCGTGCCGTCACGCGAGAAGACCTCGCCCGCGCGGACTTTCCATCCCGCGCCGAAGCGCCGCTCGAGTTCGTCGACCAACCGGCCGCCCTGGACCTTGAGACGTGCCGGACCGATCCCCTCGTGCCCCGGACGTTCCGGCAGGCCCTTCGGGGACGCCGCCGGGCGTCTCAATTGAGCGGTACCGGTTCGAGGATCTCGGCGCGGGCCTCGGGCGCGGCCTGCCGCAGCGCATCGGCGGATTCGTCGTCGGGTTGCTGCTGCGAGCGCACCTCGGCGTCCACCCGGGCGGCGTAGGTGGCGACCTCGCGGTCGACGTCCTCGCCGCTCCATCCCAGGATCGGGGCAACCACTTCGGCAACCTCGCGCGCGCACTCGACGCCGCGGTGCGGGTACTCGATCGAGATGCGCATGCGCCGGGCCAGGATGTCCTCGAGGTGCAGCGCCGACTCGGCCGCCGCGGCATAGGCCGCCTCGACCTTGAGGTACACCGGCGCCTCGGTGATCGGCTCGAGCAGTTCAGGTTTGCCGTCGGCGAGCGCGAGCACCTCGCCGATCAGCGAGCCGTAACGGTCCAGCAGGTGCCGCACCCGGTACGGGTGCAGGCCGTACTGCCGTCCCACATGCTCGGTCTGGTTGATCAGCGCGAAGTACCCGTCGGCGCCCATCAGCGGAACCTTCTCGGTGATCGACGGTGCCACGCGCGTCGGCACGAACTCCGCGGCCGCGTCGATCGCGTCGGCGGCCATCACGCGGTAGGTGGTGTATTTCCCGCCCGCGATCGCGACCAGGCCGGGCGCGGGCACCGCGACGGCGTGTTCGCGTGACAGTTTGGAGGTTTCCTCGCTCTCACCGGCCAGCAGTGGCCGCAGTCCCGCGTAGACGCCGTCGATGTCGTCGTGGGTCAGCGGTGTCGCCAGCACGGTGTTGACGTGGCCCAGGATGTAGTCGATGTCGGCCTTCGTCGCGGCCGGGTGCGCGAGATCGAGATTCCAGTCGGTGTCGGTGGTGCCGATGATCCAGTGCGTGCCCCACGGGATCACGAACAGCACCGACTTCTCGGTGCGCAGGATGATCGCGACCTCGCTGACGATACGGTCGCGCGGCACCACGATGTGCACGCCCTTGGAGGCCCGCACCCGGAAGCGGCCGCGCTGCTTGGACAACGCCTGGATCTCGTCGGTCCACACGCCCGTCGCGTTGACCACGACGTGGCCGTTGACCTCGGTGACCGAGCCGTCCTCGGAGTCACGCACCCGCACGCCGGTCACCCGGTCACCCTCGCGCAGCAGCGCGACCACCTGCGTCGAACTGCGCACCACCGCACCGTAGTGGGCCGCGGTGCGCGCGACGGTCATGGTGTGCCTGGCGTCGTCGACAACGGTGTCGTAGTAACGGATTCCGCCGATCAGCGAGCTGCGCTTGAGTCCGGGCGCCAGGCGCAACGCACCGGCCTTGGTCAGATGCTTCTGCGCCGGAACCGATTTCGCGCCGCCGAGCTGGTCGTAGAGGAAGATGCCCGCCGCCACGTAGGGCCGCTCCCACCACCGGTTGGTGAGCGGGAACAGGAAAGGCAAGGGCTTCACCAGATGTGGGGCCAGCGTCGTCAGCGACAGTTCACGTTCGTGCAGCGCCTCACGGACCAGCCCGAACTCCAACTGTTCGAGATAGCGCAGGCCGCCGTGGAACATCTTGCTGCTGCGGCTGGAGGTACCGGAGGCGAAATCACGCGCCTCGACCAGCGCGACCTTCAAGCCGCGCGTCGCGGCATCCAGGGCGGCGCCCGCGCCGACCACACCGCCTCCGATGACGACGACGTCAAATTGTTGATTGCCGAGTTGCTCCCAGGCTTGCGCCCGTTGCTGTGGCCCCAGGAAGGTTTGCCCGTCGCCCGGAGCCGGTTTCGGGACAGTCACGGTTCTCAGGCTACGTGGCACGCCTCAGATTTGCCGGTTGCCGGGCCGGTCAAACCTGATCAATCCAGGTCGTCGTGCTGCATCAACTGGCGCGCGGCCTCGGTGATCGAGCCCGACAGCGACGGGTACACCGAGAACGTCTGCGCGAGTTCGGACACCGGGATGCCGTTCTGCACCGCCAGCGCGATCGGCAGGATCAGCTCCGAGGCGATCGGCGCCACGACCACACCGCCGATCACCACACCCGTGGCCGGGCGGCAGAAGATCTTCACGAAACCGTGGGTCAGGCTGGACATCTTGGCGCGCGCGTTGGTCGCGAGCGGCAGCGTCAGGGTGCGGGCCGGCACGGATCCGTCGTCGATCTTGGCCTGCGGCACGCCCACGGCCGCGATCTCCGGACGCGTGAACACCGCGGCGGCGACCGTGCGCAACCGGATGGGCGCCACGGCCTCCCCGAGCGCGTGGTACATCGCGATGCGTCCCTGCATCGCCGCGACCGACGCGAGCGGCAGCAGGCCCGTGCAGTCACCCGCCGCGTAGATACCCGGCACCTGGGTGCGCGAGACCCGGTCCACGGTCAGGTAGCCACCCGCGCCGAGTTCGATGCCGACACGCTCCAGGCCCAGGCCCGAGGTGTTGGGCACCGAACCGACCGTCATCAGGGCGTGGCTGCCGTCGACCGTGCGGCCGTCGGTCATCGTCACCAGGACCCCGTCGCCGGTGCGGGTGACCGACTCGGCACGCGCGTTCTTGACCAGCGTCACGCCGCGCTGGGCGAACACCTGCTCCAGCACGGCGGCCGCGTCGGAATCCTCGTGCGGCAGGATCTGATCGCGGCTGGCCACGACGGTCACGTCGACGCCGAGCTCGGTGTAGGCGTTGACGAACTCCGCGCCCGTGACACCCGAGCCGACGACCACGAGGTGTTCGGGCAGGGTGTCCAGGTCGTAGAGCTGGCGCCAGTTCAGGATGCGTTCACCGTCGGGCTCGGCGTTGGGAAGCACGCGAGGGCTCGCACCCGTGGCGATCAGCACCACATCGGCCGTGAGCTGCTGCACGGTGCCGTCGTGCCCGGTCACCTTGATGCGGTGGTGGGCCATGCCGGGCACGTCGTCGATCAGCTCACCGCGGCCCGCGATCAGGGTGATGCCCTCGCTGCGCAGCCGGTCGGCGATATCGCGCGACTGCGCCGCGGCCAGCGCCTTGACCCGCTCGTTGAGCAGCGGCAGACCGACCTTGGCCTGCTCGAAATCGATCGAATAGCCCAGCCTGGGTGCGCGCCGCAGCTCGGTGCGCACGCCCGTCGCGGCGATGAACGACTTCGACGGCACGCAGTCCCACAGCACGCACGCGCCACCGATGCCGTCACAGTCGACGACGGTGACATCTGCGACTTCCGGTCCACGGGCCGCGGCGACCAAGGCCGCCTCATATCCGGCGGGGCCACCGCCGAGGATCACGATGCGGGTAACCACTGCACCAACCTAACGTGCGATGCCCACTAAGCTGTCTTACCGTGCCGCTTTACGCCGCGTATGGGTCCAACATGCATCCGGAGCAAATGCTCCAGCGCGCTCCCCACTCGCCCATGGCGGGAACCGGGTGGCTGCACGGGTGGCGGCTGACCTTCGGCGGTGAGGACATCGGCTGGGAAGGCGCGCTGGCCACCGTCGTCGAGGACCCGCTGTCCAAGGTGTTCGTCGTGCTCTACGACATGACCAAGGAAGACGAGGAGGCCCTCGACCGCTGGGAGGGCGCCGAGTTGGGGATCCACAAGAAGATCCGCTGCCGCGTCGACCGCCTCTCGTCCGACACCACCACCGACCCGGTCCTGGCCTGGCTGTATGTCGTCGACGCGTGGGAGGGCGGCCTGCCCTCGGCCCGCTACATCGGCGTCATGGCCGACGCCGCCGAGATCGCGGGCGCACCGCCGGAGTATGTCCACGACCTGCGGACCCGCCCGTCCCGCAACATCGGCCCGTAGCTTTTCTGGCGCTCGGGGTCTCCCTGCACCGTGAGCGTGCGCGTCTGCCCCACGCCACGCCGTCAACCCCCAGCAGTCCGCGCACGCTCACGCGGCGCGAGCGAGACCCAACTGCCGATCGATACGCCCGACCGTCTCCTGCGGACGCAGCCGAACGTCCTCGGACACGATCGCGATCACGAGCCAGCCGACGTCCGAAAGCGCCGCCGCACGCACCCGGTCGTTGCGCAACGCATCCGGATTGCCGTGCCAGTCGTCCCCGTCGTACTCGACGGCGACGCGGCACTCGGGCCAGGCGAAGTCCAGACGACGCAGCTTGCCCATCCCGTCGATCACCTCGTGCTGCAGCTCGGGTACCGGAAGGCCGGCGTCGAGCATCATCAGGCGGGCCTCGCTCTCCATCGGGGACTCCGCGCGCGGGTCGGCCAGCGCGATGAGATTGCGCACCGCCACGATGCCGCGGCGCCCGGCCTGATCCAGCGCCGCGCGCCACACGTCGGCGCGCGTGCACTTCCCGCTGCGCAGGGCCGCATCCAGCGTCGCCAACGCCCGCGGACGACGCAGCGCGCGAGCCACCTCCACCGCCGTCCATGCCGGCGCGGTGACATATCGGACATCCCCGTCGACGTCGATGACGGTCAGCGGGGCGCCTTCACGGCGGTGAACCACGAGACCGTCGACGGATCGAAGTTGATGCCGCGGTGGGTTGAGCACGTGCAGATCCGTCGAGCCCTCGGTGTCGAATCCGTGCAACGCTGCGGCGGTCGTCAGGCAGGCCGCAACCCTCGTGCCCGCCGACAGGTCCAGGCCGCGCAGCAGCAACGGCTCGGTCGGCTCACCGAGGCAATAGATTCCCGGCCAGATCCGTTCCAGTACACCGGTTTTCAATGCCTGGTCGAACGCGTATCGCGTGATGAGACCGAGGATCTGACCACTGGTGGCCACACCCCGTTGGTCGTCGAACAGACGCATCAGCTGTGGGTTCATACCAGTGATCGTCTGGCCCACGCGCTGCGGCGGCGGACGCCTTTTGCGTGGTCTGTGGATGAATCAGCGTCTGTGCACAATCACCAGCCGCGAGACATCCCTAGGTTGTAACGGTCAAGCGGCGTTGGGTGTGCGGTGTGCCCAGGCGGTGTGTTCGTTGTAGTGGGTGTGGTGGCGGAGGCAGCCGTGGAGGATGCCGATGAATCGGTTACCTAGTGCTCGTAGTGCTTGGTGGTGGGTGTCGCCAGCGGCGCGGTGCTGGTCGTAGAAGGTGCGGGCGCCGGGGCTGGCGCGCAGGCTGGAGTAGGCCCACATGTCGATGGCATCGGCCAGGTGCCGGTTTTTGATGTGGCGGGCTATCACGGCTCGTCGCCGGCCCGAGGCCACGGTGATCGGCGACGTGGCGGCGTAGTTTTTGCGAGACTTGGCATCGGTGTAGCGGTTCGGGTCATCCCCGAACTCACCGAGCACCCGGGCGCCGAGGATGACACCGAGTCCTGGTAGGGAGAGGTAGATGTCGGCGTCCGGGTGCGTCTCAAAATGGTCGGTCAGCTGTGTTTGCAGTTCGCTGATCTGGGTGTTGAGAACAAGCAGAACCGCCACGGTGGCGGTGGTACTTGCCGACAGTGCGGCTACAACCTGATCAGAGGTATGTAGTTGTGGGCTGCGCAGCGCAGTCTGAATCTCTCGGGCGCGGGCATCGATGCTGCGTTGGCGTCCAGCGACTTTGAGGGCAGAGCTGATCTTGGACAGGCTCAACGTTGCGCCTGCGGAGGGATCGGGGGCGCGTTGCAACACCGCCAACGCGTCGCGGCCGTCGATGTCGGGGAACGCCGCGAGTGCGGCCGGGTAGTACTGGCTGAGCCCGGCCCGTAAAGCATTGCTGTGGCGGGTGCGTGCCCACACCAGTGACTGATGGGTGCGGGCCAATACCTTGATCGCGTGGACCGCGCTGCTGTCATCGGCTAGTTGGCGGTGGTTGTGGCGGTCGGTGCGTACCAGGTCGGCCAGTATCTTGGCGTCGCCGGCATCGGACTTCGCCCCCGACACGCAGTGACGGTCGCGGTACCGAGAGGCCGACAGCGGATTGATCCCATACACCCGGTAGCCAACCGCGTGCAGGGCCTGCACCCACAACCCGTTGTCGGTCTCGATACCGACTACCACCTGTTCAGAGTCCTCACAGTGAGCTGCCACCAGCGCGTGAAACGCCGCGATCCCAGTCCAGCCCTCAGACACCCGGCCACTGGCTAGTGTCGCGCGTCATTAATTAGTTTACAGTGTGGGATGATGGTGTATGCCGTCATCCACATTGGTGATCAGTTCTGAAGATCGTGTGACGTTGGAGTCGTGGACGCGGTCCTCGACGGTGCCTGCCGGCCGTGTTGAGCGGGCGCGGATCGTGCTGGCGGTGGCCGACGGTGCGGGGACCTCGGGTGCGGCGCGGCAGGTGGGGGTGTCGCGGCCGACGGTGATCAAGTGGCGGGATCGGTTCGCCGCGTTCGGCATTGAGGGGCTTGATGACGAACCACGCAGCGGCCGACCCAAGACGGTCGATGACGCCGAGATCCTGGCGACCACGCTCGAGCCGCCACCGGAATCGTTGGCCGTGACCCACTGGTCGAGTCGACTGCTCGGAAAGCACCTCGGGATCGGGGATGCCACGGTGGCCCGGGCGTGGCGACGCTACGGGGTCAAACCGTGGCGGCGCGAGACGTTCAAGTTCTCCACCGACCCTGAACTGGAGGCCAAGGTCCGTGACGTGATCGGCCTGTATCTGAACCCGCCAGAAAAGGCGGTCGTGTTGTGCGTGGACGAAAAGAGCCAGATTCAGGCACTCAACCGCACCCAGCCGATTTTGCCGTTGCGTCCGGGACTGCCGGAGAAGGCGACCCACGACTATCAGCGCAACGGCACCGCCACGTTGTTCGCCGCCTTGGAAATCGCAACCGGCAAAGTGACCGACCGCTGCTACGAGCGGCACGGCAAAGCCGAGTTCCTCGATTTCCTCAAGACGGTCGCCCGGGCCTACCCGCGCCGCAAACTGCATGTGGTGTGCGACAACTACCACACCCACAAACACGCTGACATCAATGCGTGGTTGGTCAAGAATCCCCGCGTGACACTGCATTTCACCCTGACCTCAGGCTCCTGGTTGAACCTGGTCGAGGTGTTCTTCTCGATCATCACCCGCCAAGCAATCCGCCGGGGCTCGTTCAACAGCGTTAAAGAACTCATCGCTGCCATCAGCGCCTTCATCGAGGGCTGGAACCAACGCGCCCACCCATTCGTGTGGACCAAGACCGCCGACGAAATCCTGCCCCACACTCGTAAACAAACTTCAGACGCGCGACACTAGATGCTGCCCTTGCTCATCCATCACCCACACGTCGTGGTGATCGTCGGCCCAGTCGTCTCCTACGTAGATCATTCACACTCATCGCCTTCCGGCTCATCATCGCGAACAACAGGACGAGCGTGGGGACACCCAGTAGCGACCTAATGGACCAGTGCTCAATCCGGAATTTGTCAAGGTGTTTGAGTCCAGTGGGTGTTAAGCGGCTTCCGTTTCGGTCTCCTGTTCGGCCGGTTTGGGTGGGTTGATCGCCGCGGATTCAGGTAGGTCGATGACCTTGGGTGCGGTGTCGCGGCCGAATCGGCGTGGGTGGCGCGCCCTGGCGTCGGCGAGCACGGCTCGGCGCTGGGTGTCTTTCCCGCCGGCGAGGCCGTAGAACACATCGGCGGGTGTGTGCAGCCCGATGCCGCTGTGGCGGTGTTCATGGTTGTACCACTGCACGAATCGGTCCATGAAATCCCTCGCGTGATGGATGGATTCGAAGCGTTCCGGGAACGCCGGCGCATACTTCAAGGTCTTGAACCAGGACTCGCTGTAGGGGTTGTCGTTGGATACCTTGGGCCGCGAATGCGAGCGGATGACGCCCAGATCCGAGAGCAGTCCGGCGACGGTGTTGCTGGTCATCGAGGTGCCCCGATCAGCGTGCACGACGTGTGGGATGCCGTAGGTGCCGAAGATCTGTTCCATCATCTCCTTGGCCAGCTGGCCGCATTCGCGGGCGTGCACATGGACCCCGACGATGTAACGCGAGTGAATGTCGATCATCACGTAGGCGTCGTAGTAGACCCCTTTGACCGGGCCGGCCAGTTTGGTGATGTCCCACGAATACACCTGCCGCGGCGCGGTGGCCACCAGTTCCGGGCAGACCGCTTTGCGGTGCCGGGCCAGCCGACGGCGCTCCTTGACCAGCTTGTTGGCATTGAGGACGCGGTACATCGTCGACACCGAACACAGGTAGCTGCCTTCATCGAGCAACGTGGCCCACACCTGCATCGGCGCGGCATCGACGAACCGGGCACTGTTGAGCACCTCAACCACCCGGGCGCATTCGGACTCGGTGAGCTTGTTGACCGGGACCGGTCGTGGTGCCCGATCGGCAGGCGCCGGCGCGGGTTTGGCGCGTCGAGTGGCCGTCGAGCGGTGCATGCCGGTCACCTCCGCGGCCTTGCGGGTCGGAATCTGGATATCCCGCAGATCGTTGTAGGCATCCATCAGCCCCGCAGATCGTTGTAGGCATCCATCAGCGCTTGGTCGGCGGCGTGTCGGTGTCCGCGCTCTCGGAGAGAGACTCCAAGAGCGCGTGTGCTTTTCCCATGATCCCCAGGGCAGCCTCGGTGGTCGCCAGCCGATTATTGGCCTGGGCGAGTTCCTTTTTCAGGCGGGCGATCTCGGCCTGCTCGCGGGTGAGTTTACCGACCTTCTCCCCAGGTGCCTTGCCTTCCAACACCCCAGCATCGCGTTGTTTGCGCCACTCGGCGATCTGCGAGGAATACAACCCCTCACCGCGCAGGTACGCCCCACCATCGTTGGTCGTACAGGCCTGCTCATAGGCATCCAGGTGGGCCAGCTTCTGCGCCGGAGAAATCGAGCGCCGCCGGCGCGGGCCATCAGATCGCGGTGAAGGTGCCACCGCTCCAGTCTCGCGCACAGCAGCCATCGTCGTCGTCATGGTTCAGGTGATTCCGTTCTCGCCCCGAGATCAAGCCAAGTTGCCAAGTTGCTAAGTACCAGTGGACTCAACTCACCCTGACACCCAGGGAAGGGCACTTTCCTCATTCCGACACCCCATAACCAGCCAGTTCATCGGTGGATCGAGGCTTAGCCACTTGCGTGGACAAGGCCCCTGACCCACCAGAACGGCGACAAATTCTCACTGAAGGTTCGCATCCACGATCGAACTTCCCAACAGAACCCGCGACTCCGGGCTGGCCTGCCGAGTCACGCTGACGATGCGCCCCGCCCGGTGGGTGTACCGAATCGCTATATCTTTCTCGAATGGCTGCGGCGGGTCTCGGCTTAGTCTTTGTAGACATGGATGCCAGACGCGACAGCGGGCCGAACCCGGATGTCGATCTTGCGGTGAGTCCCGAGTGGAAGCGCACGGGATACAAGTTCTTTCCGTTCGCGGCCTGGCAGGCTGGGGCCTGGTGGGTGCTGCGGTTCAACTTTGGGTTCCCCGAACACGACATGTACACGTTGTTCGTCGATGGGCAGGTCACAGTGGACGTGACCGGCGCGGAGCGAAGTGAACTCCCGTTGGTCGCGTCTGTTGGTGCACTCGATCGGTTCCCCGAGGCATTACCGGTACTCGATGGCGACACCGCCCTCAACGTGGTCAGTCAGGTCGCGGCCTATGCCGACTACGGAAGTGAGCACAACGATCCGTGCCCCTTCTGCTCCCTGGGAGCGGACGGCCTGACCCCGCAGGAACTGGCGTAGCGCCCGACCCGGACACACGTTGGTCTGACGTCGGTGGGCGGAAGCAGGTTCGCCCTGCCCCGCGATGGCGAGTGAACGACGGGCTGCTCGCTGCGGGGGCCTGTCACCTACCGTCGCCGTGCCAGCTTGTCAGCCAGCGCGCTGATTCCGACGACTGCCGCAGCGCCGGCTGCGAGTCCGATCAGCGGATAGTAGAACGTGAGTCCGTGTGCCTTCCAGGCGAGTACCGCGGCGGTGAGATAGATCGCGACCGCCGACAGCGGGACCCCGATGACCCCGGCATAGATCCCCCAGATGCGGCGAGGACGGTCTGCAGAGATGTTGTCGCCCAACATCATCAGATGGATTCCGATCATGAATGCCGCGCCGACGGCCGGAATCAGCGCGACAAACAAAGCGATCGTCACGGTCGTGTCCACCGATGCGATCACCGTGTCGCCTTCCGGAGCGACGCGCCGTCCTGGTGTGATCGGCGTGAGGAGCGTGTGGCAGCGCAGATGCGTCGGTGACGCGTCGTGAGGGTGGTCGACGCGGTGTGCATAAGGACGACGCTAACCCACCGAGTGTTCCGAAAAGGTGGCGCAACAAGCCCGTGGTGTGTGCTTACCATGTGAACCGTCGCCGATCTGACTGTTGCTGCGTGTCGATCCGAAGGGAAGGTGACCGGCGCTGTGAACCCGACTTCGCCTCCAGATTTCAGTGAGCAGGTCGAACTGCGAAGCATCCAACGTCCCGACAAGACGTTGGTGCGGTTCATCCCGCTGCTGATCCTGATCGCGATCGGGGTGTTGATCCTGTCGTTAATCGTGTTCGGGCTCATCTTTGCGGATCTGCCAGCGTTGTATTACCCGCTGAGCGTGGCGACTGCAGTCGCCGTCCCCGCGGGCCTCTACCTACAGAAGCGTCGCCAACTGGCGGCCGACTACCGCCAGCACAAGCGGTTGGTGCTCTCCCCCACTGGAATGCGCAGAATCGACGCCAACACCGTCGTGGACCTGCCGTGGAGCGCGATCGACCGCTTCCAGCAGCAGAACGTGACCGTTGCCGGCCGGCCCAAGGTCGTCATCCTCCCGATCAGCGGGATTGTCAACGCGGCAGCCAGTATGGCGCACTCGGCAACCGCCCTGGGCATCATGGGCGCTGGCACCGTGCAACCCGCACCGACAGCAGCCCCAAGAGCGCTGCGTATGCATGACCGCCTCAACGGCTCGCGCCTGGCCAGCGGACAGACCCACCGCACACCCAACGCGCTGATCTTTCCCTCCGAATTCGAAACCAACTGGGCCACTGGCACGATCGGAACCTGGCTCCGCCACTACCGACCCGACATTCCCCTCCCGTGAACACCCGACCCCGTGGTTAGTTTCAGCGCTTGTATCGGACTCGGAGTGGCACAGTAATTTCACGGCGCAACTCGGGAAACCGCACGCTGGGTACCGCTCCTGCCTCCTTGGCCGGCTGGCGCCTCCAGGTCTGGAATGCGACGTTCGACTGTAGGTGACGGGGAGCTGGGGGCGGTTCTCGCCCCAGATTGGTGCGTCGCGGGTATCGCGACCGGCGTTATTGTGCTGACAACGTTCAACAAAGGAGCCGTCGTGACATATCCCGGGGGGGGGCAGAACTCAAGGTCGCAGCAACCGCCGCCGTATGGCGGGCACCCGCCCTATGGTGCGCCGCAACCTGCGCCTATCCCGCACGCACCGTACGGCACGGCCAGCGGATACGGAACGACGCCGCAGTACTCAAGCTCACCGCCGCCGCACTACGGTGCGCCCGGCGGCCACGGATACAGCGGTGGCCCCTACGGGTACGGCATGCCGCCGCAAAACTCCGGCAAGGGGGGCCGCGGTCTTCTCATCGGGGGCGGCGTCCTCGTCGTGGCGCTTCTTGCCGTGGGCGTCCTGTTCTTCGTGGGTGGGATCGGCACGTCCAGCGACGCCCGGGCGATCGAACAAATCTTCGCCGACATGGCCAAGACGGACGGCTCGCTCGCCGCGACCAAGCAGTTCTTCTGCGCGGCTGATCAAAAGCGCATGCAACCGGTCGACACCAGCATCCTCATTGACCTCGGTATCGAGGTGCCCGAGGCCAGCGTCGACACCTCCGCGCGCGGCGAAATCTCCGACATCAACGTCGACGGTGACAAAGCCACCGCCAAAGTGACCGCGGACGGCAAGACTGAATTGAATCGCCCTGGGTTTGTTGGAGGCTCTTGACCTTGGAAACGAGGATGGAGTCATGCCGAAGGAACAGTCACCGGGGAAGCCGACCACGCGCCGCTATAGCCCGGAGGAGAAGGCCGCTGCGGTGCGCATGGTGCGGACGTTGAGAACGGAGTTGGGTACCTCCCAGGGCACGGTGGCCCGGGTGGCCGACCAGCTCGGTTACGGGGTCGAGTCGGTACGGTCCTGGGTGCGCCAAGCCGATATCGATGACGGGCACGCCCCCGGGGTGTCGACCGCGGAGTCGCAACGCATCAAAGATCTTGAGCAAGAGAACCGAGAACTCAAGCGCGCCAACGAGATCCTGAAGCGAGCAGCCAGTTTCTTCGGGGCGGAGCTCGACCGCCAACATCGCAAATAATCGCGTTCATCGACGACAACCGCGAGGAGTTCGGGGTCGAGCTCATCTGCACCGTCCTGCGCAGCGCAGGCGTGTCGATGGCCCCGAGCACCTACTACGACGCAAAAACCAGGCCGGCGTCAGTGCGCGCGTTGCGCGACGCGGTCCTGCGACCCGTCCTCGAGCAGCTCTGGGAGGACAACTACCGCGTCTACGGGGCCCGCAAGCTGTGGAAAACCGCACGTCGGGCCGGCTACGACGTGGGCCGTGACCAGGTGGCTCGGCTGATGCGTGCGGCGGGCATCGAGGGGGCGCGCCGCGGCAAACGGGTCAAGACCACCCGAACTGACCCGGCAGCGCATCGGCATCCCGATCTGGTCGGGCGCGACTTCACCGCGCAAGCACCCAACCAGTTGTGGGTGACCGACCTGACGTTCGTGCCGACCTGGGCGGGTGTGGCCTACGTCTGTTTCATCACCGACGCCTACAGTCGCATGATCGTCGGGTGGCGGGTCGCCTCACATATGCGGACCACGATGGTCCTCGACGCCGTTGAAATGGCGCGGTGGTCCCGCGGAATCATGTTGGAGGGCTTGCGATGTCACTCCGATGCCGGATCGCAGGGCGGATTCAACTGATCGTCGCAACACCTCGATTATGGAGGTGTGGAATGGGTGTGTTGGATCGGCAGCGGGCGGTTCGGTTGTATCGGGGACAGATTCCGTCTCCGGGTCGGCCGTCGGTGGCGTGGCGTCAGGATCGGGTGAGGTTCTGGGCGGCGATCGCTGCGGGGGCTATGACTGAGGACGCCGCTGCCGAAGCGGGCGTGTCGTCGCCGGTTGGGTTCCGCTGGTTCCGTCACGCTGGTGGAGTGAATCCATGCTTGCCAGAAACAGTTTCGGGACGTTACCTGTCCTCGGATGAACGTGAGAACATCGCGTTGTGGCGCGCCCAGGGCGCCGGGGTGCGTGAGATCGCCCGGCGGCTCAAGCGTGCACCGTCGACCATCTCACGGGAGTTGCGCCGCAATGCCTCGACCCGCACCTATCGACTCGACTATAAGGCCTCCACTGCGCAGTGGCACGCCGAGCGGCGCGCCCGCCGCCCCAAGACCGCCAAGCTCGTTAGCAACGACCGGCTGCGTCAGTACGTCCAGGACAAACTGTCCGGCGTCGTTCGCGGCGCTGATGGCCAGGTCATCGTCGGTCCCGCCGCCGCCCCGTGGAAGGGACGCAACAAGCCGCACCGGGGTGATCGGGCCTGGGTGCAGGCATGGAGTCCAGAACAGATCGCTCGACGGCTCCCGCTGGACTTCCCCGATGATGTGACTATGCGGATCAGCCACGAGGCCATCTATCAAGCGCTGTACGTCGAATCTCGCGGTGCGCTGAAGCGGGATCTGGTCAGCTGCCTGCGCCGAGGCCGGGCACTGCGGGTACCGCGGGCACGAACGCGGTCCAAGGCGTGGGCCCATGTCACCCCTGAGACGTTGATCAGCCAACGCCCACCCGAGGTCGATGATCGCGCTGTTCCCGGACATTGGGAGGGTGATCTCCTGATTGGCTTGCAGCGCAGTGCAATCGGCACGCTGGTCGAGCGCAGCAGCCGGTTCACCATGCTGGTCCATCTGCCACGTGAAGTTGGTTACGGGATAATTCCGCGGACCAAGAACGGGCCGGCGTTGGCCGGCTATGGCGCCATCACGATGGCCAACGCTCTGGAACAGACGATCACCACGTTGCCCGCGCAACTGCGTCGGTCGTTGACCTGGGACCGGGGCAAGGAACTGTCGGCGCACGCCCAGTTCTCGGTCGCCTCCGGAGTCAAGGTGTTCTTCGCTGATCCGAAGAGTCCGTGGCAGCGCGGTACCAATGAGAACACCAATGGCCTGTTACGCCAATACTTTCCAAAAGGGACCGACCTCTCAAGATGGTCGGCCGAGGACGTGGCAGCGATCGCCCATACCCTCAACACCAGGCCGCGGAAAACCCTCGGCTGGCGCACTCCCGCGGAAGCCTTCGCCGAACACCTACACTCACTTCATCAAGCCGGTGTTGCGACCACCGATTGAATCCGCCCAGTTCACATCGCTGCGATACGGTGAACGCCTGGCCGAGATCGGCGCGGTCCCCTCTATCGGATCGGTTGGGGACAGCTTCGACAACGCTCTGGCCGAGACAGTGAACGGTTACTACAAATCTGAGCTGATCTACGGACCGAGCCACAGCGGCCCCTGGAAGACCGTCGAGGACGTCGAGCTGGCAACCCTGGGCTGGGTGCACTGGCACAACACCAACCGGCTACACGGCTACCTCAACGACGTCCCGCCCGCAGAGTTCGAAGACGTCTTCTACGATGCCCAACGGAGCGACCAACACCTGGTCGCAATCCAATAGCCCGAGCCTCCGGGGAACCCAGGGCGATTCAACACCGCCCGGCCGGCCAGGTACCGGACCGTTTTGCCAGCGTCGGCCAGCACCGTCAACAACAGGGCGGCATACACCGTGGTCAGGTCCACCGCCCACAACACTCGCTCGGCCAGCTCGTCGATTTCAGCCACGAGCTCTCGGATCGGTTGCTCATCGTTAACCAACCGGCGCGACAACACCACCTTCCCGCTGTCGTCGACCACACATACCCAGTGATGCTCTTTACCGACATCCACTCCAGCCCACACCTGGCCCGCCGCCATCACACCTCTTTTCGCTTGTCTGCCAACATGATCCCCAAGGACAACCCCGCCAGCATTTCCTTAAACAAGCGATCACATCGCAGATCTCAATCAGCAGCCAGAGAAGTCCAGGCAGGCCGGGCGGCCAGTCCTTTCAAGCCGCACCAAGGGGCCGGCAACACACACCACAGCCACACCCGACCCACCCGGGTCACAGCCCAACGTAACTGCCTCAACAACACGAAGAAACTGCAACTACGAACTTAAGGACTCCACAACTCCAGCGTGCGCAAGTGCTCACCGGCCAGCCGCTCATCAATCAGCGTCTCGCCATACACCCACAAAACCCGGTAACAAAACGCCGATCACATCCCATTAGCGTGCGTGGGGTGTTACTGAAGGGCGGTGTGTCGGGCGGCGGACACGCACGCTCGCGGTGCTGGGGTGACCTCGCGGTGCTGGGTGACCTCGCGGTGCTGGGTGACCTACAGAGACCTAGAGGCCGGCGGCGATGTGGTGGTAGACCGCGTTCCAGCGCATCTCGCGCTGGAACTCACGCGGGGTGGTGTGCTGGTCGATCTGCAGCAGCTCGGTGCCGGTGATGGTGGCGAAGTCGTCGAGCGTGGTCGGCGAGACGGCCGTGGTGAGCACCGTGTGGTGCGGGCCGCCCGCCATGAGCCAGGCCTCCGTCGACGTCGACCACGACGGCTCGGGCTCCCACACCGCGCACGCGACCGGCAGATTGGGCAGCGGCGCGGACGGTTCGACGACCGTGACGTGGTTGGCCACCAACCGGAACCGTGAACCCATGTCGCAGATACCGAGCACCACACCGGAACCCGGGGCCGCGGTGAAGCGCAGACGGACCGGGTCCTCACGGTTGCCGATGCCCAGCGGATGGACTTCCAGGCTGGGCGTCTGGCCCGCGATGCTGGGGCAGACCTCCAGCATGTGCGCGCCCAGGATGCGTTCGGATCCCGGTGTCAGGTCGTAGGTGTAGTCCTCCATGAACGACGTGCCACCGGGCAGGCCCACACCCATGGTCTTGACCGTGCGCACCATCGCCGAGGTCTTCCAGTCGCCTTCGGCGCCGAACCCGAAACCGTCGGCCATCAACCGCTGCACGGCCAGGCCGGGCAGTTGGCGCAGATCGCCGAGGTCCTCGAAGTTGGTGGTGAACGCGCCGAAGCCGTCGGCCAGGAAGTGCCGCAAGCCCAGTTCGATGCGGGCGCCTTCGCGCAGCGACGCGTGGCGTTCGCCGCCGCGGCGCAGTTCCTCGGCCACCGCGTAGGTGTCCTCGTATTCCTGTACCAGCTTGTCGATCTCGGGGTCGCTGACGTCGTACACGGCCTTGGCGAGGTCGTTCACCGAGTAGGTGTTGACCGAGACGCCGAAGTGCGATTCGGCCTCGACCTTGTCGCCCTCGGTGACCGCGACGTCACGCATGTTGTCGCCGAAACGCGCGATGCGCAGCGACCGCAACTCGGCCGCCCCGAGCGCCGCGCGCATCCACGATCCGATGCGTGCCGTGGTGCGCGGGTCGCCGACGTGCCCGGCGACGGTGGTGCGCGGCACCGAAAGCCGGGTCTGGATGTACCCGAACTCGCGGTCGCCGTGTGCGGCCTGGTTGAGGTTCATGAAATCCATGTCGATGGTGTCCCATGGGATTTCGACCCCGAACTGCGTGTGCAGGTGCAGCATGGGCTTCTGCAGCGCGCTCAGGCCGCGGATCCACATCTTGGCCGGCGAGAACGTGTGCATCCACGTGATCACGCCGACGCACTGCGGGGACGAACTCGCGTCGCGCAGGACGTCGAGGATGGCCTCGCTGGTGGTCACCACGGGCTTCCACCGCACGGCCACAGGCAGATCCGCGCTGGCGTCCAGGCGTTCGGCCAGTGCCCGTGACTGCTCGGCGACCTGGTCCAGGATCTCCTGGCCGTACAACGACTGGCTGCCTGTGACGAACCAGATTTCCTCATCGGTGAAGTGTTCGGCCACCGTCACCCTTCCTGACTGGCCTGCGGTTGCCCGTAGACGTTCTGATAGCGGTCGAAAAGCCGGCGGACATCGGCCGGGGGGATCACATCGGGGGTGCCGAGTTGGCGGCTGATGTGGACCGTGCGCGCGACGTCCTCGACCATCACGGCGGCCTTGACCGCGTCGCGCGCATCGCGCCCGACCGTGAACGGACCGTGGTTGCGCATCAGCACGGCGCGAGAGTTGCTGTGCTGCAGGGTCTCCACGATTCCCCGCCCGATCGAGTCGTCGCCGATCAGTGCGAACGGCCCCACTGGGATGTCGCCGCCGAACTCGTCGGCGATCATCGTGAGCACGCACGGGATCGCCTCGCCGCGCGCCGCCCACGCCGTGGCATAGGTGGAGTGGGTGTGCACGACGCCGCCGACCTCGGGCATGTGCCGGTACACGTAGGCATGCGCCGCGGTGTCCGACGACGGTGCGAGATCACCGTCGACGAGTTCACCGTGGAGGTCACACACCACCATCTGCTCGGGCGTCATCGAGTCGTAGTCCACGCCAGAGGGTTTGATGATCATCAGGTCGCGGTCGGGCACACGCGCGGAGACGTTTCCGGCGGTCCAGATCACCAGCTGGTAGCGGGTCAGCTCGGCGTGCAGATCACATACCTGCTTGCGCAGTTGCCGGATGACGGCATCGATCTCGGTGGTGACGCTCATTGGGCCGACCCCACCGTCTCGCGGCGTTCGGCATTGCTGCGCATCACCCGCAGGCGCCGCATGAGCGGGTTGTTGCGCCCGAACCAGTCGTGCAGTTCGACGTAGGCCGCGTACAGCGCGTTGTAGCGCGTGACGTTCTCCGGGATCGGCGTGAACGCGTTCTTGGTGCGCCCGCCCATCCGCGCCGATGCCGTTGGCACATCACGGTATTCACCCGCAGCCGCGGCCGCGTGGATCGCCGCGCCGAGTGCAGGCGCCTGCGTGGAGGTCACGCATGACAGCGGGAGTCCGGTGACGTCGGCATAGATCTGCATCAAGAGCGGGTTCTTGATGAGACCGCCCGCCACGACGAGTTCCTCGACCGGAACGCCGCTGCGCTGGAAGGTCTCGACGATCATGCGGGTGCCGAACGCGGTGGCCTCCAGCAGGGCGCGGTACTGGTCGACGCACGTGGTGTCGAGCGTCTGCCCGACCATGATCCCCGACAGGTGGTGGTCCACCAGCACCGAGCGGTTGCCGCTGTGCCAGTCCAGCGCGACGAGTCCGTGCTCGCCGACCTCCTGCTCGGCCGCGAGCTCCGACAGATGTTCGTGCAGGGTCAGGCCCCGCCGCGACGCCTCGATCGCGATCTCCTTGGGCACACAGTTTTTCGTGAACCACGCGAAGATGTCGCCGACCCCGGACTGCCCGGCCTCATAGCCCCACAGGCCGTCGGTGATGCCACCGTCGACCACACCACACATGCCCGGCACCTCACGCAGGAACCGGCCGTTCATCACGTGGCACGTCGAGGTGCCCATGATCGCGATCAGGCGCCCCGGATCCGCGGCGTCGGCCGCGGCCGCGGTGACGTGGGCGTCGATGTTCCCGACGGCGACCACGATGCCCTCGGGCAGGCCGGTCCAGGCCGCGGCCTGAGCGGTGAGCGTGCCCGCCGCCTCACCGAGCCTGCCGATGGGTTGTTCGATCTTGTCCTCGACGAAACTCGCGAAACCAGGGTTGAGTTCGGCGAGGAACGCGCGTGACGGGTACTTGCCGTCCTGGCGGATCGCCTTGTATCCCGCGGTGCTGATGTTGCGGACGTAGCGGCCGGTGAGCTGCCAGACGATCCAGTCCGCACCTTCGACCCATCGGTCGATCGCGGCGTAGATCTCGGGGTCCTCCTCCAGGATCTGCAGACCCTTGGCGAATTCCCATTCGCTGGAGATCAATCCGCCGTACCGGGGCAGCCAAGTCTCACCGCGTGCCGCGGCCAGCGCGTTGATGCGGTCGGCCTGCGGTTGCGCGGCGTGGTGGCGCCACAGCTTGGCGTACGCGTGCGGACGGTCGGCGAACTCGTCGAGTTGGCACAGCGGGGTTCCGTCACTGGTGGCGGCGACCATGGTGCACGCCGTGAAATCAGTTCCCAGCCCCACCACGTCGGCCGGATCGATTCCGGCGTTGGCCACGGCCTCCGGGATCGCGAACCGCAGCACGTCGATGTAGTCGGCGGGCACCTGCAGCGCGTAGTCGGCGGGCAGTCGCACCTCGGGATGGCCCGGGAGTGCCTCGGTGACGACACCGTGCCGGTAGGTGTGCTCGGCCGAGCCCATCTCGGCGCCGTCGGCGACGCGGACGACGAGCGCCCGGCCCGACAGCGTGCCGAAATCCACGCCGATGACGTACTTCGGCGCGCCGGGCGGGGTCACCGAAGGCCCCTTTGCTCTGTTTGCCGGCACCTGACGATCACACCGCTGAACACCGGTTCCTGTCGCCACGTTCCACCTGATCGAAACGCTGTGGTCTGAGTCACAAGCTCGAATGTTAACGATCACATCTATGGTTCGTCAACGCGTTCATCACGGAATCCAGGTAACTTCCAGGTCGAGCCATCACGCGAGTATTTGGTGACCATTCGCCCCTTTCGCACGGAAAAATGGGCCGCAAGCACCCTTGACCACGGCTTCTGTGAGCGTTAACATCACGACCTGTGATCGGCGTCATAGCCCTCGGAGGCGAGTGGCATCGAGCACGCACCTGGCACCCGCCACGCACATGACCAACACGGGCCGGCCACCGGCCGCGCCGTCGGACAAAGGAGTCGGCTTGTGAGGAAGATGTTTGCTGCGGCGATCGGCGTTGTCGCCGTCGCCGCGGCCGTGACCGCCTGCGGCAGCGGCAAGGCACCGGGGTCGGAGGGTGGGAGCGCGCCCGACGGCGCCCTCACACTCGGTTTCGCGCAAGTGGGCGCCGAGAGCGGCTGGCGCACCGCCAACACCGAGTCGATCAAGAGCGCCGCCGAAGAGGCGGGCGTCAACCTCAAGTTCGCCGACGCCAACGGCGAGCAGGAGAAGCAGATCTCGGCGATACGGTCGTTCATCCAGCAGGGCGTCGACGTGATCGCGTTCAGTCCCGTGGTGCGCACGGGCTGGGACGCGGTGCTGCAGGAGACCAAGAACGCCGGCATCCCGGTGATCCTCACCGACCGCGCCGTCGACACCCAGGACACCGACGTCTACAAGACGTTCATCGGCGCCGACTTCATCGAGGAGGGCCGCCGCGCCGGTCAGTGGGTGGCCGACCAGTACGCGTCGGCGACCGGTCCGGTGAACATCGTCCAGCTCGAGGGCACCACCGGTGCCGACCCGGCGATCGACCGCAAAACCGGTTTCGCCGAGGGCATCTCGAAGAACCCCAACCTCAAGATCGTGGCCTCGCAGACCGGTGACTTCACGCGCTCGGGCGGCAAGCAGGTCATGGAGGCGTTCCTGAAGTCGACCCCGCAGATCGACGTGGTGTTCGCCCAGAACGACGACATGGGCCTCGGCGCGATGGAAGCCATCGAGGCCGCGGGCAAGAAGCCGGGCACCGACATCAAGATCGTCGCGGTCGACGCGACGCACGACGGCATGCAGGCCCTCGCCGACGGCAAGTTCAATTACATCGTCGAATGCAATCCCCTGCTCGGGCCCGAGCTGATGGACCTGGCCAAGAAGGTCGCCGCGGGTGAACCCGTGCCGGAGCGCGTGGTGACCCCCGACGAGGCGTTCGACCAGGCGCAGGCCAAGGCCGCTCTGCCGAACCGTCAGTACTGATCGCATGAACGAACCAACCGCGGTGCAGCCGGTCGTCGAGATGCGTGGGATCAGCATCGAGTTCCCCGGCGTGAAAGCCCTTGACGGGGTGGACTTCCGGCTGCTTCCCGGCGAGGTGCACGCGCTCATGGGTGAGAACGGCGCAGGTAAGTCCACCCTGATCAAGGCGCTCACCGGTGTGTACGACATCGACGACGGCACCATCGTCGTCGCGGGCACACCGTGCACCTTCGCCGGGCCGCGGCAGGCACAGGAGGCGGGCATCAGCACCGTCTACCAGGAGGTCAACCTGTGCCCCAATCTCACGGTGGGCGAGAACATCCTGCTGGGCCGCGAGCCCAGGCGCTGGGGGCGCATCGACTACCGCACGCTCAACCGCCGCGCGCGCGAACTGCTCGCCGAACTCGAACTCGACATCGACCCGCGCTCTCAACTCGGGTCACATCCCATCGCGATCCAGCAGCTGGTTGCCATCGCCAGGGCCACTGCGGTGCGCGCGCAGGTGCTCATCCTCGACGAACCGACGTCGAGTCTCGACGCCCGCGAGGTCGGCGAGCTGTTCCGCGTCATCCGGCGATTGCGTGACAGCGGCACCGCGATCCTGTTCGTCTCGCACTTCCTCGACCAGATCTACGCGATCTCCGACCGGATGACGGTGCTGCGCAACGGCAAACTCGTCGGCGAGTACCTCACCGCCGAGCTGCCGAAATCCGACCTGGTGGCCGCCATGCTGGGACGCCAGCTCGACGTGCTCGACGAGGTCGCCGAGGCCGCGAACGTGACAGCCGAGACGGCCGAGCACCAGAGCGAAACCCTGGTCCGCGCCGACGCTCTGGGACGCGTACCCGCGGTCCACCCGGTCACCCTCGACATCGGCCGAGGCGAGATCCTCGGTCTGGCAGGCCTTCTGGGGTCCGGGCGAACCGAACTGGCACGGCTGCTGTTCGGCGCCGACCGCGCGACGTCCGGCCACGTCGAGATCCGCGGCCGTCGCGTCGCGCTGCGCACACCACGCTCGGCCATCGCACACGGTTTCGCGTTCACCTCCGAAAACCGCAAGGACGAGGGCGTGGTGGGTGATCTCAGCGTGCGGGAGAACCTCGTGCTCGCACTGCAGGCCCGACGGGGGTTCGCCCGGCCCCTGTCGACGAAGACCAAGGACCAGTTGGTGGCGAAATACCTCGACGCCCTTGACATCCGGCCGCGAAATCCGGACACGCTGCTCAAGAACCTCAGCGGCGGCAACCAGCAGAAGGTGCTGCTGGCCCGCTGGCTCATCACCGAACCGGACCTGTTCATCCTCGACGAGCCCACGCGCGGCATCGACGTGGGCGCCAAGACCCAGATCCAGAAACTCGTCACCGAACTTGCGGGCGACGGCATGGCGATCGTGTTCATCTCGGCCGAGCTCGACGAGGTCACCCGCATCTCCACCCGCATCGCAGTGATGCGTGACCGCCACAACGTCGCGCTGGCCGAGGCCGGGACCTCACCGTCGAAGCTCACCGCGCTGATCGCGGGGACCTCGTGATGCTCAAAGGTTTCGCGCGTACCCCTCTGCTGTGGCCCGCGATCGCGCTCGTCGCGCTGCTGATCCTCAACGCGTTCCTGACGCCGGGCTTCCTGAGCGTGCGCGTGCAGGACGGCCACCTGTACGGCAGCGTCATCGACATCCTGCGCAACGGTGCACCGACCCTGCTGGTCGCACTGGGTATGACGCTGGTGATCGCCTCACGCGGCATCGATCTCTCGGTGGGCGCGGTCGTCGCGATCTCCGGTGCGCTGGCCTGCTCCCACATCGCGGCGGCCGGTGACCCGGCGAGCGTACCGACGGTGTTCGCGGCCATGGGCATCGCACTGGCCGTGGCCGCGGTGCTCGGGCTGTGGAACGGAATGCTGGTGGCGGCCCTGGGTATTCAGCCGATCATCGCCACCCTCGTGCTGATGACCGCGGGCCGCGGCATCGCACTGTTCGTCACCGAGGGACAGATCATCACCGTCACCAGTCCCCCGTTCAAGGTGCTCGGCGCGGGCTTCTTCCTCGGTCTGCCCGTCGCGATCCTCGTCTCCCTCGCGGTGTTCGTGCTCATCGGCCTGCTCACGCGTCGCACCGCGCTGGGCACGCTGCTCGAAGCCGTCGGGATCAACCCCGAGGCCAGTCGCCTGGCCGGTGTGCGCAGCCGCACGATCGTGTTCGCGATCTACGTGTTCTGCGCACTGTGCGCCGGCATCGCGGGCCTGATGATCGCGTCGAACATCTCGGCTGCCGACGCCAACAACGCCGGCCTGTGGATCGAGATGGACGCGATCCTGGCCGTCGTGATCGGCGGCACGTCGCTGCTCGGCGGCCGCTACAGCCTGACCGGGACCCTGCTGGGCGCGTTGATCATCCAGACGCTCACCACCACGGTGTACACCGTCGGCATCCGGCCCGAGGTCACGCTGGTGTTCAAGTCGCTGGTGGTGGTCTCGGTCGTGCTGTTGCAGTCGGCGAAGTTCCGTGCGCTGTTCGGCAGAAGGCGCACGCGCCGGCGCGCGCCCGTACCCGCCGTCGAGATCGCGGCGGCCGTGCCCGATCGACCGAAGGTGTCCCACCGATGACCGCCCCGACCGCAACCGTGCCCCCACTCGCACCCGACACCGCCGACGCCGGTCTGGTGGCCACCCTGCGCCGTCACGCGCAGGGACGCTTCGTCGGACCGGTCGCCACGCTGGTGCTGTTCGTGGCGATGTTCGGCGCGGTGCTCGACCGCTACCAGTTCGCCAGTCCGGCACAGGTTTTCCTGAACCTGTTGGTCGACAACGCCTACCTCATCGTCCTCGCGGTGGGCATGACGTTCGTGATCCTCACGGGCGGAATCGATCTGAGCGTGGGTTCGGTGGTGGCGCTGTCCACGGTGATCCTGGCCAAAACACTCTCGCTCGGCTGGCCCGCGCCGGTCGCGCTGGTGACCGTGCTGGCGGTCGGCCCCCTCCTGGGGCTGACCATGGGCCTGATCATCGAGTACTTCGACGTACAACCGTTCGTCGCGACACTGGCCGGGATGTTCCTGGCACGCGGCATGTGCTACGTCGTCAGCGTCGACTCGATACCGATCAACGACCCGGTGCTGCGCAACC
Source organism: Mycolicibacterium smegmatis (assembly GCF_001457595.1). Taxonomy (GTDB): domain Bacteria; phylum Actinomycetota; class Actinomycetes; order Mycobacteriales; family Mycobacteriaceae; genus Mycobacterium; species Mycobacterium smegmatis. The sequence continues at coordinate 1,868,785 of NZ_LN831039.1, read as the reverse complement.
TCGGGCTGACGTACCTGTACCTCTACGACGACAAGTTCATCCGCTGGCCCGTGATCATCGCGCTGGCCGTGGTCGTCGGCGCCATGTACGTCCTCCATCTCACCCGGTTCGGCAAGACGGTGTACGCGGTCGGCGGCAACCGGCAGTCGGCGCAACTCATGGGCCTGCAGGCCGCGCGCACCCGCGTGTCGGTGTACGTCATCAGCGGGTTCTGCGCGTCGCTCGCCGGGATCCTGCTGGCGGTGCAGAAGCTGTCGGGCTACAGCCTCAACGGGGTCGGACTCGAACTGGACGCGATCGCCGCGGCCGTGATCGGCGGGGTCATCCTCGCGGGCGGCGTCGGCTTCGTCGCGGGAGCGCTGGTCGGGGTGCTGGTGCTCGGCACCATCGAGACGTTCGTCACCGCAGAAAATCTCGATTCCTACTGGACCCGCATCATGACCGGTGCCCTGCTGCTCGCCTTTGTGCTGGTGCAGAGGGTGCTGGTGCGGAAGCCACGATGAGCCGCCGCGATAATGGCGTCATGACTCGCAAACCTGTGATGGCCGACGTCGCGCGCCTTGCCGGGGTCTCCCATCAGACGGTGTCGCGGGTGATCAACGGATCGCCGAGCATCCGGCCTGCCACGCGGCGGCGCGTCGAGGACGCGATCGCCCAACTGGGTTACCGCCCCAACACCGCGGCGCGGGCCCTGGTGACCAACCGCTCCGGCATCATCGGCATCATCGGGACCAACACCGGCCTCTACGGCCCGTCGAGCGTCCAACGCGCCGTCGAGGAGGCCGCGCGCGAGGCCGGGTACTTCTCCAGCGCCGTACCGCTGGCGTCGGTCACGCATCAGGCGATCCGCGGTGCCGTCGAGCACCTCTCCCGGCTCTCGGTGGAGGCCATCGTGATGGTGGCCGCGCAACAGGACGCGCTCACCCTGGTGCAGTCCGAGGATTTCGGGGTCCCCGTGATCGTGGTCGAGGGTGACCTCTCCGGTGCCGGCCTGACCGTCGGTGTCGACCAGGTCGGCGCCGCACGAAAGGCCACGCAGCATCTCATCGATCTCGGCCACACCGCGATCGCCCATGTCAGCGGGCCACCCAACTTCCCCGAGGCCGCGGGACGCACCAAGGGCTACCTCGACGCCATGCTGGCCGCACGCCTTGTGCCGCACCCCGATTGGCACGGCGACTGGAGCGCGGCCCGCGGCTACGAGATCGGTGAGAAGATCGCCGCACAGCGGGAGATCACCGCGGTGTTCGTGGCCAACGACCAGATGGCGATCGGCCTGCTGCACGCGCTGCACGAGGCCGGGGTCCGGGTTCCCGACGACGTCAGCGTCGTGGGTTTCGACGACATCCCCGAGGCCGCCTATCTCATCCCGGCACTCACCACCATCCGTCAGGACTTCGCGGCGGTCGGTCGCCGCGCCATCTCCCTCGTGACCGCTCAACTCTCGGGGGTCGAGACCGACACCGCACTGCTGCCCGCGGACCTCGTGGTCCGCGCCAGCACCGCCCCACCGCCCACAACGAAATGACATCTGCTACATGACATCTCACAAGACCTTCCCGATCGCCGGAATCCTGTTCGACAGCGACGGGGTGCTCGTGGACTCCCACGAGGCCGCGGCGACGGCCTGGAACCACTGGGCCCGCACATGGGCGCCGGGTTTCGACTTCCACCGCGACGCCCAGCACGGGCGCCGGCTGTCGGACGTGGTCGCCGAACTGGTGGGCGACGGCGACAGCGCGCTCGCCACAAAGGTTCTCACCGAACTGGAGATCGAGATGGCCACCGAGGTGCCCGCGATGGCCGGTGCGGTGGACCTGTTGTCGTCGAGCCCCGCGGACCGCTGGGCAGTGGTCACCTCAGGCGCGCGCGAGATGGCCGCTGCCAGATTGCTGTCCGCCGGCCTGCCCACACCCCGCGTCCTGGTGTCGGCCGACGACGTGACCGCGGGCAAGCCCGCACCCGAGCCCTACCTGACCGGCGCGCACCTGCTCGGACTCGAGCCGCGCGTGTGTGCGGTGTTCGAGGACGCCCACCTGGGCATCCTGGCGGCCCGTGCCGCGAACGTGGGTTTCGTGGTGGGCGTCGGTGCGCAGACGATCGGCGAGGACGTCGACGTGAGCGTGGCCGATCTGTCCGGGATCACCTTCGACGGAAGCCATCTCGTCATCGAGGCTGACGCGGTTCTCACACGCTGAGCGCACGAGCGGGCAGACCGCAGCCTGCCCGCTCGTGCACCCCCCTAGCGTCCGCCTTTTCGCTTGTTGTAGACATCGAACCCGACCGCGGCCAGCAGGACGAGTCCCTTGATCACCTGCTGGATGTCGCTGCCGATGCCGAGGATCGACATACCGTTGTTGAGCACGCCCAGCACCAGACCGCCCACGATCGCGCCGAACACGGTGCCGACACCGCCGCTGGACGACGCGCCGCCGATGAACGCCGCGGCGATCGCCTCGAGTTCGAAGTTGATGCCGGCCTGCGGTGTCGCGGAGTTCAGGCGCGCCGCGAACAGCAGACCCGCGATGGCGGCCAGCATGCCCATGTTGACGAACACCGCCAGCGTGACCCACCGGTTGCGGACACCGGAAAGCGCTGCGGCAGCCGGATTTCCACCGACGGCGTAGACCTGCCTGCCGAACACGGTGTTGCGCATCATAAACGCGTACACCAGCGTCAGCACCACCAGGATGATCCCGACGATCGGAACGCCACGGTAGCTCGCGAGCAGCAGGGTCACCGCGCCGAGTGCGACGACGATCGCCGCGCACTTGGCGATGAACACCGGCACGCCGGAGACGTCCTGCCCGTAGCGGATCTGTGAGCGGCGCCTGCGGAACTGCACCACCACCGCGGCCACCATGATGACCGCACCGAGAATGACCGTGGGCCAGTGGTAGAGCGCGTTGGTCCCCCATTCCGGCAGGAACCCGCTGCTGACCTGCTCCAGACCCCGGGGCATCGGGGCAATGGACTGCCCCTCCAGGAGGTACTGGGTGGCGCCACGGAACACGAGCATGCCGCCGAGGGTGACGATGAACGACGGTATCCCGACGAACGCGATCCAGAACCCCTGCCAGGCACCGATCACCGCGCCCGCGAGCACGCACACCACCACCGCGACCGGCCACGGCATGTCGTTGCGGACCATGAGGACCGCCGACATCGCGCCGATGAACCCCGCGACCGATCCGACCGACAGATCGATGTGGCCGTTGATGATCACGATGACCATCCCGATGGCGAGCACCAGGATGTAGCCGTTCTGCTGGATGATGTTGGTGACGTTGAGCGGCTTGAGCAGGATGCCGCTGGTCCAGACCTGGAACAGCAGCACGATCGCGACGAGCGCCACCACCATGCCGGACTGCCGGACATGTGACATCAGGTAGGCGGACAACCGCGTCCGCAGGCCGGGAGGTGTGGGTGGTGTGGCAGGCGAGTTCGCCGGCGAGGGAGCCGAGTCCGCCTGCCCCGACTGCGGATTCACCGTGGAGGTCACTTAGACCCGTCCTTTCATCATGTATCGCATGAGGGTCTCCTGGGTGGCGTCGGCGCGCGGCACCTCACCGGTGAGCCTGCCGGCGCTGAGCGTGTAGATGCGGTCGCACAGGCCGAGCAGTTCGGGCAGTTCCGAGGAGATGACGATGACGGCCTTACCGCGCGACGCCAGTTCGTTGATGATCGTGTAGATCTCGTACTTCGCGCCGACGTCGATACCGCGGGTCGGCTCGTCGAGGATCAGCACATCGGGGTCGGTGAACAGCCACTTGCTCAGCACGACCTTCTGCTGGTTGCCGCCCGAGAGTTTGCCGGTGACGGCCGACACCGACGACGCCTTGATCCGCATGGATTCCCGGAACCGTTCGCCCACACCGACTTCCTTGTGGTGGTCGATCACCGCACGGGTGCTGATCTTGCGCAGCGACGGCAGCGTGATGCTCTGGGCGATGCTGTCCATCAGGTTGAGGCCGAGGTGTTTGCGGTCCTCGGTGGCGTATGCGATCCCGTTGCGGATCGCGTCGGTCACCGTCTTGGTGCTCACCTCCCGGTCGCCCTTGAACACCTTGCCGCTGACGTAGCGGCCGTATGAGCGGCCGAACACGCTCATGGCCAACTCGGTGCGCCCGGCGCCCATCAGGCCCGCGATGCCGACGATCTCGCCGGCGCGGACGTTGAGGGACACATCGTCAACCACCTTGCGCTGCTGGTCGATCGGGTGCAGCACGGTCCAGTTGGCCACGGCGAACGCGACATCGCCGATCTCGTGGTCCCCGCGGGGCGGGAAGCGGTGGGTCAGGTCGCGTCCCACCATGCCGCGCACGATGCGGTCCTCGGTGAGCTGGTCGTTCACCTCGATGGTCTCGATCGTGTGACCGTCCCGCAGGATCGTGATGGCGTCGGCGATCTGCATCACCTCGTTGAGCTTGTGCGAGATGATGATCGAGGTGATGCCGTGGTCGCGCAGGTCGGAGATCAGCTCCAGCAGGTGGCGGCTGTCGGAGTCGTTGAGCGCCGCGGTGGGCTCGTCGAGGATCAGCAGACGCACGTCCTTGGACAGCGCCTTGGCGATCTCGACGAGTTGTTGCTTGCCGACGCCGATATCGGCGACGCGGGTCTGCGGACTCTCGTGCAGGCCGACCCGGTCCAGCAGGGCCTGCGCCTCGGTCAGGGTTCTGTCCCAACCGATCACGCCGCGTTTGGCCTGCTCGTTGCCCAGGAAGACGTTCTCGGCGATCGACAGGTACGGCACGAGCGCGAGTTCCTGGTGGATGATCGCGATGCCGCACCGCTCACTGCTGCGGATGTCCTTGAACTCACAGAGTTTTCCGTCGAAGAAGATCTCACCGTCGTAGCTCCCGTGGGGATAGACCCCGCTGAGCACCTTCATCAGCGTCGACTTGCCCGCGCCGTTCTCACCGCAGATCGCGTGGATCGACCCGGCCGGGACGGTCAGGTCGACCCCCGACAGGGCCTTGACCCCGGGGAATTCCTTGGTGATCCCCCGCATCTCGAGTAATGCCTGCGTCACTGGACCTGGGTCTCGGTGTAGTAACCCGAATCGATCAGCACCTTCTTGTAGTTGGACTTGTCGACGCTGACCGGGTCGAGCAGGTAGGACGGGACGACCTTGACGCCGTTGTCGTACGTCTCGGTGTCGTTGACCTGGGGGGTGCCACCGGTGAGCACCGCATCGGCTTCCTGCACAGCGGCTTTCGCGAGTTCGCGGGTGTCCTTGAACACGGTCTGGGTCTGCTCGCCCGCGACGATCGACTTCACCGACGCGAGTTCGGCGTCCTGGCCGGTGACGATCGGCAGCGGCTTGGCGGCGTTGCCGTACCCGGCGCTCTTGAGCGCCGAGATCACGCCGCGTGAGATCCCGTCGTACGGCGACAGCACCGCGTCGACGCGACCGCTCGTGTAGGCCTGGCTGAGCAGGTTGTCCATGCGCGACTGCGCGAGTCCGCCGTCCCAGCGCAGCGTGGCGATCTGATCGAAGGTGGTCTGGCCGCTCTTGACCACGAGCTTGCCGCTGTCGATGTAGGGCTGCAGCACGCTCATGGCGCCCTGGAAGAAGTAGGTGGCGTTGTTGTCGTCGGGCGAGCCCGCGAACAGCTCGAGGTTGAACGGGCCCTTGCCGTCGGCGACCCCGAGCGTGTCGACGATGTAGTTGGCCTGCAGGACACCGACTTTGGTGTTGTCGAAGGTCGCGTAGTAGTCGACGTTGGGTGTGCCCTTGATCAGCCGGTCGTAGCTGATCACCGGGATCTTCAGATCGGCGGCGTGCTGCAGGGTGTTGGTGAGCGACGAGCCGTCGATCGGGGCGATCACCAGCAGCTTGACGCCCTTGGTGATCATGTTCTCGATCTGCGAGACCTGGTTCTGCACAACGTCGTCGCCATACTGCAGGTCGGTGTCGTAGCCGAGGGCCTTGAACTGGTCGACCATGTTCTGACCGTCGGCGACCCAGCGCTCCGACGACTTGGTCGGCATGGCGATACCGACGGTGCCCTTGGCGTCACCGTCGCCACCGCCGCCACCTTCGGCGGACCGTCCACATCCGGACAGGGTCATCGCCATGGCCAGCGCCGCGAGCAGCGCGGCCAGCCAGGTCAACTTGCGCATCAATCCTCCTAAGCGGGGCCACAGTCATAAACGTCGGCGGCTACGTCTTTGACTGAACGTTGCGAGCGGGCGGTTACAACGGGCCGGTATGTGAGCGTTAACATCCGTCCGTAAGTATGTGAGCCACTTCACTGGATTGTCAATGCGATCTTACGAAGACTGTGTCGTTTCAGCCCCTGAGCAGCATTTTTGAAGTCAACAATTCAGCGATGAACGATTCTGCAAGCGCCAGAAGGCGATCCCTGGCAAACTCCGGATGTGAGCATTAACATCCGCTCAGGGTGAGAGTCGGCAAACCACCTACTGGCGCGCGGCCGCCACGATGTTGACCATCGTGCGCACCCCCACACCGAGCGCCCGCTCGTCGAGATCGAACGTCGGCTGATGCAGGTCCAGTTGCGGCCCCTGCCCGCTCCACACGCCGAGCCTGCCCATCGCGCCGGGGATCTCCTCGAGGTACCAGGAGAAGTCCTCGCCGCCGCCGGACTGATGCGTGTTGGCCAGCACGTCGGGGCCGACGGCCTCGATCGCGTGGGTCAGCATGCGCGTCGAGACGTCCTCGTTGACCACGGGCGGCACGCCGCGCCGGTAGTTGAGGCTGTGCTCGATGTTCAACGGCGCCAGCAGGGCCGTCACGGTCTCGTCGACGATCGCCTCCAGCGTCAGCCACGTGTCGCGGCTCGCGGTGCGGATCGTGCCGGCCAGGGTGCCGATCTGCGGGATCGCGTTGGCCGCGACGCCCGCGTTGACCGCACCCCACACCATGACGGTGTTGTGGCGCGGGTCGATGCGGCGCGACAGCACACCGGGCAGGCCCGTGATGAGCGTCCCCAGCCCGTAGACCAGGTCGCCGGTGAGATGCGGCCGCGAGGTGTGACCGCCCGGTGAGTGCAGCGTGATCTCGATCGAGTCGGCGGCCGAGGTGATCGGTCCCGGCTTGGTGGCCACACGGCCCACGCGCAGGCGGGGGTCGCAGTGCAGCGCGAAAATCCGGGTGACGCCGTTGAGCGCGCCTGCCGCGACGGCGTCGATGGCGCCGCCGGGCATCAGTTCCTCGGCGGCCTGGAAGATCAACCGCACCCCGACCGGGAGTTCAGTCGCCGAGGCCAGCACCTTGGCCGTGCCGAGCAGCACCGCGGTGTGCGCATCGTGACCGCAGGCGTGCGCGACGTTGGGCACCGTCGACGCGTACGGCGCGCCGGTCCGGTCGGCCATCGGCAGCGCGTCCATGTCGGCGCGCAACGCCACGCGTGGACCGTCCTCGGGACCGAAATCGCACGTGAGACCCGTCCCACCTGGCAGCACCTTCGGGTTGAGCCCGGCCTCGGCGAGGTGGCGCGCCACGAACTCGGTGGTGGCGAACTCCTGCCGTCCCAGCTCCGGGTGGGCATGGATGTGCCTGCGCCAGGCCACCATCTCGTCGTAGTGCTCGGCGAGCCAGCGGTCGGTGATCGCACCCAGATCCACGCTCACGACGCCACCCGCCGACTCTGCGCGGCCAGCACGCGGTCACGCTCGGCTGGGGTCTCGGCCAGCTGGACAACGGTGCGCGCCAACATGATCGCGCCTTCCACCACGGCCTTGTCGGCACTCGGCCCGGCCGCCGCGGCGGCGAAGGCCGGCTGGTGCAGCGACGCTCCGCCCGAGTCGACGCCGATCACCGGATGGATCCCCGGCATCAGGTGCGTCACATTGCCCATGTCGGTGCTGCCCAGCGGCACACTCGCCTCCACACTCTCCGGCAGTGGTTCCCGTCCCAGCCGCACCATCTCGGCGCGCACGGTCTCCGACAACCACGCATCCGGCCTCAGCTCGGCATACGCCGGCGCCGTCTCGGACACCTCGTGCTCACAACCCGTGGCCAGCGCCCCGGCCGCGAAACATCCGGCCATCCGGTTTTCCAGTTCGTGCAGCCCCGCCATGTCGACGGCCCGCATCGTGTATCGCATCTCGGCGTGGCCGGGAATGATGTTGGCGGCCTGGCCTCCGTTGGTGACGATGCCGTGCACCATCTGCCCCGGGGCCAGCTGCTGGCGCAGCAGACCGATCGCCACCTGCGCGACCGTCACGGCGTCGGCGGCGTTGACCCCGAGATAGGGCGCCACCGCGGCGTGCGATTCCCGTCCGGTGTAGCTCACGGCCACCTCGGTCAGCGCCAGTGACCGGGCCGCGGCGATGTCGACGGGGCCGGGATGGAGCATGACCGACGCGGCGATGTCGTCGAAGACGCCGGCGTCGAGCAGCAGGACCTTGCCGCCGCCGGTTTCCTCGGCGGGCGTGCCGACGAGCACCACCGTGAGGTCGAGCAGGTCGGCGACCTCGGCGAGCGCGAGCGCGGTGCCGACCGCCGACGACGCGATGATGTTGTGCCCGCACGCGTGCCCGATCTCCGGCAGCGCGTCGTACTCGGCACAGATCCCGATCACCAGCGACCCGCTGCCGTAGGACGCGCGGAACGCGGTGTCGAGCCCGCCGGCCGCCGCGGTGATCTCGAACCCGTACTCGGCGACGAGTGCCTGCGTCTTGGCGCTGCTGCGGTGTTCGGCGAATGCCAGTTCCGGTTCGGCGTGGATCGAGTGCGAGAGTTCGATCAGGTCACCGCTGCGCCGTCTGACGGCGTCCTCGACGCTGCGAGAAGCGGTGGCGGTGGACATTCTCGCAGTATCTCACTTGGGAAACAGGCCCGTTAAGCTCGCCTACCGTGACCGACCCGCATACCTCGAGCCAGGCGGCCGCGACCGCGATCGCCGACCGGACGGGCGTCGTCGAGCACGATGTCGCGGTGGTCCTCGGATCCGGCTGGGCGCCCGCCGTCGCCGAATTGGGCGACCCCGTCGGCGTGGTCGACATGGCCGACCTGCCGGGATTCACCCCGCCCACCGCAGCGGGCCACGGCGGTCAGGTGCTGTCGGTCCGTATCGGCGAACACCGTGTGCTGGTGCTCGTCGGCCGCATCCACGCCTACGAGGGCCACGACCTCGCACACGTCGTGCACCCCGTACGTACCGCGGTCGCGACCGGTGTGCGCACGGTCGTGCTCACCAACGCCGCAGGTGGGCTGCGGCCCGAGTACACCGTGGGCCAGCCCGTGCTGATCAGTGACCACCTGAACCTCACGGCGCGCTCCCCGCTGGTGGGGCCACAGTTCGTCGACCTGGTCGACGCGTACTCGCCGCGTCTGCGGGCCGTGGCCCGCGAGTTCGACCCGTCGCTGGCCGAGGGCGTCTACGCCGGCCTGCCGGGACCGCACTACGAGACGCCTGCCGAGATCCGGATGCTGCGCACCCTCGGCGCCGACCTGGTCGGGATGTCCACGGTGCACGAGACCATCGCGGCCCGCGCGGCAGGCGCCGAGGTGCTCGCGGTGTCACTCGTGACCAACCTCGCGGCGGGTATGACGGGAGAACCGCTCAGCCACGCCGAGGTGCTGCAGGCCGGACGCGAGTCCGCCACCCGCATGGGCGCGCTGCTCGCTTCAGTCATCGCGCGTCTCTGACGCGCCTCACCCCACCAGGTACCGCTGCAGCGTCGGGCCGATCCAGGCGACGACGCCGTCGCGTGACATGTCGACCAGCGGCGGAAACGCCAGCACGTAGCGGCACAACGCCATCCCCAGCACCTGCGATGCGGCCAGGCTGGCCCGCACCGGTGCGTCCGGGGCGCCGCCGGTGAGCTTGGCGATCACGGGCGCGAGTTGCGCGGCGAAGATCGTGCGCATGCGCTCGGCGACGGCCTCGTTGGTGACGCCCGCGCGCAGCAGGATCAGCAGCGCCTCGTCGCGCTCCCACCGCTCCAGGAAATGCCCGGCCAGTGTCGCGCCGATCTCCTCTCGCGGCACCAGGGCCAGGTCGGGCAGTTCCAGGTCGAACTCGGCCGCGGCCGCGAACAGCCGCTCCTTGTTGCCGAAATAGCGCATGACCATCGACGGGTCGATGCTCGCGTCGGCCGCGATCGACCGGATCGTGGCGCGCTCGTAGCCGTCGGCGGCAAAGCGCTCACGGGCCGCGGCCAGGATCACCGACTTGGTCTCAGCTGCCGATCGCCTCATGGTCAACAAGTGTAGGCCAACAAGTGTTGACATCACCTTTCACCGGGCATACCTTTGTCAACAAGCGTTGGCCAACAAGTGTTGACAAAGGAGTCGAGATGACAATCGCAACTGATGTCCTGATCGTCGGGGCCGGCCCCGTCGGCCTCGCCGCCGCGATGGTGCTCACCCAGCAGGGCCGCGACGTGACCGTCGTCGACGGCCAGGCCGAGGGCGCCAACACCTCGCGCGCCGCCGTGGTGCACGCCCGCACGCTCGAACTGCTCGAGCCCTACGGCGTCGTGGACGACCTGGTGAACCGCGGTGTGCACACGCCGGCGTTCACCATCCGGGACCGCGACGAACTGCTCGTCGAGGTGCCGTTCGGCCGGTTACCCACCGCCTACCCCTACACCCTGATGATCTCGCAGGCCGACACCGAGGCATTCCTGCTCAAGCGTCTGGAAGCCCTCGGCGGCAAGGTGATCCGGCCCGCCACGGTGACCTCGGTCACCCAGCACGGCACGCACGCGATGGTCACCTTCGAGGACGGCCAGCGGATCCGCGCGCGATATGTGGTGGGCGCCGACGGCATGCACAGCACGGTGCGTGAGGCGGCCCGGATTCCGTTCAGCGGCAGCACATATGCCGAATCGTTCGTGCTGGCCGACGTCCGGCTCTCGGGCGGCATCCCCACCAAAGAGGTGATTTTGTACTTCTCCCCCGCGGGCCTGGTGGTCGTCGCACCGCTGCCCGACGGCATCCACCGCATCGTCGCGACCGTCGACGCGCAGCAGGCGCAGGCACACCCCGATGCGGCGTTCGTGCAGGGCCTGCTCGACGAGCGCGGCCCGCACGCGTCACCCGCCGCGGTCCGGGACGTGGTGTGGAGTTCGCGGTTCCGCGTGCACCACAGGGTCGCGGACACGTTCCGCGCCAACCGGATTCTGCTGGCCGGCGACGCCGCGCACGTGCACTCCCCTGCCGGCGGGCAGGGCATGAACCTCGGCATCGAAGACGCCGTCATGCTCGCCGGGGCGCTTTCGGAGGTGCTCGACGGCGCCCCCGACACCGCGCTCGACGACTACGCGGCCGACCGTCGTCGCACCGCACAGAAGATCGTCGCGGCCACCGGACGGCTCACCGATCTCGCGACCGCGTCGGCGCGAAAACGTCCGCTGCGCAACCGGATCATGCGCGCCGCGGGATCCCTGCCCGCCGTACGGCGCGCACTGGCCTGGCGGCTGTCCGGGCTGGACCGTCGCTGACCCCCGTCCCACGGAAGGAGAATCATGAAACTCGTCAACGACACCCTGGCCGTCCCGGTCGAACTGATCACGCCCACCGACCACGGGTTCGTCATGCTCGCAGCCGAATTCGGCAGATGGGTCGGGCCGTTCGCGGCACCGTCGGCGAACCGGCGCCGCGCCGTGGACCGCGCGGTCGAGCTGACGCAACGTCTCGCCCGCCGCGACGACGTCGTCGAGGCCGCGGTGTTCCGCGCGGTGCTGCGCCCACCCGGCGAGGGGTCGGATGTGCTGGCCCGTGCGGGTGTTCGCCCCGCGCGTCACGACGTCGTGGTGCTGATCCGCACAGTATCGATCGACGCGGTCGACGCCGTGCGTGCCGACCCGGCCTTCGGCGATCTGGAATCGGTTCTGCGGCGCGGCGCGCGGCACACCCGCCGTATCGCGGCGGACAACGCGGCCCGCATCGCCGACGTCGACCACAGCCACGACCGGTGGTTTCTGTTCAACTACTTCCACTGCGACGACGCCGATACGGTGCAGGCCGTGTGGAAGTACACCGCGGGATGGTTCCAGCACCACACGGCACTGCCGGATTCGACGCTGCTGCGGCCGCTGCCCGGTGAGCCCGCCGACTACAGCGTGGTCAACCACGCGAGCTGGCCGACGCTGCGGACCTTCCTGCCGAGCCTGTTGTTCGACCGGACATTCCGCTCGTTCGTCCTGGCGAACTTCGCGGCCAACGGCGTCGCGGCGCAGCCGGTCATCTATCGACGTGCCGGTGTGGCGACCTCGGCCGCCTCGGTCTGACGACCCGTGAGCCGGATCATCACGCGGGCCAGCAGGGGTGCGGCGAACAGCATCAGCAGTACCCGCAGCACCTGCGCGGCGATGACGAACGTGACATTGGAGCCCGTCTCGACCGCGGTGGCCAGCACCGCGTAGACGCCGCCGGGGCTCGTGGCCAGATAACCCTCCAGCTGTGTCACGCCGGTGACGTTGGCCAGCACGACCCCCAGCAGTGCGGTGGCCACCCCGAGCACCACGATGAGCAGCAGGGCCAGCGGCAGGATCCGTCCGATGGCCCGCAGCGATTCCCGGGTGAACGCCACACCGGCCTGCCAACCGATCACCATGTAACCGGCCTGCACCAGCACGTCGGGGACGGTGAGGCCGAACGACAGACCGGTCAACTGCAGCACCACGGTCAGGGCCAGCGGGCCGAGCAGACCGGCGCCCGGCATGTGCAGCAACCGTCCGCCCACCGCGCCGACAATCACCAGGCCCGCGAGCATCGCGAGGCTCAGATACCAAGGCGCCGCGGCGGTTTGCGGTAGGTCGACGGCCGGATGCGACCGATCGGCGTGGAACACCACGGTCACCACGAGCGGAATGGTGGCCGTCACGAGCGCGACGCGCAGGTACTGCACGACCGAGACCACGCGGTCGTCGCCGCCGAGTTCACGCGCGATCGCCACGAGGCCCGACGCGCCGCCTGCCACGAGCGCAAGGGATCCGGTGAGCGGCGAGACATCGCGGTGCAGGCCGAGCAGCGCACCGGCGATGACGCTGATGACCAGGGTGGCCACGGCGATCGCCAGCACGATCGCCCAGTCCGAGTGCAGGGCGTCGACCGCGTCCTGGTGAACCATGGTGCCGATGTAGACACCGAGCACGCCCTGGGCCACCACGCCGGCCTGCCGCGGGACGCGTTCCGGGGCCAGAGCCGCGATCGCGAGCACGACGCCGACCACGAGGGCGGCGAACAGGGCGGCCGACGGGACGCCGATGAGGGTGAGCGGCACGGTGACCGCGATCGTCACCGCGAGCAGGAGGAGCCACCGAAGCGCGATGAGCGACCACCGTGACTTCAGCATTCCACCTCCCTACCCCCACAAACCTAAGTCAAACCTTGTAAATTCCCCACAACTCTCTGCAGTTATCCCGACCTCGCTGGCCGATTACCAAGGTATAACTTCGTTATGGCTGATGTCACCCCGCTGCGAGCGGCCACCGGGACGTCCGCGGCCACCGAACTGCGGGAAGCGATGATGGCGGTGACCCGCCAGATGCGCAGACACCGTCCCGACCACGGCCTCACGCTGAGCCAGCTGGAAATCCTCGGCGAGGTGCACCGGTCCGGCACCATCACCCCCGCCGAACTCGGCGTGCGGCTGCACGTGCGCACGCAGTCACTCACCGACAGCATCAACGAACTCGTCACGCGCGGACTGATCGAACGGCGCCCCGACGAGACCGACCGCAGACGTCAGCTCATCTCCCTGACACAGGCCGGCGCCCAACTCCTTGAGGCCGACCGCGCCGAACGCGACGCCTGGTTGCACGACACCATGCGCGAGAACCTCTCCGAGCTCGAGTTCAATCTGCTGATGCTCGTCGCACCGGTCCTGCGCAAGCTTGCATATGCCGACGCCGCTGCGGGCACACTTGGCTCATGACGTCGACCGCGACAACAGCGCAGGAATGGATCGCCCACGACCCTGACCCGGAAACGGCGGCCGAGCTGAGCGCCTGCAGCCCCGAGGAACTCGAACACCGGTTCAGCCATCCGCTGACGTTCGGCACCGCGGGACTGCGCGGACCCCTGCGCGGCGGGCCCGACGGCATGAACCTCGCCGTCGTGCTGCGCACCACGTGGGCGGTGGCACAGGTGCTCAAAGAACACGGCCTCGGCGAATCCCAGGTGGTGGTCGGACGCGACGCGCGCCACAAGTCCGACGAGTTCGCACTGGCCGCGGCCGAAGTGCTTGCGGCCGAGGGTTTCGAGGTGCAGCTGATGCTCGCGGCCGTCCCCACCCCCGTGGTCGCGTTCGCGGTGCGCCACATGCCCGCCGTCGCAGGCATCCAGATCACCGCATCGCACAACCCCAAGACCGACAACGGCTACAAGGTGTTCGTCGACGGCGGGATGCAGATCACCTCCCCCACCGATCACGAGATCGAAGAGGCCATCTCGCGTGCGCCGCACGCCGACGAGATCACGCGGGCACCGGTCACCACGGGCGGTCTCGCCCAGATCAAGGCCTACCTCGAACGCGCCGCGCGGGTGCGGCGCAGATCCGACACGGTGCGAGTCGCGTTCACGCCGATGCACGGCGTCGGTGGCGAATTCACACTCGACGCAATGGCCTTGGCCGGCCTCGACGACGTGCACGTCGTCGAGTCGCAGTTCAACCCCGATCCCGAGTTCCCCACGGTCGAATTCCCCAACCCGGAGGAACCGGGGGCCACCGACGAACTGCTCGCACTGGCCGAACGGGTCGGGGCCGAGATCGCGATCGCGCTGGACCCCGACGCGGACCGGTGTGCGGTCGGAATCCCCACCCCCGACGGATGGCGCATGCTCTCGGGCGACGAAACCGGTTGGCTGCTGGGCGATTACATTCTGTCGCAGATCGAACCGGGGATGGTCAGCGAGTCCACGGTGGTGGCCAGCACCGTCGTGTCGTCACGCATGCTGGCCTCGATCGCCGCGGCGCACGGCGCCCATCACGTCGAGACGCTCACGGGCTTCAAGTGGCTGGCGCGCGCCGGATCTCCCGGCACCACATTGGTGTACGCGTACGAGGAGGCCATCGGGCACTGCGTCGACCCGTCGTCGGTCCGCGACAAGGACGGCATCACCGCCGCGATCCTCGCGTGTGATCTGGTTGCGGCGCTGCGCTATCAGGGCCGCACCATCGTCGACGCGCTCGACGGCCTCGCCCGCGCCCACGGCGTACACGTCACACGTGCGGTGTCACGCCAGGTGTCCGACGCCGACAAGGCCATGGGCCGCCTGCGCACCCAGCCGCCCGACGAACTGGCCGGGTTCACCGTGGCCGTCGAGGATCTGGCCGAACGTCGCGGGCAGCAACGCACCGACGCACTGATCTTCACGGGCGAGGACGGCGGCACCGCCGTGCGCATCGTGGTGCGGCCGTCCGGCACCGAACCGAAACTCAAGTCCTACATCGAGGTTCGCTGCGCTCCGACCGACGATCTGGCCGCCGCGCGGGAACGCGCGAACCGCATCAGCGACGAACTCTGCCGCGCCGCGAAAGGCTGGTGACCGGGCTGGTTCAGGACGGCCGGTTCACCGGGGCCCGAACTGGCGGTCACCCGCGTCACCGAGGCCAGGCACGATGTAGGCGATCTCGTTGAGCCCCTCGTCGACCGTCGCGGTGATCAGGCGCATGTCCGGCGCGACGGCCTCCAGCGCGGCGATGCCCTGCGGTGCGCACACCACACACACCGCGGTGATGTCGACGGCGTTGCGGGCCTGCAGCAGGCCGATCGTGTGCGCCATCGAACCGCCCGTGGCCAGCATCGGATCCAGCACGAACACCGCACGCTCACTGAGATCGTCGGGCAGCGAGGCCAGGTATGGCGTCGGCTGATGCGTCGTCTCGTCGCGCGCCACACCGACGAAGCCGACCTGCGCCTCGGGGATCAGGGCATGGGCCTGGTCGACCATCCCCAGCCCGGCACGCAGCACCGGCACCAGAAGCGGCGGGTTCGCCAACCGCGAGCCCACGGTGTCGGTGACGGGGGTGCGCACCGGGATCTGCTCCGAGGGCGCGTCGCGCGTCGCCTCGTACACCAGCATCAGGGTCAGGTCCCGCAACGCGGCCCGGAAGGCGGCGTTGTCGGTGCGTTCATCCCGCAGCGTGGTCAGGCGCGCAGCAGCCAGCGGGTGGTCGACGACGCGTACATCCATGCGCCGACCTTAACGCCCGGATAGCTCGATGGTGACCCCGGCGTTCTCCCGAAGATGAGAACCGAAGACCCCGCCCGGCAGATCTCCACCGCAGTGCTCGTCATCGGCACCGGCGGTTCGGGGTTGCGCGCCGCGATCGAACTGGCCGAACACGGAATCGATGTGCTGGTGGTCGGCAAGCGGCCCAAGGCCGACGCGCACACCACGCTCGCCGCGGGCGGGATCAACGCCGCACTGGCCACGATGGACCCCGAGGACAGCTGGCAGCAGCACGCCGCCGACACCATCACCGAGAGCTATCTGCTCGCCGACCCGGTCACGGTGCAGACCGTCACCGAACACGCCACGGAGTCGATCGCCGATCTGGAACGGTGGGGCATGGCGTTCGCGCGCGAACGCGACGGCCGCATCTCGCAGCGCTTCTTCGGCGCCCACACCTACCGCCGCACCGCGTTCGCCGGTGACTACACCGGGCTGGAACTGCAGCGCACCCTGGTCGGACGTGCCGCCGAACTCGCCATTCCCGTACTGGATTCCGTGTACATCACCCGACTTCTGGTCCGCGACAACGTGATTTTCGGCGCGTACGGTTTCGACCTTCGTGACGGTACGCGTCACACCATCCACGCCGACGCCGTGATCCTCGCGTGCGGTGGCCACACCCGCATCTGGCGGCACACCTCTTCGCGGCGCGACGAGAACACCGGGGACGCGTTCCGGCTGGCGGTTGAGGCCGGTGGCCGCATCCGCGACCCAGAGCTGGTGCAGTTCCACCCGTCGGGCCTGCTGGAACCGGAAGACTCGGCAGGCACCCTGGTTTCGGAAGCCGCGCGCGGCGAGGGCGGCATCCTGCGCAACGCGCTCGGCGAGCGCTTCATGGCGCGCTACGACCCCGACCGCATGGAACTCTCGACGCGCGACCGCGTCGCGCTCGCGGCCTACACCGAGATCAAGGAGGGCCGCGGCACCCCGCGCGGCGGCGTGTGGCTGGACGTGTCCCACCTGCCCCGCACGCAGATCATGCAGCGCCTGCCGCGCGTCTACCAGACACTCATGGAGCTGCAGTTGCTCGACATCACCACCACCCCGGTGGAGATCGCGCCGACGGCCCACTACTCGATGGGTGGTGTGTGGGTGCGCGCCGAGGACCACAGCACCGACGTGGTGGGCCTGTACGCGGTGGGCGAGGCCGCGAGCGGTCTGCACGGGGCCAACCGGCTGGGCGGCAACTCGCTCATCGAGCTGCTGGTGTACGGAAAGATCGTGGGCCGGGCCGCGGCCGCCTACTCCAATCGCCTGCTTGCCCAACAACGCTGCCCCGCCGCGATATCGGATGCCCGCGAGGAGATCGACGCGATGCTGTGCGCCCGCGGCTCGCAGACCGTGCGGTACCTGCAGCGCGCGGTGCGCAACCTGATGACCGAGCACGCCGGCGTGATCCGCGACGAGGACGGTCTGAACGTCGGGTTGGAGAAACTCGACGACGTCGAGGCGCAGTTGTCCGACATCGCGGTCCATCCCGACATCGCCGGATTCCACGATCTGGCGCATGCTTTCGACCTCAAGAGCGGGATCCTGGCGGCGCGTGCAACGTTGGAGGCAGCACGGGAACGC
Organism: Mycolicibacterium smegmatis; assembly: GCF_001457595.1. Taxonomy (GTDB): domain Bacteria; phylum Actinomycetota; class Actinomycetes; order Mycobacteriales; family Mycobacteriaceae; genus Mycobacterium; species Mycobacterium smegmatis. The sequence continues at coordinate 1,851,051 of NZ_LN831039.1, read as the reverse complement.
CGGGAGACCAGGGGTTGCCACAACCGCTCCGATCACCCCGACCTCGACGAGCGGCTGCGGGTCAACCTGGTGTGGTCGGCACCGGGTCAGATCTCCCACGAGGCGATCGCCGATGTCCCCCACGACATCTCAACACGCATGCGTGAGGTGTCGTCGGCCGGCAAGCTCGTCGAGTGATCAGCGTCCCTGGGCCCGCGCGATTCCCGCGAGCTTCTCGGGAGCCAGCACCCACAACAGCCGGTGGATCCCGTCGGCCGACGCGGCGACGGTGAGAAACGCGGCGGGAGAATCGTTGTGGACGACGAGCACCGCGGAGCGGCCGTTCGCGGTGATCCACCGCAGGCTCGCGCCGGACCACAGCCGGTTGCGGAAGGCACGCACGAACTTGGCGACTGTCGTCCGGCCGACCACCGGGATCTGCGCGGCGTTGCGCACGCCGTTGCCGTCGGTGTGGCTCACCACGTCCTCGGCGAGGATCTCCTCGAGCGCGTCGAGGTCGCCGCTTCGCGCCGCGGTGACGAAAGCCCGCAGCAGACGGTCCTGTTCGGCGGTGGCCACCGGCGCCGCGCGCCGTGTCGTGAGACGTCGCCGTGCGCGGCTCACGAGCTGCCTGGCGTTGGGCACCGACACACCGACGGTCTCGGCGATCTGTTCGTACGGGTAGTCGAACGCCTCACGCAGGATGTAGGCGGCGCGTTCCGGCGGTGCCAGGCGCTCGAGCAACATCAGCGTCGCGAGTTCCAGCGCCGCGCCCCGCTCGGCGCCCAGCGCCGGGTCGGCGGTGGTGTCGACCGGTTCGGGAAGCCACGGGCCGATGTAGGTTTCGTGGCGCGCCCGCGCGGACTGCAGCACGTTGAGGCAGATCCGCGTCACCACCGTCATCAGGAACGGCACGGGGTCCGTCACCGCTGCGCGGTCGGTGTCCTGCCACCGCAACCACGCCTCCTGCACGGCGTCCTCGGCCTCGGCGACCGTACCCGTCATCCGGTAGGCGACACCGAAGAGGCGCGGCCGCACCCGGGTGAAGACCGCTTCCGCTTCCGAGAGTTCCGTCCACGCCGGATCGGACGCCGAACTGGGTGCCGGATCCATGGCCTGAAGTCAAACACACCAGGCCGTGTCCCGGCTGCGATCGGCGTGACGCATCCCACGGTGGCGGGCTGTCACAGATCACCGGTCCGGCCGGTCTACCTGATGACACGAGAGGTGGACGAGCAGATGACACAACGCGGGGAACGACACCTGATCGGGCGGGCCACCGAACGCGGCGCACTGCGACAGGTGTGTGCCGACCTGCGGTCCGGATCCGGCCGGGCCCTGGTGCTGCGCGGCGAACCCGGGGTGGGCAAGACCGCCCTGCTCGACTGGCTTTTCGACGAGCAGACCGGCTCTGCCGATGCGCAGGTGGTGCGGGTCAGGGGTGTCGCGTCCGACATGGACCTCACCTACGCCGCCCTACAGCAGGTGTGTGCCCCGCTGCTGGATCACCTCAAGCGGCTGCCGGACCTGCAGCAGCAGGCGCTGACCGTGGCCTTCGGCCGCGGTCCTGGCCCGCAGCCGGATCGATTCCTGGTGGGCCTCGCGGTGGTCGAACTGATGGCGGCCGCGGCCGCCGCAAAACCGGTGCTGTGCATCGTCGACGATGCACAGTGGGTCGACGACGCATCGCTGCAGGCGCTGGTGTTCGTGGCGCGCCGCCTGCCGGACGCGCCGCTGGCGTTGCTGTTCGGGGTGCGCTGCGGCACCGCGTTGCCGGGCCTGCCCGAACTGACGGTCGGCAGGCTCAACGACTGCGAGGCCGGTGAACTGTTCGACGCGTTGCTGCCCGGACCCATCGATCCGCGGGTGCGCGACCGGATCGTCGGCGAGACCCGAGGCAATCCGCGGGCCCTGCACGCGTTGCCCGCGACGTTCGCGGCCGCCGAGGTCGCCGGCGGCTTCACCAACCCGCGGATGCGGCTCGCGTTGACGAATCCCGGTGTGACCTCGGAGTTTCCGGAGCCGACACGCCGGTTGCTGCTGGTCGCCGCGGCCGAACCGACGGGCGATCCCCTGCTGCTCGCGCGGGCCGCGGACATCCTCGGAATCGGTTTGCGGGCCCTCGCACCGGCCGAGACGGCCGGCTTGGTCGAGATGGGAGCCCGCGTGTGGTTCCGCGAACCCTATCTGCGGACCGTGATCTACCGGACGGCGCGTCTCGACGAGCGACGCACGGTGCACCGTGCGCTCGCGCAGGCCACCGACGCCACGCTGGATCCGGCGCGGCGCGCCTGGCACGCCGCCAATGCCGCGAACGGTCCCGACGAGACCGTGGCGACGCAACTGCAGGAGGCGGTGGTTTCCGCACGGGACACCGGCGGCGTGGTGGCCGCGGCCGCGTTCTGGGAGCGTGCGACGGCGCTGACGGCCGATCCGGCGCGGCGGGCCGCGCGCGCACTCGCCGCGGCCGAGGCGAAATACGTTGCCGGTGAACACAGTACGTCGCTCGACCTGCTCGGCATCGCCGAGGCGGGACCCCTCGGCGCGGCCCAGCGCGCGCTGGCCACACGGTTGCGTCTCCTCCTCGACGACGGGCCGGCCTCGGCACTTCTCGATGTCGCGCACGGCCTCGGCGCGCTGGACACCCGCGCGGCCTGCGAGGTCCATCGCGACGCCCTTGCCGCCGCGATCTCCGCGGGCCGCAGCGGGGAGGCGCACATCCTCAAGGAGGCCGCCGAATCCGCCCGGTCCGCTACCGCCCGGGACGAGGCCGGCGACCTGCTGCTCGACGCGCTGGCCACGCGTATCGCGTGCGGACCGTCGGCCATCGGACCCCTGCGACGCGCCCTCTCGGTATCACCGGCCTCGTTGTGGCCGACGGTTCCGATGCTGCTGGAGGCCGCCGTCGCAGACTGCTGGGACGACGACGCGTGGCATACGGCGTCGACAGCGCTGCTGCAGGACGTTCGGCATTCCGGCGCGCTCGCGCTGCTGCCCGAGGCCCTCGCCTTCCGTGCTGGACTGCACCTGCAGTGTGGTGAATTCTCCTCCGCGGCAGAGCTTCTCGCCGAGGCATCGGACCGGGGCGCACACGCGGCAATGCTCGCGGCCTGGCGCGGTGACGTCGCCGAGACGACGCGTCTGACCGAGGGGCTCGGCGCGGGCCGTGCGGTGGGCGTCGCCGGCCATGCCGTGGCCGTGCTCAACAACGGTCTCGGGCACTACGAACAGGCGTTCGCCGCGGCCCAGCAGGCCTGCGAGTACGAGGATCTCGGGTTCCACGGCGGCACGCTCGTCGAGTTGATCGAGGCGGGTACGCGGTGCGGTCAACGCGACTCGGCGACCGAGGCCCTGTACCTGCTGGAGGAACGCACGACGCAGGCCGGCACCGCGTGGGCCGCGGCGGCGCTGGCCGGCGGCCGGGCACTGCTGTCGAGCGGCCGGCGCGCCGACGGTCTGCACCGGGAGTCCATCGAGCACTACGAGCGCACGCGGCTCACCGTGCAGGCGGCACGCGCCCGGCTGCGGTACGGGGAATGGCTGCGTCGTGCCAACCGACGGCCCGACGCCGTCCGCGAGCTCACCGCCGCCCACGAGGTGTTCGTCCGGATCGGCGCACAGGCATTCGCCGAACGGGCACGCCGCGAACTGGTCGCCGCGGGCCCTACGGCCCGCAGGGTGCCGGGCCGTTCGGGCGAGCAGTTGACCGCGCAGGAGACCCAGGTCGCGGGCCTGGCCGCGCGGGGACTGACCAATCAGGAAATCGCCGCGCAGTTGTTCATCAGCCCCCACACCGTGGAATGGCACCTGCGCAAGGTGTTCGTCAAGCTCGGCATCACCTCACGCAGGCAGTTGCGCACCCACGGCCCACGAACCACGGGTTTTCAAGGGTCCGCTTTCGAAGTGGAGCGACGAGCCTGAGATGGCAGCCCCACACAGCGCTGCACACGAGCGAGATCGGGGATTCTCATGACCTTGCCACCGGACCTGGATGACCTGGAATCGGAGGCCGAACTCACCGCGCGGTTCATCCGCGACGCCATGCCCTACCAGCCCTCTCTGCTTCGCACTGCGCGCCGGCTGGCCCGCACCGAGGCCGACGCCGAGGATCTGGTGCAGGATGCTCTGCTGAACGCCTACGTCGGATTCCGCCGGTTCCGCCCCGGCACCAACCTGCGCGCCTGGCTGTTCCGCATCATGCACAACAGGTGGATCAGCACACACCGCATGACGCAGCGACGCCCCGCGACGTTCTGCGTCGACGAGGTCACCGACGGTGACCTCGCGGCGGGCGCGCTGCACGTGAGCCTGGGATGGCGATCGGCCGAGGACGAGGCGCTCGACACGATTCCCGACGCGCATGTGCGCACGGCACTCGATGCGCTGCCCGAGGGGTTCCGCACGGTGGTGTACTACGCCGACATCGAGGGCTTCACCTACGCCGAAACCGCTGTGCTGATGGGAATTCCGGTGGGGACCGTGATGTCGCGGATCGCCCGTGCGCGTCAGCGCCTGCGTGCCGCACTCACCGAGGACGCGGCACTCAACCAGGACACCGAAGTCACCGACAACACCCAGGCGAGCGCGGACTGCGCCGCCTGATCACGAGAGGAACACATGCAACTCAGCGGATACCACGCGTTGGTCACCGGAGGCACCGCGGGCATCGGCCGCGCGTGCGCCGACCTGCTGGCCAGAGAAGGCGCCCGCGTGACCATCACCGGCCGTGATGCCGACCGCGGCGCGGCCGCAGCCGCCGAACTCGGCGACAACGTGCGATTCGTGCAGGCCGACCTGTCGGATCTGCAGTCGGTCAACGCGCTTGCCGAACAATGTGATACGGCCGACATCGTCGTCAACAACGCCGCGAGCTTCCCCGGCGCGCTCACCGTCGAGCAGGACATCGCCTCCTACGAGCGCACCTTCGACACCAACGTGCGCGGAACGTATTTCCTGGTGGCCCAACTGGCTCCCGGCATGTTCGCACGCGGCCGGGGCAGCATCGTCAACGTCACGTCGATGGTCGCGTCCAAGGGCGTCGCGGGCGCCTCGACCTACAGCGCGTCGAAAGCCGCCGTCGAATCCCTCACCCGCACATGGGCCGCCGAGTTCGGTCCGCGCGGGGTCCGCGTCAACAGCGTCGCGCCCGGGCCGACCCGGACCGAAGGGGTCGAAGCCGAATGGGGCGACACCAACGAACAACTGGGCAAAGCCCTGCCGCTGGGCCGCACCGCGCAGCCCGAGGAGATCGCCCACGCGGTGCTGTTCCTGTGCTCACCGCGCGCGAGCTTCATCACCGGGTCCACCCTGCACGCCGACGGCGGCGGCGCAGCCGTCTGAGAGGAGACCGTCATGTCCGGCAACACCACCCGAAGCGAGGCATGGAAGACCGCGATCACCGTGGTGCAGGAGGTGCATGCGCCACACTTCCCCGAAGGCGCGCACGCCATGACCATCGTGGTCGAATTCCCGCCCGGTGACCCCGGCTCTCCCCCGCACCGCCACTCCGGACCCGCGTTCGGCTACGTGCTGGAAGGCGAGATGCTGTTCGAACTCGAAGGCGAACCGCCGCGCGTCGTGCGCGCCGGTGAAGCGTTCTGGGAGCCCGGCGGCGACGTCATCCACTACCAGGACGGCAACAACCGCAGCGACATCCCGGTCCGCTTCACCGTGACCATGATGTGCGCGCCGGGCCAACCGATGCTCGCCTTCGTCGACGACGACGAACTCCAGGCACGCAAGGACCGGCGGGTCGCGGGCTGACGAAAACGCACGGCAGCGGAACCGAACGGCGCTGCCGTGCGTCATAACGTCATGCTCGCTCTGTTCGCCGACACCGGCACCATCCGCGCGCACGGTGCCGCATGCGCCGCGCACACCGCCGACCTCGCCGCCCTGGCGGCGGTGTTGCGCACGCTGCCATCACAACTGCCCAGCCTCGGCCCGGCCGCTGACCGGTTTGTGGCCGTCTTCCTCGACGCGCTGGACGCCCAAGCCAAAGCCGTTGCCGCGCTGGGCGAACAAATCGGTCAGGCCGGTGTGACGGCGCAGCGCAACGCCGCGTCCTACGACGCCGCCGGACACCACGCCGCGGCGCTCCTGTAGGTCCGTATGCCGGGCGCACTGGTTCACGCACTCGCCGCACCGCTGCACGATCTGCGGACGCTGGTGGGGCCGGGCTGGGTCGCGACCGATGCGCCCGTCGCGGCGCTGTCTTCCGTGCGGAGCGCGCTCACCGACCTCGCCGCAGCGGCCGCGGCATCGTGGGCGCGGGTCTCCGACGGGTGGGCGGGCACGGCCTCCGACGCGGCCGGCGAGTTCTCCGCCGTCACCGCCGCCACCGCGCGGGCACTGGCCGATCGCGCCGGGATGCTCAGCGGCGTCGCACGCGAGGCCGGGACCGCGGTCGCGCGTGCGCAGGCGCGGTTGGACGCCGTCATCGAAGCCTTCGAACAGCGCGCGGCCGCCCTCGAGCCCCGACTCGACGAACCGGGCGTCGCCGAAGAGCTTGTGGCCGAGGCCCAGCGCGCCCTGCGTGAGGCCCTTGCCGTCATCGAGGAACTGCGCGCCGAACTCGACGGGCACGCCGGGACGGTCACATCGGCACCCGTCGCAGTGCCGGCAGGCTTCTCGGGTGCGGTACCGGCGATGCGCGCGAGCGGGTTCTCCGGGCTCGGACCGAACCTCGGTTCGGGCTCGCCGTCGGCATTCGCGCCCGCCTTCTCGGCGCCCGAGGCCGCCCCGGGCGGCCTGCTCGACACACCGGATGCCGCGATGTTCGGCGACGGTGTCGCGGTGCGACTTCCCGACGGCAGCACCACGATGGCCCCGAATGCCGTGGCGGCCAGCGCCGTGCGGCATGCGCTGACGCAACTGGGTGTGCCGTATCACTGGGGCGGTACCACACCGGGGGTGGGACTGGACTGCAGTGGGCTGACACAGTGGGCCTATCGCGAAGCGGGTCTGAACATCCCGCGGCTGGCGCAGGAGCAGGACATCGGCGCGGCGGTCGCCGCCAACGCGCTGCGACCCGGGGACCTCGCGGTGTGGGACGGGCACGTCGCGATGATCGTCGGACCGAACACCATGATCGAGGCGGGTGATCCCGTGCAGCTCTCCCCCATCCGCACCACCAACGCCGGGCAGGGGTTCCAAGGGTTCTGGCGGCCCACGGCATGAGCGGACCGTTCGAGGAGATCACGGCGCAGGCGCGGGCGCGCCTGCAGACGCTGGAGGCGGTCGCCGAAGAGCTGGCGCGGCTGCGCGCTGACCAGTCCGAACGCTCCGACGCCGGGTCACGCCGGCGTGTGCTCGACGGCCTGGTTGCCGGGCTCGAAGACTGATTCGGACCAGCGGCGCCTCGAAACAGCAGGCAACCTGACTGGGCATCAGGGGTACGCCGTTAGGCTGTGCCGCATGGCTGCTGACATCGTGCCGGTCCGGCTTGGGCTGACCAAGGGCGACCTCTACACACTGTGGGCTCCGCGCTGGCGTGACGCCGGCGACGAGTGGGAGGCATTTCTCGGCAAGGACGAGGACCTGTTCGCCTTCGAAACGGTGGCCGACCTGGTCGCATTCGTCCGCACCAACAGCGACAACGACCTCACCGACCATCCGGCGTGGGAGAAGCTGACCGAGGCCAACGCCCACAAACTCGACCCGGCCGAGGACCGCCACTACGACCTGGTCGGCGTGCCCGAGGTCGTCGCGGAGAAGCCGACCGAGGATTCGGTCGAGGCGCTGCGACGGACGCTGGCGATCGCGGCGTCGATCGGTTCGGTGTGCGACCTGGCCGCCGTCAACAGGTTCTTCAACGGCAACCCCGTGCTGTCGACGGTCGGCGGCGGCATCGAGGCGTTCAGCGGCCGCAGCGGCCGCAAGCGCTGGGGCGAGATCGAAACCGTGATCCTGCGCGGCTGGGACGGCGTGGTCGACGCGATCGACGAGATCGTCGCGATCCCCGAGGACATCGACGCGGCCGCGGTCAAGAAGGCCGAAGCCGAACTCGACGAGCCCGCGCCCGAAGAGGACGACGAGGACATCGCGGTCGAGGACACCGAAGATGCCGAGGCCGACACCGAAGCCGACACCGACGAATCCGACGACGATGACGATGACGCCGTCGTCGCGCCCGCGACCGCTGGCACCGGCGTGCTCGGCGGTGACGAGGACTTCTGGCTCAAGGTCGGCATCGACCCGGTCCGCATCATGACCGGCACCGGCACCTTCTACACGCTGCGCTGCTACCTCGACGACCAGCCCGTGTTCCTGGGCCGCAACGGCCGCATCAGCGTGTTCCCGTCCGAGCGCACCCTGGCGCGTTACCTCGCCGACGAGCACGACCACGACCTGTCGGACCTCGCGACCTACGACGACATCCGCACCGCGGCCACCGACGGATCGCTGCGCGTCGAGGTCACCGACGAGAACGTCTACGTGCTCAGCGGTATCGCCGACGACATCGCCGACGGGCCCGAGGCGATCGACCGCGATCAGCTCGAACTCGCGGTGGAGTTGCTGCGCGATGTCAGCGACTACTCCGAGGACAAGACCGTCGACGAGACGCTGAGCACCGACCAGCCGCTCGGCGCGTTCGTCGCGCACGTCCTGGAACCGGACAACCACGACGCCCCCGACGCGCCGTACGCCAAGGCCGTCGAGCAGTGGGAGTCCCTGGTGCGGTTCGTGGAGTCCCGGCTCCGTCAGGAGTAGCGGGCCGCGCTCAGCCGACGAGCACCGCATACCGCGGCTTGATCACCTCATCGATGATCGCGAGGCGCTGGTCGAACGGGATGAACGCGGACTTCATCGCGTTGATGGTGAACCGCTCCAGGTCCGACCAGCCGTAGCCGAACGCCTCGACCAGGCGGTGCATCTCCTGGCTCATGGTGGTGTCGCTCATCAACCGGTTGTCGGTGTTGACCGTGACGCGGAACCGCAGCCGCGCCAGCCGGTCGAACGGATGCTCTGCGATGCTCTTGACCGCGCCGGTCTGCACGTTGCTGCTCGGGCACATCTCCAGCGGGATCCGCTTGTCGCGCAACAGGGATGCCAACCTGCCGAGCTGCTGCGTGCCGTCGGGTAGTTCGGAGATGTCGTCGACGATGCGCACCCCGTGCCCCAGCCGGTCGGCACCACAGAACGCGATGGCCTCATGGATCGACGGCAGCCCGAACGCCTCGCCGGCGTGGATGGTGAAGCGTGCGTTGTTGCTTCGCATGTACTCGAACGCGTCGAGATGCCGCGACGGCGGGTAACCGGCCTCGGCGCCGGCGATGTCGAAGCCCACCACGCCCTTGTCCCGGAACCGGATCGCCAGTTCGGCGATCTCACGGGACCGTGCGGCGTGGCGCATCGCGGTCACCAGGCACCGCACGACGATCGTGCGGCCGGCCGCGGCCGAGGCCTTCTCACCGTCGGCGAAACCCGCCAGCACCGCGTCGACCACGTCGTCGAGCGACAGGCCGCCGTCGATGTGCAGTTCGGGGGCGAACCTGACCTCGGCGTACACGACGTTGTCGGCCGCGAGGTCTTCCACGCATTCGAACGCGACCCGGTGCAGCGCCTCGGGTGTCTGCATGACGCCGACGGTGTGCGCGAACGGTTCCAGGTACCGCACCAGCGATCCGCTGTGCGCGGCCGTGCGGAAGAACGTCGCCAGTTCGTCGGCGTCGGAGGCGGGAAGGTTGTCGTAGCCCACCTGCCCGGCCAGGTCGAGCACGGTGGCCGGGCGCAGCCCGCCGTCGAGATGGTCGTGTAGCAGGGCCTTGGGGGCGTGGGTGATCTTCTCCAAACTCAGCGGCGTACTCATGCCTTCCATCATCCGGGTGAAAGGTAAGAGTGTCTCTGGCTTGAGGCTGCGGCACGGCACCGCGACCGTGCATGTCTGCGGCCCGGCACGCCGTGTCTTGTCAGCACTCGGCGCACGCTCGCGGTGGGGCCGGCCGGGGGTGATCGGCGTCGGTCGAGTCGACCACGTCGTCGAGCGACAGGCCGCCGTCGATGTGCAGTTCGGGGGCGAACCTGACCTCGGCGTACACGACGTTGTCGGCCGCGAGGTCTTCCACGCATTCGAACGCGACCCGGTGCAGCGCCTCGGGTGTCTGCATGACGCCGACGGTGTGCGCGAACGGTTCCAGGTACCGCACCAGCGATCCGCTGTGCGCGGCCGTGCGGAAGAACGTCGCCAGTTCGTCGGCGTCGGAGGCGGGAAGGTTGTCGTAGCCCACCTGCCCGGCCAGGTCGAGCACGGTGGCCGGGCGCAGCCCGCCGTCGAGATGGTCGTGTAGCAGGGCCTTGGGGGCGTGGGTGATCTTCTCCAAACTCAGCGGCGTACTCATGCCTTCCATCATCCGGGTGAAAGGTAAGAGTGTCTCTGGCTTGAGGCTGCGGCACGGCACCGCGACCGTGCATGTCTGCGGCCCGGCACGCCGTGTCTTGTCAGCACTCGGCGCACGCTCGCGGTGGGGCCGGCCGGGGGTGATCGGCGTCGGTCGAAATGCGCCGTCGGCCGGATGGCGCTCGCGGACCTAGTCGATGCGGTCGATGATCAGCGGCAGTTCTTGCGGCGCCGCGTCGTCGACAGACCAGGCGCCGTCGAGTTCGCCGAGCGCGGCCGGCAGCCGATCCGGGGTGTCGGTGCAGAGCGTGAAGAGTGTCTCGCCGGCAGCGACAGGCTCCCCCGGCCGGCGGTGCAGCCGCACCCCGGCGCCGAGCTGGACGGGTTCACCGGGCTGCGCACGCCCGGCGCCCAGGCGCCAGGCGGCCATCGCCACCCCCATGGCGTCGATGTCGCCCATCACGCCGCCGCGGGGCGCGGTCACGGTCTCGGATGCCGCACCGATCGGCAGCGGCCGGCTGAGATCGCCGCCCTGGGCGGCGACGAGGGCACGGAAGCGATCCATGGCCGACCCGTCGCGCAGCGTCTCGGCGGGATCGGCACCGTCGATGCCCGCTGCGGCCAGCATCTCGCGCGCCAGCGCCATGGTCAGCTCGACGACGTCGGCAGGCCCGCCGCCGGCGAGGACGTCGAGGGATTCCGCGACCTCGACCGCATTGCCCACCGAGAGCCCGAGCGGCCGGTTCATGTCGGTGAGCAGCGCACGGGTGGGCACGCCGTAGTCGTTGCCGAGTTCGACCATGGTGCGAGCGAGCTCGCGGGATTCCGCCTCGGTCTTGAGGAACGCCCCGCGCCCGACCTTGACGTCGAGCACCAGCGCACGCGCACCTTCGGCGAGTTTCTTGCTCATGATGGAGCTGGCGATCAGGGGCAGGGATTCGGTGGTGGCCGTGACGTCGCGCAGTGCGTAGATCTTGCGGTCTGCGGGAGCGAGCTCACCGGCGGCGAAGATCGCCGCCCCCACCTCGCAAAGCTGTTGGCGGATCTGGGTTTTGGTGAGCTCGGCGCTGAACCCCGGGATTGCTTCGAGCTTGTCGAGGGTGCCTCCGGTGTGGCCGAGTCCGCGTCCGGCGGCCTGCGGCACGGCGGCGCCGCACGCGATCACCACGGGCACCAGCGGGATGGTGAGTTTGTCGCCGACGCCGCCGGTCGAGTGCTTGTCGACCAAAGCCAGTGGCCTGCCGTCACGTTCAAGATCGGTGAAGTCGAACCGCTCCCCCGAGTTCACCATGGCCGCTGTCCAGCGGGTGATCTCGCCCGGCGTCATGCCGCGCAGGAAGATCGCCATCAGCAGCGCCGACATCTGTTCGTCGGCGACCCGGCCGCGGGTGTAGTTGTCGATCACCCAGTCGATGGCGTCGTCGGACAGCACACCGCCGTCGCGTTTGGTTCGGATGATGGTTGGCGCGTCGATACCCGGATCCTACTGACCCACGAACTTACTCGTCGGTAACCGCGTGACGGCGGGTCGCACGCCCGGAGTCCTTGAACCGCTTGACGTTAGCGGCGCCCGAGATCGTCGGGCCCGAAGGCGTCGGGAAGCAGTTCGCGCAGCGGCCGGGGCCCGTGCGCGTGATCGATGAGCAACTCGGGTCCGCCGTGTTCGAGCAACACCTGCCTGCAGCGTCCACACGGCATCAGAACGCCTCCGTCGGGGCCCACACAGGACAGCGCCACGAGGCGTCCGCCGCCTCCGGAATGGAGGGCGCAGACCACAGCGCACTCGGCACAGAGACCTAGACCATATGAGACATTCTCCACATTGCATCCGGTCACCGTCCGGCCGTCGTCGACCAGCGCGGCCGCACCGACCGGAAAGCCCGAATAGGGCGCATATGCGTGCCGAGAGACCTCGATTGCCTTGCTGCGCAGGGCATTCCAATTCACGTTTGCGTTCATGTCGATTTCACCGGCCCCGTTCTGAATGCATTCCGAAAACTCCCGCTCGCGGTCTCGCAATAAGGATAGGTAAGCCTAACTTTGCCCTGGTTAACCCGCCAAACCGCTACACCGTAGTTCGTTCAGGTCTACAAAGGGGATTAGAGTTCGCCCCGATGGTTTGGGGCTAGTCGACAGACCGGTCCCCAGACATCCACCGATGGCGTTGGAGGGACCGATGAGTACGCAGACGGAGGTACCGGCTCCGCAACCCAAGAAGACACGCCGGCGCACCCTTTATCGCGGTGATCCGGGGATGTGGTCTTGGGTCTTGCACCGCATTACCGGTGCCACGATTTTCTTTTTCCTTTTTGTCCATGTTCTTGACACCGCCCTGGTCCGCGTGAGCCCGCAGGCCTACAACGAGGTCATCGAGACGTACAAGACCCCGATCGTCGGCCTGATGGAGATCGGCCTGGTCGCCGCTGTGCTGTTCCACGCACTCAACGGCATCCGCGTCATCCTCATCGACTTCTGGGCCAAGGGCCCGCGCTACCAGCGGCAGATGCTGGCTGTCATCGCCGGCCTCTTCCTGGTGATCTTCATCGCAGCAGTGGGAGTTATCGGTATGCACATGGTGGAGCGGTTCCTGTGAGCGCGCCAGGGGCAGGCGAATCCCGCCTGGGGCGCCCGGCGCCCGTGATGGAACGTGAGCACGATCGCCCGGCCGCGCTCGATCACCCGCGCGCGCCACGCAAGCCTCGCGGCATCCCGTACTTCGAGAAGTACGCCTGGCTGTTCATGCGGTTCTCCGGTATCGCGCTGGTGTTCCTGGCGCTCGGCCACCTGTTCATCATGCTGATGTGGCAGGACGGCGTGTACCGGATCGATTTCAACTACGTCGCAGAGCGCTGGGCCTCGCCGTTCTGGCAGATCTGGGACATGGCCCTGCTCTGGTTGGCAATGATCCACGGCGCCAACGGCATGCGCACCATCATCGGTGACTACGCCCGCAAGAACGTCACGAAGTTCTGGCTGAACTCGCTTCTGCTGCTGGCGACCGGTTTCACGTTGGTGCTGGGCAGCTACGTACTGGTCACCTTCGACGCGAATATTTCATAAAGGACGCAGGATGATTCAGGAACATCGCTACGACGTCGTCATCGTCGGCGCAGGCGGCGCCGGCATGCGGGCGGCCGTCGAGGCAGGCCCGCGGGCACGCACCGCGGTGCTGACCAAGCTGTACCCCACGCGTAGCCACACCGGTGCGGCGCAGGGCGGCATGTGTGCCGCGCTGGCCAACGTCGAAGAAGACAACTGGGAGTGGCACACCTTCGACACCGTCAAGGGCGGCGACTACCTCGCCGACCAGGACGCCGTCGAGATCATGTGCAAGGAAGCCATCGACGCGGTCCTCGACCTCGAGAAGATGGGGATGCCGTTCAACCGCACCCCCGAGGGCCGCATCGACCAGCGCCGCTTCGGCGGGCACACCCGTGACCACGGCAAGGCCCCGGTGCGCCGCGCCTGCTACGCCGCCGACCGCACGGGCCACATGATCCTGCAGACGCTGTACCAAAACTGCGTCAAGCACGACGTCGAGTTCTTCAACGAGTTCTACGCGCTCGACATCGCACTGACCGAGACCCCGGCGGGTCCGGTCGCCACCGGCGTCATCGCCTACGAACTGGCCACCGGCGACATCCACGTCTTCCACGCCAAGGCGATCGTGTTCGCCACGGGCGGGTCGGGCCGGATGTACAAGACCACCTCCAACGCCCACACGCTGACCGGTGACGGCCTGGGCATCGTCTTCCGCAAGGGACTTCCCTTGGAGGACATGGAGTTCCACCAGTTCCACCCGACGGGCCTGGCCGGCCTGGGCATCCTGATCTCCGAGGCCGTGCGCGGCGAGGGCGGCCGGTTGCTCAACGGCGAGGGCGAGCGGTTCATGGAGCGCTACGCGCCGACGATCGTCGACCTCGCGCCGCGCGACATCGTGGCCCGCTCGATGGTGCTCGAGGTCCTCGAAGGCCGCGGCGCCGGACCGAACAAGGATTACGTCTACATCGACGTGCGCCACCTCGGTGAGGATGTGCTCGAGGCCAAGCTGCCCGACATCACCGAGTTCGCCCGCACCTATCTCGGTGTGGACCCGGTCAAGGAACTCGTGCCGGTGTACCCGACGTGCCACTACGTCATGGGCGGCATCCCGACCACGGTCCACGGCCAGGTGCTGCGCGACAACACCAACGTCATCCCCGGCCTGTACGCCGCGGGCGAGTGTGCGTGTGTGTCGGTGCACGGCGCCAACCGTCTGGGCACCAACTCGCTGCTGGACATCAACGTGTTCGGCCGCCGCGCCGGCATCGCCGCGGCCGAGTACGCGCAGAACCACAACTTCGTGGACATGCCCGAGAACCCGGCCGAGATGGTCGTCGGCTGGGTCGGTGACATCCTGTCCGAGCACGGCAACGAGCGCGTCGCCGACATCCGCGGTGCGCTGCAGCAGTCCATGGACAACAACGCCGCGGTGTTCCGCACCGAGGAGACGCTCAAGCAGGCGCTCACCGACATCCACGCGCTCAAGGAGCGCTACTCGCGAATCACGGTGCACGACAAGGGCAAGCGCTACAACAGCGACCTGCTGGAGGCCATCGAGCTTGGCTTCCTGCTTGAGCTTGCCGAGGTGACCGTCGTCGGCGCCCTCAACCGCAAGGAGTCCCGCGGCGGACACGCGCGCGAGGACTACCCCAACCGCGACGACACCAACTACATGCGCCACACCATGGCCTACAAGCAGGGCACCGACCTGCTGTCCGATATCCGGCTGGACTACAAGCCCGTCGTCCAGACCCGGTACGAGCCGATGGAGCGGAAGTACTGAATATGAGTGCACCCGTCATAGACAAGCCGGAAGCCGGCGACCCCGAGCTGCCGCCCGTGCCCGAGGGCGCCGTGATGGTCACCCTCAAGATCGCACGGTTCAACCCCGAGAACCCCGACGCCGCAGGCTGGCAGAGCTTCCGGGTTCCGTGCCTGCCCAGCGACCGTCTGCTCAACCTGCTGCACTACGTGAAGTGGTACCTGGACGGCACGCTGACGTTCCGCCGGTCCTGCGCGCACGGCGTGTGCGGCTCGGACGCCATGCGGATCAACGGCGTCAACCGGTTGGCGTGCAAGGTGCTGATGCGCGACATGCTGCCGAAGAACCCCAACAAGCAGCTCACCATCACCATCGAGCCCATCCGCGGCCTGCCCGTGGAGAAGGACCTGGTGGTGAACATGGAGCCGTTCTTCGACGCCTACCGTGCCGTCAAGCCGTTCCTGGTGACCAGCGGCAACCCGCCCACCAAGGAGCGCATCCAGAGCCCGACCGACCGCGCCCGCTACGACGACACCACCAAGTGCATCCTGTGTGCCTGCTGCACCACGAGCTGCCCGGTGTACTGGAGCGAGGGTTCGTACTTCGGTCCGGCCGCGATCGTCAACGCGCACCGGTTCATCTTCGATTCGCGTGACGAGGCCGCCGCCGAGCGTCTCGACATCCTCAACGAGGTCGACGGGGTGTGGCGCTGCCGCACGACGTTCAACTGCACCGAGGCCTGCCCGCGTGGCATCCAGGTGACCCAGGCGATCCAGGAGGTAAAGCGCGCGCTGATGTTCGCGCGCTGAGTTTCTTATCGTCGAGTGTTGGCTTGTGTACCAGGATCCTTCCGGATCTGGAACACAAGCCAACACTCGTTTCGGGGTCCTGTCCCACATCCCTGTCACACTCTGCGGCGCTGCCTCGTCTGACAGATATGACCGAAACGAAGACGAGAATCGCTCCCCTTCCCCCGCAACAGGCCGGTCTGCTGACCCGGCTGATGTACCGCTACGCCAAGAAGCGCTTCGGCGAGGTGCCCGAACCGTTCACGGTGGCGGCGCACCATCCGCGGCTGCTGCTCGCCAACGCCGTGCACGAGGGCCTGCTGCAGGGCGGGTCGAAGAAGCTGCCCGCCAGTGTCCGTGAGCTCGCGGTGTTCTGGACGGCCCGCACGGTGGGCTGCTCGTGGTGCGTGGACTTCGGCTCGATGCTGATGCGGCTGGAGAATCTGGACGTCGAGCGGCTGAAGCACATCGACGACTACGCCACCTCACCGTCGTTCAACGAGGACGAGCGCGCCGCGATCGCCTACGCCGACGCGATGACCACCGACCCGCACGCCGTCACCGACGAACAGGTGGCCGACCTGCGCAGGCGCTTCGGCGACGATGGCGTGATCGAGCTGACTTACCAGATCGGTGTGGAGAACATGCGTGCGCGCATGTATTCGGCACTCGGCATCACCGAGCAGGGCTTCAGCTCGGGGGATGCGTGCCGGGTCCCGTGGGCCCAGCAGGGCTGATCTCGATGTAAGCCATTGGCACACCGAAGGTTCGACTGCCCCTGTCGAGGGTGCGCTCGAACAGCTTCATCGGCAGGCTCCAGTTGGCCTCGATCACGGCGTCGGCGCGCGCGTGCTCGGACTCTCCCAGGATGCGCGCGGTGCCCGCGACCACCGGCCCGCTGGGCCTGCCCCGCAGGGTGCACGGCGCGACGATCACGTTGGGATTGTTGCGGATTCGCTTGACCTTCGCGGTCGACGCCTCGGTGCGCACGTACAGCTTGCCGTCCGCGACGCCGTGGTTGATGGGGCTGGGCACGGCCTCACCGGAGCGTTTGAACGTCACCAGCAGGATCTGGCGGTGACGCTCGAAGCCCGTGAAGTCGGCAGCGGTCGGCTCCCCGATCTCGAACGCCTCGCGGTGACGCATCTTGTCCATGCCGCGGTTCACGATCCAGCCGAACGTCTGGCCCAGGTTTCCCCGGTCGCCGGGCATCATGGGCGTCTGACCGCGGCGCCGAGTGGTGAACCGGTGAACTTGTCGGGATTTGCGACGTCCCACACCGCACAGACCTTGCCGTCGCGCACCGTCATCGCGGTGATGCGCGGCAGCAGTTCGGGATACCCGTCCCCCGCGGGCGCACCCGGGGTGTAGGTGCCCAGTTCGCCGTTGATGAGGGCCAATTGCGCGCCGGCCAACCAGTTCGGCCCGTAGCGTCGCGCGAGCCCGAACAGGAACCGCGCGACCTTCTCGGGCCCGTGGATGACGCGCGGCGCCGTCGGCGCCTTGCGGTTCGAGTCGCCGGTGAACGTGACGTCCGGGTGCAGCAGGCGCACGACGCCGTCCATGTCGCCCGCGGCCAGCGCCGCCATCAACGCCCCAGCGATCTCGTTGTGGGTGTTGTCGTCGACCGGCGGTGGAGCGTCGGCGACCGCGCGTCGCGCCCGCGATGCCAGTTGCCGCGCCGAGGCCGCGCTCACGCCGAGGACGTCGGCGATGTCGGGGAACGGCACGCCGAAGCCGTCGTGCAGGACGAACGCGACGCGCTGGTCGGGGCTGAGCTGTTCGAGCACCACCATCGCCGCGAAGCGCGCGTCCTCACCCGCCACCACGGCGTTGAGCGGATCGTTGCCGTCGATGCCGGTCACCACGGGTTCGGGCAGCCACTCACCGTAATAGGACTCACGACGGTGCGCGGCCGATCGCAAACGGTCCAGGCCGAGGCGGCTGACGACGGTGGTCAGCCAGGCCTGGAGGTTTTCGATGGGCGCCTCCTGGCCGGCCCATCTGATCCACGCCTCTTGGACGATGTCCTCGGCGTCGGCGTAGGTCCCCGTCAAGCGGTAGGCGACCGCCAAGAGGTGGGGTCGCAGCGCCTCGAACTGGTCCGTCCGCGCGGCGGTGGTCACACTTCAGACGATAACGCTCGGTCGCGCCGCCTTCCACGACCGCCGACACTACGGTTTGTGGCGGGAAAACCGCGTTTCCACACCACAAACCGTCGTCTCGGCGCTATCGCTTGTTGAAGATGGTGCGGTGCCATTCCTTTTCGGCCACACCCGTGATGTCGCTCATCACGTGCTTGATGGTGAGGTACTCCTCGAACGAGTAGTCGCTCATGTCCTTGCCGAAGCCCGACGCACCGACACCGCCGTGCGGCATCTCGCTGATGATCGGGATGTGGTCGTTGATCCACACACAGCCCGCGTTGATCTCGCGTGAGGCGCGCTGCGCGCGGTACACGTCGCGG
The DNA here is from genome assembly GCF_001457595.1 of Mycolicibacterium smegmatis. Classification (GTDB taxonomy): domain Bacteria; phylum Actinomycetota; class Actinomycetes; order Mycobacteriales; family Mycobacteriaceae; genus Mycobacterium; species Mycobacterium smegmatis. The sequence continues at coordinate 1,832,674 of NZ_LN831039.1, read as the reverse complement.
GTCCACGCCGAGGCCGCCAGACCGTACTCGGTGTCGTTGGCCTGGCGCAGCGCGTCGTCGTCGTCGGTGAACGAGCGCACCGTGAGCACCGGGCCGAAGATCTCGTCGCGGTACACCTCGGAGGACTCGTCGACGTCGGCGATCAGCGTCGGGCGGTAGAACGCGCCGGGCAGATCGGGAGCCTCACCGCCGGTGACGACGCGTCCGCCCTGCTGCGGCGCCCGCGCCACCATGCCCGCCACCTTGTCGCGGTGCGCGTACGAGATCAGCGGCCCGAGGTCGGTGTCGGGATCGTGCGGATCGCCGACGACGATCTTGCCCATCACCTCGGCGACGCCCGCGACGAAGTCGTCGTAGAGCTCGCGGGCGACGATGGCGCGTGTCGCGGCCGTGCAGTCCTGTCCGGTGTTGATCAGCGCACCGGCCACCGCGCCCTGGACGGCGGCGTCGAGATCGGCGTCAGAGAACACCACGAACGGGGCCTTGCCGCCCAGTTCCAGCTGGGTGCGGTGGCCGTGGACGGCCGCGGAGGCCATGACCTTGCGGCCGACCGCGGTGGAGCCCGTGAACGTCACGACGTCGACGTCGCGGTGCCCGGCCAGCGCGGTGCCCACCTCGGCACCCGATCCGGTGACGACGTTGAACACCCCGTCGGGCAGACCGGCCTCGCTGGCCAGCCTGGCCAGGGTCAGTGTGGTCAGCGGCGTGATCTCGGCGGGTTTGATCACCACGGCGCAGCCCGCGGCCAGTGCCGGGATCACCTTCCACACGGCCATCTGCAGCGGGTAGTTCCACGGGGTGATGGTCGCGACCACACCGACGGCCTCGCGGCGGATGCTCGACGTGTGGTCACCGGAGTATTCGGCGGTCGCCTTGCCTTCGAGGTGCCGGGCCGCGCCGGCAAAGAAATCGATGTTGTCGACGCTGCCGGGTACGTCGAACTCAGTGGCCAGGCGGACGGGTTTGCCGGTCTGGCTGACCTCTTCGGCCACGAACTGCTCGGCGTGCTCGTCGGCCAGCTTGGCCAGCTTCGCCAGAACGGCCGAACGCTCGGCCGGGGTTGCGCCCGCCCACGCGGGAAATGCGGCGCGTGCAGCGGCGACGGCGGTGTCCACGTCGGCCGCGGTGGCCAGGTTGTACTCGGAGACCGATTTGCCCGTTGCCGGGTCGATGATCTGGTGGGTTTCCCCGGAGGTCTCCACCGAGGCACCATTGATCCAACTGCTCGCGACTTTTACTGCCACACTCATGGGCCAACGCTAACCGATCGGAGCCCGGTTCGGCTACGCAATCCCTACGCAATCCCGCAGTCGAGGTGCCTTCAAACGAGCGATTTCATCGATACTGTTGCCCCAAACAACGGATTCCGTGCACAATCGTGGCATGACCAACCCCGATGGTCACGAGCTGGCACCCGTGCCGTCGCTACGGGTGAACCATTCTCGTCCCGGTGCATTTCAGCTCGATGAATTGTCCAAGGCAATCATCGAGAAGCTGCAGGCCGACGGCAGGCGGTCCTACGCCGGCATCGGCAAGGCCGTCGGCCTGTCCGAGGCCGCCGTGCGACAGCGTGTGCAACGCATGGTCGACGCCGGCGTCATGCAGATCGTCGCGGTCACCGACCCGTTGCAGTTGGGCTTCGCGCGTCAGGCGATGATCGGGATCCGTTGCACCGGCGACACCACCAAGCTGGCCGAGAAACTCGCCCAGATCGAATCCGTCGACTACGTGGTGCTGACCGCGGGCTCGTTCGACGCGATCGTCGAGGTTGTCTGCGAGGACGACGATAGCCTGCTGGAACTACTCAACACCAAGATTCGCGCATTACCGGGAGTGATATCCACCGAGACCCTCGTTTATTTGAAACTTGTTAAACAGCAATACAATTGGGGAACCAGATGACAACCGCAGATATCACTCAAACAGCGCCGACGGACCTCGGCGCCAAGGCGAACCGGCACCTGTGGGGCCACTTCGCCCGCCATGGTGACGGCATCACCCCGCCGATCATCACGCGCGGCGAGGGCGTCAAGATCTTCGACGACTCCGGCAAGAGCTACATCGACGGCCTGAGCGGCCTGTTCGTCGTCCAGGTCGGCCACGGCCGCAAGGAACTCGCCGAGGCCGCCGCCAAGCAGGCCGAGAAGCTGTCGTTCTTCCCGCTGTGGTCCTACGCCACCCCGCCTGCCATCGAACTGGCCGAGCGCGTCGCGAGTTTCGCACCGGGCGACCTCAACCGCGTCTTCTTCACCACCGGCGGCGGCGAGGCCGTCGAGAGCGCGTGGAAGCTGGCCAAGCAGTACTTCAAGCTGACCGGCAAGCCCGGCAAGCACAAGGTCGTCTCGCGCTCGATCGCCTACCACGGCACGCCGCAGGGTGCGCTGGCGATCACCGGCATCCCGGCCTTCAAGGCGCCGTTCGAGCCGCTGACCCCCGGCGGGTTCCGCGCACCGAACACCAACTTCTACCGTGCACCTGCCGAATATGCCCACGACGAAAAGGCTTTCGGCCGCTACTGCGCCGACCGGATCGCCGAGGCCATCGAGTTCGAGGGCCCCGACACCGTCGCCGCGGTGTTCCTCGAGCCCGTGCAGAACGCCGGTGGCTGCTTCCCGCCGCCGCCCGGGTACTTCGAGCGTGTCCGCGAGATCTGCGACGAGTACGACGTGCTGCTGGTCTCCGACGAGGTGATCTGTGCCTACGGCCGGATCGGATCGATGTTCGCGTGCAACGACTTCGGTTACGTTCCCGACATCATCACCAGCGCCAAGGGCCTGACGTCGGGCTACTCGCCGCTGGGCGCGATGGTCGCCAGCGACCGGCTGTTCGAGCCGTTCAACGACGGCAAGACCGTGTTCGGGCACGGCTACACCTTTGGCGGGCACCCGGTTTCGGCCGCTGTCGCGATGGCCAACCTCGACATCTTCGAGCGTGAGGGCATCAACGACCACGTCAAGACCATGGCTCCGGCCTTCCGCGCGACGCTGGAGAAGCTCTACGACCTGCCGATCGTCGGTGACGTCCGCGGTGAGGGCTTCTTCTACGGCATCGAGCTGGTGAAGGACAAGACCACCAAGGAGACGTTCAACGACGAAGAGTCCGAGCGTCTGCTGCGCGGGTTCCTCACCCCCGCCCTGTGGGAGGCCGGTCTGTACTGCCGCGCCGACGACCGTGGCGACCCAGTCGTGCAGCTCGCGCCGCCGCTGATCAGCGGTCAGGCCGAGTTCGACGCGATCTACGACATCCTGCACAACGTCCTCACCGAGGCCGGCAACAGGCTCTAGATCATCCGCCGAAACGGCATGCCGTCAGGAGAAGTTCGAGTAACGCCCTGACGGAATGCCGTTTCGGCGTTTCGGGGGAATCACAAGATTCACACGAGTCACAACTGTCACAGCGTGGCGCAGCGGTTTCGGGGCGGATTTCGCTTAACCTTCCGTCACGATGGTGACCTTCCGGACGATGACGCGACGCGCGGTGACCGCGGTCGGGGCACTGGCGTTGCTGACCGCACCCCTGATGACCGCCGGTGTGGCCGGCGCCGAGCCCGGCGTGGACTGCCCATACCGCGAGACGACGCCACCCGCGGTCGACGCATCCGAGGTACCCAAGCCCGGTGAGGCCGCCCCCGGCCCACTACCGGTGCCGCCCAAGGCGATCGGCGGCGAGGCGCTGTCCGGGTGTGGCGTGATCACCGCACCGAACACCCCGCCGGTTCCCGAGGACGTCTCCGCCGAGGCGTGGATCGTCGCCGACATGGACACCGGCGACGTCATCGCCGCGCGCGACCCGCACGGACGCCACCGCCCCGCGAGCATCATCAAGGTCCTCACGGCCACCGCGGCGCTGAACGAACTCAACCTCAACAAGCGCGTCGCGGGCACGCAGGATGACGCCAACGCCGAGGGCACCCGTGTCGGCGTGGGCCCCGGCGGCCAGTACACGATCAACGATCTGCTGCACGGCCTGCTCATGTACTCGGGCAACGACGCCGCGCACGCACTCGCCATGCAACTCGGCGGGTGGGACCCCGCGCTGCAGAAGCTCAACACGCTGGCCGCCAAACTCGGCGGCCGCGACACCAGGGCCGCCACACCGTCGGGCCTCGACGGGCCCGGCATGAGCACGTCGGCCTACGACATCGCGCTGTTCTACCGGTACGCCTGGCAGAACCCGGTGTTCGCCGACATCGTCCACACCCAGAGCTACCAGTTCCCCGGGCGCGACGGCGGTTCGTACCCGATCGAGAACGACAACAAGCTGCTGGCGAACTATCCGGGTGCGCTGGGCGGCAAGACCGGTTACACCGACGACGCCGGGCAGACGTTCGTCGGCGCCGCCGAACGCGACGGCCGCAGGCTCATCGCGGTGTTGCTCAAGGGAACCCGCGTGCCGATTGCGCCGTGGGAGCAGGCCGCGCGCCTGCTCGACTACGGCTTCGCCACGCCGCCCGGCACCAAGGTCGGCACGCTCGTCGACCCGGATCCGTCGCTGGCGCCCAAGCAGGCCGAGGAGCCCTCACCCGCGCAGGCCGCGTCGGTGCTACCGCCCGCCGATGCCATGCCCGTGCGGGTGGGCGTGGCCGTGGTGGGCGCGATCATCGTGTTCATGCTGATTCTCGGTGCGCGCCAACTCAATCAGCGCCCGCAGCACTGAGGTCAAGACCAGCGCCGCAGCAGCGCCTCGGCACCCCAGCACAACCGCGACATGGTCTCGGCGACGGTCAGCGACTGGTTCACCATGCCGACCCCCTGCCCGGCGTTCACCGGTGTGGCGGCGCCGTTTTCGTCGGTGAGGACCCGCTCGGGGACGTCCGCGGGCCAACGGTATCCGGCCCGGATGTCGAATTCGCTGGTGAGCATGGTGTTCTCACCGTTGGCCGCGAGCAGTCGGTCACGGGCCGCCGCCGGTGTCGACGCCTCGACGCACGTGGTGAACACCGTGCCCAGCCACGCAGCGGCCGCCCCCGCGGCCAGCACCGCGGCCAGCCCCCGCGGTGAGGCGACTCCACCCGCCGCCAGGACGGGCAGTTCCACCGCGTCGAGCACCTGGGTCAAGAGCGGCAGGGTGCCCAGCGCCGGGCGGCCGTGCCCGCCTGCCTCCGCGCCGCGGGCCACGAGCACGTCGACCCCGGCCTCGGCGGCCCGCAACGCGTCACCGACCGTGGCGACCTGGGTCGCGACGGTCACCCCCACGTCGTGTGCGCGACGCACCCACGCCCAGTCGTCGCCGAAGCTCACGCTCAAGAGCGCGGGCCTGGCCTCCAGTGCGATGTCGAAGAGGTCGGGCCGCTCGGTCATCACCCAGTGCACCAGCCCGATACCGAACGGCCGGGACGGTTTTGCGAGATCCGCGAGTTCGCGGCGCAACTGCTCAGGCGTCGCCGAACTGCCCATGCCGACCATCCCGAGACCGCCCGCTTCCGACACCGCGGCGGCCAACCGGGCGCCCGCCGCACCACCCATGGGGGCGTTGACGATCGGGACGTCGATACCCATCGCCTTCGACCACGTCGTTGCCAGGCTCACAACCAGCGAGCTTACGGCGTTGTTAAACTTTGCGACGCCAGCACATGGCACCGGACGAGGGGCGCCCGTACCCGGCCAGCGACAAGACGGGCCTCAAAGAGAGATCTCAATGGCTTGGTTGATTCTTGTTGTCTCGGGTGTGATGGAAGCCGTCTGGGCCTCCGCGCTGAGCAAGAGCGAGGCGTTCACGCGGCTGTGGCCGTCGGTGATCTTCCTGATCTCGGCGCCGGTGTCGTTGGTCGGGCTCGCCGTCGCGATGCGCACGCTGCCGCCGGGCACCAGCTATTCGGTGTGGGTGGGCATCGGCGCGTCGCTCACGGTCGGCTACGCGATGCTCACGGGCGCCGAGTCGACGTCACTGATCAAGATCCTGCTGATCCTCGGCGTGGTCGGCTGCGTCATCGGGCTCAAGCTCGTCTCCCACTGACCGGCTCGGCTGAAAACCGGCTCACTGCCGGAACCGCAACCGCGACAACCCGAATCCGCCCACCGCCCCGGCAGCCGCGGCCGTCAGCATCGCGGGCACCCCGGCGCCTTCACGGACCTGCACACGTGTGGTGATCTGCACGGGCTCGGGCGGCAGCACGCGAGCGGCCTCCAGGTTCTCCTCGGCCGTGGCGGCCCATGCCGTGGCGAACAGCACGAGCCGCGCGGTGATGTAGGCGAACACCATGAGGCCCAGCACCGGACCGAATGTGGCACCGGCCGGTCCGGTGATCACCGACTTCAGGTAGATCGACGCGAGTTGTTTGAAGATCTCGAATCCGACGGCTGCGAGCAGGCCGGCCCGCAGACTGCTGCGGAAGGTGACCGACTCCCGGGGCAGCCGCGCGATCATCCACGTGAACAGCAGCCATGACACGAACAGCGACATCAGCACCGACAGCACCCACAGCAATATCGACAGTCCGACGGAATCCGGCATGCCGATGCGGGTGAGCACGTTCTCGATCGCCGTCGAACTGCCCAGCGCGGTCAGACCGATCGTCAGGATGATCGCGACGAACGCCGACAGCAGCGCCAACAGGTCCGAGAGCTTGGTCCGCACGAATCCGGGCTTCTCCTCGCGGAACAGCCCCCACATCTGCGACAGGGCCTCGCGCAGGTTGGCCATCCAGCCCAGCCCGGCCCACGCCGCGGTGGCCAGACCGATCACGCCGACCGACGTGCGCGAATCGATCGCCGAATCCATCAACTGGACGAGTTGCGCGCCGAGGTCACCGCTGACGGCCTGGCGGATCCTGTCCTCGAGCTGGTCCATCAGTTCCGGCTGGCTCGCCAGGACGAACCCGCCGACCGCGAAGCCCACCATGAGCAGAGGGAACAACGCGAAGATCGTGAAATAGGTGATCCCCGCGGCGTAGAAGTCGCCTTTGCTGTCGTTGTAGCGCTCCTGGGCGCGCATGACATGGTCGAACCACGGCCACCTGGCCTTCAGCCGGTCCAGCAGGCCGGGTTTGGCCGACTCGTCGGCGGGTTCGGTCATGCCACCTCCTGGCGTTACGACGGTTGCGGTAGGAAACCTATCCGGTCGTATACCCGCTGCAATGTCTTTGCAGACACCTCCGTGGCGCGTCGCGCGCCCGCGGCCAGGACCGATTCGAGTTCGGCGCGGTCGGACAGCAGGTCGTCGACGCGGGTCTTGATGGGCGTGACGAACTCGACGACGGCCTCGGCGGTGTCCTTCTTGAGGTCGCCGTAGCCGCGGCCCGCGTAGCTCTCGACGAGCTTGTCGACCGTGGTCCCGGTGACCGCGGACTGGATGGTCAGCAGGTTCGAGATGCCCGGTTTGGCCTCTGGGTCGAACCGGATCTCGCGCTCGCTGTCGGTGACCGCCGAGCGGATCTTCTTGGCCGTGGCCTTCGGATCGTCGAGCAGGCTGATCAGCCCGGCGTCGGTGGCCGCGGACTTGCTCATCTTGGCCGTGGGGTCCTGCAGGTCGTAGATCTTGGCGGTGGCCTTCGGGATCATCGGCTCGGGCACCACGAACGTGTCCGGGAAGCGCGCGTTGAACCGCTGCGCGAGATCACGTGCGAGCTCGAGATGCTGACGCTGGTCCTCCCCGACCGGCACGACGTGCGTGTCGTACAGCAGGACGTCGGCGGCCATGAGCACCGGATAGGTGAACAGGCCGACCGTGGTGGCGTCGGCGCCCTGCTTCTGCGACTTGTCCTTGAACTGCGTCATACGCGACGCCTGCCCGAAGCCGGTGAAACATCCCAGCACCCAGGCCAATTGGCTGTGCGTGGGGACGTGGCTCTGCACGAACACCGTGCTGCGGGCCGGGTCGATGCCCAGTGCCAAATACTGTGCCGCGGTCACCAGCGTCCGGCGGCGCAGCGTCTCGGGATCCTGGGGAACCGTGATGGCGTGCAGGTCGACGACGCAGAAGAACGCGTCGTAGTCGTCCTGCAACTGCGCCCAGTGCGTCACCGCGCCCAGCGCGTTGCCGAGATGCAGGGAGTCCGATGTGGGCTGAGCGCCGGAGAAGACGACGCGTTTGCTTCCGCTACTCATGGTGCTTCGATCTTTTCATGCGCTGAACTCCACCGTGACCGGGGCGTGGTCGGACCAGCGCAGGGCGTACGCCTCGGGGCGTTCGGTGCCGCCCGCCACGAGCCGGTCCGCGAGGCCCGGCGTGACCAGGTGGTAGTCGATGCGCCATCCGGCGTCGTTGTCGAACGCCTTGCCGCGCCACGACCACCACGAGTAGGGGCCGGGCACGTCCCCGTGCAACTGGCGCACGGCGTCGACCCACCCGGAGGCCAGCAGGCCGCTGACCCACGCCCGCTCCTCGGGCAGGAAACCGGACTTCTTGACGTTGCCCTTCCAGTTCTTGATGTCGTTCTCGGTGTGACCGATGTTCCAGTCACCGCACACCAGCGCCTCACGGTCACCGGCCTGCAATTGCGCCATGCGCTTGGAGACCCCGGCCATGAACCGCTCTTTCTCCAGTTGCCGCTCGGTCTCGGCCTCGCCGGTGGGGACGTACACGCTGACCACGGTGATGCCCGCGGTGTCGACCTCGATCCAGCGCCCGTGGGTGTCGAATTCCTCGGCGCCGCAGCCGATCCGGATGTCGTCGAACGGCGTGCGCGACAGCACCGCGACACCGTTGCGACCCTTGCGCTCAGACGGGGCCGATGCCAGGTGCCACCCGTCGGCGAACGCGGTCTCGAATGTGGCCGCCAGTTGATCGTCCTCGCAGCGGGTCTCCTGCATGCAGATCACGTCCGCGCGCGTCTGCTTGAGCCAGGCCAGCATGCCCAGGTTCTCGGTGGAGCGCTCCTTGCAGGCCGCGCGGGCGCCGTTGACGTTGATGGTGGTGACGGTCAGAGTCTGCGGGGAAGCCACGGCCGAGACCCTACCGATACGGCCCGACACCGCCGGCAGGGCCGACCTTGCGGTACCGGCGGTATCACCTTAACCTCGGGCCTCATGGTTGAACGTGCACCCATCCACCTGGGCTCCCGCGACGGCAACACCGAGCCGATCCTGCTGCTGCACCCGTTCCTGCTGTCGCAGAGCGTGTGGAAGTACGTCGCTCCGCAACTCGCCGACACCGGCCGCTACGAGGTGTTCGCCCCCACGATGGCCGACCACAACGGCGGGCCCCGCGGGCCGTTCCTGCTGGACGTCGCGCATCTGGCCGACGACATCGAGCGCCGTATGGACGAGGTCGGCTGGACCACCGCCCACATCGTCGGCAACTCGCTGGGCGGCTGGGTGGCGTTCGAACTGGAGCGTCGCGGCCGCGCGCGGACGCTGACCGGCATCGCGCCCGCGGGCGGGTGGACGCGCTTCACACCGGCCAAGTACGAGATCGTCGCGAAGTTCGTCGGCGGTCTGCCGATCGTGCTGGCCACGAAACTGCTGGGCCAGCGCGTGCACCGGCTGCCGTTCACCCGCCACATCTCCTACGTGGCGGTCGCCGCGACGGCCGACTCGCTCACCGACGATGACCGCCGCGACCTCATCGACGACCTCGCGCACTGCCCGGCCTACCACAAGCTCCTGCTCAAGTCGCTGACCACCGCGGGCCTGATGGAGCTGCCCAACTCGTGCACGCCGACACACCTGGTGATCTGCGAGAAGGACCGCGTGCTCCCCCACCCCCGGTTCACCCGGCACTTCACCCGGCACCTGCCTGCCAACGCCGAGGTCACCCATCTCGACGGGGTGGGCCACGTGCCGATGTTCGAGGCGCCCGGCCGCGTCACCGAACTGATCACCGAGTTCGTCGACCGCCATACCGAGCGGGGCCGCGCGGCCGGCTGACGCCTAGGACGCCGAGATTGCAAAGAGGGACAGGATCCACGCGGATCCTGTCCCTCAGTGCAATCTCGGGATCGGGTTACACCGATTCGAGCGTGGTGTTGAACGTCTTGCTCGGACGCATCACCTCGGAGGTCTTCTCCGGATCCGGGTAGTAGTAACCGCCGATGTCGACCGTCTTGCCCTGCACCGAGTTCAGCTCGGAGACGATGGCCTCCTCCTGCTCGGCGAGCGCCTTGGCCAGCGGCTTGAAGCGCTCGGCGAGTTCGGCGTCCTCGGTCTGCTCGGCCAGGGCCTGGGCCCAGAACAGCGACAGGTAGAACTGGCTGCCGCGGTTGTCCAGCTCACCGGTACGACGCGACGGGCTCTTGTTCTCCTCCAACAACTTTCCGGTCGCGGTGTCGAGCGCCTTGGCCAGCACCTTGGCCTTCTCGTTGCCGGTCTTGTTGCCCATGTCCTCAAGGCTGGCGCCGAGGGCGAGGAACTCACCCAGCGAATCCCACCGCAGGTGGTTCTCCTCGACGAGCTGGTGCACATGCTTGGGCGCCGAGCCGCCCGCCCCGGTCTCGTACAGACCGCCGCCGGCCATCAGCGGCACGATCGACAGCATCTTGGCGCTGGTGCCCAGCTCCAGGATCGGGAACAGGTCGGTGAGGTAGTCGCGCAGGATGTTGCCGGTCGCGGCGATGGTGTCCTTGCCGCGGACGACCCGCTCCAGCGTGTACCGCATGGCCCACACCTGCGGCATGATCTGGATTTTCAGGCCTTCGGTGTCGTGGTCCTTGAGGTACTCCTTGACCTTCTTGCGCAGCTCGACCTCGTGCGGACGCTCGGTGTCCAGCCAGAACACCACGGGCATGCCGGACAGCCGAGCGCGCGTGACGGCCAGCTTGACCCAGTCGCGGATCGGCGCGTCCTTGACGATCGGCATGCGCCAGATATCGCCCTCTTCGACGTTCTGGGTGAGCAGCACCTCACCGGTGTCGATGTCGACGATGTCGGCGACGCCGTCCTCGGGGATCTCGAAGGTCTTGTCGTGGCTGCCGTACTCCTCGGCCTTCTGCGCCATCAGTCCGACGTTCGGCACCGTGCCCATGGTGGTGGGATCGAACTGGCCGTGCGTCTTGCAGAAGTTGATCATCTCCTGGTACATGCGGGAGAAGGTCGACTCCGGGTTGACGGCCTTGGTGTCCTTGGTGCGGCCGTCTGCGCCGTACATCTTGCCGCCGAGGCGGATCATCGCGGGCATCGAGGCGTCGACGATGACGTCGGACGGCGAGTGGAAGTTCGAGATGCCCTTGGCCGAGTCGACCATCGCGAGCTCCGGCCGGTGCTCGTGGCACTTGTGCAGATCCTCGATGATCTCCTCGCGCTGCGACGCGGGCAGCGCCTCGATCTTGTCGTACAGATCGGACAGACCGTTGTTGACGTTGACACCGAGCTCGTCGAACAGCTTCTCGTGCTTGGCGAACGCGTCCTTGTAGAAGACCTTGACCGCGTGGCCGAACACGATGGGGTGCGACACCTTCATCATGGTCGCCTTGACGTGAAGGCTGAACATGACGCCGGTCTTGTAGGCGTCCTCGATCTGCTCCTCGTAGAACGCGATGAGCGCCTTCTTGCTCATGTACATCGAGTCGATGATGTCGCCCGCGTCGAGCTTGACCTCGGGCTTGAGGACGATCTCCTCGCCGCTCTTGGTCTTGAGCACCATCTTGACGCGGCGGTCGCGGTCCAGCGTCATCGACTTCTCGCCGTGGTAGAAGTCGCCGGTCTTCATGGTCGCGACGTGGGTGCGCGACGCCTGGCTCCACTCACCCATGCTGTGCGGGTGCTTGCGCGCGTACTCCTTGACCGCCTTGGGTGCGCGGCGGTCCGAGTTGCCTTCGCGCAGAACGGGGTTCACCGCGCTGCCGAGGATCTTGGCGTAGCGGTCCTTGATCTTCTTCTCGTCGTCGGTCTTCGGGTTGGCCGGGTAATCCGGCACGTTGTACCCCTTGCCCTGCAGCTCCTTGATCGCCGCGAGCAGCTGCGGCACCGAAGCGCTGATGTTCGGCAGCTTGATGATGTTGGCGCTGGGGTCCTGCGTCAGCGCGCCCAGCTCACCCAGGTTGTCCGGGACCCGCTGCTCCTCGGTCAGGTGATCCCCGAACTCGGCCAGGATGCGGGCCGCAACCGAGATGTCGCTGGTTTTGACGTCGATGCCTGCCGCTTCGGCGAATTTCCGTACCACCGGCAAGAAGGCATAGGTCGCAAGCAGCGGCGCCTCGTCGGTCAGCGTGTAGATGATGGTCGGCTGCTGGGCGCTCATGGTTCCTCTCCGAACGTCACTGTCGGTCTTTTCTCGTCGGTAAAGACCTTATCGCGCGGGCCGCTGAGCCGGTCGGGGCTCCAACGCGGGCTGGGCCGCGGGGTGAACCCGGTGGCACCGACTGTGAGCGGTGGGATAGTCTCTTTGTCGGTCATGAGCGCCAGCGACAAGCCCCGGCTTGCTGGCCGGCAACCCTCCAACCGCGGTGGGGTGCCCCGGGTGATGACCAGGTTGAGTGGTTGACGGATTCCTCCGTCGGCCGCAAGGCAAGCGCGGGTCCGCAGGTTCGGGCCCCAGAGAGACAGGGAAACCTGATGGAGGCCAACCATGTGTCGTTGTTCGTGAATCGTTCACACCCACCCGCGGTGTTCATCTGTATGTGCGCACCCGGGTCCGGCTCGCCCTAGGCGCCGGCCGTCCAGCCGCTTTCACCCCTCATTCGCCCCCGAGCTCGCGGAGGAGACCCTCTATGACCACCCCCGATCCCACCGAGAACTGGTCGTTCGAGACCAAGCAGATCCACGCGGGTCAGTCGCCCGACAGCGCGACCCACGCCCGTGCGCTGCCGATCTACCAGACCACGTCGTACACCTTCGACGACACCAGCCATGCCGCGGCCCTGTTCGGCCTTGAGGTTCCCGGCAACATCTACACCCGCATCGGCAACCCCACCACCGACGTCGTCGAGCAGCGCATCGCCGCACTCGAGGGTGGCGTCGCGGCGCTGTTCCTGTCCTCAGGGCAGGCCGCCGAGACGTTCGCGATCCTCAACATCGCCAAGGCCGGCGACCACATCGTGTCCAGCCCGCGCCTGTACGGCGGCACCTACAACCTACTGCACTACACGCTGCCCAAGCTGGGCATCGAGACCACGTTCGTCGAGAACCCCGACGATCTGGAGTCGTGGCGCGCGGCGGTACGCCCGAACACCAAGGCGTTCTTCGCCGAGACGATCTCCAACCCCCAGATCGACATCCTCGACATCCCGAACGTCGCCGCGATCGCGCACGAGGCGGGCGTCCCGTTGATCGTCGACAACACGATCGCCACGCCGTACCTGATCCAGCCGATCGCCCACGGCGCCGACATCGTCGTGCACTCGGCCACCAAGTACCTGGGCGGGCACGGATCGGCGATCGCGGGCGTCATCGTCGACGGCGGCACGTTCGACTGGACCAACGGCAAGTTCCCCGGCTTCACCGAACCGGATCCCAGCTACCACGGTGTGGTGTTCGCCGAGCTCGGTGCGCCGGCCTACGCCCTGAAGGCACGCGTGCAACTGCTGCGTGACCTGGGCTCGGCGGCCGCCCCGTTCAACGCGTTCCTGATCGCGCAGGGTCTGGAGACCCTGTCGCTGCGCGTCGAGCGCCATGTCGCCAACGCGCAGAAGGTCGCCGAGTTCCTGGAGAACCACCCCGACGTGTCGTCGGTGAACTACGCGGGCCTGCCGTCCTCGCCGTGGTACGAGCTGGGCCGCAAACTCGCCCCCAAGGGCACCGGCGCGGTGCTCGCGTTCGAGCTGTCGGGCGGCCTGGAGGCCGGTAAGGCCTTCGTGAACGCGCTGACGCTGCACAGTCACGTCGCCAACATCGGCGACGTGCGGTCGCTGGTGATCCACCCGGCGTCGACGACGCACCAGCAGCTGAGCCCCGAGGAGCAGCTGTCGACGGGTGTCACGCCGGGCCTGGTGCGCCTGGCGGTCGGCCTCGAAGGCATCGACGACATCATCGCCGACCTGGAGCAGGGGTTCGCCGCCGCGCGCCCGTTCAGCGGCGCGGCCCAGACGGCCCAGACGGTGTGAGCCGGGCGGGAAGAAATGTTGTGACGATCATCGAAGAACGAGCCACGGACACCGGCATGGCCACCGTCCCCCTGCCCGCCGAAGGTGAGATCGGCCTGGTCCACATCGGCGCGCTGACGCTTGAGAACGGCACCGTGCTGCCGGACGTCACGATCGCGGTGCAGCGGTGGGGCGAACTCGCACCCGACCGCGGCAACGTGGTGATGGTTCTGCACGCGCTCACCGGCGACTCCCACGTCACCGGGCCGGCCGGCGACGGACACCCGACCGCGGGATGGTGGGACGGCGTCGCGGGGCCCGGCGCCCCGATCGACACCGACCACTGGTGCGCGATCGCGACCAACGTGCTGGGCGGCTGCCGCGGCTCGACTGGTCCCGGATCGCTCGCGCCGGACGGAAAGCCGTGGGGCTCACGGTTTCCCCAGATCACCATCCGCGACCAGGTGGCCGCCGACCGCGCCGCGCTCGCGGCGCTGGGCATCACCGAGGTCGCAGCTGTGGTCGGCGGCTCGATGGGCGGCGCACGCGCGCTGGAGTGGCTCGTCACGCACCCCGACGACGTGCGCGCGGGCCTGGTGCTGGCGGTCGGCGCCCGTGCCACGGCCGACCAGATCGGCACGCAGAGCACCCAGGTGGCCGCGATCAAGGCCGATCCGGACTGGCAGGGCGGCGACTACCACGGCACCGGTCGCGCGCCCACCGAGGGCATGGAGATCGCCCGCCGGTTCGCGCATCTGACCTACCGCGGCGAAGAGGAACTCGACGACCGCTTCGCCAACACCCCCCAGGACGACGAGGATCCCCTCACCGGGGGCCGGTACGCCGTGCAGAGCTACCTGGAGTACCAGGGCGGCAAGCTCGCGCGCCGGTTCGACCCGGGAACCTACGTGGTGCTCAGCGACGCGCTGTCCAGCCATGACGTGGGTCGCGGCCGGGGCGGCGTCGAGGCCGCGCTGCGCAGTTGTCCGGTACCGGTCGTGGTCGGTGGGATCACGTCGGACCGGTTGTACCCGATCCGTTTACAGCAAGAGCTCGCCGAACTGCTCCCCGGCTGTCAGGGCCTGGACGTGGTCGACTCGATCTACGGACACGACGGATTCCTCGTCGAGACCGAGCTGGTCGGCAAGCTCATCCGGAGAACATTGGAGCTTGCACAACGGTGACGCCATCCGACCCCTTGAAGCAGCAACGTTCCCTGTCGTTCGGTTCCGAAGCGGCGGCCTACGAACGCGGCAGGCCCTCCTATCCCCCGGAGGCCATCGACTGGCTGCTTCCGGATGGCGCGCACGACGTGCTGGACCTGGGGGCGGGCACCGGCAAACTCACCACGCGCCTGGTGGAGCGCGGGCTCAACGTCATCGCGGTCGACCCGCTCGCCGAGATGCTCGAGTTGCTGTCCAACTCACTGCCCGACACCCCGGCCCTGCTGGGCACCGCCGAAGAGATCCCGTTGCCGGACAACAGCGTCGACGCGGTGCTGGTGGCGCAGGCGTGGCACTGGTTCGACCCGGAACTCGCGGTCAAGGAGGTCAGCCGCGTGCTGCGGCCCGGCGGCCGCCTGGGCCTGGTGTGGAACGTCCGCGACGAACGTCTGGGCTGGGTCAAGGACCTGGGCAACATCATCGGTCACGAGGACCCGTTCGCCCACGAGGTGACGCTGCCCGCACCGTTCACCGACCTCGAACGCCACCACGTCGAGTGGACCAGTTACCTGACGCCGCAGGCGCTCATCGACCTGGTGGCCTCCCGCAGCTACTGCATCACCTCACCCGAGCAGGTGCGCACACGCACGCTCGGGCAGGTGCGGGAACTGCTGTCCACCCACCCGGCCCTGGCCAACTCGAACGGCCTGGCGCTGCCGTACGTGACCGTGTGCATGCGGGCCACCCTGGCCTAGTTCTCAGGCGTGCGCGAGGCTGGCGTGCGCCTCGCCGAACCAGCGTCCGAGCGCGCGGCGCATGCGCTGGTGCTCATCGGCGCCCGACCCCGTTGCGGCCCAGGCGAGATACCCGTCCGGACGGATCAGCAGCGCGGGCGCAGGACGTTCCGCAGCCGCCGCGGTGATGACGTCGACCCGGTCACGCCAATCGATCGCCGCTGCGGCGTACGCTCCGCCGTCGAGATCGAGCAACACGGGCCGCGCGGCCCGCATGAGGTCGGCGAGCCTGCGGCCGTCGTCGAACACCACCTCGGGCACCAGACGCCCCGACAGCGGATGCCCATCCCCCACGTCGTAGCGGACGTCGGCACCGGCGAGCACGTGCGCAATGTGTTCCGCACCGTCCGTCGTGGCGAGCAGCTCACCGAAAAGTGTTCGCAGCGCGCCGACTTCGGGTCCGCCGGCCAGCAGCGCGGTCTGCGCCATGGACTGCATCAGCACGCGCTCGCCGGCCGGGTGCCGCTCACCGTGGTAGGTGTCGAGCAAACCTGACGGCGCCCAACCGTGCACGGCCGCGGCCAGTTTCCACCCGAGGTTCGTCGCGTCCTGCATCCCGAGGTTGAGCCCGGGGCCGCCCACCGCGGAGTGCACGTGCGCCGCGTCGCCGATCAGGAACACGTTGCCGACGCGATATTGCTCGGCCTGGCGGGTGTTCTGACCGTTGATGCGGCGCAACGCGTGTGGCCCTGGCCCGGATGGCGGTCCGATCGGCACCTCGACACCGAGGATGCGCGTCACGCTGTCCCGAAGTTCGTCCACGGTCACCGCGGGAGCGTCAGCGGGCAGCAGCGCGCCGTACTCGAGCGTGCCGACCAGCGGGCGTCCCGGCTCGAACTCCATGTACATGAACACCCCGTGGTCGAAACGGTTGTGGCCGAACGGGATACGGCCGAATCCGGGGACCTCCAACGCGCCGCTTCCACGCAGCCGGTCGGGGATGCTGACATGCGCCACGCGCGCGACGACCGGAGAGGTGACGCCGGGGAACCCGACACCCATGGCCTTGCGGACCGTGGAGCGCCCACCGTCCGCACCGACCAGGTATGTGGCGTGCAGACGGTGATTCCCCGTGGGTGAGGTGACGTTCAGCGTCACCCCGTCGGGCCGCGGCGCCATATCGGCCAGTCCGTGGCCCCACCGGATCTCCACGCCCAGATCCCGTACCCAGTCCGCGAGTTGGCGCACGACCTGCGGTTGTTTGATGAACATGCCGTACATCGGGTTGTCGTCCACACCGGTGAACGGCACGCGCATGCCGGCGAAGATGTAGCCGTCCAACGGCTGGGGCGGGGCGCTGGATCCGGTCAGCAACTGGTACAGGCCCCGCATGTCGAGGATCCGGTGCACCTGGCCGACGATTCCGTTGGCCTTCAACTCGGGACTGGGCTGTGGCAGGCGCTCGAGCACCACGGGGCGTACTCCGGCCAGCGCCAGTTCGCCGGCCAGCAGCAGGCCGTTGGGCCCGGCCCCGACGATGACGACATCTGTGTGCGTTGAACTGTTCATACTCGTGCCTTCGGTTCGGGAAGTCCCGCGGCGACTGCCGCGAAACCCTCACGGAGTAACGACGGAAACGACACCGGTGGGTCAGCGCCTGCGTACTCGTCCATGGCGACGTCGCCCACGGCGCGCACCACCGCGGCCACCAGACGCGGGTAGCGGTCGCCGGGGTCGGTGCCGGTGCGTTCGGCGATCACCGCGACCCACTCGTCGAACATTCCCCTGAAGGTGACGTCGCGGATCTGCGGGATCGTCAGGATCTTGCGGACCTCGACGAGTTGCCGACGTGTGGGCAGTGCGTTCTCCTGGCCGTACACGTCATCCATATCCTCTTGCAGCGGCGCGATCACGGCCTCGGTGATCGCGGTCCACAGCGGTTCGTCGGCGGGACGTTCCCGCAGGAGTTCGATGCTGCGCCGCATGCGTTCGGTCTGCCGGTACGCCAGCGCCTCGTACTTGCCGGTGAAGTAGTTGTTGAACGTCCGCACCGACACGCCTGCCATGGCCGCGATGTCCTCGCGGGTCACGTTCTCCAGTCCCCCGCGCTTGAACATCAGGTGCAGCGCGGCGTCGCTGAGCGCCCTGCGGGTGTCGAGTTTCTTGCGTTCACGGAGCCCCACACCGCCCACCGTAAAGAATTGTTGCCCATCGGGCAATATTTCCCAGCAGGCAATTTCCTGAAAAATTCGCTTGAGCCTCGCTGTGCGCCGTCCCTACCCTGGCCGTCATGTCGATCACTTCGATGGCCGCCCCGGTCGCGGCCTTCATCCGGCCCCGCACCGCCTAGCGGCGGATCTGCGTCAGACACTTCCGCCGCCGCAGCCCTTGCCCCTGCGATCGCGGAGAACCGTGTCCACACCACATCACGGCCGGCACGAGCTCGGCCAGAACTTCCTGTCCGATCGGCGCGTCATCGCCGATATCGTCGAAATCGTCTCGCGCACAAACGGTCCGATCATCGAGATCGGGGCGGGCGACGGCGCGCTGACCATACCCTTGCAACGACTCGCCCGCCCGCTCACCGCCGTCGAGGTCGACGCGCGGCGCGCGCGGCGGTTGGCGCAGCGCACCGCGAGATCCGCCCCGGGGCCTGCCTCGCGGCCCACCGAGGTCGTCGCCGCCGACTTCCTGCGCTACCCACTGCCCCGCTCACCCCACGTGGTCGTGGGCAACCTGCCGTTCCACCTCACCACCGCGATCCTGCGGCGACTGCTGCACGGTCCGGGCTGGACCACGGCCGTGCTGCTCATGCAGTGGGAGGTGGCCCGCCGACGCGCCGCGGTGGGCGGCGCCACCATGATGACCTCCCAGTGGTGGCCGTGGTTCGAATTCGGCCTTGCCCGAAAGGTTTCCGCGGCGAGCTTCACGCCGCGGCCCGCGGTCGACGCCGGACTGCTCACCATCACGCGCCGCAGCCGGCCGCTGGTCGACGTCGCGGACCGGGCGCGTTACCAGGCGCTGGTGCACCGCGTGTTCACCGGACGCGGACACGGCATGGCGCAGATCCTGCAACGGTTGCCCACGCCGGTGCCCCGCACTTGGTTGCGGGCCAACGGGATAGCACCGAACTCCCTGCCCCGCCAGTTGTCCGCGGCGCAGTGGGCGGCGCTGTTCGAGCAGACGCGTCTAACTGGTGCCCAACGGGTCGATCGTCCACGCGATGTACAGCACGGCCGCGCTCACCGTCGCCGTGGTGGCGAAGTCGATCGCCCGGCTACGCACCACAAGCAGACCGGCCCGGTCGTCGGTCAGCGCCAACCGCAGCGCGGCCGCGACGCCGACGCCGATCCCGATGACCAGCGCACCGCGCCGCCAGTAACCCGCCACCACCAGGGCGAACGCCGCGATGAAGATCAGGCCGACCACCAGGATCGGCCATTGACCGGCGAACACCTTGCGGGCGAATTCCTTTGGCGTCACGCCAGTTTCGACTCTTCGGCTTCGACGACGTTGGTCAGCAGGAAGGCGCGGGTCAACGGGCCCACGCCACCGGGGTTGGGCGACACGTGACCGGCCACCTCCCACACGCCGGGGGCGACGTCACCGGTGAGCTTGCCGTCGACGCGGCTGACGCCCACATCGACCACGGCCGCGCCGGGCTTGACCATGTCCGCGGTGACCATGTGCGGCACACCGACAGCCGCGATGATGATGTCGGCCTGCCGGGTCAGCGCAGGCAGGTCACGGGTCCCGGTGTGGCACAACGTCACCGTCGCGTTCTCCGAACGCCTGGTGAGCAGCAGGCCCATGGGCCTGCCGACCGTGACGCCGCGACCGATGACCACCACGTGGGCGCCTGCAATCGGCACGTCGAAGCGGCGCAGCAGGTGCACGATGCCCCGCGGCGTGCACGGCAACGCGGCCTGCTTGCCCAGCACGAGGCGCCCGAGGTTGGTGGGGTGCAGACCGTCGGCGTCCTTGGCCGGGTCGATGCGCTCGAGCGCCGCGTTCTCGTCGAGATGCTTGGGCAGCGGCAGCTGCACGATGTAGCCCGTGCAGTCGGGGTTGGCGTTGAGCTCGTCGATGGTCTCGTTGAGCTGTTCGGTGGTGATGTCGGCGGGCAGGTCGCGCCGGATCGAGTTGATGCCCACCTTGGCGCAGTCGGCGTGCTTGCCGCGCACGTACGCCTGTGAGCCGGGGTCGTCACCGACCAGGACCGTGCCGAGGCCCGGTGTGCGGCCCGCGGCGGTCAGCGCCGCCACCCGCTCCTTGAGGTCGACGAAGATCTCGTCGCGCGTGGTCTTCCCGTCCAGCGATATCGCACCCACGGCTGCCATTGTGTCAGGACCTCGCGAAGACGAGCACCGCGACGGTCCGCAGCAACCGGACCTGTGGCAAGCTCCACGGTATGAACACTCAGCCCAATGTGTTCACTGATGTTTTCAGTGAGGCGAAGCTCGGGCCCATCACCCTGCGGAACCGGATCATCAAGGCCGCCACGTTCGAGGCCTCGACACCGGACGCCCTGGTCACCGAGGACCTGATCAACTACCACCGGCTGCCCGCGGCAGGCGGCGTCGGCATGACCACGGTGGCCTACTGCGCCGTGGCACCGGGCGGGCGCACCGACGGCTGGCAGATCTGGATGCGCCCGGAGGCCGTGCCGGGCCTGCAGAAGCTCACCGAGGCCGTACACGCCGAAGGTGCCGCGATCAGCGCGCAGATCGGGCATGCCGGGCCGGTGGCGAACGCCAGGACCAACAAGGCCAAGGCGCTGGCGCCGGTGCGGTTCTTCAACCCGCTGTCGATGCGCTTCGCCAAGAAAGCCACGATCGACGACATCCGGGAGGTGACGGCAGCGCACGCCAACGCCGCGCGGCTGGCCATCGATTCCGGGTTCGACGCCGTCGAGATCCACCTGGGCCACAACTATCTCGCGAGTTCGTTCCTGAGCCCGCTGATCAACCGTCGCATCGACGAGTTCGGCGGCTCGCTGGAGAACCGCGCCAAGGTGGCCCGCGGCGTGGTGCGCGCGGTGCGCGACGCGGTCGACAAGGCCGGCGGCACGATCGCGGTGACGGCCAAGCTGAACATGAGCGACGGCATCCGCGGCGGCATCTCGCTGGAGGAGTCGCTGCAGACCGCCAAGTGGCTCGAGGAGGACGGCGGGCTCGACGCGATCGAGCTGACCGCGGGCAGCTCGCTGGTCAACCCGATGTACCTGTTCCGTGGCGACGCACCGGTCAAGGAGTTCGCCGGGGCGTTCAAGCCGCCGATCAGCTGGGGCATGCGGACCGTGGGCAAGGGTTTTCTGCGCGAATACCCCTACCGCGAGGCGTATCTGCTGCGGGAGGCCAAGCAGTTCCGCGCCGAGCTGAAGCTGCCGCTGATCCTGCTCGGCGGCATCACCAACCGCGACACCATGGATCAGGCCATGGCCGAGGGGTTCGAGTTCGTCGCGATGGGCCGCGCGCTGCTGGCCGAACCGGATCTGATCAACCGGATCAAGGCCGACGGCGACGCACACTCGGTGAGATCGCTGTGCACGCACTGCAACAAGTGCATGCCGACGATCTACACCCACACCCACTGCGTTCTCACCGGAGCACCGGACGCCCTCGTACGCTGACGGCCATGCGGCCCAGCGATCCGGAGGTCACCTACCGCTACGTTCGCGTCAGCCTCGTGGCGCTCGCGGTGTTCCTGCTCGTGTCGCTGGGCATCACGTGGTGGCAGAGCTGCCCGCAGGGATCGATCAGCGCGTTCTTCTACACGCGCACGCACACAGTGTTCGTGGCCGCGCTCGCGGCCATGGGCGTGTGCCTGATCGCCTACAAGGGCAGCCGCATCGGCGAGGACGCGCTGCTGAACTTCTCCGGGTTCATGGCGTTCGTCGTGGCGCTGATCCCGGCCGACGCCGAAGGGCTGTGCCGGCCGTGGCTGCCCACCGAGGCCGATCCGTTCGGAGCGGTGGCCAACAACATCACGGCGTTGTTCGTCGCGACGGCCGCGGGCGCGGCGTTGTATCTGGGCCTGCAGCACCGACGCCGCGAACAGCCGCACCCGACGGCGTCCCCGCGTGCCTGCGCCGAGGCGGCCACGCCGTGGAAGCACGTCGCCACCGTGCTGCTGAGCATCGAGAAGTGGCTTCCCGCGGGCCTGTTGGTGGTCGCGTTCCTCGGCGCGTTCCTGATGTTGTGGGACTGGTTTGCGGTGCGCGCGCACGCATTCGCCGCGTCGGCGATGTTCCTGGCCATCACGCTCGTGGCCGTGTACCACGCGTGCTACGCGCGGGCCGCGGTGCGCCCGCACCGCGCGCGGTTCTACGCCACGATCGCGGCGCTGATGCTGGCGACCGTGGTGCTGTCGGTCGTGTTCCTGTTCGCCCACGTCCCCTACGGAGTGCTCACGGTCGAGATCGTGCTCATCGTGCTGTTCGGCATCTTCTGGGGCGTACAGACCTGGGACGTCTGGGATTTCGACGACCGCTACCCCGCCGCGGCCGTGCCCACCCTGGCCGACCCGACGCCGGCCGCGTGAGCGCTCAGCCTGCCGTGTAACCGTCGATCTGCAGCGCGGAACCGTCGCGCCGCAGCACCAGCACCGCACCGGGAACCGGCAGGAATCCGCTGACCGCGACATCGGTCGCGATATCGGCAGCGGCCTCCGGGATCCCTCCCGTCTGCGCACACGTCGCGTCGAAGGTGCGCAGGCCACCCAGCCGGTCGGCGATGACGAAGCCGGAGTCGAACGACGCATAGGCCAGCCCGCGTCCCTCGCCGGGCACCTCGGTGCGGGCGCCGCGGACGTCGTCGGTGACCGTGCAGAGTCGCCTGCCGTCGACGCCGAAGCGGGTGACCTCCCGCCCCCGCGGCCCGGTCGCCAGGAAGTCCCCGGACGGACCGAACGACGGTTCGCCCGCGAACTCCTCGGGCAGCGCGGTGACGGTGTCGTCGGCGACGTTGACGTACGACATGGCCGACAACGCCGATGCGGGAGCGCCGGCGCCCGCGAACTGCATGAAGATTCCGTCGTCGTTGGCCGGGGTGGCGATGGCCATCAGATCCTCACCGCCACGCATGATCTCGCGGTCCGAGCGGATCTGGCCGGTCTCGGGATCCAGCACGTAGACGCGGATGCCCACGTCCTCCCCGGACCGGCAGCGCGACACCGTCACCACCCAGTTGCGGGTGTCCGCCTCGCGCGGCGGGTACTCGCACCGCTCGTCGGGGACCGGCACGGTCCACATCCGCGTGCCGGTGCGCGTGTCGTAGCGCGTCCACGCCGCGGCCTCGCGGACGATCGCGAACGGCGAGTCCAGGTTGAAGCCCGACTGCTGCGACACCGCGTACACCAGCCCGGGGTCCATGCTCGACCACAACTGTTCACCGGTCGTGGCGTCGAGGGCCACAAGCGCGTCGTCGACGAACATCACCACCGTCTGGCCGTCGTCGAACACCCGCATGCCGGCGACCGAGACCCCGCCCGGTCCGGTGCGGTTGTAGTGCCAGCGCTCGGCGCCGTCGGCGCCGTAGGCCGTCACGCGACCGGCGTGGTAGACCACGAACCCCTGACCACCCGGGGCGATGGAGTAGACCGGCTGCGCCGGGTTGTCGGTGAACGCGTCGGGGACGCTCACGGTGAACGAGCGTGTTCCCAGTTCGCCGGGAAACGCGGGAGCGCTGTCCCCCGGGGCACCGGGCGCGCGGGTTGCGTCGACGAACCGCCCGTCGTCACCGGATCGCAATGCGCCGACGGTCACACCCGCGGCCGCGACGACGGCGATCACCGCACCCACGGCCACCAGCCGCACATGCTCGCGCCGCAACCGCCAGAACGCACCCGCGCCCAGCAACGTGGCAACCGCGCCCGCGACGCTGAGGAACCACGCCGTGACGCCGAACGGCAGCGCGGTGGTCACCGGGTAGTTGCCCATCACCACGCTGTAGTACTCGGGGATGCCGCGCGTGAAGAACGCGAAGAACAGCAACGCCAGAACCGCCGCCCACACCGCGGGTGCGGCGGGCCGGTAACCATCCGTGCGACCTCGACGGATGCTGTAGGCGATGGCGCCGAGCAGGACAAGCGCCACCCCCGTCGTCGCAATCGCCAGACCGTTGGGCAGCGACTCGCCCCAGCGGTGCAGCCCGGTGGGGTACCAGTCCTGCTCGGCCATGCTGCGCGGCGAGACCAGCCGGCTCCACAGACCCAGCAGGGCCGCCCACACCAGCAACACCAGCGCGGCACCGGCGGAAACCGTCGCCACCGGCCGCAGCACGGTACGTATCCGATCGGCTATCTCTTCGCGACCCACGCGGGCCATATTCACATGAACCCGATACGTCGGACGACACCGCTGCGGCGCAGCGGCGCCCGGGGGAAGTACCGATAGAGTTGACCGCGATGAGCCGACCATCCCCACCTGCGCTGACCGTCCGTTACGAGGGGTCGACCCGTACCTTCGCCCCCGGCAGCGATGTCGTCATCGGACGCGATCTGCGCGCCGACGTCCGCATCGCCCACCCGCTGATCTCGCGTGCGCACCTCGTGCTGCGCTTCGACCAGGGCCGGTGGGTCGCGATCGACAACGGCAGCCTCAACGGCATGTACGTCAACGGACGCCGCGTGTCGTCGGTCGACCTACAGGACGGCCAGGTCCTCAACATCGGTAACCCCGACGGCCCGCAACTGAGCTTCGAGGTCGGCCGCCACCAGGGATCCGCGGGCCGCACCCCCACCGCCGCGGTCCCCGTCGCGGGCCACACCGGCACGTCGTGGCCCACACAGGCCCCGACCGGCGGCGGCTGGCAGCAGCCCTACACCCAGCCCCCGCGCACGCAGTATCCGCAGACCACCGGCACGCAGCAGCGGTACCCGTCGGCGCCGCAGCACGGGTATCCGAACGGCCCGCAGACCGGATATCCCAGCGGGCCGCAGCGCGGCTACCCGAGTGGGCCGCAGACCGGCTACCCCACCAACGGGCCGGCCGGCGCACCGCAGTCCTATCAGTCGCAGCCGGTGCGCACACCCCCGCCCGCTCCGGCCAACTCGTCGCAGGCACCCACCACCATGGGACCTGCCGCGGCACCGCGCGGCGGCGCCGAGCCCGCGAGCAACCTCGCGACGAGCATGCTCAAGATCCTGCGGCCCGGCCGCAGCGCGCCCGCCCCGGCAGGTGCGGTCAAGATCGGCCGCGCGACCGACAACGACATCGTGATCCCCGACGTGCTGGCGTCACGTCACCACGCGACGCTGATCCCGCTGCCCGGCGGCACCGAGATCCGTGACGAGCGCAGCATCAACGGCACGTTCGTCAACGGCACACGCGTCGACTCGGCGGTGCTGCACGACGGCGACGTCGTCACCATCGGCAACGTCGACCTCGTGTTCAGCGGCGGCACGCTTGCGCGCCGCTCCGAGACCGAGGCCGACACCCGCACCGGCGGTCTCGAGGTCCGCGGCCTGACGTGGACCATCGAGGGCAACAAGACCCTGCTGGACAACATCTCGATCGACGCGCGGCCGGGCACGCTGACCGCCGTGATCGGCCCGTCCGGCGCAGGCAAGTCGACGTTCGCGCGGCAGGTCGCCGGCTACACGCATCCGACCAGCGGCACCATCAAGTTCGAGGGCCACGACGTCCACGCCGAATACGCCTCGCTGAGAAGCCGTATCGGCATGGTTCCCCAGGACGACGTGGTCCACGGTCAGCTGACGGTGCGCCAGGCGCTGATGTACGCCGCCGAGCTGCGCCTGCCCCCGGACACCACCAAGGAAGACCGCGAGCAGGTCGTCATGCAGGTCCTCGAAGAGCTCGAGATGACCAAGCACCTCGACACCCGCGTCGACAAGCTCTCCGGTGGTCAGCGCAAGCGCGCCTCGGTGGCGCTCGAGCTGCTGACCGGCCCGTCGCTGCTGATCCTCGACGAGCCCACCTCGGGCCTGGACCCGGCGCTGGACCGGCAGGTCATGACGATGCTGCGCCAGTTGGCCGACGCGGGCCGTGTGGTGCTGGTGGTCACACACTCGCTGACCTACCTGGACGTGTGCGATCAGGTGCTGCTGCTCGCACCCGGCGGCAAGACCGCGTTCTTCGGGCCGCCCAGCCAGATCGGCCCCGAACTCGGCACCACCAACTGGGCCGACATCTTCAGCACAGTCGCGGACGATCCGGCCGAGGCCAACCGTCGCTACCTCGCGCGCACACCTGAAGCCCCACCGGCCTCGGCGTCGTCCGAGGCGCCGGCCGATCTGGGCGCGCCGGCGAAAACCAGCCTGCGACGGCAGTTCTCCACGATCGGGCGAAGACAGCTGCGGCTGATCATCTCCGACCGCGGCTATTTCATCTTCCTGGCGTTGCTGCCGTTCATCATGGGCACGCTGTCACTGTCGGTGCCGGGGACCGTCGGCTTCGGCGTACCCAACCCGATGGGTGACGCACCCAACGAACCGGGCCAGATCCTGGTGCTGCTCAACGTCGGCGCCATCTTCATGGGCACCGCGCTGACCATCCGCGATCTCATCGGCGAACGCGCGATCTTCCGCCGCGAACAGGCCGTCGGCCTGTCCACCACGGCCTACCTGCTGGCCAAGGTGTGCGTGTATTCGGTGTTCGCCGTGGTGCAGTCGGCGATCGTCACCGTCATCACCATCAGCGGTAAAGGCTGGGGTGAGGGCGCGGTGGAACGCGGTGTGGTGATCCCCAACCGTTCGCTGGAACTGTTCCTCAGCATGGCCGCCACCACCGTGACCGCCGCGATGGTGGGCCTGGCACTGTCGGCGCTGGCCAAGACCAGCGAGCAGATCATGCCGCTGCTGGTCGTCGCGATCATGAGCCAGTTGGTGTTCTCCGGCGGCATGATCCCGGTGACCGGGCGCATCGGCCTGGACCAGTTGTCGTGGATCACCCCGGCCCGTTGGGGTTTCGCGGCCTCGGCGTCCACGGTCGACCTGATCCGGTTGGTGCCCGGCCCGCTGACGCCGAAGGACTCGCACTGGGAGCACACATCGGGCACGTGGTTGTTCGACATGGCCATGCTCGGCGTGCTGTCGGTGTTCTACGTGACCTTCGTGCGCTGGAAGATCCGTCTCAAAGCCGGCTGAGTTCCTCTGCCGAGCAGACACAAAACTGCGCCTTTTCACGCGAAAAGGCGCAGTTTTGTTGGGGGCACTCCCGCTTGCTGGGGACTGCTCGCGGTGAGAAACCTAGCCG
Organism: Mycolicibacterium smegmatis; assembly: GCF_001457595.1. GTDB lineage: Bacteria > Actinomycetota > Actinomycetes > Mycobacteriales > Mycobacteriaceae > Mycobacterium > Mycobacterium smegmatis. The sequence goes on along the minus strand of NZ_LN831039.1, from coordinate 1,805,668 downwards.
CCGTGGACGGCCAGACCGTGCGCGGCGGCGTACGCGAGCGCCTGTTCGATGTCGATCTTGGCGCCGCGCACCTTGGCCGTGGTCCAGAACGTGGGGTCGACGCGCGTACCGCGCAGATCGGCCTCCTCCAGGCGTGCGTCCTGCACGCGTGAGCCCGTCAGATCGGCCCGCCGCAGCACTGCCTTACGCAGATCCGCACCGACGAGCGAGACCTCACGCAACCGGCAGTCCGACAGGTCGACGGCACGCAGATCACAGCCGCCGAGCACCGCGAGCGTGAAGTCGCACTCGACGAATGTGACAGGGCGGATGCGGCATTCGGTGAACACCGACCCGAGCAGGCTGCAGTTGGTGAACGTGCTGTGCCAGATGGTGCTGCGGCGGAACGTGCAGTTGCGGAACGCCGATCCATGATGCTCGGACTCCGAGAGGTCGACGCCGCTGAAATCGCATTCGGTGAACACGACGCGTTCGGTGCGGATGCGGCTCAGATCCTCGTCGCGGAAGTCACGCCCGGCGAACTCTTCGTCCGCCCATACCGTTTCGTCGCCGTTTGCCCCTATACGCACAAGCCTCAGCCGGGCAGCGGGGTCAGGGTGCTCAGCGAGTACTCGGTGACCGCGATCAGCGCGGCCTTGGCCGAGTTGCGGTCGCGCGCATCGACGGTGATGACCGGGATGTGCTCGGGTAGCGCCAGGGCCTTGCGCACGGCGTGCGTGGGATGCTTTGGCGCACCGTCGAACTCGTTGACCGCGACGATGAACGGCAGTTTGCGCGCCTCGAAGAAGTCGACCGCGGCGAAGCTGTCCTGCAACCGGCGCACGTCGACGAGGATGATCGCGCCGATGGCGCCGCGCACCAGGTCGTCCCACATGAACCAGAACCTGCGCTGACCGGGAGTGCCGAACAGGTACAGCACCAGATCCTCGGCGAGGGTGATGCGGCCGAAGTCCATCGCGACCGTGGTGGTGCGTTTGTCGGGTGTTCCTTCTAGCGGGTCGATGCCCTCGGACACGTTGGTCACCAACGCCTCTGTCCGCAGCGGCATGATCTCCGAAACCGCGCCGACGAATGTCGTCTTGCCGGCGCCGAATCCCCCGGAGATCACGATCTTCGTCGAAGCGGCCGAGCGCTTTTCAGAGTGCTCGTAGGCCACGCAGGGTCCTTCCTATCAGTTCGCGGCGCTCGTCAAAGCTCGCCGAATCCTCGAGTGTCGTGTGCACCCGTAGATAACCCTGCTTCACCAAGTCCCCGATCAGCACTCTCGCCACGCCGAGAGGTAGGGACAAATGTGCTGCGATCTCCGCCACCGACGGGCTGCCGGTGCATAACTCTACGATCTGTCCGCGCACATCGCGCCCTGGCCACGTCGGCGCGTTGGGTGTGTCGAGAGTTTCCACGGGCGCTTCCAGCGGCAGGTTCACCGGAGGCGCCGTGCGGCCCGCCGTCAGCGTGTACGGCCGTACCAGGTTCGGCTCGTCGGTGCGCTCGAGTTCGTCCACGGCATCGGTTCTCGGATCAAGACGGTTGGGGCGCGCGGCGCGACGACTGCACGACGGCGCCGACGCGTTCGACGAGGATCGCCATCTCGTAGCCGATCTGGCCGATGTCGCACGAGCGGCCGGCCAGCGTCGCGAGGTTGGATCCGTCGCCCACGCGCATCAGCAGCAGGTAGCCGTTCTCCATCTCGACCACCGATTGCAGCACGTAGCCGCCGTCGAACAGTTGCGCGGCGCCGGTCGCGAGGCTCGCCAGGCCGGAGGCCACCGCGGCGAGCTGGTCGGCGCGTTCGACCGGCATGTTCTCACTGGCAGCCATCAGCAGGCCGTCGGCCGACACCAGCACCGCATGGGACACCCCGGAAACCTCGCGGGCGAACTTGGACACCAGCCAGTCCAGGGAATCGCGCTGCGTCGGACGGGTCATTCGTTATCGGTTCCTCTGGTCTCACGGGCATGTGAGCGCCCGGCGTGCACGCCGCCGAAGTGGCTGCTGATGCTTGCGCGGACGGCCTCGGGATCGCGCGGCTTGAACGCCGCGAACATGCCGTTGTCAGCTTCGTTGGCAGATGCTACCGCCTCGGCACCGTTGTCGTTTCCGTGAATTTCGCCGTTGACGCCGCCGTTCAGATCGCTGTGGTGGTGGCCGTTGGCGCCGTTGGTGCGGCCCGCGGCCGCGGCCACGCCACCGGGCACCAGACGCGCGCCGGGCGTACGCATCGGCAGGCCTTCCTCGGTGTGCCGGTCCACGGGCGCGTCCTGCGCGGCGGCCGCCACCGACCAGCCCTTCTCCCACACCGTCTGCCAGTCGAGATCGGCGCTGCGCGCGTGGGTGGTCGGGTCGATCGCAAACTCCGAGACCATCGACTGGTAGATCGAGTCGCCGGGATCGCCCGCCGGTTCGCGCTGGTCGAGCTGGTCGTCGCTGCTGCCGAAGAACCCCGTGAAGCTGTCCGCGGTCCCGTTGGCGGCGCCGTTGGTGTGGGCTCCGTCGAGGTGGACACCGTTGACCTGGGCGCCGTTCTGCGTGCCGCCCGCGGCCTGTGCCCGCGACGCGAAGAACGACGACGTGTCGGTGGGCCTGCCGTTGGCCTGCGGCGCAACCTCCTCGGGCGCAGCGGCTTCCTGAGGGGCGGGCCACTGCTGCGGCCACTCGCCCTGGGCGTCCCCGGACACCTCGGCAGCGGGTTCGGGCTCGGCGAACACCCCCGGCATCTCGGAGATGCCGGACGCGCCCGGGTTGCGCTGCGGCAGCAGGCCCGCCGCGAGGTCGTCGTCGTGCTCGGAGCCTGTGGTCACGAAGCGGGTGTCCAGCGACACCACGTTCGGATACCCGGTCGGATGGCCGGGTGCCGTGGCGGCGTCCTCGGGTTGCGCGTCGAACTGATCGAACGCGGGCGCACCTGCCGTGCCGGCCTCGGTGACGAGCAGCTGAGCCGGGACGTACACCCCGGCCGTGGTGCCGGAGCCGGGTTCGTCGGGGATGGTGCTGCGCAGCCGGACCACCAGACCGTGCTGGTCGGCCAGCCGCCCCACTACGAACAGACCCATGTGGCGCGCGGTGTACGGGTTGACCTCGCCACCGGACTTCAGACGGATGTTGGCGACCCGCAGGTCCGACTCGGTCATGCCGAGACCCACGTCGGCCACCTCGATGACCAGCGCACCGTTGCCGGCGAACACCGCCGAGACCCGCACCTGTGAGGTCGGCGGCGAGTACCGGAGCGCGTTGTCGAGCAGTTCGGCGAGCAGGTGGATCAGGTCACCGGCCGCCGAGCCGACGACGTCGGCGTCGGCCACGTCGGAGGTGACGACGCGCGTGTAGTCCTCGACCTCGGAGGCCGCGGCGTTGATGACCGTCGCGACCGCGACGGGCTCGCTCTTCTCGCGGGTGACCTTCGCACCCGAGAGCACCAGCAGGTTGGCGCCGTTGCGGCGCATACGGGCCGCGAGGTGGTCGAGCCGGAACAGGCTGTTGAGCCGCTGCGGGTCGTCCTCGTTGCGTTCGAGTTCGTCGATGAGCGAAAGCTGCTGGTCCACCAGCGACCGGCTGCGCCGCGACAGCGTCTCGAACATGTCGGCCACCTGCAGCTGCAGCTGCGCCTGCTCACCGGCGAGGAACACGGCCTGCTCGTGCAGTTCGTCGACGGCGTGCGCGACCTGGCCGACCTCCTCCGAGGTGTACACGGGCAGCGGGGTGATCGGCCCGGGCTCGCCACCCGCGCGGACCCGTTCGATCTCCTTCGCCAGATCCTCGTGGGCGACCTTGAGCGCGCCGTCGCGCAGGGTCCGCAGCGGACGCACGAGCGAGCGGGCCACCAGCAACACGACCACCAGCGCGCTGATCACCGCGAGCGCCACGAGCACGGAATCGCGGATGGCGTCGTTGCGCGCGTCGGCGGCCTCGGCCTCGACCGCGGCCGGGATCGCCGAGGTGTTGTCGGTGATGATCTGCTCGGCGATCTTGCGGGTGTTCTCAAGCGACTCCAGCAGGACCGGGTTGCCCACCAACGGGATTCCGGGGTTGGCCATGATGGCCATGCGCTTGACCATCTCGTCGCGCAGCGTCGTCGCGTCGTCGGACGCGCTGCCCAGCACCTTGGTGAGCGCGGCGACGGTGGACGGCTCGGTGCCCGCCATCGTGATCATCGACTTGCGCAGCACCGGTTCGGGTTCCTCGGCGCCGCGGTTGACCATCATCTCCTGGATGGTCATCTGGCCACGGGCGCCGATGGCCCGCCCGAGCGCTTCTGCCTCGGTCTGCACCCTCTGATCGGCACTGTGCGTCGACCCGGTGACCGCGGCCTCGGCGGTCAGCAGCAGCGGCGCGTAATCCAGGATGCGCTGGCGCAACCCGACCGTGTTGGCCATCGAGGCGTCGACGAGGGTCTGCCCCTTGTCGAGCATCGTGCCCACCGCCTCGCGGACGTCGCCGAGAACATCGGTGGAATCCACCCGCTGCTGCAATTCGGATTTGCGCGAATCGAATGTGGCCAATGCGGCCTGTCCGTCCCCGGCCCCGCTACTGGCGACCAGAACACCTTCCAATGCCGCCATGTAGTTGTTGATGTCGGGGATCAGTTCGGCACGGTCGGCGGCCAGTCGCAGATCCGCCGCCTCGGTGACGGACGCGTAAATGCGCAATCCGCCGAATGTCGCGGCGAGGATCAACGGAACGAGGACGATCGCGAGAACTTTCCGGCTCACGGGCCAGTTCGCCGGCGACCAGCGGGACGGCCGCTTCACCGGAGGTGATGAGGACGGCGCGAAATCGACGAGCGTCCCGTCTGCCTGTTTCAGCTGTGTGAAGGCGGTCATCGGCGCCCAACCGTGCCATCGGCGGCGGGGCCGCAGTTCAGTACTAGGGCGAGAGTCATAGGGCTTCCTGCTGTTTCCGCCCACGCTGGGACGGGCGTCAAACGCCTGGCAATTGCACGAGTATGACAGCCACGCGCGAGCGTTTCCACAATTCTTACTGAACAGACAGAGTTCGTGACCGAGCCGTAGCGCAGTTGTGTGGTAATTGAGCAAAGCGCTCATTGATCGCTGCGGCGAAATGTGGTTGGCCGTGCGTATGGCGGCCGTACGATCGTCGCGATGTTCAGGGTGATGTTCTTCTCGCCGCGGATCGCGCCGAATACCGGTAACGCGATCCGGATGGTCGCGGCGACGGGATGCGAATTGCATCTCGTGCATCCGCTGGGATTCGATCTGTCCGAACCCAAGCTGCGCCGTGCCGGTCTGGACTATCACGACCTGGCGTCGGTCACGGTGCACGACGATCTGCCGTCGGCGTGGCAGGCCCTCATGCCGGCACGCGTCTACGCGTTCACCGCGCACGCGTCCACGCCGTTCACCGACATCGCCTATCGGCCGGGCGACGTATTGATGTTCGGGCCGGAACCCACCGGGCTCGACGAGCAGACGCTGGCCGACCCGCACATCACCGAGCAGATCCGCATTCCCATGCTGGCGGGACGGCGGTCGCTGAACCTGTCCAACGCGGCCGCCGTCGCCGCCTATGAGGCCTGGCGCCAGCACGGCTTCCCCGGCGCGGTGTGACGCCGCCGGGCGTCAGCTCACCAGGTGTCCCAGTGCGCGAACTGCTCGGCGGGCAGTCGCTTGGCCTTCTTGAAATCGGTGCCGATGGTGTAGGCGATCGGGAACAGCCCCGCCTGCGAGTACTTGTCGAACGGGATGCCGACCACCTCGGCGGCCTGCTTCTCCCCCTCGCCCAGCAGGTGCAGCGTGGTCCACGCCGAGCCCAGGCCACGCGACCGCAGCGCGAGCATGAAGCTCCACACCGCGGGCAGCAGAGATCCCCAGAACGATGCGCTCAGGCCGGCGGGGGCACCGTCGGGACGGCCCTCCAGGCATGGGATCAACAGCACCGGCGCCTTCTCGAAGTTGTCGGTGAGGTGACGCGCCGAGTCCCTGACCTTGGGCTGCTGCTGGTCGCGGATGTCGCCGCGCTCGGCGGCCTCCTGCTCAAGATACGGGATCGCGTTGGACCGGTAGATGTCGGCCAGCGCCTTCTTCTTTGCCTCATCCTCGACGAAAACCCATTGCCACCCTTGGGCATTGGATCCGGTCGGAGCCTGTAGCGCGAGGTCGAGGCATTCCAGGATCACCTCGCGCGACACCGGCTTCTCGAAGTCGAGCCGTTTGCGCACCGAGCGCGTTGTGGTGAGGAGCTCGTCGACAGAAAGATTCAGCGTCATGCCGCGAGACTACCCGCGGCCCCGCGTCCCCCCGGCGGGTCGCGTCAGCCCGCGTTCTCGGTGAGTTCGCCGTCCCCGCCCTCGTGCTGGCTGTCGTGCTGCGCAAAGTCGATCACCGACGCGCCCTCGGCGCTGTCGTCACCGCCGGCGTGACGGCCCTCGTGCTCACCGTGATCGGCACCCGGCAACCCGCCCAGCGCCGCAATCGTTTCCCGGATCCTGGCCGCCTCGTCGTCGGTGGGCGTTGCGCCCGCCTCGAGCTCGTCGAGCAGCCCAGGCCGCAGTCCCGCGCCGTTGGCGACCTCCTCCGCCGACAGCTTCGCGGCCACGCGCGTGACGTAGATCTGCTGGCCGAGGCTGGATCCCGGCGCCGCGGCCGCATGCGCCATGAGGGAGTCGTAGCGCTGCCGGACACCGCTGAGCGCGGCGGCCACCGCGGGCGACGGACGCTGCGCGGATGCGGCCTCGGTCAGCGCCGAGCGCAATTTCCGCAGGCCCGACAACACGATGTCGGCACGCTTGTGGAATTTCTTGTCCTCGGGGAACGGCAACGCGTCGATCGCCGCCGAGTACATGTGCATCGCCGCCTCGGACAGGTCGACGATGATCGATGAGTCAGCTTCCGACGAGGCGTTCTTGGCCATGGGTCCCCAATTCTCCAGGCGGTCAGATCCGTTGGCGCGGCGAGACGCGAGTCATCCAGCGCGTCGTGCGCACAACACGGCATGACCCTAGCGGTTCGCCTCCGTCCCGTCAGCGCTCGGGTCCCGCGGAGGGCGACCGGTGGTGCCGCACCCTGGGTGTCGCCATAATCTGAACGCGGCAGGGGCGCACGCGTGGTCGATGGGAGTTCAGCATGACCGAACTGAGGGAGTCGACCAGATCTGAATCAGCAAGAGCCACCGGAATTTCAGACGACGACGCGGTGGCGCGCACCGCGCCGATCCCGGTGACCGCAACAGATGCGAGGCCCGACCGCAAAGGCGGATCCTTCGACGCCAGAACGGGTATCGGCTGGCTGGTCTGCGGTGTCGCGGGAACTCTTACCATCGCGTGGTACATCCTTGCGGCGCCGGGCGAACTCGGAAGCAAAGCCGAATGGTTCTTCGGCGCGGTCGTGTTCGTCGCGGTCGCGGTGACCATGTGGCAAACCGTCACCTTCGCGCGGCAGGCCCAGCACGATGCCGCTGACGCGGCCGAAAAACTGCGGGCCGAACTCGCGGCCGCCGACCAGCGCGCCGCACTCGAACTGGCATCGGCGAAGAAGCGGCACCGCACCGAACTTGAGGCGCAACAGAAGTTGCACGCCTCCGAGATGGCCGCACAACGCGAGATCGCACGCATCGAGCGCAGGCATCTCGCCGACCAGTTGCAGAAGCAGGCGATGATCGAGGTGTCCCGCAGCGTCGCCACCCACACCCGGATGCTCGCGTCGCTGTGGAGCGAGGGCGCCCGGTGCATGGCGCTCGAGGACCGCGCGGAGCGCGAGAAGGCGATGAACGCGATCTTCGAACAGATCGGCCACGTCGTCACCGAGGTGTCCGTCGAGATCGACAACGCGCACCTGCTCTGCCAGGACGACCGGTTGCACGAGGCGCTTGACCGCGTGAACGACGCTGTGCTGATGGCGATCCGGATCGCCGAGGAACTGCACGACGATGTGCTGGAAGGGCGCACCCCGCAGGAGGATGCGGTGCGCGAGGCGCAGCGCAGGCTCACCGAACGGGCCGGCGAGGCGCGCCGCCTGGCGTGGTCACTGCTGCGGACCGGACTCGAACGAACCGGGTCGGATTCACCGGAAGTCGCGGGAGCGTGAACCGACGCGCAGGTTCACCGCGTCCATCCGGTCGGCCACGACGGTGACCGCACCGGTGGCGTTCTGCACGATGCCACGCACGATCAGCGCGGGCGCGGTCTGGGCGACCTTGCGGTAACGCGACCACACCCCCGGCGCGCACAGCACGTTGACCATGCCCTTCTCGTCCTCGAGGTTGATGAACGTCACGCCCTGCGCGGTGGCGGGGCGCTGCCGGTGAGTCACCGCACCTGCCACCAGGATCCGGGTTCCGTCGGCGACGTCCAGCAGCCTGTCGGTGGGGACGACGCCGAGGCTGTCGAGGTGCTTTCGCAGGTATTCGGTGGGATAGCTGTCCGGTGAGATCCCGGTGGCCCACACGTCGGCCGCCGACAGTTCCAGCGCGCTCATCCCCGGCAGCGGCGGGATGTGTGTGGACGAACCCACTCCCGGCAACCGGTCGGGCCGCTGTGTCGCGGCCGCACCCGCGGCCCACAGCCCTTCGCGCCGGGTGATCCCGAAACATCCGAGTGCACCCGCGGTGGCCAGCGCCTCGGTCTGCGGCACGGTCAGCTGCACACGGCTGGTGAGATCGAGCAGAGAGGTGAACTGCCCGTTGGCTTCCCGTTCGTCGACGATGCGCTGCGCCAGATCGTCGCCGATGTGGCGGACACTGCCGAGGCCCAACCGCACGTCCAGGCCCCGGTTCTCCAGACCGGCGTGGGCCAGGCTGGCATTCACGTCGGGGCCGTGCACCGTCACGCCGTGGCGACGCGCATCGGCCACCAGGGACTGCGGCGAGTAGAAGCCCATGGGTTGCGCGCGCAGCAGTGCTGCGCAGAACGCCGCGGGATGGTGCAGCTTGAACCACGACGAGTAGAACACCAGCGAGGCGAAGCTCAGCGAATGACTTTCCGGGAAACCGAAATTGGCGAACGCCTCCAGTTTCTCGTAGATCCGGTCGGCCACCACGCCGGTGATGCCGTGACGTTCGCGCATCCCGTCGTAGAACCTGCTGCGCAGTCGCCGCATCTTCGCGGTCGAGCGTTTGGACCCCATTGCCCGGCGCAACTGGTCGGCCTCGGCCGCACTGAAACCCGCGCAGTCGACCGCGAGTTGCATGAGTTGCTCCTGGAACAGCGGCACACCCAGTGTCTTCTTCAGCGCGGGTTCCATCGACGGGTGGTCGTAGGTGACGGGTTCCTGACCGTTGCGCCGCTTGATGTACGGGTGCACCGAACCGCCCTGGATGGGCCCGGGCCGAATCAGGGCGACCTCGACCACCAGGTCGTAGAACTCGCGAGGCTTCAACCTGGGCAGGGTGGCCATCTGCGCGCGGGACTCCACCTGGAACACCCCCACCGAATCGGCACGCTGCAGCATCTCGTAGACCGCCGGTTCGGACAGGTCCAGTGTGGCGAGGTCGACCTCGATGCCCTTGTGCTCGGCGACCAGGTCGATGGCGTAGTGCAACGCCGAGAGCATGCCGAGGCCCAGCATGTCGAACTTGACCAGACCGATTGCCGCGCAGTCGTCCTTGTCCCACTGCAGCACGCTGCGGTTCTCCATGCGGGCCCACTCCACGGGGCACACGTCGGCGATGGGGCGGTCGCAGATGACCATGCCGCCGGAGTGGATCCCCATGTGGCGCGGCAGGTTCGCGATCTGGTTGGCCAGTTCGATCACCTGCTCGGGGATCTCGGCGACATCCGGCGAATCGGGTCTGCCGTCCCACCGGCTGAGGTGCTTGCTCCAGGCGTCCTGCTGTCCCTGCGAGAATCCCAGCGCGCGCGCCATGTCACGGATCGCGCTGCGGCCGCGGTAGGTGATGACGTTGGCGACCTGGGCCGCGTAGTCGCGGCCGTAGCGCTCGTAGACGTACTGGATGACGTTCTCGCGCAGGTCGGATTCGATGTCGATGTCGATGTCGGGTGGGCCGTCGCGTGCAGGCGACAGGAAGCGCTCGAACAGCAGATCGTTGGCGATCGGGTCGACGTTGGTGACGCCAAGCGCGTAGCAGACCGCCGAGTTGGCGGCCGATCCCCTGCCCTGGCACAGGATGTTGTTGTCACGACAGAACTGCGTGATGTCGTGCACCACCAGGAAATAGCCGGGGAACCTCAACTGCTCGATGATCCTCAGCTCGTGCTCGATCTGCGCGTACGCCTTGGGCGCACGTTCCGGCGGGCCGTACCGCCGTGCCGCACCCGCCATCGCCAGATGACGCAGCCAGCTGTCCTCGGTGTGCCCGTCGGGCACGTCGAACGGCGGCAGCTGCGGTGCGATGAGCGCGAGCCCGAACGCGCACTGCTCACCGAGATCAGCTGCCGCGGCGACGAACTCGGGATCGAACAGGCGCGCCATCTCCTCCCCCGAGCGCAGATGCACCCCGCCCAGCGGCGCCAGCCATCCCGCCGCGGTGTCGATCGAGTTCCTCGCGCGGATCGCGGCCATGGCCATCGCGAGCCGTCCCCGCGACGGTGTCGCGAAGTGCGCCGCGGTGGTGGCCACCACCCCCAGACCGAAACGGGGCGCCAACTCGGCCAGCGCGGCGTTGCGTTCGTCGTCGCAGGGATGCCCGTGGTGGGTGAGTTCGATGCTGACCCGGTCCGCCCCGAACCGGTCCACCAGATCCGCGAGCGCGGCGGCCGCGGCGTCGGGACCGCCATCCGACAATGCCTGGCGGACATGGCCTTTGCGGCATCCGGTGAGGATGTGCCAGTGCCCGCCCGCGGCCTCGGTCAGCTGGTCGAAGTCGTAGCGGGGCCTGCCCTTCTCACCGCCGGCCAGGTGCGCCTTGGCGATCTCCCGCGACAGCCGCCGGTACCCCTCGGGCCCGCGCGCCAGCACCAGCAGGTGTGGGCCGGGCGGATCGGGGTCTTCCGTGCGCGCGACGTTGCTCAGCGACAGTTCGGCGCCGAACACCGTGGCCACGTCGAGTTCCCTGGCGGCCTCGGCGAACCGCACCACGCCGTAGAGACCGTCGTGGTCGGTCAGCGCGATGGCGCGCAGGTTCAGGCGGGCCGCCTCCTCCACGAGTTCCTCGGGGGTGCTGGCACCGTCGAGGAAGCTGTACGCCGAGTGTGCGTGCAGTTCGGCGTACGGGAGCGCGGAAGCGGGCATCCTGGCCTGGTCCGGCGGCTCGTAGGCGCCGCGCTTGCGTGACCAGGCGGGACTGTCCCCGCCGTCACCCGGGGATTCCAGGGGCAGGCCGGAGCGGCGCGGCTTGCTCGTGAGCACGCGCTCCATCTCCGACCAGCTCGGCGGCCCGTTGTGCCAGCCCACCCCGCCAGTCTATCGAACACGTGTTCGAAAGACCAGTCAGCCCGGGACGTCCATCTGCTGGGTGCCCAGCACCGCGAGCAACCGCATGGCCTCCTCCGACGGCGACCCGGGTTCGGCGGTGTAGATCACCAGGCACTGATCCCGGTCGGCGATGTCGAGCGCATCGCAGTTGACCGACACCGGACCGACGGCCGGGTGCACGAACGTCTTGCACAGCACCGGGCGGTCGACGATGTCGTGCGATTCCCACAGCCGCACGAATTCCTCGCTGCCCGCGAGCAGTTCGTCGACGAGTTCCTGGGTCTCCGGGTCGTCGGGGTACCTGGCCACCGCGGCCCGCAGATGCTTGGCGCTGGTCCGGGCGAACTCCTCGACGTCGGAGACCCCGTACAGCCGCCGCCCGCCCGGCCCGTCGGGCCCGAGGAACGCCCGCCGGATCAGGTTGCGGTCGCGGCGGCTCAGCGCCGAGAAGTCCTCCATCAACGCGCACGCCAGATCGTTCCAGGCCAGCACCTCGTTGGTCGCAGAGACCACGATCGCGGCCGCATGCGACAACCGTTGCAGCAGGTCGAGGATGCTCTGACGGACCACCCGCGGCGGCCCCACGGGCCGTTGCGGCACGACACCGGCCAGTTGGTACAGGTGGGCCCGCTCGGCATCGGGCAACCGCAGCGCGCGGGACAGCCCCTCGAGCACTTCGCGGGACGGGTGCGGCGCGCGGGCCTGCTCCAGGCGCGTGTAGTACTCGGTCGAGATGAACGCCAGGTGCGCGACCTCGTCGCGCCTCAGTCCGGGGGTGCGTCTGCGCGTACCGACCGGCAGCCCCACCTCGGCAGGGCTGATGCGTTCCCGGCGGCTCCGCAGGAACGCGCCGAGTTCTCGCTTGTCCACGTCACCATTCTGCGTGCGTCCGGCCGGCGCCGCGGGTGCCCAGACAGGTACAGCGGGTACCTGGATACGTCCGGCCACCGCCCGCAGGCTCGGGTCATGACACAAACCACCACCGCTTCCGCGACCACGACGGGCCTGCTCGAAGGCAAGATCGCGTTCATCACGGGCGCCGGACGCGGCATCGGCGCCGCGGCCGCACGGCTGTTCGCCGCAGAGGGCGCATCCGTGATGCTGGCGGCCCGTACCGAAGCCCAGCTCGAAGAGGTCACCGAACAGATCCGCGCCGACGGCGGCACCGCCGAGTACGTGGTGTGCGACCAGGCCGATCCGGACACTGTGCGCGCTGCGGTGAACCGCACCGTCGAGGTGTGGGGACGCCTGGATGTCGCGTTCAACAACGGTGCGACGATCCAGCCGCCGGGCCCCCTCGACGGACTGCCCGAGGCGGATCTGGACCGCATCTACGACGTCAACTTCAAGGGCGTGTGGCTCGCGCTGGCCGCCGAGATCGCCGCGATCCGCGCCACCTCGAAGACGGGCGCCATCGTGAACACGTCGAGCATCGGCAGCCTGCAGGGCAACCCCGAGTTGCCGGCCTACGGCGCGATGAAGCGCGCCCTCAACAGCCTCACCGAATCCGCGGCGGTGACCTACGGCCCTGAGGGCATCCGCGTCAACACCATCGCGCCGGGCACCACGCTCACCGAGATGATCGACGAGTGGGACGCCGCGAGCCCCGGCACCATCGACCGGCTCGTCTCCATCGCGCCGCTGGGGCGCGCGGCCGCGCCCGCCGAGATCGCGGAGGCCGCGGCGTGGCTGCTCAGTGACCGCGCGTCGTACGTCACCGGGGTGACGCTGCGGGTCGACGGCGGCACCGGGGTGTAGGGACCACTGGTGCGGGTGTGATCACAGGGCACATTCATGATCACCTCGTGCTGCCGATCACGTACCGGCCCCCTACGATGCCACTGGGCTGGGGATCGGTGGTGAAAGGACGGCAATGGGCTCTCACAGGGCGGCAACGAAGGCGGCCTCGACGAAGTACGCCGGTTATGTCGGTGGTGCCGCGGTTGCGCTGGGCGTCGGAGCGGCGATCGCCGTGGCCGGTCAGGGCACCGCGCACGCAGACACCGACAGCGGTTCGGCCAAGACGTCGAGCAAGGAGTCGAGCAAGGAGTCGAGCACAGCCGGTTCCGTTTCGCGCGGGTCCTCCGGCGTCAACGCGGGGCCCAAGGCCGATACCAAGACCGGTTCGAAGACGGCAGGCAAGACCGAGCGGCCCAGGACGCTGTCCAAGGTCAGCGCGGGTGTGCAGAAGGCCGCCGACAAGGCAGGCAAGGACATCAAGAAGGCCGTCGACACCGCTGCCGCCCGTGCCGAGAAGGCCGCCGCGCGCACCGAGAAGGTCGGCGCTCACGTCAGCGGTCAGATCAACAGCCAGATCAACAAAGCCGCGGCCACGGTGTCGAAGTCGGTCACCGACTCACTCAAGCCCGTCACCGGGACGGTCAAGCCGGTCGCCAAGGACGCCCTCAAGGACTTCGAGGCCGAGCAGATCGCGCGGCTCAAGCAGGTCTTCACCCCGAAAGAGGCTGCGGCACCCAATCCCAAGCCCGAGGGCGACAGCGCCCTGGAGAAGACGACGCCGACGGCGCGCGCCACCGCCGACACCCAGGTTGGCGCCCAGGCCGACGCGCCGGCGGACCCGCCGTGGAGCCCCAACCCGCTGCGGCCTGATGACCCGGATCCCACCGACTTCCCGGACGCGATCATGGATCTGCGCGACGCCCTGCTGGGCGCGTCGCCGGAGTTCCTCGATCCCCTGGTCCGTGAGGCGACCGAGCAGATCTACCGGGGCAGCCAGATCGTGCCGTGGGTCAACGCGGTGATCCCGATCAGCAAGATCCTGCCGAACCTGGCGCCCGCCCTCGGCGATGACGACGCCGCGCGAGATGCCCGCCAGCTCATCATCACCGAGCTGATCAAGACGACGCCGCCTGGATCGGCCCTGTACTACGGCTACGACATCATCGCCGACCTGATCAACCTCGAAACACCCGCGGCCGAGCTCAAGTACGGCGCCGTGGCCACGGTGTGGAACATCCTCGATCCGCTGCAGCTGGTGCACAACAAGGACAAGGCGGTCGGGATCGGCTCGGCCGCGGGATGAGTCCCGTGCGTGACGTGGTGGCGCCCGTGAGAGCGGTTCGGCGCCACCACGTCACGAGTGCGGTCAGCGGTGGTCGGTGGTGAACGCCAGTTCGCGGCCGGCTTCGATGTCGCCGCTCAGCGCGGCCACCTTGGCCTGGGCGTACTCGTAGGAGTCCGATCCGAGCAGCTGATGCAGCGGGCCCTGCCCCGCGACGGCGATGTCGATGATCGCCTCGGCGCCCTTCACCGGGTCACCGAGCTGGCTGCCCTGCAGCGCGAGGTGGTTCTGCGTCATCTCGTGGATGCCCGGGTAGGCGTCGCTGGTGGCCTCGGGCAGCGCCAGGGAGTCGGTGGTCAAAAAGCTCGTGCGGAAGTAGCCGGGCTCGACAATGCTGACGTTGACACCGAATTCGGCCATCTCGCCCGCGAGGGCCTCGCTCATCCCGTTGAGCGCGAACTTGCCCGCGCAGTACAGACCCCAGCCCGGCATCGCGGTCAGCCCGAGGATCGACGACACGTTGACGATGTGGCCGCTGCGGGCTGCGCGCAGGTGAGGAATGGCCGCGCGCAACACATTCCACGTACCGATGACCTGGACGTCCAACATCTGGCGGATGTCGGCGTCGGTGGTGTCCTCGACCGATGCGAGGAATCCGTAACCGGCGTTGTTGACCACGACGTCGAGGTGCCCGAACCGCTCGACCGTGGCGGTGACGGCCTTGTGCACCGCCGACGGGTCGGCGAGGTCGACCTCGATGGGCAGCAGCGATCCGGTGTCGACGCCTTCTAAGCCGGCGTGCAGCCGCTCGGTCGAACGCGTGGTGGCCGCGACGTTGTCGCCGCGTGCGAGCAGTTGCCGCACGAGCTCGAGGCCGAGGCCCTTCGACGTGCCGGTGACGAACCAGGTGGCGGGGCGGGTGGTGGGATATGACATGACTTCTCCTGTTCGGCTTGTCTGTGCCTGTCGGCTGACATCGAGTCTCGGTCGTCGTAAGGCCGAAAAGTGGCCCATAACCTGGCCTGATCAACCGAGGCCGCGGCAACCTAGGACTCAAAGACCCAGGTACCGAGCGCGCCGGGGTGCCACACTCGTGGTGATGTCCGATACCAACCGCGACCTCGCGGATTTCCTGAAACGCGCCCGCGCGGCCGTCGATCCGGCACGCGCGGGGTTGCCCGCCGACAGCAGGGTGCGACGGGTTCCCGGGTTGCGCCGCGAGGAGGTCGCGCTGCTCGCCGGGGTGTCGACGGACTACTACACGCGGCTTGAGCAGGGACGGCGCATCACCCCGTCGCGCAGTGTGCTCGACGCGATCGCGCGGGCGCTGGATCTCGACGACACCGGCCGCGCGCACCTCGAACATCTCGTCGGCGCCCCACCGCGCGGCCGCAAACCACCGACCGCGGCGCAGCGGGTTCGGCCCGGCCTGTACCAGCTGCTCGAATCCCTCACCGGCACACCCGCGATGATCCTCGGACGCCACAGCGACGTGCTGGGGATCAACCGGCTCGGCGCGGCACTGATCGCCGACTTCGACCGCATGCGTCCGCGTGAACGCAGTTACGCCCGATGGATGTTCCTCTCCCCTGATGCGCGAAAGTTGTTCGCCGACTGGGACGTCCAGGCGCGTTCCGTCGTCGAGAACCTGCGCCTGGAACTCGGTGCGCACCCGGGTGACCCGGTCACCACGGCGCTGGTCGACGAGCTGTCCGCGGCCAGCACGGATTTCGGCGACTGGTGGGCCCAGCACCGCGTGTACCAGCGCACGCACGGGTCCAAGCACCTGCGTCACCCGGTGGTCGGCGAGCTCACCGTCGACTACGAGACCTTCACCATGCCGGGCGATCCCGACCAGACGATGTTCACCTACACCACCGAGGCCGGCACGGCTTCACGCGAGGCGATGAACCTGCTGATCAGCTGGACGATGTCGTCCGCAACCCAACCGACGGAATCGTCGGAACCGGCCTGACTCAGCCCGGTATCACAGGTGTGTTGCGGGACAACGTCTCTCCCCGGAAGAACTCGGGGCTGCGCGTACGCATCACGAGCATCAGCACCGCACCCAGCAGCAGGATGCCGAAACCGATGTAGAACACCAGGCCGATACCGCCGAGCTCGGCGCCGCTGCCGTTCTCCGGGTCCATGCTCTCCTTGAGCGAGAACCCGAACACCGCGGCCAGCACCAGGCCGCCGATGAGCGGGAACAGGAACTTGAACACGATGTTGTGCGCATCGGTGAACAGCTCGCGCCGGAAGTACCAGATACACGCGAACGCGGTGATGCCGTAGTACCAGCAGATCATGATGCCCAGCGCCGCGATGGTGTCCAGCAGCGCGTACTCCGACAGCAGGCTCACCACGGTGTAGAACACGCCCGTCACGATGCCTGCGATCAGCGTGCTGAACGACGGTACGAGGAACCGGGGATGCACGTGGGAGAACCGCTTCGGGAATGCCCCGTAGGCGCCCATCGCGAGCATCGCGCGTGCCGCGGGCAGGAACGTCGTCTGCAGGCTCGCGACCGAGGAGGCGAGCACGGCCAGGAACAGCAGCGGCCCGCCCCACGAACCCAGCACCGGGTCGGCAAGGGCGCCGAAGACGTTCTCGGAGTTCTCCGGATTACCCAGCCCCAGGCCGGTCTCGCCGACCCCGGCGTACATCATCACCGCGACCGCGACCAGCAGGTAGGTCAGCAGGATCGTGGTCACGCACAGCAGACCGGCGCGCCCGGGCACCTTGGTGGGGTCCTTCGATTCCTCCCCGAGGGTCAGGCACGTGTCCCAGCCCCAGAACGCGAAGATCGAACCGGTGACGCCGATGACGAACGCGCCGAACGCCAGGTTGGTGAACGGGTTGAACCAGTCGAGGTCGAAGGCCAGGCCCTCCGGCGCGTTGCCCGCCCCCACATGGATGACCGCGGTGATCGCGAATGCCAGCAGCACCGTCATCTGGAATCCCACCAGCACGTACTGCACGTGCTCGCTGGTGGTGATTCCGCGGCTGGAGACCCACGTCGCCAGGGCGATGAACACCAGCGTGGTGAGGATGTTGACCAGCTTGTTGTCGGCGAGATCGGCGATCTCCGGGGTGTTGAGGATCCGCGCGACGAACAGGTAGAAGAACTCGACGGCGATGGCGGCCAGGTTGGACAGCACGATGATGGTGGCGATCACCATGCCCCAGCCGCACATCCACCCGACGTACGGTCCGAACGCCTTGGTGGACCACGTGAACGACGCGCCGCAGTCGGGTGCGCGGGAGTTGAGTTCGCGGTAGGCGTATGCCGTGAGGAACATCGGGATGAACCCGGCGATGAAGATCGCGGGCATCTTGAGTCCGACAGCAGCGACGATCAGGCCGATGCTCGCGGTGAGGGTGTATCCCGGTGCGACGGAGGAAATTCCCAGGATGGCACCGGAGAACGTCCCGACCTTGCCCGCGGCCAGTCCCTTGCCCCGCAGGCCCGCGGACTGCTCGACGATTTCGAGTGCGTGGTGGGGGTCGGACTCCGGGTCTGACTGCGGATCGGACCGGGTCATGACCGGTCCTCACCGTCTTCCAGGTCATCGCGCGGCACCACCACCATCGGAACGTCCAGCACCCGAAGCATCTTCGCCGCGGTGTTGCCCAAGAAGATCCGCTTGGGTGCGCTCAGCCGGCTGGACCCAACCATGATGACGTCCCCGTCGTGCCAATCGAGCTGGCTCACGGCGTTCTCCACCGACGTTCCGCTCACGATCGTCGAGGTCACCGGAAATCCCTCGGGCAGTTCGGCTTTCGCGGCATCTAGGGTCTTCTGCGCGTGTTCGTGCGCGCGCCGTCGCACGGCGTCGTCGTCGGAGCGCAGGTGCCCGAACGCCGGGTCGAGCGCGACCAGCGACACAAGCCGCAGCGGGGTGCCCGCGGCCTTGCTGGCCGCCACCGCCGTCGCGAGCAGGCGGTCGGCGCCCTGTCGCTGGCCGATGGCGCACGTGACCTCGCGGACCTTCTTGATCGCCGACTCGCGGGTGCCCCGCGGCGCCACCGCGACGGGCAGCGGCGACGAGTGCAGCAACTCGCTGACCACCGAGCCCAGCGAGAAGGAGCCCACCAGGCCACCGCCGGACCCGCCGACGACGATCGCCACCGCATCGTGCTTCTGCGCCAGTCCGATCAGGCCGTCGGTGAAGGATTCGGCGAACGTGACATGACCGTGTGCCACAACGTCATCAGGCACCCGCTTGAGCGCGTCGTCGAGCCATTCCTGCGCCTGCCCGGCGAGCACCTCTTCGTAGCCGCCTTTGGGCATGCCGGGCGCCCTGGTATCCGGCGGCAGCACGATGCAGATCTCGAGCTCGGCGCCGAGCGTTCTCGCGAATCGGATTCCGAGAGCCAACGCGTCCGCGCCACCCGGGGTGGCGAGGTATCCAACGACCAGCTTCATCCGTCACCCACCAATCCCGCACGATGTCCGCGCGACCGTAGTGAATCGATCCTGTCAACCCGCGGGCACCTGTCGCGGTGATTTCGGTGAAATCGCGCCGAAGAGTCAGCGGCGCTCCGAGGCCGGTCGCCTGCCGGTGCACCTGCCCGGTTGACGTCCTGGTTGACGTTTGCTCGATATCGGGCCACGATGGCTCGCATGCGCTATGTCGTTACCGGCGGTACCGGGTTTATCGGCCGGCGGGTGGTGTCGGAGATCCTCGCCCGCGACGCCGCCGCCGAGGTGTGGATCCTGGTCCGCCGCGAATCGCTCAACCGCTTCGAACGTCTCGCCCACCACTGGGGAGATCGCGCGAAACCGCTGGTAGGAGACCTGGCCGCGGATGCTCTGGGGCTCAGCGACACCGATGTCGCCGATCTCGGGGACATCACGCACGTGGTGCACTGCGCGGCGATCTACGACATCACCGTCGACGAGGCCGCACAGCGCGCCGCCAACGTCGACGGCACCAGGGCCGTGATTGCTCTGGCGCGGCGGCTCGAAGCCACGTTGCACCACGTGTCCTCGATCGCGGTCGCGGGCAACCACCGCGGCGTGTTCACCGAGGACGACTTCGACGTCGCACAGGACCTGCCCACGCCGTATCACCAGACCAAGTTCGAGGCCGAGATGCTGGTGCGCGCCGCGACCGACGTACCCCACCGCATCTACCGTCCCGCCGTGGTGGTCGGCGATTCCCGCACCGGCGAGATGGACAAGATCGACGGGCCGTACTACTTCTTCGGGGTTCTCGCGCGTCTCGCGGCGCTGCCGAGGTTCACGCCCATGGTGCTGCCGGACACCGGCCGTACCAACGTCGTTCCGGTCGACTTCGTCGCCCGGGCGCTCGTGCACCTCATGCACGTCGAGGGTGCCGACGGTCAGACGTTCCACCTGACCGCGCCGAATACGGTTGGGCTGGTCGACATCTACCGCGGCGTGGCCGGGGCCGCCGGTCTGCCGCCGCTGCGCGGAAAGCTGCCGCGCGCGACCGCGGCGCCCGTGCTCGACGTGCGTGGCCGCGCCAGGGTCGTGCGCAACATGGTCGCGACGCAACTGGGCATCCCCGGTGAGGTGTTCGACGTCGCCGAACTGCGGCCGACGTTCACGGCCGACAACACCGAGAGCGCGCTGCGGGGCACCGGGATCGCGGTACCCGAATTCGCCTCGTACGCGCCGCAACTGTTCAGGTACTGGGCCGAGCACCTCGACCCCGACCGTGCCCGGCGTGACGATCCCGCGGGCCCGCTGATCGGCAAACACGTGATCATCACGGGTGCATCGAGCGGGATCGGCCGCGCGTCGGCCATCGCAGTTGCCCGCCGTGGCGCGGTGGTGTTCGCGTTGGCCCGCAGCGGTGAGGCGCTCGACGAACTGATCGCCGAGATCCGTGCCGATGGCGGGCAGGCGCACGCGTTCACGTGCGACGTCACCGATTCGGCGTCGGTCGAACACACCGTGAAGGACATCCTCGGCCGGTTCGACCACGTCGACTACCTGGTGAACAACGCCGGACGCTCGATCCGCCGGTCGGTGGCGAACTCGACCGACCGGCTGCACGACTACGAACGCGTCATGGCGGTCAACTACTTCGGCGCGGTCCGCATGGTGCTGGCGCTGCTGCCGCACTGGCGCGAGCGCCGCTTCGGCCATGTGGTCAACGTGTCGAGTGCGGGGGTGCAGGCACACACGCCGAAGTACAGCGCGTACCTGCCCAGCAAGGCCGCGCTGGACGCGTTCTCCGATGTGGTGTCCACCGAAACCCTGTCCGACCACATCACTTTCACCAACATCCACATGCCGCTGGTGAAGACGCCGATGATCGCGCCGTCGCGCAGACTCAATCCGGTGCCACCGATCAGCGCCGAGCATGCCGCGGCCATGGTGGTGCGGGCCCTGGTGGAGAAGCCGCCGCGGATCGACACACCGCTCGGCACCTTCGCCGACTTCGGCAACTACCTCACGCCGCGGGTGGCGCGTCGCTTCCTGCACCAGCTGTACCTGGGCTACCCCGATTCGGCGGCCGCGCGTGGACTGGCACCGGCCGAGTCCCGGCCTGCGCCGTCCGCGGGGTCGGGGCTGCCGGAACGACGGCCCAAGCGGCCCGCGCGCAGCCGTCGCGGCGTGCGGGTGCCGCGCGCTGTCGGGCGTCCGGTCAAGCGTGCCGTGCGGACGTTGCCCGGGGTGCACTGGTAGTCGTCATTTGAGCGGGGTGTCCGCCGGGGCCTATCGTTGGCGGCGTGTCACCGATGCCCGTGTTCGCCGATGTCGACACCGGTGTCGACGATGCAATGGCCCTGGCCTACCTGCTGGCCAGCTCCGACGCCGATGTCGTCGGCATCGCGTCGACCGCGGGAAACATTGGGGTGCACCAGGTCTGCATCAACAACCTGGGGCTGCTCGAGCTGTGCGGAGCCCCCGACATTCCCGTGTCGCGCGGCGCCGAGCAACCACTGGCGGCCCCGCTGCGCACCGCCGAGGACACCCACGGCCCCGAGGGTCTGGGCTACGCCCGGCTTCCGGCCACCGACCGCATGCTCACCACGCACGACGCGGCCGAGGCCTGGATCCGCGCCGCGCACGCACATCCCGGTGAGCTGATCGGCCTGGCCACCGGCCCGCTGACCAACCTGGCGCTGGCGATGCGCGCCGAGCCCGCACTGCCCAGGCTGATGCGCCGACTGGTCATCATGGGCGGCGCCTTCGACTACAAGGGCAACACCACACCGGTCGCCGAGTGGAACATCAGCGTCGACCCCGAGTCGGCCGCCGAGGTGTTCGGCGGGTGGGACGCCGCCTGGGGCGGCCGTGGCGACGATGCCGCCCCGGCACACGTCCCGATCGTGCTCGGTCTCAACCTCACCGAGAACGTCGCGATGACCCCGGCGCTGCTGAACCGGTTGGCGACAGCGGCCGGGTCCCCGTCGACGGCGATGAGCGTGCGCGATGAGCGCGGCACCCGGTCGACGGCGGCCAACCCGCTGATCCGCGTGCTCGAAGATGCGATGCGCTTCTACTTCGAGTTCCACTTCGACACCGGCGACGGCTATCTCGCGCACCTGCACGATCCACTGGCGGCCGCGGTCGCATTGGACCCCGAGTTGGTGCGGTGCCGCCAGACCACCGTCGACGTCGAACTCACCGGCACCCTGACCCGCGGGATGACGGTGGCCGACTGGCGCGGGCACTGGGGACGGCGACCCAATGCGCTGATCGGCATGGAGGTGGACCCGACGGTGTTCTTCGACCGGTTCATCTCACGCGTCGGCGCTTTCGCGCAGCGTCTCACGTCTCACTCATAGGCACCCTCCAGATACCACCGCCGCTGCCGGTAACACAGCAGCAGCGCCAACGCGTCCTCGCCGTCACCGAGCAGCACCTGCGCGCGCGCCGTACGCCCCGTGCCGCGGTTCTGCGGATCCCACCACCGCTCGTCGACCGGCCACGGCCCGGCCCACCAGCGCAGGACACCGTCGCGTTTCCCGGCGCCCGACAGCCGCGACGGATCGGACGAGAACAGGCCCCGGCTGTTCACCCGGACCGGGTTGCCTTGTGCGTCAAGCAGTTCCACCGGATCGTCGAGCAGCACGGTGGGCGACGGCTCGGGCAGCTGACCGGGCCACGGCTGTCGCGGGTCGGCCTGGGGCACCGGCTCGTCCCCCAGCGCGGTGAACGTGATGCGCTCCGCCGGGCCCCGTCCGCCGCTGAGCACCGGCACCTGCACGGCCTCCGGCCCGAGCAGCCCCTGCACGCGCACCAGGGCACGCCTGGCCCGCAGCCGGTCCTCTTCTCCGATACCACCCCACAACGGCAACTGCAGCGCCGCCGACGAGACCACCTCCACCGGCCGCAGTCGCAGCACCGTGATCGGCGCGCTGGGCCGGTCGTCGGTGCGGCGGTTCAGCCAGCCGTCCAACTGCCAGCGCACCCGGTCGGCGGTGGCGTCCTCGGTCAGCGGTTCGGCGCATCGCCAGACCCGTTCCAGTTGTTCGCCGTTGGCGGTGACCGCGTGGATGGCCAGCCGGGTACAGCCGACACCGGCCGCCTCCAGGCTGCGGTGCAGGGTGACCGCGAGTGAGCGTCCCGCGAAGGCCGCGGCGTCCACCCGCTCGATCGGTGGATCGCAATCCAGCACCGCGTCGAGTTCGGCGGCCGGGTCCCGGCCCGAGGGCGCCCGGGCCGGCTCACCGCGCGCGAACCGGTGGGCGACCACCGCATCGGCGCCGAACCGCGAGGCCACATCGGTACGCGACAACGCCGCGAACTGCCCCAGAGTGCGGATACCCATGCGCCACAACAGATCGGCCAGGGCATCCCGGTCCGGTGCGGCCAGTGCCGGTTCGGTGGCCAGCTGGCGGATCGACAGGTCCGACAGGAACGACGCGTCCTCCCCCGGCGCGATGATCCGTCCGGCCCTGGCCGCGAACACCGCCGTGGACAGCTGATCGGCGATGCCGACCTGACACTCCACCCCGGTGGCCGCCACCGCGTCGACGAGGCGTTCTGCCGCGGCGTCTTCGGATCCGAAATACCGGGCCGCGCCACGCACCGACAGCACCAACAGCCCCGGCCGCAGCACCTCGGCACGCGGCACGAGTTCGTCCACCGCGGCGGTCACGCGCTCGAAATGCCTGGCGTCCCTGGCCGGATCCGCCGTCACCACATGCAGATCCGGACAGCGGGCCTGCGCTTCCCGCCGCCGCAGACCGCGGCGCACCCCGGCGGCGCGCGCCGCGGCCGAACACGCGATCACCCGGTTGGCCAGCGTGACCGCGATCGGGGCCGTCGGCGGCAGTCCCGCCGCACCGGCCGCGGCGACCGCGGGCCAGTCCATGCACCACAGGGCGAGCACCCGGGAACCCTCGGGCATGTCTAACCGCCCACCGCACGTACCGGGCCGAGAGCCCGCCCCCTGCTGCGCATCGTCAACCGGATCCGCCCGATCCGGCCGCGGCCCGGTGTCGGCTCACCGCGGCCCGCGCCGGTCACCTCGTAACCACAGACCCTGGCCTCCAGCCGGGCCGATGGCCCCTGCCAGTCCCCGTCGGTCACCAGCAGGGTGCAACCTTTCTGCCGGGCCCGCGCCGTCATCACCCGCGTGCGACTCGGCGGAACCGAGCGCCCGCCCAGCCCGAGCACCACCAGGTCCATGCCGTCCATGAGCACCGAGGCCACCTCGACAGGGTCCGCACCCGGATCCGGGATGACCGCGAGACGGCTCAGGTCGGCGCCCATCTCCACCGCTGCCAGCAGCCCGGCATCGGGCTGGCCGACGATGACGGCGTGACCACCGGCGGCCGTCACCGCCGCGACCATGCCCAGCGTCAACGACCTGGCGCCTCTCGCGACCGCGACCGTGCCGCGCGGCAACGTCCTGGGCAACTGCTCCGGCGCGGTCCCGTCCTGCGATTCCGGTCCGGCCAGCAAATCCCCTGCGGGAGAAATGAGATCATCGGACCCGGACACCCCGCGGTGCGCCGAGCCCACCTTGGCCGATACCTTGGCCGATACCGAGGCCATCTTGCGGCGCAGGTGTTCTACCTGCTCAGCGCGGGTCAGGCGGCGCACATCAAGGTCAGCCGCAGCTGTCACACCAGCACCTCCCGCACCATCAGAATCCGATCATGTTCGAATGTATGTTCGATTGCTCGAGTAAACACCGGCCCACCGACACCGTCAAGCTGCCGATGACGCTGCGGCCACCACCTGGCCAATACCCGAACGCTCTTTCAGCGGGCCGTTTCGGTGACCATCCGCGGGCCCCTGAGAGGCCCCTCGCAGGGTCATGTCGGAACACCTGCCGTGAACGGGAACAGAGCCCGCAACAATGCCCCTGCGCCTGTTTCCCCAGTACGTTAAAGTCAGGACACCAGAAACCCGCTTCGGGATGGGGCTGGGCCACGATTTGCGTTGCAAAGAGTGGGGATCCACCGCGCTTCACAGACGGATTCACCGAAGGCCGAATCTTGACCACCGGGGGACAGTGAGGACACCCAGACCATGAAACAGTTGACCCGTCGGCTCACCGTCATCGCAGGCGGTGCGGCAGTTATCGGGATGATCTCCTTCACCGCGGCGTGCGGTTCCGAAGAAGAGGCTCCCGAGACCACCACGACGACCACCACCACGACGACGACCACCACGTCGCCGGCCGAGACCCCGGCGCCGCCGCCACCGGTCGAGCCCACCGAGAAGTCGATCAACCCCACCGGCGGCAACCTGTTCACGCCCTCGGTGAAGGCGCCCGGCCCGCAGACGGCCATCCCGGGCAACCGCGAGAACACCGGATAGTCACGCTCGAAACCTCTGACCTGAAGCCGCTGCGGTAATGGCTGGTACAACACGTCACGTCGGCGTATCCATCCGTAACCCCGGCGGCTTCAGGCATTGGCATACGCATTGGTCACTCGCGCTGATCATGATCGGCGCACTGCTGATCTCCGTTTTCCGGATCACCTCGGGGCCGGATGGGCACGGACCGGCCGAGATCGCAGGCCCGTACGCTCATCTGCTCGCGGCCTCAACCGATCTGGGCCCAGCCGACGGCGGGCCCGTTCAGCTCACCGTCACCCTCGACGGGTCCCCCGAGGCCCTCACGTCGTGGGCGCGCGAACGCGGACTCTCGGTGCGGTGGCGCCACGGTGACACATGGGCGATCGTCGAGGGCCCGCCCGCCGACATGGCGGCCGCCTTCGAGGTGGACATCCACGACTACCGCGGCCGACGCGGTCAGGAGTTCTACGCCTCTCCGCAACAGCCGTCGATCCCGGAACCGGTGCGCTCAGAGGTCACCGAGGTCGGCCGCATCCTCGGCTACACCCCGTACCGGATGAACACCCCTGACCTGCAGCACCTGCCCGCCGAGGTGCCCGACCGCGGGCTCACGCCGCAGTTGCTGCTCAACACCTACAACCTGCGCGGCCTGGCCGAACAGGGGTACACCGGCAAGGGCCAGACGATCGTCATCTTCGCGTTCGACGGATTCGATCAAGCCGATCTCGACACGTACGCCGACACCTTCGACCTGCCCAGGTTCACCCCGATCCTCGTCGGTGGGCAACCCAGCACACCGCGCGGCGAGACCACCATGGATCTGCAGGTGGCCCACGCCATCGCCCCCGACGCGCGGAAGGTCGTGGTCAACGCGCGTCCCACGGTCCAGGGCGACGGTGCCTACGAGAAGATCGGGCAGATGCTCGAAGACGCCGACCGGCAGTTTCCCGGTGCGGTGTGGAGCTTTTCGATCGGCTGGGGCTGCGACAAGCTGATCACCGCGGCCGATCTCGCACCCGTCCGCTCGGCGCTGGCCGCCGCGCACACCCGCGGCACCACGGCCTTCAACGCCAGCGGCGATCTCGCGGGCCTGGAATGCAAAGGCGGACAGGACTGGTCGTCCGCACCCGGCGACGACGACATCGGCCTGGACTCGGTCGCGTCGCTTCCGGAGATCACCGACGTCGGCGGCACCACACTGTCCACCACGGCCGACGGCGCCTGGCTCGCCGAGCAGGCCTGGTTCGACGTCCCCCTGTCACAGGGCACCGGCGGCGGCGTCTCGGCACTGTTCGACCGCCCCGACTGGCAGCAGGGGTTCTCCGCCCCGGACGACGGTGGCGCGCAGCGCAGGCTGACCCCCGACATCGCCGCGGTGGCCGATCCGTTCACGGGCGTGAAAATCGTTCTGAACAACCAGGTCCTGGTGGGCGGCGGCACATCCCAGGCCGCCCCGCTGTGGGCAGGCATCGCCGCGGTCATGAACCAGTACCTCGTCGCCAACGGCGGCCGGGCCATCGGCGATCTCAACCCCATGCTCTACCAGATCGCCCGCGGCGCACCCCTTCCCGCGTTCCGCGACGTCACGCTCGGCGGCAACGCCGTCGCCACCGCGGGGCCCGGCTACGACCTGGTGACCGGACTCGGCACCCCCGACACCGAGAACCTGGTGAAAAACCTTCTCGTGCTACAGAAGGCAAACCCATGACCCAGCCACCCGAAGACACCACGCCGGACCGTACCGGCCCCGACGAGGTCCCGGTGACCGAGTGCCGCGTGTGCAAGGTCGACGTGCCCAAGGGCCAGTACTGCGGCCTGTGCGGGGTGCACCTGGAGAAGGAACCCGGCGACGGCCCGGAGTGGTTGCGCGTCACCGCTTCCTGTGTGGCGCCCGAAGAGCACCTGCTGAAACCTGCGATCACCAGTTCACTGTTCCCCCACCTGTCGCACCGCTCGCGCATCCCGTTCCGGATCGCGATGGTGGTGCTGGTGGCGGGACTCGTGGTGTGCGCGTACCTGCGTCTGCCCGCGGCGCTGATCGCGGTCGCCGCGCTCGGACTGCCGCTGCTGTTCCTCATCTACCTGCAGGAGTCCGACGCGTTCAGCGACCTGCCGAAGAGCACGTTGGTGCTCACAGCCGCGCTGGGCATCGTGCTCGGGATCGGCTGGGTGTTGCTCACCGGCACCATGATGGCCCGGTCCTATGGCGTTCCACTCGGCTCGGGCATCACCGGATACCGGCTGTTGCGCAACGGTCTCGGCGTGCCCGTCGGGGGTCTGGTGCTGATGGTCATGCCCGCGGTGCTGATCCGGCTCGTGCGGCCGCCCACGCGGGAATCGTTGGACGGGTTCATGATCGGGGCGCTCGGTGCGACGGCGTTCACCGCGGCCGCCACGCTGACCCGGTTGGCCCCGCAACTCACCACCGGCATGGTGGCCCGCAACCGGCCGATGTCGGGGCTGTTCGTCGAGGCGGGGATCCGCGGTTTCGCCGTGCCACTCACAGCGGTCGCCGTCGGGGGTCTGATCGGTGCGGCGCTGTGGTTCACGCGTCCGCCCAGCAAGGTCCACCAGCATCCCGGGTATGTGCGGGCGGTGATGCTCGGGTGCGGGCTGATCGTCGTCCTCGTGTACGCGGGCCTGGGGCTGATCGACGTCGCGCGGGTGCCGCAGTGGATCCAGTTGGCCGTGCACGTGGCGGTCGCGCTCGTCGCGATGTTCGCGTTGCGCGTCGGCCTGCATCTGGCGTTGCTGCACGAGCAGCACGACGAGATCGCCTCGGACAAACCGATTCTGTGCCCACGCTGCGGCAACGTGGTTCCCGACATGGCGTTCTGCGCCAACTGCGGGGCCGCCACGCATGCGTCGTCACGCTCGTCACGCCATGAGCGCCGTGAGAACCGGCCGGTTCGTGAACGAAGGGCCGACGCCGGATGACCACCACCGCACCCACCGGGTTCTTCCCCGGGTACGCGGTGCCCAAGGGCACCTACCGCGCCGAACCGACACGCAGGCCGTCGCTGTGGAAGGTGCTGGCCGTGTTGTGCACCAGCATCGCGATCGTCGGCGGTGTGCTCGCGTGGATCGCGAGTTCGGTGAGCGAGCCGCCCGCACGCTACATGTGCCCACCGGATTGCGGCGCGCCCCCGACGGGTGAGCCGGTGGCGATCAACCCCGTGTTCACCGCACCCGACGGCAGCTTCTCGGTGTCGTATCCCGTCGACGGGTCGGCGTACAACATCTCGAGCGACAACACCGGCGTCACCGCGGAGTTCACCGCGGGCGACGGCGGCATGCTGCAGCTGTTCAGCCGGCCCGCAGGCGGCAGGTCCCCGCAGGAGATCGCCAACGACCTTGTCGGCAGCACCTTCCCGGACACCAAGACGGCCTACGAGATCCCCAACGCCATGGTCGGCTATCAGCCCGGCTACGGGCTGGTCGCCGACTGCTGGCCCCAGGGTGCGACGTCCAGCTATGCGCGCATGCGTGTGATCGTCATGGTGGCCATCAAGAACGACCTGGCCCTCATCGCATCGGCGGTGGGTCCGTTCCACGAGTTCGGCCCCGACTCGGGCGCCAGCAAGCCCTCGGGCGCCAACCTGCAGATCGCGCTCGACATGGGCAAGTACGTCAACAGCTTCCGCTGGCGCGGCGACCCACCCCGCTGACATTCTCTGCCGAGAGCACACGCAGAACTGCCCTCAGCCGCCGGCGAGGGGACCCCGGGGATAGTGGGCGACCATCCCGGCACCGTCGGACCTCGGGTCCGACGCGGCCTGCATGGCGCCTGCGTCGACGAACACCACATTGGCCTGGCCCATGGCCTCGGTGTGCACGGGCACCTCGACCATGCTGAGACCGCTGGCGTGCAGGGACTCTCGGGCCTGCGCCTCCAGATCCGCCTCCACCACCACGGAATCGGCGGTCGCGCCGTCGACCTGGCCGCCGACGATCGCGCGCGGCGCGGACACCGCCGACTGGGCGGACTCCCCCGCCACGGCATGCAGCAGGACCTGGGTCAGGATCTGCGGCTGCCCCTGTCCGCCCATGGTCGCCAGCACGTGCCGGACCGCGCCGTCGCGTGTCGTCAACGCAGGCATGAGCGTGTGCGCCGGACGCTTGCGCGGGGCGATGACATTCGGCGAATCGGAATCCAGCGAGAAGCTGGTGCCGCGATTGTGGAACAGCACCCCGGTCTCGGGATCGATCAGACCCGATCCGAACGCGTGGTACACGCTCTGGATCAACGACACCGCGAAGCCTTCTGAATCGGCGGCCGCGACACCGACGGTGTCTCCGTGGGGCACCAGCACCGGACCGGGATGGGTCCCCAACTCGGCGACCTCACCCAGCGCACCGTTGACCAGTGCGTCCATGTCGATCTCGCTGAGCCGCGGGTCTCCCAGACGGCGCTCGCGCAAAACGTTGCCGTGGTGGAAGATTCGCATCAGGGTGCCGATGCCTGCGCCCAGCGGATCGGCCACATCGCGTTCCTCGATCGCGCGCAAGGCACGCAGCATCGCGAACCCATGCGTGTTGGGCGGGCTGGTCAGCACGGTCAGATCGCCGAAGGGCGCCGACAGCGGTTCGGTGAACTCGGGAGTGAATTCTGCGAAATCGTCTGCGGTGAGACAGGATCCGTGCTTGCCCAGATGCGCGAGCATGCTGTCGGCGAGCGCGCCGGTGTAGAAGGCGTCGGGACCCTGTCGCCGCAGCGACGCGAACGTCGCGGCCAGCGCGGGCTGCACCAGCGCCTCACCCGTGGCCAACATGCGTCCGCCGGGACGGAACACGCGACAGAAGTCCTCGGATTCGTCCAGATCGGCGTTCTCCGGATCGGCGATGTGGTGGGCAAGCGACTTCGCCACCGCCACCCCTGTTTCCGCCGCACGCTGGGCGGGGGCGAGGGTCTGCGCCCAGCTGATCCGGCAACCCAGGCTGCGCAGCGCCTCCCAGCCGCGTACGCCGCCGGGAACGGTCACCGAGTCGGCATGACGGGCAGGCAGTGACCCGCCGTGC
The DNA here is from genome assembly GCF_001457595.1 of Mycolicibacterium smegmatis. Classification (GTDB taxonomy): domain Bacteria; phylum Actinomycetota; class Actinomycetes; order Mycobacteriales; family Mycobacteriaceae; genus Mycobacterium; species Mycobacterium smegmatis. The sequence goes on along the minus strand of NZ_LN831039.1, from coordinate 1,775,565 downwards.
CGGGCACGCATCCGCTCGGGCGTCGCTCGCGCACCCGACCATCCTGATGCGTTGACGCACCGGATGGTGCCGTCCGGTGTGCGCACGAGGGCGATGAGATCGCCGCCCAGTGCGACGTTGTGCGGGTAGACGACGGTGAGCACGGCTGCCGCGCTGATGGCGGCGTCGATCGCGTTGCCGCCTTCGGCGAAGGCCGCCATACCGGCCTCGGTGGCCAGGGCATGCGGTGACGCCAGCGCGCCGGTGAAAGTCGACACGATGAGAGGACTCCTAGCGGATGGTGGAGAGAAACGCCTTGGTGCGTTCGTGACGGGGGTTCTCGAAAAGTTCGTCGGGCGGGGCATCTTCGATGATCCGGCCGGCATCCATGACCACGATGCGGTCGGCGACCTCACGTGCGAAGCGCATCTCGTGGGTGACCACCACCATGGTCATGTGCTCGGCGGCGAGTTCACGCATCACCGCGAGAACCTCACCGACCATCTCGACGTCCAGCGCGCTGGTGGGCTCGTCGAACAACATCACCTTGGGGCGCATGGCGAGCGCGCGGGCGATGGCCACCCGCTGCTGTTGTCCACCCGAGAGCTGACTCGGCCGGGAGTCGGCCTTGTCCGCCAGGCCGACGCGTTCCAGCAGCGCCAGCGCGTCCTGTTCGGCCTTCCCTCTCGGGGTGCCGAGCACCCGCACCGGTGCGTTCCACACGTTCTCCGCGGCGGTCATGTGCGGGAAGAGGTTGAAAACGCCGGGCACCCAGCAGCCGTTGCGTGATCGGGACACGCTGCTCGATCCCGAGTTGCCGGGCCAGGCGGTTCTCGAGCCAGGCCTGGATGAATGTCCAGATCGTGGTCAGCGCCAGGTAGTAGATCGCCGCGACGATGAAGATCTCGAAGGTGTGGAAGGTGGCCGAGCTGATCGACTGGGTGACCAGGAACATCTCGCTGACCCCGATGACGCTGAGCACCGAGGTGGTCTTCATCAGACCGTTGAACGAGTTCCCCATGGGCGGCACCATGACACGCAGCGCCTGCGGGACGATGATCCACCGCATCACCTTGACCGGCTTCATACCCAGCGACGCCGCGGCCTCGAACTGCCCTTTCGGCACCGAATCGAGTCCGGCACGGATGATCTCGGCGATGTAGGCGCTCTCGTTGATCATCAGCCCGATGATCGCGGCCTGCAGAGCGGCCTTCACCGACAACCCGAGCACCGAGACGTCATGGAACTGGTAGAGGCCCGCAGCTGCCAGACCCGTGTAGATCAGCACCAGTTGCACGAGCAGCGGGGTTCCGCGGATCACCCAGATGTACACGCCCGCAACCCATCGCACCGCGGGGAACCGAGACCGCCGCATCAACGCCACGATCAGTCCCGCGACCGTCGCCAGAACCATTGCGACGACCGAGATGACGATGGTGAGCACCAGCCCCTGCAGGAACGCGTCGCTGGGGGTCAGGAGGCTCTTCCAGAAGAATGTCCAGTCGAAGTTCATTGTGCCGCACTCACTTCTGGATCGACAGCTCGCTCTGGCCCCACTGATCGAGGATCTTGTCGTAGGTGCCGTCGGATTCGAGCGCTTCGAGCGCCTGCTGGATCGCGTCGTGCAGGGCCGCGTTCCCCTTCAGGGTCGCAGCGCCGATCTTGATGGTGCCGAACGGTTCTCCGACCATCTGGATCTGCGCACCGGTCTTGGTCTCGTAGTAGCCGATGGTCTCTGCGGTGTCGAGATAGGCGTCCACCTGGCCGTTCTGCACCTGCTGTATCGACACGTCGGCGTGGTTGTTGCGGTTGATGTCGACCGGTGACTTGCCGGCCGCAGTGCATTTGTCGGACTGTTCCTGTGAGAGCACCTCGGCAGTGGTGCCCACGGCGACCATCACTTTCTTGCCGCACAGGCTGTCGTCCATGCCGGTGATCGCGGCGGGGTGCGCCTTGGACACCGCGATGCCGGTGCCCGAGTAGACGTAGGGAACGAAGTCGACGACCTTCTCCCGCTCGGGCTTGATGTAGAGCTGGGCCATGATCACGTCGCACTGCTTGGCCTGCAATGTGGGGATGACGGCCGCGAACGCCGACTGCACGAACTCGGGTTCGAGACCCAGGTTCGCCGCGAGGGCCTTGCCGAGATCCACCTCGCTGCCCACCAGGTCACCGCTTTCGTCGTGATAGACGCTGGGCGGTGTGCCGTCGTTGGGCGCGCAGATCTTCAAGGTGTCGGCCGTGAGCACCGCCGGTGGCGAGACCTTCGCGGGGCCGGTGGGCGTGGGCGTGGCGCCCTCCGATGACGAGCACCCGACCACCATCCCGGCGAGCGACACTGCGGCGAAACCCACTGCGAGAACATTGAGAGCGGTTTTCACGATTACCTCCGGAGCGAGCGGGCCGGACCTTGCCTATCGAACGATAGGCGCCTATCGGCCGATAGGCACGCGAATCGGTGGGTTTTAACGCCGAATTGACCTGAGAAATGTTCCGGTCATCGCAGGCGGCGGCGCGGCCGCGTCAACGACGGGCCGGCAGGACGCCCTTGATCAGGCGATTCTCGGTGATGGCGCGGATGCGTGGCAGGTCGGTGGGGTCCACCATGACGGCCCGCAGGACGAAATCGGCGGCCTGCAAAGGACGCTGCACGCGCATGCGGCCGGCCGGGCCGCCCTGCTCACGCAGCGTCTCGAACATCACGCCGTTGGCCGCCCGCAGGACGAAGCCGGCTTCGAAGTCGACGAACTCGCCCGCGTCGGTCCCCGATCGGATGAGCGTCTCGACGAGGTCGTGGAACAGATCGATGCCGCGCCGCTCCTCGTCGAACTCCGGCATGGCCAGGACCGCGTCCTGATACAGGCCGCGGGCGTCGAACGGTTGCGCGAGGATCTCGCGGACATCGCACGCCACGGTCAGATGGAGCTTCTCGGCCCACGTCGACTCCTCGGCGAGGCGTTGGCGCACCCGGTCGATCGACGGACCGAGATCCAGCTCCACCAGCGTGCGGAAGATCTCCTGCTTGGCGGTGAAGTGGTGGAAGAGCGAGGGCTGGCGAATCGAGACCGCATCGGCGATGTCGCGTGTCGAGGTGCCGAAATACCCACGAGCAGCGAACAATTGCGACGCGGCCAGCAGTATCCTGCCCCGCGTCGACGCCCAGTCCACCGGTGTGGGCTGCCATCCCGGGGTGTACTTCACGACGGGACGATCACTCCCACTCGATGGTGCCCGGCGGCTTGCTGGTGATGTCGAGCACCACGCGGTTGACCTCGCGCACCTCGTTGGTGATGCGGGTCGAAATGCGTTCCAGCACTTCGTAAGGCACGCGCGTCCAGTCGGCGGTCATGGCGTCCTCGCTGGACACCGGACGCAGCACGATCGGATGCCCGTACGTACGTCCGTCGCCCTGCACGCCGACCGAGCGGACGTCGGCCAGCAGCACCACCGGGCACTGCCAGATCTGGTTGTCCAGGCCGGCGGCCGTAAGTTCCTCACGCGCGATGGCGTCGGCACGGCGCAGCGTCTCCAACCGCTCCGCGGTGACCTCGCCGACGATGCGGATGCCGAGTCCGGGTCCCGGGAAGGGTTGGCGCGCAACGATTTCCTCGGGGAGTCCGAGTTCACGGCCCACCGCGCGGACCTCGTCCTTGAACAGCAGCCGCAGCGGCTCGACGAGCTTGAACTTCAGATCGTCGGGCAGCCCGCCGACGTTGTGATGGCTCTTGATGTTGGCCGTGCCGGAACCGCCGCCGGATTCCACGACGTCGGGGTACAGCGTGCCCTGCACCAGGAAGTCGATGTCGCCGCTGCCCTCATCCTCGACCAGGTCACGCACCGCGCCCTCGAACGCGCGGATGAATTCGCGGCCGATGATCTTGCGCTTGCCCTCGGGGTTGGTCACGCCGGTCAGCGCTTCCAGGAACCGGTCTGCGACGTCGACGGTGACCAGCTTGGCGCCGGTCGCGGCGACGAAGTCGCGCTGCACCTGGGCGCGCTCGCCCGCGCGCAGCAGGCCGTGGTCGACGAACACACACGTCAGCCGGTCCCCGATGGCGCGCTGCACCAGCGCCGCGGCCACGGCGGAGTCCACGCCGCCGGACAGGCCGCAGATCGCGCGGCCGTCACCGATCTGCTCACGCACCGCCTCGATCAGCTGATCGGCGATGTTGGCGGGTGTCCACGTCGCGTCGATACCGGCGAAGTCGTGCAGGAACCGGCTGAGCACCTGCTGGCCGTGCGGCGAGTGCAGGACCTCGGGGTGATATTGCACACCTGCCAGGCGGCGCGCGCGGTTCTCGAAGCCCGCGACGGGCGCACCGGCGCTGGAGGCGATCACGTCGAAGCCCTCGGGCGCCGCGGTCACCGCGTCGCCGTGGCTCATCCACACCGGCTGCGTGGCGGGCAGCTCGGAGTGCAGGTCGCCACCGGTGACCTGCAGCTCGGTGCGGCCGAACTCGCTGGTGCCGGTGCGCTCGACGGTGCCGCCGAGGGCCTGCGCCATGGCCTGGAAGCCGTAGCAGATGCCGAACACCGGAACGTCCAGGTCGAACAGCGCGGGATCGAGCTGCGGGGCGCCCTCGGTGTAGACGCTGGCCGGTCCACCCGACAACACGATGGCCTGGGGATCCTTGGCCTTGATCTCCTCGACGCCTGCGGTGTGCGGGACGACTTCCGAATACACCCGCGCCTCACGGACCCGCCGTGCGATCAGCTGGGCGTACTGCGCGCCGTAGTCGATGACGAGAACGGGACGGGGAGATTCTGATGCCACCGCAACAGTCTAAGAGCTGCACTGATCGTTCCCGCCGATGCCCGGCCTGGTGGTTCGCTTCGCGCTTCGATGGTTATCCCGCCCCGATAACGCTTTTCTCAAGCTCCTGGCGGCGACTGTGCCGATGTGGTGCGGTGGTCGGAGGACGAAACTCACAGAAGCGAGGGACTTGTGCTGGGGCTCCCCGAGCAGATCACGGCGTGCCTGTTCGACCTGGACGGCGTGCTCACCGACACGGCCAGCGTGCACAAAAAGGCGTGGAAGGCGATGTTCGACGACTATCTGCGAGCGCGGGCGCAGTCCACCGGGGAACCGTTCGTGCCGTTCGACATCGCCGACGACTACCTGCGGTACGTCGACGGCAAGCGGCGAGAGGACGGCGTCCGGTCGTTCCTGTCGAGCCGCGGCATCGAACTGCCCGAGGGCGGGCCGGATGATCCGCCCGACGCCGAGACCGTGCACGGGCTGGGAAACCGCAAGAACGACATGTTCCACACGACGTTGCGCAAGGATGGCGTCGAGGTGTTCGAGGGGTCACGACGGTATCTGGAGGCGGCCGCGTCCGCCGGTCTGCGGCGCGCCGTGGTGTCGTCGAGTGCCAACACGCGTGAGGTGCTGGAGATCACCGGACTCGCACCGCTGATCGAGCACCGGGTCGACGGCGTGACGATGCGCGACGAGAACCTCAGCGGCAAGCCCGCTCCCGACAGTTTCCTGCGTGCCGCCCAACTGCTGGACGTAACTCCCGCGCACGCGGCGGTGTTCGAGGACGCGTTGTCGGGGGTGGCTGCGGGGCGCGCCGGGAAATTCGGCTACGTGGTCGGAGTCGACCGGGTAGGACAGGGCGAGCAGCTGCGCCGCGACGGAGCCGACGTCGTGGTGACCGACCTGGCGCAACTGCTCGACGCCCCGGAGCGGCCCTCGGAGCGGCTGCAGCCATGATGATCACCCACGACGCGTACCCGGTCGAACCGTGGCAGGTACGTGAGACACGCCTGGACCTCAACCTGCTCGCACAGTCGGAGTCGCTGTTCGCGTTGTCCAACGGCCACATCGGTTTGCGCGGCAATCTCGAAGAGGGGGAACCGCACGGCCTGCCCGGGACGTATCTGGCCGGGTTCTTCGAGATACGGCCACTGCCCTACGCGGAGGCCGGGTTCGGGTATCCGGAGGCCGGCCAGACCGTGGTCAACGTCACCAACGGCAAGATCCTGCGCCTGCTCGTCGACGACGAACCGTTCGACGTGCGCTACGGCGAACTCATCGACCACGAGCGCACGCTCGACATGCGTGCGGGCACCCTCAACCGCCGCGCTCACTGGTGCTCTCCCGCGGGCAAGCAGGTCCGCGTCGAGACCACGCGGCTGGTGTCACTGGCCCACCGCGGCGTCGCGGCCATCGAGTACACCGTGGAGGCCGTCGACCAGTTCACCCGCATCACGGTGCAATCCGAACTGGTCGCCAACGAAGACCAGCCGGAAACGCTCGGCGACCCGCGCGTCGCGGCCATCCTGAGGAACCCGCTGCAACCGGTGCATCACGAAAAGACCGACCACGGTGCGCTTCTCGTGCACCGCACGCAGGCCAGCGGGCTCATGGTGGCCGCGGCGATGGATCATGACGTCGAGGTGCCCGGCCGCGTCGAGATCAGCACCGGCGCCTACGAGGACCTCGCGCGCACCACCGTCATCTGCGGGCTGCGTCCGGGCCAGAAGCTGCGCATCGTCAAGTATCTGGCCTACGGCTGGTCGAGCCTGCGGTCACGGCCCGCGCTGCGCGATCAGGCCGCGGGTGCCATCACCGGCGCGCGGTACAGCGGTTGGCAGGGCCTGCTGGAATCCCAGCGGGCCTACCTCGACGAGTTCTGGGACAGCGCCGACGTCGAGGTCGAAGGCGACCCGGACTGCCAGCAGGCCGTGCGTTTCGGGCTGTTCCATGTGCTGCAGGCCAGTGCGCGCGCCGAGCGCCGCGCCATCGCGGGCAAAGGTCTCACCGGCACCGGGTACGACGGGCACGCCTTCTGGGACACCGAAGGTTTCGTGCTGCCGGTGCTGACCTACACCAAACCGCAGGCCGCGGCCGACGCGCTGCGGTGGCGCGCCTCCACACTCGACCTCGCACGGGAACGTGCGGCGCTGCTCGACCTCAAGGGAGCGAGTTTCCCGTGGCGCACCATCCGCGGCGAGGAGTGTTCGGCGTACTGGCCCGCGGGCACCGCGGCGTGGCACATCAACGCCGACATCGCGATGGCGTTCGAGCGCTACCGCATCGTCACCGGGGACGAGTCGCTGGAGCAGGAATGCGGCCTTGAGGTCCTCGTGGACACGGCACGCCTGTGGATGTCACTGGGGCACCACGACCGCCACGGCGTCTGGCACCTCGACGGCGTCACCGGCCCCGACGAGTACACCGCGGTGGTACGCGACAACGTCTTCACCAATCTGATGGCGGCCCACAACCTGCGCGTCGCCGCCGACGCCTGCATCCGCCATCCCGACGCGGCGTACGCGATGGGCGTCACCACCGAGGAGACCGCGGCGTGGCGCGACGCGGCCGAGGCCGCCCACATCCCGTACGACGAGGAATTGGGTGTGCACCCACAGTGCGAGGGGTTCACGACGCTGGCGGAGTGGGACTTCTCGGCCAACACGGTCTACCCGCTGCTGATGAACGAACCGTACGTGCGGCTTTACCCGGCACAGGTGCTCAAGCAGGCGGATCTGGTGCTCGCGATGCAGTGGCAGAGCCACGCGTTCACCCCGGAGCAGAAGGCCCACAACGTCGATTACTACGAGCGTCGCACGACGCGCGACTCGTCGCTGTCGGCCTGCACCCAGGCCGTGATGTGCGCCGACGTGGGCCATCTCGCTCTCGCCCACGACTACACCTACGAAGCCGCCATGATCGATCTGCGGGATCTGCACCGCAACACCCGCGACGGTCTGCACATGGCCTCGTTGGCCGGGGCGTGGACCGCCCTGGTTGCCGGTTTCGGCGGGCTGCGTGACGACGAGGGCATCCTGTCGCTGGATCCGCATCTGCCGGACGGGATCTCGTGTCTGCGATTCCGGTTGCGCTGGAAGGGGTTCCGGGTGACTGTGCATGCCGACCACGCCAACGTCACGTACACCTTACGCGACGGGCCGGATGGCACATTGGCCATCCGGCACGCCGGTGAGGAGCTGGTGCTCAGTACGTCGGAACCGACCACGGTCGCGGTCCGTCCCCGCCACCCGTTGTTGCCTGCGCCACCGCAACCGCCGGGGCGTGAACCCCTGCGGCGCAGGCCGGCCGGGCACTGATGGCCTGAATTACCGAGCCCCCGGGCTGTGTTCAGTTGTCGCGGCGAGCCAGGCGAGTTCCTGACCCGGGTCCGGCAGGATGCGGCCGCCTTCGATGGCGAACCGCGCCGGGCTGTTGCCGATGATCACCAGCACCCGCTCGGCGGGGATTCCGGTGATCCGGGTCGCGGCGTCGGCGACCTGGGTCACCAGCGCGGTGGTCTGCTCGTCGGAGTGTCCGGTGCGTACCCATCCGTTGATGATCAACGGATGGGCGGGCTTGCCGTCGGTGTAGACGTTGGAGGGCGCCAGCTCGTTGAACAGCACGTTGATGTAGGTCGAGGGAACGTGGTTGACCGCGGAGTGGATGGTGGTGATCTCGGCGGCCAGGGCCGCTTTGGTCTCGCCGTTCAGGGTGCCGCGGGACATGGTGACGGTGTAGACGGGCATCGTTTCGTCTCCTGTTCGTGACCGGGCTCAGCCGAGCTGGGGCAGCTGGGGCAGGGTGGGCACCACCAGCACCGTGGGGCCGTCGGCCTGCAGCGCGGTCTTGAACTCGGCCTCGAGCATGTCGGTGCTCTCGACTGTGGCGGTGCGGCAACCGAATCCGGCGGCCAGCGACGAGATGTCCAGGCCGGGAAGTTGCAGCCCGGGCACGTTCGGTGTCTTCTCCAGGTTGGCGAACGACTTGAGGATCGCGTACTCGCCGTTGCGCAGCACCACGAACACGATGGGCAGTTTGTGTTGCGCGGCAGTCCAGATCGCCTGGATCGAGTACTGGAAGGAACCGTCGCCGATGGTCGCGACGACCGTGCGGTCGACGCCGCGGGCGCGGTCACCGAGGGCGATGCCCACGGCCGCGGGCACGCCCCACCCGATACCGCCGCTGCCCGTCGCGAAGAAGCTCGCGGGGTGCGTCGTCGGCAGCCACGTGAACAGGTCGAGCATGGTCGACGTCGATTCCATGACCACCGCGGCGTCGTCGGGCTTGACGTTGCTCAGCACCTCGTAGACCGCGTTGGAGGTCATGGGCGCTGTCGATGGGATGTCCGAATGACGCTGCCGCACCAGTGGTTTCGGTGGCACACGGTCGGCCGGGGTGTCGATCAGCTCGGTGAGCCGGCTCAGTGCGATGCCGACATCGCCGACCAGGCTGTCGCCCACCGGGGCCACGGCACTGCGGTGCGGGTCGGCGGTGATCTGCAGCAGATCGGTGCCCTCCGGCAGGTACTCCCCCGGCACGTACGGGTAGTACCGGAACACCTCGGCGCCGACCACCACGACCAGATCGTAGGCGCTGACGGCCTGTTCGACGCCCGCGATGGTCATGGGCAGCGGGCCTGCGTACAGCGGGTGATCCTCGGGGAAGGACATGCGATCCGGCAACGCGCTGGCATGTACTGGCGCACCGAGCTTTTCGGCAAACTCGATGCCGGCATCCCAGGCGCCGGCCCGGTCCACCTCGGGCCCGAGCACCAGCATGGGGTGCTTGGCCGCGTTGATGCGCTCGGCGAACTGTGCCAGGCGTTCGGCGTCGGGCGCGACGCGGGTGCTGACGCTGCGGACGGCGGCGGGCCCGAGTGCGGGCTTGTCCCAGTCGTCCAGCGGGATGGACAGGAACACCGGGCCCATGGGCGGCTGCATGGCGACCGCGTAGGCCTGCATGAACGCCGCCGGGACGTCCTCGGCACGGGCCGGTTCGTACGACCACTTGACCCACGGCTTGGGCATCGTGGTCGCGTCGGGATTGTTGAGATACGGGTCGACGACCGACATCTCGCGGGTCTGCTGCCCGGCGGTGATGATGAGCGGCGTGTTGGCCCGGTACGCCGCGACCAGGCTGCCCATCGCGTTACCGGTACCTGCCGCGGTGTGCAGATTCACCAGCGCGGGCTTGCCGGTCGCCTGCGCGAAACCGTCGGCCATGACCAGCGCGGAGGCCTCCTGCAGCGCGAGCACGTAGGTGAAATCCTCGGGGAAGTCCCGCAGAAACGACTCCTCGGTGGAGCCGGGGTTACCGAAAACTGTTGTCAGACCGAGCTTTCGCAGCAGATCGTAGGTGACGTCGTGAACGGTCTTCTGATCGGACATTGGATTACCGCCTGTCGGAGGGAATATTTTCGGCTGTTCAGCTGTTGCTGAGGCTGCGAAAACCTTCTCTCGAAGCGGTATCCGGCAGCATCGACGCTGCCTGGCATCTCCCTGGTGATCTGCTCCGTACCCGCTGTTTACCGCTAGCCGGTAATCAGGCGAGTTTCTTGTGGCTCGGCATACCGCCGGTCGCCTCGAACACCACGCGCTTGCCGATCTCGACGGCATGGTCGGCGAACCGCTCGTAATAGCGGCTGAGCAGCGCGACATCCACCGCACAGCTCACGCCGTCCTGCCAGTGGTGGTCCATCAGGAGCGTGAACAGATGCCGGTGTTCGGCGTCGACCGCGTCGTCCTCGGCTCGCAGCCGCGCCGCGGTGTCGGGGTCCCGCGTGATCAGCACCTCTTGCGCGATGCGGGCGAGCTTCACGGCCCCGGCGCCCATGGCGGCGATGCTGGCGCGGACATCGGCGGGCACCGCGCAGTCGGGATGGCGCAGCCGGGAGATGCGGGCCACGTGCGAGGCGAGCGCGCCCATGCGGTCGAGATCGGCGGCGATGTGCATGGACCCGACAACCATACGCAGCTCACTGGCCACGGGCTGCTGCAACGCGAGCAGTTTGAACGCCGTCTGCTCGACGTGCCGGTTGCGCAGCGCGATGAGCTCGTGGGTGTCCAGAACCTCTTCGGCCAGCGTCAGATCGGATTCCAGGAGAGCCTGCGTCGCGCGCTCCATCGCGCTCGCCGCCAGACCGCACATCTCGCCCAGCTCCGCGCTCAGCGCGGTCAGCTGCTGGTGGAACACAGCTCGCATCGCCCATGACCTCCCGGCCGGGAACCCGTCGCCCCGGATGAGGACGTAGGTACCCATCCGGTGGCCTCTTCAATCGACGTTTCTACCCCGCCGACGACACGGGTTCGATCGGCAGCCGGCGCAGCGCGCCAGGAGCGTCGGCGGGCACCACGGGATGGACGGGCGCGATCGACGCGAGCCGCCGGTACGGCTCGCCCTGGTCGGGCCGCTGATCCTGCTCGCCCTTGTTGGGCCACAGCGACGTCGCCCGCTCGGCCTGGGCCGTGATGGACAGCGACGGGTTCACCCCGAGGTTGGCCGAGATCGCAGCGCCGTCCATGACGTGCAGCGTCGGATAGTTGTAGACGCGCTGGTAGGGGTCGATGACGCCGGTTTCCGGGCTGTCGCCGATGGCAGCGCCGCCGAGGAAGTGCGCGGTCAGCGGGATGTTGAACAGCTCGCCCCACGTGCCGCCCGCGACGCCGTCGATCTTCTTGGCGATCCGCCGGGTCACCTCGTTGCCCACCGGGATCCAGGTGGGGTTGGGCGCACCGTGCCCCTGCTTGCTCAGGTAGCGCCGGATGCCCAGACGGTTGCGTTTGGTGTAGGTGGTGATCGAGTTGTCCAGATGCTGCATGACCAGCGCGATGAGCGTGCGCTCACTCCAGCGGTGCACGTTGAGCAGGCGCAGTGTGCCACGCGGGTCCTCGGCGGCGTTGCGCAGCAGCTGTTTCCATCGCGGGATTCCCGCGCCGTCGGGTCCGTCGCCGTCGGTCATCAGCGTCTGCAGCAGCCCCATCGCGTTGGAGCCCTTGCCGTAGCGCACGGGTTCGATGTGGGTGTCGGGTGTCGGGTGGATCGACGACGTGATCGCCACGCCGTGGGTGAGGTCCAGATCCGGCGTGACCTCGTAGCGCCCGGCCCCGACGATCGATTCGGAGTTGGTGCGCGTCAGCACGCCCAGCCGCGACGACAGCTTGGGCAGCTTGCCGGTGTCGCGCATCTTGAACAGCAGCCGCTGCGTACCCCAGGTGCCCGCGGCCAGCACCACGTGTGTCGCGGTGAACGAGCGCTTGTCCTTACGTGCCCACCGGCCGGTGCGTACGGTGTCGACGCGCCAGGTGCCGTCGGGCAGTTGTTCGAACCCGGCCACGGTCCGCAGCGGATGCACCTCGGCACCGCCTCGTTCTGCGAGCCCCAGGTAGTTCTTGAGCAGCGTGTTCTTTGCGCCGTAGCGGCACCCGGTCATGCACGATCCGCACTCGATGCACCCGGTGCGGTCCGGGCCCACGCCACCGAAGTACGGGTCCGGCACGGTCTTGCCGGGCGTCTTCTCCCCGTCGGGACCGAAGAACACCCCGACCGGCGTCTGCACGAACGTGTCGCCGACGCCCATCTCGTCGGCGACCTCTTTCACCACGCGGTCGGCGTCGGTGAAGGTCGGGTTGGTGACCACGCCCAGCATGCGCTGCGCCTGGTCGTAGTGCGGCGTGAGTTCGGCGCGCCAGTCGGTGATGCCGGCCCACTGGCGGTCGGCGAAGAACGGCTCCGGCGGCACGTACAGCGTGTTGGCGTAATTGAGTGATCCGCCGCCGACACCGGCGCCGGCCAGGATCATCACGTTGCGCAGCAGGTGGATGCGCTGGATGCCGTAGCAACCGAGCTTGGGCGCCCACAGAAATTTGCGGAGCTGCCACGAGGTCTTCGCGAACTCTTCGTCGGAGAAGCGACGGCCCGCTTCGAGCACACCCACCCGGTAGCCCTTTTCGGTGAGCCGCAGCGCACTCACGCTTCCGCCGAATCCGGAACCGATCACCAAGACGTCGTAGTCAGGCTTCATGGCAACCAGTATGGATTACCGGCCGGTAACTTTCTAGACAGGAGGGCCTAACTTGTAAAGCTGTCGGCTCAGCTGCCGACAGTCAGGCCCACTTTCTGGAATTCCTTGAGATCGCAATAGCCGGCCTTGGCCATCGAGCGGCGCAGACCGCCGACCAGGTTCAACGAACCGAACGGGTCGTCGGACGGACCGGTGAGCACCTGCTCCAGCGAAGGTCGCTCGCCCAAGGCGACCTGCAGCAGCGCGCCGCGCGGCAGCGACGGGTGCGCCGCGGCCGACGGCCAGAACCAGCCGTTGCCCAATGCCTCGGCCGAGGTGGCCAGCGGCGTGCCGAGCACCACGGCGTCGGCACCGCACGCGATGGCCTTCGCGAGATCGCCGGAGCTGTGGATGTCGCCGTCGGCGAGCACGTGCACGTAACGGCCGCCGGTCTCGTCGAGGTATTCGCGGCGCGCGGCGGCGGCGTCGGCGATCGCGGTGGCCATCGGCACGCTGATGCCGAGCACCTCGTCGCTGGTGGTCACACCGCTCGTGGAGCCGTAGCCGACGATGACGCCGGCCGCGCCGGTGCGCATGAGGTGCAGCGCGGTGCGGTGGTCGAGCACGCCGCCTGCCACCACGGGCACGTCGAGCTCGGAGATGAAGGTCTTGAGGTTGAGCGGCTCACCATCGGAGGCGACGCGCTCGGCGGAGATGATCGTGCCCTGGATGACCAGCAGGTCGATCCCGGCCGCCACCAGTGTCGGCGTCAGGGCCTGGGCGTTCTGCGGGCTCACGCGCACGGCGGTGGTCACACCCGCCTCGCGGATGCGCGCCACGGCCGCGCCCAGCAGGTCGGGATCCAGCGGCGCGGCGTGCAGCTGTTGCAGCAGACGGATCGCGGCCGAGGGCTCGGGCTCCTTGGCGGCCACCTCGACCACCTGGGCGATCTTCTCCTCGACGTCGGCGTGACGGCCGATCAGGCCTTCGCCGTTGAGGACGCCGAGACCGCCGAGGCGCCCCATCTCGATCGCGAACTCCGGCGACACCAGCGCGTCGGTCGGATGGGCGACCACGGGGATCTCGAACCGGTAGGCGTCGAGCTGCCACGCCGTCGACACGTCCTTGGACGACCGCGTACGGCGCGACGGGACGATCGTGACATCTTCGAGTTCGTATGTGCGGCGGGCGGTTCTGCCCATGCCGATTTCAACCATGTCACGCATGACTGAAGGGTCCCCCTGTTCAGCGGGTGTAGTAGTTGGGTGCCTCGACAGTCATGGTGATGTCGTGCGGGTGGCTTTCCTTCAGCCCGGCAGCCGTGATCTGCACGAACTGCGCCTGTTGCAGCTGCTCGATGGTCGCCGAACCGGTGTAGCCCATGGCCGCGCGCAACCCGCCGGTCAGCTGGTGGATGACCGTGCCCAGCGGGCCACGGAAGGGCACCCGCCCCTCGATGCCCTCGGGCACCAGCTTGTCCTCCGACAGCACGTCGTCCTGGAAGTAGCGGTCCTTGGAGTAGCTCTTGGCCGCACCGCGTCCCTGCATGGCCCCCAGCGAGCCCATGCCGCGGTAGCTCTTGAACTGCTTGCCGTTGACGAAGATCAACTCACCCGGGGATTCGGCGGTGCCCGCCAGCAGCGAGCCCAGCATCGCGGTGGACGCACCGGCGGCCAGCGCCTTGGCGATGTCACCCGAGTACTGCAGACCGCCGTCGGCGATGACCGGGACGCCGTACGGCTTGCACGCCGCGACGGCTTCGAGGATCGCGGTGATCTGCGGCGCACCGACACCGGCGACCACACGCGTCGTGCAGATCGAGCCGGGTCCGACACCGACCTTGACCGCGTCGGCGCCCGCCTCGACGAGCGCGGCGGCCGCGGCGCGGGTGGCGACGTTGCCGCCGACGACGTCGACGCGCTCACCGACGGCCTGCTTGAGCCGGCTCACCATGTCGAGCACGCCGCGGTTGTGCGCGTGCGCGGTGTCGACGATCAGCACGTCCACACCGGCGTCGACCAGCGTCATCGCGCGCGTCCACGCATCGTCGCCGACGCCGACGGCCGCGCCCACCAGCAGCCTGCCGTCGCTGTCCTTGGTCGACAGCGGGAACTGCTCGGTCTTGACGAAGTCCTTGACGGTGATGAGACCCGTGAGCTTGCCGTGCCCGTCCACGATCGGCAGCTTCTCGATCTTGTGCCTGCGCAGCAGCCCCAGCGCGGCCTCGGCCGACACGCCCTCCTTGGCCGTGATCAGCGGGGCCTTGGTCATCACCTCGGAGACCGGCTTGCTCTGGTCGACCTCGAAGCGCATGTCGCGGTTGGTGATGATGCCCACCAACTCGCCGGTGTCGTCGACCACCGGCAGACCCGAGATACGGAACCGCGCGCACATCGCGTCGACCTCGGCCAGCGTGTTGTCGGGCGAGCACGTGACCGGGTCGGTGACCATGCCCGCCTCGGACCGTTTGACCGTCTCGACCTGGCCGGCCTGCTCGGCGACCGGGAGATTGCGGTGCAGCACGCCCATGCCGCCCGCGCGTGCCATCGCGATGGCCATACGCGACTCGGTGACGGTGTCCATCGCCGAGCTCACCAGCGGCACCCGCAGCCTGATGCGCTTGGTCAGCTGACTGGACGTGTCGGCGGTCGCAGGCACCACGTCGGACGCCGCGGGCAACAACAGGACGTCGTCGAAGGTGAGGCCGAGCATGGCGACCTTGGTCGGATCGTCGCCGCCGGTGGGCACCGGTACGGCGATGGGAACGCTGCTTTCAGCGATCGACATGGGTGGGGCCTCCAGAGACGGGCGCAGGCGAGAAGCTTCTGACCTAATCTTATCGGCTCGCATTTCCACAGCCGAGTCGCCGCTTGGTCGTAGTCGCGGGACCGGTGGCGCTCCGCCCGGCACGCTGCGTACTCTGGAAGCGTGCGTGACCATCTGCCACCTGGTTTACCGCCTGACCCGTTCGCCGACGATCCGTACGATCCCTCGGCGGCGCTCGATGCCATCGAGCCGGGTCAGCCGCTGGATCCGCACGAGCGGACGGCGGTCGAAGCCGACCTCGCCGATCTCGCGGTCTACGAAGCGCTGTTGGCGCACAAGGGAATTCGCGGTCTCGTCGTCTGCTGCGACGAATGCCAGCAGGACCACTACCACGATTGGGACATGCTGCGGGCCAATCTGCTGCAGCTCCTCGTCGACGGCACAGTCCGGCCACACGAGCCGGCCTACGATCCCGAACCCGACGCCTATGTGACCTGGGATTACTGCCGCGGATACGCCGACGCCTCGATGTCGGAGGCCGCCAACGAGGCCAAGAACACCGACTACCGCTGACCTTCAGCGCTCACCGACGTCGCACTGACGTCAGTTCTCACCCATACCCGGCAGCAGCGGGACCTGGACCGCAGGTTCTTCGGGCGCTTTCGGCTGCGCAGGTTCTGCCGGCTTCGCACCATTGCCCGGGCCGTTACCGCGGCCGTTCGGGCCCTGCGCCGGCCCCGCCTGCGTGGGCAACGTCACGGTCGTGGTGGCCGTCACGGGAGGACGCGCCGGATCCCCGGGAGGCCCGGACGGCTCCGCGGGCTCGGCCGGGGCACTCGTCGGGGCCTGCGGCACCGACGTCGGTTCCGGCTCTTCTGCGGGCTCTTCGTCCTCGACCGGCGACGGCAGCGGCACCGCGGTGCCGGACGTGGGCGTCGAGGTCGGCGCCTGAGTGGATGGCGGGGTCTGGGAGGTGGCGGTCGGCACGCTCGACGACGGCGCAGTACTCGGCGTCGGGCTCGACGGCACGGTCGTCTCACTCGACGGCTCCGACGTGTCGCTTGTGTCGCTCGGGGTCGCCGACTCGCCCGGTGAGGTGGGCTCCGACGGGGTCGCCGACTCCGGCGTCGTCTCCACCGCCGACGTATCCGTCGGCGCGGGCGGCGTGATCGTCACTTCGGGGAACACCGGTGGCGGCGCGTCCGGCGCCACCGTGGCATTCGGATCCTGGTTCTCGACCTTGACCGACAACTGCTGCCACTGCGTGACCAGCTGTTGCTTCTGCGCCTCGTCGTTGACCGTGGCGACCGTGGTGGTCAGGGTCTGCAGCTTCTGCTGAGCCGCCTGCCAGTCGCCCTGGTCGATCAGCTGCTGGACCTGCTCCAACTCGGTCGACGCCAGCTCGACCTGCACGTCGCGGGTGGCCTGCTCGCCGAAGATCATGCCGCGCAGACCGTAGAGCGCGTCGCCGGGACTCGAGCCGTACACGGCCGCGCCGAATCCGCCCAGGCACAGCACCGCGGCCGCCGCCGAACCCACCAGCGCCAACGGCAGGCGCGGGCGGTTGCGTGCCACGGCACGATCGAGCGCCACGACCGCCTCGCGCGGGTTGATGATGCCCGTCATGGGCGCCTGACGGACGTCGTCGCGCCAGCCCGCCAACAGGAAGGCCAGTTCGGCCTCTTCCGGATCGGTCGAATAGACGGGCTGTTCCAGCGACAGGGCTTCGATGAAGCGGTCGGTGCGGTTGATCTCGTTGAGCGACGGGTCACCGCCGTTCGATGTCCAGCGTCCGAAGTCAGGCATGATCACGTCCTGTCGCCATGATCTCCGTCTTCAACCGGGCCAGCGCCCGGTGCTGGGCGACCCGGACCGCGCCGGCAGTGCTGCCGACGGCCTCTGCGGTCTCTTCGGCGCTCATGCCGACGACGACACGCAGGATCAAGATCTCGCGTTGCTTCTCGGGGAGTACCGAGAGCAGTTTCGCCATCCGGGCCGAGGATTCGGAGTCGATGGCGGATTGCTCGGGCCCGGTGTCCAGCGAGAACCGCTCCGGCACCACATCGGTCGGTTCGGCGCGGTTCCTGGCTGCCGCGCGATGCGCGTCAGCAACCTTGTGCGCAGCAATGCCGTACACAAAGGCCAGGAATGGACGTCCCTGATCCCTGTATCGCGGCAACGCCGTTATGGCGGCCAAGCACACCTCCTGCGCAACGTCATCAGCTGAAAGACCACTTCGCTCGGTTGCTCCGATCCTCGCCCGGCAATACCTGACGATGATCGGCCGAATGATCTCCAGCACTTCCCGGAGCGCATCTCGATCGCCGGCCACGGCCTCAGCAACGACAGCGTCGAGACGGTCTCCCGAACTTGTCATCGTGGGCGATCTCTCCAGCGTTACTTGGCACCGACACTCGCGGCGGTTGGCTCAGCTAAACAATAACGATCGGCTGTGTGGGGACCGGCTCAGTGACTCGACCACACGCCACCTCTGCGACGCACTGTATCGGCGGTGCCGTCGCGGATTTCGCGGACCTCTTCGAGAGTGTGAGCCGTACTTCCTATGTCGGCGAGCAGACACGCCAGCGCCCAACGCAGCGGGATCAACCCGTTATCAGCGGTTGCCTGCAGCGCCCTGTCGGCAACCACCCGCGCGTCGTCGAGCCGCCCGGCACTGCACAGCGCGGCCGCCATAACCACGTCGGACTTGATGGTGTGCCGCATGGAGGTGTATTCGGCCGCGGCCGCGACCCCGCGTTCGGCGTGGACCACCGCGGTGGGGCCGTCGCCCGTCACCATCGCCAGTTCGGCGCTCACCCACGCGGTGCGCACCGCGACGCGCGCACTCACGTCGCCGAGTTCGGTGCGCGCACGCTCCAGCAACCGCGCCGACGCCGCGAACCGTCCCACCCCGAGGGCGTCGGCGGCGAGTCCCACGAGCGCGTCGGCGGCGGCCTCGGGATCCGTGCCCCGGTGCGCCCACGCCAGCCCGTCGGCTCCGCGCGCGCGGGTGTGCCAGCCGAGTTGACGCAGAAACGATGCGCGGGTGCTGTGGGCCAGCGAGACGAGCGGAGTACCCAGCGAACCCCGCTCGGCCCGGATAAGCTCGGCGAGTTCGGTCAAGGCGCAGTTGTACCGCCCCTGTCCGCCTGCAGCCACGGCGCGTAGCCAGCGCTCGTGCGGTGTGGACGCGCTCGGTAGGGGCCACCGGCCGGGATCGTCACCGAACGCCGCCTCGGCCAGCGTTGCGGTCACGTCGTCAATAGCGGACATCGGTTCGGGACGCTATCAACACCTGCTCCGGCGGGGGTCCACCGGAACCGGCACCGCGGGATACGCACATGAATGTTGTGCAAACAACAATAGTTAACAGTTCATGCCGCGAATGTTACTGCCGTGTCAACTAACTGCCAGACGCTAGGAAATGCCGCGTATTACTCGCGCTGCACGATCAGCGGAAACGGGTTAGCCTGCCCTTGCCCCCTAACACGGTTGTCTCGGGCAGCGCTTCAGAACGATGAACGTGATGTAAATTCTGGACCTGCCGTTATGCGGTTGAGCACACGCTCAGGGTATTGACGGTTTTTATTGAGCGCCCCTAGTTTGTGTGCACGGCAGGTCACCGGCGACACATGCTCAGTCTGATTCCACCGACTCACGCACGCGTTCAGTTTCGAAATGAGCGCGCAGGGAGGGGTTTTCCATAATGCCGCAGCCGCAGCAACTACCCGGTCCGAATGCGGACATCTGGGATTGGCAGATGCGAGGACTTTGCCGTGGCGTCGACTCGTCGATGTTCTTCCACCCGGACGGCGAGCGTGGACGTGCACGGGCCCAGCGTGAGATGCGTGCGAAGGAAATGTGTCGCAGTTGCCCGGTGATCGCGCAGTGCCGCTCGCACGCGCTGGCGGTGGGCGAGCCGTACGGCATTTGGGGCGGTCTCAGCGAATCCGAGCGTGAGCTTCTGCTCAAGCGCGGAATTCGCCGCAGCGCCTAGCCCACAGCAAACGCACAGAGACCCCTATCAAATAGGGGTCTTTGTCACTTCTTCTTCCGGCCACCGTGGGTCCTGTGCACACGAATGCGCTGAAAAGCGTGCACAGCGCCCACGGTCGGCGTTTCAAGAATCGAAAAGGCCGGCAGTCGCGAACTCCAGCCTTCTACGGGCGCGGTCCTGATCGTCACCGAACCGGTCGACGGCCCAGGACACCGCCGTCACGAGTTGGAACAATTCCTCGGCCGTGACCGGTGAGGGGCCCTTGCCGGCGCGGTAGTTGTCGAGAAGCTGGGCCGTGCGGTCGGCCAACCGGTCGGTGACCGGGCGCACCGGCGACCCGGCGTCGTCGTGCGCGGTGGCGATGCAGTTCGGCAGGTCGTGCCAGATGCGCAGCGCCCACGTGACCCGAAACAGCCAGTCGCGCAACGCTTCTTCGGCGTCAGAGTGCCGCTCATAGGCCTCCGATTCGGCGACCATTTCCGCGACCCCGTCCTCCAGGACCGCCCTGAGCAGGTCGTCGCGGGTCGGGAAATTCCGGTACAGCGTCGCGTTACCCACCCCCGCCGCGGTCGCGATGCTGTCCAGCGGCGCGAAGATCCCGTCGGTCTCGAAGGCCTCCCTCGCCGCGCGCAGTATCGCGTCGCGATTGCGCTGCGCGTCGGCGCGACGTCGACGGACGGGCGTCTCGGTCACCAGTTTCGTCTCCTCAGGAATAAATGGGGAGTCTCCCCACATAACTACTTACGTGGGGATCGTCCCCACTTACTCTAATCCGGGACGGAACACGCCATGACTCAACGGCTCGACGGCAGAAAAGTACTCATCACCGGCGCGAACGGCGGTCTCGGCGAGGAATTCGTCCGACAGGCGCTCGCGCGCGGTGCGGCGCGGGTCTACGCGACCGCCCGGCGGCCCCACCCGTGGGAAGACGCGCGCGTGGCGCCGCTCACGCTCGACCTCACCGATCCGCAGTCGATCACCGCGGCCGCGGCCGCCGCGCGGGATGTCGACCTGGTGATCAACAACGCCGCCATCGCACCGGAAGACGACAGGTCGGTGCTCACCCAGGACGACGAGATCACCCGCCGCGTCTTCGAGACCAACTTCTTCGGCACGCTCCGTGTCGCGCGCGCGTTCGCGCCCCTCCTCGCCGGCAACGGCGGCGGCGCCTTCCTCAACGTCCTGTCCGCCGCGATCTGGATCCCGGTGCCGACGGCATATGCGGCGTCGAAAGCCGCCGCATGGTCGGCCACCAACGCCATGCGCGCCGAGCTCACGGCGCAAGGCACCACGGTGACGGCTGTGGTGGTCGGCATGGTCGACACAGCCATGTCAGCCCGGTGGGACATGCCCAAGGTCTCTGCCGAAAGCGTTGTCGAACAGTCCCTCGACGGCGTGCTCTCCGGCGCGTTCGAGGTGCTCGCCGACGACGACTCGCGCCTGGCCAAGTCCCTGCTGTCCGAACCGTACGAGGAACTCCACGCCGTCGCGGTCCAAGCGCTGAGCGACTTCAAGCCGTGAGCGTCCGGATGTTCGCCGCCGTCGCGTAGCGACTCGGCGGTCTGGTGCTGTGCGCGACGTGGGCCGGCCGGATGCACGAGGGCGCACCGATGAACCGGCTACCGGTTCCACTGTTGCAAAGTGGTGTGCTGCAACGGCTCTCGTGCACCAGCACGGTGGGCACGCTGTTCTGCGCACGCGGCGCGTTGAGTCCGCGCCTACGCCGTTGAGGGCTGCGGGGTGTGCCATTCGGGGCGGCGCTTCTCGAGGAAGGCCGAAACGCCTTCCAGCGCACTGGGGTCCATCATGTTGCACGCCATCGTGGTGCCCGCATCGGCGTAGGCCGACTCGATGTCGGTCTCGATCTGGCGGTAGAACAGCGCCTTGCCCATCGCGACGGCGGCGCGGGGCTTGGCCACGATCTTGCTGACCATCGCCTCGATCTCGTCGTCGAGCGCCTTCGGCGCGACGACGCGGTTGACCAGGCCGAGACCCTTCGCGTCGTCCGCCGAGACGAATTCGCCGGTCACCAGCATCTCGAACGCGGCTTTGCGGCCGACGTTGCGCGACAGCGCCACTCCCGGGGTCGAGCAGAAGAGCCCGACGTTGATCCCGCTGACGGCGAATCGCGCGTCGCGGGTGGCCACCGCGAGATCACACATCGCGACGAGCTGGCAGCCGGCAGCGGTCGCGATGCCGTGCACACGTGCGATCACCGGCGCCGGAAGGCGCTGGATCGCGAGCATGACGTCGGTGCACCGTGCGAACAGCTTCTCGTAGTACTCACGCGAGGGCTCGGCGCGCATCTCTTTCAGATCGTGCCCGGCGCAGAACGCCTTTCCGGACGCCGCAAGCACCACGGCGCGCACCGACTCATCCTCGGCGAGCGTGCCGAACGCCTCACCCAGCGCCGCGAGCATCGCCTCGGAAAGCGCGTTGAACGCCTGCGGCCGGTTCAAGGTCAGCGTGACCACGCCGCGTTCGTCGCGGTCCTGCAGCAACAGCGGTTCGCTCATCGTCCACCTCGCCTGTTCGAACTCATGCGTGCCTGGCGCTGTTCAGAAATGAGGCATGCGGTCACCGATCTCATCATGCCGTGGCTCGTCGAGATACAGGCGCCCCTGCCGTCCGCGGACGACGAGGATCTCGTCGAACAGGTACTCACGCACCCCGTTCGGCCGATCGATCAGCAGTCGCCACGGCGTGTCGTCCTCCTCTTGATCCCTGATCAGCCACGCGCCTGTCGCCTCGGGTCCGAAGATCTCGGATACGGGTACGACGAAGCGGTTTTCGTAAGCGTCGGCGGCTTGCGACTTCATGTGGGGATCGGCGAGCACGCGTGCCAGCCAGATCCGCACCGCGTGCTGCAACTGCGCGGCCGCGTCGTCGGGCAAGCGCTCGTCGATCAGCAGGGACGTGGTCGTCTCGGTGCTCGAATTCTCGCCCCAGATGTATGCGAACGAGGTTCGGTACGCGTGTCCGCCGACACCGTGTGCGAGGCAGCGGCCGTAGACGCGGCATACGCGCCGCTGCTGCTGACGGGGACGCTCGTACCACAGGAAGCAGAGCCCAGCGATCACCAGCAGCGCAGCAAGCACCGCGAAGCCGATCCCGAAGAAGCCGCGGAAGTCCTTCAGCCAGGCGCAGAGGACGAAGAACAGCCCGACGCCGACCGTGCCGAGCGGCGACGGTGTCGTGGGTGGCACCGAGACCTGGCGCGTGAAGACGTCGAAATCCCGCCAATCCGGCAGCGCCGGACGTGGCAGCGAATGGGTTCGGCAGGTCATGGTGGCGTTCGCGGCCTCGCGCCACGCCGCATGCGGATCTCCGGGCCAGTCCCGTTCGAACTGCTTACGCACCATGGCAGCATCCTGCCCGACTCACCCCACGCGGTCGAGACCGAAGACCAGCACGGGTACGAGCGCGAACGCCGGCGCCGGCATGCCCACGAATATCCGGCCCCGTATCGGTCCCACGCCCCCTGCCAGACTCGATCCATTCAACAAACGAAACACCTCGGCAGGGTGCGTCGGAGCCGTTTTTTAATACGCGATAGCGTGATCTCATGTAGCCGTTTTCAGCCTTTTCCCGGCGGCCCGCTCGGCGCCAGGAGTTCGTTGTGCAGCGTGTTCGAAAGATCAACTCCCATACGGGCAACCGCAATATTCGCGCCCGCAAGAACGACCCCTTTGCCGGATTGACATAAACCCCACCCACCTGCACAATTTAGCCCTGCTGTTAGCTACATCACATTGATCTTCGCTGTCAGCGGCTAAGCCTCGATCCACCGATGAATTGGCTGGTCGCAGGGTGTCGTGACGAGGAAAGTGCCTTCTGAGCTGTGATGATGAGTGTTCTCTAGGCACTTATCGGCACAACTTCGAAAGGCACTTCCGGTGAAAGTGTCCCATAGGTTCGCTGCGTCGTCGGCGGTCTTCGATGATGCCCATCTCGTGTCGTGCGCCGGTCTGGTGCCGGTAATGACGCTGGCCACCCAGACCGGGCTGTCACAGTTGCTGGCCGACAAGGTTCGTATCAGCGAACCACGGATCAAGTCCGGGTCGGCCAACCCGTCGCCGAAGCTGCTCACCGTGGTCGCCGGAATGTGCGCCGGCGCCGACAGCATTGATGACCTCGACCTCGTGCGTGGCGGCGGGATGAAGACGCTCTTCGATGGGGTCTATGCACCATCGACGATCGGAACACTGTTGCGGGAGTTCACCTTCGGACACGCCCGGCAGTTGGAGTCGGTCCTGCGTCATCATCTGGCCGCACTCTGTGCGCGGGTGGACCTGCTGCCCGGATCCGACACGGGGGCGTTCATCGACATCGACTCACTGCTGCGCCCGGTCTATGGCCACGCCAAACAGGGTGCCTCCTACGGGCATACCAAGATCGCTGGTAAGCAGGTTCTGCGTAAAGGGCTCTCCCCGTTGGCGACGACGATCAGCACCCCCGGAGCGGCGCCGGTGATCGCCGGGATGCGGCTGCGCGCCGGTAAGACCAGTTCCGGGAAGGGTGCGGGCCGCATGGTCGCCCAAGCCATCGCCACCGCCCGCGCCGCCGGCGTGCGCGGGCAACTGCTGGTGCGTGGCGATTCGTCCTACGGCACCCGGTCGGTGGTGGGCGCCTGCCGAGCCCACAATGCGCACTTCTCGGTGGTGATGACCCGCAATACCGCGGTTGATCGGGCCATCAGTTCGATCGACGAGCAGGCCTGGGAGCCGGTCAACTATCCCGGTGCAGTGCGTGATCCCGACACCGGTGACTGGATTTCTGATGCCGAGGTCGCCGAGGTCAGCTACACCGCCTTCGCCTCTACCAAAGATCGGTTCACCGCGCGGTTGGTGGTGCGGCGAGTCAAAGACGCGAGATTTCGGGACGCGCTGTTCCCGGTGTGGCGGTATCACCCGTTCTTCACCAACACAGACTTGCCGACCGCCGAGGCTGACATCACCCACCGCCAGCACGCGATCATCGAAACCGTCTTCGCCGATCTGATCGACGGACCCCTGGCCCACATGCCCTCAGGACAGTTCGGTGCCAACAGTGCGTGGGTGTTGTGCGCGGCGATCGCGCACAACCTGCTGCGCGCCGCCGGCGTGCTCGCAGGAGGTGCCCACGTGGTTGCCCGCGGCGCGACGCTGCGCCGCAAGATCGTCAACATTCCCGCCCGTCTGGCCCGACCCCAGCGTCGACCGATCCTGCACCTCCCCGAGCACTGGCCCTGGACAGAGCACTGGCTCACGTTGTGGCGCAACACCATCGGATACAGCCCACCGCTACCGGCAACGACCTGACCAACGCGCCGAACAGGCCCAACCGGAGCACACAGGAAAAGCTGGGCAGACCAGCAACTACCGCATGCCCGCAACACCGAACGCAGCAGAAACCACACACGGACACCTCAAGGAGGGCCGCTCCACGGATTCAGGCTAAGTATCACGGCGTTACTGCGAGGAGTCTCCCGATTGTTACCGGTATT
Organism: Mycolicibacterium smegmatis; assembly: GCF_001457595.1. Lineage (GTDB taxonomy): Bacteria > Actinomycetota > Actinomycetes > Mycobacteriales > Mycobacteriaceae > Mycobacterium > Mycobacterium smegmatis. Next base: position 1,750,580 of record NZ_LN831039.1, on the reverse strand, counting down.
CAACTGACGGCGGGTGCGTGTCTCCTCTCCGCCGGCCTGGTGCTTGTCTGCACCAGCCCTGGAATCGCCGCGGCCGAAACCGACAGCGTCTCGGCATCGGACACCACTTCCAGCACGGGTCCCAGCAGCACCATTTCGGGTACCAGCATCACGGCCTCCGAGGATGGCACCGTCACGTCGAGCAGCACCACGAGCACCACATCGGGTGGTTCCGGCGGCACGAACAACAAGACCGGCGACAACAGCCCGAGCACATCGGGTTCGTCGGGTGGGGCCACCACTCCCTCCAGTGACACCACGGTGTCCGACACCAGCCGGACCGTGAAGATCACCTCGGGTGGAACTGCCGACGACGACCGGCCCGTCACCACCGTCTCCGCGCAGACCAACACCTCGGTCACCAAGCCGAAGACCACCGACGCGGATTCCGCCGTCGTCGTCGCGGCGACGTCCACCGCCACGGCACCGGCCCCCGCTGCCCCGGCTCCGGCCGAGGCGGTGACCGTCAGTGCACAGACCGTCACCTCGACGTCGACGCCGAGCGGGACGCAACCGGCGACCGGCGCCGAGGCAGGTGCCACGTTGGCCGCATCAACCGGCCCGTCCACCGCACCGGCTGCGCCCGCCGCGGCCGCGCCTGCGGTGCCTGCCCAGACGCCGGCCGCGCCGGCGCCGGCGGTCACCGCACCGCCGAACCTGCGCGAGCTGGTCGCCCATCTCATGAAGGTCCTCGCGACGACGGCCATCGAGGCGGTCGACGCGGTCGTCCAGCTGATGGCCGAGCTCCGTTCCGTACTCGACGCGCCGTCGTCGTTGGGCCAGGGTGTCAGCAACAGGCACGCGTCGAGTGCACTCCACCCGTCCGACTCGATCGTGGTTCTCCTGAAGGAGACGTTGCACCGCGCGTCGATGCCGGATGCGCCGTCGCCGACACCCAACCGCGTCCGGTCGGCGCACGGCAGCGTCGACGTCACCCCGGCGACTCCGGTGTCCGCGATGCTGAAGTCGACCGTGCCGGTTCTCGCCAACCCGCAACGCCCCGGCCCCTTCGGCTTGCCGGCACCCACCGAGGAGGCCGTCGCGGCTCTGGTGGCCATGTCGATATGGGCGCTGCTCTATTCGGCCCTGCCCGGACTCAGCGGTCTGCTCGCCGCCGGCGCGACCGGGGTGCGCATCGGCTACCGCCAGGCCAAAGCGCGAGTGACTCTGCACGACATGAAATTCGCACGATTCGTGCGGTCCGGGCCCATCGGGGTGGTGCGCACGGGATCGCCGGCTGTCGCCCCGGTGAGTATCGCGTCCGGCGACGGGGCGCGGCACCTCAAGATCGCTTCTTGAGCCGTCACCGCCGTCGAAAAGATCTCCGGCTCAGCCGGATCGCAAATGTCGCATGCGTCGCGTGCGTCGCCGCTCTGTTCTGTGGTCCACCGCTCGCGATCGCCGTCCCCGGAGATGTCGTCGGCCTGGTCGACATCTCCGGGGACGGCCGCGCGATCTTCGTGGAGTGCCGCGGAAGCGGTTCTCCGACGGTCGTTCTGATGGCAGGCAAGGGTAACGGCGTCGACGACTGGCTGCAGATCCTCGCCCCCGACGACCCGGAACACGACGCACCGGGCGACAACCTGCCCTTCGGCCACGGCGACCTTATCCACAGCAGCGAGGCCGTTCTGCCCGCCATCGCCCGCTTCACCCGGGTGTGCGCGTACGACCGGCCCGACGTCCGCATGGGCGGCAGCGACATCTCGACACCGCGCGCGCAACCCCACAGCGTCGACCTAGACGTCGACGATCTGCACGCCCTGCTCACGGCCCTCGGCGAGCCTGCCCCGTACGTCCTTGTCGCACACTCGTACTCAGGGCTGATCGCAGACCTCTATGCCCGCATGCACCCCGAGACGGTCGGCGCACTGGTCATGGTCGACGCGGTGAGTGAGCAGATGGCGGACGTCGTCAACCCGGCCGCGCTCGCGAACTGGGACGCCAGCAATGCGACGACGTCAGATCAGGTGCGTGAGGGCGTGCTTCTCATCGACGCGTTCGGCCGCATCGCTGCCGCACCTGGCCTGCCCGCGGTGCCGGCCGTCGTGCTCTCGGCCGACAAACCATGGCGCACCGATCTTCTGCCGGAGTCGGCGAGGCAGGGCGAGCAGGTCACGTTCGCCGACTGGCTCGTCGCGCAGGATCGCCTCGCCGCGGCGATCGGCGCCGGGCACATCACCGAAACCCACAGCGGCCACGACATCTACCTCTACTCCCCCGCGTTGGTGGTCGAAGCGATCCGGGACGTCGTCGCTCAGGTGACTCGCGTCCACGGTTGACAGTTGTGCGTCTCGAACGCCTTCACCGTCGAGTTGATGTTCGCGTTCATCGGGCCCACCGACATGTTCGTCGCGACCACATTGTCCTTGTTCGCATCGGGCGTGCTGTAGGTGAACCACATGCACATCGAGTCCTGTGTCGGTACGTCGTTGATCCAGACCGCGAACGGTGACTCCGATCCCCCGGTGGTGTACAGACCCGGTGCGATGTCGGTACCGACCAGAAAGAATCCCTCGCCGGGAATCGGGTCGAGTGTCGCGGCCGCGGGCACGGCCAGTGCCGGGGCCAGGCACGCCACCACCCCGGCCACCGCGACACACCGCCCCGTGCGCATGGAGCAATAGTGCGCGCCCACCGTGGGCCTTGTTGACGCTTTTCGCTCGAAATCCGTGCATAACGCCCACGCTCGGCAGAGGGTCACTACTGTCAGATGATGAGCGCGTGGCCGTTGGTGCCCGGTTTTGTCCGGGCCGCCACCGGCGCCGTGATCGCGGCGATCACGTTCGTCGCGGCGTCTGCGTGTGCAACGGCACCCGCCGCCCCTCCGATTGCCGCGCAACTCGACGATGCGGTCGGGAAAGTCATGGCGGACCTGTCGATCCCCGGGGCCGTTGTCGGTTTCTGGGGGCCTGACGTCACCTATGTTCGGGCATTCGGCGTCGCCGACACCGCGACCCGAGCCCCCATGCAGGCCGACATGTACACACGGATCGGCAGTCTGACAAAGACTTTCACCATCACCGCGCTGCTGACACTGATCGATCAGGGCAAGGCGGGACTCGACGACCCGATCTCGATGTACGTCGCGGACGTGCCGTCGGGCGACACGATCACGTTGCGTCACCTGGCGCAGATGCAAAGCGGTCTGGTCACCTACGACGGCGTGCCGGAATTCGAGGCCGCGTTCCTCGCCGACCCGCAACGAACTTTCACTCCACAACAACTGCTGGGCTACGCCCTCGACAAACCGCTGCAGTTCCCACCGGGAACGCAGTACGACTACTGCAACACCAACACCGTGCTTCTCGGTCTGGTGGTCGAGAAACTCAGCGGCCAGAGCCTCGCGGACTATGTCCGGCAGCACATCCTGGTGCCATTGAAGTTGACGCACACGAGCATTCCCACGTCACCGGCCTTCCCCGAGCCCCATCCGCAGGGCTACACGGTCCTGGACGGAACCCCGCGCGTCACCACCGACTGGAACCCGTCCTGGGCGTGGTCGAACGGCAACATGATCTCGACTCTCGACGACATGCGGGTCTGGGCACAGAAGCTGTCGTCGGGCGAGTTGCTCTCCGAGAATCTTCGCGACGAACGCTTCCGCACCGCCCTGCCGATGAGCGAGAACGCGAAATACGGTGTGGGCGCCTTCGACACGAACGGCTGGATCGGCCACAGTGGCATCACCCCGGGCTTCGAGACCGTCGTGGTGGGACTTCCCGAGGCCCAGAGCACGCTCGTGGTCTTCGTCAACACCGATGTGCCCCACGAGGTCGGCACGGCCGTCGCGACCGCGGTCACCGGGGTGGTCACGCCCGACAATGTCTACCGCTGACGCGGCTCACGCACTATAGGCCGCATACGTCGACCGGTACCCCCGAGCGCGAGCCAGCGGTGAGAGTGTCTCCCACTGGTATTACTGATCTGGCCCCTATCGCCAACATGGACACCATGGTCGTGGTTTCGCCGCCAGGAGCGGAAATCACAGCCATGATGTCGAGCTCGGAGACGGGACGCTGACAAGTAGTACCCCAGGGTCCTGACCGAAGCTCGACGCGCTCGGCAAAATGATTCAGGCCCAGCCGAATTGCTGCATCGTCACGCCGTCGCTCCAGATCTTCGTCATATGGCGGATCTTGTCGCCTCGAAGTCCACCACGTCCGCCAGCGCGTCGGCCTGCGCGGTGAAGGTGGCATCGGAGTGGCAGTACTGCCGGCAGCGGGCCCAGCCCTTGCCGGTCTCGCAGGCCTCGAAAAACCGCTCAGCGGCGCCCGCACCCAAACGAAAACACCCCCGGCCCAAGCGGACCGGGGGTGTCGCGTGAAATGGATCAGTGAGCGTGGCCGTGGTGGTGGCCGTGGCCGTGCTCGTCCTCGTCGGCCGGCTTGTCGACGACGGCGGTCTCCGTCGTCAGGATCATCCGGGCCACCGAGGCGGCGTTGAGAACAGCCGAGCGGGTCACCTTGGCCGGATCGACGACGCCGGCGGAGACCAGATCACCGAACTCCAGCGTGGCGGCGTTGAAGCCCTGCCCCTTGGGAAGTTCGGAGACCTTGTTCACCACGACGGAACCGTCGAGGCCGGCGTTGGTGGCGATCCAGTAGAGCGGAGCCGACAGCGCCGAGGCGAAGACGTCGACGCCGAGCGCCTCGTCACCGCTGAGCTCGCCGCGGAGCTTCTCCACCGCCGAGCGGGCCTGCACCAGTGCGGCGCCGCCGCCGGTCACGATGCCCTCCTCGACCGCTGCCTTGGCCGCGGCAACCGCGTCCTCGACCGCTTCCTTGCGCTTCTTCAGGTCGGTCTCGGTGGCCGCGCCGACCTTGATCACCGCGACGCCGCCGGCCAGCTTGGCCAGCCGCTCCTGCAGCTTCTCGCGATCCCAGTCGGAGTCGGTGGTCTCGATCTCGGACTTGATCTGCTTGACGCGATCGGCGATCGCCTCGGCGGTGCCGCCGCCGTCGACGATCACGGTGCTGTCCTTGTTGACCACGACACGACGTGCCGAGCCGAGGACCTCCAGGCCGACCTCACGCAGCAGGAGGCCGACGTCGGGGTTGACGACCTGGCCGCCGGTGACGATCGCGAGATCGTCCAGGAACGCCTTGCGGCGATCACCGAAGAACGGCGCCTTGACCGCAACGGCCTTGAGCGTCTTGCGGATCGCGTTGACGACGAGGGTCGACAGGGCTTCGCCCTCGACGTCCTCGGCGACGATCAGCAGCGGCTTGCCTGCCTCGGCGACCTTCTCCAGCAGCGGCAGCAGATCCGGCAGCGAGCTGATCTTGTCGCGGTGCAGCAGCACCAGCGCGTCTTCGAGAACTGCTTCCTGCGAGTCGAAGTCGGTGACGAAGTAGGCCGACAGGAAGCCCTTGTCGAAGCCGACGCCCTCGGTGACCTCGAGGTAGGTCTCCAGCGTCGAGGATTCCTCGACGGTGACGACGCCGTCGTGACCCACCTTGGTCATGGCCTCACCGACGAGTTCGCCGACCTGCTCGTCGCGCGACGAGACGGTGGCGACCTGCGCGATGGCCTTCTTGTCGTCGACCGGCGTGGCCGAGGCGAGAAGCGCCTCGCTGGTCGCGTTGGCGGCCTTGCTGATGCCCGAACCAAGGGCGATCGGGTTGGCACCGGCGGCGACGTTGCGCAGACCGGCCTTGACCAGCGCCTGGGCCAGCACGGTGGCGGTGGTGGTGCCGTCACCGGCGACGTCGTTGGTCTTGGTGGCGACCGACTTCACCAGCTGGGCGCCGAGGTTCTCGTACGGATCCTCGAGGTCGATCTCGCGGGCGATCGTCACACCGTCGTTGGTGACCTGCGGGCCGCCGAAAGACTTGGCCAGCACCACGTGACGACCGCGCGGGCCGAGCGTGACCTTGACGGCGTCGGCGAGCTTGTCGACGCCGGCCTCCATCGCCCGGCGGGCGGTTTCGTTGAATTCAATCTGCTTGCTCATAAGTCTCTTTCAGACGCCTAACGCGTACCGCCCCGGACATCACCCGTGTGACACGGGGACCTCCGGGGCGGTTACACGAGTGATTACTTGGAGACGACAGCCAGCACGTCGCGGGCCGACAGGATCAGGTACTCCTCGCCGTTGTACTTGATCTCGGTGCCGCCGTACTTGCTGTAGATGACGGTGTCACCCTCGGCAACGTCCAGGGGGATCCGCTTCTCGCCGTCCTCATCCCAGCGGCCGGGGCCAACTGCGACGACGGTGCCTTCCTGCGGCTTCTCCTTGGCGGTGTCGGGGATGACCAGACCCGAAGCGGTCGTGGTCTCGGCCTCGTTGGCCTGAACGAGGATCTTGTCCTCGAGTGGCTTGATGTTCACGCTCGCCACGATGGAGCCCTCCACTAGTTAAAGGTGAGATCCGGGAAGTCCCCAGATTCCGGTTACCAGGTTGTTCGGCATGCGTCCTGACCCCTCGCTCCGTCGTCGCGGGTGCCGGCACGTGGGGCGTCCGCCTGCCACCTAGCACTCTATACATGAGAGTGCTAGCACTCAAGGTTGCCCCGTGATTGCTCCGCGATTACTTGGGCAAGGTGTCCGGATCCAGCATGAGGTGTTCCGACACGTCACCGATCATCTCGACGTCCACCCGCCGCTCGGTGAAGTGCCACCCCGTGTCGTCCAGGGCGAACGTGTCCGCGTAGCGCCCGGCCACGATGGGCTGCAGCGCAATGGTCTCGGTGTTCTGGATGACGACGAACGTCGACCGCGCCTGCGCGCGCTCCCCGTTGATGTCGATGATCGGGTTGAGCACCAGATGCCGAGTGCGGGGCCGGTTGCCGTGCTCGGGGAAACGCCGCGTGGTCGACGCGAACAACGCGGCGATGCCCTCGGCGCCCGCGACGCCCATGAAGTCGCCGCGGCCCAGCAGCTGCCCGACGCCGTCGAAGTCGCCGGCGTCGACGAGCTCGGCGTAGCGGTACAGCAGCTCGGTGATCTGCAGTGTGTGCGCGAGCCGCTCGGGGTTCACGCGACCTGGCCCTTGACGACCGGCAGCCCCGGGTCGCTGGCCGCGTCCAGCGGCGACGGTTGCGCGCCCGCGGCGATCAGGTGCGCGGCGAACGACGCGATCATCGCGCCGTTGTCGGTGCACAGCCGGGGACGCGGCACCCGCAACGTAAGCCCTGCGGCCGCGCAGCGCTCCTCGGCGAGCTCACGCAGCCGCGAGTTGGCGGCCACGCCGCCTGCGATCAACAACGTCGACACCCCGAGATCGGTCGCAGCGCGCACGGCCTTGGCGGTCAGCACGTCGGCGACCGACTCCTGGAAACCGGCGGCCACGTCGGCGTGGGACGCCTCGGGATGGGCTTCGACGTAGCGGGCGACGGCGGTCTTGAGGCCCGAGAAGCTGAACGTGTACGGATCATCGCGCGGACCGGTCATGCCGCGCGGGAAGACGATGGCATTGCGGTCGCCGGTGCGGGCCAGTTCGTCGAGCACCCGGCCACCGGGATAGCCGAGCCCCAGCAGCCGGGCCACTTTGTCGTAGGCCTCGCCCGCGGCGTCGTCGACGGTGCTGCCCAACTCGATGATCGGCTCGCCGAGTGAACGCACGTGCAACAGGTGGGTGTGCCCGCCGGAGACCAGCAGACCCACGCTCTCGGGCAGCGGGCCGTGGTCGTAGACGTCGGCAGCCAGGTGCCCGCCGAGGTGGTTGACGCCGTAGAACGGCACACCCCAACCTGCCGCGTAGGCCTTGGCCGCGGCGACCCCGACCAGCAGCGCGCCGGCCAGGCCGGGTCCGATGGTGGCCGCGACGACGTCGGGGCGCTCGATGCCCGCCGCGTCGAGCGCGCGCCGCATCGTCGGTCCGAGCGCCTCAAGGTGCGCGCGTGAGGCGATCTCGGGGACGACGCCGCCGAAGCGGGCGTGTTCGTCGACGCTGGAGGCGACCTCGTCGGCCAGCAGTGCCACGGTGCCGTCGTCGCGCAGATCGGCGATTCCGACGCCGGTTTCGTCGCAGGAACTCTCGATGGCCAGGATGATCACTTCGGGCCCTCCTGGGGCAGGCGTTGCATGGTGTAGGCGTCGGCTCCGCTGGCCCGGTAGTACCGCTTGCGCAGTCCGATCGTGACGAACCCGAGGCTTTCGTACAGTTTGATCGCCGGTTCGTTGTCGGTGCGGACTTCGAGGAAGACCGTTCCGCCCGAGGCATATTCGAGCAGCAGCTGCATCATCGCCCGCCCGATGCCGCGGCCCTGATGATCGGGGTCGACGCCGATGGTGTGGATCTCGTACTCGTACGGCACGGCGCGGCCCAACCGTGCGATTCCCGCGTACCCCACCAGCTTTCCGTCACAGCGGGCCGCGATGTAGTGGTTGTGCTTGGCGGCCAGTTCGGCGAGGAACGCCCGCGCGGGCCACGGGTCGTCGCCGCCGAACAGCTGGGATTCCAGTTCGGCGCAGCGTGCGGCGTCGTCTTTGTGCAGCGGCGTGTACTGCACCGTGCCGTCGATGCTCATCGCTTCACCGCCGCGGACGGTTTCGCGTCGGGCCTGCGCAGGTACAGCGGCACGAGCGGTTGCGGATCGTCCCAGTCGGCGACCGCAGCGACCAGCCCGGCCGGCGTCGGGTACACCTGCTCCAGTACCGGCAGGTCGAACAACGCGGTGTGGGCAGGTGATCCGGCGACCGCGGCGACGGGCGCGTCCAGCAGCGCGGGTACATCGGCGGGCGCGTTCACCGACGGGCCCGCCACGCGCGCGCCGTCGTGATACCGCGCCCAGTACACCTCGCGGCGGCGCGCGTCGGTGACGACGAGGACGTCGCCGCGGGTGTCTCCGCCGATCGCGTCGAGGCTGCACACACCGTGCACCGGGACCCCGATGGCATGCGCGAACGCCGCGGCGCTGGCCATACCGACGCGCAGGCCGGTGAACGGGCCGGGCCCGCATCCCACGACAACGGCGTCGAGATCGCCCGCGGTGATCCCGGCGTCACCCAGCGCGGCGACGATGTTGGGCGTCAACTGCTCGGCGTGTGCCCGCGCGTCGATGGTCACGCGTTCGGCGAGCGTCGCGGGCGCCTCGCCGTCGCTCAGACGCACCACGCCTGCGCTCACGGCGGGGGTCGCGGTGTCGATGGTCAGGACGGTGCGCGTCACGTCCGGCTCCAATGCCAGGTCACAGTGCGGGTCTCGGTGTCGGATCCGCGGTCGATGTGGATGTCGAGGTGGCTGTCGGACAGGCGTTCGGCCAGGCCTTCGCCCCACTCGACCACCACGACGGCGTCCTCGAGGTCGGTGTCGAGGTCCAGCGCGTCGAGTTCACCGAGCAGATCGGCGCCGGGCTCGTCGAGCAGCCGGTACATGTCGACGTGCACCATGGCGGGCCGGTCCGCCTGGCGGGCCCGGTGCACGCGCGCCAGTACGAACGTCGGTGACACCACCGGGCCCTCGACATCCATTGCTTGTGCGATTCCCTTGGCCAGCACGGTCTTTCCCGCTCCGAGCGGTCCGGACAGCACCACCACGTCACCGGCTTTCAGGTGGGCACCCAACTGCGCGCCCAGCGCGATGGTGTCCTCCGCGGTGGCCGGCCGCGCTGTCCCGTCCACCCGCTCACCCATGGGGCCGTACCCGGTTGCGCACCCGGCGCGCCAGCGCGACGAGTTTCGACGGGGTCGCGCGCTCGACCAGACGTATCAGCGCGTCGTTGATCACTTCAGGCTCCTCAAGCTGCACCAGGTGTCCCGCTCCCCCGACGACCACCAGTTCGGATTTCGGCAACCGCTCGGCCATTTCCCTGGAGTATTCCACCGGGGTGAGCAGGTCACGGTCACCGCACGCGATCAACGTCGGCACCCCGGCCAGCACGTCGAGCGCCGCGGTCTCGTCGTGCACCTCGAGCGCGTGCAGGAACTCCACGAGCGTCGGGATCGGCGTGCCGTGCATCATGTCCGCGGCGAACGCCGCGACACTCGGGCTCACCTGTTCGTCGCCGAACGACCCCGCCTGCAGGATCGGCGCGATCAGCGAGCGCGCCGCACCACGTGTGCGGTGCACGAGTTTCGGCGCATAACGCGCAGAGAACCGCACGGCCTCCAGCGCCGGGTTGCGCAGGATCTCGCCCAGTGGGGAGCGGTCGACGCCCTCGGCCGCCGACGAGATGAGCGCAGCGCCGACGATGCGCGCCGGGTAGCGCTGCGGGAACTGCCGGGCGTGCGACAGCACCGTCATACCGCCCATCGAATGGCCCACCAGCACCACCGGTCCGCGCGGGGCCGTCACGGCCAGAACGGATTCCAGGTCCCGCCCGAGTTGTTCGACGGTGTAGGTGTCGGGCGGTGCCTCCCCGGAGCGGCCGTGACCGCGCTGGTCGTAGAACACCATGCGCACCTGATCGCCCCACTGCTCGGCCAGGCGGGCCCGCTGGAAATGAAAGGCGCTCATGCGCAGGCAGAATCCGTGCGCGAACACCACGGTCAACTTGGCGTCCTTCGGGCCCACCTCGCGCACCGCGAGCGGCACGCCGTCGTCGGTGGTGATCACCGAGCTGCGATCGGCGTCGAGCAGCTCGAAATCCTCACCGGCGTAGGGGTCTTCCTTGCTCACCCGCAAGGTGAGCGAGCGCGCGATCGACACACCTGCCACGGTGCCGACAGCGGCCAGCCCGGCCACGCCGGCAAGCCATCGCACGCTGCTCAATCTTGTTGTCCTGCCGGAAGGTACGTACGGGTGACGCGTCCGCGCGGGCTCGTGACGACCTCGTAGTGGATGGTGTCGAGCAGTTCGGCCCAGTCCTGCGCGGTCGGTTCACCGCGGGTGCCCGGACCGAACAGGATGGCCTCGTCGCCCACGGCCACGTCGTTTGCATCGGGCCCGAGGTCGACCACGAACTGGTCCATGCAGATCCGGCCGACGGCGCGCCTGCGCCTGCCCCTGATCAGAACGTCGATGCGTCCGCTCAGTGCGCGGTACACACCGTCGGCGTAACCGATGGGCAGCAGCGCCAGCGTGGTGTCGCGGTCGGCGACCCACCGGTGCCCGTACGACACCCCATCCCCGGCGTGCACGGAGCGAACAAGCGCGACTGGGCATTTCAAGGTCATCGCGGGCCGCAGGCCCATGTCGCCGCGCTCGGGGATGGGGCTGAGCCCGTACAGCGCGATGCCGGGGCGCACCATCTCGAACGCCAGGTCGGGCCTGGTCATGGCCGCAGGCGAGTTGCACAGGTGCGCCACCTCGTAGTCGACGCCGTGCTCGCGCGCATGGGCACGCAGGTCGGACAGTCGCTGTCCTTGCAGACCGTTGAACGGGTTGTCCGGTTCGTCGCCGTGCACCAGGTGGCTCATCAGACCGCGCACCCGGATTACGCCGTCGGCCTGCGCGCGGCGCAGGACGTCGAGCACCTCGGGATAGTCGGCAGCCCTGACGCCGTTGCGGCTGAGCCCGGTATCGACCTTGACGGTCACCGTCGCGGTGCGGCCGACCTCGGCCGCGGCCGCCGTCACCTGTTCGAGTTGGCGGCGTGACGACACGGCGACCTCGATGTCGGCGGCGATCGCCGGGGCGAAGTCGGTGCCGGGCGTATGCAGCCACGCCAGGACCGGCGCCGTGATGCCGCCCTCACGCAGCGCGAGCGCCTCGGGGATGGTCGCGACGCCGAGAGCGGCGGCCCCGGCGGCCAGCGCGGTGCGGGCCACCGGGAGCGCCCCGTGTCCGTAGGCGTCGGCCTTGACCACCGCCATCACGTCCGCGGAACCGGCGAGTTCGCGCAGCACGCGCACGTTGTGGTCGATGGCGCCCAGATCGATCACGGCCTGCGCCGACGCCAGTGGCGCAGGCGGTGTCATGGGCTCGGTGGTCTGCATCGTCATAATCTCCGGCGCCCATTGTCCCAGAGGCCGCAGACCGCCCAGTGCTGGGCTAATGCGCGAAAGGCTGGAGCTGGTCGAACTGCCCGCGCGGTTTGAGCGCGTCGAGCTGGCCCAGCACCGTGATGATGTCGTCCTTGAGCGCCCGCGCGAGGTCGGCGGAGAACCCCTCACGGACCACCACACGCAGCACCACGACGTCTTCGGCGCCCTCGGGCATGGTGTACGCGGGCACCTGCCAGCCGTGCGCCCGCAGTGCCTGCGAGATGTCGAACTCGGTGTAACCCGGATCGCCCTTGAGACGGAACGCCACGACCGGGATGGCCGAACCGTCGGAGATCAGCTCGAAATGCTCGCTGTCGCGCAGCTCGTCGCCCAGCCACCGGGCGGTCTGCGACAGGCACTGCATCACCTGGGTGTACCCGGCGCGCCCCAGCCGCAGGAAGTTGTAGTACTGCCCCACCACCTGGTTGCCGGGCCGCGAGAAGTTCAGCGTGAACGTCGGCATGTCGCCGCCGAGGTAGTTGACCCGGAACACCAGCTCCTCAGGCAGGTGCTCTTTGTTGCGCCACACCACGAACCCGACACCCGGGTACGTCAGGCCGTACTTGTGGCCGCTGACGTTGATCGACACCACGCGGGGCAGCCGGAAGTCCCACACCAGGTCGGGATGGATGAACGGCACGACGAACCCGCCGCTGGCCGCGTCGACGTGCACCGGCACGTCCACCCCGCCGCCCGCGGCGAGCTTGTCCAGCGCCTCGCAGATCTCGGCGACCGGTTCCAGCTCGCCGGTGTAGGTGGTGCCCAGGATCGCCACGACGCCGATGGTGTCCTCGTCGACGGCGTCGAGAACCTGCTCGGGCGTGATGACGTAGCGGCCCTCGGCCATCGGCAGGTAGCGGGGTTCGACGTCGAAGTAGCGGCAGAACTTCTCCCACACCACCTGGACGTTGGCGCCCATCACCAGGTTCGGCGTGCGTCCCTTCCAGTCGCCGGCCTTGGCGCGCCAGCGCCATTTCATCGCCAGCCCGGCCAGCATCACGGCCTCGCTGGACCCGATCGTCGACACCCCGACGGCGCTCGCCGGGTCGTCGTCGCGCAGATCCTCGGCGTGGAACAGGTCGGCCACCATCGACACGCAGCGGGCCTCGATGGCCGCGGTGGCCGGGTACTCGTCCTTGTCGATCATGTTCTTGTCGAACGTCTCGGCCATGAGCTTCTCGGCCTCGGGGTCCATCCACGTCGTCACGAACGTCGCGAGGTTCAGCCGCGAGCTGCCGTCGAGCATCAACTCGTCGTGGATGAACCGGTATGCCGCGGACGGGTCCATGGCCTCGTCGGGCAGGCGCAGCGACGGCACGGGCGCCATGGCCAACCGTCCGGTGTACGCCGGCGCGACGTGCGGACCGCGACTCTGCTTGTGCGACATGAAGTTTCCTTTCGAGGTGCTCACAGGGCCGCGATCGCGGCCCGAACTTGTCCGAGTATGCGTGAAGCCGATGTCGGTACCGGGCGCGGCCCGGCGTCGGCCGCGGACAGGTTGGCCGCGCGCGCGTGCACGAATGCCGCGGCCGCGGCGGCCTCTCCCGGCGGCAGGCCGGACGCCAGCAGCGCGCCGATGATGCCCGACAGCACGTCCCCGGAACCTGCGGTCGCGGCCCAGGACTGCCCGGCGGGGTTCAGGTACGTCGTGGCGCCGGGGGTGGCGATCACCGTGACATTGCCTTTGAGCAGCAGCGTCACGCCCAGGCGCTCGGCGAGTTCGCGGGCCGCGGCGACGCGGTCGGTGCCCGGCGGTGCGCCGGCCAGGCGGGCGAACTCGCCCGCGTGCGGGGTGAGTACCGTCGGCGCGCTGCGCCCGGTCACCGGTGCGGGATCGGCGGCCAGCATCGTGAGCGCGTCGGCGTCGACGATCACGGGCAGATCGGTCTGCAGCGCGAACCGCAGTGCGGCCTTCGCGGTGTCGTCGGTGCCCAGGCCGGGGCCGACCACCCAGGCCTGCACGCGACCCGCCTCCTGCGGGGTGGACGAGGCGATCACCTCGGGCCAGTGCGCGAGCACCTGCTGCGCGGCACTGCCCGCGTAGCGCACCATGCCCGACGTCGCCGCGACGGCCGCGCCGGTGCTGAGCACCGCGGCGCCCGGGTAGGTCGCCGAACCGGACAGCACGCCCGTGACGCCCTGTGTGTACTTGTCGTCGCGCCGGCCGGGCACCGGCCACAGCGCCCGCACGTCGGCGGCCTCGAACGACGCCAGATCGGTGGGCGCCAGGTCGAGTCCGATGTCGATCAACTCGACGCGCCCGCATTCACCCAGCGCGTGCACGGGCTTGAGCGCGCCGAAGGTAACGGTGAGCGCGGCGCGCACGTGCGGGCCGTCGGTGGCGCCGGTGTGCACGTCGATGCCGCTGGGGATGTCGACGGCGACGACGGGCGCGTCGGTGCTCGCGAAGACCTCGGCCGCATTGGGCCGCAGCGGTCCGCGCCCGGAGATGCCGACCACGCCGTCGATCACCAGATCGGTTGCCGGGTCGACCGTTTGCACGATCTGCCCGCCCGCGCGGCGGAACGCCGTGAGCGCGGCGACGTGCGTGCGTTCGGGGTTCAGCAGAACCGCGTCGGCGGCCGCGCCGCGGCGGCGCAGGAACGTCGCGGCCCACAGCGCGTCGCCCCCGTTGTCGCCCGAGCCCACGACGGCGCACACCCGGCGACCGGCCACCCCGCCCGTGCGCGCGGACAGTTCCCGCAGGATCGCCGTCGCCAGACCGTAGGCCGCGCGGCGCATCAGAGCTCCGTCAGGCAGCGCTGCCAACAGAGGCGCCTCGGCTTCACGGATCGCGTCGGCGGAGTAGTAGTGCCGCATCAGCTCCCATCCTGCTCGACGTGTCCGCGCGTCAAACAGGTTACGTGCGTTCGTTCGCCGGGGTCAGGATTTGGTGGCCGTCACTCGGCGATCCGCGCGATGATCGACCCCGCCTCGCGTAACCGGTCCGGCGAATGCGACGCATATCCGAGAACCAGACCGGGCGGTCCGGGTGTCCGCCGATGCCACGACAATGGGTGCACCAACACACCGGCGCGGCGCAGTTCATCAGCCAGGGCCACGTCATCGACGTCGGCGGGCAGCGCGTCCCGCCTGGCGCGGTGCCGGGCGCGGACCAGCCGGATGTGGCCGCGGTGCGACCAGCCAGCCCAGCCGCAACGCCGGGGCCAGGGTCTTGGAGGTGCTGCCCGCGTAGGCGATGCGCTCGGGCGCCGAGGGATGCAGCGCCGGAACGGGTGCCCGGTCGTAGCGGTATTCGGCGTCGTAGTCGTCCTCGATCACCAGTTCGCCGTCCCAGGCGAGCAGTTCGCGGCGTCGCCGCGGGCCGGCCTGCTGACGGGAGTGGCACGAGTCGCCGCCGCGGTCATCGGTATCCCGCTCACGGGGGCCGTCCCCGGCGTGGCGGTGTGGTGCGGCGTGGGGTTGATCGCGTGCGGGTTGGCCGTGGGGCTGGGCGTCAACGCCGAACGTGGGCTTGTTGCTCACATCCGGGCGAAAACTCGCACAGAAGTCGACGTTCGCGGCGAATACCCGAAATCAAGAGTTTGAGCTCGCACTCGAAGCGTGCGTCGAACTGTTCGCGGACAGTCGCCATGAGTTCACCCGCGGCGGACGCCGTCGACCTGGTCCCACATGCGGCGGGCGCGCTCGGCGATCTCGTCGGGATATTCGCCGTTGATGGCGTGCGAGGCGTCCGGCCACAGTTCCACCTGCCCGCGTGGCAGCAGGGCCCGGGCGCGCGCGACGGCCCGCTGCGGGTCGAGCATGACGCTGCGTCCGGCGATCAGTGCGAGCACGGGGAGGTCGACCGCTCGCAACTGCTCGTCGGTGAACAGCTTGGGCATGGGGGTGCGCAGCGTGAAATCCGTTGCTCCCGCCCCGATCAGCGTGGCCTCGGGCGCGGCGGCATCGAGGTCGGCCCCGCCGGCGATCCAGCTCTGCACGCGACGGCGCCACCGCTCGGGCACACCGG
This sequence comes from Mycolicibacterium smegmatis, assembly GCF_001457595.1. GTDB lineage: Bacteria > Actinomycetota > Actinomycetes > Mycobacteriales > Mycobacteriaceae > Mycobacterium > Mycobacterium smegmatis. Next base: position 1,734,700 of record NZ_LN831039.1, on the reverse strand, counting down.
GGGCGAACATCAGGACCGAGGCCGCGATGGGTGCGAGCGGCATCCGCACGAACGTGAACACCGGGTCCAGCAGCGTGAGCGACGCGATACGCCGGGGGCGGTGCACGGCCGCATTGACCGCGGTCCACCCGCCGACCGACACCCCGAACAGGTGCGCACGGTCGAGTCCGAGCCCGCCCAGCGCGTCGTCAAGCCAGTGCGCCTGATCCTCGATCGTGCGGATCGGGGTGTGCTGCACCGAAAGACCGGCCTCACCGAGCAGGTCGACCGCATAGACCGTGCGGTGGCGCAGCAGCGCCTTGAGATTGGTGGCGTACATCGGCGCCGCCGCGTTGCGTCCCGGCAGCAGGACCACCGGCGCCCCACACTCGGGCCCGGCGAACCGGTAGGCACGCACAGTGCCGAACGCGGTTGGCACGTCGAAGGTCTCGCATGGCGGCAGCAACGCCATCCCGGCCCGGTAGGCGTCCAGGTAGTGGGCGAACGCTGCCTCGCCCACGAACGCGCCGAGGCCGCCGCGGCTCCATCGCGAAGCGATGTTGACCTGCGGCACGGCCACCTCCATGGGTTATTCGACCGTGACCGATTTCGCCAGGTTGCGCGGTTTGTCGACGTCGTACCCGCGCGCACGGGCCACGCCCGCGGCGAACACCTGCAGCGGGATCGTCGACAGCAGCGGCTGGAAAAGCGTTGACACCGATGGGATCTCGATCAGGTGATCGGCGTAGGGCCGCACCGTGTCGTCGTCCTCCTCGGCGATCACCACGGTCACCGCGCCGCGCGCCTGGATCTCGCGGATGTTGGACAGCAGCTTGGCGTGCAACATCGCCGCGTTCTTGGGCGACGGCATCACGACGATGACCGGGAGGTTCTCGTCGATCAGCGCGATGGGGCCGTGCTTGAGCTCACCGGCCGCGAAGCCCTCGGCGTGCATGTACGCGAGTTCCTTGAGCTTGAGCGCACCTTCGAGCGCCACCGGGTAGCCGACATGACGCCCGAGGAACAGCACCGTGGACGACGGCGCGAAGCGCTCGGCGAGCGCGGCCACCGAATCCATCCCGGCCAGAACACGTTTGATCAGGTCCGGCATGGCTTCGAGCTCGCGGTACTCGCGGGCCACCTCGTCGGGGTACTTGGTGCCGCGCGCCTGTGCGAGCGCAAGCCCCACGAGATAGTTGGCCGCGATCTGCGCCAGGAACGTCTTGGTGGCGGCCACGCCGATCTCCGGCCCGGCCCGCGTGTAGAGCACGGCGTCGGCCTCGCGCGGGATCTGGCTGCCGTTGGTGTTGCAGATGGCCAACACCTTGGCCTTCTGCGTCTTGGCGTGGCGCACAGCTTCGAGCGTGTCGGCGGTCTCGCCGGACTGCGAGATCGCGATCACCAGCGTGCTGCGGTCCAGAACCGGGTCGCGGTAACGGAATTCGCTCGCGAGCTCGACCTCGACGGGCAACCGCGTCCAGTGCTCGATGGCGTACTTGGCCAGCAGTCCCGAGTGGTAGGCGGTGCCGCACGCGACGATGAAGACCTTGTCGATCTCGCGGAGTTCCTGATCGCTCAGGCGTTGCTCGTCGAGCACGATGCGGTTGTTGTCGAAGTGCCCCAGCAGCGTGTCGGCGACGGCAGAGGGCTGCTCGGCGATCTCCTTGAGCATGAAGTAGTCGTAGCCACCCTTTTCGGCGGCGTTCAGGTCCCAGTCGATATGGAACTCGCGGTAGTCGAGGCCGGCCTCCAGACGGTCGTTGCCCGCGAAGTCGGTGATCCGGTAGCCGTCGGCGGTGAGGACCACGGCCTGGTCCTGTCCGAGTTCGACGGCGTCGCGGGTGTGCTCGATGAACGCCGCGACGTCGGAGCCGACGAACATCTCGCCGTCGCCGATCCCGAGCACCAGCGGCGTCGAACGGCGCGCGGCGACGATCGTCCCCGGATCGTCGGCGCTGGCGAACACCAGCGTGAAGTGGCCTTCGAGCCGTTGCAGCACCGAGAGCACGGAGGCGGGGAAATCGCCCGCGGTGTCGCCCTGGGTGTACTGGCGGGCCACCAGGTGCACGGCGACCTCGGTGTCGGTGTCGCTGGCGAACTCGACGCCCGCGGCCTCCAGTTCGGCGCGCAGGGGCGCGAAGTTCTCGATGATGCCGTTGTGGACGACGGCGATCTTGCCCGCGGCGTCGCGGTGCGGGTGCGCGTTGCGGTCGGTGGGCCTGCCGTGGGTGGCCCAGCGGGTGTGGCCCAGGCCGGTGCTGCCGCCCAGGACGTCACCGTCGTTGCTGTCGGTCTCGGCGAGCGCGGCCTCCAGGTTGGCCAGCCGCCCGGCGCGGCGGCGGACCGTCAACCCGCCGTTGCCGTCGATCAGGGCGATGCCCGCGGAGTCGTATCCGCGGTACTCCATCCGGCGCAGCGCGTCGACCACGATGCCGCGGGCCGGGCGGTGCCCTACGTAGCCGACGATTCCACACATAGTGAACCAGGGTAGTGCAGGGCGTCCGAACGTCCGGAGCGCCGCCGGGTCGCTCCCCCGGTTCCTTGCCGGATCAGCGCCGGATGGCGCCGGTCACGGCGTGACCGTGGTCACCGGTCGGGGCGGCAACTTCGCGCTCGGGAACCTGACCGGGCACAGGTGTGGGTTAACGTCATCGGGTGGCCAGCACGAAGAAGCTCTTTTCTGCGTTGACCCGCCGTGGACCGCACCGCGTCCTGCGCGGCGATCTGGCGTTCGCCGGCCTGCCCGGCGTCATCTACACGCCCGAGTCCGGCTTCAACCTTCCCGGTGTCGCGTTCGGCCACGACTGGATCACCAAGGCCGACAACTACGCAGGCACGCTGGAGCACCTGGCGTCCTGGGGCATCGTCGCGGCCGCACCCAACACCGAGACCGGGCCGCTGCCGTCGGTGCTGAACTTCGCGTTCGACCTGGGTTCGGCGCTCGACATCGTCAGCGGTGTCCGCCTGGGCCAGGGAAAGATCAGCGTCCACCCGGCGAAGCGGGGTCTGGTGGGGCACGGGTTCGGCGCGTCGGCGGCAGTGTTCGCCGCGGCGGGCCTGGCCTCGGCGCCCAACGCGCCGAAAACCGTCGCCGCCCTGTTCCCCACCGTCACCAAGCCGCCGGCCGAGCAGCCCGCGGCGGGGCTGAGGATCCCGGGTCTGGTGCTCACCGATCCGGGTGACCGCATGACGCTGCGCTCGAACGCGGTCGAGTTGGCGCGGGCGTGGCCGGATGCGACGCTGCGCGCGGTCGACGACGTCGAGGCCGGCGGCCTGGTAGAGGGACGGCGCCTGGCCAAGTTCGTCGGTCTGCCCGGGGCGGACAAGGGCACCCAGAAGCGGGTCCGGGCCCTGCTGACCGGTTTCCTTCTGGCCACGCTGGCCGGTGACAAGACCTATCGCGATTTCGCCGATCCCGAGGTGGCGCTTCCGCACGCCGTGACCGCCGACCCCGCCGAGGACGCGGCGGCGTTGGAGGATAGGGTCGTCGCGATGCTGAAGCCCTGACCTGAAGCCTGATGCTTCCTCAACCAACCGGTTGGGTGTATAACACGGTGATGCGGACCGGCATCTTCCTGAGTTATGCGGGCGGTTTCAAAGAGGCGGCCGATCAGGTGGTCGAGCTCGAGAAGGTGGGCGTCGACATCGCACTGGTCGCCGAGGCCTACTCCTTCGACGCGATCAGCCAGCTCGGATACCTGGCCGCCAAGACCTCCACGATCGAACTCGGCACCGGCGTGGTGCCGATCTACACGCGCACGCCCTCGCTTCTGGCGATGACGGCCGCGGGCGTCGACTACGTCTCCGACGGACGGTTCCGCCTGGGCATCGGCACCTCGGGCCCGCAGGTCGTGGAGGGCTTCCACGGCGTCCCGTTCGACGCGCCGCTGGGACGCACGCGCGAGGTGGTCGAGATCTGCAGGCAGGTGTGGCGGCGCGAGAACGTCGATTTCGACGGCAGGTACTACCAACTGCCTCTGCCCGCCGAACGGGGCACGGGCCTGGGCAAGTCGCTGCACCTGATCAATCACCCGGTGCGCGAACGTATCCCGATCACGATAGCCGCGCTCGGACCCAAGAACGTGGAACTGACCGCCGAGATCGCCGAGGGCTGGCAGCCGGTGTTCTACTTCCCGGAAAAGGCCGACGACGTATGGGGCGATGCGCTGCGCGCGGGTGCGGCCAAACGGGACCCGGACCTCGGCCCGCTCGACGTCGTGGTGAGCGCGAGCCTCGCGATCGGCGACGACGTCGACGACCGGTTGGCCTGGGCGAAACCACAACTGGCGCTGTACATCGGCGGCATGGGCGCACGCGGAAAGAACTTCTACCACAACCTCGCCACCCGCTACGGCTACGGTGAGGTCGCCGATCAGATCCAGGACCTGTACCTGGCGGGCAAGAAGGCCGAGGCGATCGCGGCCGTGCCCGACGACCTGGTGCGCAATGTATCGCTGGTCGGGCCAAGGGGTTTCGTCAAGGAACGGCTGGCGGCCTACGCCGAGTCCGGCGTGACGACGCTACTGGTGCACCCAATCGCGACCGATACGGCCGAAGCCGTGCGGTTCTGCGAGGAGCTGGTGGCGCTCACGCGGTAGGTGATGCCAACGGCGTTGCCCGAGTGCCTATGTGGTGTCGAGCAGCAGCGACTGGAAAAGCTCGTTCATATTGTCCATCTCGTCGGGGTCGGCAGAGACCGCCGCATGCGCGAACCCGTCGACGACGGCGCTGATCAGGCGTGCGACACGCACCGGATCGAGATCGGCGGCGATGTCGCCGGCGTCCTGCCCCGACCGCACCGCGTCGGTCAGCGCGTCGGCCATGCGCGCACCCTGTGTGGCGAACGATTCCGCGAGCTCGCGGTGTCTGCGCGCATCGATGGGCGCAGTCGCGACGAAACCGGCCAGCTCGGGCGACTCGTGGTTGATTCGCATCGACTCGGTCAACACCGCCCGCAGCAAGCCGACCACCGAATGCGATCCGGAGACGGCCAGCATGACCCGGGTGAGGATCTTGCCGTAGACGTCGTCACACACGGCCTCGAACAACTTGTTCTTGGTGCCGAAGTGGTAATAGACCGAACCCGCTGTCACACCGGCCATCTCGGCAATCTGATTGTTGGTTGCCGGCCCGTAGCCGTACTGCGCGAAACAGCGACAGGCCGCGTCGATCACGCGTTGCCGCGTGTCGACACTGTCGGTGCCTGCTGGACGTCCCGGCCCCGATCTGGCGGCCCTGGTCTGCCTCATTTCTCCATCTTCACCCACATGCCGCACAAACTGGGCGACCACGACGGTTGTCAACATCACCGTCAGAGACGGCCCGAGAACAGGCGAAGACCCGTTTACCACCCGGTTCCGTCGGGCCGGCAACGCATCTGACCGCCCACGAGCACGAGTGCGTCTGCGGTGGGTGCCGCGCGAAAGCTGTACACACCGGCGCGGCGGCATTATTATATTGGTCGACCAATTAATGAAGTTGGGAGGCACTCATGCACAGGAGCCCTCCCCGTCTCGCTCCCAGCGACGTCACCGAAGGCACGTTCTCCCCGTATTCGCCCTACAACACGTCGTTGTACGAGGAGTACGACTACACCATCGACGACGTCGAAGGCGCACTTCCCGACGCGCTGCGCGGCACCCTGTACCGCAACGGGCCGGGCAAGCTCGACGCGGGCGGTCAACAACTGGGGCACCTGTTCGACGGCGACGGCATGCTGTCGATGTTCGTGATGTCCGACGGCACGGTGCGCTTCCGCAATCGCTATGTCCGCACCAAACACTACGAGAAATCGTTGGCGTCCAAAGGCGCTCCGTACCGCGCACTCGGGACGATGCGTCCCGGAGGGAAACTCGCCAACGCGCTGCGACTGCCGGCCAACGTGGCCAACACCGGCGTCGTCATGCACGCCGGGAAACTCCTTGCGCTCTGGGAAGGCGGCCGTCCCACCCGGATCCACCCCGACACTCTCGACACTCTCGGCGCGCACGATTTCGACGGCGGCCTGAAGTGGCTGGGCGCGTTCTCGGCACATCCCAAGTGGGACTTCGCCACCGGCGACATGTTCAACTTCGGGTTGGCGATGTTCCCGACGCCCAAACTCATCTGCTACCGCGTCGACCGTACCGGCAGGCTGCATCGCCTGGGCCACGTCCCGTTGCCGCGTCCGATGTTCAACCACGATGTCGGCCTGACGCATCACCACATGGTGTTCGTCATACCTCCCCTCGTCTTCCCGTTGCGCAGGTCCCTCGAGGCGGGAATCGGTGTGCGCAACTTTATCGATGCCATCGACTACGACGCCACGCAGGGCACCATGATCGCCCTGGTGCCCCGCGACGGCGGCAGGCCCCGCATCCTGCACACCGACCCGTCGCTGCACCTGCATCTGTCGAATGCCTATGAGGATGGCCGAGATACGGTCGTCGAACTGGTCGACTACCACTCCAGCTGGCAGGAACTCAACGGACAGCTGTCCTTGGTCCCGACGCTGGCGCAGACGGCCACCATGCCCTACGGCGGCCAATTGACGCGCCTGCGGATCACGCCGTCAGGTCACGTGAGCCGCGAGCCGATCACCGATCTGTACTGCGAGTTCCCGATGCTCAACGTCAAGACCATGGCATCGCAGAACCGCTACACGTATCTCTCGGCGGCCTTGGGCGGCGACATCTATCCCAACGCGGTGGCCAAGATCGACAACACCACTGGCAAGGAGACGGTGTACCGACTACCCGATGGTCACCTGCCACACGAGGCGATCTTCGCGGCGCACTCCGACGGGGTGGACGAGGACGACGGCTGGCTGCTGGTGCCGGTGATCGACGGCGTGGAGAACATCGCGAGCCTGATCATCCTGGAGGCCAAGGACATCGAGGCCGGACCGGTCTACCAGGGCCGGCTTCGACACCATCTGCCGCTCACGTTCCACGGCTGCTATACGCCGCGGGTCGCCACCCCGGCGTGAGCACCGCCGGGTTCACACCAGGGTGCCTCCACCGTCGACTGTCAGCACCTGCCCGGTACCGAACTCCTGCTCCATGAGATAGGTGTAGGCCACCGCGGTGTCGGTCACCGCACCCATCCGGCCCGCCGGAAGTTGTTGTGCGTACTGCGCATAGAGCGCATCGCGCCCCTCGGGGGCGAGCGCCGACCACAGCGGGGTGTCGATCGGTCCGGGGGCGACGGCGTTGACCCGCAACGGTGCCAGTTCCACGGCCAACGCCCGCGTCATCGCGCTGACCGCGCCGCACACCGCGGCGGGCAGCACACCCAGGTCTGGCTTGTCGGCGGCCGTACCACTGGTCAGCGTGATCGACCCACCAGCGGTGATGCGCGGTGCGAAGGCGCGCACGGTCTGCAGTTGCCCGGCGAACCGGGTGCCGAACAGGTCACGAATGGCCTCGGCGGTGATGTCGGCGAGCGGATACATCTGCAACGCCTCACCCGCGGTGAACACCAGGTGTTCGATCGGCCCGACCTGGGCGGCGAAGCCTGCCAGCGCGGCGGGATCGGTCAGATCGACCGTGAGACCGCGCGCACCATCGGGCAACGTGCTCAGGGCGCGGTCGACACTGGCCTGGTTGCGGGATGCGACGATCGGGACACCGCCACGCTCGGCCACCGCCGTCGCCACCCCCAGTCCGATGCCGGAGGTTCCGCCGACGAGGAGTACTCGTGCATTCTTGAGGTTCATGCCTCCACTGTCGGTCGCGGTGTCCGGGCTCGTCCAAGACTCTTTTCGTCGTCCGGCGATACCCTGACGGTATGGCCCCATCGCCGAGCCGCGACCTCGACCTGCGCAAGCTGCGCTATTTCGTCGCGGTCGCCGAAGAGCTGAACTTCGGTCGTGCCGCCCAGCGACTGCACATCGCCCAACCCGTGCTGTCACGGCAGATCCGCGCTTTCGAGAACGAACTCGGTGTGCAACTGTTCGTCCGGGGCTCCAACGGAACCCAGCTGAGCGCGGCGGGCGCCCAGCTGCTCCAGGATGCCAAGGTACTTCTCGACGACGCGAAGGCCTTGCAACAAAGGCTTTTTCAAGCAGCTTCGCCGAGTCGCACGGTCACCGTGGGCGTGATGCCCGGGCTACGGGCCACCGCGGCCGCAGCGGCGTTCGAAGCCGCAGGACCGGGCCGGCGCGCCATCGTGCGGCAGGTGAGCTGGGCCGAACAGGTCGAGTCGGTTCGCAGCGGCGACGTCGACGTGGTCTACGCCCGTGAGGTCGACGGCAACACCCCCGGCCTCGGCTCGGCACCGCTGCTGCAGGAGCAGTACTTCGCTGTGCTTCCCGCCGACGATCCGCTGGCCACGCGGCCATCGCTGACGATGGACGACCTGGCCGACCGGTTGCTGCTGCAGGATCCCGCCATCCTGGCGGAAGTCCGGCGTACCGCCGCACCCGGACAGCGCTGGGCGCCGCCGCCGACCGCTGTCCACACCGTCGAGGACAAACTCGAACATGTGGCCGCGCGTGAGGGATTCGTGGTGATGCCGCGGTCGACGACAGACTTCTACCGCAGGCCCGATGTTCGCGCAGTACCGGTCGAGGGCCTGCCACCCAACCGGGTGACGCTGATCTGGAACGCGGCCACCGACAATCCAGTGCGCGACGAGTTCATCACCGCCGCGCTGGCGTGCCGCGACGAGACCGTCTAAGACCCCACCTGTGGTAGCTCGTCGGCGGCGATCTCACATGGCGTCTCGCCTTCGGGCTGCGCCAGTGGTTCCGTGATCGGAGACGGCGGCGCGACCGGTTCAGGTGGCTCTTTCTGTGGCTCAACGATTTCCGGGGCGTCGACGGGTTCCTCTTCGATCTCGGCGGCTTCTGCCGGCTCGCCCGTGGCCTCGCCTGTGGCCTCGTCGATGCTCTCGTCGGCAGGTTCCTCGTCGGCAGGTTCCTCCTCAGCGGTCTCCTCTTCTTCGGGATCGCTGAGTTCTTCGGGCTCTTCAGGGTCGTCGAGGTCGTCCAGTCCGTCGGCAGGCGCCCCATCGAGCACGTCGGCCTCCGGGAGTCCTTCAGCCGCCGAGCCGATCAGCCCGCCGAACAAGTCGGCCAGTTGCTGCCCGGCACCCGCGAGCCCGGAGCCGACACCCGAACTCAGCCCGGAACCCACGCCGCCCAGTCCCGGGTCGGCGACACCTCCCATCCCTGGCAGTGCCGTGGATTGACCAGCCGCGGCGGGCGGTGTCACCTCGGCAGGCGGTGCGACCTCGGCGCTCACCTCAGCAGGCCGTGCGACCTCGACGCTCGGCGGTGCAGGCGCTGCGAGCACCGGCGGTGCAGCGGGTGGTGCTGTCGGCCAGGAGATCTCGGCGGCCGAGTGTCCGGCAGGAATCGTCCGCTCGAACGCAGGCCGTGGTTCGTGAGCCGGCGTCGCACCGATTCTCACCGCATCGAGCCGCAGGGCCGGGCCGAACACGGGTATCGGACCCGCACGCAGCGCGGCCACCGCGTCGGCGTAGGCGTCGGCCACCGCATCCGTCGCCGACCGCATGGCCGCTATCCAGTCGCCGGCGATGTCGTCGGCGACGAACGGTCGGACCTCCTGATCGATCAACTCACTGGCCGCGGAGCGATCCCCCGCCATGCCCGCGGTCACGGTGCGCGCGGCGGCCAACCACTCGGCACGTTGCGCTCCGCGTCGCCCTTCGATCTGCACGGTCGCGGTGACCTTACGCGTCAAGGCCTCACACAGGCTGTCCCGCAACCGGTTCAGTGTCACAGCCGCCGTGTGCAGCGCGGTGACGGTGTGCCCTGCAGCGGTCTGATGGCGGGCCAGGTGCTCGCGCGCGGCCAGCGCGGCACCCCCCTGCCAGCCGTCGTCGACGAGACGTAACTGCTTGTCCTGCAGGCTCAGTGCCTGCTCAGCCGCCTGCGCGGCCGCTCTCAGTGCGCGCTGGTCGCCCTCGATCGCCCGCAGGTCCAGACCGTCCTCGGTGTCGTACCACTCGTGCAACCGCGTCAGGTCATGGTGGTGGTGGCCGAGTATGCGGCATGCCGTCACGTACTCGGTGAAGATGTCGAGGATTTCGCGACCGGGTGCGAGGATCGTTGCCGCGTCGAAGGATTCGGGCACCTAGCCACCCACCCGGGACGCCGCGTGAGCGTCGGCGACAGCGTAACGGCCAGCCGAGGTTCGTAAGAGGTGGGCGATCTCGTCGGCGGCGGTCGCCCACTGCCGCATCGCGCCGGTCAGGTCGTCGAGCGCGCCGCGGACGGCGTTGCCGTGCGCGACATGGCGGCGCCCGGCGGACGCGCCGTCGAAGACCGGTCGGCCCAGCGTCGTCCGGATGACGGTATCGATGGTTTCGGCGACGGTGTCGTAGCCGTGTGCTGCCGCACGCAGCGCGTCGGCATCCACGCTGGCCCGATCGAACTCTCCCATGCACCGTTTAGACGCACCGGGTGCCGGTCCGGTTCCCTGTTCGGCGACTATCCCTGCAGACTCACGGATTCGGCGACCCGCGCCGCGACCTGGCGTGCGGTGTCCTCGTCGGCGGCCTCGACCATGACCCGCACCACCTGCTCGGTTCCGGACGGGCGCAACAGGATCCGTCCGGTGTCACCCAGTTCGGCCTCGGCGGCGGCCACGGCCGACCGCACCGACGGTGCCTGCGCAACCGTGGTCTTGTCGGCGACCGCGACGTTGATCAGCACCTGCGGCAGCGAATGCATGGCGTCGGCGAGTTCGGCGAGCGACGACCCGGTCTGGGCCATGCGCGACATCAGGCGCAGGCCCGTGACGATGCCGTCGCCGGTGGTGCCGAAGCTCGGCATCACGATGTGGCCGGACTGCTCACCGCCCAGCGAGAACTCACCGGACCGCAGTTCCTCGAGCACATACCGGTCGCCGACGCTCGTGGTGCGGACGTCGATCCCGGCCGCGCGCATCGCGAGGTGCAGGCCGAGATTGCTCATCACGGTCGCGACCAGCGTATTGGCGGCCAGCTCACCGGCCTCCTGCATGGCCAGGGCCAGGATCACCATGATCGCGTCGCCGTCGACCACATGGCCGGTCGCGTCGACGGCCAGGCAGCGGTCGGCGTCGCCGTCATGGGCCAGCCCCAGATCGGCGCCGTGTTCGACGACCGCGGCCCGCACCACATCCATGTGGGTGGATCCGCAGTTGTCGTTGATGTTCAGGCCGGTCGGTTCGGCGTTGATCGCGATGACGTTGGCACCGGCGGCACGGTAGGCCCGCGGCGCGGCAGCCCACGCGGCACCGTGCGCGCAGTCGACGACGACGGTCAGGCCGTCGAGGCGCGTCGTGACGGCCTTGCCGGCGTGGCGCAGGTACCGGTCCAGCGCGTCCTCGGCGTCCAGCACACGGCCGATGCCCGTACCGGTGGGCCGGGCCACGGCACCCGCGTGGACGAGTTCCTCGATGCGGTCCTCGGTGGCGTCGTCGAGTTTGTGGCCGCCGGGGCCGAAGATCTTGATGCCGTTGTCGGGCATCGGGTTGTGCGACGCCGAGATCATCACGCCGAAGTCGGCGTCGTAGGCGCTCGTCAGGTAGGCGACCGCCGGGGTGGGCAACACACCGACCCGAAGGGCGTCGACACCTTCGCTGGTCAGGCCAGCGATCACGGCGGCCTCCAGCATCTCGCCGCTGGCGCGGGGATCGCGTCCCACGACGGCCACGCGGCGGGCACGTTCGGCCGAGTCGGTGGCGGTGGCAGTGGTGATGGTGCTGAGGCGCCGCGCCGCCGCCGAGCCGAGGGCCAGTGCCAGTTCAGCGGTCAGGTCGCGGTTGGCGACACCGCGCACGCCATCGGTGCCGAACAGTCGAGCCATGTTGACAAACTTCTCATAATTACCCCCGCGAAACACAACCATCGAGGTCACAGGTTGTGTCGCGATGAACCGGTATCCGGTCGAGACCCGCAAAACGAGAGCACCGCCCGCTGGCTGCGGGCGGCGCTCCCCTGGTTCGGATCAGCGGTGACTAGCTGCCGCTCTCCTCTTCGGTGGTCGTGGTGGTCGGCGCCGTGCTGCTGCCGGTGTCCTCGGACGGGCCGGTGCCCTCAGCGGAGGCGCCGTCCGTGGACTCCTCGGCCGACCCTTCGGTCGATTCCTGGGTGCCCTGCTGGTTGGACTGCGGCTCTTCCGCGGATGCCGGTGCGCCGTCGTTCTGGCGGAACTCGACTGCGCCGATGGTGTTGTTGCAGACGTTGGTCTGAGCGCCATTGGCATCGACGGTCTCGGCGAGCGTCGTGATCTGGCCGATGTCGCCGTCGCACACACCCGCGGCAACCTGGGATGCCGCGCCGATGGGCACGTCTTCGAGGACACCTGCGGTGCCCAGTGCGAGGTCGACCTGACCATCGCGTGGTTGAGCGTTGGCGATGCCCATTCCCGCGGACAGGAACAGCGCCCCGCCCAGGGCCGCGCCGACCGTCATTCGCTTCACAGTGCTCTTCATCAACTACTCCTTTTTCAGTCAGGAAAGCGGTTCGGTCCCCCAACGAGCTGACTGACTCGTACCGACGGCGGTTTCGATTCCGCCCGGGCACGTTCGAGCGCCCCCGCTTCGACTCCAGGGTTTTGACCTTCCGCCGCGATGTCAAACCCCGATCACGAAATCGGGCACGTGGAGTTCACCGGAACCGATTTGCCTGGGGCAGAACAGGAAAAGGAATGGAGCCGTTTGATCAGTACAGACGCCTGACTGGCTGAATTCGCAAAGAATTACTGTGCGTGCGCGCAACAGACGCATAAAAAACCGCCGAGCGCGGAAAAATTCCACGCTCGGCGGCTGAAGGCGACAGATCAGCGCTTGCTGTACTGAGGAGCCTTGCGGGCCTTCTTGAGGCCGTACTTCTTGCGCTCGATGGCACGCGGGTCGCGGGTGAGGAACCCGGCCTTCTTCAGTGCGGGCCGGTCTTCCGGCTGCACCAGGATCAGGGCGCGGGCGATCGCCAGGCGCAGCGCGCCGGCCTGACCGGACGGGCCGCCACCATCGAGGTGGGCGTAGATGTCGAACTGATCGACCCGGTCGACGGTGACCAGCGGGGCCTTGATGAGCTGCTGGTGCACCTTGTTCGGGAAGTAGTTCTCCAGCGTGCGGCCATCCAGGTTGAACTGGCCGGTGCCGGGCACCAGACGCACGCGGACCACGGCCTCCTTGCGGCGGCCGACGGTCTGGATCGGACGGTCGATGATGACCGGCTCGCGCGGCTCCGCGCTCTCGGTCACCACCTCGGTTTCGGTCACATCGGTCACTGGGCCACCTGCTTGATCTCGAACGGAATCGGCTGCTGCGCGGCGTGCGGATGATCGGGACCCGCGTACACCTTCAGCTTCTTCTGGATCTGACGGCCGAGCTTGTTGTGCGGAAGCATGCCGATGATCGCGTTCTCGACGACGCGGGCCGGGTGCTTCTCCAGCAGCTCACCGATGGTGCGCTTGCGGAGGCCGCCCGGGTAACCCGAGTGGCGGTAAGCGAACTTCTTGGTGAGCTTGTCGCCGCTGACGGCGATCTTGTCGGCGTTGATCACGATGACGAAGTCGCCACCGTCAACGTTGGGCGTGAATGTCGGCTTGTGCTTGCCACGCAGCAGCGTTGCCGCTGCGGAGGCGAGCCGGCCGAGCACCACGTCGCTGGCGTCGATGACGTACCACGAACGCGTGGTGTCACCCGCCTTCGGCGTGTAAGTAGGCACAGTGCTTACCCTTCTCGTTTCGGGTTTCCCCGGGTTTGGTGCCGGTCAGGCGTGCGCACTTGTAGTCCCGGCGACCGACATTGACCCGGAACCGCTCGCCCCCGCGAGGGCAGCACACACCAACGGAGCAGCTTACCGGGCAGTGTCGGCGCAGGTCAAAACGCCCTCCGACCGTCCAGCGTCGGCTTGTGTGCGAATTCTTCGACAAATCTCGCACACAAGCCAACGCTCGCCATAGACGGAACCGGTACGCACCGCGCCGCGTCCTATTCATATGCCGTTTCTGGGCACCGAGGCGCTGGCTGCCGGCAGAGTCAACCGCTACCAACTACGCACCAGGTACGACGCGGTGTTCCGCAATGTCTACGTGCCGCGCGGCACCACGCTGACACCCGTGGACAAGGCCGTGGCGGCGTGGCTGTGGTCGGGCCGGCGCTCGACGGTGATGGGGTTGTCCGCGTCGGCCCTGCACGGTTCACGGTGGATCGACGCCGGTCATCCCGCCGAACTCAACCAGCCGAGCCGCTCACATCCGTCCGGCATCACGATCCACAGCGACACCCTCGCCGATGACGAGGTCTGCCAACTCAGGGGCATCCGCGCCACCACGCCGGAGCGGACCGCATTCGATCTGGGCCGCCGACGCGGGCTGACCCCTGCCGTGATCCGGGTCGACGCCCTGATCCAGGCGACGCGCCTGAAGATTCCCGATGTGTGGCCGCTGGTCGATCGCCACCACGGCGTTCGTGGGCTGGCGCAGCTGAGGCAGGTCCTCGATCTCGCCGACGACGGTGCCGAGTCACCGCAGGAGACAAGACTGCGCCTGCTTCTCACCTCGGCCGGGATGCGTCCGTCGCACACCCAGATCGAGGTGTTCGACCACGGTCATCGCGTGGGCCGTATCGACATGGGCTGGCCCGAGTGGAAGGTGGGTGTGCAGTACGACGGCATCCAGCACTGGACCGATCCGACACAACGCACGCGGGACATCGAGCAGAACGCCGAGTACGAGGGCCTCGGATGGCGCATGGTGCACGTCGGCGCCGACCTGCTGCGGTACCGCCAGGGCACGGTCGTCGCCCGCACCCGCGACGCGTTGCATGCCGCGGGCGCTCCCTACTACTGACGCACTGGCGAAAGTTGGCTTGTGTGCGAGATTTTCGGGAAATGTGGCACACAAGCCAACGCTCGACGCTGAGGCTAAGCGAGTTCGTGTGGGCTGAGCGGGCCGAGGGCGGCGTCGCGGGAGGTGTCCTTGAGGTCGACGCCCGAGCGCCCGAGCGCGACGGCGCCGTCGACCAGGGTCGATGCGACGCGGGCGGCCTCGGCGTATCCCAGGCCGTCGGGTGGGTGGATGTTGGAGATGCAGTTGCGGTCGGCGTCGGTGCGGCCAGGCTGCGGCAGATGGGTCAGATAGATGCCGAGACTGTCGGCGACGCTGAGCCCGGGCCGCTCCCCGATGATCACCAGAAGCGTGCGGACGCGGGCCTGCGCGCCGATGTGATCGCCCAGGCCGACGCGGGCCTGCGTGGCGATGATCGGCGGTGCCAGTGTGTGGCGGTCCTTCAGCCGTTCCACCAAGGCCTTGAGCAGCGCCGCGCCATGGTGGTTGAGCCCCATGGGCGACAACCCGTCGGCGAGGACGAATCCGATGTCGGCGCCCGACTCGGGGACCTCCGTGCCCTCGGCGGGTTGGCGGCCCAGATCCGGCCGGCGCAGATATTCGTCGCGTGAGGTGGCGCGGCTGGTCACCACGATCGGCTCACCGATGCCGACCTCACGCACCTGCGCTGCCAGCGCCTCGACGTCGAGCGGCACGTGGACGGCGTCGCGCGCGGCGGCATGGGCCGCGGCGAGCTCGAGCACCTGCTGGGTGGGCAGCGAGTTGCCCGCGCGGCCAAGGCCGATCCTGGCCTGTGTGGTCTTGCGCAGCTCGTCCCAGAACTGCTGCACCGCAACATCGTTCGACACGGTCACGACGCCTCCGCGACGGTCAGCTCGCGCAGCGGGGAACGCGACACGTCGAACGGGGTGAGACGGCCCGCGTCGTCGACCATGCCGACCTTGCGCAGCCACGTCTCGAATTCGGGTGCGGGACGCAGGCCGAGGGTGCGCCGCGCGACGAGCACGTCGTGGAACGACAGGCTCTGGTAGCCGAGCATCACGTCATCGGCACCGGGCACGGTGATGACGAACGCGACCCCCGCTGCGGCCAGCAGCATCAGCAGGGTGTCCATGTCGTTCTGGTCGGCCTCGGCGTGGTTGGTGTAGCAGACGTCGACGCCCATCGGCAGGCCCAGCAGCTTGCCGCAGAAGTGGTCCTCCAGCCCGGCACGGATGATCTGCTTGCCGTCGTAGAGGTACTCGGGCCCGATGAAGCCGACGACGGTGTTGACCAGAAGCGGCGACAGGTCGCGGGCCACGGCGTAGGCGCGGGCTTCGAGGGTCTGCTGGTCGACGGGCTTGCCGCCCACACCCAGATGCGCCCCGGAGCTCAGCGCCGAGCCCTGCCCGGTCTCCAGGTACATGACGTTGTTGCCGACGGTGCCACGGTTCAGTGAGCGCGCGGCCTCGTTGCCCTCGCGCAGCAGTTGCAGGTTGACGCCGAACGCCGTGTTGGCGCCCTCGGTGCCCGCGATCGACTGGAAGACCAGGTCGACGGGGGCGCCGGCCTCGATCAAACCGATCGTGGTGGTGATGTGCGACAGCACGCACGACTGTGCGGGGATGTCGTAGCGGGTGCGGATGCCGTCGAGCAGATACAGCAGATCCGCGGTGGCCTGCGGCGAATCGGTGGCCGGGTTGATCCCGATGACGGCGTCGCCGCAGCCCAGCAGCAACCCGTCGAGGACGGCCGCGGCAATGCCCCGCGGGTCGTCGGTCGGGTGGTTGGGCTGCAGCCGGGTGGCCATGGTGCCCGGGATGCCGACCGTGGTGCGCAGCGCCGCGGTCACCCGCGCGGCCGCCGACACTGCGATCAGATCCTGGTTGCGCATGATCTTGCTGACCGCCGCCACCATCTCCGGGGTGAGCCCCGGTGCGACGGCGGCCAGCCGCGCGGCGCTGTCGTCCTCGGCCGCGACGTCGAGCAGCCAGTCGCGGAATCCACCGACGGTGAGGTGCGACACCGACGAAAATGCTTGGCGGTCATGGGTGTCCATGATCAGCCGGGTCACTTCGTCGGTGTCGTACGGCACCAGTTCCTCGTTGAGGAAAACATCCAGCGGCAGGTCGGCGAGTACCCATGCGGCCGCGGCGCGTTCGCCGTCGTGTTCGGCCGCGCATCCGGCGAGCTGGTCACCGGACCGCAATGGCGTCGCCTTCGCCATCACCTCGACGAGACCGTCGAAGGTGTAGGTGACTCCCGAAACCTGCTGCCGATATCTCACTTCAGTTCGTTCTCCGCTTCTGCCAGCATGGCGAATTCCTCGTCGGGCGAGTTGGCCACCAGGCGGTGGCGGCTGTACACCGCGAAATAGAGCATGAATCCGGCGAACACCAGCAGGCACAGGCCCGCGGCGATCGGGTTCACCAGGAACGTCGCGATCACCGCGAAGCATGCGACGACGAGCGCGAACCCGGTGGTCACGGCGCCGCCCGGGGTGCGGTACGGCCGCGGCATGTTGGGTTCACGCACGCGCAGCGTGATGTGGCTGACCATCATGAGCACGTAGCTCAGCGCCGCGCCGAACACCGCCATGTTGAGCAGCAGGTCGCCCTGGCCGGTCAGCGACAGTAGGAAGCCGATGATGCCGGGGATCACCAGCGCCAGCGTCGGCGCCTTGCGCTTGTTGGTCACCGACAACGCCCGCGGCAGGTAGCCGGCACGCGACAGGGCGAACAACTGGCGCGAGTAGGCGTAGATGATCGAGAAGAAGCTCGCGATCAGGCCCGCGAGGCCGATGTAGTTGACGACCTTGGCCGCGGTGCCGTCACCGAGCGCCTCGACGAGCGGGTTGCCCGACGTCGACATCTGTTCGGCACCACCGGCGCCGGTCACCAGGAACAGCACCACGACGCAGGTTACCAGCAGGACACCCATGCCCGCGATGATGCCGCGGGGCACGTTGCGCTCGGGATCGACGGTTTCCTCCGCGGCCAGGGGCACGCCCTCGATCGCGAGGAAGAACCAGATCGCGAACGGGATCGCGGCCCAGATTCCGAGGTAGCCGTGCGGCAGGAAGGACGACGCACCGGCGGCGCCTGCGTCGGGCGCGATGTTGGTCAGGTTGGACGCGTCGAACTGGCCGATCGCGGCGAGGGCGAACACCACCAGGCCCACCATGGCGATGGCGGTGATCACGAACATCACCTTGAGCGCCTCACCCACACCCGCGAGGTGGATGCCGATGAAGATCGCGAACGCCACGAGGTAGATCCACCACCCGGCAGTGATGCCGAACAGGCCGAGGGACTCGACGTATGCGCCGATGAAGGTGGCGATGGCCGCGGGTGCGATGGAGTACTCGATGAGGATCGCGGTGCCGGTCGCGAAACCGCCCCACGGGCCGAGGGCCCGGCGGGCGAACGTGTAGCCGCCACCTGCCGCGGGAAGCGCCGAGGACAGTTCGGCCATGCCCAGCACGAGGGCCAGGTACATGCCGGCGATGATGATGGCCGCGATCGCCAGGCCGCCGAAGCCGCCTTGTTCGAGGCCGAAGTTCCACCCGGAGTAGTCACCCGAGATGACGTAACTGACGCCCAGTCCGGCGAGCAGCACCCATCCCGCGCTGCCCGATTTGAGCTGGCGCTTCTGCAGGTAATCTGCACTTTCCAGGTGTTCTTCCACACCCGCCATGTCAAACTCCCTTGTTTGCAATGCCATTGGATTCGCGTCGGATTCGACGAGCGCCAGTTGCTCACCGTCGGTGCAACTGACCGGTGTAACCACCTTTCGGCCCCCGGTTCTCGGGCTTCGAGCGTCGGCCGCGCCACCCTGCACGGACCTAAAGGTTGGAAACTCAACCTTTGATCAATGAGTATCTCCCCCGATGGCGTGGCTGTCCACCCCAACGCGCAAACCGGATGAGATCAATCAGGTTTGAGTGGCAAACCGACGACGATTCGCGCCGCGTTGTGCCCGAGCATCCGCGCGGCCACCGAATCAGCGGGGTCGGCAGAACTCAACTCGGGCAAGGGATCTTCCAGCATGTCGTGGTGCACGCAGACCCCGCCGCCTGCGCCGATCCCCACCCCCACCTGAAGTGGCGACCTCATGGCGGCCCGGCGCGCCAGATCCGCCACGGGCACGTCCTCGGCGACCGTCGTCACGGCGTACGGGACGCCTTCTTCCTCGATGCCGGCCAGCACGTCGCGGGTGACCGCCGCATACTCCCCGGAAGCGCCCGTCAGCGCGGTGAACACCTGGATCACGGGCCGCTCGGGCTGTCCGGCGCTACGCGTCAAGGGGCGTCCCCGGTTTCTGGGCGTGCGCGGCCACCAGCCCCGAGGCCACGGCGTTGCGCGGCCCCTCGGTCCCCCGCACATTTCCTGTACCGCAGACGATCCCGTACGGAGCGAGCGCGTCGGCGATGAGTTCGGGGATCTCGAAGTCCAGCGCGCACCCGCCGAGCAGCACCACGAAGTCGATCTGGCGCAGATCACCGGCAGGGGCGATGGCTCGCAGTGCCCGCAACGCGTTGACGACGAACACGCGCTCCTTGGCGGTGCGGCGCACGGCCCTGATGCGCTCCAGCGAATGCCGCGTGGGTATCGGGGTCATGCCGTTGTCCGCGAGCGCGACGACCCGTGCGAACGCCGTTGTGGGCAGCGCCTTCTCGAAGAACTGCACGGTGCCGTTCTCCAGGCGGACGTGGAAGAAGCTCTCGGCCTTGCCCAGCGGGTACCGCTTGACGTCCTCGGCGAGTTCCAGGTTGTCCAGTCCGAGTTCGGCGTCGATCAATTTGGTCACCAGATCGCCCGCGCCCGCGAGGTGCACGGCGTCGATGGTGCCGTCGGCCTCGATCAGGGCTGCGTCGGTGGATCCGCCGCCGAGATCGAGCACCACGAGTGGCTGGTCGGTGCCCGGTGTGGTCAGCGCGCCCAGCACCGCCATCTCGGCCTCCACGCCACCGACCTCGACGTCGGCGCCGGTCGCGCCGGTGGCACGCAGACGGTCGCGGACCGCGTCGGCCACCGCGCGCATACCGCTTTCCTTGGTGCGCACCATGGCCGCCAGCGCGACGGCGTTCTCCAGCGCGACCTCGCCGGCCACGCCGCCGCGAACCTCCTGCGGCACAAAGGTGTCGACGGCCAGCAGATCCTGGATGCGCACGTCGGCGGCGTCGTGCTGGGACAGGTCGGCCATGCTCTGGCGCACGTTGGAGATCATGCCGCCGGTGTTGGTGCCGGATTCGCCGACGACGTCGGTGAGCGGGGCGACGCGCTCGACGGCGGCCATGATCTCGACGGCCCCGCGGGACACGTCGATGGAGGCCTTCCGCCGTTCCCCGCTCAGCTCAAGGGATCCCGCGGGGATGGTCCGGTCGGCGACGTCGCCTGCCGGCGTGCGCACCACGACCGCCGACCGGTTGCCGGTCAGGGCGCGGGCCACCGGCGAGACCACCTTGGTGGCCGCGGCGTCGAGGTCGAAGATCGTGGCGAGACCGAACGCGTTGGACAGCGTGCGGATCGACTGGCCGGGCCCGGCGACCTCGACGGCCGCGAGCATGCCGAGCGGGACCGCGTCGATGCGCGACACCTCGTCGATGACGGGGATCCTGGTGTCGAGGCGGTTGACCACCAGCACGGCGTCGTCGTTGCCGAGGATCGCTGCGGTCACCTTGACACCGCGGCGTGTGGCCGCGTTGATCGTGTGCGCGGCGGCCTCGAAGTCGACGCCTTTCGGGACGACGACGATCACCCCCGCGTCGAACCCGGCACCCGGATCGGCTTCGGGCAGCGCGTCGAACGCGACCGTGGTCCCGACGCCGAGTCCGCGACCGCCGGGGGTGCGCGGATCGTGCCCGATCATCGTCGACTCGGTGATGATGGTCTCGGTGATGGTCTCCATCGCGAGCCCGCTGATCACCGGGGTGGCCTCGTTGAGCAGGACGACGTCGAGTTCGGCGGGCGCGATCCCGGCCTCGGCGAGAGCGCGCGTCACCGCGGCCGCGACGCCGTCGACGTTCTTGGGTGTGCCCTTGATCCCGGTCGTCGCGGTCAGCGCCGCGCCGAGGAACCGCACCGAACCGTCCGATTCGATCGCCGCGGCGCTGGCCTCGGTGGTCGAGTTACCGATGTCGACGCCGACAACGGTAAGTGCCATCAGGTCCCCAGTGCCTCGGCGACGCCGAACTGCGGCACCACCTCGACGGGCTTCGCCTGCTTGACGACCTGCTCGGTCTCCTTGAGGTGCAGCAGCGCCGCCTTGGCCTGCCAGCGCGGGCGGGCCATCTGGTCGTTGAGCGTCGGAACCGGTTCGGGCGACTCGCCTTTCGCGTACTGCGCGGCGTTGGACCCGATGGACCGGTAGGTCTCCAGCGTCATCAGCGGGCTCTGCGGGAACAGCTCGAGGCTCGACAGCCGCGGCAGGTCCCGCTGGTGGATCATCGACGTGCCACGCGACAGGATCCCGATGCCGATGCCCGAGCCGGACAGCTTCGCCGCGGTGTGCGCGAGGACCGCCAGATCGCTGCTGTGGCGCACGCGGATACAGCGGGCGTGGACTTCCTGTTCCTCGATGCCTGCGAGGATCTCGCGGATCACGTCGGCGTGGGACAACCCGATGATGGTCTGGCTGAAGAAGTCGGCGAACGCCGGCGACACGGCCAGCACCACCTCGTCGGACCGCTTGCCGGGTTCGGCGGGGCTGTCACCGACCAGCTCGAGCGTGCGCTGTGCCTGTGTGCTCTGCGCACTCATGATCACTCCACCTCCAGTTCGGGGTTCTCGGCGCTGGTGACGTGACGCAGCCGTTTCATCTCCTCCCACCGCGCACCGGACGGGCGGTACCCGGTGCCCGGTCCGGCGTAGTCGTTGCGGTCGTTGACCGCCGACAGCGGCTTCAGATCGCGCGTCATGATCGCCGACGTCTGCAGCAGGTCGCCCGAAACCCGCTGCCGCAGAACGGCGAGCAGGTTCTCGGCGATGTCGGCGAACCCGGTGGACTCCAGTGCCTTCACCAGGTCCAGGCCGGTGACGTTGCGGTCCATGACCTGCTGCGCACCCTTGAGGTCCTCGAGCACGTCACGCGGGATCAGCTCACGGCTGCCGTGTGCGTACACCGCCGCCTCGATCTCCGCGTCGGTGATCGCGGGCAGATCGAGGTACCGGAACACGGCCTGCAGGGCCTGGGCGGCCCGGCGGCGCGCGGCGACGATCTCGGCCTCGTTCACGTGCCGCAGGCCGCCGTCGACCTGCAGATCGCGCTGGATGGTGTTGAAGTCGTCGAAATCCTCGGCGTCGAGGTTGGACCCGGCGAACATGTTGTCGTAGTTGGGGACTGCGGAGTACCCCGAGCAGACGAAGTCGGTGCCCGGCAGCATCTGCGGCAGCAGGCGTGCCGTCCGCCGCATCGGCGAGTGCGAGAACGACTGGTCGTTGCCCGACGCGCATTCGAGGTCCACCGCGGAGGCGATGAGGTTCTCCGCGGCCACCGCACGGATGCCCGCGGGCACCGCGCCCGGCACGCCGATGCACGAGATCGAGCCGTTCTGCAGGCCCTGCACCCCCGCGCCCTTGGCCACCAGGATGCAGCGGATCTCCAGGTACAGCATCGAGCGGCCCTCGGCGTTGCCCATCTGCACCTCGGATCCGGTGCCGGAGGTGAACCGCATCTTGATGCCGCGCGACGCGTAGGCCGCCGCGAGGAACGCCTTGGACCACGGGGTGTCGTCACCGTCGACGAACACCGATTCGGTGCCGTACACCGAGATCGTCTCGGCGTAGGCCGTGATGCCGCGCATGCCGAGTTCGAGTTCGGTGGCCTCCTCCAGCGCGCACTGGGTCAGCAGGCCGCCGGAGCCCACCTGGCTGCCGATCTGCAGCGCCATCGCCACCAGCGGCGCGTACCGCACGACGCCCAAAGTGGTTTCCACTTCGGAGAACCCGCGCAGCGACGCCTCGGCGGCCTCACACGCGACCTGCAGCGGATTGTCACGGGCGCTGGTGCAGTGTGCCTGGTTCGCCGGGGTGCGACGGGCCCGCATCTTCTGGATGCCCATCATGATCTCGACGATGTTGAGGTTCTTGGCGACCTCCAGCAGCTTGGCCGGGGTCAGCCCGCCGGTCACCGCGATCACCTCGTCGCGGGTCACGCGCGGATCCACCAGCATGCGCGCGATCTCGACGGCCGGCAGAGCCATCGACTGCTCGGTGGTGGCCACATCGATGGCGTGGTCGGCGATGAACTGGTCGATGAAGTCGAAGTCGGCGCGGGCGCGGCCGTCCATCTCCACGATCACGCCGTTCTCCACCCGCACACTGGGTTCGGGGTCGAACGCGCTGTCCATCGCGACCATGCCGACCTCGGGCCACTCCTGGACGAAGCCGTCGAGGTTGACCGGGCGCTCCTCCAGGAGCTTGGTGCGTTCCGACTGGCGCTTGGCCTCGGTGCCCAGATTTCTGGCTGTCGTCACAGGTGTCTCCTATTCGCTGGTGGCCAGGATGTCGCGGCGCTCGTAGACGTCGGCGGCCTCGCGGACGAGGCCGGCCAGCATCGTCGCTCCGTACTGGGTCTCCAACTCCTCGGCGATCGCGTCGAGTTCGGCCTTGGTCGAGGCGTTGGGGCGCAGCGCGTTGTAGATCTGCAGCACGCGCTCGTCGCTGATGGCGGTCATCTCCGCAGCGCGGCGCAGGTTGGCGCCGAGCTGTTTGCGCCCCACCCCCTCGGCGATCTGGGCCTGCAACCGCAGGGTCTCCGGAGTGATGCGCAGATCCGACGCGGACACCTCGCCCGACATCACGGCGTCCATCGTGATGGCATCGATCGGCTTGCCGTTGGGCGTGGTGAGCAGGTCCTTGCGGTTGAGGCTCAGCGGGTAGTCGACCGCGGGATCGAGGACGGGTTCTGACATGCAAGCTCCCAACTGATGCGGGGCGATCACTCGCCCAGGCGTGTTCTCTTACGCAAGTACCAATTGTGCTCTGGCTCACGTTGCACGAGCGTTGCGTCGCAGGTCAAGGCGGGCGTGCGCACTGTATCGATCCACCGATTACCGTGTGCCCACAATGGAGAATCGGAATCTGGGTGCGCTTGCGGCGTTGGGTGAGTTCTTCGCTCTGCCCGTCGCGGGTGGTTCGTGGCGACCCGTGGACACGTTGTGCGGCGACGCCGCGATCCTGCGCGAGTACACGTCGCGCATGCGTGCGGCGACCGCGACCGGGTTCGGCATCGGCGTCGACGATGTCCCGGTCAGGGCCGCGGCATCGTCGCTGCACCTGTCGATCGTGTCGCGCCTGCTCTCCCCCGCCGTCGGCGCGGCGGCGTGCCTGTCCGCTGTACCGTCGCTGACACCGGATTCGGTGTTCTGGCACGACGATTCGTCGCACCGGCCGGCGTTGGGCGTTTCCCGCGTCGAGTGGTCACCCGTGCCCGACGCGGGCTCGGCGGCCGCCGAGATCACCGCGACGCTGGTCGACGGCGTCCTACGTCTGCTGAACACGGCCATGCAGCAGGCGGTTTCGCTGCCACCGCAGGTGATGTGGGGCAACATCGCGTCGGCCGCCAACGGTGCGGTGACGGTGCTCGCCCAGAACCGACCCGGCGCCGAGGGTTTCGGCCGCGCACTCGTGCGAGACATGATCGCGGCCGAGCCGTTGCTCGGCACCGCCGAGGTCACCGACGGCCGGTTCCGCCGCCGGAACTGTTGCCTGTTCTATCAGGTGCCCGGCGGCGGATACTGCGGCGACTGTGTGCTCGTGGACTGAGCGATTCCTGAAGCGTCAGAGTGCGGCGACGCCGGCCTCGGCGACCTTCACGTCCTGCTCGACGCTTCCGGCGCTGACGCCGATGGCGCCGATGACCGCGCCGTCACGTTCCAGCAGCAGGCCTCCACCGAACAGCACCAGGCCGCCCGACAGTTGTTCGAGCCCGTACAGTTCGCCACCGGGCTGCGCGACGTCCATGAGCGCACTCGTCGGCAGGTTCATCAGGATCGACGTGCGCGCCTTGCGGATCGAGATGTCGATGCTGGCCTTGATGGCGCCGTCCATGCGGGCGAACGCGACCAGGTGGCCGCCGTCGTCGACGACGGCGATGTTCATCGGCTGACCGATCTCGTTCGCTTTCTCGATCGCGGCGTCAACCACCTTCTGCGCCGTGGACAGCGACAGGGCACCCATCAAGCCTCCTACGAATTGTGTTGTCGGAACGAGAAATGCCGCGAGTGTGAAGCTGTTGCGAGTATGCGGGTCAATCGTCGCAACAGCTTCACACTCGACGGGGTCTGTTCAGGCCTTACGGATCAGAATTCGATGCTCCTCGCGCGAGCGCTCGTCAGAAGAATCCCTGGGCCTTGTTGCTGTACGAAACCAGCAGGTTCTTGGTCTGCTGGTAGTGGTCGAGCATCATCTTGTGGGTCTCACGCCCGATGCCGGACTGCTTGTAGCCACCGAACGCGGCGTGCGCGGGGTACTGGTGGTAGCAGTTGGTCCACACCCGGCCGGCCTTGATGTCGCGGCCCGCGCGGTAGGCGATGTTGCCGTCGCGGCTCCACACACCGGCACCCAGACCGTAGAGCGTGTCGTTGGCGATCGAGATGGCGTCGTCGTAGTCGCTGAACGACGTGACCGCCACGACCGGGCCGAAGATCTCCTCCTGGAAGATGCGCATCTTGTTGTTGCCCGTGAAGATCGTCGGCGCCACGTAGTAGCCGCCGTTGAGATCGCCGCCGAGCTGCGCACGCTCCCCACCCGTGATCAGCTTGGCCCCTTCGGATTTGCCGATCTCGATGTAGGACAGGATCTTCTCCAGCTGATCGTTGGACGCCTGCGCACCGATCATGGTCTCGGTGTCCAGCGGATCGCCCTGGCGCACGGCCTTGGTGCGGATCGCGGCGAGCTCGAGGAACTCGTCGAAGATGTCGGACTGGATCAGCGAGCGCGACGGGCACGTGCACACCTCACCCTGGTTGAGGGCGAACATCGTGAAGCCCTCCAGCGCCTTGTCCTGGTAGTCGTCGGCCTGCGCGAGCACGTTGTTGAAGAAGATGTTGGGGCTCTTGCCGCCGAGTTCCAGGGTCACCGGGATCAGGTTCTGCGACGCGTACTGCATGATCAGCCGGCCCGTGGTGGTCTCACCGGTGAACGCGATCTTGGCGATGCGGTTGCTCGACGCCAGCGGCTTGCCGGCCTCCACACCGAACCCGTTGACGATGTTGACCACACCGGCGGGCAGCAGGTCGCCGATGAGTGAGAACAGGTAGAGCACCGAGACAGGGGTCTGCTCGGCGGGCTTGAGGACGACGGCGTTGCCCGCAGCCAGGGCCGGGGCCAGCTTCCACACCGCCATGAGGATCGGGAAGTTCCACGGGATGATCTGCCCGACCACGCCCAGCGGCTCGTGGAAGTGGTAGGCGACGGTGTCCTCGTCGATCTGGCTCAGCGAGCCTTCCTGGGCACGCAGCACACCCGCGAAGTAGCGGAAGTGGTCGATGGCCAGCGGGATGTCGGCGTTGAGCGTCTCGCGGATCGGCTTGCCGTTGTCCCACGACTCGGCCAGCGCGATGGATTCGAGGTTCTCCTCCATGCGATCGGCGATGCGGTTGAGGATCAGCGCGCGCTCGGCCGGGGCGGTCTTGCCCCACGCGGGCGCCGCGGCGTGTGCGGCGTCGAGAGCCTTGTCGATGTCGGCCTCGCTGGAGCGGGCCACCTCGCAGAACACCTGACCGGTGACCGGCGTCGGATTCTCGAAGTAGCGGCCCTCGACCGGGGCGACCCACTCGCCGCCGATGTAGTTGTCGTAGCGGGCCTGGAACGACATCTTGGCGCCGTCTGCGCCCGGACGTGCGTAAACAGTCATGGCTTTCTCCTGTTCGGACACCGAAATGTGTCGGTCGTCACTCAAGGTAGGCAAACAGGGGTTGCACCACGGTTGCACGGATTGCCGCGTCGCTGTCGACGCGCGAGAACTCAGGCGAGTTCGGAATCCAGGCCCGCCAGGTGCCCGAGGGCCTGCGCGCGGGTGACCGGGTCGTCGGCGTGATCATGCAGCATGCGCCACCCGTCGCGGTCGTCACGGCCATCGGGCAGTTCCAGCCAGCGGCGCAGCAGGTCCAGCCGGCCCACGGCCGCGCGGGCCAGCACCGCCTCGCGCAGGCTCGCGGTCAGTTCGGTGCGCAGGCGCCCGATCGCCGGGGACACCGACTGCGGCAGCAGCGCGCCGGTATAGGCGGACAACGCGGCAGCGACGTCGCCGGACTGCAACGCGTCGAACACGTCGGCCACGTCGCTGCAGATCGGCGACAACAACCGGTAGGGCCGCGACGCGATGTAGTTGGACCCGATGACGCGGCGCAGCCGGGACATCTCGGCGCGGATCGTCACGACGTCGAGGTCCTTGTCGTCGAGCAGGATCGCCAGATGGTCGGCCGACAGTCCTTCCGGGTGACGGCTCAACAGCACCAGGATGTCGGCGTGCCTGCCGGTCAGCACGGCCGAGCGGGCACGTCCGTCCTCACCTGTGGTCTGCCAGCGTGGCCGGTCGCCGCCGAGCACCGACAGCCGGGGGCGTTCCGGCGCGACCGGGGTGACGGGGTTGGTCAACCGCAGCAGCGCGAGATGGTTCTCGACGGCGACGGCCGTCGCGCGCACCAGCGCGAGGGTCTGGGGTGAGGCGACGCGGGAGCCGCCGGTGAGGTCGATGGCGCCCAGCAGCACGCCGGTCCCCGGGTCGTGGACGGGTACGGCCGTGCAACTCCACGGGTGCACGATGCGGGAGAAGTGCTCGGTTCCGCGGATCTGCACCTCACGGTCCAGCGTGAGCGCGGTGCCGGGTGCGTTGGTGCCCGCGGAGCGTTCGCTCCAGTCGGAGCCGGGCACGAAGTTCATCGCCTCGGCCTTGCGGCACGCCTGCCGGTCCCCCTCGACCCACAGCAGAGTGCCGTCGGCCGCCGTGATCGCGACGACGACACCTGAGTCGACAGCGTCCTCGACCAGCAGGCGCCGGATCAGCGGCAGCGTGGGGGCGAGCGGATGCGTCGCACGCAACTCGGCCAGGGCGGCCTCGGCCGCGGCGGTACGGCCGCCGCTGTCGGGGTCGACGCCCACTTCGAGACTGCGTCGCCAACTGTCCACGACGACTCGGGGCAGCGACATCGATCTGAGGGAGTCGGGGTCGATCTGCCCCTCGATGAAGAGGTCGTGGATGGCACGCACCTTGGCGGCAGGCAGCCGGGTCAGCACCCGTTCACCTGCATTCCTCATTGAAGCCACGGCGATCACGCTCCTGTGCGTGCGGGCCGACCCGCCGGCCCCGGCACGTGCCCGCCAGGATAGTTGACCAGCGCGGTGGGTGTGGCATCACCCACAGGTCGCGCCGCCGATGCCGGGAAAACCGCCGGTTACGGGTATGTTGGAGTCCGGCGGCTTGCCTGTTCTGCCTCTGCCGCCTTCTTGATCATCAACTCCAGCGCCGCGGGATGTCACCCGCGCCGGGCAGGACCACCGCCTAGATTTCGGAGTTTCTTTTTGTCTGCCCAGAAAACCTTTGCCGAGCTCGGCCTTCCCGCCGAGCTCGTGTCCACGCTTGCCGCGAACGGTGTGACCACACCGTTCCCGATCCAGGCCGCGACTCTTCCCGACTCGCTGAACGGCCGCGATGTGCTCGGCCGTGGCCGCACCGGATCCGGCAAGACCTATGCCTTCCTGCTGCCGCTGGTCGCCCGCTTGGCCACCAGTGGCACGCCCCGCGACGCCGGTAAGCCGCGCGCGGTCATCCTCGCGCCGACGCGTGAGTTGGTCACCCAGATCGAGGCCTCGCTGGCGCCGCTGGCGGCCGCGACCGGCCTGCGCACGGTGAACATCTTCGGCGGTGTGGGCGCCGGACCTCAGATCGCGGCCCTGCGCCGCGGTGTGGACATCGTCATCGCCTGCCCCGGCCGGCTCGAAGACCACGTGCAGTCCCGCCACGCCGATCTGTCGTCGGTGGAGGTCACGATCCTCGACGAGGCCGACCACATGGCCGACCTGGGCTTCCTGCCGGGCGTCAAGCGTCTGCTGGACCGCACGCCCAAGCACTGCCAGCGGTTGCTGTTCTCGGCCACGCTCGACGCGGGCGTCGACGTGCTGGTCAAGCGGTACCTGCACGATCCGGTGGTGCACAGCGTGGATTCCGCGCAGTCGCCCGTGTCGGCGATGGTGCACCACGTGCTGCACGTTGACAACGCCGCGCGCATCAACGTCGTGGCCGACCTGGCCGCGGCACCCGGCCGCACCATCGTGTTCGCGCGCACCAAACACGGCGCGAAAAACCTCACCCGCCAACTCAATTCGCGGGGCATCTCCGCGGTCGAGCTGCACGGGAACCTGTCGCAGAATGCGCGCACGCGCAACCTGACGGCGTTCTCGGACGGCTCCGCGACCGTGATGGTGGCCACCGACATCGCCGCGCGCGGCATCCACGTCGACGACGTGAGCCTCGTGGTGCACGCCGACCCGCCGGTCGAGCACAAGGCGTACCTGCACCGCTCGGGCCGCACCGCGCGTGCCGGCAACGAGGGCACCGTGGTGACGCTCATGCTCGACGCCCAGGTGCACGACGTGCGCAACCTGACCCGCAAGGCCGGCGTCAAGCCCACGATCACCCGGATCAGCGGCCTCGACCATCCGGTGCTGCGTGAAATCGCCCCGGGTGAGCGGGTTTTCGGTGAGCCCATTCGCACCGAGCCCGCCGCGACACCGAGCCGTCCGCGTTCGACGCAGCCCCGCCGCAGCCGCCCGCAGGGGTCGGGCCGCCCGGGACGTTCGGGCCACGGCGCTCAGTCCGAGGGCGCTGCCGCCGCACGTGGTGGTGCGCACCGGGGTGGCCGCGGCCGCAGGCCGCGCCGCTCCAACGAGTCGTCCGCGCGCTAGAGACGCGCGAAATGTGCGGTCCCACCCGACCTCTCCATACCGGGTGGGACCGCACAGGCATTTGTGGGATCAGACGCCCCAGGCGTTGGCCGCGCTGCGGTCGGTGGCTGCCACCTCGTCGGACCCGTCACGCACCGCGTTGCCGAGGCTGAACAGGATCTCGTTGAGCGCCGCGGCGGCCTGATTCCATCGGGCCTGCTCCACCTGGTACGCCGCCGCGGCCTCACGCGTCCAGACCTGCTGCAACGGCGCGATCTGCGCCCGCAGTTCCTCGAGCGCGGCGTTGAACCGGTTGTGCGTGGCGTGGATCTCTTGGCGGACCGTGTACTCGATCTCGCCGAAATCGTATGAGAGCAACTGGCTCACGGGTTTTCCTTCCGGGTCTGCGGGTCAGAGGGTCTCGCCGACGCCACCGAGGCGTTGTGCGTGACCGTCGGCGGCCTCGCGCAGCGTGCGTTCGTTGTGGCGGATGGTCTCGGCGATGCGTTGCAGCGTGGTGTGCAGCGTGAGCGATTCGGCGTTCCACCGCTCGACGACATCACGGAACCGGGTCGCGGCGACACCACCCCACACAGTCGGCGGCACGGTGTTCATGCGGCCGATGAAGGTCTGCAGCATCGACCGGATGTCGTCGTTGCGCACATCGATCTGTCCTGCCACAGTGGTCATCACGTCGAAATCGGCGCCCAGCGGTGTCGACATCGGTCCCCCTCCTGTTGTCTTGCGGGATATAACAATTGGACGCAGCGGCGACGGGTTCGGTTCCATCTTTTTCTAAGAGGCCGCGTGTGCGGATGCGACGGCCGCGGAGCACGCGGCATGGAACTCCCGGCCCTGGCAGCCGATGGCGATGCGGACGGGGCCGTCGACCACTACGGCCCACCGGACCTCACGGTGCGCACGAACCTCCCGGTACGTGATGGCGGGCCGGTCGGCGACGCGATCGTCGGGGTCGAAGTCGACGAACACCCCGGCAGGCGCCTGCTCGAGCGCGTACCGAAGGGTGTCCGCGACGTCCCCTGCCCCGACCGGTGACTGCGTGATGTGGATGACCGGGTCCGTGCCTGACAGTGAGAACACCTGCAGCCGAGGCGATCCGGCGTCGTCGGTGACACGTTCGACGCGCCAGCCCCGGGGTATCTGCACCGCCACACGTCCCTCGACCAGTCCGGTGGTCACGGTGTCGGTCGGCCGCTCGTGCGCGGCGAGCGTCGTACACATTCCCATGATCGCCACCGCGGCCACACCGACGGTCACGTTGCGCGGCCTGCGCTCCGGCTCACGTGCAGGGGTGTCGGTGACCGCTCGCTGCAACACGTCGACCGGTGACGCATGGCGGCACCGCACACGGCGGGTGAGTGCGCGGGCGAGTTCACGCCCGCCGGGCACATCGTCCGGCACGTCGAGGATCACGTCGCGTGTGTCACCGACGGCGCTGCAGACCGCGTCAACGACGGCCTCTTCGGTATGCCCGCCGCGGGTCCACGACTGCGGCACACCGCCGTCGCGCGTCACCGACACGAGATCGGTGCTGATCTCGATCACCGTCCACGACGCGCCGGTCGCGTCGGCGCCGAGCGCCTCCGCCCGTGAGACCACGCGGCCGATACCGCATGTGGTCGCGATGTCACGAAGCCGCGTCACGCGGTTGGGCGTCCACCACGTGGGGTGGACCACCACCGCATCCCGGGCGTGGCCGGTGCCCAGCACACGGGTCCACAGATCCTCCACGGTGACGAAATGGTCGTCGACGATTGCGAACTGATCGTCGATGCACTCCAGGGCGGTCTGCGCGAGTTCGTCAGGTACGGGCCCGGATTCAGCCCCGGCCCGGTGCACACCGACGGGGCCCGCCTCGATGACCGTCACGACACGTCGCACGGCAGTGCCACCTGGATCAACTGTTCGGGCCCGGCGCGGGTGAGCAGGGTCCCCCGTCCCGGTGGTAGCGGTCTCGGGCGCACCGGTCCCAGCAGCACACCTTCGTCCGGGGATGCGCTCATCATCAGGCCCATGCAGCCCAGTTCCTTGAGCCGCGACAGGACGGGATCGAACATGGCGCGCGCAGCGCCCCCGGAGCGGCGGGCGATCACGAGGTGCAACCCGAGATCGCGTGCGTGGGGCACGAAGTCGAGCAGAGACGTCAGTGGATTGCCCGCTCCGGCCGCGACCAGGTCGTAGTCGTCGACCACGACATAGAGTTCGGGGCCGGTCCACCAGGTGCGCTCGCGCAGTTGCCGCGGTGTGATGTCGGGGCCGGGCATGCGCTCGCGAAGAGTCCGTATCAGGTCGGCGACCGCGGTCTCCAGTGCGCCGGCGGACACCGCGTATCCGCGCAGATGACCGGATCCGACCGCGTCGAGCATCTCCCGCCGGTAGTCGACCACGAGCAACTGGACCGCGGAGGGATCGTTGGTGCGGACGAGGCGATCACACAGTGCGCGCAGAGTGGTCGACTTTCCGCATCCCGCGTCACCGAGGATGACCAGATCGGACTGTTCGGCGAAGTCGACTGCCACCGGAGCCAATTCGGCGTCACCGATGCCCAACACGACCTGCGTGGCAGGCCGGTCACCGCCAAGCCCCACCAGATCGTCACCGGCTACGTGCCGCGGCAGCAGACGAACACGCGGCGCGTGCGCGCCCGTGTGCTGGGTGTGCAGGACCTCGCCGACGCGGGTCAGTGCCGCAGCCAGGCCGCGCTCGTCGGCCGTTCCGTCCAGACGCGGCAGCGCGATGAGCAGTTCGTGGCCGTCGCGGGTCAGGCCACGTCCGGGAAGAGGGCTGATGTGGCGGGCCCGTCGGCGGTCCATCTCGGATTCCGCGGGGTCGCCGAGTCGCAACTCGATGCGCGTGCCGAGTTGATCCTTGAGTGCAGGGCGTAGTTCGGCCCAGCGCGCCGCGGTCACCACGACGTGCACACCGTAGGACAGTCCCTGGCCGGCCAGTGTCGTGATGGTGCTCTCGAGGGACTCGAACTCGGTACGCAGGGTGGACCATCCGTCGACCACCAGGAACACGTCACCGTAGGGATCGTCACGGCACTCTCCCGCGGCGCGGCGCGCACGGTAGTCGGCCATGGAGTCCACGCCCAGAACCTCGAATGTCCGCTCCCGCGCCCGGATCACGTCGTGCAGTTGTGTGACGATGCGTCGTGCCAGGTCGGTGTCGCGACGCCCGGCGACCGCACCGACGTGCGGCAGCGCGGTGAGCGCGCAGAGCGCGCCCCCACCGAGGTCCAGGCCGTACATCTGCACATCGGCCGGGTCGTGGGTGGCCGACAGCGCCACCATCAATGTCCGTGCGGCTGTGGATTTCCCGGATTGCGGACCGCCGACGATCACGACGTTGCCTGCCGCGCCGGACAAATCGACCAGCAGGCGGTCGCGACGCTGCTCGAACGGGCGGTCGACCAGACCGATCGCCGCCGTGAGCGGTTCGGGATCGGCCATGAGCACGTCGCTGAGCGGTATCGCCCGAGGCAGGGGTGACAACCAGACACGGTGCGCGGGTGTGCCGTGGCCGAGAAGCCGCGCCACCGTGGCCTCCAGCGTGGTCTGCGTGGAGGAACGGCACAGCTGGTCTGCGGGTGGCCGCGCGGTGAACGGCCGCACCCGGTGATCGGGCCGGTCCACCGGCGCAACGTCATACCGTCCCGACACGAAAGCCGTTTGGAATCGGGTGATCTCGCCCGACGGCGTCTTCAGGTACGCCGCACCCGGTGTGTTCGGCAGATCGTGGGCATCCGCGACGCCGAGCACGGCGCGTGATTCGGCGGCCGAGAAGGTCTTCAGACAGATCCGGTAGGACAGGTGCGATTCCAGGCCACGCAGCCTGCCCTCGTCGAGGCGTTGGCTGGCCAGCAGCAGATGGATCCCGAGGGAGCGACCGAGCCTGCCGATCGCGACGAACAGGTCAGCGAAATCGGGTTGTTGATGGAGCAGTTCGGAGAATTCGTCGACCACCACCAGCAATGTCGGCAGGGGTGGCCGTCCGTCCGTGCGTGTGTACTCCGCGGCGCTGCCGACGTTGGCCGCACGCAACAGTTCCTGCCTGCGCGTCATCTCCCCGGCCAGCGCGTCTGCCATCCGGGCCACCATGGCCGCCTCGTCCGACAGGTTGGTGATCAGCGCGCTGATGTGTGGTGCGGACGCCAGGCCGAGGAACGTCGCGCCGCCCTTGAAGTCGACGAGCACGAGGTTGAGCGCATCGGGTGAATGGGTGGTAATCAGGCCGAGCACGAGGGTACGGAGGAACTCGGACTTTCCCGATCCGGTGGCCCCTATGCACAGGCCGTGGGGTCCGCTGCCGCCCCGCGCGGCCTCGTTGAGGTCCAGGTCGACGCGGACTTCGTGGTCGGAGATACCGATCGGAACGCGCAGGCGCTGTCGGGGATCCAGGTTCTGCCACACTCGCTCGATGTCGAGGTGTGAGATGTCGTCGACACCGAGCAGGTTGGCCCAGTCCGATCGCCGCGCCGATGCCGCCTCTGCTCGGTATCGTGCCAGGCGACGCGCGCATGCCAGTGCCTGCTCGGTCGTCATGGTGTCGGGCCGGGCGCTGACGGTTGCGATGCGCACCTCGTCGTGCTCGACGTCGATGCGGGTGGCCGAAGCGTCCGTGGCGTCCGATCCCAGGCCGAGCACCGTGGCGCCGTCGGGGAGCGTATCGCTCACCGGCGAGTCGGCCACGATCACCAGGTGTGCGGCGCCGTCGTATGGCGCGTTCGTGTGGTGCGGCAGCCACTTCAGCCAGTCCCATCGGTCGTCGGCGTGCAGGGCTGCGGCGATCTTGACGTCGCGGGGGCTGTGCCAGGTGGCCAATTGGCACAGCACCGCCCGCACCAGGCCGCCGACCTGTTCGTCCGGCCCGGTCAACCGGTAGTGGCCGCCGAGTCGCACGGTGACTGGGACGTCGTCGACCGTCGATCGCGCGCGCAGCAGGGCTTCCAGCGCTTCGACGGTGACCGGGTCCCGTTCGGCGCCGCCGGTCGATTCCGGTGCCACGAGCCGGGTCTGCAGGGGACGCGTCCCCATACCGATGCGGACCTCCAGGAAGTGCCGATGTCCGGTGTCGCGTTCCCAACGCCGGTCACTGTCGACGAGCATCCACAGCACCGCGGGCTCCGGGAAGGTGTCGTGCAACATCTGCCACTGCGCGCATGCGGTCTCGGCGGCGAGGACGTCGAGACCGTCGAGGTAACGCAGGTATTCGCGCCGGTCACGTTCGAGTTCGGCGCTTCCGCCGTTCCCCCGCAGGCTGTACGCCAGCGTCGCGAGCACCGACATCGCCATCATCACCGGGAAGAACATGACCGCGGGCCCACGGCCGGTGGCCACACCGGACCGGAAGTACACCACCATCATTCCCACCATGGCGACCACGAGCACCACGGGAAGCACGCGCGTCACCACGGGCACCGGTGTCGCGCGCGGAACCTCCGGTGGGGCATCGATGAGCACTTCACCGGTGCCAGCATCTGATCGGCCGGTTTTCTCCATCAACGTTTGGACGCACGCGAGGCGCCGTCAGTTCCATTTCCACAACACAAAATTCGTGCGCTTGCTCCGCTGCGTGCTCGGTTACCGTGAAATGCACTGGCGTCGACCGGGGGGTGATGTGATGCCGGAATCGTTGTACCGGGTATCGATCCATTGCACGGCGGCCGATCACGCGAGCGCCGCGGACCTCGTGCTGCCCGCTGCCATGACCGTTGGCCAGCTGCTGCCGTCGATCGTCGCCGCCGTCGGCGCACCGGGCGATCTGCCGAGGCGCTGGTATCTGGCGCCACCGGGCGGCGCGCCGCTCGACGAGTCGATGACGCTGGCGCAGAACGAGGTCCACGACGGTGCCGTGCTGGTGCTGACCGCGCGGGTGCCGGTGGCGCCCAGGTCCTACGGGCTGATCCATGCCCTGACCGCCGCGGCGCCCACGCCTACGCCGCCGCCCACGTCGCGCATGTTCGCCGGCCTGTGGACATGTGCGGTGGGGATGGCCGCGGTGCTGTGCGCCGGAATCGGGACCGGCGGCCCGACGCGGGTGATCGTCGCGGCGGTGGTGGCCGTCGCCGTCACCGCGGTCGCGTTCGCGTCACGCCGTCTGGCCCTCACCGCGGCGGCCGCCACGTCCGTGCAGAGCCTCGCGGTCGCGTCGGTGGCGATCCTCGGTTTCGTGGCGGTGCCCTCAGATTCGGGTCCCGGCAATGTGTTTCTGGCCGCGGCCGCGGCGGCATCGCTGGGTGTGGTGCTGTTGCGACTCACCGACGGGTCGGTCGAGACCATGCACGCCGTCGTCGCGTTCGCGATCATCGCCGGGATCGGCGCCGCGGTGGCTGCCCTGTTCCCGCTCGATGTACAGGCGTTCGGCGCGTGTCTGGGCGCGCTCGGTATCGCGGCGTTGTCGCTGTCGCCGCGCATGTCGATCATCCTCGCGGGTCTGACACCCGGCGAGGCGTCCCCGGCGGGTGACGTGGACGTCGTTGCCGCGCGGGGGCACCGGATCCTGTGTGGACTGGTCGCGGGAGCTTCCGCGGCCGCGGCCCTCGGAGCGGTGTCGGTCGCGGCCGGCGGGTACGGATCCGTGACGTTCGCGGCGATCGCGTTCGATGCGGCGATCGGTCTGGCGCTGTTGTCACGTGGGCGCAGCCACGCCTCGGGGCGATGCCGAACAGCGCTGGGGGTCACCGGGTTCTGCGCGCTGACCGCCATGTTCGTCCTCGTGGTGGCGTGGTCCCCGCAGTACGGGAACTGGGTGGGTGCGGCGGCGGTCGCCGTCGGGCTGGCGGCAATGTGTTCACTGGGCCCGGCGTCGCTGACAAACGCGGGCATTCTCCGCATCGCCGACGCCGCGGAGTACGTGGCGCTGGCTGCTGTGGCACCGCTCGCGTGCTGGCTCGCGGGCATTTTCGACGTGGTGCGCGGGTTCGGGATGTGATGGTCGCGCAACGCGTCACCGCGACGCTCATGACCGTTGCCGTGGTGTCACTAACCCTCGTGCCGGCGCCACCGGCCGCCGCGGTCACCCCGCCCACCGTCGACGACGCGTATCTGCCTCCTGCGGCACCGCCGGCCCCACCACATCCGACCGAGCAGCGCCGCCCGTGCTTCGACAACCGAGGCCGCGACGACGACGAAACCCGTTCATCGTCACCAGCTCTGGAACCGGTGTGGCGTCTGACGCGTGGTCGGGGTCAGGTTGTCGCGGTGATCGACACCGGTGTCGCACGCCACCGGTGGCTACCCCGGCTCGTCGGCGGCGGCGATTACGTCTCGAACGGCGACGGCACCGCAGACTGCGATGGCCACGGCACGATCGTGGCGGGCATCATCGGCGGGGCGGCGACACCTGACGGTTTCAGCGGTGTCGCGCCCGAGGCGACCATTCTCGCGATCCGCCAGTCCAGCAACCGGTTTGCCGATGACGCGGGCGGTTCGGGTGTGGGCGACGTGGGAACACTGGCGAAGGCCGTGCGCACCGCGGCGGATCTCGGTGCGACGGTCATCAACATCTCGTCGGTCGCCTGCGTCGACGCCGATCCTGACACCGATACGGCCGATGCCGGATTCGACGATCGCCCGCTCGGCGCGGCGCTGGCGTATGCGGTCGACGTCAAGAACGTCGTGGTGGTCGCCGCGGCGGGCAACGTCGGGGCCCGGCAGTGCCGTCACCAGAATCCGCTCGACGCACCGGGGTGGGACGACGTGCAGTCGGTGACCAGCCCAGGATGGTACGACGATCTGGTGCTGTGTGTCGGGTCGGTGGCGGCGGACGGCACCGCATCGAGTTTCAGCCTGGCCGGTCCGTGGGTCGACATCGCAGCGCCCGGCGAACAGGTGGTGTCGCTGCATCCGGACGGCGACGGACTCATCGCGAGTCTGGGTCCGGACAAACCGATCTCGGGCACCAGCTACGCCGCGCCGTTCGTGGCGGGTGTCGCCGCCCTCGTGCGGTCGCGGTTTCCCCACCTCAGCGCACGGGAGGTGATGCGCCGCATCGAGGCGACCGCGGTACGCCCACCGCGTGGATGGGATGCCGCGGTGGGCAGCGGTGTGGTCGACCCGCTTGCCGCGGTCAGCGGCGACGCGCCTGCCCTCGCGCCTCCTGCGCGCAACACCGCGATGGTCGCGCCGCCCGCACCGTCTCCCGAGGACACCGGGCCACGCCGGATCGCGTTCGGCGGCGGCGCGTTGTGCGTCGCGGTGGCACTGGCGACGGTCATGCTGTCACGACGTGGACGGCAGGGCATCACGGGCGACTGACGCTGCCGCACTGCTGAGTTCGGGGCCGCGGGGCAACATCGCCAGCATTGCCCAGGGCGCCGGTACGGCGGGACCGGTGAGACCGAGATGCCGGGCCGCGTCGGCATCCTGGATGCCGTGCAGCACACCGTGATCGGTGAGCAGATACAGCGGACCGCGCCCGCCGGCGAGCCCGGTGGCCTCGACCAACACGCTTCGTCCGGCGGGCACTCCGATGTTGTCGATGTTGGGTCCTGCGGAATCCGACTGCGCCAGTTCGAGTGTCGCACCCCTGACGGCCTCGCCGAAGAGCAGCGCGGTCTGGTTGCCGCGCGGGTCCCAGGCCGCGCACAGCACGCGGGTGCGCTGGGACAGTCCGTGCGGCACCGCGGGTATGGCCACGGTTTCGACGTGCGGAACCCCGGCGATCACGTCGGCCGCGAGCAGCGGCGGTTCGCCGTCGGGTTGCGGATAGGTGAACCGGATGAGGTCGGCGACCACACGGTCGACGCGTTGCAGACCACCCGTGAGCACGACGAAGAATTCCTCGCCGCGCGCGGAGTCGTCGGGCACCGCACGCGATACGCGCACCACGGATCCGACGGGCAGGCCGTTCACCGCGGGCGGCCCCGGCGCGCCCACATCCGGGATCATGGGCGCGCGGACGGCAGGAGCCTCCGGCACACTGTCGAGCAGTGTGGGTGAAACCGGCACCGGTGTAACGTCTTCCAGTCGTAATGCGCGCACCACGGCGCCCTCACGCAGATCCACCTGGGCCTTGCGGCCGTCGAACAGGAGGTACGTCGTCACCGCACCGCGCGCGGCGACCGGCACCGCCCGGCCGGGCCGCAGGGGCGCCAGCCCCGAGCGGCCCGCGATCAGCGTGGTGGACTCCGACGCGAGATCCTCGCACAGGGCCCACGTGATCTCGTCTGCGCTCAGCGGCGGGTGGATGCGGGCAGGTGCGCCGGGGATGCCGACCAGTGGGCCCCGCGGCGCGGCGTCGATCGCGGCATCGTCGACCAGGACGGGGTCGGCCGGGTTCTGCACGATCAGCCGCGCCGAAGCCAGATTGAGCACCGGATGCACGGTGTCG
Organism: Mycolicibacterium smegmatis; assembly: GCF_001457595.1. GTDB lineage: Bacteria > Actinomycetota > Actinomycetes > Mycobacteriales > Mycobacteriaceae > Mycobacterium > Mycobacterium smegmatis. Next base: position 1,695,712 of record NZ_LN831039.1, on the reverse strand, counting down.
CCGATGCGCACGTGCAACGCACCCGAGTTCCGCGCCAGCAGGATCGGCGCGTCGCTCAGGGTGTCACCGGGGCGAACGAGGGCCAGCACCGCGGACACCACCGCGGCGAGCACCGTCACGATGCATCCCGCGGCGAATGAAACCGATTGCGCGCGTAGCGGATCGTCGATCATCCTGGCGTCGCCGCGCACCAACGCATGCATGGTCCGCCGAATCAAGAAGCGCCGCCCGCTGCGCTCAAGGCGCGTAACCGGTTGCCGTGCCATATGTCCCCCGGATCTGACCCTAACCCGGTCCATGCGGTGCTCGGCGCAGCGTTTTCACCGTGCTGTGAACGAAACCCATCAGAACCCACCTGGCGGCCGCACCGTTACTCCGGGTGATCCACGATCAGGAGGCACCCGTGATTTTCATCGTCGTCAAGTTCACCGCCAAGCCCGAGTACGCCGAGACGTTCCCCGACAAGGTCGCCGAGTTCACGGCCGCCACACGCGACGAGCCGGGCAATCTGTGGTTCGAGTGGTCACGCAGTCTCGACGATCCCGCGGTCTACGTTCTGGTCGAGGGATTCCGCGACGGCGCCGGCCACGCCCACGTCACCAGTGCGCACTTTAAGAAGTTCATCGAGGAAACTCCGGCCTACCTGGCGGCCGCGCCGCAGATCATCAGCCAGACCATCGAGGCGACGGACTGGTCGGAGATGGCGGAGATGGCCGTGCCCTGAACGGGCCGGATCCCGAACCCGTCACTCCCCGCGCAGGCGCTGCCGGTAGGCCGCGACGTGCTGACGGTTGCCGCAGTTGCCGGTGTCGCAGAACCGCTTGGACCGGTTCTTCGACAGGTCGGTCAGCACCGCCTCGCAGTCCGGCGCCGCGCAGATCTTGAGCCGGCGCAGTTCGCCGCCGCGGATCACGTCGGCGATCGCCATCGCGATCTCGGCGCCCATGCGCTGCCACAGCGGGTCGTCCACCGACGCAAGGTGCAGGTGCCAATCGGGCATCTCGGGGTGGCGGGTCAGCCACGGTGAGGCCTTGGTCTCGCTCAGCAGTGCATTGACCAACCGGACCGCCTCTTCCTCGTCGTCGGCGGCGGTCCAGATCGCGCCGAGACGATCGCGCAGGCGTTGCACAGACTGCAGTTCGGCGTCGTCGCGGTCACGCCGGCCGGTCCAGCCGAAGTGGTCCAGGTACGCATCGAGGGACTGCATGTCGGCGAGTTGCTCGCCGTCGACGCGGTCACTGTTAACCAGCTCGGCGGCAGCCCGGAGTGTGATCTCCGTGTCATGAGTGAAAATCGTTTGACTCATGACTCCCTTCCGCTCTAACGTCATGACCAAAGCAAATTTTACTCATGACATGCCTTGAGGGGGTGTACCGATGGCCACTGCGACCAGTCCTGCCCACGTCGATTCGACCACATCCGGGAACCAGTTCCGGCTCGGCCTGCTGTTCGCGGTCGGCTCGGCGCTCGCGTTCGGCTCGTCGGGACCGTTCGCCAAGGCTCTCATCGAGGCCGGCTGGAGCCCCACGGCCGCGGTGACCGCACGGCTGGCCGGCGGCGCGCTGCTCATGGCGATCTTCGCGACCTTCGCCCGTCCCGGTTGGATCAAAGAGGCCCTGCAGCACTCCCGCACGGTGATCGCCTACGGGCTGATCCCGATCGCGGGCGCCCAGTTCTTCTACTACAACGCCGTCGCGCACCTGTCGGTCGGTGTGGCCCTGCTGCTGGAGTACACCGCGCCGGTCCTCGTCGTCGGCTGGGTGTGGGCCGTCACCAAGCGGCGCCCCAGCGCGGGCACCTTCGGCGGCGTCGCGCTGGCCGTCATCGGCATCATGCTGGTGCTCGACGTGTTCAGCGGCGCGCACATCAACCTCGTCGGCGTGGGCTTCGGCCTGGCCGCGGCGGTGTGCGCGGCGTGCTACTTCATGATGTCCAACAATGTCGACAGCGACGGTGACGGCCTGCACCCGTACAGCCTGGCCGCGGGCGGTCTGGTCGTCGGCGCCGTCACGGTCGCGGCGATCGGCACCACCGGCATCATGCCCATGACCTTCGCCACCAACCCCGTGAAGCTCGGCGGCTTCGAGACCTCGTGGGTGGTTCCGGTGATCGCACTCGGGCTGATCCCCACCGCGCTGGCCTACACGCTCGGGATCATCGGCATCGCGCGGCTCAAGCCCCGGTTCGCCTCGCTGGTGGGCCTGTCCGAGGTGATGTTCGCCGTCATCATCGCGTGGATCATGGTTGGCGAGGCCATGACGCCCATCCAGGCCGTCGGCGGTGCGGTGGTACTGCTGGGTCTCGCGCTGGCCCGCCAGGGTGACCGCAGCGAGCGGCGCGCCGACCAGATCACCGACGACATCTCAGACGACATCTCAGACGAGATCTGCGACGCATGCTGGCCCGAAACGCCAGCACACGGCACGGCGTTCGACGAAACGATTAGCCGCGGCTAAGCATTTTGTGTGACGATGGCGATCGTGATTTCCCTCCGGAAGCCGGCCCGGTTGGCCGCGTTCGCCTCAGCAGTCCTGTGCGCCGGTGCCGCGCTGGCCACAGGCCCCGCCCCGGTCGCCTCCGCAGAGCCCTGCTCCGACATCGAGGTGGTGTTCGCGCGCGGCACGAGTGAACCCGCCGGTATCGGCCGCGTCGGCCAGGCGCTGACCGATGCGATCCGCAATCAGGTCGGCGGCCGCACGGTCAGCACCTACGGCGTGAACTACCCCGCCACGTACGACTTCCTGGCCGCGGCCGACGGCGCCAACGACGCCACCAACCGCATCGCGACGCTGGCCGAACAGTGCCCGTCGACACGCGTCGTGCTGGGCGGCTACTCGCAGGGCGCGGCCGTGGTCGACATGCTGCTGGGGATCCCGCCCCTGGGCAACAAGGTGGGCAACTTCGGTTCCGCCCCGCCGCTGCCGAGCAACCTCATGAACAACGTCGCGGCCGTCGCGGTGTTCGGCAACCCGTCGGCCAAGTTCGGCATCCCGGTCACCAGCCGGTTCGGCGGCCGCGCGATCGACGCATGCAGCGACGGCGACCCGATCTGTTCGGACGGCCGGAACCCGTTCGCGCACACGCATTACGAGAGCTCGCCGTTCATCCCGCAGGCAGCGGGCCTGATCGCGGGGCTGGTTTAGGGATTCGAATCCAGCGATTCGCAGTTACTATGCTGTGTGTCCCTTGATCTTGTTTTTCGTCGCGCCCGGCTCGTCGCGGCTGCCGCGCTGATCGCAACCGTCATGCTCGCCGCACCCCTTGCGGCGCACGCACCCACCGGCGCGCTCGGTGCCGCGCGGGCTGCCGACTGTCCGGATATCGAGGTCGTCTTCGCCCGTGGCACCGACGAGTCACCGGGCATCGGGCGGATCGGCAACGCGTTCGTGCAAGCGTTGCGCGGCAAGGTCGGTGGGCGATCGGTGGGCACCTACGCGGTGAACTACCCGGCCAGCTACGACTTCCTGGCCGCGGCCGACGGCGCCAACGACGCGAGTGGCCACGTGCAGTGGATGGTCAACAACTGCCCGAACACGCGGCTGGTGCTGGGCGGCTACTCGCAGGGTGCCGCCGTGATCGACGTGATCGCGGCCGTGCCGTTCCCGGCGATCGGCTTCAATGCCCCGCTGCCGGCCAACGTTCCCGAACACGTGGCTGCGGTCGCGGTGTTCGGTAACCCGTCGGCGAAGCTGGGCCTGCCGTTGACCGCCAGCCCGGTGTACGGCTCGCGCGCCATCGACCTGTGCAACGCGGGCGACCCGGTGTGCGGCAGTGGTGACAGCGTGCCCGCGCACCGCGCCTACGACGGTGGTCCGGCGAATCAGGCCGCCGCTTTCGTGGCCGGGTTGCTGTAGCTTTCGGCAGCTACGTCAAAAAGTCCTGGGGCCGCGCCGATCTTGTCCGCTACGATCGCTTAGGTGGTCGAACATTCCAGCAGCCCCCAGCTCCTGAAGTGGCTTTCCGCGGTCGTCATCGTCGCGGCGACCGCCGTCGCTCTCGTGGTCGCCCCGACGGTGACGACCCGGGGTCTCCCCATGGCCGGTGCGGCCCAGTGCGCGGACGTCGAGGTCATCTTCGCCCGCGGACGCACCGAACCGGCGGGCGTGGGCACCCTGGGCAATGCGTTCGTCAACGCGTTGCGCCCGAAGGTCAAGAAGTCCATGAACGTCTACGCGGTGAAGTATCCCGCCGACACCGAGGTGGACGTCGGCGCCAACGACATGAGCAACCGCATCAAGTACATGATGGACAACTGCCCCAACACGCGGCTCGTGATCGGCGGGTACTCGCTGGGCGCCGCGGTCGCCGACGTGGTGCTGGCGGTGCCGTTCACGGCGTTCGGGTTCAAGAACCCGCTGCCCGCAGGCGCCGATCAGCACATCGCCGCGGTCGCGTTGTTCGGTAACGGCGCGGCCTGGGTGGGCCCGATCACCAACTTCAGCCCGGTCTACAACGACCGCACCATCGAGCTGTGCCACGGTGCGGACCCGATCTGCAACCCGGCCGATCCGAACACGTGGCAGAACAACTGGCCCGATCACCTCGCGGGTGCCTACATCAGCGGCGGGATGGTGAACCAGGCCGCCGATTTCGTGGCGAGCAAGCTCTAGTCGCGGCTCTGGTCGATGGTGCGCACGTCGCGTGTGACGACGTTGCGCGCCTCCAGCTCGTCGTCAGGCGGGTAGTCGACGGCTGCCAGGGTGAGCCCGCGCGCAGGCGCGGCCGGGAACTCGCTGGATCGGCTTGTGGCGCCGAGCAGTTCGGCAGTCCATTCCGGGGAGCGCCGCCCCTCCCCCACCTTCAGCAGCGCGCCCACGAGTGAGCGCACCATGTTCCAGCAGAACGCGTCGGCCGTGACGTAGGCGTTGATGTAGAAGCCGTTGCGCACCCACTCCAGCCGCTGCAGGTCCCGGATCGTGGTGGCACCGGCCCGGTACCGGCAGAACGCCGCGAAGTCGTTGAGGCCCAGCAGTTCCTGTGCGGCGGCGTTCATGGCGTCGACGTCGAGCGGGCGGGTCCACGGCGTGACGAACCGCGTCTCCTGCGGTTCGGGCCCGTACGGAGCGGTGGTGAGCCGGTAGACGTAGTGGCGGCGCAGCGCCGAGAACCGCGCGTCGAAACCCGCAGGCGCACGCACGATGTCGCGGACCCGCACATCGGCAGGCAGGAAGCCCGCGAGCCGCCGCACCAGCGGCGTGAACTCGGCATCGGTGGGACGCGTGTGCCGCGGATAGGCGTGCGGCAACGCCTCGGCCGGGACATCGACATGCGCGACCTGGCCGGTGGCGTGGACGCCGGTGTCGGTGCGGCCGGCGACGCGCGTCACCACGGGCGTGCGGAACACCGTCGTCAGCGCCTCGTCGATCACCCCGGCGACCGTGCGCTGGCCGGCCTGCACGGCCCAGCCCGCGAAATCGGTCCCGTCGTAGGCGATGTCGAGGCGAAGACGAACATGCCCGCCACCGGATTCGATGGCGGGCATGTTGCGTGTGTCCTGATGACTACTTGGTGTCATCCTTGGCTTCGGACTCCTCGGCGGCCTCGGCGATCTCCTCGGCAGCAGCCTCGGTGCTCTCCTCAGCAGGTGCCTCGGCGGTCTCTTCGACCGTCTCCTCAGCCTTTTCGTCGGCCTTCTCGTCGGCCCTTTCGTCGGCCTTGGCCTGCGAAGCAGCCGCGCGACGTGCCCGGTTCGCCTCGTCGGTCACGGTCTTCTCCCGCACCAGCTCGATGACCGCCATGGGGGCGTTGTCGCCCTTGCGGTTCTCGACCTTGATGATGCGGGTGTAGCCGCCGTTGCGATCGGCGTAAAAGGGGCCGATCTCCGCGAACAGGGTGTGCACGACATCCTTGTCACGGATCTTCTTCATGACCTCACGCCGGTTGTGCAGAGCACCCTTCTTGGCGTGCGTGATCAGCTTCTCCGCGTACGGCCGCAGCGCGCGTGCCTTCGGCTCGGTCGTCTTGATGCGGCCGTGCTCGAACAGCGACGTGGCGAGGTTGGCCAGCAGCGCGCTCTGGTGCGAGGACGACCCGCCGAGGCGAGGGCCCTTGGTGGGCTTGGGCATTGCGACTTCTCCTAGATGGGGCCGGCCCCCGTATCAGGTAGGACCGGGACGGATTCTCTTGCGAGAACTGTGGATTAAAGCTGCTCGGTCTCGGCGTAGTCCTGGTTGTCGTCCAGGTCGTAGCCGGCGTCGCTGGTCCAGGTGCCGGTGGCGGCGTCGTAACCGGCGACCTCGGACGGATCGAACGTGGCCGGGCTGTCCTTCAGCGAGAGACCCAGCTGGTGCAGCTTGATCTTCACCTCGTCGATGGACTTCTGGCCGAAGTTACGGATGTCCAGCAGGTCGGACTCCGTGCGGGCGACGAGCTCGCCCACCGTGTGCACACCCTCGCGCTTGAGGCAGTTGTACGACCGCACCGTGAGGTCCAGGTCGTCGATGGGCAGTGCGAACGACGCGATGTGGTCGGCCTCGGCAGGCGACGGGCCGATCTCGATGTGCTCGGAATCGGCGTTGAGTTCGCGTGCCAGACCGAACAGTTCGACGAGCGTGCCACCGGCCGACGCGAGCGCGTCGCGGGGGCTGATCGAGTTCTTGGTCTCGACGTCGATGATCAGCTTGTCGAAGTCGGTGCGCTGCTCGACACGGGTCGCCTCCACCTTGTAGGTGACCTTGAGCACCGGCGAGTAGATGGAATCGACCGGGATGCGGCCGATCTCGGCACCCGAGGCCTTGTTCTGCACGGCGGGCACGTAGCCACGGCCGCGCTCGACGACGAGCTCGACCTCGAGCTTGCCCTTGTCGTTCAGGGTGGCGATGTGCATGTCCGGGTTGTGCACCGTCACGCCTGCGGGCGGGACGATGTCACCGGCGGTGACGACACCGGGGCCCTGCTTGCGCAGGTACATGGTGACCGGCTCGTCGTCATCGGACGACACGACCAGGCCCTTGAGGTTCAGGATGATGTCGGTGACGTCTTCCTTGACCCCGGGGACGGTGGTGAACTCGTGCAGCACACCGTCGATGCGGATGCTGGTGACCGCTGCGCCCGGGATGGACGACAGCAGCGTGCGCCGCAGCGAGTTGCCCAGGGTGTAACCGAAACCGGGCTCCAGAGGCTCGATGACGAACCGCGAACGGTTCTCGGCAACGGTCTCTTCGGACAGGGTGGGACGCTGAGAGATCAGCATTTTTTCTTACTCCTTCTCGACACCCGCTATTTGATGCCGGTAGGTGGTGCCCGCGCCGCCCCGACAGGTCGGAACCGGCGCGGGCCTTCTCTTACTTCGAGTAGAGCTCGACGATGAGCTGCTCGGTGAGCGGCACGTCGATCTGCGCGCGCTCGGGCAGCTGGTGGACGAGGATGCGCTGACGCTCACCCACGACCTGCAGCCACGACGGGATCGGGCGCTCGCCCGCGGTCTCCCGCGCGATCTGGAACGGCAGCGTGTTGAGCGACTTCTCCTTGACATCGATGATGTCGTACTGCGAGACGCGGTAGCTGGGGATGTCGACCTTCACGCCGTTGACCAGGAAGTGGCCGTGGCTGACCAGCTGGCGCGCCATGCGACGCGTGCGGGCCAGGCCTGCCCGGTACACGACGTTGTCCAGCCGGCTCTCGAGGATGCGCAGCAGGTTGTCACCGGTCTTGCCGGGCTGCCGGTTGGCCTCTTCGTAGTAGCGACGGAACTGCTTCTCCATCACGCCGTAGCTGAAGCGGGCCTTCTGCTTCTCCTGCAGCTGCTGACGGTATTCGCTCTCCTTGATCCGCGCGCGGCCGTGCTGGCCGGGCGGGTAGGGGCGCTTCTCGAACGACTGGTCTCCGCCGACGAGGTCGACGCCGAGACGGCGCGACTTGCGGGTGGCGGGTCCGGTATAACGAGCCATTTGTTATTCCTCTCCTGACTCTCTCTTAGACCCGGCGCCGCTTCGGCGGACGGCAACCGTTGTGCGGCTGCGGGGTGACATCGGAGATCGTGCCCACCTCGAGGCCTGCGGCCTGCAGCGAGCGGATGGCGGTCTCACGGCCCGAACCCGGGCCCTTGACGAACACGTCGACCTTCTTCACACCGTGCTCCTGCGCCTTGCGGGCAGCGTTCTCGGCGGCCAGCTGCGCGGCGAACGGGGTGGACTTACGCGAGCCCTTGAAGCCCACGTGACCCGAGGACGCCCAGGCGATGACGTTGCCCTGGGGATCGGTGATCGACACGATCGTGTTGTTGAACGTGCTCTTGATGTGAGCGGCGCCGTGCGGGACGTTCTTCTTTTCCCTGCGGCGGGTCTTCTGACCCTTCTTGGCGGCCGTGCCGCCCTTCTTTGCCTGTGCCATCCGGATTACCTGGCCTTCTTCTTGCCGGCGATGGTGCGCTTCGGACCCTTGCGGGTGCGCGCGTTGGTCTTGGTGCGCTGTCCACGCACGGGCAGGCCACGGCGGTGGCGCAGGCCCTGGTAGCAACCGATCTCGATCTTGCGGCGGATGTCGGCCTGCACTTCGCGGCGCAGGTCACCCTCGACCTTGAGGTTGCCTTCGATGTAGTCACGCAGAACAGTCACCTGATCGTCGGTCAGGTCCTTGGTGCGCATGTTCTTGTCGATGCCCGTCGCAGCGAGAATCTCGTTCGAGCGGGTACGGCCGATGCCGTAGATGTAGGTCAGCGCGATCTCCATGCGCTTGTCGCGCGGAAGATCGACGCCCACGAGCCTTGCCATGTGGCGGTATTCCTTCTTCTATGCGGAGGTCTGTTCCCAGTCCGTTCCCGACAGTCCCTTGAGGGACTCTCCGGGGTCCGGCCTCCGTACCGGACGTGCTGAGCGGCCTATCCACTCAGTGGCGCTGGGAGGTCTGCATTCAGTTGTGAGCGTTCGCCGTCTACGGCAGAGATCCCTCGGAGGGGATCAGCCCTGCCGCTGCTTGTGGCGCGGATCGCTGCAGATCACCATGACCCGCCCATGCCGGCGGATCACCCTGCACTTGTCGCAGATGGGCTTGACGCTCGGGTTCACCTTCACGGCTTCTTCGATCCTTCTGATCTCTCGTTGACGCGCTTGTAGAGCGCGCCAAGTTCTCGTCGTTACCTTGTCGGGCTGGTTGTCACTTGTACCGGTACACGATGCGGCCCCGGGACAGGTCGTACGGAGAGAGCTCCACCACGACGCGGTCCTCGGGCAGGATGCGGATGTAGTGCTGCCGCATCTTGCCGCTGATGTGGGCCAGAACCTTGTGTCCGTTCTCCAACTCAATGCGGAACATCGCATTGGGCAGAGGTTCGATCACGCGGCCCTCGACCTCGATGGCACCGTCTTTCTTGGCCATACTGTCTGGCGATCCTTGCTTTCGTTTCGTATCGTGCGCCCGCCTGGCGCAGCATCCATCCGACTTGTGAACGTGAGCCGAATCGACAGAATTCCAGGAACTCCTGGACGGGCACGCAAAAAGTCAGCACGGAGACCGCACCGTTGGTCCACAATACCCGCTGATCGGCCATCGCCAAAATCCACCGAAATCGCGGCTGGCCAGCACCGCAGAAAAATAATAGTGCGCACAGGTGGCCCGTCGGCACGAGAGAATGTGTGCAGTGAGCCACGTCGCTCGCGGACTCGGGGGTCATGGTCCGTGAGCGGCCCGTTTCGAACCGCGCTGCCCCGACGCGAGACCGGAGACGACAACACGTGACGGCTGTGTACTTGGCGGCGTTCATCGTCGGCGGCGTTTCCGTTCTGACCGCTCTGCTGCTCGCCGACGTCGGCCACGGCGACGGCATGCCCTTCCTGAGCCTCACCGGCATCTCGGCTGCGCTGGTCGGCGCGGGCACCGGCGGCCTGCTCGGCATCTGGGGCGGGCTCGGCACGGTTCCCACGGCCCTGCTCGCCGGCGCGAGCGCGCTGGGCCTGGCGTTCGTGCTCAACGGCGCACTGCTCCCCTACCTGCGCAAGCAGCAGGCCAACTCACACCGCGGCCGGTCGTCCTACATAGGACTGCTCGGCACGGTCACCCTCGAAGTCCCTGCGGGCGGATGGGGCGAGGTGTCGTTCGTCGACGCCGACGGCAACCGCGTCTTCTCCCGCGCCAAGAGCGACGAACCCACGCCGCTGCCGAAATCCACCCGCGTCTACATCGCCGACATCGACGCCGATTCGGTCCACGTCGTCGCAGTACCCGAGCCCTGATCCAGCCGTAGAAAGGCCACCACCGTGTCCACGCTGCTCATCGTCGTCCTGGCCGCCATCGCGGCCATCCTGATCCTGGTCGTGGTGCCACTGATCTACGTCAAGAACTACATCAAGGTGCCGCCGAACGAGGTCGCGGTGTTCACCGGCCGCGGCGCACCCAAGGTCGTGCGCGGCGGGGCCCGCTTCCGCATGCCCGGCATCGAGCGCGTCGACATCATGAGCCTCGAGCCGTTCAACGTGAGCATCAACCTGCAGAACGCGTTGTCCAACAACGGTGTCCCGGTCAACGTCGAGGCCGTCGGCCTGGTCCGCATCGGCTCGGCCGACGAGGCCGTGCAGACCGCGGTGCAGCGCTTCCTCACCTCCGACCTCAACGAACTGCAACGCCAGATCAACGAGATCCTGGCCGGAAGCCTCCGCGGCATCACCGCGACCATGACCGTCGAGGACCTCAACTCCAACCGCGACACCCTGGCCCGCAGCGTGGTCGAGGAGGCCGGCGCCGACCTGGCGCGCATCGGCATGGAGGTCGACGTCCTCAAGATCGCGGGCATCTCCGACCGCAACGGCTACCTGGAGTCGCTGGGTCAGCGGCGCATCGCCGAGGTCAAGCGCGACGCCACCGTCGGCACCGCCGAGGCCGAACGCGACGCCCAGATCCAGTCCGCCAAGGCCCGTCAGGAAGGGTCGATCGCCCAGGCCGAGGCCGACACCGCCATCGCGTCGGCCAACCAGAAACGCGACGTCGAGCTCGCCCGCCTGCGTGCACAGACCGAGGCCGAGAACGCCCAGGCCGATCAGGCCGGCCCGCTGGCCAACGCCCGCGCACAGAAGGACGTCGGCATCGCGATCGAGCAGGCCGAGGCCGCGCGCGTGCAGGCCCGCATCGAGGTCGAGCAGCGCCGCAGCGAGCAGGCACAGGCCGCACTGCAGGCCGACGTGATCGCGCCCGCCGAGGCGCAGCGCCAGGCCGACGTCGCCCGCGCCGAAGGCCAGCGCCAGGCCGCGATCCTGGCCGCCGAGGCCGCCGCGGAGGCCAAGCGCCGCGCCGGTCAGGCCGAGGCCGACGCCCGCAAGGCCGCCGCCGACGCGCTGCGCGTCGAGCGTCAGGCCGAGGCCGACTCGCTGCAGGCCAACCTGGTCGCCGAGGCCGCAGGTAAGAAGGAACTCGCCGACGCGCTGCGCGTCGAGCAGCAAGCCGAGGCCGCCGGTATCGAGGCCAAGCTGCTCGCCGAGGCCAACGGTAAGAAGGAGATAGCCGCGGCGCTCAACAGCTACACGGCCGATGCGGCCCGCCTGCTGATGCTGCCCGACGTGCTCAATTCGGTCGTCAAAGCGACCGAGGCGGCCGCCTCCCCGCTCGCCGAGATCGAGCGACTGTCGATCATCGGTGGCTCCGGCGACACCCAGGACGCCGTGGGCGGTTTGCTGGGCGTCAGCCCGCTCGCCGTCGCCAAGATCATCGAGTCGCTCAAGAGCTCAGGCGTCGACGTCGCTGCCCTGCTGGGCGGCTCCGGCGCGTCGACCGGCCCGAACGGGTCCAACGTGTCCACGCCGCCTGCCACCAACGGCGACATCGCGGCGACCGCGCCGGCCGAGTAGCCGGCCGGCGGCTCGGCGTGCCGACCCGGGGCACTCGGTAGCTCCCGGTGACGACTGGAAACAAGTAGGAAATTCGCTGGCCAGGGGGCGCATAATTGAACCGATGACTGGCCCCGCCCCCCAGCCCCGCAAACCTGTGATCCTGTCCGTCGACGACGATCCCGCCGTGTCCCGGGCAGTGGCACGCGACCTCCGTAGGCACTACGGCGAGCGGTACCGCATCGTTCGTGCCGAGTCGGGTCCCGACGCGCTGGAGACGCTGCACGAGCTCAAGCTGCGCGGTGACACCGTGGCGGTGTTCGTCGCCGATTACCGGATGCCGCAGATGAGCGGCATCGAGTTCCTCGAGTCGGCCATGGACCTGTACCCGATGGCGCGTCGGGTGCTGCTGACGGCGTACGCCGACACCAACGCGGCGATCGCGGCGATCAACGTCGTCGACCTCGACCACTACCTGCTCAAGCCGTGGGATCCGCCGGAGGAGAAGCTCTACCCGGTGATCGACGGCCTGCTGGAGGCCTGGCACGCCGCGGGTGACCGGGCCATCCCGTACACCAAGGTGATCGGGCACCAGTGGAGCCCGCGCTCATGGGAGGTGCGCCAGTTCCTGGCCCGCAACCAGCACACGTACCGCGCGTTCAACGCCGACGAGCCCAAGGGCCGCCAACTGCTGGAGGCCGCGGGTCTCGACGGCATGCAACTGCCGGTGGTGATCACCGAGGGCGGCACCACGCTGGTCGAACCCACCGACGCCGAACTCGCGGACATGCTCGGCCTGTCGACCGCGCCGTCGTTGACGATGTACGACCTCGCGGTCATCGGCGGTGGCCCGGCGGGCCTGGCGGCGGCCGTGTACGGCGCGTCCGAGGGACTCAAGACCGTGCTCATCGAGGGCACCACGACCGGCGGTCAGGCCAGCCGCAGCTCGCGCATCGAGAACTACCTGGGCTTCCCCACCGGCATCTCGGGTGCCGAGTTGGCGACCTCGGCGCGGCGGCAGGCCGAACGCTTCGGCGCCGAGGTGATCACGACGCGCGAGGCGGTCAAGCTCGAGGTCGCGGGCTCGGCGCGCACCATCACCTTCGCCGACGGCGACACGATCGGTGCCCGCGCGGTCATCCTCGCGACCGGCGTCGACTACCGGCAGCTGCCGGTGCCCGGGTGCTGGGACGACCCCGACAACCCGGTCAACTTCATCGGCCGCGGCGTGTACTACGGCGCCTCGGTGTCCGACGCCGCCGAGTGCTGCGACGAGGACGTCTACATCGTGGGCGGTGCGAACTCGGCGGGTCAGGCCGCGATGTTCATGGCCAGGACCGCGCGTTCGGTGACACTGCTGGTGCGCGGCCCGTCGCTGGAAGCGTCGATGTCGTATTACCTGATCCAGCAGATCGAGGACACCCCCAACATCCACGTCCGCACGTGCACCGAGGTCGTGAAGGCCATCGGCGAGGACGACCACCTGGTGGGCCTGGTGCTGGAGAACAAACGCACGGGCGAGCAGGAAGAGGTCCGCTCGTCACGGCTGTGCTGCTTCATCGGTGCGACGCCGCGCACCGAGTGGCTCGACGGCGTCGTGGCGCGCGACGAGCACGGTTTCATCCTGGCCGGGCCGGATCTGCGCGACGTGTGCGGTTGGACGCTGGAACGTCCGCCGCACCACTTGGAAACAAGTGTGCCCGGTGTGTTTGTTGCAGGAGATGTGCGTGCGGAGTCCGCCAAACGGGTGGCCGCCGCGGTCGGCGAAGGGTCGATGGCGGTGATGTTCGTGCACCGCTACCTGGCCGAGTCGTAAGGAGCCCAAATGAGCGAGCTGTGTGTACGGGACGAGCTGCGAACCCTCTTCCTGTTCGAGCATCTGACCGACGCGCAGCTCGACACGCTGTGCGAGGCAGGCCGCATCGAGAAGTTCCCGCCCGGGCCCGTCTGCACCGAAGGTGAGCCCGCGACCTGCTTCTACGTGTTGATCGACGGCGAGCTGGTGATGTCGAAGCGCTCGGGCGGCGTCGACATCCAGACCAACCGCACCTCGCAGCGCGGCGTGTACTTCGGCGCCTGGTCGGCCTACATCCCCGGCGAGGAGCACATCTACGAGGCCTCGGTCCGGTTGACGCAGCCGTCGCGGATCTTCGTGCTCGACGCCGACACGTTCGCGGTGTTCATGCAGTCGCAGTTCCCGATGGCCGTGCATCTGCTGGAGGGGCACAAGGTCGGCGGCAGGCGGCAGAGCCAGATCATCGGCCAGCGCGAGAAGCTCCTGGCGCTGGGCACCATCACCGCGGGCCTGACACATCAGCTCAACAATCCCGCCGCCGCCACCGCGCGCGCGGTCGCGGACCTGCGCGAGGGCGTCGGCAAGATGCGCCACAAGCTCGCGATGCTCGCCGACGGCAAGTTCAGCGCCGAGACCCTGCGGGTGCTCGTGACGATCCAGGACGAGGTCGCCGAGCAGGTGGCCAAGAACAAGAGCGTCGAACTCACCGCGCTGGAGGCGTCCGACCGCGAGGACCAGATCGGCGACTGGCTCGAGGACCACAACATCCCGATGGCGTGGGAGTACGCGCCGACCTTCGTGGAGGCCGGTCTCGACATCGACTGGCTGGAACGGATCTCGGCATCCATCGAGGACGTCCACGACGAGACGTGCGGTGCGAAGACGCTGCAGTCCGCGCTCGGGTGGCTCAAGTACACGATCGACACCGAGTTGCGCATGAACGAGATCGGTGAGGCCAGCAGGCGCATCTCGGCGCTGCTCGCGGGGGCCAAGCAGTACTCGCAGATGGACCGCGGCGCCTACCAGAGCGCCGACGTGCACGAGTTGCTGCGAAGCACGCTGATGATGTTCGGCGGCAAGATCGGCAAGGACAAGCCCATCACCCTGGTCAAGGACATGGACAAGACACTGCCCGAATTGCAGTGCTACCCAGGCGATCTGAACCAGGTCTGGACCAACATCATCGACAACGCCATCCAGGCCATGGACGGTCACGGCACCCTGACCATCCGCACCGCGCGCGAGAACGACGAGATGATCCGCGTCGAGATCTGCGATGACGGCCCGGGTATCCCCGAGGACATCATCAACCGCATCTTCACGCCGTTCTTCACCACCAAACCGTTCGGCGAGGGCACCGGGCTGGGCCTCGACCTGGCGTGGCGCATCGTCGTCGAGAAGCACAACGGGGATCTGCGGGTGTACTCCGAGCCCGGCAACACCCGCTTCGTGGTGCTGCTGCCGCTGCAGGCGCCACCGCCCGACGGCGACTCCTCGAACTGACGCCGTCTGTCGCGGCCGGCCCCATGTCTGCGCACCGAGATTGCCGTGAGGGACAGAAAAGAGGCGAACTTTGTCCCTGAGTGCAATCTCGGCATGTCCCGGTGACCGGAATACCGCGCGAAGGCGGCGGGGTTGAGGCAGACATGACTGACACCACTTCGGCGGCGGGGCCGAAACCAGATCTGGGCAGGTACGGTTCGTTCGGTCGCGGGGTGACACCTGCGCAGGCCAAGGAGATCGAGGCGCTCGGCTACGGCGCCGTGTGGGTGGGCGGCTCACCGCCCGCCGAACTGGAGTGGGTCGAGCCGATTCTGGAGGCCACGACGACGCTGCAGGTGGCCACCGGCATCGTCAACATCTGGACGGCCGCGCCGGGTCCGGTCGCCGAGTCGTTCCACCGCATCGAGGCGGCCTATCCGGGGCGGTTCCTGCTGGGGATCGGCGTGGGGCACCGCGAGGCGCACGTCGAGTACCGCAAGCCGCTGGATGCGCTCACCGATTACCTCGACAAGCTCGATTCCTACGGCGTGCCCAAGCACCGCCGGGTGGTCGCCGCCCTCGGCCCCAAGGTGCTGCAGCTGTCCGCCGAGCACTCGGCCGGCGCACATCCCTACTTGACGACTCCCGAACACACCAGAAGCGCGCGCGAGATCATCGGGCCCGACGCGTTTCTGGCGCCCGAACACAAGGTGGTGCTGACCACCGATGCGGAACAGGCCCGCGCCGTGGGCCGCAAGGCGCTCGACCTCTACCTCGGACTCGCGAACTATCTCAACAACTTCAAGCGGCTCGGTTTCGCCGATGACGAACTCGCGAAACCAGGCGCCGACCGGTTCATCGACGCGGTCGTGGCCTATGGCACGGTTGATGCGATCGCCGCACGTCTTTCCGAACATCTCGCCGCGGGCGCCGACCACGTACCCGTGCAGGTGCTGACCTCGCCGGACAAGCTGGTCCCGGCGCTGGCCGAACTCGCCGGGCCGCTCGGCCTGGCCTGACGACACGACAACAGTGAGGACTTCACCCATGACTGACGCACTCTCGCTCAAGCCGAATCTCGGTCGGTACGGCGTCTGGACCGCCGGGGCGGTGACCCCAAAACAGGCCGCCGAGATCGAGAAGCTCGGTTACGGCGCGGTGTGGATCGGAGGCTCCCCTGCCGCCGATCTCTCGTCCGTGGAACCGATCCTGGAGAACACCGAGACCCTGCAGGTCGCCACGGGCATCGTCAACATCTGGGCGTCCGACGCCAACACGGTCGCCGAGTCCTTCCACCGCATCGAGAAGGCGCACCCGGGCCGGTTCGTGCTCGGTGTCGGCGTCGGCCACCCCGAACACACCGGTGAATACCGCAAGCCCTACGACGCGCTGGTCGAGTACCTCGACGTGCTCGACGCCGCGAAGGTGCCGACGAGCCGGCGCGTGCTGGCCGCCCTCGGCGACAAGGTGCTCAAGCTGTCCGCGGCGCGCAGCGCGGGCGCGCACCCCTACCTCACCACGCCCGAACACACCGAACATGCCCGCGCCGTCCTGGGCGAGGCGGTGTTCCTGGCGCCCGAGCACAAGGTCGTGCTGAACACCGACGCCGCGGCCGCGCGCGCCCTGGGCCGCAAGACGGTCGAGTTCTACCTGGACCTGAGCAACTACGTGAACAACTGGCGCAAGCTGGGCTTCACCGACTCCGACGTCGAGAAGCCGGGTAGCGACAAGCTCATCGACGCGGTCGTCGCACACGGCACCGCGGGCGACATCGCCGCGCGTCTGCGCCAGCACATCGCTGCGGGCGCGGACCACGTGTCGATCCAGGTGCTGGGCGAACCGGAGGATCTGATCCCGACTCTCACCGAGCTCGCGGGGCCGCTCGAACTGAAGAACTGAGGGCCCTGACCGCTAGGGTTGTCCCCATGCGGCTATTGGTCACCGGCGGCGCGGGGTTCATCGGCGCCAACTTCGTGCATCTTGCCCTGCGCGAGGCGCGCACCAGCTCGATCACGGTGCTCGACGCGCTGACCTACGCGGGCAGCCGCGAATCGCTGGCGCCGGTGGCCGATCGGATCCGGCTCGTGCAGGGTGACATCACCGACGCGGCACTCGTCGGTGATCTGGTCGCCGAGTCGGACGCGGTCGTGCACTTCGCGGCCGAGACGCATGTGGACAACGCCCTGGCGGATCCGGAGCCGTTCCTGCACTCCAACGTCGTTGGCACGTACACCATCCTCGAGGCGGTGCGCAGGCACAACGTGCGGCTGCACCATGTGTCGACCGACGAGGTGTACGGCGATCTGGAACTCGACAACCCGGCCCGTTTCAACGAGACCACGCCGTACAACCCCTCGAGCCCCTACTCGTCGACCAAGGCCGCCGCGGACCTGCTGGTGCGCGCGTGGGTGCGGTCGTACGGCGTGCGGGCCACGATCTCGAACTGCTCCAACAACTACGGGCCGTATCAGCACGTGGAGAAGTTCATCCCGCGCCAGATCACCAACGTGCTGACGGGTCGGCGGCCCAAGCTGTACGGCGCAGGCGCCAATGTGCGCGACTGGATCCATGTCGACGACCACAACAGCGCGGTCTGGCGGATCCTCACCGACGGCACGATCGGCCGCACATACCTGATCGGTGCCGAGTGCGAGCGCAACAACCTGACCGTGATGCGCACGATCCTGAAGTTGATGGGCCGCGATCCCGACGACTTCGATCACGTCACCGACCGCGCCGGCCACGACCTGCGCTACGCGATCGATCCTTCGACGCTGCAGGACGAACTGGGCTGGGCTCCCAAACACACCGATTTCGAGGCGGGCCTCACCGACACGATCGACTGGTACCGCGCCAACGAATCCTGGTGGCGGCCGCTGAAAGACACCGTCGAAGCGAAGTACCAGGAGCGTGGCCAGTGACCGCGCGGGAACTGTCGATCGCGGGCGCGTGGGAGATCACGCCCGTCCTGCGCACCGATTCACGGGGGCTGTTCTTCGAATGGTTCACCGACGCCGGTTTCACCGAGTTCGCCGGCCACCAGTTCGACATGCGCCAGGCCAACTGCTCGGTGTCCGCGCGCGGTGTGCTCCGCGGCGTGCATTTCGCGCAGGTGCCGCCCAGCCAGGCCAAGTACGTGACGTGTGTGCGCGGTGCGGTTTTCGACGTCGTGGTGGACATCAGGGTCGGCTCACCGACTTTCGGCCAGTGGGACGCCGTGCTGCTCGACGACAAGGACCGCCGCTCGATCTACATCTCCGAGGGCCTGGGGCATGCCTTCCTTGCACTGGACGACGATTCGACCGTGATGTACCTGTGCTCGGCGCCGTACGCCCCGCAGCGTGAGCACACCGTGCGCCCCACCGATTTCGGCATCGAGTGGCCCGAGGTGCCGGAACTGATCCTGTCCGACCGTGATGCCCAGGCACCGTCGCTCGCCGAGGCCCAGGCCGCAGGCGTGTTGCCGACGTGGGCGGACTGCCAGGCCTTCGTAGAAACGCTGCGGCGAAACCTGGTGAGCTAGCCGGTTTTCCGGCCCGCACGGCTGCGCCCGTCCCAGGTGTTCCAGTGCAGGAAATCGCGGTGATCGGCACGGGGACCGGGCCGGAATTCGGTGCCGCGGGTGAAGGCGACGGGGGTGAGCGCGGCCTGCACCACATGGTCGGCGTCGATCCCCAGAAGCTCCGCCATCTCCAGCTCGTAACTGAGATGACATGTGGTCCAGGCTGTTCCGAGCCCACGTTCGCGGGCGGCGAGCATGAAGCTCCACACCGCAGGCAGCACCGAACCCCACGCGCCGGCCTGTCCGCGCACCGTCGCCAATTCGCGTCGTGATGCGACGCGCACACACGGGATCAACAGCATCGGCGCCTCGTGCAGGTGTGCGGCCAGGTGATCGAGACCCGCGGCGATGCGGCGCCACTCCTCGGGCGACGTCATGCGGCTGACCTCATGCCTGCCACCCGTTCCGGGCACCCCGGCGAACAGCCCGCGACGCCAGATCTCGGCGACCCGCGACCGCAGGCGCGGATCGTCGACCACGACGAAGTCCCAGCGCTGACGGTTGCGCCCACTGGGCGCCTGCGTGGCGATGCGGACGCATTCGGTGACCAGTTCGCGCGGCACGGGCCGTGAGTAGTCGAGTCGCTTGCGCACCGCGCGCGTCGTCGTCAGCACCTCATCGGCGGTCAATCCGAGCCGCTTCTCCCCTTCGACCATGTCATTTCCCCCTTCGCCCCCAATTCTAGACTGATCGATCTAGAATTGGCACATGGCCCGTCACAAGGAGTTCGATCCGGACGTCGCACTGGACACCGCGATGCGGGTGTTCTGGCGCAGCGGCTACGCGCACACGTCGACCGAGGATCTGGTGACCGAACTGGGTATCGCCCGCGCCAGCCTCTACGGCACATACGGTTCCAAGCGGGGCCTCTACCTGGCCGCGCTGGACCGGTACCTCACCGGTGGCGGCGACCCGGCACAGCTCGTCGCATCGGCGGCATCGGGGCTCGACGCTGTGCGGGCCCTGCTGGAGTCGGCTGCGCGACAACCCGATCAGGGCCTGCCGCCGGGGTGCTTCTCGGTCAACGCCACGGTCGAGCACGGTGACACCGACCCGGAGATCGGCGCGCGACTCGAACGCAACCGCGAACGCATGGAGACGGTGTTCCGCGATGCGCTGCTGCGGGCGCGCGCCGAGGGCGACCTCGACACCCGCCTGTGCGATGACAGCGAAATCAGTTCGACGGCAACGCTTCTGACGACCGTGCTCAACGGGCTGCAGGTGCTCTCCCGCGCGGGTGCCGACCAACGCGGGCGCATCGCCCGTACCGTCGAGTCCGCGCTGGCCGGACTGCGGGCCCGGTGACCCGCGTCAGTCGCGCGGTCGCCGGGCCGCGCCGGCGAGCAGGCCCACGAACGGCACCGCGGCCAGGATCGCGCTGACCGTGGCGCTGCCCCCGGTCACCAGCGTGAAGTTGGTGAGCACCAGCAGCAGGGCACCCACCAGGCCCAGGCACGCGAGCACCGGCGCGATGCGCGTCTGCCACACCCGCCCGCTCGCGAGATCCGCGTGCCGCGCGAAGAACACCAGGACGGCGACCGACGTCGTCAGCATCAACAGGACCATGCCGACGGTCGCCACGCCCGCCATCGACCCGAACACGCCCACCAGGGGATCGATGCCCAGCGCCGCGAGGATCGCGACGATCACCGCCGCGGTCGCGGTCTGCACCAGCGACGACACCGAGGGTGACCCGTGGCTCGGGTGCACGGTGGCCAAAGGCTTGGGCAGCAGGCCTTTTCGGGCCAGCGCGAACTGGTAGCGCGCGATCACGTTGTGGAACGACAGCACGCACGCGAACAGGCTGGTCAGCAACAGCACGTTGACCACGTCACGGCCGATGCGCCCCAGATTGTCACCCGTGGTGTCCAGCAGCATGTTCGCCTCGCCGTCGAGGGTGCGCTGGGCCACCTCGGCGACCTGATCCGGTCCGATCGCGACGACGAACGCCCAGCAGGTCAACGCGTAGAAGCCGCCGATGATCAGCACGGCCGCGTACGTCGCGCGCGGGATGGTGCGTTCGGGGTCGCGGGCCTCGTCGCGGAACACCGCGGTGGCCTCGAAACCGATGAACCCGGTGAGCGCGAACAACACCGCGATGCCCAGCACGCCGTCGGTGAACACACCGGGTGTGAACGACGACAACGTCAGGCCGGCCGGTCCCGGGTTCGCGACGATCACCAGGTCGAGCAGGACCACGATGCCGATCTCGAGTGCGAGGGCGACGCCGAGCACCTTCGCAGACAGTTCGATATGGCGGTAGCCGAGCACCGCCACTATCGCCAGTGTCGCGAAAGAGTAGACGGGCCAGGGTATCTCCGGTCCACCGTAGAAGCGCACGGTGTCGTCGATGGCCCAGCCGATGTAGCCGTAGATGCCCACCTGGATCGCGGTGTAGGCGATCAGCGCGACCGCGGCGATGCCACTGCCCAGACGCCTGCCCAGGCCCAGCGTCACGTACGAGAAGAACGCACCGGCCTCCGGCACGTACGGGGTCATCGCGACGAAACCGATGCTGAACAGCAGCAGCACCAGTGCGGCGATGAGGAACCCGACCGGCGCTCCGGCGCCGTTGCCGAGACCCATGCCCAGGGGCATGTTGCCGCCGATGACGGTGAGCGGCGCGGCGGCCGCGACCACCATGAACACGACCCCGATGGGGCCGAGCCTGCCGTGCAGGCGCTGCTCGTCGCGTAGATCGCCTTGATCGTCGGAGGTGGGGGCGTTGGCGCTCATCAGTGGTCCTCCAGGAGAAGTGCGGTGCGGAACAGTTTGTGGTCGAGGGCATGTGCGGTGCGGCCGTCGCGACCGGTGAGGGTTTCGGCGGTGACGAGGACGTTGAGGATGGCCTCCTCGGTGGCCTCGATCGTGAGGTCGAACAGACGGGTCATGAGCTGAGGGGCGACCATGCGCACGTCGATCTCCGGACGCTCGGTGTCGACGTTCTCGTCCCACGCGTACGGCGGGATGCCGCGGTTGCCGGTGGAGAACGCGAGCATCAGATCGCCGCTGTACTGCTCGCCCGTGCCGCCGAGGCGCCCGACGGCCAGCGCCGACCGCTGCGCCAACCGCGCACACTGGTGCGGCAGCAGCGGCGCGTCGGTGGCGACGATGACGATGATCGATCCCGATCCGGGCTCGTACGCCCGCGGCATCTCCGGCAGGGGCACCGCCTCGGGGCCGATCACCTCGCCCACCGGAACACCGTTGACCCGCAACCGTTCCCGACGTCCGTGGTTGGCCTGCACCAGCACACCCACGGTGTAACGGCCCGCCGCGGTGTCGGTGACCCGCGACGCGGTGCCGATGCCGCCCTTGAAGCCGTGGCAGATCATGCCGGTTCCGCCGCCGACGTTGCCCTCGGCGACCGGGCCGTCACAAGCGGCGGCGAGCGCGGCGTGGACGTGTTCGGCTCGCACGTGATGGCCGTTGATGTCGTTGAGCAGACCGTCGTAGGTCTCCCCGACCACCGGGAGCGACCAGTACAGGCCGTCGCCGCGCGCGGCGACCTGCGCATCGACGAGGGCGTCGCGCACGACGCCGGCGCTGTGGGTGTTGGTCAGCCCGATGGCCGTGGTGAGCTCGCCGGATTCGCGGATCCACTCCAGCCCGGTCATCTCTCCGCTGCCGTTGAGGCGGTGCGCGCCTGCGAACACCGGTTCACCCCAGATGTCGTCGTGCGGGACGACGACCGTGACGCCCGTGTTGACCGCGGCACCGTCCTGGATGGTGGTGTGGCCGACGCGGACGCCCGCCACATCGGTGATCGCGTTGTACGGGCCGGTCGGGTGTTCGCCGACGACGACGCCGAGGTCGCGGACGCGTTTGCGCGGACTGTCAGCCACAAGTTCTCCGGATCTGCCGATAAGTTTTTTTCACGTTTGGAAAATAATGCGGCCCGGCGGCGCCGCGCGCAAGAGCTGGAGCGAAATCGGTAACTATGGACAGGTGGGCAGACCCAATCGACAGGCGCAGCGGCGCGAGGAGATCCTCGACGCCGCCATCGCCCTGATCGAGCGACACGACCTCGCCACGCTGCGCATCGCCGACGTGGCCGCCGAGCTCGGCCTGACCCCCAACGCCGTGCGCTACTACTTCAAGGAGATGGACCAGCTGCTCTCCGAGCTGGCACAGCGTTCCGATACGCGGTTCTACGACGACCGTCTCGCGGTCGTGGAGCGCATCGACGATCCGTGCGCCCAGCTCGCCCTGACCATCGGCGCCGGGCTGCCGACCGGGCCGGAGGACGCCGAATGGCGCGCGATCTGGCGCGCTGTGCTGGCCGCCGGGTTCGAGCTGGACCAACGTCGCGACGTCCAGCACATCTACCACCGTCAGGTGGGGCTGTACACAGACATCCTCGACGGCGGTGCGCGCGCCGGGGCGTTCGAGCTCCGGTCCCCCGCGCGCGACGTCGCGATGACGCTCATGGCCATGGAGGACTACCTGGGCTACCGCATCGTCGCGCGCGATCCCGACCTGGACCGCGAGACGGCCCTGCGACTCATGCGCGGCTATGCCGAGATGGCCACGGGTGCAACGCTTCCGGTGACGGCGTGACGGAAGGTCCGCGACGCCCGGCCGGCGCCGCGGTCCTGGTGGTCGT
The DNA here is from genome assembly GCF_001457595.1 of Mycolicibacterium smegmatis. GTDB lineage: Bacteria > Actinomycetota > Actinomycetes > Mycobacteriales > Mycobacteriaceae > Mycobacterium > Mycobacterium smegmatis. The sequence continues at coordinate 1,672,514 of NZ_LN831039.1, read as the reverse complement.
GGCGTCGATCAGCCAGGAGGTCGGCGCGGCGTTCGCCGTCGGACTGTTCGCGACGCTCGGCACACTGGGCGCGGTGTTCACCAGGTTCGCCGTGGCCGGCGTGATCCTGTGTGCGGCCGTGCGACCCCGCCTGCGCGGGGTGTCCGGGCGGGCCTGGCTGTCGGCACTGGCGCTGGCCACCACGCTGGTCGTGATGAACTTCAGCTTCTACTGCGCGATCGCGCGCATCCCGCTCGGCATCGCCGTCACCATCGAAGTCCTTGGCCCGCTGATTCTTTCGGTGGCGGCGAGCACCCGGCGTGTCGCCTGGCTGTGGGCGGTGCTCGCCCTCGCCGGCGTGGCCATGCTGGGTTTGACCCGGCACGACGACGGCCGCCTCGACGCCGCGGGGTTCGGTTTCGCCGCCGTCGCCGGGGCGAGTTGGGCCGGCTACATCCTCGCGTCGTCGCGCACCGCGGCACAGTTCCGGCGCATCGACGGACTCGCACTGGCCACCGGCCTCGGGGCCCTGGCCCTCACGCCGTTCGCACTGCTTCTCGTCGACTTCGCCGGCGCCCTGCGTTTCGATGTGATCGTCCTCGCCGTGTCGGTGTCGGTGCTGAGTTCGCTGGTGCCGTACTCGTTGGAGTTGCTGTCGCTGCGGCATCTGCATCCCTCGGTGTTTGCCGTGCTGACCAGCCTGTCCCCCGTTGTGGCCGCCCTCGCGGGTCTGATGGTGCTCGGCCAGCAGATCGGCACGCTGGGCTATCTCGGGGTGGCGCTGGTGACCGCGGCGAGCATCGGCGCGGTGCGCACCGCACACACCGGACCGGCCGAACCACTGGCCTGAAAGTCCGGTTCGGCGTGCTCACCCGTGTCTGGCCTGGAACCTCCGGAACAACGGCCATGCGACGACGACGTTGTACACCGCGCCGACCACGAGATAGTGCCACCAGGTGCCGTACGCGCTCGCGACCCAGAACGCCTTGGCCGCCCAGTACGGCGGCAGATCAGCGTCGGACCGACCGCCGTCCGCTCCACTGACACACCCATCGGTGCCCTCCCTGGTCGAAGAACCAACTCTTGCCGACCAGGCTTCCCGGCGCACCGCTGTCGACGGTAGCAGTTCAGGACTCAGGAAAGCAGCCCTATCTGTCGGTAGACGGCGCGCAGATACCGGCGCATCCCGTCGACGTCGGGCGGATCCGGCTGCAGTACGCGGTAGGTGATGGCACCGACCATCATGTCGATGGCCACGTCGAGATCGGTGTCCTCGGAGACGGTTCCGAGCTCACGGGCCCGTTCCAGAAGCCGCCTGGCCTGCGCGCGGCGCGGCAGGATGTAGCGATCCCAGTACACGGCCATCAAACCCGGATGGCTCACGGCGGAACCGTACACACGCGCGACCAGCGCCCGGTAGGACGGTGTGGCCGTGGTGGCGGCGGCGCTCTCGATCGCGGCCTCGACGAGCACATGCGGGGACTGCCTCTCGATCGCCTCCGGTGAGGCCCACAGGACCTCCTCGGCGACCAGCGTCTCCATGGCGGCGGCGATCAGATCCTCTTTGGACGACCAGCGCCGGTAGACGGTGGGCTTTCCCACCCCCGCGCGCCTGGCGATCTGTTCGATGCTGGAGCCTTCCACGCCGCGCTCGATGAACACCTCCAGCGCGGCCTGCAGGATCGCGCGGTCGGCCTCGGCATCGCGGGGCCGGCCACGACCAGGCCCGGTCATCGCACCGCCCCGGAGCCCAAAGCCTTTGCCAGCCAATGGTCGAGACCAGCGGTGTCGTCGGGGGCGCCACGCCACGCGAGGTGCGCATCGGGGCGGATCAGCATGGCTTCGGCCCCGTCGTGCCGCAGCGTCACGCCGAAGTCACCGAGCCGGGCGAGTAGGGATGCACCAGGGGCCGGGGCGTCTCGCGGCCACAGCAGCGCCCAGCGCCCGGCGAGTTCGTTGTGCAGCCTGGTGGCGGCGCCGTCGGCGCGGGTGCAGGGCCGGTCGTCGATCCGGTCACCGGGACGCGGCTTGCGCCCGTGTCCGCCGAGCGGGCCCTTGCGGTAACTGACCCACAGCTGCGACGCCGTGTAGGTGGTCCACCGTTGAACGAAGGGCAGCCCGAAGATCCGGGTGGCCACCCGGTCGCGCAGGAACCGGCCGACCGGATTGCTCGCGACGTTGACCCGCGTGATCGCGCTGGTACCGCGGAGCACCTCGGTGGCCAGAGGTCTGCGTTCGGCCTCGTAGGTGTCGATCAGGGCATCGGCCGCGAGTCCGCGGATCACGAGTGCAAGCTTGAACGCGAGGTTCTCGGCGTCTCCGATGCCGGTCAGCATTCCCTGCCCGCCGAACGGCGCGTGGGCGTGCGCGGCGTCGCCTGCGATGAGCACGCGTCCGCGCCGATATGACTGGGCCAGGCGGCGGTGCACGGTGAACATCGACAACCATTCCGGCTGCCCGATCGTGATGGCGCGGCCGGTGCGGTACGGGACGATCTGTTCGATGCGCTGCAGGATCTCACTGTCGCTGGGCTTTCGGTTGAGCGCGGGGTCGTAGACGAACAGGCGCCACAGGTCGTTGCGGCCGTCCCCGCTCGGCATCGGCATCGCGCCGACCACGCCATCGGGATGGATCCAGCCGGTGGTCCCGCCGCGGTCCACCGCCCAGTCGAGGTGGATGTCGGCCAGCAGAAAACGTTCCGACAGTTTGACGCCGGGAAACGGAATGCCCACCTGCTCCCGCGTGACGCTCGACGTGCCGTCGCACCCGACGAGCCACTGTCCGCTCACCTGCACACCGTCGGCGAGATCGGCGACCACCCGGTCCCCGGCCTGCCGGACACCGGCCACCTTCCTGCCCCACTCGGGTTCCACCCCGAGCCGGGCAAGCCGGGCCCGCAGCGCGGCTTCGACCCTGGCCTGTGACACCACCATGGGTGGTGCGGCCGTGCGCATGCCGGGATCGCCGAAAGCCAGCGTCATCACCGGTCGGTCACCGAGGTAGTTGGTGATGCGCATGGCCCGCAGGGACTCGTCCGGCAGCGGGCCAAGGGCTCCGATCCGGTTGAGCACCTCCGAACCGCGTGCGTGCAGGAAGTTCGCACGCGAGGTCGTCGCGGGGCCTGCCGCGCCGTCGAGCACACGAACTGAAAGTCCGTGCAGGCGCAGGGAACACGCGAGGGTCAGGCCGGTCGGCCCGGCGCCCACGACGATCACGTCGCAATCGGTGGCTGCCATGGACAAAATAATAACGATACGGTTCCGTAATTTAAAGGGCGTCGCCCCGGGCGCACCGAGGGGCTATTGCCAAACCCTCCGACGAATTACTAGGATATCCAAGTATCTCGGATCACACCGAGCGATATCACCGCGCACACCCTCTTTTGGACGGATGTCATGACCACACAGATCCAGCACTTCATCAACGGCCGGCGCACCAGCGCGGGCTCGACCCGTACCGCCGACGTGATGAACCCCAGCACCGGCGAGGTGCAGGCTCAGGTGCTGCTGGCCTCAGCAGCAGACGTCGACGCCGCGGTCACCGGCGCCGCCGAGGCGCAGAAGGAGTGGGCCGCCTACAACCCGCAGCGCCGCGCCCGCGTACTCATGAAGTTCATCGACCTGGTGAACCAGAACGCCGATGAGCTGGCCCGACTGCTCTCGATCGAGCACGGCAAGACCGTCGCCGACTCGCTGGGCGACATCCAGCGCGGCATCGAGGTCATCGAGTTCGCCGTCGGCATCCCGCACCTGCTCAAGGGCGAGTTCACCGAGGGCGCGGGCACCGGTATCGACGTCTACTCGATCCGTCAGCCCCTCGGCGTCGTCGCGGGGATCACGCCCTTCAACTTCCCGGCCATGATCCCGCTGTGGAAGGCCGGCCCCGCGCTCGCATGCGGAAACGCCTTCATCCTCAAGCCTTCTGAGCGTGACCCATCGGTGCCGGTGCGCCTGGCCGAGCTGTTCATCGAGGCCGGTCTGCCGCCGGGCGTCTTCCAGGTCGTGCAGGGTGACAAGGAAGCCGTCGACGCGATCCTCACGCACCCGACCGTGCAGGCCGTGGGCTTCGTCGGCAGCTCCGACATCGCGCAGTACATCTACTCGACCGCGGCCGCCCACGGTAAGCGCTCGCAGTGCTTCGGCGGCGCGAAGAACCACATGATCATCATGCCCGACGCCGATCTCGACCAGGCCGTCGATGCGTTGATCGGCGCGGGCTACGGCTCCGCCGGCGAGCGTTGCATGGCCATCAGCGTCGCGGTTCCGGTGGGCGAGGAAACCGCAAACCGGTTGCGCGCCAGGCTCATCGAGCGCGTCAAGCAGCTGCGCGTCGGCCACAGCCTCGACCCCAAGGCCGACTACGGCCCGCTGGTCACCGAGGCCGCGCTCAACCGCGTCAAGGACTACATCGGCCAGGGTGTCGAGGCCGGCGCCGAACTGGTGGTCGACGGCCGTGAACGCGCCACCGACGAACTCACGTTCGACGATCAGAGCCTCGAGGGCGGCTATTTCATCGGCCCCACCCTGTTCGACCACGTCAAGACCGACATGTCGATCTACACCGACGAGATCTTCGGCCCGGTGCTGTGCATCGTGCGCGCGCACGACTACGAAGAGGCGCTGAGCCTGCCCACCAAGCACGAATACGGCAACGGCGTGGCGATCTTCACGCGTGACGGCGACGCCGCCCGCGACTTCGTCTCGCGGGTCCAGGTGGGCATGGTCGGCGTGAACGTGCCGATCCCGGTTCCGGTGGCCTACCACACCTTCGGCGGCTGGAAGCGTTCCGGCTTCGGCGATCTCAACCAGCACGGACCGGCCTCGATCCAGTTCTACACCAAGACCAAGACCGTCACCGAGCGGTGGCCGTCCGGAATCAAGGATGGCGCCGAGTTCGTCATCCCGACCATGAAGTAGCAACACGTGTACCTGAGCGATCTGGACGACGACGAACGCGTGATCGTCGAGACGGCGGCCGCGTTCGCCGAAAAACGCATCGCGCCTTACGCGTTGGAGTGGGACGACAAACACCACTTCCCCACCGACGTGCTGCGCGAGGCGGCCGAACTCGGCATGGGTGCGATCTACTGCCGTGAGGACGTCGGCGGCTCGGAGTTGCGGCGGCTCGACGCCGTGCGCATCTTCGAGGCGCTGTCGGCGGCCGATCCCACCCTCGCGGCGTTCCTGTCGATCCACAACATGTGCGCGTGGATGGTCGACACGTACGGCACCGAGGACCAGCGCAAGACGTGGGTGCCCAGGCTGGCGTCGATGGAGACCATCGCCAGCTACTGCCTCACCGAACCGGGCGCCGGGTCCGACGCCGCGGCGCTGCGCACCCGCGCGGTCAAAGACGGCGATCACTACGTCCTCGACGGCGTCAAGCAGTTCATCTCGGGAGCGGGCACCTCGGATCTGTACGTGGTGATGGCCCGCACGGGAGGCGAAGGGCCGCGCGGCATCTCGACGTTCATCGTCGAGAAGGACACGCCGGGGCTCAGTTTCGGAGCCGACGAGCAGAAGATGGGCTGGAACGCCCAGCCCACCGCCCAGGTGATCTTCGAGGGCGTGCGGGTGCCCGCCGAGGCGTTGCTCGGCAACACCGAGGGCACGGGCTTCGGTATCGCGATGAACGGGCTCAACGGCGGTCGCATCAACATCGCGGCGTGCTCGCTGGGCGGTGCCCAGGCGGCCTACGACAAGGCCGTGGGGTACCTGGCCGACCGGCAGGCGTTCGGCGCGGCGCTGCTCGACGAGCCCACCATCCGGTTCACCCTTGCCGACATGGCGACCGGGTTGGAGACATCGCGAAACCTTTTGTGGCGCGCGGCATCGGCACTCGATGCCAACCATCCCGACAAGGTCACGCTGTGCGCGATGGCCAAGCGCTACGTCACCGACACGTGCTTCGACGTCGCCGACTCGGCGCTGCAGTTGCACGGCGGTTACGGCTACCTGCGCGAGTACGGCCTGGAGAAAATCGTCCGAGATCTCCGGGTACATCGCATCCTTGAAGGAACCAACGAAATCATGCGTGTGGTCATCGGTCGTTCTGTCGCGGGCGCAGCCCGCAATCAGGCAGATGCGGCCCGGCCACGCGCCACGGCGTAGCAGGACAGGAGATCAGATGGCGACCATTGCGTTCCTGGGATTGGGCCACATGGGCGGCCCGATGGCGGCCAACCTCGCCGCCGCGGGCCACACCGTGCGGGGTTTCGACCCGATGCCCGCCTCCAGGGAGGCCGCGGAGGCCAAGGGCATCAAGGTGTTCGGCACCGGTGCCGAGGCCGCGTCCGAAGCCGAGGTGGTCATCACGTCGTTGCCCAACGGCGACATCGTGAAGTCCTGCTACGCCGAGGTCCTGCCCGCGGCGCCGACGGGCACGCTGTTCATCGACACCTCGACCATCTCGGTCGACGACGCCCGCACGGTCCACACACAGGCCCTCGAGAAGGGCCACGCCCAACTCGACGCGCCGGTCTCCGGCGGCGTGAAGGGTGCCACCGCGGGCACGCTCGCGTTCATGGTGGGCGGTGAGGACGACGCCGTGGAGCGCGCACGTCCGATCCTCGATCCCATGGCGGGCAAGATCATTCACTGCGGCGGGTCCGGTACCGGGCAGGCGGCCAAGTTGTGCAACAACATGGTGCTGGCGGTGCAGCAGATCGCGATCGGTGAGGCGTTCGTGCTCGCCGAAAAGCTGGGTCTGTCCGCGCAGTCGCTGTTCGACGTGATCACCGGCGCCACCGGCAACTGCTGGTCGGTGCACACCAACTGCCCGGTTCCCGGTCCGGTGCCGACGTCACCGGCCAACAACGATTTCAAGCCGGGCTTCGCGACGTCGCTGATGAACAAGGATCTGGGCCTGGCGATGGCGGCGGTGTCGTCGACCGGTGCCAGCGCACCGCTCGGCAGCCACGCCGCCGAGATCTACGCCAAGTTCAACGAAGAGCACGCGGACAAGGACTTCAGCGCGGTCATCGAACTGCTGCGCGGCTAGTCCGGACGCACGAGTTGCACTGAGGGGCAGATCCCGCGGATCTGCCCCTCAGCGCTGCGTCGGAGAGATCTGGGCGGGTTTCAGGCCGCGGACGGGCTGTGCTGGGCCCACCACTGACCGAGCAGCCGTCGGCACGTGGTCAGGCGCAGGCCGTCGGCACACGCGTAGTCCGCGCGCACCGCGATGGCGGGCCGGCCCGCTCCATCGGTGTCGGCGCCCACGAGCACAGTGCCCAGCCCGGTGGCGTTGGCTGCGCGCAGGGCAGCGCCGGACCCCGCGATGCCGAGTGCCTCGTGCGGCGCGACGCCGAGTTCCCACAGTGCGTGGCGGTAGGCCTCCCCGCGTGCGGCGGTGTCGCTCACGTCGTCACCGGTCACGATGGTGTCGACGAGTCCGTCGCCCACCAACTGACGCACGAGCGGTTCGACCCAGCGCCGCCTGCCGCCCGAGACCACGCCCACCGGAACCCCGTCGGCGAACGCGTCCATCACGAGGTCGACCAGGCCCGCCCGCGGCGAGGGCCCCAGGTCCAGGATCATCTCGTCGAAGATCATGTCCTTGGTCGCGCAGATCTCGTCGGCCAGCAGTTCCACCAGTACGTCGCACTCGGGTCCGACGCAGCGTTTGCGCAGCTCGGCGCCGACGCGCTGGCGTTCGTCGTGCAGCGCCAGCAGCTGCCGGTAGCGCGCGGGTGACCATGTGAGTTCCAGGCCGTGCGCGGCGAACGCCGCGTTGAACACGACGCGGTGCCCGTCGAGGTCGAGATCCGACATCGCGTCGAGATCGAGGATCAGTGCTCGCAGCGGATGCGCACCGGGGTCAGCCGACTGCGTACAGTCCCACCAGAACCTGCCGGCACGCCATGCTTTCTCCTGTACAGGGGACACACCGTCAGAGTGGCGCATGTCACAGCGTTCCCGCGTCCCCCCTACGGGGGATTCGGCAGGCGAATTGCGCGCGGGAGTTGAGCCACCGACGGTTCCCGCACATCTATCGTGTTGCCATGGCGCCCTCCAGCCCGGTGCGCCTTGTGCTGGTCGACGACCACGAGATGGTCATCGAGGGGCTCAAGGCCATGCTCGCCGCGTTCTCCGACCGCGTGCTGGTGGTCGGGCAGGCCGTCGGCGCCGAGAAGGCCGTCAGCGTGGTCGAGGAACTCGACCCCGACATCGTCTTGTGCGACGTCCGGATGCAGGGTGTCAGCGGCCTGGACCTGTGCCAGACGCTGCTCGAACGCAATCCGGAACGCAAGGTCGTGATGCTGTCGGTCTACGACGACGAGCAGTACCTGTTCCAGGCGCTGCGGGTGGGCGCGGCGGGTTACCTGCTCAAGAGCATCAGCAGCGACGATCTGGTGCACCAGTTGGAGTTCGCGCACAGCGGCGAGACCGCGATCGACCCGGTCATGGCGGCCAGAGCCGCAGGTACCGCGGCGCGCCTTCAGCGTGACGAGTTCTGGCCGGGCGCACGGCAGGGGCTCACGCAGCGCGAGAGCGAGATCCTGTCGTTCGTGGTGGCGGGGCTGTCCAACCGCGGCATCGCCAACAAGCTCGTGATCGGCGAGGAGACCGTGAAGACCCACCTGCGCTCGATCTACCGCAAGCTGGGTGTGAGCGACCGCGCGGGCGCGGTGGCCACGGCGCTGCGTGAAGGCATCTACCAGTGAACGCCGCGAAACGCGCCGTGAAACCCGTGCGCGACCTCGTCGACGCCGACCGCGAGCTGGCGTTGCTGCGCGAGCTCATCCAGGCCGCGTCCAGCGGGCCGGGGGTGGAACCGCTCGCCGCGGCCGCGGCGCGCATGATCACCGCGGCGACCGGCACCGACGTGTGCTTCGTGCACGTGCTCGACGATTCCGACCGGTCGCTGACGTTGGCCGGGGCCACACCGCCGTTCGACAGCGAGGTCGGCAAGATCCGGCTGCCCATCGGGCAGGGCATCTCCGGATGGGTCGCCGATCATTGCGAGCCCGTGGTGATCAGCCACGACAAGGAGGCCGATCCCCGCTACATGCCGTTCGAGTCGCTGCGCGGGCGGGATTTCACGTCGATGGTGTCGGTGCCGATGGAGGCCGAGCCGGGCGGGTTGGTCGGCGTGCTCAACGTGCACACCGTGCGGCGACGCGAGTTCACGCCGCGTGATGTGGAATTGCTCGTGGTGATCGGCAGGCTCATCGCCGGAGCGTTGCACCAGGCCCGTCTGCACCGGCAACTCGTGGCCCGCGAACGCGCGCACGAGAACTTCGTCGAGCAGGTCATCGAGGCACAGGAACTCGAGCGGCGCAGGCTCGCGGCCGACATCCACGACGGCATCTCACAGCGGCTCGTGACGCTGTCCTACCGGCTCGACGCCGCGGCCCGCGCGGCCGACGACCCGCGGGCCGTGGCCGAACAGCTGGGCAAGGCCCGCGAACTCGCGGACCTGACGCTGCAGGAGGCGCGCGCCGCGATCAGCGGGCTGCGCCCGCCGGTGCTCGACGACCTCGGCCTCTCGGGCGGGCTGGCGAGCCTGGCCAGGTCGATCCCCCAGGTCGACCTCGACGTCGACCTGGCCGATACCCGCGTGCCCGACCACATCGAGCTCGCGCTCTACCGCATCGCGCAGGAATGCCTGCAGAACGTCGTCAAGCATGCCCGCGCCACCACCGCGCGTCTGACCTTCGCGGTCGAGGACGGTATCGCGAGACTCGAAATCGTCGATGACGGAATCGGTTTCGACACATTCGAACATCCGCTCGGCAGTGACGAGATGAGCGGGTACGGCCTGCTGTCGATGGCCGAACGCGCCGAGATCGTGGGCGGGCGGCTCAACATCCGCTCACGGCCCGGCGCGGGCACCGCGGTCACCGCGACCATCCCGCTGCCCTCGCACGAGCCCGCGCCGAACTCGACGAAACTGCCGTGAACACGCCCCGCGAGCGGCGTTCACGTCATTTTCGGGAAATTCTCGGAACTCTCAGAAGTCACCCGAATTGCGGCGCAACGTCTCGATCGACGCCGCGAGCGCGCGCGACTCCTCGTCGGACATCCCCACATCGGCGAACACCTGCTTGTTGAGCGTCACGGTCGCGTCCTCGACGGTCGAACGCCCCAGGTCGGTGATCCGCACCAGCGTGGTGCGGCCGTCGGTGGGGTGCGGGACGCGTTCCACCAGGCCTGCGGCCTCCAGCCGCCGGATGGCGTGCGTGACGCTGGTGACGTGCACCTGCAGCCGGTCCGACGCCTTGGTGATGGGCAGGGCCCCGGACCGGCTGAAGGCCAGCAGGCGCAGCAGTTCGAACCGCGAGAAGCTCAGATCGTAGGGCCGCAGTGCGTTCTCGACGCGGGCCAGCAGGATCTGGTGGGCCCGCATGACCGAGGTCACCGCCACCATGCCGTCGGCCACGTCACCCCACCCGGCCGCCTCCCAGTTGGCGCGTGCCAGGGCGATGGGATCCGTGTGGTCGGCGTGGTCGAAGCTGTCCGGTGACGAGGGCACGCCTCTTCATACCGCATCTCTGTGCGGCACGGAACTCACCGCAAAGCCAGGCGCGTTGCGCGCAGCACCTCACGCGTGGATTCCCTGGTGCCCACGGTGATGCGCACGCCGCCGTCGGCATAGTGCCGCACCTTGAGCCCCGCATCGTCGAACACGTCGTGCCACGGCACGCCCGTCGCGGGCAGGTACACGAAGTTGGCCTGCCCGTCGGTGCTGTACACGCCCATCGAGCGCAGCCGCATCTGCAGGAACCGGCGCTCGGCGGAGATCATCCGGATGCGTTGCCGCAGCTGGCCTTCGGCGTCATAAGATGCCGCGACCGCGACCAGTGCGGGAAGCCCGATCCCGAACGGCAACTGCATGGTCCACAGTTGACGCGCCAGTTGCGGTGCGCAGAAGCCGTAGCCGATCCGCAGGCCGGCCAGACCGTAGGCCTTCGAGAACGTGCGCACCACCACGACATTGCGGAACCGTTCGACCAGCCGCGGCCCGTCGATCCGGTTGGCGGGGCCGAGGAATTCGGCATATGCCTCGTCGAGCAGCACCACGGTGTCCTCGGGGATGCTCTCCAGGAACCGCTCGATGTCCTCGGCGGGTTCGATCGTGCCGGTGGGGTTGTGCGGACGGCACACCACCACCACCCGGGCATCGCGCGCGGCGTCGGCCATCGCGTGCAGATTGTGGTGGCCGTACACGTCCAGGTCGACGGTCACCGACCGCAGCCGGGCCATCTGCGCGAAGATCGGGTACCCGTCGAACGTGGGCGCCGACATCACCATGGTGTCACCGGGGCTGGTGACCGCGTGCAGCACCTGCATGATGACGCCGGTCGCGCCGACGCCGATGATCACCTGCCTTTCGTCGACGCCTACCCGGCCGGCGATCAGCGACCGCAACCGTTCGGGAAGGAACTCCGGATAGCGGTTGGCCGCATCCACCGCGGCGCTCAGCGCGGCCTTCACCGCGGGTAGCGGCGGATACGGAAACTCGTTGAGTGACAACGCCAGTGGGTTGACCGCCGGGGGAAGCGCGTCGACCGCCTCCACCAGGGCGCCACGCGGGGCGGCCATCAGTCCCGGCCTCCCCAGCGCACCGCGGCCGCGCCGGCGAAGTCCCCTGCGTGCGCGAACGCCGCCATCAGCACCGTGTCACCGGCCTTCACGCGCCCGTCGGTGACCGCGCGGTCGAAGTTGATCGGGATGCCCGCGCCGAAGAGGTTGCCGCACGTGTCGAATGTGTCGACGTGGCGTTCGGCAGGCAACTCAAGGGCCTCGCGCCAGTTGCGCAGGAACACCCGGTTGGGCTGGTTGGTGACGAACAGGTCGATGTCCCTGGGGTGGATGCCGATCCGGTCGCACACGGCATACGACACCTCGGGCACCTGCCGGTTGCCGCGGGCCAGCACCTTGGTGATCTTGCTTTCCGTGAACCCGATGTAGCCCTCCCCCGGTCCGGGCTGCCACCACTTGCGTGGCGGATCCGACGCGATGGTCATGTCACCGGCGTACTCGCCGTAGGTGCGGCACTCGACGTCCAGGATCGGTGAGGCGTCCGACACCGTCACCAGGCCGACGGCCGCGCCGTCGCCGGGCACCGACGCCTGGGCCTTGCGGCGGATGGTCTCCTGGTCGAAGATCTGGCCCGCGGCGTTCTGCGCCACCGCGATGACCGCGGTGTGGCCTTCGCCCGAGGCCAGCAGCGTACGGGCCACTTTCATGCCGAGGACAAACGCCGCGCAGCCTCCGTTGTGCAGGTCGATCACCCAGTTCGGTTTCATGCCGAGGCGGTGCGCGATGCCGCCGCCGCCGCCGTAGAACGGCATGTCGGGCATCTGCGTGTGGGTGATCAGCACGTCGGCACCCTGCACCGTGTCGGCGCCGTGGCGTTCGATCAGTCCGGCCGCGGCGCGCTCGATCATGTCGGTGGCGGTCTCGTCGGGCGCGACGTGGTGCCGGAACCGCGGTGCGCGGAACATCAGGTTGTCCCGCAGGTCGTCGGTCTCGGCGAACTGCGCGTAGTACTCGGCGCCGATCGGTTCACCGGGAAGGTAGGTCGAAACGTCGACGAGGCTCACGGGGGTGGTGGTGTTCATGGGGATGCTCATTTCATCCAGGCCGGGGTGAGCGGCAGTCCGTTGCGGTGCCGGTACTCGGCGATCGCCTTGAGGTTCTTCAGTTCCAGCAGGTGACCGGGGCCGAACATGTCCCAGAAGTCACCGACCCAGACCGGTCGCCCGGGCGGCGCGGTCTCGGGGTACGGGTTCTCGTCGTAGAAGGGATGGTGGCAATTGGTCCACAGCACAACCGATCCCGGCTTGTCGAACACCACCTGGGCGTCGACGATGCGCATCAGGTAGATCATCCACAGGTGCTTGCCCTGATCCCAGGCGCAGTGGTAGTCGACGGTCATCGCGTCACGGTTGGCGACCGTGCGCGTGTAGATCGCGCTGCCGGGTCCACCGCTGCCCTCACCGAGGCGGTCGCGGGCCACCCACAGTCCGGGCTCCTCGGTGGTGGCGAATCCCCGCAGACTGTAGGTCCACTCCTCGAGGCTTCGGGTATCGGCGAGGTAGTCGAACAGTTCGTCGGGCGGGCACGCGATGTAGTCGTTGACCGTGCAGTACTCACCGAACACCTGCTCGTGCGGGTACACCGACCGCATCATCTCCATGATGATCGGGGTCGCGGCCTCCTTCGGTGAGGTCTCGATGCGGATCAGCCCGTCGATCGGATCGGCGGTGCCCCGGTGGGTGGTGATGTCTTCAAGCGCGGGCAGTGGCATGGGAATCGTTCTCCTGTGTGTTCGGGGTGGTTGCGGTTGCGATTTCGGTTGCGGTGCCGAGAAACGCTGCGAACGGGGGGATTTCGTCGGGCGAGCATTCGACGCTGATGACTACCGGGCCGTCGGTGCGCAACGCGGCGTCGAGTGCGGCGGACAGATCATCGATGTCGTCGACGTCCAGCGCGGTCAGTCCGGGCAGCATCGCGGCGAGTCCGGCGCCGAGATGGCTCGGGCCGAATCGGTTGTAGGTGTAGCGGTCGCCGTAGAACAACTGCTCGCGTGTGACGCACATGGCGTGTGCGTGGTTGTCGAACAGCAGGAAGGTGATGGGGAGCCGGTACTGCACGGCGGTGTGAATTTCCATGCCGTGCATGAAGAACGACCCGTCACCGGCGATCACCACGGTACGCCGCTGCCCGTGCGGGTCGGGCCGGGCGGCGCGGTGGAAGGTCATGCCGATGCCCGCGCCGAAGCTGTACCCCATGCCGCCCATCCCGAGCGCGACGAGGAAGCGTCCGTCGCGGCGCACCGGCAGGTGGTGGATGGCCGACGCCCCGATGTTGCCCGCGTCGACGACGATGTCGGTACCGTCGGGCAGCGCCCGGTCGAGCACGCGCATCGCGTCGCGGTACCGGATGCCGGGCCCGTCATGGGGTGGTGTCGGTAGTTCGGTGTGCGGCACCACATCCGGGACGCGGATCTGGTGCGGCCTGCCGTTGCCGGTCAGCGCCTCGGCCAGCATCGTCAGCGCGCCGCGCAGGTCGTCGGTGTGCACGTGCGTGGCGGGCACGTACGGCTGCTGCGAGCCGATCGAGTACGTGGGCACCGAACCCAGCACACCGTCGAGGCCGGCGCGCGCGGTCACGGTCATGCGGGTCCCCACCAGCAGGCACGCCCCGCTTCCCGCGGCTGCCGCGACGACACCCGGATGTCCCATCACCCCGCACACCCCGAGGGCCGACGACGACCCGAAACCCGGCGTGCCGCCGACGTCTTTCGCGTCGGGCACGGTGGCGATACGGGCGCGCAGGGTAGCGCGCAGCCGTTCCAGTTCGGCGCGGGCATCGTCCCTGGCGACCTGCTCCCCGGCGAAGATCGTGATGGGCCCGTCGGCGCGGCGCAGTGCCCGCACCATCATGGTCAGCTCGGAGATCCGGGTTCCCAGCTGCATGACGGGAACGTGCCCGTTGACGTGCTCACCGAGCACTGCCTGCTGAACATCCTTGGGCAGCAACAACACTGCCGGTCCGCCGGTACGTGCGGCGGCAAGCGCCTCCGGCAGCACGGTGTGGATCGCATCGGGTGAGAGCACCCGGCGGCAGTACACCGACACGGCCGAGAACAACGAAAGCGCGTCGAGCGCGCCGTTGTCGCCGCTGGTGTCCTGGAAAGAACCCTGTCCGTCGAGCGTCGTGGGCGGTTGTCCGATCAGCGCGAGCACCGGGACCCGGCTGGCGAGCGATTCGCCGAGCCCCGGCACCGTGTTGAGGCAGCCGCCTCCCGAGGTCGCGGCCACCACACCGATCCCGGCGCCGCTGCGGCTGTATCCGTCTGCCATTGCGGCAGCGGAGAATTCGTGTTTGGCAAGCACCGCGGTGATGTCGTCACGAAAGAACGCCGCATCGTAGAGGTCCTCGATGTTGGCCCCGTCGACCCCGAAGATGTGGCTGATCCCGCTCTGTGCGAGACAGCCGACGATGTGGTCCACCACTCTGCACCCATTGGCCATTTGTCACCTACTCCCGTCGTGTGCCTAGTGACACGAGGGGTGCGCAGGGCCGGTTCAAACCGATGGGCGTTTTCGCTGTTTTCCCACCGGGTGCGCAGCTGTCAAACAGCTGACTCCGAGCAGGGCCCGGGAGTGTCGCGCCGAATCGCGGGTCTCAGAGCTTCTTTTCGAGCAGAACTTTCCCGTCGGCGACCGACACCATCTGGATGGCGGCAATGTCGTCCATCGGCTTCTGGGTGTTGCCACTGGGCAGTGCGGTCGCCCCGGAGAGCCCCAGCCAGGTGGCCACCTGTTCACGGCTGCCGTCGCGGCCGACAACCACCATGCCCAGATCCTGCGGTTGGGCGCCCTTGCTCCCCCAGTCGCCGTACGAGCACGCCATGTCGATGCGGGTGCCCCAGGTGTAGCCCGTGAGCGCGATGCTGGCGTTGATCGGCGTCTGCGCGACCTTCGACATCTCCAGCATCTGCGCGGTCTGCTGTTCGGTTCCGCGCTGCAGGCCGAAGGTCTCGGGCCGGGCCAGCACGACGATCCCGACCGCCAGCAGCACCGCGGCCAGCGCGGCGACCGATGTCGTCAGCCACCGGGTGCGGCGCCTGCGCGCGCCCACCTCGGCCATCACGGAGTCCAGCACCTCGGGGCGCAGTGGCGAATCGGGCTGCTCGCCGTCGATGGCGCGCACGTCGTCGAGGTCGATCAGCGACAGCAGCGCGGGCATGCCGCTCAGTTCGGCGACGCCCGCGCGGCACTGCGGGCACGTCGTCAGGTGCGCCTCGTATTCGCGGCGCTCCTCGCTGGACAGCGATCCGAGCACATACGCCGCGTCCCATGTCGAATATCGGTCGGGGTCGACTGGCCCGATTCGATGGGGTTCGGATTGAGTCATCGTGTCACCCCCATCTCCTGCAAGCTCAGTTTCAGTGCGCGCACGGCGTAGTGCAGCCGCGATTTCACGGTTCCCTCGGGTATCTGCAGCTCGGCCGCGATCTGCCCGGTGGTCAGTCCCTGGTAGTAGGCGCGTCGGATCACCGCACGATGGTCATCGGAGAGCTGGCGTAGAGCTGTGCCCAACAAAAGCCGGTCCAACGCGGTATCCACCTGGTCGGAGGTGGCGTGATCGGCCACCTGTTCTGGGTCGGGGACGTCGGTCTCGTTGCGGAAACGAGCACTCCGTCGTTCATCGATAATCATGTTGCGTGCCACGGTGAAAAGCCAGGCCCGTGGCGAGCGGTCGGGACCGGCGATACCGTCGGCTCCGCCACCGGTGCGGAGGTCGGGTTGGTGGCGCCAGGCGCGCAGCAATGTCTCCTGCACGACATCCTCGGCACGCGCGGGGTCGCCGGTCAGGCGCAGCGCGTATCGCCACAGTGCGGTGGCGTGCTCGTCATAGAGCGCCCGCATCATGGCGGCCTCCGGATCCTCCATTCCCAACCTCCGTCATTGATACGACGTTGGGCGTGATCCAGTTCATTACACCTTTGCGCCTGTCGACCACATCACGGTTCCGGCGCTTTCCAGCAATTGCTGAAGGTGTTACTGCGTCAGGATGCGGGGGCCGTCCTCGGTGACGGCGACGGTGTGCTCCCAGTGGGCGGCGCGGGTGCCGTCGGCGGTGACCACGGTCCACTCGTCGTCGAGCACCACGGTCTTGGTGGTGCCGAGGGTCAGCATCGGTTCGATGGCCAGCACCGAACCCGGGGCCAGGTACGGTCCGCGGCCCGGGGCGCCCTCGTTGGGCAGGAACGGATCCATGTGCATCTGGCGTCCGATCCCGTGTCCGCCGTAGTTGGCGACGATGCCGTACTTGCGGTCGTCGCGCTTCTCGGCGGCGTGCGTCTCCACCTCGATGGCGTGCGAGACGTCGGTGAGCCGGTTGCCGGGCACCATTGCGGCGATGCCTGCCTCCATGGCGGCCTTGGTCGCCTCCGATAGGGCCTCGTCGGCAGGGATCAGCGGGCCGACGCCGAATGTCACGGCGGAGTCGCCGTGCCAGCCGTCGACGATCGCGCCGCAGTCGATGGAGACCAGGTCGCCGGCGGCCAGCACCTCGTCGGCCGAGGGGATGCCGTGCACCACGCGTTCGTTGACCGACGCACAGATGCTGGCCGGGAAGCCGTGGTAGCCGAGGAACGACGGCGTGCCGCCGCCGTCGCGGATGACCGTTTCGGCGATGCGGTCCAGTTCCAGGGTGGAGACGCCGGGTGCGGCCGCGGTCTTGACGGCCCGCAGGGCCGACGCGACGAGCGCACCGGCCACCGCCATGGCGTCCAGTTCCGCGGACGTGCGTTGCGTGACCACCTTGGGCTTACGTCTTCCACGCAGATTGATCACGGCACCGCTCCGCTTGGGCTCACTGACCGAGCGCGCTCAACGCCCGTGCGAACACCTCGTCGAGCGCACCTACTGCGTTTACGGTCTTCAGGTCGTCGCGGTAGTACTCCAGCAGCGGCTCGGTCTCCTCGCGGTAGACCTTCATGCGGTTGCGGATCACCTCGTCGGTGTCGTCGGCGCGGCCGCGGCCCTTGAGGCGCGTCAGCAGCTCGTCCTCGGACACCTGGAACTCCAGCACCGCGTCGAGCTTGGTGTTGCGCGCGGCCAGCATGTCCTTGAGCGCGCCGGCCTGCTCGACCGAGCGCGGGTAGCCGTCGAGGATGAATCCCTCGGCCGCGTCGGGCTGGTCGATCCGGTCCTCGACCAGACGGTTCGTCAGCTCGGCAGGCACGAGGTCGCCGGCGTCGAGGTAGCGCTTGGCCTCCAGGCCCAGCGGCGTGCCGTCACCGATGTTCTTGCGGAAGAGGTCCCCGGTGGAGATCTGCGGGATGCCGAGTTTCTCGGACAGCTTCTCCGCCTGCGTACCCTTGCCCGCCCCAGGCGGTCCGAGCAGAACGACTCTCACTTCAGGAACCCTTCGTAGTTACGTTGCATCAGCTGGCTCTCGATCTGCTTCACGGTGTCGAGACCGACACCGATCATGATCAGAACCGCGGTCCCGCCGAACGGCAGGTTCTGTACCGAACCGGTGTTCCCGATCTCCAGGAACAGGTTGGGCAGAACGGCGATCACGCCGAGGTAGATCGAGCCCGGCAGGGTGATCCGGCTCAGCACGTACCTCAGGTAGTCCGCCGTCGGCTTGCCGGGACGGATACCCGGGATGAAGCCGCCGAACTTCTTCATCTCGTCGGCACGCTCGTCGGGGTTGAACGTGATCGACACGTAGAAGTACGTGAAGAACACGATCAGGCCGAAGTAGACCGCGATGTAAACGGGGTCGGCCGGGTTGGTCAGGTAGTCCGCGACGAACTTGTCCCACCAGCCGGTGCCGGGGTTCGAGCTCCCGCTCTGGATCAGCTGCGTGATCAGGTGCGGGATGTAGATCAGCGACGACGCGAAGATGACGGGGATGACGCCGGCCTGGTTGACCTTGAGCGGCAGGTAGGTCGAGGTGCCGCCGTACATCTTGCGGCCCACCATGCGCTTGGCGTACTGGACCGGGATGCGGCGCTGGCCCTGCTCGACGAACACCACGCCGATGATGATCACCAGCGCGGCGATGACCACGGCGGTGAACACGACGCCGCCGCGGCTCTCCAGGATGGTCTGGCCCTCGGCGGGGATGCGGGCGGCGATACCGGCGAAGATCAGCAGCGACATGCCGTTGCCGATGCCGCGCTCGGTGACCAGCTCGCCCATCCACATGACCAGGGCCGCACCGGCGGTCATGACCAGCACGATCACGATCAGACCGAAGATCGAGCTGTCCTGGATGATGTCCAGCGAGCAGCCCTGCAGCAGGCCGCCGTTGGCCGCGAGCGCCACGATGCTGGTGGCCTGCAGGATCGCGAGCGCGATCGACAGGTACCGCGTGTACTGGGTCATCTTGGCCTGGCCGGCCTGACCTTCCTTACGCAGCTGCTCGAACCGCGGGATCACCACGGTGAGCAGCTGCACGATGATGCTCGCGGTGATGTAGGGCATGACGCCCACCGCGAACACCGTGAGCTGCAGCAGCGCACCGCCGGAAAACAGGTTGATCAGCGAGTAGATCTGAGCCGAGTCGCCACCGCTGACCTGCGCGATGCATTGCTGAACGTTGGGGTAGTTCACCCCGGGAGACGGGATCGAGGCACCGACCCGGTAAAGGATTACCAGGCCCAAGGTGAACAGGATCTTGCGTCTGAGGTCGGCCGTTCGCAGCGACGAGATGAAAGCCGAAAGCACTCTTCCTCCTGCGCAGCCGACCTTCTCAGCGCGGCGTGCCAAATGGGGCTGGTGGGTCCAGCGTCAATGGTCAAGTCATGTCCGGCTTGTCTGCAGGCGCGCAGCCTGCGAACTCAGCCGTCAAACAGTCTACGAGAGTAACAGGAGCCCTTGCGTCGGCCCGCATCGATGGCGGGTGCGGCCTTGTCCGCGCCGGTTCTGACCGACTCCCAGGCGACTGCCACTCGGTCGAAGTTTCTTTTCAGATTCGAAGCGTACAGTCGGCGACAGCTCGTTATAGGGCCTAACTAATATCCGCACCCGCGGTTCCAGCGGGTGCGGCGCTCATCTTGAGACATGTAAGGGGGCGTCATGGCGCGCACCGAGAACGACACGTGGGACCTCGCATCCAGCGTCGGCGCAACCGCGACGATGGTCGCCGCTGCGCGGGCACTGGCC
The DNA here is from genome assembly GCF_001457595.1 of Mycolicibacterium smegmatis. Taxonomy (GTDB): domain Bacteria; phylum Actinomycetota; class Actinomycetes; order Mycobacteriales; family Mycobacteriaceae; genus Mycobacterium; species Mycobacterium smegmatis. Next base: position 1,652,893 of record NZ_LN831039.1, on the reverse strand, counting down.
ACCAACGCCGATGAACCGGCCATCGACGACCCGTTCGCCGCGCCGCTCGTACGCGCGGTCGGTGTCGACTTCTTCACCAAACTGGTCGACGACAACTTCGACCTCACGGCCCTCGAGCCGGAGGCCGCCGAGGGGCTGACCCGGTTCGCCAACGGCATGGCCGCGCGCACCCGCTTCTTCGACGACTTCTTCCTCGACGCCGCGCGCGCCGGCGTCCGCCAGTTCGTGATCCTCGCGTCAGGTCTCGATGCGCGCGCCTACCGGCTGCCGTGGCCGGCCGGGAGCGTCGTGTTCGAGATCGACCAACCCGATGTCATCGAGTTCAAGACCAAGGCGCTGGCGGATCTGGGTGCACTGCCCACCACCGACCGCCGCGCCGTGGCCGTGGATCTGCGCTTCGACTGGCCCGCCGCGCTGACCGAAGCGGGCTTCGACCCGGCCGAGCCCACCGCGTGGATCGCCGAGGGCCTGCTGGGTTACCTGCCGCCGGAGGCCCAGGACCGCCTGCTGGACCAGATCGCCGAACTCAGCGCCCCGGGCAGCCGGGTCGCCGTCGAGGAGATTCCCGCCATTGAGGAGGAGGACCACGAGGAGATCGCGGCCCGGATGAAGGACTTCTCCGACCGCTGGCGGGCCCACGGGTTCGATCTGGACTTCACCGAGCTGGTTTTCCTGGGTGATCGCGCCGACGTCTCGAGCTACCTGCAGGGCCACGGCTGGAAGACCACGAGCATGACCTCCGATGAGCTGCTCGTCCACAACGGGCTGCCGCGGGTGGACGACGACGCTCAGATCGGGTCCGTCGTCTACGTCACGGCCACCAGGTAGGCGCAGATGGCACGGACGGACACCGACAGCTGGGACCTCGCGTCGAGCGTCGGCGCGACGGCCACCATGGTGGCCGCCGCCCGCGCGATCGCCAGCACCGAACCCAACGCGCTGATCGACGATCCCTACGCCGCCGATCTGGTGCGCAAGGTCGGCCTGGAGTTCTTCACCAAGTTGGTCGACGGGGACATCGCACTGGACGGCGACGACGCGGCCGCCGCCGGGTTGATGGTCTCGATGATGGCCGTGCGGACACGGTTCTTCGACGACTTCTTCTGCGACGCGGCAGGCGCGGGCATCCGGCAGGCGGTGATCCTCGCCGCGGGGCTCGATTCGCGGGCCTACCGGCTGGGCTGGCCTGCGGGCACCGTCGTCTACGAGATCGACCAACCTCGCGTCATCGAGGCGAAGACCGCGGCCATGGCCGAGATCGGCGCGTCACCGACCGCCGAGCGCCGCACGGTCGCGGTGGATCTGCGTGACGACTGGCCCGCCGCGCTGCACGCCGCAGGCTTCGACGCGGCGACGCCGACGGCGTGGATCGCCGAGGGCCTTCTGGTCTACCTGCCGCCCGAGGCGCAGGACCGCTTGTTCGACAACATCACCGCGCTGTCCGCGCGCGGTAGCCGATTGGCCACCGAGTACCACCCCGACATCACCTCGACCCTGCGTGGCCGCGGGCAGGCGATGAGCGAGCGGTGGCGCGACCACGGATTCGACGTCGACCTGTCCGACCTCTGGTACGGCGGCGACCGCAACGCCGCCGACGAATATCTCGCCGGCCACGGCTGGCAGGTCAGCACCCGCCCCCGACCCGAGGTGTTCGCCGCATATGGCCGCACCTTCCCCGACCTCACGCTCACCGGTGACGACAACGCTGCGATGCGGCAGTCGGTGGCCATCACCGCGACACGCAGTTAGGAGTTGACGATGACACGAACCGACGGCGACACCTGGGATCTGGCGACCAGCGTCGGGTCCACCGCGACCGGCGTCGCGGCGATGCGGGCGCTTGCGACCAAACAGCCCGACCCACTGATCGACGACCCGTACGCCGACGCGCTCGTCAAGGCCGTCGGCCTCGAGCACTGCATCGCACTCGCCGACGGCGAGACATGCGTCGAGGGCGACCCGATGCTCGACCTGAACCGGATGTGCGAGCAGATCGCCGTGCGCACACGGTATTTCGACGAGCTCTTCATCGCCGCCGGTGCCGACGGGGTACGCCAGGCCGTGATCCTGGCCTCGGGTCTGGACACCCGCGCCTACCGGCTGGACTGGCCCGCCGGGACCGTGTTGTTCGAGGTCGACCAACCGCAGGTGATCGAGTTCAAGACCCGCACCCTGGCCGATCTGGGCGCCCAGCCCACCGCAGAACGCCGCACGGTGGCCGTCGATCTTCGTGACGACTGGCCCGCGGCCCTGCGCGACGCCGGATTCGATCCGGCCGAGCCGACCGCATGGATCGCCGAAGGCCTGCTGATCTATCTGCCTGCCGAGGCCCAGGATCGCCTGCTGGACAACATCACCGCGCTGTCGGCTCCGGGCAGCAGGCTGGCCACCGAGCACATGGACCACCGCATTCTCGCCGAAGGTGCCGGCAAGCGAATCGGTGAATGGTCGCGACGTGTGGGCAGCTCGCTGGACATCGCCGACCTCTTCTACACCGGTGAGCGCAACACCGCGGGCGACTACCTGCGCGGGCTGGGCTGGCAGGTCACGGTGCGGCCGTCGAAAGAGGCCTACGCTGATCATGGTTTCGAACTCCCCGAGGAGATGGCCGAACTCTCGGGCGACTCGGGTTACCTTTCGGCACATCTGAAGTGAGGACGTCCATGGTGCGCAGCGACAACGACACGTGGGATCTGGCGTCGAGTGTGGGGGCGACGGCGACGATGGTGGCGGCCGGGCGTGCGGTCGTCAGCCAGGATCCCGACGGCCTGATCAACGATCCGTTCGCGGCACCGCTGGTGCGGGCGGTCGGTATCGAGGCGTTGACGATGCTGGCAGACGGCAAGTTTGACATCGAAAAGGTCCTCCCGGAGTCGGCCGCCCGGGTGCGCGCCAACATCGACGAGATGGCTGTGCGGACCAAGTTCTTCGACGACTACTTCATGGACGCGACCGGCCGAGGTGTCGGGCAGGCGGTGATCCTCGCGTCCGGTCTGGATTCACGCGCCTACCGGCTGCCGTGGCCCGACGGCACGGTCGTCTACGAGATCGACCAACCCGATGTCATCGAGTTCAAGACCCGCACCCTCGCCGACCTGGGTGCCGAACCCACCTGCGAACGGCGCACCGTGTCGATCGATCTGCGCGACGACTGGCCGGCCGCACTGCGGGCCGCCGGATTCGACCCGTCCGCGCCGACGGCCTGGTGCGCCGAGGGTCTGTTGATCTATCTGCCGCCCGAGGCGCAGGACAAACTGTTCGACGACATCCACCACCTCAGCGCCCCGGGCAGCACCGTGGCCACCGAGTTCGTGCCCGCCCTCAAGGATTTCGACCCGGAGAAGGCGCGCCAGGCCACCGAGACACTCACCCGCATGGGCGTCGACATCGACATGCCGTCACTGATCTACCACGGTGAAAGACATTCTGCGTCAGACTATCTCGAAACCAAGGGCTGGCAGATGGACAGTGCCGCCCGCGCGACGCTGTTCACCCGGTACGGGCTGCCCGCGCCGGGGCACGACGACGACGATCCGCTCGGCGAGATCATCTACATCAGCGGCACTCTGCGCTGACCTGTCAGGCCGCGCCGCGGCGCACCAGTGCGACAAGCACCGCCGCGGTCGCGAACAGGCCGGAGAAGGACCGGTTGAGGATTCGCTGCTGCCGCGCGCCCAGCGCGCTGAGCAGGCGCGCGGCCAGACCCGCGTACATGCTCATCACCACGATGTCGACCAGCACGAACGTCGCACCGATCGCCACATACTGTGGCAGTAGCGGGGATTTCGGCTGCAGGAACTGCGGCAGGACTGCCAGGTAGAACACCAGCGCCTTCGGGTTGGTGGCGTTGACCAGGAATCCGCGCGCCAGCAACGGGATGCCGGCTCTCGCCGCCGGACGCCCCACGGTGTCACGAACATCTGTTCCCGCCGAACGCCATTGGCGCACAGCGAGATACAGCAGGTACACCACCCCGATCACCTTGATGACGGCGAACGCCGCTGCCGATCCGGCGACCACGGCACCCAAACCGACTGCAACCACGGTCAGTTGGGCGATGAGCCCGAGTTCCTGACCTGCGATGCTCCAGTAGGAGCGCACCAGGCCGTGGGTCAGACCCGACGACATCGACTGGATCGCGCCTGCCCCCGGCGAGAGGCACACGGGTATCGCCACCAGGAGAAAGCCCAGCCAGAGCTTCCAGTCGCCGATGATCGAGTGAACTGCCACACCCGATCAAACGCGCACCGGGAAAAATTCGTTCAGGATGCGTGGGCAGGTTCCTTGTAATCCAGTTGCGGTGGCGCCTCCGGTGTCCCCGGGATCTCGGTGCCGTTGATCGGGCAACGCGCGGTCTCGGGCATCCGCACCAGCGAGATCGCGCCGATGACACAGGCCACCATCATGTAGTAGGCCGGCACCAGGTTGTCGCCCGTGAGGTTGACCAGCCAGTCGTTGATCGCGGGCGCGGTACCGCCGAATATCGATGTCGACACGTTGTAGGCGATCGCGAATCCCGCGAAACGCACCTGCGTGGGGAACATCGCCGGGAAGGTGGCGGAAATGGTCGCCAACTGCGGTACGTAGAGCAGGCCCAGCACCGCGAAACCGATGATCGCGCCGACGAGGTTGGTGCTCATGAGCATGAACATCGGCACGCCCGCCACGAACAGGCCGACCACCGAGAACCACCACATCGGTTTTCGCCCAACGCGATCCGAGATGCGCCCGGCGAACGGCAGGAACACCATCATCGACAGCATGCCGATGATCGGCACCACCAGCGACTGATCGGTGGACAGGCCGATGGCACTCTCCAGGTAGGTCGGCATGTACGTGAGCAGCGTGTAGTTGACGACGTTGAGCGCCACCACCAGGCCGCCGAGTCGCAGGATCGGGCTCCAGTAGTCGACCACCAGGGCCTTGAACTCGCCCGTCGGGTGCTCCTCGGACTCGCCGGACTCTTCCAGCTCGCGGTAGATCGGGGTGTCTTCGAGCCGCGAGCGCAGGTACACGCCGATCAGGCCGAGCGGTGCGGCCACCAGGAACGGCAATCGCCAACCCCACGACCCCATCTGGTCGTCGGACAGCAGCAGGGAAAAGCCCAGCATGAGCAGGGCGCCGAACGAAAAGCCTGCGAGCGTGCCGAATTCGAGGAAACTGCCGAAGAGTCCGCGTCGGCGCGACGGTGAGTACTCGGCCATGAAGGTTGCCGCACCGCCGTATTCGCCGCCGGTGGAGAAGCCCTGGATCATGCGCAGCACGACCATAAGGATCGGCGCCGCCACCCCGATCGTGGCGTACGGCGGCACGAGTCCGACGCACAATGTGGCGCCCGCCATCAGCAGAATTGTGATGGCCAACACCTGTTTACGCCCGATGCGGTCTCCGAGCGGCCCCCACACGAGGCCACCGAGAGGCCGTACCAGGAACGACACGGCGAACGTCATCAGTGCCAGCAGCGTCGCGCTCTTGCCGTCACCTGGGAAGATCGCGGCGGAGATGTAGCTGACGCCGTAGGCGTATATGCCGTAGTCGAACCACTCCGTGAAGTTGCCGACGGCCGACGCCGCGACAGCGCGTTTGACCACCTCAGGCGGTGCTTTCACTTCTTCCGCATGCGCCGTCGGCGCCTGCTGGCCTGCGTCCGCCTGTGAAGGCTTCGACGCGTCCGTTTCCTTCGAGTCCACGGGCCCCTCCTCGTGTCTGACGCCCTTGCGCCCCCGTAAATAACAGGGCGCCAAGCCGATTCAAGATCAGCCCAGTAGGACGAGACCGTAGTTGTTGGCTTTCCATCTCGTGCGGGGGTGAGGTTACCCCTTGACGGATGAAATTACACATGGAGTGCCACCTTCGTTGATGCACTCCCGCGTGGACCGTACCGGGAAAATTCTCAGGATCTCGTCAGAAATCTCATCAGAAGCGGTACTCCCCCAGCCACAATGCACTCGCACCCGTCATGGATCGTTCCGCCTGATCGAGCACACCGATCACCGATTTGCCGAGCAACGCGGCGAGAGCCTCCGGCAGCGACGCGGCCGCCGGTTGCGAAGACGGCTTGGGCCGCAACATGTCCAACCACGACGAGCCCGGATACGCCACCACGCGCGCGTCGGCGTCCTCGTCGAAACCGGCGAGCACCTTGGCGCGCGTCACCGCCGCACGCAGCCCACCGAGATGGTCGACCAGACCTCGCTCCTTGGCGTCCGAACCGGTCCAGACACGGCCTCGCGCAAGCGATTCCATCTCCTCGATCGGCAACTTCCGCCCATCGGCCGCGCGTTCGACGAAATCGCGGTACAGCAGATCGGCCTCGGCCGCGACTCGTGCGTGCTGCTCGTCGGTGAACGGTGCATTGGTCGACCACGCATCGGCATTTGCGTTGGTGCGCACCGCATCTGATCCCACACCGAGCTTGTCTTTCAGCTCGCGCGACACGAATTTCCCGGTCAGCACACCGATTGATCCGGTGATCGTGCCCGCATTGGCGACGATCTCGTCGGCCGCCATCGACACGTAGTATCCGCCTGATGCCGCGACGGCGCCCATGGACGCCACCACGGGTTTGCCCGCGTCCCGAGTCCGGATGACCTCGCGCCACACGGTTTCCGATCCGGTCACCGATCCTCCCGGACTGTCCACCCGGAGAACCACCGCGGCCACGTCGTCGTTGGCGGCGGCTTCGCGCAGGGCCGCGGCGATGGTGTCGCCCCCGGCGCTGGAGCGGCCGAACGGCAGCGGTTGCGGACCACCGCGACCGCTGACGATCGCGCCGTGCAGGGTCACCACCGCGATCGTCGGCTTGCTCTTGCGCCCGGGCAGCGAAGGAAGCTGCGGGGCGGGTTTGGGTGCGGTGGCTTTCGCGTAGCGCGACAGGAACAGTCGCGGTGGTGCGTCATCGTCGTCGGCGTCGGTGTTCTCGGGTCCACCGGCGAGTTCGCCGATCCGCTTGTAGGCCTCGTCGCGGAATCCGATGCGGTCCACCAGTCCTGCGGTGACCGCGGCCTCACGCAACAACGGCGCCTGGTCGGCGAGTGTGTTGATGGTGCCCTGGTCGAGACCGCGCGACTGCGCGATGCCCTGCCACACCTGCTCCTGCAGGCTCTCGATCAGCCGGGCGTCGGCCTCACGATGGGGTTCGGTGTAGGAGCCCTCGGTGAAAACGTTTGCCGCGGACTTGTATTCACCGCGTGCGATGAACTGCGCCTCGATGCCGGCTTTGTCGAGCGCATCACGCAGGAACGTCGCGTTCGTCGCGAACCCGACGAGCCCCACCGATCCGGCCGGTTGCATCCAGATCTCGCGGAACGCCGAGGCCAGGTAGTAGGACATGGTGCCGGGATAGGTCTCGGCCCAGGCCACCGTCGGCTTGCTCTCGCCGAACGCCACGATCGCGTCCCGCAACTCCTGCACGGGCCCAGGCGCGGCCGCGGGCAGTTGCACGCGCGCGATCAGGCCGGCCACACGGTCGTCCTCGGCGGCACGGTGGATCGCCGCGACGGCCTGGCGCAGCACCAGCGGCCGCCCGCCGCCGGCGATCATCGCCAGCGGATCGAAGCCAGTGGTCTCGGGCGGGATCGACATGAGGTCGAGTTCGAGCACACAGCCGTCGGGCACGCCGTTGTGCCGTGCGGTGTCGACGCGGCGCACCAGCGCCCGCAGGTCGTCCTGGCCGGGGATTCCTGGGAGAAAACCGAACATGGCCCGAGCCTACCGACGCCGAGGCTGTGGTTGCCGTGAAGAAGTGCGAGAACGCACCACGGCAACTACAGCCTCGCGGCACAGCCGCGAATGCCACCGCCGGAACACACACGCTGCCATGACTTTTCACATGCGTGCCACACTCACAGCATCGCGTCGTACCGTGGGACGGGTGACCTTCTCGATCTCGATACCGCAGCTCGACACCGGCCGGTTCGACGCCTCCGGCGTCAAGAACTACCTGACCCGCGCCGAGGAGCTCGGGTTCGAAGGCGGGTGGACCCTGGAGCAGACCGTCGGCCACGCGCCGCTCATCGCGCCCCTGGAATTGCTGTCGTACGCGGCGGCGGTCACCACGCGGCTGCGCCTGGGCGTCGCGGTCCTGGTGACCTCGCTGCACGACCCTCTGCAGCTGGCATCGTCGATCACTGCCGTCGATCGGCTGAGCCACGGGCGGCTGGATGTCGGTGTCGCCCCCGGTGGCGGGTCGCGTCAGTTCCGCGCGTTCGGTGTCGACCCGTCGACGTTCATCGCCAACTTCACCGAGGGTCTGGCTCTCATGAAGGCCGCGTGGTCCGACGAGCCCCGCGTGACATTCCACGGACGCTTCCGCGACGTGGATGGTCTGCCCATCACACCGACGCCCGTCCAGCGTCCGCACCCGCCGATCTGGTTCGGCGCCAACGCCCCCAAGGCGCTCGCGCGGGCCGTACGCCTCGGCGACGCGTTCCTGGGTGCCGGCTCGTCGACCACCGCGCACTTCGCCGAGGCTGTGCGCATCGTGCGGGAAGAACTCGACAAGCAGGGCAAGGATCCGCAGAGCTTCCGGATCGGCAAGCGCGTCTATCTCATCGTCGACGACGACGGCGCACGTGCACGCGAGCGCGTGGCCGAGGGTCTGCGCCGGATCTACGGGCCGAAGGCCGATTACGCGGACGTGGCCGTCGCGGGCACACCCGGCGAGGTGGTGCGCGGGCTACGCGAGGTGATCGAAGCCGGTGCGCAGACGGTCCTGCTCAACCCGACAGGTGCCGACGTCGCCGAGGATCGCGAGCAGATGGAGCGCCTCGCCGCCGAGGTCATCCCCCAGCTCGCCTAGCTGGCCAGAAAAAAGAGAACTGCCCCTTTCCGAAGAGAAGGGGCAGTCCTTGGTGCTTGTGCAGCGAACTCAGAGTTCGGTGGCCGAACCGCCGGCCGCGGTGATCGCCTCGCGGGCGCTACCGCTGAACTTGTTGGCGGTCACGTCGACCTTGACGGTCAGCTTGCCGTCGCCGAGAACCTTGACCAGGCTGTTCTTGCGAACCAGGCCCTTGGCCACCAGCTCGTCGACACCAACCGTGCCACCCTGCGGGAAGGCCTTGTTGATGTCGCCGACGTTGACGACCTCGTACTCGGTGCGGAAGCGGTTCTTGAAGCCCTTGAGCTTCGGGAGCCGCATGTGGATCGGCATCTGGCCGCCCTCGAACATCACGGGGACGTTCTTGCGGGCCTTCGTGCCCTTGGTACCACGGCCTGCGGTCTTACCCTTCGAGCCCTCACCACGACCGACGCGGGTCTTGGCCTTCTTCTCTCCGGGAGCCGGCCTCAGGTCGTGCAGCTTGATGACGCTCACTTGCCAACCTCCTCTACTTCAACGAGGTGGTGAACGGTATTGATGAGGCCACGGGTCTGGGCGTTGTCCTCACGCACCACCGACTGGCGGATCTTCTTGAGGCCCAGGGTCCGCAGGCTCTCACGCTGCTTCCAGCGCGCCCCGATGGTGCTACGCACCTGGGTGATCTTCAGCTCTGCCATGGTTATGCCGATCCCTCACGCGCAGCCGCGGCGGCCAGCGCTTCGCTCTCGCGCCGGGCCTTCAGCATGCCGGCCGGCGCAACGTCCTCGATGGGCAGACCGCGACGGGCCGCCACTTCCTCGGGCCGCTGCAGCAGCTTCAGCGCGGCAACGGTGGCGTGAACCACGTTGATCGCGTTGTCGCTGCCCAGCGACTTGGCCAGGATGTCGTGCACGCCCGCGCACTCCAGCACCGCACGAGCGGCACCGCCGGCGATCACACCGGTACCCGGGCTGGCCGGGCGCAGCATCACGACACCGGCAGCGGCCTCGCCCTGAACCGGGTGGGTGATGGTGCTGCCGATGAGCGGCACCCGGAAGAAGTTCTTACGAGCTTCTTCGACACCCTTGGCGATGGCGGCCGGAACTTCCTTGGCCTTGCCGTAACCGACGCCGACCATGCCTTTGCCGTCGCCGACGATCACCAGCGCGGTGAAGCTGAACCGGCGGCCGCCCTTGACGACCTTGGAAACCCGGTTGATCGACACCACGCGTTCGATGTAGTTGCTCTTGTCACCACCGTCGCGGCCACGGCCGCCACGGTCGTCACGGCGGCCACGGCCACCGCGATTGTCCTGCGCCGAACCGGCGCCAGCCTGCTCGGCCATCATGCAGTCCTCTCGTTGCCGGTCATCAGAATTTCAGCCCTGCCTCACGCGCGGCGTCTGCCAGCGCAGCGATGCGGCCGCCGTAGGTGTAGCCACCGCGGTCGAACACGACGGTCTCGACCCCGGCTGCCTTGGCACGCTCGGCGATCAGCTGACCGACCCGAACGCTGTGGGCCTTCTTGTCGCCATCGATGGCGCGCACATCGGCCTCGATCGACGACGCCGCGGCCAAGGTGGTGCCGTTGAGGTCGTTGACCAGCTGGACGTGGATGTGGCGAGCCGACCGGTTCACCACCAGGCGGGGCACCTCGGCGGTGCCGGCGACCTTCTTGCGCAGGCGTGCGTGGCGACGCAGCCGTGCGTTGCGGCGAACCTCGGAGATGTTCTGGCCGACCGGCTTGTGAGCCACGGTGCCTTCAGTCTTGGTAGCCATTGCTTACTTACCTGTCTTTCCGACCTTGCGGCGGATCTGCTCACCCTCGTAACGCACGCCCTTGCCCTTGTACGGGTCGGGACGGCGCAGGCGACGGATGACCGCCGAGATCTGTCCGACTTTCTGCTTGTCGATGCCCGACACCGAGAACTTCGTCGGCGACTCCACCGCGAAGGTGATGCCCTCGGGCGCCTCGATCAGGACGGGATGGCTGTAGCCCAGCGCGAACTCCAGGTTCTGGCCCTTGAGCTGCACGCGGTAACCGACGCCGAAGATCTCCATCTTCTGCGTGTACCCCTCGGTGACACCGGTCACCAGGTTGGCGATCAGCGTGCGCGACAGCCCGTGAAGGCTGCGGCTGCGCCGCTCATCGTCGGGACGGGTCACCACGATGGCGCCGTCCTCGGCACGCGAGACCGAGATGGGCTCTGCGACGTCCAGGGTCAGGGTGCCCTTGGGGCCCTTGACCGACAGATTCTGACCGTTGATGGTCACATCGACCCCGGAGGGAACCGGAACCGGCTGCTTTCCAATACGCGACATGTCTTATCTACCTCTCACCACACGTACGCGAGGACTTCGCCGCCCACGCCCTGTCGTGCTGCCTGGCGATCGGTGAGCAGGCCGGAGGACGTGGAGATGATCGCCACGCCGAGGCCGCCGAGCACACGGGGCAGGTTGGTGGATTTCGCGTAGACCCGCAGACCGGGCTTGGAAACCCGTCGCAGGCCGGCGATGCTGCGCTCACGGCTGGGGCCGTACTTGAGCTGCACCACCAGCGACTTTCCGACCCGAGCATCCTCGGTGCGGTAATCGGAGATGTAGCCCTCACGCTTCAAGATCTCGGCGATGTTCGCCTTGAGCTTCGAGTGGGGCAGAGTCACCTCATCGTGATACGCCGAATTGGCGTTGCGCAGACGTGTCAAGAAGTCTGCGATCGGGTCAGTCATCGTCATGACAACCGGCTCACCTTCCTCGCGACGGTTCCCTCATAAGGGGCCTGCCGCAATCTGTTTGGTTGGGTCTGTATGGGGTTGTGCGCGCCGCGCAGCTGTTACCAGCTGGACTTCTGCACGCCGGGGAGCTCACCCGCGTGCGCCATCTCGCGCAGGCAGATGCGGCACAACCCGAACTTGCGGTAGACCGAGTGCGGGCGACCGCACTTGTTGCACCGCGTGTACGCGCGGACCGCGAACTTGGGCTTCTTGTTGGCCTTGTGGACCAGCGCCTTCTTTGCCATAGCTCAGTTCTCCTTGAACGGGAAGCCCAGCGCCCGCAGCAGCGCGCGGCCTTCAGCGTCGTTCGTCGCCGTGGTGACGACGGTGATGTCCATGCCGCGCGGCCGGTCGATGCTGTCCACGTCGATCTCGTGGAACATCGACTGCTCGTTCAGCCCGAAGGTGTAGTTGCCCGTGCCGTCGAACTGCTTGGGCGACAGACCGCGGAAGTCGCGGATACGCGGCAGCGCGATCGAGATGAGCCGGTCGAGGAACTCCCACATCCGGTCGCCGCGCAGCGTGACGCGCGCACCGATCGGCATGCCTTCACGCAGCTTGAACTGCGCGATCGACTTGCGGGCCCGGCGAACCTCCGGCTTCTGGCCGGTGATCAGCGCGAGGTCGTTGATCGCACCGTTGATCAGCTTGGCGTCGCGGGCGGCGTCACCGACACCCATGTTGACGACGACCTTGACGACGCCGGGGATCTGCATGACGTTGGCGTAGTTGAACTCCTGCTGGAGCGCTTCGCGGATCTCTTCGCGGTAGCGCTGCTTGAGCCGGGGCAGAGCCTTTTCAGTGGTAGTCATCAGATGTCCTTGCCGTTGGTCTTGGCGATGCGGACCTTCTTGCCGGTCTCGTCGTCAATGCGGTATCCGACACGGGTCGGCTTGCCGTCGGAATCGACCACCATCACGTTCGAGACGTGGATGGGCGCTTCCTGGGTGACGATGCCACCCGACGAGGCGCCGCGTTCGTTGGCCGAGACAGCGGTGTGCTTCTTGATCCGGTTCACGCCTTCGACCAGGACCTTGTTGCGGTCGGGGTAGGCGACCAGCACCTTGCCCTTGGCGCCCTTGTCCTTGCCAGAGATCACCAGGACGGTGTCACCCTTGTGCACCTTCATTTACAGCACCTCCGGGGCAAGCGAGACGATCTTCATGAACTTCTTCTCGCGCAGTTCGCGGCCCACGGGGCCGAAGATGCGCGTGCCGCGCGGATCGTTGTCGTTCTTGATGATGACGGCGGCGTTCTCATCGAACTTGATATAGCTGCCGTCAGCACGACGCCGCTCCTTGACGGTGCGGACCACGACGGCCTTGACGACATCGCCACGCTTGACGTTGCCGCCCGGGATGGCGTCCTTGACGGTCGCCACGATGACATCGCCGATTCCGGCGTAGCGCCGCGACGAGCCACCGAGAACGCGGATGCACAAGATCTCCTTGGCGCCCGTGTTGTCGGCGACCTTCAACCGCGATTCCTGCTGAATCACTCGATCTCCTGACCTGGTTTTGTATGCACGCCAGATACCGACCTGGACGTGCGCGGTCTTTGTCCCCTAAAGGCACGCGAGGCTGTCTGAGTCTGCGAAAACAGCATCAACCAGCCAAGGTCTGCCCAAGGCAACCCCTACATACTAGGTGAGCTCGCCCAATGCTCCAAATCGCTGCTCGACCGGGCCTCACCGGACCGGGATCGCGAGTGTGAACCTGACGCGAAACCGCGCCGCGAGTGTGAACTCAGCGCGATCCAGCGGCCATTTTCTCGCAGCGGTTTCACATTCGCGGAACCGGTCCGACCAGCAGGTCAGCGCAGCATCCGCCGAGGCGGCCGCGAGCACCAGTGCGTCGGCGTGACGACGGCCCACGATCTGCAGGCCGACCGGAGCACCGCCGACGACGCCTGCCGGCACCGACACGGCCGGCTGACCGGTCAGGTTGAACGGCAAGGTCACGGCCAACGCACCCCAGTGGTCCACCTTCTGCCCCGCGATCTCGGTGGGCATGGGACCCTCGGCCGCGAACGCCGGGACCTGCGTGGCGGGCAGCAGGAGCAGGTCGAAACGCTCGAATGCCTCGGCCATCGTCGCGACGAGACGGGCGCGTGCCTCGTGGGCGTCGGCGAGCGTCTCGGCGGTCATGGCGCCCGCGGCGTCCAGGTAACCGCGCAGCGTCGGGTGGATGTTCCGCCCGGCCGGCGCATCACGTAGGTGTGTGTGCACGTCGGGCGCCGAGAGTGTGCGGTAGGCGGCGCCGCAGTCCGGATCGACGCACACTTGAGCGGGCACCGACTGGGCACCGGTGGCGGCGACGAATTTCTCGGCCGCTGTCCGCACCACCTCCACGACCTGTGTGTCGCTGGGCGCATTGCCCAGATCGGGTGTGAAGGCGACGCGAAGCCCACGCAGATCGGCGGTCAGGTGGTCTTCGAACCGGGTCGACGCGGGCAGTGAGGCCCGGTCGAACGGATCGATCCCACAAACGCAGTCGAGAAAACGGGCGGTGTCGCGCACGGTGCGTGTGAGCACGCCGTAGTGGTCGTTGTCGGCCGCACCGACATGCCGGGGCCCGCGCGGGACCAGGCCGTATGTGGCCTTGAACCCCACCAGACCGCAGTACGACGCCGGGATACGCAACGAGCCCGCACCGTCGGTGCCCGTAGCGATCGGCACCATGCCCGCGGCCACCGCGGCCGCCGACCCCCCGCTCGACCCGCCGGGGGTGAGATCGAGATTCCACGGATTGCGGGTCACGCCGTGCACGGCCGACGCGGTGAAAGACGCCCGCCCGAACTCCGGTGAGGCCGTCACGCCGATGGGCACCGCACCCGCCGAGACGGCACGTTGCACCAGGGTGCAGGTGTGGTCGGCGATCCGCTCGGCGTACAGCGTGCTGCCCATCGCGAACGGCCAGCCGTCCACCGGATGAAGTTCCTTGACGCCCAAGGGGATTCCGGCCATCGGCCCGGGATCGATGCCGTCTGCCACCAGCCGGTCGACCGCGCTCGCCCGCTGCAGTGCGCCCTCGGCGTCGACGTGGACGAACGCGCCGAGCGCACCATCGCACTCCTCGATCCGGTCGAGGGCCTCCTGCACGACGGCGTGGGCGCTCATCTCACCCGAACGCACCAGGGCGGCCGTCTCGGCGACGGTGCGACCAGGCACTGCGTGCACCTCGCTCACAGCAGCACCACCGTCGCGATGCCGGTGGCCACCACAAGTCCTGTGACGACCGGGATGAACAGGCGTCGGGCCAGGTCCATCACCGACACCCCGGTAAGACCCGCGACGACGATCAGTGACGACCAGATCACCAGCGTGCCGCCCCCGGTCCAGCTGGCACCGTTCTGCGCGATCGCCGCCAAGGTGGCGACGTCGGACGTCCCGTCCCCGAGAGTCGACGCCAGCGAACCCGTGAACGGGAGACCGGGCCAGCCGTTGCCGTCCAGCCCGATCAGCATGCCGACGATCAACATCGCGAAGGCCGCGAAGGCCGGGGCCGCCGGGATGTGGTCCTGTACCGCGCCGACGGCGTCGAACAAGAAGGCCGGCGCCTCGGCGCCTTCCGGCAGGCCCAGGATGCCCGCGGAGTAGTCGGCCAGGCCGATGTAGACGAATCCCGCGACCGGGATGACCATGCCCATGGTGCGGAACGAGAAGCCGATGCCTTCGGTGAAGTGCTCGCCGACGTCGTCGAGCCAGCGTTTGCGGTTGCTGATCAGAGCGATTGCCACGAGCGCGAGAGCAGCGGTGCCGCCAACCAGCGGAGCGCCGAGACCTTCGTCGATGTCGGGGATGACCGTGGTGAACCGCCCGAGGAGCATGAAGACGAGCAGGCCGGCGAACAGTGCGGGCACTGCGACAGCGATCAGCAGGGCCTTGCGCCCCGGAGCCGCTTCGACGTCGGTCGCCGCAGGCGCGCTGAGGGTGGCCAAGGCGCCGCCGTCTGCCTGACCACCAGGCCCGGCGATCGGGCCGGAACTCGGCTCCGGCGAGTCGGGATCCTGCGCGAAACCCGAAGCAGCCGAACCGATGTCGTCACCATCGCCCGGGGCACGCACCTTGGTGCGCACGTCGCGAAGATACACGATCGCCAAGGCCACGGCGCCCGCGATCAGGGCGATGACCGTCGCACGGTCGGCGATCAACCGGGCCGGAACGTCGGCGCCCTCGGCCGAGAGCGCAGGCGCCACGCCCATGATGTAGTCCGAACTCAGCGCCATGCCCTGGCCTGCGATGGCGATCGCGAGTGCGGCGCCGAGCAGCGGTAGGCCGGCGCGGACGGCGGCCGGGAGCAGGATCGCCGCGATCAGCGGCAGCACGGGTGTCGGCCAGAACGCCAGCGACAGAAGGAACGTCACGACAGCGAGCAACACGTAGGAGATGTGCCCGTTGCGGAACAACCCGCGCAGCGGACGGATCATGATGGCGTCGGAGCCCAGCGCACGCATGGCACCGAGCATCGCGGTGACGAGGGCGATGATGATGAAAATCGGCAGTAACTCGCGGGTTCCGGCGATCGCGGCGTTGAAGATGGCTCCCAGCCCGGTGGTCACGCTGCCCTGGTAGACCCATCCGGTGAGGAATGTGGCGATGAGCGCAGGCGCGATGACGTTCTTCTTGGCCACCACTGTGCCGATCAACACCACAAGACCGAGCAGGTACACCCAATGAGCTGCGGACACCGCGTTCACATCCAATCGACTAGAACTGCCTGGCTACCTTGAATTCATGTAACCCTAAGGTGCTCACCATTTTCCGCAATTCGACCGATTTGCCGGAAGACACCGGCGTCAAACCGCACATGGTTGCTGCCGATCCATGTGCACTGTGCCCCTTTTCTTTTCACACCCGCCAACCAGAACAACCGCACCTACACCACCGCAGCGATGAGATCCACCTCGACGGGCGCACCCGACGGCAGGGTCTGCACGCCGATGGCCGCGCGCACCGGAACGCCTGATCCGCCGAGCTCAGCGCCCAGCGCGGCCGAGGCACCGTCGGCCACAGCGGAGAGCTCGTGAAACGACTGAGCGCACGCGATGTACACGGTCATGCGCAGGCAGCGGACATCCGTTGCACCGTCGGGCAGCACCGAGCGTGCCGCGGCCAGCGCGTTGCCCGCGGCGATGCCGGCCGCGTCGAAGGCCTGCCCGGCCGACACCGTGACCCCGACGACGCCGCGCAGCACGAGTTCACCGTCGCGGCGCGGTGTCATGCCCGCGGTGTAGACGACACCGTCATGCAACAGCGCGGGCCGGTAGTCGCCCTGCGGCGCCGGTGCGCCGGTCTGCTCACTCGACACCGATCGCGATCCCTTCCTGACGCGGGTCGGCCGCGCCGCTGAGCACACCGCGCGCGTCGCGGCGGATCACCTGGGCGCTTCCGCCGGCGCCGAAATCCGGTTGCACCACGACGCGATGCCCCATGTCCTGCAACTCCGACCGGACGTCGTCGGGAATCCTTGCCTCGACGCGCAATTCGTCGGGCCTGCCGATGACGTCGGCGTCGGATCCGGGGAACACCGTGAAACGCGGTGCGCTGACCGCCTCGGCCGGGTCCAGCCCGTGGTCGAACAGGTGCGAGAGCAACTGCATGTTCCACTGCACCTGACCATCGCCGCCGGGGATGGAGCCGAGGGCGAGCAGTTCCCCATCGGCGCCGGTGGCGATCCAGGCGTTGAGGGTGTTCAGTGGTTTGCGGCGCGGCGCGACCTCGTTGGGATGCCCGGGGATCAGGTAGGCACCGCGGCCCAACCGGTTGTTGAGGACGACGCCGGTTCCGGGCACCGTGAGCTTGGCCCCGAACGTGAAACCCAGGGAATGGATGAACGACACGGCACGCCCGTCGGCGTCGACGGCGACCGTGCACGTCGTGTCACCGCCGGCGACGCTGAACGACATCCGCTGTTCCGCCGACGCATCCAGAGCACGCCGCTGTTCGGCGATCCGGTTGGCGTCCAGCACCTCTCGCACACCCGCGCCGTCGGATCCGCACAGCGCGAACCGGTCTTGGAACGCCAGCCGAGCTGCCCGGGCCATGCGGTCGATGGCCTCGGCGCCCAGCCACGGTGCCGCACCGAGGGTTCCGTCGCACAGCGCGGCCTGCTGCAACACCATCCAGCCGGGGGTGGGTAGTGGCGTCTGGTGAATCGTCGCACCGGCGTAGCCGCCCGTGAGCGGGGCCTCGGGAGCGACGACGGCACCGGCGGCCCATTCGTCGCCGCTGAACGGGGCGCCTGCCGCGCACAGCACCGCCACGGCGCGTTCGGCGAACTCGCCGGTGTAGAAATCACCGGGCGCGGTGGCGAGCCGGCGGATGGTGCGGGCCAGGTCGGGTTGCGGCAACCGCTGCCCCACCGCGGGGACGGCGCCGTCGGGCGTGTACACGGCCGCCAGACCGTCGTCGGCGCGGATCGCGTCGAACGTCTCCCGCACGTCGGTGACGGTCTTGGCCGAGCACGCCAGTCCGTTCTCGGCCATGCGCGCCGCCGGTTCCCACAGCTCCGCCAGCGACATGCGTGCGCCGTGGGAGTGCAACGCGGCCAATGCCGCCGGGGCGCCGGGAACCGCGACACCGAGCGCACCGGTCAGGGGAATACCAGATCGTTCGCCCTGAATGTCGCGATAGAAGTCCGTGGTGCCGCCGTCGGGGCCGAAGCCGGACCCGTTGACCGTCCACACCCGCCCGTCGGGTTCGGCCACGACGACGAACGCGTCGCCGCCGATGCCGCATTGACCGGGCAACGTCAGCCACGTGACCGCGGCCATCGCCAGGGTCGCGTCGATCGCGTTGCCGCCGTCGGCGAGTACGCGCGCCCCGGCGAAGCTGGCGGCGGGATGGCTCGAGCTGACCATCGCGCCGGTGGACAGTGTCGGCGGCCGCTGCACCTGGCTCACGCCCCCTTGCGTCGCCGCCGCGGTCCGACGGGCATCTCCCCCGGCTCGACACCGACGAAGATCTCGCCGTCGCGTTCCTCGACCGGGTAGGTCTTGATCGCGACCGTGGCGGGCGGGCAGATGGGCTCACCGGTCTCGAGGTCGAATGCACTTCCGTGGCACGAGCATCCGATGCCGTCGTCGACGAGCTTGCCCGACGAGAGCATGCAGTCCAGATGCGTGCAGTAGTTGGACGTCGCGTAGGCCTTGCCGTTGAGGCGGGCCACGGCGAACTCGTACTCGCCCGCGAAGAACCGTCGCACGATGCCCTCGGGCACCTGACCGGATCTGGCGACTCGGGTGAATTCCATTGCAGCTCCTGTGTTCAGAGGGCCGGGGTGAGGTAGACGGTCTTCTCGAGCGTGTAGAACTCCATGAGCGTCGGCCCGGCCTGTTCCTTGAAGGTCTGGGTGCTCGACGCCTTGTAGCCGCCGAAGGGCGCGTTCATCGCCATGCCCGTGGTCGGCTGGTTGATCTTGACCAGGCCGGTCTTCGACTGCCGGGCGAACCGTGTCGCCGCGGCGAGGTCCGACGTGACGATCGAGGCCGCCAGTCCGTACTCGGTGGCGTTGGCCAGCGCGACGGCCTCGTCGAGGGATGCCGCGCGCTGGAACGCGACCAGCGGCCCGAACACCTCCTCGGTGACGATGCGCATGGTCGGCAGCGCGTCGGCGAAAACCGCCGGGCGGACGAAGAATCCGTGATCGCCCACCGTGGTGCCGCCGCAGCGCAGGGTGGCGCCCTCGGTGATCCCGGCGTGCACGTAGTGCAGGAACTTTTCCCTCTGGGCCGCGCTGGCCAGCGGACCCATGTGCACACCGGGCTGATTGCCGGGCCCGACCTGCAGCGCGTCGGCCTTGGCCACCACGCGGTCGAGCAGCGCATCGTGGATCTCGTCGACCGCGATCACGCGGCTGGTCCCGGTGCAGGCCTGTCCGCTGAGCCCGAACGCGCCTTTGACGATGAGGGCGGCCGCGGCGTCGAGGTCGGCGTCCCCGGCGACCACCACGGGGTTCTTGCCGCCCATCTCCAGTTGGACGCGGCGCTGGGGTCCGACCTGCTGGTGGATCGCACGGCCGACGGCTGTCGACCCGGTGAAGGTGACCGCTGCGACGCGTGGATCCGCGGCGACCGCGGCACCCGCCACGCCGTCGCCCTGGACCAGCGCGAGCGCCGAGGGCGGCAGCCCACCGTCCAACAACGCCTCGACCAGACGCTGCCCCATCAGCGGGGTGAGTTCGGAGGGCTTGTACAGCACCGGATTTCCTGCCGCGAGCGCCGGCCCGAGTTTGCGTGACGGGATGTTGAACGGG
Organism: Mycolicibacterium smegmatis; assembly: GCF_001457595.1. GTDB lineage: Bacteria > Actinomycetota > Actinomycetes > Mycobacteriales > Mycobacteriaceae > Mycobacterium > Mycobacterium smegmatis. The sequence continues at coordinate 1,633,068 of NZ_LN831039.1, read as the reverse complement.
AAGTTCCACGGTGTGATGGCGCCGACGATGCCGACGGGCTCACGCAGCGTGTAGACCAGACCCTCCCCCGGTGCGGGGTAGGTGGTGCCCGTGGACCGCAGCGCCTCGCCGGCGTAGAAGCGCAGGTTCGCCGGGGTCCGGCTCACCTCCATGGTGGCCTCGGCGGTGGTCTTGCCCTCTTCGCGGATCAATTCGGCGATCAACTCCGCTGCGCGTGATTCCAGTTGCACGGCAGCGGCTTCCAGGATCGCCGCACGGCGTTCGGGCGGCGTGGCGGCCCATTCGGGGGCGGCCTTGTCGAGCGCGTCGACGGCGGTGCGCACGTCGACGCCGTCGGAGGCCGGGAAGACCCCGACGAGATCGTCGGGGTCGGCCGGGTTGTGACGCGCGAAGGTGCGTCCCGACGCGGCCGGGATCCACTGCCCGTCGATGAAGTTGGCTCCCTCGACAGTCACTGTGCCACCTCCTCGGTGTCGACGAGTTCCCACAAATCGGCGTCGTCGTCTTCCAGGACGGCGCGCGGGATGCGGCGGCCGAGCAGTTCGCGGCCCACCATGACGTCCTCACCCCGGTCGACGGTGAACACGCCGCGCAGCGTGTCGTCGGTGTCGACGTAGAACGCGGTGAACTCGAATTCGCCGACGTCGCCGCGGATCACCAGGTTGCCGGTGGCCTCGCCCAGCAGTTGCAGGTTGTGCTCGTACTGGTCGGACCAGAACCACGGCGCGTCGTCGTTGACGGCGTCGCGGCCCAGCATGGCGTTGGCGACCGCGGCGCCCTGCCGGTTGGCGTTGTCGAAATGCTCGATGCGGACGTGTTTTCCGGCGCGTTCGGAGTAGCGGCGCGCGACGTCGCCCGCGGCGTAGATGTTGGGTATCGATGCGCGACCCTGGGCGTCGACGACGATGCCGTCGTCGACCGCGAGCCCGGAGGCCTCGGCCACAGCGGTGTTGGGGGTGATGCCGATGCCGATCACGACGGCGTCGAAGCGCAGGTCCTGCGCGCCGGTGCTGACGACGACGCCCTCGGCGTCGGTGCGTACCCCGTTCACGGCCACGCCGGTGAGCAGTTCGACCCCGTTGCCGCGGTGCAGGCGCACGATCTCGGCGCCGACGCGTGACCCGACGACGGTGCCCAGCGGCATCGGCGCGGCTTCCAGCACGGTCACCGAAGCGCCGAGACCCACTGCGGTGGCGGCGATTTCGAGCCCGACGAAGCCGGCGCCGATGACACCGAGACGGCATCCGGATGCCAGGGCGTCGTGCAGGCGTCGTGCGTCATCGAGAGTGCGCAGGTAGTGCACGAGTTCTGGCCGGGGGCCGGGCACCGGCAAGCGGCGGGGCCGCCCGCCCGTGGCGAACAGCACCGCGTCGGCGCGCACCGGTGCCTGTCCGGCGATCTCGACGGTGCCCGTGGCGGCATCGACGCCGGTGACCTCGGCCCCGGTGCGGATCTCGACGCCGTTGTCGGCGCACCACTTCTCGGGCAGGATCCACAGGTCATCGGATGCGGCCGTGTCGCAGAGGAATTCCTTCGACAGCGGTGGCCGCTGGTACGGCGCGTGCGGTTCGTCACCGACCAGGATGATGCGGCCGTCGAACCCGCGGCGGCGCAGCGTGCGTGCTGCCACCGCGGCGGTCTGTCCGGCCCCCACGGTCACGAAGGTGCGGTCGGTCATGCGTTGGCTTCCTCTCCTGCGGTCACGGGTGACATCCGCGCGGTGGGGTCCACGTAGACGGTGTCGTCGTCGACGCGCACCGCGTAGGTGGGCTGGCAGCGGCCTTGGCTCTCCTCGTATCCGGTCTCCAGGTCGAACTGCCATTGGTGGCCGGGGCAGATCACCTTGCCGTGCAGCAGGGTGCCTTTGACCAGCGACCGGTCCTGGTGCACGCATGCGTCGGCGAATGCGTACACCCGGCCCGCCGCCTCGAACAGCGCGATGGCCAGACCGTCGAGTTCCACGCGGAGTTTGCGGCGGCGGGCGAGCTCTTTACGGCTCGCCACCGCAACCCAGTTCGCAGTCACAGCACAACCTTTCTGTCGAGGCGGCGGGGTTTCAGGGATCAGGGATCAGACGCCTGCGGCTTGGAGATCCGGTGCGACGTAGTAGTCGTAGAGGCCCTTGGTGTAGGAGAAGCGCATCTCGGCGCCCCAGCGCACCAGTTGCAGGCAGCGCTGCTGCAACTGCGGGGTGTCGGCGTGGTCGAGCACGATCTGGTATCCGCGCTCGCCGTGCACGACGTCGGACGTGATGTGCAGGTCGAAGAACTCGATCTCGTCCTCGGTGAAGCCGTACACCTCGCGCAGGGGCACGATCTGCTTGGTGTAGATGCTGGGCACCTGGGATTCCAGGCCCACCACCAGCGCCGCGGTGGCGACCACGAAGTGCTCGCGCTGCGAGACCGCATAGCACCACGCCTGCAGACCGCGCGTGATCGGGTTCATGTTCGACGGGTCCTCGATGCGCTCACGCGTGGTCCCGCACGCCTCACCGAACTTGATGAGCAGGTCGGTGTGGCGGATGTCGGCCAGCTCCTCCTCGTACATGTTCTGCAGCGTGAAGTCTTTCGCGCCGGTGAACTCGTCGGGGGTGTTGGAGTAGATGTTGGCCAGGTAGTCGGCGAACGGGCCCACGTAGTGGTAGTGGTTCTCGGCCCAGCGGGCGAAGTGATCCTTGGTCAGCTTGCCCTCGGCCCATGCCTTGGAGAACGAGGCGTTCTTGGCTTCACGCCCCTTGATCGCGTTCTCCAGTTCGGCACGGAATTCATCGCGTCCCAGTAGCTCGGTCATGAGTTTCCTTTCGCTGAAAATGCTTGGGTTCCAGGGAGATTAGTGACGCCTCGGGGTGCGGGCCATGGTCACAATCACCGGGCCGGCGCCCGCGGCGGGGTCAACCTGCACATCCGGGTCACACCTGGGCGGCGGTGAGCGCCTCGAACTCGGCGAGGATCGCCGCCCCCACGGCCTTGTCCTGCTCGCCGTTGCCGCCGCTGATGCCCACTCCCCCGACGATCTGCCCGTCGTAGACCAACGGGAACCCGCCGACGAAGATCGCGAACTTGCCGGGCAGCATATGGCTGATGCCGAACGCCTCGTTGCCGGGCAATGCGGGCCCGTTGGGCGGTTCGTTGAACAGGTGGGTGGCACGTTCGTGACCTGCGGCGGTGAAGGCCTTCGCGATCGCGATGTCCACACCGGTCAGACGGGCTCCCGGCAACCGGTGCAGCGCAATGACATTGCCGCCGTCGTCCACTATGCACAGGGTCTGCTTGACCCCGATCTCCTCGGCTTTGGCACGGCCCGCGGCCAGCAATGGCAACGCGTCGTCGAGGGTGATGCGGTGAATTCTGTGCATTGGTCTCTCTCGCTCTCTCGCAGCTCGGGCTGACGGAGCCATGTCTATCAACGGGCACACCGACCAGGTGATGGTTAATATGACCGGAAAAATGCGCCGCGACGGGTCAAGTTGCACATGGTGCCTGTGACGAGGGGTCCGGTAATCGAATAACAGGCACCAGAGGGCGCACCAGGCACACAGCACGGGGGTTGACATGACGGCACCACCGATCGACAGCGGCCGGATGACGGTGCGCGGGCTTCTGGACGAGTCCCTCATGGCTGGTTCGCGGATCGTCGCGGGCGAAGACCTGCTCGACGAGGAACTCACCTGGGTGCTTCCACTCAACGAGGTTCTGTCACAACATGATCGGCTGGACGCGGTGGCGGTGTACGCGCGCCCCGAATCGTTGACGGGCCGCGCTTCGACGCTTTCGGCGCTCGCCGCCAGGGGCGCGACCACGCTGCTGGTCGACGGTGTCGCCCCACCGGACCTGGGCGGGCTGCCCGCCGGGCTGGTGGTCGTGGAACTCGGCATCCCGGTGGGTTTCGCGGCCCTCAACCGGCTGCTGGCCGAGCGCGCGCTCAGCCAGGAGGTGCACGTCATGCGCTACTCGACGCACGTGCACGCCACCCTGGCCGGCCTGTTCCACCGTGGCGCGGGCCTGCAGATTTTGGTGCGCGAGGTGTCCAACCTGGCGCGCAATCCCGCCGTGGCACTCGATGCCCGCGGTCATGTGGTGGCCCACCACGGCCTGCCCCCCGAAGCCGTGGCCGCCCTGGCCGATTCGGTGAGCCGGATGCTGGCCGCCGACCTCCCGGCGTCGGAGCGGCGCCACGACGGCCACGACACGCGCACGCAGCAGGTCACCGGTCCGGAGGACAGCAGATGGACGTGTGTGGCGAGCGCGATCCGGCTGGGCAAGTCGTTCGAGGGCTGGGTGGCCGTCCTGGTCCCGACGTTGGCTCCCGATCACGCCGACGGCCCGAGCAAGCACGATCTGGCGCGGCACGAGGTGCTCACCGAACAGGCCACCGCGATCATCGGGTCGGAGATGTTGCGGCAACGCAGCGTCGACGAGGCCGAGGAACGCGCGCGGGGTGATTTCGTCCAGGCCCTGGTGCACGGCAGCTTCTCCAGCGAGCACGACATGCGCGCCCGCGCCGAGCATCACGACATCGAACTCGACGCGCGGTTCGGTGTTTTCGTGGCGCCCGGTGTGCTGCCCAGGGTTTCCGACAGTCCTACGACGCCGATGGTGCGGCTGGCGCGGTACGCGGCCGGGGTGGCGGCGCACCCGTCGGTGCATGCCTACGTCACGGTGATCGGCGACGTGCTCGTCGTGGTCCGCACGTTGCGCGGCGAGGACGCTGCGGCCATGCGCAGCGAGATGGCCGAGTATGCCGAGGCCATGTCCGGCGAGCTGCAGCGGCGACGGGGCCTTCCCGCGCCCGTCGCCTACGGCCGCCCGGCGCTCGGCGCCGGGGAGGTCCGGGAGAGCTACCGGGAGGCCAGGGTTGCGCTCGGTATCGCGCGGCGCCTGCACCGCACGGGTGCGACGTCGTATCAACAGTTGCGGGGTTTCACGGTGCTGGCCCAGGTCGCCGAGACCGAGGACAGCCGCCAGCTGGTGCGAGACGTGTTGGGGCCGTTGCGTTCCTCACCCGATCTGCTGGAGACGCTGGAGGCGTACCTGTCCGAGGGCGGCAACATCAACGCCACCGCGCGCACGCTCAACGTGCACCGCAACACCATGCTCGCCAAGCTCGACCGGATCTCCCGCATGCTCGGCATGGATGTCCGCGATCCGGAGCACCAGTTCACGGTGTGGCTGGCCATCCGCCTCGATCTGCTCGACGAGGTGCACTCCGCGGTCGAACGCGAGGCGAGCTTTCGCTGATCAGGCCGGGTCGGGACCGAAGAACGTCCCGGCCAGCCCGAGGGCCACGATCACCGCGGACGCGATGAACACCCCGGGGAACGACGCGGGCCCCGAGAGTGCGACCGCGACCCACGCTGCACCGCAGGCCGATCCGGCAAACCGCACCAGGTTGAACAGCCCCAGTCCGGTCCCCTCCGCACCCGCGGGTGAGCGGGTGGCCCCGGTGGCCGCCGGCGTCTGCACCAGCGCGATCCCCACCCCGGCCGTCACCAGTGCAGCAATCAGCACCCCGAGCAGCAGGCGGTCCTGGGCAACCGTGACGGCCAGGGCGATCTGCACGGCCAGCAACACGACGAGCCCGACACGCAGCACGAGCCTGGGGCCCAGGCGGTCCTGACGGCGGCCGACCACCGGGCCCAGCACGGCCATCGCGACGGGCACCGTGAACAGCACCAGGCCGGCCGTCGATATCGAAACCGCATGCGCCACGAGGTACAGCGGCACGGCCAGCAGAGTGGCCCCGAGGCAGAACATCTGCGCAAACGCCGCGAGAGCACTTCTGGCAAAACGCGATTCGGTGACCAGGCGAACGTTGACGAACGGATTGGGCACGCGCGCACAGTGAAAGCAGAACCAGACCAGTGCGACGACACCGAGCGCGACCGATCCCGCCGCGGCCCAGCCGCTCACGTTCGGTTGCGGCACGATGGCCAATCCGAGCATCAGCAGCGCCGAACCGAACGTCAGCGCGGCCGCCCCGGCCAGGTCGAAGCGCATCCTCGCGCCGGGGAACTTCGGTACGTAGCGCAGCGTGCCGACAAAACCCGCGAGCGCGACAGGGACCAGGGGAACGAAGATCCAGCGCCATCCCCAGTGATCGGCCACCAGTCCGCCCAGGGTCGGGCCCACGGCCTGCCCGATACCGTTGACCGATGCCCACGCGCCCATGGCCCGGCCACGGCGCGCACCGGAGAACATCCACGCGAGCAGTCCCATCACGGCCGGAGCGAACGCAGCCGCAGCAACCCCACCCACCGACCGCCATGCGATCAGCAGCGGCAACGACGGTGCGGTCGCCGCGCCGACAGCACATACCGCCGTGGCGAGCAGCGCCGCGCAGTACACCCGCCTGCGCCCGAAGCGGTCGCCGAACCATCCGGCCAACGGTATGGTCGCGGCGAAACAGACCAGGAAGCCCACCACGACGAAAACGCCGTTTCCCAAAGAAGCATCGAACTCACCGATGATCGCGTCGAGTGGGACGTTCACGACGTTGTTGCTGACCGTGCCCACGAGCGTGCCCGCGAGCAGCGCCGCGAGCCCCAGCGGCGTACCGGTATCCGCGCCGGTGGGCGGCGCGGCGTCGGGAGTCGGCGTCTGGCGAACATCGGTCATGCTGTGCGTAACCATCCTGTTGGCTGACGAATCGGTGAGTGCGCGTGGATGTCTCTGCCCGCCACTCTCCCACCGCGAGGCCCGGTGTTGGCGGTTCCCGTCAAGTGAAGGTGCACAACGCATTACGCGGGGCTCGGGTCAAAGTGCACAAAAATCCCGGTCGTCGCGGTGTGCACGGCGACTCCCGGTCAAACGTAACAGCCTTTACAGGTCCGTAACGCCCCGCCATGCGATCGACAAGATCGGAACACAGTGCACAGGGCCTGACAGTTCCGGCTGTGCACTGTTGTCGTTGACCCAGGCCGTGACCGCGCCGAACATTCCAGCATCTGACTGCACAGCCCACCAGCAGTTCAACGAGAGGTCCCGCTTTGGACACCCCACTCACCGCGGCGCACTGGATATACCTCGCCGGAATCGTGGTCATCCTGCTCACGATGGCGGTCCGCAAGAACATCGTCGTGCCTGCGGTAACTGCAACGCTGCTCACTGCCTGGGCGTTCTCGGGCAGCCTGATCACCGGCCTGTCGGCGATATTCAACGCGAGCCTGACCGCGGCCAAGGAACTGTTCAACATCTTCCTGATCATCGCGATCGTCACGGCCATGCTGGGCGCGCTGCGCGAGATGGGCGCCGACCGCATGATGGTCACCCCGTTCCGCCGCGTCATGCGCGCCGGGACGAGCAGTTTCATCGTGCTCGCGATCGTCACCTACGTGATCTCGCTGTTCTTCTGGCCCACCCCTGCCGTCCCGCTCGTGGGCGCGGTGCTCATCCCGGTCGCGATCCGCGCGGGCCTCTCGCCGATGTCGGTGGGCATGGTCATCGCGATCGCCGGTCAGGGCATGGCCCTGTCGTCGGATTACATCATCAAGGTCGCACCCGGCATCTCCGCGAAAGCCGCTGGCGTCGACCCTGATTCGGTTGCCGACAAGGCCATGGTGCTGTCCCTCATCGTGGGGTTGACCGCGCTGGGGATCACCTACGTCATGCAGCGTCGCACGTGGCGCAACCCGTCACCGGAACTGCTTGTCGAATGGGAGAACGCGGCCGAGCGCCGAGGTGTCGGCGACGACGATGAGGATTCCCCGAGCGGCGGGCCGGCGGGCAGTCCGAGCGCCACGGCCGGCTCCAACGGACGCAAACCCGCTCCCGCCGGACCCACGGTCACCGACGGCCCCACCCGCTCTGACGGCGACACGGCCGTGGCCACCGTGAAGGCAGTGAAGGCCGCGGTGATCGTGGAGGCCATAGTGGACACCGGGGCCGAGACCGGTGAGCAGGAACCGAAGAAACTGTCGGCGAAGGTGTTCGCACTCCTGGTCCCGCTGGTGTACCTGGCGTTCATCGTCTATCTGCTGCTCGGCAAGTTCACCAATGTGGTGCCCCCGCTCCAGGGCGGCGACGCCGCGGCGATCGTGGGTGGCCTGGCCGCCATGCTGCTGTTCGCCGCCGCGGCCACCAACGACAAGCGCAACTTCCTGGAGACCTCGTCGCAACACGTCGTCGACGGTCTGGTGTTCGCGTTCAAGGCGATGGGCATCGTGCTGCCCATCGCAGGGTTCTTCTTCATCGGCAACGGTGACTTCTCGGCGGCCATCCTCGGCATGCCCGCCGACGCCACCGGTCCGGCGTTCCTGTTCGACCTGATCACCGCCGCCCAGTCGCATTTGTCGCCGAACCCCGTCGTCACGTCGTTCGCGGTGCTGTTCGTCGGACTCATCGCCGGCCTGGAGGGCTCGGGTTTCAGTGGCCTGCCGTTGACCGGGTCGCTGTCCGGGGCGCTGGGTCCGGTGGTGCACATGGATCCGTCGACGCTGGCCGCGATCGGTCAGATGGGCAACATCTGGTCGGGTGGCGGCACGCTCGTGGCGTGGTCGTCGCTGGTGGCCGTCGCCGGCTTCGCCCGGGTGCCGGTGCTCAGCCTGGCCCGCAAGTGTTTCCTGCCGGTGATGGCAGGGCTGGTCCTGTCGACCGTGGTCGCGATCATCATCTTCTGAATCTGATTGCGGCGGGAACTCTTTCAGGAGACGATGCAGCGGAACCCGATGTGGGTGGTCGAGCTGTCCTGCGACTGCGGTGAGCGTGCCGCCGGGCGGTATCGGTGGCAGTACTCCGGCGCGCACAGATGCGATCCACCCTTGAGCACCTGGTTGACGCCGGGGTCGCCACCGGACGGCGGCGGACAGCACGTGACGTGAGATTCGTCCCCCGGTCGGTGGTGCGCCGAGAACTTCGTCGCCGTCCACTCCCACACGTTGCCGATCATGTCGACCAGACCGAGGCGGTTCGGCGGGAACGTCCCGACTGGTGACGTCCCCTTCCAGCCGAGTGCACCGTCGTTGCGGTACGGGAACTTTCCCTGCCAGGTGTTGGCCATGAGTTGCCCGTCCGGACACACCTCGTCGCCCCAGGCGTAGAGGAACCCCACGCCGCCCTTCGGTCCGCCACGTGCGGCGTACTCCCACTCGGCCTCGGTGGGCAACCGGCGTCCGGCCCACGTCGCGTAGGCCACCGCATCGGGGTAGGCGACCTGGACCACCGGATGATCGGGCCGGCAGAATTCGCGGCGCGGCCCGAACGGGTGATGCCAGCACGCACCCGGCGCCCAGTCCCACCACTGCCGCCAGTCCCGCAGGTCCACCGGCCCGGACGTCGGCCGGAACACCAGGGAACCCGGCACCAGATCCGCTTCCGGCACACCGGGATACAGCTTCGGATCCAACGGCCGTTCGGCCACGGTGACATACCCGGTGGCCTCGACGAACTCGGCGAACTGCGCGTTGGTCACCGGATGACGTTCGATCGCGAAATCCCCGACCGTCGCGGTGTGCACCGGCGCTTCCTCGGGGTAGAAGCTTGTCGACCCCATCCGGAACGAGCCGCCGGGAACCTCGACAAGCTCCGTCAGCATGGCTTCAGGGTAGGCGGGACCGGGTTCATCGCTTCAGGTTCGTCAATCCCTGGCGAAGGCCGTGGCCCGCCTGGTGACGAGGTCCTCGTACGGCTCGCCGGACAGGTCCACCGTGACCTGGGCGATCTCACCGCCGGTGAACGGGAACGGCACGCGATAGCTGCGTGACACCCCCGAACCGGTGTTGCGTCCGACGGCGATGCCGCCGCCGGCGAGCGCGAAGATGGCCGGGTGCGTCTGCACGTCGGCCAGGTCGGCCACCGCGCCACCGTCGACGAACAACGTCGCGACACCCACCGGGGTGTGACTGTTCGGCACGGTTCCGGTGCGCTCGTACCGCACACCGAAGATGTGGTGGCCCAACGGAACCGGGTCCGGCGCGGACAGCACCTGCTCGCGTTCACCGAGGAAGTTGTAGACGTAATGCAGGTGGCCGTCGGCGATGAACAGCACGTGGCCGCCGTGTGCGCCACCGTGCTTGAAGATCACGCCCTGGGCCTCGGCGCTGTCGACGGTGACCTCGGCGAGCACCTTGAACGACTGCCCGCGCAGTTCGACGACCGCGCCCATGCCCACCTCGGCGGTGTGCGGGTAGTACGTGTAGCTGGTGCGCTCACCGGTCAGGTAGGGCCGCCACCGCGTGGTGGTCTCCAGGATGGACAGGTCACCGAGCGGCAGGCCGTTGTACTTGTCGGCCTCGCTGAACCACAACGCCTTGAGTTCCTCGAGCCTGTCGGGGTGCTCGGCGGCCAGATCGTGGCACTGGCTGCGATCGGCGTCGATGTGGAAGAGCTCCCAGCGGTCGTCGGCGAAATGACCCCAGCCCGAGGGGGTTGCCGCGTGCACGGTGTTGGCGAACCAGCCCTTGTGCCAGATGCCGCGTGTGCCCAGCATCGCGTAGAACTGGGTCTCCTTGCCCGTGGGTGCATCAGGATCAGCCAGTGCCGCTTTGAAACTCACGCCGTCGAGGGGTTTCTGCGGGACGCCGCGCACGGTCGCCGGTGGCGTGATGCCCAGCATGTCGTACACCGTCGGGGTGACGTCGCAGACGTTGACGTAGTTGTCGCGGACCTCACCGCGGGCGGCGATTCCCTTGGGCCAGGAGATGATCGCCGGATCGGCGATACCGCCCTCGTGAGAGGCGTAGCGCTTGAACAACTTGTAGGGCGTGTTGAACGCCATGGCCCACCCGATCGGGTAGTGGTTGTAGGTCTGCGGGCCACCGAGTTTGTCGATGAACTTCAGCCCTTCCTCGGCCGTGTCGATGTAACCGTTGAAGAACTTGGTCTCGTTGACCGAACCGTTGGGTCCGCCTTCGCCGCTGGCCCCGTTGTCGGAGATCACCACGATGATGGTGTTGTCGATCTGGCCGGATTCCTCCAGGTAGTCCAGTACCCGCCCGATCTGGGCGTCGGTGTAGGACAGGAACCCCGCGAACACCTCGGCCATGCGGCAGAACAGCGCCTTCTCGTCATCGGACAGGCTGTCCCACGGCCGCACGGTGTCCTGCGCGGGCCAAGGCTGACCGTCCGGTCCGGTGACCTCGGAGTAGGGGTTCACCGGCGACAGTTCGGTGTCGGGCGGCACCAGTCCCATCCGCTTCTGGTTCTCCAGGACGATCTCGCGGTAGCGCTCGTAGCCCATGTCGAAGCGGCCCTTGTAGCGGTCGGCCCATTCCTTGAACACGTGGTGCGGCGCGTGTCCCGCACCCGGGCACAGGTAGGTGAACCACGGCTTGTCGGACGCCACCACCTTTGCGTCGCGGATGAACTCGATGGTCTTGTCCGCCAGATCTTTTGACAGGTGGTAGCCCTCTTCGGGCGTCGCGGGCGGGTCGACGGGGTGGTTGTCGTAGGTCAGGTCGGGGTACCACTGATCCGTCTCGCCACCCATGAATCCGTAGAACCGTTCGAAGCCACGCGAGCACGGCCAGTGGCGTTTGGTGGACGCGAGATTGGACTCCTCCAGAGGCGTCAGGTGCCACTTGCCGATGCAGTAGGTGTTGTAGCCGTTCTCGGCGAGCACCTCGGGAAGCAGTGCGGTCTCGAACGGGATACGTCCGCTGCAGTTCGGGAACCCGTCGGTGAACTCCTCGATGGTCGCCATGCCGACCGTGGTGGGGTTGCGGCCGGTGAGCAGGGCGGCCCGCGTCGGAGAGCACAGCGCGGTGGTGTGGAACTGCGACAGACGCACGCCGTGTTCGGCGATGCGGCTCATCGCAGGCATCTCGACCAGACCGCCGAAGCAGTCCCAGGTGGCGATGCCGATGTCGTCCCACACGACATACAGCACGTTCGGCGCACCCTCGGCGGCGGTCGGCGCCGCGAACGGACCCCAGTCCGGCTCAGAATCCCTGATGTCCAGTTCGATCTTGCCGTTGAACTCCGCAGCCATCGCCCTCATCCTCGTCGAAGTGCCGTCTCCGCAAAGGAGATCCGCCCGGAGACTACACCGGCGAGGGCGTTGCTGCGGGGAAACTGACGACAGTGAAAGCCCATGTCGCGCGCATCGGCGGGGTGGCCAGCGGCGGTCGACACACACCGGTCACCTGTTTGCGAAGAACTTTCCGATCCGACCCATCCAGCACAGCGTCCACTCCGAATGCCCGATAGAGCACGGCGACCGCCGTCGGCGACACAAGGCAGTGGTCACGCGCAATCAGTACACGGTCGTGGCAGGCCTGGCGGCGGCGGTGCTCGGGCCGTCCACATGTTCGAGTGCCGCGACGCCGATGTCCAACAGTGTTCCTGTCGCCGCTGACCTGGTCGGACGGGCTGCGCGGGATATGCCGAGCAGGTGCCCACGGGCCCGGGATCGGATGCAGGCATGGCTCAGGACCCGGTCACGGTGGCGGCCGCAAACAACCCGCTTCTCACCACATTGACCTCGGCGTTGTCAGGCAAGCTGAATCCGCAGGTGAACCTCGTCGAGACGCTCGACAGCGGTGAGTTCACGGTGTTCGCGCCCACCGACGACGCGTTTGCCAAGATCGACCCGGCCACCATCGAGTCGCTCAAGACCGACTCCGCCACGTTGACGAAAATCCTTACCTACCACGTGGTTCCGGTCCAGGCCGCACCAACTGACGTGATCGGTGACCAACCAGACCGTCGCGGGCGCCACGGTGCAGGTGACCGGATCGGGTGAGGATCTCAAGGTCAACGACGCATGCGTGGTGTGCGGTGGTGTGCGCACGGCCAACGTCACGGTGTATCTCGTCGACACGGTCCTGATGCCCCCGGCATAGCGCCAACCGCCGATTTCTGCACCAGGGTTGTGCTCACCCGATGATCCACGACCCTGGTGCAGAAATCGCGGCGCGCTGTGTGCTCGGGCACACCGGTACCCGACAATTTGGCGCGCAACCCTCCCCCAGGGGTAGAGTTCGATGCGCTGCCGAACGCACGGTGCCGGCGAGCATCGTCGCTCATTGATACGGCCAATTCTTCGTTGCGGCAATACCTTTCGTACGAACGGAGTTTTGGTGACCTCTGCAACGATCACGCCGCGCGAAGAACAGTCGGTATGGGCCGCGCTGCGCTCGCCGCGCCGGCTCCGCACCGAGGTGCTGGCCGGCCTGGTGGTGGCCTTGGCTCTGATCCCCGAAGCGATCTCGTTCTCGATCATCGCGGGTGTCGATCCACGGGTGGGTCTGTTCGCGTCGTTCACCATGGCGGTCACCATCGCGATCGTCGGTGGGCGGCCCGCCATGATCTCCGCGGCGACAGGCGCCGTGGCCCTCGTGGTGGCCCCGCTGGTGCGCAGCCACGGACTCGATTACCTCATCGCGACGGTCATCCTGGCCGGTGTGCTGCAACTCGTGCTCGGCGGACTCGGCGTCGCACGCCTCATGCGGTTCGTCCCACGCAGCGTCATGGTCGGGTTCGTCAACGCACTGGCGATCCTCATCTTCCTGGCGCAGATCCCGCATCTGTTGGGAGTGCCGTGGCTGGTGTACCCGATGGTCGCGGTGGCCCTGGTGATCATCGTGGCGCTGCCCAAACTCACCGCAGCCGTGCCGGGCCCGCTGGTCGCGATCGTCCTGCTCACCGCCGCCACCATCGGATTCGGCTGGTCGGTTCCCGACGTCGCCGATGAGGGCAAGCTGCCGTCGAGCCTGCCGTCGCTGCTGATCCCGAACGTCCCGCTCAACCTGGACACCCTCAAGATCATCGCGCCGTACGCGCTGACGATGGCCGTCGTCGGCCTGCTGGAATCGCTGATGACCGCCAAGCTCGTCGACGACATCACCGACACCCACTCGAACAAGTCGCGTGAGGCGCTCGGTCAGGGCGCGGCGAACATCGTCACCGGATTCTTCGGCGGCATGGGCGGCTGCGCGATGATCGGCCAGACCATGATCAACGTCAAGGCATGTGGGGCGCGCACCCGCATCTCGACGTTCTTGGCGGGCACGTTTCTGCTCGGCCTCGTGGTGGGCCTGGGCGACATCGTCGGCCGGATTCCCATGGCGGCACTGGTGGCCGTGATGGTGATGGTGTCGGTGGGCACCTTCGACTGGCACAGCATCAATCCGAAGACGTTGCGGCGCATGCCCAAGAGCGAGACCACCGTCATGCTCGCGACCGTCGCGGTCACCGTCGCTACCGGCAACCTCGCCTACGGCGTGGCCGTGGGCACCCTGACGGCCATGGTGCTGTTCGCGCGCCGGGTCGCCCACCTGACCGAGGTGACGACTGTGGGTCAGCCAGACCCCGACACCCGTGTGTACGCCGTGCGCGGCGAGTTGTTCTTCGCGTCGAGCAATGATCTGGTCTACCAGTTCGACTACGTCGGCGATCCGGACAACATCGTCATCGACATGAGCCAGGCACACATCTGGGACGCCTCGACCGTGGCGACACTCGACGCCATCACCACCAAGTACGCCGCGAAAGGCAAGACGGTGCGCATCATCGGCATGAACGACAACAGCGCGCAGCGCCATGCCCGGCTCAGCGGTCAGCTCACCGGCGCACACTGATGACCGTCCCCGGCACCGATCAGGATCTCCTGCAGATCGGCGAGGTCGCCGCGCGAACCGAGCTGTCCGTCAAGACGATCCGTCACTACGACGAGGTGGGTCTGGTGGTGCCCTCGGCGCGTTCGGCCGGCGGCTTCCGCCTGTACACCACCGACGACGTCCGGCGCCTCATGGCGATCCGGCGCATGAAACCGCTGGGTTTCACACTCGACGAGATGGGCCGGTTGCTCGACGCCCTTGCCGTCCTCGACAAACCGGCCGCCACCGCGACCGAACGTGCCACGGCCGCCGAGGTGGTCTCCGACTGCCATACCCGCGCGCAGGAAGCCTGTGACCGTCTCACGCGTCACCTCGCGTATGCGCGTGAGCTCACCGAACAGCTCGCGAAGGTGCGCGGCTAGCTTCGAAGGGCGAGATGCTCAGCGCCGTAACAGTTTCGGGATCAGCACGCGCGTGTCGGGAACGAACAGCCAATCCGGGTCGGCGAGCCGCTGCGCGAGCTCGCCGTCGGTCCACCACCACCCGTCGACGATCTCCTCAGCCTGGTGCCGGATCGGCCCGTCGTAGCTGACACCGAACGCGAACAGGTGACACCGCATGGGGCGTCCCGCCCATTCACCGTCCCACGACGCCGACGCCAGCGGCGTCGGGATCAGCCCGGTGATGCCCAGTTCTTCGTGCAGTTCTCGCGTGGCGGCCTGCAGCGGTGCCTCCCCCGGGTCGAGCACTCCCCCGGCCAGGCAGTCGTGCATGCCGGCAAACACGGCCTTGGTGTCCGAGCGACGGTGCACGTAGATCCGGTTGCCGTCGGTCGAACGCACCAGCACACCGGCGCTCGCGTGCCACAGCCCTTCGGCGTACACACGCGAACGTGGCGCTGCGCCAACCACATCGCCGTCGGCGTCGTACACGGCCACAGTCTCTTCCCGGGTTTCGTCCATCCCCACCTCCTGCGCGAACGCCGCAAAACACACAGACCCCCGACACCGCCGGAGCGGGTGGGGGTCTGCGTATGTGTTTGTCGCTGATCGGACCGGAGTCGGCCTACTTGGCCTTCTCCAGGATCTCGACCAGGCGCCACCGCTTGGTGGCCGACAGCGGACGGGTCTCCATCAGCGAGACGCGGTCGCCGATACCGGCTTCACCGTTCTCGTCGTGGGCCTTGACCTTCTTGGTGGTCCGGATGATCTTGCCGTAGAGCGGGTGGCTCTTACGATCTTCCAGCTCGACCACGATGGTCTTCTGCATCTTGTCGCTGACGACGTAGCCGATGGCGGTCTTACGACGGCCGCGCGGCTTCTCGGCAGCCGGGGTGTACTTAGGGCCTTTTTGATCTGCCATTACGATTCCTCACCAGCAGGCCCGGATGCCAGGCCCAATTCACGTTCACGCAGCACGGTGTAGACCCGTGCAATCTCCTGGCGCACGGTACGCAGCCGACGGTTGTTCGACAGCTGACCGGTGGCCATCTGGAAGCGCAGGTTGAACAGCTCTTCCTTCGACTCGCGCAGCTTGTCCTTCAACTCGTCGTCGGTCAGTTCGCGCAGTTCACCAGGCGTAGTTCCCACTGCCATCAGAACTGCTCCTCTCGGGTCACGATGCGTGCCTTGATCGGCAACTTGTGGATCGCGCGGGTCAGTGCGTCCCGGGCGGTCTTCTCATCGGGGTAGCTCAGCTCGAACAGCACGCGTCCGGGCTTGACGTTGGCGACCCACCACTCCGGCGAACCCTTACCGGAGCCCATACGGGTCTCGGCGGGCTTCTTGGTGAGCGGGCGGTCCGGGAAGATGTTGATCCACACCTTGCCGCCACGCTTGATGTGCCGGTTGATGGCGATACGAGCGGACTCGATCTGCCGGTTGGTGATGTAGGCGTGCTCCAGTGCCTGGATGCCGTAGTCACCGAAGCTCACCGACGTGCCGCCGCTGGCGATGCCACGCTGCTCGGGGTGATGCTGCTTGCGGTGCTTGACCTTGCGGGGAATCAGCATGTTTAGCTCTCCGTGCTCTCGGCGGGCGCCTCGGCAGCAGCTGCGGTACCCGCGGCCGGTGCATCTGACGTGGCTGCACGGCCGGCCTCGGTGCTCGTCGCCGTGGTACCCGCGGAACCGCTACGACGCGGCCGGGTGCCCGACGGACGCTCACGACGCGGCCGGTCGGAAGCCGGTGCGGCAGCGGCCAGCTCACGCTTGCCACCGACGATGTCGCCCTTGTAGATCCACACCTTCACGCCGATCCGGCCGAAGGTCGTCTTGGCCTCGTACAGGCCGTAATCGATGTCGGCCCGCAGCGTGTGCAGCGGAACCCGGCCCTCGCGGTAGAACTCCGAGCGGCTCATCTCGGCGCCACCGAGGCGGCCCGAGCACTGCACACGGATGCCCTTCACGTTGGGCTGACGCATGGCCGACTGGATGGCCTTACGCATGGCGCGACGGAACGCGACACGGTTCGACAGCTGCTCGGCGACACCCTGGGCGACCAGCTGAGCCTGCGACTCAGGGTTCTTCACCTCGAGGATGTTGAGCTGAACCTGCTTGCCGGTCAGCTTCTCCAGGTCGGCGCGGATGCGGTCGGCCTCGGTGCCACGGCGACCGATGACGATGCCCGGACGCGCGGTGTGGATATCAACTCGAACTCTGTCGCGAGTCCTTTCGATCTCCACATCGGCGATGCCGGCCCGCTCCAGACCGGTGGCCAGCAGCTTGCGGATCGCGACGTCTTCCTTGACGTAATCCTTGTACTGCTTGTCGGCGTACCAACGGGACTTCCACTCGGTCGTGATGCCGAGGCGGAAACCGTGGGGATTGATCTTCTGGCCCACTACTCCGAGCCCTCCTTCGTCTCGGCAGACTTCTTCGTCGCAGCAGCCTTGCTGCCCTGCGCACGACGGCTACGCGCCGAGGCGGCGGAGGCGCCCTTCTGCTTGGGCGGACGGCTCTCCACGATCACGGTGATGTGGCTGGTGCGCTTGCGGATCCGGAAGGCACGGCCCTGGGCACGCGGACGGATGCGCTTGGCGGTCGGGCCCTCGTCGGCGTAGACGGTGGCGACCACCAGGGTGGACGGGTCCAGCCCCTCGTTGTTCTGCGCGTTGGCGGCAGCGCTCGCGATCACCTTGGCGACCGGTTCGCTGGCGGCCTGCGGCGCCCACCGCAGGATGTCGAGGGCTTCCTCGACGCTCTTGCCGCGGACCAGGTCGATGACGCGGCGGGCCTTGGTGGCCGAGACACGCACGTAGCGTGCCTTCGCCGTCGCGGATGGAAATTCAGTGACAGTGCTCATCGACGCTTGCTCTTCCGGTCGTCCTTGATGTGACCCTTGAACGTGCGCGTCGGGGCGAACTCGCCGAGCTTGTGCCCGACCATCGCCTCGGTGACGAACACCGGGACGTGCTTGCGGCCGTCGTGCACCGCGAAGGTGTGTCCGATGAAGTCCGGGATGATGGTCGACCGACGCGACCAGGTCTTGATGACCTGCTTGGTGTTCTTCTCGTTCTGAACGTCGACCTTCTTCAGGAGATGGTCGTCGACGAACGGACCTTTCTTGAGACTACGAGGCATCGCTGCTACTCCTTCCGCGGCCTAGCGCTTCTTGCCGGTGCGCCGGCGACGGACGATGAGCTTGTCGCTCGGCTTGTTGGGCTTGCGGGTGCGGCCCTCGGGCTTGCCCCACGGGCTCACCGGGTGACGACCACCGGAGGTCTTACCCTCACCACCGCCGTGCGGGTGGTCGACCGGGTTCATCACGACACCACGAACGGTGGGGCGCTTGCCCTTCCACCGCATGCGGCCGGCCTTGCCCCAGTTGATGTTCGACTGCTCGGCGTTGCCGACCTCGCCGACGGTGGCGCGGCAGCGCACGTCGACGCGACGGATCTCACCCGAGGGCATACGCAGCGCGGCGTAGGTGCCCTCCTTACCCAGCAGCTGGATGCTGACACCGGCCGAGCGGGCCAGCTTCGCACCGCCACCGGGCCGCAGTTCCACAGCGTGGATGACGGTACCGGCGGGGATGTTGCGCAGCGGCAGGTTGTTGCCGGGCTTGATGTCGGCGTTGGCGCCCGACTCGATCACGTCGCCCTGCTTGAGGCCCTGCGGCGCGATGATGTAGCGCTTCTCGCCGTCCAGGTAGTGCAGCAGCGCGATGTTCGCGGTGCGGTTCGGGTCGTACTCGATGTGCGCGACCTTGGCGTTGACGCCGTCCTTGTCGTGGCGACGGAAGTCGATCACGCGGTAGGCGCGCTTGTGGCCACCACCCTTGTGGCGAGTGGTGATGCGGCCGTGGGCGTTACGACCACCCTTGCCGTGCAGCGGGCGAACCAGCGACTTCTCCGGAGTCGAGCGAGTGATCTCGGCGAAATCGGAGACGCTGGCACCGCGACGACCCGGAGTCGTCGGCTTGTACTTGCGAATTCCCATGTTTCTCTAGGTCTCTCTGCCGGACTAGGCCGGCGCTCCGAACAGGTCGATGGGCTTGCTGCCTGCGGCCAGCTTCACGATGGCGCGCTTGGTGCTCTTGCGCTTACCGAAACCGGTGCGCGTGCGCTTGCGCTTGCCCTGACGGTTGGCGGTGTTCACCGAATCGACCTTGACGTCGAAGATCTTCTCGATCGCGATCTTGATCTGCGTCTTGTTCGAATCCG
Source organism: Mycolicibacterium smegmatis (assembly GCF_001457595.1). GTDB lineage: Bacteria > Actinomycetota > Actinomycetes > Mycobacteriales > Mycobacteriaceae > Mycobacterium > Mycobacterium smegmatis. The sequence goes on along the minus strand of NZ_LN831039.1, from coordinate 1,613,915 downwards.
GGTGCACCACGAACGTGTACACGTTGTCCTCGATCAGCCCGTACGACTTCTCCGAGATGACCGGGGCCAGGATGATGTCGCGGGGGTCTGTAATTGTTGCCATCAGACCGACGCTCCTTCTTTGCTGTTCGCGCTGATGTAGGCGTTCAGCGCCTCGACCGAGAACACCACGTCGTCGGCGTTGAGCACGTCGTAGGTGTTCAGCTGATCGGGCGAGATCACATGCACGCCAGGCAAATTGCGCACGCTCTTGGCGCCGACCTCATCGGTGCGACCGATGACGACGAGCACCTTCTTGTTTTCCGTCAGCGTCCCCAGGAACGTCTTGGCGCTCTTGGTCGACGGGGTCTGACCCTCGACGAGTTCGGTGACCGCGTGGATCCGGTCGTTGCGGGCCCGGTCGCTCAGCGCACCGCGCAGGGCGGCGGCGATCATCTTCTTCGGGGTCCGCTGGCTGTAGTCGCGCGGCTTGGGGCCGTGGACGGTGCCACCGCCGGTGAACTGCGGTGCACGGGTCGAACCCTGACGCGCACGGCCGGTGCCCTTCTGGCGGTACGGCTTCTTGCCGCCGCCGGAGACCTCGCCGCGGGTCTTGGTCGAGTGCGTGCCCTGACGCTTCGCGGCCAACTGCGCGGTGACCACCTGGTGCATCAGCGCGATGTTGGGCTCGACGTCGAACAGCTCGGCAGGCAGCTCGACAGAACCGTCCGTCTTGCCGGCCGGCGTCTTCACGTCAACTTTGAGTGTCATTACTTCTCGCCTCGCTTGATTGCGCTGCGGACAACCACCAGACCACCGTTGCGTCCGGGGATGGCGCCCTTGATCAACAGCACGCCGTTCTCGGCGTCGACCTTGTGCACCTTCAGGTTCTGGGTCGTCACGCGGTCGTTGCCCATGCGGCCCGACATGCGGGTGCCCTTGAACACGCGGCCGGGGGTGGCGCAGCCACCGATGGAGCCGGGACGGCGGTGCACGGCCTGGGCACCGTGCGCGGCGCCCTGGCCACGGAAGCCGTGGCGCTTCATGGTGCCGGCGAAGCCCTTGCCCTTGCTGGTGCCGGTCACGTCGACGTAGGCACCGTCGCTGAAGATCTCAGCGGTCAGTTCCTGGCCGACCTCGTACTCGGCGACAGCGGCCTCGTCGTCGAGACGCAGCTCGGCGACGTGGCGGCGCGGGTTCACACCCGCGGCGGCGAACTGGCCCGCGACGGGCTTGATCACCTTGCGGGGGCTGATCTCGCCGTAGGCGAGCTGCACGGCGCTGTAGCCGTCACGCTCGGTGGTACGGATACGGGTCACCACGTTCGGACCGGCCTTGACGACGGTCACCGGGACGACTTTGTTGTTCTCGTCGAACACCTGCGTCATGCCCAGCTTGGTGCCCAAAATGCCTTTTCTAGCCATTTGTTCTGGGTCTCCTACTGGATGTTGACGTCGACGCTTGCCGGCAGATCGATGCGCATGAGAGCGTCAACGGTCTTGGGCGTCGGGTCGAGAATGTCGATCAACCGCTTGTGCGTGCGCATCTCGAAGTGCTCCCGCGAGTCCTTGTACTTGTGCGGAGACCGAATGACGCAGTACACGTTCTTCTCGGTCGGCAGCGGCACAGGGCCCACCACACTGGCGCCGGTACGGGTGACCGTTTCGACGATCTTGCGCGCAGAGGCATCAATGGCCTCATGGTCGTAGGCCTTGAGCCTGATGCGGATCTTCTGTCCCGCCACGCTTCTCCTACCTCGCTCCTACTTCGTACATCGGCCGGCCTTATCAGGCGCAGTGAGAACTCACTGCCACCCGTCGGGCCTGGTGCCCGGCACACATACGCGCCGAGGCTTGCCGCCGCTGTTTACCTGTCTGTGGTTCACCGGTCCCCGCGGTCGGGCGTGTCGCCCTCTCACTTTTCCGATCGGGCCGAAAATTCGTCACGATCGAAGGTGGACCGGATGCGTCCGTGGGGACGCGGGTCGGATGCCCGGCCAGGTGCGTACCCGGCGCAAGGCAACCCGAACAGTATGCCTTAGATCCGCGCGTGCTCCAAATCCCCCCGATATGCCCCGACCGGGGCCGAGCGTGGGCCTTGTGCACGCAAAATCCCCATCGAGCGTACACAGCCCCCACGCTCGACGAAGATTTCCGTCCGTGACACTTTCCACCAGCACTTACCGCGCCTGGCAGCGGTTGGCGGGCATACCGCTGGGGACGCGCCTGTTCTCCGCGGCGGCCGTGGCGCGCGTGCCCTATTTCGCGTCGATCGTGCCGCACGTGGTCCACATGGAACCAGGCCGTGCCGAGGTCACGGTGCCCAAGTGGTTCCTCGTCCACAACCACCTGCACACCGTGCACGCGATCGCGTCGTGCAATGCGGCCGAGATGGCGATGGGCATGCTCATGGAGGCGACCGTGCCGAGCACCCACCGCTGGATCCCCAAGGGCATGACGGTCTCCTATCTGGCGAAGGCCACGACGTCGTTGCGTGCGACGGCCCGCCTCACCCCGCCTGACTTCACCTCGATCACCGAAGGCGCCGACGTCGTCGTACCGGTCAGCGTCACCGACCGCCGTGGGGTCGAGGTGGTGCACGCCGACATCACGACGTGGGTGACCCCGGCTACACCAGATACGTTCCGTGCCCCTCGCGCACCAGGTGGCCGTCGAAGATCAGCACCTCGTTGACCAGGCCACCGCGCTGGTTGCGGTACTGGATCACCAGCGTGTTCACGCCGCGGTAGACGTCGACGACCTCGAAATGCAGGTCGGGCATGCCGGCCAGGGCCGTGGTCCAGTACGACCTCAGCGCGTCCTTGCCGCGTACCACGCCACCGCTGTCGGGCAGCACGCGCGTGGCCACCGGTGAGCTGAACAGCACGTCGTCGTGAAAGTGCGCGAGGACGGCCTCGACGTCGTGGGCGTTCCACGCCGCGACCCACGCTTCGGCGAACCGCTGCGGATCCGGCGTCCCGATCGGCGCCGTCACGTCACTTCTCCTTCAGCCCCACCCAGAACGGGCATTGATGTTCCTCTCCGAAATCGCTTGCCATCCGGCTGCCGTCGGGCCGCAATGACATCCACTGTCGACCAGACGATTCAGAGGCCGAGTAGGCCGGCCACTCGGGTTGGTCCTCGGCCGCTGGATCGCCGGTGCGCACGAACTGGCTCCAGTATCCAATCATCTGATCTGCCAACGCCTGTTGTCGGGGGTTGAGCGGCGGGGCGCCGCCGACGTCGAAGAGATACCGCAGTTCCAGGGAGTGGCTCGCGCCGACCGGGAACGGCAGGGTCCGCATGACCTCGGGCGCGGGCGCGTCGCGGTCGGCGAACTCGTAGGCGTACACCGTGCCGGGTAGCTCATCGGCCATCTGCTCGGCGACGCACGAGAATGCGCTGTCGGTGACTGCGGCCGAATATGCTTGCGCCGCACCGCCGTAGCGCTCCAGTGGATAGTGGGCGCCGACCGCGTCGGCGTCGGCGCCGAACGTCTGCCGCAGCAGTTCGGGGTATTCCTCGGGTGTGAACCGCTGGTCCTGGCGCAGGTAGCGCAACGCGACGAACAGCGTGAACTCGTCGCGGGTGGTGCCGATCAGCACCGGCACATCGGGCGCTTCACCGAGCGACCCCAGCGGCGCGCGTGGCAGCATCGCGGTCCCGGTGACCGGTGTCGTCATCTGGTCGCTGCCGATGTTGAAGTACCACACCGGTTTTCGCAGTCGATCCACAGGAAGCGCGCGCAGGCAGTCGCCCGCGCTCGCCGGGTCGGGACAGCCGGCCTCGGCCGCGTAGGCGACGCTGCGCTGCTCGGCGGTGGGCAGATCGGCCTGAACCTGACACGGCGCACTCATCAGGACCACCGCGTCGAACAACCCCGCCGATCCCGGCGCGACCAGGTGGTCGCACACCGATGTCCCGCCCGCCGACTCGCCCGCGAGCGTGACCCGCTGCGGGTCGCCGCCGAACGCGGCGATGTTGTCGCGCACCCACCGCAGCGCCGCCTGCTGGTCGGCGATGCCGTAGTTGCCGACCTCGCCAGCCGGCCCGAGCGCCGGGTGGGCAAGGAACCCGAGGGTGCCGAGCCGGTAGTTGACGGTGACGACGACGATGTCACCGCGCGCCGCGAGCCGGGAGGCGTCGTAGACGTCGCTGCTGCCGTTGACGAATCCACCGCCGTGGATCCACACCATGACCGGTCGCAGGTCCTTGCCCACCGGAGGGGTCCACACATTGAGCGTCAGGCAGTCTTCGCCGGAGTTGTCGCCGTGCTCCAGATCGGCGTCGGGGTCCTGGACACAACGCGGCCCCGGCCGGGTCGCGTCGCGTTCGCCGGGCCAGCTCGCGGCGGGTTCGGGCGCGGCGAAGCGCAGCGACCCGACCGGGGGCGCCGCGTATGGGATGCCCGCGAACAGCCGATGCCCCTCGGCGACCAGGCCGCGGACGGTTCCCGATGCCGTGTGCACGACGACCGGGTCGGTCGCCACCGGCGCCTCGGCGGCGCGGCACCCGACCACGGCTGCGTTCAGCACGATGACAAGCCCGAACAGCAGCGCGCTCACCTGCCGGGCCCGCCGCATGCGCTGAGCCTACTGGGCCGGGGCACGGCTCACGGGTGATCGCGTGACGGCGCGGCCGGAGCTTGCTTACGCATATGTAAGCCCGATCACATACAGTGTTCTTGACACCCGTCAAGTTCAGCCCGAGTGAGGTTCCAGATATGAGCACCCCGGTTATCAACGACGCTGCCCGAGTGCTGGCCGAGCCGAGAGCGTATGCCGACGAACCGCGGCTGCATGCCGCGCTCGCCGAGCTGCGCTCGCAGACCCCCGTTGCCTACGTCGACGTGCCCGGCTACTACCCCTTCTGGGCAATCACCAAGCACGCCGACGTGATGGCGATCGAGCGCGACAACGAGCTGTTCATCAACGCCCCGCGGCCCATGCTGATCACCAAGGAGAAGGACGATCTGGCCAAGGCCAACCTCGCCGCGGGCGGCGGCATCCGCACCCTGATCCACATGGACGACCCGCTGCACCGCGACATCCGCAAGATCGGCGCCGACTGGTTCCGCCCGAAGGCGATGCGGGCGCTGAAGGAACGCGTGGACGAGCTCGCCAAGATCTACGTCGACAAGCTGGTGGAGAAGGGTCCGGAGTGCGACTTCGTCCAGGAGGTCGCGGTCAACTATCCGCTGTACGTGATCCTGTCGCTGCTCGGCCTGCCCGAATCGGATTTCGACCGGATGCTCAAGCTCACCCAGGAGCTGTTCGGCAACGACGACGACGAGATGGGCCGCGGCAGCAGCGCCGAGGAGCTCAACGCGGTCATCCTGGACTTCTTCAACTACTTCACCGAGCTCACCGCCGATCGCCGCGCCAACCCGACCGAGGATCTGGCATCGGCGATCGCCAACGCCAAGCTCAACGGCGAGTACCTCAACGACGTCGACTGCCTGTCCTACTACGTGATCGTCGCCAGCGCCGGACACGACACCACCAGCGCGGCCATCTCCGGCGGCCTGCTGGCCCTGACCGAGAATCAGGATCAGCTCGCGCGTCTCAAGGCCGACATGAGCCTTATGCCGCTGGCGACCGAGGAGATCATCCGTTGGTCCGCCCCGGTCAAGGAGTTCATGCGCACCGCCACGCGCGACACCGAGGTGCGCGGCGTGCCGATCAAGGAGGGCGAGTCGGTCCTGCTGTCGTACGTCTCGGCCAACCGTGACGAGGAAATCTTCGAGAACGCGGACAAATTCGACGTGGGCCGCGACCCCAACAAGCACCTGTCATTCGGCTACGGCGTGCACTTCTGCCTGGGCGCGGCACTCGCCAGGATGGAGATCAACAGCTTCTTCACCGAGCTCATCCCCCGGCTGGAGTCCATCGAACTGGCCGGCGACCCGGAGTTCATGGCGACGACGTTCGTCGGCGGCCTCAAGCACCTGCCGATCCGGTACTCGGTGCGCTGACACCGTTGCGCGTGGCCCGGGTCTCAAATCTCAGAGAACCGTAAGCCCGATCACATACACTGCGCTTGACACCCGTCAAGCGCAGTGTTGTGTGAGGAGCCGAATGAGCACGCCGACCATGGATGACGCCGCCAAGGCGTTGGCCGACCCGACCGCTTATGCCGACGACGCAAGGCTGCACGAGGCCTTGGCCCGGCTGCGGGCCGAGAACCCGGTGGCGTGGGTGGACCAGGCGCCGTATCGCCCGTTCTGGGCGATCACCAAGCACGCCGACATCATGGCGATCGAACGCGCCAACGATCTGTGGCTGTCGGCTCCCCGGCCGCTTCTGGCGACCGCTGAGGCCGACGACCTGGGCCGGTCGCAGCAGGAGATGGGCATCGGGCTGCGCACGCTGATCCACATGGACGACCCGCACCATCGGAAGGTGCGCGCCATCGGCGCCGACTGGTTCCGCCCGAAGGCCATGCGCGAGTTGAAGGTTCGCGTGGACGAACTGGCCAGGATCTACGTCGACAAGATGCGCGAGATCGGCCCGGAGTGCGACTTCGTCACCGACATCGCGGTGAACTTCCCGCTGTACGTGATCCTGTCGCTGCTCGGCCTGCCCGAGGAGGATTTCGGGCGCATGCACATGCTGACCCAGGAGATGTTCGGCGGCGACGACGACGAGTACAAGCGCGGGACCACGGTCGAAGAACAGATGGCGGTACTCACCGACTTCTTCAATTACTTCTCGGCCCTGACCAATTCGCGACGTGAGAACCCGACCGATGACCTGGCGTCGGCCATCGCCAACGGTCGCGTCGATGGTGAACTGATGTCGGACATGGACACGTTGTCCTACTACGTCATAGTCGCGAGCGCGGGCCACGACACCACCAAGGACGCGATCTCGGGCGGTCTGCACGCCCTGATCGAGAACCCGGGTGAACTCGCGCGACTCAAGGCCGATCCGGGCCTCATGGGCACCGCGGTCGAGGAGATGATCCGGTGGTCCACACCGGTCAAGGAGTTCATGCGCACGGCCGCCGAGGACACCGAGGTGCGCGGTGTGCCGATCGCCAAGGGCGAATCCGTCTACCTGGCATACGTTTCCGGCAACCGCGACGAAGAGGTTTTCACCGACCCGTTCCGCTTCGACGTCGGCCGTGATCCCAACAAGCACCTCGCGTTCGGGTACGGCGTGCACTTCTGCCTGGGCGCGGCCCTGGCCCGCATGGAGATGAACAGTTTGTTCAGCGAATTGCTGCCGCGCCTGGATTCGATCGAATTGGCCGGTGAACCAGAGCTTTCCGCGACGACGTTCGTCGGCGGGCTCAAGCACCTGCCGATTCGCTATTCGGTTCGCTGACCGTGCGGCGGTGGGTGGCCAGGAAGCCGTCCACCGCCGATCGCACACACGCCGCGTAGTCGAACTCGGGCAGCGTGCTGAGCTTGCCCAGCACGATGGGCCCCAGCAGCAACGCGGCGGCCTGCGCGCGGTCCACGTGTCCCAACTCCGCGCGGGCCTCCGGGCTGGTGAAGATCGCCTCGAACGGCGCGGCGTACTGCTCGGCCACCCGCTCGCGCAGTGACAGCACCTCCGGACTCGCGCTCAACGGCAGATGCTCCATGTCGGCACCCAATGCCAGCCACGACATCGCGGTCACGGTGACGGGGGCCTCGGCGATGAGTTCGGCCTGCGCCGACACCAGCGCGATGAGCCGGTCCCGCAGCGTGCCCTCCTGTGGTGGTGTCGGCGCGGCGGGTATCAGCTGGCGGAATGCCGCCGCCAGCAAGTCGTTTCCGCTCGGGAAGTGGCGGTAGAGCGTCGCCCTGGCGACGTTGGCCGCGCGGGTCACCGCGTCGACGGTGACCGCGCTCGGCCCACCGGAGCGCAACAGCGCCGTGGCCGCCTCCAGCAGTCGCGCCCGCGAGCGCGCCGGACGCGGATCGTTGCTTCCGGGCGTCATGGTGCCTCACCTCCATCGACAAAACAAGACTTACCGTCTCGCTACGAGACTGTTAGTCTCAAAACTCCACCTGACGAAGGAAGCTCTCATGACTGACGCCCTCGTCGAGCCCGGCCAGAATATCGACTCGCGCATGGCCGAGCTCTCGGTTCGCCAGCGTTACTGGCTGCTGATCGTCGCGTGCCTGGACGTCTCGCTCGTGATCTCCTCGATGGTCGCGCTCAACGCCGCGCTCCCCGACATCGCGACCCAGACCTCGGCGACACAGGCACAGCTGACGTGGGTGATCGACGGATACACGCTGGTGCTCGCGTGCCTGCTGCTGCCTGCGGGAGCGGTCGGCGACCGGTACGGTCGCCGCGGTGCGCTGCTGATCGGGCTCGCAATTTTCAGCCTGGCATCGGCCGCACCCCTGATCTTCGACAGTCCCGTTCAGCTGATCGTTGCCCGCGCGGTGGCCGGGGCGGGTGCGGCGTTCATCATGCCCGCGACGCTGTCGTTGCTCACCGCGACGTTCCCGAAATCGGAGCGCAACAAGGCCGTTGGCGTCTGGGCCGGCGTGGTCGGATCCGGCGCCATCGTGGGTTTCCTGGTGACGGGCGGTCTGCTGCACTTCTGGACGTGGCAGTCGATCTTCGTCACCTTCACGATCGCCTCGGTCGGGTTGTTCATCGTGACCTGCACGGTGCCCTCCTCACGCGACGACTCGGCCGCACCGCTGGACTGGCTCGGCGCCGCGCTCATCGGTACCGCGGTGGCCGCGTTCGTGTTCGGTGTTGTCGAGGCTCCGGTGCGCGGGTGGACGCATCCGTCGGTGTGGGGCGCGATGGCGGGCGGTGTCGCGCTGGCCGCGGCGTTCACCGCCGTGCAGTTGCGGCGCACCCACCCGCTGCTCGATGTCCGCCTGTTCCGCGACCCGAATTTCGCGACGGGCTCGGCGGGGGTGACGTTCCTGTTCTTCGCGACCTTCGGGTTCTTCTTCGTGAGCATGCAGTACATCCAGCTGATCATGGGTTACAGCCCGATTGCGACGGCTATCGCCTTGTGCCCCTTGGTCGTACCCATCTTGGCGTTCGGCGCCACCACGCACCTGTACCTGCCGCTGCTCGGCCTGCGCCTCACGGCATTCCTCGGCCTGCTGGTCACCGCGGTGGGGTTGTGGTGCATGTGCACACTCGAAACAGGTTCCACCTACTTCGATTTCGCCTGGCCACTGTTCATCATGAGCATCGGTGTCGGGCTGTCCACAGCACCGGTGACGTCTGCCATCATGGGCGCGGCACCTGACGAGAAACAGGGTGTCGCGTCCGCGGTCAACGACACCACGCGCGAGATCGGCGCGGCGCTCGGCATCGCGGTGGCCGGTTCCGTGCTCGCAGCGCAGTACGAGAGGCATCTCTCGCCCGCACTCGGCGCGATGCCCGAGGCCGTACGCGGACCCGCGCTCAATTCACTCGCCGAGGCGCTCACGGCGGCTGAGCACATGGGACCGCAGGGTGCCGAACTGGCCCAGACGGCCCGGCAGGCGTTCGTGGACGCGACCGGTTCGGCCGTGATCATCCTGGGTTCGGTTGTCGCGGTGGCCGCGGTGCTGACCGGGATCTGGGGACCCGGGCGCGACGGGCAACAGCTGCGGGTGATCCGCCGGCTCAGGTCGCGATGAACTCGGCGGCGCGGTGGCCGATCATCGCGATCGTCGCGTGCGGCCCGCGGCTGGTGATGGCGGGCATGATCGAGCCGTCGACCACCCACAACCGCTCGACACCGAGTACCCGGCACGTCGGGTCCAGCACGCCTTGCCCGTCGGCACTCAGCGGCGCGGTCCCCGCGAGGTGCTGCGAAGTCGACCAGGAGGCCTCCCCCACTTTGACTGCGTGACTTACCAATTCGCGGGCAAGTTCGGCGCCCGCGCGCAGCGCGTCGACATCCCCTGCGACCGTGTCGTAACGGTGTTCGATGATCGGGGGCACGGCCGGATCCGCCGACGCGAGACGCACCCTGCCCCGTGAATGCGGACGCATGAGCGCGACACCGAGATGTGGGAGTTCGGCCGGGTCGTGTTCGGGCCCGTGCACCAGCGCCGAGAAACCCGCGGTGTAGGGCCGGATCTCGATGCCGTCGGCCGTGGTGAGCACGGCTTCCAGCGGCGGCAGGTCATGTGTGGGGGTCCAGGCCACCGGCAGCACCCACTCCGGGTGGTCGACTGTCGCCGTCCCCACAGGTAGGTTCGCCGCCACCGCGATCCCGTGGGCCGCCAAGTCGCCCACCGGCCCGATGCCTGAGAGCAGCAACAGATGTGCCGAGCCGATGGCCCCGGCGGACAACACGATTCGATCTGCGTACAGGATCGCACCGTCGACGCATTCCACACCCACCGCGGCATCATGCTCGACCAGCACGCGACGCACCCGGGTGTCGGCGCGCAGATGCAGATTGGGCCGGTCGAGTGCGGGCTGCAGGTAGGCGCCTCCGGGTCCGAGACGGGTTCCGCCGTCGATGTTCAGCGGCACCGCGCCAACGCCGGGTGGCAACGCCGCGTCGGCATCCGACCCGTTGAGATCGTCGATCCAGCCATACCCCGCGGCGGATACGGCGTCGACGAATGCCGCGGTGCAGCCGTCGAATTCGCGGACCCGGCGCACCTTGATCGGACCTTCGGAGCCGTGCAGCGCGGTGGCGAAGTCGAGGTCGGTCTCGATCGCACGGAAATGGGGCAGCACATCGTCCCAGCTCCATCCGGGAACCGCCCACGCGGTGAAGTCGGTGGGCAGGCCGCGACAGAAATAGCCACCGTTGACCGCTCCGGAGCCGCCGACCACCGAACCGCGGATGATCTCGGTGCGCCGCGGCGGATCCTCGGTCAGCGTCGACGCATAGTGCCGCACCACCGAGCTCGCGGCGCCGATGGGTAGCCGCACGCCGTCGGTGATCTGCGCGGCCACCCGCGGATCCGACGGTGCCGGACCGGCCTCGACCACCGTGACCTGACAGCTCGGGTCCACCGAAAGGCGTTCGGCCAAAACCGATCCGGCGCTGCCCGCGCCGACGATCAATACGTCACTCAAAGTCGGCGGCTAACTCCGCACCTGGGGCTTGAGCGCGCCGAGGTGACGCTCGCGCACCACGCCGGTCCACAAACCGGTGCCGTAGGCGATGTCGTCCAGTCGCTTGAGCACGATGTGGGTGAGCAGTCCGACCGGTTTGGTGTCGTCGTCGGCGTTGCCGCGTCGCGTCACCCAGTCGACCACACCGTCCACCACCGCGGCCACCAGCACCGCGTGCCGCGCCCGGCGGAACAGCATCGCCGCGATCATCGCGATGGGCCAGTAGTGACGACAGATCGCCGAACACAACTGCAACGCCGACGACCACAGGCCGTGGGCGGCGACCACCGCGACCTCCTTGGGTTCGGTTTCGACGACGCTGAGTGCCCGCGCGATGCGGGTACCCGCGAACACCGCCGCCGCGAGCGAAGCGAGGTAGCCGAAGAACGAGCCCACCCCGAGCATCAGCCACACCATCAGTGTCCAACCCGAGATCACCAGCGGCGAGGTCTTACCAGGGTGGCGCACCGTCAGAGGAGCGGCGGATGTTCCGTAGAATGCCTTGCGGTGGAACCACGCTCGCAGGTTGGTGCGGTGATCGTGCGCCACCAGGGCGATCGGTTCGTAGCGCAGACGGGCGCCTGACTCGACGAGGCGCCAGCACAGGTCGACATCCTCCCCCGAGTGCATGGTCTCGTCGAACCCGCCCACTTCCACGAGCGCCGACCGCCTGCAGATGATCGCCGCGCTCGGCACGTACGACACCGTGCCGTGCGGCACCACGGGCGCCTCGCGCACCCCGAGGTCCAGCGAGGACCGGACGGACTCGTACCGGGCCACGATGTTGTCGGCGTTGTGCAGACCCACGATGCGGGGCGCCACCAGCGCCACGGCCGGATCGCAGAAATGCCCGAGCAGCGCTTCGAGCCAACCGCGTTTGGGCACGACGTCGGAATCGAGGAACGCCACGAAATCCGTCTCGCACGCCGCGAGGCCGGTGTTACGCGCGGCCGCGGGGCCGTTGCTGCGGGTGTGCCTCAGTACCTGCACGTCGCAGTGCATGCCGGAGAAGTCGGACGGTTGCACCGGGATCGCCGAGCCGTCGTCGACCACGATCACTCGCAGCCCGCGCAGTGCCGCCATCAGGCGGTGCAGGCCGGATGCGTTGTCCCGTACGGGGACAACCACTGTGACGTCCAGATGGGACGGCCCGCTGGCGGGCCGCGGATGGGCGACGGTCGCGTCGAGCAGGGTTCGCGCGAGTTGCGCGGACACCGCGTCGTGAACCTCCAGGCGCCCCCCGCTGAGCATGTTCTGGGCCGTCGGCGCCAACCGCAGCAGGCGGGTCGGTGAGCCGCCCAGCAACGCCGCGCCCTCCCCGAGCACCTTGACTCGGCGATCCACCTGCACGGCAAAACCGTCGGGCAGTCTCGGTCCGGTCATGTCAGCAATCCGTTCCGGTCGGGCTGCCACCGCTTGATCCGGTCGGCGCAGCCGTTGACCATCTCAGCAAAGATACGCTCCCCTTCGGTGGCTGTCGCGGTCGTCGGGTCACCCAGAATCCCGAGTTCGCTGACGGCCGCGACACCGCCGCTGCGCATGCGTGGCATCAGCTCCCCCAACGGGGCCGTATTACCGCACACGAGCTCATCGGTCAATACATCATCGGGTGAAATATGTAGCAGTACGGACGTTTCGGTTTGGCCCGCGTGCGCGTCGGCGTCGGGCACGCTGCACGGTACCCAGCCCGTGTCGCGTCCCTCGTAGCGCAGCAGCGCGACGGCCGCGGCGAGGGCCTCGACGTTACCGCCGTGACCGTTGACGAAGACGATACGAGACGCCCACTTCGACGCCGACCTCCCGTATTCGACCAGCAAAAGCTCCAGCGCGGCGGTCCCGATCGAGACGGTTCCGGGAAATCCCTCGTGCTCGCCGCTGGCGCCGTAGGCCACCGGAGGGGCCACCACCGCCGCGCGGTCGGCGGGCGCACCGAACTGCTCGACCACGGTGCCGGCCACAGCTGCCGCGATCCTGGTGTCGGTGTCCAGCGGCAGGTGCGGACCATGCTGTTCGGTGGAACCAACCGGGACAAGCAACATCGGCACCGTGCTGTGTAGCTGCCTCGTCGTCGAGTTCCCGAGCCCGCTGGGAGAAGCCACGTGCCGATGGTAAGCCGAATTCACCTGGCGTGCGCCAGATGTTCGCGCATACGCAGTGTTCGATTTCCCGTCAGTTTCCGTGCGCAAGAGGGGGCGCATCCCGTGCGCCCCTTCTGCCACCCCTGTCACGCCCCGCGGGAGGACCTCACGAACCGGATGCGGGCGGTACACCCAGCGCGCGGGTGAAGCCCTCCGGCACGAGGATGTCCTCGGGAACCAGATCGTGGATCGACGAACGCCCCAGGCCCATCAGCGCCGAGTCGATACCTCCGCGCAGGATGTCGAGCACATTCTCGACCCCGGCCTGCCCCTCGGCGGCCAGACCCCACAGGTAGGCGCGTCCGATCATCACCGCACGCGCACCCAGCGCGACAGCCTTGACGACATCGCTGCCGCGGCGGATGCCACCGTCGAGCAATACCTCGACCTGGTCGCCGACCGCTTCGGCGATCACCGGCAGGGCGCGAATGGCCGCGGGTGTGCCGTCCAGGTTGTTGCCACCGTGATTGGACACCGAGATCGCCGAAACGCCCGCGTCAACAGCACGTTTGGCGTCGTCGACGCGGATGACGCCCTTGAGCATGAACGGCCCGTCCCACTGCTCGCGCAGCCAGGCGATGTCCTCCCACGTCGGCGGGGGCGTGCCCATCCACTCGCCGTAGGCCTGAAAGAACGGCGGGCCGTCCTCGCCGCGCGCCCCCTGGTTGGGCACCCGAAGGTTCGGCGGACGCATGGTCTTGCCCCACTGCCACAGCCAGCGCGGCTTGGTCAGCGCCTCGGGCATCATCGTGACCATCGTCTTCAGATCCATCTTCTCGGGGATCTTGGGACTCCCCCAGTCACGGCCGTGACTGAAGCTCCAGTCGGTCGTGACGATCAGACCGACGGCACCCGCTGCCTTCGCGCGCTCGGCACGAGCGAGGATCGCGTCACGGTCACCCAGCCAGTAGATCTGGAAGAAGATCTTGTCGTTGACCGCGACGACCTCTTCGATCGGCTTGCTGGCAAACGAGGACAGACCCATAGCGGTACCGCGCGCGGCGGCGGCCCGAGCAACCGCGACCTCGCCGTCGGGGTGCACGGCCTGCACGCCCGTCGGCGAGATGATGACCGGCAACGAAATCTGTTGGCCCATCACGGTGGTGGCCATGTCGCGCTTCTCGGGCGCACCCACCACGTGCGGTGCGAAACCGAGCTCGGCGAACGACTCGACGTTGTCGGTGACCGTCACGCCCTTCTCGCTCGCGGAGATGAGCGAGGAATAGACGGATTTCGGAAGCCGCTTGCGGGCCCTTTGCTGGGCGATCGCAACGGTCTCGAACCAGATGTCTCGTGCCATGTTCACACCGGACTTTCGTTGCAGAACCGGGCCGGGGGTTTGGTCAGCAGCTTCAACGCCACCGGCCCTTGTTTGGTGCCCCGCGAGTGGTCACCGCTGGGCTTGGGTTTGACGCGTTCCTTCTCCAGTGCCGGGGCGCCCCAGCCCTCGACGCATTCGGGGTCGGGGCCGTCGAGCGGCAGCCCCGTGAAGAACTTGGCGGCCATGCAGCCACCGCGGCAGGCGTCGAAGTGCCCGCAGCTTGCGCAGGCACCGGCCGACTGCGGTTCGCGCAGTTCGCGGAACAGCTCGGAGTGCTGCCAGACGTTCTGGAAACCACCGTCGGACAGGATGTTTCCGGCCAGGAACTTGTCGTGGATCGCGAACGGGCAGGCGTAGACGTCGCCGACCGGGTCGATCAGGCACACCACGCGGCCTGCGCCGCACAGGTTCAGACCCGCGAGCGCACCCGGTGCGCCGAGCCCGGACAGGTGGAAGAACGAGTCGCCGGTGAGCACACGGTCACCCTTGGCCACGAGCCAGTCGTACAGCTGGCGCTGCTGTTCGGCGGTGGGATGCAGATCGTCCCACACATCGGCGCCCCGACCGGACGGCCGCAGCCGCGTGATGCGCAGTGTGGCGCCGTAACGTGCTGCCAGCGCGGCGAATTCGTCGAGCTGGTCGACGTTCTGCCGCGTGACGACCACCGAGATCTTGGCGTCGGTGAAGCCTGCGTTGCTCAGGTTCTCCAGCGCGCGCACGGCCATGTCGAACGAGCCCTTGCCGCGCACGGCGTCGTTCACCTCGGCGTTGGCGCCGTCCAGCGAGATCTGGACGTCGACGTAGTCACTGGCCGCGAGCTTCGCGGCGACCTCGGGCGTGATCCGAACGCCGTTGGTGGAGAACTTGACTCCGACGTGGTGTGCGGTGGCGTAGTCGACCAGCTCCCAGAAGTCCGAGCGCACGGTGGGCTCGCCGCCGCCGATGTTCACGTAGAACACCTGCATGCGTTCGAGCTCGTCGATGATGTCCTTGCACTGCTGCGTCGACAACTCCCGCGGGTCGCGCTTGCCCGACGAGGACAGGCAGTGGACACACGCGAGGTTGCACGCGTAGGTGAGCTCCCAGGTGAGGCAGATCGGCGCGTCGAGTCCGCGCTCGAACTGTTCGACCAACCGGGGCACGGGCTGAACTGAAGTCATTGCGATCCTTCGGGATTCCCGGGTACGAGCATGTTCGACTGCACGAGCACGCCAAGTGCGTGCAGATAGGGCGCTTGCTGATCGTCGGCGACCCCCGCGGCGCACAGCGCCGACCGGGCGTCGGGGTGGTCAGCCAGCGAGTTGACCACCTCGACGACCGTTCGGTTCTTCAGGAACGACAGCTTGCGCGTCCCGAAGTGGTACAGCAGGGCGCCGAACGGCTCCGGCCGAACCGCGACCTGATGGTGCAGACGCCAGCTCACATCCGGGTCGAAGGTGATCTGTTCGGCGACCTGAGTGGACACGGTCAGTAGACCCCGCACATACCGTCGATCGAGACCTCTTCCACGAGAGTCTCGGTGACGAGTTCGGTCTCGGCCTCGACGTGCTGATTCGGTTCCATGTGGACTCCCTTTCGTCGCGTATGGTCTCGACAGTTGTGATCGAGATCGCAAATATATGGCATCGAGTGCCAGAATGGAAGAGGGGGTGTGAGAGATGTCCGAGGGTTCCCGCGCGGGGCGTCGCCGCTCCACCACGCAGGACCACATCGCCGGCGTGGCGATCGATCTGTTCGCGGCCCGAGGGTTCGACGCGGTCAGCGTCGACGACGTCGCGGCCGCCGCGGGCATCTCGCGACGGACCCTGTTCCGGTACTACGCCTCCAAGAGCGCCATCCCGTGGGGTGATTTCGACTCACACCTGCAGCACCTGCAGAACCTGCTGAGGACCCTCAGCTCCGAGGTGTCACTCGGCGACGCCCTGCGCGAGGCACTGCTGACCTTCAACACCTACGCCGACCACGAGATGGCCGAGCACCGGCAGCGTATGCGCGTGATCCTGGAAACCGAAGAGCTGCAGGCGTATTCGATGACCATGTACGCCGGCTGGCGTACCGTCATCGCCGAGTACGTCGCCGACCGCCTCGGCATGTCCACCACGGATCTGATGCCGCAAACCGTGGCGTGGCTGATGCTCGGCGTCGCGCTGTCGGCCTACGAGAACTGGCTGGCCGACGAGTCGGTGTCACTTCGCGGTGCCATCGCCGCCGCGTTCGAGGTGGCCCGCCCCGGTCTGGATGCGCTGCAACCCGCGCACTGATCACTCGGGATGCCAGGCGCTGACCAGCGGTCCCGAACGGTCGGGACTCAGCGGCTCGGTCAGCATGATCGGCGTCTGCGCCATGAAACGTGGCCGCGTGCCACGGTGTTCGTCGGCGGCATGCACCGTGAACGGGTGCACCAGGTACATGTCCCCTGCCTGCCCGGTGGCCGTTGCGACCGGACGGTCCGCACTCGCGCGGTCCAGCAGCGGGCCCGAGGCCGTGAATTCGACGGGTTCGGGGCCCAGCACGGCCGCGGCGTCGCGGTGCGATCCCACGCGGATACGCGTCGGCGCGTCGTCGGGCCCCACCTCTGAGAGCAGGGTCAGCAGCAGCATGGTGTGCGGCCTGCCGGTCACCGCCCAGGTGCCGTCGTCCACGGGGGTGTTCGCGTCGATGTGCCAGCCCCGGTCATCTGCGGCAGGCAGGACCGGAAAACGCACGGGGATGTTTCCCAGCACGAAACGCCGCACCCATCCACCGGGTCCGCACAGCTGATCGAGGGCTTCGATCAGCACGGGACTGCTGGTCAGCCGGCCGAACGGGCCCGCATTGGTGAAGTCGTTGGTCCACACCACAGGCTCGGTCCACGGACCGTCCGGTGAGAGACCGATGCGCTCCCACAGCAATTCCCTTGCCGCGTCAGCGACCTCGACATCGACGACCCGTGTCAGTTTGACGAATCCGTCACGCGTGAATTGCTCGATCATCGAACCCAGCCTGGCCCAAACCGGCCACGGTCGCGAGCCATTTTTCGGGTGCTCGAGAAAATTTTCGCCCGAGGACCGTCGGAGTTCGGCGTCCTGACGCGACGATAAGGGTGTGAGTGCCGAAACAGATGCTCCGCGGGCACTGCTGAGGCTCTACGACGAGGCCTTGCCGGTGGTGTACGGATACTTCGTCCGGCGCTGCGGTGACCGCGGGACCGCCGAGGATCTGACGTCTGAGACGTTCCTCGCGGCCATGGATGCCGCGCGCAAACCGTCGCCGCCGCCCATGACGGTGCCGTGGCTGATCGGCGTGGCACGGCACAAGCTCGCCGACCACTACCGCCGCAGGCACGACCGGTTCAGCGTTCCCGTGGCGGAACTGCCCGAACCGGACGACCCGGCCGACAACTGGGACGCCGCCGTGGACCGCATCGTCGCCGAGGCTGTGCTGGCACGGTTACCCGAGCAGCATCGCACCGTACTCGCGCTGCGCTACATGGACGACTGTTCGGTGCCCGAGTGCGCCGAGCTCATCGGTCGCACAGTGCACGCCACCGAGGCCCTTCTGGTACGGGCCCGCAAGGCATTTCGAGCGCAGTACCCACGGGACTCACAGTCGGAAGGAGGAGCGCCGTGAACGCAGATCACGACCCGCTGACCGTGCTGCACCAGCACGACGAGCCTCCGGTTGCCCCGGACCCGGAGTTCGTGGCGCGGTTGCGCGCACGTCTGGAGGCGGCACTCACACTCCCCAACCGAACCGAAGGAGTCGTCATGACCGGCACCGATACCGCCATCGCAGAACTCAAGTCGCCGTCGCAGGCGGCGCCGCGCCCTGCGGTGATCTCCTACCTCACCGTCGCCGACGCCCGCGCGGCCATCGGTTTCTACGTCGACGCACTCGGCGCACGTGTGCTCGGCGATCCGATCGTGATGGACGACGGACGCATCGGCCACGCCGAACTGTTGCTCGCAGGCGGCGTGCTCTACCTCGCCGACGAATTCCCCGAAATCGGCCTGAAAGCCCCTGCACCCAACGCTGTCTCGGTGAGCCTCATGTTGTCGGTACCTGACACCGACGCCGCGCTCGCGCGGGCCGCGGCACATGGCGCCCGGGTGCAGCGCGAACCGTACGAGGACCACGGCACGCGCAATGCCACCTTCATCGACCCGTCCGGTCACCGCTGGATGCTGTCCGGGCCGGTGGGTGTTCGCGTACCGGTCGAGGCGATCCGGCACGGTGACGTCGGCTACGTCTCGGTGTGGGTGCCCGACGCCGACCGGGCCGCCGCGTTCTACGGACACGTCCTCGGCTGGACCTACGACCCGGCCACCCGTCAGGTCACCAACACGCAGGAGCACATCGGCATCTTCAGTGTCGCGGGAGCACCCACGATGTTCTGCTGTTACGCCGTCGACGATCTGGACGCGGCCCGCCGGGCGATCACCGCCGGTGGCGGCACGCCCGGCGAGGTGCGGGAGTCCGAGTTCGGAACCGTGCTGGACGCGACCGATCCGGCGGGTACGGCGTTCGCGGTGTTCGAGCCCGTACCGGGCACACCGCGGCCTGCGGTCAACGGCACTGGGCCCGGGTCACTTTCGTACATCACCTACAACGTGCCGGATTCCGCGGCGTTCAAGGAGTTCTACGGCCACGTCCTGTCCTGGACGTTCGAACCGGGCCGTATCGCCGACGGCTGGGGCGTGCAGAACTGCCAACCGATGTCGGGCATGGCCGGTGGAAGCGACCGCGCCACAACGGTGCCCATGTGGACCGTCGCCGACATCGACGCCGCGGTCACGCGCGTACGCGAGGCCGGCGGCACAGTGATCAGCGCACCGGCGCGGCAACCGTACGGGCTGATGGCCGAATGCACCGACGATCAGGGCGCCCGCTTCTATCTGGGCGAGTTCTGAGTAGGCGATTTGTGGAGTTTTCCGTGCGCTGAGCGCCGGTAAAACTCCACAAATCGCTGCGGCGTCAGCCGCCGAGGACCTCGGCAATTGGCGCACCGGCGGCGATCTTGCCGCGGGTCTTCATGACCTTGCCGGGCATGCCGCCGCCGACCACGCCGACGAGCACGCCGTCACGCTCGTAGTAGGCCAGGAACTTGCGACCGTCGTCCTCGACGATGTGGACGGTGTCGTCGGATTCCGGCTCGCCGAGGCACTGGATCTTGACGTCGTACTGGTCGCTCCAGAAGTACGGCACCGACACGACGGCCGAGGCCTCCTGCCCCAGCAGCGCGGGCACCATGGCACGCGCCTGGTCGGCGACATTGCTCCAATGCTCAACGCGCACTTGACCACCCACGTGATCGCGCCATGACGCGACGTCACCGATCGCCCACACGTGCGGCGCACTCGTGCGTCCCACCTCGTCGCACACGACACCGTTGTCCACCTCGATGCCGCTGCCTTTTAGCCAGTCCACCGACGGGCGTGAGCCGATGCCCACGATCACCAGGTCGGCCTCCAGTTCCGTGCCGTCGGCGAGCACCACGGTCTCGACGTTCTGGGTGCCGCGCACCTCGGTCACGCCGACGCCGCAGCGGACGTCGACGCCCTCGGCCCGGTGCAGGCGGGTCACCAGCGCACCGATCTTCTCGCCCAGCACCGACGCCAGCGGGGTCGGCTGCGGTTCGACCAGCACCACGTCGACACCGAGCTTGCGCAGGCTCGCCGCGACCTCACAGCCGATGAAGCCGGCACCGATCACCACGGCACGCGAGGCCTTCCTGGCGTCCTCACGCAGCGCCATGCTCTCGTCGTAGGTGCGCAGCACACGGATCCCCTGCAGATCGGGGAACGAACCGATCCGCTTGGGCACCAGCCCGGTGGCGATCACGAGTTCGTCGTAAGGAAGTTCGCTGCCGTCGGCAAGCCGGACGGTCTGGGCGGCCGTGTCCACCGACTGCGCACCCGACCCGAGCCGCAGGGTGATGTTGTTCTCTTCGTAGAACTCGGCCGGCTTGAGCGTGACGTCGTCGTTCTCCGCGCGCAGGACTTCCTTCGACAGCGGCGGACGGTCGTACGGCAGATGGTCCTCGTCGCTGACGATGGTGATCGGCCCGGCGTACTCCGAACGGCGCAGCTGTTCGGCAGTCCGGGTGGCGGCCAGGCCACCACCGACGATCACGATGCCCGCAGAATGCGCTGAAGTGGTCACGAGGGCTTTTTACACGATCGACAGGCGCAGGTGTGCGTCACCCCACAGCTAACCAATTGATCTTGATGGTCAACCACGTGCACGTTCGATGATGTTCGACAGGACGACGATGCTCTCGCTGCGCTCGATGTCGGCCGAGGCCCGGATGCGTTCCAGTGCCTCCTCCAGGTGGCGCATGTCGCGGGCCAACACATGCAGGATGGCGTCGGCGGTTCCGGTGACCGTGGCCGCGCCGACCACCTCGGGGATGTCCACCCACGCCGCCCGCAGTTCGTCGGGCGCGATGGTGCCGTGGCAGAACACCTGCACGTACGCCTCGGTGTTCCAGCCCAGAACGTTGCGGTCGACGACGGTCGTGAAACCGCGGATGACGCCGTCGGCCAGCATGCGGTCCACACGCCTCTTGACCGCCGGGGCCGACAGGTTCACCTGCGCTCCGATCTCGGCGTAGGTGGCCCGCGCATCCTCGGCGAGAACGCCCAGAATCCGCTCGTCCGTCTCGTCCACCCGGGGCATATCCACTCCTGTGCAAGAAATCGACGCGAATGTGTTCCAGACGCAATATATCGCTGTATATCGCGCAAGTTCTCACGATTGATTGCGTGATCAGGGGTTCATATCGTCGAATCATGACGATTTCCGACGATGTCATCTGGAATGACCGTGTCCGCCCGGATCAGCACGGCCCCTCGGCTGACGTCGCCGCTCCGCCGGCACGCAGGTCCACCGTCCGCCACTACGCCATGACCGCTCCCGACCACTTCACCGTCGAATACGCCATCAATCCGTGGATGGACGTCACGACCCCGGTGGACACGCAACGCGCGCTTGACCAGTGGCGCGCACTGCACGACATCTACCGCGACCTCGGCCACACCGTCGACCTGGTGCCGCCGCGGGCGGGCCTGCCCGACATGGTCTACGCCGCCAACGGCGGATTCATCGTCGGGCGCACGGCCGTGATCGCGCGCTTCGCCTACCCGCAGCGCGCACCCGAGGCCGACGCGTACGCCGAGTGGGCGGCCGCCCTCGGGCTCGACCCCGTCTTCACCCAGCACGTCAACGAGGGTCAGGGCGACCTGCTGCTGGTCGGTCCGAACCTGTTGGCCGGGTGGGGGTTCCGCACCGACCGCCGCGCGTACGACGAGATCGCGGCGATCACCGGGCTTCCGGTCGTCAGCCTTGAGCTTGTCGACCCGCGGTTCTATCACCTCGACACCGCGCTGGCGGTGCTCGACGACACCACCGTCGCCTACTACCCGCCGGCCTTCAGCCCCGACTCGCGTCGTCGCCTGCAGGAGCTGTACCCCGACGCGATCGAGGTGGCCACCGCCGATGCCTACGTGCTCGGTCTCAACGTGGTTTCCGACGGGAAGAACGTGGTGATGCCGGCGGCGGCAACGGGTTTCGCCGAGCAATTGCGTCACGCCGGCTTCGAACCGATCGGTGTCGACCTCACCGAACTCCTCAAAGGCGGCGGATCCGTCAAATGCTGCACATTGGAGCTGCACCCATGACCATCCTGGACAACGTGAACCATGGCCTGGACCCCCACGACGCCGGGGCGGCCGCCACCTCCATCGCTGAGGCCATCGCACTCGACGACCGCTACGTCGCGCACAACTACTCGCCGCTTCCCGTGGTGGCGGCGAGCGCCGAGGGTGTCTGGATCACCGACGTGACAGGCCGTCGCTACCTGGACTGCCTGGCCGCCTATTCGGCGGTGAACTTCGGGCACCGCAATCCCGAGATCGTCGCGACCGCGCACGCGCAGCTCGACCGGCTGACCCTGGTGAGCCGCGCGTTCCACTCCGATCAGCTCGGCCCGTTCGCCCAAGCACTGGCCACACTGTGCGGCAAGGACATGATCCTGCCGATGAACAGCGGCGCCGAGGCCGTCGAGAGCGGCATCAAGGTGGCCCGCAAGTGGGGCACCGACGTCAAGGGTGTCGCAGCAGGCCAGTCGAACATCGTGGTGGCGCGCAACAACTTCCACGGCCGCACCACCACGATCATCAGCTTCTCCGACGACGAGACCGCGCGCCGCGGGTTCGGCCCGTACACCCCCGGTTTCCGGTCCGTGCCGTTCGGTGACGCCGCCGCGGTGGCCGATGCCATCGACGACAACACGGTCGCGGTGCTCCTCGAACCGATCCAGGGCGAGGCGGGCATCATCGTGCCGCCGCCGGACTTCCTGCCCCGGGTGCGTGAGATCTGCACGCAGCGCAACGTGCTGATGATCGCCGACGAGATCCAGTCCGGCCTGGCGCGCACCGGCCGCACCTTTGCGTGCGAACACTGGGGCGTGGTGCCCGACGTCTATCTGCTGGGCAAGGCCCTCGGCGGCGGCGTGGTGCCGCTGTCGGCCGTGGTCGCCGACCGCGACGTGCTCGGCGTGTTGCACCCCGGTGAGCACGGGTCGACGTTCGGCGGCAACCCGCTGGCCACGGCGATCGGCAGCACCGTGGTGGCCATGCTCAGGCGTGGTGAGTTCCAGCAGCGCTCAACCGAACTCGGTGCGCACCTGCACGCGCGCCTGCAGGACCTGATCGGCCGCGGGGTGCTCGCGGTGCGGGGCCGGGGGCTGTGGGCCGGGGTGGACATCGATCCGGCGCTCGGCACCGGCAAGGAACTCAGCGTGGCGCTCGCCGAGCGCGGCGTCCTGGTCAAGGACACACACGGTTCGACGCTGCGGTTCGCCCCGCCGCTGGTCGTCACGTCCGAAGAGATCGATTGGGCGGTTGACCGATTCGCCGACACCCTGGCGGAGGTGCGCCGATAATCGCTTGATCGGCA
Source organism: Mycolicibacterium smegmatis (assembly GCF_001457595.1). Lineage (GTDB taxonomy): Bacteria > Actinomycetota > Actinomycetes > Mycobacteriales > Mycobacteriaceae > Mycobacterium > Mycobacterium smegmatis. The sequence continues at coordinate 1,590,508 of NZ_LN831039.1, read as the reverse complement.
CCTAGGAGGCACCATGTTAGCCCCGCCCACCAGCATGGCCGGTCAGATGATGCGACGCCGGCCCGTCATCGGCGCCCCGGTCGCCCACGGTGCGTCCGATCATCTCAAGCGAAGTATCGGCACCTTCCAGCTGACGCTGTTCGGCGTCGGCGCGACCGTGGGCACCGGCATATTCCTGGTGCTGCAGGAAGCCGTGCCGGAGGCCGGTCCGGCGGTGCTCGTCTCGTTCGTCCTGGCGGGTGTCGCGGCCGGTCTGTCGGCGCTGTGTTACGCCGAGATGGCCTCGGCCGTGCCGGTTTCGGGGTCGACGTACTCCTACGCCTACACCACGATGGGCGAGTTCGTGGCAATGGGTGTGGCGGCCTGCCTGCTCCTGGAGTACGGCGTCTCGATGTCGGCGACCTCGATCGGCTGGGGCGGCTACCTCAACCAGTTGCTCGACGATGTGTTCGGTTTCCGCATACCGCAGGCGCTCACGTCGGCACCGTGGGGCGAGAACCCCGGCATCATGAACCTGCCCGCCACGCTGCTGATCGTGATGTGCGGATTGCTGCTGATCCGCGGAGCGAGCGAATCCGCGCTGGTCAACACCATCATGGTGATCATCAAGCTCGCGGTGCTCGCGTTGTTCGTCGCGGTCGCGTTCACGGCGTTCACCACCGACCACTTCGCCGGGTTCTGGGACAAGGGCTTCGCGGGCATCACGGCCGCCGCGGGCTCGATCTTCTTCACGTTCATCGGTCTGGACGCGGTCTCCACGGCAGGCGACGAAGTGAAGAACCCGCAGAAGACCATGCCGCGCGCGATCCTCGGCGCGCTGGTGGTCGTCGCGTCGGTCTACATCCTGGTGGCGTTCGCCGGGTTGGGCACGCAGTCGGCCGATGAGTTCGGTTCCGAGGAACAGTCCGAGGCCGGGCTGGCGGTGATCCTCACGAACATCCTGCACGGCCAGACGTGGGCCAGCACGATCCTGTCGTTCGGCGCGGTGATCTCGATCTTCTCGGTGACGCTGGTGGTGATGTACGGCCAGACGCGCATCCTGTTCGCGATGGGCCGCGACGGTCTGCTGCCGTCGATGTTCGCAAGGGTGAACTCGCACACCATGACCCCGATCAACAACACCATCGTGGTGGCGCTGGTGACTGGCACACTCGCGGGCTTCGTGCCGCTGGACTACCTGTGGGATCTGGTGTCGATCGGAACCCTGGTGGCGTTCATCGTGGTGTCGGCGGGCGTGGTGCTTCTGCGGGTGCGCGAACCGGACCTGCCGCGCTCGTTCAAGGTGCCGGGTTATCCGGTGACGCCGGTCCTTTCGATCATTGCGTGTCTGTTCGTGTTGTACGGACTGCCGGCGGTCACGTGGTTGTGGTTCAGCGTGTGGGTCGGTGCGGTGCTGCTGTTCTACCTGCTGTGGGGCCGACGCCACAGTGCGCTCAACGACGGCGGCGACGGGTACATCCCAGGTGCGGCCGCTGGTGAGGACGATGTCATGACAGGGCATCCGGAGGATCGCGCATGACGGCGCAGCGAGGAGCGAAGGCGGATCGCACGGCGCACGGAGCGAAGGCGGATCGCGCATGACGGTCGTGGTGGGTTATCTGACCGGCAAGGCGGGTGCGTCGCCGCTGCACCTCGCCGTCGGCGCGGCACACACGCTGCAGACCTCACTCGCGGTCGCGACCGTCGTCCCGCGTCCGTGGATGACACCGTCGCCGGCGCGCATCGACGCCGAATATGCCCAGTACGCAGCGCAATTGGCGTCGACATCGGCCGAACAGGCCCGCCAGGTGATCTCCGAGCTCGACAGTGAACTCGAGGTCACCTTCCACAAGTTCGCGCACCGGTCGGTGTCGGACGGACTGATGGAAGCGGTCGAATCGCTGAACGCAGAGGCCCTGGTGCTGGGCTCGGCTGCGGACGGCAAGCTGGGGCAGGTGGTGGTCGGTTCGACGGCCGACCGGTTGCTGCACTCGTGCCCCGTTCCGTTGGCGGTCAGCCCGCGCGGCTACCGCCGCCCGAAAAGCGGTGGGCTGTCACGGATCACGGTGGCCTACCCGGGAACCCGCGACGCCGTCGACGTCGTCGAGCGCATCGCGGCCCTCACACAGCGGTTGGGTGTCACGATGCGTGTGGTGACGTTCGCAGTGCGTGGTCGCAGCATGTATCCACCGCTGGTCGGGCTGAGCAAGGAAGACCTCATCCTGCAGGAATGGATCGAGCAGGCACAGGATTCGCTGCGCCGGCTGGCCACCGACGGCGTCATCGGCGAGGACGTGGAGGTCGTCGTCGCCAGCGGCAGCGCGTGGGACGAGGCGCTGGACTCGATCGAGTGGATCGAGGGCGAGGTCCTGGCCATCGGCACGTCCCCTGCGGGCGCCGTCCGGCGTGTGTTCCTCGGCGAACGCGGTACGAAGATCCTGCGCTACAGCCCTGTTCCGGTGCTCGTCCTACCGGGCTGACCGGGTCCCGTATCCCTCGCGAGAGATTTCTGGCGGGAACTCAGTACTTCATGACGCCGCGGTCGACGGCGATCTGGCTGCCCGACAAGGTCGCCGAGCCGTCGCCGGCGAGCCAGGCCACCACGTCGGACACCTCTTCGGGGGTCATGAACGTCGAAAGCCCTTCGGCGCCTTCGCCGACCGGCTGGTACGGCATGGGCGCGAAGCTGTGCAGGTAATTCGGGTACTTCGCGAACACCTGCGCCATGGCCTCGGGCTCGATCATGGGCGTGTCGATCGAGTAGGGGTGGATGGAGTTGACGCGGATCCCGTACTCCCCCACCTCGAGAGCCAGCGAGTTGGTGAGCGCGACGAGCCCGTGCTTGGAGGCCGCGTAGTGCCCGTTGCCGGGCGTGGCCTTGAGCCCGGCCGACGAGCTGACGATGATGATCGACCCGCCGTTGCCCGCCTCGATCATCGCGGGCACGGCCGCGCGGATGGTGCGCCACGTGCCGTTGAGGTTGACGTCGACGACGGTGTCCCACTGTTCGGGCGACATCTCGAAGATGCGTCCCCAGCTGAGCACGCCCGCGTTGGCCACCACGATGTCGAGCCGGCCGAACTGCTCGACACCGTCGGCGACCACCTGCTGCTGGGCCGCGAGGTCACGGATGTCGACCTCGCGCGCGAGGACCTTGCGCCCGGTCGCCTCGACCGCGGCGACGGTCTCGGCGAGATCCTCCGGTGTCGCCGACGGATAGGTGATGGTGTCGTCGACGGGTGCGCACACGTCGATGGCGATGATGTCGGCGCCCTCGTCGGCCAGTCGCACGGCATGCGCCCGTCCCTGGCCGCGAGCCGCCCCGGTAACGAACGCCACGCGTCCTTCCAGCGTTTTACCAACTGTCGCCATCCCCGGTCCTTTCTCGATGTGCGACCAGGCTACAGCGAAACTAGAACGTGTTCTAGTACCTACCAGTCGAGAGGGTCGCGGATGATGGGGCAGGTCATGCAGTGCCCGCCGCCGCGCCCGCGGCCCAATTCCGCGCCGACGATCGTGATGACCTCGATACCGGCCTTGCGCAGCAGCGAATTGGTGTGCGTGTTGCGGTCGTACGCGAGCACCACACCCGGTTCCACCGCGACGAGGTTGTTGCCGCTGTCCCACTGCTGCCGCTCGGAGTCGTACCTCGTACCACCGGTTTCGACGACGCGGAGTTCCGCCAGGCCCAGCGCGTCGGCCACGACCTCGACGAACGGCTTGGTGGCCTCCTCCACCTCGACGCCGGGATCCCGGTCGCACGGATGCAACACGAACGTCTGGATCGAGTCGACGATCTCGGGGTAGATGGTGACGACGTCGCGATCGGCGAAGGTGAACACCGTGTCCAGGTGCATGGCCGACCGCAGCTTCGGCATGCCGGCGACGATGACCTTCTCGGCGGCGCCCTCGTCGAACAGTTCGGCCGCGACCTGCGTGATGGCCTGCCGCGATGTACGTTCGCTCATCCCGATGAGTACCACGCCGTTGCCCGGCACCAGCACGTCGCCACCCTCGAAGGTCGCGAGTCCCCAGTTCGCCTCGGGGTCACCCCACCACACTCTCGAGTCGACGTAATCAGGGTGGAATTCGTAGATGGCCTTCATCAGCAGGGTCTCGTCGTGCCGGGCCGGCCAGAACAGCGGGTTGAGTGTGAGGCCGCCGTAGATCCAGCAGGTGGTGTCGCGCGTATAGAGCGTGTTGGGCAGCGGCGGCATCAGGTACTCGGTGACGCCGTTGGCCTCGCGCGCCAAAGCCCGGTAGCCGGACTTCATCTCGGGCGGGAGATCGCTGATCGACATCCCACCGATCAATAACTCGGTGAGCCGGCGCGACGTCAGCGAGTTGAGGAATCCGCGTGTGTCATCGACCAGCCCGAGCCCCACCTCGTTGGGCGTGATCTTGCGGTCCAGCAGCCAGTCCTTGGCTTCCGGGATGTCCATGGTCTCGCTTAGCAGTTCGTGCAGTTCGACGACCTCGACGTCGCGGTCGCGCATCTTGTCCATGAAGTCGAAGTGGTCGCGGCGCGCGTTCTGCACCCACAGCACGTCGTCGAACAGCAGGTCGTCGCAGTTGGTCGGCGTCAGTCGTTCGTGGGCCAGACCGGGCGAGCACACCAGCACCTTCCGTAGTTTGCCTACCTCGGAGTGCACGCCGTACGCGTCGGAGGGGTTGCTCATGGAAGGTCCTTTCATCGTGTGGGACTTCAAATCTGGATTCCGCCGGAGATCAGCCCGTAGAGCCCTCCGATCGCGCCGAGGACGATGAGGCCGAACAGCACGGCCTCTGCCCGGGTGAACACCCGCAGGTTGCGCTCGCGGCGGGCCAACCAATACAGGACCGCGCCGCCCGCGTACAGGATGCAACTCAGCAGCAGGTGGTCCCACCCCGCGGCGTACAGCAGGAACAGCGTGTAGAACGTCGCGACTGCGGCGATGACCATGTCGGGCACCCGCGAGCGGTCACCGTCGTACGTTTCCCGTGTCACCGTGAGTTTCAGTGCGTACCCCGCGGCAAGAAGATACGGGATCAGAGCCAGCGCGGCGGTCAGGTCGAGCATGAAATTCAGTGCGTCGGAGGCGAACAGCAGCAGGATCAGCAGCAGCTGCACCAGGCCGCCGGCCATGATCAGTGCGGGAACCGGTGCACCGTTGCGGTTCTCGCGGGTCAGGAACCGCGGCATGTCCTCGGATTTGGCCGGGATGAACAACATCTCGGCCGCCATCAACGTCCACGCCAGGTAGGCCCCGAGCACCGACAGGATGACCCCGAGCCGGATGAACACCGAACCCCACTCACCCACAATGGATTCCAGCACCGACGCCATCGACGGTTGCGATATGCCGGCCAATTCGTCCTGCGACAGCACGCCGTAGGACGCCAGCGTCACCAACATGAACACCGAAAGCACCGACAGGAAACCGATGACCGTCGCACGTCCGACGTCCTCGCGTTAACGCGCGAACCGCGAGTACACGCTCGCCCCCTCGATGCCGAGGAACACGAACACCGTGATCAGCATGGTGCCCTTGGCCTGTTCGAACAGCGATGCCCACGAATAGTTTCCGTCGCCGCCCCAGAAGTTGCCGGTGAACACATCGGCCTTGAAGGCGATGACCGCGATCACGATGAACACCAGGATCGGGACGACCTTGGCCCAAGTGACGATGCGGTTGATCACCGCGGCCTGCTTCACACCGCGCAGGATCAGGTAGAAGAACAGCCATACGCCGATCGTCGAGCAGATGACCGCCAGCAGGGTGTCCCCGGCTCCTAGGGCGGGGAACAGCGCGCTCGTCGTCGCCATGATCAACACCCAGTACGACGTGTTGCCCGCGCAGGCCGACGCCCAGAACCCGAACGCCGAGTTGAACCCCATGTAGTCGCCGAAGCCCGCTTTCGCGTAGGCGAACAACCCGGCGTCGAGGTCCGGTTTCCGCGTCGCCAGGCGCTGGAACACGAACGCCAGCATCAACATGCCTGCACCGGCGATCGCCCAGGCGATCAGCGCGCCCGCGACCCCGGACTCGGCCCCGAACCGGCCGGGCAGCAGGAACACACCGGACCCGATCATCGAGCCGATGACCATCGCGGTCAGCGTGGGCAGGCTGACCTTGGTGTCCTTGACAGGTGATTCGGTGGTGGTCATCATGCCCCCTCGGATTCTGTGACCGGTTCCGCACGAACGACTTTGAAGCCGGTGTAGCCGTAGAACACACTCAGCGCGGGACTGGCGATGTTGAAGAGCGCGAACGGCAGGTACAACAGCGTCGGAACACCGAGAACCGCCCCCATGAATGCGCCGCACGAGTTCCACGGCACCAACGGCGACGTCACCGTCCCGCTGTCGGCGGCCAGACGGGACAGGTTTTGCGGGGCCAGCCCGCGCTTGGCGAACTCGACGCGGAAGATGCGGCTGGGCAACACCAGCGCTATGTACTGGTCACCGGCTGCGATGTTCAGCCCGAATCCGGTGCAGAACACCGAGAGATACAGGCGGCCGGTGGTTTTGGCCGCCGCGATCATGGGCTGGACCAAGCGGTCGATGAGACCGAATTTCTCCAGCAGCGCGCCGAACGTCACGGCCCCGATGATCAGCCAGATCGTCAGCAGCATGCTGTCCATACCGCCGCGCGACAGCAGTCGGTCGATGTCACCGATTCCGCTGTTGATGCTGAAACCGTTGGCCATCACCGTCCACACGGCCTGCACCGAGCCGATCACGTCTTGCGTGCTGGCCCCGATCTCGGTGACGAAGCCCGTGACGACGTCTCGTTGGAAGACCGCGGCCTGGGCGCCCGCGACCAGTGCCGAGGCCAACAACGCCAATGACGCGGGAACCTTCCGCACCACAGCACCACCAGAAACAGCAGTGGCACGAGGTTGACGGGGTTGATCCAGAAGATCTCCCCGAGTTTGGCGAGTTCGATGCTTTCCGGCACCGCATCGCGCACCGGCGGTCCCGCGACACCCAGCACGGTGAAGCCTGCCGCCGCGATCAGGAACGCCGGGACCGAGGTCCACGCCTGGCTGCGGATGTGGGTGTACAGGTCGACTTCCACCATCTGCGCGGTGAGGATCGTCGTCTCCGACAACGGTGAGAGCTTGTCCCCGAGGTAGGCGCCCGAGATCACCGCGCCCGCGGTGATCGCCGGTGAGACACCGAGCATCGTGGCGATGCCGACGAGGCCGACGCCGATGGTGCCCGCGGTGGTCCACGAACTGCCGATCGACATGGCCACCGCACCGCAAATCACCGCTGTGGCAACGTAAAAGTATCCCGGCGACAAAACGCCGAGACCGTAATACACCAACGTCGGGATGGTTCCGGACAGGTTCCACGTCCCGATCAGGGCACCCACAGCAAGCAGGATGAACAACGCGCTGGTGATCGACGCAAGCGCACCCTGCCCGGCCACCTGCACCGCGCTCCACGGGTTGCCGTTCTTCAGCGCGATCAGTGCCGCGACGGCACACGCCAGGATCAGTGCGACCTGTATCGGTCCGTCGAGCGCTTTGAGCCCGAAAAGCGCGACGGAACCGCCGATCAGGACGGTGAGTGCGACGAGCGGGATGACCGCGTCGGACAGCGAGGGTGACCGAACCTCGTGTGAAACCACCGGTTCGGACATCGCTCAGAGTTCCCGTGACGAACTCGCTCGCACGCGGTGGACGTTACCACCGTAGGGTGCCGGTATTTACAGATCAGCAATTATCTGCTGACGTTTGGCCGTGTACTCGGCCTCGCTGATTGCGCCGGTGGCACGCAGGGTTTCGAGCTCCTGCAGCCGCTGCGCGGTCGACATCGACGGTGCCGCGTACGGCGCCGCCGCAGCGGGTTGCGGCGTCGGCTGGCCGGCCGGCTGTGGCACGCCCTGCGGTGCGTTGCGTTGCGCGGCTGCACGGCGGACCACTCTCTGAACCTGTTCGCGGGCAACTGGGTTGGCGCGCAGATCGATCATGTTGTTCATACCGATGTTGTGCGCCTTGAGGATCTGCAGGATCTCCAGCAGGGGTTCGGTCTGCCCGGTGAGGTCGTAGGTGGTGTTGTCCTCGGCGATGGTGAACGTGGCAGGCATCAGACCGCTGACCAAACTGCTTCTGTCCCAATCGATCCGGTACTCGTGTGTGGTGGGGTCGACGACGGCCACGAGCTTGCGGTTGGTGATCATCGGGAGCCGCGCCACCGATGCCAGCACGCGGTCCTGGCTCGCGAACGGCGCGATCCCCGGCCCGGAGATCTGCAGGTCGAGCTTCACCAGTGGCCGCTCGTTGATCCGCGTGTTGGTCTCATGGATGCCGACCACCTGCGCGAGTGCGATCACCCCGTTCTGTTCGAGATCCTGGTGCTTGGCGGCCGACCGGGTGCCCATGGCCGTGATCGCCAGGGCGATCAGCACGTCGAGGGCCGTGATGAGCAGACCTGTCCAGAACATCCACTTGATCAACGGGCTGCCGCCGCTGCCGAAGTAGATCACCAGGAAGATCGGCCCCACGATGCCGCAGAGCAGAACGAAGGCCTGGATGCGGAGATAACGCCACAGGGTCGACATCCTCTGCTCCTCTCGGCCTGGACGAGATAGATCAGCCTAACGTCGGAGCGGGCTCTTCGGCGGGCTGAACAGAGGTTTCGGTGCCGGTCAGCGGGTTCTGCGGTGATGCCTGCAGCGTCGGCGCCTGCGGTCCGGGCACCGGCCCCGTCGGGATGGGCACCGTCGGGTTGGGCACCGCCGGGTTGGTCACCGTCGGCATCAGCAGCTGATACAGCGGCCAGGTCCACGGCTGTGAGGCGCTGCGGGCGTAGCTGGTGTGCACGGCGATCGCGGCCGCGGTGACCTCGTCGGCGTCGGGGTCGTAGTCACACACGGCATCCCCGCGATCGCACACGCTGATCGTGCGGCTGCCGACGGTCGGCGGCAGCGGCGCCGGCGCGTGGGCCAGGATCGGCCAGTCCTGTGCCACACCCTTTCCGGCGCCCGGCACCATGGTCGCGGTGCCGAGGTTGATCGTGGGGTCGGTGGGCAGCCGGTCGCCGTCGGCGACCAGCAGCGCAGCCGCCAGGTTGGGGCTCGTCGCAAGTGCGTGCAGGTTGCGGTGCACGACCATCGCGCCCTGCGAGTAGCCGGCCAGGACCACCTTGCTCTGCGGGCAGCGCTGCGTGAACGCGGTGTACTGGTTCGCCAGCGCCGCGACACCGGTGTCGACACTGCTCATGAACCCGCCCCAGCCGAGCAGATCACCGTCGGCGGGCACCTCGACCGCGGGGTAGACGACGGGTTCTGCGGTCATGGTCCGGCCGTCCTGGGCCACGAGCCGCGAGATGTCCTGCAGGGAGCGGTAGACCACGCGGCCCATGCCGCCGTTGAGAGTGGGATTGTCGCGCTCACCTGAGCCCGCGACGCCGATCCAGTGCAGGTCAGGGCAGTCCGGAGCGGCCGAGGCAGGCCCGGCCAGTCCGATCACCGTGCTCCCCAGCACGGCCGAGGCGGCCAGTGCCCACATCCGTCGCAGCATTCGTTTCCCCCAACCCGTGTAACAGACCTACGCCAAAGACGTCGCCTCAGCGGCCCCATGTGTTACACGCGCGACGGTCAGAACGGGAGCCCGATGGCCCGGGTGATGCTCGGAAGCTGGGCGAACGGGTCCTGGAACTGCGGGATCTGAGGCGGCGGAATCTTGGTCCAGTCGATCGGCGGCAGCTGGGGCGGCGGAATCTTGGTCCAGTCGATCGGCGACAGCGCCGGTGGCGGAACCATAGACCAGTCCACCGTGGGCAGGCCCGCGCCTGCCGCAGCCGTCGGCCCCAGCAGCAACGCCGCGAGCCCGTCCGCGGGAGGCACCGCGGGGTTCTGGCCGGGAATCTGTCCGTTCTGGTTCACCCACGCGACGAGAAGTTCCCCCAGGATGTTCATCGCTCCGTTGCCGACCCACCCGGTCGTGCCCGTCACGGTGCCGACCACCGCGTTGACAGCGGGCTGGGCGTTGGCGACCGCGACGGCCTGCTGCCACTGCGAGTTGACCTGTCCGAGGTCGAGCGCCGGCCAGGCGGGATTGGTCGCCGACGCCGGACCTGACGCGGCCGGCGCCGGTCGCGGAACCGCCGGCTGGCGTGCCGGTGCGGCCGATCTGGCGGGCGCCGTGAAGATGTCGCCCAGTCCGCCGCTGAGATCGGCAGGAGGTGCCGCGGCCGGTGTGGGCGCCGTCGACGGCGACGCCGGCATGAGCACCTCGGGCGCCAGCGAGCGGGCCGCGATCGGTTGTGCGGGAGCCGGAGTCGTCGGCGCGGCCGGGGCCGGTGTGGACGGCGACGCGGCAACCGTGTCCTCGAGCGGGGCGGTATCCGCCTGCTGTGTGGTCACGGTGACCAGCGCTGCGACCGCGACCACGGCGACCGTCGTCGAGATACCGGCGAGGATGCGCGAAGGAGTGAGTTGACTGCGGATCAGCTCGACGCGCCCTGGGGTTGAATCGGCCACCGACGGAATCGGTTCGGTCACATCGGCGTCCACGCACTACCTCAACTTCTCGGAAAATTCGTTAGTCACGACAATAGTCGCCATCGGCCGATGGCGCGAAATCGCACCGGATGTGCTGCACCGGCGTCGAGCGTGCGACGTCATCCGCACGACGCGGCGCGTCGCGTATGAAACCGCACGCTCGGCAAGGGCGTTCGGCGACGCGTTGCCGAAAAAGCAAGCGGCGCCCACCCTTTCGGGTGAGCGCCGCTCGTTTTGGCTGAACCTAGATCACTTGATGATCTTGGTGACGCGGCCGGCGCCGACGGTACGGCCGCCCTCGCGGATCGCGAAGCGCAGGCCCTCGTCCATGGCGACGGGCTGGATCAGCTTGACGGAGATGTCGGTGTTGTCACCGGGCATCACCATCTCGGTGCCCTCGGGCAGGGTCACAACGCCGGTCACGTCCGTGGTGCGGAAGTAGAACTGCGGACGGTAGTTGTTGAAGAACGGCGTGTGGCGGCCACCCTCGTCCTTGGACAGGATGTAGACCTGGCCCTCGAACTCGGTGTGCGGGGTGGTGGTGCCGGGCTTGACCACAACCTGGCCACGCTCGACGTCCTCGCGCTTGATGCCGCGGAGCAGCAGACCGACGTTGTCACCGGCCTGGCCCTGGTCGAGCAGCTTGCGGAACATCTCGACACCGGTGACCGTGGTCTTGGTGGTCTCCGGGCGGATGCCGACGATCTCGACTTCCTCGTTCACGTTGATCACACCGCGCTCGACACGGCCGGTGACGACGGTGCCACGACCGGTGATCGTGAAGACGTCCTCAACGGGCATCAGGAACGGCTTGTCGGTCTCGCGGACCGGATCCGGGATGGACGCGTCGACGGCCTCCATGAGCTCCTCGACCGACTTGACCCACTTGGGATCGCCCTCGAGCGCCTTGAGCGCCGAGACGCGGACCACGGGGGCCTCCTCGTCGAAGTCCTGGGCGGCCAGCAGTTCGCGGACCTCCATCTCGACGAGCTCGATGAGCTCCTCGTCGTCCACCGCGTCCGACTTGTTCAGCGCGACCAGGATGTAGGGCACACCCACCTGGCGGGCCAGCAGCACGTGCTCGCGGGTCTGCGGCATCGGGCCGTCAGTGGCGGCGACCACCAGGATCGCGCCGTCCATCTGGGCGGCACCGGTGATCATGTTCTTGATGTAGTCAGCGTGACCGGGGGCGTCGACGTGTGCGTAGTGACGCTTGTCGGTCTGGTACTCCACGTGGGAGATGTTGATGGTGATACCGCGCTGACGCTCTTCAGGCGCATTGTCGATCTGGTCGAATGCGCGCGATTCGTTCAAATCGGGGAACTTGTCGTGCAGAACCTTGGTGATAGCCGCGGTCAGCGTGGTCTTGCCGTGGTCAACGTGACCGATGGTCCCGATGTTGACGTGCGGCTTCGTCCGCTCGAACTTCGCCTTCGCCACTGTTGTGTCCTCCTGGACTTGTTGGTGCTTTGGTTAAAGCAGATGTTGATGTGTTCAGTTGTGCGGTCTCGCTGGGCCGACGGGCCAGATTACTGGCCAGTCGCCTTCGCGATGATCTCCTTCGACACGTTCGCCGGGACTTCGGCGTACGAGTCGAACACCATGGAGTAGTTCGCCCGGCCCTGCGTCTTCGACCGGAGGTCGCCGACGTAGCCGAACATCTCCGACAGCGGCACCTGCGCCTTGACGACGCGCGCACCGCTGCGCTCCTCCATGGCCTGGATCTGACCACGGCGGGAGTTCAGGTCACCGATCACTTCACCCATGTAGTCCTCGGGTGTGGTCACCTCGACCGCCATGATCGGCTCCAGGATCACCGGCTGAGCCGCCTGAGCGGCCTTCTTCAACGCCTGTGAACCCGCAACTTTGAACGCCATTTCCGAGGAGTCGACCTCGTGGTAGGCGCCGTCGAGCAGCGTCACCTTCAGGTTCACCAGCGGGTAGCCGGCGAGCACGCCGTACTGCATGGCGTCCTGGGCGCCCGCGTCCACCGAGGGGATGTACTCGCGCGGGATGCGGCCACCGGTGACCTTGTTCTCGAACTCGTAGGTGGCACCGTCCTCGCCGACGAACGGCTCCAGATCGATGAGCACCTTCGCGAACTGGCCCGAGCCACCCGTCTGCTTCTTGTGGGTGTACTCGACCTTCTCGACCTTGCGCTTGATCGTCTCGCGGTAGGCCACCTGCGGCTTGCCGACGTTGGCCTCGACCTTGAACTCGCGACGCATGCGGTCCACGAGGATGTCCAGGTGCAGCTCGCCCATGCCGCCGATGACGGTCTGGCCGGTCTCCTGGTCCAGGTGCACCTTGAAGGTCGGGTCCTCTTCGGCGAGCTTCTGGATCGCGGTGCCCAGCTTCTCCTGGTCACTCTTGGTCTTGGGCTCGATGGCCACCTCGATGACCGGATCCGGGAAGGTCATCGACTCGAGCACGACCTGCTCGTTCGGATCGCACAGCGTGTCGCCGGTGGTGGTGTCCTTCAGACCGATCACGGCGTAGATGTGGCCGGCGGAGGCCCGTTCGACCGGGTTCTCCTTGTTGGCGTGCATCTGGAACAGCTTGCCCAGCCGCTCCTTCTTGCCCTTGGTCGAGTTGACCACCTGGGAACCGGATTCCACGACACCGGAGTACACGCGGACGTAGGTCAGCTTGCCGAAGAACGGGTGCACCGCGATCTTGAACGCCAGCGCCGAGAAGGGCTCGTCGACCGACGGCTTGCGGCTGATGACCTCGTCTTCCTTGCCGGGCACGTGACCCTGCACGGACTCGACGTCCAGCGGCGACGGCAGGTAGTCGATGACCGCGTCGAGCATGGGCTGCACGCCCTTGTTCTTGAACGCGCTGCCGCACAGCACCGGGTACAGCTCGCTGTTGACCGTCAGCTTGCGGATCGCGCCCTTGATCTCGTCGACCGAGAGCTCCTCGCCACCGAAGTACTTCTCCAGCAGTGCCTCGTCGCTCTCGGCGACGGTCTCGAGCAGCTTGGTGCGGTACTCCTCGGCCTTGTCGGCGAGGTCCGCGGGGATGTCCTCGACCTCGTACTTCTCACCGAGGGCGGTCTCGCCGCGCCACACCTTGGCCTTCATCTCGACCAGGTCGATGATGCCGATGAAGTCGTTCTCGGCACCGATCGGCAGCTGGATCACCAGCGGCTTGGCACCGAGGCGCTCCTCGATGGTGCGCACGGTGAAGTAGAAGTCCGCGCCGAGCTTGTCCATCTTGTTGACGAAGCAGATACGCGGCACGTCGTACTTGTCGGCCTGCCGCCACACCTGCTCGGACTGCGGCTCCACGCCTTCTTTGCCGTCGAACACGGCGACCGCACCATCGAGCACGCGCAGCGAGCGCTCCACCTCGACGGTGAAGTCGACGTGGCCCGGGGTGTCGATGATGTTGATCTGGTTGTTGTTCCAGAAGCAGGTCACAGCCGCGGAGGTGATGGTGATACCACGCTCCTGCTCCTGCTCCATCCAGTCGGTCGTGGAGGCACCGTCGTGCGTCTCACCGATCTTGTAGTTGACGCCGGTGTAGTACAGGATGCGCTCGGTCGTCGTGGTCTTGCCGGCATCGATGTGCGCCATGATGCCGATGTTGCGGACCTTGTTCAGGTCGGTAAGCACGTCCTTCTGTGCCACAGAAGTCTTCTCTCTCGCTTCGTAGATGTGTGGTCATTGCGCCGGCGGCAACACTGCTCGCCGGCGGCTATCACCAGCGGTAGTGCGCGAAGGCCCGGTTCGCCTCGGCCATCTTGTGGGTGTCCTCACGCCGCTTGACGGAGGCGCCGAGGCCGTTGCTGGCATCGAGGATCTCGTTGGCCAGACGCTCGACCATGGTCTTCTCACGACGCTGACGGGAGAAGTTCACCAGCCAGCGCAGCGCCAGCGTGGTGGAACGATCGGGCCGCACCTCGACCGGGACCTGGTAGGTCGCGCCACCGACGCGGCGGCTACGGACCTCGAGGGCAGGCTTGACGTTGTCGAGTGCGCGCTTCAGGGTGACGACCGGATCGGTGCCGGTCTTCTCGCGGGCCTGCTCGAGCGCGCCGTACACGATGCGCTCAGCCAGCGATTTCTTGCCCTCGAGCAGGACCTTGTTCACGAGCTGGGTGACCAGCTGCGAGCCGTAGACGGGGTCGTTGACCAACGGACGCTTCGGCGCGGGTCCCTTGCGCGGCATTAGCTCTTCTCCTTCTTCGCGCCATAGCGGCTGCGGGCCTGCTTGCGGTTCTTCACACCCTGGGTGTCGAGCGAACCGCGGATGATCTTGTAACGGACACCGGGCAGGTCCTTCACACGACCGCCACGCACCAGCACCATCGAGTGCTCCTGAAGGTTGTGGCCTTCACCCGGGATGTAAGCGGTCACCTCAACCTGGCTGGTCAGCTTCACGCGCGCGACCTTCCGGAGCGCCGAGTTCGGCTTCTTCGGAGTGGTGGTGTAAACGCGCGTGCACACGCCGCGACGCTGCGGGCTGCCCTTGAGGGCCGCGGTCTTCACCTTGGCGATCTTGTCGCGGCGGCCCTTGCGGACCAGCTGCTGAATGGTTGGCATGTACCGGCTTTCTCTGTGTTGCTTCTCTTGTTCTTAAGTCTCTGTACTGCTGTTTTCACCCGTCTGCGTCCCCCGCGTCCGGGCGTGTCGCACGCGTCCGCATCGGTTCGGACCGATGCGTGATAGACATGCGAATTGGCCCGGCGTGCGGGCACGCTTGCGTACAGGATCAGCCGCAGGCGCCTTTCGGGCCAGGCACGATCCACCACAATACCAGGGCCGACCGCGACGAAACAAACTCGTGCACGGCGGTCTAATCGCAGGTCAGACAGTGAGGTCCACCCTACGCTTCGCGACGCTCCATCCCGGAGGCCAGGCGCAGCAGCATATCGGTGAAAACCGCGTCGGTGTCGACGTCGTCCATGACGCCCGTCATCTCCAGCAACACGAAGCCGTGCAGGGCTGACCAGAACTCCAGCGCAGCGTAGAAGGCCTGCTCACCTTCGAGCCCGAACGACGCGAGCACCTCGATGACCGGTGCCGCGGCCGCCTTGGTGGCCGCCGAGTACTCGGGGTCGTCGTCACCGAACGGCATCCGGGTGAACGCCGAGTACCGCCCGGGATGGTGATGTGCGTAACTGCGGTAGGCGCTGGCCATGGCGATCACGGCGTCGTCGCGCGTGCGGCCCTCCCCCACCCGGTTGAGCATCGAGATGATGTCGTCGATCACGCGCATCCGTACGGTGCGGCGCAGATCATCGAGGCTGTGCACGTGGTTGTACAGCGACGGGCCCTTGGTGCCGAGCTGGTTGGCCAGTGCGTTGATGGTCAGCGCGTCCCAGCCCTCGCGGTCGAGGAACGTCAGTGCGGCGTTGACGATGGTGTCGCGGCTCAGGCGAGTGGTCCGGGTCGCGCGCACGTGGCCGCGGCGGCTCCCCGAGGAGGGTTCCGGCCGAACGGACATGCGCACTACCTTCTCTTCTGGCTTTCTTCCCGGACCTGTCGTCCGGGCGGCACCGGTTTCGGGTCGCCGTGAAACTCTAGCCCCTGGCGGTTGGTGTGACGGTGTGGCGCGCGCGGCGGATCAGTTCACCCGGTCCTGACTCAGCTGCGCCAACTGCTCGATCACGGTGCACAGGTCGGGCAGCGCCGCGGGGTTCATCGTCTGGATCGACCAGGTGATGACGTCGCCGCCCTTAGCCACGTAGATGCTGCAGACGTTGGTGTCGGCCGCCTTGAAGCCCTTGTTGCCGTCGAGCGACAGTTCGGTCAGGGTGCGTCCGGCGTTCTGTTCCAGGGTGCGCTCGGTGTCCATGTCGCTGCCCCGGTACCACCACGTCGAGATGCCCATGCCTGCCCCGAACGTGCCGAGCATGGTGTTCTCCTGCCAGAAGCATCCCGTGTCGCTGACCACCGCTTTCTCGAACATGCCGGATCCGACGGCCTTGTCGATGTCGGCGTCGGTGACGCCGTTGCAGTCGACCCCGCGAAAACCCGGGGCCGCGGTGGGTGACTGTTCGGCCGGCGCCGGGTCGTGCGTGCCGCACGCTGCGATCAGCACCGGGAATGCGGCCACTGCGGCCGCCAGACGGACCTGGCGACGCATGTCTACAGTTCCGACTGCAGGGTCCGCGACAGGAGCTTCTCGGCGTCCTTGCACGGATCACCGTCCTGCTTGCCGCGGAACTGCACCCACCAGCTGAGCACTCCGGACCCGGCGGCCGCGGTCGCCGAACAGGCCGCGCCGGTCACGTCACGCCGGGCCAGGAACGCCTGCTGCCGCTCGATCACGGTGTCGGTGATGGTCGCCTCGCGCTGCTCGGCCACCTCACGTTCACGCTGCAGGGTTCCGGTTTCGAACCAGGAGAACACGACGTCGATCATCGCGGGCCCGGCCCCCGACTCCTGACCTTCATCGGGTCCGGGCTCGGGCTGGGTCTTGCGGGAGAGCACGTACTGGCACACCGCGCCGCTGTAGGGGCGGACGACGTTGTCGGCGCCGAGGATCTCCTGGACCGTGCTGTCGACGAGGAGGCCGCAACGGTCGTCGACATATCCGTAGCTGCGATTGGGGTCCGCTGGGTCGGACTGGGCGCGCTGCGCCGTCCCGGTGACGGTGTGCGAACACGCCGCAGCGGTCACAACGGCTGTGACCGCGACGGCAGCAGCCTCAACAACACGCCGGCACATCGCTCATCACGCTACCGAGCACCGCCGATCCCCGCGACCCTTCGCCTCACGCGGCGTCCAACCCGGCCCGGGGGTGGCGGGACTCGCGGGGGAACTGCCCAACCGCTGCCGGGTTCCTGTGACGGCCACGTACTCTTCGTTGCAGCAGACTTCTGGTCTGGAGCGGATGGAGGAAACACCGTGCATTGGATCGCCGTTGGCCGAATCGCCGTGTCCTGCGTCATCGCCCTGCCGATGGCCCTGGCCGTCGGGCTGCCCACGGCCGGCGCGAAGAACGGCGACACCCACATCACCGGACAGGGCGTGGAGCGGACGCTGGACTGCAACAACGCCACCCTGTTCGTGACCGGCACGGGTAACCACATCAACGCGATGGGAACCTGCTGGGCCGTCACGGTGCAGGGGTCGTCGAACGTCGTCGTCGCCGAGAACGTCATCAACGACATCACGGTGTACGGCTACGACCAGACGGTGTTCTACAAGAACGGACAGCCCGCCGTGATCGACCGCGGCCGGGAACTGCAGATGACCAACGTCATCGACCGCGTTCCCGCCTGAGGCGATCCGACGGAGAAAGCAGAGAAGCTCATGCGTGCGCACACCACCCGGATCCTCGGCACCACCGCGGCAGCGGTCGCGGTCCTGGGTCTCGCGGCCTGCGGTTCGGAAAGCTCTGACACCAACACGCCTTCGGCGACGGCCGGATCGTCCGGTGTCAACGTCGAGATCGGCAACACCATCAACTACATGTCGGTCGGCACCACCGCCGACATCGACTGCGCCGACGGCAAGTCCCTGACCGTGGGCGGGGCCAACAACACGCTGACCGTCAAGGGCACGTGCGCCAACGTCAACATCGGCGGCTCCGACAACAAGATCACGTTCGAGAAGATCGACAAGGACCTCACGGTCGTCGGCCTCAACAACACCATCACCTACCGCGACGGGGACCCCAAGATCAACAACACCGGCAGCGGCAACTCCGTCAGCAAGGGATAGTCCCTCAATAGATCTCGCGGTAGAGCGCGACGATCTCGTCGTGCGTGGGCACCCGCGGATTGTTCTGCGGCGAGCCTGACGCCAGTGCCTGCTCGGCTATGGTGGGAAGCCTGGCCTCCCAATCCTTCTCGTCGATGCCGTACGAGCGCGGGGTGGGCACCTCCACGTCCGCGCACAGCCGCTCGAGTTCGGTGACGAGCTCACTTGCCGCATCGCGGTCCGCGACAGCCGCGCCGACGATCCCCATCGCGCGGGCGCAGTCGGCGTACCGCCCGATCGCCGACTCGACCGAGAACCGGGTGACGGCAGGCAGCAGCATCGCATTGGACAGACCGTGCGCGACGTGGAAGTGACCGCCGATCGGCCGGCTCATGCCGTGCACGAGTGCCACGGAGGAGTTGGAGAACGCCATGCCCGCCTGCGTCGACGCGAGCATCATCGCCTCGCGCGCCTCGCGGTCGTCGCCGTCGACGTAGGCACGCCGCAGATGCTTCGAGATCGACTGCATCGCCGCGAGCGCCAGCGCATCCGAGAATCCGCCGGCGCGCCTGCTGACGTAGGCCTCGATGGCGTGCGTGAGGGCGTCGACACCGGTGTCGGCGGTGAGACGGGCGGGCATCGACACCGTCAGTTCGTAATCCACCACGATCGCGATCGGCAGGAACGACAGCCCAGGGCACAGCATCTTCTCGTCGGTCTCGCCGTCGGTGATCACCGTGAACTGCGTTGCTTCCGAACCGCTTCCAGCGGTGGTGGGTACGGCCACGATGGGCAGCGCCGGCCCGGTGTAGCTGCTGGGTGCCTTGTAGGAGGCGATGTCGCCACCGTTGGCCGAGAGCACCGCGAGCGCTTTCGCGGTGTCCATCGGTCTGCCTCCGCCGAACCCGATGATGCCGTCGGCTCGGTGGGCGCGAACGAGTTCCAGTCCGGCGGAAAGGGACTCCACCGTCGGGTCCGGCACGGTGTCGGAGAACACGGCGGCCGTGCTGCCCGCGGCGTGCAGCGTCTTGGCCAGCCGTTCGGCCTGCCCGGTCTCGACGAGGTAGCGGTCGGTGACCAGCACGGGCCGCGAGATGCCGAGGTCGGCGATGACCTCGCCGAGCGTATCTGCTGCTCCTGCACCGATTTTCGCGAAACGCGGAAGCGCGATGTTGGTCACCATGGGATCGTCCTCGGGTCGGGGTTTCGTGCGGTGCCCCCATGCTCTCGGCTCATTTGTGCACCCGTCAACAGCCATTCCCGCACGCGCTCGTGCAGATTTGCAGGTAAGGTGTGCGCCCATGTCGACGATGTTCAGTGCCGACAACCTGCGGTACTTCCTGGAGGTCGCACGGACCGGGCGGCTCAACGATGCCGCGCGCAACCTCGGCGTCGACCACACGACCGTGGGCAGGCGCATCACCGCACTCGAAAAATCGATCGGCGAAAGGCTTTTCGACAGATCTCCGGGCGGCTGGCAGTTGACCGAGGCCGGGGCGGATCTGTTTCCACGGGCCGAGACGGTCGAGTCGGCCGTCATCGCGGCCTACGAGACGCGGACGTCGGCCGGCCCCCTGACCGGGACGGTGAGCGTCGCGACCACCGACGGCTTCGGTGCGTTCGTGCTGGCTCCGCGTCTGGCCGACCTGCGACGCCGCCATCCCCACCTCGACATCGAGATGGCGACCGCGACCGAGCACCGGTCATTGTCCGCGCGGCATTTCGACATCGCGGTCACCCTGGAGGAACCGCCGTCGCGCGGCGTCCTGGTGCAGGCCCTCGCGGGCTACGACCTGCGGTTGTACGCGACGCCCGGATATCTCGACGACGCACCGCCGATCGACGAACTCGCAGACCTGGCCCGCCACACCCTGATCTGGTACATCGACGCCCTGCTCGACGTGGCCCCGTTGCGGATCCTGGGTTTGTTACCTCACAAGCAGCGCGTGGCGATCCAGACCAACAACATCACCGGCCACTGGCTCGCGGCGCGCGGCGGCCTGGGCATCGCGCCGTTGCCGCAGTACATCGCCGAATCCGATCCGGAGCTGACATGCGTGCTGCCGCACGAATTCTCGGTACGGCGCCGCTACTGGATGGTGATACCCCGCGAGCTACGTCAGGTCGGCCGGGTGCGCGCAGTCGCCCAATTCCTCAACGAGGTCGTGAACGACAACCCGTACCTGATGGCACCCGGCTGACTCTCAGAGCGCCCGGTGGCTGTGTCTGCTCGCCGCTCGCAACGCCACGGCGGAAAAATCGGCCCGAGACCGCCGTGGCGTTACGAGCGCGGATCACGCGTTCGCTCCGTGGCGGCCTGCGCCCGCGGCGAACCGTCCCGCCCCGTGCATGGCCTCGTCCTTGACCCGCGATATGGAGGCGAACTCGAAATCCATTGCCGCCTTCTCTGATTCGCCCCACTGGTGCAGAGCCGACAGGCGGTCGGCCCGCATGCACTGCTGGGGCAGACGCGCGAGTTCGGCGGCGAGTTCCTCGGCCGCCTGGCGGGCCTGCCCGGTGGGGACCACACGGTTGGCCAGCCCTATCGCATACGCCTCGGCTGCGTCGACCGCGCGCCCGGTGAGGATCAGGTCCATCGCGCGGCTGTGCCCGATCAGCCGCGGTAGGCGCACTGTCCCGCCGTCGATGAGCGGTACGCCCCAGCGCCGGCAGAACACACCCATCGTGGCGTCCTCGTCGACCACGCGCAGGTCACACCACAGCGCAAGTTCGAGGCCACCTGCGACGGCGTATCCGCTGATCGCCGCGATCACCGGTTTCGACAGGTCCATCCGGCTCGGGCCCATCGGCCCGGGACCTTCGCGGTGCACCTGGTTCGCCTCGGGCGTACCGAACGCCTTCAGATCGGCTCCCGCGCAGAATGTTCCGTTCGCGCCGGTCAACACCGCCACCGACGCGGTGTCGTCGGCGTCGAACTCCTCGAACGCGGCGAACAGCGCCGCGGCGGTCGGGCCGTTCACCGCGTTCCTCGCCTCGGGTCGGTCGATGATGACCGTGGTGACCGGGCCGTTGCGTTCGATCCGGACGGGTTCGCTCACGTCGCCTCCATCAGTTCGGTGCGGTCACGCCGCGCGACGAGTTCGGCGGCGAAGTCGTTGTACGCGGCGCGCAACGCCGCGCCCGGCCACGAGGCGGGCAGCAGATCGTCGGGCAGCACGGGATCGACCAACAGGTGGCGCACGATGCCCGCGGCCACCACGAACCGGGCGGGGACGTCGGTGGCGTCGGCCATCGCCTCGAGGAGAAGCTCGCCGGTGCGGGCCCATCCGGGTAGGTCCCACAGACGCGCGGCGAGGTCACGCGGGTTGTCGTCGCGGGTGCGCAACACCCGGACCCGGTCGGCGATCTCGCCGGGCAGCGCCTGGTCCAAGTTGTCGGGCCGCAGCCACACCCCTTCCCGTAGTTCACCGAACCGGTACTGCTGCAGGGTGTTGCGCATCCAGGCGCGCGTGCGGGCATCGGTGCCGACGCTGGTGACCACCACCGTGAGCCATTCGCCGTCGTGATCGTGCACCTTGGGGTCGATGGCGTCGTCCTGTCTGCGCTGACGGACCATCAGCCGGTCCGACAACCGGTAGCCGTCGGCCGATCGCACCAGATCCCCCGCGCTCACCATTCTGGTCAGCGCCACCCGCAGGGTCTGCTCGCGGATGCCAAAATCCGATGTCAGCCTGATCAATTCAGCCGAGCTCGCCCATGCCGGATGTGCACCCAGCATCACGCTGAGCACCACCGACCGAGCGGTCATCCGGCGCACGTCAGGCACGGTCACGCTCCCTCACACGTCCGAAGCGCTGCGTCCGTGGTCACCCATCGGCTCGTCGCGACGACGCACGGCCTCGCGGAACCCGTGCTCGCGGGCCGTCGCGACGAACGCATGTCCTTCCGGCGTGTGCCGGGCGATGCCGTCGAAGACGGTGCTGACCATCTGGCTGGTCGCCACGCCCTGGTTGAGCAGCGCCGTGTTGCATGCGAGCTTGGCCATGATCAATTGGTTGACGGGCATGGCCGCGATGCGTTCGACGAGGCGCTCGGTGCGCGCGTCGAGATCGGCCGGGTCGGGCGCCTCGACCGCCAGTCCCCACTCGGCGGCCTGCGCCCCGGTGATGCAATCCCCGGTGAACAGCAGGCGTTTCGCACGCTGGTCCCCCAGCCGGTGCGCCCACAACCCTGCGGCCGGTACGCCCCACACCCGCATCGGCGGGTAGCCGATCTTGGCGTCGGCCGCGGCGATCACCTGATCGGCGTGCAGCGCGATGTCGGTGCCGCCGGCCACGCAGTAGCCGTGGATCTTCACCACGGTGGGCTTGTCACAGTGCATCAGGCTCGCGAAGCCGCGAACGAATCGGCTCATCATCTGATAGTCGACCATCGGATCCCACGGCTCATCCGGAAGGTGGTTGAGCGCCTGTGTCTTTCCCGACAGCACGGTGCCCTCGTACGGGCTGCCGCCACCGGCAGACGACGAGCCTTCCGCGTACGCGCTCAGGTCGAATCCGGCGCAGAACCCCTCACCGCGCCCGGAGACCAGGATGACGTGGACGTCCGGGTCAAGGTCGGCCCGTTCGACGAGCGCCGACAACTCCAGGGGCGTGTCCGCGACGATCGCGTTGCCCTTCTCGGGCCGATTGAACGTGATGCGCGCGACCCGGTCCGTGACCTCGTAGGTCATGGTCTTGAGGTTGTCGAAGTCGACCGGCCGGATCGCGTGCGTCATGCGTCGTCCCCCTTGTTTCTCCCGGACTTTCCTTCGCGAGAGAAGATCACCCCTTGACCAGAGCGCGTTCGATGATGGGCGCGAGGTCCAGCCCGGTGGGCAGTGTGCCGAAGGCACTGCCCCACTGTCCGCCGAGGCGGCTGGCGAGGAAGGCCTCGGCGACCGCGGGGTGCCCGTGGCGCACGAGCAGCGATCCCTGCAGGGCGAGCGAGATGTCCTCGGCGACCTTGCGGGCGCGGTACTGGATGGTCTCCAGCTCACCCAGGTCACGCTGCAACGTCGCGACATGGGCGTCGAGACGCTCGTCGTGTCCGGCCGTCTGGCCGAGCTCGTCGAACAACACCTCGACGCACTCGGGACGGGTTGCCATGGCGCGCAGGGTATCCAGGGCGCTCACGTTGCCCGAGCCCTCCCAGATGCCCATGAGCGGCGCCTCACGGTAGAGCCGCGGCATGCCCGAGTCCTCGACATAACCGTTGCCGCCCAGGCATTCCATGGCCTCGGCCGCGTGCGGCGTCGCCCGCTTGCACACCCAGTACTTGCCCGCCGCCAGACCGATGCGGCGGAGGAGCTTCTCGCGCTCATCGCCGTGCACGGCCTTGTCGGTCGCGCCGGCCATGCGCATCGCGAGCATGGTGGCGGCCTCGGCTTCGATCGCGAGGTCGGCGAGCACGTTGCGCATCAGCGGCTGGTCGATCAGATAGGCGCCGAACGCCTTTCGGTGCTGCGCGTGGTGCACGGCACGCGACAGACCGTTGCGCATGCTGGTCGCGCTGCCCAGCGTGCAGTCGAGCCGGGTGAGGTTGACCATCTCGATGATGGTCGGCACGCCGCGGCCCTCCTCGCCGACCAGCCATGCCGTCGCGCCGTCGTACTCGACCTCGCTGGAGGCGTTGGCGTGGTTGCCCAGCTTGTCCTTCAAGCGCTGCAGGAACATCCGGTTGCGGCGGCCGTCGGGCAGGATGCGCGGGAGGAAGAAACAGCTGAGGCCGCCGGGGGCCTGCGCGAGCACCAGGAAGATGTCGCACATGGGCGCCGAGGTGAACCACTTGTGCCCGGTCAGCGTGTAGCTGCCGTCGCCGTTCGGGGTGGCCTGCGTGGTGCCGGCGCGCACATCGGAGCCGCCCTGCTTCTCTGTCATCGACATGCCCGCGGTGATGCCGAGTTTGGTGGTCGGGATCTTGAGCTCGGGATCGTAGACCCGGCTGGTGAGCAGCGGCTCGTAGATCTTGGCCAGTTCGGGGTTGAACCTCAGTGCGGGAACCACCGCATAGGTCATCGAGATCGGGCAGATGTGGCCCGGCTCGGGCGTCCACACCGAGGTCTTGGCGGCCCGCACCACGTGCGCACCCGGCCGGTCGTCGGCCCACGGCGCGGCGTGCAGACCGTAGCTGACGGCCACCGACATCAGCTCGTGGTAGGCCGGGTCGTACTCGACCTCGTCGATGCGGTGACCGTAACGGTCATGGGTGTGCAGGATGGGCCGGTTGCGGTCGGCGAGTTCGCCCCACCGCTGAGCCTGTCTGCTGCCACTCAGCGCGCCCAGCGCATGGACTTCATCGAGTCCCCACTCGCCGCCTTCCCGGATCAGCGCCTCGGTGAGCACGGGCGAGGTGGCGGGGTTGTAGTCCTCCAGCGGCGGCACCTGATTGGTGACGGCATGGGTGCCGGAGGAGGCAAGAAGCGACAGATCGTGTGCCATACGCGCCAGTGTTACAGTTTTTCGACAGTCGCACAATAGCCGTAATACAGTCCTCAGCGACCTGTGGGTTTCCGTTCAGCCGAGGTGTTGTCGGCCGAGCGCACACTGTTCAGCACAGTCTGGCCCTGCTGGTCGATGAGCCTGGTGAACAGTTGTTGCGCGTAGCCGAACACCAGACCCCACGCGACGATCTGCCCCGGGTTGTCCAGCGCGTTGAGTCCGGGGATGAACTGACCGCGCATCAGCAGCAGGCCGAGGACGGCCGTGAGCGCACCGGTGGGCAGCTTGAGCGCCGCGAGCGCGACCGGGATCCCGTACCGCTCCGACGAGCCTTTCACGTGGCTGATCATCGCGGCGGACGCGATCGCGGCCGCGAGAAGACCGACGAGCTCGATCACGACGACGTCCATCGGCGTGACGGTGTCGGCGACGACGTAGTCGATGTCGCGTGCGTTGGGCGGCACCGGCACACCGGCCCGCTGGGGTGTGATCGGCGGGGACTGATTGGTCGGGCACACCACGGTGATCTGGTTGGCGTCCCGCGGCGTGAAGCACAGCGGCAACAGCGTGGGCTGGTAGAAGGTGATGATCCCGAGCGCGACGGCCAGCAGCGACAACAGGATCGTGGTGCTCACCACGATGTTGCGAAAACTCCTGAGCCGCAGATTTTCTCGCATGCCCTCGGAGCTCGCCGCGCGCACGGTGGCGACGATCTTGTCGCGCTCCCGCGTGACGACGTCGTTCTGGGTCTCCCGGTCGAGGCCGGCGAGGCTCTTGACCAGACGCTCCAGTTCCTGGCGCCCCGGATCCGATGTCCGTAGGTGGCGCTGGACGTGTCGCAGCAGCGACGGCATCTGCCCGGCGAGGTACTCGGGCGGCGCGAGGTTGAGCAGTTGCGCCTCGGCGGCATCGAGGTTGCTCATCGAGCGTTCGAGCAGCGGCCCGTTGCGCCAGGCCCACATACGCCTTCCAGACGTCGCGCGTTTTCTGTCGGCCGCGTCCCGCACGGCCTCCAGATGACTCCTGATCGCCCCGGACAGCGCGCCGCCCACGTCGCGACGATTGCCCGGGGCAAGGTACTCGACCAGCGTCTCCAGTTCGTACGCACGCGTCAGAGCGCTCTCGCGCCACGCCACCCACACCGGTCCGCCGACGGGCCGCACGGCGTCGAACTGGGGTACGCGGGTCGCGTCCTCGACCGCGACCGTCGTGATCACCACGATGCCTCCTGCGGAGCGTCACACGAAGCGACTCATACGAGTCGTGTGAGCGGACCGTATGACCGGCCGAGGACGATCGGCACGCGTAGTGCGGTACCTATTTCGGTCTCCGCATACTGTTGCGATGACACCGAACACCGCCGTCGACACCACCACTCTCGAACTCGACCACGAGCCCGTGCCGGCCGAACAGGCAGTCAGCGGAGCACCGCAGACCGCGGCCGTCGCGCTCGACGAGTTCGGCGGCATGGAGGTCGGCGTGTGGGAGATGACGCCGGGGGTGATGACCGACGTCGAGGCCGACGAGGTGTTCGTCGTCGTCGCGGGTTCAGGTTCGGTCGAGTTCGCCGACGGCAGCCCCACGCTGCACCTGCGCCCCGGCAGCGTCTGCCGACTCAAGGCCGGCACCAGCACCGTGTGGACCGTCACCGAGACGCTGCGCAAGGTCTACCTCGCCTGACCGCCCACGCCGGAAGGCGTGGAACCGGTTGAAGACGAAGATCACCGTCGCGGCCAGCGCCCAGCCGAGAAGGATGTCGACGACGTAGTGCTCGGCCGTGTAGACCAGCGTGAACGCCATGATCAGCGGGTAGGCCACGAGAAGCGGACGCCACTTGCGGTTCACGCGGTACCACAGGAACGCCGCGACGCCTGCCGTGAGACCGGCATGCAGTGACGGGATGGCCGCGACGAGGTTCACGCTGGCCTGCCCCTGGTCGATCAGCGCGGTCGCGCTGTGCAGGTTCAGCTTGCCCCAGCCCCGCGTCACGATGCGTTCGATCCAGTCGTTGGCGCCGTCCTGGCTGCTCTGCATCGGCCCGAGCAGACCGCCGTCGGCCACACCGCGCGCCGAGCGGAACATGCAGCGCGGTCCGGACGGTCCGCCCTCGACGTCGCTGGGAGTGCAGCGCGCGGCCGCCCACGGCGGTGCCGCGGGCACCAGGGCGTAGATGGCCAGCGCCGCGAACGACAGCCCGACGAACAGCCGGACGAACTTCTTCCACTCCTCGCGGTCGCGCAGCCACAACACCCCCGCGACCACGTACGGCAGGATGAAGAACGACATGTAGACCGTGCTGATCACCACTTCCCACCACGGCGGATGCGGCAGCTTGAGGTGTTCCTGCAGCCACACCGTGGGCACCGTGCCGAAGAACAGCCAACGGTCGACGTCGACCTGCCAATGCCACAATGTGGGCCGCCCGATCAGCGTGGCCGCGCCGCGGCTCAGGTCGTAGGCGACGAGCACCAGGGCGAACGGCAGCCAGTCACGGATGACGTACAGCATGCGTTTGCCCTGGCCGATGCTCGCGGCGAGCAGCCCGGTGCAGATATAGAGCAGCAGCAGCTCACGGTTGAACGCGAATCCGTCGGTGACCGTGCGGTACACGATGACGGCGGCCCAGATCGCGATGGCCACATAACGCAGGATGCGCAGGATGCCACCGCGACGGGTCCGAGCCCGATCGCGGGTGTCGGCCGGGTCGCCGGTGGTTGGCTCAGGTCCCACACCTGTTGCCGAGTCCTCAACCGCGGTCACTTGGCGAACATTAGTTCACCTTGTCGTCACCGACAGTTCCGGCGAGGTTTCGTTTTCAAACCGTGTCGACGGGCGTGGCCCGGCTGCACGGGCCTAACCCGCGTGTTCGCGCAGGAACGCGATGTCGTCCTTGCGTCCTGCCTCGGCCGTCTCGCAGATCACGGGAGCGTCGGCGGCCTTGACCACCGCGGCCAGCAGCTGCGGATCGATCTGCCCTGCGCCGAAGTTGGCGTGCCGGTCCGCGCCGGAACCGGCCGCGTCGCGCGAGTCGTTGCAGTGCACCAGGTCGATGCGGCCCGTGATGGACTTGATGCGCTCGACGGCGTCGATCAGCGCCTCACCGGCGGCCCAGGCGTGGCACGTGTCGAGGCAGAAGCCGATTCCCTTGTCGCCGATGTGATCCCACAAACGGGCGATGGTGTCGAAGTGGCGGGCCATCGCGTGGTCGCCGCCCGCGGTGTTCTCCAGGTACACCGGCACATCGGTGTCGAGCGCGTCGAGCGCCTTGACCCAGCGGGTGAAACCGGCCTCCATGTCGTTGTCGTCGGCGTGGCCGCCGTGCACGATGACCGCGGTCGCGCCGATCTCGGCGGCCGCGTCACACGTGTCCTGCAGGATCTTGCGCGACGGGATGCGCACCCGGTTGTTGGCCGAGGCGACGTTGATCAGGTACGGCGCGTGCACGTAGAGCGGGATCGTCGAGGCCTTGAGCACCTCGGCGTCCTCGCGCGGCTTGGGTTTCTTCCAGCTCTGCGGGTTGCCGAGGAAGAACTGCACCACATCGGCGCCGTCGGCGGCGGCCGCGGCCAGCGGATCGGTGTTGTCTACATGCGAGCCAATGAGCACGGGGCCAGTCTAGTGACCGGCCCCGACACT
This sequence comes from Mycolicibacterium smegmatis, assembly GCF_001457595.1. Lineage (GTDB taxonomy): Bacteria > Actinomycetota > Actinomycetes > Mycobacteriales > Mycobacteriaceae > Mycobacterium > Mycobacterium smegmatis. The sequence continues at coordinate 1,562,299 of NZ_LN831039.1, read as the reverse complement.
CATCAGTTCGGCGAGATCAGCTCAGCGCCTCTTCCGGCGTCCGCTGGATCGGCGTCGGCCACTTGGACGGCACCGGGCGCTCACGCACGCGCTGCGGCCACCAGAACCAACGGCCCAGCAGGGTCGCGATCGACGGTGTCATGAGCGAGCGGACGACCAGTGTGTCGAACAGCAGGCCCAGGCCGATCGTGGTGCCGACCTGCCCGATGGTGATCAGGCTGCTGACCGCCATCGACGCCATCGTGAACGCGAACACCAACCCGGCCGCGGTGACCACCGCGCCCGTGCCGACCATGGCGCGGATGATGCCGGTCCGGATGCCTGCGTGGATTTCCTCTTTCATGCGCGAGACCAGCAGCAGGTTGTAGTCCGCGCCGACGGCCAGCAGCACGATCACCGACATCGGCAGCACCATCCAGTGCAGCGGGATCCCGACGATGTGCTGCCACAGCAGCACCGACAGTCCGAACGCCGAGGCCAGGCTCAGCACCACCGTCCCGACGATCACGGCCGCGGCCACGACGGCCCGGGTGAGCACCATCATGATGATGAAGATCAGGATCAGCGCCGAGGCCGCGACGATGATCAGGTCGTAGTCGGCGCCGATCTGCATGTCGTTGTACGTCGCGGCGCTGCCGCCGAGGTAGATGCGCGCACCCTCGAACGGGGTGCCCTTGATCGCGTCGGCCGCGGCGACCTTGAGTTCGTCCATGCGCGCGGTGCCCTCTTCGGTCAGCGGGTCACCCTGGTGAATGATGGTGAAGCGCACCGCATGTCCGTCCGGCGACATGAACAGCTTCATGCCCCGCTGGAAGTCGTCGGTCTCGAAGGCCTCCGGCGGCAGATAGAACGAGTCGTCGTTCTTGGCCGCGTCGAACGCCTGGCTCATGGCCGTGGCGTTTTCCTGCATGGCCATGTTCTGATCCTGCTGGGCCTTCTGCACCTGGTACTGGTTCAGCAGCGTCTGCTTCTGGTTCTTCATCGACTGGATCTGTGCCGGCATCACGGCGACCATGCGCGGCATCAGATCGGCCATGCGCCGCATCTCGGGCACCAGTTCCTGGAAATCGTCGGACATGGTGTTGATGCCGTCGATGCTCTCGAAGATCGACCGCATCGACCAGCACATCGGGATGTCGTAGCAGTGCGGTTCCCAGTACAGGTAGTTGCGGATCGGGCGGAAGAAATCGTCGAAGTCCGCCAGATGATCCCGGACGTCCGCAGTGTCATCCGACGTCTGCGCCATCTTGTCGGCCATCGATTGCGACACCGCCGCGAGCTCGGTCTGGATGTTCATCATCTCGGTCATCGAGTCGATGCTGGTCTGCAGATCGTCGGCCTGCTTGAGCAGATTGTCCAGGTTGGTCTGCATGTAGTCGTTGTTCATGATCTGCGTGGTGCCGCTCTGGCCGATCGTGTACGGGATCGTCGAGTGTTCGATCGGGTCACCGTCGGGCCGGGTGATGGTCTGCACCTGGGCGATGCCATGAACGTTCTTGAGCGCCTTGGCGATCTTGTCGATCACCAGGAAGTCGGCCGGGTTGCGCAGATCGCGGTCGGTCTCGACCATCATCAGGTCGGGATTCATCTTGGCCTGCGAGAAGTGCCGGAACGCCGCGTCGTACCCGACGTTCGCCGGGACGTCATCGGGCAGGTAGCGCCGGTCGTCGTAGGTGGTGTAGTAACCGGGCAGCGCGAGCAGGCCGATCAGTGCCGCAACGACCGCGCACACCAGGATCGCGCCGGGCCAGCGCACGGTCGCGGTGCCGACGCGGTGCCACCCCGGCGACCGGCTGAAACGCTTGGGTTCCAGGGTCTTTCCGAACCGGCTTACCACCGAGATCACGGCAGGACCGGCGGTGAGCGCCGCGGCCACCACGATCAGCATGCCGATCGCCAGCGGGACGCCCATCGTCTGGAAGTACGGCAGCCGGGTGAAGTGCAGGCACAGCGTCGCACCCGCGATGGTCAGACCCGACGCCAAAACGACGTGGGCCGTCCCGTGGAACATGGTGTAGTAGGCCGATTCTCGGTCCTCACCGGCTCGCCGCGCCTCCTGATAGCGGCCGATCAGGAAGATCGCGTAGTCGGTGGCCGCGGCGATGGCCAGCGTCACCACCATGTTGGTCGCGAACGTGGTCAGCCCGAAGACGTTGTAAAAACCCAGGAATGCCACGATCCCGCGGGCGCCGGAGAGCCCCAGCACCACCATCGCCAGCACGATCAGCGTCGTGATGACCGAGCGGTAGACCGCCAGCAGCATCACGGTGATGACCGCGAAGGTGACGCCCTCGATCAGCTTCATGCTGGCGTCGCCCTCGGCGCGCTGATCCGCGCTCGTCGCCGCGGCGCCCGTCACGTAAGCCTTGACGCCGGAAGGCATCTCGCGTTCGGTGGCGATCTTGCGGACCGCCTCGACCGACTCGTTGGCCAGTGACTCACCCTGGTCACCGGCGATGTAGACCTGGACGTAGGCGGCCTTGCCGTCGACGCTCTGGGCGCCCGACGCGGTGAGGGTGTCGCCCCAGAAGTCCTGGACGTGCTGCACGTGTTCGGTGTCGGCACGCAGATCGGCGACCATCTTGTCGTAGAAGGCGTGCGCCTCGATGCCAAGGGGCTCTTCGCCTTCCAGCACGATCATCACCGAGCTGCTGGTGTCGTACTCTTCGAACACCTGGCCGACGCGCTTGATGGCGAGCGTCGACGGTGCGTCGTTGGGGGCCATCGACACCGCGCGCATCTCGCCGACCTCGTCGAGCGTCGGGACGACGGTGTTGAGGATCGCGACGATCGCGACCCAGGCCAGGATGATGGGCACCGCGAACGTGCGCATGAACCAGGGCAGCCGTGGCCGCGGGGGCGCCGAGTGACGAGGCGCGGCGATCGCGTCGGTCGGGGTGTCGTCCGTCGGCGCGCTCATGCTGCCTTCACATAGCAGAAGGTTTCGGCGTTCATGCCGGTGGCGGTCCTCTCTTCTTTGACCACGTCGTCGACGGTGACCCGACACGTGATGCTGTCGCCGTCACCCTGGGCCATGATGTGGGGCATCACCGACGGCAGCGTCGTCTGCAGCGTCAGGCTCCACGGCAGCGGTGTGCTCTCGACGCGCTGCGGCATGCCTTCGAGATCCATGTAATTGATCACGGCCGATGAGCCGGAGCCGAAGATCTCGTACGTCACGACCTTCGGGTTGAAGTCCTCGGCGTTGTCCGAGGTCTTCTCCGTCACCACTACAGGGTTCGACCCGAACACGGTGCGCACGTTCATCACGATCAGTGCACCCGCGGCGACCGCGACGACGATCAGCACAGGTAGCCAGATTCGACCGAGCACCTTTGTCATCGCTACCTTCCCCGAACTCGATGACCGCAGCCGACGGCAGGTCACCAGGGCCGCCGGCGCCGGAACACGCCCCCGAGCAACGGGGACAAAAAGTTTCGAGTAGTTAAGCTAACCGCATAAGTGGATAAGGTCAATCCGCTTTCATGTTGTCCGCATTACACTCGGCGGGGTGAGTGCCCCCGAGACGCCGGAGCGGCCTCTGCGCAAGGACGCGGAGCGCAACCGTAAGCGCGTGCTCGAAGCTGCCCGCGAACTGTTCGCCGCCAAGGGTCTTGAGCCGAATCTCAACGACGTCGCGCGCCACGCCGGCGTGGGCGTGGGCACGGTGTACCGGCGCTTCGCCACCAAGGAGGAACTCCTCGAGGCGATTTTCGAGGACGCCATGAACCAGCTCACCGATCTCGCCGAGGAGGCCCTTCGAAAGTCGGACTCCTGGCAGGGTTTCGCATGGTTCGTCGAGCAGCAGTGCCAACTGACCGTGACCGACCGCGGACTCCGCGAGATCGCGTTCAGCAAGTGCTACGGCGGTGATCGCGTGAAGGCCGCGCAGGACCGATTGAGTGTCGTGACGACCGAACTCGTCGAGCGCGCGCAGCGCGACGGCCACCTGCGGCCCGGGGTCTCGGCGACCGATCTGCCGCTGCTCGCGCTGCTCGCCGGCACCGTCACCGAATTCGCGGGCCACGTGGATGCCGACCTGTGGCGCCGATACACGTCGATCCTGCTCGAAGGCATGCGCCATCACCCCGGCCAGGAACCCGTCGCGGTCTTTGCCCTCGATCGCCCGGCACTCGAAGCGGCCATGCGCACCTGGGAACCCGCCGGTCCCCCGTCGCACCGCCCCCGCCCGCCCTGCGCCACCTGACGCGCCCGAAGTGCATGCAGCGCGAGTGAGACAGTGGCGTCCCCTCGCAGCGCGAGCGTGCGTGGCTGCTACCCGACACACCGCTCGCGGTCGGCATTGGACGCACGCTCGCAGCGCCTGAGCGTGCGCCTACGCCGGCCAAAGGAGTACGCGCCCTCTCCCCTTCGCCGCTCGTAACACAGTGGCGGCCGCGAGCGCGTTTTTCCGCCGTGGCGTTACCAGTGGCGACCGCGAGCGCGTTTTTCCGCCGTGGCGTTACCAGTGGCGACCGCGAGCGCGTTTTTCCGCCGTGGCGTTACGAGCAGCGAAATAGCGATTTGACGCACGCTCGTTGTCGACGAGAGTGCGTGGGGTGTCGAAGTTTTGCGGCGTGGCGAGGAGCAGACACGCACGCTCGCGGTGCCAGGTGAGGTGCTCGCGGTGCCAGGCGCGGTGCTTAGGACTGACTCACGCCAGGGCGTCGACGATGTGTTCGGCGATCGCGAGTGAGGCCGTCGCTGCGGGGGACGGCGCATTGCGGACGAACGTCATTCCGGCAAGACGATGAATCACGAAGTCGTCGACCAGGTTTCCGTCGGGCTTCAAAGCCTGGGCGCGTACACCGGATTCCGCACGCACGATGTCCGAAGCGGTCAGTTCCGGGATGTAGGCACGGGCACGACGCAGGAACACCGACTTGCTCATCGAACCCACGATCTCACTGGCGCCCATGCGCCAATGGTGACGCGCCAGGCGCAGCATGCCGGGATAGCTCACCGAACGCCACAACTGCCGCACGTTGATGTCGCGCCACCGGTAGCCCTCCTGCGCCAGCGCCAGCACCGCGTTGGGACCGACGTGCACGTGGCCGTCGATCCCCCGCGTGAAATGCACACCGAGGAACGGATAGCGCGGGTCGGGAACCGGATACACCAACCCCTTGACGAGGTCCGACCGGGACGCCACCAGCGAGTAGTACTCACCCCGAAACGGGATGATCTCAGGATCCCGTGGCGCACCGGCCATTTCGGCGATCATCGACGACTGCAACCCCGCACACACCACCACATGGTCGAACACGAACTCGTCTTCGTCGGTGGTGATCACCACCCCGCCATCCCGCGAAGCGATCCCCACCGCGGGTGATCCCAGCCGGAACTGACCGCCGGCCGCCTCGATGTCGGCGCGAAACTCCTCGGCGATCGCGGGGAAGCTGACCACCGCGGTGCTGGGGATCAGCAACGCGGCCAACCCGTCGACGTGGGGCTCACGCTCACGCAGTTCGGCCCGGTCGATCACCCGTGTGTCCGGGATGCCGTTGTCCACGGCCCGCTTGGCCAGGTCGTGCAGACGTGGCAGCTCATCGGTCTGCACAGCGACGATCACCTTGCCGAGTTCGTCATACGGCAGGCCACGCTCCATGCAGTACGCCCGCAGCAGGCCAACGCCGCGGCGGCACAGCGTGGCCTTCAGTGAACCGGGCGGGTAGTAGACACCGGAATGCACGACGTTGCTGTTGTGTCCGGTCTGATGCGCAGCCACGACGTTCTCTTTGTCGAGGACCGTCACGTCCGCCTGCAGCTTCTGTTGGAGACGACGCGCCACCGCGAGCCCGACGATGCCCGCCCCGATCACGCCGATACGCGGTGCCGCCATGCCCGCCCCCTCTGGTCCGCCTGTTGTCAACCTAGACGCAAGTCGCCGCGCACCGGGCCGATACTCACGGGCCGCTGCGGATCGGGCACGCCGATGAGGGTGCCTTTATGTTCGACTGCGGTGGCGCCGAACCGCAACGCCGACGCCAGTGCGTCGGCCGGTCCGTCTGAGCACGCCGCCAGATATCCGGCGAGCAGGGCATCCCCTGCCCCGACGGTGTTGACCACGCGGCCCACCGGCGCGGTGCCGTGCAACGCGAGGTCCGAGGTCACCAGCACGGCCCCGTCACCGCCCAGGCTCACCAGCACGGTATCCACCCTGAGGGAGCGCGCCGCGTCGACCACGTCGGCCAGCGTCGCCGGCGTCGCGCCGGTCGCGTCGGCCAGTTCGTCGAGATTCGGCTTGATCAGGTGCGGTGAACCGCCGGCGAGTACGGCCGTCATCGCGGCCCCGGACGCGTCGACGGCCACCCGCCGCCCGGCAGCCCGGGCCTCGTCCACCGCTGCGGCCAACCGTGCCGGCGCAAAACCCGCGGGCAGGCTGCCCGCCCACACCACCCAGTCGGCGGTATCAGCCAGGGCGGCGGCGCACAGCGCGTCCACCTCGTCTTCGGACAGCTGCGGTCCGGGTTCGTTGACCTTGGTGCTGCGCCCGTCGGCCTCGACCAGCGTGACGTTGCTGCGCACCGATCCGGCGACGGGAACGCCGATCGTGTCCAAACCGAAACCCTCAAGCGCCGAGGCGATCTCGGCGCCGACCGATCCTCCGACAGGCAGGACGGCACGGGTCGCGTGACCGGCGCCGTGCAGGGCGAGTGCGACGTTGACGCCCTTGCCGCTGGGCTCGGTCATGGTCGACGTGGCGCGGTTGACCTCGCCGGGCCGCAGCGCCGGGAGGTGCAGCGTGCGGTCGAGGCTCGGATTGGGTGTGACGGTGACGATCATCGGTGTGCCACCTCGACAGTGATGCCGGCCGCGCGCAGCTGCCTGCGTAACCCTGGGTCGGCGCCGTCGTCGGTGATCAGCACGTCGACGTCGGAGAGCTCGGCGTGGCGGGCCTGGCTGTGCCTGCCGAACTTGCTCGAATCGACCAGGAACACGCGCTGCCCCGCGGCCGCGAGCATGTGCCGTTTGACGGCGGCCTCCTCGGGGTCGGGCGTGGTCAGGCCCCGGTCGAGCGACAGCGCGTTGGTGCCGAGGAACGCGACGTCGACGTTGATCGCCGCGAGCGCCTCGGTGGTCAGCGCACCCACCGCGGCCATCGTCGCCTCGCGGATGCGCCCGCCGAGCAGCACGGCGGTGATCCGCCGGCGCAGCAGCGTGGTGGCGACGGGTACGGCGTTGGTGTAGACGACGAGTTCTTCTGCCGTGGACAACATTTCGGCGAGCCGCTGCGTGGTGCTGCCCGCGTCGAGCAGCAGTGTGGCACCCTCGGGAACATACCGCAGTGCGTGTCGCGCGATCGCGTCCTTCGCCTCGGCGTTCTCGATCCGGTCGGCGACGTCGGGTTCGGTGCGACTGCTGATGGCAGGCACGGCGCCACCGTGCACGCGCCGCAGCAGTCCACGCGCCTCCAATTGGGCGAGGTCTTTGCGCACGCATTCCGCGCTGACCCCGAAAAGGCTTGCCAACCGTGCGCTTTCGACCCGATGTTCGGCGTCGAGAAGGCGCAGCACCTCGGCGTGGCGTTCGTCGGGGAACCAGGTCCGCGTCGCTCCGGTCGTGGTCATGCCACACCCAGGTGCTCGTGCGGATCGATTGCCCCACAGGCCCGCGCGGCGAGGGTCGCCGCGCCCAGCGCACCGGCCTCCTCGACGGGCGACACCTCAAGGTTCTGAAAACGAGACCGTTTGGCGCGCATGACCTCTGAGCTGTGTCGCCAGCCGCCCGTGACCACGACACGCACGGCGGGGCCCACCACGTCATCCATGGCACGGTGCAGCGCGAGCGCCTCGTCGGCGGCCTTCTCGACGACCGCGCGCCACTGTGCCCCCGCCTCGGACCCCGGAGACTCGGCGGCCCGGTCGAGTTCGGCGAGGTCCATGCCGAGGCGCTCCATCGCGCGTTGCTGCGCGAGTCCGCCCTCGGTCCCACCGAGCAGACTCCAGTGGCCCGCCTCGACACTCGGATCGGTGGTGATACCCGCCTCGGCGAGGCGCGCAATATCGCCGCGCGACGGGAGCGCGTCGATGGTGCGCACCAACGCCTCGGCAGTGCCGGACGAGTCCAGTTCGTGGCCGGGACCGGTCGCGCGTGCCCCGAGCGCGGACGCCTGGTGATCGTGCCCGGCAAACGTCAGTACGGCGTTGCGCAGCAACAAATTCACGTCGTCGGAGGTGATCATGCCGACCGGCGCTCCCGCGGGAACCACGGGCGGCATGAGCGAGCGTGTCGCACCCGACCAGGCGAGTGCGTCGTCCCACCAGTCACCGGCGGCGATGTCGAACCATCCGGTGCGCCCCGCCAGCGACATCTCCAGGGCCGGGTCACCGCCCAACCGGTGCACCACCCAACCGGCGACATCGAACCGTTGCACGGCGGCGCGGGCCGCGGGATCGTGCGTCAGCAGCCAGCGGTGCTTGGTCAGCGACCACTGACCGCGCAGGGGCTTGCCCGCGACCCCGCCGAACGTGTCCGGGCCGATGGTGGCGACCAGATCGGCGACCTCGGCACCGTCGCGGTCGTCATGCCACGCGATCACCGGGGTGAGCGATTCCCCCTGCGCGTCGACGAGGACGCCGGACTCCCCCATGCTCGTCACACCGACCGCCTGCACCGGCACGCCCGCTGCCTGCGCGGCGGCGTTCAGGGCGTCGAATGCACTGCGGCACAGACGTTCCGAATCGGTCTGCGTGCCGAACGAGCCCGTGTCCCAGTGCATGGGTGCGCGACCGGTCCCCAACACTGTGCCCTCGCCGTCGTAGACAACGGCCTTGCTCGACGTCGTTCCGACGTCGAGGCCTGCGAACGCCATGCACACACCGCCGATTGCGTTGATTGGGTTTACGTGGATATGGTTGCGTCTGGTTGGAGTTGGGTCAAGTCCCCTCAGGAGTGTCATGCCGCTGGTCACCACGGCCGAGTTGATCGCGCCCGCCCGCGCGGCCGGCCGCGGTGTCGCGGCGTTCAACGTCATCACCCTCGAGCACGCGCACGGCATCGTCGACGGCGCCGAACACGCAGGTCTCCCGGTGATCCTGCAGGTCAGCGAGAACGCCGTGACATTCCACGGCACCCTCGGCCCGCTCAGCGCCGCGCTCGCGGCGGTGGCCGCCGAGGCAAGCGTGCCGGTCAGCCTGCACCTCGACCACGTGGTGACCGCCGATCTGTGGGAACAGGCGCCCGACGCGGGCTTCTCGTCGGTGATGGTCGACGGCGGAGCGCTGCCGTACGCCGAGAACGTCGCGGTGACCGCACGGGCCGCGCAGGGCCTGCGTGCCCGCGGGCTGACCGTGGAAGCCGAACTCGGCTACGTCGGCGGCAAGGATTCCCAGGTGGTCAGCGCCCACGCCCCCGGCGTGCGCACCGACCCGGACCAGGCCGCCGAGTTCGTCGCTGCCACCGGCGTCGACGCACTGGCCGTCGCGGTCGGCAGCTCACACGCCATGACCACGCAGACCGCGGCACTCGACCTGGATCTCATCGAACGCCTGCGTGACGCGGTGCCGTGCCCGCTGGTCCTGCACGGGTCCTCGGGTGTGCCCGACGAGACGGTGCGCGACGCGGTGCGCGCGGGCATCGTCAAGGTCAACATCGGCACCGCGCTCAACATCGCGTACTCGTCGGCCATGCGCACAGGCCTCGCGGCCGACGACGGCGTCGACCCGCGGGTGTCCCTGCGTGCCGCGCGATCGGCGATCGCCGACACCGTCGCCCACCTTCTGACGGTGGTGTCCTCCTAGCGCGGGAGGAATTCAGCAGCTGGACTTGTACGCCGCGGCGCCACCCTCACCGTCGAGGTTCTCGCGGGTGATGATGGTGAACCCGGTCTGCACGTTGGGGCTGTTCTCGCCGCCTTCGAGCGCCGTGACGGCCTCGTCGACGCCGAACTTGCCGATGGTGCCCGGGTCCTGCGCCACGAGCGCCTGGACCGTGCCCTCGCGCAGCGCCTGGATCTGGTTGGGTCCGGCGTCGAAGCCGACGACGGCGACCTGTTCGCTCTTGCCGGCCTGCTTGATGCCGGTCGCCGAGCCCTCGGCGGTGAACAGGTTGGCCGCGAACACGCCCACCAGATCCGGATCACGTTGCAGCTGAGCGCCGATCAGCTGCGCAGCGGTCGCGGGATCGTTGTGGCTGTACTGCACACCGACATAGGTGAACCCGGGGTCTTCCGCGACGGCCTCTTCGAAGCCCTTGGTGCGTGCGTCGGTGGTCGAGATGCCGGGGTCGAGGCCCATCACCATGACCTTGCCGCCCTCGGGGTGCAGCTGCTTGATGGCCTCGAACGCGGCGCGTCCGCCACCCTCGTTGTCGCTGGCGATCGCCGACACCGCGTACGACGGATCGTTGGTGGTGGTGTCGACGAGCACGACCTTGATACCGGCCGCGGCGGCCTGCTCCAGCGGCATCTGCATGGCCTGCACGTCGGTCGGTGCGACGAGCAGCGCGTCGGGCTTGCTCGCGACGATCGAGTCGAGGATCGGCTTCTGCAGGGTCGGGTCGAACTTCTGCGGCCCTTGCGTGTTCACCGTGACGCCGAGATTGGCGGCCTCCTCCTGCGCACCGCACTGCATGGTGATGTAGAACTGATCGCCCACCACGCCCTGCAGGAACGCGATGTTGTAGTTCTTGCTCGCCTTGGGCGGCGCGGTCACCGTGGTGACAGCGGCGGCAGGCGCCTCACCGGCGGCAGCCGGGGTCTCGGATGACTCGTCGGCCTGCGGCTTCGACGACGTGCAGGCAGCCATGGGCAGCGCGAGCGCCACGACGCCCGCCGCCAACATGAGGCGCTTACGGTTCACTGGCCTTCCTTTCCTTGAAACTGGATCCTCTGCGACTGAAGAGGTTTCGCGACCGGCCGCTACGCGCCGCCGCGGCGCGACGGGACTGGTCGACGTAGACGGCCGCGATCAGCACCGAGCCGACGGCCACGCCCTGCCAGTAGGGCTGCACCCCGATGATCACGAACCCGGATTGCAGCACCGCGGGGATGAACAGGCCGACAACGGTTCCGAAGATCGTGCCCTCACCACCGAAGATCGACGTGCCGCCGATGACGACGGCCGCGATGACGTTGAGGTTGGTCAGCGACTGCCCCGCGATGGTGGTGGTGCCGAACTGCGCGAGCGACAGCAGCGCACCGATGCCGGCCAGGGTGCCCGCGAGTGCGTAGACCGCGATCAGGTGTCGCGTGACCTTGATGCCGGTGCGACGGGCCGCCTCCGCATTGGACCCGATGGCGTACGTGTAGCGCCCGAACCGGGTCTTGTGCAGCAGGATCCCGCCGACGATCAGGATGATCAGCGCGACGAACGGCAGGCCAGGGATGCCCAGCACCTTGGTGTATGCGCTGAAGTCGGTGAGTTCGGCTGGCACCGAGCGGATGTCGATGCCGCCGGTGATGACCTGCGCCAAACCCAGTGCCACCGAGAGTGTTCCGAGCGTGACGATGAGCGCGGGCACACGAGCCTTGGCCACCAGCACGCCGTTGAGCGCGCCCCACGCCATACCGCTCAGCACCGCGGCGACCAGACCGGCCGCGGCCACCCCCGGTCCGTTGCCGCCCATCGCGGCCATCACCTTGGCGGCGACCACCGACGAGAACACCAGCACCGATCCGACCGACAGGTCGATGCCCGCCGTGATGATCACGAACGTCATGCCGACGCCGAGCACGGCCCACACCGCGACGTTCTGCGAGATCAGCGAGAAGTTCCCGGCCGACAGGAACCGGTCGCCCGCGAGCACGCTGAAGAACAGGCAGATGACCACCAGGACACCCAGGATCCAGAACGCCTGCAGACCGAGAATGCGCCGCAGCGGCGAGATCTCGAATTCGTCGTGCTCGCCGATGCCGCTGGGTGCCGGCACCGAGGTGGCCGGCTTCTCGCTGGAGCTCGTCATACTCATGCCGCCCGCCCATCGAGCGCACCGGTCATCGCACCCACCAGGGTCTCCACGCTGGTGCCCTGCCCCGGATAGGTGGCCACGCGCCGGCCCAGGCGCAGCACCTGGATGCGGTCGCACACCTCCAGCACGTGCGGCATCGAATGGCTGATGAAGATCACGGCGATTCCCTTGTCGCGGACCCGTTTCACGGTCTCCAACACGTTCTTGGTCTGCACCACGCCCAGCGCGGCGGTCGGCTCGTCGAGGATCACGACCTTGTCGGCCCAGGCGATGGCGCGCGCGATCGCGATGCTCTGGCGCTGACCGCCGGACATCGAGCCCACGGGCGCGCTCAGCGAGCGCACCGTGGCGCCGAGTTCGGCGAACGACGCCGCGGCCTGCTTGCGCATCGTCTTCTCGTCCATGAACCCGAACCGGCCCAGCAGTCCGGGCCGCGGGATCTCGCGGCCCAGGAAGACGTTCTGCACGGGGTTGAGGTGCGGTGCGAGCGCCAGATCCTGGTACACGACCTCGATACCCAGGTCGTTGGCGTCGCGCGGGGTCGCGAGGTGCACCGGCTTGCCCTCGAACAGGATCTCGCCGTCGTCGAGTTCGAGGCTGCCCGAAAGTGCCTTGATGAGCGTGGATTTGCCTGCGCCGTTGTCGCCGATCAGCCCGACGACCTCACCGGCGTCGATGTCGAAGTCCGCCCCGTCGAGGGCGCGAACATGGCCGAAACTGCGGGAGATCCCGCGGGCTTCGAGCAGTGCGGTCATGCATCGCCTCCTATCGTCCTGGCGGCCACGTGGTGCCGGCCCGGCAGACCAGCAGACGGGCCTCTCCGTCCACCTGCCAGTCGCCGGACGCGGCCGGCACCACAAGCGTGTTTCCCGCGGCGACCTCCAGTGCCGAGTCCGCGGCGCGCAGCACGCCGCGTCCGCTCAGCACCACGGCCACCGCGAACCCGGCGGGTACGCGCCCTCCGGCGGTGAGGATCTCCATGCGGAAATACGGGTCCGCGGCGTCGGGCAGTACGGGGAACAACCCGTTCCCGTCGGCGTGGCGCAGCACGGTCGAAGGATCCGCCAGCGCATGTGGATCCAGCGCCGAGAGCGCCACGTCGCGGTCCAGCCCCAGGAAGATCTCGGCGTCGGACGCGGTGGTGTTGGTGCGCTCCAACAGGATCGACTGGTCGGTGGGCTCCTGGGCCTCCACCACGAGCACCCCCGCACCGATCGCGTGTGCGGTGCCGCCGGGCACCAGCACCCCGTCACCGGGGCGCACCTCGATCCGGTTCATGAGCGCGAGCATCGCGGCGCTGTCCTGGGATTCGACGAGCGCGCGGATGTGTGCCGGGTCGACGTCCTCGCGCCATCCCACCCACACCTCGGCGTCGCCGCGGGTCTGCAGCACATACCAGGCCTCGGTCTTGCCGTACACGCAGTCGAGGTGGCGCACCGCGAAGTCACGCGTCGGGTGCACGTGCACGGGCAGGCGTTGCCCGGCGTCGATCAGCTTGACCAGCACACCGGTGTCACCGTCGGAGTTCGAAGTGCCCAGCCAGGCGGCCGGGTCGGCGATGACGGCGTCACGCAGCAGCGTCCCGTCGGCCAGTTTCGCGGGCCCGCGGTCGGGTTCGCCGAACCGGCCGACGGTCGCGCCGACCCATTCCTCAGGGCTGCGCTCTCCCACCGGCGGCAGCCCGCGCCACGCGGAAAGGGCCGGACCCCCTGCGTACCAGTGTTCGATGATGTTGGGCGGCAACAGTTGTGGACGTGCGGGTGTCACGGCACGATCACCACCTTGTGCACGGCAGGGTCGCTGCGTAACTTTTCGAGCGCCTGGCCGTAGTCGTCGAGCGCGAAGCGGTGCGTGATGATGCCGTCGGTGCGGACCCGCCCGCCGCGCAGCGCGTCGATCGCCGCGCCGAACGACGTCATCTCGGCGAACGACCCCTTGATGGTGATCTCGCGGCGGAACACGTCGAACGGATGGAACCGCACGATGTCGTCCTCGCGCGTCACGCCGTAGATCAGCACGGTGCCGCCGCGCCGCGCCAGCGGCACGCAGATGTCGCCGACGGCGGGTGACCCGGTGGCCTCCACGACGGCGTCGTACCCGTCGCCGTGCGGCGACGCCGCCATCAGCGCCGCGATGTTGCCCTCGGGGTCGTCGCGCGAGATTCGGACGGTGCGGTCGATGCCGAGCGCGCTCGCGGTGTCCAGCTTGGCCTGCGTCGGCCCGGCCACCGTCACCGACGACGCACCACCGGCGGCGATCAGCTGTGCCAGCAGCAGACCCGTGGGGCCCGCACCGAGAACCAGCGCGCTGCCGCCCGGGCGCATCTGCAGCGATTCCAGGCCGTGCATGGCGCATGCCGTCGGCTCGCTGAACACCGCGGTGTCCAGCGGCAGACCCTCGGTGGAGAACACCAGCGTGTGGTCGGCGATCGCGTACTCGGCGAAGAAACCGGGAAAGTTGCTGCCGTAGCCCAGCATTGCCGCGCACTGCCCCAGCCGCCCGGCCAGGCAGTACGGGCACTGCCCGCAGTACACGTTGGGGTTGACGGTGACCTGCTCACCGATGCCGAAGCGGCTCACGCCCTCGCCCACCGCGTCGACGACGCCCACCAGTTCGTGGCCCGGGATCAGGGGGAACACCGCCCCGAATTCACCGTCGTGGATGTGCAGGTCGGTGCCGCACACGCCCACCTGGGCGACCCTGATGCGCACCTCGCCTTTTCCGGGTTGCGGTGTGGGGACGTCGGTGACCGACCAGGTCTTGGGGGCCTCGTAGAGCACGGCCTTCATATCGTGGGCGCCGTCCCTTTCCTGTGTGTCTTGTTACCTGGATCACGCCTAAGCCGCGAGAGTACGCCACTTCGACGCGCATGTCATCGGTGTCATAAAAAATGGTGCGAAACTCTGACACCGGTGACATACTTGCGCCCGGAATGCGGGGAGGTGACGCGATGGCGACCATGCGCGACGTGGCACAGCGTGCCGGTGTCAGCGCGAAAACCGTGTCCCGCGTGGTCAATAACGATCGCTACGTCTCCGACGACGTCCGCCGACGGGTCGAGCAGGCCATCGAGGATCTCAAGTACGTCCCCAACATGCTCGCGGTGTCGTTCCGCACCGGTCGCGACGCCGCGATCGGTGTCGCGGTACCCGGCGTGGCCGACCCGTTCTTCGCAGGCATCATCGGCGCCGTCGAGCGTGAGGCCAGCGCCCGCGGCGTGGCGGTCATCGTGACCAGCGTGGGCTGGGAGCCCTCGCACGAGCAGCGGTCGATCGAGGCCGTGCTGCACCGCAAGGTCGCGGGCATGATCATCTGCCCCGTCGGCCCCGACATGTCGTTCCTGCGGCCCTGGCAGGCCACCACTCCCCTGGTGTTCGTCGACCGCATGCCCGGCCGCCTGGTCGCCGACTCCGTGGTCCAGGACGACGTCGGCGGCGGGTATGAGGCTGTCGCACATCTGATTTCGCACGGACACCGGCGCATCGCGTTCCTCGGCGACGATGTGGTGACCGCACACCTGCGGTTGCAGGGCAGCCGCGAGGCCCTGGCCGACGCCGACATGCCCCACGACGAGCGTCTCGTCCACCTCGGCGACGTCGACACCGACACCGTGACCGCCGCGCTGCGGCGTTTCCTCGCCGAGCCCGATCCGCCCACCGCGGTGTTCTCGTCGAACGCGCGGTGCACGGTGTCCGTCGTCTCGGCGTTGCAGGCGTTGCGGCGCAACGACATCGCGCTCGTCGGGTTCGGTGACTTCCCCACCGCCGCGGCGTTGCGGCCGCCGATCACCGTGATCGACCAGGACGGCGACGAAATGGGACGGTTCGCCGCCGAACGCCTCTTCGCACGCCTCGACGACCCGGGACGCCGCCTGCGCAGACGCACCGTACTTCCGGTATCGCTCGTGACACGCTCGTCGTGCGCGATGCCCGGTGAGAGAGCCCGCCCAGGGCACGGCTCGGCCGTGCCCGTCCGCTCGTCGAATGTGAGTGCTAGGTAATCACATTCGGCACACGAAAAAGCCCCCGGGGCGCTTGCGCACCCCGGGGGCTTTTTCCTACTGCTTAGCGGTAATCCGAGTAGCCGTAGTCGTCCAGCGGCACCGCGGCACCGGTGGCCTGGCCGAAGTCCGGGCTGTAGTACTGATCCTCGTAGGACGGGATCGTGTACGCAGCGGCACGGGCCTCTTCGGTCGGCTGCACCTGGATGTTGCGGTAGCGGCTGATACCGGTACCGGCCGGGATCAGCTTGCCGATGATCACGTTCTCCTTCAGACCGTTCAGCTTGTCGCTGCGGCAGTTGATCGCCGCATCGGTCAGCACGCGAGTGGTCTCCTGGAACGACGCCGCCGACAGCCACGAATCGGTGGCCAGCGACGCCTTGGTGATACCCATCAGCACCGGACGGCCTGCCGCGGGCTCGCCACCCTCGGCGACGACCCGGCGGTTCTCCGCCTCGAACTCGGCACGCTCGGTCAGCGAACCGGGCAGGAACTCCGTCGAGCCCGAATCGATGATCGTGACGCGACGCAGCATCTGCCGGACGATGACCTCGATGTGCTTGTCGTGGATCGACACGCCCTGGGCCCGGTAGACCTCCTGGACCTCCTTGACGAGGTGGATCTGCACCTCGCGCGGGCCCTGGACACGCAGCACCTCGTGCGGATCGGCGGCGCCTTCCATCAGCTGGTCGCCGACCTCGACGTGGTCACCGTCGGAGAGGACACCCTCGGTGCCGTCCTCGTGGGTGATCACGCGCAGACGCTGACGCTTCGAGAGCTTGTCGTAGACAACCTCTTCGCCGCCATCGTCGGGAACGATGGTGATCTTGAAGAACTTGTCGCTCTCCTCCAGACGCACGCGGCCCGCGACATCGGCGATGGGCGCCTTGTTCCGCGGCACACGAGCCTCGAACAGCTCCTGCACACGGGGCAGACCACCGACGATGTCGGCGCCACCGGTCACACCACCCTGGTGGAAGGTGCGCATGGTCAGCTGCGTACCGGGCTCACCGATCGACTGCGCGGCGACGATACCGACGGCCTCGCCGATGTCGACGAGCTTGCCGGTGGCCATCGAGCGGCCGTAGCACATCGCGCACACACCGGTCGCCGAGGTGCAGGTCAGCACCGAGCGGACCTTCACCGTGGTGATGCCGGCTGCCAGCAGCGCGTCGATGGCCGGGTCGCCCAGGTCATGACCGCGCTCGATGACGACGTTGCCGTCGGCGTCGACCGCATCGGTGGCCAGCGTGCGGGCGAACGCCGAGGTCTCGACGTGCGCGTCGCGGATGAGCGTGCCGTCGGGGCCGCGCTCGGCCAGCGTGACGTTGATGCCGCGCTCGGTTTCGCAGTCGTGCTCGCGCACGATGACGTCCTGCGACACGTCCACCAGACGACGGGTCAGGTAACCCGAGTCGGCGGTACGAAGAGCGGTGTCGGCCAGACCCTTACGGGCACCGTGGGTGTTGATGAAGTACTCCAGCACCGTCAGGCCCTCGCGGAACGAGGACTTGATCGGACGCGGGATGAACTCACCCTTCGGGTTGGTCACCAGACCCTTCATGCCGGCCAGGGTGCGCGTCTGGGTGAGGTTACCCGTGGCGCCCGACTTCACGATCGTGATGATCGGGTTGTCCGCCGGGTAGAACTCCTCCAGGGCCTTACCGACCTCTTCGGTGGCGTCCTGCCAGATCTTGACCAGCGACTCGTTGCGCTCGGTGTGGTTCAGCGCGCCGCGCTGGTACTTGCGCTCGATCGCGTCGGCCTCGGCCTCGTGCCGCTCCAGGATCTCCTGCTTCTGCGGCGGCACCAGAACGTCGGCCATCGACACGGTGACACCCGAACGGGTGGCCCAGTAGAAGCCGGCGTCCTTGAGCTTGTCGACGGTCTGCGCCACCACGATCATCGGGAAGCGCTCGGCCAGATCGTTGATGATCCGGGCCTGGACCTTCTTGTGCATCTGCTCGTTGACGAACGGATAGCTCTTCGGCAGCAGCTCGTTGAACATGACGCGGCCCAGCGTGGTCTCGGCGGTCCACGCGTCGCCCGGCTTCCAGCCCTCCGGGAACCGCTCGGCCTCGATGTCGGCCGGCGGACGCAGATCGGTCAGCCGCACCTTGATCTTGGCTCGGACGCTCAGCGCACCGCGGTCCATGGCCATGATGGCCTCGGCCGGGCTGCTGTAGACGCCCTGCTCGGCAGCATCGTTGGTGGCGGGCTGGTACTCGCCGGTCGCACCCTCGACGAGGGTGGTCAGGTAGTACAGACCGGTCACCATGTCCAGACGCGGCATGGCCAGCGGCTTGCCCGACGCCGGGGACAGGATGTTGTTCGACGACAGCATCAGGATGCGGGCCTCGGCCTGCGCCTCCGCACTCAGCGGAAGGTGCACGGCCATCTGGTCACCGTCGAAGTCGGCGTTGAAGGCCTCACACACCAGCGGGTGCAGCTGGATGGCCTTGCCCTCGACCAGCTGCGGCTCGAAGGCCTGGATACCCAGGCGGTGCAGCGTGGGTGCACGGTTCAGCAGCACCGGATGCTCGGCGATGACCTCTTCGAGCACGTCC
Source organism: Mycolicibacterium smegmatis (assembly GCF_001457595.1). Taxonomy (GTDB): domain Bacteria; phylum Actinomycetota; class Actinomycetes; order Mycobacteriales; family Mycobacteriaceae; genus Mycobacterium; species Mycobacterium smegmatis. Next base: position 1,543,822 of record NZ_LN831039.1, on the reverse strand, counting down.
CACACCTGCGGACGCTGACGCTCGACCATGCGCTTGGCGCTCTTGATGTTCTGCGCGTGGTTCAGGTCGACCAGACGCTTCATCACGAACGGCTTGAACAGCTCGAGAGCCATCAGCTTGGGCAGACCGCACTGGTGCAGCTTGAGCTGCGGACCGACCACGATGACCGAACGGCCCGAGTAGTCGACACGCTTACCGAGCAGGTTCTGACGGAACCGGCCCTGCTTGCCCTTGAGCAGATCCGACAGCGACTTGAGCGGACGGTTGCCCGGCCCGGTGACCGGACGGCCGCGGCGGCCGTTGTCGAACAGCGCGTCCACAGACTCCTGCAGCATGCGCTTCTCGTTGTTCACGATGATCTCGGGCGCGCCGAGGTCGATCAGACGCTTCAACCGGTTGTTGCGGTTGATGACGCGGCGGTACAGGTCGTTCAGGTCGGAGGTCGCGAAGCGGCCACCGTCGAGCTGAACCATGGGGCGCAGCTCCGGCGGGATCACCGGAACGGCGTCGAGCACCATGCCCATGGGCGAGTTGCCCGACTGCTGGAACGCCGCGACGACCTTCAGACGCTTGAGCGCGCGCAGCTTCTTCTGCCCCTTGCCGCTGCGGATGACCTCGCGCAGCGACTCGGCCTCGGCGTCGATGTCGAAGTTCTCGATGAGCTTCTTGATCGACTCCGCGCCCATGGCGCCGGTGAAGTACTCGCCGTAGCGGTCCTGCAGCTCGCGGTAGAGCACCTCGTCGACGATGAGCTGCTTGGGAGCGAGCTTGGTGAAGGTGTTCCAGATCTCGTCGAGCCGGTCCAGCTCACGCTGGGCACGGTCGCGCAGCTGACGCATCTCGCGCTCGCCGCTGTCGCGCACCTTGCGACGCACGTCGGACTTGGCACCCTCGGCCTCGAGCTCGGCCAGGTCGGCCTCGAGCTTCTGGGCGCGGGCCTCCAGGTCGGCGTCGCGCTGATCCTCGACGGCCTTCTTCTCGACGGCCATCTCGGCTTCGAGCGTGGACAGCTCGTTGTGCCGCATCTCCTCGTCGACCGAGGTGATCACGTAGGCCGCGAAGTAGATGATCTTTTCCAGATCCTTCGGGGCCAGGTCCAGCAGGTAGCCCAGACGCGACGGGACACCCTTGAAGTACCAGATGTGCGTGACGGGCGCGGCCAGCTCGATGTGGCCCATCCGCTCACGGCGCACCTTGGCGCGGGTCACCTCGACGCCGCAGCGCTCACAGATGATGCCCTTGAAGCGGACACGCTTGTACTTGCCGCAGTAGCACTCCCAGTCGCGAGTCGGTCCGAAGATCTTCTCGCAGAACAGGCCGTCCTTCTCGGGCTTGAGCGTGCGGTAGTTGATGGTCTCCGGCTTCTTGACCTCGCCGTAAGACCAGTTGCGGATGTCGTCCGCGGTCGCGAGACCGATGCGGAGTTCATCGAAGAAGTTGACGTCTAGCACGTAACTCCCTTTCCCCTTGCGGGTGTTGAAACTTGACTACTGAGGCGGTCTTCGGACGAGGCTCTACGCGAGATCCTCGACGGACGCGGATTCGTTGCGGGACAGGTTGATTCCCAGGTTCGCGGCAGCGCGCTCCAGGTCCTCGTCGTCACCGTCACGCATCTCGATCGCCGCGCCGTCGCTGGAGAGCACCTCGACGTTGAGGCACAGCGACTGCAGCTCCTTGAGCAACACCTTGAACGACTCGGGGATACCGGGTTCAGGGATGTTCTCGCCCTTGACGATCGCCTCGTACACCTTGACGCGGCCCACCGTGTCGTCGGACTTGATGGTCAGCAGTTCCTGCAGGGTGTAGGCAGCGCCGTACGCCTGCATGGCCCAACATTCCATCTCACCGAAGCGCTGACCACCGAACTGCGCCTTACCACCGAGCGGCTGCTGGGTGATCATCGAGTACGGACCGGTCGAACGCGCGTGGATCTTGTCGTCGACCAGGTGGTGCAGCTTCAGGATGTACATGTAGCCAACCGTCACCGGGTACGGGAACGGTTCACCACTGCGGCCGTCGAACAGCGTCGCCTTGCCGTCGGCGTTGACCATGACCTCACCATCGCGGTTCGGCAGGGTCGAGCCGAGCAGACCGGCGAGCTCGCCTTCCTGCGCGCCGTCGAACACCGGGGTCGCCACCGTGCTGTCCGCGGGAGCCGAGTACAGCTCCTCGGGCAGCTTGGACGCCCAGTCCGGCACGCCCGCGGCGACGTCGATGTTCCAGCCGGCCTTGGCCACCCACCCGAGGTGGGTCTCCAGGATCTGGCCGATGTTCATACGACGCGGCACACCGTGGGTGTTCAGGATGATGTCGACCGGCGTGCCGTCCGGCAGGAACGGCATGTCCTCGACGGGCAGGATCTTGCCGATGACGCCCTTGTTGCCGTGGCGTCCGGCGAGCTTGTCGCCGTCGGAGATCTTGCGCTTCTGGGCGACGTAGACGCGGACCAGCTCGTTGACGCCCGCGGGCAGCTCGTCGTCGTCCTCGCGGCTGAACACGCGGATGCCGATGACCTTGCCCGACTCACCGTGCGGGACCTTCAGCGACGTGTCGCGGACCTCGCGCGCCTTCTCACCGAAGATCGCGCGGAGCAGCCGCTCCTCCGGGGTCAGCTCGGTCTCACCCTTCGGGGTGACCTTGCCGACCAGGATGTCGCCGTCGCGGACCTCGGCGCCGATGCGGACGATGCCGCGCTCGTCGAGGTCAGCGAGCACCTCGTCGGAGACGTTCGGGATGTCCCGGGTGATCTCCTCGGCGCCCAGCTTGGTGTCGCGGGCATCGATCTCGTGCTCCTCGATGTGGATCGAGGTGAGCACGTCCTCTTCGACCAGGCGGTTCGAGAGGATGATCGCGTCCTCGTAGTTGTGGCCTTCCCACGGCATGATCGCCACGAGCAGGTTCTTGCCCAGGGCCATCTCACCGTTCTGGGTGCAGGGGCCGTCGGCGATGACCTGGCCGGCCTCGACACGCTGGCCGGCGTCCACGATCGGACGCTGGTTGGCGCACGTGCCGTGGTTGGACCGGGCGAACTTGCGCAGGCGGTAGGACTGACGCGTGCCGTCGTCGGCCATGACCGTGATGTAGTCGGCCGAGACCTCCTCGATGACACCGGTCTTGTCGGCGACGACCACGTCACCGGCGTCGATCGCGGCGCGCAGTTCCATACCGGTACCCACCAGCGGTGCCTCGCTGCGCACCAGCGGAACCGCCTGGCGCTGCATGTTGGCACCCATCAGGGCGCGGTTGGCGTCGTCGTGCTCGAGGAACGGGATCATGGCCGTAGCGACCGACACCATCTGGCGCGGCGAGACGTCCATGTAGTCCACCTGGTCGGCGGAGACGAACTCGACCTCGCCGCCCTTCTTGCGGACCATGACGCGGTCCTCGGTGAAGCGGCCGTTCTCGTCGGTCGGCGAGTTGGCCTGCGCCACGACGTGGCGGTCCTCCTCGTCGGCGGTCAGGTAGTCGATCTGGTCGGTGACCACACCGTTCTCGACCTTGCGGTACGGCGTCTCGATGAAGCCGAACGGGTTCACGCGGGCGTACACCGACAGCGAACCGATCAGACCGATGTTGGGACCCTCAGGGGTCTCGATCGGGCACATGCGGCCGTAGTGGCTGGGGTGCACGTCGCGGACCTCGAGGCCAGCGCGCTCACGGGACAGACCGCCGGGGCCCAGCGCCGAAAGACGACGCTTGTGGGTCAGACCCGACAGCGGGTTGTTCTGGTCCATGAACTGCGACAGCTGGCTGGTGCCGAAGAACTCCTTGATCGCCGCCACGACGGGACGGATGTTGATCAGGGTCTGCGGCGTGATCGCCTCGACGTCCTGGGTGGTCATGCGCTCACGCACGACACGCTCCATGCGGGACAGGCCCACGCGGATCTGGTTCTGGATCAGCTCACCGACGGTGCGCAGACGACGGTTGCCGAAGTGGTCGATGTCGTCGACCTCGACGGGAACCTCGACGCCACCCGGGACGGTCATCGAGGTCTGACCCTCGTGCAGACGCACCAGGTACTCGATGGTCGCGACGACGTCCTCTTCGGTCAGCGTCGAGCTGGTGATCGGCTTGCCCGCGTTCAGGCCCAGCTTCTTGTTGACCTTGTAACGGCCCACACGGGCCAGGTCGTAGCGCTTCTCCTTGAAGAACAGGTTCTCCAGCAGGGTCTGCGCGGACTCCTTGGTCGGCGGCTCGCCCGGGCGCAGCTTGCGGTAGATGTCGAGCAGGGCCTCGTCGGTGCCGGAGGTGGTGTCCTTCTCCAGCGTGCCCATCATGATCTCGGAGAAGCCGAAGCGCTCCACGATCTGCTCGTTGGTCCAACCGAGCGCCTTGAGCAGCACGGTGACCGGCTGGCGGCGCTTGCGGTCGATACGCACACCGACGGTGTCGCGCTTGTCGACGTCGAACTCCAGCCACGCACCGCGGCCGGGGATCACCTTGACGCTGTGCAGCGTCTTCTCGGTGGACTTGTCGATGGTCTCGTCGAAGTACACGCCCGGCGAACGGACCAGCTGCGACACCACGACGCGCTCGGTGCCGTTGATGATGAAGGTGCCCTTTTCGGTCATCATCGGGAAGTCACCCATGAAGACCGTCTGGCTCTTGATCTCGCCGGTGTTGTTGTTGATGAACTCAGCCGTGACGAACAGCGGGGCCGCGTACGTCATGTCCTTGTCTTTGCACTCGTCGACCGAGGCCTTGACCTCGTCGAAGCGCGGATCCGAGAAGGACAGTGACATCGAGCCCGAGAAATCCTCGATGGGGGAAAGCTCGGCGAGGACCTCTTCGAGGCCGCCGACGGGGTTCTCCTCGCCGCGGTCGATGGCGGCCTGCCGCCACCGGTCGGACCCGACCAGCCACTCGAAGGAATCCGTCTGAACGTCGAGCAGCCCCGGAACCTCAAGCGGTTCACGGAGCTTGGCAAATGAAACTCGGTTCGGTGCCCCTGGGACGGAGTTATTGGTGATAGCGTTCGACTTGCTCTGGCTAGAGACTGCCAAGATGCATCCTTCCAGCACCTCATGCGACTATTCGGATGCGGCATTCGCCGGATCTCTGTCGCGATTCTGCGTCGGTTCGGCTGGCTTGGGCCTGTCCAGAACCCTGGACGCAACGACACAGGACCAGGTACTGAGCAAACTACTCAGGCTAGGACCACGGTGTCAGGTACAGGTGAGGTGGGCAGGGTGCAGCCAGCGCAACGTCCAACGATAGCGCAGAACGGCGCATTCCTCAACCAAACCCCTCGGGCGCATGAGCTGGGTCACCCGGCGCTGGCTGGCGTCCTCAACCCGTTCGAACATGCTGCCCAACAGATTGGCCCGTCCGGGGCCGTCCGTCAAGAGCGAACACGCTGATTGGTGGGGGGAATTGCGCTCGCGTGACGTTCCACCCGCCACCCAGCGCGCCGGCACACCCGGGCCACGACCGGCAACCGCCGATCCTGGGTGCGTCCGCCCACTCCCGCCTGCCCGCGGTCGTCGTACGGTCCCGTTCCGGCCGGCACCGTCATGTGGACCGGCACCCGCCGGTGCGTGCGACGACCCGACCGGCCGGCTGCACACACCTCCGTCATCTTAGCGAAAATCGTTGCGGGCGTGGAAATCCGGAGAAAATCGCCGAAATCGCGGCGGGTGGGGCCGACGCGGTTGCCCGCGCGCCTGCCCCTTGAGACACGTCAGGCCGGGCCGTGACGGCCCGGCCTGATCGCGGCAAACTCACGCCTGCTTGGGCACCTCGATGACGCCCGTCGGCGAGTCGTCGTAGTTCTCGACGGGCGCGGTGGCGGCCGTCTGGGCGGTCGGGGCGGACAGCTGCGGCTGGTCGCGGTCGAGCTCTTCGAGGATCGCGGCCTGCGCGGCGGGCGGCAGGGTGTGCAGGATCTCGCGCACGCGGGCCTTACGGCGGGCCACGGCCTTGCGCTCGGGCATACCCGGGGTGGCCTGCAGCTGCGGCGGCACACCCTCGATCTCCTCGACACCGCCGTCGTGCTGGCCGGCGTCCACCAGGGCCTGCTCGGCGGCCGCGGTGGCCTCGTCCTTCTCCTCCGACATACCGATCGGGCCGATACGGCGGCCGTTGAGGAACTGCTTGACCACCGGCTCCTCGCTGGTCAGAAGCACCTCACGCGGGCCGAACATCACCAGCTGCTTGCGGAACAGCATGCCCATGTTGTCGGGCACGGTGCGGGCGATGTTGATGTTGTGCGTCACGATCAGCACGGTCGCGTCGATCTGCGCGTTGATGTCGATCAGCAGCTGCGACAGGTAGGCCGTACGCACCGGGTCCAGACCCGAGTCCGGCTCGTCGCAGAGGATGATCTCCGGATCGAGCACGAGTGCGCGGGCCAGACCGGCGCGCTTGCGCATACCGCCGGAGATCTCACCGGGGAACTTGTGCCCGTCGTTGGGCATACCGACCAGGTCGAGCTTCTCCATCACGATCTTGCGGATTTCGCTCTCGCTCTTCTTGGTGTGCTCACGGAGCGGGAACGCGGTGTTGTCGTAGATGTTCATCGAGCCGAACAGCGCGCCGTCCTGGAACAGCACACCGAACAGCGTGCGGATCTCGTAGAGCTCCTTGGCCGAGCACTGCAGGATGTCGGTGCCGTCGATGACGATGGAGCCACGTTCGGGGCGGAGCAAACCGATCAGCGACTTCAGGAACACGGATTTGCCGGTACCGGAGGGGCCCAGCAGCACGCTCACCTCGCCGGCCGGGATCGACATGGTCACGTCTTCCCAGATCTTTGACGACCCGAAAGACTTGCTCAACCCCGTCACGTCGATTTGGACGCCCATCAAAGATCCTTCCCGCTACGCCTACCACACCACCCGCTCTGGCCTGTGGTTTGAGTCACCTTAGCGCACCGGCTATCGCGTGATCACCGTTGCGTCGATCTATTCCCTTTGCGGAGTCACAAACAGCAAAAGTCCCCCGGATCCGAAAGATCCGGGGGACTTCTCCTGGAAAATCGAGCAGTCGCGAGGACTACTTGACGGTGACCGAGGCGCCGGCAGCTTCCAGCTTGGCCTTGGCGTCGTCGGCGGCTTCCTTGGTGACCTTCTCCAGCAGCGGCTTGGGCGCGCTGTCGACGAGATCCTTGGCTTCCTTCAGGCCCAGGCCGGAGACGATCTCGCGGACGACCTTGATGACGCCGATCTTCTTCTCGCCGGCACCCTCGAGGATGACGTCGAATTCCGACTGCTCCTCGGCGGCCTCGGCGGCACCGCCGGCGGCGGCACCCGGGGCAGCGGCAACCGCGACCGGAGCGGCGGCGGTGACCTCGAAGGTCTCCTCGAACTGCTTCACGAACTCAGAGAGCTCCAGCAGGGTCATTTCCTTGAAAGCGTCGAGCAGTTCCTCGGTGGACAGCTTGGCCATGTTTATGGTCCTTCCTGATTCTTATTGGACGTTGTATGTGGTTGTTTTCGCAGCGACAGAGCAGGCGCTCTATGCGGCTTCTTCGCCGGCCTTCTTCTCCTGCAGCGCGGCAGCGAGCCGGGCCACCTGAGAAGCGGGCGCGTTGAACAGACCGGCAGCCTTCGACAGGTTGCCCTTCATGGCGCCTGCCAGCTTGGCCAGCAGCACCTCGCGGGACTCCAGGTCGGCGATCTTCTCGACGTCGGCGACGGACAGCGCCTTGCCGTCCATGTAGCCGCCCTTGATGACGAGCGCCTTGTTGTCCTTGGCGAACTTCTTGATCGCCTTGGCGGCATCGACCGCTTCGCCCTTGACGAACGCGATCGCCGTGGGACCGGCGAACAGCTCGTCGAGGCCTTCAATGCCGGCTTCCGAAGCGGCGCGCTTCACCAGAGTGTTCTTGGCGACGGTGTACGTGGCGGAGTCGCCGAGGGCACGACGCAGCTCAGCCAGGTTGGCCACAGTCAGCCCGCGGTACTCGGTGACGACGGTGGCCGTCGACGCCTTGAACTGCTCGGCAATGTCGGCAACCGCCGTGGCCTTGTCAGCCTTGGCCATGCATGCCTCCTTGTGATGGGTATCGGGCGTTCCGCCTCGACAGTCACAGAAGGTCAAGAATGTCCGGAAATGACGAACGCCCCGACGCAGACAGGTCGGGGCGCGAAAAACCAGCACAACTGGGCTCTAGCCTCGTCCTCCTGCGTGGGCCGCCGGGAAATCCCGGACCTTCAACCGATTGCCGAGGCTCTTGCTCTTCGCGCGAGCGCTCATCGGTGACCGACGGTCTTCGGTGGAACTCGACAAGACTAGCCGACTCACCCCCGATCAGCCAAAACGGGGCACCTCGCACCTGGGCCCCCTTGCACCGCGAGCGTGCGTGTCTGCCCCTCGGCACACCGTAGATCCTCAGCAGTGCGCGCACGCTCACCGCCGCCGGGCGTGCGCCGCGTCGTCACCGCAGCTAGTCGCTGCACCAAGTCAGCGCCAGGGCGACGCGCAGGCTCACGCCCGGGCCAGCGCCGCCGCCCCGATCAGGCCGGCATCTCCGCCGAGTTCGGCAGGCACCACCTGCAGGGTCCGCAGGAAATCCAGGCCCGCGTAGTTCTTCAGTGCCTCGCGGATCGGGTCGAACAACAGCGCCCCCGACTTCGCGACCCCGCCGCCGATCACCACCAGGTCCAGATCGCACACCGCGCCCACCGACGCGATCATCGCCGCGACCGCGCGTGCACCGCGCCGGTACGCCGCGAGCGCGACGGCATCCCCGGCGTTGGCCGCGTCGGCGAGCTCCTTGGCGTCGGCATCGGCCGGTGCCTGCCAACCCTGCCTGCGCGCCCAGCGCGTCATGTTGGGTCCGGACGCGACGGTCTCGACGCAGCCGTGCCCACCGCACGTGCACAGGTCTCCGTCTTCGAGTTCGACGATGACGTGCCCCGCGTGTCCTGCGTTGCCGGTCCGCCCGTCGTACGGCGCCCCGTCGAGCACGAGCCCTCCCCCGACGCCGGTCGACACCACCATGCCCAGCAGGAACTGCGCACCCCGGCCCGCACCACGCCAATGCTCGCCGAGCGCCATGCACAGTCCGTCACCGCCGAGCCGCACCGGAAGCCCGGTCGCGGCAGCCACGCGATCGACGATCGGAAACCGTTGCCACTCGATGATGTTGATGGGGCTGATGGTTCCGCCTGGCAGGTCGATCGGCCCGGCCGCCGCGATACCGACCCCGTCCACCGCGCCGTCGGCCGCCCGCAGTGCCCCGGTGACAAGTTCGTCGACGACGTTCCAGATCAGTTCGCCGTCGCCGTGGGGTGTGGGCAGCTGAGCCTGATGCACCAGAGTGCCGTCGTCGTCGACCAGGCCGGCAGCGATCTTGGTGCCACCGATGTCCAGGGCCAGGGTGAGCGTCATGCCCCTAGTGTCTATGGGTGTTGTCGGGTTGGCGCGGGTCACCCGGGTGTTCGTAGCCGGGCGCGAGGTCGACGAGCTTTGCACAGCTTCCGTCGAGCCACCGTCGGAACTCGCGCCGGCGTGCCGCCGCGAGAAGGTGTTGCCGCACCGCGTTTTCGACGTCGGCCAGCGGCGGCGCGACCGGCGTTCCCCGCCACCCGTCGGCGTCCACATCTGGTCTCGGCGCAAACCGCAAGGGGTTGCGGGCGTGGTACGCGGCCACGTCGTCGTCGGTCACCGAGACCGACGCCGTGACCCGCATGAAGACCGCCCGCGCGTGCGCCGAGGCCAACAGTGACGCCGCGACGCTGCCGATCTCCAACCGTGCGGCCGTGTCGGGCAACAACTCGCCCTCGGCCGGCGCGACGTCACCGGCCACCTCGGCGGCCACGACACGCTCGGCCACCGCGAGCTGGGTCAGCCAGCGACGCAGTTGACGGCCCTCGCTGGCGCCGGGCCGCGGCAGCGCCGACGCCAGATTCGAAGCACGCAAACGTCTTTCCCGCTCGTCGATCTCGTCGACGAAAACCGCCGAACCCGCCACCCGCGCAGCCACAGCCCTCACCGCACCACCACCCGGACCGCGGGCGAGTAGAGCAGCCGGCCCGCACTGCCGACCCGGATCAGCGCCCACCATTCGCCGGGGGCCACCCACGGCGGCGGGGCCACGTCGAACACGACCTCGGCGGATCCGCCCGCGGGCAGGTCGACGCCGGCCGCGGCGGGCCCCATCCACTCCCAGGTGCCCCACGGGCTGATCAGGTGTGCCTCGGCCGACAGGTCCGCACGCGCGTCGGTCCCGACGGTCATGCTCAGGCGCGCCGCATCCCCCGCCGCGACGTCCACCGGCTGAGGTTCGGCCAGCATCCGCAGAATGTGCCCGCCGGGTTCACCCACCGTGACGACGCAGACGTCCTCGACGCACTGCCGCCACGACGGTGGCACGCCCACGGCGTCTCCGCCGGTGACGGCGAGTTCCGCGCGAACGGGATACAACCCTGGCTCGGCTACCGGCGGAATATCCACCACCACTTCGGTTTCCAGGTACTCGCCGGGTGGCAGCACGAACGACAGTTCGGTGGTCGCCACCGCCCAGCCCGGCGGCACCGTCACCCGCACCCGGCCGTGCAGGGGCGCGTCGGTGCAGTCGCTGGCGACGGTGAGCCGCAGCGCCACCTGGGAATCCGGCTCTGCGGCAGCGTTTTCCGGGTGCAGGTACGCCACCGCCGGCAGCCCGCCCAGCGGTGCGGGCCCGCGGTTGTGCAGCCAGTAGCGTGCGTACAACGGCTGCGCCGCCTCGGCTTCGGGCGCCAGTTGACGGTGCTCACCGCGCAGCACCTGCGGCAGGTTCATCCTGGTGCTCAGCGTCGCGATCTGGTACCCGTGCAGGTGTGACGGTTCCCCGTCGACCGGCTCCTCCAGCAGGTTCAGCGGCACGGCACCGCTCGCGTTACGGAGACCGGAGCGGATCTTCACCTCGGTTGCCGCGCCGGTGATCTCGACGAGGCGCGCGGTGATCCCCTCGGCCGGCCGGACGGTGTGGACACTTCCCGACGCCAGCGGGTTTCCGGTCGCCTTGAGCGCGCCGAGCTGCACCACTTCGGCCGGTTCGATCTCCAGCAGCGATCCCCATGGCGGCAGTCCCCCGGGATGCTCCCCGCGGCCGTCTTCCGACGGCACCGCGACCAGTGGCCGGTTGAACTCGGCGGCGCGTGCCGGCGCACCGACGTCGCGCCAGTCACCGTCACCGGCGACGACGGCGTAGTCGAACGTGTGTGTCCAGTGCTGCAACTGGAAGTTGCTGCCGTCGGGTGCGGTGCGCCGCGGCGGGTCGATCCAGGTGCCCGACGGCCATCCGGTGCACGACCGCATGAGCGACGTGTGCAGGGTGCCGTCCGGATCGACCGCGAAGCCCGGCGCCCCTCGGTTGAGCACCGCGACGGTGAAGTCCTCGAAAGACCCTGGGTCGCCGAGGATCTCCTGGTCGACGGAGATCTCGGCGTCGACGAGATCCTCGATGACCGCATCGAGATCGCCCGCGAGGATCAGCACCCCTACGGCACGTACCCCGCGCAGGTCGGCACCGGGCACCCACACCTCGGTCAACGGCGCGGTCGCGGGCACCCACACACGTGCCGTGCCGTGGGCGTCGAGCTGACGTTTGAGCTCGTCGGTGTAGGCCATGTCGGCGTCGGCGAGAACCGCTGCGGTGAAGGGGTTCTCGTCGGGTCCGCCGAGGGCGAACCGGGTGTCGGGCAGGTTGGAGTCGACCGTCAGATCGCCGTACCGCGGCTTGTCGGCGCTGCTGCACGTCGCCGTCACCCCGGCACGTACCAGGGCCACCATCAGTTCGCGGGCCGCGCCCGGATCCTCGTCGGCGGTGACCACCTCGGCCACCGACACCGCCCGCACGCCGGTATTGATGCGGATCCGCACCGCCGACGACAGCCCGAACCACCCGTACGCCGGGTTGTCGAGCGTCCAGGGATGCCGTGCCGAATCCACCGCCGAATCCACCGCCGTATCCCCCGCCCGGCCATCAGAAACCCCGTCGTGCATGAGCCCGAACCCGCGACCGATCACGGCGTCACCGACCTCACTGACCGGCAACGCACCCGGCACCGGACAGGGCCAGCGCAACCGCAACAACCGGTCCTCGCCGGTGAATTCGTCGACGACGGTGCGGCAGTCGACGCGATCCAGCCCGTTCCACAGCGTGATGGTCTGGGTGTAGCGCAGCAGGTCACCGATGCGCCCGCGCACCACCACCCGTTGGCCCACCGCGCTGCGGTAACACCGGACATGATCGGCAGGGGCCGCCGACGAGCACACCACCGGGCCCTTCGGCAGCAGATGCCACGGGCCCTCACCAGCCTGCGGGTGTGCGGAGTATTCGTCGTACACCGCAAGCTCGTTGCCCACACCGCCGCCGGCGATCAGTTGCCGCCCGTCGCGCACCAGCGATGTCACCCCACCGCCGCGCGCGGCATCGACACGCAACCGATAGCGTTCGTTCGAGATCGCGTCCCCCAGCACAGGCGACCACCCGCCCCCGGCACCGTCGGCCAGCCGGTACGAACGCCACCCGAGCGACGGCACATCACGCGCGAGCCAGCTCACGGTCAAGCCGTCATGCTCGACCACGACGGGCACCACGTTGCCGTCGGTGCCCAGCAACGCGCCGGGAAACGGGCGGTCCAGGTGCATCGTGACGACGTCGGTGCGGCTGTGCGCCAACGCATTCCACACCACGATCGATCCGTCGACGGCTTCCGACAACAGCTGCAGGGCGGCCGAGCGCGCGGTCGTGCCCAGCTCCCACGCGTCGCGCCAGCCGGTCAGCAGGTCGAGGTACACCTGATCGGACTCGGATCCGGTGATCGCGTCGTGGTGCGCGCCGTAGGCCAATTGCACCCACGCCTTGGCCAGCGCGGCCTGCGGATAGTCCGCCCCGCCGAGCAACCCGGCGAACACCGCGAACCGTTCGGCGTCCAGCACGGCGTCCTCGGCGGCACGGTTGGCCTGCTTGGTGTCGATGTAGGAGACGTCCTTGCCGGTGTAGATCGGGTTCATGTCGCGGGTCTGCGGTGACGGCGTGATGCCGCGCTCGTCGAGCTCGGCGCGCACCGCGGCGAAGAACTCGGACGGCAACGCGCACACGAACTTCGGCCACACGTAGCGCGCGTTCCAGTCCCGGTGGATCTCGGTGACCCACTTGTTGGGCGGTGTGTAGTCGGTGCCGACGGGCAGCAGGACGTTGCGGGTCAACGCGACGCGCTTGAGCTTGGTGAACAATGTGTACGTGGCGTCCTCGGCCTCGGCGAGCGACGCCGACGTATCCATCCACCACCCGGCCGAATAGTGCGCGGGCATGTAATGGGTCAGCAGTCCGCGGCCCGACGGCGCGATCCACTCGAATTCGCTGCAGAACTGCATGCGTTCGGGATCCCCGTCGTTCTGCATCGGCCCCCACTGGTGGTGCGGGCCGCGCGCCCACGAGCTCGACGTGAGACCGGCGTCGGCCGCCATACCGGGGAACTGCGGGTCGTGGCCGAACACGTCGAGCTGCCACGCGGTGGCCGGGGTCGCGCCCAGGATGTCGCGCTGGAAACCCATGCCGTGCACGAAGTTCCGGATCGCCGTCTCGGGGCTCGTGAGGTTGGTGTTGGGTTCGTTGTAGGTCCCGCCCATGATCTCGACACGACCAGAGGCGATGAACCGGCGCAGGTCGGCACGGTCCTCGGGATGGGCGTCCCAGTACGGTTTGAGGTAGTCGACCTCGGCCAGCACGAACTTGTATTCCGGTTCCCGGCGCGCCATTTCGAGATGCGCACGCACCAAGTCGAAGCCGTGGGTCTGCCTGCACTGCCCGGGCGGGTCCTCGGTCCACACACTGGTGTAGGCGGCCTGGGTGTTCCACCACACCGGGTCGTAGTGGAAGTGGCTGATCATGTACATCGTCCAGCCGGGTTCGGCCACCGTGAAATCGAAACCGAGACCCGAGGCGTGTGCACGCCGGATCTCGCCGGGCACGGGCCGTTCGACGTCCACCGGCACCTCGACCACACCGTCCCCGGGATCGATCCGCGCCGAACCCGAGATGCCGTCGCCCTCGACCGTGATGATGGACGGCTGCGTGCACCCCCGGTAGGTCACCGCCACCAGCTGACGTGGCTCCTCGGCCGGTCCGGTGTACCGCTCCGTCGACTCCGCGGATGTGACGTGCATCTCAAAACCCTACGGCGTCATTCCGCGATGTCGACCACCAGCGCGCGGTGGTCGGAGATCGGCAGGCACGGCGCGCTGCACGACTCGACCTCCAGCATGTGATCGTCGGTGAGCACGTGGTCGAGCTGGCGCTCGGGCGCGTCGGCCGGGAAGGTCAGCGCCGATCCGAGCGCACGCCACCGCGCGGGCTGCCCCGGCCCCATGTTGAGATCGCCCATCAGCAGGCGTGGCCCGGGGAAACCTTTCAGGTCGCGCACCAGGTGGCGCAGTTGGATGCGGTTCCATCCGGGCACGAACGACAGATGGGTGTTGGCGACGCTCATACAGCCCAGCGGCGTGTCGATGCGCGCGACGACGGCTGCGCGGGGTTCCTCGTGCACGATCTGCACGCGCTTGACCGCCGACAGATACATGGGGAACCGCGTCGGGATCCGCGGTAACCGCACCACCTGCCAGTTCTCCACCGGGAACCGCGACAGCAGCGCGATCCCGTACGCCGCGGTGCCGGGTTGTTCACGGCCGGTCGCGGCCATCCACGTGGCACCCGGCGTCCCGGAGATCGCGGCGACGAACCGGTGATAGACCGCGCCCATGGCCTCGGCCGCGACCGCGGTCAGATCGGCCTTGCCGGAACGCGGCTGGTCCAGGTCCACCTCCTGGAGACCGAGGATGTCGGGATCCAGTTCGGCGACCGCGGCGCCGAGCTTGCCCAGGTCGACGCTGCCCTCGTGGACACTACGTCCGTGCAAGATGTTGAAAGTGGCCACCCGCATGGGTACCTGATACCCATCTGGACGGACCAGACACGCTGACAGTCGGGACGGGACGTGGTCGATCACGAGCTCGGTCGCAACGAGAGCCTGCGCGACGCGCTGAAACGCGCGGCCTCGGCGTTCAAGACGCACGGCCCGGACTTCGCGCTCGCGGGCAGCTACGCCCTGTGGGCGTACGGCGCGCCGGAACCCGTTCACGACGTCGACTTCGTGGTGGCCCAGACCGACGCCGAGGCCGCCGAGGTGACGCTGCAGAAGGCCGGTTTCCGCGTGGTCCGCACCCCGGAGGACTGGCTGTTCAAGGCCTACACCGCCGACGACGCCATGGTCGACGTGCTCTACCAGCTCAACGGGGTGCCCGTGGATTCGGCCACGCTGGCCACGGTCGAGGTGCTCGACGTGTGCGCGATCCGGATGCCCGTGCTGACGCCGACGCTCGTGATCGCCGAGAAATTGAGCTCGCTCAACGAACACCATTGCGATTTCGCGTCGTTGCTGCCCGCTGCACGTGCGGTGCGTGAACGTGTCGACTGGGACACCGTGCGCACCGCGACCGCGGGCAACGATTTCGCGGTGGCGTTCCTGGTGCTCACCGACCGGCTCGGGATCACCTGACGGCGCGGCGCAACCGGTCGGCCATCGCACCGACGGCGTCGATCACCTCGGCCGGTTCAAGCACCTCGAAGTCGTGGCCCACCGTGGCGAAGTACATCGCGAGCTGTCCGGGGTACTCGGCGCCCGAAGTGACGATGCAGGCGTCGGGACCGTCCGGTTCGAACGTCGCCGTACCCGGCGGAAACCGCTGCGCGACAACCTTTTCCGGGGCGAAGTAGCGTACCCGCGCCACGTAGGGGTACGCCGAGGCGCTGATCGCGCGGCCGACGTAGGCCGCGGCGTCCGGTGCGGGGCGCGCGGTGAAGGTGGTGCCGGTCGCACGGACATCCGACATCCGGTCGAGCCGCAGGCTGCGCCAGTCCTCGCGGTCACGGTCGTAGGCCATCAGGTACCAGCGCCTGCCGGTGGTGACGAGTTGGTAGGGCTCCAGTCGCCGTTGGGTCTGATTGCCGCGCAGATCGGTGTAGCCGGTGCTGACGTGCTCGCGGTCGCGGCACGCGCGGGCCAGTGTCATCAGCACGTCGGGTGCCACCGCGGTGTCGGTGGCGTTGGGCCCCAACGTCACGGTGGCGTCGTGGATGGCCGCGACCTGGGACCGCAGCCGCGCCGGCATGACCTGGTCGAGCTTGGACAGGGCCCGCAGCGCCGACTCGCCCACGCCCGCGACGCTTCCCCCGGCCGCCAGCCGCAGGCAGACCGCCATGGCGACGGCCTCGTCGGGGTCGAGCAGCAGCGGCGGCAACGCCATTCCGGCGCCCAGTTGGTAACCGCCGCCCTGCCCTTTGCTCGCATGCACCGGATAGCCGAGTTCGCGCAGGCGCTCGATGTCGCGTCGCACACTGCGCCCCGTGACGCCGAGCCGCTCGGCGAGTTCCTCACCGGTCCACACACGGCGGGACTGCAGCAGCCCCAGCAGTTGGACCACTCGGCCGGTGGTGTCGACGGTGCGCGCCATGCGACAAGTCTGCCGCACTTTTAGGACGGGAACTGTCCTATATGCCTGTCAGGGTGGGTTACATGGACATCGACCTGATTGCCGACCAGCTGGATTTCCACTGGACCCACCAGCTGCGCCCGCGACTGGACGGCCTCACCGACGACGAATACTTCTGGCAGCCGGTTCCGGGCTGCTGGACGGTGCACGCCGACGGCTCCATCGATTTCAGCTACCCCGAGCCACAACCCACCCCGTTCACCACCATCGCGTGGCGGCTCGCTCATGTCATCGTCGGCGTCCTCGCGATGCGCAACCATTCACACTTCGGCGGTCCGCCCGCCGACTACCAGACGTGGCCGTACGCCACCGACGCAAAGACCGCGCTCGAACAACTCGACGACGCCTACCGCAATTGGATCACCGGGGTACGCGCGTTGAGCGAGGATGATCTGCAGCGCCCGGTCGGGCCGGCCGAGGGTCCATGGGCAGACCACCCGATGAGTGAGCTGGTGCTGCACATCAACCGGGAAGTGATCCACCATGGCGCCGAAATCGCCTGTATCCGTGATCCTTACGCACACACCAACAACACCGCAGAGGAGAACTGAACACATGCCCGGTATGCCACCGCCCGCCGCCGACGAACGACAGACCCTGATCAACTTCCTCGAGTTCCAGCAGAACGCGTTCTTCGCCGCGGCCTACGGCCTGACCGACGAACAGGCGCGGTCGACGCCGTCGGTGAGCGCGCTGTCGATCGGCGGCCTGGTCAAGCACGCGGCCGGGGTTCAGAAAGGCTGGACCGACCGTGCCACGTACGCGCCCGATTCGCCGCCACCGGATCCACGCCCGATGGAGGAGCAGATGGCCGAGTACGCCGATCAGTACTCGATGCGCGACGACGAGACCATCGCGGACCTCCTCGACGCCCTCAAGGCCCAGAACGCCGAAACACTCAGGGTTTTCGCCGAGAAGGATCTCGACGCCCCGGTGCCCGTCCCCCGCAACGTGCCGTGGTTCCCCGCCGACATCGACCACTGGACGGTGCGTTGGGTGGTCATGCACCTCATCGAGGAGCTCAGCAGGCACGCCGGGCACGCCGACATCATCCGCGAGTCGATCGACCGGGCCACGATGTACGAGTTGATGGCCGCGGCCGAGGAGTGGCCCGAGACCGACTGGATCAGGCGCTGGCGGCCCAGCGCGTCGGCGCCGACGGCGTAGCCGGTCAGCGCCCCAGGACCAGTCGCAGCGCGTGGTCGACGACGGCGTCGAGGTCGTCGCCCAGGTTGCCGGCCAGCCACTGCTGGGCGAGTTCGGCCATGGCACCGGTGTACATGGCCGCACCGACCTGGGCGGCGACCGGGTCCGAGCCCGGATTGAGCCGCCCACCCTCGCTGAGCACGGCCTCGCGCAGCAGGTCCTGGGTCACGGCGCGACGCTGGGCCAGCACCGGGTTGGCCCTGGCGTCGGTGAACAGCACACGTCCGCGCCGCGGATCGGCGGAACTGAAACCGAGCACCGCGGCGATGCCCGCGCGGGTCCTGGCCCGCAGCGAGTTCCCGGCGCCTTCCATCGCGGCTTCGACGTCGGCCGCCAGCAGGGCGCTGACCTCGTCGTACACCGCGCCGATGAGATCGTCGGTGTCGGCGAAGCTCTCGTAGAAGTACCGCGTGTTCAGGCCGCACTCGCGGCACACCGACCGCACCGACAACGCGGTCTCGCCGCCGTCGCCGAACAGCCGGAACGCCGCGTCGACCAGCAGCGCACGGCGCTCGGCGCGGCGGTCCGTCAGTGGAACGCCGGCCCATCGGGTCGGGGTCGTCACGGCTACAGCGTATGTCTGGTCACACCCGTATCCAAAATGTATGGTTGGTTACAGCCGTGACCAGATCTGCATGAGGGAGCACGCCGGTGTTCATGCCGCACGAGTTCGTCGGACAGTGGCTCAACCAGAAGTTCGACAAGGACATCCGCAGGAACTATTTCCGCGGTATGCAGTTCGCCGAACCCAAGGGGGACCCGGGCTGGTTCGGGCCGGGCAGCGCGGTGTGGCACGTCCACTCGCACCTGCACGCGCTGATCTTCGGCCTGCAGTGCGCGGCCTACATGGAAAGGCTCGACCCCTCCATCTACTGGATGGGCATGCACCACTCGCGCCTGGTGGAGCGCGACGAGAACGGCGTCGCGGTCCCGAAGATCGATCCCGCGGGCGCCGCGGTGCGCCTCGGGCACTCGATCGCGTTCTTCATCGGCACCGCGTACGGATCCACCGAGACCGCCGAGCGCCTGGCCAAGACCGTGCGCGCCATGCACCACACCATCAAGGGCGTGCGCCCCGACGGCGCGGCGTATGACGCCGACGATCCGGACTGGCTGCGCTGGAACTACGCGACGGTGGTCTGGGGTCTCGCGACGGCCCACGAGCTGTATCACCCACAACCGTTGCGCGGCAAGAAGATCGACAAATACTACGGTGAATTCGTGCGCGTCGGGCAGGCGCTCGGCGGCACCGACCTGCCGACCACCAAAGCCGAGACGCTCGACTGCCTCGAGTCCTACCTGCCGCGCCTTGCGCTGACCCACGGCGCGTCGATGGCCACGGGCGCGAACCTGCCGATGCCACAGGCCGCGATCGACTGGGCCATTCGCGACACCATGCCCAGGTGGGCCATGGAGTTGATTCAGCACAAGTCGCCCAACATCATCGAACGCACGGCGCGGCGCAGCCTGGTGTGGTCCATCATCAACGGACTGGAGTTCACGACGGGCCCGACGCCCGAGTTCAAGCAGGCCCAGGAGCGGGTGGCCGACGGCATCGACCCCGATCTGGCGCCGCACACGTGGCCCACGTACGTCCCCGGCACCGACCCGATGTTGAGCCGTGACGAGGTCGAGAAGAGCTTCGCATCGGTGTGAATCGCGGTGTGATGCGCGGCACAGGCATTTTTGGCCGCACCCCGGGCTTTGAGACACTGCAAACATGAGCACTACGCCGGCGAAAACCAAGCATCGCGAGGTGGCCAGGCTGGACCGCGTGCCGCTCCCGGCCGAGGCCGCGCGCATCGGCGCGACCGGATGGCAGATCACCCGCACCGGGGCCCGCGTCGCGGCCAACATCTTCGGCCGCGGATCTCTTCAGCAGAAGATCGTCAAGCAGGTTCCCAAAACCTTCTCCGACCTGGGACCCACCTACGTCAAGTTCGGGCAGATCATCGCGTCGAGCCCCGGCGCCTTCGGCGAACCTTTGAGCCGCGAGTTCCGCGGCCTGCTGGACCGGGTGCCTCCGGCGAACCCGGACGAGGTGCAGAAGCTGATCCGCGAGGAACTCGGTGACGATCCGCACAAGCTGTTCAAGACGTTCGACGACACGCCGTTCGCCTCGGCCTCCATCGCGCAGGTCCACTACGCCACGCTGCACAGCGGCGAGGAGGTCGTCGTCAAGATCCAGCGCCCGGGCATCCGGCGCCGCGTGGCCGCCGACCTGCAGATCCTCAAGCGCGGGGCACGTCTGGTCGAATTCGCCAAGCTGGGTCAGCGGTTGAGCGCGCAGGACGTCGTCGCCGACTTCGCCGACAACCTCGCCGAGGAACTCGACTTCCGGCTCGAGGCCCAGTCGATGGACGCCTGGGTGGCGCACATGCACGCCTCGCCGCTGGGCGCCAACATCCGCGTCCCCACGGTGTACTGGGACCTGACCAGCGAGCGCGTGCTGACCATGGAACGCATCACCGGTGTGCGCATCGACGACGTGGCCGCGATCCGCAAGAAGGGTTTCGACGGCACCGAACTGGTCAAGGCCCTGCTGTTCAGCGTGTTCGAGGGCGGCCTGCGGCACGGCCTGTTCCACGGCGACCTGCACGCGGGCAACCTCTACGTCGACGACGACGGCAAGATCGTGTTCTTCGACTTCGGCATCATGGGCCGCATCGATCCGCGCACGCGCTGGCTGCTGCGTGAACTGGTGCACGCCCTGCTGGTCAAGAAGGACCACGCCGCGGCGGGCAAGATCGTGGTGCTGATGGGCGCGGTCGGCACCGTCAAACCCGAGGGCCAGGCCGCCAAGGACCTCGAGGCGTTCGCCACGCCGCTGACCATGAAGTCGCTCGGCGACATGTCCTACGCCGAGATCGGCAGGCAGCTCTCGGCCCTGGCCGACGCCTACGACGTCAAGCTGCCCCGCGAGCTCGTGCTGATCGGCAAGCAGTTCCTCTACGTCGAGCGCTACATGAAGTTGCTCGCGCCCAAGTGGCAGATGATGAGCGATCCGCAGCTCACCGGTTACTTCGCCAACTTCATGGTCGAGGTGAGCCGGGAGCACAAGGAGATCGACGACGTCGACGAGATCCCAGACATCCCCGAGACCGGAACCGAGACGCAGGCGCCCAGCGGGGACAAGGCCTGATGCAGACCCGCACCGGGCTCGCGCGCGCCGGCGACGCCGACCACCCGATCGACCTCTTCTACGAGGACATGGGTGATCCCGGCGATCCTGCGGTCCTGTTGATCATGGGTCTGGGTGCGCAGATGCTGATGTGGCGTACCGAGTTCTGCGAGAAACTCGTCGATCAGGGGTTGCGCGTCATCCGGTTCGACAACCGCGACGTCGGCCTGTCGACGAAACTGTCGGGGCAGCGTGTCGATTCGCCGCTCGCCCTGCGGATGGCGCGCTCGTTCCTCGGTAAGCGCAGCCCCGCGGTGTACACGCTCGAGGACATGGCCGACGACGCTGCGGCCCTGCTCGACCACTTGGAGATCGACCGCGCGCACATCGTCGGTGGGTCCATGGGCGGCATGATCGCCCAGGTGTTCGCGTCGCAGCACGCGGCCCGCACCGAGACCCTCGGGGTGATCTTCTCCAGCAACAACCAGGCGCTCCTCCCGCCGCCCGGAATCAGACAGCTGCTGTCGCTGATCACCGGACCGCCTGCCGACGCGTCGCGAGATGCCGTGCTGGACAACGCCGTTCGACTCAGCAGGCTCAACGGCAGCCCGGCGTACCCGCGCTCCGAAGAGGAGATCCGGGCCGAGGCCGCCGAACTGTACGACCGCGCGTACTACCCCGCAGGCATCGCCCGCCATTTCGCCGCGATCCTGGGCAGCGGCAGCCTGCGTCATCACAACGAACGCGTCACCGCGCCCACCGTGGTGATCCACGGACGCGCCGACCGGTTGATGCCTCCGTCGGGCGGGCGCGCGATCGCCAATGCGATCCGGGGTGCGCGCATGGTGCTCATCGACGGGATGGGTCACGAACTTCCCGAGCCGGTGTGGGACGAGGTCATCGGCGAGCTCAAGACAAACTTTGCCGTGGTGGGTTGATCACCGGCCCGATTTCGTTGCTGTCGCAACATTTTCGGCGCGTTTCCGTACCGGATCGCCGCTGAGCACTCGCCCGCCGGCGGTACCCCGGTCTACGCTGTGCAACAGTCTGGGGGGACGGTCGGGCCAATGGGGGTTCGATGCTGCCCCCCGGTTTCTCCGCCGAGAGGTGCACGTCAGTGACCAAGCAGCCCGGAAAGCTACAACCACACTTCGACGAGGTCCAAGCTCATTACGACCTGTCGGACGACTTCTTCGCGCTGTTCCTCGACCCGTCGAGAACCTACAGCTGCGCGTATTTCGAGCGCGACGACATGACGCTGGAAGAAGCCCAGCTCGCCAAGATCGACCTGTCGCTGGGCAAGCTGGGCCTGCAGCCGGGGATGACCCTGCTCGATGTCGGATGCGGTTGGGGTGCAACGATGTTGCGCGCACTCGAGCGCTATGACGTCAACGTCGTCGGGCTGACACTGAGCCGCAATCAGCAGGCGCACGTCGAGCGCCGCTTCTCCGAGTCATCCAGTCCCCGCACCAAGCGCGTGCTGCTCGCGGGCTGGGAGGAGTTCGACGAACCGGTGGACCGCATCGTGTCGATCGGAGCGTTCGAGCATTTCGGTCACGAGCGGTACGACGACTTCTTCCGGTTCGCGCATCGCGTGCTACCCGACGACGGCGTGATGCTGTTGCACACCATCACGGGCATCCACCCGAAGCACGCGCAGGAGCTGGGTGTGCCGCTGACCTTCGAGATGGCGCGGTTCATCAGGTTCATCGTCACCGAGATCTTCCCCGGTGGGCGGCTGCCGACCGTCGACATGGTGATCGACCACGCGACCCGCGCGTCGTTCACGCTGGAACGCAGGCAGTCGCTGCAACTGCATTACGCCCGCACGCTGGACATGTGGGCCGCCGCGCTCGAATCCCACCACGACGATGCTGTGCGAATCCAGTCGCAGGAGGTCTACGACCGGTACATGCACTACCTCACGGGTTGCGCCAACGCGTTCCGCGTCGGCTATATCGACGTCAACCAGTTCACCCTGGCGAAGTAGCGGCTCTTCAGATTCGCTATGCGGGACCTGCCCCGACACGATAATTGCAGGCCCACCATCGATATTTCTTGATCATTCGAGACAATTTTATTTGCCCGGTTTTTCTGACGCGAGTCGAGTCTCACCTGCGGGTTCCTACTGTAGGCTGGCGACTCGGCGGGGTGACCACTGAGGCTTGGAGCAATTCGATATATGTCTAAATTGACACCCAAATACGAAGAACTGCAGTCGATCTACGACATTTCGAACGAGTTTTACGAGCTGTTCCTGGGCCCCACCATGGGCTACACGTGCGGTTATTTCGAGCGCGACGACATGACGGGCGACGAGGCCCAGATCGCGAAGTTCGACCTCGCGCTCGGCAAGCTCGGCCTGGAACCCGGCATGACACTGCTCGACATCGGTTGCGGCTGGGGCGCCTGCATGGCCCGCGCGGCCGAGAAGTACGACGTCAACGTCATCGGCCTGACGCTCAGCGGTGAACAGCGTGAATACGCCATCGAAAAGCTGTCCAAGGTGCCCACCGACCGCAAGCTCGAGGTCCGCCTGCAGGGCTGGGAAGAGTTCGACGAGAAGGTCGACCGCATCGTGTCGATCGGCGCCTTCGAGCACTTCGGATTCGAGCGCTATCCCGCGTTCTTCGACATGGCCTACAACGCGCTGCCCGACGACGGCGTCATGCTGCTGCACAACATCACCGGGTTCGACCTGCGCGAAGGCCAGAAGCTCGGCCTGCACATGACATTCGAGGACGCCCGGTTCGCGCGCTTCATCATGACCGAGATCTTCCCCGGCGGCCGTCTGCCGTCAGTGGTCATGGAGCAGGAGAAGGCGATCGAGGCCGGCTTCAAGCTCACCCAGCTGCAGGAGATCGGCCCGCACTACGTCCGCACGCTCAAGATCTGGGCCGACGCGCTCGAGGCGAACAAGGACGAGGCCATCGCGATCCAGGGCCAAGAGGTCTACGACCGCTACGACAAGTACCTCAACGGCTGCCAGAAGTACTTCGCCTCGGGCCACATCAGCGTCCACCAGTTCACGCTGCAGAAGTAAATTTGTCTGCTCGGCAGGAGAAACTCGGCAGGAGAAAGTTGTCGCATTGAGCGGGTGCCGTTCGTCGCACAGGTAGAGAGTGGAACCGACAGGGTTCCGCTCCTGACCGGAGGAGACGACGACAATGCTCTACTTCGCCCTGATGAAGAGCAACGAGAGCCAGCGCACGCCCGAGAAGGCCGCCGAGGGATTCGCGGCGTTCCAGGCGTTCCATGCCAAGGCGGCCTCGGCGCTGCTGGCCGGTGACGCGCTCGCGCCTGGCTCGCGCGCCGTGCGTATCGAGGGCGGTCCCGACGCGCCGGTGGTCACCGACGGCCCGTTCGCCGAGGCCTCTGAGATCGCGTGCGGCTACTACGTACTCGAAGCGGACAATCTGGACGACGCACTGGCGCTGGCCCGTGAGATCCCCGTGGCCGCGTTCGGCGCCGTCGAGATCTGGCCGATCGTGCACTTCCAGGCGCCCACGCAGCCCATCGGCAACGACTGGCTGGCGCTGCTTCTCGAACCGCCGGAGAACACCCGCACCCCGGGCACCGACGAGTGGAACGAACTCGCGGGCCGGCACATCGAACTCAGCAGCACCATCGGTGACCGGACGCTCGCCGGGGCGCCGTTGCATCCGCCGTCGACCGCCACCACGGTGCGTGTGCGCGACGGCGAGGTGATGATCACCGACGGGCCGTACATCGAAGGCGCCGAGGTCGCCAACGGCTTCTACGTGTTGCGCGCCCCGGACCGCGATGAGGCGGTCAAACTCGCGTCGATGTTGCCGGCCTCGGCCGTGGAGTTGCGCCAACTTGCCGGTGTATCGGGCCTGTAGGTCGCCGATGGCCGAGCTGGACAGCGTCTTCCGGCGGGAGTGGGGGCCTACGGTCGCGACGATCGCGCGCTGGTCGGGTGATCTCGCGCTCGCCGAAGACGCTGTCCAGGAGGCCTGTGCGCACGCCGTGCAGGCGTGGGCCGACGGGCTGCCTGACAATCCGGGCGCCTGGCTCACCACCGTCGCCCGCAACCGTGCCCTGGACCGGCTGCGACGTGAATCCCAGCGCACCGGAAGGGAATACGCCGCGGTGTACGAGGACATGACAGCACGCGCCGACACCGAGCTGCACCCGGTACGCGACGACCAACTGCGCATGATGTTCACGTGCGCGCACCCCGCACTGGACCGGGCCTCACAACTCGCGCTGACCCTGCGGCTGATCTCCGGGCTCACCGCGGCCGAGATCGCGCGTGCGCTGTTGCAGTCGGAGACCGCGGTACGGCAGCGGATCACGCGGGCCAAGAACAAGATTCGCAAGGCCAACATCCCGCTGCGCGTTCCGCCGGCCGAACTGCTGCCCGAGCGCACCCCGCACGTGCTCGCGTGCATCTATTCGGTGTTCACCGAGGGCTACTGGTCCACGGCGGGCCCGTCGGCGATCCGCGATGAACTGTGCGACGAGGGTGTGCGCCTGGCCGCAGAACTGTGCGCGCTGCTGCCCGACGACCGCGACGCGCATGCGTTGTCAGCGCTTGTGCTGCTTCACGATTCGCGACGGAGCACCCGCACCGACCACACCGGCGCCCTCATCCCGCTCGACGAGCAGGACCGTACCCGGTGGGATCGCGGCCGGATCGCGCGCGGTCTGGATCAGCTGCGCCTCGCCGAGGGTGCGACGGGTGCCTATCTGCCGCAGGCCGTGATCGCGGCCGTGCACGCCACCGCACCCGGCTGGCAGGCCACCGACTGGTCCACGATCTGCCTGGCCTACGACCGTCCGCTGCAGCAGGCCGACTCCCCCGTCGTCCGCGCAAATCGTGTGCTGGCCATCGGCTTTCGCGACGGTCACGCGGCGGGCCTGGCGGCGCTCGACGAGGTCGCCGACGATCCTCTGCTCGCCAGGAGCAACACCGTCGCGGTGATACGCGCGGATCTGTTGCGTCGCGCCGGGCGCACCGGCGAGGCAATCCACTGGTATGGCGTCGCTCTGGAGCACCACGCGATCAACGAACCGGCCGCGGCGTTCCTGCGTCGTCGGCTCGCCGAATGTGAATCCGCAACGGCGGCAAACTGACCGCCCAAAAGAAGAACTGCCCCTCTTCCGAAGAAGAGGGGCAGTTCTTCGCGAGTGAACTCGCGGAAAGAGATCAGGCCTCGGTGAAGTTCCGGGTGACCGAGGGGTCGACCGGGATGCCCGGGCCGGTGGTCGTCGAGACGGTCACCTTCTTGAGGTAACGGCCCTTGGACGACGACGGCTTGGCGCGCAGAACCTCGTCGAGCGCCGCGCCGTAGTTCTCGGCCAGCTTGGTCTCGTCGAACGACGCCTTGCCGATGATGAAGTGCAGGTTGGCCTGCTTGTCGACGCGGAAGTTGATCTTGCCGCCCTTGATGTCCTGCACAGCCTTGGCCACATCGGGGGTGACGGTGCCGGTCTTGGGGTTCGGCATCAGGCCACGCGGGCCGAGCACGCGGGCGATACGGCCGACCTTGGCCATCTGGTCCGGTGTGGCGATCGCGGCGTCGAAGTCCAGGAAGCCGCCCTGGATCTTCTCGATCAGGTCGTCGCTGCCGACGATGTCGGCGCCTGCGGCCTGGGCCTGCTCGGCCTTCTCACCGACGGCGAACACCGCGACGCGCGCGGTCTTACCGGTGCCGTGGGGCAGGTTGACGGTGCCGCGGACCATCTGGTCGGCCTTGCGGGGGTCGACGCCGAGGCGGATGGCAACCTCGACGGTGGCGTCCTGCTTCTTGGAGGAGGTCTCCTTGGCCAGTTTCGCGGCTTCCAGCGGCGTGTAGAGCTTGGTCCGGTCGACCTTCTCCGCGGCCTCGCGGTATGCCTTGCTGTTCTTGCTCATTGTGAGTCCAATCGTGTCGTTGGAGTCGTGGTGCGGGCCGAAGCCAGCCCTCCCACGGAAATGTCTTACTCGACCGTGATGCCCATCGACCGGGCGGTGCCGGCGATGATCTTGGCTGCGGCGTCGATGTCGTTGGCGTTGAGATCTGCCTTCTTGGTCTCGGCGATCTCGCGCACCTGATCCCAGGTCACCTTGGCAACCTTGGTCTTGTGCGGCTCGCCCGAGCCCTTCTGCACACCAGCGGCCTTGAGCAGCAGCTTGGCGGCGGGCGGGGTCTTCAGGGCGAAAGTGAAGCTGCGGTCCTCGTAGACGGTGATCTCCACGGGGATGACGTTTCCGCGCTGCGACTCGGTCGCGGCGTTGTACGCCTTGCAGAACTCCATGATGTTGACGCCGTGCTGGCCGAGCGCAGGACCGACCGGCGGGGCGGGGTTTGCCTGTCCAGCCTGGATCTGCAGCTTGATCAGCCCGGCGACCTTCTTCTTCGGGGCCATCCGTGTTGTTCCTTTACCTTGCTCATCCAAGGGCGCGAAGCGCCCCTTGTTTCTAGCCGTGAACCGGCTAAATCTTTGCGACCTGGTTGAAGGTCAGTTCGACCGGCGTCTCGCGACCGAAGATCGACACCAGCACCTTGAGCTTCTGCTGCTCGGCGTTGACCTCGCTGATCGAGGCGGGCAGCGTCGCGAACGGGCCGTCCATGACGGTGACCGACTCGCCGACCTCGAAGTCGACGAGGATCTCGGGACGCTCCAGCGTGGCCTCGGTGGAGGCGGCGGACGCAGCGGCG
This sequence comes from Mycolicibacterium smegmatis, assembly GCF_001457595.1. Classification (GTDB taxonomy): domain Bacteria; phylum Actinomycetota; class Actinomycetes; order Mycobacteriales; family Mycobacteriaceae; genus Mycobacterium; species Mycobacterium smegmatis. Next base: position 1,516,342 of record NZ_LN831039.1, on the reverse strand, counting down.
GCCGCGGCCTTGCCGGGCTTCTTCGCCGCGCCCTGCGGCAGCAGGAACTTGACGACGTCGTCGAGCGACAGCGGCGACGGACGCGAGGTGGCGCCGACGAATCCGGTCACACCCGGGGTGTTGCGCACCGCGCCCCACGACTCGTCGTTGAGCTCCATGCGCACCAGGATGTAGCCCGGCAGCACCTTGCGGTTGACCTGCTTGCGCTGGCCGTTCTTGATCTCGGTGACCTCTTCGGTGGGCACCTCGACCTGGAAGATGTAGTCGCCCACATCCAGGTTCTGCACGCGGGTCTCGAGGTTGGCCTTCACCTTGTTCTCGTAACCGGCGTAGGAGTGGATGACGTACCAGTCGCCGGGCTTGAGGCGCAGCTCCTTCTTGAGCGCGACGGCCGGGTCCTCGTCCTCGTCGGCGGGAGCAGCCTCGCCCTCGCCCTCCGAAGACTCCGAAGCCTCGGCACCCTCCGAAGCCTCGGCAGCCTCGCCGGCCTCCTCGGCAGCGTCGGCGCCCTCGGTTTCGGCCGCGTCAGACTCAACGGCCTCAGACTCGGTGGTCTCGGCAGCTTCGACGGCCTCAGACTCAGCGGTCTCGTCGGCGAACGTCTCGTCGCCGTCGAACGTGGTCACGTTGTCAGTCCTCTCTCAAATCTCGGTCAGGTGCCGAACACCAGCGACACCAGTCGCGCCAGTCCGTAATCCGCGCCGGCGATCAGCGCCACCATGAACACCAGGAAGACCAGCACCACCGTGGTGTAGCTGACCATCTGCTTACGGTTCGGCCAGATCACCTTGCGGAGTTCGGCAACAACCTGCTTGAGGTAGTTGACGACGAACATGATCGGGTTCCGCGAAGGTCCGGAGGCGTCCTTCTTGACCTTCTTCGCCTTACCGCCCGCCTCGACGGCGGCAGCTGCCTCGGCGGCGGTCTCGGGCTCGTCGGTGCTCTCGGCCACGCCGCGACGTGCCCGCTTTCCGGTCGGCCGCAGCGGCCGGGTCACCACCGCGGTCTGTCCGCGGGTCTCACCAGTGCCGTCAGTGTCCGTGCCCGTGTCGTCTGCGGAGCCGGCACCTTCGCGCTCGTCGCTCACCGCATACTCCGTTCCTCTTCATAGCGGACTGGTTCGTCCAGGTCACCTTCCAGTGTCCACACACTGTCCAGTATTCAGTTTGAGCAGGGGCGACAGGACTTGAACCTGCAACCTGCGGTTTTGGAGACCGCTGCTCTGCCAATTGAGCTACGCCCCTTCAGCGACGACATGTTGGCACTGTCATCACATCATGGTCAGGGCTCACACAATTCGCGCGCTCCCCGTTCGCTTTGCGGAGCGGAACGGAAGCGCGCTGAAATGGGAAAAACCCCGAGTGCCGAGTGTACCCCGGCGTGGGTGTCAACTACTAATCGCCTCGTCAACCCCGTTCACTCACCGATGGCCTTGCGGATCACCTGGCCGGTTTCCGGGTCCCACTTGACCGAGATGGAGTTGTCGCCCTCGTGGCCCATGAGGGTGGTGTAGGCCTCGAGCACGACCTCACCGTCGTCGTTGGTGCAGATGTTGCGGGTGACGACGATGTCGGCGCCGAAGCGCTCCTCGTGCGACATGATCTCCATGACCGCGTGCAGCTGATCGCCGGCCAGCAGCGGCTTGTGGTAGATGAACTTCTGGTCCACCTGCACGATCTGCATGGTCTGCATGCCGACGTCGACGTGCATGAAGAAGTGCTGCTGCACCAGCAGTGCCAGGGTCGACGCGAAGGTCAGGGGTGCGACCAGCGCGGGGTGCCCGAGTTCGGCGGCCGCGGCCTCGTCGTGGCTGGCCGGGTCCATGGCCTTGACGGCCTTGGCGTACTGGCGGATCTGCTCGCGCCCGATGAGGAACGGGTCCGGGTACTTCCAGACCATTCCCTTGATGTCAGTCTTGAGCGCCATACCGGCCTCCTAGGCGAGTCGTGCGGTGGCGACGGCGCGCCCGAAGATCTTCTTGCCGCCGGCGGTGGCCGAGATCGCGATGGTGACCAGCTTCTCCTCGGCATCGACGGACTTGACCCGGCCGTTGAAGGTGATCTCCGCGCCGACACCGTCGTTGGGAACCGGCACCACGGCGGTGAACCGCACGTTGTACTCGGTGACCGCGGCGGGGTCGCCCACCCAGGAGGTGACGTAGCCGCCGCCGAGGCCCATGGTCAGCATGCCGTGTGCGATCGCGGTGTCGAGACCGACCTGCTTGGCGATCTCGTCGTCCCAGTGGATCGGGTTGAGGTCGCCGGAGACGCCGGCGTAGTTGACCAGATCTCCGCGAGTCAGCGTGATGACTCTTTCCGGCAGGGTGTCCCCGACCTTGACCGAACTGAACTCACGCATAGCCATCAGAAAAACCCTCTTCTCCGTCGCCCGCACGCCCGGCGAGGGTCGTGTAGGCCTCCTGGACAATCTCACCAGCGTCGTTGGTGATTATGTTCTTGGTCACGATGATGTCGGTGCCGTGCGCGCGTCGAACCGCGTGGACGTAGACGTCGCAGTACAAACGGTCACCGGCCTTGATCGGCTTGAAGAACTTCAGTTCCTGGTCGACCTGGACGATCTTGGCCTCACGCACGCCGATGTCGGCGTGATCGAAGAACGCGGACTGCGCCTGATAGCCGAAGATGCAGATGAAAGTGAGTGGCGCGGGCAGGGCGTCATGGCCCAGCTCCGCGGCCGCGTCTTCGTCGTAGAAGTACGTCTCGTCGTTCTTGATCGCGAGTGCATGCTCGCGGATCTTCTCCCGGCCGACTTCATAAAAATCGGGATACCGGTAATGCATCCCGACGATTTTCGACGACAGAGCCACTGGCGTTGGGCTACCGCGACTCTTTGTGCGGCTGATGGGTTCCGCAGTTCGGGCAGAACTTCTTGATCTCGAGCCGGTCGGGATCGTTGCGGCGATTCTTCTTCGTGATGTAGTTCCGGTGCTTGCACACCTCGCACGCCAAGGTGATCTTGGGCCGTACGTCAGTACTGGAGGCCACGTCGACTGCTCTCTTTCACGGTTCTTGTTCGTCCTGTAGCGGTGGGGGGGCTCGATCCCCCGACCTCACGATTATGAGTCGTGCGCTCTAACCAGCTGAGCTACACCGCCCCGATAGACACAGGCGGCGGTCCGCCGCACGTCCACCGAGCCCCCTAACGGAATCGAACCGTTGACCTTTTCCTTACCATGGAAACGCTCTGCCGACTGAGCTAAGGGGGCCTACCTACTTCAGTCCCGCGACTCTCGCCGCGGGGCCTTAAAGAGGGTACAGCCTCCCTGGCGGCCGCACCAAACCGCGGGTTGACGCGGCCGCCAAAGGGGCTTTGACCTGCACAGATCTAATCGAGCAGCCAGTCGTTGGGCGCGAAGAGCTCGCAGTGCACGCGCTCGGCGGGCACCCCGCGGGCGGCCAGTTGACCGCGCACCGCGTCGACGAATCCGGCGCCACCGCACAGGTAGATCTGAGGCTCGACGGGCAGCTCGATGCCGTCGAGGTCGAGCAGCCCGGCGTGCACGCCGGGCATGCCCGCGGTCACGCCGTCCTCGTACCAGATGTCGAGCGACGCCTCGGGCAGCGCGTCGACGAGTTCGCGCTGACGCTCACGCAGCGGATGGGCGGTGTCGCTGCGGTCGGCGTGCAGCACCCGCACGTGCGCGTCCGGACGCTCGGCCGCGAGGTGCTCGAGGATGCCGATCATCGGGGTGATCCCGATGCCTGCCGAGATGAGCATCACCGGGCCGGTCGAGAGGTCGTCGGTGTGCAGGTCGCCGAACGGCAGCGTGACGTCGAGCAGGTCGCCGACGCAGACGTTGTCCCTGATCCAGTTGGACACCTCGCCCGCGGGCTGCGCCGCGGTCGCCTCGACGGGCTTGACCGCGAACGTCAGGTCGGTGGCCCCGGCGACGCTGACCAGGCTGTACTGGCGCAGCTGACGCGCCCCGTCGGGCAGCGTCACCCCAACCGAAACATATTGACCCGGAAGGAAGTTCACGGGTTCGGCGGCGCGGACGGTGACCAGCACGGCGCCGGACGGGTCGTCGACGCGGCCGACCACACGCAGCCTGCGGTACACGTCACCGGGTTCGACGCCGGCCTCGTCGTACAGGTTGCGCTCCAGGGCGATCAGCGTGTCGGCCATGATCCAGAACACCCGGTCCCAGGCCGCCGCGACCTCGGGCGTGACGGTGTCGGCACCCAGCACCGCCACGATCGCGGCGAACAGGTTGTCGTGCACGATCGGGTACTGCTCGGCGGTCACCCCGAGCGACGCGTGCTTGTGGCCGATGCGTGACAGCAGTGCCGCGGGATGCGGCAGGTCCGGGTCTACGAGGTGCTTGGCGAATGTCGCGATCGAGGCCGCGAGCGCGCGCTGCTGTGCACCTTGGGCCTGATTGCCGCGGTTGAACAGGTTGCGCAGCAGTTCGGGGTGGTTGGTGAACAGCCGCCGGTAGAACTCCGAGGTGATGGCGTCGATGTTCGCTCCGATGAGAGGCAGTGTCGCCGAGACGATCTCGGCGTGCTCGGGCTCGAGGTCAACGCGTACGTCGGCGGGCTCGGGCGTGGTGACGGTCATCAGGGGTTCCTTTCGGTGGCGGGTTGCGCTGCGGTGAGTTGCAGCACGATCGGCAGGCTGGGCCCGCCGGTCAGATCGGTGACCGTGTAACGGTCGAGTTCGCGGTAGAAGGCCTCTTTGGCTTCGGCCAGTGCGCGGCGCAGCCGGCACGCGGCGATCAGCGGGCACGGCGCGGCGCCGCCGCACTCGATGACCTCGCGGTCGCCTTCGAGCTCGCGCACCAACCGGCCGATCGATGCGGTGCGGCCCGCCTCGGTGAGTTCGAGTCCGCCGACGCGTCCGCGGCGCGCGTGGACCATGCCCATCTCGACGAGCTTCGAGACGGCCTTGGCGACGTGGTGCTCCGAGGCGTTGGCGCTCTTGGCGATGGTGCGCGTCGTGACCCGCTGATCCTGTGACTCGCCTGCCGACAGCAGCATCAGCGTGCGCAGTCCCAGGTCGGTGAAGCGGGTCAGGTGCATGCCGCTGACGCTAATAAATTCCGCATATCCGATGCGAGTTTTTGGCGTGTGCGGTTAAACACGTGATGACGTGCGGTTTTTAGACCTGCGGGTTCGCGCCAGCGGTACGTGTCAATACTCTTGCGGCATGGCTGAGCGCACGTCTGACCCCGCAGCGAACGACCGCTTCTATTTCCGCCAACTGCTGTCGGGCCGCGACTTCGCGGGCGCCGACCCGATCGCGCAGCAGATGCGCAACTTCGCCTACTTCATCGGCGACCGCGAGACCGGCGAGGCCGTCGTGGTCGACCCGGCATATGCGGCCGACGAGCTCGCCGCCACGCTCGAGGCCGACGGCATGCAACTCGCGGGCGTGCTGGTCACCCACCACCACCCCGACCACGTGGGCGGATCGATGATGGGCTTCACCCTCAAGGGTGTTGCCGAACTGCTCGAACACCGCAGCGTGCCGGTGCACGTCAACTCCCACGAGGCCGACTGGGTCTCGCAGGTCACCGGTATCGCACGCAGCGAGCTGTCGGCCCACGAGCACGGCGACACGATCAGCGTCGGAGCGATCGACATCGAGCTTCTGCACACGCCCGGTCACACGCCGGGCAGCCAGTGCTTCCTGGTCGACGGCCGACTCGTCGCGGGTGACACCCTGTTTCTCGAGGGGTGTGGTCGCACCGACTTTCCTGGCGGCAATGTCGACGACATGTTCCGCAGCCTGCAGGCGCTGGCCAAGCTGCCCGGCGACCCGACGGTCTACCCGGGCCACTGGTACTCGGCCGAGCCGAGCGCGCCGCTTGAGGAAGTGAAGCGCAGCAACTACGTGTATCGCGCGTCGAACCTCGACCAGTGGCGCATGCTGATGGGCGGATGAACCCACTGCCCGATGGCGCATTCAGACGGGCTGTTGCGGAATCCACCGGACGATCGCGCGGATGAGGGACCAATTACCCCGTCTGATCAATCCGTAGCCACGGATTTCGTTGTTCATTCGATTGCCTGCGCAAGAATCCGTCGCAGAAGTATTTTCGAGTAGCGCAATACGCAAGACAGCTGCCCGTGTTATCCGGCAAACTGAAACCTGCAAGCTAGTTGTCGGTTTGGCGGGGGGTCGCCATGAAGAACATCGCGCTCTGCTTCGACCAGTCGGGTGAACAGTCCGCATCGGGCGCCGATACCAACATCAAGGCGCTGTTGGCTTTGCTGGACGACTCCGCTGCACTGACCTGGTACCACTGCGCGCGCAAGCTCCCCGTCTACCGCCGCGTCACTGCCGTCTCCGAGGCGCGCACCGCGGTGGTCGAGGCGTACAACTTCCTGCGCGACGCGTGGAAACCCGGTGACCGGATCTTCCTCTTCGGCGCGGGCACGGGCGGCCACCTGGCGGGTGAACTCGCGAATCTGCTCGGCACCGTCGGACTGGTGCCCGCCACATTCGACGATCCTCTCGGCCTCGTGGACTACGCGCTTTCGACGTACGTGCTCCCACGCACCCCGCGCACCATCTCGGACTGGCACCGCGTCAGCTCCGTGACCGCCGGCCTGCTCGGCGACGGTACGTCGTCCGTGCTAGTGCGGTTCTTGGGACTGTGGGACGCCACCGCGATCCCCGGCACACACGGCGAACCGGGTCTGCTCACCAACGTCGAGCACGGCCGCCACGCGGTCGCGATCGACGCTCCGCACCGCGTGATGCACCACGACGCGCGACTCGACGAGGTGTGGTTCCGCGGATCGCACTGCGATGTGACCGGCGGCCACGGTGCGTGCGCGCCGCTGGCCGAGATCGCACTGGACTGGGTGCTCGACGGCGCGGTCGCCGCGGGATTGCCTGCGCGCGAACGTGATTTCGCCCCCGGCGATGTCGAGGCCCTGGCCGGGTCGTCACCGACTGTCGGGATCCGCCGGTTGCCGTTCGACGCCAGGGTGCACGCGAGCGTCGGCGTGTACCTGCGCTCGCACCCCAAGTACTGGCGCCGTTTCCCTGCTCGCATCGAGTGGGCAGACACCGAATGGTCGGCGCGCGGCGAACGTCTGGCGTCCGCCATATCGCACACCCCAGCAACCGAGGAAGCCACGCGCGAGGAGCTGACCGCCGTCGCGTCCTGAGCAAAGTTTGCTGAGCGGGACCGGTGCCTGCCCGCGACATCCGTGATATAAGCCCTTGGTGGGGATATTCGACTCAATCGCGGATCGGGGGCGCGAGTTGGCTGAGTTCGACCCGGGCACGTGGACTGCGCTCGCAGCGTGGGTGGCGCTCGCCGTCACCGTCATCGCTCTCGTCTATGCGTGGCGTCAATATCTGAAGGCCAAGGAGCGGCGGGCCGAGCTCACCCAGCCGAACGTCTCGATGTTCATGGAGCCCAGCAGTTCTGACTGGCATCTGGTCGAACTCGTCGTCCGCAACTACGGGCAGCGGCCCGCGTACGGGCTGCGGTTCGAGTTCGCCAACCCGCCGACCGTGGGCAAGTACGAGAGCTCCTACGACGACAATTTCGTCGACATCACGCCGCTGAACCTGCCCGCCGAGATCCCGTACCTCGCGCCGAACCAGGAGTGGCGCATCGTGTGGGACTCGGCGCTGGACCGCAAGCAGCTCGGCGAGGCCATCGCGTCGCGGTTCGACGGGGCCATCACGTATTACGACGAGCCGCCCGAGAACGGCAAACCCAGCGGCAGGAAGTTCCGCAACACCGCGGTGCTGGACTGGGCGACCCTGCCCCCGGTCGACCGTATGGAACTGCTCACCACGCACGACCGCGCCCGTCAGGAGAAGCAGAAGCTCGAGCTGTTGCGGGCCGTGCTCGCCTACTACCAGTACGCGGCAAAGGAAACCGACGAGCAGACCCTGCGCACCGAGATCAACCGGGTCAAGGCGCTGGGCAACGAGGTCCGTGAGCGGTGGCGCAGTCGGTACGAGGTCACCGACGATGACGAGGACGACGACGATTTCGACGACGACGATCCCGAGACCGACCTGATCAACCCACCGGTGCGTACCGGCCGCCGCCACCGAGCCGACTGACTCGTAGCATCTGTCCAATGAGCAGCCTGGTGAGCTACGCACTGAACGGGAACGTCGCCACGGTGACGCTGGACGACGGCAAAGCCAACGCGCTGTCGCCGGATATGCAGGCCGCGATCAACGACGCGCTCGACCAGGCGTCGCTCGCCGCGGGCAGCGGTGAGGTGAAAGCCCTTGTGGTGGCCGGGAACTCGAAGGTGTTCAGCGGGGGCTTCGACCTCAGCGTGTTCGCCTCGGGCGATGCTGCCGCCGCGCTGGGGATGCTCACCGGCGGGTTCGAACTCGCCGTGCGCTGCCTGACCTTCCCGGTGCCGGTGATCATGGCCGCCACCGGGCCCGCGATCGCGATGGGGTCTTTCCTGCTGCTCTCCGGCGATCACCGCGTCGGGTCGCCCCGGTCGCGCTGCCAGGCCAACGAGGTGGCCATCGGTATGACGCTGCCCATCGCCGCGATCGAGATCATGCGGATGCGGTTGACTCGCGCGGCATTCCAGCGGGCCATCAGCATGGCGGCCGTGTTCTCCGGTGACGCCGCCATCTCGGCAGGCTGGCTCGACGAGATCGTCGAACCCGACGAGGTCCTCGACCGCGCGCAGCAGGTGGCCACCGAGGCCGCGGCCCTGCACACCAACGCGCATGTGGCGAGTAAGCTCAAGGCCCGCGCCGACGCCGTCACCGCCATCCGCGCGGGCATCGACGGTTTGGCGGCCGAGTTCGGCTCCTAGTTCTTTTTCGCCGACCGTGCGGTTTCATACGCAACTCGCCGCCCCAGGCGGATGAGATTGCACGCTCGGCAGCGGTTGGCTCGCAGATATATGTATGTGCTATGCATGTTTAGTGCCGCGCTACAACGAACTCGACGAGCTCCTCGTACGCGTCCACACGGTCCGGCAGCGACCGGGTTGGCGACGCCGCCTGATCGACGACACCGGAAGCGTTCCCAGCCTCTCGACGCTGCGCGTGCTGCGCGCCGTGGAGCAGAAAGAGAAGACCGGGCAGGGCGCCTCGATCGGTGAGGTCGCCGAGTACATGGCCGTCGAGCACTCGACCGCCAGCCGCTCGGTGGCCAACGTCGTCGCCGCGGGACTGCTGACCAAGACCCTGTCCCCTGACGACCAGCGCCGCTGCGTATTGGTCCTCACCGACGTCGGCCGCAAGGCCCTGTCGGAGGTCACCGGACGACGCAGGCAGATGGTCGCCGAGACGGTGGCCGACTGGCCGGCCGAAGACGTCGACACACTCGTCGGCCTCCTCGAGCGGTTGGTCACCGACTTCGAGCGCGGGGTGTGTTCATGACGGCAGACGCCCCCGCACGTCCCCGCAACGCGCTGCGCCTCATGTTCGACCCGGTGTTCGGGGCGTTGTTCTGGGGCAAGATCTTCTCGGTCGTCGCGGTGTGGACGCACGGCATCGTCGCGGCCATCGTCATGTACGACGCCACACGGTCGGCCGTCATGGTCGGCATGGTCGGCGTCGCGCAATTCCTCCCCCAGCTGATCCTGAGCCCCACCAGCGGCAAGTGGGCCGACGTGGGCAACCCGGCCCGGCAGATCCTGCTGGGCCGGCTGATGTGTATCGCGGGCTCGGGTTCGACCGCGGCATGGATGGCGCTCGCACCCGATCTGACCGGCAACGCGGTCGCGGTGCCGGTGCTGGTGGGCGCGACGCTCGTCGGCTTCGGGTTCGTCATCGGCGGCCCGGCCATGCAGTCGGTGGTGCCGAACCTGATCCGCGAGGGCGAGCTGGCAACCGCCATGGCGCTCAACAGCATTCCGATGACCATCGGCCGTATCCTCGGCCCGCCCATCGGCGCCTACCTGGCCGCCCATCTCGGCGCGGCCGCGGGCTTCGCCATCAGCGCGGGCCTGCACGTCATCTTCGCGGTCTTCCTGGTGCTGGTGACGTTCCCGACGCGGCCGAAGCTCGACCCCGACGGCGACTACCGCGTGCGCGCGGCGTTGCGCCACGTGTGGCGCGACCGCCCACTGCTGCTGGCGCTGCTCGCGGTGTCGACGGTCGGATTCGCCTCGGACCCGTCGATCACGCTGACCCCGTCGATGGCCGAGGATCTCGGCGGCGGCACCCAGTTGGTGGGCGCGCTGTCGGCGTCGTTCGGTGTGGGTGCCGCGGTCGGCATGATCGTGCTGGCCGTGCTGCGCGGACGCATCGCGTCCGAGCGCGTCTCGTCGGTCGGCCTGTTCCTGCTCACCGCGGGTTCCGCGCTGCTGGCGGCGGCCACGGAGGCGCCGGTCGCGCTGATCGGTTTCGCGATCGCAGGCTTGGGCTTCGGCTGGTCGATGACCGGCCTGAGCACCGTCGTGCAGGAGCGCGCGCCGGAAGAACTGCGCGGGCGCATCATGGCGCTGTGGCTGGTCGGGTTCCTCGGATCCCGCCCGTTCGCTGCGGCCCTGCTGGGCGGTGCGGCCGACGTGTTCAACGTGCGGGTGGCGTTCCTGATCGCCGCGGCGGCGACGTTTGCGCTCGCGCTCGCGGCCCGCCCCTCGACGATGTCCGCACCAATCCCCGCGAGTGTCTGACCCCATCTCTATCGTGTGTGTCGATGGCACTGCACCTGCATCGGGCCGAACGCACCGATCTGCTCGCTGACGGACTCGCGGCGCTGCTGTCGGATCCCCTGCCCGATCCGTTCGCGACCGAACTGGTGCTGGTCCCTGCCAAGGGCGTCGAACGCTGGCTGAGCCAGCGGTTGTCCAACCGTCTCGGGGTGTGCGCGGCGGTCGAGTTCCGCAACCCGCGCTCGCTCATCGCCGAGCTCACCGGAACCGCCGACGACGATCCGTGGTCGCCCGACGCGATGGTGTGGCCGCTGCTCGGGGTGATCGACGAGAGCCTGGACGAGCCGTGGTGCACGACGCTCGCGACGCACCTCGGCCATTTCGAGATGGGCGAGGAGTACGAGCTGCGCCAGGGCCGCCGCTACGCGGTCGCGCGACGGCTCGCGGGGCTGTTCGCGTCGTATGCCCGGCAGCGCCCGCGGCTGCTGGTCGACTGGGACGGCCTACCCGACGACCTGGCCTGGCAGAAGCCGCTGTGGCAGGCCCTGTGTGAGCGCATCGACGCCGACCCGCCCCACATCCGCCACGCCAAAACCCTTGTCCAGCTACATGAGTCGCCCACGGATCTGCCGCAGCGCCTGTCGCTGTTCGGGCATACACGCCTGCCTGCCACCGAGGTCGAATTGCTGACCGCGCTGGCCACGCATCACGATCTGCACCTGTGGCTGCCCCACCCCAGCGACACTCTCTGGCAGGCACTGTCCACGCGCAAGGGTCCGCTGCCCCGACGTGAGGACACCAGCCACCGTGACGTCGGGCATCCACTGCTGGCCACCCTGGGCCGCGACCTGCGCGAGATGCAACGTCTGCTGCCCGAGCCCGACACCGACGAATTCCGCGGCAGGTCCGAGTATCCCGACACGCTGCTGGGCTGGCTGCAGTCCGACATCGCGGCCGACGCGGTACGCCCGCAGGGCCGTCACCACCGTCGCGAGGACCGCTCGATCCAGGTGCACAGCTGCCACGGCCCGTCACGGCAGATCGATGTGCTGCGCGAGGTGCTGCTCGGCCTGCTCGCCGACGATCCCACGCTGGAACCCCGCGACATCCTCGTCATGTGTCCCGACATCGAGACCTACGCGCCGTTGATCACGGCCGGGTTCGGGCTCGGCGACGTCGTGCCGCGCACGCGAGGAGCACATATAAATCTCAGCGCGCATCCCGCGCACAAGCTGCGGGTGCGGCTGGCCGACCGCGCGCTGGTGCAGACCAATCCCCTGCTGGCGGTGGCCGCGCAACTGCTGGCGCTGGCCGGCGGCCGCGCGACCGCGAGCGAGGTGCTCAACCTGGCCGAATCCGCGCCGGTGCGGGCCCGGTTCGGATTCACCGACGACGACCTCGACGCGATCACGGCGTGGACGCGCGAGGCCAACATCCGCTGGGGTTTCGACCAGGAGCACCGCCGCCCGTACGGCGTCGAATTCCTGCACAACACCTGGCGTTTCGGCATCGACCGCGTGCTGGCCGGGGTCGCCATGTCCGACGACTCGCACGCCTGGCTGGGGACCACGCTGCCGCTCGACGACGTCAGCAGCAACCGCGTGGAGCTGGCGGGCCGGTTCGCCGATTTCGTCGAGAAGCTCCGTCGCACGGTCGATCAGCTCAGCGGCACCCGCCCGCTGCACGAGTGGCTCGACGCGCTCACCGCGGGCATCGACGCGCTGGCACTGGCCGACGAGGACTGGCCCGCAGCCCAGATGCAACGCGAGTTCGCCGAGATCACCGCACGTGCCGGCGACACCGCAACCTCGTTGCGGCTGGCGGATGTTCGCGCACTGCTGGACCGCCATCTGGCCGGGCGCCCCACGCGGGCCAACTTCCGCACCGGCACCCTCACGGTGTGCACCATGGTGCCGATGCGTTCGGTGCCGCACCGCGTGGTGTGCCTCGTGGGTCTCGACGACGGCGTGTTCCCGCGCCTGGGCGCGGTCGACGGCGACGACGCCCTCGCGCGCGACCCGATGACCGGTGAGCGTGACATCCGTTCGGAGGACCGGCAACTGCTGCTCGACGCGATCCTCGCGGCCACGCAGACACTCGTCATCACCTACACCGGCGCCAACGAGAACTCGGGGCAGCCCCGCCCGCCCGCGGTCCCGCTGGCCGAACTGATCGACACGCTCAAGATCACCACCGAAGATTCCGCACTCGACGTCCTCACACAGCATCCGTTGCAGCCCTTCGACAAACGCAACGTGATCCCCGGCGCGCTGGTGCCCGGCGAACCGTTCACGTTCGACCAGACCGCGCTCGTCGCGGCACGGGCCAGCAGCGGTGAACGCGCCACGCGGCCGGCGTTCTTCAGCGATCCGCTGCCGCCGCCGCTGCCCGACGACGTCGCACTCGAAGACTTGCTGAACTTTTTCAAGGACCCTGTCAAGGGATTCTTCCGCGCGCTCGACTACACGCTGCCGTGGGACGTCGAGGGCGTGTCCGACGTGATGCCCGTCGACATCGACGCGCTCGAGGAGTGGACGGTCGGCGACCGCATGCTCTCGGACATCCTGCGCGGCATGACCCCGGCCGCCGCGCAGCAGGCCGAGTGGCGCCGCGGCACGCTGCCGCCCGGACAGTTGGGGTGGCGCCGCGCGATCGCACTGCGCGACCAGTGCGCACTGCTGGCCACCGAAGCGCTCGGGTTCCGCGACACCGACGGTGAGGCCTATGACGTCGACATCGACCTGGGCAGTGGCCGGCGCCTCACCGGCACGGTGTCACCGGTGTTCGGTGACCGACTGGTGTCGGTGACGTACTCCAAACTCGGCGGCAAGCATCTGCTGCAGTCGTGGATTCCGTTGCTGGCGTTGGCCGCCGGGTATCCCGACCGCGACTGGCTCGCGGTGTGCATCGGGCGGCCCGCGCGGGGCACCACGCCGCGCGTCGAGGGGCTCGGCGGGCCCGACAACCCGGTCGAACTGCTGGCGGATCTGGTGGCGATCTACGACGCGGGGCGGCGCGAACCGCTGCCGCTTCCGGTCAAGACGTCGTATGCGTGGGCCGAGGCACGGCACTCCGGCGACGACCCGGAGCAGAAGGCCGGCTTCCGCTGGCGCAGCGGCCGATACCCGGGCGAGGACGCCGAACCCGCCCACGTGCGGGCATGGGGTCGCGACGCGTGGCTGCGCGACCTCATGCAACCGCTGCGCCCCGGTGAGGAGTTCGAAGGCGAAACCCACCGGCTCGGGGCATATTCGTCACGGTTGTGGCTGCCGCTGCTGCGCGCCGAAAGGCCGGTCCGATGAAGGTTTTCGATCTGCTCGGCCCGCTGCCCGCACCGAACACCACCACGGTGCTGGAGGCCAGCGCGGGCACCGGCAAGACGTTCGCGCTCGCCGGTCTGGTCACGCGTTTCGTCGCCGAGGGCGTCGCGACGCTCGACCAGATGCTGCTCATCACGTTCGGCCGCGCCGCCAGCCAGGAACTGCGCGAGCGCGTACGCGCCCAGATCGTCGCCGCGCTCGTCGCGTTGGACGCCCCGTCGCGCGCCTGCAACGACCTGGAGGAATACCTCGTCGCAACCGATCGACAGGCACGGCGCCTGCGTCTGCGTGACGCGCTGGCCGGGTTCGACGCCGCCACCATCGCGACCACGCACCAGTTCTGCCAGATCGTGCTGAAATCCCTTGGCGTGGCTGGGGACTCCGACGCCGGGGTGACCCTCGTGGAAAGCCTCGACGACCTGGTGTCCGAGATCGTCGACGATCTGTATCTCGCGCACTTCGGCGGGCAGAAGGACGATCCCGAGCTCAGCTATCCCGAGGCGCTCGAGCTCGCGCGCATGGTCGTCGGCAATCCGGCCACCGAGCTACGCCCGCGCGAACCGGATCCCGATTCCCCCGCCGCGGTGCGGCTCAAGTTCGCGCGGGATGTGCTCGCCGAGTTGGAGATCCGCAAGCGCCGCCGTGGTGTGCTGGGTTACGACGATCTGCTGACACGACTTGCCGACGCGCTGGAACCCGAGGACTCCCCGGCGCGGGTGCGCATGCAACAGCGCTGGCCGATCGTGATGGTCGACGAGTTCCAGGACACCGATCCCGTGCAGTGGCAGGTGATCGAGCGCGCGTTCTCGGGGCGGTCGACACTGGTGCTCATCGGTGACCCCAAGCAGGCGATCTACGCGTTCCGCGGTGGTGACATCGCGACGTATCTGCGGGCCGCCGCGACGGCCGGTGACAAGCAGACGCTGGGCACCAACTGGCGCAGCGACCGCGCGCTGGTCGACCGCCTGCAGGCCGTGCTGCGGGGTGCCGAACTCGGCGGACCCGACATCGTGGTGCACGACGTGCAGGCTCATCACCAGGGGCACCGTCTGGTCGGCGCACCGCGCAACGACCCGTTCCGGTTGCGTGTGGTGCCGCGAAAGCCGGGCAACAACAGGGTGATCCCGATCGATCAGCTGCGCCGCCACATCGGCCGCGATCTGGCCGCCGACATCGGGGCGCTGCTGGCGAGCGGCGCGACGTGGTGCGACGAACCGGTGCAGGCGAAGGACATCGCGGTGATCACCGAGACCCACAAGGACGCCAGGGCCTGTCACTCGGCGCTGCTCGCGGCGGGCATACCCGCGGTGTACACCGGGGATTCGGATGTGTTCACCTCCGAGGCCGCCGAGGACTGGCTGTACCTGCTCGAGGCGTTCGACCAACCGCACCGGCCGGGTCTGGTGCGCGCCGCGGCCGCCACCATGTTCTTCGGTGAGACCGCGGAAACCCTTGCCGCAGGCGGTGATGCGCTCACCGACCGGGTGGCCGACACGCTGCGTGAATGGGCCGGGCACGCCCGCGAGCGCGGTGTCGCCGCGATCTTCGAGGCCGCGCAACTCGCCGGTATGGGCAAGCGTGTGCTGTCGTGGCAGGGCGGTGAGCGGTTGATGACCGACCTCGCCCACATGACCCAGTTGCTGCAGGACACCGCGCACCGCGACGGCTTCGGGCTGGCCGCGCTGCGCGACTGGCTGCGCACGCAGCGCTCGGAGAAGGGCGGCGAATCGGAACGCAACCGTCGTCTCGACAGCGATGCGGCGGCCGTGCAGATCATGACCGTGTGGGTGAGCAAGGGGCTGCAGTTCCCCATCGTCTACCTGCCGTTCGCGTTCAATCGCCATGTGCCCGAACCGGATATCGTGCTGTTCCACGACGACGGGCAGCGTTGCCTGCATGTCGGCGGGCCCGATCCGGCGGTCGCCCGTGCCGGGCGCACCGAGGCCGCAGGCGACGACAGCCGGCTCACCTACGTCGCGCTCACCCGCGCCCAATCGCAGGTGGTCGCGTGGTGGGCGCCGTCGTACGGCGAACCCAACGGCGGCCTGTCGCGGCTTTTGCGCGGCCGCGCGCCCGGGGAGGCGACCGTCCCCGAGAAGTGTTCGCCACCCAAGATCTCGGATGAGGATGCGCTGGAACGATTGCGGGCGTGGGAGGCAGCCGGTGGGCCGGTTATCGAGGAATCGGTGATCGGTGCGGTCAACCCGATGCCACCGGAACCCGCGCCCGATGATCTGGCGGCCCGCAAGTTTTTGCGGGCGATCGACATGGCGTGGAAGCGCACGTCCTATTCGGGGCTGTTGCGTGCGGCCGAGGCCGCGGGTGTCGGGGTGTCGAGCGAACCCGAGGTCACCGAACGCGACGACGAGTTCGACAACATTCCCGTGGTCGCCCCGGCCGAGGGTGCCGACGTGCCCTCTCCCATGGCGCACCTGCCGACGGGTGCGGCGTTCGGTTCGCTCGTCCACGCCGTGCTGGAGACCGCCGATCCGCTCGCCGCGGATCTGACCGCCGAACTCGCGACGCACATCGACGCCCATGCCCAGCACTGGCCGGTCGAGGTCGAGACGCCAGAGCTCGCCGCCGCGCTCGTGCCCATGCACGACACCCCGCTGGGGCCGTTGGCGCCGGGCCTCACGTTGCGGCAGATCGGACTGCGTGACCGGTTGTGCGAGTTGGACTTCGAGTTCCCGATGGCCGGTGGAGATCTGCGTGGTGGGCGGTTCGCGCGGTTGTCGGATGTCGGTGAACTGCTGCGCGAGTACCTGCCCGCCGACGATCCGCTGGCGGTGTATGCCGAGCGGTTGGGCACGGGCATCCTCGGAGTGCAACCGCTGCGCGGGTATCTGTCCGGGTCGGTCGACGCGGTGCTGCGGGTCGGCGAAAAGTTCGTCATCGTCGACTACAAGACCAACTGGCTCGGCACCGGCGACGGCACGCTGACCGCGGCCGACTACGGGCGCCGCCGCATGGTCGAGGCCATGCTGCATTCTGACTATCCCCTGCAGGCGCTGCTGTATGCAGTTGTGCTGCACCGGTATCTGGGCTGGCGGCTGCCTGGCTACGACCCGGCGACGCATCTCGGTGGTGTGCTGTACCTGTTCGTGCGTGGCATGTGCGGGCCCGCAACCCCTGTCGTCGATGGGCACCCGGCCGGGGTGTTCAGCTGGGAACCGCCGGCCGAACTGGTGGTGGCCCTGTCGAAGCTGCTGGATGCGGAGGCGTCGTGAGCCTGCTCGAAGCGTTCGCCGAGATCCTCGAACCCGCCGATGTGCATGTGGCGCAACGGCTGACCGCGCTGGCCGGTGAGCCGGACGCATCGGTCGAGCTCGCGGTCGCCCTCGCGGTGCGCGCGCTGCGCGGCGGTTCGGTGTGTGTGGACCTGCGGTCGGTGGCCGGGCAGGTCGAGTTACCGGATCTGCCGTGGCCGGATCCCGATGCGTGGCTGGCGGCGCTGGCGGCCAGTCCCCTGCTCGGTGCGCCACCCGTGCTGCGCCTGTTCGGCGATCTGCTGTATCTGGACCGCTACTGGCTCGAAGAGCAGCAGGTGTGCGACGACGTGCTGGCGTTGGTGTCGGTACGGCCCGGCGGTGCGGTGCCGGATGTGTCGAGACTGTTCGGCGCGGGCTTCGAGGAGCAGCGTGAGGCGGCGAAGGTGGCACTCTCACAAGGCCTGACGGTGTTGACGGGTGGGCCGGGCACCGGCAAGACGACCACCGTGGCACGGCTGTTGGCGCTGCTGGCCGAGCAGGCCGCGCTCGCGGGGAAACCGTCGCCGCGCATCGCGTTGGCGGCCCCGACGGGTAAGGCGGCCGCGCGGTTGCAGGAGGCCGTGCAGCTCGAAATCGATCAGCTCGACCTCATCGAGCGCAGGCGGTTGACCGGGCTGCACGCCACCACGCTGCACCGGCTGCTCGGTCCGCGGCCCGATACGTCGTCGCGGTTCCGTCATCACCGCGCCAACCGGTTGCCGCACGACGTGATCGTCGTCGACGAGACGTCGATGGTGTCGCTGACCATGATGGCGCGGTTGTTGGAGGCCGTGCGCCCGCAGACACGGCTGGTGCTCGTCGGCGATCCCGATCAGTTGGCGTCGGTCGAGGCCGGCGCGGTGCTGGCGGACCTGGTCGAGGGTCTTGGTTCGCGCGGTGTCGCGGAGCTGAAGACGTCGCACCGGTTCGGTGAGTCGATCGGCGCGCTGGCGTCGGCCATCCGCACGGGTGACGCCGACGCAGCCCTGGCGGTTCTCGCGGCCGGTGGTGAGCACATCGAGTGGGTGCACGAGGATCCGGTCGAGCAGTTGCGCGAAGTGGTGGTGCCGCACGCGATGCGGTTGCGTCAGGCCGCGATCCTCGGTGACCAGCGTGAGGCGCTCGCGACGCTCGACGAGCACCGGTTGTTGTGCGCGCACCGACGGGGGCCGGCCGGCGTCGACCACTGGAACCGGCAGGTGCAGCGCTGGCTCGGTGAGGAAACCGGTGAACCCCTGTGGGGTTCGTGGTACGTCGGGCGTCCGATCCTGGTGACCGCCAACGACTATGG
This sequence comes from Mycolicibacterium smegmatis, assembly GCF_001457595.1. Classification (GTDB taxonomy): domain Bacteria; phylum Actinomycetota; class Actinomycetes; order Mycobacteriales; family Mycobacteriaceae; genus Mycobacterium; species Mycobacterium smegmatis. The sequence continues at coordinate 1,497,906 of NZ_LN831039.1, read as the reverse complement.
GCTCAAGCTCTACAACGGGGACACCGGCGTCGTCGTCGCCACACCGGACGGGATGCGGGCTGTGATCGGCGATGCGGGAACGTTCGCGACGGGTCGCCTCACCGACGTCGAGACCATGCACGCCATGACGATCCACAAGTCGCAGGGCAGCCAGGCCGACGAGGTGACGGTGCTGCTGCCGTCGGAGGATTCGCGGTTGTTGACGCGGGAGTTGTTCTACACCGCGGTCACCCGCGCCAAGACGCGGGTGCGCGTCGTGGGCGCGGAAGCGGAAGTGCGCGCTGCGATAGAACGGCAGGCGGTGCGCGCCACCGGACTACGCAAGCGGCTACGGCCGGCGGGGGTTTAGCCTCGATCCGTGGATCGACCCTGTTGAGGTTGTTTGGGGCTGATTTTTGTCGTGCGCCCAGGTCGTGGGCAGCCTGTAGCCGCTGGTCTGCCCAGCTTTTCCTGTGATGTTCGGGTCGGGGCCTGTGGGTCCGGTGGTCAGTGGGTCGCAGCAGTTGGCGGGCTGTAGCCGATTGTGTTGCGCCACAATGTGAGCCACTGCTGGGCCCACGGCCAATGCGAGGGTAGATGCAGGATGGGTCGGCGTTGGGGCCGAGCCAGTCGAGCCGGGATGTTGACGATCTTGCGGCGCAGTGTGGCTCCGCGCGCGAGGGCATGGGCACCGCCGGCGAGCACCCCGGCGGCGCGCAGCAGGTTGTGGGCGATCGCCGCGCACAGGATCCAGGCCGAGTTCGCGCCGAAGCGCCCTGAGGGCATATGCGCCAGAGGTCCGTCGATGAGGTCGGCGAACACGGTTTCGATGATGGCGTGGCGGCGGTGGGTGATGTCAGCGGCGTCGACGGGTTCGTCGGAATCGGTGAAGAAGGGGTGATACCGCCACACCGGAAACAGCGCATCGAGGTATCGGGCGTCTTTGACCCGGCGCACGATCAACCGAGCGGTGACCGGGGTGTTGGTGGAACTGAAAGCGGTGTAGGTGGTTTCGGCGACTTCGGCATCGGAGATCCAGGCGCCGGTGTCGGGGTCGCGCACTGCGCCGGGGTAGTTGACCGGGGTCCAGGCGTTATCGCTGATGGCCTCGATGGCCGCAGCGACGGCGCGGGTCTTGGTCAGCACCAGCGAGAAGTGGGCGCCGGCGCGGCGGCAGGCGGCCACCACGGTGCTGTTGCCGTAGGCCGAGTCTCCGCGCACCAGGATCTGCCCGTTGACACCGGCGGCGCGGGCGGTGGTGACTGCTTGGGCGATCATCCGGGCTGCGCCCTTGCCGGAGTTGGTCTTGCCCGCCCGCAGCCGGGCTCCGGTGATCATCGGGGCACCCGTGGTGGTGCTGATGGTGGTGATCAGCGGCGAGAGGCCTTTGCGCAGGATCTGCTTGCCGGCGATCTTGGTGTGTCCGTAGGAGGCTCCTTGTTTGGCGTGGCCGTAGACCGGGCGCAGCAGTGAATCGATGTCGACGAACGCTTGGGTATCGGCGCCGGGTAGCAACGCGACGCGCTCGCAGAGCCCGCCCAGATGCTCACGCAGCACTGCTTCCAGTTGGCGTGCGTGTCCGAAGGTGAACTCCCGCAACAGTGTTCCGATGGTCGAGGGCGCGTACACGCCGCCAAAGAGGGCTTTCATTCCACCGGAGCGCACGAGGTCGAGGTCGTCGATGCTGTCGGCGCCGGCGCACATTCCGGCGACCACGGTGAGCAGCTTCGGTGACGGATTGGCCGAGCCGGACTTGATCCGCGGTTCAACGATTTCGACCTTGTCCGCGATCAGGTCCGATAGCCCGGTCTGGCTGGCCAGGGTCATCACCGGCACCAGGCCGGCGCACGACACCAGATGCTCATCATCGAACACTGCAGACGCAGCCATGAAGTTGTGCGACACTTTCACCGGAAGTGCCTTTCGAAGTTGTGCCGATAAGTGCGTAAGGAACACTCATCATCGCAGCTCAGAAGGCACTTTCCTTATATCGACACCCGCCTATCCAGGCTTTCCATCGGTGGATCGAGGTTTAGACCGCCCGTCCGGCGAAGAACGCGCCGGAGATCAGCCCGATCGCGATGGCCAGGGTGGGCAAGCCCATCGAAACGGCCACGACTACACCAGCAACCGCACCGACGCCGAGAATCAGCATCAGTACGCCAACAAATGCACCAACCATTGGCTCGCCCTTTCTATGACTGTGCTCACACTGTACCTCTCGGGTGTGCTGAATCACAGGCGGATTGGGCGGCATTTTGGTTAACACGCGGGCGGCAAAATGTATAGCTGATCTTATTGAATGCATTCAGGGCCTGGTTCGCGCACTAATTTCCCACAAACCGAGAAATCGCAGGCAGTCGCGGAATACACGGTAACTTTCTCCGTCGCTACAAAACGCCTGTTCTGGATCGATTCGCGAGCCAAGAATGGCTGATAATTCCGCTGGATCACATGCACGGCCACCCACCAACCGTCGCCGCACCGATGCCGTGCCGACCACCGGTGACGGCGCCTCCACACGTGAGCGCGCCAGCGTCGGCTAATCAGCTAGCAAAGTTAAGTGATCCCATCTGGCGGGTCACGACAACGCCAGCGCGATGACCAACAGCACCGTGGTCACCGCGAGCACCAGCACCGCCACGGAGAAACCCCGTCGACGCGATCGCGGCGCGAGCGCACGGGGCAGCGTCAGCACCCACAACACGCCGAACGGCACGTACATCAGGACGCCGAAGATGCGGCCGTAGCCGTGCGGGTCGGCGCTCGCGCTGCTCGGGAACGCCGACTTGAGGATCACGAAGACGATCAACAGCCAGATGAGGCCTGAGGCGACGCCGACGATCCCCGCCACGCTGCGCCCGGCCACCGAGCCCCATCTGTGTCGTGTCGGCATCTCACCCCTTCGAGTGCCTACAGCGTAGGGGCGATCACGCGTTCACCCATGCATATAGCCGTGCAGCGCCCTGTCACCGAGACCGACCCCACGGCTGTGCTCACGGCACACACCCGGAGAATCAACAACCCTCATGTCCATCTCGACGACAGGGCCCCGTCCAGACATATGTGGGCCGGGGGGAACTCAGTTGAGCGCGCTGCCCTTACGCCACTGCTCCCACGGGATGGTCCAGTCGCCGTTGTTGTCGGGCTTGAGCGGCTCGCCGCCGGTGTTGCGGATCTCGACGATGTCGCCCGGCCGGGAGAAGTTGTAGAACCACTGCGCGTTCTCGCCGCTGAGGTTGAGGCAGCCGTGGCTCACATTGGTGTTGCCCTGCGCCCAGATGGTGTCGTTGAGCTGGTGCAGGTAGATGCCGTCGACGCTGATGCGTGTGGCGTAGGGGATCGTGGTCCGGTAGCCCAGTCGAGATCCGACCGGCAGACCGTACGTCGAGGAGTCCATGACGACCGGGTTGGCCTTGTCCATCACGGTGTAGATGCCGCGCGGGGTCCAGAAGCTGAGCGTCACGCCGTTGACGGTCTCGGTGCCACCCATGCCCATCGAGGTCGGCATGGTGCGCACGAGCTTGCCGTTCTCGTAGACGCTCACCTGTTTGGTGTTGTCGTCGGCGATCGAGACGTGCGAGTCGCCGATCACGAACGACACCTTCTCGTCCTGCGCGCCGTAGAGGTCCTCGCCGAGCCGTGCGCCGTAGATGTCGGCGTCGACGGTCACCTTGGTGCCCGGCGCGTAGTACTCCCGCGGACGCCAGTGGGCGGTCTGGTCGTCGATCCAGTTCCACGAGCCGACGGCCTTGGGCGATGTGGTCACCTTCATGCGGCGTTCGGCGCTGGCCTTGTCGGTGATGGCCTGGTCGAAGCGTGCGACGATCACCATGCCGACGCCGTAGGTCTCACCGTCCTTCAGCGGCGCCCCCGAGGTGCCGTTGAGGTAGACGTTGGCCTGATAGGTGGGCGTCACCGTGGTGAACGTCGAACTGGCCCGCGTCGGCATGCCGCCGGGCCCGCGGGCGACGACGTTCATGGTGTAGGTGCGGCCGTAGCCGAGCGCGGTGGCCGGCTTCCACACTTTGCCGTCGGGGCTCAGCGCACCCGCGATCTCCTTGCCCGCGTCGTTGAGCATGCGCACGCTCGTGACGGTTCCGGTGACAGCGGTCACCGCGACCGGGGCGAGCGGTTCGACGTCCTCGGCGTTGTTCTTCGGGGTGATCGTCAGCTTGGCCGGCTCGGTCGGCGAGGGCTGCGGAACTCCCTGCGGCGCGGCGGCCATCGTCTGGCAGTGCTCGTGCACACAGTCCGGCAGGGCCGTGACGACGACGCCACCCAACACCGCCAGCACGGCAAGAACGGCCGCGAGGCAGGCACGACGAACAGACGACAACATCACTCCAATGTGCTTCGGCGAAAGCCAGTTTGATGGGGTTGCTGACCGGGAACCGATCAGTGGCTCAATCGTAGCCGCACGCCCGCAACTTCGCCGCGAGGGCTCGGTGGTGTGTGCGAGTCTTGACCCCGCCGTTGCGACAGGTAGATCCGAGGATGTCGATACGAGACAAAGCCTCAGATCACCGGTGTGATCAGTTCGCCGATTCCGGTGATCTCCACCCTGGCCGTATGGCCCGGTTTCAGTACGGCGCGGCTCTCGTCACCGGCCGGGCGGTAGGCCGGCGTCCCCAGCAAGAAGATGTCTCCGGGGTGGAGGGTGAACTGTTGCGAGGCCCAGCAGACGAGCTCCTCGGGCCCCACGTATGCCGCAGCCACCGATTCGTCCTGGACCAGTTCGTCGTCGACCCAGGTCCTGATCATGACGTCCTTCCACGTCGGCATGTCGCGCGGGGCCACCATCTCGACGCCGAGCGGACAGAAACCGTCGAGACCCTTACCTCGCGACCAGTGGTCGTCCACCTCTTGAAGGTCGCGGGCAGTGACATCGTTGGCCACGCAGTACCCGGCGATGACGGCGCGGGCCTGTTCAGCAGTGACGAGATCGCGGCACTGGTCGCCGATGACGATCGCCAGCTCACCTTCGGCGACGACGCGCGTGGCCACGCTGCCCGTCAGCTGTAGCGGTTCGCCCGGCCCGATGACGGAGTGGGTGTTCTTCACGAAGAGTTGCGGGACGTCCGGCGGTCCACCGTCAGCGACCGGGAAATTGCGACCGGTCCCCCAGATCGTCCCCACGTCAGGTGCTCGGTTCACGCGCTCTCCCGGGTGTCCGTCGGATCGTTTACGTAGTGGTTACGCGCAAGGGTTGAAGGCGACCTACGCGAGCCCTAGGTTGTTTGGCATACCAACTCGGTATACCAAATGAAGGGGATGGGATGTCCAACACCCGTTGGCGGATGTTCGCCTTGCTGCTCCTGTTGGTGACGGTCAACTACGTCGATCGCGGTTCACTCTCGGTGGCGCTGCCCGCGATCAAAGAGGATTTCCACATCAGCGCCGAGGTCACGGGCCTGCTGCTCTCGGCCTTCTTCTGGGCCTACGCGGCCATGCAGATCCCGGCCGGGTGGCTCATCGACCGGTTCGGTCCGCGCAAGCTCATCACCGCGGCCTGCACGGGGTGGGGCACCGCGACCGCACTTTCCGGCATGGCACCGAACATCGGGACCATGGCCGTCGCGCGCGGCCTGATCGGTGTGACCGAAGCACCGATCATGCCCGCGGGCGGCAAGCTCAACGCGGTGTTCCTCACCGAGAAGGAACGCGGACGGGGCGCGACGATTCTCGACGCCGGCGCGCCCCTGGGCTCCGCAGTGGGAGGTATCGCGATCGCCGCACTGATCGGTGCCACCGGCAGTTGGCGGTGGGCGTTCATCATCGCCGGCGCGGTCACCGTGCTCCTGGGCATCTGGGCGTGGCGAGCCATCCGCGACACCCCCGAGGAGCACCCGAAAGTCGACGAGGCCGAACGCGAATACCTGGTCTCGGCGCACCGCGAAGAAAACGCACGCCACCAGTCCACCGGTGAGCGCGCGGGCCTCGTCTACTACATGAAGTACCGCAGCTTCTGGGCGATGTGCGCCGGCTGGCTGGGCTTCAACGGCGTCTTCTACGGCCTGCTGACGTGGGGCCCGCTCTTCCTCTCCGAGAGCAAGGGTTTCGAGCTCGAGGCCATCGGCTGGTCGACGTTCGCGATCTTCGGGTCCGGGTTCGTCGGCGAGATCATCGGCGGGCAACTCGCGGACCGGCTCAAAGAGAAGGGTTACGGCACCAACCGCGTCATGCGCTCACTGCTCGGCTTCGCCGGAATGTGCGTGGTCGCGGGACTGGTCGGCGTCGTGCTCATGCCCAGCCCGCTGGCGGCGGTGCTGCTGCTGTCCACCGTGCTGTTCTTCCTGCGCTGGGTCGGATTGTTCTGGTCGGTGCCGTCGATCCTCGGTGGCCGGGAGGACGCCGGCGTGCTGGGTGGCGCGATGAACCTGGCAGGCAACATTTCCGGGTTTGTCACCCCGATGGCCGTCGGGTTCATCGTCGGCGCCACCGGCGCCTACACCTGGGCCTTGCTGTACTTCGTGGGCGCCGGCGTGATCATGACCGCGGCCGTTCTCATCCTCGACTACTCGAAGCGGTTGGCACCCAAGGCCGCACCGCTGTCCACCACGAAGGGAGCGTCGGTATGACCCGCATCGGCATGATCGTCCCGTCCTCGAACACCGCGCTCGAACCGGCCACCACCCGGCTGCTCACCGACCGCCCCGACGTCACCGTCCACTACACGCGGATTCCCGTGCGGGCCATCACCCTTGACGGCGGCGGTGCGGCGTTCGACGCCGACACCATGGTGGCTGCTGCGCGGCTGCTGGCCGACGCCGAGGTGGACTGCATCGTGTGGAACGGGACTGCGGGTTCATGGTTGGGGCTTGAGCACGACCGCCGGTGTTGTGACGCGATCACCGAGGCGACCGGAATTCCGGCGACGACGTCGACACTGGCGATTCTGCAGGCGTGCGTCGACTTCGGGATCTCCGCACTTGCCTGCGCGACGCCCTACACCTGTGACGTCGTCGACGCGATCTCGCGGGAGTACGCACGTCATGACGTCGGCATCGTCTCGCACGCGGAATGGGAACTCACCGACAACCTCTCGTTCGCGAAGGCGAGTTCCGCTGAGGTGGCCGAACTGCTGACGGCGGCGGCGAAGAACGGGGATCCCGCGCCGCATGGCGTCGCGCTCATCTGCACGAACGTCGACGGCACCACGGTGCTGCGGGAGGTGGAGCAGAGCCTTGGCATCCCGGTGATCGACAGCATCGCCGCCACGCTGTGGTGGGCGCTGGAGCTCACCGGATCTGATGCGCGCATCCCCGCAGCCGGGTTGCTGCTGGAGCAGGGACCGCTGCGGCACCGGGTCAAGGAGATCGTCACCGAACTGCGGGTGCGCACCGGCTGCGACCGGACGACGGCGCGGATCGACGACGCGGATCTGGGCCTGCATGTCGATCTGTGCGCGGCCGAATCCTGCGCTCCCGGTGTACGTTCCATACAGCACGACCCGTCGCTGGATCAGCGCAAGCTGGAGACCGTCAGCTGGTTGGAGCAACACCGCAAGGTACTGGTCCAACCAGCGTTCACCGAGGCCCCATATCCCCCGCAGGCACTTCGCGAGGTGTACGGCGTGAGTGCGCAGGTGCTCGGCCCCGTCGAGCGCGGTGACGAGATGGCGGCCTGGCTCTCCGCGCACAGCATCGGCGAACGAGCGTGGACGGGTGACGATCTCGCGGCGATGGCCGACGCCCAGGAGAAGCTGCACGCATTGCTCAACAACAAGTGAGGAATCACATCGAATGACGGACAAGAAGATTCAGGTTTGTGTCGGGATCGACGTCGACTCGTGCGCAGGCTGGCTGGGGTCGTACGGCGGTCAGGATTCGCCGAACGACATGCAACGCGGCGTGTTCGCCGGCGAGGTGGGTGTGCCGCGCATGCTGAAACTGCTCGAGCGTCGCGGCATCGTGTCGACGTGGTTCTGGCCCGGCCACTCGATCGAGACCTTTCCCAGGCAGGCCAAGATGTGCGTCGACGCCGGACACGAGATCGGCGCCCACGGATACAGCCACGAGAACCCGCGTTCGCTGTCCCAGGAGCAGGAACGCGCCGTGATGGCCAAGAGCGTCGAACTCGTCGAACAACTCACCGGCGCACGCCCGAAAGGCTATGTCGCGCCGTGGTGGGAGATGAGCGAACACACCGCGTCGATCCTCAAGGAGTACGACTTCTCCTACGACCACTCCCAGAACTACAACGACTTCGTCCCGTTCTACGCGCGTGTCGGTGACGAGTGGACCCCGATCGACACCACCAAACCGGCCGAGCACTGGATGAAGCCGCTCAAGCACGGCCACGAGATCGACCTCGTCGAGTTCTGCGGCAACTGGTACGTCGACGACCTGCCGCCCATGATGTTCATCAAGGGCCACGCCAACTCGCACGGCTTCGTGAACCCCCGCGACATCGAACAGATGTGGAACGACCAATTCGATTGGGTGTACCGCGAACTCGACTACGCCGTCATCCCCATGACGCTCCATCCGGACGTCTCGGGACGTCCCCAGGTGCTGCTCATGCTCGAGCGCCTGCTGGACCGGTGGGCGGGCTTCGACGGCGTCGAATTCGTCACCATGGCCGACGCCGCCGAGCAGTTCCGGTCGCGTTATCCGCTGGATCAGCCGACACGCCCTGAGTACGTGGGACGCTGAGGTTCACATCAGCGTCGAAGCGCGACGGCCGATGGCTAAGCTGAGGACATCATGTCCTCGACGCCGTCCGCCGACGAAGGCTCGCCCAGCAACCTGATGCTGCGCGGCCGGCTCATCGACGCGCTGCGCTCCGACGTCATCCGCGGCCGGTACCCACCCGGGTACCGGCTGGTGGAGCGGGATGTGGCTGACGCTTACGGGGTTTCACGACTCCCCGCACGCGAGGCCCTGCAGGCGCTGAAGACCGAGGGCTTTCTCGAGGTACGCAAGACGCGCGGTCTGGTGGTCCGCGGTTGGACCGAGCGGGACGTCACCGAACTTTTCGACATCCGGCAGGCCCTGGAAGCCATGGCCTGCCGCGAGGCCGCCGAGAACCGGACCGATGAGGACATCGCGGCGCTTCGTGGTGCGGCCGAATCCGCCGACCACGCCGCGGAGCGCAATGACTTCACGGCCGCCCATGACGCGAACGCGCTGTTTCATCAGTTGCTGGTGACCGCATCGCACAACCGGACGCTCGGCGAGATCATGGCGCCGATCCTGTACCGCGTGCAGTGGCTGGTCCGGCAGATCCCGGACCCCCACGCCGTCTCCGACGATCACCATCGCCTGGTTGATGCCATCGCCGATCGGGACGCGCGCGCCGCCGAGAAGCTCGCGAAAGACCACGCCGACCGCAATCGCACGACCACGTTGCAGACCCTGTTCGGCGCCGGCACCGCGCGCTCACAGCTGGGATGAACTCATCTGAGTATGGCTCGCCATACTCAGGAATAGACCGGCCAGAGCCTTCCACGACGTCACCGCCGGGCTGTTCGCGCCCGTAGAACTGCTGCTGACCAGCGAAGACGAGGGGCGTAGTGCGCTGACGTACGTCAAGCCGTCGTCGCTCATGGTCGTCGAACCCAACCCCGATCTGGAGGCCGCAGCCACCGCCCTGGACGACAAACTGGCCGCGATGGCGGCCGCGGTCACCGCCTGAGGACTGTGGGCGCCGTCGCTCGAGATCGGCTCGATTACGGTTTTGCCCGCGCGCGCCCATACCATTTATGACGACATGACCGACACCCCCGCCCTTGCTCCCTCCGCCAACACCTCTCTTTCCCGCCGCATCGCCGCCGAAGCCACGCGCCGCCGGACCTTCGCCGTCATCAGCCACCCCGATGCCGGTAAGTCGACGCTGACCGAGGCCCTGGCGCTGCATGCGCGGGTCATCACCGAGGCCGGTGCGATCCACGGCAAGGCGGGCCGGCGCTCCACGGTGTCGGACTGGATGGAGATGGAGAAGGCCAGAGGCATCTCGATCACCTCGACGGTGCTGCAGTTCCCGTACCGCGATTCGGTGATCAACCTCCTCGACACCCCCGGCCACGCCGACTTCTCCGAGGACACCTACCGCGTGCTCACCGCCGTCGACTGCGCGGTGATGCTCATCGACGCCGCGAAAGGCCTTGAGCCGCAGACCCTCAAGCTGTTCCAGGTGTGTAAGCACCGTGGCATCCCGATCATCACGGTCATCAACAAGTGGGACCGCCCCGGCCGCCACGCCCTTGAGCTGATCGACGAGATCCAGACGCGCATCGGTTTGAAGCCCACTCCCCTGACTTGGCCCGTTGGTATCGCCGGTGACTTCAAGGGTGTGCTGGACCGCCGGGGCGGGCAATTCATCCGCTTCACCCGCACCGCGGGCGGCGCGACCGCCGCGCCCGAGGAGCACATCCCCGCCGACGCCGCGCATGCGGCCGCCGGCGACGACTGGGACACCGCGGTCGAGGAGTCCGAGCTGCTGAGCGCCGACGGCGGCGACTACGACCGCGACGCGTTCCTCGCCGGGACGGCCTCGCCGACGCTGTTCACGTCGGCCGCGTTGAACTTCGGCGTGAACCAGCTGCTCGACGTGCTCGTCGAGCTCGCACCCTCGCCCAACGGCGCCGTCGACGTCGACGGCGAGCGCCGCGTCCCCGACGCGCCGTTCAGCGCATTCGTGTTCAAGGTGCAGGCCGGCATGGACTCCGCGCACCGCGACCGCATCGCCTACGCCCGCGTCGTGTCGGGCACGTTCGAGCGCGGCGACGTGCTCACCCACGCCGCCACCGGTAAGCCGTTCGTCACCAAGTACGCGCAGTCGGTGTTCGGCCAGCAGCGCTCGACGCTGGACGACGCCTGGCCCGGCGACGTGATCGGGTTGGCCAACGCCCAAGCGCTGCGCCCCGGCGACACGCTGTATCGCGATGTGCCCGTGCAGTTTCCGCCGATCCCCAGCTTCTCGCCCGAGCATTTCGCGGTGGCCCGCGGCACCGATCCCAGCAAGCACAAGCAGTTCCGCCGCGGCATCGAGCAGCTCGAGCAGGAGGGCGTGGTGCAGGTGCTGCGCTCGGACAAGCGTGGCGAGCAGGCCCCGGTGTTCGCCGCGGTCGGCCCCATGCAGTTCGAGGTGGCCTCGCACCGCATGGCGACCGAGCTCAGCGCGCCGATCTCGCTGGAACCGCTGCCGTACCAGGTCGCGCGGATCGTCGATCCCGAAGACGCCGACTTCATGAACCGCCAGCCGTCGGCCGAGGTGATGACCCGCAGCGACGGCGTCATGCTCGTGTTGTTCTCCACGCCGTGGCGGCTCGAAGGGTTCCAGCGCGACAACCCGGACATCAAGCTGCGGTCACTCGTCGCCTCCTAGGGGAGCACACATATGCATCGAAAGTGCGATATCACCGGTGATATCGCACTGTCGAAGAGACTGCATCTACCGTGACACCCGATGGCCGAGCCGACCGAACGACGCGCACCCGGTAACAAGCACTGGGGATGGTTCGCGGCTGTTCTCATCGCAATGCTGTTCGTCGGCTTCGCCGTCGCCGTGGTGGCGATGCTGCCGCTCGCCATGGCGACCGACGCCTGCCATGAGGGAACCACCGACCGTGTGTGCCAGCTGTCCGGCCATGGCCAGAACGTGCTCGTCTTCATCCCGTGGATGTCCCTGGCAGCCGGCGGAGTCACGGCTGTCGTGGCGGCAGGGGTGGCCAATCACTTCAAACGCTCGCCCCTGTTCGGCCTGCCGGTCGGCGTCCTGTCCTATCTCGCGATGATTCCCATCGGCTTCTGGCTGGCGTTCGTCGTCTAGTTCCCCACTGAAATCACCGGTGATATCGGACTTCCGACATGGTGCTGCAGAGCGGATACAGCGGCCTGGTGGTCGACCCCGGCGGTCCGTCGATCGCGATCCCCCGCTCCGTCCTCGCGGGCTAGGCGTTCGGCGCGTAGATCTCGTGTTCGTCGTACGCACGCAGGATCTCGCGACGTAGCCGTCGCTGCACCGACCACTGCGCGTTGGGCCGGGTCTTCACGGTCATCCGCAGCGTGACGTGATCGGCCGAAAAGTCTTGCACGCCCAGCATCTCGGGTTCGCCGAGGGTCTTGTCGGACACCTTGGGGTCGGCGAGCGCTTCTTCGGCGGCCTGCAGTGCGATCTCCTCGGCGCGGTTGAGGTCGGTGGTCACCGCGACGGGCACCTCGACGCGCGCGACGGCGTAGTCCTGGCTCATGTTGCCGACGCGCGCGATCTCACCGTTGCGGACGTACCAGAGCGTGCCGTCGATGTCGCGCAGTGTGGTGATGCGCAGGCCGACGCTTTCCACCTGGCCCACCGCAGCACCCAGATCGACGGTGTCGCCCACGCCGTACTGGTCCTCCAACAGCATGAACATGCCCGTGACGAAATCTCGCACCAGGTTCTGCGCACCGAAACCGATCGCCACACCGGCGACACCCGCCGAGGCGATCAACGGCGCGATGTTGACACCGAGCACGCTGAGCACGCCCAGCACCATCCACCCGAGCAGCACGATCGACACCGTGGACTTGAGCACCGAACCGATCGTCTGCGCGCGCTGCTGACGCCGCTTCGCGGTCTGTGAACTCGACGCGGCCGCGGGGGCCCGCTCACGCAGATACCGCAGCAGCGGTGGCCGTCGGCTGGGCGGCTTGCCCTCCTCGCGTTCCTGGTGGGACCGGCCCGTGGTGGCACGGTCGATCAACCGGTGCAGCACGTACCGCGCGATGAGCACGATGACGATGTAGGCGGTGATCCGGATCGGGACCTCGATGAACCAGTGCCGGTTGGTGTCGGTCCATTCGAAGGCGACGTTGTAGACATCCATGATGGCGTCCGCATACCCACTACGAGCGCCGCTCACAACGGGATCTACCCGTCGAGTGCCTCCGAGGCCGGCCCGAGATCGAGGAACACCGTCTCGCCGTTGGCGTCGTCGAGTCCGTCGTTGTCGGTGATGACGTACAGGTTGCCGTTGCCGCCGACGGTCACGCCCTCCACTTTCTCCTGCACGTAGCCGTGTGTGGCCTGAAGGTCAGGTAGCAGGTCGCGCGCGAGCGTCTTCTGCAGCACCCTCGGTACTTCGCCGGCCGACGTCACACCGTCCCCGTCCGGAATGGCCACCCGATACAGGGATTTGACGCGTGCGTCAGGGCCGTTGAGCTTGTCGCGTTCGAGTACCAGCAGCTGACCGTCGTGGACCGTGAGCTCGGACAGACCGATCCAATCGTCGTCGACCGAGGTCGTCTCCAGCGGATAGCCGTACCACTCCCACCGGTCGCCCTCGGGGGTGTAGCGCCCGATGCGCACCACACCCTTGGGGTCGCTCTTGAGTTCACGCTGCAGCGCCACCCACACCGCGTCCCCGTCGACGGCCACGCCCTCCAGGCCCTGCCCGCCGAGCTGCGCGGCGACATCGGCGGGAAGTTTCACGCGCTTCTCGATGCTTCCCCTCGCGTCGACGAACACGAGTTCATTCGCGGGGCCTTCCTCACCTTCCACCGCGAGCACGAATCCGCCGTCGGGCCGGGCAGCCACACCCTCCGTGTCGAGTGTGACGGGCTTGCCGTCCTCGGTGACCGCCAACTCGGTGTCGATCAGCGCGGGGGTCTGCGCTGTGTCGATGCCGAGAACGCGGGCCGGGCCGTAGGCGTTGTCCGTGGCGGTGTACAGCCGGTCGGGATTCTTCGGATCCGCCGACAGCGCGCCGAGTGCGCCCCAGCCGATCGGGACGTTGTCGATGTCGCCGGACACGATCGACGGGAACGACGGCTTACCACCGACCTTCGCGTACTGCTCACCGAAGCCGTACACGCTCACCGAAGCGCGCACACGGTTTTCGGCGTCATCGGTCTCCGACGAGATCGCCAGCAGGTTGCGCGACGGGATCGGCAGGATGCCCTCGGGCCCCGGTGTGGTGGGCAGGATCTGGCGGAACACCGGCGAACTCGGATCTGTGACGTCGTAGACCGCGACGAAATTGCTGCGCTCCGAGGCGATCAGCGCGGTACGGCGACCGCCGAGGTCGGTGATCGCCAGCCCTTCTGGCTCAGGGCCTTTCGATTCGGCGCGGCTCTCGATGTGCAGGCCGGTGCGCACCGCGAGCTGTTCGAATGTGTTGCCGGCGTCCCACACCACGTCGCCCGTGGTGGCGTCGAAGATGGTCCAGCCGCGCGTGCCACCCTTCCAGTCCCCCTCGTTGGCCGTGGCCACATGGGTGTCGTCGATCCAGCCGATGGCGTCGGGTTCGCGGGGTGTCTCGGGGATCGATCCGGTCTGGTCGATGGTGTCGTCCTCGGCGGTGTCGATGCCCTCGACGGATTCGCTTCCCGCACTGAAGATCTTGATGACGTCACCGGTGGCACCGTCGATGATCGCGATGCCGTTGTTCTCCTGCAGCGTCACCGCGACCTGACCGCGGGAGTTGATGCTGACGTACTCGGGCTCCAAGTCCTCGGGCGTGTCGAGTCCCGCGGCGCGCGCTGCTTCGACGTCGAAGTCGACCCGTCGCGGCGTCCATGTGTTCGGCGCACCGGCAAGGTCGATGAGCTGCACGAAACCTGTTGGTGGCTGCGGCAGGTCACCTTCCTCACCGCCGGGTGGGGTGAACTCCTCGTCGCGCTGGTTCTCCATGGCGATCGCGGCGAATGTCCCGTCGGGGCTGATCGCGATCGAATCCGGTTGCCCGCCCAGGTCGATGCTGTGCACGCGCGTGCGGTCGGCGACGCGGACGATGTCGACGCGTCCCGACGGGTGCGGGAAGTCGCCGCCCGTGGTGTCGACGACGACGAGCACGAACTCACCGACTGCGGCCACCGAGGTGGGCTGGTCGTCCTGATGTCCCAGCTCCTTGAGCGAGAGCGTGCCCTTGCCAACCGGTTTCGCCGCATCGGTGATGTCGACGAATCCGATGCGCTTGGCGGCGGCGTCGGTGTAGATCAGCGTGTTGCCGTCCGGCGTGACGGTCGAGATTTCCGCGACGGTCTCGGCGTCGACGGGATCCTCGGCCGGCCGGTTGAGGAACACCGGGTAGGTCGCGGTGCGGTGGTAGCGGTCGGCCGCCGGCAGGTTCCAGTCGATGGGCGAGATGGCACGCGGGCCCGGCGCCGCATCGTCGCGCGACGGCTCCTTCTCGGTCGCGCACCCCGCCGCGATCAGTGCCACCAGCGTCGTCAACGTTGCAGCCCGCGCTGTCGACTGGCTCATCCAGGTCATTCGTCACCCTTTTCAGTTGTGCCAAGGTCGCGCAAGAGCTTGGCGTGGGCAGGTGAGCGGATGGGGACCTACAGGTGAACGGGCAGCGACGGGTTCGTTGCGGTCCCGCTCACGGTGTCGGGGGTGGCATGTAGCGCCCGTGAACTCCCCGCGGATCGCCCTGCTGGTACAGCTGGTCCTCATCCTCGGCACGCTGCGCGAGCATATCGCGATGGAACTGCTCGGCCCGTTGATGCTCGTCGCGTCGCTGCGCGGACTTCAGCAACCACACACCGAAACCCGCCACCACACCGAGCACACCGAAAACAACCAGCAGCCAAGGATGTTGGCCGACGAGCCCGAGCAGGAACAGCCCGCCGATCACCGCGGCGACCACCATGGCCGGCCTGCGGTTGGCCGTCCGCACCACGCCCGCCCCGCTGACCGCCACGGCCGAGGTCCCCCCGCCGCCGAAGATCGCCACCAGGATCCAGATCGGCAACCACATTCCGCAGGTCAGCAGGGTCAGCACGGCGTGCAGGCCGTGGCTGGGCCCACCGCCGGTCGCGACGGCCACCGCGACCGGGGCAGGTGGCGGCGCGGCGGGTGCGGGTGGCGGTGTCGGCACGAAATGCTGGGTCCACCGGCGTCCGTCGTGATAGCGCTGACCGGGCTGACCACTGGGGTCGGGGTACCAGCCGGCGGCAGGGATGTTGGGTGCGGTCATGACGACTCCTTTTCTCGAGAGCCGCTCAGAATGACACCGGGCACCGACAAAAACGGCTTGATCCTGCCCACGATCCCCAGGTTCGGGGCCTAACGTGTAGAAGCACCTGGCCGGCGGGACGCGTCGGCCTGCCGTCCATCGGAAGGAAATCCCGAGGTGACCTCGGAAAGCACTGCAACCCCCGCCACCCCGACGCTGCGCGAACTGACCGTCCGGGGCATCCTGCTCGGCGGGGCGATCACGCTGGTGTTCACCGCCGCCAACGTGTACCTGGGACTCAAGGTCGGGCTGACATTCGCCACGGCGATCCCGGCGGCGGTGATCTCGATGGCGATCCTGCGCAACTTCCGCGACCACTCGATCGTGGAGAACAACATCGTGCAGACCGTGGCGTCGGCCGCGGGCACGTTGTCGGCGATCATCTTCGTGCTGCCCGGCCTGGTGATGATCGGCTGGTGGACCGGGTTCCCGTACTGGATCACCGTCGCGGTCTGCGCCGTCGGCGGCATCCTCGGCGTGATGTATTCGATCCCGCTGCGCCGCGCGCTGGTGACCGGATCGGACCTGCCCTACCCCGAAGGCGTCGCGGCCGCCGAGGTGCTCAAGGTCGGTGAGCGCACCGAGGGTGCCGAGGACAACCGGATCGGTCTGCGGATCATCACGTTCGGCTCGATCGTGTCGGTCGCGTTCGCACTGCTCGCCAATCTGAAGGTGCTGGCCAATTCGATCACCGCGTACTTCCGCGTCGGCGCGGGCGGATCGATGTTCGGTGCGAGCCTGTCGTTCGCGTTGATCGGTGTCGGACATCTGGTGGGCATGACCGTCGGCATCGCGATGCTCGTCGGCCTGGTGATCTCGTTCGGAATCATCCTGCCGTTCCGCACCATCGGCGATTTCGCGGGCAGTGAATCCGTCGCCGACGTCATCTCCAGTGCGTTCGCCAACGAGGTGCGGTTCGTGGGTGCCGGCGCGATCGCGGTGGGCGCGGTGTCGACGCTGCTGAAGATCCTGCGCCCGATCGTCAAGGGCATCACCGAGGCGCTGGTGTCGGCCCGCGAGCGCCGCGAGGGCCAACTTGTCGACATCACCCAGCGCGACATCCCGTTCCCCATCGTGATCGCGACGATCGTGGTGATGCTCATCCCGATCGGGTTGCTCATGTGGGACTTCAGTCTGGGGACCGCGTTGCAGGGCAAGTCGGCCGCGATCATCGCCGCGAGCCTGGTGTTCATCTTCGTCGTCGGCGGTGTGATCGCCGCGGTGTGCGGGTACATGGCCGGTCTGATCGGGTCCTCGAACAGCCCGATCTCCGGCGTCGGCATCCTCACCGTGGTGGTCGCGGCGCTGATGATCAAGTTCGTGTACGGCCCCACCGACGACACCAGCTCCACCGCGCTGGTGGCGTTCACGCTGTTCGCGGCGGCCGTCACGTTCGGCGTGGCCACCATCTCCAACGACAACCTGCAGGACCTCAAGACCGGTCAGCTGGTCGGTGCCACGCCGTGGAAGCAGCAGGTGGCGTTGGTGATCGGCGTGCTGTTCGGGTCGGCCATCATCCCGCCGGTGCTCGATCTGATGCAGACCGCGTTCGGGTTCCTCGGCGCGCCTGGTGCCACCGAGAACGCGCTCGCCGCACCGCAGGCCGCGCTGATCTCGTCGCTGGCCAAGGGTGTGTTCGGCGGCTCGCTGGACTGGTCGTTGATCGGGCTGGGCGCCGCGATCGGCGTCGTGGTGGTGATCATCGACGAAATTCTCATCCGCACATCACGGTTCGGCCTGCCGCCGCTGGCGGTCGGCATGGGTATGTACCTGCCGATGAGCCTGACGCTGATCATCCCGATCGGCGCGATCATGGGGTACTTCTACAACCGCTGGGCGTACCGCACCGGCGACGTCGAACGCAAGAAGCGTCTCGGCGTGCTGCTGGCGACCGGTCTGATCGTCGGCGAGAGCCTCTACGGTGTCGTCTTCGCGGGCATCGTGGCGGGTACCGGCAACGAGGACCCGCTGGCGATCTTCTCCGGCAACGACGGCAGCTTCGCGCAGATCTTCGGCCTCGTCGCGTTCTTCGCCGTCATGCTGTGGCTGTACAAACGGACGCAGACCATTGCGAACCGCGACGTGGTGGTGAAACGCTGACCGGATCGAGCTAGGTCTCGACCTCGCGGGACACCGACCCGGCCAGTTGTCTGGACCGGGGTTCGCCGCTGAGCAACCTGCCCGCCGACGGCACAACGGGCGCCAGACCCAGCCTGTCGAGGATGGTGTAGGTGGTCGCGGTTGCCGCCGACAGCACGGGAAGCCCGGCCTCTCGCTCCACCGCATCGATCGCTTCGAGTGACGGCATCTGCACGCACGCGGACAGCACGAGCGCGTCGGCATTGCGCAGATCGACTTTGCGCCAATGGGATCGGAGATCGGCAGGATCGAGCCGGGCGACCGCGAGATTGTCGGAGACCTCCAGGCTGAGCGCATCGACGACTTCGACGCCCGCGTCTTCGATGTAGTCGGCGACCATCTTCGTCAGCGGTTTGAGATATGGCGTGATGATCGCCACGCGACGCGCACCCAGCACCTCGATTCCGTTCAGGAGCGCCCCCGCACTCGACACGACGGGAGCGGCGGACCCTCCGGCGGCGAGCGCGCGGGCAATGTCGGCTTCGGCGGTGCAGTGGAACTTCGGGCCCTGGGCCATGATCGCCACCAGGCAGGCCGACGCGACAACGTCGGGATCGGCATCGGCCAATTCCGAGGCGCAGCGCTCGGTCTGCGCGTTCATGGCCCGAAGTTGCTCAGGCGTGACATGTTTCATGCGCATCCGGCTGGAGTGAAACATGAAGCGCTCGTCGGGAAACAGGTTCTCGCGCGCGGCCAGCATGCGTGGAAGCTCGGTCTCCATCGTGAGATTCGAGCTGGGGACGATCAATCCGACGTGGTAATCGGTCATGACAGGGTTTCCTCCGGTGCGATTACTGCGTGATCCGTCACCGGCGTGCGGCCGGCTTCATATCGTCAACCACCACGTCCCCATCGACGACGATCGGCTCGTCGTCGAGATAGAGGGTGCAGTTTCGCATCGGTATGTCGAAGTGACACGGCGTGTCGTTGGGCCCGCCGAGTTCGTTGTTGGGACCGATCGAGAACATCACGTTGCCGTACACCGAGCGCAACTCCATGCCCATGCCACCGGGGAACTGGGTGAGTCCGTGCCAGTGTGCGCGTTCGTCGAGGCCCCATCCAACGTGTGACATCCCGTAACCGCGTGGATCGTCGAAAGATTCGATGTAGCTCGACAACAAGCTTGCGTCCAGACCGCCGCGGATGTCGGTGATCAGTCCGTTCTCGATGGTCAACGTGACCTCGGTCTGCACATAGGTGTTGAACGGCAGCAGGACGTCGCCGGGGCTCAGGACGATCGTCCCGTCCACGCCGTCGTCGGCACCGCCGCTGAACACGAACGCGGCCGGCCAGTGGTCCCATCGTCCCGGGGTGTCGGTGTATCCGTACTCGCTCATGGTGGGATAGACGCCCAACTGGTACACCACATCGGTGCCGCCAGGGCTGGTGATCCTCATGGTCTGCGCCTTGGCGAGCAATTCCGCACCCACCTCGACCCGCTCGCGCAGCTCAGGAGTGGGCATCAACCGGGCCAGCAGGGGTGCCGGTTCGACCACGGTGAGAATACGGGTCTCAGCGTCTTGAATGGCGAACTGTTCCTTGCTGAACAGCAAGAAAGTCAGGTCGATCAACATGTCACTCTGCTTGAGCGCCTCTACCGCAACAGGATTGGTCCCCAGTCCGGAATCTCCGACGGCCCAGGCACCGCTCGCGTCCTGAGCGGTGGGCAGCCGAAGATGAAAAACGTTGGCACCCAGCTTTCCTGCCGCCCACAATGCCGCGTCGGCATAATCGAGGCGTTCATGGCCACGGGTGAGTACCGAGACAGTTTCCCCCTCGCGCACGGCACTCAACGTCAGCTGGCGCAGGAACAGGTCGTTCAACTGAGACTGGTCCACGAGCGTCCCCTCCTGGTGTCAAAAACAGGCAGGCCGGCAGAACACGCACCTGCCAAATTAGTCCGAACACTGACTATTCGCCCGACACCCCTGCTCCGTCAAGGCGTTGACGAAACTTTCTTGTTAAAAGGAAATTGCCTGCGTACCCGACCGCACCCGGTGGCGCGATCGGAGCAAAACAGAGAAGAACTATCATTGCGACGTGGTCAACAGTCGATCCGTCGCCGACGCAGCCCAGTCCGGCCCCTCCTCCCCGGCCACACCTCCGGAGTTGGCAGAGGCGCCCGGTTACCTGGCACGGAGACTCCACCAGGCGTATCTCGCCTCGTGGGTTCGGCACGTCGACAGCACCCTCACCGGCCCGCAATTCGCGGTGCTCAACACCGTCTACCGTCAGCCTGGCCACGATCAAGGCTCTCTGGCCTCTTCGGTTTCGCTGGACCGATCGACCATGGCCGACGTGGTCCGCCGACTCGAAGAGCGTGGGCTCGTAGAGCGCAAGAGCGATCCGCGCGACGGGCGAAGGAAGCTCCTGTTTCTCACCCCGAAGGGCGAGAAAACGTTTCGTGCGGCAAATCGCCGGGCACGCGAACTCGACGAGCGTCTTCTGGCCGGGAAAACCGCGGCCGAACGCGCCTCTCTGATCGCGCTTTTGAGCGAACTGGCCGAACACTGGGAGTCGATCGCCCCCGTTTCCTGACCGTTGCCGCTGTTCAGGCGGCACGTCGGCCTCAATGTAAAACTCTGCACCAAAATCGATGCAGGGTCTTGACTTCAGATATCGTCCGTGTTCGGATTAATTCCTCGACAAGCTCAGGCTCGGGCAGTGCAGCCCCGTCACCTGGATCTTTGTGGTGTGCAGCGGCAGCGGTCTTCGGTCAGACCGTCTCACGCCGCCTCTAGGAGGAAAATCCATGGGAAGAATCGGTCAGTCGTTCGAGATCGTCGTGGCCGGAGCGGGCCTTGGCGGCCTGACCGCGGCGCTGGCGCTGCGCCAAAAGGGTTTTCGCGTCACCGTTTTGGAGAAGACAGCCGAACTCGGAGAGGTCGGCGCCGGCATCCAGACCGCACCGAACGCCAGCCGCGTGCTCATCGGACTGGGATTGCGCAAGCAATTGGAGCGTATCCACACCGAGCCGCAGGATCAGGTGCGCAGACGCTGGAAAGACGGCAGCATCATCGCTCAGACAGCGTTGGGATCGCGGTGCATCCGCGACTACAACGCACCGTACTGGCATTACCATCGCGCAGACCTGCACCGGGTACTGCTGGACGCATGCCTCGAGCCGGACCCCGGTCCGGTGGTACAGGTCCATACCAACGCCGCCGTCGTCGACGTCGATCAATCGGTGCCCGAGCGGCCTGCCGCCGTGACAGCTGACGGGCGTCGATTCGAAGCCGACGTGATCATCGGCGCCGACGGCATCCGCTCGGCAGTCCGCGACGCCGTCGGGTTCGCCGACACCCTCGAATTCTCAGGCGAAATGGCTTATCGCGCTTTGATTCCCGGCGACAAGATCGCCGCGGATCCCGCCACCCGATGGCTCGTGGACAGATTTCAGAGCACCATCTGGTATGGCCCCGACCGACATCTGGTGCACTACATGATTCGACAAGGCGAGTACCTCAACGTGGTCGCCATCGTGCCCTGCAGCCCCCAGATCGAGAAGGACTGGTCGGGTCCCGCATCGGTGGACGATCTCACCGACGCATTCCCCGGCTGGGACGACCGGGTGCCGGCCATGCTGTCGAAGGCCGAAGGCAACGCGTCGGTATGGGCGATGTACCGGCGCCGCCGGGACCCGGTGTGGGTCGACGGCCGGGTCGCGCTCCTAGGCGATGCCTGCCACGCGATGCTGCCCTACCAGGCGCAGGGTGCCTCACAGGCCATGGAGGATGCCGCGGTGCTCGCCGAGGAACTGGCCGAAGTGTCCCGCCACGACATCGATTCGGCATTGATGCGTTACGTCGCTCGTCGCGCGAAACACGCCGGGATGGTGCAGGATGCATCACTGGAGAACATGTCGTTCTACCACCTACCCGACGGGCCCCAGCAGCGCCTTCGGGACGAGCAACTTCGCAATTTCGACGGCGAATCGGATGTGTCGTACGACTGGCTGTGGAGCGGGACACCCCTCAAGGACACCGATCTGCATGCGTTCACCTACCCCTTCGCGAAATGAACAGCCAGAGTTCCAGCCGAGGAAGGGACGTGACGTGACCGGACGAACACACTGGGGACCCGAAACCGACCAGGTGTACGACACCGCGGGTTTCGGCTCGCCTGCCCGGCTGGGCGACCGGCCGGCCGTCGTGGTCGTCGACCTCACGCGCGGATTCACACAGCCCGATCATCCGACCGGCTGCGACCTCACGGATGTGGTCGCCCGTACCGAAACACTCTGCACGACAGCTCGATCGACGAACATTCCGGTGATCTACACCGTGATCGCCTATACCGCCGCCGAAGCCGATGGCTCATCGATCGCCTGGTTGGACAAGGCGCCCGGTATGCGCGCCATGCGCCACGGGTCGGAGGCTTCGGCGATCGACCCCAGACTGACGGTGACCGAGGCCGACGAGGTGATCGTGAAGAAGGGCGCCTCGGCGTTCTTCGGTACGCATCTGGCGGCCCTGCTGACGAGCCTGGGCCGGGACACCGTCATCGTCTGCGGCGCCACCACCAGCGGGTGTGTACGCGCCACCGCCGTCGACGCCGTACAACACGGGTTCGGCGTCATGGTGGTCAGTGACTGCGTCGGCGACCGGGCCGAGGGCCCCCACCAGGCAAACCTTTTCGACATCAACGCCAAATACGGCGACGTCGTCGAGCTCGATGCTGCGCTCAAGTACCTTCAATCGGCCGACGTGGCCGCCAACGGTTAGGACAGCGTGTGGACCGTCGATATCTGACCCAAGAAGCACTGGCCGATCTCGCAACCGTACCCGCGACCAGTCGCTGGGTCGTCACCAATTCGCTTGCGCTGCACGTGCTGGACTACAACGCCGCACCGGCCGTGCCTCCACTTCTGGTCCTGCCGGGCATCACCAGCCCCGCCATCACGATGAACTTCGTGGCCGTGGAGCTGACCGACATCGCGCACCCCTACGTGGTGGACATCCGCGGCCGGGGTCTCTCGGATTCCGCCACCTCCTACACACTCGACGACTACGCCGAGGATGTGGAAGCCATCGTCGATGATCTCGCGCTCGACGACGTCAGCATCCTGGGCCACTCGATGGGAGCCCGCATCGCGGCGGTTGTTGCCGCACGCGGCCGGGTGCCGATCCGTTCGTTGCTGTTGGCAGATCCACCGATGAGCGGGCCCGGCCGCGGACCCTACCCCACCACGCTCGAGACCTTCCTCGCCCAGCTCGCCGAGGCGCGCGCCGGCACCACCACCGCCGAAGTGGCGAAGGCGTGGCCACGCTGGCCGCAGTCGGAGCAACGCCTGCGGGCGCACTGGCTGTCCAGTTGCGACGTCGAAGCTGTCTCGCAGACGCACCGGGGGTTCGAAGAAGACGATTTCTTCGACGTATGGCCCAAGCTCACCTCGACGACCACGCTGATCTACGGCAGTGACAGCCCGATGGTGCCGGCAGATGGCGTGGAGCACGCCCGATCGATGAACCCGCAGGCCAATCTGGAATCCATTCCCGACGCAGGCCATATGTTGTTCTGGGACAACCCAGCCCCAGCCCTGGCGAGTGTTCGCCGGGCACTTTCCGCATCCAAGTGACGAGGCTCGCCATGCAAACAGCTGAGCAAGTGGTTCAACAACTCCCCTGGCGCTGGAACGTTCAGGGGCGTGTCTTCATCATCGGCGGACTGGGCTACATGTTCGACGCCTGGGACGTGGTGCTGAACGGGTTCCTCACGCCACTGGTCGGTGATTTCTGGGGACTCGGGATCACCGAACGCGGCATGGTCGCCACGGCGAACCTGATCGGTATGGCCATCGGAGCCGTCTCCTGGGGAACCGTTGCCGACAAGGTCGGCCGGAAGAAGGCGTTCAGCATCACGATGCTGATCTTCGCGGTCTTCTCGGTCCTGGCCGCACTGGCACCGTCGTACTGGGTGTTCCTGTTGCTCCGCTTCCTGGCCGGGTTCGGGTTGGGTGGTTGCATCCCCGTGGATTACGCGATCGTCAGCGAGTTCTCACCGGCCCGGCTACGGGGACGAGTGCTTGCGGCGATGGACGTGTGGTGGCCGATCGGAGGAACGTTGTGCGGACTGGTCGCAACGTTGCTGGTCCCGATCGATCCCGACGCCCGCTGGCGAATCATGCTGGTGTTCATGGTGCTACCCGCCCTCCTGCTGTTCTGGGTGCGCCGCTCGATTCCCGAATCACCGATCTATCTGGCCCGCAGCGGTCGTGAAGAGGAGGCGCGGGCGGTCGTCGACGATCTGGTCGCGCGCACGGGCACACCGCCGGTTCCGTACCGGTTCAGCCCTCCCGAGGTCGTGGCGAAGATGACCTTCGCCAGTGCGGCGGCCCAATTGCGTGACATCTGGCGGTTCAGCCCCCGGATCACCAGCACGTCGTGGGCCCTGTTCATCACCATCATGCTGCTCTACTACGGAGCGCTGAGCTGGATGCCGTCCATCCTCCGTCAGAGCGGGTACGGCAGCTACGCGGCGTTCGCCGGGACCACCCTGATGACCGGCGTGGGCATCATCGGTGTCCTGGTGTCGTCGTGGTTGTGCGAGAAAGTCGGCCGCAAGTGGGTGATCGGAGTTTCCGGTCCGGTGGCGGCGCTGGCGTTGGTGCTGTTCGGCCTCACCTTGTCGATCGACACGGTTCCGCTGATCTTCCTCGGAATCTTCGGCTTTGTCATCCAGCTGACCATTCCGGTGCTGTATGCGTACGTGTCGGAGCTGTACCCCACGCCTGTGCGCGCAAGCGGATTCGGCTGGGCCTCTTCGGTGAGCCGGGTGGCGTCGGGCTTCGTCCCGCTGTTGTTCGGCACGCTGCTGTGGCCGACCTTCGGCCTGCCGATGACCTTCGCCATCATCGGTGGCGCCGTCGTGGCGGCTGTCGTGTGGATGAGTGTGGGAGCACCGGAGACCAAGGGGCGTGAACTCGACACCTTGGCACCCATCGCGAAAGAACCCGCCCTCACCTCTGCCCCCGACGTGCGGAGCGGTGCGTGAAACCTGCTGCCTTCCAGTACCATCGGGCGCACAGCGTCGCGCAGGCCGTCGATCTGCTGTCGGAGTTGGGTGAGGATGCCAAGATCATCGCAGGCGGACAGTCGCTGGTCGCCATGATGAACTTCCGGTTGGCACGCCCGGCGAGCCTGGTCGACGTGTCCGGCATCGCCGACCTCCGTTACGTCGATCGAGGGCAGACACTGACCATCGGTGCCCTCACCACGCACCATGACGTCGAACGGCGTTTCAAATCGGTTCTTTCCGACGGTTACACCGTGATCGGTGACGCGATGCAGTGGGTCGGGCACCTGCCGATCCGGACGCGGGGAACCATCGGGGGCAGCATCGCGCACGCCGACGCCACCGCCGAGTGGTGTCTGCTCGCTGTCCTGCTCGACGCCGACATCGTCGTCGCGTCACCGCGGGGAGAACGGACCATCGCGGCCTCGGACTTCTTCTTCGGTCTGTACACCACCGCAC
Source organism: Mycolicibacterium smegmatis (assembly GCF_001457595.1). Classification (GTDB taxonomy): domain Bacteria; phylum Actinomycetota; class Actinomycetes; order Mycobacteriales; family Mycobacteriaceae; genus Mycobacterium; species Mycobacterium smegmatis. Next base: position 1,472,372 of record NZ_LN831039.1, on the reverse strand, counting down.
TCGAATACGACGAGATGATCATCGCGGTGCGCTTCCCTCGCCCTGCGCCGCACGCGGCATTGACCGAATACGCCCAACGCCACGGTGATTTCGCGGTGGTCGCGGCTGCGGCAGATCTCGATGTGGCCGACGGCGAGGTGGTGTCGGGCCGCGTCGCGCTCGGCGGTGTGGCACCCGTGCCGATCGTGTGTGACGCGGCACGGGCGAGCCTGGAATTCGCCGGACCGATGACGCCCGATCTTGCCAAACGTTGCGCCGACAGGATTGTCGCCGAACTCGAGTTCGACGAGGTTGCCACCCCGGGCGGTACGGAATACCTCCGCGGTCTCACCCACCACCTGGTGGTGACCGCATTGCTGCGGGCGGCGGCCACCGAAAGCGTGGCGGCCTGATGACAATTCACGCCGGTACAAGTGATCATCTGCTCGCCCGTGGCGGTTCCTGGGTCGGAACCTCGGTCCGCCGCCGGGAAGACCCGCGCCTGTTGACGGGCACCGGTCGCTTCGTCGACGACATCTCCCTGCCCGGAATGGTGCACGCGCAGTTCGTCCGCTCCACGATCGCCGCGGGCAAGATCCTCTCGATCGACCTCGGTGCGGCGCAGTCGATCAAGGGGGTGCGGGCCGCGTGGGACGCCGACGACCTCGCACTGGGGAACATGGTCGCCACCCTTGACCGGCCGTTGACGGAGTTCGTGCCGACCGAGATGCCGATCCTCGCCTCGGACACGGTGCGCTTCGTGGGAGAGCCGCTGGCGATCGTCGTGGCCACCGACCAGTATCTCGCCGAGGATGCCCTGGAAGCCGTGACCGTCCGTTACGAACCGGGCGTCGCCGTGACCACGATCGACGAGGCACTCGCGACCGGGGCGCCGCTCGTGCACGAGCAGGCCGCCCACAACACCCTCGTCGACGTGTCCCTGTTCGACAGCGCAGGCACCGATGAGGCCTTCGCCTCGGCAGCGGTCGTGGTGAGCGTGCACAGCAAGACCGGCCGGCAGAACGCACTTCCGATGGAGACCCGCGGCGCGCTGGCGTACTGGGACGACCGCGACGAGCAGTTGGTTCTCTACACCTGCAGCCAAGTCCCCCACCTGGTTCGGACCGTCACCGCCAGATCGCTGGGTCTCGACGAACGCAAGGTCAGGGTGATCGTGCCCGATATGGGCGGTGGGTTCGGGATCAAGTGCGTGGTGGGCCGCGAGGAGATCGCGGTGGCCGCCGCGGCGCTGCGCCTGCGCAGGCCCGTCAAGTGGACCGAGGATCGGCGAGAAGCGCTGACGGCGTCGTTCCTGGCCCGTGAGCAGCGCTACGACGTTCGGGCGGCCTTCGACGAAACCGGCCGCCTGCTCGCCATCGACGCCGATGTGGTCTGCGATATGGGCGCCTACTCGTGCTACCCGTTCACCGCCGCCATCGAGCCGCTGATGGCCTCTTCCGAGCTTCCCGGGGTCTACAAGCTGCCCGACTATCGCGTACGTGGCCGCGCCATCGCATCCAACAAGGCACCGTCGGCGCCGTACCGGGGAGTCAGCAGGCCCCAGTACGTGATGGTCGTCGAGCGATTGATGGAGCGCGCAGCCCGCGAGCTGAACATCGACCCGGTGGAGATCAGACGCCGGAACCTCATCACGGTGTTCCCCTATACCGGGGTCAACAACATCACCTACGATCCCGGGTCCTACCTCGAATCGCTGAACCTGTGCGAGGAAACGTTGCGCCGCGAGGGTTGGTTCGATCTGCGTGACCGAGAAGCCGGTCGGCACATCGGAATTGGTTTCTCATGCTTCAACGAGCGCACGGGCTACGGTTCGGCGGCGTTCGCGGCGCGCAAGATGGACGTCGTGCCCGGGTTCGACGTATCGGACATCACGATGGACATGGACGGGACCGTCGTGGTGACCACGGGGACCCTCAGCCACGGGCAGAGCCACGAGACGACCATGGCCCAGATCGTCGCCGACCGACTCGGCCTCGACATCGAGCAGGTCAAGATCCACCAGGGCGACACGGACCGAATCCTGTACGGGTACGGGAGTTTCGCCAGCCGCTCGATCACCATCGGTGGAAGCGCGGTCGCGCTCGCCGCGGTCAAGCTCGGCGACAAACTCCGCGACATCGCGGCGCATCTCCTCGACACGCACATCGACAACGTGCAGCTCGACAAGGGGCGGGTGCGCCGCGTCGACGATCCGTCGGTGTCGCTGTCCTACCGACAGCTGGCCGACATCGCCTACGCGAAGGCACATCTGCTGCCCAAGGGTCTGGAACCGGGGCTGCGCGCGTCGGCGAGTTTCGACGTCGACAATGACGGCACGTTCTCGAATGCCACTCACGGCGCGGTGGTCGAAGTGTTCGAGGGCACCGGCGATGTGAAGATTCTGCGGTACTTCTGTGTGGAGGATTGCGGAGTGGCGATCAACCCGACCGTTGTCGAGGGACAGGCCCGCGGTGGGATCGCGCAGGGCATCGCCGGCGCGCTCTTCGAGGAGGTCACCTACGACTCGACCGGCCAACCACTGGTGGCCAGTTTCATCGACTATCGCGTGCCGACCGCCTGCGAGATCCCCGACATCGGGATCGCGCATCTGGAAACACCGTGTCTGTTCACCGAATCCGGCGCCAAAGGCGCCGGCGAGGGTGGCACCATCGGCGCGCCCGCGGCAATCCTCAACGCCGTCAACGATGCCCTGCGCCATACGGGAGTCGAACTCGACGACACACCGATCCCCATCCACGCTGTCGCCGCGGCCCTCTCCCGTGTTCACCACGACGAGAAGGCCGACGATGACTGACCGCATACTGATCGAGTTGAACGTCAACGGCACCGAACACGAGTTGATCATCGAACCCCGCCGCACGCTGGTCGACGCCCTGCGCCACGACATCGGTCTGACCGGCACGCATGTCGGCTGCGAGCATGGCGTGTGCGGCGCATGCACGGTGCTGGTCGACGGGGCGCCCACCAGAGCGTGTCTGATGTTCGCCGTGCAGGCCGAGGGCAAGCAGATCCGCACCGTGGAGTCCCTGGCGAACGACGACGGCAGCCTGGGTGACCTGCAGCAGGCTTTCACCGAGAACCACGGCTTGCAGTGCGGGTTCTGCACCCCGGGATTCCTCATGCTCGCGCAAGGGTTTCTCGACGAGGTTCCCGACCCCACACGTGAGGAGATCCGCGAGGTCGTGGCGTCGAACCTCTGCCGGTGTACGGGTTACCAGAGCATCGTGGACAGCATCGCTTCGTGTGCCGCGAACCGGCGGGCCAAGTGTCAGTCCGGTGCCGAAGTCGATGCCGAAGTCGATGGCGAACCGACCCTTCAACAAGATCGGCGATCGAAGTGAAACTACGCAACACCGTGGCCATTCCCGCTGCACCCGACGAGGTGTTCACGCTCATCCAGGACGTCGAACGGATCGCGGTCTGTGTGCCAGGCGCCGCGTTGACCGGTCGGAGTGACGACGCCTATCTCGGCAACATCAAGGTCAAGGTCGGGCCGATCTCCGCGGCATACGACGGCAGGTTGCAATTCGTGAAAACCGACGAAGAGCGTCGTCGGATTGTGTTGGACGGCAGAGGAGTCGACTCGCACGGAGGCGGCGATGCGCAGGCACACGTCGAACTTGCGGTGGTCGAATCCGGCGGCGGGTCCGAGTTGCAGGTCGACACCGATCTCGTGTTGAGCGGCAAGATCGTCGCGTTCGGCAAAGGCGCGATCGTCGCGGTGTCGAACAAGCTCATGGAACAGTTCGCACACAATGTGGCGATGCTGCTGCAGACAGATCCGGCATCCGGCGACGCCGTCGGGCCGGCACCCGTCGCGGGCACACGGTCGCATTCCCTGCACGGCCCAGCCGCCCCCGATCCGACCCTCGACCTGTTGTCGATGATTCCGCCAGGCGCGAAGAAAGGCATCGCCTTCGCCGGTGTCTTCCTGGCGGGCATGGTCGAGGGCTGGCTCGTATCGCGAGCGTTTCCGCGACGCCGCTGAGAGGCTCAGCGGACGATCTTATCGCCACTGATCACCCTCTTTCCAACCTTGAAGTTGGAAAGAGAGCTTCTTTTTGCATCCACGACCTGACTGAGCCGGTCGAAATCCCTGCCAGCACGCTGATCCGAGGCTAGGGTCGCGCGGTCCTCCGTCGACATGTGCCGTCCGTCGACCCTCCTATTTCCAACTCACTGGTTGCTTTCTGGCGTGAGCCATGACACACTCCAACTCATCAGTTGGAAAGTGGCCGCGGGAGCTTTCCGCCGCCGCTCACCGCTCACCGTCAGGAGGACACAACGTGATCATCGAACGTGACGTCGCCGTCCCGTGCGACGACGGACTGATTCTGCGGGCGGACGTGTTCCGCCCCGACGACGGCGAGCCGGCGCCGGTGGTGATGACCCTCGGCCCGTACGGAAAAGGTGTCGAGTATTCCGATGGTTATGCACCGCAATGGAATTAGTTGATCACCACCTACCCCGACATCCTGCCCGGCTCCAGCAGGTCGTACATGGCGTGGGAAACCGTGGATCCGGAGATCTGGGTGCCGTGGGGGTACGCCGTGGTGCGTGTGGATTCTCGCGGCGCAGGCCGCTCCCCCGGCGTTCTCGACATGCTCTCGCCCCGCGAGGTCCGCGATCATCACGACGCCATCGAGTGGGCCGCGCGGCAGCCGTGGAGCACCGGCAAGGTGGGTCTCAACGGCATCTCCTACTACGCGATCAACCAGTGGTTGGTGGCCGCCCAACAGCCGCCGTCACTGGCCGCGATGATTCCGTGGGAAGGCGCCGGTGACTTCTACCGGGACTGGGCCCGGCATGGCGGAATCGTCAGCAATGGCTTCCTCGAGGCCTGGTACCCCCGGCAGGTCGTGTCCGTGCAGCACGGCAACCCCGACGGCAGGATGGACCGCTGGCAGGGCGAACGGGCTACCGGCCCTGAGGATTTGAGTGAAGAGGAACTCGCACTGAACCGTAACGATCCACTGCCGGAGATCTTGAAACGGCCACTCGACGACGAGTTCTACCGGGACCGGTCCCCGGACTGGTCGAAGGTCACGGTGCCGTTCCTCAGCGCCGCGAACTGGGCCGGGTTCGGCCTGCATCCACGCGGCAACTTCGAGGCGTTCACCCAGGCCGCGTCGGCGCAGAAGTGGCTCGAAGCGCACCCCGGGCGCCACGAGGAATGGTTCTACCTGCCGCAGGGCATGGCGCTGCAGAAGGAGTTTCTCGACCATTTCCTCAAGGGAGAGGACAACGGCTGGGACGCGCGACCGCCGGTTCTGCTGCACATCCGTCGGCCGTTCACCGACAAGGTCGAGGTCCGCACCCATTCGGCCTGGCCGCTGGAGAACACGCAGTGGACCGAGGTGCACCTCGACGCCGCCGACATGGCGTTGTCCTTCGACCCGGTCGACACCGAGCACAGCGTGACCTTCGATGCCGCGGGCGAACCGCTGACCTTCCTCACCTGCCCGCTCACCGCCGAAACCGAACTGACCGGACCACTTTCGGCGCGGCTGTTCGTGTCGTCGTCGACCATCGATGCGGACCTGTTCGTGACGTTGCAGGCATTCGCTCCCGACGGCCGGGAGGTCGAGTTCCAGGGCACCATCGACCCGCACACCCCGCTGGCCCAGGGCTGGCTGCGTGCCAGCCACCGCAAGCTCGACGTCGCCCGCAGCCTTCCCTACCGGCCGTACCACAGTCACGACGAGCTCCAGCCGCTCGATCCCGGCACCATCTACCAGCTCGACATCGAGATCTGGCCCACGTGCATCGTGCTTCCTGCCGGATACCGGATCGCGCTGCAGATCAGCGGCCACGACTTCGAGCGTGAAGAGCCCAAGGACGGCAACGAGGCGTGGGTCTCCCGCGGCTCCGGCCCGTGGCTGCACACCCACCCCGAAGACCGGCCGGCGAGCATCTACGCCGGTCGCACCACCATCCATACCGGCGGGTCGACCCCTTCGACACTGCTGCTTCCCGTCATTCCCTCGTAATCCACTCGCATGCAATCACATTCAGAGGAAACAATGGTCAAACTCGTCGTCTTGTACGGCCACCCCAACGATCCCGCATCCTTCGACGATTACTTCGCGTCCGTTCCACATGCCGCTGGCCGAGACGATCCCAGGCGTCGTGGACATCACCTACGGTCACGTCGCGAGCGTCGACGACACCGCCGCCCCTTATTACCTCGCCGCGGAAGTGACTTTCGACAGCCTCGACGATCTGCGCGCCGGCATGTCGAGCCCCCAGGGCCAGGCGACCGCCGCGGATGTCGCCGAGTTCGCCACGGGAGGCGCCACCAACTTCATCCAGACCGGTCGGCGGTGAGCGATCCCATGACCCGCTACTCCGCACCCGGCACCACCGGAAGTGTCGTGACCTTCGCCGACCGCTACGAGCACTTCATCGGAGGAGAGTTCGTCGCGCCGGCCAAAGGCGAGTACTTCGAGAACGAATCCCCGGTCAACGGTGTCGTGTTCACCGAGGCCGCACGAGGCACGGCCGACGACATCGAACGCGCACTCGACGCCGCCGAAGCGGCCGCCACCACATGGGGCCGCACCTCACCGTCCGAACGGGCCGGGGTGCTGCTGAAGATCGCCGACCGGATGGAAGCCAACCTGGAGAAACTCGCCGTTGCCGAATCCTGGGACAACGGCAAGCCCGTGCGTGAGACCCTCGCGGCCGACCTCCCCCTGGCCATCGACCACCTGCGCTACTTCGCCGGGGCGATCCGCGCGCAGGAAGGCGGCCTCTCCCAGATCGATGACGACACGGTCGCCTACCACTTCCACGAACCGTTCGGGGTGGTGGGATTGATCATCCCGTGGAATTTCCCTCTGCTGCTGGCGATGTGGAAGCTCGCACCGGCACTTGCGGCCGGCAACACCGTCGTCCTCAAACCCGCCGAGCAGACACCGGCCTCGATCCACGTGCTGCTCGAACTGATCGCCGACGTGGTGCCCGCGGGTGTGATCAATGTGGTCACGGGATTCGGCCTCGAAGCCGGCAAGCCGCTCGCCGGTAGTCCCCGCATCGCCAAGGTGTCGTTCACCGGTGAGACCAGCACCGGCCGCGCGATCATGCAATACGCCTCGCAGAACCTGATTCCCGTGACGCTGGAGTTGGGCGGCAAGAGCCCCAACATCTTCTTCGCCGACGTCGCCGACGCGAACGACGACTTCTACGACCGCACGCTGGAGGGCTTCACCATGTTCGCCCTCAACCAGGGCGAAACCTGCACCTGTCCGTCGCGTGCTTTGATCCAGGCCGACATCTACGACGAGTTCCTCCAACGGGCGGTGGCGCGGGTCGGCAAGATCGTCCAGGGCAACCCGCTGGACACCGCCACGATGATCGGGGCCCAGGCGTCACGCACGCAGTTCGAGAAGATCCTGCAGTACTTCGAGATCGCCAAAAACGAAGGGGCCGTGATCCGTAAGGGCGGGCACGCCGCCACCATGGAGGCCGACATCGCGGGCGGGTACTACATCGAGCCCACCATCATCGAGGGGTCGAACTCGATGCGGGTGTTCCAGGAGGAGATCTTCGGTCCGGTGGTGTGTGCGACGTCGTTCGACCAATATGCCGACGCCATCAAGATCGCCAACGACTCGCTGTACGGCCTGGCGGGTGGGGTGTGGACCAGAAACGGCACGGTCGCCTATCGCGCGAGCCGGGACATCCAGGCCGGCCGGATCTTCGTCAACGACTATCACAACTACCCCGGCGCACGCGGCGTTCGGCGGGTACAAGCAGTCCGGCATCGGTCGCGAGAACCACAAGATGATGCTCGAGCACTACCAGCAGACCAAGTGTGTCCTGACCAGTTACGCGACCGCTGCGAAGGGCTTCTTCTGATTCAGGCGGTGCGCAGCTCTCACAGTTCCCAACTGACCAGTTGGGAACTGTTAGACTGCGCGCATGGCCTGGGACACCGCGCGCACCAAGCAGAAGCTGCTGGACGCCGCCGTGCACGAGTTCAGCGAGCACGGTCCGCTGGGCGCCCGCGTCGACCGCGTCGCTTCGCGGGCCGGCGTCAACAAGGAACGCATCTATCAGTACTTCGGGAGCAAGCAGAACCTGTTCAGCGCCGTGCTCGAACAGGAGATGATCAAGCTCGCCGCCGCCGTCCCGCTCACGCCAGAACTGGCACATGATCTCGGTGAGTTCTCCGGGCGCATCTACGACTACCACCGCGAGTACCCGCACTATCTGCGGTTGCTGCTGTGGGAGGGTCTCGACCGTAATCCGTTGGACGGCAACCCACCTGCGGCGCGCGACGAGCGGGCCGAGCATTACGCCGGTGACCGCCGCGTCGTTGCCCTGGCGCAAGCCGACAAGACGCTCCGCGACGACGTCGCACCGGCATATCTGCTCTACGTGGCCCGATCGATGGCCGCGTGGTGGCTTGCGGTCCCTGCCGCCATCGATCTCATGCTCGGCACCACTGTGGCCGGCGAGGGCCCCGAGGTGCGGCGCAAGGCGTTGGTGACCCTGGTGAACGACGCGGTGCGTTACCGGAAGAGTTGACGCGCAACCTCACGATCCCCCTGTCACATTCCGGATGTGGTCACTGGCGAGCATCTGATGGGGATAGCCGAGGTCGATCGCGCTGGCCTCGTCGAGGCGCGCGAGGTGGTCTTCGGCCAGGTCGATGTCGAGCGCGCCGAGGTTTTCCTCCAGTTGGGCGGGTGTGCGGGCGCCGATGACCGGCGCCGTGATGTCCGGGTTCTGCAGCATCCAGGCCAGGCCGGCCTGAGCGGACGTGCAGCCCAGTTCCGCCGCAACGTCTTTCAGCACGTCGGCAATGGAAATGTTGCGTTCGGTGACGGTGCCCAGGGCGGCGTTGAAGCTTCCCCGGGTGCTGCCTTCGGACGCGAGGTGGCTCGCCGTGAGGTCGTCGCGGCGGTACTTTCCGGTGAGCACGCCACCGCCCAGCGGCGAGTACGGCGTCACCCCCAGCCCCATCTCACGTGCCATCGGTATCAGGTCGCGTTCCCCGGTGCGTTCGATGAGGTTGTACTCGATCTGCAGCGCGACCAGCGGTGACCAGCCGCGCAGGTCGGCGATCGCCTGCATCCGTGACACCTGCCAGGCCGGGGCGTTGGAGATACCGACGTAGAGGATCTTGCCCTGCCGCACCAGGTCGTCCATACCCCGCAGGATCTCCTCTACGGGTGTCGCGAAATCCCACACGTGCAGGAAGAGCAGGTCGAGGTAATCGGTGCGCAGTTGCCGCAGGCTCGCGTCGACCGACGCGACCAGGCTCTTGCGCGAGGCGCCTGCGGAGTTCGGGTCGCCCGGTCGACGTTGCGTGGTGTATTTGGTGGCCAGCACAAGGCTTTCGCGGTTACCCTGCGTGAACTCGCCGAGCAGCCGTTCGGAGCTGCCGTCGGTGTAGGTGTTGGCGGTGTCGATGAAGTTGCCGCCGCGCTCGACGTAGAGGTCGAGCAGTTTGCGGGCGTCGTCGCGTTCGGCGCCCCAGCCCCAATCGGTACCGAAGGTCGCGGAACCCAGGGCCAGCGGTGAGACCCGTAATCCGGAGCGTCCCAGCATCCGGTAGGTGTCGAGTGTGAGCGCCATGTGTCCTCCTGTGCTCGTGATGTGTCGTCCCCCTCAGGCTGGCCTTCGCGCGCGCCGGGGGTAAGGGAAGAGACATCCTGGGAACAGGAGTCCTACCGAAGCGGTTGCAGGGTTCATGGTGACCTCTGTCGTGGATGCGACGCACGAACTGGCCGCATTCCTGCGGAGCCGACGCGAACGCCTGAACCCGCAGGACCTCGGCCTGCCCATGCGTCGAGCGATCCGGCGTACCCCGGGCCTGCGCCGCGAGGAGGTCGCCGAGATCGCCGGGGTCAGCACCGACTACATCGTGCGATTGGAGCAAGGCCGTGGCCTGCGGCCCTCGGCGGAGGTGGTCGAGGCCCTCGCCGGCGCGCTGCGGCTCAGCCCGGCCGAGCGGGCCTATCTGTACGACCTGGCCCGGCAGCGGCCGCGCGGGGCCGACAAGCCGGCGACGACGGCGGCGCCACCGCTCGCCCGGATGGTGAGCGACCTGTCACCACTGCCCGCGATGCTGATGAATCACCGGTTCGACATCCTGGCCTGGAACCCGGAGATGGCGCGACTGCTCACCGATTTCGGTGAGCTTCCCCCGGTACAACGCAACGCGATGTGGGTGTGTTTGATGCATCCAGAAGTCAGCGCGTTCTATGTGGATCGGGACCGCGTCGTGCGGGACGCGATCGCCAATCTTCGTGGCGCGTGGGCCGCGCATCCGGAGGATCGGATGTTGACCGATCTCATCGGCGAATTGACCAGTGCGCACAACGAGTTCGCTCGTTTATGGGCGGCCCAGGACGTCAGTGGAGGCGGACGCGGTCAGAAGGTGATCCGGCATCCTCAGGCCGGCGAGATCGCCATGCATTTCGAGGTGTTCATGCCGATGCAGGAAACTGATCAGCGGTTGATGATCGGCCGCGCGGCCGATGACGTCAGCCAGTCGGCGCTGGATCGGTTGGTGGCGCGGTAACCGTCCGTCGGCGACCGCTGGTCACATCCGTCACTTCCGCACCTGGCGGGATTGGTGTGTATGAGTTCGAAGTGCGATATCACCGGTGATATCGCACTTTTCGTGAGTACCCCACTTCTCTAGCCCGGATTTTTCGTCGATGGTGATGGCGGTGGATTTGTAGGGCGTGATGGTTGGTCGGGTGACGTCTGCGGTCACAAGGCATGCTGGGGTGGTCCCGTGTCGCCGGGTGGGGCGGGCTTTCCCATGGCCGGTAGGTCTTTCGTGATCGATCGGTCGGGAGGCCGGCTGTTATCCGAAGGCGGTGCGCAGGTGTTGCCAGGCGGTGGCGATCGCCGATGCCCAGCGCCAGGTGGCGTCGATGCGCAGCCGGAGTTGGCGGGCGCCGCGGGTGATGCGGGCTGCGACGTGCAGCACGCGGTAGCGGAACGTGGCGATCTCGGCGCGGGCCAGCGTCGGATCACTGGTGAATCCGATGAGCCGTGCCCAGGTGACCAGGTCGGTGGCGGCCAGGACGATCTCGAGCCAGGCGGCGTTGGCCCAGAAGCCGTGACACGGCAGGTTGCGTAGGCCGGTGTTCTTGAGTTCGCGGATGCGGTCCTCGACGCGGGCGTGCTGGCGGTGCCGCAACTCCAGGCCGGCGACTTGGCCGGCCACGACACCGGTGGGTGTGTCGGTGATGAACGCGGTGACGCGCATTCCGTCGGTGTCGGTGAACCGCAGCTGGGCGCCGGGATGCGGTCTCTCCTTGCGCAGGATCAGCCGGGTGCCCGGCGGCCAGCTGTTGAGGTTGACCAAGGTGGTGGCCTCGGCGACCCAGGCGCCGTCACGGATGCCGCCGTCGGTGTCGATGGCCGGGTACCAGCCCTCGGCAAGGTTGAGGGTGTCGGCGGCGTCCTGGACGCGGGCGTCGACGGGGTAGCCGAAGGAGAATCCGACTCCCTGCTCGCGGCAGGCGTCGGCGAATCGGTGGGTGGCTCCGGCGGTGTCGCAACGCACCAGCACCTGGGGCCGGTCGGGATCACCGCCACGACTCGAGTCGGGCCGCCACGGCGCGGGCAGCGCTGCCAGCGCCTGGGCCAGGACGATGATGTGGTCGCTGGCGGTGTTGGAGCCCGCGTTGCCGCTGCGCAGCAGCCCGGCCAGGGCTTCCCCGCCGGCGATCTCGGGGCGGTCCAGGAACGCCAGCAGCGGATGGTGTCCGAACGTTTTCTTCCAGGTCGGCGTCGCGCCGTGTTTGTTGTCGGAGTGATCGATCACCACGGTGGCGTCGATGTCGATGTGCAGCCAGCCACCCGGTTCGGGGGCCGCACCGGCGGCCCAGGCCGCCGCCCGCGCGCTGGCGCGGGCCGCGCGCACCGCAGGCAGGTGTGCGGCGTCGATGCGCTCATCGACCAGCCGCCACATCGTGGTCGTGGAGGCTTTCGCGCCGAACGCGTGCTCACGGTCGCCGCACAGTTGGCCGACCCCGTCAATGCAGTCCGCGCCGTCGGCGACCGCCGCGGCCAGATCGGCGAACACCTCGCCGGGTGCGTAGGTCCACGGCCCGCGGTAGGTGTCGGCCAAAGCGCCGGTGACCTGCGCTGATAGGCCGGTCCGGTCGGCCAGTTCCCGCAGTAGGCCCATCCCGGCGTGCGACACGACCCCGTGGCCGTCGGCTGACACTTTCACCCGCGATGCGGCCGCGATACTCTTCACCTGCGAAGTGCCTTCCCGTCAGGATGGTTGAACCCTAGAGAAGTCCAATTATCCCTTGCAGGACAGGCACTTTCGCTTATCTACACGCCCTCACCAGAGATAATCCGCGAAAAATCTGGGCTAGACCGCGTCATCGACATCCCACCACTCGGCTCGTCGCAACACCTCATCTATGTATTCGGGTTCGAATCCATCAAGCGTCGCGATGGTTCGTGACGTGAGTTCGTCGCGAATGCCGCGCTGCGCGTGTGCGAACGGAATGTACACACGCAACAGATCGGGGAGATCCAACGCGACTTCAAGCGGATATTCGTCGTAGGTGTTGTCGTCTCTCAGAACCTGTTCGACGCGACTGGGACTCCACCGGCAACGGATCGACGCTGCAAAGGAGGACCTCCGACAGCAGCAGACGGTGCTCAGTGCTGCCGAAGGGTGCAGATGGTTCTGTGGAATAGAATTGGTCACACAATTCCCCGACACTGATCGAACCGAGGTGTGGTCTTGTGCACTTGCCGCCGTCCGGCAGCCGCTGCACCAGCCAGCGAAGCAAGGGGCGGTCGAGTATCCCGTTCTCCCCCTGTCGAACCCACGTTTTTCTGGCCAGCCCGCGTTCGATCCACGCTCGCGCATCTGCCAGGCTCATCTCGGAGATCTCCGTCTCTCGGGCAGATTTGGTTACCTTGGCAAGCACCTCGTCGATCGACAGAGGCACAGCAGACCCATCGATGACGCTCGACAACGCGTTGTGATCGATGTGGACCGAGACCGCCAAGTCGTGGGTCCCGTCGATACGGGCACCGAGCAGGATCTCCTCGAAGTCACCAAGTAAGTGCGTGCCCCGCACGGCCCGGTGCACCTCGATCTGTGGGAGTGCGGCGATCCATCGCGGCAAGCCGCGACCTCGCTCCTCCACCACCTGTCGACATCGACGCTGGATCTCGGGTTTGTCGACGAGAAGCTCGGCGAGCACTGCGAGCAGCGACAACGTCTCCCTGTCCCGCGCCGTGAGCATCATGTTGAACATCTCGCCGACACTCGTGTCCGCGCTGAGCGAGTCACCTTCGTAGGCCTCCGCCAGGCGACTGGCCACGCAGAGCAGCTCGACAGGATGACCTGCCAAAGTGCCGCGAATGATGTCGATCAGTTCCGACGTGAGAACCGTCCCCGCATCCCGCTTCTTCGCTCGTCGCGCATCGCGGCGGGCCTGTTTCGCCCGGCGCGCTCTCCGTTTGTCACTCATGTCGCGGACGCTACTCAGACGTGGTGACAAGTCGGAGTGGTCGTCACAACCGTCACTTCAGCACCTGTGAGCGTTATGTGCTTGCGTAAGAAGTGCGATATCACCGGTGATATCGCACTTTTCATGAATACCCCACCTCCCCAGACCGCGGGGCATCACCATTCGTGATCACAGACCTCACAGCGCCATTGCTGGGGCATGACGCAGCATCCGGCCGGGTACAGCCACGGATCCCACGAGTCGGTGTCGACCGGCATGCCGTACACCAGCTTCGTGGTCTGCCGGCCGCCACACGCCGGACATTCGGGATGCTGTGCGAACATAAAATCCACCTATGATCGAAACCCGCTCTCTTGCACGAGGTCTCGGCAATCAACGCGGGCGGAGTTGCGTAGCGGCTGATGAGGACCGACACGCGGCAACGGGTCCACCGTGTGGATGTGGAAAGCCTCCGGCAGCCGGGCGCCCCCAACCGGGTGACGCCACGGCCGGCATGGTTACGCGGGCGCCAGCAGTGTGATCACACCGGCCGTCCAGTCGTCGGCCCGGAGAATGTGCACCCGCATCACAGGTCCGCCACATCGACGTAGCCGTCCTGGATCGCCCGCGCCACGAGCGCGGCCTTGGTGCGGGCGGGACGCCCGGCGCGCTCGTACTTGTCGCGGATGCGCTGCAGGTACGTGCGCACCGTGCCGGGTGCGAGGTGCAGCGCCTTTCCGACCTCGGTCTTGCTGTCGGATTTCAGCCACGCGATCAGGATCTCCTGTTCGCGGGCCGAAAGCTCCACGCGCGCAGGGCGTGCGGGTCGCGTGGGCTCCGGGCACACCGACGCCGTCAGGGCCTCGATGTGGCTGTTGGGCCGATGTCCGTTCAAAGGCATTCGCGCCGAGCAGGCGGTCATGGCAGTTCCCCCAATCTGTCGTTCGTCGCCCGCACGGTTGCGAGCCGAACAGATTGACAGAGGGCACCGACAAGTTGGTGTTCGCCCTGCTCAGGGCGCCAGATGTGCGCGATCTACGCGGACTGCTCCACCACGGCACGATCCCGCGCCGGTTCGACGTTCCACGTCGATTTCAGGACCAGCCGGCCGGCCGACGCGCCATCCTCGACGACGCGCGGCAGCAGGGCATGTTCACATCGGGGCGCCACGGGAATCGAACATGCTTGCGACGCGGGAAGGTTCGTCGAGTACGCGTGACCGTGGGCATCGACGTACTGGGTCGGCAATTCTGCGTAGGAGCCGACGATCCGGCGCGCGGCAGTGACAACCTGCCCGACGGCGCGTCGATCGAACTTCCTCGGCTTGGTCGAACTGCTCTCCCGAACGCGGGCAACTCCTATGCCCAGGCCCACCAACAGCAGTACACCGGATCCGCAGGGATACTGCAGGCGGAAGCCCTTCGACATACACCCCTCCAGGTACGTCTGAAAGCCGGCGTTGCAAACGCAACGGTATAGCGCACCGTACTCGCCGCACAGTCGTACGAACGGTGGATTCGGCTAATTTGCCGGGTTCAAATATCTCCCCGGCGCACCCTTACTGCGCGCCCGACGAGCTCGAGGCGTGCAACCGGGCCGATTCGCGTTCGGCTGCGGTGTTGGGAATCCCGATGCGCGAACCCGCCAGTTTGGCGCGCAGATGCTCGTCGACCGTGACCGGTTCGTACAGCGCAGGACGCGACGCGTCGACGAACGACGGGTGGGGCGCGATGACGGCGTCGGCGTTCGCGTCGAAAAAGAACGCCGCGGAGCGACGCCGTTGCACTCGTCCGTCGACCACCGGCGGCCGCACCCGGTGCAGCGTGGACAACCAGCGTTCGTTGGTGAGCCGCGCGGTGAGATCGCCGAGGTTGATCAGCAACGCGCCGTCGTCCGGTCTGACGTCGTGCCAGGCGCCGT
The DNA here is from genome assembly GCF_001457595.1 of Mycolicibacterium smegmatis. Classification (GTDB taxonomy): domain Bacteria; phylum Actinomycetota; class Actinomycetes; order Mycobacteriales; family Mycobacteriaceae; genus Mycobacterium; species Mycobacterium smegmatis. The sequence continues at coordinate 1,457,001 of NZ_LN831039.1, read as the reverse complement.
CGCTGCCGAGGATCTGCAAACCTGGAGCCTGATCGGCCCACAGCACGGTGACGATGCCGTAATCGGTGTGCTCACCCATGCCGATCAACTCACCGTCGGTGGGAACTCGGGTGTCCTCGGGTAGCGCATAGTTGTTGATCCGCAACGTGTTGACCGAGTGACCGGTGCGGCTCGTGAAGTAGTCGACGGGGAGGTGCAGCGCGTCGGCGAAGATCGTGGTCATGGTCGTCGCGACCCGTTCGGCTTCACCGAAGTACGCCCACACCGCGCTGTCGAATCCGTCGACGTCCGGCCAGGTGTTCGTGGCGTAGTGATGCCGCACGTCGTCGGGGACGTTCGGGTAATCATCCAGCGAGCGGCCCACGTTGAACGCCTCGAAGAAGTCGTTCATGTTGTTGGTCGACGCCGCGTCCAGGCTCAGCCGCAACGATTCGGATTTCGGCGGACTGTACCCGCGGTTCTCCGACGCCGGACGACGCCACCTGTTCTTTTCGGCGAGCGGCAGTCCGAAGAACGCATCGGCGGCGTCGGTGAGACCGGCGATCACTCCGGGATCGATGCCGTGGCCGTGAATCTGGACGAAACCCACGGTGCTGCACGCGTGGTCCATATCAGCGGCGACCGTGGCCCTTGACGACGCGGACCCATGCGTCACGTAGGGGCTGATGTCGATGGCCGGCACCCGAAAACTGCTCATGGCGAACTCCTTTGGCGTGGTGACTTCACAGTCGTACGGCCCGGAGGTGTCCGTATCCCGCCCTGCTGGGGACGTCGTATCACGTTGAACTCGGGTATTCGCAACATAAGCCCGCTCGCGCATGCCCGCAACCGCAGCAGTAGGTCAGTTGAGCTTGCGGCCTTTCACGTAGACCTGGACCACAGCCTGTTCCCGCATGCCCATCAGCAGCGTGAACAACTGTGCGTCACGGTCGTATTCGTCGATCTGGGAAAGGGATTCGGCCAGCAGTTCCTGGCGGTGCGGGTCGACCACCACGAAGTCGGCCTCCTTGCCGGCGTCGAGGTTACCGATGCGGTCCTCCAGCGCAAGGGCCCGCGCGCCGGCGAGCGTCGCGGTGAACAGCAGCTCGGCCGGATGCAGCGCCACGGCCTGATCGCCCGGTTCGGACATGTGCACCTTGAAGCAGTCGTTGAGCACGCGCGGTATCAGCCACTCGTCGCCCGCGCTCACATCAGTTCCGAGGGCGACATTCACCCCGCTTCCCACCGTCGCCCGCCACGGCATGACGCCGCTGCCGAGGAACAGCTGCGAGGTGGGGCAATGCGCGATCGACGTGCCGGTGTCGGCCATCCGCGCCAGTTCATCGCGTGTGCAGTGCACAGCATGTGCCAGCACACTGCGTGGCCCCAGCAGGGTCTTGCCGATCGCGTCGTAGGTGTCCAGGTAGCTTTGCACACCGTAGGTTTCGCGAACCGCGGCGACCTCGTCGATGTTCTCGTTGAGGTGGGTGTGGAAGTACACGCCGCGGTCGCGGACCGAGTCGTAGAGTTCGCCGAGCGCATGCAGGGTCTGGGTGGTCACCGACAGCGCGAACCGCGGCACCACCGCGGCGTGCACCAGCGCCGTCGCCGGATCACCGGTGTCGGCGGCGTGCCATCGGACGATTTCCTCGGCCACCAACGAGATGGCCGTCGCCTCGTCGGTGAGCAACGGCTCGGCCGACGGCGGGCCCACGGTCTGAATCCCCCGCCCCGAGATGGTCCGCAGCCCGGTCCGGATCGACTCACGGAACAATGCGTCCTGCGCGTGTGAGAACGCCGACCCGAACACCAGCGCGGTGGTCGTCCCGACGCTGATCCGGCGACGGCAGAAGTCCTGCGCGACCCGCTGCGCGTACGCAGGATCGGCGAGCTTCGCCTCGGCGGGAAAGATGCAGCGCGACAACCAGTCCAGCAACTGGCCGCCGCCGTAGGAGTCGGTGCAGTAGGTCTGCGGGAAATGGATGTGCGTGTCGACGAATCCCGGCAGCAGGAACGCAGGCCGCAGATCAACCACCGCACCGCCGTCGGGCCGCGCGTCGAACGGACCGCTGTAGGTGATCCGCCCGGTGTCGTCGACCACGATGGCGCCGTCGGGTTCGTTCACCAGGCACTGCGCGGCGTCGGCAAGTCGCGGCGCACCGCCGATGTGGATCAGGTGCCCGCGGTAGGTCGTCATGTTCCGGCCCGCGCTCGCAGTGTGCGGGCCGCGTCGCGGGCATCACCCGCCAACGTCGCCGTATCGGCCGTGCGCAACTCATCGTCGGCGACCACGGGGACGCCGTTGACCAGCAGCAACCGCAGCGGCGCGGGCGGCCCGAACACCAGCGCGCACACGGGGTCGTCGATGTCGGCGTGGCCCAGGCCGTCCACCCGCCACAGCGCGATGTCGGCCAGCTTGCCGGGTTCGAGCGAGCCCAGTTCGCGGTCACGGCCGAGGCACCGGGCACCGCCGATTGTGCCCGCTTGCAGTACTTGTCGCGCAGTGATCGCCGTCGGCTCCAAGCGGTTGCGCGCCATCAGCAGCGCCTGCCTCAGCTCGCCGCCCAGGCCGCCGTGCTCGTTGGAGGCCACGCCGTCGACACCCAGGCCCACGGGCACGCCCGCGGCCAACAGTTCGGGGATCGGTGCGGTGCCCGCACCCAGGCGCGCGTTGGAGCTCGGGCAGTGCGCCACCCCCGTGCCGGTCTGCGCGAGCTTGGCGATGTCAGACGCCGAGAGGTGCACACCGTGCGCAAACCAGACGTCGTCGCCCAGCCAGCCCAGCGATTCGACGTAGTCGACGGGACGTGCGCCGAAGCGCTCGAGGCAGAACTGCTCTTCGTCGGTGGTTTCGGCGATGTGGGTGTGCAGCCGCACGCCGAGCTCGCGGGCCAGAGCCGCGGACTCCCGCATCAACTCGCCGCTCACCGAGAACGGCGAGCACGGGGCCAGCGCGATTCTGCACATCGACCCGAACGAGGGGTCGTGATGCGCGCTCACGGCGTCCTGACCTGCCGCGAGGATGGCGTCGATGTCCTCGACCACGTTGTCGGGCGGCAGTCCGCCTGCCGAGGCGCCCAGGTCCATCGAGCCGCGGGTGGGGTGAAAGCGCAGCCCTATGCGTTGTGCGGCAGCGATTTCCGCTCCGAGCACATCACCGCCGCCGCGGGGGAACACGTAGTGGTGGTCGGTGGTCGTGGTGCACCCGGACAGTGCGAGCGCCGCGAGTGCCGCACTGGCGGCGACGTACTCCAGGTCGGCGTCCAGGTGGCTCCACAGGGGGTACAGCGTGGTCAGCCATTCGAAGAGCGTGCCGTCCTGCGCGTGGCCACGGGTGATCCACTGATACAGGTGGTGGTGGGTGTTCACCAGGCCCGGTGTGGCCAGGCACCCCCGCGCATCGATGGTCTTGGCGCCGGGCACCTCGGGCGCCGGGCCCGCGCCGACCGCGGTGATGATGTTGTCGTCGACGACGATGTACCCGCGGTTGTGTTCGGTGTGCGCTGCGTCGACGGTGGCGATCGCGGCGCCGTCGATCACCAGCCTCGCCACGGTGTCCCCCAGCGCGTCACGCGAGCCAGCCCTGCTGCAGATCCCATGCCGGTCCGGGCGGCGGCGCGTCGTCGCGGGTGACGGTGGCCTGGATCAGGCCGTACGGGCGGTCGTCGGCGTGGAACACCTCGTTGTTGTTCTCCAGCCCGAACCGCGACAGGTCGTAGGCGAAGTGGTGCTTGTTGGGTGCGGACAGGCGCACCTCGGCGATCATCGGGTAGCTCTCCAGCACGGCCTTGCCCATGTGGAACAGCGTCTGCTGCAATGCCTTCGACTGCAGCACCGCGAACTGTTCGACCAAATGCGCCTTGACCCCGGTGTAGATGGCGTCCCAGTCGGCGTCGGTGGTGGTGAACCGCCACTGCGCGATCAGCGAGGTCGCCATCACGCGGTCGTGGGTGGGTTCGAGGACCGTGTACTCGTCGGTGAGGAATCCGGCGAACTCCGATCCGGTGGACTTCAGGATCACCAGGTCTTTCAGGCCGCCGACGATCCAGGCGCCGTCCGCGTCGACCGTCACGGCCGCGGTGCGGGTCTCCTGACCTTTGCGGATCCAGGTGTGGTCGTGTTCGGTACCGTCGACAACCACACGCTCCCAGGCATATTCGTCGATCTCGATGCGCGCCGCAGCGACGGGTTCGACGTCATCGACGAAGTGGCGGGCGAGCGCCAGCCCGTACTCCTCGATGGTCGTGATGCCGGGTTGTTTGGCGTAGGCGTACGCGGTCTGCTTCTGGCTGTCGGTGGGCAGCACCTGCGACTGATCGCCCGTGAGGTGCGCGCCGCTGAAATCGCCGCGCAGGCAGGTTGAGACGTTGAGGTCGCGGATCTCGTGCCGCGGGCTGTCGCGGTAGATCCGCACGACGCGGTTCTCGGCCTTCCCGTACTGGTTCTTGCCCAGGATGATGTCGGACATATCAGCTTCCTCGGTACGTCGAATAGGCGAAGGGCGCCAGGAGCAGCGGCACGTGGTACTTGGCGCCGGTGATGTCCAGCGCGACCACGACCTCCGGGTACAGGCTACTCACCTGCTGTGCAGCGAAATACGTTGCGGTGTCGAAACGTAACCGGTGGATTCCCGACGCCGGTCCGGTGTACAGGTCGGGGATGCGGCCGTCGCTGTCGGTGGTGCCCTGTGCCAGCACGGTGCCCTCGGCGTCGCTGAACGTGACGGGAACTCCCTCGGCCGGACGCCCGGTGACGGTGTCGAGCACGTGGGTGCTGATATGTGTCATGTCTCCCCCTCAGCGAACAGGCGTTGCAGCCGCAGCCGGTTGATCTTCGCCAGCTCGTTGCGCATGACTCGGCGTTCGGTTTCCGGGTCATTCTCCAGGCGCTCGGTCAGGATCGCGAGAAGTTCCTCGGCGGAGCGGCCGCTGGCACACACCAGGTAGACGTACCCGAACGTGTCCTCGTAGACACGGTTCTTCTCGGCCAGCTCGGCGCGAACGGCCGCGTCGGCGTCAGCCACGCCCGCCTGTTCGCGCGCCGAGGACGGGTTGTCGACGCGGCCGCCGATGCGCGGGTGCCCGTCGAGCGCTTCGTCGATCTCGGCGTCGGGCAGTTCGGCGAGCACCCGGTCGGCGCGGTCCAGCAGCGCGTCCACGTCGGGGAACGGTCCCCCGGCCAGTACCCGCCGGGCCCAGATCGTGGACGTGCACACGTCGAACAGCACGTGCATCCGCTGGCGGTCGCTGAGCTCATTGAAATCGGCGATGGTGAGTGTGCGGCCGGTCATGTCACCGGAGTTCGGTGAGGCGACCGAAGCGTGCTGCCGCAATCGGGTTGGCGTCGGCCACCAGGTCGTCGAACCGGTATTTGACGATCTTGGCGATCTCGATCAGCGCGAACGACTTCTCCGCGGCCGGCGAGTTGTCGATCCGCGACCAGCCGTTCTGCAGGATCCGGTCGAAATGCTGGGTCTCGCGCGCGCAGATGATGAGCGGGAATCCGAAGTGTTCGCGGTACGCGGTGGCCAGTTGCACGACGTCGTTGTGGTCGTCCTCGTCGAGGTTGGACAGCGCGACGTGGTCGACGGCCAGCGCATGCCCTGTCTCGTCCTCGGCGCCCAGATCCGGGAATGCCCGCACCAGCTCCAATTGTTGATCGGCCGAACCGGCTAGCAGGGCGTCCTGGAACGCCTGTCGCAGCGCGTTCGTATCGGTGAACGGCCGGCTGGTGTACACCCGCTCCAGCACCCACGGCACGTTCTGCACCACACGCCCGAACACCTCTTTGAAACGCTGCTCGGTCATGGCGTTGACCTCGTCGAGGGTGATGGTGCCGCTGCCCGCCACGCGCGCACCGCGACCGCCGAGGTGGAAGAACACCACGTTGAGCAGGATCGCGGAGATCGCGCCGATGCTGATGCCGCTGCCGAACAGCAGATCGATACCGGCCGGGAGCGCTTGCGCCACATCGGGATACGACGTCACCCACAGCGCCGCGGCGAGGCTGGTGGTGACGATGATGAGGTTGCGGTGGTCGGTGAAGTCCACCTTGCCCAGCGTCTGGATGCCGACGACGGCCACCGTCGCGAACAGCGTGAGCGCGGCGCCACCCAGCACGGGCTGGGGTATCGAGGACACCACGGCGGCGACCTTGGGCAGGAACCCCAGCAGGATCATGATCACGCCGGCGGCGGCCACCACCCAGCGGCTCTTCACCCCGGTCAGCCGGACCAGGCCGACGTTCTCCGAGAACGCGGTGTAGGGGAACGAGTTGAAGACGCCGCCGATGCTGGTGGCCAGGCCGTCGGCGCGCAGCACGTTGCCGATGTCGGAGGCCTTGACGCGCTTGCCGACGATCTCACCGGTCGCATACGTGCTTCCCGTGGACTCGACCGCGGTGATCATCAGCACGATGATCATCGTCAGGCACGCGACGAAGTCGAACTTGGGCATGCCGAACAGGAACGGCTGGGTGAAGCCGAACATGTTCGCCTGTGCGACGTCGTCGAAGTTCATGTCGCCCAAGGCGTATGCCACCGCGCAGCCGATCACCAGCCCGAGCAGCACCGCAATGGTGGCCAGGAATCCACTGAAGATCCGCTGGATCGCGACGATGACGGCGATGGTGCCCAGGGCGTAGAGGAACCACCGCAGGTTGGTGGGATCGACCTCGCCGGTGTGTGGATTGGTCACCGCGTCGTGCGCGCCGACGGGCACCAGGCAGAGCCCGATGATCGTGATCAGCGTTCCGGTGACCACGGGCGGGAAGAACCGCAGCAACTTGATGAACACCGGAGCGATCAGGAACGTGAAGATGCCCGCGACGATCACCGCGCCGTACACGTAGAGCAGGCTGGAGGCACCACCGCCGTGCGCGAGGCCGATCGCGATGATCGGTGACACCCCGGTGAAAGTCACGCCCTGCAGCAACGGCAGTCTCACACCGACTTTCCAGAACCCGACGGCCTGGATGATCGAGGCGATACCGCACGTGAACAGGTCGGCGGTGATCAGCTTGACCAGGTCCTGCGTGGGCAGGTCGATGGCGCTGGCGATCAGGATCGGCACCAGCACCGCACCGGCATAGAACGCCACCACATGTTGGAACCCGTACGTGGCGAGCTTGCCGACGGGAGGTACCTCGTCGACCGGATGCACACGTTTCTTGGACTGCAGCGTTAGCGGTGCGACCACCGACTAAGAATCGAACAGATCGCGGCGGTTCGCACGCCGAGCGGTGTGCCGGGATTCAGGCTGCACGGCGCGGTCACTTTGGTTACGGTCGCGGGAATGGACCTCAACACCGTCGAGGTGGTGGACCGGCCGACCCGTCGTGACGAGTTGTGGCCACTGGGGACCGGCGACGCGGTGTTGGCCGGTGGGACCTGGCTGTTTTCCGAGCCGCAGCCGCAGTTGCGCAGGCTCGTGGACCTCACCGGATTGGGGTGGCCGCCGGTCACGTTGAGCGACAGCGGGATCGAGCTCGCCGCGACGTGCACGCTGGCCGACGTGGCCCGCCTGTCAGCCGATCTGCAGGAACACCGGACCGAATGGACAGCCGCGCCATTGTTACATCAATGTTGCGGAGCGTTGTTGGCGTCGTTCAAGATCTGGCACTGCGCCACGGTCGGCGGCAACATCTGTCTGTCGTTTCCGGCCGGAGCGATGATTTCGTTGTGCACGGCGCTCGACGGCGAGGCCACGGTGTGGCGCTCCGACGGCAACGATTTCCGCCTGCCGGTGGCCGCTCTGGTCACCGGGGCGGGCACCAACATCCTGGCCGCCACGGACGTTCTGCGCTCGGTGCATCTTCCCGCCGCCGCACTGCGCGCCCGCACGTCCTACCGCAAACTCGCCCCGTCGCCGTTGGGGCGCTCCGGCATCGTGGTGATCGGCCGCCGCGACACCGAGTCCGACGGCGGACGGTTCGTCCTCTCGGTGACCGCGGCGACCGTGCGTCCGTTCGTGTTCACGTTTCCCGGGGTTCCCAGCCGGGATCAACTCCAGGATGCGCACGCGTCGATTCCGCCGGACGCGTGGTCGGATGATCCGCACGGTGATCCGGACTGGCGCCGGGCGATGACGCTCGTGTTGGCCGAGCAGGTCCGTTCGGAGCTGACATGAGCGTCCGCGTCAACGGCAAACCCGTCTCCGGTGCCCCACAGCCCGGGCAGTGTCTGCGCACCTTCCTGCGCGACCACGGCCACTTCGAGGTCAAGAAGGGGTGCGACGCCGGGGACTGCGGCGCATGCTCGGTGCTGATCGACGACGTTGCTGTCCATTCCTGTGTATATCCGGCGTTCCGCGCTGACGGTCGCGACGTGAAAACCGTTGCGGGCCTCGGCACATCCGAAGATCTGCATCCGATGCAGCGCCGGTTCGTCGAAGCGGCGGGATTCCAGTGCGGCTTCTGCACGGCCGGCATGATCACCACCGCGTCGACGTTCACCGAAGAACAGCGCGCCAACCTGGCCGAGCACCTCAAGGGCAACCTGTGCCGCTGCACCGGCTACCGGTCCATCACCGATGCGCTCGACGGCGTCAGCAACGTCGAGAAATCCGGCGGCACAACCGCTTCAGTTGGCGCACCGGCCGCCGTGCGGGTCGCGACCGGCACCGAGCAGTACACCATGGACCACACACCAGAAGGCCTGCTGCACCTGGCGGTGCTGGGTAGTCCGGTGGCACACGCGCGCATCGTCGCGATCGACACCAGCGCCGCCGAGGCCGTACCCGGCGTGCACCTGGTGCTGACCTACCTCGACGCGCCGCGCGTTGCGTTCTCCACCGCACGCCACGAGATCCGCGAGGACGACCCGGACGACACCTACGTGCTGGACAGCACCGTGCGGTTCGTCGGCCAGCGGGTCGCCGCGGTGGTCGCCGACAGCGTCGCCGCCGCGGAAAAGGCCTGCCGGGCAATCGCCGTGGAGTACGAGCAGTTGCCGGCAGTGTTCGATCCGGACGAGGCGCGCTCCCCCGGCGCGCCGCTGCTGCATGCCGACAAGGGTCCCGACGCCCGCATCGCCGACCCGTCGCGCAACGTCGTCGCCGAACTGCACGGCGGCATCGGTGATGTGGAGCAGGCCGTGGCCGCCGCGCACACCGTGGTCCGCGGGAGGTATCGCACGCAGCGGGTGCAGCACGTGCACCTGGAAACCCACGGCTGCACGGGGTGGGTCGACGAGGACGGGCGGCTGACCATCCGCACCAGCACCCAGGTGCCGTTCCTGGTACGTGACGAGCTGTGCCGCATCTTCCGGTTGGACCGCGACGTGGTGCGGGTGTTTGCCACGCGTGTGGGCGGTGGTTTCGGCGCCAAGCAGGAAATGCTGGTCGAGGATTTGGTCGCGTTGGCGGTGCTGCGGCTGAGCCGTCCGGTGCGCTATGAGTTCAGCCGGTCCGACGAGTTCACCATGGCGCCGTGCCGACACCCGTTCCGGGTCGATGTCACGGTGGCGGCCGACGAGGACGGCACGTTGACGGCGCTGGCCGTCGACGTCCTCACCGATGCCGGCGCGTACGGCAATCACAGCCCCGGTGTGATGTTCCACGGTTGCGCCGAATCGGTTGCGGTGTACCGGTGTGCGAACAAACGGATCGACGCGCAGTCGGTGTACACCAACAATCTGCCGTCGGGCGCGTTCCGGGGTTACGGCCTGGGGCAGGTGATCTTCGCGATCGAGTCGGCCCTCGACGAGCTCGCGCAACGCCTGAGCATCGATCCGTTCGAGCTGCGACGGCGAAACGTGGTCCGCCCCGGTGACCGGCTGATCGATGCGCACGAACCCGAGGACCTGTTGTTCGGCAGCTACGGGCTGGACCAGTGCCTCGACCTGACACAGAATGCGCTCGCCGCGGGTAACGGTGCCGTCGCGCCCCAGGGCTGGCAGGTCGGTGAGGGCATGGCGGTCGCGATGATCGCGACGCTCCCACCGCGGGGCCATTTCGCCGACGCCACCGTGACACTGCTTGATGACGGACGTTACGAGTTGTCGGTGGGGACAGCCGAATTCGGCAACGGCACCACCACCGTGCACTCACAACTGGTCGCGACGCTGATGAACACCACCGTCGACCGGGTGAGCATCCGCCAGTCCGATACCGATGCATCGGGTTACGACACCGGCGCCTTCGGATCGGCGGGCATCGTCGTGGCCGGGCGTGCGGTGCATCAGGCGTGCGTCGCGCTGCGCGCCGCGATCGAACGCGCCGCGGCCGAGCTGACCGGTGTGGACGCGGTGTCGTGCGTCGTGGGTCCGCATGGTGTGCAGTGCCGCGACCGGTTCGTGCCGTTCACCGAGCTGGCGTTGCCGTTGTCGGCGACCGGGCATCACGACGGCACGCCCCGCTCGGTGGCGTTCAACGTGCAGGGTTTCCGGGTGGCGGTCAACCCCGAGACCGGCGAGGTGCGGATCCTGCAGTCGGTGCAGGCGGCCGACGCCGGTGTGGTGCTCAACCCCGAGCAGTGCCGCGGTCAGGTGGAAGGCGGTGTGGCACAGGCGATCGGTTCGGCGCTGTACGAGGAGATGCGGGTCGGCGCCGACGGCAGGGTGCTCACCCAGACCTTGCGCAACTACCACATCCCCCAGCTCGCCGATATCCCGCAGACCAAGGTGTATTTCGCGGACACGTACGACGAGCTCGGTCCGCTCGGCGCCAAGTCGATGAGCGAATCACCGTACAACCCCGTCGCCCCGGCGCTCGCCAATGCGATTGCGCGGGCTGTCGGGGTTCGTCCGCGCGAGCTGCCGATGACGCCCGCGCGGATCTGGCGGGCGCTGCAGCAAGGGCGTGCGTGAGTTCAGCGGGTGCTCACCACGTTGTCGACGTCGCGGACGGCGCCGCGATCGGCTGAGGTGGCCAGCAGTGCATAGGCACGAAGCGCGGCCGACACCGGACGCACCCGGTCACGGGGCCGGTAGCCTCCGGAGGCCAGCAGTTCGTCGCGCCGCCGCGCGAGCTCGTCGCCGTCGACGTCGAGAGTGACTGTCCGGGAGGGGATGTCGATCGTGACCCGGTCACCGTCACGAATCAACGCGATCGGCCCACCGGCCGCGGCCTCGGGCGACACGTGCCCGATCGACAGTCCGGAGCTGCCGCCCGAGAAACGCCCGTCGGTGATGAGTGCGCAGGACTTCCCGAGCCCGCGTCCCTTCAGGAACGACGTCGGGTAGAGCATCTCCTGCATACCCGGCCCGCCGCGCGGGCCTTCATAGCGCACCACCAGGACGTCGCCTGCCGTGATCCGGTCACCGAGAATGGCGTCGACCGCCTCCTCTTGGGACTCGACCACCACGGCGGGGCCGGTGAAGATCAGCAGGGTCTCGTCGACGCCCGCGGTCTTGACCACCGCGCCGTCGGGCGCCAGGTTGCCGGTCAAAATCGCCAGTCCGCCATCGGGCGAATAGGCGTGGTCGACATCGCGGATACAGCCGGCCGCGGCGTCGAGGTCCAGGCTCTCCCACCGTTCGGACTGCGAGAACGCGGTCGCGCTGCGGCGCCCGCCCGGCGCGGCGTGGAACAGGTCGACGGCCGCATCGGAGGGGTCGGCGGCGCGGATGTCCCAGGCGTCGAGCCAGTCGTCGAGCGTGGCGGCGTGGATGGCGTGGACATCCTTGGCCAGCAACCCGGCGCGGTGCAGTTCGCCGAGGATCGCGGGGATGCCGCCGGCGCGGTGGACGTCCTCCATCAGATAGGAGCCGTTGGGCGCGACCTTGCACAGGCACGGTATGCGTCGCGAGATCTCATCGATCTCGGTGATGGCGAAGTCCAGATCGGCCTCGTGTGCGGCGGCCAGCAGGTGCAGCACGGTGTTGGTCGAGCCGCCCATCGCGATGTCCATCGCCATCGCGTTCTCGAACGCCGCGCGCGACGCGATCGCTCGTGGCAGGACCGAGACGTCGCCCTGGTCGTAGTACCGTTCGGCGAGCTCCATGACGGTGCGGCCTGCGTTCTGGTACAGCGCCTTTCGCGCGGTGTGGGTGGCCAGCAGGGAACCGTTGCCCGGCAGTGCCAGGCCGAGGGCCTCGACCAGGCAGTTCATCGAGTTGGCGGTGAACATGCCCGAACACGAGCCGCACGTCGGGCACGCGGCCTCCTCGATGCGCGCCAGGTCCTCGTCGCTGGTGGTGGGGTCGGCGGCCCCGCTCATCGAGTCGATGAGATGCAGCCCGGTGCGCACCCGGCCGTCGACCAGCGTGGCGCGGCCGCCCTCCATGGGGCCACCGGACACGAACACCGTCGGCACGTTGAGTCGCAGCGCGGCCATCAGCATGCCTGGTGTGATCTTGTCGCAGTTCGAGATGCACACCAGCGCATCGGCTTTGTGGGCCTGGACCATGTATTCGACCGAGTCGGCGATCAGGTCGCGCGAGGGCAGCGAGTAGAGCATGCCCGAGTGGCCCATCGCGATGCCGTCGTCGACGGCGATGGTGTTGAACTCGCGCGGGATGCCGCCTGCCGCGCGGATGGCGTCCGACACGATCCGGCCGACCGGCTGCAGATGCGTGTGGCCCGGCACGAACTCGGTGAAGCTGTTGGCGACCGCGACGATGGGCTTGCCGAAGTCTTCGCGGGCCACCCCGGCGGCGCGCAGCAACGCCCGGGCACCTGCCATGTTGCGTCCGTGCGTCACCGTCCGGGACCGCAGGGGAATGGAAGAAGATGCCATGCGGACACTGTCCGCATCAGCGCGTCGCGGCGGAAGACGGCCTCACCACTAGTAGTGAGAGCACTAGTCTCGGGGCATGGCGACCCAGGAGGAGCACCGTGCCGAACTCGGCGCGTTCCTGCGTGCGAGCCGTGAGCGTCTGAACCGTGCCGACTTCGGCCTGCCGCCCGCGGGCCGTAACCGCACGGTGGGGCTGCGCCGTGAGGAGGTCTCGTACCTGTCGGGGGTCAGCGTCACGTGGTACACGTGGCTCGAGCAGGGCCGCGACATCAACCCGTCGCGGCAGGTGCTCGACGCGGTCAGCCGCACCCTGCGCCTCAGCGCGGCGCAGCATCGCTATGTGCTGACGCTGGCCGGGTTCGCGCCGGTGTCGGCGGCTCCCGCGGACGACGTCACCGACGTCCCCGGGCATGTGCAGCGCCTGCTCGATGCGATCGGCGACAACCCCGCCTACGCGCTGACGCCGGAGTGGGGCATCGCCGGGTGGAACGCGGCCTACCAACGCCTGTACCCCAACGTCGCGACCACGCCGCCCGCCGAGCGCAACCTCCTGTGGGCGGTGTTCACCGACCCGTTCGTGCGAGATCTGCTCGACGACTGGCCGGTGACCAGCCAACGTTTCCTCGCGGAGTTCCGCGCCGAAATCGGCCCGCGCCTGGGCAATCCCACGCTGCTCGGGTTGATCGAGCGGTTGTCGGAGGCCAGTGACGAGTTCCGGGCGGGGTGGGAGCGCCACGACATCCGTGGCTTCGAGTCACGCGAGCGGGTGTTCCACCATCCCGAGTTCGGCGTGGTGACCTATGAGCACCACCAGCTGCGTCCGTCGGATCAACCCGAGCTTCAGCTCGTGGTCTACACCCCGACACACCGGAATCCCTGACGTCGGGCGGTCAGATCCCCAGCCGCCGCGCCAGATCGGCCCCGCCGACGTCGCAGATGAACTCCGGGTCGCCGCACACCACGAGTTGGTCACGCGCACGGGACAATCCGACATAGAGGCGTTCGCGGGAGCGGTCGAACTTGTTCTGTTCGTTGATCACCAGCACCACACAGCGCCGTTCCAGGCCCTTGAAGCCCAGGACGTGGCCGTAGAACACCTGATCGGTGTCCCAGAACGTGTCCCAGTAGGCCGTGTTGCCGTCGCGTTGGCGTTCGACCTGTTCGGGGTGGCGGCTGCCGGTGGTCAGAAGCGCGATGTCCTCGGGGCGCCAGCCGGCATCGAGCAGCGAGTCCACCTGATCGTCGCCGACGCCGAGCGCATCGTCGCGGTCGCACGCGACGAACGTGACCTGTGGGCCGTCGCCGCCCAGGAACCGCATCGGGTGATCGACCAGCGGCTGGAACGCGTTGGCGATCTGCCGGGTGTTGCGCACGTTGTGGTCGAGGATCAGCGGCACCAGCGGCACCGGCGGGGACCCGTACCGGTTGAACACGCGCTGACCCTCGTCGCTGAACACGTACAGCCCGCTCTCCACCGGGTCTCGCAGCGCGCCGAGCAGCGGGTCCCACCACGCGTCGGCGAAATCCTGCGCCTCGTCGACGACGACCGCGTCGAACCGGTGTCCCGGTTCGAGTTGTGCTGCCAGTTCGGTCATCTGGCTGGGCAGGTCGTGTTCCCAGAACTGGACGGTCTGCTCGGTGCGCAGGGCCTCGTCGGGACCTTCCGGGGCGCCCCACTGGACGCCGAGGGCGTGGAACTCGCCGACGTAGGCGGGCTGCTGGCGGCGCGGCCAGGTCGCGGTGACCCGCTCCAGGTATGACGCCAGCCCGTGCGAGTAGCAGACCAGCGCGACCCGCTGCCCGTCCTGAGCGAGGCGGCGGGCCTGCTCCATCGCCAGGAACGTCTTGCCGCTGCCCGCGCCGCCGCGCACCTCGATGCGGTTGAGCAGGCGCGCGGCGTTGAGGATGACGGCCTGCTGTTCGGTGAGGGTGTCGGCGGCGTCCTCGTTGGCCAGTGCGCGTGCGACGACGTCGCGTTGCGGTAATCCTCTGCCGCTCAGGGCGACCCGCAGTTGCTCGACGCCGTCGCCGGTCAGCAGCGGCCGGTCGAGTTCCTGTTTGAGCAGCACCTCGCGCAGCAGGTCGACCAGGTTCGGCAGGTCGTTGCGGTCGATGACCTTCCAGCGGGGACATTCGGGCAGCCCGAAGTCCGCGGGCAGTTCGGTGTTGGGCAGCACCACGACGTGATCCCACCGCAACCGGCCCTGCGTCCAGCGGGGATCTTTTTCGACGAAATCCCGTAGTGCATAACAGGCTTCGCGGGCCTGGCGTACCGGTTCGATGGCGCACTGCCGACCGCCGCGCGTCTGCCGCCAGCCGTCGCCGTCGTGCCACACCTCGCCGCCCTTGACCTCCAGGCACACGATGCCCGCACCTTCGAGGCCGACGACGAAGTCGACCTCGTGGTCCTTGAGGTGGTCGGTGACCCGCTGGCCGGGCACCACGAGGTCGTCGGGTTGCGCCTGGTCGACGAGCGCTTCCCAGGTGCGGCGTTCGGCGGCGTTGGCCAGCCGCGGCGGCTCGTTGGGCGAATCGATCACACTGGCTCCCCCTCGCGGTATTCGTGGCGAGGCTAACCGACACCGGCGACAATTCCGGCGTCTTTCGGCAGGTGTTTTCAATCCGGCGAGTCCCTCGACGACGCCATTCGCGACGTGTTGGCCTGAGTTCGCCTCGGAACGTCGGCACATCGTGTTTCATGGCCCTATGGGACAGGCAAGCCGCAGCCGGGTGATACCCGCACCGCAGCAGGCGATCTGGGATGTCCTGGCCGATTTCGGTGCGTTGAGCAGGTGGGCCGGCAAGATCGATCATTCCTGCGTGCTCAATGCGCACCCCGAGGTGCTGGGCACCACGCGCCGCGTCCAGGTGGGCCGCACGGTGCTGGTGGAGCGCATCACCGAGTTCCGGGAGCCCTCGACGCTGGCCTACGCGATCGAGGGTCTGCCGTCGTGGATGGGCCGGCTGACCAACCGGTGGACGCTGCGCCCGGCCGGCGCGGGCACCGAGGTGACCGTGACCAGCACCGTCGACCCGGCCGGGTTCGCCTCCCTGGTCACCTCGGCTGTCACCGCGCGGGTGCTGGCCAAACAATCCGACGCCATGCTCGACGGGCTCGCCCGCACGATGGGAGCTAGAACATGACCGACCGTCCCGACATCGTCATCGTGATGACCGACGAGGAACGCGCGATCCCGCCGTACGAGTCGTCTTCGGTGCTCGCCTGGCGCCAGCGCACGCTCACCGGACGGCGCTGGTTCGACGAGCACGGCGTCAACTTCACCCGCCACTACACCGGGTCGCTGGCGTGTGTGCCGAGCCGGCCGACCATGTTCACCGGCCAGTACCCCGATCTGCACGGTGTCACCCAGACCGACGGGCTGGGCAAGCGCTACGACGATTCCCGGCTGCGCTGGCTGCGCCGCGGTGAGGTGCCCACGCTGGGCAACTGGTTCCGCGCCGCCGGATACGACACCCACTACGACGGCAAATGGCACATCTCGCACGCCGACCTCGAAGATCCCGCCACCGGGGAGCCGCTGGCCACCAATGACGACGACGGCGTGATCGACCAGGCCGCCGTGCAGGCCTACCTGGAGGCCGATCCGCTGGCGCCGTTCGGATTCTCCGGCTGGGTGGGGCCCGAGCCGCACGGAGCGGCCATGTCCAACAGCGGTTTCCGGCGCGACCCGATCGTCGCCGACCGTGTGGTGGCGTGGTTGGAGGACCGGTACGCGCGCCGGCGCGCGGGCGATCCCGACGCGCTGCGGCCGTTCCTGTTGGTGGCGAGCTTCGTCAACCCGCACGACATCGTGCTGTTCCCGGCGTGGTCGCGGCGCATGCCGTTCGGTCCCTCGGAGCTCGATCCCCCGCACATTCCCCCGGCACCGACCGCCGAGGAGGATCTGCGCGACAAACCGGCCGCACAGATCGCGTTCCGCGAGGCGTACTACACCGGGTACGGCCCGGCGATGGCCGTCGAGCGCACCTACCGCCGCAAGGCGCAGGAGTACCGCGATCTGTACTACCGGCTGCACGCCGAGGTGGACGGACCGATCGACCGGGTGCGCCGCGCCGTCACCGAGGGCGGTTCCGAAAATGCGGTGCTGGTGCGCACTTCCGATCACGGTGAGCTGCTGGGCGCGCACGGCGGGCTGCACCAGAAGTGGTTCAACCTGTACGACGAGGCCACCCGCGTGCCGTTCGTCATCGCCCGCATCGGCTCCGAGGCGACCGAGGCCCGCACCGTCGATGCGCCGACGTCGCATGTCGATCTGGTGCCGACGCTGCTCGGTGCGGCCGGGGTCGACCTCGACGCGGCCGCCGCACAGCTGCGCGAATCGTTCAGTGAGGTCCATCCGCTGCCGGGCCGCGATCTGATGCCCGTGGTCTCCGGGGCGTCCGCCGACGACCACCGCCCCATCTACCTGATGACGCGCGACAACGTGCTCGAAGGCGATACCGGCGCGTCCGGGATCGCGCGTCAGCTCGGCCGTGACGTCAATCCACCTGCGCCGCTGCGGATCAAGGTCCCCGCGCATGTCGCTTCGAACTTCGAGGGGCTGGTGGTGCGTGTCGACGACGCCGACGCGCACGGTGGGGCCGGGCATCTGTGGAAACTCGTGCGCACGTTCGACGATCCGAGCACCTGGACCGAGCCCGGCGTGCGCCATCTCGCGGCCGACGGTCTCGGCGGCGAGACGTACCGCAGCGATCCGCTCGACGACCAGTGGGAGCTCTACGACCTGACCGCCGATCCCGTCGAGGCCGTAAACCGTTGGCATTACCCGGATTTACATGAGGTGCGCCAATATCTGCTGGCGCAGCTCAAACAGGTCCGCGCGTCCTCGGTACCCGAGCGGAATGTGCCGTGGCCGTATGCGCGGCGCGGGGGTGTCTGACCACCGGCGCCACGGCATAGAGTGGCCACCGTGACCGACGCCGTGGCCCGCATCCTGGCCGAACAGGGACCCCTGCACACCGACGAGATCGAGCGTTTGCTCCAGGCAAGCGGCGAGCCGGTGCCGGAGCCTGTTGTTGATGAACTGTCCATGCCTGTCGGGATGCTGGTCGACGACCGCTGGGTGTGGTTGCCCACCGTACTGGACGGTCGGGTGTTCACACACCGCCTCAGCGCCCACGAGGTGGCCCACGACATGCTCGACGCGGCCGTCGACCTCGACCCCGTCAGTGATCTGTTCCATCTTGACGAGTACCTGCGCCTGGCCGATGGCTCACCGGTGAGCTTCGCTGTTGCGGACTACGACGACGAGTTGCTGGAGGACCGCGGCATCCCACTGGAGTTGGCCGGTGAGTCGGGCGTGGTGCTACTGGCGCCGGGGACTCTGGCAGCGCTCAAGGCGGCCGAGGGCGATTTGGTCGGGCTGCGACTGACCGACCAGGGGCTGGCGCTCGAAACCATCGAGACCGTCGTGGATGCCGATATCGGCAACCGATTGGCCGAGGTGCTGCCCGGCGATGAGCCGACGTTCGTCGACGCAGCGGCTTTGACGCTGTGCGCCGAGGACCCGACAGTGTTCGTCGAGGCGACGGCGCCGCTGAGCGAGGTCATCCGCGAAGCCGGCCTTGCCTACAGCGATGGGTTCATCGCGCCGGCTGGGTTCGACTTCGGACGCTGGCGTTTTGAGACCGCCTGCCACAGGTCAGCCGACACGCACGGCCTGGATCCCGACGACGCGGTGGCGCTGCAGACGCTCATCATGGCGTTGGAGCAGTTGACGGTCGACGCCGACTCCTTGCCGCTGCTGCGGAGAGCGGGTGCGGCGTTGGAGAATCCGGTGGTCGCCGACGCTCTGGTCGAGGAGACGGTCGACGCGGGGCGCGGTTCACCGGAGTCATTGAGCCGGCTCACCGAGGCGCTCGAGGCGCAGGTGCCGCGGCCGGCGCGGGCGGCCGTGCGGTGGTTGCGGGCCACGGCGCTGGAGCGCGCCGGCGACATCGCGGCGGCCGAACGTGAACTGCTCGCGGCCGAAACGATGGACACGGAGTGGCCGCTGACGCTGGTCGACCTGGCACACATCGCATCCGACCGCGGTGACGCTGAGCGTGCCTTGGCGCTGCTGCGCCGCGCCGGGTTCCCACCCGACCATCCGAATGTTCAGTTCTTGCAACGGTATCTGGTCGCACCGCGGCCGGACCTCGGCCGAAACGAACCATGCTGGTGCGGCTCCGGCCGCAAGTACAAGAAATGCCATCTCGGCAACGAGCAGCTTTCCCTGGAGGAACGCGCGGCCTGGCTGTACAGCAAGGCGGCCCAGCACGTATCGGAGACTCATTGGCACGGCATGCTGCTGGAACTGGCCCTCGAACGCAGCCGCTACGCCGATGACCTCCACGACGCAATCGCCGAGGCGATGTCCGACCCGTTGGTGATGGATGCTCTGCTGCACGAGGGTGACGCGTTCGCGGATTTCCTGCGGGTACGCGGGCCGCTGCTCCCGGACGATGAGCGCGCGCTTGCCGAGCAGTGGCTACAGGTGGATCGCTCGGTCTTCGAGGTCGAAGCCGTGCGCCCCGGCGAGAGCGTGACCGTCCGCGATATCCGTACCGGCGACCGTCACGAGGTACGGGAGCGCCTGGCCAGCCGGGAGGTGACGGAAGGTCAGCTGCTGTGTACGCGGGTGCTGCCGGCCGGGAGCGTCATGCAGTTTTTCGGTGGTATCGAACCGATTTCGCTGGGCGAGCGGGATGCGCTGATCGAACTTCTCGACTCCGGTCCCGACGAGGTGACGTTGGTGGAGGCGCTCACCAGGCGGTTCGCGCCGCCGACGTTGACCAACACCGAGGGTGATTCGCTGATGGTGTGCGAAGCCGCCGTGCGGCTCGCCGACCCGGCGGTGCTCGATGAGGTGTACGTGCGCGCCGATGACGATTCACCGCAGTGGTTTGAGCATGTCCCCGGCAAGCCGCAGATCCGTGCGTCGCTGAAGCTCGACGGCGACACCTTGCGCGTGGAGACCAACAGCGAGGAGCGGATGGACCGCGTGCTGGCGGAGCTCGGCCGGCTCAACCCGGCGATGACGGTGCTGGAGGATTCCCGTCGGCCGATTAGCGACTTCACTGCGTCCTCTCGGGAACCGATCGAGCCGGACGATCCCGAAATACTCACGGCCATGGAGGAATTCATGCGCGGCTACGAAACCCGCTGGCTCGACGAATCCATCCCGGCGCTGAACGGTCTGACACCACGGCAGGCCGCCGACGACCCGACACGGCGTGGTGATCTGATCAAGCTGCTTGACAGCTTCCCGGCGACCGAGCGGGGTATGAACGCCGACCGACTGCGCGCGGCGTTGGGGATGGACTGACGTGAATTCTGACCTCGTTCAGTGGACCGCAGCGACGTCGGTGAGCCGAAAATCCTCACCCTTGAACAACAAAGGCTGACCGCTGACCTTGGCGAGCGCATAGGAAAAACAGTCGCCGTAATTCAGGCCTGCAGGATGGCGCCCCTTGCCGTATCTCCGGTAAGCCAACCGGGCGGCGTCGGCCTGATCGGCATCCACAGCGACCAGTGCCACTGATGCGCGATGCAACCACAGATCGAGTTCGCGACCACCTGGCTCGCCGAAGCGACTTTCGATCACGATCGCTGTCTCCAGATACGACGCGGTGGACATAGTCCGAACAGGATCGTCAGCCACCGCCCCCTCCAACAACTCGGCGTCGGGTTCGTCGGTCAAGATGGCAACGAGGGCAGAAGTGTCGATAACCATCAGGACGGCAGACCGCGGTCGTCGTAGCCCAGGATCGATTCGGCTGTCCGGTCGTCCAACACCGGTAGGGCTGCGCAGCGACGACGGATCGCGGCGAGTTCCTCACGAAGCGGAACGACCTGAGTGCGCCCGACAGTGCGCGCCAGTCGCTCCCGCAGTGCCATCACCACCGCCTCGGTCAGTGTCTCCCCCGTACGTGCCGCTAGCTCTCTGGCCAGCCGGTCGGCTTCCGGGTGTTTGATGCTTAGAGCCATGTCTTGATTATAGACAGACTTCATGAATCTATACGACCTTGATAGATCGCCTTCAATCGGCCCTCGACCCAGCCCCAGTCGATCCGCTCCTGTTCGAGGCGTACGCGATCGCCGAGGCTGTCCTCGACGAGTTCCCGGTAGAGCTGCTGTTCCTCGGGTGACAGTCGAGGCAGGATCGACCTAGCAGGACGGTCCTCCACCACCCAGCGGTCACGATGGGCGATCAGGGTGGCTCGGTCCATCAGAACGGACTCTACTGTCGGCAGCCACGCCCGAAGTCGGTCGAGAATCGCAAATCCATGGGTATCGATATCGCCCCAGTACACGACGCGGACACCGGCCAACCACGGCAGCCGCCCGACGTTGTCGACATCGAAGCCCTTCCCCCAGATCACCACACCAGCTTCAGGGACGTCGACGCTGAGATAGCTGATCTCGTTCTCGACGATCACCGCTGTGCGTGGCCGCAGGTCGAGCTGCGCCAATTCATCAGGCCGGACCGCGAGCTCCGAGAGAGGTGCCGGTAGCCCCAGCGACGGTGCTGGTCGCAGCCGAACAAGGCTGGGCTTGGACCGTAGCCCGAGTTCGGTGAGGAATCCCTGGGCCGAGGATGGCACGCCCAGAATCCCGGCCAAGTCCGACCGGCGGCGTTCAACGAACTTCGTGTCCACGCCGGGCGCACTGATCTCGCGCAGGTAACGCTGCGAGTGCCGGTGTCGGTCGAGCCACTCGCAAGCCGCGATCAGCTTCGGCATGTCCGCCGCCAGTGCCAGCGCCCGGTGCGGGTTGGCGATCACCCATTGACGAATTCGGGGATGATCGTGCGCCGACGCGAGCAGCTCGTCGAAACGCCCAACAGCCGCCGTCACCCCCAGCAGTGTCCACGCCTGGCCGTATGAGCAGATCACCGCACGAGCGGGAAGCATGTTGCGGCCGAACTTCTTGCCGCCCACCGACTTCCATTCCAGCATGTACCGCGCATCGTCGTGCCGCCCCGCGTCGAGAGCCGTCACCCAGTCGCGCACACGTGCGACGTCGTCACCGATCTGCGCCGGGGTGGGACCACGAAGCGGCAGCTCGATTGGCGCGAACGGCTCCCCCTTTCCGTAGGCGCGCAGCAGGGAGCCGTCGTCCCAGCGGCGCCTGACCTTGGCCGCGATGTCACCGGGTGTGGCCCACATGGTGCTCACGGCCGCGTTCCGTTGCGCCGGGCGCGATACTCCTCGATCGTCATGGTCTGCAGACGCGAATACGTTCCGGTCGGGTTGTCCACGATGCCGATCGCCTTCACGTACGGTTCGATGACGTGCACCTTCTGCAGCGGTGTGACGATCAACAGTTGGAGCCCGAGAGTCGCGAAGAGATCGAGCGCGTACCGTGTCGACACGTCCGATCCGCGCCCGAACGCCTCGTCGATGACGGCGAAGCGGAAGTCACGCGACTCCTCGGCGCCCCATTCGAGCCCGAACTGGTAGGCCAGCGACGCCGCCAGGATGGTGTAGGCGAGCTTCTCCTTCTGCCCGCCGGACTTGCCGTCCGAGTCGCTGTAGTGCTCCCACTCGGCGCCCGTGTCTACGTCTCGTTCCGAGGCTGAGAACACGAACCAGTTGCGGACATCGGTGACCCGCCGGGTCCAGTTCCGGTCCGATTCGGCGTAGCCCTCGCGACCTCGGAAACGCTCGATGATCCGCTTCACGTCGAGGAAGCGCTGTTCGGAATACTGGTCGCCATCGACCGCCAGCGCGTCGTTGGTCAAGTTGCGAAGATCTGAACGGAACTGTGCGACATCCTGATTGGTGGTGGGCTCCTTCTCCAACCGGATGAAGCGGCCTGGGTTGTAGGGCACTGCGCCCAACGCCTCGTTGATGCGGTCGATGCGTTCGTCGATGGCTGAGGCCTGCCGGTTGAGCCAGTTGTTGAAGCCAGCCAGCTCCTGGATGGCGTTCTTGTTGAGCTGTTCTTTGAACTCTGACTCGAATCGCGGCAGGTCGTCGGTCGCCACGCGGTGCCGAAACGCCAGGAAGTCGCCGCGCGCGTCGACGGTGGCGTCCATGTCCGCGCGCAGCTCGGGCCACCGGCGAAGCACCTCCAGCATGTACTGTGCCAGGCTCTGGCCATACCCGCCGAGCTCACGGGTCAATCGCTCGATGCGCCGGTACAGGTCTTCCGACAGCGCCGACTCGGCGGCGGCGCAGTCGTCGGCTCGAGTGGGCCGGCTCGCAGCGAGCCGGCGGTCGAGAGCGGGGTAGGACGCCCGCGCCACCTCGAGTTGCTCGGGTGACTGTGCAGTCACGAACTCCTGATCTCGTTTTCGGTCCTGCTGCGCGCGCTGCACGGCTGCGGCCGTGGTGGCGAGCTGACCGGTGAGTTGTCTGATCCGCTCGGCGACAACGCCGGCTTCTTCGGCATTGCGTTCCAGTGCCCTCGTGATCTCCTCCAGTCGAGAGGATCCTGACTGCAACCGAGCCCGCTCCGCGTCGTGGGCCCCGGCGCGCGATACGGCCTCGTCGGCATCGAGCTCAGTCCAGGACCGAAAGCCCTCGATTCGCACAAGGGCGTCCAGCCGATGCTGCAGCACTTCCCTGCGCGCACTCAGGGCGGCCGCGACGGCAGCGGCCTCCTGCCGATCGCGTTCCAGGTCGGCGAACTCGTCGCGCAGGGCGGTGAGCTTTCGTTCGTTGACCCAGCCCAGCACCCAGCGGCGTGGGTCGTCGACGCGGTGCCGATCGTCCTTCTCGTGCCGGTCACCGGACCGCACCTGCCCCTCTCGGGTGACCGCGCGTCGCAGGTCACGGAACTCCTGGAGTGTGGTGGCGCACCGGAAGTCGGCGCGCTTCATCAGTTCGTTGCGGAGGTACTCCTCGAACGGGCCCTCCCGAACTTCGATGCAGTCGGCCAGCAGCAGCCCGTCAGACTCCGCTGGCTGCAGCCGCACGCGGCGCGCAGCGACCCGCTCATAGACCAGTTTGGCACCCCTGCCGGCGACGGTGAGCCTGCGTTCGTTGACCCATCGGGTCACGGCGTCGTAGTGCGGCTGCGGCACCAGCAGCGAGAGTGCGAAGCCCCGCAGCACTCGTTCAGCGGCACCTCGCCACTCGGCGCGTTCGTCGTACACATCGAGGAGCTCACCGGCGTAGGGCAGCTGCTCCGGTGTCAGTCCGATTGCGGCACACAACTCTTCGCGCATCACGACCTGCTCATGAGGCAGGTTGCTGGTGCGCTGTTCAAGGCTCTCGATCTCCGCGCTGAGGGTGGTGCACTTGCGTTCACAGTCACGCTCACGGCCGATCGCGTCGACAGTGGCGGCATCGACCTCGCGCTTCTCGGCGGCCAGCCTGGTGCGTTCGGCAGCGACCAGAGTGGGCAGGTTGAGGAACGCCTCTTCATCGGCGACGGTCGTCAGCCCGGCCTCGCCGACCGCGGAGTCGAACAATGTCCTGGCCTGCCGCCGTGACTCGGCCTGGGCACGGGCCTCGTGGGCCAGCCGCTCCAACTCGCCGATGCGATCCCCACCGGCCTTGGCACGCTCCTCGATCAGGGAGTCGCGTTCGTGGTTGAGTCTGCGCTGGTCGGCTTCGGCGGCATCCTGTTGCTGCCATAGAGCGGCGCCGTCGGCCTCTAACCGACCGATCTCATCGGCGAGAAGTCCGGAACGGAGTTCGGCGATGAAGAGCCGAACTGCCGATCGTTCGTGCTCCAGGCCGTCGCGTTCAGCCAGTGCGGCATCGTATTTGGCCGCAGTGTCGGCAATCGGTTCCAGCGCTTCGAGCTGCTCACGTGCCCGCTTGACGGCGTCGTGGGCCCTGGTCAAGTCGTCGAAGTGGCTGATGATCTCGCGAATGCGTTCGGTCGAGTCGCTCGGCTCGAGCATGTGGTCGCGCACGAAATCGTTGAGGTTTCCCACGGATTTCATCGAGACCGTCTGGTGGAACAGCTCGAGTGCCTGTTCCGATCGGATTCCCAACAGCCGTCGCAACGAGGTCGCGTACTTGGGGAACTCGTCGAAGATCTCCGCTCCTGCGGATCGCAGCCGCTTTCGCAGTTCGCGCAGATCGGAGCCGAAGTCGGCGAAGTCGACGGCGATCGACAGCTCCTTGGTTGCGGTGACGAAGAACCGATAGGGCTGTCCGGTGCTCTCACGCTGCTGGAAAACCTGGGCGAGCGTGACCGTCTCGTCGTGGCCGTGGTTGCGGAAGACACCGAGGATCACCGAGTAGGTCCGTCTGTTCTCCCGCAGCCCCTTCGGCCGAGACTTTCCGGTGGCCTCGTTTCGTTCGGATCGGTAATGGCCTTCGACGTAGGAGCGCAGGGTGCGTTCCTTGGCGTCCGCGCCGGCAGCCTTGTTGTAAGCGGCTTTGTGCGACGGCACCAGCAGCGTGGTGAGCGCATCCACGATCGTGGACTTGCCCGATCCGATGTCACCGGTCAGCAATGCGGTCTCGGCGCCGGGAGTGAACCGCCAAACCTGGCCGTCGAACGTTCCCCAGTTGTAGATCTCGGCGTACTGGAGTCGATATCCCGCCCCGGGACGCACGCTCAGTTCGGCTGTCCGAGAGATCGTTTCACTCATCGCCTGCTCCTGCTCCAGCGTATTGGCGCAGTTTGGCCGCGAAGTCCGACAGGGTCTGGGCATCGACATAGGCCTTGAGGATGCGTCGCACCTCCCAGTGGTCGCGCTGCCCGCGCAGCTGCCGCAGGAAGCCGAACTCTGCGGTCTTCCTGATGGTGGTCTCCGCCTGGTCCACGACTCGGGCGTCGTTGGTGGAGTCGGCTTGGAACAGCCGCAGCATCTCCACGATCTGTTCGGTGCTCAGGACCAGACGGCCGTCGCCGCCGCTGGTCTCGAACTCGACGAGCCGCTTACGCAGCAGCACCAGCAGCAGACTGACGTTGTAGGTCAGCGCGCGCCTGCGCACCAGGCGCGGCAACTCCTCCTCACCGTCCTCCGAAGGCCGGGAGCGCAGGTAGGCGTAACCCTCGGCGTCGTCGACCACCACATCGATTCCGATGGTGGCGAAGTGGTCCCGAACGCCGGCCCCCGCACGTTCCAGCGTCAGCCACGTGTCCTCATCCGCATCGCGGTAGACGACGCCCTGCATCAGACGAATGATGGCGGTTGCCACTGCACGTTCGTTGCTCATCGACGTCGCACCGTCACCTTCGGCAGTCTCGCCCGCTTGGTGATGTCCGGGTCGGCTGGGTCGGGGTATTCCAGGACGGTCTCCTCGGTGTCATCCACGTCGATTGCCAGGTCGTCCTCGTTGAGGGCGAGATAGCCGACAATCTCGGCAGCCCCCTGCTCGATCGGGTGCACCGCAACAACATCGGACAGCAGGGCTGACGAGTCCTCGGGCAGCACGGCGCGGATGGTGTCGGCCAGACGTGCCTGGTCGATGTATGTCTGCGCGAAGAGTAGGTCCGCGTTGACCTCCTCGGTCGCCGCCGAGACGTGGCTCTCTACCGCCACCTCTGCCGGCGGTTGATACAGCGGACGCTCAAACGGCAGCGCGATCTCGATGCCCGGTTCGTCGACCTCCAGCCCGAAGGTCGGCGGGGCATCGCGAACTTCCAGCGCGATGCTCTCCACCGCCCGAACCAGGTCCAGGACCCGCCGGTTCTCCAGCCACACCTGGTCGTCGAGGAAGCGGCGCAGCTGTTCGGAGATCTGCCGCACCGTGCGCTGCGCTCGGTCTGCGGCCTCAGACCAGTCGTGATGGATGCGACGTATCCGCGGGTCGGCTTCCAGGACGTCGAGTGCGGACACCTTGGCGATCAGCTCGGCGAGTTCGGCCTGACGCTGCTCGGACAGCAGGAAGTCGTAGAACGCCTGAAAGCTGCGTCCCTGATCTGAGCCGGTGATCTCCGAACGGCTGCCCACCAGTTCCTCAAGCAGGCCGCCCTTGGAGCCCTCCCACGCGGCGATCCGCTCGCGGGCGGCTCGGTCCAGCAGCCGGAAGTTCTCCTCGACCTCGCGGAAGTCTGACAGCAGTTCACGCGCGGTGGTGGACAACTGCTGGTAGCGGTCGCGTACCGCTGTCGGATCCAGCACGGCGATGTCGCCGGCTTCGACAGCCGCGATCTCCGCCTCGAGTTCAGCACGGCGGCGACGAAGTTCGGCCAGCCGGACATCAGGTTGGACCTCGGTGCCGTGCACGATCTGGCGCAGGAGCGCGACCACGGTGTGCAGCCGGGATTCGGTTCCCACGAAGGACCTGCTCTGAAGGTTGACGACCCAGGCGTATGCCTTCTCGAAAGCCGGTGTCACCTCGTAGTGCACTTCGTCGTCACCCGGCGGGTAGAATCGACGCAGATAGCCGGCATCGGTGGCCGCCCAGTCCTCCAGATACGCGCGCGGCTCCTTGGGATAGCGACTCTCCCCGGATCCGGCACTGAGCGCGTAGAGATGGTTGTCCAGCGCCTCCGCGACCTGGCCTGCCGGGCATGCACCGCGGTTGGCCTCCACGAAGAACTCCCCCAGGAACGACAAGACCAACGAGGCATTGCCCGCTCGCAACAGCCGCCACGCCGGATGCCGGTCACGCAGTGCAGTGATCGCGTCGTAATCCACGATCCGAGGGTAGGCACTACCGCCGACATGTGGGGATCGAGTTACGGGAGCCTCGGACGGGCCGCGCTACCAAAGTTCACCCCGTCTGCGCAGCGGCGAAACCGGCCAGCTCGGCGGCGATGGAATCCAGGTCGCAGTCACGGGTGGCCACCTCGTTCATGAGGTCCTCCGCGCGATCGACATCGAAATCAGCCGCCAGCTGTACACCGTTGATGTGCAGAAATGTCCATGCCGCAGCCCACGCAGTGCGCTTGTTACCGTCGACCAGCGCATGGTTCCGCGCCAGGGACTGCAACAACGCAGCGGCCTTGTCCCACAGCCGCGGGTACGCATCCACGCCATACACCGTGGCCTGCGGGCGGGCAACCGCAGCGTCGAGCAGTCCGTAGTCCCGCACCTTCAGCTCGCCGCCAAAAGCGATCGATCCCGCGGTGAGCACGTCCTCGCGGTCGAGGTACTCGGTCACGCCAAGCGGCGGTTGAGCTCAGCCGAACGCTCAGCGACCAGACGCGCCGCCTCGGCGACCCTGCGCTTGTGCGCGCTGGCACGCTCCATCACGGCGGCGTGCGCGAACTTCTTCAGCGACAGGTCATCCGCCCGGGCAGCAGCGCGGATCTGTTCCATCTCGGCTTCGTCGAAGTCGATGTTCAGCGACGGCATACGCACAATAGTACCGCTATCGGTACCAAATTCGGTACCCTCTCACTCATGTGCAGGCCTCCGTCCCCTTTGGGGGACCCCTTCGGCGGCGCGGCGTCAGCAGTCGTTGACACGCGGTCTCCTCCGGCGCTGAGCTCGGGTAGTCGACTACACGTGCCCCGACCGCGCGGGCGTCAATAACGTCGATCCACTGGGGATCAGTGCGACGTTCGGGGGGACGCCATGTTGGATGCCATTGCCAGAAGCGCTCTCGCCTCGATGACGATGGCGGCCTCCCTCCAGGGCCGCGTCCCGGGTGTCCGCGGCGCGCAGCTCGGCAACCTCCTCGTCCAGCTTGGCGTCCAGAGCGGCCCAGTACTCGTCGTCGGACAGCGTGCGGATCACCGGCGTGCGGCCCGACGCACGGATGAGCTCGGGAATCCTGTCCCGGACAAGTTTGGCCACGCTGTCGGTTCCCTTCGTGATAATCCTGTCGAACCGTTGTGGCGCAGTGCACCGACATGGGGGTGGCGTGACAGGAGCATCCGATCCGCTGCTACTCGGGCAGCGCGTCGTCGCCATCCTGGAGACCGGGCTGCGCACCGCGACTTACAAGCTCGCGACCCTGATGGCCCTGATCGAGCACTGCGTCGAGAACCTGCCCACCGATCCCGCCGCCACGCTGGCCGTGCCCATTCCCGCGCTGGCGCACCGCGTGCTGGAGATCTACTGGCAGCAGGTGCGCCCTTTCGACGGTCACGAGCTGCGCCAGTCCACTCAGCCGAAGGCCCGGATCCTCGCCGCCACCAAGGCCTTACGCGATCTCGCGGCGACACGGCGTGGCGGACTGTCGGTCGACATCGCACGGCAGCGCGCACCGGAGGCCTATCAGCGGGCCATCGACGACATCACGCTGTGTCTCGCGCAGCAACCCCTGTACCGGTTGCAGAAGCTTCCGGGCGCATCGCGCAGCGACGCGTTCCTCTACGACGACTCGTTCCTGCACGATGACGTCAGCCGCAAGACGCTGCGGGATCACGGCGACGCGATCGTCCTCAAACCCGGTGTCGCCCATGGCCTTGCCCGGCTGGCCGGACTCCTGAAACCCGCGCTGGAGATCATGTGGGTCGAGGACGTGCGGAGGATGAACCGGTTCCTCGACGCCGATGTGCCCGATGTGGCGGGGCACCTGTTCGGCCGTGAGCGCACCGCCCTGGCCGTGGTGCGCGAGCCGTTCAAGGAAGCCTTTGGCCCGCACTGCTTCTACTGCGGAACGCACCTTCCCGCGAACAATCCGATCGACCATGTGCTGCCCTGGTCGCTGGTCGGCATCGACGGCCTGGCCAACCTGGTGCTGGCGTGTGCGCGCTGTAACGGCGACAAAGGTGGGGCCTTACCCGCGGTGGGGATAGTCGACCGTGTGCTGGAACGCGACCGGACGGTGCTCGAGGAGATCGCGTCGGAAATTCAGTGGCCGACCCAGCATCCACGGGTGGTCGCCGCGGCCCGCGGCATCTACCGCGGACAGCCGGCCGGTGTGCCGACGTGGGCGGGGTACCGCCGCAGTGAGCAGTTGGATATCCGATTTCCGCCGTGGTGGGCTGACCGGTGATTCTCAGTGTGGCTCGAAACCCGTAGTGCGCCCGCGATGTTCGGTTCCGAGTTTCGTACGCGCATCGATGCCGCAGCGGTATCGATCCATGTCGGAATGGGATTAGACCCGCCTCGGTATCGCGCGTAATTTCACGCTCAGCACCAAAGCCGGTGCCAGTACGGGCTGAAAAGAGAGTCGATGTACACGACGCGGCGCAACTTGCTTTTCGGGACGGCGGCGACCATTGTGGCCATGACCACGGGCGCGTGCTCGTCGTCGGCGGCGCAACAACCCCAGGCGCAACCCTCCGCTCCCCCGACCCCGCCATTCCAGCCGAACCAGCGCTATCCCGATCCGGCGATCGAGATCCTCGATCCGAGCATCACCAAGTACCGGCTGTTCTCCAGCTCGCTCGAGCAGGTCGCCACCGGCATGCGCTGGGCCGAAGGACCGGTGTACTTCCCCGACGGCGGCTACCTGCTGTGCAGCGACACCCCGAACAACCGGCTCATGAAGTTCGACGAAAAAGACGGCAGCTTCACGGTATTCCGCCATCCGTCGAACTACTCGAACGGGAACACGCGCGACCGCCAGGGCCGGCTCGTCACGTGTGAGCACTCCGAGACGCGGCGCATCACCCGCACCGAGGAGAACGGCGACATCACCGTGCTGGCCGACAGTTTCGAGGGCAAGCGACTCAACGCGCCCAACGACATCGTGGTGAAATCCGACGACACCATCTGGTTCACCGATCCGTTGTTCGGCATCAACGGTGAATGGGAAGGCAGCCGCGCCGAGCCCGAGCAGGCGACCACCAACGTCTACCGGCTCACGCCTGACGGTGAGCTGACCGCGGTGATCACCGACCTGGTCAACCCAAACGGGATCGGGTTCTCCCCCGACGAGAAAAAGCTCTACGTGATCGAGTGGCGCGGCACCCCGAACCGCAGCCTGTGGAGCTTCGACGTCAACGACGACGGCACCGTCGCCAACAAGACCAAGCTGATCGACGCCGCCGACCAGGGCGCGCTTGACGGGTTCACCGTCGACCGCGACGGCAATCTGTGGTGCGGCTGGGGCAGCAACGGCCTGGTCGCCGACCAGCCGACCGACGTCGGTGGCCGCAAGGTGTACGAACTCCGCGGCAAGCCCGAAAATCTCGACGGCGTCATGGTTTTCAACCCGCAGGGCAAGCCGATCGGTTTCATCCACCTGCCCGAACGCTGCGCCAACCTCACCTTCGGCGGCCCGGAGAACAACCGCCTCTACATGGCCGCATCGCATTCGCTCTATGCGCTGTATGTGGAGGCGTTCGGGGCCACGTGATCGGTGTGCGAGTCTGGCGCCGAACCAGCTGACTTCTGTCACGCTGTCCGTTCTTCCCGCGATAATGCTCTCGTACGGTTCGACGAGACAGCGTCGTGAGGAGATGGCGTGACCGAGGCATCCGACCCTCTGCTGCTCGGACAGCGCGTGGTCGCCATCCTCGAAACCGGTCTGCGCACCGCCACCTACAAGCTCGCGACGTTGATGGCGTTGATCGAGCACTGTGTCGAGAACCTGCCCGCCGACCCCGCGGACACGCTCGCCGTGCCGATTCCCGCGCTGGCACATCGTGTGCTGGAGCTTTACTGGCACCAAGTTCGGCCCTTCGATGGGCATGAGTTGCGTCAGTCCACCCAGCCGAAGGCTCGGATCCTCGCTGCCACGAAGGCCCTACGTGATGCTGCGGCGACGCGGCGTGGCGGGCTGTCCGTAGACATCGCGCGGCTGCGTGCTCCGGAAGCCTATGACCGCGCCATCGACGACATCATGCTGTGTCTGGCGCAGCAGCCCCTGTACCGGTTGCAGAAGTTGCCGGGTGCATCGAGCAGCGACGCGTTCCTCTACGACGACTCGTTCCTGCACGACGACGTGAGCCGCAAGACGCTGCGTGCCCACGGTAACGCGATCGTGCTCAAACCGGGCGTCGCGCACGGTCTGGCGCGGTTGGCCGGACTGCTGAAGCCCGCACTGGAAATCATGTGGGTGGAGGACGTGCGGCGGATGAACCGATTCCTCGACGCCGACGTGCCTGATGTCGCCGGCCACCTGTTCGGACGTGAACGCACCGCACTCGCCGCGGTGCGCGAGCCGTTCAAGGAAGCCTTTGGCCCACACTGCTTTTACTGCGGGACTCATCTACCCGCAGACAACCCGATCGACCACGTGCTGCCCTGGTCGTTGGTCGGGATCGACGGTCTGGCCAACCTGGTCCTGGCATGTGCGCGCTGCAACAGCGACAAGGGTGGCGCGTTGCCCGCGGTGGCGATCGTTGATCGTGTACTGGGGCGGGATGTAGCAGTGCTCGAGGAGATTGCATCAACCCTGCAATGGCCGACCCAGCATCCACGGGTCGTCGCCGCGGCTCGCGGAATCTACCGCGGACAGCCAGTTGGGGTGCCCACCTGGGCGGGCTACCGCCGCAGCGAGCGGCTTGATATCAGCTTCCCGCCCTGGTGGGCTGACCGGTAAGACGTTCGCTTGTCGAAACGTCAAACCAAAGTGAGGCGCTTGGCTTCCACCTCAATTTCGAGAACAGCGTCGAGCTGCCACGGCCTCGCCCATTCGAGGAGAAGATCGTCCCAGGATGGCGCCGCGGCCGTCGCGCGTCGACGCTGGTCCTGGAGCGCACTCCAGCCCAAAGTGGCGATTCGCATCAGGACGGGGACATTGATGTGTCGCACCGCGAAGGCCGGATTCTCGGTCAGAAGGAGGACTGCGGTCGACTTGCCAAGGGCCACGGCACCGACGAGCCCATGTCCGGCGAGGAGCATCTCGGTCTGCAATGCGCGTTCGGCTGCAGTCAGTTGTAGAGTGCCGCGGGTCTGGTACGCACGGGCCAATATGTGGGTGCGGATGATCGCCTCAGTGCTGAGCACCGACAGTGTCGGTGTCAGCATCCCCGACCGAACATTGAGCCCCTGACCGAGTGGTCGCGGTCCTTCGTAGGCTGCGTAGGCGAACTCGCGTACCCATTGGTTGTCCAACTCGTTCAGCTTGCTGAACCCCGGTATCGGCAGGCTCATCGGGGTAACGATGTCGGCAGCCAGATGCTTCGCCCACAGGATCATGGCTTCCGGCCAGCTGTCCACCGTGCGCCAGGTGGATAACGACACCTCGACGGACATCTCGTTCCCGTGCGGCCATGCCGTTGCACGAAAGACTCCTTCGCGGATCTGACGGAGCGCTTCGAGGGGCCGAGCTAGATCATGCCCGGCAGACTTCACCCGATGCCCGGGGCCGCCCACGCCGATTCCGGTGTAATCGATCGGCAGGCGCCGGCCGTCAGCTTCCCATCCCTTGATCAAGTTCGATTGTTTCAACTTACCGAGGCTGTCGGACACGAGACCGTCGAGTTGTGTGTCGAAAAGGGTTGCTGCGGCGCCGGCCAGGCCGAGCACCATGAAGTCGTCACGTGCCCACGGCAGCCGCTGCGAATCAAGCCAGCTTTCGTAGCGCTCCTGTTGTGCTGGCGTCAGGGCGGAGTACAGATCGACGTCCTCCCACCCGTGCTGAGACGGAGGGCGTCGTTGGCATCGGTGAGCTCGCTGTACGTCATTGCCGGATCGAACGTCACCGCCGGCAGTGCAGGGCTTTCATCGTCGGCAAGTGCCGCGTCAAGGCTGCGTTCGATCTCGTCCAGGATCCGATGTTGGGAATCAAGGTTGCGATAGATCGACTCATCCATCAGCGGGCTCTTTCGCGTGGCGCGGTTGGCAGCGCCTTCTGTTCGGCAATGTGGTCCAGAGCGGCCTGCAGGGCGATCTCGGCCAGCTGCGTGCGTTGGGTCTGCTGCACGAACAGGTGACAGTTTCGGTCACGCGGCCTGACTGGCCGGTGTGGTCATGATGGCTTCGAACTCGATGGGGGTCAACCGGTCGAGGCCGGCCTGGCGCCGGCGGCGATGGTAGGTCCGTTCGATCCAGATGACGATCGCGATCCGCAGCTCTTCTCGGGTGCGCCAACGGCGGCGGTCCAAGACGTTCTTCTGCAGCAGGCTGAAGAAGCTCTCCATGGCTGCGTTGTCGCCGGCCGCGCCGACGCGCCCCATGGAGCCGACCATGTCGTGATGGTGCAGCGCGTGTACGAATCTCCTTGACCTGAACTGAGATCCACGATCCGAATGCAGAATGCACCCGGCGACATCTCCGCGTCGGGCTACCGCGCTGTGCAGTGCACGGGTGGCCAGTCGGGACTTCATCCGGGAGTCGATGCTGTAGCCGACGATGCGGTTGGAGAACACGTCTTTGATGGCGCAGAGGTAGAGCTTGCCCTCGCCGGTGCGGTGTTCGGTAATATCGGCCAGCCACAGCTGATTCGGCGCCTCAGCGGTGAA
The DNA here is from genome assembly GCF_001457595.1 of Mycolicibacterium smegmatis. Taxonomy (GTDB): domain Bacteria; phylum Actinomycetota; class Actinomycetes; order Mycobacteriales; family Mycobacteriaceae; genus Mycobacterium; species Mycobacterium smegmatis. The sequence continues at coordinate 1,423,178 of NZ_LN831039.1, read as the reverse complement.
GTCACGTTCGACGAGATCGTCGTGGGCTGGTGGGCCGGGCTTGCCGTTCTTGCCGCGTTTGCGCTTGCCGAACACGCTCCACAGGCGATTGTGCGAGCAGATGCGCCACGCGGTGCGCTCGGCCATCGGTTCGCCGGCGTCGCGGGCCTCTTCGGCCAGGTAGCGGTACCCGAACTCGGGGTCCTCGTGGTGAGCGTCGAACAGGGCGTTGGCGCGGTAGGCCTCAACGAGGTCGGCGTCGGTGACTGGGGCGGCCAGCCAGCGGTAATACGGTTGGCGGGCGAGCTTGAGTACCCGGCACGTCACCGCGACGGGGATCCCGTCGGCGGCGAGCTCTTTCACGAGCGGGTAGAGCCTTTTCCCGGCAGGTTGGCCTGTGACAGATACGCCGCGGCCCGGCGCAGCACCTCGTTCTCCAGCTCGAGCAGCTTGATCCGACGCCGGGCCTCACGCAGCTCACCGGACTCGCTGGTGGTTCTACCGGGCTTGGTGCCCTCGTCGATGTCGGCCTGGCGAAGCCATTTGTGCAGCGTCATCGGGTGCACACCGAAATCGGTGGCGATCTGCTCGATCGTCACACCGTCTTCGCGGTTGCGGGCCACGCGCACGACGTCGTCGCGGAATGATCCGCCCCGGCGTGTCTGGAGAGTTCTTCCGTTGGGAAGGATGGGCACGTGGGATCGAAGTCATCGAGGCGGTATCCAGACGAGCTGAAGGTGCGGGCGGTGCAGATGGTGGCCGATCTGCGCAGCGAGACAGTTTCGGAGTGGGAGGCGATGGGCCGGGTTGCTGACCTGCTGGGCGTCGGTACTGCCGAAACGGTGCGCAAATGGGTCCGCCAGGCTGAGATCGACGCCGGCTCTCGGGCGGGGCAGACCAGCGAGGAATCCGAGGTCCTGCGCAAGCTGCGCCGGGAGAATGCCGAACTCAAGCGGGCCAACGCGATCTTGAAGGCGGCCTCGGTTTTCTTCGCCGCCGAGCTCGACCGGCCCTCTCAGTAGTCGTGGAGTTCATCAGCGCCCACCAGCACATGCGGGTGGGCGTTGATGGTCTCAAGTGGGGTGTCGAGTCGATGTGCGCTGTGCTTTCCGAGTACGGCGTCACGATCGCCCCGTCGACGTATTACGCCCACCGCGCCCGTCAGGGCCCCTCGAAAGCCGACTGGGCCGATGCGCAGGTGATCGATGCGATCTGGCAGCTTCGCCAATCGCAGAGTCTGTACCGAGTCCTGGGCGCTCGTAAGACATGGATTGTATTGCGCACCAATGGTATCGACGTATCGCGCTGTGTCGTGGAACGGGTCATGCGGGAGATGGGTTGGCGGGGTGCGTGCAAGCGCCGGCGGGTGCGCACCACCGTCGCCGATCCGGCAGCGACGCGAGCCCCGGATCGGGTCCGGCGTAATTTCGTCGCCGGTGCGCCTGACCGATTGTGGGTGGCCGATTTCACCTACTGCCGGACTCGTGCCGGCTGGGCCTACACGGCGTTCGTCACCGATGTCTATGCCCGCAAGATCGTGGGTTGGAAGGTGGCTACCGAGATGACCCAGAAGCTGGTGACCGATGCGATCGACCACGCTATCGACACCAGAAAGCGTTCGGGTGCAGCATCTTTGGATTCACTTATCCACCACAGCGACGCGGGCTCGCAATACACCGCGGTCGCGTTCACCGAACGTCTGGCCGCTGAGGGGATCCTGCCTTCAGTCGGATCCGTCGGGGATAGTTTCGATAATGCTCTGGCCGAATCGGTGAACAGCAGCTACAAGACCGAACTCATCGACCGCCAGCCGCTCTATCCCGGTGCCACCGAACTGGCGCTGGGGACCGCCGAATGGGTGGCCTTCTACAACCGTCAGCGACCCAACGGCTACTGCCAGGACCTGACCCCCGATCGGGCCGAAGCGCTCTACTACCATCGCCAACGGCACCCTCATGCCGAGGAGGCACTCAGATAAGAGAACCTCCCGACATGCCGGGGTGGATCAGAACTCACGGGGATAGGGCCTTGCCATGGGGACATCCTTCCAGCCTGCCCACGCTGGACAAGCCAACTCAGATGTCACCTGTTCGTGCAGCAGACCCGCCCGTGAGAACAATCAGGCCGGCGGTCAAGGTCGTAACTCGGGATCTAAGGCGCAGTCATCGAAGAAGTCCGACAATAGGAAAAACGACAAAAAGAAGAACAAGAAAAGCAAGAAAAACCACAAAAAACCCTCCGGTAAATAAGCGACATGCAGTCATCGAGTTGCGCTGGTAAGCCGGGCCATTTGCGCCAGACGGGCCGTCTCGTGAGACTGGCCAAGCAACCAACCCATCGAGATGAGGCGGTGCTGGATCTGTGAGTGACAACGAGCTGCTCCTTGATGTTCACGTATTCCCGTGGGGCAGCACCGTGAGCATCGAGGATCTCGATACCGAGGATCAAGCGGGTGTCCCAGACGGCGCTAAAACCACTATCTGGTGCTGGTCAACAGACCATGCCATCGATGTCTACACATTGAGCGAAGACGAATCCGACGATGCTGAGCGGTTAGTCCACGTACGGGTCTACCGCGGGACCGACCCCACAGGGCTTGGGGAACGAGTCTTCGACGGAAACCTGGAGCTGACCACCGGAAGAGGAATTGTCAATACCTGTGGATCGGGGTGTTTCAGGCGACCTCCGTTCCGGCGTGCTGACCGCCGTCTGAGGGCGATGTTGGCGGGGTGATGTCGGTGGGTCGTTCGAGCAGTCTGCCTTTATGGAAGACCGCGCCGGCGCGGACCAGGGCGACCAGGTGTGGGGCGTTGACGGCACGCCAGCGGGCCGCGGCGGCGTCGATGAGCTTGTAGGCCATCGCTAGTCCGGCCGCTCGTGATCCGGGCCCCTTGGTGACCTTGGTCCTCAAACGCACTGTGGCAAAGGTGGATTCGATCGGATTCGTCGTTCGCAGATGAATCCAATGTTCGGCCGGATACTTGTAGAATTCCAGCAGCACATCGAGGTCGTCGGTGATCTTAGCGACCGCCTTGGGATACTTCGCGCCGAAGTCGGCCTCGAAGGCCTTGACCGCGATCTGGGCCTTGTCGATATCCTCGGCGTTGTAGATCTCCTTGATCGCCGCCAGCGCCGACGGGTGCGCTGATTTCGGCAGTGCAGCAAGAACATTGGCCTGCTTATGAAACCAGCACCGCTGCTCTTTGGTGGCCGGGAAAACCTCGCGGACTGCTTTCCAGAACCCGAGCGCGCCATCGCCGATCGCGAGTACGGGGGCGGTCATGCCGCGGCGCTTGCAGTCGCGCAACAGATCGGCCCACGACTCGGCCGACTCGCGGTAGCCGTCGGTGATCGCCACGAGCTCCTTGCGGCCATCAGCACGCACGCCCAGCATCACCAGCAGACAGAGCTTTTCCTGGTCCAGCCGCACCTTGAGGTGAATGCCGTCGACCCACAGATACACGTAATCAGTGGCCGAGAGGTCGCGGGCCCCAAACGCGCGGGCCTCGTCTTGCCACTGCGCCGTGAGCCGGGTGATCGTGCTGGCCGACAGCCCAGCGCCGGAGCCGAGGAACTGCTCGAGGGCAGGGGTGAAATCGTTGCTCGACAGGCCGTGCAGGTACAGCAGCGGCAGTACCTCGCTCATCTGCGGCGACTTGCGCGCCCAGGCCGGCAGGATCGCCGAGGAGAACCGCTTGCGTTCACCGGTGTCGGGGTCGACACGGCGGTCGTTGACCCGCGGCGCTTTCACCTGCACCGCGCCGGCGGCGGTCAGCACCTCCCGGGGCTGGTGATAGCCGTTTCGCACCACCAACCGGTGACCGTTCTCGTCGAGTTGATCGGCGAACTGCGCCACGTAGGCGGCGACCTCGGCCTGCAACGCCGCGGCCAGCATCTGCCGGGCCCCGTCGCGGACGATCTCATCCAACAACGACCGACCAGCACCGCTGGCCTTGTCGTTGGCGTCCTCGGTGTCGTGAACTACGGTGAGCATGGGCGTACCTTCCCAACCAGCGCGCCAACGCCGGTCTTGATCGAATACCTGATTCCGTGAAGATCATCCCCGGGAAGGTGCGCCCATCTTCACGCCCCCACACCGAGGCTCATCCACAGGTATTGATCATTGCTCGCCACCGGAATCCTGGCGGTCGGTGCCTACATCGGTACTCCGCCCCCAGAACAGCAACTGAACCTGGGCCCCGGCGTTATCCACCTCCAAATCTTCACCGCCAAAGCCATCCAGACCGCGAGAACCGGCCGCGACGACGAATATCCCATCTCCGGGCCCACCGATATCAACGTGCTACTGACCCCCAGCGGCGAGCTAAGCCTCGATCCACCGATGGAAAGCCTGGATAGGCGGGTGTCGATATAAGGAAAGTGCCTTCTGAGCTGCGATGATGAGTGTTCCTTACGCACTTATCGGCACAACTTCGAAAGGCACTTCCGGTGAAAGTGTCGCACAACTTCATGGCTGCGTCTGCAGTGTTCGATGATGAGCATCTGGTGTCGTGCGCCGGCCTGGTGCCGGTGATGACCCTGGCCAGCCAGACCGGGCTATCGGACCTGATCGCGGACAAGGTCGAAATCGTTGAACCGCGGATCAAGTCCGGCTCGGCCAATCCGTCACCGAAGCTGCTCACCGTGGTCGCCGGAATGTGCGCCGGCGCCGACAGCATCGACGACCTCGACCTCGTGCGCTCCGGTGGAATGAAAGCCCTCTTTGGCGGCGTGTACGCGCCCTCGACCATCGGAACACTGTTGCGGGAGTTCACCTTCGGACACGCACGCCAACTGGAAGCAGTGCTGCGTGAGCATCTGGGCGGGCTCTGCGAGCGCGTCGCGTTGCTACCCGGCGCCGATACCCAAGCGTTCGTCGACATCGATTCACTGCTGCGCCCGGTCTACGGCCACGCCAAACAAGGAGCCTCCTACGGACACACCAAGATCGCCGGCAAGCAGATCCTGCGCAAAGGCCTCTCGCCGCTGATCACCACCATCAGCACCACCACGGGTGCCCCGATGATCACCGGAGCCCGGCTGCGGGCGGGCAAGACCAACTCCGGCAAGGGCGCAGCCCGGATGATCGCCCAAGCAGTCACCACCGCCCGCGCCGCCGGTGTCAACGGGCAGATCCTGGTGCGCGGAGACTCGGCCTACGGCAACAGCACCGTGGTGGCCGCCTGCCGCCGCGCCGGCGCCCACTTCTCGCTGGTGCTGACCAAGACCCGCGCCGTCGCTGCGGCCATCGAGGCCATCAGCGATAACGCCTGGACCCCGGTCAACTACCCCGGCGCAGTGCGCGACCCCGACACCGGCGCCTGGATCTCCGATGCCGAAGTCGCCGAAACCACCTACACCGCTTTCAGTTCCACCAACACCCCGGTCACCGCTCGGTTGATCGTGCGCCGGGTCAAAGACGCCCGATACCTCGATGCGCTGTTTCCGGTGTGGCGGTATCACCCCTTCTTCACCGATTCCGACGAACCCGTCGACGCCGCTGACATCACCCACCGCCGCCACGCCATCATCGAAACCGTGTTCGCCGACCTGATCGACGGACCGTTGGCGCATATGCCCTCCGGGCGGTTCGGCGCGAACTCGGCCTGGGTCCTGTGCGCGGCGATCGCCCACAACCTGCTGCGCGCCGCCGGGTGCTCGCCGGCGGTGCCCATGCCCTCGCGCGCGGAGCCACACTGCGCCGCAAGATCGTCAACATCCCGGCTCGACTGGCTCGGCCCCAACGCCGACCCATCCTGCATCTACCCTCGCATTGGCCGTGGGCCCAGCAGTGGCTCACATTGTGGCGCAACACAATCGGCTACAGCCCGCCAACTGCTGCGACCCACTGACCACCGGACCCACAGGCCCCGACCCGAACATCACAGGAAAAGCTGGGCAGACCAGCGGCTACAGGCTGCCCACGACCTGGGCGCACGACAAAAATCAGCCCCAAACAACCTCAACAGGGTCGATCCACGGATCGAGGCTAAGGGGTGCTGCCTAAGCCTCGATCCACCGATGAATTGGCTGGTCGCAGGGTGTCGTGACGAGGAAAGTGCCTTCTGAGCTGTGATGATGAGTGTTCTCTAGGCACTTATCGGCACAACTTCGAAAGGCACTTCCGGTGAAAGTGTCCCATAGGTTCGCTGCGTCGTCGGCGGTCTTCGATGATGCCCATCTCGTGTCGTGCGCCGGTCTGGTGCCGGTAATGACGCTGGCCACCCAGACCGGGCTGTCACAGTTGCTGGCCGACAAGGTTCGTATCAGCGAACCACGGATCAAGTCCGGGTCGGCCAACCCGTCGCCGAAGCTGCTCACCGTGGTCGCCGGAATGTGCGCCGGCGCCGACAGCATTGATGACCTCGACCTCGTGCGTGGCGGCGGGATGAAGACGCTCTTCGATGGGGTCTATGCACCATCGACGATCGGAACACTGTTGCGGGAGTTCACCTTCGGACACGCCCGGCAGTTGGAGTCGGTCCTGCGTCATCATCTGGCCGCACTCTGTGCGCGGGTGGACCTGCTGCCCGGATCCGACACGGGGGCGTTCATCGACATCGACTCACTGCTGCGCCCGGTCTATGGCCACGCCAAACAGGGTGCCTCCTACGGGCATACCAAGATCGCTGGTAAGCAGGTTCTGCGTAAAGGGCTCTCCCCGTTGGCGACGACGATCAGCACCCCCGGAGCGGCGCCGGTGATCGCCGGGATGCGGCTGCGCGCCGGTAAGACCAGTTCCGGGAAGGGTGCGGGCCGCATGGTCGCCCAAGCCATCGCCACCGCCCGCGCCGCCGGCGTGCGCGGGCAACTGCTGGTGCGTGGCGATTCGTCCTACGGCACCCGGTCGGTGGTGGGCGCCTGCCGAGCCCACAATGCGCACTTCTCGGTGGTGATGACCCGCAATACCGCGGTTGATCGGGCCATCAGTTCGATCGACGAGCAGGCCTGGGAGCCGGTCAACTATCCCGGTGCAGTGCGTGATCCCGACACCGGTGACTGGATTTCTGATGCCGAGGTCGCCGAGGTCAGCTACACCGCCTTCGCCTCTACCAAAGATCGGTTCACCGCGCGGTTGGTGGTGCGGCGAGTCAAAGACGCGAGATTTCGGGACGCGCTGTTCCCGGTGTGGCGGTATCACCCGTTCTTCACCAACACAGACTTGCCGACCGCCGAGGCTGACATCACCCACCGCCAGCACGCGATCATCGAAACCGTCTTCGCCGATCTGATCGACGGACCCCTGGCCCACATGCCCTCAGGACAGTTCGGTGCCAACAGTGCGTGGGTGTTGTGCGCGGCGATCGCGCACAACCTGCTGCGCGCCGCCGGCGTGCTCGCAGGAGGTGCCCACGTGGTTGCCCGCGGCGCGACGCTGCGCCGCAAGATCGTCAACATTCCCGCCCGTCTGGCCCGACCCCAGCGTCGACCGATCCTGCACCTCCCCGAGCACTGGCCCTGGACAGAGCACTGGCTCACGTTGTGGCGCAACACCATCGGATACAGCCCACCGCTACCGGCAACGACCTGACCAACGCGCCGAACAGGCCCAACCGGAGCACACAGGAAAAGCTGGGCAGACCAGCAACTACCGCATGCCCGCAACACCGAACGCAGCAGAAACCACACACGGACACCTCAAGGAGGGCCGCTCCACGGATTCAGGCTAAGCCTCGATCCACCGATGAATCGCCTGGTCGGAGGGTGTTGATATAAGGAAAGTGCCCTTTGAGCTGGGATGATTGGAGTTACCACACTTCGATCAGCCCACGGTCAGAAAGGCACTTCCGGTGCAAGTGTCCCATAGGTTCGCCGTGTCGTCGGCGGTCTTCGATGATGCCCATCTCGTGTCGTGCGCCGGGCTGGTGCCGGTGATGACGTTGGCGGCCCAGACCGGACTACCGAAGTTGTTGGCCGACAAGATTTCCATTCCGGCACCGAAGATCAAATCCGGCTCGGCGAATCCGTCCCCGAAGCTGACCACGGTGATCGCCGGCATGTGTGTCGGCGCGGACAGCATCGATGACCTCGACTTGGTTCGCGCCGGTGGCATGAAGACACTCTTTGGCGGTGTGTATGCACCGTCAACTGTTGGTACTTTGTTGCGGGAGTTCACCTTGATCCGCCCCGGCATGTCGGGAGGTTCTCTTATCTGAGTGCCTCCTCGGCATGAGGGTGCCGTTGGCGGTGGTAGTAGAGCGCTTCGGCCCGATCGGGGGTCAGGTCCTGGCAGTAGCCGTTGGGTCGCTGACGGTTGTAGAAGGCCACCCATTCGGCGGTCCCCAGCGCCAGTTCGGTGGCACCGGGATAGAGCGGCTGGCGGTCGATGAGTTCGGTCTTGTAGCTGCTGTTCACCGATTCGGCCAGAGCATTATCGAAACTATCCCCGACGGATCCGACTGAAGGCAGGATCCCCTCAGCGGCCAGACGTTCGGTGAACGCGACCGCGGTGTATTGCGAGCCCGCGTCGCTGTGGTGGATAAGTGAATCCAAAGATGCTGCACCCGAACGCTTTCTGGTGTCGATAGCGTGGTCGATCGCATCGGTCACCAGCTTCTGGGTCATCTCGGTAGCCACCTTCCAACCCACGATCTTGCGGGCATAGACATCGGTGACGAACGCCGTGTAGGCCCAGCCGGCACGAGTCCGGCAGTAGGTGAAATCGGCCACCCACAATCGGTCAGGCGCACCGGCGACGAAATTACGCCGGACCCGATCCGGGGCTCGCGTCGCTGCCGGATCGGCGACGGTGGTGCGCACCCGCCGGCGCTTGCACGCACCCCGCCAACCCATCTCCCGCATGACCCGTTCCACGACACAGCGCGATACGTCGATACCATTGGTGCGCAATACAATCCATGTCTTACGAGCGCCCAGGACTCGGTACAGACTCTGCGATTGGCGAAGCTGCCAGATCGCATCGATCACCTGCGCATCGGCCCAGTCGGCTTTCGAGGGGCCCTGACGGGCGCGGTGGGCGTAATACGTCGACGGGGCGATCGTGACGCCGTACTCGGAAAGCACAGCGCACATCGACTCGACACCCCACTTGAGACCATCAACGCCCACCCGCATGTGCTGGTGGGCGCTGATGAACTCCACGACTACTGAGAGGGCCGGTCGAGCTCGGCGGCGAAGAAAACCGAGGCCGCCTTCAAGATCGCGTTGGCCCGCTTGAGTTCGGCATTCTCCCGGCGCAGCTTGCGCAGGACCTCGGATTCCTCGCTGGTCTGCCCCGCCCGAGAGCCGGCGTCGATCTCAGCCTGGCGGACCCATTTGCGCACCGTTTCGGCAGTACCGACGCCCAGCAGGTCAGCAACCCGGCCCATCGCCTCCCACTCCGAAACTGTCTCGCTGCGCAGATCGGCCACCATCTGCACCGCCCGCACCTTCAGCTCGTCTGGATACCGCCTCGATGACTTCGATCCCACGTGCCCATCCTTCCCAACGGAAGAACTCTCCAGACACGCCGGGGCGGATCAGGTATTGACAATTCCTCACGCCGGGTGCCGGTCACGCAATGCGGTGATCGCCTCGTAATCCACGATCAGAGGGTAGGCACTACCGCCGACAGATGGACATCAACTTCGCCTCACGACCAAGGCCGATATCGGCAACCCTTACTCAGTTACAGACAGCTCTCACCTGGCTCACCAAACTCCGCACCTCGGCCACCGACGGCTGAAGCTCATACGCATGGTGGTGCACGGCGTGGCTCAGGCCGTGCCATATCCGTTTAGCCGTCTCGCCGAGTTCTTCGCCGCGAAGGGCTCCCAGCACCACCAACTTCGAGCTGGTGGTTGGTGGGCGATCAGACTCTACGTGCGCCGCCCATGAGCGGCTAACTTCTTCGAGCCAGTCTTCGAACGCGCGACGTGCCAGCAGTGCCGCTGTACGAGGACCGCGCACGCCGAGGTTGACGGTGCCGTCGAGCACTTGATCGGCGAAATCCAATAGCGCCAACCGGTCGGTCATGATGAGAGCTTCATGAGGTCACCGACCGCGAGTCGTGTCGCGTGCACGGCATCGCGGTAGTTCACCACATCGCTGTGGGCACCAGACGCCGCCACCTTCAGCGCATGCCGCCGGGCTGACCCTCCGGAAAGCCATCGATCCAGAGCAGTCTCGTTATCTGGATCCACCGCCAACCCAAGACGCCGCTTGGTCAACCGCGCAGTCTCCCAGAGTTGTTCAACGTCAGCATGCGAATGCCCCTGCCCCAGACGGCGGGTGCTGAACACATCCCACGCCGTCGATTCCAACGCGTCACGGCAGAGCACTGGCACCGCCACTCGTTTGATTGCGTCTGGGACTGCGTCGTCGGCCGCGATGGCGAACGCGTCGTCGAGCATTCTCATCGCCGGCCGGCTGGCTTCTGCCACGCTGACAACGGAGTTCATGCCACGAACCACCTCGACCACACGCGCCGGCAGCCGCGACCGGCGGATGGCGGCGGGCAGTCGGTCGTCGTGGGTGAACACGACAACCTGGCGAGTTTCAGCAAGTTGCGTCAGCACGTGCAGCAGTCCGTCGATCTTCGACGGGTCCATCGCCTGAATGGGGTCGTCGAGCACCAGGAACCGGAAGGGGCTCGCCGGCGATGTTGCCCTCGGAATGAAGATCGCCAGTGCCAATGCCTGTAGTTCGCCTTGGCTCATGACGCCAAACGCTTCGGTGTCGGATCCGTCGACTTCAGCTTTGAGTAGTACCCGACGGCTGGTCTTCTGGCCCACCAACTGGATCGCACCGAGTTCGACGTTGCTTTCCTGTCGCAGTGCCGCCCAAATCTGGCGGGACTGTTCAGCGAGAGGTGCGATGCGCTGATCTCTCAGTTCGGCGGCGTTGTCCTGCAACCACTTCAACGCCTCCGAAGCGACCGAGAGTTGCGGCTCGATCTCGTTGGCCTGTTCCACCTTCCGCATCCAGGCCGCCAGCTCGAGGGCCACCGGGCTCCACGCGTCTTGTCGCGCCTTGATGAGCTCAGCGGCCTCCTGTTGCAGGGCGGTGTAGGCATCACGTAGGACGGGCAGTTTGTGCTCGACGTGGTCGGCAAGTGCACGCTGTCCGTCAACTGGGACCACGGTGAACTGCTCGAAGGCTGCCTGCGCAGCCAACAGGGTGGTGAGCTCACCGTCCCCATCGGCAGGTGGCGCATCGACTGACTCCACAAGGCTCAAGACTCCGGCGCGCGCCTCGGCGGCAGCCTGCCGAGCCTCCGCCAGCGCCTTGACCACCCGTTGGTCTTGCTCCAACAGCTCGCGCGCTGCTGTTGCCCACTCCGCGGTGAGATACCCTTCCCCGCAGACCGGACACTTCTGATCCCCATGGGCCGCATGGAAATCCAGGCTCATCGACAACACCCGGCTCCGATCCGCGGCTAGAGCGTCAGCGCGTTCGGCCTCCTGCAGCTCCGCGCCGGCGGCCGCTCGAAGCACTTCGCACGCCAACGCCACCTCGTCGTCGGTCGGTATCGATAATCCCTCCGCCTGTAGCCAAGCTGTCGGCACATCGGCCCCCGTTCCGCCGGTGACCAACGGCCGGAGCGCGTCGAGGTCGGGCCGGCGCTTCTTGACCTGGGTCAGCGCCTTCGCGGCACGTGGGTCCTCATGCGACTCCAACTTGACCCGCAGCGCGGCACGCGCCTTCCGCCCTTCCTCCGACGGCTGCTTGAGCACCTTGACCTCGGCTTCCAGCCGCGTCATGGCCTCGGTGAGTTGCTCCAGTCCGAGCAACTTGTGCAGCTGGTCGTAGAACTTGCTAGGTGCGCCTTCGAGGATGCCGCCCAGTTCGTCGTAGCTCAGCAGCGGCCGGTACATCTCCAGCGCGCCGGACCACCCCAGCGCGCTGACGTCTTCCCGCTTGCGTTTGGGCCGCTGCACCCAGCACGAGCAATTATCGACGTCGATGTCGTCACCGGCGGGCCAGTCCACTCCGATTATGGTTGCGCCCGAGCCTTCTTCGGCCAGCACCACACGGAGCTGCGCCGGTTCTCCGGCGTGCAGGTTCCGCCAGCTTTGCGACCACACACCCGGCTTGTCACCCCAGCGCGAGTTCTTGCCGGTGAGTGCGAGCTCGAGACCTTCCGCAAGTGTCGACTTACCGGACCCGTTCCGCCCGGCGACGACGGTCAGGCCTGGTCCGGGTTGGAAGTTGAGCGTGACCTCGGGCCCGATTCCCCGAAATCCCTGCACGGTGATCGAGCGCAGATACGCCCCGACAGGTTCGGTTGTGTCCTCGTGGGTGGTGGTCAGCGATTCGATCAAATCGGGACGGGTCGCCGACTGATCCAACACCTCCGTGAGGTCGTCGGCGCCTTCCAGCGCGGCGAGCACGACGAGCTTCGCCTCTTCGCTCAACGTGTCATCGCGGTCAGCCAGCGACAACACGAAGTTCTTCAGACGCTCATCCGACATGGCACCCTCGATCACCTGCACCGCAACATTTCCGGCGAATCATTTCTGTACACCGCCATGAGAAAACAGCGCGTACTCCACGACGTCCGGTGCCTGATTCCACGCCGGGTTGGCCGCCCACGTCTCCGCGAGATCCAGGTACCGCAGATAGTCGTCCCTACGTACCCAACCACGCGCTGGCACCGTCCCGGGCGCGACGATGGCCAGCGCAGCTCGTACGCGTTCGTCGAGTACCAACGGCCGCTGCTCTTGGTGGCACGTGTAGCCCGCGTAGTAAAGCAGCTTCGTCCCGAACGACATGCCCAGTCCGCGGATCTTGTGGCTGTCCAGCAGTGCGCTCCATCCAGCGGCCGCCCCGTCCGTCCGGGTGGCCTCCACGATGGCATTGATCTTCTCCACGGCCCCGTCCTGGCCCAGTACGGCGGCGGTGCGCTGCGGCCCGTAGTCCTTCGGCTGGTAACCCCACGCCATGGTCATCAGGAAAAGATCGACGGGGTCGCGTCCGGCTTGGGCATGCAGGAAGCTGCGCGCAATACCGCCGGCTTCTTCAACGTGCTCGCGCAGATCGGCGTGAGCCTGTTCGTGGCCGGCGAATACACCTGCCCAACGCTCGGGAATCCATCGGTTGCGCTGGCGCTCGACGTGAGCGGAGGTGTACCGCCGCACGATGTGCGGGATCTCGCTGACCAGCCATGTGCCCGAGTCAAATCCACCAAGTTCCGCCACGGTGCGGCGAATCTCTGCGTCGATCTCGACCTGATCGATGTGTTGGCATTCGGCCAGGGTCCTCAGCATGTCGGTGACTTCAGCGATACCAGTGATCAGCTGCTCGCGATCGTCGACCACCTGCGTGAGTTGGTCCGCTTCCTCGCTCAGCTTGTTGACCAGCGCCCGCGCGAGGTCCCCGCCCGATAACCGACGTGCTTCAACAGACCGGCCCGCCCCGTGAAGCATCTCCGGTACGCGTTCACGGACGAGTTCTCCATCAGTCACTTTGCTGCCCCCACGACTTCACGACAAATAGCTAGCACATATAACCATGCGGGATCACGCGGCGGGGAGCGGTTTGCGATTTTGAATTGTATTGCGACATAGCCCTCGACGTAGTCCTTCTGCACTCGACCACCGCAGCGTGGAGCCACAACAGGCTCCCAGAAGTCGACGCCCACACGCTGTCAGTCGAACGTCCATTTTTTGCTCAATCTCGTCGGCTCCGATCAGGACTTGTCGGTACCTCGTGGCATCATGCGAAGTATCGAAGGTGGTGGTCTGCGTGAGCCGTCAACAGAGTCAATCCGGTGGTGGACTGATAGGCGCCATCGGTGTGCTGTTTCTCATCGGGTTGATCATCAAATACATCTGGTGGATCTTGGCGGCGCTCGGTCTTGTCCTGACGTTCTGGATCATCGCGGCATGTGTCCGCCACTATCAGTCCGTGGAAGCCGCGCGGCAACGCCGCGCCGCCGAGATCGCTGCGCGTGCCGACCAGCAGCACCGTTGGGTACTCGACGGTGACCACCGTGGGATCTACGGCGAGGACGGCGCCGAGTTGATGCGCTACCTCGGACGTGACGACTGGGTCGGAGTCCCCCGGTGGTCGCGTTAGTGGCGTCAGCATTCGGTCGATTCCCACCAACATCCGAGGCAGCCGGTAATGCCGTCGCACTTGACCGAGCAAGAGGACAGGAGGTCGATGAACGAACCCCAGACGGTTACGACGTCATCGGAGACGTACACGGCCGCGCCACACAGCTCGAGGCGCTGCTGAACAAACTCGGTTACAGGACCGGCCGCGGATCCGCGGCGTACCGCCACCCGAGCGTCAGGCCATCTTCGTCGGTGACCTAATCGACCGGGGAGACGAGCAACTCCGCGTGCTGGAGGTCGTCAAGGCGATGGTCGATGCAGGTACCGCCCGCATCGTCATGGGTAACCACGAGTTCAACGCGCTGGCCTATGCCGCCGAATGGCCGGAGGGCAGCGGGAAATACCTGCGGCCACACGATGATCCGGATGATCGACGGGCGGCCAAGAACACCAAACAGCATGCCGCTTTTCTCGAGCAGGTTCGCCGTGACGACCGCCGCCGATATTTGGAGTGGTTCGCGGACGATTCCGCTGTGGCTGGATCTCGGAGAGGTGCGCGTCGTGCAGCGTGCTGGCATGACGACTCGATCAAGCTGGTCGAGAACCGCTGCGGTTCGAGCGCCCCGTTCGCCGAACTGCGGCACCTGGCGGCCGCCAGCACCAAAGGTGACGAGTTGTACGACGCTGTCGAGACGCTCCTGAAAGGGCCGGAGATCAGCCTGGTCGACCGCGGACAACCAGAGTACCACGACAAGGACGGCCATCCGCGCGGCAGTGCCCGGGTGCAGTGGTGGAATGGCGAGGCGCGTACGCTGCGCGATATCGCGGAGATGGGCGGCAAGTTCACCACCGCGACCGGTGAACCGTACCCGCCGCTGCCCGAGTTGGAGCTCTCCGGCGGAGATCAGTCATACGTCTACACCGCGCAAGTCCCGGTGTTCTACGGCCACTACTGGCGGCAAGGATCGCCCAAGCACCGACACGATTGGACCAATTACACGGCGTGCGTGGACTTCAGCGCCGTGAAAGGCGGGAAGCTGACCGCCTACCGCTGGTCGGGCGAGACCACGATCGATCCTGGGCATTACGTGACCGCAGAGTGATGCTCGGTTATGGTGGACGCGACAGGTCACGTGTTCGAGCGGAGTACCTCCGGACTGAGCCCACATCGCCCGGCGCATAGGCAACCAGCTTATCCGACAGTAGGATTCACAATGACTCAGCTTCGGGTCACATCATTCGTCGTTACGGCGACGAAACAACTCTGCCGGCCGTCCTCTACCGCGAGACACAGTGTCGCCGGTCGAGATGAGGTGCGGTTCCATCGCACGCCGGAAGGTGTCTCGCTGAAGGGCATGTCCCGCAACCGCTTCGTGGATCAGCCGCAGGTCGCGCAGCGTGAACTCATCGCCGAGTAGATGATCCGGATCGGGGCTCGAGTCGTAGCGGGCCCGTACGTCGGCCACGGCCAGCGCGATGATGTCGGCGTGGTCATAGATGAGTCGCCCCGGAGTGTGCACCGGCATCAGCCGGGTGGACTGGGGAAAGCGGTCGACCAGCTGATCGGGTGGGACGACGGCGACGTGTGCCACCGACAGCACCCACCCGCGGTTGTCGCGGTGTGGGTCATCGAACACGTGGAGCTGGCGGGGCCGCAGGCCCTGTACGTTCGCCTTGGTCGAGAGGGCCCGGTTGACCGCTTCAGCCAGGGTCTCCCCCTGATGCAAGAAGGTGCCGGGTAGCGCCCAGCCGGGCCCCCCGGCCCGACGGACCTGTAGCACAGTTAGGCCCGTCTCGGGATCGACGGTGAGTACCGCGGCGTCGACGGCAACCGAGGGCCGCGGATACTTCTCCAAAGAGCGTCCGCCGCTGTCCTGATACGCCTTGTTGTCCATGTCGGTATGCCAGCGTACAGTTGCCAGCAATTAGCGCAATTTTGCGCAAAATAGAGAAGGTGGTGGCGATGGCATCGATGAATGATCGGATCGAGGGCGTCCTGCTGGGCACGGCAACCGGTGATGCGCTCGGCGCACCGTACGAGTTCCAGCCGGCACGCGGTCCCGAGCTGCCCGTGGAAATGGTGGGCGGCAGGCAATGGGAGCCCGGCGAATGGACCGACGACACCGACATGGCGATCGCGATCGCCGAGGTTGCCGCCACCGGCGCCGATCTGCGCGACGAAGCGGCCCAGGACGCAATCGTGGCCCGGTGGTACGAATGGTCCCTACGCGCCAAGGATGTCGGGATCCAGACCCGATCGGTGCTGTCCAGCGCCGCCCGCGGCGATGACATCACGGCGGCACGGGCCCGCGCGTCGTCCGAGGCATTGCATGAGCAGACCGGCCGCACTGCGGGCAACGGTTCATTGATGCGGACGGCGCCGGTAGCGCTGGCCTACCTCGACAACGAGGATGCGCTTGTGGCCGCTGCTCGAGCGATCAGCGGGCTCACCCATTTCGACTCCGACGCCGGCGATGCTGCGGTGCTGTGGTCGTGCGCCATTCGCCATGCGGTGCTGACCACCGAGCTCGATGTTCGGGTCGGGCTCCACCACCTCGATGCCGATCGCCGTAAGCTCTGGTCCGATCGGATCGAGCAGGCAGAGTCCGCGCGTCCGTCGGACTTCGCCAACAACGGCTGGGTGGTCGCGGCGCTGCAGGCGGCGTGGTCGGCGATCACCACGACGCTGAAACTCGTCGAAACATCCCGCGCCGAGCATCTGCGCCTCGGACTCGATGCCGCGGTCCGATGCGGTCACGACACCGACACCGTTGCCGCCATCGCCGGGGGTCTGCTCGGTGCGGCGTACGGCGCCTCCGCAGTGCCGCTCGAATGGCGCCGGATGCTGCATGGATGGCCAGGCTTCACCGCACGAGATCTGGTCGCGCTGTCGAATGCCATTGTCCGCAAGGGCGGGCCAAGCCGCGAGCCGGTCTACTCGGGTTTGCGGATCGACACCCTTGCCGCCCACCCGCACGATCCGCGTGTTCTCCTCGGCGGCGTCGGTGTCCTGCGCGACCTGCCGCCGGGGGTTGATGCGGTGGTGTCGCTGTGCCGCGTCGCCGATGAGGATGTCCCCCAGGGCATACCGCATGTCGAGGTTCGTTTGATCGACAGCCCGGACCCGGACGAGAATCCGCACTTGGACTTCGTGCTGACCGACGCCGTGCGCGCGGTCGAGCAGTTGCGCGCGGAGGGGCGGACGGTGTTGTTGCACTGCGTCGAGGCGCACAGCCGTACCCCCACCGTCGCGGCGCTCTACGGTGCGCGTCTGCGCAACATCGACGTTGCGGACGCACTGCGAGATGTCTTGGCTGCGCTACCACACGCGAATCCGAATCCGGTGTTCCGCAACGCGTTGCGCCGGTTGGGAAATGTGAACCTGCTGAGCGAAGGGACACCGCGCCATGGCTGACGATGGTGGAGACTTCGTGTGGAACGGCGTGTTGAATCCGGCCCAACTGATCGACTCCGTCGTCGCAGCCGGTCACCGTCTGGCCGACGCGGCGAAGATGGGCGAATGGTCGACGGTGTTCCGGATGCTCGATGAAGACGCACAGGTCAACTGGTGGCGACCCGGCGGGACCACGTGGTTCACGGTGCTGCACCAGGCCGCGTGGCACGGTGTCTCCGCCGAGGTCGCGCAGGAACTGATTGACCGCGGGGCGCTGCGCACGCAGACGGACTCTCGGGGACGCACCGCCTACGACGTGGCGATGGAGCGACACGCCACCACTGGGCAGTCGGTGGACGCCCTGTGTGAGGTGCTCCTGCCACCTTCTGCTCCCCTGCCGCCGCACCGAGTTCAGGCGCTGGATCGTCATCTCGCAGAGGTGATCGACGGTCGTATCAAGGGCGTGCTCTACGACGGCCTTGATCCCCGTGCGGTCCTGCGGTATCCGCCGATCCTCGCCATACCTCTTTCACATCACGGGCGCGTTGTTTAACCTTTCGCCCGTGAGCGGGCATGTCTTCATCATCAACGGAGATCTCACGAAGATCGCGTGCGATGCGGCTCTGGTTCCTACGGACATCACTTCACAATCGAGGCGCCGTGGCGTGGTCTTTTCGAAGGGCGACGCCACGAAATCCGCAGACGTGGGGAACCGAACACGTACTCGCCCTCCCGCCGAGAAAGAACGAACCCCAGATATGGTTGGGGAACGTTGGGCAGGTCGGTGACTCTTCCGACTTCTCCGTATTCGCCCCGATCGTGCGCGATTTCGTCGTAAATGCCCGAACAGAACTCAAGTCTGTTGCCAACGAAGATCGTATCTATGCATGGCCGAAACCACGGCTGGCGCTCAACGTGGTGGGTTCTTTTCGCGCCATGGCCGTTCGGCGAGCCGGCCCGGGACCTAGCCTCGAGGGGCCGCGGCCGACCAGAAATCGTTGTCCGCCTTCCCTGTGATAACTCGCGTGTTTTCACGTATTGATCGCTTGCGAGACCGCCTCGCCGACTTTCCAAATCTCGTCCGCATCGAGACCCGCGACAGGAACCGCCGTCGCGGGACCGCACTCATCGAGGTCAAGCATCGATGCCAGCGCTGCGAAACCTCGATGTCCTTTCACTGCTGGAAATCCGGTCCAACAACCTGCAATCGACAGTTGGCCGTTCTTCACGAAAAACTTGAATGGCGGATGCCTACGCCCAAACGGATAGACGAACATTGCTCCACCGGGCCTCTTTCCGAAAACGAGAGGTTTCTTCGGCCCCAGCCGGGGAAGCTGGCTATTTGCAGCCACCAACTCCAGCAATCGCATCAGGAAGGCACGGTCGCTCGGATGTTCGACCGCCTCAATGAATTCGTCAAGCGTCCAGCCACCGGGCTCCTGTCCATACTCGATGGAAAATGTGTTGGACGGCACCGGCTTGGCGGCGCAAGTCGCTCGTCCCGTCAACCAGATCCACAGCCGCTCATGCTTTCCTGCTGAGTCGTGCCCGTAAACCTCGTCCTCGTTGCGCTTGCCCGATCTGGTGAGGCTGGTGATGTCGTCGTCCGCCGAGTAGTGCACCGTGACGACCACGCCGTCCTTGTTGAATTCGTCGATCCGACTGGTGTGCTCAAATCGCCAGCCTGACTCGACTGCGATATCGACGGTGTCGAGCCGGAACGCTGTTCCTTCGGCCACTTCCTATTCCTTCCTATCTGCGAGCGCACCTGTCTTAGCTATTCGGACGGCCAGCTGGTCGACCTGCCGCAACAACGCAGCCGGATCCAACCCTAAATCCAGTGCCCGACAATGGATCGTGACACCAGACCGCTGCACAGTGTGCACCCTGCCTTTCTCGTTCCCTTTGGCGTAGATCAGATGACCTTCAGGCAGGCTGAGCACGGTGCAATAGGCCAACATCTGGTAGAGGTCGGCATTCGGGAACCCCTCGGGCCGCTCCGCTTTGTACTTTGCATCGACCACCGCGACCCTCGAGTCGTCGTACCGGCACAGCAGGTCGGGCTGCATGCCGACGCGGCGTTGCTCGTCCAGATACAACGGCGCCTGCGGCTGGCATCGCCAGCCGAGGCGGTTCAACGACTCCGACAGTGCGGTGGTGACGAAATCTTCGAAGATCTTCCACATGTCGAACATGTATCCGGTGACCGTCACGTTACCGATGCGGTGTTCGAAGGATTCGGCCGCCAGAATGATCTCGGCAAGCCGCAGTGCGGCGTGGTAGCGGACGTTGAGACGACTCGGGTGCCACCGCGGTGTCGGCGTTCCCGGCGGTGGCACCGAGACCTCTCCCAGCGTGCGGCGCAGCCGCTGCAGTGATCGTCGTGCTGGGTCGCTGATCCGTGGCACGGTCAGCAGGCGCAGCGTTGCCATCGCCAGCAATTGGTTCTCGGCGATGTCGACGGTGAAGTCGTCGTACTGGACGGCGATGGGCACCGGTAGTCCGTAGCGCCGGCTCATCTGCTCGCCGGCCAAGACCCGTCCGCGCAGCACCGGGAGTGCGTCGGTGATGGTCCGGTATCCCTGTAGCAGGCCCTGTTCCACAGCGTGGCTGGCGATGCGGGAGAATGCCTCCGCGACCGCGGGCAGCAGTTCGTCGGCGGCCTCCACCCGGATGGGTTCGTCGCGCCAGATCTGCGGGTTTCGGGCGTAGCCCAGCATGAACAGCACCCGATTCAGGTTGGTGATCTTCGGGCGCACGATGATCTGGTGGTTCCCGACGGTGACGGCGCCCACCTTGCGTGCGGCGACGATGTCGAAGTGTCCGTCGTCGAGCGTCGGGGTGACGGTGGCGATGCCCAGATCGTTGAGTGCGCGGTACTCCGCACCGGTGAGTGCGACGGTCTGGGCTGGGCCTCCCTCAGTGAGGATCAGCGGTGTCGGCATTGTCGTCAGCGGAATTAAGTACGGCCAACTCGTCGTCGATCGCGACCGCAGACTTGGCGGCCAGGCTCTTGCGCAGCACGGCTAGCCCGTATCGGCCGGGGACGTCGATGTTGCGGTCCCCGAAGTGGTGTTCCTCGAGCAGCGGCAGAATGTCGGTGCGCCACATGAGTTCTAGGGCCTTGCCGGTGGGGTCGGTCGTGATCTTCTTCCGCATGAAGTACGAAGGGCCGATCTTGAAGTCGGTGTCGCTGATCCGGGAGTTGAGTTCGTCGTGCAGGTTGGCCAGCCTTGTGTCGTATCCGTTGGCTATTAGCCAGCGGCGCAGGATGCCGCGGGTGGGCACCTCCGAAGGGTGTAACGGGAGGAAGGCGAAGCGCCGACGCAGGGCGGCGTCGACCAGGGCAATGGAGCGGTCGGCGGTGTTCATGGTGCCGATCACGAAGATGTTCTTGGGCAGCGAGAACGGTTCGGCGCTGTCGGAGGAGTACATTAGGTCGATGGCCTGGTCGCGGTACTCCAGCAGGAAGTACAACTCGCCGAAGATCTTCGGCAGATTGCCGCGGTTGATCTCGTCGATGATGAGCACGTAGGCCGCTTCGGGATTCTGCGCGGCCTTGTCGACCAGCGAGCGCAGGGGGCCGGCCTTCAGGGTGAACCCGATCTGCCCACCCGCCTCGCCCTGCGGTCGGAAGCCCTCGAAGAAGTCCTCGTAGGAGTAGGCCGGGTGGAACTGGACGAGTTTGACGTTCGGCTTGTCGGTGACGTGCCAGGCGAGTTGTTGTGCGATGTAGGTCTTTCCGGTTCCGGGTGGACCGTAGAAGATGATCTGGCGGCGCTCCCGCAGCAGATCGACGCAGTCCTGCAGCCAGTCCAACCCGACGTGGATTCGGTCGGCCAACTCCTGGGTGGCGTTGGGCAGGTGGGCCTCGGCTGGCCCGGGTCGCTGCGGTCTGTGTTCGGCCAGGGCCAGCAGTTGTTCCAGGTGCTGACTGAGGTCGAGGACCTCGCCCTGCGCACTGAGACGGGCAGCGATGTCGCTGGGAATGTCGGGCCACGGGCAGGGATTCTCAAACCATCTGACCGAGCGACGCAGGTTCGACCTCCCGTCACTGCTCGGGGTGAACTCGGCCGGCCCGGTGACGGTCCCGAAGTGCACCATTCCCTGGCTGACGGTCACCACCAGGTCGTCGGGATGCATCCGCTTGAGGAACGTGTAGAACTCATCGAACTTCTCCTGGCGAGCCGCATAACCCGACGACCGGTAGTCCTCGTCGACGAAGGCCTTCAGTTCCTCCCGGGTTACGTCGGGGTCAATGGGCCGCAGCAGGCTGGCCGCTAGGGACACCGACTGCTTGGCCCGCCAGGTCGGCACCATGTCCTGGCCTTTGACGTTGGTGCCGTGCACTTTCCACGCGTGTCGCACCTTATCCGTGGGTTCGGGACCCGGCGACGACGGCTTCTGCCAGCGGTCAATCCACGGTTCGGCGTATAGATCGACGTGCCCACCCTCGGCCTCGGTGATGGCGCCGTAGATGCGCGCCAGGTCGATGTCCACGTCACCCGAGGGATCGGTGAGGTAGTCGTCGGCGAATGCATCACGCAGCGCCGTGC
Source organism: Mycolicibacterium smegmatis (assembly GCF_001457595.1). Taxonomy (GTDB): domain Bacteria; phylum Actinomycetota; class Actinomycetes; order Mycobacteriales; family Mycobacteriaceae; genus Mycobacterium; species Mycobacterium smegmatis. The sequence continues at coordinate 1,401,249 of NZ_LN831039.1, read as the reverse complement.
GGTGCTCGGTTTTCACAACGGGTAGGAAAAAGTGCGGGAAAGCCAGGTACAACAGGGACTGCCGCTGCGCTCCCTGGCCGGTCGGCACCGCACCAACCTCGCCGCGGAAGACCAGCGGGTCAGCAAGCGCTTCAGTCCGCCGTTGCTCGGGAAGGGATTTGAGGTGGCGCGCAAGTTCGATGAGGTAGGCGAGCTGCGCCCACCGATAGCTGGTGAAAGCTTGGCCACCGTGGAATACTCCGCCACCGAGTAGCGCGGCTTCGACGTCACTCGGCAGGGCCACCGGCTCGCTGCTCATCTCGAGGACACTCCGAACCTGCTTTACCTTGAGCGGGCCACCGACGTTGATGATCGGCAGCACGTTCAGGATCAGCAGCTCCGCGAACAGTTGCACCACCGCGGGTGAGGCGCCGGCGAGTTGGTGGCTCAGCTTGTCGAAGAACCCGCCGCCCCCGGTGTCGGGCTTGTCGACGTAATCCCGCGCAAGTGCGTCCAAGTTCGCCGTCGTCCACACGGGTTTACCCGGAGTCAGAAGTGAACCATCACTACCAAATCCCACCTCGATGAGCTGCCGACCGACCGCTTCGACGGCCACCGCTGCTTTTCGCGCGAACGTTCCGACCTGAGCTTCGGTCAAGTCCGCCTCCTCTGAACCCAATTACTCGTCCACATTCACCCCGGAAGATATCCTTTTTCTTCTACCCTCACCGAACCTTTGGCGGAGCGGTATCCCGACGAGCTCGAGGATGAGGGGAATTCCGGACTGCGCTGCGCCGAACACGACACGCAGTACAGCACAACACTGTGACCCTTCGCTTCTCCCTTTGGTACCGGCAATTCCTGGCAGTCGTTCCGGTTGAGCGGCAGTTAGGTCCACAATCCGACAGTGGATCATCGGCATTCGCCGGACAATACGGGGGCCTGCCAAGATCCGACGGCGGCTTGTTATCCCTTGGCACACACCGACCACATGACCGCCAATTCACCTCAAACCGGCACGACCGAATGGCTGCGCCCAGGATTCTTCACTGTCGACGCCCAGACGCTCACCGACGCAGACGTACCACTGGCCGTTGCGCAGAAGTGGACAGAAGTCGGCTTCAAACCCGACGACGCAATCGAGTACATCGACAAGAACGTTCCCCCGACGCAGCCGACCTCCGCGACCGGCGAATCGAACCTTGGCAGATCAGCCCAACGGGCACCGGATACGCGATCGAAATTCGCGCCTTGGCAGAAGGATGGATCCGAGTTCAGACGGCTCGTAACTTCGGAGCCGGCACGTCGAACGACGTCGACGAGCTGCGCGTCAACGGCTTTGGCTCTAATGACTGAGGCCAAACGGTCATCATGGGAAAAGACGATGCCGATCAGCGCTTCCGCAACCGTTCAGGCAAAGATTTCGAGTGAATGACCACGAGCTCTCGGTTCGCGCGCGTCAATGCGGTATACAGCGGCCCTTGGCGCCCGAGGTTGCCCTGAAAGTCTGACGGCTCGACGACAACCACGGCATCGAACTCCAATCCGCGGGCTTCATCAATCACGCTGACCGTCACTCGGCGCGGCGTCCGTTCCCACGCAACGGCATCGTCCGTCGACCTAGCCCACCCTCGGGTGCGCAACACCTTGGTAATCTGGTCTGGCGACGTGCAGATCACAGCCACCGTTCCCTTCTCGTAATCACCGAGTAGACGCTCAACTTCATCGACAGTCGCCCCTGGCAGATCCCGGCCTGACACCCTGAGCACCCGCGGCTCCGGACCAATCTGCTGAAACGCGTAGGACTTACGCTGATCACGGGGGAGCAACCGATTCCCGAACTCAAGAATAGGCTTGGTCGACCGATACCCCCGCTTCATCCGATGGATCGGCGTATCCGGGTCTATCGCGATGACCTCCAGGACTTGCGACCAGCTGGTGAGCGTATGGTCGGACCGCCGCTGATTCAAGTCTCCGAGAATCGTCCAGGCATCCGCTTCGTTGATCTCGTCCAACAACAGCCACTCAAGGGAGGTCACGTCCTGGGCTTCATCGACGATGACATGCTCGACCTGGACCAGATCGCGAGGCTTTGAGACCTCCCAGTGGATGAAGGCCACGAGTGGACCGTGAATCCCATCCTTAATCGCCTCCTTATACGGTGGCAGGTGCAGAAGATAGCGAGACCACTCGCCCTCCGAGGCGATGTCTGCCGCATTTCTCCGAACGTATTCGTAGACGCGTTCCGGCGTCGGTGTCCACTCGTTCGCGGCCTTTAATCTCCTAAGCGCCAGGCGCGCGAACCGCACCAGCCGCCAGTCGACATCCTGCCAAGTCTGAGAGTAAAGAGAACGTGCCGGCTGGGCCACTCCGATTATGTGGTTTATCAGTTCGGGCAACGACATCACCTTGATCCGATCGGTGGGTCCAGCCAAACGATCGATCACGTCACGCACGTGACGGGAGTAGCCCTCCGTTGGGCCGACGACAAGTACTGTTCCATCCAGCGTGTTCTCAGGTGGTGTCTCGTCGTTGACCAGGTACGCGGCCCTGTGTGATGCCACGATGGTCTTGCCGGTACCAGGTTGGCCTTCGATGATCACGCTGTCCATGGCGGGGATGGTTACCAGGTCATACTGGTCAGGCTGCAGCGTACTGAGCACAGGCGCAAGGCTTCTCGTCCGCGGCGCACTGAGGCGCTGTCGAAGCAACTCCTCCGCCCGAACGGGAGGCAACTCAGCCGACTGGTCACTGGGACCAGGCTGGGTCGGTGTCGACGATTCTGCGATAGCCGGGTGCCGGATTTCGTCCTCGACGGTTTCCGACTGCTTTGCATCGGGGTGGGCAGGACGGGGGCGGGGCACCTTCGGCGGTCGCGGCGGAGCAGGGACAGAGAGTCCCTGTTTCCTGAACGGCTTCGCAGGAGCATCAGTGCGCACCACCTCGTCACTGAAGTCGACGATATGGCGGTCGCGGACATGAAATGACCGGACTACGGCGACCTGTTCGCACAGGTAGTGATGGTCCGATCCTCGGAAGAAGGTGCACGCGATTGGGTTCGACCACCCAAAGACATTGACATCGTTGATCTTCGCGTGTGTTTCACCGATGTAGAAGTCGGCGCCTCCGTCCAGCACTTCGTCATCCGACCGCACTAGCGCTACGCGGCCAATGAGTTCGCCGTCACCCGCTTTGGGAGCTTTGGGCACACCACTACGAGTCCAATTCGCGTTCGCGGGCCCGTCGAAGACAGGTGGTGTTGAGGCACGTTCGCGCAGGATGTTCCTGTACTTCTTCTGCGCTGTCCGCTCATCCTCGAGTTCCAGCGCTTTGTCTCCCCCACCCTTCATGCAGACTCTCCAGCGACGCCGACATTCATGACGCAGGCGCCCAGGGGCTCTAGTCGAATCTCAGGTTGCGCCTGGGTCGACAGATCAGCCACCAGGGCTTCGTAGCGCTCCTCCGCCCGCCGTAGCTGACTGCGGAATAGATCGATCGCGCGCTCACCACGGCCCCGGCTCTGCGCAGTAGCGATCCGATTCTCGATTGCTTCTCTCCTGCGAAGGTGCTGCGCCCGCAGACTAATGAGCTTGGCGTCTCGCAGAGACTCAAACTCATCGTCGCGTCGCTTCTGCTCCCGCGCATGCCTAAAGTGCAGCTGGTTCAGCGCTCGTTCGGCGAGGCGGTCAAGTTTGTTGACATCCGGCATCGGTGCATCGGCGAGGTTGCCCTCCGCCAATGCTGCAAGTAGTACGTTCACCGGCCACTCGCCCGCATTCCGCCCCTGTTGGTCTACGGCGCTCCCCCAAATCTCATCTCCACCCCGCGCGGCTGAAATCGCCGTCGCCAGTACCACAATGTAGATACCGGGTACGACATCATCCTCTCCGGTGACAATCCTCAGAGAAGCGAATCGAGCTTGACGATGCCCCGGCACTGACGCGGCAGCCATGACAAGAGGATTTGTCGCGGTGAGCAGGGTTCCGCCACCCGTTCGAGCGGTCTCCTGGTCAAGAACGAGCGGTATGGGTAACTCGTTGCGCAGGCTGGCGGAAATGAGTCTCGTCTCCGAGCGGGTCCGCTGGTGCTTCTTCACCAGGTCGTTGACGCGAGAAGCCATCGCCGGATTTCCAAGCAGTTCGACGGTGTTCCCGTCACCGATCCGTTTGATCCCAGGCGCACCGTCGATTCGTGCCCAGTCGTCAAGTAGTGACGCCAATTCTTGCTGCCCGATGTACTGGCCTGTGCGTACCAAATCGTCTTCCAGCCCGGCCACTTCGACATCGTTGCTCACCAGAAGTGCGCTGGCAGCGTCGGCGACGTCCTCCAGGCCGGCGCGCTGCTCTTCAAGAGCCGTCAACATCTCGTGGACCTTCTGTTCACGCTCGCAGCGCGTGAGCGTGAAGTCGAACCCGGCCTGAAGAATCTCCCGTGCGTGCACCGTGACGATGGGTTCGAGCGCGCCGATGGAGGATTCGAAGATCTCGATGCGGTCGAGGAGACGACTGAGGATCCGCTCATCAATCGTGCTCTCGTTGACAAAGTTGACGACAACGATTGCCTCGTCTTGCTGCCCAATCCGATCGATCCGGCCTATGCGCTGCTCAATTTCCATAGGGTTCCAGGGAAGGTCATAGTTGACTACTGCGGAACAGAATTCGAAGTCAAGACCCTCACTGGCAACGCGGTTTGCCAGCACAAAGTCGTACTGACCCGAACGGAAGTCGGCCATGATCTTGATACGGGACTCGCGCTTTACTCCACCGTGCATTACCGCAACTCGATAATCCTCGCTGAGTCGATCACTCAAGTAGGCCAGGGTGGGGACCGAGAACGTGAAGATCAACGCTTGACGGTTGCCCGAGTGTAGACTGGATAGCACCTCACGAAGCACGTCGAACTTGGTGTCGACACCTTCGGGGAGCGCGAGAGCCGCATCGACAAGTGCCTCGTGTGGCTCGAGCCGACTGGAAACCTCGCCCGAGTCCGAGTCGGAAATCTGACCGAATGCGTCAGGTTCCAGGACGGCCTTTCGCGCCATCGGCAGACAGGCACTCGCGAGCCGCAATGGCATCTGCATCGCGAAGTACAGCGGCCGCCCCAGTTCCGCCGCTCGCGTACGACACCACTCGAGGTATTCGGCGTAGAACCTTTCTTCTGCATCAGTCCACTGAATATTCCTGCGGTCCTCCTTGCGCTTCGCCTTTCGGTCGTCGACTTCGACCTTCTTTGTGCGTGTGATAACAGTGGACAGTGTGTTCAGTTCCGATAAGGTACGTTTGGCGTCGACAATGTCGCGCGGCGTAAGTTCAGTCTTCCCCAGGACATCACGCAAGAGATTGAAATCCGGCCTTTGTGTCAGTGCTCGGCCATATGGTGTCGCGGACAACTGTTCCAATTCGCCAAGAAGTTCGTGGCCGGTGACCCCCTTCTCGCTGAGTCGAGCCACAACGCGGTTGGTGATGCGGTTGGGTTCCAGACGCATTTCGAGATCGCGGATGTCCCCATAGTCTCCAGGAGCCAACAGCTCCAACAGATTGAGAAGATCCGTTTGGTGCAGGTTGATGGGCGTTGCAGTCAGGAATACCAGGTTGTCCGCCCACTCGTCTAGTTGTGTGCCCAAGGCATAGCTCTTGGTGTCTGAATTTCGCATCGAATGCGCTTCGTCAACTATGACAAGGTCGAACTCAGGGGGGACATCTCTGAAATCATCCAGTCCGCCCCACGTACGTAGGCGTTCCATACTGCAGATGTACGCCTGCCGTCGTGGGAGACGGTTCTGCAGATGCCTGTCGTAAAACTGCGCCAAGCCACTGGCATCGAGTTCCGTCAGCTCGAAGCCGAACCTGTCCGCCATCTCCTCTTTCCACTTGGCCAACAAGCTCGACGGGCAGACGACCAGAACACGATCCGCTTCCTGCCGCGCTTCCAACTCAGTCCATATCAAACCCGCTTCGATCGTCTTGCCCAGACCGACCTCGTCGGCGATGAGCAATCGCGCCTTGCCAGTCTGTAGTAGCTTTAACACCGGTTTGAACTGGTAGGGACGAAACGTGGTGCGCGTAGCACGGAACGAGAAGAGGGTATTCGCGAACTTACCCAGCAGCTTTGCGCGGGTAAGTGTGGCACCAAACCGACCAGCAGGCGTAGGCTCCTTCAACACCCATGCGCGAGGATCATCGAGCTGAGGGCGAGCTCGCAACTTCGACTCGATCACATCGATGCGCCGCCCGTCCATGGTGACCGAGTACGACCACTCGTCGCTGAAGAACCGGCGGTCCCTGATCGTCACATCCCTGTCACCCGGATGGGTCACTGCGACCTCGTTGATAGCGAACTTGGGCGCAGGCACGGGCACGGCCCGCTCCCACAGTTCCTCTGCCCACCCCCAAGCGTTCATCAGTGGATGGTCGTCAGGCAGCGACGCAACTGGAACAACCGCTGAGTCACCGGGCGGTGCACCGGCAGCCACCTGCATCAGCATCGGGGACTCGATGCCCTCGAACCAATACACGCCCTCGGGCAAGCCCGCTTCTGCCTGCCAGAGGATCCGGCAGTCCGCGACCCGGTCTCTGAGGTTTGCCACGGGACGGTCCAGCACGACCGCTCGACTAAACTCAGCTAGGTCAAGTGGAACATCCACCCGGTCGGCGTCTGGGTGGTACCCAAATGTCGGCTCGGTTCGCCTGTCCGACACGGGATCAAGGCCCATCATTGATGCGTTCCGTCTCCCCTACCCGGTACAACAACGCTTTCATTGATCACTTGATACGTCCTCTTGCGCGCGGCCGATTCCCATCATTCAACTCCAGCAACCTTCCGAGAGAATAACGCCCACTGCCGACATCCGTTCGATTTCTTGCCACCCGCCACGAATACACGAACTGTGCAGGCCAGGAAATGTACAGAGGACGTGTTGTGACTGCCGTTATTCGCCAGGGGCGGTCAGGTCTCGCAATCAATGGCTGTGGCCAGACGCCTGCGGGACTTCATGACCGCGGACCATGCGCCGGTTGCCCTTTCACGGTTCTCGAAGGCGGCCGCGAGATGGAGGCGATCGTCGCAGCGGCGGAAAGCGAAGACACGCCTCATGCGACTCCTTTCCTGCACGTTGACGGGTTGCGTCCAGCAGAGTGGTGTACGAGTCGGACCTCATTAGCAGTACCGGCGTGTCGTAGCCGAATGAATGAAGGTCATCGCGTGATTTGTGAGTGTGTGTTGTAGCGATTCGGCTGTTCCCTGGGTGTCAGGGTGAGTTGAGTCCACTGGTACTTAGCAACTTGGCAACTTGGCTTGATCTCGGGGCGAGAACGGAATCACCTGAACCATGACGACGACGATGGCTGCTGTGCGCGAGACTGGAGCGGTGGCACCTTCACCGCGATCTGATGGCCCGCGCCGGCGGCGCTCGATTTCTCCGGCGCAGAAGCTGGCCCACCTGGATGCCTATGAGCAGGCCTGTACGACCAACGATGGTGGGGCGTACCTGCGCGGTGAGGGGTTGTATTCCTCGCAGATCGCCGAGTGGCGCAAACAACGCGATGCTGGGGTGTTGGAAGGCAAGGCACCTGGGGAGAAGGTCGGTAAACTCACCCGCGAGCAGGCCGAGATCGCCCGCCTGAAAAAGGAACTCGCCCAGGCCAATAATCGGCTGGCGACCACCGAGGCTGCCCTGGGGATCATGGGAAAAGCACACGCGCTCTTGGAGTCTCTCTCCGAGAGCGCGGACACCGACACGCCGCCGACCAAGCGCTGATGGATGCCTACAACGATCTGCGGGATATCCAGATTCCGACCCGCAAGGCCGCGGAGGTGACCGGCATGCACCGCTCGACGGCCACTCGACGCGCCAAACCCGCGCCGGCGCCTGCCGATCGGGCACCACGACCGGTCCCGGTCAACAAGCTCACCGAGTCCGAATGCGCCCGGGTGGTTGAGGTGCTCAACAGTGCCCGGTTCGTCGATGCCGCGCCGATGCAGGTGTGGGCCACGTTGCTCGATGAAGGCAGCTACCTGTGTTCGGTGTCGACGATGTACCGCGTCCTCAATGCCAACAAGCTGGTCAAGGAGCGCCGTCGGCTGGCCCGGCACCGCAAAGCGGTCTGCCCGGAACTGGTGGCCACCGCGCCGCGGCAGGTGTATTCGTGGGACATCACCAAACTGGCCGGCCCGGTCAAAGGGGTCTACTACGACGCCTACGTGATGATCGACATTTACTCGCGTTACATCGTCGGGGTCCATGTGCACGCCCGCGAATGCGGCCAGCTGGCCAAGGAGATGATGGAACAGATCTTCGGCACCTACGGCATCCCACACGTCGTGCACGCTGATCGGGGCACCTCGATGACCAGCAACACCGTCGCCGGACTGCTCTCGGATCTGGGAGTCATCCGCTCGCATTCGCGGCCCAAGGTATCCAACGACAACCCCTACAGCGAGTCCTGGTTCAAGACCTTGAAGTATGCGCCGGCGTTCCCGGAACGCTTCGAATCCATCCATCACGCGAGGGATTTCATGGACCGATTCGTGCAGTGGTACAACCATGAACACCGCCACAGCGGCATCGGGCTGCACACACCCGCCGATGTGTTCTACGGCCTCGCCGGCGGGAAAGACACCCAGCGCCGAGCCGTGCTCGCCGACGCCAGGGCGCGCCACCCACGCCGATTCGGCCGCGACACCGCACCCAAGGTCATCGACCTACCTGAATCCGCGGCGATCAACCCACCCAAACCGGCCGAACAGGAGACCGAAACGGAAGCCGCTTAACACCCACTGGACTCAAACACCTTGACAAATTCCGGTTTGAGTCGCTGTCAGGATCGGTGTCGATGCCAGGGACTGACTCACGCGTGATTTGGCCGCCGGGTTGGTGTGCCGTGCGAAGGACCCGTCGTCGCTGGCATCGGCACCGGCCCGCCCCACCTCTGGCCTGATCAGAAGCCTGTCCGTGCTGCTGTCGTGGCGCGTGACCCATCACAGATATGCCGCCGAGCGGATCCTCCCGGGCCGGTGCCGCCCTGATCCGTGCACTGGACAGGAGCGCAAGGCCCGTGGCAATGGTGGCAGAAACGGTGGGCGCTGTCATCGGTGGCGACGCCCACCGAGACACTCACGCATTGGAGATGACCGCACCCAACGGCACAACGATCGCGACACTGACTATCGAGAACAACGCGTCGGGATTCATTGGCGCGTTGGAGTGGATCGCCGAGCATGCGCCCGGGCCTGGCGTTATCGTCGGGCTGGAGGGAACTCGTAGTTACGGAATTGGTCTGGCGCGCGCACTCAACAACGCCGGTCTGGTCGTGGTCGAGGTCGAGTGCCCGCGTCGGCGTCACCGCCGTCGCGGCAAGTCCGATCCCGTCGACGCCCGGCTTGCTGCGCTTGAGGTGTTGCGCATGGATGACGAACGAAAGCCATTGCCCGCGGCGGTGATCGTGAAGCTATCCGCATACTTCTTAGCGCGCGCAGCGACATGACCATCTCGCGCACCGCGCAGATCAACAGGCTTCGGGCGCTGCTGTTCACCGGCGACGATGACGATCGCGCGCTCGCCCGTTGCTCGATGTCGGACACAACCTCGGAGTCATCGCGCGCCGGCGCGGGGACCGCGGCGCCTCGACCGAAGCCCGCGTACGTTGCGCCAAAGCACGCCGGTTGGCATTGGCGATCCGCGACGGCGCCCGCGCCTCGCCGATAACAAGCGCCAGCTGGCCGAACTGGTCGAGGCATTCGCCCCTGGCTTGCAGGACCGACTCGGCGTCGGCCCGGTCAGCGGCGGCCAGTTGCTCGTGTCCTGGTCGCATCACGGTCGCCGTCACGAAGCCGCCTTCGCGGCCCTTGCCGGAGTCAGCCCGGTACCCGCCAGCAGCGGTCGCACCCACCGGCACCGACTCAATCGCGGCGGCGACCGCCATCTCAATCGGGCGCTGCACGATATCGTGTTGACGCGGTGGCGGATGTCCCCCGCACCCACGCCTGCATTGCTGCCAGCCGGGCGAAAGGCAGATCCGACGCCGAGATCCGCCGCGCACTCAAGCGCTACACCGCCCGCGAACTCTTCCGGGTGCTCAACACCTCAGTCGCCCATTGACAAACATAGAAGCGTCCTTCGAGAGACCGACCAAAATCACTCAAGCAAAGGAATCAACGCCTTCTGCCAGATCTTGATCGTCAGGAGTGTCTCCCTTGGTCTCCGCCGGGGTGGTACAGGTCCCGGCGATCTCTCCGGGCGGCCATAAAGCTTGGCGTCTTTGAGTTGTGGCGTCTCCGAACTACTGGCGCACGTGAACCCGTCAAATCCTGGCTACGCCAACATTTGTCCGCTTCCGTCGTGGCGGTGGTACACGGAATGCGTTAGCGTTGAACCGCATGCAGCGGTCATCGACGGCACCATCATCGACCACCGAACAATATCCCCTTCAACGGAGCGACGAGGTGCGAACAGCCGGCACGCGCAACCTTCTAGGCGACCACCACCAACCCCGCCGGCGAATACTTCAACACTCGCCTGTCGACAGCACGCTTCAGCGCGTCGTCCAGCCGAGCGCCGATCGCCTGGGTGATGCGGCGACCACCGAAGAGCGCAAGTGCCTCGCGCTTGAGCTCTTCGCGCTCGATACCGCCGGTCTGCTCAGCGACGATCAACATGGCGTTGCCAATCTCGATGAGGCTGACCTCATCGAGAGGCCGGCTTCCCCCGTCTTCAGGCTGCCGCACGAGTGACCATTCGTCGGGGTTTACGCCAGCGCCCCAATAGAAGTCGTCACGGTCGCGCCGGTATTCGGTCGGCACCACACGTTGAATTGAACGGCGACGATCATCGTTGACCCGGCCCAGCCCGAACGCTCCTGCGACAAGCTTCGCCAGCCGGTCACGGTGAATCGGCGCCTCGACCTCGATGATCTCGCGCGCCACCGTCAGCACTTGGCTTCTGGCCCACGGACTCGGAAGCGCATCGAGCACCGACTTGTCACCGGCGATGCGTGGCGACCACTCCTCGAAGGCCCGGATGTTGGGGTGCTGCTTGGGCTTCGGCGCCGTCACGGTGGGTGCCGACTTCAGCGACCCGATCGTCGCGGGCTCGTGCTCCGGTCCAGTAACCGGCGGAGGAATCACGAGGGTGGGAGTCTCGACCGGCTCGGACGGTTTCTCCACCGGCTGCGCCAACCGTTGCTTGGCGTCGTCGACCGCTTGGCGAAGCCGTTCGAGCGTTGCCTCACGGTAGTTCAGCCATTCCGGCATCCATACGCGTTCGACAGACGGCCAGTGCATGAGATTCGACAGGACGTCGATGGGCAGTCCGTCACGGTCGGCGACAGTCTTGCGGCGGTACCACTCGGCGCCGTCCAGCAAGACCGCGACAAGCGCGCGATCCGGCTCATCAGGATCGGCGATCACCAAGTCGACGCGGAACTCTGACAACCCGACGTCGGTGCGGACGACGAAGCCTTCGTTACGCAGGGCTTCGGCGATGTCGTCACGGTGCCGGTCGATCACCGGCTGGCGCTTGCCGCCGTCGATGATGGTGTCCACACCGCGCGCCGCGAGCTCCAGGTATGCCTTCAAGTGCTTGGTCCCGACCTGTGTGGTTTCTTCTGCCCGCAGGTCGGCGGGGTCGAAGCTGGCATAGAGCACCACTTCCCGGCGCGCGCGGGTGACGGCCACGTTGAGCCGCCGCTCCCCACCTGGTCGTGACAGCGGACCGAAGTTCAACGGCAGAACGCCGTTTTCCTTCTTGCTGAACGCCACCGAGAACAGGATGGTGTCGCGTTCGTCCCCCTGCACGTTCTCCAGGTTCTTGACGAAAAGCCCATCGGGTTCGTCGAGTGCTGCCAACAGCCGCTCGTCGCGGGTATCACGCAGCATGTTCTCGATCAGGTCACGCTGCTGTGCGTTGAAGGTGATCACACCGAGCGACGGCGCCCTGTCGGGTGATTCCGCGAAGCGGCGGCGGATGTCCTCGACGATGCGTTCGGCCTCGACACGGTTGGTGCGCAGGGTCTTTCCTTTACCTGACCGCTCGAAGTGCCCGTCGACCCGCACCAGCGAGATGCCGTGCCCAGCGGTGCCGGCGTGGGGCGCCGGGAACGACGCCAGCTGGCCGCCGTAGTAATGCACGTTGCTGAACGCAATGAGGGCTTCGTCCTGGCTGCGGTAGTGCCACGACAGCCACTGCTGCGGGACCTGCGCGTGCACGCACTCAGTGAGGATCGACTCTTCGTCGGCGACCACATCGGGGTTGTAGTCCTCGTCGTCGTCGACCGTGGCGCTCGCCTCGGCGAAGCTCGTCGGCGGCATCTGCTTGCTGTCACCCACGACGACAACCGATTTCGCGCGTCCCATGGCGCCGATCGCGTCGGCAACCCGGATCTGCGAGGCCTCGTCGAACACGACGATGTCGAAGATGTCCGGGCGTGCGGGAAAGAACCGTGCGACCGAGTCCGGGCTCATCAGCGTGCAGGGCAGGATCTGGGTGATCAGCTCACCGAAGTTGTCCATCAGTGCCCGCACGCTCATGCCGCCACGCTTGCGGTCGAGTTGACGGCGCAAGCCACCTACCTGCCCGGTGTCAGCGGCGGCGTCGAACGTGCGGCTGCCCAACAACTCTGCGGGGATGGCCCGGCGGAGCTCCTCGCGGATCGCGCTCGCGCTGGAGGTGAACCGCTGGATCGTCTTGTTGTGGGCGGTGACGTGGAAGTCGCCGAGGGCGCTGGCCTCCAGACGCTCGGTGACCGAGGCCCGTGCCGCGCCGTGGTCGAACGCCAACGGGGCATCCTCGGGCACCACCATGCCCTTGAGGATGTCGACGCGGACATGGTCCATACCGGCCTTGCGCAGCGGCTCAACATGGGTGAGCAGGTCGACCCAGCGTTCCGCCGAGGCGGGTGTCTGAAGTTTCCTGTCGCCCCGTGTCGCCCACCACTGCTCAAGGAACGAACCCTCCCCGGCCCACATCCGCTGGCCATCCTCGGAAGTACCCGTCACCGCGGTCAGTCGCTGCCACGCGGACGCCAACCGCTGCAACGGCTGCGCCAACGCACCCTGGCCGGTGTCACGGTAGAACGCGCGCATCGCGCTGATCCGTGGCTCGTCCGGATGTTCCGAGAGGACCTTTCCGACGCGCCGCACCGCGGCCAGCGCGTCGGCCAGCCGGGTGGCGTCGTCGCTGACGAGCGGGTTCCAGGACGGGTCGATCAGTCGCGTCGGCAGTTTGGCGACGCGGCCCCGAAGGTCTGACACGTCGCGGTACGTCGTCTCGATGTCGGCGGTCAGCGTGGACAGTGTCTTGAGCTTCACCGTCGACGGGTCGACCGCCAACACATCGGCGAGTTGCTCCCGCACGGCGCGCCGACGCTTCTTGCGGCCGAAGAAGCCCGACTCGTCCGCCTCGACCGCCGACTTGTGGATCGCCGGGATGTCGAGGTCCATCGCCGCCGGCGTGGCGGTCGCCAACCAGTCCGGTTGTGTGGCACCGAGCTTGGCTGACAGCTGGTCGATCCCGTTGAGCTGGTTCTGGCCCTCGGCCTCATGCAGGCTGTCGACGGCGTCGAGCGGGAACCGGGGTTCAGCTGCCAGCCGAGCCCAGGCGACCACCGCGTTCGGGCTGTGCGCTTTGGCGAGCTGGTCGAGGGCCAGACCGCCCTCCAGCACGTCCTCCAGAGCGGCGTCGAACTCCACGGCCGCGGTGTAGACCTCCGCCGCGTCGAGACCTGAGGCGGGTACGGAGTCGATGAAACCCCATGCGTGCTCCCGGCGAGGCCGGGCCAGGTCAACCTTCTCCGGCAACCCCCGCATCACTTCGTCGACCGCGTCCAAGATCGACGGGTCCGCGCTGGCCACCAGGGATTTCGGCACCTCGAACGGCTCGACGTCGGGATCGGCGGCGAGCTCACGCGAGCGCGCGGTGTACAGCGAGTGACCGACGGCGTTCATCTCGTGCAGACGCTCGGCATACCGCGCGAGAGAGCGGCGGCTGGATTCCGCGGATTGCAGTTTGGTGCGCAACAGGTCGGCGTCGTGGGTGACCCGCAGCTCCAACGCTTCCTTGATCTGCGCGCGCACCGCGGCCGGCCGTGCCGACTTGTCGTGCAGATCGAGCGACAGTTCGCCCAGGCCAACACTTTCCAGGCGCTTTTTCACCACGTCGAGAGCAGCGCGTTTCTCCGCGACGAACAGCACCCGCCGCCCGGCGGCCATGGCGTGCGCCAGGAGATTGGTGATCGTCTGCGACTTGCCGGTGCCGGGAGGCCCCTCCAGGACGAACGTGCGTCCACCCACGGCTTCCGCCACGGCCCGCAGCTGCGAGGAGTCCGCGGGAACCGGGACCGACGCACCGAGCTCGTCGAGGTCGACATCTTCCGGCGGCGCCACCGGGTCGACGAACTGGCTGGTCGGCGTCTCGATCAGGTGCTTCACCAAAGGGTTGCGCGACAGCGCTTCCCAGGACTCGTCGAGGTCTTTCCACAGCGGGAACTTGGCGAACTGCAGGATCGACAGGTGCACCGTGTCTTCGACGCGGAAGGCCAGACCGGCATCGGCGATGGCGTGACGCACGGAGTTGAAGGTGCCGGCCAGGTCGATGCCCGACGCGTCCTCATCGGGGTTGGCCAGGCCGGGAATCTCCAGTCCCAGTGCGGTGCGGAGCTTTTCGACCAGGCAGTAGTTGGGCGTCGACGCGCCGGCGTCATCGATGGTCAGCACGTAGCTTTGGCCGCGGTTGGAGGTGCTCAGCGACACCGGCACCAGGATGAGCGGGGAGCGCAGTTCCCGGTCGTTGAGGTGCCAGCTCAGCATCCCGAACGCGAGGTAGAGGTTGTTGGCCCCGGTCTCTTCCCGGATCGTCCGTGCCTTGTAGGCGAGGTTGCGCAGGCCGCGTTGGTAGGACGCGTCGGTGATGTCGATGTAGGCGCTGTGCTTGTCGGCGAGCAGCAGCTCGCGTTCCTGCTCCGGGAGGTCGCGGCCGAATCGAATGCCGCGGGCCTGGTCCACGCTTTTCACCGCATCCGACGCCATCAGCGTGATCTTGTCGCCGGCGTTGATGGCGTCCTCGAACCGGGCGAGAGCGGGACCGGGGATTTCGATCCGGAAGCCGGCCCGGTCGGTGAAGTTGATCAACCGGTTGCGCAGGCTGAGGTCGAGCAGGGCGTTCTTCCACTGGGTGACCCGGGCCGGAACAGCTCCCTGTGGGGCGGCTGCCTTGGTCCCGGTCGCGACGTAGGGCATGATCACCGGGCCGTTGGCCGGTTTGTACTCGGTGACAACGACATTGCCCTGGTCGTCGACTGCGCGGCTTGGCAGCGGGTGGATCCGCGCCTGCCGGGCCTGACGGATGTCGGTGATGCCGATGACGTCGCCGAGCCCGTCGGACAGGTACTTGATCCGGGGGACGGCGCGGGCGTCGTCGAAGGTCGCGCCGTCGGCCGATTGGGTGACCATCGTGGTCTCGATCAGGCCGATGGCGCCGAGGTCAACCTGGTTGGCCACCTCGACCGCTTCGGTCGTCGACACCGTGCTCAGGGCGGAGTCGGTGCGCCAGTAGCCGAGGAAGGCGTGCCCGCGCAGCACCCAGATGGTGGTGTTGATGCCGGCCTGCTCCAGCACGGCGGCCATGGTCAGGGTGGTGTCCAGGCAGGTGCCGAGCCGGCCTTCGAGGACTTCGGCTGGCGTGCGCACCTTTTGGCCGTCGTCGCCCCAGCTGGCCGGTGGCTCGGCGTAACGGATGTCGCAGGCGCGCATCGCCTCGAACACCGCGCGGGCGATGGCGTCGACACGGTCGGGATTCTCGCTCTGGTAGCCGTCGATCGCCGAGTTCCCGGTGGTCGCGAGCAGACGATCGGACACCTTGGGCATGAGCGCCGCCACGGCTGTGCTGTTCGGCTGTACATAGGCGGCGAGCATCTCCAGCGCGAGCTGTGTCGGCGACGCTTTCCACTGGTTGGCGGCCAGGACATTGACCGGGTGCGCGGCCTCGGCCAGTGCGGTGCCGGCGGGGTCGCGGACGACGACGCGGATGTCGGCGGGGCGCTGCTCGTCGACGGTGAGCATGGAGGCCGGGTCGAGTTTGAGGTCGACGTCGCGCAGTGTGGTCGGTCGGCCGGGCGAAAGGTCGGCGTGGACTTCACGAGGACCACCGTGCGAGCCTTCGGCACTGACGACGTCGATCTCGATGGTGGCGCCGAGCAGGTCACCGAAGGTGTTGTCGATGGTGATGTGGTCGATCACCGGGATACGGCAGTGCGCCATCGCGTAGCTGAGGTCCGGTATCGCGGCGATGTCGATGCGTGGTGCGTCGGGGTGCGGCGGCCGCGGTGGCGTGAGCACGTGCGGCGCGGTTTTGGTGGCCGTGGTCGTGGTTACCGGCGTCTCGGAGTTGGTCGGCGTGCCGGTGGCGAGCGGTGAGACCGCGGCCTTGAGCTGGGCCAGGGCCGCAGCCGGTTCGGGGGCGTCGATGGCGCGTAGCAGCAGCTCGGCGGAGTCGATGGCCCGGTAGGCCTCGGGCGCCGTGAATTCGCCGGTGTGTGCCCACTTGTTGCGGACTTCGCGCAGTTCCTTGGCATAGATCTCGGCCTGCCGCGGCATGCTGCGGTTGAACGGCCAACCGACGTCGCCGACGCGTTCGGTCATGGCGCGCAGCATCATGGCCAGGTCGGTGCTGCGGTATTCGCCACCGCCGCGGCCGTTGGCGGCGTCTTTGCGACGGAGCAGCTCCGGCCACTCCGTTCCCGGCGGTACCGCCTTGGCGAGAACGTGATTGACAAATGGGGACAGACCCCGAGCCAGCACGGTCAGTGCCTGCCCGACCAGAGCATGATGATCGCCAGTGTTAATCACTAGAGCTCCCCCTCGTGTGACCTCGTACGGACGGCCGCTACCCGCCTGACGCAGCGCGAGCTGGTGGGAAGGAAGTCCGACTTAATTGACAGCAATGAAAACATGCTTAGGCAGTCTTTGCTAGTTTTTACTCTAAATGGATTGTGTTGCGACATTGGCGACCTCGGGTTCCGGCGAGCGCTGCGCTACGCACCAGTGGTGGGGCCGCTGCCGAGGAACGCCCGGACGGTCGGCAACACGTCGGGGCACATATTCACCGCGGCCGAGGCGACAACGACCGCCGTCTCGTACGGGGCGTAACCGCCACCGGCGACATAGTCCAACGTGGCCGGCATGCCCGCACCACTGCGCAGCATGCGGCATGCCATCTTGCCTTGATCGATCACGTCAGTGATCGACGAGTAATACACGCCTTCGTTGTCCAACATCGACACGAAGTCGTACTGGTCGGCGTGCGCTGGGGCGGCGAGTGCGGTCGCGGTCGCGGCCGTCGCGACGACACAGAGTGCCACGGTTGATGCCCGCCATCGTGCGGGATAGGTGATGATCACCAGACGCTCCTTCCGTCATTCCGTAGCCCGCGCATGCGAGCCACACAGAATGACAGAGGGCACCGACACCCCGGACGCTTCTGGGAGTTCAGCCCTAATCGCACTCATCGCATCGTCCGGTCGCAGGCAGGGTCGATGAAGTGAACGGGACAAATCTCTGGCGGCTGCGCCATCTTTGCCTGCGCGAGTTTCCACTCTCGCACAGCCATCGCCTTGGGTGTGAGCGTTGGCTCGCCCCTCCCGAGGGCATCTCGGCGCCGAAGTACCGGTAACACTCGAGTCGTATCTTGCCGCGTGGTCGTCGAGTTGGTCGAAACTCGTCGACTCGACGTCACCAAGACGAAGCGGAACGCTGCCGTAACCTGTTCCTACAGTTCCGTCGGCAGTAACACACAGCGAGCTGAGATGGGGCAAACCATTGTCGCGACAGTGGTAGATGACGCGTTGCAACAGGCCGCCAATCCAGTTCGTCAACAAGCCATTAGGGTCTGCTGCACGAATAGGTGACATCTGAGTTGGCTTGCCCAGCGTGGGCAGGCTGGAAGGATGTCCCCATGGCAAGGCCCTACCCCCGTGAGTTCCGCGATGATGTCGTGCGCGTGGCTCGCAACCGCGATGACGGGGTGACGATCGAGCAGATCGCCACCGATTTCGGTGTCCATCCGATGACCTTGCACAAGTGGATGCGCCAGGCTGATATCGACGAAGGCGCCAAGCCTGGCAAGAGCACCGGCGAGTCTGCTGAGCTGCGTGAGGCCCGGCGGCGGATCAAGCTGCTCGAGCAGGAGAACGAGGTCCTGCGCCGGGCCACGGCCTATCTGTCACAGGCCAACCTCCCGGGAAAAGGCTCTACCCGCTCGTAAGTGAGCTCGCCGCCGACGGGATCCCCGTCGCGGTGACGTGCCGGGTCCTCAAGCTCGCCCGCCAGCCGTACTACCGTTGGCGCGCCAATCCGATTACTGATGCGGAGATCATCGAGGCATATCGCGCCAACGCCCTGTTCGACGCCCACCGCGACGATCCCGAGTTCGGCTACCGCTACCTGGTCGAGGAGGCCCGCGACGCTGGCGAGACGATGGCCGAGCGCACGGCTTGGCGGATCTGCTCACAGAATCGGTTGTGGAGCGTGTTCGGCAAGAAGCGCGGCAAGAACGGCAAGGTCGGCCCGCCGGTGCACGATGATCTTGTCGAACGCGACTTCACCGCCGGTGGCCCAAATCAGCTGTGGCTCAGCGATATCACCGAACATCGCACCGACGAAGGCAAGCTCTACCTCTGTGCCATCAAGGACATGTTCTCCAACCGCATCGTCGGATACTCGATCGACGCCCGGATGAAGTCCCGGCTGGCCACCACAGCGCTCAGTAGTGCGGTGGCACGCCGCGGTGATGTTGCCGGTTGCATTCTGCACTCCGATCGCGGATCTCAAGGCGGATTCAACTGATCGTCGCAACACCTCGATTATGGAGGTGTGGAATGGGTGCGTTGGATCGGCAGCGGGCGGTTCGGTTGTATCGGGGACAGATTCCGTCTCCGGGTCGGCCGTCGGTGGCGTGGCGTCAGGATCGGGTGAGGTTCTGGGCGGCGATCGCTGCGGGGGCTATGACTGAGGACGCCGCTGCCGAAGCGGGCGTGTCGTCGCCGGTTGGGTTCCGCTGGTTCCGTCACGCTGGTGGAGTGAATCCATGCTTGCCAGAAACAGTTTCGGGACGTTACCTGTCCTCGGATGAACGTGAGAACATCGCGTTGTGGCGCGCCCAGGGCGCCGGGGTGCGTGAGATCGCCCGGCGGCTCAAGCGTGCACCGTCGACCATCTCACGGGAGTTGCGCCGCAATGCCTCGACCCGCACCTATCGACTCGACTATAAGGCCTCCACTGCGCAGTGGCACGCCGAGCGGCGCGCCCGCCGCCCCAAGACCGCCAAGCTCGTTAGCAACGACCGGCTGCGTCAGTACGTCCAGGACAAACTGTCCGGCGTCGTTCGCGGCGCTGATGGCCAGGTCATCGTCGGTCCCGCCGCCGCCCCGTGGAAGGGACGCAACAAGCCGCACCGGGGTGATCGGGCCTGGGTGCAGGCATGGAGTCCAGAACAGATCGCTCGACGGCTCCCGCTGGACTTCCCCGATGATGTGACTATGCGGATCAGCCACGAGGCCATCTATCAAGCGCTGTACGTCGAATCTCGCGGTGCGCTGAAGCGGGATCTGGTCAGCTGCCTGCGCCGAGGCCGGGCACTGCGGGTACCGCGGGCACGAACGCGGTCCAAGGCGTGGGCCCATGTCACCCCTGAGACGTTGATCAGCCAACGCCCACCCGAGGTCGATGATCGCGCTGTTCCCGGACATTGGGAGGGTGATCTCCTGATTGGCTTGCAGCGCAGTGCAATCGGCACGCTGGTCGAGCGCAGCAGCCGGTTCACCATGCTGGTCCATCTGCCACGTGAAGTTGGTTACGGGATAATTCCGCGGACCAAGAACGGGCCGGCGTTGGCCGGCTATGGCGCCATCACGATGGCCAACGCTCTGGAACAGACGATCACCACGTTGCCCGCGCAACTGCGTCGGTCGTTGACCTGGGACCGGGGCAAGGAACTGTCGGCGCACGCCCAGTTCTCGGTCGCCTCCGGAGTCAAGGTGTTCTTCGCTGATCCGAAGAGTCCGTGGCAGCGCGGTACCAATGAGAACACCAATGGCCTGTTACGCCAATACTTTCCAAAAGGGACCGACCTCTCAAGATGGTCGGCCGAGGACGTGGCAGCGATCGCCCATACCCTCAACACCAGGCCGCGGAAAACCCTCGGCTGGCGCACTCCCGCGGAAGCCTTCGCCGAACACCTACACTCACTTCATCAAGCCGGTGTTGCGACCACCGATTGAATCCGCCCAATTCAGGTCACGAAGATTCGTCCACGCACTCGGCCGCTACGAGATGGTCGGATCGATGGGCCGCGTAGGCGCGGCCGGCGACAATGCGGCCATGGAGAGCTTCCTCGCCCTGCTCCAGAAGAACGTGCTCGATCGCCGCCGCTGGAGCACACGAGAAGAGTTGCGGATCGCGATCGTCACCTGGATCGAACGGACCTACCATCGCCGCCGGCGACAAGCCGGACTTGGGCGGTTGACCCCGATCGAATTCGAAGCCATCATGACCACACCGGCCAGTCAGGCCGCGTGACCGAATCTGTCACCTGATCGTGCGGCAGACCCCAGCGAGGCGCCATCGGGGTAGCTCCCCGGCGGCGCCTCAACTTGCCCTCTCCCTGGGTGTCAGGGTGAGTTGAGTCCACTGGTACTTAGCAACTTGGCAACTTGGCTTGATCTCGGGGCGAGAACGGAATCACCTGAACCATGACGACGACGATGGCTGCTGTGCGCGAGACTGGAGCGGTGGCACCTTCACCGCGATCTGATGGCCCGCGCCGGCGGCGCTCGATTTCTCCGGCGCAGAAGCTGGCCCACCTGGATGCCTATGAGCAGGCCTGTACGACCAACGATGGTGGGGCGTACCTGCGCGGTGAGGGGTTGTATTCCTCGCAGATCGCCGAGTGGCGCAAACAACGCGATGCTGGGGTGTTGGAAGGCAAGGCACCTGGGGAGAAGGTCGGTAAACTCACCCGCGAGCAGGCCGAGATCGCCCGCCTGAAAAAGGAACTCGCCCAGGCCAATAATCGGCTGGCGACCACCGAGGCTGCCCTGGGGATCATGGGAAAAGCACACGCGCTCTTGGAGTCTCTCTCCGAGAGCGCGGACACCGACACGCCGCCGACCAAGCGCTGATGGATGCCTACAACGATCTGCGGGATATCCAGATTCCGACCCGCAAGGCCGCGGAGGTGACCGGCATGCACCGCTCGACGGCCACTCGACGCGCCAAACCCGCGCCGGCGCCTGCCGATCGGGCACCACGACCGGTCCCGGTCAACAAGCTCACCGAGTCCGAATGCACCCGGGTGGTTGAGGTGCTCAACAGTGCCCGGTTCGTCGATGCCGCGCCGATGCAGGTGTGGGCCACGTTGCTCGATGAAGGCAGCTACCTGTGTTCGGTGTCGACGATGTACCGCGTCCTCAATGCCAACAAGCTGGTCAAGGAGCGCCGTCGGCTGGCCCGGCACCGCAAAGCGGTCTGCCCGGAACTGGTGGCCACCGCGCCGCGGCAGGTGTATTCGTGGGACATCACCAAACTGGCCGGCCCGGTCAAAGGGGTCTGGCGAGTCCCCGATACTGAGTCCACCCGGTTCTGGAGTCGGGTTGGTGTGATCCAGTTTCAGTTGATGCTGCAGGCCACCGGTGTGTGGGTGCAGCTGCAGACGGCAGCGTACTCGGCCGGCGTGCGGTAGCCCAGCGCCGAGTGTCGGTGTCGGTGGTTGTGCTCGTCTTTGAAGTCGCCGATGACCACCCGGGCCTCGAGCAGGGTGTTCCAGTGGTTGCGGTTCAGGCACTCCTTGCGCAGTCGGTTGTTGAACGATTCGATGTGTCCGTTGTTCCACGGCGTCCCTGGCGGAATATAGGACATACCGATCCTTCCGTCGCAAAACTGTTGCAGTGCTTGAGAAATGAATTCCGGCCCGTTGTCCATCCGCAGCACCCTCGGCGGCCCACCCGCCGCGACGAACACCTTCTTCAACTCCTCAACGAGTCGGTCGGCGGTGATCGAGCGTTCGACGATGTTGAGCAGCGAGACGCGGGTGTGTTCGTCGATCATCGAGGCGATCTTGATGGCCTTGCCGTCGATGGTGGAATCGAACTGGAAGTCGATCGCCCACACCACGTTCGGGGCGTCGGCCTCGATCGGCGGGATGGAGGACACCCCGGCCCGCTTACGCGGACTGTGCACCCGCACCTGCAGGCCCTCCTCGCGCCACAGCCGGTGGATCTTCTTCTTGTTGACCTCACGGCGTTCGTCGTAGCGCAGCGCTGCCCAGGCACGTCGGAACCCATGGCAGGGGTGTTTGGTGGCGTAGGAACGCAGCCAGCCCCGCATCTCAGCATCGGGATCAGCGGGGGTCTCCGCCAGAGGGAGGCGACGGCAGGTGGAGCGGGCCAGCCCAACGGCTTTGCAGGCCAGCCGTTCCGACATACCCATCGTGGTGGTGAGCATGTCGACGGCGCGGCGCTTGGCAGCTGGGCTCAGAATTTTCCCTTCGCGACCTCCCGCAGGGCGTCTTTGACCAGCTCGGCCTCGGCGAGCAGTCGCTTGAGTCGGGCGTTCTGCTCGCGCAGTTCCTTGAGTTCTTTGGCGGCGTCGGTGTCCATGCCGCCGTAGGAGCGGCGCCAGTTGTACAGCGTCGCGGGCGAGACCTCGAGTTCGGCGGCGATTTCCTCGCCGGTCTTGCCTTCCGCGGTCAGTTCGTCCGCACGGCGCAGTTTGCGCACGATGTCTTCTGCAGAGTGCCGCTTCCGACCAGCCATACGTTCATCGTCCCTTCTCGCCCGACATCGGGCTACAGGACTCTAGAACTGGTTGGACTCAATCAGTGGGAACACGCCAGGTCTACTACGACGCCTACGTGATGATCGACATTTACTCGCGTTACATCGTCGGGGTCCATGTGCACGCCCGCGAATGCGGCCAGCTGGCCAAGGAGATGATGGAACAGATCTTCGGCACCTACGGCATCCCACACGTCGTGCACGCTGATCGGGGCACCTCGATGACCAGCAACACCGTCGCCGGACTGCTCTCGGATCTGGGAGTCATCCGCTCGCATTCGCGGCCCAAGGTATCCAACGACAACCCCTACAGCGAGTCCTGGTTCAAGACCTTGAAGTATGCGCCGGCGTTCCCGGAACGCTTCGAATCCATCCATCACGCGAGGGATTTCATGGACCGATTCGTGCAGTGGTACAACCATGAACACCGCCACAGCGGCATCGGGCTGCACACACCCGCCGATGTGTTCTACGGCCTCGCCGGCGGGAAAGACACCCAGCGCCGAGCCGTGCTCGCCGACGCCAGGGCGCGCCACCCACGCCGATTCGGCCGCGACACCGCACCCAAGGTCATCGACCTACCTGAATCCGCGGCGATCAACCCACCCAAACCGGCCGAACAGGAGACCGAAACGGAAGCCGCTTAACACCCACTGGACTCAAACACCTTGACAAATTCCGCCCCGGCCCTCGAAAGGCCTGTCAGTCCGGACCACCCCACTTAGCCGATTTATCCACGCTTGGGAGGAGCGCTTCCAGCTCGGGAGTTCCGTAGGTCAGCAACGAAACGTCCTCGGCGCTGCGATCACTTACACTTCGGTCGAACGTCACGAGACGCCTCTCCCGAGTGTCGTGCTCGCTCCGATAGTCAGCAGCTGATGTTGTCCCAGCATCGGGCGCGAAGGAGGTTGCGCGCGTCTGCGTCGGTGACGATAGGCGGTAAACCCCTGTCTTCCCGTCGACTGCTTCAAGCCACGGCGCCGTGAGCGGGTTCGACGTCAAGACCTGTTCCAAATCGCCCAACCCGATTTCACCCGACAGGGTGGGCGGAACCTCGATGTCGCCGGGTGTGTCTGGGGCGGCACCGAGATCTGTTGCCTTGACTGCCCGGCTGTTGAGTTGTTTCGCTTCACCCTTGATCGCATCGACGTGCTCGTCAATCGATTCATCGCTGGCGTCCCCCAAAGCCAACTGTTCGATGGCCTTCTCCACGTTCCCGAGGACTGGTGCTGCGTCGCCGATGATGTTAGTAAAGTCGCCATAATCCTGGGCGAGGCCTTCGTAGACTCGTTGCTCGACGGTGTCAGCGTAAAAGTAATTGGTGACCTCGATGTCCGGGTAGGTAGCTCCGATCCGATCGACGCGTCCGATTCGTTGCTCGACACGCATGAGATTCCAGGGCATGTCGTAATTGATGAGTCGCCCGGAGGTTTGCAGGTTCAAGCCTTCACTCATCGAGTCGGTACCGATGAGCACCGTCAGGTGGCCATTTCTGAAATGTTCTTTGATCTGAGCTTTGGTCACGTCCTCCCAGGCTCCGGTTTTGGGCTGGAATACCTCGCCGCCGCGACCCGAGTAACAGCCGATCTTCGTAATGCCGGCGGCGATGAGTCGTTCCCTAACGTAGTCCATGGTGTCGGTGTACTGGGTGAACACCACGACGCTGTCGTAGCTCAGAAGGGATTGGTTCACATCGGTGACCAGTTGGGTTGCCTTGGTGTCCTCTCCGGTGATCATGTCTAGTTCCGCCAGGAACAAGCGAAGCTCGTTCAGTTCGTCCTGAAGGAGTGCGGAGGATGCGTCGAATGCCTCGGGGTCGAACAACCCCTCCTCGACGTCGAGGCTGTCATCTTCCGACAACATCTCTGATAGGTTCTTGCCCGCTTCGAGGACAGTGAGTCTCCGAGTCAGGGACTTCTTGATCGCCTCGAAGGAGGAGGTCAGGCGGCGGCGATAGACGGTCATGATGAAGCCGAGTGCTTGGCTGGACTTGTCACTCTTGTACGCGTTGTAGTGGCGACGAATGTACTCCTCGATGCGCTCATAGAGTCGACGCTCGGTTACTGCGAGGTTGATGAAAACATCGTCGACGTGCCGGTGTGGGATGACGACATCATCTGCGATGATTCCGGCGCTCTGATAGGCACGGAGCGTCGATCGAGTATTGCGGAACACCCTGTCTCTCATTGGTGTATGCCGACGAAGCCACCGATCCATCCACTCCGACATCTCATTCGGCATCTTCGAACGCATCTCCGCCGATGGCGGATTATCTGCCAGTCCGATAACCGCGTACGAATCGACAAATCCCAATGCGTCGTCGATCTGCGATTCAAGCCGCTCGTCACGATCTGCTTCATGGTCACTGAAGTAGTCGGACAGCATGGCGCACAGTAGTTTCCAGTTCCGAATCTTTGGGTCGGTTCGAAGCTTTTCGTAGTACTGGAGGAAGTTGTCCGCAGACGCGCCCCATCGGCCGGGCAGCTCTAGCAGAGAAATCAGATCCCATGCCTCATGGGGGTTCATTTGCATGGGCGTTGCGGAGGCGAGGTAGAGCGCTTTCCACATCTGCTTGTCCCGCATCTCCAACAACAACCCGAGCAGCGAGTTGGGTGTATCTGTTGGTCTCGCCCCGCGACGGCGCGCATGGTGTGCCTCGTCGACGAACACCACGTCCCACGGTCCGGCCGCGAGAAGGTCGCGGCGGCGGTCCCGGCGGCGTGCGAGGTGACTCGAGGCGAGCACGATCGGAAACGCCCCCCATGGGTTCGCGCCGTTGGCTATGGGAATCGGCTGGCCGTGGCGATCTACGAACCCGCCCTTGTCGAATCTAGGCACATCAAGGTTCATCTTCTCGTGGAGTTCCTCCTGCCACTGCCGCATCACGGACGCGGGAACCAGCAACAACGCAGATCGTGCCTTGCCAGACAGGAACAACTCCCTTAACACGAGTCCCATCTCAACGGTCTTGCCCAGGCCTACCTCGTCTGCGAACAGGTAGCCGCGAGGGAAGGTGCTAATTACCCGGTTAATGAGGATTGCCTGGTGCGGAAGCGGCTCGACCTGTGCGGTGCCGACGCCCGTATACGGAGACATAGTCGGGTTCGATGCGAGAGAAACAAGCTCAGCCCACGCCTCTTCGTCGCTAACAGGATGGTTGGTCGGCGGATCGTTGGCAAAGGAATCTGCATCGGAGATCGGAACCGGAGGAACTTCCGGGGCGTGCGCGATCAGCCTTTCGCGAACCGCCTGGGGAAGCGGCACGACGGCCCACCCCGAATCAGCGTTCGAGTTCCAATGCTTCTCAAAGTCATCCGCCGCCGCCTGTCCGTTCCACGCCCAAACCGCAGTGTTCCACGAGGGAAACACGTCGAAGGTCTCGTGATTCGCGGCCCATGCTCGGACGGAGGCGTTATTAGACCCGGTGAACGCAACCTTGTGTCCGTAGCGGTCGGTAAAAACGCCGTATTTAGTGTGGAAGTAGCGTCCGGACTCTGCGTATGTCAGCAACCGATCGCCCTCACATGGCACCCCGACTCGGATCTCAAGACGATCGTGTGCCACCATCCAAGCCAATACACCCAGGTGTGCGGATTCGACGATTCGCGCTCCCTCGAACTCTGGGTCTGCGAGCATTTTCGCAGCTAGCACATCTTCGAGCGGCGTACCCGCGACCACCGCATCGACATCGGAACGCGACAACTGAGCCCCGACGATCAGCCGCATCCGGCCCCCGTTTGCCAGAAAATGCGCGATTCCCTGAGCAGCAAACTGCAGCTCCGCGGCCGACCAGTAACCCACTGCCCTGTCATATGAACGTGCCCGTTGCAGCATCGGCACGTAGAACGTCGTAAAAGGTCGGTCGTCTGGGGTGTATCGGGGCCGAATATCCACGGCGTGGAACGAGTCATCAGCCGAGCCGTCGGGTATATCGAATGCTGCCTGGCGAGGTTGTCCGGTACCGGGTAACCCGACCGCTAGAAACTCACTCTGAGAGCGTGTCATCCGCTGAATCCTCGAACAACGCTTCCTGCACCGTGGCAGCGGCCAGATCCTCGGCCTCCGGGAGTGTCACCATCGGGAAGTACAAGGTGCACAGCGTATCGAGCAGCCCCGCCTCTGGCACCACCCACACACCCTTCGCTTTCGTACGAGGGATCGCGTTGACCAGGCCTTGCACGGTAGCCAGGAATCCAGAGTCGGTGGTGTATCCATGACGGTCGAGAAATCGCTTCGCTTCCTGCATACCGTCGACGCTCGCGATGTACAGCGCCGTGTCGACCGCGTCGATCACATACTCGAAGGACGGTGCGTCGGGTCGCACACCGGGTAGGTCGCTATCGGCATCGCGGCGCAGCCGTTCCGCTGGCTGAAGCAATGTGACTGATCCGGACTTCTTCTTCACAATCTTCGCCCGTTCGAGGACATCGACGTCGAGACCTCCTACCGCGAGGGCAAGCAGTCGCGCAGTGTCGTAAGGGAACTCGCGAGCACCGAAGATGTCCCACGCCATAAGCACGAAGTCAGTCACGTCGTCGACGTTCGCTGCCTTGCCGACAAGCCGCGCACGACGGAGTTGCACGACCTCTTCTCGGGCAAGGTCAAGAGCGTCTTCCGGGCGGAGCAGCTGATCGCGCCCGTCGGCGTCCGGAACGGACGAGTACACTGGCCAATTCTGCGAGATCACCGACAATGTCGGCCCGTATGTCGACAGCAACAGATCGACGCCGTCGATTCCGTCGTGCTGGAACCGAGTCGCCGCCGCCCTAGCGGCGTTACGGATCTCGTTCTCGATATCGTCGAGATACACGCGTGTGTTGCCGTCAACGTTGTCGCGTTTCCGGCATACGAGCATGATCGTTGAGGCAGCGGAGTTCATATTTGCTTGGTGGAGCGACTGCTCCGATTCTGTGTTCACGGGCCACGACGTCTCGATAGTGAATCCAGCCTGTAATAAGCCCATACCCAGGGTGTCCCACGCCTCAGCCCGCTTGTGTGTGAACATCACCGAAAGCACCCCATCGTCACGGAGCACACGGCGACATTCGGCGAAGATCGCAGTCATCTTCGCCTCGTAGTCCAGCTCTGCAAGCTCATTCTTCCGCTTACCCATCGCCGCGAACCGAGCCGGGTTCGCGACAGCCTCGTTTTCCTTGTCGGTGAGATCGTTGTCGAAGTAGTCCGGTACGAGCCGGCCGATTGTGCGCTTCTCCCAGACGTAGAAGAAGTCGGCCAACTCGGCGTACATCACGTTGTCGTAGTACGGCGGGTCCATGCAGATGTGCGCTACCGAAGCCTCCTCGACGGCATTCAGGTCGGCACCGCTCCCCTGAAACACGGTCACTCGACGGTCCAACGGGGATTCGCCCGCCATCCCAGGAGCACCGGTTTCGTCGATGAGCCGCGCGATCCCCTCGTACGCATCGGACAGCTGATCAAGACACCACGAGTACAGCGCTGTGGCGCCCTCAAACTCTGCGAATGACCATTTGAAGGCGAAGTCGTGCCGGTCAAACACACTCCGCATTTTTTGACGTGAGACATCCCAGGACGATAACCGCGAGTTCCAGTTCAGCGCCTTTCCTTGCATTAAGGCCAGCTCGAACAGCACATCGTCAGCGTCGTCACCGAGAGCTGCTTCCACCTCCGGGACAAGCTTGGCGAACTCGACACCAAATGTTCCATGCACGAACGCCTGACGTGGGGTGAAGAAGTCCAGCCAGTGAGTCATCCCATAATGCTTGGGGCGCAGGTCATTTCCATCAGGAAACTCCTCCGTCGGAAGAATCCCGTTCGCCTGCCACAGATCCTTCACTTCCGTGAACCGCTCCTCGGCGGCGCGAATTGCAGCCAGGTCTGTATCCGTAGGCGCGCGGAACGTACGTTCACCGGCCGCGGTCCGGATCGCCACCGCGTACAGGATGTGAGACATCCGCCCCGCCCGCGCTTCGGCCTTGATGTAGTCTCCATCGATCACGAGGTCGTCGTACGGCGAGATTGCCTTCCCCCGGCCAGTCGTCCCGATCGAGGCAATGGCCGCGTTCACATCACGCCCTAAAACAATCTCGAACCTGGGCACGTCCAGCTCAACCCCGTCGATCTCGGTGAACATTTCGACGGCGGCTTCCTTCCCTTTGTCCTTGCGGAGCCACTTGTCAGGAAGGAGCGGAACGAGGCGGCCAGTTCGTGGACATGCCACTGCATTCGCCCAAACGTAGGCGATGATGCTCTCGTCATTGTGGCGTGGGAAGAACTCCTTCAACGAGCTCTGCACACGGTCTATGAGAACGCCACCCCATTTGTTGAGGTGCTGGACGAGCTCGGTGCCACGCTCAGCGGGGATCTTCACCCCGGCTCGGAGCGTGGCGGCAGCGACGCTGTTGAGATCATTGGCAACAGAAGGGATTCCGAGCCGAACAGCGGTCCAGGGGATACTGCCACCACCCGCTGTCGGGTCTGCAACAATCGGCATCTCCCCCCACGTACGTTCAAGAACTCTGTGAAGTAAGTCGATATCGCTTCGCGGAATTGCGTTTCGGAATGCCTGCTTGTATCCGTATCCGTTGTCTTGCAGCTTGATGCCTGCGGCCTTCGCTGCGTCGATTCGCCGCCGACCCATTACCGGGTTTCCCCAGATTCCCACGAGGTGCAGCAGCCAGCGCCGGTAAGCAGGTTCGTCGCG
This sequence comes from Mycolicibacterium smegmatis, assembly GCF_001457595.1. Lineage (GTDB taxonomy): Bacteria > Actinomycetota > Actinomycetes > Mycobacteriales > Mycobacteriaceae > Mycobacterium > Mycobacterium smegmatis. The sequence goes on along the minus strand of NZ_LN831039.1, from coordinate 1,371,771 downwards.
GAGTTCCACTGCCTCGGGGAAGGCGTCGGCGAGCTCCTGTGACCAAGCAGGCATAAGTCCGCCAAGGACGACAGCCGCGGAGGCGACCAACGGCCGGCGAGCCCACCAAACATGCAGGAACGAGAGCGGCGGCAATGCAGACGCGGCTGCTCGTTCACGACGTGACTCAATGCCGAGCTCTGAAACAGGTAGCCAATCCTCAATGAGGACACGGGGTTTGGTAGTTGTCATAGTCGTCTTTCAGTCTCTGTCACCGGAGAGGAGGATGCGCAGCGCCTTGTTAGCGCGAGAAGCATCGACACCGATGCACTTTGAGTACCAATAGTAGGTTTCCTCGACGCTCATGGCGTTTACTCCGGCTACGATCTCGCGGACCCGGGCGTGCTTGGAGATTGGGCCGGTCGTGAGCAGTATCAGGGCAAGTCTGACACCTTCAACTTCATCGATGCGGATCGGCTTCTTGCGCGTGAACGCGAGGACGCTCGGCGCGTGTCCGGAACCTCGAACGGCGGCGAACACGGCATCGGCAATCCGGCCGACCTGTGCGGGTGTCGCCGCAGTGACGCGAGTGGTAAGGGCTTGGTCGCCGTCGCCGTAGGTCTCATCGACAACTATGCCGTAGGTCTCGGCCCTGGCTGGAACGACAATGATCCGGAACGCGCGCGCGGTAGATCCAGCGGAAAGGGGACGACTTCGGGAAGCACGTGTTATTTGCGCAGTCATCGTGCTGCCTCTGCGGTCATCTGGGTGTGATGGAGCTGCAGGTTCTTGACAACGGTATGGATATGTTCGATATCGGGACTACTAACGCCGACGGCGGGGTCAAAGGCGATGTCGATTGTCAGGTCGCCGGCGATTTTCGCCGCCGGCCCGAGTGCCTTCTTGATATTGCCGTAGGCGCTCTGGAAGTCCATCCGCTCGGCCGAGCCTTGGAATTGCAACCCGCCGGTAACGTTCTTGTATTCGGCGCGGATCGTGCTTTTTACGGTGATGGCGTACTTGGGAAGCATCCCGAGGGCGGCGACCGCGAGGTCGAGGTCGCTGGTGCCCTTCTCCCCGTCGGCGGTGACCTTCAGTGTCAGTCGCCGGATCGTTGTCACTGTGAAATCCGAGACCTGGTCGATAAGGGTTTGGATAGCGGCGCCGCCGGCACCCACGGCGGTGAACGTCTTAGTGTTGACGGTGCGAGTCGGGACCTCCACACCGGCCTGGTCGGCTGCCTCACGTGTAAGGATGTGTAATGTGTCGAGCCCTTTGTCCTTGATCGCGCTCGGCGGCAGAGCCCGCACACCCGCTTCTGGTTCGCTATCAAGCACTACGAGGGTCTTGTAGTCACCCGCTTGCACCGCGGTCGCGAGGACTTCGAGAACATCGCTCTTCGTCGGCTCCCCGCCGCACTCGATTTCCAGCCGTGTCCGCAACTCGGCACCAGTGATCCGGTCGCCGGAAAAGACGGCACGTAGGTCAGCCAAAGTGGGTTTGCGAACCAGAAGTCCCCGCCTCTGTGCTTCCTCGCTGGTCATGATCTCGGCGTCGCTGGAGAACGCGATGTTCATACCACCCATCGTGTGCGCCGTGAACGCCTTACCTGTACTCCCGTCGTAGTAAACCCAGCCTTCATTCTTAATTCCATTGACGAGCGCCTCGCGCAGCAGTGCCACATTTTGGACAATCGGCACGCTGTGGTCTATCCAAAAATGATCCGCGACGGCTGCAGTCGTGACCGAATCGACCATTGGCCATGTCTTGGACCTGAGGTAGGACGCAGTGAACGAATCGGACCGAATCTTGCCTTCGTCTTTGAGGAGCGTGATGACCGCGCTGGTAGCGTTTTTCACCTCGCCCTGCGCCTGCGGCGGGAGCTCCTTGTGCCGTAAATGATTGTTGGCTCTGTCGCTGACCGGGTAGTAGATGTGCTTGTAGCAGCGGTTGACTGCGATCCGCGCTTCGAGCGATGCCTGCTTCTGATATGCCTCGATTTTCTTGCGGATTTCCGGACTGAACTGGCTCAGCCGCGCGGTGTCGGCCCCGAGATTATCGGCAGCTATGAGCGCGCGAGCACGGTCCTTCAGCGCGTCGACCTGGGTAGTATCCGCGACCGCGAAAACCACACTGTTCCGGTACTTACGAGGCGACCCGACAGACCCGGACTTGTCGAACATATCCACGACTAGTGAAGGGGCGGCGTCGACGGTTCCAGCGTCAACAGACAGGACCCGGTAGTCGAGGACTGCGACCCGCAGCTTCGATTCGTCGGCGATGTCTACCGCCGACGACGGGAAGTGCACAGCGCTAACCCCACCATCGTTGGCGAACGCTCTCGAGACGAGGTCGTCGACGACCGCAGCGACTCGTGTGTTTGCGACGTTGCGCTTCTCCGCCTCGATAATGGCGTTGACGTTCGGTTCGACATTGAAACGCCACCGAGCACCGTCGAAGCCCAAATGCCAAAACACCTTTTCTGACTCGGTCAGAGCCTTCTCGAAGACGGCAACGTCCTCGTGGGGCCGGAGGGTCCCGATGAGCCAGTCGTTGCGACCGGCTCCGGCATTCGCCTTCATCTCAAGCGAATGCGTGAACACCGTTCGCGCAACCCGGGTTGCGTACTGAGGTTTCCCGGGGAACACCTCCGCGTCGACAGACGCGGCGTGGGATTGTGCGCCGGCGAAGTCGCCGACGGCGACCGAGGAGAACTCGCCACGCCCCAGTCCATCAGTGAGATGGTTCAGGATCGGAGCATCTGAATAGTCGATATCACCGACGTTGATGATCGCGGTGTCGTTACCGTTCCGGTAGATCCCTGCGACTACCTCCGCGAGGAGCTTCAGCGCACCTCGGGCACGCTGGAACTGTGGAATATCGCCGAGACGTTTGTCGAGAACCCTCACCAGTTCCGGATGGAAAGGGTAGGTGTTGGCAACCTGATCACCGTAGGTAACCGGCTGCTCTGGGCCCCCAGCAAGTGTCTCTGTCTTGGATAGGAACTCATAGAAGTCGCGATACGCATCCCCGGCGGCACGGGCTGCAGATGGATTTACGCTCTTGAATAGTCGCGTCTTTAGAATTTCACCGATCTCGTTGTCGGCTGCCGGCTTGATGACCGCTGCTGGTTGGACGGCGCGGGTCAGAACGTCTGCGGTCTCGGCCACCGCGTCACTCGCCGCAGCCGATGCGTCACCGAGTAGCTCGGAGATCTCAGTCGTCTCCTCACCGAATGCATTCGTAGCTGCAGCAAGTGTGATGATGACTGAAACCCGATTCGTCGGATCGGAGGCGACCTCGAACAGGTTGCCGAGGAACACAGGGACAGCCTTCGCCAAGCGACGGACATCGTCGCTGCCAGAAGATGTGACCTGCCGGATGTACTTCGCGATCTCGTCGATGATCACGATGGTCGGTTGCCCGCCGAAGGCGGACTTGATTGTCGCGGTGCCCGGCGCGGTCCGTTCGATGTCGCTGGCTTCCATCGCCGCAAACGCCGCCTCACCGATTTGTGCCGCCATTTCACCCCAGAGCGTGAAGGTTCGGTGCCCGGCCGTAGCGACACCGGCGACAGGGTCCAGCGCGTCGCCGACTAGTGCCGCAATCTGAACAGGGCCGTCAGGTAGAAGCGCCGGGTCGACAAACTCGGACAAATTCGCCGGCCTGGCACCCTTTGCCAGATGGTAGACCGCGGTTAAGCCGTGAGTCTTGCCGCCACCGAACGATGTAGTCGGTCGCAGCACACCGTTTTCACCCGCGACGCCTTTCGTACCGCTGACCCGACCAAACGTCTTGGTCAGCAAGGCTCGAAGGCCGCTAGTGGCGTAGGTTTGCGCGAAGAACGCATCCGGGTCGCCGTAGACCGGATAGTGCTCCGCGTCGCGGACAACCTTGTCTAACTGGGCTGCGAAATGGTTATCCGCAAGACCACCCGACAACACGTCGTCACGAGGCTCGCATGCCGTCCGGAGTGGCACTAGTCCCGCGTTTTCCGACTGAGTCATAGTCACGACTTCCTACTTTCAATCTCGCTGTGTGTCACACGAGCACTCGCATGGTTATGAACGATCATGCAATTCGGCGGCGCCTCATCGAGTAATGCTGCTCTCAGCCATTCAAACCGGTGGGTCCCCTCTGTCGCGACCAATGTGTCGGCCGTACCCGTGAGTGTGCCTGTTCACTGGACGAAACCAGCCCGCCTGGCTCCATCACCGAACTATGACCTGCGCGGATACAGCTCTTCACGTACTTCGACCGGCTGCAACGCGCGAGCACGATAGTCAACGCTTCGCCGAGCCGGTCGATACGGGGAACGGTACCCGAGGTAACCCACTAATTGGGGCGCCTCGACTACTAGTCGCCTTTTCCGCATCGGCATTACGTCTAAAACGGGAACCCCGCCCACGTATAGGTAATGTTCAGTTTTGCGAGCTGGCGGACTGCCGTGCCCGATTTGCGGTGAATTTCTCAGGCCTCTACCTCGGAGAAGTCTGGCCTCGTTCACAAGGCTCATGGGCTGCGGCAGCACGCGCCAGCGATGCTCTTCGTCGCTGATCCACTCCGACAGGCCTCCACAATCCGACAACGCGCCTCTCCTCACTCTGAGAGCACTGTAGGCCAAGTCACTGACGACTTCGACCTGCATCCGCCCTGTAACAGCAAATATTGACGGGATGAGTTTAGTCCGCTATGACACGGGGCAGGCAGAGCGAGTTCGTTTGAGTACGGCGTTGGAGCAAAAGAGCGATGGCCTGGACATTTCGCGGCGACTTGATCGACCAGTGCTGACACGATTTTCTGGAACATCATCGCCAACCGCCACAAACGCCGGTCATCGGAGCGCAAGGTGCCGCGCGATGCAGCCACTGACGAGACGTTTCGTGCTGCCGAATGGGCGGTAGTGAGGTTTCGCAAGCACGAACCTCCCGTGCCAGTGGCCGAAGCTGTGAGGGCGGCGGTGGGTTGACAGCCGATACAGCCAGAACATCTGCGAAGTGTGATCACCCTCGTACGGGTGGCAATGCAGTGTATGGATGAGCCGTAAGTTCAAGGAGCTCTCCGACGGCTTGACGCGCCTGCCACACGAGCTCGCCCTGCACCTATCGCCGACCCCACCCCCTACGGACACTCCTCCGACACCCGCACCACCCCGAAGTCGATATCGGTATCGACGGTAAACCGTGCTCCGGGTGGCGGGGTCGAGGTGCAGACCTGCCAGTTGCGGTCGCTTAGCTGGGCGCGGCCGCGGCCGGTGAGGTCGGTGGAGCTGCTGAACCACACCGCCCCGCGGGTCACGGACTGAATCGCGTCCTGGGCGCCCTGCAGATCCATGCCGATCAGATTCGGCATCGTCCACGACGGCTCCGCGGATGCCGGCGGGCTCGCCACGAGCCCGAACCCTGCCACCAGCACGGCCACACCAACGACTGTCTTCATCACTACCTCCTGATTTGAGTGAGCCGCACAGCTTCGCATGACCCACCGACAAGTCGAGGTGGCGGCGGCACCGCACCGAAGACACACGAGAGGTTGTCGGTCCCGAGTTGTACGTTCGCCTGTTCGCCTGGCATGGGGCCTGGCGCAGGACACGAAGGAACGATCACGATGACTACCCCTCAGCCGTACCCTGGCATGCCGAGTCAGCCTGCCCCGCAGGGGGTTCCGTACCCGCCGCAGCCGCCCGCGAAGAAGAAGCGCAAATGGCCGGTGATCGTCGGCGGTGTGGTCGCGTTGATGATCGTGGGATCGATCTTCAACGACGACAAGAAGGACACCACGCCGGCCGGGAGCACCGCGACCGTCGCCCAGTCGCCGGCCGCGGCCCCGGCCCCGGCCCCGGCAGAAACAAAGCAGGCAGAGCCGGCGGCGACCCTCAACACCCCGGTACGTGACGGGAAGTTCGAGTTCGTGGTGCGATCGATGGAGCCGGGCCTGTCGGAGGTCGGGGACAACCCGTTCCTGAACCAGAAGGCGCAGGGCCAGTTCGTCATCGTCACGCTCAGCGTGCAGAACATCGGCGACCGCCCGCAGGGCTTCAGCCCGTCGAATCAGAAGCTGTTCGACACCGACGGTCGCAGCTTCGAGACCGACACCTCAGCGCAGATCGCGCTCGACAACAACGACATCGCGGTGTGGGACAACATAAACCCCGGCAACACCGTCGACGTGTCGCTGGTCTACGACATGCCGGCCGGCGCGGTCCCCGCGAGCATCGAACTGCATGACTCGATGTTCTCCGGCGGGGTCACGGTGAACCTGACGCCGTAACGCAGAAGGCGGGGCCGCCCATCAAGGCGGCCCCGCTCCCCCGCACCGCTACACCCCCAACCGCCCGGACATCCGGTTGAGCCGGTCGAGGCTGTCTCCGTCGAGGCCGGTGAACACCACGGTCTTCCCGCGCGAGGAGTACTTCAGCCGGATCGCGTCGAGGGTCGCCACGGACGACGCGTCCCACAGCGACACCCCGGACATGTCGATCACCACCTCGTCGGGATCTCCCGCGTAGTCGAACTGATGCACCAGGTCGTTGCTCGACACGAAGAACAGATCCCCACGCACCCGGTAGGTCCGGGAGCCGTCGGGCCCCGGCTCGACGGACACCGAGGTGAAGTGCGCGACGCGGCGGGCGAACGCGACCATGGCGGCGAGCACGCCGACCGACACCCCGATGGCCAGGTTCCCGGTCGCCACCGTGCAGGCGACGGTGATCACCATGATCAGGGTTTCGCTGCGCGGCAACACCTTCAAGGTCCGGGGCGTGATGCTGTGCCAGTCGAACGTCGCGAACGACACCACGATCATCACCGCAACCAGCGCGGCCATCGGGATGCGTCCCACCAGGTCGCCGAGTGCGAGCACGAGGATCAGCACGAACACCCCGGTCAGCAGCGTGGACAGGCGGGTGCGGGCGCCGGCGACCTTGACGTTCATCATGGTCTGCCCCACCACGGCGCAGCCGCCCATACCGCCGAACAGCGCGGTCACCACGTTGGCCGTACCTTGCCCACAGGCCTCGCGGGTCTTGTTGGACGGCGTGTCGGTGATGTCGTCGACCAGCTTGGCCGTCATGAGCGACTCCAGCAGCCCGACCAGCGCGGCACCGAACGCGTACGGCGCGATCACCTGCAGGGTGTGCAGCGTCAACGGCACCTGCGGCAGCCCGGGCACCGGCAGCGAATCCGGCAGTGCGCCTTGATCCCCCACGTCGGGAACGTCCCAACCGAACGCGACGACCGCGACGGTGAGCACCAGCACCACCACCAGCGGTGCGGGCACCGCGGTGGTCACCTTGGGCAGCAGGAACACCACCGCGATGCCGAGCGCGGTCAGCGCGTACACCAGCCACGGCACGTCGACCAAATGCTGCAACTGCGAGACAAACACCAGGATGGCCAGCGCGTTGACAAAGCCCACCATCACGCTGCGCGGGATGAACCGCATCAGCTTGGCCACCCCGAACAATGCCAGCAGCATCTGGATCACGCCGGCCAGCATGATCGTCGCGACCAGATACCCCACCCCGAACTCGCGCGACACCGGCGCCACCACCAAAGCTACGGCGGCGGTGGCCGCGGTGATCATCGCCGGGCGTCCCCCGGTGAACGCGATGGTGATCGCCATGGTGACGGTCGAGAACAGACCGACCCGGGGGTCGACGCCGGCAATCACCGAGAACGCGATGGCCTCCGGGATCAACGCCAGCGCCACCACCAGACCGGCGAGCACCTCGGTGCGCAACACCGACGGTGAGCGCAGCGAAGCCAGCCCGTTGCCGGATGACGGCGCGCGAAGACCGGGAAGGGTGATACTCATCGAAACTCCTTGAGTGAAAGAAAGATCAGGCCGCCGGGCGGTGGCCGAGAAAGTCGAGGATGTCGCGGCGGCGCCGCTGGTAGGACTCCTCGAACTGCGCCTCGGGCGTGCGGGGCTTCTCGATCGTGATGATGTCGGCGACCGTGGCGGGCCGGTGGCTCAGCAGCACGATCCGGTCGGCCAGCAGCAACGCCTCGTCGACATCGTGGGTGACGAACAGCAGCGTCATCTTCTGCGTCTCCCACACCGACATCAGCAGCTGCTGCATCTCCAGGCGGGTCTGCGCGTCGAGCGCGCCGAACGGCTCGTCCATCAGCATGACGTGCGGCTCACAGGCCAGCGTGCGGGCGAGTTGCACGCGCTGGCGCATCCCGCCGGAGAGCTGGCTGGGCAGATGGTCCAAGTAGGCACCGAGCCCCACCTGCTCCAGGCGGGCGGTGGCCGTGGCCTTGAGTTCCTTGCCGCGCATCCCCCGCAGCTTCAGCGGGAACTGCACATTCTTCAGCGCGGTGCGCCACGGAAACAGCGCGTCCTCCTGAAACACCATGGCGCACTGCGCGGCGTTGCCGGTGACGGGAGCCCCGTCGACAGTGGCGGTGCCACCCATTGGTTTGAGCAACCCGGCCAGCGCCCGCAGGATGGTCGACTTGCCGCAGCCGGACGGCCCGAGGAAGACGACGACCTCGCCGGGATCGATGGTCAGGGTGATGTCGGCGGCGACCACACCGTTGAAGCCGAGCTTGAGCTGCTGGAGGTTGACGGCGCCGGTGCTCATCGGGCGGCCCTCGGCAGCCAGCGGTTCACCCGACGACCGACGCGTTCGACCAGCCACGCGGTGCCCAGACCGAGCGCGCCGATGGAGATCATCCCGACGACGACGCCGGCGTAGTCCAGCAGGCCGTACGCCTGCCACGTGTAGTAGCCGATGCCGAACTGTCCGGAGATCATCTCGGCACTCACCACGCAGATCCACGCGACACCCATCGCCACCGACAGACCGGCGAAGATGCCGGGCAGCGCACCGGGAATGATGACGTGGAACAGCAGCGACATCCGGCCGGCGCCCATGGTCTGTGCGGCCTCCTCCCACACCTTCGGCATGGAATCCATCGCGTGGATGGTGCTGACCACCACCGGGAAGAACGCGGCGAAGAACGTGATGAACACGATGCCCTGCTCACTGGACGGGAACAGCAGGATGGTCAGCGGCACCAACGCGATCGCCGGGATCGGGCGGATCAGTTCGATGAACGGCCGCAACGTCATTCGCGCCACCTCGGAGCGGCCGACCAGCACGCCCAGGGCGATGCCCACCACGGCGGCCAGACCGAAGCCGAGCAGGATGCGCTGCAGGCTGGCCAGCAGGTCGTCGTAGTAGCTGCCCGAGCTGACCCGCGCGAGCAGTGCCTGCAGCACCGCGTCGGGGCTGGGCATGCGGTTGAACCGCAGCCAGGCGACGACGTTGTTCTCGGTGAGCAGATGCCACGCCACCAGGAACACCCCGATCGGGATCAGCGGCAGCACCACCGCAGGCACCCGCCGGGCCACCGATGCCGGGACGGCGTCGGTGAGCTTCTGGCGCAGGGTTTTCCCGGACGAATCCCCCGGTGACAACAACCCCGGCGGGGCGATGGTGGGCCTGGTCATGAGGTCGGTCATGAGTGTTTCCTCTCGTGAGTGGTGGGGCGGCTATTTGGCGGCGCGGGAATGCCCGACCGCAGCGGTGTAGGAGACGACGACGGCGTCGGGGTGTTGGGCACGGTAGGACTCGGCGCCCGCCGGGGTGGCGAACGGCTTGAAGCGCTGCGTCGGTGGTGCGGACGGATCCTGCAGCCACACCGCATGGTCGGCGAAGATCCGCAGCCCGGTCGCGGTGTCGGGTACGTAGGCCGCGCGCACCTCGGGCGTCGCGGCGACGCGGCGCAACAGGCAGCTGGGGGTCGCCGCGACGTCGGTGGTGTCGGCGCCGGCGGCCCACAGCTCGGAGGCCTGCGCGGGATCATCGACCGGGAGCGCGCAGATCTCGTCGAAACCGCTGAGCTTCATGGGGTTTGCGACGCTGGCGCTGCGCGCGGGGTATTCGTCGCCGAACAGGTCCCGCAGGTACGCGTCGTTGATGAACCCGGGAACGTCGAAATCCGCTGTCACCGAACCACGCCCGACCAGATAGTCCTTGACCGCCGCGAAGGCGCCCAGGAACTGCTGTTTGAGCGTCATGTCGAAGCTCACCAGGCCGTTGGGGCCGTTGTAGAGGTAGATCACCTCGGGTTCGATGCCGGTGAGTTCACCGATGCGCTGGGCGGACCCCACGGGGTCGGCGACGATCGCGTCGGTGGTGGATCGCATGGCCCGCATGAACGCGCTCATCACCTCGGGGCGTTGGTCGGCGAACTGGCGGCGCACCACCACGCCGTGGAACGTGGGCACGTTGTTGTCGCCGCCGTCGTACAGCAGCCGGCCCTGGTTGCGGTAGATCACCAACTGTGGCCACGGCACGAACTGCGCGAGCGCGTCGACCTGGCGTCCGTCGATGGCCGACGCCCCGACCGACGGGTCCTGGTTGACGATCTGCACGGCGTTCTTGTCGATCCCGTTGCCCTTGAGCGCCGAGGAGAACATGCCGTCACCGGCCGACCCGAGACTGGTCGACACCTTCTTGCCGGTGAGATCGTCGAGCGTCTGCGCGGCCGAATCACTCGGTACCACCACCTGATTCAGCGACCCGCGCAGGTTGTAGCCGGTGGTGGCGATCATCTCGGTGACCGCGTCGTCGTACTTACGCGTCTTGGACCCGTTGGTGAGCAACGGATAGTCGCCCATCGAGCCGATGTCGACGTGCGTGGCGATCATCTGCGCGGTCAACGGCGCACCGGATGCGAAGTCCTGCCACACCACGCGGTACTTGGTGCCGGTGGACGCGCCGATCTGCTTGAGCTCGGCCTCGAAGTCCCCGCGGTCGCGCAGCAGGGTGCCGGCGTTGACGGTGTTGATGGTCTTGGACTGGTAGCCGACGTTGACCACGACGGTGGGCTCGGCCAGCAGACCGCACCCGGTCAGCAGCTGCGCGCCGCCGACGGTGACCGCCGCCAGCAGCGCAGCCGAGCGGGCGCGCCACCGGCGTGGGGAATCGTGTTGTGCCTTGTCCATACCGATAAGGGTCGACCGCTTCTGTTACCTCGCTGTCATCAGACGTTGCGTGATAGTTACGCCATCCGCACCGGTACGACAGCGAAGTTACGCCACCGAATCGGCTCTGGAACAGCACTGATTGTTCGGAAATGCTTGGAGCCGTGGAGAATCCGAAAACGGTGAGCGTCGAAACGCTGATCGAACCCGACTACCGGTTCACCCTGGCCAACGAGCGCACGTTCCTTGCCTGGCAACGCACCTCGCTCGGACTGCTGGCCGCGGCCGTCGCGGTGGTGCAGTTCCTGCCGGAGCTGACGATTCCGGGCCTTCGGCACGTCCTCGGGATGACGGTCGGCGCCATGGCGATCTTGACGTCGATGGCGGGTCTGCACCGGTGGTCGCAGGTGGATCGCGCGATGCGCCGCGACGAACCGCTGCCGCGCGTCGCGGTGCCGACCTACCTGGCGGCCGGGCTGTCGATGATGGGCCTGGTCACCGTCGCCCTGGCGATCGCCGCGACGTTCCGATGACGCGCCAGGCGCTGGCCGAGGACCGGGGGTTGCAGGCCGAACGCACCGCGCTGGCCTGGACCCGAACGGCACTGGCCATCGCGGCCTCCGGCGTGCTGGTGCTGCTGCGCGACAGGGACATTCTGCAGGCGCCGGGACGGCTTGTTGTGGTGGCGGCAGTCGCGATGTTGGCGGCATGCGTGTTCGCGCTCGGCGCCCACCGGCGTCGCCGGCTGCTGGCCCATCCGCGCGCCGCGGCCGCCCGGACTCATGTCCGGGCGGCCGGTGTCGCGATCATCGCCGAGGGCGTCCTGGTGATGACGTATCTGGCGCTCGTGTGATCAGATGTCGAGGAAACGAATGTCCTTGGCGTTGCGGGTGATAAATCCGCGCCGGGCTTCCACATCGTCGCCCATGAGGATGGAGAACAGTTCGTCGGCCGCGGCGGCGTCGTCGAGGGTGACCTGTCGCAGCACCCGCACCGACGGATCCATCGTGGTCTCCCACAACTCCTTGGCGTCCATCTCGCCCAGACCCTTGTAGCGCTGGATACCGTCGTCGACGTTGATCTTCTTGCCCGCCGCGCGCCCGGCCTCCAACAGCCCGTCACGCTCACGATCGGAATACGCGAACTCCGGCTCACTGCGCTGCCACTTGAGCTTGTACAACGGCGGCTGCGCCAAGAAGATGTGCCCGTTTTCCACCAACGGCTTCATGAACCGGAACAACAACGTCAACAGCAGCGTCGAGATGTGCTGGCCGTCCACATCAGCATCGGCCATCAGCACGATCTTGTGATACCGCAGCTTGGAGATGTCGAACTCGTCGTGGATACCGGTGCCCAGCGCGGTGATGATCGACTGCACCTCGGTGTTCTTCAGCACCCGGTCGATGCGGGCCTTCTCGACGTTGATGATCTTGCCGCGCAACGGCAGGATCGCCTGGAACATCGAATCCCGACCGCTCTTGGCCGAACCACCCGCGGAATCACCCTCCACCACATACAGCTCGGACTTCGACGGATCCGTCGAACGGCAGTCGGCCAGCTTGCCCGGCAGCCCACCGATGTCGGTCGCGCTCTTGCGCCGCACCAACTCACGCGCCTTACGCGCCGCGATCCGCGCCTGCGCCGACGACGCGACCTTGGTGATGATCACCTTGGCCTCAACGGGATTCGCTTCGAACCAGTGGGTCAGCTGTTCGTGGCACACCTTCTGCACAAACGAGCGGATCGCCGCGTTACCCAGTTTGGTTTTCGTCTGGCCCTCGAACTGCGGTTCGGCCACCTTCACCGAGATCACGGCGGCCAAACCCTCACGGATGTCATCACCGGTGAGGTTGGGATCCTTGTCCTTGAGCAGCTTCTTGTCCTTGGCATACCGGTTCACCACGCTGGTCAGCGCCGCACGGAAACCCTCCTCGTGCGTACCACCCTCATGCGTGTTGATGGTGTTGGCGAAGGTGTGCACCGACTCCGAGTACCCCGCGTTCCACTGCATCGCGATCTCCACCTCGTGCCCCGGCCCCGCACCGTCGAACGCGATGATGCTGGGCTGGATCGCGTCTTTGACCCGGTTGATGTGCGTGACGTAGTCGATCAGTCCGCCGGGGTGGTGAAACGTCCGCGTTTGCGGGTCGGGGTCGCGCTGATCGGTGAGCGTGAGGATCAGTCCCTTGTTGAGGAACGCCATCTCCTGCAGGCGCCGCGCGATGGTCTCGGCGCTGTAGGTGGTGGTCTCGAACACGTCGGGATCGGCCCAGAACCTCACGGTGGTGCCGGTGCGGGCGGACGGGTTGCCACGGGTCAGGGTGGCTGGCACGGAGTGGTCGTAGTGCTGGTGCCATTCGTGGCCGTCGCGGTGGATGTCGACCTCCAGGCGCTTGGACAGCGCGTTCACGACGGAAACCCCGACGCCGTGCAGCCCGCCCGACACCTGGTAGGACTCGCTGTCGAACTTGCCGCCCGCGTGCAGCTGGGTCATCACCACATCGACTGTGGGGATGCCGGTTTCGTGCATCGCGACGGGGATGCCGCGGCCGTCGTCGCACACCTGCACGCCGCCGTCGGCGAGCAGGGTGACGTCGACGCGGGTCGCGTGGCCGGCCATGGCCTCGTCGACGCCGTTGTCGACGACCTCCCACACCATGTGGTGCAGGCCGCGCTCGCTGGTGGAGCCGATGTACATGCCCGGACGTTTGCGGACGACGTCGAGGCCTTCGAGGATCGTGATGGATCCGGCGTCGTAGTTGGTGGTGGACATGGCTCGGCTCCTTCGAGGGGGAAGCCCTGCCCCGGATGCGGGGCAGGGCTTCGGGGTTCTACGGGTTGCGGGTGGGGACGAAATCGAGCGGTGCGCCGGCCGGGATCAGTTGTTCTTTCTCGACGCTGGCTTCGAACTCCTGGATGAACCGGTAGGCGTGCTGCATGACCCACCACCGCACCCAGGTCTGGTTGACGGGTTCGCGTTCCTTGGGGTCTTCGAGGAGGTTGGTGATGCGGGCGAAGCCCAGCGGGACCTCTGGATCGTGGAAGTGCTGCTGCCGCTTGAAGTTGATCTTGAACTGTGACCACTTCACGGCGTGCAGTTCTTCGTTGAGCCACACCATGCAGCCGTCGCGGTTGGATTCCTCTGCCCCGCTGAAGAAGTCCCGTTGATCGATGCCGTCGATGATGCGGTCGTCCGGAATGTCGCACCCGACCCAGCGCAGCAGCGTCGGGAACATGTCGGTGACGTGCACCATTTCGTTGCTCTCGCGCGGGACGACCTTGCCCGGCCAGCGGATGAGACACGGTGTGCGGATGCCGCCCTCGGCCGAGCTGAAATAGGACCCGTCGAAGAAGCCTGCCGTGCCGCGCCCGGCCAGGTGATCTTCGGCGCCGTTGTCGCCGGCCATGATGACGATGGTGTTGTCGTCGATGCCGAGTTCCGTCAGGTAGTCGAGGATGCTGCCGAAGTCGTGGTCGAGCATCAGCAGCGAATCGCCCCATTGGCCGTTGGTGCTCTTGCCCTTGAACTCCTCGCGCACCTCCATCGGGAAGTGCATGAGCGAGTGGTTGTGGTACAAGAAGAACGGCTTGTCGGCCTCGACGCTGCGCTTCATGAACGCCTTTGCGCGCCGGTCATATTCGGCGTCCACCTCACCTTTGAGCTTGACAGTGAGCTGCTGGTCGGTGGCGTGGATGCCGTCGGCCTTGGTGCCCTCGTACATGTAGGAGTAGCCGTCGCGCTCGCCGTCGTACCACGGGTCGTCGGGCCACAGGCATTCGTCGTAGGTGCGGGCCGGCCCGTACCACTCGTCGAATCCGTGATCGGTCGGCCACCGGCCGTCCTCGGCCCCGATGTGCCACTTGCCGAAACAGGCTGTGGCGTAGCCGGCTTCGGACAGGATGTCGCCCATGGTGCGTTCCCAGGACACGATGCCGCCGCCGTTGCCACCGAGGGCGATGGTGTGGTTGCCCGACCGGATCGGGTACCGGCCGGTCATCAGCGCCGAGCGGGTCGGTGTGCACTGCGGTTCGACGACGAAGTGTGTGAGCTTCAGCGATTCGGCGGCGAACGCGTCCATGCGGACGGTGTCGGCGCCGCGGAGCATGCCGCCGCCGTAGCAGCCGAGCTCGCCCATTCCCAGGTTGTCGACGTGGAAATACACGATGTTGGGTTTTTCGGGCATGGTTGAACTACCTCTCTGTAAACGGGGGTGTTACGGGTGAAGGTGAGGTGGAGAAGCGCCGGCTACTGTGGCGGCTCTTGCGGGGCCTGGGGTGGCTCGTCGACTCCCCGGGCGGCGGTGGTCATCAGCGTGCAGCGGTCACCGCGGTACCGCACGGTCTCGAAGTCGAACGGGGTGCCGTCTTCGAGATGGGTGAGCCGGTGCAGCAACAACAGCGGTGCACCGGAACGGATTTGCAGAAGTTTGGCGGTATCGGCGTCGGCGGACACCGATTCGACGGTCATCTCGGCCCAGCCCAGGCGCATCCCGAGTTCCCGCTCGATCAGCGCGAAGACGTCCTGTCGGTCGAGGTTGTCGTCGACGCTGACCGCGCCGAGCCGCAGCGAGGTCGTGTCCAGCGACAGCGGCACCCCGCCGACCGAGCGCAACCGTTCGATGAACAGGATCGGCGCGCCCTCGGGCAGTTGGAGTTTGGCCGCGACGAACGGCGATGCCACCGACTCACGCACCGACAACACCGTGTTCTCCACGGGCAGTTGGTGTCCCGCAAGGGATTCGGCGAGACCTTCGAGGCGGTCGATGCGCTGGCTCAGTTTGGCGCCGGTGACGAACGTGCCCGCGCCTTGCACACGCGTGATCAGCCCCTCGCCGCGCAGCAGCTCGAGCGCTTCGCGGATCGCGTTGCGGCTGACGCCGAACTCGGCGGCCAGTTCGTTCTCGGGCGGCAGCATGGGGCGGGCTGCGGCCAGCCCGCCGTAGACGCCGTCGAGGATCTTGCCGCGCAGCACGTCACGGGCCCACCGGGCCGCATCGGCCCGGGTGCCGGCGTACTCGCGCGTCGCAGGACGGGGGAAGTCCTTTGGCGGGATGTGGGGGCGCCGGGTCATGCGAGTTACTGTGCCACCGGAATCACCGGGTGGCGATACGTGCAGTGTTACGCCACCTGTTACTTCGTAAAGTCCTAGGCCAGCGGCTATGCGACGGCGTTACGGTGCGAAATCCGCCACTGCGTCAGCCCGCGACGCAGCGGAAACCGATGTGCGTGGTGGCGCTGTCCTGCGACTGCGACGAGCGTGCCGCGGGCCGATAGCGGTGGCAGTACTCCGGGGCGCACAGGTGTGAGCCACCCTTGAGCGTCTGATGGATCGACGGGTCCCCGCCCGGTGCGGGGCAGCATCCGGACACCTCCGGGCGCCGGCTGTGCCGGGGCGTGTACCGGGTCGAGGTCCACTCCCACACGTTGCCGATCATGTCGACCAGGCCGAACCCGTTCGGCGGGAACGCGCCGACCGGTGACGTGCCCGTCCAGCCCAGGGCCCCGTCGTTGCGGTACGGGAACCGCCCCTGCCAGGTGTTGGCCATCAACTGCCCATCGGGCCGCACGTCGTCCCCCCACGCGTAGACGGTCGTCGCGCCCGCCCGCGCGGCGTACTCCCACTCCGCCTCGGTGGGCAGCCGGCGACCGGCCCAGGCCGCGTACGCCGCGGCGTCGGGGTAGGCGACCTGCACCACCGGGTGATCCGGCACGTCGTCGATCGACGATCCGGGTCCTTTCGGGTGCTTCCAGCACGCGCCGGGCACCCACGTCCACCACTGCCGCCAGTCCCGCAGGTTCACCGGCCCCTCGGTGGGCTGGAACACCAGGGCGCCGGGCACCAGCTCGTCGGCGGGCACGCCCGGGAACGCGGCCGGGTCGAGTTCCTGTTCGGCGACCGTGACATACCCGGTGGCGGCGACGAACTCCGCGAACTGTGCGTTGGTGACGGGATGACGCTCGATCGAGAACGGCGCGACGCTGACCTCGTGCACGGGTGCTTCCTCGGGATAGAAGTCCTGCGATCCCATGCGGAAAGTGCCGCCGTCAAGGGCGACCAGTTCGGTGAGCATGCGGCACAGCGTAGGCACGAGGTGCGTCTGGTTGCAGGGCGGACAGGGCGCGTTTCTTCGCGGCAGCCGAACGTCGGCGTTTCATGTCAGACCCCTCCGCCAGAATCCAGACATGAGCCGCCGCAATCGCCAAAAACGCGCCGCCAAGCAGAAGGATCGCCGGCGCGCGTCGTCCCGACAGGGACGCTGGAACACCGCTCCCGAGTACGACCGTGTCGCCGTACTCGACCATCTCATCGCACGGTTGCACCACTGCGCGATGTGTCCTGACCACGACGCCGAATCCCATGCCACCGAACTGCTCGACGAGTGTCGCGACTGGGCGCACGATCTCGATGTCGCCGCCGATGGTGCCATGGCCGTCGCCATCGGCGGGGCGTGGCAGGCAGGTTGGGCGCCGAATGATCTGCATGAGTTCGCTCGTCGCCGTCTCGACGCATCGAGCGCCGGCTACCTCGCCGAGGCAATCGTTCTCGAGTCCCGCCAATATGCCTCCACCGCACTGCATCCGCGATGGCGCGCGGAGGTTGCGGCGTTGTCCGCCGGCGGAATCCCAGACGCTCCCCAAATGTGGGGCTGGGCAAGCAGACAAGGTGTCCACCATCGCACGGCATTGACGGTGGTGCTGAAGGTGCTGCGGTTCCTCGGAACCCTGCCGATCCTGGAACCATTGCTTCCACTGCCAGGCGCCGCCCAGCACGTGGCTTCCGTCGCTGCGAACGAGGCCGACGCCAAAGTGCTCAGCCGGGTGCGCGGGCTGCTGGCCAAGGCAGAGGCCACCGAGTTCACCGAAGAAGCAGAAGCGCTTTCGGCCAAGGCCCAAGAGCTGATGAGCAGATACTCACTGCACCATGCGATTCGGGACCACCAACGCAACGATGCGATGGAGGCCGTTGCCCGGCGGATCTGGATCGACAATCCCTACGTCGTTGCGAAGTCGGCACTGGTGCAGTCCGTGGCAACGGCCAACCGGTGTCGCATGGTGTGCGCGGAGAAGATCGGATTCGTCGCGGTCATCGGTGCCGACTGCGATGTGGATTTCGTTGAGCTGCTGTCCACCTCGCTCCTGGTGCAGGCCAACCGGGCGATGCTGGCGGCCGGCCGTGGGACCAACGGCCGGCAGACCCGGACACGCTCGTTCCGCCAGTCTTTTCTTCTGTCCTACGCCGCTCGTATCGGTGAACGCCTCACGGCCACCTCAGCGACGGTGGCCACGGAGATGGATCGCGACGCGTTGCTTCCGGTTCTGGCCGCACGTAGCCAGGCCACCGATGACCTGACCGATCGACTGTTTCCCACCACAGTTCCCCGCGAATTGTCGGTATCCAACGGCGCAGGATGGTTGGCCGGACGCACCGCAGCCGACCTTGCACTGTTGGATGTTCATCGACCGATCGCGGGGTGAGCACGGATTCGCGGCGAGACAACGACAAACACGCAACGTCCAGATCAATCCTGGCTAGTGCCAAACAGTGCGTCGAAGGGGTCTGGCGCCTTCGAGGTAGGCGCGGGCTTCTGAACACTGGTCTTTCGGACCCGTTTACGCGGACCACTCCCCTGCGTATCAGCCACGGTCGCCTCTAGGCTCACGCCGGCGACACGCAGCGCGTCAATCACACGTTGCGCCTCAAGCCGAGGGTGGCCTTTCTCGAGTCGGACGACCCAATCCCGGCTGATGCGCAACCGCTGGGCAAGGTCCGCCTGCGTCATCCCGCGTGCGGTTCGAGCGGAGCGAACAAGTGCACCGACGTCGCCCATGGTCTTGATCTGCATCCCGCCACCACCATGTAGTCGTTCGACAACATCGCCGATTGTAGCCGTTCGACAACATTCTGGAAGACGTCGAACCGCGGCTTCCCGTCAGCCATGATTCGGGCTGGCCGCTACCACAACCGCACCTTCCACGACTCCACGCTGGTCAAACGTCTGAGGCGTGCCGCGAATCTGTGACGCATTACTTCGGCACGCGCTAGCCCAGATTTTTCGCGGATTATCTCTGGTGAGGGCGTGTAGATAAGCGAAAGTGCCTGTCCTGCAAGGGATAATTGGACTTCTCTAGGGTTCAACCATCCTGACGGGAAGGCACTTCGCAGGTGAAGAGTATCGCGGCCGCATCGCGGGTGAAAGTGTCAGCCGACGGCCACGGGGTCGTGTCGCACGCCGGGATGGGCCTACTGCGGGAACTGGCCGACCGGACCGGCCTATCAGCGCAGGTCACCGGCGCTTTGGCCGACACCTACCGCGGGCCGTGGACCTACGCACCCGGCGAGGTGTTCGCCGATCTGGCCGCGGCGGTCGCCGACGGCGCGGACTGCATTGACGGGGTCGGCCAACTGTGCGGCGACCGTGAGCACGCGTTCGGCGCGAAAGCCTCCACGACCACGATGTGGCGGCTGGTCGATGAGCGCATCGACGCCGCACACCTGCCTGCGGTGCGCGCGGCCCGCGCCAGCGCGCGGGCGGCGGCCTGGGCCGCCGGTGCGGCCCCCGAACCGGGTGGCTGGCTGCACATCGACATCGACGCCACCGTGGTGATCGATCACTCCGACAACAAACACGGCGCGACGCCGACCTGGAAGAAAACGTTCGGACACCATCCGCTGCTGGCGTTCCTGGACCGCCCCGAGATCGCCGGCGGGGAAGCCCTGGCCGGGCTGCTGCGCAGCGGCAACGCGGGCTCCAACACCGCCAGCGACCACATCATCGTCCTGGCCCAGGCGCTGGCAGCGCTGCCCGCGCCGTGGCGGCCCGACTCGAGTCGTGGCGGTGATCCCGACCGGCCCCAGGTGCTGGTGCGTTGCGACACCGCCGGAGCCACCCACCGATTCGCCGACGCCTGCCGCGAGCAGGGAGTCGGATTCTCCTTCGGCTACCCCGTCGACGCCCGCGTCCAGGACGCCGCCGACACCCTCAACCTTGCCGAGGGCTGGTACCCGGCCATCGACACCGACGGCGGCATCCGTGACGGCGCCTGGGTCGCCGAGGCCACCACCTTGGTCAACCTCAACAGCTGGCCGCCGGGCACCCGGCTGATCCTGCGCAAGGAGAGACCGCATCCCGGCGCCCAGCTGCGGTTCACCGACACCGACGGAATGCGCGTCACCGCGTTCATCACCGACACACCCACCGGTGTCGTGGCCGGCCAAGTCGCCGGCCTGGAGTTGCGGCACCGCCAGCACGCCCGCGTCGAGGACCGCATCCGCGAACTCAAGAACACCGGCCTACGCAACCTGCCGTGTCACGGCTTCTGGGCCAACGCCGCCTGGCTCGAGATCGTCCTGGCCGCCACCGACCTGGTCACCTGGGCACGGCTCATCGGATTCACCAGTGATCCGACGCTGGCCCGCGCCGAGATCGCCACGTTCCGCTACCGCGTGCTGCACGTCGCAGCCCGCATCACCCGCGGCGCCCGCCAACTCCGGCTGCGCATCGACGCCACCTGGCGCTGGGCATCGGCGATCGCCACCGCCTGGCAACACCTGCGCACCGCCTTCGGATAACAGCCGGCCTCCCGACCGATCGATCACGAAAGACCTACCGGCCATGGGAAAGCCCGCCCCACCCGGCGACACGGGACCACCCCAGCATGCCTTGTGACCGCAGACGTCACCCGACCAACCATCACGCCCTACAAATCCACCGCCATCACCATCGACGAAAAATCCGGGCTAGTAAAATTGTCTATCAGTATTTCTCTGAGGGGGAACTATGCCTGAGCCGTTGCGTGTCAATGTCGAGAGTCTTCATCACGCTTCAAGCGCCATGCTTGATCACATGGACACGTCACGACGTGAACACTCCAACCACGACGATGAGCTCGTGAGTGCCGCCGGAAAGTGGAACGGCGAGATCGCCGCCGCCCTCGGGCACGTGGCGACGTGTTGGGCGGACAAACGGGCTGCATTGCACACCGAGGTAGGACGGATCGGTAGCGCGATGTCCGAAGCCGTTGCGGGCTATCTCACAACGGACCATAGCGCCTCCGACGAGATTCAGAAGTCCGAAACGTCCCTTTAGCCCGTGGTCTCGATTCCGGACATCGAGCAGTGGGACGTCGGCCTTCTTCAACAGGTGAAAGACAGTGTGCTCAATGCCGGTCATAGCCTCCGGCGGCTAGGCGACGGCCTCGATGCCACCAAGAAGAGCTTGGACGATTGGCATGGAGACGCGGCCGAGGCGTGGCGTACTGAACATGGCAAAGCGATGGTCGAAGTCGACCAACAGCATCGTGAAACAACCGCAGTCGCGGGCATCATTGATACCGCGATCAAAGACGTGCGTTGGTGTATCAACGAACTGGCAGCCGCGCGCGCCGAGCCCGAGTCATTGGGTATGCAGATACAGCCGAATGGCTCGGTGGTGGATCCTCAAGCCGCGGACGTTACCGACGAAGACGAAGCCGCACAACGAGAACGGGTGCGGGCGACCGCCGAGGAGCGGCTCAAAGCTCTACTTGTCAAAGCCACTGCCACCGATGTCGAGATAGGGAACGCGCTGCGGGTTGCGGTCGCCGACAAACCAATCCAGGTACCCGATGGTGCGCCGCACACAGATCCCACCGTTCTGCTCGAAGAGCTCCAAGAGGCGACCAACCAGGCCGTCATCGACCAGATGACCAAAATTCGCGGCATACAGAAGCAGCTCGATGAGGCGATGAGCGCCGCGTATACAGGTGGGGCCGGCAGCCCTGCATTCGAAAAGGTCCGCAAGCTGAAAGCTGAACTGGCCACCGCCCTCAACGACCTGGGGAACATTCCCGACTACTCGAACATCGACCCGAAGTCCGTGACGGTATCTCCGGACGGACACTTCCTGATCAACGGCGTCGACAAGGGTGTGCCCTTCCAAATCTATGGACAACTGAAGAACGGCACGGGCGAGTTCTTCGACCAGGCGAAAGGCACCTCCTACAGCTTCAAAGACGGGAAACTGGTCTCCACCAACACACCGGACCCTGGCCGCGTCACCCCAGATGATGAACTTCTTTTCAACGCTGTCACCCTCGCGGTCGGAGCACCCGAGGCGGCGGCCATGGTCAAAGGAGGCGGCGAAGCCGCCATCCACGGCTTGAAAACCCTACTCGGCCGCGAGGCCTTCGAAGGCGCCGCTGGACTCACAGGTGAAAACGTTCTCCCGAAAGCCCTTGCCGCAGCAGAAGCTCGGGCCGACGATGCAGCAGCAAACCTTGCCGGCCATCACCCACCGCCCACCCTTGATCGTCCTGGGACAGCGCCGGTCGACCATCCGACACCCACATCGTCCGAACATCCGCAGTCGTCGGGTCCCGCCACCGAGTCCCCAGCACGCCTCGAGCACGCTGACAGCGTTCCCACTCCCGATCATCACTCGCCGCCCACGGTCGATGGTGATGTGTCCTTCCCCGATTCGTCCCGGCCAATGTTGGGAAGCGATGACAGATACCACATCCCAGATGGAGCGACGGAAATACAGAGCGACAAGCCCGGTGACCTAGGAAGAACGATCACCGACATCGACCGCGTTGAAAATGGGGTTCTGTGGGAAGAAAAGTCTGCAACGTCCGCAGGGAACCCCGAACAGTGGGTAAATAAACAATTCGTGAACAAGATAGAGAAATATATCGAATCTCAACAATTCATCGTCGGCCTAGAAAACGCGCCGATCGGAATCAGATTTACCAACCCAGGCGTGGATCCTGCGCTAAGGGCTGCAGTTGAGCAGGCTGCAGCCGAACTCAGAGCGAAGCACCCGGGCGTAACAATTCTGATAGATTGGACCTCGTGAGCTACGTCTTCGACGTCGGTGATGACACCGTGTGGAGTCCCGCTTTACGCGTCGGCGATCTATACGTGCGGTTCCTCACTCAACTCGGCGATCACTTCGGCCTCCCCACTGGACTAAGCGCGATGGCTTCGGATTACTACTACATTGACCCCGCCACCTTCGAGACGTTTGTGCGGAAAGTTTTCGAGGAGAATTTCCGCAGCTCCCATCAGGTAGGGCGCGCAATGGTGGAGTCCGTACTCGCACCGTCGATCGTTATCCTTGACCGTATCAACCGACCGGTCTCGGCCAGCACGCCCGAGCAACGTGAATTTCTGGAAAAAGCGCGCGCCTTATCGATGGCACGTTAAATTGCACCACCGCAACCTGACAAGTGAGACGCTGACAACCAGCGCTGCCATTACACAAATGTCGCCCCTCGAACTCTACCTGTAGCACGTACGCTCGACGAATGCCAACGCTTGAACAGCTATTCACATCGTCCCCCGGGAATCCAACCGTTGGCGACGCTCATGCAGTCAACCCATTTGCCGACCAGGACGCACTGACCGAGGCGCAAGTAATAGAAATCCGCTACAGCGGTATAGCATCGACGCTCGGGGTCCTATTAGAGATGCGTCTCGCCGACCAGATCAGGACGACCAGCACGGCCCTGATAGTTGCTGCAAGCGTGAGCATTTACTCCTGGCAACAGACTGACCGCAACCACGGTCGTACGGCATGGACGATTATCCGCTCGACCCCAAAGCGAACACCGTCAGGGCTCACTCTCGAATTGGTGACATCGCCAAGCGCATTATTGTCGTTCACTGCCCATCAGGCATCTTTCTACTCTCTACTGGTGGATAGCCTCGAAAAGTCAGCGCCTCCCGATTATGGGCTCTTCGCACTTGACGGTGTAGAGACGATCAGCTGCTTTCGCGCTGTGATCGAGGGGTCTGGTTGGCTTGGGGTGTGCCGGAGAAGAAGCGGAAGAGCAAGAGGAAGAGCGGAGTGTCCGGGGGCAGTGTGGACCTGGCGTTGCTGCAGAAGCTAATGGCCGACGCTGGTCGGAACGTGTTCGCGGGAATGTTCGATGAGCCGACGCCCGAGGTGCGGGCGGTGCCGGATCGTGCGCGGGGCTTCCGGGTGCGCGTCGACCTGATGTACGCCAAGCCGCCGATCTGGCGTCGGCTGGACCTGCCGGGCGACCTCATGCTCGATGAGCTCCATGTTGTGCTGCAGGTCGTTATGGGCTGGCAGGACAGTCATCTGCATAAGTTCGGTGTCGGGGCGGACCGGCGGACCCGTGCCTACTTCGTCACCGGGTTTGATCTCAGCGAAGGCGACGACGGTGTCGTCGAGGACAGCGTGCGCCTCGATCAGGTGGTGTCCGATAAGGGCGAGCGGTTGTTCTACGATTACGACTTCGGCGACGGATGGGACCACGTGCTCGTGGTCGAAGACGTTTTCGATGATCCGCCCCCGGCTGCGGTGTGTCTGACGGGAAAGATGGCCTGTCCGCCGGAGGACTGTGGTGGCCTGGGCGGCTATGAGGAGTTGGCTGCGTGGGTTCGCGGCGGGTACGACCCGCGGGAAACGCCGATGGGACTCGGTGCGCAGGAGATGAGGGACTGGCTGCCCCGGGGCTGGCACCCCGACCGTTTCTCGGTGGCCGAGACCAATGACGCTCTGGCCGCGTTGAACACGCGTTGAGGATTCTTCACCGCCGAGGTTGACGGAGCTGGGTTCGGAAGCCTCCGGTCTCGAGCAGGGACCGGGCGATGTAGTTGGTGAGGTTGCGGAAGCCCAGGGCGGATCCG
Source organism: Mycolicibacterium smegmatis (assembly GCF_001457595.1). GTDB lineage: Bacteria > Actinomycetota > Actinomycetes > Mycobacteriales > Mycobacteriaceae > Mycobacterium > Mycobacterium smegmatis. The sequence goes on along the minus strand of NZ_LN831039.1, from coordinate 1,347,215 downwards.
CGCAGGTGTTCGAGGCGGCCGTTGATCGCTTCGGTCGGCCCGTTGGAGGTGCCGGGGCGGTCGAAGTAGGCCAGGACGTCGGCGGCACGCTTCTTCAGTGTCCGCCCGAGGGTGATCAGCTCGGTCAGCGACGTGGGGACGCCTGTGCTCAGCGTGGTGATCAGTGCAGCCATCATGGTGCGGCCCTTGGTGCGGTCTGGTTCGCGGTAGGCGGCCACGGTGCGTTGATACATCGCCCAGGTGGCCTCGATCTCGGCGTGCGCGTTGGCGGCGAACAGTGCGGCCAGTCGGGCTTTCTGGCGGTCGGTGAGCAGGTCGGCCCCGGTGTGCAGGGTGCGTCGCGATCGGTAGAGCGGGTCGGTGCTGCGGCCGCGGTGCCCGCAGGTGGCCAGCTGCACGCGGCGTCGGCACTCGTCGAGGGCGTTGCCGGCCAGGCGGACCACGTGGAAGGGGTCCATCACCGTGGCCGCGTCAGGCAGTTCTTCGGTGGCGGCGGTCTTGAACCCGGAGAACCCGTCCATGGCAACAACGTCCACACGATCACGCCACTCCTGTGGCCGCTGTGCCAGCCAGTCGGCGAACGCCTTCTTGGAGCGGCCCTCCACCATGTCGAGCAGCCGTGCGGGGCCGGTCCCGTCACGCACGGGCGTGAGATCGATGATGACGGTGACGTACTTGTCGCCGCGGCGAGTGTGCCGCCACACGTGCTCATCGACGCCGATCACCGCGACGCCATCGAACCGGGCCGGATCGGCGATGAGCACCCGCTGACCTTCGGCGAGCACGGCGTTGTTGGCAGTGTTCCACGACACCGCAAGCGCCTCGGCGACCCGGGCCACCGACAGGTGTTGGCAGACAAGGGCTTCCAGCGCCCACCGCAGAGCACGCCGGGACAGCCTGGCCCGCGGTTCGGCTGCGGCGCTGGCATCCTGGCGCCACACATGAGCGCAGCCGGCGCAACGGTAACGGCGGATCGTGACCAGCAAAGCCGTGGGTCGCCACCCGAACGGTTCATGAGCCAACGTGCGAGTCACGCTGTCACGTACAACGCCTTCTTCGCCGCAGCGGCGGCACCACCGATCCTCATCGGCGACCCGGCACGCCAGCACGGCCCGATCAGGGTCGAGGCGTTGGCCGGTCACCTCCAACCCGAGCTCGTCGAGGCGGCAGAAAGTCGTCAGGTCAGCGCAGGCGAAGCCCGCCCGACCGGTAGCGTCAGGCACGTCGAGGTCTTTCAGATGGATGGCGTAGGAACCTCCATCATCGGAAGACCTCGACCCCTATCCCGGCACCGACGCGCCGACGACCTCTACACCCTCAACTGCGAAGAGCCCGATTATGTCGATCAGACCATGCCAGAAATCCTGAGCGCTGTTCCACGGTGGAGTTCCGAAGTCCAGGTTGCTCAGGCCAGCCACTTCCTCTGAATCCATTGAACCGGGCGATCGACGAACAAGGAATGAACGGAGAGCACTTTGTCACCGCCGGCCGAATCCACTGACGCCCAGCGCAAGTTCGCGCGAGACGTACTTCGAAATCTCTTGCGCCATATTGAAACACGCAACCTTGACGGCTTCCGAACCTTCCTCGTCTCACACCCCCGTTCACTGCCCGACAGGGCGTGTCGAGGGCGTTCAAGATGTGGCATCGGTAATGATGGGATCGTTGCCCGCGCGGTGAGAGGGATCCGTAATGGCTGGTGAATCTGCTGCCGGTTGGTCTCTGCACTTCTATGACTTCCAGCGCCGTTTCGTCTCGGTGGACGATGTGGTGCCCGGGTTGGGTGACATTGCGGACTGGGCGAAGCGCAATGGTGCGCGTGATGGCACACCGTTCTTTCTTGATCCGTGGGGCCGTGCGGATGCTGTGGTGAACGCCTATTGGCGCGATCCGGTGTTAAGACGGCGAGCAACGGCGACGGTGCGCCGGTACGCCTTGTCGTTGAAGGTCTGGCTGGATTTCTTGCACGCGGTGGATGTTCGGTGGGACCACGCGTCGCGATCGGAGTTCGCTGCGTTCAAGGAGTGGCGACTGTCGGCGCGGGAGAATCCCCAGTGTGTGAGTGCTGCCAGCTTCTGCGTTGATCGGTCGGCGATCCGCGGGTTCTATTTGTGGGCGGCCGAGCATCAGGGAGTTGAGAACCCGGTTCGAGCACGGGCGATAGCCACGTCATGGGCGGGTGGGCAGCGTGTGACTTTGGAGAGCACCCCGTCGGGGATGCGCAGGTCAGACGTGAAATGGCTTACTCCACAAGCATTTCGACTGTGGCGCAACCTAGGTTTGCGTGGCTTCACCGGGGCTGGTATGCCGCACCCTGATTGGCGGGGATCGACCGAGGATCGTGATACCGCATTCGTCGACGGCTTGTTCGGGACCGGTTTGCGCATCGGTGAGTGGTCCAGTGTGTTGACGAGCGAGGTGCCGACACCGGGCTCGGAGGGCCTGACGCGTTCGCGTGTTGCGTCCGCCTGCGCCAAAGGTGGTAGCGGACGAACCTTCTGGATGCGACACCGCGTCTCTCAACAGGTTGATTTCTATCTGCACGAGGGCAGTCGTATTGCGACCGTCGCCCGTGCGCAGGCGGCGGGTCGCTACGAGCAGGTGGTGGATAGCTGGATCGTTGAACGGGTTCGCAGCGACAGACGATTGGACGTTGTCGATGAAGAGGGTTCGCGGCGCGTGGTGAGTTTGGATGCGCTCGATCCGCTGTTGCGGATGAAGATGTTTCGCCGGGTGCGTGGTGGATTGGAGCCGATGTGGTTGTGGCTCAACCATGACGGGACGCCCCGCCCGAAGCACGCGTGGTACAAGACTTTTGACAGGGCGAACGCGAGAGTCGCAGGGGCATTGACGCACGAGCACGGTGCTCCGCTGTGGTGTCGTCCCCACATGTTGAGGCATTCCTTCGCGCTGCGCTGGTACTGCATCGCGACGTTCGTGGCGTGGCGCCGCACCGGCATGTTGACCGCACAGGAGCAGCGAGACTTCCGCAATCAGCTCGGCGATGTGTGGTTCCTGCTGGCCACCTTGTTGGGGCATCGCAGCGCTGAGGTGACCCGGAATGTGTATCTGGAGCCCTTTCAAGCATTGCAGGTCGAGGAACTTGTCGCATTGATGGATGCCGATGATCGGCAATCCCTGGAGCGTCTCGTTGCCACGGTCGGCGTTGGTGAGCCGCGTGTGTTGACAGGGCATCGGTGACGGGTCGACCTGCGGCGCAGCCGGATCCAGCGTGGCGTCCCGTATCGCGGCGCCGCGGTCTGATCGTGAGGTTTGTCAGCGAGGACGGAGGGGTTTGGAAGGATTTCGATTTCGGTCGCCTCCCGGGTAACGGCGGCGTGTGTCACGATTTTGCGGTCGCGTTCGAGGAAGCTACCGGGGTGTTGGGAGTGTCCAAGCGGGTGCGGGGCGCTGGTGCGTTGTGGCAGGCCGCCCGGCACGCGTGCTGTTGGCTGGACGAGAACCGCCCGGGGATCGAGGGACTGGCCGCGCTGTCTGTCGCTGATGCCGGGTTGCTGGCCATGTCCTGTCGAGTGCCCAGTGGACCGGGTCCCGCGCCGGCGCTCAAGACGTTGCTGCGGTGCAGTCCTGTCGTCTCCGAGCAGGTCTGTCATGGATTCGCGCGGGTGCGCCATAAAAGGAATCTTTCAGCGCGACAACCATATTCGGCTGACGAGTTTCGCCGGATCAATGTGGTGGCGCGGGCAATCGTTCGGCGGGCGCGAAGTCGGCTGCGGATGCATTGGGAGATGGTTGCCGATTTTCGCGGCGGTCGGTTCGATCATCTCCCCACAGCCGATCCGCGTCGCAGTCTGGCCGAAGTGCTCGATCACTGCGCCCGGGAAGGTGACTTTCCGCGCACCGCGTCGGGTGCCAGGGCGTACGTGACACGCCGGGCGGTCAGGTCTGCCGGCGGGTGTCGGTTGTTGCCGTTGCTGCATGTGACACCGGGTGAGGCGTGGGCGTTCGGTGTGCTGCTGGCCGGGCTGACCGGCCTAAACCTCTCGACGCTGGACGCACTGCCGGCCCCACACCGATCCGCGAGCAGCCCGGACGAACCCGGCATCGTCTTCGTCCACGCTGACAAAGCCCGCCGCGGCCGGCGATCGGTGATGACGGTGCCGGTGACAGCGCTGCGCCCAGAGCTTCGGCCACTCGGGGGCGACCATCAGCGCGCCGCGGTGCTCAATACGTCGCTCACGACGGCGTACGGGGTGTTCATGTTGTTGCTGGAGCTGACCGAGCCGGCTCGCGCGCTGACCGGTAGCCGGCAGGCTTTTGTCTATTACAGCGCCCAGCCCGACGCGGTGGAAGGCAAACGCTTCGGCTACGGCATCAGCAGCACCGCCAGTGGTGTCGACGCACGGCGACGGTGGATGGCGCCGTGGCTGACCGGGGATACCGAAGGTGATCAGCTGCTGATGGGGATCAGCATGGACCGGTTACGTAAAACGTATCTGGAACGGGTCCGTATGCCGACAGCGCACACGCCAGCGACGTTAGCGGGCTATCTGGGCCGGATGGATTCGGTGCGCACCGAGGGGTTTCACATCGTGGCCGAGGCGCTCAATGCCCAGGTCGCCCAAGCATTGTACCGCCGCTCGATGACCGTACATTCCAGCATCGAGGACAACGGTTCTGGCCAGGATGCCGTTTTGGGGAGCTGTGCTGATTTCGAGCATTCCCCGGTCGACGGAAGACGCTGCCGCGCGTCGTTTCTGGCATGTCTGGACTGCAGCAACGCCCGCGCGTTTCCGCGGCACCTGCCCATTCAGCTGGTAGTCGCCGACCGGCTTCGTGACCTGCGCACCGAGATGCCGATCGCGCAGTGGATCACCGAGTATGCCGGTCCACTGGCGCAGCTGGAGGACATCTTCGCCGAGTACGAACCGGCCCAGCTGGATGCGGCGCGCGGCCAGATCGCTCAGCGCGATCACCGCACCGCAACGCTGTTGCTGTCGGGAAACTTGGAAGCACCGTGACGCGAGCGGCCAGAATTCCCGACACGGTGGCCGGTGTCCACCTCACCCCGGACACCGAGGTGCTACTCAACCGCCCGCTGTTCATCCCTGCAACCAGGTGCCGATTCGGCGACCCGGTATGGGATCTGTCCGCGGCCATCCAGGACCGCCACAGCGCCGGACAAGCTGTGCATTGGGGTCGATTTCCGGAGCCGTTTCGCCAGGCCTGCAAGCTCTACCTGTTCGCTTTGCTCAACATCGTTGACAACGCGCCCCGTCTGGATGCGTCGCGTTCGCCGTACCCGCATGTCAAGACGATTCTGGGTGAATTGGTGCCGCTGCGTCGGTTCACCAGGTGGCTCGTAGAGCGGGAGGTACTTTCCTTCAGTCACGTCAGCATCGACCACCTCGACAGCTATCTGCTCCACGTCACCGACGCACCCGGGGTCAGCGCCGGCACTCAACGCCGATCGCTGCAGGCAGTCAAGCGGCTCCACCTGTACCGGGACGTCCTTCCAACGCAATGTCGGCTTCCGGCCGCCACACTGTGGGGCAGGGCCAGCGCGCGAGGACTCGCTCAGTACGAGTCCTCCTGGGGTAAGCCGAACACCACAGCTCGCATTGATCCCGATGTCATGGAGCCACTGCTCTCGGCGGCCCTGGCCGTCAGCACCACTGTCGCCGCCGATCTGCTTCCTGCCGCACGCAACCTCCTCGCGATGCGCGCGTTGGCGCATCGCATCGCACCGGATATCCGCCGCGCTCGCACCAGCACGGTGTCGCTGCACGACACCACCACCGCACAGCTCGACAGTCTGCTGACCGCCCTGGCCCACCGCGGCGACCCGCTTCCGGGTGTCAGCACCGGCGAGAGCACCTCGGTCGATCTCACGGGCCTGGCGGTGGCGGGATGGCTCAACCACACCGAACTCACACGCATGAACGACACGGCGAGCATGCTGGCCGCCCACGCACTGCCTATCGAGGCAGACATGGTCCGCACGACCACGTTCAGCACGATCGGCACGCGCCGATGGCGGCACAGCCCTATCGAGGCCCCAGAAATCGTCGAACACCTTCGCTACATCACCACCGCTTGCTTTCTGGTGATCGCCTACCTGTCCGGTGTCCGGACCGGGGAAGCCCTCAACCTGCGTCGCGGATGCATCACCCGAGACCCGCAGCTGGGTTTGACGTTCATGTCCGGCCACCAGCTCAAGACAGGTGAGCGGCGTGGGGACCGATCACCGGCCACGATCCCGTGGGTGGTAACCGAGGAAACCGCCCACGCGGTCAGTGTTCTCGAACAGATCACCGGCGGCGATCTGCTCTTCCCCGGATTCCAGTGGTGCTCTCAGGAACAGTTCCTCTACGGATCCCACCGGACGAGGACACCCGGGTCGATCAACACCGACATCACCCGTTTCATCGATTGGTTCAACCGCGCCGTCGCCCCCGCCGTCGATCACCCGCTGATTCCCGACGACCCGCAGGGCGCCATTCAGGTGCCGCGCTTGCGGCGCACACTGGCCTGGCACATCGTCCGCCGACCCGGCGGAACCATCGCCGGCGCAACGCAATACGGTCACCTGCACACACAGATCATCCAAGGTTACGCTGGCGGAGCAGACGCAGGATTTCTCGACGAGATCACCTTCGAACAGTTCCTGCACCGCGCCGAAACCCTCCACGATGACGCCCACCGACTCAAGCGCGGCGAACACGTCTCCGGCCCCGCAGCCGACGAATACAAGGCCCGCGTCGGCCGCGCGAACACTTTCGCCGGCCTAACCGTCACCACCACCAGCCAGGTCAACACCGCGATGGCCAACCCGGATCTGCAGATCCACCACGGCGCGCTGGTCAGCTGTGTATTTCGCCCCGCCACTGCAGCGTGCCTGCCACACACCGACGACGTGACCGGACCCGTCTGGAGCCGCTGCCGTCTCGACTGCACCAACGCCGCCCGCACCGATCGCGACGTCGCGAACCTGCGCGCCCATGCCGACACGCTCACACACGACCTCAACAGCCTGACCCTGCCCGAACCGCTACGACAACGCATCCGTGCACGGCTCACCGAGCACGAAAAGGCACTCGACGCACACGAATCCAGCCGACCAGCAACACCCACCCGGACAGGACACCAGCAACATGACCGTGCCGCCGCCGCGCACCACCAGAACCGATGACGAGCGCCAGCTCGTACTGGCCGCGATGAGCCGAATCCGGGACAACACCGCCCAACACGGCAACGGCGCCCACACCGTTGTCGCGTTGGCCAGCGAATCAGGGATACCCCGACAACGACTCTACGAACACCACGCCGACCTGCTCAACGAGTTCAAAGCCGCCGCCGCAACCGGACCTGTTGCCACGAATGCCCTTGCCCTGCTACGTCAACTCGCCCAGGCACGCGAGCACAATCACCAACTCGCCGCCGAAAACACAGAACTACGTGCCAAGATCCGGACACTGTCGGCAGCGATCGCGGAACTCACTCACCAAGGAGCCGAAGCCACGCATGTCGTTGTCCCGATGCCGCGACGCCACCCGGGACTATCGCGTTAGCGCGACAGTCCCTCAACCCCGGACAGTTGGTGCTGGCGTTTCTTGACGATCTGGGGCTCGAACGTGGATGCCCCTGGGAGTGTCTGAACAACGGTGGATCTGATCTTGGTCTGACACGCCGAGTTCGACCGAGCCGGTGGTGACGGTAAGTACGGCGTGGTGTGGGTGCCGTCGCGAACGTTGCCCGACCCCGCCCTGGGCGGGTCGGCTTCTCATAACCGAGGTGCTCGGTCATCTCCTCATTGAGCGCGGTCTCAAGGACTGTCTTGGTTAACTGCTTGCAGCCCGTCGGGTCCGGTCAGCGACAGGCCCTGTTCTCGTGCCAGTCGGACCCGCTCGACGCAGCCTGCTGCTCGGCGGACTACTCGGCCTTCTTCTTGGTCACATCTTCCAGTGTCGTCATCACGGCCCCTTTACCGCCGAGCATCGCTCGGCGTGTCAGTCCAGGAAACACCGTCAAATGCGAGGTCCGGCGAATCGCGGCAGCGGTGATCTTCTCGCGATGTAGGGCATAGCAGCTGCGGTTGTGGGCCTCCCGCACGGTCTGGTCAGCAGTAGGGCGCATCGGTCGGCTATTGTTGTGGCGCTGGTCGGCCCGACCGGCCCGATGAGTAGGTAGGAAGCCGGTGTGAATCCGGCATGGTCCCGCCACTGTGACTGGGGAGCGAACCCCACATCGACCACGGCTTGACGGCTGGAAGGTCGGGGTGAGCACTGATCCAGAAGTCAGGATACTGCTCTCATTGGCCCTCTTGCTGGGACGTGGACATCCCGGATGGAGTCGATGCAGTGATGTGCCTGTGCGTCTGGCGACGCGGCATCTTGAGCGTGCCACCCGATAGCCCTGATGCGGCCGACACCGCGGAACAGGGATCCGCTATGCCGCCCGCTGAGTCCAGGGGTGCCTGATGACTCTCAATACTGTTGCCCTGGAACTTGTCCCATCGAATCTGGACCTCGGCACGGCACATGCGCTCGCGGAGTTGCAGAAGGTGCGCAAGTTGGCAGTTGATGCCGGTCTCGATGGACGCATCCGCCACATCATGATCCCCGGGATGATCGAGGAGGATGACGGCCGTCCCGTCGAGATGAAACCAAAGCTCGACGTTCTCGACTACTGGGAGTTGGTCCAGCGCGAACTTCCGGACGTGCGTGGGCTGTGCACCCAGGTCACGTCGTTTCTCGGTGAGCGCTCGCTGCGTCGGCGGTTGACCGCGTTGATTCAGCACGGGTTCGAGGGGATCGCGTTTGTCGGGGTTCCGCGCACCATGACCGACGGTGAGGGCGCAGGAGTCGCACCGACCGACGCGCTGTCGACCTTTTCCCATCTGGTGAAACACCGCGGCGTGATCCTGATCCCGACCAGGGACGACGAACTGAGCCGATTCGGGTTCAAGTGCAAAGAGGGCGCCACCTTCGGGATGACCCAGCTGCTGTACTCCGACGCGATCGTCAACTTCCTCACCGAGTTCTCGCGCAACACCGACCACCGCCCGGAGATCCTTTTGTCGTTCGGTTTCGTCCCGAAGATGGAATCCGAAGTCGGCCTGATCGACTGGCTCATCCAGGACCCCGACAACGGGGCTGTCGCGACTGAACAACAGTTCGTGCGGCGGTTGGCTGCGAGCGAGCCCGCGCAGAAGCGCGCCCAGATGCTGGACCTCTACAAGCGCGTGATCGACGGCGTAATCGATCTCGGTTTTCCAGTCAGCCTGCATTTCGAGGCCCCCTACGGGGTCTCCGCTCCGGCGTTCGAGACCTTCGCCGCGATGCTCGACTACTGGGCACCGGACCGCTGAACCTCAGCGGATGACCAACAACAGGTCCCCGCTTTCCACCTGGGTGGTTCCCGACACGGCCAGCCGGTCGACGACCCCGCGCTTGGGTGCGGTGATGGCTGCCTCCATTTTCATCGCCTCGATGGTCGCGACGGTCTGGCCGGCGGTGACGTCGTCGCCGGGCTCGACGTTGACCGTGACCACGCCGGCGAACGGTGCGGCGATGTGGTCGGGGTTGGACCGGTCGGCCTTCTCGGCGGCCGGGATGTCGCTGGCGATACTGCGGTCGCGCACCAGCACCGGGCGCAGCTGGCCGTTGAGGATGCACATCACCGTGCGCATACCGCGTTCGTCGGGTTCGGAGATCGCCTCCAGCCCGATCAGCAGCTCGACACCGCGCTCCAGCTGGACGCGGTGTTCCTCGCCGGACCGCAGCCCGTAGAAGAACTGGTTGGCACTGAGCTGGCTGGTGTCACCGTAGGCCTCGCGGTGCTGTTCGAATTCCTTTGTCGGACTGGGGAACAGCAACCGGTTCAGCGCGGCCTGACGTTTGGGCCCGGCCTGCGCCAGCACCGCCTCGTCCTCGGCGCCGAGCTCCACCTGCGGTTTGGCGGGCGGCCTACCTGCCAGCGCCTTGCTGCGCAGTGGTTCCGGCCAGCCGCCCGGCGGGTCGCCGAGTTCACCGCGCAGGAACCCGATCACCGAGTCGGGGATGTTGTACCGGGCCGGGTCGGCCCCTAACTCCTCGGCGCTCACGCCGGCGCCGACGAGGGCCAGCGCCAGGTCGCCGACGACCTTGCTCGACGGGGTCACCTTCACCAGTCTGCCCAGCACCCGGTCCGCGGCGGCGTAGCTGGCCTCGATCTCCTCGAAGCGGTCGCCCAGTCCGAGCGCGATCGCCTGCTGCCGAAGATTCGACAGCTGCCCGCCTGGAATCTCGTGGTGGTACACCCGACCCGTCGGCGCGGGCAGCCCACTCTCGAAGGGCGCGTATACCTTTCGCAGCGCCTCCCAGTACGGCTCCAGATCGCACACCGCCTGCAGCGGCAGCCCGGTGTCGTACTCGGTGTGCGCGGTGGCCGCCACGATCGAGCTGAGCGCCGGCTGACTGGTGGTCCCCGCCAACGGCGCCGCGGCACCGTCGACCGCGCTCGCGCCTGCCTGCCACGCCGCCAGATAGGTGGCCAACTGGCCTCCGGGGGTGTCGTGGGTGTGGACATGCACCGGCAGGTCGAAGCGACTCCGCAGCGCGGAGACCAATGTTGCCGCCGCCGGCGGACGCAGCAGCCCGGCCATGTCCTTGATCGCCAGGACATGAGCTCCGGCCTCGACGATCTGTTCGGCCAGCTTCAGGTAGTAGTCGAGCGTGTAAAGGTTCTCTGCCGGGTCGGACAAGTCGGACGTGTAGGACATAGCGACCTCGGCGACCGCGGTGCCCGTGGCGCGCACGGCGTCGATCGCCGGTCGCATCGACTCGACGTTGTTGAGCGCATCGAAGATCCGGAAGATGTCGATACCCGTTGCCGTGGCCTCCGCCACGAACGCATCGGTGACCGATTCGGGGTACGGCGTGTAACCCACGGTATTGCGTCCACGAAGCAGCATCTGCAGGCAGATGTTCGGCGCCGCCTCACGCAGCACGGCCAACCGCTCCCACGGGTCCTCCTTCAGGAAGCGCAGGGCAACGTCGTACGTCGCTCCGCCCCAACATTCGATCGACAGCAGCTCCGGCATCATGCGGGCGATGTATGGGGCTACTGTCACCAACCCCGAGGTGCGAACCCGCGTCGCCAGCAGGGATTGGTGTGCATCGCGGAAGGTAGTGTCGGTGACGCCGACTGCGGGGCTGTCCCTCAACCAATCCGAAAATCCCTGCGGGCCCAAGCTTTCCAAGCGCTGGCGGGTGCCCGGCGGCGGCGGCTCCGACAGGTCGATGGCGGGGAGCTTGTCATGCGGGTACACCGCCGACGGGCGCTCGCCGTGGGGCTTGTTGACCGTGACGTCGGCCAGGTAGTTCAGGATGCGAGAACCGCGATCCGCGGGGGTGTGTGCGGCCAGTAGGTGCGGGCGCTCGTCGATGAATGACGTGGTGACCCGGCCGGCCCGGAAGTCGGGATCATCGAGGACCGCGAGCAGGAAGCCAATGTTGGTCGCGACGCCGCGGATCCGGAACTCAGCCAGCGCCCTGCGTGCCCGCGCTGCCGATCCGGTGAAATCCTGTCCACGACAAGTCAATTTCACCAACATCGAGTCGAAGTGTGCGCTGATCTCGGCGCCGGTGTGGGTACCGCCGTCGAGCCGAACACCAGCGCCGCCTGGCGACCGGTAGGCCGTGACCCTGCCGGTGTCCGGACGGAAGCCGTTGGCAGGGTCCTCCGTCGTGATGCGGCACTGCATCGCCGTGCCGCGGATACGGACGGCGTCCTGGCTCAGACCGAGATCGCCGAGCGTTTCTCCGGACGCCAGCCGCAGCTGACTCGCCACCAGGTCGACGTCGGTGATCTCCTCGGTGACGGTGTGCTCGACCTGGATACGCGGATTGCACTCGATGAACACATGATGACCGCGCTCGTCGAGAAGGAACTCCACGGTGCCGGCGCAGAAGTAGTCGATCTGCCGGGCGAAGGCGACGGCATCGGCACAGATCCGTTGGCGCTGTGTGTCGCTCAGGTTCGGCGCCGGCGCGAGCTCGATGACCTTTTGATGCCGGCGTTGCATGCTGCAGTCACGTTCGAAGAGGTGGATGATCTCGCCGGTGCGGTCGGCCAGGACCTGCACCTCGATGTGGCGTGGGTTGAGGACGGCCTGCTCGAGATAGACCATCGGATCACCGAATGCCGACTCCGCTTCGCGGCTGGCCGCCTCGATCGACTCGGCCAGCGCGGCCGGCTCGGTCACGCGCCGCATTCCCCTACCGCCGCCGCCGGAGACTGCCTTGACGAAGAGCGGGAAGTCCATCGCCTCGGCGGCAGAAACCAGTTCGGCGACGTTCGCCGACGGCGCCGATGACGCCAGTACCGGCAAGCCGGCCTCCCGCGCCGCGGTGATCGCCTTGAACTTGTTTCCCGTCAGCTCGAGAACGTGTGCACGCGGCCCGACGAACACGATGCCGGCCTGGTGACACGCCGCAGCCAGTTCAGGATTCTCCGAGAGGAATCCGTACCCCGGATAGATTGCGTCAGCACCGGAATGCTTTGCTACCCGGATTATCTCATCGACAGACAGGTATGCGCGGACCGGATGACCTGTTTCGCCGATCTGGTATGCCTCGTCCGCTTTGAGACGGTGCGGCGAATTGCGGTCCTCGTAGGCAAACACCGCGACCGTCGAGATTCCGAGCTCGTAGGCGGCCCGAAACGCGCGGATGGCGATCTCGCCGCGATTGGCGACAAGCAGTTTGGTGATCGCGCGCTCAGACAAGGGACCGCTGCGGCTGGCCCGAGTACTCACTCAGGGGACGGATCAGAGCATTGGAGGCAGCCTGTTCCATGATGTGGGCGGTCCAACCGGTGATCCGGCTCATCACGAACAGCGGGGTGAAACTCTCGATCGGGAAGTCCATCAGGTAATAGGCAGGGCCGGTGGGAAAGTCGAGGTTCGGCTTGATCCTCGTCGCTGCGAACATCGCGCTCTCCAGCGTGTTGTAGATGTCGAGCCAACGCTGTCCGTCACGCACCTGGGCAACCTGCTCCAAAGCAACCTTCATGGTCGGCACCCGGGAATCACCGTTCTTGTAGACCCGGTGGCCAAATCCCATGACCTTCTCCTTGCGGGATAGTTTGCCGTGCAACCACTCCGGAGCCTTTTCGGCCGAACCGATTTCGAGCATGTCGTGCATGACCGCTTCGTTGGCGCCGCCGTGCAGCGAACCCTTGAGAGCGCCGATCGCCGCGGTCACCGCGCTGTAGATGTCTGACTGGGTCGAGGTGACGACGCGGGCGGCGAAGGTGGAGGCGTTGAAGCTGTGCTCAGCGTAGAGCACCATCGACTGTTCGAACGCGCGCACCACGACGGGCTCCGGCACCTCACCGAAGCACATGTTCAAGAAGTTCTGCGCATAACCGAGCTGGCTGTGCGGAGGGATCGGGGTCAATCCCTGACGACGCCGGATGTCGGTGGCGACGATCGTCGGCAGCACGGCGAACATCCGCAGCGACTTGGCGTAGTTGGCCTCCGCCGTGTCGACGTCCTCTTCTGGATCCTCGGCTCCCAGATAGCTGATCGCCGTACGCACCACGTCCATGGGATGACAGTTGTCGGGCAACTTCGCCAGCAGCGCCTGCATCGACCGGTCGATCCGCCGCGACGCCCGCTCACGCTGGCTGAACAAAGCCAGCTGCTGATCGGTCGGCAGTTCGCCGTGCCACAACAGATACGCGACCTGTTCAAAGCTGCACTGGGCGGCCAGGTCCTGCACCGGGTAGCCCCGGTAGGTCAGGCTGTTGGTCTCGGGCACGACCTTCGAGATGGCGGTGGTGTCGACGACGACACCGGCAAGTCCCTTGTGAATGCGCGGAGCTTCGGATTCTGTTGCTGTGGTCATGCTCTCACCTCCTGCACGGCGAAGTTGTAGATGTCGGAGTCGAACTGGTTGTAGTCGGCGTAGCGCAGCAGTTCGTAGAGCCTGCTGCGGTGCTGCATGCTGCCCAGTAGGCCGGATTGCGTTCCAGCGTCGAAGACTTCGCGCATACCGATCTCTACGGCGTGCATGGCCAGCCGCAGCGTGGTGACGGGATAGATGACGACGTTGTAGCCGATGTCGGCCAGCTCGCGGGCATTGACCAGCTCGGACTTGCCGAACTCGGTCATATTGGCCAGCAGCGGGGTGTCGACCGCGGCGCGGAAGGCGGCGAATTCCTCCGGGGTGGACAGCGCCTCGGTGAAGATCAGGTCCGCGCCGGCGTCGGCATATGTCTTGGCCCTTTCGATCGCTGCGTCGATGCCCTCGATGCCGGCGGCGTCGGTGCGCGCACAGATGATGAAGTTCGGATCCCGGCGAGCAGCCACCGCGGCACGCAGCCGTTTGACCATGTCCTCGGCCGGTACCACGGCTTTGCCGTCGAGATGTCCGCACCGTTTGGGGTTGACCTGGTCCTCGAGGTGGCAGCCGGCCAAGCCCGCGTCTTCGAGTAGGGTGACGGTCCGGGCAGCGCTCATCGGCTCGCCGAAGCCGGTGTCGGCGTCGACGAGGGTAAACAGGTCGGTGGCCGAGGCGATCTGAGCGCTTCGGGTGACCACCTCGGTCAGGGTCGTCAACCCGATGTCGGGCAATCCGAGGTCGGCCGACAGCACCGCACCCGAGACGTAGATTCCGTCGAACCCGATGTCGGTAAGGCTCTTGGCCACCAGCGGCGAGAACGCTCCCGGCATCCGCTGCAGCCGGCCGGAGTCCAGGGCGTCCCGGAATGCCTTGCGCTTCTGGGCCGCCGAAACGGTGGAACCCATCAGCCCGCTCATTGGAAAATCCCCGAGGGGATCGTCGGCGACTTGTCCAACACCGTCTTGTCGACCCGGACGTTGAGCACGCCCAGGCCCCCCGGCTTCAGCGAGGCGAGTTCGTCGACGGCGGCCAGGAAGCGCTGCTGTTCCGCGGGATCGACGACGCCGTCGGCCAGGGTGACGAACTTGTTGCGGTACTGCTCACGCGCGAATGGGCGCGCCCCGAGCGGGTGGGCGTCGGCGACCGCGAGCTCGTCGGTGATGACCTCACCACTCTTGAGCGTGATCTCGACACGCGCGCCGAACGCCTTCTCGGCCGGGTCGGTGGCGTGATAGCGGCGCGTCCACTCCGGATCCTCGACAGTGGAGATCTTGCGCCACAGTTCGATGGTGGCCGGTCGGTGCGCCCGCTCCGGCGAATACGACGTTTCGTGGTGCCAGACGCCGTCCTGCAGCGCGACGGCAAAGATGTACATCACCGAGTGGTCCAGGGTCTCGCGGGACGCGTCGGGATCGAACTTCTGCGGGTCGTTGCTGCCTGTTCCGATCACCACGTGGGTGTGGTGGCTGGTGTGCAGCACAATCGAGGCGATCTGGTCGAGATCACCGATCCGTTCGCGCATTCTGCGAGCCAGGTCGATCGGGGCCTGACTCTGGTACTCCGCGGAATGCTCCTTGGTGTAGCTGTCCAGGATCGCGCGCTTGGATTCACCCGGCTCGGGCAGCGGAACCTGGTAGGTGTGCTCGGGGCCGGCGAGCATCCAGGCGATGACTCCGTCCTCGCCCTCCCAGATCGGTGCCGGCGATCCCTCGCCGCGCATCGCGCGGTCGACGGCCTCGATGGCGACCTTGCCCGCGTGGGCGGGCGCGTAGGCCTTCCAGCTCGAGATCAGGCCCTTGCGGGACTGCCGGGTGGCCGTCGTCAGGTGCAGAGCCTGCCCGATCGCGGCATAGATCGTTTCGGGGTCCAGCCGCAGCATGGTGCCGAGTCCAGCGGCGACCGACGGGCCCAGGTGGGCGACATGGTCGATTTTGTGCTGGTGCAGGCAGATGCCCTTGACCAGGTCGATCTGGATCTCGTACGCCGTAGCCAGGCCGCGGATCAGGTCGGCGCCACGCACGCCGAGATGCTGGGCGACGGCGACCAGCGGGGGGATGTTGTCGCCCGGGTGCGAGTAGTCCGCGGCCAGGAACGTGTCGTGGAAGTCGAGTTCGCGGACGGCGACACCATTGGCCCAGGCGGCCCACTCCGGGGAGTATCCACCGTCGATGCCGAAGACGGTCGCGCCTGCGTTGGCGCGATGTGCCTGCGCCTGCGCCCGGGCCACCGCCACGGGCCGACGGGTGACCGAGGCCGCCGACACCGCAGCGTTGTCGATGATCCGGTTGAGCACCATCTCCTCGACATCGGCGTCGACCGCGACCGGGTCGGCGGCGACCTGCGCGATCTTCCACGCGAGATGTTCGGAGCGGGGGAAGTCCTCGGCGCTGCGCCGGGTGCGGACGTCGTGAATACGCATGATCCGCACGCTACGCAGCCCCTAATGGCACGTAAAGAGCCTGTATATGCGTAGTTTTGTGTCCTGGTGGGCCAGCCTTTGCAAATCCTGTGTAAGAATCGCGGTTAGGCTGTGTGTGTGGCGAAGACGTTCATAGGCCCTCGCCTACGCAGGTTGCGGGAAGAGCACGGCCTGACTCAGGTCGCGCTGGCGCGTGCCCTCGGGCTGTCGACGAGCTACATCAACCAGTTGGAGAACGACCAGCGTCCGGTTACGGTGCCGGTCCTGTTGTCGCTGTCGGAGCGCTTCGACCTGCCGACCCACTACTTCACCCCGGACTCGGATGCCCGGCTGGTCTCCGACCTTCGCGACATCCTGGTCGACAGCGCGGCCACCCAAGCGCAGATCGAGGAACTCGTCGCCCGGATGCCCGCCGTCGGGCAGACGTTGGTGACACTGCACCGCCGATTGTTCGACGCGACCACCGAACTCGAGGCGATGCACACCCGCGCCAGCGCGGACGCGCCGGTGCCGTTGCAGCAACCGATGCCGTTCGAGGAGGTCCGCGATTTCTTCTACGACCGCAAGAACCACGTCGCTGAACTCGACCAGGCGGCGGAGGGTGTGTTCGATCGCCGCGGCCTGCGGATCGGCGGGCTCGACGCTCAGCTGGCCGAGCTGTTGTCCGACGAGTTGGGCATCAATGTCGTCATCGACGACGGACAAGTGCTAAGCGCCAACGGCAAACGCATCTACCGACCCGACCATGCGACACTGTACGTCGCCCGCTGGCTACATCCCGGTCAACGGGCCTTCCAGATTGCCACTCAGTACGCGCTACTGACCCAGGCCGAATTGATCGCCGAGCTGGTCGCCGATGCCGACGACCTCAGCACCGAGGCACGGGAAGTGGCGCGCATCGGACTCGCGAACTACTACGCGGGCGCGCTGCTGCTGCCGTACCGGATGTTCCTGGCGGCGGCCGAGGAGTTGCGCTATGACATCGACCGGCTGGCCCGTCGCTTCGAGGTCGGCTTCGAGACCGTGTGCCATCGCCTGTCGACGCTGCAGCGTCCCGACGCCCGCGGGGTTCCGTTCATCTTCGTCCGCACCGACAACGCCGGAAACATCTCGAAACGGCAGTCCGCGACCGCTTTTCACTTCTCGCGCGTCGGTGGAAACTGCCCGCTGTGGGTTGTGCACCAGGCATTCGCCCAACCGGGGCAGTTCGTCACCCAGGTCGCCCAGATGCCCGACGGGCGGTCCTACTTCTGGATCGCCAGGACCACCGCACCCAGTCAGAGCAGTTATCTCGGGCCGACCAAGAGCTTTGCGATCGGTCTTGGTTGCGACCTCGCCCACGCTCACCGGCTGATCTATTCGGCGGGTATCGATCTCGCCGACGAAGCCGCCGCTGTCCCGATCGGCGCCGGATGCAAAGTCTGCGAACGTCCCGCATGCCCTCAGCGCGCGTTTCCCTACATCGGGCGTCCGGTCAAGGTCGACCCCCACGCAAGCAGCGACCTTCCTTACCCGACGGTCAACGACCCCCGCTGATCAGTGCCGCCCGGGCCAGAGTCTCCTCGGCCATCTTGACGTGCGCGGCGTCCACCAGCACGCCCTCGACGCCGACGGCGCCCCGACCCTTGGCCTCTGCTTCCCGGTACGCGGCGACATTACGCTCGGCGCGGGCGATCTCGTCGGTAGTGGGCGCGTAGACCTCGTTGGCGATCGGCACCTGGTCGGGATGGATGGCCCACTTTCCGGTGTAACCCATCAACGAGGACCGTCGGGCGTCCCGCTCGTATCCCTCCAGGTTCCGGTAATCCGGATACGGTGAGTCGATCGCGTCGATCCCCGCGATGCGGGCCGCCACCATGATCTTGTTGCGTGCATAGACCCAGAAGTCGCCGGGATACTCGCCGAGCGGGTCGAAGTTGGTGTCCACCCGGGCACCCTGCGACAGAGAGAAGTCCCCGACGCCGAAGATCACCGCATCCAACCGGGGACTGGCCCGCACAATGTCCTCGGCGTTGGCCAGTCCCTCGACCTCCTCGATCAGGACTTCGAGGCGGATCGTCTTGTCCAGACCGAGCTTCGCCTCCAGCTGGGTCAGCAGGACGTCGACCCACCACACATCCCGCGCCGTCTTGGCCTTCGGGATCACAATGGTGTCGAGGTGATCTCCTGCATGTGTGAGGATCTCGATGATGTCGTCATGGCACCATTCGGTATCGAGGCCGTTGATCCGGACAGCGCGCGCGGTGCGGCCCCAGTCGAGCTGGGTCAGCGCGTGAATGGCCTTGGCACGCGATTCCACCTTGAGCCCCACCGGTGTGGCGTCCTCCAGATCCAGGAACACCAGATCGGCGCCGCACGTGACGCCCTTGTCGAACATGTGGTCGTTGCAAGCCGGCAACGCGAGTTCGGAGCGGCGCAGCAGATTGGTCACAGGTCTTCTTCCATCGGTCAGAGCACGCCTCGGGCGCGCAGTTCGTCGAGTTCGGCCGGCAACAGGCCCAACAGGTTTCCGTAGATCTCGTCGTTGTGTTCGCCCAGGGCCGGGCCGAGGTGGTCGATGCGTCCGTCGCTGTCCGAGAACCGCGGCACCGGTGCCTGCACCGTCACGCGGCCCAACTGGCTGTCCTCTACAGCCACGAATATGCCGCGGTGGCGCAGCTGCTCATCGGCGACCAGGCCCTCGATGTCGTAGACCGGGGCCGCGGCCACCTCCGCGTTGTCGAACACCGCCATCGCCTCCGCGAGGGTCTTGGTGGCCACCCACTCCGCGACGACGGCATCGACTTCCCTCGCCCGCGCCAGCCGGCGCTGCGGGTCGGAGAAGTCGGCGTCGCTGACGAGGTCGGCACGCCCGATGGCCTTGAACACCCGAAGTGCCAGTGCCGGTGAGCTTCCCGACATCGCCAGCCACTTGCCGTCGGCGGTCTGATAGGTGTTGCGTGGCGCCGAGATGTCCCAGCGGTTTCCGGCACGCATAGGCACCAGCCCCAATTGGTCGTAGCCCAGGAGTGTCTGCTCCAGCAGCCGGGCCAGCGGGTCGATGAGATTGATGTCGATCAGCTGACCGTCGCCGCCGTGTACGTCGCGGTGATACAGCGCCATCATCACGGCGTATGCGGCGTTCAGCGACGCCACCCCGTCGGCCAGCATGAACGGCGGCAGGGTCGGTGGACCGTCCGCCTCACCGGTGAGATGGGCGAACCCGCTCATCGCCTCACCGAGGGTGCCGAAGCCCGGCCGCTCGGCCTTCGGACCGGACAGTCCGTAGCCGGTGATGTGCAGCATGACGATCTGGTCGTTGATCCGGCGTAGGGTCTCGTAGCTCATGTTCCACCGCGCCAGTGTCTGCGGGCGGGTGTTGACGACGACCACGTCGGCATGCTCGACCAGTCGGTGAGCCAGCGCCTGGCCCTCGGCGCTGCGCAAGTCGAGAGTGATCGACTTCTTGTTCCGCGATACCGACTTCCACATCAGGCCGATCCCGTCGCGCTGGTTGCCCCAGGTCCGGATCGGGTCGCCGTGATGTGGCTGCTCGACCTTGATCACCTCGGCGCCGAACTCCCCGAGGTACGTCGCGGCCAGCGGGGCGGCGGCCAGCGTGGCGAAATCCAGGACTCGGACTCCCTCGAGCATCGCGTTCGGTGTCATCTACGCGCTCAATCGGGTCGATGCGGGCCGCTCCAATCCGAGGTGCCCGCGCAGGGTCGACGCCTCGTAGGCACTGCGGAACAGCCCGCGCCGCTGCAGTTCCGGCACCACCATGCGCACCACGTCTTCGAATGCTCCGGGCATGTGCGTGGCGGCCAGGACGAACCCGTCGCAGGCCTGCGCCTCGAACCACTCGGCCATCTGGTCGGCTACCTGGGGGCCGGTCCCGACGAAGCGGGGACCTTGCAGCAGCGTCGCCCGATGCCCGGCGAGGTCACGCACCGTCACCGTATCCCCGCCGATGTGGTTACGGATGTTCTGCACCAGCCCCCTGACCCCCGACACCGACGCGATCAGCTCGTCGGTCACCGGATCATCCAGGCCATGCGCAGCGAAGTCGTAGTTCATCAGTTCCGACAGCAGCGTGAGCGACGCCATCGGGTCGACGAGGTCATGGAGGAACATCGCCTCACGTTCCTTGGCGTGCGACTCGCTCTCGCCGACCACGGCATAGACCATCGGGCAGATGCGCACGGCCGACGGGTTGCGTCCAGCTTCGGCGATACGAGCCTTCTGGTCGGCGTAGTGCTCTCGTGCGATCGCCAGGCCGGGATCGCCGGTGAAGATCAATTCCGCCCAGCGGGAGGCGAAGTCGCGTCCCCGTCCCGAGGACCCGGCCTGCAGGATGACCGGCCGGCCCTGCGGAGTCCGGGGTACCGTCAGCGGTCCGCGAGCCGAGAAGTATTTGCCCTGGTGCCGGAGTTCGTGCACCTTGTCGGGGTCGGCATACATGCCACCGGCCCGGTCGTGCCGGATGGCGTCGTCGTCCCAGGTGTCCCACAGTCCGGTGACCACGTCGAGGAACTCATCTGCGCGGTCATAGCGTTCGTCGTGGCCCAGATGGGCGTCGACGCCGAAATTCTGGGCCTCACTGTCGTTGACGGAGGTCACCACATTCCATGCGGCCCTTCCGCGCGACAGGTGATCCAGGCTGGCGAACGTCCGTGCGACGTGGAACGGCTGGTAGTACGTCGTCGAATAGGTGGCGCCGAGGCCGATGTGCGATGTCGCTTGGGCGAGTACGCCGAGGATGACGCTGAGGTCGAGTTTGACTGGGCGCGCGCCGTATCGGACCGCTTCGGCGACCGAACCGCCGTAGATGCCGGGCATCGCAAGTCGGTCGTCGAAGAACATCAGATCGAAGCAGCCTTCCTCCAGCTGCCGCCCGACCTTGGCGTAGTACGCCGCGTCGAGATAGCCGTGTTCGGTGGCGGGGTGGCGCCAGGATCCGGCATACACGGAGGCGCTTCCCGCCTGCATGAAAGCAACGAGAGACATCTTGTCGGTGCGACGCTGACCCATGCATTGCAATCTAACACCTGATATATCAGATTTCAAACGTTAGATGTGTAGCTTGCTAGGATCGTCGGGTGGTCGGCATGGACATCGGCGGAACGGTGCGCGAACGCGCCGCCCGTGAGCTCCGCGACCGCATTCTCACCGGCGCGTTACCTGCGGGCACCCGAATCGACCTGGATGCGATTACCGCCGAGTTCGCCACCAGTCGCACGCCGGTACGCGAGGCGTTGCTCGAGCTGTCGTTCGAGGGCCTGGTTCGCGTGGCCCCGCGCAGTGGCATCACGGTGATCGGCATCAGCTCGGCCGACGTCCTCGACAGCTTCACAATCCTCGGCGTCCTCACCGGACAGGCGGCGGCCTGGGCCGCCGAACGCGTCACCGACGAAGAACTCGACCAGCTGCGGGCATTGGCGGCCGGCGTCGCCGAACACTCCGGCGACGACGCCATCGGCGAAGCGAATTGGCGTTTCCACCAAGCCATTCACCGCGCCGCCCATTCCCCAAGGCTGCTCGCTGCGATCAAGCAGGCGGCACGCGTGGTCCCCACCAACTTCCTGGTCCTGTTCCCCGAGCACGAGAAACACTCGCTGTCCGAGCACGAAGAGCTCCTCGACGCACTGGAGAAACGTGACGCCGACCACGCGCGGGTCATCGCCGAGCACCACGTCCTGGAAGCCGGCCGATCCCTGGCCGACTGGCTGGACCGCCGAAACGACCATCGGTCAGGGTCGCTGCCGACAGCCCGGTAGAGGTACGCTGCAGCCGCAGCTGGTTTGTCCGCTACAGGCGCTCGACGAACGCCCGTACCGGCCATCGAGTTCCGTGTGCTGTCACAGGTGCGGAACGAGAGGGAACCCGGTGAAAATCCGGGACTGTCCCGCAGCGGTATGCAGGAACGACCGCCGTCATCAGCACTGGCCCCGCCTAGGGGCTGGGAAGCGACGGCCAGTAGGTGTGCGTCAGCGCACGCGCCTGTGAGTCCGAAGACCTGCCAGCCGTACCGGATGCGCCGCGTCCGGTGGTTCATCGCCTCGTGGAATGGGCATTGGCCGAATCGGTAGACCTGTCGTGGTCAGCCGCGTTCGGTTCGACGTCTCAAGGCGATGGCCTTCCGCCGTACCGAAGAGGACGTCCTCATGACCGCAACACCGTTCACCGCCACCATCCTCGGATCGCCCCGTATCGGCCCGAATCGCGAACTCAAGCGCGCCGTCGAGAAGTACTGGGCCGGAAACCTTGACCGCAGCGGACTGGAGTCGGTCGCGGCCAAGATCCGCCGCGACACCTGGGAATCGCTGACCGCCGCCGGGCTGGATTCCGTTCCGGTGAACACCTTCTCCTACTACGACCACGTGCTCGACACCGCCGTTCTGGTCGGCGCTTTGCCTCCCCGCGTGGCCGGGGTAGCCGACGATCTGGACCGCTACTTCGCCGCCGCGCGAGGCGGCACCTACGACGGCACCGACATCGCTCCACTGGAGATGACCAAGTGGTTTGACACCAACTACCACTACATCGTCCCCGAACTCGGTCCCGACACCAGCTTCGCCCTCCACCCTGCCAAAGTCATCGAAGAGCTGAGAGAGGCACGGGCACTCGGTATTCCAGCACGCCCGGTCGTGGTCGGACCCATCACATTCCTGGCGCTGAGCAAGGCCGTCGGCGGGGCCGTTGCTCCGATCTCCCGACTCGGCGAGCTGGTGAGCGTGTACGGCCAACTGTTGGAGCTGCTCGCCGACGAGGGCGTGCAGTGGGTGCAGATCGACGAGCCCGTGCTGGTCACCGACATCCTCGACAACGCGGCCGAGCTGGCCGGGCAGACCTACAAGGTCCTCGGCGGGCTGGCGAAGCGGCCCGCTCTGTTCGTCGCGAGCTACTTCGGTGAGCTCACCGACGCGCTGCCGGCACTGGCCCGCACGCCGGTCGAGGCGATCGGCGTCGACCTGGTGGCCGGGACCGCCGCTGCGGTGGCCGCCGTGCCGGAACTCACGACCAAGACCGTGGTTGCCGGCGTCGTGGACGGCCGCAACATCTGGCGCACCGACCTGCAGTCGGCTCTGGGGACATTGGCGTCACTACTGGGGTCCGTCGGCAACCTCGCCGTCTCCACGTCGTGCTCGACACTGCATGTGCCCTACACCCTCGACGCCGAGTCGGAGCTCGACCCTGCACTGCGCAGCTGGCTGGCCTTCGGGTTCGAGAAGGTCACCGAGGTCGTCGCGCTGGCGCGCGGCCTCACGCAGGGACGCGAAGCCATCGCCGGTGAGATCGCCGCATCCAACGACGCGATCGCCGCACGCAAGTCCGACCCGCGACTCAACAACGATCACGTGCGGGAACGGCTCTCGTCGATCCTTGCCTCGGGCGCCCAGCGCGGCCCGGCCGCACGCCGGCGGGAGGTTCAGCAGGACCGGCTGGGCCTGCCCCCGCTCCCGACGACCACGATCGGGTCGTACCCGCAGACGTCGGCCATCCGCGTGGCCCGCGCCGAACTGCGCAACGGCACCATCGACACCGCCGAGTACGAGAGGCGGATGAAACACGAGATCGCGGGGGTGGTGAAGTTGCAGGAAGACCTGGGCCTCGACGTGCTCGTGCACGGCGAGCCGGAGCGCAACGACATGGTGCAGTATTTCGCCGAACAGCTGACGGGTTTCTTCGCGACCGAGAACGGCTGGGTGCAGTCCTACGGCTCACGGTGCGTGCGTCCGCCGATTCTGTACGGCGACGTGGCGCGCCCAGAGCCGATGACGGTGAGCTGGGCGCAGTATGCCCAGTCGCTGACCGACAAGCCGATGAAAGGCATGCTCACCGGACCGGTCACCATCCTGGCGTGGTCGTTTGTCCGCGACGACCAGCCGCTGGCCGATACCGCCGCCCAGGTCGCGCTCGCCATCCGTGACGAGACCGTCGATCTGCAGGCCGCGGGCATCGTGATCATCCAGGTCGACGAGCCCGCCTTGCGCGAACTCCTCCCGCTGCGGTCGAAAGACCAAGCGGCGTACCTGAAATGGGCCGTCGAGGCGTTCCGATTGGCGACCTCGGGGGTCGAGGACTCCACCCAGATCCACACTCACCTGTGCTACTCGGAGTTCGGCGAGGTGATCGGGGCGATCGCCGATCTCGATGCCGACGTGACCTCGATCGAGGCCGCCCGGTCGCACATGGAGGTGCTCGACGACCTCAACGCCGCCGGGTTCGGCAACGGCGTCGGCCCCGGAGTCTACGACATCCACTCCCCGCGCGTTCCGACCACCGAGGAGATGGCGACCGCCTTGCGGAACGCACTGAAAGCTGTACCTGCCGAACGCCTTTGGGTCAACCCTGATTGCGGACTGAAAACCCGCAAGACCGACGAGGTCACCGAGTCACTGCGCAACATGGTCGATGCCGCCAGAGAAGCACGAGCGGATGCCTGATCCCTGCGGGTGGTGGCCCCGGTCCGACGCCGGGGCCACCACCCGCGGAGAAGTCACTCAGGGGCCGCGCTGGAACGCGAGACCGTCATCGCGATGGTCTGGAGGATTTCCTGCCCGTCCTTGCCGATCAGCGTCTCCAGGCCCATCAACAGCAGCCCTGACAAGTTGACAAGCCCGATCGCCAACGCCGAAGCGCCCTCGGGCTCGCCCAGATAGCTCTCGATCCTGGCGTGCAGCAGGTCGTCGTCGCGGTCGTCGAGCCACGCAGTCATGACGTCAATCGCCCAACGGGTTTTCTCGTCGTCGGCCATAGGTGAATCGACCACTCAAGTAGGTGTGACTCCGGGCTTTCCGCGTACGCCATCGCACGGGCGGTACTTCCACAAATACATTACCAACTGTATATGTGTAAAGATGGACAGCTATCCTGAGTGTAGGTCCATCAAGCGCGAGAGGATACCCATGGCTGAGTACACCCTGCCCGAGCTCGATTACGACTATGCGGCCCTGGAACCGCATATCTCCGGACAGATCAACGAGATTCACCACAGCAAGCACCACGCCACCTACGTCAAGGGCGTCAACGACGCGATCGCCAAGCTTGAAGAAGCGCGCGCCAACGGCGATCACGGCGCGATCTTCCTGCACGAGAAGAACCTTGCGTTCCACCTCGGCGGGCACGTCAACCACACGATCTGGTGGAAGAACCTGTCCCCGCACGGTGGCGACAAGCCGACCGGGGATCTCGCGGCTGCGATCGACGACCAGTTCGGCTCGTTCGACAACTTTCGCGCGCAGTTCACCGCGGCCGCCAACGGTTTGCAGGGGTCCGGCTGGGCGGTGTTGGGCTACGACACCCTCGGTGACCGGCTGCTGACCTTCCAGTTGTACGACCAGCAAGCAAATGTCCCACTGGGAATCATCCCGCTGTTGCTGGTCGACATGTGGGAACACGCGTACTACCTGCAGTACAAGAACGTCAAGGCCGACTATGTGAAGGCGATCTGGAACGTCGTCAACTGGCAAGACGTACAGGTGCGCTTCGCCGCTGCCACCGGCAAGGGGCCGGACCCGATCGTCTGAGCGGCACAGTCGGCACCGAGGGCAGTCTTGGTCCTATCGCTCTCGAAGTGCTCGATCTTCAGCAGCGCCGCTGCGCGACAACGACGGGCGGCGCTTACCGCCGGATATCGCGGGTGTGGTGCTGGCTTCGTCGTGTGGTGTTGGCCTTCTCAAGGCCGCCATAGGTTCGGTCATGCTCGAGGCACGGTGCTGAACCCAAGGCTCGGGTTGCGCGGAGGGGCGCCCCGATTATCCAAATCAACTAAGCTGCAACGCTTCTTGGCGAGGAATACCTTGGACTGTGTTTGACACATTTCTGCGAATGCGCTCGGGAAGACGGCCAATTTGCAGTTGAGGCCCGAGCCAACTCGATACCAGCCCCGAACCGGGTCTCACCGCGTCTCAGTTCAGCGTGAACAGTGAATCAGGATGTCTCTCGCGCATCCTGATTATGCTAGTGTCTCCGACAACTGTCGACAGGGCCAGTGAACGCGTGGACCCACGGAACGAAGATGTACCTGGTGTACACGGCGTCTTCATCACCCACCCCATGGGGCCTCGTCCGCGATACGACGCAATCGATCATCAACCCGGGACCGTGGCAAGACCTGGACGAAGCCGTCCGGTACTACTACTTGCTCGACCTCGAGGAGGATTGGCCGGGACTTCCTCCAGAGCAGCCTCTCGATCCTCATACCATCCAGTGGGCTGGGCACGAGCATGACGGACTGCCGGCACGTGTGGAGGAGATCCCGAATGAGTATCGGTATCAGGCACCGAAGGTCGAACACACGATTGCACCGCCCGTCGAGCGGCCTGCGGTCTCGAACGAGCCACGCCGCTATGCCGATCCGGCGTAGGTTGCCGATGATCAGATCCAGAACGAGATGCGTCGCATACTCGCCCACACGGCAGCGGCAATCGCGTTCGTGTACGTGGTGGCGGTTTTGCATTGTCGCCCGCCATGAACGCCTGCCGCGATACACCAGTCCCGTCCCGCCGAGGTGGATGGAGGAGACCATGAGCAGTGTCCTTGATGCAATCTCAGATGATGCCCGTGCAGTCATCGAAGGTGAACTCGCGCAGAGAAATCCGGAACTTCTGTATCTGCTTCAGAGGTGTGAGCGGCCCACCATCGAACAGAGCGACGCGCTCATCGACGCGCTCTCAGAAGCGTTGAGCGACAACTACGGACCCGAGCACATACCCAACGAACGCGGCAGGGCGATCGACAACGCCATCGGCGTCTACCTTTCAGCCTGGCCTCTCGATCGGCGAGGGCCTGCGTGAAACACAAGTCCTCGTCGGCTGCGGTCTCCGGAGCGTGACGCGACTTCGCACGAGTCGCCTCGGACTTTCGATGCGAGGAAGAATGGTCACTGTGAGCCATACGAGTGTCGACCAACACCTGGGGCCAATGTTGGCAAGTCTCGGCTTCGCGTTGGAGGCAGCGGACAACACGATGGTGTACGGAGACCGGCCGACGTGGGCCGTTTACTATCGAAGCGCCGACTACAAACTGCAGATCTGTTGGTCAGCACGTGAAGGTGGCATCGACGTCATGCTCGCTCCCCTCGACGCTCCTAACGCCTTCGGCCTCACCGGTTCGTCCGACGGATGGCGCCACCTGTTGGCGCTCAGCCGCTCTGACGATGATCCGCAGACCCCTCCAGTCGACGCCGACGAAGAAACGTGGTGGACTTGGCGAAAGGCTCTGCTGCTGGCCCATATTGATGAGGCGCGCGGGGCGCTGTTACCGAAAAATCGCAGATGATCAGATTCGCCAAGCCCAGCTCACGCCGCGTGCTCGCCTGCACGGCAGCGGCAACCGCGTTCGTCTGCACGGTGGCGGGGATCGGCTTGTCCGTCGGCATGATCGCCGGCAGCAATGACACCAGCCCAGTGCCAACAGGCGAGTACGTTCGCCTGTTCATCGTGAACCTCACGATGTGGGGTCCAATGTTGTTGCTGATCGCATGGCCCGTTTCGGTTCCACTCATCCTGGTTCTAGGCATCCTCGCGGCATCAGTCCGCGTCGCTGAGCCGCCGAACAGCGCCGCAGACCCCACCTAGTCATAGATGACCGCGAGCCCCTTGCGCCGTAGATCCTCGAGCCCCTCCCGCATGGCAGCGATCTGCTCCGGCGAATGCCCCTCCCAGTCGGTGAGCTCCCCGACGATCCGCACGGGCTCACGGGTGCGGTAGGAGCGGGTCGGGTTGCCGGGGAGCTTCTTGTCGGTGACGTTCGGGTCGTCTTCGATCTCGCCCTCGGGTTCGACGATGTAAATCCGCCCGCGACCCTCACCGACAGCAAGCTCGGCGCCCCACACCGCGGCGTCCAGCGTCTGGGTGATGTAGACGTGCTTCATGATGCGCCCGGCCTCGAAGTTGGACTCGCGGCCGGGCACCAGTCGGTCCCCCACCTTGAGGTCGGCCTTGGTGCCGTGCAGATAGGCCCCGGACTCGTGCACTTCGAACGGTTTCGGCGGATTCGCCACCACTATTCCCCCTGTTCCGTGTGATCGGACCGCCGATTGTGCACCAGGCACCGGGCCTTGCCGCAAGCCCCACCTGCGCCCTTATAGTGAGAGTGGGAACAGCGCCAACGAGTTGCAGATCAAAAGCCAATCGGTGCTCATACGAGCGAAAATTTCCCGCTCCCAGCAATTTCTGTCGTTCCGATCGCGGCATTCGCCTGCCGTGGATACGCTCCGAAGGGTCCTGACCTCCGCCCAGTCGAAAGGACCCTATGACCGGACTCGTGCAAGCGCTTGTCGGCGGAATCCTCATCGGTGGGCTGTACGTCGCCATCAGCATCGGGTTCTCACTGTCATTCGGTGTCCTCGACGTCGTCGACCTCGCCGTCGGGATGTGGGTGGTGATCGGCGCGTTCGCCGCGATCGTGGTGAGCGAGGCCATCGGCATCGACGCGTTCGCCCTGCTGCCGGCGGTCTTCGTGGTGTTCGGGATCGTGGGGTGGATCATCGCGCCGCTGATCTACCGGGTGCGGATGAGCAAGTACGCGCTACCCGCACTGATGGGCCTGGCGTTCACGTTCGGCCTGGCGACGCTGATCCGCGGCGGCCTGCTCACGGTGTTCGGCTACAACCCGCGCACCGTGCCCACCAGCCTGTTCACCGGCAACATCTCGATATTCGGCATCACCGCACCCATGATCCGGGTGGCCGGGTTCGCATTCGCGGTGATCGCGACGGCCCTGTTCCTGGCGTTCCTCTTCTACACCCGCACGGGCCTGGCGATCCGCGCCACCGCGCAGAGCAAGGAGAACGCGGGCCTGATGGGCATCGACGTCAAACGCATCAGCAGCCTGGTCTACGCGATCTACACGGGCCTCACCGCCATGGCAGGCGCACTGCTCGGCGCGATCTACGCCATGACACCCGAAGTCGGGCTGCGCTACACGCTGTTCGCGTTCTTCGTCGTGGTGCTCGCCGGCCTGGGCTCGGTGGTCGGGGTGATGGTCGCGGGCCTGTTCCTGGGCATCCTGCAGTCCCTGGTCACGACGTATGTCGGCGCCAACTACACGCTGCTGGTGGTGTTCGCGGTGCTGTTCGTGGCGCTGCTGCTGTTCCCGCAGGGCATCTCCCGGCGAGGCATCGCATGAGCAAGCGCCCCGCCTCGGGCGGTAACCCCTACCTGAATCTCGGCGTGCTCGTCGTCGTCGTCGCCGTCATGTGCCTGCTGCCGCTGATGACGTCGCCGTACTACGTACGCGTCGCGACCGGCGTCGCGCTGTGGGCCGGGATCGCGCTGTCCTGGAACGTCATCTGCGGCTACGCCGGTTACATCAGCTTCGGTCACGTCGCGTTCTTCGGCATCGGCGCCTACACCACCGCGATCCTCATGCAGCCCCAGCACGACTGGGACTTCTGGGCCACGCTGCCCGTCGCGGCCGTCGTCGCCGGCGCCGTCGCGGCCCTGGTTGGCTGGCCCGCGCTGCGCCTCAAAGGCGCGTACTTCGCGATCGCCACGTGGGCACTCGCGGAGGCCGTGCGCGAACTCACCACGGTGGTCGAATTCACCGGCGGCTCGGGCGGTCTGAGCACCCCGATCCGCGCCGACGACAACTTCTTCTTCTACACCATGCTCGGCGCCTCGGCCATCGCCTACGCGGTGTGCTACCTGCTGCTGGAACGCTCGAAGTTCGGCTTCAAGGTCAAAGCCGTGCGCGACAACGAGATCGCCGCACGCGCCCAGGGCATCAACACCAACCTGGTCAAGATCCAGGCGTTCATGCTCAGCGCGGTCATCCCGGCCGTGCTCGGTGGCATCAACGCCTACTGGATCACCTTCATCAACCCGCAGAGCGTGCTGAACACCCTGATCACCGACCAGCTGGTCGTCATGGTGCTGGTCGGCGGCCTGGGCCACGCGTGGGGCCCCGCACTCGGCGCGGCCGCGATGTTCCTGCTGCAGGAACAACTCCGGGTCAGCTACGGCGAGACCACCGCGTACATCATCATCGTCGGCGCCATCGTGATGCTGATCGTGCTGTTCCTGCCCGACGGCCTGGTGAGTCTGGGCCGCCGTGCGCGCCGAATGCGCCTGATACGCCAGTATCTCGGGCGGGCCCGCCACGACCTCGTGAAGACGGAGGCCCCGCGATGAGTGTTCTGAAAGTCGCCAACCTGTCCCGCTCCTTCGGCGGTATCCACGCGGTCAACGACGTGTCGTTCGACGTCGAGAAGGCCGAGATCGTCGGCATCATCGGCCCCAACGGCAGCGGCAAGAGCACGCTGTTCAACCTGCTCACCGGGGCCATCAAACCCGACGGCGGCAGCATCGAACTGTTCGGCCGCAACACCACCCGGCTCGCGCCGTACAAGATCGCCCGCGCGGGCCTGGGCCGCACGTTCCAGATCCCGGCGCTGTTCACCAACATGACGGTGCGCGAGAACCTCTGGACCGCCGCGGTGCAGTTCGGCTGGGACAACGCGCGCGCCGACGCCGACGCCGTGCTGGAACAACTCGAGCTCACCCGGGTCGCCGACGACCTGGCCAACACGCTCTCGGGCGGGCAGCAGCGGCTGGTCGAGATGGGCCGCGTGCTGATGCAGAAACCGAAGGTCGCGCTGCTCGACGAGGTCGCCGCGGGTGTGCACCCGCGGCTGCGCCAGATCATGCTCGACGCCATCCGCACGCTGCGCGACGCGGGCACGACGTTCCTGATCATCGAGCACGACATGGAACTCGCGCAGGACATCTGTGACCGCATCATCGTGATGGACGCCGGAAAGATCGTGGCGCAGGGCACCTTTGACGAGATCTCGCACGACCCGCACGTCATGGAGGCGTACCTGGGGGTGCCCACCAATGAGTGAGATCACCGTCGAGAACCTCGACGCGGGCTACGGCAGCGTGCAGATCCTGCACGAGGTGTCGATGACGGCCCGCACCGGTGAGGTCACGTGCATCTTCGGGCCCAACGGCTGCGGCAAGAGCACGCTGCTCAAGGCGATCGTCGGGATGATCGACCCGTGGGCGGGGACGGTGCAGATCGACGACGAGGACATCACGCATCTGCCGTCGCACAAGACGCTGGGCCGCGGCGTGGCGATGATGCCGCAGGGCGGCGGGGTGTTCCCGCATTTGTCGGTGCGGGAGAACCTGCGCATCGGCGGCTACACGCTGCGCGACAAGAAGGAACTGGACCAGCGCATCGACACGCTGCTCGACGAGTTCCCGCGCCTGCGTGAGCGTTACACCGTCGCGGCCGGTCAGCTCTCGGGCGGTGAACAGATGATCCTGTCGATCGCGCGTGCGCTGGTGCTCAACCCACGCTTTTTGCTGTTCGACGAACCGTCGGCGGGCCTGTCCCCCAAACTCGTCGGCGACGTGCTGGTGCGCGCGGCCGAACTCGCCCAGCGCGGCGTCGGCGTGCTGATGATCGAGCAGAACATCCGCGAGGCCATGCGCGTGGCCGACCGCATGTATGTCCTTGTGGGCGGGCGCAATCGGTTCGACGGCACCCCCGCCGACGTCGCCGACGACCGTGAACTCATGCACCTCTATCTGGGAGGCCGTTGAACGGCCTTCACCTGCACCGCAACCGGAGAGGAATGATCATGTCCAACTACATACCCCGCCGAGTGTTCCTCGCCCGAGCCGGCCTGCTCGCCGGCGGTGTGGTGGCCGCCCCGAGCCTGCTCGCCGCGTGCGGCGGCGACACCGGCGGCGGTGGCGGAGGCGGGGCCAGCGACACGTTCAAGGTGGGCGCCGTGCTGGAACTCTCCGGTGAATCCGCGACCGGCGGTCAGATCGCGCAGCGCGGCTACCAGCTGTGGGCCGACACCGTGAACAGCAAGGGCGGCTTGCAGATCGGTGACCAGAAGTACAACGTCGAGCTGATCGTGCAGGACTGCAAGAGCGATCCCGGCACCGGCGCCGACGCGGCGTCGCGTCTGGCGACCGAGGAAGGCGTCAACGCCATGTTCGGCGCCTACACCAGCGGCGTGCAGCTCGCGATGGACCCGATCTGCGCCAAGTACCGCATCCCGTGTATCGCGGGCTCGGCCGAATCGCCCAACGTGTGGAAGAACCAGCCCGCCTTCACCTACGGCGTCATCCCCGCCGTCGACACCACCGCCGCGCGCGCGATGCAGTCCATCGTCGACACCGCCAACCCCAAGCCGGTGACCGCGGCCGTCGTCGGCGCCAACGAGCCGTTCTCCGACAACACCGCCGAGGGTTTCCGCGCGGGTGCGGAGGCCGCGAACCTCAACGTGGTGCACTACTCGCTGTTCCCGCCGAACGCCGATCTGGCGCCGGTGGCGCAGGTGGTCGCAGCGCAGCGGCCCGACATCGTCGCGGTCGGCGGGCACGATGTGCTGCTGGTCGACTTCGTGCGCGCCATGGGCGCGACGGGATACACCCCGAAGGCGATCATCGAGCACTACGGCATCACCGACGCGTCGTTCTCGCAGGCGCTGGGCCGCCAGGCCGACGGCGTGATGGGCATCTCGGTGTGGCTGCCCAATGCCGCGTTCAGCGACGACCTGTTCGGCTCGGCCGCCGACTACGCCAAGGCGTTCGAGGACAAGTACGGTTCGCCGCCGGACTACACCGCCGCGGGCTGCAGCGCCGCCGGTCGCGTGCTGCAGGCCGCCGTCGAAAAACTCGGTGAATCGCCGTCGTTGTCGGAGGACGCGCGCGGCAAGCTCAACGACCTGATCGCGCAGACCGACATGGAGACCTTCTACGGGCCCATCAAGTTCGCGACCGAGGGCGATCACTTCCACAACAACACCGCGCTCGACCCGATGCTGGTGCAGATCCAGGGCGGGCAGGTCAAGGCCATCGCACCGCCGGATTCGGCGCAGGCGCAGATCATCTACCCGCTGCCGCCGCTGACGTAGTGAGGTTGTTTGCCCCCGGCAACCGGGTTACAGAACCTATTTCGCCCGGAGGCATTTGTGCTTCGTCAGCCCATGTCGAATCGACCGTCGTGCAGCCGCCCCGGAGCACGCGAATCTACTAGCTCCATGCGGTCCTCCGGATGCCGCCAATAGTGCCGCACCAGCCAGTAAAGGGCCGCGCCCCGGGGCAGGTAGATGTCGGCGATATCGATGACCTCTTCGCTGCCGTCGCGCAGTCGAAGAACCACCGCGCGCCGTGTTTTTCGTGATTCAGCGTGATCAACGACGTCGATGACGTCGTCCCACTCGCACACCCGCTTCGTGAGGATGTCGACCGTCTCGATCATGGCGGGAGTCAATTTGACGTGCCCGACTCCTCCTCGCCGCCAGGATGTGATCAGTCCTAGAACTGCGACGAACGCGACGATGGCGGCAAAACCAGCCCCTATCGTTTGCAATCCCCTGGAGTCAGCGAACTCGATGGCGCCGAACGGTGCGCACACCGCGAACGCCACAGAGCTGGGGATCAGTACAACAAGACCCACAAGCATGAGCACGCCGAACCTTGGATCTGGCAGCACCGTCAGCCCCGTTGAATCACTGGCGAATTGGGATTTCGTCCGACCAAGTCCGACGAGCAGGACCGCTGCAGAGAATGCCACTAAGAAGGCTGCCCATCCGAAGGCCACCGCCGTGGTGAGATAGTTTCCGCGAGTTGCTGCGACTACACCCAGAACGATGTATACCGCCGCGACTGCTATTGCGCCGGCTAAAGCCACTACAAGCAGTGTTCGCCCACTACGCCAAGCGGCTGGTTCCGGAAGACTCAGGACGGACATACGACCTCTCCAATGAACTGACCGAGCTTAGAACCACCGAAACCACCCACAAGCCCAAATGCGAGGGCGCCGGCGGGAACGGTGACAGGCGCAACGGGACCGCCGAATGCGCCGACCCAGGCCCCGAATTCTGCCGCGCCCCAGCCACCACCACCGCCAGCCACGCCCGCGACAAGCGCAATGCACCTGTCTTTACCTGATTCAGCCATCGCCATGTCGAATACCGTGGTCGCTGCGGTAAGGGCTGGGCCACCCCATTTCAGATTTTTTCCGATGTTTTCGACAGATTCTGCGGTCACCATCGGCAGCGAACCGCCACGCCCTATGTGCTTCTCCAACCCGGACATCGCTGCACCGGTCGACGTCGACATTCTGTCGATCAAGTCGACAGGTACTTGACTGTGATGACCCTCGGCAGTTGTAAATCCCACGGTCCGATGCCCCGATGAGTCCATAGACATCGTGAGATTGGAGTTATCGGCGTATGTGATTGATGTGTAGTCGCAGTCGTTGCCAGCGCTGTGCCAAGAACTAGTCCGCGCGACGAAGTCACCGTTTTTGTCGTACTCCTCGATCTGATAAAAGTTCTGCTTGCTCGGCCAGTCGAACGGATTCATGCGCTTCAGAACCGACTTGCTGCCATCCTGCTTGATCACAGTCGTCAGTTCTTCGCCGTGTTCGTTCGTTGACTTCGTGATTTCTCGGATGTTCTGCTGTTCATCAGCTGACCTGATCGCTTCCTGGCCGATTACCCCGATTGGAGTTCTCGGGTCCGGAACCTGATCAGTTGGTCGTTGGGCTGACGGAACAATCAAGTCGAGGCCCGTCTTCGGCGGTCCTGGCTCGACGAACCCAAACTCTTTTCCCGCAGAGGACACCGCGTTCGCGGTCGCTTCGTCCGCGTCACCAACGGCACTGAGCATACGGTTCACGACACCCTGCTCCTCCATAGCCAGTTCTTGTAGCTTCGCCAATTCGTCGGCCGACATGTATGCAGGGTCAATCAGTACCACCCACTGATCCGTGACGTTGAGAGGCCCAGTGTCTAGCTGCTCCGCCTTCGCAAGTAGCGCGCTCCGCGCGGACCCGATCGATTCCGCACCACCCCTGAGCGCAGCAGCGACACCGTTCGCGTAGCCGGAGAATTTCGCGGCATCACGGTCGGCACGTTTGAACATGGCTGCCGCCGCCTCATGGGACTTGCCCGACCACGATTGGGTCACGGGCATTTCCTGACAGGCTTGGTCGATCCCGCGCACCGCTCCAGCCACAGATTGTGCTGCAGTGTCAATTGACGATGCAGAGGCACCTAGAGATTCGGGATTCCAGCTCGTCAACGTAGAACGTGAAGGAAGCACTTCTAGAACAGCCCGTCGAAGTCGCTGGCAAGCGAGTCATCGGTGACCTCGAACGCATCACCTGCGCCACGAACCGCCTTCCCCATCTTGGTCACGTTCTCCGCCAGCTTCGACGCGATCGATGAGAAGTGTTCGCCAACAGCCCTTGTGGCCCATTGAGTGGTCGAACCTGGCAGGCCGTCAGCGGCGGACACGGTCTTACCCCCGACATCCGCCGACGAGATCACCGTGCCGGCTGCGTCGACTTGTCCGGCCAAGGCCCTCAGAATCTGCGGATCGACCTCCATCAATTACCTCCTGCAACGTCGCGTCAAGTTCAAGTATCCCGTGACAGCACCGCCCCACCTCACACCAATTTGAGTTGCCGGAACATGCCGGCCGACGGGCAGTTTTCGGATTCCCGGACAGCGTACGAGCGGTGTAGCAGGTCGTTTGTCGCTCCTAAGCAAGCACAGCAACCGCATGATTCCCTGCCCAGGGGCCGATGCAACTTACGAGCGAGATCCGCCCGACAACACCCTTCAGCGCGGCAGCCGCGACATCCAGTCGGAGTTGCCGTCGTAGGGCCGGCCGTCGATCAGGACGGTCGGCACGCCGGGCTCGGCGAACTGCCGCAGTGCGGCCTGGTTGCTGTTGGCGATAGCGACGGGGTCGTAGCCGACGAACAGGCCGAGCCGGATCAGGTCCTGCGCCAGCCGCGGTGCGCCGGCACGGTCGGCGAGCCCGGCCAGCTGGTCGTTGCTGAGGTCGGTGTTCCCCTGCTCTTTGGGCTGCTGCTCGGCCGAGAAGATCTGTTCGATGAAGCGCCACGTCACGCCGCTGTCGCGGGAGTAGCCGGCGACGGCGAACGCCGCGTAGATGGCACGGCTGTCGTATGTGCCGCTGGCAGAGAGCCTTTCGAGGAAGTTCACGAACCGCAGGTTGACGTGCAGCGATCCGTTCTCGATACGCCTGCCGATCTCGGCGCCCTGCTGCTGGATCATCTTGCCGCTGAACGGGCACAACGGGTCGACGAAAAGCTCGATCTGACCGGGTGCGCCGGGATCCCCGATGGAGATCACGTCCCGCGCGGTCTCGGCTGGGGCTGCCTGTGCGACGCCGCTGGGCGCGCACATCAGCAGCGCCATCACCGCGCCCATGAGCACCCCGAGGGCACGCACTGGCCGCTTCACCCGTGTTGTGTCCATGCCCTCCATCATGTCGTACCGCGCAAACCCGCCATGGCACGCGTTACGGCCGGAACTGCAGAATCCGGTCGTCACCGGCGCGAACGCTGCCTCGTCCGTCACGGTTGCTCGTGGTGAACCACAGCGAACCGTCGGGTGCGGCCACCACGGTGCGCAGGCGCCCGTACTGCCCGACGAACAGCGGCGCCGGGGTGCCGACGGTCCCGTCGCCCGCCACCGGGATCTGGAACAGCCGCTCCCCGCGCAGGGCCGCCACCCACAGCGATCCGCCGTAGAACGCCAGACCCGACGGCGAGGCCTCACCGGTGCCCCACTCGACCACCGGGTCGACCATGCCCTCGATACCGGCGCGGCCCTCCGCTTCGGGCCACCCGTAGTTGGCGCCGGGACGGATCAGGTTCAGCTCGTCGACCCGGTCGGCGCCATACTCGGTGGCCCACAACCGTCCCGCGGCGTCCCACGCCAGTCCCTGGATGTTGCGGTGCCCGTAGGACCACACCGGCGATCCGGGAAACGGGTTGTCCGCTGGCACGGAACCATCAGGGTTGACGCGAAGGATCTTGCCCGCCAACGATGTTCGGTCCTGCGCGAGCGGTGGATTCGCGATCTCGCCGGTCGCGACGTAGAGCTTGCCGTCGGGGCCGAACGCAATGCGTCCGCCGTCGTGACGCGACCCGGCGGGGATGCCGGTGAGAATCGGCGCCGGGTTGGTCAGCGCGCCGTCGGCGTAGCGCATCGCGACGACGCGGTTGTCGCCGCCGGTGGTGAGGTAGGCGTAGACGTTCGCGCCGGCGGTCGCCAGGCCGAGCAGACCACCTTCGCCGCGCGGCGCGACGCCGGGCACCGCACCGATCTGCCCGACGTCGCCGGGCGCGGTGAGGTGTTTGATTGCGGCACTGTCTCGTTCGGCGATCAGCGCGCTGCCGTCGGGCAGAAATGCGATGCCCCAGGGCACGTCCAGGTCGGTGGCGATGGCCGGAGGCCCGCCCGCGGGTTCACCACGGGATTCGACGTCCTGCGTGCAGGCGATCACGAGCAGCAGGCTCGCGGCGACCGCCAGCACGGCCCGCGTCAGGCCGCTCCGTACCCCTCGCTGGTCACGCACGCCGCGCCTCAGCCGGACAGGTCATCGGAGCCGGTGCCACATCCCGGAGCCCCCGCACACAGATCCGCCCGCCGCGGTGCGGGATCATCGTGACGTGCTTGAGCCGTTGCTTCTCACCGCGCGCGGTGGTGGCGAAAAGGTCGACACGGCGCAGGATTTCGCGCAGCACAACGCGCATCTCGACGAGCGCGAACGTGGCGCCGAGACAGCGGCGGTTCCCGCCGCCGAACGGCAGCCACGTGCTGGGTGTCTGGGTGGACGCCAGCATGCGGTCCGGTTCGAACCGGTCCGGGTCGGGATAGACGTCGGCGCTGGCGTGCACCAGTCCGATGCTCGGCGCGACCAATGTCCCGGCCGGCAGGAGGTATCCGCCCAGTTCGACGGGTTCGGTGAGCACGCGGCCGGCCTCGAACACCACGGGGCGGATGCGCAGGGATTCGCGCACCACCGCGTCGAGGTAGGCCTCGCCGGAGCCCTTGTCGGAGCGCGCGGCGGCCACGGCCTTGTCCAGGACCGCCGGGTGGCGGATGAGCCGTTCGAGTGTCCACGACAGCCCGGTCGCGGTGGTCTCGTGACCGGCGACCAGCAGCGTCATCAGCTGATCGCGCAGTTCCCGGTCTGTCATGGTGCGGCCGTCGTCGTTGGCGGCGCGCACCAGCATCGCGAGCGCGTCGGGGCGCGACGCCAGGTGGGGGTCGGCCCGGCACGCGGCGATCTCGGCGTAGAGCAGCCGGTCGGCCTCGGCGAGGTTGCGCTGCAGGGTGCGCCACGGGCGCCGGCGTTGCAGACCGGGGCTCGCGACGGCCAGCGACTGCCACGGTCCGATGCCGAGCAGTTGCGGCATGACCTGGCGCAATGCGGCGAGCCGGGCCGGATCGGTCGCGCCGATCACGGTCCGCAGGATCACCTCAAGTGCGATCGCGGCCATCTTGGGTGCGACCGGGAACGGGGTGCCGACGGGCCAACCCGCGATGTTGGCGGCGGCGACCTCGGCCATCACGCCGGTCTGGCGGGCGACGGCGTCGCGCGCGAACGGTGCGAGCATGAGGCGACGCCGGTCGCGGTGCACGTCCTCGTCGATCACCAGCACCGAGGTGTCGCCCAGTAGACCGCTGAGCATGGAGTTGGCCTCACCGGCGTGGAACACCGTCGGGTCCCCGGCGAACACGGTCTTGATGTCGTTCGGATCGGCCAGGTACACCCAGGTGCCCATCGAGGAGATCCGCAGCGTGAACACGTCGCCGTAGCGGCGCCGACAGGCCGAGACGAACCGGGACCAGTACCGCAGCATCATCGCGGTCTGCACGACGGCCGGTAGCGGCGGCCCTGGCGGAAGCGTCCCCGGGGTGCTCACCTTCCCCACCCTAGGAGCCCGCCGCGCGAACGGTCCGTGAACAGGAAAAGAGCCCGGACCCTGTGTGGGTCCGGGCTCTCCCCCCTATCCCCCGGCTCAGCGTCCGCGGTTGTACTGGTGGTGGTGGTGCTCCGTGGTTCCCGGGGTGGGTACGTGATCCTGGTGCGGGAACGTGTCGTGGTGGGTGACCGACGGCCCGAAGTTGCTCACCGAGGATTCTGCGTCGGCCGTCGCGGCGCCCAGGAAGATCAGGGCGGGGGCGGCGAGAGCGGCGGCGAAACCAGCGGTACGGGCGATCATCGTCATTTCGACTCCTTTGTCGGATAAGGCTTTTCGTTTTGTTGTCGGCGGCCTGTCCGGCGCGTTGAGATAAGAATGCCGCGTTGCGGCGCGCGGCCGTATCCGACGACCGGACCACGCACCGGATGAAACCCGTGTCCCCCGATCGGGGGAACGTTGACACCGTGCGCCCAGAGGCGTTGACTGGGTTTCACGCGGTCGACGCGCACGGGCACAGGCCAGGGCACGCCACCACACGGCAGAGCACTTCGCCCTGTTTCCCCGAGGTCACAGGGGCATGAGAAGTTGCGTTCCCTTCTGGGATCACCGCCGCTGTGGTGGCGTGGCTCGTATCACCGAGCCGGCGACGCGCTAGCGCCGAAAGATGCCGCGCCAGCCCGTATCCGGCAGCGCGAGTGTGAAGATGGTCCGCAGCGTCTGCAGGTACTGTCGCGGCATCGGCCCGGTGGTGTAGGGCAGGTCGTACTTGTCGCACAGCGCACTGACCCGTTCGGCGATCTGCGCGAGCCGGTTGCTCGGCAGGTCGGGAAACAGGTGGTGCTCGATCTGGTAGCACAGGTTGCCGCTGGAAAACGCCAGCACGCGACCGGCTTTGAAATTCGCCGCACCGAGCATCTGCCGCAGGTACCACTCCCCCTTGGTCTCGTGCTCGAGGGTCTCCGGCGTGAATTTCTCTGCGCCGTCGGGGAAGTGGCCGCAGAAGATCACCACGCACGCCCACACGTTGCGCACCAGGTTGGCCGTGAGATTGGCGAGCAGCGTGCGGCGCCAGCGCCGCAGGCTCAGCGCAGGCAGCAGGACGTAGTCCTTGACGACCTGGCGGCCGATCTTGCGCCGGAACGCCATGCGCGCGGCGTCCTTGCCGTCCTGGGTATCTGCGCGGTCACGTTCGGAGTAGTAGTCGTGCAGGCCGATGCCCCACTCGAACACCGCGGCCAGCAACAGGTTTCGCAGCGGCTGGATGAGGTGCTGCGGTTCCCACTTCTGGTCGCGGCTCATCCGCAGGACCCCGAACCCCAGGTCGTCGTCGACGCCGAGGACATTGCTGAACACGTGGTGGCGGTAGTTGTGCGAATAACGCCACTGCGCCGACGGGCCCACCATGTCCCACTCCCACGTGCTGGAGTGGATCTCTGGATCGTTCATCCAGTCCCACTGGCCGTGGCTGACGTTGTGCCCGATCTCCATGTTCTCGACGGACTTGGCGTACGCCAGCGCCGCGGTGCCCGCCAGCCAGCCCGCCCTGGAGCGGGTGCCCGCGATGAGCAACCGCGCCGCCACGTCGAGGGTTCGCTGGAACGCGATGGTGCGGCGGATGTACGCCGCGTCGCGCGCACCGAGGGATTCCTCGATGTCGGTACGGATGGCGTCGAGTTCGGCGCCGATGGCCTCGATCTCGGCGGGGGTCAAGTTTGCGTATATCGCAACGTCGCTGATTGCCACCTGGGGTTCCGGTCTGTTGAGGGGACAGTGGCGCTTAGCGGCCACCTTCAGCCTAGGTGGATGTGCGTGCCTGCGCCACGACCTCGCGTCGATGGGCGAGACTGGACCCATGACCGAGCCCGCTCCGACCCGCGTTGCGGTCTACCTCGACTTCGACAACATCGTCATCTCGCGATATGACCAGGTCAACGGCCGAAACTCGTTCCAGAAGGACAAGGCCAAGGGGCTGGAGGCCGACAAGCTCACCAAGGCCACCGTGGACGTGGGTGCGATCTTGGATTTCGCGTCGTCGTTCGGGACGCTGGTGCTCACCCGCGCGTACGCCGACTGGTCGGCCGATGTCAACGCCGGATATCGCCAGCAACTGGTGGGCCGGGCCGTGGACCTGGTGCAGTTGTTCCCCGCCGCGGCGTATGGCAAGAACGGCGCCGACATCCGGTTGGCGGTCGACGCGGTCGAGGACATGTTCCGGCTGCCCGACCTGACGCATGTGGTGATCGTGGCCGGCGACTCCGACTACATCCCGCTCGCGCAGCGCTGCAAGCGGCTGGGCCGTCACGTCGTCGGTATCGGGGTGGCCGGGGCCTCGAGCCGCGCGCTGGCGGCCGCGTGCGACGAGTTCATCATCTACGACGCGCTGCCCGGTGTGCCGGTGTTCGAGCCCGAGCCGCAGAGCACCCCGCCGCGGCGCACGCGGCGCACCAAGAAGGACGAAAACGAGGAACCGGAGCCGCCCGATCCGCAGGCCACCGCGACGGCGCTGCTCCTGCGCGCTCTGCAGATCGGCTTGGAGAAGGACGACGTCGAGTGGCTGCACAACTCGG
Organism: Mycolicibacterium smegmatis; assembly: GCF_001457595.1. Taxonomy (GTDB): domain Bacteria; phylum Actinomycetota; class Actinomycetes; order Mycobacteriales; family Mycobacteriaceae; genus Mycobacterium; species Mycobacterium smegmatis. The sequence goes on along the minus strand of NZ_LN831039.1, from coordinate 1,305,672 downwards.
CGGTCAAGGCGCAGATGAAGCGGATGGACCCGTCGTTCTCGGAGAAGTCTCTGGGGTTCCGGTCGTTCAGCGACTTCCTGCGCTCACGGTCCGACTATGTCGAGTTGGACGAGAGCTCCACGATCCGCATGGTGCGGTTGCGTCCCGACAGGTAGTCAGCCGCGTAGTGCACAAAGCAGATCCGGCAGCGGCACGGTGGCGATCCCGATCGCGGCGTCACCGATCCCGTACGGCAGCACCAGCGTTCCGGCATGGACGAGGCCACCGCACGAGTACACGACGTTGGGCACATACCCGTCGCGTTCGTCCTCGGTGGGACTCAGCAGCGGCTCGGTGAGACGACCGACGATCCGGGTCGGGTCCTGCAGGTCGAGCAGGATCGCCCCGATGCGGTACGTGCGCATCGGGCCGACACCGTGGGTGAGCACCAACCACCCGGCGTCGGTCTCGATGGGCGGGCCGCAATTGCCCAGTTGCAGCGCCTCCCACGGCGCCACGGGCTGCTGGCACGGAGCGGCATCCGTCCACACGGCGAGGTGATCGGTGAAGGCGACGGTGTTGGACTCGCGATCCGATCTCGACATGGCCGCGTATCGCCCGCCGATGCGGCGCGGGAACAGCGCGAGCCCCTTGTTGGCGGCCGCCGGCCCGACCATGGGCACCGACGTGAACGTCCGGAAGTCCGTGGTCGCCAGCAACTGCTGGCTGATGTGGTTGCCGCTGTAGGCGGTGTAGGACGCGTAGAACGTGATCGATCCGTCGTCGTCGACGAAACGGACGAACCGGGCATCTTCCATACCGGCGGCCTCGGCGCTCGTGGCCGGCCACAGGACGCGTTCGGACAGAGCGGTGTCTTCCGGGAATACGACGCCGTAGGCGCGGTCGGCGACCGCCCGGATCGCGTCGATCGTCTCGGCGGCCTGCTGCCGCGTACTGCGATTCCGGTGCAGCTCGGCCAGCCTCGCGTCCAGGTCGGAGCGGCTGAACCGGTCGCCGAGAGCGTTGAGCACGTAGTCGGCGATCTCACCGGTGTGGCGCAGTTGCGCCAGGTAACCGCGGAACACCGCCGCATCGAGCACTGGCGGCGTGGTCGATCCGGTGGCGGTGAACGGCACCGCATCGTCGACGACGACGCTACCCGCGCTGTCGACGACGCCGGTGCGGAAGCCTATCGACGAGCAGTGCCCCTCCCCGATACCGCGCACGCTCATCACGAAACGCAGGCAGCCTCGGGGAACCCCGGACTGATCGGGGTGGGCCACCATGCTGGGATTGCACAGCGCCGCGCCTTCGATCGCGTACTCGTTGGTGAACATCGCGCCGATCAGCAGCATCCGCGCTTCGGAGAGCTGCCTGCCGGGATCGAGCCGGTCGGCGAGCTCACCCGCATGATGCCGGAAGACCGAGATCAGGTCGCGGTGGCGCTCCCCATAGCCGGCGACGACCCCGGCAAGGGTGGCACGCACCTCGTTGTCGTCCAGGGCGAGGATCCGTTTCAAGACCTTGCCGGCCCGGGATTCCTGGAGCTCGAATCCCTCCTGCCCCGGCACGAACAGCCGAAGGAGCACACGCGAGTGATCGGCGGCCAGGCGTTGCGGGCCGCGGGTCACCGCGAGCCGGCTCGCGGTCATGAGATCGCGGGTGAAAAGTGTTGCACCTGTTGGAAAGTGGAGATGACCGCCAGGGTCGATTCCGCACCTTGGTTGCGGTTGACCCGGTCGGCGTGCAGGCCGTCGAATCCGGCGCCGGTCTGCGGGTCCCACATGGGCTCCCCGAGATCATTGGCACCCTCGAACCAGGCGGCGGCCGCCCGCACGGTGTGCGGCCAGACGGCGTCGGGGTCGACGGTGGCCGCGCGGGCGCATGCGTCGGCCAGCGTGGCGACCTCGGTCGGTTGCTGGTCGAAACCGGGCCGGGTTTCACCGGCTGCCCAACCGTCCACCGGCGTGACCGACAGGTGCCCGTTCCCGGTTTCGCGCTCCACCAGCCAACCCAGCAGCTCCAGTCCCCGGGTCCACAACCCGGAGTCCTCCACGACGATGCCCGCGGCGATGATCGCCTCCGCGAGAACGGCATTGGCGTAGGCGAGCCGAGGCTCCGGCCACGGCCAGGAGCTGTCGGAGGCGGGTGGCGGGAGACCCGCGACGTAATCGGTGATCAGGGCACGCGCGGCCGCGTTGCCGGGGTTGACCGCGAGCAGTTCGGCGGCACCGATGGCCGCGAAGGCCATCGCGCGCGGCCACACCGAACGGCACTGCGCGGCCCGTTCGAACTGCAGCAATGCAAGGGTTCGCACCACGGCGACCCCGCTGCGCGCGGCGGCGGTCCCCAGCCCCCACACGCACCGGCCCCACGGGTCTTCGAGAGCGGGTTCGTCCGTCCAGGATCCGTCCTTGTCCAGCCGGTTGCGGCACGGGCCGGTCAGTGCCTGCGCCTCGTTGAGGAACCGCACCGCCACACCGCCCAGGCGGTTCACCGGACCGCCCGCCTGTGGTTGACGGGATGCGACGACCAGCACACGAGCCATATCGTCGGTGCAGTAACCGTTTTCGGTTCTCGGTTCGTCGAGGCACGCGTGCTCGAACGTGCCGCGGTTGTCGGTCATCCGCAACAGGTGGTCGAACCGGGGTCGCGGCGGGGCCTCCGCGGACGGGGTGCCGGTCATCGTTGCCTCGGACTGCCGGCCAGGAGTTCCCGCGCCACAGTTTGATACGCGTTCGCCACCACGGACCACGCCATCGACGGCGCCAGCCTGCGAGCCTCGGCGGCCATCGCCCCGGCCAGCCGCGGCTGCGTGATCACACTGCGCAGTGCCGATACCAGCGCGTCGGGGTCGTCATGGTCGACGACGATGCCCGCCCCGGAGGACAGGAGTTCGACGGCGTGGGGGAAGGCGGTGGCGACCACCGGACGGCCGTGGGCGATGGCGTCGACAAGTACACCGGAGGTCACCTGCTCGGTCGAATCATAGGGAAGCAGAACCACTTTCGCGGCCTGCACCAAGGTCGTCAGCGACGAAGGGCTGCGGTAGCCGGGATCGAAGTGGACCGCGTCGGACACCCCCGTGCTGCGCGCGCGCTCGACACATGCGTCGCGATAGGCCTCGCCCTCGGCGGCGAGAACCTTCGGGTGGGTGAGCCCGGCGATCAGATAGCGGGGCATCCCGTTGAGCCGGCGCAGGACGCTCATCGCGTCGATACCGCGCTCGATGCCCTTGCCCGGCCCCAGCAGGCCCCAGGTCAACAGCGTGGGCCGCCCACCGCGCTTGAGCACCGGGCCGCACGGAACTGCCGCACCGTGCGGGATGGTGGTCACCTTCCTGCGGTCGACGCGGAAGTCACGGCACAGACGGCGACTGGCAGACGCGGACATCACCACCACGCGCGCGGCGAGCGCGGCGACCTGTTCGAGGACTGCGCGTTGATGCGCCGTGGGGGCGCTGGGGACGGTGTGCAGGACCACGATGACCGGGACGTCGAGGGCACCGATGATGCCCACGACCTCGTCACCGTCTGCTCCGCCGTAGATGCCGTATTCGTGCTGAACGATGGCGACATGGTTCTGGTTGAGCAGCTCCACGCATGCCGCCGCCGAGGCTGCCGAGCCGTTGACCAGCTCTCCGACCACGCGAGCGCTACCGGAGGGGGCGCCGTCGGCGATGCGCACCACGTTGACGTCGGCACCGGTGCCGGACAGGCCCCCGGCGAGCGCCGCACTGAACGTGGCGAGTCCGCAGGCCGTGGGCGCATAAGTGCTGAGGATTCCGACGTTGAGGTTGTCGGGGCAGCCGCGACGTGTGTCGACCCGCGGCGCCAGGGGCAATGTGGATGCAGTGATCAAGAGGTTTCCGACATATCGTCAGCCGGGCGGACGGCGGGTGCTCCGCCTTCGGATTCCCACCTCGTCAGCGCCTCGACCTTCTGCCGTCGCCGCATGCTGCGTAAGCTGCCGCGTGTCTTCCGGGCGCCGGCGCCACATACCCCTGAGGGAGTAAGCCGCGAATCCGTCTCGACGTCATCGCTTTTGGCGCGCGACGGCCCCATGTCAGCGTGGTTGCCGATAACCCTCGGCTCGGTGATATGCGTCATCACTACCTCTCTGTCGCCGCCTGGCCGTACGAAGCCACACGACCACGTATCGAGTCGCCGTGACGATGGAAGCCGGGCCGCTGGGAGATAGGGCCCATTGGTCCGCGTTTCGGCGCACTGAGCCGAATTTCGCTTTGCCTGCAGAACAAACCGAAGCTTCTGCGGGCGCATTGGATCGACCGTGCATATCGGCGGGACCCGGGCCAGAACACCAGTCAACGCTGCGTGACACCCGTTGTCAACCGGACGGCAGCGTCGTTGCCCCAGCACAGAACATACGCGTACCGTCGAAGGACCGGGACCACGACAGGCCCCACTCATCAAGGGGCTTCCATGTCCGACAAATCTCCGCGGCAGAGCATGAGCAAGAAATCCGGGCAATCACTCAAACAGAAGCGCGCTGAGAAGCGCGCGAAAACTGACAGCGCGTCGCCCACCGACAGCGTTCACGAGATGCGCAAACGCTGAGCTTCGGCGGCGATAAGACCTGACACATGAGCCCGGACCCTGGACAGGGTCCGGGCTCAGTTCGTCGCCGCGCAGCCGGAACGTTTGCCGCAGCAAAAACTCTGGGCGCAGGATCGCCAAAAGAACCTTCACGGTCCAAGTTTCGAGGAGTAAGTTCGGTCTCGACGTACGGTAGGCAATCGGTACGCCAAGCCATCTATTCGTTCTCGGGGGCGGCTGGTGAAAGAAACGCCACAGAAATCGAACATCGCGGTCAAGGTCGGAGCTCCGCCCGGCGAGCGTCACGGATCAACAGCAGACGAAGTCCGTTCGCACTACGACCTGTCGAACGAGTTCTTCCGGCTGTGGCAGGACCCCACGCAGACCTACAGTTGCGCGTACTTCGAACGCGACGACATGACGCTCGAAGAGGCCCAGATGGCGAAAGTCGATCTGGCACTTGGCAAGCTGGGCCTGCAACCGGGCATGACTTTGCTCGACATCGGGTGCGGGTGGGGCTCGACCATCATGCGCGCGGTCGAGAAATACGACGTCAACGTCATCGGGCTGACGTTGTCGCACAATCAGCTCGCGCACATCGAACAGCGCTTCGCCGAATCTGACAGCCCACGCCGCAAAGAAGTTCGCCTGCAGGCGTGGGAGGACTTCGACGAGCCGGTCGACCGTGTCGTGTCGATCGGGGCATTCGAACATTTCGGATTCGAGAAGTACGCAGACTATTTCAAGAAGACCTTCGAGCTGATGCCCGACGACGGCGTGATGCTGCTGCACACCATCGTCTCGACCAGCAAGGAAGAGGTCGAGCAGATGGGGCTGCCGACGACGATGTCGTTGATGCGGTTCTTCCGGTTCATCGTCACCGAGATCTACCCGGGTGGCCGCATCCCGCTGATCGCGATGGTCGAAGACCGTGCCACCGAGGCCGGTTTCACCGTCACGCGCAAGCAGCGCCTGCGGCCGCACTACGTGCGCACCCTCGACACATGGGCGGCCAACCTGGAGGCCAAGAAGGACCAGGCCATCGAGATCACGTCCGAAGAGGTCTACGAGCGCTACCTCAAGTACCTCAAGGGGTGCGCGGACCTGTTCCGCGACGGCTACACCGACGTCTGCCAGTTCACCTGTGAGAAGAGCGTGGCCTGATGGCTGACGGCGTCGGCACTGCCCAGATGCGGCCGTATTTCGAGGAAGTCCAGGCGCACTACGATCTGTCCGACGACTTCTTCGGGCTGTTCCAGGATCCGTCCCGCACCTACAGCTGTGCCTACTACGAGCGCGACGACATGACACTCGAACAGGCGCAAATGGCCAAGATCGACCTCGCACTGGACCAGCTCGCCCTGCAACCGGGAATGACGCTGCTCGACATCGGTTGCGGCTGGGGCGCGTTGATGAAACGCGCGATCGAGAAGTACGACGTCAACGTCATCGGCCTCACCCTGAGCAAGAACCAGTACGCGTTCTGCCAACAGCTTCTGGATCAGATCGACACGCGGCGGTCACACTTCGTGTGCCTGCAGGGCTGGGAGCAGTTCGACGCACCGGTCGACCGAATCGTGAGCATCGAGGCGTTCGAGGCGTTCGGGAAGTCGAGGTACAAGGCGTTTTTCGACACCACCTACCGGGTGATGCCCGACGACGGGCGCATGGTGATCGAGACGATCTTCACCCATCCCATCAACTACTGGCGTGAGCACGGCATCGCGGTGACGCTCAGCGACATGAAGTTCACGCGGTTCATCTACAAGGAGATCTTCCCGGGCGGGCAGCTGCCATCCGACGACGACATGCGTGACTTCTCCGGTGCCGCAGGGTTTCACACCGCCGATGTGACCGTGATGAACCCGCACTATGTCCGCACCCTCGACACGTGGGCCGACAACCTGTCCGCGCAACGCGACGCCGCGATCGCCGCGACGTCGGAAGAGGTCTACGACCGGTACATGCACTACCTGACCGGCTGCGCCGACTTCTTCCGCCGCGGGATCTCCGAGGTCGCGCAGTTCGCCTACACGAAGAGCGGTTAGGCCGCCCCGAACGCCAGCACCACGTTGTTGCCGCCGAGGCCGAACGAATTGCTCAGCGCGTAGCGGAAGTGCTCACTCCTGGGCTGATCGGTCACGACGTCCAGGTCGATCTCGGGGTCGGGGTTCTTCACGTTGAGCGTGGCAGGCACGATGCCGTCGCGCAGCGTCTGCACGGTCAGCACGGCCTCCACCGCACCGGCGGATCCCAGCGAGTGACCCAGCGCGGCCTTGGGCGCGTACACCGAGGGCCGATGACTGCCCAGCACGTTGTGGATGGCGCGGGCCTCGGCGAGATCGCCGAAGTCGGTGCCGGTGGCGTGCGCGTTGATGTGGTCGATGTCGCCCGGGGTGAGCCCGGCCAGTTCGATCGCCCGGCGGATCGCGTCGCCGGCCAGCTGCCCGTCGGGATCGGGTTTGACGATGTCGTAGCTGTCGTTGGTCATCCCCACACCCATCAGACGCGCCAGGATGGGCGCGCCGCGGGCCTTGGCGTGTTCCTCGGTCTCGACGAGCATCAGCGCCCCGGCCTCCCCGAGCACCATGCCGTCGCGGTCCTTGTCGAACGGGCGGCAGGCCGCGGGGGGATCGTCGTTGTAGGTCGAGAGCATGCCCAGCTGGCTGAACGCGCCGACGGGCACGGCTTCGATCCAGGTCTCGACACCGCCGCAGATCGCGATGTCCGCGTCGCCGAGGATGATCTCGCGCCATGCGTGCGCGATGGCCGCCGCGCCCGAGGCGTCGGCCATGATCGGGCTCATGATGCCGGCCTTGGCCTTGCGGTCCAGCCCGACGGCGGCCGCGGGCGCGTTGGGCATGTACTTCTGGATCGCCGTGGGAGGCACGGCGCGCAGCCCTTTGGCCTTCCACAGGTCGTACTGCAGGATGAGTTCCTCGGTGGTGCCCAGCGCCATGCCGATCGACACCATCAACCGCCGGGTGTCCACCTCGGGGTTGCCCGCGATCTCCCACAACCGGCGCCCGAGCACCGTCGACATCTGGCCCATGTACGAAAGCCGGTGCTGTTCAACACGGCCGAGTTTGTCGGCGAACGCCTCGGTGAGCTGCCCGCCGATGCGGACCGGCGAGTCGAATTCCTCGACGAAGGGCCTGTCGAGGGCGCGGATGCCGCTTCGGCCCTCCAACAGCAGCTTCCACGTGTCCTCGGCATGAGGCGCGAGCGAGGTCGTCGACGCGACGGCGGTGACGACGACGTCAGGTAGTCCATTGCCAGTGGTCTTCGCAACCATCGGAATGCGCTTTCGTTTTTCCTGTTTGCGAGGGTCCTGCTGCGGTGTCTGTCTTCACCACAATAGAACCGCCCGCGAGCCTCTCAAGTTCAAATTATCGCCAACCGCCCGCGGTGCTTGCCTAGGCACATACCCCGGCTCGAGCACAAAGAACCCGGACGCGCGCGGCGTCCGGGCCCTTCTCTCTACCTGGCTAGTTCTGGGAGACGTGGGTGACCTGGTGGGTGGCCTGAGACACCGCCTGATGGGGCTCGGTGTTTGCCGTGGCCACACCGACCACAAGCAGGAACGGGGCGGCGGTGATGGTCAACGTGGCGACGATGCGTCGGACGATGGGGTTCATATCGACTCCTTTGCCGGGGAAGGCTTTTCGGTGTGGTTCCCGCCGTGTGAGGACGTTGAGACAACTATCCGGCGCCGCGGCAGCCGGGGTTATCCCACGACCGGACCGCTGCCCGGACGAAAAGCGCATCCCCCGATCGGTGGAACTCGCGTCACGCCCACCGCTGGAGCGGGCTTAGGATCGGCAAACAGAAAGGGGACCCGTGACCACTGCTCTGGCCCACACGGCGAAACGACTCGGCGTACTCGCGACAGCCGGATTCTCCCTCGTCGCGTGCCACACGCAGACCCCGGTGCCCGACGGCGGACCCGAGGTCGACGTGCTGGGCAGCATGCTGGCGAGCGAATCAGAGATCAGGACCATCGTGGGCGTCGACGTCCGCCCCAAGACCGCGTACCGGACCCCGACGAAGAACGAGACGTTCGAGCCCATCTCACGGCAGGAATGCATGGTGGTCGCGGGCAACGCGATGGACTGGGTGTACCGCGACAGCGGCTACCGGCAGTTCCGCGAGAACCAGCTCAGCGACGATGCCGACGAACTCGAAGTCGACCAGGCCGTGACGCGCTTCCACACCCCCGCCGCGGCCCAGGCGCTGGTGGACAACACCGTCGCCATCTGGCGCCGGTGCGCGGGCGATGTCCTGACGTTCAGTTTCGACGGCGGTGAGACCACCGAGATCCAGACGCTGGCGGCGCCCCGCGTCGTCGACGGCGTCGACGTCACCAACGACCAGCCGATCGACCCGACCGAACGCATCACGCGTCGCGCGATCCTGGCCGAAGGCGACGTGGTGGTCGACGTCCGCATCACGGGCTTCGGCGTCGGCGACCGCGAGACCGCGCAGCTCGCGAAGACCATCGCGGGTCGCAACGCGCTGTAGAGCTCTACCGGAAGGCGCCGTTGATCACCGGCTGGTTGATCATGCCCTTCTCGACGCCCCACATGGTGGCGATGGTGCGGTACTCGCCGGTGTCCATGAGGTGCTCGAGCGCCAGGCGCAGCGGCTCGGCCAGCCCGGAATCCTTGGCCACGGGCCAGCCGTACGGCGCGGAGTCGAACACCTCACCGGCCGGGGCGAGCGCGCCGCCGGACAGTTTGATCGCGAAGCCCGTGACCGGGGAGTCGGCGGTCATGGCGTCGACCTCACCGGCGATCAGCGCCGCGGTGACCTCGTCTTGATGCGTGCGCACGACCTTCTCGATGGGCGGCAGCCCCGCGGCCACGCACGCGTCGCTCTTGGCGGGGATCTCCTCGGCTTCCTGAATGGTGCTGTACGCCACGCCAACTCGCAGTCCGCACGCCGCGTCGGGGTCCACCGAGGATCCGGTGCGCTGCGCCCACAGCGTGCCGGCCTGGAAGTAGGTGACGAAGTCGACCAGTTCCTCGCGTTCGGCGGTGTCGGTGATCGAGGACATGCCGACGTTGAAGCTGCCGTCGCGCACCGACGGCAGGATGCCCTCGAAACCGGTCTCGCGGATGTCGGGCACCAGGCCCAGCGTGCGGGTGACGGCCTTCATCAGGTCGACGTCGAAGCCGACGATCTCGCCGTCGGAGTTCTTGAACTCGTTGGGGGCGTAGGGCACGTTGACGCCGATCACCAGCCGGCCGGTCTCGCGGATGTGCGCGGGCACCGCCGCCGCGATCTCGGGCACCGCGCCCGTCGGCGCCTCAACCGGCCCCGTCGTCGACGCGGTGTCGGCCAGCGCGGGCTCGCGACCCGCAGAGTTTCCGTCGCGCAACTGCCACATCCCGACCGACAGCAGCGCGGCCACCAGAACCGTGGCGCCCGCGATCACCGCGACGCGCCGCGGCACCCGCGAACGCGTGCGCTGCGCGGTCGTCAACCGGTGCACCCGCTGTGCCGAGTGCCGCCCCGAGCGGCCCGAGGTGCGCAGCACCGGCGTCGTGAGCGCTTCGCGCGCCGCCGCGGCGAGGCGCCCCGCGGTCTGGTACCGCTTGGCGGGCTTCTTGGCCATACCCTTGGCGATCACGTCGTCGAACGCCGCGAGCCGCGGATCCTTGTCCGACGGCCGCGGCGGCGCGGACACCATGTGCCCGGCGATCTGCTGTTCGAGGCTGTCGGCGGGATAGGGCCGTGCGCCGGTGAGGCACTCGTAGAGCACGCACGCCAGCGCGTAGATGTCGGAGCGCGGATCGACCTTGCCTGCGTCGAACCGCTCGGGCGCCATGTAGGCCAGCGTGCCCAGCGTGCTGCCCGCGGTGGTCATGCCGGACTCCCCCGCGCTGCGGGCCAGACCGAAGTCGATGAGATAGACGAAGTCGTTGTCGGTGATGAGGATGTTGGACGGTTTGACGTCGCGGTGGATCAGCCCGGCCTGGTGCGCGGCGTCCAGCGCCGTCGCGACCTGCTCGATCATGTCGACGACGAACGCCGGGTCCAGCGGCTTGTCGGCCCTGGTCAGCATGGCGCCGAGGTTGCGGCCCTCGATGAGCCGCATGTCCAGATACAGCCGGCCGTCGATCTCGCCGAACCCGTGGATCGGCACCACATGTGGATCGTTGACACCGGCCGCGGCGTGCGACTCCCGCCGGAACCGGTCCTGGAACGAGGCATCCTGCGCCAGATGCGGCGGCAAAACCTTCAGCGCGACGATCCGCTGGGTCTTGGTGTCGTAGGCCTGATAGACCTCACCCATGCCACCCCGGCCGATCAGCTTTTGCAGCTGATAGTGCCCGAATGGTGTCGCGTCCACCGTTTACTCCTCGGGGGCGGCCTATTCGGCACGTCAATTTTGGCTTGATCGAAGTTACATCACGTTCGCTGAATCTGTCGGCCTCGATCACACCGCCCCGCCGAAATTCGCCGTCATCAGTGACGCATGTGACCGATGTGATTTCGTGACGGCGCACAACAAGGTCAATAACGGATATCGCACGAACACCCGGCTACCTTGGTGCGAGCCGAAAGGGGGAACATGCGCGTTGACGGACGGGACATCGTTGTCACCGGGAAGTTGCTGCAACCCATGTCCCGGCGCACCAACGACATCCTGCGTCTGACGCTCGCGTCCCTCTTTCTCGCCACGGTCATCGCGAGCTCGCTGATCACCCGCTACGAGTGGGTGGCGTTGGAGCGGTCGATCTCCGAGGTCGTCGGCGTCCTCACCCCCACGCAGTCCAACCTGGTCTATCTGGCCTACAGCGTCGCGATCGTGGCGCTGCCGTTCGTGATCCTGGTCAGCCTGGTCTTCTCGCGGCAGTGGAAACTGCTGGGCGCCTACGCCGCTGCGGGTCTCATCACGATGCTGTCGCTGTCTATCACGGGCAACGGCATCGCCGCACCGCAGTGGCACTTCGACCTCGGTGACCGCCTGGACAGCCAACTCTCGCAGTTCCTCGACGATCCACGCTGGATCGGCATGCTCGCCGCGGTGCTCACGGTGTCCGGGCCGTGGCTGCCTCAGCGGCTGCGCCGGTGGTGGTGGGGGCTGCTGCTGGCGTTCGTGCCCATCCACCTGGTGGTCAGCGCCGTCGTGCCGGCCCGCTCACTGCTGGGTCTGGCCGTGGGCTGGTTCGTCGGGGCGCTCGTGGTGTGGGTCGTCGGCACCCCCGCGCTGGAGGTCCCGCTCGACGGGGCCGTGCGCGCGCTGATGCGCCGCGGGTTCCAGGTGCAGTCGTTCACCGTCGTGCGTCCCGCGGGTGCCGGACCACTGCTGCTGGAGGCCGCGTCGCAGGACCCCGACGCCGTGGCCGTCGTCGAGTTGTACGGACCGAACCAGCGCAGCGGCGGCGCCTTCCGTCAGTTGTGGCGCAAGATCCGGTTCCGCAGCGACGAGACCGCTCCCCTGCAGACCTCGATGCGCCGCGCCGTCGAACACCGCGCGCTGATGGCGATCGCGATCGGCGACCTGGGCCTGGCGAGCACGTCGACGATGTCGGTGGCCGCGCTGGACCGTGGCTGGACGCTCTACGCGCACAACCGCAAACGCGGCACCCCGTTGGACCAGTGCACCGACGAGGCCACGGTGGGGCGCGTGTGGAACGCGCTGCGCATGCTGCACGACCACCAGATCGCCCACGGCGATCTGCGCAGCAAGGAGATCACCGTCGAGGACGGCGCGGTGCTGTTCGGCGGGTTCGGCAACTCCGAATACGGCGCCACCGACGCCCAATTGCAGTCCGACATCGCGCAACTGCTCGTCACCACCACTGCGCTGTACGACGCGCAGTCGGCCGTCGGTGCCGCAATCAAGGCGTTCGGCCGTGACACCGTGCTCACCGCGTCGCGCAGGCTCACCAAGGCCGCGGTGCCCGCGCGGGTGCGCGCCACAGTGCCCGACGCCAAAGCGGTGATGGGCCAGGCACGCGACGAGGTCAAGCACCAGACCGGGGCCGATCAGATCGAGGCCGAGACCATCACCCGATTCACCCGCACCCAGGTGATCCAGCTGGTGCTGCTGATCGCGCTGGTGTACGTGGCGTATCCGTTCATCAGCACCGTGCCCACGTTCTTCTCCGAACTGCGCACCGCCAACTGGTCGTGGGCGCTGATGGGGCTCACGGTCTCGGCGCTGACCTACGTGGGCGCCGCGGCCGCGCTGTGGGCGTGCGCCGACGGGCTGGTGAGTTTCCGCAACCTGTCGATCATGCAGATTGCCAACACCTTTGCCGCCACCACCACGCCCGCCGGTGTCGGCGGCCTGGCGCTGAGCACCCGGTTCCTGCAGAAGGGCGGGCTGAGCACCATGCGTGCGACCGCGGCCGTGGCGCTGCAGCAGTCGGTGCAGGTGATCGTGCACGTGATCCTGCTGATCTTCTTCTCCACCATGGCCGGTGCGCGGGCCGACCTGTCGCACTTCGTCCCCAGCGCGACGATCCTCTACCTCATCGCGGGTCTGGCACTCGGTCTCGTCGGGGCGTTCCTCGCGGTGCCGAAACTGCGCCGCTGGCTCGCATCCGCCGTGCGGCCCAAGCTCGAAGAGGTCTGGGAAGACCTCATCAAGCTCGCCCGCGAACCGAAACGCCTGATACTCATCGTCCTCGGCGCGGCCGGCACGACTCTCGGTGCCGCACTGGCACTCTGGGCCAGCGTCGAGGCGTTCGGCGGCGACACGTCATTCGTCACCGTCACGGTCGTCACGATGATCGGCGGCACCCTGGCCTCGGCCGCCCCCACCCCCGGTGGTGTCGGTGCCGTCGAGGCCGCCCTGATCGGTGGTCTGGCCGCGTTCGGTGTGCCGCCCGCGATCGGCGTGCCCGCGGTGCTGCTCTACCGCGTGCTGACCTGCTGGCTGCCGGTGTTCGTCGGCTGGCCCGTCATGCGGTGGCTGACGAAGAACGACATGATCTGAGTTTCGTGCGTTCGCCTCGCCGAGCGTGCGCTGGTGGCGGGATCGCGCGCGTTTTCCCGCCGTGGACGCACGCTCGGCGGGCTCGGCGTTGAAGCCGGTTAGGCCGGGCGGTCCTCGGAAGGTGTCTGCACCACATCGGCGTGGCCGTGACGGCGACACCAACTGATGAGGTACCGCGCGTGCAGACCACACCAGCGGTAGACCGCGGGCAGGGTCAGCGGCAGGGCCGGATCGTGCTCGTCGCGCATCCGCATGACCGGCCCCAGATAGTGCGTCGCCACCTTGGTCGCGGTGTTGATGCCCACGCCCGCCGCAGCCGCCAGAGTGGCCCCGTCGGTGGCACGGCCCGCGGCGATCGCGCCTGCCAGGCGGCCCGTGGTCTGTCCCTTGCGTGTCCGAAACAGCTCGTACAGCGAGGGTTTCCGCGGGGTCGGCGACATGACCGGGTGACGACGACCCACCGCGGCGTCCCGGATCAACCGGGACAGCGCCTCGATACCCATGGGTGTGTGGAATGCCGAGACCACCTCGGGCCGCAGCCGGGCCTCGTCGATCAGGTCGTGCTCCAGGCTGTGGCCCTGCCGGGTGAGGATGACCGGTGCGATCCGGTTGGCCTCGTGCAGCACGTCGATCACATCGAGCCCGTCGAACGTGAACTCCAGCTCCGGGTGGTTCCACACCAGGTCGGCGATCACGACGTCGAACCGCACGCGACCGATGATCTGGCGGCGCACCGCGTCGCTGTTCTCAGCGAATTCCACCGTTGCTGCGGGCAGTTCCGACTTGATCGCCGGCGCGACGATCCGGCCAAGAGGTGAGGCCACAAGGATCCGCAGACTGTGGTCCATTCGCTGATTCTCCGATACGCGGGCAAGATCCTGCCGACAAATTCAAAGCATGTGGCTGATAACACTAAGCTCGCGTCAATTAGGCGACCAGCGCACCTGTTTTCCGTATCGCCCGAACGGACGATAGCTCCAGTCAGATTTTGCTCTGTGTGGAGGTTCGCGCGTATGACCGCAATGCCCGTCGACAGGCCGCTCCCCCGACCCGAGCTGGCGCCGCGCGAAAAGGAAGTCCTGCTCGCGTGGATCCGAACCGACAGCAAAGACGGCGTGGCCCGTCAACTGCACATTGCGCCGACCACCGTGCGAACACATCTGCAGCGCATCCGCGCCAAGTACGCCGCCGTGGGCAGGCCCGCGACCACCAAGGCCGCGCTCGTCGCCCGCGCGATCCAGGACGGGTTGATCGACGTCGACGACCTCTGAATGCGCTTTGCCCGGGCAATTGGCGCCTGTCCGGGCGGCGCGAAGATGCGATGATCAGGAGTCATGGATCGCGCAGACCTCGTCCGCCGTGCCGATGGCCTGCTCGCCGACCTCGGCACGCTTCGCGCTGAGATCGCCGCCAACGTCCGCGCCAACACCGACGCCGTCGTCGAACGTGCGCTGCAATCCACGCCGCTGGCCGGCGTGCGCCCGTACCTGACGCTCGGCACCCGCATCAGCGCCCTGCTCAACTCCGAATACCGCACGGTCGCCGACGTCCACACCGTGCCCGCACGACTGCTCACCCAGGTACCCGGCGTCGACATCGCGACCGCGCAGGCCGTCCAGGCCGGTGCACAGCTGATGGCCGACCGCATCCGCACCACCACCCGGCCTCGCCTGGACCGCGAGTCCGAGAGCGACACGGCCCTGCTGGCCGACCTGCTGGTCCTCATCAAGGCCACGCCCCCGGCCAAGCAACTGCGGCGCATCCTTCCCCGGGTGCGGGCCCGCGTCGAGGCCCCCAACGGCAACGGGCGACGGCGGCGTACCGAAGCCGCTGCAGTCGAGGAACCGGATCCGTTGCTGGACAAGGTGGCCGACCTCGTCGAGCGCATCGAATGCGCCCGCAAACCCGAGACCGACGTGTGGGCCGGTTACCGCCGCGACGGCGCCGAGATCGACCGACTCTTGATGGAGTTCGCCTCGGGGACAACCGATGTCGACGCAGCACAAGGTTTCGTCGGCGCCGCGGTGGCCGAGGAGGCCACGCAGATCGACGTCGACCGGTCGTTGGTGCGCACCGAACTGCGCGGCTACCAACTGTTCGGCGCGCAGTACGCGCTGGCGCGACGACGGGTGCTGCTGTGCGACGAACTGGGTCTGGGCAAGACCCTGCAGGCGCTGACGGTCGCCGCGCATCTGGCCGCGGCCGAGACCATGCGCCACACCCTGGTGATCTGCCCGGCCAACACCGGCATCCACTGGGCCGAGGAGACCGTCAAACACACGTGGCTCACGCCTTTGGAGATCCGCGGCCGCCGACGCGAAGAACGGCTGGCCGAATGGAAAGACAAGGGCGGCTTGGCGATTGTCACGTTCAGTGCGTTGTCGAAGATCACGCTGCCGGAACGGCCCGGGCTGGTGATCGTCGACGAGGCGCACCTGTTGCGCGACCCGAAATCCGACCGCGCCCGCGCGGTGCGCAACGTGCTGACGGCCGACGCGTGTGTGCTGTTCCTGTCGGGTGTTCCGCTGCACAATCGCATCGAGGGTTTCCGGCATCTCGCCGATTTCCTGCAACCCGACGTCGCCACCAAGGTACCGCCCAATGCCGGCGCCCAAGGCTCCATCGCGTTCAGGCGCACCGCCGACCGGGTGTATCTGCGTCGCGACTACCGTGACGTTGTCGCCGAACTGCCGCAACGTATCTCGACCGACGAGTGGGTGCGGCTCACGGGCGAGGATCGTGTTCGCTACCGCCGGGCCGTCGACGGCGGCAACTTCTCGGCGATCCGCCAGGCCGCGTGGCCGTCAGGTATGCCGGGGCCGCCGGGACCGTCGGCCAAGCTGGACCGGCTCATCGAGTTGATCAGTGAGGCCCACATCAACGGCGCGCGCGTGGTGGTCCTGTCACATTTCCCGGGCGTGCTGGAAACAATCCGAAAAGCATTGCCGGGAACGGTTTTCGGGCCACTGGACGAGTCCGTGCCGGACCGGCAGGCGATGCTCGACGCGTTCGCGACCGCGCGCGGCCCTGCGACCCTGCTGGCCCAGCTGGACGTCGGCCCGCTCGATCTGCGCCGGCTGAGCATGCCCCTGGTGGCGATCGTGACCGAACCCCAATGGCAGCCCCGCGCCGAACGGCGCATGATCGGACGCACCCAGCGTCTGAGCGATCTGCACACCGTGCGGGTGCATCGCCTGTTGGCGCGCGGCAGTATCGACGAACCGATCCGCCGGCTCGCCCACCATCCCGACGAGCCGCCCCCGCACCAGGACGAGATGGTGCGCGCCGAGCAGACCCGGCTGGCACGGTTGGACCGCATGCGCTAGATCGAGCGTGCCTTGAGGGCGGGCTTCACGCCGATTTTCCGCCCTGTGCGCACGCTCGGGCCGGGAAGTCAGCCCCAGGGCTTGGGCTCGTGGAAGCGGTTGATGATCGGGATGCGTTCGATGATCCGGTCGCGCAACCGCGGCTGCGGATAGTTCAACGGCGGCGGCGGTGGCGGCGGGACGAACGCCGGCGGAGGCGGCGGCACATAGGCCGGCTCGGGCGCGGGCGGCACATAGGCAGGCTCCGGCGCGGGGGCCGGCGGCACGTAGGCCGGTGGTTCGGCCGCGGGGACGCTGTTCACCTCGGCCACCGGAGCAGGTGCAGCAGGTGCGGGCGCGGGCGCCGCGGGCTCGGGTGCCGGTGGGCGCGCCTCGGGTGCCGGGGCTGGAGCGGCAGGCGGCTTGGGGCGAGGCGCGGCCGCGGGCGTGGCCGGTTTACTCGCCGCGGGCTCGGACTTACCGGCGTCGGTGACCTCGGCGGCCGGCGCGATCGCACCCGGGTGCAGTTGGATGCCGACGGCCGCGGACGACGCGACGACGAGGGTCACCACGGCCGCCGCGAGCACCGAGGAGAGCGCCCCGACCTTCGTCAGGTGCAGACCTTTGGGTTCATCGGAGGGGGTGTTGATGGCCAACGCGGCGGAAAGTGCCGCGCCGCGCGGATAGGCGAGGTCGGCTTCGGCCGAGGAGACGACGGGCACGGTCGCCGCCTCCGACAGCGACGCGACGATCAGATCGTCGCACTCCGAGCCCAGCAGGAAGATGCCCTCGGTACGTCCGCCCGTGGACTCCTGGAGCACGGCCTTGAGGTTCTCGATGAGATCCGCGGAGTCGGCGTCGCCAGGGGCACGGGCGATGCGGTCGGCGGACACGGCGTCGGCGGTGACGGTCGCCGCGACGGCCGCGTCGGACTCGATGATGCAGACCGCGATGTCGTCGTGACCGGTGAGCTCCGCGATGCCGCTCGCCAGGATGCCTGCGGCCTCGACCTCGGAGACCGCGATGACGTTGGTGTGGCCCCAGGTCTCCAGCGCGCCCATGACGTGGGTCGCGAGGACGGCGGCGTCACACGTCCAGGTGACGCCGATGGCGTGGATGCGGTTTCCTTGAGTGACGGTGTCGTCGACCAGGCCGCGCAGGAGCCCGTCCGGCTCATAGGCGGCCGCGTCGTCCACCGCGATGGCGCCCCGATCGATGGCGTCCCCTGCGCCCGTCGTTCCTTCGACGAGCACCCATCGGATAGCTCTCGACGTCATCGCGAGGCCGAGCACGAGGTCCATACGATCCCCCGATCTGGCTGATTCTCAGTAACTGAGGCTACCGGTGTGATGCCGCTTACTCGCGCTGACTGGGTTCATGTCACGCCGATCGGCTGTTCACGGGGTTGCGGCGCGGTGCCGGAGTGCCGCTCGTCGGGCCGCTCAATAGGCTCGGGGTCATGAGGGGTATCGTCGCCGTGGCGGCTGCAGGGTTCCTGCTCACCGGGTGCGCGATCGCGGGCACCCCGGTCGCCGCGCCGGTCGACGACGAATGGCGCGATGCGGTGACGCAGGCCGTCGCCGGTCTGGGCGGCCAACTCGGACCGATCAGCGACGCGATGGGCACCAAGGACTACCTGGAGTTGCAGTCGGCGTGCGCGGATCTGCGCGGCTACATCGACAAGGCCAAACGCAAGGTGCTGCCCGGCCCGGACGTGGCGGTCAACGAGGCCCTGCGCGACGGCTTGGACGGATACCGCGACTGGGCCGAGCAGTGCATGACGCTGTCGGCGACGTCGTCCCCGGCGCAGCTGCGGAAGTTCTCCGACACCATCGACGGCGCCGACAAGCGCATCAAGGACGGGCTCAAACTGCTCGGCATCGAGATCGGACGGAGATGACAGAGACGGAGATGACAGAACGGGGGTGACGGTCGAAACCGTCACCCCCGCCTGTGCCGCTAGATGTCGCCGCGTGAGAAATCGGCGAGCAGAGTCGGCACCGCCGAGTCGAACCCGGAGATGTCGAGCTGGCGCGGATCGGCCGGATCGGCGATCGAGTTGTGCGACGAGGTCATCGCAACGACGACCAGTCGCGCATCGATGCCCATCTTGTGCCGGTACTCGGCCAGCGCCTGGTGCGGATGGATGTTTCCGTACCAGGTCTCGTTGTCGGTGTAGATGTGGAACGTGTCCACCTTCACCCCGCGCCGCAGCGCCCACATCATCGGCAGCGCGCAGTCGGTGGCACCGAACGGCAGGTCCGCCGTGTAGCGGCACACGTCGTCGAGCCGTCGGCGCGGGCTGATGTCCAGCTCGCTCACCGCTCGCTGGGCGTGGCCACCGCGGCCCGCGGTGAACCCGATGATGCGGTGCGCAGGCTCGGTCGCCGCCGTCACCAGCGCCAGTGCCGCCGCTGCCTCCCGACACGAGATCGGAAGACCCGACACCGGCGAGGTCATCGACCCCGACACGTCGAGCGCCAGCAGCGTGCGCTTGTACGCCGGACGCACCGCACCGTAGGCCGCGTAGAACGCGGCGTCCAGCGCATCGGCGATCTTCGCGACGGGCGTCCACACCCCCTGGCCGCGGGCACCGCGGCCGCGAGCGTAGGTACGCTGCGCCACAAGGACATTCACCGGGTGCACGCGGGCCTTGACCAGCCGGTCACGGTCGGCGAGCTGCTCGGCGACTGTGTCCCCGACGGCACCTGAGAGCACACCCAGCCGGGTCAGGCGGGGCAGCTGACGCATCAGCGCAGTCTGCGGTATGCCGCGGTCGATCAGCGCCTCCCACACCGCCGGTTGCGCCAGCGCCGCGTCGGGCAGCATCTCCCACGACAGCCCGTGGCCACGGTCGATGATCTCGATCCACCGCGCGGCGGTCGAGGCCGCCTGGGCGTCCTCGAAGTCGGCGATGATCGCGAGCTCGTCGGGCACCACCTCGGCGCGCACCGGCGGCCGGACAGCGGTGCGCTGTCCCACCTTCAGCTCGGCGTCGGTGAGCCGGGCAGGCGCCTCGGCGTAGTCGCCCAGACCCTTTCCTGCCGCCCAGTTGAACGCCATGCGCCGGGCCGGATGGACGACACCGGACGGGCGGGCCAGCCGCAGCATGTCGCGGTGGCTCCACCCGCCACGCTGCCGGTACTTCACCAGCTGGTAGGCCAGCGCATCGACGGGACGCTCGGTGTACCAACGGGATACGGCGCGACGCAGCGTCGGCCCCCACCCGCGGAACTGCTCGACGTAACCGGCGAACAGGAACAGGTGGGTGGCCGTGCGGGCGACCCGGGGCAGCGCGGCCAGCGCGGCACGCCGGCCGTCGACGTCCTCCGATGAGGCGGCGATGGCCAGCGCGAACAGCGCCGGGTTGGCCTTCGGCGCGCGACCGGCGTCCGACACCTCGACGATCCGGTTCACCAGACCGACGGGATCGGTTGCGGCAACACGCAGTACGACCTCGGCGTTGTCGCGCGTGAGCTCACGGTCGGCCGTGTAGTACGTGCCGCCGTCGGTGCCCAGCGTCAGGAAGCGGTGTACCCGGGCCCAGTCATCGACCGGAAAGGTGTACCCGCCCGCCGCGTTGCGCACCTGCCCCGGCGTTGCGGCCGGGGCCTGCGGCGTCTGACGCAGGCGAATGGTCTTGAGGATGTCCACGGGCTTCTCCTTTCTCTGGGTCGATGTGGACATGGGTCAGGGGCCGCGAGCGTGTGAGGTGCCAACCGGTTGCCGACAGCGCAGCGCTGTCGACACCAAGGAGTCGAACCTTGAAGTCGCCAGATAACCGATCGACGTCCGGCCCGCGGCCATGAAGTTGTGAGCTCGGTGATGTGGGCGTGTGAGGTATCAACCGGGAATGCTCTGCCAGCTGAGCTACCGCCCTGCGTAGGGCGGGCGGGATTCGAACCCGCGACCATTCCATTAGAAGTGGTAACCGATCGACGTCCGGCTCACATCACCAAGCGAAGAGAACGCTACGCCCGTGGGATTTGCTGCGCTACCGATTTATCGGCATGGGTGCAGCTCGTCCAATCACGCATGGCCGGCACGGTTCGCGGTTTAGCATTCGGGATGGCCGCCATGACGCGGCGCCTGCGGGCGCTGCCGGCACTGCTGATCTTCGTGGTGACCGCATGCACGTCGCCTCCTGCACCGGTCGAGCAACCGACTGCCGCCGGCCAACTGACTCCCATGCTCGTCGAGGTCCTGTCGACACCACGGTGGTTCACCGGGACCGACGGCCGCACGCACCTCGCCTACGAGTTGCTGCTGACCAATGTCGCGCCCGCGGAGGTGAACGTCGCAGCGCTCGAGGTCCGCGACGCCGATTCGGGTGCGACGCTGATGTCGCTGTCGGATGATGCGCTGCGCGAAGCGATGTCGCTTGCGGCGTCGCC
Source organism: Mycolicibacterium smegmatis (assembly GCF_001457595.1). Taxonomy (GTDB): domain Bacteria; phylum Actinomycetota; class Actinomycetes; order Mycobacteriales; family Mycobacteriaceae; genus Mycobacterium; species Mycobacterium smegmatis. The sequence goes on along the minus strand of NZ_LN831039.1, from coordinate 1,284,485 downwards.
GTCCCCTCCGACCACGGCCGTTCCGTCGTCGGCCATGACCGTGGTGTGGCTCGACGTCCCGTCGAGCGGTCCGCCCGCGGCGGCGCTGACGCACCGACTGACCATCGACCCGCCCCAAGGGGTGACGCTGGACGCGGTGGCGTGGACGTTCACCACCGACCCGGTGTACGTGGACCGACGTCCACCCGTCGTGCTGGGCCCGCCGCTCGCCGGTCCACGGTGGATCGCCCTCGGCAGTTGTTGCGACGGGCCGCACCGGCGGGCAACGTATCCCATCGACGGGCGCTGGTACATCGCGCAGCGCTATGCGATCGACTTCAACCTGTTGGACGCGCAGAATCGGCCCGGCATCGGAGATCCTGTGCTTCCCAACAGCTTTCCCACCTTCGGCCAACCGGTGTACGCGGTGGCCGACGGTGTGATCGCGATGGCCGATGACGGACGCCCCGACCTGCGCGTCGGGCAGGCGCGTGATGAGCCGACCCCGCAGGATGCCGGCGGCAACCGCGTGGCGATCGACATCGGGGACGGGCACTACGCGATCTACGCGCACCTGCGCGAGGGCAGCATCAAGGTGCGTGCGAACGACCGGGTCCGGCGCGGTGACCACATCGCCGACGTCGGCAGTTCCGGCACCACCGGTGGTCCGCATCTGCACTTCCAGGTCAACGACCGGCCGTCGGTCGTTTACGCGGACGGGCTGCCGTACGTCTTCGACAGCTTCGACGTCACCGGCAGGACCCCACCCCTCGAGGAGGTCCTGCCCTACTACGACACGCTCGAACCGATTCCGGTCAGCACGGCCGACACCGGTCGGCGCGACGACCAGCTACCGCTGGGACGTGACGTGCTCACGTTTCCTGCGGCTGACGGTTAATGTGGTCCCGCACATGACCGCCGAACGAAAGGAAGGCCGCAGTGAAGAAGCGCTGGAATGACCTGTCCCCCACCGCCAAGGCCGCCGTGATCGGTGTTGCCGCGGTGGATGCCGGTCTGCGCGCCTGGGCACTGCGTGACCTCGCCGGCCGCGATGCGAACCAAATTCGTGGCCCCAAGAAGCTGTGGAGTGTGGCCCTGGGCCTCGTCACGAGCGGTGGCGTGCTGCCCGCCCTGTATCTGGTGGCCGGCCGCAAGTCCTGAGTCCCAGGCGTTTGTGGAGTTTTTCTGGCGCTGAGCGCCGGAAAAACTCCGCAAGTCAGTTGTACTTGGTGCTGCCGGCGATGGGCCGCCACGTGCTGACGACTTTCGCGGCGCAGTTGTCCCTGTCGAATCCCGCGCTGCTGCACCACGCGAGGATTTCGCCGGGGTTATCCGATGTCAGACCGACGATGGTCACCCAGAAATCTCGCCCGTCGTAGGTCGACCAGTCCCCTGACCACAGGAGGCGAACATCCGGGTAGGTCGCTCGCATCCGCATGTGCTGGTCGAGAATTCTGGCGTTGTCCCACGTCACCCCGTCGGCGACCAGACCCGCACGCTTGGAACTGATCTGGGGCACCCACTGATCGGCGAGGATCGCGGCGACGTAGGGACGGTCGTTGTTGGCCAGGGCGCGCAGGCGTTGAAGGCTGGTGTCCTCGGCTTTGGGCGTGACCGTCACCGTGCGGGTGGCGGTGGGCGGCGGTGATGCCTTGGCCGGTGGGGCCGTGGTCGTGGGTGTCGGTTCGTCGTGAACGGTGCCGAGCAGGAACTGGATTCCGGCTTTGGCTTCCTCCTCGGTGTAGCTCATCTCGGCGCGCTGCGCCACGTGCACACGGTAGAAGCGAGCACCGCTCGGCACGTCGTCGACCCGGAACTTGAGGAAGCAGCCGTTACCGCCCTTGCTACTGCTCTCGATGGCGCCCTTGGCGAGCAACTCGCCGGACTCGTTTTCCACGGTGATCGGCGTCTCGGGGCCGATGTCGCCGTAGTCGCTCGTCCCGGCGCACATGAAACCGCTTGGCAGACCGTTGGTTTTGACCACGTCGGGCGGCAACTGCAGTGTTCCCGCAATGCTGAACGGCTCGGCGGACGGCGCCTCTTCGGTTGGCTTGATGAGAAGAGCCGCAGCCGCGACCACCGCAACCACGACTGCGGCGGCTGCCGCGGCCAACGCCACACGCCGGTATCGCGAACCATTCGGTGGTGGCGGGGCCGCGGGGCCGCTCGGGTATGGCACGGCCACCGGAGCGAGCATGGTCGGCACGTCGTTGGGGCTGGGTACGGGCGCGGTCATCGTCGCCGCGTGGTTCTGGGGGTGCTCGAGAGCGTTCGCGAAGTCCGTGCACGTCGCGAACCGGTCGTCCGGGTTCTTGGCCAGCGCGCGAGACAGCGCCGCATCCAGCGGGGCGAGTTCCGGTCGCGAGTCGCCGAGCGCCGGTGGCGGTGCGTTGAGGTGCTGACCGATCACGACCGCCGGGTTGGAGTTCTCGAACAGCGGCCCGCCGGTCAGCAGATGATATGCCGTCGCCGCCAGCGAGTACTGATCGGCCCGACCGTCGAGTTCCAGCCCCATCAACTGTTCCGGTGCCGCGTACGCCGCGGTTCCGACGGTCATGTTCGTCGCGGTCAGGCCGTTGCCCGCGCTGTCGCCCAGATCTCTTGCAACCCCGAAGTCGCCGAGCAGGATTCGTCGCTCTCCGTGGTCACCGTCGGAGATCAGGATGTTGGCCGGCTTCACGTCGCGATGCAGCAGACCCCGACCGTGCGCATAGTCCAGCGCCGCCGCGACCGCCTTGACGATGTCGAGAACCTCGGGGACCGGCATGCCATCCGGGTACCGGTCATGCAGCAGGCGGCTCGCGTCGGTTCCGTCGACGAAGTCCATCGAGATCCACAACCGGTTCCGGTGCTTGCCTCGATCGTGGATGCCCACGATATGCGGGTGCCATAGTTTCGCCGCCAGGTCGGCTTCCTTGTTGAATCGCTCGACATAGGCGGGATCGGCCGAGATGTTGGCACGCAGCACCTTGAGCGCGTCATGCCTGGGCAACCTCGGATGCTGGGCGAGATACACCTCACCCATTCCCCCGGAGCCAAGCATCCGCTCAACCGTGTAGCCGGCGATTTTCGCCCCCTGCGACAACGCCATGGCCCGTTCTATCACGGGCAACGCGATGCCGACCTACGGTTTGGAGAGAATATTTACGCCCATTTCGGGCCACCACAGCAAATGGCTCGACGATTTTGTGCACCGCGTGTCACGCCGGTTGTGGCTAATGGTGCACAAGTCACCGGTTGTTGTCGGGTGGCCGGGGTGTGAACCCGGAACTGGGCCGTCGCTGGATCCGCAGCGTGGTCGTGGGGACCTGGAGTTCTGTGGTGGGCGGCGCGGGCAGGACGGTTGTCGAATCCTCTTTCAGGCGAACGATCTTCGGCACCGCCGCGGGCTGTGGCCGGCGCGCGAGGGTTGGCGGCGCGGAGTCGTCCACCGGCACCGCGGGGGTCACCGGCGCGGGAGTCACCTGCGCAGCAGGAGCGGGCGCGGGTTTCGCGGTCTGACGACGCGACAGGTACCCGGCCAGCGGGCCGGTGAACAGCAGCACGGCCAGCACCAGCAGGCTCAGCACGCACACCACGATGTCGAAGGTGCTGGTGATCTGCTGTGCCAGGTTGTTGCCGTAGATCGCGTCGGGCGCAGGCGCGGCGTACCGCGGCGCCAGGGCCACGCCGATGGCGACGTCGGCGACGGTGAACACGAACAGCACCGCACTGAACGCCGCGGTCACCACCGTGGACACCACGCCCTTGCTGATCTGGCGGTGCACCCAACGGGCGATGATCGCCGTCAGGAGGCTGAACACCGTCATCGCGACGCTGTCGTAGAGCGCACGCGGAAGGTTGAGGGACTCGGCGACCGCATAGTCGACGATGCGCAGCGCGGCCGCCGCGAAACCCCAGAACGCGATGAGCGTCAAGCACTTCAGGGCCGCGCCCCGGTAGGCGCCGAGGGTCGGCGGCTTGATGAGGAACACCGCGTACAGCGTCGTCGGGGCGACGATGGCCGCACCGACCGCCCACGCGAGATACCCCTCGTAGCCGACCGCGGCGGTGGAGGTGTTCTCCGCGATGCCGTGGAAGGCGTCGATGTCGCGGCCGATGCCCATGAGCCACACCAGCGTGGCCGCGACGGCGCCGGACACCCCGACCGCGGTGGTCGCAAGGCGCGCGGCCGCGGTCTTCTCGGTGAGCCATCGGGAGGCGATCACCAGCGCGGTCATCGCCTCGGCGCCGTAGAGCACCGTCGTGACGATCACCGCGACGTCGTGGCTGCCGAACGCGACCTCGGTGACGAACAGATACCGCAGCCGCCAGTACAGGTTGAACGCCACCGACAGCGTCGCCAGCGCGATCGAGAGGAAACCGATCGCCTGCGTCACGGTGTACCAGCGGCGGAACTTGTTGTCCTCGATGGTGATCGACGTGATCGGCGGCTGCGCGGCCAACAGCGCGCCTGCCGCGCCGAGCAGCAGGCCCGGCCCCACACCGGGCGGCACGGCCCCGGTACCGCCGTTGCGGACGGTCTGCACCAGGTGGAACGCCACGAAGCCGATCACCACGACCAGGTACGCCACGCACAACAGCAGCCGGACCACGCCGGTGCGGCGCACATCGGCCTTCGGCGCGGCCAACCGCAGCGGCCCGACGTGCGGGGCCAGCGCGGCCGCCAGCGCGAGCACCGTCACGACCGCGAGCACCACGAACGTCGACCCGTCACTGCCGGGCACCCCGACACCGAACTGCAGGTTCCACGGCAGCAGCAGCGCCAGCACCAGCAACACGACGGCCACCCCGTCGCGCACACGGTTGGTGCGGGTGGGCACGTAACCGACGCGCGGTGACCGCGCCACCGATGGCGCAGCTGTCGTGGCCACCGCGACAGTTTCGGACGCGTCGTAACGCGGGTCGGTCACGTACCGATTCCTCTCTATGAGTGATGTCGCGGAGCGAGCGCACTGCAGGCGAACACTGCCAACCAGCGTGCTCAGTTTCGCCTCCCCGCACAAGCAGCGTATTGGCACCAGGGATCGCGAAGGCTGTGCGGTAGCTTGAAACAAGCCCGTCGGAGCTCGGAAAACACGCGAAGCAAGGAGTGGAAACCGTGGACGTAGTCCTCGGGGTGGCCGTCACCGGACGGGTGGCACGCCTGGCGATGATCGGTGCACCTGCCAATGGTGGCCAGCTGTTGGACCAGTATGCGCTGGACCTCTCCGACGACGGGTTGGCCGAGCTGGCCGAGACGATCATCGGCACCTATCAGGCCGTGACCGAATCCGGTAATCAGGTGGCCGCGACGCGGCTGTGCCTGCCCGATCCCGCCGAAGCCGACACACTGCGCATGACCGTGGCGAACGCCGGGGTGCCCAACGTCGACGTGGTCGCCGAGGCCGAGGCCGCCGCGGCGCTGGCCCGCAGCGCAGGCGCCGACGCGGCATTGCTGGTGGCCGACGACGACACGGCGTCACTGACGGTGATCGGCGAGGCCCCCGAAGGTCCTTCCACCTCGACGCTGGCGTCGGTGCCGATCGGCACGGCCGGTGTGGCCGCCGCATGCGCGACGGTGCTGCAGCAGGCCGCGGGCGAGGCGCCCACGCGCGTGATGCTGGTGGGGCAACGCCTCGACCTCGACTCGGTGGCCGCCGAGCTGCGGTCGATGGCGCCGGTGGAGGTGCCACCGGACGCCGGTTTCGCGATCGCCCGCGGCGCGGCCCAGTCCGCGGAGGGTTTCGCGCCGGCCGGTGCGGCGACACAGATGGCCCCGGCGCTCGACGCGACGCAGATGGCGCCTGCCGCCACCGACGCCACCCAGCTGGCGCCGTCGGTGGACGCCACGCAGCTGGCCCCCGCGGCGGATGCCACCCAGCCGGCTCCCGCGGCGGCGGATGCGACGCAGATGGCTCCCGCCGCATCGGACGCGACGGTGGCGACCCCGACGGACGCCGCAGGTCAGGTGGGCCCTGAGCTCGCGTACTCGCAGGAGCCCGAGGCCGAGCCGTGGGCCGAGTACGACGAGATGCCGATGGACCCGCTCAGCGAGTTCGTCCCCGAGCAGGCCGAAGAGGCCGGGTACACGACCGTCATCGCACCGCCGCCTCCGCGCATGCTGCTGGTGGGCAGTGCCCTGACATTCGTCGCGGTGAGCTTCGCGACGCTGGCCGTGACAGTCGCGATCAACGTCCGTCCCGCGGCCGATGTGCGCGCCCAGCCGGTGACGCCGACGCAGTCGGACACCGTGCCCGGCCGGTACCTGCCGCCGGTTCCGCACGAGCCCGACCCGGTGGCGCTGCCGGTGACGGTCCTGACGCCGCCGCCCGCGCAACCGGTCGCGCCGAACACCCGCACGGGCAACAACACCCAGCCGGCTCCGCAGGCACCGCCGGCGCCCCAGGCTCCGCCGCCGGCCGCTCCTGCACCGCAGCCCCCGGCCCCGCAGGCACCCGCGCCTGTGCCGATTCCCGTCCCGCTGCCGCCGGTGATCGTGGTGCCGCCGCTGACGCCGCCGTGGACTCCTCCGTGGGCCACACCGACGTCCCCGACGACGCCTCCCACATCGACGAGCACACCGACGACGACTCCACCGACCACTCCGTCAACCACTCCGCCGACCACGACGGCACCGCCGACCTCGACAACGACGGCACCGCCGACGACGTCCACCACCACGGCACCCACTACGACGACCGTGCCGACCACCACGGCTCCGCCGACGTCCTCGGTGCCCACCACGACGTCCGCTCCGACGACGACATACACGCCGCCGGTGGAGGAGGAACCGACGTACACGCCTCCGGTGGAAGAGCCCACCTACACGGCGCCCGTCGAGCAGCCGTCGACCACGGTGTATCCGGACACTCCGTCATGGGGTGACGATTCGTCTTCAAGTGGCGGGTCGAGCGGCGGTTCCCGCGGTGGATCGAGCGGGTCGAGCAGTGACGACTCGTCGTCGGGCGGCAGCTACGGCGGCGGATCGGACGACTCGCCGGTCACGACGATCTTCGACAGCCCCTAGGTCAGGCCAGCGGCGCCGTCACGCCGGCTTCCGCTTCTGCAGGAGCCTGCCCGCGTGATTCTTGGTGAATTCGCCGTCCAGCAATGTAGGTGTGCCGTTGACCAGTACGGTGTGGACACCTCGGGCAAGCTGCCACGGATCGTCGAAAGTGGACGTGTCCGCGATCGAATGGGGATCGAGCACCACGATGTCGGCGGCCGCGCCGACGGTCAACGAGCCACGGTCGGTGATGCCGATCCGGGATGCGGGCAACGTGGTCATTTTGCGGATCGCCTCTTCCAGTGAAATGGTCGGCTGCTCGCGCACATAGCGACCGAGCACTCGTGGGAAGGTGCCGAAGCTGCGTGGGTGCGGCCGACCGGGACCGGAGGGGGCGAGCATCCAGCCGTCGCTGGCCACCGAAACCCATGGATGAGCCAGGACGGTACGCACATCGTCTTCGCTCATCGCATGGTTGACGATGGTCACCGAACCCGCGTGCGCGGCAAGTACGTCGAGGGCCACCTCGGCGGCGTCCACACCTCGATCCCGCCCTATCCGCGCGATCGACCACCCCACATAGCTATCGAACTCTCCCGGCGGCAGGTCGGCGATGACGACGCCCTCCGGGTCGATATCGCGCCCGAACCGAGCTCGCATCTCCTCGGCGATGCGTGCGCGCTGCACCGGGTCCGCCAATCGGTCCAGCAGAGCCGGGCGGCCACCGTCGATGGCCCATCTGGGTACGCGAGAGGAGAGGTCCGTACTGGACGCGGTGTAGGGGTAGACGTCAGCCGCCACATCCACGCCCCGCGCGCGGGCCGCGTCGATCAGCTCGAGCGCTTTGTCGACCGCTCCCCAGTTCTCCGGGCCCATGGCTTTGAGGTGAGAGATCTCCAACCGCGCACCCGAGCGCTCGGCGGTACCGATCGCCTCCTCGACCGCCTCGACGAGTTCCGATGTCTCGCTGCGCATGTGTGTCGAGTAGAGCAGATCGCACGAGGCGGCCGCGGAGACCAACGCGACGAGCTCATCCGTGAACGCGAACAAACCCGGAATGTAGATCAGCCCGGTGGAGAAACCGACCACGCCGGGGTGTTGCGCCGATTCCTCGATCAAGGAACACATTTCGCGCAGTTCGCGAGTGTCGGGGGCACGGTCCTGCTGCCCCATCACGGCGACACGCAGTGCGTTGTGCCCGACCTGCAGACCCACGTTCACCGCGGGACCCGCGGCCATCACGGTCTCGCCGAAGCCTGCCGCATCGGTCCACTCCCAGCTCAGCGGGAAATCGCGAAAAGCCGTGGAGAGTCGAGCCTCTTCCTGGTCGCGCACCGGAAACGTCGACTGGCCGCAGTTGCCGGTGATCAGCGTCGTCACGCCCTGTGCTATCGCGGTTTCGGCAGTCGGGTGGCCGGCGACGGTGAAATCGGCGTGGGAGTGCAGATCGATGAATCCCGGCGCGACGACGCGATCGGTGGCGTCGATACGGGTGGTGGCCTGGTACGGGCCCATCCCGATGGCGGTGATGACGTCGCCTGTCACGGCGAGATCGGCCCGTTCGGCCGGGCGACCGGTACCGTCGATCACTCGTCCGCCGGTGATGACGATGTCATGTGTGATGGCGTGATTCATGCTGCTACTCAGCGGGTTTCGACGAACATGATGGCGATGTACATGACCACCGCGGGGATGAGCAGTGCCCACCCGGTCAGCAGGATGTTGCGCAAGCTCAGCGATCGGGCCAAACCCATGGCGCCGACCATGTTGGCGTTCGGGAACGGACCGTAGGTGTCGGCCTTGGAAGCGAACAGCAGGACCACCACCCAGGTTCCCGCACTCACGCCGAGCGCGCCGGCGAGTTCGCCGAACAACTTGTCCAGCAGGACAACCTGCGGCGCCGTCGCTCCTGGCACCCCCACCCAACCCAGTAGTGCGATGATCAACGCGAACGAGAAGGCGCCGAGGTGTTCGAGTCCGCTTCCGTACGTATCGAGTACCACGCCGAATGGGTCGATGCGATTCATCGCATTGAAGAGCACCGCGAGCAACCAGAACAGCAGGAAGATGTTCATCAGGCCGGCCGCGCCGGCGTAGACGCGACCGGCGATCAGCGTCGGCGAGAGACCACCGGCCAGCCCGGTGATGATCGCGAGCACCGGCAGTGCGAGTAGCGGAAAGCTGGTTTCCGCCGAGGTGAGGGTGGCATACAACACGCTGGTGAGCAGACCGACCGAGAACACGACCGTGGCCCTCGATGCGTGCGGGTGCTGGAGCTGATCGTCGGTACCGATCTCGTCGTCGCGGTAGTAGTCGTTCTCGCGTGCGGTGCGGCGCTGCATCCACGGCACCACGATCAGCCCGACGACCAAGGACAGCACCGCCAGCGGGCCTGCGCCGTAGGCCACGTATTGCAGGTATCCGACATCCGCGGCGTCCATCACAGCGATGTTCGAGCCGGCGAATGGTGCCATCGCCAGTCCTGCGCATCCACCGATGAAAATCGTCGACGTCAGCGCTGAGCGCGTGAAGCCCAGCTTCGCCGCGATCGGCAGCAGCAGCGGGACCGCGATGGCGAGTGCGCCGGCGAGCGTGCCGAGTGCCGCCACCAGGATCAGGCACGAGAGCATCATCCCCAAGGTGACCGCGGTTCGGCTCTTGTCGCCCGCAATGCGCATGACAGATTGCACTATTCGGCCAGCCACACCGGTGGCTCGTAGCACCTCGGCCAGTCCTGCACCGAGCAGGATGATCAGTCCGATCATGGTCACCTGGTCGCCCAGGGACTCCCCGAGTATCTCCCCGGCGGCGGCCGGTGTCGGGAGCAGAACCAACAACGCCGATGCCACCGACACCACCGTGGCGATGACGAGGTCCATCCCACACAGCGCGAGAACCACGTAAGTGGCGAGCGGGAGAAGACCCCACATCGTGGGGCCATCGACGGCGACGCCGATGACCACGGATACCCCGAGGGCGGCCACTGCGGCTGCGTAGAGGATCCGGTGCCGCCGCCCATCGTGTCCCGGCCTTGCGGCGTGATTGGGCTCCGCAGGCGTTGAAGCAGCCCCAGCATCGATTCCGACATCGGGACTTTGCTTACTGCTGTTCATCACACTCCCCTGCTGTGACACCACATGTGGTGGTGAAGAGCAAAAGGCCGATGATCGAAGTAGGCTGCATGATGCAGGATTCCGTCAAAATCGATCTCTATACAGTTGCCGTATGCAGGATCTCGTCGATGAAACCGACCTGGCGCTCCTCAATGCTCTGCAGGTGGCCCCGCGTGGATCGTGGGCGATCTTGGGCCGGGCGTTGGATCTGGATCCGGCCACGGTGGCGCGGCGCTGGAGGCGTCTGCAGACCGAGGGATACGCTTGGGTGACCTGCGGAGTCGGACCACCGCGACACAACACGTTCTGCCTGGCCTACATCGAGATCGAATGCGTACGTGGCGAGTTCGACGCCGTGCAGGATGCCTTTGTCCGACAGCCCGAGGTGGTCTACATCCACCACCTGACGGGACCGCGGGGCCTGCTCATCGTGGTGGCACGAAGCTCACCGACGCTGATCTCTGAGTACATCCGTGACACGGTCGAACCGATGCCCGGCATTCGCAGCTACCACGCCGAGATCCGCACAGCCGGCCACGTGGAGCCCAGCCGTTGGCGGCTGCGAAGCCTGGACCAGGACCAACAGCGCGCGTTGGAAGCCGGTACCGAAGCCGAGGAACGTGCCCACGATATCCGACTGGAAGCGGTCGACCAGCAGATCTACCAGCTGCTTCATGAGGACGGCCGAATGCCGTTCACCACGCTTGCCGAGCGCGCCGGCGTCAGCGAGCCGACGGTGCGCCGGCGCGCAAATCGCCTTCTGAACAGCGGAATCCTGAGGTTGCGTTGCGAAGTCGTGCAATCCGTCTCCGGTTGGCCGGTATCGGCGGTCTTGTGGGCCGCGACGCCTCCCACACACGTCGAGAGCACGGTGCAGTCGTTCGCCGCGCTGCCACAGGTTCGGTTGTGCTGCAGCCTGACCGGCCCGCGCAATCTTCTCCTGATGGTCTGGCTGCGCTCATTGGATGCCCTGCCGCAACTCGAGCGGACGCTGTACGAACGCGCGCCCGAGTTGACCATTGTCGATCGCGCCATCTGCCTGCACACGGCGAAACAACTCGGTCGCGTGCTGAGTCGAGAGGGGCGAGCCACCGCGCAGGTTCAGACCACCCTGGAAGCCTTTCCGGTGTTGTGACCCTCACGATGGCGCAGGTTGGGGTTCATCGGCGCCACTAGTGTCGCGCGTCATTAATTAGTTTACAGTGTGGGATGATGGTGTATGCCGTCATCCACATTGGTGATCAGTTCTGAAGATCGTGTGACGTTGGAGTCGTGGACGCGGTCCTCGACGGTGCCTGCCGGCCGTGTTGAGCGGGCGCGGATCGTGCTGGCGGTGGCCGACGGTGCGGGGACCTCGGGTGCGGCGCGGCAGGTGGGGGTGTCGCGGCCGACGGTGATCAAGTGGCGGGATCGGTTCGCCGCGTTCGGCATTGAGGGGCTTGATGACGAACCACGCAGCGGCCGACCCAAGACGGTCGATGACGCCGAGATCCTGGCGACCACGCTCGAGCCGCCACCGGAATCGTTGGCCGTGACCCACTGGTCGAGTCGACTGCTCGGAAAGCACCTCGGGATCGGGGATGCCACGGTGGCCCGGGCGTGGCGACGCTACGGGGTCAAACCGTGGCGGCGCGAGACGTTCAAGTTCTCCACCGACCCTGAACTGGAGGCCAAGGTCCGTGACGTGATCGGCCTGTATCTGAACCCGCCAGAAAAGGCGGTCGTGTTGTGCGTGGACGAAAAGAGCCAGATTCAGGCACTCAACCGCACCCAGCCGATTTTGCCGTTGCGTCCGGGACTGCCGGAGAAGGCGACCCACGACTATCAGCGCAACGGCACCGCCACGTTGTTCGCCGCCTTGGAAATCGCAACCGGCAAAGTGACCGACCGCTGCTACGAGCGGCACGGCAAAGCCGAGTTCCTCGATTTCCTCAAGACGGTCGCCCGGGCCTACCCGCGCCGCAAACTGCATGTGGTGTGCGACAACTACCACACCCACAAACACGCTGACATCAATGCGTGGTTGGTCAAGAATCCCCGCGTGACACTGCATTTCACCCTGACCTCAGGCTCCTGGTTGAACCTGGTCGAGGTGTTCTTCTCGATCATCACCCGCCAAGCAATCCGCCGGGGCTCGTTCAACAGCGTTAAAGAACTCATCGCTGCCATCAGCGCCTTCATCGAGGGCTGGAACCAACGCGCCCACCCATTCGTGTGGACCAAGACCGCCGACGAAATCCTGCCCCACACTCGTAAACAAACTTCAGACGCGCGACACTAGGTCAGGCCAGCGGCGCCGTCGGGGGCGGCGCGACGGCAGGCCCGGGCAGCGGACCCGTACCGACCGGCGCCGGCGTCGACGCGATCTGCTGGACCGGCGGTGTGGCACCGACCGGGGCCGACAGCGGCGACGGTGTGCGGGTCGGTGGTGTGCGCGGTGCCGGTGTGGCCTCGTCAGGGGTTTCCTCGTCGGCGGCCTCTTCGGCCGCCCAGTCCGCCTGGAGTTTCTGCGCGACGAACGTCGCGGCCTGCGTTACGAGCCCGAATTCCTGATATTGGTTGTGTACCGCGAAACTGCTGCCCTTCGGATCGCACACCAGATCGTTGTCGACGCACAGATCGATGGCCTTCGCGGCGTAGTACGGGCCGACGACCACCGGTGGATCGTTGAGCACCCGCATGAACCGCGGTGACGGTTTGCCGAACAAGGCCACGGCAGCAACGTGATCGGCGATCTCGGGCGGCATGGGTGCGGGCACTTCCGCGGGCGAAACACCATCGGGCACAGCGCTTGAGGTGACGAATCCCATCACCGCGGCACCTTGTGAGAATCCGCCGAGCACCATTTTGGTGTCGGGACAGTTGGCGGCGTTGGCCAGAATACGGGCCCGGGCATCGGCAATGCCTTGTACCGCTGTGGAGAACGCGGTGGTGGCCGGGTAGTCGACGGCGTAGACGCCCAGTGTCTTGTCGCCGAGCTGCGGGCGCAACGCCTCGACGAACGCGTCCCCGGTGGGACCGAGGCCGGGCAATTCCGTTGTGCCGCGGGCGAATATCACTTCAGCATCCGGACACGGTGCCGCCATTGCGGACGGCATCGCCGCGATCTGCATGCCGGACGTCGCTGCCGCCGCAACGGCAACGAGACCGGCGAGTCTCAACCTCCCCATAGCTCATGCTGGCACAGCGTTTCAAGCCATGCCGTGCGAGATCGCAGAGGCATAGAGTTTTCACAAGTTCCCAAGAGAACACTCAGAATTTAATGCAATGCCCCGATGGCCGATTCCGCGGCGGCGACCATCGCCCCGTTGCCGACCATCGTGGCGGCAGCTTCGATTTCGGGCGCCAGGAAGCGGTCGGGACCGGGACCGGCGACATGGTCACGCAACGCCTTCACCACCGCGGCCGTCGCCGGCGCCGGAGTCAGGGGTGCGCGCAGGTCCAGTGCCCGTGCCGCGGTGAGGATCTCGATGGCAAGTACGTTCTTGAGACCGTCGACGGCCCGCCGCAGCTTGCGCGCCGACGACCAGCCCATCGAGACGTGGTCCTCTTGCATGGCGCTCGACGGGATGGAGTCGACGCTGGCAGGGGTGGCCAGGCGCTTGAGTTCGGACACGATCGAGGCCTGCGTGTACTGCGCGATCATGTGGCCGGAGTCGACGCCGGGATCGTCGGCGAGGAACGGCGGAAGGCCCTTGTTGCGGCTCGGGTCGAGCAGGCGGTCGGTGCGTCGTTCGGACATGCTGGCGACGTCGGCGACCGGGATCGCCAGGAAATCCAACGCATATCCGATCGGGGCGCCGTGGAAGTTCCCGTTGGATTCCACGCGTCCGTCGTGCAGCACCACGGGGTTGTCGACCGCGGCCGCCAGTTCACGGGCCGCGACCATGCGGGTGTGTTCCAGGGTGTCGTGGGCAGCGCCGTGCACCTGTGGTGAGCAGCGCAGCGAGTACGCGTCCTGCACCACGGTGCAGTCCGGGCCGCGGTGCGATTCCATGATGGCCGAGTCGGCAAGCAGACGGCGCAGGTTCGACGCGCTGGTTCGCTGACCCGGATGCGGGCGCAGCGCCTGCAGGTCGTCGGCGAAGACGCGGTCGGTGCCGAGCAGCGCCTCGACGCTCATGGCCGCGGCGATGTCGGCCGTCTTGAGCAGCATCGCGAGATCGTGCTGCGCGAGGATGAGCATGCCCAGCATGCCGTCGGTCCCGTTGATCAGCGCCAGGCCCTCTTTCTCGGACAGCTGCACGGGTTGCAGTCCAGCCGCCGCCAGGGCGTCGGCCGCCGGGCGCAGCGTGCCGGACGCGTCGCGCACCTCACCCTCCCCCATCAGCGCGAGCGCGCAGTGGGCCAGCGGCGCGAGATCACCCGAACAGCCGAGGCTGCCGTATTCGCGCACCACCGGGGTGATGCCGGCGCTGAGCATCGCGGCCATGAGTTCGGCGGTCTGCGGCCGGATCCCGGTGTGGCCGGTGGCCAGCGTCGACAACCGCAGCAGCATCATCGCGCGCACCACTTCGCGCTCGACCTCGGGCCCGGTGCCCGCGGCGTGCGAACGCACCAGCGACTTCTGCAGTGCCACCCGCAGTTCCGGGGCGACGTGCCGGGTGGCCAGTGCACCGAACCCGGTGGACACCCCGTAGGCAGGAACCGGCGCCTGGGCCAACTGCTCGACCGCGTCACGGGACTTGGCGATGGCGGCCGACGCATCGGGGGTCAGCACCACCAGAGCGTTGTCGCGCGCGACGTGCAGCACGTCCGACGGCGCGAGCGGTCCCACCCCGACTTTGACGGTCACAGTTGTCATGAAGTCACCTCTTTTGTCTGCCAGACGATTTCGCCGTTGCGGAGCACGGCCGCGACGAGCGGGACACCGGGCCGGTAAGCCAGATGGATATGTGAGGGCGCGTCGAGGAGCGCAAGGTCGGCCCGGGCACCGACCGCGAGATGGCCGACGTCATCACGGCGCAGGGCCCGCGCACCGCCAGCGGTGGCGGCCCACACCGCTTCGTCCGGGGTCAGGTGCATCTCGCGCACGGCCACCGCGATGCAGAACGGCATGTTGGTGGTGAAGCTCGATCCGGGATTGCAGTCCGGCGACAACGCCACCGTGACACCGGCGTCGAGCAACCGTCGCCCGTCAGGATAGGCGGCGCGTGTGGAAAATTCGGCGGCGGGCAGCAGCGTCGCGACGGTGTTGCTGCCGGCAAGGGCGGCGATGTCGGCGTCGGTGACGTGCGTGACGTGATCGGCGGAGGCCGCGTTGCATTCGACCGCCAGCTGCACGCCGGGTCCCGGTCCGAGTTGGTTGGCGTGGACGCGGGGTTGCAGGCCACGCGCGATACCGGCCTGCAGGATGGCCCGCGACTGGTCGACGTCGAATGCTCCCCGCTCGCAGAACACGTCGACCCATTTGGCCGCCGGGGCGCATGCGTCGAGCATGGCGGTGCACACCAGCTCGACGTAATCGTCTGGTGTGTCGGCGTATTCGGGCGGCACCACGTGGGCACCCATGAACGTCACCTCGTCGGTGATCTCGGCGGCGACCTGCAGGCTGCGCAGTTCCTGCTCGACGGTGAGCCCGTAACCGGACTTGCACTCGAGCGTGGTGGTGCCCGACCGCGTTGCCTCGGCGGCCAATCGGGTGACCGTCGACTTGAGCGTGGCATCGGTGGCATCGCGTGTCGCGGTGACGGTGGTGCGGATACCGCCGGCCTGATACGGGGTTCCCGACATGCGGGCGGCGAATTCTTCGGACCGGTCCCCGGCGAACACCAGATGGGCGTGACTGTCGACGAACCCGGGGATGACGGCACGGCCGGCGGCGTCGAGGCGCGTATCGGCGGCGGGCGCGTCGGATCTGGATCCGTACCAGGCGATCCGGCCGTCCTCGACGACGACGGCAGCGTCGCGGAGCACGCCCAGCGGGCCGGCGTCGAGGGTCGGGTCGTTGGTGACGAGTGATCCGATGTTGTCGATGAGCAGTGTGGTCATACGAGGATGTCCTTGATCGCGGCGTGCAGGGCGGCGGGTACATCGTCGACCATGGTGTGCCGTCCGTCGGCGACCACCTGGCGTCCACCGACGACGACGTCGCGCACGTCGCCGGCATGGGCGGCGAACACGACTGACTCCAAAACGGTTTCGGGTTGCACACCGGCGAGGCGCACCGAGTCGAGCGAGACGGTCACCAGATCAGCGGTCGCACCTGGGGCGATACGGCCTGCCGTCGGCCAGCCGAGGGCGCGGTGGCCGTCGGCCGTGGCCGCGGTGAGCAGTTGCGCCGCGGTCCAGTGGCCGCGCTTCTCGCTGCGCAGCCGTTCGTCGAGTTCGACGGCGCGGGCCTCCTCGAACAGGTCGATGATCGCATTGCTGTCGCTGCCCACCGACAGCGCGCATCCGGCGTCGGCGAGTTCACGTGCCGGGCCGATGCCGTCGGCCAGATCGCGTTCGGTGGTCGGGGTGATGCAGACGGCGGTACCGGCGCCGGCCAGGTCGGTGATGTCGGTGTGGGTGAGGTGGGTGGCGTGCACGGCGGTGGCGTTCGCACCGAGGGCGCCGTGCTCGGCGAGCAGGCGTGTGGGCGTGGTGCCGTAGGCCTGCAGGCACGCGTCGTTCTCGGCGCGTTGTTCCGACAGATGGAAGTGCAGGGGCGTGTCCCGCTGGTTTGCCCATTCCGCGACGGCACCAACGGAATCCGGCGGGACGGCACGCACGGAGTGGATGGCGGCGCCGATCTTGGCGTGGGGTGCGGCGGCGAGTTTGTCGGCGCGTTCGGCCCACGTCGCGGCGTCGCCGTCCCCGAACCGCAGTTGCGGTCCCCGCAGCTCCTGTCCGACACCGCCGGTGAGGTAGCACGTGTCGAGCAGCGTGATGCGGATGCCCGCGGCGTGGGCCGCGGCGATCAGCGCGGCGCCCATGGCGTTCGGATCGTCATAACGTGCCCCGCCGGGCCGGTGGTGCAGGTAGTGGAACTCGCCGACGCAAGTGATGCCGGCCAGCGCCATCTCGGCATAGGTGGCGAGGGCCAGCGCGTAATAACCGTCGGGGGTGAGACGTTCGGCGACGGCGTACATGTCCTCGCGCCAGGTCCAGAAGCTGCCGCAACCACGATGGGTACGGCCGCGCAGGGCGCGGTGGAAGGCGTGGCTGTGCGCGTTGGCCAGTCCTGGCAGGGTCACGCCCCGCAGGTGCACGGCGTCGGCAGGGCGTGCGGCGTCGCGCTGCACGGCCGTGATGGCGTCGCCGTCGACGGTGATCAGCACGTTGTCGGCCACCTGCTCGTCACCGAGCCAGGCGTGGTCTGCGAAGTAGGAGCTCATGTGCAGGCCAGTTCCTCCAATACCGTCGCGAGCGCCTGCACCCCGGCGACGCAGTCCTCGGCGTCGGCGTGTTCGCTGGGGCTGTGGCTCACGCCGGTGTGGTTGCGCACGAACAACATTGCCGAGGGCACGTGCGCCGAGAGGATGCCCGCGTCGTGCCCGGCACCGG
Organism: Mycolicibacterium smegmatis; assembly: GCF_001457595.1. Classification (GTDB taxonomy): domain Bacteria; phylum Actinomycetota; class Actinomycetes; order Mycobacteriales; family Mycobacteriaceae; genus Mycobacterium; species Mycobacterium smegmatis. The sequence continues at coordinate 1,266,917 of NZ_LN831039.1, read as the reverse complement.
TTGGCAGCACCGGAACACCGCCCAGCGCGGCGGCAAGACGGTCGCGCAGCGTCTCGTCGAACACCACTGCCGGTGAATACGATTCGCGCTCGACCTCGACCGCGGTGCCGTGATCGTTCGCGGCCTTGGCGGCGGCGTCCTCGACGGCGCGCACCATGCGTTCGAGCACCGCGTCGTCCCCGGCGCGCGCATCGAGCCACGCGTTGATCTGCGACGGGATCGCGTTGGCACCGTTGGGGATGATGAACGCCTTGCCCATCGTGGCGACGGCACCGTTGGCCTCGGCGGCATCGCGCGCGGCGAGCACCGCGGCGGCAAAGGCGAGTGTGGGATCGTGCCGGTCGGCGAGCCGTGTGGTCCCCGCGTGATTGGCCTCACCGCGGAATGCGAAGCGCCAACGGCCGTGTGGCCAGATCGACGTGGCCACGCCGACGGGGGCGTTCATGGTGGTCAGCCCACGACCCTGTTCGACGTGCAGTTCGACGAACGCGCCGATCCGGTTCAGGACGGTGTCGTCGCGACCGAGGTCGTTGGGGTCGGCCCCGGCGGTGCGCATCGCCTCGGCGACCGTGACGCCGTCGACGTCGTACAGGTTGCGGGCCTTCTCGGGGCTCAGGGCACCGGTGAGCAGTTGGCTGCCGATGCACGCCACACCGAAGCGGGCGCCTTCCTCGTCGACACAGTTGACGACCGCGATCGGATGGGTGGGTTGCACACCGCGGCTGCGCATCTCGTCGATGGCGAGGAACGCCGACACCACACCGAGCGGCCCGTCGAACGCGCCGCCGCTGGGCACGCTGTCGAGGTGGCTGCCGGTGACCACGGCACCTGGGCCGGGGGTGCCCCACCACGCCCACTGGTTGCCGTTGCCGTCGCATTCGTAGGTGAGGCCGCGACTGTGCGCCTGATCGCTGAACCAGGCGCGCATGTCGGCGTCCGGACCGGTCCACGCGAAGCGGTGGTACCCGCCGGACAGTTTGTCGCGGCCGACGGGTTGCAGATCGGCCCAGGTGGTCTCGAACCGCTGATCGAGGGGTTTCACTCGCCCTCCCTCATCGGGATCCGCACACCGCGCTCGGCGGCGATCTCTTCGGCGCGTTCGTAACCGGCGTCGACGTGGCGGATGACGCCCATCCCTGGATCGTTGGTGAGCAGCCGCGAAAGTTTCTGCGCGGCAAGCTCGGTACCGTCGGCCACACCCACCTGACCGGCGTGGATCGAGCGGCCGATGCCGACACCGCCGCCGTGGTGGATCGACACCCACGTCGCACCCGAGGATGTCGCGGTGAGCGCGTTGAGCAGCGGCCAGTCGGCGATCGCGTCGGAGCCGTCGAGCATCGCCTCGGTTTCTCGGTAGGGGCTGGCCACCGAACCGGAGTCCAGGTGATCGCGGCCTATGACGATGGGCGCGGACACCTTGCCGCTGGCCACCAGGTCGTTGAACAGCACGCCGGCCTTGTCGCGTTCGCCGTAGCCCAGCCAGCAGATCCGTGCCGGCAGGCCCTGGAAGGAGATCTTCTCGCGGGCGCCACGCATCCACTTCTGCAGGCGGTCATCGTCGGGGAACAACTTCATGATGGCCTCGTCGGTGGCGTGGATGTCCTTGGGGTCACCCGAGAGTGCCACCCACCGGAATGGTCCGCGGCCCTCGCAGAATTGCGGGCGGATGTAGGCGGGGACGAATCCGGGGAACTCGAAGGCACGGTCATATCCGGCCTTTCGTGCCTCGTCGCGGATCGAGTTGCCGTAGTCGAACACCTCGGCCCCGGCGTCCTGGAACTCCACCATGGCCCGCACCTGGACGGCCATGGACTCCTCGGCACGTTCGGTGAACTCGTCGGGTTTCTTGGTGGCGTAGTCCTCCCAGTCCTCGACCGAGATGCCGATCGGCAGATACGACAGCGGATCGTGGGCGCTGGTCTGATCGGTCACCAGATCGATGGGCACACCGCGGCGCAGCAGTTCGGGGAACACCTCGGCGGCATTGCCCACCACGCCGACCGACCAGGCGCGCTTGTCTTTGCGTGCCGCGACGGCCTTGGTCACCGCGTCGTCGAGGTTGTCGGCGACCTCGTCGAGGTAGCGGTGTTCGACGCGACGCCGCAGGCGGGCCTCGTCGACGTCGACAATCAGGCAGGCCCCGCCGTTGAGGGTGACCGCCAGCGGTTGGGCACCGCCCATGCCACCGCAGCCCCCCGTGAGCGTTAGAGTGCCGGCCAGGGTGCCGCCGAAGCGTTTCTCCGCTGCCGCGGCGAACGTCTCGTAGGTGCCCTGGACGATGCCCTGGGTGCCGATGTAGATCCATGACCCCGCGGTCATCTGCCCGTACATCGTCAGGCCCATGGCTTCGAGGCGCCGGAACTCAGGCCAGGTGGCCCAGTCCCCCACCAGGTTCGAGTTCGCGATCAGCACACGCGGCGCCCACTCGTGGGTCTGGAACACCCCGACCGGCTTGCCGGACTGCACCAGCATGGTCTCGTCCTCACGCAACGTGGTGAGGGTTCGGACCATCGCGTCGAAGCTGGCCCAGTTCCGCGCCGCGCGGCCCGTCCCGCCGTAGACGACGAGATCGTCGGGCCGTTCGGCGTTTTCGGGGTCCAGGTTGTTCATCAGCATCCGCAGCGGCGCCTCGGTGGCCCAGCTGCGAGCGGTCAGGGTCGTGCCACGGGGCGCGCGGACGGGGCGGGCACCTTCCATCAGAGCCTCCTTCGCGGCCGGTTCTCAACCGGCCGGCAGGTGTGAAAATCGTTGTCGCATATCAATCGATGAACAGGCAGCGCTCTTCGGCGCGCTGATCGAACTCTTCGAGGCGCGCCTGGCCGTGATCAGGCAGCGCCTCCGTCATCGCCTGCAGCAGACCCATGGTGAGCGCCAGGGGTGCCGTGCAGGAGTCGAAGGTCAGTTCGGAATTGACCGGAGCCGCGAGCAGGTCGTCGACGTCGTGCGCCAGCGGGCACAGCGGGCTGTCGGTGACCAGGGCGACGCGCAGACCCAACGAGCGGGCATAGCGGATCGAATCCAGCAGGGCCCGAGGATATCTCGGCAAGCCGAATGCCAGCATCCAGGTGGCCCCGGCCTTGGCGGCGACGGCGAGGACGTCGTCACCGTCGGATCCGGCCGGCACCACCCGCACGTCGGGATGCACCTTCGCGCCGAAGTACGCGAACAGGTCGGCGAACGGACGCGAGATGCGCAACCCCATCACCGGCAGGGGTTGTGAGCCGGCGAGGTTGCGGCCCACACGGTCCAGCCGTTGACCCGCCCACGGGCTCGACACCAGGCCCTCGATGTTGGCGACATCCTTGGCGACGGTGCGTTCGAGCACGTTGGCCACCAGACCGTTGGGAACACCCTTGGCCTGCGCGGCGATCTGGTTGCCCAGCTCGGCGCGCATCTCGGGATACCCGCGGAAGCCCAGTTCCATCGCGAACCGGGTCACGGACGCCTGGCTGACCCCGGAGCGTTTACCCAGGTCCTCGGCCGTCAGGGCGGCAGCCTGTTCGGGGTGGTCGAGCAGATACCGCGCCACACGACGATGTGCGGGCGACAGCCGGCGCCGGTTGATCACCATCTCCAGCCAGCGCCGCACGTCGGCGGGTTCGCCGTCCACGAAATCCGGGATCGCACCCTCATCGAGCCCCCGGTCCATGGCTGACGTCACCTCCATCGCGTTCATTCATGAATATCGCCGATGAATGAAGGGGTGTCAAGGTCGGGCCTCCACAGGCTCTGGGCTCGGGTTCACCATCCGACCTGTGTCAATGCCCCCAATCTGGATCGTCACGTAAATTTCTTGTGTCACAGGGCTTTGAAGTCGCTGTACGTGTTGCACGGTGCAGCACGACGCACTTGACTTGTCACCTGTCATCGCGACGACATACCGAGTGCGTGACACATGTGTTGACATTCGTCCATCCAAGGTTGATTCTGATGAATGTCGGCTGTGTCACGCGCCACATTCCGTGCCGTCCGCCCAGGCATGCTCAGAGATGGAAGCCGCTTATGTCACAACATGATTCATCGGGTCACGCTGGTTCAGCACCGGCGATCGAACGCCGCACCATCGACGTCATTCCCGACGAGGAACGGCACGGCAGCGTCCGCAACCAGTTCACGTTGTGGTTCGGGGCGAACACCCAGATCACCGCGATCGTCGACGGCGCCCTGGCGGTGGTGTTCGGCGCGGACGCACTGTGGGCGATCATCGGGTTGCTGATCGGCAACATCCTCGGTGGCATCGTCATGGCGCTGCACTCGGCACAGGGTCCGCGCATGGGACTTCCGCAAATGATCTCCAGCCGCGCGCAATTCGGTGTGCACGGCGCGGCGATCCCGCTGCTGCTGGTGGTGTTGATGTACCTGGGCTTCGCCGCGACCGGCAGTGTGCTGGCCGGGCAGGCGATCAACGAGATCCTGCATCTGGGCTCGTCCTCGGCGGGGATCCTGATCTTCGGCGCGCTCACGGCGGTGATCGCGGTCGTCGGGTACCGGGTGATCCACGTCGTCGGGCGCATCGCCACCGTCCTGGGCGTCATCGGCTTCACCTACCTGGCCATCCGGCTGTTCACCCAGTACGACGTGTCGTCGGTGATCGGCGTGGTGCCGTTCGACTTCGTCACGTTCCTGCTGGCGATCTCCCTGATCGCGGGTTGGCAGCTCACGTTCGGCCCGTACGTCGCCGACTACTCGCGGTATCTGCCGCGCAGCACCAGCGGGCGGGCCACCTTCTGGTCGACGTTCGCCGGTTCGGTGATCGGTTCGCAGTGGTCGATGACGTTCGGCGCGCTCGTCGCCGCGGTCGCCGGTGACGCGTTCCTCGGCGACCAGGTCGGCTTCGTCGGTGGCCTCGCCGGAACCGCCGCGCTGGCGGTGCTGATCTATCTGGTCATCGTCGTCGGCAAGCTCACCGTCAACACGCTCAACGCCTACGGCGGGTTCATGTGCATCCTGACCACCGTGAGCGGGATCAACGGCCAGACCCGCATCGCGCCCGCCGTCCGCGCCGCCTACATCGTGGGCTTCACCGCGGTGTCCGTGGCGATCGCCGTGGTCGCCAGCGCGGACTTCCTCGACAACTTCAAGAACTTCGTGCTGACGCTGCTCATGGTCTTCACGCCGTGGAGCGCGATCAACCTCACCGACTACTACGTGATCTCCAAAGAGCGCGTGGACATTCCGGCCCTCTACGACCCAGCGGGCCGGTACGGCTCATGGAACCTGCCCGCACTCGCCTGCTACGTCGTCGGCGTCGTCGTCCAGATCCCGTTCCTCGCGCAGAAGCTCTACACCGGGCCGATCACCAACATGCTCGGCGGTGCCGACATCTCCTGGATCGTCGGCCTCGTCGTCACCGCAGCGCTGTACTACTTCGTCGTCGGGCGGCGCACCAACGCACCGGCCGAGATGATCTACCCGGACAAGACGCCGATATCGGTGTGAGCCTGCCGTCAGGAGTCGGAGTCGCCGGACTTCGCGTCACCGGAGTCGGATTGGCCCGCTGACGCACCGTTGGAATCGGTGCTCGTAGCGGGCTTCGACGTCTTGGCGGGCCGGGTGGCCTTGGGCGTCAACGCCTTCGTGACGTTCTCGACGAGCTTGCGGAGCGGACGCGGACGGACGCGTTTGTCTGCCGCCTTCTTGGTGTCCTTCTTGGTGACCGTGACGTTTTTGACGGCGCCGGATTCGGTGACGCTCTTGATCGACGGCTCTTCGGATTCCGCGGCAGGTTTCGACGACACCGCGACAGTGGCGCCGAGAGCCTTCGCCGTGTCGTCATCCTGCCGCGGAGCGACTTGTTCCTCAACAGATTTCGGTTCGGCGTCGCGTTCCTCGACTGCGGGTGCCTTCGTCGTGGTGAGCCCCACGTCCTTCTTGAAGTCCTCGACGCCCTGCGCAATGGCTGACGGCAATTTCTGGATTGCCTTGATCGCCACGTCGGGCGGGGTGAAGAGGCTCGCCGTGATGTAGCGGTCCGGGTTGGCCACGGGGTCACCGCCGGGATAGGACGCGTCGACGATGACCTTGAGCGCCGGTTGCAGCAGGTCGGCGACCGCGTTGCCGAACCGACCGCCGACGTCGCGCAGCGGCTGCAGCATCGGCAGACCGTCGGCCCGGTAGGTCACGTAGGCGGTGTTGGTGTTGCCCAGGGTGCTCAGCGGCACCTTGGTCACGGTGCCGTCGACCTCGACGATGTAGTGGTAGCCCTTCTCAAGTTTCGGCTCACCGGTGACCGGATCGATGCCGAGCGCAGGATCCACCGGCAGGCCCGTGAATGCCTGCGACTTGTACCGGTAGGCGTAGGCGATGATCGAATTCAGTAGCGCGACAACGTTGGTCACGTACGCCGGGGCACTCGAGTTCCACGCGTACTCATAGCCGACGTCGACGATGTCGACGCCCTCGTCGGTCGGCGTCGGCCATGGGTAGACACCCAGGATGCTGAACGGGATGTACCTCGACCCGTAGCCGCCGTTGGGCCGGTTGACGCTGTTGTCCAGGATCCAGCGGGTGTTGAGCACCAACTCGCGGTCCTCGGGTCTGCCGCTGTTGAGCAGCAGGAGCATCGTGACCGTGGCGGCCCCGGAACCCCGCCCTGAGGTGAGCACCAGGTCGGGCTCGGGATCGCCGACGTTGTTGCGCAGCGCGGCCTTGAGGTTGTCGGGGTTGACGTTGTACGGGAACAGCGAGAACTGCGACACCACCGTCGGCCCGTATTTCTCGTTCCAGTCGAGGCCGTAGAACTTGTCGATGCCGTCGGCGTTCCAGTTGGTGGCGCTGCCGTGGGTGATGAGCGCCTTGAGGCCGACGCCGGAGGCCACGTGCGCGGTCCCCGGTGTCGTCGTCGCCACCGCGCCCACCCCGAGCGCGGTGGTCAGCGCGACACCTCCGACGAATGCCGGCACGCACGCGCGCCTGAAGTCGCGTCTCGCCACTGTTTGCCTCCCGCATGATCCCGGTTGTACCGCCGCTTGAGCGAGCAACCTATCAGCAGGTCACACGTCTAGCGACAGCAATTCGGATCCAGGACCACGCACAGCGCCTGAAGCGCTTCCGGATGGGCGCGGTGAAACACGTGCATCCCGCGGCGCTCCGAGATCACCAAGCCCGCCTTTCGCAGTTGCGCGAGGTGATGACTGACCGTCGACTCCGTGAGCCCCAGGGCCGCTGCCAGGTCGCCGCTGTTCTCCTCTCCCGCCGACGACGAGAAGAGATACGACATCAGCTTGACCCGCGCCGGGTCGGCGAGGGCCTTGAGGCGAAGGGCCACGCTGAGCGCGTCGTCATCGCTCATGGGACCGGCCGCGACGGGGGCGCAGCAGACCGGGCCGGAGGTGTCGATGACGGGCAGCGCTTTGGGCATGCCTCCATTCTAGCCACGGATATTGACATATATCGAAAAGGTGGCATTCTTGGCAGCATAAGTGTTCGACATATGTCGAAATAGTCAAGGAGGTCGCCTCATGTCCCGTGTTCAACTCGCACTCAACGTCGACAATCTCGACGAATCGATCACCTTCTACCGGAAGTTGTTCGGCGTCGAGCCGGCCAAGGTCAAGCCCGGCTACGCAAACTTCGCGATCACCGAACCCCCACTGAAGCTGGTGTTGCTGGAGAACCCCGGCAAGGGCGGCAGCATCAACCACCTGGGCGTCGAGGTGGAGTCCAGCGAGACGGTTCACGCCGAGATCGCCCGCCTCACCGGCGAGGGGCTGTTCACCGACGAGGAAATCGGCACCACCTGCTGCTTTGCGACGCAGGACAAGGTGTGGGTGACCGGACCGGCCGGCGAGAAATGGGAGGTCTACACGGTCCTCGCCGATTCCGACACATTCGGCGTGAGCCCGCAGCACTCCGCCGACAGTGCCGAGGGCGTGTGCTGCGGCGCTCAGCGCGACGAGACGTCTACAGAGTCTGCCTGCTGCTGATCGGCGAGACCGGGGCATGGCCACCGCAAGCCACGCCCCGGCCTGAATCGTGATATCGATATATGCCAATATCGATGAGTGTCGAATCAGACCTCAGAGCCCGATCCGGCCGCGTGCTGTCCATCGGGCGCACTGCTGCGTGAACCGCTGTCGGCGGCGCAGGCCGCCGAGATGGCAGTGAAACTCAAGGCCCTCGCCGATCCGGTTCGCCTGCAACTGTTCTCCGCGATCGCGAGCCGCGAAGGCAGCGAGGCCTGCGTCTGCGACATCTCCGCCGGTGTGGAGGTGTCGCAGCCGACCGTGTCGCACCACCTGAAAGTGCTGCGCGACGCAGGTCTGCTCACCTCGCAGCGCCGCGCGTCGTGGGTCTACTACGCCGTCGTCCCCGACGCTCTGGCAATCCTCGCCGTGCTGCTTGGTGCCGATCTCCGCGCCGAGGTCACCGCATGACCACGACCAGCACCACAGCCACAGTCGTCGGCAAGCTGTCCACGCTGGACCGGTTCCTACCGGTCTGGATCGGTGCCGCGATGGCGGCCGGACTGCTCCTCGGGCGGTGGATCCCCGGCCTGAACATCGCGCTGGAAGGGATCCAGGTCGACGGGATCTCGCTGCCGATCGCTCTGGGTCTGCTGATCATGATGTATCCGGTGCTGGCCAAGGTCCGCTACGACCGCCTCGACACCGTCACCGGGGACCGCAAACTGCTCGGGTCCTCGCTCATCCTGAACTGGGTGCTGGGCCCAGCACTCATGTTCACGCTGGCCTGGCTGCTACTGCCCGACCTGCCTGAGTACCGCACCGGGCTGATCATCGTCGGCCTGGCCCGCTGCATCGCGATGGTCATCATCTGGAACGACCTGGCCTGCGGGGACCGCGAAGCGGCCGCCGTCCTGGTCGCGTTGAACTCGATCTTCCAGGTCGTCATGTTCGCGGTGCTGGGTTGGTTCTATCTATCGGTGCTGCCAGGGTGGCTCGGATTGGAGCAAGCCACCATCACCACCTCGCCGTGGCAGATCGCGAAATCGGTGCTCATCTTCCTCGGCATCCCTTTGGCGGCCGGCTATCTGTCGCGCCGGATTGGCGAGAAGTCCCGAGGTCGCGAATGGTACGAGTCGAAATTCCTGCCGCGGGTCGGACCGTGGGCGCTCTACGGGTTGCTGTTCACCATCGTGGTTCTCTTTGCCCTGCAGGGTGAACAGATCACCAGCCGGCCGCTGGACGTCGTCCGCATTGCGCTGCCCCTGTTGGCCTACTTCGCGATCATGTGGGGTGGCGGATACCTGCTGGGCGCGATGCTGGGCCTGAACTACGAACGCACCACCACACTGGCTTTCACCGCGGCGGGCAACAACTTCGAACTCGCCATCGCCGTCGCCATCGCGACCTACGGCGCCACCTCCGGCCAAGCCCTCGCCGGAGTCGTCGGCCCTCTCATCGAGGTGCCGGTCCTCGTCGCGCTGGTCTATGTCTCACTGGCCCTGCGCAAACGGTTCAGCCGACCCGAGAAACTCATGCCATGACCGGTCTTCGCGAGGTGGCCCACTGAGTCCAGATCTACCGACTCACCGCCGGCCGCACTCCCGTGGCTACGGCCAAGGCGGCGGCGACCGCGGCGATCACCCCGAGCACCAGGAACATCTTGTCGTAACCGTGCAACAGGTCGGCCAGCGCGGCACCGACGAACGGGCCGAGTGCTGTGGTGATCATGATCGGCGCCAACAACATGCCGCTGAGATGCCCGTAATGTGTTGCGCCCCAGCGGTCTGTGACGGCGGTGGCCTGCAGTAGCGTCATGATGCCGCGGGCCATGCCCGCGACGATCGAGGCGACAATCAGCGCCGCCAATGTTGTGAGCACCCCGAGCAGTGCCGTGGTGGCCGCGACGGCGGCCATGATGAGCACGGTGCGCGGGACGACACCGATCCGCCGCGACATCGACTGATAGCCCAGCCTGCCGAGCACCTGACCCGCCCCACCCAGTCCGAGCGCGACGGCGGCCGCGCTCGTACTGAAACCGCGTTGCACCATCAGCGGCACCAGGTTGACGATGACGGCATAGGAGGCCAGCGCCGCCAGGGCGAACGACACCATCAACGCGATGAACGGTGCACTTCGTGCGGTCCGCGTCGGGGCCTCGACGTTGTGATGGTGCTCGACCGGTGGCCATGGCCGTCGCAGCCCGAATAGATGCGCGGGGATCGTGATGACTGCGAGCAGCGCGGCAAGCACCAGATAGGTTTGGCGCCACGTCAGATGAGACTCCAAGGCGGCGGTCAGCGGCGCGAACACCGTGCTGGACAGCCCGGCCACCAAGGTCAGTACCGTCAACGCGCGCACAGCGTTCGGCGCGAAATAGCGTGTCAGCGCGGCGAAGGCCGGCGCGTAGAACACGCCGCTCATCGCGAACCCGGCCAGGATCCAACCAGCCACGAACCACGCGTAATTCGGCGCGGCGACGATCGTGACCACCGACACCACACCCAACACAGAGCCGATGGTCATGATCCAGCGCGGCCCGTAGCGGTCGAGCCACCGGCCCACCACGATGCCCATCAGGGCGCTGGTCACCAAACCTGCCGAGAACGCCCCGGTCACAGCGGGGGCCGACCACCCGGTGTCACGGCTGATTGTCGCGGACAGCACCGAGAAGGCGTAGTAGAGCACACCCCAGCTGGTGATCTCGGTGACGCACAGCGTGATCAGGACCCAGCGCAAGCCGGGTCCGGTGTCTGCTGCGGGCGGCGTCATTCGCCAATCATGTTGCGCAGCAACAGGAGCGGTCCGCTCATTACAGCCTTTCGACAGCGCGGTTCACTTCGAACGTGGTCGACATCGCCCCGATTGTCAACACATTTCACGTCACATCACAGGCGCGCCGCGTCCGCGCGATATCAGCTGCACCGTTGCCGGCCATGAGCCACAGCGTGGTGAGGCTGTCGACGAGTTGCTCGCGGGAGACCTTGGCCCTGCCGTCGACGAACGCCAGAATCGCGTCGGCGGTACCTCCCACCAGGAACGCTGGGGTGACCTGCGCCAGCGGATCGGCTTCGAGTTCGACGCCGTGCGCGGCGCGGGCGTGGGTGACCAGAACCCTGGTGAGCCCGCGCATGACGGTTTCCCGATGTTGCTGCAATGCGGGCGAACCCGTGACACCGCCGAGAAGTACGCGGGCGCGGCGGGGATCGTCGACGAGAGTGTGCACGAGCGTACCCATGGCCGCCTGAGCCTGCTCGTCGACGGGTCGATCGGCCGAGTCGGCCAGCGCGCAGAGCGTCGCGGTGCGGACGTCGGCGGCGATGGCGTCGACCGCGGCGGCGGCGACCGCATCGAGATCGGTGAAGTTCTCGTAGAAGTAGCGCTTGTTCAGCCCCGCCGAGGCGCACAGCTTGTCGACGGTGACGGCGCGCCAGGCGTTGTCGCACATGGCATCCATGGCGGCGTCGAGCAGGCGGGTACGTCGCGTCCGGCGACGCTCCTCGGCCGACTGGCCGGCGTAACTGCGCTGCGACACAGGTCCCTCTCGATCACCGCAAACCCTTGACAGCCGTTGTTGCCATCTGGCACGTTCAGGCTATCTGGCACTATTCCGTACCACATTGACGGGAAGGCGTCTGATGGATTCGACGAAAGCCACGCTGCGCGATCGGGTCGGGCGATGACCATGCTGGCCGCGGACGCCGCGGCCGATGCCAAGGTGCGATTCCAGACCGCGGTCGCCGGGCTCACCGCCAGGTACCCGAGCCGCGAGCACGCACTGGCCACCCCGCCGCCGGACTCCGGCCTCAAACCGGTGATAGGCAACTACGGCTTCCCGGTCATCGGACACGTCATGAGCACGCTCGTCGAACCGCTGGCATTCGCCCGCGAACGGTACGAGCGCTACGGGCCGGTGTCCTGGGCAGGCGGTGTCGGCTTCCGCGTCGCGCTGCTACTCGGCCCCGAAGCGCTCGAGACGGTCTGGATCAACAAGGACAAGGCGTTCTCCAGCACCCTGGGCTGGGCTCCGGTGATCGGGCCGTTCTTCCACCGAGGGATCATGCTGCTCGACTTCGAGGAGCACCGCGATCACAGGCGCATCATGCAGCAGGCCTTCACACGCAGCGCCCTGAACGGTTATCTGGACCTGATGCGTCCAGGCATCGATCGCACGGTACGCAGCTGGCCTGCCGCACAACGGTTTCCGTTCTACACGTCGGTGAAGCATCTGCTGCTCGATCAGGCCGCCGAGGTGTTCATCGGTGCGGAACTCGGTCCCGAGGCCGATCAGATCTCGCGGGACTTCCACGACACCGTGTGCGGCGGGCAGGCGATGATCCGTGCGGACGTGCCCGGCGGTACGTGGTCACGCGGCCTGCGGGCGCGGCGACGGCTCGAACGGTACTTCGCCGATCAGCTGCCGGCTCGGCGGAACGGTGACGGCACCGATCTGTTCTCGATGCTGTGCCGAAGCCGCGGCGACGACGGTGAGCGCTTCAGCGACACCGACATCGTCAACCACATGATCTTCCTGCTGATGGCCGCACATGACACCAGCGCCATCGCGATCTCGATGCTCGTCTACGAGTTGGGGCGCAACATCCGGTGGCAGAACGCATTACGCGACGAAGCTCGGTCCGGCCCGCAGGGTGAGATCACCATGGAGGACCTGGATTCCGCGTACCCCCTGCTGGATGCGGCGTTCAAGGAGAGCCTGCGGATGTACGCACCCGCCGGGACGCTGTTCCGCCAGACCCTCACCGACACCGAAGTCGCCGGACACTTCATCCCCCGCAAGACGCAGGTGGCCATCGGCGTCTACGCGTCCATGCGACTGCCCGACTGGTGGCCCGAACCCGACCAGTTCGACCCGGCCCGCTTCCTCACCGGTTCCTCGGCCACGGCCATCCACCGGTATGCGTTCGCACCGTTCGGCGGCGGTGCGCACAAATGCATCGGCCAGCAGTTCGCGAACATGAACGTCAAGGCGATCATGCTGCACCTGCTGCGGCACTTCCGGTGGCATGTGCCCGCCGGGTATCAGCCACGCATGACATGGGGCACCGGGCCGACACCCGCCGACGGGCTGCCGATCACGTTGGAACGGTTGAGCAAAAAGTAGTCCCTGCCATCGGTGCAGCACGCACACCCCTTGCTTCGACATCGCAGCATATGCTGTCAGCGTGCCGGCTTCTCTCGACGCACGTGAGCTGCGTGCGTATTTCGCGCTCACTGAAGCAGTCAGCCTCCTGCAGTTCGCCGTTCAGCGCCAACTTCGCGAGGATGGGGGCCTGAGCTACGTGCAGTTCGAGATTCTCGCGAAACTCACGGACGCCGGACGCCTCACCATGACCGATCTCGCCGACGGCGTGGTGTACAGCCGCAGCGGTCTGACCCATCAGGCCGGCCTTCTCGAGAAGGCCGGCCTGATCACGCGCACCCCATCGACCGATGATCAACGTGCGATGGTCGTCGAGATCACCCGGAAAGGCCGTGATCGCGTGGCGGCGGTCCTACCGGGGCACGTACAGGTAGTGCGCGAGTTGTTGTTCGACGGACTGTCCGCCGCCGACGTCGATGCCCTCGGTGACATGATGACCGCCGCCCGCGACCACATGCGCTCACGGCCACCCCGTTCCTCGGTGACGCGCGCCCGCCGGGAGGTCCCGGGTGGGCGACACATTGCCCCGTAGTGATTCCGGGGTCATCTGCGGCCGGGGATGAGGATGGTCTTGCCGTGCAGGCGTCCGGTGTCCGAATCGGCATGGACGGCGGCGGTGTCTGCGAGGGGGCGGCGTTGGAAAACCTCGATGCGCAAGTCCCCGGCGTCGACCCGTTCGACCAGTTCGCCAAGTTGGGTGGCGTCGCTGCGCACAAAGACCCGTTGAGTGCGGATACCGCGTCCGGGGTCGTCTGGCCCCGCGACCATGGTGCCGACATGGAAACCCCCGTCGGCCACCACGGCCAGCAGTGACTCGGTCTGGTCGTCGGTGGTGGCAATCAGGTTGAGCACCACGTCGAATGGGGCGCCCTCCACGCTGATCGGCGCGTGCGTGTAGTCGATGTAGTCGACGATGCGGTGGGCCCCGAGTGCGCGCAGTCGTTCGGCGTCACGGTCGGTCGCGGTGGCCGTGACGTGGGCGCCGGCCTGCGCGGCCAGTTGAACCGCGTACCCGCCGACCGCCCCGGATGCGCCGTTGATCAGCACCGACTGGCCATCGGCCAATCCGGCGATCTCGAACAACGACTGCCAGGCGGTCAGGCCGGCTTCGGGCAGCGCGGCCGCGTCGGCCAGCGATACCGTCGTCGGCGCCGCCGCCAGGGATTCGACTGGGACAACTGCGAATTCGGCGGCCGCGCCGTCGGCGTCGAGCGGCAGGAACGCCACCACCGCATCACCGACGGCCCATCCCCGAACCTCCCCACCGAGTTCCACGATCGTGCCGGCGACGTCCACTCCTGGTGTGTGCGGGAAAGCGATGTCGTAGACCTGGGCCAGGTACCCGCCGCGAATGCCGGCGTCGACGGGGTTGAACGAGGTCGCGGCGACCTCCACGAGCACCTGCCGCGGGCCCGGCGCCGGCCTGGGGGCGTCCTCGTACTGCAGGACCTCGCTGCCGCCGTAACGGTGGTAACGCACAGCCTTCATGACTTCCTCCTCGATGATTCGCTTCGATTTCGAAGCAGTTACCTATCGAGTAACTGCTTCGACTTCGAAGCAATTCCCTGGCACGTGTGGCGGGACTACACCCTGGATTCATGTAATACAAATTGCAATACACTCAGAAACAGGAGGGTTAGACGTGAGCAACGATGACGAACGGCGACGCACCGTGGAGTCGATCGCGGAGGAAGTAGAGAACGCTCCCGACGAGGATGACGACCAGTCACTGCCTGAACACGTACCGGTGTCTCGCCCCGGTCATGCGCGCAGCAAGGTGCTTCAGGTGCGGTTGAATCCCGACGAGTACGAGGCCGTGGAAAGAATCGCGCGGCGCCGCGGGTTGCCTGCCTCGACCGTGGCGCGGGCGTGGCTGCTGGAGAAGGCAGCTGAGGAGTCGGACGACGACGCCAGCGTGGAGCACCTGTTGTTGCTGCTGGACACCGCGACGGCGAAGCTGCGTCAGATCCAAACGCGGCCCGGCAGTTTGGCGGGGCGCTCGCCGTCGTCTACCTGACGGGGCCACGAACCGGCGCCAGGCAGCACCCTGACATTCGCGGGCCCCAGAAACCAAACAGGCCCCCTCGAAAGGGGGCCTGACCTGGGTGGCAGGTGCAGGATTCGAACCTGCGTAGGCGTAAGCCGACGGATTTACAGTCCGTTTTTCTGGGCGTTTGCTGCCGTTGGCGAGATCGGTAGACCGTTGAACTACCAGCTTTCACCTGCAGTTATCCAGTTGGTTGCGTTTGCAAGAGACGGCACCGTCTGAAAGCACTGCGGTATCACTGCGGTACAGCTGACAGGCACGGGGCAAGCGCAAGGCGACCCTAAGAAGTAATAGTTCAGCCGAGAGTGTCCAAACCGCCGGCCCGCCCGAGCCACGCGGGGGTACGGTCCTGGCGACCCATATTCCTCACGCTCCAGCAAGGACCAAAATGAGCGACAGCGAGAAGTCCCTGGCGGCGAAGATCGCCGCGAACATGTCGTGGGCCAACACTGAAGACCGCACTGCCCGAACTCATGCAGCCAGGATGGCGATGATGGCGAAGTTCGAGAAAGAGGTCGATCCCGAAGGCCGCCTATCCCCCGCCGAGCGGGCACGGCGAGCGGAGTCTGCTAAGAAGGCCTACTACCAGCGTCTCGCCCTGAAGAGTTTGAAAGCCCGCCGTAACCGAGCAAAAGGGCGTTGACGCCCGCGATCAGGCCCGAAGCGCCGTTAGACGGGCCTCCAGATTCGCGTCTCGCAGACGATTACGCTCCTCGGGGGTAATCCCCTCAATGCGCGGAAAAATCTCGTCCAGAAGCCCTGTGAGGCTGATAATTACGGACCGCAGCAGGCCAATCGTCTCAGTCTGCTTCTCGGCCTTCTCCGACAGTTCTTCGCGGAGTTCCCGGGAGATCTCGGCAGCGATCCGGGCTTCATCCAGTCGCCGGCCCCGCTTCCCGAAGAGATAGTTCATCAGCGTGGAGGCCCCGCCGCCACCCAGGATGGCGAGGATGATCTCCACAACTCCGACGCTCACGGCTGATCGGCCAGACCGGGCTGCACCTGGGCGGTGTAGTACGAATCCAAGCCCTTCGCAACATCCACCATCACGGCGATGGCGTCGCGGCGGTTGTCCGCCGTGCGGCTGGTCGAATCATTACTGATGGTCCATACCCCATCCACTCGGCTCGCAGTCACGACCGCGTTCCCGGTGACGTTGCACAGCACCATCATCAGGTCCTCGTTCAGGCCGATGACGCGGCCCTTGGTCCTCACTCCGAACACATCAGCTCCAGGTGATGGTCACGTCGATGCTCGCACCCGCACCGGCCACGACCACGTCGCCGCCGTCGAACGGACCGGAGCCGACGAACGTGCCGCTGGTCGAGGCGCTGAAGATGCCGGCTTCCTTATAGGTGCCAGCCGCGACCGGAATGTTCACCTCGGTGCCCACGACCTTGTTGGTCGAGTCGCTCCAGGAGGTCTGCTTCCGGGCGTAGCTGCCGCCGGTCGCCTCATTGGCACCCGTGGTCCCGGCCGCGTTGGTGAACACCGCGACCCAGCTGCCACGGTCAGCAGCAGCGTTGCAAGCCGCCAGCTTGGTTGCGTTGGTAACAGCCATATTTCGTTCCTTGTTCCTTAACTTGATAATTGCTGTGTGAGGGTTTTCTGTCGGGCAACAACCCACACCTGACCGCGAGCACCGTAGTGGCCCAATGCGATACCGCCACCTCGTGACCCTCGGGCACCGACCGTGACGCTGATGCTGGTTCCTGAATAGGTGATGGTTCCATCGTCCCAATCACCGCCACCGCCGCCTGCTGCGTGAGCGCCGAAGAAGTTGCCTCCTTCACCACCCCCACCGGGCACGATGCCGTCTCCGTCGTAGTTGAATTCAGGGCTGCCTTCGTAAAGGACGCCACGATAGGTGTGGTTGCCTGATCCAATACCTGCGCCGCCGCCGCCAGTATCGGTATCACCCCGGTAGCCGCCCTCAGCGAGGACAATGTTGCTTATCACCCCGGAGCCTGGCAAGGTTTCGTAGTCCGCCCGCGACGCTCCGCCGGGACCGCCATTGCTTGCGCCGAATCCTGCACCACCACCACCGCCGCCGCCGCCCACGGCGATCACGTCAACGAAGTCGATCCCTGCACGCAACCAGTCCGGTGCGGTCCAGGTTCCACTTGAGCTGAAGACGGTGGTTTCGGGGTTGTGGTGCTGCTGCCCATGAATCGTGAGCGAAGGCGACACCGACATCTCAACGGATGCAGGTGTGGCCCAATGGCCCTTCGCCTGAACCGATGGGGTGACAGTTATTGTCGCAGACGCCGGTTCAGCCTCCTGAACGGTCACGCCAATCATCGACACGCCAATAGCGGCCCAGTAGTTGTTCGAATTCGCCGACATGTCAACCGAAGTGGAGTCGGATTCCATGTCGCCCACGAACAGTCGTTGAGCATTTCCCGGGGAGTTGCTATTGGAGGCGGTTTGGCTGTACCGCTGCGTTCCATTGAAGGAGGTGACCGAAGGGGCGGAGGCGTTGCCGCTGTTAAACACTCCATAGGCCACGAACGCCATCTCGCCGTCACCCGAAGAAATGGAGATGGGCATCGCCGCACCACCACTCGCGTTTCCGTTAGCGGTCGAGGAAGTGCGGAACGAGTCAACTCCTATATAGGAGAAGCTGTTCGCGGCACCCGTTCGCATCGGCCCTGGGGAGGCACTGGACGAGATCTGCACCGTCTTCGTGCCGCCATCCACATCCGTAATCCCAAAGAGTGTGACCACAAAGTTGGAGACCGGGGAGGAGCGGCTTCCCAGGTTTGTCATGCTCGCGCCGCCGTATTGAGCCGTCACACTTGGCGTTCCCAGTTGGGCGTACTCTGCAACCACGACAAGGACGGCGGAACCCTCCGTTGCGGAGTGGCTCCAGGATGCGTTCCAGCTTCCGGTGGTGCCGTTGGTCCGTGTCGCCCCAGCTCCGATGGCGTCAAACTCAGGCATCGTCCGAGGGGTTGTCGCTGATGCCTCGGCGCTCACGCTTGGGGACACCGAGATCGTCGCCACCCCGGGCACCGGCTCAGGCAAAGCGCCGCCAACCGAGGGCGACACCGACATGTCCACCTCGACCGCATACCGCACAGAGACATATGCAGTCACCGAGGCCGGGGCGGTCATCCCAACAGCGTTGCCGGGGTACCGGGCGGCACCATCAATGCCAATAGACGGGGACACGGAAAGCTCCACGTACTTCGGGGGAGGCAGTGTCCCAGTCATCACTGGGGACACCGCCATCTCCACCGAAGCTGTGTGCAACTCTGCACCCAACACCTCAAGCGTTGGGGCGACCGACATTTCAGCAGCAGCCGGGACACGGGAGGCGGCAGCACCCACCACGACCAGAGGGGACACCTCCATGGTCGCAGTCTTGTGGATCTCAGCCCACCAACCGGTAACAGCCATTAATCCGTCTCTTCCGGTCGAACCACGATCCACACCGCGCCAGCGGCACCATTACCGCCGGGACGGCCCCAAAAGGCCTGTGCCGCACCACCAGCGCCAGCACCACCCGGGCCGTAGCCGCCACCGCCGGCCGAATCTTGAATCTCGCCACCGTCGAAGGTGTTGCCGTTGTATTCCTCACTGCCAGCAGCTTCACCGCGATACGAGTCGCCACCACTGGCACCAGAGCCGCCAGCGCCACCGTCCCCAACGACGCTGATGCTGTTCGCAAAGGCACCGCTGGCCTGACCAGCGCCACCATTCGCGCCCAGAGGCAACGGGAGCGGTGTACCAGCCCCACCCTGGCCGCCCTGACCCACATTGATCGTCAGGCGGGTGATCGACGGGCTAAGTTCGCTGCGAACGAAGGTCTGCATCTCCCAGTGGCCCGCCGTGCCGCCGTCGCCACGCAGGCCAGTACCGGCACTACCGGCACCGCCGCCACCACCACCCAGGGCGATGACATCGAACTCTTTCATCCACGCCGGGAAGTTCCACACGAACTGTCCAGGAACGTCGAACTTTAGGATCTGCACCGCACCACCAGTGGGTGCTGTCTGAACTACGTTGGCGGAGAACCCAAACCAAGGAACATCCTGGGTGTAGGTGACATCGTCATCAGAGACGGTGGACGGGGTTGTCCCGTCGCCAGAGTTCCGCGTCGCCCCCAATCCCTGGGGGCGGATACCCGGGAACGGTGCCATTGGGATTGTCTGCGAGGCGATCTCGTGAACGCCTGTGCCCTCAACCCGGACCTCGCAGCCGTACACCTCGCCGGCCTGCACCTGGACCGGGGTATCGAAGTTGAATGCGATCCATCCCCAATCTGATCCTACGTCACCAACCAGGTTTGCGGACTCCTCAATCAGAGCCAGGTCACCTGTGGCGGTGTTCATTCGCCACAGCACGCAATGGATCGCGTCCACGTTTGTGTTGCCCCGGCCATACCAGGTGACGGACCGTTTCGTGGTGTCCTGGCCGCAGCGGATGAACCCGATGCGGGAGGTGTCCTCCTCGGCGTCCACGTTCGTCGGATCGGCACCCGAGAACTGAGTGATGGGGAACACTGTCTCCATCGCGTCGTCCACGCCGTTGTGGATCGGCTTCGTGTTCGGATTACTGATCGTGTTGTAGGTGCCCAACCCGAGGAACAGGCCGTTGAAGGCGTTCTGGAATAGGTTCGCAGCCGCATCAATCAGATCCGCGATACCGCCGACCCCGGGCTCGACAACGGACCCCAGGCCCTGAAGGAGGCCCTCCCAGGTCTGCTGCAAAGCCTCCCCGATATTCTCCAGGCCACCAATACCGAGGACGTTCGCGTACGGGATCGCCGTCAGAACGTTCCACAGGTCCTCAATCGGGTTGTCTGGGATCAGCCCGCCCAACGCCCCGGTGATCGTCGCGACGATCCGCTCAACGAAGTCCAGGGCGTCCTGAATGGTCGAGCCCAGGCCAGGGATGATGTCGTCCAGGATCTCGGTGAACTGCCCCGAGATCTCATCGAACAGGTCGAACAACCCATCGATCCAGGACATCTGGATACCACCGGACTGCTTCTGGGAGGCGTCGTCCCACCAGATGGTGCCGCTGGTCGCGTTCGAAGTGACCACGAGGCGGACGCGGATCTCATCCACACCAGAAGGCACCGTGTACACACCCTGGAGGCGGCCAGCCTTCGCGCCCTCCGCGTACCCGGTCCACTCATCCGGCAAGTCCGTGGGGGTCTCCAGCGACTGCACCAGAGCCGTGCCCAGTTCCTCGCCGTCGAAAAACTCCACAACCTCCAGGCGAAGCAGTTCACCAGGATCGGCCAGACCCGAAGACAGGATGAACACATCCAGGTCCATTTTCTGCCCGGGAACGACTGACACACCGTTGGCCCGCAGAGCTTTCAGGGTTCCATCGGCCTCCACCCTGGCGGAGCCGGAACCAAGCCGACCCACGTCGGCGTCCCACTCCCAGATGCCCTGACCGGTAATCGCCACCATGCCCTCAAAGTCGGGGTTCAGCAGCAGGTTCGGTCGGTCATCCGTCAAGGCACTGATCGGCACGTTCGAGAACAAGCTGGGCAGCAGATTGCCGAACAGGTTCGAAGCGTTAATCAGCTGACCACCATTGATCAGCTTCCCCACCAGCTCCTCGATGGCGTCACCAACGAGGGAGATGATCAGCTCAAGGATCGCGCCCGGAGTGAGGTCGATCCCCTGGAACGCTGCGACAATTCCCGCAACCCACGCCTGAATGTCATCCAGGCCCAGCTGATTCGCCAGACCGATCAGGAACAGTTCCCAAGTCTCCAGGTCAATCCCGGTGACTTCCTTAATGAACCCGATGATGGTGTTGCGGATGCCCTCAGCGAGTTGCTCCCACATGCGGCGGAAGATCTCCGCCTGCTGGGCCATCACCAACGAGATGTGGAACTCAGTCCCAGGCCGTGTGGGGTCGTAGTCAGCTTCCGGCTGGAAGCGATCTACAGCCCTTGGCATTACGAGCCCCCGAGGGCGAACCCACTCACCGGAATGCAGAGAACCGACAACTGGGCGTTGTTCTTGTTGAAGGCGTAGACACCCGCGATGCCGTCGTTGAACAGGTTCACATAGATCGTGGTCTCAGAACCTGTTGCACCGGCCGGCACCACCGCGACGTTGTTGTCCGGGGTGATCGCATCGTTCGGGGAACCCGGCGAAGAGAAGTGCGGCACGATGGTCGTCCACGTGGAGCTGTTGCCGAAACCGCGAGCAATCAGCACACCCGAAGACGGATGCCCCAACCTCACCTCGCAACCGAGGATCAGCGGATCAGAGTCGGCCTCCACGCCGACCGCACGGATGTGTCCAGTCACGTACGGCACCCAGTCGAACTCCTGCGGCGGGATCACCACCGAGGCGATCTGCTGGCGGGTCGTGATGCCGGTGAAGTTCGTGAAGTTGGCCTGCGGCACCGAGTAGAACTTCGGCATGATGTTGCCGATGGGCTGGGCCTGGAAGTTCTGCCCGTTCCACACAATGGCTTCGCCGATCTCAGGCGGCTCACTGTCGTCGTAGTCGGTGGCGTCACGGATCGTGGCGTTCTCACCCTGCGGGCCACGCGGGGCCTTCAGCTTCAGTAGCCAGCCCGGATTGGCGGCCGTACCGCTGACCACGATCTCCGACTCCAGGTCGTCGTCGTCCGGGTCCAGCAGCTGCACCGAGGGCGTGATGTTCGGCACCGGCCCGGGCGGGCCCTGCGTACCCATGGCGCGGATGCGGTACTGTTCGCCGTCCCACACGTACACCTGGTTGCCGATCCACCAGGCCTTGCCGACATCAACATCGTCGTCGGTCAGGTTGTCGGGAAGGTCCTCCGGGTCCTCAATCGAAGACCACTGCATCTTCACGATGGGGGCGTTCTGACCGGGGACACCCTGCGGCCCCACCAGGGCGTCCAGGGTCACCGCACCGTCGTTGCCGAGGATCTCGAAGGACCCCGACATCATGGACGGAGTGTCCAGGTCGCTGATAATCCCCCAGAGGTGAACATTCGTGAGGATCGAACCCAAGTAGACAGAATCACCAGGGCTAGTCATGCTTATTCCTCTCAGACCCAACGAGTGTCGTCATCGACGTCGTCGGCTTCAGTGATGGTGATGAAAGGCTTCACAGACCACCCCTCCTCGGAGGGCTGCGGCTGCGGCGGGATAAGTCCGAGACGACGCTTCGCCTCGACCTTCAAATCGTCTGGCAGTGCCTCGATTTCGGCGACTGTCATCGACTCCAAGTTCTGCAACGGGTCATCCGGGTCGGTGGCCGGCACCCAGGTGACCGCGTCCTCCACGATGCCGGGGCCGTACACCTTCCGCGGTTTGATCAGCGGATCGTCATAGTCCTCGACCAGGGCGAAGCCGTCCGTATTGTTCGGCTT
The DNA here is from genome assembly GCF_001457595.1 of Mycolicibacterium smegmatis. GTDB lineage: Bacteria > Actinomycetota > Actinomycetes > Mycobacteriales > Mycobacteriaceae > Mycobacterium > Mycobacterium smegmatis. The sequence continues at coordinate 1,244,464 of NZ_LN831039.1, read as the reverse complement.
ACGCCACCCGCACCGCACGAGATGCCAGCACACCCACGCCTTCACGGCGGAGGCGTCCATGATGTCGCCGTTCTTTGACACCGGGTAGTGCAGGTCGTCCAGCATCTGCTTGTAGACGCGAGCCAGGTAGGCCTGGTGGAAGGCGTCAGGCATTCGGGCCCTCCGTGGTGGCGATGGCCTTGACCCAGCCCTTCCCGGACCAGATGAACCATGTGAAGTCCACCCACCAGGTGCGGCCGGCGTCGTCCTCGCCGAGGACCAGTTCGTCCAGCTCTTCCTCGGTGGCGAGGTGGCCTTCAAGCTTGAGTTTCAATGGATTTCCTTCTCAGAACAGGTCTTGGGACCCAAGCAGGAAGCCGATAGTGTTCCATGCGGCTGCGATTGTTCGGGTTGCCCGTGCGACCGGGTCTTCCTCTTCCACATCCCGACCGATGGACAGCTGCACCGTGATCGGGTTGGACTTGTCCCACGAGTAGCGGATGGCGGTGCATTGATCGACGTGCAGGACGTTCGCCATCTGGAACGCCAGCCGATCCCCCAACTGGAAGTCATAGCCCACCAGGTAGGGGGCACCGTTGCGGATCGTGGTCTTGAAACTGGTGTAGGCCCTGGTCTTCCAGTGGCCACTCCGCAGATCCAGCACACCAGAGACGGTGTAGGCTGAACCGGAACCCTTCTCGAAGTGCTCCAGGAAACCGAAGTCACCCATGCGGATCGCCCGGATCGGATCTGTAAACCGTTGCCAGGCAAGCAGAGTGTCGTCCAACTGGCCCTGATAAACCTCTTCGAGGCCCGAACCGACAGGCGCTTCACCGACCTGCTCAATGATGCCTGCGGTGATGACCGCCTGGATCTGGGACAGCCCATACTTGATCGCAAAGGTTTGGAGCTGGTTCACCCAGGCGGGACTCTTAGAGCCCACCATGATCGTCTTCGCGGTCGCGCCATGCATAGAGCGTTGTGCCTCAACGATTCCCGAATACTCGCCGTCGTGGAACACCACCCACGGAGGTTCCGGTGCCACCAGGGCAAGCTTGCGGAAGAACGGGTCCGTCTCGCCGTCCTTGTCCTTGTCGAGGTCCACGACGCTGGAGATGGTCTCGGTGATCATGTCGTCCGCGGTGGAGGCGATCAGCTTGATTGGGCCGTCCAGGAAGGTGCCGGTCGGGCCGGTGGTGCCCGACTTGTCCTCCACCGCCATCACAATGCAGTTGCGGGTCGGTCGAGCTAGTTCATCGAGATCCGTGGGCAGCCCGGTTTTCTCACCGATCTCCTTCAGGATCGGACCGGCAATCGGAATGTTCTTCAGGCCCAGCTTCAGCTCCGGGTGGGGGGACTCCTCGTCCTCCGTCAGCCACGTGTAGGCCCGGATCATGCAGCCCGCGTCCTCCAGCAGCGGAGCCGAGGTGCTGTGCATGTCCGACCAGCGGGACGTGAAGATCGTGAACCGCGACTGGTCAAACACCGGGTTCAGGAACTGCACCTGAATCGGCCACGACAACGGGTTCACGCCCGCCGCCCCCACACCGAGCCAGCCACCCGGGTTGAAGATGTTCGTCGGGATCGACAGGAATGGGAAGAACTGTCGAGCCAAGTTGATGAACATCGTGATGCTCAAAGCGGTGCGGCAGTTCCACGGCAGGACCCACATCTTCGGGAACTGCACCTCGGGCGGAAACAGTGGATTCGCGCCAGCCAGGAGGTGTTTCAGATGCTCCCGGTTGCTCACCATCTCCAGTTCGACGGTGTGGAGGCCCTGGGCGTCACGTTTGGCATTGACCCCGATGACCTTCCCGCCCCAGCGGGTCCGCCAATCCGGCTTGGTGGCAATCGGGTCCAGCGTGAAGTGAATGTCCTCCTCCACGCGGCGGTCGTACAGAATGAAGTCCGACAGCCAGTTGTCGCGGCGGATCACACACGTGCCCGCACCGGAGTCGGCCATCACCTCCTCAACCATCACCGACTGCTCCTGGGCGATCTGGCCGATGTAATTCCAGTTCTTGTCCCACAACCGGAGAAGGGGACGCTGGCGAACCGAATTGATGATGGTCTCGCGACGCTTCTCCAGGTACCGATAGGTAGACATCGGGTCGGTCAGGTCGGGAACCCCGTGCTGACCAACGATGTGCTCCGGGATTGCCGCCAACGCCCTGTTGAAGTCGATAGAGAAATCAGGGAAGTCGATCAATCTGCAACCAAAGGGATTTAGGCGAACGCCATGTTGAACCGCTGCGGCATGAACGCCGTGATCGATCCGCCCGCGTTCGAGTGGCGAACCTTGATGCGGCACACCGATTTCGCGGGCCACGGAGTGGTGAAGCGACCATTGAACCGACGCCACACCGGAAGGGTCGAATGAGTGATGTCGTGCAGCAGGAAGTCCAACAGCTGACTGTTGCGGGCGATCCTGAAGAACAACGGATCAACAGGATCAGTTGCCGCCGTGAGGCTTCGGGCCGTGGGATCAGTGTCCACCAGCACGTAGCCGTCCTGCGGGGTGAGGAGCGGCAGCTCCACCATCCGCCCACCGGGGCCGTCCTCGATCCAGGCGCGGCCGGGACTCGAAACGAGGAACTTCGGCCAAGTTGTCTCGCTGCCTCGGTTCGGGATGACAATGCTGCCCTCACCGATGTGCATCCCCGGGATCAAGTTGGAGATGCCCGGGATCAAACCCTCCAGGATGTCTTCGATGAGTTCTTCGAGTTCGTCCCACGGGGTGTGCGGGATGCCGCCGTCACCCTCGCCGTCGTTCTTCCACTGCGAAGTTTCAATTCGCTTGGCCCAGTAGGGTTGAACCGCAACCGCGGCCATCTCCCACTCCATGAAGTTGTTCCCCATGGCAGCCGGGTCCAGCATGAACGCGGTCTTCGGCTCCTCCGCGAGGCGAACCCTCAGAAACCTCCACCCGTGCGTGCGGGTGTAGACCCCGATGTACCCGTCCTCGGTGGCCGACCAGGACTGCCACCACCGCTGCTCCACCATCCGGTACCGGAAGACGGTGTCGGGCTGGCCAACGCCCACCTGGACGGTGAAGTTGATCTCCCGTTTCCGCCAGTCCACCCGCTCGTGGGTGCCGCCCACCTGGTACGGCCCCTCGGAAATGAGCTGGGTGAACGGGACATGCATAAGCCCGAAGACCTGCGGAGCGAGTGAGGCTCCCTGGATACCTGCGTTAGGCCCCCACAGGTCCCAGTACGGACGTTTGCCGTCCGGTCCGGGAATCCCGATGTAAACAACCTTCGTCTCAAGCCCCTGGAGCCGTTTGTCCAGAGCGAAGAAGTTGGTCGTCGGAGGCCCCGTCTGTGGAGTCGGGGACGACATTCCTAGATGTACCTTCTAGTTCCTAGATGGGGCGCTTGCTGAGCACGCTGCTGCCGCTGCGACTTGTCCTGCATCGCAACGGGATCGACGCCAACTTGACCGCCCTCACCGATGTGGATCGAGTTGTCGTTGTTGACCGTCTGCCCGCCACCGTTCGCGGCCGGGTCCGGGGTGAACGCCGAAGCGAGGTTCGCCGGGTTCGGAATACCTCCCGAGCCGGTGTGCTGAGTGGCGGCGAAGTCTTCCGGCATGAGATCCGGGGAGCCTACTTGCAGGTCCCCGAACGGGGCCGGGATCAAGCTTTGGATCGCGTTGACCGTGCCGGAACCGCTGCCACCCAAGGCGTTTGACCCGATGGAGAGGATGCCCCTGGCGATGGGGTCCGGGATGATGCTGGCGAGGAACCCGAGGATGCCGGAACCGGCCTGGAAGATGCCCCACCCAGTGGGATCGGAGAACCCGGGCGGAAGGAGTGTTTCCTTCAAGCCCTCCACGCCGATGTCGGCCAACTGGCCAAAGTCGGGCAGGATCTCCTTGATCGCCTCGATGATCCGCACGTACGGGTTGCTGGAATCGGACAGAGATGACCCCGTGCCCGAACCCTGGGCCATCAGGCCGTCAAGCTCTTGCTTGGCCTGGCCCAGCTCGCGGCGGTGCTTCTCAACATCGTTCCGCTTGGACATCAGGTCGGACTCTTTGGCGTCCGGGTTGGCCTCGGTCTCCTTGAGCTTCTGCTCCGCGACGGCGAGCCGGCCTTCCAGGTCCGTCACCTTGTCCTGGGCACCTTGGATCTGCTTGGCGCTGGCACCACCGCCACCCCAGGAACCAGCACCACCGCCACCGCCCCAGGAGCTACCGAAGGCCCCACCGAGAGGGTTGCCGGTCACGGGGAGGAAGAACTTCAGCGGGAAGTCCATCGCACCCCGGGCGTCGCCACCGTACTTGGCGAACGGGCTGTTGCCACCCGACTCGACATTCACACCGTTCGGCAGAGTGCCGGCCATGTGCGAGTTCTTGCCGCCGCCGCCGCGACTGATGCCGATGTTGAAGGCACCCGGTTGGAACCCGGGTTGGAAGCCCAGGGCCTCAAAGTTGGATTCGGTGGTGAAGTACCGGTGGAACGGGTCCTGTCCAGTCAGCACGCCGTAGATGGCGGACATGAAACCCGAGCAGTCGAACCCGTCCGGTCCGGTGCCGCCGTAGATGTACCGGCGGCCTGCGAACTGTTGAGCGAAGGAAATGGCCCCAGCGATGCCACCTTGGGCGAAACCCGGTAAAAGGTCGTGCAGCATCTCCGCCGAGGGAACCCAACCGGCGTTAAGGGCCTCCACAAGGGCCGCTCCGCCATTTCGCATCGCCTCAGCGGTAACCACACCCTCCCCGTTGGAAAGCCACGCCAGAATCGAATCTGACGTGCCTGATCCGGGGCCCCGGATGATTCCACCGCGAGCAAAGCCCTGGCGGGGTCCTTCGTGGCCCGCAGCGGCCGATTGCTGCCTCTGAGACACCCCCAACTGGTTGGGGTTGATGACGTTGCCGTTCTGGTCGCGGTAATCGATGCGGATCGTCAGATGGCCGTCCGGGAGACGCTGGACCGTGAAGCCCAGGTCCTCCATCCGCTTCTTCGTCTCTTCCGAGTTGTCCTTCAGAACAATCGTCTTGCCATCAGGCAGGGTGGTGAGGTCCTCTTTGAGGACGCGAAGGGCCTCGGAGGTCTTCCTGGTCTGCTCCAGGTTCTCGCCCATCTCATCCCGCGCATCGGCAAGACCATCGGCGTAGTTGTGCCACTTGTCGGCGGTGTCATGCAGGCCCTCGCCCAAACCGAAAGCGGCTTCCGACTGCGCCCGCAACTCGTTCGCAGTTTCATGGTCGCCACGGAGGTCCGCCTGCCACGCTTCGAACTTCAACACCCAGCCCTGGATGTCGCCGAACGCGCCAACCAGATCAGCGGTCGCGTCGATCACGTCGCCGACGAACCGAACCACGGACTCCACTGCCCACAATGCGGCCTGGCCGATCTTCGTGAAGAACGCGACCACGTCATCCTGGTGTTCGACAAACCAATTGGCGAGATCTTCAAGGGCCGGCCCCAGGACCTCGGCCAGCTGCCTCTGCATGTCGCTGACGGCGACCTCGACGGTCCGCTTCGCCGACTCAAACGAGGCGACGCCAGTCCCACCCATCGTGTCGGCAGCTCGCTGTGTCGCACCAGCCAGGCCGTCCATCTCGTTGGCGACAGTGCCCAGGTTCATCGCATAGAGGGCGTCGCCCAGATCCTCCGCCTGGGTACCGAACAGGGCCACCGCGACCTGGTTCCGCTTCACCGGGTCCTCAATGGCCCGCAGGCGGTTCAACACGTCGCCGAACGCCTGGGACGCCTCTTCACCGCCACGGGCGAACTTTTGGGACGTCTCCTCGACGTTCAAGCCGAGAGCCTCAAACCCTTCCTGGGTTGACTTCGACCCATCGACGGCGCGGATGGAGAATTCCTTGATCGCATCGGCCGCGAGGTCCGAGTTGCGGGCACCGCCCTCCATCGCCTGGTTGATCAGGCCGAACGCCTCGGGACCGTCCAGGCCCAGCTTGCGGAACTGGGTGCTGTACTCGTTGAGGGTGTCCAGGTAGTCCTCGTTGACGTTCAAGCCCTTTTGCTGGGCTCGAACCATCAAGTCGAACGCTTCGGTCTGGTTGTCCACCAGGCCGGTCTGCTCCAACTGCTTCGCCGACCGGGCGATAGCCAGCTGGCTCTCGCCAGTGATTTCGGAAACAGTGTTGAGCTGTTCGATGGTCTTCTGGATGTCGTCCTGAGACGAGGTATCAGTGATTAGGCCTGCCTGGTACGCGACCTCAATCGTCTCCAGGTTCGCCTCACGAGACTCACCGAAGTTGTTGACGTACGCCTCGCCCGCCGCCTTGCCCATCTTCTCGGCCTGCTGCGGGGACAAACCCAGCTTCGCCGCGAGGTTGGCCTCCAGCTGCTCCTGCTCCATACCGGCCAGGACCTGGCGAGCGATGACACTACCGGCAGCGAACGCGACACCACCCACGGCTGCCAGCGCCAAGCCGATAGGCCCAGCTTTCGTCCCGAGGGAAGCAATAGGGCCGCCGAAGCCCTGGACAAAGTTCTCAGCGGCCTCCTTGCCGCTGCCGCCCATGCCGCCAGAGAAGCCCTCAGTCAGCTCCCCAGACTTCGACTTGAACATGCCCTTGGCGCTGTCCACCAGCTTCGACCCGAAGCCCTTGCCGGCCTTCGTGCCAGCTGACTTCGCCTCGTCCTCAAGAGGATTCAGGACACCCTTCGCATCAGAGGCGTCCAGCTTGGCCGACTGCGCCATCGACTTCGAGAAGCCTTTACCGGCATCCTTACCGGCCTTCTTCGCGGTGTCATCCAGGCCCAGCAGCTCCTTGTTGAGCTGCTTCATCGAGTCGCCGTACTTCACCGACAGCGAGATATAACCGGCGGCGAGTTCCTGAGCCATGGTTATCCCTTCCCGGCGAAAATGCTCTGCAATGCCTTGCCCCGGTCTTTATTTCTCTTCGACCGGTCGGCGAATGTCTTTTTGATGACGGACAGCGGTACAGCCTTCGGGTTCGAGCCCTCACGCCGCGGCGGGGTAACGCCAGGCCGCGGAATAGGTTTCGGACGGTTGCGGCCCTTCGCTCCGTCTTTTGTCTTCGCCCACTGGAGCCAGTGCAGCGAGTCGGCCACGCTAGCTGTGAGCATGGCTTCCTTCGTCCACCCAGCCCTGTCGGGGAACATTTCGGAGTACAAGTTCGAGGTCACCGGCAGATACCGGATGATCACCTTCAAGTCGTGCCAGTTGAAATCCTCAGTGGGGCAGTTACGAAGGCGGAGACCCTTGTCGATCAGGTCCGCCTCCAAGGCCTCGCTGTGACGCCTGATCATCAAGTTGATGCGGAACAACTCCCCCATCTGGATACCGGAGTCCGACTCCCACCGGGCCACAAGGTCCCGGACCTCCGAAACGTAGAGGGAGTCAATAACGTCCAGTGGGCGGGCCAGCGTCTCCAATAAGAACCAGAACCGTTCGTCCTCCGGTTTCGCCAGTGCGGTCTGAATGGTCTTCACCGGCACCAGCGCCAGGGGCTCGAACTCCACTGGCCCGCAGCGGGTCTTCACCCGGAACAGGGCCTACTCCTCTTCGGAAGTTTCATCCTTGTCGTCACCCGAGGCCTGCCAGGCGTTCAGGATCTCCCGGAACTTGCTGGCGGGGAGACGGTCGAACAGCTCCAGCTGTTCAGGTGAGAGGCCCCACTCGAATGTGGCCCACATTTGGCCCTCAACGTCGCGGCGGTGCTTGCGAAGAATGCCGACCGGCAACATCTTGATGGGCTTGAACTGGAACGTCACCTCTGAGACGGAATCGCCGTCCTCCGAGGGGACCTCAACGGTGTACTCGAATTTATCCATGAACGCAGCCAGCCTTTCGGATGGGATGTGCAGCCAGGGGCGCGGGGGAGGATCGCGGCTGGCTGCACAGGGGTTGCGATTAACCTCCCCCGCGAGTTTTACGGCTTACGAGCCGTCGTCCACCTGGCCGTTGTCGGTGTAGGTGTACACGTGGTTACCCGAGGCGTCCTCAAACGCTTCCAGCTCAACCTCGTACATGATCGTGTCGGTGTGAACGATGGTCACATCGCCAACCGAGATGATCTGGCCGTCTGGAATGTAGTTGCGGTAGAACGCATTCAGCTCCGAGTCCGTGGTGTCGATGACCCACGACATATGCGGCAGCTTGCGGGAGTTCTTCTTCACCTCGATCTGGACGCCGTGCATAGCGTTGGCCGCGGTCACGGTGACGTTGTCCTCACCGTAAATCGCCTTCAGCACATCAGCGTTCAGGGACTCCAACAGCGTGAAGCTGAAGGTGTGGGTGTAGTCGGTCTGAAGGATCTTGACGGTCTTGCCGCCGAAGTTCTTCTTCTTGTCCACAGACCGTTCAGCGGTTTCCGTGAAACCGTCCTCGCCGACGTGACCGAGGTCCACGAAGGCGGGATCGAGCTCCTCGGTGGCCGAAGTCGGGCCTTCGGTGCCCAGAGGGGCCACGAGGCACGAACCGGTCGCCAACGGCTCTGCGGCATAGACATTCTTGTTGTCAGAAGCCATTTAAATACTCCAATGAGGGCAGATAGCAGCCAGCCCATATGAGGGAAATGGGTTGAGAGAGAGCTGTTCTAGACAGCAGCCCGAAGCAACACATCCACGGTCATCTGGAACCGGGGAGTGGAGTCATCGGGATCAGGAAACAGCGCCGGGGTTCCTAAGATGGACACATCGCGTAGCCCACTACCCGTCACATACCTCGCTGCCCGAAGGTGCGAGAACACCATCTCGGCCAGCTCGCCAGCCTCATCTTCACTGGCGGAATAGCAATGGATTATCAGCCGTCGCGGCGACAGAGCCAGGTTCCCGGAATCCCCGGCCGGCACCATGGTGATGGTCACCAGCTTTGCGGGACGGTTCGCGGGAACTTTCGTGGCCACCCGGACATCGGCACCGAGCCGATCAACCAGGTAGGTCCGAACAACTTTGGGGGCGTACGGAAATACGCCGGGGGCGGTCATGATCAACCACCCGCCTGGTGGAACTCGGACACAAGAGTGTTGTTCCGTTGATTGTCGAGAATCGCCTCAACATCCGAGGTGATGACCGTGGCGCGGTAGTCCCGCTTGTCCAGTGGATCATCACCCTCGACCGACACCTTGTAGCCATCGGTCTCAATGTGGTTGTTGCAGGCGTCCGCCACCCGCTGCATCCGTTCAACACCTTCGGTCTCAACGACCTCTTTCACAAGGGCGTCCCAGGCCTTCTTGTTGAACTTCAGGCTTGCCTTGCGGGCCATCAGCCGGTCACCTTCTTCAGCTTGACCACGCTCCCCGGCTGCCACTGGTGGAACCCGTTGTTGTACGGTTGGATCTCCACGATCTCGTAAGGTGTGGCATCGCCAGGGAGATAGATGCGGTCCCGGACGGTCATCGAAACATCGGGCCCCGCAAGGAGATCGATGTCTGACACGACGCGGGATGTGTATCCGGCGGTGTTCTCGATCATGCTGGCGTACCAGCAGATAACTGGGACACTTGTGGGTGTTCCCCAGGTCTCGACATCATTGCCGAGGTCGTCTTGTCCCGTCCCGTTGAACGCCGCCCTCCGAACCGTGTAAGGCGTAGGGAAGGTCATTCATCCTCATCTTCGGGGATCATGTCCACCGTGAACGCCGACCTGGTGGATGTTTGCCCACAGATCTTGGACAGTTCACGGATCTCGGACGGCAACAGGAGGGAACGACGGGGAGCGGACCGGGGAATGTATTGGAACGGCCCAGCGACAAGCTGCGGAGCCTGGCTGGTTCCCTGGTCGTTCCAGCGGAGAATCGCTCCCCGCAGAATGGCTTTCACCGCCGCTTCCTCGGCATCAGTGAGGTCGTCCTCCAGGATGCAGGGGGCGACCCGGGCTGCCATCGCCAGCGCATCGGCAATCATTGCCTCTGCCTTCTCCTCATCGAGTGAGGGCGCGAAGACGGACAGGTCGTCGTACGTGATTGAGACAGCCACGGGTCACCTCCTCGATCTCTTAGGAGCCGTTGTCGACCGTGTAGCGGCAGAAGGCGTCCACATCGTTGATGAGCAAGCCGTATTCCGCTTCAGCGAGGATCGCGACCAGGTTCTTCTCGAAGAGAGAAACCAGAGCGCCGTTGATCGTCACGGCAGCCTCGGTCGAGACCTTGAAGGAGATGCCACCAACGGCACCCCACACAACCTGGCTCCAGTCGCCGCCGTAGGCGACGGTGTCACCGGAGGCAACGCTGTCACCGAGGTAGGCGGGGCGGCCCAGGAGGCGGCCCGGAACGATGGCCGACGTGGTGTCCGCCAGCGGGGTCTCCACGAACAGCGGACGACCGGTGTTGTCGGTCGCACCCAGCAGGACGGGTTCAGCAACCGCGTCCAGGGCGAAGCCACGCAGCTTCTTGCCGTCGTTCACCAGCAGGGACATGCCCGACACCAGGTCGGCGTACACGCCACCTGAGTTCTGGGTCGCGGTGCCCAGCTCAACCGTCTTGTCGGTCTGATCGATGTACGCACCGAACGGGGTGCTGGTGCCATGCAGGGCCGCGTTGTCGAACGCCACGGCGAACGCCTCGGCGATGTCCTCGCGGAGGACCTCCATGTAGTTGCCCGGGTTGGCGCGGACCACCTCAGCGGAAACCACCGAGATCGCGGCGAGCTTCTTCGGCGCGATGGTCTTCAGGGTCTGGGCAGACTCCGTGGTGGGCTTGGTGTTGCCCTCAGAGACCCAGGCAGCCTGTGCCTTGGCGGTCGAAACCGGGATCTCCTGGCCATTGATGCCCAGGGGGACGCGACGGGCCAGCTGCATCACGGTCGAGCGCTTGCGGGCCTCATCGAAATAACGGTCAGCGATTTCAGGACGGAGGAACCCGGAGAAATCGCCCCTAACAGTAGGATCGGCCTGAGCCACTTCTACTCCTTAAAAGGGTTGGAAGGCACCCTTACTGGATGCCGAGCTTTGCTTTCAGCGAGACTTCGAGGTCATCGCTGTTCAGCGCCGGTGCGCTGGGCTGACGGCCTTCGCCGGGGACGAAAAGACCGTCAGTGGCGGTCTCTCGTTCAGCCAGTCGCTGTGCTTGGCGGGTGAGTGTTTCCTCGTCGGTGCCGGTCAGGAACAGATCGGCATCTTCATCGGAAATCTTGAACTTGGACGCAACCCGATACCGGATTGCCTGTGCGCGAAGGGCTTCGACCTCTTTCAGGGCCTCGTCCCGTTCCTTGACCGCACGCTCCTCCTTGGAGAGCTTTTCGGCCTCCATGGCGTCAAGACGCTGCTGAAGCTCCTTCAGAGACTTCTCGGCAGCATTGGCACGTCGACGCTCCGCCTCCAGTGCCTTCTTCCCGCCTTCCCCTAGAACCTCGGAATCGCTCCTGGTTTCAGCATTTTCAGCATTCGGGGTATCAACAGTGGCTTCGTCAGCCATTCAGAAATTCCTCCATCGCGAAAGGTTTTAGAAATCGCCGGTTACGTCGCGTTACCGGCATCAAGCCGCCTCCAAGCGGCAAGAATCTGGGTCGAGCTGCCGTTGCCGGCCTCAGCTCGTGCCTTGAGGTACTCCCTCTCCCACTGGTCGATCTGCTCCGCGTAGCGGGCGTCGACCAGATCCCGCCAATCCTGCTGCCCCCGTACCTCAATGGGGTGGCAGATGCAGTCGTTGTGAACATCTCGGGCCGCTGTCTCGCGGGACGTGTACACGTTGCGGCGGGTGGCCAGCAGCTTGCAGAACTCGCAAGCCCCAGCGTGGGCAACCCGGGCCCAGGTCGAGTCGGTGAGGTCCACATTCAACAAGGTGGTGTTCCTCGCCCCGTCGAACACTGCCCTCTGAGTGGTGGCCCTCAGTCGCTTCAGGCCCTCCGAACCCAACGCCCCAAGCGCCCAGTCCACCGACACCCGAAACTTCTCCCGCGGAGGCGGTGGGGCCGTTCTCGCCACGTAATTCGAGGACGGATCAGACAACTCAAACCATGTGGCGGCCAAATCGGCAGACATCTGGATGTAGGGGTCCAGAAGGTCCGGGTAGGCGTCCATCAGGAACCGCTGGAAGTCCACATCGGACCTCTGTACGGCCTGGGACCACAAGCGGTCCAAGTCCTCCGTCGCCAGTGAATTCACCTGGCTCAAAAGGAATCTGCGTTCAGCCGACGAAACTGCCACGGCTTACTCCGTTGGTTCGGAACTCTCCTGCTGGGCAGTCGGTTCAGGGGTTGCCTGCTGGTTCGCCCGGTTCTGGATGACGTTCAGGATGTTCGAGACAGTGGACCGGCGACGATCCGCAACCAGCCGGTCGATGTCCGTGCGGTCATAGCCCAGCTGCTCCAGCACCACTTCGCTCTCGGCCATCCACGGCAACACCGACAACTGCTTCGTGACCGCGTCCGCAGCGGCAGCCTGCGACGGAGTCGAGGGGTTCCGCCACTTGGCCCGCAACTTGCGGTACTCGTCCGACAACTCAGACGTGTTGTCCCGCACCATCAAGGCGTTCCGCATCGCACGGCACCAGCCGATCCCGAACACCCGCGTCGCCGACTCCGCCTCGATCACCATCTCCTCCTTGGAGGCATACAAAGCCTCCGCCGAAGACGGGTTGTCCTGCACCACACCCAGCGAGGACACCGGGATCGAAGTCTCCGCCGCGAACAAGGCAGCCCACTGGCGAAGCTGTTCCGAATGCGGCTGCATCGTCATCTGCGGGAACTGACCCACCTCGGGTTTGAAATTCGGGTCAACCTCTTCATCCGGCGACGGAGGCTCCAGGGCCAGGAACCGGCCCATGAGGGCGTTCCAGCCACCATTGGCGAACGCATCCTCCGGGATGTTCAAGCCGTACCGCTGCGGGGCCGTGAAGAACTCGGCACCGATCTCGCTGCGGACCACGGTGCGGATCGCCGCGTCCGTGATGTACATGACCGGGCGGGTGATCCGGGACTTCCCGAACGGATACCCCAGACGCGGCCGGTACGTGATCGGCTCCATCGGCACGCGACCAAGAGGATTGGGCCGCTGAGCAATCCGCCACGGTCCACCCAGGTAGTCGCGGGTCAGGATCAGCACCTTTTCCGGCAGGTACATGATGATGTACAGCGGGGCCCCCTCTTTGTCCCGCTCCACAATCGACAGGCCGGCGTCGAAGCCACGCCTACGCGGGTTCCACAGGCCGGTCGCGTTGAAGGCGTCCCGGACCATGATCAGGACCTCGGGCTCACCGGAACGGACGTCGCCACGGATGGTGGTCACGAACGCACAGGAGTGGATGAACGCCGAATCGTGGGCCTGCGGCACCTCGATGTCCAAGGCGTTGTCGAACCACATGTCCTCGATGCCTAGGTCCTGCGAGGACTGGCCGGGGATGACAAACCCCTCCAGGATGCAGCGGCGAGACAGCGAATCCACAGCCTTCGCGGGCCACCCCAAGACGGCCTCAAAGTTGCGGAACTTCGGCGGGGTCGAGATGCCCAAATCCTTGAAAAGGGCCTTCCCGTCGTAATACTGGGACCGCAGAGCGTTCCGGGCCCGCTTGTTCTCCAGCTGCTGCACCAACTGGTGCAACGTGTCACGGTCAGCCGGGGACAGTCCGGGAATGTTGAGCGCAAGCGTCAATTGAGCACCGACACTTTCCTCTTCCTCACCGCACCGCCCGTGCGGACTTTCGTGTTGTTCAAAATGAATCGCCTACCCAACTGGGCACCCACCAGGCAGACGGCCAGGTCAACGTGCTTCTTCGAGTCGCGGGACTCCTTGCCGAGCGAGACACCCCACTTGTTCTGGCGTCGCCTCGCGTTGTGGACGTGCAGCCGCAAAGCCGGGTTGCCGTCGTGAATCAAAATCTGTTCGTCGTCCACCCATTGGGCGCACAACTCGGCCATCTCCGTGAACGCCTTCATCCGCTCATAAGCCCGGGGCTGAGACAGCCGCATGTCGAACTTCACGGCGTGGCCTGTGGCCTGTCCCGGCGTGGCCCACAACTTCACCTTGTTGTGAAAATCGCGGTGCCAGGCGTCCACCAGATCCGCCCAGTACAGGGCCTCAGTCTCGTCGTCGGTGGCCGGTGACGGGTCCACCCCAAACCACATCACCCGGTACCGGTCGAACGCCTCACGGACCGCCGCATCAACCTCTTCACGGGGAGCGAGCCATCCGTGGTTCCGGCCGCCCTTCGGGGGCTGCCACACACCCAAGACGAACGTGAAGCCATCCGAAACACGGACACCCACAAGGCCTGTGGCGTCACCAGACTTCGAACAGTCCAAGAACATCGTGATCTGTTCCCGGTCCGCCACAACCTCATCCGGCCGCGACAGAGTGTCCCAAGCCCTCGGGTCCACCCAGGAGTCCTCCAACAGGGCCAGGCCGTTCAAGTAGAACCGGATTGACTCCGCCGCCGTAACGCGAGGATCACGAACCTCGTCCATCAGGCGGTCCAGATCAGCCCACGGAGCGTCCGAGTACGCCTGCTCCAAGGCCTTCCGCAGGTCCTGGTTGTTGAAGATCGACAAGTTCGGGTCGGCCTCAACCGAGTCGTACAAAATGTCCTGCTTCAAGTTCGGGAACTCGCCCGACACCTGCTGCTGCCACGCCTCAAAGCTCTGCTGGGCCGTCGAATCCGCCCCCATCGCATGAGCGTTCGTGTACTCCACCAAGCGGGCCTGAATCTCCCGAGGAGATTTGCCCACGTTGCGGCGGGCAACCGCAGCCAACTTGTGCCCACCGGAAGTCGCTGTCATATGGTGGGATTCGTTGAGGATGATGAACGTCGCCGGATCACCCTCAGAAGACGCCTCAGAAGCCGTCAGGACCTCGAAACGGCCCCGACCCTTCAGAATGGTGCGGGTCTCACCGCAATCCAACCCATGCCACGCCCTGGCGTCATTCGACCACATCGCATTCGCAATGCGGAGAGTGTCCTTCGACTGGGCTTCAGAGTTGGATGCGATCTGAACCGTTGGCATCCGATGGGGAACGGCTGTCCAGCATCCCTTTTCATTATCCCATACAAGTTGCGAAGGGCCCGCAAGTTCAATGTTGCCGTGTGCAGCGGCCATGGGATCTTTCCCGGTGTTGCAGGTCGGGATGTTGTGAGTGCCCACCAGGTACTGGTGCGCCTCGTGAGCCACCGTCAGGCACCGGGCGGGTGCTGAGGCGATCTTCTCGATTGAGACGATGGTGCGGCTCCGTGAGAAGGGCATCGCCATACCAGTGGTTTTGCACCGTGCCAGCTTTCGCGGAAGGCGGCTGACGATCTCACCGGGCTGCGGGGTGAAACGGATGCGGACATAGGGACCGTAGGTCTTTCCGCCCAGCGTGACGTCGCGGTAGGTCTTCGTCGGCATCAGGCCGAGCGATACGGCCAGCTCGAAGACGTCGTGGCCGAGCTGGTTGTCCAGGATGCAGATCTCCACCTGGCCGTTGGCTGAGACGGTCCCGTCGCTGTCCACAAGGCCCTGCAGCACCGACCAGCGTTGTGTCAGAGACGCTCTGAGCACCTCGGCGGGGATGTGCTTGTAGCCCAGGACTCCGAGGCTTCTGAGGGCCGCCTGGGCGCCACTGCCGATCCCCATGCGATGGGTGTCGCCGTGAGTCGCCGAGGGCTGGCCGTGCGCGATGCCCAGTCGATCCAGCTCGTTGATGAACGCACCAAGGTCCTCGGTGCTGCCGGTCACCCGAGCGCAGTCGGAGTCGCCGTCGCCGAGCCAGTACCCGAGGACATAGGGGTCGATCCCCAAATCGACGTGCCCGCCCTCGACCGCCGGGGACGGCAGCGCACGAAACCGAGCCACACCGCCCCTGGCCGCCTTGGTCCTGCCGGTCGTCAGCGGACGCTCGAAGGCCAGGCCAGCGGCCAGCATCTCGTCAACCGTGACGATGCGGCGGACCCGCCTGCGGCCACCGGTGAACTCATCGACCGGCCAGCGGTGCGATCCGGTGCACTCCACCGTCGCCCCGTCGCGGAACGTGATCCGGTAGGTGTCCTCCAGGACCTCGGGGCGCAAGTCGGTCACCGTGGTGATCGAGCCGTCGACCGCGTAGACCCGCGAGCCGACCCGAAGGTCGCCGTGCTTGACCCAGCCGTCCGGTGTCATCACCGGAGTGGTGTGAGTGATCGGCCCTTTGGCCCCCCGCTTCACGCCCGACCGGTACAGAAACCTGCCGTCCTCGTCGTAGGCGTACCACAGATGCAAGAAACGACGCTGCCCAGGGGTGAACCGCCAATCCTCACCGGTCTGGTAATCGATCAGCCCAGGGCCAAACAACTCAAACTCGGCCTCCGTCAACCGGTTCTCCGCCCACCGGATCAGCAGCGGACCCAAACTCGGCGGCAGATGGTCAGTTCCCGGCCACGGCAACGTGACCCACGCACCAGTCTTCGGTTCGATGGAATATCCGGGAGGAAGATCAAGCGGATCAGTCATACAGCTCGTGCAAGTCATCCCCCACCGCCATGAACGCAGCCGGGGCCTTCACGTCCACGTAGCGGATGCGGAGATCGCGACGGAAATCAGCGGTCGTGCCCAGCACCTTCTCGCGGTTGCGAAGCTCAGTCGCCAAGCTCGCCCGCCGCGTCTCAATGAACGACGCAGCCACCTCAAGACTGTCGAACGCGAACTCCCAATCAGCCTCCGACCACATGACGCAGTGAGGCATCCGGGACCAAGCCCGCCACTTCCGCACCGCCTCAGCGGGCCACCGCCGAGGAACCTCGGCCACCTCGCCGTCAACAACCTCACGGGCGGGGCTACGGGCCGGAAGCTCCGGGGCCTTCTCAAACGGGACGTTCTCGATCTCAACCCACTCATGGGCGGGCTTATCGTGGTGTCGGACCAGGCCGTCCTTGGGTTTCGCTCCCCTCACGGGCATCGTTCACGGCCTTTCGAGCAATTGGGAAAAGGTTCGAATTCTCGCCACTGTCAGAGCCGCTATATCGGCCGGGGCGAGTCGGGCACCGGGGGGAGGGGGTAGTCCCCAGGGTGCTTTCGCAAGGGTCGGCACAGCTGCCGGGTCAGGGAGTGCGCCGATTCCGCCGACGCGGGGGGGTGCGGCGTCTTACATTGGTCGGTACGGAAACACCCGCTGAAGGGGGAAATTGTGGTGGATGATCCGAATCTCAAGTGGGTCGAGGGCTTGACGGTCTCAGACAGGTTTAAGGCCGGTCAGGCCTTGGTCGACCACATGAGGGACAGGCTCGTGAACGGCGACCCAAAGTCTGTGGAGTCCGAAGCGAAGTACTACAGCGACTGGATTGCGATGTTGACGCTGTCGCAGATGGAGCTGATCGACGCTGTGAGTCGAATCGATGAGCAGCGTCTCGCCCTCACCAATAACCTGCGGAGGGCTTTTGGGATCGCTGAAGAAGGACAGGGGTCGGGTCAGGGGTAGGGCGACCCGTGGCCAGTCGCCGGCCTCGGCTTCATCAGCGGGGCCTTATCTGTTGGTGGTGTGGGTTCACCCCAGGCCTGGGTAATGGCTGGTGTCTTTCTCTGCTTTTGACATCGCGCAGTCGGGGGATGCTCTTGTGCGAAAGAGCCAACTGAAGCTCAGGGCGTTGCTGGATGCCTACCGCAGCTGGAACCGCTACGCGTATTTGAGTTCCCATGAGCGGCGGCTCAATCGGTCCCTCTGGGCCGCGTTGGGGTTCTTCGTCGTGTACACGGTCCTTCAGCACGTTGTGTTCGCAAAGGTGCGGCCCATCTTCCACATGGGCGCTCAATGGGGCGACCTCCTCTACGACTTGGGCATCGCCTATATCGGAGCGTTCGTCTTCTATCTGCTGGTAGTTCGGCTCCCTCTGCGTCGAGATCGACAGAACGTGTACGAGAACCTGTCGCCGCTCGTCAATCAGATCGTTGCGGAAGCAGTGACTCTGATGGGGCTGTTGAACGGGGCGGCCGGTGCGCCGACTGGCCGCCGCTGTACCGCCGAGAACGTGGCTGAGACCTGCTCCCTCATCTCACTGAATACGCAGGTAAAGATGAAGATTGTGAATTCCGATGGGTCAGAACGGCCGGCCACGGTCCGAGATGCCCTTCTAAGATCGTCAGAGAAGTCCCGGAAACTCAACCGCGAGCTTCTGGAATTCTCCGGCCATCTATCCTCCGAGCTGATCAACTACATCATTGCAATCGAACAGCGTGGCTACTTCGTCATGTTCAGCCAGTTCGACTCCATCATCGTGAAGCTGACACCGCAGGAGAATGTCTCGTTCCTCTGGCGGTACATCTTCGATTACCTCCAGCTGGTTGAGCAGGTGAACCGGTACTACCACGAGTACTTCAAAGCGTTCGAGTTCCGCGGCGACTTTTTGATCGCTGGGACGGATAAGACCAGCCACGCTGTGCCACTGGCTGACCGGATGTCGGGCTGACCTTCCGCATCGGGGGTGGTTCTTCAGCCCTCGGTGACCGACAGCGGGTCGGCGGGCGATACCTTCACGGCATGAACGTACAGAACCTATTGCAGTACGCCCCACTTCTGGGCGCCCTGGGAGTCGCGTCGCTGATCGGCAATTGGTTTGGCGGTGGCCGCTCGCGCCGAGAGGTCCGCAGTGCAGTCCTCAAGGCCCTCCGCGAGACCGAATCCCAACGGTGGGCCACTGAACCTGATCACGTCGGCTTTAGGGACTTCATCACCGCGGTCCACGACTTGGAAACCGCGGCCTTGATCGCACGCATTCCGCGCAAAGCCGTGCATCACTATGTCGTTCTCGCGCACGCGGCACGAGGCCTCAGTGAGGATGCCGTCGATTACTTTCCCGACCTGAAGGGTTACTCGGGTCCGATCAACGGGTACTTCAACACATTGGTCCGTGATGCCGCCGGGGTCCTTACCGGTTTGGCTTGGCACCCGTGGTGGTCTCGGATCGTGCTCCTTCGGAGCCTGCGCAATCTGCGGAATCGTGCCTTGGAGTTCAAAGACGAAGAGGTCCGGTGGGCGCTGGCAACGGCGCAGAAGCAACACAATCCTCTTCCTGGTCCGCTAGGCGAGATAGAAGGTGTCGAGGATCCTCCACAGATTGTCGAACCTTCCGGGAAACCAGATCGCTGAGGCGGAGGGCATTTCGTCTCTCGGCACCGAACACACCACAATCCGTCCGCGTGATGTCGCACCCCTGAGCGATGATCAGTGGATGGACCCCACACACGATGCTGCACGGATCAAGGTATGGTTGGACGGTCACCGAACAGATCTTCAGGTTCTCGCCGTTCTCTTCGACTCCGGGGACACGCGGGTGGTGCTGGAGGATGGCCGGTATTATCTGACGTCTCCGGAGATCGAGAACTCTTCGGACGGCGAGAACCCGCACGCGGTGGCCCAGCGGGTCCTATCGATCCTGAATGGGCTTGCCGCTCTTCACCACAGAGGGTTCCGACCGGTCGAACTTGGTGGCAGGGTCACCGATGGTGGATCAGAAGTGATATATCCGCGCCCTGCCTTGCTTGAACTCCGCGGAGGCGTCCCGGTGGTTACTCAGCGACGACCAGACGGCACAGAGGTCCCTGGCCCGCCATCGCCCTGGCCGGGGCGTGCCGCCTTGGCCGGATCCCATCCCGACGTTGCTGAAGCGCTCGGAATCCTCGGGAGGACCAATCCAATCACCTTCCGTGAACTCTATGACGTGTACGAGATTGTCCGGGACTCGATCCAGAAGGACGAGACCATGCCGAACGCAGTTCACGAACTGCTGGGAGTGAGCAAGAACGGTGTCAGCCGGTTTACGGTGCCTGCTCAGAAGGCCCGCCATGCCAGATCTACCGCGGAGATAAACAACCCCATGTCCCTGGAAGAAGGGCGACAGTTCATCACCGAGCTGCTCAACACCTGGATGGCGCGCCTGCGGTCAGCGGATCAGTGACAACCCGGCCTCGGCGCTTCAGGCGCGCATCCACAGTGGCCCGCCCGCTCAAGCTCCTCACGGATCACCTGACGGAGGCGAGCCTCCACTTGCTCGATCAAGCTCTTGTACACAGGGCTCGACATCACGTCCTTCATCAGGAAGTCTTTCAGCACGTCTTCCTCTTCTCGATGTTCCGTTGCTTCCCGGCCGATACCGCCAGGTGTGCCGGTGGAATGTCTTCTCGGACCACGGTTCCCGCACCCGTGTAGGCGTTGTCCCCAACAGTGACTGGTGCCACGTAGGTGGTGTCCGCCCCGCCCTTCACGTTCGATCCGATGGTGGTCCGGTGTTTCGTTTGGCCGTCGTAGTTCGCGACAACTGTGCCCGCACCGATGTTGGTGTGGTCCCCGATGTCTGCGTCCCCCACGTAGGTCAAGTGTGGGATCTTGGTGCCGGTGCCGATGGTGGAGTTCTTCACCTCCACGAACGCCCCGACCTTGCTGCCGTCCCCGAGGTGGGTTCCTGGCCGCACATAGGCAAAGGGGCCGATCTCGCAGCCCGCCCCGATCCTGGTGTCCCCGTGGATGTGGGTGTTGGGGTGGATGATGGTGTCCCGGCCGATCTTCACGTCCAGGTCGATCCACGTTGTTGCCGGGTCGGTGATTGTGACGCCGGCCAACTGGTGGGCGGTGACGATCCTGCGGTTGAGAATCCTCGCGGCTTCAGCCAACTGGGCCCGGTCGTTCACCCCCGCAACCACATCGGGCTCCACCTGGAGGGTGTGAACGTTGTGGCCGTCTTCGCGGAGGAGGCCAACCACATCCGGTAGGTACAGTTCCCGCTGGGCGTTGTCGGCCCGCAGCCGCATCAGGCTGGTGTGGAGTCCGTCATGGGCGAAGCTGTAGATCCCGGCGTTGACTTCGCGGATGGTGAGCTGGTGGGTGTTGGCGTCGCTGTGCTCAACGATCCCGATCAGGTCCGCATCGGGCATCCGCAGGACCCTGCCGTATCCGGTGGGGTCGTTCAGGGTGGTGGTCACCACCGTGTTGGTGGGACAGTCCATCAACGCTGTGAACGTCTCTGGGGCGAGAAGCGGTGTGTCCCCTGGTGTTACCACCACTCGGCCGTGAAAGTCGTCTGGGAGGGCTGTCAGGCCGCAGGAAACGGCATGTCCGGTGCCTCGTTGTTGCTCCTGGACGGTGATCCATAGGTCTATGCCAAGTTCGGCTGCTACCTGTTCCACTTCGGGAAGGATCTGATGCCGCTCGTACCCGAGAACAACAATCAGGCGGTCGGCTCGAAGCGTTGAGACCGCGTGCAGGACATGGGAGATGATTGTTCTCCCGGCCAGCCGGTGGAGCACCTTCGGGGTGTTGGATTGCATCCGGGTCCCGACGCCTGCGGCCAAGACGATGGCAGCTGTCTCAATCCTCATCGATGTACGCCCAGGCGTCCCCTGCTGTCGCTACCAGCACCCTGTAGGACCACAAGACTTTGCGTTTGGTGGAGTGTGCTACGAAGTCGTGGACCCACACCCATGGCTGTGTGGGTACCCCCACCACGACCCAGTGGAAGCCGTCCGGGGCATCTGGCAATTCCATTCGGCGGCTTCCCTGAAGTGAAAGTGGCCGCGCCTTCTAGATACCCGTCTCGGCGCGGCCCGCCCCCGGGAGGAGAGAGAAGGGCACGGGCGGGGGAGTCAATTAGCTTGTGGGCCAGTCGCTGAACTCGCAGCGGCACAGCGTTTGTGTCCGTTGAACAACGCGGACACAGGGACCGTTCTCGTGGGTGGTCTTGGCGTGCTGACACTTGGGGCAAAGCCAGATGGCTTGCTGGCATTGGCAGCGGCCGGTCGGTTCCTGGCAGGAATTCCCACCGGGATGTTCACCCATTGAGTGGCCACAGAGGCAAGTGAATTTCATAGAAAGAAAACCTTCTCCTACTGCTGATTATAACATTGAATTCGTCAAATCAGCTGTTCAGCTATTTCGCAAGACCAGGGTGAGGCATTGGTTTCCGTCGCCATTTATTGCGGCCCTCCCACGCCTCCCTCTGAGTCTTTTTCCGGCTCTTCGCAGTTGAGGGTGTAGAGGTCGTCGGCGCGTCGGTGCCGGGATAGGGGTCGAGGTCTTCCGATGATGGAGGTTCCTACGCCATCCATCTGAAAGACCTCGACGTGCCTGACGC
Organism: Mycolicibacterium smegmatis; assembly: GCF_001457595.1. GTDB lineage: Bacteria > Actinomycetota > Actinomycetes > Mycobacteriales > Mycobacteriaceae > Mycobacterium > Mycobacterium smegmatis. Next base: position 1,222,541 of record NZ_LN831039.1, on the reverse strand, counting down.
TACCGGTCGGGCGGGCTTCGCCTGCGCTGACCTGACGACTTTCTGCCGCCTCGACGAGCTCGGGTTGGAGGTGACCGGCCAACGCCTCGACCCTGATCGGGCCGTGCTGGCGTGCCGGGTCGCCGATGAGGATCGGTGGTGCCGCCGCTGCGGCGAAGAAGGCGTTGTACGTGACAGCGTGACTCGCACGTTGGCTCATGAACCGTTCGGGTGGCGACCCACGGCTTTGCTGGTCACGATCCGCCGTTACCGTTGCGCCGGCTGCGCTCATGTGTGGCGCCAGGATGCCAGCGCCGCAGCCGAACCGCGGGCCAGGCTGTCCCGGCGTGCTCTGCGGTGGGCGCTGGAAGCCCTTGTCTGCCAACACCTGTCGGTGGCCCGGGTCGCCGAGGCGCTTGCGGTGTCGTGGAACACTGCCAACAACGCCGTGCTCGCCGAAGGTCAGCGGGTGCTCATCGCCGATCCGGCCCGGTTCGATGGCGTCGCGGTGATCGGCGTCGATGAGCACGTGTGGCGGCACACTCGCCGCGGCGACAAGTACGTCACCGTCATCATCGATCTCACGCCCGTGCGTGACGGGACCGGCCCCGCACGGCTGCTCGACATGGTGGAGGGCCGCTCCAAGAAGGCGTTCGCCGACTGGCTGGCACAGCGGCCACAGGAGTGGCGTGATCGTGTGGACGTTGTTGCCATGGACGGGTTCTCCGGGTTCAAGACCGCCGCCACCGAAGAACTGCCTGACGCGGCCACGGTGATGGACCCCTTCCACGTGGTCCGCCTGGCCGGCAACGCCCTCGACGAGTGCCGACGCCGCGTGCAGCTGGCCACCTGCGGGCACCGCGGCCGCAGCACCGACCCGCTCTACCGATCGCGACGCACCCTGCACACCGGGGCCGACCTGCTCACCGACCGCCAGAAAGCCCGACTGGCCGCACTGTTCGCCGCCAACGCGCACGCCGAGATCGAGGCCACCTGGGCGATGTATCAACGCACCGTGGCCGCCTACCGCGAACCAGACCGCACCAAGGGCCGCACCATGATGGCTGCACTGATCACCACGCTGAGCACAGGCGTCCCCACGTCGCTGACCGAGCTGATCACCCTCGGGCGGACACTGAAGAAGCGTGCCGCCGACGTCCTGGCCTACTTCGACCGCCCCGGCACCTCCAACGGGCCGACCGAAGCGATCAACGGCCGCCTCGAACACCTGCGCGGATCCGCCCTGGGCTTCCGCAACCTCACCAACTACATCGCCCGGTCCCTGCTCGAGACCGGAGGCTTCCGAACCCAGCTCCGTCAACCTCGGCGGTGAAGAATCCTCAACGCGTGTTCAACGCGGCCAGAGCGTCATTGGTCTCGGCCACCGAGAAACGGTCGGGGTGCCAGCCCCGGGGCAGCCAGTCCCTCATCTCCTGCGCACCGAGTCCCATCGGCGTTTCCCGCGGGTCGTACCCGCCGCGAACCCACGCAGCCAACTCCTCATAGCCGCCCAGGCCACCACAGTCCTCCGGCGGACAGGCCATCTTTCCCGTCAGACACACCGCAGCCGGGGGCGGATCATCGAAAACGTCTTCGACCACGAGCACGTGGTCCCATCCGTCGCCGAAGTCGTAATCGTAGAACAACCGCTCGCCCTTATCGGACACCACCTGATCGAGGCGCACGCTGTCCTCGACGACACCGTCGTCGCCTTCGCTGAGATCAAACCCGGTGACGAAGTAGGCACGGGTCCGCCGGTCCGCCCCGACACCGAACTTATGCAGATGACTGTCCTGCCAGCCCATAACGACCTGCAGCACAACATGGAGCTCATCGAGCATGAGGTCGCCCGGCAGGTCCAGCCGACGCCAGATCGGCGGCTTGGCGTACATCAGGTCGACGCGCACCCGGAAGCCCCGCGCACGATCCGGCACCGCCCGCACCTCGGGCGTCGGCTCATCGAACATTCCCGCGAACACGTTCCGACCAGCGTCGGCCATTAGCTTCTGCAGCAACGCCAGGTCCACACTGCCCCCGGACACTCCGCTCTTCCTCTTGCTCTTCCGCTTCTTCTCCGGCACACCCCAAGCCAACCAGACCCCTCGATCACAGCGCGAAAGCAGCTGATCGTCTCTACACCGTCAAGTGCGAAGAGCCCTTTTTCCGGTGACACGGGACACAGGCCAGCTGAATGAGTTCCGGGTCGTCAGCGTTCACGCGGGCAATTTTCATCGCCTTCACGGAGACAATGTGGTCGAATTCGATTCCCACGGTGACATCGCAGCCTTCATATCCGAGCTGGCATTCGCCGCGGTCCCTTTTCATGACGATTGTTTTTGTCCGCCGGGAAATGCAAGAACCGGGGGCGTCAACTTTCCACGCCATTACAGGTTCACCGCCTTATCGGTCCATTTGTTTCGGGTGCCCACTTGCCAGGCCACTCGGCCCGCCGGCCTCGGCTTCCCGTCCGGGTGCTGGATCAGAGTGGGGCCGTCCAGGTGATCGACAAGCGAAGGAACGGTGTACGCCACCCTGTGTCCACGCACCCTTGCCCACAGCGAGATCGACTGATCGATGGGCAGGTTCGTCCGGTGGCTGGTCATCGACTGCACCAAGTCGGTAGGGATAACCACCCCGACCGCGTGGAGGAGATGGGTGCCGACTATCCAGCAGGTGTCGTCGTCAGCCTTCTCTATCGCCCGGTAGATCTTGGGCTGCCACTGCGGTGGGCGGCTGCGACCCAAGTACAGCGACACCACGGGTGCCGGTGCAACTTCGATGGCCTGGTCCAGCTGGTCGCGGAAACCATCAACCGGGACGGCGTCGTCTTCCAGCACACAGCAGTGGGTGGTTCCCATGTCGGCCAGGTGTTTCCACACTTGTAGGTGGTTGGCCTCAGCCCCCAGGGTGCCATCGTCAACGGACACGAAGGAGGCTGAGACCTGTTCGGCGAGGGCCTGGGCCATGTCCGCCCGTTTCCAGTGGGCGACAACGCCGATGGCCACGCTCACTTCAGAGGCAGCCTTTCGACCGTGGACAGGTCAATGGCCGTGTCGTCGGTCGGGGCGAGGAACCGGAACCCTTCGATCACCTGGTCCCGCTTGCCGTCGTAGACGACGTTGGAGAAGGTGACCGTGTAGTACAGGGCCTCCAGGTCGAGGGCGGCAGAGTTGGCGACCAGCGTGAGGGTGTTGCCGTCGATGGTTTTCAGTTCACCGTCGTCCACGCTGGTGCGGCCACGGATCGTCTGGAGCCGGTACACGATGTTGTCGGTGGACGAATGGACTTGCCGCACACTGGGAGCGAAGTCCACAAAGCAGGAGATGTACTGGACATCCGGGTTGCCGTCGTCGTCCGTGGAGGAGTCGGAGATGAGAGCGTGGAGGGTGCCGGTGACGGCGAAGTAGGTCAAAGCCATTGGGATTCCTTACAGGTCGATTGTGGTGTATCCGCGAAGGGTGATCACCACCCAGCGGACATTGGCGGTGCTACTGAGGCCAGCTCCAAAACTCTCCCCATGTTCGAGATCTAAATTCATGTTCCTGTAAACGGTTTGAAAAGACCCATTGCCAGTCAGCGACAAGGTTTCGCCCGACAGTGACGAGTCGTTGCGCCTAAGAGTGGCTGTTCGGTTGGTGTCGGTGAGATACCGCATCGAAACCTCTTCGAGGTGGAAGTCGCGCGCAATAACTGCCTCGAACGCCTGGTAGGGGGTGCTGGTTGACCCGGTTCCTGGTGCAAGGTACAGCGTCCAGGTCATGTCGTAGGGGATCTGTAGGGCCCCACCACCGCCCCCGCCACCCTCGGGTGGGTCAATCCACTCAACCCCGCCGTCCCCGTCATAAGACAGGACCTGACCCTCGGTGCCCTCTTCATCCGGCCACGGAATGCCGTCAGCCTTCAGGGATTCCAGCCACTCCTCTTCAGTGCCTTCGAAACCCTCATCGACGGCCACCTCATAGGCGGACATGCCGGGATCGCCTTGAGGCCCCTGCTCGCCAGGCTCACCAGGATCACCCTTCGGCCCCTGCTCGCCGGCATCGCCCTTCGGCCCCTCGGGGCCCACCAACGACTCCAGCCAATCCTCTTCGTCGCCCTCAAACCCATTGTCCAGTGCGACTTCATAAGCGGACGGACCCGGATCACCCTGCGGTCCGGTCTCACCCTGAATGCCCTGAGGGCCCTGCTCGCCCTGGGGACCCTGCTCCCCCGGTTCGCCCTGCGGGCCGACGAGAGATTCCAGCCAATCCTCTTCATCGCCCTCGAAGCCGTTGTCCACAGCCACTTCGTAGGCCGACAGGCCGGGATCGCCCTGGGGTCCCTGTTCGCCCTGCGTTCCAGGATCGCCCTGGTCACCCTTGGGGCCCTGCTCACCCTGCGGCCCTTGCTCCCCCACGAGTGAGTCGAGCCACTCCGACTCGGTGCCCTCAAAGCCGTTGTCGAGAGCGACCTCGTACGCCGACAGGCCGGGATCTCCTTGGTCGCCCTTTTCGCCGGTATCGCCCTTGTCACCCTTGGCTCCGGGTTCACCCTGAACACCCTGGGGGCCTTGCTCACCTTGGGGACCGACCAGGCTTTCCAGCCAGGCCTCCTCGTCCCCCTCAAAACCCTCGTCTACCGCGACCTGGTAGGCGGACTTGCCGGGATCACCTTGCGGGCCTTGCTCGCCCTGTGAGCCGGTCTCACCTTGCGGACCAGTCTCGCCCTGTGGACCCTGTTCTCCGACAAGGGAGTCCAACCACTCTGATTCGGTCCCCTCGAAGCCGTTGGCTACCGCGACCTCGTAGGCGGACATGCCTTCCGCGGCCTGGGCGGAGGTTTGCACCCACTGTTCACCATCAAAGAAATATGGCACTGTTCAATGACTTTCGTTATTCCGCCGGGTAGGCGATGATCCAAACCTTGCCAGGATTTCCTGGGGAAGCACTTCCAAATGTGGTCACTCTCGGCAGCCCGCCCGCACCCACGGTGACGGTGATCGCACCTGTGGGCTGAAGGGTGTTTGTCCCCCAGCTGCCCCCTGTCCCGCCGCGGCCGATGACCCCAGCCGTGACGGCAACCCCATCGCCGCCCTTACCTGAAGTGGGCTCGAAATAGAAGGTGCCCTTGAACATCATGCTGATTGCCGTCGCACCATTTGCGTGCCCTGGGAGGGTTCCATTGGACGAGTTGAACGCTCCTCCATCGCCAGTAACCGAGACATCCCCGGAGCCGGTCGGCACAACCACCACTGAATCCTCACCGTCTGTGGGTGCCTGGGTCTGCCCCGATCCGGGCCGGTACCCGCCACCCCCGCCGCCCAGTGCGATGACATCGAGGTAATCGACCCCCAGCCGGAACCATGTGGGGAACGTGTAGGACTTGGAGCCCGCTGTGCTGTAAATCGTTGTGACAGCTTCGGTTGGCCACAGCTTCGTGTCGCCCACATAGACGGCTGCCGCGTACCCACCGGAGTACACCGACACAGCTTCGTCCAGGGGCTGGTCACCGAAGTAGACCTTCACGGCACCACCACGTACACGGTGTTCGGGTCCTTCGCCGACAACGCATCAAACTCGGACTGGGACAGGGTCACGACACCTGAATCACCCTGGGGCCCCTGCTCGCCCTGCGGGCCGGGTTCGGACACCGGCAACCAGTAGTCGCCCTCCAGGAGGTCTTCCTCGGCTGGGGCGTCGTCCGGGGCGGTGCCGCCAATGAACACGACAGGGCGGGGATCATCCGGGCGGGCAGGCCAACCGTCGTCGTACTTGTAGACGATGAGAGCCGGGAGGCCGATCTCACCTTGCGGGCCTTGGTCGCCCGTGTCACCCTTCGGGCCGGGTTCCCCTTGGGGGCCGGTCTCACCTTGGGGGCCGGTTTCACCCTGGTCTCCCTTGTCGCCCTTCTCACCCTGGGGACCCTGCTCACCTTGAGGGCCCTGTTCCCCTTGGTCGCCCTTCGGACCTTCGGGACCAACCTCCCCCTGGGGGCCTTGCTCGCCGGTGTCCCCCTTGTCCCCCTTTTCGCCGCGTTCACCTTGCGGACCTTGGGGACCGACTTCACCTTGCGGGCCCTGTTCGCCTTGGGGGCCTTGCTCACCCTGGGGCCCCTCGGGGCCCTGGACGCCCTGGGGACCTTGGAACGGGATGCCTTCCGACCAGTGGTCGGTGTACACGTAGAGGTTGCCGTCCGCCTCCACCAGGTAGGCGTCACCCCACTCGGGGTCCTCGGGAAGATCCTCCACGGTCTCGACAGCGCCCGTGATTTCCAGGCCGGTGCCCGCAGGCCCAGCTGGTCCAGGAGGCCCCGGGGGCCAGGAACCGGCACCACGGTCAGGGTGTTGTCGGGGACATCCACCGAGATCCTGGGGACCGCCGGCACCGAGAGCCGGATTGTCGCCCCGGTGGGCATCTCCAAATTAGTCATCGCGGGCCACCACGCCCTTGGCGAACAGGTAGTCGTCGGTGTTCGGGGTATTGGGGAAGCTGACGCGAATCCTCATCAGGGAGCCTGCCGGGACCATGTCGGTGTCCGCCGACTCAGCCCGGATCGTCAGGACGTCGTCCTGGATGGTGCCCTCCCACGAGTACAGGACGATCCACTCGTCCAAGGGTGCGGACACGTCGGTGGCCTTGTCGTAGACAACCGCGGTGACGGTCGCCCCTTCTGGCCACACAGGTGAATCGCCCTCGGGCTCAACGGAAACAATCCAATCGACACCCTTGGAGAAGATTGGCTTGATGCGGTGGGGCTCCCAGCCAAGCTTGATGGTCATGCAACCTCCGGTAAATCACACACCCAGAGTCTGGGCGCGAAGTTCTGCTTGTTCGATGTGGGTGGCCACCTCGTGGGCCAGCCCGTCCGCGTCGGTGGGATGCTCAACCATCACCCGGACAACGGGCTCAGTGCCGCTCTCCCGCACGATGATCCGTCCCGCCTTGCCGACACCCTCAACGATCTCGTCAATCGCTTCACGGGCCATCTGGGCGGCAATACTGGGCTTGCGGGCGGGGATGTTGATGTGAGATTGCGGTATCCGGTCGAAATGGGCCAAATCGGCCAGCGAGGCACCGGATTCAACCATGATCGACATCACCTTCATCGCGGTGAGAATGCCGTCACTGGACGGGAACAACTTCGGGATGATGATGTGCCCGCACGGTTCCCCGCCGAGGGCCAATCCCCTCCGCTGCAACCGCTCCGCCACATGGTGATCACCCACATCGGTCACCGCCACCCGGATGTCGTCTTCGCGGAGCCGGGTCCACAGCCCGGAGTTGCTCAGCCGGGTCACCACGATGGTGTCGTCGGTAAGAACGTCCCGCTCCTTCATGCCGACCGCCAGAACGGCCAGCAGGCCGTCCCCGTCAACGATCTGTCCGTTGGCGTCCACCATGATGACCCGGTCCCCGTCGCCGTCGTGAGCGATGCCAAGGTCGGCCCGGTGGGTGAGGACCGCTTCCTGAAGCATCCTCGGGTTGGTGGAGCCGCAATCCTGGTTGATGTTCCAGCCGTCCGGGGTGGTGTTGATGGCGACGACCTCAGCCCCGGCGTTGGCGTACACCTCGGGGGCGGCCCGGTGGGTGGCACCGTTCGCACAGTCCACCACGATCTTGAGGCCGGCGAGGCCCCTCACAACCCTGCTGACGCGACGAATGTAGTGATCCAGCAACCCGGGCAGGCGGGTGTCCTCCATGCCGCCAGCGTTGACCGCGGGGACGCCAATGAAGTATTGGACCCGCTTCTGACCAGCCGGGTTCAGCTTGTAGCCCAGCCGCCCGAAAATCTTGAACCCATTGTCGGGCATCAAATTGTGGGAGGCGGTGATCATCACGCCCATGTCGGTGGTGAAGTAAGACAGGGCCGGCGTGGGCACCACCCCAACCCGCTGCACATTCGCGCCGTAGCGAAGCCCTTCAACGAGGGCGTCCTCCAGCTCCTGGCCGCTGATGCGGGTGTCTCGACCAACCACAACCTGGTTGCCGAACCGGGAAATCGCAATGCCGAGAGATTTGGCGAACTCGGGGGAAATATCACCCCGGATGCCATCGGTGCCGAAGTCAGGCATTCCGCTTCTTCCAGTTCTTCTGCCACCGGTCGAAGTCCTCTGGCTTGTCAAAGTCGTCAGAGAACGATGTGCCCATATACCCAACATCGCGGACCTGCGGCAGGTTGCGGTTCATGGTGCGGATCTTCGGTCCCCGCGCCCCGGCGTAAGCCCGCAGCACCTCCCAACCGCCCGACCGAGTGATTTCACCGTCCCGGTGAGCATCAGCCGTGATCTGCATTGCCTCCAGGTACTTGCTGTGGTGCTCTGGGAAGAACGAGACAGCGAAGTTTTCCCCGTATGGGCAACCAGTGACCCGAGACTTGTTGACGCGGCACCAGTTCAACCAACGGCGAGCCTCGTACCGGGTGATCGCGTCCACCACACAGTCATCAAGCCAACAGTCACCCCAATAGAGGATCGTGCGGCCGGTAGACGACCAATGCGGCACCGTGTTGTGGAACTTGGTCACCCCCAGCCACTCATCGGTGTCACCCAAAACATCCGGGGTGACGACCTGAACATGGTCGGGGAGGTAGTCCTTGTAGTCCTGGGGGCCGGTCACGATCACGTCGTTCTCGCCCCGCTCGTGGAGCTGCCGCACCAATCGTGCCAACAACGCCTCACCGTCATCCAGCGGGGAAATCAGATGCTTCGGCACTCCGGTGTGATTGCCCCATCGGGTTCCTTCACCGGCAGCCATGATGATGTGTCGGACGCTCATGCCAGCCCAACTTCCTTAAGTACGCGAGTCATCGCCACCGGCCATATGTGGCGTTCTCGAACAACCTGAACTGCGTTCTCCCGCATCGTCTTAACTTCGGCTGCGGTCATTGAGTCACGACGTTCTTTGATGGACGCGAAGTCGAACCGGTCGTAGAGGATCATCACGTCGTCGGTGAAGCCCTGTTCCTCCATGCCGGGGACGCGGGGATGGGCGAGGATGCCGCCTCGGCCGAGGGTTCTGGGAACGCGATCAGACCAATAGAACGGGGCCGGGGCCGAATCGCCCAGCACCAAATCGGCTGTCGCGTACAGCTTGTTCAGCTTCTTGCCCCACACCGGAGACGACTTGGTGCCGTACTGCCGGAAGTCGCACCCATAGGTTCCGTTCGCCCACTGCAACAGGGCCCCACGGTGATCACCATGAATCCTCTGCGAGTGGGTTCCGACAAACGTTGCTTTGTGCCGGTACCGGTCGTCAGCCTCCCACAGCCCCAGGTACCGGGTGCCGAATGCCGGCGGGAACCATCGATGGTTCACTCCACCCCAGTCCCGGTCACCGCCATCAGCGGTGAACACGTACTGGCATGTCCACCACGGCAACTTCCCGATCAGGTCCTTGCGGCGCTCAACCCCATGGAACAGGTCCATATGGAGGGCGACCGTGACCACGCCGCGACCCTCCAGGCTCCGCAGAGCGTCGATCACTTCCTCAGCGGGCGAGGGGGGCTCATCTTTGAGCCACAGCAGCATGTCGGCGTCTTTGGCGACATTCCGAAGGAGTGGCACGGCCACCGAACCGAATGGCAGGGCCGTGACCTGGTGGCCCAACTGCTTGAGGGCCTCAACACAGTCGGGACGCCAAGACTCAAAGACGCGACCCGACTCGATGCGGTTCCCGAGGACGACAATTTTCACTACGCGCACACACCTTCTGGTGTCGGGAACCCGAGATACTTCGCCAAGTCCAGCAGCTGGTCCGGTTCCCACACGGCCCGACAAGATCGGCACTCACAACCATCAACACCGACAAGGAGGGTTGGTTGGCGGACTTCTTCACCACGATGGTCTCGAACCACTTCGGAGGCACCGCACTCTGGGCATTGGCCGGGGATCAACCGGCGGGGCTTCGGGTTCAACACCCGGTCGGCCCGACGAATCCAACTCTTCACAGTCCTTGCCATCGCCTCGGAGTCCTTCGGGTTGTTGGCGACGATGCGAAGCCGATCAGCCGTGGAGGCCAGTTCCGGGTACCACTTGGCGGCGGTCTGTTCGATCTCAATGATCAGATTTCGGGGACGGCCAAGGGCGTGGAGCTGGTCCAGGACCGAGCACATCTTCACGCCCCCAACCATCTTCGGTTCCACCAGTTCCCGAATCAGTTCAGCGAGCTGCAAACCTCAACTTCCCTACTGCCCTCTCCGATTCCTTCACCAACACCGGAACCGGAACAGTGGGACACCGCCTGCATATGGGGGGGCTGTTCCACTGTTCCAGCCGGGTTCACCGTTCCACGCCCTCCCAGTGGGCTTTGGAGCGTTCAATGAGGAGTTCAATCCACTTCCGGTTGAACTTGATCATCTCCGCCAGCATCCCGTCGAAGTCGAATCGGTCGCACGCATACCGGCCGACCTTCCAGCAGGTGATGCCGAACTCGTCCTCCACGGGCCGGGGGTCGCCCGTCCGCCAGCACTGCCTGAACAGCTCCAGCTGGTCCTCGGACAGCGGCGGCAGGTTGTATCTGGCAGCCACCTCGGGAGAATGCCCCGACCCCATGCAGATGTACGGTTCCGGGCCGTGGCGATGGAAGCATCCCGCCCTGGTGAGCTTGATCCGCCGGTCACACACCGGACACACCGCACCGAGCCGCTGCTCCTCAGTCAGCTCCGGGAGTCGACCTTCCTGAAGAAGGATCTCAATCTCGCCCGGGGTGAGTCCGACAGTCGGGCAACGGAATGCAGGGCCGTGCCGGTGGAGGGTTCCTCGGGAGTTCACCTTTACAAACTGGCTGCATACTGGGCATTTCACGGTCATGAGACGACCACCTCCGGGGCTTGTCCCGTTTTTGGGGACATCATGTCCCGTTTTTCGGGACGCAAAACTTCCCTGGCCTGCCGTTTTGCTTCGTCCCTATTAGATTCTCTTTCATTGGGACTCGAGCACGGAACGGAGCGGTCCCGAATGAACACCACATTCGACGGAGCTGGAGCCTCCTGGCAATGGTGCGGGCAGGGCTTGTTGTTACCCCTCATCCCTGTCGCGAAGCCCTCGGCTGGAAGCACGAGGCATTCCCGGTCGGACGACTGATCCAGCCAGCCAATCTTCTTCAAGTGGTTGATCGCTTCCCACAGCTTCTGCCGGTGAATGGTTTTGACGGTTCCATCCGGCTGGACCCCGAGGAGTTTTTCCAGTTGCCCGGGCTCGAATGGTGTGTGGAGGTTCGGTAGGTGACGCGACATCGCAAAGGCGAACACTCGCTGCCACAGGGTGAGGTCGGTGTTGAACGCTTGGTTCTCCCAGAACTGGTTGAACGACATCACGTACCGGGGTGTTGCTTTGTGGTACGTCGCCATCTACGCCAGAACCACCAGATTCGGTTGGTTTACACCAGTTTTCATTCTCTTCTCCTCTTGGATGCCCTCTGTCGAGTCCAGAAGCCCTTCTTCTTCGATTTAGGCCTCGATGGAGCCGGAACCAGCCGCGGCGGCGCTCACGAGAGTTCCTTGCGGGCCTTGCGGAGGTCTGCGGAGGCAAGGGCCTCCAGCTTGCTCCAGTTCCCGGTGCGGGCGGCTTCGCGGATCAGTTCTTCTTCACGTTGCTGGCGTTCGAGTTCGTCTTGAACGCGAGAGCGATGGTGGGGTGTTCTGGACATGGGTTCTCCTCTAAAAGGTCGTCTCCCAAGCCCACAGTTCCCAATGCGGACGCTACCGGGGTTCCTGCACCGTTATTGGACGCCACGCCGGGTGGCGTTGGCTGCCGTTGGTTTGCAGGTGGTGGGGGGTTTTATTCCCTTCTCCCTTTAATTCTATCAATAGATCCGCCATTCCTCGGCGTTCATTTGTCAAGCTTTTGTGATGTAGATTACACATAATTTTGCTTAATTTTGCGAATCGTCGCTTATTCTGAAATCAGAGAGAAGGAAAACCTCTCCTCGGCGCTCCTAATTCAATGGGAATTCGCCACTTACGGTCTGGCATTCGACGCTGGCCGATCTGTAGAAAATCAGGAAATACCAAATGAAAATCAATGAATCAGGTGCCCTCATGGGCATTGCCCAGGCGTCTCGGGTCCTGGGGATCGACCGCCGGCTGGTGGATCAACTGGTCAAACAGGGCCAGGTCAAGTCCGTTGTTATCGGGGCCCGTACTTACATTGTGCGGAGTTCCATCATGGCCTTCCTCGGGGAGGGGGGCGAATGACCGAGTGGCGTCCCATTGCGGGCTTCGAGGACGAATACCTCATTTCCGATGACGGTCGAGTGTTCAGCGTACGCATGGGAGGAATTCTCTCAGGCGGACTCGCCAGTTCCGGCTACAGGTATGTGTCCCTATCCAAAGCGGGAGACAAAAAGCAGTTCTATGTCCACCATCTCGTCGCCGCCGAATTCATTGGGCCACGACCTGACGGAATGGTCATCATGCACCTGGACGACGACACCCTGAACAACAACGTCGACAACCTCAAGTACGGCACCCAGGCGGAGAACATTCGCCATTCCTTCCGGGATGGACGGCGGGGCGTCCTAGCGAAAGACACCCCATGCCAAGAGGATGGGTGCGAGGACTTTGTAGAGTCTCGCGGGTGCTGCCGCCGGCACTACGTGCGGCACCAATACCGTGGCACCGGCCCCTTCGCGGACAACCCACCCTGCACCGTGAACGGTTGCGACACCCCAGCGGGACATATCCGACGACGACTGTGCGGTTTCCATTACCAAAAGGCCTCCAAGAGAACGGACTTCGTGTCCTTCATCAGTGACGACGTGTGCGCCAAAGGCCACCCAAGGGCCGAGTACCAGAGGGTCACCCCAATGGGTGACAAATACTGCTCACGGTGCCAGTCCGCCTGGAACAAGAAGTGGATAACCGAGGCCCGCAAGAAGGTCCAGGCAAGGATCAACGCCTCGTGACGAAGATGATCACCAAGACCTGGCGGCGACTCCGCACCCGGTGGCACACCCTCAGCCGAGAAGAAGAACTCGCCGTCACCATCGCCAAACTCCTGGACGCCCTCACCCGCGAGGTGGAGATGCGGATGACGAACGAACACCTCCCCCGCCTCCACCTGGCCAACTACCGACTGATGGCACTCAGCCACCCCCGTCGCCGCCGATAGCACGTCCCCGTACTAGTACATGCGTGTACTATTGGTGGCACGGCCCCGCCGGGGCCACAAACCAAGGAGGTGGTGGCGATGCAAGAACAGGCAGATCCGCCATGCCACGATCAGGAGGTGGAGCTGTCACGAATTCGCAACCTCGCCGACCTCACCCAGGCCCAACTCGCTGAAGCGATGGGCACCAAACAGACCGTGGTGAGTCGGCTGGAGAGGCAGACCGACTGGAAACTGTCCACCCTCGCGTCCTACCTGAACGGATGTGGAGTGGACGCCAAACTGGTGGTCAAGGCGAACGGACGAACACTGGTCCTTCGGCCAACGGCCACAGGAACATTCGAGGAAGAGAAATGAAGAAGATGTTGACCCTGCTGGCGATGCCGGTAGTCATTGCACTGGCCCCGCTGACCGCACCCCAGGCCCATGCTGCCATCAAGTGCGAAGAAGCCCCCGCCAAGTGGGTGGAGGCCATCAACTGGTCCTTCACGAAGGACGAACACCTGACCGACGCCAAGGTGGTCACCACCCCCGATGGGGCCCTGTACATCGGTGGGAACATCGTGGACTCATCTGGCACCAAGGTTTCGAGTGCGGATGTGTGGCTGCTGGACGGTGCCCTCTGGGCCCTGAGCAGCGACGCCCGCAAGCGGACCGTCCTGCCCGATGGCCGTGACCTGGGAGTCTCGGCTGGTGACGAGTACGGATCAGCCGTCCAGGATTGCGTGACAGGCCGGTAGCCCAGGCGCGCATAGAATCAGGAAAGCCCCCCGCAAACTCTCCAGCGGGGGGCTTCCTTCGTGCCTGGGGTCAACCACCCCGAACCGTCGCGGCCTTCTGCTCCTCCACCCACCGCTCCAAGTCGGCCCGGTCATAAACGACCTTGCGGCCACCCAGCCGGTAGCACCGCGGGCCCCGGCCCTCATAGCGCCACCACCGAAGCGTCGGTTCCGGCACCCCCAACAGCTCCGACACCTCCATGGTCGTCAACGGGCGCTCGTTCATCTCTCCTCCAATAACAATCAGCACAATCGCTTGCACTCCATGGTGGCAGAGAATTCGGGACGGTTTCGGCGGGCAGCGTTGGCGTGTCCTCGTGAGCGCTATGCAGATCAGAGGGCCAATCCGCCCAGTCCGACAGATTTCCAGCGGTACGCTCTGCGGTATGAGTGCGAAGCGGAACATCCGGGCCGGCCTCGATGACCGGTGGACCAAACGGGTCAAAGGTGACGACGGCGTGATGCGGACCGTCAAGTCCGCCATGCACGGCAAAGGTAAGCGGTGGCGAGTCCGCTGGGTGGACGACGACAGCCAGGAACACACCAAAGTGTTCGACCGCAAACCCGACGCCCAAGCATTCCTCAACAAGATCACCGCCGACATCCATCGGGGTGAAGTCGTCAGCCCGAAGAAGGGCCGGGAACTGTTCGAGGTGATCGCCGAGGACTGGCTCCTCACCAAGTCGCACCGGAAGCCGAAAACCGTTGCCGGATACCGGGAACTACTCGACAACCTGATCCTGCCCCGCTGGGGACACGTGCCCGTCAAGGACATCACCTACGAGGACCTGGTGAAGTGGTTGGGGAAGCTGTCCATCGACGGCTCCCGCAAGGCAACACCGTTGTCGCCCAGCCGCATCCGCCAAACCCACCAGTGTGTCCACGCGGTACTTCAGTACGCGGTGCGGACCGGGAAGGTGCCGAAAAACGTTGCGGCGGACATCGAACGCAAGAACGACCTGCCGAACGACAACGCTCGCGTCCAACACGCCCTCACCCACGACCAGCTGCTGGGGTTGGTGTCAAAGATGGGGCTGTACGCCACGCTGACGCTCGTTCTCGGGTACACCGGCATCCGACTAGGGGAAGCGTCCGCTCTGCGGCGAGAAGGCGTCAGAGACGGCAAATTGATGATCCGGGAGTCCGCCACCCGCGTCCGGGGCCAAGGTTTGGTCACCACCGCGACGAAGACCAACAAGATGCGGGAGGTCGCGGTGCCGCCCCCCGTGTGGGAACGGTTGGTCGCCGAGCTGCCCACCGACCCCCGGGCCCTGGTGTTCCCCAACCGCCAGGGCGAGGCGTTGACCAACCACCAGTACCGCTACGAGTTCGACAAGGCCGTCGCCGCCATGAAGGCCGAGGGCGACTTCCCGAGCATCACCCCGCACGACCTCCGCCACACCTGTGCCAGTTTGCTGATCTCGTCCGGGGCCAACATCAAGGTCGTCCAGCGACAGCTGGGTCACGCCACCGCGACCATGACCCTGGACCGCTACGGCCACCTCTACGACGCCGACCTGACCGCCGCAGCCAACAAGCTGGGCGAGGCGATCCGGCTCCCACTGCGGTACGACTGCGGTACGGATGAGGGCAAGAAAAAAGCCAAGACCGGCTAGATACCGGTCTTGACCTGGGTGGCAGGTGCAGGATTCGAACCTGCGTAGGCGTAAGCCGACGGATTTACAGTCCGCTCCCATTGGCCGCTCGGGCAACCTGCCTGACGTCGCGCCGCCCCGTTTCCGGTTTGGTGCGACTAGCAGGGTACAACGAGGATGTACCCAAACTACAAACCGGCAGGACTCACCGAGGGAGAGGAGAGGCGGTCCAATGGCGGATTCCAGCTTCGACGTCGTCAGCAAGGTCGATCGTCAGGAGGTTGACAACGCGCTTAACCAGGCCGCCAAGGAGCTGGCCACCCGGTTCGACTTCCGCGGCACCGACACCACCATCGCCTGGAAGGGCGACGAGGTGATCGAACTCACGTCCAGCACGGAGGAGCGCGTCAAGGCCGCCGTCGACGTCTTCAAGGAGAAGCTGGTCCGTCGCGACATCTCCATGAAGGCCTTCGACGCCGGCGACCCGCAGCCCAGCGGCAAGACCTACAAGGTGACGGGCACCATCAAGCAGGGCATCACCAGCGAGCAGGCCAAGAAGATCACCAAGATCATCCGCGACGAGGGCCCCAAGGGCGTCAAGGCGCAGATCCAGGGCGACGAGATCCGCGTCAGCTCCAAGAAGCGCGACGACCTGCAGGCCGTCATCGCGCTGCTCAAGGGCGCCGACCTGGACGTCGCCCTGCAGTTCGTGAACTACCGCTGACCTGTCACCTCGAAATTGACGAAAATGCCGCTCAGAGGCCCTTCTGAGCGGCATTTTCGTCGCTTTCGGCGCAGGCGCCGCCCGTCACGGTCCATGATCTGCCCGGCCGGATACGAGCAGATCAGGTCGGCCAGCGCGCCGATGCCGAACACCAGCGAGACCGTCGCGGCGTGCAGACCGAGATGGTCGGCCCACAGCGGCAACACCGCGTCACGCGAAGCGCGGGCCGCGCCCATCAACGACGCACCGGTGCCGAGGGTGTACAGCAACGGGCGGTGCCGCCGCAGAATGCGCGAAAGCGGCACGCCGCCCGGTTTCGGCATCCGGCGGGCGCGGCGGATCGTCCATGCGCGCCATGAGGTAGCCCGCGAGCACGATGCCGACGAACTGGACGGCGAAGCCGCCGCGGGTGCCCGCGGCGAGGATCACGAGAGCCCCGAGGAACGGCCCGACGAAGTAGCCCAGCCGCCACGTCAGCGCGAACATCGCCATGGCCCGTGCCCGCATGGGCAGCGGCACCACCTCGGCCAGATAGCTCTGCCGGGCCAGGCCCCACACCGCGCTGGCCAGACCGGTGAGCGCCACACCGATCGCCAGCACGAGTGGATTCGGCGCCGCGAGGCACATGAGCACCCCGACGGCGCCGATGCTCGAGCCGACGATGATCGACCGCCGCTCACCGAAGCGGGCCACCACCCGCCCGGCGGGCAGGTCGCCGAGGACGGCGCCGAGTTCGACGAGCGCCCCTGCCGTGCCGACCGACGCGCCGAGGTCACGCGCGATGAGCGCGACGACGGGTGCGCCTGCGCCCTGCCCGATCCCGAAGACGGCCGACGGGATGTTTGACCGTGGCGGCCAAGGAACGAAGTGCGCCTGCGGTGACGGGCCCGCTCACGCGGTGGATTCGGCGGCGGTGCGGGAATGCCGGCTGGGCTGATACGCCAGGCCGTAATGCCCGCGCAGCGTCGTGGCGGTGTACTCGGTACGGAACAGCCCGCGGCGCTGCAGGATCGGCACGACGTGCTCGATGAAGTCCTCCAACCCGCCCGGCAGGTACGGCGGCATGACGTTGAAGCCGTCCGCCGCGCCCTCGGTGAACCACTCCTCGAGGTTGTCGGCGACCTGCTCGGGTGTGCCCGCGCAGGTGCGGTGTCCGCGCCCGCCACCGAGTTTCGCGATCAACTGCCGCACGGTCAGCGACTCGCCGGCTGCGAGGTCCTTCACCAGTTGGTAGCGGCTCTTGTTGCCCTGGATCTGCTCGATCGGCGGCAACGGAGGCAGCGGCGCGTCGAGCGAATGCGCGGTCAGGTCCACCCCGAGCATCTGTGACAGTTGGCGTAGCGAGTACTCCGGCGAGATGAGATCGGTGAACTCCTGCTCGAGTTCCTGTGCGACCCGCTCGGTCTCGCCGAGGTACACGACAACCCCCGGCAGGATCTTCACGTCGTCCGGGCTGCGGCCGAACTTCACGGCGCGGGCCTTCACGTCGCGGTAGAACGCCTTGCCCTCGTCGAGGCTGCGCTGCGCGGTGAAGATCGCCTCGGCGTACCGGGCCGCGAAATCCTTTCCGGTCTCCGACGATCCGGCCTGTACCAGCAACGGTCTCCCCTGCACCGAGCGCGGCGAGTTCAGCGGCCCCCGTACCCGGAACCGCTCGCCGTCGTGGTCGATCCGATGCACCTTGGTGGGATCGGCGAAGATCCCGCTGTGCTCGTCGAGCACCAGCGCGTCGTCTTCCCAGCTGTCCCACAATGCCGTTGTGACATCGAGGAACTCGGCGGCACGCGCGTAACGGCCGGCGTGGTCGGGGATGCCGTGGTAGCCGAAGTTCGCCGCTTCGTCCTCCCCCGCCGAGGTGACGATGTTCCACCCGGCACGGCCACCGCTGATGTGGTCGAGCGACGCGAACGCGCGCGCCAGCGTGTACGGCGCGTTGTAGCCGGTGCTCGCGGTCGCGATCAGGCCGATGTGCTCGGTGACGACGGACATCGCGGTGAGCAACGTGATGGGCTCGAAGATGGTCTGGGAGTTGTGCTTGACGCGTGGACCCACGGCCAGCGTGTCGGCGAAGAACACCGAGTCGAGCCTGCCGCGCTCGGCGAGCTGTGCGAGACGCTGGAAATGCTTGACGTCGGTCAAGTTCCGCGCGTCGGTGCGCGGATGACGCCAGGCGGCCTCGTGGTGGCCGACGCCCATGAGGAATGCGTTGAGATGGAGTTGTCGTGGCTGTGCGGTCATTCTTGTGGTTGTCCTTCTGTTTTCAGTTGGTGTTGCGCCAGCCCGACAACCGTCCTTCGATCGCCACGAGGATGCCGTTGAACACCACCCCCACCAGCGCGATCGTGACGATGCCGGCGTACATGTTCGGGATCTGGAAGTTGAGTTGTGAAGCGGTGATCAGGTATCCCAGACCGGCTTTGGCGCCGACCATCTCCGCGGCGATGAGCACCAGGATCGAGGACGCCGCCGCCATGCGCAGGCCGGTGAAGATCGTCGGTACGGCCGCAGGCAGGACCACTTTCTGGAACAACCGGATTGGGCTCAGGCCGAGCGACCTGGCCGATTTGATCAGCAGCGGGTCGACGGTGCGGACCCCCGAAATGGTGTTGAGCAGGATCGGGAACGCCGACGCGTACACGACCAGCGCGACTTTCGAGGTCTCCCCGATGCCCAGGATGAGGACGAACACCGGCAGCAGCGCCAGCGCCGCAGTGTTGCGGAACAATTCGAGGATGGGGTTGAGAAAGTCCGCGACGGGCCGATACCACCCGATGGCCACGCCGAGCGGAATGCTCACCAGGATCGCCAACGCGAAACCGATCAGGGCCCGTGACAGGCTGGCCGAAACATGTTCCCACAGCTGACCGTTGCCGAGCAGCGTGAACCACGCCTGCACAACGTGGCTCAGCGGCGGAAGGAAGACGTTGTCCACCAATCCGATTCGCGGCGCGGTCTCCCAGACTCCGAGAAACAGCGCGATGACGACGACGGGGCGCACCAGCCGCCAGGTGAGTGCGCGGAATCTCTGGCCGCGTCCAGCCTGGGGTTCAGCTGGTGGAATAACCACCGGTGTGTCGGCGTCCAGCACCGCTGCCGGGCTAGGCATGCGAAACCTCCTCGGTCTGTGCGCGTTGCACCTCGTCGTGCAGCAACGACCAGATGTGGTGTCGTTGTTCGCGGAACCCGGAACTCGAACGCACGTCCTCGCCGCTACGGTCGATGTCGACGTCGACGATCTTCTTGATCCGCCCGGGCCTCGACGTGAGCACCGCGACGCGTTGCCCGAGGTACAGCGCCTCGTCGATGCCGTGTGTGATGAACAGGATGGTCTTGCCGGTGGCACGCCAGATCCGCAGCAGTTCGTCCTGCAGGGATTCACGGGTCTGCGCGTCGAGTGCGGCGAACGGTTCGTCCATCAACAGCACCTCCGGATCGAACGCCAGGCTGCGCGCGATCGCCACCCTTTGCTTCATCCCGCCGGACAACTCGTGCGGATAGCGGTCGGCAAAGGCCCGCAGCCCCACCAGTTCCAGGTAGTGCTCGGCGCGTTGTCTGCGCTCCGCGGCGGGCAGGCCCTTGGCTTCCAGACCGAACTCGATGTTCTTGCGCGCCGTGCGCCACGGCAGCAGGGCGTACTGCTGGAACACGATGCCGCGATCCAGTCCGGGTCCGGTGACCGGGGCGCCGTCGAGCAGGATCTCTCCCGATGTGGGACTGCTCAGTCCACCCAACAGGTCCAGCAGGGTCGACTTCCCACACCCGCTGGGACCCACCAGCACCAGGAACTCGCCGGCAGCCACGTCGATGCTGATGTCCTGGACGGCGGTGAATTTGGCCTTCTCACCGCGGATGTCGAATTGCTTGGTGACGTTGCGGAGACGCAACTTCGGTTCGGTGCTCATTTCTTCGCCAAGGTTTGACCGTCGGGACCGCTGGTTTCGTCGTAGGTGCCGTTGGCGTAGGGGTTGAACTCGTTGGTGTAGAGGTCTTTCGCCTTCAGTTGGCCTTCTTCGAGTTCGCCGTTGCGCACCAGCCAGTCGATCCACGTCTGCAACTCGCGCTCGGCGATCACCGCGCCGGGCACCGGAAGCCCTGAGCTGCGCCAGTACTCGATGGTCCTGGTGTCCTCGTTGCGCTGGCGCTTGTTGATGATCTCGCGGAACTTGGCGACCACCTCATCGCGCGGTGTCACCTGGGTCCAGCGGATCGCGCGTGCTGTGCCCTGCACGAAATCGGCGGCGGCGTCCCGGTTCCTGGCGATGAAGTCGTCACGCATGACGTAACTGCCGTAGCTGAAGGCCCCGAACAGTGCCTTGTCGGTGAACAGCGGCCGGATCCCCCCGCGCTCCTGCGCGGTCTCACGCCAGATGCCGTTCATGGCCGCGACGTCGATCTGCTTCTCCCGCAACGCCTGTTCGGTGTTCACCGGTGGCACGACCGTCAGCGTCACGGTCTTGATCTCGTCGTTGGACAGGCCCTGCTGAGCGAGCCACTCGCGAGTCAGGAACTCGTGGTGTGCGCCGAGGGTGTTCATGCCGACCTTCTTGCCGATCAGGTCACGCGCGGAACGGATCGGGCTGTCCTCCAGCACGAAGTACCCGGTGTACTCGCCCTCGTCGGCGCCGTATGAGCTGAGCACCGAGGTGATCGGGGCGCCCGCGGCGTTGAGTTTCACCACGGCACCGTTGAACGCCGAACCGACGTCGATATCGCCGGTGGCCACCGACTGGATGTCCTGTGGCCCGCTGGTGGTGTTGCCGACCCAGTCCAGCTGGATCATGTTGTAATAGCCGAGTTCTTCAGCGAGCTCCTGGAATTCGACCTGACCGGTCCAGCCCTGATATCGGACCACGGTCTTGCCGTCGACGGTCTGTGCGGAATTCCCCGATGATCCGCACGCCGTCAGCACCAGGGCGGCTGTGGCCAGTAGTGCTCCGATCGGTGCGAACACCGAACGTGGTGGCCGCATGACGGCCCTCCCCCCATTGACGAGCTTGTGACGAACTCGGCCATGGTGGCAACAAATCGGTGCTGGGTAACCCTTTGAACTCGCGGGGAGTCGAACCCCCGGGCTTATCCCGATTTAGCGTCGAGAGGAACGAAAATGCCGCGTGGAGCGTGTCCACACGGCATTTTCGTCGCTCTCGGCGGAAGCGGTAACGGGACGAGGTGGCGCTTACAGGTCGTGGCCGATGTAGACGCTCTTGGTCCAGGTGTAGAAGTCCACGGCGCGCTCGCCTTGCTCGCGGAATGTGTTGGTCGAGGAGTCGCGAACCCCGCCGAACGGCACGTTCAGGTCGAGCCCGGTCGTCGGACGATTGATCTTGACCACGCCGACCTGCGCCCGCGCGGCGAAGTGGTAGGCCTTGCCCAGGTCCCGGGTGCAGATCCCGGCCGTGAGCCCATAAGACGAGTCGTTGACAAGGTCCAGTCCCTGTTCGTAGTCCGCCACATCGATGACGCCGACGACCGGACCGAACACCTCATCGGTGGCAAGCGGATGATCGTGCAAGACGCCTGAGACCACAACCGGCGCAAGGAACTGGGCCTCGTGGTCGCGGACCTCTCCGACGTCGAACCCCGCTTCGGACGCGGCACGGATCGCCGCGACATCCTTGGCAAGTTGGGCCTCGGAGACCACGGGGCCCATGGTGGTGCCGGGGTCCAGACCGTTGCCGGGTTCGATGGCGCGCGCCTTCTCGCGAAGGGCTTTGACGAAGACCTCTCGGACACCCGGGGTGACGTAAACCCGCGATGTCGCGGTGCAGGCCTGGCCGGTGAGACTGAAGGCGCCTGCTGCGACGGTGGCCGCGGCGGCCTCGACGTCGGCGTCGTCGAGCACCAAATAGGCGTTCTTGCCGCCCATCTCGAGCTGCACACGCGCATTGCGCGCATTGAGAACGTCACGGATCGCCATGCCCACGCCGGTGGACCCGGTGAAGGACACGGCGGCGACATCTTGGTGGCGGATCAGCGCGTCGCCGGCGAGAGAACCCGAGCCGTGCACCACGTTGAGCACTCCGGCGGGGAGTCCGGCATCGACCAGGGCGGTGGCCAGGTGGTTGACCGACAAGGGTGTGAGCTCGGCAGGCTTGATCACCACGGCGTTGCCGGACACCAAGGCCGGAGCCATCTTCCAGGCGGGGATCGCGATCGGGAAGTTCCACGGGGTGATCAGCCCGACCACGCCGAGGGGTTCCTGGCGGGTGTGCACGCTGGTGTTCGGCATCGTGCTTGGCAGCGTCTCGCCGCCTGTTCGCCAACCAGCAGAGCCGAAGAACCGCAGCACGTCGATGGCGCGGCGCACCTCCCCCATCGCCTCGGCGCGGGTCTTGCCCTCCTCGCGGGTGAGGTCGGTCGCAACATCTTCGTGTCGCCGGCGGAGCAGGTCGGCAGCATCCATGAGGATGGCGCCACGCTGCGTGGGGCTCAGCGCAGCCCAGCCCGGCTGGGCGTCCGAGGCCGCAGCCACTGCGTCGTGCACGTCTGCGGCGCCGGCGGAAGGCGCGACGGCGACGACCTCGTCGGGGTTCGCGGGGTTGCGGCGCTCGAAATCAGGGTCGCCGACCCAGGCCCCTGCGATCAGGTTCTGGGCGTTGATCATGTTGTCTCCTGGGGTCTTTCGGTTGGTATGGCTCAAGGACTGCTAGAGGTGGGCGAGCATGCCGCCGTCGCAGCGCACGGCGCTGCCGGTGATGTACGAGGCTGCGGAACTGCACAGGAAAGCGGCAAGCGCACCGAATTCGTCGGGCGTCCCGTAGCGACCGGCCGGGATTTTCGCCTGCGAGGCGGCACGGACCTCCTCGGGGCTGCAGCCCTGACGTTGGGCGGCAGCCTCGTCCAGGGCAGCGACACGGTCGGTGGCGATGCGGCCGGGCAGCTGCAGGTTCACGGTGACTCCATCGGCGGCCACCTCGGAGGCGAGGGTCTTCAGATACGCCGCAAGGCCGGCACGTCCGATGTTGGAGGCAACCAGCATCGGGAGCGGGTCTTGCACACCGCTTGAGCCGATCGCGAGGATGCGTCCCCAGCCCTGTGCGCGCATGTGCGGCAGGGTCCGCTTCACCAGCGCCACATGAGCTTTCAGCAGTAGGTCTCCGATGGTGTCGATGTCCTCGGCGTCCAGGTCGGCAGCGGCGCCGGGCTTGGGGCCCGGCCCGTTGAGGACGACGATGTCGGGCTCGCCGTAGGCCTCGCGCGTCGCGGTGAGCAGATGCTCGACTGCTCGTGGTTCGGTGAGGTCGACGGGGACCGCGGTCGCCGAGGGCAGTGAGGCAGCGAGTCGCTCGGCGCGCTCGGCGTTGCGGCCGGTGATGACCACGTGGGCGCCTTCGTTTGCGAGTGCCCGTGCGGTCGCCGCTCCGAGGCCCGCGGTGGAGGCGAGCACGAGCGCGACGCGGTCCTTGATTTTCAGATCCATTCAACGTCCTTCGACGGTGTCGATGTGTGTGGCCAGGACAGGTGCCAGGCAGTCGGGCAGGCTCCGCCCGGGTGGTCGTACGCCGGACTCGGCGATCAGTCCGCGTCGGCGCAAACACTCCTTGCGCACTGCCAGCGCGATGCCCACCTGCTGCTCGAACGTGATCAGGGGCAGGTGGTCCAGGAGCGCAGCCCGGGCCTTCATCCGATCCCCGTCCCGCCAGGCGCGGACCGTGGCGACCAGCGCCTCGGGGTAAGAGAACCCGGTCATGGCGCCGGCTGAGCCGCACGCGAGCTCGTCGAGCAGGTTGATCCCGCCCAACCCGCCGAAGACGGGAACGTCGACGCGTCTGGTCAGCTCGGCAACGGCCACCGGAGTGGGAGGCGCTTCTGCCTTGACCGCGGTCACAAACGGCGATTGGGCGACCACGTCACCCAGCACACCGGCGGACACATGAACACCGCTGATGATCGGGTAGTCCTGCACGACGACGTCGGCGCCGGTGGCTTCGTTGACCGCGCGCAAATGCGTTGCGAGGGTGGCGCGGTCGGCGCTGTTGGCCTGCACCATGACCCCGGCGAGCCGTTCACCGACCAGCTCGACGGCCATCCGCGCCTCGTCGATGACAGGCGCGGTGGCCAGGCTGGTGCAGCCCACCACGAGGGGCAGCTCGGTGGTGTCGAGCACCGTCTCGAGGACCCGGCGCCGTTCTTCCCATGACAGCTTGGCTGCTTCGCCGAAGACACCCAGCACGGTCAGTCCGGTGGCGCCGACTGCCTGGGCGTGTTCGGCCAGCGCGGCGACACCGTTGTCGTCGACCTCGAGGGTGGACCCGGAGAAAGGAGTGGCCAGCACACCCCACACGCCGGGTTGCATCAACTTGTTCATCGGTCACTCCAGTTCGGCTTGCGTTTCTGTTGAAAGGCTTCGACACCCTCGGTGGCGTTCGGGCTGACCAGGGCCTCCATCAACGCCGGCAGCCGCGCGGCATGCGCTTCCCTCGGGCAGAGATGGGCAGTGCGGGTGACGACCTGCTTGATCGCGCGCAACGAGGTGGGCGCGCACGCGAGGATCTGGTCCACCCAACGGTCGACGGCTGCGTCGAGCTCGGCCATGGGCACGACCTCGTTGACCAGGCCCATGTCGGCCATCTCCTGCGCCGAAGCCTTCCGCCCTGTGAGCAGCAAAGACATCGCCTGCGTGTGCGGAATCCGCTCGCGGAGCTTGACCATGCCGCCGTCCAGCGGAACGCGGCCTACCCGCGGCTCGGTGAGGCCGAATGTGGCGTGCTCCGCGGCGATCACGAGGTCTGCGCCGAGCACGGTCTCCATCCCACCCCCGAGTGCGTAGCCGTTGACCCGCGCAATCACCGGTACGTCGAGCGTTTCACGCAGCGACAGTCCCGCGAACCCGTTCGGGTCGAGACTGGCCCAGTAGTCAACGCCGGTCTTGCCGACTCCGCCGACCGACATGTCGGCGCCGGTGCAGAACGCCTTCTCGCCCGCGCCGGTGACCACCACGACGTGAACACTGGGGTCGTTTTCGATCTGATCCCAGATCTCGTTGCACCGCTGGGTGCTCTTCGCGTCGAGCGCGTTGAGCACATGCGGGCGGTCGAAGGTGACGCGGGCGACGTGGCCTTTCACGTCGTAGCGGATCTCGTCGGTCCCCGTTCGGGTCTTCTCGCTCATCGGACTGTCCCCTCGTCGAGGAGGGCGGCGACCTGCTCGTCGGAGTATCCGAGCTCGCGCAGGATCTCCTCGTTGTGTTCGCCTAGCATCGGCGCCGGGCGGCGGGTCGTGTTCGGCGTGCCGCTCAGGCGGATCGGCGCGTTGAGCACCTTGACGGTGCCGGCGTGCGGGTGGTGCATTTCCACGACCATGCCGTTGCACACAGTCTGCTGATCGTCGAGGGCTTCTTTGAGGGTGCGCACGGGTGCGCAGAGGATGTCCTGCTCCTCCAGGCGAGACACGAAATGCTCAGTGGTGTCTTGGGCGAACCGTCGGCGGAAGATCTCCTGCAGTTCGCTTCGATGCTCGATCTGTCCTTCCAGAGTGTCGAAGCCCGGTCTGGTGGAGAGGTCCTCGTCGAACCCGAGGGCTTTCGAGATGTCACGGAGTGGGTTTTCCTTGAACGCTCCGACCATGCACACGGCGCCGTCGGTCGTCTCGAAGACCCCAGTCAATGGCATTGCGGCCCAGTTGATCTCCTCGCCGCGGTTCAGCTGGCCGGCGGCCTCCTGCATCTGCATGTGCAGCATCGAGTCGTACATGTTGACCTGCACCTTCTGGCCTTCGCCGGTGCGGTCCCGAGCGAGCAACGCGAGCAGGATTCCCTGGGCGAGGTGCATACCCGTGGTGTAGTCACACAACGTGGTCGGGTAGACCGTCAGCGGAGTGGCGTCGTCGGCGCGGCGCCACATCACCCCGGAGTACGCCTGGGCGATCGCGTCTTGTCCGCCCTTGTGGGCGTAGGGCCCTGTCTCGCCGAAGCCGGTTCCGGAGGCCCAGACGATCCGCGGGTTGAGTTGCTTGCACTCTTCGTAGCCGAAACCCATGCGTTCGATGACGCCGTGCCGAAAGTTGCTGACTACCACGTCGGCCCGCCGTACGAGGTCGCGGATGACGTCCTTGCCTGCGTCGGTGCGGGTGTCGACGGTGATGCTGCGCTTGTTGCGGTTGATCGAGAAGAACACCGGATTGTCCTGTCCTGCGGGGTCCGGGAACGAATTCCGGCTCAAATCACCGACTTTCGGGCGCTCGACCTTGATCACCTCGGCGCCGTAGTCGGCGAGCATCTGCGTGCAGCTGGGACCCATGTAGACCTGGGTGAAGTCGAGGACGACGACTCCGTCGAGGGCGCTGATCATCGGACGGTCTCCTTGTGGTGGTCGGGGCAGTGGTCGGCGGGGGCCACGCTGCCCTCGTCGATCGTGGCGTTGGCGGACGGCTGGTCGCCGGGGTCGGCGCCCTGGTCGCGCATCCTCGTCTGGATTTCGCTTGTGGGGACTTCACGAACGGTGAGCCCCTTGTCCACGGCGAGCGCCGCAGCGATGCCGACGGCCTGCCCTTGTGCCATGCAAGGTGGGATCTCGCGTGACATCCTTTGCGCCTCCGGCGTCGCGGAGTAGTGGCGGCCGGCGACGAGCAGCTGGTCCACCCCGCGAGGAAGTAGAGACCGGTAGGGCGTGTAGTAGTCCCGGCCGCGGGCGACGCTGTCGCTGAAATGGCGCCGGTTGACCACGTCGTCCTTGGTGACGACGTATTCACCCCGCAGCAGCCGTGTCTGCCGCACCCCCATCTGCTGTGCGACGTCGAGGATGTAGGCGTTCTCGAACCCGGGCAGATCCTCGCGGATGGCCGTCAGTGCGTTGTCGATTCGCTCCCTCGCGGCGAACTCGGCGTTCGTCAGCGACTCGGGGTCCGCCCCGTCGAAGCCGGTCATGTGCGGGGTGTTGCACCACACCACGCCGGGCAACGGTGTCTTCAGCCACCACAACTCCCAAGCTCCACCGAGAAGCCGCTTGATGCGGCGGTTGATCGCGCGGGCCTCACGCGGGTTCTCCTGCTCGAACCTCTCGGCGGCGTCGGTATCGACACCTCCCAGGCGGAACACGAGCGTGACCAGATACTTGTCGTGCTCGTAGGGCGCTCCGGACCGAGAGGCCACGTCGATGTCCCCGGTGGTGTCGATCACGACGTTGCCCATGATCGCCTGCGGACCGGCCTTGGTTTCGACGACAACACCTTTGAGTGCGCCGTCGTCGATGACGGGACGGGAGAACCAGCTGTGCATCCTCAGGTGCACACCGGCCTCTCGGACCAGCTCGTTGGAGGTGATCTTCCAGCCGTCAGGGTCGAACGCGACCGCGTAGCAGATCGGCTTGGGGTTGGTGTGGGAGTGGAAGTTG
Source organism: Mycolicibacterium smegmatis (assembly GCF_001457595.1). GTDB lineage: Bacteria > Actinomycetota > Actinomycetes > Mycobacteriales > Mycobacteriaceae > Mycobacterium > Mycobacterium smegmatis. The sequence continues at coordinate 1,195,050 of NZ_LN831039.1, read as the reverse complement.
AAGAGGCCGTAGCGACCCCACTTGTTCCACAGCTCGGTCGCGGCGTGCCAGTCTTCGCGCGGCGGGTAGACCGCGTGGTTACGACGGGCCATACGCTCGACGTATTCGTCGACGATGCCTTGCACGGTGATCTCGTTGCCGTTCACCATGTCGTCGAGCACCAGGACCATCCCGCCGGAGGCAAGCCCCCCGAGCGCTGAATAGCGCTCCACGAGAGTCACGTCGACGCCGCTGCGGGCCGCGGCCACCGCGGCGCTCACGCCGGCCGGACCGCCGCCGACCACAACCACGTCGGAGCGCCTGACGATTGGTGCGTCCAGCTGATCGCTACTGATGGCGAGCTCAGAGGTGTTCATGGGTGCACTCACTTTCCTGCGAAGGTCCCGCTCTTGCGGCGGGCGATGATGTAGAGGACGACGCTGATCGCGGCGAGGGTCGCGGTGTAGGCCGGGAAGACCCAGAGTTGGCCGATGCGTTGCAGCCAGACCAACAGGTAGGAGGCGGTGCCTCCGAACGCTGCGACTGCGAGGCCGTAGCCCAGGCTGGTGCCGGTCGCGCGACAGTACTTCGGCATCAGGCTGGTGGAAACGACGTTGTAGAGGGTCATGTTCGCCACCAGGAACACGCCGCCGACGAGCAGCACGACGGTGAACGTGCTCATGCCTGGCCCGGCGTAGAGCAGCATCATGAAGACGGCGGGGATGGCCAGCAGGCGCGTGCCGATGAAGGCCTTCGACAGCGTGATCCGGTCGGCGAGACGGCCGGTGACGATGGAACCGATCAGCAGGATGACGCCGAATGCGGTTGTGGCCGCGAAGATCCTGGTGGGGTCCTCGTTGAACGTGCTGCGGGCCAGGCTGGGCAAGCCGACGTTCCAGGCGTAGTTGTAGGCCTGCGCGGCGCCCACTACGAAAATCATTGCGAGAAGGCCGATCCAGTGCTTGAGAACACCGCCCCAGGTGCCGGCGTTCTGTTCGGCTTTCTCCTCATCGTGCAGTGTCTCGGGCAGGGTACGGCGCAAGTACAGGACGAAAAAGCCCATCGCTGCGCCGAATAGCATCGGGACCCGCCAACCCCACGCCGCCATCTCGTCGCCGCCCAGGAAATAACTGGTGAGGAAACTGACCAGCGAGGCGAGCAGGATGCCGAAGTTGACGAAGAAGCTGATGTAACCCGCAGCGCGACCCTCGTGCCCGGCGGGGTTGACCTCCACGGCGTAAGCGGTCGACAGGGGTGCCTCGATGCCGGTCGAGACGCCTTGCAAGATCCGCAGCACCAGCAGCAGGACGCCGGCCCACACACCGATCGTGTCGTACGTCGGCATCACGGCGATCACCAGCGTGGTGACCGCCATCAAGCTGACCGACAGCAGCATCACGCGGCGACGGCCGATCCGGTCGGCCAGGTTGCCGAGGAGCACGCCGCCGAGCGGGCGCATCACGAATCCGACCGCGAATACGGCGAGCGTGTCGAGGGTGGCCGACACGGAGTCCTGGGGCGCGAAGAACTGCGGGCCGAGGTAGGCGGCAAGCAGGCCGAAAATCATCCAGTCATACCACTCGAGGGTGTTGCCGAGGCCGAGCGCGAGCATGGTGCGCCGGCTGGTCGGCGGCGCGGCCGACGCTGGTGATGTTGCGTTCGTGGCGGCCAAGGGCCGTGGGGAGCTTGCCATGGTGGGTTCTCCGGTATTCCGGTCTGGTTTTTGGACGCACTCGGCCGGCTCCGTACGCGTCGGTGCGCACGGAACGGTGGTTGTTGAGGTGAGGAGAGGTGTGCCCGACCGGGTGTCGGCCGGGGAGGGCTACCAGGTGGGTGGTGTAGACACCCAGATCGCGGTGCACTCCTCGGTCTCGGAGGGGTTCACATACCAGTGGGGGATGTTGGACGCGTACCGGATTGAGTCACCGGCATGGAGCCGGTGACGGATGCCGTCCAGGTAGACGTCCTTCGTGCCTGACAGGACGATGCCGAACTCTTCGCCGTGGTGGTGGTACGGCGTGGCGCTCGTGTCGTAGCCGGGTGGGGTCACCACCCAGGTGGCCTCTAGGGCGCCGTTGAGGTCGGGGGTTAGGAGCTCGTAGCTCCCGCCGTCGTCGTTGGCCAGCCCGTGACCGTCCAGTCGGCGCCGCTCGTTCTTGCGGACGACGACCGACTTGCTCTCGGGAGCTTCGAGCAGTTGCCCGATGGGCATCTGCAACCCGTGGGCGAGCTGAACCAGCGTGGCGAAGGATGGGTTGCCGTTGCCGCGCTCTATCTGGCTGATGAGTCCGGCGCTGACACCCGCGGTCTCCGCAAGCCGCTCTGTGGTGAGTTGACGCTCCTTGCGCAACATGCGGATACGTGACCCGAGGTCACCGAGCATGGCGTCGACCAACGCTTTGTTGTCATTCGGTTTGGCCTTGCCCATCTGTCCTCCCCCCGCTGAAAAGCATTCCCCAGCGTCTTCACTATGTCAACAGTTACTTCATTAAGTTGAAGTAACGTGAGCTGCCGGATCTCTACTGTCGCAGTTCGACGGATGCGCCGGGACGGGATCGGTCACGGAACCGAATATTGCTGCATGACAGCACTTCACCGTGCCATCACTGAGCATTCCTGATACGTGCCCCGCACCCGATATGAACCCGTCGAAGCTCAGGCGCCCCCGTAGCGCGGCTGCAGGATCGGGGCGAGCGCGGCGAGCGGGATGTGTGCCTGCACGGTGCCACCGTCCATCGACCACTGCATGACGCCGGGGGTGAAATCGGTCGGCCGGTCGCGTGCGACAGGGTAATCCGGCATGTAGATGATCAGTTCGTCGGGCGTGAGGGCCCATGCCTTGTAGGCGCCGGAGTACACCTTGTCGGGTAACCAGCGATCGAACACGAACGGGTAGGTGCCCGGCTGGTGCGGGGGTGGCGCCTGGTCGAGTGCCTGCACGATGAACGGCTGCGCCAGCGGCGGGATCGCGGTCAACGGATCCACACCCGGCTTCATGAGATCGGCCAGCTGAAGGCGCCGGCCCTCGGCCATGTCGAAAGTGAAAGTGCGATAGGCGTTGTTGAAGTCCGGTCCGTCGGCGTGGTAGGTCTCGCGGAACACCACCGACAGCGCATCGCCGTGCCGGAAGATCTGATAGTTCTCCTCGCCGAAGCTGTCGGCGACCATCTTCTGGCCGGCCTTCATCCAGTTGCCCACAAGCGTGCTCAGATAGTCGCGCACCACGGGGCCCGCCACGGGGTCGTCGACAAGCTCGCCGGGGATCGCGACCTTGATGTCACGTGTCGCCTTGCGGTCGGACTCGATCGACAGGTGACAGTAGGGCCCGTCCATCCGGCCGGCGAGGTCGTCGCAGAACGACACCACCGACGCCCCCGCGGATGCGGCGGTTGCGAGCGCGACGACGGTCAGTGCCGCGCCGATGAGAGGGCCGAAACGCTTCATGCTCAGGGCAGCTCGACCTTGCTTGCTTTCCATTGCCCGTCGACCTTCTCCATGGTCATCTTGATGCGGCTGCGGTCGATGCGGGGATCCGGCACGGCCGTGTTCTGCACCGACTGGTCGACGAAGAGCAGCACCACAGCTTTGTTTTTGGTCGCCGACTGCACGGCCGACTCCACCACCACGCCGTGCGCGGTGGCTTTGTTCTCGATCAGCAACTGGCGCAGCTGCATGCTCGACTGCGAGTACATGTCCTTGAACTCCCCCGTGGCGCCTGCGAGCACCTGGTCGAAATTCTCGTCGACCTTGTTCGAGTCGATGCTGGTGAGCACCTGGGCGTAGTTCACCGCGGCGTCTCTGGCCTGGTTTCCGGCCGCGATCACCTGCTTGGTCTGCCACAGCTGCCAGCCGACGAACCCGCCGCCGCCCAGCAGTGCGGCGACCAGAATGCCTGCGGCAACGCCCAGTACGACGCCACGACGCTGGTTTGGGCTGGTGACCGTTTCAGCCGGCTTCTCGTCGGAAGGCTTGTCGGACGGCTTCTCGCCGGAAGGACCGGTGACCTCGTCGGATTCGGGTTCCGTTGCGGTGTCCTCCGACTCGGCGACATCGAGTGCCTCAACCTCGGCGTCCTCGGTGTCCTCGACGGCCTCGTCGAAGACATCCCTGCGCTTGTCGGTTTTGAGTTTCACGGTCATCTCCTTCGTATGGGGCGTGGCTACCGAGGCGGTTCGATCGGCAGCGTCGGTCCCCCGTAGGGCGTCGGAATGGTGTAGCGGCCCCTGGGCGTGGGGTCGGTCTGGCGACCGAGATCAGCGCCCGGTGGCGGCCCCGCGGTGTCGTCGTCCGCAGGCCGAGGCGCGTTCTTCGCCCCGCGGACCAGGACGCCCGGATGGACGTCGCGGCAGTAGGTGTACATGAACGGCTCCGGGAAATCTGCCGATGACGGCGGCAGTTTCGGTGTGCCGTAGTCGCAGGTGTAGCGCGGGTACGGTTCGGCCGTCCCCCACAGACCACCGTCGTGGATCGCGGTGCCGAGCGCGTCGAGCACCGAGGTGCGGTACGACGGGAACAGCGCGTTGAGCGCGGGCACCCGCAGGTAGAGCAGCCGTGAGGCGGTGGTGAGATTGCCCAAGAGCTGCACCATGGTGTCGGAGTTGTCGACGAACAGGTTGTCGACCGCCGCCAGGGTCTCCGGGGTCTGGTTGGTCAGTCGACGGTATCCCTCGCGCATCTTGTCCATGCCCGTGAAGGTTTCGGTGAGATTGTCCGAGGCGACGCTGATGCCGGGATTCTTGTCGGCCATCAAGGTGAACACCACGCGGCCGGTCCGCAGCAGCGAACTGGTCTCTGGCAGCACCGAATCGAGCGTGGACAGCAGGAACGTTCCGCCGTCGACGATATCGGCGAGCTTCTGCGGGCCGGCGTCGGTCAGGCTCAACTCGCGCTTGATCAGTTCGATCTTCGCGGTGTCCACCTGCCCGAGCGCACCGTCGGCGTCGGCCAGCAGATTCGCGAGGCTGACCGGGACAGTGGCCTGCCCCTGCCGGATCACCGCACCGTCGGCCAGGAACCGGCTCGAACTCTCGGCGGGCACGTCGATGAAGTCGATGTACTGCTCACCGGCCGGCGACAACCCCGACACCCGAACGTCGCTGGCCTCGGGGATCCGCACCGTCGACTTCACCTTGACGATCGCATTGACCCCGGACGGCGTGATGTCGAGACGTTCTACGCGGCCGATCGGCACACCTCGTAGCGTCACGTCCTGATCCGGCAGCAGGCCCGCCGACTCCGGCAGCTGAACCGTGAGGCGGTAGTCCGAATCGAGCGGATTCACCTGCAGCGCACCGAAGAACAAGTACGCCGTCGCGACGACGAGCGTCATCACCAGCCCGAGCGCAGACAACCAGGACCGCTTGCGGTACCCGAAGCGGACGAGGCCGACGATCCGGTCGGCGACTGCGTTGATCATCGCGGGGCCTCAGCGGGTAGCGGTGCCGGCGCCTGCGCCGCGGGCGCCGGTTCGGGTGCCGGAGCGTCTTCGGGCGGCGCGGCCGCGCCGGGATCGACGATGATCTCGCCGGGCTCGGTGGGGCTGGGGATCACCGGAACCTGTGGCACACCTGGGCCTTGGCCCACCACTCGCTCCTGCAGGCGCAGCAACGTGTACTTGAGCGTGCCGACCAACTGGTGCCAATCGTGGCGCTTGGGACCGTGCAACCCCTGATCGCCTGCGAAGCCGATGTCGGGTGTGGAGCCGAGGATGAGGCGGTCGACGCTCGCGTCGAGCGAGATGGCACCGGAACTCATCGACTTGATGAACGGCGGCAGCAGCCGGTTGAGCGCATAGAGGGTCGCATCGGGGGCAAGCGCGACGTCATTCCACGCTCCCGCAACCGTGTTGGCGTCGGCGATCACGCTGCGGCCGCTGGTGTCGGCCCCCGCGATCGACGGGAACTTGCGCAGCTGGTCGGACACGTCGCCGATCTGGGTGACCAGGTCCGCGATCTGCGTGGTGTGGGCCGCCAGCGTGTCGGTGGCGGGACGGGCCTGCGCCATCACATCGCTGAGCGCCTGGTTCTTGGCCGAAATCTGTTGTGCCAGGCGTGATGTCTCGGTCATCGCGGTCGAGATCTCCTCCGACCGCGCGGTCAGTGTCGCCAGCGTGTTGTTGGTCTTGCGGATCAGGTTGCCGAACGCCTGGCCCTGGTCGCCGGTCGCCTTGCCCATGCCGTTGATGAGGTTGGTGAAGTTGCGCACGGCTCCGCCGTTGACGAGGATCGCCGCCGAACTCAGCACCGATTCGACCGTGGCCGCGGCGGCGGTTGCGTCCAGGTCGATGGTGTCACCGTCTTTGAGCAACGGCGTGCCTGGCTCGACCGGGGCGGGAGGTTTGATGGCGATGAACACATCGCCGAGTGGTGTCGCGGACCGCAACTCGGCAGTGCTGCCCTCGGGCAGTCGCACGCCTTCCATGATCCGCAACGTGGTCACCGCGGTGTAGTTGCGGGCGACCATGGAGTCCATCTCGCCGATGTCGGCGCCGGCGAGCTTGACCTTGGCGTTGGCGGGCAGGTTCAGCGCGTTGGAGAAGATCGCGGTGATCCGGTACCCGCCGCTGCCCACACCGGGGGCGGGCAACGGCAGATCGGCCAGACCGTTTGTGGCGCAGCCGGAGACGATGACCGTCATCGCGAACGCCGCGACCAGACGAACTTTCCGTAGACGTTTCGGTGAAGCTGCCATCACTTCTGCCCCATCGCCGCAAGTCCGTCGAGCATGGAGCTCAATCCGAAGTCAGGCCCGAAGTCCTGCAGCGTGCCGGTGCTGCAGCCCAATTGGCGCAGACCCATCATGTTGCAGACCTCTTTGATCAGCTGATTGTCGAACAGCAGCTTGTCGGTGACCACCTTCACCCGCAACGCGCCGTTCTTCTTGTCGGCGACGTTGTACAGGTTGTCCAAGGTCATCGGTGCGATGTCGAGCAGCTCCTTCACGTCGCGTTCGTGGTCGACGGCGACGGTGTTCAGCACGACGTCACCGTTGGCGACCAGATCCTTGATGGCGTCGCGGTGGGTTTCGAGCACCTGCCCGGTGTGGGTGAGCACCTCATTGATCTTCTTGCCGGTGGTGCCGCTGCCCAGATCCTCGTCGGCGACGATCTGGCTCAACGCCCGCACGGAGGAGCCGAATTCGCGCATCATGGCGTCGTTGTCGGCCGCGGCCTGCGACAGCGCACTCAGGTTACGCACGATCGTGGTCAGCTGATCCTTGGTGACCTGCCCGCGATCTGAGCTGAGCCGCAACGCGTTCGACAGTTCGCCCAGCGCGTCTTTCATCTGCTGGCCGTTGCCGTCGACGATGGACGCGCCGGCACCGAGTACGTCGGCGATCGGGCCGTTGCCCTTGCCGTCACCGCGCAGCGAACCCGCGAGCTTGTCGAGAACATCGAGCACCCGCGCGAACTCCACCGGTGTGCGGGTGCGGTTCAAACCGATCGTGGCGTTGTTCTGCAGCGTCGGACCACCCCGGTACGGCGGGGTCAACTCGATCTGGCGGTCGGTCAGAATCGAATTGGAGATGGTGGCAGCCTGGACGTCGGCGGGAATGTTGACGCCCTTGTCGACCGTGAACTCCACCTCGACGTAGCCGTTCCTGTTGCGGATCTTCTTGACCTCGCCCACCGGCATGCCAAGGACCGCGACCACATTGCCCTCGTAAAGCCCTGCTGCGCTGTCGAACTGGGCGGTAACGGTGATGGCGCCCATCTGCTGCTTCACATAGGCACCGCCGACCGCCAGCACCACGGCACCGAGTACCACCGCGGCGAGCAACGCCGCGGCCACCTTGTTCCTCAGAAGTTTCATTTGCAGTCCTGGAAGTACTGGATCATGCCGAACTGCTTGGCGCGGCCACTGATCGCGCACATCCAGGAGTCGACCAGCAGGCCGCTGGAGGAGTTGAAGTCGATGGCGTTGCCGGTGCCGGTCATGTTGGCGATGTTGCGCAACGCGATCGGTGCGGTCTGCAGGATGCTGCGGAGCATGCCGTCGTTCTTGCTGAGCAGCGAGGACAGTTGGCGCAGATCCTCGACCAGTTTCTCCAGCTCCGGACGGTCGTCGATGACGATGCCGCTCAACGTCTGCACCAGGTTGGTCAGCGCGTCCATCATCGCGTGGAAGGTCGCGCGCCGGGCCACGAATTCCGCCAGCAGCGAGTTGCTCTGGTTCATCAGGCTTCCGATGGTGGACTTCTGCCGATACAGCGTGTTGCTGATCAGCTCGGTGGTCTTGAGCAGCTCACCGAGCTGATCGCGGCGCTGGGCGATGATCGTCGACAGCGTGTGGGTGTTCTCCAGCGCCTGCGGGATCACCGGCGGCAGCGTCTCCAACTGGGAACCGAGGATCTGCAGCGTCTCGGCGAACTTGTCGGAGTCGACCTTCTCGAACGTCGTGGTGACGTCGGTCAGCGCCTCCTGCAGGTCGTACGGCACGTCGGTGTGCGAAAGGTCGAAAGTCCTGTCCGGGAGCGTCCCGTCACCCGCGGGTTCCAGTGACAGATACCGCGAACCGAGGATGGTCGTCACCATGATCTTGGCGCGCGAATCCTTGCCGAGACCAACGTCGTTGCGCACCTTGATCTTCGCCTCGACGTGGTCCCCGGCCAGCCGCATGCTCTTGACCTCACCGACCGGGATGCCGGCCACCGTCACCGGGTTGCCCGCCTTGAGCGCGGCGGCCTGCAGGAACCGCGCGGTGTACTGCGTATAGCCGATGTCGGCGACCCGCACCAGCAGCATCGCCCCGATCAGCACCGACACCACGGCGACCGCGACGACACCGAGCCACAGGCGGTTGTAGCTCTCGAGCGGTTTGCGCCGCCTGGCCTTTCGCGCCTCAGCCATTGGCCATGCTCCTGCACTTGGGGGTGTGCTGCGCCTTGTTGCCGGGGGTCGCCGCGTCGACGATGATCGGCGTGACGTCGTTGAGCCCCGGGAAGAACGCGGTGGCGTTCAGGTCACACAGGTAGGCGTTGGCGTATGTGCCCTCCTGGGTGATCCGCGCGAATCCCTTCAGCATCAGCGGAAGATTGGCACCCACGAACGCCAACTGCGGTTCGATCCCCAACATGTGCGCAGCGAAACCGGGCTGGCGCTGGACCATTTCATGGAGGGACGGGTACACCTCGTCGGAGATCGTCGACAACTGGCGCACCACCTTGGCGATCGAGCCCATCGACTCCACCAGCTCGGGTCTGCGCGCCTCGAACGTCGCCACGACCGACTGCGCCTCCGACACGATGTGGTCCAGGTCGTCGTTGTGCCGGGCCAGGTTGGCGGCCACGGCGTTCAGATCCGTGATCACGCTGCCGAGTTCCTCGTCGCGTCCCGCGAACGCCTCGGTGAGCTGGGCGGTCTGGTCGATCAGCGCCGTGATGGAGCCCTGGTCGCCCTGCAGCGACTGGATGACGCCCTCGGTGAGGTTGTTCGCGTATTTCGGGTCGAGCACGCTGAACAGCGGCTCGTAGCCGTTGAGCAGCGTCCCGACGTCGAACGACGGGTCGGTGCGTTCGAGCGGGATCACGCTGCCTGCGGGCAACAGCGTGGGATCGCCCTCCTTGCCCAGGGACAGGCCGAGATACCGCTGTCCGACGATGTTCTGGTAGGTCACCGACGCGACGGTGTTGCCGAACACCTGCTGGTCGGCCTGCACCACGAACGACACCTTGGCGTGCTTGCCGTCGAGTTCGATCTTCTCGACGCGGCCGACGCGCACGCCGGCCATGCGCACGTCGTCGCCCTCGCGCAGCCCGAACACGTCGGTGAACACCGCTGTGTACGGCACGGTTCGCCCGGCCACGTCGCGACGTAGCGTCACATAGACCATCCACGTCAGCGTCAGCGCCACGACCATGAACAACGACAGTCCGATGAGCGCACCGCGGATCTTCATCGGGGCTCCTCTCCTGCAGTGGGTTCGGCAAGCGACACGGTGGTGCCGCGGGCCACCGGCCCCAGCAGCAGCTGGGTTGCCGTGCTGGCCGGCTGACCGGTGATCACGCTGAGCGTCACCCGTTCCTGTTCGCTGCCTACCGGCCCGACGTTGCCGCCGAACGACGCCGGCGCGGCTTCGGCGGGCAGCGGGCCGGGCGCGGGCGCCGGTGGGGGCGGGCTGCCCGGTTTCGGCGCGACCGGTGCCAACGGTGACTGGTTGACCCCGGGCGGCGGGGTCACGGGCAACGCCGAGTTGGCCGTGCCGGGTACCGGCGGCGCGGGCGCCATCCACGGCGGCAGCGGCGGATTCGGGTCGGCCAGGCTGGGATTCGGGTTGATCAGCGGAGGACCGACCGCGACCAGGTTCCCGTTCTCGCCCACGACGGTGCCCGGCGGGGGCGCCAGGTCCTTTGGCGGCTGGTAGTTGCGCGGCAGCATCTGGTCGGGCAGCGCGGGCCGCGTCACCACCAGCGGAGCGGTGAAGCAGCTGGGTCCCTTGAGTTCTCCGTACTGCGGGCAGTCCGCGCGGGTGTAGGTGTAGCTCGGGGTGAACGACAGGTTCATCCGCATGTTGCCGACGTTGCGTTCGGGCCGCCACACCTCGTCGAAGAACTTGTCGGACAGGTTGTTCAGCTTGACGAACGCGGGCAGCCAGTGGTGTGAGGTGTCGGCCAGGTTGCCCACCACGGGCGTCAGCTCGGAGGTGATCTTGACCAGCCGGTCGGTGTGGTTGTTCAGCGCGGTGCGTGTGGTGTCGAGGGTGTTCATGCCCGCGCTGATCAGCGAGTCGAGCTGGGACCGCTGCTCCACCAGGGTCTGCATCGGCCGCACGGCCGTGTGCAGCGCGTCGACCAGTTCCGGCGCGGTCTGTTGCAGACCGCGGGTGGCCTCGATCAGCGTCGACACCGTGGTGGGTGCGGACGGGTCGGTCGCGACGATCGAATCGACCTCGTCGATGAGACGGTTCAATTGCGCACCGCTGGTGAGCAATTCGGTGCGGCGGCCCTCAGTGGCGGCGTTGACTGCGGCGAGCACACCCACCGTGCGGTCCTCGCGGCCGCGGCCGGTGGCGGCGAGGATGTCGCGCAGCTTGCTGATGGTGGTCTGAAACAACACCGTCGGAAGTTCGGTGTCCTCGGGGATCTGCGCACCGGCCGAGATCGCCGGGCCTGCCCCGCCGTCGCGGTCGACCAACTGCACCGACGACACCGCGAACACGTTGCTGGGCACCACTCGGGCAGTCACCGTGCTCGGAATCGACGACGCGTACTCGGGATTCAGATTGATGTGGACGTAGTTGGGTTCACCGTGTGCGGCTGGGGTGACGTCCTCGACCATGCCGACCAGCACACCGTGGTACTTGACGTCGGAGCGCTGCGGCAGGCCGTCACCGACGTTGATCAGCGCGGCCACCACCCGGACGTACGGGTCGAGCCGTCCGGTCGCCTTGACCAGCAGCACCGTCGAGATCAGCCCTGCAACAACCAGAACGGCGAGCCCGCAGGCCAGAAGCTGCCTCTCGGATGGCCCGCGCCCGTCGAGTTCGATCGAGTTCCCCATGTCAACCGCCGAACCGTGCACCCGAATCCACCGACCACAACGCCATGGTCAGCAGCATGTTGACGATGATCACCACGGTGATGCTGGCCCGCATGGCGTGTCCGGCCGCGACACCGACGCCCACCGGGCCGCCCGATGCGTAGAAACCGTAGTAGCACTGCACCGTGGAGGCGATCCACACGAAGATGATGGTCTTCAGCAGCGAGTACAGGATGTCCTGGCCGGACAGCATCAACGTGAAGTAGTGCAGATATGAACCCGTCGACCCGCCGCTGATCAGGAACACCACGGTCTGGGTGGTCAGGTAGCTCACCGCCAGGCACATCACGTACAGCGGGATCACCGCGACCACCGCGGCCATCAGCCGCGTCGTCACCAGATACGGGATCGGCCGGATCGCAATGGAATCGAGCGCGTCGATCTCCTCGGCGATGCGCATCGAGCCGAGTTGCGCGGTGAAGCGGCAGCCCGCCTGCGTGGCGAACGCCAGCGACGCCGCGATCGGCGCGAGCTCACGCGTGTTGACCAGTGACGAGATGATGCCCGTCGCCGGTCCGAGGCCGAGCAGGTCCAGGAAGTTGTAGCCCTCGATGCCGACGAGGGCGCCGACGGTGATGCCCAGCACCACGGCCACACCGGCGGTACCGCCGCCGACGACGAGAGATCCGTTGCCCCAGGCGATGTCGGACAGCAACCGCACGAACTCGCCGCGGTAGTGCCGCAGCACGATCGGTATCGCCGCGACCGCGCGCACGAAGAACACGAGCATGTGCCCGAGGCGCACGATCGGCTTCGAGGCACGCTGCCCGAAGCGCACCCACGGCGCGAGCAGTGTCGGGACGTACGGCGACGCGGTCATGTCACAGCCCCACCCGCGGGAACAGCATGATGTAGAGCTGGCTGATCGCGACGTTGACGACCATCAGCAGCAGGATCGATTCGACCACCGCGGCGTTCACCGAGTTGGCCACGCCCGTCGGCCCGCCCACGGTGGACAGCCCCTTCTGACACGACACCACGGCCACGATCGCGCCGAAGATCACCGCCTTGATCAACGCAACGATCATGTCGCCCGTCGTCGCGAACGACGCGAAGGTGGCCACGAAGCTGCCGGGTGCGCCGTCCTGGAAGTAGACGTTGAACAGGAAGCTCGCGAGGAATCCGACGAAGCACACCACGCCGGTCAGCGCGACGCCGATCATGATGGCCGCGGCGAAGCGCGGCACGACGAGACGCTTGATCACCGAGACCCCCATGACCTCCATGGCGTCGGTCTCTTCGCGCATCTTGCGGGAACCGAGATCGGCGGTGATTGCCGAGCCCACCGCCGCGGCCATGAGCACGGCCGCGGTCAGCGATGCGGCCTGCCGGATCACCGCGAGCCCGCTGGCCGCACCGGCGAGCGACGTCGCACCCACCTGGCCGGCCAGCAGCGCGAACTGGATGGAGAGGGTGACGCCGATGGGCAGGGCCACCAGCACCGTCGGCACCACGGCGGTGCCCGCCATGAAGGCGCCCTGCCGGATGAATTCCTGCCATTGGAACCGGCCGGTGAAGAGCTCGGTGAACAGGTATTGGACGGTGCGCACGCCGAGGACGAACTGATCGCCGACGGTGGTCAGCGAGGCGATCGGATGGCGTCGGACGTAACCGGTGGCCCACTTCTCGATCGCGTCGGTCCCGCGCTCCGGTGCTCCCCCATCCGACACACGGTCAGGCGACGTGGTCATCCGATCCCGTCACGCGTCGACACCATCATTCCTCCCGGTAACGAGCCGTCCCCCACGGGTAACTCGCAGTGGTTGGCACCGTAGCTGTGGCCGTCTCACGGCGTCAACAGTCAGGCGAATAATCATTCACTTATCGGCGTTTGGCTACGGAATTCGCAGCGTGCGGGGCGCTGGCTCCCGTTTTCCTCGGCCCGCGAACCGAAGCGGTCGGCTATAAATTATCGGCAACGTAAGTTGTAGTGCATCAACACCTTTGACGGCTCTCACCGAGACGCGCGAGCCGCACCGCGTATGTACGGACAAACCAGCCACCGCGGAACGGTCCCCATCCCCGGTTTTCGTGCAGAGTATGCCGGTTAACTTCGACCGTGTACGCCGAATGGGAAAATCGGCCTGGATGCTTTGCCGAGATCGGTGTCGGAGCAGCCTTTGCCACTGTCGAACGTTGGCTTGTGTGCGACATCCCTGTGGAATCTCGCACAGAAGCCGACACTCGGCGCAAGGGTCAGTACCCCTAGTTCACGAAGTGCCGGTCAACGAGCGGCTCGCGCAATACGCTGATCGCCATGGCAGCATCGCTACGCGTACCCAAGGTCGTCGTCCTCGGCGGTGGCTCCTGGGGCACCACGGTCGCCTCGATCTGCGCGCGGCGCGGGCCCACGTTGCAGTGGGTGCGATCGGAGGAAACCGCGAAAGACATCAACGAGAACCACCGCAACTCGCGCTACCTCGGTGACGACGTCGTCCTACCCGACTCGCTCACGGCCACGAACGATTTCAGCGAGGCCGCCGCGTGCGCCGACGTCATCGTGATGGGCGTGCCGTCGCACGGCTTCCGCGGCGTCCTTCAGGAACTCGCGCGCGAGCTGCGGCCGTGGGTTCCGGTGGTGTCCCTGGTCAAGGGTCTGGAGCAGGGCACCAACCTGCGGATGAGCCAGATCGTCGACGAGGTGCTGCCCGGGCACCCGGCCGGCATCCTCGCCGGACCGAACATCGCCCGTGAGGTCGCCGAGGGTTACGCCGCGGCCGCGGTGCTGGCCATGCCCGATCAGCACCTTGCGGCGAAACTCGCAGAGCTGTTCCGCACGAAGCGGTTCCGCACCTACACCACCGACGATGTGATCGGCGTCGAGATGGCCGGTGCGTTGAAGAACGTCTATGCGATCGCGGTCGGCATGGGCTACTCCCTGGGCATCGGCGAGAACACACGCGCCATGGTCATGGCGCGTGCCGTGCGCGAGATGGCGAAGCTGGGCGAGGCCGCAGGCGGGCATCGCGACACGTTCGCCGGTTTGGCCGGCATGGGTGATCTCATCGTCACCTGCACCAGCCAGCGCAGCCGCAACCGGCACGTCGGCGAACAACTCGGCGCGGGAAAGAAGATCGACGAGATCATCGCGTCGATGAACCAGGTCGCCGAGGGCGTCAAAGCCGCGAGCGTCATCATGGAGTTCGCCGACCAGTACGGCCTGAACATGCCGATCGCGCGAGAGGTCGACGCCGTGATCAACCACGGGTCGTCGGTTGAGCAGGCCTATCGCGGGCTCATGGCCGAGAAGACCGGCCACGAGGTGCACAGCTCGGGCTTCTGAGGTGTGAGTTTCGGGCTCAGCCGCCGCGCACCGCGGCGCAGAAATCCTCGGCTCCGACCGGGGGCGCGATGGTCCACAACACCTCGGCCTCCCCGGCGGTCGGGTTGTGCCAATCGTGTAACTGCTTGGCGCCGAAGGTCAGGCAGTCGCCGACGTTGAGCACCACGGTTTCGCCGTCGACGGTGATGCTGAGCGCGCCCCGCAAAACGTAGGCGACGATGGTCGCGGCATCGAGTCGGTACGCACCACCCGAACCTCCCCCCGGCCGCATGACGGTGCGCATGACCTGGACGTGATGCTCGGTCTTCGGGGTGAGCAACTCCTCGCGGACGCCGTGTCCACCCATCTCCAGTGGTGCTCCGGCACCGCTACGGACGATCGGGGCGGTCGGATACTCGAAGAGGTCGCCGATGCCGATATCGAGCGCGTCGCATATGCGCATCAGGACGGGGACCGAAACGTTCGTCATGCCGCGCTCGGCCAGGCTGAGGAAGCCCTTGGTCACCTCGGCCTTGGCCGCGACGTCGGTCAGGCTCATGCCACGTTCGCGACGGATCTGCCGCAGCCTCGCGCCTGCGCGACTCATCCCCGACTCTGTACTGCCCGTCGTCAATGCACCCTCATCCGTCGTCGTCACTGTGTTGACGGTCACTTGTTTAGTGGTATAAAACACCTCGAGCTGTTTTATGGCACTGAACGATACCGGTGAGTGCCCCTCGGAGCAGAAAGGCAATACGGTGCCCGCACCTGACCACGATCGTCCACATTCCACGAGCATCCGAGCTGCAGTTTTCGACGGCACCATCTCGGTCGAGTCGGTTGAACTCGCCGATCCCCGGCCCGGCGAGGTGCGGGTGAAGATCGCTGCCGCGGGTGTCTGCCATTCCGACCTGCACGTCACGACCGGCGCCTGGGACGTACCCGCCCCGGTGGTGCTGGGGCATGAGGGGTCCGGCGTGGTCACCGCGGTCGGTGAAGGGGTCGATGACCTCGAACCGGGAGATCACGTCGTGTTGAGCTGGGTGCCGGGCTGCGGAGAGTGCCGCTACTGCAAGGCCGGGCGGCCCGCACAGTGCTCGCTTGTCGCCTCGGTCGTCGCGGTCAAAGGAACGCTGTACGACGGCACCACCCGGTTGTCGAACGAGCGCGGCACCGTCCACCACTACCTCGGGGTCTCGTCGTACGCCGAGCAGGTCGTCGTGCCTCGCAATGGTGCGATCAAGGTCCGCAAGGACGCACCCCTTGAGGACATCGCGATCGTGGGTTGCGCAATCGCCACCGGCGTCGGCGCGGTCCGCAACACCGCCGGAGTCGAGCCCGGCTCGACGGTCGCGGTGATCGGTTGCGGTGGAGTCGGTTTGGCCTGTGTACAGGGCGCCCGACTGGCCGGCGCATCGCGGATCGTGGCCGTCGACGTCGTCGCCGAAAAGCTCGAGCTCGCCCGCAAGCTGGGCGCCACCGACGCCGTGGACGCCTCTGCCACCGACGACGTCGTGGCCGCCATGCGGGAGGTGTTGCCCGACGGCTACGACTACGTATTCGACGCCATCGGCAAGATCGCCACCACCGAACAGGCCATCGCCGCACTGGGACTCGGCGGAGCCGCGGTCATCGTGGGCCTGCCCCCGCAAGGCGAGCGCGCAAGCTTCGACCCGCTGACCCTCGCCGAGGCCGACCAGCGCATCCTCGGGTCCAACTACGGCTCAGCGGTGCCCGAGCGCGACATCCCCGCACTGGTCGACGAGGTCATGGCCGGAAACCTCGACCTTGCCTCGATGATCTCCGGACGCCGGCCGCTCGAAGAGGCCGCCGCCGCACTCGACGATCTCGCCGCCGGACACGCGCTGCGCCAACTCCTCATCCCCTCCGCCTGACCAGAATCGAGAACCACTGTGTCCGAATCTCTTCAGACCGGTCCCCGGACCGAAACCGGCGACGCCGGACTGCGCCGCGGTGTGATGGGCGGCGGTGAACTCGCCGCCCAGGCCATCGCCAACATCGCACCGAGCGCCGTCATCGCATTCACCGCCGCGGCGATCTACACCACCGCCAGCGGCGGTACCTGGATCTCGTTCGCGCTTGCCACCGTCGTGATCCTGTCGGTGGGCTACTGCATCTCCCAGTTCGCCAAGCGCCGGTCGTCTGCGGGTTCGCTCTACAGTTACGCCGCAACCGCTTTGGGCCCGTTCGGTGCATACCTGACCGGTGTGAGCCTGCTGATCGGATGCTTCGGCATCGCGGCCGGATCCCTGAGCGGGGCGGTCGCCTACACCGCAACCCTGCTCAACCAGCTCGGCCTGGCAGTCGGTGGCCTTGCCGCGCAGATCGTGCTCGCCATCGTGCTCGGATCGTTGGCGACCCTGTTCACGATCCGGGGAATCAGACTGTCGGCGCGTATTTCCCTTGTGCTGGAACTTGTCTCGGTCTCCATCATCACGGTGCTGCTGGTGGTCACGCTGGTACACCTCGGCCCCGACGCGTTCGACGCCGACCAGTTCCGGCTGAGCGATGTGAAACCGTCCGGGATCGTCGTCGGCATGGTGCTGGCGATCCTCGGGTTCGTCGGGTTCTCCAGCGCCGACGCCCTCGCCCGCGAGGCCAAGGATCCGTACCGCGCCGTACCCCGCGCGATCATGTGGAGCGCGGCAGGCGTCGGCGTCCTGTACGTGTTCGCCGCCTACACGCAGGTCGCCGCGCTGGGACCTGCGCTCGGAGAATCCGCGCAGCCGCTCGACGACATCGCGACGCTCGTCGGGATGCCCACCTGGTTCAACCCCATCCTCAACTTCGGGATCGCTGCGTCGTTCTTCGCGGTGGTCGTCGCTCCCATGAATGTCATCGGTCGAATCCTGTACGTCATGGGCAAGGAAGGCGTCGTGCCGTCGGCGATCGGGCGCACCCATCCCACGCATCTGACGCCGCACCGGGCCCTGATCACCGTCGCACCGCTGGTCATCGCCGTCCCGGTGGTGATGTACCTGCGCGATGTCGCGCCGATGGACGTCGTCACCTGGGTGGACACCTACGGCACATATGGCTACATGGTGGCCTACGCCGCGGCCGCGCTCGCCGCCGTGGTGTACCTGCGCAGCATCAACGCACGGGTCCCCCTCGTGTGGCCTGCCGCGATCGTCGCGATCGTGTCGATGGCATATGTGTTCTACGCCAACGTCTATCCGGTGCCGCCCTACCCGCTCAACGTCATCCCGTGGCTGTTCATCCTCACAGTGGCCGCGGCACTGGCGTGGTACTTGATCCTGCGCAGGCGGTCACCGCACGTCGTCGCCAACATCGGCACGAGCGACGTCGAGACGCTCGAAGGGATCGGCTGACTCAGCCGATCTGGAAGGTCGGCTTGAAATCCGATTCCTGCTGACCGATGACGAAGCTTCCGGTCGGGCTGATCACGAAGCCCGCCTGGTTGCGTCCATCGATGCACGCCGTCGTCACGCCATCGAAGCCGCAGCTGATCGTCTGATAGCTCAGGCGGGTGTTCGGCGGCAGCGGCTTGGCGTCGCTGACGACGGCGAACACCGGTGCGGGCGAGCTCGCGAAGCCGGGCACGCCCGGACCGCCGCTGACCAGGTTGGCGCCGTTGGGTGCGGCGGGGATGGGCCCGCTGCACCCGTAGCTGCCGGTGCGCTGCAGGACGCACGTGATGCCTTCGCCGATGCTGAAGGCGTACCAGTTGTTGTCCATCACGGCGTACTCCGAGGTCTTGACCGGCGGATACGCGTTGACGTTGGGAACCGTGGGTGGCGGTGGATCGGCCTGCGGATCAGCCGCGGCGACGCCAGGAACGCTCATCACTGCCGCCCCCGCGGCGCTTGCCAGTCCAACCAGCAGTCTGCTCAGCACGCCGCTACCCTAACCCGGCCCCATGCGCCGGGCCAGCGGTCTCGTGTCAGTCGCATTTGAGGTCGACGTACACGGTCGTGTAGCGGACGAACTCCTCGGTGTTGCCGCGCGTCGACTCCCTCAGTTCGGTGACGTCACGACCCGGCCGGACCGCGCTCACCGAGCAGTTGGCGCTCGATTTGTTGCCCACCCTGGTCTGGATGACGCGGTAGCCCTCGGACTGCAGTTGCCGGATGGTCTGGTCTGCCGACGTGTCGCCTGTGGGTGCGGCCGCGGCACCGCCGGCGAGTGCCATGCCGGCCATGGCGAGACCTGCGGTAACTGTGGCGATGATTGTGGTTCGCATCGGAATTGCCTTTCTTTTCTGGCTGAATGTGATTTCAGCGTATGAAGGCAATTAGCTGGGGGCCAGAAGTTCATAGCGGAACCAAACATTTCAATTCGACATGAGAGTCATAGGGAATTCATATGTTTGGGCGGGCGCCTCGCATCGGGAGACGCGCGTCGGTCTGGTCTCGGAATCCACACTGGCAGAACCACTGTGAGCATGGGCGACGTCATGGTCGCCACTCGCGCCGCCGAGTAGCGCGGGCAGACTTTGTAAGCACGGTCCGGTTGTGAAGATATCCGGGTGAATTCAGGCGCCCATTCTCCGCCGCGGCGAACTCGACAAATTCGCGGTTGCTGAGGACCCTCCGACGCTCGCCCCGGCACCGCGAACGTGCGCGTCTGCTGCCCGACACTCCGTGCGGGGCAGCAAGCGCGCGCACGTTCGACCGCGGTGAGCGTGCGTGGAATCCGCTCGCGATCCCGCACCCAGTCCGGGTACGCCGCTCGTAACGCCACGGCGGAAAAACGCGCTCGCGGCCGCCACTGCGTTACGAGCAGTGAAAGACGTGGGCTCGCACGGGCGTCGCGAACCTGTGCGCACGCTCAGGCATCACGAGCGTGCGTCAAATGCCGACCGCGAGCGGCGTGTTGCGGAGCAACCACGCTCGCTCGCGGTGCAAAAAAGCGAGAGAACCCCGGGTGCAACCAGACTCAGTAATACGAGTCCGGGCGGGAGCCGCCACGGCCGGCCATGTCCTCGAGCCGGCGGATGCGGTCGGCGATCGGCGGGTGGGTCGAGAAGAGCTTGCCGATGCGCTCGCCGGCACGGAACGGGCTGGCGATCATCAGGTGGGCCTGATCGGCGAGCTGGGGCTGCGGTGGCAGCGGGGCCGCCTCGACACCACCGGAGATTTTGCGCAGGGCGGATGCCAGTGCGAGGGGGTCACCGGTCAGCTCGGCGCCGGACTGGTCGGCCTGGTACTCGCGCGAGCGGGAGACGGCGAGCTTGACGACCGTGGCCGCGATCGGGCCGAGGAACGAAACCAGAAGCAGGGCAAGCGGATTGCCACCTTCGCGGTTACCACCGAACATGCCTGCGAACATCGCCATGTTGGCCAGCGCGGTGATCACCGACGCCATCGCGCCTGCGACGCACGAGATCAGGATGTCGCGGTTGTAGACGTGCGAGAGCTCGTGGCCGAGCACGGCACGCAGTTCACGTTCGTTGAGCAACTGCAGGATGCCGGTGGTACAGCACACCGCGGCATTGCGGGGGTTCCGACCCGTCGCGAACGCGTTCGGGTTGGCGGTGTCGGAGATGTAGAGCCGCGGCATGGGCTGGTGCGCGGTGGTCGCGAGTTCACGGACGATCCGGTAGATCTCCGGCGCCTGCACCTCGGTGATGGGCTGTGCGTGCATGGCCCGCAGCGCCAGCTTGTCGCTGTTGAAGTAGACGTAGGCGTTCATGCCGACGGCGAACAACACCGCAAGGAACATCACGTTGCGGCCGAACAGCGACCCGACGAACACGATGAGCCCGGACATGCCCACGAGCAGCAGGAATGTCTTGAGCCGATTCGCGTGCGGATTCCACGTCATCGCAGTTTCCTCTCAGCTAGAAACTGGGAAATGTCCCCGACAGTTACTCGACAGTTAAACGCCCAGCAACCCGTTTGGGTTCCTGATCAGCCTTCCCGGCTGATCGTGTAGTCCACGAGCACCGCGAGCGCCTGACGGCCCGGGCACTCCGGCAGGTGGGAAAGCTCTTCGCGGGCCTGCGCCGCGTACGACGCGACGGTCTCCTTGGCCTTGGTCAGCCCCGGTGACCTGCGCAGCAGCGCCAGGGCCTCGGCCACGTCCTCGTCGCGCTCGATGGGACCGGCCAGCAGTTCACGCAGCCGGTCGGCGTCAGGTCCGGTCTCGCGCAGCGCGTACAGCACCGGCAGGGTGTGAACGCCTTCACGCAGGTCGGTGCCGGGCGTCTTGCCGGACTCGTCGGGGTCGCTGTCGATGTCGATGATGTCGTCGGCGATCTGGAACGCCGTGCCGACGATGCCGCCGAGCCGGCTCAGCCGCTCGATCTGCTCGTCGTTGGCGCCGGAGAACGTCGCACCGAACCGGCCCGAGGCCGCGATCAGGCACGCGGTCTTCTCGTAGACGACCTTGAGGTAGTGGTCGACGGAGTCGACGTGGTCGGCCGCGCCGCGTGTCTCCCGCATCTGGCCGGTGACCAGCTGAGCAAATGTGTCAGCAATCACACGCACCGCGTCGGGACCCAGACGGGACACGAGTCGCGACGCCGTGGCGAACAGGTAGTCGCCGGCGAGGATCGCGATGTTGTTGCCCCAGCGTGCGTTGGCGCTCTGCGCACCGCGGCGCATCTGCGCCTCGTCCATGACGTCGTCGTGGTACAGCGTCGCGAGGTGCACGAGTTCGATGACCGCGCCGGCCACCGTGACCTGCCAGGCGTCCGGTTCAGGGCCGAGTTGCGCCGACAGGACCGTGAACAGCGGGCGGAAGCGTTTGCCACCGGCCTGGAACAGGTGCTGGACGGCCTCGGCCATCAACTCGTCGGCTTTGCCCAGCTCATCGGACATCAGGTCCTCGATACGGGCCACACCGTCGCGGACGTCGGCGGCGAATGCCGGATCGCCGAAGTCAACGCCTGCCACCACGGTCGCTGGGGTACTCACTCTGCCAACATACTGGGAACCATGAACACCCGAGCGGATGTGGTCGTCGTCGGAGCCGGACCGGCTGGTTCGGCTGCCGCGGCATGGGCCGCACGCGCAGGTCGCGACGTGGTCGTGGTCGACGCCGCGCAGTTTCCCCGTGACAAGGCGTGCGGGGACGGGCTGACGCCGCGTGCCGTGGCCGAACTGCAGCGCCTCGGGATGGCTTCGTGGCTGGACACCCGCATCCGCCACCACGGGCTGCGCATGTCGGGGTTCGGCGCCGACGTCGAGATTCCGTGGCCGGGTCCGTCATTCCCCGCGACAAGCAGCGCGGTGCCGCGTACCGAACTCGACGACCGGATCCGCTCGGTCGCCGCCGACGACGGCGCCAAGATGATGCTGGGCACCAAAGTCGTTGATGTGACCCATGATTCGAGCGGCCGCGTGGACGCCGTGGTGCTCGACGACGGCAACACCGTCGGTTGCGCGCAGCTCATCGTGGCCGACGGCGCGCGTTCGACGCTGGGCCGCGTGCTGGGCCGTACCTGGCACAGGGAGACCGTGTACGGCGTGGCGATCCGCGGCTACATCGCGAGCCCCCGCGCGTCCGAGCCCTGGATCACGTCGCACCTCGAACTGCGCTCCCCCGAGGGCAAGGTGCTACCCGGGTACGGCTGGATGTTCCCGCTGGGCAACGGCGAGGTGAACATCGGCGTCGGCGCGCTTGCGACCGCGAAGCGTCCTGCCGATGCGGCCCTGCGGCCACTTATGTCCTATTACGCCGACCTGCGCCGCGAGGAGTGGGGTCTGGTCGGCGAACCGCGCGCCGGACTGTCGGCGCTGCTACCGATGGGTGGCGCGGTCTCGGGCGTCGCCGGGCCCAACTGGATGCTGATCGGCGACGCCGCGGCATGCGTCAACCCGCTCAACGGCGAGGGCATCGACTACGGGCTGGAGACAGGACGGCTGGCCGCCGAACTCATGACCTCCGGCGGCGTGACCGACTACTCCTCGGCCTGGCCGACGCTGCTGCAGGAGCACTACGCGCGCGGGTTCTCGGTGGCGCGCAGGCTCGCGTTGCTGCTGACGCTGCCGCGCTTCCTGCAGGTCACCGGGCCTGTGGCGATGCGGTCGGCGACGTTGATGACCATCGCGGTCCGGGTGATGGGCAACCTGGTGACCGACGAGGACGCCGACTGGATCGCTCGCGTGTGGCGCACCGCGGGCCTGGCGTCGCGGCGGATCGATCAGCGGGTGCCGTTCAGCTGATTCGAGCGTGCGCCAGTGGCGGAGATCCGGCTCGGATTCCGCCCTGGACGCACGCTCGATGCGGGGAACTCATGCAGGGGAACTCAGCGCTTGCGGTTGAGCATCCAGATCCGCGTCGAGAGCACCGTCGCGAACGTGCACCACAGCGGGTAGGGCGCGAGGATCGCACCGCGTGCGCCCTGCGCGTCGACCGCACGACGGGTGAGGTCGGCGCTGCTGGCCGCGAGCGCCCCGGCCGCGATGGCAGCGGTGCCGAGCTTGCCGCGGTTGAAGAAGATCCACGACCAGCTCGCATTGAGGATCAGGTTGGCGGCCAAAGCCACCGAATAGGCGCGGGCCTTGTCGTCACGGTTCTGCTCCTGGAACTTGTCGATGGTGTGGGCCGACGTCGACGCGATATCGGCGTACAGCAGGTTCCACGCGATCGGGAACGCCGCAGGCGGCGGCTGGAACGACGGCTTGCGCAGCGACTGATACCAGGCAGTCTGTGACCCGCGGCTCGCGAGCCCGCCGACGACTCCCGTCGCGATTACTGCAGATGCTGTCTTGGCCAAGGTGATCGGTCGCATGCGTCAACTAGTACCCGCTGTACGCCTTTTCGACACGTGTCGGCCGTCACCCGGGTGCGACGTTGCGGCCCTGCGGATTACGGCCGGACTCACCAGCGCAGCACCGCCGCGACGCCTGCGGCGTCCTTCAGCACCGCACCGGCCGCGCCCTCCACCGGGCTGATCCTCGCGCCGGTGGCCAATGCCCGGTCGACGAGGCGCTCGGTGAATCGGGAGTCCTTCGTCGCCGCGTGACTGTGCGGCGCGATCTCACCGTCGGCGTACAGCGACCCGTCGGCACCCACGGACCCCACGTAGCGCACGGCCGGGTCGTACACCAGATGGTCGACCCTGCCTGCGTTCAGTGCGGCGGCGACCTCGGACAGGCCCAGTGCGACATCACCGGTCCCGCCGGCGTCACACAAGTAGTCGAGCAGTTGCTGTTCGTCGTACTTGTGCTGCCGGTGCAGACGCGCGGTGACGGCGGCCGTCAGCGCAGCGTCGTCGAGGCCGCCGAGGCCCCGGTCCACCAGCACCTTGCCGCGCAGCGGAGGACCGAACCTCGTCTTGGCCGGCTCGGTCCAGCGTTGCCCGCCACTGACCACGATCCGTTCCCACCCACGCTCCTCGGCGAGATCCGTCGCGGTCGCGGTCACCTGGGTCACGAATCGCTGCATGCCGTCACGCTCGCGGGCCTGGCGCTGTTCGCGCATCTGGCCGGCCCGCTCGTGCGGCGCCTGACCGAACGGCTGCGCGATGCGACTGATCTCCTGCAGCTGGCCCAGGCGCCATTCCAGCAACCGCGCATCGTCGGCGGAGATCACCACGACGCCGGCCGGGCGGCCTTCGTCGAGAACTTCCACCAGCGGGTGGATGAAAGGGCCGTCGTCGAGCACCACACGGTTGGTCACCGGCATCATACACTCGAAGTGCACGGTCCAGTCGCCGTCCAACCCGATGAACATGATGCGCCCGCGGCCCGACGCGACTCCGGTGATCAGGGTCTCGATGAGCGGCCTGCGGCGCTCCAGCGCTGCGGCGACGTCCCGATAGCGTTGGGAGCCATCGGCTTCCATGCGGCGATGTAACAACCGGTATCGGTTTCTCAGATCGATGGCCTGCACCTGCAGGTTCTGGGTAGGGTCGGCATTGAAGTACAGCGACACCACTCCCAGCCTGTCGGTCCGCTGCGACAGTTCTCGGACGGTGTCGAGGTCGAGTCGTTCCAAAACGTCCACGTGGTCTCCTCATTCGTGTTGTCGGACCATTCGAGGGGGGACGGCACCTCCATCGGACTCCCATCGCTGAAGGGCGATGAGAAGGAGGCGGTCCACCGCATCGGGATCGATCCCGAGCGTCTGGTCGGTTGTCGACAGTTCGGCGGTCATCAGGCGTCCTCCATGACCGGCTCGGCATCCGAACGCGACTGCACCTCGGTGGTGAGTTTGGCGATGACGGCGCAGAGCACCTTGGTTTTCTCGCGCAGCTCGGCCTCGCTGGCTTCGAGCTCGCGAATCCTGTGGTGGGCCTTCATGAGTCGGTTGGTGAGCGTCATGAGCGACGGAGCAGTGGGCGACATCGGTTTCCCCTCCTATCGGCAGTCGCAGCTCGGCGAGCCATCGTCGAGCACGACGACGATGTCGGTCTTCATCTCGACGTGGCCTGAGCGGTCCATGAGGTCATCGGGTACTTCGACGGCCAGGCGCGGCATCGAACGTGGTTCAACGCTGGTCATTTCGGGTCCTTTCTCTTTGTGGAGCATTTCGTCAGGGGTCGGCACCCGTGCGGCGCAGCGGGTCGAACGGTCGTAGGGCCTCCGGTTGCTTGCCGGTGGTGATGTACTCGGCCAGGAGCCTGCCGGTCACCGGTCCGTGCGCCAGGCCCCACATGCCATGACCGCCGGCGAGGTACACGCCGCGCGACATCTCGCCGATCAGGGGCCGCCCGTCTGGGGTGAGAGCCCCTGGGCCGACCCAGATGTCGCTGCGCTCGGCCCAGCGCACGCCCTCCAGCAGGGGTTCGGCGGCGGCCACCATGGCTCCGATGCGCGACGGCATCGCCGGCTCATAGGGATCGCGCAGTTCGGTGGCACCAGTGACCCGCAGTGCCCCCTTGTGGGGCGTGCACGCGATCCCGGCCTCCGGCAGGTAGATCGGCGTGGGGATGGGACGGTCGACAGGCACGGTGAACGAGTAGCGTCGCGCAGCCTGCACCGGCACGGTGATGCGGCTACCGGCCAGGCGCGGCAACCACGCGCCGGTGGCGACCACCGCGACGTCGGCTGTGAGCCACTTGCCGATGCGGGGGTACACCTGAACTCCGTTGCCGGAGCTCAACACGTCGGAGACCTCCATCGTGCGCATCGTGGCGCCACGCTCCTCGACCGCGTGTCGCAGCGCCTGCACGAACCGGCCCGGATCGACGTAGCGCTGGCCGTTGACGTTCAGTGCGGCGGCAATTGCCGGCGATGCCAGCGGAACCTGGTCGCGCAGTTGTCTGCCCGACAGTCCGCTGACCGAAATCGTCTGCCCGGCGTCTTCGAGCGCGCGCAGATCACGCATCATCCGTTCGGCTTCGGCGGCGGTGCTGAACAACGCGGTGATGGGTGCGTCGGTCAAAGGCGCGTCGACGCCGTTGGCGAACAGGACATCGAAGGCTTCGAGGCACTCCTCGTTGAGCGGGACGTTGGCGCGTATCGCCCGTTTCCATGACGCGCGACGACAGTTGGCGGCGAACTGGATCAGGAAGTTGGCGAGTTCGGAGTCCGCGGCCAGCGGGATGTGCAGCGGCGCCTGCGAATCGAACAGCGAGCGGAGGCCGTCGCGCAGCATCGCCGGCGAGTTGGCGGGCACAGTCAGCGCCGGCGCGATCCACCCGGCATTGCCCCATGACGCGCCGGTGCCCACGCCGACCCGGTCGACGACCGTGACGGCGACACCACGTTCCTGCAGGAACCACGCCGCCGACAGTCCGACCGTGCCGGCACCGACCACGATCGCCGACCGCGGCCCACCGTCGATGCGCCCGTAGCCGACCACGTTGCCTCCATTTCAGGAAATTTTCTTTTTGTAATTTCATTCTTCGTGCGGAGTGCGGGAAAGGGTTGCGGAAATCGGACAACGCACCGGCGTCGGGTTGTCCGGATCCGACAAACTCGTCGAAAAAACGGCCCGACTGGATTTTTATTTTTTCTGACGTATGGTCGGACCAGCAGTTGCCACTTCGGAAAAGGAGCGTCAATGGCTGACAAATCCGGTAAGACCCTTCGAAAACCTGAGCTCTCCCTCAAGGAGCGGCGAGCGATCAAGCGCGCCAAGGCCGAAGAGTCCATGCCGATCATCCGCAAACGTAAGGGCTGATGGCAGGCTCTCACCACACCCGAAATTCCGGATGACGGATTTCGGAGCCGGTAACCGCGCAATTTCGCGAAAGACCAAACCGACGCATCCATAATTCGCACATCGGTGCGGGCGGGTGCACGGAGTACCGGCGCAGTCTGGGTTCCTGCGCCGGTACTCCCCTTTTTTGATCGCTATGGGGTCGGGTAGTGAAACCCGTCGGTACCGGCGAGGTGGTCGAGTTCGCGCTGCCAGGCAGCCGAGCGGACCCGGTCGCACAAGGCTCGTGTCGCCATGAGCAGACCGCCCTGGATGCAGCCGACGACAAGCCACAGGACCAGTGCGCCGGTCACCGCTTCCACGGCAGCGAGGCCGATCGGTGTCGGCGTTGAGGTCCGCTCCCCGCGGTCGTCGACCCAGATCTGCACGACATCACCGGTTTTCGCTGTCGACGCGACCTCCACGGTCCCGGTGTGCTCGACGCCCGCAACGGACCATCGTGCCGGCATCAGGGCAGTGTTGGTTCGCAGAACCGCCTGTGCGGCATCGTCATCGATGACGGTGGCGGCGACGGTTCGGCGTGTGTCCGCCTGCTCGGCGTACATCGTGCGGCGGGTGTCGTAGACGGTGGTCCCGATCGCCGCGGCGATCGGCGCGGTCACCAGCATCACGACGACGGTCAGCACGACAGCGAATGCCTCGACCCGATCGGCGGGGCGCACCAGCGGGTGACGGCCCCACAACCGCAACAGGAACGGCCACCGGGGCATACCGAGCGTGAACGTGTCCATCGCCGTGTTCTCCGGTCACGTCGAAGGATTCAGCCGGCTGTGCAGTTCAGCGACGTAGTCGTCGTAGGCGGCGGCGACCTCGTCGAGATCGACCTGTTCGGGCAGGTCCTCGAGGCTCTGACGCGCGATCAGATAGTCCGCGGTCGCCGCGACCACACGCGTCTCGTCGGCTGCGATCTGCGCGACGACAGTGGGATCGGCATACACGCGCACCACCACGGGGGCGTCGTCGTCCTGCGTAAATCTCAGCAGGTAGTCGTGATCGCCGAGCGCCTCCAACACCGGCTGCGAAGCGGCCATGTCAACCTCCTTGGTGGGCGGGGGGGTTCGTCATCGCGGTGCCAGATGCGCGACGCAGAGATCAGGTTCGACAAAGGGTTCCAGGCGATCCACGGTGACCGGCGCCTGCAGGTCCCGTAGTGCGCCCTGCATGAGACCGAGGTGTAGCGCGCAGGTCACCTCACCGTGTTCCTCGGCGAGATTCTGGAACGGGCAGTGACGCAGTCGGATCTCGCGCGCGCGCCGGCCATCTGCGGGTTCGGGTTCGAAACCCAGCTCCGCCAGCAGATCCACCAGTTCGGTGACGGCCTGCGTTCTGGTCGACGGACCGTGCGGTGCGGTGGTGACCAGCCCGGGACTCGTCGACCGGCCCAGATCCGCGGCGACAGCGGCGGCATCCGGGTCACGCGCGACGTAGCCCGTCAGAATGCTCGCCAGGAGGCGGTAGTTGGTGGGTCCGGACGGGTCCATCCGGCGGCTCGCGCGGTACAGGACCGGAGGTCGGCCCCGGCCGACGGCCTCACCGACCACCTGCTCGACGCGCCCGGCCCGGGCCAGCGCCTCGAGGTGGAATCGGACCGTGTTGGGGTGCACGCCGAGTTCGTCGGCGATGCCGGCGATGGCGCGCGGCTGCGGGGAGGCGCGCAGCACCTGCAGGATCGCATCGCGGCGGCCTCGAGGTGGCGAGCTGGTG
Source organism: Mycolicibacterium smegmatis (assembly GCF_001457595.1). Lineage (GTDB taxonomy): Bacteria > Actinomycetota > Actinomycetes > Mycobacteriales > Mycobacteriaceae > Mycobacterium > Mycobacterium smegmatis. Next base: position 1,166,470 of record NZ_LN831039.1, on the reverse strand, counting down.
TCGGTGTCCATCAGTCCCCCTGCGGCGGCAACTGCGCCACCATGGGCGTATCGGCGTCCACGACACCGAGTTTCGCGGCACCGCCCGGTGATCCGAGCGGTTGGGCACGCCCGGGCAGGACATCGGTGAAGAACTTCGCGTTCTCCTCCTGGTACGGCTGCAGATCCTCGGGCAGGTCGTCCTCGTAGTAGATCGCCTCCACCGGGCACACGGGTTCACACGCGCCACAGTCGACACATTCGTCGGGGCGGATGTAGAGCATCCGCGCGCCCTCGTAGATGCAGTCGACCGGGCACTCATCCACGCATGCGCGGTCTTTGACGTCCACGCACGGCCGGCCGATCACGTATGTCATGGCGTCATATTACTCCAACTCTCACTTGTAAAAAATAGAGATGCGCCGATTTCTGCATGAGGGTCGCGATGACGCGGGATTCGCAGCCCTGGTGCAGAAATCGACGAAATGCTCAGTCGGTGTAACGCAGGACGCCGAGGATGGCCTGCTTGTCGGCGGGTTCAGCGGTCGCGCACCCCTGCAGAGCAGACAATGCGGCCGCCTCGTCGATGTCCGTGCCGATCAGCACGAGGGATGTCCGGCGGGCCTCGCCGCGGTCCCAGCGCCGGCGCTCGAACCGCAGCGATCCACCGACGAGTTGCAGGACGAACTTGCGGCCCTCGCCGGCATCGCCGAAGTCGACAAAACCCTTGGCGCGGTACATCCCGGCCGGGCGGTTCTTGAGCAAGTCCATGAACCGCCGCGGATCGAGCGGCACATCGGACGTGAATGCGACGCTCTGGAACGTCGCGTGCTCGTGATGGTCGTGATCGTATGTCTCCCAGAGCAGTTCGTCGAGACTCAGCTGCGCGACCCTGGGCACCTGCTGCGGCGGGTCGATGAGCAGCTCAGGGTCGACGCGTCCGAATTCGGTGGGCAGCACCGGGACTCGATCGTTGAGGGCGGTGATCTTGGCGCGGACGGCCTCCAGTTCGGCGTCGCTGACCTGATCGGCTTTGTTGACCACGACGAGGTCGGCCACCTGGACGTTGTTGCCCAGTTCGGCACGGGTGGATTCGACGGCGTCGACCACGAGCACCAGCCCCGCGTAGTGGTAGCGCGTGTCGTCGGCCATGGCGATGGTGCGCGCGAGCGCGGCAGGCTCGGCGAGCCCGCTGGCCTCCACGACGATGAGGTCCAGACGCGGCTTCACGGCCGCGAGCTTGCCGAGCATCTCCCCTGCCTCGTCGGCGTCCACGGCACAGCAGATACACCCGTTGGTCAGCCCGGCCATCGCGTCGACCTGACCGGCCACCAACATGGCGTCGATGTTCACCGCGCCGAAGTCGTTCACCAGGGCACCGATGCGCACGCCGCGACTGTTGCGCAGCAGATGGTTGAGCAGCGTGGTCTTGCCCGCCCCCAGGTATCCAGCGAGGGCCAGCACGGGTACAGATCCGGTTGTCCTCACCCGGCCATCGTAAGGTTGTTGAGAACAGTTTTCAGTAAGCGGGGTGGCGGTCTGCGCGCGGCGGGCGCTGCCGTCGCCGACCGCAGCGTGCCGGTGAGCGTCACCTCCATCATCCGGGCCCGCGCACACGCGGAGTTCTCGTAGCCCACCAGAGGCCCGAGGTCGACGACGAATGCCAGCGCCGCATGGACCGCGTACTCGGTAACGGTGCGCGTGCGGGCACGTCAGATGAGCGCGTGCACGGCCAGTGCGGTGAAACCGATGCTCAGTGCACCGAATGAACTGAACATGAGGATCTGCCATGGCAGCGGCTTGAGGCCGCGTCCGCGGAACGCCAGCGGCAGGAACAACACCGGGTTGATGATCGCCCCGTAGCCCAACAGGAACGTGATCCATCCAGGCCTGTCTGGCACGATCACGTCGACACCGATCAGCACGGCGCCCATCAACAACCAATCGAGGTGGGCCTGCAAGATCGGCCGGATGGCAACGATGCCGACTTTCTCCAGCAATTGCGGTTTGCGGTGGTTGATCTCCAACAACCACCCGGACCAGGCCGCGATCGCAATCATGACCAAGGCGATCGCCGACAACACCTGCACGCTCAACGGGACACGCCCTGACCGTCAACGAACTGCACCGGATCTCTGCGGCGGCGATCGACCGTGCAGGTAAAGACGTCCGGTCGCGCATAGTGACCGGTCGCGTCGAACAGCAATCGCTCTTCACGGACGGCTGCGGAACTCAGATCCGCAATGATCAGACGTTCCTCGCCCACAACGGGTTCGACGACGAACTCGCCGGTCGGTGATACGACGGCAGATCCACCGTCGAAGTAGGTTTCAGGCCCGCGGGCCGCAAGTTGCTCGGCCAACGGGAAATCGGCTGGGATGTGCTCACTCGTCAGCACCGCCGCCGCCGCCACGGACCACACCCGCCCTTCGAGCGCGATGAATCGCGAGATGTCCTTGGTCAGGCTCTTGTTGCCGGGCCACACACTGATGTGCACATCCTCACCGTCGGCGTACAACGCATGGCGCGCCTGCGGCATCCAGTTCTCCCAGCAGATCAACCCTCCGAGGTTCACGCCGTCGAGGTTGTGGCAGCGCAACCCATACCCGTCTCCGTGTCCCCAGACCAACCGTTCGTCGTAGGTTGCCAAAAGCTTCCGATGGATGGTGACGTGCCCGCGTTCGGGTTCGATCGTGGCCAGCGAACAGAACACGGTCCCTCGCGCGGCCGCGTGCCCACGTTCGGCGATACCGAGATAGACGAGCACCCCGTGGTCACGCGCGCACTGCGCGATCGAGCGTAGTTCCGGTCCGTCGGCCTCGACTGCCTGGTCCAGATAGTAGGCGTGCGCCGCTTTCTGGTCCGCGTCGTCGAACACTGCACCGTCTGTGCGGCACACCCACATCGGGTACCCGGGAAGGAAGGTCTCCGGGAAGACCACCAAGCGGGCCCCCGCGGCGGCCGCCTCCGCGATTGTGCTCAAGACCAACTCTGTCGTGGCCGCCCGGTTGAGAAACACCGGTGCTTTCTGTGCGATGGCGATTCGGAGCTCGCCGTTCATCATGGCCATTTCGCCTTTCTTCGCGCGCATTGTTCGACGAACGCCTCGATCAGCGGCGTTCCGTCGTCCCGCTCGGCGTGCCACTGCACGCCGATTACGTAGGAATGGGTGGTGGATTCGACTGCCTCGATCACGCCGTCGTCGGCCCAGGCGACCGCTTTCAATCCGCTACCAAGCCGCCCGATGCCCTGGTGGTGGTATGTGGTCACCACAGGTCCCGGGCCGACGACCGTGGAGATCCTGCTTGCCTGGTCGACCCGCACCGGGTGACTTCCGAATTCTCCTGGAGTCCGGAGGTGTTCGTGATGCCCGACCTGTGTCGGTAGATGTTGGATCAGGGAACCGCCCGCGTGCACGTTGATCAGTTGCATGCCTCGGCAGACCCCGAGCACCGGCAGATCGTTGCCCAGCGCATAGTCGAGCGCTTCCAGCTCACCACGGTCGCGCACCGGCCGAGGATCCGTTTCCGGCTGCGTGCGCTCGCCGTAATTTTCCGCGGCGATATCGGCACCGCCGACGACCAGAAGGCCGTCGACGAGTGCCAACACCGCCGACCGTGCGTGACCGAGAGCTGTGGGCAGCAGGAGCGGTTCGCCTCCGGCACGATCCACCGCCGAGACGTACGTCTCCGGGGTGAACAAAGCCGGCATGTGCCACTTGCCCCAGCGGATCGACTCACGGTAGGTGGTCAGCCCGATGAGCGGACGATTCGCCATCAGTTCATCGCCGCGGGAAACGACTTCGTTCCCTCCGGGCCGTTCTCGACACCACCTGGAGCGACGACATCGAGGTGGCCGATGAGCTCATACCGCTGGGGAGCCGATTTGCGCAGCCACACTGCCAACACGCAACCCGCGATGAACACGGCACCGACAATCCAGGGGATCAGCCGGAACAGCAGCGTCGATGCTGCGGGCCCGCCGGCGGCTGCGTCCATGTTGAGCACGAGCAGCAACACAGCGCCGATCATCGCCAACGCACCGAGGATGGGCGCCACGACCCAGACGAGGAAATGCGGTCGCTTATCGGGATTACGCCAGAAGTACGCCGTGACCGCCAGCGAGCAGAGTGCCTGGACCACAATGATTCCCATGGTGCCCAACAATGCCGAAAGCGTGTACTGACCGACGTACGGATCCAGTCCGCTGGACCAGTAGCACAGGGTGACGATCACCACAAATGCCGACTGGACGATCGACGCCACCCACGGTGACCCATAGCGCGGATGTGTACGACCCAGCACACCCGGCAGGATGCGCTCGCGCCCGAGCGCATACAGGTACCGGGACGCGCAGTTGTGGAATGCCATTGCGCAGGCGAATGTTCCGGTCAGCAGGAGCCAGCGGAAGATCAGCACGGCCCACTCGCCGAGGAATTCACGGGTCGGCGCGAATACCGTCTCGAACGGGCTGTCCGACGCCGCGAGGGCAGCGGTTTGCTCGATGCCGTTGCCCGACATGATCATCCAGCTCACAAAGGCGTAGAACAAACCGACGCCGATGACCACGATGAAGGTCGCAACGGGGACGGTACGCCGAGGATTCTTCGATTCCTCACCGTACAGGGCGGTGGATTCGAAGCCCATCCAGCACCAGAACGCGAAGAACAGGCCCAGGCCCACCGAGGGGCCGGCGAACGCCTCGGCCGGGCTCAGGGGTGCTGCGGAGATGCCTTCGGGCCCGCCACCGTTGGCCAGCACCGCCAGCGCAATGGCGGCCAGGATGAGCACTTCTGCTGCCAGTGCTATGCCGAGAACCTTTGCCGTGAGCTCAATTTCGAAGTATGTGAGCACGGCGATGACCGCGATGAGCGTGAAGGTGTATACCCACCACGGCAAATCCACACCCAGTTCGGCGGCCATGGTCTCCTTGGTGAAAACACCGAATAGTGCGACCAAAGTGACCTCGAACATCATGTAGGACGCCGTGGTCAGCAATCCCGACCCAAGGCCGACGATGCGGCCGAGCCCACGCGATATGAACCCGTAGAAGGCCCCGGCACTGGTGACATGTCGTGCGATTGCCACGAATCCGACCGAGAAAATCGACAGGGTGACCGTTGCCAACAGGAAGCCCGCAGGCGTACCGACACCCGTGCCGAGACCCACCATGATCGGCATGTTGCTGGTGATCGCGGTGATCGGCGCAGCGGTGGCAACAACCATGAACACCACGCTCGTCAGCCCCAGCGCATTCGGTTTCAGGCGATTTTCCCTTGCGCTCCGGTGTATTTCACTGACGTCTTCGGACATGTCGGTTCTCCTCGTTGAGATACAGGTGGGTACAACAACAGGGCGGTCACACCAGACGGCGTGTGACCGTGACAGATAGAAATCAGATCAGGATGGCGACGGCAGCCTCAGGTCCCTCAACAGATGGGCAGTGCAGGACAGGTGCTCGGTCATGATCTGGCGTGCCTCATCGGCGTTCCCCCGGCCGATCGCGTAGGCCAGTGCGTGATGTTCTCGGTCGGACCGCTCCAAAGCGTCATCCCACGGCGGCAGAAGCGCCAGCGGTGCGGCAATCCTCACCTCGACGTCGGCCACGGCGGCGGTCAACGAAGGCACCCCGGCAAGTTCTGCGATGGCGAGATGAAACCGGGCGTCGTTGATGCGGTACTCGGCGAGCGTCGGCGGCCGGGTGTCGCTCAGAAGGCTCTCCAGCCACTCACCCGCTCCTGGCTTACGCCGGCGGGCAGCCAGTTCGGCGGCGGCAGGTTCGAGCACCTGTCGGTAATCCAACGTGTCATCGAGATCATCGCCCATGGCGACGACGCGTGCCCGGGCTTCTTCAGCCGGCGGCAGCGTCGAACGGTGCCGGACAAACGTGCCACCGCCCCGGCCCAGGCGGACCTCGACGACACCGCGCTCTTCCAGAGTGCGGATCGCCTGGCGCAGGGTCGTTCTGCTGACTCCCAGTTTTTGGGACAGGTCTCGTTCGACGGGGAGCTGACCCCCGAACGGAATCACACCAAGTGTGATGGCGCCCACCAGTCGATCGACCGTCTCCTCGACGATGTTCCCGCCCCGTACCGGACGGAAAACTACGTCGTTGACCACGTTTGATGCGCCCTCTGCAGCAGTGTTGCGTGACACGCGTCGTACTGTATCTTCGATTGGTCTATGGATCAACCCTAGTCCATTTAGGAGCTTCAATGGTGAACGCTGCCTCGCCCCGCACCACGACGAACGGCTTCGTCAACACAGCGACCGACCCGTTCAGCGCGGTCGTCGTCGCAACACCCGATCTGGCCGGACGCCTGTTGGGAAGGCGACACAGTTGGCCCCACTACCAGGCGTCCGCGTCGAAGGCCGTAAATACCTGCGAAGTGGTGTTCGGTTGGGGACTCGGCCATGAACTTCTCGACGGGTTCAGCGGCGTGGGATGGGATCACGGTTACGGCGACCTGCGCTTCGTCACCGACCCCGACACTCTTCGCCCGATGGGTTGGCAGGACGGTGTCGGCATCGCGTTCGCCGATGTCGTGACCGGTGACGGCACACCGTTTTTCGCGTCACCTCGCAACATCCTGCGCAAACAGATCGAGCGTGCGCACAGTGCGGGTTACCAACCTCTGGTTACCTCGGAGCTCGAGTTCTTCGCGCTCCAGCACACCTCGGAAACACTTGCCCAACAGGGCTTCACCGGTCTCAAACCGATCCGCGAAACCTTACAACCCGAGCTGGCCTGCGCCATCAGCACCGACGAGACGATCATGGCGGAGTTGTTCGGCGCGTTGCAGCGCACCGGCATCGAGGTCGAGACCGCCAAGACCGAATACTGTCCAGGCCAGTATGAGGTGACCCTGGTCCCCACCGATCCGATGCGGATGGCCGATCAGCATGCGCTCTACAAGATGGCCACCCGCCAAATTTTCCGCCGCCACGGAATGAGCGCAACGTTCATGGCCAAAGTCGATGACCACTGGGCCGGATCGAGCTCGCACCTGCACATCTCGCTGACCGATGAGAACGGCAGCAATCTGTTCGCCACAGATGAGAACCTGTTACGCCATTTCGGCGCCGGACTGCAGGCTTTCGCACGTGATTTCTTCCTGCTTTGGGCGCCATACCCGAACTCATACAAGCGTTTTCGCGATGGCACGTTCGCCCCGACTGCGCTCACCTGGGGTGATGACAACCGCACGGTGGCGCTGCGCGTCACCGGCCACGGCTCGGCCCGCCACTTAGAGAACCGCATCCCGGGCGCCGACATCAATCCCTATCTGGGATATGCCGCACTGTTGGCGGCCGGACTCGAAGGCATCGAACGCGGCCTCCTTCCCGCCGACGAAGTGGGGCAGCGGAACGCCTACACCGAGAAGATCGGTCGGCCGCTGCCCGAGTCACTCGGTGAAGCGCTCGACGCTTTCTACGACAGCCCGGTTACTCGGCAGACCCTCGGCGAGGCGGCCGTCGAACACATCACTACGTTCTTGTCCAGCGAACTGCGCGCCAGTCAGCTTGCGGTCACCGACTGGGATCGGCGGCGACTTTTCGACCTTTGACACCTGTGTCGCCGCTCGGCGCGCGCTCGGTCGTGGTGAGCGTGCGTCGAGTGCTGCTTGATGGCGGTGTGTCGGGGTGCAGACCCGCACGCTCGCGGTGCAGAGTGACAGAACTGCCCGCTCGGCGGCCTTGAAAGGGCCTAGGCGGGCTTGGTGGCGGCGTGCAGGGCCACGATGCCGCCGGTGAGGTTGCGCCAGCGGACGTCGGACCAGCCGGCCTCGCCGATCTGGCGGGCGAGCTCGGCCTGGGTGGGCCAGGCGCGGATGGACTCGGCGAGGTAGACGTAGGCCTCGGGATTGCTCGACACCGCCGTGGCCATGGCAGGCAGCGCCTTCATCAAATACTCCTTGTAGACCGTGGAGAACAGGCGGTTGGTGGGCGTGGAGAATTCGCACACCACCAGGCGCCCGCCCGGCTTGGTCACCCGCGCCATCTCGCGCAGGCCTGCCTTGTGGTCGACGACGTTGCGCAGACCGAAGCTGATGGTGACGGCGTCGAAGACCTCGTCGGCGAACGGCAGCCGCGTGGCGTCGCCGGCAACCTTGGGTACCTGGCGAGACGCCCCGGCGGCCAGCATGCCGACCGAGAAGTCCGCGGCCACACACCACGCGCCGGACTTGGCGAGCTCGACGGTGGACACCGCGGTCCCGGCGGCCAGGTCCAGCACCTTGTCCGCTGGCCCGATACGCAGGGCCGACTTGGTCTCGCGACGCCAGAACCGGTCCTGACCGAGCGACAGCACCGTGTTGGTCAGGTCGTAGCGCTTCGCGACGGCGTCGAACATCGATGCCACGTCGTGGGGATTCTTCTCCAAGCTCGCTCGACTCACGACGCCGACGCTACCGGGCGCCCGGCAAAAGACTGACAGTGACCGAACCTCTGTGAACATCCTGCAGCCGGGAATGAGCATCGCCTCGCGCGCCTTGAACCGCACAGGCCGATACAGAAGAGGTTGGATATGAGTGAGAAAGTCTGGTTCATCACAGGTGCTTCGCGGGGCTTCGGCCGGGAGTGGGCGATAGCGGCCCTCGACCGTGGCGACAAGGTCGCCGCCACCGCGCGCGACACCGCGACCCTGGCCGATCTGGCCGACAAGTACGGCGACGCGCTGCTGCCGCTGCAGCTCGACGTCGATGACCGTGCCGCCGACTTCGCCGCGGTCAAGCAGGCCCATGAGCACTTCGGGCGGCTCGACATCGTGGTCAACAACGCCGGCTACGGACAGTTCGGGTTCATCGAGGAACTCTCAGAGGCCGAGGCGCGCGCTCAGATCGAGACGAACCTGTTCGGCGCCCTGTGGGTGACGCAGGCCGCGCTGCCGATCCTGCGTGCGCAGCGCAGCGGGCACATCATCCAGGTGTCGTCGATCGGCGGTATCTCGGCGTTCCCGCTCGTGGGCATGTACCACGCGTCGAAGTGGGCGCTGGAGGGCTTCTCACAGTCGCTGGCACAGGAGGTCGAGGGATTCGGCATCCACGTGACGCTGATCGAGCCGGGCGGGTTTTCCACCGACTGGGCGGGCTCGTCGGCCAAGCACGCAACGCCGATCGCCGATTACGACGAGCTGCGCGACGCCACGAACACGGCGCGGTCGCAGCGCAACTCCAAGCCGGGCGACCCGAAGGCGTCGGCATCGGCCGTGCTGAAGATCGTCGACGCCGAAAAGCCGCCGCTGCGTGTGTTCTTCGGTGAGCGTCCGCTCGAGATCGCCAAGGCCGACTACGAGCGCCGGATCAAGCTCTGGGAGGAGTGGCAGCCGGTGGCCGTCGAAGCACAAGGCTGAGTGTTTGCGCCGAGGCTACGGTTTTTCGTGTGAATTCTCGGAATTCACGCGAGAAACCGTAGCCTCGGCGAAAATCGGCAAGCCCGCGAACCGTTTCAACCGGGGCCACCCCGGGAAGCCTGGGTAGATGTCGCAGAGTGTCACCCACAAGTTGATCGGATCGCATCTCGTCTCCGGCGACATGACACCGGGAGACGAGATCGCCATCCGCATCGACCAGACCCTGACCCAGGACGCCACCGGGACACTGGTCATGCAGGAACTCGAGGCCCTGCAACTCGACCGGGCCCGCACCGAGGTCAGCGTCCAGTACGTCGACCACAACCTGCTGCAGACCGACGAGAAGAACGCCGAGGACCACGAGTACCTGCGTACCGCGGCGCAACGGTTCGGCCTGTGGTTCTCCAAACCGGGAAACGGGGTGTCGCACCCCACCCATATGCAACGTTTCGGGATCCCCGGCAAGACCATGGTCGGCTCCGATTCGCACACCCCCGCGGCGGGCTCACTGGGCATGCTCGCGATCGGCGTCGGCGGCCTGGAGGTCGCGTTGGCCATCGCCGGTGAGCCGCTTCATCTGCGGATGCCCGAGGTGTGGGGAATCCGCCTGGAAGGCGAACTCCCGCAATGGTGTTCGGCCAAGGACGTTATCCTGGAGATGCTGCGCCGGCACGACGTCAAAGGTGGGCTGAACCGGATACTGGAGTACCACGGCCCGGGCCTGGACAGCCTGTCGGCGATGGACCGCCACGTCATCGCCAACATGGGTGCCGAACTCGGGGCCACCACCACGGTGTTCCCCAGCGACGAGGCCGTGCGCGAGTTCCTGGTCGCCGAGGACCGCGGCGACGACTGGGTGGAACTGCTCGCCGACGAGGGCGCCGAGTACGACATCGAGGAGACGATCGACCTCTCCGAGATCGAACCGCTCATCGCGAAGCCGTCGTCACCGGGCAACGTCGTCACGGTCGCCGAGGTCGCGGGCGAACCCGTCTCCCAGGTGGTCATCGGTTCCAGCGCAAACCCGGGACTGCGGGACTTCGCGATCGCTGCCGCGATGGTCCGCGGCCGCCAGACCTCCCCTGAGGTCAGCTTCGACGTCAACCCGACATCACGCGAGATCCTGACCGATCTGACCAAGATGGGCGCGACCACCGACCTGGTGATCAACGGGGCCCGCATCCACCAGGCCGGGTGCATGGGCTGCATCGGCATGGGTCAGGCGCCTGCCACGGGCCGCAACTCGCTGCGCACCATGCCCCGCAACTTCCCGGGCCGGTCGGGCACCAGGGAGGATTCGGTGTGGCTGTGCTCTCCGGAAACGGCCGCGGCCTCGGCGATCACCGGTGTGATCACCGATCCGCGTCAGTGGGCGAAGGACAACGACGTCGACTACCCGGCTCTGGACCTGCCGTCTCACCACACCGTCAACACGGCCATGCTGGTCGAACCACCACCACCGGAGGAGGCCAAAGCGGTCGAGGTGGTGAAGGGACCCAACATCTCCGACCTTCCCGATCTGCGGCCGCTGGGCGACACCATCGAGGCGCCGGTGCTGCTCAAGGTCGGCGACAACATCTCCACCGACGAGATATCGCCCGCCGGTGCCAGGGCCCTCCCGTACCGCTCGAACATCCCCAAGCTCGCCATGTTCAGCTTCACCCAGGTCGACGAAACCTATCCGGAGCGCGCGAAATCCACGCCGCAGGGTCACATCGTCGTCGGCGGGGACAACTACGGGCAGGGCTCGTCACGCGAACACGCGGCCATCGCGCCGCGGCATCTCGGACTGTTGGCGGTCATCGCCAAATCGTTCGCCCGTATCCACTGGCAGAACCTGGCCAACTTCGGGGTGCTCGCGTTGGAGTTCGTCGACGACGCCGATTACGACCGCATCGACCAGGACGATGTGCTCACCCTGTCCGATGTATGGCAGACATTGCACGACGACCAGCCGCTCATCGTCACCAACACGACCAAGAACACCACTTTCTCAGTGTGCCACCGGCTTTCGTCACGTCAGATCGACCACGTGCTCGCCGGCGGGCTGATCCCCTGGCTGGCCCGCGAGAAAGACCACGCGAAACACTAGGCCGCACGCAGGCTACGCCGGCCGAGGACGGCCTCGTAATGGCCGATGAGCTCGTCGCACACCACCGGCCAGGTGCGGGCCAACACGCTGCGGCGCGCCGCGATCCCGTAGCGGCGGCGTTCGGCGAGCAGGTGCTCGACCGCCGCGGGCAGGGCGTTCTCGAACCCGTCGACGTCGAGCAGCAGGCCGGTTCGCCAGGGCGCCACCAGATCCCGCGGACCACCCGCGTCGGGCGCGATCACCGGAACTCCCGAGGCCATCGCCTCCTGCACGGTCTGGCAGAACGTCTCGTGTTCACCGGGATGCACGAACACGTCCATGCTCGCGTACGCGGCTGCGAGCGCGGCACCGCGCAGCTCGCCGGTGAAAACCGCGGCGGGCAGGAGGGTTTCGAGCTTCGCACGGTCGACGCCGTCGCCGACGACGACCAGTTGCAGATCGTCGCGTGCCGCGAGGACCGCCAACCGTTCGACGTGTTTCTCGGGCGCGAGCCTGCCGACGAAGCCGACGATCGGCCTGCCGTCGGGTGACCAGGTGCGCCGCAGATGCTCGTCACGCGCAGACGGTACGAAACCGGTGATGTCGACACCGCGTCCCCACCGGTACACACGGGGAATACGGTGGGCGGCAAGGTTTTCCATGGCCGACGTGGACGGGGCGAGGGTGCGGTCGGCGCGGCTGTGCAGATGCCGGGTCCACGCCCACGCCGCGCGGGACGCGACGCCCATGCCGTAGCTCTCGGCGAATCCCGCGACGTCGGTCTGGAACACCGCGACACTCGGCACCCCGAGATGACGCGCCGCGTGCAGACCGCCGTACCCCAACAACGCCGGTGACGCCAGGTGCACCACGTCGGGGTCGAAACCGCGCAGCACACCGATCATGCGCGGCCTGGGGACACCGAGCGGCAGCGACGTGATCTTCGGGAACATCCGCGACGGCACGCGGTGCACGCGCACCCCGTCGTGGATCCGGTCGGCGGGCGGTTGACCCCGGGGCGTGTCGGGCGCGATGACGAGCACCTCGTGGCCGGTTCGGCGGAGATGGTCGATCACCCGCAGCACCGAGTTGGTGACGCCGTTGACGTTCGGGAGAAAGGACTCTGCGACGATGGCAACGCGCACGTCACGATGTTCCCCATCGCAGTTGGCCGCGAGGTTGCGCCACGGGATACGACACTCGAAAACTCGATGCCCGCTAAGGTTGCCGCCATGCGGATGACCCGGGTGTTGGGTGCGGTACTGGCGGCTGTGGTCCTCACCACGGCCGGCTGTGCGCGGGTGGTCGAGGGCACGCCGCAGGCCAACACCGACCCGCCCGGCAGCGAGATCACCGAGGACGGCTCGGGAATCCTCATCGGCTATCACGCAGCGCCGGTGCGGATCGAGATCTTCGCCGAACCACAGTGCCCGCCGTGTGGCCGGTTGCAGCGCGACTACGGCGACGAGATCGCCGAGTACGTCGGCGAGGGCCGGCTCGCGGTCGTCTACCGACCCATGACGTTCCTGGATCTCGACGGCCCCGGTTACTCGGCGCACGTGAGCAACGCGCTGTTCCTCGCGGCGGGACCGGACACCGACGCCACGACGTTCCAAAAGTTCGTGCAGACCGTGTGGTCGAACCAGGAACCCGAAGGCAGTGCGGGCCCCTCCGACGACGAGCTGGCCGACATGGCCTCCGAGAGCGGGATTTCCGCCGATCTGGTCGACCGCATCAGGTCGGGCGACGAGGGCGTCGACATCGACATGGTGGCCGAGCAGAACATCGAGTACCTCACCGACGCCGCGGGGGTCGCCGCGACGCCCGCGGTGTACGACCTCAACGAGGACACGCTGGTCCCGCTGCGCGACGACTGGTTGTCGGATCTGATGCTGGGCCTGGGGTCGTAGAACCTCAGGTACGCCGCTGCAACAGCCACAGCCCGACCAGTGCGGCGCCTGCGATCATCCACCCCACCACCGCGATCGACCCGGCCGGGATGATCGCGAGCGCGGCGTTGCGGTCGCGCACGCGCACCAGCTCGGGGTTGTTCTTGTCGTACTCGACGTAGATGCGCATGCCGGTGTCGAGTTCGCTGGGGTACAGCACGCCGAGTTCGGGCCGGTAGGTGACGCGGTCGGGCGTGACGAACTCGATGGTCGACCGGCGCGGGCCCGCGCTGAGCACCTCGGCCGCGGCGACACCCATGTTGCGTTCGATCTGCCGGTCGTTGCGCCATGCGCCGAGCACCAACAGCACCGACTGCAGCGTCACCAGGCACGCCGCGATCACGATGCCGATGCGCACGCGCCGGATGATGCGCTGCCTGCGGGTCTCCCCCGGCTCGCCGTAGAGATGCGGGAGCACGACCCGGGCCGCGGCCCGCACCCGGTCGGCGACGGGCACCCTCACAGGGCCGCCTTGATCGACGCGTGCAGCGAGCGCAGCGATGACCGGTCGGCCTTCACCTCCAAAACCCGCATGCCCTGGAACGGGTCTTCGAGCGCCGCGCCGAGCGCGTCGGCCTCGATCTGGTGATAGTCGACGTGGTAGGCGTGGCACAGCGCGCCGATGTTGACGTCGTGCGGCGTTCCGAAGATCCGCGACGACACGTCGGAGAACCGTGGATCACCCTGCTCGAGCAACTCGAAGATGCCGCCGCCGTTGTCGTTGGACACCACGATGGTCAGGCTGCGCGGTGTCGGCTCGGTCGGGCCAATCAGCAGACCCGAGCTGTCGTGCACGAACGTCAGGTCGCCTATGAGTGCCACGGTCCGACCGTCGTGGGCGAGCGCGGCGCCGATGGCCGTCGAGATGGTCCCGTCGATGCCGGCGACGCCGCGGTTGGACCGCACCTTGATGCCGTCGGGCCGCAGACCCACCAGCGCCGCGTCGCGTACCGGGTTCGACGCGCCCAGCACCAGCTGATCACCGGGACGCAGCGCGTCGGCCACGGCCGCGGCGACGTGCAGGCCCGTGGTCATCGGGTGTGCGGCCAGTTGCTTGCGTACCGCGGTGACCGCGTGCTCGTTGAGTTCGGCGCACTTGCGCAGCCAGGCCACGCTCGGGGCGCCGCTGGTGACCGCGCGGGTGCCGGTGGCCTGCGAATTGCCGGAGACATCGGGCCAGCGCGGCCCCGTCGTGAGCGCGTAGACCGGCACCGACGGATCCGCCAGCAGCGTCGACACCGGCCGGTGCAGCGTCGGGCGGCCCAGCATGATCACCTGCTTGGGGTGCGCGAGCCGCAGCGCGAGCGGGTGCAGCGGGTTGGCCGGCGGCGGGGCGGTGGGCTCGGCGACCGTCGGCAGCTCGGCCAGGTTCGGGTGCTCCCCGGCGCCGTGCCCGCCGATCACCACGGTGTCCGGCGTGAGGTCGATGTCCAGGGGCTGGTCGAACGTCACCTGCGGCGTGTGCGTCCACGACCGGCCGTCGGGCCGTCCGGGCGGGATGGTGCCGCCCGCGGGCTCGGCCGGATCGGGTACGAGCGGTTCGCGCAGCGGGATGTCGAACTGCACCGGGCCCGCGTTGGCGCTGCGTGCGCCGGTCGCCGCGACCAGCACACGGCACGTCGCCGAGCGCCACTGTGCGTTGAGGGTTTCGAGGTCGGCCGCGTTGGGGCCGGTCAGATCGGGTGCCAGACCGAGGCTGATGGCCGCGCGGACCTGGGTGCCGAAGTAGCCGAGCTGTTCGAAGGTCTGGTTGGCGCCGGTGCCCAGCATCTCGTAGGGCCGGTTGGCGCTCAGCACGATCAGCGGAACCCGCGCGTAGTTGGCCTCCACGACCGCCGGGCCCAGGTTGGCTACCGCGGTCCCCGAGGTCATCGCGATGCACACCGGGGCGCGTTCGGCCACCGCGAGGCCGATCGCCAGGTAGCCGGCGGTGCGCTCGTCGATGCGCACGTGCAGCCGGATCCGGCCGGCCCGGTCGGCGTCGGACAACGCAAACGCCAGCGGTGCGTTACGTGAGCCGGGGCACAGGACCACGTCGCGGACACCGCCGCGGATGAGTTCGTCGACGACGATGCGGGCCTGTGTCGTCGATGGGTTCACCACTACAGCTTATTCGCCAACAGGTTGGTGACCTTTCTGCCGCCGTGCTCGGCAAAGAAATTCAAGATCGCCGCGTTGACCTCCTGCGGCTTCTCGATGAAGCCCAGGTGCCCGGTGTCGGGGATCTGCAGATAGCGGCCGTTGGGCATCGCGTCGGCCACCTCGCGGCCCAGGTGGGCGGGGAGCACGACGTCATCGGCGAACCCGATGACCAGCACCGGGTGGCTGATGGCCCGGTACGCGGGCAGCCGGTTGGTCACCGGTCCGACGTCGAGTTGGGTGCGCGAACCCGGGGTCTGCTTGGTCGGCCACATGGTGAACATCTCGCTCCAGTCCCGCACGAACGCGTCGTCGTTGAGGGTTTTCGGCGAAAAGCTCTCCAGCATGCGGACTTTCGCGTCGAAGGTCGGCGGCAAATCGACACCGGACTGCGACAGGTCCAGCTCGGCCTTGCGGAAGAACTCGCGGGCGTGGTCGTGGCGGCCGCGCGTGGCCATCAACGCCGCCGAGTGCACCAGTTCGGGCCGGGCCACCATGAGCTCCTGCGCGATGAACGATCCCATCGACACCCCCACCAGGCGTGCCGGCGCGGCGTCGAGCTTCTCGATGAGCGCGGCGGTGTCGGCGACCATCTGCTCGGTGCCGAAACCCTCGGCGTTCTCGGTGGCGCCCACCCCGCGGTTGTCGAACGTGATGACGCGGTACCCGGCGCGCTGGAACTCCGGTACCTGGTTGAGATGCCAGGTGCGGCCTGCCCCACCGCGGCCGGCGATGAACAGAACCGCTTCGCCTTTACCTCGTTCGTCGTAAGCCAAGTTCACGTGGCTGACGCTACTTGATGACGCTCGGTGCCTCAGCTCACGCGGTACGACGTGCCGCACCCCGCCCTCGCACCCTGCGGATCGCCTGATCCCAGGCCAGCAACACACTCGCCTTGAGCGGCTCGGGCTTGATCATGTCGCGGCCGAGCAGGGCCGTGGCACCGGCCTTGGTGGTCGCCGACGCCTTGGACATGTGCCCGGCGTCGAACGGCGGCTGCGGGTCGTACTCGATGAGCAACTGGATGGCCTTCGCCTTGGCCTCGCCGGCGATCTGCCCGGCGAGCCACATTCCCAGGTCGATTCCGGCGGACACGCCCGCAGCGGTGATCACCTTGTCGTCGGCGCGCACGATGCGTTCGTCGCTCACCGCGGTGACACCACACATCTTGAGCGCGCTCAGGGCACCCCAGTGCGACGTCGCGCGTTTCCCGTCGAGCAGACCCGCCGCGGCGAGCACCATCGACCCCGAGCACACCGAAGCCACCCAGTTGGCCGTGGGATGCACCGCGCGCAGCCAGGCGAGTACGCGTTCGTCGCGCGCGGCCGCCGAACTGCCCGGCCCGCCGGGCACCAGCACGACGTCGGGGGACGGGGTCTCGTCGAAGGTGTGGGTCGCGCCGACCATCAGCACCCCCGAATCGGCGGTGACGGGGCCCGGTTCGTGCCACACGAACCGCACCTCGGCGTCGGGCAGGTTGCGCAGCACCTCGTAGGGGCCGATGAAGTCGAGCGCGGTGAACGTCGGGTACAGCACGACGGCGATCTGCATGGTTGCTCCTGGTTCCTAGCGTCCGGTGAGCGCGGACGTCTTGCGGTACTGGTCGGGCGAGACCCCGAGACGGCGGATGAAGTTGCGGCGCATGGTTTCCGCGGTGCCGAATCCACAGCGCGCCGCGATGGCGGTGACGGTGTCGTCGCTCTCCTCGAGTTGACGACGCGCGGCGTCGATGCGGATGCGCTCGACGTACACCCCGGGCGACTGCCCCACCTCCTCGGTGAACACCCGCGTGAAGTGCCGAGGGCTCATTGCGGCACGCTGCGCGAGGTCCGAGATGCTGTGTGCACCACCGGGATCGGCTTCGATGGCCTCCTGCACCGCGCGGATCGGCGCCCGTTTGGCCCGCGGCATCCACACCGGCGCGGCGAACTGCGTCTGACCGCCGGGCCGGCGCAGATACAGCACGAGCCAGCGTGCGACGTTCTGCGCGACGTCGGTACCGTGGTCGTCCTCGACGAGCGACAGTGCCAGGTCGATGCCCGCCGTGACACCGGCAGCGGTCCACACGCGTTCGGAGCTGCGCATGAAGATGGGCTCCGGATCGACTGTCACCGACGGGAATTCGTCGGCGAGCCGACGCGCCGACGCCCAGTGGGTGGTGGCCGGGCAGCCGTCGAGCAGGCCTGCCTCGGCGGCCAGGAACGCGCCCGTGCACACGGTCACCACGCGGCGTGCGTGGTCGGCCGCGGTCTTGATCCAGTTGACGACCTCCCGGTTGCGCCTGGCCTCGTCGGCGCCGATGCCACCGGGGATGACGACGGTGTCGATGTCGCCACACGGGTCGGGCGGCGGCGCGGCGACGAACTCCAGGCCGGTCAGCGTGGTGACCGGCGCGCCGTCGGCCGAGGCGAGCGTGACCGTGTACGCCTGCTGTTCGCGGCCCTGCCCGGCCAGCCACAGCGCGGCGCCGGTGAACACGTCGAACGGGCCCACCAGATCCAATGCCTGGACGCCGGAGTACCCGAGGATCACCACCGACCGCGTCACCACTTCAGTGTCGAACACCCGGCTCATGGCGTCTACGCCACGCATCCCACATATCAGGACATTCAGAGTTTCTTGAGTTTGCGCAGCGCTTTCAGGAACGGTCCGCTTGCCGCGAGACCCTTGCGCAGGCTGGTCTGCAACGGGGTGATGTTCGCGAGCACCGCGTACCGCACACCGCAATCCCGCCGTTCGGCCACCTGGTCGACGATGTCGTCGGAAGTCCCTGTCACCAGGACCTCTTTCAGAAGTGACACCGGTACGCGCGCCGCATGCTCCAGCGCAGTCTGTTCGTCGAACTGCTGCGGCAGGATGTCCTGGGCGCCGGAGAATCCCTCTCCCAGTGGATGCTGTGTGCCATGGCGCACAAAGTGCTCGTCGGCGATCGACAGTCCGAACGACCGGACCAACGGGGACTCGAGAGCCGCGTCGACCTCGTCGCGGGTGCGCCCCGTGACCACGAAGAGTTCCACGGCCGGAAGGATGTCGCCGGGATCGCGACCGGCGTTCGACGCCGCATCGCGTATCAGATCGAGACGCTGTTTGTAATCGGCCGGGCGGTGCGGGAAGGCCGGGAAGTAGGCGTCGGCATAGCGGCCCACCACGCGCAGCATCCGTGGTCCGTGCGCCGCGATCCAGATCTGAGGCCACGTGCCGCGGTACGGCGGTAGATCGAAGAGCGCGTTGCGCAGCGGGAAGAACGGCGAATCACGGTTCACCAACTCGCCTTTGGAATCCCACAGCGCGCGGATGGGTGGCCATCGCCTCCTCGAACCGGGCCACCGGCTTGGACCAGTCGACACCGTAGGGTTCGTTGCCCTCGCGTTCACCGGTGCCGATCCCGAGGATCGCGCGCCCTTTCGTCAGCAGGTGAAGCGTCGCCGCGGCCTGCGCCGTGACCGCCGGATTGCGTCGTCCGCTGTCGGTGACGCCGATGCCCAGTCGCAGACGCGCGACTCGGTTGCGGGCCGCGAGGTGTCCGAGCATCGTCCACGGCTCCATGACCGCGTCGATGGACGGCGCGAGTTTCGCTGCGCCGGAGTTCTTTGGGTTCCACAAGGTGCGCGGGAAGAGGCTGTTCAGGTGATCAGGAACCCAGAACGAGTCGACTCCGGCAGCCACTGCGGACAGATAGTTCGATCGGGTGAACGCGTCCGCGGTGGGACGGGAGACGACCACCCCGTCGCTGACCCCGACGCGAAATCCACTCATTGTGTGAGTGTGCTCCGCGCCGGGGCAGGTCAATAGAGTAGGCGTCTACCCGAATGGGTTTGCCTTACAGGACGTCGATGTTGGGCTCGTCACCCAGCGGGTTCTTGGCGTCCGAGCATTCCGATGAATGACCGTTCGCGAAGGCCGGGTTGGTGAAGCACAGAACATCGTGGGCGGGGTTGGCGGCGGCGGTCGGGGCGAAGGCGACAGCTGCTGCGGCCGTCAGTGCGGCGGCTACCAGTCGTGACATTGCCATCGCTCTTCCTTTGTCGGGTGGGTCCCCTCGAAGTCTGCGGGGTGGATCGGGCCCGAGGTGCCCTGTGGTCCACCGATTTCCGTCATACGTGCAGTCTCTGACCGCGTCCGCAAGCCCGGCGACCGTAGTGCACTACTTAGATTTCGGGGCGCGTTCGCGTGCGTAACGCCACGGCGGAAATTCGGGCGTTTTTTCGCCCTGGTGTTACAAACGGCGGAAAGCCAACACGGCAGGAAGGGGCGGAGCCCGTCAAGACCTCGCGTGCGTAACGCCACGGCGGAGAATCGGGCATTTTTCCGCCCTGGCGTTACAAACGGCGGAACCGTGGCGCGGTACTGGGATCCGAAGCGTGCCCGTCAGATCAGGGCGTGGCAGGCACACACCCGGTCGATCCACCATTGCCGACGCGGTTCGGGTGCGGCGAGCGCAGCCAAGCGGGCCGGATCGGGCACCGCGGGTTCGACGGCCAGGCACCCGTCGACCGGAACGCGGGGTTCTGCGACGTCGTCGACGAACAGTCCGCCGGTGCCCAGCCCGCACGCGTGCCGCAGTTCGGGTAGCGCGGCCGCGGCGAGCAGGCCACGGCCTATGCCCACCGATGAATCGAGTGCGCTCGACACCACGATCGGGATGTCGATCTGTGCGGCGATGTCGAGCATGCGCGCCACACCACCGAGTGGCGCGACCTTGAGCACCGCGATGTCGGCCGCATGCGCGCGGACCACCCGCAGGGGATCCTCGGCCTTGCGGATCGATTCGTCGGCCGCGATCGGCACGTCGACCCGGGCGCGCAGTGCGGCGAGCTCTTCGACTGTGGCGCAGGGCTGTTCGAGATATTCGAGCTCGCCGTCGGCGGTCAGCGCGGCAGCCGCTTCGACGGCGTCGTCCACGCTCCACCCGCCGTTGGCGTCGACACGCACGACGGGCACCGACTCGCGCACGGCGTTGACCCGCGCGACGTCGTCGGCCAGGCTCTGGCCGGGTTCGGCGACCTTGACCTTGGCGGTGCGCGCACCGGGGAACCGCGCGAGCACCTCGGGTACGCGTTCGGCGGACACGGCGGGCACCGTGGCATTGATCGGCACGCGGTCGCGGAGGGCGGCGGGTGCGGGGCGATACGCGGCTTCCAGTGCCGAGGACAGCCAGGCCGCGGCCTCAGGCGGCTCGTATTCGACGAACGCCCCGAACTCGCCCCAGCCTGCGGGCCCGTCGATCAGTGCGAGTTCGCGCACGGTGATGCCGCGGAACCTGACCCGCATGGGCAGGGCCACCACATGCAGGCGTTCCAGGATGTCGTCGAGTGCCGGAACGCCGTTGGTCACGGGTCAATCATGCACCGTGGTCAGCCGAGCGCCGGATACACCTGCCGGCCGGCCAGGAACGTGGCCTGCACGTCGAGATCGGCGATGCGGGCGGGTTCGGTGGCGCGCGGGTCGGCGGACAGCACCACGAGATCGGCGTACTTGCCGACCTCGAGTGAGCCGATGACGTCGTCGGAGAACAGCTGCCATGCCGCGTCGATGGTCTGCGCACGGATCGCCTGCTCGACGGTGATGCGCTGCTCGGGTGCCAGCACGCGGCCGCTGGGTGCGGTGCGGGTCGCAGCGACCGCGATGTTGCGCAGCGGTTCCTCGGGTGTGACGGGTGGGTCGTTGTGCAGTGAGACGCGCATGCCGGTGGCGACGGCCGAGCCGACGGGCATCCAGCGCTCGCCGCGTTCCGCACCGAACAGGCCGTCGACGATGATGTCGCCCCAGTAATGGATCTGGTCGACAAACAGGCTGCACGTGACCCCGAGATCGTGGGCCCGCTGCAACTGCTCGGGCGTGATCGCCCCGACGTGTTCGAGGCGCAGACGGTGATCGTCGCGCGGCCAGCGTCGCAACGCCTTCTCGTACACGTCGAGGATGGTGTCGACGCCGGCGTCGCCGTGCACGTGGCACGCCATCTGCCAGCCCTGCGGGTAGTACGTGTCGACGATCTCGGCGAGCTGCTCAGGGGTGTAGTTGGCGTGTCCGCACGAGCCGGGGACGACGCCGATGGTCCGGGTCGCGTCGGTGTCCAGGTACGGGAAGGTGAGGTCGATGTTGCCGATCCACGGTGACCCGTCGACCCAGATCTTGATGCCGACCTGGCGCACCACGTCGTCGCCCTCGAACGGTTGCGCATCGGTGTGCAGTGCTGCGGTGGACATCTCGTAGGTGCGCAACCGGACGGTCAGGTGATCGTGCAGATTCGCCAGCAGCGGGCGGAACATCGGGTCGAACGCCATCTCCGAACACGTCGTGAGCCCGGCACGGTTGAGGCGGGCGCACTCGGCGCGCAGCATGGCCGGGTAATCGGCGACCGAGATCGCGCCGCCCAGCAGGGTGAACACGGCCGCGCTTTCCTCGGCCGTGCCGTCGAGGTCGCCGTTGGCGTCCCGACCGTACTTGGCGCCCTTGGGATCCGGCGTGTCACGCGTGAGTCCCGCCGCGCGTGCGGCCGCGGAGTTGAAGAACGCCTTGTGCCCGGAGTTGTGCAGGATCACCAACGGGTGTTCGGGTGCGATGCCGTCGAGCCACGCCAGTGTCGGCTCCGGCAGGCCGGTTTGCAGCAACGGATCCCAGCCGTTCAGATATGCGCCTGCCGCACCGCGTTTGGCAACCTCGGCGTGGATGGCGTCGACGACGGCGTCGGCCGTGCCGAGGGTGACCGGCCGGATGTCGACGATGCGGTCGGACACCGCGACGGCCTCCATCAACGGATGACCGTGCGCCTCGACGAACCCCGGTGCCACACAGGAATTTCCGAGCTCTCGCACGTCGGTGTCGGGGCCTACCCACTGCGCCACGTCGGCGCGGTCGCCGACGGCGACGATCTGCCCGCCCGACACCGCGAGCGCCTCGGCCGTGGGCCGGGCGGGGTCCACCGTCATGACGGTGCCGTAAAAAACGAGATCGGCTGCAGGCATGCCGGGATGTTAAGGCGTGGCGACCGAAGTGCGTGGCCGTCCCCAGAAATCCGTGTCGCCCACCGTGGTGATCGTGGTTCTGCCGTCGGCGCGGAAGATGATCAGTCGGTCGTCGTCCAGCCCGGAATCCTCCGCGGCGCCGATCACGACGATGCGCTCTTTCGGCGCGGCCGTGGCCCGCACGTATCCGCCGAAGTCGTCGACCGTGGCCAGGACGTCGCCGGTGTCGAGGTCGTACAGCCGAAGTTCCTCGGCGCCGGGTTGACCACTGCGGTCGCCGTACACCAGCGCCACCCCGTCGGCGACACCGAGCAGCGCGGCCGACGAGTGGTGCCTGGTCCGGTCGAGGCGCTCACGGCGTTGTTCAGGAGAGGCAAGAGGCGCCGGCGTGCGGACGATTTCGTAGGCGATCTGCGCCCGCTCGAGATCGGTGATGTTGGCGACGATGTTGCCGTCGCGCATCAGTTGCGCCCTCTCGGTGTTGTACGGCCTGGCGAACGTGAAGGTGCTGCCGTCGGGCAGGGTCGCGGTGCGTGGCATGCCGGCCGGGTCCACGTTGCTGGTGGAGAACGTCGGCCCCAGGATCACCGACCACTCGTCGAGCAGGGCGTCGCGCCAGTCGGCGGCGACCGCGTCGGGAACGTTGTGCGCCCGAATCGAACCCAACGGGATCTGCATCACCGCCCCGGAGCGGGTCAGCGCCACCACGGCATCGAGGCGCGGGTCGACCTCGTAGGCCGCGTACGCCTCGGCATAGTCGGCGCCGAGCCCGTCGATGCGGTCGCGGTCGGCGATTATCTCACCGGTCTCGGTGTCCACGATGGACAATCCGAAGTCGGTGGCCACGTACGCCTTGCCGTCGGCCACGGCGAGCACTCCGCGCGCCGCTCGGGAGTGACCGTGCAACTTGTTGTCCCACAACAGTTCCCCGGTGTCCAGGGAGTAGGCGGCCACACGCTCCTGCCATTGGTCGTCGCGGCCGAACGGTACCGGGATCTGCCCACCCACGCGTTCATAGGCGACCAGGACCGCGTCGTGGCCGCGCACCGCGGTGTAGGCGACGACGGGACTTGCGCTCACCATGGGCGAGTTCATCACGCGTGACCCCACGAACATGCCTGCGAGGGTTCCGATGACGACGACCGCCAACGCCAGCGCACGTTTCATGATCGACATGCTGCGGGTGAGATCTAAGGCGTCTCTGATCCCCGCATGAGAAACCGCATGAGAACTGCGATGAGAAATGCGCGCGGGCCGAGTCGATCCTGTGAGACCTCACACGCTCTGACGAAGGGAACCCGAACAATGTCGCGCTACATGATGATCATGCGGTCCACCCCCGAGGCCGAGGCCGCCCTGGCCGAACAGGACATCGACTTCGACGAGATCATCGCCGAAATGGGCCGCTACAACGAAGAACTCATCAAGGCCGGGGTGATGGTGGCCGGTGAGGGCCTGACCGACCCGGAGGAGGGTTTCGTCGTCGACTTCGGCACCGACGACCCCACGGTCACCGACGGCCCCTACCCCACCGCGCGTTTCGACGGGTTCTGGATCATCGACGTGCCGTCCAAGGACGAGGCCAAGAAGTGGGCGGCGAAGTGCCCGCTGGGCACCGGCGTGACACTGGAGGTGCGGCGTATCGCCGACGTCGAGGAGTTCCCGCAGGACAACGAGTGGGTTCAGCGTGAGATCCAGTGGCGCGTCGAACTGGCGGAGAAAGCGGCCGCCGACGCGCGGGCGGTCGCGGCACGTTGAACGTTTGTGGGCGGCTCCCCGGCGGACCCCTCAACCGCCGGGAAGCCCCCACCCGTCATGGGTGGCACGGGTCGTTGGTCACGGCGATGACGCCGCCCGGGTGCACGACGGTGTCGTGCGTTCCGGTGGTGATCGGCTGCGCGCACGCCGTCGCGCCGTGGGTCCACGAGGTGTCCTGGACCGCCAGTGTCAACGCGGCGGACACCAGCGCGCCGAACACCGCGCACAGTGCCGCGTCGTAGAGGGTGATCGCCGGATACCGGCGGTCGGTGGTCGCCATGTTCGTGCCTCCTTGTTCATGTGTGACGTTAGGGAGGTCGACCAGGGGTGACATGCGTAGCGGACTACCTGCTTTGTGCGCCTCGGCCCGAGTTCAGGGGGATCGACTGCACCATTTCTGGAACACGTTCTAGTCTGGACTGCATGACCCAGGTGAAAAGCTCCTCGCCCGATCTGCTGCGTCACCCCACTCACTCCGGCCACCTGACCGTGGCAGCGCTCAAACGCAACCGGGACAAGCCGGTGCTGTTCCTCGGCGACACCACGCTGACCGGCGGTGAACTCGCCGACCGCATCAGCCAGTACATCCAGGCGTTCGAGGCGCTCGGTGCGGGTTCCGGCGAGGGCGTCGGCCTGCTGTCGCTGAACCGGCCCGAGGTGCTGATGATCATCGGAGCGGGGCAGACGCAGGGTTACCGGCGCACGGCGCTGCACCCGCTGGGTTCCCTCGACGACCACGCCTACGTGCTGTCCGACGCCGAGGTCACGACGCTGATCATCGACCCGACGCCCGCGTTCGTCGAGCGCGCGCTGGGACTGCTGGAGAAGGTCCCGACGCTGCGCCAGATCCTGACCATCGGGCCCGTGCCCGAGGCGCTGGCCGGGGTGGCCACCGATCTGAACGCCGAGGCCGCCAAGTACCCGGCGAAGCCGCTCGTCGCGGCCGAGTTGCCGCCCGACCACATCGGCGGGCTCACCTACACCGGCGGAACCACTGGTAAGCCCAAGGGCGTGATGGGCACGGTGCGGTCGATCACCACCATGACGACGATCCAGCTGGCCGAATGGGAGTGGCCCGAGAACCCCCGCTTCCTGATGTGCACGCCGCTGTCGCACGCCGGTGCGGCGTTCTTCGTGCCGACGATCGTCAAGGGCGGCGAGATGATCGTGCTGCCCAAGTTCGATCCTGGCGAGGTACTGCGCGTCATCGAAGAACGTCGCATCACCGCGACCATGCTGGTGCCGTCGATGCTCTACGCGCTGCTGGACCACCCCGACTCCCACACGCGCGACCTGTCGTCGCTGGAGACCGTGTACTACGGCGCCTCGGCGATGAACCCCGTGCGGCTGGCCGAGGCGCTCAAGCGGTTCGGCCCGATCTTCGCGCAGTACTACGGCCAGTCCGAGGCCCCGATGGTGATCTCGTACCTGGGCAAGAAGGACCACGACGAGAAGCGGCTCACCTCGTGCGGGCGGCCCACCATGTTCGCGCGCACGGCGCTGCTCGACCCCGAGGGAAACCCCGTCCCGCAGGGCGAGGTCGGCGAGATCTGCGTGTCCGGCCCGCTGCTGGCCGGCGGGTACTGGAAGCTGCCCGACGCGACGGCCGAGACGTTCAAGGACGGCTGGCTGCACACCGGCGACATGGCCCGCGAGGACGAGGACGGCTACTGGTTCATCGTCGACCGGGTCAAGGACATGATCGTCACCGGCGGCTTCAACGTGTTCCCGCGTGAGGTGGAAGACGTTGTCGCCGAACATCCCTCGGTCGCGCAGGTGTGCGTGATCGGCACGCCCGACGAGAAGTGGGGCGAGGCCGTCACCGCGGTGGTCGTGCTGCGTCCCGACGCCGACCGCAGCGAGGAGGGCATCGAGCGGTTGACCGCCGAGATCCAGGCGTCGGTGAAGGAACGCAAGGGTTCGGTGCAGTCACCCAAGCAGGTGATCGTCGTCGACTCGGTGCCCGTGACCGCGCTGGGCAAGCCCGACAAGAAGGCCGTGCGGGCCCAGTTCTGGGAGGGTGCCGCGCGCGCGGTCGGCTGATCGGGCGCGGCAGACGGGCAGTACCCCGCACCCCTCGTCGCGGGGTACCTCCGTCCGCTCGCGCAGGAGATCAGGCCGGGGCGCCGAGTTCGGCAGGCACCGGGGTGCGGGCGAGTTCGCGCAGGTAGTCGGCGAAGCCGTCGGGCGCGCGGCCCGACCGGCGGGCCGAGGTCTCCACCGACAGGTCGCCGTCGCGGTGCACGTGCAGGCCGTGTGACTCGAAGCGGTCGGCGAGTTCGGCGTCCTCACCGGTCTTCAGCCCGCGGAAGCCACCGACCGACCAGTACGCGTCGGCACGAAATCCCATGTTGGCGCCGTGCACGTGGTCGTTGCTCTCGCTGAAATCCTGGCCGCCCGGCACGTGGACGCCACCGAGCACCATGTCGGCGTCGACCTCGACGGCCGTCGTCGTCATCTCGACGAGCCAGTCGGCGGGCACCGCCGTATCGGCGTCGGACGTCGCGTACCAGGTCCTCACGGTGTCCGGGCGCAGCGAGCGGGCATACGCGAATCCCGCGGCGCGCGCGGCACCCACATTGCCCGCGTCGACCGACACGAAGTGGACATCGGAGCCGAAGTCGCCGGCGAGCGCCTCGCTGCCGTCGGTGCAGGCGTCGAGAACCACGACGATCTGCACGGGTACGGGCACGCACATCGCGGCGGTGACCATCGCACGAAGCGACATCGGCAGGTGGGCGCGCTCGTTGTGCGCGGGGATGACGACGGCGATCTGATCGACTTGGCTCTCAAGCATGCGTGCTTAGTAACCCGTGCGCGACGTTTTCACACCTGACTCCGCCGAAACGGCATTCCGTCAGTAAAAGTGCGAGTGGACGCCCGCTGGAATGCCGTTTCGGCGGAGAGCAGGCGAAGGTAGGTGCGCAGGGTTCCGCCGTCCGCGGCGGCGATGCGTACGGCGCAGCCGGCGCCGTTGGGCAGTTCGGTGACCGCGGTGTAGACGCCGGGTGGATCGGTCGGGCCCTCATGGTGGCCCCCGGTGAAGCCCGCCCCGACGAAGTAGACCGTGCCGAACGCGGTGAAGCGGCCCGTCACGGGTGGGGCGTCCAAGACCTGTGCGTCCATCGCCAGCAGTGCGCCGCCGGGCGAGCGGACGGTGACGGTGGATTCGATGCTGCCGAAGGTCGCCGCGTCGAGGTCGGGGTGCAGCACCACGGCGTCGACGACGACGGCGCAGCCGCGGTGTGCGACGCACACCTCGGTGCGCTGGCGATGACGGGCGTGGGCGGTGAGGATGCGTGGCGCGGGATCGAACCGCAGCCAACTGTGGGCGTCGACGTACAACTCGGTCTCCTCGGCCGACGCGTCACCGCCGGGAACACCGCTGATCAGCGTGGCCCCCTGCCCGTTGACCGCGGCCCGCCCGCCGTCGACCACCTCGATGCGCTGGCGGATCACGTCGCCGGGGATGACGGTGCCCGCCGCGTTCTGCAGGGTGAGCGTGCCGAGGCCGGGGTCCTGCGGGTCGGCGAAGACGCGGCCGATCACGAACGGCCACCGATGACGGCGCCGGGTCAGCACCGTGTGGGCGCCGGCGCGGGCGAACCGCAGATCGGCCGCCGTGCGTTCGGCGAGCTTCACACGAACAGCACTTCGCGCTCGAGCACGTCCATCAACTCGTCGATGCCGTGCCCGTTGCGGGCGCTGATCGCAACAACCGTTCTGCCGCTGCGGACTTCGTCGGCCTCGCGGCGCATCAGGTCGAGATCGACGCCGACGTGCGGTGCGAGGTCGACCTTGTTGATCACCAGCAGGTCGCAGCGCAGCACGCCGGGTCCGCGTTTGCGTGGGATGTCGTCTCCGCCTGCGACGTCGATCACGAAGAGCCAGTAGTCCACCAGGTCCCGCGAGAACGTCGACGCCAGGTTGTCGCCGCCGGATTCCAGCAGGATCATCTCGGTGTCGGGGAATTCGGCTTCGAGCGCGTCGGCCGCGGCCATGTTGAGCGACGGATCCTCACGGATCACGGTGTGCGGGCATCCCCCGGCCTCGACCGCACGTACGCGCCGCGGATCGATCAGTCCCGAACGACGGACCCGTTCGGCGTCCTCGGTGGTGACGAGGTCGTTGGTGATCACCGACACGCTGCGACCCCGCCGCGCGAAACCGGCGAGCAGCGCCTCGACCAGCGCGGTCTTGCCCGAGCCCACCGGACCGCCGATACCGATGCGTGCTGCCTTGAGTGCGGTGGTCATCGCAGCAGGAACTTCCGCGAAAACGGCACGCTGACAGCGGGTTCGGCGGTGAGCAGTACCCCGTCGGCCCGCACGTCGAAGGTGCGCGGATCGACCTCGACGTGCGGCAGGGCGTCGTTGCGCACCATGTCCTTCTTGCGCAGCGAGCGCACCGACTTGATGGGCAGTACATGCTTGCGCAGCCCGAGGCGTTCGGGCACCCCGGCGTCGATGGCGAGCGAGGACATGAACACGAATCCGCCGTCGGCGGCCGCGTCGCCCAAGGCGGCCCAGTTGGGGCGCTGGATGATCGGTTCGGACGACGAGATCGACCCGGCCGCGTCGCCGAGCGCGGCCCACGCGATGTAGCCGTTCTTGAGCACCACCTGTGGTTTGACGCCGAAGAACGCGGGTTTCCAGATCACCAGGTCGGCGACCTTGCCCACCTCGACCGAACCGATGTGATCGTCGGCGCCGACCGAGATGGCCGGGTTGATGGTCAGTTTCGCGATGTAGCGCTTGACGCGTTCGTTGTCGGCCGCGGCGGTCTTCTCCTCCGGCAGGCGCCCGACACGCTGTTTCATCACCGCGGCCAATTGCCAGCAGTTGGCGATGTTCTCGGCGACTCGCCCCATGCCCTGGGTGTCGCTGCCGAAGATCGAGATGGCACCCATGTCGTGCAGGAGATCCTCGGCCACCATGGTCTGCGGGCGGATCCGCGCCTCGGCGAACGCGATGTCCTCGGGCGACTCCCAGTTCATCAGGTGCGCCGCCATGGTCATCGGCACACCTTCGTCGAGACCGCCCAACGTGTACGGGTTGGTGGGGTTGGTGGTGCCCGGGATGACGTTGTCGAAGCTCACGCACCGGATCAGGTCGGGTGCGTGCCCGCCGCCCGCACCCTCGACGTGATAGAGGTGGATGGTCCGGTCGCCGATCGTCAACATGGTGATCTCGGAGAACCCGAACTCGTTGATCGAATCGGTGTGCAGATGCACCGCGAAATCTGCGGAATCCGCGGCCTGCAACGTCTTGTCGATGATGTCGGGCGAGGCGCCGAAGTCCTCGTGGATCTTGACCGCGCCCGCGCCTGCGGCCACCATCTCCAGCACCGCGGCCGGATCCGACGAACCCCGCCCGAACGGCACGTAGTTCATGGGCGTGTAGTCACCGGCCTTGAGGAACATGCCGAGGTTGCGCGGGCCGCCGGTCGCGACCTCGAACGACGGGCCCAGTGAACCGCCGATGAGCGTGGTGGTGCCCGTCGACAACGCGTGTTCGGTCTGCTGCGGCGAGATCAGGTGCGCGTGCGTCTCGATGGCACCCGCCGTGACGATCATGCCCTCGGCCGGGATCGGCGTGGTGGCGCTGCCGACGACCATGCTTTCGGTGACCCCCGGCATGGTGTCCGGGTTGCCCGCCTTGCCGATGCCGACGATGCGCCCGTCGCGGATACCGATGTCGCACTTGATGATCCCGGCGACAGCGTCGATCACGACGGCGTTCATGATGACGTAGTCGAGCGCGCCGTCGGACGGTTTGGACGATGGCCGGTACCCCTCGCCGTCGCGCACGGATTTTCCTGCACCGCTGAGCAACTCGTAACCCGGCACGGTGTGGTCGTACTCGACCTCGACGAACAGATCCGAATCGGCGAGCCGGATCCGGTCACCCTTGGTGGGCCCGAACATGCGCGCATACGAGCGGCGGTCGATGGTCGTCACGTCAGGCGCCTTTCTGCTCGGCGAGTTGGTCGGCACCGTCGAGCGGGCCGTTGACCAGCCCGGAGAAGCCCTGGATCACGCGCTCACCGCCCATCGGGACAAGGCTGACCTGGACCGGGATGCCGGGTTCGAACCGGACACCGCCGCCCGAGGCGATGTCGAGCTTGTACCCCCATGCCGCGCGACGGTCGAACTCCAGCGCGGGGTTGGTCTCGTAGAAATGGGATTGACTGCGCACCTGGATGTCCCGGTCACCGCGGTTGACCACGGTGAGCGTGATGCGCTCGACGCCAGGGAACAGCTCGACGGGTTGGTCACCGACGATGATCTCCCCCGGCCGGATGTCGTCCTCGGCCCGGGTGATCGGGTCGATCAGCGCGACGAGCTTGGTGCCGTCGGGGAACGGGGCGTCGATCATCACCATGCGCACCAGGTCGGGCACACCGGGCTCACAGTCCTTGGCCTGCAGCAGGTTCGCGGCCATGTCGACCACCTCGTCGTACGCCAGGTTCTTGCGCGCGGCCAGCATGACCTCGTCGGTGAGCAGCGCGACGGCCTCGGGATGGCTCAGCAGAACCCCCTCGCGCAGATTGCGTCGCGCCATCTCGGCGGCGGTGAACACCGTGAGGCGTTCGAGTTCGGTGGGCGTGAGGTTCACATGATCTCCTTCAACTGGCGAACAGCCGCACGCCATCACGGCGGCGCTGCGCGGCGATGTCGGCGTAGGCGGTGAAAGTGGCGGGCACTGCGGGTGGTTCGCGGTCGAGCACATCCAGCATCGGCGCCGTGAGGTCGCCCAGGATGCGTTGCGCACCCAGGTGTCCGCAGATCCCCAGGCGCAGGGCAGCGCTGGTGATGCCCGATACCACCTGCCACGCCGCGACGGCCTCGGCGGTCGGCAGCGTCAGCCCGGCCGCGCGGAAGCTCAGCGCCTGCGCGATCGGGAGGTGTCCCGGGGCGTCGCCGGCGAGCACCCGGGTGCGATAGCGGGTCAGGTGGTCGGCGGTCGTGATCGCGGCGAACGTCGACAGCGTCGCGGCGCCCGCACGTCGGGACGCCTCACGCAGCACGGACATGGTGGTGACCGCCTCGGCGAGCGCGTCGACGTCGCCGGGATCGTCGTGCGTCCACGCCATGCGCAGCAGCACGCGGTCGCCGCGGTGCCACCGGCCGCACAACTGTTCGGCGGTGAACACGGCGACGTCGCGTTCGTCGTGTACCAGACCGTCGCGGTGCGCGCCCTCCAGACCCGACGAGAACGCGAATCCTCCCGAGGGAAAGGCGCTGTCGCCGAACCGCATCGCCGCGATCAGCTGGCCCGGATCGGTCATGTGATCTGGACCCGGCCGCTCGCCAGCAGGTCGGCGATGCGCGCGGTGTAGTCGTCGCGCGGGGCCTCCAGACGCACCACGAGGGTGTCGTCGTGCTGATCGACCTTCCAGTGCAGGTGCCCCGCGAGGAACCCGAGACGCAGGGCCGCCGCGGTGTCGACGGCGCGCAGCGTCAGCGTCTGCGGTGCGCCTGCGCGCACGACCACCGCACGATCGTCGTCGAGGAGCAGCACCGCGCCGTCGGCGAGCGTGACGTCGCGCGACAGTGCGATCGCGTACTCGGTGCCGGCGTCCGATGTCAAGCGCAGACGCTTGCGGTCCAGGTCGTGCGCATCGAGGTGCACGTACTCAACGGCGTGGCGGTGGCGCAGCTCGTGCAACCGGCCTGCGATCGGCTGATCGGTGCTCCAGCCGACGATGGTGTCGAGGATCCGCAGGCCGGTGCCGAGCGCCATGTCAGCCCACCTTCTCCAGGACCGGCGCGATCCGGCCGACCGTATCGGTGTTCTGCTCCAAGGCGTAGCCGAACGTCAGGATCTCGGGCTCGGCGAACGGCTTGCCCAGGATCTGCACGCCCAGCGGCAGGCCGTCGGCCGTGAACGCCGCGGGTACCGAGAGCGACGGCAGTCCCGTGACGTTGGCCGGCGCCGACAGCCGCACATACGCGGCGGTCGCGGCCTCGACGGTGCCGTCCTCCCATCGCACGAACGGGTCGGAGCGCAGGGTCGCGGGCGCGACGACGGTGGGGGCCAGCAGCACGTCGATGCCCGTGAACATCTCGTTCCACGCGGCCTGGATCAGGGTGCGCAGACGCATCGCGTTGACGTAGTCGACCGCGGGTTCGGCGGCACCGACCTCGAGCAGCGTGCGGACCTCGTCGGTGAACTTTTCGGGCGAATTGCGCAGGTAGTCCATGTGATACGCGGTCGCCTCGGGCATCATGATCGCCCATTCGGTCGGCACGATGTGCTCGGCCATCGGGATCTCGACCTCGACCAGTTGGGCGCCGAGTTTCTCGAAGGTGGCCGCGGCCGCCTTCGCTGCCTCGGCGGCCTCGGGGGCGACCCGGTCGGTGTAGTAGTTGACCGGGATGCCGATCTTTTTCCCCGCCACACCGGCGTCGATACCCGAAACCATGTCGGGCACGGGCACGTTGGCCGTCCCGGGATCGCGGCGGTCATATCCCGACATGGCCTGCATCACCAGGGCCGCGTCGGTCACGTTGCGGCTCAGCGGGCCCACATGGTCCAGGGACCACGACAGCGAGGCGACACCGACGCGCGACGCGCGCCCGTACGTCGGCTTGAGGCCCACGGTGCCGCACAGCGCGGCAGGGATGCGGATGGATCCGCCTGTATCGCTACCGAGTGCGACGTGCACGACGCCCGCGGCGACCGCGGCACCCGAACCGCCGCTCGATCCGCCCGGGGTGCGGTCCGGCGCCCACGGGTTGCCGGTGGTGGGCGTTGTTGCACCGTAGGCGAATTCGTGTGTATGGGTCTTGCCGACCAGGATCATGCCCGCGTCGTACAGCTTGGCCACCGAAACACAGTCGGCGTCGGGGACGTGGTCGGCGCGCTGCGCCGAGCTCGACGTGGTCCTGATACCCGCGGTGTCGTAGAGATCCTTGACGCCCAGCGGAATTCCGTGCAGCGGACCGCGGTACTTGCCGTCGGCGATCTCTTTTTCGGCGGCCTTGGCCTGCTCGAGGGCGAGTTCGGGCGTGGTGGTGACGAACGCGGTCAGGAGCGGTTCGACCTCCTCCAGGCGCGCGAGCGACGACTCGGCGACCTCGACCGGTGAGACCTCCTTGGTGCGGATCTTCTCGGCGACCTCGATCAGTGGCAGTTCGTAGAGTTCCATCCGGATGTTCCTTTCAGCTCTGCAGATTCGGGTGCCGTCAGTCCCAGTGCGCCTTGAAACCCAGTGCCGGGACGGTCTCCCCCAGCCCGGGTGTGGAGGCCTTGCGGATCAGGGCCAGTGTCTCGGCATACGTGGTGTGGTTCTCCGCGAGCCGCTCGGCGGGCACGGGCAGGCCCGCGAACTCGAACGCCGCGGAAATCTGTTCCTGCGATGGCATGAAATCGGACATGGTTCTCCTCGCTCTCAGAGGTTGGGGGTGAAGTCGACGAAACCGGCGATCCGCTCGAAGGCCCGGCCTGCGCCGAGCACCGTCGCGTCCGCCCCCGGCCGGCCCATCAACTGTAGGCCGATCGGCAGTCCGTCACTGCCGAAACCGGCAGGCACGGTCAGTGCGGGCATCCCGGTCACATTCGCCGGGACGGTCAGTGCGTTGACCCCGTCGAGCACTCCGACGGTGCGTCCGCCGAGATCGACGTGTGTCGACCCGTACGGCGGCGCGGTCATCGCGATGGTGGGTGAGATCAACAGATCCGGACCGGAGTCGAACAGGGCGTTCATCCCGGCGATCACCGCACATCGGGCACGACGGGCCTCGAGGTATTCCACACCGGTGTAGGAGGCGCCGAGGCGCAGCGCGTCCCGCACCTCTGGGCTGAATTTCTCGGGTGCCATACCGATCTGCGCGGCGTGCCATGCCGCGGCCTCGACACCGCACACCACGTCGACGACGCGGGGGCACAGGTCGACGTCGGTGAACGTCACCGAGGTGATGGTGGCGCCGCCGCGTTCGAGGGTGTGGATGGCCTCCTCGAACGCCGCGGCGACGTCGGGGGTGAGCCGGTCGCAGAAATATGGTTCGGCGACGCCGATGGTGAGACCTGCCAAACCCCGGTCGAATTCGGCCCGGAAATCGGGCACGGGCGCCGACGAGCTGTACGGGTCGGCCGGGTCGTGCCCGGCGATGACCTCGAGCAGGGCGACGGTGTCGTCGACCGTGCGCCCCAGCGGCCCGGTGTGGTCGAGCGTGGAACTCAGTGCGCTGACACCGCTGCGGCTCACCAGACCGAACGTCGGTTTGTGGCCCGTGACGCCGCACAATGCGGCCGGGATGCGGATCGAACCGCCGGTGTCGGTGCCCAGACCGGCCGCGACCACGCCTGCCGCGATGGCCGCGCCGGTGCCTCCGCTGGAACCGCCGGGGATGCGGTCCAGCGACCACGGGTTGCGCGTCGGCGGCGTGGTGACGCCGTAGGCGTACTCGTGCGTGGTGGCCTTGCCGAGGATGATGGCGCCCGCGTCGCGCAGCCGCCGGACGGCATCGGCGTCGCGCAGTGCGGGATGCTCTGGGGCACCGCGGGATCCGTTTCCGGTGCGGTAGCCGGCCACGTCGTAGATGTCCTTGACGGCGACCGGGATGCCCCACAGCGGGCCGGCCTGCGGCGCGCTCTCCTGCGCCACCGCGAGTGCTTCGTCGGCGAACACCGCCGCGAACGCCTGGATCTTGTCCTCGACGTGGGAGATGCGCGCCAACGCGCGGCGCACCAGGCCGACCGGGGTGATCTCGCCGCGGTCGAGTTGGGCCCGCACCTGGGGGATGGTCTGCCGGACGGTGTCGGTGGCCCGTTCGAGTGCCGAGTCGGTCATATCGCGGTCTCCAATTCCGGTTCGAGCACGGCGTCGACGAGCTTGCGGGTGATCTCGGTTCCGGGTTCGGTGAGCAACCGGTCCACCGGGCCGGATTCGACGAGCCTGCCGTGGTCGAGCACCCCGGCGTGCTCACACATGTGCTCGACGAGTGCCAGGTTGTGGGTGATCAACAGCATCGTGAGTTTGCGTTCGAGCTGAAGGTCCTTGAGCAGGTTGAGGATCTGCGCCTGCACCGAGACGTCGAGCGCGGCCGTCGGCTCGTCGAGCACGATGAAGTCCGGGTCGGTGATCAGCGCGCGGGCGATACCGAGTCGCTGGCGCTGACCTCCCGAGAACTCGTGGATGTAACGGTCGTAGTGCGAGGGCAGCATGCCGACGCGCTCGAGCAGCTCGAGGGTCTTCTTGCGGGCCTCTTCCGGTGTCGCGAGACGGAACAGCTTGAGCGGATAGGAGATCTGCGCCCCGACGCTGCGACGCGGGTTGAAGGCCGACCCGGAGTCCTGGAAGACGATCTGGATGTGGCGGCGGTAGCGCCGCATCGCGAGATCGGACAGGCCCACCAGTTCGTTGCCCTCGAACGTGATCGATCCGGACGTCGGCGTCTCCAGGCCCAGCACCATGCGGCCCGTCGTGGTCTTGCCCGACCCGGATTCGCCGATCAGCCCGAACGTCTCGCCGCGCTGGATGTCGAAGCTCACGCCGTCGACCGCGGTGAACTCGCTGCGCTTGCCGTCCTCACCGCGGACCGTGAACACCTTGGTGAGGCCGGTGACCGAGATGAGCGGTTCAAAGATTTCACGCGACATTGGCGGCCTCCTTGGTGGTGTCGCCGTGGAACTCGAACAACCGCCGGTCCGCGCGCGGGATGGCGCGCGTGGTGGCATCGAGGTGCAGCCGCGGCACGGCCCGCATGAGTCCCTGGGTGTAGGGGTGTTGCGGGTTGTTGAGAACCTGATCGGCGGTACCGGACTCCAGCACGTCGCCGCGGCGCATGACCGTGACGTCGGTGCACACGTGTGCGACGACTCCGAAATCGTGTGTGACCAACAGGATCGACGTACCCAGTTCCTTGTTGATGTCCAGCAGCAGGTCGAGGATCTGCTTCTGCACGGTCGCGTCGAGCGCGGTGGTGGGCTCGTCGGCGAGCAGCAGTTCGGGCCGGCACGACAGCGCGATCGCGATCACGACGCGCTGACGCTGCCCGCCCGACAACTCGTGGGGGTAGGACTTCATGCGGCGCTTGGGATCCGGCAGCGCCACGAGTTCGAGTGCCTCCAGCGCCTTGGCCCGCGCGGTGGACTTGTCGACGCCCTGGTGCAACCGGATCACCTCGACGAGCTGTGCACCTATGGTGAACGACGGGTCGAGCGCCGACAGCGCGTTCTGCGAGACCATCCCGATGTGTGAGCCGCGGATGGCGCGCATCTGTTTCTCGGTCTTGTCCAGCAGGTTCTCGCCCCGGAACAGGATCTCTCCGTTGGTGATCCGGGCCCGGCCGGCCAACAGGCGCAGCACCGCCAGCGACGTGACGGATTTCCCGGAGCCGGATTCGCCGACCAGGCCGAGGATTCCGCCTTCGCGCACACAGATGTCGGCGTTCTTGACCGCGTGGACCACGCCGTTGTCGGTGTGGAAGTCCACGGACAGGTTCTTGACGTCAAGGGCGTGTGTCATCAGTTGGTCTGCTTCCGTGGGTCGAGGGCGTCGCGGATGCCGTCGCCGACGAGGTTGAACGCCAGCGAGACGACGAGGATGAGCAGGCCGGGAATGGTCGCGACGTGGTAGATGCCCTCCAGCAGGACGTTCTTGCCGTCGGCGGTCATGATGCCCCAGTCCGGTGTGGGCGGGATGACGCCGACGCCCAGGAAGCTCAGACCCGAGGCCACCACGATCATCAGGCCGCACAACGTGGTCGAGTACACGAGCAGCTGTACGACGACGTTGGGCATGAGTTCGCGGAACATCAGCAGCAGCGGGTTGGCGCCGTAGGCGCGTGCGGCCTCGATGTAGTCCTTGCTCGCCTCGGACACCGTCGCGGTGTAGGCGACACGGGCCATGTAGGGGATGAGCGTGATGCCGATCGCGAGCATCACGTTGCCGAGCCCCGCGCCGAGCACGGCCGACAGCGCGATGGCCAGCAGCACCAGCGGGAACGCGAACAGCACGTCGAGGATGCGCATGAGCACCTCACCTGCGCGGCTGCGCCGGTATCCCGCGAACAGGCCGATCATCAGCGCCAGCGGGAACACCACGAACACCGGCACCACCGCGGTCATGAGCGAGTTGCGCCCGCCGTAGAGCAGCCGGGTCCAGATGTCACGTCCCTGCCCGTCGAGGCCCAGCAGGTGGCCTTCGGTGCCGATGCCTGCGAGCCGGTCCACCGGGTCACCCGCGGTGGGGCTGTAGGGCGTGAGCAACGGCGCGAAAACCGCCGCGAGCGTCACGATCACCAGCACGACGAGCGACACCACGGCCATCCGGTCGCGGCTGAACGCCCGGACGGCCAGGCGCCACTGCGGTTTCGGGGTGTCGGTGTCGACCTGGACGGGTCCGCCGGCCGAGGATCTGCGGACCCACGGGAACGTGCGTCCCGCGACCAGTGTGCTCATGCTCCGACCTTCCTTCTCGTACGCGGATCCAGCAGTCCGACCGCACCGTCGGCGAGCAGGTTGATGATCACGAACGCCAGCGCGATGAACAGCACACCGGCCTGCACCACCGGGATGTCACGCTGGGTGATCGACGTGTAGAGCTGCTGGCCGAGACCTGGCCAGCCGAAGACGACCTCGACGAACACCACACCGCCGAGCAGGTACCCGACCTGCAGGCCGATGATGTTGACGATGGGCGGCAACGCGTTTCGCAGGGCGTGGCGCCACAGCACCGAGTTCGTCGACAGGCCCGAGGCGCGCAGCGTGCGGATGTAGTCCTGCTGCAGGATGTCGATCATCACGCTGCGTGTCATCCGCGCGATCACCGCGAGCGGCACGAGCGCCGCGGCGATCGCGGGAAGCACAAGGTGCGCCAGCAGATCCGTGAATCCACCGGGGAAACGCGGGTTGTACATACCCGAGGTGGGCAGCCAGCCCAGCGTGACGGCGAACGCACCGATCAGCAGCAGGCCGAACCAGTACACCGGCACGCTCGCGCCGGCCAGCGAGACCATCATCGAGACGCGGTCGAAAATGCTGTACTGCTTGTGCGCCGCGATGACGCCGAGCGGGACGGCGACCACGATGCACAGGATCAGTGCGGCGACCGTGAGGATGATCGTGTTGGCGAACCGCGGCAGCATGATGTCGGCGACCGGGGCGTTGACGGTCAGCGACCGGCCCAGATCGCCGCGCACGAGGCCGCCGAGGTAGTCGAAGAACTGGATCGGCAGTGCGCGGTCGAGGCCCAACTCGGTGCGCAGGGCGGCGACCGCCTCGGCCGTTGCCCCGGAACCGAGGATGGTGACGGCTGGGTCACCGGGCACCAGCTGCAGCAGCAGGAACACGATGAGGCTGACCCCGAACAGGACGAGAAGTGTTGACAGTAAACGATTTCTGATGGTTGCGGTCATCGGTTGAGCCTCACTGTTCGAGTTTCACTGAGGTGAGGTCGTACCATTCCTCACTCGCCGAGATGAACCCCGACACATACGGCGCCAGCACGTACGGCGCCTTGTCGTTGACGATGGGAACCAGCGCGGCCTCGTCGCTGACGATGTTGTTGGCCCGGCGCCACCACTGTTCGGCCTCCTGCGGGTCGAGCGCGGTGATCGCGTTGTTCATCGCCTTGTCCAGCGCCGGACTGGAGTAGTACCCGACGTTGGGACCGTTGGGCGCCTGCAGTTCCGACGACGTCACGATGTAGAGCCAGTACGGGCTGGTCATGCCCCAGGACATCTGGGCCATACCGACGCCGTCCTGCATGCCGCGTGCCCACACACCCAGATACGAGATCCATTCCTGGGTCTGGATGTTCACCTTGATGCCGATCTCGGCGAGATTCTGCTGGATGAACTCGGCCATCTGGGCGGGCATGATCTGCCCGGATCCGTCGGTCGAGGTGATCAGCGTGGTCTGGAACCCGTCGGCCAACCCGACCGACGCCAGCAGTTGACGGGCCTTGTCGAGGTTGCGCTGGTAGATGTCCTTGCGTTCGACGTATCCGCCCGCCGACAGCGCCTGCACGCCCCATGCCGGGGTGACCGAACCGCGCAGCATGTCCTTGGCCATGCCCTCGCGGTCCACCGCGAGGTTGATCGCCTGGCGCACCTCGGGAATCGAGGTGTAGCGGTCCTTCATGTTGAACGACAGGTACCACGTGTGCGGCGGGGTGCCCTCCGAGAGTTGATAACCCTCGGAGACCAGGTTGTCGATGCTGTCGGGATTGGGCACCGCGATCATGTCGACGTCACCTGAGCGCAGCGCCGCGGTGCGGGCCGACGGGTCGGGCAGCGGACGGAAGACGACACCGTCGATGTAGGGCACCTTGCCCCAGTAGTCGTCGTTACGCACCAGGTCGATGCGTTCGCCGCGGATGCGTTCTTTGAACTTGAACGGCCCGGTGCCCACCGGATGGTCGGCGACGTCTTCGCCGTAGGTCTGCAGCGCGGTGGGGCTCATGATCGCCGTGGAACCGTTGCCGCCCTGGGCGAGCATACGCAGGAACTCCGAGAACGGCTGGCTCAGACGCATTTTCAGGGTGTGATCATCGACCGTCTGCACCGAATCGAGGAACTTCCAGACGAAGCCGGTCTGGCCTGCGGCACGTGCGTTGTACATGGGCGACGACTTGTCCCACATGCGCCGGACGTTGTACTCGACGGCCTGGGCGTCCAGCGGCGTGCCGTCGTGGAACTTCACGTCTTTGCGGATGTGGAACGTGTACTCCAGGCCGTCGTCGCTGATATCCCACGACTCGGCCAGACCGGGCCGCAGCGGCGGCACCGTCGCCTCGCTCGACGGCATCGAAAGATCCTCGTCGACAAGCGGTTCGAAGATCTGCCGGTTGATCCGCCAGCTCACCCAGCCGCCGGCGACCTGTGGGTCGAGGATGTCGGCCTCGGACTCGATCGCGATGACGAAGACATTGCCGGTCTGCACCGGGCCTCGCGAACAGCCGGCCAGAGCCGCGATCGCGACGATCACGCCCAGGAGCGTGGCGTGAAGACGTGTCACCGGCTGCCGCATGTGTACTCGCAGAACTTCATCGTGGGTCCTCCGGATCACTGGAGAAGATCGTCCATCCGCCATCACGCCACGACGAGCGATGACATCAACGAATTCATGTTTGACGTTATGACCCAGCGGGCACGGAGGGAATACGTCATTCTACGTAATTGATTGCGCTGGTGAACTTTTCATCAAACAGCGTGAACACCGGGCGCCCCTGTCGGGCACCCGGTGCTGGTGGACCGCCGCTACGGCAGCGGCGTCACCGCATCACGTCCGGCGTCGAGGAGTTCGAGTTCGGTGGCCTGCACCGCCGCGGCCACGCGGTTGGCCACGCCGAGCTTGCGCAGCACGCGTTCGACGTGGGTGCTCACGGTTCGCGGCGACAGGTACAGCCGATCGCTGATCTCGGCGTTCGACAGGCCGCTGCGCAGCAGCGCCAGGATCTCCTGCTCTCGCGGTGTCAACCTCGCGCGGGCCCGTGTCCGTAGCTTCGTCACGTACTTGGTGAACAACGGGCGCACGGCTTCCACCGTTGAGCGGTTGCGGGGCGTGAAGTCGGGGCGCTCCATGTTGCCCTGGCACATCCCGACCACGTCGCCCGCACCGTCGTGCAGGACCATGAGGAAGCCGTTGGTGAACCCTTCCGGGCGCAGAACCTCGGCACCGCTGTAGGAGTCGTAGAACTCGGGGACGTCGTCCCAGTCCCAGACCCGCGTCTGGTCGGCGAACTGCTTGGTGAACTCGGGCTTTGCCTGGATGTCGGAGGTCAGATACCGCGCCACGGGTTCGGAGTATCCGACCGAGGTGATCAGGTCGAAACCCTTGGCACCCGGGGTCTTGTACGCGAGCAGGAACGTGTCGCACCGTGCCTCGAGCCGCAGGAAGTCAATGGCGCCACGCACCCGCACCGAGGTGTCGGTCGAGGCCATGTCGGCGGCGATCGAGGCGATGTCACGCATCTCGTTCATCAACGTCATCTGTCCAGCCATCTCGCCCCCCTCCGGTCAAGTGCTTGTGGACAAGTTGACTACGGGTGCGGGTCAACCAGGTTCAGAGCCTGTTTCCATGCCGTAAATCACGCCACGGGTCCGCGTGAGCTCCCCCACACTCGCGCGGCCGCGGCGCCCAACGCACCGCTGCCCTTCGAGTTTGCGAACACGGCCCACGTCATGGTGCTGCGGTATTTGCCCGCGGGCCTGCTGAACACGGCGAGAACGTCGCGGTCGTCGCGGATCACCACGACGTTGGGTGCGATCGTGACCGTGCGGGCCCAGGGGCAGGCGGCGGTGACCTGTTCGGCCGCGCGTGACGGTGCCTGCAGCCAGTTGCCTGCGACGGTGTCCGAGCCGGTGCCGACCAGCGCCACGCCGTCCCACGTCACGTCGGGCACCGGCAGCGGCGGCGGTGTACGCATCGTGACGTTGACGAACAGCAGCGAACCCCACTGCGCCAGAGGGATGTTGACCGTGCGGCGACCGACGAACTCCGAACGTGCGACGCCCCGCGGGTCGGTCCGGTCGTCGAGGACCGGTCCGTCCTCGCTGAAGGCACACGCACGGTGCGGACATCTGACGTTGCGTGTGCTGCCGCAGTGCACGGGCACCGACAGGCATCCGCCGAACGGGCGCGCGTTCAGGGCCGCCACCGGACCGGCCTCGGCCAGTCGCACATGCGCGGCGTGTTGGCCGATGGTCGCGGGCAGGATCGCGCCCACCTCGGTGAGTTGCTCGGCCAGGCCGACGCACACCCACGTGCCGGTCAAGTCGGTGCTGTCCGCCGACGGGTGACGTCCTGAGGACACCGGGGTGAGCAGCAGGTCGCGGCCCGCGGTCATGTGGCCGGCCTGCGTCGCCCGACCGTCACGATCCGACCTCTTCGGGCAGGTGGTAGTTCAACTCGGGGGTCGACTCGAACCGGCCACGCGGCCGCACCGCGTTCGCGGGCGGGGCAGGCAGCGGCCCGTCCTGCATGAAGTGGTCGAGGACGTTCGCGGTGAGCTTCGAGATGTTGTTGTCGTAGTCGTTGTGGGACAGGCTGCCGCAGTACGAGATCGAGCTGAACGACCACACCGCCCCGCCGTTGGGGGTTTCGTGGAACGCCATGTCGGCGCGGATCCGGGGATGCTGTGTGCCGGTCACGCCGGGGGCGTTGGTGAGGATCAGTTCGGTCACCAGCAGATAGGCGTCGGTGTGCAGGCCGGCCGATGTCGCGACCAGCAGTGTGTGCGGAGGCGAGCCCAGCGTGGTGTCGACGGTGTCCAGTTCTGCACCGGCCGCTCCCCCGCCCACCAGACCGAAGTCGCCGAGTCGCTCGTCGTACGAGATGCCCTCGAAAGCCCAGGCCACACGCGGATCTTGGCTCTCGGGTGTGCGCTTGAAGTAGGTCGAGATGTCGAAACCCTGTGCCACCATCGATGTTCCGCTCACCGCGGCCATGTCGCGGCCGAGGAAGCGCCACATGCCGCCGAGTTTGCCGTCGCTCTGGTGGTGGTATTCGCCGGGCTGCGCCTGCCAGGGCCTGATCCCCGATTCGCAGCGGCGCATCTCGGTGACCTCGCCGCGTCCGTAGGCGGGATGGAAGGTGTGCCGCCAGTAGAACCCGTCACCGCCCATGTACATGAGCCGCCCGCCGCGCTCCTTGTAGGCATGGATCGCGTCGAGGTAGTGGCCGTCCTTGTGTTCGGGATGTGAACCCGTGATCAGCACGTTGTAGCCCTCGATCCGCTCCAGACCGTCGTAGCTGATGTCCTCGTCGGTGACGACGTCGAACGTGTAGCCCTTCTCGGTGAGCCAGTCGATCAGGTGCAGGTCGGCGTTGAACTGCCAGGGCGCCTGTGTGAGCCACGAATCGTACTTGGGCCGGAAGTTGAGGATCGGGCGCAGGCGTGAGGAGATGTGCACGCCCGACCCGTCGCTGTGGGTGTCGTACAGCGAGTATCCGTACTCACGGTGCACGCTGAGAAAGATGTTCTGCGGGGCCATGATCGGGGTGCGGTAGATCAGCGCCTCGGCGCTGCCGAAGTTGCTGGCCTGGTGCTCGTTGGCGT
This sequence comes from Mycolicibacterium smegmatis, assembly GCF_001457595.1. GTDB lineage: Bacteria > Actinomycetota > Actinomycetes > Mycobacteriales > Mycobacteriaceae > Mycobacterium > Mycobacterium smegmatis. Next base: position 1,123,248 of record NZ_LN831039.1, on the reverse strand, counting down.
AGGCCAGGTAGTCGATGGTCGACATGATGACGGCGATCTTCGCCCCCGGCCGGCCCAGCGGGGTGCGGACGACGAACGGGATGTAGTCCTCGTCGCCCTCGTCGGTGGTGAGCTTCACGGCGTACACCGCGCTGGGCAGATCCCCGGGCACTTCGAGCGTGAAATCGACGGCCCAGCGCGCGTCGTCGACATCGTCGTCGTGGAAGTGGATGGCGCCGTACTCGCGGTGCTCGACGCTCCAGGACGTCACGGCGCCGCTCCAGTTGTGCCCGGTCATCCCCCGCGCGGGCAGGCCGACGAGTTCACCGTCGAGACGGTACGGGCCGCAGTCGACGATGGTGCGCGTCGGGATCTGCAGCGAGAAGTCCCATGCGGCCACCATCACCGCACCCAGCTCCGGGGACGGGCCGCCTGCGCGACGCTCGTCCATGCCCGGAGCGAAACCGAGTTTCATGGTTTCGATCTCGAGGCGGTTCAGCGCGCGTGAGCACAACCGCGGTGCGTCGATCTTGCCGTTGTAGTGGCCCGTCATCACCCATCCGCCGGGCTGACGCGTCTGTTTCCCGGGTTCGGCGCTCGCCGGGTGCGCGGCGAAGGTGAACGGAACACCGGTGTGCGAGATGGGCTGGGCGAACACGGCTTCGACCGCGGCGGGCTGCGGGTCGAGCGCGTACCGCACCTGCGGTTCGCAGAACAGCACGGCGGTTCCCGTGGCGGCGTCGAACGTCGCGGCGACGAAGTGCCAGGCACGGTCACGCACCGGGTGCGGGGCCGTCAGCACCTGATCGTCGATCCGCAGGCACACGCGGCCGTCGAGATCGAGGAACAACCCGTATCCGCGTCCCTGTGCCCACTTGCCCATGATCATCTGCTCACCGGGCGCCCAGTACCCCTCGATCTTGGTGGGCATGGTGGGCCAGATCCAGCACTGCATGGTGAAACTGTCGACGCGCAGGGGGCGGCGGTCGGCGACCATGGCGTAGGACCCGGCGTGGATGCGTTGCGGCCGTCCGGGATAGGTCCCGTTGATTCCGGAGTTGACGAGTTCCTCTTTGAATCCCGGTCCGCTGGGGTGGGTGTCGCCGTGGATGAGCTTGACCAGTTCGGCGCGGTACGTCGCCGGTCCGTCGCAGTTGACGTAGAAGTCGACGCTGTCGCCTTGCTCGACCGACCATTTGCTGCCATAGCCGGTGAGCCGCATCAGTTCCGGGTAGTCGTCGGTGTCAGCCACAGTGCCTGCGTTGCCGTTGGTGTTCATGCGCCCCAGTTCTCCCCTCGCGATTTCCATGCGGGCGTGCAGTGTTCGGGCATCCCGTCCTCGGCGGGGTACTGCGTGAACCGCATCTTGAGGATCTCGGCCTGGGCGGTCTGCTCGTCGGTGAAGACCCGATCGTCGACGAACTGCGGTGCGACGCCGCGGATCCCGGACAGGCGGGCGATACGCCACTGCCGCTCGGGCCTGGTGCAGACGATGACGAGTTTCCCGCCGAACGCCCCGACGGGCTGCATGCGCATGCGGGTCAGGACCCGGTCGAGTTGCACATCGTCCTGGATACCGCCGTGCGCGCCGATCGCGCTGCCAGGACGTTCGGTGCGCAGGACCGAGAAACCTGCCACCCCGCGGAAGTCGGAGACACTCGCCTCGACCTCACGGATCATGCGTTGCCGGCTTGCATCGTCCTGGGGAATCGGGATCATCTGCTCACGCTATGGATGCATCCGGATTCCCACCATCCGGCAGATGACGGATATTTCGTCGAAAAGTGTTGCGAAATACGTCGTTCCGAAACGTCCAGGAAATACTGGCGCCCGTCCGTAACATGGTGGTCATGGTCAAGGCGGTGTTGTTCGACTTTTCGGGGACGTTGTTCCGCCTCGAGGAAGACGAGAGCTGGTTCGAGGGGATGACGGTCGACGAACGGGAGGTCGACGGCCACGTGCAGGCCGAGCTCATGCGCAGGCTCACGGCCCCGACGGGGCGTTCGGTGCAGATGAGCGACGAGCAGTACCACGCCTGGGTGAACCGGGACCTGGCGCCGCATCTGCACCGCGAGGCGTATCTGCATGTGCTGCGCGAGTCCGGGCTTGCCGACCCACACGCCGAGAGCCTCTACGGACGCGTGATCGACCCGGACAGCTGGACGGCCTATCCGGACACCGCGACCGTGCTGAAAAGCCTTAAGCAGCAAGACATCAAGACCGCCGTGGTGTCCAACATCGCCTTCGACGTGCGGCCCGCGTTCACCGCACTGGGTATCGACGCGGACGTCGACGAGTTCGTGCTGTCGTACGAGGTGGGGGCGGTGAAACCGGACGCCGCGATCTTCACGACGACGCTGCAACGGCTGGGTGTCGCACCGCAGGACGCGCTCATGGTCGGCGACAGCGAGGAGGCCGACGGCGGTGCGACCGCGGTGGGATGTGCATTCGCGCTGGTGGATCCGCTGCCGACCACCGAGCGGCGCGACGGTCTGATCGCGGCGGTGTCGTCTGTGGGCATCGCGACCTAACCTGGTGGCATGGGCTCCGAAATGCGCACCGAACGTATCCGGCCGCCGTGGTGGCTCAAGTACGTCAACAAAGTGATGATCGGGTTGTCCAAGGTCGGCGTCGGCGGGGACAAGGGGCCTGTGGTGCTCACGGTGCCGGGCCGCAAGACCGGCAAACCCCGGACCACTCCCGTCACACCGATGACCGTGGACGGCAAGCGGTACGTCGTCGGCGGGCTACCCGGCGCCGACTGGACGGCGAACCTGCGTGCCGCCGAAGAGGCGACGATCCATCAGGGCCGCAAGGCACAACGCGTCCGCGCGGTCGAGATGTCGGTGGAGGAGGCTCGACCGCTGTTGCGGGAGTTCCCCATCCTCGTGCCCACCGGCGTGGGCTTCATGAAGAACGCGGGACTGGTCACCGGGCCCCATCCGGACGAGTTCGAAGCACTCGCCGGACGGTGCCCGGTGTTCCGTCTCGATCCGCTCTGAACTACAGGTGCGGCGCTTCCTTGATCTTGCTGTCCTGCTTGCCCGCCGTCTGGCAGAAGGCCTGCACCGCAACGCGCGTACCGGTGATCTCCAGCTGCGCGGCGTCGGTGCCCTTCTCGTCCTTCAGCATCTTGGCGACCGCGTCGTCCTGCGTCTTCTCGTCTTGGCCCAAGAAGTCCTCGCAGGTGGTGTCACCGCCGGTGACCGCTGGGGAGCAACCGACGATCATGAAGCCGGCCACCAACCCCGAGAACAACACGCCTGCTGTGCGCTTCATCGAAGCCCTTTCTGTCTGCTGATGCGCGATACGCATCATTGCGCCGGTTTCATACCCTTCGTCGGTACGGACGAAACCTCCGCTCTACAGTCGAGCAAATGAGCAGCCAAGCAGCTTCGGACAACCCGTTCGACCCCGCGATGTGGGAACGGGTGCCCGGCTTCGATGATCTGACCGACATCACCTACCACCGCCACGTGCTCGACGGCGCACGTCAGCCCACCGTGCGCGTGGCGTTCGACCGGCCCGAGGTGCGCAACGCGTTCCGGCCCCACACCGTCGACGAGCTGTACCGCGTGCTCGACCACGCGCGGATGTCGTCCGACGTCGGCGTCATCCTGCTCACCGGCAACGGCCCGTCGCCCAAGGACGGCGGCTGGGCGTTCTGTTCCGGCGGCGATCAGCGCATCCGGGGGCGCACGGGCTACCAGTACGCCTCGGGCGAGACGGCCGAGACCGTCGACCCGGCACGCGCGGGCCGACTGCACATTCTCGAGGTGCAGCGGCTCATCCGGTTCATGCCCAAGGTCGTGATCTGCCTGGTCAACGGCTGGGCCGCCGGTGGTGGGCACAGCCTGCACGTCACGTGCGACCTGACGCTGGCCAGCCGTGAGCACGCGCGGTTCAAGCAGACCGACGCCGACGTGGGCAGCTTCGACGGCGGGTTCGGCAGCGCCTACCTGGCGCGCCAGACCGGCCAGAAGTTCGCGCGCGAGATCTTCTTCCTGGGCCGTGCCTACGACGCGCAGACCATGCACCAGATGGGCGCGGTCAACGAGGTCGTCGACCATGCCGATCTGGAGAAGGCCGGGCTGCAGTACGCCGCCGAGATCAACGGCAAGTCGCCGCAGGCGATCCGGATGCTCAAGTTCGCGTTCAACCTCATCGACGACGGCCTGGTGGGCCAGCAGGTGTTCGCCGGTGAGGCAACACGTCTGGCGTACATGACCGACGAAGCCGTCGAAGGCCGCGACGCGTTCTTGGAGAAGCGCGACCCGGACTGGAGCCGCTTCCCGCGCTACTTCTAGGCGTATTTTCCGCCGAAACGTCATTCCGGCAGGCAAAGTGCGAGTGGACGCCTGCTGGAATGCGGTTTCGGCGGAGATCAACGGCGCACCTACACTCCCGACATGAGCAAGCACCCGTTACGACGGCTCACCGACAACCTGTTCCTGGCGAGTATGCGGCCGCCGGTCACCGACCAGTTGATTCAGCTGCGGGCCGCGCGCGACGCGGTGGACCTGACGGGCAAGCGGGTGCTGATCACGGGTGCGTCGTCGGGCATCGGCGCCGCTGCCGCCCGCAAGTTCGCCGAGCGTGGGGCACGGGTGATCGTGGTGGCGCGACGCGCCGAACTGCTCGACGAGGTGGCCGGTGGCATCACCGCATCCGGTGGTGACGCGAAGGCGCGGCCGTGCGATCTGACCGACCTCGACGCGATCGACGCGCTGGTGGCCGAGATCGAGTCCGACCACGGCGGCCTGGACATCCTGGTGAACAACGCGGGGCATTCGATCCGCAGGCCGCTGGCCGACTCCCTGGAGCGCTGGCACGACATCGAGCGCACGATGACGCTCAACTACTACTCGCCGCTGCGGCTGATCCGCGGGTTCGCGCCGGGCATGCGCGAACGCGGCGCGGGCCACATCATCAACGTCTCGACGTGGGGCGTGCTGAGCGAGGCGTCGCCGCTGTTCTCGGTGTACCAGGCGTCGAAGGCCGCGCTGAGCGCCGTCAGCCGCGTCATCGAAACCGAATGGGGCGACGGCGGTGTGCATTCCACCACGCTGTACTACCCGCTGGTGGACACCCCGATGATCAAGCCGACCCGCGCGTTCGACGGGTTGCCCGCGCTCTCGGCCGACGAGGCGGCCGACTGGATGATCACCGCGGCGCGCCACCGCCCCGTGCAGATCGCACCACGAGTCGCGGTGGGCGCCAGGGCACTCAACGCCGTGGCGCCCGGTGTGGTGAACGCCGTGATGAAACGTCAGTCGGCACAACCGGACGGCGTCGGGCGCCGGCCTATTTTCCCGGCTGGGTGATGCTGCGCGGGGTGAGACCCTGCGCGCGGACATGCCGGGCGAGGGTGCCCAGATTGGTGGTCCACACGTCGGCGTGCTCGGTGACGTAGCGCATCAGATCGTCGAGTTCTGCTGCGCGCGAGGCTCTTCCGGACAGGAACGGGTGATTGGTGAGCACCCAGCAGCCGCCGGCGCGGCGCAACGCGTCGAACTCCAGTTGCCACAGTTCCCGTGCCTTGCGTGGGCTTTCGATGAGCCCGCTGCCCGAGATGTCGGGCAAGAAGCAGTACTGCTCCCAGTCGTCGAGCGCCCACTGGATCGGGATCTCCACGAGCGAGGTGTCCCCCACCGCGAGTTCGTAGGGAACGTCGGCGTCCATCAGGCTGGAGTCGTACAGGAAGTTGCGTTCGGCGAGCAGACCCGGTGTGTGCCACGACAAGTCCCACATCGGGGCGCGGTAGCCGGCCGGTGTGACACCGGCGACCTCGGCGAGCGCTTCGAGGCCGCGGTCGAGCGCCTCGATCTCCTCTTCGAGCGTGAGCGCGGTGGGCTGCTCGTGCAGGTAGCCGTGGTGGGCGACCTCGTGGCCGGCCGCGACGATCGCCCGCACGGCATCGGGATAGCGGTGCGCGGTGTGCCCGGGCACGAAGAACGTCGAGGCGATCTGGTGGCGGTCGAGCAGATCGAGGATGCGCGGCACGCCCACCAGGGGCCCGTAGGCCTGGTGGCTCATGACGCTCATGCGCGCGCCGACGGCCTCATTGCCCCACAGGATCGCCGACTCGGCGTCGACGTCGAACGTGAACGCCGCCGCCGCGACCTTGCCCTCGGGCCAGACCAGGCCGGGAGCCGATTCAGAAGCCATCGGCCATCAGCGTAATCAATTCGTAGGCCAGGTTAGCGGCCGCGACCGCGGTGACGTCGCCGCTGTCGTACGCGGGGGCGACCTCGACGATGTCGGCGCCCACGATGTTGAGCCCACGCATCGCGCGCAGCACCGCGACGAGTTCACGGCTGGTCATGCCGCCGATCTCGGGCGTTCCCGTGCCGGGCGCGAACGCCGGGTCGAGGACGTCGATGTCGATCGACACGTACACCGGATACTCGCCGACCCGCTCGTGGATGCGCGAGATGACACCGTCGACACCGATGCGGTCGATGTCGCGGCAGTGCACGACCGTGAATCCGAGGGACTCGTCGTCGAGCAGATCGGCGCGGTCGTACAGCGATCCGCGGATGCCGACGTGCGCCGAATGCCCTTTCACGATGAGCCCCAGTTCCGACGCGCGACGGAAGGGCGTGCCGTGCGTGCACGGCGCCCCGAAATAGGTGTCCCACGTGTCGAGATGTGCGTCGAAGTGCACGAGCGCGACCGGGCCGTGGATGGCGTGCATCGCCTGCAGAGCGGGCAGCGCGATCGTGTGGTCCCCGCCGAGCAGCACCACGCGCTGGTCGGGGCGGTCCAGCAGTTCGGTCACGCCGTCACGGATCTGCCCGACGGCCTCGTCGATGTTGAACGGGTTGACCCCGAGATCACCGGCATCGACCACCTGGGCCTGCGCGAACGGGCTCACGTCGAGCGCGGGGTGGTACGGCTTGAGCAGACGCGACGCCTCGCGGATGGCCGACGGGCCGAAGCGGGCACCGGGCCGGTAGGTGACACCGCTGTCGAACGGCACACCCACCACCGCGATGTCGTGGTCGAGGACCTCGAACCGCTGCGGCAGACGCGCGAACGTCGCGATGCCCGCGTACCGCGGCACCTCGGTGGCGTTGACCTGGCCCACCTTGCCCGACGCCGACCGCACGTACGGCTGGCCTTCCACGTGCTCTCCTTTCGTCATGAACTTCACGCCCTGGCCCGGGTGGACCCGCCGTTGCTGGAGATCACCTGTCCCACAACCGCTTCCAGTTCGAAATCGGCGAGGAACTCCACGGTCGCGGCGATCTCGTCGGCAGATCCGATGCGGCCCATGGGAATCGCCTCGGCATACTGCGCGTGCATGGTCGCCAGATCGACCCCGGCGGCGTCGGCGTCGACCTGCAGTTGGGGAGTGTCGGTGACACCGGGGGCCACCGCGTTGACGATGATGTGCTCGGGTGCGAGTTCACGGCCGAGCGATTTGACCAGCGAGATCAGCCCGGACTTCGCCGCGGCATAGGCCGTGGCCTCGGGCCAGCCGATCACACCCCACTCGCTCGCGATCACCACGATGCGTCCCGCGCCGAGGCGTCGCATGTGCGGCAGCACGGCCTGCACCAGGTGGAACGTGCCACCGAGGTTGGTGTCGACGACGCGCCACCAGTCGCCCTCGTCGTGGTCCAGCAGCGGCGCCATGGTCATGTACGCGTGGTTGGCGACCAGGATGTCCAGTCGCCCGGTCGCCGCGGCCACGTCGTCGGCGATCTGTCGGCACACCGCCGGGTCGGACACGTCGCCCGGCGCGGTGAGTCCGCCGATCTCCTGCGCCAGCGCGTGCAGGGCATCACCGGCGCGGATGTCGTTGACCGCCACCGTCGCACCGGCCGCGGCCAGCCGCCGTGCGTGTGCGGCACCCATCCCCTGCGCCGCACCTGTCACCAGCGCGACGCGGCCTGCCAGCGAGGTCATATCACCGCTCCTGAGTTCACGTTCACCACATCCCCCGTCGCGAAAGTCGCGTCGCACACCAGGTATTCGACACAGCGGGCCACCTCACGCGGCGACGCGAGCCGGCGCAACGGCAGCGTCTGAAGGTATTCCGGTGCTCGCCATGGCGAATCCTGCGCCAGCAGCGGCGTGTCGGTGGGCCCCGGGGCGACGGCGTTGACACGCACACCGCGGTCGGCGACCTCGGCGGCCAGGCTGCGCACCAGGCCGATGATGGCGCCCTTGGCCGCGGCGTAGTGCGCCTCGCAGTCACCACCGCCGACCGCGAGTTCGCTCGCGACGGCGACCACCGCGCCCGAGCGCGCTTCGAGCATGTCCGGCAGGCACGCGCGTGCGGCGTTGAACAACCCGCCGAGATGCACGCGCAGCATGCGCTGCCACGCCTGCGTGCCGATGTCGGCGACCGCGGCCATCTCGTAGTGCCCGGCCGAGGTCACCAGTGCACTCACCGGGCCGAGCGTGCGCCGGATCTCGCCCACCGCGCCGGAGACCGCGGAGCCGTCGGAAACATCCACCGCGACAACGTGATCGGCGTCGGCACGCCCTGCCATGTCCAGGACACCCACGCGGTAGCCACGCGCTCGCAGGGCGTCGACCACGGCCGCACCGATGCCGCTGGCGGCGCCGGTGACCACCGCTACCGGGGCGGTCATGAGCGATCGGCCAGTTCGTCGCGCAGCTCGGCCTCTTCGACCACTGCCGTGCCGGTGATGTGCGAGCGCACCGAGGCCAGGATCGCCGTGCCCAGCACAGCCAGCGCCGCGACGCCGATCCACACCGACCAGTCGAGCCAGCGCTGGTCGAAAGCCGCACGCGGCCAGGCGATGTTGAGGAACTGCAGGCTCGCCCACACCACGGCCACCAGCGCGACCGGCAGCGTGAAGCCCTTGAGCGAGAACGTCGCAGGCGTCCAGGTGCGGCGCAGCAGCACCACCAGGAAACCGACGAGCGGGAACAGGAACGCCAGGTAGAAGCCACCCGCGGTGAAGTTCACCATGAGCGAGTAGATGTCGCCCGCGACGATGCTGAGCAGGAACAGGCAGGCGCCGATGACCGTGGTGACCAGGATCGCCACGGTCGGGATGCGCGCCGGGCCGCGCAACCGTCCCAGCGCGGACGCGGCGGGCAGCGCACCGTCACGGGCATACGCCCAGATGACGCGCGACGCCGAGGTCTGCAGCGCGAGAAAGCTTGCGAGGAAGCCGATCACGAACATCACCTCGACCGGTTTGGCCACGCCGTGCCCCAGCGCGTTGGTCAGCGTGTCGTAGACCGGGTCGGCGACCGCGCCCTCGGCGACCGCGTCGAGATCCGGGATGGCCAGGATGATCGCCAGGCTCGAGTAACCCACCACGAGCGCGATGAACGTCAGCGAGAACAGCACGGCCTTCGGCAGGTACTTGCGCGGCTCGTGGACCTCCTCGGCGATCGAACCGGCGCTCTCGAACCCCACGAAGCTCCAGCCGATGAACGCCACAGCCAGCAGGAACGGACCGCTGAGATACGACCACATGTCCACATCCACGCCGCCGCCGGAGAACAGCACCGAAAGCGAGTTCTCGCGGTGGAACAGCAACAGCCACGTGCCGAGCACCACCGAACCGATGACCTCGGCCGCGATGCTGGCCGCCATGAAGATCTTGAGTGCCTGACGTCCGGCGAGGTTGACCGCGGTGCCCGCCAGCAGGATCACCAGCGCGATCAGCGCGAGCGTGCCGCCGGACGGTTCTTCGAGACCGGCGATGTTGGCGACGAAGCCCGCCGCGCCGAGCGCGACCGTGGCCATCGCGATCACGAGTGTCCACATGTAGAGCCAGCCCGCGAACCAGCCGTAGGTGGTGCCGAGCAGGCGCCGTGACCACTGGTAGATGGACCCTTCGAGCGGCCAGCGCGACACCAGCATCGCGAACACCAGCGCCACGAGGAACTGGCCTGCGAACACGAGGCCGAAACCCCACCAGAAGCTGGGGCCAGCGGCCGAGAGCGCCAGGCCGAAGATGCCGTAGAGCGCGACGATCGGCGAGATGAACGCGAAGGCGAAGGCGAACGCCGACCACAACGAGAACTCGCGGCGCAGAGTTTGCGAATCGCCTGACGACGACTCAGGTACAGACACGGTGTCCTCCCTTGATCCGGTTGCACGAACTATCACGCCCGCCCTGTGCCACCGCCAAGGCGTTGGGACAAAGTCGCTGCAAACCCACCGTCGCGCACCCGGGGCTTTGGAGGATCGCACAACGCGGCGGCGCCCTCATATGACGTCCGCGTTACGCTCGGTCCGTGCCTGATCGCGACGACGTCGCCCCCACGCTGCGCGATTTGCTCAATTCGCACCTGGGTGTCGTGGCGGCCCAGAACCTGACTGATGATCTGTCGGCTGAACTGGACCGGACGATCACGTGGGCCCACACCACCGAGCTGCGCGACCCGTCGCGCTACCTGCGCGGCGGCGAACTGGTGTGCACGGTCGGCATCAGCCTGCAGACGCCCGACGACTGTGAGGCCTTCGTCGCGGCACTGTGTGAATCCGGTGCCGCGGGCCTGTGTTTCGGCACGGGCGACGCGCACGACGCGGTTCCCGACGCTCTTGTCGCGGCATGCACGCGCAGGCGGTTGCCGCTGCTGATCGCGCCGCCGAATGTGCTGTTCGCGACCGTGAGCCGCTACGTGGCCGACTTCCAAGTGGGCGGCGAACTCGCCGTCGCACGCGCGACCAACACCCTGGTGCCGGAACTGCTCGCGTCTGCGCGTCGCCGCGAATCACCCCGGCAGCTGCTGGACCGCGCGGGTGAGGTGCTGGGCTGCTACTTCCTGCTCGAGCCCGGCGCACCCGCAGACACCGGCGGCCCGGCAGCGCACACCGTGACCATCGACGGACTCGGCACGTTGGTGTGGGTGGGCAGCGGCACGCCACCCGACGACGCCGTGCTGGACGTGATCGTGCGGTTCGTGCAGGCCGCGCAGGGCGAGCGTGACATCGAAGCGGCGCTGGCGCGTGAACGCGTCGGTCAGCTGCTGTCACTGGTCGAGCGCCGCATGCTGCTTCCCGACGCGCTCAACCAGCTGCTGGACTGGCCCGGCCTCGCCGCGCGTGAGGTGGCCTGCTCGGCGTGGCCGGCCGGTGCCGGCGCCCTGTTGTCGATGGCGTTCCCCACCGCGCTCGTCGGCGACGCCCCCGAGGTGTGCCTGGTGTTGACCGACCCGGCGACCAGCGCCACCGCCGACCTGCCCGCGATCGCCGCCGAACTGTCGCTGCCGTCGGGACATTCGGCCACCGCACCGCTGGCCGAACTGGGCTCGGCGATCACACAGGCCCGCATCGCGCTCGACCTAGCACGTCAGCACGGCGGCAGCATCGGGCCCGATCAGCTGAGCACGTTCGACAGTCTGCTGGAAGGCCTTCCGCTCAGCAGGCTCACGCCGTTCAAGCAGCAACTCATCGACCCCCTGGCCGAGAGCGACCACGAGCGCGGCACCCAGCACGTGCGGACGCTGCGGGTGTTTCTGGCCACCAACGGATCCCTCATCGACACCGCGCGCGAACTCTTCCTGCACACCAACACCGTGCGGCACCGGCTCGCGCGCATCCACGAGATCACCGGCCGCAACCCGCTGAACTTCGAGGATCAGGCCGCCTTCGCAATCGGCCTGCGTGCCAGTGACCGGCACAGCCGCATGACACGGCGACCGAACTGATCCCGTGTCGCCCGCCCGCGCGGCAAACGAGGGTGGTAGACAGACACCATGGAGATCCTGGCCAGCCGGATGTTGATCCGACCGGTCGACTACGAGAAATCGCTCGAGTTCTACCGCGACGGGATCGGCCTGGCGATCGCGCGTGAATACCCCGGCGGCACAGTGTTCTACGCCGGTCAGTCGCTGATCGAGATCGCCGGCCACGGCGAACCGTCGGGAGGCGGCAGCCTGTGGTTGCAGGTGCGCGACATCTACGCCGCGCAGCAGGAGCTCGAGGGTCGCGGGGTGCCGATCACGCGGCCGGCCAAACAGGAACCGTGGGGTCTGCACGAGATGCACGTGACCGACCCCGACGGCATCACGCTGATCTTCGTCCAGGTGCCCTCGACGCATCCGCTGCGGCGCGACGTGCGGGATTAGGCGCTCAGCGCACCGGCCTAGCGCACCGGAACGGCCAACGGCCAGCCCACCGATGCCAGCCGCGCGGCGACCTGGTTGATCTCCTCGGCGGTCGGTTCCTTCTCGATGATCTGGTGCACCGCGTTGCGGATGTCGTCGTCGGTCACCGGGCTCTGGCCATCGGTGGAACGCAGGATCGCCTGCGCCGCGCGCACCACCTCGTCCTCGGTGAGCGACCGCTTCAACAGGGCCAGCAGCGCGAAATAGTCTTTCGGCGGAACGCCCTCGGGGTAGCCCTTGCGCAGCCAACCGAGGACGTTGTCCATGAAGGTCGTCGTCGTCTCGGTCATGTCACTTCCTCGGAAGGAACGGGAAAAGGTCGACACCGGTGTGGTGGATGATGGTGCCGCGCGTGATCCACAGGATCGCGACCAGGATCACCGCACCCACGAACACGAACAGCGCCAGGCCCAGGAACTTCATCATCGGGTTGCGTGCCGCGGCGGTACCGTCGGCGTCGGCGTCGGTGCCCGCGAACGCGAGCAGGCCGGTGGCGAACAGCGCGGGCAGTCCGGCGCCGAGGATCAACCCGACCACCAGAACCTTCATGATGGATTCCAGGTAGGTCATCAACGTTCCTTCAGGTCAGACACCCGCGGGGGTGGGGCGCTCGGAGTTGTCGGGGATGGTCACCTTCAGATCGGCGGGAACCACCGAGTTGGTGGTCTCGTCCCAATCGGCGTTGACGTTGTTGTGGTCGACCTTCTGCTGCTGTGCACGCCACCACATGTAGAACGACAGGCCGACGAGAACCATGAAGATCAGGCCGTCACCGGCCAGCGACGAGCCGGTCAGCTTCTCGACCCCGTGGGACAGCCAGAACGCCAGCGCACCGACGATGCCCGCGGCGGGCAGCGTCACGAGCCACGCCACCGCCATGCGGCCCGCGACCGCCCAGCGCACCTCGGCACCGGGCTTGCCGACGCCGCTGCCGAGGATCGAACCGGTGGCGACGTGGGTGGTGGACAGCGCCATACCGGCAGCGCTAGAGCTCAGGATGATCGCGGCGGATGACGCCTCGGCGGCCAGGCCCTGCGGAGATTCGATCTCGACGAGGCCCTTGCCCAGCGTGCGGATGACGCGCCAGCCGCCGAGGTAGGTGCCCAGCCCGATGGCCAGCGCGCACGACGCGATGATCCAAAACGGCAGGCCGTTCTCCTTGACGTCGCCCGAGAGATGTCCGGTGGTGATGAGCGCGAGCGCGATGACGCCCATGGTCTTCTGCGCGTCGTTGGTGCCGTGCGACAGCGCCACGAGCGAGGCCGTCGCGATCTGGCCCACACGGAAGCCCTGTTCGCGGCGCTTCTGTGCGACATTGCGGGTGATGCGGTAGATCAGCCACGTGCCGCAGCTCGCGACCAGGCAGGCGATGACGGGGGCGGCGACCGCCGGGATCAGCACCTTCTGGGTGACGCCGGCCCAGTTGACTCCGGCGAGGCCGATCGCGGCCAGTCCGGCGCCGATCAAACCGCCGAACAGGGCGTGCGACGAGCTCGACGGGATTCCGAACAGCCACGTCAGCAGGTTCCACAGGATGCCGCCGATGAGGCCGGCGAAGATGATGGTGAGCCCGGTCGAGGCGTCGATCGAACCGACGAGCTGACCGGTCGAGGAATCCTGGATCTTGAGCACCGAGCTGGTGACGGTGATGGCGACCTCGACCGAGAGAAACGCCCCGACGAGGTTGAGCACGCCGGCCAGCAGGACCGCGGTCTTGGGCTTGAGCGCTCGGGTTGCGATCGAGGTGGCCATCGCATTGCCGGTGTCGTGGAAGCCGTTGGTGAAGTCGAAAGCAAGTGCGGTTGCTATCAGCAGCACCAACACGACAAGCTCTGCGCTCATGCCGCCAATTCTGCTGGATCGCGAAGCGATTTGACCAGCGACAAGCCGTCCTAAATGCTGCGTCTGACCTGCGTGTTTCCTGCATTGACGGCAGTGTTCACCGACTGTTCATCTTCTCGCCGTGATGCGTTTCCCGGGCGCGGCCGGGATCGACGCCGCGAGAGGCGATTTCGCTGTGACCGCCGTCACCAGCCGAGTGGGCGTGTATGTGAAATCCTCGGTGGATATACCGATATACCTGACCCGACAGCTCCCCCTCGGTGCCGCCTCAGGAGTTCGACGTGAACGCATTTCTCGCCAAGATCGCGGCCTGGCTCAACGCCGGGTACCCCGAGGGCGTGCCCGGCCCCGACCGGGTGCCGCTGCTGGCATTGTTGACCCGTCGGCTCACCAACGACGAGATCAAGGCCATCGCGGAGGATCTGGAGAAACGTGCTCACTTCGACCACATCGACATCGGCGTGCTGATAACCCAGATGACCGACGAGATGCCACGCGAAGAGGACATCGAGCGTGTGCGCAGGCATCTTGCGTTGCAGGGCTGGCCGCTCGACGATCCGCGCGACGGCGAGGAGCCCGACGGTGAATCGGGAGGCCCGCGATAGCCGTCCTGCGCCCCGTCGCGGTCGATGCGTCGGCCGCGCAACTGCTGACCGTCCTCGAGGATCTGCTGGCCGGCGGCGGATCCGCGATCCTGCCGGTGCCTGCTGCGGACCGACGCCAGACCGCGCTGCTGACATCGACGTTGCGCGCCGGAGAATCCATCGACGACGACGTCGCCGTGGTGGTCTCGACGTCGGGGACGACGGGTGCACCCAAGGGTGCGTTGCTGACACGCAGCGCCCTGGTCTCCAGTGCCGAGGCCACCTACGAACGCCTCGGCGGGGCGGGCCGATGGTTGCTGGCACTGCCCGCCCACCACATCGCCGGGTTGCAGGTGCTGGTGCGCAGCACCGTGGCGGGCACCACACCCGTGACCATTCCCGCCGGTTTCGAACCCGGCGAATTGCCCTCTGCCATAGCGCGATTGGGCCCGGGACGCAAATACGCGTCGATGGTCGCGATCCAACTCGACAAGGCACTGCGCGATCCGGCGGCAACCACGGCGCTGGCCGAACTCGACGCGGTGCTCATCGGCGGCGGACCCATGCCTGCGGGTATGGCCGAACGCGCTGCCGCGGGCGGGGTCCGAGTGGTCCGTACCTACGGCATGAGCGAGACCGCGGGCGGATGCGTGTACGACGGGGTGCCGCTCGCGGGGGTGACGATCCGCATCGAGGACTCGCGGATCTCACTCGGCGGCGCGACGGTCGCGAAGGGCTACCGCAATCCGGTGGAGCCGGACCCGTTTTCCGAACCGGGCTGGTTTCGCACCGATGACCTTGGCGTCCTTGACGATTCGGGTGCGCTGCGCGTACTGGGACGCATCGACGACGCGGTGAGCACAGGCGGCCTGACCGTGCTGCCCCAACTCGTCGAGGCCGCGTTGGTGACCCACCCCGCGATCGCCGAGGCCGCGGTGTTCGGGGTGGCCGACGAACGGTTGGGACAGCGCGTGGTGGCCGCGGTGGTGCTCGCGGCGGGTTCACCGCTCCCCGAACTCGCCGAACTGCGCTCGCACGTCGCGCTGACCCTCGACGCCACGGCCGCGCCACGCGAGGTGCATGTGGTCGACGAACTGCCCCGGCACGGCATCGGAAAGCTCGACCGGCGCGCCCTGGTGGCCCGGTTCGGCGGTTGAGGGGTTTTTCCGGTTGCGGCGTGCAGGCATGATGTGAACATGCGCCAAGAGGTCACCTCAGTGGACGAACTGCGTGCCATCGTCGGACACCCCAACAAATACGTCGCGAACAAGGTCACCGCGCGACTCTCCGAAGTACAGCAGGACTGGCTTGCCGCCTCACCGCTGTGTTTCGTCGCGACCACCGACGCCGAGGGGCGCGTCGACGTCTCCCCCAAGGGCGATCCGCCGGGATTCGTGCGCGTCATCGACGACACCACGATCGCCATTCCGGAACGACCGGGCAACAAACGCGTCGACGGTTATCTGAATGTCCTGCAGCAACCGCACGTCGGCACGGTGTTCCTCATTCCCGGCCGCGGTGACACGTTGCGGATCAACGGCACCGCGAAAATCCTGTCCGACGCCGATTATTTCGACGACATGGTGGTCGACGGCAAGCGCCCCATCCTGGCGCTGGAGATCAGCATCGAAGAGGTTTTCTTCCACTGCGCCAAGGCTTTCCTGCGCTCGGACACATGGAAGCCCGAAACGTGGAATCCCACCGCGGTGCCGTCGGTGGCACAGTTGGCCAAGGCGTTCAAACCCGATATGAGCGACAAGGAACTCGACGAGTACTACGCCGAGGACAACCTCCGCAAAATCCTCTACTGATTCGCGGCGACCGTGCATCGTGGGCGGGATTTCAGCGCTTTTTCCGCCAAGGATGCACGGTGGGCGCTTATGGGTGATGCCATTGACCACTGGCGGAGAACCCCGGTATTTCGGGCCCGCGGAAATGATCAATGATGGCGCGCGGCCGGTTTCCGATGCAGTGATGTTCTGACCGCTCACAACACACGGTAGGCTTTGGAATAAAAATAGTCACCGACATCGGAGGAAGCTGCGTGGGAAAAATTGTGACGATCGACTACATCGACGATCTCGACGGGGTTCCGATCGACGAGAAAGATGTTGACACGGTCGAATTTTCGTACCGCGGCGAGGACTACACACTTGTCCTGACCACCAAGAACGGCGCCCAGTTCAACAAGGACATCGCGCGCTACATCAAGGCCGCAAAGAAGGCGAAGGCCGACGACGGACGTGTGACGCGCAAGGCGGCCCGCGCCCGGAAACCCGCCGAGGCCAAAGCTGCCTCGAAGGCGGAATCGAACGGGACCTCGAACGGGGTGTCGAAAAGGGCATCCAACCGGGCGCTCAAAGCGGCAGCCGCCAAGGGCGCACCGAAGCGCAAGGCCTCTTCGCGCAGGACCGCATCGAAAACTGCAGGCACGTCAAGCCAGGAGCGCAGCCGCGCGATCCGCGAATGGGCGCGGGCCAACGGCCACAGCGTCTCCGAGCGCGGACGCCTTTCCACCGAGATCATCACCGCGTACGAAGCCGCGAATCAATAACCTCGAATATCGGACTGCGTCAATTCGACGGCGGTTTGACGAGGATCGCACGGGTGTAGAGCAGTTGGAAGCCGCGGCGCTGCACGTTGTGCTGTGACAGCGATCCCGGTGCGGTGGTGACGACCGCGAGTTCGCAGCCCGCCGCCGCGGCGTCGGCGAGCCTGGCCCGCAACAATGCGGATTGGACACCGCGACGCCGGTACGCCGGCGCGGTTGCCGCACCGGTCAACTGCGCGATCCCGTCGGTGAACCGCACGCTGCCGCCGCCCACGACCGCGCCGTCACACAACGCGACATAGGGTGTCGCCCCGGCCTTTTGGAAGTCGCGGGTGACCCGATCCACGACGTCGCGGGGAAAGTCCTCGTGGCTGGGCACGCCCTGGGCGTCTGGATGCGCGAAACCGTCGACCACGACGTCGACAAAGGCCGTGAGATCCTGTGCCCGGTGCACCTCGACCCCGGCGGGCGGGCCGGAGGTCTCGCCCGTGACGCGTCGGCCGAGGACGTTCTCGAACCCCTCCAGCCGATAGCCGCGACCGGTCAACAATGCGGCGATTTCGGGATCTGCCAAATTGGACAGCTCGACCTGGGTCGCCGACCCACGCGCCGCGAGGGCACGCTCCACCCGCCCGAGAACCGATTCGTCCGGGACGCCCTTGAAACCGAGGCCCACCACTTTGTTCATGGGCGAACCTGGTTCGGCGAAGCAGGCGAAGCCGCCGGCCACCGGCAGGACGAGTCCCTCGGCGCCGCGGCCGCGTGTGGCCTCGGTGGCGGCCGTGATCAATTGCGCCTCGGCACGTTCGATACGCCGGGCCAACTCGATCCCGCAGAACAACTGTTCGTCGACCACGTCCGGTATTGTGCCCGACCGCACCGTCAGCGAAACGTCAGCCTCTGCTCAGCCGTATGGCCATAGGCTGAGCGCATGCAGATCGGGCGACGCGAACTGGTGGCGGTGATCATCGCGATACTGCTGGTGACGGCGGCATTCGTGGTGCCGCATCTCGATCTCGGCATCGTCACGCCACTGATCAACAGCACACCGGCGCAGATCTACAGTTTTGCCGACACCGCACCGATTTTCGGGTGGTGGAATGCCCACGTCGGCTGGGGCACGGTGCCGGCCGTCCTGATCGGCGCGGCCACGGTCTGGTGGGGCCCGGCGGTGGCCCAACGCCTGCCGTGGCGCGCGCTGCCGCTGGTCGCGTGGGTGACCTCGGCGCTGTGGGCGTTCTCGCTGGCCATGATCGACGGTTGGCAGCGCGGGTTCGCCGGCCGGTTGACCGCGCGTCACGAATATCTGCGCCAGGTGCCGTCGGTCACCGACATCGGCGAGGCGCTGCGCACGTTCTCCAGCAGAATTCTGGACTTCCAGCCGGATTCGTGGATCACCCATGTGTCAGGCCACCCGCCGGGCGCGCTCTTGACGTTCGTGTGGCTCGACCGCATCGGTCTCGGCGGCGGCGCGTGGGCCGGATTGCTGTGCCTGCTGGCCGGTTCGAGTGCCGCGGCCGCGATCGTCGTCGCGCTGCGGGCCGTATCGGGTGAGGCCACCGCACGACTGGCCGCACCGTTCGTCGCGGTGGCGCCCACCGCGATCTGGATCGCGGTGTCGGCCGACGGGTATTTCGCCGGGGTCGCGGCGTGGGGTCTGGCTCTGTTGGCGCTCGCGGTCCGCGACAGTGTCCACCGGCGGCGGGTGGCGTTACCGACCGCGGTGGGCTCCGGTCTGCTGCTGGGCTGGGGAATCTTCCTCAATTACGGCCTGGCGCTGGCCGCGCTGATCGCGTTGGCCGTGCTGATCACGGCGCCCGACTGGCGGGCGGCGCTGCGTGTGGCCGTTCCGGCGGTCATCGCGGTGCTCGCCGTGGTGGCGGTCTTCCTGGTCGCCGGGTTCTGGTGGTTCGACGGTTACACCCTGGTGCAGGAACGCTATTGGCAGGGAATCGCGAACAACCGGCCGTTCCAGTACTGGTCGTGGGCGAATCTCGCGTCGGTGGTGTGTGCGATCGGATTGGGCAGTGTCGCCGGGATCGGCCGGGTGTTCGACATCAAGGCGGCCCGGCGCAATCCGGGCCTGCCGATGCTGGTGATCGGTGCGCTGCTGGCCATCACGTTCGCGGACCTGAGCATGCTGAGCAAGGCCGAGACCGAACGCATCTGGCTGCCGTTCACGGTGTGGCTGACCGCCGCGGGTGCGCTGCTGCCCCCGCGGTCACACCGTTGGTGGCTGGGGCTCAATGTCGCAGGCGCGCTCGCGCTCAACCACCTCATCCTGACCAACTGGTAGTGGCTGACGGGACCGCTTGAACGCCACGTCTTTCAGGGCCTTCCCACCCATATAGGCGGGCACACACAGCCACACGACCGCCAGCGACCACCACAGGCCGCGCACATAGTCGCGGTCGAGCACGCTCAGATTGTCGGGTCGCAGGCCCGGCTTGCCGTACACCGGGATCGCGAGCAGCGCCAGGACCACGCTGCACAGCGCCGCCAGAGCGACCGGGGCCTGCCAGCGCACCGGGACGAGGCGGCGACTGCTCCAGCCCAGTGCGGCGCAGACGGGCGCGAACACCAGATCGTGCACGACCACCGCGACCAGGGCCCACACCACGATCCGCACGAGGATCACGGGCGGGTTGTCCCACAACAGCACCGCGCCGTAACCGCCGACGACGACACCGAGGGCCGCCAACACGATTCGTGTCATGGCACCACCTCGATGCGCGAAAGCCATTTGGTCTGCAGCACTCCCGGACGTGTCGGCGCGATCAACCGGCACGGGTAGCCGTGATCGAGGTCGAGCGCCTCCCCGTTGAGCCGCAACGCGATCAGCGTCTGCGAATCACGCACGTGCCGCGCGGGCAGCGTGGTGCGCGAGTACGGACCGGGCGGTTCCAGCGAGATCATCCGCACGTCGGAGTCCGGCGAGGCGCCCACCGTGGCGAGGAGATCGGCGAGCACCGCGCCGGTCCACTCGGCGTCGACGCTCCACCCCTCGACGCAGGCTATGGGCAGTCGGTGCGTGACCTGCGGCATGGCCTGCAGATCCTCGAGCGTGAACGCACGGCTGACCGCGCCGTCGGTGACCGTCAGGCGGTACTGCGGTGAGCGTGCCGTGCGCAGCACACCGGCCGCGATCGCCGAGCGGTTCACCGGAACCCCCTGCGGCCCTTGACCCGTGCGCGGCGCCAGCACCGAGACCTTCCGCAGCAGCGGCACGGTCTGCCCGGCCGTGGCGACCGTCGCGACCGCCACCGCGAGCCAGGTGCCGCGCAGCACGGTGCGGCGCGTGAGCCCCCGTGACAGTCCGGGGACGCCGGGCAGCTCACCCGACGGTTGCTCCAGCGGTTCGCCCAGCGCTCTGCGGATGACGGGAAGTTTGACCGCGATGTGCACCAGCACGGCGCCCGCGGCCACATAGGCCATCGCGTAATGCGATGTGGTGAAGAAGAACTCGAACGCGTACCACTGCGCGATGTTCATGATCCCGGTGGACAGCTGGAACAGCATGGCGCCCACGAGGACCAGGATCGAAGCACGCTCGAGCTGGCGTACGAACCCGCCGATCACGGGACGCTCGAACAGCTTGGGCCACACCGACCACAGCTTCACCACGATCAGCGGGATGGCTGCGATACCCGAGATCACGTGCAGCCCCTGGGTGAGCCGGTAGAGCCACACCGGGCGCGTCGGCCAGAAGAACCATGGCTGCGGGTGCTGGATGAAGTGGCTGATCAACCCCGTCACGAAGCACACCGCCACCGCGACGCCCAGTGCGAGGCCGACTCTCGCGGTGATCGCGGTGCCGCGCAACGGGGCCGGTTTTTCTCCCGCCCTCGTCCCGGCCTGCGGGCTCATGCCGCCACCAGGCTCGCCACGGCCCGGTCGCCGATCGAGTGCACGGTGCTCAGCGCCAGGCCCACGTCGGCCGCGATGTGCTCGGCGCAGTCCAGTCCGACCGACGCCCAGCGGAACCACGGGCCGACGGCATGCGCGGACTCCAACCGCACCCAGTTCGCCTCGACCCCGGTGATATCGGTGTCGAACTCGGCGAGGCATTCGCCACCCCGGCGCAGCAGTTCGCCGGCGCGCTGCAGCACGCGCCACGGATCTCCGCCCAGCCCCACGTTGCCGTCGGCCAGCAGCGCGGTGTGCCACCGGCCGGTTCCGGGCAACGGCCCGAACAGATCCCGGCACAGCACGGGAACCCCGCTGTTGCGCGCGATCGCGACGGCCGCCACCGACTGGTCGACGCCGAGCGCGGGAACTCCGCGGCGCACCAGACCGGCCACCAGACGTCCGGGCCCGCAACCGAGATCGATGGTCGGCCCCGAGCACAGGTTCACCACGGTGCGGTCGAACCGGCGCTCGGAACGCGCGCCACCCAGCCACCGGCGCACCGGCAACCGCTGCACACGCCCGTCGGCATGCCGGATCCAGCAGCGTTCGCCGTCGAGCGCCCTGTCGTAGAGATGTCCGTGCACGCCTCACACCCCCTCGGTGGCACATGCGAACCTGCTGCCGGGCCGGCACGCGCGGCGCACCGGGTCGATGTCGTCGATCGTGTCCACATCGGCCAGCTCGGCCAGCAGTTGCACGGTGATCCCGTTGTCCCGCAACGCCGCAAGCGTCAGCTCGCCGGTGTCGGGCCGCGACATCGGCACGGTGCGCAGGCACGCGGCCGCGGCGGCGTCGTGCACACCCAGCACCCACCAGCCGCCGTCACATGCCATGCCGAGAACCGCATCGGCACCCAGCAGCGCCTGCCCGCAGTCGCTGAGCAGCCCGGCACTGACCTGCGGGGTGTCCATGCCGATCTGCAGCACGGGGAAACCCGGTCGCGCGGCGTCGGAATGCGCGTGGACCAGACGTTCGGCGAAACCGTCGCCGCGTTGCGCCACGACCGTGAAATCGGCCAGGCGGTCGGCGATTTCGCGTCCCCGGCAGGCTTCGGCGAGATCACCCGTCATCGCGACCACACGGTGCGCCACGGGCGCGCCGGCCACCGCGTCCAGCGTGTCGAGCAGCGCTGCCGCGGCGATGTCCGCGGCCACATCGGCGCCGACTCCCGCGGCCAGGCGGGTTTTCGCCAGGCCCGGCACGGGCGCCTTGGCGACCACGAGCACCGTGACCGCGAGCATCAGATCGCCCGCCAGAAGTCGACCGCGGCGATCACGCTGCCGCGAAGCGAACCACTGACCTTCGATCTGCCACCGGTGCGCGCGCCGTAGGTCACGTCGTGCTCCACCACGCGCCATCCGGCCTGGGCCGCGCGCACCAGCAGTTCCAGCGGATATCCCGACCGGCGGTCGGTCACCCCCAGGTCCAGCAGCGCCTCGCGGCGCGCCACCCGCATCGGGGCGATGTCGTGAACCGGCAGTCCGTACCGTCGCCGCAGCCGCCAGCACACCGCGGCCGTGCCCAACCGGGCGTGCCACGGCCAGCGCAGCCCGGCCACGGGCCTGCGGCGTCCGATCACCATGTCCGCGCCGTCGTCGAGCGCGCTCACCAGCGCAGGCAGCGCGGCCGGGTCGAGCGATCCGTCGCCGTCGAGCACGGCCACCACCGGCGTCTGCGCCGCGAGGACCCCGGCGTGCACGGCCGACCCGTAACCCGGCCGCGGTTCGTGGACCACCACGGCGCCGTGTGCACGGGCCACCTCGGCGGTGCGGTCGGTGCTGTTGTTGTCGACGACGAGCGCCTGGTAGCCGTGCGGTATCGCGGCGAGCACCGCAGGTAGGGACTGCTCTTCGTCGAGACAGGGCAGCACCACCGTGACGGTTGCGGATCGGGGGGCCACGTACGCGACGTTAGGTCGCGACGTTGGTGAACACCATGGGCAATCCATGACGAATTCGTGACGCAGGTGCTGGTAGCGGCCGTGCGGCACTAGCCTCAGAGACTGTGCCCCGTGTCCTGATCGCCGACGACGACACCGTCGTCCGCGACGTCGTCCGCCGCTACCTCGAACGTGACGGGCTCGACGTGACCATCGCGCACGACGGCTCGGAGGCGCTGCGGCTGCTGGAGTCCGAGCAGCTCGACGTCGCGGTGCTCGACGTGATGATGCCCGGGCCCGACGGGCTGTCGTTGTGCCGCGAGCTGCGCAAATACGGTGATTACCGGCTGCCGGTGATCCTGCTGACCGCGCTCGGCGAGGAGGACGACCGCATCGCGGGGCTGGAGGCCGGCGCCGACGACTACCTGACCAAACCGTTCAGCCCGCGCGAGCTGGCCCTGCGTGTGCGGTCGGTGCTGCGCCGCACGTCCGGGCTGACGACGCCCGCGCCGGCCGAACTCACGGTCGGCGAACTGCGCGTGTCGACCGCGTCGCGGTCGGTCACATTGTCCGGGCGCCCGGTGAACCTGACCAACCGCGAATTCGACCTGCTGGTGTTCTTCCTGACCCATACCGACACCGTGTTCTCGCGCGAGGATCTGCTCAAGCGGGTGTGGCGGTGGGACTTCGGCGACCTGTCCACCGTCACGGTGCACGTCAAGCGGCTGCGCTCGAAGCTCGGCACGCACCACCGGGTGCAGACGGTGTGGGGCCGCGGCTACCTCTGGAGTGGACAGCCATGACCGACCTGTGGCAGATCGCCGGATGGGCACTGGCCTGCTCGGTCCCCGTGGTGCTCGCAGGCGCGGTGATCATCCACCTGGCACGGTCCTGGTCGCTCGCGGTCAGCATGGTCGCGCTGGTGCTCATCCCCGTGGTCGCGACATTCACCGGTGTGATCGGCGCCAGCGGGTTCATGATCACCGCGACGTTCGAGCGCATCGCGGTGGTGCTGGTGATCGTGTCGGTGGTGACGATCCCGGCCGCGATCATGCTGGCGCGATACCAGGCCCGACGCACGGTGTGGGAGCAGGAGATCCGCGACGCCGAACGCGCCGCCGAGCATTCGCGTCGCCGGCTGGTCGCGTTCGTCAGCCACGATCTGCGGACCCCGCTGGCCGGTATCCGCGCGGTCGCCGAGGCCATCGCCGACGGTGTGGTCACCGACGACGAGGTCAGGGTGCACGCCAAACAGATCGAGCAGGAATCGATCCGGCTCGCCGAGATGGTCGACGACCTGTTCGAGATGTCGAAGATCAACGCGGGGGCGATCGCCCCCACACGCGATCAGGTGGCGCTCGACGAGGTGGTCGACGACGTGCTGTCCGCGCATCGCCTGCCCGCCCAGCGTGCCGGGGTGACGCTGCGGGCCGAGTTGCCAACGGGTCCGGTGCGCGTGATCGGCAGCGACCGCTCGCTTCTGCGGGTGCTGTCGAATCTCGTCGCCAACGCGATCGCGCACACCCCCGACGGTGGAAGTGTCACGCTCGCGGTGGGTTCCGACACCGACGGCGCGTGGATCCGCGTCGACGACACCGGCGTCGGCATCGACGAGGCCGATCTGCCGAAGGTGTTCGACGTGGCCTACCGCGGATCCAACGGCCGTGTGCCGCGCGCTGATTCGTCGCTGCCGAGCGGTTCGGGGCTGGGCCTGGCGATCGCCGCGGGCCTGGTGGCCGCCCACGGCGGATCGCTCACGGCGAGCAACCTCGACACCGGTGCACGGTTCGAGGTCCGCCTGCCCGCCGCGTGACACCGGGCGTCAGTCCGGCAGCGAGTTGCTCAGCCGTTCGGTGGCGGCCAGGTAGTCCTCGATGAACTCACGCACGACCTCTTTTGCGGGCTTGACCTTGTTCATCAGGCCCACGCCCTGACCGACGAAGTACGTCGCGAGCTCCTGGGCACCCTGATGCCCTTGTGCGGCAAGCACATCGATGCGGCGGATCACCGGCTCGGCGAGCATGTTCTGCAGCGGCAGCGGCAGGGTCGGATGCCCGCCGGGTGTGGGCGCCCAGGCCTTGGTCCAGTCCGAGACCAGCTGACGCGCGGGCTTGCCGGTGCGCCCGGTCGACCGGATGGTGTCGCGCGAGGTAGCCGCGAGCATCTTCTGCACGGTGGCAGGCGCGGTCTCGGCCTCCTCGGTGGTCAGCCACACCGAGCCCGTCCAGGCACCCGCGGCGCCCATGGCCACGGCCGCGGCCATCTGCCTGCCGGTCACGATGCCGCCCGCCGCCAGCACCGGGATGTCGCTGCCTGCCTGGGCCAGGGTGTCGATCACCTCTGGCACCAGCACCAGCGTCGACACCTCGCCGCAGTGGCCGCCCGCCTCGGTGCCCTGCGCGACGATGAGGTCGACGCCCGCCTGCACCTGCTTGAGGGCGTGCTCCCGCGCGCCGACCAAAGCCGCCACGGGCACACCGCGCTCGCGACCTGCCTCGATCATGTAGTCCGGCGGAACGCCAAGGGCGTTGGCGATCAGCTTGATCGGGTGGCTCAACGCGACGTCGAGCAGTTCGCGTCCGGTGTCCCCGGACAGCGAGGAACCACCCAGCCGCTGCTTGGGGTCCGGTTCGATGCCGTGCTCGGCGAGCAGACCGGTGATGAAGTCGCGGTACTCGCCGGGGATGCGGTCCTTGAGCTGGTCGCGGGTCAGGTTCTCGCCCTTGCCCTCGAATTTCGCGGGCACGATGATGTCGGCGCCGTAGGGCTTGCCGCCCACCTGCTCGTCGATCCAGGACAGTTCCTGGTCCAGCTGCTCGGGCGTGTAGGCCGTGGCGCCGAGCACGCCGAAACCGCCTGCGTTGGTCACCGCGGCCACCACGTCGCGGCAGTGGCTGAACGCAAAGAGCGGGAAGTCGATACCGAACTGTTCACAGATCGCGGGTTTCACCCCGTCAGTATCGACCACGCCACTTGACGGGTGTCAAGTGGTCCTCGGTCACTCCCTCAGTCACGCAGTCTGGCGAACGCGAACTCCCGCAGGCCGTCGCGCGGGTCGATCGCAGCGCGAAACCCCAGCACCTCGTGGGCGCGCGCGGGATCGGCGACGATGTGCCGGACGTCGCCGCTGCGGTACTGGCCGGTGACCACCGGCCCGGGCGCCCCGCGCACCTCACACAACTGCGTGGCCACGTCCATGATCGAGATGGGCCTGCCCGAGCACACGTTGAACGGGTGGAATCCGTCCAGGCCCCCGTCCACGGCGTGCACGGCCGCCAGGTTGGCCGCCGCGACGTCGTCGACGTGCACGAAGTCGCGCATCTGGCCGCCGTCCTCGAAAACCCTTGGCACATCACCAGATTCGAGCTGGGAACGGAAGATCGCCGCGACCCCCGAATAGGGGGTGTCACGCGGCATGCCCGGACCGTAGACGTTGTGATAGCGCAACGCCACCACCGAACCGCCCACGGCCACGGCCCACGCGAGCGCGTAGTGCTCCTGGGCGGCCTTGCTCGCGGCGTACAGGCTGCGAGGACGCACCGGCGCGTCCTCGCCGACCAACTGCCACCGCAGCGGTTCCTCGCCGACCGGGCACCGGTGTTCGAACACCCCGGCATCGAGATCGGCACGTGAGCGCGGCATCGGGTCGATCTCGCCGTGCTCCACGCAGTAGAAACGGCCCTGCCCGTAGACCACCATCGACGACGCCAGCACCAGGCGAGTGCACCCCGCCTCGAACATCTGCGCCAAGAGCACCGCGGTGCCGAGATCGTTGTGACTCGCATACGACGGGGCGTCACCCGGGTTCACCCCGGCACCCACCACCGCGGCCTGATGACAGACCACGTCGACGCCAGAGAGCAACGGCGCCAACGCATCCGCGTCGCGCACGTCGATCAGCTCGCAACCCTCGGGCGGTTGGGCCCCGGTGCGGTGCGCAGCGGGCAGCATCGCGTCGACGCCGATCACCTCATGGCCCGCGTCGCGCAGCGCCACCGCGATCCGGCTGCCGATGAACCCGGCCGCACCGGTCAGCAGGACCCTCATGGCAACTCGAAGGGCAACTGCACCCCGCTGTGGGTCAGGCAGTGCGTGCAGGTCCGCTCGACCTCGACGGCCTCGAGTGCCTCGAAGACGAGTTTCTTGAACGGCGGCATGTTGCGCTCGAACTCGGCGAACACGTCGACCGCGCGGACACCCGACCCGACCTCGATGCCCGCGTCCAGATCGGTCACCAAAGCGACTGCCGCATAACACATCTCCAGCTCACGAGCGAGGACCGCCTCGGGATAGCCGGTCATGTTCACCAGCGTGAAGCCCTGGCTCGCGAACCAGCGGCTCTCGGCGCGCGTGGAAAAACGCGGACCCTGGATCACCACCATGGTGCCACCGTCGACCACGCCGGGAAGCCCCGTGGCCGCGGCGCGCAGCGTCGGGCAGTACGGGTCGGCGAAGGCGACATGGATTCCGCCGGAATCGAAGTACGTGTCGTCGCGCCCGCTGGTGCGGTCGACCAGCTGATCGGGCACCACGATCGAACCCGGCCCAAGATCCGGCGTGAGGCTGCCGACCGCGCATGGCGCGAAGACGCGTCGCACCCCGAGAGAGCGCAACGCCCACAGGTTGGCGCGGTACGGCACGGTGTGCGGCGAGAACTCGTGCTTCACGCCGTGCCGCGGCAGGAACGCCACCTCGTGATCACCCACCGTGCCCACCGTGATGGGCGCGCTCGGCGGGCCGTACGGGGTCTCGACGCTGACCGCTCGCGCGTCAGAGCCGAAGAACGTGTAGAAACCGCTGCCGCCGATGACCCCGAGCATCACTCGGCGATGTCTGTGTCTTCTGCGTCTCCTGCGGCGCTTTCCGGGGCGCCTGCCCGCGCCGCGCGGCGCGCGATGTCACCGATCTCGAACACCTCGGTCGCGAGACCCCCGATGGCCGACGCCACGTCCTTGACGGCCGTGGTGACGATCGTGGCGACCTCCCCCACCGTCGTGGCCAGCGCCTCGACGGACTCCTGCAGCGCGTCCTTGCCGATCTCGGTCTTGCTGAGCTGCTCGTTCATGGGGCCAGTCTAGGTCGGCCCGCGCAGCAGGACATGTCCTGCGAATACTGTGCGTATCCCCGCAAACACCCGTGCAAATACGATGGCGGCGTGGCCAGTTTCGCGCAGTGGATCGAAGGCGCCCGCCCCCGTACGTTGCCCAACGCCGTATCACCGGTGATCGCCGGCACCGGCGCGGCGGCCTGGCTGGATGCGGCCGTGTGGTGGAAAGCATTGCTGGCGTTGGCCGTCTCGCTCGCGTTGATCGTGGGTGTCAACTTCGCCAACGACTACTCCGACGGCATCCGCGGCACCGACGATGTGCGGTCGGGGCCGCTGCGCCTGGTGGGTTCGAAACTCGCGTCGCCCCGCGCGGTGCTGACCGCGGCGATCGTGAGCCTGGCCGTCGGCGCGGTGGCCGGCCTGGCGCTGGCCGTGACGAGCGCGCCGTGGCTCATCGCCGTCGGCGCGGTGTGCATCGCCGGGGCGTGGCTGTACACCGGCGGCAAGAAGCCCTACGGCTACCAGGGCCTCGGCGAGGTCGCGGTGTTCATCTTCTTCGGCCTGGTCGCGGTGCTCGGCACGCAGTACGTGCAGGCGCTGCGCGTCGACTGGGTGGGCCTGGTGCTCGCGGTCGCGATGGGATCGCTCTCGTCGGCCGTGCTGGTGGCCAACAACCTGCGCGACATCCCGACCGACGCCCAGACCGGCAAGATCACGCTGGCCGTGCGCCTCGGCGACGTCCGCACCCGCGTGCTGTTCCAGGTGCTGGTGGGGGTCGCGATGGTGCTGACACTCGTGCTGATGCTCGCGACACCGTGGGCCGCGGCGGGCCTGGTGGCGCTGCCGCTTGCCGCGCGTGCCGCGGCGCCCGTGCGCCGCGGCCTGGGCGGCAAGGATCTGATCCCCGTGCTGCGTGACACCGGCCTGACCATGCTGGTGTGGGCGCTCGCGGTCTCGATCCCGCTGGCGTTCCTCTAGGCGATCACGCCGCCCGGCGCTCACGCGCTGCGGTGGTTTCGGCTGCCGGCAACACCGCGACGGCAACGGTGTCGGTGTCGGTGCCGGGGTCGACCGGGCGGTAACGCTGCGCGTACCGATCCGCGGCTTCGGCGTCGCGTGGCCTGTCGAAGATGCTCACGTTGTGGGCATCGGCACCGCGTTCGGCCTTGAACTTGCGCGCGGCCACGCGAAAGCCCACGACGGAAGCGGTCACGCTTCCCGCCAGGGCGACACCCGCGAGCCGGGCCACGTCGGGGCTGCCGACTGCGAGCGAGCCGACCAGCACACCGAGCGAGATGAAGCCGAGGAGCAACATCACGTAGGCGACATAGGAGACCGAGATCCGACCGGGTTTGGCGCGCATGCCATCCACCTTTCTGCTGAAGCTGACTCGAACGGGTACGATTCGCTACGCGTAGCGTATCGCCGCTACGGCTAGTGTAGCGCTAAACGACGGCGAAAGCTCCCGACGAACAGGACCCAGATGGCAGAGCGACGACGCGTTGAGGACGGCATCACCGAATCGACCCTGCACCTGCTGCGCAGCGGAGGTCCGCGCGCCGTCACGGTCGAAGCCGTCACCTCACACTCGGGTATCGCCAAGACCACGATCTACCGGCGCCACCACAACCGGCGCGAGATGCTCGCCGCGGCGCTGTCGGGCCTGGCCACACCCGAATCGCTCGACCCCGGCGCCGACGCGCCCGACCGGCTCCGCTGGGTCATCGCCCAGGCGATCGGGACGATCGAGGACGGCATCGGGATCGGCGGCCTGGCAGCGCTGTGCACCGAGGACGACCCCGAGTTCAACACCTTGTTCCGGCGGATCCTGGTCGAACAGCGCGCGGCCCTGGCCGAGGTGATCGACGCGGCCAAGACCGATGGGTCGATGCGCGACGACGTCGACGCACAAACGCTGATCGATGCCGTGGTCGGCGCCTACATCGCCGAATCCGCCCGCACCGGCGCAGTCGCCGACGGCTGGCAGGAGCGACTGTTCGCGCTCTTCTGGCCGATCGTGCGCGCAAGCGCTTGACTGGTTCGTGACCTGCGCGCGAGGGCACACCCGGCAACGACTACCCTGTCCGTCGTTCGGGGGACACACCAACTCTGGGGGACGGTCATGACGGTTGCCGGCCAGGCACACCCGCCCACGCGATCCGGCGCCGCGGAAACCCGCCGCGCCATCTGGAACACCATCCGCGGATCGTCGGGCAACCTCGTCGAGTGGTACGACGTCTACGTCTACACGGTGTTCGCGACGTACTTCGAGAAGCAGTTCTTCGCCGAAGGCGACGAGAACTCGACGGTCTACGTCTACGCGATCTTCGCGGTGACGTTCCTGACCCGCCCCATCGGCTCGTGGTTCTTCGGGCGCTTCGCCGACCGCCGCGGCAGGCGCGCCGCGCTGACGTTCAGTGTGTCCCTGATGGCGCTGTGCTCTTTGGTCATCGCCATCGTGCCGTCGCGTGAGGTGATCGGTGCGGCCGCACCCGTGATCCTGATCCTGTGCCGCCTGGTGCAGGGCTTCGCCACCGGCGGCGAGTACGGCACGTCGGCCACCTACATGTCGGAGGCCGCAACCCGCGAGCGACGCGGTTTCTTCTCGTCGTTCCAGTACGTCACGCTCGTCGGCGGCCACGTGCTCGCGCAGTTCACGCTGCTGATCATCCTCACGGCGTTCACCACCGAGCAGGTACACGACTTCGGCTGGCGCATCGGCTTCGCGATCGGCGGCGTCGCCGCGATCGTGGTGTTCTGGCTGCGCCGCACCATGGACGAGTCGCTGAGCGAGGAACAACTCGAGGCGATCAAGACGGGCAAGGACACGAGTTCGGGCTCGCTGGGCGAACTGCTCACGCGGTACCCCAAAGCGCTGCTGATGTGCTTCCTGATCACCCTCGGCGGCACCATCGCGTTCTACACCTACAGCGTCAACGCCCCGGCCATCGTCAAGACCACCTACAAGGACCAGGCGATGACCGCGACCTGGATCAACCTGTTCGGGCTCATCTTCCTGATGCTCTTGCAGCCCGTCGGTGGCCTGATCAGCGACAAGGTGGGCCGCAAGCCCCTGTTGCTGTGGTTCGGTTTCGGCGGCGTGATCTACACCTACATCCTGATCACCTACCTGCCGCAGACCCACTCGGCGATCATGTCGTTCCTGCTGGTCGCCGGCGGCTACATCATCCTCACCGGATACACCTCGATCAACGCGGTCGTGAAGGCCGAGCTGTTCCCGTCGCACATCCGCGCGCTCGGCGTCGGCGTCGGCTACGCGCTGGCGAACTCACTGGTGGGTGGCACCGCGCCGGTGATCTATCAGGCCCTCAAGGAACGCGACCAGGTCCCGCTGTTCATCGGCTACGTGACCGTCTGCATCGCGATCTCGCTGGTGGTGTACCTGTTCTTCCTCAAGAACAAGTCCGAGACCTACCTGGATCGCGAAAAGGGTGCGGCGTTCGTCCGGTGATCGATCGCATTCGCCCGGCGCATTCACGTTGACATTTACCTAGCCCGTTCACATAGCCGCGCACACGCCGATGGGAAATGATGGATCATCCCGAGCGGGGCACCGAGAGGATCACCGATGAGTGGGCTGCAAGTCGTCGTCGCCGACGACGACGTTCTGTTGCGTGAAGGGCTCTCGAGCCTGCTCGACCGGTCCGGCTTCGACGTCGTCGGCCAGGCCGCCGACGCGATCGAACTGCTCACGCTGGTGCGGGAGAAGACACCGCAGCTGGCGGTCGTCGACATCCGGATGCCCCCGACCAACACCACCGAGGGACTCGACGCCGCCAAGGTGATCCGCAACGAGTTCCCGGGCACCGGCATCCTGGTGCTCTCGGCACACGTCGAGGTGGAGCACGCGACCGAACTGCTCGCGAGCGGTCACGGCATCGGCTATCTGCTGAAGTCACGCGTCACCGACGTGTCCGACTTCGTCGAGACCCTCGAACGCATCGCCAAGGGCGCCTCGGTGGTGGACCCGGCGCTGGTGTCGGAACTGGTGTCCGCGCGCCGGCGCGACGATCCGCTGGCCGCGCTCAGCGCACGCGAGCAGGAGGTGCTCATGCTGATGGCCGAGGGCCGGTCCAACGCGGGTATCGCACGCCGGCTGTGGGTCACCGAGGGCACGGTCGAGAAGCATGTGCGCAGCATCCTGACCAAGCTCAACCTCACCGAGACCGCCGACGATCACCGCCGGGTGCGCGCGGTGATCACGTACCTGGAGTCGCGCTGAGCGACTGAGCCTCGTCACCGCGGAACCGGGCCAGGCCCAGGTTCAGTGCGAGCGCGAGCACCAGCAGCCCCGCCCCGACCGCGATGGTCAGCGGTTGCAGGTACAGCAGCAGCGCCGCCGCGGGCGCACACAGCGCCCGCTCGGGCCAGCCCGCACGACGAACCATCCACCCGCCGGTGAGCACCGCGAGAGCCACCACGCCCAGCGCCACGACCGCCATCGTCCACACCGCGTCGGTGAACGACCGCAGCCCGATCAGTCCCTGCCCGTTCTCGGTCAGCACGAACGCGAACGGCACCAAGAACGCAGGCAGCGCGTACTTGAACGCCTGCATCATGGTGGCGATCACCCGCCCGCCGGTGATGGCCGACGCGGCCACCGAGGCCAGCGCCGTCGGTGGCGTCACCTCCGACAGCACCGCGAAGTAGAACACGAACATCGCCACGGCGGGTGCGGCCACCCCGAGGTCCTGCAACGCGGGCCCGATGATCACCCACGCGATCACGAAAGACGCCGTCACCGGAACCGCGAGACCGAGCACCGAGACCGCCAGCGCGGCGAAGATCGCCGTGAGAATCAATACGGCCGTAGGGTTTTCCGCGATCGACCGGGCGGTGTTGACCAGGATCGAGTTCAACTGCAACCCGAGACCGGTCCTGGTGATCATCGCCGCGACGACACCCGCGGCCGCACAGACCGCCGCGACCGACAGCACTCCCCGGACGCCGGTCGCCAGCGCGGAGTACAACCGCGCCGGGGTGAGACGGTGCTCGCGATCCAGGAACGACAGCAGGATCGCAGCGACCGTGGCGTACACGACGGCGCGAACCGCCGAGACGTCCATGGCGAGCAGCACCACGATCAGCACGAGCGAGGCGAGGTGATAGCCGAACCGGGCCAGCAGGCGCCACGCCGATGTGGTGGCGACCTCGACTTCCCTTGTGCCGTAACGCCGTGCGTCGATCTCGACGGCCAGCAGGATGCCCAGGTAGTACAGCAGGGTCGGCACGATCGCCCACACCAGCACCGTCAGGTACGGCACCCCCAGATACTCGGCGATGATGAACGCCGCGGCGCCCAGCGTCGGCGGGGACAGGATCGCGCCGATGCCCGCCGCGGCGAGCATTCCGCCCGCATTCTCCTTGGGGTACCCCGCCTTTCGCAGCACAGGCCAGGCCACCGTGCCGAGGCTCACCGCCGTCGCGGTGCCCGAACCCGATACGCTGCCCAGCAGGAAGCCGGCCAGCGTCACCGTCCGGCCCGGCGCGGCCCGCGACTTGCGGAAGGCCGCGAAGGACAGGTTGATGAAGAACCGGCTGGCACCGGAGGCCTCGAGTACGGCGCCGTAGATCGTGAACAGCACGATGTAGGTGGCCGCGACATCCAGTGGCACGCCGTACAACCCGGTGGACTGCAGAAACGACGAGCTGACGATCTGTTCCCAGTCCACCCCGGCGTGCGCGATCGCCGCGCCCTGGGGAAGGTAACCGCCGTAGTAGGCGTAGCCGATCGCCAGCACGCACACGATCGGCAGCGCCAGGCCCGTGGTGCGCCGGCATGCCTCCAGCACCAGCAGCAGGACGATCGTGCCCACCAGCACATCGATCATGCCCGGCGTGCCCTGCCTGCCCAGGAACTCGTCGAAACCACCTCCCCCGTCACCGATCTCGATCGGCAGCATCGGGTAGAGACACGCGAACAGCGCGACAACGGCCAGCACCCAGTCCAGCGGGCTCGGACTGTCGCGCCGCGGCTCGGTTTCCCGGTTCGGGGAACGGTCGCGCCGCCACCGTGCCGGAAGCGCCAGGCCCGAGCGGTAACTCAGCAGCGTCAACGGCAGCACGGCCGCGAGGAACAGGATCAGCGCGAACTGGTTGCCCTGCGCCAGCGGGAAGAACACCTGGTAGACCGCGGACAGGCCCAGCAGCACACAACCCGCGGCCACCACGTGCCCCACCCAACCGCTCAGCTGCCGTGCGGGTTTCTCGTCCTCGTACGCCGCGGCAGCCGCCGCGTCGTTCAGTGGTGCCGGTTGTGGTGTCTCGCGCTCACCCACGGTCAATTCGCCGCGCCCAGCTCGTCGAGGGCCTTGGCGGCGCCGGGATGCAACGGCACGGGGCTGGTCTCACGCGCGTCCTGAAGCTCGATGTCCTCGGCCGCCTTGTTGGCCTTCACCAGATCGTCCTTGCGCTCGAAGAGCGTCTTGGTGAGCACGCACGCGGTGTTGCCGTCCATATCGTCCTTGACCAGAAGCACATTCGGCACGACGACCGTGGACACGTCGGCAGGGGTCTGGTAGGTGCTCGCCGGGATCACCCCCGCCTCGTAGATCGGGTTGATCTCCTTGAGCTTGTCGAGGGTGTCGGTGACGTCGATGAACTTCACCTGATCACGCCTGCTGACGATCAGATCGGTGATGCCGCTGGTGGGCAGACCGCCCGACCAGAACAAGGCGTCGATGGAACCGTCCTTCATACCCTCCACGGTCTTGCCGAGTTCGGTGCGCTGCGTCTGCACGTCGCCCGGGCCCAGACCGGCGGCCTCGAGCATGCGGTTGGCGATCACCTCGGTGCCCGAGTTCGGCGCCCCCGTCGAGACGCGTTTGCCGCGCATGTCAGCGACCGAGTTGATCCCGGCGTCGGTGCGCGCGATGACCTGCGTGTAGTTGGGATACAGCCGCGCCAGCGCCGCGATGGGCTGCTTCTCGCTGAACGACGCGGTGCCGTTGACGGCGTCGGCCGCGGTGTCGGCCAGGGAGAACGCGACCTGATGCGTGCCCGCCACGAGTTGCTGGATGTTCTGCAGCGACGCCGATGTCTCCGCAGCGGTGGCCTTGAGCTTGCCGTCGGTCTGCTGACTGATCGCCTCGGCCAGGGCACCGCCCAGCGTGTAGTACACCCCGGTGGTGTTGCCGGTGGCGATGCTCAGGCGGGCGTCGGAGGTGATCTCGCAACCGGTCGGCTCGGCCGAGGCCGCGCCGTCGCTCTCACCGCGCTGACCACCACAACCGGTCAGTCCCAGCAGGATCACCCCGAGCACGGCTCCCGCGCGCAGGGTCGTCGTCGTCGACTTCTTCCGGATGGCTGCTGCTCTACCGTGATATCCCATCTGCCGATCATGACCCCGATCGACGTCGTCGCGGAACGAAATGGGGACTCCGGGACCACATTTCTCGCGCGACACACAGATTGATCGGTGACCCAACCGAATTCGACGAACAGGCGTCAGATGGTGGCGAGCAGGTTCTGGATCGCGGGCACCGACAACGCGAACTTCGGTACGAATCCGACAGCGGGGCTCGATGCGATCATCTCCGACAGGTCCTGCTCGTCGTACGTCGAGATCAGGATCACCGCGGGTGGCCGCGGCCCGAGTTCGTCGAGCAGTTTCTCGGTGAGCTCGAACCCGCTCTCTGCGCCCAGCGCGATGTCAACCAGGACCACGTCGGGCTGCAGTTCGCGACAGAACACCATCGCCTCGGCACTGTTGGAGGCGACGCCGACGACCTCGACCCCGCCACTGTCGAGCATCGTGGCGGCAGCCGTGCGAAAACTCGCACTGTCATCGACGATGAGACAACGCATCATGCCTCCGCAAACCGCTCATGCATCCAGGGTGGCAGTCACCGGTCGGGGTGTGCATTGCTGCTAGCGGGAATTTGCCGGTACCCCTGGCATGACCGAGGTATGACAGAACCATGACCAGGAGCGTCACCGGGCATGAACCCGGATCACGCCATGTTCGTCTGTCTAGGTGAATGTGACTGGTGCAGCCGATCGACCCTCTGAGCACCGCCGCGAGTCGGCAGGTGCGCGCCTTCTTGGGTTGGTGCTGCGGCCCACCGCGCCACCGCTCAAGATCGGGATCGCGGTGGCGCTCGGTTGTATCGCCGCCGAGAGCCTGCTGGTGCACTTCATGCAGAAGGTGGCCCCCGAGAGCACGTTCGGCACGGTGTTCCTGCTCGGCGTGCTCGTGGTGTCGGCCGGCTGGGGCATGCGCCTGTCGGTCGCGACGTCGCTTCTCTCGGCGCTGGTCTACGTGCACTTCCACATGGAGACCCACGGCGCGCTGATGCCCATCTACTCCGAGGACATCGCGTCGATCGCCGTGTTCATACCGGTGGCACTGCTCGCCAACATCCTCGTCGGGCAGGCACGGCTGCGGACCGCCGAAGCCGAGCAACGCACCGTCGAGGCCGACCGTGCGGCCGCGGCGGCACAGGAAGCGCAGAAGCTGATCGAGGCCAGCCACGCCGAGGTCAGTGAGCTGGCGGCACAACAGGCCGCGCTGCGCAGGGTCGCGACCCTGGTGGCGCGCGGGTCTCCGCCCGAGGAGGTCTATCCCGCGGCGGTCGACGAACTCGCGGCCGGTTTCGGCCTGGACCACGTGGCGCTGCTGCTCTTCCCCGGCGACGGCACCTCTACCGTGCTGGCATCACGCGACGCCACAGGCGCACCGAAATTCCCTGTCGGCGAACGTATCCCGCTCGACGGGGACACCGTGACCACGCTCGTCGCGCGCACCGGCGCACCCGCGCGGGTCGACGACTACGCCGTCGTCGGGGGCGCAGGAGCGGCACGGATCCGCGAGGTCGGGATCCGCTCGGCCGTCGGCGCGCCGATCCTGGTGGACGGACGGGTGTACGGCGTGCTGCTCGTGGGTTCGTCGCAGCCGTTCGAGTTCCCTGCCGACACCGAGGTCAGGGTGGGCGACTTCGCGGATCTCGTCGGCACCGCGATCACCAACGCCGAGACCCGCGCGGCCCTCACCGCGTCGCGCGCCAGGATCGTCACGGCGGCCGATCAGGCGCGGCGCCGGTTCGAGCGCGACCTGCACGACGGCGCACAGCAGCGCGTCATCTCGCTGGGGCTCGGACTGCGTGCCGTCGAGGCTTCCGTGCCCGACGATCAACTCGAGCTGCGCCTGCAGATCAGCCGCGTGGTCGACGGTTTGTCGTCGTTGTCCACCGAACTGCAGGAGTTCTCCCGCGGCATCCACCCGGCGATCCTGTCCAAGGGTGGTCTGGGGCCCGCACTGCGGGCGCTGGCCCGCCGCTGCCCCGTGCCGGTCGACCTCGAGGTTGATCTTCCCGAACCGGTGCCCGAATCCGTCGGCGTCGCTGCGTATTACGTCGTCGCCGAGGCGCTGACCAACGCCGCGAAGTACGCCGAGGCCCAGGCCATCGTCATCACCGCCACGCTGGGCGACGACACCCTGGACCTCATGATCGACGACGACGGCGTGGGCGGCGCGGTGGCAGGCGGCGGGTCGGGCCTGATCGGGCTCAAGGACCGCGTCGAGGCGCTGTCGGGCGAGTTGACCATCACCAGCCCGTCCGGGGTCGGCACCACGATCACGGCGCGAATCCCGTTGCACCACGACTGAATGGTCCACGGCGCCGAGCGTTGGCTGGTGTGCGAATTCTCCGAGAGATCTCGCACACAAGCCAACGCTCGATGTTCTACCGGTGGCCACCGCCATGGTGGAAAAGGAGCGCATACCCGCCGAAGAACGGGTACTGGGCCTGATAGTCGACTGCCGGCGGGTTCGCCGTCACCTGCGCGTTGCCGTTGGACTGGCACAACGTCGAATTTCCCTGATCGGTGCAGGTCGGTCCGGTGGGCGCTGCCTGCGCCACGGGTGCCAGACCGACCGCAAGCGCTCCCGCACCCGCGCCCAGCAGTGTCAATGCATGAACTTTGATACTCATTTTTCGGCCAAAACTCCTTTGAATTAGCACATTTCGTGCTACACCCAGCCTTGCTCGCCGGGGCGTGAGTATCGTTGGCGCTGGCGGCCAAATCCGGCTACCGGTTATCCCCCAGGGCATGCAGCAGGCGCTCGAGATCGTCCTCGGTGTTGTACAGGTGGAAGCCCACGCGCACCGCGCCCGCGCGGACCGCGGCGCGAATTCCGGCCTGCCGCAGACGTTCCTCGGCACCGGTGATCGGAATGGACACGATGGCCGA
Organism: Mycolicibacterium smegmatis; assembly: GCF_001457595.1. Lineage (GTDB taxonomy): Bacteria > Actinomycetota > Actinomycetes > Mycobacteriales > Mycobacteriaceae > Mycobacterium > Mycobacterium smegmatis. Next base: position 1,085,137 of record NZ_LN831039.1, on the reverse strand, counting down.
ATCCTGCGGCGCCAGTTCGAGTTCGTGGCGCAGGCGGTTCGCCAGGCCCACCGCGTGCGCCTCGACGGCCACCGGATCCAGCGACGCCAGCCACGGCAGGGTGAGCCCGGCGCCGAGGGCCGCGAACCAGGCAGGCGACACGTCGAAGCGGCGCGCCTCGCCGGACAACCGCAACGGCAGGCCGTAGATCGAGTCCCACGGTCGGTCCCCCGCGTACCAGTTCGCCGCGTGCGGCGTCATGCGCGCAGCCACCCTGTCGCTCAACGACATCCACGCGATGCCCCGCGGTGCCAGCAGCCACTTGTACCCCGAGGCCACCGTCACGTCGACCCAGCCCAGGTCGAGACGCTTCCAGCCCGCGGCCTGTGTGACATCGATCACCACGCGAGTCTCGGTGCCCGCCACGGCCTCACGCACGCCCTCGAGGTCCAGCAGAGCACCGTCGGCGGACTGGACGAGGCTGCCCACCACGACGTCGTGCTCGGCGGCCGCGTCGGGCAACCGGTCGGGCGCCACCTCGGTGACGGTGACCCCGCGCCCGGCCTGCGCGGCGAACGGGAACGATGTGCTGGTGAACTCACCCGTCACGACCGCGACACGGCTGCCGTCGGGGACGGACGCAGCGACCAGACCCAACGCGGCCGAGGTGGACCCCGCCAGGACGACCGATTCGGTGGGCACACCGGTCAGGGCCGCATACCCAGCCCTCGCGCGGCGCACCGGTTCGTCGAACGACGCGGCGTCGAGCGTTCCGGACTGCCACTGACGGATGTGGGTGTCCAGGGCGTCGACGAGGAACTGCGGCGGCAGACCGTAGGTCGCGGAGTTCAGGAATCCCTCCGCGCCCACGAATTCAGCGCCGAAAGCCGCCCGCATCACTTGGGGTCGTCGCCACGAAGCCGCGCCTGCAGATCCGCACGGTCCTTGCGCCGGCGCTCGTCGAATTCCGCAATGGAGGCCGTCGCACGCAGACGCAGCGGCTTGAACACCCAGATGCCCAGAGGCAGCGCGATCACGAACGAGAACAGCAAAGCCACCACGATCGGGAAGTCACCGACGACCATCCGGCCCACCACGTAGATCACCGCGGCGAGTACCGCGACGAGAACCAGCCGGGCCGCGACGTATGCGAGCACATCGGCAACCATGCGGGATGCGGGACGACTTGCTGACACGCATCCGAGCCTACCGACGACGCGTATATTCGGAGCAAGGAGGTTTCGAGTGGCGTACCTACTCCTGTTGTGCATTTTGGCCGGCCTGGTCTACGTGGGTTGGCGACTCTCGCGTGCCGCGAGCGAAAAATCGCGCACGCGGGTCATCGGCCCAGACGACGATCCGGATTTCCTCCGGAAACTCGGACACGGAGACAACAACCCCCGGCCCTAGCAGTTATCGGCCGCGTGTCAGACGCGCGGATCGGCGATCCGACGCGACCCTGCCGAATCGGCTCCCCCGAGCGCGCCGGTGCGGTCGGACCCGAAATCACCGGCCACCACGGCCGCCAATTCCAGAAGAGCCTCGCGTGTCTTCGGCTTGAGCCGGTCGAGGCTGATCTCGGCACCCTCTTCCAGATGCGGATCGAACGGCACGAGCCGCACCGCACGGCACCGCCGCGAAAAGTGATCGACGACCTTCGACAGGTCCACCTTGCCTGCCCGCGGGCGCACCGCGTTGAGCACCGCGACCGAATTGCGCACCAGGTCCTGATGGCCGTGCGCGTCGAGCCAGTCCAGGGTGGCCGCGGCGCTGCGCGCACCGTCCACCGAGCCCGAGCTGACCACGATGAGGACGTCGGCCTTGGACAGCACCGCCGACATCGCCGAGTGGATCAGCCCGGTGCCGCAGTCGGTGAGTACGAGACTGTAGAACCGCTCCAGCACCTCGAGCGTCCGCAGGTAATCCTCGGAGCTGAACGCCTCGGACACGGCCGGATCGCTTTCCGACGCCAGCACTTCCAGCCGGCTCGGGCCCTGCGAGGTGTACGCGCGCACGTCGCTGTAGCGTTCAATGCCCTCGGCGTCGCGGAGCAGGTGGCGCACGGTCGCGGCGGTTTCCAGCGGCACCTTCTGGCTCAGCGTGCCGCGGTCGGGGTTGGCGTCGACCGCGATGACGCGGTCCCCGCGGATCGAGGCGAACGTCGACCCCAGCGTCGCGGTGATCGTGGTCTTGCCGACACCGCCCTTGAGCGAGAGCACCGCGATGCGGTAGCAGCCCTGCAGCGGGTGGCTCACCTGGGAGACCAGGCTCTGGCGGTGCGTGACCTTGGGGCTCTCACCGACGTTGACCTGTTTGAACGACGCGAGATACAACCAGCGGCGCCAGCCCGCCGTCGGCGGGGACTTGCGCCGGCCGAGCAGCGCCGTGGTGGTCAGGTCCTCATACGGTGTGGCGAAGTCCGCGGGCGGCTGTTCGGCCGCCGCGGCCGGCGGCGTGAGCGGCGCCGGTGGCAGCGGCGGCAGCCCGGACGCCATCGGCTGGTGTGAGTTCTGGGGCGGTGTCTGCGCCGTCTGGGGCGCAGACACGGGGATGCCGTGCGGAGGCGTCGGCGCCGTCCACTCCGCGGGCAGCGGTGTGCTGACACCGGCCTGCGCGGGATCGCTGAAGCGCTGCTGTCCGCGGAAACCCGGGACGGGCGCGAAAACCGATGGCGCCTCGGGTGTCTCGGCCGCCGGATGCTCCGGCGCAGGCACGTCCACCGAGTCGGGTACCGGGTGTTCGGATGATGCGGACACGAAATCCCCTCTTCTCGGACAACTCCCGGGCCCGACGATAGCGCGCGTGCGCGCCGCAGGGCGCGCTCACGTGGCCGGTCAGCCGACTCCCGCGTACGAATGCAGGCCGACGGTGACCAGGTTGATGAAGAACAGGTTGAAGACCATCGCGACGAAACCGACGACGTTGATCCAGGCGGCCTTGCGGTCACGCCACCCCGCGGTCGAGCGGGCGTGCAGGTACGCCGCGTACACGACCCACGCGATGAACGACACGGTCTCCTTGGGGTCCCAGCCCCAGTAGCGGCCCCAGGCCTCCTCGGCCCAGATCGCGCCGAAGATGACGCCGAAGCCGAACACCGGGAACGCGAAGATCGTGGTGCGGTAGGCGATCCGGTCCAGCGTCTGCGCGTCGGGCACGCGGTCGATGATCCGCGCCCACACGCTGTCACGCCCCTCCTGCGGTTGGCCCAGCGGCGACATCTTCAGCAGGAACAGGATGCTCGCGACGCCCGCCACCAGGAACACACCCGAGCCCAGGCTCACCACCGACACGTGGATGGGCAGCCAGTACGACTGCAGCGCGGGCATCACCGGGGCGGCGTTGGTGTAGAGCCAGCGGCCCGAGACGGTCAACAGGATCAGCACCGGCACGAGCACGAACACCCACAGCGTGCGGTACTGCGGCCTGCGCAGCACGACCGCGGCGGCCACCAGCCCGCAGAAGCACGTCAGGTTGATGAACTCGTACATGTTGCCCCACGGCACGCGCGAGGTGGACACGCCGCGCAGCACGATGCACACCAGCAGCAGACCGATACCGACGTAGGTCAGTGCCAGACCGGTCTTGCCGACCCGCTCGTCGAACGGCCGCTTGGGGCTCTCCACGACGACGCCGGGGGTCGCGCTGTCGGCGCCGACCACCGAGGGCCCGCCCGCCCCGACCAGCTCACGGGACTCGACGCGGCGGCTGCGGCTGTACGCCATCTCGACGGCGAGCAGCAGCAGTGCACCCACCAGCACCAGCACCGAGGACGTGAACGCCCAGTCGGAGTACCGGGCCAGCCCGATATCGATGTGCTCGGTATTCATCACGCCTTCTTCTCTTCGGCCGATTCGGTCGCCTCGGTGCGGCCTTCCAACAGCCGCTCGGTCAACCGCTCGAACTCGTCTCCCCACCCGGAGTTATCCGTGCGGGCCAGCCCGCCGAACTCGACGCTCACGGTACCCGCACCTGCGGGTTCGATCCGAACCCAGACCCGGCGCCTGCGCACCACGAGCGACACCAGCAGTCCCGCCATCATCGTCATCGCGAACACCAGCACCCACACCTGGGCGGGATCGTGGGACACCTGCAGGTTGACGAACGGCTTCGCGCCGTCGAACCGCACGACGGTGCCGTCGTCGAGGCGCGTCTCCTGTCCCTCTTCGAGGTTCACGCGCGCGACCTTGGTCAGCCGCTTCTGCCCGATCAGCCGCGGGTCCAGCGAGAACAGCGACTGTGGCCGCCCCGTGTCGAGGCCGGTGTCGCCCCGGTAGATGTCCACGGCGACGGCCGGATCGTTGAGCGCCGGGAAGCTCGAGGACAGCAGCGTGCCGTCGAGCTGTTTGGTGGGCGCGAACAGGCCCTGGATCGCGATCTGGTGCTTGCGGCGTTCGTCGGGATCCGGGTAGGTGCCCGCGGGCGGATCGATGCGCACGACGCCGGAGGACAGGAACGTGATCTGTTCCTCGGGGCGCCACTGGATGGTCTGGCTGCGGGTCTGGCCGTCGGGGAACGTGACGGTGAACGACGGTGCATAGCCGCGGCCCTGCAGGTACACGCGGTCCCCGCCGACGCGCAGCGGATGGTTGACCTCGAGGCGGTACGGCCGCCACGTGTCGGTGCTCAGGTCGTCGCCGGCCTGGTAGTCGATGTCGGCGGCGAATGACAGCGCCTGCCCGGTCGGCAGGTAGTCCGCATCGAAGTTGTTGACGCGGATGCACATCGGGTGCAGCGATGTGCCGTCGACGGTGTTGCCCGCACGGAACGAGTCGAACGCCGCGGGTGAGGCCGTGCAGAAACCGGGACCGCCGTCGGCGATGACGATCACGTTGCCCTCGTAGCCGAACAGCTTGCCCGCGGCGACCGCGACGAGCAGGCCCAGCAGCGAGAAGTGGAAGACGATGTTGCCGAACTCGCGCAGATAGCCCTTCTCCGCGGAGATCTCGGTGACCCCGACGTTCTCGCGGGTGACGGTGCGCCAGCCCCGCAACCGCTGCGTGACGGACTCGGCGAGTTCGGCCGCATCGGCCTGCACCTGCGCCTCGTGGTGCTTGGGCAGACGGCCCAGGTTGCGCGGAGCGGCGACCGGCACGGCGCGCAGGCTGCGGACGTGCTCGATCATCCGCGGGGTCAGGCAGCCCACCAGCGAGATGAACAGCAGTACGTAGATCGCGGTGAACCAGAAGCTGGAGAACACGTCGAACGCCTGCAGACGGTCCAGCCAGGGCCCGAGAGTCGGGTGCGTCGCGAGGTACTCGTCGACCTTGGATTCGTTGAGGCTGCGCTGCGGCAGCAGGGCCCCGGGGATGGCGCCCAGCGCGAGCAGGAACAGCAGCACCAGCGCGGTGCCCATCGACGTCAGCGTGCGCCACGTGTTGCGGATCGGGGCCCAGATCCTTCTGCCGAGCACACGCAAACCTGCCGCATCCGGCGGGTTTTCGGGTAGTTCTGTGTCTGCTCGCGGGGAAGACGTCATCAGATGGGGAGCCTCACATCACTGACGAAGGCGTCGCGCACGTAGGACACGAACTCGTTCCACAGGCCCGTGACGAGGGCCGCGCCGACGAGGATCAGCAGCACGCCGCCGAAGATCTGGATGGTCCTGGTGTGCCTGCGCAGCCAGCCCAAACCCTGCACGGCGCGCGCCGAGCCCAGCGCGAGCAGTACGAACGGGATGCCGAGCCCCAGGCAGTAGGCCAGCACCAGCACGACACCGCGCGCGACCGTGGCGCCGTCGGTGGCCGAGGCGACCGCGATGACGCCGGTGAGCGTCGGCCCCAGGCACGGCGTCCAACCGAGCGCGAACACCGCACCCAGCAGCGGTGCGCCCGCGACCGTCGACAATTGGCGCGGGGTGAACCGCGCCTGCCGCTGCAGCGCCGGGATGAAGCCCACGAACACCAGGCCCATGACGATCGTGACGACACCGCCGATGCGTTGCAGCAGAAGCTGATTGGCGATCAAGGTGGTGGTCATGCCGAGCACCGCGACCGCACCCAGCAGGAACACCACGGTGAACCCGGCGACGAACAGTGCCGCCGCACCCGCGACCCGCAGCCGTGCCGAGCGCAGCGCGACGCGCTCACCGCCGGTGCGCACGGGATCGTCGTCGACACCGACCACCGCGGCCAGATACGACAGGTAGCCGGGCACGAGCGGCACGACGCACGGCGAGGCGAACGACACCAGGCCGGCCAGCACACTCACGCCCAGGGCGAGCAGAACCGGTCCTGCCGCCGCGATCTCGGCGAATCCGGTCACGGCCGCTGCTCTTTCGACACCGCGGGCTCGCCGGGCTCAGCCGGTTCGGCGAGCAGACGTTCGATGAGCGGCTCGAGATCCTCGGCGAGCAGTTCACGCAGGAACACCGCCGCCACGCGGTGCTGACGGTCCAGCACCACCGTGGACGGGATGACCGTGGTGGGGTACTTGCCGCCGAACGCGATCATCGTGCGCATGGGCGGGTCGTAGATCGACGGGAACGTGACGTTGCGGTCCTTCACGAAATCGACTGCGGCGTCGCGGTTGTTGTCGCGCACGTCGATGCCGAGGAACGCCACGCCCTTGTCCTTGGTGGCGTTGTGGACCTCTTGCAGCTGCGTGATCTCCGCGCGGCACGGCCCGCACCACTGACCCCACACGTTGACCACCACGACCTCGCCCGCGAAATCGTCGAGCGAGATGGTCTTCGACGGGTCGGTGAGCAAGGGTCCGGCCAATGTGCCTGGGCGGCCGCGGCTTTGGGGCGGATCATAGAAGATGTCAGTCTTGCCGCCCGGGGCGACGAACTCGAACGTGCCACCCTGGGCCACCGCATCGTCACCCGTCGAGCAACCGGCGAGCGCACCCGTCAGCACTGCGAACAGCGCCGCCAGCGTCACACCCACCACACGGGCGACCCACGACTGCATCAGATTCCCCAGGGCTCCGAATATCCCCAGCGGATCAGCCGGTCGTCGTCGAACGTGAACGACGTGATGGACGCCAGATTGCACAGCCTGCTGTTCGGCAACGGCAGATGCGCGAGCTTGCGGCCCGTCATCGCGCGCCGCAGCGTCTCGACCGGCAACTGGTGGCTCACGCACACCGCCTCGTGCCCCGCGGCCTTGAGCCGGGCGCGGTGCAGCGCGGCCATCATGCGTGCCGCGACCTCGTGGTACGGCTCACCCCACGACGGCTTGCGGGGATCGCGCAGGCGCGGCCAGTTGCGCGGATCGCGCAGCGCGCCGTCACCCGGCGCGACCTTCTGGCCCTCGAAGGTGTTCCACGACTCGATGAGGTCGTCGTCGGTGTCGATCGACAGGCCGTGACTCTCGGCGATGGGCGCCGCGGTCTCCTGTGCGCGCTCCAGCGGTGACGCGACGAGGTAGACGATGTCGCGGCCGGCCAGCCAGTCGGCAGCGGACCGCGCCTGCGCACGGCCACGCTCGGACAGGTGATAGCCGGGCAGCCGCCCGTAGAGCACCTTGGCGGGGTTGTGCACCTCGCCGTGGCGCATCACGTGGACGGTGGTGCGCACGGGGCCCGATCCGGAAGCAGACGCCGGAGCAGACGCCGAGGTCCCGTCGCTCACGCCGTGCCCTCCGGGGTGGCCGCGGCGGCCGCACGCGCGGCGGCCGGCAGCGCCTCGGCGATGCGCGCGAACGCGTCGTCGTCGAGGGCCGCCGAGACGAACCAGGTCTCGAACGCGCTGCACGGCGGGTAGACCCCACGCTCCAGCAGGGCGTGGAAGAACGGCGGGAACCGCCAGGTCTCGGTGGCCTTCGCGGCGGCGAAATCATGCACGGGTGCGTCGGTGAAGAACACGCTGAGCATGTTCCCGGCCCGCTGCACCTGATGCGCTACGCCCGCTTCGGTGAGCGCGCCGGTGAGCAGACCCGCCAACCGGTCGGCGTTCGCGTCGAGCTTGGCGTAGACCGCGTCGTCGGCGTGGCGCAGCGTGGTCAGACCCGCCGCCATCGCGACCGGGTTACCCGACAGCGTGCCCGCCTGATACACCGGGCCCAGCGGGGCCAGACGGCTCATGACCTCTGTGCGGCCGCCGAACGCCGCGGCGGGCAGACCGCCGCTCATGACCTTGCCGAACGTCAGCAGGTCGGCCTCCACGGGATCCAGGCCGTACCAGCCCGAGCGGCTCACACGGAACCCCGTCATCACCTCGTCGAGGATCAGCAGCGCGCCGTGCTCGGCGGTGATGCGCCGCAACGCGGCGTTGAAACCGGGCAGCGGCGGCACGGTGCCCATGTTGCCGGGGCTGGCTTCACTGATCACACAGGCGATTTCGTCACCGAAGTGGGCGAACACGTCCTCGACGGCGGCGACGTTGTTGTACGGGATCACGATCGTGTCGGCGGCCGCGGCGCCGGTGACACCCGGCGAGGACGGCAGACCGAGGGTCGCGACGCCCGATCCGGCGTCGGCGAGCAGCGCGTCGCTGTGGCCGTGGTAGCAGCCCGAGAACTTGACGATCTTGGCGCGGCCGGTGAACCCGCGGGCCAACCGGATCGCGCTCATGGTGGCCTCGGTGCCCGAGTTGACGAACCGCATCATCTCGACGGGCGCGACACGGTCGATGATCTCGGCGGCGAGTTCGGTCTCCGAGGGCGTCGGCGCGCCGAAGCTCAGGCCGTGCTCGGCGACCTTGCGCACGGCCTCGACGACCGCGGGGTGGGCGTGGCCGAGCAGCATCGGACCCCACGAGCACACCAGGTCGATGTAGCGGTTGCCGTCGGCGTCGGTCAGCCAGTAGCCGCCGGCCGACGTGATGAACCTGGGGGTGCCTCCCACCGAGTTGAAGGCGCGGACGGGAGAGTTGACGCCGCCGGGGATGACCGCGCAGGCATCGGCGAAAAGTTGGGCCGAGCGCTGGGTCGAGGCGGGGCTGTGCTCCTCGGATCCGCATGTTTGGTCGACACGCATGGCCACCAGTGTCCCAGCCGGTGCAACCGAGTCAACTACAGGGTGTAGTGGTCAGGCCCACGTGGGGCCACATTCGCCCTGATCGGCCCCTTCGCGACTGTGGTGAACGGCACGTCGACGGGGAACTCGGCATCGACCGATCCGACCACCACCGACCGGATGATCGTCGCGAGCGCCAGCGTCGTCTCCAAACGCGCGAAGTGCTCCCCGATGCACGCGCGCGCTCCCCCGGCGAAGGGGATGAAATGCCAGCGGTCGCGCTCGCGGGAGTTCTCGGGGCTGAACCGGTCGGGATCGAACACCTCTGGGTCGGGCCACAGCTGCGGGTCGTGGTGCACGGCGTAGATGCCCAGTGCGACGAGGCTGCCCGCCTCGACGCGGTGGCCTGCGACCGCGATGTCGCGCAGTGCCAGGCGCCCCACCCCCGCGGCAGGCGGGCACATCCGCAGTGACTCGTGCAGCACCTGCACGGTGTAGCCGAGCTGCGGGACGTCGGCCGGGGTGAGCTCGCGGTCACCGAGCGCGCGGGCCTCGGCGGCCACCCGGTCCTGGATCTCGGGGTGGTGTCCCAGCGCCCACAGCGCATAGGTGAGCGCCGTGGCAGTGGTGTCATGACCGGCCAGCATGAAGATCAACAGGTCGTTGCAGATGTCCTCGTCGGACAGGCGCTCGCCGGTCTCCGGGTCCTCGGCCGCCATGAGCGCGCGCACCAGCGGCGCGTCGCGGTCGGCGTCGTCGCGGCAGGCCTGCAGGATCTCGGCGGTCACGGCACGCATCGCGGCCACCGCGGCGCGGGCGCGTCGCCGCGCGGGCGTGGGCAGCCACCGCGGGGCGCGCAGCGGGCGCAGCGCCCGGTCCGTCGCGTACGACGACGCGACGTGCATGTGTTCGACGATGACGTCAGCTCGCTCGTTGAGGTCGATGCCCAGCACCGAGCGCCCCAGCGACTGCATGGTCACGCGGCGGCACACGGCGTCGAGGTCGACCTCCAGAGAATCGGCCTGCGCCCACTGGTCGGCCCACTCGTCCACGAGGGTCTGCGCGGCGCGCGACATGTGCCCGCCGAACGCGCGCACGCTGTGCTTGGTGAACACCGGCTGCAGCGCGCGTTTGCGCGGGCGCCACTGTTCGTTGGGCAGCACGAACAGGCTGTCCCCGGCGGCATGCCGCACCTCGTCGTGCACGATGCACCGCTCGGCGAATGCGTCGTTGCGCCCCAGCACGTCGCGGATCCCCTCGGGCGAGAACACCGCGACCAGAGGCGGCACCAGCCATCGCGGCCCAAACTGCACGCGGGTCACCGCTCCACCCGCGGCGCGGATCACCTGCTGGCCCATGTCCAGGGCCCGCACCGCGCGTGCCATCTGACGCAGCGACAGCGGGTTGCGGGGCGCCAGTGGCAAGGCGCCGGTGTCCGGCTTGGCATTCGCACCTGACGCATCCGCCGACCTGCCCGGCGGTGCCGTCACCGCGGGAACATCCGAGACCATGCGTTCAGTTTCGACAAAAACCGCGCCGCGCAAACGGAATTCGAAAATCTGGTCCGCACGGACGGCGTATGCGCATGATGGCCCCATGCAACTTCCGCAATGGCTGGCCCGGTTCAACCGTCATGTCACCAACCCCATCCAGCGGATCTGGGCGGGATGGGCACCGACGTTCGGCATCCTCGAACACGTCGGGCGCAAGTCCGGAAAGCACTACCGCACCCCGCTGTCGGTGTTCGGCACCGACGAGGGTGTCGCGATCCTGCTGACCTACGGCCCCGACCGTGACTGGCTCAAGAACCTCACGGCCGCGGGCACCGCAGACATGCGCAGGCATGGCAAGACGATCCGCGTCACCGATCCGCGGGTGGTCCCGCGCGACGAGGCCGTCGCGCGGGTGCGTGGCCCCATCCGGAAGGTGCTCGCGCGGTTGCCGTTCGAGCAGGCCGTCCTGCTTCGTCGGGTCTAGTCGGATCGGAAGGTCACATCTGATGCTGTTGGCCGACGAGCGCGCCCGGTTCAACCGGCGTGTCATCAATCGGATAGTGCGTCCTCTGTCGGGACGGGTGGCGATGTGGTCACTGATCGAGCACCTCGGGCGTCGCAGCGGAACCGTCTACCGCACCCCGGTGACCATGTTCCGTGTCGCCGACGGTGTCGCGATCCTGCTGCCGTACGGCGAGGACCGGGACTGGGTGCGCAACCTGTTCGCGGCCCGCGGCGGCCGCGCGGTGATGAACGGTGAGACGTTCGAGGTGACCGATCCGCGCATCGTGCCGACCGCTGAGGTGGTGCCCAGGCTGGGGCGTCCCTGGCGCGCGGTGGTGGGCAGGCTGCGTACGCCGTCAGCGCTGGTGTTGCGGCGGACGGACTGAGAACTGCTCAGAACACAAGATCGGCGCGTCCGCTCCGGCTAGGAAGAGTGTCAGTTCACGTGTCAACGATGAGCTGACGACACCGGGAGCGGGACGCGCCGATCTCAAGCGGTCTCAGCGACCGAACGGCGGTCCAGGAATCAGTTCATGTTCCAGGGTTCGCCGTAGGTGGTGACCGAGTCACCGGTCGAGGCGATCAGGCGGGCGAACGGACGCAGCAGCACACCGCCGGCCGCACCGGTCACGGTGCCGTGGGCGTTCGACACGGCCACGCCACCCTCGGCGCCGGAGACGTCGACCGAGAACGTTGCGACTTCCTGGATGCCGGGGCCGTTGCCCAGATCTGCCGAGATCGACACACCGGGGAACAGGTTCGGGGTGATGACCGAGTTCAGGCCGAACGGCGGAGCGGTGATGTCACCGCCGTCGATCAGGATGTTCGGGGTGGTGTAGCTGAAGTTGATGCCCACACCCAGCGACCACGGGAAGCCGATCTGGTAGCCGAGTTCCAGCGTGCCCTCGAACTCGTCGGCACCGGGGCCGGCCACGATGTACTTGGCGCGACCGGAGTGGAACCACTCACGGGTAAGACGGTTGCGGTCCAGGGGGAACACACCATTGAGGAAGGTGTCCCACTGCTGCACGGTGAGGGTGCGGTCCTGGCCATCAACGAGGCTCAGCTCGTTGTCCAGGCCTGCGTGAGAGGTGCCTGTGCTCGTGAAAAGCGCCGCGATGGCTGCAACCATCGCGATCAGCACCCGACTGATTGCCTTCATGTTCTCCCTAGCTGTATCGCCGGCGGCCCCTCAGGCCCACCTGTTTTGTTGTCTGCAACCGGCTCAACACCTGTTCAGAGACTTCGGAGATCTAAGAGGATCACATCTGTCTCTAATGCCTCGCTCACAGTTGGCAGCAGAAACATAAACGCCAGGGCGCGCGGCAGCAACGGATACGTCCCACAACCGCCCTCCGCGCAACAGCCGCGAGTAAGTTTGCTGGCCGACTTTCTGGCAGACCCTGACAGTTTGCGGTGGCCGACATCCGGCACCGGCAGGCGTGCGCTGCACGTCACCTTGGCCCAAGCTGTGAGGGTGCTGCGGCAACCGTCGGTTACCTCCGCTTTTACCCGTGAAGTGCAATTCAGGTCACATATTCACCGTGAGGCAAAACCTTTTCCGGCACGGACCGGCGGTACCAGTGTTTACGCGGGTTTAACCAGGCGCCAATCTGCCGGATGATCTTCGCCGCCGTATCGACGGCCCGACTCCGTTAACTGCAGCGGGTGCGGAAACCGCAACTTGCGTGGGCAACTATTCCGGGTCGTGATGAATGTCACGTCCTCATGATTTTCACACATGCGACGACGCGGATGTGCTAGGGATGCATTCATCCACCGGTCTCTCACGACTGCCACAGCAAGGGCTCGCCCTCGCCGGCCGTCATCACAGTCCCTGGCATCACGCGCAGGCGATACGGTGCAAGACGCAGTGCAGCGAACTCCGGCGACGTCGGGCCGCCACGCCACTGCGGGATGATGTTCGGGTCGTAACCGACGGGCGCGGGGCCGTTGGCGAATTTGTCCCAGACCAGTCGGCAGGTCTCGTCGTCGGTGTACCACTCGACCAGACACTCGGCCGAGCACGTGTCGTGGTTGGGCGCCCAGTAGTTCAGCGACATGTAGGGGTGTTCGGCCAGGTGCGCCCGCTTGACCGGTGAGGGCACCGTGGCGATCCACCCGAACAGATCTGGACCGTCGAACTCCCAGATCGGATGGAGAACACGGCTTCTGGGGCGACCGTCGGCGTCGACCGTGGCGGCCGAGGCCCACACGATCGAGTGGGCCATCTCGACGAAGGCGGGGGCGATCTGTTCGAAGGGGGTCACGGGAGCCACAGTAGGTCACGCGCCCCTCACATCGGCCTACTCGGCTTTCTCGCCCTGCTCGCCGAAGATCGGCTCGCCGTCGTCGTCCACCCAGTCGGTCACGGCAGTTCCGGCCACGGTTCCGCCGCTTCCGGGCAGGACCGTGGTGGGACGATCTTCGTCGTATGCCCGCATCACGCGCTTGGCTTCTTCACGGTGCGCATCGGTGATCGGGGGCGCTTCGGTGCGCTTGCTGTTGTCGGTGGTCATGGATGTCGGCTGCCCGAACGCGTACAGCACCAAACCGGATGCGCGGGAGTCGGTTCCGTAGGGAACTTCTCTGCGGCCGACGCGCCGAGGTGTGGCGTGGCCGATCAGGCAGGCACCACGCGTAACGACACCGGCAGGCTCGGCAGGAAATGCCGGGTGGCGAACGAGCGGATGTCGTCGGCGGTCTCGAGGGGTTCGACGCTCGGGATCAAGAGCGCCATCAGCGCGTACCGCAGGATGGTGTCGGCCAGGTCGTTGACCGCGGCCTCCCCGATCCGGTCGGCGAAACCCTCAGGGAAGATCACCCGCAGCGCGGCGGCCATGCGTTCGATCGCGGCGCCGTAGTGCCGGTGCGCGAGCTCGAGGACCAGCGCGGGCTCGTCCTTCATCATCTGGTTGAGCACGCGGTGTCGGCGGAACCTCAGGATCGACAGCGTGAACGCCTCGACGTAGATGTTGGACTGCGGCTTGGCGTCCTTGAGTTCGGCCGCGATGTCTGCGAACAGCGAGACGTTTTCGCGTTCGATCACCGCGCCCACCAGGTCGTCGCGGTTGGCGAACCGGCGGTAGATCGTGGTGCGGCTGACACCGGCACGCCGCGCGACATCGTCGAGTGCGACGCGACGGAACCCGTAGCGCTCGAACTCGACGAGTGCTGCGTCCAGGATCGCTCGACTGGCCGCGTCAGGCCCGGGCATAGGCCTGCCGGGCGTATTTGCTGTAGCGCACGCTCATCGGCAGATGATCCCACACCCAATTGACCGGGCGGGACCTCCAGAATGCCGCGAACCGCTGATAGCGCTGTTCCTGACGCTCGCTCCATGGCAACCCGAGCAGGTCGCGGGCGCGTGGTGGCAGGCCACCGGTGGTGAGGAACGCCGCGAGCGGGTTGAACACCAGCGCGACGACGCGCCACACCGCCGGGTGCACGGCCTTGGGGCAGGGAAAACCCTTGGTGACGTACCCGACGCCGTACTTGGCGCTCTTGTGCGGAACGGCCACCTCGTTGAGCATGCGGTCCCAGTACTTCTCGAATTCGGCATAGTCGGCCGGCATGGGCCGGTCGCTGACACCGTAACGCCGGTACCAGGTCTTGGACTCCAGGTAGATCCGTTCCTTCTCCTCGCGCGTGAGTCGCTTGACGAAGGTGTCCGCGAAGTAGATGACCTGTTCGACGAACGTCGCGTGGGCCCAGTAGTACGTGTCCGGATCGAGGGCGTGGTAGCGGCCCGCGGGCTTACCGTCCGGTCCGGGCATATCGCCCTTCACGTGATGATGGAAGTCTCGGACCTGGGTGCCCGCGTTGTCCTCCTCGGTGCCGTACACCGTGCGGAAGATGGGCGGGATGGTGCGCCGCAGGCGTTCGGCGGTGTCGGAGAAGAACGTCGAGTGGTCCAGCACGCCCTGTCCGAGTTCGGCCAGCATGTTCTGAAGCACGGCGGGCCGGGGTCCGATGAGGAACATGCGGTTGTCGCCGAAGTACTTCCACACCAGCGACTGTGGCCCGAGAGGCAGGGCGTCGGTTTCTGCGCGGCTTTCCGCCAACTCCGTCATGGACACAGTGTTACAGATTGCGTACTTTGTACCAAGCGCGTGTGAGGGTGCTCACGTCGAACATCTCGGCCTTGTGACGATCGGCGATCAGCGGCGCAGCGCGTTGGCGACGCCGAGCACGGCGAGCACGCCCGCGACCGTCGCGAGCAGCAGCGCCAAGGTGAGCATCGGCGCCGAGTACGTCACCGAATACGTGACCGGCTCCCCCGGCAGCACCGGCGCGACCTCGACGGTCGCTCTCGACGCGACCCAACTCACCACACAGCCGACCGCGGCCACCACCGCGATCACGATCTGCAACACCGCGCGAACCTTCACGGCGTGCGCTCTTCCACCAGCTGCTGCAGCGCGGCCCGAAGCGTGCGATGCCGTCGTGCCCATGCCTGCGCCACCCGTTTACCCGTCAGCTTGAGCCCGATACCGGTCCGGCCGCGCGGGACGCCGGTGAGCTCGCCGAGTGCACGCGCCGACTGCCACTTGGGCACCTCGGAACCACTCGCCTCGGGGTAGATGTCCACGATCTCGTCGATGGAGATGATCTCGGTCCCCTGCCGCAGCGTCTCGCGAGTGAGTTCGACCGAGGTGTGGATGCGAGCCGCCTTGATCTGGATCGCGATGAATCCGGACACCAGGACCAAAAAGATCAGCGGGATCCACAGGTCATAGCCGTAACCGCCGGTGCGCTGCAGGATCGCCATGCCGACACCCGCGATCGGGCCGGACAACAACCACGCCCAACTCGCGCCCTGCTCGTAGAACAGGACCTCCCCGGCCGGGGCGGCGCCGGACGCGTCCGGGACCCCGGACCTCCCTGCCGCTTCGGGAGGTTCGTGGCCTGCGGGTTCAGTCACGGTCTCTCCTCGGCAGGGCGTTCAGGATCGTCCCGACGATCAGCAGCACGATGCCGATCAAGGTCAGGATGTGCACCACACCGAGTCGTGCGGTGAGCGCCACGATCACCACGATCGCCACCGAGAGCGCCATCGCCGCGCGACGGAACCGGGGATCACCGTTTCGGCTGCGGCCGGCCAGGAACGCCATGCCCGCCCCGGCGACGGCGATGAGCACGCCCACGCCACGGAACAGTCCGGTGTCCAGGCCGGGCAGCGACACCGAGGCCGCGATCATGCCACCCACCATCAGCAGTACCGCGGCGACCAACCAGAAGACGAATCCGACGGTCTCGACGAGGGACTTCGCGCGGGCCGGTTCCGACGGCGGCGACTGTGAGGGGCACATTGTCGGCACAGCCTAGCGAATCACCGGTTGAAGAAGCTGTTGGCGTCCTTGCGGTGCAGCAGGTACACGCCACCGACGATGAGGACCGATCCGAAGATCCCGGTCAGCGCATAGCCGATCGCCGCGGCAGGTGGCCGGTCGGCGCCGAACAGGCTGGTGGCGACATGGATCACCGAGACCAGCCCACCGCTGGTCAGGATGGTCCGCGTCCAGCGATAGCCCTGGCGCATCAGGATCAGAAACGTCACCACGATCGACGACAGCACGATCATGGACATCACGGCCAGCACGATCATCAGCGCCCGCTCGTCATCCGTCGAACCGGTGACGGCATCGATCAGGTACCCGGCGACCAACAGCGGCAGCGCGACGGCCCACAGCCAGAACCCGGTGTCGACATCCTCAGGGCGAGGGTCGGACCCCGGCCGCTGCTCGGTCATGGAGTCGGTCACGCCAGCCAACCGGCGACGTCGGCCGCCCAGTAGGTCAGGATGAGGTCGGCGCCCGCGCGGCGGATACCGACCAGCGACTCGAGTGCGGCGGTCTGCAGGTCGATCCAGCCGTTGGCGGCCGCGGCGCTGATCATCGAGTACTCGCCGGAGATCTGATAGGCCGCCACCGGAACCGGCGAGATCTCGGCCGCCGCGCGCACCACGTCTAGGTAGCTCATGGCGGGCTTCACCATGACCATGTCGGCGCCCTCGTCGATGTCGAGTTCGATCTCGCGCACGGCCTCGCGGATGTTGCCCGCGTCCTGCTGGTAGGTGCGGCGGTCACCGGTCAGGCTGGAGGACACCGCCTCACGGAACGGCCCGTAGAACGCCGAGGCGAATTTCGCGGAGTAAGCGAGGATCGCCACGTCGGTGTGCCCCGCGGCGTCGAGGCCGTCGCGGATCGCGGCGACCTGCCCGTCCATCATGCCGCTGGGACCCACCACGTGGGCGCCCGAATCTGCCTGGGCCACAGCCAGTTCCACGTAACGCAGGTTGGTGGCGTCGTTGTCGACGCGCCCGTGGGCGTCCAGTACGCCGCAGTGGCCGTGGTCGGTGAACTCGTCGAGGCACGTATCGGCCATCAACACCGTCGAGTCGCCGAGATCCTTGGCCAGATCACGCAATGCGACGTTGAGGATGCCGTCGGGATCCACGCCCACCGACCCGGTGGCGTCCTTGTCCTCGTCGAGCGGCACGCCGAACAGCATCAGTCCGCCCACACCGGCGGCGACGGCGTCGGCCGCGGCCCGGCGAAGCGAATCCCGGGTGTGCTGAACCACTCCGGGCATCGAGTTGATCGGCCGTGGTTCGTCGATGCCGTCGGCGACGAACATCGGAAGGATCAGATGCCTTGGCTCCAGCGAGGTCTGGGCCACCAACCGGCGCATGGCCGGTGTGGTCCGCAGTCGACGGGGCCGATGCCTCGGGAACGCCACTAGCTCGTCTCCTTTCCGGCGAAATGGCATTCCATCAGGAAAAGTGCGAGTGCACGCCTGCTGGAATGCCGTTTCGGCGGGTGTTTACCTGCGGCGGCTCTTCTTGCGCGGCGGCGGGAGCGCACCCTCGGCGCGCAACCGGGCGGCGTGCTCGGCGAGCGCCTCGACCAGCGGTCCGACCGCGGCTGTCTCGGGCTGCACATCCACGCGCAGACCGAATTCGATTGCGGTTTCTGCGGTTTTCGGTCCGATGCAGGCCACGATGGTGCGGGCGTGCGGCTTGCCCGCGATGCCGACGAGGTTGCGCACGGTCGAACTCGACGTGAAGCACACCGCGTCGAAACCACCGGTCTTGATCATCTCGCGGGTGTGCGCAGGCGGCGGGGCCGCACGCACGGTGCGGTACGCCGTGACGTCCTCGATCTCCCAGCCACGCTCACGCAGACCCTCGGCCAGCGTCTCGGTGGCGATGTCCGCACGCGGCAGCAACACACGGTTGACCGGGTCGAAAACCTCGTCGTAGGGCGGGAATTCATCCAGCAGGCCGAGCGAGGACTGCTCGCCCGACGGCACCAGTTCGGGATTGATCCCGAACGCGCGCACCTTGTCCGCGGTGGCCTGCCCCACGCAGGCGATCTTCACGCCGGAGAACGCGCGGGCGTCCAGACCGAACTCGTTGAACTTCTCCCACACCGCGCGAACGGCGTTGGTGGAGGTGAACACGACCCACTGGAACCGGCCGTCGACCAGGCCCTTGACCGCGCGCTCCATCTGCGCCGGGCTGCGCGGCGGCTCGACGGCGATGGTGGGCACCTCGATCGGCAGGGCGCCGTGCGTGACGAGCCGCTCGCTCATCTCGCCGGCCTGATCCTTGGTGCGCGGCACCAGCACGGTCCAGCCGTACAGGGCGCGGCTCTCCCACCAGTTCAGCTTGGCGCGGTTGGCGACGGTCTTGCCGATGGTGACCACCAGCGGTCCGGTCAGCGGGCCCAACAGCTCGCTGCCCGCGGGCTTCTCCACCACGGTCTTGTCGGTGAGCCCCACCAGCGTGGTCTCGACCGAACGCTGCTGGCAGGTGGTGCCGTTGGCCGTGACGACCGCGGGCGTGTTCTCGACGAGCCCGTGCTCGATGAGCGTGCGGGCGGCATCCGGCAGGTGCGACGCGGTCGCATGCAGGATCAGCGGCCCCGGCGCGGCCGCCAGTGCGGCCCAGTCGACGTCGCCACGCACGTCGGCGACGGTGTGCGACGACCCCAGCGGCAGGCCGGCGTACGTCGGAACCGCGGTGGTGTCGGGCAGACCCGGGACGATCTCGAAGGTCAGATGCGTCTTGGCCAGTGCGTTGATCTCGGTGATCACGGCATCCACCGACAGCGGGTCACCCGCGATCAGGCGCACGACGTTGTATCCGTGGCGCGCCTCGGACGCGAGCGTCTTGGCGACCTCGGCCGGGTCGCCGAGCGCGGGACGCACCTCGGGTCCGCCGGGGATGACCGCCGGATCGTCGGACTTGGCGTCATCGGCCTTGTCGGACTTGTCCGACTTGTCGGTGGCCTTGTCGGCCTTGTCGTTCTTCTTGGCGGGCGCCGGACCCGCGGCCGGGGGCAGATCGGTGCCGACGAGGGCGAGCACCGCCTCGGGCACATCGGGATCGGTGAAGACCAGCTCGGCATGCGCGAGCACGGCCTGCGCCCTGGTGGTCAGCAGGCCCGGGTCACCGGGGCCCGAACCGACGAACGTGATGCGACCGGGCTTGACCTTGCGGCTGCGCGACCGGCTCGAGCTCTCACGCGGCTGAGGGTCGGCCGCCGGGCTCTCGGCCGCACCGACCGTGCACTCAGCGCCGCCGACCGCAGCCAGATTGTCGGCGCCGCCGACGACCACCGGGCTCTCGGCACCGACCACCGCAACCGCAGCATCGGCACCACCCACCTTTGGGAGACTTTCGACTCCGCCGAGGGTGGCCACGCTTTCAACTCCGCCGAAGGTGGCCAGACTCTCGGCTCCGCCAACTGCAGTCAGACTCTCGGCTCCGCCGAGGGGGACCTGCCGGGTCATTTCTCACTCCCACGCTCTTCCAACAGCTCCCGTGCACCCAGATCGAACAGCTCCGCAGCCACCGAGACGCCGAGTTCAGCGGCCCGATCGGGAGTACCGATGCCGGACGCACGGATCACGTCGGATCCGTCCAGCGTCGCTGCGCAGCCGCGCAACGACAGCTCTTCGAAGACGTTGCCGTCCTCATCGATCGACTCGACCACTTCAGCGATCGCACCGACCGGTGCGGAACAACCCGCCTCCAGTTCGGCGAGCAGGACCCGTTCAGCGGTGACCGCGGCTCGCGTATCGGCGTCGTCCAACTCCGACAAGATCGCGATCAGCTCGGTGTCGCCCGCACGACATTCCACCGCGAGCGCGCCCTGAGCCGGCGCTGGCAACATCTGCACCGGCTCGAGCGTCTCGGTGACAACGTTCAGTCGTCCGATCCGGGCCAGACCCGCCCGGGCGACCACGATGCCGTCGAGTTCACCGCTCGTAACCCTGTTCAACCTGGTATCTAGGTTGCCTCGTAGGGGGCGGATTTCCAAACCGAGACCCAGTGCTCTAAGCTGTGCGGCCCGTCGCGGGCTCGACGTGCCGATCACGGAGCCCGTCGGCAACTCTCCGAGCACCAGTCCGTCGCGGGCCACCAGCGCGTCGCGTGGGTCCTCACGACGCGGTATCGCGGGGATGCAGAAGCGTTCGTCGGACGCGGTGGGCAAATCCTTGTACGAGTGCACGGCCATGTCGACGCGGCCGTCGTGGATCGCCTCACGCAGAGCGGCGGTGAACACGCCGATCCCGATGTCCGCGATCGGTCCCTGGTTGCGGTCACCCTCGGTGGAGATGATGACGAGCTCACAGGGATGCCCTGCGGCCAGCAGAGCGTCCCTGACAGTGCCGGCCTGTGTCGTAGCCAGGAGGCTACCCCGGGTGCCGAGCCGGATCACCGAATCGCGGTTGTTTGCCAAGCTCTACTCAGTCTTATCGAGATCGGTTGTTATCAAGGGCAATTCACTGGCCGCAACCGCTTCGACGGCTTGCGGATCGAGTTCGAACAGTTCCCGCAGCGCCTCGGCGTAGCTGTCCCCGCCGGGGGCGCTCGCGAGTTGTTTCACACGCACCGTCGGCGCGTGCAGCAGTTTGTCGACGACGCGACGGACGGTCTTGGCGACCTCGTCGCGGTGCGCCGCGTCCAGTCCGGGCAGCCGGTTGTCCAGGCGCAGCAGTTCGGCCTCGACGACGTCGGCGGCGCGCTGCCGCAGCGCCGTCACGGTCGGGGTGACCTCGGCCATGCGCTGGCCCGCCAGGTAGTTCGCCACCTCGGCGGCCACGATGTTGCGCGCGGCCTCCGCGTCGACCGCTGCCGCACGTGCGGACGGTTCGCGCTGGATGCGGTCCATGTCGACGACCCACACGCCCGGCAAACCCGACACGGCCGGATCGACGTCGCGCGGCATGCCCAGGTCGCACACGACCATCTGGTGTTCGGCACCGGCCAGGGTGCGCTGTGCCAGCGCGTAGTGCACGTCGGCCAGCGAGACCACCGGGCGCACGGCGCCGGTGCTGCTGAGCACGACGTCGGCGTCGACGAGTGCCCGGGCGATGTCGTCCAGACCCACGGCGTCGGCCACCACGCCCTGCTCGGTGAGGTTCTTGGCCAGGCGCTCGGCGCGCGGCAGGGACCGGTTGACCACGTGGACGCGTTCGATGCCCGCGCGCACCAGGTGCGCACCGGCGAGTGCGCCCATCGCGCCCGCACCGACCACGGCCGCGGTACGGCCACCGAGCCCACCCGAGAGTTTGGTCTCGGCCATGCCGAGCGCCACCGAGACCACCGACGCGCCTGCGGCGTCGATCCCGGTCTCCGAGTGCACCCGCTTGCCCACCGACAGGGCGCGCTGCGCGAGTTCGTGCAGTGTGCGGCCCACGGTGCGGTTGGCCTCGGCCGTCGCGTACGCGCGACGCACCTGTCCCAGCACCTGCTGCTCACCGATGACCGCGGAATCCAGACCGCTGGTCACCGCGAACAGGTGCTCGACGGCCGCCTCCGCGTAACGGACGTAGGCGTATTTGGTCAGGTCATTGAGGGACATACCGGAGCGCTCAGCGAGCACCTGCCCGATCACCGACAGACCGCCGTGGAAGGCCTCGACCACCGCATACACCTCGACGCGGTTGCAGGTGGAAAGCACCATGGCCTCGGTAACCAGTGAGGACTGGAGAACCTGGTCGATGATCTTCGCCTGCTCGGCTTCGTTGGTGCTCAGCTGTTCGAGCACAGACACCGGCGCACTGCGGTGCGAAACCCCGAATAGCAGCACGCTCACGGCTTCATCACCACGTCAACCAAGGTATCGGTTTTCCGGGCGGCCTCCAAATTTCACCTAGTTAGTCACCTGGTATATGCGCAGTAGGTTGATGCATTCAGAAGCCTGGAAACCTGCTGGTTTGCCATCGATGGGCCACCGACCACACCCCGCGCGGCGCTAGTGGCCGAGATCACTCCGCAGCTGCGCCGCGTCGACCTCCCAGTAGCTGTGTTCGGTCCCGTCCAGCAACACCACCGGCAGCAGGTCGCCGTACTGTGCGCGCAGGCTGTTGTCGCCCTCGGCGGCGAGCGCGTCGACGTCGGTGGTCACCAGCGTGAACCCGAGCTCGTCACGAAGCACCGTGAGCTCCTCGGCCGCGCGGGCGCACAGATGGCATCCGGCCCGTGTCAGCAACGTCACGGTGTGCCCTGCGGCGGGTCCTGGTTGCGAGCGCTCCACCCCGCCAGTATCCCGTTAGGGTTGTTGCGTGTCCGAAATCGGTAGTGCCGGGGCGTCAGAACGGGCCGTGACTGATGAGGCCGGGGAGGCTCGCGGGGCTCAGGAGCTCGGCGGCGAGGCCAGTGCCGAGGTGGCCGTCACCGACCTGCAGGCCGAGCAGACACCTCCACCGAGCGCTCCTCCGCCGGACCTGACCGCCGCGGCGTTCTTCGACGTCGACAACACCCTGGTGCAAGGCTCGTCGCTGGTGCACTTCGCGCGCGGCCTGGCGGCCAGGAAGTACTTCACCTACCGCGACATCCTAGGCATCGCATATGCGCAGGCCAAATTCCAGCTGACCGGCAAGGAGAACAGCGACGACGTCGCCGCGGGCCGGCGCAAGGCGCTCGCATTCATCGAGGGCCGGTCGACCGCCGAACTGGTCGCGCTCGGCGAGGAGATCTACGACGAGATCATCGCCGACAAGATCTGGCCCGGCACCCGCGCGCTGGCCCAGATGCACCTCGACGCCGGTCAGCAGGTCTGGCTGGTCACCGCGACGCCCTACGAGCTGGCGGCCACGATCGCCAAGCGGCTGGGCTTCACGGGCGCACTGGGCACGGTCGCGGAGTCGGTCGACGGCGTCTTCACCGGGCGTCTGGTGGGCGACATCCTGCACGGCACCGGCAAGGCGCACGCCGTGCGCTCGCTGGCGATCCGCGAGGGTCTGAACCTGCGCCGCTGCACGGCCTACTCCGACAGCTTCAACGACGTGCCCATGCTGTCGCTCGTCGGCACCGCGGTCGCGATCAACCCGGACGCCGCGCTGCGCGACGTCGCGCGGGAACGCGGCTGGGAGATCCGCGACTTCCGCACGGCCCGCAAAGCGGCCCGCATCGGTGTGCCGTCCGCGCTGGCCCTAGGGGCGCTCGGCGGCGCGCTGGCCGCGGTGGCCTCCCGCCGCCATGACCTTCGCTGACCTTCGCTGACATTCGCTGAACCCCCACGCTGATAGGCTTCCGCAGCCGGGCAGTTGAAGCTGGAAGCACGGGAGTAGCAGAGAACACATGAGCATCGCGGCAAACATCATCGGGACTCACTACCGCTACCCCGACTATTTCGAGGTCGGACGGGAGAAGGTCCGCGAGTTCTCGGCGGCCGTCAAGGACGACCACCCCGCGCATTTCGACGAGGCGGCGGCCAAGGAGTGCGGCCACGACAACCTCATCGCGCCGCTGACCTTCCTGGCGGTCGCGGGCCGTCGAGTGCAGCTCGACCTGTTCGACAAGTTCGACGTGCCGATCAACCTCGAGCGTGTGCTGCACCGGGACCAGAAGCTGATCTTCCACCGTCCGATCGTGGTCGGTGACAAGCTGTGGTTCGACTCGTACCTGGACTCGGTGATCGAGTCGCACGGCACGGTGATCTGCGAGATCCGTGCCGAGGTGACCGACGACGACGGCAAGCCCGTGGCCACCAGCATCGTCACGATGCTCGGCGAGGCCGAGATCGACGAGGCCGACGAGATCAGTTCCCAGATCGCCGCGGCGCGCGATGCCGCCATCGCCAAGATGGTTGCCGGGCAAAAGTCCAGTTCCTGAGTTCACCCGCCGGGCGGAGGTTCGGCCGCCTCAGCCGAAGAACATGTTCCGGCGGCCCGCCAGCAGCTGGTACAGCGTGTGCTGGATGGTCTCGCGCACCTGGTCGGTCAGCTCGAAGGTGACCATCGGGTCGTCGGCGGCACTCTCGTCGTAGTCCTGCGTGTCGATCGGCTCACCGAACTTGATGTGCCACTTCGACGGCAGCGGGATCATCCCGGCCGGGCCTGCGAGCGGGAAGAACGGCGTCACCGGGAAGTACGGCAGGTTGAGCAGCCGGGCGAGCAGCTTGAGATCGGCGATCATCGGATAGATCTCCTCAGAGCCGACGATCGAGCACGGCACGATGGGTGCCTTGGCGCGCAGGGCCGCAGACACGAAGCCACCGCGGCCGAACCGCTGCAGCTTGTAGCGATCCTTGAACGGCTTGCCCAGCCCCTTGAATCCCTCCGGGAACACCGCGGTGAGTTCACCGTTGGCCAGCAGGCGGTGCGCGTCGGTGGTGCACGCGAGCGTGTGGCCCGCCTTGCGCGCGGCCTGCCCGACCATCGGCAGGTCGAACACGAGATCGGCCGCCAGCAGGCGCAGGTCACGGTGCAGCGGGTGGTGGTCATGCACGGCCACCTGGGCCATCAGACCGTCGAACGGCAGCACCCCGGCGTGGTTGGCGACGACGAGCGCGGCCCCCGAATCGGGCAGGTTCTCGATGCCGGAGACCTCGACGCGGAACCACGACTTGAAGAACACCCTGAGCAACGGCAGGAAGATTGCCTCGTTGAGGTGTTGGTCGAAACCGAATTCGTCGACCGCGTAGTCGCCCGTCATCCGCTTGCGGATGAACTCGGCCACCGCGGAGATGCTCTTGGCGATCTCGGTGGGCTCGTCGGCCGCACCGGATCCGGCCGCGCCGAGACGTCGCTGGTCGATCTCGTGCACCACGGCCGCGATCTGCTCGGCAGGCGCCCTGGTACCCGGATCGGCGAGCAGCGACGGATGCCTGCGTGCACTCTCGGTTTTTTGGGCGGCTCTTCGGGCAGCCGAGGCACGAGTCGAATTACCGTGCAGCGGAATCACTTTCGCTTTAGGTTCGCCCGCCACCTTGCATCCTTCTCCCCACCGAGATCAGAGCCAGTACTACCGTCCCCAACGCTGCGCCAAGGCAACTGCACGACTCTCCAGCGAGCCTACCCACCGCGGATCGATGATCGGCGTCAATCCACGGCCACGAACGTAATCGTCGAACGCTTCCCCCGTCGTCCACTTGGGACTGTATCCCAGGTCGCGGCGCATTCGCGTGGTATCCATGACGCGGCCGTAACTCAGATAGTTGAGTTGTTCACGATCCACCTCGCTGTAACGCGTGGCCCTGTTCAGCGAATCCACTGCGGCGAGTGCCGATCTCGGCACCGGGAGCCGGATCCGGCCCGAGCGGCGCAGCGCCTGACTCATCATGATTATGCCGTCGGCGCCGATGTTGAACGTGCCGGCCTTGCCTGCCACGGTGGCGTGCTCGAGGGCACCGAGCGCGTCCTGCTCGTGCAGCAGTTGCAGCCGCGCGTCGTGCCCGACGACGCAGGGCACCACCGGCCCGGCCAGATAGCGCGACAGCGCCGTGTCCATCGCGGGGCCGATCATGTTGGCCAGCCGCAGGATCGTGACGGCGATGTCGGGACGACGCCGGGCGAGACCTCGCGCGTAGCCCTCGATGTCGATGCTGTCGCGGGCGAAGCCATCGCGCGGCGGACGGCGCGCGCTGCTCTCCTCGGTGAACATCACCGGATCGCGCGAACTCGACCCGTAGACCTCGGAGGTCGACTTGAGGATGACCCGGCGTACCGACGGCGTCTTCTGGCACGCCGCGAACAACTGGATGGCCCCCATCACGTTGAGCTCTTTCAACGTGGCCCGGCCACCCGAGCGGGGCGCGTACGACGCGGCCGCGGCGTGCACGACGGTGTCGACGTTGCCGTTGCGGATCACCTTGGCGATGAACGGATTGCGGATGTCGGCGCGCACGAACTCCGCGCGCCCCATCCTTCGCAGCAAATCCTTGCTGGGCGTGATCGCGTCGACCGCGATGACATGGTCGATCGACGGGTTCTGCGCCAGCCTCGCGGTCAGGTAACCGCCGAGGAACCGGCACGCACCCGTGACCAGAACCACTTTCGGGCCGGGTGCCGCATCCGCGGGACCCGAACCCCCTTCACCGCCGGCACCAGGGACCCCCGTTGGGCGTCCACCAGAACGTCCATCAGAATCCATCGGCCCAGCCTAGCGGCCGCGGCAGAAAGTTACTTACCGAGTTTTCTGCGCTGCACGCGAGTTCGCCGAAGCAGCTTGCGATGCTTCTTCTTCGACATACGCTTACGCCGCTTCTTGATGACTGAACCCATAGACTCCGCAGTCTCCGCTATCTAAAGCCGTTGATTGACCCGGTTACCTTACCCGGGTCTGCCCGGTAAACGGAAAACGGCCGCTCTGCGCGGGCTCCGGCGGGCGGCACGAGGCGCCCGGGGACGCCTCAGATCGCCGTCTGACGCGTTGCCCCGGGTCCGCCGGACGCCGGTGATACCCCGATCAGCCCGCGTCGAAGTACGAGGTCTCCAGCAGGTCGTGAACGGCTTTGGCGTGCACACGGAACGACCGGCCCACGCGGACCGCGGGCAATTCACCGTTGTGCACCAGCCGGTACACCGTCATCTTCGAGACCCTCATCAAGCTCGCCACCTCGGCGACCGTCAGAAATTGAGCTCGGGGCTGGCCGTCGCCAGCATCCCGCGCCGATGGCCCGTTCATAGACGTCATCGCAACCCAATCAATCAGGCACGGGCAGTCCCGGCGGCTTCCCCACCGCCGGCACCAACCCGCGCATACAAGGGGAGAATAGCGTGGCGGGTGGGGTTACTGCGACGGGTGTGGGGTAATCCATTGGAATTTGTTGAATTACTCCGATGTAATTCCTAGCTGCTCAGAGCGCGTTTTCGCGGCTTCCACGGCATTTGCCACCGCGGCGCGCAGCCCGCCCCGCTCGAGTTCGCGCAGACCAGCGGCGGTTGTGCCGGCCGGCGAGGTGACGGTGGCCCGCAACTGGGCCGGTGTGGTGTCCAGCGCCGCGCCTCCCGCGGCGTTCACCTGATCCAGGCGGTCCAGCAGCATCGCGGCCGAACCGGCCATCGTCTGGGCAACCAGATCGGTCGCCACGGCACGCGACAGCCCGACAGCCACCCCGGCGTCGACCATCGCCTCGGCCATCAGGAAGAAGTACGCCGGGCCCGAACCGGACAGGGCCGTGACGGCGTCCAGTTGGGACTCGGAGACCGTGATGACGCCACCGACCGCGTCGAACAGCGTCGAGACCTCCTTGAGCTGCTCGGGCGTCGCGAAGCGACCGGGTGCCAGCGCGCTGACGCCGCCGCCGACGATCACCGGCGCATTGGGCATCACCCGGATCACCGGCGAGCCCGCGGGCAGCTTGGCCTCGTAGTACGCGGTGCCGACCCCGGCCGCGATGGTGACGAAAACCTGCTCGGCCGTATCGGTCTCGGCGTTGGCAGCGGCCTCGGCGATCTCGCCGATCACCTTCTCGACGTCGGCTGGCTTGACGGCGACGACGACGTAGTGGGCATTCTCGGCGGCGTCGGCAACCGACGTCACCCGCACGGAGTACTTGTCCGCCAGGTACTTGGCACGCTCGGGGAACTTCTCCGCAACGACCATGTCCTTGACCTGCCTGCCGGCCCGGAGCAGGCCGGACAACAGTGCCTCACCCATGCTTCCGCCGCCGATGATCGCGATTCTCGACATGCGGTCAGCATTTCATGGTCGTCGGCTATCCCTGGGCGGTGGGGACCATCGCGAGCTGCCGCGACTGCACGATGATGCGGCCCTCGCAGTCGACCACGGTGTGGTCCTCGTCGAACCAGCCCTCGCCGATCTGCACCGTCGTGCACATGACGCGCAGCCAGCCGTCGGCAGGCAGACCACGCAGATACGCCGTCAGCTGGACCGTGGGCGCCCAACCGGTGCGCTCCACGGCAAAGGTCACCGGCGCGGACACGTCGCCGCACAGGAGCGCGAACAGGACGTCCGGCGCGACGCCCTTGGGGCGCACCCAGTACTCGAACACCGGCGGACCACCGCTCTCGCGGGCCCCGAGCGTGTGCAGGGCAGGCCGGATGTCGCAGCCGTGCGCCAGGTGCACGATGTGCTCCATCGGATGTCCCGGACCGATCGGGGCGATCCCGGGCGGCGGTTCGGGCGCCATGATCGGGGTCACCGGGTTGAACGACAGCAGCGGGGCGACATGGTGTTCGGGTTCGCCGAGCGTCACCGACGCCCGCACGGCCGTGCGGGCGCCCTGGTTGAGTTCGACGTCGACGACGCTGATCCGCCTGCCGCGCTTGCACACCGTGGTGACCAGACGCATGGGACCGGGGTCGGGTGCCCACAGGAAGTTGCCGCTCACGGCGATCGGCTGGAGGCCGCCCCCGATCTGGGTCTGCGCGGCGTTGGCGCACAGCGCGAGCATCGCGCCGCCGTGCACCTTGGGCCCGATCGTCCAGTGTTCGTTGAGTGCGCCGTCATAGATCCCGTCACCGGCAGGGGTGAGCGCCATGGCATCGGTGAACAGCGTCGAGGCCGACACATCGCCTCCTTCTGGGGACTGCAGCGAAGACTTCAGCGCAGCAGATGCTTGCGGGCGAACTGTAGCGACTCGGTCAGAAGCGCCTCACGCTCGGAGTTGGTGCGCGCGGTCTGCGTGGTCACCTCCAGCACCACATGCCCGGCGAAATCACTCTCGGCGAGCATCCGGCACACCTGGGCGACCGGCTGCGTGCCACGGCCGGGAACCAGGTGCTCGTCGGTCGAGGCCCCGTTGCCGTCGGCCAGGTGCAGATGCACGAGCCCGTCGCCCATGCGCCGAGCCATGTCCACCGCATCGGTGCCTGCCGTCGCGGTGTGGCTCAGATCGAGCGTGTAGTGCGCGTGATTGCCGTCCAGCGGGTCGTACGACGGCGCGAACGCCGAGATGCCCGGTCCCGGCCTGCCCCCGCGTTTGCGCATGCGCTCGATCGAGGTCTGGCCCGCACCGAAGAACCGGTCCGCACGGAAGGGGAACATGTTCTCGACGGCGACCATGACGTCACTGCCCGCCTCCAGTTCGGCGACCTGCTCGCTGAACCCCTCGGCGTAGCGGCGCTGCCACCGGAACGGCGGGTGGACGACGACGGTCTGTGCACCGAGCTGCTCGGCCGCGCGCACACTGCGCTCCAGTTTGGTGATCGGGTTGGCGCCCCATACGCGTTGCGAGATCAGCAGACACGGCGCGTGCACCGACAGCACCGGGACGCCGTAGTTCGCCGACAGTTTCTCGACGGCGTCGATGTCCTGGCTGACCGATTCGGCCCACACCATCAGCTCGACACCGTCGTAGCCGAGGCGTGCCGCGATCTCGAAGGCCGCCTCGGTTCTCAGCGGGTAGACGGAAGCCGTGGACAGGCCGACCTTGATGGCGGGGCGCACAGTTGATCGTCTACCGGCGCGCTCAGCTCGCCTGCAGCAGAGCCAGCGGCCCGAACGTCACGAGCGCACCGACGGCCACCGCGGTGAGTGTGCTGCCGATGTCCTCGGTCTTGCGGACCACGCGCACACCGCCTGCCAGGCCGAGGATCACCAGCACGCCGAGCACCAGCGCGACGATGGTGTTCCACTTCCACAGCTGGTCGAACGCGACGAACAGGCCCGCGCCGAACGCGACCGCGATGACGCACTGCGCGACAACCCACAGCCCCCGCACCAGCGGTGAACCCTCGTCCTCGTCGACCTCGTCGTCCTCGTCGAGTTCATCGGCGAGGTCGTCGGCGTACTCGTCGTCCTCGCGGTCCAGATCCCTTTCGAGATCCCGGTCCAGGTCGTCGTCGACCGACGGTCCGCCGAACAGCGACCCCAGCGGGTACGACGCGTCGCGCGCATCGCGGCGGTCCGGACCGGTGTCGTCGGCTGTGTCGGCCTCGAAACCGGAATCGAGCCCGGTGTCGGGGGCGCCGTCGTCGAGATCGTCGAGCGGGTCCGGGCTCATCTGCTCGGCGCCGGTACCACTCGGGGTGTACTCGCGCGTGCCCGACGCGAACTGGTTGCGTCGGGGCCGCGGCCGGAATTCGACAGGCTCCGGGTCGATCTCGCGCGTCTTCAGGTGCGCGTCGTAGTCGGCCTCGGCATCCCTGGCCGCGCCGGCATCCGGGGCGGGTTGGTCCGCGACGACGGCGGCCTCCCGCGGCGTGGCGCCGTTGCGCGCGGGCCGGGGTTCGGTTTCGGGGGTCTTCTCGGGGGCTGCCTGCGGCGCTTCTTCGCGGGCCGGGACCGCCTCGACCACAGTGGTCTCTTCGAGGCTCGTGTCACGTTCGCGTTGCCGGCGCGAGGTCTGCGGCGCCGAGTCGTCGTCGGTGATGACGGGAATCTCGCCCGTGAGTTCGGCAACAGTCACCGCGTCGGCGTTACCGCGCCTGCGCCGACGTCGCCCGCCGACGGGCGGTGCCCCGATCGTTCCGTTCTTGGCCAGCAACTCCGCGACCGATATCGGCCGCGAGGGGGTCTGGCTATCTTCAGGTCCTGTCATGTCGTGTTGCCTTAGGGGCTAGCTCTTCCTTATCGTCCGGCGTCGCGCGCAGCCGCGGCCACCAGGGCGGTTCCATCGGCCTCGCTGTCGAGCTTCCGCAGGATCAGCCCTTCCCGCAACGCCCAGGGGCAAATGTCGACGGATTCGATTTCCAGTGCTCGCATACTAGCTTCAGCAACCAAAGCACCGGCCACGATCTGTGGAGCCCGTTCGGCACTCACCCCTTCCAGTTCAGCGCGGTCAGCCGCCGTCATCCTAGAGATGAAAGCTATGAGCTGTCTTAATCCGGTCGCGGTGAGCGTCCGCTTGACGCGGGGGCCCGCCCCTGACGGTGCCGCTCCGGTCAGCCGGGCCAGCGACCTGAACGTCTTCGACGTCGCCACGGCCAGGTCAGGAGCCCCGGCGCGCCGTATCGTGGCGCCCGCGTCGGCGAGCTCGGTGGCGAGCCAGTCGCGCAGCATCGCGACAGCCCTGCGCCCCGGTGGATCGTCGGGCAGCCACTCCCTGGTCAACCGGCCCGCGCCCAGCGGCAGCGACAACGCCACCTCGGGTTCCTCGTCGACCCCGTTGGACAGCTCCAGCGAACCGCCGCCGATGTCGATGTTGATGATGCGGCCCGCGCTCCAGCCGTACCAGCGGCGCACTGCCAGGAAGGTCAGCCGTGATTCGTCGACGCCGCTGAGCACCTGCAGGGACACCCCGGTCTCGGCGCGGACCCTGGCCAGCACGTCTTCGGAGTTGGTGGCGTCACGCACCGCCGAGGTGGCAAAGGCCATGAGCTCGGCACAGCCGGAACTCGTGGCGATCTTGGCGAATTCGTCGACGGTCGCGACCAGCTTGTCGGCGCCTTTTCGCGTGAGTTTGCCGGAGCCGTCGATGGCCTCGGCGAGGCGCAGTGCGGCCTTGGTGGAACTCATCGGGGTGGGATGGCCACCACGGTGCGCATCCACCACGAGAAGATGGACTGTGTTGCTGCCCACATCGAGCACACCTAACCGCACGGGTCAAACCTAGTCGGTCGTCCTGTGGGTTCCGTAGTGGACCCGCGGGCCGGGCCGCGCCCGGTCGGCCCGGGGCGAGGGAAACGAGTAGCGTTTGCACTGTGACACGTGTGCATCCTGGTGAGGTTGAACTCGACTTCGCCCGTGAGTGGGTGGAGTTCTACGACCCCGATGACGCGGACCATCTCATCGCGGCGGACATGACCTGGCTGCTGTCCCGCTGGACGTGCGTGTTCGGCACCCCGGCGTGCCAGGGCACCGTGGAGGGCCGCCCCGACGACGGTTGCTGCTCGCACGGCGCGTTCCTGTCCGACGACGACGACCGGGCCCGGCTCGACGACGCCGTCAAGCAGCTCACCGACGAGGACTGGCAGTTCCGCGAGAAGGGCCTGGGCAAGAAGGGCTACCTCGAGGACGACGAGTACGACGGCAAGCCGAACCTGCGTACCCGGAAGTACAAGGGCGCCTGCATCTTTCTGAACCGCCCCGGCTTCCCGGCGGGCATCGGGTGCGCGCTGCACAGCAAGGCGCTCAAGCTCGGTGTCGAGCCGTGGACCATGAAGCCCGACGTGTGCTGGCAGCTGCCGATCCGGCGCAGCCAGGACTGGGTCGAACGGCCCGACGGCACGCAGATCCTCAAGACGGTCATCACCGAGTACGACCGCCGCGGGTGGGGCGAGGGCGGTGCCGACCTGCACTGGTACTGCACGGGCGATCCGAACGCACACGTGGGCAGCCGACCGGTGTGGGAGTCCTACGCACCCGAGCTGACCGCCCTGCTGGGCGAGAAGGCCTACGCCGAGCTGGCGGCAATCTGCAAGCGCCGCAGCCGTTTAGGGCTGGTCGCCGTCCATCCGGCGACGCGGCTGGCCGAGAGCGGGACATCCGGCCCGCAGCGGTAGCCGGCGGCGGCTCAGCGCCGGGTTCAGCCCTCCAGCTTGTATCCCAGGCCGCGTACGGTCACCAGGTGCACCGGGTTGGCCGGATCCTCCTCGATCTTCGACCGCAGCCTTTTGACGTGCACGTCAAGGGTTTTGGTGTCGCCGACGTAGTCCGCACCCCACACCCGGTCGATGAGCTGACCGCGGGTGAGCACGCGACCACTGTTGCGCATCAGGTACTCGAGCAGGTCGAACTCCTTGAGCGGCAACGTGATCGGTTCACCGTTGACGCTCACCACGTGTCGTTCGACGTCCATGCGCACGGGACCGGCCTCCAGCACACCGTCGTCGGCGCCCGCGTCGTCGTTGTCGGCGCCACGGCGCAACACCGCACGAATCCGGGCGATGAGTTCACGCGCCGAGTACGGCTTGGTGACGTAGTCGTCAGCACCGAGCTCGAGGCCGACCACCTTGTCGATCTCGCTGTCGCGCGCCGTCACCATGATGACGGGGACGCTTGACCGCGCACGCAACTGCTTGCACACGTCGGTGCCACTCATGCCGGGGAGCATGAGATCCAGCAGCACGATGTCGGCGCCGGAGCGTTCGAACTCCGCGAGGGCCGACGGGCCGTCGCCCACCACGGTGGCCTCGAAGCCCTCCTTACGGAGCAGAAACGCCAAGGGATCGGCCAGCGATTCCTCGTCTTCAACGATCAACACGCTGGTCATCGTTCTCGTTGGTCCTCTCGTTCGTCCGAATGTGATTCGGGGTCGGGGTATTCGGGGATCGACAACGTGAACGTCGACCCCGTTCCCGGCTGACTCCACAGCCGGATGGATCCGTTGTGGTTGGCGGCCACGTGTTTGACGATCGCCAGTCCGAGCCCGGTGCCACCCGTGGCTCGCGACCGCGCCTTGTCGACGCGGAAGAACCGCTCGAACACCCGCTCCTGATCGTCCTTGGCGATGCCGATGCCACGGTCGGTGACCGCGATCTCGATGTTGCCGCCGCGTTTGCGCCGGCTGATCGACACGTCGGTTCCGTTGGGCGAGTAGGCGATCGCATTGGACACCAGGTTGGCGATCGCGGTCACCAGCAGGCCTTCGTCGCCGAGGACGCGGTATCCGGTCGGCGCGTCGGTGGTGATCGAGATCTGCGAGTTGTCCGCGGCGACCTTGTGCCGCGACACCGCCTCGGACACGATGCTGTCGACGTCCACGGCGTCCAGATCGGGCAGACGCTCGGCACCCTGCAGCCGCGAGAGTTCGATGAGCTCACCGATCATGTCCGCGAGGCGGTGTGACTCGGCGACCATCTTCTCGGCGAACCGGCGCACGGTGTCGGGGTCGTCGGCCGAGGCCAGCAGGGCCTCGGCCAGCACGCTCATGGCACCCACCGGTGTCTTGAGCTCGTGGCTGACGTTCGCGACGAAGTCGCGCCGGGTGGCTTCCATGCGTGCGTGCTCGGACTGGTCGTCGATGTAGACGACGGCGAAGCGCCGGTCGTCGTCGGTCAGCAGCCGCACCTTGCCGCGCACCGAGATGCCCGACCGGCCCGGATTGGCGACCTTGAGCGGTGAGAGGTCCACCTCGACGTCCTGACCGGTCTCGAAGACGCGCTGGGCGGCCTGCCAGGCCCGGTCGTCGAGAATGCGGTCGCGGACCACGTTGAGCTCGACGGCCCGGTCATTGCTGTAGACGACGTCGTTGAAGGTGTCGACGACCGCGACGCCCATCGGCGACAGGGACGTGATGTGCTGCAGCATCTGCGAGACCGTCATGCCCGCCGCGTCCGCAGCACGCCGTTGCCGGCGGGCCACGATGCGGGGCACCACGGTGACGCCCACTGCCACGCCTGCGATCAGCGTGAGGAGCGACACGAGCGCCGTCAGCAGTAACGCCGACACCAAGCTCACGCGAAAATCGTACGCATCCGGTGAACGTCAGCCCAGCAGCGAACGGCCGATTCGAGACATGTCACACGAGGAAAGACAGGTGTTCGGCTGTCGTTAACCCGGCCGATACCGCCTGCTCGATCACTTCTCACCTGAAACGCCGAAACCGCATTCCGTCAGGAAAAGTGCGAGTGCACGCCTGCTGGAATGCGGTTTCGGCGGAATCCGGGTGTCGGCTACTTCTTCGCGCCCTGGGCGGCGACGGCGGCCGCACCGGCGGCGGCCGCCTCGGGATCGAGGTACTCACCGCCGATCTTGACGGGCTTGAGGTTCTCGTCGAGGTCGTAGCGCAGCGGGATGCCGGTCGGGATGTTGAGGCCGACGACCTCCTCGTCGGACATGCCGTCGAGGTACTTCACCAGCGCGCGCAGCGAGTTGCCGTGGGCGGCGATCAGCACGGTCTTGCCCGCCTTCAGATCGGGCAAGATCGCGCTCTCGTAGTACGGCACGAACCGCTCGACGACGTCTTTGAGGCATTCGGTCAACGGGCCGCCGTCGATGTCGGCGTAGCGCGGATCGGCGTCCTGGCTGTACTTGCTGCCCTTCTCGATGGGCGGCGGCGGGGTGTCGTAGCTGCGGCGCCACGCCATGAACTGCTCTTCGCCGTACTTCTCCTTGGTCTCGGCCTTGTCCAGGCCCTGCAGCGCGCCGTAGTGGCGCTCGTTGAGCCGCCAGTCGCGGTGCACCGGGATCCACAGCCGGTCAGCGGCGTCGAGCGCGAGGTGCGCGGTGGTGATGGCCCGGCGCAGCAGTGACGTGTAGAGCACGTCGGGCAGGACGCCCTGCTCGGCCATCAGTTGGCCGCCGCGGACGGCCTCGGCCCGGCCCTTGTCAGTGAGGTCGACGTCCACCCAACCGGTGAACAGGTTCTTCTCGTTCCACTGGCTCTCACCGTGGCGGAGCAGGATCAGGGTCGCCATGGACCTGATCTTCTCATGCGCCCGCGAGGGCCTGCTCGGCTACTTCTCGTCGATGAGGTGCTCGAAGGCCTTGAGGTTCTTGAGCGACTCGCCGCGCGAGACCCGCCACTCCCATTCCTTCTGGATGGACGAGCGAAAACCCAACTCCAGCAACGTGTTGAAGTCAGAATCGACGGCTTCGAGCACCTGGCCGAGCACGCGGTCGATCTCGTCGGGCGTCACCGAGTGCAGCGCCATGCGCCCCACGAGGTAGATGTCGCCGACGTTGTCGAGCGTGTAGGCGACACCGTAGAGCCTGCGGTTGCGTTTGAGCAGGAACCGGTAGACGCCCTCGTGGTTCTCGTCGGGTTTGCGGCACACGAACGCCTCGACCCGAACGGAGTGCTCGCCGATGCTCAACAGCGTGTTGGTCTTGAGCTTGCGCTCACCGGGCAGCTCGACGACGATGCCCGGCAAGCTGCCTTTCGCGCCCTCGTGGAAGTGGTAGTTGAGCTCATGCTCGACGAGGGTGTCCTCGATGATCTTCCTGACATTCACGTGCGTACTCCCCTGCGCATCGAGAACCGGCGTCCGGAACGCCGCGCGGCGGGTCTGGGATGACGGGCCCGGTAGTCACTCATGGCCCGGCTGTAGCTGGCGAGCAGCGCGTCGACGGTGTGCGCCCACGAGAACTGAGCGGCGTGTTCGGCGGCGGCGCGGCTCAGCGCGGCGGGCTCGCGGTCGAGCACCTCGCTGATGGTGTCGGCCCAGTCGCCGATGTCGTGGCCGTCGACGAGTGCCCCGCTGACGCCGTCGGCCACCGCGACCGGCAGTCCGCCGACGGCCGCGGCGACAACGGGCGTGCCGCACGCCTGCGCCTCGACGGCGACCAGGCCGAACGACTCGGAGTAGCTCGGCACCGCGACCAGATCGGCCGCCCGGTACACGTTGACCAGTTGTTCGCGGGTCTGCGGCGGGAGGAACGTCACCCGGTCACTGATACCCAGTTCGTCGGCGAGCCGAACCAGCGTGTCCGGTTGGGCAAGTCCCGATCCGGAGGGTCCACCGGCGATCAGCACGCGCACGCCGGGCAGTTTCGCCGCGGCACGCAGCAGGATGTCGGGGGCCTTGAGCGGCTGGATGCGGCCCACGAACGCCACGATCTTCTGGTCGGTGGGAAGCCCGAACACCGCGCGCGCCGCGTCGCGCGAACCGGGGGTGAACACGTCGAGATCGACGCCGGGGTGCACGACGTCGATGCGTGAGCGGTCGGCATTGTGCAACGAGACCAGTTGCTGCGCTTCGACTTCGGTGTTCACGATGAGGCGGTCGGCCTCGTCGACCACCTGTTGTTCGCCCACCGCGCGCAGCGGCGGCTCGGGTGCGTCGCCCGCGGCGAGTGCGGCGTTCTTGACCGCGGCCAGCGTGTGCGCGGTGTGCACCAGCGGCACGGCCCAGCGGTCGCGCGCCAGCCACCCGACCTGGCCGGACAGCCAGTAGTGCGAATGCACGACGTCGTAGTAGCCGGGCTCGTGGGTCGCCTCGGCGCGCAGCACACCCGCGGTGAACGCGCACAGCTGCGTGGGCAGATCGTTCTTGTCGAGGCCTTCGAACGGGCCGGCCACGACGTTGCGCACCAGCACACCGGGCGCCACAGGCACGACCGGCGCATCGGCCGACGACGTGGCCCTGGTGAAGACCTCGACCTCGACGCCACGCCGGGCCAGTTGCAGCGCGGTCTGCAACACGTAGACGTTCATGCCGCCCGCGTCGCCGGTGCCCGGCTGCGCCAGCGGAGAGGTGTGTACCGACAACACCGCCACGCGGCGGGGGGTCTCGAGGTCTGTCGCTAGACGCACATCGTCATGTCTACACCGCCGCAGCGCGGCGGGTCTGAGCGCGCCTCATGGCGCCGATCGGGTCGGCGTAAAGTCCGCCGAGCGACACGACGCCGGCACCGGCCTCCTGCACCCGATTTCCGAAGGCGGTCAGGCGGATATCGCGCGGGCCGAGCATCGAGCGCTCGGCGAACGCGGCCTCGACCGCTTCCATGCCCTCGGGGTACTCGGTGAAGGCCTGACCGCCGACCACCAGTTCGTCGGGGTTGAGCATGTCGCGCAGCAGCGCGACGGCCTCGCCGAGCACGCGGGCGCGGTCGGCGAGGAGTTCGACGGCCTTCTCGTTGCCGCCGCGCGCCGCGCGCAGCACGGCGGGCAGGGTCGAGGCCGGACCTTCGGCAGGCACGATACGCAGCCGGCGCGCGGCGTTGAGCACGGCCTCGTCGCTCACGGTCGATTCGAGTTGTCCTGTGCCGCCGAGCAGTTCGGAGCGCGCGGGCAGGCCCGCGATGGTGCCGGGCCCGCTGGCCGGGGAGTGCACGCGACCGTCGATGGACAGCGCGTAGCCGACGGTCTCGCGGGCGTAGACATACAGGCTGGTGCGCGATGCGCCGCCGGCGTTCTCGGCGCGACGGCCGCTCAGCAGCAGTTCGGCGCCTGCCATCGCGTCGACGTGCGAGGCCATCGAGACCGGCAGGCCGAGGGCCTCGGCCAGCACGGGGCCCACCGGGGCGTCGGCCCAGCCGAGCCGCGGGTGATCGAGGTAGCCGGTGGCGCTGTCGACCACACCACCTGCGGCGACGCCGACCCACAGGGGACGACGACGATGCCAGCGGCTCAGGTAGCGCCGTGCGCTCGAGGCCAGGGTGGCCAGCGCGGCGGCCTGCGTCCCCGTCGGCGTCGGGGTCTCGACCACGTCGAGCGTGCGGCCGAGCAGATCGGTGGCGACGATCGCGGTGGTCTTGGCGCCGATGTGCACGCCGAGGGTCAGGTAGGGCTCGTGGTTGACCTCGACCGGGACACGCGGGCGACCGATTGCGCCGGACACTGCGAGATCGGCGCGCTCACGCAGCACACCGGCCTCAAGCAGTGCCGTGACCTGGCGGTTCACGGTCGCGATGCTCAGCGAGGTGTGCTGGGCGATGACATCACGGGCGATCGGGCCGCGCAGGCGGACGGCGTTGAACACCGAGGCCGCGGCCGCGTCGGGAACCTTCAGCGACGGCGCCACGATGTGCAGCAGTCGCGACTGCGGCAGACGGGCACCGGCCGACGGCAGCGACCGGGTGGCGCGAGCCGAACCGCGCGGGGCGCGACGAGCGGTGGTGGAGAGGGGGGCCGGGGTGACGATTGCGGCGGTCATGCGATTGGTCCTCACTGGTTGTCGGCTGGTGGGTTCGAGGCCACACCTGGCGACTCAGCAAGGACGGGAAAAGGCGTCCGGGCGCAGTCAGGCGCGGCAGTGTGCGCAACAACAACACGCACACTGCGCGAAACAGGACTGGGACTTCCGGGTCACGTAGGTGAACTTAGCACGCCATCTACAGTTGGGTGAATGTCGACACCACACTCAGATCGTCCGGTCGCCGTGGTCACCGGCGCCAGCGCCGGCATCGGCGCCGCAACCGCGAAAACCCTTGCCTCGCTGGGCTTTCACGTGATCTGCGCGGCTCGCCGGACCGACCGGATCGACGCGCTCGCCAAGGAGATCGACGGAACCGCCGTTGTGGCGGACGTCACAGATGACGAATCGGTCAACGCGCTGGCCGCGCAGTTGGACCGGGTGGACGTGCTGGTGAACAACGCCGGCGGCGCCAAGGGGCTCGCGCCGGTCTCCGACGCCGACCTGGACCACTGGCGCTGGATGTGGGAGACCAACGTGCTGGGCACATTACGCGTCACCCGAGCCCTGCTGCCCAAGCTCGTCGACTCGGGCGACGGGCTGATCGTCACGGTCACCTCGATCGCGGCGTTCGAGACCTACGACGGCGGGGCGGGTTACACGGCGGCCAAGCACGCCCAGGGCGCACTGCACCGCACGCTGCGCGGTGAACTGCTCGGAAAACCCGTGCGGCTCACCGAGATTGCGCCAGGAGCCGTGGAGACCGAGTTCTCCCTGGTGCGCTTCGACGGCGACCGGGAGCGCGCCGACAACGTCTACAAGGGCATCACGCCGCTGGTCGCCGAGGACATCGCGGAGGTCATCGGGTTCGTCGCGTCACGGCCGTCGCACGTCAACCTCGACCAGATCGTGATCCGGCCGCGCGATCAGGCGCCCAACGGCCGCTTCAACCGCCGGACCTAGCCGCCGGACCTATCCGCCGGGCGCAGGCTCGGGCGGCGCCGTTGTCGTCGGCGTCCCCGACAACGTCGGGGCGTCGCTCGGCGTCGCGGGCGCCGACGCCGGGATGTCGGACGGCGCGCGCGTATCGGACAACGCCGACATCGACTTCCACTCGTCCCAGTCCACGGCCCAGTCCCAGATGTCGCCGTCGGCGTAGGACAGCTGGATGCGGGTTCCGGTGACCTCTACCGGGTCGCCGTAGATGGCGCTGTTGAAGTACTGCTGTGAGTTCTCCAGGTTCAGGTTGATGCAACCGTTGGTGACGTTGGTGTTGCCCTGCGCGCCGATGCTGTTCGGGTTGCAGTGGATGAACTCGCCGTTGTTGGAGATCCGCACCGCGAACCGCTCGTGCACGTTGGCGTAGCCGGCCGCGGGGTTGGTCATGTAGAAGTCCTCGTACTTCTCGGTGACCACGTGGATGCCGCTGCGCGTGACGTTGCGGTCCAGGTCGCCCTCGCCGTAGCTGCACGGGAAGTCCATGATGACCGCGCCCGCGCCGTCGAGCACCTGGATGCGGTGCGACGACGCCTCGGCCTTGACCACCTGCTTGCGCCCGATCTCGAAGTCGAGGGTGGCATCGGCCGCACCGTAGGCGCCGTCGCCGAACTCGACGCCGTACAGCGGCGCCTTGACGTGGACCTTGGTGCCGGCCGGGAAGTACTCGCGGCTGCGCCAGTGCACGCGCGATCCGGCGGCCTCGTCGGGCAGCCAGGCCCAGCTGCCCTCGACCGGCGGTTCGGTGACGACGCTGAGCGCCCGTTCGACGGTGGCGCGGTACTGGTCGTCGATCGAGGCGTCGAACTGCAGGATGATCGGCGCGGCGACGCCGACCACCTGGCCGTCGGCGAGCTGGAATTGACCGCTGACCTGGGTCTGCGGGGTCACCGTGGTGAACTTGCCCTCGATGGGCACGGTCTTGCCGTCCTCACCGACCACCGACCCGGACCAGGTGTAGGTGGCGTCGTAGCCGAGCGGTTCGGTGATGGTGAACGCCGTGCGGTCCTGGTTGAGCCTGCCGCTGACGACCTTGCCCGAGGCGTTGGTCAGCGCGATCTTCTGGATCCAGCCGTCGGAGATCTCGATGCCCACTTCGGACGTGGGCAGTACGTCGACGGTGTCGGGCTCGGGGCTGTACTTGAGCGTCGGCTCGGCGGGTGCGGCCTCGGGCTCGTCCTGGCTGCTCAGCGGCGTCTTGCCGGAGCACGCGGCCAGCACGCCTGCACCCATGCCCACCGCGAGTGCCGTCAGGGCGCGCCGCCGGTTCATCAACGGCGCTGGGGCCTGTCTGTCGGCCGATATCTCGGCCTGGTCATCACCGGCGGGGCTCACGTGGATCTAGGGTACCGACAGCACGCACCCCAGCAGAATCGGTTCTGGTGTGAGTTCGATCCCGAACACGTCGAGCACGCCCGCCCGGACCGTGCCTGCCAGGGCCATCACGTCGGCCGTGGTGGCCTGGCCGCGGTTGGTCAGCGCCAGCGCATGCTTGGTGGACAGCCGTGCCCGCGCCCCCTCACCGGGGTAGCCCTTGCCGAAGCCCGCGCGCTCCACGAGCCAGCCCGCGGCGAGTTTCACCCCGTCCGGCGCGGGATAGTTGGGCACCGGCCCGGCGCCCGCATCGCGCGCGATGCGCTCGACGCGCTCGAAGTCGGCGTGCGTCACGACGGGGTTGGTGAAGAACGAGCCGACGCTCCAGGTGTCGTGGTCGGGATGGTCCGGATCGGGGTCGACCACCATGCCCTTGCCGGTCCGCAGCCGCAGCACGGCGTCGCGCACGCGCAGCGGGTCGGTGCGCTCCCCCGGTTCCACGCCCAGCGCCGTCGCCAGTTCGCGGTACCGCACCGGGGCGCTGCGACCCGCGGCGTCCAGACCGAACTCGACCTCGAGCACGATGACCGCGTCGGAGTGTTTCAGCACGCTCGTGCGGTATCCGAAGCGCAGCTCTTCGGTTGTCGCCCAACGGTCTTCACCGGTACGACGGTCCAGCAGCCGCACCCGTGTGATGGTGTCGGCGACCTCGGCGCCGTACGCGCCGACGTTCTGCACCGGCGTCGCACCGGCCGAGCCGGGGATGCCCGACAGGCACTCCAGCCCGCCCAGGCCGTGCGCGAGCGAGGTCACCACGACGTCGTCCCACAGCGCGCCGGCCTCGGCACGCACACGGTCGCCGTCGACGGTGATCTCGGTGTTGGCGATGCGCACGACCGTGAGATCGGTCAGGTCGTCGGCCAGCACCACGTTGGACCCGCCGGCGAGGATCAGCAGCGGCTCGTCGTCGGCGGTCAGTGCGCGCAACACCCCGATGAGCTGTTCGGTGCTGGTGCATGTGAGCATCCGCCGCGCCACGGGCCCGATCCGCAGCGTGGTCAGCGGGGCCAGCGGAACCGCCTCCGCGATCTCCACGCCGGCAACATGCGAACTGGCCACGGCCGCTAACGGTAGCCTGACCAGCTATGCCGCGATCATTCGACATGGCCACCGAGTACGACGGCAGCGTCGAACAGGTGCTCCGGGCGTTCGGTGACGAACGCTACTGGCGGGCGCGGCTCGCCGATTCCGGAGCCGACGAGGCGATCCTGGACACCCTGACCGTCGACGCCGACGGCGGTATCGACGTGGTGACCACGCAGGTGCTGCGCTCGGATCGGCTACCCGGGCTGGTGTCGCAGTTCCATCCCGGCGACCTGAGCATCCGCCGCGAGGAGACGTGGCAGCCGGTCCGCGACGGGCGGACCAGCGGCAAGGTCGCGGGGTCGATTCCAGGGGCGCCGGTGTCGCTGACCGGGACCATGGCGCTCGAACCGTCGGGCGCGGGCGCACGCCTGTCGGTGCGCACCACGGTCGAGGTGCGGGTGCCGCTCGTCGGCGGCAAGATCGAGAACTTCATCGGCAGCCAGCTCGTGGACCTGCTGGTCGCCGAACAACGCTTCACCACGGTGTGGATCACCGAGAACGCCTGATTACTGCCGTAGCGTCGAATCCATGAGCCGCCGCCGCGAACACCCAATGGCGTTCACCGCACCGCCTGAGGCGGTGTTCGCGGCCTTCGCGGGCGAGGACTACTGGCAGGCGATGATGGCCCGCTACCGCGAACACACGCAGGAGTCGGAGATCACCGCGTTCACCTCGGGCGACGACGGCATCGACGTCTCGTTCCGCCAGGTGCTGACCCGCTCGGAGCTGCCCGGGATCGTGCGCAAGGTGATCCCGGTCGACATGGTCATCGAGCGCCACCAGCACTTCACCGCGTTCAACGCCGTCAACGGCACCGCCGCGGGTCACTTCGAGGCGACGGTGCCGCGCACCCCGGGCCGCCTCGACGGCACCTATGCGCTCATCGGGACCTCCACGGGCAGCCGGCTCGTGGTTACCGGCCGTGCCAAGGTGTCGGTGCCGCTGGTCGGCGGAAAGCTCGAGGACCTGGTCCTCGAATCCATGAAGAACCTGCTGACGCTGGAGGAGGCGTTCACCGCTGACTGGCTCGCCCAGCACTCCTAAGCCGGTGGGCGCCGTCACCCGCGGCACCACCGGTTACAACCGGTTGCGTCGCAGCGACCGCTGGCTGGTCCACGAACCGCGCGTCCGCACGGCGCTGCGCAGCGCGAGCGATCCCCTGGTGATCGACCTCGGATACGGCGCGTTGCCCATCACCACCCTCGAGCTCGCGTCGCGGCTGCAGATCGTGCGGGCCGACCTGCGGGTCGTGGGCCTGGAGATCCATCCGGAACGCGTCGCGACCGCCCGGGCGCTGGCCGCCCCGACGGTGCAGTTCGCGCTCGGCGGGTTCGAACTGGCCGGGTTGCGGCCGGTGCTGGTGCGGGCGTTCAACGTGCTGCGCCAGTATCCCGTCGAGGCGGTGCCCGACGCCTGGGCCACCATGCGCCGGCAGCTCTCACCGGGTGGGCTGATCGTCGACGGCACGTGCGACGAGCTGGGGCGACGATGCTGCTGGGTGCTGCTCGACGCCGACGGCCCGGTGAGCCTGACCCTCGCGTGCGACCCGTTCGCCATCGAGCGCCCGTCCGACCTCGCCGAACGCCTGCCCAAGGTGCTGATCCACCACAACGTCGCCGGCCAGCCCATCCACACGTTGCTCACGGCCGCCGACCGGGCGTGGGCCAGCGTGGCCGGGCACGGCGTGTTCGGTCCGCGCGTGCGCTGGCGCGCGATGCTGGAGTTGTTGCGTGACGAGGGCTTCGGTGTGCAGCCGCCGCGGCGGCGGATGCGCGACGGGGTCCTCACGGTCAGCTGG
Source organism: Mycolicibacterium smegmatis (assembly GCF_001457595.1). Classification (GTDB taxonomy): domain Bacteria; phylum Actinomycetota; class Actinomycetes; order Mycobacteriales; family Mycobacteriaceae; genus Mycobacterium; species Mycobacterium smegmatis. Next base: position 1,041,346 of record NZ_LN831039.1, on the reverse strand, counting down.
CAGACCATCGCGCCCCTGAAGAATTAGGCTGGAGTGATGCGGATCGCTCTCGCCCAGATCACCACCGGTACGGACCCGTCGTCGAATCTGGAGCTGGTCGAGTCCTACACCCGGCGCGCCGCCGGCCACGGCGCGCGACTGGTGCTGTTCCCCGAGGCCACGATGTGCCGGTTCGGGGTGCCGCTGGGCCCGGTGGCCCAACCGCTCGACGGGCCGTGGGCGCGCGCCGTGCGCGACATCGCAGCGCGTGCCGGTGTGGTGGTGGTCGCGGGCATGTTCTCGCCGAGCGACGACGGCCGCGTCACCAACACGCTGATCGCCGCGGGCGCGGGCGTGGACACCCACTACCACAAGATCCACCTGTACGACGCGTTCGGTTTCACCGAATCACGCACCGTCGCACCGGGTTTCACGCCGACGACGATCACCGTCGACGGCGCGCCGGTCGGCATCACCACGTGTTACGACATCCGTTTCCCCGAGTTGTACGTCGAGCTCGCGCGTCGCGGTGCCCAGCTGATCACGGTCCACGCGTCGTGGGGCTCCGGGCCAGGCAAGCTGGATCAGTGGACGCTGCTCGCGCGCGCCAGGGCACTCGACACGACCGGTTACATCGCCGCGGTCGATCAGGCCTATCCCGGTGACGAGATCGCCAAGGCCGGCCCCACGGGTGTCGGCGGAAGCCTGGTCGCCTCCCCCACCGGGGATGTGCTGGCCTCCGCGGGCGCCGAACCCGAGCTGCTGACCGTCGACATCGACCTCGACGCCGCGACGCGCGTCAGGGACACCGTCGCCATTCTGGACAACCGGTCGGCGCTGGCGGGGCTCAGCTGAACCTCGGTGGACATCAAGTCGCTCACAGGTTGCTCAGCCCGGTAAGGCACAATCGCTGGCGTGACCGATCCCTGGGCTCGACCCACCGACCAGGCCCCGCAAGCATCATCGCCGCAGCCCCAGCCGGGTCTGCCCCCGCAGGACCCCCAGCCGACGCCGCCCGGCGCACCGCCGCACGCAGGCGCGCCCGGCCAGCCGGTGCAGCCCGGAGCACCTGCCGAGCCGCCCAAGGGCTCGTCTCCCAAGTCGAAGGTCAAGAGCCTGCTGTCCGACCCGCTGTCGGTGGTGCTGGTGGTGGTGATCGTGCTGGCGCTGGTGGTCGCGGGCGTACTCGGCGGTGAGCTGTACGCGCGCAACCGCGCCGACAGCATCGTCGCCGGGATCGTCTCGTGCGTCGTCGAGGACGATGTGAAGGCGTCGTTCGACCCGCTGCCGCCGTTCCTGCTGCAGCACATGTCGGGTCACTACACCAACATCAACATCGAGACCGCGGGCAACCAGATCCGCGAGGCCAAGGGCATGAAGGTCGCGCTGGACATCCGCGATGTCCGCCTTGAGGACACGCCGACCTCGACCGGCACGGTCGGCTCGCTCAACGCCGACATCACGTGGTCCACCGAAGGCATCCGGCAGACCGTGGCCGACATGGTGCAGCTGCCGTTCATCGGTTCGGCGATCTCCGACGTCAAGACCAATCCGTCGGCGGGCACCATCGAGCTCAAGGGGCTCATCGGCACCATCACCGCGCGCCCGCGCGTGGTCAACAAGGGCCTGTCACTGCAGATCACCGAGCTCAGCGCGATCGGCCTGTCCTGGCCGCGCGAGACGCTGCAGCCCATCCTGGACAGCTTCACCTCGCAGCTGACCGAGAACTACCCGATGGGTATCCACGCGGATTCGGTGCAGGTCACCGACAGCGGTGTGGTCGCCCGGTTCTCGACGCAGAACGCCGCGATGCCCAAGGGCGAAGAGGATCCCTGCTTCGCGGGGATCTGACCTTTCGGTCTGACCGGCCGACAGGCCGGGCCGACGCTCAGGCCGAGCCGAACCCGTCGAGCACCGCGCGTGAGCCGGACAGGCCCAGCCGGGTGGCTCCCGCGTCGAGCATGGCCGCGGCCTGCTCGGCGGTGCGGATCCCGCCGCTGGCCTTGACCCCGAGGCGCTCGCCGACGGTGCGCGCCATGATCTCGACCGCCTGCACCGACGCGCCGCCGGACGGATGGAAACCCGTGGAGGTCTTCACGAAGTCGGCTCCCGCGTCGCGCGCGACCCGGCACACGTCGGCGAGCAGCGGTTCTCCCGAGAACTCCAGGAGCGCCGCCGACTCGACGATGACCTTGAGCGTCGCCGCGCGCACGGCCTTGCGGACCGCGGTGATGTCGGCGGACACGGCGTCCAGATCCCCGGCGAGCGCAGCACCGACGTCGATCACCATGTCGATCTCGGCGGCGCCCGCCGCGACCGCGAGTTCGGCCTCGGTCGCCTTGATGCCGGGCACGTGCTTACCGGACGGGAAGCCGGCCACCGCGGCGATCGCCAGGCCCGACGGCGCGACGCCTGCGGCGACCGACACCAGCGGCGGTGATACGCAGACCGCGAAGACTCCCAGGTCAGCCGCCTCGTCGACGAGGGCTGTGACGTCGGACGGCGTCGCCTCCGGCTTGAGCAGGGTGTGGTCGACGAGCGCAGCGACCTGCGCGCGCGTGTAGTCGGTCATCAGAAAGGCTCCTCGGTGCCGCCCGGATTGCACCCGGTCGCGGCCATCTCTTCCGGCGAGACCTCGGGTCGCCACGGCTCCAGGTTCCAGCTGGTCTTCCCCGGCTCGACGAGTTCGGCGAACGTCCAGTGGCACACGAACTGTTCTCGCATGCCGGCGATGTCGGCGTCCGGTGAGAGCGCCAGCACCTGCCGCCACGCCTCGTCGGCCAGCGCGGCGCCGCCCGGTTGGCGCGACAGCTCGCGCGCCGACGCCGTGGGGTACACGCGCAGGCTCGACAGGTCGCCCCATTTGGCCCATTCGACGTGGTCGACGTACGGCGTCGAGTCCTCGGCGTGAGCCGTCGGCACCCATGCGAGCGCAGCCGTCAGCACAACACTTGCCACGGCAGGCGCGGCGAACGAAAGTCGCATCTACTCAGCGCGACTTTCCTTGGATCTCAAGCAATTTCGGCCGGACGTCCACCAGGTACACGCCCGTGGCGCAGGCCGAGATCGCGGCACCGAACGCGTCACGCAGCAACAGCAGCAGGAGCAGTCCGACACCGAGGATGATCAGCCACACGGGCTTGGTCAGTTTGCCGGTCGCCGTGTAGGCGTCCGGGCGTTGCATGGCCGCATGCACCAAGGCATAGACGCCCACAAAGAACACCAGGGCGACGAGTACCAAAATAATGACGCCCGCAAGGTCGGCAAGTATCACCTCACCAGCCTATGCGGGCGCCATCGTCAACGTCGAATGACGTCTGTACATCCCCCTCGCGTCGCGTTTCGGCGAACTACTTCTGGGTGACCTTCTTGGCCGGGGCCTTGGCCGCGCTCTTGGCCGGAGCAGCCTTCTTGGCGGGGGCGGCCTTCTTGGCGGGGGCGGCCTTCTTGGCGGCCGGGGCGGCAGCCTTCTTGACCGGCTCGGCGGTCTCGGCGGCAGCCTCCGAAGCGGTCTCGGCCGCGGCCTCGGCACGCTTCGGCAGTTCGACGCCCACCAGCTTGGCGGCACGCTCGCCGACCGCGCGGGTCTGCGACGCCACGGTGCCCAGGGCCTCCTGGGTCAGCTCGACGGCCTGGTCGGTGTAGGTCTCGACGCGGGTAGCGGCCTCTTCGAGCGCAGGCTGATTGCGCAGGCGCTCCAGCGCCGCCTCGCCACGCTCGACGAGCTTGTTGTAGGTCGCGGTGGCCTGGTCGGCGTAGCTCTCGGCGGCCTTGCGCAGCTCTTCGGAGTTCAGCTTCTTGCGCAGTTCCTCCGAGTTCAGCTTCTCGCGCAGCTCACCGAACTGGCTGGGCAGCTCCTCCTGCAGCTTGGTCAGGCGCGCGCGGCTCTCCTCGACGCGGGCCTCGGCGTCGCTGCGGGCCTCCCCGGCACGCTCGAGCAGGGTCGCGATGATCTCGTTGACCGTGGCCAGCGCCAGATCCGCGGCGCCGACGGCGGCGAGCAGCGGAGCCTTGAGCTCTTCTACGGTGGGTTGGGTGTTGTCAGCCATGTCGTTGTTCCTTTCTGCGGACTGTGTGTGCGGGATGTCCCGCAGTTGTCAGTTGTGTGTGCATGTTTCGGTCGGTGTCAGTCAGTAGCCGGCTCCTCATCTGGTGAGGGAATCGCCGCGGGACCTTCGGGCTCACCCGCGGCTTCGTTCTGCTGGCGAAACGACGTGTAGATGTCGAGCAGCACCTGCTTCTGGCGCTCGGTGATGCTCACGTCGTTGACGATGGCGTCGCGGACCTCGCTGGGTTCGCTGGGTTCCAGGATCCCGGCGCGGACGTAGAGCACTTCCGCGGACACCCGCAGCGCCTTCGCGATCTGGTTGAGCACGTCGGCGGAAGGTTTCCGCAATCCCCGCTCGATCTGGCTGAGGTAGGGATTGCTCACACCGGCCTTCTCGGCCAGCTGACGCACCGATACCTGCGCCGCTTCGCGCTGAGCCCGGATGAAGCTGCCGATGTCCTGCGCAGCGTTGGAGACCACTGCCGCGAGATTCTCATCCTGCGCCATTGAAGCCCCCTCATAGCTCGGTATCCGATGTCGACGAATACAGGCTACGTGCGAGTGCTAACTTTTGCAAGCACTAGTTAGCGCAGGTCAGAAGAGCAGCTGGGCTACCGAGTAGATCACCAGGCCCGCGAGCGCACCGACCACGGTGCCGTTGATGCGGATGAATTGCAGATCGCGTCCCACGTGGAGTTCGATGCGCCGGCTGGCCTCGTCGGCGTCCCAGCGCTCGATGGTCTCGGTGATGATCGCGGTGATCTCCACGCCGTATTCGGTCACCAGATGCTGCGCGGCGCGGATGATCCAGTTGTCCACCTTGTCGCGCAGTTCGGCGTCGTCGCGCATCGATTCACCGATGCGCACCACCGAATCGGCGATGCGGGTGCGCAACGCCGACGACGGATCGTCGACCGACTCCAGCACGATGCGCTTTGCTGCGGTCCACGCCGTCTCGGCCGCCCTGGCGACCTCGTCGCGCGCCATGATCTGTTCCTTGACGTTCTCGGCGCGTTGGATGGTCGCCGGGTCGTTCTGCAGATCGTCGGCGAACTCGAACATGAACCGCGTCGCAGAGCGGCGCAGTTCGTGATCGGGATTGCGCCGCACCTTGTCGGTGAAATCCATCAGCTCGCGGTGGATCCGGTCTCCGACGAGGTGGTCGACCCAGCGCGGCGACCAGGTCGGTGAATCGCGTTCGATGACCCGCTCGATCACCTCACCCGCGTTGAGCGACCACTGGAAGGCCCGGTCGCACAACAGCTGGATGAGCGCCTCCTGGCGGCCCTCGGCGAGCAGCGACGCCAGCACCCGTCCGATCGGCGGGCCCCACTGCGGCTCGGCGATGCGTTTGACGATCATGCGGTCGAGCACATGCTGCACGTCCTCGTCGCGCAGCATCTCCACCCCGACGCGCAGCACGGTCGCGGTCTCGGCGGCCACCCGCTCGGCGTGCGCCGGATCGGACAGCCACTTGCCCACCCGGCCGGCCACCTGCGCGTCACGCAGTTTGGCGGCCACCACATCCGGGGACATGAAGTTCTCGCGGACGAAGGTTCCCAGCCCCTCGCCGAGTTGATCTTTCTTACGCTTGATGATCGCGGTGTGCGGGATGGGCAACCCCAGCGGGTGCTTGAACAATGCCGTGACGGCAAACCAGTCAGCAAGCGCGCCGACCATGCCGGCCTCGGCTGCCGCCCGCACGTAGCCCACCCACGGCGCGGCACCGTGGGATTGCGCCCACGTGCACAGCAGAAAAATGACGGTGGCGCCGACCAGGAAACTCAGCGCCACCACCTTCATCCGCCGTAAACCCCGCCTGCGCTCGGCGTCTGCCGCCGTATCGGCACCGGCGAGGGTCTCGGCGAAGCTCGGCCGTGCGGCGGGCAACGCGTGCTGATCCGCATCCATTCGATGAGCCACATTTCCATCATCCGCCACCGCGCCAACATCCCCGTCAACCCGTGAGCCGAATCCTGGCGAATCGCCGTAGTATCGAGGTGACCTAGGGAACGGAAACTACTGCGAAAGTGGCACAGCAGACTCCACCGGCGACGGTGAAGACCGATGGACGCAAACGGCGCTGGCACCAACACAAGGTGGAGCGTCGTAATGAATTGGTGGACGGCACCCTCGAAGCCATCCGCCGCCGGGGCAGCAACGTCAGCATGGACGAGATCGCCGCTGAGATCGGCGTGTCCAAGACCGTGCTGTATCGCTACTTCGTGGACAAGAACGATCTCACCACCGCGGTGATGATGCGGTTCGCGCAGACCACGCTGATCCCCAACATGGCGGCCGCGCTGTCGTCGAACCTCGACGGGTTCGCTCTCACACGCGAGATCATCCGCGTCTACGTCGAGACCGTCGCCGCCGAGCCCGAACCGTACCGGTTCGTGATGGCCAACAACTCCGCGAGCAAGAGCAAGGCCGTCGCCGATTCCGAGCAGATCATCGCGCGCATGCTCGCGGTGATGCTGCGCCGCCGCATGGCCGAGGTCGGCATGGACACCGGCGGTGTCGAGGCCTGGGCGTTCCACACCGTCGGCGGTGTCCAGCTCGCCACGCACTCGTGGATGTCGAACCCGCGGATGACCTCCGACGAGCTGATCGACTACCTGACCATGCTGTCGTGGTACGCGCTGTGCGGCATCGTCGAGGTCGGCGGATCGCTGGAGAAGTTCAACTCGCAGCCGCATCCATCGCCGATTCCGCCGCGTCACCTGCTTGACTGACCGGATGTCCGATTTCGACGACGATGACCTCGCCGGGGACCTGCCCACGCTGTGGACCCATGAACCCCACCAACACTTGGCCTTCCGCCAGGGCGACCAGGTCAGCCGCATCAAAACCGATGGCACGCCGGGCTTTCGCGGTTCGAAGTCCGACGCCGCGACATTGCAGGTCGAGCGCAACCTGCGCCTGGCGTCGCTGCAGGAGATGCTCTACGCGCGTTCCAAGGCCGGTGACGACAACCGCTCGGTGCTCCTGATCCTGCAGGGCATGGACACCGCAGGCAAGGGCGGCATCGTCAAACATGTTGTGGGCGCGGCAAATCCGCAGGGCGTCCGGTACACGAGCTTCGGCAAGCCGACCGAGGAGGAACGCGCCCACCACTACCTGTGGCGAATCCGCAACGCGTTGCCGCCCGCGGGCCACATCGGTGTGTTCGACCGCTCGCACTACGAGGATGTGCTCATCGTCCGCGTCCACAACCTGGTACCGCCCGAGGTGTGGAGCGCCCGCTACGACGAGATCAACGAGTTCGAGCGCGAACTCGTCGACGCAGGCACCACCCTGGTGAAGGTCGCGATGTTCGTGTCGCTGGCCGAACAGAAGAATCGCCTCGCCGAACGCCTCGAACGTCCCGACAAGTACTGGAAGTACAACCCGGCCGACATCGACGAACGCCTGCTGTGGCCCAAGTACCAGGAGGCCTATCAGGCCATGCTGGAGAAGACCTCGACCGATCACGCGCCGTGGCACATCGTGCCGTGCAACCGGAAGTGGTACAGCAGGCTGGCCATCACCGAACTGCTCATCGAAGCGCTCAAGCGCCTCAACATGTCCTGGCCGCCACCGGATTTCGATGTCGAGGCCGAGAAGCGCAGGCTTTTTGAGGCTTGAGTTTCGCCGACACTACGCTTTCTTGCGCTGAATCCCCCGTTTTCTCGTCAACAACCGTAGCGTCGGCGAGCATGGAACCGGATGGCCCCCGCGCGCGTCGAATACCGGCATGGGGGACATCATCGTGGGGAGCGAGGCACTGTCGAGCGGGGTGCTCACCCGGTACGCGCTGCAGACCAGTTACCGCAAGCTGCACCGAAATGTCTATGTACCGCGCGATTTCAGCCTCGATGCCCGTAGCCGCGCGAGGGCCGCATGGCTGTGGTCGGGCCGGACCGCGACGCTGGCCGGATACTCCGCCGCGGCGATGCTCGGCAGCAGGTGGCTACCGGACGACGCGCCTGCCGAACTCGCCCGCGTCCGCCACCCCTCCCCTGCCGGGATCCGGATCCACACCGGCGTCATCGCCGACGACGAGATCTGCAGGGTCGGCGGCATGGACTGCACCACACCCGCACGCACGGCCTATGACCTCGGCCGTCGGCTACCGGTCGAGACCGGGGTGATCCGCCTCGACGCCCTGCTCAATGCCACCAAAACCGATGTCGCCGAGGTGATGTCGGTCGCCGAGCGGTATCGCGGAGCACGCGGCATCCGCAGGTTGCGCACCACACTGGATCTGGTCGATCCCGGTGCGGAGTCACCGCAGGAGACCCGGCTGCGGTTGGTGCTGGTGAGAGCCGGTCTGCCGCGCCCGGTCACTCAGATACCGGTGCTCGACGAGCGGGGTCGCGTGCGGCGTCGCATCGACATGGGGTGGCCGGATCGCATGGTCGGCGCGGAGTACGACGGAGCGCACCACTGGCAGGACCCTGCCGCCCACGCATCCGATATCGATCGGCTGGAATTCCTGGCCGCGTCGGGCTGGACGATCATCCGGGTGAGCCACGAACACCTGCGGTACCGGACGCCGGCGGTGATCGCCCGTGTCCGCGATGCCCTCGAATGCGCCGAGGCTACGGTTGTTCGCGCGAATTCGTGAGAATCACGCGAAAAACCGTAGCCTCGGCGACGGAAAAACCTACTTGACCAGCGTGAACTGGCCGACGTTGGTGATGCCGCGACGGAAGAAGTCGGCGCAGCCGGTGAGGTACTTCATGTAGCGGTCGTAGACCTCTTGGCCCTGCATGGCGATGGCCTCGTCCTTCTTGGCCTCGAGGTTGGCCGCCCACATGTCGAGCGTGCGGGCGTAGTGAGGCTGCAGCAGGTGGATGCGCTCGAGCTTGAAGCCCGAGTCCGCGGCGAGCTTCTCGATGTCCTCGACCGCGGGAAGCTGACCGCCCGGGAAGATCTCCTCGCCGATGAACTTCATGAACTTCAGGTCGCTGATCGTCAGCTTGATGCCGTTTTCGCGGAAGAACTTCTGGGTGTGCGCCAGGATCGTGTGCAGCAGCATGCGGCCGTCGTCGGGCAGGATGCTGTACGCACGCTCGAAGAACACCGGGTAGCGCTCGGCCTTGAAGGCCTCGAACGCGCCGATCGACACGATGCGGTCGACGGGCTCGTTGAACTCTTCCCAACCCTGCAGGCGGACTTCCACGCTGCGGTTGGTCTCGATCTTCGCGAGGCGCTCACGCGCGTAGTCCGACTGCGCCTTGCTAAGGGTGATGCCGATCACGTTCACGTCGTACTTGGTGACGGCCCGCTCCAGCGCGCCGCCCCAGCCGCAGCCGACATCGAGCAGGGTCATGCCCGGCTTGAGGTCCAGCTTGCCGAGTGCGAGATCGAACTTGGCGTTCTGCGACTCGTCGAGCGTCATGTCCTCGCGCTCGTAGTAACCGCAGGTGTAGCCCATGGTGGGGCCGAGGAACAGCGCGAAGAATTCGTTCGAAATATCGTAGATCGACTGCGATTCCTCGTAGTACGGCGCCAGTTCGGACTCGACGTTTGACATGCGACAGATAACCCTTTGCGTTTTTCGTCTTCTGAAGACTTGTACGGGCCGACGCGCATTTTGCGCAGGCTCTCGATGGAGCCGGGATGGCCTTCCTTTGGGAAGAGTAGCCAAGCGAAGCTCTCAGTGCCAGCTTGGCCCGCCCCCGCGTAATCAGCAGCTGATCAGTAGGTATAGAAGCCCTTGCCCGTTTTCTTGCCGAGCTGGCCGGCCTCGACCATGCGCAGCAGCAGTGGCGGCGCCGCGTACAGGGGCTCCTTGAACTCGTCGAACATCTTGTCGGCGATCAGCTTCAGCGTGTCGAGCCCTACCAGATCGGACAGGCGCAGCGGCCCCATCGGGTGCGACAACCCGGCCACCACGGCCTTGTCGACGTCCTCGATGGTGGCGACGCCACCTTCGACCATGCGGATTGCCGAGAGCAGGTACGGCACGAGCAGGAAGTTCACCACGAAGCCGGACCGGTCGGAGCACCGCACGACCTGCTTGCCCAGCACCGATCCGGCGAACTGCTCGACCCGGTCGGCCGCCGCCTCGGAGGTGACGAGTGTGGACACCAACTCGACGAGTGGCAGGACGGGCACCGGGTTGAAGAAGTGCAGGCCCAGCACGCGCTCGGGGTTCTCGGTGGACGCCGCGATCTTCATGATCGGGATGCTCGACGTGTTCGACGCCAGCACCGCGTCGGGGTCGGTGATCACGCGGTCGAGTTCGGCGAAGATCTCGCCCTTGATGTTCTCGTCCTCGATCACGGCCTCGATGACCAGCTGACGGTCGGCCATGTCGGCGAGGCTCGTGGTGAAGCGCAGCCGGCCCAGCGCCTCGTCCTTCTCACGCTCGGTGACCTTGCCCGCGCTCACGGCGCGCTCCAGCGACTTCGTGATGCGGTTGCGCCCGGCCGTCACGAAGGCGTCAGTGGTGTCGTAGACCAGGACGTCGACGCCCGCGCGGGCGGACACCTCGGCGATGCCGCTGCCCATCTGGCCGGCTCCGACGACACCTACTCGTTCGATTGCATTGCTCACTGCTTGTTTTCCTCCTCGCGTGCGGGCCGTTCAACTCTCGCATTCCGCAGACACGCGACAGGCCCCGCCCAAGAAACCTGAGCGGGGCCTGCGCTGTCAACACTTACCGGGTGGAGCCGTCACCGGTGGCTCAGTGGAACTGACCCTCTTCGGTCGAGCCCGCGAGCGCGGTGGTCGAGCTGTTGGGGTCGACCGTGGTGGCGATGCGGTCGAAGTAGCCGGCACCCACCTCGCGCTGGTGCTTGGTGGCGGTGTAGCCGCGCTCCTCGGCAGCGAACTCGCGCTCCTGCAGTTCGACGTACGCGCTCATCTGGTTGCGGGCGTAGCCGTAGGCCAGATCGAACATCGAGTAGTTGAGCGCGTGGAAGCCGGCCAGCGTGATGAACTGGAACTTGAAGCCCATGGCGCCCAGTTCCTTCTGGAACTTCGCGATGGTGGCGTCGTCGAGGTGCTTCTTCCAGTTGAACGACGGCGAGCAGTTGTAGGCCAGCATCTGGTCGGGGAACTCCGCCTTGACGCCCTCGGCGAACTTCTTGGCGAGCTCGAGATCCGGCGTGCCGGTCTCCATCCAGATCAGGTCGGAGTACGGCGCGTAGGCCTTGGCGCGCGCGATGCAGGGCTCCAGGCCGTTCTTCACGCGGAAGAAGCCTTCCTTGGTGCGCTCACCGGTGATGAACGGCTGGTCGCGCTCGTCGACGTCGGACGTGATCAGCGTGGCGGCCTCGGCGTCGGTGCGGGCGATGACGACGGTGGGCACGTCGGCCACGTCGGCCGCCAGGCGCGCCGAGGTCAGGGTGCGGATGTGCTGCTGGGTCGGGATCAGCACCTTGCCACCGAGGTGGCCGCACTTCTTCTCCGAGGCCAGCTGATCTTCCCAGTGCGAGCCCGCGACACCCGCGGCGATCATCGCCTTCTGCAGCTCGTAGACGTTGAGGGCACCACCGAAGCCGGCCTCGCCGTCGGCGACGATCGGAGCCAGCCAGTTCTCCACCGAGGTGTCGCCCTCGACCTTGGCGATCTCGTCGGCGCGCAGCAGCGCGTTGTTGATGCGGCGGACCACCTGCGGCACCGAGTTGGCCGGGTACAGGCTCTGGTCGGGGTAGGTGTGACCGGACAGGTTGGCGTCACCGGCGACCTGCCAGCCGGACAGGTAGATGGCCTTGAGGCCCGCGCGAACCTGCTGGACGGCCATGTTGCCGGTCAGCGCGCCGAGCGCGTTGACGAAGTCCATGTCGTGCAGCTGCTCCCACAGCACCTCGGCGCCGCGGCGGGCCAGGGTGTGCTCCTCGACGACGGTGCCCTGCAGGGCCACGACGTCCTCGGGGGTGTAGTCGCGCTTGATGCCCTTCCAGCGGGGGTTGTGATCCCAGTCGTGCTGGATCTGCTCGGGGGACTTCGGGGTGCCAACGGTCGACATTGGACGGCTCCTTCGGTTGTTAAGTCACTGCGGTTGTTAACACCGCAGCAGCTTCACTGGTGTGCTAACCCGACGATGGCACATGACATAACCGCAGGTCCACCCGTTTCCTTTGCCAATTTTGGCGAAACGTGTGCGTTAACTTGCGAAGATTGTGAAGAAATATGATGGCTGTACCGGTTCAGAAGCTACCGGCGAGTAGCCACTTTTCGCAGGTCAGTACGCCCGTACTGTTAAACGTGATTGATTCAGAGCGAGAAGAGACAGGCGACGGCTTTCGTCTCCTCGCCGACCGCATATGTGAGGGTTGTAACAGTCCGATCGGTGAGTTCCGGACCGAATTTGTCGGTCGTACCCGGCGGGTGGGTGTGGGAGATGATCTCCAGCTTGTCGCCGAGCGCCACGGGAGCGTCGTGCTCGATGGTCACGCGCAACGGCTGCGCGAGCAGCTCGGGATGCGTGTACAGGTAGTCCTCGACCACGGTCCAGTAGACGGCGTTGTTCATGTGGTCGAACAGGTCGATGTCGGCGACGCGCACCGGGTACTCGCGGATCTCCAGCGCGTCCTCGCGGCTGCCCGCCTTGAGATAGGGCTTCCAGCGCAGCCGGTCGATGTCGGTGGTGCGCCGCAGTCCGGCCAGGAAGTCGTCGGCGATCCGCGACGGGCCCTGGGTCTCGCGGTTGATGTTGATCCAGAACGCCTCGGACTCGACCAGGCCGCCCTTGCGTCCGTCGATGCGCACGCGCATCTCGCACCACCGGTTCGAGGTGCCCGAGCACCAGCGGCGCAGCCGCAGCAGTTCGGGGAACTCGATGGGCTCGATCATGTCGATCATGGTGCGGCGCACGATCCAGGCCGGATGGGTGTCCTCGAACCCCAACTGGCGCAGATGATCCTGGCCGATGTCCTGGATGTGCCGGGTCGAGGCATCGAAGCGCAGCCGCCCGTTGCGGTCGATGTCGGCGACGCGCAATGGCCAGCCGGTGTCGAACACGTCGGGGTGCGGGTCCGGTACGGGCATCATCGTCTTGGCCAGACCCGTGCTCACCAGACTGTTCTCACTGCTGTCTTTGCTGCCCTTCTCGGTGCCCGTCATGCTCTCGTCTTTCCCATCTGAGTCGCCTGCTCGCGGCCGCTGAGCAGGCGATCCCATACTGCCAGAGCGTCAACGGCACCGCTTTCATCAGCGCATATCGCTCAAACGCCCTGCGACCCGGCCGTTGACCTGGACAATTCGGTGCTGCGCTGCGGCGCATCGGTGCCGTAGATCACCTCGGCGTAGCCGGCGTAGGCGGCCTGCGCAATCGGGCGCGGGTTCGGGCCCACTTCCGGCGGCAGGTTCGCCATGGTGCGCTCGACGGTCTCGTCGTCACCCTCGTACGTCGTCATCCCGATCGTGAGCATCAGGTCTTTCGGGTCGATCGCCATCGCCATGGTGGCGATGACACGGTCCCACTCGGACCGCGCGATGTGACGCTCCATCTCCGGAACGATCCAGCGCTCCTCGTAGTCCATGTGGTCGACCACGACAGCCTCGAGCGTTTGCAGCGCCTCGACCAGGGCGCCGCGGCTCACGGCGTCGGCGTCGCGACGCCATGCCGAGACGGCACCGGCCACGGCGTCCAGCGCTGCGTCGACGTCGCGGTGCTGACGTTCCACGTCGTGGACACGCTGAGCCTGCGGTGCAGCGCGTTCCAGCAGCAACGGCCAGACGTGGTCGTCCTCGCCGGCGTGGTGGTGGTGCAGCAGCGTCGCGATGAATCTCAGATGGTCGGCGATGACGCCTGCGCGCGCGACCTCCCCCGCCGCCACGGCACGGACCACGTCGACCGCAAGCCCGAACTCCCGCCGGAACATGCGGGTGTGCCATCTCCATCTCACGCGTCAGCTCGCCCGCCGAAGCGTCCGAATCAGCCATGTCCCGTGACCCCCTCACAGTTTGCAAATGTTGTTAAAGCCCGCTTTGCAACAGGCCCTAGGATGTAGAACGTGCCGAAGACGTTCGTCGGTTCGCGGGTGCGACAACTGCGGAGCGAACGCGGATTCAGCCAGGCCGCGCTCGCGCAGATGCTCGACATCTCGCCGAGCTACCTCAACCAGATCGAGCACGACGTGCGCCCGTTGACGGTCGCGGTGCTGCTTCGCATCACCGAGGTGTTCGGCGTCGACGCGACGTTCTTCTCCCCGCAGGACGACACGCGCCTGGTGGCCGAACTGCGCGAGGTCACCCTCGATCGCGACCTGGGTGCCTCCGACGTCGACCTCACCGAGGTCGCCGACATGGTGGCCTCGCACCCCAAGTTGGCACGCGCGATGGTGAACCTGCACCGGCGTTACCGGCTGGCCACGACGCAACTGGCCGCCGCCACCGAGGACCGGTATTCCGACGGCAGTGGCAGCGGCGCGATCACGATGCCGCACGAGGAAGTGCGCGACTACTTCTACGAGCGCCAGAACTATCTGCACGAACTCGACACCGCCGCAGAGGATCTCACCGCACGCATGCGCATGCACAGCGGCGACCTGGCCGCCGAGCTGACCAACCGGCTGACCAGCGTGCACGGCGTGCGGGTGGTGCGCCGCATCGACATGGGCGAGACCGTATTGCACCGCTACGACCCGGCCACCAAAACGCTGGAGATGAGCAACCACATCTCACGCGGTCAGCAGGTGTTCAAGATGGCCGCCGAACTGGCATACCTGGAATTCGGCGATCTCATCGACAAGCTCGTCGACGAGGGCCGGTTCACCAGCGACGAGTCGCGCACCCTGGCCCGGCTGGGCCTGGCCAACTACTTCGCCGCGGCGACGGTGTTGCCCTACCGGCAGTTTCACGATGTCGCCGAAAACTTCCGCTACGACATCGAGCGGCTGTCGGCGTTCTACCAGGTCAGCTACGAGACCATCGGGCACCGGCTCTCGACGCTGCAGCGCCCGTCGATGCGCGGCGTGCCGTTCTCGTTCGTCCGCGTCGACCGCGCGGGAAACATGTCGAAACGCCAGTCCGCCACCGGTTTCCACTTCTCGTCGTCAGGCGGCACGTGCCCGCTGTGGAACGTCTACGAGACATTCGCCTACCCCGGCAAGATCCTGGTCCAGATTGCGCAGATGCCCGACGGCAGGCACTACATGTGGGTCGCGCGCACCGTCGAGCGTCGCGCGCACCGGTACGGTCAGCCCGGCAAGACCTTCGCGATCGGTCTGGGATGCGAACTGCGCCATGCGCATCGGCTCGTCTACTCCGAAGGCCTCGACCTGTCGGGCAACGTCAGCACCCCGATCGGTGCGGGATGCCGCGTGTGCGAACGCGACAACTGCCCGCAGCGCGCGTTCCCCGCGCTGGGCAAGGCACTCGACCTCGACGAGCACCGGTCCACGGTGTCGCCGTATCTGGTCAGGCCGAGCGAGGTGAAACCGCTCGGCTGACCGAAGCGGTTCTTTAGACTCGCGGAGGTGACCCGCGACCATCAGACCGAGCCCGCCCGTATCCCCGCCACCCGCAGCCTGCGCGCTCTCGGGCCGATCGGCTGGATCGCGGCCCGGGCGGGGGCACGCGCGATCCGGGCACCGCGCTTTCACCTGTTCGACGTCATCGGCCAGCACAAGCTGGCGTTCCTGGCGTTTCTGCCGTACTCCGGTGTGCTGCTGAACTGGGGCAAACTGCCCAAGCGCGACACCGAACTGGTCATCCTGCGCGTGGCGCACCTGCGTGGCAGCACCTACGAACTGCAGCAGCACCGCCGGCTGGCCCGCAGCCGCGGCCTCGACGCCGAAACACAGGCCAAAATCTTCGAGGGGCCCGACGCCGAGGGCCTGACCGATCGTCAGCGGACGCTCATCACCGCGACCGACGAGTTCGTGGTCACGCGCTCGATGTCACCGGAGACCTGGGCGGCGCTGTCCACGCACCTCAACCGGGCGCAGCTGATCGAATTCTGTTTGCTCGCAGGGCATTACGACGGCCTTGCCGCCACCATGGCGACCCTGCGCATCCCACTCGACTTCCCCGACTGAGCAAACCTACAGGTACGTCACGCCCAGCAGCGTCAGCGAGAACAACACGGGCGACACCGGCAGGCACCACAGAAACGCCGCCCACACGCGCGAACGCTGCTGGTACTTTCGCCAGCCCACCCAGGCCGCCGCGGCACCACCCACGAATGACAGCGCGGCAACCACCAGAACCCAGCGGGTGACCCGCGAGCTGTCGGTGGCCAACGTGATGGCGGCCAGCCACAAAATGTGGCCGGCCACCAAACCGGCTATGCCGGAGACGATCTCGTTTCTCAAAAGTTGATCATGTGGCCGGCCAGACCGTGGAAGCACTCCTGCAACGCCTCCGACAGCGTCGGGTGGGTGTGCACGTTGCGGGCGAGCTCGTTGACGGTCAGGTCCCACTTCTGGGCCAGGGTCAGCTCAGGCAGCAACTCCGAGACGTCGGGGCCGATGAGGTGCCCGCCGAGCAGTTCGCCGTACTTGGCGTCGGCGATGAGCTTCACGAACCCGGTCGGGTCGGCCAGGCCGTGCGCCTTGCCGTTCGCGGTGAACGGGAACTTGGCGACCTTCACGTCGTAACCCTCGTCGCGAGCCTGCTGCTCGGTGAGCCCGAAGCTCGCGACCTGCGGCTGGCAAAACGTCGCGCGCGGCATCATGCGGTAGTCGCCGAGCGGCAGAGTCTCTGCGCCGGCGATGGTTTCGGCCGCGACCACCGCCATCGCCTCGGCGACGTGGGCGAGCTGAAGCTTGCCGGTGACGTCACCGATGGCGTAGATGTGCCCCACGTTGGTGCGCATGTAGTCGTCGATGCCGATGGCCTTGCGGTCGGTGAGCTCGACACCGGCCGCCTCCAGGCCGTAACCCTCGACGTTGGGTGCGAAGCCGATGGCCTGCAGCACCTTGTCGGCCTTGAGTTCCTCGGTCTTGCCGTCCTTGCTGACGGTCACCTTCACCGTCGAGCCGTCATCGGCAATACCCTCCACCTTGGTGCCGGTGAGGATCTTCACGCCCAGCTTCTTGTACTGCTTCTCGATCTCCTTGGAGACCTCGGCGTCCTCGTTGGGCAGGGCGCGCGGCAGGAACTCGACGATGGTGACGTCGACGCCGTAGTTCTTCAGCACGTACGCGAACTCCATGCCGATCGCGCCGGCGCCGGCGATGATGATCGAGCCGGGCAGCTCACGCGAGAGGATCTGTGTCTCGTAGGTGACCACGTTCTCCGACAACGACGTGCCGGGCACCAGGCGCGTGCTGCTGCCGGTCGCGATGATCGCGTTGGAGAACTCGACTTTCTCGGTCCCGCCGTCGTTGAGCGCGACCTCCAGGCTGTTGGGGCCGGTGAACTTCCCGTAACCGTGGATCTCGGTGATCTTGTTCTTCTTCATCAGGAAGTGCACGCCCGCGACACGGCCGTCGGCGACCTTGCGGCTGCGGTCGAACGCCGCGCCGTAGTCGAACGTCGCCTCACCACTGATGCCGAAGGTCTTGGCTTCCTTGTTGAACATGTGGGCGATCTCGGCGTTCCGCAGCAGCGCCTTGGACGGGATACAGCCAACGTTGAGACACACGCCGCCCCAGTACTTGGGTTCGACAATTGCGGTATTCAGCCCCAGCTGGGCGGCGCGAATGGCCGCGACGTATCCACCGGGACCGGCTCCGAGAACAACAACGTCAAAGTGGGTCACGCTCCCACCCTAGTGGGCGGCGCAACGGTCACACGCGGCGATCGCAGCGGAATGCGCCACACCTGCCCGCTTCGGCCGATATCGAGGCGGATTCGGCCGGGCGTCGTTGATATGGGTGTCCCCGCCGCACCTGGTGGGCATTTCCATGAGTAGAGAGGCACCGGTGTGAGCGAGACGCTGACTCCCAACTTTGCCGATGTGCAGGCCCATTACGACCTTTCCGACGACTTCTTCCGGTTGTTCCTGGACGCGACGCAGACCTACAGCTGTGCGTACTTCGCCCACGACGGGATGACGCTGGAAGAGGCGCAGATCGCGAAGATCGACCTGGCCCTGGGCAAGCTGGGGCTGGAGCCCGGGATGACGCTGCTCGACGTGGGCTGCGGCTGGGGTGCGACCATGCGGCGCGCGGTCGAGTCCCACGACGTCAACGTGGTGGGACTGACACTGTCGAGGAACCAGGCCGCTTACGTCGAGCGCATGCTCGACGACGTGGGCGGCAGGCGTTCCCGGCGCGTGCTGCTGCAGGGGTGGGAGCAGTTCGACGAGCCCGTCGACCGCATCGTGTCGATCGGCGCGTTCGAGCACTTCCGGCATGAGCGCTACGACGAGTTCTTCGGCAAGGCCCACACGCTGCTGCCCGACGACGGCGTCATGCTGCTGCACACCATCTGCGGGTTCCACCCCAACCACTTCCGGGAGGCCGGGATCCCGATGACGATGGAGATGGCGAAGTTCGTCAAGTTCATCCTCACCGAGATCTTCCCCGGCGGGCAGCTGCCGTCATCTCAGATGGTGCACGACCGCGCCGAACGGGCCGGCTTCATCGTGTCCCGCGAGCAGTCGCTGCAGCCGCACTACGCCAAGACCCTCGACATCTGGGCGTCGCGCCTGCAGGCGCACCAGGACGAGGCCATCGCGATCCAGTCGGTGGAGGTCTACCAGCGGTACATGAAGTACCTGACCGGGTGCGCGCAACTGTTCCGCGACGGCCAGGTGGACGTCACGCAGTTCACCCTGCAGAAAGGGCGCTGATCAGCGTCCCGGTACCGGGCAGGCGTCCTCGGCCTCGGCGACGACGGAGGTCCCGGTCTGCACCGGCCGGGCACCCTCGGCGTACTGCGCGCCGGTGATCGGCGGCTGCGCGGCCAGTTCCTCGTTCTCGGCGTCGGTGAACGCGCGTCCCCGCGACAGGAACCGCATCCCCTCAGGCGATTCGAGGCTGAAGCCGCCGCCACGGCCGGGCACCACGTCGATCACCAGCTGCGTGTGCTTCCACGCCTCGAACTGCGGACCCGAGATCCAGACCGGGACACCGTCACCGACGTCGAGCACCCCGAGAAGGACGTCGCGGTCACCGACGATGAAATCGCCCTCGGGGTAACACATCGGGGACGACCCGTCACAGCAGCCGCCGGACTGATGAAACATCAACGCGCCGTGCGTCTTCTGCAACCGCGCAAGTAGATCGGCGGCCGCCGCGGTGATCAGGGCCCTCGACGGGGTGCTCATATCGTTCTCCAGTTCTCCCGTGTCAGCGCAGGCTCAGAAGAATCCCTGCGCCTTGTCGCTGTAGCTCACCAGCAGGTTCTTGGTCTGCTGGTAGTGGTCGAGCATCATCTTGTGGTTCTCCCTGCCGATGCCGGACTGCTTGTACCCACCGAACGCGGCGTGCGCCGGATATTGGTGGTAGCAGTTGGTCCACACTCGGCCGGCCTTGATGTCGCGCCCGGCACGATACGCGGTGTTCCCGTCGCGGCTCCACACTCCGGCGCCGAGACCGTACAGCGTGTCATTGGCGATCGAGATCGCGTCGTCGTAGTCGCTGAACGACGTGACCGCCACGACCGGGCCGAAGATCTCCTCCTGGAAGATGCGCATCTTGTTGTGGCCGGTGAAGATCGTCGGCTGGATGTAGTAACCACCCGACAGGTCGCCGCCCAGATCGGCGCGCTCACCGCCGGTCACGATGCGGGCGCCCTCGCTCTTGCCGATCTCGATGTAGGACAGGATCTTCTCGAACTGGTCGTTGGACGCCTGAGAGCCGATCATGGTCTCGGTGTCCAGCGGATCGCCCTGGCGCACGGCCTTGGTGCGGATGGCCGCGAGTTCCAGGAACTCGTCGTAGATGTCGGACTGGATCAGCGACCGCGACGGGCACGTGCACACCTCGCCCTGGTTGAGGGCGAACATCGTGAACCCTTCCAGCGCCTTGTCCTGGAAGTCGTCGTTGGCGGCCATGACATCCGAGAAGAAGATGTTGGGGCTCTTGCCGCCGAGTTCCAGGGTCACCGGGATCAGGTTCTGCGACGCGTACTGCATGATCAGCCGGCCCGTGGTGGTCTCACCGGTGAACGCGATCTTGGCGATGCGGTTGCTCGACGCCAGCGGCTTGCCGGCCTCCACACCGAACCCGTTGACGACGTTCACCACACCCGCGGGCAACAGATCCGCGATCAGCGACATCAGGTAGAGCACCGACGCCGGGGTCTGCTCGGCCGGTTTGAGCACCACGGCGTTGCCCGCAGCCAGGGCCGGGGCCAGCTTCCACACCGCCATCAGAATCGGGAAGTTCCACGGGATGATCTGCCCGACCACGCCCAACGGCTCGTGGAAGTGATACGCGACGGTGTCCTCGTCGACCTCGCTGAGCGAGCCCTCCTGTGCGCGGATCGCGGATGCGAAATACCGGAAGTGGTCGATGGCCAGCGGGATGTCGGCGTTGAGTGTCTCGCGGATCGGCTTGCCGTTGTCCCACGCCTCGGCCAGCGCGAGCGCCTCCAGTTTCTGTTCCATGCGGTCGGCGATGCGGTTGAGGATCAGCGCGCGTTCGGCCGGGGCGGTCTTGCCCCACGCGGGCGCCGCGGCGTGCGCCGCATCCAGGGCCTTGTCGACGTCGGCCTCGCTGGAGCGGGCCACCTCGCAGAACACCTGACCGGTCACCGGCGTCGGATTCTCGAAATATCGCCCGTCGACGGGCGCCACCCAGTCACCACCGATGAAGTTGTCGTAGCGGGACTCAAATGACATCCGGGCGTCTGCCGCACCCGGACGGGAAAAGACCGTCATCTCGACTCCTCTGTACCTCCGAAGCGGTGTTACGCAGCTCACATTACGCGCGCAGGCCACAATGTGTGGGTGGCTGACGACGACCCCTACCTCTGGCTCGAAGACATCACCGGCGACGACGCGCTGGAGTGGGTGCGCGCCCACAACGAACCGACGCTCGAAGCACTGAGCGGTGAACGTTTCGAGGCAATCCGCGGCGAGTTGCTGGAAATCCTCGACACCGACGCGCGCATCCCGTACGTGCGGCGCCGCGGCGAGTACCTCTACAACTTCTGGCGCGACGAGGCCAACCCCAAGGGCGTGTGGCGGCGTACGACGCTGGAGAGCTACCGCACCGACGAACCCGACTGGGACGTCATCATCGACGTCGACGAGCTGGCGCGCGAAGACGGCGAAAACTGGGTGTGGTCCGGTGCGGAAGTGATCGAACCCGAGTACACCCTGGCGCTGATCAGCCTGTCCCGCGGCGGCGCCGACGCCGTGGTGACCCGCGAATTCGACATGCGGACACGACAATTCGTCACCGACGGGTTCTACCTGGACGAGGCGAAGTCCTCGGCGTCGTGGGAGGACCAGAACACCCTGCTGGTGTGCACCGATTTCGGCCCCGGCTCGATGACCGAGTCGGGTTATCCGCGGATCGCCAAGCGCTGGCGCCGCGGCGAACCGCTGGAGAACGCCGAGACCGTGTACGAGGCCGAGCCGACGGACATCCGCGTCATCGCCGGTGTCGACCGCACGCCGGGCTACGAGCACACGCGCCTGGGCCGCTACACCGACTTCTACAACCGCGTCCGCTACGAGGTGCGCGACGGCGAACTAGTGCTGATCGACGTCCCCACCGACTCGACGCTGTCGCTGCACCAGGAGTGGATGCTGATCGCGCTGCGCACCGAATGGCAGGTGGGTGAGGTCACCTACCCGGCGGGATCGCTCTTGGCCACCAAGTTCGACGAATTCCTCTCGGGTGCACGTGATCTCACGATCGTCTACGAATCCGACGCGCACAGTTGCCTTTCGAGTTTCAGCTGGACCAAGGACAAGCTGATCCTGGTGACGCTGCGCGACGTCGTCAGCCACATCGAGATCGTCACGCCTGGCACCTGGGAACGTCACGACGCGCCCGACATCCCGCCGGTGGCGTCGACCGTCGTCGTCGATGCCGACCACCTCGGCGACGAGGTCTTCTACGACTCAAGCGGATTCACCAGCCCGTCGCGCCTGCTGTACGGCACGGCGGGTGGCCCGCTGGTGCAACTGAAATCTGCGCCAGCGTTCTTCGACGCCGACGGCATCGAGGTCGAACAGTTCTTCGCGACGTCCAATGACGGTACGCAGGTGCCGTATTTCGTGGTGGGACGCCGTTCCGAACCCGCGCCGACGTACCTCTACGGCTACGGCGGATTCCAGAGTGCGCAGACACCCGGGTACGGCGGCGGCATCGGCCGTGCGTGGCTGTCGCGCGGTGGAACGTTCGTACAGGCCAACATTCGCGGCGGCGGCGAGTACGGGCCGCAGTGGCACACCCAGGCCATGCGCGAGAACCGGCATCTGGTGTACGAGGACTTCGCGGCCATCGCGGCCGACCTCGTGCGCCGTGGCATCACCACCGTCGATCAGCTCGGCGCATCCGGTGGCAGCAACGGTGGTCTGCTCATGGGCGTCATGCTCACGCAGTACCCGGAGTTGTTCGGCGCCTTGGTGTGCAGCGTGCCCCTGCTCGACATGAAGCGGTTCCATCTGTTGCTGGCGGGCGCCTCGTGGGTCGCCGAGTACGGCAACCCCGACGATCCGGCGGACTGGGAGTTCATCTCGAAATACTCTCCGTACCAGAATATTTCGGCCGACGCGAAGTATCCACCGATCCTGATCACCACGTCCACGCGCGACGATCGCGTGCATCCCGGGCACGCCAGGAAGATGACGGCCGCGCTGGAGGCAGCGGGCCACCGCGTGTACTACTACGAGAACATCGAGGGTGGGCACGGCGGTGCGGCCGACAACAAGCAGGCCGCGTTCAAGGGTGCGCTGACCTACGAATTCCTGTGGCGCATGCTCACCGGAGGAAACCTCGACTGACTCGGCGTGACCTGGCCGCTCTCTTCGTCACTTCGCACGCCGCCTGCAGAGTCGTCGAATCTGCGCTGCCGGTGGGCGACGAGGCAGTCAGGTGATGAGCTCTTCGGCGACCTCGGCTGCCCGACGGCGCAGGGCGGCGGTGAGTGCCAGCACGTCGGTACTGGCCGGATCGTGGGCGATCCGGTCCCGCAGAACCGCCATGTGGCCGCGCCGCAACTCGGTGTTGACGTTGAACTTCACCACGCCGAGCTGCTGCGCCCGGCGACGGTCCTCGGCCGGGAGGCCGGAGGTGCCGTGCAGCGACACGGCCACCGGCAGCTCCTCGACGATGCGGGCCAGCCGCGGCCAATCAAGCCGCGGGCGTTGACGATAGGAGCCGTGCACATTGCCGACCGCGACGGCCAGGCAGTCCACGCCGGTGCTCGCTACGAATCGGCGCGCCGCGTCGGGATCGGTCAGGGCGCCCGCCTCCACAGCCAGGTCGATGTCCTCGTCACCCTCGACGCGGCCCAGCTCGGCCTCGACGGCTGCGTCGAACGGTTCGGCGAGCGCAACCGCACGCTCCACGAACCGGGCATTGGCCGCGTCGTCCAGGTGGGAACCGTCGGCCATGACAGCACCCGCGCCGAGGTCGAGCGCATGACGGATGCGCTCGAGGTCGGCGCAGTGGTCGAGCTGAACCCAGGCGGGCACCCGCGCCTGCTGCGCGACGGCGACCAGCGCCGTCACCAGCCGCGCACCTGCGGCATCGCGCATCGCGGCATCGGAGACCAACAGGATCACCGGCCTGCTCACGGTCTCGGCGGCTTCCAGTACGCCGACGGCGGTCTCCAGCGTGTAGCAGGTGAAGGCAGGCAGCGGGTTTCGTGTCGCGCGGGCCGCGGTCAGTGCGGCTTTCATGAAATTTGTCGGCTTCCAACCGGTGCCGCGGCGCCGATGCGCAGCGCGTCGAGGATCTCGACCAGGGTGTCGTGGTCGCCCACGTTGCCGGGTACGACCACGTAGAGAATGTCGCGGCCGTTGCGGTCTTCGAGTTGCCAGACAGACACACCGGGACGGATCTGGCCGAGCACGAGGGCGGAGGTGGCGCCGATCCCGGCGCGGGCGACCTCGGCCGACGTGATGCCGCCTTTGGCCACCACGACCGACAGGTGCGGCACCGCTGCGCGCACCGCGGTGGTCAGCGCCGTCATGATCCGCTCGCCATGGCTCAGCGTGTTGTGGTCCGACGACCGGTCGCGTTCGCTCATCAGCACGGCGAAGGACCGCGCGTCCAGCTGGGCGCGCACCCGGTCGGCCGCGCGGCGGCCCTCTGTGTCGGGATCGTCGAGGGCACCCGCGGTGTCGACGACGACGGGTGCACCCCACCGGTCGATCACCGGGGCCAGTTGTGCGGTGGCGCCTGCGGTGTGCGATCCGCACACCAACAGCGTCGGCCGCGGCCGGTCGAGCAGCGGTGCGCCGAGCAGTCCGGGGCTCGTGACTCCGGCGAGTTCGGCGGCGACCGGAGCCGCGGTGCGTACCACGATCTTGCGGCCTGCGGCGTCGGCGGTGGAGATGGCCTCGGCGATCAAGCTGATGTCGGCGTTGTCCACGGCATCGGGCAACACCACGGCGCCCGGCTGTGCGGTGCTCAGCACCGTCGCCAGATCACCACCGCGCACCGTTGCCAGCGAAACGGAAACGGCTGTGCGGCCTGACTTCTCGGCGACATAGTCGACGAGAACACCGGTGCTGAAGCCGAACACCGGATCGGCGGCGTATTCGCTTTCGTGCGCGGGCAGGTCGTGGCCGCCGACGTTGACGTAGTGCACGCCGTCGCGGGTGGTGCGGCCACCGTCGGGGAACGCGGGCACGAACACCATGACGGCGTCGTCGTCGAGAAACACCTCGGTCTCGGCGAAGACGTGGCCACGCAGCGTCGAGTCGCCGCGCAGCACGAACCGCACGGCCACGCCGAGGCGTCGGGCGGCTTCTTCGCCGTCTGCCCGTATCCGGCGGACGAGGTCTACCGCGTCCGCCTCGGCGAGTGCGCGGCTGTTGGTCTGCACATAGACGCTCTCGGCGTCGCGCAGCGTCTCCTCGATCGCGTCCGCGCTGCACTCCAGCAGTACGCGAACACCGCTGGCCGACTGCGTACCGGTGGGATCGTCATCCAGAACGATTGTCTTCACGGCGAAACCTTCGCTTTCGTTGCGGTGCCGGGTGTTTCGGCAGAATTGATGACCGAGTCGACGGCCGCGCGCTGCGTGGCGCCCCAGGTCTCGCGCGTCAGGATCGTGCCGACGAGGCCGAGGACACCGCAGCCCAGGTACACCAGCGCGACCCCGGCCCACCCCAGCTGGGCGGCGACCGCTGCGGCGATCAGCGGGATGAACCCGGAGATGGCCGCCGAGAACTGGTAGCCGATGGAGGCGCCCGACGAGCGGGTGTTGGTCTTGAACAATTCGGCGAACCAGGTGCCCTGGGTGGCGGCGAGGGCGTCGTGGATGACCGCCAACCCGATGATGTAGACGAGCACGATCAGGACCGTCGAGCCGGTGTTGACCAGCCAGAACATCGGAAATGCGAACAGGATCAGCAACGCGGTGCCTGCGTAGTAGACCGGCTTTCGGCCCACTTTGTCGGTCAGCATGCCGAACAGGATGGTGGTGACCGTGCCGGTCGCGGTGGCCGCGATGAGACCGGTGAGTGCGACGGCTTTCGTGGTGATCGGCTCGTCGCCGCTGGTGAGGTAGGACAGCATGTAGGTGACGATCACGTAGAAGCCGCCGGATTCGGCCAGGCGCAGTGCGATGATGCGCAGAATGTTGCGCCAGTCGCGGCGGATCACTTCCTTCAGCGGGTTGCTGACCACGTTGCCGGCTTCCTTGGTGTCGACGAATTCCGGTGATTCCGAAACCTTGAGCCGGATGATCATGCCCGCCACGATCAGCACGGAGCTCAGCAGGAACGGCAACCGCCATGCGAGCTCGCTGTCGAGATGGCTGGAGAGCAGGAAGACCACGTTGGCCAGCAAGACGCCAAGGGGCACACCGGCTTGTGGGATCGCGGCGTAGCGGCCGCGCTTTTTCCACGGCGCGTGCTCATATGTCATCAGGATCGCGCCACCCCACTCCGCGCCGAACGCGAGGCCCTGGATGACGCGGATGGCTGTCAGCAGGATCGGCGCCAGTATGCCGACCTGCTGATAGGTCGGTAGCAGGCCGATCATCACGGTGGCAAAACCCATGACCAGCAACGCGCCGATCAGCACCGGCTTGCGGCCGATGCGGTCGCCCAGATACCCGCCGAGCAGGCCGCCGAGGGGTCGCATGGCGAATCCGACGCCGAACGTGGCGAAGCCGATGAGCACACCGATCAAGGGATCGTCGGCGTGGAAGAACGCGTCATTGAAGTACAGGGCCGCGGCGGTCCCGTAGGCCAGGAAGTCGTAGTTCTCGATCGTGGTGCCGACCGCACTGCCGATGGCGGTCCGCAGTTTGTCGGGGGAGCCGTGCCGAGCACGCTCCGCTGGTGCCGGGATGGTGGGGGTGTCCATCAGGATCCGTCTCTCTCCATTGAGATGTGAGGCAAGGCCTCGATGTCAATGCAGGAGCTGGATCTTCGAACGTTATTCGCCGGCCAGCTCGCTGCCGCTGATCTTCAGGTCGTAGAAGTCGCAGATGTGTGCCTGCATGCGCTGTGCCGCGAGCGGCCCGTCGCGGTCGACGAGGGCTTGCAGGATTTCGCGGTGCTCGCGTCTGACCGTCTTGGCCGTCTCGCGCCAGTCGGCGAGCGCGGCGTACATCTCGACCATTTGATGGTGGATGGCAGTGCGCAGCGACCCCATGAAGTATGCGGTCAAGGCATTGCCGGTGGATTGGGAGATCCGCACGTGGAACTCGGCGTCCAGGCAATTGAAGTCACCGGTCTCGATCGAGGGATCGTCCATCTGGTCGAGAATAGCGCCGAGTTCTCGGTGGTCGTCGTCAGTGGATCGATAGGCGGCTTCTCTCGCCGACCACAGCTCGAGCGCCAGCCTGGTCTCCAGCACGTCGTTCCAACTGAAGTGCGACAGTGCCAGCTGGAGTTTGAGCAGGCTGACCAGCCCGGTGCCCGGGACCGACCGCAGGGCCGCGCCGCCCTCGGACCCGCCGCCGCGGCGGATTTCGACCACCCCGAGCGCTTCCAGGACGCGCAGCGACTCCCGCAGCGAGGGGCGTGACACACCGAGTAGCGCGGCCAGCTCCCGCTCGCTGGGCAGATGGTCTCCCGGTTGGAGCTGACCGGCGGCGATGCGCTGTTCGATCTGGGCCATCACCTGTTCGTAGGTGCGCAGGCGCTGAACGGGCTCCCAGCGGTCGGCTGCTGTCACGGTGCGTCGTCTCCTTGTGTCCCGCGCCGCGGGTGGCGGCGCGGCGGATGCATTCACTCATCGTAGGTTCCAAGGTTCGACGGTCTGACCAACTGGTCGCTAGGCGGTGGCGGCGATGTGTTCGGACCGGAATTCCGATTCGAGCTGTCTGCGGATCTTGACGGCGAACTGCGACTCGTCGACGCGCACGTCGTCCCACGAGATGGTCTCGTCCTTGGCGATGTCACGCACGAGCGTCGCGCCGTGGGCGAGGCCGAGGGGCAAGGCGTTGCGGTCGAGGGAGATCTCGGCCGGGGCGAGCTTGCCGAAGACCGTGAATCCGCCTTCGCCGTCGAGCTTTTCGCCGGCCTTGAGGTCGCGTTTGGCGGTCGTCATGACGTCGCCGCGGAACCCGGTGGGCGAGCCCGTGGCCTCGTTGCGCAACACGGCCGAGGCGATGCTGACCGCCAGCTCCAGACCGATCATGTGATACGGGCGGTACAGCGAGCCGTAGCGGCCGGTCTCGTCGGTGTGCACCCCGTACTCGGCGAAGCACTGCACGGCGTAGTCGGTGACGGCCTCGAACGTGACGTAGACGCCCCAGCGCAGGTTGTCCGGAACTTCTTGGCCGTCGCGGTACATGCTCGACGCGATCTCGACGGTGCCCCGACGCATCAGACTGCCCCCGGGGAAGCGGTTCTCGCGCAGCACGGTCGGCAGGTCGTCCTTGCTGGCCGGCGGGAAGAGCAGGCCCTGCTCCTGGGGCAGCAGCCCGGTCGCGTTGGCCACGGCGGCCATCTCGATCGCGGATTTGGTGCCGTCGAGGAACGAGTTGAACATCTGCGGGTTGTAGTCACCCGAGGCGAGCTGCTCGTCGGTGAATCCGTAGTAATTCCAGACGGTTTCGGGTGTGGAGTAGTTGTATTCCGGAAGGTACTTGGTGCCCTTGCCTGCCGCGACGACGTCGAAGCCGACGGTTCGGCACCAGTCGACGAGCTCGCAGATCAGGGCCGGCTGATCTCCGTAGGCCATCGCGTAGATCACGCCGGCGGCCGCGGCCCGGCGCTGCAGGATCGGGCCCACCATGCAGTCGGCCTCGACGTTGACCATCACCACGTGCTTGCCGTTGTCGATCGCGGTCACCGCGTGGTAGGTACCGACCAACGGGTTGCCGGTGATCTCCAGGATCACCTCGATGCCCGGGTGGGCCAGCAGTGCGTCGGCGTTGTCGGTGACCGCCGTGGCGCCGGTGCGTAGCGCCTCGTCGAGCGAACCCGCCGCGTACCGATCGGCCGGCCACCCTGTGCGGTGCAAGGCGGCCTTGGCCTTGGAGACGTTGATATCGGCGACGCCCACCACATGCAGGCTCGGCGAATTCACCGCCTGGGTGAGAAACATCGACGCGAACTTGCCGGCACCGATCACACCTACGCGTACCGGACCCGACGCTTCGGTTCGTTGCTGCAGGAGTGAGTAGAGGTTCATGCGGATTTCCTTCGACGACTTCAGACTTAGTGCGGGTAGATGGTCAGACCTTCTGTCCTAGACACTATGGTCCAAGTCACCTTGCTTCGTCAACTGGGTGCTCGGATTCACCCTCTGATCTGCGCTGGAGTCGCCCGTGGATGACGACGTGTTCGTGGCAACCATGAGCACTTGCGGCGCGCGGCAAGTTCAATGGCAGGCACACCGAACGGCAACCAGGAGGGTGGATTGGCAGCGATCTATCTCGTCGCCGGCGCCGTGGTGCTCATCGTCGGGGTCGTCGCCTTGTTCGTGGCCAAAGACGCCCGGCTCGAGCGCCGCCTGTATTGGGCGACGGCAGCAGTCGGAGGCCTGCTCGTCTCACTCGCTGCGCTACACAGGGGGTGGGGCACCGTGGTCGCCGCGTACTTGGCGATCCTCGTCGTCACGGCGCTGTATGCGTTCTTGCGCACCGACTACCTGAAGATCAGATCACGGGTCTACTCGGCGTGGGACCTCATCGGTAAGTCGAAATAGTCCGGAACAGTCAAACCCTCAGCGTGAACGACGCAGCCCGCCGAGCATCGCGACAACCACCCCGAGCACCACGAGACCGCCACCGGCAGCCAAAGTCAGGTTGAGCCATTGGCGCAGGCTGTCGACGCCGTGGCCGACCATGGCGTCGGCGATCTGGCGGATGTCGCCGCTGGTGTGGTTGAGCGCGTCGTTGAGGTAGCGGCGCGCCACCTCCAGCCCGGCCCAGCCGGCCGCACCGACCAGCAGAGCGGAAATCCCCAACGCCGCAAGGGCTTTACCGCGCGAGCGCGCGACAGCGAGGGTCAGCAGAGCGAACACTCCGGCCAGGACGGTCGTCCCGACACTCACCCACGGACCCCACGTGGCCAGCGGCCGCAACCGACCGGGCTCCAGGCCGGACGGCGGCTCTGAGGCGATCGGCACCGTGAGCGTCTGGGGCACTGCGACATTGAAGTTCGACAGGGTGTCCTCAAAGGACGAGTCGGCCAGCATGGGTGCCAGGTCGATGACCCAGCTGCCACCCTCGTCGCGCCGGATGCGGTCGGTGAACAGCCACGTGTGGGCGATCTCGTTGGCACGGGCGAACTGGCCGGGGAAGTCCTCCCCCGCGGTGTAGGCGTTGGCGGTACCACGCACCATGTCGGCGTTCACCTCACCGCCGTTGTCGCGCACGAGCGTGCTCACCTGCGTGGCAAGCTCACCGGCGACAGCCTGCTGCAGCTGCGGGTCCTTGGCGGCGGCTTCGGCGAACGCCGAATAACCGGCCACATCGATGACGTTCTTCTGCGCCCACGCGCTGGGTACCGCCGCGGCGAGCAGCACCGTCGTCAACAGCCACAGGAACAGCGTCATCAAAAAGCGCACGCCGTCCTCCTCTTCGGGCGGCGCTCGAACTCATACTCGGCTCAGTCCGAGCTCAATCCGAGAGGGCACGCCCCACGATCAGTGGATCGGCCTGGCCGACCACCTCATGGTCCTTGTTGTCGTAGTCGAACTTACCGAGCACGTAGCGCATCGCGTTGATACGGGCGCGTTTCTTGTCGTTGCTCTTCACCACGGTCCAGGGCGCGATCTCGGTGTCCGTCCAGGCGAACATCTCCTCTTTCGCGGCCGTGTAGTCGTCCCATTTGTCCAGGGAGGCCAGGTCGGTGGGCGAGAGCTTCCACTGCCGCACGGGATCGACCTGGCGGATGGTGAACCGCGTGAGCTGTTCGGACCGCGTGACCGAGAACCACAGCTTGGTCAGGCTGATGCCGTCGTTGACCAGCATCTGCTCGAACAGCGGAGCCTGCCGGATGAATTCGGCGTGCTGCTTGGGTGTGCAGTAGCCCATCACGCGTTCGACACCGGCGCGGTTGTACCAGGAGCGGTCGAAAAGCACGATCTCACCCGCGGCGGGCAGATGCTCGACGTAGCGCTGGAAGTACCACTGCGTGCGCTCCCGCTCGGTGGGCTTCTCCAGGGCGACGACGCGCGCCCCACGCGGGTTGAGGTGCTCCATGAACCGCTTGATGGTGCCGCCCTTGCCCGCGGCGTCGCGGCCCTCGAACACGATCACGTGCCGATGCCCGTGGGCCTGGCTCCACTTCTGCAACTTGAGCAGTTCGATCTGCAGCAGTCGCTTCTG
Organism: Mycolicibacterium smegmatis; assembly: GCF_001457595.1. Classification (GTDB taxonomy): domain Bacteria; phylum Actinomycetota; class Actinomycetes; order Mycobacteriales; family Mycobacteriaceae; genus Mycobacterium; species Mycobacterium smegmatis. The sequence continues at coordinate 1,010,562 of NZ_LN831039.1, read as the reverse complement.
CTCCTCGTAGTCGGCGCGGTGCATCCGCTCGTCGTACGGGTAGCCCTCGCGCCAGGTGTCGACGACCTCGCCGCCGGGGAGCAGCAGTTCGGGATCGTCATCGTCGTCGTCACGGACCGCATATCCGGTGGAGTCCAGCATCACCGGCCGAAAATAACGAGGCCGGCGAACGCGAGGGTGACGACGACGTGAACGGACGGCGTCAGAATCCTGGGCTGATGCCGTCGCGCGCGGGATCGTGGTGCGCTACGAGTTCGGCCGCCCAGGACAGCCTGGGCGCCTTGTGCGGATTGGCGAGCGCCTGTTGTACGACGAGGGATTCCAGGGTCTGCTCAAGCCGGTGCCGCGGAAGCTCTGCCTCCGCGGCGGCAACGGCCTCCGCGTAGGACTTCCGGAGCTCGGGCGGCCCGAACTCGATCATCACCCCGGTGCGCAGGTAGTGCGGGATGGCCCCGCGCCGCTCGGGGATGCCCGGCGTGGTGTGCAGGGCGATGGCCGGCCAGACCGCGTCGACCGCGTCGGCGTCGAAACCGCGGTCGGAGAGGAACTCCGCTGCGGCGTCGGCGCCCTCGATCTCGAAGCGGGCAGGCCCGTTGTATTCGTCAGCGGTGCCGGAATCGTGGAAAAGCGCGGCGACGCAGAAGATTTCGTCGTCCAGATCGGTCTCCCCGTCCCGCCGCGCCGCCTCGGCGCCCAGCAGGTAGGTCCGGATGCTGTGGTTGTAGATCTGCGGGTGCACCAGCGCACGCACGTGCGCCGCAGCGTCCCGCACGGTTTTGGTGTCGGGCAGCCTGTACGTCACGCGTACACGCTAGACGCGACGCGCCGATCAGCGTGCCGGAATGACACGCCGATCGGCGCAAGTGAGACCTACTTCGCAGTGCGGCGCGGCCGGGCCAGGGCCAGCTTGGTCATCAGCCGGTTCATCCGGGCCAGCGCCTTGTGCGAGTTGTTGTAGTAGGTGCCGCCCGCACCGACGCTGGTGCGCGGTGCTACCACGGTCTCCTGCTTGCAGAACTTGCGCACGCCGTCGACGCCACCGAACCGCGCGCCGATGCCCGAGGTCTTCCAGCCGCCCATGGGCGCGGTGGTGCACATCAGGTTCGAGATGACGTCGTTGATGTTCACCGCACCGCAATCAAGCTGCAGCGCAATCTTCTTCGCACGCTCGGTGTCCTTGGAGAACACCGACGCGCTCAGGCCGTAGGGGCTGTCGTTGGCCAGGCGGACGGCCTCCTCGACCGAGGACACCTTCATGATCGGCAGCGTCGGACCGAACGTCTCCTCGTTCATGCACGACATCGAGTGGTCGACGTCGACGAGCACGGTCGGCGGGTAGAAGCTGCCGCCGCCCTCGGGACGCTTGCCGCCCGTGAGCGCCTTGGCCCCCTTCTCAAGCGCCTCGTTGACGTGGCGTTCGGTGATGTCGACCTGGCCTGTGTCGATCAGCGAGCCGAAGTCGTAGCCCTCGCCGGCGCCCATCTTGAGGTTCTCCACGGCCCGCACGGTCGCGGCGACGAACTGGTCGTAGACCGACTCGAGCACGTAGACCCGCTCGACGGACACACACGTCTGGCCGGCGTTGAACATCGCGCCCCACACCGCGGCGTTGGCGGCCAGTTCGATGTCGGCGTCCTCGAGCACGATCATCGGGTCCTTGCCGCCGAGCTCGAGGCTCACCGGCGTGAGCCGGCGCGCGGCGCGTTCCATCACCTTGGCACCGGTGGCGCTGGACCCGGTGAACTGGATGTAGTCGGAGTTGTCGATCACGGCCTCGGACACCGCGCGGGCGCCCTGCGCGAGCGCGAACACCTCGGGCGCGCCCGAGTCCAGCCATCCGCGCAGCAGCACCTCAGCGGTCAGCGGCGTGCGCTCGGACGGCTTGAGCAGCACCGAGCAGCCCGCGGCCAGGGCGCCGATCGCGTCCATCATGGCGTTGGCGACGGGGTAGTTCCACGGCGCGATGATGCCGACGACGGCGCGCGGCCGGTAGTGCACCTCGATCTTCTTGATCGACAGGAACGGCAGCGGCGCGGGGCGCTTCTCCGGCGCCATCGCCCTCTCGACGGTCTTGATGTAGTACGACAGGATCATCAGGATCAGCGGCACCTCCTGTGCCGCGTCCACCGCCGATTTGCCGGTCTCGGCGATCAGCAGCTTCTCGATCTCGTCGCGGTGGTCGCCCAGCCACACGGCGTACCGGGCCAGCACTTTGGCGCGGCCTTTCGGTCCGCGGGCCTCCCATTCCTTCTGCGCTTCGCGCAGACCAGCGGCGATGCGCGGCACATCGGCGGGATCGGTCCAACGCACCTCGCCGGCGACGGCGCCGGTCGCGGGGTTGTGAATGGTGCCGGTACCCGTGTACGGGTTCGGCAGATCAACTTCAGGCGTCGCTGTCATGGGCCCTATGTTAATCAGGGTTTGTGACCCACGTCGCACCGGGGTTGACACCTGTCAAGAACGATGACGGCTACGCCGACCACCGAGGTGGCCAGCAACGCCGCGCCCACGGTGTCGGTGAAGTAGTGATGCGTGATGGCCTGCCCGAACATGCCGAGCAGCCCGAGAAGCGCCGCGGCGGCCACCGCCCACAACGCGAACCCGGCCGCGACCACCAGCAAGCACAGCGTGGCGACCAGGAACGCGGTGTGCCCGCTCGGGTACGCCAGCGCATCACCCCGGTACCGGCCGAAGATGCGCTTGAACGCCTGCGCGAGCAGCACGGCCACCGGTGGACTGATCACCGCGGCAAGCGCGAACCACCGCTGCCCGCGGTACAGCGCCATCGCGATCACGGCCAGCAGCACACCCGCCACCAGCCACGGTTCGGTGAAATACAGGAACGCCCGGCGCAGCGGTCGTCCCAGCTCACGCCCGAGGTGGCCGAACCAGGCGTCGATCGGGGTGGTCCCGTGCCGGACCGCCCCACCGAGCAACACCATGGCGGCCAGCCCGACGGGCGGCCACCACCGGGTCACCGCGGGATGATGCCGCGCAGGTAGGCGGCCTGACCCAGGTGCTGTGCACAGTCGTCGATGATGCTGATCAACCGCGCGCTCGCGGTGACCGGCGGATTCCAGTTCGTGTCGACCACCCGGTCCATCTCGCCGGGCGTGACGGTGGCGATGTACTCCAGCGTCACCTTGTGCACGGCGTGGTAGTAGCCGGCCAGCAGTTCGGCCGGCGCCTGCACCTTCGCGACCTCCTCCGGGCTGTGCCCGTAGCCGATGTCGTCGGGCGGCAGGCCCAGATCGAACCGGTCGATCCAGCCGTCCCGTGTCCAGACCTGTTCGACGCCTGCGATGTCGCACAACTGCATGTCCTGGCAGCGGGCGCTGTGCCACAGCAACCACGCGATGCTGTTGGCCTCGGGCGTCGGCCGGTAGGACGACACTTCCTCGGTCAGCCCGTCGGTGAGATCGTCGACGTGCTCGATCAAGCGGGTGAACGCGTCGCGCAGCAGCTCTCGCACTGCCGCGGATTCGTTGACGGAGCCGGTGCTGGTCTTGGTTGTGGGTTCACGGGCGGTCATGATGCCGACGCTACTCGCGGCGAAGGTCCGCGGCGCGCGGTTACTATCACGCCCATGCCGTTGAACACCGGTGACGTGTTCGCCGGGTACACGATTGCGCGTCTGCTCGGCACCGGCGGAATGGGCGAGGTCTATCTGGCCCGGCACCCCCGCCTGCCGCGGCAGGACGCGCTGAAGATCCTGCCCACATCGTTGACCGGCGACACGCAGTACCGGCAGCGGTTCAACCGCGAGGCCGACATCGCGGCCGGGCTGTGGCATCCGCACATCGTCGGCCTGCACGATCGCGGTGAGGCCGACGGCCAGTTGTGGATCGCGATGGACTACGTCGACGGCACCGACGCCGCACGGCTGGTGCGCGAGCTGCACCCCGCGGGGCTGCCGCCCGACACCGCGATCGAGATCGTCACCGCGATCGCCGAGGCCCTCGACTACGCCCACGCCCGCGGCCTGCTGCACCGTGACGTCAAACCCGCCAACATCCTGCTGACCGATCCTTCCGCGGCCCGTCGGCGGATCCTGCTGGCCGACTTCGGAGTTGCGCGTCGCGTCGACGACATCAGCGGCCTGACGGCGACCAACATGGCGGTCGGCTCCATGGCGTACTCGGCGCCCGAGCAGCTGCTGGGACAGGATCTCGACGGCCGCGCCGATCAATACGCCTTGGCGGCCACCGCTTTTCACCTGCTGGCGGGACGCTCGCCGTTCCACCACTCCAACGCCGCCGTCGTCATCAGCAAGCACCTGTCCGAACCGCCCCCGCGCCTTGGAAATTCACGTCCCGATCTGGCGCGGCTCGACGACGTCATGGTCAGGGGCCTGGCCAAGGACCCCGCCGCGCGCTTCTCGACGTGCGGCGAGTTCGCCGCAGCCCTCACCGACGCGGACCGCCCACCGGCACCGCAGGCCCCTCCCCCGCCCCGGCCACCCGAGCGGCCTCGACCACCCGTGGCGCCCCCGGCTCAGCCGGCGCCTGCCCCCGCGCAGTTCGCCGCCCCGGTGCAACGCCAGGCACCGCCGCAGCCCCAGGTCTTTCAGCCACGTCCACGCCAGAAACGCGGCGTCGCAACCATTCTCGTCCCCGTCGTGGCGGCGGTGCTGTTCCTCGCGTCCGCGGTGTTCGCGGTCACCCAGTTCGCACGCAGCACGCCTGCGGCCGCCGACACCCCGCAGTGGCAGCCCTACGTCGACACCGGGAAGGCATTTGCGCTCGCTCTGGTCATGGTGAACGCCGACACCGTCGACGCCGATGTGGACCGCGTCCTCGACGGCGCGACCGGCGAGTTCCGCGACGGCCTTCAGCGTGGCGCGGCGAAGATGAAGAAGGACACCGCCGACGAAGGCAAGCACACCGAGGCAGAGGTGACCGGTGCCGGTATCGCGTCGTTCGACCCTGACGCCGGTGAGGCGGAGGTTCTGGTCAGCCTGACCACCAAGACCACCAACAACACCCACGCGCCCCGCGAGGACGCGCTGCAACGACTCACGGTGACCGTCGTCGACACCGGCGGCGCCTACAAGGTCTCCGGCGTGGAGTTCGTGGACTGATGCGGCGCGGCACCGGATGGTGGGTGATGGTGACGGTCCTCGCCGTGGGCTCGGTGGCTGCGCTCGGTCTGGGCCTGTGGCAGATGTCGGAGAAGAACCGTCCGGCACCAGTGCTGGTGGCCGATCAGGCCGCGGCCCGCGACGAGGTCACGCGGTTCGTCTCGGACAATCTGGAAAAGCTGCTCAGCTACACCCCCAGGACCGACGACACCGATATCGCCGACCTGGCATCGGTGTTGTCCGGCAAGGCCGCCGACACCTATCGCGACGACATGCGCACCAAGCTGTCGGTCGCACGCACCAACGGCGTCACCCAGACGTCCACCATCCGCCAGACGGCGGTGGAGAGCCTCACCGACGACACGGCCGCGGTGCTGGCCTTCGTCGATCAGACCGTGGCGTCCACGGGCAACCAGACCAGATCGCAGTCCGGATACGCCATGCGGGTCGGGCTGCGGAAATCCGGCGGCGCGTGGACCATCGAGGCGCTGGAACCCCTGTAGGCGTCACTGCGCGCCGTGGAACACCGCCTCGACGTTGTTGCCGTCGGGGTCGCGCACGAACGCACCGAAGTAGCCCGGGTGGTACTCGGGCCACCGTCGCGGCGCGTGCAGCGACTCGGCGCCCAGCTCCAGCGCGGCGTCGTAGAACGCCTGGACCGCATCGACACCGGAGGCCTTGAACGCGATGTGCACCTCGCGGTTGGGCCCGGCCACGTTGCCCGCGCCGGCGTCGGCGATCCAGAAGTCGGGGTGACCGTCGGCGCCGTATCCGATGGCCACGTCGAAATCCATCTGACGGGTGTAGCCCAGAACCCCCAGCACCTTGTCGTAGAACGTTTTCGACTTCTCGAAGTCGACGCAGTTGATGCCGAAGTGATCGATCACGGCTCGAATCCTGCCACGCCGCAGCGACACTGATGGCCGATTCCCGGGCATGTGCGGCACGCCGCGTCGTACGTTGGACAGATGAGCCATGCATTCGATCTCGTGATCCGCGGCGGCACCATCGTCGACGGCCTCGGCGGCGAACCGGTCGTCGGCGACGTCGCGGTGCGTGACGGCGTCATCGTGACGGTCGGTGAGGTCGCCGGGACCGGCGCCCGCGAGATCGACGCGGCCGGCCTACTGGTGACGCCCGGCTTCGTGGATCTGCACACGCATTACGACGGGCAGGCGATCTGGTCGGACCGGCTCAACCCGTCGTCGTCGCACGGTGTCACCACCGCGGTGATGGGCAACTGCGGGGTGGGGTTCGCGCCGTGCCGCGCCGAGGACCACGACGTGCTGGTCGACGTGATGGCCGGCGTGGAGGACATTCCCGGCGTGGTCATGACCGAGGGGCTGAACTGGCACTGGGAGACCTTTCCCGAGTACCTCGACGCGCTGGCCGCTCGTCGTCTCGACATCGATGTGGCCGCGTACCTGCCGCACTCGCCGCTGCGGGTGTACGTCATGGGCCAACGCGGCGCCGACCGTGAACCGGCCACCGCCGACGACCTGGCCAGGATGCGTGCGCTGGCCCGCGAGGCCATCGAGGCCGGGGCGCTGGGATTCGCCTCGTCGCGGTTGGCGACCCACCGCACCGAGGGCGGCAGGCAGATCCCGAGCTTCGAGGCCGCCTATGAGGAGATCCGCGAGATCGCGCGCGGCATCGCCGACGGTGGCGGCGGGTTGATCCAGTTCGTGCCCGACATTCCGGCCGGCGGGTATCAGCCTGTGCTGCAACAGGTTTTCGACGCGGCCGGCGAGACCGGGTTGCCGGTGACGTTCAGCCTGCTGGTGCTCAACGCGGGGGAACCGCTGTGGCGGGAGGCCATGGAGATGGTCGAGAAGGCCAACACGTCGGCGTCCTCGGCGGCGCCGCGGGTCACCGCGCAGGTGTTCCCTCGCCCGATCGGCCTGATGATCGGCCTGGAACTGTCGGCCAATCCGTTCGTGCTGTACCCCAGCTACCAGGAGATCGCCGGGCTGCCGCTGCCCGAACGCGTCGCTCAGATGCGCAAACCCGCAGTGCGCGAACGGATCCTGGCCGACAAGCCGGGCGGGGCGCCGGCCAACCCGCTGGTGTACCTGGCGCAGGCATGGGACTGGATCTTCCCGCTGGGCCCCGACGCGAACTACGAGCCCGACCGGTCGCAGAGCATCGCGGCCCGTGCCAGGGCGCACGGCGTCACGCCCCTGGAGGAGGCGTACGACCTGCTGCTCGAAGACGACGGGCACGCGATCCTGCTCGGCGCGCTGGCCAACTTCTACGACAACTCGCTGGACACCGTCGGCGACCTGATGACCCGTGAGGACGTGGTCCTCGGGCTCGGTGACGGCGGTGCGCACTACGGAATGATTTGCGACTCAAGCTTTCCCACGTACCTGCTGGCGTACTGGGCGCGTGACCGGGCCGAGGGGCGGATGTCGGTGCCGCAGGCCATCCGGCAGCTGACCTCGGTGCCCGCACAGGTCGCGGGGCTGGCCGACCGTGGCCGCATCGCCGTCGGGTTCAAGGCCGACCTCAACGTCATCGACCATGATGCGCTGCTGCTGCACAAACCCGTCGTCACCTACGACCTGCCCGCCGGGGGACGGCGCCTGGACCAGAGCGCCGACGGCTACGTCGCCACCGTCGTGTCCGGCGAGGTGATCGCCGAGAACGGTGTGCCCACCGCGGCCCGTCCGGGCCGGTTGGTCCGTGGGCGCCAATCCGCACCGGCCTGACAGGTACGGAAACTATCCTCGCCACATGAGCGTGAAAGTGGATCTCAAGCAGCTGGCCGACAAGCTGACGGACTACACGTTCGCCTACCTCGTCACGGTCGACGACAACTACCACGCGCACACCGTGGCGTGTGATCCTCGGGTGGTGGACGGCGTCATCGAGGTGGGGTCGGTCGGAGATCGCACTCGCAGAAATCTCGCCGTGCACGACAACGTCACCCTGATCTGGCCGCCACGCAGCCCCAGTGGGTTCTCGCTGATCGTCGACGGTCAGGCGCGTGCCGGCGCCACCGACGACGCCCCGCCGCAGATCGTGCCTGCCCGCGCGGTTCTGCACCGCAAGCGGTCCACCGGGTCCGGGCCGACGGCCGCGAGCATCGACGACTGTGTGGTGTTGAGCGAGAACTAGCGCCGAACGTGGGGCCTGTGCACGCTTTTCGGCCCAGTTCCGTGCACGAGGCCCACGGTCGGCTCAGATCGGGCATCCCGCGGCGCGCAGCTTGGCTCGCACGCGCTCGACCACGACGTGCGGCCGCGACAGCATCTCGGCGCTGACACGCACCACCACCCACCCGGCCTCTTCCAGCAGGGCGATCCGATCGATGTCCCACGACCGCTGCCGACGGTCTGACCAGTGCTGCACGCCGTCGTACTCGACTGCCACTTTCCACACGGGCCATCCCATGTCGACGCGGATGCGCAGGTCGCGGAACTCGATCTGGGTCTGCGGCACGGGCAGTCCCCCACGCACCAGGACCAGGCGCAACCTGCTCTCCTGCGGAGATTCGGCGCCGCCGTCCACCAACGGGAGCAGCGCGCGCAATCGCGCGACGCCGCGGGCACCCGGATGCGCGTCAGCCACCGCGAGCACGTCGGCGGGCTTGATCCCGGTCGCGTTGAGCAGGGCATCCACCAGCGGCACCGCGTCGCCGGCGCGATGGAGGCGGCCCAGGTCGAACGCGGTGCGCGCCGGGGTCGTGGCATCCATCCCGGCGACCAGGCACGTCTCGCCCGGTGCGAGTGTCCAGGAGTGCGCGACGATGCCCGGCGGCGCATGCCGATCGGCCCGGATGATCTGGGCAGGAAGCTCAGGTCTCAGCCATCGCGTGCCGAGCACGGCGGCCGCCGAGGTTCCGGCAAGGGGCGCTCGCGTTGCCAACCATGCCGCCTCGGCGCGGATGCGGGCTGTCACCTCCAGGTCGCGGGGAATGTAGACGTCGCGGTAGAGCGCTGTGTAGTGGCGCTGCAGTCCCCGCCGGGTGAGAGCACCACTGCGCACTGCCGCGCTTCCGATGAAGGGTTCCATGCCCGCACGCTCGCCAGAGCCACCGACGAACGTGGGCCTCGCGCACGGTTTTCGGGCTCGACCTGTGCATAGAACCCACGCTGGGGATAAAGAAAAGCCCCGGCGCGCCAAGCGCGCCGGGGCCTCTCTTGAGTCTGGACTCAGAAGTCCATGCCACCCATGCCACCGGTCGGGTCGCCCGCAGGTGCGGCGGCCTTCTCCGGCTTGTCGGCGACAACAGCCTCGGTGGTGAGGAACAGAGCCGCGATCGACGCAGCGTTCTGCAGCGCCGAGCGGGTGACCTTGACCGGGTCGGCAACGCCGGCGGCCAGCAGGTCCTCGTACTCACCGGTCGCGGCGTTCAGGCCGTGACCCGCGGGCAGGTTCGACACCTTCTCGGCGACGACGCCCGGCTCCAGACCACCGTTGAGGGCGATCTGCTTCAGCGGGGCCGACAGCGCGACGCGCACGATGTTGGCGCCGGTCGCCTCGTCACCGGTGAGCGACAGCTCCTCCAGCGACGGAGCCGACTGCAGCAGGGCCACGCCGCCACCGGCGACGATGCCCTCCTCGACGGCGGCCTTGGCGTTGCGCACGGCGTCCTCGATGCGGTGCTTGCGCTCCTTGAGCTCCACCTCGGTGGCAGCACCGGCCTTGATGACCGCAACACCGCCGGCCAGCTTGGCCAGGCGCTCCTGCAGCTTCTCGCGGTCGTAGTCGGAGTCGCTGTTCTCGATCTCGGCGCGGATCTGCGCGACGCGGCCCTGGATGGCCTCGGCGTCGCCGGCACCCTCGACGATCGTGGTCTCGTCCTTGGTCACGACGACCTTGCGGGCCTTGCCCAGCAGCGAGACGTCAGCGGTCTCCAGGGACAGGCCGACCTCTTCGCTGATGACCTGACCACCGGTGAGGATGGCCATGTCCTGCAGCATCGCCTTGCGGCGGTCACCGAAGCCGGGGGCCTTGACGGCGACCGACTTGAAGGTGCCGCGGATCTTGTTGACCACCAGGGTCGACAGGGCTTCGCCCTCGACGTCCTCGGCGATGATCAGCAGCGGCTTGCCGGACTGGATGACCTTCTCCAGCAGCGGCAGCAGGTCCTTGACGGTCGAGACCTTCGAGCTGACCAGCAGGATGTAGGGATCCTCGAGGACCGCTTCCTGACGCTCGGCGTCGGTCACGAAGTAACCCGAGATGTAGCCCTTGTCGAAGCGCATACCCTCGGTGAGCTCGAGCTGCAGGCCGAAGGTGTTGGACTCCTCGACGGTGATGACACCCTCGTTGCCGACCTTGTCCATGGCCTCGGCGATCAGGTCGCCGATGGACTGGTCACCGGCGGAGATACCGGCGGTGGCAGCGATCTGCTCCTTGGTCTCCACCTCCTTGGCGGACTTCAGCAGGGTCTCGGTGACCTTCTCGACGGCCTTCTCGATGCCGCGCTTCAGGCCGAGCGGGTTGGCGCCGGCAGCGACGTTGCGCAGGCCTTCGCGAACCAGGGCCTGAGCCAGGACGGTGGCGGTGGTGGTGCCGTCGCCAGCGACATCGTCGGTCTTCTTGGCGACCTCTTTGACGAGCTCAGCACCGATCTTCTCGTAGGGGTCCTCGAGCTCGATCTCCTTGGCGATGGACACACCATCGTTGGTGATCGTGGGGGCGCCCCACTTCTTCTCCAGGACGACGTTGCGACCCTTGGGGCCCAGCGTCACCTTTACCGCGTCGGCGAGGCTGTTGAGGCCCCGCTCGAGGCCGCGACGGGCCTCTTCGTCATACGCAATTGTCTTAGCCATTGCGAAGTGTTCCTCCGGATTGGGGATCGCACGTTCGGTGGTCAGGTGCAGTGCCCGCGACGGACGGCTGGGGGTGTGCTCCCGCAGGTGCGGCCCCGGCCTCACCGTCCCGACCTAGCACTCACGAATCGAGAGTGCCAACTGCATTCTTAGCACTCGGGCATGGTGAGTGCAAGGTTGTGGGGGTGCCCCCGACGCGCGCCGCCGGGTTCGGCATCAGCGCCGTTTCACCGCGACGGTACTGAAGCCGGCGCGACGCGAAGGCCGTCGAACACCACACCCGTCAGATGTTCCGCGGCGGTGGCGTCGTAGGCCTGCATGGCCTGGCAGCCGACGAGGAGCGCCTTGACGTCGGTGGCGGTGACATCGCCACGCACCGTGCCCGCCCGCTGCGCGGCCCGCAGCAGCCCGCCGAGCATCTCCATGTATTCGTCCTCGGCGTCGGGAACCATGGTCTTGACGTCGATCCCGGCACCGGCGAGCGCTTCGACGAGCCCGCGGTCGGCGGCACCGCACTGCAGCACCATCAGCCGCAGGTAGTCGAACAGCGCCTCCCCCGGATCGCCGTCGGCGAGCAGGGCCCTCCCCTGACCGACCACCTCGCGGATGCGCTCGACGACGACGGCCCGGTACAGATCCTCTTTGGACGGGAAGTGCCGATAGACCGTGCCCGCACCGACGCCGGCCCGGCGGGCGATCTCGTCGATCGGGACCGCCAGCCCGTCTTCGGCGAACGCCTCATAGGCCACTTCCAGCACCCGGGCCCGGTTGCGGGCCGCATCGGCACGCATCGACATCACCTCATCACCACATCACCGTTGACAAAACGGGGCGCACGTTCCGTATAGTCGGGTCAACCGGGGCGCTCACTCCGGATACCGCTCACGAGGAGTCTCCCATGACCAAATGGACCACCGCCAGGATTCCCGATCAAACAGGCCGCGTCGCGATCGTCACGGGCGCCAACACCGGCCTCGGCCTCGAAACCGCAAAGGCGCTTGCCGCCAAGGGCGCCCATGTGGTGCTCGCGGTGCGCAATCTGGACAAGGGCAAGGCCGCGGTCGACTGGATCGCGCGCAGCGCGCCCACCGCAGACCTGGAGTTGCAGCAGCTCGACCTGGGGTCGCTGGCCTCGGTGCGCGCAGCCGCCGACGACCTCAAGGGCAAGTTCGACCGGATCGACCTGCTCATCAACAACGCGGGCGTCATGTGGCCACCGCGGCAGACCACCGAGGACGGTTTCGAGCTGCAGTTCGGCACCAACCATCTGGGCCACTTCGCGCTGACCGGCCTGCTGCTCGATCGCATGCTGACGGTGCCGGGCTCGCGCGTCGTCACGGTCAGCAGCCAGGGCCACCGCATCCTCGCGAAGATCCACTTCGACGATCTGCAGTGGGAACGCCGCTACAACCGGGTCGCGGCATACGGGCAGTCGAAGTTGGCCAACCTGCTGTTCACCTATGAGCTGCAGCGCCGCCTCACCGGTCACCAGACCACGGCCCTGGCCGCTCATCCGGGCGCGTCGAACACCGAACTCGCTCGCCACCTGCCTGGTCCCCTGGAGCGCCTCGTGACCCCGCTGGCGCAGGACGCCGCCCTCGGGGCGCTGCCGACACTGCGCGCCGCGACCGACCCGGGCGCCCTCGGTGGGCAGTACTTCGGCCCCGACGGGATCGGCGAGACGCGGGGCTACCCCAAGGTGGTGGCGTCCAGCGCCCAGTCGCACGACGCCGATCTGCAGCGCCGGCTGTGGGCGGTGTCCGAGGAACTCACGGGCGTGACGTTCCCCGTCGGCACGCAGTTGCAGCAGGCCTAGCCGAGGACGCCCTCGCGCTCGAGAATGGTTCGCACGGCGTCGATCTCGCTGCTCTCCAGCGGGAGCAGCGGATCGGCGCACCGCGGCGTGTCGATGACACCGCGCAAGTACTGGGCGGCCTTGAACGCGCCGAGCGCACCCGCGGTGAAGCCGATCCGGCTGCGGTCCGCGACGTCGACGATCGCGAAGATGCGCCGCAGCCGCTCCTGTTCGGACGCCGCGGTGGCCCAGTCGCCGGCACGCGCGGCCTGGCGGATCCGGACGTAGCCGTGCGGGTCGACGTTGGCCAGGCCAGGCACCGCGCCGTGTGCACCCAGGTTCAGCGCCACATCGGTCATGGTCTCCGACCCGGTGAACACCCGCAGCCCCGTGTCGGCGTTCGCCGCCAGGTGAGCACGGAATCCGTCCAGGTCACCGCTCGAATCCTTGAGCGCGGCAACGGTTTTCTCGCCCGCGAGCTGCGCGACGACGGATCGCGTCAGCGGTGAGTGGGTGGCGCTGGGAATGTCGTAGGCCACCACGGGTACGTCGACCGCAGCGGCGATCAGCCGGTAGTGCCGGATCACCTCGTCGGCATGCGGTGCGACGTAGAACGGCGGCGTCGCCACGACGGCGTCGGCACCGGCTTTCTGGGCCGCGAGAGCGTGGTCGACGACCCGCGCCGTGCCGGTGTCGATGATGCCCCCGAGCACCGGCACCTGACCCGACGCCGCACCGGCGGCGACCTGGATAGCCTTGGCGCGTTGGGCGTCCGACAGCAACGCCACCTCACCCGAGGACCCACAGACGAAGAGTCCGTCGACGCCTGCGTCGAGCAAAAACCCGCACAGACGTTCCAGCGACGCGGTGTCGACGTCGCCGTCGGCCGTGAGCGGTGTGGTCAGCGGCGGGATGATGCCCGCCAGATCTGAGGTCAATTCTCGGGTCATACCGAAACCCCCTCTTCCTTCTCGAGATCCTTCGGGGCGAACCGCCGGGGTATGTCGAAGCCGACGAGGATGGCCAACAGGGTGGTGAAGCTCAATGTGAGCACCATCAGTGCGTTGCCCAGGCCGATCGATTCCGCGATGGACGCACCCGCGATGGGCGCGACCGCACCACCCAAAGCACCTATGTTGTAACAGAATCCGAGCGAACTCGCCCGCACGTTGACCGGTAGGTGGTCGGACAGGAACTTCGGCAGCAGCCCTGAGATGCCCTGGCTGGTGAACTGCAGCCCGAAGATCAGCACCCACAGCCACACGATGTGCGCACCGTCGAGGGCGAACACCGGCACCACGAACGCCAGGGAGATCACCAGCCCGAGCACGTAGGTGCGCCGGGTACCCAACCGGTCGGCGATCACGCCCGAGATCACCGATCCCGCAGCGTATCCCAGGCCGGCCCACAACAGGACACGGCTCACCTGGGCGGGGTCGAAGTGCAGTTCGGTCTTGAGATAGGTGGGCAGCAGCGATTGTGTCGGCCAGGAGTACAGGAACGCGGCCAGGACGGTCACGACGAGCATGACGAACATCGGCGTGAGCGTCCCGGCGATCTGACGCGCGAGTGCGTAGAAGCAGGCCGCGGCGATCACCGCGAGCGGCCAGACACCCAGGCCGGTGACGGTGCGGCTGAAGATGAGTACCAGTACCGCGACCGCGACAACGGTGACGCCGATGTTGAGTTGTCGCCTGCCGCCGCTGAACAACAGCTGCATGGTGGTGCGGGTTGCCCCGCTGCGGCCGACGCTGCTCTGCCATTCCTGGGCCTCGGGCAGGGTGCGCCGCATCCACCATGCGACGAACGCGGGCACCAGGCCGATGAAGAACATCCACCGCCATCCGAGATGCGGAACCACCACCGCGTACAGCTGACTGGCCAGCACCACACCGATCGGATAGGCCGACAGCAGCGCGCCGCTGGCCCGGTTGCGGAATCGCTTGGGCCAGGACTCCATCGCGTACGTCACGCTGGAGGCGTACTCGCCGGCCATGCCGAGGCCGACGATCGCGCGGAAGACGAACAACGACCAGTACCCCCACGACAGACCGCACAGGAAGCTGCCGATCGAGAAGCACAGGATGCTGATGACCATCGCGGGTTGCCGGCCGAATCGGTCGCCGATCGCGCCGAGCAGCAGGCCCCCGAACCAGCGGGACACGAAGGCCGCGCTGACCAGGGTCGACGCGGTCACCAGGTCGAGGTCGAATTCGTCGGCGACCTCGGTGAGGACGAGCGTGATGAGCAGGAAGTCGAAGCCATCGAGGAGGTAGCCCAGCCACGCAGCGAAGAACTGTTTCCATTGCGTGGGGGTCAGCGATTCCTCACCGGCTCTGGAGTTGGCCATGGCGCCCCTGACTTATGGGATATCAGATATGTGGTGTCCAGGCGGACGCTACTCCATGACCCAGGTCACATCAAGAGGGTTCGTCGGCTCCGTCCGCGAGCGGACTCTTCACTTCGTCCGCGAGCGGACTGTTCACCTCGTCCGCGAGCGGACTGTTCACTTCGGCGTCGAGGCTGCGCTGCAGATCCTCGAAGTGCCGGGCCACGGCGTCGGTCATCGCGGCACGGTCGCCGGAGCGCAGCGCGTCGACGATCGCGGCATGGTCCTCGGCGGTGGGGCGTCGCAGGTCCAGAACGATGCGGTCCGACGCACGCCGGAAGATGCTCCAGAAGACGTCGATCAACTGCAGCACGAACGGATTGCCGAGTGGCGCGAAGAGCGCCTGGTGAAACGCCTGATCGACCTCGGCGGGCACCCGCCCGTCGACGGTGTGCGCCCGCATCTGCTCGACGAGCGCGTCGAGGCGGTCGAGGTCCTCGGCCGTGATCACCCTGGCGACCTCGCACACCAGGCCCTCCTCCAGGGCACGGCGCGCCTGCAGGAGTTGGCGCAGCGGGACGTTGTCGGCCTGCAGCCCGTACGGCAGGTGCTCGATGAGCGGACCGAAACTGAACGTGCCGACGAACAGGCCCCTCCCCCGCCGTACCTCGACGACGCCGTGCGCTTCCAG
Source organism: Mycolicibacterium smegmatis (assembly GCF_001457595.1). Taxonomy (GTDB): domain Bacteria; phylum Actinomycetota; class Actinomycetes; order Mycobacteriales; family Mycobacteriaceae; genus Mycobacterium; species Mycobacterium smegmatis. The sequence continues at coordinate 994,884 of NZ_LN831039.1, read as the reverse complement.
CCGGCGCAGCGCCTCGCGCACCGAGGTCTTTCCGACGTCGAGCAGCGTCGCCAGCTCACCCTCGGACGGCAGGGCATCACCCGGCTTGAGACCGTGTTCGACGATGTAGTCGCGGATCGCGTCGCCGACCTCGCGCGACAGCAGTGCCCTCATGCGCCCTCCTGACGTCACCAGCCAGCGTTCTGATATCTGCTAGGTTATCCGCCGCCCCGAACGACCGCCCGCGGCCAGGCTGGTCACCGCCGACTCGTTCGGCAGGGTCAAGTACCAATCTGGCTCTACGACTGGCGGTAGTAGAGCCGATGGAAATCAGGGCGATTTTCCCTACGCGCCGCCCGGGCGCATTCATGGCTTCCGCAACGAGGCCGACGCCCCGACATCGTTGCTGATGTTGTTTTCACCCGGTGCGCCACGTGAGGCGTATTTCGTCGGTTTCGAGCACCTCGCCGATCTGACCGGTGAGGAACGCGCCCGCTGGTTCATCGCGCACGACAACCTCTTCATTTGGGGAACCAGCGAATCACGCTGCATCACAACCGTATCGGAGTCCGACGGTGACCCGAATCGGCATCACCTGCCATGTTCATATGTGTTTCCTATGAGCTTCGGGGAGACCCGCCGTCACGTACATAGGGTTGGCACATCGGCGGTCGTCCGCGTGACATCGCCGACGTCAGGAGGAGAGCACGTGACGACACACGAAACGCACGACACCGCTGAAGCACTTGCGTGGCAGATCCGACGACGCACGTTCATCGGCGCCTCGATCACGGTCGGCGGTGCGATGACCCTGCCGCTGCTCGCGAGTTGTTCCACCCAAGATGTTGAACCCCAAGCAGAATCGACCACAGTACGGATGAGCATCAACGGCGAGCAACGTGTGGTCGACGTCGACAACCGCACCTCGCTGCTGGACATGCTGCGTGAACGCGTCGGGCTCACCGGCACGAAAAAGGGCTGCGACCAAGGCGCATGCGGTGCCTGCACCATCCATCTCAACGGAGAACGTGTGGTGTCGTGCCTGACCCTGGCGGTCATGCACGACGGGGCCGAGATCACCACGATCGAGGGCCTGGAAGACAACGGCCGCCTGCATCCGTTGCAGCAGGCGTTCATCGACCGCGACGCGCTGCAGTGTGGCTATTGCACGCCAGGCCAGATCATGTCGGGCGTCGCGTGCATCCGGGAGGGCCACGCCAATTCACCCGAGGAGATCCGAGAATCGATGAGCGGCAACATCTGTCGCTGCGGAGCCTACGTCAACATCGTCGACGCGGTGGCCGCCGTCGCACGTCAGGGGGAATGATCCGTGCATCCGTTCACCTTCACCAAGGCCGCCGACGAACGATCGGCCCTCAACGCCGCCGGATCGGGCGGCCGCTACGTCGCGGGCGGCACCACCCTTGTCGACCTGATGCGGGAAACCGTCGAGCGACCGGAATCCCTCGTCGACATCAACGCGCTGCCGTACCGCGCGATCGACGTGACCCGCGACGGGTTACGCATCGGGGCACTCGTGCGGATGTCCGAACTGGCCGCGCATCCCGTCGTCCGCACCGAATATCCCGTCATCGCAGAGGCGTTGAACCTCAGCGCGTCCGCTCAGCTGCGGAACATGGCCTCCATCGGAGGCAATCTGATGCAACGGCCACGCTGCCTGTACTTTCGCGATGTCACGTCCGCGTGCAACCGCCGCGAACCGGGAAGCGGTTGTCCGGCGATCGGCGGGCGCAACCGCACGCACGCCATCCTGGGCACCAGTGACCAGTGCGTGGCCACCCACCCGTCCGATCTCGCGGTCGCGCTGACCGCACTCGACGCACGGGTGGTGCTGCGGGACACCGACGGAGAGAACATTGTTCGCCTCGCGGATTTCTACCGTGTGCCCGGGACTACGCCCGAGCAGGAGCACAACATGAGGCCGGGTCAGTTGATCACCGCTGTCGAGGTTCCCGCGACACCGGCACGCCGGTCCGGATATCTCAAGGTGCGCGACCGTACGTCGTACGAGTTCGCGATCTGTTCGGCCGCGGTGGCGCTCGACATACAGGGCTCGACGATCCGGTCGGCCCGCGTGGCGGCTGGCGGCGTGGGCACGGTGCCGTGGCGCCTGCCCGCGGTGGAGCGCGCGCTGGCCGGCAGGCCGGCAACCGCGGACGCCATCCGCGCCGCGGCCGACCTGTCCGCTGAAGGCGCACGGCCGTTGTCGGAGAACGGATTCAAGGTGGAACTGCTCAAGCGCACCGTCGCCCGTGAGCTCGAGACCATCGCGGGTGTGCAATGACCGCCCCGCAGGCCACACCGGCACTTGCCGGACGTGCGGTGCCCCGTGTCGACGGACGCCTCAAGGTGACCGGGCAGGCACGCTACGCCGCCGACGCCGAGGTTCCCGACGCGCTGTTCGCCGTGCTGGTCGGCGCCACCGTGGCTCGTGGCGCGGTGGACGCCGTCCACACCGACGCGGCGAGGCGGGCACCTGAGGTGGTCGATGTCATCACCGACTTCGACGGTCTGACATTGAAATACGATCCGCAGCAGGTCTGCGCGTTCGGGCAGGCGGTGGCCGTCGTGGTCGCGACCACGCTCGAGGCAGCGACCCACGCCGCATCCCTTGTGGCGGTCCGCTACTCGACACAACCGCAGCTGACCGACATGGACGCTCCAGACGCCTCCGACCAAAACCCGACTCCCACACGGGATTACTCGCGCGGCGACGCCGACGCGGCACTGCGCGGGTCGGCCGTGGTGACCGACCTGCGCTGTTCGATGGAACGCAACAACCACAATCCGATGGAGATCAACGCGGTCGTGGCACGGTGGGAGGGCGATCGTCTGACGGTGTGGGACAAGGTGCAATCCGTCAGCGGGGCCCGCCAGCAGTACGCCGACGCGCTGGGCGTGCCGGCGGAGAACGTCCGTGTCATATCGCCGTTCGTCGGCGGTGCCTTCGGCAACGCCGGCCAGGTGTGGCCGCATCAGGCCATCGCGGCACATGTGGCGCGCCACGTCCGGAGGCCGGTCAAACTGATGCTGACCCGGAGGCATCTGTACGCCGTCACGGGATACCGGCCACGCAACCGGCAGCGGCTCGCGATCGGTGCCGACCGCTCGGGCCGCATCACCGCCATCGTGCACGAAGGCGCTGTGGAGGTGTCCCGGTACAGCCCGTACGTCGACAACGTGACCGGCGCGGCGAGTTACATGTATCAGGCGCCCAACATGCGTTCGGCGTTGCGCACTGTCGAACTCGACGTCCACCCCGGCAATCAGATGCGCGGCCCGGGGCACCTTTCGGGCAACTTCGCGCTGGAGTCTGCGATGGACGACCTCGCGCACCGGCTCGCGATGGACCCGATCGAACTGCGAGTACGCAACGAACCCACACGCGATCAGACGGACAATCTACCGTTCTCCAGCCGTCGGCTCACCGAGTGCCTGCGATCAGGAGCAGCGGCGTTCGGGTGGTCGCGACGCAATCCCGTGCCCCGCTCGGTGCGGGAGGGCCGACAGCTCATCGGGTTGGGCGTGTCGGCGGCCAGCTTCGTCACGCTCGTCAGTCCGTGTGCCGCATCGGCACGGGTTCGTAACGACGGCACCGTCGAGATCCTGTGCGGCGCGAGCGATATCGGTCCCGGTACCTATACCGCGATGAGCCAGGTCGGCGCCGACGCGCTCGGTGTCGCGCTGCATCGCGTGCGGTTCCAGTTGGGTGACAGCGCCTTACCGGTGGCTCCGGCCCAGACCGGATCCCGGCTGATGGCCAGTGCGGGCTCGTCGATCCACAACGTAGGGATGATGCTGCGCGACCGGTTCGTGCGCATGGCCGTCACCGATCCCGGGTCGCCGTTGCACGGGCTGGCGCCCGCGGACGTCGAGGTGGCCGACGGCCGCATGGCCGCGCGCGGCGAACCCGCCCGCGGCGAGCGGTACGAGGAGCTGCTGCGCCGTCGCCGCCTCGACGAACTGTCCGCCGAGCTGGAGTGGACGCCGGACGGCCCGCACGACAGGTTCTCGATGCATTCTTTCGGCGCGGTCTTCGCAGAGGTCGCGGTCGACGAGGCACTGGGCACGGTGCGCGTGCGACGGATGTTCGCGAGCTACGACGCCGGGCGCATCGTGAACCCGATGCTGGCGCACAGCCAGGCCATCGGCGGCATGGTGATGGGCATCGGGGCGGCGCTGCTCGAGGCGACTCACCTCGATCACCGCGACGGACGGATCGTCAACGCCAACATGTCCGACTACCTGGTGCCGGTCAACGCCGACGTGCCCGACCTCGACGCGGAGTTCCTGCCGGGCGAGGATCTGATCGCCGACCCGATCGGCGTGAAGGGGATCGGCGAGTTGGTGGTGGTCGGGATACCCGCGGCGGTCGCCAACGCCGTCTTCAACGCCACCGGACGCCGGATGACCGATCTGCCGATCACCCTCGACAAGTTGATGTGATCGCGCACTCCACGCAGACCATTTGCTGTTTTTCGACAGTCGGTACACGTTTCCCGCGGGGCGCATTGGACGCCGCTCCTCGGCGGGTTGACATCAGCTATCGGACGCCCGCTCCGACAGGAGTGGGCGTCCGTGTCGCGCGACGGCGTTGACCGCGCCCATAGAACGTGTTCTAACCTGCCGCCGCCACTCGTGGGAGACCGCTGCCACTTTTGTTGCGCTTCGAAAGATTCCTCGACGCAAGAAAGGCCCGTCAGCGGCGTCGCAGATCTTGGTTATCGCAGTTCAAATCATATTCCGTCGCGGCAATCCGTCGCGGACGCGCCCGTCGGATCATGATCAATTTCGTTGCAATCGCTTGAACATTTCCCCGTGAATGCTGTTAGCTCGCTCTCACTTATTGACGATCGTGTCATCCATCACAGCTCAGCGATAAGGAGAAATGTGGCGAAGCACAGAGCAGCGAGAGCTCGCGGCGAACGGAGCCTGTCACGTCCGATTGCGTCGGCCGGCCTGGCGAGCGTCGCATTTGCGGGCGCCGGCGTCATGCTGCTGTTGGGGCCGGATTCGCCGACCATGCGATCGGTGACCGCGGACGTGCAACTCCTCAGCACCGAAGGTTCCACGAGCGACGGTGCGTCGAACTCGCCATCAGCCTCCGGTGGCGCCACCACCGCCGGTAACGGGTCTTCGACCGGCAGCGCCGACCGGCCGCGCCACTTCCGGCCGGGAGCAACAGGCGCGAACGGGACGCCCCGAATCGGTACGCCACGGCACAACAGGCCCTCCGACGCACCGCGGACCAGGGTCGGAAACCACCGCAGCGATCGCCAGTCCGCCGAGCAGACGCCCAGTGAGACCACAAGGGACAGAAACTCATTCGGCACTCCGCGGCATCCGAACCTCAAGCAGGTGCACGAGCGTCTCCGCGAGCGGGCAGGTGAGGTCCGAAAGACCCTCAGCGATTTCGCCGAGGGCGCCGGACTCAAACCCTCCGACACCGACGACGCCAGAAGCCCGCTGCGCAAGCCCAAGTTCCCGGCAGCCCTCGCGCCCGAGTCGCCGCTGCCGGACCTGAAACCCAGATGGGAACGGCCCACCACTGCACCGGATTCCGAGACCCCGAGCGTCACGCAGCCTCAGGGCCGCGACACCGCCGCCGATCCGGTCGAGCAGCAGGCCACCTCGACAAACACGACCGATCAGCCCACCAGCGACTCGCTCGGCGCACAACCGACTGCGCAGGTCGCCCGGCAGGTGCAAGCACCGGCCACCGACCCGGCGCCCGCGGCACCCTCACTTCGGCCGATCAGCGGCTTGCTGTCCGTCGTCACGCTCGGCACCACGCTGATCCCGAACGCACCGACCGAACCTGCTGACATGCCCGGTGTCTGGGCGGTGATGGCGTGGGCGCGCCGTCAGCCGATGTACTCCGACCCCGCGATGCGCACCACGGTGAACCCGCAGGCACAGCTGCCGGTTCCCACCGTGGCGTCGGCGGTGCTCGACCCCACCCAGATCGTCAACTGGCTCATCTACCAGCCGTTGCACGCTGCGGGACAACAGTTCTGGGTGGTCAGCCCCATCGGGTCCACACTCGGCGGCGTCATCAACACCATCTCCGGCCAGTACCTGATCGGCAACGGCATCAACGGAACCGCCGACAACCCCAACGGCGGCAACGGCGGTCTGCTGTTCGGCGACGGCGGCCACGGATACGACGGCAGCGCAGCCGGTCTGGCGGGCGGCAACGGCGGCAATGCCGGCCTGTTCGGCAACGGCGGCAACGGCGGCGTCGGATGGGCCGGGCTGGACGGCGGAAACGGCGGCAGCGGTGGCCTGCTCATGGGCATCGGCGGTGCCGGTGGCGCCGGCGGCGCGGCGCTCGGCGGCATCCTCGCGGGTACCGGCGGCAACGGCGGAAACGCGAACGGTTGGCTGTTCGCGATCGGCGGCAACGGCGGCGCGGGCGGAAAGGGCCTCGCTGGCGCGACCGGTGCTGCCGGTGACTGGAACATTGACCACGGCAACGGTTTCGGAAACGGCGGTAACGGCGGCGTCGGCAGTGGCGGAGGCAACGGCGGCAACGGCGGCAACGCCACCGGCTTCTTGTTCGCCAGCGGCGGAAACGGTGGAACCGGCGGACAGAGCGGGGACGGCGGCACCGGCGGCGTCGGGGCCGACGGCACCTCGGCCCATGTCGACGGCGGGACCGGCGGCACGGGCGGAACGGGCGGCGGCACCGGGGGCACCGGCGGGATCGGTGGCACCGGTGGCGGGCTCTTCGGCCTGTTGGGCCACAGCGGCTCGACGGGTGCCGCAGGAGCCGCCGGCAACGGCGGTGACGGCGGCAACGGCGGATTCGGCTACGTGCTGATCTCGGGTCCCAACGTCACCGCCGGGTCCGAGACCCGCGGCGGGGCAGGCGGTGCCGGTGGCACCGGCGGGCAGTCCACGGCCGCCGGGCCCGGCAAGGGCGGCGGCGGTGGTGGCGGCGGTGGCGGCGCCATCCTGGTCGGGGCCAACGGCGGAACCGTCGACGGCAACGCCATCGGCGGCAACGGCGGCAACGGCGGCAACGGTTCGACGACTGCCGCGGGCGGCACCGGCGGCACCGGCGGAACCGGCCGGCTCATCGCCGAAGGCACAGGCAGCACCGCCGAGGGCACCGCGCGCGGTGGCGACGGTGGCAACTCGACCGGAACCGGTATCGGCGGCAACGGCGGGATCGGCTCGGTGTACGCCTACGGCAACAACGGCGCCGTGGGCGGCACCGCGACCGGCGGCCGTGGCGGCGACGGAATCGACGGCGGCACGGGCGGCGCCGGTGGCATGGGCGAGATCTACTCAGGTGCCGACGGCTCGGCCACCGGAATCTCCGCCGGCGGTGACGGCGGCTCGGCCAGCGGTGCGGACAGCCTGGGCGGCAGGGGTGGAACGTCGTGGGTTCAGGCGGGCTACGGCCCCACCACCGGTGGTAAGGCGAGCGGTACCGCCAAGGCAGGCCACGGCGGCAAGGCGTCCGACGGCGGTAAGGGCGGCAACGGCGGCGACGCCCTGGTGATGGCGGCCGGGGCGACCGGCGTCGCCACCGGCAACACCGCGATCGGCGGCAACGGCGGCGCGGCCAGTGCGAACGGTGCAGTCGGCGGCAACGGCGGCTTCACCAACATCGCCGCCATCCACGGCTCGATCACCGACAGCTCGGCGACCTCCGGACACGGTGGCGCCGCTCAGGGCGGCAATGGCGGCAACGGCGGCAACGGCTGGGTCCAGGCCTACGACCCGAACGGCCCGGCGGGCACCACCATCGACAAGGGCAAGGCAGCCGGCGGCAACGGTGGCGACGGAGGCTTCAACGGCACCGGCGGGGCAATCGGCGGCCGGGGCGGCGATGGCGCGGGCGCCTCCGTGTGGAAGGCGAACGGTCAGCATTCGACCGGTCAGACCGACACGGGTGGCAACGGTGGCCGCGGCGGTGACGGCGGCACCTTCGTGAATGCCGGTGCGAACGGAAACGGTGGCGCAGGCGGCGCCGGTGGTGTCAGCGAGGGTGAGGGCGGCACCGGTGGTCACGGTGGTGACGGCGGCCGGGGCGGCGACGGCGCGCTCGGCGGCAACGGCGGGGCCGGCGGAGTCGGCTTCGGAAACGGCGGCAAGGGCGGCAACGGCGGAAACGGCGGCAACGGCGGCACGTACGTCGACCCATCGCACACCGGTGCCGGCGGCAACGGCGGCAACGGCGGCGCAGGCCGGATCCGGGTCAACAACGGAACCGCGACCGGCACGGCGACCGGCGGCAACGGCGGCAAGGGCGGCAACGGTGACGCCGACGGGCACAGGGGCGGCAAGGGCGGTGACGGCGGTGAGGCGCTGATCCGCGCGACCGTCATCGGCAGCAACGCCAGCGGCACCGCCACCGGCGGTGACGGCGGCAACGGCGGCACCCTCGGCGCCACCGGTGGCACCGGCGGCGCCGCGACGATCGTCGCCTACAACGTGGTTCAGGCGAATCCCCAGGCCAGCGGAACGGCCACGGGCGGCCACGGCGGCAACGGCTTCAACGGTGGTCACGGCGGCAACGGCGGCCAGGGCACCATCGAGGCCAACGGCCCGAGCGCCGTCGCCTCCGGCATCGGCGCCGGCGGTAACGGCGGTGACGGCATCGACGGCGGCTTGGGCGGCAACGGCGGAGACGGCGTCGTCAACACGACGGCGAACGCGGCCAATCCAGGCTCCGCGATCGGCACCGCGACCGGCGGTGCCGGCGGAAAGGCCACCGGCGCGGCCAGCCACGGCGGCAAGGGCGGAACATCCTGGGTCCAGTCGGGCTACGGCTCGACCCTCGGTGGCAACGCCACCGGCACGGCCACCGCGGGCAAGGGCGGCGAAGCCTCGAACGGCGGAATCGCGGGCAACGGCGGCAACGCGCTGGTGATGGCGGCCGGGACCACCGGCGTCGCCACCGGTAACACCGCCGTCGGTGGAGACGGCGGCGCGGCGACCGCGGCCGGTGCGACCGGCGGGGCCGGCGGCTTCAGCAACATCGCCGCGATCCACGGTGCCATCACCGACAGCACCGCGATCTCCGGACACGGCGGCGCCGGAAACGGCGGCAACGGCGGCAAGGGCGCCGACGGCTGGGTGCAGGCGTACGACCCGGCCGGCCCCGCGGGCAGCAAGATCGCCAACTCCTCGGCGGTGGCCGGCAACGGCGGCGACGGTGGTGTCAACGGCACCGGCGGAGCGACCGGCGGCAACGGCGGCGACGGCGGCAACACCAGCGTCTGGAAGTCGGGCGGCCAGACCGCCGACGGTGAGCACAACACCGGCGGCAACGGCGGCAACGGCGGCGACGGCAGCGAGCCGGGCCCGGGCGGCAACGGTGACGGCGGGGCCGGCGGCAACGGTGGCACCGGTGGCACCACCGCAGGCGGATCGGGGAACGGGGGCAACGGTGGAGACGGCGGCAACGGTGGTGCGGACGGCACCCCGGGCACCGCGGGTACCACCGGCGCCAACAACCCCTGATCACGGGCACGGCCGCGTAGATCCCCAGTAGGTACGGAAGCCTCGTACATCACACGATGTGCGAGGCTTCCTCTTTTGTCACATCCGTTTGCTCCGCACCGCCCGCGGCCCGGACGCCACCCCGACCGACCGGCTCAGCAACCTCGGGTGCACGCCTTCGCCGCACGAGAACTCAAGCCTTCCCGCGTGCGACACGCCCGGCCGGCTCCTGGCAAGATGCACTTCCGGAACGCCCTGGCCTAGACTGCATTCCGACGAAAGGAGTCCTCGGGTGCGGGCTGACTCGGCGCCCAGCACCCAGGCATTGCGGGGCTGGCAGCGCAAGGCGCTGGTGAAGTATCTGACCACCAAGCCGCGTGATTATCTCCTGGTCGCGACCCCTGGTGCCGGTAAGACGACGTTTGCGCTGCGCATCGCCGCGGAACTGCTCGCCGACCGCACCGTGGACAAGATCACCGTCGTCGTACCGACCGAGCACCTGAAGATCCAGTGGGCGGCCTCGGCCGCGCGCAACGGCATCTCGCTGGACCCGAAGTTCAGCAACTCGAACTCGCAGACCTCGTCGGAGTACGACGGCGTGGTGGTCACCTACGCCCAGGTCGCGAGCCACCCGACGCGCCACCGGGTGCGCACCGAGAACTACCGGACGCTGGTGATCTTCGACGAGATCCACCACGGCGGCGATGCCAAGAGCTGGGGCGACGCGATGCGGGAGGCCTACAGTGACGCCACCCGCCGCCTGGCACTCACCGGTACCCCGTTCCGCAGCGACGACAGCCCCATCCCGTTCGTCAACTACGAACCGGACGAGAGCGGCTTCATGCGGTCTCAGGCCGACCATGTGTACGGCTACTCCGACGCGCTCGCCGACGGCGTGGTGCGGCCCGTGGTGTTCCTGGCGTACTCGGGTGAGGCCCGCTGGCGCGACAGCGCCGGCGAGGAACACGCGGCGCGTCTGGGCGAGCCACTGACCGCCGAGCAAACCGCGCGCGCCTGGCGCACGGCGCTCAACCCGGCCGGTGAGTGGATGCCCGCGGTCATCAAGGCCGCCGACCGGCGCCTCGAGCAGAAGCGTCAGCATGTGCCCGACGCGGGCGGCATGATCATCGCGACCAACCAGACCACGGCGCGCGCCTACGCGGACCTGCTCACCAAGATCACCGGTGAGACGCCCACGGTCGTGCTCTCGGACGACCCGAGCGCCTCCGACCGCATCAGCCAGTACTCCGAGTCCAACAGCAAGTGGCTGGTCGCCGTGCGCATGGTGTCCGAGGGCGTCGACGTGCCGCGCCTGTCGGTCGGCGTGTACGCGACGAGCGCGTCGACCCCGCTGTTCTTCGCACAGGCCATCGGACGCTTCGTGCGGTCGCGGCGCCAGGGTGAGACCGCGAGCATCTTCCTGCCGTCCGTGCCGAACCTGTTGCTGCTGGCCTCTGAGATGGAGGCCCAGCGCAACCACGTGCTGGGCAAGCCGCACCGCGAGTCCGACGGGCTCGACGACGCGGCACTCGAAGACGCCGAGAAACGCAAGGACGAGAAGAGCGAGCTCGAGAACGGGTTCGAATACCTCGGTGCCGACGCCGAATTGGATCAGGTCATCTTCGACGGTGCCTCGTGGGGCACCGCGACACCGGCAGGCAGCGACGAGGAGGCCGACTATCTCGGCATCCCCGGCCTGCTCGACGCCGAGCAGATGCGGGACCTGCTGCGCCGCCGCCAGGAGGAACAGCTCACCAAGCGCACGGCCGTCGCCGCCGAGACCGGCGCTCCCCCGCCGCCGCGCACCACGCACGGCCAATTGCGGGAGCTGCGAAAGGAACTCAACGCGCTGGTGACCATCGCGCACCACCGCACGGGCAAGCCGCACGGCTGGATCCACAACGAGTTGCGGCGCATCTGCGGTGGGCCGCCGGTGGCCGCGGCCACCACCGAGCAGCTCAAGGAGCGCATCGAGGCGGTCCGCCGGCTCAACCCCTAAAGGCCCAGCAGCGCAGGCAGATCGGCGACCGAGTCGATCACATGGTTGGGCTGCATCGCGAAATCGTCTGCGGCCCAGCGGTCCAGCACACTCTGCCGGAACTTGCCGGTGCGCACCAGCACGCCGGTCATGCCGACCACCTGCGCGGCCAGCACGTCGTTGTTGAGGTCGTCGCCGATCATGTACATCTCGTCGGGGTCCACACCGAGCCGGCTCGCGGCGGCCAGGAAACCTTCCGGCGCAGGCTTTCCGACGGCGGTGGCCTTGCGGCCCGAGGTCTCCTCCATGCCGATCAGGTACATGCCGGTGTCCACGCGCAACCCGTCGGTGGTGGTCCACGAGGTGCTGCGGTGCATCGCGACCACGGGCACGCCCTGGGCCATCCAGTCGTACACCCAACTGAGGGTCAGATGGCTGTATTCGGGTCCGGCCCCGCCCAGCAGCACCACGTCGGGAGCCTCCGGGGCGCGTGGGCCGCTGAACTCACTGGAGTAGACGACGTCGACGCCGGGCATGTCCTCGTCGATGCGGCCGCTGTTGACCAGGAAGCACCGTGCGCCCGGAAAACGATCACGCACGTACTCCGCCGTCAGCACCGCAGCGGTGATCACCTCATCGGGTGAGACGTCCATCCCGGCCGCGGTCAGCAGTTCGGCGATCTGGACGCGGGTCTTGGTGGTGGTGTTGGTCAGGTACGACCGCGCGATCTGGTTGTCGGCCAGCACCCGCAACGTCTGGGCCGCACCTTCGATCGGTTGCCATGACGTCACCAGCACACCATCGATGTCGAAGAGCACACCACCGATAGCCATGCAGCGACATTAAACGCCGGGAGTTTCAGCGCAAGTCGAACCCCACGGGTGTGTGGGCCCAGACACTGTCTGCTATCCACGGCGTCCCCGCGGCAGCAATCGCCCACGCCTGTCCCGCGGGGACGTCGATCACCTCGTAGCGCTTCTGGCCCGCGGCGGTCGCCGCGATCAGCGTGGCGACCCCGGCGCGACGTTGCAGCAGTGTCTGCCGGACCGTCCAGCCGATGATGCCGTCGGTGTGCAGGCAGTCACGCCGGCGTTCGACGCTTCCGGCCTGCGCCACCAGCCAGTCGCCGTCGACGCGGTGGCCCAGCGCGCGTGACCGGTCGGCCGCCAGCAGCGCCGCGGCCACCGTGACCAGCGCCCACAGGACCCATGCCCACACCGGGACGCCGACGACGGCGAGCACGGGCAGCGCGATCACCGGCAGTACCAGGGCGCGGGTCCAGCGGCGGCGCGTGGCGGCGGGCCCGTGGGGACGCAACGGGCCCGACACCGCGTCGGGACGCCCGATGAGCGCGGTCAACACACCACGGGCCGTCGCTGCCGGGCACGGCGGCAACAGCAGCGACGCCTCGCCCTCGCCGCCGATGCCCGTCATCACCGCATCGAGTCGCGCACCGCCGAACATGCGCACCAGCAACGGTTCACGCAGCGTCCCGCCGCGCAGCCGACGCGTGTCGTAGGTGTGTTCACGCACGCGCAGCAACCCGTGCTGCAAGTGAAGTACTCCGTCACCGCCTGGGCCGTCCCGCCGCGTCAGCACCAGATTCCCGTACGTCAGCAACGAGCGCAGCACCGACAGCACGACCGAGGCGACCAGCACCGCACCCACCACGATCGCGATGCTGACCGCGACACCGAGTCGTTCGGCGGCATCCAGACCGGACTGCGCGAACGCCGAATCGCGCATCAGCGCACCCGCCCCTGCCTGGTACACGATGCCGAACGCCGCGAGGATCATTGCCAGGCCCGTGAAGCTCAGCGGGCTGTACCGCAGCCAGGCCGGCTGCCAGCGGGCGAGTTCACGTCCAGCGGGCACGTGCTCCTCGGGACTCGCGTCGGCCAGATCGGCCAGCAGGATCGCACGCAGCCGCGGCACCTGACCGGCTTCGACGGCGTCGAGCGCGAACTCGGCGTCGCCCTTGGCCTCCTGGCCGGTGCTGATCCGCAGCACGGTGAGCCCCATGACGCGGTGCAGCAGCCGCGCGTCGGTGGACACCGAACGAATCCGGTTGCGCGGCACCGCAAGAACCTTGCGTTGCAGCACGCCGGTGCGCAGTTGCACCTCGTTCGGTTCGATGCGGTAGGTGGTGGTGAACCACCGCGCCAGCCCGAACAGGATGGTCAGCACGATCGCGGCCACCGTCCACAGCGGGTTGCCGGTCGCCGACCCCAGCACCACCGAACCGACCAGCAGCGGTATCTGCTGCAGCACTTCGTGTACCGGATGCACCAGCAGCATGCGTGGGCTCAGCCGCTGCCACTGCGGCCCGGCACCGGGCGGTTGCGGTGGTGCGGTCATGTGGCGTCCTGTTCACCGATCGCGGCGATGTCGGTCAGCAGCGCCACCACCCGGTCGGCGACGTCGACGTCGAGTGCGACGATGCGGACGGCCCCGGCCGAAGACGCCGTCGTCACGGTCACGTTGGCCAGGCCGAACAACCGGTCCAACGGACCGCGGTAGGTGTCCACGGTCTGCACGCGGGAGATCGGCGCGATGCGCCGCTCCTGCACGAGCCACCCCGTGCGGGTGTACACCGCGGGTGTCGCGGTGTCGACGCTGATGTCCCACCGGTGCACGCGGTACCGCCACAGCGGCACGATCACCACGAACAGCACGATGCCCGCCGCCGTGGCGACCGCGGCCAGACCGTGCAGCCACAGCATCCTGCGATCGAACAGAAGCCACACGAGCTGTCCGAAGACCAGCATCGACCACGGGATCGCCGCACCCATCGCCCACGCCAGGGGCGCCTTGCGGCTCGGCGGGTTCGACGGGTCGAGCAAAACCAATCCCGATGCGGTGCTGCCCGAATACTCCTCACCTTCGCGGTCCATGCGTCGAGCATGCCCGAGGAACCGTATTGTTCGAGCCATGAGCGCCGACACGAAGTGGACCGAGGCCGACGTTCCCGATCAATCAGGCCGGGTGGCCATCGTCACCGGATCCAACACCGGACTGGGTTACGAGACCGCGAGGGTGCTGGCCGCCAAGGGCGCGCACGTGGTCATCGCGGTGCGCAACCTGGACAAGGGCCGCGATGCCGTGGACCGGATCATGGCCTCGACACCCAAGGCCGATCTGAAGCTGCAGAAGCTGGACGTGGGGTCACTGGATTCCGTACGCACCGCGGCCGACGAACTCAAGAGCGCCTACCCGCACATCGACCTGCTGATCAACAACGCCGGCGTGATGTATCCGCCCAAGCAGACCACCGTCGACGGGTTCGAGCTGCAGTTCGGCACCAACCATCTGGGGCCGTTCGCGCTGACGGGTCTGCTCATCGACAACCTGCTGCCGGTCGAGGGCTCCCGCGTGGTGGCCGTCGCCAGCGTGGCCCACCGCATCCGCGCCAAGATCCACTTCGAGGATCTGCAGTGGGAACGCCGCTACAACCGGGTCGAGGCGTACGGCCAGTCCAAGCTCGCGAATCTGTTGTTCGCGTACGAACTTCAGCGTCGCCTCGCCGCGGCAGGCAAGCCGACCATCTCGGTGGCCGCCCATCCCGGTTTGTCGAACACCGAACTCATGCGGCACATCCCCGGCACCGGGCTGCCCGGCTACCACCAGATCGCGAGCCTGTTCTCCAACAGCCCGCTGATGGGCGCGCTGGCGACGCTGCGCGCGGCCACCGATCCCGGCGTCAAGGGCGGCGAGTACTACGGCCCGGACGGGTTCCGCGAGGTGCGCGGACACCCCAAGCTCGTGAAATCCAGTTCCCAGTCCCGTGATCCGGAGTTGCAACGCCGGTTGTGGGCCGTCTCAGAAGAGCTGACCGGCGTCAGCTACCCGGTGTGAGGATCATGCGTACCGTCGAAGAACACCAGAGAATCGTCGCAGGCCTGATCAAAGCCCGTGACCCGCAATCCGTTCCGATCGCCGACGCGCTGGGCCTGGTGCTCGCGTCCGATGTCGTGGCGCCGCTCTCGCTCCCGGGGTTCGACAACTCGGCGATGGACGGTTACGCCGTCGTGGCCGAGGACATCGCCTGCGCGACGGCCGACACCCCGGTGCTGCTGCCCGTCGCCGAGGACATCCCGGCCGGGCGCACCGACGCGCTGACTCTGAAAGTCGGTACGGCACACCGGATCATGACGGGTGCACCGGTTCCGGCCGGCGCTACCGCGGTGATCCCGGTCGAGGCCACCGACGGCGCGACCGACACGGTGACCATCCGCGCGGCCGCACGGCCGGGCCAGCACATCCGCCGCGCGGGCGAGGACGTCACGGCAGGCACCACGGTGCTGCACGCCGGTCAGATGGTCACCCCGGCCGCGCTGGGCCTGGCCGCGGCCCTCGGACTGGCCGAGCTGACCGTCATCCCGCCACAGCGCGTGATGGTGATGTCCACCGGGAGCGAACTCGTCAAACCGGGCACGCCGCTGCAGCCCGGGCAGATCTACGAGTCGAACGCCGTGATGCTCTCCGCCGCGGTCCGCGACGCCGGCGCGCAGGTGATCTCGTCGCCCATGTCGCACGACGACGTCGACAACTTCCGCGCGGTGCTCGCCGAGCACGCCCGCGACATCGACCTGATCATCACCACGGGCGGTGTCAGCGCGGGCGCCTACGAAGTGGTCAAGGACGCCCTGGCCGAGCAGGTCGACTTCGTCAAGGTCGCGATGCAGCCCGGCATGCCTCAGGGTTCCGGTGTCGTCGGCTCCACGCCCATCATCACCTTGCCCGGCAACCCGGTCAGCGCGCTCGTGTCGTTCGAGGTGTTCGTCCGCGCGCCGCTGCGCGCGGCGATGGGGCACCCCGAACCGGAACGGCCCAAGCTCACCGCGACGCTCACCGAGTCGCTCACCTCACCGGCAGGCAAACGCCAGTTCCGCCGCGGGGTGCTCACCGGCGACACCGTCACCAGCTACGGGCCTCCGGCGTCGCATCACCTGCGCTGGCTGGCCTCGGCGAACTGTCTGCTGGAGATCGGCGAAGACCTCACCGAGGTGCCCGCCGGGACGTCGGTCCAGGTCTGGGACCTGAGCTAGCGATCACGGCACCCGTCGCACGTAGAATCCAGCCGATGGCCAGACGCCCCGATCTCCAATCCGGCCCAGAACGCCTCGCGGCGCTGGTGCGCTCCAGCATTCCGCCGATGCATTCGGCGGGCCTTCCTTTCGTCGGCGCGAGCCTCGCGGTCGCCCTGCTCGGCCGCAAGCGGCGGTGGATGCGGCGCGCGGGACTGATCTCGGCGGGCGCCAATGCCGCGTTCTTCCGGCACCCGCCGCGGGTCCCACCGACCCGGCCGGGCGTCGTGGTGGCGCCGGCCGACGGGCTGATCTGCCTGCTGGGCGAGGCCACGCCCCCGGCCGAACTGGGACTGCCGGATATCCCGATGCAACGCGTCAGCATCTTCCTGTCGGTGCTCGACGCGCACGTGCAGCGCGCGCCGATCGGCGGCGAGGTGGTCGCTGTGCGTCACCGGCCCGGCCGCTTCCACTCGGCCGAGTTGGAAGCCGCCAGTGAGGACAACGAACGCAACAGTGTCGTCATCCGCACCCCCGAGGGTGTGCACATCATCGCGGTGCAGATCGCCGGTCTGATCGCGCGGCGCATCGTGTGCGACGTCCACGTCGGCGACAAGCTCTCGATCGGCGACACCTACGGCCTGATCCGCTACGGTTCGCGCCTGGACACCTACTTCCCTGCGGACGCCAGGGTGCTCGTCTCTCACGGTCAGCGCACCCTGGCCGGCGAAACGGTGCTGGCGGAGCTCGCATGATCAAGGCCCGCATCAAGCGCCCGTCCTTCACGGTCCGCATGCTGCCGAGCGCGCTGACGGTGGCGGCCATCTGCCTGGGTCTCAGCGCGGTCAAGATGGCCCTGGACAACCGGCCGACCGAGGCCATGGCGTTCCTGGCGGCCGCGGCGATCCTCGACGCACTCGACGGGCGGGTGGCCCGCATGCTCAAGGCCACCTCGAAGATGGGCGAGGAGATCGACTCGCTGGCCGACGCCGTGAACTTCGGTGTGGCACCTGCGTTCATCGTGTACGGCACGCTGCTGTCGCATTCGCGGGTGGGCTGGATCGTGGTGCTGCTCTATGCGGTCTGCATCGTGTTGCGGCTCGCGCGGTTCAACGCGCTGCTGGACGTGGACCAGCCCGCGTACGAGAAGGAGTACTTCGTCGGCATGCCTGCCCCCGCGGGTGCGATCGGCGCGATCGGCCCGCTGGCGGCCAAGATGCAGTGGCCCGGCGAGTGGTGGAACAGCGTGACGGCCGAGTGGGTCGTGATCATCTGGATGATCGGCGTCTCGCTGCTGGTGGTCAGCCGGATCCCGATGCGCAAGATCCACACGTTCTCGGTGTCGCCGAACATGGCGGCCCCGCTGCTGGTGCTGGTGGCCATCGGCGTTGCGGCGTCGGTGTTCTACGGCTACATCGTGATCATGGTCATCATCGTGGCCTACGTGATCCACATCCCGTTCGCGGTCCGCACCAAGCACTGGGTGGCCAGCCATCCGGAGTCGTGGGACGTGAAACCGAAACAGCGGCGCGCCGCGCGCCGCGCCATCCGTCGTGCACAGCCGCATCGGCGGTCGATGGCGCGCCTGGGTCTCCGCAAGCCGGGAAGGTGACATGTCGCAGGGTTTCGACGACGAATTCGGCGGCGCCGATCAGTACGACACCCCCCTCAGCCATCTGCGGCTCACGGCACGCCTGAACACCTCCGCGCTGGACTCCCGCCGCGGCGTCGTGCGTCTGCATCCCGAAGTGCTTGCCGCGCTCGGCATCCGGGAGTGGGATGCGGTGGCCCTGACCGGGACGCGCACCACCGCGGCCGTCGCGGGCGTGGCCGGGCCCGGGGTGCCCGCCGGCACCGCACTGCTCGACGACGTCACGCTGTCCAACGCCGGGGTGCGCGAGAACGCCGCCGTGCTGGTGTCGCCCGTGACGGTGTACGGCGCGCGGTCGGTCACGGTGTCTGGTTCACGCCTGGCCACACAGTCCATCTCCCCCGCGACGTTGCGGATGGCCCTGTTGGGCAAGGTGATGACGGTCGGCGACACCGTCTCGCTGCTGCCCCGCGACCTCGGACCCGGCACGTCCACCTCGGCGGCCACCAGCGCTCTGGCGTCGTCGGTGGGCATCACCTGGACCTCCGAGCTCCTGACCGTCACCGCGGTCGATCCGCCGGGCACGGTGAGCGTGCAACCGAATTCGGTGGTGTCGTGGGGTACCGGTACTCCCGAAGATCCCGCACCACCACCCACGGGCCGGCACACCGTCAGCCCGCAACGGTCCGAACAGCCCGTGTCGTTCGACGACGTCAAGGTGACCCATCCGCAGGCCGTCAAACTCGACGAGTGGCTGCGGCTGTCCCTCGACGAGCCCGAACTTCTCAAGACCCTGGGCGCCACACCGCATCTGGGCGTGCTCGTGTCCGGTCCGGCCGGCGTCGGCAAGGCCACCATGGTGCGCGCGGTCTGCGCCTCGCGGCGCGTGGTGGAACTCGACGGCCCCGAGGTCGGTGCGCTGCAGGTCGACGAACGCCTGCGCAGCGTCACGTCGGCGGTGGCGGCCGTGACCGAGTCCGGCGGCGTCCTGTTCATCGCCGACGTCGACGCGCTGCTGCCCGCGGGCAACGAGATGCGGCCACCCGAACCCGTGGCGACGCTGATCCTCGCCGAACTGCGCAAGGCCGTTGCCACGCCAGGCGTGGCGTTCATCGCGACGTCCGCGGTTCCCGAGAACGTCGACGCCCGGTTGCGCGCACCCGAGGTGTGCGACCGCGAACTGGGGTTGAGCCTGCCCGACGCCACGGCCCGCAGGTCGCTGCTGGAGATGCTGTTGCGCGGGGTCCCGTCCGAGGACCTCGATCTGGGCGACATCGCTGATCACACACCCGGTTTCGTGGTGGCCGATCTGGCCGCCGTGGTCCGCGAGGGCGCGCTGCGGGCGGCCGCGAGGGCCAGTTCCTCCGACGACGATCCGGTGCTGCGTCACGAGGACCTCGAGGGCGCGCTCACGGTCATCCGGCCGTTGTCGCGTTCGGCGTCCGAGGAGGTGTCGGTCGGTTCGGTCACGCTCGACGATGTCGGCGACATGGTCGAGACCAAGCGTGCGCTCACCGAGGCCGTGTTGTGGCCGCTGCAGCACCCCGACACGTTCTCCCGCCTCGGCATCGACCCGCCGCGCGGCGTGCTGCTCTACGGTCCGCCCGGGTGCGGCAAGACGTTCGTGGTGCGCGCCCTGGCCAGTTCGGGTCGGTTGTCGGTGCACGCCGTCAAAGGCTCTGAGCTGATGGACAAATGGGTCGGCTCCTCGGAGAAGGCCGTGCGGGAACTGTTCGCCAGGGCCCGGGATTCGGCGCCCTCGCTGGTGTTCCTCGACGAGATCGACGCGCTCGCGCCGCGCCGCGGACAGAACTTCGACTCCGGGGTCACCGACAAGGTGGTGGCGTCGCTGCTCACCGAACTCGACGGCATCGAGCCGCTGCGTGACGTCGTCGTGCTCGGCGCCACCAACCGGCCCGACCTTATCGACCCGGCGTTGCTGCGGCCAGGGCGCCTCGAGCGCCTGGTGTTCGTGGAACCGCCGGACGCCGCCGCGCGCCGCGACATCCTGCGTACCGCAGGCAAATCCATCCCGCTGGCCGATGATGTCGACCTCGACAGCCTGGCGGACGATCTGGACGGCTACAGCGCGGCCGATTGCGTTGCGCTGCTGCGGGAATCGGCGATGACGGCCATGCGCCGCTCGATCGACGCGGCCGACGTCACGGCCGCCGACGTCGCCAAGGCGCGCGAAACCGTGCGTCCGTCACTGGATCCCGCGCAGGTGGAGTCGCTGCGGGAGTTCGCCGAGAAGCGTTAGCCCTCGACGATCGCGGCGAGCCGATCGACGGACTCCTGCAGCTTGTCGGCGGTGGTCGCGCTCGCCTTGGGGAAGCGTTTCTCGTCGGTGAGCTGCGTCCAGTCGTAGGTGTGGGTGACCAGCGTGCGCCCCTCACCGGCGGGCTGCAGTTCCCAGCGCCACAGATGTCCGAGCGGCTGTTCACCGGCAACCGCAGGGCGCCAAGCGATCCGGCGCCCCTCCTCGAACTCGATGACGTGATTGTCCCGGAAGCCGCCCTGCTTGATCTCCATCGTGAAGACCTCGCCGACGCCGCGGACGCGCCCACCCGAGGCCATCCTGAGCAGATTCTCGTTGCCGTCCCAGCGGGGCTGCTGGGCCGGGTCGGCGATGAGTTCGAAGATGACGTCAGAAGGTGCGGCGATCTCGCGGCTGGCGCTGACGATTTTGTCCACGGACAACAGCCTACGTACCGACGTCGCAAGGTCCTCCGACAGCCACACCGGCCATTTGCCGTCGTCGATGTGACGCCGCACGGTCGCGTACGGCAGGTCGGCCACGGCGCGCATGACGGCGTCCATCGCCCGGTCGTCGTCGCGCCCGAAGATGCCGCGGGCCAGTTCGTGGAGGCGTTCGAAGACCGGGGCGTTCATGTCGGCCAGCGTCGCGTCGAAGTCGGCGTCGGGCCCACCGTCGAGCAGGTCGGCCCGCCGGATGGTCAGCAGCAACCGGGCGTCCTCGGGTTCGTCGCGCGCGAACTGCAGGACCGCGCCGGCCATCGCGACCGCAACCTCGACCGGCGTCGCACCATCGGCTGCCATGGCGCGGCGCTGGAACCGCTCGATGCCACGCAGCCAGGTGGCCTTGAGAATGCCGTCGCGGTTGCCGAACCGGTGATACAGGGTGCCAACCGGGGCACCGCTGGCCTTGGCGATCGCGGCGACACTGGCTGCCCGCGGACCTTCGGTGAGGACGAGCGCACGCGCCGCGTCGAGGATCGCGTCGGTTTCATGCTTCCGTGGAGGTGCCACTATCTAGTACGGTCCTTCTATATGGAGCGATTATCCTATATCGATGAGCATGCCATAACTCTCGACACCGATACGGCTACGACCTGGGCGGCCGTGTTGACCACGCTCTGCGGAGATGCCGCCGATCCGCGCGCGCCATTCGGGTTCGTCATCGGCGACTTCGAAGCCGGGACGCGGCTCAGCCTCCGTGGCCGCCACCCGTTCGCGGCCTACGAGTGGGTGTTCATTCTCGATGCGGTCAACGCGCGCCGAACCCGGGTGCGTTCGCAGACCTGGGCGGCATTCCCGGGCCCGCACGGCAAGGTCTACCGGGCGCTCGTCATCGGCACCGGCGGGCACCGGGTGGCCGTGCGCCGGACCCTCAAACGCATTGCCGGCCGCGCGAGACAGGAGCAGAAAACATCTTGACGGTGACAAGTTCGCATGCGACAGTGGAACTTGTCACCGTCAAGATATCGGGAGGCTGCCATGGCCAACACGGTTCTGCCCACTGTCGAGCGGTCCACGCGCGTCGGCGACCCGGAGCGGGAACGCACCGCCGATGACCTGGGCCGCGCCCTCGCACAGGGCTACCTGGGGATGCCCGAGTACGAGGAACGGTTGCAGCGAGTGTTCGGCGCGCAGACCACCGCGCAACTGCGCGACCTCGTCGCCGACCTTCCCGTGGCCGCCCTGCGCCGCAACGACCCTCGCCGGCGCGAGGCACAGATGCGCGCGGCCCGCATGAGTGTGCGGCTACACCTCGCGGCCTACGTCGCGGGTTCGGTGTTGATGCTCGGCATCTGGCTGGCCGTCGGCCTCGGCGGAGGCGGATGGTACTTCTGGCCGGTGTGGCCGATCATGGGCTGGGGCATCGGCGTTGCCTCCCATGCCATTCCGATCTGGGCTCACGGCTCGATGAGACCGGCCCGGATCGCGTAGCGCGTCAGCGCCAATCGGTCACGCAGACCGAGCTTGGCCAGGATGTTCGTGCGGTGCCGGTCGACGGTCTTGGCGCTGATCGTCAGCGTCGCGGCGATCTCGCGCGTCGAATACCCCTCGGCGATCAGCTTGAGCACCTCCTCCTCACGCGGCGTGAGGATGCTGTCGGGTGGTTCGCCACCCTGGCGCGCACGGTGCAGGAAATCGCGGATCAGGGCCGTGATGGCACCGGCGTACAGGAAGGGTTCACCACGCAGCGTCGCACGGCACGCCTCGAGCAGGTCGCGGTCGGCCACCGACTTCAGCACATACCCCGACGCGCCGGCCTTGAGCGCCTCGAAGAAGTACTGCTCGTTGTCGTACATCGACAGGATCAGGATCCGGACGTCCGGATGCGACCGATTGATCTCCCGCGCGGCCTGCAGTCCCGTCATCCGCGGCATCGCGATGTCGAGAATCGCCAGGTCGACGGTTTCGGTGTCCAGGGCCGAGAGTGCCTCGTATCCGTCGGCCGCCTCGGCCACCACCTGAAGATCCGGTTCGGCGTCGATGATCATGCGCAGCCCGCTGCGCACCAGCGCGTGATCGTCGGCCAGCAGTATGCGAGCTGCCATCAACCGCCTCGCATCGGGATGACCAACCGCACCTCGGTGCCGCCGTCCTCCGGCGAACTGATGGTGAAGGTGCCGTTCACCAGCAGCGCACGTTCACGCATGCCGTTGATACCGGCCCCCTCCTCGAGCACACCGCCGCGTCCGTCGTCGGCAATACGCAGCGTCAACTCGTCGGTGCTGATGTGCAGATCGAGCCACACCTTGCGGGCACCCGAGTGCCGTGCGACGTTCGTCAGACTTTCCTGCACAATCCGGTAGCACACCAACTCGACGTCGGGCTTCAACCGATCCAGTTGCGGCGAAATGTGTTTCACGACGCTGATGCCGGACGCCTGCGCGAAGTCGCTGCACAACGCGTTCAATGCGCTGTGCAGCCCCAGGTCCTCCAAAGCGTCGGGGCGCAACCGCCGCGCGATCTCGCGCACCTCGTCGAGGCTGGACCGCACGATCTCCTTCGCATCGGACAGCTCACCGCGGATCGACTCGGGCGCCCGGTCGACGGCACGTTTGAGTGCGAGCAGCGCGACGGTCAGCGTCTGGCCGATCTCGTCGTGCAGTTCGCGTGCGATGCGCTGCCGCTCGTTCTCCTGGGCCGCAAGTGCCGACGCGCTGGCCGTGGACCGCTCGGTCTCCAGCCTGTCGAGCATGGCGTTGAACGATTCGATCAGGTGGTGCAGGTCCCCGGTGCCGCGGCCGTCGACGCGGTCGGTACGCCGCGGCGGGTCGACGCGTTGCATGGATTCGGCGAGCCGGTTCAGCGGGGCGAGACTCGACCGCAGCAGCAGCGCGTTGGCTGTCAGCATGACCGCCAGACCCACGACGAGCACCGGGATCTCGGTCAGCCGGATTCGCGAGGAAACCGTCGCCGGTGAGACTGCCAGGATCAACGTGCCGAGGGCGAAGATCAGGCCGTTGATCAGAAACACTCTCCGGAACAGCGCGGCCGCCGGAGTGCGCGCCGGTTTCACCCCACCAGCGTGGACTGTCCCCGCGGGTTTTGTCCATACAGTCTTCACCCCCGGCCGAATGGGTGTCAGACCGGATAGCCCCAGATAGATAGGAAAAGCAGACTTGAGGGCACCTGCTTGGAGGGAACACCGATGCGGATCGATCGGATGCCAGTCCCTGGTAACGGAATGCTCCACCACGTCCTCACGCGGAACGGCAAGCGGTTCTGCGTTCTGGTCGACGCCGATCGCAACCGCCATCTGTTCACCTACCGCGCTGACGACCCGGGCGCCGATGTCGACGTCCCTGCCGAGACCATCGTGTTGGAACCCGACGAGGCCGACGAAATTGCCGAGATCCTGCACACCCGTCCCGAATTGATCGGAGAACGAGGACCATGACCTTAACTGCCCCTGCTCGAGGGAAACGAGATATGCAAGCTCATGAGATCGCCGTTCACCCGCCGACCGTGCGCATCGACGACCCCGTCTCCAAGGCTGTGCAGTTGATGGTCGTCAATCGGCTGCCGGGCCTGGTGGTCGTCGACGACCTCGATCGTCCGGTGGCTGTGCTGCCCGGCACCCAGGTGCTGAAGTTGGCAATTCCCGAGTCCTACCGCGACGATCCCGCGCTGGTGCGAACGGTCGACGAGATCCACGCCGACCTGTTCTGGCACGGACCCGGCAAGCTCACCGTCGGTGACTGCCTTCCCAACCCCGTCGCCACGCCGGCGACCGTGGCGCCCGACGCCACGCTGCTGGAGATCGCGACGATCATGGCGAACAAGCGCAGCCCGCTGATCGCCGTCGTCGATCGCGACGGAAAGCTCACCGGCGCTGTCACCCTGGAACGGCTGCTGACCAGTCTGGCTGTTGCCGGGCCGGGCGACTGATCCCCCGGTTCCCGGCCCGTGCTGGCTCCGGTTCTGGCGCTGACGATATTCGTCGTCGCCTTCTGGTTCATCGCCACCGAGCGGGCCGACAAGGTCAAGACGGTTCTCGTCGCCGCCGGGCTGATGACCTTGTTGGGTCTGGTGCCCGGCGCGGAGGTGTTCTACTCCGAGCACGAAGGTATCGACTGGAACGTCATCTTCCTGCTGCTCGGCATGATGGTGATCGTCGGCGTGGTCAAACAGACCGGCCTGTTCGACTTCCTCGCCATCTGGGCCGCGAAACGCTCTCGCGGTAAACCGTTCCGGCTGATGGTCATGCTGATGGTCATCACCGCGTTCGCATCGCCGGTGCTCGACAACGTCACGATCATCCTGCTGGTCGCGCCGGTCACGGTCGTGATCTGCGACCGCCTGCGCATCCCGCCGCAGCCCTACCTGATCGCCGAGGTCCTCGCGTCCAACATCGGCGGCGCGGCCACGCTCATCGGTGATCCGCCGAACATCATCATCGGCAGCCGGGCGGGCCTGACGTTCAACGACTTCCTCGTCCACATGGCCCCGATCGTGGTCGTGATCTTCGCACTGTTCGTGGTGTTCACACGCGTGCTGTTCCGGAAAGAGCTGCGCGCCAATCACGTTCACATCGAAGAGGTGATGGCGCTGCAGGAACGGCGCGCCATCAAGGACATGCGCCTGCTGGTCCGGTCCCTGAT
Source organism: Mycolicibacterium smegmatis (assembly GCF_001457595.1). Classification (GTDB taxonomy): domain Bacteria; phylum Actinomycetota; class Actinomycetes; order Mycobacteriales; family Mycobacteriaceae; genus Mycobacterium; species Mycobacterium smegmatis. Next base: position 969,474 of record NZ_LN831039.1, on the reverse strand, counting down.
CGTGCTCAACATCGTCATCGTCGGCTTCGCGCTGCACTCGGTTTTCCACGTCGCCCCTTCGATCGTCGCACTGCTCGGCGCGGGCGTGATGCTGCTGGTCACCGATGTCGACATCAACGAGGTGCTGCCCGAGGTCGAGTGGCCCACGCTGGTGTTCTTCATGGGCCTGTTCGTCATGGTCGCCGGCCTGACGCACACCGGCGTCATCGGGGAACTCGGCTCGGTCGCGCAATCGGCGTTCGGCGACAACTGGCTCGGTGCGGCCACGGCCCTGCTGTTCGGTTCGTCGATCGCGGGCGCGTTCATCGACAACATCCCTTACACCGCGACCATGACCCCGGTGGTCGAGTCGATGGTCGCCCAGGCGCCCGACGCGGTGACCGGCGACGCCCTGTGGTGGGCGTTCGCGCTGGGCGCGTGCTTCAGCGGCAACGGCACCGCGATCGCCGCGAGCGCCAACGTGGTGGCCATCGGCATCGCCAAACGCGCGGGCCATCCGATCAGCTTCTGGCAGTTCACGCGCTACGGCATCGTGGTGACGCTCCTCAGCACGGCCCTGGCCTGGGTATACGTCTGGCTGCGGTACTTCTGAAACCGCACACCGAGATTGCACTGAGGGACAAACTCACGCCGGAATTTGTCCCTCACTGCAATCTCGGCGCCAGCCACGGCGCAGCAGCGCACGTCGCACGCGGGTGATGACGTCGGCGATGTCGTCCTCGGCGACCACACGGATGACGATCCAGCCCCGGTCTTCGAGCGCCCGTAGGGTTTTCAGGTCGCGCACGTACCTCTTGCGGTCCGACTGGTGGAAGACGCCGTCATAATTGACCGCCACGAGGTGGCGCTCCCACCCCATGTCCAGGATCGCCACGATGCGGCCGCGCTCGTCGACGACGGGGATCTGCGTGGAGTCGGGCGGCAGGCCGGCATCGGTCAACCGCAGCCGCAGCCAGGTCTCCCGTGGTGAGTCGGCCCCCGCGTCGACCAACCGGAGAACAGCTCGGGCAGCGCGAATCCCGCGCGCGGCCGGGTACCGCTCGATCAGCGCAGCGACGTCGTCGACGGTCACCCGGCGGGTCCACGCCAACGCATCGATGCGGGCGACGGCCTCGTCGCGTGGCAGGTGGCGGGCCAGATCGAACGCGGTACGCGCCGGGGTGGTGACGGGTAACCCCGCGACGCGCATGACCTCGTCAGCCGCGAGCGTCTCGTTCCGCACGATCAGCCCGGCGGGCGGGCGTCCGTTGCGCCAGATCAGCTCGATCGGCACGTCGGGATCGACCCACGCGGAGCCGTGCAGTGCGGACGCGGCAACGCCCGCGAGCACCCCACGTCGCCCCGACCACAGCCACGCGCCCACCGTCCGGTCCCGCAGCGTCGGCTCGCCGCGCACATACACACCGGGAAACAGGCGCCGATAGTGGTGTCGCAGGTCGTTCCGGGTCACCAGCCCCTTTGCCAACGCCTCTCCGCCGATGACCACCTCGCCCATGGCGGAATGCTGGCACCCGGCACCGACAATTCACCGAGATTGCATTGAGGGACGACCTCGCTCCGGAATCTGTCCCTCAGTGCAATCTCGGCGCGGGCCGGCGAGAGCCACTTTGCCGAACCATCAAGATCATGCCGAATTCGGTCGGCACCTTTGAGAGCTTGAACACCACACCGCGGGCGGGGCGACCTCGGGGACCGGCAACCCGCGCGACGGCAGATCGTTGGTCAGGCCACGGCCGCCGAGCACCTCCAAGTGCGCGCGTGGACCGGAAATGCCCTGGTGATGCCCGTGGCGCTGGTGCGCTCGGCCAGCAAAACGGTCCTCGCGCGGCCGAGTGCCGGCTCACACGTCGGCGTCACGCCGGTGGGCAGGCGCCCACTACGAAGACTCCGTCGGTTGCCACGCGAGCCGTCCCTCCGCCGGGCAGCGTCTCTGCATACCGATGGTAGCCAGGCCCATCCCCTTAGAATGGGTTCAACCAAAAGCCGTAGTTACCCCCATAGCTATAAGGCTGACACCCCGACCCCAACCCGATCGGAGTGCCATGCTCGCCGTTCTTCTCGCCCACGCGGTGGCCACTGCGTTGGCGCCCTTGATGGTGGCCAGATGGGGCCGGATGGCGTTTTTTCCGCTGTCCCTGGTGCCCCTCGGCTCACTGGTGTGGGTAGCGCTGAACTGGCCCAGTCCGGACAACGTCCCGACGGTGCAGGTGTCCTGGGTGCCCGAGCTGTCGATGGATTTCACCCTGCGCTTCGATTCGCTTGCGGCGATCATGAGCGTGCTGGTGCTCGCCATCGGCGCGCTGGTGCTCTTCTACTGCGCGCACTACTTCCACCACCACGACGGTCGCATGGAGAAGCGGCTGCCCAGCTTCGCCGCTGAACTGGTCGCGTTCTCGGGCGCGATGTTCGGCCTGGTGGTCAGCGACAACATGCTGGTGCTCTACATCTTCTGGGAAACCACCACGGTGCTGTCGTTCCTGCTGGTCGGCCACTACGCCGAGCGCGCCACCAGCCGCCGCGCCGCCACCCAGGCGCTGTTGGTGACGACGTTCGGCGGCCTGGCGATGCTGACGGGCATCGTCGTGCTGGGCAACATGGCCGGCACATACCTGCTCTCAGAGCTGATCGCCGCCCCGCCGACGGGCACCGCGGCCTCGGTCGGTATCGCGCTGATCCTGATCGGCGCGCTGTCGAAATCGGCCATCGTGCCCATGCACTTCTGGCTCCCGGGTGCCATGGCCGCACCCACCCCGGTCAGCGCGTATCTGCACGCCGCGGCCATGGTGAAGGCCGGTGTGTACCTGATCGCGCGGATGACCCCCGGATTCGCCGACACGGCCTTCTGGCGTCCCATGGTGATCGGGCTCGGTCTGCTCACGATGCTGCTGGCCGGGTGGCGCGCGGTGCGCGAATACGACCTCAAGCTCATCCTGGCGTTCGGCACGGTCAGCCAGCTCGGCCTGATCACGGTGATGGTCGGCGCGGGCGGGCCCGACATGATGCTCGCGGGTCTGGCGATGCTGATCGCGCACGCGATGTTCAAGGCGTCGCTGTTCATGGTGGTGGGCGTCATCGACCACGCCACCGGCACCCGCGACATCCGGCGCCTGGCCGGGCTGGGCCGCGCGCACCGGCCGTTGCTGATCATCGCGCTCGGCGCGGTGGCGAGCATGGCCGCGCTGCCGCCGTTCTTCGGTTTCGTGGCCAAGGAAGCCGACCTGGAGACCGTCCTGCACAGCCCGGCCCTCGGCACGGCCGCGCCGTACGTGCTGACCGGCATCGTGGTCGGCTCGGTGTTCACCACCATCTACAGCCTGCGGTTCCTGTGGGGCGCGTTCGCCGGGAAAGGACTGTCCGGCCCCAGTGTCCGCGTCGCGGAGATGCACCGTCCCCCGGTGAACTTCCTGCTCGCCCCGGCCATCCTGTCGGCGGCGGGCCTGGTGTTCGGGTTGTGGCCCAAGGGTCTGGACGCGGTGCTCGAGGACTACGCCGACACCGTCCCAGGCGGATCCACCTACCACCTCGCGCTGTGGCACGGTGTGGGCCTGCCGCTGCTGTTGTCGATCGTGGTGCTGGCGACCGGTTTCACGGTGTTCCTCGTCCGCCACCGGCTGCCCAAGGCCAAGTCCGGTTTCCTGCCGCTGGGCAACGCCGACCGCATCTACGACGCGGTGATCCGCGGGCTCGACGTGGTGTCGCTGCGACTGACGGCGTCGACGCAACGCGGTTCGCTTCCCGCCACGCAGTCGGTGATCCTGCTGACCCTGGTTCTGTTCCCCACCGCGGCGCTGGTGCTCGGCGCGCACAACCGTCCCGACCTGCAGTTGTGGGATTCGCCGCTGCAGGTGGTGGTCGGGCTACTGATGCTGGCCGCGGCGCTGGGCGCGACGGTCATGCGCAACCGCCTGGCCGCGGTGCTGCTGGTCGGTGTCACCGGGTACGGCTGCGGCGCGATCTTCGCGTTCCACGGCGCACCCGATCTGGCGTTGACGCAGTTCCTGGTCGAGACGCTGGTGCTGGTGATCTTCGTGCTGGTGCTGCGGACCCTGCCCGCCGAGGCCGACGCCGCCAACATCAACAAGAACCGGCTGCCACGTGCGCTGCTCGCGCTCTCGGTCGGCGCGGCCGTCACCACGCTGACGGTCTACGCGATGGCCGCGCGCACCGGGCCCGGTGTCGCCGTGCTGCTGCCCGACGCCGCGTACTACCGCGGCCACGGTTCCAACACCGTCAACGTCCTGCTGGTCGACATCCGCGCGTGGGACACCATGGGCGAGGTCATGGTGCTGCTGGTGGCGGCGACCGGGGTCGCGTCGCTGGTGTTCCGTCATCGCCGGTTCGGTGCGGCGCCGCGCGTCAGCACCGCGGTGGGCCAGCCCGACATCGGGCCGGTGGCGGCGTACAGCCCCGCCGCGGGCGACGTGACGTGGCTGCGCGGCAGCGAGCTGCGCGATCCTCGGCACCGGTCGTTGATCCTGGAGGTGGCGACGCGGCTCATCTTCCCGCTGATCATGGTGCTCTCGGCGTACTTCTTCTTCGCCGGCCACAACACCCCCGGCGGGGGATTCGCGGGCGGCCTGGTCGCGGGCCTCGCGTTGGTGCTGCGCTACCTCGCCGGCGGCCGCTACGAGCTGGGTGAGACGCTGCCGCTGGACGCCGGGAAGATCCTCGGCACCGGGCTCGGGTTGTCGGCCGGTACCGCGGTGGCGTCGCTTCTGCTCGGCGCGCCCGCGTTGTCGTCGGCCGTGGTGCAGCTCGACGTGCCGGTGATCGGCCCGATCAAGTTCGTGACGGCGCTGTTCTTCGACCTCGGCGTGTACCTGATCGTCGTCGGCCTGGTGCTCGACGTGCTGCGCAGCCTCGGCGCGCGGGTCGACGTCGAACTCGCCGAGTCCGGCCAACCCCAGAAGGCGGCGGCCTGATGACCACTTACATCGTCCCGCTCATCATGATCGGCGGACTCACCAGCACCGGCGTCTACCTGCTGCTGGAACGCAACCTGACCCGAATGCTGCTGGGGCTGTTGCTGATCGGCAATGCCGTGAACCTGCTGATCCTCACCGTCGGCGGCGCATCGGGTAACCCCCCGATCCGTGGGCGCACCAGCAACGGCTCCGAAGCGACGGCAGATCCCCTGGCGCAGGGCATGATCCTGACGGCCATCGTGATCAGCATGGGTATCGCGGCGTTCGTGCTCGCACTCGCCTATCGCTCGTACCGCTTGACCACGATCGAAGAAGTCAGCAACGACCCCGAGGACACCCGCGTGTCCCTCAAGGTCGTCGACGAGGACGAAGACGAGGACGACATCCCCAAGCCCGATGCCAGCCGCGACACCGATGCTCCCGACGAGCTCGACGCCCTGCCCGGATTCGAGGGTTCCAAGTGATGGTGCAGACCCTCATCCCGTTGCCGGTGCTGATCCCCACCCTGGCGGCAGCGGCGACGCTCATCGCGGGCAGGCGTCCGCACCTGCAGCGGGCCATCGCCCAGATCGCGCTGACCGCCGTCGTCGCGGTGTGTGGTGTACTGCTGTACCTGTCCGACCGGGACGGCACGCTGGTCCTGCATGTCGGCGGATGGGATCAGGCCATCCCCGGCATGGGGCCGCTGGGCATCACGCTCGTGGTGGACCGCTTGTCGGCGCTGATGCTCGTGGTGTCGTCGATCGTGCTGCTGGCGGTGGTCGTGTACGCCATCGGTCAGGGTATCCGCGACGGCGACGAGCGCCAGCCCGTGTCGATCTTCATGCCGACGTACCTGGTGCTGTCGGCGGGTGTGTACACCGCGTTCCTCGCAGGTGACCTGTTCAACCTGTTCGTCGGGTTCGAGGTGCTGCTCGCCGCGAGCTTCGTGCTGCTGACCATCGGCGCGAGCGCCGACCGTGTCCGCGCCGGCATCTCCTACGTGCTGGTGTCGATGGTGTCGTCGATGATCTTCCTCATCGGCATCGCGCTGGTGTACGCGTCCACGGGCACGCTGAACCTGGCCGAACTGGGCGTGCGCCTCACCGACCTTCCACCCGGCACCCGCACGGCGATCTTCGCGGTGCTGCTGGTGGCGTTCGGCATCAAGGCCGCGGTGTTCCCCCTGTCGGCGTGGTTGCCCGACTCCTACCCCACCGCTCCCGCACCGGTCACCGCGGTGTTCGCCGGATTGCTGACGAAAGTCGGTGTGTACGCGATCATCCGGGCGCACTCGCTGCTGTTCCCCGACGGCGGTCTGGACTCGGTGCTGCTGGTGGCGGGTCTGCTGACGATGGTGATCGGCATCCTGGGTGCCATCGCGCAGAGCGACATCAAGCGTCTGTTGTCGTTCACGCTCGTCAGTCACATCGGCTACATGGTGTTCGGCATCGCGTTGGGCAACGAGCTGGGCATGGCCGGCGCCATCTACTACGTCGCCCACCACATCGTGGTGCAGACGACGCTGTTCCTGGTGGTGGGGCTCATCGAACGGCAGGCAGGTGCGTCGACCCTGCAGCGCCTCGGCGGCCTGGCCGCCGCCAGCCCGGTGCTGGCGTTCGTGTGGGTGGTCCCGGCGCTCAACCTCGGTGGCATCCCGCCGTTCTCGGGCTTCATCGGCAAGATCGCGCTCATGGAGGCCGGCGCCGCGAACGGCTCGGCCCTCGCCTGGACCCTGGTGGCCGGCGGCGTCGTGACCAGCCTGCTGACGTTGTACGTCGTCGCCCGGGTGTGGACGAAGGCGTTCTGGCGCACGCGCGCCGACGCACCCGAGGGGCATCTTTCGCAGGCCGCACCCGCCGTGCTGCTCGACGACGGTGAGGACATCGAGTACGCCGATCGGGAAGGCGTGGGACGCATGCCCATCGGCATGCTCATCCCCACCGCCGCACTGATCGTGGTGGGCCTGGTGCTCACCGTCGCGGCCGGGCCGATCTTCGCGTTCAGTGAGCGCGCGGCGGCCGAGGTGATCGACCGCGGGCAGTACATCACCGCCGTGCTGGGAGAGCCACGATGAGACGTCTGCTGCTTCGGGCCTGGGTCCTGTGCTTTTTGGTGCTGGTCTGGGTTCTGCTGTGGGGCGATCTGTCGCCGGCCAACATCGTCGGCGGCACGATCATCGCCGTCGCGATCACGGTGCTGCTGCCCCTGCCTCCGGTTCCGGTGGAAGGCAGGCTCCACCCACTGTCGCTTCTGAAACTCGTTGCCTGGGTGATCTTCCAGCTACTCTCGTCCTCGGTGCAGGTGGCGTGGCTCGCGGTGCGACCCGGCCCGCCGCCGCTGACCGCGGTTCTGCGGGTCCATCTGGCGGTCAAATCGGATCTCGTTCTGGCGCTTGCCGTCAACATCATCAACCTGACCCCCGGCACCATCGCGCTGGAGATCGACCAGACGAGGCGGATGATCTACGTGCACGTGCTCGACGTGGGATCCGATCGTGCCGTCAACCGGTTCTACACCCAGGTCGACCAGTTGCAGCGGTTGCTCGTGAAAACGTTCGAGCGTGACGCCGACTGGCAGCCGTCAGCGGAGAAGGAGGTGGACGCCTCGTGAACTGGGTTTGGGGTATCGCCGCGGTGATGCTGACCGCGGCCGCCGCGGTCACGATGTTCCGGCTGCTGGCCGGTCCGAGCACGCTGGACCGTCTGGTCGCGCTCGACACCCTGGTGGCGGTCACGTTGTGCTCGATCGGCACGTGGGCCGCGTTCAGCCTCGACACCACCGTTACCTACAGCATGACCGCGCTGGCGCTGATCAGCTTCGTCGGCTCGGTCAGCGTCGCACGCTTCCGCGTGCCCGACACCGACGAGCCCCTCCCACCGCGGCGGAGGAAACCGTGAACATCCCCGACATCATCACCGGAGTTCTCATCCTCGGTGGCTCGACCCTGGCCCTGACCGCGGCCATCGGCATCGTCCGCTTTCCCGACACCTTGTCGCGCATGCACGCGGCCACCAAGCCGCAGGTGCTGGGCCTGCTGCTGGTGATCGCGGGCGCGATGATCCGGCTGCGCGGCAACGCCGACGTCGGCATGCTGGTGCTCGCCGGGGTGTTCACGATCATCACCGCGCCGGTGATCGCCAACCGCGTCGGCCAGCTCGCCTACCGCGAGCAGAACATCCGCGACGACCTGCTGACCCGCGACGAGATGGCCGAACTCGGCGAAACCGACCCGCACCGGCGGCGCTGACGCTTCACGTGTCCGCGATTGTGAATCCTCAGCGAGATTTCTGCGGTTTTCTCGCACAGGCTTCACACTCGCGGAGGTCAGCGGCCAAAAAGACGAGTGCGAAACCTCTGCGAATAAATCGCCAAAAAATCGCAGAGGTTTCACACTCGCAATAGTTAACGCTGCGAACGGTCGATCTATTCGCTCTATTCGGAAATCTGGAACTCGACCATCGCGGTGACAGTGTCGACGGCTTCGCTCAGGGCTGCCAGACGCGCGGCCTCGGTGGGCGCAGACAGCACCGAGTAGCGGTCGGCCTGACCCATCGGCACGCGCGCTGCCAGCGCATACAGCCGATTCTCGGGGTCCAGACCGGCAGCGGCGACGATGTCACGGCTGGGCACGGGTTTCCCGCTGGCCTCCCCGATCAGGTCGAACAACGCGACGATGCGTTCCTCGACGGCGGCCACCTCCGACTCCTCGACGGGCTCACCCGGTTCGTCGGGCCACGGCTCGAGGTCGGCGCGCGGGTAGGGCGCGTCGTCGAGCCACTGCAGCACCCGGATGCGCTCGCCGAGCACGCACGCCAGCCGGTACCGGTCGGCGCCGAGGTTCTGGCAGTCGATGATCCGCGCCAGCGCCCCGATGTCGCATCGCCTGTCACCGCCACCCACCTCGCGCCCGGCCGAGATCAGCACCACCCCGAACGCCGGTTCCGGCATGGCCATGCAGTCGCTGACCAGTGCCAGATACCGGGGTTCGAAGATCCTCAGCGGAAGTTCCTCGCCCGGCAGCATCGCCACTTCGAGCGGGAACATCGGGGTGACCGTCATGCGGCCAGGATGGTCCCTGGCCGCGCGCAGGTCAATGCGTCCCGAGACGGTTCGCGACGGATCGAGCGGTCACCGCAAGGCTAGTAACCTCTGTGCATGCCATCGCCACCGGAGTCGTACGGGAATCGGCCGCTGCAGTCCGATGCGGTGGCCGGCGATCTCGATTCCCTGGACCTGCAGTTGATCCATCACCTGCAGGTGGACGGCCGGATCCCGTACGCGGAGCTGGCACGTCGCGTCGACGTCACCGAAAAGACTGTGCGCCGACGCGTTTCGCGACTGATCGACGAAAACTTCGTGACGATCGCCGCCGTGACGGACCCCGCGCTGCTCGGGTTCGGCTCATTGGCCCTGGCACTGGTGACCACGGACGGCACCCGGTCCCCGGTCGATCTGGCGGCCGGGCTCGCGCAGCTACCGGAAACCGACTACGTCACATCGACAACGGGCCCGTACCCGGTGGTGCTGGAGCTGGTGTGCGCCGACGCGCGGGAACTGCACGACGTCGCCTTCGGCACGATCGCCAAGACGCCCGGAGTCCGTTCGGTCGAGCTGCTGCCGTATCTGCGCCTCCACTATCAGCAGGCAGGTCTTTCGGCCAACCTCGTCGACCACGGCGTCCGGCCCCGCACTCTCGACGAGACCGACCGCGCCATCTTGTCCCGGCTCGCCGTCGACGGCCGTGCGGCGTTCCGGGATTTCGCTGCGGCCCTTGGTGTTTCGGAGACCACGATCCGTTTCCGCTACAACCGGCTGTTGGAGTCCAATGCCGCCAGGGTGATGTGCATCGTCAACCCCCTGCGTCTGGGTTACCGCTACAGCAGTTGGGTGACCATCCGCGTCGCGGGCCGTACCCGGGCCGAGGAGGTCGCCGAGGCGCTGACCCGGCTGGACGCGGTGTCGTACGTGGCGCTCACCGCCGGACGCTGGGATGTGCTGACCGAGGTGATCACCCGGACGGGTGAGGATCTGATCACGGTGCTGGACAACGAGATCCGGGGGATCGACGGCGTCGCGAGCCTCGAGTCGTGGATCTACATCACCTGCCACTACAAGGCGGTTCGCCCGCGCCCCAGGCGGATGACAGGCGACCTCGACGCATATGGTCTTGATCCGACACCTGTTGTGTCACAGGATGTTTCATAACAGCACCGTCAGCGCGGCGGCTTGCGGTTGATCGCGTCGACCACCGTGGTGCTGGGGCTCGGGGCAAGCACGCACATGGTGCCGACCAGGGTGACCCACAGCAACGGGTTGCGCTTGAGCCCCGGATAGCCGTTGTCGCCGAGGAGTTCCACCATCCCCAGCTTGGTCGCGTCGTCCATCGACGCATACTCCCGGCACGTGGTGGCCATGCCGTTGGGCGGCGGCTTGCTCGGTCCGGCGCTGCCGCCCGCGCTCGGCGGTGGGAACAGCGGCGTGCGCGGTGCCGCGCTGGGAGTGCGGGTGGGCGTGCGCCTGGTGGTCGTCGGGGCGCTCTCGGACTGTGCGATGCGGACCTGTGCCGGATCCGCTGTCGGCGTGCCCTCCGTGACCGTGGCGCAGCCCGTCACACCGACCAAGGCGCCGACCAACCCGAAAGCGAGCCCAGCAACCGTCAATCGCCGCATGGGACCCACCCTATAGCTCAAGCTCACCGATCAAGGCGTCGACAACTTCCCGCAAGTCGCCGTCGTTCTCCTCGGCCACCCGACGCTGCCGCTGATACGAGCCGCCGAGACGGTAGATGTCCTCGACTGCCGCGAGCTCGTCAGCGCAGTGCAGCGACGCGGCCACCGGTTCCAGGTGGTTGAGCAGGTCGTCGAGATCCTCGGTGACGAGCCGTTCGTTGCTGTCGGCGTCCAGGATGATCACCGCGTCGAGCCCGTAACGCGCAGCGCGCCACTTGTTTTCCTGGACATGCCACGGCGGCATGACCGGCAACTGCTCACCGGCGTCGAGCCGGCGGTCCAGATCGACGATGAGGCAATGGGTCAGCGCGACGAGTGCACTGAGTTCACGCACGTTGGACACGCCGTCGAAGATCCGCACCTCTACTGTGCCCAGCTGCGGGGACGGCCGGATGTCCCACCGGATCTCGCTGAGATGGTCGATGATCCCGGTCTTCTTCTGGTCGTGGACGAAACCCTCGAACTCGTGCCACGTCTGGAACTGGAAGGGCAGCCCCGCGGTGGGCAACTGCTGGAACATCATCGCGCGGTTGCTGGCGTAGCCGGTGTCCTCACCGTCCCAGAACGGGGAGGACGCCGACAGCGCCAGCAGGTGCGGGTACTGGTTGAGCAGGGACGAGATGATCGGCATCACCTTGTGCGCCGACGAAACCCCCACGTGCACATGCACACCCCAGATCAGCATCTGCCTGCCCCACCACTGGGTGCGCTTGATCAGCTCGGCATAGCGCGGGGCGTCGGTCAGCTGGGCGGCCGACCACTTGCCGAACGGATGGGTTCCCGCACAGAACAACTCCATGCCGCGGCCCCGCACGGCACGCCGCACGGTGGACAGCGTGTCGCACAGGTCGCCCATCGCCTCGCCCGAGTTCTCGCAGATCCCGGTGACGATCTCGACTGTGTTGCGCAGCAGTTCCTTGTGCACGTGCGGGTTCTCGCCGATCTCGGCGATCACCGCGGCAGCCTCGTTGCTCAGCTCACGGGTTTTGGCGTCGACGAGAGCGAACTCCCATTCGACGCCGACGGTCGGCCGGGGTGACCCGGCGAAGTCGATCCGGCTGTCAGCCGGCAGAGATGACACCGCACGCCACCCGACTTCCGGCGTCGCCGGTGGCCATCGTCGTCTGATCCGGGCCGGGTGCGCCGTTGACCTGCTGGTAGCGCTCCGGCGGGATGTTGGCGAAGTTGTCGGCCTTCTCGTGGATGATGATCGCGGTCTTGGCGCCGTCGAGCAGATCCTCGGCCGTGAACGCATCGGTGGTGGTCACCAGCTTGCCCGAGCCGTCGGCCCGGACCTGCAGCGAGCTCAGGTCGCCGCTGGCGGGATGTCCGCTGTGGCCGGACACCTGGAAGTGGCCGCCGGCGGAGTTGAAGTCACCGGGCGCGCCACCGGTCGGGGCGACGGAGTTCGCCTCGCACTTGCCCACCGAGTGAATGTGCACACCGTGGAAGCCGGGGGTGAGGCGACCCGGGGTGGTGGTCTCGATCGTCACCGTGGCAAAGCCGTCGGCGAACTGGAAGTCGGCGGTTGCCACCGAGGTTCCGTCGGCGGTCTTGAGTTCTGCGGTGAGGGTCTCACCGGCGCCTGCCGCGCCGGCACCGTGCCCGCCACCGTGGTCTTCCCCGGACGGCGCCGCAGGAGACGGCGATCCGGTCCAGATCGCGGGGGTGGTTCCGGGCTCGCTCGACGCCGTTTCACCGGGAGGGCTGCAGGCGCTCAACGCGAGGACGGGCGTGGCGAACAGGACGGCAACACTGACGGGCTTCAGCATGGCCCAAAGCCTAGCCGGTGACCACCACGATCACGCCCGGTGGTTGCTCTGCGAGCTCGGGGCGGCGCGGTTCGACCGGCGCGTCGAGGAGTTTGCCCACTTCTTCAGCAGATTCTTGCTCCCCTTCGGCCTCCCCGAAGAACACCGTCGTCACCGGAACGTCTGGCAGGGTGAGGTTTCCGGTCTCGGTCACGTCCCACTCCGCCTCACGCAGACGGTTGGCGGTGTTCTCGGCCGCGCCCGCGACGTCGGAGATGTTGAACACGCGCACCTCGGCCCGGGCCGGCGGTTCCGGCTCGGCCTTCTCGGACGTCTTGGTGGGTGTGGTCGTCGTCGCACTGGCAACGGCCGGTTGATCCGAGGAGTCGTCGTCGGAACCCAGTGCCTGGAATCCGACCAACAGGAACACCACCCCGAGGAACAACAGCACCATCACCATGGCGCGCAGGGGTAGCTTGGAGGACTCTCGCTGATTCATCGCGTCCACTGTATCGAGCGAATCGCCCGATCCGTCACCGCGTGAGCCTTACTTGCTGATGTCGAAGCCCAGCCGGCGCGCGGCACGGGCCTTCTGCCGGCTGGCACGCAACCGGCGCAGACGTTTGACCAGCATGGGGTCGGCAGCGAGGGCCTCGGGCCGGTCCACCAGTGCGTTCAGCACCTGGTAATACCGGGTGGCCGACATCGAGAACAGCTCTTTGATCGCGTCTTCCTTGCTGCCCGCGTACTTCCACCACTGGCGCTCGAACGCCAAAATGTCGTGTTCGCGCCGGGTAAGCCCATCGGTCAGATCAGAGTCGTCACCGGATTGCTCAGTCCGCGCCATGGCGCCGTCCATATTGCTCCCTGGACCCTTCCGACACTCGAGAAATTACATCGCTGTGGTTCGCCGATCATTCAACCACGGCTTGCTGGGTTGAGGTGACACATAAGCCCGCGAGTCGGCTCACATAAGCTTTTGGTCCATGGCCGTCGTCCCGATCCGCATTGTCGGAGACCCAGTACTGCACACGCCGACCGAACCGGTCCCCGTCGGTCCCGACGGTTCACTACCCGATGATCTGCCCGCGCTCATCCAGGACATGTTCGACACGATGGACGCCGCGAACGGGGTGGGCTTGGCGGCGAACCAGATCGGCGTCGCCAAGCGGTTGTTCGTGTACGACTGCGCCCCCACCCGCGGGCAGACCACACGCCGCCGCGGCGTCGTGATCAACCCGGTTCTGGAGACCTCCGAGGTACCGGAGACCATGCCGGATCCCGACGAGGACGAAGAGGGCTGCCTGTCGGTTCCCGGCGAGAACTTCCCGACCGGGCGCGCCGACTGGGCGCGGGTCACCGGCCTGGATGCCGACGGGTCACCGATCACACTCGAGGGCGAGGACTTGTTTGCTCGCATGCTGCAGCACGAGACCGGGCACCTCGACGGATTCCTGTATCTCGACCGCCTCGTCGGCCGGTACGCGCGCGCAGCCAAGAAGGCCGTCAAACGCAACGGCTGGGGCGTGCCGGGCCTGTCCTGGATGCCCGGTGAGGTGCCCGATCCGTTCGGGCACTGACACCCGCCGAGGTGCCTGATGTCTGAGCTCCCCGCCGTCGGCACCCGGGTCAGCCTGCGGTATCGGCTCCTGGCGGGCTCGGCGAAACCGCTCACCGATGTGATCGGGCACGTCGAGCGGATCTCCCCCACGGTCGGCGTGCGCACCAGGTCCGGTGAGCTCGTCGAGGTGGAGCCCGCCGCGATCGTGAGCGTGCGCGAACTCTCGCACACGCCGGTGCGCGCTTCTGAGATCCGCGCACTCGAACACGCCGCCGCGCTCGCATGGCCCGGCACCGAGCAGCAGTGGCTGGGCGGCTGGTTCGCGCGCGCCGGCCTTGGCGCCACGAGCCGTGCCAATTCCGCTGTGCCCCTGGACATGTCGGCACAGATCGCGGACCTCCCGGCTCTCGTCGAGTGGTACCGCCGACGTGACCTGCCCGCGTGGCTGGCGCTGCCGGAGCGCCTGCTGCCCATCCGCGCGGCGGGCATCAAACCGGCGCGGGTGATGGTGCGCGACGTGCCCCCTGGCGGCCCCGATCACACCGCCGGTGAAGGCCGGAACATCGATGCGCAGTTCGTGTCCCGGCCCGACGCGGACTGGCTCGCGGGCTACGAACGCAAGGTGCCGGTCGAGGTCCTCACCGCGGTTGTCGACGGCGAGGTGACGTTCGCCTCGGTGGCGGGCAGCGCCGTCGGGCGCGGCGCGGTGACACCCGCCCCCGACGGCACACGCTGGCTGGGGATCTCCTCGGTGCGCGTGGCGGCACAGGCCCGGCGCCAGGGATACGCCCGCGCGGTGTGTGACGCCCTGCTGGCCTGGGGCGCGGCCGCGGGTGCGCAGCGCGCCTACGTGCAGGTCGAGGTCGACAACGCCCCGGCGATCACGCTCTACAGTTCGCTGGGATTTCGTTTACACCACCAGACGCGGTACGTCGCGGCCGAGGATCTCACCACGCTCCGCTGACGCTCCCGCCGCCGTCCACGCGGACGATCTGACCCGTGATGTAGCCGGCGTCGTCGTGGAGGAGCGATGCGATCACGTGTGCGATCTCGCGCGGTTGACCCACGCGGCGCATCGGGATGTTCTCCAGGAACCTGCGCTCCAACTCCGAACCCTGCGGGCTGCGCTCGCGGTACATCTCGGTCTCGGTCGGGCCG
The DNA here is from genome assembly GCF_001457595.1 of Mycolicibacterium smegmatis. Classification (GTDB taxonomy): domain Bacteria; phylum Actinomycetota; class Actinomycetes; order Mycobacteriales; family Mycobacteriaceae; genus Mycobacterium; species Mycobacterium smegmatis. The sequence goes on along the minus strand of NZ_LN831039.1, from coordinate 954,368 downwards.
GGCGCGACGGCGTTCACCGTGATACCCGACGTCGCGAGTTCACCGGCCCAGGTCTTGGTGGCCGTTTCCAGCGCGGCCTTCGCCGCGGCGTACGGCGTGCGCAGCGGGGTGCCCTGCGTGGTCAGGCTCGTGACGTTGACGACGCGACCCCATCCCGCGTCGAGCATTCCCGGCAGAACGGCCTGAGTGACCTGGACGGCGATCCGCATGGTCATGTCGTACGTGGAAAACAAATCGTCCAGGTCGATCTCACCGATCCGCGCGAACCGCGCGCCTGCGACGTTGTTCACCACGGCCTCGATCGGGCCGTCGGCCAGCACCGCGGCCAGGGCGTCGTCGGTGGCGGCGCGGTCGCTCAGATCGACCTGGAAGAGCTTCCCGGGAAAGTCCGGCGTCGGCGTGCGCGCGAGGCCGACGGGCTGATGGCCGTCGGCGGCCAGGCGGTCGGCCAGTGCCCGGCCGATGCCCTTCGAGGCACCGCTGATCAGTACCCGTCGTGATGTCATGTCTGTCTCCTGTTCGTCGGTGTTCCAGCCGGTCGGGTTTGCGACGGCCGCATTCGGTAAACACCCCGAACAGCTCGAACCTCCATAACGCCCCTGGTATGGGCGCATGCGGGTTCGGCATATTCCCGCAGAAGGCCGCGAGGGGCACCGGCTCTCACCGACCGCACCCGCCCGTACCCTCTTGTGCATGCGCCTGGCCACCTGGAACGTCAACTCGATCCGCGCCCGAGTCGACCGCGTCACCGACTGGCTCGCGCGCGCCGACGTGGACGTGCTGGCCATGCAGGAGACCAAGTGCTCCGACGACAAGTTCCCGGCCATGCCGTTCGTCGAACTCGGGTACGAGGTGGCCTACCACGGGCTCAACCAGTGGAACGGGGTCGCGATCGCCTCCCGCGTCGGCCTGGAGAACGTGCAGCTCGGGTTCGACAACCAACCCGCGTGGGAGGCGGCCGCCGAGGCTCGCGCCCTGGCCGCGACGTGTGGCGGGGTGCGCGTATGGAGCCTGTACGTGCCCAATGGGCGCACAGTTGATTCGCCGCATTACGCCTACAAACTCGAATGGCTCGCGGCGTTGCGGGACAACGCCCAGAAATGGCTGGCCGACGATCCACAGGCACAAATCGCACTGACCGGCGATTGGAATATCGCCCCCACCGACGAGGACGTGTGGGACATCGACTTCTTCGCCGGCTCGACACACGTCACGGAAAAGGAGCGTGCCGCTTTCCAGGCGATCGTCGATGCTCAGTTCGCCGACGTGGTGCGGCCCTTCGCACCGGGGCCAGGCGTGTACACCTACTGGGATTACACCCAGTTGCGGTTTCCCAAGCGCCAGGGCATGCGGATCGACTTCATCCTCGGGTCACCCGCGTTCGCGCAACGCGTGGGCCACGCCGAGATCGTCCGCGAGGAGCGCAAAGGGAAGTCTCCCAGCGATCACGCACCCGTGCTCGTCGAACTGAACTGACGACATCTGAACAACGCGTGAATTTGCCCCGACAATCGGGTACAGCCATTCCCGCGACCCTCGATAATCCCTGCTTTCCAGCGAAAAAGTGCGTGGCACGGTATCAAGGGTCTCGTACGATTGATTTCGCTGTCGGCTCGTGCCGGCGGAAAACCGCCCAGTTGGGGGAAGCCGTCAACTGACGACTCTTTGGAGTGGACCACCATGAAGATCTCACAATTGACCATCGCCGCCGCGGCCGCGCTCGCCATTTCGGGCGCCGCGGGCACCGCGGGGATGGCGACCGCGTTCGCCGAGGCGGCACAGGCCGCACAGGTGTCGGCGAACCCGCTCGGCAGCCAGGCCAGGCTGGAGAACGGCGACGTCGTGCAGGCCTGGACCATCAGCGACCTGAAGCCGAGTTCGGACCAGATCCCCTATGCCGTGCAGGGAACGCTGTGGGAGGCCACGGCCACCGACGAGGCCGTTTCGGGCTCGGTCATCCCGATCGTGTCGAACCTCAACGCCAGGGCCGCGAACGGCGAGAACTACCGCGTGTTGTTCCAGGTCGCCACGCCGCAGGGCGTCAACCCCTCGACACTGGCACCGGGCCAGAAGACCACCGGCAAGGTCTATTTCGACGTCACCGGTGAGGCACCGACCACCGTCGTCTACAACGACGGTGAGCGTGACCTGCTGGCCTGGTCGCAGACCGCGGCATCGACGACGTCGCCGCGCCCGGCAGCCACCGGATCGGGCACGGCCGCGTCGACCCCGGCCCGCACGGCCCCGGTGACCACCGCGCCGGCGTCGAACACTCCCGCCACCGAACTCGTCCCCGAGTCGCCCGCCGTCGCGCCGACCGGTGCCGCACCGGCCGCCGCACCCGGCGCTGGGGCCGCGGCCACCGACATCCCGGGCAGCACGGTCCCGCCGCTCGCCGACGACGCGGCCGACGAGGCCCTCGCCGAAGAGCTGACCGATGACCTCCCCGACGAGCTGTCGCAGGACAGCGTCACTCCGGGCGAAAGCGTGGGTACCCCGTTGCCCGCCGCGGTCCAGCAGGCGCCCGCCGCTCCCGCTGCGGGCCAGCCGGCTCCCGCGGCTCCGGCTCCCGGTGCACAGGACGTTCCGACCGCGCCTGCGGGTGAGGCTCCGGCCGCGCCCGTGACGCCTGCCCCGGTCGACGGGTCGACGACGCCGACTGTCCCGGCCGGCAGCGACGCGCCGCTCACCGCCGGTGGCATCCCGACGCTCGTGCCCGCCGCGAACCCGGGTGCCCCGACGCCCTGACGCTCGCTTGCCTCAACGCCGAGATCGACGTTTTCGTCGTAAATCCTCACGGACAACGACGTTTTCGTCGGTCTCGGCGTTGTCGTATTCAGGCCTCGTTGTCGGCTCCCGCCTCTCAGGCCTCGTTGTCGGCTCCCGCCTCCGTCCCATAGCGGCCGGCGTTGAACATCGACGCGATCGCACCGATCACCATCATCACCGCGGCCGCGATGAACACCACCGTGAGCCCGGCGTGGAACGGTGCGGTGATCAACTGCGGGAAGAACTGCTGGCCGGTGAGCACGTCGGCGTTCACGCCCGGCTGCTGCAACGCGTGGAAGGGCGCGAGCAGTTCGGCGATCGGGTTGTAGCCCAGGAACGCCGCGAACAGGCTGCCGACCGGAGGAAGATTGGCCACCTCGTGCGCCACCGACGCCGAAACACCTTGCTGCTCAAGACCTGCGCTCATCGCGGTGGGCAGCGTCCCGGCCAGGCCGACGATCATCAGCGAGAAGAAGATGCCGATCGACAACGACGATCCGGCGTTGAAGAACGTCGCGCGCACACCCGAGGCCGCGCCGCGTTCGCCTGCCGGGACGGCCGACATCACGGCCGCGGAGTTGGGCGCGGTGAAAATGCCGCCGCCCAGACCGTTGAGGAACACCAGGACCGCGAACAGCCAGTAGTCGAAGTCGACGGGGATCATCACCAGCGCCACGAAGGTCGCGGCCATGATCACCATGCCGCCGACGGTGAACGGCCGCGCGCCGAAGCGGTCGGACAGGGATCCGGCGAGCGGGCCGGACACCAGGAACCCGATGGTCATGGGCAGCATGTAGATACCCGCCCACAGCGGGGTGGATTCGAAGCTGTAGCCGTGCAACGGGAGCCAGATGCCCTGCAGCCAGATGATCAGCATGAACTGCAGGCCGCCGCGGCCGACCGAGGACATCAGGCCGGCCAGGTTGCCCATGCCGAACGCCGTCGACCGAAACAGCCTGATGTTCATCATCGGGTTGGGCACACGAAGTTCGATCAGGCAGAACGCGATCAGCAGGCCCAGTCCGGCGACGATCGCACCGAGCACGAACGGACTGGTCCACCCGGTGGTCGAGTCGCCGTAAGGCTGGATGCCATAGGTGATGCCGGTGAGCAGCACGGTCAGCCCGATGCCGAAGGTGAGGGTGCCCGCCCAGTCCAGCTTGCCGGGCGTGCGCACGCCGAGTTCCTTGAGTGAGCGATAGCTCCAGACGGTGCCGAGTATGCCGACGGGGACGCCGACCCAGAAGATCGCGCGCCAGTCCCACTCGGAGAGCACGCCGCCGATCAGCAGGCCCAGGAACGATCCCGCGACGGCCGAGACCATGTTGGTGCCGAGCGCCATGCCGCGCTGGTTGGCCGGGAACGCGTCGGTGAGGATCGCCGACGACGACGCCATGAGCATCGCGCCGCCGACGCCCTGCACGACGCGCCAGGCGATCAGCCACACCGCTCCCCCACCGACGTGGAACGGGTCGACCGACAGCGCGACGGCCGCGACGGTGAAGACGACGAAGCCGATGTTGTAGATCCGGACCCGCCCGTACATGTCGCCGAGGCGGCCGAAGAGCACCACCAGCACGGCCGTCACCACGAGGTAGCCCATCAGCATCCACAACAGGTAGCTGACATTTGCCGGGTCGAGCGGATTGAGCCCGATGCCGCGGAAGATGGCGGGCAGCGATATCAGCACGATTGACGCGTTGATGGTCGCCATCAGGGTGCCCAGTGTGGTGTTGGACAGCGCGATCCACTTGTAGAACGGGTGGTCGTGGTCCATGCGCTTGCGGCGCCGGGCGGTTTCTGCGAGCGCGGCGTCCGCGGGTTCGGTCATCTCTGCTTCAGTCGTCATTCCGTCTTCGTTCTGTGCATCGAAAGATCACGGGGCAGCTTTGCCCCAACTTGGTTCCCCCACTTCGCTGGCCGCACAGGAACTTCCCAGGACGGCGCGCGGCAACACAACCAAAACACATATGCTACCTATATAAATTCCCATCCGGAAATCGCGTCCCGGTTCCCCAACGCGCGGATCTGCGCTAGGTTCAGCGACGGCAGAGAAAACCGCGGGAGTGCGCACCGAGCGCGCTGAGAGGACAGCTGGGGCTGTCGACCGTATGAACCTGACCGGGTAATGCCGGCGTAGGGAGATCGAATGTCCGATATTTTTGTCGACCCGTCCGTGGCGTCCACCGTGGGCCCGAAAGTCACCCCCACCGTGACGACCGGCCCGATCACGGGGAGTACCAAGGCCTATCGCGAGGTGGAGCATCCGGGGGTGGACGTCCCGCTGCGGGTGCCGTTCCGCCGGGTCCACCTGAGCGACGGCGACCACCTCGACCTGTACGACACGTCCGGTCCGTACACCGACACCGACGCCGTCATCGACCTCGACGCGGGCCTGACACCGCGACCCGGGGTGGTGCGCGACCGCGGCACGCAGCTGCAACGCGCCCGTGCCGGTGAGATCACCGCCGAGATGGCGTTCATCGCCGAGCGCGAAGGCGTCCCCGCCGAACTGGTGCGTTCCGAGGTGGCACGTGGGCGGGCGGTGATCCCGGCCAACCACAATCACCCCGAGAGCGAACCGATGATCATCGGCAAGGCCTTCGGCGTGAAAGTCAATGCGAACATCGGCAATTCGGCGGTCACATCGTCGATCGCCGAAGAAGTCGACAAGATGGTGTGGGCGACCCGCTGGGGTGCCGACACCATCATGGACCTGTCGACCGGTCGCGACATCCACCTGACGCGGGAATGGATCCTGCGCAACTCGCCGGTGCCGGTGGGCACCGTGCCCATGTACCAGGCACTGGAGAAGGTCAACGGCGACCCCACCAAGCTCAGCTGGGATGTCTACCGCGACACCGTGATCGAGCAGTGCGAACAGGGCGTGGACTACATGACCGTGCACGCCGGTGTGCTGCTGCGGCACATCCCGCTGACGGTCGACCGGGTCACGGGCATCGTGTCACGCGGCGGGTCGATCATGGCGGCCTGGTGCCTGGCACATCACACAGAGTCGTTCCTGTACACCAACTTCGAGGAACTGTGTGAGATCTTCGCACGCTACGACGTGACGTTCTCGCTGGGCGACGGCCTGCGCCCGGGGTCCATCGCCGACGCCAACGACGCGGCCCAATTCGCCGAACTGCGCACCCTCGGCGAGCTCACCACGATCGCGAAAAACCATGGCGTGCAGGTGATGATCGAAGGCCCTGGCCACGTCCCCATGCACAAGATCGTCGAGAACGTGCGCCTCGAAGAGGAACTGTGTGACGATGCGCCGTTCTACACACTGGGACCGCTCGCGACCGACATCGCCCCGGCGTACGACCACATCACCTCGGCGATCGGCGCGGCGATCATCGCCCAGGCAGGCACCGCGATGCTGTGCTACGTCACACCCAAGGAGCATCTGGGCCTGCCCAACCGCCAGGACGTCAAGGACGGCGTGATCGCCTACAAGATCGCGGCGCACTCTGCCGACCTGGCCAAGGGCCATCCCCGCGCGCAACAGCGCGATGACGCACTGTCCAAGGCGCGCTTCGAGTTCCGGTGGCACGACCAGTTCGCGCTGTCGCTGGATCCCGACACCGCGCGCGAGTTCCACGACGAGACACTGCCCGCCGAACCGGCGAAGACCGCGCACTTCTGCTCGATGTGCGGGCCCAAGTTCTGCTCCATGCGCATCACGGCCGACCTCAAGGATTCGATCCGCGAGGCGATGGACCAGAAATCCGCCGAGTTCGCCGAACAGGGGAACCGTGTGTATCTACCGTTGACATCGTGAGGAACAACGTGAAACTGCTACCGCTGACCCCGCCCGGTCAGACGCCGACCCGGGTGATGACCATCGCGGGCACCGATTCCGGTGGCGGCGCGGGCATCCAGGCCGATCTGCGCACGTTCGCCATGCTGGGCGTGCACGGCTGTGTCGCGGTGGCAGCCGTCACGGTGCAGAATTCGGTGGGGGTCAAGGGATTTCACGAGGTTCCGGTCGACATCATCGCAGGGCAGATCCAGGTGGTCGCCGAGGACATCGGCATCCAGGCCGCCAAGACCGGCATGCTGGCGTCAGCAGAGATCATCGGTGCGGTCGCCGAGACCTGGCGCGGGCTGGGCACCGAAGCCCCGCTGGTGGTCGATCCGGTGTGCGCGTCGATGCACGGCGATCCGCTGCTGCATCCCAGTGCCCTCGATTCGGTTCGCAACGAACTGTTTCCGATCGCCTCACTGGTGACACCGAACCTCGACGAGGTCCGGCTCATCACCGGCATCGAGGTGGTGGACGAGGCCACGCAGCGCGACGCCGCCAAGGCGCTGCACGCTCTGGGTCCCAAGTGGGCACTGGTCAAGGGCGGGCACCTGCGCACGTCGGCGCAGAGCCCCGATCTGCTGTACAACGGCACCGACTTCTACGAGTTCGGCGCCGAGCGGATCGACACCGGACACGACCACGGCGCCGGGGACACCCTCGCCGCGGCCGCGGCCTGCGCGCTGGCACACGGCATGGATATGCCCGACGCGGTAGCGTTCGCCAAAGGGTGGGTGACCGAATGTCTGCGTGCGGCATATCCGTTGGGCCACGGCCACGGCCCGGTGTCGGCCCTGTTCAGGTTGCACCATGGCTCGTGACGCGCGCCAGACCCTCGAAGGCCTCGAGGCCATCGCCGGCGTCGCACACGAACCGGAAGCCGACCCGCGCGGTGTCGTGGTGCTCACCCACGGCGCGGGCGGCAACCGCGACGGGGCGCTGCTGACGCGGATCTGCGACGAATGGGCCGCGCGCGGATGGCTGGCGATCCGCTACAACCTGCCCTACCGCCGGCGCCGCCCAAAGGGCCCGCCCTCGGGATCGGCCCAGGCCGATCAGGAAGGTGTCGCCGAAGCCATCGCGTTCGCGCGTGGTCTCACCGACGGGCCCGTGCTCGCGGGAGGGCACTCCTACGGCGGGCGTATGACGTCGATGGTCGCGGCCGAGCACGGCGGTATGGATGTGCTGACGCTGTTCTCGTATCCGGTGCATCCGCCCGGCAAGCCCGAGCGCGCCCGCACCGAGCATCTGCCGAACATCACTGGGCCGACGGTGTTCACGCATGGTTCGTCGGATCCGTTCGGCACGATCGGCGAGGTCACCGCGGCCGCGGCACTGATCAACGGCCCCACCGAGGTGGTCGCGATCGACGGGGCACGCCATGACCTCGCGTCCAAGACGCACAATGTCCCGGCCCTCGCGGTCGACGCGGCTTTGAGGATGCTCGATATCGTCTGAGCATGACCACTCCGCCCGGTCCTCCACCACCGCCCTACGGCGCACACGGATACCCACCGCCTCCCCCGCTGCCCTACACCAACGGCACCGGGCCCATCCCGCAGCCGCCGAAGAAGCCCAGGCGCGTGTGGGTGCTCGTCGCGGTCGTCGTGGCGGTGCTCGCGATGCTCGTCGCGGGTGCGGCCGTGGCGCTGTACTACGTGACCGAAAAGGATTCGACCGAGGCCTCACAGGTCAAGGTCGGTGACTGCCTGGCCGAGATCCCGGACAGCAGCCGGGTGCTCTACGTCGAGACCGTGGCGTGCGATCAGCCGCACAAGGGCGAGGTGTTCGCGGTGATGCAGATGCCCGACGGCGATTTCCCCGGCGAGGGCGCGGTGCTCGAGTTCACCGAGAAATGCGGGCCGGCGCTCAAGGAGTACGCACCCGCGGCGGCGGACGACAAGGCGATCCGGGCGATGGTGCTGTACCCGACGGCCGACTCGTGGCAACGCGGCGACCGGACCGTGACGTGCATCGCGACCAGTGAAAACAGCAGGACCGGGAAAATAGGGTAACTCCCTACTCTAAACACGGCACTCGGTGCGGGCCGACACTCGATTCATGGTCGAGATAGCCAGCGGCCCCGCGGTCGAGTCGCCGCGCGCGCCGCGTAATCCCCTGCCCTACCGCGAGCAGGTCCGCTGTCTGCGCTCGTTCGTCGAGGGTGCCCAGCGGTTGTTCGACGCAGGCGGGCCGGTCCACCGGATCGTCCTGGGACCGCGATGGCTACTGCCTCCGGTGCTCTTGATCGCGTCACCACAGGGTGCGCGCGACGTGCTGGGACGCCCCGACGCGGTCGCCGATCGCGGCAAGGCCCGCATCATGGTCGAGCTGTACCGGCTCATGGGCGGCAATCTCCTTGACCTGCCGCATGATCGCTGGCTGCCGCGCAGGCGCACGCTGCAACCGATGTTCACCAGGAAGCACGTGCCGCGCTTCGCCGGCCACATGGCGGCCGCGGCGCAGTCGGTGGCCGACTCGTGGCGTGACGGCACCACCGTCGACCTGGACACGGCGTGCCGTGCCCTGACGTTGCGGGCGCTGGGCCGTTCGATTTTCGGCGTCGACCTCGACCAGCGCGCCGAGGATGTCGGTCCCGCACTGCGCACGTCGTTGTCGTGGGTGGCCGACCGCGCGAGTCGGCCGGTGAACCTGCCGCAGTGGGTGCCCACCCGGGGGCAGCGCAAGGCCCGCGCGGGCAACGCAACCCTGCATCGTCTGGCGGCCGAGATCCTGGCCGACGTGCGCGCGGATCCCGACCGGGACGCGCCGCTGGTGCGCGCGCTGCTCGAAGCGCGCGACCCCGAAACCGGACGGGGTCTCACCGACGACCAGATCTGCGATGAGTTGGTGCTTTTCATGCTCGCCGGGCACGACACCACCTCGACGACGCTGTGCTATTCGCTGTGGGCGCTGGGCCACCATCCCGACATCCAGGAGCGGGTGTACGCCGAGGTGGCCGCGCTGGGCGACCGGGAACTCACCACCGACGACGTGCCACAGCTGACCTACACCATGCGAGTGCTGCACGAGGCGCTGCGCCTGTGCCCTCCCGGATCGGGAACGATGCGGATGCTCAACGAGGAGATGACGGTCGATGGGTATCGCGTCGAAGCGGGCACCGTGGCGATCGTCAACTTCTACGCCATGCACCGCAGCCCCACCCTGTGGGACGCACCAGAGCGGTTCGACCCCGACCGGTTCAGCCCCGAACGCTCGGCGGGCCGGAACCGTTGGCAGTACCTGCCTTTCGGTGGCGGTCCACGGTCATGCATCGGCGATCACTTCGCCATGCTGGAGGCCACCTTGGCCCTGGCCACCGTCATCCGGGCGGTGTCCGTCGAATCCCAGAACACCGATTTTCCGGTGGAGACCCCCTTCACCGTGATCGCCGCGGCGCCGGTTCCGGCCCGCGTCACCAGGAGGTAACCGCAATGAAGTTCATCGTGCACTGGACCCAATCGCAGGCCGGCTTCCGCGACGCGGTCGACAAGTTCAGGAAGACCGGCGCCCAGGTTCCCGAAGGGGTGACGCTGCTGGGCCGTTGGTGGGGCATGAACGGGCAGGGCTTCGCGATCGTCGAAACCGACGACGCCAAGGCGATGTTCGAGTCCACGGCCGAATGGGGCGAGTTCCTCACCATGGACGTCACCCCGGCGGTCGAGGACGCCGAGGCCGGTGAGGTTCTCGCGAAGCTCTACTGAGACTTCGGATCGAGCACCGGCCGCGCGTCGAAGCCGACCAGTGTCTGCACGGCGTGCGCGACGTGAAATGCCGCCGACTCGTCGTGCGGATGACTGACGACCTGGACCCCCGTGGGCACTCCCTCGGGGGACAGCCCACTGGGCACCGAAAGCACCGCGCAGTGGTTGGCCACGTTGAACGGACTCGTCATGTGGCCTTCCCAGTAGTGCCTGCGGTGGCCGTGTTCGGTGTCGATGCCGTCGAGGTAGTCACCGTCGGCGCGCAGCGAGGTCACCGCTGACGTCGGGCACAGCAGCACGTCGACATCGCGCATGGCGACGGCCAGTTCGTGCTGCACGCGCGCGTCGGCGGCCAGCGAGTCCACCAATGGGCAGTGCTGTGCGGCCGCGGCAGCGTCGGCGATGAACTGCCGCGTGTAGGCCGCGAGTTCGCCTTCGGTGCCCTTCGTTTCGCGCTGCATGGCCGGGGCGAGGATGTGGCCGAAGTGCGCGAAGATGGTGTCCCTGATCTGCGCGGTGGTCCAGGGCAGGTCGATGCCGACCACCTCGGCGCCGGCGCCGGCGAGAACGTCGGCCACCGCGCGGGTGTTGGCGGCAACGGCCTCCGCGACGGGGAAATCGCCGAGATGGACCGAGAGCCCGATCCGCAGACCGCGCACTCCACCGGTGCGCAGGGGCGACTGGTTCGCCGGGCCCCACGAGGCGTGGTCGGCAGGGTGGCGCCCCGACATGACGGCGCTGAGCAGCGCGACGTCGGCCACGGTGCGGCCCATCGGCCCGTCACCGCGGTACCAGTCGGCGGCCAGCGGCGGCAGGCCAGGGATACGCCCGTAGGGCGCCTTGTAGCCGACCGTGCCGGTGAAACCTGCTGGGATACGGGTGGATCCGGCGATGTCGGACGCGGTGGCCAGTGTGGTGAACCCGGCGGCCAGGGCCGCGCCCGCGCCGCCGGACGATCCGCCCGGCGAGGTCTGCGGGTTCCACGGATTGCGCGTGACGCCCCACATGGGTGAGTGGGTGACGGTGGCGCAGCTGAACTCCGGGCTGGTGGTGCGCGCATGGATGATGCCGCCTGCGGCCCTGATCCGTTCGACCACGGGGTGGTCGTGTTCGGCGACGCGCCCGCGGTGCGCCGCGAGTCCCTGCTCAAGGCGCAGGCCCGCGATGCCGTGCTTCTCCTTGGTGGCCACGGTGAGCCCCAGCAGCGGTGGCGGCTCGTCGCCCGACGCGGCGTAGCGCGTGTACATGTCGGCGGCCGCACGTGCCTGTGTCCGGGCGTCGTCGAACAGGGTCTCGGTGAACGCGTTGATGCCGGTGTCGCGGTCACCGTTGTGAGCCTCGATCTGCGAGATCTGCGCGTCGAGCACGTCCAGCGGTGAGAGTTCGCGGCTACGAAAGGCTTTCCTGGCCTCGGTGGCGCTCAGATACGCCAGCGGCGCCATCACGCCCGCGGTCATCAGGCCACCGTCTCGGCGGCCAGCGCACCGTGCACCATTTCCCAGGCCACCCCGGTCAGCGCGTCGACGCCGGCGACCATGTCCTCGTCGGTGCTGAACTCGCGCTCGCAGTGGCTGACGCCGTCGACCGACGGGATGAACATCATCACGGTGGGCACGATGCGGTTCATCGGCACCGAGTCGTGCCCGGCCATCGTGCGGATGGGCCGCACACTGAGCCCGAGGTCGGCAGCGACCTTCTGGGTCAGCTCGATACCGGCCTGCGGGAAGCGCTGGATGTCACGAATGTCGAAGTCGCGCACGTTGATCCGGATGTCATGCGCTTCGGCGACCTTGGCGATGTCGGCGAGCAGGCTCGACCGTGCCGCAGCAACGATCTCTGGTGAGGCCGAGCGCAGGTCGGCCACCAGGTGCACGCGGCGGGGCACCACGATCGGCGAGTTGGGTTCGACGGTGAAACGACCGACCGACGACACGATGGCCTCGTCCTCGAACTGGCCGACGACGTCGTGCACCAGCAGCACCACCTTGCTGGCGGCCACCAGGGCGTCGCGGCGGTCGGCCATCGCGGTCGCGCCTGTGTGCGACTGCTCGCCGAGCACCTCGATGTCGAGTTTCTGCGTGTACCAGGAGTAGTCGACCGCGCCCAGCGCGATGCCCTCGCGCTCCAGGATGCGGCCCTGCTCGATGTGGATCTCGGCGTACCCGGCGGCCTGCGGACGCGGATCGGTGCCGCGGTAGCCGATCTCGGCCAGCGCCTCGGCTACCGAGACACCCGAAAGGTCACGCACCGCGAGCATCTCGTCTTCGTCCATGAGTCCCGCGAACACCGAGGACCCCATGATCGACGGGGCGAACCGCCCGCCCTCCTCGTTGAACCAGTTGACCACCGCAAGGTTGTACCGCACCTCGCCGCTGTCGGTTCCGGTGCTGCCCTTGATTCGCTGTTCGACGCGTTCGGCCGCGTGTAGCGCGGCGATGACGCCGTACGCGCCGTCGAAACGCCCGCCGAGGGGCTGGGAGTCCAGGTGCGACCCGATCAGGATGTAGGGCGCGCCTGGGATGAATTCGACGAGCGCAAACATGTTTCCGATGCTGTCGACGCGCAGTTCCCACCCACGCTGGGCGGCGAACGCGGCGAACCAGTCGCGGCTCAGCTTGTCCTCGGGGGTCGCGGCCTGGCGGTCGACGCCCTGGTTTTCGGTGGCCCCGAAGGTGGCGACGTGGTGGAAGTCGGCGAGAAATGCGGTTGCAGACATGTTTATTCCTTAGAGAGATTCGAAGTCGGGCTCAGCCGATGCGGCGGCGTGTTTCCGGCACCCGCGCGAAAAGCAGCAGGAGCAGGACCACCGCGGCGGCCGTGGCCATGTAATAGCCGGGGGCGGCGTCCAGTTCGGTCGAGGACACCAGCATGGTGCCGATGAACGGTGCCGTACCGCCGAACACCGCGTAGGCGACGTTGTAGCTGATCGCCGCCGAGGTGAATCGTGTTGCCGTGGTGAAGACCTCGACGAAGAACGTGTAGCAGCCACCGCCGTAGATGCACAGCGGCACCACGAACAACAACTGCCCGACCATGGCCAGCGACAGCGACCCGCTGGTGACCAGCATGAAGCACGGGATCGAAAGCACCGCCAGCGCTGCCGATCCGGCGATCAGCATGGGTTTGCGTCCGACCCTGTCGCCGATGATGCCGCCGACGGGGAGCAGCAGCGCGTAGATCGCCATCGCGATCGCGTTGATCAACAACGACTGTTCACGGCTGAGGTTGCCGGTGGTCTGGACGTAGGACACGAAGTATCCCGACAGGAAGTAGAAGCCCATGGCGGTCAGGCCCATCACGAAGATGACCTGCGCCATGCGCACCTTGTTCTGGCGGAACGTCTCGCGGATCGGGCTGAACTCCTTGTGCTCGTGTTTGGCCAGCACCTGCTTGAACGCCTCGGACTCTTCGGTTTTCGCGCGGATCCACACACCGAACACCGCCAGTGGCAGCGCGAGCAGGAATGGGATGCGCCATCCGTAGGACTCGAACGCCGCGGCAGGCATGGTCGAGGACAGGATCAGGATCAGCGTGCCGCCCACCACCGACGGCAGCGCGGTCGCGGAGATGGTGATGTTCAGCCAGAACCCGCGCCGCTCCAGCGGGGCGTGTTCGAAGACGAAGGCCGGGGCGCCCACCGACTCACCGCCCGCGGAGAAGCCCTGAACCAGCCGGCACGTCACGAGCAGGATCGGCGCGGCGATCCCGATGCTGGCGTGGGTCGGCAGCATGCCGATCAGCGCGGTGGCGGTGCCGATCAGCAGCAGGGTGAGGAACAGGACCTTACGGCGGCCGATGCGGTCGCCCAGCGCCCCGAAGAACAGCCCACCGAGGGGCCGCACGAAGAACGCCACACCGAACGTGGCGAAGGTGGCCAGCAGGCCGGCCAGGGAGCTGCCGCCCGGAAAGAACAGTTTGGCCAGCGTCACCGCGGACAGGCCGTAGAGGGTGAAGTCGTAGAACTCGATGAACTGCCCGATGCCGCCACCGGCCAGCACCCGTTTCTGCATGCCGGTGCTGGGCTGCTTGTCGGATGTCTGCGACTCGGGGTGGACGGTGTCGCGCAGTTCGGCGGCTTCCTGCTGATCTGTCTTCGTCATGGGGACTCTCAGGTGTCGGAGATCGCTGATTGGTTCAGCTTTGTGACAGCGCTCTCACAAGTCCAACGAAAACAATTGGACAAGCCGATCGACTGAACCGATCAGCGCAGCTCAGCGGTGCTGCGGAGCGGTGGCGTGAAGATCCACACACACCTGCTCGACCGCGAGGGCCTTGCGCGTGAGCCGCGCGTCGCGCAACCGGACCAGCACCACCTCGATGGGCGGGACGTCGTCGGCCAGCTCGAGCGCGACGATGCGTCGTCCCGCGTAGGTCAGGTCGTGAACCAGCCGCCGGTTGAGCACCGAGTAGCCCTGCCCCAGGCCGACGTAGGAGCGCACGGTCTCGTAGCCCGACACGAAATGGCGGATCCGGGGCCGCACGCCGAGGCGCTTGAAGATGTCGAGGTAGTACTCGCGGCTGTGTTTCAGGTCGAGCAGCACGAACGGTTCGTCCTCGAAATCGCGCAGGTGCACCGGCTGCTCGGGGTGGGCGGCGCGCGGGTGATCGGCCGAGACCAGCACGTGCGGCGGGATCCGTTCGAGCGATCGGTAGTCGAACTCGGTGCCGACGCCCAGGTCGTACATCACCGCGATCTCGCAGATCCCGTCACGCACGGCGCGCATCAGGGTCTCCTGGTCACCTTCCAGGAAGGTGAGTTTGATGCCGGGGTGGCGTTTCTCGACGGCGGTGAGGATGTTCGGCGCGTGGAACGGCGCGATCGGCGAGAAGATGCCGACGACGAGGTCGCCGACGAGTTCTTCGCGTTCGGCGCGCACGGATTGGTACAGCTGATCGGCGTCCTCCAGGACGGTCTTGGCGCCGATCAAGAGCCTTCGGCCCTCGGCGGTGAGCCGCAGACCGCGGCTGGACAGCCGCTGGAACAGTTCGGCGCCCACCTCACGCTCGAGCTGGTGGATCGCCGCCGACAGCGTGGACTGGGTGACGTTGAGGTCGAGCGCGGCCGCCCGCATGTTCTCGTGCCGCGCGACGGCCGTGAAGTACCGCAACTGCACGAGGGTGAACGACTTCGCCATGCCCGCATCATTACCCCGTTTCGCCCGGAGGTCTCGACAAAGTACCCAGTACCTGCGGTACTGTCTGGCGCATGCGACCGGTGGTGCACGACGCGGTGATCGTCGGGGCAGGATTTGCCGGGCTCGGTGCGGCGATCCAGCTCAAGAAGATGTCGTTCGACGACTTCGTGATCCTGGAGCGCGAGGACGACCTGGGCGGCACCTGGTACGTCAACCACTACCCCGGGCTGGCCGTCGACGTGCCCACCACCACGTACTCGTATTTCTTCGAACCCAATCCGTCCTGGTCACGGCTGTTCTCGACCGGCAGGGAGATCAAGCGATACGCCGATGATGTCGCCGACAAGTACGACGTGCGCCGCCACATCCGCTTCGGCACCACCGTCACCGGGGCCCGCTGGGACGAGGACGACAACGTGTGGCAGGTGTCCCTGACCGACGGTGAGCAACTGCAGGCGCGTTTCCTGATCACCGCCACCGGGTTCCTGTCCCAGCCGCACACACCCGACATTCCGGGCATCACCGAATTCGACGGCAAGATCATCCACACCACCGACTGGGACGACGGGTACTCGCTGTACGGCCGCCGCGCCGCCGTCGTCGGCACTGGCGCCACCGCGGTGCAGCTCATCCCTGAACTGGCCGAGCGGGTCGCCGAGCTGACGGTCTACCAGCGCACGCCGATCTGGGTGGTGCCCAAGGTCGACGTGCGGTTCCCGCCGGCGGTCAGGGCGCTGTTCGCGCGCGTCCCGCTGACCCAGCGCGTGGTGCGCGCGATCACCGACGCCATCTACGCGTTCATGGTCGACACCGCGGTGCTCAAGCACCGGTACTTCCGTCGGCTCAACATCGCCGCGGCGGATCTGGGCCGGCTGCACCTGGCGGCATCGATCCGTGACCCGGACCTGCGCAGCAAACTCACGCCGGACTACGACTTCGGTTGCAAGCGGCCCACATTCTCCAACAGCTACTACCGGACGTTCACCAAACCGCACGTGCATCTGCAGGCCGACGGAATCGACCACGTCGAGCCCGACGGGATCGTCAACGCCGACGGCAGCAAGACCGTGATCGACACCCTGGTGCTCGCGACCGGTTTCGACCTGTGGGAGGCCAATTTCCCCGCGATCGAGGTGATCGGCAGGCAGGGACGCGACCTCGGCAAATGGTGGCGCGAGACCAGATTCCAGGCATATCAGGGAGTCTCGATGCCGTACTTCCCCAACTACCTCAGCCTGGCCGGACCGTATGCGTTCCTGGGCCTGAACTTCTTCAACACCATGGAATACCAGATGCGGCTCATGGAGCGCTTGCTCGGCGAGGTGGCGCGCCGTGACGCGCGGACCTTCGAGGTCACCGAGGAGGCCAACCGGCGGTACCTCGACCGGATGACCGACGCGCTCGGCGATTCGCTGTTCACCCTCGGCAACTGTGCATCGGCACGGTCGTACTATTTCAATCCGAGCGGCGAGGCAACGCTGCTCAGGCCGATGACGACCCGCAGGGCCGTCACGGAAGCCTCACGATTCCCGTTGAGCGACTACACCTTTGCCTGATCAGAGAGGATCATCCGTGGCACGAGAGAAGAAGAACTCCACGCTGGCCAAACTCGCCGGTCTCGGCCTGGCGGGCGTCGGCGTCGCCCACTTCGCCAAGCCGCAACTGTTCGAGTCGATCACCAAGCCGGCCTTCCCGCGCGACACCCGCAAGCACATCTACACCAACGGCGGCATCGAGACCGCGCTGGGCCTGGCGCTGAGCGCATCCAAGACGCGGCGCATCGGGGCCGTCGGCGCCGTCGGCTATCTCACCTACCTCGCGGGCAACGCCGTCCGTAACCGGTAGCGGCCCAACAACACCAGATCGACCATGGTCGACACCACGGCCCGGGCCTGCTCAGAGTTCCGGTACCCCATGAGCCGGCCCAGGTCGATCACCAAGGCCATCGCGGCATGAACGGCGAAGCGCGCCTGCCCGGCCGACCAGTGCGGCCGGACCGGCATCACGACGTTGACCCACGATTCGACGGCCGAGCGCTGCAGATCACGCAGGATCTTCTGGTCCGCCGGGGTCATGTTGAGCCGCTCGGTGTAGTAGACGTGCTCCAACTCGGGACGGTCGAAGGACCGCGTCACATAGTCGTCGATCAGCGCCGCGAGGACATCCTCGGGTTCGCCTCCGGCGGCGAGGATCTCGGCCATGTCGGCCGACAGGCGGTCGGCCGCACGGCGGAAGCCCGCAGCCAGGATGTCGGCCTTGCCCGAGAAGTAGCGGTAGATGCCCGAGGCCGGCATGCCGACGGCTGCCGCGATGTCCTCCATCGTGGTGTCGCGGTAGCCGTTCTTGTTGAACAACCGCATCGACTCGTTCAGCAGCGCTTCGTATTTGGCCGCACTCACCACCGGCGTCGTCGCAGGTGCCGCCACGGCGCCGAGTTCAGGAAGTTCCGGCAGGTCGGCGGCCAGCACACTCTCGACGATCTCACCGAGCACCTCGCGGATCTGGCCGGCAGGCAGTTTGCCGCGGTGGTCCACGACGCTGCCGATCACACTGAGCGTCGCGGTGGACAGCATCCACCGCTCGCGCGAGATCAGTTCCGGACGCAGCTGCTGCAGCGGCCGCTGGATGCGGTGGTGCACGGTGCGCATCTGTGCGTTGAGGGCCGCCTGGTCGTCTTCGTTGAGGTAACGAGCCTCCCAGCGGTACAGGCCGCCGGATTCCCGGTTGGCCAGCGACGTGTCGGTCAGCGCAGCGGCCAGAAGGCGCAACTGCTCGCGGGCATCCTCGGAGTTCTCGGGTGCGTCAGCGGTGTCGGCGAATGCGGTGCAGTCGACGAGTTGCTGCCCGAGATTGAGCACGGCGTCGCGGAACAGCTCGTATTTACTGGAGTAGTGCCGGTACAGCGCGGCCGCGGAGATCCCGACCCGCGACGCGATGGCCTCCATGCTCACGCCGTGATAGCCGAGCGCGCTGAACGCCTCCGCAGAAGCCCGTGCGATCTGCGCTTTTCGGTCCTTGGGCCGGCGCCGCACAGCTACAGAACCGCTCGTGGTCGGACCGAGCGGGGTGCGCGCCATGTGGTCACGATAAACGGGCCCACCGATCCGGTCAAAGGCCCTGACCCATGGGGAACGGTCATTAACATAGGTGAGCGTCATCTGGTCGAGCACAAACATCGACCATCCGCGCAACATGGAGAGTCTCGACGCCGTGGTGTCGTTCCTCAGGGCCATCGCGCCCTGACCGGTGCTGCTGTTCTCCGATGCGTGCATGACTTGAAGGGGGAACCATGAGCTATCGCGCGGTCTACCTGGGCATCGCCGGGGCGATCGTCCTGGCCATCGGCCTGTATCTGATGAGCATGACGGTCTACCTCGACGACTTCGACCGATACGGCATGCAGATCCCCTGCGGCACAGCATTTTCCGAACATCTGGTGCAGGCCGAGGCGGCAGGCGCGGAATACGTCGACAAATGCGGCTCGGCGCTGATGACGCGTCGGCTGTGGACCATCCCGGTGGTGGCGGCCGGCGCGCTGGCCCTCATCGCGGTGCTGTTCCGGGCGGCCACCAGCTCGGCGCACGAATCGCTCATCCCCAAACGCGACTCGCACTGATCTACGATCGCGGGCGTGTCCACGCCCGGGGATCTGCAGCGCAGGCTCGGAACCTTCGACGCCGTGACCATCGGGCTGGGCTCGATGATCGGCGCGGGCATCTTCGCCGCGATCGGCCCGGCCGCCGCGGCGGCCGGATCGGGTCTGCTGATCGGTCTGGCGCTCGCCGCCGTAGTCGCGTATTGCAACGCCACGTCCTCGGCGCGGCTGGCGGCCATCTATCCGCAGTCCGGCGGCACGTACGTCTACGGGCGCGAACGGCTCGGCGACTTCTGGGGTTACCTCGCGGGCTGGAGTTTCGTCGTCGGCAAGACCGCCTCGTGCGCGGCGATGGCGCTGACCGTGGGCAGCTACGCGTGGCCCGAGCACGCGAATGCGGTCGCGGTGGGCGCCGTGGTGGCGCTGACCGCCGTCAACTACGTCGGGGTGCAGAAGTCGGCCATGCTGACACGGGTGATCGTCGCCGTGGTGCTCGCGATCCTGGCCACCGTGGTGGTGCTGCTGCTCGGTTCCGGTGACGCCGATGCCGCCCGGTTGTCGCTGGGCGACGACGTCTCCGCGGTCGGGGTGTTGCAGGCGGCGGGTCTGCTGTTCTTCGCGTTCGCCGGTTACGCGCGCATCGCGACCCTCGGTGAGGAGGTCCGCGATCCCGCGCGGATCATCCCGCGCGCCATCCGGATCGCGCTGGGTCTCACGCTCGTCGTGTACGCCGTGGTGGCGGGCGCGGTGCTCGCGGTGCTGGGTGGCGCCGAACTGGCCGGTGCGACGGCGCCGCTGGCCGACGCCGTGGCGGCCGTGGGTGCCGGGCAGTGGCAGCCCCTGGTGCGTGCCGGCGCCGCGATCGCCGCGTTGGGTTCGCTGCTCGCGCTGATCCTGGGGGTGTCCCGCACGACGCTCGCGATGGCCCGCGACCATCATCTGCCGTCGGCGCTCGGCGCCGTCCACTCGCGGTTCGGCGTGCCGCACCGCGCCGAGATGACGGTCGGCGTGGTGGTGGCCGTGCTGGCCGCGGTCGCGGATCTGCGTGGCGCGATCGGCTTCTCGTCGTTCGCGGTGCTGCTGTACTACGCGATCGCCAATGCGTCGGCGGCCACGCTGGGCCGGCGTCTCATCCCCGCCGTCGGCCTCGTCGGGTGCCTGGTGCTGGCGTTCACGTTGCCGCTGTCGTCGGTGCTGGCCGGGTTGGCCGTGGTGGCGGCCGGCGCGGTGGTCTACGGGGTCCGCCGCATCTCGTAGCGTCACGCGTGCGCAAACGCCGCCGATGGTGTGTAGTTCTCAATCGTGACCTTGCTGAATTGGAAGTACGTCGAGTCCCGCGCCGATGACGACTTCGTCGTCGCGCCGGGCGAGCGACTCGACTGGGGACGCACCATCGGCATCGGTGCGCAGCACGTGGTGGCGATGTTCGGTGCGACGTTCCTGGTCCCGGTCCTCACGGGCTTCCCGCCGTCGACCACCCTGCTGTTCTCCGGTATCGGCACGGTCCTGTTCCTGCTGATCACCGGCAACCGGTTGCCGAGCTATCTGGGGTCGAGCTTCGCGGTGATCGCGCCGGTCACCGCGGCCGTGGCCGCCGACGGCGCGGGCAGTGCGCTCGGCGGACTGATCGCGGTGGGCGTGCTGCTGATCATCGTCGGCGCGGTGGTGCACCTGGTGGGCACGCACTGGATCGACGTGGTCCTGCCGCCGGTGGTCACCGGCGCGATCGTGGCGCTCATCGGGTTCAACCTGGCACCCGCGGCCAAGAACAACTTCGAACAGGGTCCGCTGGTCGGTCTGGTGACGCTGGTCCTGTTGGTCGGTGTGCTGGCGTTCTTCCGCGGCATCATCGGCCGGCTGGCGATCTTCGGCGCCGTGGTGATCGGGTATCTGCTGGCGCTGGTCCTCGGCGAGGTCGACACGTCGGCGATCGCGGCGGCCCCGTGGGTGGGCTTGCCGCAGTTCCAGACCCCGACGTTCTCCCTCGGTCTGCTGCCGTTGTTCCTGCCCGCGGTGATCGCGCTGATCGCCGAGAACATCGGGCACGTCAAGTCCGTGGGACAGATGACCAAGACCGACATGGATCCGCTCATCGGTCGGGCGCTCGCGGCCGACGGTGTGGCGACCGTGCTCGCCGGCGCCGGAGGCGGCTCGGCCACCACCACCTACGCCGAGAACATCGGCGTCATGGCCGCCACGCGCGTCTACTCGACCGCCGCGTACTGGGTGGCGGCCGTCGTGGCGATCGTGTTGTCGTTGTGCCCCAAGGTCGGAGCGGTGATCTCGGCGATCCCGGCCGGTGTGCTGGGCGGCGCGACGATCGTGCTGTACGGGCTGGTGGGCATCCTCGGTGTGCGGATCTGGCTGACCAACCACGTCGACTTCTCCAAACCCGTCAACCAGATGACCGCGGCCATCCCGCTCATCATCGGTATCGCCGATTTCACCTGGCAGGCCGGAGAATTGACCTTCACGGGCATCGCGCTCGGATCCATCGCCGCGCTGGCGGTGTTCCACGGTATGCGCCTGCTGGAGACCCTCGGCGGTCTGGGCCGCCGCCCAGCGGCCGACCAGGCGCCTACTCCCCCAACGCATTGACCGCACGCGCGAACACGCCCGGCAGTGCCGCCGCCACGGGCGTGATGCAGGCGCGCACCGGCCGGATCCCGCTGCCGCGCAACAGCGCAGCCGTCAACCACCGGTAGCGTCGCGTCATGGCCAGCCACCGCCGGTCGTACTCCTCGGGCCGGTTGTGGCGCACGCAGTCGACCAGCAGTTCGGCGCCGCCGAACGCCAGGCCCATGCCCTCGCCGGTGAGCGCGTCGATGTAGCCCGCGGCGTCACCGACCAGCAGGACGCGGCCCGCGACGCGGCCGCGCACCTTCTGCAGCAGGGGCCCGGCCGCGCGGTCGCGTCCGTGCGGAAGGCCGTCGAGTCGGGCCGCCAGGCCGGGGAACTGCGCGAGGTGCTCGGCGAAACTCCCGCGGGTCGAGGTGAGCACCGCGACGCCGACGCAGTCGTCGGCCACAGGCGTCACGTACGCCTCGGCATTCACCCGGGCGTTGGGCGCCCAGTACACCTCGACGCAGTCCGACCACGGCGCGATCTGGATGTGCCGCCGGATTCCCCAGCGCCGCCGGGGTGACTCGTCGTGGGCCAGGCCCAGCGAACGCCGGATCGGCGAGTGCAGGCCGTCGGCGGCCGCGAGGTAGCGCGCCCGAAAACCCGCCGCGCACACCGTCGTTGCGGTCTGGATGATGGTGTCCACCTGGCCGGCCACCACCCGCACCCCGGCTGCGGCAGCGGCGTCGGCCAGCGCGGCGTGCAGCACCGTGCGGCGCACGCCGAGTCCGTTGCCGTCGCGGAACCGTGCCTCAGCGGTGTGCCTGCCGTCGAGGTAGCGGATGCCGCGGAACGCCCGGCCATCGGGGTGGACGTCGAGGCGGTCGAGTTGCCGCACGGCGTGGGGCATGAGGCCTTCGCCGCAGGCCTTGTCGATCGGGCCGGGTCGTGGTTCGACGACGACTGTTACCAGTCCGGCGCGCGCGGCGTATATCGCGGTGGCCAGCCCGGCCGGGCCGCCGCCAGCCACGAGCAGATCGATCATGTCAGGCTACGTAGCGCGTCGTTCTCGACGCGGATGCGGGTCCGCAGCAGCAGCGCGTTGGCGATCGTGAATCCCAGCGCCGTGCGCCATGCGCCGCCGACCAGCGGCAGCGCAACGCCTTCGGCCACCACCGCGACGTAGTTGGGGTGCGGCAGGAATCGGTACGGCCCGGCGAGCACCCGCGTCGCGCCGGGCACCACGATGACGCGGGTGTTCCACTGTGGCCCCAGCGTTTTGATGCACCACCAGCGCAGGCCCTGCGCTGCGAGCACCACCGCGAACATGGGCCGGCCGAGCGCCGGGCGGACCCGGCGCCGACGGGCCTCCAGGGCGGCACCGGCCAGCAGGCCGGTGTGCAAAGCCACCATCACCGGGTAATGGCCGGCGCCGAACTCCTTGCCGCCGTGGGTCTTACTCCACTCGAGGTTGCGTTTGGACACCACGAGCTCGGCGAGCCGTTCGGCGGCCACGGCGGCGACCAGGGCTGTGAATGCCTTCATCAACGCCACCGCAGCAGGACGAGTTCGGAGCAGAAGCCGGGTCCCATGGCCATCAGCACACCCGGCGTTCCTGCGGGTGGGCGTTTGCGGATCGTGTCGCGCAGCACGTGCAGCACCGACGACGACGAGAGGTTGCCCACCTCGGCGAGCGACTGCCACGTGAGATCCAGTGCGTCCGAAGGCAGGTCCAGTGTCTCGATGATCGCCTCGATCACCTTCGGCCCGCCCGGGTGGCTCACCCACGCGCTGACGTCGTCGGTGGCCACTCCGTGCTCACCGAGGAACTCGGTGACGTCGTCACCCAGGTAACGGCCCACGAAACCGGGCACCTCGGCGCTCAGGACGATCTCGAATCCCTTGGTGCCGATGTCCCATCCCATCGCGTGCAGCGAGTCCGGGTACAGGTGGCTGCGGGAGTCCAGGACGTCGGGACCGATGGGGTCGAGTTGTTCGGCGCGCCCGGCGCCGACGGCGACGACGGCCGAGGCGCCGTCGCCGAACAGGGCCCCGGCCACCAGGGTCGGCATCGACGGTGTGTGCTTGTGCGTCAGCGAACACAGTTCGACCGACACCAGGACGGCGACCTTGTCCGGGGCGCCGCGCAGGTAGTCGTTGAGCCGTGCAACCCCGGCCGCGCCGGCGACGCACCCGAGCCCGAAGATCGGGACGCGCCGCACATCGGGCCGTAGCCCGACGCGCCCGGCGATGCGGGCGTCGAGCGACGGGACCACCGCGCCGGTGACGGTGGTGGTGATGATCAGGTCGACGTCCTCGGGGCGCAGGCCCGCCTCGTCGAGCGCACCCGTCAGGGCGGCGCAGCCCAATTCGGTGGCGTGTTCGATGAACAAACCGTTCGTTTCACCGAAATCGTCGAGTGCGGCGTATTCCTCGAGCGGAAGCGTCAGATATCGGCTGTTCACTTTTGCACTTTTGTGCAGCGACCGGACGATGCCTTCGAAATCGGCATATCCGGGCAGGTCGAGTAGGGCCTCGGTGACCTCGGCCTGCGTGTAACGGTGGGGCGGGAGTACACCGTGAACGCCTGCAATGGTGCAAGTGCCCGACGGCGTGAAGGCGGTGTTTTCCATACCCCTAACACGGGTTATGCCGCACCCTGGTTCAATTCCGAACTGCCAAGTAGCTGTCAAGAAATGGTGTGTCAGCTGCGCTTTCTCTGGTCACGTCCTGGGACGCCGTTGGGCCCGTCGGTGGACAGCGCGTAGGTGCCCACCGCGAAGGCGACGGCGGGCCCCATGACCGACAACGCGTGCGCGTCGACGTTGTCGATGTTGTC
This sequence comes from Mycolicibacterium smegmatis, assembly GCF_001457595.1. Classification (GTDB taxonomy): domain Bacteria; phylum Actinomycetota; class Actinomycetes; order Mycobacteriales; family Mycobacteriaceae; genus Mycobacterium; species Mycobacterium smegmatis. The sequence continues at coordinate 929,953 of NZ_LN831039.1, read as the reverse complement.
GCGGCGGGTGTGGTAGTTCGGGTCGAACGCGACCCCGGACTTGCCGCCCCACAACCGCGCCTGCACCTCGGTCTTACGTTGCGACGACCCGGTGGTGGCGCCGCCGATCGGCACGCCGGCGTTCATGAACGCGCTGTAGTCGGTGTTGGCGCTCAACGGCATGTCCGCCGGACGCACACCCTGCAGGTTCAGGAATCCGGCGAGGGTGCGCTCGACGCCCGCCGAACCCTCCGGCACCGGCTTGGGGTCGCCGGCCTGCGCCGACTGGTCGCCGTCGTAGGTGAAGTAGCCGGTGTTCGTCGAGCCCAGCATGTCGAAGTTCAGGTAGAGCGCCAGCTCGTCGAGTTGCTCGGGCGAGAGCTTACGGATGTACTGCGACGACCCTTCCAGCCCGGTCTCCTCGGCTCCCCAGAACGCGAACCGCACCGCGTTGTTGATCGCCGGTGAGCCGCCGAGTTGCAGCGCGGTTTCCAGTATCGCGGACACGCCGGAACCGTTGTCGTTGATGCCGGGGCCACCGGCGATGCTGTCCAGGTGCGCCCCGACCACCACCACATTGTCGGTCGATCCGGTTTTCGTCTGCGCCAACAAGTTCCGTGACGTGACCATCTGCGCCTTGTTGTCCAGCACCAGCCGCACGGACCTCGTAGTGCGTCGCAGCGCGGCGTCGGCGGTCTTGTCGATCACCCCGACCGGGACTTTCAGTTGGCCGTAGTAGCCGGAGGTGAACAAACCGGCCGGGCTGGGGCGGCTGGTACTGACCACCAGCAACCCGACCGCGCCTTCGGCGAGGGCGACGTTCTGCTTGACGACGATCGAGCACCCGGTGTCATCCACCACCGAGATGGCGCCTTTGACCGTGACACCCTTGTAGTCCGACGCCGCGCAGCCCGCCGGTTTCCCGGGCCGCAGCGTCGGCGCGTTGAGGCCACCGTCGGGGGTCGGTACCAGTAGCGAGGCCTGCTCCGCCGAGAAGCGCTGACTCGACACGGTCAGCGACGGGTTTCCGCCGCCCACGGTGCCCAGTCGCTCGAACTCGGGCGTCTCGACCTCGAAGCCTTTGTCGCGCAACAAACCTGCGACATAGTCGAGACTGGCGTCGTAACCCGGTGTGCCCTGCGCGCGGTTGCCGCCGTTCGCGTCGGCGATCTCCTGGAGCTTGCGCAGGTGCCCGAACATGGCGTCGACCGTGACCGCCTGCGCGAGGTCGTGCGGCAACTCGTTCGACGGCGCGGCCGGTTCCTGCGAACAGGCCACGGCCGTCACCGCGACAGCGGCTGCGGTGGCCAGGGCGGCGGCCAGCCGGCGCCGCGTCACTGTGGGCTGATCTGATGGCGGGTGCGGTCGTCGCGGACCGGTATCCCGTTGCGTCCCCGCTGATCTTGTGAGTACAGGCCGACGGTGAAGGCCACGCCTTCGCCGTGGATCTGCAGAGCGTCCCGGTCCACGTGTTCGAGGGTATCGGTGTTCTTGTGATAATTCGGGTCGAACGGTTCGTCGGCCGCGCCGCCCCACTCCTCGGCCTCCTCCGGGGACATCTTCTCCTCCGCGCCGGAGAACAGTCCGCCCGCAGGGATGCCGGCGAGGGTGAACGCGTCGTAGTCCGAACGGCCGTCAAAGCTGGTGTCCTGCGGCATCTTCCCGGCGTCGGCCAGGTAGGCGGCCAGGGTGCGCTCGATACCCGCGGAGCCCTCGGGCACGCGCGGCACCCGCGGCTCGGGCGGGGCCGACTGGTCACCGTCATAGGTGAAGTAGCCGGGGTTCGGCGAACCGAGCATGTCGAAGTTCAGATACAGCGCAATGTCTTTGAGCTGGTCTTCGTTCAGCGATTCGACGTAGTTGGTGGAGCCCAGCAGGCCCTCCTCCTCCGCGCCCCAGAAGCCGAACCGCACGGCGTAGTTCACGTCGGGGCTGCTGCCGAGTTGCAGCGCGGTCTCCAGCACCGCGGCCACGCCGGAGCCGTTGTCGTTGATGCCGGGGCCCTCGGCGACGCTGTCGAGGTGCGCGCCGACCATCACGACGTCCGACGACGATCCGGTGTCGGTCTGGGCGATCACGTTGCGCGTCTTCTCGACCCGCACACCCGCAACGAGGCTGATGGTCGTGGGGCCAGGGTTCGCGCGGAGCCGGGCGCCCTCGGCCTTGGTGACACTGACCACCGGGATCTTGACGTCGGTGCGCCGGCCCAGCGTGCCGCCCATCTCGTCGCCGTCGGTGTTGTTGGCGACGATCATCGCGACCGCGCCGCGCTCGGCGGCCACGGCCTGCTTGATCGAGAACGCGCACGCGCCGCGATCCACCAGCACCACCGCGCCGGCCACGTTGAGTCCGTCGTAGTCGCCGGCCTCACAGCCCGGGGTGTCCTCCACCTTCGCCGGCACCAGCGGGCCCGAGACGCCCTCGGTGCCTATCGTGAACTCCAGTGGCTTCGCGGTGACCGCCTGACCGCGGACCGTCACCTGCGGGTCCTCCGCGTAGGGCAACCGCACCTCGAACTCCGGGGTCTCCACGTCGAAACCCTTGTCGCGTAGCGCGCTGACGACATAGTCCACGCTGGCGTCGTAACCCGGGGTGCCCAGCGCGCGGTTGCCGTCGTTGTTGTCGGCGATCTCCTGCAGCTTCTCCAGGTGGCCCATCATCGCGTCGATCGTGACGCGTTCGCGCAGCTGATTCGCGAACTCCACAGCCGCGGCCGATACGCCCTCCGGCGTCGGCTGCGCCTGCGGCGCCTGCAGTTCGGTCTTCGCGTCACACCCGGCCAACGCCCCGGCCAGCACCACCGTGCCCAGCACGGCCCCCGTCAAACTACGTCGCATTGCACCCACGGTAGCGGGTGCTTTCGGCGGGCCCGGAGAGGTCGAATGCGTGGCGGGTAACTCTTCGGCGCCATTTTCTCGAGCGGTGCCGCTCACTCGACTAGGAGCCTTCGGGCATGGTTCCCAGCGCGTCGCGTGACAGCACACCCACGTGCTGCCAGTAGATGGCGTCCTCGGTGTCGATACGCAGGGCCTCCGCATCGGCCGCGGTGTAGGCACTGTGCAGCGCCATTTTCTGCATGTGATCGGCGAACTCGGCCATAGCCTTGAGCTGCAACGGAATTCGCCCAGAGTCGCTGCTCAGCAGAGGCCGGAAGACCTCCATCAGCAGGTTCATTCGCCGGTCCTCCGGTGGCTCCGGGTCTGCCGGCGGTGGGGGCAACAGGTCGGCCAGCGCAGTGTCCGGAACACTCGCCAACCGTATCGCGACGTCAGGGGCGAGCACCTCCAACCGCGAGCGGCCCTCCATCTTCCCGGCGGTGGGGATGTCGTCGGGCTGCAGCTTGATCTCGGCACAACCAGAGTCGAATCCCTCGAACTGGTCCTCCATGGCGATCACCGCCCGCAACGCCGTGTGGTGCGACTCGGCCCAACCTTGCAGCGCCGCGATCGGGAATGTCACCCACTTCGCCCGCTCCGCAATCGGAATCGACTCATCGGCGAAGGCGAACTTCACCGGCGCCGGCAGCTTCACCCACGGCGAGATGTAGCCCAAGCCATAGTTGTTGGCAACGACGATCGTTCCGTCGGTCGTCAAACCGGTCAGCCACATGAACTTCGGCTCACGCGGCCCGGCGTTCAACACCGCGGCGACGCGTCGCGCGATCTCCAACGGCTCTACGCCAGACCGGCGTGCCGCGGCGGCGGCTTCGCGTTCGGCTCGAGCCGCCGATACCGGGATCGGCGCGACCTGTGCGCCACCAGCCTGCGTCGGCGCCACCGGTGGGGGCGGTGGGGCCGCCGTGGGTGCAACCCGGGGTGGGCGCCGCTGGTGGCGGAGTCGGCGGGGCCCCAGCGGCATCGCGCCCATGCCACCACCCATTCCGCCGCCGCCCATGCCGGTCGGCGTGCCGCCGCCGCCTGTTGGCGCTGCGGGTGGCGGCGCCGCCGGCGCCTGGCTGCTGCTCGGCGTCACCGTCGCGGCGGCGGGCGTGCTCGGATTCGGCGTGGTGTCGAGCGGCTCCAACGACATCGGCGGCGAGTACGTGGATGCCGGCTGGATCGACGGATTCGACGAGTTCGCGAACGACTGCGCGAACTGTTGCAGCGGATCGACCGGCGCACGAGGGCCGGCAGCGCTGGCGGCGGCCGTGGCGTCTGCTGCTCGCTCGGCCCCGCTCGTTCCGGACGAGGCCAGTCCGCTGCTGCTGCTCAGTGGGCTTGCGCCAGCGGAGGGGGCTGAAGGCATGGCAGGAGCGGAGGGGGATCCACCGATGCCTGGCCCGCTCGGCGTGGCGGGTGCCTGAGCGGAACCTGGCAAACCGGAAATCGCCGGTTTCGCAGGAGCTCCCGGCTGTTGTGCATGAGGCACCTGATGGGTCCAGGTGCCACAGGAACGAAGTCCTTTACGGGTTCGACTGGCACCTTTGGTTCAACTACCTAAGGTTCTGGTGCAGAACTGGATTCAACTTCGCGAGTCCCATGAATCGCATTTTTTTGGCCAGAATCAGAAACCACTGGAGCCAAACCTGGCGCCGCGTTGTCCCTCGGTATTGCGGTTTGGATGTCGCTAACGGCCTCTGGAGACTTCGAGCCGTGAATTACTGTCTTTAGATTTTGGTCTAAGGTGGCAGGTTCCGCCAAGAAATCATTAATGTTACCGTTCGCACGTTTCCCAATGGTTTCAAAATTGTTAGCAGCTTCCACAAGCACCGGCCTTAGCGCTTCGTTTATGGAGCGCTGCTCTGGAGTCCAAGCACTTGCTGGAATTGCGGGGTCGATTCCTTGCAATCTGCTAAGTTTTTGTTAGAATCCTCAACCTCTGCTTTCCAGTCTGAACAGATCGAACTGGAACTGTCTAAAAATGGTTCTTGGTCAGCGGCCGCGTTAGCCCCGCCAGATCCTGACGTACCATCCAAGGGAGGCAGCATCGGCGCGATTGCCGCTGCAACTTGTTATTGGACGGCAGAACATATTGACGATAACGCGGAGGCAATTGTAGTGGACATGGTGGCTAACTCAGAATCAGCCGCAGTGTAAATAGGAGTTTTTTCCACGACGCCATTCGTGAAAGTATTGAATTGGCCGTATAATTCTCGCATAACCCGGTGGGGCGTCGCACTAACTAGCGCCCGCACACCTTCTGCCGCATTACTCATCGCCCGCCCAGCAGCCTCGTACGCTGCACGCAGATCCGGGTCCCACGCATCTGCAGGAACGGAGTCATCGCGCTCAGCCCAATCCACGGCCTTAGTCGCGGTGCTTAACTCGCGGGAAATACGCCCCCACGCCCCACACGTCGGATCCTCGGTGATGAGGTTCGCCGGGCCCGTGTCGTTGGCGCTTGCGAATTCTGAATCGCTGCGCCGAGGGCGTCGAACCATTACCGTCGCCAGAGTCTGATTTCAGAACCACCGCAGTGCCCGCGATGCTCAACGCGATCACCGCGACTAACGCCAAGCCGATCAGCACCCATTTACCGCGCCCCCCTGTTCGGCGGTGGCGGCGCAGCTCCCCACTGCTGCGGCGGCGGACCCCACTGCGGTTGACCAGGCTGACCCGGATACTGCCCATACGGCTGCTGACCCGGCTGCGGCGCACCATACGATCCCTGACCACCAGGCCCCCCACCCCGCGGCGGAACCCCACCACCATTCGGCGGCTGAGAACCAAACGAATCCGGCGGGGGAGGCAAACTCATCAACACACCTTCAGGTCGAGGAACTCAACGGTCACAACAGAATTGACGAATCAGTGGGAACTCTGGTCGGCGGACGCACCGGCGCGGTGTCGGGCGATGCAGTGGTGTTCTCGGAACCAGTGGTCGACGGCGCGACAGGGGCCTTGTCGGCGGTGGCACCGGTATACCCGGCACCGGATTCGGCCCGAGCACGCTGCTCTTTCGCCAATTGGTCATGCTCAACACAGAATCGGATTCGGTAGCGTTTCCACTGCTAACCCTTCAGTACGAACGAATAGCTCTGGCCGTAACCGGTGACGTACTTAGCTGGCCTTCCAAAGGCTGACATTTCTCTAGATGCTCGACGGAATCTAACTTGACTACGCTATCCGCTCGGCGTCGCGGATGCTGCTGTCGTCGGGTCGGGCATCTTCTGGATGAACGGTTCGGGTTTGAACGGATCGCAAAGCTCAGCAACTTGTTGGGCAGGCAGGTTGTACGAAGCGGTCTCGCCAACCCAAAGCCACCGAGGGCCAGCAGGAGTGGTGCCATCAGCTGCGGGCCGACCGGTCCACTGCACCAGAGGACGTTGGACACTCATCGGAATGTCGGAGCTGACAATCCGTCCGTCCTTCAACTTCGTGTAGAGACCCGGGGTGTCGTACTGACAAATCGTCACTTCGACCGTGTCATCGGGTAGACCCCGAGCACCCACCGCACGGTGAAGCGCGCCCCCCGTCTCTCCGATAGCAGTATCGGGGCCTGGCGGAAGGTCCGCGATGTCGGCCTCCGGCGCGATCTGGCTTCGGAACCGTCGGTCAGCTTCGTCGTCGTTGGGATCGTTCTTCCGGCGGTCGTCGACCGACATGTCCAGCGCGAACTGGGCAGCGTCTCTGAGACGAGGCGGAAGCGGGACCGCAATGTCGGTCCGAATTTCAAACGGCGGATAGGGGAAATCGACCGCAGCCGACGTCGTCGGTGTCGAGAATTCAGTGTCGGTACCGCATCCGCCGAAGAAGGCAACCGCGACCGCAGCCAGTATGACGACGCTCATACGGGTCAACGCGCCTGACGCATCCACAGACGATCGCCGTCGCGTCGGTTCTATCAACAGGTCTCCCTTGTACTCAAGTTATTTCAGGGCGATTGAGTAGCTCTGCGCATAGTCGGTGACATACTGTGCCAAGCCACGCTCGATGAGGTACTTCTGGACGATCTGGTACGCCCGACTGTCCGGCCCCAATTCGGAGATCTGTACGGGTGAATCGCCGCGCTTCAACTCGTCGGGCAGCTCACCAGCCTTCATCGCCGCTTCCAGCACCGTCTGCTGCGCCTGTACGTTCGACCCCGCCATCAAGATGTCGTCGTCGGGCACCGTGAGCGCTTTGTACTCGGGGGCCTCGATGAAGTGCTTGATGGCGTTCTCGACAGTTGCGCCCGGGTCCAGCCCGGTATAGCCGATGACCTCACCGGCACGAGGAATCTTCGGTGTCAGTTCGTCGGCGAGCGAGCCTGCTAGCTCGGCACCGGCGACTTTCGCGCGATAGACCGCGTCCTTCGCCACGACGTCCTGCTGGAGCACCTCGTTCTGGTTGGTGATGGCTTCCGTCATCGCGTGGTCGATGCGCCCTGACAACGCGCCTGCGGGGCTATTGGCCACATAGTCGGCCAGGTTGCCCGGGTGATTCCCCATGGCTGTCTGCAACTCTTCGATGCGGGCAGGTTCGGCCGCAGTGGTCAGTGTCGTCCTCCCCTCCTCGGAGTAGGAGCCGAGTTCCAACAGGCGGTTGGCGTCGTCCGCGCTGATCCGCGGATAGCCTTCCGGATCGATCCTGGTGTCGACAAAGCCGTTCTGCTGGCCGGGCGCCACCAGCGCACCAGTGTGTGAAGCCAGAAGTTGACTCATCTCTGTAGAGATCGCAGGATTGCGAGCGAATGCGTCGCGCTGGCTGTCCCATACCGGGTCGGTGTCGCTGGGCGCCAGGTAGTCCGGAAGGTCGACGAACGCCTGCCGCGCGCGGTCACCGATGGGGTCGCCGATCGGACGTTGGGTGTCCTCGGTCATCCAGTCCAGCAGGGTCGCCGCACCGCTTCCCCCACCCCCGCTCTGCGACCAGTCGTGGCCGATCAATGTGCGGACCGTTTCCTTAGGGTCATATCCCTCGGGCATTCCGTCTCCGGACCAGATCTGATACGACGACTCGTTGTTGCGGCCCGCGATCTCGGCCAACGAACTCGCCGCGCGCTCATAGGCTTCCGGTGGTGTATCGGTCATTCCCCAACCACCGGTGGAGTTCTCGACCATGTCGGCCGACTTCAGGTACATCTCGGTGCCCAGCTTCGTCCCGGGCTGGTAACCCGGGTTGGCTTCACCCATCAGCTCACTGAACTGCACCACATCAGCGACATGCTGGTTCTTCGCATCGGTAGGTCCAAGATTCTCCCAACCCGGATAGGTCGGATCCGCGCGACGTACCTCGAGCATTTCGCGCAGGTCAGCCGGCAACTGGTCGTAGCCACCGCGTGCCGCGACCGAACCGTCCGGGTTGAGTTCAACCACCTTCTCGTTGCTGGTAAGTGTCAATCCGTTGGCGAGCCTGTCTCGTTGGGCTCCTACCTCGGCATCGCCGCCCGCCTCCTGCGACTCCAGGTGCCGGTCGAGCAGAAGCAGGCCGTCCTTGCCCGCGGCATTGTAGAAGTCCCGGTAATAGTCGAGCGTCTCCTTCGGGACGTCGTTGACTTCTTCACCGGCTGCGAGAGCGGCCATCTGCTCGGCCGTGAGGGGAGACTCCGGGAGATTCGCGGCAACCTCATCCAGCACCGCCGGATCACGATGCGCCGAGGGCAGGTTCGCCTGTTCCGCCAAGGCTTCGCCGTCCGCCTTCCCGTCGCGCTCGTCTTTGTCGGCGTCGTCGCCCGTCACCTTCTGGACGTCGTCGTCTTTCTCGTTCTTGTCCTCCTCGGACTTGTCGCCGCCCGGCGCGAACTTTTGGTTGCTCAGTGCCTCGTACTCGCCCTTGAGACCGGTGATGCGACCCTTGATCTCCACCATCTGGGCGGTGGCCGACTGCACGATCCCGTTGACCTGGCTGATGCCTTCACGGGCGATCGGCAGAAGCTTGCGTTCCCGGTCCTGTTCCGACGTGGGCGGCAGGGATTGAACGGCGCTGTTGACCCAGTTTGCCGTCGAGTCCAGACCTTGGCGCCCGCTGGACACCACACCGGCAGCATTCTTGACCTCGGCTGCCATCCTGCGGTCCAGATCTGCGAGCTTCTCGTAGACCGCGGCGTGCTCCCTGTTCGCCGCCGCGTAGGCATTCGCACCCGACCCCTGCCAGCGATCGTCGGGAGCCGCCGCCTCCACATTCGCCTTCATTTGCAGAAGCTGCGAGCTCTGGTCGAACTCCGCACCGTCACTCGGCGGTCCCTCACCGAACGTCTGCCTAGCCTTCGACAGCGTCGAATAAAACCCGTCGAGCACACTCACAGATGGCCCCCTCGACACGTGACTCCGTCAAGCTATCCAGCAGCTTAGCGGCCGAGAGGCAGGCGGTTCAGCAACAACCGGACGACCTACGCATCCCGCCGGTTGAGCGCCACGACGGCAGCGACGAAGACCACCACGACCAGCACCACGAAGTAGATCAGCGACCCCACCGGACCCCACGGCATGGCGTAACTCGGGAACAACCAGTCGACGTCGAGGAACCGGTACATGTGCACGAACGGCAGCCACGGCCCGATTTGGGCGCCGTTGCCGGGCATGTTGGCCAGCAGCGGCTCGGCGACCAGCGGCCACAACAGCAGCACCGCGACGGCGCCCGCCGAGAACCGCACCAACGCGCCGACGGCCACACCGAGGATCGCGGCCAACGCGGCATACAACGCGAAGCTCCCGGCCACCTGCCAGGTCGCGGGATTGGTCGGCGAGAGATCCACCGCGATCAGCGGATCGGTGAACAACCGGGCCACCAGCACCGCGCCCAGCACCATGACGATCGCCGCGACCGAGGAAAACGCGGCGCACACAATGGCTTTCGCGGCGAGCACCACGGACCGGTTCGGTGTGGCCATGAACGTCGTGCGGATCAATCCGGTGCGGTACTCGCCCGTCATGGTCATCGACGCCAGCACCATGAGCACCGGAACCCCGAACACCGCGACGCCCAGCGCGGCCTTGCCTGGTGGCAACGGCGTGTAGCCATAGGCGCTCCAGCCCTGCAGCGCCGCGATGGCGAAGCTCAGCACGGCGGCACCGACCACCGACCACAGCGGCGAGCGCGTCGTGGAGAGTTTGATGCGCTCGGCGTCCAGCGCTGCAAGCGCGCTCACGGCTGCACCGCCCGGTAGTCGACGGCATCATCGGTGAGCTTCAAGTACGCCTCCTCCAGCGACGCCTGCCTGCGGCTCAACTCGTGCAGTGTGATGGCGTTGCGGGCCGCGAGATCGCCGATCACCTCGATCGCCACCCCGTGCACGTTGAGGGCACCGCCGTCGGGTTCGGTGACGACGTCGAGTCCGGCGTCCGAGAGCACGTCGCGCAGCGTCTCCAACTGCGGGCTGCGCACCCGCACGGTGTCGGCGTCGGAGCCGTTGACGAACTCCGTGACCGTGGTCGACGCGATCAGCTTGCCCTGCCCGATCACCACCAGGCGGTCGGCGGTATTCGCCATCTCGGCCAGCAGATGGCTCGACACGAACACCGTGCGACCTTCACCGGCCAGCTCGCGCATCAGCGTGCGTACCCAGTGGATGCCCTCGGGATCCAGCCCGTTGACCGGTTCGTCGAACAACAGCACCGGCGGATCTCCCAGCAGCGCCGCGGCGATGCCCAGCCGCTGGCTCATCCCCAGCGACAGCGCCCCGGCGTTGCGGTCGGCGGCCGAGGCCAGCCCGACCATCTCCAGCACCTCGTCCACGCGGGACGCCGGAATGCGGTTGGCCGCGGCGATCCACCGCAGGTGGCTGCGGGCCGAGCGGTTGGGATGCGCCTGCCGCGCGTCGAGCAGGGCGCCGACGGTGCGCAGCGGATTCTTGAGCTCGCGGTAGCGCTTGCCGTCGATGGTCGCGGTGCCGGACGTGGGGTGATCCAGGCCGAGGATCAGCCGCATGGTGGTGGTCTTGCCCGCGCCGTTGGGCCCGAGGAAGCCGGTGACCACGCCCGGTTCGACGGTGAAGCTGAGGTCGTCGACGGCGCGGTGGGTTCCGTAGAGCTTTGTCAGCCCGGCGAGTTCGATCATTGCCACCATGATCTCAGCCGAGCTGAGCGGCGACCATATCCGCGACGGCCCGCATGCCCGCCGCGTTGGGGTGCAGGGGTGCCGGGCGCCCTTGCCACGGGAAGCCCGGCCGGGTGGTCCAGGGGTCTGATGACCAGGCGTGATGATCACGGCTGGCCTCGGCGACGCGCACCCAGCCTGCACCGGTTTCCGCCGCGGCGGCACCGGTGTGCTTCTCCAGCGTGTCGGCGACGTGACGTCCGAGTTCGGCGTCCGCGTCGGCGAGCGGCGGCGCCGGGGCACCGACGGGCGGCAGCAGCGTGAGGTAGTCGACGAACAGCACGGTGGCCTTCGGGGAGCGCGCACGGATCGATCGGCCGACCTCGACCAGCGACGCGGCAACCTGCTGCAGGGCCTTCTCGCGCGCGTCGGCGTCGAGCAGGTTGCGCACCCACGGGCCCAGCACCGGCAACCGGCGCACAAGCCGCGGCCACGCGGCGACGGTCAGCAGTGGCACGTAACCGGCGTCGTTGCCGCCGATGGTGACGGTGACCAGAGCCTCGGAGCCGTCGAGCGCGTCGATCTGCGGCGGGACACCGTTCTGCTTGTCCCGCAGCACCTGCGCGGTGGTCGCTCCCGAGTACGTGACGTCGATGAGATCCAGGCCGAGGCGCTCGGCGACGAGGTGCGGATAGTTGCGGGCCGAGCGGCCTGCCCGCCGCGGCGCACCCGGTGCCGACGGTTTGATGCCGGGTCCGGCCGCCATCGAACTGCCCAGCGCCACATACCGTTTCACAGGCGCAGTCACAGCGCCGGGCTCGACGCCTGCGCCCAGAACCGCTTAGGGATACGACCCGCCTGCCGGGCGAGATGGCCAGCGGTGACGGCCGAGGCCATCGCGGCGGCCATGGTCGGCGGATCGGACGCGCGTGTGACGGCAGTGGCCAAAAGCACGGCGTCACAACCCAGTTCCATCGCCAGCGCGGCGTCGCTCGCGGTGCCGATACCGGCGTCGAGCACCACGGGCACCCCCGCGGCCGCGACGATCATCTCGATGTTGTGTGGGTTGGAGATGCCCAGCCCGGTGCCGATCGGCGAGCCGAGCGGCATCACCGCGGCACATCCGATGTCCTCGAGTCGACGCGCCAGCACCGGGTCGTCGTTGGTGTAGGGCAGCACGGTGAACCCGTCGTCGACCAATTGTTCTGCGGCCTTGACGAGTTCGACCGCGTCGGGCAGCAGGGTGCGCTCGTCGGCGATGACCTCGAGTTTCACCATGTCGGTCCCGAGCGCCTCACGCGCGAGCTGCGCGGTGAGCACCGCCTCGGCCGCGCCGCGGCAGCCGGCGGTGTTGGGCAGCGCGGCGATGCCCAACCGGTTGAGCAGATCGAGTACGCCCGTTCCGGTTTCGGCGTCGACGCGTCGCATCGCGACGGTGGTCAGTTCGGTGCCCGAGGCGATGAGCGCCTCTTCGAGCACCGAGAGGTTGGGGGCACCGCCGGTGCCCATGATCAGCCGGGAGCCGAATTCGCGCCCGCCGATGCGCAGCACGGAGTCAGCCACCTTGCACCGCCGTCACGACCTCGATGCGTGCCCCGTCGGATAGGGTCTGATACCACTCCGAGCGGTGCAGCACCGACCAGTCCAGCGCTACAGCGATGCCCTTCTCGGGAAAACCGCGTGTCTCGAGCAGGCGTTCGATGGTGATGGTGTCGTCCACCTCGACGCTCTCCCCGTTGACCGTGATGGTGATCATTTCGCTCCCACACCCACTTCGAGTTCTGCCGCGACCCGCTCAGCGGTCCACGGCGCCAACAGAAATCCGTTCCGTCCGTGCCCGACGGCGACCACGGTGCGCTCGTCGACACGTTCCACGACGGGCAAACCGTCCGGCGTCATCGGCCGCAGCCCGGCCGCGATCTCGGCCAGTTCGTACTCCCCCAGCGCGGGCATCACCGCGCAGGCGTCCTCCAGCAGATCCCGCACGCCGCTGACCACCGGTGCGGTGTCGCGGCCGTGCTCGTACTGCGTGGCACCGACCACGACGCCGTCGGCGCGGGGCACCAGGTACACCTGCCTGCCGTGCACACGGGCGCGGATCACACGCTGCGGCACCGGCATACACCCCTTGCGCCACCGCAGCCGCAGCACCTCACCCTTGACCGGGCGCACCGGCAGGTCCGGCCACAGCCGCGGCGCGTCGATGCCGTTGGCGATCACCACGGCGTCGGCGTCGACATCGGCGAGGTCGTCGACCTGCCCCGCCCACCGCACGGCCAACCGCTCGCAGTGCGCGGCCAGCGCGTCGACCACCCCGCGGTTGTCCACCGCCAGCTCTGTCGTCGCGCGGAATCCGTGCCGAATACCTTGAGCCAGCAAAGGTTCCACATCACGGGCGGCGGTGGTCAACTCGACCGGATGCCCCTGGGCGGCAAGCCACTCGGCAACGGTGCGCAAATCGGCGGCGTCGGCGCGGTCCACCGCCACCACGAGCGATTCCCGCGCGGTCACCACCGTCTCGGGCAGGCCGTCGAGAAACCCGGAGTGCCACAACCGCAGCGATTCCAGCCCCAGCTGGAGCAACTGCTCCTCACCGGGCCAGCCTTCGCTGTGGGGCGCCAGCATGCCGCCGGCCACCCACGACGCGCCGCGCTCGGTGGTGCAGTGCAGGCGCACCGTCCACCCGTCGAGCGCTGCGCGTCGCGCGACGGACAGCCCGATGACGCCACCGCCGATGACGGCGACCGTACGTGTCATAGATCCTGCTCCCTTCGCCGGCATGACCCGGATCAGGTGTGACGGTAAGGGCCGGCGATGCCCACTCTCAGTCCCCGTTCCCGGGACTCCCGTGTTGCCCGTCCAGATTACTCAAAGAACACCGACTACCGTCACCGTGTGGACCAAGCCGTCGAACTTCCCGTCCAGCGCCTGCAGCGCGCCTCGTTGTATCTGTGCACCGACGCCCGTCGTGAACGCGGTGACCTGGCCGAATTCGCCGACGCGGCACTCGCCGGCGGCGTCGACCTGATCCAGCTGCGTGACAAGGGCTCCGCGGGTGAGAAACAGTTCGGGCCGCTTGAGGCCCGTCAGGAACTCGAAGCGCTCGAGATCCTGGCCGACGCCGCACGCCGCCACGGCGCTCTGCTGGCCGTCAACGATCGCGCCGATATCGCCCTGGCCGCCGGGGCCGACGTGCTGCATCTCGGCCAGGACGACCTGCCGCTGGATGTCGCGCGCGGCATCATCGGCCGCAGGCCGGTCATCGGACGCTCGACCCATGACGCCGCGCAGATGGCCGTGGCCATCGAGGAGCGGGTGGACTACTTCTGCGTCGGGCCGTGCTGGCCGACACCCACCAAACCGGGGCGTCCCGCGCCGGGTCTGGATCTGGTGCGGGCCACCGCTGCGCACAGTCCCGGCAAGCCGTGGTTCGCGATCGGCGGCATCGACCAGGAGCGTCTGCCCGAGGTGCTCGCCGCGGGCGCGCGGCGAGTCGTCGTCGTGCGCGCGATCACCGCTGCCGACGACCCGAAGGCCGCCGCCGAGGACCTCAAGGCCGCGATCAGCGCTGCCGGTTGAGCAACGGGATCGTCGCGGTCACCTCACGTAGGCGCTGCCAACTCGCGGCAAACCCGGGATGCAGCGGCAGGTCCGCGACCTGATCCTCGAGGACCCAGCGCAACTCGGCGCTCTCCCGGTTGGGCACGGTGTGCAGGGGTTCGGCCGCGTCGGCGATCACCGTCGTGTACGTCCACTGCGTGCCGCCGATGCCTGCGACCTCGGCGGTCACCACCGTCGTGCGCACCGTCAGTTGCTCGGCGGGTAGGCCGGCCTCTTCGTGCGCCTCGCGCACCGCGGCCTGCTCAGGGGTCTCATGACTGTCGCGTGCACCGCCGGGCAGCGCCCACGTTCCGCCCTGATGACTCCACGGCGCGCGGTGCTGCAACAGCACCGCCGCCGCGCCGCCGGGCATCGGGGCCCGCAACAGCAAACCGGCCGCGCCGTGGCGACCCCAGAACCGGGCGCCGTTCTCCGACATCACCCAGCCATCTCCGTCGCCACGCACCCGTACAGGATAAGGAACGACACGCTAAATAGTTCGGCCACTTTGAACCGGCCGTGATTCCAGGGCGAGGCGTGCCGGAAAATCTTAGAATTCTTTTATAGAGTTGCTTTGGACGAAGAGCCGTAAGCATCGAAACGCAGTGAGGTTCGCGCGCAGGTGACTGTGGAGTTGGCACATCCCTCGACCGAACCCCTCGCGTCCCGGTCGCCGACCACACCTGCCCACCCGCGTTGGTGGTTCCTGTGGACCACTCCCGGCCGCATCCTCACCATCGGCCTGGTGCTGTCCGCGCTGGTCATCGCGAGCGCGTTCGCGACGTCGACGACGGTCAACGACCGTCAGCAGGCGCTGACGACGGTGCTCGACCACACCGAACCCCTGTCGTTCGCGGCGGGCCGGCTGTACACGACGCTGTCGGTGGCCGACGCGGCCGCGGCGACGGCGTTCATCGCGGGCGCCGAACCGCGTGACGTGCGCCAGCGCTACGAGCAGGCCATCGTCGACGCGTCCGTCGCCGTCACCCGCGCCTCCAGCGGGCTCACCGACGAGGCGCTGATCCAGTTGCTGGGCCGGATCAACGCGCGGCTGGCCGTCTACACCGGCCTCATCGAAACCGCGCGCACCAATAACCGCGCGGGCAACCCCGTCGGCTCGTCGTACCTGTCCGAGGCGTCGTCGATGATGCAGACGCAGATCCTGCCCGACGCGCAGCGCCTCTACGAGGAGACCTCGGCGCGCGTGGACGCCGAGACCACGGCGTCCACCCAGATCCCGCTGCCCGTGATCCTGGTGGTGCTCGCGACGCTGTTGTTCGGCGCCTTCGCCAACCGGTGGCTGGCGCGGCGCACGAGGCGCCGGGTCAACATCGGCTTCGTCGCGGGCGGCCTGGCCGTGCTGATCATGCTCATCTGGGTGTCGACCGCGCTGGTGATCTCGACGTCGGACAGTCGCAGCGCCAAAGAGACCGCCGCCGAATCGCTGAAGACCATCACCACACTCGCCATCACCGCGCAGCAGGCCCGCGCCGACGAAACGCTGGCGCTGATCCGCCGGGGTGACGAAAACGTGCGCAAGCAGTCCTACTATCAGCGCATCGACGTGATGCAGCAGCAGCTTTCGGACTACCTGGCCCGCGACATCGGCATCGACAAGAGCGATCTGGCGGGTGCGGAGCAACTACTGACCCGCTGGCGCGCGGCCGACGACCGCATCAACGCCTACATCGCCGTCGGCAACTACCAGGCCGCCACGCAGGTGGCGCTGGGCACCGGCGAGGACGACTCCACGCCCGCGTTCGACAAGCTCGACCAGGCGTTGTCCAAGGCGATCGAGCACAGCCGTAACCAATTGCGCACCGACATCGCCAACGCCCGCCGCGTGCTGTCCGGCGCGACCGTGGGCGCCGCGCTGCTCAGCGTGGCCGCGGCCGTCGCGGTGGCGTTGGGGATCTGGCCACGACTGAGTGAGTACCGATGATGAGCGCTTGCGCGAAGAAGAGACAAGCACTGATGAGCGCTTGCGCGAAGAAGAGACCAGCACTGATGAGCGCTTGCGCGAAGAAGAGACCACCGATGAGGCGCCTTCTGATGCTGCTCGTGAGCACCCTGACCGCGATGAGCCTGGTCGGGTGCAGTCAGGCCGCGCCGGCGCTGAACCTGCCGTCGTTGACGCTCGCACCACCGACGCCCGCTGGCATGGAAGAGATCCCGCCGCAGCCCGTGCGGCTTCCGGAGATCGACAACGACGACTGCAACCGCACCGCGAGTCTGCGCCCGTTCAGCAACAAGGAAGAGGCCGAGGCGGCCGTCGCCAACATCCGCGCGCGGGGCCGGTTGATCGTCGGCCTGGACATCGGCAGCAACCTGTTCTCGTTCCGCGATCCGATCACCGGACAGATCACCGGGTTCGACGTCGACATCGCCGGCGAGGTGTCCAGGGACATCTTCGGCACGCCGTCGAAGGTCGAGTACCGCATCCTGTCGTCGGCCGACCGGATCACCGCGCTGCGCAACAACCAGGTGGACATCGTCGTCAAGACCATGACCATCACATGCGAGCGCAAGAAGCTGGTGAACTTCTCCACGGTGTACCTGATGGCCAACCAGCGGATCCTGGCCTCGCGTGACTCGAACATCTCGCAGGCCTCGGATCTCTCGGGCCGGCGCGTGTGCGTCGTCGACGGCACCACCTCGCTGCAGCGGATCCAGCAGATCAGCCCCTCGCCCATCATCGTGTCGGTGGTGACGTGGGCCGATTGCCTTGTGGCGCTGCAGCAGCGGCAGGCCGATGCGGTCAGCACCGACGACTCGATCCTCGCCGGCCTGGTGGCCCAGGACCCGTACCTGCACATCGTCGGGCCCAGCCTGAGCCAGGAGCCCTACGGCATCGGGGTGAACCTGGAGAACACCGGCCTGGTGCGCGTGGTGAACGGGACGTTGGAGCGCATCCGCCGTGACGGCACGTGGTACACCCTCTACCGCAAGTGGTTGACGGTGCTGGGCCCGGCGCCGGCACCTCCCGTGGCGAGGTACGTCGACTGATGACTTCACCCGAGAACCCTGATCTCCCAGACGCCGACGACGCTTACGTCGACAGCGGGCCGGGCACACAACCGGCGAGCCTGGAAGACCTCGACATGGACTCGGCGTCGACCATGCGGCCCATGGCGACGCAGGCCGTGTACCGGCCCGAGTTCGACGACACCGACGGCACATCGCGCGGCACGGTGGTCACCGAGGCCTACGACCAGGTCACCATGGCCACGCGCGCGTTGTCCCCGATGCGGCGCCTCGGCGGCGGGCTGGTGGAGATCCCGCGTGTCCCTGAACGCGACCCGCTCACCGCGTTGATGACCAATCCGGTTGTGGCCGAGTCGAAACGGTTCTGCTGGAACTGCGGCAAGCCCGTCGGACGGTCGACGCCAGACGGCCGCGCCCTGTCCGAGGGCTGGTGCCCGCACTGCGGCAGCCCGTATTCGTTCCTGCCGCAACTGTCCCCGGGCGACATCGTGGCCGACCAGTACGAGATCAAGGGTTGCATCGCGCACGGCGGCCTGGGCTGGGTGTACCTGGCGTTCGACAAGAACGTCAACGACCGCCCGGTGGTGCTCAAGGGCCTGGTGCATTCCGGTGACGCCGAGGCGCAGGCCATCGCCATGGCCGAACGGCAGTTCCTCGCCGAGGTGACGCACCCGGGAATCGTCAAGATCTACAACTTCGTCGAGCACGAGGACAAGCACGGCAACCCCGTCGGCTACATCGTGATGGAGTACGTCGGCGGCACGTCGCTCAAACAAGCCAGGGGCGCCAAGCTCCCGGTGGCCGAGGCGATCGGCTACATGCTCGAGATCCTGCCTGCGCTGGGCTATCTGCATTCGATCGGCCTGGCCTACAACGACCTCAAGCCCGAGAACATCATGATCACCGAGGAACAGCTCAAGCTGATCGACCTCGGTGCGGTGTCGCGCCTGAACTCCTACGGATACCTCTACGGCACACCGGGTTACCAGGCTCCCGAGATCGTGCGCACCGGCCCGACGGTGGCCACCGACATCTACACCGTGGGCCGCACACTGGCCGCCTTGACGCTGTCGCTGCGGACCCGACGTGGACGCTACGTCGACGGCCTGCCGTCCGACGATCCTGTGCTGGAGACCTACGACTCGTACCACCGGTTGCTGCGTCGCGCGATCGACCCGGATCCGCGGCGACGCTTCACCAGCGCCGAGGAGATGTCGTCGCAGCTTCTCGGTGTGCTGCGCGAGGTGGTCGCGACCGACACCGGGGTTCCGCGGCCCGGCCTGTCGACGGTGTTCAGCCCATCACGCTCGACGTTCGGAGTGGACCTGCTGGTGGCGCACACCGACGTTTACGTTGACGGGCAGGTGCACTCGGAGAAGCTGACCGCGCAGGAGATCGTGCGGGCGCTGCCGGTGCCGCTGGTCGACCGCACCGACGTCGGCGCGCCGATGCTGGTGGCCAGCGTGCTCAGCGAGCCCGTCCACACGCTGGACCAGCTGCGTGCGGCGCGTCACGGTGCGCTCGACACCGAGGGCATCGACCTCAACGAGTCGGTCGAGCTTCCGCTCATGGAGGTCCGGGCGCTGCTCGATCTCGGTGATGTCGCCAAGGCCACCCGCAAGCTCGAGGATCTCGCGGCGCGCGTCGGTTGGCGCTGGCGGCTGGTCTGGTTCAAGGCCGTCTCCGAGATGCTCTCGGCCGATTACGATTCGGCGACAAAGCATTTCACCGAAGTGCTGGACACGCTGCCCGGTGAGCTGGCGCCCAAGCTCGCACTCGCCGCGACCGCGGAGTTGGCGGGCACGGCCGACGAGTTGAAGTTCTACAAGACCGTGTGGAGCACCGACAACGGCGTGATCTCCGCCGGGTTCGGCCTGGCCCGCGCGCAATCGGTCGCCGGTGAACGCGATATGGCCGTGCAGACGCTCGACGAAGTTCCGCCCACCTCAAGGCATTTCACCACTGCCCGGCTCACCAGCGCGGTGACACTGCTGTCGGGCCGGTCGACCAGTGAGATCACCGAGCAGCACATCCGCGACGCCGCACGCCGCGTCGAGGCCCTGCCAGACTCCGAACCCCGCGTGTTGCAGATCCGCGCGCTGGTGCTGGGAACCGCGCTCGACTGGCTCGCCGACAACACCGCGAGCAGCAACCACATTCTGGGATTCCCGTTCACCGAGCACGGTCTCAAGCTCGGCGTCGAGGCATCGCTGCGCGCACTGGCCCGCATCGCTCCCACGCAGTCGCACCGCTACGCGCTGGTCGACCTGGCCAACAGCGTGCGGCCGATGAGCACGTTCTAGCTCAACCCACACGTCGACCGTGCTTTCATGGCGGAAAAACACGCCCAAGCCCGCCCCACACGCACGCTCGATGCGATGCTCGGCCCACCCACACGTCGACCGTGCGCCCAAGGCGGAAAATCACGCCCAAGCCCGCCCCACACGCACACTCGATGCGACGCCCAGCCCACCCATATGTCGACCGTGCACCCACGGCGGAAAAACACGCCCAAGCCCGCCCCACACGCACACTCGACAGATAGTGCACCTGTGGATGAACGTCCGAGCTGTGGATAAATCACTCACGCGCGCAGCGATGTGTCGGCAAGCGCTGCAATTCTGCGGCCATGACCGCACCATTCCTCGGCAGTGAAGCCCTTGCCGACGGCACATTGAACCGCCATCAACTGCGCACGCGATTCAGAACGCTGTATCCCAATGTGTATGTGCCCAAGACCTCCGAGCCGACACTTGAGCAGCGGACCGTCGGCGCGTGGCTGTGGTCCGGCCGCCGCGCTGTCATCGCCGGGCCCGCCGCTGCGGCATTGCACGGCGCCAAATGGATCGACCCGTCAATTCCCATTGACCTCATCCACGACAACCCGCGCCAACCGCGTGGCATCACGACCCGACGCGACACCCTGCTCCCTGGCGAGACGGTCGTCATCGGCGGGATGCTGCTGACATCTTCTGCCAGAACAGCTTTCGACATCGGACGCCGTTCGCCGACGAATCGCGGAGTCGCCCACCTCGACGCGCTGCTCCGAGCCACGGGGTGCACGGTCGCCGACATCGCGGATCTCGCCAACCGCCATCGCGGCGCACGCGGTCTGCGTCGGCTGGAGGCGACGCTGCCATTGGTTGATGCCGGCGCACAATCCCCGAAAGAAACCTGGCTGCGTCTGCTCATCGTCCGTGACGGGCTTCCCAAGCCCACCACCCAGATCCCGGTGTTGGCGGATGACGGTACACCGCTGGCCTATCTCGACATGGGTTGGGAGGAGTGGATGGTCGCTGTGGAGTACGACGGAGATCAGCACCGCACCGATCGACGGCAGTACGTCAGGGACATCCGGCGCCTCGAGCTGCTCGCTGAACTCGGCTGGATCGTGATCCGTGTGGTCGCCGAGGACGGCACCGCCGAAATCCTCCGCAGAATCCGGACTGCGTTGACCGCCAGGCAATCCAGCGTGCGCTCACGGCGGAAAGCCAGCTGAAAACCCGCCCCACACGCACACTCGACGCAAAACGAGCTACACCACGCCCACACACGCACGGGCGATCGCGAGTTCCTCGTTGGTGGGCACCACGAGCACGGTCACACGCGAATCCGGGGTCGAGATGCGGCGGGGCTCATCGGATTTCGCAGAGTTCAGCTCGTCGTCGATCTCGATTCCCAGACCGCTCAGCCCGGCGAGCGCGTCATGGCGGACCGACGGGGCGTTCTCGCCGACGCCTGCGGTGAAGCTGATGACGTCGGTGGTACCGAGCACGGCCATGTACGCGCCGATGTACTTGCGCAGTCGGTGGATGTAGACGTCGTAGGCCAGTTTCGCGTGGGTGTCACCGGAATCCATGAGCTCGCGGAGCTTGCGGAAGTCGCTGGCGCCACCGAGGCCGAGCACGCCGGAGCGCCGGTTGAGCATCGACTCGATGTCCTCGACGCTCATCCCCGCGGCGCGCCACAGGTACATGATCGCGCCGGGGTCGATGTCACCGCTGCGGGTACCCATCACCAGGCCCTCCATCGGCGTGAGCCCCATCGACGTGTCGACGGCCTTGCCGCCCGCGACCGCGCTGGCCGATGCACCGTTACCCAGGTGCAGCACAATCTGATTCAGCGATTCCAGCGGTCGGTCGAGGAAGATTGCGGCCTGCTGGCTGACGTATTCATGGGATGTGCCGTGGAAGCCGTACCGCTTGACGTGCCACTTCTCGGCGACCTCGTGGTCGATGGCGTAGGTGCACGCCGCCGCGGGCAGGTTGTGGAAGAACGCGGTGTCGAACACCGCGATGTGCGGCAGGTTCGGCAGTAGCTTGCGCGCGACCTCGATGCCCTTGATGGCGGGCGGGTTGTGCAGCGGCGCCAGCGGGGAGAGTTCGCGCGCCTTGGCGATGAGCTCGTCGTCGACCACCGACGGCTTGTAGAACGTCTTGCCGCCGTGGACCATCCGGTGCCCGACGGCCTTCAGATCGAGGTCTTCCAGATGGAGACCCGCGGCGGCGAGTTCGTCGAACGCGGCGCGCAACGCGGCGTCATGGTCGGGCACCGCGCCCGACCCGATCTCCTCGATGATGCCGTCGGCCAGGAATTCCCCGCTGGCCGGCCGCACCACGGCGTATTTCAGCGACGACGACCCTGAGTTGACGACGAGTACTGTCACGACCGGCCCTGCGCCTGGATCGCGGTGATGGCGACGGTGTTGACGATGTCCTCCACCAGCGCGCCTCGGGACAGGTCGTTGACGGGCTTGTTGAGCCCTTGCAGCACAGGGCCGATCGCGATGGCACCCGCGCTGCGTTGCACGGCCTTGTACGTGTTGTTGCCGGTGTTGAGGTCGGGGAAGATCAACACGGTCGCGCGCCCCGCCACCTCCGAATCGGGCATCTTGGTCTTGGCCACCGACGGTTCGACCGCCGCGTCGTACTGGATGGGCCCTTCCACGAGCAACGTCTTGTCCCTCTCACGCACCAGTTCTGTTGCCGCCCTGACCTTGTCGACGTCGGCCCCGGTGCCTGAGGTGCCGGTCGAATAGGACAGCATCGCCACGCGGGGTTCGATGCCGAACTGTGCTGCGGTGCGCGCCGACGAGATCGCGATGTCGGCCAGCTCCTCAGCCGTCGGGTCGGGCACGATCGCGCAGTCGCCGTAGGCGAGTACGCGATCCTGCAGGCACATCAGGAAGATGCTGGACACGGTGGACACATCCGGCAGGGTCTTGATGATCTCGAACGCGGGCCGCACGGTGTGGGCGGTGGTGTGGGCGGCGCCGGAGACCATGCCGTCGACCATGTCGTTGTGCACCAGCATGGTGCCGAAGTAGGACACGTCGTTGATGATCTCGCGGGCCTGGTCGACGGTGATGCCCTTGTGCTTGCGCAGTTCGGCGTACTGCTGCGCGAACTGGTCGCACAGGTCGCTGGTGCGTGGATTGAGCACGGTGGCGTTCGTCAGGTCGACACCGAGTTCCGCACCGCGCGAGCGGATCTGGCTCTCGTCGCCGAGGATGGTCAGGTCGGCGACGCCGCGTCGCAGCAGCCGGCCTGCGGCCTTGAGGATGCGGTCGTCGTCGCCTTCGGGCAGCACGATGCGCTTGCGGTCGGCGCGGGCCCGGTCCAGCAGCTGGTAGGTGAACATCTGCGGCGTCGTGACCTCGGGGATCGGCAGCCGCAGCCGTGCCAGCAGGTCGTCGATGTCGACGTGACGTTCCATGATCTGCAGCGCGGTGTCGATCTTGCGCTGCGACGTCGAGGTCACCCGGCCGCGCGCGGATGCGACACGGCTCGCGGTCTCGAACGTGCCGTACGGCGTCGCGATGATCGGCAGCTTGAGGCCCAGCCCGTCCACCAGCTTGGCGATCGCCGGGTGCAGGTCGAGGCCGCCGTTGAGGATGATCGTCGACAGCGACGGGAAGCCCTCGGCGGCGTGGGCGCTGACCACCGCGAGCACCACGTCGGAGCGGTCACCGGGGGTGACGACGGCGACGCCTTCGGTGAGGCGTTCCAGCACGTGTTCGGCGGTCATGCCGGCCACCAGCACGCCGAGCGCCTCGCGCGAGAGCAGCGCGGGATCGCCCGCCACGACCGTGCCGTCGACGGCTTTCTGCAGCTCAGCAACCGACGGCGCCACCAACAGCGGCTCCTCGGGCAGCACGTAGGCCGGCGGTCCGAGCGGGCGCAGCGCCTCGGACACGGCCGTCAACTGTGCCGGATCGCAGCGGTTGGCGACGACGGCCGAGGTGTGTGCGTGCTGGCCGGCCAGTTCGGCGAGGCACACCTCGACGACGTGGACCACCTCGTCGGGGGTGCGGTCGGCGGCCTTGACGGCGAGGACGACGGGCGCGCCGAGGTTGACCGCGATGCGCGCGTTCATGCTCAGTTCGCTGGGGGTGGCGATGTCGGTGTAGTCGCTGCCGACGATCAGCACCGCGTCGCACTGGTCGGCGACGCGGTGGTACCGATCGACGATCTCGGCGATCGCGGCGTCGGGATCCTCGTGAACCTGCTGGTAGCTGACGCCGACGCAGTCTTCGTAGGGCAACCCGGCGGTGGTTCCCGCCAGTAGCAGCTCCAGGATGTAGTCGCGGTCCTCGCCCAGCCGCGTGATGGGGCGGAACACCCCGACCTTGGGCACGGTCGCGGCCAACCGGTGCAGGATGCCCAGCGCGATCGTCGACTTACCGGTGTCGCCCTCGGGTGAGGCGATGTAGATCGCGGTGGCTGCTTCTCCCTCGGGCACGACCTACAGCATCCCACTTGGTCAGGGCAGATGTGCCAGCGCCCCCGCAAACTCCGTGCAGAACCAGTCGACGTCGGCCATCGAGAACACCAGCGGCGGCCTGATCTTGAGAACGTTGCCGTAGGTGCCGCACACCGAGATCAGGACGTGCCGATCACGCATCTCGTTGACCAGGTCGTGGGCGCGGGTGCGGTCCGGCGTGGCGGCGTCGCGGTCCTCGACCAACTCGACGCCGACGTACAGCCCGGCGCCGCGGACGTCGCCGATGTGCGGATGGTCGGCGGTGATGCGGGTGAGCTCGTGGCGCAGCGCGGCGCCGACGGTTGCCGCGCTGGTCACCAGTTCCTCGTTCTCGATGACGTCGAGCACCGCGGCGGCCGCCGCCATCGACACGGGGTTGCCGCCGAAGGTGTTGAAGTAGGGCACGCCGACGGCGAACGGTTCCAGCACGGCACTGCGCGCGGCCATCGCGGCGACCGGCAGCCCGTTGGCCATCGGTTTGCCCATGGTCACCAGGTCGGGCACCACGTTGTGGCGCGCGAAACCCCACATGTCGTCGCCGGTGCGCCCGAAGCCGGGCTGCACCTCGTCGGCGATGAAGACGCCGCCGGCAGCGCGCACGGCTTCCACGGCGGGTGCGAGCACCGAGGTGTCCGGGTAGATGCCGTCCGACGAGAAGAAGGTGTCGACGATCAGAGCGCTGACGCCGTGGCCGCAGCGCTGCAGGTCGGCGATGGCGGCCTCGACGTCGGCGCGGAACCGCGCCGCCACGTCGTCTCCCGCCCGGTAGCTGTCGGGCGCGGGGACGGTGCGCACGTGCGGCCCGGTCACCGTCTCGCCGCCGATGGACGGCGAAATCGCCGTCACCGCTTCGGTATTGCCGTGATAGGCGTCACGCGTGACGATCACTCCGCGCGCGCCGGTGTACATCTGCGCGACGCGCAGCGCGAGATCGTTGGCCTCGGATCCCGTGCACGCGTACATCACCTGGTCGACCTCGTCGGGCATGGTCGCCAGCAACCGCTCCGAGTACGCGACGATGCCGTCGTGCAGGTAGCGGGTGTGGGTGTTGAGGGTTTCCAGTTGCCGGGTCACCTGGGCCACGACGTGAGGATGGCAGTGCCCGACGCTGACGACGTTGTTGTAGGCGTCGAGGTAGCGCACGCCGTCGGCGTCGAACATGTGGCTGCCGCGGCCGCGGACCAGGTGCACCGGCCGTTCGTAGAACAACCGGTACGCCGGCCCGAGCAGCCGGGTGCGGGCCGAGATCAACTGCTCGGTACCCGGGTCGATCGACTGATCACCCGTGTAGCTGTTGGAATCCATGATGTTGGAAAACCTCATGTTCCCAACCCCTTTCGTACCCATGTCAGTTGTCACAACCTCGGCCCGCACCCTCTGTCAGCGTTCGTGTGATTCCTGCAACACGGTGCGGCCGAGTTCGGCATAGCGGTTGGGGTCCTTGAACTTCAAGAACAGCGCCAGCAGCACTCCGCCGATTCCGACGATGCCAACAACATACGGGATCGCGGCGAAGATCCAGTCGGTCGCGGCATCGCCCGCGGCGAACGACGCGTTCTTGGCCAGCAGGTAGATCACATAGAGCATGCCCGTGCCGCCCAGAAGCGGCGCGAGGAACGTCTTGAACCAATGGGCGGTCTCCGGGTGCCGCTTGTGCACATGGAAGTAGGAGATCACCGAGAACGCCGCCAGCGCCTGCACGATCATGATCGCAGTGGTGCCCAGCAGGGCCATCAGCCCGTACAACTCGGTGTAGGGATCACGGCCGCTGAGGTCGAAGAACAGCACCACCACGGCCGCGAACGCGGTCTGGACGAACCCGGCGATGTACGGCGAACCGTGCACCGGGTGGGTCGCGCCGATGGTCTTGCGCATACCGGGGACGACATTCTCGCGGCCTATGGCGTAGAGGTAGCGGGCCGCGCAGTTGTGGAACGCCATGCCGCACGCGAACGATCCCGTCATCAGCAGGATCTTGAACAGATCGACCGCCCAGGTCCCCAGGTGCTCGTGCACGGGGTTGAAGAAGATGTTGCCCGCGGTCTCCGAATCCTGTGCCAGGGCAATGGCATTCTGCGGACCGGTGCCGACGATCGCCAACCACGACACGATGACGTAGAACGCGCCGATACCGATCACCGAGCTGACGACCGCGATCGGGATGATCTTCTTGGGGTTGCGCGACTCCTCGCCGTACATGGCGCTCGACTCGAAGCCCACCCAGGACCAGAACGCGAAGAACAGGCCCACGCCGGCGGATCCGGCGACGGCGATCATGCTGCCGTCCGTGCCCGCGACCTCACCGGTGAGGCTCTGAAAACCGTTGAGCGGGTTGAGCGATCCGAGTGACCAACCCTGCGGGCCACCGCCGGTGAACACCACCGACAGCGCCATCAGGGCCAGCATCACGATCTCGGTGATGAGGAACACCCCGAGCACCTTGGCCGCGAGGTTGATGTCGAAGTAGGTCAGCACCGTGTTGACCGCGAGCATGACCACCGCGAACACGATCCACGGCACGTCGACATCGAAGAACGATTTGAACAGGTCGTTGCCGAAGAACGAGAAGATGCCGATCAACGAGGCCTCGAAGACCATGTAGGCCAACGCCGTCAGGAATCCGGCGCCCAGGCCGACGATGCGGCCGAGACCGTGGCTGATGTAGCCGTAGAACGCGCCGGTCGCGGTGATGTGCTTGCTCATCGCGGCGTAGCCGATGGCGAACAGCGTCAGCACGATGGTCGCGACGAAGTAACCGGCGGGCGCGTACGCGCCGTTGCCGAAGCCCACCGCGATGGGGACGTTGCCGACCATGGCGGTGATGGGGGCGGCGGTGGCCACCGCCATGAACATGACGCCCACCAGGCCCACCGCATTGGGTTTGAGGCGCTGGATGGCTTCTGAAGACTTTCCGCTCGGCGCTTTTCCTGGCGCCGACGGATCGATGATCTCGCTCATTGAGGGTCCTAATCCGTCCCTGAACAGGGAAATTACCGGACCATTTTTTGGTCTGGTCTGAGAATGTCGCCGACGACGTTGTGCTGCGACGCTGGCAATTGTTACCGCGCCCAGATTCGTTGGTCAACTTGGAATTACCTGTACATATGCGGGTTTGTTGCAAACATGTTTCGAAGCTGGGAGCCATGCAACGGCAGCGTAAAAATTCTCGATTTGGTCTGCTCTGGTTCGGCTTTTGGTCCACACTCTTCGACATGCCGGGACTTCCAGCTGACCACGAACTGTTCGCGCGCGCCGCACTGGGCGCCTACCAGCGCGATCCGAACACCCCGCTGCGCTTGCTCAGCCTGTCGGAGAACGCGACGTATCTGGCCGGCGAGCCGGGCGGTGACACCGAGCCATTGGTGCTGCGCGTGCACCGCCCCGACTACCACTCGGTGGCAGGCATCACCTCCGAACTGGCCTGGATGGCCGCGTTGCGACGCGAAACCACTGTCAGGACACCGGAACTCGTGGCAGCCCAAGGCGGCGATCAGGTGGTCGCGGCCACCGTCGGCGACCGCACCCTCTACGTCGACGCCGTGAGCTTCGTGCCTGGGTGCACGGCCGAGGAGGCGCCCGACGTCGTGGGGTTCGCCGAACTCGGCGAGTTGACGGCGATCATGCACGATCACGCCCAGAGCTGGACCGCGCCCGCGTCGTTCACGCGGTTCGGTTGGGATCTCGACGCGATCCTCGGTCCCGACGCCCGCTGGGGCAACTGGCGTGACGCGCCGGCGCTCACCAAGGGCGACACAGCGGCGATCGAGCGCGCCGTGACCGAGATCACCTCGCGGATCAGCAAATTCGGCACCGGTTCGGACCGGTTCGGGCTCATCCATGCCGACCTGCGGCTGTCCAACCTCATGGTCGACCCGTCCTCGCCGGGCGCGGGCATCACCGTGATCGATTTCGACGACTGCGGCTGGGGCTGGCATCTGGCCGATCTGGCCGCTGTGGTGTCGTGGCTCGAGGACACCCCGGAGGCCGACGCCATGATCGCCGACTGGCTGCGCGGATACCAGGCGGTGCGGGTGCTGTCCGAGGAGCACCTGGCGTTGATCCCGACGTTCGTCATGCTGCGTCGTGTGCAGTTGACGGCGTGGATCGCCTCGCACGCCGACGCCGACGCCGCGATCTCCGTCGGCGCCGACTATGCGCGCGGCACCGCGCGTCTGGCCGAGCGTTACCTCGGCGACCAAAGCTGGCTACAGGACGCGGTTTTTGCGTCACCCCTCACCCCGACAGCATGACAAGGAGAAACATGTTCGACCTGCAGGGCCGCTCAGTGGTGGTCACCGGCGGCACCAAGGGCATCGGCCGCGGCATCGCCACGGTGTTCGCGCGGGCCGGCGCCAATGTGGCGGTGGCGGGCCGTTCGACCGCCGACATCGACGCGTGTGTGGCCGATCTCGACCAGTTGGGTTCCGGCAAGGTCATCGGCGTGCAGACCGATGTCAGCGACCGCGCCCAGTGCGATGCGCTCGCCGGGCGCGCCGTTGAGGAGTTCGGTGGCATCGACGTCGTGTGCGCCAACGCGGGCGTCTTCCCCGACGCGCCGCTGGCCACCATGACGCCCGAGCAGCTCAACGGGATCTTCGCGGTCAACGTCAACGGCACGTTCTACGCGGTACAGGCCTGCCTGGACGCGCTGATCGCGTCGGGCAGCGGGCGCGTGGTGCTGACGTCGTCGATCACCGGTCCCATCACCGGGTACCCCGGCTGGTCGCACTACGGCGCCACCAAGGCCGCGCAGTTGGGCTTCATGCGCACGGCCGCAATCGAATTGGCGACGCACAAGATCACCGTCAACGCGATCATGCCCGGCAACATCATGACCGAGGGTCTGCTGGAGAACGGCGAGGAGTACATCGCGAGCATGGCGCGCTCCATCCCCGCGGGCGCGCTGGGCACCCCGGAGGACATCGGCCACCTCGCGGCGTTCCTGGCCACCAAGGAGGCCGGCTACATCACCGGTCAGGCCATCGCCGTCGACGGTGGACAGGTGCTGCCCGAGTCCCTGGACGCGATCGCGACGTAGCACCGGCCATGGAGGAGACGTCGGGCGGTCCGGTGGCCGAAGACGTACGCCGCCGGATTTTGTCGATGCTGGCCCAGGGCATGCTGCGTCCGGGTTCGCGGCTGGGCACCGAGCGCGAGATGGCGGAGACCTTCGCGGTGTCGCGGTCCACCCTGCGCAGCGCCCTGCTGCCGTTGAGCCAGGCCGGTGTGCTGGAGCGTCGCACCGGCCGCAACGGCGGCACGTTCGTGCGGGCCGACGTGGTGCAGCGCAATGCCGCCGAGCTGGTCGGTCTGCCCGCACGCCTGCACAGCGGCGGGCACACCAGCACCAGCCGTGTACTGGGCACCGACCGCAGGCCCGCGACCGCCATCGAGGCCGAGGCCCTCGAAGTGCCCCTGGGCACAGACATTTTCACGATCCGGCGGTTGCGGTTCGCCGACGGGGTGCCCCTGTCGGTGGACCTCGCCTGCTTCGTCGCCGGACGCATGAACGACCTGCTGGAACAGCCGCTCGGCGGGTCGCTCTACGAACTGCTGCAGGTGCGCTACGGTCTGACACCCGCCACCACGACCGAGACCATCGAGGTGGTCAGCGCCAGCCCCCGCGAGGCCCAGTGGCTCGATGTCGCGCATCGCAAACCGCTGCTGGCGATCACGCGGGTGACCCGCGACGACACGGGCAGGCCGTTCGAATACGCCTACGACCTGTTCCGCGCCGACCGCGTGCGTCTCACCGCGACGAGCCACGGCACCGTCGGTGCCGTGCAACGCTCTGTCAGCACCACCGCCTGAGTCACCCCGCACCGCGCAGCGTCACCCTGCACCGCGAGCGTGCGGGTCTGCTGCCCGACGCACCGCGAATCAGCAGCGCTGCGCGCACGCTCGCGGCGCGTGAGCGACCGCGTGAACGCGCGCGCGAGCACTGCAGCTCGCGCGAGCACCCGCACGAGTGCCCAGAATCAGGCCAGAATCAGGCCAGCTTGCGCAACCGCGGTTCCAGATCGCGTTTGAACAGCTCGAGGAATCGACGCTGGTCATGGCCCGGGGCGTGGAACACCAGGTGGTTCAGCCCCCACTTGACGTACTGGCCGACCTTCTCGACCGCCTCGTCGGGGTCCGACGCGACGATCCAGCGCTTGGCGACCTGCTCGATGGGCAACGCGTCGGCAGCCTTCTCCATCTCGATCGGATCGTCGATCGAATGCTTCTGCTCGGCGGTCAACGACAGCGGCGCCCAGAACCGGGTGTTCTCCAGCGCCAACTCGGGATCGGTGTCATAGGAGATCTTGATCTCGATCATCCGGTCGATCGCGTCGGCGTCGCGATCGGCGGCCGCAGCACCCTCCTTGACCGCCGGGATCAGCTTCTCGGCATAGAGCTCCTCACCCTTGCCCGAGGTGCAGATGAACCCGTCACCGGCACGGCCGGCGTACTTGGCCACCACCGGACCACCCGCGGCGATGTACACCGGGATGCCACCCTCGGGCACGTCATAGATCGACGCGCCCTTGGTGCGGTAGTACTCGCCGTCGAAATCGACCCGGTCCCCCAGCCACAGCTCACGCATCAACCGCACCGATTCGCGTAGCCGCGCGAACCGCTCCTTGAACTCTGGCCACTCGCCGGCATACCCGGTCGCGATCTCGTTGAGCGCCTCACCGGTGCCCACACCGAGGAAGATCCGCCCCGGATACAGACATCCCATCGTCGCGAACGCCTGGGCGATCACCGCCGGGTTGTACCGGAACGTCGGCGTCAGCACCGACGTCCCCAGCACCAGGTTCTTGGTGCGCTCGCCCACCGCGGTCATCCACGCCAGCGAGAACGGCGCATGCCCACCTTCGTGACGCCACGGCTGGAAATGATCACTGACAGTCGCACTGTCCATACCTGCCGACTCGGCCAAAACCGCCAACTCGACCAACTCGCGAGGAGCAAACTGCTCCGCAGATGCCTTGTAACCTAGCTTCAATTCAGCCACCATTCGTTTCTACTCCAATGCCTAAACTCACGGCATGGCAGTAGCCCTGAACAAGATCACCGACCGCGTCCATTTCGCCCGCACCGACCTCGTCAACTGGACGCTGGTGACCGGTGACGACGGCGTACTGCTCATCGACGCGGGGTTCCCGGGTCAACGTGAGGACGTGCTCGATTCGGTGCGGCAACTGGGATTCGGTCCCGACGACATCAAGGCCGTGCTGCTCACCCACGCCCACGTCGACCACTTCGGCACTGCCATCTGGCTCGCGAAAACCTATGGCACACCGGTGTATTGCCACGCAGACGAAGTCGGCCACGCCAGGCGCGAGTACCTGGAGCAGGCCACCCCGGCGGGCGTGGCCCGTCAGGTTTGGCAGCCGCGCTGGCTGAAGTGGGCACTGGCGATCTCCCGTCAGGGCGCATTCGATCATTCCGGCATCCCCTCAACGCAGGCGTTCACCCCCGAGATCGGGCTGCCGGGAAAACCCACCGCGATTCCGACTCCCGGACACACCGGCGGGCACTGCTCCTATCTGGTCGATGGTGTCCTGGTGGCCGGCGACGCTCTGGTGACGGGCCACCCGACCTCCTCGCGGCGCGGCCCTCAGTTGCTGCATCAGGTGTTCAACCACGACCAGCAGGCGTGTCTGCGCAGCCTCGGTGCGCTGGGGCTGCTCGACACCGAGGTGCTGCTGCCCGGCCACGGCGACGTCTGGCGCGGCTCGATCCGTGAGATGGCGGACCAGGCGGCATCCTCGGCGCCGTCCCCGGCCCGCTAGCTCAAAACTCGGTATCCCAGCAAAAAGAAGCCGGTCAGGCACAGACCACATGCCAGCACGATCGTCGGCATGAGGACCATCTGGTCGAGTTCGTCGGGTTCGAACACTTCGTCATCGTCGACGGAACCGAAGAAAACCCTGGCCACCGCGGTTCGGCGGAATGCGAACATGCGTCTGCGCAGCCTGGATGAGCCGGCGCGGCGACCGATGAACAACCGCACGGCCACGCCGGCGGCGAACACCAGGACGCCGGACGCCAACAACAGCGACCCGACGACTACCTGCGGATTCGGCAAACGCTCCCCCACTGGTGTTCGGCTCTTGCGGGGCCCAGCCTATAGGCGGTCCGGGGCACGCTTCATCGAGTTGCGCGTCACAGTCCCCAGCGCTGAGCGATCAGCTCATGCGACCGCAACCGGTCCTCGTGGCGGTGGGTCACCGACGTGATGACGAGTTCGTCGGCGCCGGTGACGCGGCGCAGCGCCTCGAGGCGTTCGGCCACCTGATCGGGGTCGCCGACGAACTGCGTCGCGACGCGGTCTCTCACCAGGTTCAGCTGGTCGTCGGTGAGCGGCGGCAGGTGCTCGGAGTCCGGATACGGAACAGCGCCGCCACCGGCGCGGATCGAGTACACCCAGTGCCCGTATCCTGCCGCGAGCCGTTTGGCGGTGGGTTCGTCGTCGGCGACGACGATGTCGGCCGACACCACGACGTACGGTTCGGAGAGGTGTTCCGACGGTGTGAACTCGTTGCGGTACAACTCGATTGCCTCCAGCGCGGTCGCCGGCGTGATGTGGTAGCTGGCGACGAACGGAAGGCCTTGGGCCGCAGCGACGCTCGCGCTCTGCCCCTTGCTGCTGCCGAAGATCCACGGGGTCAGCCCGCTGCCCGCACCCGGCACCACGGTGCCGATTTCGTAGCGGTCTGCCAGCATCGCGAGAATGTCGTCGAGCTGATCGGCGAAATCCGGTGCGACAGCTTGTGGTTGCTGAAGGACGGCCATGCGCGTCTGCAGTCGCGGGTCGGTCAGCAGGGCCCGCATGTCGAACGGCGCCGGGATCACCACGCCGTCGATCTCGTGCCATTCCCGGGGCGGTTTGGGTGTTTTCGGCTTCTCCCGCATCGCCTCGACGCGTCGCTGCCCCGACCGTCCCACGCCCAGGTCGATCCGTCCGGGATAAAACGCCTCGAGCATCCCGAAGCTCTCCACCACCGCGACGGCGGTGGTGTGTCCGAGCTGCACCGCGGCGGTGCCGACGCGGATCCGCTCGGTGGCCGCCGCGATCTGGCCCACGAGCACCGCGGGCGCCGAACTCGCGACGGCGACGAAATGATGCTCGGCGACCCAGTACCGCTTGTATCCCCACTGCTCGGCGTGCTGCGCGAGGTCGACGGTGTTGCGCAGTGCCGTGGCGGCATCTGCGCCGGCGCTGATCGGCGCGAGATCCAGGATCGACAACGGAACGTTCATGCGGACTCCTCGGCCGGCAGCACCTTGTGGAAGGCGACGGGGAACACCGTGCCGTCGGCGGGCAACGGTTCGGGTAGGCGGGTGTAGCCGGCGGCCGCATACAGCGCTTCGGCCTCGGGCTGCAGGTGGCCCGTGGTCAGGTAGACCTTCCGGTAGCCGCGGGCGGCGATCTGGTCCTCCAGGTGCGTCAGCAGGGCCTTGGCCAGCCCGCGCTTGCGGTACGCGCTGTGGGTCCAGATCCGCTTGAGTTCGGCGGTGTCGTCGTCGAACCGCTGGAAGGCGCCTCCCGTGACGGGCTCACCCGCGAGCAGGCCGACGAACATGCCGCCGGTCGGCGGGGCGAACACCTCGGCGGGCTGGCTGAGCAGCCAGGTCATCACCGCGTCGCGGGTACTGCCGTACCGCGACGAGTACTCGTCGGCAAGCTCGTCGAGCAGCGGCGCGGCCAGCGGGTCATCCTGGCCGACCGCCACGAACTGCACATGAGTTCGACCCGGCTCGGACATCACCACCGTTTCTATACCCATGAGGTGTTCAACGTTCGACGTCGCGCAATATGCCCGCCAGACTCACCGTGATCGAAAATCCGCCAAGGCCGGCGCTCGAGTCGCTCGGGCCGCGGCGGCGTTCCGGATGGGTATGAATCCGCTTTTCCGGTTGACCCGCTCCATGACCGCCGCGGCGGTCATGGCCGCCGCAGCCGCCGCCACCACCCCGATCGCGGTCGCCGACACACCACTCGAATATCTGGGCCAGTGGCAGCTGCCGCCTCAGGAAGCCGGTGCGCCCAACAGGATTGGCGGCCTCTCGGGAATCACCTACGACCCGGCGCATCAGACGTACTACCTCATCAGCGACGACAAGACCGAGCACGGCCCGGTCCGCTTCCACACCGCGCGAATCGGGCTGTCCGGCAACGGCGTGGACGACGTGCAGTTCGTCGGTGTCCAGCCGCTGCTCGACGAGACCGGAAAACCTTTCGGACGCAACAACTTCACCGCCCACCCGGCGGTGCTGGCCCCCGACGCCGAGGCGATCGCCTACGACGCCGGCCGCCGACTCCTGTACTGGACGTCGGAGGGATACATCCACGACGACGCGTCCGGCAAGCCCGCCATCCTGCAGCCGTGGATCCGGGTGGCCGGCCTCGACGGGACCTATCAGGGCGAGTTCGCGCTGCCGCCGAGCTTCATGTTCACCGGGGACCAGACCGCCGGTCCGCGGCCCAACGGCGTGCTCGAAGGGCTGTCCCTGACGCCGGACGGGCGCTACCTCTTCGCGGCGATGGAGCAACCGCTCTACCAGGACGGTCCTGCGACCGACGAGAACCACACCGGGCTGGTGCGCATCACCAAGTTCGACACCGTCACGCGGACGCCTGTCGCGGAGTACGCGTATCCCGTCGACCGCGCCGCTCCCGAGACGGGCTTCAACGGGGTCTCCGACATCCTGGCGTTGTCGGAGACGTCGTTCCTGGTCATCGAGCGCGCCGCGAGCCTGCCGCGTCAGGTCGCGGTGTCGGTGTACCGCGCGGACACCGGACCCGCGTCCGACGTGCTCGACGTGGCCTCACTGCTAGATCAGGCCGTCATTCCGATGACCAAGACCCTGGCCGCCGACCTGCGCGCGACACCAGGTCTGGACCGCCTCGACAACATCGAAGGGCTCACCCTGGGTCCGCGGCTGCCCGACGGGCGCCAGTCGGTGGTGCTGGTCAGCGACGACAACTTCCAGCCGTTCGAGGTGACGCAGTTCCTGGCGTTCGCGTTGCCGAGGAGTTGAGATGAGCCTTCAGCGCGGAGTGATCCACGACTCAACCACCCCTTCCCACTCAAACTTGACACGTGTAAAGTTCGGCGCCATGGACAACATCAGGGGCAAGACCATCGCGATCACCGGCGCCGCTCGCGGTATCGGTTATGCCACCGCCAAGGCACTGCTGGCCCACGGCGCCCGCGTCGTCATCGGCGATCGTGACGTGGCACTTCAGGAGTCCGCGGTCGTCGAGCTGAGCAAGCTCGGCCAGGTGTCGGGCTATCCGCTGGACGTGACCGACCGCGAGTCGTTCGCGACGTTCCTGGACAAGGCGCGCACCGACGGCGGCGGCCACATCGACGTGCTGATCAACAACGCCGGTGTCATGCCGGTCGGCCCGTTCCTGGAGCAGAGCGAGCAGTCGATCCGCTCCAACATCGAGGTCAACGTGTACGGCGTGCTCACCGGCTGCCAGCTGGCCCTGCCGGACATGGTCAAGCGCCGTCGCGGCCACATCATCAACATCGCGTCGCTGTCGGGTGTCATCCCGCTGCCCGGTCAGGTGGTCTACGTCGGCGCCAAGTACGCCGTCGTCGGGCTGTCCACGGCGCTGGCCGACGAGATGGCCCCGTACGGTGTCGACGTCTCGGTGATCATGCCGCCGTTCACCAACACCGACCTGATCTCGGGCACCAAGTCCGGCGGGGCCATCAAGCCCGTGGAACCCGAGGAGATCGCGGCGGCCATCGTCAAGACGCTCAACAAGCCCAAGACCCACGTGTCGGTGCCGCCGCCGCTGCGGTTCACCGCGCAGGCCGCGCAGATGTTGCCACCCAAGGGACGTCGCTGGCTCAACAAGAAGCTGGGCCTGGACAATGTGTTCCTCGAGTTCGACACCGCCAAGCGCAAGGCCTACGAGGACCGCGCCCAGGCCGCCCTGGGTGTCGTCGAGTCGGAAAAGAAGTAGCTCCTACGCGAAACCGACGAAATTGCCGCAAAACGCAACGCGCAACGGCAATTTCGTCGGTTTCGGCGTCTAGAACCGCGGTAGCGGATCACCCGCGCGATACGCCTCGATCTGGTCGAGATGCTCGAAGAGCTGAGCGTGGGTGAACCCGAAATGCTCCTCGGTGCCGACGAACGTCACATGGACGATCTCGCCGTCCTCTTCGGCGTCCAGCCAGATCCCGGTGACGGGCACACCGTCGGAGACCTCATGTGCGGACGGCTCGTAGTACCAGATCGCGTAGTGGTCGTCCGACTCGTCCTCGTCGAAAGCCCAGCCGCGCTCGGTGATCCGTTCGTCGAACTCGGCGAGATCGGCGACGACACCCTCCTGCACGGCCTGCAACTGCTCGATGACCTCGTGCGGCACCCACCGCGAATCACGCGCGGCCTGCCGCTTCTTACGCCGCGCCTTCTTGGCGTCGCTCTTCTTCGACACGGCTCAGCTCAGCGCCTGGTCGAGGTCGGCGATCAGGTCCTCGGTGCCCTCCAGGCCGATCGAGATGCGCACGACACCGTCTCCCAGGCCGATCGCGGCGCGGCCCTCCGGGCCCATGGCCCGGTGGGTCGTGGTGGCGGGGTGCGTGATCAGCGATTTGGCGTCACCCAGGTTGTTGGAGATGTCGATGACGCGCAGCTTGTCGAGCACCTCGAACGCGCGGGCCTTGCCGTCGTCGCCGTCGAGTTCGAAGGTCACCACGGTGCCACCGCCGCGCATCTGCCGCTTGGCCAGCTCGTACTGCGGATGCGACTGGAGGAACGGGTATTTCACCCAGCGCACGGCCGGGTGGCCTTCCAGGAACTCGGCGACCCGCTGTGCCGACCGGTTGGAATAGTCCACCCGGACCGCAAGCGTCTCAAGACCTTTCAGCAGCACCCAGGCGTTGAACGCGCTGATCGCGGGGCCGGTGTGGCGCATGAGCTTCTGCACCGGGCCGTCGATGTACTCCTGATCACCGAGGATGGCCCCGCCGAGCACACGGCCCTGGCCGTCGATGTGCTTGGTGCCCGAGTACACCACCACATCGGCGCCCATCGGGATGCCCTGCTGCAGCAGCGGTGTGGCGAACACATTGTCCAGCACCACTTTCGCACCTGCGGCGTGGGCCATCTCCGATACCGCGGCGATGTCGACCAGCGACTGCATGGGGTTCGACGGCGTCTCGAAGAACACCGCCGTCGTGGGCACCGAAAGGGCTTCCTCCCACTGCGAGAGATCGTCGCCGTCGACGAACACGGTCTCGACCCCCCAGCGCGGCAGGATCTCGTTGCACACCACGAAACACGATCCGAACAGGCTGCGCGCGGCGACCAACCGGTCCCCCGCCCCCAGCAGCGCCCCGAGCGCGGTGAACACCGCGGCCATGCCGGTGGCGGTCGCGAAACACGCGGGCGCGCCCTCGATGAGCCGCAACCGCTCCTCGAACATCGATATCGTCGGGTTGCCGTAACGCGAGTACACGTAGCGGTCGATGTCGCCGGTGAACGCCTTCTCGGCGGCCGCGGCGGTCTCGTAGACGTAACCCGACGTCAGATACATCGCCTCGGCGGTCTCTTCGAAACCCGAACGCAGCAGGCCGCCGCGCACGCCGATGGTCGCCTGGCTCACGCCGTCGGGCAGGGGCGCCGGGATGCGAACGGATGGGATGTCGTCGGTCATGACCGTCCCCTAGCTCTGCTTCCACGGAAGGCCGACGGCCTTCCATCCGGAGCCACCGCGGTGCCGGTTCTCGTCGAGGTGGCCCTCGAACCCGTCGAGGATGTTGTAGGACGGGCCGATGCCCGCGGCGGTCGCGGCCTCGGCGGCGCCGATGGACCGGTTGCCCGAGCGGCACAGGAACACCACGGGGCGTTCCCCGCTGACACCCGCGGCCTTGAGGTCCTCGACGAAACCGTCGTTGTGGGTGCCGTCGGACCGGTTCCACTCGATGTAAACGACGTCACGCTGCAACGAGGACAGGTCGGGCACGCCGACGAACCGCCATTCGGCGTCGGTGCGACAGTCCACCAGCACGGCCTCGGAGTTCTCGCTCAGAAGTTTCCAGGCCTCCTCAGGCGTGATATCCCCTGCATAGCTCACGGGCGTGAGTCTCCCATACTCGTGCAGACCCGCCATTCGCCGTCCTCGCGCACAAACGTGGTCTCGACGTCGATCTTGTCGTCCGGGGCCTTCTCGTAGTGGTACACCACAGTGGCGGTGGCGCGGTCACCGTCGATGCGCACACCGGTCACGTCGTCGACGTACCTGGGACCCTGATCCTGCACCGAATCACGTTGCCGGGCAAGGAACTCGGCCTCATTGCCACGCTGGTCGGCGCACGTGTACCCGGCGAACGCGGAGTAGTCCTCGCGCTGCATGGCGTCGTTCTGCCCGACCGCCGCGCGGCCCACGCGTTCCTCCTCGGACAGCCCGTCGCCGCCGCTGAACGCATTGACCAAGAACACACCGATCACGACGAGCACAATGACCACGAGCGCGGTCAGGAACGGCGCCGCGGTGGGCCGGTCGGGCGCGGGCTGCGGGTCCCCCGGGTCCTCGGAGTTCCTGGTGTTGTCAGCCATGGCTCACCAGAGCCTGCGCAGGGCGGTGCCCACCCGGCGGGCCCGGTCGCGCGCGACGATCACATCCGGTGCGGTGGCCAGCGCCACCCCCAGACGGCGACCGTCGTCGGACTCCTCGGCGCGGCCGAACAGGCGTACATCGCTCTCGGAGGTGGCGAGCGCCTCGCCGAGCACGGCGGTGACATCGACCGACGGCGCCGCCTCGGCACCGGCGTAGGTGACCTCGGCGGCACCCGGCGAGATCATGATCGTGTCGCACGCCAGTCCGAGGATGGCCCTGGCGTGCAGTTCGAACTCGCTGAGCCGCTGCGAGCGCAGCGTCACCAGTCCGCTGTCGTGCGGCCGGACCCGCACATCGGAGAAGTAGACGTCCTCGCCCTGCACCAGCAGTTCGACGCCGAAGACGCCGCGTCCACCCAGGGAGTTGACGATGCGCGCCGCGATCGACTTGGCCGAGTCCAGGGCCGCGGGCGGCATCTGCTGTGGCTGCCAGGACTCCAGCACGCCGTTGTCCGAGCGGCGGTGCCCGATCGGCTCACAGAACTGCACACCCGGCCCGGTCGGGCCCGTGGTGCGGATGGTCAGCATGGTGACCTCGAAGTCCACCTCGACCACCGATTCGGCCAGCACGCGGCTGTGCGCGAAGTGCCCGGCCGTGGTCGCGCGCTTCCACGCGGGCTCGATGTCGTCGGGCCGCAGCAGCACGGACTGGCCGTCGCGCAGCGAGCCGGTGACCGGCTTGACCACCAGCGGATACCCGGCGTGCTCGGCCACGGCCGTCAGCTCCTCGACGGAGCCGGCGAACCAGAACGGCACGGTGGGCAGACCCAGTTCGTCGGACGCCAGCCGGCGCAGGCCCTCACGGTTCTGGCTCAGGCGGATGCTGCGCGGCGTGGGCAGCACCTCGCTGTCGCCGCGTTCGGCCGCCGCGATCAGCGCGTCGGCGGCGATGACGCCGGACTCGGCAGCAACCACGTACTGCGGTTTCTCACGCGCGATGACGGCGCTGAGTTCGTCGGCGTCGTTCAGGTCGACCACCGCGGTGCGGTCGGCGACGCCGTGGGCGGGCGCGTCATAGCGGTCGACAGCCACCACCACACCGCCGAGGTTCTGGAATGCCAGCGCGAGCTCCCGGCTCAGCGCACCGCCGCCCAGCAGCATCACGGTCGGGCGATGGTCGGCAGCGTCGGGGCCGACGACAGGTTGCGGCTCCGGGTCGGTGTCGGTCTCCTGGTCGGCGGCCGCCCGGTCCCCGGGTTCCGTGTCGTCAGGGTCCGGCGCAGTGTCCTCCGGGGCCGTATCGGCCACCGAATCGTCGGTCACATCGGTGTCATCGGGACCGGCGCCGGCGGACTCGTCGGCAGCGGCATCGTCGGTCAACGCACCCTCAATCGATTCACTCATCGCACGTCCAGCCTGCCAGATGCTCAACCGACCCGATGGTCGATGTAGCACCAACGCCAGCTCTCACCCGGTTCGGCCGAGCGCATGACGGGGTGGCCCGTCGAATGAAAGTGCTTGGTCGCGTGTTGGTGGGGACTGGAGTCACAGCACGCGACGTGGCCGCACGTCATACACATCCGCAGATGAGCCCAAGTACGCTCACCTAGTTCTGCACAGTCCTGGCAGTAGCCAGGTGTCTGCGGTCGCGGCTCGGCGATGTCGGCCGTGAGGTGTTCACAGGTTCGAGGCGTCGGGCGCGACTCACGTCGGCGTGATCTCCTCAACATTTGACCAAGGATAAGGAACAGCTGGGTTAAGGAGGTCGGACGACGTGGGTGCCTCATTGCTGGCGGCCCTGGTGGTGGCGGTGCTGGTGGCCGCGGTCGCCCGCCGGTTCGACGTATCGGCACCATTGGTGCTGGTGGTCGCGGGTCTCGCGGGTAGCACGCTGCCCGGGTTCGGCGACGTCGCGCTCGACCCCGACCTGGTGTTGTTCGTGATCCTGCCGCCCCTGCTGTGGTCTGCGGGCATGGAGAGCAGTTACGTCGCGCTGCGGCGCAACATGCGGTCGATCGGCCTGCTGGCGGTCGGGCTCCCGTTGGTGACGACCTTCGTCGTCGGCATCGTGGCCTACCACACGGTGCCGGAACTGACCCTGGCCGCAGCGCTCACCCTCGGCGCGATCGTCGCGCCGCCCGACGCTGTGTCGGCCACGGCGGTCGGCCGGCGGCTGGGCCTGCCGCGTCGCACCATGACCCTGTTGGGCGGCGAGAGCCTGCTCAACGACGCCACCGCGCTGACGGCCTACAAGGTCGCCCTCGCGGCCGCGATCGGCGCCGCCACGAGCTGGGGCACCGCGCTGGGCACCTTCGCGCTCGCCGCCGTCGGGGGCCTGGTGGTCGGCCTGGTGCTCGGCATGCTGGTCCACTACGTCCGCACGCGCCTGGACGACCCGCTGGTGGAGAGCGCGATCGGTTTGGTGGCCCCGTTCTCGATCTATCTGATCGCCGAGGAGGCCCACGGCTCGGGCGTCATCGCGGTGGTCGTGGCGGCCCTGCTGCTCGGGCAGCGCGAAACCCAGGCGAGCTACGCCACACGCCTGCAGGACAAGGCCGTGTGGAAGGCGCTGCAATTGGTGCTGGAGTCCTTCGCGTTCCTGCTCATCGGTCTTCAGTTGCCCGCCGTCGTCGGCGAACTCGCGGGCATCTCGGCCGCTACTTTGGCGATCTCGTCGGCGGCCGTGCTCGCCGCGGTCATCGGGGTACGCATCGTCTGGGTGTACGGATGCACCTACCTCGGGCGGCTTTTCACCAAGAACCACGAGCCGCCGCCGTCGCACGCACAGGTGTTCATCCTGTCGTGGGCGGGTATGAGGGGTGTCGTGTCGCTGGCTGCTGCGTTCGGTATCCCGTTGATCACCCTTTCGGGAGAACAGTTTCCGGGGCGGGCACAACTGTGCTTCCTCACGTTCGTCGTCGTGGTGGGCACGTTGCTGCTCCACGGGCTGACCCTGCCGTGGTTCATCCGGGTGCTCGGCGCCGAGGGCGACGAGGCGCACAGCGACGCGATCGCCACCGCCGCCGCGCAGGACAAGGCGGCCAGGGCCGCCGCCGAACGGCTCGACGCGCTGCTCGCCGAACAGCCTGCGAGCGCGGAGGTATCGCACCGCGCCGCCGATGTGTTGCGCGCCTGGAACACGCGCCGCCGCAACGCCGCGTGGGAACGGCTGGGGCGCGACGAGGAGGACATCGGCGAGAGCCCGACCTCGGCCTTCCGCCGGTTGCGGTTGGAAATGCTTGCCGCCGAACGGGAGACGTTCATCGCCGAGTGTGACGCCGGCCATATCGATGACGAAGTGTTACGTACCGTGCTCCATGGGCTCGATCTGGAAGAGGCGACGCTGAACCGTGATTAAACGCTTGTCGTGGCTGGCCGTGCTGGTTGTGATCATCTCGGGTGGCCTGATGGGGGTGCTCAGCGGCGGTGATTCGGCCTCGCAGTCCCCGGTGGCGGTGCCCTCGGACGCCGAGTCGGCGCGGGCCGACGCGCTACGTGCGGACTTTCCGGGAGGCGATCAGGCTCCGGCCATCCTGGTGGTGACCCGCGCCGACGGCGCCGAACTCGGTCCCGACGACATCGATGCGGCCGCCGAGGCGCGCCACCGGATGAGCGACGCACCCGGCCCGCCGATGGTGGTCAGCGACGACGGCAAGGCCGCGATCTCGACCGTGCCACTGGACGCCACGCTCTCGGGGTTCGCCCTCACCGACGAGGTCAAGGAGTTGCGTGCCAACGCCGCCGAGGGGCTGCCCGGCGACCTGCGCGCCGAGGTGACCGGCGGCCCGGCGTTCGGCGCCGATATCGCGAATTCCTTTGCGGGAGCCAATGTCACGCTGCTGGCGGTCACGGCCATCGTGGTGGCGCTGCTGCTCATCGTCACCTACCGCTCCCCCATCCTGTGGCTCGTGCCGCTCCTGGTGATCGCCTTCGCCGACCGTGTCGGATCGGTCGTGGGCACCGCCGTCGCGTCCGGCCTCGGCATGAACCCGGACGGTTCGACCGGTGGCATCACGAGCGTGCTGGTGTTCGGAGCGGGCACCAACTATGCGCTGCTGTTGATCTCGCGTTACCGCGAGGAACTCGGCCGCACCGAGAATCACCGCGACGCGCTGCAGGCCTCGGTGCGCGCGGCCGCACCGGCGATCATCGCCAGCAACGCGACCGTGGTACTGGCGCTGCTGACACTGCTTTTCGCGACCGCCCCGAGCAACCGCAGCCTGGGCGTGCAGGCCGCGTCGGGCCTGGTGGTCGCGGCGGTGTTCGTCCTGATCGTGCTGCCGCCGCTGCTGGCGCTGTGCGGTAAGAGGCTGTTCTGGCCGTTCATCCCGAAGGTGGGCGCCACGGCGCTCACCGAGAGCGGCGTCTGGCACCGCATCGCGGATACGGTGGCGCGCAGGCCAGCCCGCGTGGTCGTGGTGTCGGTGGCCGGTCTGGCGCTTCTGTGCACCGCGCTGCTGACCACGCCGATCGGGCTCACCCAGACCGAGCAGTTCCGCGTACAGGCCGAGTCGGTGTCGGGCTTCGAGACGGTGTCCGCGCACTTCCCCAG
Source organism: Mycolicibacterium smegmatis (assembly GCF_001457595.1). Lineage (GTDB taxonomy): Bacteria > Actinomycetota > Actinomycetes > Mycobacteriales > Mycobacteriaceae > Mycobacterium > Mycobacterium smegmatis. Next base: position 886,606 of record NZ_LN831039.1, on the reverse strand, counting down.
CGGCCTGACCGATCCCACGCGCGTGATCGCCTCGACCGACAAGGCCGCGGCCGTGCAGCGCGCCATCACCGACACCGAGGGTGTGGTGTCGGCGAGCCCGGCCGGTGAGTCACCCACGGGTCTCACGCAATGGTCGGTGGTCCTCGGCGCCGATCCCGCCTCCGATGAGGCGTTCGAAACGATTGACGCACTTCGCGGTTCGGTGCAGCAGGCCGACGCCGACGCTGTGGTCGGCGGTTCCGACGCGCAGGCCCGCGACGCGGCCGCGGCCGCACAGCGCGACCGGGCCGTGGTGATCCCGGCGATCCTCGTGGTGGTGCTCGCCGTGCTGTACATCCTGCTGCGGTCGGCGTTCGCACCGCTTCTGCTGGTGGGTGTCACGGTGCTCAGTTCGCTGGCGGCCCTCGGCCTCGGCGGCTGGGCGTCGGTGCACATCTTCGGGTTCCCCGCACTCGACAACAGCACGCCGTTGTTCGCGTTCCTGTTCCTGGTGGCACTCGGCGTCGACTACACGATCTTTCTGGTCACCCGGGCACGCGAGGAGACCCCGCAGTACGGCAACCGCGAGGGCATCGTGCGCGCGGTGTCGGCCACCGGCGCAGTGATCACCAGCGCCGGCGTGGTGCTGGCCGCGGTGTTCTGCGTGCTGGGGGTGCTGCCGCTGATCGTGCTGACCCAGTTGGGCATCATCGTCGGCCTGGGCATCCTGCTGGACACGTTCCTGGTGCGCACGGTCATCATCCCGGCGCTGTTCACCTGGATCGGCCCGAAAATCTGGTGGCCCGGCCTGCGCGCCGAACCGTAAACCGGTCTGACCAGGAACTTCTCAGCAGTTTTGCAGTCGCGGGTAGCGTCGGTGCATGACCCAAGCGCAAGCGCTCCCGCCACTGCACATCCGGCGCGACGCGTTCGATCCCACACCCGAACTCGGCGAGATCCGCGCGAGCGAAGGCGTGCACGTCACGGTCAACCCGTTCGGTATGCAGGTGTACCTCGTCACGCGGCACGAGGACGTCAAGACCGTCCTGTCGGATCACGAACGGTTCTCCAACAGCAGGCCGCCCGGATTCGTCCTCCCGGGAGCACCGCAGATCTCCGCCGAGGAGCAGGCGAGTAACCGGGCCGGCAACCTGCTGGGCCTCGACCCGCCCGAACATCAACGCCTGCGGCGCATGCTCACCCCGGAGTTCACCATTCGCCGCATCAAGCGGCTGGAGCCGCGCATCGTCGAGATCGTCGACGCTCATCTCGACGCCATGGAGTCGGCAGGCCCACCCGCCGACATCGTCGCCGATTTCGCGCTTCCCATACCGTCTTTGGTGATCTGTGAACTCCTCGGCGTGCCGTACGAGGACCGCACCGATTTCCAGCAGCGGTCGGCGCGGCAACTGGACCTCTCGGCACCGATGCCCGAACGCCTTGAGTTGCAGCGGCAAGGGCGCGCCTACATGCGCGGACTCGTCGAGCGGTCACGCACCCGGCCCGGCGACGACATCCTCGGAATGCTGGTGCGCGAGCACGGCACCGAACTGATCGACGACGAACTCATCGGCATCGCCGGACTGTTGCTGTTGGCGGGCCACGAGACCACGTCCAACATGCTGGGCCTCGGAGTGCTCGCGCTGCTGCGCCACCCCGACCAATTGGCCTGCGTGCGTGATGATCCCGACGCCATCGGCCCGGCCATCGAGGAGTTGCTGCGGTGGCTGTCGATCGTGTCGACCGCACTGCCGCGCATCACCACCACCGACGTCGAACTCGCCGGCGTGAGCATTCCGGCGGGCCACCTGGTGTTCGCGTCGCTGCCCGCGGGCAACCGCGACCCCGGCTTCATCGACAACCCCGACACCCTGGACATCCGCCGCGGCGCGCCCGGCCATCTGGCGTTCGGTCATGGCGTCCACCACTGCCTCGGGGCCCCGCTGGCCCGCATGGAGATGCGCATCGCGTTGCCCGCGCTGTTGCGCCGGTTCCCGACGCTGGCGCTCGCCGAACCGTTCGAGGATGTCCGGTGGCGGCCTTTCCACTTCATCTACGGGCTGCAGTCGTTGGCGGTAGCGTGGTGACTGCCATGAAGATAGAAGCGGACCGCGACAACTGCATCGCTTCGGGCAACTGCGTGATGGTCTCCGAAGCGTTGTTCGACCAGGACGAGGACGGCGTCGTCACGGTTCTGGTCGACGAGGTGCCCGACGACGAGGTCGAGCACGCCCGCGAGGCCGTCAGGCTGTGTCCGGCGAGTGTGCTGCGGCTGACGGGCGACTGAGCCCGCTCAGGGCTGTCCGGGCAGCAGCATGATCATCAGGCCGTTGGCCTCGGCGAGGAGCTTGCCCTCACCGTCGCGCAGCTCGGCGTTGACAAAGGCCTTGCGCCCCTCGGCCTCACGGATCCACCCGCGCGCCTGCAGCGGGGTGTCGATCGGCGTCACGGCGCGGTAATCGACGTGCAGGAAGGCCGTGCGGCTGATGGGGCGTCCGGCCGCGTGGATACACATGCCGAACAGCGAGTCGAAAAGCATGGGCAGCACGCCGCCGTGGACGGCGTAGTTGCCGCCCACGTGGAAACGACTGAACTGCACGGTCAGCAGCACCTCGTCGGCCTCGAACTTCTCGACCGTCCAGGGTGGCGCCAGCAGGCTACCCGCGCCGGGCAGTTCCGGCACGCGATTGGCCGGCCCGACGCCCTCGCCCGCCTCGTAGGGATCGAGCAGCGCAACCAGTTCCTCGACCAGGTCGGCGGCCTTGTCCCACGTGGCGGCGTCCGGGTCGGCCGAGACCGCGAGATCCTGCGCGCGGCGCATCGCGGTGAGGAAACGGCCGAATCCCGGCCCGGGCTCGGCGGCCTCGAACACGGGGAAGCCGCCGTGCTCGCTGTGGTATTTCGGGTCGGTGCGGCGCGGGTCCAGTCCGAAGTCAGCCGACATCAACGGGCAGCCAGCACGTCACGGCGCACGATGGTCTGATCCCGGCCCGGCCCCACACCGATGCACGAAACATACGCTCCGGCAAGCTCTTCGAGGCGCAGCACGTAGTCGCGGGCCTTGGCGGGCAGATCCTCGAACTCGCGTGCGCCCGAGATGTCCTCCCACCAGCCCGGCAGTTCCTCGTAGACGGGCTCGGCGCGGGCGATGTCCGACTGCGTCATCGGCATCTCGTCGACACGCTTGCCGTCGACCGTGTAGCCGACGCACACCGGCACTGTCTCCAGGCTCGACAGCACGTCGAGCTTGGTCAGGAAGTAGTCGGTGATGCCGTTGACCCTGGTCGCGTAGCGCGCGATCACCGCGTCGAACCAGCCGCATCGACGGGCGCGGCCGGTCGTGACACCGACCTCGCCACCGGTCTTGGCCAGGTAGGCGCCGTGCTCGTCGAACAGTTCGGTGGGGAACGGACCGGAGCCGACGCGCGTGGTGTACGCCTTGAGGATGCCCAGCACCGTGGTGATGCGGGTGGGCCCGATGCCCGAGCCGACCGCGGCGCCGCCTGCCGTCGGGTTCGACGACGTGACAAAGGGATACGTGCCGTGGTCGACATCCAGCAGGGTGCCCTGCGAGCCCTCGAGCAGCACGGCCTCGTCGTTCTCCAGCGCCTGGTTGAGCAGCAGCCGCGCGTCGGCGATGCGATGCTTGAAGCCCTCGGCCTGTTCCAGCAGGTTCTCGAGCACCTCGGCGGGCTCCAGCGCCTTGCGGTTGTAGATCTTGACCAGCACCTGGTTCTTGAATTCAAGTGCGGCCTCGATCTTTTCGGCCAGCACCTGCTCGTCGAGCACGTCGGCCACCCGGATGCCGATGCGCGCGATCTTGTCCTGGTAGCACGGGCCGATACCGCGGCCCGTGGTGCCGATCTTCTTGCTGCCCGCCCAGCGCTCCACGACCTTGTCGATCGCGACGTGGTACGGCATCAGCAGATGGGCGTCGGCCGAGATCAGCAGGTTCGACGTGTCGACCCCGCGATCCTCGAGGCCCTTCAGCTCGGTCAACAGCACGCCCGGGTCGACCACCACACCGTTACCGATGACGTTGGTGACCCCGGGTGTGAGGATGCCCGAGGGGATGAGGTGCAGCGCGAAGTTCTCCCCGGTGGGCAACACGACGGTGTGTCCCGCGTTGTTGCCGCCCTGGTAGCGAACTACCCACTGCACGCGTCCACCGAGTAGATCGGTGGCTTTACCTTTGCCCTCGTCGCCCCATTGGGCCCCGATGAGCACGATTGCCGGCATGGCGTACTCTCCCGCCTATCTCCGCGCCTGGAAGTGGTGCAGCCGGTAGGTCACCTTATCCCAGAGCACGCGCGGAGCCACAATTCTGTTTGCGTGCCAGGAGTGGTTTTGACTTCCTCAACTGCCGTGTTCGCCGGCGAGACGGGCCCCGTGCCGCGCCCGCTGCGGGGGTTACCCACCGTCGGCATCGACGACGTCGACGCGCATCACCGGGTGATCGTGACGGGATCCGCGGGTGATCTGGCCGCGGTGCTGACGCGGTTGCTGAAGGCCGATCGGCTCGATGTCGAGGTCGCGCACGCGCGCACCAGCTGGTCGGCGCGTCGCGCCCTGCGCGGTACCGCCCGGCGAGTGCCGCTGATCCGCGACGAGACCGGAACCGTACTTGTTTCCGCTGCTGAGTGGCACGGCAAGGAGGCCGCCCCGCTCGAGGGCGAGGCGATCGTCGACGACACGGTGCTGTTCGACGGCCAGGCGCACGGCGTGCGGATCGAGCCGCTCGACGCGGTGCCGGGCCTGCGTGCGAGCGTGCTGTCGCGCCGGGGCAGGCCGCTGGGCTGGGTCAGCGGGCGCGCGGCTCAACTGGGCACGCCGGGCGCCGTGGTGGTGCGCGACGGCGCCACGATGGCGCGGCCGGTACGCCGCTCGACGTTCTACCGGCACACCCAGGGCTGGCTGCGCGTCGGCTGACGCGCGTGCTCGGCCGGCGCGTCCACCGGCCGGTACCGTCGAATCGTGAACATCCGTCCACTGCGCCAGTCGGTGCGGCCGAGCCCGATCTTCTTGCTCGTCATCGCGGTCACCGCCGCCGGTGGCGCGCTCGCCTGGATCGCCGCCGACACCATCAGACCGCTGTCGTACGTCGGGGTGTTCATCCTGGTCATCGCGGGCTGGCTGATGTCGCTGTGCCTGCACGAGTTCGGCCACGCCTTCACGGCATGGCGCTTCGGCGACCACGGCGTCGAGACCCGCGGCTACTTGACACTCAACCCGCTGAAGTACACGCACCCCATGCTGTCGCTGGGCCTGCCGGTGTTGATCATCGCGCTGGGCGGCATCGGTTTCCCCGGCGGCGCGGTGTACCTGCAGACGCACTGGATGACGGCGCGGCAGAAGTCGATCGTGAGCCTCGCGGGGCCCGCGGCCAACCTGGTGCTCGCGGTGCTGCTGCTCGGGCTCACCCGCGCGTTCTGGGACCCGGCGCACGCGGTGTTCTGGTCGGGCATCGCGTTCCTGGGTTTCCTGCAGGTCACCGCGCTGGTGCTCAACCTGCTGCCCATCCCTGGGCTGGACGGCTACGGCGCGCTGGAGCCGCACCTGAATCCCGAGACCCAGCGTGCGCTGGCGCCGGCCAAGCAGTGGGGATTTTTGATCGTGGTGGTCCTGTTGATCACCCCGGCGCTCAACCGCTGGTTCTTCGAGCTCGTCTACTGGTTCTTCGACTTCTCGGGTGTATCGAGCTATCTGGTGTCGGCCGGCGGCCAGCTCACTCGCTTCTGGTCGGCCTGGTTCTAGAGTTCGGCGAGCACCGCGCGCAGGTGCCCGGTCAGGTTGCCCTCGCCACCCCGGTAGATCGGGCTCGCGCCGTCTGACAGCAGCATCCGCAGGCGTGCGATTCCGTGCGCGCGTACCGGCGCGGGTGCCTCGAGGCGCTCGCGGATCTCGTCGAACAGCGTGGCCGCGGACGCCACGGTGCTGTCTTCGAGTGGCAGCCGCGACGAGTACAGCGCGGGATCCTCGTGCAGGCAGCGCAGCACCTGCCGCAGCGCGCCCGCGTACGCATGGCGCTGGGACCGGGAGGTCAGCCGCGCGACGTGCACCGCGAGCGCACTGCCCGGCTCCGGCGGGATGCCCGCCAGCAACTGGCGGTCATAGCGCCACGGGAACAGACGCGCGGCCAACCGGGCCAGAGGTGAGCCGGGTTCGCGAAGACCGGCCGGGGCCGCGTCATCGCCCGGCCACATGGGTTGCGGAAGTGCGGTGTTGTCGTGGTTGTCGTGCGTCATGCCGTTCAGCCCAACGGCGGGCAAGTTCGCCTGATTCCCGCGATCACCGGTGATGCTTGCAACATATGCAGAATTGCGCATATATTGCGGGAATGGGCGCGGGCCACGATCACAGTCACCACACCGACGCACGGGTGAGCCGGATGCTCGTCGCCGCAGCAATCCTCACCGCGTTCTTCTTCGTCGAGTTGATCACCGCGCTGATGATCAACTCGATCGCGCTGCTCGCCGACGCCGGCCACATGCTCACCGACCTGGTCGCGATGTTCATGGGACTCACCGCGGTGCTGCTGGCCCGACGCGGCAGCACGTCACCGGCGCGCACGTTCGGCTGGCACCGCGCCGAGGTGTTCACCGCGGTGGCCAACGCGGCCCTGCTCATCGGCGTCGCGGGCTTCATCCTGTACGAGGCGTTCGAGCGTCTCGGCAACGCGCCCGAGGTGCCCGGCGTGCCGATGATCGTCGTCGCGCTGGCCGGGCTGATCGCCAACGCCGCGGTGGTGCTCATGCTGCGCTCGCACTCCAAGGACAGCCTCGCGGTCAAGGGCGCCTACATGGAGGTCGTGGCCGACACCGTCGGCAGCATCGGCGTGCTGATCGCGGGCATCGTCACCGTCACCACGGGATGGCCCTACGCCGACGTGGTGGTGGCGGTCCTGGTGGCCCTGTGGGTGCTGCCGCGCGCGATCGCGCTGGCGCGGGCCGCGTTGCGGATCCTGTCCGAATCGTCACCGGCACACATCGACGTCGAGAAGCTGCGCAGCGCGCTGTGCGCCGTGGACGGTGTGACGGGCGTGCACGATCTGCACGTGTGGACGCTGGTACCGGGCAAGGACATGGTCACCGCACACCTGACCAGCGATGCCGACACCGCGCGTGTCCTCGACGACGCCAGGGCGGTACTGACCGCGCACGGCCTCGAGCACGCCACGGTGCAGGTGGAACCGCCCGACGCCGCGGGAGACTGCAGGTGCGAGGCCGAGTGACGGCCGGGCGCTAGCCCAGACCGAGTTCGCGACGCGCCGTCGGATCGCAGTCGTCGAGCAGGTCCAGGCAGCGCTGGTACTCGTCGGTCTCGCCGATGTCGTCGGCCGCTCGCGCCAGCGCCGCCACGCACCGCAGGAAACCCTGGTTTGGCTCGTGGCTGAACGGCACGGGGCCGAAGCCCTTCCACCCGTTGCGGCGCAACTGATCCAGCCCACGGTGGTAGCCGGTCCGCGCGTACGCATATGCGGTGACCGCCTTGTCGTCGTCCAACGCCTGCTCGGCGAGCGTCGCCCACGCGACCGAGGCCGACGGGTGGGCCGCAGCAACCACCGCTGCCTTCTCGCCTGCCGCCAGTTCCTCTTCGGCCGCAGGATCGCCTGGAAGGTAAACCGGGTCTGGTCCGAGCAGATCACCCATCCGTGTCATGGGCCTATTGTGCACCGCCCGATAAGCTCCACCGATAGCGACGTACGGGAGGACCGCAAAAGGGATGCCGAATCCATCGGAGCCGAACGAGGACCACACGCCCTCTTCAGAAGACCCGACAGAACCGAGCCGACAATCCGCCGATGCGCCCACCGAGAAAGTCACGCTGAGTTCCGAACACGAACCGGCCACCGAGGTGTTCGGCCTGCCGACCGAACCCGGCCAGGCGACGCCGCAGGGCGACGAGCGGCGCTTCACGGCGCCCTCGAGTTTCGACGGGTCGACGCAGAAGATCGACACCCCGCCCGATCCGGAGACCGAGGTGTTCGCGCCGCCGCCCGGCGATCCGAACAAACCCGTTGCACCACAGGTCATCCCGCCGCGTGACGACGCAGCTCGCCCGCAGGCGCCCGCGACCGCGCGTCGCAGCTGGGGATGGGTGATCGCAGTGGTGCTGGTGATCGCCGCGCTCGTGGCCATCGCCATCTTGGGCACTGTGCTGCTGACGCGTGATTCGGCGTCGGCCGGCTCCCAGGAGGACCGGGTCCGCGAGACCATCCAGAAGTTCGACAGCGCGATCCAGCGCGGCGACCTGGCGACGCTGCGGTCGATCACGTGTGGCACCACGCGCGACAACTACGTCAACTACAACGAGAAGGCGTGGGCCGAGACGCACGAGCGCGTCGCGGCCGCCAAGCAGTATCCGGTGGTCGCCAGCATCGACCAGGTGATCGTCAACGACGACCACGCCGAGGCCAACGTCACGACGTTCATGGCGTTCGCCCCGCAGACGCGCTCCACACGCAGTTTCGACCTGCAGTTCCGCGACGACGAGTGGAAGATCTGCCAGTCCCCCGCCTTTTGATCCGGCCTTTGCGATCGGGCCTTTTGATCCCGGTTATGCCGCGGTGACGCTGCGTCCCGCGCTGTGCAGGTCGTTGCAGGCCTCGACCACCCGCTCCGACATCGACGCCTCGGCCTTCTTCAGGTAGCTGCGCGGGTCGTAGGTCTTCTTGTTGCCCACCTCGCCGTCGATCTTGAGCACCCCGTCGTAGTTGGTGAACATGTGCCCGGCGATCGGCCGGGTGAATGCGTACTGGGTGTCGGTGTCGACGTTCATCTTCACCACGCCGTACTTGAGGGAGTCCTCGATCTCGGATTTCAGCGAGCCCGAGCCGCCGTGGAAGACGAAGTCGAACGGTTTGGCGTCCGCGGGCAGGCCCAGTTTGGCCGCGGCCACGCGCTGCCCCTCGGCCAGCACCTCGGGTTTGAGCACCACGTTGCCGGGCTTGTAGACGCCGTGCACATTGCCGAACGTCGCGGCCAGCAGGTACCGCCCCTCCTCGCCCGCGCCCAGCGCCGCGATGGTCTTCTCGAAGTCTTCCGGCGACGTGTAGAGCTTGTCGTTGATCTCGGCCTCGACGCCGTCCTCTTCGCCACCGACCACGCCGATCTCGACCTCGAGGATGATCTTGGCCGCCGCGGCGGTCTTGAGCAGTTCCTGCGCGATGGTGAGGTTCTCGTCGATCGGCACCGCGGACCCGTCCCACATGTGCGACTGGAACAGCGGGTTCTCACCCCGGGCGACACGCTCGGCGGAGATCGCCAGCAGCGGGCGCACGTACGTGTCGAGCTTGTCCTTGGGGCAGTGGTCGGTGTGCAGCGCCACGGTGATCGGGTACTTGGCGGCCACCACGTGCGCGAACTCCGCGAGCGCGACCGCGCCGGTCACCATGTCCTTGACGCCCAGGCCCGACCCGAATTCGGCGCCACCGGTGGAGAACTGGATGATGCCGTCGCTGCCGGCGTCGGCAAACCCCTTGATGGCCGCATTGATGCTTTCGGACCCCACGCAGTTGATCGCCGGGAACGCGAACGAGTGCGCCTTGGCCCGGTCCAGCATCTCGGCGTAGACCTCAGGTGTGGCAATGGGCATGGCGCTTCCCTTCTGATCCTGTTGGACACGGGTTCTCGCAGGTACAGGCCATTCAGACGGCCCAGGTACCCTTGGGAGTCGTGATCGACACCGCCTTACCAGAGGTTACGACCAATCTGGCCCTCATGCCCGACTTCATGGATCCGCTGAACCTCATCGGATACTTCGGGACCTGGGCTCTGGTGGGCATCCTGCTCGTCGTCTTCATCGAGTCCGGTGTGCTGTTCCCGGTTCTGCCCGGCGACTCGCTGCTGTTCGTGGCGGGCATGCTGGCGGCCGGTACCGCCGCCAAGGGCACCGCGGTGGACGCCAACTTCCAGCTGTGGCAGCTACTGGTGTTCATCCCGATCGCGGCGATCCTGGGCGGCCAGGTGGGTTACATCATCGGCCGGACCATCGGCACGTCGATGTTCAAGCCCGAGGCCCGCATCCTCAAGCAGAAGTACCTCGACGAGGCACACGAATTCTTCGAACAGCGCGGGCCGTTCGCGATCGTGATCGCCCGGTTCGTGCCGATTGTGCGCACCCTGGCCCCGATCACCGCGGGTGCGGCCAAGATGCGCTATCCGGTGTTCACCGCCTTCAACGTGCTCGGCGCCATCGTGTGGGGTGTCGGCCTGACGCTGTTGGGTTACTGGCTGGGGCAGTTCGAGATCATCCAGAAACTGCTGGAACCCATCTTCATCCTGATCGTCGTGGCGTCGGTCGCACCGATGTTCATCGAGTGGTACAAGCGCCGCCGCGCCGCCAAGCGGGCCTCCTCTACCGACACCGCCACCGACGCCGCCTCACCGGCCTCCTAAGCCCCGAGCACGTCGAACAACTCGCGTAACCCGGTCAGGGTGTGCGCGGGGAGGAAGTGGTCGCAGTACGGCAGCGCCGCGGCCATGGCCCCGGCCAGCGGTTCGTAACCTGGCGCCGCGGCCCGCGGATTGAGCCAGACCACCAGATGCGCGCGTCGGCGCAGCCGGCTCATGGCGTGCCGCAGCACCTCGGGCGCGTCGGCGTCCCAGCCGTCGGAGGCGATCACCACTACGGCCCCGCGCAGCAGGTTGCCGTGCGGCGCGGCAAGAAGCGCGGCGATCGACCGGCCCAGGCGGGTGCCGCCGTACCGGTCGTGCACCTTCGCGTTGGCGCGCGTCACCGCGACCTCGGGCGAGCGGTGCGACAGCGCCGCGGTGAGCCGCGTCAAGGTGGTGGCGAACGCGAACACCTCGGGATGCGCCGCGCCGCGCCGGCTCACCGCCGCCGCGCGCATGAGATGCAGGTACACCACCGCGTACGGCTGCATCGAGCCGCTCACGTCGCACACCAGCACCACACGCCGCGGCCGGGTACGGCGCCGCGTCCGCGCGAGCCGCACCGGTTCCCACCCGGTGGTGCGCGACGCCCGGATGGTCTCGCGCAGATCGATACGCCGGCCCGACGGATGCCGCCGGTGCCGCAACGTACGTCGCCGCGGCCAGTGCGCCTCGGCGCCCTGCAGCCACGTCCCGAGTCGGTGCAGATCGTCCCGGTCGAACTGGTCGAAGGACTCGTCGGTCCGGCCGGCCAGCCAACTCGGCGCGAGATCCGGGATCGCAGAGCCGGTGGGCGGGTGTGCGGCGGCTGTGATCGACGCCGGACGGGTGGTCCACGGCAGCCCGTCGCCGGACTCGCCGCTGTCGGCGCCGTTCGCGTACTGCCCAGGTATCCCGGGCGGCGCCTGGCCGCGCTTGAGGTTCGGCGGGTCCACACCCAGCACGGCGTCGGAGAACACCGCATCGAAGACGCCGTCGAATGCGGGGAGATCCTCGGCGCGGCTCACCAACGTCAGCCGCGCGGCCCAGTACAGGTGTGAGCGGCGCACCGGGGCGACGACATGCATGGCCGCCACCAACGTCGACGGCCCGACCGCCGACACCGCGACCCCGGCCGCGCGCAGACGGTCGACGAGGGCGACCGCCAATGCCGCGAGGTCGACGCCGCGCAGCAGCAGCGGTGCGGTCATCTGCCGCGAAGGGCCTTGCGGGCCATGCGTAGTCGGCCGATCGTGAACAGCAGCGCCGCGAGCAGGAATGCGCCGGCGACCGCAGGCCCGTACTTCTTCAGCGCTGCCCCGCCCGCGAGGTCGAGCAGGTCGATGGGTTCGGGGTCCGCGACGGCAGGCGCCGTCGAGGCCAGGGTTTCCTGCGGCTTCTCGGCGGCCTGCGCCACCGGTGTCTGCGGTGTCTGTGTTGTCTCGCTGGGCTTTTCACGCTCTCCGGCGAGCTTGGCCTCCAACGAGTCCACGAACTGGCCGAGAAGCTTCTCCGACACCTGCTGCAGCATGCCGCTGCCGAACTGCGCGAGCTTGCCGACGACCTTGAGGTCGGTGTCGACGGTCACGCGGGTCGAGGTGCCCGCTTCGTGCAGTTGCGCGGTGACGGTCGCCGCGGCGTTGCCGGTGCCGCGGGTCTCCTTGCCCTTGGCGTCGATCACGGCGCGGAAATGCTCGCGGTCCTGTTCGACGAAGTGCACCTTGCCGGCGAACTCGCTGGTCACCGGGCCCACCTTCACCTTGACCGCACCCAGCACGTCGTCGCCGTCATGTCCGGTGAGCCTGGCTCCGGGCATGAGCGGCACCACCTGGTCGAGATCGGTGAGCAGGTCCCACGCGTCCTCGATCGGCACGCTCACAGTGAACTCGTTCGCGATCTTCATCGACGCTCCCTTTCAATTCGTCAGGTCCAGCAAGGCATCACGCATCAGTCCGCTGTCGTCGGGGGTCTTGGCCAACGCGCCGAGGGTGCCCAGCGCTGCGGGGTCCACCAGGTCACCGACCCGCAGCGCCACCAGCGCGGCGACCCAGTCGATGGTCTCGGCCACCCCGGGCGGTTTGTCCAGGTCGAGTTCACGTGCGGCGCTGACGAATTGGACCGCGCTGTCGATCAGGGCATCGGTGGCACCCGGTACGGTGCGCCGCACGATCGCGACGGCCTGCGCGCGCTGCGGGTACTCGATCCAGTGGTACAGGCAGCGGCGGCGCAGCGCGTCGTGCAGGTCGCGGCTGCGGTTGGAGGTCAGCACCACGACGGGCGGGCGTTCGGCGACGAAGGTGCCCAGTTCGGGTACCGTCACCGCGGCCTCGCCCAGGAATTCGAGCAGCAGTGCCTCGAATTCGTCGTCGGCGCGGTCGATCTCGTCGACCAGCAGCACCGGGCTGCTGGGTCCGCGGTGGCGCACGCACTGCAGGATCGGCCGGTCGACGAGGTAGCTTTCGGTGTACAGCGCGGCCTCGTCGAGGTGTTCCCCGCCGCGCGCCTCCGCCAGGCGGATCGACAGGAGTTGGCGCTGGTAGTTCCAGTCGTACAACGCCTCACTGGCCGTCAGCCCCTCGTAGCACTGCAACCGGATCAGCGGTGTGCCGAGTACGGCTGCAAGGGTTTTGGCGGCCGTGGTCTTGCCCACTCCGGGTTCGCCTTCCAGCAGCAGTGGGCGGCCCAGGCTCACGGCCAGGTAGATCGCCGTCGCGGTGCCCTCGTCGAGCAGGTAGTCGTGGGCGTCGAACCGCCGCACCACATCGTCGACACCGCCGAACCCCGTCACCGCGGCACCCGGCTCAGCGGCCATGCGCACGCACGGTCGCGATCACCTCGGCCGCGATCGACACCGCGATCTCGGCTGGCGTCCTCGCCCCGATGTCGAGGCCGACCGGGGTGTGCACCCTGGCGCGCTCGGACTCGGTGAGGTTGAGCCCGTCCAGGATCGCCGATCCGCGGCGCCTGCTCGCGACCAGGCCGATGTAGCCGATGCCTGCGTCGAGCGCCGCGCGGATCAGATCGGCCTCGGGACCGCCGAGGCTCGCGATCACCAGCGCCGAGGCGCCGTCGAGGGCGGACGGATCCGGGGCGTCGAGACGCCGGACGTCATAGCCCAGTACCGCGGTCACCTCGACCAGAGCGTCGGCGATCGGCGATCCGCCGAACACCCCCACCAGCGGTGCGGGCACCTGCGGGTCGAGGAAGATCTCGAGCGCACCCCCGGACAGGCAGTGGTTGACCACGACGCACGCACCGGGTGTCTCCGGAAAGCTCACGTCCCCGTCGGGCAGCACCCGCAGCAGCACACTCTGCCCCACCTGTAGGGCGCCCAGTGCGGCCTGGCGCACCGAGTTCTGGGCGCAGTGACCTCCGACGAATCCCTCGATGGTGCCGTCGGGCAACAGGATCGCCTCGTCACCCGGGTGCGCCGAGGTGGGCTGCTGGGCACGTACCACCGTGGCATGCACGAACGGTGTTCGGGCACGCCGCAGTTCGGTCACCCGGTCGTGCAGCCGCATCGGGGTCATCGGGGTCATCGCGCCTCCATCTCGTGCCTAGATCGGCGGTGTGGCCCGGCCCTGCATCGCCTCCCACACCCGTGACGGGGTGAGCGGCATGTCGGCGTGGCGGACACCGTACGGCGCCAGCGCATCCACCACGGCGTTGACCACGGCGGGCGGTGAACCCACGGTGGCGGATTCGCCGATGCCCTTGGCCCCGATCGGGTGGTGCGGTGACGGGGTGACGGTGTGGCCGGTCTCGAAGTGCGGCACCTCCATCGCCGTGGGGATGAGGTAGTCCATGAGCGATCCGCCCAGGCAGTTCCCGTCCTCGTCGAACGCGATCATCTCCATGAGCGCCATCCCGATGCCGTCGACCAGGCCACCGTGGATCTGCCCCTCGATGATCATCGGGTTGATCCGGGTGCCGCAGTCGTCGACCGCGACGAACCGCCGGACCTTGACCACCGCGGTGCCCGGGTCGATGTCGACGACGCAGAAGTACGCACCGTAGGGATACGTGAGATTGGAGGGGTTGTAACAGATCTGGGCGTCCAGGCCGCCCTCCAATCCCTCGGGCAGATCCCCCGCGCCGTGCGCTCGCATCGCGATGTCGGCGATGGTCACCGACGCCGACGGATCACCCTTGATGTGGAAAGAGCCCTTGTCCCACTCCAGGTCGGCGATCGAGGCCTCCAGCATGCCCGCGGCGATGATCTTCGCCTTGTCGCGCACCTTGCGGGCCACCAGCGCGGCGGCCGCACCGGACACCGGCGTGGACCGGCTGCCGTAGGTGCCCAGCCCGAACGGGGTCTGATCGGTGTCGCCGTGCACCACGTCGATGTCCTCGGGCGGGATGCCGAGCTCCTCGGCGACGATCTGGGCGAACGTGGTCTCGTGTCCCTGCCCCTGGCTCTGCACCGACAGCCGCACAACGGCTTTGCCGGTCGGGTGTACCCGCAACTCACACCCGTCGGCCATGCCGAGACCCAGGATGTCCATGTCCTTGCGGGGGCCGGCTCCGACGGCCTCGGTGAAGAACGACATGCCGATGCCCATGAGCTCACCGCGTTTGCGTTTCTCGGCCTGTTCGGCGCGCAGCCCCTCGTAGTCGACCATCTCCATCGCCAGGCGCATGGTCTTCTCGTAATCACCCGAGTCGTACACCCAGCCGGTCTTCGACGTGTACGGGAATTGTTCGGCTTTCAGCAGGTTCTGCAGCCGAAGCTGCGCGGGATCCATCTTGAGCTCGTACGCCAGGCAGTCGACCAGGCGTTCCACGAAGTACACGGCCTCGGTGATCCGGAACGAGCACGCATATGCCACCCCACCGGGTGCCTTGTTGGTGTACACGGCGGTCATGTGGCAGTAGGCGGCCTCGATGTCGTAGCTGCCGGTGAACACCCCGAAGAACCCGGCCGGGTACTTCACCGGGGCCGCGGTGCCGTTGAAGGCGCCGTGGTCGGCCAGCACGTTGGAACGGATCGCGAGGATCTTGCCGTCACGGGTCGCGGCGATCTCGCCGACCATGATGTAGTCGCGCGCGAAGCCTGTGCTGGTGAGGTTTTCGCTGCGGTCTTCCATCCACTTGACGGGCTTGCCCAGCAGCAGCGACCCCACGATCGCGCACACGTACCCGGGGTAGATGGGCACCTTGTTGCCGAAACCGCCGCCGATGTCGGGTGAGATGACGCGGATCTTGTGTTCGGGCAGGCCCGCCACGAGCGCGTACAGCGTGCGGTGCGCGTGCGGGGCCTGCGTGGTGGACCACAGCGTGAGCTTTCCGGTCACCGGATCCAGATCGGCCACCGCGCCGCAGGTCTCCATGGGCGCGGGATGCACCCGTGGGTAGACCATCTCCTGTTTGACCACCACGTCTGCCTTGGCGAACACGGCGTCGGTGGCCGCGGCGTCCCCGGTCTCCCAGTCGAAGCAGTGGTTGTCGGTCTTGCCGTCGAGGTCGGTGCGGATCACCGGGGCGCCGGGGTCCAGCGCGTGGCGGGCGTCGATCACCGGGTCGAGCGGTTCGTAGTCGACGTCGATGAGTTCCAGTGCGTCTCGCGCCGAGTAGCGGTCCTCGGCGACGACGAACGCGACCTCCTGACCCTGGAAGCGCACCTTGTCGGTGGCCAGCACGGCCTGCACGTCGTTGGACAGCGTGGGCATCCACGCCAGGCCCTTGGCCGCGAGGTCGGCGCCGGTCACCACGGCCTTGACCTTCGGATGTGCCTGTGCCGCCGTCACATCGATCGAGTTGATCGTGGCATGTGCATACGGCGAGCGCAGGATCGCCAGGTGCAGCATGCCGGGCAGCTTGACGTCGTCCACATAGTTTCCGCGCCCGCGGATGAAGCGCGGATCCTCCTTGCGCAGCATCCGGCCGTGGCCGCACGGTTTCGCGTCGTTGACCGCGGTGTCCTCGGGGCGCTCGACCGGGTTCTCCAGCGTGGTCATGCCTTGGCCTCCTCCCGTGCGTGGCGTGCCGCCCACTGCACGGAACGCACGATCGTGGTGTAGCCCGTACACCGGCAGATCTGCCCCGAGATCGCTTCGCGGATCTCCTCTTCGGTGGGGTCGGGGTTCTGCCGCAGCAGCGCGCGGGCGGTGATCATCATGCCGGGGGTGCAGAATCCGCACTGCAGGCCGTGGCACTGCATGAAGCCCTCCTGCACCGGGTCCAGCTTGCCGTCGACCTCCATGCCCTCGACGGTGTTCACCGAGTGCCCTGAGGCCATCGCCGCGAGCATCGTGCAGGACTTCACGGGTTCGCCGTCGACCTCGACCACGCACGTGCCGCAGTTGGATGTGTCGCAGCCCCAGTGGGTTCCGGTCAGCCCCAGCTGATCGCGCAGGAAATGCACCAGCAGCATGCGGGGTTCGACGTCGGCGGTCACGGCCTCGCCGTTGACGGTCATGGTGACCTGCATGATTAGTTCCCTTCCGGGGCGGGGGCGGTGCGCACACGCTCGACCGCGGTGCGCATCGTGCGGATGGTGAGTTCTCTGGCGAGGTGACGCTTGTAGTCGGCGCTGCCGCGGGTGTCGGTGACCGGTCCGCAGGCCTGCACGGCGAGTTCTCCTGCGGCCGCAAATGTTTCCTCGGTGGCGGGCTTGCCGATCAGATCGTCGGCCAGTGCGCGCAGGGCGTCCGGATCGGGGTTGACGGCCGTGAGGCCCACACGTGCCGCGACGATCGAGTCACCGTCGAGCGTTACCTGCGCGCCGGCCGCGGTCACGGCCCAGTCACCGACGCGGCGTTCGACTTTCGCATACGCACTGGAGGTGCGGTGCCGCACCGGGATGCGCACCTCGACGAGCATCTCGTTGTGGGCCAGCGCGGTCTCGTACGGTCCCACCAGGAAGTCGTCGATGCCGATCTCGCGTTCACCGCCCGGCCCGCGCGCGAGGCACACCGCGCCCAGGATGGTGCACACCGTGGTGAGGTCCTCGGCCGGGTCGGCCTGGCACAGCGACCCGCCGAGCGTGCCGCGGTTACGCACCACAGGGTCGGCGATCACGCGTTCGGCGTCACGGAAGATCGGGCACACCGCCGCCAGCGGGTCCGATTCCAGGACCTGCCGGTGGCGCGCCATGGCGCCGATCCGCACCAGCGTGGGGTCGGTGATGACGTAGCCGAGCTCGACCGCGAGGTCGTTGATGTCGACGAGATATTCGGGGTTGGCGATGCGCAGTTTCATCATCGGCAGCAGGCTGTGCCCGCCCGCCACGATCCTGGCGTCCTCCCCCAACCGGTCCAGCAGTCCGACGGCGTGGTCGACGCTGGTGGCGCGTTCGTACTCGAATGGGCCTGGAACCTGCATGTGAGACAGCTCACACCCGATCGGCGCGAGCGTCAATAGGCAGTTAAGCGATCACTTAACTGGCCGGTGCGGACTCGTGTTCGCCCAGCTCATGGTGGATACGGCCGCCGGTCTCGGCCAGCGGACGCCCCTCGCCGCCCCACCGTTTGGCGATGATCTCGGCCGCGATCGACACCGCGGTCTCCTCGGGGGTGCGGCCCCCGAGGTCCAGCCCGATGGGGCTCGACAGCCGTGCGAGTTCCTCCTCGGTGAGCCCGGCCTCACGCAGCCGCGCCAGCCGGTCCTCGTGCGTGCGCCGCGAGCCCATCGCCCCGATGTAGGCGATGTCGGGCAGCCGCAGCGCCACCTCCAGCAGCGGCACGTCGAACTTGGGATCGTGCGTCAGCACGCACACGACGGTGCGGGCGTCGATCGCCCCCGCCTCGGCCTGCGCGGCGAGGTAGCGGTGCGGCCAGTCGACCACCACCTCGTCGGCCGTCGGGAACCGCGCGGTGGTCGCGAACACCGGACGCGCGTCGCACACGGTGACCCGGTAGCCCAGGAACGCGCCCTGCTGCGCGACGGCCGCCGCGAAATCGATGGCCCCGAACACCAGCATCCGCGGACGCGGCGCGTAGCTGGAGACGAACACCTCCATGCCCTCGCCGCGACGCTGCCCGTCCGGTCCGTAGGTGAGCACCTCGCTGCGGCCTGCGGCCAGCAGTCCGCGCGCGTCGTCGGTCACGGCGGCGTCGGCGCGTGACGAGCCGAGTGATCCGGCGACCTCATCGGTGTGCACCACCAACCGCCTGCCGATCCACTGCGCGTCGGGATGGGTGATGACGGTCGCGACCGCGACCGGACGCTGCGCCTCGATATCGTCCCTGATCGCACCGAGCTGGGGAAAAGTCCTCTGCGACACAGGTTCCACGAACACGTCGAGGATGCCGCCGCACGTGAGCCCGACCTCGAAGGCGTCGTCGTCGCTCACGCCGTAACGCTGCAGCACCGGCGTGCCGGTGGCGACCACCTCGGTCGCGAGGTCGTAGACCGCGCCTTCGACGCAGCCGCCGGACACCGAACCGCTCACGGTGCCGTCAGGCGCGACCACCATCGACGCACCGGCCGGGCGCGGCGCCGAGCGGAATGTGCGCACCACGGTCCCGACGCCGGCCGTGCCGCCGGACTCCCAGACCGCTGACAGCGTGCCCAGCACATCTCTCACACCACCCAACATAAGCTGCCTACGTGACACCCGCGCAACTACGCGCTTTTTCAGCGGTGGTCCGGCTGGGCTCGGTGCGGGCCGCGGCCGAGGAACTCGGCGTCTCCGACGCCGGGGTGTCGATGCACGTCGCGCAGCTGCGCAAGGAACTCGACGACCCGCTGTTCACCCGCACCGCGTCCGGGCTCGCGTTCACGCCGGGCGGGCTGCGCCTGGCGAGTCGCGCCGTGGAGATCCTCGGGCTGCAGCAGCAGACCGCGATCGAGGTGACCGAGGCGGCCCACGGCAGGCGCCTGCTGCGTATCGCGGCCTCCAGCGCGTTCGCCGAACACGCCGCGCCCGGGCTCATCGAGCTGTTCTCCTCACGCGCCGACGACCTTTCGGTCGAGCTCAGCGTGCACCCCGCGCGCCAGTTCGGCCACCTCATCACCTCGCGCGCGGTCGACATCGCGCTGGGTCCGGCCGCACCGGCCGATCCGAACCTCGTGGTCCGCGCGTTCCTGAAGTACCAGATCATCACGGTGACCACACCGGACAACGCGTTGCTGGAGCGCGGCGTCACGCCGGCGTCGCTACGAGAGCAGCCGTGGCAACTCGGCCCCTCGGGCGGCAACGCCGACGGGGAGATCGCCGCCATGCTGCGGGCGCTCGCGATACCTGAAGCGCGCCAACGCATCTTCCAGAGCGACGCGGCCGCACTCGAGGAGGTGCGCCGCGTCGGCGGGGTGACACCGACGATCGGGTTCGCGGTGGCCAAGGATCTCGCGGGCGGCCGGCTGGCGCAGGTCAAGGGCCCGGGCCTGCAGGTCGGCGGCGAGTGGTTCGCCACGACCCTGCCCGCCTCGGCCCGCCAACCGGCCGTCTCGGAGTTGCTGCGGTTCATCACCACGCCGCGCTGCACGCAGGCGATGATCCGCGGCAGCGGCGTCGGTGTGAGCCGCTTCCGCCCGAAAGTCCATGTGACGCTGTGGAGTTGACGGGCTACTTGAGCCCGAACGCGCCGGCGAGTTCACGCAGCACCGGACGCGGATCCGACGTCGGGGTATCCCCGAGCACCTGCACCACCACATGGTCGGCCCCGGCGTCGAGATGCGCCGTGACCGCCTTGGCGGCGTCGTCGACCGAGCCCATGCCCACCACCGCGCGCGCGAGCCGGTCGGACCCGCCGCGCACCAGGTCGGATTCGTCGAATCCCTGGCGCAGCCACGAGTTCCGGTAATTGGGCAGGCCGCTGTACACCTCGAGATGCTGGTGCGCGCGGCGCAGCTGATCGGCGTCGTCGCCGCCGACCGCCACGGCCTGTTCGGACACGATCCACTTGTCCTCGCCGAGGATCTCACGGGTGGTGCGCGTCTGCTCGGGCAGCACCAGATACGGGTGGGCGCCGTCGGCGTGGGTGCCGGACAGCTCGATCATCTTGGGCCCCAACGCCGCCAGCAGCCGCGGCGGCCTGCCCGCACCTGGCTCGATCTGCTCGGGCAGCGCGGCCATGCGCTCCAGGTAGGTGCGCATGGTCGCCAGCGGCTTCTGGTACACACCACCCATGCCGCGCTCGACCAGCGGCCCGTGGCTCACGCCGAGCCCCAGGACGAACCGGCCCGGGTACAGGGCGGTGAGGGTGCGTGCGCCGGCCTCGGCGGCGCTGGGCAGCCGGACGTGGATGTTGGCGATGCCGGTGCCGATCACGAGCCGCTCGGTCGCGGCGAGGAACGCCGCCGACTGGGTCAGGCACTCCTTGGCGACGGTCTCCGGCAGGAACAACGACCCGAAGCCGAGGGCCTCGATCTCGCGGGCGACCTCCTGCGCATCGCGCATCGACCAGGTGTCGCTGGCCCACCACACGCCGATCCGCGACGGGAAATCGATCCGGGCGCACTGACCTTCTGTCACTGGCTACTCCTCATCCTCGTTCTCGTCGTGTCCCACTTCGCCGTCTCCGGCGCCGTTTTGGTCTCCGGCAGCGTCCTCGCCATCCACGCTGTCGACGCTGTGCGCGGCCTCCATCAGCATCCAGCCCGCCAGTTGCACCGAGAGATCCCGCTCGGGCACCGACGACGCGTTGACCGCGCCCTCGACGAACTCGGCCTCCTTGCCGCCCGCCGTCGGGATCTCGGCGTTGCGGTCCCAGAACGCGCTGAACAACGGCAGGCCGTCCACGGTCTGCCGGTGATCCCACGCCGACCGTGCGCTTTTCAGCACGATCGTGCGGGCGGTGTCCCGGGCCGCGATGTCCTCGGGGGTCTCCCCCGGCAGCGTCGTGGCCACCAGTGCGAGATAACGCGCGAGGATGCCGTTGAACAGGCCGCCGTCACCGCCACCTGCGCCCTTGATGACGCCGTCGGTGGTCATCTCCTTGTCCACCGCGGCCACCAGCCTGCGCACCCGCGGGGCGTGGCGCGGATCCTGCGTGCGCACCGCGAGTTCGACCTCCAGGCCCAGCACCACGCCCTGGCAGTAGGTGTACTGGGCGCGCACCAGTGAGCCGGCCTTGATGCCGTCGAACACCAGGTGGGTGTCGGGGTCGATCAGGGTCTCGTCGATCCAGTCGGCCATCTGCTGGGCGCGGCGCAGCCGATCGTCGTAACGCGCCAGGAAGATCCCGGCCGGGCCGTTGGCCGGCGCGTTGAAGAACTGGTCCTGCTTGCGCCACGGGATGCCGCCGCCGTCCTCGGGCACCCACGCCGTGACGAACTGGTCGCAGAGTTTCCTGAGCGCCGTGGGTTTCTCGACACCGGCCAGGCGCCCGGCCCGCTCGATGGCCAGCGCCAGCCACGCCATGTCGTCGTAGTAGTCGTTGACCCACGAGAGGTTGTTGCGCAGCCGGTGCGCCCGGAGCTGCCGTTCGATCCTGGTCTTGCGTTCGGGTTGCGGGTCACGCACCTGGGCGTCGACCAGGCAGTCCAGCAGATGCGCCTGCCACCAGTAGTGCCACGTGCCGAACAGCGTGTATTTGCGGGCCGGCGGCCAGGCCACCACCCCGAGCTGGGTGCCAGGCAGGCCCCACAGCTTCTTGAGATGACGTTCGGTGATCGCAGCTTCGGCACTGGCCGCCCGGTTGGCCCATAGCTGATCCATGGCAACGATCCTGCCTCACCACGCCTTCGACATGTCGGCATGTTGGGTGATCCAGGCGTGCATGGCGATGCCCGCGGCAACACCGGCGTTGATGCTGCGGGTCGAGCCGAACTGCGCGATCGACACCGTGACCGCGGCACCGGCCTGGGCCTCCGGCGTGATGCCCGGACCTTCCTGACCGAAGATGAGCAGGCAGTTCCTGGGCAGTTCGGTTTCCTCGAGCCGCACCGATCCGGGGACGTTGTCCACCGCCACGACCACCAGGCCTGCATCGTCGGCGAAATCGAGCAGGTCCGCGGTGGTGTCGTGGTGGCGCAGCCGCTGGTAGCGGTCGGTCACCATCGCACCGCGCCGGTTCCAGCGCCGCCGCCCCACGATGTGGACGGTGTCGACCGCGAACGCGTTCGCGGTGCGCACCACCGTGCCGATGTTGGCGTCGCTGCCGAAGTTCTCGATCGCGATGTGCAGCGGGTGTCTGCGCGTGTCGATGTCGGCGACGATCGCCGGGCGGGTCCAATACCGGTAGGCGTCAACCACATTGCGGTAGTCACCGTCACGCAGCAGGTCGGGGTCGTAACGCGGGTCGTCGGGCCACGGCCCCTCCCACGGGCCGACGCCGGGACTGTCTCCCCACTCGGTGGGGCCGACGGCCTCAGCCATGGTTGGTCCACAGCGCGGCGTGGGTGCCGATCACCGACACCGAGGCGTACAACAACGCGGCGTTGATCTCGCCCTGCGTACACAGCGAGGCCCGCATGTTCACCCCTTCGCGTGATGCGTCGGGCAGCACGAGCACCGACGACCCGTACACCGAGCAGGCGTGGCTGAGGCCGGGCGGCGGCAGCGTCGGGGCCGCGACCACCATCAGCGGGCCGCCGCGCTGGGCCGAGTCGTCGCGGTACCGCTGCGCCAGGCCGGTGATCTCCAGCCCCAGCAGCATGTAGCCGTTGCCGCTGAAGGCCTCGGGCTCACCGAGCGCCGTGGGTGCGAGTTGTGCGCCGTCGGCGCTGAACCCGTCGACGCTCGTGGTCTTGATCGACAGGCCGGTGTCGTTCGGGTTGGTGGGCAGCACCCCGACCGGGAACGCGGCCGCGTACGCGACGGTGGTGCCGCTGATGCGGTCGCGCGGTGAGTAGACGTACACGCCGCGCACCTGGCTCTGATCCCGCTGCGGCCCCAAACAGACTGTGCCGGAGAGCTTGTCGGGATTCTGGGCCGGCGAGGCGGCCAGCGGCTGCAGCGCCAGGCTGGGCACGTCGCTGCACGCGCCGATTCCGGTGGCCTCGATGGGGTGCGCGAGCGCTCCGTACAGCCCGAACCGCAGGTCCTCGGGTTTGGCCCGCTGGTCGGCCGACGGTGTGGCGTCCACGTCGACCAGTACCCGGTCGGCCTCGAACCGCAGGTCCGAGAGCGTGATGTGCCAGCCCAGGATGTCGAGGGCCTGCCCGACGGTCGTCGTGAGGGCCTCGTAGGTGCGGGTGGGTGTGTGGTCGTCCGAGCAGGCGGTGGTGACGACGAGCATCAGCGTCGTCACCACGGCGATCAGCGCCCGCACCGGATCTCAGGTCGTGTTTCGGCTTGTCCGCTAGGTCCTGGCACGGCCCTTCCCCACCACTTTCGTCACGGCGCGCACCAGGTTCCGCGGGGCCATGCGGCCTCCGGTGGTCAGCGCCTTGTACTGAAGTCCCGGCACGATGACGACCTTGTCCTTGGCCACGTCGGCCAGGCAGTCGCGCACCACGTCGTCCACCTCGAGCCACATGAACGACGGTGTGCCTGCCATGTCGATGCCCGCGCGGGCATGGAACTCGGTGCGCACGAATCCCGGGCACAGGGCGTGGATGCCCACGCCGGTGCCGATCAGACCGTTGGCCAGGCCCTCGGTGAACGACACCACCCACGCCTTGGAGGCCGAGTACGTCGATCCGCGGCCCGGCACCAGCCCGGCGACGCTCGCGACGTTGATGATGGTGCCCTCGTGGGCGTCGAGCATCGCGGGCAACGCGGCGTGGGTGAGTTCCATCACCGCGGTCACGTTGACGTCGAGTTGTGCCCGTAGCCGGGCGAAGTCGGCGGTCCAGAACTCACCCGAGGTCGCGAAGCCGGCGTTGTTGACCAGCACGCGCACTCCCTGCCGTACCCGCTCGGCGACCCTGGCACGGTCGTCGGCGACGGCGAGATCGGCGCCGATGGTCTCCACGGTGGCACCGGCCTCGTGGTGCAGTTCGTCGGCGAGCTGTTCCAGGCGCTGCTGGTCGCGCGCGACGAGCACCAGGTCATAGCCTTCGAGCGCGTAGCGGCGGGCGAATCCCGCGCCGAGACCCGAGGTCGGTCCGGTGATCAGCGCAACGGGGCGTGGCATGCCGACAGCGTACTGAAGGGGTGCGGTACCGCCGGTTGCGCCCGTCTAGCGCTGGAAGTGGCTGGCCTCACGCCCGTTGCGGGCGGGCGGCGGCCTGCGGAAGGCGTCCGAACGGCCGGCTTCGGGGCGCGGGGCGAAACGGCTGACGTCGCCGCGGGCCGGGGGTACGTCGGCGCGTCCGGGAGGCAGTTCGCGGCGACCGGCGGGGGTGGGCGCCAGCGGACGGCTGGGTGAACCACCCCGGCGCGGGAGCGCGGCCTGGCTGCCGTTCTGCGGCACCGGCGGCAGCACCCGCAACAGATCGTTGAACTGCCGGACCGTGCGCAGCCCCTCGTCCCACTGGGCGCGGTTGCTGGTGACCGGCATGGCGACCAGCGTCCAGTTCTGCTCGTTCCACATGATCTCGGCGCAGTCGGGCGCGGTGTGGGCGAACGTGACCATGCGGCGGTCGCAGGCGCGGCGCGCGGCGTCGAGGTTGGTGGAGTACACCATCCGCGGGCCGATGGCGCCGAGCAGCCAGATGTCGTTCTCCCTGGGCTCCTTGAGACCTTTGAGCCGCAGGTCGACGACGACGTTGGTGCCGACCTTGCGGTGCAGGGCGATGACGGTGGCGACCTCTTCGATGTCGAAGATGAACACCGCCTCACCGCGGATCTGACCGAGGACGACGTTCTTGGCCGTGACGTCACCGACAGTCGACATCACCCCGCGCTTCCAGCGCTTGAGGAGATCTTCGGACTCGTACTCGTAGTCGAAGCCATGCGACTTCGCCCACGACTTGCGGCGCCGTCCCAGCCCTCGTCGGCGGTCGATATCGACGTACAGCAACACGGCCGCACCCACGAAGCAGAGTGCGGACAGCGTGAACCAGAGCGGGACCATCGCCAACAGCCTACTTGTTGGTAGCGGAAATGCCGCTACCAAGGGAGGTCACAACCCGGTTACTGGTTACTCACGTCGCCCTGACCCGTTGTCCTCGAGATAGCTCACAATCGCGTTGGTGAGGCCGCGGCGCGCCACATCGAGGTCGGTGTAAGTGCCCAGTTGACGCTCCGAGGTGATGCCCCGCATGGCGCCCGGGATGAACGACGCGACCTCGCGGACCCGCTCGGGGTCGACGTCGAGATCGGCAAAGGCCTGCTGACACGTCGCCAGCCAGCCCTGCCCCCATGACGACAGCTCCGCGGCCGTGCGCGGATAAAGCCGTTCCAGCTCGGCGCGGTCCCGCGGCAGCGCCGCGCGCAGGTTCTCGATGGCGCGCGAGTCGCTGGCTGTCAGGCCGTCGTAGAGCATGTCGATGATGCCCGCGACGCGCTGCCGCAACGGGGCGCCCGGATCGTGGCGGCCCAGCACACCGGCGCGACGCTCGGCCGTGCGGTGCAGCACCGCGGCCCACAATCCGTCGATGTCGCTGAACTGGTACTTCACCGCGCCCCACGTGGCGCCGATCTGTTTGGCGATCCGGTTGGCCGACACCGCGCCCGGGTCGCCGGTGGCCAATGCCTGCAGCGCGGCCTCCAGCATGTTCTCCCGTGTGGCCAGCCCCCGGCGGTTGGGCCGGTTGGGCCTCTCGGCGCGGGGCCCGGAGCCAGGCTGGGCGGCGTCCGTCATCTGCGGGATCCTAACTCGGCCGAAAAGTTTCACAGAACCCTCTTCCAAACCCGTCGCGGCGCTCCTACGCTTCTCCGCAGAAGATGGGAGGCACTGCGACGATGGCCAAACCCCCGTTGTCGATGAAACCCACCGGCTGGTTCCAGGTCGCCTGGTCCGACGAGGTCGGCGTCGGCGACGTCCGCGTCATGAAGTACTTCGGGCAGGAGATGGTGGCCTGGCGCTCGGAGTCCGGGCAGGTGACCGTCATGAACGCCTACTGCGAACATCTCGGGGCGCACCTCGGGTTCGGCGGCACGGTGGTCGGCGAGGTCATTCAGTGCCCGTTCCACGGGTGGCAGTGGAACGCCGAGGGCCGCAACGTCTGCATCCCGTACCAGGACCGGCCCAACCGCGGGCGGCGTATGCCGACCTATCCCGTGGCCGAGCGCAACGAGGCCATCTACATCTGGCACGACGTGCTGGGCCGTGAACCCTTCTTCGACGCGCCCGACGTGTTCGCGTCGTTCGCCGACGGCAGCAGCGCCGACGGCTACTACCCGCAGCAGCGGCTGTATCGCCAAGCGCTGGAACTGCATCCGCAGTACGTGCTCGAAAACGGCGTCGACTTCGCACATTTCAAGTACGTCCACCAGACACCCATCGTCCCGGTGTTCACGCGGCACGACTTCGCCGAGCCCTGGTCCTACGTCGACTTCACCATCACCTTCGAAGGTGACGAGAACCAGACCATCGACGACGTCAACAGCGGCGTCCAGGCCATCAACGGCGGACTGGGCATCGCTGTCACCAAGAGTTGGGGCATGATCGACAACCGGACCATCTCGGCGGTCACCCCGGTCGACGAATCCACCTGCGACGTGCGGTTCATGGTCTACATCGGGCGCACACCCGGCCGTGACGACGAGCGCTCCGCCACCAAGGCCGCCGAGTTCGGCGAGGAAGTCATCCGGCAGTTCACGCAGGACATCCACATCTGGTCACACCAGCGCTACTCCGACCCACCCGCGCTGGCGACCGCCGAGTACGAGGGCTTCACCGCGATTCGCAAGTGGGCCATGCAGTTCTACCCCGACGGCAGGGGCGGCAGTGCCGCCGATCTCAACCGGCGCGGCAGTGCCGCCGATCTCGCATCCATCGATCAGAAGGGCACCCCTACATGAGCGCACCCATCCGCGTCTTCCAGGTGGCCACGGGCAATGTCGGCACCGAGATGATCAAACGCCTGCAGCACCGCACCGATCTGGAGCTCGTCGGATTGCATTGCTACACACCGGAGAAGGTCGGGCGCGACGCGGGTGAGATCGCCGGCATCGGGCCCGTCGGGGTGACCGCCACCGGCACGGTCGACGAGATCATCGCCGCCAGGCCCGATGTGCTGACGTTCCACGGCGTGTTCCCCGACGAGGATCTCTACATCAGGGTGCTCGAAGCGGGCATCAACATCGTCACCACCGCCGACTGGATCACCGGCTGGCACCGCGACACCAATCACCCGCACCCGTCGGGCCGGCCGGTGTCGGAACTGCTGGCCGAGGCGTGCCGCAAAGGTTCGTCGACGTTCTACGGCACCGGCATGAACCCCGGGCTCAACCAGATCCTCGGCGTGGTGTGCTCGGCCGATGTCGCCGAGATCGAGAACGTCACCACCATCGAATCCGTCGACGTGTCATGCCATCACAGCAAGGACACCTGGATCGAGGTGGGTTACGGGCTGCCCGTGGACGACCCGTCGATCCCCGGCAAGCTCGAGAAGTACACGCGCGTGTTCGCCGACAGTGTGCTGCTGATGGCGGACTGCTTCGGCCTGCAACTCGACGAGGTGAAGTTCAGCGCCGAACTCGGTGCGTGCACCAAGGACGTCGACCTGGGCTGGTACCAGCTGCCCAAGGGGTCGCTGGGCGGCAACTACATCAAGTACCAGGGCATGGTCGACGGGGTCCCGCGCATCGAGACCCACCTCGAATGGCAGATGACCCCGCACACCGACCCGCACTGGGACATCAAGGGCTGCTACATCACTCAGATCAAGGGTGATCCGTGTGTCTACAACAAGCACATGATCTTCCCGAAACCCGGTGTGGACCTGTCAGATCCGGATTCGTTCGCCTCGATCGGCATGACCGTGACCGGGATGCCCGCACTCAACGCCATCGCGTCCGTCGTCGCCGCCCCACCCGGACTGCTCACCAGCGCCGACGTCCCGCTGCGGGGGTTCGCCGGCCGCTTCAAGCTCTGACCCCTTAAGGCCGAAACGGCATTCCAGCAGGCGTGCTCTCGCACTTTCCCTGCTGGAATGCCGTTTGGCGCTGGTAGATCAGCCCAAAACGAGGGACTCGCCGTCGGGGCTGACGTTCACCGGCACGATGTCGCCGTCGTGCACCTCGCCGGCCAGCAGCATCTTGGCCAACTGGTCGCCGATGGCCTGCTGCACCAACCGGCGCAGCGGACGGGCACCGTACAGCGGGTCGAAACCGCGCTGCCCCAGCCACTTCTTGGCCGGCAGCGACACCTCGAGGGTGAGTCGCCGCTGCTCCAGACGCTTGGCCAGCTGCGCCAACTGGATGTCGACGATCTGCACCAGCTCTTCGGGATTGAGCCCGTCGAAGATGATGACGTCGTCCAGCCGGTTGATGAACTCGGGCTTGAACGCCGAGCGCACCGCCGCCATCACCTGGTCCTCGTTACCGCCTGCGCCCAGGTTGGACGTGAGGATGAGGATGGTGTTGCGGAAGTCGACCGTGCGGCCCTGGCCGTCGGTCAACCGGCCCTCGTCGAGCACCTGCAGCAGCACGTCGAACACGTCCGGGTGGGCCTTTTCGATCTCGTCGAACAGGATCACCGTGTAGGGACGCCGCCGCACCGCCTCGGTCAGCTGACCGCCCTGGTCGTAGCCGATGTAGCCGGGAGGCGCACCGACCAGCCGAGCCACCGAGTGCTTCTCGCCGTACTCGCTCATGTCGATGCGGACCATCGCACGCTCGTCGTCGAACAAGAACTCCGCCAACGCCTTTGCGAGCTCGGTCTTACCCACACCGGTCGGGCCCAGGAACATGAACGAACCCGTCGGCCGGTTGGGGTCGGCCACCCCGGCACGGCTGCGCCGCACCGCGTCGCTGACGGCCTGCACGGCCTTGCGCTGCCCGACGACACGCTTGCCCAGCTCCTCCTCCATGCGGAGCAGCTTGGCGGTCTCGCCTTCGAGCATGCGGCCGGACGGGATACCGGTCCACGCCTCCACCACCTCGGCGATGTCGTCGGGGCCGACCTCCTCCTTGAGCATCAGGTTCTCGCGGGCCTCGGCGGCGGGAAGGGCAGCGTCGAGCTTCTTCTCCACCTCCGGGATTCGGCCGTACCGAAGTTCGGCCGCCTTGGCCAGGTCACCGTCACGCTCGGCACGGTCGGCCTCGCCGCGCAACGTGTCCAGTTGCTCCTTGAGCTCGCGGACGACGTTGATGGCGTTCTTCTCGTTCTGCCACCGCGTGGTCAGCTCGGACAGCTTCTCCTTGTGGTCGGCCAGTTCGGCGCGCAGCTTCTCCAGCCGGTCCTTGGACGCCTCGTCCTCTTCTTTCTCAAGCGCCATCTCCTCGATCTCCAGGCGCCGTACCAACCTCTCGACCTCGTCGATTTCAACTGGGCGCGAGTCGATCTCCATGCGCAGCCGGGACGCGGCCTCATCGACCAGGTCGATGGCCTTGTCCGGAAGGAACCGCGCGGTGATGTACCGGTCGGAGAGCGTCGCCGCGGCCACCAACGCCGAGTCGGTGATCCGCACGCCGTGGTGCACCTCGTAGCGGTCCTTCAGACCACGCAGGATGCCGACGGTGTCCTCGACCGAGGGTTCACCGACGAACACCTGCTGGAACCGGCGCTCCAGTGCGGCGTCCTTCTCGATGTACTTGCGGTACTCGTCGAGCGTGGTGGCACCGACCAGCCGCAGCTCGCCGCGGGCCAGCATCGGCTTGATCATGTTGCCCGCGTCCATCGCCGACTCACCGGTGGCACCGGCGCCGACGATGGTGTGCAGCTCGTCGATGAACGTGATGACCTGCCCGGCCGAGTTCTTGATGTCGTCGAGCACGGCCTTCAGCCGTTCCTCGAACTCACCGCGGTACTTCGCACCGGCCACCATCGAACCGAGATCCAGTGCGATGACGGTCTTGTCGCGCAGGCTTTCGGGCACGTCGCCGGCGACGATGCGCTGCGCGAGGCCCTCGACGATGGCCGTCTTACCGACGCCCGGCTCGCCGATGAGCACCGGATTGTTCTTGGTACGACGGCTCAGCACCTGTACGACACGACGAATCTCGTTGTCGCGCCCGATCACCGGGTCGAGCTTGCCCTCGCGGGCACGCGCGGTCAGGTCGGTGGAGTACTTCTCCAGCGCCTGATACGTGCCCTCCGGGTCCGGGCTGGTCACCCGGGCGCTGCCGCGCACCTTGACGAACGCCTCACGCAGAGCCTGCGGCGACGCGCCGTGTCCGGTCAGCAGCTTGGCCACCTCGGAGTCACCCGTGGCCAGGCCGACCATCAGGTGCTCGGTCGAGACGTACTCGTCGTCCATCTCGGTGGCCAGGTTCTGGGCCGTGGTGATCGCCGCGAGCGATTCGCGGCTGAGCTGGGGCTGGCTGCTCGCGCCCGAGGCGCTGGGCAGACGGTCGAGCAACCGCTGGGTCTCGGTGCGGATCGTCGCGGGCTCGACGCCGACGGCCTCCAGCAGGGGTGCGGCAATGCCGTCATTCTGGGTCAGCAATGCCATCAGCAAATGCGCGGGGCGGATCTCCGGGTTGCCAGCGGAACTCGCCGCCTGCAACGCCGAGGTCAGCGCCGCCTGAGTCTTGGTCGTCGGGTTGAACGAGTCCACGACACCTCCCTTGTTCGGTACGAAAAATGCTTGTCGTGATGTTTAACGTCGTCAAGGTTGAGTCTGTTCCGCTCAACTTTAATCAATTTTTCCTTGCACAGTGATATCGGGCACGCCGACGGCAACACCGCTGCTCCGGGCCTGTAAGGGCTAACGTCGATCCATGTCCGAATCCGACATCGGAGACTTCGAGTTCGAACGGAAGTTCCTCCTCCGCGACCTACCGGCCGTCGCGGCCTCGGATCCGTCGCCCACCCTGATCGTGCAGGCCTATCTGTTCGCGGCCGACGGCTACGCCGTCCGCATCCGCGTCCAGCAACCCGCCCCCACTGACCTCGACGCGGGTCTCGACACGTTCCTGCAGGACCTGCACGACGAGTCGATCGGCACCATGACCGCCAAGGGCCCCGCCGTCGGCGGCACGCGCTACGAGGCCGAACGCCAACTGGACCCGCTGGTCGCCGCCGAGATCGTGCGCCGCGCCGAGCACGTGGTGGCCAAGATCCGGTACTCCATGTGGCTGGGCGAGGACGGCTGGATCGTCGACCGGTTCCTCGGCGGCAACGCACCGCTGGTGCTCGCGGAAGTCGAACGCGGCGGGCCCGTGGTCGACCTGGCCATTCCCGCCTTCTGTGTGTCCGAGGTGTCCGAGGACGACCGGTTCCGCAACGAATACCTGGCGTTCCAGCCGTTCGGCTCCTGGGTCGACGCCTATCAGCAGGAACTGGCGCGCAGAGGCCCCATGTTCGTCGGCTCCCTCGGCGAGAACCGCTTCGAGGACTGCTGAGCTTTGGTGTTTCCTCGCGCCGGGTTGCACATCTGCGTCGTCGCGGCGTCCGCGCCGAGTCACATGTACCCGCACCTGCCAGTCGTCCGTGAACTCGTCGAACGGGGCCACCGGGTCAGCTACGTCGTCGGCGCACACCGTGCGGAGCTGGTGCGTGACACCGGCGCCGACGTCATCGGCTGCACCTCGGTGCTGCCCGGGGCGCCCGGCGGGCCCGAGAGCTGGGATGACGACGGCGATCCGGTCCGCGGAATGCAACTGTTCCTCGACGAGGCCATCCACGTGCTGCCGCAGCTGCACGCCGCCCTCGACGATGACCGACCCGACCTGGTGCTCTACGACATCGGTGGGATGGCAGGCCCCGTGGCGGCCGACCAGTGGGGCGTACCGGCGGCGCAACTGTCCCCGTCCGAGGTGGCCTGGGACGGGTATCACGAGGACATGGCCGAGGTACTCGGCCCGCTGTTGAACAGCCCGAGCGGCCAGACCTACCGTCGCACCTTCGACGGCTGGCTCGCCCGCTCGCACACCGGCCTGACGTTCGACGAGGTGACCGGGGCCCCGCACCGGTGCCTGGTGCTGATCCCGCGGGTGATGCAACGCCATGCCGATCGGGTCGGCGACCGGTACCGCTTCGTCGGGCCGTGCATCGACCCCCGCCGGGAGGATCCCGGTGACTGGGTGCCGCCCGCGGGTGACGGCCCGCTCGCCCTGTTGGCCTTCGGCACCTCCTATACCGATCGCGCCGACGTGTACCGCCACGTCATCACGGCGCTCGACGGCCTGGGCTGGCGGCTGGTGCTGGCAACGGGCCGCGGCGAGCTGGGCGGGTTGGGCACGGTGCCGGACTGGGTTCAGCTGCGCGACACCGTTCCTCAGCCGGCCGTGCTGCGCGTGGCCGACGCGTTCTTCACCCACGCCGGAATGGGTTCGTGCACCGAGGGCCTCTGGTACGGCGTGCCGATGGTCGCGATGCCGCAGGCCGTCGACCAGCCGGACAATGCCGCCCGTCTGCAGGGGATCGGCGCCGGAGTTCACCTGCAGGCTCATCTCCCCGAGCCCGCCGAGATCCGCCAGGCGCTGCTGTACGTCACCTCCGATCCACGGGTGAGGTTGCGACTCAATGGCATCCGCGAGGAGATCCGGGCTCACGGCGGCCCGGCCCATGCCGCCGACGCGGTCGAGGACGTCGCCGCAGGTCGCTGGTGAATCCTTCGTCGATCTGCCCTGCCGCGCCGTGCAGCAAATCAGCGCTTGCCCGGTGTTAAGTTCACCGGCATGACTGGCATCTGGAGCTCGGTCCTGACGGAGCTCATTCCGTTGGCCATGGTGGTGGCCCTGTCGCCGCTGTCGATCATCCCCGCCGTGCTCGTGCTCCAGACCCCGCGTCCCCGGCCGACGGGCCTTGCGTTCCTCGGCGGCTGGCTGGTCGGGATGGCCGCGCTGACCGCGTTGTTCATCGAGGTCTCGAACCTGTTCGGCCGGCTCGACAAGCCGCCGGTCTGGGCATCCTGGCTGCGCATCGTGCTGGGCACGGCGCTCATCATCTTCGGCGTGTATCGCTGGCTCAACCGTTCCAAGGCCGCGCACACCCCCAAGTGGATGCAGAGCATGGGCAAACTCACCCCGCCGCGTGCGGGTGTCACCGGCGTCGTGTTGACCATCGTGAACCCCAAGGTGCTCTTCATCTGCGCGGCAGCCGGTTTGGCGATCGGCAGCGCAGGTCTGGGACAGCCCCAGGTGTGGGCCGCGGCCATCTGGTTCGTGGTGTTCGCGTCATCGACTGTGGCGCTGCCGATCCTGGCCTACGCGGTGTCGGGTTCCAAACTCGATCCCACCCTGGCGCGCCTGGGCGAGTGGATGGAACGCCAGCACGCGGTGCTGGTGGCCGTGATCCTGGTGGTGATCGGTCTTCTGGTTCTCTACAAGGGTTTGCACGCGCTGTAGGCCCGAGATTTTCGTGCGTCTGAGTGTTCCGTATGGATGTTACGGTCGATGCGACAAGTCCGGGGACGGAAGCTGATCGATTTCGTGAGTTTGGGCCGCTGTGATGGAACTGACGGGGCTGAGCGCAAGTCGAGCACCCTGCGGCAGCGGACGACGATCACAAATCCGCCGAAATCGTCCCCTCACACTGAGTCCCGGGAGATAAATGTCTGGCGAATTGCGAGTGATCACCGGCTACGTGCAAGAACTGGCTGAGTTACAAGGCCGAACCGCTCAGCAGATCCTCAGTGCACTTGAAGCAGCCCAGGGTGTCGGTACCTCGATGTGGAAGAACCACGGAATGGTGTGCGCGCCGTCGAATTCCGCAGTCATCGCGGCCGAGACTGCTCGACGTGCTGCGTGCACCCGCATGAATGCCAAGTCGGAGGAGCTTGCACAAAAACTCGGCATGGCTCGCAAGCTCTACGACGGAACCGATATGCAAGAGGAGCAGAAGCTCGATGACGAGATGCGGTGCACCCCGGGCGGCTGAGCGCAGTATCGCCTGATCACCGTTTCAGCCGGACGACCCGTCTCATCGACCACCGCCAGTAGTCGCGGCGGGCCGCGTCACCCCCCACCAAACGGCGGCGTCTGTTGCGGTCCTCGCCCCTGCGCGATGGCGTGATGCATTGCGCTGCGGACGGCTGCCAGATGACGCCGGGAGTCGTCGAGTTGCCCATCGAGGTAATCGAGAAACAGGCGATCCTGCTTACTTGGAAATCGCGGAGTGGCGAGAGTCTTACGTTGGCCGAGGATGCCTATCAACTGCTCGTATCGTTCAGCCTGCGCCACAAGCTCGCCGTACGGCGCGGCCCAGAATCTGTCGCCGGGCCAGCGTGACCAGAACACCGACGTTTGTGCCAGCAGTCGAGCCTGCCGACGTTGCACGCGCTGGGTGCCCGTCACACTGATCCAGAAAACCAGTGCGGCAAACGCCCAACTGACCGCGAAAACCGCAACGAAAACCCAGCCCATTTCTCGGAGTTCCGAGAGAGCGTCACCGAAAACAGCGTTCACGGTTCACCTTTCATATGGCGCGTGCGACGATCACCACTGGCGTCGTTCAACGTCCTGACGACGACGCGGAATTCAGAGCGTCCGCAACGACTGTGACCCAGCGGCGCAGACCCTCGATCTGTGCACTTGCGTCAGAATCGCCTGGCGTCGCCACACGGCGCTCTATCGCCAGTATCAGCTGCCAACAGCGCTCGAGCTCATGCTGCAACGCGACCGATGACGCCTCGGACAGTCGCATGTGAGCTCGGAAAGCTTCCGACTCTTGCTGCAGGCGTGTCTCATGCGCCCTCCACTGTCTGTCATACATAGGCCTAGAGACCGCCCAAGCAAGACCTGCCGCTGCGACCACCAGCACCACCACTGTGACGCCGACGATCACCTCTACCGATGTGACAGCGCCACGCGCCGCCAACAGCAAACCGGGCAGAGATCCGCTATGCATGGGCGCAGTTTAGAGGGGACTGCCACACGCGCGCCGCATAGATCGAACGGACCCGCTGCTCGTCGTGGAAATTTTGGCGCGTTGCGGCGCCTCACACTGCTGTTAGCCTTCCAACGTGGAAGGAGTTGCCTGGGGATGAGTTGGGAAGCGCTGGAGGACGCGTCGAAGACGCTCGGGGACAGCAAGGCGTTTGGTGGTGTCGGAGCACTCGGCACAGGTTGGTCGATATTCAACCATGCGACGGCTGACGCTCCGTGATCCACCCCGGCATGTCGGGAGGTTCTCTTATCTGAGTGCCTCCTCGGCATGAGGGTGCCGTTGGCGATGGTAGTAGAGCGCTTCGGCCCGATCGGGGGTCAGGTCCTGGCAGTAGCCGTTGGGTCGCTGACGGTTGTAGAAGGCCACCCATTCGGCGGTCCCCAGCGCCAGTTCGGTGGCACCGGGATAGAGCGGCTGGCGGTCGATGAGTTCGGTCTTGTAGCTGCTGTTCACCGATTCGGCCAGAGCATTATCGAAACTATCCCCGACGGATCCGACTGAAGGCAGGATCCCCTCAGCGGCCAGACGTTCGGTGAACGCGACCGCGGTGTATTGCGAGCCCGCGTCGCTGTGGTGGATAAGTGAATCCAAAGATGCTGCACCCGAACGCTTTCTGGTGTCGATAGCGTGGTCGATCGCATCGGTCACCAGCTTCTGGGTCATCTCGGTAGCCACCTTCCAACCCACGATCTTGCGGGCATAGACATCGGTGACGAACGCCGTGTAGGCCCAGCCGGCACGAGTCCGGCAGTAGGTGAAATCGGCCACCCACAATCGGTCAGGCGCACCGGCGACGAAATTACGCCGGACCCGATCCGGGGCTCGCGTCGCTGCCGGATCGGCGACGGTGGTGCGCACCCGCCGGCGCTTGCACGCACCCCGCCAACCCATCTCCCGCATGACCCGTTCCACGACACAGCGCGATACGTCGATACCATTGGTGCGCAATACAATCCATGTCTTACGAGCGCCCAGGACTCGGTACAGACTCTG
Organism: Mycolicibacterium smegmatis; assembly: GCF_001457595.1. Taxonomy (GTDB): domain Bacteria; phylum Actinomycetota; class Actinomycetes; order Mycobacteriales; family Mycobacteriaceae; genus Mycobacterium; species Mycobacterium smegmatis. The sequence goes on along the minus strand of NZ_LN831039.1, from coordinate 850,548 downwards.
CGATTGGCGAAGCTGCCAGATCGCATCGATCACCTGCGCATCGGCCCAGTCGGCTTTCGAGGGGCCCTGACGGGCGCGGTGGGCGTAATACGTCGACGGGGCGATCGTGACGCCGTACTCGGAAAGCACAGCGCACATCGACTCGACACCCCACTTGAGACCATCAACGCCCACCCGCATGTGCTGGTGGGCGCTGATGAACTCCACGACTACTGAGAGGGCCGGTCGAGCTCGGCGGCGAAGAAAACGAGCAATGATCAATACCTGTGGATGAGCCTCGGTGTGGGGGCGTGAAGATGGGCGCACCTTCCCGGGGATGATCTTCACGGAATCAGGTATTCGATCAAGACCGGCGTTGGCGCGCTGGTTGGGAAGGTACGCCCATGCTCACCGTAGTTCACGACACCGAGGACGCCAACGACAAGGCCAGCGGTGCTGGTCGGTCGTTGTTGGATGAGATCGTCCGCGACGGGGCCCGGCAGATGCTGGCCGCGGCGTTGCAGGCCGAGGTCGCCGCCTACGTGGCGCAGTTCGCCGATCAACTCGACGAGAACGGTCACCGGTTGGTGGTGCGAAACGGCTATCACCAGCCCCGGGAGGTGCTGACCGCCGCCGGCGCGGTGCAGGTGAAAGCGCCGCGGGTCAACGACCGCCGTGTCGACCCCGACACCGGTGAACGCAAGCGGTTCTCCTCGGCGATCCTGCCGGCCTGGGCGCGCAAGTCGCCGCAGATGAGCGAGGTACTGCCGCTGCTGTACCTGCACGGCCTGTCGAGCAACGATTTCACCCCTGCCCTCGAGCAGTTCCTCGGCTCCGGCGCTGGGCTGTCGGCCAGCACGATCACCCGGCTCACGGCGCAGTGGCAAGACGAGGCCCGCGCGTTTGGGGCCCGCGACCTCTCGGCCACTGATTACGTGTATCTGTGGGTCGACGGCATTCACCTCAAGGTGCGGCTGGACCAGGAAAAGCTCTGTCTGCTGGTGATGCTGGGCGTGCGTGCTGATGGCCGCAAGGAGCTCGTGGCGATCACCGACGGCTACCGCGAGTCGGCCGAGTCGTGGGCCGATCTGTTGCGCGACTGCAAGCGCCGCGGCATGACCGCCCCCGTACTCGCGATCGGCGATGGCGCGCTCGGGTTCTGGAAAGCAGTCCGCGAGGTTTTCCCGGCCACCAAAGAGCAGCGGTGCTGGTTTCATAAGCAGGCCAATGTTCTTGCTGCACTGCCGAAATCAGCGCACCCGTCGGCGCTGGCGGCGATCAAGGAGATCTACAACGCCGAGGATATCGACAAGGCCCAGATCGCGGTCAAGGCCTTCGAGGCCGACTTCGGCGCGAAGTATCCCAAGGCGGTCGCTAAGATCACCGACGACCTCGATGTGCTGCTGGAATTCTACAAGTATCCGGCCGAACATTGGATTCATCTGCGAACGACGAATCCGATCGAATCCACCTTTGCCACAGTGCGTTTGAGGACCAAGGTCACCAAGGGGCCCGGATCACGAGCGGCCGGACTAGCGATGGCCTACAAGCTCATCGACGCCGCCGCGGCCCGCTGGCGTGCCGTCAACGCCCCACACCTGGTCGCCCTGGTCCGCGCCGGCGCGGTCTTCCATAAAGGCAGACTGCTCGAACGACCCACCGACATCACCCCGCCAACATCGCCCTCAGACGGCGGTCAGCACGCCGGAACGGAGGTCGCCTGAAACACCCCGATCCACAGGTATTGACAATTCCTCGAAGAAAACCGAGGCCGCCTTCAAGATCGCGTTGGCCCGCTTGAGTTCGGCATTCTCCCGGTGCAGCTTGCGCAGGACCTCGGATTCCTCGCTGGTCTGCCCCGCCCGAGAGCCGGCGTCGATCTCAGCCTGGCGGACCCATTTGCGCACCGTTTCGGCAGTACCGACGCCCAGCAGGTCAGCAACCCGGCCCATCGCCTCCCACTCCGAAACTGTCTCGCTGCGCAGATCGGCCACCATCTGCACCGCCCGCACCTTCAGCTCGTCTGGATACCGCCTCGATGACTTCGATCCCACGTGCCCATCCTTCCCAACGGAAGAACTCTCCAGACACGCCGGGGCGGATCACCGGGTTGGTACAAAGGGGCCAGTCTCGCCACAGACGCCCTGGGTGTGGCGCAAATGTTCCCCAAGTGCCCGCAGACTCCTATCATTCAGGCGGGTTTGCTCGCGATCTCCGCAATGAGCTTGCAATGCGGTCTGGGAACCCCCGACGATGGGTCCAGGTTCGGCGATGGCTGCGGCGAGTTCAGGAAGACCGATGAACTCCAAGAATCAGCCGCACCGAACGAACAATGGCAAGGTAGCGCGTCCAAGGCGTACGACGCTCAGGTCGTTCGGCAGCGAGAGCGCGCACAGAAGCTCGCCCAGGCCGACGAGATGATGCAAGAGGTCATCCGTAGTCAAGCTGAGCAGGTCAGCCAGACGCGACAGCTACTCGACATCTATTCAATTGCGTTGGCTGCGATGATTGTTCCCGCCACTATCGCCATGTACACGCCCTACGGACAGCCTGCGTCGGTCGCCATTCAAGCCGGCGCCGTCGCCGGCACGGTTCCATTGGCGACGGGATCAATGCTGGCAATGGCCGCTCTCGCCAATGCCAATGCGGCGAAGGTCCTGCAGGCGACGGCACACTACACCGAAGTGGCTGGAGAAGCCTAGCCTTGAGCCGGTGTCGCTGTCAGCGAGCGGAATGGACGAGCGGTTACAAGCGAATCGGAGACATCAATCCGTGACACTTCACGATCCACATGATGGCGAACAGCGTTACGAGTCAGATGGTTTGGACTTTCTTGCGCCACTGGACCACGTCGAGGATGACGGAGATTCTATGGAGCTACCGGCCTTTCCAACAGCGAGCGATCCGGACGACGAGCCCGTACCCACTGGCGAGGCTTTCGGCGCGCCGTTTCCAGGCACGGCGACCGAGGGCGACCCTGGTGTAGGTGACCACACTAATGAGATCTTCGATCTCGCCTCTACGGCCTCAACCTCCGAGAATCAGGTACCGATGACCGTGGTGACCAATCCGCCCGAAACAGTGGCTGTCACCGCTTATCCCACCGGCAATGTCGCACGAATCGAACTGAGTCACAAAGTAACTGCGATGACCGAGGCTGAACTTGCTGAGGAAATCGTCGTGGTCGCCGACACCGCTACGAAGAAGGCGTCAGCCCTGGTGTACGGCAGCATCGTGGACGCCTTGGTCGAGCATGGTCTACCCAGAGCAAATGCGCAGGAATTCGCAGCCACGAACATGCCCTTCGCCACTCCGGAACAAGCGAAGCAAGCCGAATTGGCCCTCATCACTCGCCACGCTGAGCAAGGCGGTTGATCACTCGGACGTCGATGCCTTCTCGATGCCGCCCCCATCCTGTGCCCAGACCTCGAAACCCCCTACAACTCCGGCAGCCCCAGCTCTTCGGCAGGCGCCGTGAGATAGCGCGTGACAGTCGGCGCAACCAACCGCACGACGTCCTCGGCCGGAAGCGTTGCCAGAGGCGGAACATCCATGACGTACCGCACCATTGCGGTACCGACGAGGTTGGACCCCGCGAGCATCGCACGCAGGCGTGTCTGCTCCCCACCTCCGAGGACGGCCGAGACCGCGGTGAGCACGTAGTCGTTGATGAAGGTGCGGAACGCCTCGTGCGCGTCGGAGTTGGACGTCGCCGCGACCAGCATCGCGCGGATGCTCGCCGCGGTCTCGGGTGACTCCCAGATCTTCAGATACGTGGTGACCAACCGGACGCCGACGTCCTCGGGTGTCCCCTCGAGCGCGCCGAGCAGCATGTTCGGATCGATGATCAGCCGCAGCGACTCCCGGAACAGGTCGGCTTTCGAGCCGAACAGATAGAGCACCATCGCCGGGTCGACGTTGGCGTCGGCCGCGATCGCGCGCAGCGTCGTCTTCTCGTAGCCCTGCTGGGCGAACCGCTGCTTCGCCGCCGCGAGCACCGCTTCGCGCGACACCGGGTCGCCCTGGCGGCGGCCCCGTTTACCTGGCGTTTTCCGCGGCGACGGCACCTTCAGACCTTAGCATTTCAATGACCGTTGAAAAACGTCCGCGTCGGCGTTACCCTCACATTCACACGCAAATTCAACGACGGATGAAAAGGCTTCGCTCATGAGCACCGCCACCGCTCCCGCTCAGCACGCCGCGCCCGCCCACGAACCCCCGGCCGCGGTACGCGTCACCGGGATCATCGTCGTGGTGACCATCGCGATCGTCATCTTCGCGATCGCCTTCGCCCTGCCCGCGACGCGTGCCAAGCCGGTGGACGTACCGATCGGTGTCGCCGGGCCGCAAGCCGCCACCAGCCAGGTGGCCGAACGGCTCGAACAGCAGGCACCCGGTGCTTTCGCCGTCACCTACTACCCCGGTGAGCAAGCACTGCGCGGCGCCATCCTCGACCGGAACGTGTACGGCGGCATCGCGTTCGGACCCGAAGGTCCGGCCCTGCTCACCGCGACCGGCGCGAGCCCCGCCGTCGCCCAGTTGCTGACTCAGATCGGTTCGGGCACCTCGGCTCAGTCCGGGATCGCGCTGCGGACCGAAGACCTGGCCCCACCCACCTCGGGTGACCCGCGTGGCACCGGTCTGGCCGCCTCTGCGCTGCCGATCACCCTGGCAGGCCTGCTGCCCGCCTTCGCACTTGTCCTGGCACTCAAGCACGAGGTGTGGACGCGCCTGATCGCGATGATCGCGTTCTCCGCCGTCGCCGGCGTGACGATCGCCGCGCTGCTGCGGTATGTGTTCGGCTCGATCGACGAGAACTTCTGGGGCGTCTCGGCAGGCCTGATGCTGGGCATCGCCGCAGCCGGCCTCGTCGTACTGGGGCTCGGCTCACTGTTCGGTCGCGTCGGGCTCGGCATCGGCGCACTGCTCGCCGTCCTCGTCGGCAACCCGCTCTCAGGCCTCACCGCGGCTCCGGAGATGTTGCCCGGCGGCACGCTCGGTCAACTGCTGCCCCAGGGCGCGAATGCGACCCTGCTTCGGTCCACCGCCTACTTCGGCGGCGCGGGTGCCGTGACGGCGATCGTGGTGCTGTGTTGCTGGGCCGCGCTGGGCACTGTGATGGTGGTCATCGCCGCTTTGCGTCAGGCACGGTCGAACCGAGCCTAAAATGCTCCGGCGTGGGCCTCGAAGATCGTGAATCGCTGCAAGTGCTGCGTGCTGCAGTCGACCCGGCGAACGATTCGGACCCCCTGATCCGCGACTTCTACACCAACTGGTTCGCAGCCGACCTGTCGGTCCGCGACCTGTTCCCGCCCGAGATGGCCGAGCAGCGCCGCGTCTTCGCCCATGCGTTGACCTGGCTGTTCGGGGAACTGATCGCGCAGCGGGCCGAGGATCCCATCACGTTTCTGGCCCAACTGGGCCGCGATCACCGCAAATACGGTGTGACGCAAGAGCATTACGACAGCATGCAGAGCGCGCTCTACGGCGCGCTGCAGGCGCGCCTGGCCGACCGGTGGTCCGACCGGCTCGCGGAGGCCACGCGCGACGCGGTCTCGTTGTTCATCGGGGTGATGCGGGGTGCGGCCGATGCCGAGCAGTCCCCCGCCTTCTGCGACGGCACGGTCGTCGAGACCCACCGGCTGACCCGCGATGTGTCGGTGATCCGGTTGCAGCTCGACGAGCCGCTGTTCTACCACTCGGGTCAGTACGTCACCGTCCAGGTGCCGCAGTGGCCCCGGCGCTGGCGGTACCTCAGCCCGGCAATCCCGTCCGACCGCTCGGGAGCCATCGAGTTCCATGTCCGGTCGGTCACCGGCGGGATGGTCAGCACCGCGATCGTCAACGAGACCCGGCGCGGGGACCGGTGGCGCGTGTCCAGCCCGCACGGCGCCCTGGAGGTCAACCGCAGCGGCGAGGACGTGCTGATGGTGGCGGGCAGCACCGGCCTGGCACCGCTGCGCGCGCTGATCATGGACATGACGCTGCACGCGGAGAATCCGCGAGTGCATCTGTTCTTCGGTGGACGGTTCCCGTGTGACCTCTACGACTTGAAGACGCTGTGGACGATCGCGTCGACGAATCCGTGGCTGTCGGTGACACCGGTGTCGGAGTACAGCACCGATCCGCCGTGGGCGCGTGACTACCCCGATCCGACGCCGCCGCGCGGCCTGCATGTGCGCCAGACCGGGAGGCTCGCCGATGTCGTGACCCGGTACGGCAACTGGGGTGACCGTCAGATCCTCATTTGCGGCGGGCCGCAGATGGTCGAGGTCACCAAGGCCGCGTTGATCGCCAAGGGCGCACCGCCAGAACGTATTCAGCACGATCCGCTCACCGCCCGGTGAGCGTTACCGGCACCGCCGGTGCGCAGTCGTGACAGACTGATCAGATGGTCGACTTCGAACCCGTCATCCTGCAGGACCCCGATTCCGCGCTCACGGCCACCTACGTGCCCAAGGCCGGGATGATCTGCACATCGCTGTCCGACGACGGAGTGGAGTTCCTGGGCCTGCGCCGCGGCCTGGAGGCCTATGTGAGTGCCGCCAAGACCATGGGGGTGCCCATCCTGTATCCGTGGGCAAACCGGTTGGGCGCCAACACATACACCGCCGAGGGCGCCACCGTGGCGGTCACACCGGGCGTTGCCGGGGTACACCCTGACGAGCACGGATGGCCGATCCACGGTGTGCTGGCCGGCAACAGCGGATGGCTCGTCGACGAGAAGACCGACAACACACTGGTCGCGAGCCTCGACTGGAGCAGCCAACCCGATCTGCTCGCGGTGTTCCCCTTTCCGCACACCCTCACCATGGCCGTCGTCCTGGCCGACCGGACCTTGACCGTGACAACGACGGTGACGCCGTCAACCGCCGCGGCGGTGCCGTTGAGCTACGGCTACCACCCGTATTTCACGATTCCCGGTGTACCGCGGTCCGAATGGCAGATCGAGACACCGCAGATGCGCCGCCTCACCGTCGACGACCGCGCCATCCCGACCGGTGACACGTCACCGTGGGCCGGTGGCACGGAAACACTCGGCGAGACGTTCCTGGATCACGGGTTCGACCAGGTTGCCGACGGATCGGTGTTCGCCGTGTCCGGTGGAAACCGCCGCATCTCAGTCACATTCATCAGCGGATACACCTGTTCACAGATCTTCGCCCCGCTCAACGACGAGGTGATCTGCTTCGAACCGATGACCGCGCCCACCGACGCACTGCGCCGTGGCACCTACCCGGTGGCGGCGCCCGGCGCCGCTCAGACCAGCGTCTTCTCGATCACGGTGCACTGACCCCGCTCACCGGATTGTCCCGGAGCGCGGCACGACGCAACTTACCCACCTCGGTGCGCGGCAGTTCGCTCACGAAGTCGACGACCCGCGGGGCGGCGTAGCGGCCGACGTGCTGTCCCACAAGGCCCTTCAATTCGTCGACCATGACGTCCTGCGCCAGCGCGGTGTCGGTCCGTACCACCACCGCGCGCACCACGTTGCCGTACGTGTCGTCGACGTGGGCGACGGCCGCGGCCTCGGCGACGCCCGGATGCTGCAACAGGGCGTTCTCCACCTCGACGGGGCTGACGTTGTGACCGGAGGCGATGATGATGTCGTCGTCACGCCCGAGCACCTGCCACCGCCCCTCGGCGTCGCAGACCGCGAGATCCTCGGTGAGGAAAACATCTTCGCGCCAACGCGCCTCCCACCGCTCCGGCACATTCTCGTAACCGGCCGACATCTGGTGGCGTGGTCGCCGTACGGCGATCAGGCCCGGCTCGCCTTCGCCCACGGGTTGTCCGTCCCGGTCGGCGAGGAACACGTCGAAACCCGGTATGGTCCCGGCGATCTTGCCCGGGTTCAGGGCGACGTCCGCATCGAGCACGTCGCCGAGCAACATGCCGACCTCTGACAAGCCGTAACCGTTGCGCACCGGAGGCGCGCCGGTTGCCTCCCATGCGCTTGCCACGGCTTCGGTCAGTGGTTCGCCGGCCGCCGCCACCAGGCGCAGATTCGATGGCACCCCGCCATGTGTCAGCGGTTCGGTCCAGCGGCGCAGCGCCGCCGGCGCCGTCGTGACGACGGTCGCCTGCTCCTCGGTCAGCACGCGGTACCACTTCTCGGGCACGAAGGGCCCGGTGTACATGACGCGGTGCACGCCCAGGGCCATCACCGACGCACCGGTGGAATACAGCCCATACGCCCAGGCGGGATCCGCGGTCGAGAAGACCACATCACGCGAATGTGGGCCGAGGCCGAGCACACTGACGGCATACGGCATCACCGACAGGAACGCCGCGTGGGTCATCACGCAGGCCTTGGGAGTTCCCGACGTTCCGCTGGTGAACAGGATCGTCGCGGTGTCAACGATTTTGGTGGGGACGATGGGACCGTCGGCATCGGCGGAGTCCAAATCAGACCAGAAGGATCGGTCGCACGCCACCTCGGAGCCACCGACGACGAACACGGACACATCGAGGTCGCCCAGTTGCTGCGCGCGGTGCAACGCTTCGCGGTACCGCGCATCGACGACGACGGCCGACACTCGGGCGGCTTTGATACGCAACGCGATCGGCTCGGGACCGAAGCCGCCGAACAACGGCACGTACACCAGACCGGATCGCCAGGCGGCCAACGCGGTGATCCAACTCTCGACCTGACGCGTCAGCAGTCCCGCCACGCGGTCGCCGCGGCGCAGGCCCGCACGCGCGAAAACCCTTGCGGCCTTGGCGGCCTGGCGGTCCAGCTCACGGTAGCTCCACTGGTCGGCCGATCCGTCCTCATGCCGGACCGTCAGCGCCAGGCGTCCCGGATCGGTCGCATACCGGCTGCACGCCTCGTGTGCGGTGTTGAAGTCCGGGCCGAAAGGATCACGGTCGAGCCGCGACTCGATGGCGTCCCAGGCCTGCTCGACAGTGCATACGTCGCGCGCCATCAGTAACTCACTTTCGCTGTCTTCGTGAACATCAGGGCGAATACCGTTGCCAGGCAGGCCGCGGCGAGGTACGCGGCAAGCGACCAGTGTCCGTGCGTCGCCGACCACAGGGTCACCGCGATGAACGGTGCGGGCGCGCTGAACACCACGCCGCCCATCTGATAGGACACCGACGCACCGGTGTACCGCACATCGGCGGGGAACAGTCGGGACACATAGGCCGCCACGGCCGAGTACGTCACGGCGTGTCCGACCGTCACGATGAGGATCATGGCGACCAGCACCGCCCACCCCTCACCGGTGCTCAACAGCCAGAAGAACGGATATCCGATCGCGGCCATGTACAACGAGCCGAGTATCAACATCTTTCGCGGCCCCATCCGGTCGGCCACGATCGAGACGTAAGGCACCGTGAAGATGTCGAGGACACACGCGACGAGCAGGCTCATCAGGATCGTCTCGCGTGCGACACCGAGTTCCTCAGGTCCGTGCGACAGCACGAACACGGTCACCAGGTAGAAGGGCACCAGTGACGCCGCCTGCGTGAGGATGCCCACCGCCAGCGGGCGCTTGTGGGAGCGCAGTACGTCCACGATCGGGTGCCTCACCACCTGGTCGTTGCGCCGAATCTGTTCGAACTCAGGCGATTCGGTGATCTGCAACCGGACGTAGAGACCTACCAGTAGAAGTGCCGAGCTCGCGAGGAACGGTACGCGCCATCCCCAGGCCATGATCTCGTCGTCGGGAAGTCGCTCCACGATCAGGAACGCCACGGTGGCGAGCACCAGTCCGGCCGGTACACCCGCCTGCGGGAAGCTACCGTAGAACGCACGCCGCTTCGGCGGCGCGTGCTCGACGGCCATCAGGACGGCGCCGCCCCACTCACCGCCCACCGCGAATCCCTGCACCAGCCGGGCAACGACCAGCAGAACCGGTGCGGCGATGCCGATCTGGTCGTAGGTGGGAATAAGGCCGATCGCGACAGTGGCCGATCCCATGAGCAACAACGACAGGACAAGCAGCTTCTTGCGGCCGATCCGGTCCCCGAAGTGACCGAAGACGATCGCGCCCGCCGGACGGGAGAAGAACGCCACACCGAACGTGGCGAAAGCGGCGAGGGTTCCCGACAACGGACTCAGGTTCGGGAAGAACGCGACCCCGAACACCAGGCCCGCGGCGGTGCCGAAGATGAAGAAGTCATACCACTCGATCGCCGTCCCCACGAAACTCGCGGTGGCAACCCGCGCCGGACTGACCGCCCCGACTTTCTGCCCGACCTCATTGTCGATGGTTGTCACGTCGACCCCTTCCGTGGCGGCGATTGTGCGCTCAGTCACAGTCCTAACACACCAGCCATCGGCATTGCAAGATTTTTGTACCGATCAGTCCAACCGCAGTCTCGGGACAGTCGTCGCATATTTACAGAGGTAAAGAGCATTTATCGGTCGCTATTGCGTTGATATTGAACCGATCAGTACAGTCCAGGCATGACGCAGTACGAAAACGACGCGGATCGCGTGGTGCTGGTATCGGGCGGGTCTCGCGGCATCGGCGCCGGCATCACCACAGCGCTGACTCGGCGGGGTGTGCGGGTCGGATGCACCTATCGGATCCGGCATGAGGAGGCCGAGAAGCTGGCATCCGACGCGCCGGATCTGGTACTGCCTGTGCATTTCGACCTGTCCGACCCGACCACCGCGACGGCCGCGGTCGACATGGTGGTCGACACGTGGGGGCGGCTCGACGCCGTCATCCTCAACGCCGGCCAATGGGCCGGTGGGCGACTGGTCACCAGCGAACCCGCCGCGTGGTGGGAGGTCGTCGAGACCAACCTGCGCGGGACGGTCGCGCTCACCCGGGCCGCGCTGCCCCACCTGCAACGTGGCAATTCGCCCAGCATCGTCCTGATCTCGTCGGTGGTCGGACTGATCGGCCACGCCGGCGACACCGCGTACGCCAGCGCCAAGGCCGCGATGGTCGGGTTCGGCCGCTCCCTCGCCAAGGAAGTCGCGCGTGACCACATCCGGGTGAACATCCTTGCGCCGGGTTTCATCGAGACCGACATGACCGACGCGGTGCCGGCGGGCGCTCGCAGCCGCATCGAGGATGCGACTGTCCTGGGCCGTTTCGGCACCGTCGACGAAATCGCAACGGCAGCAGTCTTCCTCAGCGAGGACGCCACATTCTGCACCGGGTCTGTCCTGACCGCCGACGGCGGCTGGGCCCTGTGACACTCCCAACCGGAAGGAAAACCCCGATATGACCGCCACTCTCGAACATGCAACCGGGTTGCCCGACGCCGAATACCGCGCCCTCAGAGACCGGATCTTCGACGCGATCTGGTCCGAACTCGATCCGCTCGAGGAGCGCATCGAGAACGAAGAGCGCATCCCCAACGAGATCGTGCTGCCGATCCTGGAACGGATCGGCGCCTTCGGACTGCTCGTGCCGCGGGAATACGGCGGCAGCGGGCTGTCGATCGCGCAGTACCTGCCCATCATCTCCGAGTTCGCGAAAGTCCAGGGCGGACTTCGTGTCATCGTGCACGTCCACAACTCTTTCGCCCACGCCCTGTCGGAGATCGGCAACGACGAACAGAAGGCCGCAGTGCTGCACGGCGCCGCGACCGGTGCGAACTCGGTGGCGTTCGCGCTGACCGAGCCCGGGCACGGCACCGGCGCCGACCTCGGGTCCTCGGCCGTGCGGATGGGCGACGAGTACGAGATCACCGGCGAGAAGTGGCTGATCACCAACTCCGACATCGCCACCCACTTCATCGTGTTCGCCAAGACCGCGCCCACCGAGGTGTCGGCCTTCCTGGTCCCCCGCGACACCGACGGACTGTCGATCGAACCGCTCCCGGAGACCATGGGCTGCAAGGGCGGCGAGCACGGCCACATCAGGCTTGCAGGAGTCCGCGTTCCGGCGACGGCGCTGATCGGCGCGGAAGGCGAAGGGAACCAACACCTCGAACGCGCGCTCGAGATCAGCCGCGTGTTCATCGCGGCGAGTTCGCTCGGCACCTCCGAACGCGCACTGGAGTTGTCGGTCGCGCGCGCCAAGGAGCGCGTGACCTTCGGCAAACCGATCGGTTCCCGGCAGGCCATCCAGCGGTACCTCGCCGAGATGGCCACAGACATCTACGCGCTGCGCGGCCTGCTCGCCGATGCGGCACACAAGTGGGACAGCGGGAAGCGGATCCCCGCCGAGGCGAGCATGTGCAAACTGTTCGGCCTGGAAGCGGTGGGCCGGGTCACCGACCGGGCGCTGCTGATCCACGGCGGCATCGGATACACCAGGGCCTACCCGGTGGAACGCCTCTACCGGGATGCCCGCCTCAACTGGCTCGAGGAGGGTACGCCGACCATCCAGTACATGGTGGCGGCCAACGAACTGTTGTCCGGGTACGTCTTCTCCGACGCCTTCGACGCCGCCGGCCTGTGACACCGGGCCCGTCCCCGGGCCGCGGCACCGACCTCATAGGCTGACAGGCGACACAGGTTCAAGGGAGCACGACGGCAGTGAGCAAGAAGTTCGAGTCGAACCGGGATGAGATTCTGCGCATTTCGGCCGAGTTGTTCGCGAAGTCGGGCTACCACGGAACCGGTATCTCCGACCTGGGGGCCGCGGTCGGACTCGGCCGCGGCGCCCTGTACCACTACATCGGCAGCAAAGAGACGATTCTCTACGAGATCAGCAGCAGGCAGTTGGCACAGATGAACAACCTGGCCGACGAGCTTGCGTTGACGGAGAAGGATCCGGAGAAACGGCTTCGGGGGCTGGCGCGCGCGCTGCTGCGCAACATCGCCGAGCACCGTGCCGAGTGGACGGTGTTCTTCCGCGAGTACCACGCGCTGACCGGCGAGCGGCGTGACCGCGTCATCGCCGCCCGCGAGCGCTACGAGGCGCACTGGCGCAACGCCCTGGACCAGGGCGTCCGGGACGGCCAGTTCCGGCCGTTGCCGACGCTCATGGTCAAGGGCCTGCTCGGTATGTTCAACTACAGCTATCTGTGGCTGACCTTGGACGGCCCCGAAAGCCCCGAGGACATCGCCGACGAGTTCCTCGATACGGTGCTCGTCGGCATGAACGCAGATGGTCTGCGCAGCTAGCGTTTTCGGTTGTTCCGTGGCTGCCAGAGCACCAACGCGGTGCTGGGCTTGCGCAGTCGCTCGACCTCGGCGGTCAGCTCGGCGACCCGGCGCTGAAGCGCGTCGACCTGATTGGTCAGCTCGATGATGCGCTTGATGCCGGCCAGGTTCACGCCCTCGTCCTGGGACAGCCGCTGCACCTCTCGCAGCAGGTCGACGTCGCGTTCCGAATAACGCCGCCCGCCACCGGATGTGCGCTGCGGGGTGACCAGGCCCAGCCGGTCATAGGTGCGCAGGGTCTGCGCATGCATGCCGGCGAGCTCGGCCGCCACAGAGATCAGAAACGTACGGGCTTCTTCGTTGCGTTTGCCGCTCATACATTCCCCGCCCATCCAGCACGCGGATCGAATCCGCTGGCACGCTCAGCTTTCGCGTAAGCCTCCAGCGCTTCTGCCGCTTCACCTTCCAGGTTCGGTGGCACCGCGACCTTCACGGTGACCAGTAGATCCCCGTGGCCACCCGACCGCTTGGGCACACCGCGTCCGCGGACGCGGAGGATCCGGCCGTCCGAGGTGCCCTTGGGCACCCGAACTCCGACCTTGCCGTCGAGTGTGGGGACCGAAAGCGTTGTCCCGAGCGCCAGTTCGTGGAAACTCACGGGAACCGTGACGGTCAGGTCGTCGCCGTCGCGCCCGAACACCTTGTCGGGACGCACGTGCACGGTGACGTAGAGGTCACCGGACGGCGCGCCGCGCAGGCCCGCCTCGCCCTGCCCGGCCAGCCGGATGCGCTGACCGTCCTCGACACCGGGGGGAATCCGCACGTTGATGGTGCGGGTCCTGGTGGTGACGCCGGTGCCCCGGCATTCCTGGCAGGGATGCTCGATGATCGAGCCGCTACCACGACACTCGGTGCAGGGTTCGGAGAAACCGAAAGCGCCCTGGTTGCGGCTGATCACGCCGGAGCCGTTACAGCTCGGGCACACCTTCGGACTGGTGCCCGGCCGTGCACCGCTGCCGTGGCAGTTGGTGCACGGCGCCGGGCTGGTCAGCCGCAGCGGCATGGCCACGCCCTTGGTGGCCTCCAGGAACGACAGTTCGGTCTCGGTCTCCAGGTCGTTGCCGCGACGCGGACGGCTCGGCCGCTGCTGGGGGCCGCGGCCGAACAGTCCGCCGAAGAGGTCGCCGATGTTCGCGCCACCGGTCTGCCCGGCAGCGTCGAACAGGTCGCCGAGGTTGAATTCGACTCCGTCGGAACCGAAACCGCCTCCGAATCCGCCGCCGCCCTGATTGAACCTGCGACCGAAACCACCTGCGAACAACCGCCGGGTCTCGTCATACTCCTTGCGCTTAGCGGGGTCCGACAGAACACTGTTCGCCTCGGACACCGCCTTGAACCGCTCCGCGGCTCCAGGATCGGAGTTCCGGTCAGGGTGCAGCTCGGCGGCCAGTTTCCGATAGGCCTTCTTGATCTCGTCGGCGCTGGCGTCAGAGGAGACGCCGAGTTCTTTGTAGAAATCCTTCTCGACCCACTCGCGTTGGGCCATGCTGCGCCACCTCCTTACCTCTTCTTTCTAGTCGGATCTGTCTAATTGTCTGATTCTGCGGCCTGTTCTGCCGCGGCGTCGGGTTTATCCCCAGAGCCGTCCTCCGGCTGGGCGCCGGATCCGTCCTCGGAGGCGTTGTCCGGAACGGTGTCGACGACGCCGACCATGGCGTGCCGGATGACCTGCTCGCCCACCCGGTAGCCGCGACGCATGACAGTTCCGACCACGGGGTGCGTACCGTCGCCCTCGTGCTGCACGGCCTCGTGCAGCTGCGGGTCGAACTCGTCGCCCTCCTCGCCGAACGCAGAAAGGCCCAGGCCCTCAAGGGTGCTGACGAGCTTGTCGGCAACCGCCTTGAGTGGGCCGGATTCCAGGTCGCCGTGGCTGCGAGCACGGTCGAGGTCGTCGAGCACGCCCAACAACTCGCTGACCACGTTGGCCTTCGTCCGCTCGGCGATGAGCTGCTGATCGCGCAGCGCCCGCTTGCGGTAGTTGTCGTACTCGGCCTTGACCCGCTGCAGCGTGGCCTTCAGTTCGGTGACCTCGTCGCTGTCGCCACCCGTTTCCGGTGCGGCCGAGGCCGGCGCCGACCCTTGCGGGGTCGCCGCCGGCTCACGAACCTCACCGGTCTCGGGATCGATGCGCCGTTTGTCGGTGATGGTCACCGGCTCGTGCGAATCGTCCTGAGTCACTTGTTCTCCTTGCCAGCGTCATCGTCGACAACCTCGGCGTCGACCACGTTGTCGTCACCCGGGGCCCCGTTGTCCGAGCCGCCCGCGGGCTGTTCGGCCTGAGTGGCCTCGTAGATCGCCTGGCCCAGGGCCTGGCTCTCCACGCCGAGCTTCTCCATCGCGGACTTGATGGCCGAGATGTCGGTGCCTTCGAGCGCCTTCTTGGCGTCGGCGATCGCCGAATCCACCTTGGCCAGCGTCTCCTCGGGCACCTTCGAGCCGCCACCGTCGGACGCTGCGCCCCTCTGTTCAGCGACGAACTTCTCCGTCTGGTAGACCAGCGACTCGGCCTGGTTGCGCACGTCGGCCTCTTCGCGACGCTTGCGGTCCTCCTCGGCGTGCGCCTCGGCGTCCTTGATCATCCGGTCGATCTCTTCCTTGGAAAGGCCGGAGCCTTCCTGGATCTTGATCGTGTTCTCCTTGCCGGTGCCCTTGTCCTTGGCGGTGACGTGGACGATGCCGTTGGCGTCGATGTCGAAGGTGACCTCGATCTGGGGCACGCCACGCGGGGCCGGCGGGATACCGGTCAGCTCGAAGCTGCCGAGCAGCTTGTTGTGCGAGGCGATCTCGCGCTCACCCTGGTAGACCTGGATCTGCACCGACGGCTGGTTGTCGTCGGCGGTGGTGAAGGTCTCCGACCGCTTGGTCGGGATCGTGGTGTTGCGCTCGATCAGCTTGGTCATCACGCCACCCTTGGTCTCGATACCGAGGGACAGCGGGGTGACGTCAAGCAGCAGAACGTCTTTCACCTCGCCCTTGAGCACACCGGCCTGCAGCGCAGCACCCACCGCGACAACCTCGTCGGGGTTGACGCCCTTGTTGGGCTCCTTGCCGCCGGTCAGTTCCTTGACCAGGTCGGTCACCGCGGGCATACGGGTCGAACCGCCCACCAGCACCACGTGGTCGATGTCGGACACCGAGATGCCGGCGTCCTTGATGACCTGCTGGAACGGCTGCCGGGTGCGGTCGAGCAGATCCTGGGTGATGCGCTGGAACTCCGCGCGGGTCAGCTGCTCGTCGAGGAACAGTGGGTTCTTGTCGGCGTCGACCGTGATGTACGGCAGGTTGATCGACGTGCTCTGCGAGCTCGAGAGTTCGATCTTGGCCTTCTCGGCCGCCTCACGCAGGCGCTGCATGGCCATCTTGTCCTTGGTCAGGTCGATGCCCGAGCTGCCCTTGAACTTGTCGACCAGCCACGTGACGATCCGGTCGTCCCAGTCGTCGCCACCGAGGTGGTTGTCACCGGAGGTCGCGCGGACCTCGACGACACCGTCGCCGATCTCCAGCAGCGAGACGTCGAACGTGCCGCCACCGAGGTCGAAGACCAGGATGGTCTGTTCCTTCTCGCCCTTGTCCAGGCCGTACGCCAGCGCGGCCGCGGTGGGCTCGTTGACGATGCGGAGCACGTTGAGGCCGGCGATCTGGCCGGCTTCCTTGGTGGCCTGACGCTGGGCGTCGTTGAAGTACGCCGGGACCGTGATGACGGCGTCGGTGATGTCCTCACCGAGGTAGCTCTCGGCGTCACGCTTGAGCTTCATGAGCACACGCGCGCTGATCTCCTGCGGCGTGTACTTCTTGTCGTCGATCTCGATGTTCCAGTCCGTGCCGACGTGGCGCTTGACCGAACGGATGGTGCGGTCGACGTTGGTCACCGCCTGGTTCTTGGCGGGCTGACCGACCAGCACCTCGCCGTTGCGCGCGAACGCGACGACCGAAGGGGTGGTCCGAGAGCCCTCGGAGTTCGCGACGACGACTGGATCGCCGCCTTCCAGAACCGCCACGACGGAGTTGGTGGTCCCGAGGTCGATACCGACCGCACGAGCCATGTTCTTGCCTCCTGATAGATATAGGGGTCTGAGCGGACTGCGCTCAAGTCTGCTCCGCCCCTCTACCGGCTGTCAATCTAGACTTGAGTCTATGTCACTCAACTTGCTGTCGTTTTCGTCAACGAGCGCAGGTCAGGATTTGTTCCCACGCCATCCACGCGACATAGGTCACATAGGCATGTACGCCGAACGGCCCTCCCCTCTATGCGTGGGGAGGGCCGCCGCTCACACCCGCGCCTCGGGCTCCTCACCGAGATGCCACACCACCGACGGCCACCGCCCTTCGAGTGCCGCCCCGTGCAGGATCCGCAACAAAGCCCCCGCCACGGCTCGCACCGCACCTGTCGACCGGTTCGTGCGCGGCGTCGCCAGCACAAGTTCACGCATCGCCATGGCCTCGGCCAGTGGCGCCAGGGAGAACTTGCCGGACGTCATCTCATCGGAGAGGCAGATCGCGGGAAGCACCGCCCAGCCGTGCCCGGCCGCCACCAGGTTCTTCTGCACCCGCGATGCGTTGGTCTCGACCGAGATGTCGATGTCCACTCCGGCGCGGGCGGCGGCTTCATCGACGAGTGAGCGAAGAGCGTTTCCACGGACCGGCACGATCAGCGGGTGACGGGCGATCTCGTCGAACCCGACTGGGATGTCGGGTTGCAGCACAGCCTCTTTCGGCGCGACGGCCCACAGCTTTTCCGATGCCACGGGAAGCGTTTTCAACGCTGTCTGATCCGTCACTCCGAACAGCAGAGCGACGTCCAGCTCGCCGTCGTACAGCCAACTTCGCAACTGCCCGGCGAACGCCGTGAACACCCGCAACCGCACGTTCGGATATCTGCGCCGCACATCGGAGACCAACTCCTCGGCCACGAGATCGGTGACACTGTCCAGGATTCCGACGCTCACGATCCCACGGACCCCCGACACCTCCGCACGCAGCTCCGCTTCGGCCTTCTCCAGTTCGTCGACCACCCGCCGCGCGCGCTCGACGAGTATGCGCCCCGCGTCGGTGAGCACCATCCCACGCCTGCTGCGCTCGAACAAAGCCACGCCCAACTCCGTTTCGAGCAGCTTGATCTGGCGGCTCACCGCAGGCTGCTCGACGTGCAGGATCCGCGCGGCCTTGGTGACGCTGCCCGCATCCGCCACCACCAAGAGCGCGTTGAGCCCCTTCAGGTCCATCCCGGTCCCGTCGTCCGTAGGTATACGCAGACCACATCTTTTCATTCCGGATTGTTATTCGACTCCCGTATTCATCGCAAATGAGAATGGCACTGCCCCTGAACTCCCAGAAAGGCGATATGACGAGCACCAGAACACCGACCGAGCGATTGAGCGCCCTGCCGACCGCGGCCGTGTCGGACGCACTTGACGCGCAGGGCCTGCCGGGTTCGCTGGCCGGCATCGGCCGTGTCACCGGGTCGACCCTCACGGGAACCGCGTTCACCGTCCGGTACGAGCCCGTCGCCGGTGACGACGGGACCGTGGGCGACTTCCTCGACGACGTCCCTCGCGGAAGCGCCGTCGTGATCGACAACGCGGGCCGCCTGGACTGCACCGTGTGGGGCGGCATCATGAGTCGGGTCGCCGCGGCGCGGGGCATCGCCGGAACCGTGATCAACGGGGTCTGCCGTGACGTCACGGCCTCGCAAGAGGTGGGCTACTCCCTTTGGGCCGCAGGACGATTCATGCGTACGGGTAAAGACCGGGTGCGTTGCGTCGCGGTCCAGACGCCCGTGGTGATCGACGAGGTCACGATCAACCCGGGCGACTACGTCCACGCCGACGCCGACGGCGTCGTCGTCGTACCCGCCCCACACATCGACGCGACGCTGGATCTCGCCGAACACATCGAGCGCATCGAGACCGTGATCGTCGAGACCACGATCGCGGGAACACCTCTCGCCGAAGCCCGCCGCAGGTTCGGATACCACACGCTGCAGACCAGGAGTGCGGGATGAGCGACCTGTTCACCAACCACACCTCCGCGACACTTCTGGAGGCTGCACAACGCGACGTCGCGCTGGATCCCGCCATCGCACCGGTCTGGCGGGGTGCCCGGGTTGCCGGCCCGGCCTTCACCGTTCAAGGCGTCGGCGGCGACAACCTCGCGCTGCACAACGCCGTGTGCAAGTGCCCGCCGGGGCACGTCCTCGTGGTCGACGCCGGCGGACAGGCCTTCGGGCACTGGGGCGAGATCCTGGCAGTCGCCGCAATGTCGCGCGGGATCCGCGGACTCGTCATCGACGGAGCGGTCCGCGACAGCGTCGAGCAGGAGAACCTCCGGTTCCCGGTGTTCTCGCGGGGCCTGGCGATCCGCGGCACCGGCAAGTCCTATCCGGGGGTGCTGGGCCGCCCCGTCCGCGTCGGCGGCGTCAAGGTACGAACGGGCGATCTGGTGGTCGGTGACGCGGACGGCGTCGTATCCCTTCCCGCCGAGCAGGTTCCGGAAATCCTCGAACGTGCGGACGCACGTATCCGCAAAGAGGAGCAGGTCATATCCGCGTTGCGGCAGGGCGCGACGACCATCGACCTCTACCAGTTCGACCCCACCGGGCTCGGAAACTAGAAACGACCAGGACATCAGATGACTCTCAACGACGAGACGCACATCCCAACGACCGCAAGCACTTCCAGAACCACTGGGCGACCGACCCGGATCCGCTGGTACGTGGGCGCCCTCGTCTTCGTGATCTGCTTCGTGGCCTACCTGGACCGCATCGTGTTCTCGGTCTCGGCCACCTCGATCATGGAAGACCTGCACCTCACGCCAGTGCAGTTCGGCCTCATCACCACGCTGTTCAACGTGGGCTACTTCGTGTTCCAGATCCCCGCGGGCATATTCATCGAGCGGGCAGGCACCCGCCGCGCCATGACCGTGGCGTTGCTGCTGTGGTCGGTGTTCACGGGCATGACCGGCATCGCCAACGGCCTGCTGATGCTGGCGTTGAGCCGCTTGGCCTTCGGAGCCGGGGAAGCTCCCCTGTTCCCCACCGCCAACAGCATTTTCGCCAGGTGGTTCCCGCCACGGGAGCGCGGCAAGGCCACGTCCCTGATGAACTCGGGCGCTTTCCTCGGAACCGCGATCGGCGCGGTGCTCCTCGTGCCGATCATCGGCCACCTGTCGTGGCGCGGCGCATTCTTCACCTGCGCGGTCGTCGGCGGTGTCCTCACCGTGGCGTCGCACGTGTTCCTGCGCGATCATCCTGCACAGCACGCGAAGACCAACGATGCCGAGGTACGCCTGATCGAGGACGGCACCGACCTCCCGCCCACCTCGGGTGGCGCTCCATGGCGACTGTTCCTGCGACAGCGGTCTTTCTGGGCTCTGGCGGTCGGGTTCTTCGGAACGCTGTGGACCATCCAGTTCTTCGTCTACTGGCTGCCGTATTACCTGCAGCACGCGCTGGCCGTGCCATTCTCCGCGGTGGGCAGGTACACCAGCATCGCGTTCGCCTGCATCACGGTCAGTGTCCTCGTCGCCGGTCTGGTCAGCGACCGGTTGTTGCGCGCCGGGCGGTCGAGGTTCCAGGCGAGGAATCTGGTCGCGGTGGCGGGACTGACACTTGCCGCCGTGTGCCTGGTGGTGAGCCTGACCAGCGGCAGTGTGCTGGTCAGCGTGATCTGGCTGAGCGTCGCACTCGGTGGGGCGGGATTCGCGCAGACCCTGGCGTGGACCATCGCCACCGACATCGGGCGTGCCCACACCGCAGCGGTCGGCAGCTGGATGAACGCTTGGGGTTTCGTCGCCGCGGCCATTGTGCCCACGCTCGCGCCCGTGCTCGCCCGCGACCTGGGCTGGACCCCGGTGATTGTGGTCAACGCCGCCGTCGCGGTCGTGGGGATCGGCGGTTTCCTGCTGACCCGCACCAACCACCCGCTGCGCATAACGAGTTCGACGCAATTGTCGTGACACCGGCGCGCCGACGACATCTCCGTCACTTTCGCGGTGGAAAATCCGGGCGATGAAGGTGCGGTTGCTGCTCGGGTGTCTGCTGTCGGTGGGCGGGCTTCTCGTCGGATGCCATTCCGCGATCGAGGGCAAACCGGTGACCAAGGCGATCACGCCCATCGAGCCGAACTTCCCGACTCCCCGGCCGACCAGGTCGAGCCCCGCCCCCAGTTCGACCGTGGCCGCGCCACCGAGTGCGAAACCGCCGACGGGCGCGACCCCACTGCAGCCGCAGAACGGCTACGTCTTCATCGAGACCAAGTCCGGCAGGACACGCTGCCAGCTGTCCAAGCAGGATGTCGGCTGCGAGTCGGACTTCGCGAACGCCCCGGTGGTCGACGGCCTGCCCGCCAACGGCGTACAACTGAGTGCAAGCGGGAAGATGCGGTGGATCGTCGGCAACCTCGGCGCCATCCCCGCGGTGACGCTGGACTACAAGCGTTACAGCGCGCTGGGGTGGACGATCGATGCGAGCAGCGACGGTACGCGCTTCACCAATGACGGCACCGGCCACGGGATGGTTGTGGCCGTCGAAGGGGTACAGGTCTTCTGATTCAGACACGACGTCCTGCGGGAGGCAAAACACATGTCGGTGAGCGAAGAGCCGAAGGCGGATCGCGCATGTCGGTGAGCGAAGAGCCGAAGGCGGATCGCGCATGTCTGTAGCTCAGCGCGAACGCGCCGCACTCGTCGAGGCCATGCGGGCCACCGGACCGGACGCCCCCACGCTGTGTGAGGGCTGGACCACGCGGGATCTGGCCGCGCATCTGGTGGTGCGTGAGCGTCGTCTCGACGCCGCACCCGGAATCCTGGTGCCACAACTTGCCGGGTACACCGAGAAGGTGCAGCAGCAGGTCACCGATTCGACGGACTGGTCGGCGCTGCTGGAGCGCATCGCGTCCGGGCCTCCGCTGTTGTCGCCGTTCAAGCTGCTGGATCCATTGGTGAACGTCGCCGAGATGTTCATCCACCACGAGGATGTGCGGCGCGCCCAACCTGACTGGGAACCAAGGGTTCTCGACGACGAGACCGCCAATGCCGTGGCCCGGCAGGTGCCGATGATGGCGCGGATGACCATGGCGAAGTCCCCGGTCCGGGTGGCGTTGACCACCCCTGAGGGCAAGACGTTGGCCACCGCCGGAAAGGGCCCGGCCGTCACCGTGACCGGGGCGCCGGGTGAACTTCTGCTGTTCGTCGCGGGCCGCGATCAGGTGCGGGTCGAGTTCACCGGTGACGAGAACAGCATCGCCGCCCTGCGGGCCGCGCGCCGGGGCCTCTAGCTTCTATAGGCTGGGCCCCGTGGATTTCCGTGTCTTCGTCGAACCCCAGCAAGGTGCTACCTACTCCGACCAGCTCGCCGTGGCGCAGGCCGCCGAGCGGCTCGGTTATTCGGCGTTCTTCCGTTCCGACCATTACCTGAAGATGGCCGGTGACGGCCTGCCGGGCCCCACCGATTCGTGGGTGACGCTGGCCGGCATCGCGCGTGAGACCTCGACGATCCGGCTGGGCACCATGGTCACCTCGGCCACCTTCCGCTACCCGGGCCCGCTGGCCATCTCGGTGGCCCAGGTCGACGAGATGAGCGGTGGGCGTGTCGAACTCGGCCTCGGCGCCGGATGGTTCGAGGAGGAGCACCTGGCGTATGCCATCCCCTTCCCGCCGCTGGGTGAGCGTTTCGACCGGCTCACCGAGCAGCTTCAGATCCTCACCGGCATGTGGGGAACCCCGGTCGGCGACACCTTCGACTTCGCGGGCACGCACTACACGGTGAAGGATTCGCCGGGCCTGCCCAAGCCGGTTCAGACGCCGCATCCGCCGATCATCATCGGTGGCCAGGGCGCCAAGCGCACACCCGCGCTGGCCGCACAGTTCGCCTCCGAGTTCAACATCCCCTTCGTCCCGCTGGACACGCTCAAGACGCAGTTCGAGCGCGTGGCGGCCGCCGTCGAGGGTGCCGGGCGTTCCGCGGATTCGATGATCTACTCCGCGGCGTTCGTGCTGTGCGCGGGTGCCGACGAGGCCCAGATCGCCAAACGTGCCGCCGCGATCGGTCGCGAGGTCGACGAGTTGCGGAGCAATTCACCGCTGGTGGGCACCTCGACCGAGATCGTCGACAAGCTCGGCCCGTTCATCGAGGCCGGTGTCCAGCGGGTCTACCTGCAGGTGCTGGACATGAGCGATCTGGATCACGTCGAGTTCTTCGCCAACGAAGTGGTACGCCAGTTCAGTTGACGCGCGCCCACCACAGCACCCCGCACTAGTATCAGTGCGCGTGACCGCAGACCGAGATCGGCAAGGGCAGACAACCGAGGCGCCCTGGCATCACTCGACACCTGCGGTCCTCGGCGCCAGCGTGGCCGCGCTGGCGGTCATCGCACTGGTGGTGTGGGGTGTTGTGGCGCTCACGAGCGGCGCCGAGAACCCTCAGCAGGCGCCCCTCGATTTCGTAGAGCCGACGTACGCGTCGACCACGTCGAGCACGACGTCGTCCACGACGTCGACGATCACCAGCACCAGCCCGCCGGCGACCACCGATATCGGTCTTCCTCCGGAAGGCGCCGACCCATCGGGGACGGAGACGCCACCGTCGGAGGGCGAGGAGACCACGTCGGAGTCGTCGGCTCCCCGGACCCCGCCACGAACCCGGTCGCAGACCAGTGACGACGACGGCGAGACGTCGACGTCACGGAACCGGCCGCGCACCAACGTGACACGCACCCTGTATCCCGCCCCCGGCAACTGAGGCCACCTACTATCGGCGCGTGGCGAACAACTACTCCGACGACGAGCCCACCCAGTACGCCCACAGCTACGGCGGCGACTACGGGGCCGATTATGGGGCGTACCCGCCGCCCGACCAACCGCCGGCTCCCGAACCCGTTCCGTGGTACCGCAAACCCGCCGCGCTCGTCGGCCTGGGTGCACTCGGTGCGCTGATCGTCGCTCTGGTGATCTACGCGGTGATCCAGTTGTTCTCGTCGGATGACTCGTCGTCGACGACGTCGACCACCACCAGCACGACGTCGACCACCCCGGTCACCACATCGCAGGTCGCCCCGGTCGCCCCGGTGCCGACACGGACGGTGACCGAGACCTCGACGCCTGCGCAGACCACGGTCACCGAGACGGCGACGACGACCCCGCCGACCACCACCACCACGACCACCGCGCCCCCGACGACCTCGACAACCGTCGAGACCAGCACGTCGGTGGTGACGTCCACGGTCACCGAGACCACGACGGTCCCGGAGGAAGAGGGCGGCGAGCAGCCCTGACGGCTGCCGCGTCTACTCCGCCGGCTCCACCGGCGGCGTGGACGTCTCCGGAGCAGGCTCGGGCTCTGGTTCGGGCTCGAGTTGCGCCGTCGGTTCCGGATCAGAGATCGGTGACACCGTCGGTTCGGGTGAGGCCGTCGGTTCGGCCGAGGGCTGCGGCGCCTGAGTGGGGCCGGGCTCCTGCGTCGGCTCCGGCTCCGCGGTGGGCTCTGGTGTGGGTGACGCCGTAGCAGTGGGCTCAGGCGCCGACGACGGCGCAGCGGGAAGCACGAACGTCGGGATCGGCAGCCGCGGCAGTACCGGCCATTGCAGTGGGGGCGCCGCCGGTGCAGGGGCAGGCGCAGGTGCTGGGGCCGCGACTCGTGGCGCCTGCCGGGGTGCGGCCTGCGGGGCCACCTGCCCGCTCTGCACCAGGCGCGGCGCAGCGGCCGGGCGCGGGGCAGCCTGCGCGGGCGCCGCGGGTGCTCCCGGATCCTGGACCACCACGGTGCGGGTCGGCGGTGCGGGCAGCGATTGCGCCAGTGGGGATTCGGCGGGCACGGTCTGCGGCGCGAGCGGTGTGCTCGCCGCCGCCGCATCCAACCGGTCGGCGCGCACGGAGTAGACCAGGCCGGCGGTTCCGACGACGGCCAGGAACAGCGCGGCGTAGAACACCACCCCACCGCGCCGGTACCACGGCCGCGCAGGCTCCGGCGCGGCCTCGGGCGGCTCGGCGAAGATCAGATCGGGCCGCGCCGAACTCGCGGTGGGAACCTCAGGACCAGCAGCCTCATCACTCTCGTCGGCCGCCGACCACGCCAGGGGCGGCGCCCATCCCGTGGTGGCGACAGCTTCTGTCGCGGAAGCCGGCTCGGTTGCGGGCGGGATGACGCGGCGGGTCACGGTCTGGTCTTCGCCGCGGTGTGCCAGCAGCGCGGCGCCGGTCGCGGCGATCACCTGCGACTGCACCACGGTGGTCACCGGCATCCGGAATTCCTCGGAGAGCCGTTGTGTGACAACGGGAATGCGTGCCCCGCCGCCGACGGTCACCAACGCCGCGAGCTGGGCCGGGTGCACGCCGTTGCGGCGCAGCAGGTCGTGCAACGCGTCGATCACGCCGCTGAGCGGCTGCGCGACAACGGCTTCCACGTCGGCACGGGTCAGCCGCATGGTGTTGCCGGGCCCGGCCAGACCGGTGGCCGCCTCGTAGCTCAGGCGCTCCTTGGCCGACCGGCACTGCTCGCGCAAGGCGGCCAGTGTCGAAACCGCCGCGGTGCCCGCGGGTTCGGCGTCCAGATCGGCCAGGACACGGCGCAAGATCTCCTGGTCGATCAGGTCTCCCGAGAAGTCCTCGTGGCGGACCGTGGCCAGTGGGGCGAACCCACGCGCGGCGTCGGCCAGGGTGAGGCTGGTACCCGTCGCCCCGAAATCGCACAACGCGACGATCCCGCGTGCCGGCAGACCGGGGTACGTCTGGATCGCGGTCAAGGACGCCACGGCGTCGGACACCACGCGGACACCGGGCATCGCGGCCCGGACCGCGTCGAAGGCCGCCGGGTGCCAGTGCGCCGGGACCGCCACCACCTGGTTCTCGGGGTGGCGGCCCGGCGCCGCCAGCCGGCCCATCGCCCCCACGGCAGCTGCCAGCAGTTGCTCGGCACGGTGGGCGGATCCGTCGGCCGCGATCAGCGGCACCGGGTCGCCGACACGCGCGACGAAGTCGGAGATGGTCAGCCCGTCGCAGGCACTTCCGTCCGGTGGCCCACCGACCTCGGGTCCGCGATGTGGGAACAACGTCAGGACCGCACGCCGGATCACCGGCGACTGGTCGGCGACTGCCACCAGGTTCGTCGTCCCGACGGACAACCCCAGGCAATCACGCATACCCGTATGTCGTCGGACGGGCCCGATTCGTTAAGCCGGCCGGTCATCCGGCCTGTCAGCGCTGACGCGCGGCGTATTCGGCGACCAGCGCCTCGGCGCTGCGCACCGCGGCCCGGCACGCGCGGGTGGTGAACGGATCGTTCAGCGGATGCTCGGCACGTCGTCGCCAGCGCTGCGCGGCCGCGAACGCCGCACGCGGTCCGTCGTACGGCGCGTCGGGGGTCAGGCCGAGACGACTCGCGGCGTCGGTGCCCGAGCCGCCGATGATGCGGCGCAGCGAGGCCATCTCGTCCTCGTTGAGCGTGGTCGGACGTGACCTCAGCTGGCTCAGCAGCCGCAGTTCCTCGAACGCATGGGTGTCGGCCAGCAGCGGTTCGATGTCAGCCAGGATGTAGGGCGTCGCGTAGATGGGGTTGTGCTGCACGAACTGCCGCAACGAAAGCAGGGCGGTGTGGGCCTTGAGCAGCTCCGACCGCTGCGCGAACTGCTGGTCGATGACGTCGCGCAGCGCGATCAGGCCGCTGCGTTCGAGCAGTTCGTCGGCCAGCGCCACCGAATCGGACACCCCGGCGCGCAGCACCGCGATCGAGATCCGGATCCCGAACATGCCGAACCGGTCCAGCAGCGCCGCCCGCGTCGCGGCATCCACGGGCAGTGCGCTGTCCTCTCGGACGAAGCGGTCGACCGACAGCATGGCCTTGGCCAGTTCGGCCGGGTCGACACCGGCCAGCTTCTCGAGCGCGACGAACTCGCTCTGCCGCAGCGTGCGGGCGGTCACCGCGAGCAGCCCGGACACCGGCACGACGGCCTGGCAGATGCCGGTCTTGTCCATCTCGGCGGTGAACCGCTTGGCGACGTCCTTCGCCGACATCATCGCGTCGATGCGGCCCGCCCCGATCTCGTCGGCGCGCGACGCGACGCCGATGACGCCGAGCGCCCCGGACGAGCCACCGACGAGTTCGCCGATCTGCTTGAGCAGCGCGATGTCGGCGGCGTTGAGGGTGCGCAGCAAGAACACCACGGCGTCGACGCGGGGCACGCCGTCGTCGGGCACCAGCAACCGGTAGGTGCGTTCGGAGACGTCCTGCGACAGCGACGACGTCCCCGGGGTGTCGATGATCGTGGTGTCGATGAGTTCGACGGCGGGCCACTCGACGTCCAGGTCCAGGATCTCGCCGGGGTCCAGGCCGTCGAAGCGGAACGTCAGGCCGCGGTCGTGGGGGTCGCGCACGATCGGAACGTTGAACCGCCGGCCGCCGCGGTGGTTGGCGGTCACCTTGGGCGTCGGGCCGTGCCGGAACCACGTGACGATCCGGGTGGCCTCCGTGGCATCAGTCGGGGCGATTTCCTCGCCGAGCAGCGCGTTGACCAGCGTCGACTTGCCGGCTTTGAGTGTGCCTGCCAACGCGATGCGGATCGGCTGGTTGAGCTGCCACCCGATGCGCTCGAGCTCGTTGTGCACGTCGGGGCGGTGACGGTATGCCGGATCGCCACGATATGCCTGGACGGTGCCGCGCAGGATCGCGCGCACCTGATCCCCCGTGCTCACGCTGCGGAGTCCAACCTTTCCAACGACCGGCGGTTAACTCTTCGAGCTTAGGTCGTGGGTCGCCCCTCCAACGCGGGCCCGACGGTTTGATCACCGGCACCGCCGGGAAGCCTGCCGGCAGTGCAGCGTGACGGCTGTTCGTGCGAGGCGAGACGAAGCGAGACGAGAGATGCAACCGAAACCCACTGTCGACACGCCGATCGGCGAACTGATGAGCCAGCTATCGGCACAGACCTCGCGGCTGGTCCGCGACGAGATGCGTTTGGCGCAAAAAGAATTCACCGAGTCGGCCAAGCATGCCGGCATCGGCGCGGGCCTGTTCAGCGCCGCGGGACTGATCGCGGTGTTCGGTCTCGCCGGTGTGGTGACCGCGGCGATCGCCGCGCTGGCCTTGGCACTTCCGGTGTGGGCCGCGGCGCTGATCGTCGCGGTCGTCCTGTTCGCGATCGCCGGGATCACCGCTCTGATCAGCAAGAAGCAGATCGATCAGGCGTCACCGACCCCCGAGATGACGGTCGCCAACGTCAAACAGGACATCCACGAGGTCCAGGACGAAGTGAGGACAGGTCGCCATGGCCAGTGAAAACACCGACAACACCGACAAGCCCACGAATCTGCGACCCGAACCAGGTCCCGACGCCGGGGTGGCCGAGATCCAGGCCGACATCGAGAAGACCCGCGACGAACTCGGACAGACCGTGGAGGCCCTGGCAGCCAAGACCGACGTCAAGGCCCGCGCCCACGACAAGGCCGCCGAGACCAAGGAGCGTGTCGCCGAGAAGGCGCACACCGCGCAGGCCGCGACGCGCGATGCGCTCACCGATGACCGGGGCGCGGTCAAGCCCGTGATCCCCATCGCGGTCGGGGTGCTCGCCGTCGTGGTCGGCGTCGTGCTGTGGCGCCGCCGGCACTGAGTGTTCAGGCCGTACTCGGTGCCGGGTCCTGCGCGAGTTTGGCGGCGTGGTCGACCACCTGCTTGAGGATGTTCTGCTGGCGCTCGAGTTCCTTGACACGCGTATTGCGTTCGGCTTCCTCGACTTTCGCGGCGGCGATCGCAGCTTGCAGTGACTCGTTGAGCGAGCGCGTGGTCTGGTTCGCGATCTCGCGGTAGTGGTCGCGCAACTGGCGCTGGATGCCCTTGAGCCTGTCGCGGGACTCCTTGCCGACGACGAACGCCACGTCGTCGACGAACTTGCGCACGTTGGCCTTGGCCTCGTTGCGCACGCGCAGCATGCGGTTCTCCATGTCCTCCTTGTAGGCCTTGCGCCCCAGCACGAAACCCGCGCCGAGCGACAACGGGTTGAACATGCCCAGACCCGCGAACGAGGTCAGCATGCCGAACATCAGCACGCCGCCGTACGAGCCACGCATCCCGGTGACCACCTTGTGGCCGATCTTGATCGGCTTGGCCTCAAGTCGCGCCAGTGAATTCAGTTCCCCGAAGCCCGCTCCCATGTCACGCGCGTCGATCTGCGGCATCTGAACCGCATCCAGACCGGCCTCGGTGAAGGTCCGCGCCACCTCGGCCGCCAGCGCCTCGGCGCGTTGATAGGCCCATACGAAGTTGTCCCCGGCCGCCGTGGCGACCGCGTCCTCGAGTTCGGCGCCGATCTCGGCCCAGTGCAGCGTGGGATCGCAACCGTCGATCACCTTTTCGGTGTGTGCGGCGATGATGCGGAACCGGTGCCGCAGGTCGTGGTCGACGTCGGCGGTCAGATCGGCGATGCCGTCGCTGAGCACCTGCTGCCACAACGCGGTCTGCTGCAACGCATCCTGGGCCTCCTGCTTGCGTCGCTCCAACTCGGCGGTGAGGCGTTCCCGCTCCCCCGGGTCGTTGAACGATGACAGTTCCGATTCCACGGCCAGCAGCAGATGTTCTGCCGCTGAACGGATCTCATCGACGATCTGGTCGCGGATACGGTCGTTCTGCCGGGACAGCACATGCTCGGAGAGGAACTTCACGATCGCCGGGAAGTTCGATTCCTCGTTGAGTTCCTTGTCGTTGAGCGAGATCGCGTGGCTGCGCAGCACCGACGACGCCGGGATCACCGGGACGTTGAGCCCGGCCCGCTGCAGGTGCGCGATGTTGGCGTCGACGATCTGGCGCCAGTGCGGGTACAGGTCGGTCTTGGTCGCGACGATCGCGGCCACCGGGCAGATCTCGAGGGCCTGCCGGATGAACTTCATCTCCGGCTCGGTGAACTCCTGGCTGGTGTCGCTGATCATCAGCATGGCGTCGGCGTCGGGCAGCAGACCCAGCGTCGCCGACAGGTGGGGTTGGCCGTGTCCGCCCACACCGGGGGTGTCGACGAACGCCAGGCCACCTTTGAGCAGCGGGCTCGGCGCGGTGACCTCGACGCGCAGCACCTGGCGGCCACTGGCCTGCGGTGCCCGGCGCAAATCGGTGGTGACCTCGGACGGCGGGATCTCGATCAGTTCGGGTTCGGCGCCGTCGGGACGGGCCACCACCAGTCGCGCCGAGGCCTGCTCGCCGTAGGACACCACGGTCGCGAGCACGGTGCTCTCGTCGTCACCGACGCGCGCCACCGGGATGTTGAGCAGCGAGTTGAGCAGCTGGCTCTTGCCCTGCTTGAGCTGCCCGGCGATGACGACGCGGATCTGCGGATCGCTGATCCTGGCCTTCGCGGCACGCAGCCGTTCCACCAGGTCGGCGCGGTCCTTGGCGGCGGCGATGGCGCTGGTGTGGTCGATGAGCTCGACGATCACCTTGACAGGTCTGGCCGGCCCGCCGGCCGAAACCGGACTGGCCGGCCCGCCGGCCGCCCCCGGATCACTGGGCTGCGTCATGAAGCTTCCCTCCTGCAGACGTCAACGGTAGGCATACGCACCGAGCGGGGGCCACCACTTCGGGTGGCCCCCGCGGGGGTGCTGGTCTCAGAACGCGTCGAGCTCGAGGCTGGGCGACGCGACGTTGGTGTCGATGTCGGTCGTGTCGTAGCTGTTGCCCGAGGCCAGCGCGGTGTTGGTCTCGTTGCCCGATCCGAACGCGGTCTCGTTGCCCGAGGCGATCGCGGTCTGGTTGCCCGAACCGATGCTCGACTCGTAGGTCGACGAGTTGTCCGTGTAGCTGGTGTGGGTGTCGTACTCCACCGCGGAGCTCACCGAGTTGTCCTGCGTGTTGTCGCTGCCCCAGTCGCCACCGACCGAGGTCTGGTCGCCGCCGACGTAGTTGGAGCTGGCGTCGGTCAGGATGATCGACCCGCCGTTGCCTCCGTCACCGCCGGACGCGCCGCCGCTGCCGATCCCGATCAGGCTGTCACCGCCGCTGGCACCGCCACCGTGGCCGCCGCTCATGTCGACGTCGCTGATGACCGGGCCGTCGTTGCCCGAGATCAGGTCACCGCCCGCGGTCTGCGAGTTGTCCTCGATGTCGTTGTCCTTGCCCACCGCGACGTTGGACCCGGCGCCGGCCAGGATGTCGCCGTTGTTGGTGGTGTTGCCGTCACCCAGGACCGCGCCGTCACCGCTGACGATGTCACCGGCGTTGTCCCCGTCGACCACCACGCCGCCGTTGGTGGCGGTGTTCGTGGTCTTGTTGCCCAGGGTGATGTCACCGAAGCCCAGGTTGAACGCACCCTGTTGCGCGTTGGCGCCGGCGTCCTGGTTGGGGCTCATGATCGGGGTGTTGTTGTGGCTCGCCAGATCGGTGTTGTTGTGGCTGGCCACCTCCGGCGCGAACTGGGTCTGCGGCGAGAACGGCGAGGCGATCGGCGCCGCGAACTGAGCGGGGATGTTGTGGTGGTCGGCGACCGCGCGCTGCAGGCCCACGACCGGGTTGCCGCCGCCGAGCAGCACACCGGCAGGGGCCGCGGTGGCCGCAACGGCGTGCAGCTGGGCGGCCGTCACGTTGGGCAGGCCCGCATCGCGCAGGCTGCCGTCCGGGTCGGCGATGAATGCGGCCGCCGAGGCCGGGCTGCGGAACAGGTCGAGGATGAAGTCGATCAGAGAGGTCATTGCTCCAACCTTTCAGGTGTTTCTGGGAGGTCCTCGTGAGTTCTTTGTGAGGTTCTCCGCCGGGCTCTCCGGCGATCTGCACACCACGCTATGGACCGGCGAAGCCCCCGGAAACGGGGCTCGATCCCCTCGTGCGCGCCGCCCGCCCCGGGGTGGGGCCACCGATCCCATTAGGGGGTTAGGGGGTCACTAGGGCATCGCATCAGCAAACACAAAAAACAAAAAAGACGCATGACCTAACTGGTCATGCGTCTTTTCAGTGAATGCTGAGGGCGGGCGGATCAGTCGAAGATGTCGAGCCCGGAGAGGTCGTCCCCATGATCCCCCATATCGGGGTGTTCGGGGATGACGGGCTGCCCCCAGTCGGTACCGAACACGGGGTCTTCGACCTGCAAGGGTTCGACGACCGGTGGGTCGATCTCGGGGGTTGTCGCCGATACCGCCTCGGCCGGCCCGGACAGTGCGTCGGCCCCAGCCGGTTCGGGATCGGCCGGCGCGTGGATGACCTGGCCACCGCTTCCGGTCTCGAAGGGCACATGGTCACCGAACGCGTCGAACGCCGCGGTCGCGGCCCCGGATGCCCAGACGTTGTCGGCCGGTTCGGCGCCGTAGGCGTCGAGGCCCCCGGTGGCCGCACCGACGGACAGCGACTCCGACACCACAGGGATCAGGTTGTCGACGTCAACACTGGTCACGCCGTTGAGATCGGCGTCGGCGATGGCCTGCGCCGGGTCGGCCGCATAGCGCGCCGCAGCCTCCGGATCACGCACCAGCGACATGACGAAATCGAGCAGTGTATTTGCCATGACACCTCTCATTCGCTGGTCGATCACTGGTGGCTGCTGTCGCTGACGATGCTATCCAGCAACCCCGCGGCGGGAATCGGTGCCGAACCCACCTCCGGCGGCGGCGCGTTAGGGGACGCGCCGTTAGGGGATCGACGCCACTAGGGGATCAATCACGGGCGGCGCAGGTCCGAGCCGCTAAGGTGAGGACGGCCCAGACAACACAGGAGTGACGCCTGATGACCGACTCACTGGGGTTGTCGATCGGAATAACCAATCTGGTGGCAGCCCGTGAGGGCCGCGCACCGGTGGTCCGCCGATCGATCCTCAATCTGTACCGCGACCGCGCCCCGGAGGTCGGCGAACTCGGCGGTGACGGCCTGGCGCTCACCGGCTTCGTCGAGCGTACCGGCGATCCGGTGCCGATCGTGGCGGCCGACGGTTCGCAGCACCGTGGCGAATTGGCGCTCGCCGAGGCGCTCGACGCGATGGCCCGCGAGGTCGGCGGAGGCGCTCCCGTCGCGATCGCGACCCCCGCCTACTGGGGTCCCGCCGCGTTGGGCGCGCTGCGCGGCGCGCTGCGCAACAAGCCCGCATTCGCACCCGACGGCATCCCCGCCGCGCTGGTTCCCGATTCGATGGCCGCGTTGGCCGCCCTGAAGGCCGACCCCGGTCTTCCCGCCGACGGTGTCGTGGTGCTCTGCGATTTCGGTGGCAGCGGCACCAGCGTGACACTCGCCGACGCCGCCGCGGATTACGCGACGCTCGGCCAGACGGTGCGTTACCCCGAGTTCTCGGGTGACCAGATCGACCAGGCGCTGCTCAACCATGTCCTCACCGGTATCGCCGCGGCGAACGACGCCGATCCGGCGGGTACCGCCGCGGTGGGCTCGCTGGCCCACCTGCGCAGCGACTGCCGCAATGCCAAGGAGGCGTTGTCGGCTGACACCGTTGCGACGATCTCGGCCGACCTGCCCGGCTACACCTCGGAGGTCCGCGTCACCCGCCCCGAGTTGGAACAGTTGATCTCCGCACCGCTCGACGGGTTCCTCAACGCGGTCGAAGACACCCTGCAGCGCAACAACATCGCCCTGTCCAGCGTGACGGCCGTGGCGACCGTCGGCGGCGGTGCGGCGATTCCTTATGTGACGCAACGGCTTTCCGAGCGACTGCGGGCACCCGTGGTGACCTCGCCGCAGCCACAGCTTGTCGCGGCGGCCGGCGCGGCACTGCTCGCCGACCGCGCCGTCGACGCCGGGGCACCCACCGGCCTGGCACCGGGGGTGGCCGCCGCGGATGCGCCGACCGGGTTGGGCCCCACGGCCGCGCTGGGGGCGGCAGGCGCCGCGGGAACCGACGGCCCGGAATCGTCGACGTTCCGCGCGTTGGCCTGGTCGGAAGACGACGCGCCTGCGGGCGAGCCGGTGCCCTACGCCGGCCCCGACTACGAGACGCAGGCGGGCGCGACGGCGGCCCGGCCTCCCGTGGAGTTCAGCCACGAAGAGGAGATGTACGACGCCGGGCCCGCGCCGCTGCCCTGGTACAAGCGGCCGCCGATCCTGTTCGGCGCGGCCGCGGTGGCCGCGCTCCTGGCCGCGGGCGGTCTTGCCGTCACGCTCACCAGCACGTCCGGCGACTCGACGCCGGTCACCGAGACCAGCACCACCTATTCCATGGGCCCGTCACCGGAAGGTCCACCGCCCGAGCCCGTCACCACTGTGACGGTCGGCCCCGACGGGCAACAGACCACGACCGTGGTGGTGCCGCCTCCGGTCACCACCACGACGACCGAGCCCACGTCGACCACCAGTCCGACGACCACCACCACGACGACGACCACCACGACCACGACGACCACCACCACGACCACACCGACGACGACGCGGACCACCACCACGCAGCCGACGACCACAGCGCCGACCACCACGGCGCCGCCGACCACCACGCAGGCACCGATCACCACCACCACGGTCGAGATCCCCGACGTCCCGGACGATCCTGACGTTCCCGACGACGGCGGCGCCTGACGCGGCGGACCGTCATGGCCAACCCGGCACCGGAACACGCGGTCGACCTGCCGCGGGCTGTCCAGGAAATGCTCGCCGGGGTACCGTCGCGACCCGCGAAGCTGCTGGTGTCCGGTGGGATCGGGACGGGCAAGAGCACCGTGCTCGCGGCGGTGCGGGCGACGCTGCGCGAGGCGGGCCGCACCGTGCTCACCCGGCCGCCGCGACCCGACGACGATCAGGGCGCCGTGTTCGTCATCGACGACGCGCATCATCTCGCCGACGATGAGATCGACTGTCTGACAGAGCGATCCACCGATCCGTCGTCGACCGTGGTGGTCGCCGCCGAACCGCTCGCACACCGGCCGGTGCTGCGGGCCCTGGCGACCGCGCTGGAGCGGGAGAACCCGATCGTGGCGCTGGGGCCGATGTCGACGGCCGAGGTCGGCCGCCTCCTGACGGCCACCCTGGGTTCTCCGCCGCCGCCGGACACGGTGCGCGCGGTGCTCGCGGTCACCGCGGGCCTGCCGTTTCTGGTGCGGGCGGTCGCCACATCGGCCGCCGAACCCGAGGAGGCCGCCCGCTACGCCCTGATCGAACGGGTGCGCCATCTCGGCGAACAGACCCGCGACACCTTGTTGCTCACGTCGTTGAGCCTGGATCTCGGACCCGACGACGTCGCGGGCGCGCTGCGCGTCAGCGGCACCGACGCCTCGGTGCTCGTGGACCGCGCCAGGGCCGGCGGACTGGTCGAACCGGCCTACGACAAGAGGTTCCTGCGCCTGGTGCACACCAGCGTCGCGCAGATCGCAGGCACGTCACGCCACCACGACATCGAGATCGCACTGCTGCACTCGCAGCTCGAAAAGGCCACGCTGTCACCGGAACTCGCGGTGCGGCTGGCCGAGCACGGCGTGCGCGACGATCGGCTCGCCGCGGCACTCACCGATCACGCGGTTCAGGTGCGGGGCCAGCCGGCGCGCGCGGCCCGGTTGTACCGCGCCGCGGCACGTGCGGGTTCGGCTGCGCTCAACGCGCGACTGGCCGACGCGCTGGCGTTGTCGGGTGACTGCGCGACGGCGGGCCGCATGGCCGACGACCTGCTCAGCTCCGACGACCCCGCCGAACGCGCGGCCGCGGTGCGCATCGCCGCGAGCATCGCGATGCACGACGGCAGCGCCGCTCAGGCCGCCGACCTGTTCCGCTGGCTCGGCCCCTACCCGGATGCCGCGGTCGGCTCGGCAGGCACGGTGGCGCTGCTCGCCGCGGGCGACGCCGAAGCCGCGCGGGCCGCCCTGAACACCGAGCTGTCCGGCCCGCCGACCTCGGCCGCACGCGCGGCCCGCAGCCTGGCCGAAGGCCTGGTGGCCTCACTGGACCAACCGTTCACGACGACGGTCGCGCGGCTCGGGCAGGCCGTCACCGCCGACCCGCACACCGACAGTGTCGGCCCTGACACCCCGGCGGCGCTGGTGGCCCTGGCGGCGCTGCACGGCGGTGACTCGGTCCGTGCGCGCAGCGTGATCGGGCGCGCGGTGCGGACCGGGGCGCCCGGCGCCGAGAACGGGACACCGCCGCCCGCACCCTTCTGGGCTGCGCGCCACCGGCTGCTGCTCGGCTGGGTCAAGATGCTCGACGGTCAGCTGACCGCCGCGGGCGCCGACGTGTCCGCGGTCGAGTCGGGCCCGCCGTTGCACCGCCGCGACGCGCTGTGGGCCGCGGCGCTGCGCACCGCGATCGCCCGGCGCAGCGGAGACAGCGGCGCGATCCAGCGGCACTGGTTCGCCGCGATGGAGGTGCTCGCCGAGTACTCGATCGACCTCTATTCACTGCTCCCGCTCGGCGAGTTGTGGGTCGCCGCGGCCCGGATGCGCCGGATCGACCGCCTCGAACACCCGTTGGCCGAGGCGTTCGGGCTGCTCGATGCGCTGGGCAAGCCCGTGTTGTGGTCGATGCCGTTGCACTGGGCCGGCGTGCACGCGGGGATCCTCGCCAACTCGCCGGGCGCGGTGGCGCCGCACGGACAGGCGCTCACCGCTGCGGCCGGCCACAGCCCGTTCGCCCGCGCGCTGGCCGGGGCGGGCCGGACCTGGCTGCGGGTGCTGGCCAATCACGTCGATGTCGACGAGGTGGCGGCGGCCGCACGCGGGTTGGCGCAGTTCGGGCTGACCTGGGATGCCACGCGCCTGGCGAGTCAGGCCGCGTTGCAGACCTCAGATGCGCGGGTGTCGCAGGCGATGCTGCAGTTGGCGCGCGATCTCAAACAGTCCGGGGCCGCCGACGACGTGTCGGCGCCGGAGACGCCGCGGGCGCCGGTGGCGACGCAGGCCGGTGCCCCGGCCGGGTCCGCGCGCCTGTCCGACCGCGAGCGGGAGGTGGCCGAGTTGTTGCTGCTCGGCATGCCGTACCGCGACATCGGCAACCAGCTGTTCATCTCGGCAAAGACCGTGGAGCACCACGTGGCCCGCATCCGCCGCCGGTTGGGCGCGGAATCGCGGTCCGAGATGCTGTCGATGCTCCGGGCCATGTTCTCCCCGCAAGGCTGACTTTTCGCCGCGTTTCCGCAGAGCGACGAAAATCACATTCGTCGCTGTTTCAGGCGTCCGACGACATCGCGCAAATTGCGTGTGAAAAGGAACGGGTGTCAATTCGGCGCCGAATCGTCACGACAGCGCCACCGCGATGCGCTCGGGCCCGGTGGCACTTCTCCGATTCGAGTTAGGCGAGCCTTCGTAGCGGGAATTCGGCACGGGGTGCAACTATGAGCAGGCATCTAGCCCAAGTTACCCACGGGTAACATGGCTTAAGTTACCGACGGGTAACGAACATATCGGGAGGCGCGCAGTGGCACACACCCTCGAAGTGAGCAGGCTCATCATCGGGCTGCTCATGACGGCCATCGTCTTGGTGTTCGCCGCCAAGCGAGTGCTCTGGCTGACGAAGCTGATTCGCTCGGGCCAGAAGACGCTCGACGAGAACGGCCGCAAGAACGATCTGCAAAAGCGCATCACCACGCAGATCACCGAGGTCTTCGGGCAAACGCGCCTGCTGCGCTGGTCGGTTCCGGGCATCGCGCACTTCTTCACGATGTGGGGCTTCTTCGTCCTCGCCTCGGTGTACCTCGAGGCCTACGGCGTGCTGTTCGATCCCGAGTTCCACATCCCGTTCATCGGCCGCTGGCCGGTCCTGGGCTTTCTGCAGGACTTCTTCGCCGTCGCCGTGCTGCTGGGCATCATCGTCTTCGCGATCATCCGCGTCGTCCGTGAGCCCAAGAAGATCGGGCGCGACTCGCGCTTCTACGGTTCGCACACCGGCGGCGCGTGGGAGATCCTGTTCATGATCTTCCTGGTCATCGCGACCTACGCGCTGTTCCGCGGTGCCGCGGTCAACACCCTCGGCGAGCGTTTCCCGTACCAGAGCGGCGCCTTCTTCTCCGACTTCATGGCGTGGATCCTGCGCCCGCTCGGCGCGACCGCCAACATGTGGATCGAGACCGTCGCCCTGATGGGCCACATCGGCGTCATGCTGGTGTTCCTGCTGATCGTGCTGCACTCCAAGCACCTGCACATCGGCCTTGCGCCCATCAACGTCACGTTCAAGCGCCTGCCCAACGGCCTCGGCCCGCTGCTGCCGATGGAGTCCAACGGCGAGTACATCGACTTCGAGGATCCCGCCGAGGACGCGGTGTTCGGTAAAGGCAAGATCGAGGACTTCACCTGGAAGGGTTACCTGGACTTCACGACCTGTACCGAGTGTGGCCGCTGCCAGTCGCAGTGCCCGGCGTGGAACACCGGCAAACCGCTGTCGCCCAAGCTCGTGATCATGAACCTGCGCGACCACATGTTCGCCAAGGCTCCCTACATCCTGGGCGAGAAGCCGTCGCCGCTGGAGAGCACGCCCGAGGGCGGCCTGGGTGAGAAGGCCCGCGGCGAGAAGCACGAGCAGAAGCACGCGCACGACCACGTCCCCGAGTCCGGCTTCGAGCGGATCCTCGGCAGCGGCCCCGAGCAGGCCCTGCGCCCGCTGGTCGGCACCGAGGAACAGGGCGGCGTGATCGATCCCGACGTGCTGTGGTCCTGCACCAACTGCGGTGCGTGCGTCGAGCAGTGCCCCGTGGACATCGAGCACATCGACCACATCGTCGACATGCGCCGGTACCAGGTCATGGTCGAGTCGGAGTTCCCCGGTGAGCTGGGCGTGCTGTTCAAGAACCTGGAGACCAAGGGCAACCCCTGGGGCCAGAACGCCAAGGACCGCACCAACTGGATCGACGAGGTCGACTTCGACGTGCCGGTCTACGGCGAGGACGTCGACTCGTTCGACGGGTTCGAGTACCTCTTCTGGGTCGGCTGCGCCGGCGCCTACGAGGACCGCGCCAAGAAGACCACAAAGGCCGTCGCCGAACTGCTCGCCACCGCGGGCGTGAAGTTCCTGGTGCTGGGCACCGGCGAGACCTGCACGGGCGACTCGGCGCGCCGCTCGGGCAACGAGTTCCTGTTCCAGCAGCTGGCCGCGCAGAACGTCGAGACCATCAACGAACTGTTCGAAGGCGTCGAGACGGTCGACCGCAAGATCGTGGTGACGTGCCCGCACTGCTTCAACACGATCGGCCGTGAGTACCCGCAGCTGGGTGCCAACTACAGCGTCGTGCACCACACGCAGCTGCTCAACCGGCTGGTCCGCGACAAGAAGCTGGTTCCGGTCAAGTCGGTCAGCGAGCAGAACGGCCAGCCCGTCACCTACCACGACCCGTGCTTCCTGGGCCGCCACAACAAGGTTTACGAGGCCCCGCGTGAGCTGGTCGAGGCCTCCGGTGTGACGCTGAAGGAAATGCCGCGCCACGCTGACCGCGGCCTGTGCTGTGGCGCCGGCGGTGCGCGTATGTGGATGGAAGAGCACATCGGCAAGCGCGTCAACGTCGAACGCACCGAAGAGGCCATGGACACGGCCTCGACCATCGCGACCGGCTGCCCGTTCTGCCGCGTGATGATCACCGACGGTGTCGACGACGTGGCGGCCAGCCGCAACGTCGAGAAGGCCGAGGTGCTCGACGTCGCCCAGCTGCTGCTGAACTCGCTGGACACCAGCAAGGTCACGCTGCCCGAAAAGGGCACGGCGGCAAAGGAATCGGAGAAGCGCGCCGCTGCCCGGGCAGAGGCCGAAGCGAAGGCGGAAGCGGCCGCTCCCCCGGTCGAGGAAGCCGCACCCGAAGCAGAGGCCCCGGCCGCCCCGGCAGCCGGTGGGGCCGAGGCCAAGCCGGTCACCGGCCTGGGCATGGCGGGTGCCGCGAAGCGTCCGGGCGCCAAGAAAGCCGCACCTGCCGCGGAAGCGTCTGCGGCACCGGCCGCCGCGCCCGCCCCGGCCAAGGGTCTGGGCCTGGCCGGCGGGGCCAAGCGTCCCGGCGCGAAGAAGGCCGCCGCACCGGCCGCCGAGGCACCCGCTGCTCCGGCTTCGGACGCTCCGCCGGTCAAGGGGCTCGGTCTCGCGGGTGGCGCCAAGCGACCCGGCGCCAAGAAGACCGCGGCAGCTGCTCCGGCCGAAAAGCCCGCAGCCACAGAGGCTCCGGAAGCGTCGGCGACCCCGGCAGCCCCGGCGGCGCCCGTGAAGGGGCTGGGTCTCGCGGCAGGCGCCAAGCGTCCCGGCGCCAAGAAGACCGCAGCCGCACCGGCCGAAAAGCCCGCAGCCGCAGAGACCGAGGCACCGGCGCCGGCAGAAACCGCGGCTCCGGCCGAGCCGGCCAAGCCCGAACCGCCCGTCGTGGGCCTCGGCATCGCCGCGGGCGCTCGCCGTCCGGGTGCCAAGAAGGCGGCCGCCAAGCCTGCCGCTGCGCCGGCGCCCGCCGCCGAAAAGCCGGCCGAGCAGGCCGCGGAGCCCGAGAAGCCCGCCGAGAAGCCGGCTGAGCCCGCGAAGCCGGAACCACCCGTGGTGGGCCTCGGCATCAAGCCGGGCGCCAAGCGGCCCGGTAAGCGCTGACCGCCGGTGGTCGAGTAGTTGAGAAGCGGCCCCCTCCTGATTCAGGAGGGGGCCGCTTCTTTCGGTAAGGAAATCAGCTTTGTCAGCCTCCGTAGGGCGGTGCCTTGACCTCAGGCTTGGCGACGACGGGCGCGATGGTTCCGGGGGTGTAGGTCACCGTGGAGGTTTCCCCGACCTTCATGGCGCCGCCCGACGCCACGGAGGGCTGGTCGGCACTGGCGCCCATCGTCGCCCCGATGATGCCGAACGCCACCGCGGCGGTGCCGCCGAGCAGCGCCGCACCCGTGGTGAACCGCGTGATCTTCTTCACTTCACTCATGCTGTGTCCATTCGTTGTTTCGGTGCCTTTGTATCCCCTCACCTGGGGAAACTCGGAGCATCTCGATCTTTCGGGAGCAATCGTGGCCCAGCGCAGGCGCCGGGAGTGAGCTGCTCAAGCAGATACACAGCCGGTTCGCATGCCCGTGGCAGGTTGGATTCGTTAAGGGAAATGAACGGTCGACGTCTGGTCCGCCCGTGCGCATGCGATGGTCGGCAAATTCAATTGATTGGACAGCGATGAGACCATGGAACGCGTGACTACCCACCAGTTGCCGTGGCAGAGCACCGGGGAACACCGGAAGCCGCGGACGTTCACCCAGTCCACGAAGCTGCAGGACGTCCTGTACGAGATCCGTGGGCCGGTACACGAGCACGCCTCACGGCTGGAAGCTGAAGGGCATCGCATCCTCAAGCTGAACATCGGCAACCCCGCGCCGTTCGGGTTCGAGGCCCCCGACGTCATCATGCGGGACATCATCCAGGCCCTGCCGACCGCGCAGGGCTATTCAGACTCCAAGGGAATCCTCAGCGCCCGGCGCGCCGTTTTCACGCGCTACGAGCTGGTCGAGGGCTTCCCCAAGTTCGACGTCGACGACGTCTACCTGGGCAACGGCGTCTCCGAGCTCATCACCATGACGCTGCAG
This sequence comes from Mycolicibacterium smegmatis, assembly GCF_001457595.1. Taxonomy (GTDB): domain Bacteria; phylum Actinomycetota; class Actinomycetes; order Mycobacteriales; family Mycobacteriaceae; genus Mycobacterium; species Mycobacterium smegmatis. Next base: position 809,105 of record NZ_LN831039.1, on the reverse strand, counting down.
GCGCTGCTGGACAACGGCGACCAGGTGCTCATCCCGGCACCCGACTACCCGCTGTGGACGGCGTCGACCTCGCTGGCCGGCGGCACCCCGGTGCACTACCTGTGCGACGAGACGCAGGGCTGGAACCCCGACGTCGCCGACATCGAATCGAAGATCACCGAACGCACCAAGGCGATCGTGGTGATCAACCCGAACAACCCGACGGGCGCGGTGTACAGCCGCGAAACCCTCGAGCAGATCGTCGACCTGGCGCGCAAACATCAGCTGCTGCTGCTGGCCGACGAGATCTACGACAAGATCCTCTACGACGACGCCAAGCACATCTCACTGGCGACGTTGGCGCCTGACCTACTCTGTTTGACTTTCAACGGGCTGTCGAAGGCCTACCGGGTGGCCGGCTACCGGTCGGGGTGGCTGGTGATCACCGGCCCCAAGGAGCACGCCACCAGTTTCATCGAGGGCATCAGCCTGCTGGCCAACATGCGCCTGTGCCCGAATGTCCCCGCGCAGCACGCCATCCAGGTGGCCCTGGGCGGACACCAGAGCATCGACGCGTTGGTGCTGCCCGGCGGGCGGCTGCTCGAACAGCGTGACGTGGCGTGGGAGAAGCTCAACGAGATCCCCGGGGTGTCGTGCGTGAAGCCGCGCGGTGCGCTGTACGCGTTCCCCCGGTTGGACCCCGAGGTGTACGACATCCACGACGACGAGCAGCTGGTCCTCGACCTGCTGCTGCAGGAGAAGATCCTGCTGACCCAGGGCACCGGGTTCAACTGGCCCACACCCGATCACCTGCGCATCGTGACGTTGCCGTGGGCGCGCGATCTGGCCTCGGCGATCGAGCGGCTGGGGAACTTCCTGGCGAGCTACCGTCAGTAGCCCCTCTACCCTGGCCCGGTGGCGCATTCGCATTCCCACTCGCACTCGCTGAGTGGTCCGTCCCCGCTCGGCCCGCTGGCCGCCAGGATCGTGGTCGGTCTGCTGGTGGCGATCGGTGTCGTCGTGATCGTGGGCGCTGCCCTGCTGTGGCCGAGCCGGCAGAAGGTCGACATCCCCCTGCCGTACCAGAACGCCGCGGGCGGTGCAGTGACCACCGAGACCGGCCACGTGCTGTCCAGCACGCTGACCGCGTGCGGCAGTCCCTCGGTGGGCGCGGTGCTGACCTCCGATCCGGTGTCGTCGCCCGGCGACGCCGGGCAGTGCGTGCAGAACCTGGTGGCCATCGATTCCGGCCCCAACAAGGGCGCCAGGACACTGCTGGAGTTCAGCGGCGGCCCGGGTCAGCCGAACCTGGTCGCCGGCGACGACGTCCGGTTGAGCCGCCAGGTCGATGCGAGCGGTGCGACCAGTTACGCGTTCTACGACTACGAGCGGACGTGGCCGCTGATCGCGCTGGCGGCCGTGTTCGCGGTGGTGGTCGTGGCGGTCGCGCGCTGGCGTGGTCTACGCGCGCTGATCGGCATCGTGGTCGCGTTCGGGGTGCTGGTGGTGTTCCTGCTCCCTGCGCTGCGCGACGGCGCCTCGGCGGTCCCGGTGTCACTCGTGGCCTCGGCCGTGATCCTCTACGCGGTGATCTATCTGGCGCACGGGGTGAGCCTGCGGACCAGCGCGGCCCTGCTGGGCACCCTGACAGCGTTGTTCCTGGCTGCCCTGCTGTCCTGGGCGGCAATCGAATTGGCGCACCTGACGGGTCTGGCCGAGGACCAGAACAATGACGTCGCGGCATACATGGGCAATGTGTCCATCACCGGTCTGCTGCTCGCGGGCTTCATCATCGGCTCGCTCGGCGTCCTCAACGACGTCACGGTCACGCAGGCCTCGGCCGTGTTCGAACTCGCCGAGGCGGGCGGCACACGCCGCAGCATCTTCGTCGGCGCCATGCGCGTGGGCCGCGACCACATCGCCAGCACGGTCTATACCCTGGTGCTCGCCTACGCCGGCAGCGCGTTGCCGCTGCTGTTGCTGTTCAGCGTGGCCAACCGGTCGCTGGGTGATGTGCTGACCAGTGAGAACGTGGCCGTCGAGGTCGCCCGGTCGGCCGTCGGCGGTATCGCGCTGGCCCTGTCGGTGCCGTTGACCACGGGCATCGCCGCCGTGCTGGCGACACCGTCTGTCGCGTCCCCGGCGCGCTGACCGGCGTTTGGGCAGTGCCCGCCGGGGTACCCACGGCGCGTGAGCCAGCCCGATCACACCTCCCACGTCACGCTCGAGGTCGACGGCGCGCGCCGTGAACTGACCGTCGACAACCGCGTGACGCTGCTCGACGCGCTACGTGAACACCTGCAGGTCACCGCACCGAAGAAAGGTTGCGACCACGGCCAGTGCGGGTCCTGCACCGTCCTGCTCGACGGACGTCGCGTCACGACGTGCCTGACCTTCGCGGTCGCCGCCGACGGCGCCCGCATCACCACCGCGGCCGGTCTCGGCCTGAACGACGAACTGCATCCGGTGGCGCAGGCCTTCTGCGACGAGGATGCCTTCCAGTGCGGATATTGCACGCCCGGCCAGATCTGTTCGGCCGTCGGCATGTTCGATGAGGTCAAGGCCGGCGCGCCGAGTTTCGTCGCCGACGACCTCGACGCTCCCCCGGTGCTCAGCGAGCGGGAGATCCGCGAACGCATGAGCGGCAACCTGTGCCGCTGCGCGGCGTACCCGAACATTGTCGCGGCGATCGAACGTGCGGCGAACCGATGAAGGCCTTCGGATACCACGTCGCCACCAGCCCCGCCGACGCGGTGGCCACGCTCGCCGGGCATCCCGGCGCGGCCTATCTGGCCGGCGGCACCAACCTGGTGGACCACATGAAACTCGGTGTGGCCGAACCGGATCTGCTGGTCGACGTGAGCCGGCTGGACCTCGACCAGATCTCGGTGACCGACGACGGCGCGGTCCGCATCGGCGCCAACGTCCGCAACAGCGACCTTGCGGCCGATCCGGTGATCCGCTCGCATTACCCGGTGCTGGCTCGTGCGTTGCTGTCCGGCGCGTCGGGCCAGTTGCGCAACGCGGCGACGACGGCGGGAAATCTGTTGCAGCGCACCCGATGTGTCTACTTCCAGGACGTCACCACACCGTGCAACAAGCGTGAACCGGGCAGCGGTTGCGCGGCGCTCGGCGGTTACGCGCGCTACCACGCGATCCTCGGCGCCTCCGAACACTGCGTCGCGGTGCACCCGTCCGACATGGCCGTCGCCATGAGCGCCCTCGACGCGACGGTGGTGGTGCAGGGACCCGACGGCCAGCGACGCCTGCCCATCGACGATTTCCACCGCCTGCCCGGTGACGAACCCCAGCGCGACACCACGTTGCAGCACGCCGAACTCATCACGGCGGTCGAATTGCCCCCACCACCGGTCGGCGCGGTGTCGGACTACCGCAAGGTGCGTGACCGGGCGTCGTACGCGTTCGCCCTCGTGTCGGTCGCGGCCGAACTCACGTTCACCGACACCCGGCAGATCTCCTCGGCGCGCATCGCTCTGGGCGGGGTCGCGCACAAACCGTGGCGGGCCCGGCGCGCCGAGAGCGTGCTGATCGGGGACCAGCCCTCCGACGAGACGTTCATCGCCGCGGCCGACGCCGAGCTCAACGCCGCCGAACCTCTGCCCGGCAACGAGTTCAAGGTCGAGTTGGCGCGGCGCACGCTCGTCGCTCAATTGCGCATGCTCACCGCACGGAGGCAGCAGTGACTCTCCTGGAACCCCGCGCCATCGGCCAGCCCGTCATCCGCAAGGAGAGCCGCGCCAAGGTCACCGGCGCCGCGCCGTACGCGTTCGAGCACATCGTCGACAATGCGCTGTATCTGCATCCTGTGCAGGCCACCATCGCCCGCGGGCGCGTGGTGGCCATGGACGTCGCCGCGGCCCGTGCACTCGACGGGGTGCGCGGCATCCTCACGGTGTTCGACGCCCCGGAGTTGGCCGACACCTCCGACGGCGAGTTCGCGATCCTGCAGGACGACCGCGTGCACTTCCGTGGTCAGATCATCGGCGGCGTACTCGCCGAGTCTGCCGAAACCGCCAGGGAAGCAGCGGCTCTGGTCCGCGTCGAGTATCTGCAGGAGCCACACGACACCGAACTGCGCGCCGATCACCCGGGTCTGTACACGCCCGACGAGGTCAACGGCGGCGAAGAACCCGACACCGACGACGGCGATGTGGAGGCCGCGCTCGCGCAGGCCGCGGTGACCGTCGACGAGACCTACGAGACGCCTATCGAGCACAACAACCCGATGGAGCCGCATGCGTGATCGCGCAGTGGGGTCTCGGTGACAGCGGCAAACCTGCTGTCGTGCTGTACGACTCGACGCAGGGCGTGCACGCGGTGCGCAAGGCGCTGGCGCCGATCTTCGGCCTGGAACCCGAGCAGATCCGCGTGATCGCACCACATGTCGGCGGCGGATTCGGCTCGAAGGGTGCACCGCACGCGCACAACGTGCTGGCGATCCTCGCGGCGCAACGCAGCGACGGCCGGCCCGTGAAACTCGCGCTGACGCGCCAGCAGATGTTCTCGCTCGTCGGCTACCGCACACCGACCATCCAGCGGATCCGGCTGGGCGCCGATCACGACGGCCGCATCACCGCGCTGGTGCACGACGTTGTCGAACAGACGTCGGCGGTCAAGGAGTTCGCCGAACAGACCGCGATCACCTCGCGCAAGATGTACAGCGCCGCCAACCGCCGCACCACCCACAAGCTCGCGGCACTCGATGTCGCGATCCCGTTCTGGATGCGCGCGCCCGGCGAATGCCCGGGCACCTACGCGGCCGAGGTCGCGATGGACGAACTCGCGGTGGCCTGCGGCCTCGACCCGATCGAACTGCGTGTGCGCAACGATCCTGAGGTCGACCCGGAAACGGGTAAGCCGTGGTCGGGCCGTCATCTCGTGGACTGCCTGCGCCTGGGGGCGGACCGCTTCGGCTGGGCCGCACGCGATCCGCGGCCCGCGGCGCGCCGCGACGGGGAATGGCTGATCGGCACGGGGGTCGCCGCGGCGACCTACCCGGGTAAGGCGATGCCGGGAAACTCGGCGCGCATCACCTATGCCGCCGAGGGCCGTTACACCGTGCAGATCGGTGCGGCCGACATCGGTACCGGGACGTGGACCACGCTGTCGCAGATCGCTGCCGACGCCCTCGCCTGCGATCTGGCGGCCGTGGACCTGCAGATCGGCGACACCGACCTGCCGGAGGCATCGGTGGCCGGTGGCTCGTCGGGTATCACGTCGTGGGGTTCGGCGATCGTCGCGGCGGCGCGGCAGTTCCGCGCCGACCATGGTGATCCGCCCGCCGTCGGCGCGACGACCGTCGCGCAGTCACCGGAGAATCCCGACGCCGACGGCGTCACGATGCAATCGTTCGGCGCGCACTTCGTCGAGGCACACGTCAACGCCGACACCGGCGAGATCAGGGTCCCGCGGATGCTGGGAGTGTTCTCGGTCGGCCGGGTGATCAACGCCCGTACGTTGCGGTCGCAGTTGATCGGCGGCATGACGATGGGCCTGTCGATGGCGTTGCACGAGGAGAGCGTGCGCGATCCGCGGTTCGGCCACGTCGTCACACAGGATCTCGCGACCTATCACATCAGCGCACACGCCGATGTGGCTGATATCGACGCCATCTGGCTCGATGAGGCCGACGAGTACCTCAACCCGATGGGTTCACGCGGCGCCGGGGAGATCGGCATCGTCGGGTCGGCCTCTGCCGTGGTCAACGCGGTGTATCACGCGACCGGGGTGCGGGTGCGCAATCTCCCGGTGACCGTCGACAAGGTGCTGGCTGGCCTACCGAAACTGGTGTGACCGCAACACCACTCAGCCGGCCAGATCGTCCTCATCGAGGTCGGTCGCGGCCAGCGCCGAGGCCAGGTCGTCGTGGCGGAACACCGACGTGACGTGGTCGCGCACCACACGGAACGCCGAGGCGCCGGCTGCGGTGCTGCCGTCGGCGCGGGTGATCGTCTGCTCGGCCACCACGACACCGTCGTGGACGTACATCCGGCCCGGGGTGACGCTGATGCCTGCCGCTTCGGCCCACCGGCGCAACGCCGCGTTACCCTGGACGGCGCCGGACGTGTCGCCGACCTCGATGTCGTCGCTGGACAAGGAGACCAGGGTGTCGAAGTCCTTGTCGTTGAGCGCGTCGTGCCAGGCCAGAACCGTCGCGATCTCGGATGTGGTCATGAAGGCAAGGTACGCCACTCAGAACGGCGCGGCGGCCAGCATCTTGTCCCAGACCTCCGTGTCGCCGAACACCTCGAGACCCAGGTCGGCCGGGGTGCGACGGCCGGTGATGGCCAGCAGCAGGTCTTTGGCGGGGCCGCGCAGGGCCACCGAACCCTTGCCGTGGTCGTGCGACCAGCCCACGCCGTCCTCGTCGTTGACCAGGGTCCACTCGCCCGTCGGGCCCAGGCCGTCGTCGGTGGCGTGCAGGTGCACGCTCTGGCCGAACGCCAGCGGAACCCGGTGGTGGCGCTTGGCTTCGACGCATGTGCGCTCAAGCCATTCGCTGATCGCGTCGGCGGCCAGTTCGAGAGGCAGGTCGTAGTCGGCGCCCAGCGCGATCGCGGCGTCGGCGCGGTGCACCGCGACCTCGTTGGCCCGGCGCCGGATCCACCAGCCGGCGGGCCGTGGCCCCAGGAACGTCCAGACGCGGGCCTCGGAGCCCACCTGGTCGACGGCCTTGACGATCAGGGCCGCGCCGGCGTTGAGCCATTCGATGGCCCCCTGGGGGTCGTCGGGCGGTTTACCGTCACGAACCTGGCGCGGGTCCAGTTCCTGTGAGAGTCGGTCACTGATTATCTGTGCGGCCCAACGGTTTCCGCGTCCAACATGTCGGAGAAGCTGACGCAACGTCCAGTCCGGGCAGGTGGGGACGGGCGTGTCAGGATCGCCGGAGGCGATCAGCTCTCCGAAGGCGCGGGTCTGGTCGAGCAGAGCGGCTCGGAAATCCACATCATGAACCTACCGCCGCGCGCGCCTTTCCGAGCGCAATCGGGAGAGTCGACCACCCGCGCAGCACCCGCGTGTCGCGACGGACCGGGTCACCGGCCAGCCGGGCGTCGGGAAAGCGGTCGAAGAACGCCCGCAGACCCACCTCGCCCTCGGCGCGGGCCAGCGCCGCACCCAGGCAGAAGTGGCGCCCACCCGAGAACGACAGGTGCCGCCCGGCGTTGTCGCGTTCGATGTCGAAGCGGTGCGGGTCGTCGAAGACCTTGGGGTCGCGGTTGGCGCCCGCGATGTGCAGCACCACCAGTTCGTCGCGCCCGACGGCGGTGCCGGCGACGTCGACGTCGCGCACGGCCGCGCGGGCGGTCATCTGCACCGGAGAGTCCAGCCGCAGGATCTCCTCGACCGCGTTGGGCCACACGTCGGGACGCGCCGCGAGAGTCTCCAGGTGCTCGCGGTGGTCCAGCAGCATCCGGATGCCGTTGCCCAGCAGGTTCACGGTGGTCTCGAAGCCGGCCGCGAGTACCAGGCCGGCCAGCGCCTTGAGCTCGCGGTCGGTCAGCGGCTCACCGGTGGCCCCGCTTTCGGACGCGGTGATGATCTGGCTCAGCAGGTCGTCCCCCGGGTCGCGGCGCAGGGTGCGCAGGTGCCGGTTGAGCCACGTCTCGAACCCGATGATGCCCTCGTTGACCTGCTGGTACTGGCTCCAGGACAGGCCGATGTCGAGGCTCGGCGCGCCGAGTTCGCCGTAGCGCAGGATGTTGGGCCGGTCGGGTTCGGGCACGCCGAGGATGTCGCCGATCACCGCGACGGGAAGCTGCGCACAGTACCGCTCGACGATGTCGACCACACCCGACTCGGCCTCCAATCCGTCGAGCAGCTCGTGCGCGGTCTGCTCCACACGTTCGCGCAGCGTGGCCACCGCGCGCGTGGTGAACACCGAGGACACGAGCTTGCGCATGCGGGTGTGGTCGGGCGGCTCGATCGACAGCAGCGATGGCGGTTCGATCGGGTGCAGCAGGCCCGGGTTGGTCTTGTCGGCGATCCAGCGCAGCGGTTTCGGCAGGTTCGCGCCGAGCTGGCTCACCTGGAAGTCGTCGGAGCGCAGCAGGTCGAACGCCACCGCGTGGTCGAACGTCAGCAGCACCACGCGGCCGCGGATCACCGGGCCCTGCTTGCGCATCTGGTCGGCGAACGTCGTGGGATCCGCACGCACGACCGGGTCGGCGATCAGCCGGGCCTGCGGATCACCGCGACGCAGACCGAGTGTGGCCATGCTCCGAACGAAGCCGTGCAACGCCATCCACCGGAGTCGTTCCCGCATGCCCTGAGCGTACGGACGGCAAACTGGCGCTACAACTGCCGCACGGTCTGTTTCTCCACACGGCGGCCCAACGCGTACACCCGCCAGCCGGCTCGCCGCCAGCGGTCGATGTCCAGGCAGTTGCGGCCGTCCACAACGACTTTGGCGCGCACCGTGCCGTCCAGCGCCGCGGGGTCAAGGTCGACGAATTCGGACCATTCGGTGAGCACCAGCACCGCATCGGCGCGTTCGCACGCCTCGGCCACCGTCGTCGCATAGGTCAGGGTGGGGAAAAGCCGTCGCGAGTTCTCGACGGCCTTGGGGTCGTACACGTTGACCGTGGCGCCGTTGAGTTGCAGCATGCCCGCGACGTTGAGCGCCGGGGAGTCGCGCACGTCGTCGGATTCGGGTTTGAACGCCGCACCCAGCACCGCGATGTTGGCGCCCAGCAGCGAACCGCCGCAGGCGCGGGTGGCCAGTTCGACCATCGCGGTGCGCCTGCGCATGTTGATGCTGTCGACCTCGCGCAGGAACGTCAGCGCGTGGTTGGCGCCGAGTTCCCCGGCGCGCGCCATGAACGCACGGATATCCTTGGGCAGGCAGCCGCCGCCGAAACCCAACCCGGCGTTGAGGAATCGCCGCCCGATGCGGGGGTCGTGGCCCAGCGCGTCGGCCAGCACGGTCACGTCGGCGTCAGCGGCCTCACACACCTCCGAGATGGCGTTGATGAACGAGATCTTGGTCGCCAGAAACGCGTTCGCCGCGACCTTGACCAGCTCGGCGGTCTGCAGATCGGTCACCAGAAACGGCACTCCGTCGGCGATCAGCGGCCCGTACAGGTCACGCACCGCGGCTTCCGCGCGCGTCGAGCCAGGTTGCACGCCGAGCACCACGCGGTCGGGATGCAGCGTGTCGTGCACCGCGAAGCCCTCGCGCAGGAACTCGGGGTTCCAGGCGATCTCGACGTCGACGCCGGGCGGGGCGAGCAGCGCGGCGCGCTGCGCGAGATCGGCCGCGGTGCCGACGGGCACGGTGGACTTGCCGACGATCACCGCGTTGCGCCGCAGACGCGGCACCAGCGTGTCGATGACGGCGTGCACGTGGCGCAGGTCGGCGCCGTACTCGCCCTTCTTCTGCGGGGTGCCCACCCCCAGGAAGTGCACGTCGGCGAAGTCGGCGGCCTCGTCGTAGTCGGTGGTGAACCGCAACCGGCCCGCGGAAAGGTTGTCGTTCAGGACTTTTCGCAGGCCGGGTTCGTAGAACGGGATGTCGCCGGAGGCCAGTTTGGCCACCTTGCCGGGGTCGATGTCGACCCCGATGACCTCATGGCCGAGTTCGGCCATTCCCGCGGCGTGGGTCGCGCCCAGATAGCCGGTGCCGAACACTGTGCATCGCATACTGCCTCTATAGGCAGCGGCGATGAGCTACCCGCTACGCGACATCAAGCGGCAGACCAACTTCGGGTGAGGAGTTGGTGGCTAGTGGTGACCGCCACCGAACGGGAACGGCCACACCGGGCCGCCACCGTTGTGACCGCCACCGTTGTGACCACCGCCGCCACCGTTGCGGCCACCACCCGAGCCGGGATTCCAGCCGCTGTTGCCGGAGTCACCGCGGCCGGGGCCACCCGATCCACGTCCGGGGTTCCAGTCGTTGTCACCGCCACCGCGGCCGGGCCCGTTGTCGGAGCCACGACCCGGGCCCGGATCCCAGCCACCGGGGCCCGATCCGGGCCATTGCGGCTTCGGGGCCTGCTTCGGCGGATCCCATGGCGGGTTCCACGGATTCTGCTGTGGTGGCCGCTGGGGCTCCCACGGCGGGCGGAAGATCGACGGGACGCGCGGCAGCACCACGACGGGCGGGATGTATCCCGGCGGTTGGTAGACCGGCGCCGGCGCAGGCAGCACCGGTGCCACGGGAGCAGGTGGTGGCGCCTCGGGTGCCGGTGGCGGCGCCGCCGGGGCCGGGGCGGGTGCCTGCGGTTGCTCCACGTACACCGTGCGCGGCGGAGCCTGGGGCTGCGGGGCCTCCTGGACCACCGGAACCGGAGCTTTGATGGTCTCCGGAGGCGGCGCGGGCGGCGGCGCCTCCTGCACGGGCTTCGCCTCGGGCGCCGGGGCCGGTGCGGGTGCTTTGGCCACGGGCGCGGTGGGCACCACGGCGCCCTGCGCGGGGGCGGGCCGCTGGTCGACCGTCGGGCGGATGCTCACCGCGAGCGAGATGACCAGTGCGACGACGCCGATGACGAACACCGAGGTCAACGCGCTGCCCACCAGCAGGAACGGCTTGCGCTCCTCGTCGGCGGCGGCGACCTCGTTGAACACGGCGGGGTCGAGTTCGTCGACTCCACCGTCCACGAGGCTGCCCAGGTCGCTCCCGGCCGGGGCGAGCTGGGTGTCCAGACCGGCGAGCGCGTACGCGCTGCCCGCGGTCGGGCCGTCGGGATCCTGCGAGTACGCCAGCCCCACGGTGGAGGCCTCCAGCGCGGGCGCGGTGGCCGAGGCCAGCGCGGCGCCGCGGGCCAGCGCCAGCTCGGGTTCCTCCGGGGCGTTGACGGGCATCGACACGAGGTGCTGCAGGTGCTCCTTGACGGAGCTGACGTCGACGCCCGAGCCCACGATGAACATGCCGTCGGGCGGGGTCTCCTGGGCGGCGACGGCGGCGGCCATGTCGCTCAGGACGGCCATCGCGTCGGTGCTGTGCAGCGAGCTGCCGAGCACCTTGACCACCGAGCCGTCCTCGGTCTGCACCACCGACAGGGTCGCGGCGTCACGGTCGATGAACAGCAGCGCGGTGGTGTCGTAGCCGACGGCGCGTCCGACGGCCTGGGCGAGGGCTGCGGCGGCGTGGCCTTCGGAGACCAGCATGACGTCGTCGATGCCGTGTGCGGTCAGCGAGTCGCGTAGCGCGGACGCGTCGGAGTGATCACTCCACGTGACACCGATCGACTTGAGATGATGCCCGCCCGCGTCGGCGCTCTCTTGGGTTCCGAGAATTGCTGCGACGACCTGATCGGCCGCGCTCATCGTTGCCGCATCTTCCACGGCGGTGACGTCGAAGACGTCGTGATCGACGGTGATCCCGTCGGCGTTCTCCCCCTCGACCAGCACCATGCGGACCGTCGTGGGTGTCATCGACACACCCAGTACGATGTCCACTATGCCCTCCAAAGTGTTTGCTGCACTGCCCAAGTCGCCAATTTGCGCGCAGTCCGCACGAGCCGACAACTAGAAACTTCATCGATGCAGCCGGCGCATTCGTTACACCCGAACGCGTTAGCTGACACGCTTCAGTTCCGGTCGGACCCCCACTGCTGCTCACTACCGACGTCGGTACTTTTCGACCCTACTCGGCTATACGACGCCCGGCGCGGATCAGTTCATCCGCTTTGAGGGATATCCCACGTTCGCCAATTCACTTGCGTCTCACCGTTCACACGGCAGGCGCGCGTCAGGACTTGATGAAGTTGAGGTGCGAGCGCGACGGCGTCGGCCCACGCTGCCCCTGGTATTTCGACCCCACCGCGGCGCTGCCGTACGGATTCTCGGCCGGGCTGGTGAGCCGCAGCAGGCACAGCTGCCCGATCTTCATCCCCGGCCACAACGTGATGGGCAGGTTCGCGACGTTCGACAGCTCCAGGGTGATGTGCCCGGAGAACCCCGGATCGATGAAGCCCGCGGTCGAGTGCGTCAGCAGGCCCAGGCGCCCGAGCGACGACTTGCCCTCCAACCGGCCGGCCAGGTCGTCGGGCAGCGTGCACAGCTCCAGCGTCGACCCCAGCACGAATTCCCCCGGATGCAGGACGAACGGCTCGCCCTCGGCCGGTTCGACCAGCGTGGTCAGTTCGTCCTGCTGCATCGCGGGGTCGATGTGCGTGTACCGGGTGTTGTTGAACACCCGGAACATGCGGTCGAGCCGCACATCGACGCTCGACGGCTGCACCAGGGCATCGTCGAACGGCTCGAGGGCCAGTCGTTTCGCGGCGATCTCGGCCCGGATGTCACGATCGGAAAGCAGCACCCGACGAGAGTATCGGTCACGGTGTGCTCAGGAACCCCCATCCGGGTGCCACACGCCGCCTCACTACCCGCGGCTATCCCCTTCGTAGGCCGAGTTGCTATCCTTCGTCCGCACCGTGCCGGTGTAGTTCAATGGCAGAACATCAGCTTCCCAAGCTGAATACGCGGGTTCGATTCCCGTCACCGGCTCCACGTCTCACTCGAACGCAGGCGCCACGAACCGTTCGACCAAGGCCGCTTCGGACGCGGGATCCCCGATCGGCCAGACGGCCAGGGACATCACGACGCGCACGATCCACTGGGCGGCCTGCGGGTCGTCGGTCACGCCGGTGAGTTCGGCCGACAGATCGGCCAGCACCGGGGAGGCCGGAAGCTCGCTCAGATCACGACCCGCGCCCAGGCCGACCATCATCTGCCGTATCGGGTCGGACCGGATGTGCTCCAGCGCGACGGTGACGGCCTTGACCACGCGTTCACGGCCGCTGAGGTGCTCGACGGCTTGGCGCACCGAGTCGACGATGCTTGCCGCCAGCCGCAGCAGCACGGCATCGCGGATCTGCGCCTTGCCTCCCGCGTAGCGGTAGACGGTGGCGCGCGAGCAGTGCACACGCGCCGCCAGGGTGTCGATGTCCAGAGCGTCCAGGCCGTCGCGCAGCACGAGTTCGGTGGCCGCGGCGTAGATGCGCTCGGCCGCCGCGGTGCGGCGCTCACCGCCCAGAAGCCAGTCAGCCATGCGCACCCCCTTCGTACGAGTTTCCGCATCGTCTCAGACTTGAGACAAATACATAGAAAGTTCTCAGCGTCAACGCAGGTACGCCGCCTCGCGTGAGACGCCGTCGCAACAACCCCGACGGGGTCGGTTTCAACTTCGCCGGGAGCCGTTGACGGGAGATCACGGCGCCGGTCACCTTTGGATGCATGACGCCACCGGAGGGTCTCGGCCTCGCGTTGTTCCACCCGGAGTGCATCCAGGACCCGTATCCGCTGTATCGGCGGATGCTCGACACCGCTCCGGTCCATCCCATCGCCGACTCCGGCTTTTACGCGGTGTGCGGCTGGGACGCGGTCAACGACGCCATCGCGCGGCCCGAGGACTTCAGCTCGAACCTGACCGCGACGATGACCTATCAGGCCGACGGCACCGTGGGCGCCTTCGAGATGGAGGGCCTGGGCGGCAAGAGCCACGTGCTGGCCACCGCCGACGAGCCCGCCCACACCGCGCACCGCAAGGCACTGCTGCCGCAACTGGCAGCCAGGCGCATCCGGTCCTTCGAACCGTTCATCCTCGAAACAGCGAACAGTCTGTGGCACAGCCATCTTCACGACGGTCACATCGAGTGGATGAGTGCCGTGGCCAACCGGCTGCCGATGATGATCGTCGGACGCCTCATCGGTGTGCCCGACGCCGACGTCGACAAGCTGGTCCGGTGGGGCTATTCGGCCACCCAGGTGGTCGAGGGTCTGGTCGGCCAGGATCAACTCACACAGGCCACCGTGGCCGTGATGGAACTCGCCGGCTACATCACCGACCAGTTCCGGCACGCGGCACAGGACCCGCAGGACAATCTGCTCGGTGACCTCGCCACAGCATGCGCGACGGGCGAGATGGAAGAGCTCACCGCACAGTCCATGATGATCATCCTCTTCAGCGCGGGCGGTGAGTCCACGGCTTCTCTGATCGGTTCGGCCGCTTGGATTTTGGCGAGCCGTCCCGACATCCAGGAACAGGTGCGTGCGCAACCCGAACTACTCGGCGCGTTTGTCGAAGAGGTGCTGCGGTACGAACCGCCGTTCCGCGGCCACTACCGCCACGTGGTCCGCGACACCACACTGGGCGGCGTCGACCTCCCGGCCGGGTCGCGCCTGCTGCTGTTGTGGGGCGCGGCAAACCGTGACCCGTCGCATTTCGACGCTCCCGACGAGTTCCGCCTGGACCGCTCCGGCGCGAAAGGTCATCTCAGCTTCGGCAAGGGCACGCACTTCTGTGTCGGCGCGGCCCTCGCGCGCCTGGAGGCCCTGGTGGTGCTGCGTCATCTGCTGCACAGCACCGAGAACATCACGGCCGGCGACACCGGTCCGTGGCTGCCGAGCCTGCTGGTGCGCCGGCTCGCACGTCTCGAACTGGTCACGACGTAACCGCCGTAACCGCCCTGCCGTCGGCCCAAGTATCCGCACCGACCTGAGGCCCACCTGGGCGAATGGCGCCATCTCGCAGGTCGTGCTCAAACCGTGATGATTCTTTGACCGAATTGCTTGTGCACGAGAGCTTTCGATGAGTCCCCGGACCCCTACCATCCTTATTGACAAACTTGTAATTTACGAGGGAAATCGGAAGCCAATGCGCGTGGTCTTATGGGGTGCCCTCGCGGCAGTCGGGATCTCCGCCGGTGTCGGTCTCGCACCGGTGGACGTCAATCTCGCCGCCGCGAATCAGTCCTACCGCACTGCCATCGCGTCGGTCGAACCGACGCCGGGTGCGGTCGTGGGCATCGGGCATCCCATCGTGGTGACCTTCACGACACCGGTCACCGACCGCCGCATGGCCGAACGCGCCATCGGCATCAAGACCCACCCCGAGGTGAAGGGTTCGTTCGAGTGGGTCGAAGACAATGTGGTGCAATGGGTTCCGGACGACTACTGGCCGGCCCACAGCACCGTGGCACTGTCGGTCGGCAACATTCCGTTGCAGTTCAAGACCGGACCGGCCGTCGTCGCCGTCGCCGACATCTCCGACAAGACGTTCGTGGTGACGATCGACGGGGTCCCCGCCGGACCACCGGAGCAGGCACCGGAACCCCCGCCGGAACAAGCACCCGAACCCAATCCCGAGGTCCCGGTGCGCGTGAATGCGGCCCAGGACGATCCACGCATGCCCGAGGTGATGGTGCGCGTGCCGGCCAAAACCGCCGCGCCGGAACCCCCGGAGCCGGAAGAGCCTGAGGCCCTGGCGATTCCGGGCATGACGCCCACACCGGACATCCCGCCCGGTCCGCCGTTGCCCTCGCCGCACCATCGCCTGCACTGGGGCAAACCGGGCGTCCTGCCTGCCACGATGGGCAGGCCCGAATACCCGACGCCGGTCGGCAAGTACACCGTGCTGGCCAAAGAGGGCTCGGTGACCATGGATTCGAGCAGCGTGGGCATTCCGATCGACGCGGCAGACGGTTACCTCATCGACGTGGACCACGCCGTGCGCTTCACACGCCGCGGGCTTTTCGTCCACCCGGCGCCATGGGCCGAAAACTCGATCGGTTATGAAAACGTGAGCCACGGTTGCATCGGTTTGAGCGTCACCGACGCGGAATGGTACTTCGACGCGGTCAACGTCGGCGATCCGATCATCGTCCAGGAGTAGCGCCGACGTGTATGCCCACCCCCGCGTGGCGCGGGCCACTATCCCGTTGCCACACAATGTCTTTCGCCCGACCGTGCCTGGTGCGGCTCACCGGGTGACGACGCGCGCGCCGCGACGCAGCATGGTTGCTGTATCCGATATCCGTTGCCCGGCAACGCCGAACATCACTGTTCGGAAACGATGCGGTGCGCCGCGTGTCGTCTTGCGCAACGACTGCCGACAATTAACGCAGTCGATTAAACCCGACTTCAGCGGGGTTGAGCACTTTTGCTGCGCAACACCATCGCTGATTTGTTTGAGCACGAATGAAGGAGTCAACGTCCATGGCGATCTTTGATCGATTCAACTGCGGAGCGGTTGCTGCGGGGGCTGCGGTATGTGGGGTCGCTCTGGTCTTGAGCCCAGTCGCGTCGGCCGTCACGCCGCTGGTCACCGGCGGCGACGCGTGTCTGCACGAGCAGGCGGGCACGGTGGGCGCGGCGGGCGCTCCCGCGGGCGCAGCCGCTGCACCTGTCGGCGCGGCGTGCGCGGCCGCACCGATCAGCGAGATGGCGGCAGGGGTGCCGTTGGCCCCGCCCGGGCCCGTGCCGCCCGTCCCGGTCGCACCGCCCCCGGTGGTCCCGCCGGTCGTCCCGCCGCCGCTGGCCCCGCCGGTTCCCCCGGTGCCGCCCGTCGTCCCGCCCGCGGGCGTGCCGCCGATCGCGGCCGCACCGATCGCTGCTGCCGCCGGCCCCATCGCGCCTGCCGCCGCGGGCGCACCGCTGCTGGAGATGTCCGGCCTCGGCGGCAAGGGCCAGCCGACCGGACCGGCTCCCGCAGGCGCACCGGCGCCCGGCCAGCCTGCGATGCCCGGCCCGCAGCACTAGGACGGCACCCGGACGGCACTGACACGGTGCCGCTGCCCGATGGCAGCGGCACCGTTGTCGTACTCGCGTTCCAATTTTCACCTCCGACCGCGTTTGGCCGTCCCCACCGCGGGTACTACAGATCCGCTGCTGTTCGCAGCTGTGCAGCGAGTTCTCTTGGAGGTTCTGTGTCCGGCCATGGCGGGATTGACACCGCACGAATCGAAGCGGCTTTCGCGGAGCTCGTCCGCACATCCGCTGACCCTGACCCGTATGTGATCTTGGCCCGGATCACGATGGCCGCCGTGGATGAACTGCCTTCCGTCCATCACGCGGGCGTCACGCTTCTGGGCAAGCACGGCGTGATCCGCTCGCTGGCCGCCACCAACGGCCACCCGCTGGTCCTCGACAAAATCCAACGCCACTGCGGCGACGGCCCCTCGTTCACGGCCGACGGGCACGTGACTGTGATCGACGACCTGACTGCCGAGACCCGCTGGCCGGAGTTCACGGCGCGCGCGGTCGCGGCGACGCCCATCCGGTCGATGCTGCAACTGCCGCTCACCGGGCACGGCACCGCGAGCGCCACGTTGAATCTCTACTCCAACCAGATCGGCGCCCTCGACGACGCGACCCTGGCCGCCGGCCTGTTGATCGCCGAGCACGCGTCGCAGATCTTCGCACCCCGGCGGTCGCGCAGGCGTCGCAAGGCCACCACGCGCCCGGTCACCGACAAGGCCCAGGCCATCCCGCTGCCGCGTCACCACCTCGACGCTGTCGCCGTCATCGAAAGCCGTCGGTCGGTGCCCAGGCACATCCGTGCCCAGCACGATTGCGCCTGAGCCGATCTGACACCGGCCGTTTCAGCGGCTGCGCGCGGGGTACCTCCGGATGGCGCCACATTTTTCGATGGCACAGATCTAGGGAGACCGTATGCGAGCCATGGTGTATCGCGGACCGTACAAGATCCGCTTGGAAGACAAACCGATTCCCGCGATCGAGCATCCCAACGATGCCATCGTCCGGGTCACCAAAGCCGCGATCTGCGGATCGGATCTGCACCTCTATCACGGCATGATGCCCGACACCCGCGTGGGCACGACGTTCGGACACGAATTCATCGGTGTCGTCGAGAAAGTCGGGCCCTCGGTGCAGAACCTTTCCGTGGGTGACCGGGTCATGGTGCCGTTCAACATCTTCTGCGGATCGTGTTACTTCTGCGCCCGCGGGCTGTACTCCAACTGCCACAACGTGAACCCGAACGC
This sequence comes from Mycolicibacterium smegmatis, assembly GCF_001457595.1. GTDB lineage: Bacteria > Actinomycetota > Actinomycetes > Mycobacteriales > Mycobacteriaceae > Mycobacterium > Mycobacterium smegmatis. Next base: position 791,379 of record NZ_LN831039.1, on the reverse strand, counting down.
CACCGCGGTCGGCGGCATCTACGGCTATTCCCACACGTGCGGCGGGTACGACGGCGGCCAGGCCGAGTTCGTGCGGGTGCCGTTCGCCGACGTCGGCCCGTCGATCATCCCCGACTGGCTCGACGACGAGGACGCGCTGCTGCTCACCGACGCCCTGGCCACCGGGTATTTCGGCGCACAACTCGGCAACATCGCCGAGGGAGACACTGTCGTGGTGTTCGGCGCGGGCCCGGTGGGCCTGTTCGCCGCGAAGTCGGCGTGGCTGATGGGCGCGGGCCGGGTGATCGTCATCGACCACCTGGAGTACCGGTTGGAGAAGGCACGCACGTTCGCCCACGCCGAGACCATCAACTTCGTCGACTGCGACGACATCGTGGTGAAGATGAAGAGGACCACCGATCATCTCGGGGCCGACGTCGCGATCGACGCCGCGGGCGCCGAGGCCGACGGCAACTTCTTACAGCACGTCACGGCGACGAAGCTGAAACTGCAGGGCGGGTCTCCGATCGCGTTGAACTGGGCGATCGATTCGGTGCGAAAGGGCGGCACCGTATCGGTGGTCGGCGCCTACGGCCCCATGTTCAGTGCGGTGAAATTCGGCGATGCATTCAACAAGGGCCTGACCCTGCGGATGAACCAGTGCCCGGTCAAGCGCGAGTGGCCGCGGCTGCTGTCACACATCAAGAACGGTTATCTGAAGCCCAACGACATTGTCACCCACCGGATCCCGCTGGAACACATCGCAGAGGGCTACCACATCTTCTCCGCCAAGCTCGACGACTGCATCAAGCCGATCATCGTCCCTACCGCCAGCTGACAAGGACTCTCATGGCTTACACCGCACAAGGACCCATCCGCCCCGACAGCGACGTGCTCCGCGCGCGTATCCCCGGATGGGGTGTGGACCTCCCACCGCAGCCGCCGTCAGATCAGGAGGCGAGTGCGCCGGTCCCGCTCCCGGAGGCGCACTGGGAGTTCCCCGACCTGCAACCGGAGAACCGGCCGCGCGAACGGTCCATCGAACACAAGATGCTCACCCCGGTGTTCGGCACCGCGGCGCCGCTCAAAGGCCTGTCCGGTGCGATCCGCAGACACGCCTATGCGAAGTACAGCGAGACCAGGGCCGCGCACTGGCTGCTGCTGCTCGGCGCCGACCGGGTCGACGCCATCGAGCACCATCTCGCCTCGATGTTCACGCTGCGTCCCGACAACCCCATCACCGAGACCGGCGTCAAGAGCGAGTTCACCCACAAAGGCTTCAGCTCGCGGGTGGGCCGCAAGCGCACCGACCTCAGCCACACGTGGATCGATCCGATCCTGGTGGCGGGGCCGTGGATTCTGTTCGGGGTCGCGGTGGTGCGCGGCGGCGGCACCCTCGCCGCGCGCCTGCGCAACCGGCGGAACTAGTTCGATCCGGGCGGGTACGGCAGGCCGAACTCGTCGGCGAACAGGCTCTGCACGATGATCTTCGCGGCCTGCGAGCCCGCGGCGATCGCCGACGCGACGGAGGGTTCCTCGGTGCACGTGTCACCGGCCGCGAAGACCGAGTGCACCGTGGTGCGGTGCATCTCGTCGACGTCGATGGCGTCTGACGCGAGCTCTCCTGCGGCGCACTGTGCGCCGAGTTGACTCGCGAGTTCGGAGCGTTGCCGCAGCGGCGCCTCGACCAGCAGTCCGTCGCGTTCCAGGCGGGTGCCGTCGGAGAACGCGATCGCGGTCAGTTGACCGTCCTGCCCCAGCAGTTCGGCGATGCGGCGCTCGTCGATGGTCACCTTGGCGTTGTCCAGCAGACTCCGGTCGCCGGACGACAGGTCCGACGGACCATCGGTGAGCAGTACGACGTCGTCGCTCCAGCCACGCAGCATGAGGGCGGTGTTGACGCCTTCTGCGCCGGCCGCGAGCGTGGCCAGCCGCTGGTCGCGCAACTCCCAGGCGTGGCAGAACGGGCACTGGAAAACCGTTGTCCCCCAAAACTTGTCCATGCCGGGCAGGGACGGCGGGCAGTACTGCATACCGGTGGCGAGCAGCACCCGCTTGGCCGTCACCTGCGAGCCGTCGTCCAGGTCGCGCACCGACCCGCCGTCGGCCGGGGCGCCGCGGACGACGCACCCTTCACGGAATGTGAAAGTGGGATAGGCGGCGAGTTCGCGACGCCCCTGCGCATACAGCTCGTGTGGTGGCCGGCGGTCGTGGCCGAGCAGACCGCCGATGGCCGGGGCCACGCCGTTGCTCGGCTCTCCGGCGTCGATCAGCAGCGTCCGCCGCCGGGCCCGCGCTAGCACCAGCGCAGCACTGAGCCCCGCCGCTCCACCACCGACGACGACGCATTCCCATTCATGATCCATCCGGCAAGCCATACCCCGAATGCGGCCGGTCGAACCCTCAGGGGTCAGCGACGGGACGCCCGCCCGACGCGCCATCCGGTCACTGCGATGCCGACCCCCACGAGCAGGATGATCGGGCCGAGGATCGACCACGTGGTGGTGTTGCTCATCGGACTGCCGCCCACCACACCGAAACCCTGCAGCGCGAACAGCAGGCCGCACAATGTGACGAACACACCCACGATGCCGAGGACAACCGCGCCGACACTTCGCATGCCATCACAGTAGCGACTCCTGGGCACAGCCGACCGTCGGCGAACTCAGCCGGCTGTGCCCAGAAGCGCCTGCGGTCCGCGGTTCATCAGCTGGCGGGCCACGATGATCCGTTGGATCTCGCTGGCGCCTTCCCAGATCCGCTCGACGCGCAACTCCCGGAACATGCGTTCGGCGACGTTCTCCCGCATGTAGCCGCGACCTCCGAACACCTGCACGGCGCGATCAGCGGCCCGTCCGGCCATCTCCGAGCAGTACAGCTTGGCCATCGAGGCCTGCCCGTGCAGGGTCTTGCGGTCCAGCCCCGCATCGATGGACCGGGCCACCTCGTAGAGCATGGTGCGGGCCGCGAACAGTTCGGTGGCGCTGTCGGCGAGCATGCCCGCCACGAGTTGGTGGTCGCCCAGCGGCTTGCCGTCGACGATGCGGGTCCGGGCGAAGGCCGTCGTCTCGTCGAGCAGGCGCTGGGCGGCTCCCACGCAGCGCGCCGCGACCATGAGCCGTTCGAACCGGAACCAGTCCTGCGTGAACGTCATGCCCTGTCCCTCGGCGCCGACGAGATGCGTCGCGGGCACCCGCACATCGGTGAACGCCACGATGGGGTGCTCGTCGGCGATGTGGTGGCTGTACTGCGGTGTGCGGACCACCTCGACGCCGGGTGAGGGAAGATCCACCACGAGCAGTACGTGATCGCCTGCGTGGTCACCGTTTTCGAGCACGGCCTGCACGAACACGTAGTCGGCGAGGTTGAACGACGTGACGTGCCACTTGACGGCGTTGATGACGTACTCGTCGCCCTCTCGGCGGGCGGTGGCCGCGAGGTCGGACACGTCGGAGCCGGCGAACTCCTCGGTGATCGCATAGGCCTCGTGCTTCTCGCCGCGCACCGTCGGTAGCAGCCACCGTTGTCGCTGATGGTCGGTGGCGACTTCGACCCACCACTGCGGCGGGGTGTGCATGACCCACGCCAGGCCGTTGGTCACGCGCCCGACCTGCTCCTGGACCAGAACCTGCTGCAGCGCGGTGCAGCCGGGGCCGCCCGCGGATTTCGGGATGTTCGTGGCATACAGGCCCAATTCGATTGCGCGGGCCTGGAACTTCTCCGTCAGTTCCTTGGGCATCTTGCCGCCCGCGGCCTCGGCTTCGGCCTCATACGGCATCAGGGATTCGGCGAATGCGGATGCCGTGTCGCGGATGCGCAAGTCCTCGTCGCTCAGCCCGTACATGCGGTGTACCCCATCTCTTCGGCGGCGCCCTCGACCTCTTGACTGATCGTTCAGTCTATGCCACGGTTTCGGAGTATGACCAGCTCATCTTCCACGGCCGATGTCGTGGTGGTCGGCGGCGGCACCGTCGGCGCGTGGACCGCCGTGCTGCTCGCCGAAAGCGGTGTGGAACACGTGGTTCTGCTCGAGGCGGCCACCCTCGGTGACGGCGCGAGCAGTCGCGCCGCGGGCATGGTGCGCGCTCAGGGCGGCACCGAGACGGCCATCCGCTTGGGCATGCGGGCGCAGGACTTCTACCGCGAGAGCGGGGACCGCTTCCCCCTGGACTGCGGGTTCCGGGCACAGGGCTATCTCATGCCGTGCTTCAGCGAGGCCGAGGTGCAGCAGGCGCACGCGCGCATCGCGCTGCAGAAGAGCCTCGGGTTGCAGGTCGAATGGCTCTCGTCGTCCGACATCGACGCGCGCGAGACGGGCCTGTCCCCCGGCGTCACCATGGGCGCGTCCTACGCGCCCGGTGACGGATACATCGACGCGCCGCGAAACGTGTTGGCGTACAGTGCCGCACTCGCCGTCCACCGTGTCGATGTGCGCGAGCACTGCACGTTCCTCGGCCTGCGCACCGAGTCGGGCCGCGTCGTCGGCGTCGACACCTCCGCCGGCCCCGTCGACACCGGGCACGTGGTGCTCACCGGCGGTCCGCAGCTCTCCGAGGTCGGCAGCCGCGCAGGCGGGCGCATCCCGGCCGGCGGGACCCGCCACCAGGTGGTGGTCACCGAGCCACTGCCTGTCGATGTGCACGCACTGCCCATGGTCTTCGACCTGATGTCGGGGATTTATTGGCGGCCCGGGGAATCCGGCGGTCTGCTGTGGGGGATGAGCAATCCGGAGGAATTGCCCGGCGCGGCCCGCGAGTTCGACTGGGTGTACTACGACAAGATGCGCCACCGGATCGGTGAACTGCTGCCCGTGGTCAAGGGATTGGGTCTGCGACGGGCGTGGGCCGCGACCATCGACTACACCCCCGACCATCTGCCCATCCTCGGACCGCTGATCGGCGACGACGGCCCGATCGACGGTACGGTGGTGGCCAGCCCGGCCGGGCACGGCATGATGTGGGGCCCGGCGGTGGCCCAGGTGGCCGCCGACCTCACCACCACAGGAACATGTGCGTGGCTCGATCTGACCGACCTGGGGCTCGACCGGTTCGACGCCGAGGGGCACAGCCGTGTTGCCCCCGAACCGATTTCGCTACCGTTTCCCGAACAGGTCAGCCGGGCACCGAGTTAGGCACCACCAACGCGTCGACGGCGACCGCACCGGTGGCCGACACGATCACAGGGTTCGCCTCGACCGCGTCGAGCATGTCGCCGAGTTCGACCGCCATGGCCGAGAACGCGACGATCACGTCCACCAGTGCGTCGATGTCGGCAACCGGTCCGCCGCGCCACCCGGTGAGCAGGGGCGCGATCCGGAGCTGATCGACGATGCGTCGTGCCGTGGTGCGTGACACCGGCGGGCACACCACGACACGGTCGCCGTGCAGTTCCACCGCCACCCCACCGGCCGCGACCACCACCAGCGGACCGAAGGCCGCGTCGCGCACGAATCCGACCGAGACCTCGACCCCTGCGGGCACCATGGCATCGACGCTCACGGCCGGTCCCAGCCGGGCCGCCATGTCGTCGTACACGGCCACCACCTCGTCGGGCCCGCTCACGCCCAGCACCACTCCCCCGACGTCGCTCTTGTGCGCCGCCCCCGCGGTTTTCACCGCGACCGGGTAACCGATCGCGGCGGCGGCCGCGACCACCTCGACACGCGAGTGCGCCGGCCGGGAATCGGGCACCGCGACGCCGTAATCGGCCAGCAGGTCGAACGCCGGACCCGTGGCCCGCGACCACCGGTCACGCCGAACCGGGTCGACCACAACAGGTTCTGTGTCCACCAGGAGCGGCCACGCCGCGAGATGTCCCATGGCCGCCAGACCGCTGCGCATGCCCTCCAGCACGGCCACCCCACGGTCACGCAGTCGCTGCGCCATCACCGGGTCGATCGCCGACGGCACCGAGGCCAGCACCGCCAGCGGCGCCTGACCCTCGACGTCGAGCACGGCATCGGTGTAGGCCGTGTCGCCGTCGTACTCGGTGACCAGGTCGACGGCCAACGCCGTGACCGCGACCGCCGGGTCCTCGACCATCGCACGCAGACAACCCCCGAACACCGTCCGGGTATCGGCACCCGTGCCCCACATGTCGAGCGGGTTCGACGGAGTCAACCCGTCGTCCAGCAGATCACCGATCACGCCCAGCGTCCGCGGTGACAACTCGGCGAACTCGACGCCGATCTCGTGGGCCACGTCCGCGCACAGGGCACGCTCGGCACCCGAGTCGTGCACAGTCGCGATCCCCCTACCCCCTCCCCGTCGCTGAAGCCGCCCGGACCGCGCCTCACACGCGAAAAGCTCGAGCGTGTCGGTGAACTCGGTGAGGTCGGTGGTACGGACCGCTCCCGTGGAGGCGCAGAACGCCGCCCAGCCCGCGGCGTCGCCCGCCAGCGCGCCGGAGTGCGCGGCCACCATCGCACGTCCCCGCGGTGAACCGCCGACCGTGAGGATGACGACCGGGACGTCCCGTTCGGCGGCCTGCCGCAAAACGTTACGCAGGCGGGGCGCCGCGCGGGGGGTCTCCAGCAGCAAGCCGATCACCTGGGTGCCGGGATCGTCCAGCGCGTATTCGACGTAGTCGGCCGTGTCGGTGACGAGCTCCTGCCCGGACGACACCGCGAGGCGGAATCCGAATCCGCGACGCGCGCGCAGCAGGGTCGAGAACGCCGACCCGGAGTGCGTCACCAGCGATACGCCGCCGGCGGGAAGCGGATCCGGCTCCAGATAGCCCAGAGCACGCACGCCGGTGACGGTGTTGACGAAGCCCATGCACCCGGCACCGCACAACGCCATCCCCGCGCGCGTCGCGATGTCGGTGATGGCCCTGCGCATCCCGGCCCCGTGCGCCGATCCGAACAGCACCGCCGAACGCACACCGGCAGCGGCCGCGGCCTGCAGTTGGTCGATCAGCGCGTCGTCGGGGACCCCCAGCAGCACCAGGTCGGGTACCTCGTCGAGGTCGTCGAGCGACGCGTGGCACGGGAGGTCGCCGATACGGCGGTAGCGGGGGTTCACCAGATGTGTTCGCGCCGAGCCTCGCCGGGCCTCGATCACCATGCGCTCGCCGAAACTGCCCGGGCGCGCGCTGGCGCCGATCACGGCCATCGACCGCGCGCCGAGCATGGTGGCCACGGCGGCGCGCCGTGCCGTCAGATCGCCGACTGTGACGTGCGCGTTCAGGAGCGCCCGCCCAGTGCCGCGGGCAGTCGCTTACGCAGGGCCTCGCTTCGGCGTGCGCGCTTCTTGTCGGCCAGCACCGCGCGCGCGGCCTGCCAGCCGGGGATGCCGCACACTCCGCCCCCGGCGTGGGTGGCCGAACTGCCGTTGTACAGACCGGCGATAGGTGTGCGGTAGTCGGCGTAGCCGGGTGCGGGCCGCATGTGGAACAGCTGCTCCAGCGACAGTTCGCCGTGGAAGATGTTGCCGCCGATCAAACCGTACTCATGCTCCATGTCGTACGGGCCCACGATGTCGCGGTGGGTGATCGACGCCTTGAAGCCGGGGGCCACCTGGTCGTACAGCTCGATGAGGCGGTCGGCGTACGCGTCGAGTTCCTCGGTGTGCGGCTCGGCTGCCCACTCGGCGGGAACCCACTGTGTGAACAGCGACATGATGTGTGTGCCATCGGGATTGAGCGTGGTGTCGAGTGTGGTGGGGATGACGCCGTCGCTGAACGGCAACAGCGCGGGTTTGCCGTTGCGGGCATCCTGGAACGCGGCCTCGATGAACTCCATGGTGGGGGCCATCTCGACCGATCCGGTGTGGTGCTCGGCGATGCCGGAGCTGGGGTCGGCGGTGAAGTTCGGCAGCTCGGCCAGCGCCAGGTTGATCTTGACGACGCCGCTGCGGGACTTCCAGTGCTCGATGTCGCCGACGAAGTCCTGGGGCAGTTCGGTGCGCGGGATATGGTCCAGGAACGCGGTTTTCGGGTGCAACGTGGTGACCACCACAGGGGCGTGGATCTCGTCGCCGTTGTCCAGCACGGCACCCTCGACGCGTCCGTTGCGCACCAGCAGGCGTGAAACCCGTGCGTTGGTACGGATTTCGGCGCCGAAACTGCGCGCCGAGCACGCGATCGCGGCGGACACCGCGCCCATACCACCTTCGGGGAATCCCCAGCTGCCCAACTGACCGTCGCCGACGTCGCCGATCGAGTGGTGCGCCATCACGTACGCGGTGCCGGGCTCGTACGGGCCGGCCCACGTGCCGATCACGCCGTTGACCGCGAGTGCGCCTTTGATCTGGGGGGATTCGAACCAGTCGTCGAGCAGGTCGGCGATGCTCATGGTGAGCAAACGCGTGATGTCGGCGACGGCGCGCGACGTGATCCCCCGTTGCCCCCACGCGAGTTTGGCGAGGTCGAGCAGATCAGCAGGACGGTGCGAGCCGATGTTGGGCGGCACCTGTGTCAACAGCGGGCCCATGACGTCGGCGATGCCTTCGAGCCACGCGTTCCACTTGGGCCACGCGTCGGCGTCCTTCTTCGAGAACCGGGACAGTTGTTCGTAGGTGCGCGCCGGATCGTCCTCGTAGATCGTCAGCGATCCGCCTTCGGGGAAGGCCTGGTAGTAGGGCCCCATGGGATGGACCTTGTAGCCGTGGCGTTCGAGGGCGAGATCGCGCACGATGGTCGGCGGCATGAGGCTCATGACGTAGGACAGGCGCGTGACCCGCAGGTGCGGCGCATCATCCCACGGCGCTTCGGTGGTCGCGGCACCACCGAGCGACGACCGGGATTCGAGGACCAACGTGCGGGCGCCTGCGCGGGCCAGATACGCGGCCGAGACCAGACCGTTGTGGCCGCCGCCGATCACCAGTGCGTCGTAGTTGTTCGACATCGGAGACTCCCACCTCGCGTCACCGCGACAGGCATCCTGACTGACTGTTCAATCTAACGAAGTGTTAGGCTTTGGACAAGTAGCAGCGTCGCCACTTGTGGAGGGAGTTCGCAGAGAATGGCAGATCCGGCACCGGCCACCGAGAACAACGAGGCTCGGCGGATCCAGATGCTGCGCACCGCAGCAGAACTCATCTGCGAGCGCGGTTTCTCCGACACCCGCATCGCCGATGTCGCCAAGCGTGCCGGCGTCAGCTCGGCCCTGGTCATCTACTACTTCGGCACGCGCGACCGGCTGCTCGTCGACGCGCTGCGGCACTCCGAGGAATCGTTCTACACCGCCGCCGAACAGATGCTCGCCGAGGTGTCCTCGCTGCGCGAGCGGTTGTCGCTGCTGATCCGCTGGACGTGCGTCCCCGACGGCGGCACCGATGACATCCCCGGCGCGTGGGGCCTGTGGTTCGACCTGTGGGCGCAGGCTTTCCGGCATGACGAGGTCAAGGCCGGCCGCATCGAACTGGACGCGCGGTGGCGCCGCATGATCATCGACGCGCTGGAATCCGCCGAACCCGGCGAGCTGCGCAGCGGTGTGGACGCCAAGCTCTTCGCCCTGGAGTTCTCGGCCCTGCTCGACGGGTTGTCCATCCAGGTGGCCCTCGATGATCCCGAGGTCGACGCGGAGGTCGCCTACCAGATCGCGATGCGGTTTTGCGAGCGTGAGCTCGATCTGCCGCCCAAGAAGGCCTCGGGCCGCAAGCCCGCGAAGGCCACCAAGTCGGCCAAGGCTTCGCAGCCGCGCCGCCGCTGACCGCGCTCAGTGCGCGCTGAGCGCGGTTTCCGGCTCCACCACCGGGTCGGCGATCACCGCAACCGGGCTGCGTGTCAACACGCGAACCGCGTCCGGGGTGCACACGCAGTGCACCCGCGCGCCGGCCTGCTGGCTCACCGACTGCGGCCCGGCATGATTGGGCACCTCGACCACCAGCCAATTGGCCTCCCCCACGTCGACATGGACCTGCGTCGAGGCACCCAGGTACACCACGTGTGACACGGTTCCCGTGATGACGTTGCTACCCGCCGCGACGGGCTCGTCGGGGCCCTGGAGCGTGATGCGCTCGGGGCGGATGACGATCGCGGCCGGACCCGGCGCCGCAGCGCCGTCCACCCAGGCGCTCAGTCGCGTCGACATCGCGGTGCACACCGCCGCACCGCCGGTCGCCCCCGGCGCCTCGGTGAGCTCGGCGTCGAAGATGTTGGCAGCGCCCAGAAATCCGGCGACGTACGTCGTGGCGGGGGCCGAATAGATCTCGGTGGGTGCGCCGACCTGTTCGACGCGCCCCTCGGCCATCACCGCGATCTGGTCGCTCATCGTGAGCGCTTCTTCCTGGTCGTGCGTGACGTACACGAACGTGATGCCGACCTCGCGCTGCAGGGCCCGCAGTTCGAGCTGCAACTGCTTGCGCAGCTTGGCGTCGAGCGCCCCGAGCGGTTCGTCGAGCAGAAGCACCCTGGGCCGCAGCACCAGGGCGCGCGCGAGTGCCACTCGCTGCTGCTGTCCACCGGACAGTTGTGCGGGTTTGCGTTTGGCGAACTCCGCCATGCGGACCAGTTCGAGGGCCTCTCCGACGCGGCGGGTGACCTCGGCGCGCGGGGCCTTCTGGTAGCGCAGGCCGAAGGCGACGTTGTCCCACACGCTCATGAACGGGAACAGCGCGTAGGTCTGGAAGACGGTGTTGACGGGACGTTTGTGGGGCGGGTCGCTCGCGACGTCGCGGCCGTCGAGTTCGATGCGGCCCGAGTCGGGCTTCTCGAATCCGGCGATCATGCGCAGCGTGGTGGTCTTGCCGCAGCCGGACGCGCCGAGCAGCGAATAGAACTGTCCGGCAGGAATGTCCAGGTCGATACCGGCGACCGCGGGCACCCCTTCGAACGCCTTGGCCAACTGGTGCAGGCGGATGGCACCGCCGGTCACCGGCCGGCCTCCGCGCTCAGTTGGCCACCGCCGCGGCGAGGCGTGCGAAGTTGGCGACGAACCGGTCGACATCGGCGGTGTCGTGCTGGACGGACAGCAGCCATTGCTCCACCTTCCCCCATGGCGGCAGGAAAACACCGCCGTTGTGCTGCATCAGCCAGTGCAGATGGCCGAGGCGGTCGTCGATCTGCAGGAAATCACGATATTCCCGCACCGGTTCCTTGCGGAAGGTCACGCACCCTTTCGCGCCGACGGCCACCACGTGCCAGTCAACCCCGTGCTCGGTGATCACGCTCGTCAACCGCTCGCGCAGGTCTGCGGCCAGAGAGTCCAGATGCGCGTACGCCTCGTCGGTGAGCACCTCGCTCAGGGTGGCGCGGGTGGCCGCCATCGCCAGGGGGTTGCCGTTGAACGTGCCGACCTGTTCGTAGCGTCCGTCGGCGATGGCCGACATGACGCGCGTGGTGCCGCCGATGGCCGCGACGGCGATACCCCCGCCGAGCGCCTTGGCGAGACAGACGATGTCGGGCACCACCCCACTCGAGGCGGTGACGCCGCCCGGGCCGGTGGTGAACCCGGTCTTGACCTCGTCGTAGATGAGCAGCGATCCGGCCTCGTGCAGCAGATCCCGGATCCCGGCGAGGTAACCGTGGGCCGGCGGGATGATGCCCGCGTTCATCATCACCGGTTCCAGGATCATCGCGGCCACCTGTCCACGGTGCTCGGTGAGCGCCCGCGCCACGGCCTCGATGTCGTTGAACGGGACGACGACCACGAGGTTGCGGATCGCCTCGGGGATACCGGTGTTGCCGGGAACACCCACCGGATGCTCTCGGGGACCGACCTCGTCGGGCTCCGGCAGCACGGACACCTGCACCGAGTCGTGGTGGCCGTGGTAGCAGCCCTCGACCTTGATGATCAGGTCGCGGCCGGTGACGGCCCGCGCGAGGTGGACCGCGTCCATGGTCGCCTCGGTCCCGGAGTTGGCGAAGCGCCACAGCGGCAGGTCGAAACGCCGCGAGAGTTCCTCGGCGATCCAGATCGCGTTCTCGGTCGGCTGCGCGAAATGCGTTCCGCGTCGGATCTGTTGGCTCACGGCGTCGACGATCGCGGGATGAGCGTGCCCGGCGATCGAGGCGCCATAGCCGCCGTGCATGTCGACGTACTCCGTCCCGTCGACGTCGTACACCTTGGACCCGTGCCCGTGGCTCAACCACACCGCCTGCGGTTGGGCGATCTGCCAGTTCGACGTCGCGCCGCCTGCGAGATGCTCACGGGCGCGTGCGATCAATTCCGCGCTGCGCGGCTGGCGGCGCAGGAACACCTGTTCCTCATCGGCGATCAGTCTGTCGACCCGGTCGCTTGAGACGTCTTGCGCTGCGGAGCCGACGATTGACGAGGACACTGGATTACCTCCACTCAGGTACGCGCTCGCATCCGGTCAAAGAAGCAGATGATGTGCGGTTTTGTACCTTGACTGAGCGTTCAGTCTATGCGAGAGTCCAACCAGCGACAAGACGCGGACCGCAGGAGGCCGGTATGCCTGGACCCACCGGAAACGCACTGCCGCACGGGATGCCCCGCTCCGGGCCCACCCGTAGACAGTTCCTGACGCGGGCCGCGTTGATCGCCGCGAGCGCCCCGGCGCTGGGCGTCCTGCTCGACGCGTGCTCCAAAGGCGGGCCGTCGGGCCCGGGGTCGTCGGCCCCCAGCCTGACCATCGCGTCGCCGAGCAGCCCGGTGACATGGGACATCGCCTCGGACAACGAGCCGATCGCCGACGGGCTGGCACCCGAGAAGGGCGCCACCCTGCAGCTGTACAGCTATGCCGATTACATCTCGCCCGACGCGGTGTCCTCGTTCGAGGACAAGTACCAGACCAAGGTCCAGGTCTCGACGTTCAACGACACCGACGAAGCCATCACCAAGATCCGCGGCGGCAACGTCGATTACGACATCTACTTCCCCAGCTACGACCAGATCAGCCGGCTGGTCAACGGTGGCCTGCTCAAACCGTTGAACCACAGCTACATTCCGAACATCGAGAACGTGTGGCCGGTGTTCACCAACCCGTGGTACGACAAGGAGTGGCGCTACACCACGCCGTACACCGTCTACACCACCGGAATCGGGTGGCGCACCGACCAGGTCCCCGAGGACATCGGCGCGTTGCCCAATCCGTATGACGCGCTGTGGGATCCGAGATACAAGAACAAGACCGCGATCATCGACGACTGGCACACCGCGATGGCGATGGTACTGCTGCGCAACGGTATCACCGATGTCAACACGTCGTCGCAGACCGATCTGGACATGGTCGGTGAACAACTCCGGCAGATGGTGGCCGCGACCTCCCCCAAGGTCACCATCACGATGTACAACGATGTGCCCGCAGGCCAGATCGGCCTGGCCCAGATGTGGTCGGGTGACATCATCCAGGCGCTCGGCTACCTGCCCGAGAACACCCCGCCGGAGATCCTGCAGTACTGGTTCCCGGCCGACGGCAAGGGCCTGGTGGACAACGACCTCATGGTCATCCTCAAGAGCGGCAAGAACCCGGTGCTGGCACACCTGTTCCTCAACCACATGCTGGATCCGGTTTCGGCGCAACAGAACTTCACGCAGATCGGCTACCAGCCGCCGCAGAAGTCGATCAATCCCGACACCCTGGTCGCCGACGGAACCATCCCCGAGAACCTGACGTCGGCGATCGTCAAACCCGAGTACTTCGACGCCGGATACCGCCTGCTGGAACTCGACGCCGAGAACGACGCCGCGTGGCACAACGTCTGGCGCGGCTTCAAGGCCGGAGGGTCCTGACTCCGTGGCGGTGACGGCGCCGCCGGCAGGGCCCTCGAGGCCACGCAGGGCGTCACGTGAGCGGACCAATCCCCTGTGGCCGCTGCTGGCCTCGCCGGGCCTGGTCTGGCTGCTGCTGTTCGTCGTCGCACCACTGTATGTGGTGGCGGCCATCGTGTTCGGCCAGATCGACCCGATCTTCCGGACCCCGGTGCCAGTGTGGAATCCGCTGTACTGGGACGCCACCCAGTTCATGTACGTGCTGGAGCGCATCGGCCCCAACGAGGTCTACGGCCCTGCGCTGATCCGCACCGCCGTCTACGTGGGCATCGCCGGCCTGCTGTGCCTGCTGATCGCGTTCCCGGTCGCGTACTACGTGGCTCGGCTGTCCGGACGGCGCAAGGGCATCCTGCTGGCACTGCTGATCGCGCCGTTCTGGATCAGCTACATGATGCGGATGCTGGCCTGGGTCAACCTGTTACAGGACGACGGCATGGTCAACCGTCTGCTGTCGTTCGGCGGTTTCTTCGACGCGAGCGTGCACTGGCTGACCGGTCAGCCCGTCGTGGTGATCCTGGGTCTGGTGTACGGCTATGTGCCGTACATGATCCTGCCCCTGTACGCGGGTCTGGATCGTCTGCCGCAGTCGACGCTGGAGGCCGCGCGGGATCTGGGCGCCGACCGGTTGGCGTCGTTCTGGCGCGTGACGCTGCCGATGTGCCGGCCCACGATCGTCGCGGCTGTGCTGCTGACCTGCCTGCCGATGCTGGGCGACTACTTCACCTCCGACATGCTCTCGGCGTCCCCCAAGACCGCCATGGTGGGCAACCTCATCAACGACAGCGTGCACGCGCCGGGCCAGACCGGGCAGGCCGGCGCGTTCGTGATGCTGGTGCTGATCGTGACGGTCCTGCCGATGTTCTACTACGTGCGCGTGACCTCACGCGGCGACGAGGTGGCGTCATGAGCACCGCGCGAACCCTGCGCTCACCTGTCGCATGGTGGCGCGATCCGTGGCGGCCGCCGCGAATCCTGGTGGGCGTCACGGTGATCTACCTGGTGTGGTCACTGCTTCCGGTGCTGATCGCGGTGATGTTCTCGTTCAACGACGGACGTTCCCGCACGCGCTGGGAGGGCTTCTCGTTCCGCTGGTACTGGGGCGACCCGGTGAAATCGGTGTGGCACGACGCGGCTTTGCACACCGCACTGTTGCAGACGCTGAAACTCGGCGTGATCACCACGTTGATCACCGTGCCACTCGGCGTGCTGTTCGCGATCGGCATCGACCGCTGGCGGGGCCGGTTGCCGTCGGGCGCCAACATGCTGATGCTCGTATCGTTCGTCGTCCCCGAGGTGCTGCTGGCGGTCGCGCTGCTGTTCGTGGTGACGTCGTTGGCGCTGCCCATCGGGTTGGGCACCTCGGCGCAGGTGATCGGTCTGGTCACCTTCCAGATCGCGTATCCGGCCGTGCTGGTCCGCGCCCGCCTGGCGACCATCGGCCGACAATACGAGGAAGCGGCAATGGATCTCGGCGCGGCGCCGCTGGACGCGCTGCGCCGCGTGACCCTGCCGATGTTGATGCCTGCGATCTTCGCGAGCACGGTGCTGGTGTTCGCCGACGTGATCGACGATTTCGTCCTGGTGCGCTATCTGTCCAGTGACGCTGCCACCGAACCGGTTTCGGTGAAGATCTACAACACCGCGCGGGCTGCCCCCACACCTGCGCTCAACGCCCTGGCGACACTGCTCCTGTTGGCCGCACTCGTCGCGATCGTCGTCGGATTCCTGGTGTACCGCAGGATGACTCGCGGTGACGCGATGGCCGACCGCGGTATCACGGGCTTCGCGGGTGAGACCACCGCCGGCTGAACGTCCACGCGGCTGTGGACCATTCCGGGGCCGACGACTATCCTGACTGTATGTTCAAACAGATCGGTCCCGCGCCCGTACCGGCCGACGATCTGGCTGCCGCACTGGCACCGTTCGGGCACTCCCGCATGCTGCCGCGCGAGGCCTACGTCGATCCAGCAGTGTTCGCGTGGGAGCAGCAGGCGATCTTCTCGGGCTGGACCTGTGTGGGCCATGCCGCCGATCTCGAGGCGCCCGGCGCACAGCGCGCCGTCGGTTCGGGGGCCAACGGCGTGCTGCTCGTGCGCGGTGAGGACAACCGGATGCGGGCCTTCGCCAACGCATGCCGCCACCGCAATCACGAACTGTTGTCGTGCGGTGCGTCGGCCAAACGCCGCAGCATCGTGTGCCCGTATCACGCGTGGTCGTACCGGCTCGACGGTTCGGTGCGCAACGCGCCCGGGTTCAAGGACGTCGAGGGGTTCGACCCGGACGCCTTCGGCCTCGTCGAGCTGCGCCTCGTCGACTGGCACGGTTGGCTTTTCGTGGACCCCAGTGGTCAGGATGCCGATTTCACGACGCACGTTGCCGGACTGGAAGACGTGGTGTCGCCGTATCGTCCCGAAGACCTCACGATCGTCGCGCGGCACTCCTACGAGCTGGCGGCCAACTGGAAGATCATCGCCGAGAACTACCAGGAGTGCTACCACTGCTCGTCCATCCATCCCGAGCTGTCGCGCATCAGCCCGCCCACCAGTGGCGAGAACCTCGAGTTGCCCGGGTCCTGGATGGGCGGCTGGATGTCGATCGTCGATGGCGCCGAGACCATGTCGCTGGACGGCCGCAGCGGCGGCGTCGCGATCGCGGGCCTGTCGGAGCACGAACTGCGGACGGTGATGTATCTCGTGGGCTACCCCAACCTGTTGGTGAGCCTGCATCCCGACTACGTCATGACGCATCTCATGACACCGCTGGCCGTCGACCGTACCCACGTGGAATGCGCGTGGGCGTTTCCCAGGGAAGCGGTCGGAAGACCCGGTTTCGATCCGGCGTACGCGGTGGACTTCTGGGATCTGACCAACCGCCAGGACTGGGCGGCGTGCGAATCGGTGCAGCGCGGCCTGTCGTCTCCGCATGCGAGGCCCGGCCCGCTGGCGCCCGACGAGGACGGTGTCTATCAGTTCGTCACGCGGGTTGCCCGCGCGTACCAGGGGGCCTGATCCCGTTCTCGCACCGCGGCGACGCCGATATGCTGTGCGAAACCCATGGGACGCAAACAGAACCCCGAACAGCGCCGGCGTGAACTCTGCGACGCGGCGATCCGACTGCTGGCCGACGAGGGTATCAAGGGTCTCACGCACCTGAAGGTGGACCGCACGGCCGGAGTCCCGGACGGCACGACGTCCTTCTACTTCCGCACCAGTTCGGCGCTGCTGCACGCGGTCGCCGGCCGCGTCGCCGAGTTGGATCTGCAGGATCTGACCGCGGCCACCGAACCTCCCGCCCCGGGTGAGAACCCGGCCGCGGGACTGGCGGCGCTGGTGATGCGCGCCGCGGACGGGCCCGGATTCGTCCGCAGCCGGGCCCGCCTCGAGCTCGCGATGCCGTCGAGCCGCGACCCCGGCCTGGCGCAGGTGTTCGCGCTGCACCAGCAGCGGTTCGTCGACATGCATCGCGATGTGGTGCAACGCCTTTCGCCCGACGCCGATTCGGCGGAGGTGGCCGAACGGACCTATGTGCTGTTGACGTTCATCAGCGGCCTGCTGCTGGCCCTCAGCCGCGGCGACCGCACCATCGGCTCGGCCGAGCAACTCGAAGCCATCATCTGTTCACTCTGCCGCGGCGGCCCGCAGCCTGAACAGGGCTGATCAGAGAGCGAACGAGTAGCCCCCGTTGACCGGGATGGTCTGCCCGGTGATCCACGACCCGTGGTCACTGGCCAACAGCACCGCCAGATGTGTGACGTCCTCGGGCAACCCGGGCCTGCGCACAGCGTAACCGGCAAGGATCGCCTTGGCCTGCGGCGAGTCGGCCTGTTCGGCCCACAGCGGTTCGGTGAGCGGCGTGCGCATGGTGCCGAGTGCGATGTTGTTGGCCGTGATGCCGTGGCGTCCAGTTTCCAGCGCCAGTGATCGAGTCAGCCCGGCCGCACCGGCTTTGGCCGCGGCGTAGGTCGCGCCGTTGGCGTCGCCGGTGCGCCCCGCGTCGGACACGATGGTGAGCACCCGGCCCCATTTGTGCTCGATCATCCACGGCAGCACCGCGCGCGTGCAGTGCAGGACGCCGTAGAGATTCACCCGCAGGAACGGCTCCCAGTCCTCCGGTGTGGTCTCGGCGAACGGCGCGCGCGACGCGAAGCCTTCGGCACCCGCGTTGCCCGCGTTGTTGACCAGGATGTCGACGTGGCCCGCGGCCACCACGGCGGCGGTGACCGCGTCGAAGTCGGTGACATCGAAGGCCGCAGCGGCGGCCGTACCGCCCTGGGCTTTGATCTCGTCGACGACGGCCTCGGCGCGTTCGGCGCGCAGGTCATTGACCACCACGGCCGCTCCGGCCGACGCGAACGCCAGCGCGAGACCGCGTCCCACGCCCTGTCCCGCGCCCGTGATGAGAACCCGCCGCCCCGTCAGGTCCAGCTGCACCGCCATCGCCGTCTCCTGTTCCGCCCGCGATACGGGCTTTCAACTTTCTCTACGATAATAGAGTTTCAATCGTCGGCAGCTAATACTCTCTGATTTCGAGAAGCCACCTCTCCCAGGTCCGTGAAGGAGTTCGGTATGAAGCTCGTGTTCAACCTGCCCCACATGCTGCGCCTCAAGGCGATGATGCAACCGTGGGAGGCCGAGGTGACGGGCGCCGACCAGACACGGATGGTCAAGTGCGCCGACCGATGGGGCTACGACATGATCGCCGTACCAGAGCATTTCGTGATACCGAACGAACATGTCGAACTGTCCGGCCCGCACTATCTGCAGTCGACGGTCGCGCAGGCCTACATCGCCGGGGCGACCGAGCGCATCATGCTCAACTCGTGCATCACGGTGTTGCCGCTGCAGCACCCCATCGTGCTGGCGAAAGCGCTCGCGACCGCGGACTGGATGAGCAGCGGACGCATGATGGTCACGTTCGGAGTGGGATGGCT
Organism: Mycolicibacterium smegmatis; assembly: GCF_001457595.1. Classification (GTDB taxonomy): domain Bacteria; phylum Actinomycetota; class Actinomycetes; order Mycobacteriales; family Mycobacteriaceae; genus Mycobacterium; species Mycobacterium smegmatis. The sequence continues at coordinate 772,795 of NZ_LN831039.1, read as the reverse complement.
CCAGCGGGAGTTCGAGCTGCTCGGGGTGCCGTTCCACGAACGCGGGCGCATGGCCGACGAGTACCTCGCCGCGATCGTCGAGTTGTGGACCAGCGACTCACCCAAGTTCGAGGGACGCTACGTCTCGTTCGGCGATATCGCGTTCGAGCCCAAGCCCGTGCAGAAACCACACCTGCCCATCTTCATCGGCGGTGACGCCGACGCCGCACTGCGCCGGGCCGCCAGATACGCCTCGGGCTGGTGGTCGTTTCTGACGCCGCCCGAAAAGCTCGCGGAGCGGATCGATTTCATCAAGTCACAGCCGGAGTACGACGGACGCGCGTTCGACGTGGTCCACGGTATGGCCACCACGCGGGTGGGTGAAGGGCACACCGTGCGCGACGATCCCAACGCCCGCCCGGGCATGAGCGCCCAGGAGATCATCGACCGGCTGAGCTGGCTGGGCGAGCAGGGCGTGACCGTCAGCGCGGTACCGCTGCCGCCCGTACGCGGTGTCGACGAGTATCTCGATTACGCCCAGTGGGTGATCGAGGAGATCAAACCGCAGGTGCCCTGATCGCTACTTCGGTGCACCGCTGCGGGAGCGTCCGGCCCGCAACGCAATTGCCACCAGCACGGTGAGCACCACACCCGAACCGAGCACCGTGAGGTCGAAGGCGCGCGCCGCGGGCCAACCCGCCTGCGCGCGTGCAGATCCGTGCAGGAACGTCACCATCACCAGGATCGCGAGCGCCAGTGCCACCTCGCCGAGCACCACCGCAGGGAAGTGCTCGACCGCCAGCCGGAACGCCCAGCGGTGATCACCCAGCCCTCTGGCCTCGGCGATCTTCGGCAGGAGCACCCGCATGTTGTAGGCGCCGGCCAGCACGAGCGCGAGGACGAAGACGAGCTTGACGAAGAGATGCCGCCCGTAGGACGTCGTGAAGAATTGGCCGACCGTGCCGACGTGTGTCCACGCGAGCCACGTCCCGCTCACGATCATCGCCCCGACCGCGCACATCGCCACGAGGGTGAACCGCTCCCAGATGCGTGTCCAGTCCTCGGTGGCGCGCAACGCATCTGGCGGCGGGCCGCCGATCCGGCCCAGAACTCCGGCGAGCGCGAGCACGATGAGCCCGCCCGTCCAAACCTGCATGCCCAGCACGTGGACCGCGGTCAACAGGTCGTGTGCGACATCGTTCAGCGTGAAGGTCACCGGCACGTTGGGGACGAAGCCCGTGAGCGCCGCGATCGCTGCGACACCGCCGGCCAGCGGCCGGGAGGCCCACGTCCACAACGCCGCCAATCCGAGACCGGTCACCACCAGGCCGACCGCTTCGACCCGCGCCGCGCCGGTGTCAGCGGCGGGGAATGCGGGCAAGGCCGCGAGAAACACCAGGACGGCCGCAGGCAACGCCAGGGCCCGCACGCGTTTGGCGACCACGCCGCCGGTTTCCTCCGGCAGCGCGAGCACCGAGACCGTCATACCGATCCCGACCGGCACCGAAATCGCGAGGCACTGCATCACCTCGATGCCGATATCCACGAATGAGGGCATCCCTGTGAAACGGCGTCCGTCGCCTGCGCGTTCAGGCGCGGTGTTGTTGCAGCGCCGCGAACCCGCCGTGCCGCTTGGCCTGATACGCCCAGATCGCGGTGATGACAGGCAGCGGCCCGAACACCACCCACCAGCGCGCCGACGGCGACACCAGGTCGGCGATCACCTCGTCGCTCGGCACCCCGTCGACGGTCGCCGGCAGCCACTCGTGCAGCAGGATGGTCAGCATCCGCGTCACCTCGAACGGGCCGAGCGTGGTCGCCGCGACCCAACTCGATGCGGCGATCAGCAGGGCCCACGGCCAGGCGAGCAGCAGGGACTGATCGTTCACGATGTCTGCCGACGTCCGGATCGACTCGATGACGAAGGCGAATGCGAGCGCCACCAGCAGCATCCCCACCTGGGCCGTCAACAGGTCGTCGAGAACCGAGTTGGCCAGCTCATCGGAACTGCGGGTGGGTAACCCGAACGCCAGCGCCAACAGGCCCGCCAGTAGTGCCAACAACATCAGCGCCGACGTCGCGCCGTTGACACGGAGGAACGAATCGGTCAGAGACCTCATCACCAGGTGCGAGGAGGCGCCCGGTCGCGTGCGGTACAGCACCATCACGATGAGCCCGGACAGCACGACCGAGATCAGCCAGGCGACCACCGCGGCGCAGATGAGCACCAACGCCAGCGACCCGATGATCGCCACCAGTTCCGCATTGGCGCGGTCGCCGTTGCGGACCACCAGCATCGGGACGACGCCGACGGCGAGTATGCCGAGTGCGCGCACCAGGATGGGCAACGAGAAGCCGGCAATGTCCCGAGGATCGAGGTCCGGATCGCTGCGGCGGATCTCAGCGACCTCGGCACGCAGCACCGAACGGGCCCAACCGAGCGACAGCGCCACGATGCGGACTGTAATTGTCGACGCATCCGAATGCGCACGACACGCTCAGCGCAGGTAGACCTCGCCACCCGACGGGTAGCCACCGCCCTTGGTGGTGATGTGCACATGGTCGTAGTGACCGTACGAGCCTTTACGCGCGCCGCTGGGCGTGTAGTAGGTGTCGCGCCAGATGCAGTCCTGCAGCGCGAACCGCTCGGCGTTCTTCAGCGCGTACGCCACGATCTCGTTGCCCAGCGCGATACCCGCTGGGCTGCTCGGGTTCGGGATCATCACGTCGAGCGCCAGACCGTTCGGGTGCCAGCGCAGGGAGTCCGCGCGAACACCGCCGATCTGCTGGATCTCGGGGAAGTCGGCGCTGACGCTGCGTGCGGCCAGGATGGTCTTGACCTGCAGGCCGCTTTCCGGCGCGCGCCCGGCGGGCAGCAGCTTCGGGATGTTGAGTACGCGCCACCTCGATGCGGTGGCGGGCTCGGCTCCTGCGCTCACTCCGGCGGGCGTGGCGGACGGGTTGGCAGCGGGCCCGGCGGCGATGAGTTCCATACCCGGCACGGGTTGGCCGGTGCCTTCGGGCGCGGCCGCGGGTTTGATGTCCGGCTCGGCGGGGAATGGGTTGACATCACCACCGACCGCGAAGAACACCGCGGCCGGTGCGATGACGGCAGCCGCGACCGCCGACGGCTTGCGCCTGCGGGGGCTGGCTAACGAATGTCGGCCCACGCGCAGCACGATACGGGGACCAAAACCGCAGGTCAGCAACGCCCTGGCGGTTCTGAGAATTCTCTTAGAGTTTTGCCAATATCAAGAATCCGGTGTTTCCGCTGGTCAAAAGTAACAAATCGATCACGAAACGATTGCGGAATTCTTAGCGTGCATGACGGCCGTGAACGTCATCCGATCGCCGCGATACAGCGAGCGCCGTTGCTCGATGGCAACGTCGTCCTGGTCGTAGGACACCCGGTTGAGCAGGAACATGGGAGTGCGCGCGTCGGCCCCGAGAAGGGCCGCTTCCCGCGCGTCCGGGAGCGCCGTGTCGATCGTGTCGACCGTCCGCGTGAAGGCGATCCCACGGCTGCGGATCTCGGCGTACAGCGACGCCTCGTGGTCGAACGTCTCCCGCAAGCCGGGGTACCGCTGCGCGGGCAGTTTGGTGGTTTCCAGACCGACACGCACGCCATCGGTGGTGAGCACACGCTCCAACTGCAGGACCGGCGCCCCGACGTCGACACCGAGCACGCCGGCGAGCACCTCGTCGGCGGTCAGGTCACTCCACGCGACCAGGATGCGGCCCGCACTCAATCCCTGGGCCTTGGCCGCCTCGGTATAGGAGCCCATGCCGAGGGGTTGTCTGATCTTGGGCCGGGCCACCACGGTCGTGCGGCCGCGCCGCTCCACCCGGCCGTCGATGAGCAGTTCACGCAGCGCCTGCCTGACGGTCTCCCTGGCCACCTCGAACTGCTCGGCGATCTCCCGCTCGGCGGGGAAGGGATCCCCGATGCGCATACCGTCGAGCATGCGGTCCAGTTCGGCACGAACGACCTGATGCTTGAGGATCCGTGGCGCCGCGCCCGCTGTCACGGGGCCAACGTAATACACAGCCGAGCCTCGTCAGACGGCCGTCCGCTGGTATAGACCAAGACGTATTCGCTTGTTCACCTTCCGTTTTCCCGAGATGCACCCGTTGGTATAGACCACCCCACAAGGTGTGTGGACGAGGCCGGACATACCGAAGAGTGCCTCCCTCTGACTTGCCCGCCTTTCGAAAGGTTCTGCGCGACATGAAGATCCGTGCTCACCACAAGATCGCCACAGCGGCGGCCTGCGTCGCCCTGCTGGCGTCGGCCTGTTCGGGCTCCGACAAGCCGCAGTCCACCACCGCCGAGGGCTTCCCCGAGACGATCACCCTCGCCGCGATCCCGGCGGAGAACTCCAGCGACCTCAAGGCCAGCTACGACCCACTGATCAAGATGCTGGAGAAGCAGACGGGCTCCAAGGTCGAGTTCGTCCAGGCCTCCGACTATGCGGGCGTGGTCGAGGGCATGATCGCGGGCAACGTCGACCTCGCGTTCTTCGGCCCGTTCGCCTACGTGGTCGCGGGGGTCAACGGAGCCAAGATGACCCCACTCGGCGCGGTGATCAAGGACGAGGGCGGTGCCCCCGGCTACCAGTCCTACGGGCTCGCGCGCGCCGACGAGGACAACATCAACGGGCTCAAGGACTTTGCCGGCAAGAAGGTGTGCTTCGTCGATCCGGGGTCGACGTCGGGCTTTTTGTACCCGACCGCGGGCCTGATCGAGGAAGGTGTGGTCAAGTCGGGTTCTGAGGCCGACATCTCCGCCGCGATGTCACCGATCTTCGCAGGCGGGCATGATTCCTCGGCGCTCGCGATCGCCAACGGCGACTGCGACGCGGGCTTCGCGTTCGACACCATGGTCGACAAGACCATGATCGACAAGGGCGACCTCAAACCCGGTCAGCTCAAGACGGTGTGGAAATCGGACATGATCGCCGGTTCGGTGTTCGCCGCCAACGACGCGTTGGGCCCCGAGGTCATCGACAAGCTCAAGACCATGTTCGCTCAAGATGCCAACGTCAAATCCTTTGAGGAAGAGGGATTCTGCGAAGGTGACGCATGCCGCATCACCGATGAGCGGGCCTGGGGCGTGGTGCCGGTCACCGACGCGGACTACGACGGCGTGCGCCATGTGTGCGACGTGACGGGCTCCGAGAAGTGCAAGGGCTGACGTGACCCCCGTGAACCCCGTCGCGGGTGATGACGTCGTTGTCATCGCGCGCGACGTCACCAAACGCTTCGGCGAAACGCTGGCCCTGGACCATGTGTCACTCGACGTCCACCGCAGCGAACTCCTCGTGCTGCTCGGCCTGTCCGGCTCGGGCAAATCCACACTGCTGCGCTGCCTCAACGGTTTACATCCGGTGACCTCGGGAACCGTCGACGTCGGCGGGACACGTGTGGACCAGGCCTCGGGCGCCCAGTTGCGGGCGCTGCGCCGCCGCGTCGGGTTCGTGTTCCAGCACTTCAATCTCGTGGGCCGGCTCAGCTGCCTGGAGAACGTCCTCATCGGCGGGCTGGGCCGGCTGCGCCTGCCGCGCTATGGCGCGCTGACCTATCCCCGGCACATGCGGGCGGAGGCACTGGCCCACCTCGACCGTGTCGGGCTCGCCGACTACGCCGACCGCCGGGCTGACACTCTCTCCGGCGGACAACAGCAGCGCGTGGCCATCGCGCGCACGCTGATGCAGAAGCCCGCCCTGCTGCTCGCCGACGAACCGGTCGCGTCACTGGATCCCGAAAATGCCGGCGTGGTCATGGATCTGCTGTTCCGCGTGTGCATCGAGGAAAAGCTGACCGTGGTGTGCACACTGCACCAGGTCGATCTCGCTCTCGGCTGGGCACACCGCCTCGTCGGCCTGCAGGGTGGCCGCAAAGTCCTCGACCGACCTGCCGTCGGGATGACGCGCGACGACGTCATGGCCGTCTACCAGCGCGTCGACCCCGCCGTGACCCCGGCACGTCGCGTATGACCACCGAGATCACCCGGCCGCCCGCCCCGCCGTCCCGGTCCACAGAGTCCCGAAAGCCTTCCTTTCCCGGTCTTCTGCACGTCGTCGCGATCGCGGCGGTGCTGGCCACCATCGTCTCGGCGTGGGCGATCGATTTCGTACCGACCGCGCTGATCGACGGCAGCGACAACATCGTCGCACTGTTGCGACGCATGGTCCCACCGCGACTCGACGACCCGGCGCGCATCGGCATGCTCGCCGTCGAGACCCTGTTGATGGCGGTGCTCGGCACCACCCTCGCGGCGATCGCGTCGGTTCCGCTGGCATTTCTCGCCGCACGCAACACGACACCGCATCCGGCGGTGCAGGCCGTGGCGCGCGCGGTCATCACGTTCTGTCGCGCAATGCCGGACCTGCTGTTCGCGGTGTTGTTCGTCCGGGCGCTCGGAATTGGCGTGCTGCCTGGTGTTCTCGCACTCGCACTGCATTCGATCGGCATGCTGGGCAAGGTGTTCGCCGACGCGATCGAGCAGACCGATCCGGGACCACGCGAAGCCGTCCGGAGCACGGGTGTCGGCTACTTGCGAGAGCTGCTGAACGCCGTCGTTCCCCAGGTGGTGCCGTCGTGGATCGCCACCTTCGTCTACCGCATCGACATCAACCTGCGCATGTCGGTGGTGCTGGGATTCGTCGGCGCCGGTGGCATCGGGTTCGCCTTGCAGGACGCGTTGCGCGGGCTGATCTATCCCCGCGCACTCGGCATCGTGTGCGTGATCCTCGCGATCATCGCGGGAATGGAACTGGTGGCCATCGCGATTCGGCGGATCCTGCTGGAACCCGCGCGCTCGAGCCCAATGCGCGATCGCGTCACGCGGTTCGGTCTGTCGGGCGTGCTCGGCGGTTCGTGCGTCGCGGCGTTCGTGCTCCTCAAGATCAACCCGGTGGCACTGTTCACGTGGGTGTTCCCGTCAATCGGCATCTTCACCAGGATGGTGCCGCCCAACTTCGACGCACTGGGCGCCGACCTGTTCACCGCGGCCGCGCAGACCGTCGCGATCGGTGTCGTGGCGACCGCGATCGGCATCGCGCTGTCACTGCCGGCCGGAATCCTGGCCGCACGCAACGTGACTCCGCATCCGGCGCTGTACTGGCCGGCCCGGGCGTGGATCCTGGTGGTGCGCGCCGTGCCCGAACTCATCCTGGCGGTCGTGTTCGTCGCGGCCCTGGGCCTCGGGCCCATCGCCGGTACGTGCGCGCTGGCCATCGGATCGATCGGGTTTCTCGCGAAACTCGTCGCCGACGCGGTCGAGGAGATCGATCCGGGCCCCATGGAGGCGGTCCGCTCGGTGGGCGGCGGATGGTGGAAGACGCTGTTCGCCGCGGTGCTTCCCCAATCCATGCCTGCCATGGTCGGTTCGAGCCTCTACCTGTTCGACGTGAACGTCCGCACGTCGACCATCCTCGGCATCGTCGGCGCGGGTGGTGTGGGCTACCTGTTGTTCGAGTCGATCCGCACGCTGAACTTCGACGTCGCAGGCGCCATCGTGATCGTCATCTTCGTGATCGTCTACGCCATCGAACGATTGTCGGGCTGGATCCGGTCACGCTTGGTGTGATGGTGTGCCCCGCCGCCCACCTGACCCGCCGACCGTGCGCTCAGGGCGGGAGTTCGGCTGATTTCCCGCCCTGCGCGCACGCTCGGCGCAGAAGGCGGTATCAGCCGGCGAACACCCGGATCCAGTCGACCAGCATCTCGGCCGGATAGGTGCCTCCGGCGGGTTCACGTCCGCCGGAGCCGCCGACGGCGATGTTGAACACCGGGACCATGGTGTAACCGGGATCGTTGAAAGGCCAGTCCTGCAACGAGTTCGCGGGAACCGAGAAGAACGGCTCCATACCCGGCGCGTAGTCCTTCCAGAAGTACATGCCTTCGGGTTTCCACGACATGCGCCAGGTGTGCCAGTCGCTGTCGACGGGATGCGGATTGGTCGCGAACGACGTGCCGTCGAGGCGGGCGTGCACCGTCGTGCCCGACGGCCAGTCTCGGTTGCCGTACCACTCGACGAGGTCGACCTCGCCGCCACGCACGGGGTTGTCGTTGAGAAGCCAGAACGCGGGCCACGCACCGTCGGTCAGGCAGTTCAGCTTGACGCGGGCTTCCCAGGTGGTGCCGATGCCACCGCGCCACAGGCCGACCACCTTGGCACTGGCGTACTTCTCCTGGATGGTGGTACCCGGCCCCCGCGTCGCGCGGATGACCAGATTGCCCTTGCCGTCCTGGAAGGCATGTTCCTGGTCGGTGACATACCGCCCCATGTTGTACGGCTTGTCCCATTCGACGGGGTTCTTGATGGTCTCGCGGGCGGGCACCAGGTACCACCACGCGGGATCCGGCGGCGATCCCGCGGGACCGTTGAACTCGTCCTGGAACAGGAAGGTGGGCTCGGCTGCCGCGGCGGGCCCGGGACCGGGCGGGTTATCTCCGATGAGTGGGTCGGCGCCGGCCGTCCCGACGGGAAGTGCAGCGGCTGCCACCCCCAGACCCATCATGAACATCACACTGCGACGATCCATTTGAGGCACACGGTGACTCTAGCGGGGACGGGCAGCATACGGCGTATTTCGGCGCTGCCGGTCGTCGCGGGTCGCAGCGCAGGGGATCGACACGAAACGCAAACTCCCAGCTAAGGACACATCGCAGGAGCGTCGTCGCGAGCCGGCACATTTGCCGGCAGGGTGTAGGTGACCACCACCTCGGCCTCTTCGGATCCCTGGTTGGACACCTCGTGGGGCACGCCTGCCGGGATGAACACCGATTGCCCCGTCCCGTAGGTCACCGGCGCGCATCCGGGTGCGGTGCGCAGCACCACCGAACCCGAGTTGACGACGGAGTGCTCGGGCCCGGGATGCGCATGCCAACCGCTGCCGGCACCGGGTTGCAGCAGGAGACTCTGCACCGTGAGCGTGGTGGGCTGACCCGCGGTCACGATCCAGATCGGCGTCGTCGTGGTGCCCTCGGCCAGATCGGTCCGCTCGACATCACCTTCGGCCGGGCTCGCCACGGCAGGCGCCGCGAAAAACCCGGACATAACAACGCTTATGGCGCTGGCGGCGACCAAGTGCGTGGGTTTCATGTGACTCCTCCGAGCGTCGAGATCCTGGCGAAAACCGTACAACTCCGCAGATGGGCGAAGTGCCGCTGGTTGTGGGCTTCGCCTCGGCCCGGGAAGGGGCCCGGGACGGCAGATGTTGCGCACACCGTCACACTCTCGTCATAGTCGCAGCGCGAACCGCCTTCAGGCTCACCAAGACCCGTAGCTAGTACACACAGATTCGAGTTACACAGAAGAAACTTCGGTCGTTCGACTTGCGCACCGTGAATTTTCCCGAAAGATGCTCAACGGCCCACTCAGATGGCGTAGAGCTGTATCCGGGGCATCCAAGTTTGGAAATCAAGGGGAATCAATGATCGCTGGGCGCAAGTGTTTGAAGATCGCCAGTGTCGCCGCAGTCGCAGTGCTGGGCGTCGCGGCGTGCGGGGGCGGCGGAGGTAGTGGGGGCAGCAGCGGTGCGGCCAACGAGGGCGGGGAGGTCAACGTCACCATGACGTCGTTCCCCGACTACGTCGACCCGCAGCTCTCCTACACGATGGAGGGCTGGGAGGTCCTGTACAACACCTATGTCCCGCTGCTGACGTACAAGCACGCCAAGGGCGAAGAGGGCGCGGAGGTGGCGCCCGGTCTCGCCGAGGACATGCCCGAGGTCTCACCGGACGGCAAGACCTACAAGCTCAAGCTGCGGCAGAACATGAAGTACGCCGACGGAACCCCCATCAAGGCATCGGATTTCACGTACGCAATCCAGCGGCTGTTCAAGGCCGACTCGGGCGGCTCGGTGTTCTTCGGCGTCATCGTGGGTGCCAACGACTACGCAGAAGGCAAGGCCGACACCATCACTGGCATCCAAACCAATGATGACACCGGTGACATAACCATCAACCTCACCGAGGCCAACGGCACGTTCGACAACCTGCTCGGTCTTCCGTTCTCGGCGCCGGTTCCGCCCACCACGCCGCTGGACACCGACGCCACGAACAACCCGCCACCGGGCAGCGGTCCGTTCACGATCACGAGCGTCGATGCGCCGCACACGTTGGTCATGGAACGCAACCCGCAGTTCCAGACCGTCAAGGACGCGGGCGCCGACGAGGTGGCCGACGCGCACGTCGACAAGATCATCGTCACGCAGAACAAGAGCAACAGCGCGCAGGTCACCGACATCGAGCAGAACAAGACCGACTTCATGCACGATCCGCCGGACGCCGACCGGCTGCCCGAGGTCAAGGCGCGGTTCGGTGATCGGTTCCGCCTCGAGGACTCGATCAACACCTACTACTTCTGGATGAACACGCAGCAGGCGCCGTTCAACGACGTCCGCGTGCGTCAGGCCGTCAACTACGCGATCGATCCGGAAGCGCTCAACCGCGTGTTCGGTGGGCGCCTGCACCCCACGCAGCAGATCCTGCCGCCGGGTATGCCCGGATACGAGGAGTTCACGCTGTACCCGGGCCCGGACATGGACAAGGCCAAACAGCTGATCGCCGAGGCCAATCCGGCCGACCGCGACATCACGGTGTGGACCGACGACGAACCCGACCGCAAGCGTATCGGCGAGTACTACCACGACGTGCTCACGCAGCTGGGCTTCAACGCGACGCTGAAAGTCATTGCCGGTGACGTCTACTGGACCACGATCGGCAACCAGACGACACCCGATCTCGACACCGGGTTCGGCGACTGGTTCCAGGACTTCCCGCATCCGGACGACTTCTTCCGGCCACTGATCAACGGGAAGAGCATCCTGCCGACCAACGGCAACAACTTCTCCCGTGTGGCCATCCCCGAACTCGACGCCAAGATGAACGAGCTCCTCACCCAGCAGCTCACGGACGAAACCAAGAAGGGCTACGCCGATCTCGACCGGGCGTACATGGAGCAGGCTGTGTGGGCGCCGTACGGCAACGAGCAACTCGCGACGTTCCTGTCCGACCGGATGGACTTCGACAGGAGCTACCACCATGTGCTGTTCAACCAGGACTTCACGTCGTTCGCGCTCAAATGACCGACGTAGCTGAACCTGTCACGGTGGCCGGGCCCGTCCCGGCCACCGGCCACAGCCCCTGGTATCTCGCCTGGACGCGGTTGCGTCGCAACAAGGTTGCGCTCTTCAGTGGCGGCGTCTTCATCCTGATCGTGCTGTTCTGCCTGGCCGCTCCGCTGTGGTCTGAACACGTGGCGCACACCTTGCCCAACGAGAACCACATCACCGATCAGGTCCTCATCGACGGCGTGGAAACCTACGTGGTCTCCCCCGACGGCACTCCCATCGGACCGGGCCTGCACGGCAGATATCTCCTCGGGGCCGACCAGAACGGCCGCGACGTGATGGTGCGGTTGATGTACGGCGGCCGCACGTCGATCTACATCGGTCTGACCGCCGCGCTGGTGACCACCGTGCTGGCCGTGGTCATCGGCCTTCTGGCCGGCTTCTACCGCGGCTGGATCGACACCGTGCTGTCTCGGATCATGGACGTCATGTGGGCGTTCCCGGTGCTGCTGCTGGGCATCGCGCTCGGTACCGCGCTGGCGCTCGGCGGATTCAAGCTCGGGGTCATCCACGTGGCCGGTGATTCACTGTGGATCCCGATCCTCATCATCGGCTGTGTCTACGTGCCCTACATGGCGCGGCCGATCCGCGGCGAGGTACTTGCGTTGCGGCAGAAGGAGTTCATCGAGGCCGCGGTCGCGATGGGCAAGGGACCGGTCCGGATCATGATCACCGAACTGCTGCCCAACATCGTCTCGACCATCATCGTGTTCTTCACGCTGAACATCGCCAACAACATGCTGCTGGAGTCGGCGCTGTCGTTCCTGGGCGCGGGTGTACGTCCGCCGAATGCGTCGTGGGGCACGATGATCGCCGACGGATACCAGACCATCTACACCGCACCGCACCTGACGATCGTCCCCGGTCTGATGATCGTCGTCACGGTGCTGTCTCTCAACGTCTTCGGTGACGGGCTGCGTGAAGCGCTCGATCCCAAGGCCAAGATCCGGTTGGAGCACTAAACCATGGCCCGGTTCGTCGTGAGACGCGTGCTCGGCATGATCGCGGTGCTTTTCGCGATCTCGCTGCTCGTGTTCCTCATCTTCAACGTGATCCCCAATTCCGATCCGGCCGCGCGCATCGCGGGCAAGAACGCCAACCCGGCGCTCATCGCCCGGGTCAGCGCGGATCTCGGCCTCGACCAACCGCTGCCCGTGCAGTACGTGACGATGATGAAGCAGATCATCACCGGACAGCTCACGTCGTACGCCAGCAATCGCAATGTCGTGGACCAGATCTGGCAGGGGCTGCCCGCCACGATGTCGCTGTGCATCGGCGCGGCCGTGCTGTGGATGGCATTGTCGATCTGGTTCGGCTACCTCAGCGCCGTGCACGCGGGCCGGTTCACCGACCGTGCGCTCACGGTGCTGTCGCTCGCAGGCATCTCGATGCCCGTGTTCTGGCTCGCCGCGATCCTGCTGTATTTTCTGAGCTTCAAGCTGCAACTGTTTCCATCCAGCAGTTACGTACCGCTGGACGAGAATCCGCTGCAGTGGGCCTACCACCTGATACTGCCGTGGATCACGCTCGCGGTGCTGTTCGTCGGGTTCTACAGCCGCGTGTTGCGCACCAACATGCTCGACGTCGCCAACGAGGACTACGTGCGAACCGCAAAGGCCAAGGGCATCACCCCGCGGCAGGTCCGGATCCGGCACATCCTGCGCAACTCGCTGATCCCGGTGGTCACGCTGTTCGGCCTCGACTTCGGCGCCGTGGTCGGTGGCGGCGCGATCCTGACCGAGACCGTCTTCAACATCAACGGGGTGGGCCTGTACGCCGGTGAGGCGGTCCGCACCCTCGACCTGCCGCCGCTCATCGGCGTCACGATGTACGGCGCGTTCTTCATCGTGTTGTTCAACACGGTCGTCGACCTGGCGTACGCATACCTCGATCCACGAATCCGGCTCGGAGAGGCGGCCGCAGTATGAGCGCACTTCTTCAGGTGAACGACCTGAGGGTCAGTTTCACCACTGACGGCGGGGTGGTCCGTGCTGTCGACGGAGTCTCGTTCGACCTCAAACGCGGCGAGATCCTCGCCGTGGTCGGCGAATCCGGTTCCGGTAAGAGCGTGACGGCTCAGACGCTCATCGGTCTCACGCGGGCCTCCAACTCCGCGATCACCGGCGCGATCGATTTCGGCGGGCGTGACATCAACTCGCTCGACGACGGGGCGTTGCGCGAGATCCGCGGCGAGCACATCGCGATGGTGTTCCAGGATCCGATGACATCGCTCAACCCGGTCTACCGGGTCGGCGATCAGATCATCGAGATGATCCGGGCCCACCGCGACATGTCGAAGGCCGAGGCGCGCGACAAGGCGGTCGAACTGCTTCGCGCCGTGGGCATTCCGCATCCGGAGCAGCGGGTCTCGGACTATCCGCACGAGTTCTCCGGCGGTATGCGCCAGCGCGTGATGATCGCCATGGCGCTCGCGCTCGAACCCGAGGTGCTGATCGCCGACGAGCCCACCACCGCACTCGACGTCACGGTGCAGGCCCAGATCCTGCGCCTGGTCGACCGGCTCAACCAGGAGCGTGAACTCGCGGTCGTCCTCATCACGCACGATCTGGGCGTGGTGGCCGAGGTGGCCGATCGCGTGGTCGTGATGTACGCCGGGCAGATCGTCGAGGACGGCACGCTCGACGAGATCTTCTACGATCCGCAACACCCGTACACGTGGGGCCTGCTGGGATCGCTGCCGCGTGTCGAGGACACGAACCAAGAGCGTCTGCAACAGATCCCGGGACAGCCACCGTCGCTGCTCAACCCGCCGACCGGATGCCGGTTCGCGGCCCGCTGCGCGCATGCGTTCTCCAAGTGCACGCAACCGCCGCCGCTGGAGGACCGCAAGGGTGACGGACATCTGGATCGCTGTTGGCTCACGCCGGAGGAGAAGAGGACACTGCGGTGACCCCACTTTTGGAAGTGACCGATCTGGTCAAACATTTCCCCATCAAGTCCGGTGTCGTCATCGACCGGGAGGTCGCGCGTGTGCGTGCGGTCGACGGCGTGAGCCTGACGCTGCACGAGGGCGAAACCCTCGGCCTGGTAGGCGAATCGGGTTGTGGCAAGTCCACGCTGTGCCGCGTGATCCTGCAGTTGATCCAGCCGACGTCGGGTTCGGTGCGGTTCGAGGGACAGGAACTCGTCGGGCGGTCACAACGTGACCTTCGGCCCATGCGCCGTCAGGTGCAGATGATCTTCCAGGATCCCTACGCATCCCTGAACCCCCGTAAACGGGTGGGCCAGATCATCGGTGAGCCGATGGAACTGCACGGCCTGTCCTCGGGGGCCGAGACCGGCCGCAAGGTGCGCGAGTTGATGGAGCGCGTGGGTCTGCAGGCCGAGCACTACAACCGCTACCCCCACGAGTTCTCGGGCGGGCAGCGGCAGCGCATCGGGATCGCCAGAGCCCTTGCCCTGCAGCCGAAACTGATCATCGCCGACGAACCCGTGTCGGCGCTGGACGTCTCGGTGCAGGCGCAGATCATCAATCTCCTCAAGGATCTGCAGGAGGAGTTCGGGCTGTCGTACCTGTTCGTCGCCCACGATCTGGGCGTCGTACGTCACGTCTCGGACCGGGTCGCAGTGATGTACCTCGGCAAGATCGTCGAGACCGGCCACGTCGACGGCCTGTACCGCACACCGTTCCATCCTTATTCGGACGCGCTGCTGTCGGCGGTGCCCATCCCCGATCCGCGCCGCAACGCCGCACGTGAACGCCTGGTGCTCGAAGGCGATGTGCCCAGTCCGATCAATCCCCCGTCCGGGTGCAGCTTCCACACGCGCTGCCCGTGGGCCACCGAGATCTGCAAGGAGGAGACCCCGGCGCTGGTCGACCTGGCCCCGGGCCACGCGGCCGCGTGCTTCCACCCGCGCAACGTCGAGACGGCCACTCCGGAGGCCGCGCACTCCTGATCAGGGGTAAGGCTGGAACGGGTTCTGCGGGTACTGCGGATTCTGGGGGTACTGCTGCGGATATTGCGGCGGGTACTGGGGTTGCGGCTGTTCCCGGCTCGGCACCTGGATCGGGATCGGCACCGGCACGAACGGCACCGTGATGTAGGTGGTGGTCATCGGGTTGGTGGTCGTTGTCGGTGTCGTGGTCGTGGTGGTCGTTTCGGTGGTGGTCGGCGTGGTGGTCGTGGTCGTCGGCTCGGTCGTGGTCGGCGACGTGGTTGTGGTGGTCGTCGTGGTGGGCGGCGTCGTGGTCTGCGTGACGACGTGTGTCTCGGTGACCGGCGGCGGCGGCGCCACCTCGGTGATGGTCACCGGCGGCGGAGGAGGCGGCGCCTCGGTGACCGGTGGCGGCGGCTCGGCCACCGGCGGCGGGGCAACCGCGCTGGGTTCCGGTTCCGGCGTCAGGGGTTTGGGTTCGGCGGTACGCACCTCGGTGGTCGGGGTGCTGCTGGTCGAACTGGTGAGCGCATACGTGACACCTCCCACGGCCACCAGCACAGCCGCAACGGCGATGCCGAAGACTGTGAGCGGCAACCTTTTCCATCCACCCGCCGGCTCCTCGACAGGTCCCGTGGGCGGCACGTACTGCACGGCGGGCCGCGCCGAAGTGTCACCCGCGTAGGGATTCGCGTAGGGGTTGGCGGCGTAGGGATTCACGACATCGGGTCCCGCGTAGGGCACCACGTCATCGGCCGGTTCGTCCTCCGACCACGCGAGCGCACGGAATGTGGACGAGCCCTCTTGATCCGGGGTCGCACCGACCGCGGGTGCACTCGCGGTGGCTGCATCAGGCCCGGTCGTATCGGACACGGCCGCGACACCCAGTGTGGGTGCGGCACCGGTCATCGCCTCCGCGTCGGCCGCAGCGGACGCCGTGACGCCTGCCGCGATCAGCGCCGCACCGACGGCCGCGTCGAGCGCGGGCTGCGGTGTGGTCACCACGACGGCGCGTGAATGTTCCGAAAGTTGTTGGGTGACCAGGGGAATGCTCGCCCCGCCGCCGATCGTCACCACAGCCGCGACGGCCGACCAGTCGAACCCGTTGCGCTCCAGGGCATTGTCGAGCGTGTCGAGCACACCGGTCAACGGCGGACGCATCAACGTCTCGAGCTCGTCGCGGGTCACACGGATCGTGGCGGAGTATCCCGGCAGTTCCACGGCGAGGTCCGTCGCGGTCAGCGCCGAGAGCCTTTCCTTGGCCGCACGACACTCCTCACGCAGCCGGGCCAGCGACCCGACCGCTGCGGTACCTGCCGGGTCGATCCCACCGGCCTCGGCGATGCCGTCGAGCACGTGCGTCAGCAGGGCCTGGTCGATCTGGTCCCCCGAGAAATCCGGGTGGCGGGTGGTCTCGTCGATCGGTTCGAAACCCGAGGCCGCGTCGGCCAGCGTGATGCTGGTGCCGCTGCCACCGAAATCCACCAGCGCCACCACGCCGCCCGTGGGCAGGCCCGGGTTCACCCGCAGCGCGGCCAGCGATGCCACGGCGTCGGGTACCAGGCGTGCGGGCATACCGCCGTGCGAAAGGCTGGGGTTGGTCCGCAGCGCGTTGCGCAGAGCCCGCAGCGTCGTGGGTCCCCAGTGCGCGGGAACCGCGATCACCAGTTGCTGCGACGGGCCGCCGGCCGCCTCCACCATGGCGTCGAGCGCCTCGACCAGCAGGGTGTCTGCGGGATAGGACGCACCGTCGGGCGCCACGAGCGGCACCGGGTCACCCACACGCTCGACGAATCCGGCCAGGGTCACCCCTGCCCCGGATTCCGGCACGCCGACCTGCGGCGTCCGGTCTGCCGACAACGTCAGCACCGAACGCCTGATCTCTGGCTGATTGCCGACTCGCGCCGCAACCAAGTTGGTGGTCCCGATCGACAACCCCAACGGGTCGCTCATAACGCAGGCCACCCTAGCCGTAGCAGAGACCACGTTCCATCTGACACTCCGCGCGTCCCGGGGTCCAACGGCGTTCGCCCGATTCGGTTTTGGCCACAGCAATCCTCGGAGGGTGCCTGTCCGCACTGGTGAGCCGCCGAATCGTCACGCCGCAGAAAACATCCGGCAGGTGTCGGGGCGATCGTTTCGATTCGGTCACGACGGGTACAGGGAGGCCATGACCTCCGCAACATCCCTGTGGCTCGCCGGCCGTGCCGAGCGACCCACACCTCCGTACCTGGACGAAACCAACTGCACAGCCGACGTCGTCGTGGTCGGAGCGGGAATCACGGGCCTGATCACGGCCGTGCTGCTGGCCCGCGCGGGTAAAGACGTACTGGTGCTGGAGGCGTACACGGCAGGCGCAGGCGCGACCGGGAACACCACCGCCAAGATCAGCCTGCTGCAGGGCACCAAGATGTCGAAGATCCTTCGCAAGCACGGGGCCAAGGTCGCCGGGCAGTACGTGCAGGGGAACCTCGAGGGCCAGGAGTGGCTGGCCGGGTACTGCGATGCCAACGGCCTGTCGCTGCAGCGTGAGGACGCCTACACCTACGCACAATCCGAGAAGGGCATCGCGTCGGCACGCGCCGAGTACGACGCGTGCCGCGAGGTGGGACTCGACGCCGACTGGGTCGACGCAGCCGACGTCCCGTTCCCGTTCGCGGGCGGCGTCCGGTTGCCCGATCAGGCCCAGTTCGATCCGATGCCCTTGCTGGACAAGCTCATCGTCGAACTCGACGAGCGTAACGGCAGGCTCGTGGAAGGCACCCGCGTGCTGGGCGTGTCGCAGGACTCGTCGGGTCTGAAGATCAAGGTGCGCAGCCACACCGGAACCGAGTTGGACGTGCGCGCCGGACAGTGCGTACTGGCCACGGGGATACCGATTCTCGACCGTGGCGGCTTCTTCGCCCGGTTGTCGCCGCACCGCTCGTACTGCCTGGCGTTCCGGGTTCCGGGTGCGGCGACGCGCGGCATGTACATCTCGACCGATTCCCCCACCCGCTCGGTGCGTTACGCCCCCACCGCCGACGGGGACCGGCTGATCGTGGGCGGGGCCGGACATACCGTGGGCCGCCGCTCGCATCCGTCCGACGACGTCGACGAACTCGCGTCGTGGGCCAAGGTGCACTGGCCCGGTGCGATCCAGACGCACTACTGGTCGGCGCAGGACTACACGCCCGTCGACGAGCTTCCCTACGTGGGCCCGCTCCTGCCGGGCAACGAAAAAGTCTTTGTGGCAACAGGTTTCGACAAGTGGGGCATGACCAACGGCACCGCAGCGGCGCTCGCGTTGTCGAGCCGGATCCTGGGCGGCCGGATGGACTGGTCCCAGGCGTTCGACAGTTGGAGTCCGCATGAGCTGTCCGGGATCCCGACGGCCTTGAAGGTCAACCTCGAGGTGGGGTTCAACATGGCCAAGGGGTGGGTCACCCCGATACTGCGTAGGGGCGACGGCGTCCCTGACGACGGCGGTGTGGTCGCAGGCCCGCCGTGGCGCATGGAGGCCTGCAGCGTCGTCGACGGCGTCGAACGCCGCGTGTCCCCCGTGTGCCCGCACCTCGGCGGCATCGTCGAGTGGAACGATTCCGACGAGGCGTGGGAGTGCCCGCTGCACGGGTCACGGTTCGCGCCCGACGGCACCCTTCTGGAGGGCCCGGCCACCCATGGCCTGACACCCGCACCGTGACGCCTGCTCATGTGCTGCAATATCGGGCATGGGTGACAACCTCCGAGTCAATGACGACATCGACATAAAGGACATCGAGCGGGTCAAGTACCGGTACCTGCGCGCGCTGGACACCAAGAACTGGGACGAGTTCGCCGACACGCTCACCGAGGACGTACGGGGCGACTACGGCCAGTCCCTCGGCGAGGCGCTGCACTTCACCGATCGCGCGGCGCTCGTGGACTACATGCGCCAGTCGCTGGGGCCGTCGATCATCACCGAGCACCGCGTCGCCCATCCCGAGATCACCGTCGACGGTGATGAGGCCACGGGGACCTGGTACCTGCAGGACCGCGTGATCGCGCCCGACTTCAACTTCATGCTGATCGGCGCGGCCTTCTACCGCGACACCTACCGCCGCACCTCCGACGGCTGGAAGATCAGCGCCACCGGCTACGACCGCACCTATGACGCCACCATGTCACTGGAGAACTTGAACTTCCACCTGAAACCGGGTGCCGCACTGCATATCTGACGTCGCTACTTCGCCACCGCGATCAGCGCGCCCGGCCGCAACCAGCGGATGATCTGTACCAGCGTCGCGTCGTCGATGGCCACACATCCCGCGGTCGGCCCGCCGTCGGTGTTGTGCACGAAGAAGGCTCCGCCGTTGCCCGGCACCCTGGCCTTGTTCACGCCCATCACCACGGCATGCCGGTACTGCGGGATGTTCAGATTCTCGGTGCCGCTGCGGGGGTCGGTGTCGAACGGGCACTGTGCCTTCTTGCACACCTGCATGGTGTTGTAGGTGGGGCTCTTCATGTCGCCGTCCCACCAGTGGTCCGGGCCCACCTGCACATATTTCAGCCCGCCACCGGGATTCGGCGCGGTCCCGAACGCGAAGTCGAGCGTGAAGATGCCCATCGGCGTCTTCATCTCGCCGTCGTGGGTCTGCGGGGCCATCCCGTTGGCGCCGATCCAGGCTTCGATGCCTACGCCCACGGGCTGCCAGCCTGCCGCGGTGCGCTGGTAGACATCCATCTTGGCCTTCGAACCACCCACGCCCACAACGGAAATCACCTGGGTGGCAGTGCCGACCGATCGCGCGAACCACGGGTTCTCCACGGCTGCCGCGCTCGGTGCGCACGCCAGTGCCACGGCCGCCACGCACAGCGATACGAGTAGTCGGCGCACCCGTCCATAGTCGGGGGCACACCTATACGCCACGTAACTGTTCAGACACGATCCGGTTCCGGGCGGATAGGTTGGGTTCATGGACGTGCCAAAGATCGGCCGTGGACTCGGCACACTCGACCGTGAAGTGTTCGAGGCGGTCGCCGAATCCCCCAGCCCACTGCTCGACTCCCTCATGCCGAAGTTGACCAGGGCCGCCGACCACTCGAAGCTCTGGTTCGTCATCGCCGCCGGCCTCGGCGCGGTCGGCGGGAACTCGGCTCGGCGCGGCGCGGTACGCGGCATCGCGAGCCTCGCGGTCACGAGCCTGGTGACCAATCAGATCGCCAAGCGCATCTGGCGCAGGCCGCGCCCCGACCGCAGCATCATCCCGCTGATCCGGCAGACCCGTCGCGTCCCCACGTCGCATTCCCTGCCGTCGGGGCACTCCTCGAGCGCGGCGGCCTTCGCGGTCGGCGTCGGCCTCGAATCCGCCCCGATCGGCCTTCCGCTCGCATTGCTCGCCGGACTCGTCGGCCTGTCGCGGGTCGCGACCGGTGCGCACTATCCGGGTGACGTGTTCGCCGGATTCGGTATCGGCGCCACCATCGCGATCCTCGGCGCCCGCATCGTGCCGACCATCCCCGCCGCGAGCCTGCCCACATCGGAGCCGCTGCGGTACAAGACCGCACCCCGACCGGAAGGGTCGGGCGTCACGCTGGTGATCAACCCGGCCTCGGGCAGCGGTACCGGCGCGCGCGTCGTCGAGGAGGTGCGCGAGGCACTGCCCCAGGCCGAGGTCGTCGAGCTCGACGAGGACGACGACATCGAGGAGGTGCTGCGCGAGGCCGCGTCGCGCTGCGAGGTCCTCGCCGTGGGTGGCGGCGACGGCACCGTGGCGTGCGCCGCGGGCATCGCGGTGGAGGCCGGCCTGCCGCTCGCGGTGTTCCCGGGCGGCACATTCAACCACTTCGCGAAGGACATCGGCTGCGACACCGTGGCCCGCACGGTCGAGGCCATCCGGCAGGGCAGTGCGGCATACGTGGACCTGGTGTGCCTCAACGACAAGCACATGGTGCTCAACACCGCCAGCATCGGCGCCTACCCCAAGTTCGTGCGGATCCGCGAGAAGCTCGAGCACCGCCTGGGCAAGCGCGTCGCGGCCGCGTACGCGCTGTACCTCACGCTGCGCCGCGACGAACCGGTGCGCATCACCTACGACGACAAGACCGTCGAGACCTCGCTGTTCTTCCTGGGCAACTCGGTGTACTTCCCGTCCGGTTTCGCGCCGTCGTTGCGGCCGCGCATGGACGACGGCCTCATCGACGTCCGGATCCTCGAGACGGGCAAACGGTTCGGGCGGCTGCGCATCGCGACCTCGATGCTGCTGGGCCGGCTCGAACGCAGCCCGCTCTACCACGAGATGCAGGTGCCGCAGTTCCACTTCGAGACCGTCGACGGGCCGACGGTGCTGGCGCACGACGGCGAGGTCGGCGAGCCCTACACCGAGGCGACGTTCACGTCGCGATACCGCGCACTTCCGGTATTTCGCCCCTTGCCCTGACGTCGGGATACGGCGGCGCGAGCAGCAGGCACACCACGAAGAACGCGTAGCCCAGCGCCCAGCCCGCGACGACATCGGACGGGTGGTGCACGTTGAGCACCACGCGCCCCACACCGATGGCGACGATGACCAGCGCGCCCGCGGCCACCGCCCAGCCGCGCCACGCGCCGCGCAGCAGCGGCCACACGAGCGCGAGCAGGGCCGGCACGCACACCATCACCCCGAGCGCATGACCGGACGGAAACGACGTCCACGACGCGTACACGAGCGCGGTGGGCGGGCGCGGACGGTCGGACGCCAGCTTCGCCAGCTGCGTCACCAATCCGCTCAGCTCGACCGACAACAGGGCGAACACCGCGGGCCGGAAGTGCCGCCTTATGAGTGCCACGACGATGAAGACCGCGAACACCGCGCGAAACGAGTACGGCCCCAGCACGGTGCAGAACACATTCCAGGCCGTCACCCAGGCCGGGTGCTCGGTGCCGAAGCGGAACGCCGGATCCAGCCCGGCGTCGTCGAACGAGACCAGCCACGGCCATCCCGACCGGTACCCGATCCACATGAGCGCATACACCGCGACAGCCACCAGCGCCGACGCGATCAGCAACCCGCGGGTTCTCTCCACCCGACCATCTCTACCAGCCACACGTGGCACCGCCCGGTGACACGTCGCGGCGAGCTACCGTGCAGGGGTGGCACTGTTCCTGCGAAAGCTCTTGCGCATCGGTGAACTGCCCGATGCCCTGCGTGCGGAGGCCGAGGCCGAAGGCGTGCTGTTCCTGGCCGAGTACGTCCCGGTGACCAGGCGGTTCAGCGGCGCCATCCCGGGCAAACGCGCCGCGAACAGCGTTTCCAGCTACGCCGGCTCGGTGATGCTCACCGAACAACGCGCGCTGGCGACCCTGGCGACCCTGCCCAAGCTGGCGGGCCGCACCGTCGACCAGCCGTGGTCGGCACCGCAGAACGGGGCGGTGACCGCCGAACTGTCCGCCCATGGCCTGGTGATCGAGGCCGATCTGGCCCGGGTCGACGGCCACCGCTACGGGCATTTCGAAGGACATCTGTCCCTGCACTACAAGGTCGCCATACCCGAGGACGTCCTGGCGCGCCTGCCGCGGCGGTCGCTCGCGTTCGACGTCGGTCCCGAGTACGTGTTCCGGGCCGTCGGCGTGCAGTACCACCCGTAAGGATGAGTTGCTCTCGATGAGCCAAACGGTTGCGGGAACGCGGCCGAGGCTGTTCGGTCGTCTCGAGGACGGAAAGGATGCGACGTGACCGAGCCGCAACGGCAGAACCTGCTGATCGTGCACTGGCACGACCTGGGGCGGTATCTGGGCGCCTACGGCCATACCGACGTGAGCAGCCCCCGGTTGGACCAACTCGCGCGCGAAGGCGTCCTGTTCACGCGTGCACACGCCACCGCGCCGCTGTGCTCGCCCTCGCGGGGTTCGCTGTTCACCGGCCGCTACCCGCAGAGCAACGGTCTGGTGGGCCTGGCCCACCACGGCTGGGAGTACCGCGCCGGGGTGCGCACACTTCCGCAGATCCTGTCCGAATCCGGTTGGCATACTGCGCTGTTCGGGATGCAGCACGAGACCTCGTTCCCCGACCGGCTCGGGTTCGACGAGTTCGACGTGTCGAATTCGTACTGCGAGTACGTCGTCGAGCAGGCCACCCGCTGGCTCACCGACCCGCCCGAGCGGCCGTTCCTGCTCACGGCCGGGTTCTTCGAGACGCACCGCCCATATCCTCGTGACCGCTATGAACCGGCCGACGCCGACGCCGTTTCGGTGCCCGCCTATCTGCCCGACACCGACGACGTGCGCGAAGATCTCGCCGAGTTCTACGGGTCGATCGCCGTCGCCGACGCCAAGGTCGGGGAACTGCTCGACGCGCTGAGCGGCTCCGGACTCGACGACAACACGTGGGTGGTGTTCATGACCGACCACGGACCGGCGTTGCCGCGGGCCAAGTCGACGCTGTACGACGCGGGCACCGGCATCGCGATGATCATCCGCCCGCCGCGCGCTGCTGGCATCGCGCCGCACCGGTACGAGGAGTTGTTCAGCGGAGTGGACCTGCTGCCCACGCTGCTCGACCTGCTGGGCGTGCCGGTCCCCGACGAGGTCGAGGGTCTCTCGCATGCGGACAATCTCAAGAGCGCGAACAACTCTGAGGAGGTGCGCACCGCGGTGTACACCACCAAGACCTACCACGATTCGTTCGACCCGATCCGCGCAGTGCGGACCAAGGAGTACAGCTACATCGAAAACTACGCTGCCCGGCCCCTTTTGGACCTGCCGTGGGACATCGCCGACAGCCCGCCGGGCCGCATCCTCGCCCCCGACGTGCTCGCCCCGCGCCCCGGCCGCGAACTGTACGATCTCGTGGCCGATCCCGGCGAGGCGAACAACCTCCTGGGCCCGGATGCCTGCCCTGACACCGCAGACAAGGCCGAGGCGATCGCATCCGAACTCGCCCTTCTGCTCAACGCCTGGCGTCAGGAGACCAATGACGTCATCCCGTCGGATTTCGCGGGCACCCGGATCTCCGAGCGGTACACCGAGACCTATCTCGCAATCCACGGGCGCCCGGCCACCAGCAGGTCGGCGATCGCCGCAGAGCGCGGGATCGAGGACTCGCGCAGATAGTTTCGCTCACAATGAGTGAAAACTCTTGACGCTCCGCTGAATAGGCGCAGCAAACTTTCTGCGGTTAAAGTCCCGGACATGTCCGACCACCCCACCGCCTACCTGGTGCTCGCATCTCAGCGCAGCGGTTCCACTCTGCTCGTGGAGTCCCTGCGCGCCACCGGTGTGGCAGGTGAGCCGCAGGAGTTCTTCCAGTACCTGCCCAACACCAGCATGTCGCCGCAACCACGTGAGTGGTTCGCCGATGTCGAGGACCAGTCGATCCTGCGTCTGCTCGATCCGCTCATCGAAGGCAAGCCCGATCTGGCGCCGGCGACCATCTGGCGCGATTACATCCAGACCGTCGGCCGTACCCCCAACGGCGTGTGGGGCGGCAAGCTCATGTGGAACCAGACGCCGCTTCTGGTGCAACGCGCCAAGGATCTGCCTGATCGCTCGGGTTCGGGCCTGCTGTCGGCGATCCGCGACGTCGTGGGCAGCGATCCGGTGCTCATCCACATCCATCGGCCCGACGTGGTGTCCCAGGCCGTGTCGTTCTGGCGTGCGGTGCAGACGCGCGTGTGGCGCGGTCGGCCCGATCCGGTGCGCGACGCGCGCGCCGAATACCACGCGGGCGCCATCGCCCACGTGATCACGATGCTGCGGGCCCAGGAGGAGGGCTGGCGCGCCTGGTTCACCGAGGAGAACGTCGAACCCATCGACGTCGACTACCCGTATCTGTGGCGCAATCTCACCGAGGTGGTCGGGACCGTGCTCGAAGCACTCGGCCAGGACCCACGCCTGGCACCCAAACCCGTCCTGGAACGTCAAGCCGACCAACGCTCCGACGAATGGGTCGAGCGCTACCGCCGCGATGCCCAACGCGACGGCCTGCCCCTCTAGCGATTCGTGGAGTTTTTCATGCGCCAGGCGCCGGAAAAACTCCGCAAGTCACCGGATCTGGGCCACCACGAACACGCGCCGGAACGGGAAGAATGTGATGCCGTCCGGCCGTCTCGGATAGGCCTCTGCCAGCAGCGGGATGATGGCCTCGCGATACCGCTGCCACGCGGTGTTGTCGAGCCTGCTGCGCACCTGGGTGAGCGCGGTACCCGTGATCCAGTCGAGAACCGGTGTCTCGCCGGTCAATTCGTGTACATAGGTGGTCTCCCACGCATCGACCGTGCATGCGGCGTCGGTGAGCAGGCCGGCGTAGTCCAGCGGATCGTCGACCTGATGGGCGTCGCGCCACGGCATGTCGCGCAGGGCATCGGCGAATGCCTCGCTTCGGGCGACCGTGCGCACGGCACGGTGCGACGGCGAGTCGAAGTTCCCGGGCACCTGGAACGCCAGCCACGCACCGGCGGGCAAGCGCTGAGCCCACGCCACGATCAATTCGCGGTGCGAGGGCACCCACTGCAGGGCCGCGTTCGAGATGACGACGTCGGTGTCGGGCGTGGGTTGCCAGTCCTCGATGGCACCGACGCGGGCGTCGACGCCGCGTTCGCGGGCCGCGGCCACCATCTCGGGCGAGGAGTCCAAGGCCTCGACCTGCGCGCCGGGCCAGCGTTGCGTCAGCGTCTCGGTCAGGTTGCCCGGCCCGCACCCCAGGTCGACCACCCGGCGCGGCGTGCGCGCACCGATGCGCGCCAGCAGCTCGAAGAACGGGCGACCCCGGTGATCTGCGAAGTTGAGGTAGGTTTCGGGATTCCACACCAGGCCGATTCTGCCCCCCTCGGCGGCTACTGACATCATCGCTGATGATGGACGAGATAGCAGCGGTGCGTAGTATCTGGTCGGACCTGGGGCTTCCGGGCCTGATCGACGTGCACACCCACTTCATGCCGAAGAACGTCATGGACAAGGTCTGGCAGTACTTCGACAGCCAGGGCCCGCTGATCGGCCGGGAGTGGCCGATCACCTACCGCGCCGACGAACAACAGCGCCTGGCGACGCTGCGCGAGTTCGGGGTCCGCCGGTTCTCGTCGCTGGTGTACCCGCACAAACCGGATATGGCCACGTGGCTCAACCAGTGGGCGCGCGAGTTCGCGCGCAACACGCCGGACTGCCTCTCGACCGCGACGTTCTACCCCGAAGAGCAGGCCGGGCGCTACGTCGCCGAGGCGATCGACGCGGGCACGCAGATCTTCAAGGCGCACATCCAGGTCGGCGCGTACGACCCCAACGACCCGTTGCTGGACGAGGTGTGGGGCATGGTCGAGGACGCGGTGGTCCCGGTGGTGATCCACTGCGGTTCCGGTCCGGCGCCGGGTGAGTACACCGGACCGGAACGGGTCGAGAAACTGCTGACCCGCCATCCGCGCCTGGTGCTGATCATCGCGCACATGGGAATGCCCGAGTACAGCGAATTCCTGGACCTGACCGAGAGATTCGACGGGGTCCGGCTCGACACCACGATGGCGTTCACGCCGTTCTCCGAGGCCATGATGCCGTTCCCGCCCGCCGATCGGGCACGGTTGTACGACCTGGGCGAGCGCATCCTGTTCGGTAGCGACTTCCCCAACATCCCGTACGGCTACGCCGACGCGCTGCGGCACACCGTCGATCTGCCGGGCATCGACGACACGTGGCGCCGCAACGTCCTGCACGACAACGCCGCACGGCTGTTCGGCGTGGCGTCCCGGTAGAACTCACAGCCCGTTCGCAGCCTGCTCGGGCACGGTATGCGCATGACGACCTCGCGGTGGGAGCGCGTGGGCCTGGTCACGCTGCTGACCGTCACCGCTGTGCTGTACCTGTGGCATCTGTCGATCAACGGCTACGGCAACGACTTCTACGCCGCGGCGGCGCAGGCCGGGGCGCAGAGTTGGTCGGCGTGGTTCTACGGTGCGCTCGACGCCCACGACTTCATCACGGTCGACAAACCGCCCGCGGCGCTGTGGATCACCGGTCTGTCGGTGCGGTTGTTCGGGATGAGTCCATGGTCCGTGCTGGCACCGCAGGCCGTGATGGGCGTTGCGGCGGTGACGGTGCTGTACGCGACCGTGCGGCGCACGCTGACCGGTACACGTCACGCCGCGGCCGGGGCCCTGCTGGCCGGCGCGGTCCTGGCGTTCACACCGGCCGCGGCGTTGATGTTCCGGTTCGACAACCCCGATGCGCTTCTCGTGCTTGTGCTGGTCGCCGCGGCCCATTGTCTGACGCGCGCAGTCGGGTCCGCAGC
Organism: Mycolicibacterium smegmatis; assembly: GCF_001457595.1. Classification (GTDB taxonomy): domain Bacteria; phylum Actinomycetota; class Actinomycetes; order Mycobacteriales; family Mycobacteriaceae; genus Mycobacterium; species Mycobacterium smegmatis. The sequence goes on along the minus strand of NZ_LN831039.1, from coordinate 745,566 downwards.
GGTGTGGTGGGTGGTGGCGGCAGGCGCTGCCCTGGGGGCCGCGTTTCTCACCAAGATGCTCGAAGGTTTGATCGTGGCACCGGCTTTCGCGCTGACGTATCTGCTGCTCGCGCCGACGACGTGGCGGCGGCGCGCGGTCCATCTGCTGGCCGGCGCGGCGGCCGTGGTGATCGCGGCGGGATGGTGGATCGTGGTGGTGCAACTGGTCCCACCGGGCGAGCGGCCGTTCGTCGGCGGATCCACCGACGACAACGAACTCGAACTGGCGTTGGGCTACAACGGAATCGACCGCATCGTCAGCGGTGGGCACACCGCACACACCGGTGTCGCACGGTTGTTCACCGGTGAGATCGGTGTCGAGATCGGCTGGTTGCTGCCCGCGGCCGTGGTCGCGGCGGTGGTCGGTTCCTTTCTCGCGGTGCGCGGCCACCTGCCCCGCACACAACTGGCCGCGCTGGTGATGTGGACCGCGTGGTTGCTCTCAGGCGCAATCGTGTTCGGGTACATGCGCGGCATGGTGCACGCGTACTACACCGTGCTGCTCGCACCGGCGGTCGGGGCGCTGGTCGCCCTTGGCTCAGTATGGGGTTGGCAGCGCCGCGCACGTGTCGACGGCCGTGCCGCATTGGCCTTGCTGGGGGCGTCGGCCGCGATCACCGCCTCGGTGTTGTTGCACCGCAACGCGTTTTCGCCACCGCGGCAACTCGCCGTGTTCGCCGGTGCGGCCGCGTTTGCCGTGCTGGGACTGCTCGCCGCACGGCGGTCCGCACCCGTGGCGGCCGTGCTGTGCGCCGTCGTCGCGGTGCTGCCCACCGCCGTGGTCACCGCGGCCACGGCAGTGACACCGCACCACGGAAGCCAACCGTTGGCGGTGCAACAGGAGCGCGGCGACGGATGGCTGGGTGATCTGGCGTCCAACCGGCAACTCGCGGACCTCCTCGCCACGGCCACCACCGCGTGGTCAGCCGCCACGAACGGCTCACAGGCGGCAGCGGCGCTGGAGATCGCCTCGGGTACGTCCGTGATGGCCGTCGGCGGGTGGCGCGGCGACCCGGTGCCGACACTGCCGGAGTTCATCGACGACGTGCACGCCCGGCGCGTCACGTTCTACGTCGAGGCCGGGCGCCCGCAACACGGCGAGGTCATTCGCAGCGCGAACCACACCAGGGCGCACACCCGCGAGATCGCCGATTGGGTCGCAGCGCATCACGCGGGCGTCAGGATCGGCTCGACAACCGTCTACCGGTTGCTGTGATTCGTTAGCATCGGGGCGTGGAGCCGTCCAGCGTTGATCCGGTTGATCCCCCGATCCCGATTCCCGACGTACCGGGTGCCGATGCGACGTCACGGGGGCTCCCCCGCCGGATCGACCTCACGCTGCGGCAGAAGGCCATCGTCGATGCATCGGCGGCCGCCGACATCGCGTTGCGCACCGGAGTGGCCTCGGTGGTCGCGGCCTCCATGCTGCCCAGGACCGCCGCCACGATCCTGCGGCGAAGGGATTCGCGGATCGAGCACGAGCACATGCGGTTCTACGCCGACCTGGCCGAGGCCAAAGATCCCGAGCGATCCTTTCCGCGCCCCACCGAACCGCCGCGGGTCTCGTCGCGCCCGGCAAATCCGGTCGCCGAGTGGGTCGCGCACGGCCGCGTCGAGAACATCCGGTTCCAGAGCAGCTTCCGGGCCGTCAACCCGGCGTTGCGCGAGCGGTGCCGCGGCCACGTTCGCAACAACATCGTGCGTGCGCAGCACTGGCGCCACAACGACGGCCCGCATCCCACGCTGTGCGTGATCCACGGTTTCATGGGCTCGCCGTACCTCGCGAACGGCCTGTTCCTGTCGCTGCCGTGGTTCTACCGCGCAGGGTACGACGTGCTGCTGTACACCCTGCCGTTCCATGGGCTGCGTGCCGAACGGTTCTCGCCGTTCAGCGGATACGGCTACTTCGCCAACGGATTAGCCGGTTTCGCCGAGGCCATGGCCCAGGCCGTGCACGATTTCCGTTCGGTGATGGACCATCTGGAGTTCACCGGCGTGGATCGGATCGCGTTGACGGGCATCTCGCTCGGCGGTTTCACCTCGGCCCTGCTGGCGAGCGTCGACCACCGGATCCAGGCCGTGATCCCGAATGTTCCTGTGGTGACACCGGACCGGACGGTCGACGAATGGTTCCCGGCCAACATGCTCGTGGCGTTGGAGCGCCACATCGCCCACACCGATCCAGAGCTGACCGAGGCAGCTGCCCGCTACGCGTCACCGCTGCACTACCAGCCTCTGGTGGCCAAGGAGCGCCGGCTCATCATCACCGGTCTCGGTGACCGGCTGGCCCCGCCGCAGCAGGCCGAACTGCTGTGGGAGCACTGGGATCGCTGTGCGTTCCACTGGTTCCCCGGCAACCACCTGCTGCACGTGAGCCAGCCGGACTACCTACGCCGGATGACCCGCTTCCTGCGCGGCTTCATGTTCGACTGAACCCTTCACCGAGGTCCGCACCACGGCAGGCAGTGGCACCGCGGTGCCGTCGAGCCGTTCGGTCGACAACGGGTTCAGCGCGGCCAGTGCGGGCCGGTGCCTGCCACGCGCCGGGGTCAAGCCGGCCAGCGGCGCCTTGGCGGCCGGGCGGTCCGATGTGCGCACCGCGGCGCAAACCGTCAACAACGGCTCGGCGGGAGATCCGGTGAACTCCAGTGCGGTCCAAGTCTCTTCGGCCGGCAGATGGCCGATCTCGGCGAGCACCTCGTCGAGACGGTCGTCGACCTTGACGCGGTAGGCCGCCACCACACCGGCGTCGTCGGCGACGCCGCGCCAGGTCTCCTTGCCCGACACCGGCAGCGGCGTGTCCACGCCTTCGACGACCGTGACGGTCCAGCCCTGCTCACGCAGGTGGTCGGCAAGCCGACGGCCCACGACCTCGGTGGTGTCCTGCAACGGGATTCGTGCCGAACGAGCCTGCAGCGCCGCAAGGTTGTCGACGGCATCCACCGTGAGGCTGATCCAGCTGCGCCGCGTGCCCCCTGCGTCGCGGTGGGTGATCCGCACCTTGTCGCACGTGATGCCGTACCTGTCCAGATAACCGACCACGACGGGCAACTGGGCCGGTGCGGCCGGGTCGACGCGCAGCACCACGGTCGCCCTGTGCGCATCGGTCTCGACGGTGTCCTCGGCGCGGTTGCGGCGCACCATCGCTAGCGCGCGGCCGATCCGGGTGGTCAGGAACATGCCTTTCCACCAGGCCAGCAGCACGATCACCGCGGCGATCGAGACACCGAGAACCCAACGCTGCGTGGTGGTCTGCCACGGTTGGGCGAGCACCGCCGCGACGACGAACAGGGATGCCAGCGCTATCCGGGCGGTCATGTGGTCTTGTCCTTCCGACGGTAGGTGGCGTAGAACGCGGCACCGACGGCCGCTGCCAGGACCCCGGTACCCACGAACGCGATGATCCGCGGGGTGTTGTCGCGTGGTTCGGGCTCAGGGGGCGCCGCGATGGGCCTGCCCTCGGGTGCGGCCGGACCGTCGAGTGGGACATCGGCGACGTCCCAGGTGAGTGCGGCCACCGGGTCGACCATGCCGGCACCGATGAGATTGGACGGCGACCGCGCGGCGCCCTGCGCCGTGGTGGTCAGGCGGTGCACCACCTGCCGCGCGGTGAGATCGGGAAACTTGCTGCGCACCAACGCGGCCACTCCCGAGACGTACGCGGCCGCATAGCTGGTTCCGGTGAGCGGCACCAACCGGTCACGCTCGGACGGCAACGCGTTGGACAGGCCACCGTCGGGTGCATTGCTCACCGAGACGATGTTCTCCCCCGGCGCGGCGATCCCGACCCACGGACCTGCCATCGTGAAACTCGACGGCTGCCCGGTGGAGTCGACCGCACCCACCGACAGCACGTAGGGCTGCCACCACGACGGGATGGACACCGACGTGACGCCGTTCCAGTTGCGCGGATCGCCCGGTGTGCCCGAAGGCAGCGGATTCGATTCGCACGCTGCGCCGGTGGAGACGCCGCCGCGGTTGTTGCCCGCGGCCGCGACGATCACGGCGTCCTTCTCGAGCGCCGCATAGCGCAGTGCCGCACCGAGTGCGGACTGGTCGATCGTCCGGTCGGCGGGCAGACACGTCACCAGTGAGATGTTGATGACGCGCGCGCCCATGTCGGCCGCGCGTACCACGGCACGCGCCAGGGTCTCGGCATCGCTTGCAGCCCTGGTTGCTTCAGAGTCGGCCCCGGGTGTGCGGGGTGCGAATCGCGGGGAGTTCTGGCGGATGGAGATCAGCCGGGCCTCCGGTGCCACGCCGGAGAACCCGTCCGGGCCGGGCTGACCGGCGATCAGACCCGCCACCGACGTACCGTGCCCGTCGCAGTCGGTGAGGCCGTCGGTCGATTCGATGTAGTCGCCGCCGGCTTCGACGTTGGGCAGACGCGGGCCGGGCTGCACACCGGTGTCGATCACCGCGACCGTCTGACCGGCCCCGCGGCTGTGCTGCCATGCGCCGGACAGGTTGAGCGCCAACTGGTTCGGGCTCACCGCACCCGGGTCGGTGCCGGGCAGCACAGAGGTCGTGATGCACTCGCTGCGCTGCATCATCGGCTGCGCGGGTCCCGCGGTTCCTGGCGGCGGCGCGATCTGCGGGTCCACCTGTGGTGGACTGACGGCACCCGCGGACGGGCAGCCGATCAGCAGTACCAGACCGGCCGTCGCCACGACGCCCAGACTCTTGTGGATCACCGGGGCATCACCTGTCGAGCACGAGGCTGAACAGGCCGACCAGCAGCGCCATCACCGGGATCAGCGACGCGTCGAGGCCGGTGGCGAGGAAGCCGACCATGCGGCGCATCGGCAGCGAATAGGTGTCCGGCGAGGCGATCTTCGGGTTGAGCGCCGCGACGATCCAGACCAGCACGAGCACGGCGAGCGCGGCCAGCGCCCACAGCGCGGCCTGGTACCGATCGCCGATCACGAACGCCACCAGCAGTGCCACGGCCAGCAGATAGGAGTGCCCCAGCAGCCACGCCTTGCAGGCCGCGGAGTCCCAGACCCGGGCGCGCAGCGCCGCACCGGCCGCCGCGGCGACCACGATGTACCAGGCCCACGGCGAGGCGTTCGCCGAGCTCACCAGGGCCACCGAACCGGCGACGCCCAACAGCACACCCGCGGCGATCACACCGGTCTGGTGCGCCTGGCTCACCCGCACGCGGCGCGGCAGATCGGCGAGTACCGAAAGGGGCCGCGCGGCAGGCGTCGGATCGCCGGGCGCCGGGATCACCGGCAGCGGAAACCGGGCCCACATCGCCGACAGTTGTGCGGCCTGCACCGTGACGATCAGACCGAGGAGCACCAGCGCGCAGCCGATGACGTCCGACGAGATGACCCACAGCGACGCCGCGCCCGCGACCAGCAGGACGCCGACGCCGGTCACGGCGGTCGCGGTGAACACCGCGATACCGCGGTCGTCGGGCGAGCCGGCCATGCTGATCAACGACCACGCGGCGACACCGGCCGCGGCGAGCAGCACGTTCGGCGCGCCGAAATCACCTGGCACACCCAGCGCGAACGCCGCGGCCACTGGGACGAGTGCGGTGACGGCCAGCGACGTCGCGAGCACCGCGGACCGGTTGCGCACGGCCAGCGCCGCGATCACGGTGGCCAGCGCGATGCCGCTGACGATGAACTGTCCGAGCAGATCCCCGGTGATCACCCGGTGGGCGACGGAAAGTCCCGTGCCGACGAGGATCAGCCCGATCAGCGCGAGCGCCGCACCACGCGCGATGTGCGTGGGACCCCACTGGCGCCTGCGTGCCTCGGAGAAGATGACCGCGGCGTCGGCGATGTCCTCCACGATCCGCGGCGCGGGCGGTCCGGACGGGACCGCCTGCAGCGCGAGCAGATCACCGTCGACGACGCCGACCGTGTCGAGCGTGGCGTCCAAGCTGAACGGCGCACCGCCGATCGGAGCGAGGCTGAGCCGCACCGGGTTCGGCGCTGCGGCCGGATCGGCGGCACCGTCGTTCTCACGGGCGGGCTGCACGATGCGCTGGACCGCGGGCAGGATCTCGCGCAGTGGCAACTCGGACGGCAGGGCCATCTCGGTCAGCCGGCCACCGTCGTCTCCGGCGGCCAGCACGGCCACCCGGACGATCGGCATCACAGTGTTCTCGGACATTCCTATGCTTTCTGGGTTCTTCTCTGGAGAACTGGTTCTCGGTGGGTTGCCGCGTCTTCGTCGAAGTCGCGGGTGAGCGGCTGGTCGGGGAACCAGGATCCGCTGGGGAGGGATGCGGTCAGCCGCTCGACCGCCATGGCGATCGCGTCGGCGCTGCCGGGCGTGAAGGTCGAGATCCACTCTCCGTCGAAGGCTTTCGTCGGGTGAACCAGTATCCGGCCCTGTGCGGTGTCGACGATGCTGACCCCCACTTCGGTGGTGACGCGGTGGCCGTCGCGGTGCTCGCCCGCGACGATCTCGACGTAGGTGCGCCGACCGTCGAACACCGACTCGACCAGTGGCCGCGCCGAGGGCGGAACCCCGAGGAACTCCAGCACCTCGGCCAGTGGGGCTCCGTTGCGGATCTGCTCGTCGGCCCGCGCACCCGCGGCGGCGGGCAGTGCGAAGTCGTCGAACCGGGCAGGTTTCCGTCCTGACAGCCCCGCTGTGAGCACCGGCACCAGTGCGTGCTGGTGGCCGATGTCCATCGCGGTGAAGGTGACCAACTGCGCGTTGCGCAACGCGACGACGGTTTCTTCCGACCGGCGGGCGACCATGCCGCGCAACAGATCACCCGGTCCCGACACGAACCGCAGATCGAGCCACTGTGTCGCACGGCAGACCGTCGTGATCCACTGCGCGACCCGGGGATCGACCGCACCGGCAGAGTTGACGACGCCCATCCGGGTCAGTTCCGCGGACTGCGCTGCGAGGAACGCCGACCGCTGCGAGTGATCGCTGTACGGCGGCGTGATCGCCAGCACCCACGGGTACGACCCGGCGCCCAGGACATCGGCGAGGCACCAGGCCTGGTCGGTGGTCAGCTCAACAGCGTTAGGCCCCACGGTGATCCGGCATCATCCCCACTTGGCGCCTTCGGCCTGGTCGCGCGCGCTCATCGCCATGGTGTTCTGCTCGTGCGTGGTGGCCATCGCGCGGTAGGCACGCACGAGTTCCTCCATGGCCTGGTTCCACTGGGCCTGCCACGCCTGGTAGGTCATACCGGTGTCGCCCTGCCAGGCGCTCGCCAGCGCGTGCTGCTCGGCGGCGATGTCGGCGCCGACGGCGTGCAGCGCACCGGAGTAGGTGTTCATCTCCGCGGCGTGCGCGAGCATCGCCGGGTAGTTGTACATGATCTGGGACATGAGAACTCCTGGTTCGGTGAAGAAGACGGGGTGATCAGATACCGGTGTAGGTGCTGGCCGCGGCGGCGTCCTGCGCGACGTAGCTCGAGGCCGCGTCGCCGATGTTGAGCTGCGCGATGTCGAGCAGCGCATTGACCTTGGCCGAGACCTCGACGAAACGGGCATGCGCGGCCTGGAAGGCCGCGGAGGCCTCACCCATGTGGAAGGCCTGCGAACTCATCGCGGCCTGCTCGGCCTGGGCGATGGTGCTGCGCATCAGGGCGGCCTTGGCGCCGAAGTTGGCCTCGGACGCGATCAGCTGGGGGATGTGAGCGTCGAGAAGACTCATGACTGTTTCCTTTCGAAGGTGGTGGTTCCGGAACTGCTAAACGGTCTGGTCAGCGGCGCGGACCCCCTTCCGGATCATCGGGGCTCGGCGCCGGATTCTCGTCGCCGTCCCACGTGCCGGGCAGCATGGGGGTGACCGGCCGGTCGTCGAAGGTGTCGCCGGTCAGCGTGGTCAGCCCGGCGGCGGTGACGTCGTGTCTGGTCACCGTCCCGGTGAATCCCATTGCATCCGAGCCACGTTCGGAGGCGCGCACGCGGGGCTCCGGCTGGGGCGCCGGGTCCTCGTCCGGCTCCTCGTAATCCATGTAGGCGTCGGCGTAGCCGCGTTCCTCGATCTGGGCGCCCTTCTTGCGCCGGCGCTTTCGCCGCGAGGCGAGGGACGCCGCCACGCCGGAGGCCGCGGCCGGGACGCCCGATGCGGGCGCGGCGACCTGCGATTTGTTCCCCAACGTCGGCGTGAAGCCCTCACCGGGATCACGGTTGGCCACCGCGTACGGCACGAACGTCGCGGCGGCCGGCGCCGGGGCGGCCACCGTGGTGCCTGCAGGCGCAGGAGCCGGGGCCGCGGCGGTCGCGGCGGACCCGGGCACGCCCGCGGGTGAGATGCCCACTGCCAACGGCTGATCCGTGCGAGGCGCGGCTGCCACCTCCTGCGGCGCCTCATCCTCGGCGGGCACATCGACCGGGTTGTTCAGCACGTGGTCGATGAGCAGGACCAGGCCGGTGATGCCCAGCGCGGCCAGCGCCGGGATCAGGAACGGCGACGCGAAGATCATGCCCCACGTCGGCCAGCCGACCAGGTTGAAGAACACCTGGTAGGCCACGCCGAACAGGAACGGCCACCATGTCGCCAGGGCACCGGCCGGATTCGTCATGAAGTCCGTCAGCAGCCGGCCCAGGTTGCCCAGTGGGTCCTTGAGGAAGTCGAGGATCGCCTGGCCCCCGGGCACGCCCTGCAGGTACTGGTTCAGCAGGTCGGAGATGATGCTGGAAAGGTCGAGGCTCGAGCCTGATTCGGCGGCCGTGGCCTGGGCCGACATCTGCTGCACACTCGCCGAGGCCGAACCGGCCTCGCCGACACCCGGTTTGAGCAGGAACGGCGCCGGTGCGCTCACCGGCGCCGCGGCCACCGCAGCGCCCGAGACCGCCTGATAGGTGCTCATGGTGGTGGCGGCCTGGATCCACATGCGCACGTAGTCGGCCTCGTTGAGCGCGATCGGGATCGTGTTGATCCCGAAGAAGTTCGTGGCCACGAGCACACCGTGCATGGTGTGGTTGAGCGCCAGTTCGGCCATGGTCGGCATCGTGGCCAGTGCCGTGGAGTACGCCGCGGCCGCGGTCTCGTGCTGGACGGCCGCGGCCGCGCTGTTGGCGCTCTGCTGCGCGAGCCACTGCAGATACGGCGCGTGGGCCGCGACATACTGCTCGGAACTCGGACCTTCCCACGAGCCGGCCTGCACCGCGCTCAGCACACTCGTGAGTTCGGCTGCCGCCGCGGCGTATTCGGCGCTGAGCGACTGCCACGCCCCCGCGGCGGCCAGCAGCGACCCGGGGCCTGGGCCGCTGGACAGCAGCGACGAGTGCACCTCGGGCGGCAGAGCCATCCAGATAGGGGCCGTCATGTCAGAGGCCGCGGGCCGTCAGGTACGACGCCGCCGCCTGGGCGTCACCGGTCGCGTAGCTGACACCGGACTCGCCCACTCCGACACCGGACCGGCCGAGCTCCTCGACACCCTGGGCGGCGACCGCCGACTGCTGTGCGCCGTTGGCGCTGAAGCCGGCCGCGGTCTGCAGGGACACCGCGTCGGCCGCAGGCGGGAGAACGGTCGAGATCATCGGGGCGGCAGCGGCGTGTGCGGCCGCCAGACGCGCGGTCAGCGCCTCGACGGCCGAACTGGCCGCCGTGAGACCTTCCGGAACTACGCGCAGTGTCATCGGTATTCCCCTCCTCGGTTGTGATTCCCGTTGTTCCCGATGTTTCCGCTCAGGGCCGCGTCGCCGAGCGGGTTGACCAACTGGATGTGGTCGGGGGTGTCGGTGTCGGTCAGCAGCAGGCCACGGCCGGCCGGGAACCGGGCGAACCGGTGGCCGCGGATCTTGCCGCTGTCGGTGGGATTGCCCGACAGCATCAGCGTGGTCGCCTGCAGATCGTTGAGGCGACGCAACAGCGGTGCGGTCATCACCGCGTGGGCAGAGCCGGTGGCACGTGCGGTGACGATCACGCGCAGGCCGAGATCGGCTGCCTCGGCGAGCAATCCGACGATGTTCGTCCACGGGCGCTGCCCCACGAACGGTCCGCTCACCGCGGGCGTATCGGGGATCTGGTCCACGTCGTCGATGATCAGGTAGTGCGTGTGGCCCGTGTAGGTCCACCGGCTGAGCTCTTGAGCGGACAATCCAGCAGGTGGGCGCCGCTTCTCGATGAGAGCCGACAGCCCCAGCATCGCGGGCAGCACACGGTCGATGTTCGCGGTGTACTCGTTGTCCGGGAAGAGCGGTTCGTCGACCAGATGCAGCCTGCGGTCGATCACCGTGAACGCGACCTGGTCCGGTGTCGAGTTCTCCCGCACCGTGCGGATGATGTGGCGCAGCAGCGTCGTCTTGCCCGACTTCGAGTCACCGAACACCATGAGCAGCGGGTGGTTCGCGAAGTCGACGGCCACCGGCGCCAGATCCTCTTCGCGCTGACCGATGACCACGGTCTCCGGCGCCGGGTACAGCGGCGCCAGTGCGTCGGGCGACAGGTCTGTGGGCAGCAGGCGCACGGGCGGTGCGCTGACGCCCGGGTACCGCGCGTTGATGACCGCGATGTCGCTCAGCGCCGGTTCGGCGAACAGGAAGTGTTCGGCGGCCATGGTCAGGCCGCGGCCCGGCTGATCGGCCGGCACCGAATCTGCAGGCCTGCGCAGGGCACCGGCCACGCGCACGATGCTGTCGTGCGAGTCGTGCAGTTTGAGCTCGAGACGCAGACCGAGGCCGTCGCGCATCGCCAGCGGCACCTCCAGCCAGTTCGGCGTGGTGATGACGACGTGGATGCCGTAGGCCAGGCCGCTGTTGGCCAGCTCGGTGACCTTGGCCAGCAACGGGTTGCGGGTGTTGAAGGTGTCGGTGTTGTCGCGGCTGAACGCGTACAGGTTGTCGATCACCAGGAACACTTCGCCGTAGCCGTCCGTGTACGAGCCCGTGCGGTTGACCGCGCCCTGGCGCTGACGCGCCCTCAGCAACTGCTCCAGCTCGCCGAACGTGCGGCGGATACGCTCGGGCTCCAGCGGGGTCGCGACGCTGCCGACGTGTGCCAGGTCCGCGAGGTCGGCGAGCCTCCCGCCGCCGTAATCGAGGCAGTAGAAGGTGATCTCGCGCGGCGAGTGCAGCGCCGCGGCGCTCAGGACGAACGTCTGCAATGCCGTGGACTTGCCTGACCGCGGGCCGCCGTGGATGAGCACGTTGGCGGCCGCGGTGTGCGCGTCGTACACCAGCACGTCGCGCCGCATCTCGAACGGCTTGTCGATCTCGCCCAGCGGCCAGCGCAGCTGCCCCGGCTCGACGTCGGCACCGGCAAGCACGTCGGCCAGTGCGCTCGGCTCGTCCAGCGGCGGCAGCCACAGCTGGGGGGCCTTGGGTCCGTAGGCCGCCAGTTGGTCGCCGATGGTGGCGATCAACTTGCGCGGCGGCGCGGTGTGCACCTCGACGTCGCCCGTGGTGATCACGGTGTCGGGTTCGGGTTCGACGCGTCCCGCCGTGAACACCTGCGGCTGCGGAAGTGCGTGCACCACAATCGACTTCTCGGCGCGTGGCGGATCGTAGATGCCGTCGACGTAGGTGCTGCGGAACTTGATCGGCACCGCACCGGGCGCTGGTACCAAGAAGCCCTCGCCTTTGTGTTCGCGGCCGGACTCGATGTGGTAGGCGTCCTCGACACCGATGATCTGCCGCGAGATGCTCGGGCTGGCCACCTTGAGACCGATGCGGTACGAGGTGTTCTTGTCGATGTCCTTGATACGGCCCACGTCCAGCGTCTGCGACGCGAACAGCAGGTGGATCCGGAACGAGCGGCCCTTGCGCGCAACGTAATCGAACAGGTCGGCGTACTCGGGATGTTCGGCGAGCATGAGCGTGAACTCGTCGGCGACCACGAACAGTGTGGGCATGGGCGGCAGGTCATGGCCTGCGGCGATCGCGCTCTCGTACTCGGCGACCGAGTTGAACGCGCTGCCCTGCACCCTGCGCCCGGCCTCTTTGAGGATCTGCTCGCGCCGGGCCACCTCACCGCGCAGCGTGTCGGCGAACCTGTCGGCCAGCGACCGCTTCTCGGCCATGTTGGAGATGACCGCCACGACCTGCGGGAAGTGGCGGAAGATGTCGGCTCCGGCCTCACCCTTGAAGTCCGCGTAGATCACGATGAGGCGATCGGCGGGATGGGTGGTCAACAGCGACAACAGGATCGACATCAGGGTTTGTGACTTGCCCGAACCCGTCATACCGATCATCAGCCCGTGCGGGCCCATACCGCCCTCGGCCTCGTCCTTGAGGTCGAAGTACAGCGGCTCACCGGTCGAGGTGACGCCGATCGGCACGCGCAGTTCCTCGTCGCGCGGCCGGGGCGCCCACAGGCTCGCCACGTCGAGCGCCGAGGCGTCGGGGATGCCGAGCAGCGTCGTGAACGTCGCACCGCCGGTCGAGGTGGAGCGGATGTATCCCGGATTGGAGTCCCACCGCGACAGCCGCCGCGCGATGTGCGCGGCCTCGGCCGCCGACATCGTGTCGGCCACATCGACACAGGGCTGCCAGCCACCCACCTGCCAGCGCTCGATCCGGCCGTCGACGACGCGCAGGATGGGGCGCTCGGGATCGGGGTACTGCTCGCGGTTGGGCAGTTCCGTGGCGCGGTGGATGACGGTGACACCGGTCAGCCCAGGCTTGCGGGCGATGTCGTCGGGATCGGCATCGGGGTCGTCGAGCACCACCAGCAGATGCTTGAGCGCCGCACCGGACTCGGCCGGGAACAGCGGCCGGTCGGCCAGCGCCGGAGCCAGCCGCTCACGCAGTTCGGCTGTGGACGTGGTCAGGTACCGCGCCGGCCCGACACCGTCGGCCTCGTTCGGGATATCTACGTGCGGAAGCCATTTCAACCACGACCAGTCACCGGACTCCAGATCGGGCGCGGCGAGCGCCACCCCGAGCATGGTGGGGTCGTGCCACGTGACGGCCTGCGCGATCCAGGCCCGGATCGCGGCGCGGACCTCGTCGGCCTCGCCGATCACGGTGATGCGGGCCAGCTTGGCGACGTCGAGGCCCGTGGGTGCGTCGCGCACGGTGCGCTGTACGTCGAGCAGGCCGCGCAACGCACTGTGCGCCACGGGCTCGAGGTCGATCTCGTCGGCGGTGTCCTTGACCTTCAGCGCGGCGTCCAGCGGCACGTCGTGCCTGCCGGCCCGCAGCACCAGGAAGTCACGGTCGCGCGGGTCGCGCTCCCACTGCCTGCGCGTGCCGGGAATCGTCACCAGCACTTCGGGTTCGGGGTGCGACCACTCGAGCGCGGCGCGCTGCTCGGCGGCGTGCGCGCGCACGTTGTCGCGCACCACCGACAGGTACCGCAGGTAGTCGGCGCGTTCGGCGTCGACCTCCTCGGTGCGCATCTTGTTGTCGCCGCCGCGGTAGAGCGCGGTCGCGGCCAGCAGCAGGACGAACGGGAAGAACAGCATGGTCGGCGAGATCAGCCGCATACCGGTGGCGAACAGCGCCACGATCATGCCCACGATCAGGATCACGATCAGAAACGGCAGCACCCGGCGCAGCAGCGACGGTGGCACCACGCGCGGCAACTGCGGTGGCGGTTCGATCGTGATGGTGCCCTTGCGGGTGGCGGGCGGCGTCAGCCGACGCTGGTGCTCGAAGATGAGCCGGCTCATCGGGAGGCCTCCATACGCGCAGAGTTCGGGTTGGTCGACACGGCGTCATGCGCGACGAGCGCATCGCCACGCGACAGGGCGGGTCCGGCCGCGAACTGCGACAGCACCGACCACGGCACCGGCAGCGGCGGCGCGGAAAGTCCCAGTGCGGCAACCACTTTGTCATCCCCGGCCGTGTCGATCCCGTAGCGCACGCCCGTATCGCTGACCCAGAACATCGATCCCGCGGTGGGCGAGCCGGGTTCGGCTCCGACCGTCTGGACGAAGTATCCGGTGCCAGGCGTCAGCGCGACGCGGTTGGCCGCACCGCCCGCGCCCGCACCGACCAGGTCCACGGTGTGCAGGCCTTCCGGCAGCGGCAGCACCGCACCGGAGAGCACCGACAGCGAACTCTCCGCGGCGTCAGACGGTTTCGTCCAGTGCGCGCACGTCACCGGATCGGCCGATGCCTCGACGAGGGTCACGGGGTTGTCCGGATAGGCCGAGGTGTCCAGGGCGCGTGACATCGGCGTACGGGCCACCTCGTCCGGCCCCAGTCGCGGCGGCTGCGCGAAACCGTGGGAGTCGGTGTTGCGCAGGATCGCCGCGAGCACGGGCGAGATGGGCTGCAGTCCATCGGACAACACGGCGTAGTACCGCGCGGTGTTGTCGGCGTCGTAGGCCACCACGACCGCGCCGACGGGCACGGGCAGCGAGAGCTCGAATTGCGGTGCGGCACCGGCGTCGGGGATCACCGGCGCGGTCAGCGCGGGTGCCGCGGGAACCGCGTTGAACAGCCCGGCTGCGATGGGCCTCGGCACCAGGGCCTGCCCGCTGAGGCCCAGCGCGTCGGTCACGGCGCGGTCGGCCAGGTCGATCGGGCTGCGCTTGCCGTCCCACAACAGCCAGTCACCGGGGTTGGGTTCGGCGTCGCTGTGCACGAGCACCGCGTGGTCGGGTGGCAGCGGGGCGGCACGCTCCCCGTCGGCGCCGAGCGGGCCGGCGATCACTGTCACGCCGGGGTTGGCGCCGCCGACGGCGTCGCACACGGTCCACTCCGCGTCGGTGGCGGCGTTCTGCACCATGCGTTCCGGGGCGCCGGGGATGCCGAGCAGGTTTCCGCGCGGGAACTTGTCGATCTCGGAGGTCTTGACCATCGTCGGGTTGTCCGGTGATCCGGAGATCAGGCGTGCTGAGGTCAGGTTGAGCACCGGGTGCAGTTGTTCACCGACCCGCACGTACAGCGCAGAGGTCGACCGGTCGGCGAGGATCGCGTCGTTGCCCGGCACGCCGCCCGGACGGAACAGCGAGAAGATGAAGCAGCCGACCAGGCCCGTGACGAGGATCAGCGCACCGGTGAGCACGGCGCGGCTCTGCGTGCGCAACGGGTCGACGAGCATGCGGGTGTCGTGCAGCGCGACGCCGGAAGCGATGCGGCGCATGACGAATCGCCAGCCGCTCACCTGGTGTCGCGTGACGAAACCGCGGCGGTACTGCACGCCGTCGGGGTTCTCGTTGACCGGCGTGCGCGAGCTGAACGAGCGCCGGTCGTCGGGGTTGACGGGGCCGGTCATGCCGGCACCGACAGTCCGAGGCCACGCAGCAGCGGGGCGGCCGATCGCTGAACGTCACCGGCGGTGATCGTCATCATCTCCTCGTCGGTGAAATCTTCTTGGTCGGAGTGGTCGAGCCGGTATTCGCGCTCCTCCTCGGAGCGCTCGACCAGGTTGCGGACAAAGCGCGCGTTACCCGCGATGTCGAGACTGCGGCGCTCGACACCGTTGGCGTCGGGGGTGGTGGCCTGCGCGAGATGCGTGAACAGACGCTCCATGTCGTCGTGGGCGGCCTTCTCGAACACGCTGTCGCGTTTCTCGGCCATGCGCACCGCGATCTCGACGAGTTCGGGTGCGGTGTAGGACGGGAAGTCGATGCTGCGCGTGAAGCGCGAACGCAGACCTTCGTTGGTGTCGAGGAATGCGTCGAGGTCCTTGCGGTACCCGGCGACGATCACGACGAGCCGGTCGCGGTCGTTCTCCATGCGTGCCAGCAGGGTGTCGATGGCGACGAGGCCGAAGTCGTTCTTGGCGCCGGTGGACACCAGGGCGTAGGCCTCGTCGAGGAACAGCACGCCGTCGAGCGCGCTGTCGATGATCGCGTTGGTCTTGGCTTCGGTCTCGCCGATGTGCTGGCCGATGAGGTCGGCGCGGTGCACCTCGCGGACGGTCTCCTTCTTGAGCAGCCCCAGACCGCAGTAGATCTTGGCGACGACGCGCGCGATCGTCGTCTTACCGGTTCCGGGCGGGCCGGCGAACACCAGGTGGTTGGTGCGCTGCGCGACGGTCAGTCCGCGCTCCTGGCGCCGGATCGACATCGCCACCGAGCTTTTCAGCCGGGCCACCTGGTACTTCACCTCTTCCAGGCCGATGAACTCCGCCAGTTCGGCTTCGGCCTCGACGAGCAGATGCGCTTTGCGTTCCTTGGCGCCCGGGTCGACGAATTCCTCTTCGGTGGGCTCAGAGTCGGGGTCCCACGGATTCGTCCGGGCCTCGATCCGCGCCGATGTGGTGGTCAGCAGGCCGAAGGTGGGATCCAGTAGTGCCGCTTCGACCTGCTCGTTCTCCGGATGTGCGGCGAAGAGTTCCTGCAACACGTCGTTGGCGTCGTCGTCCTCGCCCTGCCCGCGCAGGGTGAGGCCCTTGGCCAACGCACCGTCGACGGCCGCCACCGCGACCGGACCGGACGGCTCCTCCAGATACGACAGCGCGGGTGCGAACATTCCGAGCCGGGCCAGGGAGATGCCCAGGGTGATCCGCGCGGCATGCGAGGTGATCTCGTCCAGCGACTCGTCCGTCACCACCGGGGTCAGCAGCCGCACCACGTCCGACCAGCGCTGCGCGCGGTAGTTGATGGCCACCCGCAACCATTTGGCGTTCAGCCAGCCCGGCCGGCGTGACAGCACCTCGCCCACCAGGTGGTCCGCGTCAGCCAGCTTGCCTGCGGCGCAAAGCCGTGCGGCGTAAGCCAATTGGAAGTCGTCGTGCTCGGTGGCGCGGAACTGCAGATACAGCCCGGTGTCATAGAGGAAGCCGAGTTCACCGGCGGCGAGTCCGATCTCACGCTGCAACAATCCGGCGCTGGCCACTGTCCGCCACACCGCGTCGACGACAGCCGGAGTCACCTCGCCCGCGGCGGCCAGCCCGATCCACGCATCGCAGTGGTCGTGCGCGATGTGGGTCAACCCAGCAAAACCCGACCTGGCCGCGGCGAGATCAGCCGGACGTTGCCGGTCGTTGACCGTCAGGCCCAGCGCACGACAGCATGTCGCAAAGCGGCTGACCACATCGCGGTCGAGCCGGGGCGCTCCTTGAGATGGAGCAGCAAGCGTGTCACTTCCCATATGCGTGCACAGGAGCGACTAAGCCCCCGTCTCTCTCCCTTAACTATGGCTAGGCTAACTTTTGCTGAAGTTAGCATTGCATAAGTTCAGTGTCGAGATGCACGTAGTCCGGTCAGAACGTGAATCGGCTCACCTTTTGGTTGCGGAAACCAGGCTGATTGTGCCCGTCATCAGCCCCGCTTCAGTGTCCGGACCAGGGACGGGCCGACCGACCTGACCTAGATATTCATGCAGAGGGGTGGTCGCTGCCACCCACCCCCGAGCGGAAAACCACTGTTCAGCGGGGGCGTGCTGCTCGTTGTACACCAGCGTGAAAAATTCGTTCTCTTCCGGGGAGGCCGCGGCCTCCGCACGCTTGGCCTCGAACGCGTCGTGGGGCATCGGCGAGGCCTCTTCCACCGCCACGAAGCTGCCCGGGGCGGCCAATCCGTCGATGCCGGCAAACAACCGATCCTGTGCTGGAGCCGGCAAATAGATCAGCAGGCCCTCGGCAATCCACGCCGAGGGTTCGGAAGGGTCGAAGCCCTTTGCTCGGAGGGCCTGCGGCCAGTCCTCTCGGAGGTCGATGGCAACCTCGCGACGCTCTGCGGCAGGGGTTTCGCCGAGGCGTTTCATGGCGTCGCGTTTGAACTCGAGGACCTTGGGCTGGTCCAGTTCGTAGACAACTGTGCCATCCGGCCATGGCAACCGGTAGGCACGGGAATCCAGGCCCGCCGCCAGCACCACGACCTGACGCACCCCGGCCGCGGCGGCGCGGTGGAAGTACTCGTCGAAGTACTTGGTGCGCGCGGCCTGGAAGTTCACGAAGTGCCGGCCGAACTCGGTCCGCAACGGGTGCTCGGGATCGGTGCCGTCGATCGCATCGACCCATTGGTCGCCGGCCATGCGGCAGAAGGTCTCCGCGTACCGGTCGACGGCCAGGGGTTCCGGTTTTCGTGCCTCCAAAGCCCTTGAGGCGGCGACGAACAGCGCGGTCGAGCCCACGCTTGTGGTGATGTCCCAGCTGTCGTTGTCAGTCCGTCCGGTGCTCACGTCGCGCGAGAGTACGCCGTGTTCCTGACAGGTCACCCTACGAGCTCACAACGTTGCGCCGACATTGGTGATGCGCTTGATGCGCTAGCATTGTCATCGTGCGCACCACGATCGCGATCGCCGATGAATTACTGGCCGCGGCCAAGCGCCGAGCCCGCCAGCGTGGCCAGTCATTGGGCTCGGTGATCGAGGATGCTCTGCGCCGCGAACTGGCTGCCGATCAGGAAGCGGCGCCACGTCCAGAGGTTCCGGTATTCACCGACGGCACCGGGCCGCGTGCCGGTATCGACCTACGGTCGGCCCGCGCACTTCACGAAGTCCTCGACGAAGGCCTCGACCTCAACGCGCTCAAGTAGCGAGCGCAATGTTCCTGCTAGACGTGAACGTCGTACTTGCGGCATACCGCGCAGACCACCCAGATCACGCCACCGTGCGTCCGTGGTTCGATCGCCTGCTCGATGGCGACGGACCGTTCACCGTCCCGGTACAGGTGTGGGCGTCGTTCCTGCGATTGGTAACCAATCGGCGTATCTTCCCAGTCCCCACACCCCGTGACGATGCGTTCGCGTTCATCGAAGCCGTCAACGGCCAACCGCACCACGTGCCGGTAAGCGCGGGCCCGCGGCACCTTGCGCTGCTGCACCAACTTTGCGACGAAGGCGATGCCTCCGGCGACCTGATCCCCGATGCAGTGCTCGCGGCCATCGCCCACGAACATCATTGCGACGTGGCGACTCTCGATCGGGACTTCGCCCGATTCACCACGGTCCGTCATCTGAGGCCGAGTCTGGACTGAAGGACAAATACTCAGACCAGCGGGCGCCCGGTGCGGATCCGCCAGTCGAGGTCTTTCAGCAGAACGTTGAAGGGGAACTGCCGCAGGACCGACGGCAGCAGGTTGTTCACCGTCCGCAGTACCGCGATCAGCCGGTCGAACCGCCGCTGCCGCTGGGCATCCCAGGGCAGGCACATCTCGTCACGGAACCGCTGCGGCAGGAATCCGGTGGTGATCAGCAGGGCGACGTTGTCGAGCCGGTGCTGGATGAACCGCGGCAACTTCGGGTTTTTCGGCCGGCCCGCCGCGATCGGGTATAGATACCCGCGCACGGTGTCGTCGATGTGGACCTTGTCGAGTTGCTCGGCCCAGTACTTGTCGAAGGCCGCGCGGTCGGCCGGCCACATCTCCTCGGGGACCTGAAGCGTCGTGCCCATGGTGACGCTGTCGCGGTAGTGCCGGTCGGCGGTCTCGTCGTCCATCTCGCCGACGAACATCCGGAACACGTCGACCCCGCCCTTGTAGAGGCAGGCGGCGACCCACAGCTGCAGGTCTTTGTCGAACGCGTTGTACTTCACGGGGCTGTCCTCGGTGGAGTACACCTGGGCGTGCGCCTTGTTGACCGCGCGGCGGTAAGCGGCCTTCTGCTGTTCGTCGCCGCGGGTGGCCACCGCGAGGTAAGTGAAGGTGGTGCGGGCCCGCTTGACCGGGTGCAGGTCGGTGCGGCCGCTCTCGACGCGACTCTCGACGACGCCGTAGCCCACGCCCGGGTTGGCCAGCTGCATGATCACGTTGGCCGGGCCCGCCAGCAACGCCACCCCCATCAGTCCGTCGTCGAAGCCGGCGCCGCGTCGGCGTCGCCTGGTGTGAGCCTCCGGGTACGCCGGACCTGCCATCGGCCGTTCGACGATCTCCCGGACCGGTTCACTGACCGTCATGAGCACCCCTATCGAGAAACTGAGAACGTGTGTTTCCTGATAGTGGCCCGCCGGTGTGACGAGTGTCAAGATGGTTGAGTGACGCCGGTCCGCCCATACCGTGGCATCGAAGCGGCCGACCGCCTCTCGCAGCGCCGCGGTCAGCTGCTGGCGGCCGGGTTGGACCTGTTGGGCGCCGAGAACGCCGAGCTGACAGTCCGGGCGGTGTGCAAGCAAGCCGGGCTGGCCGCGCGCTACTTCTACGAGAGCTTCTCCGACAAGGACCAGTTCGTCGCCGAGGTCTACGACTGGGTGATCGCCGACATCGCCATCTCGATCCAGAGCGCCGTCACGGCCGTTCCGCTACCGGAGCAGACCGCGGCCGGCATGGACACCATCGTGCGGATCATCGCCGACGATCCGCGCATCGGCCGGCTGTTGTTCAGCACCCAGCAGTCCAACGAGGTGCTGGCCCGAAAACGCGTCGAATCCATCGCGTTTTTCGCGGGCCTGCTCGGTCAGCACGCCGGTGACACGTTGCGACTGAAAGAGAACGACGAACTCAGGGCGGTGTCGCATTTTGTGGTCGGCGGGGTGACCCAGACCCTCAGTGCCTGGCTGGCCGGTGAGATCACCTTCACCCCTGAACAACTCGTCGATCAATTGCGCCTGATGCTGGACGCGTTGGGGACCCTGCAGCCCGGCGAGCGCGACGCACATCACCGAGATTGAAGCCAGGGCTGTGATTTCGCGGGGTTCACGACCCTCAGCGCAATCTCGGCGCTCCGTCAGCCCGTGAACCGGTGCGTCACCGACTGCGACCAACCGGGGTCACCGGTTCTGGCATAACCAACCCAGGCGCCGTGCATCTCGGCGGCCAGCGCGGCCGGAGGTTCGCCGGGACCGAGCAACGCGCGGGGGCCGCGCAAGACGCCCAGGTGGAGCCGGTCGAACACGAACGGCAGCTCCACCGCGTGGGCCGCACCCAGTCGCCCGTCCAAGGACGCTGAGCGCCAACCGAACTCGTAGCGGTGCGTAGTCGCCGGATGCACCTGGGCCAGCCGGCGGCTGCCCGTGCCGAACAACGCGTCACCCAGGATTGCCGACCGCAGTTCACCCCAGCCGGCCCGCGGGTGCCGGTCGCGATAGCGCGCCACCAGAGCCGCCGGATCGGTGTCGACGCGCGCTGCCAGGCTGCGGACGTCGGCGGCGGTCGAGGTGTCGAGCAGGCCGCCGGGAGCCAGGTACAGATTGCCTTCCTCGGTGTTGGTGCCGATCAGCATGGGCACCTCGTCGCCGATGGTCTCTGCGGCTTGACGCGTAAGCACGATGCTGAAAGGGCTGAGCCCCACCAGCGGATCGAACCGGTCGGTGGTCCGTAGATCCAGCCCGGTCAATTGACCTGACACGTCAACGAGGCGCTCGTCGCTCACCCGCGCGAAGTCGTCGAGAGTCGGCTTAATGCCGAGCCGTTCGGCCGCCGCGTGCGTCACCCTCGCGGCCTGCTCTCGGTCGAATGCACCCATGCCATTGCCGCTCTGGACGATCGCGCGACGGATCAGCCGTCCGGCGTCGGGCGTGGCTGCCACAGCAGCGGTGATCGTCGCGCCGGCGGATTGGCCGAACAGCGTGACATTGCCGGGATCGCCGCCGAACGCACCGATGTTGTCTCGCACCCACCGCAGTGCGGCGACGACGTCGAGCAGACCGCGATTGTCCGGCGCGCCAGGCAGGCTGAGAAATCCCGCGATGCCCAGCCTGTAGGTGACGGTCACGAGTACCACGCCGTCACGGGCGAACGCCGTGCCGTCGTACAGCGGTGACCGGGTGGATCCGGCGACGAAGCCACCGCCGTGCACGAACACCATGACCGGCGCCTGCTCGGCGGCAGGCGGTGCCCACACGTTGACGGTCAAGTAGTCCGAGCCGGGTATCCAGCCCTGACCGAAGAACGGCGACATGTCCAGCGCGCCGAACCCGCCCCGGTTGGGCTGCGGCGCAGTCGGTCCCGGCTGTGTGGCGTCGCGCACGCCGCGCCACGGGGGATGCGGCGCGGGCTCGGTGAAGCGCGCTGCGCCGGTGGGCGGTGCGGCATACGGGATGGCGTGAAATACGTGCGCGTCACCGTCGCGCCGGCCCCGGACCGCGCCGTCGGCGGTGACGACGATCGGATCAGGCATGGGCGGTCACGCGCTTGAACGGCGCCCATTCCTTGATCGAGAACCGGTCCCCGTCCCGCACCAGCTCGGCACCGCCGTGGCCACCGAGATGTGCGGGGAACACCAGCGTGTTCGTGTCTGCCGCCTGGCCCAGAATCCGGCGGCGGGTGACCCGCGCCTGCACCGGATCCTCGCAGAAGCAACTGTTGGTGTCCGGTTCGACGAATTGCAGTGCGGTGTGCATCATGTCGCCGACGAAGACAGCCCGGTCGGTGCCGGACCGCAGCGTCACCACCGATGAACCGGGCGTGTGGCCAGGGGCCGGCTCCAGCGTCAGATTGGGGTCGATCTGGAAGTTGCCGTCCCACAACAACGTCAGCCCCGCAGCGTGCACAGGTGCGACGCTGTCCTCGAACACGTTGCGGGCCCCTGGATTCGAGTGATGCCCGTTCTCCGGGTTCCAGAACTCGAAGTCGGGCCTCGGCATCAGATAGGTGGCGTTGGGAAACGTCGGCACCCAACTGCCGTCGTCGAGATAGGTGTTCCAGCCGACGTGGTCGACATGCAGGTGCGTGTTGATCACCAGGTCGACGTCCCCGGGCGCCACCCCGGCGGCGGCGAGGTTGCCGAGGAACGCGGTGTCGAGGTCGTGCCACACCGGTGAGTGCGGCCGTTGTTTGTGGTTACCCACGCCGGTGTCGACGAGGATGGTCCTGCCCTCGCTGCGCAACACCCAGGTCTGGATGGCCGATATGCAGATGTTCGCTTCGGGGTCGAAGAAGTCCGGCGCGAGCCACTGCTCGTTGCGTTGCCAGGCGCCGTCGGGGCTCTCCGGAAAGAACGTCTCCGGTGACATCTCGACAGAGCCGTAGTACTCCATGACGCGGGTAACCGACACGTCGCCCAACACAATCTCGTCCATGCCGCCAAGCTTGCGTATCCCTCGGCGGGACAACCAGACCCGCGTTTGCCTACCACTGGCAGGGTCAGGCATCCCGCCCGGCCTCGGTGCATAGTGGTGTGATGACCACCGGACAACTCGGCGAGTTCTTGCGGGCCCGACGCAGCCGCCTCAGCCCCGAAGACGTCGGCTTGGCGCGCTTCGGGGAGCGCCGGCGGGTGCCTGGCCTGCGACGCGAGGAGCTCGCCCAGCTGGCCGGGGTGAGCGTGTCCTACTACACGCGCCTGGAGCAGGGACAGTCGGTGAACGCGTCGGACGCGATCCTCGATGCGTTGGCAGATGCGCTGCAGTTGGATGCCCACGAGAGGCGCCACCTGCGTGAACTCGCCGCACAGCGGTCTCAGCCTGCCCGGCGGCCGCCGGCCGAGCGGGTCAGCGCGCTGACCCGGGATCTCCTACGTTCACTGGACAACCTCCCCGCGATCGTGGTGGGCCGACGCACGGACATCCTGGCCTGGAACGCCCTGGGACATGCGCTGTTCGCCGGGCATGTCGACCCCTCCCTGGTGGATCGTCCCAGTGAGCGACCAAACCTTGCCCGGCTGCTGTTTCTCGATCCGCACACCCGCGAGCTGTACGCCGACTGGGAGCGCAAGGCCCGCGCGGTGGTCGGCAACTTGCGCTTGGTCGCGGGGCGGTTTCCCGAAGACGCCCTGCTGGCAGGGTTGATCGGCGAGCTGTCCATGAAGAGCCCCGAATTCGTGTCCCTGTGGGCAGATCATCGCGTCAAGCCGTGTGAGGCCGACACTTACGACCTCCGCCATCCGCTGGTCGGCGCGTTCACCGTCACACAGCAGAACCTCAAGATCGCCCGCAACGCCGAGCAGTCCCTGTGCCTCGTCACGACCGCTGCCGGTTCCGCGTCGGCGGACACGATGGAACTGCTGGCCCGATCCGTCCAGGGGAAAAATATCCAAGACCTCCAGCGCGGCGGAGGTTCGCCGGGACCGAGCAATGCGCGGGTGCCGCGCACGGCGTCCAGGTCAAGCCGGTCGAATACAAACGGCAGCTCCACAGCGTGAGCCGCACCCAATCGCTCGTCCAATGCTTGTGAACGCCAACTGAACTCGTATGGGCGAGTCGTCGCTGGGTGCTTACGCGTGGACGGCGGACAACTCCGCGTTTCACCGAGGGGATTTGACCTGATCGGCAACCTCGGGCCGGGGATCGGTGGCCCGCACGATCGCACCCAGACTGCCGGCCGCGCCGATCGCGGCCAGCCCGGCCACCCCGGCGCCCACCACCAGCACCTTGGCCGGCGGCACCTTGCCCGCCGCGGTGACCTGACCGGTGAAGAACCGGCCGAAGCTGTGCGCGGCCTCGACCACCGCGCGGTAGCCGGCGATGTTGGCCATCGACGACAACACATCCAGCGACTGGGCACGCGAAATCCGCGGCACCGCGTCCATCGCGAGCACCGTGATCGGGCGCGCGGCCAGCTTGTCGACAAGATCGGGCTTGAGTGCGGGCGAGATCAGGCTGACCAGCGTGGCGCCGTCACGCAGCGCGGCGATCTCGGGATCGTCGGGCGCGTTCACCTTCAGGACGATGTCGGCATCCCAGGTCTGATCAGACGAACCGATGTCGGCACCGGCCTCGATGTACGCACCGTCGGAGAAACTCGCCGCAGCGCCCGCGCCGGATTCGACGACGACGTTGTAACCGAGCTTGATAATCTGGCCGACCGTCTGCGGTGTGGCGGCGACACGCGTCTCACCAGGTAGAGATTCGCGGGGTATCCCGATGATGATCGTCAAAGTTCGGCACCGTCTCGTATCGCGGTGATGCGGCTCATCAGCGTTCCTACCCGGTGGTGACGGCCTTCAGTTCGTTCGGCCACCGTCATCTTGAGGGTCGGTCATGGTCGGGCTTCTTTTGGAAGGTTCGGTGGCCGGTGCGATGGCAGGTTGGGGTCCCTTCGACGCTGCAGATTCGGACTCTGTGAGGGTTGCGGTCAGAACCTGACCATCGCGGGCACGTCGGCAAGCACGCACTCTGGCATCGAGTCAGCCACTCGCAGAAGGAAGTTGAGCTTCTCAATACGTTCGCCTGAGCGTGGCGCTCCGTTCTTCTGGAACGGCACCGACAGACCGACCGACAGATCCATGACGACGTCGTCGATGACACCACCGGAGCGGCCCGAAGGAATGGCCAAGAGTTGGTGATCGACCGCGTAGCGATAACAGTCCAGCGCCTCGGTGATCGTGCCGACCTGGTTGGGTTTGAGGATGAACCCGCCTACCGCTGAGGATTCCACCGCGAGCTGCAGACGATCACGGTTGGTGACGATGAGGTCGTCACCCAGAATGATCGACTTGTCGATATTCGCTACAGCTTTGGAGTATCCGGTCCAGTCATCCTCGTCGAGGAGATCTTCGATGAAGACAAATGGGAACTCGTTGCTGAGCCGGCGGGTGTAGTCGATCACATCGTCGGAGCTGACGCGTTCCCCGTTGAGTTCGTAGGTTCCGTCCGCGGCGTCGTACATCTCGCTGGACGCACAGTCCAAAGCGAAGGCCATGGTGTCGGCAACACCGGCGCGCTCCACCGCGGTCATCAGCAGCCGCAGCACTTCCCGCGGGTCCGAGGACGGGCTTGCGAAACCGTACGACGACGCCACCTGCGGCTTGCGCCCCAGATACTCGGTGAGCACCTCTTCGAGCACGCCGAATAGTTTCACGCTCTTCTCGACGGCATCCTGAATCGAGGACGCGTTGTACGGCATGACGATGAACTCGTTGAAGGGCTGCACGACACTGCCGTAGCGTCCGCCGTTGATCATGTTGAAGCTCGGCACCGGGACCTGGGTGACCGGCCCGGGGCCGAAGTGCTTGGCGATCCACGAGTAGGTGGGCAGGCCTGCGGCGGCCGCGGTGGCGCGCAACAGGGCGATGGACGTCGAGTAGATGGCGTTGCCGCCGAGACGGCTCTTGTTGGGTGTGCCGTCGAGTTCGACCATGAGTCGGTCGTTGGCTTCGAGGTCGAGTTCCGTGCCGACCAATGCTGGTGCGATCTCGTTGTTTACCGCGTCGACGGCGCGGTGGACGCTGAGCCCGTTGTACTCGGCGGGGTCTCCGTCACGCAGGATGAACGCTTCATGTGCGCCCACGGAGCTGCCTGTCGGTGCGGCACCTCGCCCGATATGGCCGCTGTCCGTGGCTATTTCGACCTCAACGAGAGGTCGTGTCTTGCAGTCGAGGAGCTGACGTGCGGTCACTGAGGTGATTTTCATGATGTCTTTCGAATCCGGGGCGGGTCAGGCCGGTCGCGCGGGGATGTAGAGGATGTTCAGGTCGCACAGGTTGGTCCCGGTGTTACCGGTGAAAACTGCGTCCCCGATGGCAACCAGCGCCTCGTGGGTGGCGTGAGTACGCAGGGCTTCGTGCAGATTCACGCCGCACTGTTCGGCGCGGGCCAGGCTGGTCGAGTCACACAATCCGCCTGCCGCTGTGGTGGTGCCGTCGGTGCCCTCGGAGTCGAGTGAGACCATGGCAGCACCAATCGTTTTCGTAGCGGCAAGGGCAAATCCGGCCACCAGCTCATGACCGGGCCCGCCGTGTCCACCGATGATGCTGTTGTCCGGGATGTGGGTGGTGGTCTCGCCGGCTGCGATCAGGACGCAGGGCGGTGCAATCGGGTTTCCACTGGCCTGGGCCTCACGGGCGATGGATGCGAAAAATGTTCCGGCATCGCTGCTCTCGCCCTCGAGGAAGGAGCTCACGATCATCGCCGGAAGTCCCATGTGTTCGGCAATTTCCTTGGCGTACAGGCAGGAATCAGGAAGCGTGTTCAGCAGGAAATATGTGTTGTCCGGGAATGCCTTCGGCGTCTCGTCTTCCTCACCGGCAGACTGGAGATAGTCGACGATCGAGCGGGGCAACCTGTCCGCGAGGTCATAGTTGTCGATGACGGCTCGCGCATCGGCGAGCGTTGTCGTGTCCGGGCCGATCGGTGTGGACGCGTAGTTGGCGTAGGGCCTGGTGATATCGCCGGACGGCGGATTGCCCACTGCGTCGGAAATTCCGAAACCGATCAGTTCCGCACCGGACCGGGCGATGCGCTGGGCGAGGCGGCCGCCGTTGGTCTGTGAGATGTGTCGCCGGATGGCGTTGATCTCGTAGATCCCTGCGCCGCTCTTGAGTAGGACGTCGGTGGCGTCCATCTCGTCTTGCAGCGTGATTCCCTCTATGGGACAACTCATCAGCGCTGACGAGCCACCGGAGATGACGGCGATGAACAGGTCATCAGGGCCGGCCTGATCGGCGAGCGCCAGGATCTCCAGCGCGGCTTTATGGCCGGTTTCGTCGGGAATCGGGTGGCCCCCGACGTGAACCTCGGTGCGCTGGAACCGGTCGCTGTCCTCGGAGATCTTGACGATCGCGATGCCGCGGGTGAGACGGTCGCCGAGGATCTCATCGATTGCCATGGCCATGTGGTTGCAGGCCTTGCCGGCGCCGACCAGATAGATGTTCTTCTTGGTCGACAGATCCCAGCTGCGGGTGCCGATGGTGAGAACGTCGCCATCGAGGCGCGTGATTTCCTTGATCCGGTGGTAGGCGTCCAATCGGGTCAGAACCTTGTCGGCGATGTTCAGGACAATCGACCGTGATTCGCTGTCTCCCAACCGAATGAGATCGCCGTAGTTCTTGATCTTGTTCACTTCGGTGTCTCCATGGGGTAAGTGGTGGTCATTCAGCGAACGGTGTGTCCCACAGCGTCAGGGGCGTCCCGATGCCTTTGGCGAGCGCCGTGCTATAGGTTTCGAATCCCCAGCCGAGGTCGAACACCGACATGCCGCAGGCGATGAACACCGTGCGTCGGCCATCGCCGTGATCACGATCGGCAGGTGCCTGAAGGACCGTGCCGAGGTCGGTGAAGTCTTTGAGCGGCGGCAGCCTCTCGTCGTCGATCAAGCGGTAGAGCGGACCGCCGATGACACCGTTGTATGCGGCCTGTTTGTCGGGGGATGCCACGGCCTCTTCCACGTAAGCCTCATGCAGGGCAACGTGATCGAGCACGATGTGGTTGTCCAGCCAGAAGGCGTCATCTGCTGAGATCGGTCCGGAGACGAGGACGGTGGCCTCGGGAGCAAGCCAGTCATTCTGGATGACGAGAGGTTTCACGCGCGAGGCGGCCACGGTGACGACCTCGGCGTCGGCCACTGCCGTCTGCAGATCGTTCTCGACGACGGCGTCGACACCGAGGGCCTGCCGCGCCCAACTGGCCAGGTTCTCGGCAGCCGCCTCGAAGATGTCGAAGCAGTACACACGCTTGAGGTCTGGTAGCTGACTGGCGATCGCCTTGAGACAGGCCCGGTTGATCGGCCCACAGCCCAGAACTGCGACCGAGCTCGCTGTGGCGCTTGCCAGGTGACGTGCTGCGACCGCTGGCACCGCCCCGGTTCGGGCGGAGCTCAAAAGATTGGCCGACATGAGGCACAGTGGCTCGCCGGTCTCCTTGTCGTTGAGCATCAAGGTCAGGACCGATCGTGGTAGTCCTTTTGCGGTGTTGGCGTGGTTGGAGCCGTACCACTTGTTGCCGCAGACATCGAAGCGCCCTCCGAGGTAGCCGGGCATGGCCACAAAACGCCGGTCCGGGCCGGCCAGCGGCATGTTCGGGAACGGGCTGGACGTCGGAAAGACGACTCCCATGCCGTGGCTGTTGTGGTTGGGTCCGCCCATCAGGTAGTCACCCTGAGCGAGAAGTCCAAACACCTCCTCGCAGACGTCGACGCAGCGGTTGACGTCGAGAACGCCCGCGTCGATGCAGTCCGGTTCGGACAGAAACAGAAAATCGGTGCGTGCACCCATTGGAACTCCTGCGATACGGCGTCCAGCTCAATTGAGTTGGTTGTCAGAGGCTTTCGAGTCGCTGGAAGGTCCGCGAACTCGACTGCATCAACTCTCGCATCAAGCTAACGATCGGTCCAGCGATAGATTTCGCCGTATAATGTTCGAAAAATACGATTGATTGGAGCGGCAATGCTCAATCTGCACCGCATGCGTTTGCTGGTGGAACTGAGCAGGCGCGGCACGCTGGCACAAGTGGCGCAGGCACTATCGTTCAGCACCTCGACCATTAGTCAGCAGCTCAGCCAGCTGGAGACCGAGGCGGGTGTTCGCCTTATTGAGCCGGTCGGACGAGGTGTCGGTTTGACCGCTGCAGGACACATACTTGTCGAACATGCCGAGCGAATCTTGCAGCAGATCGATCGCGCAGAGGCGGCCCTCGCGGCGACCCGCTCGGAGATCGTCGGCGTCGTCAAAGTGGCCACATTCCAGACGGCAGCGATCTCCCTCATTCCTGACCTACTGCGCATACTGGGCGAACGCCACCCTGGGCTCACGGTGTACCTGTCTGAGATCCAACCCGACGCCGGAGCCGCAGCACTGCTGGCCCGCGAGTTCGACCTGGTCCTCGGCGAGGAGTACCCCGGGCACGAACTACCGCCGCCGGCGGGAATCGAAAGCCGGCCCCTGCTGAGCGACGTACTGCGACTCTACGTGGGCTCGCAGTTACGGCCACACGCCACAAAGGCCTCGCTTTCGGACTTCGCCGATCTGCCCTGGGTGCTCGAACCAAAAGGCAAACCCGCCCGCGCCTGGGCTGAATCAGCCTGCCGAGCAGCAGGGTTCGAGCCCGACGTCCGATACGAGTCGGCCGACCTGTTGGTGCAGGCACGGCTGGCAGAGACTGACCATGCGGTCGCAGTCCTGCCTGACCTCGTGTGGAAAACACGCCGAGCTGAGGCACAGCTCGTCGATCTTCCCGGTCTGCCCGTCCGGCAGGTCTACACCGCCGTGCGGACCGGCGCCGAGACGCGCCCGGTGCTCGCCGAGATCAGAAACGTACTGGTAACAATCTCGCGTCCGCAGGGGGTGGGTTGATGCCACGCTGACAAAGCGTCAGATAATTCCGGCCACACGAAGGCACTTCGTCTAGTGCATCCACGCGCGGTGGACTGGAAACTTCCTACATGATCTCCCCGACACCGCCGCACGAGAGCCGCCCCAGTGCCGCCCTGTCGACCGCGCCAGACCAGACGGAGCTCCTGCCGTTCTACCATCCAGACCTCTTTAACGATCCCTATCCGCACTTCCGGCGGCTCCGCGATGAATTTCCCGTCCTCAAGCTGGACGACGGCACGTACGTTCTCTCGCGGTACGCGGATATTTCCACAGTGCTACGGCACGCGAAAACCTCGGTGCAGCAACTCGATTTCGGCGCCTTCGACATCTTTCACTCTGCGGTGATCGGACTGGATGCGCCTGCCCACACCTGGCACCGGAGACTCGTCAACAAACTGTTCACCCCGAAGTCGGTACGCAGCTGGATGTCCACCACCGCCTCCTTTGTCGAACAGGCATTGTCCGCGGTGGAGTCGACGGGCCACATCGAGGCGGTACGTGAACTGTGCCTCGTCCCAACGCATGCGACGATGTGCTGCATGCTCGGCATGACCGGCGAGCACGCAGACGAAGTACGTCACTACACGTATGAATTCGCTCGCGGCTTCGGCATCGTGGCCACCGACGACGACCTCAAGGCCGGCGCCGAGGGCAGTGAATGGCTCGAAAAGTACTGCGCCGATGCGATCGCGCAGGTACGCCGAGAGCCCCAGCCCGGTGTCATCGCCGCCTATATCGACGCCGAGGATCGCGGCGACATCACCAGTCGGGAAGCAACGGCGAACATCATGCTGTTCCTGGCAACCGGCCACTTTTCGACGGTGACGCTCGTTGCGCACGGTTTGGAGCGCATGGCCAGGGACCCTGAGCTTTTCGCCGTTTTTCGAGACGATCCCGCGGTTCGGCCGAAGATCGTGAACGAGCTGGTGCGGTTCATCACACCGGAAACCGGTGTCACACGTCTGCTGCTCGAGGATGTGGAGGTCGCCGGCACCGTGATACCGGCCGGCGCGCCCGTGTACGTGTTGCTTGCATCGGCCAACCGCGACGAGCGTGCCTTTGCCGACCCCGACCGGTTCGACTACCGACGCTCGACTCAGGGAAGTCAGCAGCTTGCCTTCGCCGCTGGGCCCCATTCCTGCATGGGGCAGATCCTGGCTCGCCAGTCGACCGAGACCATCCTGACTGCTGTCACGCAGCGCTGCAAGGCAATTGAGCTAATCGGTGAGCCCGTGTACAACAGTATCCAGCATGCCCGTCAATGGAAGACGATGAATCTGCAGCTGACCTTCTGATAGGACATCGGCGAGTTCCGACGCGGGCCTCACTGCTGCTGCAGTGAGGCCCGTCGTGTCTTCAGTGGCCGCGGGCAACCCACTGGTGATAGTTCACCAGCTCGTCACCAATCGTGGTGTTGTCACCGTGTCCGGTATGGACGACTGTGTCGTCGGGCAGCGTGCCGAGCCGGTTCTTGATCGAGTCGAGGATGGTCGGGAAATCCGAGAAGGAGCGACCGGTGGCGCCCGGGCCGCCGTGGAACAGGGTGTCGCCGGAGAACACTGCGCCGAGTTCGGGGGCGAACCAGCACACCGAACCCGGTGAGTGGCCCGGGGTGTGCAGGCCGAGCAGTTCGATTCCGCCGACCTGAAGGGTCGCGCCGCCGTCGACGGCGTGGAACTGCTCGGCGGGGTGGGTCATCTGCCACAGCACATCATCGCCCGGGTGCAGCAGCACCGGAGCATCGAGGGCTCTGCCGAGCTCGGGGGCGACGGTGACGTGGTCATTGTGACCGTGGGTGCAGACCACGGCCACGACGTTACGCCCGGCGACGGCATCGATGATGGGGGCAGCGGTGTGGGCGGCATCGAAGACGATGACATCCGAGTCATCGCCAACGAGCCAGATGTTGTTGTCGACGTCCCAGCTGCCTGCGTCGAGTTCGAACTTTCCCGAGGTGACGATGCATTGGATGGTGCCCATCAGAGCATGACCACCGAACGCAGGACTTCGCCGGCATGCATCTTCTTGAAGGCGTCTTCGACATCGTCGAGGCCGATACGTTCGGTGACGAACTTCTCCAACGGCAGCCTGCCCTGTAGGTGCAGCGAGATCAGGGTCGGGAAGTCGCGCTCCGGAAGGCAGTCTCCGTACCAGGAGGATTTGAGCGCCCCGCCATGCGAAAAGAGGTCTACCAAGGGCATGTCAAGGGTCATTGCCGGCGTGGGCACGCCGACCAGGACGACGGTGCCGGCAAGGTCACGTGCGTAGAAAGCCTGCTTCCACGTCGCCGGCCGGCCCACAGCGTCGATCACCACATCAGCGCCGAAGCCACCGGTCAGATCCTGAATCGAGGTCACGACATCGGCGTCGGCCCCGTTCACTGTATGAGTGGCCCCAAATTCACGGGCCTTCTCCAACTTCCGGCTATCCAGGTCGACTGCGATGATCGTCTTCGCGCCGACCAGGGCCGCGCCGGCAATGGCGGCGTCACCGACGCCGCCACAGCCGATGACGGCGACGGTGTCATCGCGGGTCACGGCACCGGTGTTGATCGCGGCACCGATGCCTGCCATCACCCCGCACCCCAGCAGGCCTGCGACGGCGGGATCCGCCGCGGAATCGACTTTGGTGCATTGTCTTTCATGGACCAGGGTCTTTTCGACGAAGGCGCCGACGCCCAACGCCGGGGAGAGCTGAGTGCCGTCGGTCAGCGTCATACTCTGGGTGGCGTTGAAGGTCTCGAAACACAGGTGCGGTCGGCCGCGTTTGCAAGCTCGGCACTGGCCGCACACCGCGCGCCAGTTCAAGATGACGAAATCACCTGGCTCCACGTTGATCACGCCCTCGCCGATGGCTTCGACGGTGCCGGACGCCTCGTGGCCCAGTAGGAACGGGTAGTCATCGGAGATGCCGCCCTCGCGATAGGTCAGGTCGGTGTGACAGACCCCGCAGGCGATGACCTTGACCACCACCTCACCCGGACCCGGGTCTGGGATCACGATGTCGGTGACCTCCACCCGGGCACCCTTGGAGCGAGAAATCAACCCACGCACAGTCTGACTCATTGAAGCGAATTTCCTTTAACTGTCATTTGCATCTGCATTTGCACTCAACGGGGCACCTAGGGAAGGCAGGCGCCAATGACCCCACGTATTTCCGCACGCTCGTTTCAGGCGATCTTGACGTCGCCCACCATAGTCAGAAGACCGTGTACACCTTGAGCACCGTTTCGTGCAGCTCCCATACACCGCTCCACCCCTTCGGGAAAACCGCGCTGTCGCCGTAGGTGAGTTCGAGAGGTTGGCCACCATCCTCGGTCACCGTCATCCGACCGGAGAAGATTGTGAAGGACTCGTTGGTCTCGAACTTCCAGCGCGACAGACCGGCGGCACATTTCCATATGCCGACTTCGAGAATTCCGTCACCCGCCCAGAGCTTCTTGCCTTCGGTGGCCATCGGTGCGCCTGTTGCCTCGGGCAGTGGACCCCAGTCATCGAGAGTCACTGAGTTGGGCTCGGGGATTATGGCGGCACTCAGCGATGAGGTGCCATGTACAGTCACGTTTCTCCTTCGATCAAGGTGGTTAGGTGGCTACGTTTCTGGCGTCACACTTCAGCATGTGCGAATGTCTCCCGGACCCATGTCGTCGCGGTGTCGCAGGGGTCGAGGCCACTGTCGGCATCGTGGCGACCGGTCTCGCCGATTTGCGTCGCGCCAAGCCCGGTTACTGCAGCGATCAGAGTTTCGATGCCGTTGTTGTAGGTGTCATAGCTGCTGTCGCCCAGGCCGAAAGCGGCGAACCGGGTCGACGACAGGTCCGGCTGCAGGGCCTTTAGAGCGTCGAAGAACGGTATGGCGGTGTCGGGCAGATCCCCTTCGCCATAAGTCGAGGTGATGAGGATGACCAGCGGTTGTCCGCCAAGCTCATCCACCGGGTAGTCGCCCATACTGTGCACCTCGGCTGAGGTGTCGAAATCAGCCAGAGCCGTGGCGATTTCGTCGGCGACCATCTCGGCGTTTCCGGTTTCGGTACCGAAGAGGATGGTGACCGTTCTCATTGATCCGACTCCCTGCGAGTATGTTGTTGCGCCCGGCCGTCACCCGGACGCTGCGGTATATTAAGTGCAGCAACTGAATTAGATGCTGAGGTGGCGATTAAGAGCATGTGCTTTCGATCGGTGATCTTGCGCCGACAACGACCGGGCGGTGCTTCTCTTTGTTCGATGGCCTCGATCCGCCGCCAATCTGCAAAATTGACAACATTTCTAAGCGATGGCTCTAGCGCCTTATATCCCGCTCTGCCGACTTCGAGACGTCCGCTTGCCATGTCGTTGGCGATGGTGTCGACCACTTGTCGAGCGTCCTTGCGGGTCTCTGGGATGGCGCCTCGCGGTCCACGGTTGAGCCATCCCACCCGATAGACGTTCTTCCCGGACCACTCCCCGGTCGGGCAGCTCCGATCGTCATGAGCTCCATGGGTGAATCCGATTGCTGTGATCACAGAGTCAACGGCTATTTCGGTCACCGGGGCGAGCCCATTCGGACTACTCGCCCTCAGGTGTGCGCGACCATCGCCATTTGTGATCGATTCAGGAGTGAGTTGGAAGTGTAGGCGCACTTGAGTGCGTGTCTCCTCCGGTGTGGATGAGTCGGTGGCGGTGCCGATATAGGGACGTAGCAGTTCTGCGGCCGGTCCGATGTCGTTGTCGCTCATGCCTGTCACAGTGATGTCGATGTTTGGCAGGGACAGCAGCTCGCGCATCATCGCGAGGTCAAATTTGGCGTGACACAGGCCAGATCGGCTGATGACGTCAATGCTGGTGAGTCTCCGAGGTCGGAGTTGTTCGAGAAGCTCGTCGTTGATGTCAGACCCATTCAGCTCCTCGGGGTCCTTTGACATCAGTCGAATCACGTCTATGGCAACATTGCCCATGCCGACCACGGCAAGGTGCCGACCGAGCGGCACGTACCGGCCGTCGGCATCGCGTGGAAGCGTATGTGCCGGATGGCCGTTGAGTGCGCGCAGCAGCATTCCAGCTCCGATCACGCGCGTCCCCGCTTGTTGCGGGATGCCCAGCGGGCGATCTTGGGGAAGTCCCGTGGCAAGCACAACGACGTCGAAGCAACTTGCAATGTCGGCGAAGTCGACGTCGGATCCCACGCACACGTTGCCGGCGAATCGCACGCCCTCTCGTGTGAAAAGTCGGTCGAACTGCCGTGTAACATTCTTGGTGCCCTGGTGGTCGGCCGCGATCCCGTAGCGGACAAGTCCATAAGGCGTCGGCATCGACTCGAAGACGGTGATCTCCGCCTGCGGCCACGCCTTCTTCAGAAATGTCGCGGCGTAGCATCCGGACGGGCCGCTTCCGACCACCGCGATGGTGACTCGCGAGGCCTCGATGGCCGTGTCAGATCGGGGGTGATGCGTTGATGTGGCTAGCAATCTACTTGTGCCGGATGGGTTTTCGTCAGTCATTTCTACACTTTCGCGGCGCGAGGCGGGTGGGCCACGCGAGGAGGCCGATGTTGTGGGCCCCGGTTGTCGATATGGACAGCAGACGCGCAAGGCGTCGGCCCGCGGAACTGAGAGTACATACGGTGTTGTCCGCGTCACACGGAACAAAGTGTCAGACGATACGGGCGAGACGTGCGTCAGACTGTCCATGGTGCCGATTCGAATATCTGCCGACCAGAACGGATCGTGGGCCGCCCGGCCGGGGGAGCCGCCGCGGCGACGCCGCCCCCCGGCCGGCGGCCGAGCACAACACGATCAGTCGGCGGTAGCGGTCTGAACCTTGGCGTAGAACTTCTGCAGCTGCTCACGGATTTCCCATTCACCCACGAATCCGTCTTCCATCAGAAACGAGACACCCGGCGCCAGTTCCACCGAACTACCATCGGCAGACCGCAACACTCCGCTACCACTGATGATGTGGATTACTTCGTCGAATCCCCGCGGCGCTGTGGTGAACCGGCCCGGCGTCACCTCCCACAGGCCGGACTTAAAGCCCTCGCCCGATACTGCTTCCGCAAGACGTGTTTCCGGTTCTCCCTCCGTCACACGCTCACGTGCCACGGGCGTGAAAGGCGTCCAATTGGAGTCGAACTTCTTCACAGATGATCCTGCTTTCTGAGGTGGAGTTTGCGTGCGGTCGTCGATCGTAACGGCGTTGTCTTCACTGCGTCTGCCCGAAAGTGCAGTACTTGACGATGTGTCGATGGCGTCGGGATCCTCCTTGACACTTCGGCGATGTGGTGTGAGCGCCCTCACGTAGCAACCTTTAAGAGCACGGACGGCTCGTGTGGGTTGACTTTTCAGCCAGGGCCGCACTTTGCACGACAACAAACTTTGTCAGGTCCGAGTCGCGGAGGAGCGTTATGTCAAACAGTAGGTGGACAAATCTATTTGTCGCGTACATGGCATTGGTGGGTGCGTTTCTGCCCTATGTCGGGTGGAGCCCCAGCCTCGGAACCATCAGCGAGGAGCTGGGTCTGAGCTACTCGCAGGCCGGCGGCATCTCCTCGATCACCGGCCTGGTCGCAGGTGTGATGATCCTGATCGGGGGTGTGGTGGCATCCCGATGGGGAAGCAAGAACGTCATCATGGCGGGTCTGGCAGCCGGGGTGCTGGGGCAGGCACTCTTCGCCATGGCCGACGGATTCAGCCTCATCATCGTTGCGAGGGTTCTCGCCGGCGTCTCGGTGGGGTTCTTGTGGGTCGCCACCTACACCATGGCGGCGAACTGGTTCCGGGACGTCAGGAAGACCGGGCGTGCACTTGGCGTCATGCTGTCCGGAGACGGAATGGGAGCCCTACTGAGTCTGTTCGTCTTCTCGGCCGTGCTTGCCGCCTTCGGCTGGCGCATGGGCCTGACCGTTCAGGCTGTCTGCATGGGTGCCGTCCTCGTCGTGGTGCTCTTCGTGTCGAAGAACGCGCCCGTCGCCGTAGGCCAAGCGCTACATTCGCTGCCCGCAGAACCGGTGTCGGGTGTCTCTGCTGAGCGGCCGTATCGCTCGCTGGCGAACCGAAATGTGCTGTCAGCACTGCTCTTCTGGATTGGTGGCGTGGGCCTGTTCGCCGCGATCTCGAGCTGGATGCCGTCAATCCTCGTCGAGGAAGCAGGCGTGTCGGAATCGCTGGCCGGGTTCCTGACCGCACTGTTCTCCATCGCCGGCTCGGCCGCGGCACTGTCGGTGCCCATCCTTGCCGAACGGCTGGGCAGTCCGAAGAAGATCATCACGGTGGGTGGGTTCGTGACGGCAGGTTCGCTTGCGGCGATGACGCTCTTCCTAGCCACCGGAAACTACGTCATGGTCATCCTGCTCGTTCCGCTGATCGGTATCGGCGTTTACGCGAGTGAATCATTGTCGTTGGCCGAAGCCGTCGAGTCAGTGCACCCGAAGTCTGCGGGTGTGGTCAACGGCATCATTGTCGGGGTCCCCTGGATCGTGAGCGGATTCGCCTATCCGTACCTGTTGGGGGCCGTCAAGGATGCCACCGGCAGCTTTGTCCAGGGTTTCGTGGTGCTGACCGTCGCCACCATCCTGCTGTGCGCCGTCACGCCGTTCTTCATCAAGGAAACCGCCCCTGTCGCAGAGCCGAACTCCGACGCGCTGCAACCACAACGCTGAACGGACTGGGTGGCAGTGGCGTGCGGTATTGCCTCAACGGGATACCGCACGCCACTGCGTGACTCACCGCGCGACCGCGGGCCACGGCAGTTCGTTGAACCACCACACACACCCGTGGAGCGACAGCTCAGCGCTGACGGGTCGCCATACAGATCGTGTCCCTAGCTAGCTAGCTAGCCCCAAGACCGGGTACACCGGCGAGCTCGATCGCGAGCACACCAGAGACGATGAAGGTGATCCCGATTGCCATCTTCATGGTCAACGGGTCGTTGAACAGGAAGCGCGCCACTATCGCGACCAGCGCTACGCCGCATGCGGTCCAGACGCCATACGCCACACCCACCGGCATGCCCAGGCTCAGGGACACCCACAGCAGAGAAAGCGACACGGCGTAACCGGACAAGACTGGCGCAATCCACCGCTTTCTGCGGAATCCCTCCGAAGCACGCAGGGCCAAGGTGGCCCCCACCTCGATGACGATCGCTGCCCCCAACACAAACCACATCATGTGGACTGCTCCTTCGGTGAGTGCGAGCCCAGTTCGACGAACATCACCCCGGCGATGATCAGCGCGATCCCACCCACGATGGGCCAAGTCAGCGGCTCGTCGAAGAAGACGGCCGCCAAGGCGGCGGTGCCGGCGGTGCCGACCGCCCCCCAGATTCCGTACGCCACCCCGACAGCGAGGCCGGTCCGAAGAACCAGCGTCAGCCCCACAAACGCGCAGACGTAGCCGATGACTGCCAGTACCAGCCATCCCTTGTTGTCGTGAGACGCACGCAGGGCCAGCGTCCCGGTGAGCTCAAAGGCTATGGCAGTCCCCAACAGGGCCCACCGCTTCACTGCACCGTCCTCCCATCTGACACCAAGCGTCCAAACCCGGAGGGTCCTTGTGCGCGAGCTCTTTCGCCCAGTTTCAACAGCCGGTGCGTCGGCTGTCGCCGGCGCGAGGCAGCAGGGCGAGTTCAGCTGCCCGAGGTCGGCAATTGTTCGGCCACAAATCCCCGGAAGACATTCTCGGTGAGCCGCGAGACGTTGTTGTCGTAGGAGTTGTACGACAGACAGGCGCACCACGCTATCGATCCGACACCGAAAACTGCTCCGCCGTTGGGGTATTCAAGAAAGACCATGTCCGCTCGGATCTCGCCGTCCCAGATTGCGGACAGCTGGAGCTCCTCGCTGAAGACCGCCCAGTCGTCGGTGTCGAAATCCCTGGCGCTGGCAAGGACCATCGTGTGCTCGGGTGTGCCGAGCGCGGCGTTGGTCTGGCAGATCTCGAATCCTGCAGCACCCCAGCTGTTTACCAGGCAGTCGAAGGCACCGATCTGCTCGTCGTCGCCGATGCCGTCGAAGATGAACGCCACTTTCGGGTCGAAGCTCGCCGGTTGCCGATCGTACGGCCGTCCGACGCTGCCTCCTTCGGCAATCGAGCCGACGCCAAGGAATCGCTGGGGAGGGCGACCGCGAAAACGCCAAAGTCCCCCGGGCTCACCGGTACTGCTGAGCGACGATTCGCCTGGCGCGGCGTTCCAAGTACGCTGCGCGGGTCCGCAGCGACGGATCTCCACTCCGGTCCCGGTCCCGTCAAGCGCAGTGACCCAATACAGCCCATTACCAGAGAGATAGATGAACCGGCCGCCTCCATTGACGTAGGCCTCAGCCGCATCGAGCATCGCTTCTGACCAGTACTCATTATGGCTTGCCGTCGAAACCACGCGATAATCTCTGAGACGCTCCACTCCCTCGTGGTGAAGCTCGAGGTCTGTGATGATGTCGTATTCGATACCCCGCTCCTCCAGCCAGTCGATGAGGTGCAGGTCGGCGTTGAACTGGTGCGGCGAGCCTTTGCCCAGATCAAGGAATGGCATGTCGTACTTGGGCCGCATGTTCACGACCGGCCGAAGCCAGGAGGAGTAGCACACTCCGCTACCGTCGGTGTGTCGGTCATACAGGCTCCGCATGCCCGTCTCGACCACGTACTTGTCCTGCTCCTGCCACGGATAGTTCGGCAGCGCACCGGAATACGCCCCCGTCGGGCCGAGCATCTGCTCGTTTCCGTACGCGAGATAGCTGAAGACGGGAAGCAGAATCGCGATTTTCGCGGTCGGGCGCCCGAGAGGCGGAACGACGAAAAACGGAACATAGTCTTCGTGGTCGCCCGCCGTGAGGTGCACGGCGTACACGCCGCTACGCAGATCGGACGGAACGGTCCACTCGAATGACGGCCTCCAGCCGGCGTCGGAAAGGTCGTCGTCGTGGAAGTGGATGGCGCCGTACTCCCCGGGCGCGTGCTTCCAGGCGAGCTCTCGGCCAGACCAGTTACGGCCGGTTACCCCACGCGTCGGCTTGTTGACAACCTCCCCGTGGTGTCCGTTGCCCGAGGTATCGACCACCGACCACGTGCTGATGTCCTGAGAGAAATCCCACGCCGCAGCCGCATCGGTGGGCGCAGATGCGTCGTCATCGCGAAGTGCTGCCAGCTCGTCGTCGTTGAGCGCGCGCGTGAACACTTTCGGGGCGTCGATCTTGCCGTTGTAGAAGTTGCCGACTTCTCCATCGGCTGTGGCCTCACCTGCGATCAGCAAGGCTCCTGTGCCCCATGCGTGGCCGGCAGGCATGGCCGCGGTTACGTGCCCGGCAAGCCCTACCGTAACGCCCGAGCTCGGCTCAAGCGCAAGACGTGCGGTTCCTGACGCGGACTCGTAAACCGCTGACACGAAGTACCATTGGTGAGCACGGACGGTTTGATCGACCGAGATAGCTGTCGTCCCCATGCGAAGTGTCAGTCGACCATCTTCGAGTCGCAGCGCGAACCCGTCGTCGTCGGCGTTGCCCTTTGCGATGATCGTTTGGACAGCCTTGCTGGGGAGCGTCGGACAGATCCACATCTGAAGTGTCAGGTCCCCCGCCGCGTCGAACTCTGTGGAGCCAGAGGTCCGGATGTAGGAACCGGTCCGCAGCTTCTGCAGGCCTCCGTCGTACTCCCCGTCCAAGCTGCTGGGAACCGCCACATCCTTGTAGCCCGGTCCCGCCGGGTTGGTGTCGCCATGGATGAGGCGGACCAGTCGAGCCGAGAAGCGGCCGGGCTCAGAACTCACCATGAAGGTGATTGACGCTCCAGGCTCGACACTCAACTTGTCTGCGTAACCGACAACCTTCATCCTGCTCCTCCGCTGTCTTGCTGACCGATAACCGGGGCACCGGCACGGGCGGGTGCCGGTGCCGACGTCACGGCTGTCATCGTGTTCCCATTGACGAACTTCCAATCTGCCCGCGATCGCGGGCGCCAGACAATCCGCCTCGTGTCAACCGTGCGCGAGGACGCCATGACGGTTCGTCAACAGCCGTCGTGTGCGGCCCCTCTCCGAACTTCAGTCGTCGAGGGATAGTTCGGGGCGCCGGGTCGCCACGGTGAACCCCCAGGCGAAGGCCAGCGCCAGTGACCCGAGCACGGCCCATGCCACCGGCCGCGATCCCCCGACGAGATCGCGCAGGTTTTGGAGGACCAGCACAAACACTGCGACCAGACAGACCAGGGCCACCAAGGGGACAACAATGACTCGGCCAAACGATTCATCGAGAGCGCCCGAGCGCCATCGTCGACCGAAGAAGACCAGCGCCGACAGGGTGGTGCCGAGGAGCATCACGATGAACCCGACAGTTGTGGCGCCCGCGAACCAGCCGTAGAGCTCGGTCGCGGGATCCAGGCGGGTCACGATCGCCACGAGGACGAAGACGGCTGCGATCACGGTCACGACGTGGGAAGCGGTGGAGGGTGACCCGTGCCGTTCGTGGCGCGTGCCCAGTACTGCCGGCAATGCCCCCCGATTCGAGATGTTGAACACGTAACGGGAGGACACGTTCTGGATGGACAGCAGACATGCGAAAAGACTTGTCACGAACAGCACCTGGACGACGTGTTCTGCGGTGCCGCCCAGGTAGTGCGCCACGGCACCGGGAAGCATTGCAACCGGATCCGCGGCGGCGATTCTGACCGCCTCCTGGTCGCCCCAGGCAGAGATCAGCGCCCACGTGGATACCACGTAGAACACCCCGACCAGGGTCACCGCGAGATAGGTCGCTATCGGGATCGTGCGGTTAGGGTCGCGGCACTCGTCACGAAAGACCGCCGTGGCCTCGAACCCCAAGAAGCTCAGGAAGCAGAACAACAGTGCCAGCCCGGGTGCTCCTGATAGCAAAGCCTCGGGTGCGGTGAAGCCGCGCGACATACCCTCCGGGCCACCACCGTTGGCGAAGACAGCCGCATCGAGCGCCAGGACGATTCCCACCTCGGCGACCAGCAAGACGCCGAGCACCTTCTTGGACAAGTCGATGTTGCGGTATCCCAGGGACGCGGTCGCGACCATGCATACGTAAGAGCCCACCCACCACGGAGCGCTGACACCCCACGACGCGAGCAGCGCGGTGATACCTGAACCTAGAAGGCCGTATACGCCGACCAGGACAGCGAGGTAGGCCAGCAACGCCAGGAAGGCAGTCCCGAACCCAGTCCGGCGCCCCAGCCCGGTGCCGATATAGGAATAGAAGGCACCCGCATTCGGCACATACGGTGTCAGCGCCGTGAAAGCGACCGAGAACAGCAGCAGGATGCAGGTGCTCACGATGAAGGTCGCGGGGAGTCCGATTCCGTTACCGGCGTTGATGCCAATCGGCACTGTACCGCCCATGGCGCCAAGAGGGCCCGCGAAGGCGGCGACAATGAAGACGATTCCCCATACCCCCATTGAGCCGCTGAGGCGTTGCGCCCCAACGGGCTTGGACGTGTCGCAGGATACAAGTTCGTCAGACATGGGAAATGACAACCCTTCTCGAGGATCTGCTCGGCGAGCCGAGCACGTGCGCCGGCGACGGTATCAGGTCATCCTCGATGGTGAGTCGTCCAGCACCTAGTGACAGGTTGTCAGCTCCGACGAGCAGAACATGATCATGCTGTCGGGTCAACGACGGTCGGTGACGATGGGCCGCACTCTCGAAGGAGGCGTCAACGCTGCCGGCCGACGCCGCACGCTTCAGTGCCGCTTGCGCAGTCCGGCGCGCATGGCCGCGATGACGGCCGTTCTCGGAGCGTATGCATCCCGACGCAGCTCTCTGAGGACACTGTGTTGCCAAACTCATCGACTCGCTGCACGCCCGTCACAACGCGGGCCGATGGCCCCGCACCTGGGAGCCCGTACCGGGGGAGTTCCTCGATGCCCTCGACATGGCCGCCTCGCCAGCAAGTCGCTCGTAGCCGCAGTTGGGTCCAGTCGCGACCACTGCGCCGTTCGTCAGCAGTTCCAGTGGCAGCACTGAAGACGTCTCGCCAGACCAGCGGATCGCGCTGGGTCAGACCGTAGCCACGTCGACGGTCCCGTGTACCGACGCAGAGTCGTCGGCATCCCGCGCGGCGTGGAACTCGGGGTAAGTCCCCTGGGGTGGTGGGGTTTCGGGTCTGCGGCTGGCCGGGCTGGGCTGTGTCCGGTGTGTCGTTGAGGGCTTTGGGGTGGGCCATCGCGTAGTGGTCAGTGAGTTACCTACCAAGTGACTCAACAGGAAGACATACCACGCGATGACCCAGGATCATTCTGCCCTGCTTGCCCAGCTCGATGCGCTCAAGTCTGCTGATGCCGGGGCGGTGTTCGCCGAGTTGATCCGCGCCGGTCTGCAGGCGCTGATCGAGGCTGAAGCCACCGAGGTGATCGGCGCGGGCCGCTACCAACGCACTGACGGGCGCGCCACCCACCGCAATGGGCACCGGCCCAAGACGGTGTCGACCACTGCCGGCGATGTCGAGGTCCAGATCCCCAAACTGCGGGCCGGGTCGTTCTTTCCCTCGCTGCTGGAACGGCGTCGCCGCATCGATAGGGCGCTGCACGCGGTGATCATGGAGGCCTACGTTCAACGGTGTGTC
This sequence comes from Mycolicibacterium smegmatis, assembly GCF_001457595.1. Classification (GTDB taxonomy): domain Bacteria; phylum Actinomycetota; class Actinomycetes; order Mycobacteriales; family Mycobacteriaceae; genus Mycobacterium; species Mycobacterium smegmatis. The sequence continues at coordinate 702,307 of NZ_LN831039.1, read as the reverse complement.
GACCCGCAGCGTCGATGACCTCGTGGCGGCACTCGGTGTGGGTTCCGGTGTCTCGAAATCCGAAGTCTCGCGCATCTGCGCCGGCCTCGATAAGGAGATCGACGCGTTTCGCACCCGCAGCCTGAACCACACCTCGTTTCCGTACGTGTTCTGCGACGCCACGTTCTGCAAGGTCCGCATCGGAGCGCACGTGGTGTCCCAGGCCCTGGTGGTGGCCACCGGCGTCTCCATCGACGGCACCCGCGAGGTGTTGGGCACCGCCGTCGGCGATAGCGAGTCCTTTGAGTTCTGGCGCGAGTTCCTGGCCTCGCTCAAAGCCCGCGGCCTGAGCGGGGTGCATCTGGTGATCTCCGATGCCCACGCGGGCTTGAAAGCCGCCGTCGCCCAGCAGTTCACCGGCTCGTCCTGGCAGCGATGCCGGGTGCATTTCATGCGCAACCTGCACGGCGCGGTGGCCGCCAAACACGCACCGGCGGTGACCGCGGCGGTCAAAACGATCTTCGCCCACACCGATCCCGCCGACGTCGCCGCGCAATGGGATCAGGTCGCCGATACGCTAGCTGCGAGCTTCCCGAAAGTGGCCGCGATGATGGACGAGGCGAAAGCCGACGTGCTGGCGTTCACCGCGTTCCCGCGCACTCACTGGCAGAAGATCTGGTCGAACAACCCCATCGAGCGGCTCAACAAGGAGATCAAACGTCGCGCCGATGTCGTCGAGATCTTCCCCAACCCGGCCGCGTTCCTACGGTTGGCCACCGCCGTGGTCATCGAAGCCCACGACGAATGGCAGGTCACCCGCCGCTATCTGTCCGAGGTCTCCATGGCCGAACTGCGCAAAGTCATCGCCGACAAACAGGCCGCCGCCGAACCCATCGCCGAACAACGTCAAATCGCCTAACATTCACCACGACTCGTTGATCACCACGCGTGCACCCACGCCGATCCGAAGTCCACCACCCCAAGGGGCACTATCGGAACTCGAACCCCTCGTACCCGCGCGCGACCACGTCGTCGACGATCTGGACGTAGTTGCCCCAGCCGCCGGCGTAGGGGATGAAGAAACGCGTTCCGTCCTCGTTCACGTGGGTCATGTAGTTCTCGACCTGCTTGCGGATCAGGCCGTCTGCCACCGCCTGGCTGCGCTGCTTCCAGTCCTCCTGCGCAGCCAGCGTCGGCTGCACGGACGTCAAGCCGTTCCGCTCCATGTAGCCGATCAGGTCCGTCACGACGTCGACGTGGTACACGTTGTGCACGTTGAAGTTCACCAGCACCGACGGACTTCCCGGACCGGTGAGCAGGTACAGGTTCGGGAACCCGTGCAGCATCAGGCCGAGGTACGAGTGCGGGCCGCGCTGCCAGGACTCCGTCGGGCGGGCGCCGTGCTCGTTTCGGATGTCGATCGCGTCGATCGGCCCCGTGAAGGCGTCGAATCCGAGCGCGGAGATGATCAGGTCGAACTCGTACTCGCCGCTGGACGTGCGGATCCCCGTCGGCGTGATCCGCTCGATGGGTTCCTCGCGCAGGTTCACCAGCTCGACGTTCGGCCGGTTGTAGGTCTCGTAGTAGCCGTTGCAGACGCAGAGCCTGCGCGTCCCGATGGGGTAGTCCTTGGGCTCGAGGACTGCGGCGAGCTCGGGGTCGCTGATCGACGAGCGGATCTTCTCGCGGACGTAATTGGAGACGATGTCGTTCACCGTCCAGTCGGTGCGCTGGTCCGGGAAGGCGAACGTCATGGCGAGGCCGCCGAACTCCCACTGCGACTCGAGGCGTTTGAGCTGTTCCTCGGGCGAGAGCTCGGTGGCGGGAGTGTCGCTGGTGGGTGCCAGGTAGGCGGTGCTGCTGCCCTGGACCTGCTGCCAGACTTCGGGGAGCCGGGCCGCGATGTCGGCGTACTTCTCATGGTCGATCGGCGCGTTCTGCGACGGCACGACGTAGTTTGGCGTGCGTTGGAAGACATGGAGGCTGGCTGCCTCCTTCGCCACCTCGGTGATGACCTGGACACCGGAAGAGCCGGTGCCGATGACGGCGACTCGCTTGCCCGCGATCTCCACCGGCCGGTCCGGCCAGTGCGACGTCTCCACCCACTCGCCGGTGAAGTCCTCGCTACCGGGGAACGGCAGCTCCCGCGACTTCGACAGCTGACCTGTCGCCATCAAGACGTGACGGGCGGCAACAGACTGGCCGGTGCTGGTGCGGATCCGCCAGAGCTCCTCCTCCGGGTCCCAGAGCATCTGCTCGACCCAGGTCGAGAACCGGAAGTGCCGACGTATGTCGTGGTGGTCGGCGTAATGCCGAAGGTACGCAAGGATTTCCGGCTGTGCGGGGTAGCGCTCCGTCCAGCGCCAGGTGCCGTACAGCTCCGGGTCGAAGTAGCAGTAGTAGTAGGCCTCGATGTCGACGCGCGCACCCGGATACCGATTGTGGAGCCATACACCGCCGACGTCTGGCGCGCCCTCGAAGGCGATGACCGTGCGGCCCTCGCCGACGAGTCGCTTGACTGCGTACATCCCGCCCATGCCGGCGCCGACGACGACGGCGTCGACGACTCGTACGTCCTCGGCCGAGGAGCCCCAGGAGGGGTCCTTGATCGGGTTCGTTGCGTGGCTCATCTAACCGCCCTTCGTCATACAGCTCTCACGTGTCGTCCGGCTTCGGCTCGTCGGACATGGTCAATCCTGCCGAGCGATCACCGCTCGCCGGCACATACGTGGTGTCACACGTTGCGGCGTTTATCGCGTTACTTCGTCAAGTCGGCGCCACTGAAGAGCGTCCGGAAGCTCGGGCACTTGACGTTGTGTCGGCGACGGTGCGGACGTCCGTGACACTTCGCCGATGGGGCTCGAGTGCCCAGACGTAGCACTCTTGTTCGGCACGGTCGATTCCCAGATGCGCGATCTGCGAAGGAAGCCCTACGTGGACCCGGCGGGTGGTCGTGGGCGCCCCGATACTGGACAACCGCCGCACCCGCTCGACCGGCAACGGTGTGAAGGAGTGCGCTATGGCAGACAACACAGTTGGTACTGCGCGCGTGAAGCGTGGGATGGCTGAGATGCTCAAGGGCGGCGTGATCATGGATGTGGTCACGCCGGAGCAGGCGCGTATCGCCGAGGGTGCCGGTGCGGTCGCGGTGATGGCGCTGGAGCGCGTCCCCGCCGACATCCGCGCGCAGGGCGGGGTGTCGCGCATGTCGGATCCGGACATGGTCGAGGGCATCATCGACGCGGTCACCATCCCGGTGATGGCCAAGGCGCGGATCGGGCATTTCGTGGAGGCCCAGATCCTGCAGAGCCTCGGGGTCGATTACGTCGACGAGTCCGAGGTGCTGACCCCAGCCGATTACACCAACCACATCGACAAGTGGCGCTTCACCGTGCCGTTCGTGTGCGGGGCGACCAACCTGGGCGAGGCGTTGCGGCGCATCACCGAGGGCGCGGCGATGATCCGCTCCAAGGGTGAGGCCGGCACCGGCGACGTCTCGAACGCGACCACGCATATGCGCCAGATCGGTGGGGAGATCCGCCGGCTCACCTCGATGAGCGAGGACGAGCTGTATGTGGCGGCCAAGGAGCTGCAGGCGCCCTATGAGCTGGTGGTCGAGGTGGCCCGGGCCGGCAAGCTGCCGGTGACGCTGTTCACCGCCGGTGGCATCGCGACCCCGGCCGATGCGGCGATGATGATGCAGCTCGGCGCCGAGGGCGTGTTCGTCGGGTCGGGCATCTTCAAGTCCGGCAACCCGGCGCAGCGGGCGGCCGCGATCGTCAAGGCCACCACCTTCTACGACGACCCCGACGTGCTGGCCAAAGTGTCGCGCGGGCTCGGCGAGGCCATGGTCGGCATCAACGTCGAGGAGATCGCCCAGCCGCACCGGCTCGCCGAACGCGGCTGGTAAAAATCATGTCCGCCAACACCACTCGAGTCACAGAGACGCGCACGCGGCAAGAGGAGGCCTGGAGTTGGCGCCTTCTCGCGCGGTGTCGCGACGCCGACGAATCTCTGTTCTTTCACCCGGATTGCGAGCGTGGCCGCGCACGTTCCAGCCGCCAACACAAGGCCAAAGAGGTCTGTGCAACCTGCCCGGTCATTTCCGCGTGCCGAGAGCACGCCGTCAGGTTTCAAGAGGCATGGGGTACGTGGGGCGGATTGTCTGAGGATGAGCGCAGTTCAATGTTGCAGTCGCGAGTCAGCCGTATACGTACCCACCGAAGTCTCGTCAGCCCGAAGCACTGAAGACCGCTGTCATCCAGAACCGACACGCGTACGAGCTAACCTTGGCCCGCAGATGAGCCCTGCTTGAAAACGCCTCAGTCGTAGGTGATGACAATAGATTCCGACAACGGCTTGGCTTGGCAGGCCAAGCGATACCCGTCGGCCAGTTCATCAGAGTCGAGCACGTCGTTCTGCTCCATCTCGACGGCACCCTCGACCAACTGGACAATGCACGCACCGCACTCACCGCTACGGCAGGAGAAGGGAGCGTCTACCCCCTTGGACAGCAGGTGCTGGAGCAGAGGCACGTCAGACGGCCAGTCGTCGAAGTCGAAACTAGCGCCGTTGCACGTACCACGGACCCGAGCCAGCTTGGCCCCAGGGTCGGACTCAACATCCTGAGCCTGGAAAGGGTTGCTGCTCAGTGACTGGAACACCTCACGTTTGAGGCGATCGCCGACGAATCCCAGTGGGGTCAGGGCATCGGTGACCGCAGCCATGAATGGCGCCGGCCCGCAGGTGTACGCAGAGTAATGCGGGTACGCCGCAACGAACCGCCGCAAGTCAGCGGTACGGGGCAGCGATTGCAATTCCTCCAGCCAGTGCACCACATGAAACCGGTCCGCATAGGTGTCCGACATGGCGCGTAGCTCTTCAGCGAAGATGACTGCCGCGGCATCTCGATTGGCATAGAACAGCGCCACGTCTCTATCAGTCTGTGTCAGAACATGTTTCGCGATCGACATCACAGGGGTTATTCCGCTGCCGGCAGCGAACAAGACCAAGTCGGTGTCTTGCGACGGCGGGATGAAGTTGCCTGACGGTGGCAGCGCCGTGATGGTGTCCCCGACTGTTATGTGATCGCATATCCAATTGGACGCGTAGCCGCGCGGTGTGCGCTTCACCGTGATCGAGAAGTCCTCCTCATGGGGGGCGCTCGACAGTGAATAGCATCGCGCCACCGTTCCACGTTCGGACGGCACTCCGATCGTGAGAAATTGTCCCGGCTTGTACGCGAGGGGCCTGGGTGCCTGAAGCCGAAACGACTTCGCCTCGTGGGTTTCCGCGATGACCGAAAGGACTCGGAATTGGACTAGATGGGTCAAGGCAGACTCCAACGATCAGTAGGTCTTGGCCAGTAGCCCGTCGTCAACCACGAGTGACGTTCCATTGACGCCGGCCGCTTCGTCAGATGCGAGGAAGACGGCCGCGTTGGCGACGTCACCGGGCTTGAGGATGCGCTTCGTCGGGTACAGCGCTTCGAATTCCCTCCGGGCAGCGCTGGGGTTACTCTGGGTTGCCAGGAAGCTATCGAACATCGGCGACTCGAAGTCACCGGGGCACAACGCATTACACCGAATACCTTCCGCTGCGTACGCAAGCGCTACGGACCGGGTGAGCCCCATGACACCCGATTTCGTTGCGACGTAGGCGGCGGTGTCGGCTGTCGCGGTGAAGGCGGCCACGGACGCAGTGTTGATGATCGACCCACCGTGACCCTGCTCGCGCATTGCGAGCACCGCGTGCTTACTGCCCCAGAACACCGAACTCAGGTTGGTCCGGAGTGACCGATCCCAGTCTTCGGTTGTGGTCTGGTGCAACTCCGCGGTCACAAAAAACGCCGCATTGTTGTGCATGATGTCCAACGAGCCGAACTCGGCCCGGCAGAGCTCGATTGCTCTGGCGATGTCTTTCTCTACGGCCACGTCGCCGCGTACGAAGACCGCTGTGTGGCCGTCCTTCACAATCGATTGCACGATTTCGTGGCCGCGGTCGGCGTTGCGCCCTACCGCGACCACCGCGGCACCCTCGGCCGCCATGGCGTACGCCACGGCCAATCCGAGACCACTCGTGGCTCCGGTGACGACAGCAGCCTTGCCGGCGAGGCGTCCTCGGCCGGAACTGTGGGTACTCAGCTCGGTTCTCCCATCATCTCCAGGTACTTGCGCAGCGCGGCGCGGATACCGGGTTCCTGCGACGGCGAATTCGGTCCCGGAACATAACGTTGCGAGGTCAGGCCGACTTGTTGGCGCTCTTGGATGTGTAGGTCCTGAATGTTGGTGATGTCCCACAGCTTGACGAGTTCGTCGACGTTGTAGTCGACTCCCTCCTCGGCGTCTTCGTGCACAAACCACCAACACACCATCTTGGTTCGCGTTGCCGAGATCGGCAGGGTGCTGGCGACCATGCCGTAATCAGGATGGAATCCCCCCCAACAGTATCCGGGCTGGGTCATGAACCCCGCGCCGAAGTCATCGGGAACGTCGGCGCCGCGGCCGAACTCTCCGAGGAGTTTCTTCGAGACGTAGTGGCCGTCCATCGACAGCGATTCCAACTCACGCTTGACCGGGATGACCAAACCTTGGACCAGATCGCCGATATAGTCCTCTTCGTAGTAGTCCGACATCTCTTGGGCGTCGAGCGAAACGCAGAACTCCGGATGCACCGACGGACAGTGATAGCACTCGACGCCGTTTTCGAGCAGAAGCTTCCAGTTGGCATCGGCATAGTAGGTGATCTCGTGCGCGATCTTGAGCCGGGTGGGATCGAGGACCGCCATGTCGGCGGTTGCCTTCTCGTCGATCATCGAGTCAACCGGAGCCGGGGCGACTTCGGCCAGGCTCACAAAAATGAACCCCTGCCAGATCGACACGTGTATAGGAAACAGCCCGAAGTCCTTGTAATCGAAGAACTCTCCGTCGTCCTGGCGGGTAGCTTTGAGCAACTTTCCATCGAGCCCGTAGCTCCACGAGTGGTACGGGCAGACGATTCTGCGGCCGACCCGGCCAGTGGGCTGATTGCACAGCTGCAGTCCCCGGTGCCGGCAAACGTTATGAACGGCGCGGACGTCACCGCCGTCGCGCACCACCAGAATGTTCTCGGTCCCGACCTCGAAGGTGAAGTAGTCGCCAGTCTTGGGGATTTGGGAAACGTGCCCGGCGTAGATCCACTGCTGGCCCCAGACCCTGGCCAGCTCATTGGTGTACCGATCCTCATCGAGGTAGTACTCGCGGGGCAGACTGGTGAAGTAGTTTTCGTGATCAATCACAGACATGAACAGGCTCCTTTGGAAGACCCGGGCTGGTCAAGGGGAAAGGTCCCTTCGCAGAAAATTCTCGCCGCTGGTGTGAGTGCGGACACCCCGCGGACTGTCAGGCAGCCGCCTCGGGACGTTCACATTTCGTCAAGCGCTCACCGGAGTTCCGTCGACCTCTCGGCCACGAGGCCGTCAGTCATCGTTGATGCACGCCCGGAGCGGAAGCGAGAAATGCGCGACCGTGCGGGCCTCGTCCGTTTATAAAGAACGGGTTCGGGTGAGACCGCACAGCCGCGCATGACTGTCGGGAGGGTAAACGACGCTCAGGCCTTCCAGACCGTCTTCAGGTTGCAGAACTCACGAATGCCCGCCGCCGCGAGTTCGCGGCCATAGCCCGACGCCTTGACGCCGCCGAACGGCAGCTCAGGGAAGGACACCGTCATCCCGTTGACGAAAACCGCTCCGGCGTCCAGCTGATCGACAAACCAATCCTGTTCTGCAGAATCGGTGGTCCACACCGCGGAACTCAGCCCGAAGGTGGTCTGATTGGCGATCTTGACGGCCTCGTCACGATCGGCAACTTTGTAGAGCGACGCGACGGGACCGAAGGTCTCTTCCAATACGATGCGCATGTCATCGGTCAGGCCCGCGAGAACGGTCGGCGGGTAGTACCAGCCTCCGGACTTAGACGCCAATCCGCCGACGAGCACTTGAGCGCCCTTGGCCACCGCGTCGTCCACCAACTCGGCTACTTCGTCGCGACCGGACTCGGTGGCCAACGGCCCGACATCCACTGCCTCGTCCATCGGGTCACCGACGGTCAGTGCGCCCATCTTTGCGGCGAACAGTTTCGCAAACGCATCGTACACGTCGGCGTGGACGATGAAACGCTTTGCAGCCACGCATGATTGACCGTTATTGGAGATGCGGGCCTTGACGGCGGTGGCAGCCGCAGCCTCCAGATCGGCGCTGGGCATCACGATGAACGGGTCGGACCCGCCGAGCTCCAGGACGGCCTTTTTGACCTGCTGCCCGGCCGTTGCGGCCACCGAGCGGCCCGCTTGCTCGGAACCGGTCAGCGTCACGGCCTTGACACGGACGTCTTCGAGGACGGCCGCGACCCCGGCGGACCCGATGAGCAGCGTCCGGAACGAGCCGACCGGAAATCCGCTCTTCTCGAAGAGGGCGTCGAGGTACAGGGCCGACTGCGGCACGTTCGACGCGTGTTTGAGCAGCACGGTGTTACCCGCCATCAGCGCCGGCGCGGCGAACCGGACGACCTGCCAGAATGGGTAGTTCCATGGCATGACGGCCAGCACCACACCCAGCGGCTGCCACACCGCGCCCGCCTCAGATGCGGTGACGGCCGAGGGATCCGCCAGGAACTCGGCGGCCAGGAAGGATTCAGCGTGCTCGGCGTAGTAGCGCATGTTCTTGGCGCACTTGAGAACTTCCCCGCGCGACTGGGCGATGGGTTTACCCATCTCGCGGGTGATCATCTTGGCAGCCGACTCGACATCGGCCTCCAAGAGGTCTGCGGCCGCCTTCATCCACTCGGCGCGTTGGGAGTACGTCGTATCACGCAGCGCCTCTGCGGCGTCGGCGGCTTCGGTTATGCGGCGCTGCACCTCGGCGTCGTCGTGGGCAGCGAAGGTCTCGATCGTCTCACCGGTGGCTGGGTTGACACTGGCGATGGGCATATGCGATTTCCTCTATTCTGAATGGGTTTAGGTATAAACATCTGGGTGACGCGAATGTCTTCGCTGTCCGGCTCTCGCCATCGCTGTCGAGATTAAATCTGCTGCCGCCGGGCGTCGGCGAGCAGCGGTTCGACCGGGTTTGTAGTCTCGATGTTCGCCATTGGCGATGGGCCTCTCAGTTTACGAAATGGGTGCTGACGTGTGCGTCTCTGCGCCTGAATCCCGTCAGAGATGAACGCCTCCAGCACATTTCGGGTGATACGGGAGACATCGTTGTCATATCCGTTGTACGACAGGCAACCGGCCCACGCGATGGAGCTGACCGAAAAGACCGCGCCTCCGGCGGGATACCTCAGGAACGTCATATCGGCACGAACCAGCGGGCTCTGGGTGCCACCCTGACTGGAGTCGGACAGCAGAACATCGTCGATGGCTCCTTGAGCCCCATCATCGAACCCGTCGGCAGTGGCCAAGATGACGGTCTCTGCCGGGGTGCCAAGTGCCGGATCGGCGCGATCAAACTCGAATCCTGCTGCACCATAGGAGTTGACGAGGCAGGGAAAGTCGCCGATCATGTCGCCCGCTACGCCGTCGAAGATGAACGCGACATCCTCGTTGTAGCTTCGCTCCGTACGCCGGAAGGGACGACCTGGTCCTGCCGTCTCGGCTGTGTAACCCGCGCCTATCCAGGACTGTGGGCCGCGACCTCGGAACCGCCAGGTACCGCCGAGCTCCCCGGTGCTGCTCAGGTGCGCCTCACCGGGTTCGGGTTCCCACATCCGCGTCGCGGGGCCGCGACGGCGGATCTCGACGCTGGTGCCGGTCTCAGGATCGAGTTGGGTGACCCAGTACATTCCGTTGCCGCACAACGACAGTAATCGGCCACCGTCCTGAAGGTAGCCTTGTGCGGCATCGATCATTTCACCCGACCAGTACTCGTGATGCGAGCCGGTCAGCACCGCCTTGTACGGGGCGAGCAAGGAATGACCCTCGTGGTGGAGGTCTTCGTCGGTGAAAATGTCTGCTTCATAGCCGTTTTCGTGCAGCCAGTCGATGATGTGCAGGTCGGCGTTGAATTGGTGTGGCGAGCCCTTGCCGCCGTCGAGCCACGCCATGCGGCATTTGGGACGCATATTGACCACGGGTCGCAGTCGTGACGAATAACAGACGCCCGAACCATCGCTGTGTTTGTCGTAGAGACTCAGTAGGCGGTTCTCGACGATGTAGCGGTCTTGAACCTGCGACGGGTAGTCGGCCTGGTTTTCAAGCAGAGGGTTATTCAGCAGCTGCTCATTGGCGTAGGCCAAGTAGCTGAATGTCGGGATGAGTAGTGCGATCTTGGACGTCGGATACCCGCGGCGCGGGCGAACGAACACCGGGATGTAGTCCTCGGCATCGCCAGCGGTCACATGTGCCGCGTAGACGGCGCTGGGCAGTTCGTCGGGAACCGTCCACTGAAAGGCTGTCTCCCAGCCCGCATCGGCAAGGTCGTCGTCGTGAAAGTGGATGGCGCCGTATTGCGCCGGTGCGTGCGCCCACGACGTTTCCGACCCGTCCCAGTTATGGCCGGTAGCGCCTCGCATCGGTTTGTTGACGGTGTGTCCGTGGAATCCGCCGACGACGTCGGTCACCGTCCAATTGCTGATGTCGGCGGCGAAATCCCATGCGGCCAAGGGAGAAGCCGCAGCCTGGTTGGAGGTGTCCTGCCTGATCGATTCCAGCTCGGCATCGTTGAGCGCCGTCGGATAGATGCGGGGGGAATCGATCTTGCCGTTACAGAAGTTTCCGACCTGCCCGTCGCTGAGCTTCTCGGCACCGATGAGGACGTCAGCCACACCGGGTGTGGGCATACCGATCGAACTGCACGCGCGGTCGTGATGGGGGGCCCGGTTGATCGCCAAGGGTACCACATCGAGGCGCAGCTCACCTGCGGCGGTGTCGAACACTGCCGCTACCGAGTACCACCGGCGGGGCAGGATCGGGCTGGCCACGGTGACCGCCTGATCGCCAACCCGAGCGGTGATCCTGCTGTCCTCCATGCGGAGGGCATATCCGCCGTCGTCGACCGACCCTTGAGACAGCAGGGTCTGTCGACCGCCGGTTGCCGAGTTGATCCACATCCACAGATGGATGGAGAAGCTGGCCGACGGTGTCAACCCCGCACGATGCGGAATGTGGACGTAGGAGCCCGGGCGCAGGGACTGGTACCGGCCTGGATGGGGTCCCTCGATGGCCGAAGGAACGCGCGTTGCCTTGAAGCCAGGACCGGCAGGATTGTCGTCGCCGTGGAGCAAGCGCACCAGCGTGGCGTGAAAGGTCGGCTCAACACTGCTGATCTTGAATTCAACTGTTTGGCCCGGCTCCACTGTGAGGCGATCTGTGTAACCGACGATCGGCATACTCACCGGCAGCCTCCTTCATCCAGTCAGCAGATGCTTCGCGAAATGTTTCTGCATATTGCCGGGCCCGGCGACCCGCGTCATGTCAAGCATCTCGGGATCAGGCGCGACAGGATGTCGGAATTTCGGCAGTAATTCTGCAACGACCGGCGAGTCAGCCACACTTGGTAAGTGTCTGAAGCCTTGACCGTTCGAGCTGCCCTACAGCTGCCCGCCCTACGCGGCGGCGCGCCCGAAGTGATCGCGGGCCGAGAGAACCTCGACCGCCCCATCCGCTGGGTACACGTGGTCGAGGTTCGCGATATCGCGTCTGTTCTGCGTGGCGGCGAACTGGTGCTCACCGAGGGCCGCATGTTCCACGGGCCGGAAGCGTCGGACCGGCGACTCATCGCGGAATTGGCTGAACGCGGAATCGCCGCCATGGTGCTCGAGCTCGGCGCCAACTTCCGTAGCGTCCCGCGGCACCTCATCGACGAATGCCAGAAGCGCAATCTCACGCTGGTGGCGTTGCATCTCCCGGTTGCGTTCATCGACGTCACCGAGGCGATTCACACCCAGATCGTCAACCAGAAGATCACGCTGCTGGATCATGCACAGGAACTTCAGCGTCGACTGACCGAGCTGGTACTCGAAGGCGGCGGGATCGCCGAGGTACTCGACGCCCTCGCTGCGGCAGTGGGTGAGCCAGTCCTCTACGAGCGCGCTGGCGGCGGATTCGTATATCGAGCGTTGAACGGCCTCACCGAGCGCGACGTCACCGCGGGCTGGGAGTTGATCACCAGGTGCGTCGACAGCGCACCGCCGTTCATCGAGAAGCATCTGACCATCGACGGCGCGCGTGACGGCCGCCTCGTGGCGCTCGGTCTCAGCATTGCCGAAGGTGGAGGCTTCGACGAGGTAGCCACGGTAGCGCTGGAGCGCGCCGCGCAAGTAGTGAGTCTGATCGTGATCGGCAATCGTCGCCGCGATGCGGTGTTTGCCAACCACGGCCGGCACGGCGGTCTTCTGACCTCACTGCTGGCCGGCTCGACCGAACCCTACGCAGCCGAGGCCCGCGCCGTCGCACTCGGGTTCACGCCGCCGGTTTTGGTCCCCATCGGGATTCGGCGGGCACGCCATCATCGGGCGGCCACCGTCGCTGCCGAAGATCATCAATGGCGCCTCGTGTGGCGCGATGTCCACACTGAGCTGGAAAACATCGGAATACCTGCACTGATCGACGAAACCACGACAGCCGGCCCGACCTTGGCCATGATCGGTGTCGAGGATGTCGCGAACCGTAGCCGCATCGCCGACAGAGTCGCGCAGGTCATCCAGGACGCCGCCAAGCGCCATCTCGGCGAGCCGCGGGCGGCGGTCTTGTCGGTCGGTCCTGCCGTGCACACGTGGCAGGCAGCGACCGAGGGCCTGGCCGTCTCCGTCGATGCCTTGGAGGGCGCACTACACAGTCCGCCGCGCGCCTGGCACGATGCCACAGATCTTGATCTCGACCGGTTGATCTGGAGTCTGCGCGACAATCCCGATCTGGAACGTTTCGCCCGGCTGCGACTGGAACGGTTGGTCAACTACGACGCGCAGCGCCACACTCAACTGGTCAAGACCCTGCAGGTACTGCTGGAACAGCACGGACAGAAAACCGAAACAGCCCGTGCTCTGCACCTGGAGCGGCAATCGCTCTACAACCGGGTGGAGCGGATTCAGTCGCTGCTTGGGGTCGATCTCGACGACTCGGACGTCCGACTGGGGCTGCATCTCGCGTTGCGAGTGCTCAGCCACATCCCTACCGACCAGATCTGACTCCGGGCCCTCGAACGGCAGCTGCCGCCGCGGGCAGATGCCCACGGCGGCAGCCGGTTTCAAGGTGTCACAACAGGTTGATGAAGGTGGTCTTCAACTGGGTCCAGTTGTCGAAAGCGTGGTGCGAGTAGTCGCGGCCGATACCGGAGAGCTTGAAGCCGCCGTGCGGCAGCGTGACGTCGAAGAGTTCGTCACCGTTGACCAGCACCGCGCCCGAGCGGAGCTCACGGGCGAGACGGTGCGCCTTCTTCAGGTTTCCGGTCCACAGCTTGGCCGCCAACCCGTAGGAGGTGTCGTTGGCGATGCGCAGACCCTCTTCCTCGTCGGAGAACGTGATGACCGAGAGCACCGGTCCGAAGATCTCCTTGCGGGCGATGTCCATGTCGTTGGTGACACCGCGGATGACAGTTGGCTCCACGTAGAATCCGCCGGATTCCTGGCGAACGCGGTTGCCGCCGTGGGCGATTGACGCACCGCCGGGCACAGCGCCCTCGATGAAGCCCATGATCCGCTCCAGCTGGCGGGAATCCACGATGGCACCCATCGCGGTGGTATCGTCGAAGGGGTCCCCCGGCTGCCAATTGGCTGCCACCGCGCCCATTCGGGCCACCAACTCGTCGGCCAGCGACTCGTGCACGATCAGGCGCGAACTCGAGTCGCACATCTGTCCCGCGTTCCCGAAGATCGATTCCGCGGTCTTGACGGCGATGAGGTCAAGCATGCCGGCGGCATCTTCGAGCACCAGGGCCGGCGACTTGCCACCGAGCTCAAGGGAGACCTTCTTGAGGTTGGAATCGGCTGCGGCCTTCAAGATGATCCGGCCGACGGTCGTGGACCCCGTGAATCCGATCGCCTCGACGTCCTGGTGTTCCGACAGCGCCTTGCCTGCGGTCTCGCCGAGCCCTGGGACGACGTTGAGAACACCGGCGGGGATACCGGCCTCCAGCGCCAATTCGGCGATCCGCAAGGCTATCGCCGGTGACTGCTCGGCGGGCTTGAGGACCATCGAGTTGCCGGCGGCAAGCGCCGGGGCAATCTTCACCGCCGGCATCAGCAGCGGGTTGTTCCACGGGGTGATCGCGGCGACAACACCGACCGGAACCCGGGTGATGGTGGCGTGGCCGACCTCACCGATGGGTGCAACCTCGTCATAGAGGTGGTCGACAGCTTCGCCGAACCACTCCAGCACGGTGGCGCTGTAGTCGACCTCCCAGCGGCCGTCCTTGATCGGCTTGCCCATCTCGACGGTCTGCAGGGCAGCGAGTTCCTCGGTGTTGTCCCGCAGGCTGCGGGCGAGTTGCTGCAGCACGACCTTGCGCTCACGCGGCGAGCGCCGCCGCCAGTCACCGTTTTCGAAACTGTCGCGGGCGGAGGCCACCGCGGCGTCGATATCGGCGGCATCACCGGAGGCCAGGTCGGGCAGCCGGTCACCATTGACGGGGCTGATGTTCTCGAACGTCTCCGACGAGCGCGCGTCGACGTAGGCACCGCCGATGAACGGGCGCGTCAGGCGCTCCAGGGCGGGAACGCGTTCGATGAGCGAGCTCTTGATGGTTTGCGTCATGGTTCTTTCTTTTCGTTTGCTGGGGAACCTTGCTCGGGTCGGAAGATCAGTTGCCAGAGCCGGCCGGCGGCCGAGTGGCCTCCAGTGCCGCCGCCATACGCCGGGTGATGGCGTCCACATCCTCGGTGCTCAGAGTCAACGAGGGCAACAACCCGATGGTCTGATTTGCGCGGTAGGTACGCACAAAGACGCGCTGCTTGAGGAACTCGGCGTGCAACGCCGCGCCGTACTCGGGGTCGACGCCTTCGGCGAGGTCGACCGCGTGCATCATCCCGATTCCACGGACGCTGCTCTTGTCGAGCACCGGGTAGGTGTCGGCGAGGGCCTCCAGCCGCGTCGAAAGGTACTTCCCGGCGATGAGGCTGTTGGCCAGGACGTTCTCGCGTTCGTAGATGTCCAGGGTGGCCAGGGCGGCGGCGCAGGCCCCCGGGTGTCCTCCGGCGGTCACGCCGTGGACGAAGGGGTCGCTACTGGCCGACAGCTTCTCGCGGAGTTCTCCACTGATCGCCACGACCGCCAGCGGGAAGAACCCGGCGGTGATGGCCTTGGACATGGTGAGGATGTCGGGGCGCAGGTTCCAGTTCTCCACCGCGAACATGGTTCCGCTGCGGCCGAATCCGGTGAGCACCTCGTCGCTGATCAGCAAGATGTCGTAGCGATCGCAGATCTCTCGGATCTGGGTCCAGTAGTCGTCCGGCGGCACGACGATACCGTTCGGGGTCGAGATCGGCTCGGCCATGAATGCGGCGACCTTGTCGGCCCCGATGCGCAGGATCTCGTCCTCCAGCAGGCGCGCGGCGCCGACCGAGTCGGTCTCCGGCTGGTCGATGTGGGAGAACCCGGGGAGTCGTGGGCCGATGTTGCGCCACATCGCAGGATCGCCAGTCATGCTGGACCCGGCGTAGGTGACGCCGTGGTAGCTGTTCCACCGGCCGATGATGTGCGTCTTCTCGGGGCGTCCCGCGGCAGCATTGGAGAACCGGGCAATCTTGATTGCGGTCTCCACCGCATCGGATCCGCCGAGCATGAACACGAACTGATCGAGTCCGGCCGGAGTGATCTCGGCCAGTCGTTCGGCCAACCGGGATATGCCCACGTGGCTGCGACGCTGGTAAAAGTGCGTGCCGAAGGTCAGCTCGCGTAGCGCGTTAGCGACCACGTCCGCGATATCCGTGCGACCGTAACCCAGTGCGACGTTGGCCTGGCCTGCGCAGGCGTCGAGCCAGTCCTGGCCCTCTACGTCGGTCAGCGTTATTCCGCGTCCCGACTTGAAGATCGGGCCGGGCGTTCGGTCACCGAACGGGCTGAAGCCGTGGATGACGTGCTGGGAATCCGCGGCCGCAAGGTCCGCAGCGTCCGACGTGCTGAAGTGGACGGAAGTGGCATCTGTCAGTGACGAACTCATGGGATTCAGTGTGGTCAAGCCGGGGTGACGGCGTCGAAAGGCGAAATGTCGGCAATGCCAGCGCCGAGGTCGACATAGTGTCCACACCGCTGAGTTGCCGGGTCGGACCCCAAGCTGCACAATCCTCGCCGGCGGTCCCGCGTTCAACGAGGCGTAACCCTCTACTGGCGGCAAGGACACTGACGCGCAGAAGCGTTCCTCTGCATTGTCCCGCAAAGAATTCCGCACTAGCTCAGGCGCGAACCACGGTCGTCCCTTGATGCCGAACCATCAACGACCTCGCAGGAGCGATGCACGGGGGTGACATTGCGTCGGATTCATTTGAACAAACCGCGACACTTCGCCTAGTGCCTGCGCGCGAGATGAACCGGAAACTCCCTGAATGTGATCCCCACTACACCAGATGAACGTCGTCCAGACGTAGGTGCCCCGTCAGGCACCGCGAGCCAAGTCGATGGACCTTCGGCGGCGGGAGGTGGGTCCTCCGCACCGACGCCGGAGATCTTCGATCAAGTTGGCCGCCAGGACCGCTGACAAGCTGTCGGCTCGCGGCTGAACGAGGCACGTACCACCGAGATCAGGACTGGCATGAGGTCGAGATTGAGATCGGACAGTCCCAGACCGATAGGGGTGAGATGTTGACTAACCGGACAAGCGACCACTCCTCAGGCGTGAATATCCGCCGTACCGCGGGAACACAGCCCGAGCGCAGGCCCCGCCTTGACGACTTCAACCGTGCATTACTGGATTTCGTGATCCAATGGCGCCGTTACGGCGGCCCGCCAGACGAGGAAACTCTGCCGCTCTTCGGCATTCGCGAGCGTGATGTACCGCAACGTGTCCAAACCATCGCCTCTGTGTGGCTACCCCAGGACATCAGGTTCGAGGATCGTTTGCGGATCGTGCGTGCCGTCGCAGCTGTTCAGTCCGCCCGCGGCACCAAACCACAGGCAGCCCTGAACGATTGACGAACTGTAGCGCAACGCGCGAGCCAGCCGCGGTCTCAGCCCTTCGAGGCCCATCAGCCGGCCGCGCGTCGAACCAAACATCGATCGTTCGATGTACTTGCGCCGCATACCGTGCCGCGCACACCCTCGCCCTGAGGCGTTTGGTAAACCCATTCAATGGTCGCCGCCAGGCGCCGCTTGCTCACGCAATCCTGCGCCCGGACGACCTCCCCATGCCAGATCCGGTTGTCAGTTTTTCTGGCGCTTATACCAAGGCATTTCGTCAAGCCCGCTGCACGGTCAGGAGCGGCAGTTCCCGGGCGATGGGGCGCTCACGCAGGTACGGCAACGGCATCGACGGGTCTTCGGAGTCGATTTCCCGCGCCAGGCGGTGCCCATCGAAGACTGACTCCGCAACGATTCGTGGCGCCACACAGTCCCCGATCCGGTAGACGCCCGTGATGCCCTCATCAGCAAGCTTTTCCGCGCCGAAGCCGTCGACGATACCGCGGTAGAGCGTTGTGTCGGAGACCCGTTGGGTCACAAGGACAACTGCGTCTGCCTCGATGAGTTTGGCGTCATCGGCTTCGGCGTAGGCGTAATGCGCCCACACGCCCTCCGCGGTGATGCGGGTGGGCACCATGGAGGCTGCGATGCTGACTCCCTGCGCGTAGAGCTTCTTGCGCAGATGGGTCGCTTCCAGCGTGTAGTGCGTGTAGGGCGCGAGCTCACCGAGGTGTGTCAGCACCGTGACCGACTTGCCTGCGGCTGAGAGCCGATCGGCCAACGCCGCGCCTACGTGGTATCCCTCTGCTTCGATGATCACCACGCGCTCACCGGGAACCGGCTTGTTGTCCACCATGATCTGCTCGGGGGTGAGAACGTGGGGCAACTCAGTGTCCGCACCCGGAATGCCGTTGCGGGTAACAGGTCCCAGTCCCTGGCCGGACCAATGTGCCCCTGATGCAATGACGACCAGACTGGCGCCATAATCGACGATGTCCTGGGGCGTCATCCGGGTGTTCGGGATAACGGTGACGTTGTCGAGCTTGTCGAACTGCGTCAACCGGTAGTCGATAACGCGACTCCATTCCCGCAGTCCCGGCAGATTGGCCACCCACTTCACGTGTCCACCGACCTCAGCATCTGCGTCGACTAGGTGCACGTTGCGCATACCGCGCTCTCCGAGCACCCGCGCACATTCCATGCCCGCGGGACCCGCTCCGACGATGAGCACGTCGTTCTCGGCGTTGGCGGCCTTAGAGAAGCGCTCGGGATGCCAGCCCCGACGGTATTCCTCGCCGGACGTGGCGTTCTGGGTGCACACGATCGGCGGTCCACCGTGCTCGAAACGGGACACACAGATGTTGCAACCGATGCATTCGCGGATGTCTTCGAGCCGGCCGGCCTTGATCTTCGCCGGCAGGAATGGGTCGGCGATCGAGGGCCGGGCGGCGCCGATGATGTCGAGCACGCCCTCGTTGATGACCCGGCACATCTCGTTCGGGTCGGTGAAGCGCCCGACCGCGACGACCGGTTTGCGTGTCGCTTGCTTGACCGATTTCACCCATTCCATCGCTCGGGCACTCTTGAAGAACCGCGACGGTGTCGCGTCATCTCCCCAGTCACTGCCGCCGATGTGCACATCCCACAGGTCGACCACCCCGTCACACATCTCCACGAAGGGCAGGACGTCTCGTTCGAGTAGGACGCCGTCTTCGCCGCGCATGGTGTCAGCTGAGAGCCGCACAGAGATAGCACAATCCGATCCGACGGCGGCGGAAATGCCCTCGACGACCTCACGCCACATACGCGCGCGATTGGCGAGCGAACCGCCGTATCCGTCGGTGCGCTTGTTGTAATGCGGTGAAAGGAACTGTTCGAGCAGACCTTCATGCCCACCGTAGATGCAGATGATGTCGAAACCCGCGTCGCGTGAGCGCAACGCCGCGTCCACATAGAATCCCTGAACCGCTTTGATGTCGTCGAGGTCCATCTCACGGCAGGGTGACATCGGGACGAGATCGCTGGCGATCTGAGACGGCGCCCGCTGGACTGCCCGAGACTCCATGCTCAGTCCGTGAATGCCTCCGTACCACAACTCGATACCTGCCAAGGCGCCGTTCTCGCGGACGGCCTCGGTCATGAGGGAGAGATTGGCCGCGTCATCGTCGTCCCAGAGGCGTGCCAGCACCATCGGCATCTGGTCGGCCTCGGGATGAATCGAGCACTCTTCGGTGCACACAGCGCCCCATCCGCCCTCGGCCTTCATTCCACGGAAGGCCGCCTGGGCGCGCGGTCGGATGACGCCGAAGCTGGTGCAGTGCGGGACCTGATAAAAGCGGTTCGGCAGCACCTTCGGGCCGATCGTTATGGGTTCGAACAAGATCGCGTGCCGCGGGTCCATCACCGTGATCACCTTCCTCTGAATCTATTCGCGTAGTGCCGGCCCGACGCGTGCTGTGTCCCTGGCTCTATCCTGCCCATCTGGCAGGTTTCTGCGGGTGAACGCGTCGATCTCGATACTTTCGGCGTCAGTTTTGCCGGGCTGGGCGTTCTGCCAGCTCGGCTCCGCGAGCCGAGGCGAACAGGGTAATACCGCCGTGTTGACAAAGATTGCTAGATATCCTTCCGCCGGCACACACGCGAAGTGTCAAGTGCTCAGCCACCCCCACCGACACTCCGTAAAGTGCCTGGTCCCCGACATAAGATGGTTGCCCCGGCAGGATCTACGGGCCCGATAGCGGCGGCAGGATTCAGAGCACGCCCACCCCGCTCGCTCCGTCCGTAACACATGCCGCCACCTCCGACTCATACGGCGACCGGTACACCAGACTGCCCGACCGAGGCACATACGAATGCGCCCGCTGCGGTGATACCGCGCGAGCGCAGGCCCTGGGTGTCAGGGTGAGTTGAGTCCACTGGTACTTAGCCTCGATCCACCGATGAATTGGCTGGTCGCAGGGTGTCGTGACGAGGAAAGTGCCTTCTGAGCTGTGATGATGAGTGTTCTCTAGGCACTTATCGGCACAACTTCGAAAGGCACTTCCGGTGAAAGTGTCCCATAGGTTCGCTGCGTCGTCGGCGGTCTTCGATGATGCCCATCTCGTGTCGTGCCCCTGGGTGTCAGGGTGAGTTGAGTCCACTGGTACTTAGCCTGAATCCGTGGAGCGGCCCTCCTTGAGGTGTCCGTGTGTGGTTTCTGCTGCGTTCGGTGTTGCGGGCATGCGGTAGTTGCTGGTCTGCCCAGCTTTTCCTGTGTGCTCCGGTTGGGCCTGTTCGGCGCGTTGGTCAGGTTGTTGCCGGTAGCGGTGGGCTGTATCCGATGGTGTTGCGCCACAACGTGAGCCAGTGCTCTGTCCAGGGCCAGTGCTCGGGGAGGTGCAGGATCGGTCGACGCTGGGGTCGGGCCAGACGGGCGGGAATGTTGACGATCTTGCGGCGCAGCGTCGCGCCGCGGGCAACCACGTGGGCACCTCCTGCGAGCACGCCGGCGGCGCGCAGCAGGTTGTGCGCGATCGCCGCGCACAACACCCACGCACTGTTGGCACCGAACTGTCCTGAGGGCATGTGGGCCAGGGGTCCGTCGATCAGATCGGCGAAGACGGTTTCGATGATCGCGTGCTGGCGGTGGGTGATGTCAGCCTCGGCGGTCGGCAAGTCTGTGTTGGTGAAGAACGGGTGATACCGCCACACCGGGAACAGCGCGTCCCGAAATCTCGCGTCTTTGACTCGCCGCACCACCAACCGCGCGGTGAACCGATCTTTGGTAGAGGCGAAGGCGGTGTAGCTGACCTCGGCGACCTCGGCATCAGAAATCCAGTCACCGGTGTCGGGATCACGCACTGCACCGGGATAGTTGACCGGCTCCCAGGCCTGCTCGTCGATCGAACTGATGGCCCGATCAACCGCGGTATTGCGGGTCATCACCACCGAGAAGTGCGCATTGTGGGCTCGGCAGGCGCCCACCACCGACCGGGTGCCGTAGGACGAATCGCCACGCACCAGCAGTTGCCCGCGCACGCCGGCGGCGCGGGCGGTGGCGATGGCTTGGGCGACCATGCGGCCCGCACCCTTCCCGGAACTGGTCTTACCGGCGCGCAGCCGCATCCCGGCGATCACCGGCGCCGCTCCGGGGGTGCTGATCGTCGTCGCCAACGGGGAGAGCCCTTTACGCAGAACCTGCTTACCAGCGATCTTGGTATGCCCGTAGGAGGCACCCTGTTTGGCGTGGCCATAGACCGGGCGCAGCAGTGAGTCGATGTCGATGAACGCCCCCGTGTCGGATCCGGGCAGCAGGTCCACCCGCGCACAGAGTGCGGCCAGATGATGACGCAGGACCGACTCCAACTGCCGGGCGTGTCCGAAGGTGAACTCCCGCAACAAAGTACCAACAGTTGACGGTGCATACACACCGCCAAAGAGTGTCTTCATGCCACCGGCGCGAACCAAGTCGAGGTCATCGATGCTGTCCGCGCCGACACACATGCCGGCGATCACCGTGGTCAGCTTCGGGGACGGATTCGCCGAGCCGGATTTGATCTTCGGTGCCGGAATGGAAATCTTGTCGGCCAACAACTTCGGTAGTCCGGTCTGGGCCGCCAACGTCATCACCGGCACCAGCCCGGCGCACGACACGAGATGGGCATCATCGAAGACCGCCGACGACACGGCGAACCTATGGGACACTTTCACCGGAAGTGCCTTTCGAAGTTGTGCCGATAAGTGCCTAGAGAACACTCATCATCACAGCTCAGAAGGCACTTTCCTCGTCACGACACCCTGCGACCAGCCAATTCATCGGTGGATCGAGGCTTAGCAACTTAGCAACTTGGCAACTTGGCTTGATCTCGGGGCGAGAACGGAATCACCTGAACCATGACGACGACGATGGCTGCTGTGCGCGAGACTGGAGCGGTGGCACCTTCACCGCGATCTGATGGCCCGCGCCGGCGGCGCTCGATTTCTCCGGCGCAGAAGCTGGCCCACCTGGATGCCTATGAGCAGGCCTGTACGACCAACGATGGTGGGGCGTACCTGCGCGGTGAGGGGTTGTATTCCTCGCAGATCGCCGAGTGGCGCAAACAACGCGATGCTGGGGTGTTGGAAGGCAAGGCACCTGGGGAGAAGGTCGGTAAACTCACCCGCGAGCAGGCCGAGATCGCCCGCCTGAAAAAGGAACTCGCCCAGGCCAATAATCGGCTGGCGACCACCGAGGCTGCCCTGGGGATCATGGGAAAAGCACACGCGCTCTTGGAGTCTCTCTCCGAGAGCGCGGACACCGACACGCCGCCGACCAAGCGCTGATGGATGCCTACAACGATCTGCGGGATATCCAGATTCCGACCCGCAAGGCCGCGGAGGTGACCGGCATGCACCGCTCGACGGCCACTCGACGCGCCAAACCCGCGCCGGCGCCTGCCGATCGGGCACCACGACCGGTCCCGGTCAACAAGCTCACCGAGTCCGAATGCGCCCGGGTGGTTGAGGTGCTCAACAGTGCCCGGTTCGTCGATGCCGCGCCGATGCAGGTGTGGGCCACGTTGCTCGATGAAGGCAGCTACCTGTGTTCGGTGTCGACGATGTACCGCGTCCTCAATGCCAACAAGCTGGTCAAGGAGCGCCGTCGGCTGGCCCGGCACCGCAAAGCGGTCTGCCCGGAACTGGTGGCCACCGCGCCGCGGCAGGTGTATTCGTGGGACATCACCAAACTGGCCGGCCCGGTCAAAGGGGTCTACTACGACGCCTACGTGATGATCGACATTTACTCGCGTTACATCGTCGGGGTCCATGTGCACGCCCGCGAATGCGGCCAGCTGGCCAAGGAGATGATGGAACAGATCTTCGGCACCTACGGCATCCCACACGTCGTGCACGCTGATCGGGGCACCTCGATGACCAGCAACACCGTCGCCGGACTGCTCTCGGATCTGGGCGTCATCCGCTCGCATTCGCGGCCCAAGGTATCCAACGACAACCCCTTCAGCGAGTCCTGGTTCAAGACCTTGAAGTATGCGCCGGCGTTCCCGGAACGCTTCGAATCCATCCATCACGCGAGGGATTTCATGGACCGATTCGTGCAGTGGTACAACCATGAACACCGCCACAGCGGCATCGGGCTGCACACACCCGCCGATGTGTTCTACGGCCTCGCCGGCGGGAAAGACACCCAGCGCCGAGCCGTGCTCGCCGACGCCAGGGCGCGCCACCCACGCCGATTCGGCCGCGACACCGCACCCAAGGTCATCGACCTACCTGAATCCGCGGCGATCAACCCACCCAAACCGGCCGAACAGGAGACCGAAACGGAAGCCGCTTAACACCCACTGGACTCAAACACATTAACAAATTCCGGAACAGTTGCCAATGTGTCTATCGACGAGCGGCCGCAGCTAAATCCCCTGACAGTAGTGGTGCATGCGCTGCGCGCCGTGACACAAGGCACTTGAGGCGCGGCTGCTTGCTGTCCATGCTGCGCAGAGACTTGACGACGTGTCTCGGCCTCACGCGAATGTCTCTGACAGTCCGCTGATGGAAAGGTGACGCCTTGGCATAGCAACCTTTAACCGAATAGCCGGTGCGCGTAGGTTGAGATGTAACCGAGGTGGCCACCGCGCAGAAAACTTTGGACCGAGGCGCGGAGGATTGGTATGTCGAACAACAGGTGGGTTAACTTGTCCGCCGCATATCTGGCGCTCGTGGCCGGGTTCCTGCCGTATGTCGGATGGAGCCCCAGCTTGGGCGCCATCAGCGAGGACCTCGGTTTGAGTTACTCGCAAGCCGGAGGCATCTCTTCTGTCACCGGTCTTGTCGCCGGAGTGATGATTCTTCTCGGTGGTGTCATCGCCACTCGCTGGGGCAGCAAAAACGTGATCGCCTCAGGTTTGGCCGCCGGCGTTATCGCGCAGGTGGTCTTCGCCTTCTCGGATGGGTTCGCGATGGTCACAGTCGCCAGGATTCTCGCCGGAATCGCGGTGGGATTCCTATGGGTTGCTACCTACACCATGGCGGTGGGCTGGTTCCGAGAAAGCAAACAGGTCGGACGCGCTGTCGGCATCATGATGTCAGGGGACGGAGTAGGCGCAGTCTTGGGTCTCTTCGCTTTCTCCGCGATTTTGAGCGCCTTCGGCTGGCGGATGGGTTTGAACGTGCAGGCCTTGTGTCTGGCCGCCGTGCTTCTCCTCGTTCTCTTCGTCTCCAAGAATGCACCGCCAGTTCAAGAGGACCTGGTCCGAGTTGGGGCCGGCAATCCGGGTCTGCAAACGATGCGACCGGAGCAGTCACCCGTTCGGTCCCTACTCAACCGAAATGTATTGTCAGCAACGATCTTCTGGATCGGCGGCGTCGGCCTGTTTTCCGCAATCGCGAGTTGGATGCCGGCCGTCCTTGTCGAGAATGCTGGTTTCACGGAGGCCGTGGCAGGCCTTGTCACCGCTCTTTTCTCGATCGCCGGCATGGCCGCTGCATTCGGTGGCCCGATCGTCGCGGAGCGTCTCGGCAGCAAAAAGCGTGTCATCTTGCTGGGTGGGATCGTGACGGTAGCCGCAGTCGCTGTCATGACACTGTCCATTGCGGTGGACAACTACCTCCTGGTCGCACTCTGCATTCCGATACTCGGGCTTGGTGTGTACGCGGGCGAACCACTGATTCTGGCAGAGGCAGTCGAGTCGGTTCGCGCAGAACATTCAGGTGTGGTGAACGGCGTTGTACTCGGCGTCCCCTGGATCGTCAGTGGTTTTGCGTACCCATACATCGTGGGACTTGTCAAAGACGCCACGGGCAGCTTCACCGGCGGGTTCGTCGCGGTTACCGTCGCGACTCTTTTCCTGTGCGCCATTTCGCCAGTGTTCATCAAGGAGCGCGAACCGGTCGTGATGAACAACAGTGGCGATTGATGCGTATGGCCGACGAACGCCCGGTCAGAAGGTCAGTTGAAGATCCATGGTTCTCCATTGCCGTGCATGTTGAATGCTGTTGTACTCGGGCTTGCCGATGAGTTCGATCCGCGCGCAGCGGTCGACCACCGCCGTCAGGATGGCCTCGGTTTCCTGCCGTGCCAGGACTTGCCCCATACACGCGTGCAGTCCAGCGGCAAAGGCGAGATGCGGACTGCCCTGAACCGAGCGGTGATAATCGAACCGGTCCGGGTCTGGGAACACACGCTCGTCGCGATTGGCAGATGCGAGCAACACGTATACCGTCGTGCCGGCCGGGATGACAGTGCCGGACGCGTCGAGATCCTCAAGCAACAGACGCGTCACCCCAACCTCCGGCGTGACAAACCGGAGCAGTTCGTTCACGACCTTGGGACGGACTGCGGCATCGTCACGAAAAGCGGCGAAAAGCTCGGGGTCCGAGGCCATGCGCTCCAATCCGTGCGCAGCGAGGTTGGCGGGCGAGAACTGACCGGCTGCCAAGAAGAGCAGTACGTTCGCCGTAACTTCCCGCCGGGTTATCTCACCACGCTCCTCGACCGCGAGATAGGTGGCGACAACGCCCGCTCGGGCCTCTCGGTGCGCTCGCTCGATCACCTCGTCGCAGTGGTTTGTCAGCCACTCACTGCCCTCGGCGCCGGCCCGAAGGTCGTCTTCGCTGGCAACAAGGCCGAAGCCACGAGCAAACTGATACGTGTAGTAACGAACTTCATCTGCATGCTCAGCAGGGATACCCAGGATGGCGCACGTCGTTGCATACGTTGGGACGACACATAATTCACGTACAGCCTCGACCTGACCGGAAGGCTTCGACGCCGAAAGTGCCTGGTGGACCACGGATGCGGTGGTGGCCATCCAGTTGCGTATCGACTTGGGGGTGAAGTGGCTGTTCACAAGTCGTCGGTGAAAGGTGTGAGCAGGCGCGTCCATACCGACAAGGGAGGAGTGGAGGATATCGAAAGCACCGAAATCGACCTGCTGCACCGAGCTCACCGTGTGGCGCAAAGCCGCGGAGACGTCTTCGTACCGCGAGAGTACGTACGTGCCGTCATCCAGCCTGAGAACTGGAAATTCATCGCGGAGCCGACGGAAGTGTGGATACGGCTTGTCCAGGAGCTCCGGGTGATAGAACGGCAAGAGCTCCGTCTGATCTGGCATCGCTGGAAGTCCTGTGCTGGAACGGCTCTCGTGCGGCGGTGTGATGGATGTCATGTAGGAAGTTTCCAGTCCATCGAGCGCAGTGACACTAGACGAAGTGCCATGGCATGGCCTTATGAACTTGACGCCTTGTCGCCCGCTCGGCGCCCCAATCGGAGCCCAAAGTTTCCGTGATCTCATTCTGCGGGGGACCGATAGTGACGGAGTGTCGGCTGTTTGCCCCAAGCTTGTGACAGTCGGTTGCTAAGACCCAGAAGACGACGGTCCTACGTTTGTTCCTAGTCCGCACAACAACTTCCACAGCGCAGTCATGTGTCAGGGGTCACTGGCCCTCTGGCAGTTCGGCTCCGGCATTCAAGGAGAACAAATTGAGCACTGCACCGGTCCTACGCCAACTGGCCGAGGCCTTCAATGCCGGTGACTGGCCGAAACTTCGCCAGATGGTGAGCGACGATGTCGTCGTTGTGGACATTGCGTCAGGAAGCGAAATTAGCACGGGTGCAGACGCCTTCGTTCGGGGCGACCAGAACTGGCGTAACGCATTCTCAGATTTTGCAGTCGAGATACTGGCCGTGGTGGGGGATTCCACACACGCAGCGGGAGACTTCATCTTGCGGGGCACTCATACCGGCCCGATGCCGACACCGTGGGGTGAGGTTGCCGCCACGGGTCGCAAAGTCGAACTACCGTTTGCGATGTTCTGTGAGGTCGCCGACGGCAAAGTCACAGTGATTCGTGACCACTACAACCCGACGTTGGCGATGTCTCAGATCGGAGTCGAACCCACCGCGATCTGAGGTGGATCCGCGGTGTGCGGGGTGTTCCATCCCGCCCGCGTCAGCCGTGTGAGATTCTCGGCCTGAGAAGGCCCGCCTGCGGAATTTGTCAAGGTGTTTGAGTCCAGTGGGTGTTAAGCGGCTTCCGTTTCGGTCTCCTGTTCGGCCGGTTTGGGTGGGTTGATCGCCGCGGATTCAGGTAGGTCGATGACCTTGGGTGCGGTGTCGCGGCCGAATCGGCGTGGGTGGCGCGCCCTGGCGTCGGCGAGCACGGCTCGGCGCTGGGTGTCTTTCCCGCCGGCGAGGCCGTAGAACACATCGGCGGGTGTGTGCAGCCCGATGCCGCTGTGGCGGTGTTCATGGTTGTACCACTGCACGAATCGGTCCATGAAATCCCTCGCGTGATGGATGGATTCGAAGCGTTCCGGGAACGCCGGCGCATACTTCAAGGTCTTGAACCAGGACTCGCTGTAGGGGTTGTCGTTGGATACCTTGGGCCGCGAATGCGAGCGGATGACGCCCAGATCCGAGAGCAGTCCGGCGACGGTGTTGCTGGTCATCGAGGTGCCCCGATCAGCGTGCACGACGTGTGGGATGCCGTAGGTGCCGAAGATCTGTTCCATCATCTCCTTGGCCAGCTGGCCGCATTCGCGGGCGTGCACATGGACCCCGACGATGTAACGCGAGTAAATGTCGATCATCACGTAGGCGTCGTAGTAGACCCCTTTGACCGGGCCGGCCAGTTTGGTGATGTCCCACGAATACACCTGCCGCGGCGCGGTGGCCACCAGTTCCGGGCAGACCGCTTTGCGGTGCCGGGCCAGCCGACGGCGCTCCTTGACCAGCTTGTTGGCATTGAGGACGCGGTACATCGTCGACACCGAACACAGGGGTCTGCTGCACGATCAGGTGACAGTTTCGGTCACGCGGCCTGACTGGCCGGTGTGGTCATGATTGCTTCGAATTCAATCGGGGTCAACCGCCCGAGGCCGGACTGTCGGCGGCGCCGATGGTAGGTGCGTTCGATCCAGGTGACGATCGCGATCCGCAGCTGTTCACGGGTGTCCCAGCGGCGGCGGTCCAGCACGTTCTTCTGCAGCAGGCTAAAGAAGCTCTCCATGGCGGCGTTGTCGCCGGCGGCCCCGACACGGCCCATGGAGCCGACCATCTCGTGGTGACTCAATGCGTGCACGAATTTCCTTGACCGGAACTGGGCGGATTCAACTGATCGTCGCAACACCTCGATTATGGAGGTGTGGAATGGGTGTGTTGGATCGGCAGCGGGCGGTTCGGTTGTATCGGGGACAGATTCCGTCTCCGGGTCGGCCGTCGGTGGCGTGGCGTCAGGATCGGGTGAGGTTCTGGGCGGCGATCGCTGCGGGGGCTATGACTGAGGACGCCGCTGCCGAAGCGGGCGTGTCGTCGCCGGTTGGGTTCCGCTGGTTCCGTCACGCTGGTGGAGTGAATCCATGCTTGCCAGAAACAGTTTCGGGACGTTACCTGTCCTCGGATGAACGTGAGAACATCGCGTTGTGGCGCGCCCAGGGCGCCGGGGTGCGTGAGATCGCCCGGCGGCTCAAGCGTGCACCGTCGACCATCTCACGGGAGTTGCGCCGCAATGCCTCGACCCGCACCTATCGACTCGACTATAAGGCCTCCACTGCGCAGTGGCACGCCGAGCGGCGCGCCCGCCGCCCCAAGACCGCCAAGCTCGTTAGCAACGACCGGCTGCGTCAGTACGTCCAGGACAAACTGTCCGGCGTCGTTCGCGGCGCTGATGGCCAGGTCATCGTCGGTCCCGCCGCCGCCCCGTGGAAGGGACGCAACAAGCCGCACCGGGGTGATCGGGCCTGGGTGCAGGCATGGAGTCCAGAACAGATCGCTCGACGGCTCCCGCTGGACTTCCCCGATGATGTGACTATGCGGATCAGCCACGAGGCCATCTATCAAGCGCTGTACGTCGAATCTCGCGGTGCGCTGAAGCGGGATCTGGTCAGCTGCCTGCGCCGAGGCCGGGCACTGCGGGTACCGCGGGCACGAACGCGGTCCAAGGCGTGGGCCCATGTCACCCCTGAGACGTTGATCAGCCAACGCCCACCCGAGGTCGATGATCGCGCTGTTCCCGGACATTGGGAGGGTGATCTCCTGATTGGCTTGCAGCGCAGTGCAATCGGCACGCTGGTCGAGCGCAGCAGCCGGTTCACCATGCTGGTCCATCTGCCACGTGAAGTTGGTTACGGGATAATTCCGCGGACCAAGAACGGGCCGGCGTTGGCCGGCTATGGCGCCATCACGATGGCCAACGCTCTGGAACAGACGATCACCACGTTGCCCGCGCAACTGCGTCGGTCGTTGACCTGGGACCGGGGCAAGGAACTGTCGGCGCACGCCCAGTTCTCGGTCGCCTCCGGAGTCAAGGTGTTCTTCGCTGATCCGAAGAGTCCGTGGCAGCGCGGTACCAATGAGAACACCAATGGCCTGTTACGCCAATACTTTCCAAAAGGGACCGACCTCTCAAGATGGTCGGCCGAGGACGTGGCAGCGATCGCCCATACCCTCAACACCAGGCCGCGGAAAACCCTCGGCTGGCGCACTCCCGCGGAAGCCTTCGCCGAACACCTACACTCACTTCATCAAGCCGGTGTTGCGACCACCGATTGAATCCGCCCTGAGATCCGCGATCCGAGTGCAGAATGCACCCTGCGACATCTCGGCGTCGGGCCACCGCGCTGTGTAGTGCCCGGATGGCCAGTTGTGACTTCATCCGGTCATCGATGCTGTAGCCGACGATCCGGTTGGAGAACACGTCCTTGATCGCACAGAGGTAGAGCTTGCCCTCTCCGGTGCGGTGCTCAGTGATGTCACTGAGCCACAACTGATTTGGCTCCTGCGCGGTGAAGTCGCGTTCGACAAGATCATCGTGCACCGGCGGGCCGACCTTGCCGTTCTTGCCGCGCTTCTTGCCGAACACGCTCCACAACCGATTCTGTGAGCAGATCCGCCAAGCCGTGCGCTCGGCCATCGTCTCGCCAGCGTCGCGGGCCTCCTCGACCAGGTAGCGGTAGCCGAACTCGGGATCGTCGCGGTGGGCGTCGAACAGGGCGTTGGCGCGATATGCCTCGATGATCTCCGCATCAGTAATCGGATTGGCGCGCCAACGGTAGTACGGCTGGCGGGCGAGCTTGAGGACCCGGCACGTCACCGCGACGGGGATCCCGTCGGCGGCGAGCTCACTTACGAGCGGGTAGAGCCTTTTCCCGGGAGGTTGGCCTGTGACAGATAGGCCGTGGCCCGGCGCAGGACCTCGTTCTCCTGCTCGAGCAGCTTGATCCGCCGCCGGGCCTCACGCAGCTCAGCAGACTCGCCGGTGCTCTTGCCAGGCGTGGCGCCTTCGTCGATATCAGCCTGGCGCATCCACTTGTGCAAGGTCATCGGATGGACACCGAAATCGGTGGCGATCTGCTCGATCGTCACCCCGTCATCGCGGTTGCGAGCCACGCGCACGACATCATCGCGGAACTCACGGGGGTAGGGCCTTGCCATGGGGACATCCTTCCAGCCTGCCCACGCTGGGCAAGCCAACTCAGATGTCACCTATTCGTGCAGCAGACCCCAGGTAGCTGCCTTCATCGAGCAACGTGGCCCACACCTGCATCGGCGCGGCATCGACGAACCGGGCACTGTTGAGCACCTCAACCACCCGGGCGCATTCGGACTCGGTGAGCTTGTTGACCGGGACCGGTCGTGGTGCCCGATCGGCAGGCGCCGGCGCGGGTTTGGCGCGTCGAGTGGCCGTCGAGCGGTGCATGCCGGTCACCTCCGCGGCCTTGCGGGTCGGAATCTGGATATCCCGCAGATCGTTGTAGGCATCCATCAGCGCTTGGTCGGCGGCGTGTCGGTGTCCGCGCTCTCGGAGAGAGACTCCAAGAGCGCGTGTGCTTTTCCCATGATCCCCAGGGCAGCCTCGGTGGTCGCCAGCCGATTATTGGCCTGGGCGAGTTCCTTTTTCAGGCGGGCGATCTCGGCCTGCTCGCGGGTGAGTTTACCGACCTTCTCCCCAGGTGCCTTGCCTTCCAACACCCCAGCATCGCGTTGTTTGCGCCACTCGGCGATCTGCGAGGAATACAACCCCTCACCGCGCAGGTACGCCCCACCATCGTTGGTCGTACAGGCCTGCTCATAGGCATCCAGGTGGGCCAGCTTCTGCGCCGGAGAAATCGAGCGCCGCCGGCGCGGGCCATCAGATCGCGGTGAAGGTGCCACCGCTCCAGTCTCGCGCACAGCAGCCATCGTCGTCGTCATGGTTCAGGTGATTCCGTTCTCGCCCCGAGATCAAGCCAAGTTGCCAAGTTGCTAAGCCTCGATCCGTGGATCGACCCTGTTGAGGTGTCTCGGGACTGATTTTTGCCGTGCTGTGGGCCGTGGGCGGCGTGTAGCCGCTGGTCTGCCCAGCTTTTCCTATGGCGTTTCGGTCGGGCCTTGCGGCGGGTGGTCAGTGGGTCGCGGTGGCGGGTGGGCTGTAGCCGATGGTGTTGCGCCACAGTGCGAGCCAGTGGTCGGTCCGGGGCCAGTGGCTGGGTAGGTGCAGGATCGGTCGACGTTGGGGTCGGGCCAGTCGGGCCGGGATGTTGACGATCTTGCGGCGCAGGGTGGCACCACGGGCGACCGCGTGAGTGCCTCCGGCGAGCACGCCGACCGCGCGTAGCAGGTTGTGGGCGATCACGGCGCACAGGATCCAGGCCGAGTTCGCGCCGAAGCGCCCTGAGGGCATATGCGCCAGAGGTCCGTCGATGAGGTCGGCGAACACGGTTTCAATGATGGCGTGGCGGCGGTGGGTGATGTCAGCCTCGGCGACGGGTTCGTCGGAATCGGTGAAGAACGGGTGGTACCGCCACACCGGAAACAACGCGTCGGGGAATCGGGCATCTTTGACCCGACGCACGATCAACCGTGCCGTGACCGGGGTCTTGGTGGAACTGAAAGCGGTGTAGGTGGTTTCGGCGACTTCGGCGTCAGAGATCCAGGCGCCGGTGTCGGGGTCACAGACCGCGCCGGGATAGTTGACCGGGATCCACGCCGTCTCCTCGATGGCGTCGATGGCGGCGGCGACGGCGCGGGTCTTGGTCAGCACCAGCGAGAACTGGGCGCCGGCGCGGCGGCAGGCGGCCACCACGGTGCTGTTGCCGTAGGCCGAGTCACCACGCACCAGAATCTGGCCGGTGACCCCGGCAGCGCGGGCGGTGGCCACGGCTTGGGCGATCATCCGGGCCGCACCCTTGCCGGAGTTGGACTTGCCCGCCCGCAACCTGGCCCCGGTGATCACCGGGGCGGCGCACTCGGTGCTGATCGTGGTGATCAACGGCGCCAGTCCTTTGCGCAGGATCTGCTTGCCGGCGATCTTGGTGTGCCCGTAGCTGGCACCTTGTTTGGCGTGGCCATAGACCGGGCGCAGCAGCGAGTCGATGTCGAGGTACGCCCGCCCATCAGCGCCGGGCAGCACATCGACGCGCTCACACAGCCCGGCCAGATGCTCACGCAGGACTGATTCCAGTTGGCGTGCGTGTCCGAAGGTGAACTCCCGCAACAGTGTTCCGATCGTCGATGGTGCATAGACCCCATCGAAGAGCGTCTTCATCCCGCCGCCACGCACGAGGTCGAGGTCATCAATGCTGTCGGCGCCGGCGCACATTCCGGCGACCACGGTGAGCAGCTTCGGCGACGGGTTGGCCGACCCGGACTTGATCCGTGGTTCGCTGATACGAACCTTGTCGGCCAGCAACTGTGACAGCCCGGTCTGGGTGGCCAGCGTCATTACCGGCACCAGACCGGCGCACGACACGAGATGGGCATCATCGAAGACCGCCGACGACGCAGCGAACCTATGGGACACTTTCACCGGAAGTGCCTTTCGAAGTTGTGCCGATAAGTGCCTAGAGAACACTCATCATCACAGCTCAGAAGGCACTTTCCTCGTCACGACACCCTGCGACCAGCCAATTCATCGGTGGATCGAGGCTTAGTCAACGCGAGAACTTCCATCCTGATGTCTTCTCGCCGGTCGCTCCAGCGGATGCCACCTCGGGCGACCTTTCCGAAGCGCATGTGAACACCCTCGACTCTTGGGCTGTACACCCATATCTCGGCCGCAGGCACGGGCCGTGCTATCACCGGCACTCGTCGCGGACTGATCTTGAGACTGAGGGTCGGTGGCGTTTGCCCATCATCACTGCGTTGGAATGCGTTGGTGCGCTCGATCGCCTGGACGATGCCCAGAACGGACCGGAGGATGCGGTCTTCATCGAGGTTGGCAACAGAGTCGAGCGCGGAGGTGAACTGTTCGGCCACCTCGGCTTGAGCTGCAGCGCGTTGCCCGTCGTCGCGGTCGGGATCCAAACGTTCCTCGAAGAGTTGTGCCGCGAGGGCACCAATTGCTGGTTGGCCTGCAAGAACCTCGCATATGTACGGCAGCGAGAACGCAGCCTGGGTCTGACGCAGATACGCAGCGACTGCCCGCAACCAGCTCACCTGAACCCAGGTCAGTCCTGCGGTAAGCACCAAGCTGTTCAGTGGATCTGATTCACAATCTCCGGCCCAGACCGCTTTCACTGCGTCTAAGAAGCGTTCCCGAAGATCCGGACGCGCGGGCGGTGATTCACTCCAACTCATTTTGGCGTGGGCACGCAGACCTAGGTCGATCTCGTGCGAAGCAACGCTGCCCTCCGCCGGCGAACCGGTCCGCTCGTCGACTACTTCGAGTCCAAAGTCGGCAAACGGCGGTAGAAGCAGCGACAGTGACGGCAGTCGATCGCACAAGATCCTGATGCGGACATCGCTTGCACTGCCGCTGGTTTCGGGATGCAATCGAACTTCGAGAAGCCGTCCCAGTGCTTGGGTGCGAACAGTCATTGCAGCTCCTCGATGAAACTTGACGATCGACCGACTTCGGCGATCGTGTAGTTGAGTACGGCTTCGGCGATACGGCTTCGGCGATAAGGACCAGTCAGGTTCGGACCAACGCTGAAATTGGCGCGCGTGACCACCAGCACCTCTCAGACATCGCGCCGGACCAAAGGCGCGCTGACGCAGTAACTTTCTACGTACGAGCTCACCGTAGGGCCCGTCTGCTTACAGCCTGGACGACTACGATCGATCGGTCCAGCGCGATTTTCCCGCTGTGATCGTTCGGATTTTTCGATGATTGGAAGGTTGTTCAGGGCAAAAATATCCAAGCCCCCCGGGCGGCCCAGCGCGCATGATGGCGTCATGCAGAAACCTGGAAAAGCCCCCGGAAAAGCCGTAGCCGACACCGGAGTCTTGGTCGCCGCGATCCGCGCCAGGGAATCCCGCCGCGACGACCGGCTGTTCACCGACCCGTTCGCCGAGAAGCTGGCGGGGGAATCAGGGCAGAAGTTGCTGGACGACGCGGTCGCCGCCGCGGGCGAGAACATGACCCTGCAGATCGTGGTCCGCACCCGGTTCTGGGATGAGGCGCTGCTGCGGGCCGTGCAGAACGTCGGCCAGGTGGTCATCCTCGCCGCCGGTCTGGACGCCCGGGCATACCGGTTGCCCTGGCCGGACGGCACCTCCGTCTACGAGCTGGATCAGCCCGCGGTCATCGCCGCCAAGAACGACGCGCTGGCCGAGGACGAGGCCCTGTGCCGCCGGGTCGCGATCGGCGTCGATCTCACCGAGGACTGGACCGAGACGTTGCGGTCCAATGGCTTTGACCCCGACAGACCGGCGGTCTGGCTGATCGAGGGACTGCTGCAGTATCTGGACGAGGCCGCGGTGCGCACCCTGTTCGACCGCGTGGACGCGATGTCGGCGCCGGGTTCGGTGCTGCTCTACGACGTCGTCGGCAAGGTGTTGCTGGACACGGTGATGCTGGCGGCGGTACGAAAGTCGATGGAAGAGAGCGGCGCTCCGTGGCTGTTCGGCACCGACGAACCGGGCGCATTGTGTGAGCGCCATGGCTGGTCAGCCGTCGTCACCGACGTTGCCGAACCCGGGAACGCCTGGAACCGGTGGTTCGCGCCGGCGTTCCCGCTCGACGTCCCCGGTATCCCCCGCGGCTACTTCGTCGAGGCCACCAAGCGGTCGGCGTCGGTCCGCGGCGCCACGTGAGCGGCCCGCTCGACGTCGTCTTGGCTGAATTCCTTGGTCCAGCAGGCGAATTCGAGGGTGATGCCGTCCGGGTCGAAGAAGTAGAACGAGCGCACGTAGACGCCGGGGTGCACGGTCGGCGATACCTGCATCTCACTGTCGTCGTGGTTGAGTACCGGCCCGACCCGCACGCCTTTGGCCTTGAGCTTCTGCCGGTACTCGTCGAACTTCTCGGCCGGCACGTGCAGCGCGAGGTGGTTCAGCGACCCGGTGGCGCTGACGATCTCACCGATACCGGGAATGGCGGCAGGGGCCGAGACCCCGGGGACGCCATCGGGGGCGTCGCAGAACCAGAAGAACGCGATGCAGTCGCCGTTGCCGGCGTCGAAGAAGAAGTGCTGACCGATGCCGCCGGGCAGGTCAAGCGCTTTGATCAGCGGCATGCCGAGCACATTGCTGTAGAAGTCGACGGTGCGTTCCATGTCCGAACACACCAGGGCGACATGGTTGATTCCGCCGAACTCGAATTCGGAATTGGGATTGTCGGGCTTGATCACGTCGAGACTCCTCCGATGCGCCGAACGCTGGCGCGGCTCCGAAACTGAATCTAACATCAGATTCAGGTTCAATCAATGATCGAGGAGTGTGGGTGACCGTCAGCCCGCGTGACCAGCTGCCGACCGCGCGCGGCCGCCAGACTCAGGCCGCCATCGACGCCGCCGCCCGAACCGTGATCGCGCGCAAGGGCATCCTGGCCACGACCATCGCCGACATCGCCGCCGAGGCCAACCGTTCCACCGCGTCGTTCTACAACTACTACGACTCCAAAGAAGCCATGGTCCACGAGTGGGCGCTGCGCTTCCGGGACGAGGCTCGCGATCGCGCCCAGGCGGCGCGCGAACCCGGCCTGACCAACTGGGAGCGCTCCTATCAGGCCGTTTCGGCGCACTGGGCGACCTACCGGCACCGGCTGGCCGAGATCATCAGCGTGTCGCAGCTGGCGATGGTCAGCGACGATTTTGCGCAGTACTGGGCCGAAATCTGCGAACTGCCCATATCATTGATCACCGAGATGATCAAACGTGCCCAGCGGCAAGGGTTCTGCCCCGACGACGACGCCGAGATGACCGCGCTCGCGCTGGTGTCGATGCTCAACCAGTTCTGCTACACCAAGCTCTCCGGCGGCAACGCCGACGACGTCGACGACACGGCCTGCATCACGACGCTCGCGAACGTCTTCTACCGGACGATCTATCACAGGGGGGTACCGCAGCCATGACCAGAACCTCCGGGGCCTCACCGGCGGCAGGCGTGATCCGCGAGTTCGTCGGACTGGAATCCCCCACCGCCCGACGCGCCGGCGCGGGCGGCCACCCGTGCCAGGGCATCTACTACCGCGGCGTGGGCCGCAAACCGAAGGTGGCGATGATCGCCACGCACTACCAGATCGATTTCTCCGAGCACTACCTCGCCGACTACATGGCCACCCGGGGAATCGGCTTCCTGGGCTGGAACACCCGTTTCCGCGGGTTCGAGAGCAGCTTCGTGCTGGACCACGCGTTGGTGGACATCGGCGTCGGCGTGCGTTGGTTGCGCGAGGTCCAGAACATCGAAACCGTTGTGCTGCTCGGAAATTCCGGTGGCGGGTCGTTGATGGCGGCCTACCAGGCCCAAGCGGTCGACCCGCACATCACACCGATGGAGGGCATGCGGCCTGCCGTCGGCATCAACGACCTGCCGCGCGCCGACGCCTACGTCGCGAGCGCCGCGCACCCCGGCAGGCCCGATGTGCTGACCGCGTGGATGGACGGCGCGGTCCTCGACGAGAACGACCCTGTCGCAACCGATCCCGACCTCGACCTGTTCGACGAGCGCAACGGTCCACCGTTCTCACCGGATTTCGTGGCGCGCTATCGGGAGGCACAGATCGCACGCAACGAGGCCATCACCGACTGGGCCGAGCTCGAGCTCAAACGCGTGCAGGCGGCCGGTTTCTCGGACCGCCCGTTCACGGTGATGCGCACGTGGGCCGATCCCCGGATGGTGGACCCGACGATCGAACCCACCAGGCGTCAGCCGAATCTGTGTTACGCCGGGGTCCCGGTCAAGGCGAACCGCTCGGCCCGCGGCATCGCCGCGGCCACCACGCTGCGCAACTGGCTGGGCATGTGGAGCCTGCGGCACGCCCAGACCAGGGCCGAACCGCACCTGGCGCGCATCACCTGCCCGGCGCTGGTCATCAACGCCGATCAGGACACCGGCGTGTACCCGTCTGACGCACAACGCATCTTCGACGCGCTGGCGGGTTCCGACAAGACACTGTGCTCGATCGACACCGATCATTACTTCACCACGCCGGGTGCGCGCAG
Organism: Mycolicibacterium smegmatis; assembly: GCF_001457595.1. GTDB lineage: Bacteria > Actinomycetota > Actinomycetes > Mycobacteriales > Mycobacteriaceae > Mycobacterium > Mycobacterium smegmatis. Next base: position 664,912 of record NZ_LN831039.1, on the reverse strand, counting down.
CGAGCAGGCCGACACCATCGCGCGATGGATCGCGAAGCGGTGGCGGTGAACCCGGGCACGGTGCGGGTGCTCGCGCACTTCGCACCGAGCAACACCGTGCTGGACTTCCTTGCGCCGCACCTCGACTGGCTCGATGTGCGGTTCTGCGGCGAGGAGGACGACGAGACCTTCTACCGCGAACTCGGTGACGCCGACGTGCTCTGGCATGTGTTGCGTCCCATCACCGGCGACGACCTGAACCGCGCGCCGCGGCTGCGCCTCGTGCACAAGCTGGGCGCCGGGGTCAACACCATCGACGTCGAGACCGCGACCCAGTTGGGCATCCTGGTGGCCAACATGCCCGGTGCGAACGCCCCTTCGGTCGCCGAGGGCACGGTATTGCTGATGCTGGCGGCGCTTCGGCGTCTCCCCCAGCTGGACCGCGCCACGCGCGCCGGTCGCGGGTGGCCCACCGATCCCACCCTGGGCGACACCGTGCGCGACATCGGCGGCTGCACGGTGGGCCTCGTCGGGTACGGCAACGTCGCCAAGCGCGTCGAGCGGATCGTGCTGGCCATGGGTGCCGAGCAGGTGCTGCACACCAGCACGCGCGACACCGGTCACCCGCGCTGGCGCAACCTGCCGGATCTGCTGGCCGCGAGTGACATCGTCTCGCTGCACCTTCCCCTCACCGACACCTCCCGCGGCTTGCTGGGCCCCGAGGCCATCGCGGCGATGAAACCCGGCGCGGTCCTGGTCAACACGGCCCGCGGGCCGATCGTCGACGAGGCCGCGCTGATCGAGGCGCTGCGCGGCGGCCGGCTCGCGGCCGCCGGTCTCGACGTGTTCGACACCGAACCGCTGCCCGCCGACCATCCGCTGCTTGGCCTCGACAACGTCGTCCTCACGCCGCACGTGACGTGGTACACCGCGGACACCATGCGCCGTTACCTGTCGATCGGTGTCGAGAACTGCCGCCGCATCCGCGACGGCGAGCCGCTGGCCCACCTGGTCAACGAGGCCAGGTAGACCCCGATCGGGCCACAGATCGAGCCTGTACGTGGCCCCGGTCACGTCACGGTACCCTCGATCCAACCGACCGGTTATTCGGGACGACGATGCCCCTGTGGAGGTAATTCATGCCCATCGCAATCCTGTCCGAGCACATCGACCTGGCCGGTTCGGTCAAGTCGTTCGTCGCACGGGTTGCCCCATCCGACGTGCTGCACGAAGCGCTGGAAACTCCCCTGGAGACCCCCCGAGCCAATCCGCCGTCCTACTGGAAGGCCGCCGCGGACCAGGGTCTGCAGGGTGTCCACCTGTCCGAGTCCGTCGGTGGCCAGGGCTTCGGCATCCTTGAGCTCGCGATCGTGCTCGCCGAGTTCGGCTACGGCGCGGTGCCCGGCCCGTTCGTCCCGTCGGCGATCGCGAGTGCGCTGATTTCCGCGCACGATCCCGACGCCAAGGTGCTCAGCGAGCTGGCGTCGGGCGACGCCATCGCGGCCTACGCCCTCGACTCGACGCTCACCGCGACCCGCCAGGGCGACGGACTGGTGATCCGCGGTGAGGTCCGCGCGGTTCCGGCCGCCGCGCAGGCGTCGATCCTAGTGCTCCCGGTGGCCATCGACTCCGGCGAGGAATGGGTGGTCCTCGACGCCGACCAGCTGGAGATCGAACCGGTCCGCAGCGTCGACCCGCTGCGCCCGCTGGCCCACGTGCGTGCCAACGCCGTCGAGGTCGCCGACGAGCGCGTGCTGTCGAACCTGAGCCGGCCGCTGGCGCGGGCGTTGATGTCGACGCTGCTGTCGGCCGAGAGCATCGGCGTCGCGCGCTGGGCCACCGACACCGCGGCCGGCTACGCCAAGATCCGCGAGCAGTTCGGCAGGCCCATCGGTCAGTTCCAGGCCGTCAAGCACAAGTGCGCCAACATGGTCGCGGTCACCGAGCGGGCGACCGCTGCGGTGTGGGACGCGGCCAGGGCCCTTGATGAGGTGCGGGAAAAAGGTACCGAGGGAACGCATTTCGGGTTCGCCGCCGCGGTCGCGGCGACGTTGGCCCCTGCCGCCGCCCAGCAGTGCACGCAGGACTGCATCCAGGTGCACGGCGGTATCGGCTTCACCTGGGAGCACGACACCAACGTCTACTACCGGCGGGCACTGCTTCTCGCGGCGTGCTTCGGCCGTGCCGCGGACCATCCGCAGCAGGTCGTCGACACCGCGACCGCTACGGGCATGCGTCCCGTCGACATCGACCTCGATCCCGAGACCGAGAAGCTGCGCGACGAAATCCGCGCGGAAGTCGCTGCGCTGAAAGCCATTCCGAGTGAGGAACGCACCGCGGCGATCGCCGAGGGCGGGTGGGTGCAGCCGCACCTGCCCAAGCCGTGGGGCCGCGACGCCACGCCGGTCGAGCAGATCATCATCGCCCAGGAGTTCACCACCGGTCGCGTCAAGCGCCCGCAGATGGGCATCGCGTCGTGGATCATCCCGTCGATCGTGGCGTTCGGCACCGACGAGCAGAAGCAGCGATTCCTGCCGCCCACCTTCCGCGGCGAGATGATCTGGTGCCAGTTGTTCTCCGAGCCGGGAGCCGGGTCCGACCTCGCGAGCCTGACCACGCGCGCGGTCAAGGTCGACGGGGGCTGGCGCATCACCGGGCAGAAGATCTGGACCACCGGCGCCCAGTTCTCGGCGTGGGGCGCACTGCTCGCGCGCACCGATCCCGACGCCCCCAAGCACCAGGGCATCACGTACTTCCTGCTCGACATGAAGTCGCCGGGCGTCGAGGTCAAGCCGCTGCGCGAACTGACCGGCAACGCGATGTTCAACACGGTGTTCATCGACGACGTGTTCGTGCCCGACGACATGGTGCTCGGCGAGGTCAACCGCGGATGGGAGGTCAGCCGCAACACCCTGACCAACGAACGCGTGTCGATCGGTAGCAGCGAACCGCCCTTCCTGGCCAACCTCGACCAGTTCGTGCAGTTCCTGCGCGACGGCCAGTTCGACCAGATCGAGCAGAACCACGCCGGGCAGCTGATCGCCGAGGGGCACGCCGCAAAGGTGCTCAACCTGCGTTCCACGCTGCTGACGCTGGCCGGCGGCGACGCCATGCCCAACGCGGCGATCTCGAAGCTGCTGTCGATGAAGACCGGCCAGGGCTACGCGGAGTTCGCGGTGTCGACGTTCGGCACCGACGCCGCGATCGGCGACCCTCAGGAGGAACCGGGCCGCTGGGCCGAGTATCTGCTGGCCAGCCGCGCCACCACGATCTACGGCGGCACCACCGAGGTGCAGTTGAACATCATCGCCGAGCGCCTGCTCGGGCTCCCGCGCGATCCGTAGACACCCGAGGCCGTGCGCTGCGACCGGGGCGGGAAGGAAACTCCGATCCGCCCTGGTCGCGGAGTCACATCGGGTCTACCGTCGAAGGTGGCGAAATAGAACGCGGGCCGGAACGGTTGGTACTCACATAATGAGTGTTACTAAGCAACGTCTCCTTCGAGCCGCGGGCACCACGGCCGCGGCTTTCGCACTGATTGCCGGTCCCTCGGCTGTTCTGAGTCAGACCACCCCGACCGCACAGGCACAGCCATGTGTGAACGGTGTGGTTCCGGGTAACCCATACGTCGTGAACTGCAACCTGCCCCAGCGCAGCCCCAAGGTCCGTGGTGCTGCGCCTGACGCCGGCGCGATCATCGCGTGCAGGCACTGGCCGGGTTGCCTGTCCTGGTACGTCAACAACCCGCACTGAGAGCCGGCTTCGAACCTGGCTCCGCAATCAACCGTTTTGAGTGATCATGACCAATGATGTTGAAAAACGCTGGCGCGATCCGGCGACCTTTCGCTCGGCGGTCGCCTACGTTCTGAGCGTCGTCGCCATCGCCGGCGTCGCCTTGATCTTCTATGTCATGGACCGGACGCTTCTTCCGGCGATCCTGGTTCCCACCATCATGTTCGTTGGCGGTGTCGGGGCCTTCATCCGCACCTATCAGGTGTGGCGCGCCGAGGGCACCTGGCCCATCTGGCACGGGGCGGGCTGGTTCCTGCTGGCACTGTCGTTGTTCTGCCTGGCTTTCCCCGGCGCCGCGCTGACGTCCTGAGCGCCGCGCCGGGAATTCACGGCAGGATCGCGTCGACGTAACCACCGTCGACGCGCAACGCCCCACCCGTGGTGGCCGACGCCAGCGGCGATGCGAGGTAGGCGACCATGTTGGCGATCTCCTCGGGTTCGATCAAGCGCTGCAGCAGCGACTGCGGGCGGTGCTTGCGCATGAATTCCCGTTGCGCCTCGTCCCACGGCAGCGACTTGTCGACGAGTTGATAAACGAAGTCCTCCACACCCGCGGTGTGGGTCGGTCCGGCGATCACCGAGTTGACCGTGACACCCGTTCCCGCAGCGTCTTTCGCGAATCCGCGGGACACCGCGAGCAGCGCGGTCTTGGAGACGCCGTAGTGGATCATCTCCTCGGGGATCACGATGGCAGAGTCGCTGGCGATCTGAATCGCACGGCCCCAACCCTTTTCGATCATGCCCGGCAGATAGCTGCGGATGAGCCGGACCGCGGCCAGCACGTTGACGTCGAAGTACTTGCGCCACTGCTCGTCGGTGATCTCGCGAGCGGGCTCTGCCCCGAAGATGCCCAGGTTGTTGACGAGGATGTCCACCGACGGCAACTGCTCGAGCAGCGCCTCGGTGCCCTTTTGCGTCGCGACGTCGGCGGCCACCCCCACCACGTCCAGATCGCCCAGTTGGGCCACAGTTTCGTCGACACGCGATGCGGTACGCCCGTTGATCGCCACGCGCGCGCCGCTGCGGGCGAGCGTTTCGGCGATGGCGAGTCCGATGCCCTGCGTCGAGCCCGTGACGAGTGCGGTCTTACCGGTGAGGTCGATGTTCACGAGGCAGTACTACCACCGCACGCACCAAACTATTCCCCTTGTTCGGTGAGCGTGCCCTGCCTACGGCCTGTCAGGCGTCGATGTTGCGCAGTTCGCGCTTGAGGATCTTGCCGGTGGGATTACGCGGCAACTCGTCGAGGAAGACCACCTCACGTGGCACCTTGTAGCGCGCCAGATGGTCACGTACATAGGCCTTGACGTCGTCCTCGGTGAGCGACGAGCCCTCGGCCTTCACCACGAAAGCGCGCAGCCGGGCGCCCCACTCCTTGTCGTCGACGCCGATCGCGGTGGCTTCGACGACCTCGGGGTGGCCGCTGATCAGATCCTCGACCTCGGCGGGGAACACGTTCTCGCCGCCCGAGACGATCATCTCGTCGTCGCGGCCGGAGATGTAGAGCAGACCGTGCTCGTCGAAATAGCCGACATCGCCGGACGACATCATGCCGTCGATGATCTGCTTGCCGCCGCCGCCCGTGTAGCCCTTGAAGGGGAATGTGTTTCGCACGAAGATGCGGCCGACCTCACCTTGCGGCAATTCCCTGCCGTTGTCGTCGAGGATCTTGACCGTGATCCCCTTGACCACGGGGCCCACGGTGGCCGGGTTGCGCGACAGATCCTGCGGACGCGCGATCGTGGCGAACGCGATCTCGGTCGACCCGTACAGGTTGTAGATCACCGGCCCGAGTTCCTTGAGTGCGCGGGTCGCGAGTTCCGCGCCGAGCTGTGAACCCGAGACGAACATGATCCGCAGCGACGAGAGGTCGGGTTTCTGCGGCATCTTCTCCAGGTGGTCCAGCATGCGCGAGAGCATCACCGGTACCACCACCGCCGCGGTGACCTTGTGCTTCTCGATGTCCTCGAGCACCGTGGCGGGCCTGAAGCGGCGGCGTAGCACCAGCGTCGAGCCGAGCATCATCGCGATCGTCGCGTGCAGGAAGCCCAGCGCGTGGAACATCGGCGCGGGCAGCGCGGTGACCTCGCCGGCCTTGAACGGCACATGCGAGAGCACGCCGCCGATCGGGGCGAGCGACGGCGGGGCCGCCCGGTTGGCGCCCTTGGGGGTTCCGGTGGTGCCGCTGGTCAGGATGATGATCGAGGCGTGCCGGCTTGCCTTGGGCGCCGGCCGCTTGCCGCTGCGCGCGATCACCTCGGCGAGGGTTTCGTCGGTACTGCCCGACGGCTCCTCCTTGTCGGGGTTGGTGCCCAGCGCCCGCAACTTGCCCATCTCGGTCTCGGCCTGCGCGACCGCCGCGGTGTACTCGTCGTCGTAGATGATCACCTTCGCGCCCTCGCGCGCGGCGACCTCTTTGATCTGGGGCCCGGAGAACTCGGTGTTGAGCATGATGATGCGGGCGCCCACACGCGCGGCCCCGTACAGCGACACCAAAAACCAGCGGTGGTTGCGGGCCAGGATGCCGACTCCGTCCCCGCCGCGGACGCCGCGTGCCAGCAACTCGTTCGCCAGCGCGTGGGCCGCGGCGTCGAGTTCACCGAACGTGAACTCGCCCTCGTCGTCGATGACCGCGACCCGATTCGGGTGCCTGCGCGCGTTGAGCGCCGGGATCATGCCGATCTCGCCCCAGGTCCGGATGTCGGCCACCAGCGCCAGCATGTGCTGCGGCGGTTCGAGCCTCAACGCGCCTGCTTCGAACATCTTGCGGGCGTAGTGCAGTTCGGCGACACCTCGCTCGGCGTACTCCTTGGCCTTCGCCGTCACTTGCGCAGGCAAATCAGACAGACTCAGCATGACGACACAATATGTGACAACCATCGCAGTTGCGGGAAGTCACTACGATGTGATGATGGCCGGTGCACTGACGCTGGAGTTGGACGGCCTGACGGTCTCGGTCACCAACCCCGACAAGGTGATCTTCCCCGAGTACGACGGGCGTGCGGCCGTCACCAAACTCGACCTTGTCAACTACTACCGCGCGGTGGCCGACGGCGCGCTGCGCGGGGTGTTCGGCAGGCCGATGATCCTCAAACGCTTCGTCAAGGGCATCGCCACCGAGGCGATATTCCAGAAGCGCGCGCCTGAGAAACGCCCCGACTTCATCGAGGTCGCCGAACTCAAGTACCGCTCCGGTACCTCGGCCAAAGAGGCCGTGCTCCGCAACACCGCAGGTCTCGCGTGGGCCGTGAACCTCGGATGTGTGGACCTCAACCCGCACCCGGTGCGCGCCGACGACCTCGACCATCCCGACGAACTCCGCGTCGACCTGGACCCCATGCCCGGCGTCGAGTGGCAGCAGATCCTCGACGTCGCGATGGTCGCGCGCGAGGTGCTCTCCGATCACGGCCTGACCGCGTGGCCCAAGACCTCGGGCTCGCGCGGTTTCCACATCTATGCCCGCATCAGCCGCGACTGGCCGTACGCGAAGGTCCGCCTGGCCGCGCAGACGGTCGCCCGTGAGGTCGAACGGCGCGCTCCCGACCTCGCCACCGCACATTGGTGGAAGGAGGAACGCGAGGGGGTGTTCGTGGACTTCAACCAGAACGCCAAGGACCGCACGGTGGCCTCGGCCTACTCGGTGCGCGCGACGCCGGACGCAAGGGTGTCCACCCCGCTGCGCTGGGACGAGGTGCCGACGTGCCGGCCCGAGGAGTTCACCATCGCGACCGTGCCCGACCGGTTCGCCGAGATCGGGGATCCGTGGGAGGGCATGGACACCGCGGTCGGCGGTCTCGACGGGTTGCTCGCGCTCGCCGAGGAACTCGGTCCCGCCGAGAAGGCACCCAAGGGCGCGTCCCGCGACGGGCGACGCGCCTCGACGATGCCGCTGATCGAGATCGCCCGCACCAAGACCAAGGACGAGGCGATGGCCGCGCTCGACATCTGGCGGGAACGCTACCCGGAGGTATCGAAAAAGCTTGAGCCCGTGGACATCCTGGTCGACGGTATGCGAGGTCCGAGCTCGATCTGGTACCGGATCCGGATCAATCTGCAACACGTCCCGGAGGGTGAGCGCCCGCCCCAGGAGGAGCTCATCGCCGATTACAGCCCGTGGGAGAACTATTCGGGCGCACAGTGGCGCCGCTAGTCCTCGAACGGACCCGGCAGCGGACCGAAGACTCCGTTACCTCTGCGGATCTCGCAGACCTTCCACCCGCCGTGGTCCTCGACGATGAACGAGATGTCCAGGTCGGCGACCTCGGAGTAGTACCCGGTGACGATGCGCTGCGGACCGTCCTCCTCGGAGTCGACCGACAGGACGTCCGGCCCCACCTCGTACAGCGCGATGAACTCGTCACGGATCTCGGCGTCCGACCGCGGCCGGATCACGCTCGCGAGCCGGCCGCACGCGCCCGACCGCAGCGTCGCGACGTCGCCGGTCTTGGCCGCGGCGATGTGCCGATGCACGGCACGCTCGGGTGACTCCTGCATCTCGGGCTGCCGCTCAGGGCTCGTGCACGCCGGGACCACTGCGGCCATGACAATTGCCGCCCACCTGACACACGGGCTGACGGGCACTGAACCACCGTAGCCCAGCTGTCAGCTTTTGATCAGGTCTACATAACCTTCGATGTGGGCGCGGGCCAGCTCAGCGGCCTTGTTGCCCTGTCCGCGCGACAGCGCGGTGACGATGCGCCTGTGCTCGCAGCGCAGGTTCGCCGCGACTCCGCCCCAGTCCGCAAGGCGGGGCACCCCGGCCAGGATGTACCCCTGGATGGCGCCGCGCAGTGCCGCCATCATGGCCTCGACGACGACGTTGCCGGCCAGCGCCGTCAATGCGACGTGGAACTCCGCGTCGAGGCGGTGGAACTCCTCGGGTCCCAGGTCCGGGTCGTCCATCGCGTCGAGCCGTGCGTTGATCCCGGCGAGGTCCGGACGCGGTGACAACGCCGCCGCATCGCGTAAAGCCGAGGCCTCCAGAAGGATTCGCGTGCTCACCAGGTCCTCGATGGGCAGTGCGCGCGTCGCGGTGTGCAGTCGCAGCGCCGATCCGATCGACGTGGCCGCATCGGCCGTGACGATCGCGCCCGCGTCCGGTCCGGAACCCGCGGCCGTGCGGATGACGCCCATGGCCTCGAGCACCCGGATGGCTTCGCGTACCGACGCCCGGCTCACCGAGAGGCTCTCGGCGAGCGCACGCTCGGGCGGCAACCGGTCGCCGACCGTGATGGCGCCTGCGACCAGATCGCGTTCGATCCGCTCGAGCACCAGCTCATGTGCGCGCATGGCGACGACTGTAGCCCTTTTTCTCCGTGTGGTCTGACCACACAGTGGACGAACGCGGTAGTGTGGTCAGACCACAGTCTAGGAGGGTTATGCGAATCGCCCTGTTCGCGACCTGTCTGGCGGACGCGCTCTTTCCGCCTGCCGCCATCGCCACCGTCCAGCTGCTCGAGCGGCTGGGGCACGAGGTGGTCTTCCCGTCGCAGCAGACCTGCTGCGGACAGATGCACATCAACACCGGCTACTTCAAAGAGGCCGTGGCGGTGGTGCGCAACCACGTGGAGAGTTTCGAGAGCGCACGCTGTGACGCCGTGGTCGCACCGTCCGGATCGTGCGTCGGTTCGGTACGCCACCAGCACGCCATGGTCGCGCGCCGCGCCGGTGACGAGGACCTGGCGGTACGCGCCGAGAAGATCGCCGAGCGCACCTACGAACTCTCGGAGTTCCTCGTCGACGTGCTCGGCGTCGACGACGTCGGCGCCTACTACCCACACCGGGTCACCTACCACCCGACCTGCCACTCGCTGCGGATGCTCGGAGTCGGCGACAAACCGCTGCGGCTGCTGCGCAACGTTCGCGGGCTGACCCTCGTAGAGCTTCCCGCCGCCGAATCCTGCTGCGGGTTCGGCGGCACGTTCGCGCTCAAGAACTCCGACACGTCGACGGCCATGCTCGCCGACAAGATGACACACATCCTGGAGACCGGCGCCGAGGTGTGCAGCGCGGGTGACTCGTCGTGCCTGATGCACATCGGCGGTGGCCTGAGCCGGCTGCGCTCCGGGGTCCGCACCGTGCACCTGGCGGAGATCCTCGCGGGAGCAGAAGCATGAGCACGACATTCCTCGGCAGCCCGGGACTCGGGAACCTGCGTGGCGACGAATCGTTCCCGCACGCCGCGCGCGGTGCGCTCGCGAACTCGCAGCTGCGCCGCAACATCGGCCACGCCACACAGACCATCCGCGGTAAACGTCTGCGCGCCGTCGCCGAATGCGACGACTGGGAAGACCTGCGCGCCGCGGGCAGTGCGCTCAAACAGGACGTGATGGCCCGCCTGCCGGAACTGCTCGAGCAACTCGAGAGCAATGTCACCGCACGCGGCGGGGTGGTGCACTGGGCCCGCGACGCCGACGAGGCCAACCGCATCGTCACCGATCTCATCCGCGCCACCGGATCCGACGAGGTGGTCAAGGTCAAATCGATGGCCACGCAGGAGATCGGCCTCAACGAACACCTCGAGGCCCAGGGCATCGCGGCGTTCGAAACCGATCTGGCCGAGTTGATCGTGCAACTCGGCCACGACAAGCCCAGCCACATCCTGGTGCCCGCGATCCACCGCAACCGCTCGGAGATCCGGGAGATCTTCTCTCGCGAGATGCCCGACGCCGGTGAGTTGTCCGACGATCCGCGGGTGCTCGCGATGGCTGCCCGCGCGCATCTGCGCCGCAAGTTCCTCACCGCCCGCGTGGCGATCAGCGGCGCGAATTTCGGTGTGGCCGAGACGGGTACGCTCGCGGTGGTCGAGTCCGAGGGCAACGGCCGGATGTGCCTGACCCTGCCCGAGACGCTGATCACCGTGATGGGCATCGAGAAGATCGTGCCCACGTTCGCCGATCTGGAAGTGTTCATGCAGCTGCTCCCCCGGTCGTCGACCGCGGAGCGCATGAACCCGTACACGTCGATGTGGACGGGCGTACACCCGGGCGACGGGCCGCAGGAATTCCACCTGGTGCTCCTCGACAACGGGCGCACCCGCGTCCTGGCCGACGAGGTCGGACGCGCTGCGCTGCACTGCATCCGGTGCAGCGCATGCCTGAACGTGTGCCCGGTCTACGAGCGCACCGGTGGCCACGCCTACGGGTCGGTGTACCCGGGCCCGATCGGTGCGATTCTGAGCCCTCAGCTCACGGGGACCACCGGGCACGACGATCCCAATGCGAGCCTGCCTTATGCGTCGTCGTTGTGCGGCGCGTGCTTCGAGGCGTGCCCGGTCCGTATCGACATCCCGTCGATCCTGGTGCACCTGCGCGCACAGCAGGTCGATTCCGAGCGGGGCGGCCTGCCGGGCGGGCAGGACATCGCGATGAAGGCCGCCGGCTGGGCCATGTCGGATGCGAAGCGATTCTCGTTGGCGGAGAAGGCGCTTGCGGCTGGACGTGTCATCGCGGGCAAGGACCACCGCATCTCGACGCTGCCGTGGCCCGCCTCCAAGTGGACCAGCAGCCGCGACCTTCCCGAACCACCGAAGGAAACCTTCCGGCAATGGTGGAACCGCACGCACGAGGGAGGTTCGCGATGACCGGGACCGACGGCCGGGCCGCGGTGCTGGGCCGCATCCGCTCGGCGCTGGCCGCCGTACCGCCGCAGCCCGTCACGGTGCCGCGCGAATACCACCGCGAACCGTTGAGCGGTCCGGCCGACGTCGAGCGGTTCGCCGAGGCCGTCGCCGAATACCGCGCCCGGGTGCACCGCGTGGCCGCCTCCGACATCGCCGGTTTGGTGCGCGAGCTCACCGGATCCGACGCCACCGTGGTGGTGCCGCCTGATGTGCCGGCCGAGTGGATCACCGGTGTGCGCATCCTTTCCGACGATCCTGTGCTGACTGTCGAGCAACTCGACGCCGCGGATGCTGTGCTGACCGGGTGTGCCGTCGGCATCGCCGCAACCGGCACCATCGTGCTCGACGCAGGCGCCACGCAGGGCCGCCGCGCCCTGACCCTGGTGCCCGATCACCACATCTGCGTCGTGCGCACCGATCAGATCGTCGACATCGTTCCGCAGGGTTTCGCCGCGCTCGGCACCGAGCGCCCACTGACCTTCATCTCGGGACCGAGCGCGACCAGCGACATCGAACTCGAACGCGTCGAAGGGGTGCACGGCCCGCGCACGCTCGACGTGTTGATCCTCTAGCCCGAACCCCACGCGAAACCGACGCAAATGTCGCCGCGCCTCGACACCGACGACGTTTTCGTCGATCTCGCGGAGGCTGAGAAGGGTCAACTCGTCGAATCGCGGACGACCAATTCCGGTTGGAAGACAACATGTTCGGGGTTGCGGCCGGTCGCGTCCTCGGCCGCACCGATCAGCAGGTCCACCGCCGTGGTCCCGATCTCGCCCGTGGGCTGGCGCACCGACGTGAGCGGCACGACCGCCGAACGCGCAAAGTCGATGTCGTCGTAGCCGACCAGCGCCATGTCGTCTGGCACACGGAGATCGCCCGTAAGGCTCAGCGCCTGCAGCACGCCGATGGCGAGCAGGTCGTTGGCACAGAAGACCGCGTCCGGCCGGTCCTGGCGGGCGCGTCGGCGCAGTTGTTCACCGACGGCCCGGCCGGCCAGCACGCTCGGCGCGTCGGTGTCGATGATCTCCAGCGTCGCGCCTGGGGTCCGCCCCACGGCGTCGGCCGCGCCGCGGCGGCGGTCACGGATCTGGCGCAGCGTTCCCGGGCCGCCCACGAACGCGATCTTCCGGCGGCCGGTGGCGCACAGGTGCTGCACGGCCAGACAGCCGCCCGCGACGTCGTCCACGGCGACCGAGTCGAACGGGGTGCCGCCGCCGTCACGGTCGACGAGCACCACGGGAGTGCCCCGCTCACGCAGTGCGACAAGGCGGTTGAGATCCTCGCCCACCGGCGACACCAGCAGCCCGTACACGCGTTGTTCGTCGAACGCGTCGACGTACGCGCGCTCACGGGTGGCGTCGTCGTCGGACGTCCCGAGCAGCACTGTGAGGTTGTGCTCGCCGGCACGACGCTCCGCGGCGCGGGCGATGTCGGTGAAGAAGGGGTTGCCGATGTCCAGCACCACGAGTCCGACGCTGCGCGAGCGGCCTGCCTTGAGCTGACGCGCCGCGTCGTTGCGCACGAACCCCAGCTTGTCGATGGCCGCCTGCACCCGCGCCACTGTTGCCGGTGCGACTTTGTCCGGCGCGTTGAGCACGTTGGACACCGTGCCCACCGACACCGAGGCCGCGGCAGCTACCTCTCGCATGCTCACCACGGGTACATCACACCATGGCAGTGGTACGGCTGGTTCGGGGAAGGTAGCGCCGCGGGGGGAACCACTGCGCGACGCGTGCACGCAAACTCGCCAGGTCGCCGCTGATGACGTGCCGCGCGCGGGCCGTGAGCAGTACGTTGCCCAGGGCTGTGGCCTCCACCGGCCCTGCCAGCAGCGGCATCCCGATCCGGTCGGCCGTCAGCTGGCACAGCAACTCGTTCTGGGATCCACCGCCGACCATGTGCACCGTCCGCACGTCGACGCCGGAGAGCTCGGCGGCCGTGCAGACCGCCGACGCGAATGCCGCGGCGAGGCTCTCCAGGATCGCACGCACCATCTGCACGGGATCCGCGGGCGGGGTGTGTCCCCGCTCGACATACCAGGCGCTGATGCGCGCCGGCAGATCCCCCGGTGGCAAGAACCGCGGATCGTCGGTGTCGAACACCACGGGCGGCGCGGGTGCCTGCGCGGCACCGGCCAGCAGGTCGGCGAGATCGACGTCGTGGCCGTCGCGCTCGTACTGCCGGAGGGTCTCGCTCAGCAGCCACAGACCCATCACGTTGTGCAGGAATCGGATCCGCTGGTCGGCGCCAACCTCGTTGGTGAAGTTCGCCTCGCGGGCGGCATCGGTGGCCACCTGACGGCCCAGCTCGACGCCCACCAGTCCCCATGTGCCGCACGATATGTAGGCCGCGTGATCGGGATCCATCGGGATGGCCGCGACGGCCGACGCGGTGTCATGGGAGGCCACCGACACCACCTCGGCGCCGGCCTTGCCGGTCAGCCCGATCTGTCGGGCGACGCTCGGCAACAGCGGGCCGCAGCGACTGCCCGCCTCCACGATGGGCGGGAACAACGTGTGCGGCAGGTCCAACCGGGTCATCAGGTCCCGGTCCCAGGTGCCGTCCAACGCCAGCAGTCCCGTGGTCGAGGCGTTGGTGCGCTCGGCCACGCGCTGACCGGTGAGCCAATACGTCAGCAGGTCGGGCACCAGCAACACGGTGTCGGCGAGGTCGAGCAGGCCGCTCGCCCGCTCGGCGGCAAGCTGGTACACGGTGTTGAACGGCAGGAACTGGATCCCGTTGCGCCGGTAGAGCTCCGGTGCGTCCAGGACATCGTGCACCAACTCGACGCCACGAGCGGTGCGCGCGTCGCGGTAGTGCATCGGCAGCGACAGCAGCCGTCCTTCGCGCAGCAGACCGTAGTCGACGGCCCACGAGTCCACGCCGACGCCGACCAGGCTGTCGCAGTCGCGTCCGGCCCGGGTGAGCCCGTCGATGACGTGGCCGTACAGCGTGGGCACGTTCCAGCGCAACTCGTCGCCCGTGCCGTTCCACAGGGTCACCGGATCGTTCGGGAACCGCGCCACCGTGCGCATGTCGAGTCGGTCGCCGTCGATGTCGGCGACCATCACGCGGCCGCTGGTGGCCCCGAGGTCGACGGCCGCGACCTGTATGGCGCTCATCGCTGTTCTCGGCTCTTCGCGCAAGCGCTCATCGCAAAAACGCCGCGGCGACCCCCGCATCCACCGGCACATGCAGACCGGTGGTGTGCGAGAAGTCCGACGTGCACAGCGCGAACGCCGCGTTGGCGACGTGCTCGGGCAGGACCTCACGCTTGAGGAGGGTGCGCTGCGCGTAGTACTTGCCCAGCTCCTCTTCCGGAACCCCGTACACCGCGGCACGTTTGGCGCCCCAACCGCCGGCGAAGATACCCGAGCCGCGTACCACACCATCGGGGTTGATGCCGTTGACCTTGACGCCGTGCTCGCCGAGTTCGGCCGCCAGCAGCCGAACCTGATGCGCCTGATCGGCCTTGGTCGCCGAGTAGGCGATGTTGTTGGGCCCGGCGAACACCGAGTTCTTCGACGAGATGTAGATGATGTCGCCGCCCAGCTTCTGCTCGATGAGCGCGCGTGCCGCGGCCTTCGACACCAGGAACGAGCCACGGGCCATCACGTTGTGCTGCAGGTCCCAGTCCTCGGCGGTGGTGTCCAGCAACGACTTCGACAGCGAGAGCCCGGCATTGTTCACCACGATGTCGATGCCGCCGAAGGCCAGTACGGTCGCGTCGACCGCGGCCTGTACCGCGGCCTCGTCGGTGACGTCGGCGGCGATCCCGACGGCCACGTCGGTGTTACCGATCTCGGCTGCCGCGGATTCCGCCTTGGCGCCGTCCAGGTCGGCGATCACCACGCAGGCGCCTTCGGCGGCCAGGCGGGTCGCGATGGCCTTGCCGATGCCCGAGGCCGCACCGGTGACCAGTGCGATCCGCGTGGCCAGCGGTTTGGGTTTGGGCATGCGCTGCAGTTTGGCCTCTTCGAGTGCCCAGTACTCGATGCGGAACTTCTCGGCCTCGTCGATGGGCGCGTAGGTGGAGATGGCCTCGGCACCGCGCATGACGTTGATGGCGTTGAGGTAGAACTCGCCTGCCACGCGGGCGGTCTGCTTGTCCTTGCCGTAGCTGAACATGCCGACGCCGGGGATCAGCACGATGGCCGGGTCGGCTCCGCGGATCGCGGGGCTGTCGGGCGTGGCGTGCCGGTCGTAGTAGGCCTGGTAATCCACCCGGTAGGCCTCGTGCAGTTCGGCCAACCGGTTCTTGCACTCGTCGACCGTGGCGTCGGCGGGCAGATCCAGCACGAGCGGCTTGACCTTGGTGCGCAGGAAGTGGTCGGGGCAGCTGGTGCCCAGCGCCGCGAGGCGGGGATGCTCACTGGCGGAGAGGAATTCGAGCACACGAGGGTCGTCGGTGAAGTGGCCGACCTGCGGCCTGTCGGTGGAGACCAGACCGCGGATGAACGGTGCGAGCTGCGCGGCCTTGGCGCGTCGTGCGTCGTCGGGCAGCGCGCCGTACCCGGCAAGCGGGGCGCCGAACGGCTCGGGCCGCCCGTTCTCGGCGATGTAGCGTTCGGCGGTCTCGATGATCTCCAACGAATGTGCCTCGGCCTCTGCGGAAGTCGAGCCCCACGCCGTGATGCCGTGCCCGCCGAGGATGGTGCCGATGGCCTGGGGGTTACGTCGCTTGATGTCGGCGATGTCGAGGCCCAACTGGAAGCCTGGGCGCCGCCACGGCACCCACACCACGCGATCGCCGAAGATCTGCTTGGTCAGCGCCTCACCGTCGGCCGCGGTGGCCAGCGCGATACCCGAGTCGGGGTGCAGGTGGTCGACGTGAGCGGCGTCGACCAGGCCGTGCATGGCGGTGTCGATCGACGGCGCCGCGCCACCGCGGCCGTGCAGGCAGTAGTCGAACGCCGCGACCATCTCGTCTTCGCGCTCGACCCCGGGGTACACGTCCACCAGTGCGCGCATGCGGTCCAGTCGCAGTACCGCGAGCCCGTTCTCGGTGAGCGTTCCGAGATCACCGCCGGATCCCTTGACCCACAACAGTTCGACAGGCTGCCCGGTGACCGGGTCGGTGTCGGTGCCCTTGGCCGAGGTGTTGCCGCCGGCGTAGTTGGTGTTCTTCGGGTCCGAGCCCAGCCGGTTGGACCGGGCGATCAGCTCTGCGACCGTTTGTTCGGCGTTCATGCTCATGCTCCCCACGACGACTGCGTGCCGCCGACTCGTTCTGCGTTGATCGTGTCCTGGTATCCCGATGCGGCGTACGCGGCCATCGGGTCCCCCGGCAGCCCGCGGTCGACGCGCCACTTCGCCAGGGCCGGACGCACATCGGTGTAGAAGGCGTCCATGAAGATCCCGTTGGCGCCAAGGACGTCGCCGTTCTCCTGCGCCTCGGCGAGCGCCTCGGTGTCGACAAGCAATGCGCGTGCGGTCATCTCGGCCACGTTGAGCACCGAACGGATCTGCCCGGGGATCTTGGCTTCCACGTTGTGGCACTGGTCGAGCATCAGCGCGACGCCGGACGACGGATCGAGCCCGCCGCCGCGGATCACCTCGAACAGGATGCGGAACAGCTGGAACGGATCGGCCGCCCCGACGATGAGGTCGTCGTCGGCATAGAACCGCGAGTTGAAGTCGAAGGAGCCGAGCTTCCCCAGCCGCAGCAGCTGCGCGACGATGAACTCGATGTTGGTGCCCGGCGCGTGGTGCCCGGTGTCCAGGCACACCACGGCGCGTTCGCCGAGCGCGCTGACCTGGGCGTAGGCCGTACCCCAGTCGGGCACGTCGGTCATGTACATGGCCGGCTCGAAGAACTTGTACTCCAGCACCATTCGCTGGTCAGGCCCGATGTGCTGGTAGATCGCAGCCAGCGATTCGGCCAGCCGGTCCTGGCGGCCGCGGATGTCGCCCTGTCCGGGGTAGTTGGTGCCGTCGGCCAGCCAGATCTTGAGGTCGCGCGATCCGGTCTGATTCATGATCTCGATGCACGCGAGGTGGTGGTCGATGGCCTTCTGCCGCACGCCCTTGTCGGTGTGGGTCAGGCTGCCGAACTTGTAGTCGTCGTCCTGGAAGGTGTTGGAATTGATGGTGCCCAGTTCGACGCCCTGCTCGCGCGCGTAGACGCCCAGCGCGGCGTAGTCGTCGACGGTGTCCCACGGGATGTGCAACGCGACGCGCGGCGCCAGACCGGTCATCCGGTGCACCATGGCGGCGTCGGCGATCTTCTCCTCGACCGTGCGCGGTGTGCCGGGCGTGCCGAACACCTTGAACCGCGTGCCGGAGTTGCCGAACGCCCACGAGGGCAGTTCGATCGCGAGGTTGTCGAGGGCCGGGTGCACGTTGATCGCACTCATGCCGGGGTCCTTTCCTTGTCTTCTGCCGTCGGGCTCACGGGGGCGCCGTAGCGTTCGACCTCGATCTCCCGCAGCGTCTTGCCGCGCGTGGCCGGCGCGCCGAACGCGCCGATCAGCATCGCGATGGTCAAAAGCACGACGAGCAGCACACCGACCGCGGTGAGCCCGGTGACGGCCAGCAGCGTCGGGAAGAAGTAACTGAGCACGCCCGTCATGGTGCGCACGACGAAGAACATCACGCCCTGCGCGCTGGCGCGGTACGGCGTCGCGAACAGCTCACTGGCCCACAGACTGTAGAAGGCCTGCGCGCCGATACCGGCCGAGACACCCCACAGCACCGCGAACGCCAGCATGGTCGGCACGCCGCCGTCGGTGAACGCCACCAGCACGATCCAGCCCACGATGCCCAGCGCTGCGCCGCCGACATAGAGGAGGCGCTGCGAGACGCGGTCGGCGTACCGCATGAACCCGAAGTACGTGGCCGCGACCGTGCACCCCCACACCAGCACCTGCAGCAGGTTCTGCGCGACGGGGCTGTGCAGACCCGCGGTGTCGTACACACGCGGCATGAAGATGCCGGCCTGCCCGGCCACGGTGTTCCAGAACAGGTAGATGCCGCCGAGGAACAGCAGCGCGGTGATGTTGACGCGCTTGGAGAACAATCCGCGCAGTCCGCGCAGTCCGACCGCGGAGGCCACGGCCTTCGTCTCGGCCTGCGTCTCGTTCTTGGCCTCGTCGGTCCAGATCTGCGATTCGGCCAGACCCTGGCGGACCCACCACACGACGCCCGCGACCACGAAGAGGTGGATGAAGATCAGCCGCGAGCCCAGCAGGCCGAGCGGCGCGAGCGCGGCCGCCAGCGCGAAACCGATCAGCGGGCCCACCGACCACGCCAACTGCGCGGTGCCGACGTGCTTGGCCCGCTCGACCGACGGTGCCTGTTCGGCGATGTAGGTCCACGACGCGGGGACACCCGCGCCGACCGCGATGCCGGTGATGATGAACGCCGCCAGCAGCATCGCGTAGTTGACCGCGCATGCCGCGAGCAGCACGCCGGCCATGTACACCAGCAGGTCGTAGGTGTAGATGGCCTTGCGGCCGAAGCGGTCGCACAACGGTCCGCCCAAAATGGCGCCGATCGCGGCGCCGAAGGCGTTGGCGCTCAGTGCCGCGAGCAGACCGACCGCGAAGTTGCTGATGCCGAACGCCGTCTGCCAGAACCCCAGGCTGGTGGCGATCGCGATGATCGATCCGGCCTCGATGTAGTTCGACATCGCGACCGCGATGGTCGCCCGCCACCCGGTGGTGGACCGCGCTCCGAGCTTCATGGGTTTCCTCGATTCACAGGTGATGGGATCTGGGGCGGCGTCATGCCAGGTGGAAGTACTCGAACAGGGGCGTCATCAGCTGGTCGGGGTTGGACCCGTCGCTGACGAAGAACTCGGCCATGTTGGCCTGCCACCGCGCGTTGACGTCGGTCTCCGCCATGCGTTTCTGCGCCGAGGCGAAGTCGTCGGTCTCCAGGTAGCCGACCACCAGTCCGTCGCTCTCGCGGACGAACAACGAGTAGTTGTGCCACCCGGCTTCCGACAGTGCCTCCAGCATTTCAGGCCAGACCTGCTCGTGGGCCGTGAGGTACTCGTCCATCCGCTCGGGCCTGAGCTGGAGGACGAAGCAGACGCGCTGCATGGTGGGTGCGGCTGAGGCAGTCAAATTCGCTCCGTATTGAAACGTTTCAATTCGTGATGGCGGTCACGCTAGACCACGGCGTGATCCGCCGTCAAGTGTCCCCACCAGCACCATTCGCGCCCCAGGACCTTACCGGCGAGTACGTTCCTGGCGTTCTTAGCAAAGTCTCAACGCTGGCACCCTGCCGCCTTAGATTGCGCCCTTAGCGTTGTGCTCAAGGTTGAAGCGAAGAAGCCCAACCGCCAGCTCGAAGAACGACGGGAGGCTGATCATGACTATCACGAGCAACACCCCGGCTTCGGACAATCATTTTCGGTACGGCAATCCTGCAGTGGTCTGTGACGGCGCGTCGATGCGTGCGCATCACCGGCAGCTCGCGACCGTGGTGACGGTCAAGGGTGCCATCGGCAGTGAAAATCTGGACCAGATCTCGGCGTACGTCCGCCGCCTCGTCATTCCCGAGAAGTCCATCGTGCTCGATCTGAGTGGGGTGAACAGCTTTGCACCGCAAGCCGTTTCACTCTTCTACGCCATCGACGCACGTTGCGGTGAACTGGGCGTGGACTGGGCGGTCGTCGCCAGCGGCGCCGTGCTGGCCGAACTCGACGACGACGACGCCGGTGTGCCGCTGACGGCATCGGTACCCGACGCTCTGCATCACTTCGCCGAGGGCACCATGGCCCGCCGGCGACTCCTGCCCCTGCTCGTCAAGAGCGCCTGACCAGAAAGGCCAACCCGCCATGCTGATCGACATCCGTTGGCTGAGCGTCCTGCTGCACCGCCGGCACCGTCTCTCACAACTGCAGTTGACCGCACGCTGAGACCGGGCCCCCGGGCCCTCCGGCAACATCGTCGACACGCCCGTGACAGGGCGGAGACGGGACCGTTACCCGCCGGGATTCTCCGAAACACAGCGAAAGGGCTGTCGGACATCACGTCCGACAGCCCTTTCGTTTGTCTGTTCTCGATCCGCCGGAGGAATCCGCAATTCTCAGGCGATCGCGCCCACGTCCTTGAGTTTCCCGATTCGGTCCCAGTCCAGCCCCAGCTCCATGAGCACCACCTCGGTGTGCTCGGAGGCCTGCGGGGCGCGCGTGGTCTCCAGCGGTTCATGGTTGAACTGCACGGGTCCGCGCACCACGCGGAACGGTTCGCCGCCGTCGGCCGCCTCGACCTCGACGACCATGTCGTTGGCGATGGCCTGCTCGTCGGTCGCCAGGTCGACCAGGCTCTGGAACGGCGCCCACTGCCCCTTCATGGTCTTGAGGTGCCGGCGCCAGTACTCGAACGGCCTGCTGCGGATCGCCTCGGCGATGCGCTCGGCGGCCTCTGCGGCGTGCTCGATGAGCGGCAGCACGTCGCAGAACCGCGGATCGTCGGCGAGTTCGGCCAGGCCGAGATGCTCGAAAGTGTCCCGGATGTAGCCGGTGGGGCTCACGATGCACAGGTTGATGGTGCCGCCGTCGGACGTCTGGTAGTTCCCCAGGAACGGGTTGACCGTGGGCCCGATCGTGTCGGGCATCTGGGAACGCATGGTCTCGCCGGTCTCCATGCCCTGCGTGACGCTCGCGCCCGCGGCCCACCACGCGGTGGACAGCAGGGACACGTCGACCTCGAGCGCCTCGCCCGTGCGGTCGCGGTGGAACAGCGCCGCGGCGATCCCGCCCGCGATGTTCATCCCGCCGATCGAGTCGCCGAACGCGGGGATCCCCTGCGACAACGCGCCGCCGAGTTCCTCGGGTGTCAGGGCGTGCCCCACACCGCTGCGGGTCCAGAACGCGGTGCCGTCGAACCCGCCGGCGAGCCGCTCGGGCCCCTTGTCGCCGTACGCGCTGCCGCGCGCGTAGATGATGTTCGGGTTCACCGCCCGGATGTGCTCGACGTCGAACTTGTTCTTCTCCCGGGCCTGCGGCATGTAGTTGGTGAGGAAGACATCCGACACCTGCGCCAACTCGTAGAGCACCTCCTGCCCCTCGGGCTTGGACACGTCGATGCCGACGCTGCGCTTGCCGCGGTTGGGATGCTCGATCAGCGGATGCCGGTTGGGGTCGAGCTGGAACCCGCCCATGTTGATGAAGCCCCGCTGGGTGTCGCCCCGCACAGGATGCTCAACCTTGATCACGTCGGCGCCCCAGTCGGCGAGGATCGCTCCGGCCGCGGGAACGAACGTGAACTGCGCGACCTCCAACACCCGTACACCCTGCATGACCTTGATCAAGGCGGCCCCTAACCGTTGTGTTTACGGTAAGTGTAGCGGGAACTTTCAGGCCGCTTTCCGCCGAAACGTCATTCCAGCAGGGAAATTTCGAGAAGAAGCCTGCCGGAATGCCGTTTCGGCGCGAGCAAAGAGACTTAGACTGAAGCCACTGTGACCGCGTACAGCGGCGGGTGGGCACCCTGGCCGTATTCGACGCCTACGCGCCGGCACCGTTTGACCCGGTGGCAGGCGCGTCGCTTGAGTCGGCGGTTCGCCGGTGTGGGCGTGGGCATCGCCGCGACGCGCCTGCGCGAACTCGCCGACGGGGCACCCGCCGCCGCCGGTGAACTCGCGGACGTCGAATTCGCGTTCGTCGCAACAGAGCTCAGGCACGACGAACAGCTCGCCAGGATACGGCGCGGCAAGCGCGCCTGCGTCAGTTGCCTGATCACCGTGGCGGTGGGTGTGCTCATGATCGTCTCGCTGATAAGCATGGTGCTGCTGCTGTTCAGCCTGATACTGCACAGCACCCCGTACTGAGCGCCCCGGAATTCAGTCGAACGCGACGCTGAAGTACTGGGTCTCCTGGAACTCCTGCAGTCCCTCGCGGGCGCCTTCGCGGCCCAGACCGCTCTGCTTCATCCCGCCGAACGGCGCCGACGGATCCGATACCGCACCCCGGTTGACGCCGACCATGCCCGCGTCGATGCGTTCGGCGATCCGCAGCGCATCCTGCAGGCGACCGGCGAAAACGTAGGCTGCCAAACCATATTCGGTGTCGTTGGCCCAGCGCAGCAGTTCGTCCTCGTCCTCCCAGGCCACCACGGGAGCGACCGGGCCGAAGATCTCGTCGGTCAGGATCGCCGCGTCCGGTGCGACGTCGGTCAGCAGGGTCGGTGCGACGAACCAGCCCTCGGTGGGCGTGGGGGCCTTCGCCGCGACGACCGCGCCGTCGGCGACCGCGGCGTCGATCGCCGCGGACACGCGCTGCGCGGCGCGCGGACTGACCAGCGGGCCGATCTCCGATGCCGGGTCGGCGGCCGGGCCCACGCGCAGCGCCTCGATCTTGGCGGCGAACGCCGCGACGAACTCGTCGTGCACCGAGGCGTGCACGTAGAACCGGTTGGCGGCGGTGCACACCTGGCCCGCGCCACGGAATTTCGCGAGCATCGCACCCTCGACCGCTTTGGCGATGTCGGCGTCGGCGGTCACCACGAACGGTGCGTTGCCGCCGAGTTCCATGCTGGCGTTGACGACACGGTCGGCGGCCTGCTTGAGCAGCACCCGCCCGATGCCGGTGGACCCCGTGAATGAGATCTTGCGGACCCGTGCGTCGGCGAGCCACGCCGACACCACCGCACCCGCGTCGCTGGTCGGCACCAGGTTGACCACGCCTGCAGGTACCCCGGCGTCGGTGAGGATGGCCGCGATCGCCAGGGCGGTCAGCGGTGTCTCGGCCGCAGGCTTGAGCACCACGGTGCACCCCGCGGCCAGCGCGGGTGCGATCTTGCGAGTCGCCATGGCGGCCGGAAAGTTCCACGGCGTTACCAGCGCGGCGACGCCGACGGGCTTGTGCGTCACCAGAGTTCGTGCGTTGCCTGCCGGGTTGCTGCCGAAGGCGCCGTCGGTGCGCACGGCCTCCTCGCTGAACCAGCGGAAGAACTCGGCGGCGTAGGTGACCTCGGCGCGGGCATCGGCCTGCGACTTGCCGTTCTCGGCGCACACCAGCGCGCTGAGCCGGTCGATGTCGGCGAGGATCAGTTCGTATGCGCGACGCAGGATCTCGCTGCGCTCACGCGGGCTGGTGGCGGCCCACGCGCCGAACGCCTTCTGTGCGGCGTCGACCGCGGCCACCGCATCGGCGGCCGAGCCGTCGGACACCGCGGCGATCACCTCGCCCGTCGCGGGATCGTGCACGTCGAACGTGGCGTCGGCGCCGCGGGCGTTGCCGTCGATGAGGATGCCGTGCTTGGCGTCGAGCCCGGCGATCGCGTCCTGGTAGTTCATGTTCACTTCACCTCTGCGAACACTGCGGCCAGGATGTCGAGTCCTTCGTCGAGCAGGTGGTCGGGCATGCTCAGCGGGGGCAGGAAGCGCAGCACGTTGCCGTAGGTGCCGCACGTCAGCACCACCAGGCCCTGCGCGTGCGCAGCGGCGGCGACGCGCTTGGTCAGGTCGGCGTCGGGCTCGGTGGTGCCCGGCTTGACCAGTTCGACAGCGATCATGGCGCCGCGGCCACGCACCTCGCCGATGCGCGGATCGGCTGCGGCGAGCGCACCGAGGCGGCTCAGCATGGTCTCGCCGATCGCGCGGGCCCGCGCGACGAGGTTTTCACGCTCGATGGTGTCGATCACCGCGAGCGCGGCGGCACACGCCAGCGGGTTGCCGCCGTAGGTGCCGCCGAGGCCACCGGACTGCGGGCCGTCCATGATCTCGGCGCGACCGGTCACCGCCGACAGCGGCAGACCGCCTGCGATGCCCTTGGCGGTGACGATCAGATCGGGCACCACGTTCTCGTGCTCGCACGCGAACAGCGCACCGGTGCGGGCGAATCCGGTCTGCACCTCGTCGGCGACGAACACCGCGCCGTTGTCGGTGCACCACTTCTGCAGAGCGCCGAGGAATCCCGGTGCGGGAACGACAAATCCGCCCTCACCGTGGACGGGTTCGATCACCACGGCGGCGACGTTGTCGGCGCCGACCTGCTTGTTGATCAGGTCGAGGGCGTGCGCCGCGGCGGCCGCGCCGTCGGTCTCGCCGTCGCGGAACGGGTACGACGTGGGCACGCGGTACACCTCGTTGGCGAACGGGCCGAAGCCGTGCTTGTACGGCTGGTTCTTGGCGGTCATCGCCATGGTCAGGTTGGTGCGGCCGTGGTAGGCGTGGTCGAACACCACCACCGCCTGCCTGCGGGTGTAGGCACGCGCGATCTTGACCGCGTTCTCGACGGCTTCGGCGCCGGAGTTGAACAGCGCCGTGCGCTTCTCGTGATCGCCCGGGGTGAGCCGGTTGAGGTGCTCGGCCACCTTCACGTATCCCTCGTAGGGCGTGACCATGAAGCACGTGTGGGTGAACGCTGCGACCTGCTGCGTCACCGCGTCGACGACGGCGGGTGCGCTGTTGCCGACGGTGGTGACGGCGATGCCCGAGCCGAAGTCGATGAGCTGGTTGCCGTCGGCGTCCGCGAGCACGCCGCCACCGGCCGCGACGATGTAGACCGGCAGCGTCACGCCGACACCCGCCGCCACGGCACTCTGCTTGCGCGCCTGCAGCTCCTGCGAGATCGGGCCGGGAATGGCGGTGACGAGCCGGCGTTCCTGGGTGAGTGTCCGACCGGCGATCTCGGCGATGGTCACGGGTGTCCTCCTTGTGCGGGTATGTGAGTCCACGGTAAATACGCAGGTCACGTGCGTGCAGTGCATCTAAGCACAACTTTTCTGCAGTCGGCTGTGCAAAACTGTCAGCATGGTCAGCGTCTCCGAGGTCCTGGGTGTGCGAGCGCTCGGGTTGCGCGGTGTGCTCGTGGGCCGGGCCGACGCCGACATCCGTTGGGTCGCCACGAGCGAACTGCCCGATCCGACGCCGTTTCTCGAAGGTGGCGAGATCCTGCTCACCACCGGCATCGAGACGCGCACCTGGGGTCGGGAATGGGACGACTACGTGCGGCGGCTGGCCGGCGCCGCGGTCGCGGCCGTGGGTTTCGGCATCGGGTTGACACACGAACGCACCCCCACCGCGCTGATCGCCGCGTGCCGCGAACACGACGTCAACCTCTTCGAGGTGCCGCGGCGCACGACGTTCGTCGCGATCAGCCGGGAGGTGGCGCGCCTGCTCTCCGAGCAGGAATCGGCCGCCACACAGGCCGCGCTGCAGACCCAGAGGAAGTTGATCTCCGCGGCGACGAAACGCGATCCCGCAACAGCCGTGGTCACGGCCCTGGCCCAGGCACTCGACGGGGCGGCGTGCCTGATGTCCCCCGACGGGCGAGCGCTGACCGGCCCGGTCGGTCCGCGGCGCGGCGAGTTCCCGTTCGACGACGCAGCCGCCGACGTCCGGCGCCTGCAGACACAGGCCGGACGATCGGCTGCCACGCAGTCCCGTCCGGCATTGTCGTTGTCGGTGCAGCCCATCGGATTACGCGGCAGGCCCGCGGCGTATCTCGCGACGATGGGTCCGGTGCGGCTCTCGGATGCCGAACGCGACGCCCTGACCACCTCGGTCGCCGTTCTGGGCCTGGTCGACGAACAGCGCCGCAGTCGCTCAACGACACGTCAGCACCTGCACAGTCGCGCGATCGAGTTGCTCGCGGGAAACGATTCCCGCACAGCGCAGTTGATCCTCGAGGTGGATGCGCCCGCACTCGTCATCCCGGAGCGGATCAGATTCTTGCGGGCCACCGGCGGTGATTCCGAGATCACCGACGCCGTCACCGCCCTCGAGCGGCGCGGCATCCTCGCAGGCACCTACGCCGACGAACTCTGCGCCGTCGCGGTTCCCGAGCGGGCCGAGGCCGCCGGCGAGTCGATGGTGGACGCGGGACTGCAGGTGGGCGTCGGCGCCGCGGTGCCGTCGGACGACGGCGCGTCGGGCTACCGTACGGCAGGCCTCGCGCTGGCCCAGACCACGCCCACCGCAGCGCTCGTGGTGTGGGACCACGTCGTCAACGACGGGCCGCTGGGGCTCATCGATCCGCAGCGGGCCGCGGCATTCGCCGAATCCTGGTTGTCCGGGCTGGATTCCGAGCAGTTGGAGACGCTGCGGTGCTTCCTGCGCCATCACGGTTCGCGGCTCAAGGTGGCCGAGGAACTAGGCCTGCACCGCAACACCGTCCGCAACCGCCTCGACGCGATCGAGGCGCTGCTGCCCGGGCGGCTCGACGACCCGCAGACGCGGGTCAGTGCGTGGATCGCGCTGCAGTCGTTGCCGCCCGAGAACCGGCCGGTCAGCCCTTGAAGTACACGTACTGATGTGACGTCGCGAGCGGCACGCCGTCGCGGCTCCACAGGTGTGCGGTCTGGTCGAAATAGCCCCGTGTGAACTGGTGCGCACGCGCGGTGCCGAGAACGAAATCGTCACCGGCGGAGTCGATCTGCGCGGCATTCGCGTGATAGTAGATCGTGAGCGTCACGGTGCCCGCCGGCAGGAACTGCCCGCGGCGCAGGAACACCCGCGGGAAGAAGATGTCACCGACCGCGGTGAGCGCCGCGAAATCGAGTGGCCGCGCAGGGTTGTTGCGCACCCACAGCGTGGTGGTCGACGAGTCCGACCCGGGCCCCTCGGCCGCGGGCACCGCGCCGTCGACGTACCGGATGTCGTAGTTGGCGAACCACGTCAGCGGCGACGCCGCCTGCTCCAGCCCGTCAGGTTCCGGTGCGGACGGCGGCGTGGCCTCGGCATCCGACCAGGTGTCGCGGCGCAGCCCGAAAACCGCTGTCGCGGTGGTCTTCACCTCGCCACCCTGACTCTGTTCGACGATCCAGTGCTGGTTGGACCGGTTGGTGCGGACCAGTTTGGTGTCGACGTCGAAGTCGCCGTCGGCGATCGGGGCGACGTAGTTGACGGTCAGCGCGATCGGCTGGCCGTGACACTGCGGATGCAGTTGGATCGCGCGGATCAACGCGGCCGCGGTGATCCCGCCGAACGGGCCCACCATGTTCGCCCACTCGGGCACGGTGCTGCCCTGGAAGTGGCCGTCGCCGGCGGGTTGCAGGTCGATCGCCTTGTCGAAGACACTCACCCAGGCCAGGTTACCGAGCGTGTCACGACACCTTCTTGACCGGTTGTGCGTAGTTCGGTTTCCCCAGGCCCAGACCGTGCTGGGCGATCATGTTGCGGAACACCTCAAGGGTGCCGCCGTAGATGCCGGTGGGCCCGGCCAGCCGGAAGATGTACTCCACACCGTCGGTCAGCGCACCCGCCGGACCGAGGATGTCCATGAGGTCCGGTGTCACGTCACGCATGGTCTGCGCGATGGCGACGCGTCCGTACATGTCCGGTGTACTCATCGCGGCCTCCGTGCAGGCGATGCCACGCCCCAGCCGGAACCGGGACGCCCCGTCGCCGGGTGCCTGGGCGGCAACGAGGTCGAGCGCCTCGGCCATCAGCGTGATGTGCTCGGTCATCGTGGCGATCTTCTGCAGGCCGTGCGTGTCGCGCTCGAACGTGCCGTGCTCGACGTCCAGGGCCCCGCGCAGCACGCCCCATCCGCCGTTGACGTCACCGACGCGGTAGCGGTCGCTCACCCGGACGTCGCTGTAATAGGTGATGTTGGTGCGGTCACCGTCGACCGTACGGATGCCCTGGATCTCGACGCCGGGGGTGCCGAGCGGCACCAGGAACATGGTGAGGCTGTTGTGCTTGGGCGCCTCGGGATCGGTGTTGGTGACCAGGAAGACGTACTGGGCGTTGTGGGCATTGGACGTGAACATCTTGGAGCCGTTGATGATCCAAGCGTCGCCGTCGCGAACGGCGCGGGTCTTGCATGTCGCGACGTCGGATCCGCCCTCGGGTTCGGTGTATCCCAGGCAGATCCGCACACGTCCGGACAGCACACCGGGCAGCACCTCCTCGACGAGTTCGGGTGTGCCGAACTTCTCGACGGTGTGCGCGGCCATGGCCGTTGTGCCCCAGTGGAACCACGGGGTGTGGGCGCGGCCGATCTCCAGTTCCCAGATGCGTCGCCGCACCGCGCTGAATCCGCCGTCGTCGGCGCAGCGGTAGTCCGCGGCCAGATAGCCTGCGCCACCGAGGGCCAGATGCACCGATTCGTCGAAGTTCTCGCCCGTCTCGCGGTCGCGCCGGATCACCTCGTCGGTGACGATCTCGGCGAGGAACGCCCGCAACTCGTCGCGGAACCGGGTGTCCTCGTCCGACAGCTCGACCCGTGAGAAGTCCATGCCCTACCGTGACATCTTGGCAGGTTTTTGTAAAGCCGCGCCGGAGGCTTTCCGTTGCGGCCGCACGAGCAGGAACAGCGTCCCGCCGATCACTGCCGCACTGCCTGCGACCAGCAGAAAACCGTTGAAGCTGTCGCTTTCGGCCAGCATGCGGCTCAGGATGAGCGCGCCCAGGGCCGAGGACACCCCGATGAGGGCCGAGAGGATGCCCAGCACCGTGCTGTAGACGGAGAGGCTGAACCTGCGGGCGACCAGGTAGGCGATGACGTCGCCCTCAGCGCCCCACGCGGCGCCGAGGCAGCACACCGCGATCACGAGCACGCCGAACCCGTCCCAGGATGACGCCACCAGCAGGCACCCCAGACCCGGAAGCGCCATCGCCACCGCGGCGACGGCCTGCGGCGGCAGCCGGTCGAGTGCCACCCCGCAGACGAACCGGCCGACGATCACCGACGTGGCGAAAACCGTGACGAGCAGCGCGATCCGGTCGCCTGCACCGCTGTCGTCGAGCATCACGCCGAGTTGGCTGGTGGTCACCGAGTGGTACAGATTGCACAGCAGGACACCCGCGAGCAGGATCCAGAACACCGGTGTCCCCGCGATCATCCGGTAGTCACCGGTCCGTCGCTCGCGTGGCGGTCTGGCTTGGTCGGCGGGCATGAGGAGCAGCGCGACCACGCCGATCACCGCGATCATCACCGCGATGGCGACGCATCCCGCGCGCCAGCCGAAGATGCGGTTCACCGCAGCGACGACGGGCGCGCTGACCGCGCCGAGCAGCGGCGGGCCGGAGATCGCGATGGCCAGCGCGAGGCCACGGGCCCGATCGAACCGGGTCGCGACGACACGGCTGTAGATGGCGGGCGTGGTGGTGACACCGAGGGCGATCACCGCGACGTTGATGGCGAAGTACTGCCAGATGGGCCCGGACATCAGCGCATAGCCGAGCCAGCACACCGGCAGGCCGGCGACGCCGACCACCGCGATCCGGCGCACCCCGAACAGGTCGGTGAGCCGCCCGTAGACAGGCAGGAACACGAAGGTCAGCAGCGTGATGACGCCGGTGAGCGCGAAGTCCGAACGCTCCCATCCGAACGCGGCGAGGAACTGTGGTCCCATCGCCGCGTTGGTGTAGGCGCTCAGCGCGAGCCCGGCGCTCAGGCCGGCGGTGGCTGCGGTCAGTGCCTGCCAATGGGTCCGCAGTTCACCGAGGTAGGCCATCTCCACACCCTGTCATGGCACACGGTGTGGAGAAGGGGGAATCCGGGTCAGCTCGGCACGGGCAGCGCTGCGGTGTCCTCATCGCCTGTGCCGCGGCTGACGGCGGTGGGTCGCCGGAAATGGTTGTCCCCGCGGGGGTAGACCACCTGCGGCCACCAGAACCAGCGACCGAGCAGCGTCGCGATCGACGGCATGAGCAGTGACCGCACGATCAACGTGTCGAGCAACAGACCGATCGCGATGGTCGACCCCATCTGCGCGAGCACCACCAGTTCACTGCCCAGCATCGCGGCCATGGTCGCGGCGAACACCAGACCCGCCGAGGTGACCACCCCGCCCGTGC
Source organism: Mycolicibacterium smegmatis (assembly GCF_001457595.1). Classification (GTDB taxonomy): domain Bacteria; phylum Actinomycetota; class Actinomycetes; order Mycobacteriales; family Mycobacteriaceae; genus Mycobacterium; species Mycobacterium smegmatis. The sequence goes on along the minus strand of NZ_LN831039.1, from coordinate 634,815 downwards.
CGGCCATCGACCGGATGATCCCGGTTTTCAGCCCCGCGTGGATCTCGTCCTTGAAGCGCGAGACGAGCAGCAGGTTGTAGTCCGAACCGACGGCCAGCAGGATGATGACCGACATCAACATGACCAGCCAGTGCACCTCCACGCCGAACAGGTCCTGCCACAGCAGTACCGAAATGCCGAACGACGCCGCGATCGAGCTTGCCGCGGTGCCCACGATGACCAGCGCGGCCACCGCACTGCGGGTCAGGATGAGCATGATCATGAAGATCAGCGTCAGCGCCGACACGACCGCGATCATCAGGTCGTAGCGCGCACCGTCGCTCATGTCCTTGTAGGTCGCCGCGGTACCGCCCAGGAAGATCTTGGCGTCCGACAGCGACGACATCTTCAGACCTTCTTGCGCGGCAGTGCGTTCGGCGTTCACACGGGCGATGCCCTCCGGTGTCGCCGGATCGCTCTGGTGGGTGATGAACATGCGTGCAGACTTGCCGTCCGGTGACAGGAACATCTTGAGCCCGCGTTCGAAATCCGGGTTCTGGAACGCCTCGGGCGGCAGGTAGAAGAAGTCGTCGTTCTTCGCCTCGTCGAAGCTCTGCCCCATCGCCAGCGCGGTGTCGTTCATGGCCTGCATCTGGTCCAGCAGGGCCTTCTGCGAGTTGTACGACGCGAGCGACAGATCGCGGCTGGTCTTCATCGACGCGATGGTCTGCGGCAGCAGAGCGGTCAACTGCGGTGCGAGGTCCGCCAATTCATCGGTGTTGACCTGCACTGCCGACGTTCGGTCGGTCAACTCGTCGACGGTGTCGAGGGAGTCGAACAACGATCGCGCGGCCGCGCACATCGGGATGTCGAAACAGTGTGGCTCCCAGTAGAAGTAATTGCGCAACGGCCGGAACTGGTCGTCGAAGTTGGCGATGTTGTCGCGCAGTTGCTTGGTGACCTCGAGCAGTTCGCGCGACTTCTCCGCCGAGTCCTGCGTGAGCTTGGTCTGCCGCAGCGACAGTTCGTACTGCTTCTCCATGATGGCGATCGATTGGTTCGTCGCCTCGACCATCTTGAGCTGGTTGTCCAACTGCGCACGCTGGAACGGCAGGTTCAGGTTGCTGGTCTGTCCCTGGATCGCGGTCTGGAACGGAATCGAGCTGTGCTGGATGGGGATTCCGAGTGGACGCGTGATGCTCTGGACCATCGCGATGCCCTGCGTGCGCAGCACGTTCTTGGCCACGCGGTCGAGCACCAGCATGTCGGCCGGGTTCCGCATGTCGTGGTCGGCCTCGACCATGAGGATGTCGGGGTTCATGCGCGCCTGCGTGAAATGCCGGTCCGCCGCGGCGAACCCGATGTTGACCGGGGCATCGTCGGGCAGGTACCAGCGGTCGTTGTAGGCGGGCCGGTAGCCCGGCACGGCGACGACCCCGATGAGCACGATGAACGCGCTCGCCACGAGAATCGGGGCGGGCCAGCGCACGACGGCCGTGCCGACACGTCGCCAGAAGCGGCCTTTGGCAGCGCGTTTCGCCTCGTACAGGCCGACCTTGCTGCCGAGGAACAGCACCGCCGGGCCCATGGTCACCGAACTGGCGACGACCACGATCATGCCGATCGCGACCGGGGCGCCCATGGTGCTGAAGTAGGGCAGCCGCGCGAAACTCAGGCAGTACGTCGCCCCCGCGATCGTCAGACCCGACCCCACGATCACCGGCGACACCGATTTGAACGTCGTGTAATAGGCGGTCTCGGGGTCCTCGCCCGCGCCGCGGGCCTCGCGGTACCGGCCGAACAGGAAGATGCCGTAATCGGTGGCCGCCGCGATCGCGAGCATCGTGAGGATGTTCCCGGCGAACGTGGTCAACCCGAACACGTCGTGCGTCGCGAGCACCGAGATCAGGCCACGCGAGGCCAGCAGGCCCACACCGGTGAGCACGAGCTGGATCAGCGTCGTGACGATCGATCGGTAGACGATGAGCAACATGACCGCTATCGCGACGAGCGTGAACAGCGTGATCTTGCCGAGGCTGGCGTTGCCGATCACGTGCAGGTCGTCGGTGAGGGCTGCGGGCCCCGCGGCGTAGGCCTGCACGCCCGGCGGCGCCGGGGTGTCGGCGATCACCTGCCGCACTTCTTGCACGCCGTCGTTGGCCAGCGTCTGCCCCTGCTCGCCTGCGAGGTTCAGCATCACGTATGCGGCTTTGCCGTCCGCGCTCTGGGCGCCGGCCGCCGTCAGGGTGTCGCCCCAGAAGTCCTGGATGTGCTGAATGTGTTCCGGATCCTGCCGGAGTTTGCGGATGATCTCGTCGTAGTACGCGTGCGCGTCGGGGCCGAGCGGTTCCTGACCCTCGATGACGACCATCACGGTGCTGTTGGAGTCGAACTCCTGGAAGTTGCCGCCCATCCGGTGCATACCGGTCAGCGACGGCGCATCCTCGGGCGCCATCGGTGCCGAATGCTCCTCGCCGACGATCTCCAGCTGCGGCGCGATGATGTTCACCACGGCGGCGAACGCCACCCAGAACAGGATCACCGGGATTGCCAGGACCCTCAGGGCATGGGGAAGAAGCGGTCTGGAATCGCTGCGGTTGTGCAGGCCTTGAATCATGCAGATTTCACCAAGCAGTAGGTTTGCGCGTCGATCCCGTTGGCCGACTTTTCTTCCCGGACGATCCCGTTGACAGTGACGCGGCAACCGATCTCGTCATTGCTGCCCAGGGCCATCAGGTTCGCGCTGACAGTGGGCAGCGTCGTGGACAACGTGACCGACCAGGGCAGTGTCGTGTTCACCGAATGGACGTTGGCGTCGGTGTCGAAGTAGCTGATCTGGGCCGTGCTGCCGGGTGGCCCGTACACCTCGTAGACCAGGATCTTGGGGTTGAACTGCACAATCTCGATCCCGGCCCCGGCGTTGGCATTCAGATCCTCCGAGCCGAATTTCTCGTGCAGCCGCCACACCACAAGTCCCGAGACAGGAAGGACCACCGCCAGAACCAGCGGGATCCACGCCTGCTTCAGCACACGTGAGAGCAAGCCAGTGTTCACCCAAGACCTCCCGACCCCGGCACCCAGTCACACCTGGCGAATTAGTTCGTTTACCTATGTACAGCGTGGAGCAACTTTACACACGCACACAACCAGGTGCAGCGCAGGGATATTTCCTGTGAGGTCCCTGCGTACATGCTGAAATTAACTCGGCCGTCGGCGATTTCGGGCGATTGGACGCGCCGCCGAGCAATCGACTATTTTTCTATACATAGTCTGTCTATACATCTGGGAGGTGCCCGTGCGCATCGACAACGTCCACTCCTCGGCCGCGTCGGCACGCGACGCCACCGAGTTCATCGCGACAGCACTGCCGTTCGTCGAGGCGATCGAGCGCGGCGCACGCCGCCTGACGACCAACCGCTACGACGCCGAGGATCTGGTGCAGGAAACACTCCTCAAGGCGTACAACGGTTTTCACACCTTCGAGGGCGGGACCAACATGCAGGCATGGCTCTTCCGCATCATGCGTAACACGTGGATATCCAATTTCCGTGCCCAGCAGCGCAATCCGGTCGAGCAGTTGTGTGAGGATTTCACCGACGCACAACTCTCGGCCGGTCTGCGCCACGGGGCAGACGGTGCACGTTCAGCCGAGAACGAAGCTCTCGCACACCTTCCCGACGACGCGGTCCTGGAAGCGCTGCGCGCGATCCCCCAGGCCAACCGGATGGTGGTCTACTACGCCGACGTCGAGGGCTACCCCTACCGCGAAATCGCCACGCTGATGGACACTCCCATCGGCACGGTCATGTCACGGCTGGCACGCGGACGTGCCAGGTTGCGCGTTCTACTCGCCGACCATCAGGCTGCGCTGCCCGCCGGGCGGGCGAGATAGCCACTCTGGTAAGCGAACCCGATGAGGTGTTCGCGCAGACGCCTGCGCCCACGGTGCAACCGGGACATGACGGTTCCCACGGGGACACCCAGCACATCGGCGATCTCCTGGTACCGCATGCCGACCACGTCGGCGTAGTACACGGCCATCCGCTGATGTTCCGGCAGCGCCGCGACCGCGTCGCGCACCTCTGAATCCCCCATGGACTCCAGCGCCGCCAACTCGGCCGAGGCCAGTTCGGTCTCCGACCGCGTCGCGACCGCGGCCAGTTGCGCGTCACTGATCGTGTCGGTGACCACGACATCTGGTCGTCGCTGGGCGGTGTGGTAGGCGTTGATCCACGTGTTCGTGAGGATCTTGAACAGCCATGCCCTGATGTTGGTGCCGTCGCGATACGTGTGAAAACTGCCGTACGCCTTGACCATCGTCTCCTGCACCAGGTCCTCGGCGTCGGCCTGATTGCGCGTGTACCGGCGCGCGACGCCGTAGAGCTGGTCCAGCAGCGGCAGTGCGTCGCGTTCGAACCTCTCGGCGCTGCTGCCGTGGTCGGTCACTTGTGCCTCAGCGGTCACTGCCATGACCCGCTCCTGCCATTGTCGATGCGGTGTGAACTCTTTCATCCAGGAACACCACGAAAGTTACTGCGTGCCGATCCAGGTCCCCAGGGGGTTTACCCCCGGGTTCGCGGCGGTTTACCGCCTCTGGCCACTGGAGTCCACATGTCATGAGAGCCAGCCTGGCACCTCAAGTGAGGTTGAGGTCAAGGCGCATGCTGCACTTATTACGAGCACATTGCCGCTGTGAGATTTCGGCAATTCAGAAGTAGTCCATCCCTAACCACACGGCAATGGCCGGGGCCTGTAATTGACCCAGCCGATCATCCGGCTCCCGGCACTGTCGCCGCCCGCACCCTCATCGCCTCCCTGGAGAGACCCATGCCGTTCGACGAATCCATCACCGAGAACATCAAGAGTTCGCTGGCCGAGATCCCGCATCCGGCGCTGCCGAAGGGCTCCAGCATATATGGCGGTACCAAGATCTTCCCCGACTACCAGGCCGAGGACGGCGAAAGCTATTTCACGCTGGTGCACGGCATCGCGCATGAGTCGTCGGTCGCATTCGTCGCCGTGCTGCAGGCCACCCGCGCGCTGCGCAAGGGGTTCGAATCGGCCATCTACTTCTACGGGCCGGGATCGATCAACTGCCTTGCCACACGCGGATTTCCGAAGACCGGAGACTCCGGTTTCCCGGGTGAACAGAACATCAACGACGCGCTGGCCACCTTCATCAAGGAGGGCGGCACGGTGTTCTGCTGCCGGTTCGGGCTCGGCCTGCACGGCGGACGCGAAGAAGACCTCATCGAGGGCGTCATTCCGGCGCACCCGCTGGACGTCCAGGACGCGCTCATCTACTACGCCCGCAAAGGCGCCATCATCAACTCCACCTACATGGTTTGAGGCCGCGCCATGATGACCACACTCGCCGCCGTTTCGGCGAACTTCACCCGCGACCTGGAACAGAATTTCGCGCTCATCGCCGATCTGGCAGAGCAGGCCCGCGAGAAAGGCGTCGACTTCCTGGTACTTCCGGAAGCCGCCATCGGCGGCTACCTCTCGTCACTGGGCAATCACGGAGACACCGTGCGGGCCACGAGCCGGTCGCTTCCGCCCGCCATCCGCCTCGACGGCCCGGAGATCGCCCGGGTCCAGCAGATCGTCGGTGACCTCGTGGTCGCGATCGGCTTCTGCGAACTGGCCGACGACGGCGAGACGCGGTACAACGCCGCCGCGGTGCTCGACGGATTCGACGTCTACGGCAGCTACCGCAAGGTGCACCAGCCACTCGGCGAGGGCATGTCGTATTCGGCGGGCTCGGACTACGGGGTCTTCGACACACCGGTCGGACGGGTCGGGCTGCAGATCTGCTACGACAAGGCCTTTCCGGAAGCCGCCCGGCTGATGGCACTCGGTGGCGCGCAGATCATCGCCAGTCTGTCGGCGTGGCCGGCCGCCCGCACCGCCACAGCCCAGAACCTCCAGGATGACCGCTGGACCTACCGGTTCAATCTGTTCGACATGGCCCGCGCACTGGACAACCAGGTGTTCTGGGTCGCGTCCAACCAGAGCGGGAGCTTCGGCTCATTGCGATACGTCGGCAACGCCAAGGTGGTCGATCCGGGTGGAAACGTCTTGGCCACAACTCTTCTCGACAGCGGTATGGCGGTCGCCGAGGTCGACATCGACGAGACGTTCCGCACCATGCGGGCCGGGATGTTCCATCTGCGCGACCGCCGACCCGACGTCTACGCACCTTTGACCGACTCCGACGGTCCGCGCACCGCGAAGTGGCGGGAACTCGCCCATGCCTGAGATGACCTTCGAAGTCCGGTGGCCGGACGGCAGCACCCAGCGTTGCTATTCCCCGAGCCTGGTGATCCACGACCATCTGACCGCGGGAACGCATTACGCCGTCGACGATTTCGTGGAGCGCTCGAGCCGAGCACTGGCCGAGGCGAGCGAGCGGGTACGCGCCAAGTACGGCTTCGCCTGCACCTCGGCGGCAGAGACCCGTCAGCGCATCGTCAACGTCGCCCGGCGGTTCAGCGGGGATGCGGTGCTCGAGGTCGTCGCCATGCACCCCGAACCGGGGCCGTCATGACCACCCACGTCCCCGTGGCCGTCATCGGCGGTGGGCAGGCCGGCCTGTCGGTCAGCTGGTACCTGGTGCGGGCAGGCATCGAGCACATCGTGATCGAATCGAAGACCCCGATGCACGCGTGGGCCGACACCCGCTGGGACAACTTCACTCTCGTCACCCCGAACTGGCACTGTAGGCTCCCCGGCTACCCGTATGCCGGACCCGACCCCGACGGCTTCATGACCCGTGACGAGGTCGTCGACTGGCTGGCCGGTTGGCTCGACACCTTCGACCCGCCGCTGCGCAACCACACCCAGGTCACCCGGTTGCAGAACCGCGCCGGTGGCGGCTTCGAGGTGACCCTGCGGGACGAATCCGGTCAGTCGACGCTCACGTGTGACCACGCCGTCATCGCGACCGGCGGATACCCCGTGCCTGTCATCCCGTCGTATGCCGCCCAACTCGACGAGACCATCCTCCAGATCCACTCGGAGCAGTACCGCAACGCAGGCACACTGCCCGACGGGGCCGTGTTGGTGGTCGGCACCGGACAGTCCGGCGCCCAGATCGCCGAGGACCTGCACCTGGCCGGACGCCGGGTCCACCTCGCGGTGGGCGGCGCGCCACGCGTGGCGCGGTTCTACCGTGGCAGGGACTGCATGACCTGGCTTGCCGACATGGGCGTGTACGACCGGCCCGCCCAGCAGTATCCGGGAGGCCAGGCCGCGATCGAGAAGACCAACCACTACGTCACCGGACGAGACGGTGGACGCGATGTGGACCTGCGCCAGTTCGCGACCGAAGGGATGAGGCTCTACGGCACGCTCGCAGACGGGAAGGACTCGACGCTGCGGTTCGAACCCACGCTGGCCGAAGCGCTGGATCACGCCGATTCGGTCTACAACTCGATCTGTTCGGACATCGATGCCCACATCGAGCGCAACGGGATCGACGCACCACCTGCCTCACGGTACGAACCGGTATGGAAGCCCGAAACCGAGACCACCACACTGGATCTCGCTGCGGCCGGGATCACCAGCATCGTGTGGGCGATCGGCTACCGGCCGGATTACCGGTGGATAGCGGCCAGCGCCTTCGACGGCGCGGGCCGGCCGATGCAGACCCGCGGGATCACCAATGTCGCCGGCCTGAGCTTCGTCGGGCTGCCGTGGATGCACACCTGGGGATCCGGCCGCTTCCTCGGCATCGACCGCGATGCCCGGCACATCGCCGCGACGATCATCAGCAGCTACCACGAGTCGGTTTTGCGGCTCGCCATGAAGGTGTAGGTATGCCATGACAGTGTCCACACGAGTCGACCTCGCGCTCCTGGGTTTCCGCGGCCGGCCCCCGGTGCACCGGAACGCCGGCGCGGGCCCCAGCGCCGACGGCCACCTCGTCATCGACGGCCTCAACGCCGCGATCCCGCGTAACCCGCTCAGCCCGTTCGTCTTCGACGGCACACGCGTGCTGCTCGACGGCGAGGACACCGGACTGGACGTCGAGGTCATCGACCGGCCCCGCTTCTATGACCTCACGACCGGCGACGGCGTCCCCTACGAGAAACTCGCACGTCTGCACGGCCGCAACGTACTGGCCACCACCGTCGTGCAGACGTGTATCCGCTACTCCCCCGATCAGCGCTGCCGGTTCTGCACCATCGAGGAATCCCTGCGGTCCGGTGCCACCACGGCCGTCAAGCGGCCCGCCGAACTCGCCGAGGTCGCCGCTGCCGCGGTACGCCTCGACGGTGTGACACAGATGGTCATGACCACCGGCACGTCGGCCGGAACCGACCGCGGGGCACGGCATCTGGCGCGCTGCGTGCGAGCCGTGAAGGCCGCGGTGCCTGCGCTGCCGATTCAGGTCCAGTGCGAACCGCCCGCCGACCTCGCCGTGCTGTCCGAACTGCGTGCGGCCGGGGCCGATGCCATCGGGATCCACGTGGAGTCACTCGATGACGAGGTGCGAAGCCGGTGGATGCCGGGTAAGGCCACGGTCGCGCTGGATGCCTACCGGGCCGCGTGGCGTGAGGCGGTGCGCGTGTTCGGCCGCAACCAGGTGTCGACGTATCTGCTGGTGGGGCTCGGTGAGAACCCCGATGAGCTCGTCGCGGGTGCCGGCGAACTCATCGACATGGGTGTCTATCCGTTCGTGGTGCCGTTCCGTCCGCAGTCCGGCTCGCTGGCCACCGACGTCGATGGGGCGATCGCGCCGGACTCCGGGCTGGTCGAAAAGGTGTCACGCGCCGTCGCCGACCTGCTGCGGCAGGCCGGAATGTCAGGCGCCGATCAGCGGGCCGGGTGCGCGGCCTGCGGCGCCTGCTCGGTGCTGCAGAATCTGGGGGCCTGATGATCGAGTTCGACGTCAGCACACCATCACTGCCCGGCGACCTGTCCATTTTGGCCGGATCACGACCTACCGCACCGTTTCTCATCCGCCCGGCCGAGAACGCCGACGACCTCGCGAGTTACCGTCGGCTGCGCCGCGATTCGTTCGTGGTCGACCAGGGCATGTTCTCGGGCAGCGACCACGACGACATCGACGATGACCCGCGCGTCGTGGTGCTGATCGCGGCCGCTGCCGACGGATCGGTCCTGGGCGGGGTACGTCTGGCACCCGTCGGTGGAGTCGACCTGGGCTGGTGGACCGGCAGCCGGCTCGTGGTCGACAGGTCGACGCGCATCACCGGCATCGGGGCGGCGCTGGTCCGCGCCGCATGTGCGTACGCCGAATCCGCCGGTGTGCTCCGGTTCGAGGCCACCGTGCAGCGTCGATACCAGCCGATGTTCACCGCGCTCGGCTGGGACCCCCTGGGCGACGTCGAGATCGCCGCGCGCCCACACGTGTGGATGCGCCGACAGATCAACCCCTTCGATGCGCTCGCCGCGGCCACCAAATCGTTCCTCGGCGCGGCGTTGAACCCGCTTCGCGCGGTCGACGGCGCACTGGGACCGGCCGGATTCGTCGGCGACGACGGCTCACCTGTTCCCGGCACCGACCTGGTCGCGGCCTGCGACGCCATCATCCCGTCATTGGTGGAACGCGACCCGGAATGGGCGGGCTGGTGCTCGGTTCTGGTCAACATCAACGACCTCTCGGCCATGGGGGCGACGCCGACGGGACTGCTCGACGCAGTGGCCGCCCCGACGCGCGCGGTGCTGGACCGCATCATCGGCGGCATCGCGGCGGCATCCTCGGCGTGGGCTGTGCCGGTGCTCGGCGGCCACACGCAACTCGGCGTGCCCGCCGCGTTATCGGTCACCGCACTGGGCCACACCGTGTCGCCGGTACCCGCGGGTGGCGGCGTCGCCGGGGACCGGGTGCGGTTGACCGCCGACACCACCGGTCGGTGGCGTCGGGGATACACCGGACGCCAATGGGATTCGACAACATCGCGCAACAGTGCGGAACTGGCGTCGATGGCCGGTCTGGTCGCCCGCATGGCGCCCCGCGCGGCCAAGGATGTCAGCATGGCGGGCGTCGTCGGCACCGTGGGCATGCTGGCCGAAGCGAGCGGGACCGGGGCCGAATTGGATGTCGCGACGATCCCGCGACCCGCGTCGGCCGGCATGGCCCCCTGGCTGACGTGTTTTCCGGGTTTCGGCATGCTCACCGTGGGCGGCGCGCTGGGATCCGCGGCGGTGCCGGCAGGTGTGGCGAGTTCCGAGTGCGGGTCGTTGACCGCCGAACCGGGCGTGCGCCTACGCTGGCCGGACGGCGTGACGACGACGGCGCTGACGTCGCCGGTCACGGGTCTCGGGAAGGCGTGAGAGGAGCGCATGGCACCGGTCACCCTGGGCGCGGTCGCGGCGCATTTCGGCCGTGACCTGGACCGCGGCGTGACCAAGGTCGTCGGCATCATCGAGTCGGCGGCGCGTGACGGAGTCGATTTCCTGGTGTTTCCCGATGCGTGCCTGGGCGGCTACATCGGCGACTTCCACCGGCCCGATCCCGACGATCCACCGCCCGCGCTGACACTTGACGGCCCCGAGATCGCGGCCGTGGTCTCGGCCGCGGGGCCGATGACGGTGTGCGTGGGCTATGCCGAGTCCGCGCCGGGCGGGGGACGGTACAACGCGGCGGTATGTGTCTGCGGAGACGGGGTTTTGGGCACGTACCGCAAGGTGCACCAACCGGTCGGGGAATCGCTGACGTATCTGGCGGGCGACACCTTCAGCACGTTCCACACGCCGGTCGGCCGCGTGGGCATGCTCATCGACTACGACAAGACGTTCCCCGAGGCCGCACGAACACTTGCCATGGGCGGCGCCGACATCATCGCCGCGCTGTCCGCGTGGCCGGCCAGCGTCACCGACCGCGCCTCGCGCCTGCCCGCAGACCGCCAGTCGCGGCTGTTCGATCTCTACGACTGCGCGCGCGCGGCCGAGAACCAGGTGGTGCTGGTGTCGTCCAACCAGACCGGCGTGATGGGGAATCTGCGTTTCCTCGGGCAGGCCAAGGTGGTCGGGCCCGGCGGCGACATCCTGGCGACCACGCGGTCCAAAGGCGGGCTGGCCAAGGTCGAGATCGATGTTCATGCCGAGATCACGCGTGCCAGAAGAGTTTTGAACCACCTCACCGAGTTGCGTCCGGGCAGTTACCACGTAGCGTCGGAGGCGGACCGATGATGCGGGTGGCGTTGCTGACCTATTCCACCAAGCCTCGCGGCGGTGTGGTGCACACGCTGTACCTCGCCGAGGCGATGGCACGCCTGGGCGTCGACGTGACCGTGTGGTCTCTGGCACGCAGCGGCGACCGCGGTTTCTTCCGTGAGATCAATCCCGCCGTCACGGTCCGTCTCGTCGAATTCGTCGACCATCCCGGCGATACGGTCACCGACCGGATCCTGCGGTCCATCGAGACCCTGCGCGACGCCTTCACCCCGGCCGATTACGACATCGTCCACGCGCAGGACTGCATCAGCGCCAACGCGGTCGGTCCGTGCATCCGCACCATCCACCACCTCGACCAGTTCAAGACTCCGGTGCTCGCGGAATGCCACGAGAAGGCCATCGCAGAACCCTACGCCCGGATCTGTGTGTCCGCGGCGGTCGCCGCCGAGGTGCGCGCCGGGTGGGGGTTCGACCCGGTCGTCATCCCGAACGGTGTTGACGCGCAACGGTTCAGCGCCGCCGCGGCCCAGGAGGCCGGGATCCGGCGCTGGCGCGACGAGTTGGGCTCCTATGTGCTGACGGTGGGCGGAATCGAACCGCGCAAGGGCACCCTCGATCTGGTCGAGGCCTATGCCATGCTGCGGCAACGGCACCCGGAGGTGTCGCTCGTAATCGGCGGCGGCGAGACGTTGTTCGACTACCGCGACTACCGCAGCGCGTTCGAGCGACGCTGCACGGAACTGGGCGTGGAACCGGTGATTCTGGGCGCGGTCGCCGACGACGAACTGCCCGGCCTCGTGGCAGGTTGTGACGTGTTCGCGTTTCCTTCGACCAAGGAAGGTTTCGGGCTGGCCGCGATGGAGGCGCTGGCGGCCGGGCGCCCAGTGGTGACGCGCGATCTTCCCGTGCTGCGCGAGGTGTTCGGCGACACCGTCGGCTTCGCGGCCGATCCGGCCGGATTCGCCCGGGAAATGACTGCGGCGCTGGAAGAACCGGCCGACCCCGCGCCCGGCCGGACGCTCGCCGCAGCCATGACGTGGACGCAGGCCGCGAAGACACACGTCAACTTCTACCGCACACTCCGCACACAGGACGGCCCGCACCCATAGGGTCATCACTTATGAATCGCCTCGATCGCTTCTTCGACATCACGGCGCGCGGGTCGACCCTCACCGCTGAGATCCGCGGTGGTGTCGTCACGTTCATCGCGATGGCGTACATCATCGTGCTGAACCCGGTCATCCTCTCCAGTGCGCCCGACGTGGACGGCAACAATCTGGAGTTCGCTCAGGTGTCGGCGGTCACGTCGCTGGCCGCGGGCGTCATGACGATTCTGTTCGGCCTCGTCGCGCGATTGCCGTTCGCGTTCGCCGCGGGCCTCGGCATCAACTCGTTCCTCGCCACCACCGTCGTCGGCTCCGTCACGTGGCCCGAGGCGATGGGCCTGGTGGTCATCAACGGTCTGATCATCGTGCTGCTGGCCGCGACCGGGCTGCGACGCCTGGTCTTCGACGCCGTCCCCATGCAGCTCAAGCTCGCGATCACCGCGGGCATCGGGTTGTTCATCCTGTTCATCGGTGTGGTCGACGCGGGCTTCATCGGTTCGACGGGCCTGCCGTCGCCGCCGGTGGGACTGGGCGCGGGCGGCGAGGGCTCCATCAACACCGTGCCGACCGTCGTGTTCGTGTTCACGCTGCTGGTCACCGGGATCCTTGTCGCGCGCCGCGTACGCGGCGGCATCCTGATCGGGCTCGTGGCAGGCACCGTCGTCGCCGTCGTGATCGAGGCGATCTGGCACCTCGGCTCGGCCGTCGAAAAGCCCGGCGGCTGGGGACTTTCGGTGCCGTCGCTGTCGGGTTCTCCGTTCGCCATGCCCGATCTGTCACTGGTGGGCGAGGTGAGCCTCGGCAGCTTCAGCCGCATCGGCGCGCTGGCGGCCATCATGCTGGTGTTCACCCTGGTCTTCGCCAACTTCTTCGATGCCATGGGCACCATGACGGGTCTGTCCCGCGAGGCCGGCCTGTCCGACCCGCAGGGCACGTTCCCCCGGTTGAAATCGGCGCTGATCGTCGAGGGCACCGGCGCCGTCGTCGGCGGCGCCTCGTCGGCATCGTCGAACACGGTCTTCATCGAATCCGGTGCGGGCATCGAGGAAGGCGCCCGCACGGGCCTGGCCAACCTGATCACGGGTGTGCTGTTCCTGGCGGCGATGTTCGTGGCGCCGCTGGCGTCGGTCGTGCCGACCGAGGTGGCCGCGGCCGCGCTCGTGGTCGTCGGCGCCATGATGGTGTCGCATCTGCGCCACATCGACCTCTCCGAGTTCTCCGTGGCCCTGCCGGTCGTCCTCACGGTGGCGACCATGGCGTTCAGCTACTCGATTGCCAACGGCATCGGCGTCGGCTTCGTGGCGTGGGTGGTGCTGCGGTCCGCGGCCGGGAAGTTCCGCGAGATCAGTCCTTTGCTGTGGGTCGTGGCGCTCGGATTCGTGCTGTACTTCGCGCGCGGGTGGATCGAGTCCTTCATCGGCATGTGAACGCCGGTAGCCTTCCCACCATGGGGATGACGCGATGAGCGCCGGTCTGTTCGGCCTTCTCGACGACGTGGCCGCACTCGCGCGCCTCGCCGCGGCCTCGGTCGACGACATCGGCGCGGCGGCCGGACGCGCGACCGCGAAAGCGGCCGGTGTGGTCATCGACGACACCGCGGTGACACCGCAGTACGTGCACGGCATCACCGCCGAGCGTGAGTTGCCGATCATCAAGAAGATCGCAATCGGGTCGATCCGCAACAAGATCGTGTTCATCCTCCCGGCGATTTTGCTGCTCAGCCAGTTCGTCCCCGTGCTGCTGACGCCGATCCTGATGGTGGGCGCCACCTACCTCTGCTACGAGGGCGCCGAAAAGGTGTGGGGCTGGTTCCCCGGTCACCACGGCCACGACCCGCATGCCACGCCGAGCGCGGTGACCGGCGCCGACGCCGAGAAATCCGTGGTGTCCGGCGCGATTCGCACCGACCTCATCCTGTCGGCCGAGATCATGGTGATCGCGCTCAACGAGGTGGCGAGCGAGGCCTTCCTCCCGCGGCTGGCGATCCTGGTGGTGGTGGCGTTCGTGATCACCGCGGGCGTGTACGGCGTGGTCGCGGCGATCGTGAAGATGGACGACATCGGCCTGCACCTCGCGCAGCGCAGTTCGCGCATCGCACGCAAGATCGGCCGCGGCCTCGTCGCGGGCATGCCCAAGCTGCTGTCGGCGCTGGCCACGATCGGCACCGTGGCGATGCTGTGGGTGGGCGGTCACATCCTGCTGGTCGGCACCGACACGCTCGGCTGGCACTCGCCCTACGGTGTCGTCCACCACCTCGAGGAAGCCGTGCACCACGCGGTGCCGGGTGCCGGCGCGGTGCTCGCCTGGCTGGTCAACACCGGCATCTCCGCGGTAATCGGACTGGTCGTGGGCGCGATCGTCGTCCTCGTGATGCATCTGTTGCCGTTCGGCAAGAAGGACGCGAAGAAGGACGCGAAGAAAGACGACAAGGACGCGTCACACGCGTAGCGGCGCCCGGTCGTCGGCTGGCGCGCCGTGCTGCGCGATCCACTTCTGCCCGGCATCGGCGGCCCGCACCAACGCCCCGTACTCGCCGAGATAGTCGGCCACCGCACCGATCCACGGAAGCATGCCCAGGTAGCGGAACGGCGCGCGGGGATGCGGCCGCCTGTCCAGCTCGTCGCCGATCGCGTTGAGTATCCCGGCCAGATGCCACACCCGCTGCACGAGCGACATGTCGGCCGGTTCGTCCTCGGTCTGCGCCCGCGGCGTCTGGGTCAGGTCGCGGCCGCACAGCACCGCCGCGAGCATCCGGACCTGCGTGTCATGGTCTGTCACACCGCACTCGCGGGCGACCGCACACAGCACGAGAGCCTGGTTGGTGAACCCGAGCAGGTCCTGCAGCGGTAGCCGATCGGCGACCACCCCGAACACCCCCGGGAACGCCACGATGACGGTGTCCAGCGCGCCGACCCGGTGCACCCACCAGCCGATCCGCTCGGCACGGTCCTTGCCCTCCCACGACCTGGTGCCCGGGATGTCGGCGCAGTCGAGCACGCAGGCGATCCGGTCGAGCACGGTGCCGACGACGCCGTCGCCCTCGCCGAGGTAGTGCGTCCGGCGCCGCAGCCCCAGCGGGTCCAGGTCGGCGATCGCGTCGAGGATCAGGCCGATCGGTCCGACCGCCCGGCTCAGCACGGCAGCGACCTGCTCGTCGGCGACGTCCACATGCGGCATGGGTATGAGTGCCATGCCGTCATCTTGCTGTACGGAGCGGCACGGGCACGCGACAGGACGAACTAGTCGCCACGCTCCAAGATGCGTTCGAGACCGGCGACGACGATGCCGAGGTTGAAGTCCAGGTCGGTCGCGCTCGCCTCGGTGCGACGCGCGACGACTGCGCCGAGCAGTGGAAAGTGGTCGGCGTCGAAGTCCTGCAGGGCACGGGCCACCTCGGGCATCTGGTGGTGCAAGCGCGAATCGGCGGCACCCAGCACGTCATGGGCCGCCGACATCGCCAACCCGGACACCAGCGTGAGGATCCGTCCGGCGTCGTCGATGCCGAACCCGACGGCGGTGAGCGTGGCCAGCACGCGCTCGGTCAAGCCCAGGCTCGCCGCGCCACCGACACCGCTGATCCGGAAGTTCATGCGGGTCGCGCCGTATTTGAGCACGCCTTGGTGAATCGCGTTGGCATAGGCCCGCAGGACGTCCTGCCAGGCCGCGTCGGCGGGCAGATCGATGGCGCCCAGTTCGGTGTCGAACAGATCGGCCACGACGAGTTCGAGAAGGCCGTCACGATCGCCGACGTAGTAGTGCAGCGCCGTGCGGTCGACGCCGAGCGCATCGGCCACGGCCTGCATGGTGAGCGACTCGGGGGCGATCTGCCGCGCGGCTGCGACGATCTGATCGCGATCGATGCGACGCGGCCTGCCGCGACGCCGCCGGCGTGCACCGTCTTCTGCTCGCCCGGCCGTCACGTCGCCAACAGTAGGACACCCACGACGACCGGCAACTGTGATCCGGTCCGGGCATTGACATCGCGTGTTACTTTTCTCACGCTCGTGAAAAATCCGTGCGGCCGCGACGAAGCGCCCGACGAAGGGAGTCCGACAAGTGCCTGACACCACTCGCTACCGGGTCGTCCAATGGACCACCGGCAACGTGGGCAAGAGTTCGGTGGCCGCGATCGCCAAGAACCCGACCCTGGAGCTGGTGGGCTGTTATGCCTGGTCAGGGGACAAGGTGGGCAAGGACGTCGGCGAATTGTGCGGAATCGAGCCGCTCGGGGTGAGCGCGACCGACGACGTCGATGCCCTGCTGGCGCTCAAGCCCGACGTGGTCGTGTACAACCCCATGTGGATCAACGTCGACGAACTGGTGCGCATCCTCGAGTCCGGCGTGAACGTGGTCGCGACGGCGTCGTTCATCACCGGGCACAACCAGGGCACCGGCCGTGACCGGATCGCCGAGGCCTGCGCACGGGGCGGGTCGTCGATGTTCGGCTCGGGCATCAGCCCCGGCTACGTCAACCAGTTGTCGGTGGTCGCCGCGGGGATCTGCGACCGCGTCGACAAGATCACCGTCAACGAGGCCGCCGACACCACGTTCTACGACTCCCCCGCCACCGAGAAACCCGTCAGCTTCGGCCAACCCATCGATCACCCCGACCTGCAGGCGATGACCGCGCACGGCACGGGCGTGTTCGGCGAGGCTGTGCGGATGGTCGCCGACGCCCTCGGCATCGAACTCGACGAAGTACGCTGCGATGCCGAATACGCCCAGACCACAGAGGATCTCGACCTGGGCTCGTGGACCATCCCGGCGGGCTGCGTGGCGGGCGTGTATGCGAGCTGGAAGGGCATCGTCGCCGGCCATACCCGTGTCGAGATCAACGTCCGCTGGCGCAAAGGCCAGACGCTGCAACCGGATTGGAAGATCGATCAGGACGGTTGGGTCATCGAGGTGGCAGGCAGGCCGACGGTCACCATGAAGGTCGGCTTCCTCCCGCCGCCCGATTTCGAGGCCACCACACTCGAAGAATTCATGGTGCTCGGCCACATCATGACCGCCACGCCTCCGCTCAATGCGATCCCCGCAGTGGTGGCCGCGCCCCCCGGCATCGTCACCTACAACGACCTGCCGCTGATCCTGCCGCGGGGCGTGGTGCCGACACCTTAGTGCATGGGATAGGAAAGGCAAACTGGCTCAATAATTTTCATTTCCTGCCCAGAGATGTGCTAGGGTGGGCGATCCGGCGTTTTTGGTTCGTCCGGATTGAATGAGAGAAGTAAACATATGGCACAGGGAACTGTGAAATGGTTCAACGGCGAAAAGGGCTTCGGCTTCATCGCCCCTGATGGCGGCGCTCCGGACGTCTTCGTCCACTACTCCGAGATCAGCGGCAGCGGTTTCCGCTCGCTCGAGGAGAATCAGCGCGTCGAGTTCGAGATCACGCAGGGTGCCAAGGGCCCCCAGGCAGTTGGCGTTACCGCGGTCTGATCGACCCCCAGACGTAACAGTGGGCTGGTACGGAATTTTCCGTACCAGTCCATTTCTGTTTGTGCTACCGGATCACGCCCCGGCAGGCGACTCCACACTGGCGGTCGGAACCCCCGCGCCTTCAGCACGGCGTCCCAGCCATCGCGCCGACTCCTGTTGGGCGGCACCCATGATGCGCACGGCAGTGTCGTACAGCGGGGTGCTGCGCACGGTGCTCTCGATCAACATTCCTGCCGCACAACGCATGACGATGCCACCGAGAGCTTCGGACGTCATGTGGGGAACGACGAGGAGTTTCACGCACTCCGCACGGCCGGCCACCGACATCACCCGCGGACGCGTCGGCTTGAAGGCGGCCTGAGTCCGGCTGCCCGCGGCGATGGTGTTGAGGTCCAACTGACCCTCGCCCGGTGACCAGTTGATGTTGATGTCGACGATCTCGCCGAGCGGGCGTTGCAGCACCTCGACGAGCTCAGGCAGTTCCTTGGCGACCGACGCGCTGCGAGGCCACCAGGCCCCGTCGATATCGCGCCCCAGTCTCTTGGCCAGGGTCAGACGAACCGGGCTCGCCAGCCGTCGCGACCCGACCAGCCCGTTCACGACGGCCGCTTGTCGGCGCGCTGTTGGTGGGGGCGATCCGAGAAGAGCGGTCCCGTGACCGGCTCGGCCGTGCGCTTCTCGGGCGGCATGGTCTCGTGCTTCTCGGGGTGTGAAAACAGGTTGGACGTATCCATAAACAAGTCCTTGAAGTGCGGGTTCGACCCACACACGTAGTTGCGGGCGAGCGAAGAAGATTTCGCAGGCCGGCCGTTCGATGGGGTGTCAGGTGAGGCGTCGGACGCCAGAGGTGTAACGCTGACGAGAGCGGCCTACCTTCGAATCTACACCCTGCACGCGCGCAGGACCCAGCAACCGTGGTCAGATGCGCGCTCCGGTGCTGTCGAACAGATGCGTGCGCCCCGGGCGCGCCTGCACCGAGACCGGGTCCCCGGCCGCTGGAACGCCGGCCCACTCCGACACCGTGGCGGCCTCGGCGACCGCGGTGAGCCGGTGCGCACCCGCCCGGATGATCAGCACGTAGCGCGGGCCGAGCAACTCGACCAGCTCCACACGGCCCGGGCCGGAGGGATCCGGGGCCACCAGAAGATCCTCTGGACGCACCCCGAGCGTCACGTCGTCCCGGTCGTCGCCCGCAACCACCAGGGTCAGCCCGTCGGCCTCGAATCGACCCGCCCGCAGCCGTCCCGGCACGAGGTTCATGCTCGGCGATCCGATGAACCCGGCGACAAACGTGTTGGCCGGGCGCCGGTAGAGCTCCTCGGGCGTGCCGACCTGAGCGATCGAACCCGCGTCGAGCACGACGAGCTGATCGGCGATGGTCATCGCCTCTTCCTGGTCGTGGGTGACGTACAGCGACGTGATGCCCGTTTCGGTTTGCAGACGCCGGATCTCGGAGCGCAGTTCGACACGCAGCTTGGCGTCCAGATTGCTCAACGGCTCGTCGAACAGGAACACCGAAGGCGTCCGCACCAGGGCGCGTGCGATGGCCACGCGTTGCTGCTGTCCGCCCGAGAGCTGACGCGGCCTGCGGTCCAACAGCGCGGTGATCCCCACACGTTCGGCCGCCTGGGCAACGCGTTGCTCCACTTCGGTTTTGGCCACTCCGCTGTTCCTCAACGGAAAACCGACATTGCCCGCGACCGTCAGATGCGGGTACAGGGCGTAGTTCTGGAAGACCATCGCGACGTCGCGTTCGCGCGGGGTGGCACTCGTGACGTCACGGCCGGCGATGCGCACCGCACCCTTGTCGGCGGTCTCCAGGCCGGCGACGATGCGCAGGGTGGTCGATTTCCCACAGCCCGAAGGGCCGACGAGCACCGTCAGCGTGCCGTCACGCAGGGTCAGGTCCAGCCCGTCGACCACGGCGCTGCCGCCGTAGGTCTTGGTGATTCCGCTGAGTTCGATGGTGCTCACTTGGTGGCTCCTGTGGTGAGGCCGCCGACGAGGTGACGCTGCGCGGCGAGCGCGAGTACGTAGACCGGCGCCAGGCCGAGCAGTCCGGCGGCGGCCTGCTGGCCGAACTGCACGTTGCGGTCGCCCTGGAACAGCGACAGACCGACGGTCAGGGTCTGGCTCTCCTTGGTCACGGCGAGATAGACGGCGAACAGAAAGTCGTTGTAGCTCAGGAAGAAGGCGACGAGTAGCGCCGCGACGATGCCGGGCCACAGCAGCGGCAGGATGATCTTGCGGAAGGCCGCGGCCACCGACAGACCGTCGATCACTGCCGCCTCGTCGATCTCGATGGGGATCCGTCGGACGAAGCCGTCGAGCAGCCAGACCGCGACCGGGACGTTGGCGATTCCGTTCACGAGGATCAGCCCGGCCAGGTTGTTGGTGAGGCCCACGTGGCGCAGCAGGAAGAACAGCGGGATGATCGCGACGATCGGCGGTGCGCAATAGCTCGCCAGCAGCACCGTCAGCAGACGTTCGCCTCGGGTGTGGCGCGCCGTGAAATATGCCGCGGGAGCGGCGATCAACACCGCGAGCAGTGCCCCACCCACCGCCGCGACCCACGAGTTCTGCAGCATGGTGCCCAGCTCGATGGTGTCGAAGACCTTGACGAAGTTGCTCAGCGTCAACGACGTCGGAAACAGGCTGGAGTTCAACACGTCCTCGGCCGGCCTCAGCGCCAGCGAGACCAGATAGCCGACGGGCATCAGCGCCACGAGGACAGCGAATACCAGCGCAGCACGGGCTTTCATCCGTCACCCTTCAGTGCGCGTGCTCGCAGCGTCGTGACGACGGTGGAGACCGCGCCGACGACGAGTCCGAACACCAGGGTCTGGGCGGCCGCGGTGCCCATGTCGAAACTGCCGCGCAATCCGGTCTGGTAGATCACGTACGGCGACAGCGACGTCGAGAATCCCGGTCCGCCCGCGGTGACCACCACGATGAGGTCGAACACCTTGTACCCGATCACGAGTTCCAGCAGCACCACGGCCAGGAGCGTCGGGGCGATCGCAGGCCAGGTCACCGTCGTGAAGGTGCGCCACGAGTTGGCGCCGTCGATCCGTGCGGACTCGAGGAGTTCCGGGCGCACGACGCCGAGCGCAGCGAACGCGATCAGTACGGCGAACGGTGTCCACTGCCAGATGTGGATGAGCAGGAGCACCACGAACGCACCGGTGCCCGAACCCAGTGGATTGAAGCCGTGCAGGCCCACACTGTCGAAGACCCCTGCCAGACCTCCGCCCACCGGCGCCAGCAGCAGTTTCCACGCCACCCCGACCAGCACCGGCGCGGTGACCAGCGGCAGCAAGAACAGCGCACCGATGATCCCGAACCGGGACCCCTTCTGGCGCAACAACAGTGCGATGGCCAGTCCCAGGGTCGTGGTCACGATCGCCGCGACGACGGCGAATACCGATGACCGCACCAGAGACGGCGTGAACGCGGGCGAGGCGAACGCGGCGGTGAAGTTGTCGCCTCCGACGAAACCGCGAAGCGGTTTGGCCAACGACGATTTCGTCAGCGCCAAGGCCACCAGGTACCCCATCGGGTACACCAGGAACAGCGCGAGCCCCGCCATCGCCGGTACCGCCAACCACAGCGGAACCCGCTTGCTCATGACGAGGCGCTGTCCCAGCTCGCCTGCGCCTGCTCCAGCGACTGCTCGACGGTCTGCGTGCCTGCGATGGCAAGCGCAAGCTGATCCACGAGGTCCTGCAACAGCTTCGGCGCACCGGCCTGCTTGGGCCACACCAGCGGGTCACCGCCCAGCCCCTGCCGGATCGGGGCGACGGCATTGGTGACCACCTTGGCGTAGCCGTCGGAGTCGAGCACCTCGCCGCGCACCGGATCGATGCCCGCACCGGCCGTCGAGGACACGGCGAGGTTCTGCGGGGCGGCGGTGGCCCATGCGATGAATGCCGCAGCGGCGTCGGTGTTCTCGGACGCCGTGGAGATCCCGAGGCCGAAGCCGGCATCGAGCGCCGTTCGCGGTGTGGTGTTGGCGCCACCTACGGGCAGTGAGACCGCGCCCCAGCGTCCCGCGATCTTCGATGCGGTCGGATCTTCCGCGCGCAAGGCCATGTCGGTCCAGGTGTCCAGCATGGCGCCCTGCCCGCTGAGGAACGCGGTGTTGGCCTGGTCGAAACCGATCTGCAGCGGGGTGGGCAAAGCGGCGGGGGTCACCGCGACGAGATGCTCGAGCGCCGCGATCGAGGCGTCGGACGTCAGTGCCGGTTTCCCGTTCTCGTCGAACAGGTTTCCGCCGTAGCCCGTCAGCCGGTTGATGTAGGAGCAGCCCAGGATCATGGGCACCTGCTGGCCGGAGACGATCGCGCCGTACGCCGTTCCGCGTGCGTCCTTGGTGATCTTGGCGGCCACCTCGTCGTACTCGTCCCACGTCGTGGGAGGTTCGACCTTGTAGCGGTCGAACAGTTCGGCGTTGTAGAACAGGATGTGGATGTCACCGTCGTAGGGCAGGCCGTAGCGTTTGCCGTCGAGCAGGGTGTACGGATCGTAGATCGACTTCAGGTAGCCGCTGACGTCCAGTTCGCCCTGGCGGTTGTCGATCCAGTCGGTGAGCTCCACGAGCGCATCGGCATCCACGAGGTCACCGAGACCGAAGTAGAAGTAGTCGAAGACGTCGAATTCACCGGTCCCGCTTTGGACGTCGAGAATCTGCTTGCTGGTGAGCTGGTCGTAGGGCGCCGCGGTGACATCGAGGGTGCCGCCGGTCGCCTCCTGCCACGCCGGGGCCAGAACGTCGCGGAACGACGTCACGTGTGGCTGGTTGACCAGCAGCTTGAGCGTGACGCCTTCGAATCGGCCCGATACGGGCGCGTCGGCGGCGAGCGCGCTGTTGCCACCGGAGGACCCGCAGGCCGCCAGGGCCGGAGCGAGCATGGCCGCGCCGCCGGCCAGTCCGAGCAGTTGCAGCGCCCGACGGCGCGTGAAGGCTGGTGAAGTCACGAGCGGCGAGGCTATGCCGGGACGCCGGAGGTTGGGGAGAGTAAAACTCAGCCCGATCCTGATGCGATCAGTCGACGATGAATTCCGGTTCGGCGCGCACCGGGAAGTTGACCGAGTTGGCGATGAAGCACATCTCGTGGGCCTTCTCGTGCAGCGCAGCGGCGTCCTCGCGTCGCGAGCCGTCGGCCAGCGTGACCTCGGGGTGCAGCGTCACGTCGACGAATGCACCACTGCCGCCCGAGCTTTCGGTCATCGTCCCGGCGGGACGGTCGCGGTACGCCGTCACCACGATCCCCGCCTGCGCACACAACGCGAGGTACCAGAGCATGTGGCACTGCGACAGGCTCGCCACCAGAAGCTCTTCGGGATTCCAGCGCTGTTCCTTGCCGCGGAACGCCGGATCCGAGCTGCCGGCGATCACCGGCTTGCCGGTGACACCCACCCCGGCGACCTCGTGGTCACGCTCGAACGCGCGGTATCCGCTCGTCCCCGATCCGGTGTTGCCGGTCCAGGTCACCTCGACCTCGTAGCGGTGCGTGCGGGGCCCTCGATCGGCTGCCATGGATCCGACGGTAGCAATCCGCGCAAACCAGAAAATTTCCCGTAGCAAAAATCTTGACCTTGATCGGAGGTGCCTCTAGCCTGCGCGGGTGACTTCGACCGACCTGGCGCCGGCACGAGTTTCGGTGCGCAACGTGGGCCGGACTTTCGGGACACACACGGTGTTGCGTGACATCGACCTGGAGATCGAACCGGGCGAGGTCATCGCGCTGCTCGGATCGTCGGGCAGCGGGAAATCGACGTTGCTGCGCCTCATCGCGGGCCTCGACCTACCCACCGAAGGCCTCATCGAGATCGACGGCGACGCCATCCGCGAGACCGATCCGCGCTGCGCCATCGTGTTCCAGGAACCACGGTTGTTCCCATGGCGCTCACTGGCCGGCAACGTCGCCTACGGGCTGCCTCGGGGTACGAGCCGAACCGAAGGCGCCGAGACAGTGCGCCACTGGCTCGAGGTCGTCGGCCTGCAGGAGTTCGCCGACCACCGTCCGCGGCAGGTCTCCGGCGGCATGGCCCAGCGCGCAGGCCTGGCGCGCGCACTGGCCCGGCGTCCGCGTGTACTGCTGCTCGACGAACCGCTGGCCGCACTCGACGCCCTCACCCGGCTGCAGATGCAGATGCTGCTCGACAAGGTCCAGCAGGAAGCCGGCACCACCACGATTCTCGTGACCCACGATGTCGAGGAGGCCGTGATCCTCGCCGACCGAGTCCTGCTCCTGCGCGCCGACAACGACGGCACCGCGGGCCTGGCCGCGTCGTTCGATGTGACCATCCCCAAGCCGCGCGACCGCGGTGACCCACGCGTCATCGAGTTGCGCGACCTGCTGCTCGACGAACTCGGCGTCCCCCGCACCGCACCCGAAGCCACCTGACATCAGGCCGGACAACCAGGCCGCACTGCCCGAGAAAGCGGAATACACATGAGAATTCGTCACTTGGCCACATTGCTGACGGCCGTCGCCCTCGCCGCGACCTCGGCCGCCTGCAGTTCCGAGGGCAGTGAGTCGTCGGACAAGGACATCCGGCTCGACTACGCCTACTACAACCCGTTGAGCCTGGTCGTGCGTGACCAGAAGCTGCTGGAGAACCAGGGGTACAACGTCACCTGGATCTTGTCCGCGGGCAGCAACAAGGCCAACGAGGGAGTGCGCTCGAACGCGCTGGACTTCGGGTCGACAGCGGGCTCGGCGGCGCTGGTCGCCCGCGCCAACGGCACCCCGCTGAAGGTGGTCGACGTCTACAGCCAGCCGGAATGGACCGCACTGGTGGTCGCCAAGGATTCACCGGTCAAGTCGGTGGCCGACCTCAAGGGCAAGAAGATCGCGGTGACCAAGGGCACCGATCCGTACTTCTTCCTGCTGCAGGCCCTCGATGCGAACGGTCTTTCGGCAAGCGACGTCGAGATCGTGAATCTGCAGCACGCGGACGGCAAGACGGCGCTCGAGCGCGGTGACGTCGACGCGTGGTCCGGTCTGGACCCGTTCATGGCGCAGACCGTCCAGGAGCAGGGCGCCCGCCTGCTGTACCGCAATCCCGAGTTCAATTCCTATGGGGTGCTCAATGTTCGCGAGGACTTCAGCGCAGCGCATCCCGACACCGTCCAGGCGGTGGTGAACAGCTATGAGGAGGCCCGCAAATGGGCGCTGGAGCACCCAGCCGAACTGACGACGCTGCTGGCGCAGGAAGCGAAGATCAGCCAGTCGGTGGCCGAGGAGGAGATGGAGCGGACGGCTCTGGACATCGACCCGGTGCCGGGGGCGGCGCAGAAGACCGTGCTGGAGAAGATCGTTCCGATCGCGGTGGCCGACGGAGACATCAAATCCGAGCAGGCCGCCCAGGAGGCGCTGGGGACGCTGCTGGATCCGCAGTTCGCGCAGAACGCGGACTGAGAATCCGCGCAGCGCTGCTGAACAAGCTCTCACTGTTCGTGGTGGGCTTGATCGTTCCGGTGGCGCTGCTGGTGATCTGGCATCTGGTCGCCAAGAGCGGGGCGTTCTCCCCCAGTCAGCTGCCCCCGCCCGGGGACGTGCTCGAGGCGCTCGGCGAGTTGTTGCGTCGCGGCGACCTGTGGACGCATCTGCAGACCAGTGTGTCGCGTGTGTTCGCCGGCTATCTCGCGGGCGCGGCCGTCGCACTGGTCCTCGGATCGCTGATCGGCCTGTCGGCCACTGTGCGCCGCTTGTTCGCGCCGACGGTCGCGGCGTTGCGCACGGTGCCGTCGCTGGCGTGGGTTCCGTTGCTGCTGTTGTGGTTCGGCATCGGTGAGACGCCGAAGGTCACGCTTGTCGCGATCGGCGCGTTCTTCCCGATCTACACGACGACGGCGTCGGCCCTCTCACACGTGGACGCCCAGCTTCTCGAGGTGGGTCGTGCCTACGGACGTCGCGGTGCGGCTCTGGTGACCACGGTGATGCTGCCCGCGGCGGCACCCGCTCTGGTGAACGGCCTGCGACTCGGACTCGCCAACGCGTGGCTGTTCCTGGTCGCCGCCGAGCTGATCGCGTCGTCGAAGGGCTTGGGCTTCATGCTCATCGACAGCCAGAACACCGGGCGCACCGACATCATGCTGTTGGCCATCGGGCTTTTGGCCGGGCTGGGCAAGCTCACCGACTCGCTGTTCGGGATCTTCGAGGCGCGACTGGTGCGCAAGCGCAGCTAGAGTTCTGCGGCCGTTCGACGGCCGCGCAGGCGCGCACTCGCCGCCAGCACCGCGTCGGTGATCGCCTGTACCAACGGGCTGTCGAGTTTCCAGCACTGCCAGAACAGCGGCACGTCCAGGTGATGCTCGGTGATCGGCACGAACGACGCGTCGACGAGGTCCTCGGGATACATGCCCCAGCCCAGGCCGGCGCGCACGGCCGCGCCGAAGCCCTCCGCGGTCGGGATGAAGTGCACGGGCCGGGTGATGTCGCGACGGAACACCTTGCGCACCAGCTGATCCTGCAGGCGGTCGTCGCGATTCCAGGCCAGCGAGGGCGCCGCGGCCACTGCCTCACGGGTGAATCCGTCGGGCAGATACCTGGCCGTGTACTCGGCGCTGGCGACCGGTTTGTACCGCATGGCGCCCAGTGGGTGCACGCGGCACCCCGACACCGGTGTGCGCTCGGTGGTCACCGCACCCATCACCACGCCCTCGCGCACGAAACGCGCCGACAGGTCCTGGTCCTCGATGCGGATGTCGAACAGGACGTCCGGCAGGCGCCGGAACACCCCGGTGAACCACGAGGCCATCGAATCGGCGTTGACCGCCAACGCCATTCGTGGCCGGTGCGACGATCCACCGCCCATCTCGGCCAGCGCCTCGGATTCCAGCAACGCCGTCTGTGCAGCCAGCCGCAGCAGCGGGACACCGGCAGGTGTTGCCGTGCATGGCTTTTCCCGCACGACCAGAACCTGGCCGACCCGCTGCTCCAGTGCTTTGATGCGCTGGCTGACCGCTGACGGCGTCACATGCAGCCGGGCCGCGGCCGCGTCGAAGCTGCCGAGTTCGATCACCGCGGCGAAGGCCGCGAGTTGCTGACCGTCGATCTGCACGTAAGCGATGCTAATCGCATTGCCAGATGATCAACTGGGCTTATCCAAGGCCGGGAGCCGCCGACAAAATGACGTGCGAGCGCTCCAGGACTCTGCGAAGCTCCTCGGGTGGTCGAAGACTGGCGGACACTGAACCTGGCCAACTGGGAGGCCCGGGTCCCGCTGCACGTGAGCCCTGGGGGATACGACCTCGACAGCTTCAGCGATCCTCGACATCTTTCCGGCGTCGTACGGTACGACCTACCGCGACTCGGTGACATCACGGGCCTGGATGTGGTGCACCTGCAATGCCATATCGGAACCGACACCGTGTCGCTGGCCCGACTCGGGGCCCAATCGGTGACCGGACTGGACTTCTCCCCCTCCGCGATCGCCGCGGCCAACGACCTCGCGGCGCGCGCTGCCGCTCGCGTCACGTTCGTCGAGTCCGACGTGTACGACGCGGCCGTGGTCCTCGGCAGGGAGTCGTGCGATCTGGTCTACACCGGCATCGGTGCGTTGTGCTGGCTACCCGACATCCGGCGTTGGGCCACGGTGGTCGCCCAACTGCTGCGCCCCGGTGGCCGGCTGTTCATGCGTGAAGGTCATCCCATGCTCGACACGATCGACGAGACCCGATCCGACGACCTTCTGGTGGTGCACTACCCCTATTTCGAGACAGCGGGATCCCCGTTCACCGAAACCACCACGTACGGCGGCGAAGGAACCGTGTCCGCGCCGAAGGGGGTGGCGTTCAACCACGGCCTCGGCGAGGTCTTCACGGCCCTCACCGAGGCCGGGCTCACGGTCACCGCGCTCGAAGAGCACCGAGAAGCGCCGTGGAAGGCGTTGGTTCAGGGGATGATCGAGAGCACCGAATTCGAGGGTGAGTACGTGCTCGCCGAACACCCCGAACGTCTTCCCCTCACCTATACGATCCAGGCGCGCAAGCCCTGATGCTGCTCGCACGCCGCCCGAACCTGTGGTGGCTGATCTTCAATCACTCTGTCGCTGCAAGTTTCGGAGGTGCGATCAGAGGTCCAGTTCGAGGCCGGCCATCAGCGCCTGCCTGCTGGCCCGGACATGTTCGCGCATCACCCGTTCGGCACTGTCACCATCCTTCGCGATGATGAGATCGAGCACGACGTGATGTTCGCGGTCTGATTGCAGCGGCCGGCCCGGCTGGCTCAGCGAGGTGTGCACCAGCCGTGCATAGGCCAGTTGATTCATCAGCATGCGGTAGTGGGCTTCCAGCTTGTTGTTGTCGGCACCCATGATGAGCAGGTTGTGGAACTCCTCGACCAATTCCGCGTAACGGACGCGGTCATCCCGCGCGACAGCATCGTCGGCCTGCCGGAGGTTTTCCTCGAGCTTGTCGATTTCCGGTACGCGCCCCCGTTGCGCTAGCAATCGCGCCGCGGCCCCCTCCAGGAGTTCCTTCATCTGGAACAGCTCGGTGATCTCACGGCGCGACGGAGTGGTGACGAACGTTCCTACTCTGGGCCGGATCTCGATGAGCCCCTCGGTCTGCAGCTGCTTGAACGTCTCACGCACCGGTGTGCGAGAGACGCCGAACTCCTCGGCGATCGCCAGCTCGGAGATGTTGACGCCTGGCTTGATCTCTCCCGAGATGATGCGCCGCCGGATCTCTTCGATCAGCCGACCCTGGATCGAGCCGTTCTTGCTGGTCACTGCCGCTCCCTCGTCAACTCTCACAGCGGGGCCAGATTGCCGCCGTCGAAGAACTTACCGTCGCTGTACACCATCGGACTTCGCCCTGATGTCTCGGCGTGGACCACGCGGCACATGAACACTGTGTGCGTGCTGGCCTGCAGCCTCTCGCGAATCTCGGCTTCCATTGCCGCGGCACTGCGGTCGATCAGCGGGCTGCCGAAGGGACCCGGTGACCAGCGTAATCCGGCGAACTTGTCCTCGGACTTCGATGCAAACCGCCCCACGACGTCGAGTTGATCCGCAGAGAGGATGTTGATTGCCAGATGGTCGGAGCGAAACAGGCACGCGTGGGTCGCCGACGTGTGCTGCACCGCGACCATGACCGTCGGCGGTTCCAGCGAGACACTGGCGTACGCGTTCACCGCAAGGCCTCGCGGGGCGTCACCGTCGAGTGCGGTGACCACGGTAACACCGGTGACGAACTGCCGGTTGACCTGCTTCATCAGGTCCATACCGGGCGTCGGCACCTCGATCATCGGTCCTGCCCGATCGCGATGATTCCGAGCGCGGTCAACAGCGCGCGGGGGTCCCAGGTGACGTGTTCTTCGACGATGCGGTCGTTGTCGAACCGCGCGAAGGTTGCGCCGCTGACAGTGACCTCACGTTTGGTGGCGGGCACCCCGAGAAAGGAGTGTTCGTGGCTGCCGGTGCTGTGCCAGCGGATGGCCGCGCGGTCGCCTTCCACCACCACTTCGTCGACGACGGTGGCGAGATCAGGGAATGCCGAACGGGTCGCGGTGATCGAGGATTTGAACTCGTCGCGGTTCTGCGTGCTCCCCGTGCCGCTGATCCGCTGGTACGACTCGGAGAGGAGGTCGTCGAGTGCATCGACGTCGCCGGTATCCCACGCGGCGCCCCATGCGGAGGAGATGCGCTTCCGACGAGTCTCGTTGTCACTCATGGGGTTCCTTTCGGTCAATCGTCAATGAGGTCAACGATCGGTGCTTGTGGCGTCGTGCGCCGCTGGTCGGCGATCAGGTCCTTCCAGAACGACACGGCCAGGCAGGCGATGATGATCAGGAAGGGCAGGGACGCGACGATCACCGTGTTCTGCAGTGCATCGAGGCCGTCGGCGAACATCAGCACGATGGCCGTGACCCCTGTGAGCACACCCCAGAGGATGAGCACACTGCGGCGCGGCGCCAGAGCGCCGCCGCTGGTCATCATCCCGAGGACGAAGGTGTTGGCGTCGGCACCGGAGATGAAGAAGATCAGCACGAGCAGGATCGCCACCACCGAAGTGACCGAGGCCAACGGGAAGTGATCCAGCGTCGCGAAGAACGCGCTGTTGATGTCCGCGGCAGTCTGTTCGGCGATGTCGCCACCCTCGTACATGTCGACATGTATTGCGGTTCCGCCGAACACAGTAAACCAGGTGAAGAAGACCACGCTAGGCACGACCAGGACACCGACCACGAACCCGCGGATTGTGCGGCCTCTCGAGATCCGGGCCAGGAACACTCCCACAAAGGCGGCCCACGCGACCCACCAGGCCAGCATGAAGTAAGTCCACCACTGCATCCATTGGAGGTCACCGAACGCTGTGCCCTGCAGACTCATTCGGAAGAAGTCAGTCGCCCAGGTGCCGAGTGATTCGATGTACAGATTGACGACGAAGACGGTCGGTCCCGCCGCGAGCATGAACAGGAACAGCGCAACGGCCAACACCGTGCTTCCCTGGCTGAGGAGCTTGATTCCCCTACTCACCCCGGTGACTGCGGACATCGTGAAGATCGCGGTGACGGCCGCGATGATGACGACCTGACTGATGCTGTTGACGGGGATGCCGAACATCGAGAAAAGGCCGTTGTTGATCTGAAGAGCGCCAAGCCCCAATGAGGTCGTCGTGCCGAAAAGCGTGGCGAACACCGCAAGCACGTCGATGAGCTTTCCGATCGGGCCGTTGACCCGGTCCCCGAGCAGCGGCACGAACAGTTGACTGACCAGCATGCGCCGGCCCACGCGATAGGTGGAATACGCGATGGCCAGGCCGAAGACGGCGAAAACCGCCCAGGCGTGCAGCCCCCAGTCGAAGTAGGAGTACTGCATCGCGCGCACGGCGGCTTGCGGTGTGCCGGGTTCGGCGAGTCCGTGTGGCGGCGCGCTGAGATGCGAGATCGGTTCAGCGACACCGTATGAGACCAATCCGATTCCCATCACGGCGCTGAGGATCATCGCCAGCCAGGTGACGGTCTTGAACTCCGGCCGGTCGGTGTCCTTGCCGAGCCTGGTGTTCCCGTAGGGGCTGAAGGCCAAGAAGACCAGGAAGACCAGGATGCCCAGCGTGATCACGAGGTAGAGCCAGCCGAAGCTGCCGGTCACCCAATTCAGCGATGCCGACGTGACCTTGTTGAGATTTTCGGTGAACAGCACCGCCCATGCGACGAAGACGGCCGAGATGGCCACCGACGTCCAGAACACGGATCCGAGCCTCCCGGTCGAGCGATCCGGTTTTTCAAAGGCGGTGGCTGCGACGGGTGCGGTGCCAAGGTCACTGGTCATGCGATTCTCCAGGGAGCGCCTATCGGTTCTGGCATACAACAGAATGTAAGCGCAGCCACAACAGAGTGTCAACGGCTGGCGAGAAGTCGCTCCGCCGCACTGAGCAAGTGTCGCATTACACGCTTGTTACCTGCGTATATCTCATAGCCTTTTTGGTCAGTACCGTATTCGACATCATCGTTTCTTGACCGCCACATCGACTACGAACTATGGTCTGTGGCATGCAACAGAGCCTCCGTGGTGAGGGAATTGGACTCCGGAAGGTCGTCGTTTACCGCGAGACAGTCATCACCGAAGGCGGTCAACAGCCCGCCCGGCGCACACTGCAAGCCAGCGTCGCCGCGGTGTTGCGCAACCCATGGGTTGGCACGCCGCCGACACACGAACTGTCAGACGAGGTCGCCCGCATCGCACCGGCACTTGCGCTCCTGCTCACCGATCGCCTGCAGAGCGCTCTTGGTGGCGTCGACGCTGTCGAGGCGTTCGGGAAGGCGGCCATCGTCGGATGCGGCGGCGAGATCGAACATGGGGCAGCGCTGATCCACACCCCGTACTTCGGCAATGTGATGCGCGAATATCTCGATGGCACCTCCATCCTCTGTTTCGCCGATGCCCGCGCCGAAGCAGGTGACCCGCTCGTGATCCCGCTGTGGCACAAGACCCATGCCGCAACTCGCAGTCACTATCAAACGGTCAGTACGCGGGTGTCCGATGCCCCGCGACCCGATGAGCTCGTCATCGTTGCGGCGGGGTCGAGCGGCCCCCGCCCCCATCCCCGCATCGGAGACCGCACCACCGACCCCGCAGTCACCATCAAGAGTCTGGAGAGTGTCCTGTCATGAAGCTCCGCAAAATCGTCACCATCGTCGAAGAGATCCGCACCGAGGGTGATCGGGAGGTCAATCCACCGGCACGTGTCGCTGTCGTGGCAGCGGTGATCGAAAATCCGTGGGCTGGTCAGGGTTTTGTCGAAGATCTGACGCCGGGGATCGATGCCACCGCATCGGATCTAGGTGCTCTGCTGGCTCCGCTGGTGCTGGATGCACTCGAGGAACCCGCCGAGGCTTACGGCAAGGCAGCGATCGTCGGATTGGACGGCGAGATCGAGCACGGATCCGGGCTCATCCACACCTTGAAGTTCGGTGACCATTTCCGCAAGGCCGCCAACGCCACCACGCTGCTACCCGCCGTCGAAAAGCGTGGACCAGCAGGAATCATCTTCGACATCCCGCTCAAACACATCACTGACGCCACCATCCGATCGCACCACCAGACCGTGGAGGCACGTATCGCCGACGCCCCGCACGCCGGCGAGATCGTCATCGCATTGGCCGCCGCGTCACAGGGACGGCCCCAGCAACGCCTGGCCCCGCTGAGCAGCGAGAAGTAGACATGTCCAGGCCGACGCTCGTCCTTTTGCACGGTGTGGGGCTCGATCACTCCGTGTGGGACACGGTGGCAGCACTCCTGGCCGACCGGTTCGAGGTCATCGCTCCCGATCTGCCAGGCCACGGCAAGCGGCCACCCGCCCCGCCCGGCGTGACGCTCGCCGACCTGGCCGACGGGATGGCCAGTGCGATTCCGGCCGGATCACATCTCGTGGGGTTCTCTTTGGGCGCGCTGGTCGCGCAGCACCTGGCGATACATCGTCCGGAGCTGGTGGCCTCGCTGACGTCGGTGGCCTCGGTATGTCGGCGCACTCCGGAGGAACGCGCTCAAGTCCTGACCCGGCTCGATACCGCAGCGACCGACATCCGCGCGAGTTCAGTTGCCTCTCTGAGGCGTTGGTACGACGGTACCTCCGTCGCCCTCGATCAGGTCGCCCGCACAGAGGCCATGCTCCTGGCCATCGACCCGGACAGCTTCCTGAACTGCTATCGGGTGTTCGCCACCGCCGATGCCGAGATCGCACCACTTCTCGAACGCATAACCGTTCCCGCCCTGGCGGTAACCGGTTCGGACGATCCCGGCTCGACACCGGAGATGTCGCGGCGGCTCGCCACGGCGATACCACACTGCCGCATGCACATCATTCCCGGTGCGCGCCACATGCTTCCGGTTCAGTGTCCACGTGAACTAGCCGACACCATCACCGCATTCCTCGGCACAGTCATAGGAGGCGACATCCATGTCTGATCTGCGCACTTTGCAGCACTTCATCGACGGCAAGCCCGTCGCGCCGTCGTCAGGCGAGCATTTCGAGAGCACCAACCCTGCCACCCGTGAGGTGCTCTACCGGGCCGCTCGCGGCAACGCCGCCGACGTGGACGCTGCGGTCACCGCGGCCGCCGCGGCATTCAACGACCCTCGGTGGCGTGACCTCAGCCAGACCAAGCGGGGCCGTCTGCTACGTCGTCTCGGCGACCTCGTCGGAGAGCACGCCGAGGAACTCGCCCGTTCCGAATCTCTCGACAACGGCAAGCTGCTGCGCGAGATGCGGGGCCAACTCGCCACTCTGCCCGAGTATTACTACTATTACGCCGGTCTTGCCGACAAGATCCAGGGTGATGTCATCCCGACCTCGGATCGGCGGGTGCTCAACTACACGATGCGTGAGCCGCTGGGCGTGGTCGGCGCCATCACCCCGTGGAATTCGCCGTTGACGCTCACCACCAGCAAGCTGGCACCGGCGTTGTGTGCAGGAAACACTGTCGTGGTCAAGCCATCTGAGCACACCTCGGCAACCGTGCTGACCCTCGCAGAACTCGTGATCGAAGCAGGCTTTCCCCCCGGGGCGGTGAACGTGGTCACCGGCTTCGGTGCGGAGGCCGGCCAGGCGCTCGTGGATCACCCTGTGCTGGCGAAGATCTCGTTCACAGGCAGCACCGCGACCGGAGCCAGCATCGCCTCGGCCGCGGCAGGCCGGTTCATCGGATCCACACTGGAGCTCGGCGGCAAATCGCCCAACATCGTGTTCGACGACGCCAACGTCGCCAACGCCGCCACCGGTGTGGTGGCGGGTATCTTCGCCGCGGCGGGCCAGACCTGCATAGCAGGTAGCCGTGTGTTCGCCCAGCGGGCGATCTATGACGAACTGCTCGAACGTGTCGCGGACCGCGCCGGCAGCATCCGCATGGGAGACCCGCTGCTCGATGACACCGAACTCGGGCCGCTCGCCTTCGAAGACCAGCGAAACAAGGTGGCGTCCTACGTCGACCTCGGCCGTTCCGAGGGCGCACGTGTGCTCACCGGCGGCAAGGCCACCGACGCCGGTCTCGGTGGCTTCTTTTACGAACCCACGGTGCTCATCGACGTTCACAACCAGATGCAAGTCGTCCGCGAAGAAATCTTTGGCCCGGTCGCCGCGATCATGCCGTTCGACACCGAGGACGAAGTGGTGGCGCTGGCCAACGACACCCGGTACGGACTCGCCGCCGGCGTGTGGACGTCGAATCTCGCTCGTGCGCACCGAATGGCCGCACACCTGGACGCCGGGACCGTTTGGGTCAACACCTACCGTGCGATGTCGCCGATGTCGCCGCGACAGGGGTTCAAGAGCAGCGGGGTAGGAGTCGAGCACGGCACCGAGACCATCAAGGAATACACGCGCCTGAAGAGCGTGTGGATCAACACCGACGAGGGCCCAGTCCCCGACCCGTTCGTGATGCGGAGCTGAGATGCCACTAATCCAGGTCACTCTTGCCGCGGGTCGTTCACCTGATCAGATCCGCGCCATGATGCACGAAGTACACGCAGCGGTGCTGAGAACGGTGGACACCCATCCGCAGCATATTCGTGTCATCGTCCACGAAGTTCCCCAAACCCATTGGACCACCGGTGATGTCACCATCGCGGAGATGAAGGACCAGCAGTCATGAAGTTTTCGTTGTTCGCCCACATGGAACGCTGGGACAAGTCGGTCACTCACCGGCAACTGTTCGAGAATCTCACCGAACTGGCACTGATGGCAGAAGCAGGCGGCTTTTCGACGGTGTGGATCGGCGAGCACCATGCCATGGAGTACACGATCTCACCAAGCCCGATGCCGTTGCTGGCCTACCTGGCCGCGCGAACCACCACGATCCGTCTCGGCGCAGGCACCATCATTGCACCGTTCTGGAATCCGATCCGCGCTGCCGGTGAGTGTGCGCTGCTCGACGTGATCAGCAACGGTCGCATGGAGGTCGGGCTGGCACGTGGTGCGTACCAGATCGAGTTCGACCGGATGGCTCCTGGCCTGTCGGCCACCGACGGCGGCAAGCACCTGCGTGAGCTGGTGCCCGCAGTACGCAAACTCTGGCAGGGCGACTATGCCCACGATGGCGAGATCTGGCAGTTCCCCACGGCAACGAGTGTGCCGAAACCGATTCAGCAACCGACGCCGCCGATGTGGATCGCCGCGCGCGATCCCGATTCTCACGATTTCGCTGTCACCGAGGGCTGCAACGTGATGGTCACGCCCTTGATGAAGGGCGACACAGAGGTGGTCGATCTCAAGCGCAAATTCGATACTGCGGTCGGGAACCACCCCGAGGTACCTCGTCCGAAGCTGATGGTGTTGCGTCACACTCATATTCATGCGCCCGAAGATCCCGATGGATGGCGTCCGGCCGCGGCGGCGATATCGAAGTTCTACCGCACGTTCGATGCCTGGTTCGGCAACAAGACCACTCCGGTGGACGGATTCCTGGCTCCCAGTCCGGAATCCAAGTTCTCCGAGCGTCCCGAATTCGAACTCGAATCGTTGCACCGCACGGCAATGATCGGTACGCCTGAGGAAGTCATCGAGCGGCTGCGGTTCTACGCCGAACTAGGTGTCGATGAGTTCAGCTTCTGGTGCGACAACAGCCTGCCGCACGACGAGAAGCGAAAGTCGCTGGAAATCTTCATCAAAGAGGTCGTTCCAGCGTTCCAATGAATTCCGACAAGGAGTCATCGTGAACGACGTAGCTGATGGATTTCGAATCACCGCGACCGACCTGATGGATGCTCAGCGCCGCAGCGCACGGCACCGGGCCGCAAGCCCGACCATTCCGATATTGCTCGACATCGAAGTGCTGATCGACCGCGACACGCGGTCCGCGTTCGACGCGCTCGAGAATGCGCCGAAGCGCGGCGGGCTTCGCTATGTCGGCACTCCGCGCGGGCTAGCCGGACTAATCGCTGACGTGCAACGCCTCGGTATCGCCGACGGGGTGGTCCTCAAACCCCTGACCGACAGCCCGGTAGCTGATCTGATGCTCGAAGAACTGGTTCCTGGCCTTTCTGCGCGCCAGCTGCGATAGGCGGTTGCCTTCGGTATGGCTTATGTTCAAGTGACATGCCGACAAACTCCTTCCGCTATTTGATTTCTGGCGCCAGTGCGGTTCTCGCACTGGCCAGTTTGGGTTTTCCGAGTCCAGCGCATGCGACTCCGCAGGACAGCTGCGGTGTAGACCTTGCGTCGCCGGTGATTCAGTCGGCCCTCGCCGCGCAACCGTCTCCGTTTCCGGACGCCGAGTGGAGTCGGGACCCCGGCTCGTTCGAAGGCAACTTCGACCCCTGCGCGACGCTATCCGTTGTCATCGCGCCGATCGACCGCGCGACGGGTAGTTCGCCGAGTGTGGCAATGCTGTTCCATCGTGGTGCATGTGTGGGCCCGGCGACGCCGACTCCTCGGGGTTTCACGTCGTTCGATGCTTCCGGCACCCGTGACGACACCGTGTCTCTCAGGTACAAGATTCCCGGTAGTTGCAATGCCTGCGCAGACGGCACTCATCGGACAGTTCGGTACCAGTGGCGCGAAGATCAGCCGTCCACTGGAGGTGTGCATCGCCTCGATCCTCTGCCTCCCGGCTGATTCCCCGTCCCAACATGAATCTCGAGCTACGACGGGCATAGTGAACCAGCTAATCAACTCCTCGCCGGCTGATGCGCGTTCAACCCGCCATGTTCGCGAAACCGCGACCTCAGCAACGGACTATTTCTCACGGCGCTTGACGGATCGGCTACCAGGTGAATCATCGGCGGCACACCCAGAAACAGGTGGTTACGCTGATATCTGCAGCGTGCGTTCTGAACCGATGGATCGTACGACACTGACTGGAGCGATGTGTGACCGAGAAGCTGTCAACCGGAACCAAGACGTTGCTCATGGCGCGCGTCGATCGAGCCGAAGAACTGTGGCAATCCGAGCTTGATCAAACCATCGCGGCGATCCCCTGGTTGCGCGCATCGATGTCTCATCTGACCGCACTCAATGAGGGCGTGGTGCAGGTCGATGCCTCAGACAGCTTCGTGGTCGCGTTCGACCGTGCCTCCGATGCCGTGACGTGCGCACTGGATCTGCAGCTTGCCCCGCTGGAACCCTTCGCGTTGTGCATCGGAGTGCACACCGTCGAGCACACCGACTCGGTCGACTCGGACGGCGCCGCGCGCCTGCGCGATATCGCTCGTGGAGGCCAGACCCTGATCTCGGCCGCCGCGGCCGCGCTGGTCTCTGACCGCATGCCCGCCCATGCAGCACTCACCCCACTGCGCGACCGGGTGAGGCACGAACCGGTGTACCAGCTCGACCACCCCGGGCTGCGCACCCAGGTCGCCCACGACACGCCGAATACAACTGACGCACAGCATCTTTCGAGCACCTAGTAAACGGCGTGACAACTACGCCGACGTCGACATCGAATCGTCGTCGGAACTGACGGCACGTCGCGCGGCGGTCAACAGAAGCTGGTCGAACTTCGACCGCGACAGCACACCGGTGTCCCCGAGCGCGGTGAAATCCTTCGCCACCTGCTCGGCCAGGACGCGCAACTTGACGTTGTTCTCCTGCGACAGCCACTTCAGCAGGTCGAAGGCCGCGTCCTCATCGATGCCGTAGATCAGCATCAGCATGCCTTTGACCTGTTCGATCACCGCACGCCGCTCGGTGATCTTGGCAACCTCGGCGGTGATGACCGCGTCTTCCTGCCGGCTTCTGGGCGGCGTCACGTCGATGTAGAAGCCGCGGATGCCGATCACGTCGCCGTCGAGGCCGTGGAGTTGATCGCTGACGACGATCACCTGACGCACCGTACCGCTGGTGTCGATGATCCGGTGTCTCCTGCCGAAGGCCCGCCGCCCGGTCATCATGTCGTTGATGTCGGCGGCCACCTGGTCACGGTCGTCGGGATGCTTGTGTGACAGAACGAGTTCCGTTGTCGGCGTGACGGTGCCCGGCTCGTAGCCGTGCATGCGCTGCACCTCGGCGGACCATTCCCAGTGTTGATCGGCGAAGTAGAAGCGGAACCAGCCCATCTGTTGAGGTGTGCCGCCGGTCAGTGCCTGTACGGCGGCCGCAGTGTTGTCGTTCTCGGGTGCGGCGGTCATCGCGCCCACTTCGCATACGACATCGGCGTTGTTGCCCACACCTCCCGAGGCTCGGCGAGTTCGCGTTGAAGGTCTTCGAGCCGCTGCAACCGTTCTGCGCTGTCGCGGCACAGCCTGCGGGACACGGCCACCTGCTCGCGCGCCCGTGCGATCGACTGCGCGATGTCGGACCGGATCGCGACGGGACGCCGCCTGACCTCATCACGATCGGTGTCGCTGCGCTTGCTGCTCACCGCGGCGACGCGATGAGCGATGCGAGCCCGGTGCGCCTTCTGTCTGCACGCCGACGAGCAGTACACCGCGTCCGCTCTCCCGGTGAACCAGGTGCCGCAGACGGCACACATCGAGGCTGCCACAACCGTTACGTTACAGCTGTCGTCGTGATCGCGTGGCGAGTCGGACGATGTAACACCTGGTGAGCGGACCGATCGTCAATGGTCAGGATCGAACGCGGCGACGCGTTCGGAAACCTCGGCGTCGAGTGCGGATTGCGACGCCGCGAGTCCTGCGATCACACCGGCACGGTTACGGGCAGGTTGGTTCTGCGACATCTTCGCCTTCGCCTCGACGCGCTCGACGGGCAGTTCGACACCGACGATGCCGTTGAGTTGAGCTCGGGTGTAGGACGTCGGCGCATCGGCAACCCGCCATGGCCGGTCGCGCCCGGCCTCGTGCCGGTCGGTCAGCTTGGTGACCAGATCGAGCAACCAGTCCGGGTCGTCGTGGACGCGGAGGGTGCCGTAGACGTTGAGCACCTCGTAGTTCCACGTCGGCACCACCTTGCCGGTCTCGGCCTTGGTGGGATAGAAGCTGGGTGACACGTAGGCCTGCGGTCCGGTGAAGATCGCCACCGATTCGGCCCCGGCCGCACGCCAGTGGTCGTTGGCCCTCGCGACATGACCCAGCAGCGCGTGCCGCTCGGCGTCGTAGAGCAATGGCAGCGGCGTCACCACCAGACCCGCTGTGGTGTGGCTGACGAGCTGGGCAAAGCCCGCTTCGGCCAGGACAGCGTCGACGCGCTCAGGGCTCAGCGCGAACTTCGGGGGTAGGTACACGGGACACACTCCATCACTCGCCCCGAGCCTAACGAGACCGGCAGGAGTAGGAGAACCGGCGCGAGCAGTGCGTTTCCTGTAGGCGAAATTTGGCCGGCCTTATGTGACACACACCTCTTGTAGTGTGAACGCCGTAACAAGATCGCCGACGGGATACAGGGGTCGAAGTATGGACGAAGTGCTGGCGCGCGCTGGCATCTTCCAGGGGGTGCAACCCAGCGCGGTGGCCGCACTTGCCCAGCAGTTGGAACCGGTGTCGTTCAGTCGGGGCCAGGTGGTCTTCACCGAGGGTGAGCCCGGCGAGACGCTGTACATCATCACGTCGGGGAAGGTGAAGATCGGCCGCAAGTCGGTGGACGGCCGCGAAAGCCTGCTCACGCTGATGGGCCCCTCGGACATGTTCGGCGAGCTGGCGATCTTCGATCCCGGTCCGCGGACCTCGACGGTCACCGCACTCTCGGATGTACAGGCCGTGATGATGCACCGCAAGGTGCTGCGGAACTGGATCGCCGACCGCCCCGAGATCGCCGAGCAACTCCTGCGGGTCCTGGCACGGCGATTGCGGCGCACCAACGACAACCTGTCCGACCTCATCTTCACCGACGTGCCAGGCCGCGTCGCAAAACAACTGCTGCATCTCGCGCAACGCTTCGGGACGCGCGAGGGCAACTCTCTGCGCGTCGACCACGAGCTGACCCAGGAGGAGA
Organism: Mycolicibacterium smegmatis; assembly: GCF_001457595.1. Taxonomy (GTDB): domain Bacteria; phylum Actinomycetota; class Actinomycetes; order Mycobacteriales; family Mycobacteriaceae; genus Mycobacterium; species Mycobacterium smegmatis. The sequence goes on along the minus strand of NZ_LN831039.1, from coordinate 594,804 downwards.
TCGCCCAACTGGTCGGCTCGTCCCGCGAGACGGTCAACAAGGCGCTGTCCGATTTCGCACAGCGCGGCTGGATCCGCGTGCAGGGCAAGAGCATCCTGATCGACAACACCGAACGTCTCGCGCGGCGCGCGAACTGATCGCATCCGCCTGCCAGGCGATGTGACGATACGTACATTGTTAGCGCCCTAACTATTAGCGTACGTTTTAGTTGTGGCCTCACCCTCAAGCGTCGACGTCGATCCCCTCGCCCTCGAGCGGCAGGTGTGCTTCGCGTTGGCGGTGACCAACCGGGCCGTGCTGTCGATCTACCGGCCGCTGCTCGAGCCACTGGGCCTCACCCACCCGCAATATCTGGTCATGCTGGCGCTGTGGGACCACCACAAGATCAGCTCGGCCGGCGTTGGTCCGCTGTCGGTGAAGCAGATCGCCGCGACCCTGCAACTGGACTCGGCGACGCTGTCGCCGATGCTGAAGCGTCTTGAGGCGCTCGGCCTGATCACCCGCACGCGTAGCGTCGGTGATGAACGCGCCACAGACATCCGGCTCACCGAGGCCGGGATCGCGCTGCGTCAACGAGCGCTGGAGATCCCTCCCAAGGTCGTCGAGCGACTGGGCGTGGACATGGCCGAACTGGAAGAACTGCACCGGGTCTTGACCCGGGTCAACACCGCCGCGCTGGCCGCGAACGGTGTCAACCACTGAACACAAGGATCATCATGGCCGCCGAACGGAAAAAAGATCGCCCCAATCTGCTTCAGTACATCGCGTATTCGTACGGCAGGCGGTTGCCGGACTCGATGCGCGAGTGGGTCGCCCATGACCTGGCCGATCACGGCGCCGTCCGCCGCCACATGATCCGGATGGCGATCCCGCCGGCACTGGTACTGGCCCCATTCTGGCTTTTGCCCGCGTCGTTGTACGTGCACATCGAGATGACGGTGCCCATCTACATCTGGTCGCTGCTCATGGCGCTGGCCCTCAACAAGGTGTGGCGCCGACACCGCCTGGCGCAGCACGGCCTCGATCCGAACCTGGTCGACGAGATCCGGTACAAGAAGCAGGCCCACATCCACGAGGACTACATCCGCCGCTTCGGACCGCGTCCGGAGTCCGCGAAGTTCCAGTCCAACAGCAGTCCCTTCTGATCCGGTAGGAATCCCTCGCAGTGGGTAGGCACTCAGGTGACCTACATTCCGCGCACAGAGGGAGACCCACCATGACCCACGCACTCGACGGCAAGAAGGTTGCCATCCTGGCCACCGACGGAGTCGAACGCCGCGAGCTGGTCGAACCGCGTGAAGCGCTCGAACAGGCCGGTGCCCGCACCGAGTTGCTGTCGCTGCAGACCGGCTCGATCGACGCCCGCGACCACGACCTGGAACCGGCGGGCACCTACACCGTCGACCGCCTGGTGAGCGAGGCCAAGGGTGACGAGTTCGACGCCCTGGTGGTCCCCGGGGGCACCGTGAACGCCGACAAGCTCCGGTCTGATGCGAAGGCCGTCGCGTTCGTCCACGACTTCGTGACCTCCGGCCGTCCGGTCGCGGTGATCTGCCACGGCCCGTGGACACTCATCGAGGCCGGAGTCGCCAAAGGCCGCACCCTCACCTCCTACGCGAGCCTGCGCACCGATCTGCGCAATGCCGGCGCCACGGTGCTGGACGAGGAGGTCGTGGTCGACGGCAACCTGATCACCAGCCGTTCCCCGAAGGACATCCCGGCCTTCAACAAGGCGCTGATCGACGCCCTGGCCAAGCAACCCCAGGCTCAGGCACAGCAGTAACCGACACCACAGCGCCTTGCATGCATACTTGCATGCAAGGCGCGCTACGCTGGTCGACGTGGACACGACCAGCAACAGTCAACGCGCGTACCAGGCCACCAAGGACCGCATCCTGTCCGGCGGCATCCGCGGTGGCCAACTGCTCAGTGAGGTCGAGGTCGCAGGCGAACTAGGCCTGAGCCGCACCCCCGTCCACGAGGCATTCCTGCGGTTGGCGGCCGAAGATCTGCTCGAACTTCTGCCGCGACGCGGCGCCGTCGTGGTACCCGTCCCGCCGCAAGAGGGCACCGACCTCCTGGAGATGCGCCTGGCGCTCAAGACCGCCGCCGTACGCCGGTTGTGCCGCACCCCTGACGTCGTCGACTCGCTGTTCACCGAACTCAACGATCTCGTCGACCAGCAGCGTCGTCTCGCCGAGACGAACGACGCCCACGCGTTCGCCGTGGCCGACGACACGTTTCACCGCCGCATCGTCGAGGTCGCGGGAAACCCCATCGGCCAACGGTTCTACGGATCGCTCAGCGACCGGCAGCGACGCATGATGGCCGACGCCGCCCGCTCCGACAGCGCCCGCCTTGCCGCCCTCATCGGTGAACACGCCCGCCTCGCGGAGGCCATCGAGCGCCGCGATGTCGAGGAGTTCGAGTCCGCCCTGCTCTCACATCTGGAAGCGACCTATCGGGTTACCTTGAAATGACCGCCACAGCAACACCATCCGAAACACAGCACAGATCACATCGGCTCCGCCCATGGGTCGCGGTGGCAGCGGCCGCCTTCTGCATCGGTTGGGGCGGCAATCAGTTCACCCCGCTGCTCATCGCGTACACACAGCACTCCGGCTACACCCGGGTCGACGTCGACGTGCTGCTCGGCGCCTACGTCCTGGGCCTCATCCCCGGCCTGCTGGTGGCCTCGACCCTGTCCGACCGCTACGGCAGGCGTCCGGTGATGGCACTCGGTGTGGCGAGTTCCGCGCTCGGCAGCGTGATTCTCGCCATCGGTGAATACTGGGGATTCTCAGCGCTTTTCGCCGGCCGTCTGCTCAGTGGTGCGGCGGTTGGCATCGCGATGGCCGTCGGCTCGGCCTGGATCACCGAGTTGTCGAGAGCTCCGTTCGACGACGCGGCGCCCGGAAGCGGCGCGCGACGCGCCTCGATCTGCCTGTCGCTCGGTCTCGGCGTGGGCCCGCTGTGCGCAGGACTGCTCACCGAATACGCCCCGCTCCCCCTGGTGTTGACCTACCTGGTGCATGCCGGGCTGTGCCTGCCCGCACTGTGGGCCATCCGGCACCGCACCATCGAAACACGTTCCGGCACGCCATCTGTCGGTGTCATCGAGGGACTGCGTGTCCCCGCGGCCGCGCACCGGCGCTTCGTCCGCGTCGTCATGCCGATGGCGCCCTGGATCTTCGGTTCGGCGGCGATCGCCTACGCGATCGTGCCCGCGCTCGTCGCCGACCGGCTCGGGCACTGGGCCCTGCTGTACACCGCGGGCCTGACCGTGTTGACCCTCGGATGCGGCGTCGCGGTCCAGCCGATCGCACGGCGCCTCGATGACCACTCGAGTGCCCGAGCGGTCGTGGTCTCGATGGTTCTCATGGCCCTCGGTGTCTTCGCCGCGGTGGCCACCGCTGTCACGAGGTCCATCGGTATGGCGGTGGTGGTGGCGATGCTGCTCGGCTGCGCATACGGCATCGCCATCGTCTCAGGGCTGTTGGAGGTCCAGCGCATCGCCGAACCCGACGAACTCGCCGGCATCTCGGGTGTGTACTACTCGTTGGCCTACGCCGGGTTCCTCCTGCCCGCGATCCTCGCCGCGCTGGCCCGCTTCTTCAGCTACCCGGCAATGTTGACCGTCGTCGGACTGCTGGCGGCCGCATGCACGGCACTGTGCGCATCGGGCTGGTCCAAGCACCTCGAGCCCAGGACCGTCACGGCCAGGGTGTGACCCGACGAATCGGGTACCTCACTACTCACGCCCGCTCAAGGCGCGCACCGCGAGCATGAAGTCGCCGCTGTCCCACGCGGCCTCGTGGAACTCGCTCCGGGGAGCTCACAATGATGGTCTGGCTTGCCGACGCCCTTCGCGCCGAAGGACTCGACGTCGACGAGATCGACGGCTGGCGCGCGAACGGTGACGGCGACTTCGACGACATCTGGGGCATCATGTGCCACAACACCGCAGGTGACGACATCGCCACGGACGCCATCGCACTGGGCACCGGGGAGCGACCAGGCCCGTTGTCGAACGTGCTGATACGACGCGACGGCACCGTCGCGGTGGTGGCCGCGGGGGTGGCCCATCATGCCGGCCCCGGCTATCACCCCGACCTGCCGCGCGACGACGTCGACACCCGCACCATCGGGATCCACGCAGAAATGAGACGCCGTCAGAAGTACCCCCGGGAGCAGTACCTGAGTTACGTCCGCTGCTGCGCAGCGATCCTGCGGCACATCAACCGGTCCGCCTCGCACGTGCTCGGCCACCAGGAGTGGGACACCGGCAAGGTCGATCCGTGCCTGAGCATGGACCAACTGCGCGCCGACATCGTCGCGCACCTCAGTTCACACGCGCATTCTGATTCGCGCGTGGTCTGATCGTCCGCCTGCCCGCTGCGGGGGCGGTTATTGCCGCGCCGAGGTGAGTGAGTACTCTCTCACCATGTCCGCCGCCCGCGACCGTCTCATGGCCGCCGCGTTGAAGCTGTTCGCCGCGAAGGGCTATGCGGCGACGTCGGTCGCCGAGATTCAGCAGCAGGCCGGCCTCGCCCCCGGATCGGGTGCGCTCTACAAGCACTTCGGCTCCAAGCGCGAGTTGCTGGAGGCCGCGATCACGCACCGCATCGACAACATCGTGGCCGCGCGCGAGCAGTACGACGCCGAGAAACCGCGCACCGTCGAAGACGCGGTCCGCAGCGCGGGTCAGCTGATCTGGACGAACCTGACGCAGAGCGAAGAGTTGCTGAGGGTGATGCTGCGTGAACCCGACGAACTCGGTGACCTCGACGAGAAGACCTGGCAGGTGATCACCGACAACGCCTACCAACGCTTTGCCGACGAACTGGCCGCATCCAACCGCGCCGGCCGCACCGAAATCCCCGACCCGGAGGCCACCGCCGCCGTGGCGATCGCGTCGCTGTCGTACGTCGCCACGTTGCACGCACTGAACGGACGCACCCCCGGCAACGTCGACCACGACCGTTTCTTCGAGGCCTGGGTCGCCCAGACCGTCGCCGCCATCGAGCAGCACCGGACCGACAACCAGACCGACAACCGTTGACCAACAACCGATTTCAGGAGTGCATACTGTGACGTTCTCACTTCAGCTGAGCGACGACGTGATCGAGGTGCGCGACTGGGTGCACCAGTTCGCCGCGGAGGTCGTGCGCCCTGCGGCGGCCGAATGGGATGAGCGGGAAGAGACGCCGTGGCCGGTGATCCAGGAGGCGGCCAAGGTCGGGCTCTACTCCCCCGAGCTGTTCGCCCAGCAGGCCGCCGAGCCCACCGGCATCGGCATGCTCACGGTGTTCGAGGAGCTGTTCTGGGGCGACGCAGGCATCGCGCTGTCGATTCTGGGAACGGGTCTGGCGGCCGCGGCCCTGGCCGGCAACGGCACCCCCGAGCAGCTGGGCCAGTGGCTCCCCGAGATGTTCGGCACGGCCGACGAGCCGAAGCTCGGGGCGTTCTGTTCCTCGGAGCCGGATGCGGGGTCCGACGTCGGCGCCATCCGCACACGCGCGCGCTTCGACGAGGCCACGCGCGAATGGGTGCTCAACGGCACCAAGACCTGGGCCACCAACGGCGGCATCGCCAACGTGCACATCGTGGTGGCGTCGGTGTACCCCGAGCTGGGCTCGCGCGGCCAGGCGACCTTCATCGTCCCGCCGGGCACCCACGGCCTGGTCCAGGGACAGAAGTTCAAGAAGCACGGCATCCGCGCCTCCCACACCGCCGAGGTGGTCCTCGACAACGTCCGCCTGCCCGAGGACATGATCCTCGGCGGCCGGGAGAAGTTCGAGGAGCGGATCGCGCGGGTGAAGTCCGGCGCATCAGCCGGCGGCCACGCCGCGATGAAGACGTTCGAACGCACCCGACCGACGGTCGGGGCGATGGCGGTCGGTGTTGCGCGCGCGGCCTACGAGTACGCGCTGGATTACGCGTGCCAGCGGGAGCAGTTCGGCCGCAAGATCGGTGAGTTCCAGGCCGTGGCATTCAAACTCGCGGACATGAAGAGCCGCATCGACGCCGCGCGCCTGCTGGTGTGGCGGGCCGGGTGGATGGCGCGCAACAACCAGCAGTTCGACTCCGCCGAGGGGTCGATGGCCAAGCTCGTGGCCAGCGAGACCGCGGTGTACGTCACCGACGAGGCCATCCAGATCCTGGGCGGCAACGGCTACACCCGCGACTACCCGGTGGAGCGCATGCACCGCGACGCCAAGATCTTCACGATCTTCGAGGGCACCAGCGAGATCCAGCGACTGGTGATCTCCCGGGCCCTGACCGGGCTCGCGATCCGGTAGCGCCGGCAGATCCGATCCGTTCGCGAGGCTGTTGTTATCGAGCGAAATCTCGAGAAGAACGCCCGATAACAACAGTTTCGACGCGAAAAGCTCCGGCCGGGCACCTTCCTTTGCCTTATCGTGACCTTAAGTTACTCTTATTTTTCTTATTAGAGGCGTACGATTGACGTTCATGGCGGTCATGATCGACGGCCGCATCGGCAGTGACGGAAGGAACCCGATATGCAGCAGGACACCACCGCACGGGTCGCCCTGATAACCGGAGCCTCGCGGGGCATCGGCGCCGAGGTCGCACATCGGCTCGCTGCCTCCGGTACCCATTCCATCGTCAACTACCGCGCCAACGCCGAGCGCGCCGAAGGCATCGCTGAGACCATCCGCGCCGCGGGCGGCCAGGCGTCCACGATCCGCGCCGACATCGCCGACGAGGCATCGACGGCCGCGATGATCGACGACATCGGTCGCCGGTTCGGCCGGCTCGACGCCCTGGTTCTCACCGCGCTCGGCGGTCCCCGCGTCGGTCTCGACCCGAGGCATGCCATGCGCCTCAACCGCGATGCGCAGCGCCGGCTGGCCCGTCTCGCGTTGCCGTTGATGCCCGCCGGTGGTCACATCGTGTTCGTCACCAGCCATCAGGCGCATTTCTTTCCGCACAAGGCGGTGCCCAAGGGGTACGGCCCGATCGCGGCGAGCAAGCGTGCAGGCGAGACCGCGCTGTATGCGATGCGGCCCGAGTTCGACCGCCACGGTGTGCATTTCACCGTGGTGTCCGGCGCCATGCTCGACGAGATGACGATCGCCGACCTGTGGCAGCGCAGGGAGCCCGAAGCCGAGTTCGCTTCGGCGGTCGTGCACGCGGCAACGGCGCCGAAGCCTTCGGGCATCGTCTTCGTCGGACGTGCCGAGTACCTCATGACGGCCTGATCCCAGCCTGATCTTCGCGTAGTCCGAGAACCCCACCTGCCGGCAACGCCGGCGTTATGCTCGGGTCGGTGGCTGACCTGCTGCCATGGTGCCAGCAAAGTTTCGAGGCGAACGATGGTCCGCAACGACCCGTTGCCCACGCAGCGGGACCTGCCCGCCGGGATCCCGGCGGAACTCGTGGCGGCCGGTTTCGAGGACCCCGACGAAATCGGGCGCGGCGGCTTCGGGGTGGTCTACCGCTGTGTCCAGCGCGCGCTCGATCGCACGGTCGCGGTCAAGGTTTTGACGACCGACCTCGAACCCGACAACCTCGAACGGTTCATGCGCGAACAGGTCGCGATGGGCAAGCTGTCGGGACATCCGAACATCGTCAACATCTTTCAGGTCGGCACCATCGCGAGCGGCAGGCCGTACATCGTGATGCAGTACCACCCGCACGGGTCGCTCAGCGCCAAGATCCAGGCAGCCGGGCCGCTCGGATGGCGCGGTGCGCTGCGCATCGGCGTGAAGATGGCCGGGGCGTTGGAGACCGCGCACCAGCGCGACACCCTGCACCGCGACGTCAAACCGGCCAACATCCTGCTCACCGAGTACGGCGAGCCTCAACTCACCGATTTCGGCATCGCGCGCATCGCCGGCGGTTTCGAGACGGCAGAAGGCGCGATCATGGGCTCGCCCGCCTACACCGCGCCCGAGGTGCTTCTCGGCGAATCACCCACCGTCGCTTCAGATGTGTACAGCCTGGCGTCGACGGTGTTCACCGCGAGTACCGGCCACGCGGTGTTCGAGCGCGGCAAAGGCGAGCAGATGGTCGCGCAGTTCCTGCGCATCACCAGACATCCCGCCCCGAACCTGCGCGACGCCGATCTGCCCGCAGACCTCAGCGCCGCGATCGAACAGGCCATGTCCCGCACGATCTCGGATCGTCCGGAGAGTGCACAGGCCTTCGGTGAGCAGTTGCGGGAACTGCAGCGGCGCCACGGCCTACCGGTCGATGACATGCCGATCCCCATCGCGCCGCCGACCGACCGCCCCAGCTCGATTGCGTCCCCTACCCCGTCGAGTGGATATCCGGTGCGCACTCTGACGCCGCCGGCACCGGCCACGCGCTTCCAGATGCCGTCCTCGGCGAAGCGTCTGGTCGAGCGGGCACGCCTGATCGACGTGCTGCGCGCGCAACGCGACAAGAAGCTCACGGTGATCCACGGTCCGACCGGATTCGGCAAGAGCACCCTCGCCGTGCAGTGGGCCAAACAGCTGGCGGCCGACGGCGTCGCGGTCGCCTGGCTGACCGTTGACGACGACGACAACAACGTGGTCTGGTTCCTGTCGCACGTGATCGAGGCGATCCGCTCGGTCATGCCCGCACTGGCGTCGGATCTGGGCGACGTTCTTGAAGAACACGGCGACGACGCCGAGCGCTATGTGCTGACCTCGCTGATCAACGACATCCACTCCAGCGGCCGGCGGATGACCCTGGTGATCGACGACTGGCACCGGGTCACCGATCCCGCGACCATCGCCGCGCTGCGGTACCTGCTCGACAACGTCGCATCGGGTCTGACCGTGGTGGTCACCAGCCGCACACAGAGCGGGCTGCCGATGAGCCGCATGCGCATGCAGGGTGAGATCGTCGAGATCGACGCCACCGCACTGCGTTTCGACGTCTCAGAGTCGGGAAGTTTTCTGGTCGACCTCGCCGGGTTGGACCTCGACCAGACCGATGTCGAAGAACTCACCGAGAAGACCGACGGGTGGGTCGCCGCACTGCAACTGGCGTCGCTGACGCTGCGCGACCGTGACGATCCCGTGCAACTCATCGAGACGATGACAGGCCGCCACCACGTGATCAGCGAGTTCCTCGCCGAGAACGTGCTGGAGACCCTGGAGCCCTCGACGCTCGATTTCCTGTTGGCGACCTCGATTCCCGAGCGCATCTGCGGCGGACTGGCGTCGGCGCTGACCGACGTGCCCGACGGGCAGTCGATCCTCGAAAAGATCGAGGAGCGTGATCTTTTCCTGCGCCGCATCGACGACCAATGGTTCCGCTACCACCAGTTGTTCCGGGATTTCCTGCGGCACCGGCTGAGCCGCGAACGGGTCTGCGACCTGCACCGGCGGGCGTGCCGGTGGTACGCCGACCAGCGCCTGGTGCGTGAGGCGGTCGACCACGCCCTCGCGGCGGGTGACGAGGCCGAGGCCGTGCGCCTGGTCGAGAACGACGGCCTCTACCTGGTCTCCGGTGGGCAGATGTCCACCCTGATCGGGCTCACCGCCAAGCTGCCCCAGGACAAGGTGCGGTCGAATCCCCGCCTGCAACTCGCGTTGGCCTGGGCCAACATCGTGCTGCACCGGGTCCCGGCCGCCCGGGATGCGCTCTCCCGCGTCGAGGCCACGATGAGCGACGCCGGCCTGTCCGACGACGAGACGGCCGATATGCGCGCCGAAGTCGACGTCGTGCGTGCCATCGCGGATCTGCGGGCGGACCGGCTGCGCGGAATCGATGAGCACATCGCCGCGTGCCTGCAGCGCCGCGACCGCATGCCCCCGTTCACGGTTGCCACCGCGGCGACCGTGGCGACCTTCGCCGCGGCATACCGCTACGACCTCGACGAGGTCGAGCGGATCCAGACATGGGCGGCCCCGTACTACGAGCGCAGCGGCGACTCGTTCAGCATCGTCAACGGCCTGTGCTTCAGCGGCATCGCGCACCACCTGATGCTCAACAACACCGTGGCCGAGCAGACGCTGCGGCGGGCGCTGCGGATCGCGAAGAGGTCCGGCGGCACCCACTCGTACGCCGGCCGCCTCGCAAGTTCGCTGCTCGGCGAAATCCTCTACGAGAAGGGCAATCTGGCCGAAGCCGAGCGGCTGCTCGACGAAGGCTACAAGCTCGGCCCCGAAGGCGGGTCCGTCGACTTCAAGATCGCCAGGTACGTGATCAGTGCGCGGATCAAGGCCCTGCAGGGGGATCGTCTGGGTGCCGCCCAGCGACTCGACGAGGCCACGCGGGTGGCCCGCAGCCTGTCGTTGAACCGCCTGCAGACACTCGCCGAACATGAACGGATCCGGCTGGGCCTTCCACCCCACCCGGAGTTCGGGCCGATGCCCGTGGTGTCCTACGACGCGCGCCGGGAGCCCGTCGACGCCATGGATGCCATCGCGCTGCAGTTCGAGGAGGCGTCGGCCATCCGGCGGCTCATGGCCCAGGACGACCCGGCCGCACGCGATCTCGCATGCCGCTGGGCCGGCGAGTGGGTGGACCGGCTCTCGGCACTCAACCGTCCACAGGCGCTGCTGCGCGCCCGCCGCCTGCTGGGTGCGTGCCTGGCCGCCGACGGCCGCACCGCGGAGGCAAAGGCCATGGTGGCCACGGTTGCCGCGCAGTGCGCACAGTTGCAGATGTTGCGCTATCTGGTCGACGGCGGACCCCAGGTGGTTGCCACGCTCATCGAGCTATGCGCCGACCAGGAGGCAGGCCGGTGGTCGTCCGAGTGGCCCGAGGTGCCGGCCGATTTCCTGCAGGAGGCGATCAACTCGGTTGCGCCGCAGCGCTACTAACGCGCCTGGCTGCAAGGTCTCGTGAGCCCCCCCGGTCCTGACGATCACGCGCGGGCCAGCTCCCGCAGCAATGCCCTCGTACGTCGCAGAGACGCAACGCGTTCCGCTCGATCAGTTCCGACGGCGACAGGCTGCGCCCAGATGTCGGTGGCACCGGCGTCCAGCAGTTCACGCAACTTGGTCTGCACGGCGGTCTCGTCGCCGGACACCGCGACATCGCCTGCCGCGGATCCTCCGCCCGCCTCGATGATGCGCCGGTAGTTGGTCATCGAGGCATACGACGTCGATGCGGCGTCCACCGCGGCCCGTGCCGCCACGGGGTCATCGTGCACCACGACCGGAAGCCCGGCCACCACGCGCGGCGCGGGCCGTCCGGCTGCTGTCGCGGCGACCGTCAGCTTCGGGACGATGTGCGAACGGATCGCCTCTGCCGAGGCCATCCACAGCACGACACCGTCGGCAAAGGTGCCGGCGATACGCAGCATTCGTGGTGACAGTGCCGAAAGCAGAATCGGGACACGGTGATCCACGGCAACCATCCGCCCGTCGCTGTGCGCAGTCCACTCGCGACCGTCGTGATCCACGGTTTCCCCGCGCAACAGCGCCGACACGATGCGCAGGTACTCCTCGGCGTTGGTGCCCGGCCTGTCGTAGCTCAACCCGAGCACTCCGCGGACCACCGGCTCGTGTGACGGGCCGAGTCCAAGGGTGAGACCGGGCCTGCCCATGGCGTTGGCGGCCGCGGCGACGCGGTTGGCCTGCAGGAGGGGATGGCACGGATATGTCTGCAGCACAGCAGTACCGAGTTCGATCGACGTGGTCGCGCGTCCGGCGATGGCCATCGCGGTGAGCGGGTCACCCGCGACGCCACTGGCGTACCACAGCGACGAGAAGCCGTCCTCCTCGGCCCGCTGCGCCTGCCGCACGATGTCGTCGACGTTCGCCGCACCGCCGGACAGTCCGATCCGCATCTGTGTTCCGCCTGTCGCTTTGTTCAGAGGACCGCGCCGCCGTTGACGCCGATCACCTGCCCGGTCACGTACCCGGCGGCGTCCGAGCACAGGAATGAACACATCGCGGCCACGTCGTCGCCGCTGCCGAGGCGGCCCGCCGGGATCGCCTTGGTCAGGTGTTCCGCCTGCGGCAGCAGGCCGGCCGCCTGTTGTTCGCGCAACATCGGTGTGTCGATGACGAACGGCGGGATGGTGTTGGCCGTGATGCCTTTTGCCGCATAGTCGAGTGCGAGCGTCTTCGTCATGGCGATCACGCCACCCTTGGTTGCCGAGTAGTGTCCCTGCGCGGGAGCGCCGCGCTGCCCGGCCGCCGAGGAGATGGTGACGATGCGCCCCCATTGCGCTTTCACCATGTCCGGCAGTGCTGCCCGGATGCAGAGGAACGTGCCGGTGAGGTTGACCGCCAGATAACGGTTCCACTCGTCGAGGGTGATCTTGTCGAACCGCGTGAAGCCGCCCATTGCAGCACTGGTGACGACAATCCCGATCGGGCCGAACGCCTGACGCGCGGCCTCGAAACCCGCGGCGACCGCGGATTCGTCGGCGACGTCGACCGCGACCGCGAGCGCCCTGCCCCCGTGCGACTCGATCTTGGCGGCGGCCTCTTCCGCGGCTTGTCCGTCGAGGTCCATCACGGCGACGCGATGTCCGTCGCGGGCGAGTTGCAGGGCTGTCGCCCGGCCGACGCCGGACCCTGCACCGGTCACTGCTGCTACTCGGCTCACTGCGCTCCCTCAGCGTCGACCGCACTGCTGTACAGATGTATAGCAGTGCGCAGGGTGTGACACAAGGGGGCGGACCACTCCGTCACCTGTCCAGGATGAAATCCGCTGCCCGCCAGGCCACCGCCATGATCGGCCCGTTGAGGTTGCCCGCGACCATGGTCGGCAGCACCGAGCAGTCGACGACACGCAGTCCGTCGACGCCGCGGACCCGGAGCCGGTCGTCGACCACGGCGTCGTCACCGGGTCCCATCGCGCACGTGCCGACGGCGTGGTAGCCGCAGTATCCGCCGTCGAGCGCGGAATCGACGAGTTCGTCGTCGGTGGCCACCCCGGGTCCCGGGAACGTTTCGTGGCTGATCCGCTCGGCGATCGGCGACTCTGCGAAGACCGCACGCATCCGGCGCAACAGGTCCGCCGTGGCCGTGCGGTCGTGCTCGGAGCCCAGGTAGTTGGGCTCGATCCGCACCGACGGGCGTGGCCCCGACGAGGTGATCTCCAGTGCACCTTCCGACGTGGGGCGCAGCACCATCCCCAAGCACGACAGCCCGGCCTGCCGTTGGATGGTGACGGGTTCACCGACGTTGTACGGCGGCAAGGTATACGGCCCCATCATGATCTGTCCGTCGGGCCGATCGACGTCGGCCCGGGTCTTGACGAATCCCACGATGTCGAAGGACGGCGCGCCGAGCGGTCCCCTGCGGGTGGCCAGGTAACGCAGGCCGGTGAGTGCCTGCGCGACGCTGGAGGCCAGCTGCTTGTTGTAGCCGAGATCTTCGATGAGGTCGAACCGTAGTGTGGCGCAGCGGTGTTCGCGCAGCCCGCGTCCCACCCTGTCATGTTCGATGAATACCTGGACGCCCGCAGATCGGAGCACCTCACGAGGACCGATCCCCGAAAGTTGCAGCAGCACCGGACTGTTGAGACTTCCGAGGGAGACGATCACCTCTCGCGACGCGCGTACCTGCGTAGTTCCGCTCGTACCGGTGACGTCGACACCGACTGCCCTGGTGCCCTCGAACAGGATGCGACCGACGGTGGCGCTGGTGCGCACCGTCAGGTTTGGCCTGCCGAGGGCGGGCTTGAGGAAGGCCGTGGCCGCGCTGACACGGCGTCCGTTCCTGATCGTCGATGTCGCGTAGCCGATGCGTTCGGTGTCATGCTCGTTGATGTCTTGTACGCGGGTCAGCCCTGACGCCTCGGCGGCCGCCAGCATCTCCTCGCACAACGGGTCGGGATCACGTGGAATCGAGATGTGCAGCGGCCCACCGATGCCGCGTGTGGCCGACGGCCCGAACTCGTTGTCCTCGAACCGTTTGAAGATCGGCAGGATGTCGTCCCATCCCCACCCTTTGTTGCCGAGGCGTTCGAGGCCGTCGTAATCGGCACGCGTACCCCGGTTGTAGATCATGCCGTTGATCGAACTCGACCCGCCGAGCACCTTGCCGCGCATCCACTGCTCGGCATGAGGGTTGGGCCCGAACGGCTCCGTGGAGTAATGCCAGATGTGCTTCTCGCTGTCGAACAGCTTTCCGGAGCCCTTGGGGATGCTGAACAGTGGATTGCGGTCCGAACCGCCGGCCTCGAGCAGCAGCACCTTGATCCTCGGGTCCTCCGAGAGCCGGTTGGCGAGCACGCATCCGGCCGATCCGGCCCCGGCGATGATGTAGTCGTAGCTGGTCACGCGGCGATCCCTCTGCTGATCGGTTCCAACTGAAGCAGTGCTGTACGAGCGTACAGCTTCCGCGTGGCCGACGGGCCGATTCCTCTGTTTTTCCGAAAAGGGGGGACACGTTGTCCCCGGATACGTTGGGCGCGGATGGCCACCGTTTCCCGCTGCCGCGCCGCGTTGACTGAAGACAAGCGGAACCTCCGCCTTTGCGAAAGGAGAAACCCATGACCGTCTGGTTCATCACCGGTGCATCCCGCGGACTCGGCGCGCAGATCGCGCGCACGGCGCTCGACCACGGCGCCGACGTCGCCGTCGGTGTCCGCAACCCGGACCTGCTGCCCCCCGACATCGCCGAGCGCGCATTCGCGGTGCGCCTGGATGTCACACATGACGCCGACATCTCGGCCGCCGCCGCCGTCGTCGAACGCTTCGGCCGCATCGATGTGCTGGTCAACAACGCCGGGCGTGGACTGCTCGGTGCGCTCGAAGAGGTCACCGACGCCGAGGCGCGGTCGTTGTTCGATCTCAACGTGTTCGGCTTGATCAATGTGACGCGCGCGGTGCTGCCCCACATGCGGGCGTCCGGTGGGGGCAAGCTCGTGCACATCGGTTCGCGCTCGGGTTTCGAAGGTGAACCCGGTGTGGGCCTCTACAGCGCGTCGAAGTTCGCCGTGGCGGGGATAAGTGAGGCCCTGTCCGCGGAACTGGCGCCGTTCGGCATCCAGAGCATGGTCGTCGAACCCGGCGTATTCCGCACCGACTTCCTCGACGGGTCGTCTTTGTCGATGCCGGCCAACCGCATCGACGCCTACGACGGAACACCCGCCCACGACACACTCGACTGGGTCGACGACGCCAACCACACGCAGCTGGGTGATCCGGTCAAGGGCGCGGCCCTGATCTACGAGGTCGCCAATGAGGACAAACTTCCGCGACACCTCCTGCTGGGCCGCGACGCCGTGGAGCGGTGGCGGGTCAAGGCCGCCCAGATGGCCGATGACGTAACCGCGTGGGAGAAGAAGTCCCTGGCGACCGCGCACCTTGCATGATTTGGGATCGGTCCGGGCAGACTGGCCAGATGAGCGATCGGAAGACTGAGCTCGCCGAGTTCCTGAGCGCTCGACGCGCCCGCCTGACCCCGGAGGAGGTCGGTCTCGAACAGCCCGGCACACGTCGCCGTGTGCCGGGCCTGCGCCGCGAGGAGCTCGCCCTGCTCGCCGGCGTGAGCGTCGACTACTACACACGACTCGAGCAGGGGCGTAGCCGCAGCGCCTCAGCCGACGTGCTCGACGCACTGGCCGCGGCTTTACAGCTCGACGATGCCGAACGGGCCCACTTGCATACCCTCGCCAAACCGCAGCCCGCACAACGCAAACGCCGCAGCAAGCCGCAGATGGTCGATCCGGTGACGTTGCGTCTGCTCGAACTGCTCGACCAGTCACACTCCCCGGCGTTCGTATTGGGCCGACGCCTCGACGTGCTGGCACACAACCGGTTGGCGGGCGCGTTGATCACCGAATTCCGTGAATTGCCCGCGCCCCAACGCAATCAGGCCCGGTTCGTGTTCTTCGACCCGCACGCACGTGAGCTCTACACCGACTGGGACGAGGTGGCGGCCGACACCGTGGCGATGCTGCGCCTGGACGCCGGGCGCTACCCCGACGACGACAAGTTGTCAGCCCTGGTCGGCGAACTCTCGATCAGGTCCGAAGAGTTCCGGTCGTGGTGGTCCGACCACACCGTGAAACAACGCACCGTCGGCACCAAGGCGTACCACCACCCCCTCGTCGGCGACCTCGCCGTCACCTACCAGGCTCTCAACCCGTCCGGTGATCCGGATCAGACGTTGTTCATCTACACCACCGAACCCGGCTCCCCCGACGAAACGGCACTGCGCCTGCTGGCGAACTGGCATGAGGGCGGCGAACAGGGCAGCCGTGCCGCGAGCGCACGGAAGTCGTCCGAGGCGTAGGCGCTCACTCACGTCGTTGCAGCTTGAGACGGGCCTCAGCCCTCTCCTGTCTCGGCGGGGTCGTCGGCACCTTCGGCCTGGTTCGGTTGAGGATGTGCCTGTTGCTGCATCATCTCCGGATCGGCATCCGGGTCGTACCCGGTGTCACCGGGCCGGTCACCTTGATCGTCGTTGTGCTTCGGGTCCATATCTGCACCACCTGTCGCTCGGGCTCGATGATGGCCTACCCGGTGTCCCGCTGGGGAAACGCGGACCTGCCGGCCGTTTCGCCCGTTCGGCACCCGGGTAGAGCCACGACATGTACATCGGCGTGGTCACCGACCCGGGGCTCTCGACCAAGTTGGTCGAACCTCTGATCGCCGGACTACCCGACACGCTCACCCGCGAGGTGAGCGAGGACGTCGACTGGAAACTGTCGCTGTGCAGCTACGCCCTGCCGTTGGAAGATGACGGCACCATCGACATCGCGGGCCACAGCTCCGCGATGAAGTCACGTAACGGATGGGACCTCGTCGTCTGCGTGACGGAGCTGGCAAGGCGCCTGGACCGGACGCTGATGGTCTGCGATGCCGACATCACAGCTGGGGCGGCTTTGATCTCACTGCCCGCGCTGGGGCCGATTCGTCTTCGACACCATGTCGAACGGGTGATCGTCCATGTCGTCAGCGAACTGACTGCGCCGGCGTCACCGTCCAGATCTCTGGCGGACGCGGCAGCCGCACGCGTTGCGGGCTCGCCCACACGGCGGGAGGTGACCGACGGTCCCGACGGAACGAATGCGCTCACCGCGCTCACCCGGATGCGCGGCCGGTCTCGTCTGCTGCTCGGCATGGTGCGGGTCAACCGGCCTTGGCGCCTGCTGCCGAGCCTGTCGAGTGCGATCGCAGCCGGCGCCGCCGCCGCGGCGTTCGGCATCTTCTATTCGAGTATCTGGAACATGGCCGACGCGATGAGCACCACAAGGCTGGCCGCGGTCAGCGTCGGCGCAATTCTGGCGATGATGGTGTGGCTGATGAGCTACAACCGCCTGTGGGAGCGTCCGCGTGATCTCGATCAACGGCGAAATGCCCTGCTGTACAACAGCGCAACGGTCCTGACTCTCGCAGTCGGCATCGGATCGATGTACATCGTGTTGTTCGGTCTGGTTTTCGTCGGTGCGCTGACGGTGATTCCACCGGCGTACCTGGAAGCCACGCTGCACCACGCCGTCGCATGGCACGACTATGCAGAACTGGCGTGGCTGTCCAGTTCACTGGGCACGTTCGCCGGGGCGCTCGGTTCCAGCTTCGAAAGCGATTACGCGGTTCGCAACGCCACATACGGCAAGCGTGAGCAGGAACGCCACGCCCGCGCACTGGCCGCGAACTGATCCTCGCTGTGCTAGTTCATATTCCAAGGCTCGCCGTAGGTGGTGACCGAGTCACCGGTCGAGGCGATCAGGCGGGCGAACGGACGCAGCAGCACACCGCCGGCCGCACCGGTCACGGTGCCGTGCGCGTTGGACACCGCCACTCCGCCAGCAGGACCCGAGACGTCGACCGAGAAGGTCGCGACTTCCTGGATGCCGGGGCCGTTGCCCAGGTCGGCCGAGATCGACACACCGGGGAACAGGTTCGGGGTGATGACCGAGTTCAGGCCGAACGGCGGAGCGGTGATGTCACCGTCGTCGATCAGGATGTTGGGGGTGGTGTAGCTGAAGTTGATGCCCACACCCAGCGACCACGGGAAGCCGATCTGGTAGCCGAGTTCCAGCGTGCCCTCGAACTCGTCGGCGCCCGGGCCGGCCACGATGTACTTGGCGCGACCGGAGTGGAACCACTCACGGGTCAGACGGTTGCGGTCCAGGGGGAACACACCATTGAGGAACGTGTCCCACTGCTGCACGGTCAGAGTTCGATCCTGACCGTCGACGAGGCTCAATTCGTTGTCGAGCCCTGCGTGCGCCGCGCCCGCACTCACGAACATTCCCGTGGTGCCTGCGAGCAACGCGGAAATCATCGCGATCAGCACCCGCTTGAATGCCGTCATGTTGTCCCCTCCGGTCTCTCGCCGGCGGCCCCCCGCGGTCCACCGAACATTTTTGTGATGTCAGTGTGACGTTTGTTGCCGCTGATGGGAGAGCGATTAGTGGGATCTTATGGTGCTCTTAGATATGGAGGGCTCCCACGAGCTGATTCCGCTGGTCAGCAGCCTATACCGGCGGATATGCGGGCGGCGGGTACACACCCCGCAACGCCCACGGCAACCAGTTGAAGAAGTACTCGATCTCGTCGCTGGCGTCGTAGTCCGGATTCGGGTCCATGATCACTCCGATCCTCGATCTACCTGCCTGCCTACACGCGGTCGAACGCGGATTCAACCGATCCTTTCCGCCGCGGCGTCATGCGAGAGGGCGTCATGCGAGAGATATGCGCTCACGCCCCATACTCGCGGCGGTCAGCGCATCTCCGCTCTCGGCATCGAAGAAATACGTCCGCTGCGGCGGCAGTGTCAGGCCGATGCGCGTGCCCGACGGTAGGTCGGTGTCCGCGGGCGCCTGCACGATCACTCGCGTCGTACTCGCGGGATCGTCCCCCAACAGCGCGGTCACCAGACTGTGGCTGCCGAGTGGCTCCACGAAATCGACACGTGCCGGCACCATGCCATCGCCCCAGACCGGGCTCAGTTCGAGGTGCTCCGGTCGGGCACCCACGGTCACCGGGCCTTCCGGACACGACACCGGCGTGACCGATTCCCCGCCGACGTGCAGCACACCCTGCCGCACGATGCCCGGCATCAGGTTCATGGGCGGACTGCCCATGAACGCCGCGACGAACGTGTTGGCGGGCCGGTTGTAGATGTCGTCGGTGGTGCCGATCTGCTGCACCTCGCCCTGCGACATCACGCACAACCGGTCCCCCAGCGTCATGGCTTCGACCTGGTCGTGGGTGACGTAGATCGACGTGACCGGAACCTCTCGGTGCAAACGCTTGAGATCGCCGCGAACCTGGTTGCGCAGTTTGGCGTCGAGGTTCGACAGGGGTTCGTCGAGCAGGAATGCCTGCGGTTCGCGCACCAACGCGCGTCCCATGGCGACACGTTGACGTTGTCCGCCGGACAGTTGCCCGGGCTTGCGGTCGAGGAACTCGGTGATCTGCAGCAGTTCGGCCGTTTCCCGCACGCGCCGGTCGATTTCGGCGCGTGGAGTGCGCCTTTGGCGCAGCCCATAGGCCAGGTTGCGGTACACCGACATGTGTGGGTACAGCGCGTAGTTCTGGAACACCATCGCGATGTCACGCTGCCCGGGTGACAGATGGTTGACGACGGCACCGCCGATCCGGATCTCGCCCGCTGTCGGTTTGTCGAGGCCCGCCAGCATTCGCAGCGCCGTGCTCTTGCCGCAGCCGGAAGGCCCGACCAGGATCAGGAACTCGCCGTCGGCCACCGTGAGATCAAGTCCCTTGAGCGCCTGAACCCCACCGGGATAGCTGCGTGTGACATCACGAAACTCTACCTCTGCCAACGCTTCACTCCTCTTTTCGTTCGCATCGAGACCCGTCCCTTTCAGCCCTTGAGGCCTGTGCTGGCCACGGACTGCACGAAGTACCGCTGGGCCCCGATGAACACCAG
Source organism: Mycolicibacterium smegmatis (assembly GCF_001457595.1). Taxonomy (GTDB): domain Bacteria; phylum Actinomycetota; class Actinomycetes; order Mycobacteriales; family Mycobacteriaceae; genus Mycobacterium; species Mycobacterium smegmatis. The sequence goes on along the minus strand of NZ_LN831039.1, from coordinate 575,029 downwards.
CAGCATCGGCAACAGGCTCATGACGTTCGCCGCCATCAGCAACGGCCACTTGACGCGGTGCGCGCCCTGGAAGTAGCTCAGCCCCAACGGGACCGTCATCTGGTCCTGCGACGTGATCACGATCAGCGGCCACAGGAAGTCATTCCACGACGTGAGCACGGTCAGCGCCGCCAGCGTCGACAGGGCCGGCAGTGACAACGGCAGGATGATCTTGAACAGCACACCCAGTCGCGATGTTCCGTCCACCCGTGCGGCGTCTTCGAGTTCGACGGGCACGGTCAGGAAGAACTGTCGCAGGAAGAAGATGCCGAACGCGGTTGCCAGGTTCGGCAGCATCAGCGCACCGATGTGGTTGATTCCCAGGCCTTCCCACACGTTGTCGCCGAACCATTTGACGATCAGGAACACCGGGATCATCGTCACCTGGAACGGCACCATCAACGTGGCCATCAGCGTGATGAAAAGCGCTCCGCGGCCCAGGAACCGGATCCGCGCGAACGCATAACCCGCCAGGCTGCAGACGACGAGGTTGCTCACCAGGACGACACCGGTCACCGCGAAGCTGTTGAGGAAGAAGTGCCCGAACGGCGCTGTCGCCCAGGCTTCGGTGTAGTTCTCGAAACGGGGGCTCTCCGGCAGCAGCACGGGCGGGAACCGGTTGGCCTCGCCTTCGGTCTGCAGCGAGGTGACCAGCATCCACAGCAGCGGCAGGATCAGCAGGAACGTGACGGGGATGAGGACCAGATGCCAAGGGCTGAACGGAAGACGCAGGCGCGTACGGCGCCGCGGTGAAAAATCCTCCACGACCGTGGGTTCGGTGGATTCCGCGACCGGCGCGGTGATGTGCGGCGTCGTGGTCATGTGTGCACGTACCTCCGTGCGAGACGGAACTGGACAGCGGTGATCACGAGGATGACCACGAACAGCACGTAGGCCATGGCCGCGGCGTAACCGGCGTCGAACTGCACGAACGCACGGTCCCACAGGTAGTACACGATGACGGTGGTGGCGCGCAGCGGCCCGCCGCGCGTGGTGGCGTAGACCTCGTCGAACAACTGCAGCGCATTGATGGTCAGCCACACCACCAGGAAGATGTTCGCGGGTCCGAGCAACGGCACCGTGATGGTGCGGAAGCGGGTGAACGCCGACGCGCCGTCGATGGCTGCGGCCTCGTGCAGTTCGGCGGGAACGCCCTGCAACGCAGCGAGATACACGATGACCGAGAAGCCGGTCCATCCCCAGATCGTCATGGCGACGATCACGTACAGCGCCTGTGACGGTGACGCCAGAAACGGTTGCGAGGATATGCCGACGGTGTTCAGTGCCGCGTTGACCAGGCCGTAGTCACGGTCGGTCAGCCACAGGAAGATGATGCCCTGCGAGATCGTCGACACCGCCATCGTGACGTAGGCCGCCGTCCGGTAGACCGAGATGAACCGCACCGAGCGGTTCAACGCGGCCGCCACCAGCAACCCGACGATCATCGTCCCCGGAACGAACAGCGCGGTGTAGATGATCGTGTGCTTGATCGCGTCGACGAACACCGGATCGTCGGCGAGCTTGCGGTAGTTCTCCAGCCCCACCCACGGAGTCTCGGGCGTCAGCAGATCGGAGTGCTGAAACGACAGGGTCAGCGACATCAGCACCGGCAGCAGACCGAACACGCCGATCAGCACGACGGCCGGGCTCACCAGCGTCCAGCCCGCCACGTGCTCGGAGTGGCCGAGGCGGTCACGCCATGAATGTCGCGTAGCGACGTGTCCGGTCATCTCACCCCGCCGGTCTATTTGCCGGCCAGGGCCGAATCGGCGGCTTCGGCAGCCGAGTTCAACGCGGCGGCAGGCTGTTCCTTGCCGAGCATGACGGCCACGATCGCCTGGCCCAACGCCTCCGAGATCGCCGGATACTGCTCGACCGCCGGGCGCGCCTTCTTCGCGTTGTTCAGGTTCTCGACGAACACCGAGCTGCCGGGCAGCTTCTGATCGAGTTGATCGCGGACTGCCTGATCGTCGCCGACCGAGCTTCGTGTCGGGAGGTCACCGGTCTGCAGCGAGAACGCCTTGACCTGCTCGGGTGCGGTCAACCACTTCACGAAGTCGATCGACGCCTGCTTGCGTTTGTCGCCGTTGTCGAACACCACCCAGTTGTCGGGACCCGAGATGGTCTGGTGCGCACCGCTCGATCCGGCGAAGGTGGGCATCACCTGCACGCCGTAGTCGATGTCGGACAGCTGGCTCAGGTCCCACGGGCCGGTGATGAGCATGCCCACCTTGCCGCTGTTCATCAGCTTGGGCCCGTTCTCGTTGGTGGTGTCGAGGTAGAGCGACTTGTCGGTCACGGCCATGTCCTGCAGCATCGTGAGCGCGGTGACACCGGCCTCGGAGTTGAACGCAGCCTTCTCGTTGTCCGGCGTCAGGATGTCGCCGCCGGCCTCCCACAGCATCGGGACGTAGTGCCAGACCGTGTCCTCACTACCGTCGGCGGGAATCAGCCAACCGTACTGGCCTTTTGCCGGATCGGTGAGTTTTGCTGCCGCGGCGCGGAAGTCGTCCCAGGTCCAGTCTGCGGTCGGCGGCGCGATACCGGCATCGGCGAACAGCTTCTTGTTGTAGACGATCGCGAGGTTGTCGACGAGTGCCGGGATGCCGACGATCTTGTCGCCGACGGTCGCGGCCTCACGCTCGGCGGGGTAGAAGTCGTCCCAGTTCCAATCCGATTGGGACACCACGTCGGACATGTCCACGACCTGCGGGATCTTCGCGATGTTCGGCGACCACGAGCCGAACATGTACGCGACGTCCGGGGCACTGCCGCCACGCACGGCGGTCAGGACCTTCTGCAGCACCAGATCGTTACTGGAGTACAGATCGGTCACGTGGACGTCGGGATGTTCCTTGTTGTACTGATCGATGAGCCCTTTGAAGGCCTCACCCTCGGTGTCCTGGTAGCCGTGCCACACCGCGATCTCGACCGGACCCGATGACGACGAACCACCACCGCACGCCGTCAGCAGACAGGCAACAGCGGTGACCACGGCCAGGCACAACCAGCGTCGTATCACGGTAGGCACTCCTTTTTCGGCGGGATTCATGAGGGGTCGTTGTCAGGGGTTACAGACGGCGGATCGCAGCGGTTCGGGCAGCAGATCCCCGTGCGCGGAGGTCAATTCGTCGCACAGGTCCCAGATCTGGTCGACGGTCAGCGTGGCCGCGGTGTTGGGGTCGACCATGGCCGCGGCACGGACCAGCCGAGGATCACCGTCGATCGCCGCGCGGACGGTCAGATCGACGGGACCGAGGAAGTTGCGGTTGAGCGCGGCGCATTGGGGCGGCAGATCCCCCACCCGCATGGGATGCGCGCCGAGCGCATCGAGTGTCGTCGGAACCTCGACCGCCAGGCCGTCGGGAAGGTTGGTGATGAGCCCCTGGTTGGCGACGTTGGCCGAGATGACCCTGGTGGTACCGGTTTCCAGCGAGTGGATCACCTGCGGGGCGTACTCGGTGGAGCCGGTGTCGATGGGCAGCGAGTCGGCATCGGCCAGTTCCTCCCGGATCCTGGCGTATTCGGCGAGGTTGGCCTTGCTGATCGACACGTACTCGCCGACGTTGATGCGCAGCCGGTCGATTTCCTGCCGGTGGTGTACGTACCACGGCACGTACTCACTGGAGTGTTCGCTGGTCTCCGTCGGGTAGTAACCGAGACGCCGGTACATGTCGACACGTACCCGGCGCTGCAACTCTGCGTCGGCCGCGATACGCCGGTCGAGTTCCGGATAAAGGTTCTGGCCGTTGCGTTCCCATCGCAGGACCCAGGCCTGGTGGTTGACGCCGGCGGACCAGTACGAGACCTCCTCGTAGGGAACGTCGATCAGTTCACACAGGCCGACCATGGTCCAGTACACCGAGTGGCACAGGCCGAGCACCTTCAGCCGCGGTGCGATGTGGTGCAGGTACGTGACGTTCATGGCCATCGGGTTGGTGTAGTTAAGCAGCCAGGCATCGGGGCACACCTCCTGCATGTCCCTGGCGATGCCGGCCAGCACCGGGAAGGTCCGCAGGCCGCGGAAGATTCCGCCGATGCCGATGGTGTCACCGATGGTCTGGTTCAGGCCGTATCGGGCGGGGATCTCGAAGTCCCGCACGGTGGCCTCGTGCATACCGACCTGGATGACGTTGATGACGTAATCGGCGCCGTCGAGTGCGCGGCGGCGGTCGGTGGTCGCGCTGATCTCGGGGTCGGCGTCCGCCGCGCGGGCGGTGGCCCGTGCGATGGCTTCCGCTGTCTCGAGACGCTCGGTGTTGATGTCGTGCAACACGATCCGTGTGGTGGCGAGCTCGGGGAACGACAGGATGTCGCCGAGCAGTTCCCGGGTGAACTCGACGCTACCCGCGCCGATGATCGCAACGGTGGGTTTCACGCGCGGCTCCTCGTGGCCTCTGGTGCGGTGACCGCGGCGGTCGGTGCCTCACCCCGCTTCTCGTCGCTGTAGACCATCAGCGTGGAGCCCAGCAGCGCCAGCACGATGCCCACCGCACCGTACGGGGTCGGCAGCGTCTGGTAGGCGATGAGGGACACGACGATGGTCAGCGCGGGTGCGAGCGCATTGGTGGTGGGCGCCACGATGGTGGCCTTGCCGCGGCTGAGTGCCATGACCAGGAACAACGCGCCGACCGCGTTGAGCACCTGGGTGCCTGCGGTGAGAACCGGTGCCTGCCAAGGGAATCCGGTGGGGATGCCGCCCATCGAGATGACCGCGACGGGGATGAGCGCGATGGCGGTGATCGCCATCCAGCCGAAGGTGGTGGCCTCGTTGACGCCGATGGTCGCGGTCTTGCGCATGAAGTACGCCTGCACACCCCACGCGACGCAGATCAGGACGGCCAGCGGCAGCCATGGGCCCGAGGAGACGTCCGATTCGCCGCCGGTGATGCTGAACAGCACAATCGCGGCCAGTGCGGCGATCAGGCCGACAGCGGCCAGTCCGCTGATGCGTTCGCGCAGAAGCACCATCGCCATCAGCACGGTGATCGCCGGCGAGATCGAGACGATCGGGAAGATCAGGTAGGCCGGGCCCATGGTGAGCGCCTGGAACAGCAGCAGCTGACCGCCCGCACCGGTGAGTCCGATCAGCAGGCCGTAGACGGCGGCCTTCGGGCGACGGTCGAACCGCTCACCGCGAAGCGCGAACACCGCGGGGATGATCATGGTGAGCGCCCAGATGCAGTAGATCATCTCGTCGGGGTAGCCGTACCAGGTGGCGGGCAGGGCCGAGAACGCGCCCCAGACACCCCAGAAGATGACCAACAGCGTCGCGTAGAAGATCCAGCTGCGTGGGTGACGGGCGGAAGCCTTGGGTGAATTCGACTGTGACATGGTCATGGTGGGCTCGATTCGGTCGAATCAGTGTGTGGATGTGGCGAGTTGGTGCAGCGCGTCGGCGTCGAGGGGATGGCCGATGTGTTTTGCCGCGTAGAGAGCGGCACCGAGTGCAGGATCGAGCAGGGGGCGTTTCAGGTCGTACTTGGTGAGGCGCTTTTCGAGTGCGGTGGTGAACATCTGCAGGAATTCCGCTCCGGAGAACATGCCTCCGGAGTACGACACGGGTACGGTCTCGTGTTCGGTGAAACCGACCAGCCTGGCGGTGGTGTCGACCAACTCGACGAGTTCGTCGACCGCTGCGGAGAGGATCTGGGCGGCGGCCTCGTCCCCGTCGCGCGCGGCGTCGCACACGGTCGTCGCCAGTGCCGCGATCTTGCTGCGGTTGCCCGACCACTTCTCGATGACGAGGCTGACGACGTCGAGGTCGCCTGTCAGTTCCAGGCGCTCTTTGAGCATCGCATGCAGTGGGCCGCGCGGGAGCCTGCCGTCGCTCATCCGGGTGAACGCGTTGAGTCCCTGTGTGGCAACCCAGTACGCGGAGCCTTCGTCACCGAACAGCTCACCCCAGCCACCTACGCGGTGTCCGACACCCTGACGTTCGCCGTAGGTCATGGACCCGGTGCCGCTGATGACATTGATGCCGTCAGCGCAGGCCAAGGAGCCGGCCCAGCCGCACACCATGTCGTTGTCGCAGCGGTAGCGGTCATGCCCCAGCACTCGTGCGGGCACCGCGTCCAGGCGGGCGATGTCGGCGCTGGCCTCACCGTAGCCGGGTATTCCGAAGAACGCGGCGTCGATGTCGGCGGAGGTGCACCCGGCTTGTGCGCAGACCTCGGAAACACCCTGCGCCAGAACACGTTCCACGACGTCGAAGCCGTCGTTGAAGTAATACGACGTCGGTGCGGTGGCGCGCGCCAGGATGCGTCCCCGATCGTCGATGAGGGCGAAGGCGGTCTTCGATCCGCCGCCGTCCACCCCGAGATAGCGCGACATGTCGGTCACCGCTCCATCGGATGGATCGTCACGCCTTTGACGACGCGGCTGACTTCCCCCGACGGGAACGGATTGTCCGGGGTCTTGCCGTACTCCAGAGACGAGAACAGGGCGAGATACTGGGCGAACACCAGATACGGCAGGGCCACCTGCGCATCGTCGAGTCCGCCGAGCCCGGGCAGCACCAGCGCCGGGCCGAGAGCATCCGGAATGGGCTCGGCGCTGATCGCTTTCACCGCCTCCTGACCGAGCTGCTCGCGGAGTTCGGCGATGATGTCGAGGTCGTACCGGCGCGTGTAGGGGTCGGTGGACACGTACACGATGGCCAGGGTGTCGGAGTCGAGAACCGATTTGGGTCCGTGCCGGAAGCCCAGCGACGAGTCGAAGTAGGTGACCACCTCGCCCGCGGTGAGCTCGAGGAGCTTTAGCGCCGATTCACGGGCCAGCCCGGTCAGGGGTCCACTGCCCAGGTAGACGAACCGTTGCTTCTTGGCCCGCGCGAGGTCGCGGATGTCCGACGACAGACCGGAGACGTGCTCGGCCGCGGCAGCCAGCGCCTCGGCACTCTCAGGGCGCACCCCGCCCAGAGTCAGCAAGCAGGACAACAACATCGACGTCAGGCTCGACGTCATGGCGAACCCCGTGTCGTTGGTGCGTGCGGGCATGTGGACCACCCGGGAGTTGGCACGCCCCTCATGGGTACGTGCCAGCGTTCCCGCCGGATCGCACGTGAAGATCAGATGCCAGACGTCGGTGACGAGTTCGTCGGCAAGCTCTGTCGTCGCGACACTTTCCGGACTGTTCCCGGACCGGCCGAACGACACGAGCAGGGTAGGCGTATCGCGTTCGAGGTGATCCAGCGGGACCGCGACGATGTCGGTGGTCGCGATGGCCTCGACCCGGCGCTTGAGATTGCGACGCAGGGACGCCGCGACGATCTCCCCGATGAAAGCCGAACTGCCTGCGCCGGTGAGGATGACGCGCAGATCGGGGCGTTCGACGATCGGTCGCAGGAACTCGCTGGTCTCGGCGTCCGAACGCCCGGCGATCTCACGCCACACATCGGGTTGTTGCCCGATCTCGAGAATGGTCGCGCCACCGGCGGATTGGGCGGGGATCTCCGCGTGGTGGGCCTGCGGGCTGGTCATCGGGCAACTCCAGTGGTCAGAGCGGTGGCGTGGTGGTCGGTGGTGCGGCATGCCGCGGCATAGGGCCGAAGCGCATCGCGTATTCGATCGATCACCAAGGATCGGGGATCGGGATCGAGTTCGCCTGCGCGGAAACGTTCGTACTGCGTGGGCAGGAACTGGCTGATGAGCGGTGCGGGGATCCCGGTGCGGTCGAGATTGGCCAGCAGTGTTCGCCGCGCGGCGTCCACCTCGGCGTCGGCCCAGTAATAGCGCAACCGGTCGCTGTAGCTGTACCGGCGCGCGGTCCGCTGCGTGACCGGATCGCCCTCGTAGTAGCTCTGCCAGTACCGCGGCTCGGCGAGCATGCGCCGTTCGACGACGTCGATGAGGTTCGCGCGAGATGCCGGGTCGACGAGTTCGGCCTCGATGTGACTGAGCGCGAACAGCGCCTCGCGCATCGCGAAGGTGAGACCGGGGCCGACTTTGAGGATGGCCCAATGGTCCTCCACCAGCTCACGCAGTTGGTCCGGTTTCTGGTAATCCGTCGAATGCGCCTCGAACACCATGTGGTCCTCGGTGTCGAGGACCCGCCGCAGCTGCGCGGTCGCGGTGCGCTCGTAGTCGATGACGTTGACGTGGTCGAACTCCACCCCTGGCTGCACCACGAGCGCGGCGATCCGCGGCCACACGTATTCGAACCCGGCTGCGGCGAAAGCCGCCTGATGCGCCTCGATGGTTCGACGTGCGTGCTCGGCCGGGGTCGGCGTGAGCCGTGTCAGCGTCTCGTGGGCGCCGCCGGGGACCGGTACCTCGGTGCCGATGACGTAGACCGGGGGCTCGATGCCCAGGCGGTTCGCGGTCTGTTCGGCCACCCGCAACAGCCGTGCCGAGCGATCGGCCACAACCTCGTCGGACAGGACCTCCGGATCGTCGGCGCACCGCATGCTGCAATCGAGGTGGATCTTGCGGTAGCCGGCTTCGACGTAGGCCGCGATGAGCGCGTCGGCGTTGGTCATAGCCACCGCTGCCGGCTGGTCCTGCCAACGGTTGGGGCCCAGATGGTCACCGCCGAGGACCACACGGTCGCGGTCGAATCCCTGCTCGTCGGCGATGCCGTGCACCAGGTCGCGGAAGTCGGCGGGCCGCATGCCGGTATAGCCGCCGAACTGGTCGACCTGGTTCGACGTCGCCTCGACGAGCACGAAACTGTTGTCCGCGGCGGCCTGCATGACGGCTGCGGTCACCACGGTGGGATGCGCCGAGCAGACCGAGTACACGCCGACCGGATCGCCGGTCTTGTGCTGCGCGATCGTTTCGCGAATCCAGTGTGGCGTCATGGCTTCTCGGCCCAGAAGGTGAACAACATGCGTAGATCATGAGAAGCTCGCTCAAAGCGCGCAATACAAAGCCGTGAAGCGATCAGTAAAACTGATTGTTTGACGGGCGCCGCAAAGAACACCGAGGAGTTGTCAGCGATGTCGATCAAGCGCACCGACCGCATGCGCGAGGTGCTTTCCCTGCTCCGCGAACGCGGCGAGGTGACCTCTCAGGTGCTGTGTACGGAGTTGAAGATCTCGGCGGCCACGCTCCGCCGCGATCTCAGCGAGCTCGAGGAGCAGGGCCTGCTGGTGCGCACCCACGGCGGCGCGCGAGCGGTCGATCCGAGCGACAGCGAGATCCCCGTGCGGCTGCGCGACCACCGGATGGTCGCCATCAAACGACGCATCGCCCAGCATGCGGCCGCACTGGTGCCTCCGGGTCAGCAGGCCGTCGCGCTCACCGGCGGCATCACCACCGGCGAGGTGGCGCGCGCGCTGCGTGGCAGACCGCAGATCACCATCGTCACGAACTCGCTGACGATTGCAGCCGACTGCGCCGTGGACGCGCACATGAAGGTGATCATGACCGGCGGTGTGGTGCGCTCGAAATCCCTTGAGGCCGTGGGCCCGATGTCCGAGCATGCATTCCAGGTGATCACGGTCGGGACCGCGGTGCTCGGCGCCGACGGGATGTCCGCCGGCATCGGGGCGACGACTTTCGACGAGGGTGAGGCACGCACAGCGATTGCCATGGCGTCCAACGCGCAGCGCGTGGTGGTGGCTGTCGACGGTTCGAAGATCGGCAAGGTGACACTCGCGAAGATGGTGCCGCTCGACCAGATCGACCATCTGGTGACCGATTCGACCGCAGACCGCGCTGAACTCGACCGCATCACCGCAGCCGGTGTCCAGGTGCACGTCGTCGACGTCAGCGACGGGTGAGTTCGGATCCCGCCGTGCGTAACGCAGTGGCGGTCCTGAGCGCGTTTTTCCGCCGTGGTGTTACGAGCGGCGCACTGCTGCAGCCTAATTGAGCCGCACGCCCGTTTCGTTGTCGAACAGGTGGATCGCGTCCGGGTCGGCGGTGACGTGCACGGTGTCGTCGGCGCGGATACCGTCGCGCGTGCTGACGCGCACGACGACGTCGACGTCGGCCCCGGCATGGATCGCGGTGCCGTACAGATACGAATCGGCGCCGAGTACCTCGACCACACCGACCTTCACGGCGATGCCGGCATCGGGTGCGGTGAGCCGCCATCCTTCCGGACGCACGCCGATCAGCACCGGGCCACGCAAGTCGGCAGCGCACTGCACGGCCATGTCGTGCCCGGCCACGCCGAGCGTGCGGTCACCGAGCTGGGCGTCGAAGAACTTCATGGCCGGCGACCCGATGAAGCCCGCGACGAATGCGTTGGCCGGCCGGTCGTAGAGGTCCATGGGTGCGCCGACCTGTTGCAGAACACCGTCTTTCATGACGCCGACACGACCCCCCATCGTCATGGCCTCGGTCTGGTCATGCGTGACGTAGATGGTGGTGACGCCGAGTTCGCGTTGCAGTTTGGCGATGTCGGTGCGGGTCTGCACACGCATCTTGGCGTCGAGGTTGGACAGTGGTTCGTCCATGCAGAACACCTGCGGGTTGCGCACGATCGCGCGGCCCATCGCGACACGTTGCCGCTGTCCACCCGACAGCGCCTTGGGCTTGCGGTTGAGATACTCGGTGAGGCCGAGGGTTTCGGCGGCAGCAGCCACCCGGCGGCGGCGTTCGTCCTTCGACAGGCCCGCGTTCTTGAGGCAGAACTCCATGTTGCCGGCCACCGTCATGTGCGGGTACAGGGCGTAGTTCTGGAACACCATCGCGATGTCGCGGTCCTGCGGCGGTGTCGTGGTGATGTCGCGGTCGTCCAGGTAGATCGAGCCGCTGGTGAGGTCCTCCAGGCCGGCCAGCATGCGCAGCGTCGTCGACTTGCCGCACCCGGACGGGCCGACCAGCACCATGAATTCACCGTCGGCGATGTCCAGGTCCAGCTCTGCCACCGCCGGCGTGGGGGCGTGAGGGTACCGAAGCTGGGCCTTCTCGAATCGGATGGCAGCCATGGGTTGTGCTCCTGTTGGTGAAGAGGTCAGCGCACCGAGATGCCGCCGACCATGCCGTTGATGAAGCGCTTCTGCAGCGCGAAGAACAACACAGCGATGGGCAGTGCCACCATCACGCCTGCGGCAGCCAGCAGTGAATAGTCGGTGAGGTGCTGACCTTGGAAGAACGCCAGGCCGAGCGGAGCGGTGCGCCTGTTGTCGGACACCACCATGACCAGCGGCAGCAGGAATTCGTTCCAGGTCCACATCGTGATGATCACGGCCATCGTCATCATGGGCGCCAGGCTGGTGGGGACGACGATCCGCCACAGCGCCCGCAGATCGCTCGCGCCGTCGAGCCGCGCGGCTTCGATGATCTCACCGGGGAATCCGCGGAACTGGTTGCGCATCCAGAACACCGCGAACGCCAGCGATTGCGCGGTCTGCGGCAGGATCAACGCCCAATAGGTGTCGGTGAGGCCCACGGTCCGCATGTTGAAGTACAGCGGGATGATGAACGCCTCGGTCGGCAGCGTCAGCCCGAGCAGCAGCAGATAGAACAGCACGGAAGATCCGAAGAACTTCATGCGTGCGAACGCGTATCCGGCGAAGGTCGCCAGCACGACGCTGAGGATCACCACGGCGACCGTGACGATCACGCTGGACAGCAGGTAGCTGCTGAAGTTCCCGCGCGTCCAGGCCGCACCGTAGTTGCCCAGGTCGACGCTGCGGGGCACCGCGAAGCCGCCGTGGTTCTCACTGGGCGGTGTGATCGACGAGAACAGCACGCCCACAAGGGGAATCACCGCGAACAGGGCGAAGACCCCGAGGATCAACTGGTTGACGATCCGCTCGGTGCGGGTGAGCTTCACTCTGCCTCCCGGGGAGCGATACGGCTGATCAGAACCGTCAGCACCACGATGACGATCGTCAGCACCACGGCGATGGCCGAGGCCAGCCCCACCTGCCCGGTGTTGAAGGCCCGGTTGTACGCCTCGTACGCGGGCACCGACGTCGCGTTGCCGGGGCCGCCGCGCGTGGTGATGAACACCAGGTCGAAGGTCTTCAGCGCGGACACCACGGTCAGGGTCAGTGCCACGGCGATCTGCCCCCGTAGCGACGGCAGCGTGATCGCCACGAATTCGCGCACACGCCCGGCCCCGTCGAGGCGAGCGGCTTCGAACAGTTCGGGCGGGATGTTGCCGATCCCCGACAGGAACAGCACCAAGCACAGGCCGATGTTCAGCCAGGTGCCGATCAGGCCGATCGCGATGAGCGCAAAGGTGTGGTCCCCCAGCCACACCCGCGTGATCGAGTCGAGGCCGACCAGACGCAGGGTCTGGTTGAACAGCCCGTCGCGGGAGTAGATGGAGATCCAGATGGTGGCAATCACGACGGTGGCGATCACCTGCGGCAGGAACAGCACCGTGCGGAAGAACGACATGGAGCGCAGGCCGTGTGCGCGCGAGATCAGCGCGCTGAGCACCAGACCGATGAAAACCGGTGCGGCGGCGTAGAACAGCATCAGCACACCGGCGTGCAGGAACGAATCCCGTAACCGTTCGTCGCCGAACACCGCGACGTAGTTCTTCAGCCCCGCAACGGTTGCGACGCCCAAGCCGTCCCAGTTGTAGAACGAGTACTGCACGGTCTGCAGGACCGGCGCTCCGAGGAACACCGCGAACACCACGAACGCCGGGGCGACGTACAGATAGGGCTTCACCGACCGGCGCGAGCGCCGCCGCTTCGGCTGTGCGACCCGCCTCCCCGCCGCGGTGGTGTCACCGGGCGGGGACGCGGGCTCGTTCGGCTGACGAAGCGCCACGGTCACTTCTGGCTCGCCAGGAAGTCGGCGTAGTCCTTCTGCAGTGTGTCGACGAATTGCTCAGGGGTGGCCTGCCCGCCGACCAGTTCCTGCATCGCGGCGGTGATGGTGTCGTAGAACGTGGGCGTCGCGTAATCCAGGTACGGCACCTCACCGTTGGCCTCCTGCACGTCGCGGTACTGCGTCGCGATGTCGGCGGCGACGGTGCCTGCCTCGGGCTCGTACCCCGATGGCAGCACCGTCGGCAGGTTGCCGGTGTCCAGCAGCAACTGCGAGGCCTTGGCGTTGGTGATGAAGTCGATGTACGCGGCCGCCACGTCGGGATGCGCCGACTTCGATGTGATCGCCCACGCCAGGCCCTGACCGCCGGTGGTGGCGGGCTCGCCCTGGTCGGAGGTGAGCGTGGTGAAGCCTGCCTTGTCGCCGAGAGCATCCTGCAGCGGCTGCTGCATCCAGGTGCCGGTGATGGTGAACAGGGCTCCGCCGCGGCCGAATTCGGCGATGGCGTCGTCACGCGAGACGCCGTTGGCGCCGGGTGTCAGATAGCCCTTCGTCGACCAGTCGGCGATCCGCTGTGCGGCTTTGAGCGACGGTTCGTCGGTCCAGGCTCCGCCCTTGCCACTCACCAGGTCGTTGACCGCGGGCGCACCGGCCAGCGCGGCCTGCACCACGCCGTAGAGATGGATGCCGGGGCTCTTGTCGAGGTTGCCGAACGCCATCGGCAGGATGTTCTTGGCCTTCGCGGCCTCCATCGCGGCGTTCAAGTCGTCCAACGTCTTCGGGACTTCGAGGCCCAGTGAGGAGAGCAACTCGCGGTTGTAGAAGATCCCGACAACCTCGCCGGTCTGCGACACCCCGTAGAGCGTGTCACCCTGCCAGGTTTTGCCGTCGCTGCTGAAGCTGTTCTGCTTGAGCAGCGCCTCCGGGTAATAGGTGTTCCACCCGTAGAGTTCGGCGTAGTCGCTCATCGGGCGCAGCATGCCCGCCGCCACGAACGCGCCCATGTCGGGGTAGCCCTGGTTGGCCTGCACCACGTCGGGTGGGGTGTTACTCGACAAGGCAAGGCGCAGTGTGGTCTTCAGGTCGCTGAACGACTCGACGGTGCGTTTGATGGTGACGTTGGGGTACATCTCCTGGAACTGGGCGTTGAGCTTCTCTTGCGCCTCTCGGATACCACCGTCGGTGTTCTGGTCCCAGACGGTCAGCGTCACCGGGCCCGCCGAGGCGATGTCCTTGGACACCTCGCCTGTGGGGGCGGGTGAAGAACCGGAGTCACCGGATGGGCCGGGCGCACAGGCGGACAACGCCAGCGCCGCGACGGTGAGGGTGGATGCGACGGCGGAACCGAATCGGAAGAGGCGCGTTCTGGTCATGACGTCAGGGCTCCTGGGGTTGCGGGGACAGTGGATTGGCGATGTCGGCCGGCCCATTCCCGGACCGGCGTCCAGTCCGGGTCGGCACAGCAGTCGGCGAGCAGGTCGGCGATGTCGGCCGGGTGCGGCGCGCTGCGCGCTCCCCCGGCGCCCCGCACGGAGCACGTCGCGCAGGCGCTGGCGAGCCTCAGCCGGTCGGCCAGTTCCCACTCCCACGCCGTGGCGACCATGAATGCCGCGGTGAACGCGTCGCCGGCCCCGGTGGGGTCGACGGCCTCCACCGCGATGGCGGGTACCCGCAGGCGTGTCGCGCCCTGGGCCGCGATCGCGCCGTCGGGGCCGAGGGTGATGACGGCGGTCTCGACCGCGCCGGCCAGGACCTCCAGGGCCTCTTCGACGGTGGCGGCCCGGGTGTAGAGGAGCGCTTCGATCTCGTTGACGATGAGCACGTCGACGCCCGCGAGGTGATCGAGCAGTTCCTCGGACCACTCACCCGACGGGTCCCAGCCCACGCCACCGACGAGCAGGGTGCCTTGCGCGCGAAGATGCGCTGCTTCGGCCGGGACCGGACCGCGACCGAGCCCCACGTGTGCCACCCGTACCGGGATGTCTTCGGGCCAGGACGGCAGATGCCCGGAGTGTTCGTAGGTGACGAACGACCGGTCGTGGCCGTCGGTGATGGCCACCGAGATGGGGATCTGATATCCGGGGTGCTGGACGGCGTAGCGCAGGTCGAGGTTCGGTTCTTTCTGCAGGCTGCGCGCGACGATGCAGCCTATGGGGTCGTCACCGAGTTCGGTGACCAGCGCGGTGTGTGCGCCGAGTCGCGCGGCCGCGACGGCCCGGTTCGCGGCGCCTCCCGGCGAGATCGCGAACCCGTCGGCGTAGACCTCCTCGCCGGGGGCCGGGGCGTTCACACCCGTGAACACCAGGTCGCTGTAGACCCGGCCTGCGACCAGGACGTCGATTTCGCGCTCGGTCACGCGCGGTTCCCTCCCCATTGGTGACGTAGTTTGACGTACTTGCGCGGTCAGCGTGCATGTACCGGATGACAATAACGTTTCAAAGCCGTCTCCAGGGAGTTATTTCGAGAAATTTCCGCCAGAACCAGTCAGAGTCGCGCAAACTCTGTCAAATTCTGCGTAAGATTCTTCCCATGTTCCTCGCCGAGCGTCACGAACGGATACTCGCCGAGCTGGCCGACGGCGGACAGTCGGTGGTTCAGCTCGCCGAGGCGCTCGGCGTCAGCGAGTCGACCATCCGTCGCGACCTCGACATCCTCGCCAAATCCGGCCGGTTGAAGCGGCTCTACGGCGGGGCGATGCTCACCTCGGGCAGCCGCGCCAACATCACCGACTCCGGCGCGGTCGAAGAGCCGTACACCTTCGAGAGCCGTCCCGACTTCGCGCTGCGCAAGCGGGTCGCCGCGGAGGCGGCACGGCTGGTCTCCGACGGTGACGTCATCGTCCTGGACATCGGGTCGACCACCCCGCTCGTGGCCCGCGAACTGCGCGGCAGGCCCGTCACGGTCATCACTTCGAACCTCGCGGTGCTCGACGAGATCCGCGACGACGACACGGTCGAGGTGGTGCTCCTGGGCGGCGTGCTGCGGCGCAATCAGCAGTCGCTGGTGGGCCCGCTCACCGAGCAGCTCATCGGACAGCTCAGCGCCGATCTGATGTTCCTGAGCTGCACGGGAGTTCGCGGTGGCCGTGTGGTGGACAACATGGCCGTCGAGGCCCCCATCAAGCAGGCGCTGATCGCCGCGTCACAGCGAATTGCGTTGCTGGCCAGCGAGGTCAAGTTCCCCGGGACCGGCGCACTGCGCCTGTGCACGCTCGACGAGGTCGACGTGCTCATCACCACCTCCGGCACCCCGGAGGACGAAATCGCCAAGCGCCGTGAGGCCGGCAGGAAGGTCATAGTCGCATGAAACTCGCCATTCTCGGTGGTGGTGGATTCCGCACCCCCTACGTCTGGCAGGCGCTGATCCGCGATCAGGGCACACCCCGCGTGACCGAGGTGGCCCTGTACGACGTCGACGAGACCCGGTTGGCCACCGTCACCACCATCTGCGAGCAGTTGGCCCTCGGGTTCGACGACACCCCCGCACTGCGCACCTACACCGAGCTCGAACCCGCTTTGGAGGGCGCCGATTTCGTGTTTGCGGCGATCCGCGTCGGCGGCGTCGAACAGCGGTGCTGCGATGAACATGTCGCACTCGACCTCAACGTGCTGGGGCAGGAGACCACGGGCCCGGGCGGGATCGCCTACGCGCTGCGCACCGTTCCGGTGATGCTCGACATCGCCGAGACGGTCAAACGGGTCGCACCGCAGGCATATTTCCTGAACTTCACCAACCCGGCCGGCATCATCACCGAAGCGCTGCAGACCGTTCTGGGTGACCGTGCACTCGGGATCTGTGACACGCCTTCGGGTTTGGGACGCCGGGTGGCGGGCGTGCTCGGCTACGATCACACCCGCATCCAGATGGACTACGTGGGCCTCAACCACCTCGGCTGGATGCGGCGCGTGCTGGTGGACGGCGTGGACGTGCTGCCCAACCTGCTCGCCGACGAGCACCGGTTGAGCCGCATGGAGGAAACCCAGATCTTCGGTGCCGAATGGATCCACTCCCTCGGCGTGATCCCGAACGAATATCTGTACTACTACTACTTCAACCGTGATGCGGTGCGCCGCATACTCGAATCCCCCCAGACCCGTGGTGACTTCCTGCTCGAGACCCAGGGCAAGTTCTTCACCGAGGCCGCGGAGAATCCCGACACCGCTGCCAAGCTGTGGGGCGAGGCGGTCGATGAGCGCGGTGCAAGTTACATGGCCGAGGCCAAGGGCGGCGTGCAGGGCAACCCGACCGTCGAGCGTGAGCGCGAGACCGATCCGGCGCATCTGGGCTATGCGGGTGTGGCTCTCGGTGTGATGGCGGCGATCAGCCGCGACGAGCGGCGCACCATGATCCTCAACGTCCGCAACCGGGGCACCATCGCCGGCCTGCCCACCGACGCGGTCGTCGAGGTGCCGACCACCGTCGACGCCAACGGCGTGCACCCGCTGACCCTCGACAGCCAGCCGGATCTTCACCAACTCGGTCTCATGCAGCAGGTCAAAGCCGTGGAGCGGCACGCGATCTCGGCGGCCGTCAACGGCTCCACCGATGAGGCGCTCAAAGCGTTCGCACTGCACCCGCTGGTGGATTCGGTGACCGTGGCCCGCCAGTTGCTGGCGGGCTACATCGCCGCCAATCCCGATCTGGCCCGGGTGCTGGCGAAGAGCTCACTGGCCGCATGACACCGACGGTCGACATCACCGCCGATACCAGGGCCGCGGGCGAGGCGGTCGCCGCGCGCATCGCGGCGCTGATTCGCGCCACACCCGATGCGGTGATCGGCGTCGCGACCGGGTCGTCACCGTTGCCGGTGTACACCGCTCTGGCCAGATATGTCGATGCGGGCCTGGACGTGACGCGGGTGACCTGGTGCGCGCTCGACGAATATCTCGGTCTGCCAACACATCATCCACAGTCCTATCGGGTTGAGTTGGAACGTGCTCTGGTCGCGCCACTGCACCTCGATCCCGCGTCGTTGCGGGTTCCCGACAGTACTGCCGATGATCCGGACAAGGACGCCGCGGACTACGAAGCGTTTCTGGCCGAGCGGGGTGTCGATCTGCAGATCCTGGGCATCGGGCGCAACGGGCACATCGGGTTCAACGAGCCGGGCACGTCGTTCGCCTCCCGCACCCACCGGGCCCGACTCACCGAGTCGACGCGAAAAGCCAATGCGCGGTTCTTCTCCGGTCTCGACGAGGTGCCTCACGAGTGCCTGACACAGGGACTCGCCACGATCATGCGCGCGCGACGCATCGAGCTCATCGCCGGCGGAGAGCAGAAAGCCGACGCGGTCGCACGGGCACTGCACGGCCCGATCACCGAACAGTGCCCGGCCAGCATCCTGCAGCGTCATCCAGACGTGCATGTCACCCTCGATGCCGGCGCCGCGTCGCTCCTGGTCGAGCACTCCGCACGTCGCTGAGCGCGTACCTCAGGTCGTGAGCCGCGCAGCGCGGCCTGCCGTGGTGCGAGCCTCGTTGATCTGGTGTACGCGCACACTCACCTCGAGCTGGAACCGGTCGGCGGGGTTCTTGAGCGACAGACCCGTGAGTTCCTCGATGAGCTTGATCCGGTACAGCAGGGAATGCCGGTTCAGGTACAACGTCCTGGCCGCCGCGCTGATGTTGGTGGCCTCGTTGAGCAGGACCTCCAATGTGCGGACGAGTTGCCCGCGGCGCGTGCGGTCGTAGTCGATCAGCGGTTGCAGCGTCTGCAGCACGATGGCCATGCACTGCGGATGCTGGCGCAGCACGTCGGCGAATTGCACTGGCCCGACGGGGCCTTCGGGGGCGGGCGTCCGCGGTGCCGTGGTGGCGGCCGCGTTGACCGCCTCCTGAGGAGGCAGCAGCACCCAGCTGACCGCGGTCTGCTGAATTGCGTTGAGCCGCTTGGCCGCTTCGACAAGGGCGGACACCGTCGACGACGACGGGGCCGGCGAGAAGTGACTCATCACGAGGTCGTCGGTCACCGAGGATCTCACCGTGACCCCCGCCGCGAGCGCCAGTTCCTGCAGATTCTTTGCGAACACCTCGGCAAAGTCGTTCCACCCCGCGTCGTCGCGTTCACGACGACCGATGACCATCTGGACCAGTTCGTCGGGCGCCAGGGGCGTCAGAAGCGGCAGCAGGCTTCGCTGGACCGCGGAGAACGCGACCTCCCACGGCAGCACCACCACCGGGAACTCGTGTTGCTCGGCGTACGGGACCAGCGTGACGAGCAGTTCGTCGACGGCGGCCTCGGGTGGCGGGCTGATCACCACCCCGGCGGCTGCAGATGTGACGACGTAGGTGAGGAAGTCCAACACTCCGGGCTGGCGGACATCGGCGCCGGTGGTGAGCACCAGGTCGCCGGGACGGACGAAGGACTCCGCAGGTGCGTGCATGATGTCCACCCACAGGACCTCGCGGGTAAGCCCGCGCTGCCCGGCCACCACCGATCCCAGGTCGAGTGGCGGAACAGTCAAGGCCGCCGCCACGGTCAGCGGCAAATCCCGAGACATCTCATTCCTCACTCCGTGATCGGTTCGGCGTGCGTCGCCACCCAGTTGCCGGAGGAGCCGCGAAGGGCGCTGACGCCGCCTGGTCCGACGGTATCAGCGCCCTTTGCGGCGATTTGCGAGCGGTCCGCTCGTTCTACTCGGATTTCGCTTCGGAAAGCGTTCCCGTGGCCCGTCGGCTCAGCACCATACCGATGCCGAACACCACCACAGGCGCGATGCCGAGGATCACGGCGAGAGTCGGGCTACCACCGACCACCAGAGGGAGGTTCGACACGATCAGCACCAGGCCCGCGCCCAGCGCGAGCGTGGCGGCCGAGGCCAGCACGACGATGCGGGTCGCGCCGCCGCGACGGCGGAAGAAGATGACCACAGAGATCGTCGTCAGCAGCCACAGGATGGCCAGCGCGAGAACACCCACGCCGCCGAGCGGACCGAAGATCTGCAGAACCGGGTCCAGACCCAGCCCGGCCAGGAAGGCCATGATCACGAAGGACGCCACGGTGACCGCCAACGACGCGTTGGACGGGGCGCCGAAGCGGTGGTGGACCTTGCCGAGTTGCTTGGGGAAGACGTTGTTCTGCCCCAGGACGAACGCGTACCGCGCGGTGATGTTGTGGAAGGCCAGGGCGCAGGCGAACACACTGACGAACCAGAAGAGCGTGGTGAGGTCGCGGCCCAGCATGCCGAGGTATTGCTGAGCGGTGTTCACCATGAAGTTGTCTGGGTCGTCCTTGGCCACCTGGATGGCGTCGTGGCCGCCGTTGCCCTCGATGAGGGCCCAACTCGAAAAGGCGTAGAAGCTGGCGACGATGCCGACGGCCCAGTAGGTCGCGCGGGGCACGGTGCGGTCGGGGTCCTTGGCCTCGTCCCGGAACACCGACGTCGCCTCGACACCGACAAAGCCCCACAGCGCGTACAGCAGGGCGATACCGACGCCACCGGCGAGACCCTGCGGGGTGAAGGAGTCACCGGTGATGCCCTGCTCGCCGCCACGCAGGACGATGACCAGGTCGAGAACCACCAGGATCGCCACTTCGGAGACCAGGAAGACGCCGAGCACCTTCGCGCTCAGGTCGATGTCGCGGTAGCCGAGCCACGCGACGGCCGCGAGCACGAGTGCAGTCAGGATCCACCACGGGATCTGCGGCCCGCCGAAACGCTCGATCAGACCGCCGAGAATCACACCGTCGTACGCCGAGACGCCGAGCAACGTGCACATGTAGGCCGGCAGTGCGAGCACAGCCGCGCCGGTGCCGGCGGCCCGCCCGAGACCGCGCTGGATGTAGGCGTAGAAGGCGCCGGCATCGGTCACGTACTTCGACATGGCCACGAAGCTCGCCGAGAAGAGCAGGAAGATCACGCCCGCGACGACGAACGCGACCGGGATGCCGGTGGTGTCGCCCAGCGCCATACCGATCGGCACGTTGCCGCCGATGGTCGACAGCGGCGCCGCGGCCGCCACGACCATCAGGACGATGGCGGGGATACCGAGATT
Source organism: Mycolicibacterium smegmatis (assembly GCF_001457595.1). Lineage (GTDB taxonomy): Bacteria > Actinomycetota > Actinomycetes > Mycobacteriales > Mycobacteriaceae > Mycobacterium > Mycobacterium smegmatis. The sequence continues at coordinate 554,313 of NZ_LN831039.1, read as the reverse complement.
CCCGCGAAGTTTCTCGCTACCCGGCGGCGCATCGCTTCCGGGCCGGTCGTCGACGACCTCAGACATGGGTTGGTCCTCCTGTGCCAGCGGGACCGCGATCGGCGGCCCCGTCAGATTCCGGGAAATCTTGCGAGAAGAAACGCCGCTGCGGCCAGAGGAGAACGCCGGTTTCCAACATCTTGTTGAAGATGTCGCGACCGAACCGGCCCGCCCGGACGGCCGCTCAACAGGTTGTTGGAAGCTGCCCGCCCGCCATTGTCGGAGGCGCGTGTTCCCGTCGATGCTGGCTCGGTCACGCAACAAGAGAGGTACGGCAGTTGCCATGCACCTGAACAGCACCGAGGTCGACAGCAGGTTGGGACGCATCCGTCTGCTGGATCGGCAGCGCGTCAATCTCGACGGGTTCGCCGACGTGGACGCCGAACTCGGGATGATCTCGCATCTCTCGCCCAACGACCCGGAGCCGTCCTGGGTGGTGGCCGACGACGGCACGGTGCTGGAGATGGACTCGAAACCGGCCGAAGACTTCGACACGATCGACGAGTTCATCGTGAAATACGCCATCGACCACGAGCAGGCGCCGCGTTCGATGGCGATGACCGACCTGGACCTGGCCCGGATGATCGTGGACCCGGGCCGGCCGCGTGAGGAGATCCTGCGGGTGTGCTCGGGGCTGACCCCTGCCAAGATGGCCCGCGTCGTCGCGAGCCTGCAGCCCGTCGAGATCCAGATGGCGATGATGAAGATGCGTGCCCGGCGCACGCCCGCCAACCAGGCCCACGTCACCAACCGCCTCGACGACCCACTGCTGATCGCGGCCGACGCCGCCACCGCGGTGGTGTACGGCTTCCGCGAACTCGAGGCCACCGTGCCCGTGCTGGACGACGCCCCTGCGGTCGCCGTCGGCCTGTTGATCGGCTCGCAGGTGCCCGCCCCCGGCGCGCTGACGCAGTGCTCCGTGGAGGAGGCTCGCGAACTGGAACTGGGTGTGCGCGGCCTGGTCTCGTACGCCGAGACGGTGTCGGTCTACGGCACCGAGCAGGTCTTCACCGATGGCGACGACACGCCGTGGTCCAAGGCGTTCCTCACCTCGTGCTACGCCTCGCGCGGAATCAAGATGCGGTTGTCCAGCGGCGCAGGCTCCGAGGTGCTCATGGGACAGGCCGAGGGCAAGTCGATGAACTACCTGGAGGCCCGCTGCGTGGCGCTGGCCAGGGGCATCGGTGCCCAGGGCGTGCAGAACGGCGGCGTCGACGGGGCGGCGATCACCGCGTCCGTACCCGGCGGCGTCAAGGAACTCCACGCCGAGAACCTCATGGTGATGCTGCGCGGGCTCGAATCCTGCAGTGGCAACGACTCGTTGATGAGCGAGTCGACCATGCGCCGCACCAGCCGGACGTTGCCGACACTGCTGTCGGGTTCGGACTTCATCTTCTCCGGGTTCGGCTCGGTCGTGTCCTACGACAACATGTTCGGCCCGTCCAACTTCAACGCCGCCGACCTCGACGACTACCTCGTGCTGCAGCGCGACTGGGGCGTCGACGGCGGTCTGCGGTCGGTGGATCCGACCACCCTGGAGTCGATGCGCCGCGAGGCTGCCGAGGCCACCCGCGCGGTGTTCGAGTACCTCGGCCTGGCCGATTTCGACGACGACCACGTGGAAGCCGTTGTGGGAGCCGAAGGTTCGAAGGACCTTCCGCAGGACGACGGGGTGAAGGTGCTCAGCGCCGCCCGGATGATCGACCAGTCCGGGCTCACGGTGCTCGACATCGTGTCCGCACTCGCCGAGACCGGGTTCACCCACATCGCCGACCGGGTGCTCGGCATGGCCCGGGCCCGCGTCACCGGTGACTACCTGCAGACCGCCGCGATATTCGACGAAGAGATGAATGTGCTGTCGGCGCTGCACGATCCCAACGACTACCGGGGCCCAGGAACCGGATACCGGCCGACGCCGGAGCGTCAGGCGCAGATCGACGCCGTGCGCCAGGCACGATCGGTGGCCGACCTGGTCAAGGAGCAGGCCACCTCCGCGCAACCTGACCGATTGAGGGTTCTGGGTGCCGCCACGGTCGGCGAGGATCCGCGCGAGGTCGTCATCGGGGTGTCACCGGCGTTCGGCACCAAGCTGTTTCGCACTCTGTCCGGGATGACCATCTACGACGTGCTTGAGCAGATCCTGGCCGGCCTGGAGGAAGAACACTGCGTGCCGCGCCTGGTGCGGATCACCGACAGCATCGACCTCGGTGCGATCGGCAAGTCGGCGGCGCAGCTCTCCGGCTCCGGCATCGGGGTGGGCCTGCAGGCCAAGGGCACCACGCTGATCCACCGTCGTGATCTCCCGCCGCTGGCCAACCTCGAATTGCTCAGCGTCGCACCGCTCATCACGCCCGAGATGTACCGGTTGATCGGTATCAACGCCGGCAGGCACGCCAAAGGCGCGACACCGTCACCCATGCGCAACGCCTACACCGACGAGGCGATCACCGCCCGCTACCACACCAAGGTGGTGTCGATGGTTGCCATCGAACGTGAGGAGTCCGAGCGCCGCGAAACCGGAAACGTCGAACTGGAGATCACCCGATGACCATCACCTCACACTCCGGCCGCAGCATCGACGAGGTGACGGTCGAGGCCGCCCGCGGCGGCGACCTGACCCTCGACGACATCCGGATCAGCCGGGACACCCTGATCTCCCAGGCCGAGGCCGCCGAACGCACCGGGTCGGAGCAACTGGGCCTCAATCTTCGGCGCGCGGCCGAACTGACCGCGCTGAGCTCTGACGACATGCTGGCGGCATACGAGGCGCTGCGGCCGGGACGCTCCACCTTCTCCGAACTCGAAGCGCTCGCACAGCGCCTCGCCGCGCAGGAGGCGCACACGTGTGCCCAGTTGGTCCGTGAGGCGGCCGCGGCCTACCGGCGGCGCGGCCTGCTGCGGTGACCGTCTGGGCGGGCGTCGACATCGGGAACGCCACCACCGAGGTCGTGCTGTGCGGAGGAGACACCGGACTCGACGTGCTCGCGAGTGCACGCACCCCCACGCGTGGCGGCAAGGGATCGCTTCGCGCCGTTCACGGGGCCGCGCAACTGGCCCGCCGCCTCGCGGACGCCCACGGGCTGGTGATCGACCGGGCCGCGTTCGCGCCGACCCCACCCGTGCACTCGACGGTGGAACGCGTTCTGCTGCAGTCGCGCCGCACCGGACGACTCGCCATCGTCACGCGGGCCGCGGCGACCACCGCTGGTGACGGCGCCGGCGTCGGCACGCCGGTACCGGTCGAGCAGCTCGCCGTCGCCGGTCCGGACCGCCCGGTGGTCGCGTGCGCGACCCGGCAGTGGGGCTACCGCGACGTCGCCGGCCTGGTGAACGCGGCTGTCGAGGCGGGCACGAACGTGGTCGCCGTGCTCACCGAGAACGACGAAGCGGTGCTCGTGTCCAACCGGTTGCGCGCGCCGGTGCCCGTGGTCGACGACGTCGACGTGCCGCAGGTGCTGTCGACGACGCTGGTCGCCGTCGAGGTGCGCCAAGGTCCGACACCGCTGCAGCGGCTGACCGATCCCTTCTGGCTCACCGACACCTTCACGCTGGACGGCGACGAACGCGTCGACGCCCGAGTGGTGGCGGACCTGCTCTACGACAGCGCGTGTGCCGTGGTGTGCCTGAGCGATTCCGCGGCCGTCGACGCAACCTCGTCTCCATCTGGCGTCCCTGCCCCCGAAGAATCCGACCGCACCCATGTCGTGGATCTGACTGAGATTGCCGCACAGGCGAACTCACGCCGCGGCTCGGTGGTGGTGGACAACCTTGTGCTGGCCACGATGGGCGGTGACGCCGACCCACCGGCCGACGCCGATGCACTCGCAGAGGCCGTTGGGGTCCCGGTCACGCGGGTCGACTCGGAGGCGGCCGCGGCGCGCGTGGGCGCACTCACCACGCCCGGGGTCACCCCCGATGTCGTCGTGGTGGATGTCGGCGGCGGCACCGTCGACGTGGTCGCCGACGGTGCCCGCGTCGTGCTGCCCGGAGCCGGGCAGTTGCTGACCACCGCGACAGCCACGGCGCTGGAGATCTCGCGGAGCGCCGCGGAGTACGCGAAACGCGCCGAGGCGGTGACCGCGGTCACCGCCCAACTCGTTGAGGACGAACACGGCAGACGGCGGTTCCTCGACCGGCCCATCGACGGCCGGTGCACGGGCTGGTTGCTGACGACCGCGCCCAGTGGACTGCTCCCCTTCACGTCGAGGCTCTCGGGTGCGGAATGGCGCAGTTGGCGGCATGCCGCAAAACGCCTGGTGATCGGCACCAATGTGATGCGGGGCATCGCGCAGGTGGCACCCGGGGCCGCAGGGGTGCTGCTCGTGGGCGGCGGCGCGAGCGATGACGAGCTCGTGCGGGCGGTCAGCGAGCAACTCGGCCACCATGTCACGGTGGGGCGCGGCAACGTGTGCGGCCGGCTGAGCCATCGGTTCGCGGTGGCCTATGGGCTGGTGGCGCTGACCGTCGATCGGTGAATTGCTGCCATCCTGCGGTCAATCACTGCCATCAGAAATTTGCCGGCGCGGGCCTCGGTTGTGGGTGTCAACAGGGTAGGAACACCGACACAGAAAGGTTCGGACCATGAAGAAGTTCGGATTCGCAAGCGCCATCGCCACCGGTTTCCCCGCCGCCGTCTTCGGACTGGCCGCGCCGGCCCAGGCCGATATCTCCCACCACGACTGGGTCCACAACACCCAGCAGCACGCCACCGTCGGCAGCGTCCAGCCGGTCTTCGGCAACGGCCGCTGACACACAGCGACACAAGAGGGGCACCCATGCGGGTGCCCCTCTTTTCGTTTCTGCCAATGGTTTTGAGAGCGCGGTCACAGCGCAGCGACCAGTTGCTGCCATCTGGCGGTCAATCACTGCCAGCGGAAATTACCGAGCACCTGGCCTCGTTGTGACAGGCAACCGGGTAGGAAACACCGACACAGAAAGGCTCGAATCATGAAGAAGTTCGGATTCGCCACCACCATCGCCACCGGCTTCGCCGCCGCCATCTTCGCCCTGGCCGCACCGGCACAGGCGGACTCCGCCCACCACGACTGGGTCCACAGCACACAGCAGCAGGCCACCGTCGGCGCCGTCCAGCCCGTCTTCGGCAACGGCCGCTGACACCCCGACGTCAGAAGAGGGGCACCCCACGTGGGTGCCCCTCTTCTCGTTGTGGCACCAGCGCGGAAGGCACACTGATCGCATGACCGAAGCGCGCGGGTTCCTGCTGATCATCTCGCTGGCGGCCACGACGGCTCTGACACTGGCGCTGGGATTCACCGATCCCGCCGCTCCCCTGTCGTACCCGACCAAATTCCTGGTGTGGAACCTTTTCCTGGCCTGGATCCCGATGCTGTGCGCGGTCGCGTTCGACCTGGCGGAGCGGCGTTTCTGGCTGATACCGCTGGGCCTGGTCTGGCTGGCGTTCCTTCCCAACGCCCCCTACCTGGTCACTGATCTGGTGCACCTCGGCGAGGGCTACGAGCTGTGGCGGCACGTGCTGCAGTACGGGTTCGCGGCCTGGACCGGCATCCTGCTCGGGGTGGTGTCGCTGCTTCTCGTGCACACACGGATCTCACGCGAATTCGGCGCGGCCTGGGGATGGTTGGCCGCCGTGCTGTCGGTGGGACTGTGTGCGATCGGCGTGGTGATCGGCCGGTTCCAGCGCTGGAACTCGTGGGATCTGGTCACCCAGCCCGACGCGGTGGTCGCGGCCACCTTCGACTGGATGCGCGCCCCGCTGGCATATGTGCAGTCGACGGGCGTGGCGATCGCCGTCGCGGCGTTCTTCGGGCTGGCCTACCTCACGGTGTGGTCGATTCGGGGGCTCGCGCTGTAGACCTGGCGCGGCTTCTGCGGCGTCGGCACCTATCATGGCAGCGTGGGAACTCTCGCCGATGTGGCACGCGCCGCGGGGGTCTCGGTCTCGATAGCGTCTCGGGCTCTCAGTGGCGACACCCGCGCCCGGATGAGTGAAGCCACACGTGCACGCGTACTCGCGGCCGCTGACGAACTGAACTACGTACCTAACGCGCGCGCCCGGGCTTTACGTCATTCCCGTTCCGGAACAATCGGTCTCATAGTTCCCGATGTCAACAACGCCGTCTTCGCCGACATGTTCTCCGGTGTGCAAATGGCCGCCTCAGGCCACTCGACCGACGTCTTACTGGGCCAAATCGACGCGCCACCCCGCGGTACACAACAGCTGTCACGACTGGTGAGTGAAGGCCGCGTCGATGGCGTACTGCTCCAGAGGCGTGAGGATTTTGACGACGACATGCTGGCCGCCGTGCTCGAAGGTGTCCCCGCGGTCACCATCAACTCCCGAGTCCCCGGCCGGGTGGGATCGGTGATCCTCGATGACCAAAAAGGCGGCGGTATCGCCACAGAGCATCTGATCACTCTGGGTCACAGCAGAATTGCGTTCATATCCGGCACAGCGATCCACGACACAGCACAGCGGCGTAAAGAGGGGTATCTCGAAACACTCGCGAGCGCGGGCCTTCGGTCAGAAGCCGCGTGGGTGGTCGACGCCGGATGGGAAGCCGATGCCGGTTCCGCCGCGCTCAACACGTTGTACCGGGGTGCGAACCTCGGAAAGCCGGACGGGCCAACCGCTGTCGTCGTCGCCAGCGTCAATGCCGCGGTTGGAGCTCTGTCAACCGCGTTGCGGCTGGGATTGCGTGTCCCCGAGGACCTCTCGATTGTGGGTATCAACACAACCTGGGTGTCGGATACCGTTTATCCCGCACTCACCACAGTGAGGCTTCCGCTACAGCGCCTCGGCGAAGTGGCCGCGGATGTTCTGATGGAACATCTCGGGGGACGGGCTTTGACCGACACGGTGGTCACCCAACCCACCCCTGAACTGCTGGTGAGAGAGACCACCGCGCCTCCGACGCGTGACTGATCGACTACGCGCGGGGCGCCGATTCGGCTGTCAGCGGCCGAAGTTGGCGGGCCGCTTCTCGACGAAGGCGGTTACTCCCTCTATGCCGTCCGGCGAACCGAACAACTCCATGAGCGCCGCGCGTTCATCGCTGTAGGCCAAGTTTCGCTCGATCCCGGAAACGAGGCGCTTGGTGGCTGCCAGAGCAGTGGCGGACGATGCCGCGAGTTGGTGAGCCATCTCCAGTGCACGGTTCAGGCTTGTGCCGTCGGGGACAACTTCATTGACAAGCCCGAGCGTGCAGGCGTCCTCGGCCGATATCGTCTGCTGAAGCATGATGATCTGCTTTGCTCGCCGGATACCGATCTGGGCTGACAACCTTTGCGTCCCACCCCATCCGGGAATCAAACCCAGCGCCACCTCGGGAAGCCCGAGTTTAGCCGACTCGCCGGCGACGACGATATCGGCACCCATCGCCAGTTCGAATCCGCCGCCCAGGGCCATCCCCTCCACTGCCGCAATCACCGGGATCGGCGCCGTGGTCATCGTGTCGATCACCGCGCCTGCCGCGCGGGTGATCTCACCGATCTCGCCTTGGTCACCCCGTTTGTACGTCGCTATGTCCGCGCCGGCGGAGAAGAACGCACCGCCGCTGATCACCACCACCCTGGTGTCCGTCGGTCGCCCGTCGATTGCGCGAGAGATCGACCGAATCATGGTCAGGTCGAGTGCATTGCGCTTCCGGGGACGGTCCAGCAGGACGTGCAGCACGCTGCGGTCCAGCTGGATCCGAACCTCGGACTGCTTCTGAGCGACGCTGTCCTGGATCGTCATTTCTGCACCTTTGCCTGAAGTCGATCGATGTGTTCTGTGCTGTAGCCGAGTTCGGCGAGTACTTTGCGATTCGAGCCGCCCAGTTCGGGTGGCGTGCTGCGCACGCCCGGGCGCTGGCCGTCGTAAGTGATCGGGTGCGCTAGCAGCTTCACCGCACCTGCCCGGGGATGCTGGATCTCGATCACCGAACCGTTGTGGTTGACCTGCGGGTCGTCGACCACCTCGGCATAGCCGTTGACCGGCGCGAACCACATCTGCGCCGCTGCGAGCAGCGTCGTCCATTCCTCCGTCGAACGCTTCCCCAGATGCACCGCTACGCGCTCATTGATTTCTTCCCTGCGCGCATAGGAGGACTGTTCACCGATCGACCGAAACCAGTTGTCCTCGAACAGTTCCGCCAGTTTCTCCAGCGCGTTGAGCGACAACGTCAGGTAACCGTCTGCAGTGGCGAAAACCCCGTACGGCGATTTGTAGTAGGGAGAAGAGATACCGGTCGCACTTCGGATGCCGTCGAATCCGTTCAAGAAGTACGACAGGGGTTCGATCTGCAGGTCCATCGCAGCACTCAGCAGGTTGCTCTCCACCCGTGTTCCCTGCCCGGTTCGATCTCGACCGTGCAGAGCGGCCAGGATCCCGAAAGCACCGAGAACTGCCCCGTGTTGATCAACGAGCGAGGCTCCCACCGGCGTCGGCGGTCTGTCGGCTGTTCCCGTGACCGACGCAATGCCCGCCATCGACTGCAGCAGAACATCCTGCCCGGGTCGGTCCTTGTACGGGCCATCGCTGCCGTATCCCGACAGTGAGCAGTAGACGAGCCGAGAATTCCGCTCACGCAACCGTTCCCAGCCGAGGCCCAGGCGATCCATGACCCCGGGACGGAAGCTCTCGATCAACACGTCCGCCTCGTCCAGCAGGCGGAGCACCACCTCGAGCCACTCCGGATCCTTCAGGTCGACGACGACACTTTCCACGTTGCGGTTCCCGAGCAGGAAGAAGACGCTCTCCCCGTTCAGGTAGGCGTCCGGCGCGGACCACGACCGTTCGAAGGCGCCACTCGGCGGTTCCACCTTGATGACGGTGGCACCGAGATCAGCAAGGAGCGCCGTTGCTGACGGCCCCTGGAGAAAATGTGTGAAGCTGACGACGCGGACTCCTTCAAGCAGGGACATCGCGCCTCCTCTCTGGACGGCGAACGCAGATTGGTGGGCTCACCCGAACAACATGAGGTTCGGGGTGCGCAATCGATTGTCCACCTTTAAGGCATTTTGCGCAATCGGTTGCTCACAGGTACTTCATGTGCTTCGCTTTAGCCAGCACACATCCAGGATCTGGTTGCTCACCGGTCGTTCTGTGACTGCTCCGGGCAACTTTCACAAGGTCGCCACCACGGCAGCACACGAGATGGGATTGCGATATATGAGCGATATGTCGGTAGTTGATTCGTTCGCGAACGATTTGTCCACGGAACGTCAGACGCCAAGATTGGAGGTGGTCGGCATAGACAAGGAGTACCCCGCTGCCACGGGCCCGATCCAGATTCTGCGCGGACTGAGTCTGCGTGCCGATCGAGGCGAGTTCGTCTCCATCGTGGGCCCGAGTGGCTGCGGCAAGTCCACCCTGTTCAACATCATCACCGGCCTGGTTCCCCCGACGGCGGGTTCGGTGTTGGTGAACGGCGAGGACGTCACCGGTTCGACGTCCCGGCACATCGGATACGTCCTGCAGAAGGATCTGCTGTTCCCCTGGAGGACGGTGCTGGAAAATGTCGTCCTCGGCCTTGAGGTCCGCGGTGTCCGCAAGAAAGATGCGCGCACCCGAGCACGCTCCTTGTTCGCCACCTACAAGCTCGAAGGTTATGAGGACAAGTACCCATCAGATCTCTCCGGTGGGATGAAACAGCGTGCGGCACTGATGCGCACGATGGTGACGGACCCCGACATCATCCTCATGGACGAGGCCTACAAGGCGTTGGACTACCCGCTCAAGATAGCGCTGGAAAGCGAGCTGCTAGAAACGGCTCGAACTACCGGAAAGACTGTCGTCGCCGTGACCCACGACATCGAAGAAGCGGTCACCATGTCCGACCGCGTGTATGTACTCAAGGCACGGCCCGGTGAGGTCGTCTCCGAATTTCCGATCGACCTCGGCACCACCAGCACCGACATCAATGAAAGGCGACTGGCACCGCGCTTCAACGAATTCTACGAAAAGATCTGGCGCGGAATCGGTCAGAAGCCGGGTGCAGCATGACGCCCTGGCACCTCTATGTGCGCACATCCCCGAAGGAGAGCCGATGACCACCGTACTGCCTCAGCGAGCCGCCACCGTTCCGCAATCGCCCCGACGCCGCACCTCGACACCGTCCCCGGGCAGAAGGCGTGTCATCCTCCACGCACTTCAGGGTGGGATCGTGCTATCTGCTTTGGCTGCTTGGGAATTGGGAGCACGAAGCGGATCCATCAGCTCATTCTTGTTCGGTAGTCCCAGCGCGGTATGGAATGTGCTCTACAAGCGTGCCGTCTCCGGTGAATTGTGGAGCGACATCGGTGTAACGAGTTCCGAAGTCATACTCGGGTTTCTGGTCGGGGCCGTCGGCGGCTCCGCGTTGGGGCTGCTGCTGTGGTACTCACAGTTCGTCGCTGATCTCACGGCTCCGTTCATCGCGGCAATCGGCTCGATCCCGGTATTGGCCGTGGCACCCCTGACGATCATCTGGTTCGGCACGGAGATGACCTCCAAAGTGGTGATCGTCGCCTTCTCCTGCGTGGTCGTGAGCCTCACCACCTCGTACAGCGGTGCTCGCCGGACCGACCCTGACCTGGTCAATCTGATGAAGTCCTTCGGGGCCACCCGGTCACAGATCTTCCGCAAGCTCGTCGTGCCCTCGGCGATGTCCTGGGTGGTTTCCGGGCTGAAACTCAACATCGGCTTCGCACTTGTCGGTGCGATCGTCGGCGAATACATCAGTTCCGACGCCGGTGTGGGACACATGATCCTTCGCGGCAGTTCCAACTTCACCATCACCCTCGTCATCGCAGGCATCGCGATCGTGATGGTCATGGTCCTCGTTTTCAACATCCTCGTCGCCGGTCTCGAGCGCATCCTCGGCCGCCACCAGAAGTCCTGAAAGGTATTGAACATGAACGGGAAAAGACTTCGGTCGCCCGCCGCCGCACTCGTCGTCTTGACCATGCTCCTCGTCAGCGGTTGCGCCGGCAGTGCCCCGCAACGCACCGACGGAAAAACGGCAGTCCGCATCAGCCAGGCATTCCAGTCTCTGCTCTATTTACCGCTCTACGTTGCGAAGGAGAAGGGATACTTCGAAGAGCAGAACATTCACGCCGAGATCTCCACCGGCGGAGGTGGGACGCAGTCCTGGACGGCGGTCCTGGGCGGATCGGCTGACTTCTCGATCCAGGACCCGGTCTTCGTCCCCAAGTCTCACGAGAACGGCGGTCCGGGCGTCGTGGTGGCCGCCATTCAGAACGCACCATCGGTTTTCGTCATCGGCCGCGAGAACAATGACGGCACCCTCGACAACTCCTCGATCTTCGAGGGGAAGAAGGTGGCGGTGAGCCCCGAACCGGACACGAGTTGGGCATTCATGACGTATCTGATCGAACAGGACACCCTGCGGGACGTCAGTTTGGTCAACGTGGCGCTGGGCAGCGAACTCGCCGCCGTCGCCAGCGGGCAGGCCGATTACGCACTGTCTTTCGAACCCACCGTCAGCCAGGCAGTGGTCGATCAAAATCTCGACGTCGTCTACTCCTTCGCGGCAAATCCCAGCTGGAATCCTTTCGCCTTCTCCAGCCTGACGTCCACCGATCGATATCTGCAACAGAATCCGGAGGCGGCTCAAGGAGTCGTCACCGCGATCGCCAAGGCGGCCAGGTTCATCTACTCCGAACCCGAGGCAACGGTGGACATCGCAACCGAATACTTTCCCGACCTCTCCCGCGAAGTCATCGAGGCGGCCGTGCAACGCGAGATCGAGGCCAAAGGCTACGCCGAAGATGTCACCGTAACCCGGCAGTCCTGGGACAACAACATGCGGATCTCCCTGTTCACCAAGAACATCGCCGCGTATCCGTCAGACGCCACCTCCTATGAGAACAACGTGAACACCGACCTGGCCGCGAATGCCCGTACGGCCCTTGCAACCGACTGACCGGCCGTCCTCGCCACATCTGAACAGGAACCAGACATGCCCTCCCAAACCCCCGGTGTCACCGAGTTGTCGCCCATCGCAGACGCATACGGTCTCGGACTCTCCGAAGGAGAACTCGCCGAGTTCGTCCCGCACGTCTCCGAAGTCCTGCGTTCGTGGGACCTCGTCGACGAGCTCTACGAACGTGAACGCCCAGATGCGGTGACACGTACATGGGCCGAGCCTGAACACAATCCGTTCGGGGCCTGGTACGTCACGTGCGATATCACCGAATCCACCGACGGTCCGCTGGCCGGTCGCAGAGTCGCCGTCAAGGACAACACCGCGGTGGCGGGCGTACCGATGATGAACGGCTCTGCCGCGCTGGAGGGGTTCATCCCGGACACCGACGCCACCATAATCAGCAGGATGCTGGCTGCCGGCGCCACGATCGCCGGCAAGGCGGTGTGCGAAGACCTCTGCTTCTCCGGAGCTTCACACACCTCCGCCACCGGACCCGTGCGAAACCCCTGGGATCCGACACGGACCTCCGGTGGGTCGTCAAGCGGCAGCGCGGCATTGGTCGCGGCCGGCATAGTCGACATCGCCACCGGCGGCGACCAGGGAGGTTCGGTACGTCTGCCGGCCGCCTTCACCGGAATCGTCGGGCACAAACCGACTCACGGGCTCGTCCCCTACACCGGCGCCTTCCCCATCGAACAGACTCTCGACCACCTGGGCCCCATGACACGTACCGTTGCCGACGCCGCCCTGCTCCTCGGGGTCCTCGCCGGACGCGATGGCCTCGACCCGCGTCAGCCGACGCGTGTCGCCGTGCCCGACTACGTCGCGGAGCTGAAGCGACCGGTCGCCGGGATGCGTGTCGGCGTTCTGTGCGAGGGCTTCGGCCACCCAGAGGCGGTACCGGGAGTGGACGACGCTGTTCGCCGCGCGGTCGACGTGTTGCGTGCGCAGGGAATGCAGTGCGAGAACGTGTCGATTCCGTGGCACCGGCACGGACGCAAGATCTGGGACGTGATCGCCGTGGAAGGTGCGACGACCCAGATGGTCGACGGCAATGCCTACGGGATGAATTGGCAGGGAGCGTACGACCCTGCGTTGATCGAATTCTTCGGATCCCGCAGGCAAGCGGACGGAACACTGTTGCCGGACACCGTGAAGCTCGTACTTCTGACCGGGCGGCACACCATCCGACGCCACCACGGCGCGCATTATGCAAAGGCCCGCAACCTGGTGCCCCGGTTGCGGGCCGCGTACGATGACGCGCTGTCACGCTTCGACGTCCTCGTCATGCCGACCACGCCGCTGGTGGCCACGCCGATCCCGGAATCCGATGCTCCCCGCGACGAGTATCTCGCCCGTGCATTGGAGATGATGGCCAACACGGCCGGCCTCGACGTATCCGGGCACCCGGCGTGCAGTGTGCCGGCGGGTCTGGTGGACGGCCTGCCGACGGGCATGATGATCGTCGGTCGCCATTTCGACGACGCCACCGTGTTGCGCGTCGCGCACGCGTACGAAGAGGCGACCGGCGGGTTCCTCCCAGCGAAAGTGAGCGCACCATGAATGTCACGCACGAGATCACTGTCGATCTGGACCGACCCCTCATCGCGGATCCGCGAGCCGGGCACAACCGGTGGCATCCCGACATTCCTGCCGTACTGCGTTGTGTCCCCGGCGATATCGTGGCGATCGACACCCGCGACGGCTACGACGGTCAGTTCGGCCGCGCCTCGACCGCCGACGATGTGCTCCGCGCCGACTTGGCCCGTATCCACCCGCTCACGGGGCCGATACACATCGAAGGTGCCGAACCCGGTGATCTCCTCGTGGTCGACGTTCTTTCCGTGGACACCGGGAACTTCGGAGCCACCTTGAACATTCCCGGGTTCGGATTCTTGCGTGAGGAGTTCACCGAACCACACATCGTGCGCTGGGAGATCGCCGACGGGTTTGCGCATTCGGCGGACCTGCCCGGCGTGCGGCTACCGGGAGCACCGTTCATGGGCGTCATGGGCGTCGCACCTTCCCGCGCTTTGTTCGACCGCACCAAGGCGGCCGAACAGCGCGCCGCGCAGGGCGGTGGACTGGTCGAACTTCCCAATCCCACCTCGGCCGTGCCACCGGACCGCGCGGCGGATCCGGGACGGCGCACCATCTCGCCCACCGAGGCGGCCGGCAACGTCGACATCAAACACCTGACCGCAGGCAGTCGCGTCCACCTCCCGGTGTGGGTACCGGGAGCGCTGTTCTCGGTCGGTGACGGACACTTCGCACAGGGTGACGGTGAGTCGTGTGGTGCGGCAGTCGAGACCACGGCGCGAGTGGTACTACGTTTCGATCTGCGCAAGGGCGCCGCCGCAGCACAGGATTCTCCTCACCTGAGTTTCGAACGACTCACTCCCGGACCTCCCGACGTCGCAAGCCGGCCACACTTCGCCGTCACCGGCATCCCGGTCGACTCCGCGGGCGAGATCCATCCGGAGAATCTCAACATGGCGACCCGCAATGCCCTTCGGCTGATGGTCGACCATCTCAGCGTCGACCGCGGCTTCACGCGACAGCAGGCATATGCCTTGTGCAGCGTTGCCGTCGACCTGCGACTGAGCCAGATCGTCGACGCACCGAACATCCTGGTTTCCGCATTGATTCCCACCGACATCTTCGTGTGACCCCTCACCTTGGGGCCACACGCACTTCGGTGCCTGACGCCGTCGCATCAGTCTCGTTCGGAGACACGATGTCCCTGCGGTTGGTTTCCGGCCCGTACGCGAGCGCAACGAGGGTGAGCAGTGTGAGGACGGCGAGGTAGACGACGATCACCCACCAGTGTCCGAACGCCGCGATCAGTGCCGTCGCGATCAACGGCAGGAATCCACCGGCCAGCACCGAACCGATCTCACGGGCGAATGCGAAGCCCGACAGCCGCGTCCGGGTATCGAACAGTTCGGCGTAGTAGGCGGCCTGGGGCGCGAGCATGGCCGGGTAGAGAATGCCCAAGCCCACGACGAAGCCGAGCACCAGCAGAGCCGGACTGAGCGATTCGAGCAGCAGGAAGAAGGGCACGAGCCACAACACCGAGATCAGGGCACCCGCTGCGTACACCGGTCGGCGGCCGATGCGGTCGCTCACGTTGGCCCACACCGGTATCGCGCCTATCTGCACGGCCGACGCGATCACGACCGCCAGCAAGGTGGTGCTGCTGGATACACCCAGCGAGTTGACCGCGAATCCCACGGCGAACACCGGGAACAGGTACGCAAAGCCGTTCTCCGCCAGACGGGATCCGACCACCACGAGAAAGCTGCGTGGGCTGCGTCGAATCGCGTCCAGTACCGGGATCTTGGTCTGCTCAGCGGTTCCCTCGGCCTCGGCCGCGACAGCGTCCTCGTACGCCTGTGTTTCGTCGATACTGCGGCGAATGAAGTATCCGACGACCAGCAGGACCGCTCCGAGCAGGAACGGCACCCGCCATCCCCAGGTGTGAAAGGCGTCGTCGGGCAGGAGCGTCGCCAACTGGAACACACCGGTGGACAACAGAGTCGCGATCGCGAAACCTGTTGGTGCCCAAGCACCGGCCATTCCGCGTCGCTTCTGATCACCGTGTTCCACCGACAGTACGACCGCCCCCGCGTACTCCCCACCCGCACCGAAACCCTGGAGCAGTCGCAGCACTATCAACAGAATCGGCGCGAAGACGCCGATGGCGTCGTAGTTCGGCAAGACACCGATCAACGTCGTCGCCACACCCATCAGCACGATGGTGAAGACAAGCATCCGTTTGCGCCCCAACCGGTCTCCCATGTTGCCGAGCACGATGCCACCGAGCGGTCGGGCCAGGAACCCCACGGCATACGACGCGAAGGCTGCCAGCGTGCCTGCCGTCGGATTCACGCCAGGAAAGAACTGCGAGTTGAGCACGAGCGCGGCGGCCGTGCCGTAGATGAGAAAGTCGTACCACTCCAAGGTGGTACCGACGAGTGCGGCGATGCCCGCCTTCCTGGCCTGGTTCGGCGGCTTTTCAGCGGCATCGTTGCCGGCTCTGCTCATGACATGACTCCTTCGATTCGGCGAGCTCAATTGCGCGGCCTGCGAAGTACCGCACCACGCTGGACCGGGCCGACCAGGGCCGCATACTGTCCGAGCCAGCCGCGTTCCGGGTGTTCTCCGGTGGCACGCACCGGCTCACCGTCGCGGATCGGGTGGCTGTCGATCCGACGAGCGTCCAGGTCGATCGCGACGGTGTCTCCGTTCTGGAGTCCGGCCAGTGGGCCGCCGTCGGCGGCTTCGGGCATGACCTGCCCGACCACGAGTCCGTGATTGAGTCCGGAGAGTTCACCGTCGGTGACCACTGCGACGTGGCCGCCTAGCCCCGCCCCGTTCAGCGCGGCGACGAAGCTCGCCGCGAAGACCGTGCCCGGCCCTCCACGTGGCCCCATGCCCCGCAGCACAATGACGTCGCCGCGTTGGATCCGGCCGTCACCGAGTGCGGCAATGGCGTCATCCTCACCCACGAAAACCTTTGCCGGGCCATTGAACTGGCGACGGGTCGCCTTACCGACACCGGCGACCTTGACGATCGATCCATCCGGCGCCAGGGATCCGCGCAGGATGATCAGGCCGGGCTCGTCGTTGATGGGGTCGTCGAGCGGGTGCAGCACGTCACCGTCGGCAGGTTGCGCATCTGCTGCACGCTCTGACACGGTGCGGCCGTCGACTGTGAGCGCATCGCCGTGCAGACGGGGAAGCAGAGTACGCATCACAGTCTGGATGCCGCCCACTCCGTCGAGATCCCACACCTGGTGCGCACCGTTCGGACGGATGGCCGCGAGCTGGACGGCATCCCCGCCGTGCTTCTCGAACATGCCAACCACATCCAGATCGAGGTCCGCCTCGGCGCAGATCGCCGCCAGGTGGCGAATACAGTTGACCGACCCGCCGAGGGCAAGCGCCACCTCGATGGCGTTCTCGATCGACTTCTCGGTGATGACCTGGCGCGCAGTGAGGTTCTGCTCGACCATCTTCACGATGTGGTGTCCGGCTGCTGCGGCATTGTCCAGCATTCGATCGGAGTTCGCCCGTACCGGTGCAGATCCCGCCACCGTCATGCCGAGAGCTTCAGCAAGGCAGTGCATGGTGTTCGCGGTGGCGAGTCCGGCGCACACCCCCGGCCCCTCGATCGCCTGATCCGCCAACTCACCGAGTTGGTCGACGGTCATCGTGCCTGCGGTCAAGGCACCGACGGATTCGTACACGGTGTCAATGTCCACCGAACATCCGCTCCAGGTGCCGCCGCGTTGGTACCCGCCGATGACGACGATGGCAGGAAGGTCCAGCCGCGCCGCTGCCATCAGATGCGCAGGAGTCGTCTTGTCACACGACGAGAGAAAAACGACTCCGTCGAGCACCGCACCTTCCACCGCTGCCTCGACATCATTGACGATGAGATCGCGGGTAGGCATCAGGTAGCGCGCCTTCCGCCCAGCACTGGTGACGAAATCGCTTGGCGCCGTCGTACGAATCTCGAACGGAAGGCCTCCGGCTGCGCGTACCGCCTCGGCGACCCGCACGGCCACGTCATCGAGATGCGCGAAACACACGGACAGTTTCGAGGAGGTGTTGACAATTGCGATCTTGGGCTTCTCCTGGTCGCGCCAATCGATCCCCATGGCGCTCCATTGCGCGCGACGTACGGCCCAGCGCGTGCTTCCCGGCGTGAAGTTGCTACGCAGTTCGCCGGGCGCGCCTGCGCGTTCGAAGTTGTCGGTCACGGGACATCCTGTCGTTGAGGGGTGCGTAATGCGCTTCCGCTGGCGATCATCCGGGCTTGGATACCGGCCGGGTCCAGGTCGCGATAGGCAGTGCCGCGATCGAGTGAGAGGGCGGTGGCCACCGCGGCGGCATGGCCGTACTCGAAACACTGTGCGGTGACCCGCGCAGAGGCGAGCGCCTGGTGTTCGGCGCTCAAGCAGCGGCCGGCCACGATGATGTTCTCACCGCGTTGGGGCACCAACGCACCGTATGGGACGTCATAGTAGTCATCCAGAAGCCAATGAAGCTTGGGCTTTTCACCGTCGTGCAACTCAATCGGCCACGGTGATCGGCAGATGCTGTCGTCACGTTTCGCGCCATCGACGACGTCACCGTCCCGCAGCGTCTCGATGCAGTCCACCGTGCGGGTCTGACGAATGCCTGCTTCGACGCCGGTGTCCACCACGAAAGCGTGCCCACATCCCGGAACGTTTTCTGCGAGGAACCGGGCATATGCGCGCACCTGACGACGCCCCTCGACCTCAGCAATGGTGAAGTCCGCAGGGTCGATCACGTTCAGCATGCGACCGTCCGGCGCCGTGAGCCGGGTCGCATTCACGAGCAACTCACCAGGACGGGTGGTGTCGAAGATCCAGATCTTGTTTCTGGGGAGATCCAGTCCAGCGGTACGCGCCTGTTCGATGGCGTCGGAAACCCATTGCGGTGAGATCGTGTTGGGCCCCCATGCGGACCAGAAGGCGTGCAGATCGACGTTACCCAGCCGAAAGAACATCGTGGGGTTCTGGATGCGCCCGTGATCGCCGAACCGATACCCGCCGCCCGCGCGTGCCACCACCGCACCGTCGCCCGAGGCATCGATGATCCTGGCCGCCCGTACCACGCCAACCCCGGCGTTCGACGCCAAAACCAACCCCTGATAGTCGTCGCCTTCGATCAGGACATCGATCACCTGGGTGTGATAGAGAATTCGGACGCCTGCCGCGGTCATCAGGTCATCTGCGACCTCCCGCCACACCAGCGGATCGTGAGCAACGGTGAAGGTCTTGCCATATCGCTGTGGCGCCGTGAGTCCGCCGCGGACGGTCAACTCCCCGGCGAACCGCTCAGTGAAGCCGTGCACGACCCTCTCGGGCCGCGACGCGGAGTCGGAAGCCAGGTACATCCCGCAGATGGTGCCGGACATACCTGCCACGGCCGCCCCGCCGGCGAACCCGTATTTCTCCACGACCACCACCGAGAGGCCCGCTTCGGCGGCCACAGTCGCGGCGGCGACTCCTGCAGCGCCGGCTCCGACCACCGCGACATCGACGTCGGCCACCACGGGAAGTCGGTGATCGCCCATCTCCGGCCGCAGCCGCCATACAACCGATATATCAGTCATATGTGGACCGTACATCTCCGAGCGCGATACTGTCTAGCCCACCGAGAGGAGGCAAATGACCAGCGAGCCGCAGAACAAGAGCGATCAAGCCTTCGTCGAGATCGAGCGCATGATCGTGCTCGGCGAAATCGCGCCAGGAAGTCTCGTCTCCGAGAAACAGCTGATGGAGCTCACCGGGTTGGGCCGCACGCCGGTGCGGGAAGCGGTGCAGCGGCTTTCGCGGGAGCGGCTGCTGGAGATCCACCCCAACCGGGGAGTGCTGGTTCCGCCCACCTCCGTCGAAGCGCAGCTCAAACTCCTCGAATTGCGCCGCATACTCGAACCGTTCGCCGTGCGAGTCGCTGCCTCGCGGGCGACCGATTCACAACGACAAGCCGCCCGCGAACTCGCCGAGGACGTTGTGAGCGGTGACAAGACCGTCACCGACTTCTCAAACTTCCTGCGTAAAGCGCACGCGCTGGTCGTCGCGGCAACCCACAACGAATACATCGAAGTGGCGATGGCACCACTTCAGGGGCTCTCACGACGCTTCTGGTTCGGGCATCTGAGCGATCCGGTCGAGGAGCTGCGTCGGGCCGCCCAGCTGCACCATGACATCCTCGCCGCGATCGCGGCAGGCAACGCCGAAGCCGCGAATGGAGCATCCCTCGCCCTGAGCGACTACCTGTTCGAATTCGCCTACGCGACCCTGCCCCGCCACAACCAACCGGCGTAGCCCTACCAGGCAGAGACATGCGGCTGTGCGCTTCTCTACAGCGACGTCACCGAGATGTCTGCGAAACGGAGTTCGGCGTTGTCGCCACGGATCCCGACACCACCGCCGTGCAACGGTGCACAGCCGACACCGTCGTCGACCGCGCTCATCGTGATCCCGTCACGCGTGGCGTCGATGTACACCGAGCCATCTGGGTGATCGCGGACGGTCACCGCGATGTGCTGCCATTTTCCGAACGGAATGGGTACGTCATGCACGAAACCGTTCAGGTCGTAGTACGTCCCGCCGTTGTCGGTCCCGCCCGCGCACTTCTTCTTGATGGTCATGGTGGCATCGCGTCGGTCGACACTCACGGCGTAGAGCGCGACATCGGACTGGTAGCGCACCCAGATGTGTGCACCGTCGTAGTCCTGCGCAGGCGTTCGTGCCGTCGTCGACATGGCGTCGACGCGCATCGCCAACGACATCTGCAGGTCGTTGAACCCGCGGACCACCGAAACCATCCGGAAGACCTCCGAACCCGTGGACTCGTCCGGCGGACCCGTCCACGCAGTGCCGTTGTCCCGGAACAAGGTTCCGCTGGTGACGATCCACTTGTCACCTGGTTGCACCGGCGTACCCTCGGCCGCGATCACACCATTGGGACCGGTGAAATCGTCGGAGAGGCCCAACCCCTGCGCACCCGAGTGACCACACGCCGCGCAACAGAGCGCGCCCAGGGCGATGAGTCGTTTCATCTGCAGCCCCTAGCGAATCGTGAGGTTCGAGAACACGATCGGCGGGCTGGCCTCGGACTGCCGGTACGCCCAGAACGACACCCCGCCTCCGACACCGCGGGACCGGTTGCTGTCCAGTTCAATCACCTGGGGTATGTCACCGTCGACGCTGACGGTGACCCGCTGCGCCGTGACATCGATGACGACGTGGTGCGAATTCCCCTGCAGGAGAGGGTGATCTGCGAACTCCTTCGAACTGCGGCCGATACCGAACGAGTTCCCGCGAATCCGCACATCGACCTGTTGTGAGACGTTGCCGTCGAAAGGCGCCCGGCTGGGCTTGAGCACGGTGACGCCGGCCGTCGTCCAGTCGTCCGGAGCGAAACCGCTCACGTCGACTTCGATGGTGTAGTCGGTCCACATCGTGCTGCGAATCGGCGCGTAGGTCCGGATCACCTCTTCGCCTGGGTCGGGGTTGATCTGCAGGGTGTCGGCATCGAGGTCGACCGGTGCCGGGTTGTTGGTGCCGTCGACCCACCCGGTCGGGTCAGCGAACGGACGCGACGCCTTCGGGTCGATCGGGCTGGCCTGCTCCAGCTTGTCGACGAGCAGATCGGTGCTGGTGGCAGCGACGATGTCCATGCGCTGGATCATCCCGGCCTGCACATCGCTGCTGGAGCTCGTCCTGATCTCCAGTGCATCATCGAGCAGCGCCATGCGGTACAGCGACGTCACGATCTCCTGCAGTGGCTCGGTTTCCTCGGATTCCCCCTCGTGGGCAGAGAACGGATAGGCGAAGTAGCTCGGCTCGGGCAATCCGTGTGCGCGGAACTGTCGCTTGCATTCCGAGAGATCCTGCAGCACCCGCCGGTGGTACTCCTGCTGCGTCTCTTTCCTGCCATGGTCGGCGAGCCACTGCAGGCTGGTGAGGAACGGGGCCTGGTTGCCCGCCGCATCGACCGGCACCTCGACATGGCCCAGATGGGTGTGCACCTGTAGATCCCACCGCCCGCTGGAGTGCAGTTGGCCGATCTCGTCCCACGTCATGTAGTAGGGCTGGTGGGTTCCGACGAACCCGGTGATGAGGAACACGGCGGCATGCATCCCCAACCGCGCGAGCACCGGATCCGCATACCGCCACACACCTTTCGCTCCATCATCGAAGGTGACCAGCACGCTGTGCGGAGGTAACGGATCACCGTCCAGCCATCCGTCGAGTTGGTCGATCGTCAGCGTCGTCCAGCCTGCGTCGTGGATCAGTTGCATCTGTGTGGCGAACCGCTCCGGCGTCACGGTGTAGGGCGATTCGTTGTAGCCGATGTCGTGGTAGGTGATGATGATCGGGGCGCTCTGCGAACTCACCGTGGCATCGCGCAGTTCATGCACCAACCGTCGATCGACCGCGCCCGACGGTGTGTCGACCTGGACGATCTCAAGACGCTGCTGCCGTTCCTCGGCTCGGTGCCACTGCCAGTAACTGGGTGCGGCCAGGTACGCCGCGACCAGGCTGGCCGAGACCGCCGTGAGCGCCATCGAGTAGCTCTTACGTTGCCGACGGTGCCTCATCGCGTCCCCCATTTGCTGTCGCGGATCGTCACCATGGCGTACGGCATCTGCAGCACAAGGATGATCGTGTAGAACATCGTGAAGAAAATGCCCTGGTACCAACGCTTCACAGGTCGGTGCAGCCGATAGAACAGCCCGTAGATGACGGCGATCGCAGCGACACCGCCGAAGTACCAGAACGGCAGTTGACTTATGAAATGCGGTTGGACGACGAATGCCCTCATGACCACCTGAGGCGCGATGAACGGCAGCACGATGCTCAGAGCGAACATCACCACCATGACCGGGTTCTTGCGTCGCACGGCACACATCGCCCGCGGCGCCTCCCGAAGCCAACTCTTCTTCCAGCGCAACTGCTGACGCAAGAACTGCTTGAGGTGTTCGGGCACATTGGTATAGGCCTGCGCGTCGGGGGCGTACAGCACGCGCCAGTCCCGCAACAGGTAGTTGGTCAGGCTGCGGTCGTCACCGAAAGTCGAAGGGCGGCCGAGAAATGTCTGGTTCAACCACTTGTCGGCCACGGGCCGTACCGCATCGGCGCGATATGCCGAGAAGCAACCCGAGCAGCAGGTCACCGATCCGAACAACGCCTCTGCCGACTTGTAGATGCGAAAGGCGATGTAGTACTGCATCGCCTGCATGCGGGTCAGGATGTTGTGGGACAGGTTGGTGTCGTCGGTATGCCCGCACACCGCGCCGACCGAGCTGTCAGCGAAATACGATGCGATGACTCGTATCGCGTCACGCGTCACCTGGCTGTCGCTGTCGATGAAGACGAACAGATCGGCGTCGTCAGCGGCTGCCATACCTGTGGCCATCGCCCGGCGTTTTCCACCGTTGACTTCATGCGGTATCACCGTCAGGTTCGGGTGCTCTGCGGCAAAATCAGTGATCCGCCGCAGGGTGTCGTCACTGCTCTTGTCGTCGACCACGACCACACGCAACAGTTCTCGCGGGTAGTCGACACCGAGGCAGTGCAGGAGTGTCCTGGCGATGTCGGGTTCGTTGTACGCGGGAACGATGATGGCCACGACGGGCCAGTAGTTCTCGGTATCGCGACGCGGGGGACGGTACAGTGCGGCCAGACCGAACCTGGTGAAGATGAACGCGGTGATGACCAGTCCGTATGCCGCCCAGAAGGGTTCGTCCTTCATGTTCTGAAGGCTCACGACCTTGTACCCGAATATGAGCATCACGATGAGCAGCAAAGTCATGACGATCACGACCTTGACGCCGAACTCTGCCGGCCGCACCGAGGCGATGGTGCGATCTGCCGCCGCTATGGTCGCCACGTTCAGCCTCGCCGACCGAATGTGGTGTCGAGCACCACAGGCTGGGCCGACACCCAGTCCCTGAGCTCTTCTGCCCAATGGTGCACCAGCACCAGGTCCCACTCATCGTGTTCCGGCGAGCGGTGATTGGTGAGCGTTCCGGCCCGTGGCGTCCGCAGCATGGGCACCAGCGGGTCGGTGAACGAGACGACGGCTCCGGCAGCGGTGAGATCGTCGATGATCGCCAGTGCCGGTGACTCACGCAGATCGGCGACACCCGGCTTGTACGTGACACCGACCACCAGGACACGCGCGCCCTGCGTGGGCTTCCCTCGCTCGGCCAGCATCTCCCGGGCCCGCGACACGACGTCGCGTGGGCGTGCGGCGATGCATGTCATCGCTGTCCGCATCAGGGGCGAGTCGAATCGGCGGGCCCGCAACTGCCACAGGAGATAGTGCGGATCGCACGGTATGCAGTGGCCGCCGACGCCCGGGCCCGGATAGAACGGCATGAACCCGTACGGTTTGGTCGCCGCCGCGTCGATGACCTCCATGACGTCGACGCTCAGTTCGCGGGCTACTTCCGAGAACTCGTTGGCCAGAGCGATGTTGACCGCACGGAACGAGTTCTCGACCAACTTGGTCATCTCCGCGGACTCGGGAGAAGAGACGGTGTGCACGGAACTCGCGGTATGCCTCAGCAGGGCTGCGGCGCGGGCCGTGCACGCCGGGGTGACACCACCGACGACGCGAGGCGTCCGCTCCGGCGCGTGATCCTTCACTCCCGGATCGATGCGTTCGGGACTGAACGCGACGAAAATGTCCTTGCCGACCGTGAACCCCGCAGCTTGCAGTGGTTCGACGAGCATCTCGTGTGTGCACCCCACGTATGTCGTCGAGGTGAGAACGAGGAGTTGTCCCTTCGTCGCGTACCGCACCACGTTGGCGCATGCTGCGGTCAGCGCCCGCAGATCCGGGGACTGATGCGGGTCGACCGGGGTCGGGACGCACACCACGACCGCGTCGGCCACTCCGATCGCACTGGGCTCGGTGGTCAGCTTGAACGAATCGAGCTGTCGGAGAAGCCGTGTCCGGTCCCGGGGCAGCATGTCGACGTCTCCGGTCTTGATGTTCGCCAGCCGGTCCTCGCTGAGGTCACAGCCGATGATCTCTGCTCCCATCTCCGCGAACGCCAGCGCGGTGGGCAGTCCCACATAACCGAGTCCCACGACGGCAATCGTCGTGCGTTGCAGTGTGATCAACAGTCTTCCTTCCCCGTTTTCCTGCTGAGAGTCCGCGAATGTTCCGGATGTTCGGGTTTTCATTCCACCGTCACCGACTTCGCGAGATTGCGTGGTTTGTCGACGTCCCGGCCCAACGTCAGAGCCATGGTCCGTGCAAGGATCTGCAGGGCGACGGTGGCCGTGATCGGACCCCATGGCGCGTTCGGCCCGTCGGTGACTGCGACCGTGCTTCCCGCCGAGCCGATCGAGATGACGTGTCCGCCGCGGGCCTGTATCTCGGCGATGCTGCTTTCGATCTTCGGATCACCTGTGCTGACGACGATCACCGGAGTTCCGTTGCCGACCAGCGCGAGCGGACCGTGTTTCAGTTCGCCGGCCGGGTAGTGCTCGACCCACCGGTAGGTGAGTTCCTTGAGTTTGAGCGCACCTTCGGATGCATACGGCAGGCCCAGTCCGCGAGCGATGAACAGGAATCCTCCTGCCGTGGCGAGTTCCTCGGCGATCGGCGGTACGACGCTCTTGGCGGTCACGGTCGCGGCATCGAGCTGCTCCGGCAGACGCCGAAGATCGTCGACCAGCCGGGAGGCCGATGCCGCGGAGATCCGCCGCATCGCGACGAGCGCGGAGATCATCAGCGCACTCCCCGAAACAACCTGGCAGACGAATGTTTTCGTGGCGGCCACACCGATTTCGGGGCCGGCCGCACATCCCACGACCGCGTCGGCCAGGCGTGCCAGTGTCGAGTGTCCGCTGTTGGTGAGCGCCACCAGTGACGATTCGCTCACCGCCGGTGACTCCACCGCGCGCAGTACGTCCGCGGTCTCGCCCGACTGGCTGATGGCCAGCCACAGCTGTCCCGCATCGAAAACCTCCATGGCCGCTTCACTCGCCACCGTCGTGGCCATCGGAATCCCGCCCAGGTCACGCGCGAGGTTGCCGATCACGGTGCCAGCGTTGAGCGAAGTCCCACAGCCGATCACACGGAGCCGTTCGAAAGACGGCAGGCCGAAGTCGCGCCACAGAGCGCCGGTGGCGATCCGGCCTGCCATCGAATCGAGGACCCTCGCGACCGCTTCGGGTTGTTCGTCGATCTCTTTGGCCATGAAGTCGGTGTAACCGTCGAGTTCCACGTCACGGGTGCGCAGCGTGCACCGTGTCGCAGGCGGCGGCGCCGAGAGGATTCCCGCCCTGGTCCACCGGCCGTCGACGGAAAGTTCCACGACATCACCGTCTTCGAGGACACGGAACTCGTCGGCCCAATCCGCGATGGCCGCGACGTCACTCGTCGCGAAGTCACCGTGGGACGTGTTCGCCACGACGAGAGGAGAACCCGATGCCGCGACGGCGATGCGTCCGGTGCCGTGTTCAAGAACGGCCAGCGCCCACGAGCCCCTCGCCTTCGCCAGTGCGTTCTGCACTGCGCAGGTCAGGTCCGCGCCGTTCGACCGCTCGTCTTCGATGAGATGGCACAGCACTTCGCTGTCGACGGTCGAGGTGAACCTGTGACCGGCGGCGCTCAACTCGGTGCGCAACTGCGTTGCGTTCTCGATGATCCCGTTGTGCACCAGGCTGAGCCGACCACCGCAGTCACTGTGTGGGTGCGCATTGGTCTCCGTGACCGCGCCGTGTGTTGCCCACCGCGTATGGCCGATGCCCACTCCGTCGAAGGTCGGTCCCGACCACTCGTCGAGCAGCGACTCCAGTGCACTGATACGCGAGGTCGTCCGCAACCGGGCCACGGTGCCGGCCTCCGTCTGTAGTGCAACCCCCACCGAGTCGTAACCCCGGTACTCCAGCCTGCGCAGGCCGACGCGGAGATAGTCCGCGGCTGGCCGGTTCGTGCGGCATGCGATGATCCCGCACATCAGCGACATCCTTCATTCGGATCTGTTTCCAGCGATCGAGCGACCTGGCGCTCAGCTACCCCCATGAACACCTCTTCACTATCAGCCACCGAAAGCTGTTGGCACATCGGCCATCAGAGTGAATTGGGGATCGATTTCGGGGACCGGACCGGTCTAGATCGCGGACTAGTCCTCTTGTGGGTCCGCGGTGTACCGCATGGTGCGGGACAACGCGGCCGCCTGCGCGCGCGTGCTGACGCCCAGCTTGGCCAGCAGATTGTGCACGTGGCTCTTCACGGTGTGGACGGCGATGCAGAGCTGCTCGGCGATCTCACGGTTCGTGCGCCCGGCTTCGAGCATGCGCAGGATTTCGATCTCCCGACGCGTGAGAACCAGTTCTGTCGGTGCCGGCTCTCGTTGGGCGGCCAGTGTCGACAGCCTTCTGAGAAGGATTGCTGAAACCTTCGGCGAACACAGCGTCTCGCCCACAGCTACCTTGTGGATCAGTTCGAGGAGCTCGTCGAGCGACTCGGAACGAGAGTGGTAGCCGGCCACACCGGCTTCCGCGCATGCGACTATCGCGCTTTCGTCGTCTTCTGCGATCCCGATGACCACGACGCGCGTGTGCGGTCCGAGCGCCAAGGCCTGTTTCAGCAGTGTCGCGCTGTCGCGAGTGGCCATGTTGAGCAGGATGACGCGCGGCATGGTGGCATCGAACGAGGCGAGCAGGGACGGCCCGTCCCAGGCGACGCCGGGAGCGACCGCACCATGCGCCGCGAGCGCCGCGGCGAGGTAGTCCCGGTACAGCGTGGAGTCGTCGACGACGAGGATTCTCGTGTCCCGCAGCAGACCGACTCCGTCATCTGGGACAACGCGCAGGTCATCCTGGCACGAGAATGACGTCCGGGCCCCTGGCGCCGATCGGCGACGGTACAGAGCAGTGTGTCCACACACCGATTCCCGTTCGGACGGCGTCGCAGCGTAAGAGACGTTGCCCATGTCCACCTGTGTCAACGTCGGCAACCTTGTCGTGCCAGTGCAGTGTTGATCTCGAATCCGCGACCGGCTCCACGGCATCGGCGGCTCGCAACCCCGACCAGCAACGATGGCCCATATCCACGCTTCAACGCAGTTCCCCCCTGTAACACGCGAGTGGCCCTCTCTGAGGTCCGCAGGAATCGTAAACATTTGCCAGAACTACGGTCAACGCGAATTTTCCCAGGTCACCGCTAGCTTTTGCAGGTGTATATATTTTTCTTGATCGCGCGATCAGCGCCTACGGAATCCGTAGCGGCGTTTGACCAGCTAGCACGCCTATTTACATACCAATGGTCGGTATAACCGCTCGATTCCGTCTGCTGGTTTTCGGCGGCGCCGCGACACGCACGATCCGAACCGTACGTTCGTGCACGTTCAGTGGGCCGCCGACGGCTGCTCTACCGTCACCCGCACCGACGTAAACCCTTCACTGTGCAAGCAAACGGGTCTATGGTGGCGAACAGGTCGCCTTTGCTCAAGATTGTTATGCGACAAAGGCTTTCATGATGCCGTCTCTCGGGGAGAGTTGAATGACGTTGCGATCCAGGATGTTCGTGCTGCTTGCGGCGGTTTTCGCCCTGCTTGTGGGAGGTTGCGGATCCCAATCGGGGCCTGCGGCCGAAGAATCCCCGTCGGCCACGTCGTCGGCGGTCGCACAGTCGAGCGCCGCGCCGGCACCGGACACACAGTTCTGTGCGCACAACCGGGATTCGAAGTGTCCTGCGGGCAGTTACGTCGGACCATTCGTCGCGGTGAAATCGGGAGGCGGTCACTGGGACGCCAACGGGGCACCCGTGAACGGCGGTCCGGTCGGCGCGGACGGATCGACCGGCAACAACCTGACCCAGGAATACTGCGCCCGCAATGAGGATCCGGCCTGCCCGGTCGGCAGCTACGTCGGCCCGAACGCCATCCGGAACCCGGACGGATCACCCACGTACGTGGTCTGCGAGGGCACCATCTGCACCAACCCGAACCACGGCGCCGCCGACCCTGTCGGGACGTGGGGCCCCGACGGCCGGCCCATCAACGGCGGCCCGGCCGGTGCCGACGGATCGACCGGCAACAACCTGACCCACGAGTACTGCGCCAAGAACCAGGATCCGGCGTGCCCTGCGGGCACTTTCGTCGCGCCCGACGCCATCAGGAACCCCGACGGCAGCAACGGATACTCGCCCTGCGAGGGCACCATCTGCACCAATCCCAACCACGGCGCCGGAGATCAACCCGATGCTGTCGACCCGCCTACCGGCGACGCCCCCGATACCGGCGACGCGCCGCCTGCCGATGACAGCGACGGCGTGGACGACGGATCAGGTGAAGACACACCCTGAGCCCCAGCGGAAATAGTTGTGCTGTTCTGCACACCAGAACGCGGATTCCGCTGTACTCGATCGGTGACTAGCGTTCGGACACGGTCAGGATCACCGCATCAAGGAGCGCCATGACTGCCGCACAGGTCACCGTCACGGGTGGCCGGATCGAAGGCCATAACTCCCCCGACGGCAAGGTCCGCTGGTTTCTCGGTATCCCCTATGCCGCGCCGCCGGTCGGGGATCTCCGTTGGCGGCCACCGCAACCCGTGAAGCCTTGGACCGGTGTCCGTCTTACGCTGCGTTACGGACCGAGTGCACCGCAGCCGCACGTTGCGGCCAATTCGCTGTATCACGGCGGTGAGCGCGAGTTCAGCGAGGACTGTCTGTACTTGAACGTCTGGACCGGCCCGCGCGGCGAGCAGCCTCGTCCCGTCCTGGTGTGGTTGCACTTCGGCGCGTTCCAGTTCGGGTCGGCGTCCAACCCGCTGTACGACGGGACGGTGCTCGCGCGCGACGGCGCGACGGTTGTCAGCGTGAACTTCCGGTTGAGTCGCTTGGGCTTCTTCGCGCACCCGGCACTGTCGGCCGAGTCCGATCACGGCGTCTCCGGCAACTACGGAATGCTCGACCAACTCGCGGCGCTGCGGTGGGTGCAGGACAACGTCGAAGCATTCGGCGGCGACCCGACCAGGGTGACCGTTGCGGGGGTGTCGGCCGGCGGCCACAGCGTGCACAATCTGCGGGCGTCGGACCTGGCCGCGGGACTGATCCACCGCGCAATCGCCCAGAGCGGCCCCGGAGTGGCGCCCGTCCTCGACGGCCCCAGCCACGCCGCGAACCCGCAGAGCCTTTCGGCCGCGGAACAGGCCGGCACCGAGATCGCCGATCTGCTGGGCGCGCGAACAGCCGCGCAGTTGCGGGCGGTTCCCCCTGAAACCCTTGCCGCGGTTTCGCTTCCACGCGCCAAGGGCGCGTGGTGTTCGGACAGCAGGCCGGGCCCGTCGACGAGTACGCACGTGGTCGACGCGGCCTATCCCGTTGTCGACGGCCACGTTCTGCGGGAATCACCGCTCACCGCGTACCAGAGCGGTCGCGCACTCGACGTGCCGATGATCGTCGGGAACGTGGGCAATGAACGATCCGGGTCGCGGTATCTCGCGTGTCTGCGTGATTATCACGACCACGTACGCCGCACGTACGGCGTACACGCCGCCCGGCTCCTCGAGCTCTATCCCGCATCGTCGGACGCCGAGGTCCCCGCCGCCAGCAGGGCGCTGGAGAGCGACCGGATCTTCGTGTGGTCCAGCTGGACCGCTGCCCGTCTACAGGCACGTCGCGGAAACAGCCCGCTGTGGCACTACAACTTCCTGCGCCGACCACCGATCCCACCCGACAGCGACCTCATCGAAAAGTCCTACGCCGCGGCATTTCACGGAGCAGACGTGCCTTACCTGTTCGGCACCTACGGCGTGCGGGACTGGCCATGGACCGATGCCGACCGCACACTCGGTAGACAGCTACGCGCGGCCTGGCTCAGCTTCCTGGCCACTGGCGACCCGTCGGTCCAGGGCCCCGTCTCGTGGCCACAGTTCTCCGAGCACACGCCGTCGACCTTGGTGTGGGACCTGCCCTCGCCTCATATCGCCGACGTGCCGTACCGCGACCGAATGGCAGCATTCGACGAGTTCAACCAGCTCGCAGCGATGCCCGAGCCGCTGTCTCACGTGGAGTAGAGCCGGGTCACCGCGTCGACCAGCTCGTCGAGGCCGCGCGGCCGATGGTCGCGCCACCATGCGAGCCGCACCGCGATCCGGGGCCCGTCCTTGATGGGCCGATACGTCACGCCGTGACGCGGGTGGTGGTGGGCGGTGGCCTCGGCAGTGGTGCCCACGCCACGACCGGCTGCGATCGCGTCGAGCCAGGTGTCGACGTCGGTGGACACGATGAACTGCGGCACGTGCCCCGAACCTTCCCACAACTCGCTGCTCGTGGTGCCGATCCGTGGATCGATGATCACGGTGCGGTCGGCGATCTCGGCCATGCTCAGCTGCCTGCGCCCCGACCACTGCTCGTCGTCGGATGCGAACGCGACAAGCCGACGCTCCAGCCCGACGATGACCGACGCGAAACGCTTTTCGTCGGTCGGCCGCCGGATCACCGCCACGTCACACAGACCCTCCGCAAGCCCCGCCGTGGGCGAATTGTGCCGGACCAGTTCCAATTCGATGTCAGCCTGCCGCTGCGCCCAGTCCCGTTGCAGACGCGCGGTGTGCCGACCGACCGCGGCCCACGCGTAACCCAGCCTCAACACTCCATGGCGCGAATGCAGGAACTCCGTGAAGCTTTCGGCTTCGGCCAACACTCTGCGCGCCAGCGGCAGGATCTGCTGTCCCGCCGCGGTGAGCTCACACCCGCGCGGAACCCGCCGCAGAAGCCTGTCGCCGACGATCTTCTCCAGGCCTGCGATCGTGCGCGACACCGCGGCCTGCGAAACATGAAGCTGCGCTGCGGCATCGGTGAACGATCCGGTATCGGCGGCCGTCACGAAAACGCGGAGTTCCCGCAGCGTCCATTCCATAACCAGATCGTATGGCATCGTCAAAACATGCACTAGGTGAATGGCAGCCACGTACTTACGCTGGTCGCATGCAGATGCCGGAGGCCACAGATCGGGCGACCAGCTCAGCATCTGGACGCCATCGCCGTGTGGGCATCGCCCTCATGCTGAGCAGTTCGGCGTCGAACCAGGCCGGTGCCGGCCTCGGTGCGATGGCGTTCCCCATGATCGGAACGGTCGGTGTGGTCGCGATCCGGCAGTTCACCACCGCGCTGGTCCTCGCTCCCACCGTGCGCCCCAGTCTGCGCGGCCTGCGCCGGGACCAGTGGCCACCCATCGTCGGCCTGGTCCTGGTGTTCAGCGTCATGAACCTGAGCCTCTATACCGCCGTCAACCGCATCGGCCTGGCCCTGGCTGTCACGCTCGAATTCCTGGGCCCGCTCACCGTGGCGATCGCCGGCTCACGTCGGCTGCTCGACATGGGCTGCGCCCTGATCGCGGGCGCCGGCGTCGTCGTGCTCACGCAGCCCGGCCCCGCCACCGACTTCGTCGGCGTCGGCCTGGCGCTGGTCGCCGGAACCTGCTGGGGAACGTACGTGTTGTTGAATCGCACTGTCGGCCAACGTCTGCCGGGCTTGCAGGGCACAGCCACGGCGGCCGTCGTCACCGCGCTCGCATGGACACCCATCGCCATCGCTTGGTTCGCGACGCATGTTCCCACTGTCGCCGCCATCGCGTTGGCGACCGCGTGCGGGGTGATGTCCTCGATCGCGCCGTATGTCGCAGATCTGCTCGCGCTGCGCCGGGTCCCCGCCCAGATGTTCGGCACCTTCACCAGCGTCAACCCGGTCTGGGCGGCGCTGGCGGGGTGGGTGCTGCTCGGTCAGGCCCTCGCCGCGCACGAATGGTTCGGCATCGGCCTCATCGTCGTCAGCAACGCGGTGCTGAGCGCACGCGGATCGAGAGAATGTCCGGCCTACAACCGCTTCTCGAAGAAGAACTGCGCATAGGGATTGTCGTTGTAACGATCGATCTGGGCGTAACCGGTGCGCTCGTACAACGCGATCGCCTCGCCGAGGTTGCCGTTGGTGTCGAGCCGCACTCGCGCGAAACCATGTTCGGCCGCAAGCGTTTCCAGGTGGCGAAGGATCCGGCTGCCCAGACCCGCTCCGCGCCAGCGATCGTCGACCCACATGCGTTTGACCTCGGCGACCGGCCCGTCGTCGCCCGACTCCAGCGGTCGGATGCCACCGAAGCCGACCGGTTGGCCGTCGCTGATCGCGGCGATGTAGTGCGCACCGTGTTCCGGACCGGACGGCGCGCCCGGGTCGAAGCCCTGGGGGAAGCGCCGGTTCAGCTCGTCGTAGTAGTGCGTGAGGGCCGTGCGCGCGACATCGGAATCCTGGTCGACCTCCACGAGTCGCACCGTCGCCGCACGCACCAGGAGTTCGGCGGTTGCGAGCGCGTCGGCGAGCCGCTCCCGCTGGCGGGCAGTCAACGGCGCGACGAGGTCGGCTGCACGACTCTCCGAGCGGTCCTCGAGTTCGTTCACGGCCTCCCGGCCCGCGTCGGTGAGTTCGACGATGCGGCGTCGTCCGTCAGCCGGGTCCGGCACGACGCGTACCAGCCCCTCGTTCTCCAGTCGCGTCAGGATGCGGGTGACGTAACCGGAATCGAGCCCGAGCCGGTCCCGCAGATCGCGGATCGTCACCGCCCCGAGGCCCCCGATCTCGAACAACACGCGGGAGACATTGAGCGGCCGGCCGGTGCCCAGGTACGACTCGTCTAGCACACCGATGCGCTGGGTGTAGGTGCGGTTGAACCGGCGAAGAACCGACGTGACACTCATATCTCTGACCTTAGTCAGAGATATTTTCGATGCCCAGTTTAAATAAGCAGCACTAATCCATATGTAGAATCATTAGCTGTACTTGATCGACACGCGCTCATAACGTCGACCGCGTGAACTCCCCGCTGGTCCTCGGTTTCCTCACCTCGATGGCACTCATCGCCGCGATCGGCGCGCAGAACGCGTTCGTGCTGCGCCAGGGCATCCGACGCGAGCATGTCCTGCCCGTGATCGCGGTCTGCACGGTGTCAGACCTGCTGCTGATCACCGCGGGCATTGCCGGCGTCGGCGCGGTGATCACCGCACACCCCGATGCCGTAACGGTCACGAAGTTCGGCGGCGCAGCGTTCCTCATCGGCTACGGCGTGCTCGCGGCACGCCGGGCTTTGCGTCCGTCGACGCTCAATCCGTCCGAGCGCACCCCGGCGCGCCTCGCCGAAGTGCTCGTCACGTGCCTCGCGCTGACCTGGCTGAACCCGCACGTCTACCTCGACACCGTGGTGCTGCTGGGCACCCTGGCCAACGAACAACGCGAGCAACGGTGGCTCTTCGGCGCCGGCGCGGTGCTGGCGAGCGCCATCTGGTTCCTGGGTCTCGGTCTGGGCGCCAAGCGCCTGGCCGGGCTGTTCGCCACTCCGATGACCTGGCGCATCCTCGACGGCGTGATCGCCGTGACGATGATCGCGCTCGGCCTCGGCATGGTGCTGACGTGAACCGATGAGCTATTTGATGTGCGGATCGAGTAGCTCCGCCCAGGCATTGGTGAGCTTGTCGAACTCGTCCTGGCAGCGCTCGGCACGCGACTCGGGCAGCAATCCCTGCTCCACGATGTCGGCGTTGGCCTCGGGATCGGATCCGTAGATCCAGCATTCGAAGTTGTAGGCGCGTGCTCTGTCCAGGGTGTGAACGTCGGCGAAGAACTCCTCGTCGGGTTCGTCCTGCTGCGCATAGATCTGGTACTCGCGGGCCTGGTCCTTGGCCGCCTGGACGTAGTCGGGATCGATGTTTCCGTCGTCGTCCGGGCCGAGCAGGATCGACGCGGCCAGTTGATCGGCGACGTCTTCTTCGCGACCGGTGGCCGGCAACTGGTAGATGTCGATGAGCATGTGCCCGAGTTCGTGGAAGAACGACGCGACGACGACGCGACGGGCCGACTCCTCTGGGTCGGGGTCGCCGGCCTCACCGAAGATCTTGAGACTTTCGTCGACGTCCTCGTAACACATGCTCATCGCCTGGTCGTCAGGGCTCCAGAAGTCGTTGGCCTCATCGCACTGCGCCCCGATGAGCGGGATGTCATACGGCAGCTTGTAGGTGGCGGTGACGTCTTCTGCGAGCTGTTCGAGAACCCCGGTCTTCTGCAGCAGCTCACGCCCCCGTTGCGCCTCTTCAGTGGTGGCGTCCTCGTACTGCACCACCATGGCACCGGTGTCCGAATCCGCTGCTTCAACAACGGTTTCCGATTCGCCCGCACCCGCCTCGGCCTTCTCGGGAGACGGCTGATCAGAACGGGCGGCGCACCCCGCGGCGAGCAGGGCGGTCAGGGCGAGGGCCGAAGCGAAAGATCTGAGCACGAAGCATCCTCGGGTCGGTCGATATTGACGATTTCGTCACCGTAGCCGATGGCGCCATCGTCCGGTGGCAATAGCGGGCAAAGCCCCCGACCGAAACCTCCCGCGGTTGTCGTAGGGTCGTACACGTGGTTGATTTCGCCTACGTCATCGCCGGATCCGAAGCGACAGGCGGCGCCGGTCTGCAGGCCGACCTACGGACCTTCCAGCAGCTCGGCGCCTACGGCGTGGGCACCGTGACCTGCATCGTGTCGTTCGACCCGAAGGCCGGCTGGTCGCATCGGTTCGTACCCGTCGAGGCGCAGGTGGTCGCCGATCAGATCGAGGCCGCGACGTCGGCATACGACCTGCACACCGTGAAGATCGGCATGCTGGGCACACCGGCGACCATCGATGTCGTCGCCGAGGGGCTGCGCGGGCAGCAGTGGCGCCACATCGTCGTCGACCCCGTCCTGATCTGCAAAGGCCAGGAACCCGGCGCCGCGCTGGACACCGACACCGCGCTGCGCCGCGAGATTCTGCCGCTGGCGACCGTCACCACGCCCAACCTGTTCGAAGCGCGCACCCTGTCCGGGATGGACGAGATCACCACGGTCGACGACCTGATCGAAGCCGCCCGCCGCATCGCCGATCTCGGGCCGCGCCATGTCGTGGTGAAGGGCGGCGTCGAGTTCCCCGGCAGCGACGCCGTCGACGTCCTCTTCGACCGTGACTCAGATGGCAGGAACGCCCAGGTGCTGCGTGCCGCCAAGGTCGGCGAGGCCCGCGTCGCCGGCGCGGGATGCACGCTGGCCGCCGCGATCACCGCCGAACTAGCCAAGGGCGCCGACGTGCCAGAGGCCGTGCTCAGGGCCAAGGAGTTCACTACTGCGGGCATCGTCGCGCGGGTCGGCGGCAACGCACCGTTCGACGCGGTGTGGCAGGGCGGTCAATAGGCGGTTGCGCGCACCGCGGGAACGATGACGGTGTCGATGACCTTCCGGACGTAGTTCGCGTCCACCCGTTCACCGCGGATCGCACGCATCAGCAGCATCGCGGTCAGCACGTCCGGGACCAGTGACCAGTCCGTGTCGGGGGCGATCTCGCCGCGCGCGGTCGCGTTCTTCAGGATCGCCGTCATCGTCCGACGGCCCCTCAACAGGGTGAGATCGTCGAGCGCCGAGGCGAGTTGCGAATCATTCATGGCCTCGACGGCGACACGCAGGATCAGGTCGTAGGTGATCCGCTCGTCGGCGTTGCGTGCCGCGCGCTCGGCGATTTCGTTCAGATCACCCTCGAGGCTGCCGGTGTCGGGGATGTCGTCGATGAGAAGCGCGGGCTTCCAGTACACGAGCGCATCGGTGATCAGCGCAGCCTTCGACGACCACCGCCGGTAGATGGCAGCCTTCCCGACACCTGCACGCGAGGCGATGTCGTCCATGTTGGTGCCCGCGTAACCGTTCTCCGCCAGTGCGGCCAACGCGGCGTCGAGGATCGCCGGATCCCGTGTGCGGTCCAGGCGCCCGTCGGTGCGCTGCCTCAGCTTCGAATCGGTGGCCTTCATGTATCTCTCTGGCGATCGACAGTTCAGTCACCAGCTTGCCAGATCCAGCCGTGGCCTCACGGCGCCGTCGTCACCCCCGGGAAGGGCTGGGTGTTGCCGTCGACCGACCGCGCGTGCGGCGCCTGCCTGCCCCGCCGGGTGATCTCGAAGGTGTTCAGCGGCCACCAGAACCACCGGCCCAGGGCCGCGGCGATCGACGGCGTCATGAATGCCCGGACGATCAGGGTGTCGACGATCAGCCCCAGACCGATGGTGGTGCCGAGCTGGCCGACCACGCGCAGGTCACTGACGATCATCGCCATCATCGTGAACGCGAACACCAGACCCGCCGCGGTGACCACCCGACCGGTGGCTCCCA
Source organism: Mycolicibacterium smegmatis (assembly GCF_001457595.1). GTDB lineage: Bacteria > Actinomycetota > Actinomycetes > Mycobacteriales > Mycobacteriaceae > Mycobacterium > Mycobacterium smegmatis. Next base: position 517,648 of record NZ_LN831039.1, on the reverse strand, counting down.
TGCCGCGGATGATGCCGGTGTTGAGCCCGGCGTGGATCTCCTCCTTCAACCGGGAGACCAGCAACAGGTTGTAGTCGGAGCCCACCGCCAGCAGGATCACGATCGACAACGGCAGCACGACCCACTGCACACCCAGGCCGAGGATGTCCTGCCACAGCAGGACCGAAAGGCCGCATGCAGTGCCCAGCGAGGCGGCCACGGTGCCCACGATCACCAGCGCCGCGACCACACTTCGCGTGATGACGAGCATGATCCCGAAGATCAGGATCATCGACGCGATGATCGCGATCATCAGATCGGTGACGACGCCGTCCTGCATGTCGCTGTACAACGAAGCCGTACCCGCCAACGACACTTTCGCGTTGGCCAGCGGCGTGCCCTTGACCGCGTCGGCGACCACGTCCCTGAGATCGCGCACATGCGCGATACCGTCGACCGAGGCCGGATCGCCCTGGTGGGTGATGATCATCCGGACCGCCTTGCCGTCCGGCGACACGAACATCTCGAGCCCGCGTTTGAAATCCGGGTTGTCGAACACGTCCGGGGGCAGATAGAAGAAGTCGTCGTTCTTGGCCTGATCGAAGTACAGACCGATCTCGGTGGCGTTCTTGGCCAGCTCCTGCTGCTGTGCCTGGGTTCCGGCCATGACGCTGTGGGTCGCGATCATGAAGTCGCGCATCGTCTTCATCGAATCGATGGTCGACCGCAGGATCGGCAGCATCTGCGGCATCAGCTCATCCATGCGGTCCATATCAATTGTGAGACCTTGCATTTCATCGGTGAGCTGGCCGATGCCGTCCAAGGTGTCGAAGACCGACCGCAACGACTGGCAGACCGGGATGTCGTAGCAGTGCGGTTCCCAGTAGAGGTAGTTACGCATCGGGCGGAAGAAGTCGTCGAAATCGGCGAGGCTGTCACGCATCTCCTTGGTGGCCTCCACCATGTCGTGGGTCCGCCCGACCATGCTGTGCGTGGTGTCTGTCAGCTCCTGTGTCAGGCCGTACATGCGCTCCATGCTGGCGATCGTCCGGCTCAACTCGTCGGCCTGCTCGAGCATCTGAGCGGTGTTGTCGTTGTTGAACTTCGCGGCCTGCATGGTGCCGGCGTTCTGCGCTCCCAGCAGGAACGGGATGGAGCTGTGCTCGATCGGTGAGCCCAGTGGGCGGGTGATGGTCTGCACCCGCTCGATACCGCGCATGTGGACGACGTATTTCGCGACACGATCGATCACGAGCATGTCGGCGGGGTTGCGGATGTCGTGATCGGCTTCGAGCATCAGCAATTCGGGGTTCATGCGCGCCTCGGAGAAGTGCCGGTCGGCGACCGCCATGGCGACGTTGGCCGGCATGTCGGCAGGCGTGAACTTCTGGTCGTTGTACTGCGGCACATAGGTCAGCAGGCTCGCGAAACCGATGGCCGCCACGAGGCCGGTCACCAGGATGATCGGGATCGGCCAGCGGACGACGGCGGTGCCGACCTTGCGCCAGCTCTTGGTCGAGAGCTCACGCTTCGGGTCGAGCAGACCGAACCTCGATGCGACGGTCAGCACCGCGGGCGCCAGGGTGAGGGCCGCGATGACGATCACCAGGATCGAGATCGCACACGGAAGTGCCATCGACTGGAAGTAGGGCAGGGTCGTCATCGTGAGGCACAGACACGCACCGGCGATGGTCAGTCCGGAGCCCAGGATCACATGGGAGACACCGCGATAGGCGACGTAGTACGCCTCTTCGCGGTCGAGTCCTCTCGATCGCTCCTCGTGGTACCGGCCGAGCAGAAAGATCACGTAGTCCGTCCCCGCCGCCAACGCCAGCATGGTGGTCATGCTGACCGCGTACGGGGTGAGCCCGATGAGGTTGAAATGTCCCGCGGTGGCTGTGACACTCTGTGCGGCAAACAATTCCAGTCCGATGATCACCATCGAGATGAGCATCGTCACTATCGACCGGTAGATGGCGAGCAGCATCAGGATGATGACCGCCACCGAGATGAGCTCCATCCGCGCCATGCTCTGGTGCCCGGCCACGGAGGTGTCGGCGTTGAGCACGGTGGTGCCGGCGACGTGAGCCTTGATCCCGGGCGGAGGTGGTACCGACTCGACGATGTCGCGGACGGCCGCAACCGACTCGTAGCTGGCCGTGGTGCCCTGCGGACCGTTGAGGAAGATCTGGACGTACGCCGACCTGCCGTCCACGCTCTGAGATCCCGCGGCGGTCAGCGGATCGCTCCAGAAGTCCTGCACGTTCTGGACGTGCTCATGATCGGCCCGCAGCTTGGCGACGATCTCGTCGTAGTACTTGTGCGCCGCATCGCCGAGTTTGTCCTCGCCCTCCAGAACGACCATCGCCGTGGAGTCCGAGTCGTACTGCCGGAAGACCTTGCCGATGTTCAGCATCGACTGATACGCCTGCGAGTCGGTGGGACTCAGCGGTACCGAACGTGTGGCCGCGACGTCGTCGAGCGACGGGAAAATCGCGCCCAGGGCGACCACGAGCAGAACCCACAACAGGACGATGGGCAGCGAGAAGATCCGGATCACGTGACCGACGAACGGCCGCTGCGACTTCGAGTGCGTGTTGGTCATACGGATTTCACCAAGCAGTAGATGAACGGTTCGACGAGGTCGTCGCTGGCGCGGTCGTCGCGGATCTCTCCGTCCACGGTCACCCGGCAACGGAGCCCACTGACATTGCGGTCGCCCTGGGCCATGATGTTCGCCGACATCGACGGAAGCGTCGTGACGATGGTGAACGACCATGGCAGCGGCGCGTTCTCGACGAGGTGCGGCTGCCCGTTCTCGTCCAGATAGTTGAGGTTCGCCGAGCCTCCGGCCCCGGTGACCTCGTAGGTGATGTGCTTGGGGTTGAAGTTCTCGGTCAGGGCGGTCCCCTCGGCCACCGTCGGCGCGTGTGCGCCCGCGGCCTCCCGGATCCGCACGATCGCGTAGGCGCCCACCGCGACCACCACGACGAGTAGCAGCGGAATCCAGAACCGCTTCATCACCCGGTACACCGCGTATCCCACCCCTTTCCACGCCGCCGCCCCCAGGCGGAACTTGAGTTCCGTCTCATGCCGGTGCGTACTGTACCGCAGGCCGCCGGTCCGGGCAGAGCGGAATTGCGGGTCGCAACCGGGCCCGGCGCGCAGCAGTGGCGTGCCGCTAACGCCAGACGTGCCCGGCGAAGGTGTGTTCACCACGACCGGAGGTGATCTGATCGATGGCGGCGATCAACGACTCGGTGTCGCGTGTCGCCAACGTGAGTACGGCACGATCGCCGTACGCCACGCCGGTCACCTCGAAGCCCCGTCGCCGCAGCTCGGCCTCGATCCAGCCGGCGTCGGCGTGATCGGCGGCCAGGCGGAGCATCTCCCACCGCAGGCGCGGCCGCAGGTCGGCCTCGTCGACCGCGGCGGCGACGGTGCCGCCGTAGGCCCGCACCAGACCACCCGCGCCGAGCTTGACCCCGCCGTAGTGCCGCGACACGACCGCCACGACGTTGACGAGCTCACGGGCCTTGAGGACGTTGAGGATCGGGACGCCCGCGGTGCCCCCCGGCTCACCGTCGTCGCTGGAGCGTTCGACGGGTGACTCGTCGTCACCGATGACATAGGCGAAGCAGTGATGACCCGCGCCGCGTTCGACGTCCCGCGCGGTGCCGATGAATTCACGTGCGGCAGCTTCACTGTCCGCCCGGCACAACCGGGCGATGAAACGTGAGTTCTTGATGACCGCCTCGGCGTACGGCCGGGCCGCCGGCTCCAGGGTGTACGCCACACCCGGATTCTAGGAACGCCTGACAGCGATTCGGCTCTTTCCCCGGAACGGCCATGAGGCATGCTGACGAGGTGAGCCCGTTATTCCAGCGACAACGGCCGACGCCGTCCGATCCCCCGGAGGGGACGCCGGAGTGGTTCACCGCCGCGTTGGAACACCGGCCGCAACACTCCACCATCGACTTCGAGGGGTGCCGCATCCACCTGCGCACCTGGGGAGATCCGGAAAATCCTCCCCTGGTGTTCGTCCACGGTGGCGCGGCGCACTCCGGGTGGTGGGACCACATCGCCCCGTTCTTCACCCGGACCCATCGCGTCATCGCACCGGACGTCAGCGGGCACGGCGACAGCGGCACCCGCTCCCACTACAGCCTCACCAAGTGGGCCCGCGAGGTCCTCGCCGTCGCCGCAGCCGAAGGCCCCGCCGCGCGGCCCACGATCGTGGGCCACAGCATGGGCGGGTGGGTGACCGCGACGGCCGCGATGAAGTACGGCGCCGACATCGACAGCATCCTGATCATCGATTCACCGCTTCGCGAGCGTGCCCCGGAGGAAGGCCGCCTGCGCAACCGGCGCAGCGACCACCCCGGCTATCCCAGCAGAGAGGAGATCCTCGCGCGGTTCCGCGCGGTTCCGGCGCAGGACGTGACACTGCCCTTCATCGACCGCCACATCGCCTCGGAATCGGTACGGCAGACCGACACCGGCTGGGTGTGGAAGTTCGATCCGGCGATCTTCAGCGGCTCACTGCAGGGCCAGACGCCGGCCGAGCAGGAGATCCTGGAGAACACCTTTGCCCAGATCCCTTGCCGCGTGGGCTATCTGCGTTGCGAGAACGGTCTGGTACCACCCGACATGGCCGAGCAGATCCGCTCGACGCTGCAACTGCGTGGACCGTTCGTCGAGCTCGCGCTGGCCGGCCACCACCCGATGCTCGATCAACCGCTGCCGCTCGTCGCGACCATCCGCACGCTGCTGGAGTTCTGGTCGATCACATGAGCGGCGGCTCATCAGCCCCGTAGATACGCGAGCACGGCAAGAACCCGACGGTGTTGTTCGCTGTCGGGAGGCAGTGCCAGCTTGGCGAAGATGTTGCCGATGTGCTTCTCCACCGCGCCGTCGCTGACCACCAGGGTGCGTGCGATGTTGGTGTTGGACCGACCTTCCGCCATCAACCCCAGCACCTGTAGCTCCCGGTCGGAGAGTTGACGCAGCGGGTCATCCCGCCTGCGACGCACCAAGAGTTGGGCGACCACATCCGGGTCCAGCACGGTGCCACCGGACGCGACCCGTTGCACGGCGTCGAGAAACTGGGTGAGGGCCATGACGCGATCCTTGAGCAGGTAGCCGATGGCGCCGGCGCCGTCGGCCAGCAGGTCGTCGGCATAGGACACCTCGACATACTGGGAGAGCACGAGAATCGGCGACCTCGGCACCCGGCGGCGGGCTTCGACCGCCGCGCGCAGTCCCTCATCGGTGTGCGACGGCGGCATCCGGACGTCCACGACGGAGACATCGGGTCGGTGGGTGTCGACGGCCTGCACCAGTGCCGGTCCATCCCCCACCGCCGCGGCCACCTCGTGACCGCCCTCGGTGAGCAGGCGAATCAGGCCTTCCCGCAGGAGAACCGAATCATCGGCCACGACGACTTTCACATCATCCCCCTATACCGGCAGCGCCACAGCGATCGTCGACGGCCCACCGGCGGGACTCGACACATCGAGGGTGCCCCCGCCGGCGCGGATACGGTCGGCCAGGCCGGCAAGGCCGTGTCCTTTGGCGATATGGGCACCGCCACGTCCGTCGTCGATGATCTCGGCGCTGATCCGAGCGCTGCCCTGCGCAGTCGGCGGCACGGCGGCGACGGTGACCCGGCAGGTTGTCGCCTCGCTGTGTTTGGCAACATTGGTCAGCGCCTCGGCGACCGCGAAATAGACGGTGGTCTCGACAGCCGGGTCCGGCCTGCCCGCGGAAGTGCCCAGGCCGGGGTCGACGTTGAGTTCGACCGGGACCGTGCACCGAATGGCAAGGGCGGCAAGCGCACTGGGTAGCCCACGGTCGGTGAGCACCGGCGGGGCGATCCCGCGTGACAGGGCGCGCAGTTCGTCGAGGGTCTCCTGGGTCTGCACCACCGCCTCGTCGATGATGTCCTGCAGGGCACCCGGTTGCGTGTGCTGACGGGCGCGTCCCAGATCCATCGCGAGGCGGATGAGACGTTGCTGCGGGCCGTCGTGGATGTCGCGTTCCAGCCGGCGCAGTGCATGCGCCTCGGCCGATGTGGCCGCCGACTTCTGCTCCGCGAGCACGGTGATGGTCTGACGCATCTCCGAGACACCGCACAGCAGCGTGCGGGCCAGGCCGGCGTCGAGCAAGGCGCAGCCACGGACCACCCAGGGCAGGCTGACCAGGCAGAGCAGGCCGGCGGCGGTCTGAAACCCGATCCGCGCAACTGTGCTGTCGCCGAGGCCGATCAGCTGGGCCAGTGACTGATTGTCCGGGCCGCGGGGGACGGCCCAGTCCCACGCGGCGGTCGACGTGCCGCCGAGCGCGGCAGCCCACCAGCTGACCACGACGCTGAAGGTGACCAACGAGACCGGGAACCGCACCACGGCGTGCACGACGTCGAGCCAGGACTGGGCGTCGGCCATCACGGCGCCGAGCCGGTTCCACACGCCGGCCCCGGGTGCGGCCTTGCGGTAGGCCGGCCGGATGCGCGGGCGGCGGAGAACAGCAGGCAGACGCAACCGTTCGATATCGGCGAGCACCCGGGCGACGAGAAGCGTTCCGACGAGGATCGGCAGCCCGATCACCAGGACTGCCGTGGCGATCCCGGCAGCCAGCATCGCCACGATGACGGTGAAGCTCACCGTGGCGAGCGGAAAACCGAGCAGCACGTAGGCGCTGTCGACACCCAGCTGACGAAGTCGGCCGGAACGCTGCGTTGTGGTCACGCTCGTCACGCTAGGCATCTGCCGGATCCACCCCCATCCCGTGTGCCCGCGTATTCAAGGTAGGGCTGTCCCTACCCTGACAGGTGGCTGTGGTCTGGACCACTTCCGTACGTATCGCGGCAGATCACATCGCAGGTTGCAGCGCAGATGCGCGGTGATGTCTGATCCGGCGTCTACCATTCCACCGGCACACCACCCCACTTTTTGGAGAGAACGAGCAGTGAGTTACACCGCCGCAGACATCACCGAGCTCGACGATGTCCAGCACACGCGGCTGCGGCCGGCGGTGAACCTGGGCCTCGACGTGCTCAACACCGCCCTGCGCGAGATCGTCGACAACGCGATCGAGGAGGTCGCCGATCCCGGCCACGGCGGGTCGACCGTCACGATCACCCTGCACGCCGACGGTTCGGTCAGCGTCGCCGACGACGGCCGCGGCCTGCCCGTCGACACCGACCCGACCACCGGGAAGAACGGCATCGTCAAGACGCTGGGCACAGCCCGCGCCGGCGGCAAGTTCTCCGCGCACAAGGACGCCACCAGCACCGGCGCCGGCCTCAACGGCATCGGCGCGGCGGCCGCGGTGTTCATCTCCGCGCGCACCGACGTCACGGTGCGCCGTGACGGCAAGACCTTTCTGCAGAGCTTCGGCCGCGGTTATCCGGGCGTGTTCGAGGGCAAGGAGTTCGACCCGGAGGCCCCGTTCACCCGCAACGACACCCAGAAACTGCGCGGCGTCAGCAACCGCAAGCCCGACCTGCACGGCACCGAGGTGCGCATCCTGTTCGACCCTGCGATCGCGCCGGACTCGACCCTGGACATCGGCGAGGTGCTGCTGCGCGCACACGCCGCGGCGCGGATGTCGCCCGGCGTGCACCTGGTCGTCGTCGACGAGGGCTGGCCCGGCGAAGAGGTCCCGCCGGCGGTGCTCGAACCGTTCAGCGGGCCGTGGGGCACCGAAACCCTGCTGGACCTCATGTGCACCGCGGCGGGCACTCCCCTGCCCGAGGTCCGCGCCGTCGTGGAAGGCCGCGGCGAGTACACCACGGGCCGCGGACCGACCCCGTTCCGCTGGTCGCTGACGGCCGGACCGGCCGAACCGGCGACGGTCGCCGCGTTCTGCAACACCGTGCGCACACCCGGCGGCGGATCGCACCTGACCGCCGCGATCAAGGGTCTGTCCGAGGCGTTGGCCGAGCGCGCGTCCCGCATGCGCGATCTGGGCCTGGCCAAGAACGAAGAAGGCCCGGAACCACAGGATTTCGCGGCCGTGACCGCACTGGCCGTGGACACCCGCGCACCGGACGTCGCGTGGGATTCGCAGGCCAAGACCGCGGTGTCGTCGCGCTCGCTGAACCTGGCGATGGCCCCGGATGTGGCGCGCAGCGTGACGATCTGGGCGGCCAACCCCGCCAACGCCGACACCGTGACGCTGTGGAGCAAGCTGGCACTGGAGTCCGCGCGCGCCCGCCGCAGCGCCGAGGGCGCCAAGGCCCGCGCCCGTGCGGCATCGAAGGCCAAAGGTCTCGGTACCAACCTGTCGCTGCCGCCCAAGCTGCTGCCCAGCCGCGAGTCGGGCCGTGGTTCGGGCGCCGAACTGTTCCTCTGCGAGGGCGATTCGGCTCTGGGCACCATCAAGGCCGCGCGCGACGCGACGTTCCAGGCCGCGTTCCCGCTGAAAGGCAAGCCGCCCAACGTCTACGGTTTCCCGTTGAACAAGGCGCGGGCCAAAGACGAGTTCGACGCGATCGAGCGCATCCTGGGCTGCGGCGTGCGCGACCACTGCGACCCGGAACTGTGCCGGTACGACCGGATCCTGTTCGCCTCCGACGCCGACCCCGACGGTGGCAACATCAACTCGAGCCTGATCTCGATGTTCCTGGACTTCTACCGTCCGCTCGTCGAAGCCGGGATGGTGTACGTGACCATGCCGCCGCTGTTCGTGGTGAAGGCAGGCGACGAGCGGATCTACTGCCAGGACGAGTCCGAACGCGACGCGGCCGTGGCCCAGTTGAAGGCGTCCTCCAACCGACGCGTGGAGGTACAGCGCAACAAGGGTCTCGGTGAGATGGACGCCGACGACTTCTGGAACACCGTGCTGGATCCGCAGCGCCGCACGGTGATTCGGGTGCGCCCCGATGAGAGCGAGAAGAAGCTGCACCACACGTTGTTCGGCGGACCGCCGGAGGGCCGGCGCACGTGGATGGCCGATGTCGCCGCCCGTGTCGACACCTCCGCGCTGGACCTGACGTAGGAGACTTTCACGTGACCGCCACCCTGGACGTTCCCGAGCAGAACCCCGATCTGGTGCTCGACCAGAGCGCCGACGACTACTGGAACCACTACCAACTGACCTTCGCGCTCTACAGCGTCAGCGACCGCGCCATCCCGTCGGCGTACGACGGGCTCAAACCCGGTCAGCGTCGACTGCTGTACCAGATGCACGACTCGAAACTGCTGCCAGGCAACAAACCGCAGAAGTCGTCGAAGGTGTGCTCGGCGGTCACCGGCAACCTGCACCCCCACGGCGGCGCCTCGATGTACGGCGCCGCGGCGCTGATGGCCGCGGACTTCCAGCGCGTGAAAGTCATTGACGGACAAGGCGCGTTCCCCCGCATCCAGGGCGACATCCCCGCCGCCGACCGGTACACCGAGATGCGGCTCTCGGCACCGGGCGCGGCGCTGACCGCCGAACTCAACGACCACGCGGTACCGATGGTGCCGACGTTCGACGGCGAATGGATCGAGCCGACCGTGCTGCCCGCGCAGTGGCCCGTGCTGCTGTGCAACGGGGCCGTCGGCATCGCCGAGGGGTGGGCCACCAAGGTGCCCGCACACAATCCGCGCGAGGTGATGGCGGCCTGCCGGGCGCTGCTGAAGACGCCGAACATGACCGACGACCGGCTGTGCAAGCTGATCCCCGGACCCGATTGGGGGTCCGGCGCGAGTGTGGTGGGCACGGCCGGGCTGCGTGAGTACATCACCACCGGCCGTGGGCATTTCACCGTGCGCGGCACGATCTCGGTCGAGGGCAAGAACTGCATCATCACCGAACTGCCACCCGGCGTCGCGAGCAACACCGTGCAGGACCGCATCCGTGCCCTCGTCGAGTCCGGCGAGATGTCGGGGGTCGCGGACATGTCCGACCTCACCGACCGCCGCAACGGCCTGCGCATCGTCGTCACCGCCAAGCGCGGCCACAACGCAGAACAGATCCGCGACCAACTGCTCGCCCTCACACCGCTGGAATCCACCTTCGCCGCGAGCCTGGTGGCCCTCGACGAGAACCGCGTACCGCGCTGGTGGTCGGTGCGTGACCTGATCATGACATTCCTCCAGCTGCGCGATTCGGTGGTGCTGCACCGCAGTGAATACCGGCTGGAGAAGGTCACCGCGCGCCGCCATCTGGTGGCCGGTCTGATGAAGATCCACCTCGACATCGACGCCGCCGTCGCGGTCATCCGCGGCTCCGAGACCGTCGACGAGGCCCGCAAGGGCCTGCAGGAGCGGTTCAAGATCGACGCCGAGCAGGCGGATTACGTTCTGTCGCTGCAACTTCGGCGACTGACCAAACTCGACGTCATCGAGCTGCAGGCCGAGGCCGAGAAGCTCGACGCCGAGTTCGCCGAACTCAATGATCTGGTGACCAACCCCGAGTCCCGCCGCAAGGTGATCGACAAGGAACTCGTCGAGACCGCGAAGCTGTTCAAGGGCCCCGAGTACGACCGGCGCACCGTGCTGGACTTGGACGCGACGCCGGTATCCCGCGGCGACGAGGACGGTTCACGCGAACGCAAGGTCAACACGGCCTGGCGTCTCGACGACCGAGGGGTGTTCTCCGACAGCCACGGTGAGCTGCTCACCTCCGGGCTCGGCTGGGCTGTGTGGTCCGACGGTCGTATCAAGTTCACGACCGGCAACGGTCTGCCGTTCAAGATCCGCGACATCCCGGTCGCGCCCGACATCACCGGTCTGGTGCGCTCGGGTGTGCTTCCGGAGGGCTACCATCTGGCGCTCGTGACGCGGCGCGGCAAGATCCTGCGTGTCGACCCGGCGTCGGTGAACCCGCAGGGCGTCGCCGGAAACGGTGTGGCCGGGGTGAAGCTCGCGGCCGACGGTGACGAGGTGATCGCCGCGCTGCCGGTGTCGTGCGCCAACGGCGAGGCCATCCTGTCGATCGCCGAAAAGAGTTGGAAGGTCACCGAAGTCGCCGACATCCCGGTCAAGGGCCGCGGAGGCGCCGGCGTGGCGTTCCACCCGTTCGTCAAGGGCGAGGACGCCCTGCTCGCGGCGTCGATCTCCAAGACCGGCTACGTGCGCGGCAAGAAGGCCGTGCGGCCCGAGAACCGCGCGAAAGCGTCGATCAAGGGCTCCGGTGCCGACGTGACACCCGCTCCCGCGGAGTAGGTGCCACGTTCGCCCGATTCGTCTACTGCGCCTACTGTGGCGGCGCGTAGCCCATCGCGGCCTTGGTCTCGAGGTACTCGTCGAAACCGAAGTGGCCCCACTCGCGTCCGTTGCCGCTGCGCTTGTACCCGCCGAACGGGGCGCTGAGATCGAATCCGTGGTTGATCGCGACCGATCCAGCACGGATGCGGCGGGCCACGGCACGCGCGGTTTCGAGGTCCGCGCCTGAGACGTAGCCGGCCAGGCCGTATTCGGTGTCGTTGGCGATCTCGACGGCCTGGTCCAGATCCTCGTAGCCGAGGATGCACAGCACGGGGCCGAAGATCTCCTCCCGCGCGATCGTCATGTCGTTGGTGACGTCGGCGAACACCGTCGGCTTGACGTAGTAGCCCGTGTCGAGGCCGTCGGGGCGCCCGGTGCCGCCGACGACGAGCGTCGCGCCCTCGTCGATGCCCCTCTGGATGAGCCCCTGGATCTTGTCGAACTGGGCCTTCGACGCGACCGGACCGATCGCTTTCTTGTCGGACGGATCGCCGACCTTCACCGCTGCGACGGTCCCGCGAGCGATCGTGATCGCCTCGTCCATACGGGAATTCGGCACCAGCATGCGCGAAGGAGCGTTGCAGCTCTGCCCGCTGTTCGTCATCATCGCCGATACGCCTGCCGCCACGCTCTTGGCGAAGTCGGCGTCGTCCAGCACGATGTTGGGGCTCTTTCCGCCCAATTCCTGCGTCACGCGCTTGACGGTGGGCGCGGCGTTCCTCGCCACGTCGATGCCCGCGCGGGTGGACCCGGTGAACGACACCATGTCGATGTCGGGGTGGCTCGACAGCTCGGAGCCCACGCCGGGACCGTCGCCGTACACGAGGTTGTACACGCCGGCGGGAACGCCTGCGGCGTCGACGATCTCGGTGAAGATCTGCGCCGAGAACGGGGCCACCTCGGACGGCTTGAGCACCATGGTGCAGCCGGTGGCCAACGCGGGGAACACCTTGCACGCGATCTGGTTGATGGGCCAGTTCCACGGCGTGATGAGACCGCAGACACCGATCGGCTCCTTGACCACCAGGGTGCTGCCGTACTGCTCCTCGAACTGGAACTTCTTGAGCGCCTCGATCGACGTGGTGAGGTGCCCCAGGCCCATCCTGACCTGCGGACCCGCGGCCAGCGATGCCGGCGCACCCATCTCTTCACTGACCGCGTCGGCGAGGTCGGACGCGCGCTTCTGGTACTCGTCGAGGATCGCGCCCAGGACCGCGAGGCGCTCGTCGCGGGAGGTCTGCGACCACGTGGTGAACGCCTTGCGGGCCGCTTCGACCGCGGCGTCGACATCTGCCGCCGCGCCGATCGCGATGCGCCCGGCGACCTGCTCGGTGGTCGGGTTGTCGACGTCGAGGGTCCGCGGCTCGGCCGGATCCACCCAGCGGCCGTCGATGTAGAACTTGAGATATTCGCGCATGGGGCCCACCCTTCCTCAGCGAGGACGATTTCGGGGTGATTATGCCGATCGTCGCATGCGCGTGGGGCCCCTCATGCCTGCGCGGCGGTCCCTGCACCCGGGGGTCCGACCTCGACGATGGCCGAGACCGACTCGCCGATGATCGCGCGCATGGCCCGCTCGGCCTGATCGGCCTCGCCCATCCTGATGGCGCGGGCGACCTCGTCGTGCAGGGCGATCGCGTCGATGTTCGGTTTCTCCGGCATCAGGCCGTGATGGGTGCGACCGGCGAGCACCTCGGCAACCGCGCCGTTGAGCGCCCGGAACATCTCGTTGCCGCTCGCCTCCAGCATGGTCTGGTGAAAGAGCTTGTCTGCCGCCAGATACGCCGCGAGGTCGCCGTTGCGTCCGTGCATCACCATGTCGGACACCGCGGTTGCCAGGACGCGGCACTGGTGCGGGCTCGCCCGCCGCGCGGCCAGCGCGGCCGCGGCCGGTTCGAAACCCAGTCGTAGTTCCGACAGCGACACCAGTTGCGCCGTGCGGTCACCGGCTTGCAGCCGCCAGCGGATCAGCACCGGGTCGAAGACGTTCCACTTCTCGGGACCCTGCACGGTGATGCCCACCCGGCGGCGCGACTCGACCATCCCCATGGACTCCAGGACACGCACCGCCTCACGCGCAACGCTGCGGGACACGCCGTGCTCGGCGCTGATCCCCTCCAGGTTGAGCACATGTCCGGGCTGGTAACGGCCCGAGACGATCCCGGTTCCCAGCGCGGCAACGAGGCTGCCGTGGAGTTCACCAGCAATCGGACGATCGAGCATCAATTGATGATGCCAGAGACGCTTCAGCGCTGAAAAGAGCTACTCATTAAAAGTCGGCTATTGCAATCGTATGACGATTGAGGCACGCTATGTGACGTCACCCACATCGACCAGGCAGAAGAGATATGGCTACACCGATCGTCGTCATGGGAGTCTCCGGCTCCGGGAAATCAACCGTGGGCGCGGCGCTGGCCCAGCGGTTGCGCGTGCCCTTCGCCGACGCCGACGACTTCCACCCACCGGCCAACATCGAGAAGATGTCCGCAGGTCACGCCCTCGACGACGACGACCGCTACCCCTGGCTCGAGGCCATCGGTAAGTGGCTGGCCGAACATCCCGCCGGCGGCGTGATGAGCTGCTCGGCCCTCAAACGCACCTACCGCGACCAACTGCGGCAGCACTGCCCCGACATCGAGTTCCTGCATCTGGAGGGGTCGATGGAGACCATCGGCAGGAGGCAGGCGAGCAGGCCGGGCCATTTCATGCCCGCGTCGCTGCTGGAATCACAGTTCAAAACCCTCGAGCCCCTGGCGCCCGATGAGTGCGGTGTCGCGATCGATGTCGACCAGTCCATCGACGACATCATCGAAAGCTACGTCAGCGCAACACAATCCCACACACCAGAGGAGGACCGGTGAGCCGACCCATGGATTTCGCTGTGTTGAGGGGGCGTCGTGGACGCCATTGATCCGGCATACGGCACCACCACCCTTCTGCTGATCGCGGCAGCCGCGGTGGCGGTCCTGCTGTTCCTCATCATCAAGGTGAAGCTGCACGCGTTCGTCGCCCTGGTACTGGTGAGCCTGTTGACCGCACTGGCCGCCGGTATCCCCGTGGCCGATGTGCCAAGCGCCCTGTCATCCGGGTTCTCCAGCACGCTCGGCTCCGTGGCCCTGCTCGTCGGTTTCGGTGTCATGATCGGGCGTCTTCTCGAAACCACCGGGGGTGCACAGGTTCTCGCCGACACGCTCATCGGCCGGTTCGGCGAGAAGCGGGCCCCTCTCGCGCTCGGCGTGGCCGCGTTGCTGTTCGGTTTCCCGATTTTCTTCGACGCCGGTCTGGTCGTCTTCCTGCCGATCATCATGACGGTGGCCCGCAGGTTCGGCGGATCGCTGCTGCTGTACGCATTCCCCGCAGCCGGCGCGTTCGCGGCCATGCACGCCCTGGTCCCGCCGCATCCCGGTCCGGTTGCGGCGGCCGAACTGCTCGGCGCCAACATCGGTCTCACCCTGATCGTCGGCGTCCCCGTGGCGTTGGTGTCGTGGTATGTCGGCGCGTTCCTCGTGTCCCAGGTGATCGGCAGGCGGGTTCACGTCGACATTCCCACGTCACTGTTCGGTGAGATCAACGGCGGCCGCGATTCCGACGCCACCGGCACCGAGGCCGACGCCGACGGGGCCGGCGCCACAGGGTCCTCGAAGACCGCCACCCGGACCACACCGTCGTTCCTGACCGTCCTGGGTGTGCTGCTGCTGCCCTTCGTACTGATCTCGTGCAACACGGTGGTCGCCACCCTGCAGACCGCAGGGGTGATTCCCGAAGAGGCCACGTGGGCGGAGTACCTCAAACTGATCGGCACCACCTCGATCGCCCTGCTGATCACCGTGATCGTCGCCACCCTGGTACTCGGATTGCGCGGCAGGTCGATGGCCACCGTCACCGACATCCTCGACAACGCCCTCGGCCCGATCTGCGCGATCATCCTGATCACCGGTGCGGGCGGCATGTTCGGTGGCGTGCTGCGCACCAGCGGCATCGGAGACGCCCTGAGCGGTTCGCTGTCCGACCTCGGGATCTCGCTGATCCTGCAGGCCTTCCTCATCTCCACACTGCTGCGCGTCGCGCAGGGTTCGGCGACGGTCGCATTGACCACCACCGCGGGTCTACTCAGCGCGGCCGTCGCCGCCGCGGGACTGAGCAGCCTGCAACTGACCGCGCTGGTGATGGCGATCGCCGCGGGCGCCACGGTGCTCTCGCACGTCAACGACTCCGGCTTCTGGTTGGTCAGCCGGTTCTTCGGCATGGACGTCAAGACCACGCTCAAGACCTGGACGCTGCTGGAGACGACGCTGGGACTGACGGCGTTCGTGATCAGCCTCGGCCTGTGGGCCATGGGCTGACCGGTTTGGTGAGCGCGTAAAGCGGCTATCGACAGGACCATGTCTGACAACAGTGCCGTCGCGCGCATCGACGAGGTGGCCCCCGGTGACGTGGTGACCCTCGGCACCGGGGAACCCACCTGCAAGGTGGTCCACAAGGAGGACACCGGATCGGGCCTACTGGTCACCTTCGAAGGCGACGACGGCGAGACGTTCCAGCGGGAGTTCGCGGCAGGCACGCCCGTCACGCGGACCATGGAGTCCAAATGGGAATCGTCGCAGAGCCCGACCCCGAACACATCTCCGTAGATCACAGGTGGCAGGCGGACCCTCCCAGCAGGGCGGAGTTGTGTCACCCTCACCGGGAGTCGACTGCCGAGAGTTCACCGAAACGCCACGGCTGCCGACGATTTCACCATCGCCGCCATCCAAGTCGGCGACGGAGCATCGCACCGGACTGTCCGTCCCCTGCACATCTGCTGTGAGTTCCCTGAAAGTTGTTGCGAGTGATGTCATTACGCAGGCACAGATGTTTCCGCTGCGCAAACGGTCGTGACACCACCCACAGATGGAATAGAGCAATCACCGCACGTCGTTTCACCGCCAGTGCGTGAACTGAACCCGACATCAGGGCGCTTCTGATATGCGCCAAGGCCCCCTCGCCGGAAGGTACCCCGCAGTCGCCACGATGGTGACCTTGGCCCTGATCCCCTACCTGGCACTGTCCGCGGCGATCGACCCGCTGGTTCCGATCATCTGTGAACAACTGCACATGACGCCCCAGGAGATGAGCCTGGGCTCGGGTTTGGGCAACGCGGCCTACGCAGTGGGGACCGTACTGGCCGTGCAGTTCGCGCAGCATCTCCCCCAGCGGCGCATGATGATCGCGTACGCCGTACTGCTCGTCATCGGCTCGGCGGTGGCCGCTTCGGCACCGAACGGCACGGTGTTCATCATCGGCCATGTGCTCCAGGGTTTGTCGACCAGCATGCTGCTGATCGCCGCCGCACCACCGTTGACCATCGGCTTCCCACGCGAAAAGCTGCGCCACACAGCAGTGATCATGAACATGTGCGTGTTCGGGGCGGTCGCCCTCGGCCCGTTCGTCGGTGGTACGCAGGCCGAGGCGCACGCCTGGCGCCCACTGTTCTGGATTATCGCCGCCATCGCGCTGGCGGCCCTGGTCATGGCGCTGTTGACGTTCGAGGATGCGCCGCCGGCAGACCGCACCGCGCCACGTGACATCAAGGCCATCGCGCTGGCAGCGGTGGGGTGCGCGGCGGCGTTCATCGGTGCCGCACAGCTCACCAGCCACGGATTCGACGACGCGGCGGTCACCGTGCCGATGCTGGGCGGCCTGCTGCTGATCGTGACCCTGATCGTCTACCAGTTCCGCGCACCGCGGCCGTTGCTCACGATCCGGACGATGCTCACGAGTTCCATCCCGGTTGCCGGCGTCGGGGTGGCGCTGTTCGCGGCGGCGGCCTCGGTTGCTGCGACCGCGTTGACCGCCGAGGTCTTCCTCGAGAGCTTCAACCCGGTACACGTCGGGCTGCTGTATCTGCCCGAACTCGGCGGCGCGGTGGTCATGGCGTTCGTGTTCGGACACGTCATCAGCCGCCGCGCGATGCACTACCTCCCCCTCGTCGGGATGGCGCTGCTCGCCGCCGGGGTCGTGGCGTTCCGATTCGCACTACCCGCGAATCAGCCGCTGGCGCTGGTCGGTTCGGCCCTGACCGGTCTGGCCCTCGGCGCCACCGTCGCCCCGGCGTTGTTCGTGGCGGGTTTCTCGTTGCAGTCCAACAGTTTGCAGCGCGTCTTCGCGATCATCGAACTGCTGCGTGCCGTCGCGGCGTTCATGGTGGCGCCGATCTTCGCGCATTTCGCGCTCACGGCCACCGGTGGCCTGGTGCAGGGAACCGGCGATGCGCTGTGGATCAGCCTCGGCCTGGCGATCGGCGGCGCGCTCTTCGGTGTGGTGGTCTACCTGCTCAGCGGTGCGCGACCACAGGCACCTGACATCGACCGCTTCCTCGACGGGGACGATCCGGCCTGGTATTCGCCGCCGCTGCTCGCGCGGCTGCGCCCGGGTCTGCCCGCTCCGCAGGTCCCGGCCGTCACGCCTTCGCGTCCCGCGGCCCGCGTCCTGCCCGCGATGACCGGGCCGGTGTTGATCGCCTACGACGGGTCCGAGCGCGCGGCGAACGCCATCGACTTCGCCGCCGGCCGGTTGGCAGGAGAGCGCGACGCACTCGTCGTCTGCGTGTGGCAACCCGCCGACGTCGGATTCACCCCCGCCGGGACCGAACCCTTCGACGCCGACCAGGCGAGCGAGGTGCGGCGCGCGGCCGAGCGGACCGCCGCCCGCGGTGCGGAACTCGCCGAGGCCGCCGGGTTCACCGCGTGCAGTGTCGCGGTCGAGGCCGCACCGACGTGGCAGGGCATCGTCGACACCGCCGAGAAGCACGGCGCGAGCATGATCGTGATCGGTCCGCACCGGCGCAACGGTTTCCTCGGGCATCTACAGGGCAGTGTTGCCGCTGCAGTTGTCGCGCACGCCACCACACCGGTACTCGTGGTGCCCGAGGCGGTCCCGAAACTCACACCCGAGCTGCTACGCAGCGTGGCGGTCCCCCACTGAGCAACATCCGGTCAGCGAGTGGCGCGGACGTGCTCACGCAGGTTGTCACGTAGCTTCGCGATGCCCTTCTGCATGATCCGCATCTCGTCGACGGTCAAGCCGGTGGCCGACGCGAGCTCCAACTCGAACGACTGTTCACGCAGTGCACGGCCGGCCTCGGTCAGGCTGACGACGACCTGACGCTCGTCGTCGGGATCCCGACGCCTGGTCACGTATCCCAGCGACTCGAGCTTCTTGAGGATCGGGGTCAGGGTGTTGGACTCCAGGAACAGCTTCTCACCCAGGCTGCTCACGGTCTGATGATCCTGGTCGTACAACGCCACGATCGCGATGTACTGCGTGTAGGTGATGCCGCGCTGGTCCAGCAGCGGCTTGTAGGCCTTTCCGAACGCGAGGTTGGCCGAGTAGATCGAGAAGCACAGGAAGTCGGCCAGGTTCAGACGCGCGGGGGTCATGAACCGAGTGTACCGAAATTGAATCGCATGCGATTCAATCGGACGGGATTGACAGAGGCTGTTTCGATGTTAGGGTCTGACGTATCCGATTAAATCGGATGCGACTTATATGAACAGGAGACGGTAATGACCACTTCCACCGACAACGTGCTGTACACGGCCAAGACCCACACCACCGGTGGGCGGCAGGGCGAGTCGTTCAGTTCCGACGGCAACCTCGACATCCAGCTGACCCCGCCGGGCGGCAAAGGCTCCGGCACCAACCCCGAGCAGCTTTTCGCCGCGGGGTGGTCGGCGTGCTTCCTGAGCGCCATGGGTGTCACCGCACCCAAGCACAACGTGAAGCTGCCGGCTGACACTGCGGTGGACGCCGAAGTGGACCTGCTCAACACCGACGGCGAGTTCTCGCTGCGGGCGCGTCTCAACGTCACCATCCCGGGCGTGGACCAGGCGACCGCGCAGGCCATCGTCGACGACGCCCACCAGGTGTGCCCCTACTCCAAGGCCACCCGCGGCAACATCGACGTCACGGTCACTGCAGCCTGATACGGCCTGACACACCCCCGAACGCATCGAGCGGCCACGTGAACACACCGTGGCCGCTCGATCGCTGTGTGCCAACTACTCCTTCATGTCCAGCACCGGGGTCGGCCGCTGGAATCCGCGGGTGACGCCCGCAAGCCACACGAAACCGATCGCGAGCCAGCACAACCCGATGATGAGCGCGAGGCCGTCGAGGCTGAACCACAGCCACACCGTCAACGCGAAACCGATCAGCGGCAGCACCAGGCTGTTGATCACCTGCGCACCCGCACGTTCGCGGTGGTCGACGAAGTAGTGCTTGATGGCCGACAGGTTGACCGCCGAGAACGCCACCAGCGCACCGAAGCTGATCACCGAAGCCAGGATTCCCAGGTCGATCACGATGGCCAGCAGCGAGATCACCGCGACCGCCAGGATCGCGTAAACCGGGGTGGAGAACCTCGGAGACACGTGCCCGAAGAAGGGGCGCGGCAGCACTCCGTCGCGTCCCATCGCGTAGAGGATGCGCGCCACCGAAGCCTGCGACGTGATCGCCGAACCGGTCGCTCCCGCGACGTAGGCGGCCGTGAAGAACACCTGCAGGAAGTTTCCGCCCGCGGTCATCATCACGTCCAGCGAACCGGAGTCGACGTCGCTGAACTCGTTGGAGGGGAACACCACCTGCGCCATGTACGAGAGCACCACGAAGATCAGGCCCGACGCCAACGTCGCGATCATGATCGCCCGCGGGACGGTTCGTTTCGGATCCTTGGCCTCCTCGGACAACGTCGAGACCGCGTCGAAGCCGAGGAACGACAGGCACAGGATCGCCGCGCCGGCCAGCACAGGGCTGAATCCGGGTGCGGTGCCGTCACCGGTGAACGGCGCCGCCAGATCCACAGTGCCGTAACTGAACACCTTCGAGGTGGCCAGTATGAGGAACGCGACGATGAAGATCGCCTGGACCGCGATGATGACGAAGTTCGCGCGCGCCACCGACACGATGCCGACGACGTTGAGCACCGTCACGACCGCGATCGCGATGAGGATGAACACCCACGCCGGTATCGCCGGGATCGCCGCCGACAGATAGAGGCCGATCACCAGATAGTTGATCATCGGCAGGAACAGGTAGTCGAGCAGCAGCGACCAACCGGCGAGGAACCCGACCGGAGCGCCGAACGACTTCTGCGTGTAGGTGTAAGCCGACCCGGCAACCGGATAGGCCACCGACATGCGGGCGTACGACCGTGCCGTGAACACCATGGCGGCCAACGTCACCAGGTAGGAGAGCGGCACCCGCCCACCCGAGGTCTGGGTGACGATGCCGTAGGTGGTGAACACCGTGAGCGGCACCATGTACACCAGGCCGAACAGCACCAGGGACGGCAGCCCCAGTGCCCGTTTGAGATGACCTTCGGCCACCTCCGCGGTATTCGACATCTGCGCTCCTCTCAATCCGCAGCCGTGTGAACCGGTCTGCCCTGCAGGTAGGTGGCACGTACGCCAACCGCGGGAAGCTCCAGCGGCGGGACGGTGCGGGGGTCGCGATCCAGCCACACCAGATCCGCGCTGGCACCGGGAACGATTCGGCCCCAAGTCTTCTCGGCGAACGCCTGGTAGGCGACCGCACCGGTGTACGACGCCAGAGCCGCTTCGGGAGGCAGGATCTCGTGCGGCGTCCATCCGCCTTCCGGCTCGCCGTCGGCGGTGCGGCGCGACACCGCGACGGCGATGCCGTCCAGCGGCGCACCCGACGACACCGGCCAGTCCGAACCGAACGCCAACGCGGCGCCGGAATCCTCCAGGCTGCGGATGCGGTACTGCTTCTGGGCACGCTCGACGCCGAGACGGGGGATTGTCAGCACGGTCATCAACGCGTCCATCTGCGCCCACAGCGGCTGCATGTTGGGGATGACACCCAGTTCGGCGAAGCGGCCGAGATCGGCGTCGTCGACCAACTGGGCGTGCGCGATCACCGGCCTGCGGTCGCGCGGACCGTTCTGCCGCACAACGTATTCGATCGCGTCGAGGGCCTGGCGCACCGCGGCGTCGCCGATCGCGTGGATGTGGATCTGCAAGCCGAGATCGTCCACCCGCCGGGCGGCCTGCGCCAGCGAGTCCCCCTCCCACACCTGCATGCCGTGCGAGTGCAGGCCTGAGCAGTACGGTGCGAGCAGGGCGCCGGTCTCGTTCTCCACCACGCCGTCGGCGAAGAACTTCACGGTCTGCGCCGTCAACAGGTCAGATCCCGCGTCCCGCACGCGATCCCGCGCGGCGGCGTACTGCGTGACCTGCTCGTCGAAATGCCGTGGATCGGCGTAGAAGGCCAGGTTGAACCGCATCCGCAACGCGCCCTGCTGCGCGGCGGCCACGTACGTGTCCACGTCGGCGGGCTCGACCCACGCGTCCTGCACCCACGTGACACCGCGGGCCAGGTAATAGTCGGCGGCGGTGGAAAGCGCCCCGATCCGCACCGACTCATCACGTGCGGGCATCACCGCGGAAACGAGATCGGTTGCACCCCATTCACGCAACGTGCCCAGCGGGGATCCGTCGGCCCGGCGCGGGATCTCCCCCATCACCGGATCGGGCGTGTCCGCGGTGATGCCTGCGCGCTGCAGCGCCGCCGAGTTCACCCAGAACGTGTGGTAGTCCCATGCCCGCAGCACCACCGGGCGGTCCGGTACCACGGCGTCGAGCCAGCGTGCGTCGAACAGACCGTCGGACGCGAGGCTGCCGTCGTAGGACGCGCCGACGATCCACTCCTGCTCGGGGTGGGCGTCGGCGTACTCCTTGACCGCGGCGACGATCTCGTCGACCGATTTGCCCTTGCGCACCGCGGGACCGGCGGATTCGAGGCCACCGTAGAGCGGGTGGGCGTGGCCGTCGCCGAACGACGGCATGAGGAAACCGCCTTCGAGATCCACCTCGACATCGGCGGATCCGGCCTTGGCCTCGTCGCCGACGGCCTGCACGACGCCGCCCGAGATCAGCAGGGCGTCGGTGGTCGTGTCCCCGTCAGGACTCCAGATCACGCCGTTGCGGAAGAGGGTGGATGAATTCACGGTCGGCACAATACGCTCGCTCATGAGACCTTTCCGCGGGGTGCCGGTTGTTGCTGGGTGATGCAGTGGATGCCCCCGCCACGGGCGAACAGCCCACGGGCGTCGACGCTCACCACCTCGCGGCCCGGATACTGCTCGGCCAGGATCGCCGCGGCGTCGGCGTCGCGCGGATCGCCGAACGCACACGCGATCACACCGCCGTTGACGACGAGGTGGTTGATGTAGCTGTAGTCGACATGACCTTCGGCGTCGGTGAGGGTGTCCGGCGCGGGCATTTCCACGATGTCGAAGCGGGCGGACTCCTCGAGTACGGCACGGATTTCCTTGCACACCAGGCTGTCCGGATGAGATTCCGCACGCTGTGTGTGCAGCAGCAGACGACCCGGAGCCGGGATGGCCGCGACGATGTCGACATGCCCGCGGGTACCGAAACGCTCGCTGTCGCGGGTCAGGCCGCGGGGCAGCCACACGAAGTCGGTGCCGCCGATGGTACGGGCCAGTTCTCGTTCCACCTGCTCCCTGGTGAGCCCTGGATTGCGGCCCGGGTCGAGTTGCACGGTTTCGGTGAGCAGCACGGTGCCGTTGCCGTCGACCTGGATTCCGCCGCCCTCGTTGACAAGTGCGGACGAGACGACGGGCACCGAAGCCAGTTCGGCCACCGTCACACCGATCTCGGCGTCGCGGTCCCACCGTGCCCAGTCCTGACCGCCCCAGCCGTTGAACGTCCAGTCGACCGCGGCCACCGAGCCGTCGGCGGCGTGCACGAACGTGGGCCCGATGTCACGCATCCAGGCGTCGTTCAGTGGTGCCTCGACAAGCTCGACATCCCGTGACACATATCTTCTCGCCGCGCCGATCTCGGCGGGATCGACGAGCATCGTGACGGGTTCGAACTGCGTGATCGCATGGGCGACCGCGGCCCACGTGGACCGCGCCTCGTGCCGGTCGGCCTCGGTGTCACCGAGTGAGTAACCCTCGCACGGGAACGCCATCCACACCCGGTCCTGCGGTGCGCCCTCGCCGGGCATGACATATGAGCCCACGGGGGCCTACTTCACCACGGGCGTGGCCGCATGCCCCGCCCCGTAGGGATGGTCGGGGTCCACAGGCTCGGTCAGCGAACCGTAGCTCTCGGGCCTGCGGGTGAGCAGGAACGGGAACAGCTCCAACCAGTCGCGGCGCTGATCGAGATCGAGATCGGCCACCAGGACCGCTTCCTCGTCGCGTGGCGCGGAGACCAGAACCCGCCCGAACGGGTCGGAGATGAACGACGAGCCGTAGAAGGACAGACTGCCCTCGTCACCGGTGCGGTTGGGCACCACCATGAACAACCCGCTGCTGATGCCGTTGGCGACGATGACCTGCTGCCACAGCGGCTGGGTGTCGAAGTCCGGGAACACCGGCTCCGACCCGATCGCCGTCGGGTAGACGACGATCTCCGCACCGCCCAGCGAGTAGCTGCGGGCCACCTCGGGGAACCATTCGTCCCAGCACGTGGGCAGCCCGATGCGCGCGCCGAGCCCTTCGGGGCTGTACACCGGATAAGGGTCGCCATCCGAGGGCCGGGCCGGGCCCGGACGAAAATACGTGTCCTCGTAGTAACCGGCCGAGATCGGGATGTGCATCTTGCGGGTGCGCCCCACCAGTTCACCCTCGGGCGACACCAGGATGGCGGTGTTGTACCCGAGACCGTCTGCGGCCGGGGCTTTTTCGTACAGCGACGCGTGGACGAAGATGCCGTTGGCGCGCGCGGCCTCGGCGGCCAGTTCGAATGTGGGCCCACCGGTGAGGTCCTCGGCCGCGTCTCCCGGGTTCGGGCCCGCGGGCGTGTCCGCCGGGTACCGCAGCAGGGTGATCTCGGGCAGGAAGACCGCCGTCGCCCCCTCCCCCGCGGCGCGGTCGATGCCCTCGCGCAGCACTTTGACCAGCTCGCCGGCGTCGGGTCGCCAGCGGTGCTGCACCAGACCCACCCGCAGCGGGGGCCGCTGCGAGACCGTGGTGCGCGACAGCGACTCGGGGGCGGTGGCGGTCAGGGTGATCATCATGCTCCTAAAACGAATGAGATTCGTTTATTGTGTGGCGTGGACCACGAGTTGTAAAGCGCTAGGTCACAACAAGGGAGAATCCGGCCATGGGTCGTCCATCCACACCGATACTGTCGACCGACCGGATCGCCACTGCGGCACTGGATCTCGTCAACGCCACGGGTGGCTTCACCATCCCCGAACTGGCCCGCAGGCTCAAGGTCAGTCCGTCGTCGCTCTACAACCACGTGGCAGGTCGCGAACAGATCGTCGAACTCCTGCGCGAACGCGCGATGTCCGAGGTCAACCTGCCCGACCTCGACACCGACCGGCCGTGGAGCGACGTGGTGGCCGACATCATGCGTTCCTACCGGCGCAGCTTCGCGCGCTACCCGCGGCTGATCCCGCTTCTCACGATCCACGCCGTCAACAGCACGCAGGCGTTCCGCATGTACAACGCACTGGCGGTCACCCTCGGCCGTGCCGGCTTCAGCGCCGCGGATTCGCTGCGCATCATCACGCTGATCGACAACTACGTGCTGGGCTCGGCGCTCGACCTCGCCGCGCCCGATGAACCGTGGGAATCCGGCACCGAGGTGGGGCCCGAACTGGCCGCCGCGCTGGCCACGGGCGCACCCAAGCCTGCCCGCGCCGACGACGCCTTCGAGTTCGGTCTCGTCGTCCTTCTGCGGGGCCTGACCAACCCGTAATGTGCACGTGTGGACGACAACACGCTCCTGACGCAATTACAGACCGACGTGCTCGCCATCCAGTCGTATGCCCTCGGTGAAGACGCCGACCTCGCGCGTGCGGTACCGACCTGCCCGGGTTGGACGGTCGTCGATTTGCTGGGCCACCTGTGGTCGATCGAGTCCTGGGTACGCCAGATCCTGCGCACCCGCGAGTTGGCGGAGGAACCGCAACCGCAGGACGAGCCCACCCAGGCCGTCGCCGATTTCCTCGACGGCATCCCCGACTACCTCACCGCGATGCGGGCGGTCGACGCCGATGAACCGTGCTGGGGCTTCGGGCCGAAGCCCCGGCTCGCAGGTTTCTGGATCCGCCGCCAGGCCCACGAACACGCCGTACACCACGCGGACCTGCAGCACGCGGTCGGCGCCGACCCCGTCGGCCTCGCCCCGGAGTTCTGCGCCGACGGCGTCGACGAGGTCCTGACCGTGTTCTACCCGCGCCAGGTGCGCTTCGGCCGTACCGAACCGGTGGCCGCACCCATCCTGTTCCGCACCGCCGACACCGAGCACACGTGGACGGTCGGCGGGACCGAGCCGAGCGAACCGGTGGCGACGGTGACCGCATCGGCCGAGGACCTCTACCTCGGATTGTGGAAGCGGCGCGACCTGCTCGAGACGGCGAAGGTCGAGGGTGACACCGCGGCCGTAGGGCAAGCACTCAACGTCGCGCTGACCCCTTGAATCGCGGTGATCGCAATTCTTCAATCCGGAGCATCGCCTTCTTAACCTGACGCGCGTGAACCGCGTGAATGAGGACTGGCTCGCCGTGATCGTCGGTCTCGCACTGCTGGGACTGGTCCTGGCCGGGGCCGTCCCGGGGAGTGTGATCCCGTGACCGAGCAGCGCACCGAAGAACAGTCCGGGCAGTCGGGGCAGCCACGGCAGTCGGGCCAGTCCGCGCTCGGTTACGCCGTCGCAGGCGTCCTCGTCGTCGTCGCACTCGGGGCGGCCACCAAGTTTCTCGAGGCCCAGGTGCCCCAGTGGTTCGCGGGCACGTCGTTCGCCAAGGCCGCGAAGTCGATCGAATTCCCGGTGTACGCAATCGCTCTGGGGTTGATCGGCAATGCGATCCTGTCCAAGCTCGCGCTGCGCGACGCGCTGTCGCGCGGATTCCGCACCGAGTTCTTCATCAAGACCGGCCTGGTGCTGCTGGGCGCGTCCATCAACCTCAAGGTGCTGGTCACCGCGGCGGGCCCGGCCATCATCCAGGCACTGTTGCTCATCTCGATCGTGTTCGGGTTCACCTGGTGGCTGGGTGGCAGGCTCGGCCTGGAGGACAAACTGCGCGCGTTGCTGGCATCCGCGGTGTCGATCTGCGGGGTGAGCGCGGCGATCGCGGCCGCAGGTGCGGTGCAGGCGAAGAAGGAACAACTGGCCTATGCCGCCTCGCTGGTGATCGTCTTCGCCCTGCCCTCGATCTTCCTGTTGCCGTGGCTGGCAGACGTGTTCGGCCTGTCCGACGCCGTCGCCGGCGCGTGGATCGGCGGCAACATCGACACCACCGCGGCCGTCGCAGCGTCCGGCGCGATCGCGGGTGAGGATGCGCTGCAGATCGCGACGATCGTCAAGACCACGCAGAACGCGCTGATCGGTTTCGTCGCGATTGCGCTCACGGCCTACTTCGCGCTCAAGGTCGAACGCAGGACAGCCGCCGATGCGCGCCCGTCACTGAGCCAATTCTGGGACCGTTTCCCGAAATTCGTGCTGGGCTTCATCGCCGCCTCGATCATCGGCACGCTGTACCTGCAGTTCGCCGCGGACGGCAAGGCCGCCATCGCGACGGTCAACGATCTGCGGAACTGGTTCCTGATCTTCGCGTTCGTGGCGATCGGGCTGGAGTTCTCCGCACGCGGACTGCGTGAGGCAGGCTGGCGGCCGATCGCGGTGTTCGCGTCGGCGACTGTCGTCAACATCGTCGTCGCACTGGGACTCGCCACCGTGTTGTTCGGCAGCTTCACCCTGGACTGACCGTACGCTGGCGAAGTGCCGAGACCACTGACCCGACGCGGGTTTCTGGCGGTGACCGCCGGATTGGCACTCGTGGCCGCGTGCAGCACCGACAAACCCGGCGAAGTCGCCGACGACGGATCGGTCACCGTCCGCCACGCCTTCGGCGACACCACGATCCCCGGCCCGCCCCAGCGTGTGGTGAGCGCCGGTCTCACCGAGCAGGACGACCTGCTCGCGGTCGGGGTCGTGCCGATCGCGGTGACCGACTGGTTCGGTGGTGAACCGTTCGGCGTATGGCCTTGGGCGCAACGGCAACTCGCCGGGGCGCAGCCCACCGTGCTCAACCTCGACAACGGCATCCCGGTCGAGGAGATCGCGGCACTGAAACCGGATCTCATCGTCGCCACCAACGCGGGCCTGGACGCCGACACCTACGCGAAGCTGTCCGAGATCGCTCCGACGGTCGCGCAGACCGGCTCCGAGGCGTTCTTCGAACCGTGGAAGGACCAGGCCACGATCATCGGTCAGGCGGTGTTCAAGAACGCCGAGATGACCGAGCTGATCAAATCGGTCGACGACAGGTTCACCACCGTGAAGACCGATCACCCGCAATTCTCCGGCAAGAAGGCACTCCTGCTGGGCGGCACGTTGTACCGCGGCGGTGTGCAGGCCACGCCGCCGGGATGGCGCACCGACTTCCTCACGCAGATGGGCCTGACGGTGCCCGAGGTGCCCGCGTTGATCCCCCGCGACGAGATCGCCTCGGTGCTCGACGGCGCCGACGTGCTGATTTGGACGACCGAGAGCGATCAGGACCGCGATGCGTTGCTGGCGGACCCCATCGTCGCTCAACTCGCGGCCACGAGGCGTGATCGGAACATCTTCACCACCAAGGAGCTCGCGGGAGCCATCGCCTTCGCCTCGCCGCTGTCCTATCCCGTCGTCGCCGATCAACTGCCGCCGGAGTTGGCCCGCGTGCTGGGATGAGCACGGCCTGAGAAGATAGGCCGAGTGAGCATTCCCGAACCCGAGCACCGCGGCACCGCCTCCGTCGGATCGGCCTACTATCCGATGTTCGTCGCGGTCTTCACGGCCCTGGTGATCATCTCCAACGTCACCGCCACCAAAGGCGTGGCGTTCGGACCGATCATCACCGACGGCGGGTTCATCGTGTTCCCGCTGACCTACGTGATCGGCGACGTGCTGTCGGAGGTGTACGGCTTCAAGGCCGCACGTCGCGCGATCCTGCTCGGTTTCGCGATGAACGCGCTGGCCGCGCTCGCGTTCTGGGTCACCGTCTATCTGCCCGCGGCCGACTTCTACACCAATCAGGAGCACTTCGAGAACGTCGTCGGCGCCTACACACAGCTGATCGTCGCCGGCCTGGCCGGGTTCCTCGTCGGGCAGACCATCAACGCCTGGGTCGTCGTCGCCATCAAACAGCGGACCAAGGAGAAACATCTCTGGGCGCGCCTGATCGGATCGACGTTCGCCGGTCAGCTCGGCGACACGCTGGTGTTCTGTGCGATCGCCGCGGGTGCGATCGGCATCTCGACATTCGGCGACTTCGTGACCTACACCGCGCTCGGCTGGTTCTACAAGACCGCCGTAGAGGTGCTCATGCTGCCGGTGACCTACCGCGTCATCGCGTTCGTCAAGCGCTCCGAACCCACGTATCAGGTCGCCGTGTGAGGCTTCGGTAAGGCAGCTCTGGCAAGGCTCACAGAGCCGTACCGTTCTTAGCTACCCGCGGGTAGTTTCGGGTCATGAGTGTGGCATCAGAAGTGATGGACCCCATGACCCTGGGCACCGTCCACAATTACGGCGATCAGGCGCTGCTTCTGGAGTTCGACAGCACCGCCGAGGTGCTGGCGTGGACCGAGACCCTGCGGGAGGCCGAACTCCTCGGGGTGGTCGACATCGTCCCCGCCGCGCGCACGGTGCTGGTCAAGCTGGCCGGGCCGCGTTATCAGGCACCCACCCGCCAACGGCTGGGCAAGCTGCGGGTGCGCCCCGAGGCGATCACCCACCAGCCACCGGGCGACCGTGTCGACGTGACCATCGACGTCGTCTACGACGGCGCCGACCTGCACGAGGTCGCGAGCCTGACCGGGATGACCCCGGCACAGGTGATCGCGGCGCACACCGGCACCCCGTGGCGGGTCGGGTTCTGTGGCTTCGCACCGGGTTTCGCGTACCTGGTCGACGGCGACGCACGCCTGCAGGTACCCCGCCGTGCCGAACCGCGCACGTCGGTCCCCGCGGGCGCGGTGGCGCTCGCCGGTGAGTTCAGCGGCGTGTACCCCCGCCAGTCGCCGGGCGGCTGGCAGCTGATCGGGCACACCGACGCGGTGATGTTCGACGTCAACCGAGACAAGCCGGCACTGCTCACCCCTGGCATGTGGGTGCAGTTCCGGGCCGTCGGCTAGAACGGGAGGGCGATCATGGGCACGACACTGGAAGTGCTGCGCACCGGGCCACTTGCGCTGGTCGAGGACCTGGGCAGGCCGGGACTGGCCCACATGGGTGTCACCCGGTCGGGTGCCGCCGACCGCCGGTCCCACACGCTGGCCAACCGCCTCGTGGCCAACCCCGGTGAGAGCGCCACCATCGAAGTGACCTTCGGGGGATTCTCGGCAC
The DNA here is from genome assembly GCF_001457595.1 of Mycolicibacterium smegmatis. Lineage (GTDB taxonomy): Bacteria > Actinomycetota > Actinomycetes > Mycobacteriales > Mycobacteriaceae > Mycobacterium > Mycobacterium smegmatis. Next base: position 488,100 of record NZ_LN831039.1, on the reverse strand, counting down.
GCGTGTGTGGCGGTGACGTGGCGATCGCGGTCACCGGCGCCGACACCGATCCCGCGGTCAACGGAATCCCGTTCGGCACCAACAGCATTCACCATGTCCACGACGGCCAGGTGATCTCTCTGGGCGCGCCGCATTCCGGACTGCGCAGCTACCTGGCGGTGCGGGGCGGCATCGACGTCACCCCGGTTCTCGGCTCACGCAGCTACGACGTCATGTCGGCGATCGGGCCGTCGCCCCTGCGACCCGGTGACGTGCTTCCCGTCGGCGAGCACACCGACGAGTTTCCCGAACTCGATCAGGCGCCGGTCGCCGCGATCGCCGACGACGTCGTGGAGCTGCAGGTGGTTCCGGGGCCGCGCGACGACTGGTTCGTCGACCCCGACATCCTCGTACGCACCAACTGGCTGGTCACCAACCGCAGCGACCGGGTGGGGATGCGTCTGGTGGGTATGCCACTGGAGTACCGCGACCCCAACCGCCAGCTGCCCAGCGAGGGCGCGACGCGCGGCGCGATCCAGGTGCCGCCCAACGGTTTTCCCGTGATCTTGGGTCCTGACCACCCGGTGACCGGCGGATACCCGGTGATCGGCGTGGTCACCGAGGAGGACATCGACAAGCTGGGGCAGGTGCGGCCGGGTCAGACCGTACGACTGCACTGGGCCTACCCCCGGCGACCGTTCGAGACCTGACGGCGGCACCCGTCGGTGGTACAACGAAGGTGTGCTCACCCAGCATGTCAGTGAGGCTCGCACGCGCGGTGCGATCCACACCGCGCGTCTGATCCACACCTCCGATCTGGACCAGGAAACCCGCGACGGCGCGCGCCGCATGGTGATCGAGGCGTTCCGCGATCCGTCCGGAGACAGTGATCTCACCGACGATTTCACCGACGACGACTGGGACCACGCGCTCGGTGGCATGCACGCGCTGATCTCTCACCACGGTGCGCTCATCGCGCACGGCGCCGTCGTCCAACGTCGGTTGATGTACCGGGGACCCGACGGTAGAGGTCACGCGCTGCGCTGCGGTTACGTCGAGGCCGTCGCGGTGCGCGAGGACCGGCGGGGCGACGGTCTGGGCACCGCCGTGCTCGACGCGCTCGAGCAGGTGATCCGCGGCGCCTATCAGATCGGCGCGCTGAGCGCGTCGGACATCGCCCGGCCGATGTACATTGCCAGGGGCTGGCTGCCGTGGGAGGGTCCGACATCGGTGCTGACCCCCACCGAGGGCATCGTTCGCACCCCTGAGGACGACCGGTCGCTGTTCGTCCTGCCGGTCGATCTCCCGGACGGCCTCGAGTTGGACACCGCGCGCGAGATCACGTGCGATTGGCGATCCGGCGACCCCTGGTGACCGCGTAACGGCTTTCTCACACCTGCCCGCCGATCCAGGTGAGCGGAATTTCACGGCCGGGTCATCGCGCGCAGTGTCGGGGCAATAATCGCTTTCTAGCGTGCTCGCATGCCCACTCTGCTCAAGCCGAAGCGCATCACGAACTGGGATCCCGAGGACGTCGTGGCCTGGGAGGCCGGCAACAAGTACGTCGCACGTCGCAACCTGATCTGGTCGGTGGTCGCCGAGCACATCGGCTTCTCCATCTGGTCGATCTGGTCGGTGATGGTGCTGTTCATGCCCGAGGCCGTCTACGGGTTCTCGGCGGGTGACAAGTTCCTGCTCGGGGCCACGGCCACCCTGGTCGGGTCGTGCCTGCGCATCCCGTACACGCTGGCCACCGCGACGTTCGGCGGTCGCAACTGGACGGTGTTCTCCGCACTCGTGCTGCTGATCCCGACCGTGATGACCGTCGTGTTGATGGCCAACCCGGGCCTGCCGCTGTGGCCGTACCTGGTGTGCGCCGCGCTGGCCGGCTTCGGCGGGGGCAACTTCGCGTCGTCGATGACCAACATCAACGCCTTCTACCCGCAGCGGCTCAAGGGCTGGGCGCTGGGACTCAACGCGGGCGGGGGCAACATCGGCGTCCCGATGATCCAGTTGGTGGGCCTGTTCGTGATCGCGACGGCGGGCAACCGGGCCCCGTACTGGGTGTGCGCGGTCTACCTGGTCGCCCTTGCCGTGGCGGGCCTGGGCGCGGCGCTGTACATGGACAACCTCGAGCATCACAAGATCGATCTCGGTGCCATGAAAGCGATTCTGGGCGAACGGGATACGTGGATCATCTCGTTGCTCTACATCGGCACGTTCGGATCGTTCATCGGGTTCGCGTTCGCGTTCGGCCAGGTGTTGCAGATCAACTTCATCTCCGGCGGCCAGACCCCGGCTCAGGCGTCGCTGCACGCCGCGCAGATCGCCTTCATCGGTCCGCTGCTGGGCTCCCTGTCGCGGGTGTACGGCGGCAAGCTCGCCGACCGCATCGGCGGCGGGCGGGTCACCCTGGCGGTGTTCGCCGGGATGATCCTGGGCGCCGGTCTGCTGGTCGCGGTCAGCACGGTCTCCGACGGCAGCAGCGAGGCCGCCACCGGACTGATGATGGGCGGCTACGTCGTCGGTTTCATCGCGCTGTTCCTGCTCAGCGGTATCGGCAACGGTTCGGTGTACAAGATGATCCCGTCGATCTTCGAGGCGCGCAGCCACTCGCTGGACGTCAGCGAGGACGAGCGCAGGCACTGGTCGCGGTCGATGTCCGGTGCGCTCATCGGCTTCGCGGGTGCGGTCGGGGCGCTGGGCGGCGTGGGGATCAACATGGCGTTGCGGCAGTCCTACCTATCCAGCGGTTCGGCGACCACCGCGTTCTGGATCTTCCTGGCGTTCTACGTGCTGGCGTCGGTGGTGACCTGGTTCTGCTACGTGCGCCGCCCCGCTGCGATGCCGGTCACAGGGACCGAGCGACACGCCCCAGCAATCGCGGGGTAACGCCGTGGAAACAGAGCCTGCCTACACAGGAAGCATGCGTGAGCCCGACTGGGCACCCCTCACCGGATTCCGGGTGGCGGTGACCTCCGCCCGACGAGCCGATGAACTGTGCGCCCTGCTGCGCAGGAGGGGCGCGACGGTGACCAGCGCGCCCGCGATCACCATGGTGCCGCTGCCCGACGACGACGAACTGCGGGCACACACCGAGTCGTTGATCACCGACCCGCCCGACATCGTCGTCGCCACCACCGGCATCGGGTTGCGGGGGTGGATCGCCGCAGCCGACGGCTGGGGCCTGGCCGGCGAGCTGACCGAGGCGCTGGGCAAGGCTCGCATCGTGTCCAGGGGGCCGAAGGCCACGGGGGCACTACGGGCCGCCGGGTTGCCGGAGGAGTGGTCGCCGGACTCCGAATCCTCCCGCGAGGTGGTCCGCTACCTCGTCGAGCACGGCGTCGACGGCCGGCGCATCGCCGTGCAACTCCACGGCGCCACCGACGACTGGGATCCGTTCCCTGAGTTCCTCGACGAGCTGCGTGTCGCGGGTGCAGAGGTGGTGCCGATCCGTGTCTACCGGTGGCATCCCGCCCCACCGGGCGGCGAGTTCGACCAACTCGTCGCAGGCATCGCCGAACGGCGCTTCGACGCAGTCAGTTTCACCTCGGCCCCGGCCGTCGCCTCGGTGCTGATGAGAGCCACCGAGTTGGGACTGACCGAGCAGGTGGTCTCCGCGCTGCGCACCGACGTCCACGCGATGTGCGTCGGACCGGTCACGGCGCGTCCGCTCGTGCGCCTCGGCATTCCCACGTCGGCGCCCGAGCGCATGCGGTTGGGCGCACTGGCCCGCCACATCACCGACGAGTTGCCCCTGCTGCAGTCCCGTACGTTGCGGGTCGCGGGTCACCTCCTCGAGATCCGAGGGACCTGCGTGCTGGTGGACGGCGTGGTCAAGTCGCTGTCCCCCGCGGGTATGGCCACCATCCGGGCGCTCGCGCACCGGCCCGGCGCGGTGGTGTCACGTTTCGATCTGCTGGGCGCGCTGCCCGGCAGCGGGACCGACACCCACGCCGTCGAGACCGCGGTGCTGCGCCTTCGAACTGCATTGGGAGACAAGAGCATCGTGTCCACCGTGGTGAAAAGGGGTTATCGGCTGGCGGTCGACGACACCGACACAGAGATGGCACGCGCGTTATGAGCCTGCTGCTGGTGGCGCACGGCACCCGCAAACCCGGTGGGGTCGCGATGATCGCCGATCTCGCCGAGCGGGTGGCCGAACAGCTCGAACGAAGTGTCCAGGTCGCATTCGTCGACGTATTGGGCCCGACCCCACGGGACGTGCTGGACACCATGCCGGCCGATCGGCCGGTGGTGCTGGTGCCCGCATTCCTCGCCGCCGGGTATCACGTGCGCGTCGACGTTCCTGCTCATGTGTCGGCCAGCGGCCATCCGCTCGTCACGGTCACCCCGCCGCTCGGACCCTGTCACGGGACCGTCCGGGTGCTCGCCGATCGGCTCGTCGAATCCGGGTGGCAGCCGGGCGACGCGGTGATCCTGGCCGCAGCCGGCACCTCGGACCCGTACGCACAGTCCGATCTGCGCCGGACCGCCGCGATGCTGTCAGCCGTTACCGGCGACCGCGTAGAGCTGGCCTACGCCGCCACCGGCGCTCCGAGGATCGCCGACGCCGTCGCGGCGCAGCGCCGCCGCAGCGACCGCCGCATAGTCGTGGCTTCCTATCTGCTCGCCGAGGGTCTTTTCCAGGATCGGCTGCGTGAGGCCGGCGCCGACCTGGTAACCGCTCCACTGGGCACCCACGGGGGCATGGTCCGGCTCGTCGCGAACCGGTTCCGCCGGGCCGGCGTTCTCAGCCTGCCTGCTGCGGCGTGAGGCGACGACGCGTGCCGCGGCTTGCGCCGCAAACGGCGCGGTGAACACCGTGAGCAAAATCAGGATTCCGCCGCCCGCCACCGACATGGCGGCCATTCTGCGCTGACCGACGATTTCGGCACACTGCCCTTTGTAATCGCTGGTGGCAAACACCGGTCCGACGAGCGTGAACTGATCGTGGTTCAGCAGGTCTTCCTTCGCGGCGACCCGGTAGTCCGGGTTCAGCGCGGTGCCACACGGAATCGGCGAACCGGCGCGGTCGACGGCACTCAGGCCGAGTGGCATTGCTGCAGCAATCAGAGCCCCCAGCACTGCCGCAGTGCCGACCAGGTTCAGAAACGAACGCCCCAACATCCCTCTTCAGCCTTTTGTCATCGATCTACCCTGAGGCGATGATAAACACCGCCAGCGAACAAATCTAGTTAGCCAGTCATGAGGGACATCACGGGCTTCCAACGTTCGCCCTGCCGGGATTCCCAGGAATACGGCGTCTCAAACACCGGTTGTTCTGGTATTTACTCAGGCAATTAATTGACGGATGCGCCGGTTCCAGGGTCCGGAACAGGGCGGTTGCGGGTTGCCGACTTGAACTCAGCTATCGTGTCCACGATCGTTCGACATTTTGTGGGGGTAAGACTTCGGTGCAGCACACAACACCGGCCAGCGCGGCGCGCAACCGCAGCCGAACCGGCAGCGCCAGTGCCTGATCCGACGCCGGCCGAGCGGCTACGACAGCAACTGATGGCAGTGTTGAGCGATACGAGACAGTCGAAGTCCACCGCGCAACTGCGCGATGACGTACGCGAGAGGTTCGGCGATCCGGTCGTGATCGAGGCCGTGTACCGCAACCTGACGGTGCTGGAGCGCCGCGGCGACGTACGCCGCAGCAAATCCTCCGGGCGCGACACACACTGGCTTGCCGCCAGTGAGCACATCGGCTGACCGGGCGGCAGTGCTCAGGCGATCTCCACGAAACCGTCGGCGGAGATCCTCGTCCGGTACACCGGCAGCGACACCTCGGGATCGTCGAGGCAGACCCCGTCGACGAGCGCGAACGCCTGCTTCTTGATGGGCGACTGCACCGTCAGGCAGCCGCCGCGGTCACCGGTGATCCCACGCGACATCACCGCGGCGCCCGAGAACGGGTCGATGTTGCCGATGGCGTGCACCGAACCGTCATCCAGCTTGAACAAGGCGGCCTGCGATCCGTCGGCCAACAGCACCGCGACACCGCGTCCCGGTATGAGGAAGTCGTAGGCACACGCCCTGGTCCACTCCGAGTGTGTCTGGGCGACAACGTCCTTACGATCGTCGGTCAGCGTCATGACATCTCCTGTAGTGGCCGGATCGTGGGCATTCCGATGGATACCGGACGCAGGTCGGGAACCTTGCGTCCGCTGCGCTCGGTGAACGAGACGGTCGGATCGGGGGTGTCGGGCGCATTGACGAACGAGACGAAACGCGCGAGCTTGTCAGGGTCTTGCAGCACGCCTTTCCACTCGCAGGCGTAACCCTCGACGTGGCGGGCCATCGCGGCCTCGAACTCCTCGGCCAGGCCGAGCGAATCGTCGCACACGACATCGCGGAGGTGATCGATGCCGCCGTCGAGGGCCTCGACCCACGGCGCCGTGCGTTGCAACCGGTCCGCCGTGCGGATGTAAAACATGAGGAACCGGTCGATGTAGCGGATCAGGGTCTCGTCGTCGAGATCGCCCGCCAGCAGTTGCGCATGCCGCGGCGTCATGCCGCCGTTGCCGCCGACGTAGAGGTTCCACCCACTGTCGGTCGCGATGACGCCGACGTCCTTGCCACGGGCCTCGGCACACTCGCGTGCACAACCCGAAACACCCATCTTGATCTTGTGCGGTGCGCGCAGACCGCGGTACCGCAACTCGAGGTTGATGGCCATCTGGACCGAATCCTGTTGTCCGTAGCGGCACCAGTCACTCCCCACGCAACTCTTCACAGTGCGCAGCGATTTGCCGTAGGCATGGCCGGACTCCATGCCGCCTTCGACCAGTCGTCGCCAGATCTCGGGCAACTGCTCGACCCGCGCGCCGAACATGTCGATGCGCTGGCCGCCGGTGATCTTGGTGTAGAGGCCGAAATCCCTTGCGATCTCGCCGATCAGGATCAGCTGTTCGGGCGTGATGTCTCCGCCGGGCACGCGGGGCACCACCGAGTAGCTGCCGTTGCGTTGGATGTTGGCCAGGAAGTGGTCGTTGCTGTCCTGCAGCGCGGCCTGCTCACCGTCGAGGATGTGGTCCGAACTCGTCGATGCCAGGATCGACGCGATCGTGGGTTTGCAGATGTCGCAACCTTTTCCGGTGCCGAAGCGCTCGATCAGCCCCGAGAAGGTGCGGATCTCGGTGGCCGAGATGATCTCGAACAACTCGGCGCGTGACTGGCTGAAGTGCTCGCACAGCGCCTTGGACTGCTCCACCCCCTGGGCCTCGAGGAGTTGCTTGAGCAGCGGAACACAGGACCCGCACGACGTACCGGCCAGCGTGCACTTCTTGAGGTCGGCGACATCGCAGCATCCGCCGGCGATGGCCTCGGTCAGGTCCCCCTTCGTGACGTTGTTGCACGAGCAGATCTGTGCGATGTCCGGCAGCGCCCCCACACCGAGGCCGGGAGCGTCGCCGCCGGTGGTCGGGGCGATCAGCGCCAGCGGGTCACCGGGCAGCTCACTGGCGACCATGGGCCGCAGCACGCCGTAGGCCGAGGCGTCACCGACCAGGATGCCGCCCAGCAGGGTCTTGGCGTCATCGGAGAGCACCAGTTTGGCGTAGGTCTGCTTGACCGGGTCGTTGACCACCACCTCAAGGCAGTTCGGTGTGATCCCCTTGGCATCACCGAAACTCGCGACGTCGACACCGAGCAGCTTGAGCTTGGTCGACATGTCCGCGCCGGGGAACTCGGCCGAGCCGCCGAGCAGGCGGTCGGCGACCACCTCGGCCGTGGTGTAACCCGGTGCCACCAGGCCGTAGCAGCGACCATCGACGGCGGCCACCTCGCCGATCGCATAGATGTTGGGATCACTTGTCACACAATTCGAATCGGTGAGCACGCCGCCACGCTGCGCCATGTCCAGGCCGGCCTCGCGGGCCAGTTCGTCGCGAGGACGCACGCCGGCGGCGAAGATCACCACGCCCGCGTCGATCGCGGTGCCGTCGTCGAGCGATACCCGCAGCGAGTCGTCGATCTCGGACCTGCGCAGTGGCTTGCGCTTCTGCGCCGGTGCGATGCTCTGGGTGCTCACCGCGGTGTGCACCTCGATACCGAGGTCGCGCATCATCCGGTTGAGCAGCACACCGCCGGCCTCGTCGAGCTGGGCCGCCATCAGATGTGGAGACATCTCCAGGACGTGCGTGCGCAGGCCGAACTGTCGTAGCGCGTTCGCCGCCTCCAGGCCGAGCAGACCGCCGCCGATCACCACACCGACCGGTGACTTCGACTTCGAGGCGTTGGCCGCGCTGGCGCGGATCGCGTCGAGATCGTCCAGGGTGCGGTACACGTGGCACCCCGGCAGGTCGCGCCCCGGCACCGGCGGGACGAACGCATACGAACCGGTCGCCAGCACCAGCGCGTCGTAGGAGAAGGTGCAGCCGTCGGCCGTGCGAACCGTCCGGGCCGGCCGGTCGATCTCGACCACCGCGGACCCCAGATGCAGCTCCACGAGGTCGTCGCCGGCGTACTCGTTGCCGGGTAACGCGAGCAGGGACCGGTCCCAATGCTCGGTGTACCCGGTGAGCCCCACGCGGTCGTAGGCGGCCTCGCGCTCCTCGCCCAGCACCGTCACACGCCAGGACCCCTCGGTATCCCTGGCGCGCAACGCCTCGACGAAGCGGTGCCCCACCATGCCGTGGCCGACGACGACGACGTTTCTCGTTGACTGCATAGGGCGAGGCTAGGAACCCGATATTGCCGCGATGTCGCGCTGTGTGAAGCCCCCATCACGGTGTGCTCACGTCATCGGCAACGCACATGTGAGGTCACCGACCGGTGAGCTCCGGACCGCAGTCAGGCTACAACCGCCGGGTCAGCACTGCCTGCGCAGCGACCGTCCGATCACGCGCGCCGCCTCCTCGAACCGGTCGGGCTCCGGCCCGGAGAAGTTCAGGCGCAGATATCGCCCGGACGGCTCGGCGGGGAACCACTCCGTGCCCGCCGCGACGAGGACCTTGTCGGCCTCGCAGTCACGGACGAGCCGGTCGAGGTCGGTCTGGTCGGGAAGGCGTAACCACAGGTGCAGGCCGCCGTGCGGAACCTGTTCGAGGTGAGCGGCATCCACGTGCTCGGCCAGGCACGACACCATGAGGTCACGTCGTTGCCGCAGTTGTGCACGCAGGTCGCGCAGGTGGCTGCGCCAGGCCGGCTGTGTCACGACGTCGAGCACCGCGGCCTGCAACACACCGCTGACATACATCGACTCGGCGCCCCGGTCGGCGACGATGCGCTCCAGCACGGGTCCGCGCGCGATGACGGCCGCCACCCGCATCGCCGGTGAGACGCTCTTGGTGAGCGACCGCAGGTAGATGACGTGGCCGTCGTCGTCGTGCGCGGCAACTGGTCGCGCCGTGGAGTCGATACCGAAATCGTGTGCCCAGTCGTCGTCGATCAGGAACGCCTTGCGGGCACGGACGACATCGAGAATCTGTTCGACGCGCTCGGTACCCCATTGCGCCCCTGTGGGATTGGCAAAGTTGGGTTGCGCGTAGAACACCCTGGCGCCGGTGTCGTCGAACGCACGCGCGAGCTCGTCGGGGTCGGGACCGTCCACACCGCTGGGCACCGGCACAACGCGGACACCGGCTTGCGCGGCCGCGATGATCGCACCCCAGTAGGTGGGTGACTCGATGAGCAGCGGCTGCCCGTGCCCCACCAGCGCACGAAACGCGGAGCTGAGCCCGCTCTGACTGCCGGGCAGCACGACCACGTCGCGAGGTCCCGGCGCCGATCTGCCCGCGGGTACGGCTTCGGCGAGCTCCTGCGCGAACCACGCCTGCAGATCGGGCAGGCCCGTGACGGCCGAGCGGCTCAGCGCCGCCTCGCTGCGCGCTGCCCTGGTGAGTGCAGCGCGCACCAACCGCTGCGGCAGCAGTTCCCGCGCAGGATATCCGGAGTGCAGCGCTACCGCATCGGGCGCACCGTAACGCATGGGTGCCGACAGAACCGGGATCCGTGCGCGGGGCGAGCCGAGCGCCGCGGTCTGCCATGCGTAGTCGGGTGGACGCGACGAACGGCTGACCCGCACGAAAGTACCTACGCCGGGCCGTGTTTCGATGAGCCCTAGCCCTCGTAGCGTCCGCATCGCGCTGGCGACGGTCACCGGACTGGCGCCATACTGCGCGACGAGGGCGCGGTTGGACGGCAACTGCGCACCGGGCGGCGCACCGGCGATCCACTGGCGCATCCCGCGCACGATTCGCTCGGTGCTATCGTTGTCCATGTCAGATGAGAGTAGCGCTACTGCGCTTCTGTCGCCCGCGCTATCCCGCGCGGGCCTGGGCTGGGGTTTCCTGGGCGTTGCGGCGTTCTCGTTCACGGTGATCTTCACGCGCGTTGCCCTCGGCGGCCTCTCGCCCCTGTTCATCGGGGCCGGACGCGCCGTCGTCGCGGCCGCGCTGGCAGCTGCGGCGCTCACGTTCACCCGAGCGGCGCTGCCGCAGGGCAGGCAGTGGCTGCGCCTCGGTGTGGTCGCCGCGGGAGTGGTGGCCGGGTTTCCGCTGCTGACGTCGTACGCGCTGACCACAGTCCCCGCGACGCACGGGGCCGTGGTGATCGCCCTGCTGCCCGCCGCCACGGCCGTCGCCGCGGTGCTGCGGTGTCGTGAGCATCCGCCGCTGGCATTCTGGGCCGCGGCGGGCGCCGGGGCCCTCGCGGCGGTGGTGTTCGCGATGTTGCACGGCGGCGGCGTGGGCCAGTTGCACTGGGCTGACCTGTTGCTGTTCGGCGCCGTGATCGCCGCGGCGATCGGGTATGCCGAAGGAGGCCTGCTGGCAAGGGAACTCGGCTCGTGGCAGACCGTCTCATGGGCGCTCGTGGTGGCAGCGCCGGTGATGGTGGCGCTGACCGCGGCGGCCGTCGTCGACCGCCCGCCGCAGGCAGGCGCGGGCGAGTGGGCCGCCTTCGGTTACCTGGCCGCGGTCAGCATGTTCCTCGGGTTTTTCGCGTGGTACCGCGGCCTGGCCATCGGGCCGATGGCCCAGGTGAGTCAGGTCCAACTTGTCCAACCCGTGCTGACCATCTGCTGGGCCGCGCTGTTGTTGCACGAAAGCCTCACGTGGACAACGGCGTGCGGCGGCGCGGCCGTGGTCGCCTCGGCCGGGTTCGCGGTACGGATGCGGCGTTCGCCGAGAGCGAACTCCCACGCGGGAACATGAGCGTGGTCGACTCAAGTTATGAGAGGTGACAGACCGGCACGGGGCCGGTCGAGAAGACGAGAAAGGGAGGCACAACGATGAGCACGCTGATGAAGACGCCCGCGGTGTGGACCCGGCCCGCCTGGCAGCTCGACAATTGGGTGCGGGACTTCTTCGGCCCGGCCACCACCGACGACTGGTTCAAGGGATTCACCCCGGCCGCCGAGGTCACAAGAGACGGTGAGGACGCCGTGGTGTCCGTCGAACTCCCCGGTGTGGATGTCGGCAAGGACGTCAACGTCGAGGTCGACCGCGGCCGGTTGGTCATCCACGGCGAGCGACGTGACGAACGCTCCGAGGAATCCGACGGCCGCACCTACAGTGAGGTCCGCTACGGCTCCTTCCGCCGTGAGTTCAAGCTGCCCGCGCACGTCACGGGCGACGCGGTCACCGCGTCCTACGACGCAGGCGTACTGAAGGTACGGGTCGCCGGTGCCTACGCGGGCGAGCAGCCTCAGCGCATCGCGATCGAGAGCCGGTAACCGCACTCCTCGGCAACATCCGGATCCGAAAGAACCGGTGGCACCCCCGTGGTGCCACCGGTTTTCGCGTTCCGGGCTCAGATCTTCGCGAGGGTGACCGTGGAGTACACGTCACCGCGGACCCCGCCCGGGACCGGCGGCCCCTCGACGACGACCCACGCCTGGCGCGCCCCCGGCTCGCGGCGGCCGGTGATCGTGGTCGACCCGTTGCCCGCGAAATCGGCGAACATCGTGGCGGTCGCCACCCCGGGATCTCCCGGATTGCAGGGCGCCACCGACGGCCGCGGCAACTGGATCAGCCGGACCCGGTAGGTCGTGTTGGGGCGCAGGGTCTGCATACGCACGTCGGCGCGTACGGTGCCGTCGCCGACGGACCCGATCTCGACGGCGCCGGAACCGGTTCCGTTGCCGCGGCCCATCAAGAACTGCTCGACCACGAAGTCGCACTGACGGATCACGTTCTGCAGCGGGATCATCTCAAGGCCCGACGCCGAAGACCCCGGATCGGCCGCCGCCATGGGAGCGACCGCCGCCATTGCCAACACAGCCGTCACGGGCGCCGAGGCCGCCGCACACATCCTGTGGCCAACCATGCACAGCATCTTGCCAGCCGGAAGCACTTGACATGCCGAGTTGACCGGCAGAGCGCTGTTCGTCGCGTCAGGCCCAGAGCCCGAGGATTTCCTTCGCCTGCGCACCGAGCGCCCACTGCAGGAACGGCCCGAACGTGATGCGCCCGACCCCGAGCGCGGCGAGCGCGGCCTTGTCGGTGTCCTCGGGCGGCACGGTCACACTAACCGGCAGGGACACCGCGGAGGTGAACCGCGCCAATCCTTCCGGGTCCCGCAGTCCGGCGGGGAACAGCGAGTCGGCGCCGGCTGCGGCGGCCTCCGACATCCGCGCGATCGCGCGCTCGACGCGGTCGGCGTCGTCACCGTCGTTGCGCAGGAACAGGTCGGTACGCGCGTTGATCACCACGTGCACGCCCGCGGCATCGGCTGCCGCACGCAGTTGACCCACCAGTTCGGCGTGCTCGGTGGCCGTGCGCAGGCGCTTGCCCTCCTTGTGGACCGTGTCCTCGAGGTTGAAGCCGACCACCCCGGCGTCGAGCAGCCCTTCGATCAGCCGTTCGGGCGACTCACCGTATCCGGACTCGATGTCGACGGACACCGGGACCTCGACCGCCGCGGTGATCTGGCGGACCCGTGTCAGGAGATCCTCGAACGCCATGTTCTCGCCATCGGACTTGCCGATGGAGTCGGCCACCGGGTGGCTGCCGACCGTCAGCGCCGCGAAACCCGCGTCGACCGCCAGCCGGGCCGACCATGCGTCCCACACCGTGGGCAGCACACCGGGGTCACCGGGCCGGTGCAGTGCCAGCAGCGCTTCCGCCTTGGCCTCGAGCCCATCCGAGCGCGTGTTGCCCATGCAAACCCCCAGCCTTCCCGGCCCTCCACAGATGTCGCGAACCGAGGCTACAACCTTGCTGAGAAGGTGTCACCGGAGTTGTTTGCCTATCCGCGACACGGCCTGGCGCGACGCCTCGACACCGCCTTGCCGGAAGGGCACCGGGAATGCGCACCGCGCACCACGCCCCTCGCTGACGTGATGCGCGTCACGTTCGGATCGTGATGTGGCTACCATCGGTTGTCGTAATGTGATTCACGACACCCTTCAGCCCGAGGAGGTCACTTGTCCACCACGACAGAGTTCGCTGAGCTGCACAATCTGATCGGCGACATGCGCCGTTGCGTCACCACGCTGGCGGCCAAGTACGGGGACTCCCCGGCGATGCGTCGCGTCACGAACGACGCCGAACGCATCCTCAACGACATCGACCGCCTCGACATCGACGCCGAAGAACTCGAGATGCACCACGGCATCACCCGTACGAAACCGGGCACCGAGAAGATCCCGGTTCCCGACACACAGTACGGAACCGAGTTCTGGCAGGACGTCGCCGACGAGGGGCTCGGCGGATACCGCTGAGCCCGTGGGCGTTTGACGCCCACGCCGACAACTGAACCGCAGAAAGGAAACCGTGAGCGCACCCACCGCTGACCGTCGCGCGACCGGGGTCTTCTCGCCGAGGCGAGCGCAGATCCCCGAACGCACCCTACGGACCGACCGGTGGTGGCAGGCACCACTGTTGACCAATCTCGGACTGGCCGCATTCGTCATCTACGCGACGATCCGGGCGTTCTGGGGCAGTGCGTACTGGGTGGCGGACTACCACTACCTGACGCCGTTCTACTCGCCGTGCGTGAGCACGGCGTGTGCGCCCGGGTCCAGCCACTTCGGCCAGTGGGTGGGTGACCTGCCGTGGTTCATCCCGATGGCGTTCATCTCACTGCCGTTCCTCTTGGCGTTCCGGCTCACCTGCTACTACTACCGCAAGGCCTACTACCGGTCGGTGTGGCAGTCGCCGACGGCCTGCGCAGTGGCCGAGCCGCACGCGAAATACACTGGTGAAACCCGTTTTCCGCTGATCCTGCAGAACATTCACCGATACTTCTTCTACGCCGCCGTCCTCATCTCGCTGGTGAACACCTACGACGCGATCACCGCGTTCCACTCCCCCAGCGGCTTCGGGTTCGGCCTCGGAAATGTCATCCTGACCGGCAATGTGATCCTGTTGTGGGTCTACACGCTGTCCTGCCACTCGTGCCGCCACGTCACCGGCGGCCGTCTCAAGCACTTCTCGAAACATCCTGTCCGGTACTGGATCTGGACACAGGTGAGCAAACTCAACACGCGGCACATGTTGTTCGCCTGGATCACCCTCGGCACACTGGTGCTCACCGACTTCTACATCATGCTGGTGGCCAGCGGGACCATCTCCGACTTGAGATTCATTGGCTGACAGGCCGACTGCCAGGTGCGCTGATCCGCCTGGCTGACACACCCGACATTCCACGAGACGATCCGAAGCGAAACGAGAGTAAATGAGTGAACTGGAGCGGCACTCCTACGACGTCGTCGTGATCGGTGCCGGCGGGGCGGGACTGCGCGCCGTGATCGAGGCACGCGAACGCGGTCTGCGCGTCGCTGTGGTGACGAAATCGCTTTTCGGCAAGGCCCATACCGTGATGGCCGAGGGCGGCTGCGCCGCGGCGATGCGCAACGTCAACACCAAGGACTCCTGGCAGGTGCACTTCGGTGACACCATGCGCGGTGGCAAATTCCTCAACAACTGGCGGATGGCCGAACTGCACGCGCAGGAGGCGCCCGACCGCGTGTGGGAACTGGAGACCTACGGCGCGCTGTTCGACCGCACCAAGGACGGCAAGATCAGCCAGCGCAACTTCGGCGGCCACACCTACCCGCGCCTGGCGCACGTCGGCGACCGCACCGGCCTGGAGATCATCCGCACCCTGCAGCAGAAGATCGTGTCGCTGCAGCAGGAGGACAAACGTGAACTCGGCGACTACGAGGCCCGCATCCGGGTGTTCCACGAGACCTCGATCACCGAACTGATCCTGGACGACGGCAAGATCGCCGGCGCGTTCGGCTACTACCGCGAGACCGGCAACTTCGTGCTGTTCGAGGCGCCCGCGGTGGTGCTCGCCACGGGCGGCATCGGCAAGTCGTTCAAGGTGTCGTCGAACTCATGGGAGTACACCGGCGACGGCCACGCGCTGGCACTGCGCGCCGGTTCGGCCCTGATCAACATGGAGTTCATCCAGTTCCACCCGACCGGCATGGTCTGGCCGCTGTCGGTGAAGGGCATCCTGGTCACCGAAGGCGTGCGCGGCGACGGCGGGGTGCTGAAGAACTCCGAGGGCAAGCGGTTCATGTTCGACTACATCCCCTCGGTGTTCAAAGGCCAGTACGCCGAGACCGAGGAAGAAGCCGACCAGTGGCTCAAGGACAACGACTCGGCACGCCGCACCCCTGACCTGCTTCCCCGCGACGAGGTGGCCCGCGCCATCAACGCCGAGGTGAAGGCCGGCCGCGGCTCACCGCACGGGGGCGTGTACCTCGACATCGCGTCACGCATGCCCGCCGAGGAGATCAAGCGCAGGCTGCCGTCGATGTACCACCAGTTCATCGAGCTCGCCGAGGTGGACATCACCAAGGACGCCATGGAGGTCGGCCCCACCTGCCACTACGTCATGGGTGGTATCGAGGTCGATCCGGACACTGCTGCGGGCGCGACCCCAGGCCTGTTCGCCGCGGGCGAGTGCTCGGGTGGCATGCACGGTTCGAACCGGCTCGGCGGCAACTCGCTGTCAGATCTGTTGGTGTTCGGCCGCCGCGCCGGTCTGGGCGCCGCCGACTACGTGCGGGCCCTTCCGGACCGGCCGAAGGTTTCCGAAGCCGCCGTCGAGGACGCCACACGACTCGTCCTGGCGCCGTTCGAGCCCAAGGCCGAACCCGAGAATCCCTACACGCTGCACGCCGAACTGCAGCAGTCGATGAACGACCTGGTGGGCATCATCCGCAAGGAGGCCGAGATCCAGGAGGCGCTCGACAGGCTGCAGGAACTCAAGCGGCGCTACGCCAATGTGACCGTCGAAGGCGGGCGCGTGTTCAACCCCGGTTGGCACCTGGCCATCGACATGCGCAACATGCTGCTGGTCAGCGAATGCGTCGCGAAAGCCGCGCTGCAGCGCACCGAGAGCCGCGGCGGGCACACACGCGACGACTACCCGGAGATGGATGCCAACTGGCGCAACACGCTGCTGGTCTGCCGCGTCTCAGGTGGTGACCCGGTGGTTCCCGACGTGACGGTGACACCCGAGCAGCAGGTGCCGATGCGACCCGATCTGCTGGGGTGCTTCGAGCTCTCGGAGCTCGAAAAGTACTACACCCCAGAAGAACTGGCCGAGCATCCGGAACGGAAGGGCTGAGATGGCTACTTACGACGCGAAACTGCGGGTGTGGCGCGGCGACGACACCGGCGGCGAACTGCACGACTACACCGTCGAGGTCAACGACGGCGAGGTGGTCCTCGACATCATCCACCGCCTGCAGGCCACCCAGACACCGGATCTCGCGGTGCGGTGGAACTGCAAGGCAGGCAAGTGCGGTTCGTGCTCGGCGGAGATCAACGGCAGGCCGCGGCTGATGTGCATGACGCGCATGTCCACCTTCGGCGAGGACGAGGTCGTCACGGTCACGCCACTGCGCACGTTCCCGGTGATGCGTGACCTCGTGACCGACGTGTCGTTCAACTACGAGAAGGCACGGCAGATCCCGTCGTTCACACCGCCGAAGGATCTGCAGCCCGGTGAGTACCGAATGCAGCAGGAGGACGTGAACCGGTCACAGGAGTTCCGCAAGTGCATCGAGTGCTTCCTGTGCCAGAACGTGTGCCATGTGGTGCGTGATCACGAAGAGAACAAGGAGAACTTCGCCGGACCGCGGTTCCACATGCGCATCGCCGAGCTGGACATGCATCCGCTCGACACCGTCGACCGCAAGGAGATGGCACAGGACGAGTTCGGGCTCGGCTACTGCAACATCACGAAGTGCTGCACCGAGGTGTGTCCCGAGCACATCAAGATCACCGACAATGCGTTGATCCCCATGAAAGAGCGCGTCGCGGACCGCAAGTACGACCCGATTGTCTGGTTGGGCAACAAGCTGTTCCGGCGGTGACGTTCGATCGGGTGCCCGTCCCCGATCTGCTGGGTACGCTCGATGGAAAGCAGCCAATCAACGACGAAAGGCAGCCTATGAGTACCCGTCAGATCCACAGCATCAACGACATCCGCACGGCCATCCGCGAACTGTCGGCGCGCGCGACACTCGCCCGCAAGGAAGGCCGCTCGGAGGATGCAGCCGAGATCGAACAGCGCATCGCCAAGTACCGCGAGGAACTCGCCGCACGGCCCTGACATTCCGGTCATGCGGCGAGCCCGAGGCTCGCCGCATGACGAATTCAGGCGCCGAGCTTGCGGAAGCTGCTGCGATGGAACACGATCGGCGCAACGTCGTCGTTGACGACGATGTCGCTGACCCGCAGTACGACGATCGTGTGGTCACCGGCCGGGACCAGCTGTTCGATCGCGCTCTCCAGCCACACGGCGGTGCCGTGGATGAACACCGCGCCGCTGTCGCGGGACTCGGTCTCCAGGCCGGCGAATCGGTCACCGGTCTTGGCGGCCAGGGTGCGGGCGGCGGTGTCGTGCGCTTCGCCGAGGACACTGATGCCGAGCGACGGCAGATCCTTGAGCTTGGGCCACGTGGTCGAGGAGTTCTGCACGCAGAACGCCACCAGCGGCGGCTCCAGGGACACCGGGACGAATGTGCTGGCGGCGAGCCCGACCCGGGTGCCGTCCACCTCGGCCGCGATCGCGATGACACCGGACGGGAAATGTCCGAACGCCTCACGCAGCGAGGTCGGACTCAGATCTGTTGCGCTCATAACGCCTCCATCTTCACACGTAGCCGTGAGCGGCTGCCACATCTGGGTGCGCACGCACGCGGCTCTTCCAGGCGTTGCGCCCGTACACCAAATAGATGCGGTCGTTCGACGGGTCCGCGGTCACGCCCCTGGCCTGCGCGGCCAGTTCGTCGGGAAGCGCGAGCACTGGTATGGCTGCGTCGAGCCGCGGGTTGAAGAAGTAGGGCACCGAGATGCGCTCGGAGGCGCTCACCTGCACCCGGTGTTCGGTCGCCCGCAGGTAGCCGCCGCTGGCGATCTCGAGCATCTCGCCGATGTTCACGATGAACGCGCCCGGCAGGGGGTCGACGTCGATGAACACCCCGTCCGGGCCCCGGACCTGCAGTCCGCGGCTGCCTGGCTCGGCCAGTAGCAGCGTGAGCACGCCGGCGTCGCGATGGGCGCCGACGCCCTGCGATGTCTCGGCCTGCGCGGGATACCGGACGATCTTGATCAGCGTGGCCGGGGTGTCGGCGAACGCCTCGTCGAACACGTCGGCCGGATTGCCCAAGGCAACGGCCCAGTGACGCAGCAACGCGCGCCCCACCTGCGCGAGCGCGGCGTCCCACTCGGCGATCACAGCGGGCAGTTCGGGCAGCGCCGCGGGCCACTGGTTCGGGCCCTGCAGACGCAGATACGGCTCTGCCGGATCGTCCAGCGGCTCCCGTTCGGGTCCGATGTCGATCTGTTCGCGCCAGTCCACCTGGCCACCGGTCAGCTCACCACCGAGCCGCGTGTACCCGCGGAAGTGCGGGCTGTTGACCATCGCGATCGCGTCCTTGTCGGCCTGCGGCAGCGCGAACAGTCGACGCGCGGCGGTGAGCACGCGGTCGACGAGATCCTGTGGGACGCCGTGGCCGACGAGATAGAAGAAGCCGACCTCGTGCGCCACCCTGCGGAGCTGATCGGTCACCACTGCAGCGTCGTCACCGAGATCCACGACAGGCAATGCGGTGCTCAGAGCAGTCACCCCGCCATCATCGGGCAGACGGCCCGCCACGGCCAGCGTCCGGATCGGCATGAACCTAAAGCGCGCGCGGTAACGTGACGCCCACCATGTGGATCCCTCTCCTGCTGATGGCCGCTGTGATCAGCCTGGAGCCGTTCCGGATCGGCATGACGGTGGTGATGATCAACCGGCCCCAGCCTGCCCTGCAACTGTCGACCTTCCTCGCGGGCGGATTCCTGATGGGCACCGCGGTGGGCATGGTCGTGCTGTTCGTGATGCGGCCCGCCCTCGGTTCCGCACATTTCACGTTGCCGCGGGTGCAGATCGCCGTCGGCGCCCTGATCCTGGCCAACGCCGTCCTGGTGGCCACGGGCCTGCTGGGCGGGCGGCGAAAGGACCCGGGCCCGCCCGGCCGCGTCCGCCGGATGCTGGGCCCCGCCGCGGACCGCACCCGCACGCTTCTCACGGGAAGCTCGCTGTGGGCCGCGGGCGTCGCGGGCCTGGGCATCGCGCTGCCGTCGGTCGACTACCTGGCCGCGCTGGCCCTGATCGTCGCGTCCGGCGCCGCGGCGTCGACGCAGTTCGGTGCGCTGATGCTGTTCAACGTGGTGGCGTTCGCACTCGTGGAGATCCCGCTGGTGTGCTACCTGGTGGCACCGGAACGCACCCGCGCGACGCTGGCCGCGGTGTACGACTGGCTCAAGGCGCGCGGTCGGCGCGGGTTCGCCACGCTCCTGGCCGTCGTCGGCTGCATGCTGCTGGGCGTCGGTATCGCGGCGCTGTAGCGCCTCAGGGCTTGGGCGCCGGTTGATTGTTCACGACGTACTGCAGTCCGGCGAGCAATTGCGACACCGGGTCGGTACCTCCGCCGAAGGCCGCCTGCGTGGCCGGCGCCGTGACCGCCGCCGGGTCGTACCCGTTGACCGGGTCGACCGTGATGGGCGCGGTCAGCGGATCGTCGTTGCGCGAGTAGCCGGCATCCACGTACGGCTTGAGCACGCCGTCGAGCTTGTTCAGCGTGTCCTTGTCCACCCCGAGGTACTTGAACGGCAACACCAGTGGCAGGTGCTCCTCGGGGATCATGATCGTCGTGTCCTTCGCGCCGCGCGAGTTGACGGTGGTCCGGATGTTCTGTGGGGGCACCATGCTCGGGTTGGTGAACGCGACGGCGGTGTGCCCGGTCGCGAGGCCCACGATCGCGTTGGCGACGGAGATCCAGTTGTCCGGCCGGTCCGGCCAGTCCGCGATGCTGTCGTATGCCGAGACGAACTGGTAGGTGTCGTACTGGCTTTCCACCGGAGCCGGGATGCGGTAGTCGAGCGACGGGACGACGCTGCCGACCGGGAACATCTGCGTCAGGAAACTCTCGCCGAAGGCGTGCTTGCCGACGGGGTTGCCGTACGTCGCGAAGCTCAGGCTGTCCGGCGGCGGCGCGGCCGGGTCGTACGCGAGACGCGCCTGCACCTCGTCGAGCACCGACGCGCCCTCGGACAGGCCGATCACCGTTCCCGGGCCGCCCTGGCGGATCGCGTTGATGAGGTTGGGCGCGCCGACGTCGATCGATTCGCCGTAACTCGGACCGTCGAGACCCAGGCCCGGCATGAAGCGCTCGCCGAGCGCACCGATACCCGGGAACAGCCGCTCCAGGGTGTGGCCTTGCACCTGCCCGGCCGGGTAGTCGACGATCTGCCGGTCGAGACCGGGGAACCAGTCCGCGCCGGTGCGCATGATGTATTCGTCGTACGGGATGCCCAGCACGTGCGCGCCCCCGAGCGCGTACCCGCGTCCGGGTGTGCCCATCGATGGCGCCTCGGCGTGGGCGCCGCCGGGTGCCGGGTCGACCGGTTTGGTGTCATCGGCAGCCGCGACACCGAAACCGAGAAATCCCGCGGTGCCGATCGTGGTGAACGCCGTGCCGAACGCGAGAAGTCGTCTCCTCATGTCGCACTCCCACCCACTCGGCTGTACTGCTTGCGAACCATACCCCGCCTCACTGAGGAACTCAGCCGTCCAACCTGACGAACTGCTTCTGCCGGTACTGCTCTGCACAGGCCGCACGCCGGATCTTGCCGCTCGTGGTGGTCGGGAGCGAACCCGACGGCACGAGAACCAGATCCGCCACGCTCAGGCCGTGCGCGTTCGCCACCGCGGCGGTGACGTTGCTCTTGACCTCGCCGAACCGACGGATGGCCTCGGCGTCGAGGTCGGCCGGCTTCTTGAGTTCGATGACGGTCACCAACTCCTCGGTGCTGTTCACCGGAACCGAGATGGCCGCCACCCTGCCGTGGGTGATGGCCTGCACCGTGGCCTCGATATCCTCGGGATAGTGGTTGCGGCCCCGGATGATCAGGACGTCCTTGATGCGTCCGACGACGTACAGTTCGCCGGCATGGACGAACCCCAGGTCACCCGTGCGCAGCCACGGGCCATCGGGCGTACCCGGCGACGGGTCGAGAAGTGTTGCGCCGAACGTGCTCTCGTCCGCCGGTTTGCCCCAGTACCCGGAGGCGACGTTGTCGCCGTGCACCCAGATCTCTCCCACCACACCCGGCGGGGTCTCGCGGCGCGTGTCGACGTCGACGATTCGCAGCGAAGGTGACTGCGGCACCTGGTATCTCACCAGTGCGGTGCCCTTGCGCGGCGCGCTGGGACTGACCCGGCCCGCGCTCAGCGCTTCGGCGTCGAAGTACCCGGCCGGCGCATCCTCGTCCCAGATGCCCGAGGCCACGAACACCGTGGCCTCCGCCAGCCCGTACGCGGGACGCATCATGTGGTCACGAAAGTTGAAGTGCGCGAAGCGGTCCACGAAGCGGCGCAGCGTGGCCGATTCGACGCGTTCGGCGCCGCTGATGATGCCCACCACCCCGCCGAGGTCCAGCCCGGCCAGATCCTCGTCGCTGGTCCTGCGTGCCGCGAGGTCGAACGCGAAGTTGGGTGCCGACGACCAGGCGTGTGGATTCTCGGCGAGCGCCCGCACCCACCGGGCCGGACGTTCCAGGAACGCCACCGGGCTCGTGAGCTGTGCGTGGCGCCCGCACAGGATCGGCGCGCACACCCCCAGCACCAGGCCCATGTCGTGATAGAAGGGCAGCCACGACACGAGCGTCGCATCCTGCGGAAGCGGCGACCTGGCGAAGAAACTCCGCATCAACTGGTCGAAGTTCGCGGTGAGGTTGCGGTGCGAGATCATGACCCCGGTCGGCAGCCGCGTCGATCCGGAGCTGTACTGCAGGTAGGCGATGTCGGACAGCCCGACCGGACCGAGATCGGTTTCCGCGCCGGAGTAGTCGGAATCCAGAGCAAGCGAATCGATCTCGATGATCGCCGGATCGGTGCGCGACGACGCGACGAATTCGGCGACGTCGGTGGCGGCTGCCGACGTCGTGAGCACGACCGTCGGCTCGGTGTCGGCGAACACCGCACTCACCCGGTCGTGTCCCGACCCCCGATGCGGCAACGGCAACGGTACCGCGATGAGTCCGGCCTGCATCGATCCCAGGAACGCGAGGATGTATTCGAGTCCCTGCGGCGCGAGTATCAGAGCCCGGTCCCCCACGGCGCCGTGGCGCCGGATCTCTCTGGCCACGTTGATCGTTCGACGCGCCAGCACGGACCACGTCAGGCTCTGCGCGACGCCCGACGGATCACCGTCGTAGTCGGTGAAGGTGAACGCGATGTCGTCGGGACGCAGGCTGGCACGGCCGTGCAGCATCGACAGTATTGATGACTGAGTTGACGCGGGCTGATTCAGCGTGTCCTCCGGGATCGCGTGTGCTTCGTAGTCTCACATATGTACCTTCGCGTCACCGCTCGGACGCGCGTCAGGTCACCTCTGCCGGCGCCCGCGAGTTCGACGGCGATGTCCCGATCTGCCCCGGCCACCAGTTCGCCCGGCCCACCAGCGAAGCGATCGCGGGCACCGTGATGGTCCGAACCACGAAGGTGTCCAGCAGGATTCCCACCCCGATCACGAAACCGCCCTGCACCACGAGCCCGATGCTGGAGAACAACAGCCCGGCCATCGACGCGGCAAAGATGAGTCCCGCCGCGGTGATCACGCCACCGGTCGAACCTAGGGTGCGGATGACGCCGTACCGCACGCTGTGCGGAGATTCGTCGCGTAGCCGCGACACGAACAACATGTTGTAGTCGGCGCCCACCGCCACCAGGACGACGAACGCCAGCGGCGGCACACTCCAGTGCAGCTGTTGGCCGAGCACGACCTGGAACATCAGGACACCGAGGCCGATCGCGGCGAAGTACGAGACCACCACGGAGCCCACGAGATACAGGGGGGCGATGACCGTGCGCAGCAGCACCGTCAGCGTCAGCAACACGACGATCAGCGTCGCGATGATGATGAACCGGATGTCCTGCTGGTAGTAGTCCCGCGTGTCCCGCAAGGCGACGGGGAACCCACCCATCGAGATCTCGGCGTCGGCCAGCGTGGTGTTGGGCTGCGCGCCGCGCGCGATGTCACCGATCTGGTTGACCTGGTCCATCGCCTCGGCGCTGAACGGGTTGAGCTTGGTCTGCACCAGATAGCGCACCGAATGCCCGTCCGGTGAGATGTAGGCCGCGGAGGCCTTCTTGAAATCCTCGAGCCCGAACACCTCGGGCGGGATGTTGAACCCGGCCTGCGACGGGTCGGCCGCGTTGTTGCGCATCGTCAGCAGGAACGTCGACGCCTCGTTGAGGCCCGCGGCGATCACCTTCACCTGCTTGACCAGTTCGTCGACCCCGCCGGCCACCTCTCGGCTGCCACCCGCCAGACGGCTGGCACCCTGCTGCAGATCCTTCAGGCCCTTCTGCGTGCCGCCGGGTTTGTCGAGTCCCATGGCGTCGACGGCCTTGGCGACATTCGCCATGGCGGCGTTGAGCTTCTTCACCGCCGAGTTGAGGGTCTCGCGATCCTCGACGCCCTGGAACTCCTGGGCGAGTTGGTTGATCTGGTTGAGATTGCCTTCGTTGCTGGGGTCGAGAACACGCTCGAACTGCGCGCGCGTCGCCGAGCACGACGGATTGGCGTCACACACCGGGTTGCCCTGCAGGGCCGCAAGGACCGGACCGATCCACGCGAACATGTCCTTGACCGCGGCGAGGTTGATGCCCATGGCATTGCCGAGCGCGTTGACGCTCGCGACGAGCTTGGCCGCGGTGTCGACGTCGCGAACCAGCTTGTCGCCGCCGTACTCGGTGCGCACCGACGAGAACGTGTCGACCAGGCTCTGGATGCTGGGCGCGATCTGGTTGATCTGGCTTCGCACGTCGGCGAGGCTGTCGGCCAGTGTCTTCGCGCCGGAGGTCAGCCGGTTGAGGTCGGACGTGCGTTGGTCGATCTGCGTCGAACCGTCCGCGAGCCGGTCACCGACGATGCCGGCCTGGAACGTCGCTCGGAACTCCGGCGGCACCTCGCCCAGCGGCCGGGTGATGCCGCTGACCAGGCCCACGTCCGGCAGTTGCGCAACGCGTGAGGCCAGTTGTTCCAGGTCGGCGAGTGCTCGCGGGTTGCGCAGATCGTGCGGCGACTGGATGAAGATGTACTCGGGGATGGACTGGCTGATGGGGAAATGTTGCTCCAGCGCGGCATATCCGATTGAACTCGACGCGTCCGGCGAGACCACCTTGCGGTCGTCGTAGTTGTAGTGCGCCACGAGCGTGAAGCCCCCCAGCAGGGCCAGCACGAGCACACTGCCCACGAGGTGTGGGACCGGGCGACGCACGATGCGGATACCGGACCTGCGCCAGAACCGCGTGGTCAGTTCGCGGCGCGGTTTGACCCAGCCGCGCGGCCCGGCCAGCACCAGAATCGCCGGAAGCAGTGTCACGCCGGCGAGAAATGCGACCGCGATGCCGATCGCCGCGGCGACGCCCACGGTTCTGAACACGCCCATCTTGGCGAAACTCAGCAGAAGGAACGTCAGCCCCACCGTGGTGGCCGACGCCGCGATCACCTTGCCGATCGAGATCATGGCCGCACGGACCGCCGCGTCGTAACCGTGACCCGAGCGCAGGAAGTCGTGATAGCGGCTGATCAGGAACACCGCGTAGTCCGTCCCCGCGCCGGCCATGATGGCACTGAGGAACACCATGGACTGATTGGAGACGCCGGATCCCGTGAGCTCTGAATAGCCGGCCACCACGGACTGCGCGATGATCAGCGACGATCCGATGGTCACCAGAGGCAAGAGCATGGTGACGACGTTGCGGTACACCAGCAGCAACACGCCGAGCACCAGCACCGCGATCGCGATCTCGATGGGCAGACGATCCTGCTGGCCCGCGACGGTCAGGTCGGCGACGGTCGCCGCCGGACCGGTGATGTGCACCTGCAGCGCGCCGTCCGCGGCGTTCTGGTCGACGGTGTGCTCGACGATCTCTGAGACGCGGTTGAACGATTCGAAGGCGCGCGGCGTGCCGAGTTCGCCCTCAAGGCTGACAGGCAGCACCCAGGTGGTCTTGTCCTGGCTGGTCAGAAACGGCCGGAGTTG
Source organism: Mycolicibacterium smegmatis (assembly GCF_001457595.1). Lineage (GTDB taxonomy): Bacteria > Actinomycetota > Actinomycetes > Mycobacteriales > Mycobacteriaceae > Mycobacterium > Mycobacterium smegmatis. Next base: position 462,607 of record NZ_LN831039.1, on the reverse strand, counting down.
TGGCGTGCCGATGAAGTCCTGCACCGACACCACGTTGATCAGATCACCGCGCAGTGCGTCGACGATCTTGCGGTAGACGGCCTCGTCGTCGGGTGTCAGGCCCTTGTCGTTGATCAGCGCGACCAGCATCAGGTCGTCGTTGCCCGATTCCTGGAACGCCTCGGCCATTTTCGCGGCCGTGACGCTCGAGGGGGCCTCGGCGGGAAGGACCTGCAGCGGGTGCTTCTCGGCCATCTCGCCGAGGGACGGGAACGACAGCGGCAGGGCGACGGCCATCGCGAGCCAGACCCCGATCACCACCAGGGGCCACCGCACCACAAGATCGGCTAGCTTACGCATGTCGCCCGCATATCGCCCTCATCCCGTCGCACGCTATGCGACGCGCCCCCAGTTACCACTGTCGGCCACCTGACCGGCTACCGAGCGCATCGTCTCCATGTAGCGGGTGGCCGACTTTCTGGCGACTGAATTGTCGGGATGCATGATTGCCATGGCGGTGCCCTCGCCATACCGGAATATGTAGATGGTGAGCTGATACGAGTAGCGGCCGTCGGGGTAGATCCCGATGTTGTTCGCGAGTCCCATGTCGGCCGCGGCGAGAACGGCGTTGAGTGGCGCGGCGCCACCGTGGAAGAAATTCGACACAGGGAAATTGGGTTGCGGCCACCGCAGCGACGGGGCCAACTCCAGCACCCGGTAATACGGGACTTTCGCCATGTTCAGATTGGCGTCGAAAGATCTCTGGGCGGATCCGGCGGCTTCGGTGAATGACGCCGCACCGATCGGAACGGTGATAGGGATGAGACCCGTGAACCAGCCCTGCGTCATGAAATTGTCGGTGGCATTTCTCGAGTCACGCGGAGTGAGCCCGTAATACGTGAGTGCACCGGTCAACTCGTGTTCCACCTGCGCCAGGCACGCGAAAAGACCACCGACAAAACGCGCCCCGGCCGCGTTGCATGCCGATTCGAAACGTTCCGTCTGCGCGGGGTCCAGCAGGATTTCCGACGTCATGTCGCTACTGGTCGATTTCTTCGGATTCCCCAGCGGAAGCGGGAACTCGGGAAAGCCGCCATTGTTGTCTTCCGCGAATTCGATCCAGGCGCGGACCTCGGGCGAGTCGACGGTCAGATCCGCGGTGCGTTCACGTTCTCGAATACAGAAATCGTCGAAGCTGCCCGCTTCGGGAAGAACCAGCGCCTCGCCGCCGCCGCTGAGCGCCGAATACATGCCGTTGGCTTCGAGCATTGTCGTGCCGATCAGGGTCGCGTCGCCGTGGACGTGGTCCATGGCCGCGAAGAACGTGAAATGGTCCTCGCTCTGGATGACCCCGAACGTGAAGCATGCCCACTCCAACGGAGTCGGTATGTCGGTCACATGGGCGTGGATCTCGTCGATCGACATCGCACCGTGTTCGACAGGAACGAATTCGATGTCGTCCGGGTTCTCGATGGAATGCCGGATGAATTTCCCGTCGCCCGCGTCCTCGAACCAACTGCGGAACGTGTCGTGCCTTCGCAGGTATGAGTTGACGGCGTGATCCATCGCGGAAATGTCGCATTGGCCCGGTACTTCACAACTCGCGATGATCTGTCTGGAGAAATTCAATCCCGCGGCGGTGCGTTCGCAGAAGTTACGCAGATGTTGCTCTTGCATGTAGCTCACGGGAACCGAACTGACCGGCGCCTGTCGCGCCACTTCGCGCGCGGCGGCCGTCGGTTGCCAGGAAGTGACCGTGCCCGGCTTGAGCGACCATTCATCGAGTGGGCCAACCGTGATCTTGCCGATTCGCAAACGTGGTCCTTCCCAATAATTCCCGTTCAGCCGGCCCCCCGGCGCGGCTGGAGCCGCTGCGGGAACAACATACTCCGGACCGGCCGTCGGTGGCCGCCCCTAGGGTCGGAACGGCGGACGACACGACGCACATAAGCTCGACACGCGTGCCATAGTGTCCGTCGGGGGGAAAGTTGATCTTCCGGCGCGACATGTCCCCGCAAGGTCACATCGTCGCCGCCGATTCTAGGGAGGACAACGGCATGGTCTCTGCCGAACATCCGATCGAGCCGACCCCGAGCTTCGCAATCATCGGCTACGCCGCACGTTTTCCCGGCGCGGCGAGCGCCGAGGAATACTGGGCGTTGTTGCGGGACGGGCGTGAAGCGATATCCGATGTTCCGAAAGACCGCTGGGACATCGAGGAGTTCTTCGACCCGGACCCGTCGACACCGGGCAAGGTCGTCACGCGCCGCGCGGGGTTCGTCGATGACGTAACGGGTTTCGACGCGCCGTTCTTCGGTATGTCCGCCCGCGAGGTACGTCTGATGGACCCGCAGCACCGGATTCTCATGGAAACCGCGTGGCGCGCGGTCGAACACTCGGGAATCGCGCCGACGTCGCTGGCCAACAGCAACACGGGCGTCTTCGTCGGCCTGGCCACCCACGACTACCTCGGTATGGCCTCCGACGAACTCACCTACCCCGAGATCGAGGCCTACATGGCCATCGGAACCTCCAATGCCGCTGCGGCCGGACGGATCAGTTACCGCCTGGGATTGCAGGGACCGGCGGTGGCGGTCGACACCGCGTGCAGTTCGTCGCTGGTGGCGATTCACCAGGCGTGTCAGGCACTTCGCCTGAACGAGTGCGATCTCGCGTTGGCCGGCGGGGCGAACGTCCTGCTCACCCCGGCCACCATGATCACGTTCTCCAACGCGCACATGCTGGCTCCGGACGGCCGGTGCAAGACCTTCGACGCGGCGGCCGACGGCTACGTGCGCGGCGAGGGCTGCGGTGTCGTCGTGGTCAAGCGCCTCGAGGACGCGGTGCGCGACGGCGACCGGATCCGCGCGGTGATCCGCGGAAGCGCAATCAACCAGGACGGGGCGTCGGGCGGGCTGACCGTGCCGAACGGCGTTGCTCAGCAACGGGTTATCGCCGACGCGTTGAAGCGCGCCGGCCTGCGACCGGCCGATGTCGGTTATCTCGAGGCGCACGGCACCGGAACCTCACTTGGCGACCCCATCGAGGCCCAGGCCGCGGGCGAGGTGCTCGGGGCCGGACGCACAGAACCGCTGCTGATCGGCTCGGCGAAGACCAACATCGGCCATCTGGAAGCGGCCGCGGGCATCGCCGGTGTCATCAAGGTGGTCATGGCGCTCGAGAACGAGACGTTGCCCAAGCACCTCAATTTCGAGACTCCGTCGCCCCACATCCCGTGGGAGCGTCTACCCATCGAGGTGGTGAGAGAGACCGTTCCCTGGCAGCGCAACGGCAAGCCGCGGATCGCCGGGGTGAGCTCATTCGGGTTTGCCGGGACCAACGCGCACGTCATCCTCGAAGAGGCGCCCGCCGTCGGAACACCGGCGACGACAGAGCCTGTCGAGGATCCGAGGCGCTACAGCGTCCTTCCGCTGTCGGCACGCACGCCCGAGGCGTTGGTCCGACTCGCCGGTGAGTACCGCGACTGGCTGCGCGCCCACCCGCAGGCCCGCCTGGCCGACGTGTCCCACACCGCGGGAACCGCACGTGCCCACCTGGAGCAGCGTGCCGCGTTGGTGGTCAACTCGCGGGAATCGGCCATCGAACTGCTCGGCGCGCTCGCCGACGACCGTCCGGCGCCCGGCCTGGTCCGCGGTGAATCCCACGAGGCACCCAAGACCGCGTGGTTGTTCACCGGACAGGGCAGCCAGTACCCCGGAATGGCGCGTGAGTTGTTCGACACCGAACCGGTGTTCGCCGAAACCGTGAGGAAATGCGCCGAGGCCGTCGCAGATATCCTCGAAAAGCCTTTGCTCGACGTCATTTTCGACGCCGACGAGTTGGATGGTGACACCGAATCGCCGCTGCGGCACACGACCTATGCGCAACCCGCGCTGTTCGCCGTCGAATTGGGCCTGGCCCGGCTCTGGCAGTCCTGGGGCTTCGAACCCGACGTGGTGGTCGGACACAGTGTCGGGCAGTACTCGGCCGCCTGTGTGGCGGGTGTGTTCGACGTCGAGGACGGCGCACGACTGATCGCCGAGCGCGGCCGATTGTTCGGCAGCCTGCCCGCGGGTGGACGCATGGCGGCGGTTTTCACCGCCCCCGAGCGTGCAGAGCGCCTCACCGACGAGTACCCCAGCCTGTCGGTTGCCGCGTACAACGGTGCCAACACCGTATTGTCCGGTCCCGCAAAGGATCTCGAATCCGCCGTGGCCACATTGGTGGCCGACGGTGTGCGGTGCGACTGGCTGGACACCAGCCACGCCTTCCACTCGGCACTGCTCGACCCGATTCTCGACGATTTCGAGTCGTTCGCCCAGAAGCTCGAATACCGTGAACCGCAACGTATCCTGATCGACAACCGCACCGGGTCCGCGCTCGGGCGGAGCACCAGGCTCGACGGTGCCTACTGGCGGCGGCACGCACGCCAGCCTGTCGAGTTCGCCAAGAGCGTCCGCACCCTCGCCGACATGAACTGCAGGGTGCTGCTGGAGATAGGGCCCAGGCCCGTGCTCACCGCCACCGCGCTGGCAGCATGGCCCGACCCGGCCACCACGCCGCAGGTGCTCGCGTCGCTGCGGCCCACCACGGCCGATCACCGGCAGATCACCGAGGCCGTCGCCGCCGCCTATGCCGCGGGACATCTGCCCGATTTCCGCGCGTTCCGGCAACCGGACGCGCGCAAACTCGACCTGCCCACATATCCCTTCGAGCATCGCCAGTTCTGGTTCTCGGACAACCGTGCGATCGACCGTGACACCCAGACCGCGAGCGCCGGTTCCGTCACGCCTCACCGCACACAGGCCGTCCGACTTCTCGAAGACGGCCAGATCGAGGAACTCGCCGCCCTCATCGACGGCGAGACCGTCGACGAGCAGACCCTGCGCGTGCTGAACAAGCTCGCGGCGCGCCACAACCAGCAGCGGTCCACACACGTCGACCCTGATGCGCGGTACGAGATCCGTTGGGACGCGATCGCTTCGGCCGCCGCGAGCACGGGCGCGGCAGCCGACTGGATCCTGGTCGGCGACGACACCGCTGCCGTCCTGGAGTTCGCCGATGCGCTCACCGCAGGCGGTCATCGCCACCAGATCGTCGCGCTGCCCGGCTCCGACGCCGACGAGGCCCAGCTGGTCGATACGCTGCGCGCTGCGTCGGCCGGTGAGCTGTACGTCGTGCACATCGCGGCAGGAGACGGTGCCGCTGCCCCGATGCGGGACCTGCTGCGCGTGCAGCACCGAACCCTTGGTGGGCTGCGGCGCCTGTTCCGCGCCGCGAACGACGCGGAACTGCGCAGCCCCATCTGGTTGGTGACACGTGACGGGCAGCGGGTCACCGACACCGACACCGTTGTGCCGGAACAGAGTTGCCTGTGGGGATTCGGCCGCGCGGCGGCCCTGGAACTCCCGCACATCTGGGGTGGCCTCGCCGACCTCTCCGGTGCGGACACCGAGTGGCCGCGGCTCATCGCGCGGATCACGTCACCGCGCGACGGTGAGGACCAGATCGCGCTGCGCGGGGACGCCGTGTACGCACCCCGACTGGTCCGCCGGACCGGCGAGCCGAGCGACACCCCCCTGGCGGTGCGGGAGGACCGCACCTATCTGGTGACGGGCGGTCTCGGGGCGATCGGGCTCGAGGTCGCCGGCTACCTGGCCTCCCACGGTGCCGGTCATGTGGTGCTGACGAGTCGACGGGAACCGGGCGACGACGCGCGCCGGCGCCTCGACGGTCTCCGCGAGCAGTACGCATGTGACGTCCGGGTGATCACCGCCGATGTCGCCGACGCGCACTACGTCGCGCGCCTCATGACCACCGTCGCCGCCGAACTCCCGCCGCTGGCCGGCATCGTGCACGCCGCGGGCGAGATCGGCACCACGCCGCTGAGCGGCCTCGACGACGCCGAGGTGGATCGCGTCTTCGCCGGGAAGGTCTGGGGCGCCTGGCATCTGAGCGAGGCCCTGACAGATCTTCGCACCGATCTCGACTTCTTCGTCAGCACATCGTCGATCGCGTCGGTGTGGGGCGGATTCGGGCAGACCGCCTACGGCGCGGCGAACGCGTTTCTCGACGGTCTGGCGTGGCGACTGCGCGAGCGGGGTGTCACCGCTGTCAGCGTGAACTTCGGGCCGTGGGCCGCGGGCATGGCCGACGCCGAATCACGTGCCCGCCTCGAGCAGCGAGGCGTGCGGACGTTGTCGCCCGCCGAGGCCCTCGCAGGCATGGCCGACGTCGTGGCCGGCCCCGTTCAGGGAGTCGTCGCCAAGATCGACTGGTCACGTTTCCTGCCGCTGTACCAGCAGGCAGGCCGGCGCGCGTTCCTGTCGGAACTCGAAAGCGAATTGCCCGCAGCGGCAACCGGCGCTGCTGCGCCCGCGACGGTGCCCGGGAAACCACCGCTCGTCGAGCAGTTGACCAAAGCGCCTGTGCAGCAACGCAAAAGCCTCATCACGAACTACCTGCGCAACGCGGTCGCCGAGGTCACACGGGTCGACGCCGACGAGATCCGCGATGAGGCCGGGTTCTTCGACCTCGGGATGGACTCCCTGATGGCCGTCGAACTGCGGCGGCGCATCGAGCAGGGTGTCGGCAAGGACATTCCCGTCACGCTCGTGATGGATCATCCGCGGTTGTCCGACGCGGCCGACTACCTGCTGGTCGAGGTACTCGGGTTGGGCGAGCAGACCAACGTGCGGCAGGCGTCGACCGTGACCGCGCGAACCGACGATCCCATCGCGATCGTCGCGGTGTCCTGCCGCTTCCCCGGCGCACCCGACCCGGAGTCGTTCTGGGAGCTGCTCGCCGGTGGTGTCGATGCCATCCGAGAGGTCCCCGAGGACCGCTGGGACATCGACGAGTTCTACGACCCCGATCCGGACACCCCGGGCAAGACCTACACGCGGTTCGGCGGATTCCTCGACGGCATCGACGGATTCGATCCCGAGTTCTTCGGCATCTCACCGCGTGAGGCCGTGTGGATCGAGCCGCAGCAGCGCCTCATGCTCGAGACGGTGTGGGAGGGTCTCGAGCGGGCCGGCTACGCACCTTCGGACCTCCGGGGCAGCCGCACGGGTGTCTTCACCGGTGTTGCCGCCAACGAGTACGCGCATCTGCTGTCGGCCGAGTCGATCGACAAGATCGAGCCGCACTTCATCACGGGCAATGCGCTCAACGCGATCTCCGGTCGCGTGGCGTTCGCGCTGGGCTTCGAAGGTCCTGCCGTCGCGGTCGACACCGCGTGCAGCTCGGCTCTGGTCGCGGTCCATCAGGCATGTCAGGCACTGCAGTCCGGGGACTGCGATCTGGCCCTCGCGGGAGGCGTCAACGTGCTGCTGAGCCCCGTCACCGTGGTCGCGGCCTCACGCGCGCGGATGCTGTCGCCGGTGGGCCGGTGCAAGACGTTCGACGCGTCCGCCGACGGGTATGTGCGCAGTGAGGGCTGCGGCGTCCTGGTGCTCAAGCGCCTCAGCGACGCCGTGCGTGACGGCGACCGGGTGTGCGCGGTGATCCCTGCGAGCTCGGTGAACCAGGACGGCGCCTCCAGCGGGTTGACCGTCCCCAACGGCGGTGCGCAGCAACGGCTCATCGAGGCGACGCTGGCCCGCGCCGGACTGAGCGGCGCCGATGTGGACTACCTCGAGGCACACGGCACGGGTACGCCCCTCGGTGACCCGATCGAGGTGCAGGCCGCCGCGGCCGCGTACGGCGCCGGGCGTGACGCCGACCGGCCGCTGCTGATGGGATCGGTGAAGACCAACATCGGGCACACCGAATCCGCCTCGGGTGCAGCGGGTCTGATCAAGGTGGTGCTGTCACTGCAACACGGGGTGCTGCCGCAGAGCCTGCACTTCGAGAATCCGTCACCGCACATCCCGTGGGACGCATTGCCGGTGCGGGTGATCGACGAACCGGTGCCGTGGCAGACCAACGGCCGGGTGCGCCGTGCCGGTGTCAGTTCGTTCGGGTTCACCGGCACCAACGCGCACGTGCTCGTCGAGGAGGCCCCGCCGCAACTGCACACCGCCGACGCTGCGCCCGTGGAACCGGCCGCCACCGCGGAGGCCGGGACCGACGACTCGCCGCAGGTGCTGGCGCTGTCGGCGCGGTCGCCCGAGGCGCTCGTGGAGTTGGCGCGGCGCTACGACGACTGGTTGAGCGCGACGCCCGGCCTCGACATCGCCGACGTGTGCCACACCGCGGGCGTGGGCCGTTCGCACTTCGAATACCGCGCAGCCCTGGTGGTCGACTCGGTCGAGCGGGCACGCGAGGGTCTCGCCGCGCTCGCCGAGGGGCGCACTCCTGCGGGCGTGGTGCGCGGCGAGCATGTGCACCGTCCGACGACGGCATGGCTGTTCACCGGACAGGGCAGCCAGTACCCGGGCATGGCCCGCGAATTGTTCGACACGCAACCGGTTTTCGCCCAGACCGTTCGGCAGTGCGCCGAGGCGGTCGCCGACATGCTGCCGCGACCACTGCTGGACGTGCTGTTCGCGACCGACCGCGAAACCGCGGACCTGCTGCAGCACACGTCGTTCGCGCAGCCCGCGCTGTTCGCGGTCGAGATGGGTCTGGCGCGGCTGTGGCAGTCATGGGCCATCGAACCCGATGTGGTGCTGGGGCACAGCGTCGGCCAGTACGCCGCGGCCTGCGTGGCGGGCGTGTTCAGCCTTGACGACGGCGCACGACTGATGGCCGAGCGCGGCCGCATGTTCGGCAGCCTTCCCGAAGGCGGCCGAATGGTGGCCGTGTTCGCCGACGCCGAACACGTCGAGCAGGTGGCCGGTGAGTTCCCCCGGGTGTCGGTCGGCGCCTACAACGGCCCCAACACCGTGCTCTCGGGTCCCGGCGAGGACCTCGAAGAGATCGTCGAGAGGTTCGAGGACGAGGGGATCCGCTGCACGTGGCTGGCGACCAGCCACGCGTTCCACTCCGAACTGCTCGATCCCGTGCTCGACGAGTTCGAGGCCTACGCGGCCCAGTTCCAGTTCGCAGCGCCGACACTGCCTTTGGTGTGCAACCGGACCGGGGCCGTGCTCACCGGGCAGACCCCGCTCGACGCGCAGTACTGGCGCAGGCATTCCCGCCAGCCCGTGCAGTTCGCCGAGAGTGTGCGCACCGTCGCCGCGCTCGGCTGCTCGGTGCTGATGGAGATCGGCCCGCAACCGGTGCTGACCGGGGCCGCGGTACAGGTGTGGCCCGAACACATGGCTGCCCCGCGGGCCGTCGCCTCGCTGCGCAAGGGCGTCGCCGATCGCCGACAGATCGCCGATGCGCTGGCGTCGGCCTACGTCGGCGGCCACCGCCCCGACTTCGCCGCGGTGCACCGGCAGCCACGCCGCCCGGTCGAGTTGCCCACCTATCCGTTCCAGCGCCGCAGGTTCTGGCCGAAGGCCTCGAGCATCGCCGTCGACGGTGGGACCGCGGCGTCGGGAATCCTGGGCAGCGGCAAGGATCTGGCGTCCGGCGACACCATCTACACGAGCCGGCTGTCCGTCAAATCGCAGCCGTGGCTGGCCGATCACGTCATCTACGGCACCGTCGTCGTCCCCGGCGCGACGTATGCGGCGATGGCGCTCGCCGCGGTCGGCACACCGGCACGCCTGAAGGACGTGTTCTTCTACGAGCCGATCATCCTGCCCGAGAAGGCCTCTCGCGAGGTCCAGCTGACGTTGCACCCTGCCGACGGTGGCAGCGTGCTCAGCTTCCAGATCCACAGCCGCCCGTACGGTGAGCGTGGTGCGGACTGGTCGCTGAACGCCGAGGGCACGGTCGACACGGCCGGCATCGACTCCGACGCCGATACAGAGGCCGCCGAACGCGAGCAGTCGGATCCGGTCGACGAGGTGATCGAGCGTCTCGAGCGCATGCGCCCGCAGGACCTGTTCGAGACCTTCGCCGATCTGGAACTGGCGTGGGGGCCGACGTGGTCGGGTTCGCTGAAATCGTTGTGGCTCGGTGACGGTGAGGCCGTCGGCGACATCCTCGTCGGCGCCGAACTCGCCGAGCAACTCGGCTCCGAGCCCATGCACCCGGTGCTGATGGACCTGTGCACGGGTGTCGCGTTCCCGGCGTTCCCGGCGCTGCTCGCGGCCGAACAGGGCGTCAACGACCTGTTCCTGCCGCTGCGCTACGGGCAGGTGACGCTCGCGGAGAAGATGCCGCGGCGGTTCTACTGCCGGGCACGGTGGCACCGCAGCGCGCTCGACAGCGAAACGCAGGTGTTCGACCTCGAATTCGTCGACCTCGGTGGGCGCGCGCTCGGCGGCATCCGCGAGTTCACCGTCAAACGTGCGCCGCGCGAGGCACTGCTGCGCGGCCTCGGGGGTGACGCGACCCGCCTGCTCTACACGCTCGGGTGGCACGAGGTGCCGCCGCCCCCATCGGCGGCCGACGCGGTCGGCACGTGGCTGATCGCCGGGTTCGACGAGCTGGCCGCGAAGGTGCCCGGCTGCATCCCCGTCGACCGCAACACCGATCCGCAGCTCCTCGGTGAGGTGCTGTCGCAGGCGCATGAGCGCGGCGCGGGATTCTCGGGCGTCGTGTGGCGGTGCGCGACGGCGGGCCGGAAGGAATCGGGTTCTGCCTCCGCCGAATCCGCCCGTCTGGAGGCCGAGATCACCAATCTGCTCAGCGCAGTGCACGCCGCGCAGGGCGGCAGCGTGAAACTGCCCGGCGGACTCTGGATCGTCACCGAACACGGCGTGGCATGTGAATCCGGCGAGCCGGTGGACCCGGTGCAGGCAGCGCTGTGGGGCTTCGGCCGCACGACGATCAACGAGGAACCGGCGCTACACTGCCGGCTCGTCGACTGTGACGGATCTTCCGAGGCCGTCGACCTGCTGGCCGCTCTGCTGGCCGCACCGGGCATCCAGGAACCGGAAATCGCCGTGCGGCAGGGCAAACTGCTGGCATCACGGTTGTTGCCGTGGGCCCGCAGCGGTCATCTCACGCTGCCGCGCGGGGGCGACTTCGTCCTCGCGCCCACCGAGCGGGGCGCGATCGACAACCTGCGCCTCATGCAGACGGACGTGCCGGAGCCGGACGAGGGCTACGTGCAGGTTCGGGTCGAGGCCGCGGGCCTCAACTTCCGCGACGTGCTCAACGTGCTCGGCCTGTACCCGGGTGATCCGGGACCGATCGGCGGCGACTTCGCAGGCACCGTGACCCGATTGGGGGCCGGCGTGAGCGGGCTCGAGATCGGCCAACGCGTGTACGGGTCGATGCAGGGCGCCTTCGCGAGCCGCTTCAACGTGCCCGCCCAGTTCCTGGCGCCGATTCCCGACGGCATCGGCGCGGTCGAGGCCGCGACGATCCCGGCCGCGGCGCTGACGGTCCGGCTCGCGTTCGACTGGGCCCAGCTCAAGCCCGGAGACAAGGTGCTCATCCACGCCGCCAGCGGTGGTGTCGGCCTGGCGGCCATCCAGATGGCGCAGCAGTTCGGCGCCGAGGTGTTCGCCACCGCGAGCACCTTCAAGCGCTCGACCCTGCGCAGGCTGGGCGTGAAGTACGTCTACGACTCGCGGACGACGGACTTCGCCGATCAGATCCTCGCGGACACCAACGGTGCCGGCGTGGACGTGGTGCTCAACAGCCTCACGAGCGAGGGTTTCATCGAGGCGACGCTGAAGGCCACCGCGCAGGGCGGCCGCTTCGCCGAGATCGCCAAGCGTGACATCTGGTCGCATGAGCAGATGGCCGAGGCCCGCCCCGACATCGCGTACGAGATCGTCGCGCTGGACACCGTGATGTTCACCGAACCCGATCGCATCCGCGCATTGCTCACCGAGGTGTCCGACGGGATGGCGCGCGGCGAGTGGACACCACTGCCCGCCGAGATCTACCCGATCACCGAGGCCCGGTCGGCGTTCCGGCGCATGCAGCAGGCGCGCCACATCGGCAAGATCGTGCTGCAGGTCCCCAAACCCCTTCAGCCACAGCCCGATCGGAGCTACCTGATCACCGGCGGACTCGGAGCGATCGGCCTGCACACGACGGCGTATCTGGCGCAGCTCGGCGCGGGCGACATCGTGTTGACCAGCCGGCGCGAGCCCGACGAGTCGGCCCGGCGGGCGATCGACGAGATCACCGAGCGCCACAAGTGCCGCATCCACACCTATGCGGCCGATGTGGGTGACGAGGCACAGGTGGCCGATCTGCTCGCGCGGATACGGGCCGAGTTGCCTCCGCTGGCCGGAATCGCCCATCTGGCGGGCGTGCTCGACGACGCGCTGTTGTCGGCGCAGAACCCCGAGCGCTTCCGGACCACGTTGGCGCCCAAGGCCTATGGCGCAAGCCACCTGGACCGCCTGACGCGCGACGACGACCTGGACTTCTTCATCGTGTCCTCGTCGGTGTCGAGCCTGTTCGGTTCACCGGGGCAGGCCAACTACGCGACCGCCAACGCGATGCTCGACGGTCTGGTCGCCAGGCGCCGCGCGCAGGGTCTGGTGGCCACGGGCATCAACTTCGGGCCGTGGGGTCAGGGCGGCATGGCGTCGTCGGAGGCCGCGACCGCGAACATCACCGCCCAAGGTCTGATCCCGTTGGATCCCTCGGCCGCGTTGCACGCGCTGGCCGAGGTCATCGCGAACGGGTCCGGACAGGCGACGGTGCTCAAGGCCAACTGGCAGCGCGCGGCGAAGGTTCTCGGTTCGGCGCGTCCGCCGATCCTGGACCTCGTCCTGCCGAGCGCGGCCGGGGAGGCCACGGGTGACAGCGAGCTGCTCAAGCAGTTGATGGAGATCCCGATACCGCAGCGCGCCGGGTTCGTCACCGAGTTCCTGCAGCGCGAGGTGCAGAACTTCCTGCGCCTCGCGTCGCCGCCCGCGGCGTCGAGCCGGTTCTTGGACCTCGGCACGGACTCCCTGATGGCGATCGAGTTGCGCAACCGGCTGCACAGCCAGTTCGGCGGCAAGTTCACCATCAACGCGACCGCGGTGTTCGACTACCCGACCATCGGCGGGCTCGCGGAGTACCTCGTGGGTCAGCTGCCCGACGCCGAGGCGCCCGAAACGGCCTGAGCCGACAGGCTCAGGCCCAGCGGGTCGCCTCGGCCTCGGCCGGCAGCGGCGGATGCAACGGCACATCCAGGCCGTCGTAGATGCCGGGCTTCTGTTCGGCCAGCCAGGCGATGGCACCGAGAAGGCGGTTGGTTGCCGTGGTGTTGCCGCCGTCGGCCCGCGTGCCGCCCGGTACGTCGGCGCGCACGACGATGCTCAGCTGGGGATCCCCGTCGATGAGCACCCGGTGATCCCCCGCACCCTGGTCGGGCTGCGGCCAGTCCGGGGCGCACGCCGGGTCGATGCGCGTGATGTGGTCGATGACGACGCGCTCGACCCCGTCCGCCCATCCGATCACCTGCACCCGGAACGCACCCTGCGTGCCCGTCTCGAAGCGGCCCAGCACGTTCTCGCACGCCTGAGCCAAGGGCAGCCGTTCCACCTTCTCGGTGATGTCGTCGATCTGCAGTCCCAGCCCCCGGCCGATCATGCGAACGTTGCCGCCCCACACCATGGTCGGGATCGTCGGGAGCAGCATCATCGGCACGGGATCGTCCGGGCCCATGGGTGTCCCGAAGCCGCACAGCACGCGCACGGCGTACGGCTGGTCGTAGGTCGAGTAGTCGAAGATCTCCTGACACCGGATGCTGCGAATGCGTGTGCACAGTCCGGCCGCGGTCACCGCGAGCGCGTCGTTGGCCCACCCCGGGTCGACACCGCTGACGAGAAGGGTCGCGTTGCCTGCCGTCGCGGCGTCGGTGAGGCGCTCGACCCAGTGTTCGGGGGCGGACCGCGGGTCGTAGAGGGAGTACAGCGCGGGGGTCACGACATGTTTGCCAGAACGCAGACAGCGCTCGATGTCAGCGATCGCCTCCTCGGGCCGGATGTCACCGGAGGCCATGTAGGCGACGGCATCGCACGCGCCGAGCGCGGAGTCGACGTCGTCTGTCGCGGTGACGCCCGTCGGCTCGGCGAGACCGGCGAACATCGCGGCGTCGCGACCCACTTTGTCCTGCGAAGACGTGATGACCGCCGCCAGTTCGAGTCCGGGGAACGCCACCGCCGAGCGGATGGCCGTCGACCCCATGTTTCCCGTTCCCCACACCGCGATCCGCCGCATTGAGCCAATCTAGCGAGGCGCCGCGTGACGATCCTCACATTCGAACGAAGGCGCACTTCAGGAGGGGTGCCCGACCGTGAACGCCTGGTCGATCAACCGTTGGGTTGGTCAGCGGTCGGAAATTGCCAGCACCGGGCTTGCGTTGAAGTTACTGAACGGTATAGTTGGCCGCAGTTACTGGTGGGTAACTTATCCGGAGTACCCAACCTCAAGTGGCATTCTCGTCGAGGAGGAAAAGTGAGCCACTACAAGAGCAATGTCCGTGATCAGGTATTCAACCTGTTCGAGGTTTTCGGTGTGGACAAGGTGCTCGGCGCTGACAAGTTCAGCGACCTGGATGCCGACACCGCCCGCGAGATGCTCACCGAGATCGCGCGCCTGGCCGAGGGCCCGATCGCCGAATCCTTCGTCGAGGGTGACCGCAATCCCCCGGTGTTCGATCCCGAAACCCATACCGTCACGCTGCCCGAGGGCTTCAAGAAGTCGATGCGTGCGCTGTTCGACGGCGGCTGGGACAAGGTCGGCCTCGCAGAGCACCTCGGCGGCATCCCGATGCCGCGTGCACTGCAGTGGGCCCTGATCGAGCACATCCTCGGCGCCAACCCTGCGGCCTACATGTACGCCATGGGCCCGGGCATGAGCGAGATCTTCTACAACAACGGCACCGACGAGCAGAAGAAGTGGGCCACCATCGCCGCCGAGCGCGGCTGGGGCGCCACCATGGTGCTGACCGAACCCGACGCGGGCTCCGACGTCGGCGCGGGCCGCACCAAGGCAGTTCAGCAGCCTGACGGCACCTGGCACATCGAGGGTGTGAAGCGATTCATCACCTCGGCCGACTCCGACGACCTGTTCGAGAACATCATGCACCTGGTGCTGGCCCGCCCCGAGGGCGCCGGACCGGGCACCAAGGGTCTGTCGCTGTTCTTCGTGCCGAAGTTCCACTTCGACCACGAGACCGGTGAGATCGGTGAGCGCAACGGCGTTTTCGTCACCAACGTCGAGCACAAGATGGGCCTGAAGGTCTCGGCCACGTGTGAGCTGTCGCTGGGTCAGCACGGCATCCCCGCCGTCGGCTGGCTGGTGGGCGAGGTGCACAACGGCATCGCGCAGATGTTCGACGTGATCGAGCAGGCGCGAATGATGGTGGGTACCAAGGCCATCGCCACGCTGTCGACCGGTTACCTCAATGCGCTCGAGTACGCCAAGGAGCGTGTCCAGGGCGCCGACATGACGCAGATGACCGACAAGACCGCACCGCGCGTGACCATCACGCACCACCCGGATGTGCGTCGCAGCCTGATGACCCAGAAGGCCTACGCCGAGGGTCTGCGTGCGATCTACCTGTACACCGCGACCTTCCAGGACGCCGAGGTGGCCCAGGCCGTGCACGGCGTCGACGGCGACCTCGCCGCACGCGTCAACGATCTGCTGCTGCCGATCGTCAAGGGCTTCGGCTCGGAGACCGCCTACGCCAAGCTCACCGAGAGCCTGCAGACCCTCGGTGGTTCCGGCTTCCTGCAGGACTACCCGATCGAGCAGTACATCCGCGACTCGAAGATCGACTCGCTGTACGAGGGCACCACTGCCATCCAGGCGCAGGACTTCTTCTTCCGCAAGATCATCCGTGACAAGGGTCAGGCACTGGCCTACGTCGCGGGCGAGATCGAGCAGTTCATCAAGAACGAGAACGGCAACGGCCGCCTGAAGACCGAGCGCGAACTGCTCGCCACCGCGCTCGCCGACGTCCAGGGCATGGCCGCTTCACTGACCGGCTACCTGATGGCCGCGCAGGAGGATGCCGCCTCGATCTACAAGGTGGGCCTCGGCTCGGTCCGGTTCCTGATGGCGGTCGGCGATCTGCTGTCCGGCTGGCTGCTGGCACGCCAGGCCGCGGTGGCCATCGAGAAGCTCGACGCAGGCGCCACCGGTGCCGACAAGTCCTTCTACGAGGGCAAGATCGCCGCGGCGTCGTTCTTCGCCAAGAACATGCTGCCGCTGCTGACCAGCACGCGCCAGATCATCGAGAACCTCGACAACGACGTCATGGAGTTGGACGAGGCGGCGTTCTAGAGGCGCGTTCTGAGGCAACGCTTCACCGAAGAGGCTCCCGGGTCACCCCGGGAGCCTCTTTGCATCTCCCGGTGAGCCGAGGCGCTGATGCAACGTGGCGGCCTTGAGCAGCAGGTGATTTCGCTCCGGCACGGTATGCGCTTGGTCGGCCGCTTCGACGTACAGCTGGGCAGCACGCGCGATGTCGCCGGCACGTTCGTGCAGATATGCCGCCGACGCGGTATGGCGCGGCAGCGCCGGGTCGAGCTCGGCCAGGGCCGCCAGACCCGCACGCGGCCCGTCGGCCTCACCCACTGCCACCGCACGGTTGAGGCGCGCGACGGGGCTGTCGGTGAGGGCAACGAGTTCGTCGTACCACTCGACGATCTGCACCCAGTCGGTTTCGTCGGCAGTCCTCGCGTCGGCGTGCAGCGCGGCGATCGCGGCCTGTGCCTGGTACTCCCCGAGCCGGTCGGCCGCCAGCGCGGCCTGCAGCACGGCCACACCCTCGGTGATCAGATCATGGCGCCACAGCGTGCGGTCCTGCTCGGCGAGGGGTACCAGGGTCCCGTCGGCACGCGTGCGGGCCGGTCGCCGGGCGTCGTGCAGCAGGAACAGTGCCAGCAATCCGGCGACCTCCGGGGCGTCGGTGGCGGCCGCGAGTTGGCGGGCCAGCCGGATCGCCTCGGCGGAAAGGTCGACGTCGCCCGTGTAGCCCTCGTTGAACACCAGGTACAGGACCCTCAGCACCGTGCCGAGGTTGCCCAGCCGGTTCAGCCGGACCTCGCTGACCGTGCGCTTGGCGCGGCTGATCCGTTGGGCCATGGTCGATTCGGGCACCAGGTAGGCCCTCGCTATCTGCCGGGTGGTGAGGCCGCCGACCGCTCGCAGCGTAAGCGCCACGGCCGACGCCGGGCTCAGACTCGGGTGTGCACACAGGAAGTACAGCTGCAGCGTGTCGTCCACCGGAACCGTGGGACCCTGCGGATCCTCGACCGCGGTCCGTAGCTCGCGGCTACGACGCGCGGCCTCGGCGCGGGCGACGTCGATGAACCGGCGCCACGCGGTCGTGATCAGCCAGGCCTTCGGATCATCGGGCGCCCGGCCGGTCGACCATGTTTCCAGTGCCTTGATCAGGGCTTCCTGGACCGCGTCCTCGGCTGTGGCGAAATCGACGCCGCGGCGCACGAGGGCCGCGAGGACGCCGGGGATCAGGTCCCGCAGGGCCGCCGGATCCATCGCCGGATCTACTCCCCGTGGCAGGCGTCCGAATCACCCAGGAACGGCCGCACCTCGAGCCACTCGTGGATCGGCTTTCCGCCGGCGCCCGGCGCGGCCGACAACTCCCCCGCCACCTCGACAGCCCGCTCGTACGAGTCGACGTCGATGATCATCCAACCGGCGACGAGGTCCTTGGTCTCGGCGAAGGGTCCGTCGGTGACGGGCGGTCTGCCCTCACCGTCGTAGCGCACCCACGCCCCGGTCGGGGCGAGTGCCTGCGCGTCGACAAACTCGCCGGTGCTCTCCAGATGCGTCGCGAGGCTCTTCATGTACTGGAGATGGGCCTCGATCTCGTCCGGTGCCCACTGGTCCATCGGCACATCGTTGACCGCTGCCGGCGCGCCGCGGTAGTGCTTGAGAAGCAGGTACTTGGCCATGGGTTTCTCCTCCCGTTCGCGACCCTAGTTGGTCGTTCACCTCGGGGACGGAGCCATGACCGCATTCTCGACATCGCGGCCGAAATCGCGGCCGAAAATTCTCACGCGATACCCAGGCCGGTGACGAGTTGCCAGATCCCGATTGCGATGAACAGGATCAGCAGGATCGACATCCGGTGCTTGAGCGACCAGTCGTGCAGCGGCTCCAGGACCGCCTGAGTCCTGGCCGGGGCGATTACGTAGCTCAAGAGCGTGATCTCGAAGACGAGCAGTGTCGCGAATACGAACGCGCTGACGGCGAGCACCTGCGTCACGACCGGCACATCGGCGCCCACGATGACGGTGTCGACCAGAAGTGCGATCGGTGGCGGCATCATGTACGCGAAACCGAGGAGCAGCGACACCCACAGGGCCCCGTTGTCCCACGCGTCGCGCGCACGTTTGAGGATCGGCGCGACGATCGAGGTGACCTTGTCGATCGTCCTCTTGACCCAGCCCCGCGATGCGACCGCCTCGGCTGCGGGCATCTGGTCGTGCTTCTCGTCCGACACCAGCGTCGACGACGCTCCGACGTGGGCCAGTTCAACAGTGCGTGTGCGCTTCTTCAGTCGCATCCGGACGGCGATCCAAGCACCGACCAGCAGCGCGAAAATGCCCACACCGAGTTGGAACGGCTTGACCGACGAGCCGGGCTCCGCTGTGGTCAGGGTTTCGGCGAGGTCCGCAAAACTGGGGACCAGTTGCATCGCGGCGAGCGGGACCAGCATCAGCGGGAAGTTGACGATGAGGGCGCCGATCCAGAACACCAACAGGTTCGGCACCGGCCTCGGCCGTGACAACAGCAGCGGGACGAAGCCCAGAAGCATGGGATTCAGCGACATGAAGAATCCCATGCCCAGGACGTTGCTCCACATATCGAAACCGCACGACCCTACAGCAGCCCGAGCAGCTGCAGATCGGTCACGTACTTGACGATGACCTCCCGCGTGACATGCGGAATCTCGCCTTCCACACCGATGTTCGCATCGCGGACCGCGGCCTGGAACCGGTCTGCCGGCGCAAACGAGCCCTGGGTGGGCACTGGTGGCTGCAGCTCCCCCGCCTGCTGCTTGAGCAACGTCAGCATCTGCAGCACGGAGTTCTGCCGCTGTTGGTCCGACAGCCCCTGCAGGGCCGCTTCGAACCGCTGCAACCACTCTCCGAAGTCCTCGATGCGTTCGATCGGGTATCCGGCCTCGATGAGCCAGTCGATGTAGGTGTCGATGCCGATGCCGTCGTCATGCGGGTTCATCACGTGATAAGTCTCGAAACCGCTTGCGGTGGAATCGGTCACCGACCTCGCGACCTGCCAGCCGAGCTTGGTGATGGCCTGGGCGACGAAGTCGACGGGCAAGCCGTCGAAGTGTGCCCGCTGCCGCTCACCGTTGTCACCGCGCTGATAGAACGACCCGGGTGCGACACCGGTGGCCACGATGCTGAGCACCATGCGCGACACCGTGTCCGTGACGTTCAGCTGCCCGGCGTAGGTCGGGTCGACCATGATCATGCCCGACCGGAACACCGCCACCGGCAGGCCGCAGTGGTCGTGGGCCTCGCGCAGCAGCACCTCGCCTGCCCACTTGCTGTTGCCGTAGCCGTTGGCATACCCGACCTCGATCTTGCGGGTCGCGCTGACCAACCGGATGTCGGCCTGCTCGGTGAACCGCGACGGCTCGATCTGCCTGCCGACGTCCGACGTCGACACGAAGTTGAACGGCTTGAGTTTCGAGGTCAGCGCGAACCGGATCAGCTCGGCCGTGCCCACCACGTTGGGTCCGAACAGTTCGCTGTAGGGCAGCACACTGTTGACGAATGCCGCCGAATCGACGATCAGGTCGACACTTTCGGCCAGCCGCTGCCAGGTCTGTTCGTCGAGCCCGAGGTTCGGTTGTCCCTTGTCGCCCGCGACAACCTGCAGGCGCTCGGTGGCCAGTTCGTTGAAATGCTTGCGTAGCAACGGATCTGTGTCGAAAGTGGCCTCGAGGCGCCTGCGGGCGTCCTCGTCGGACTTTCCGCGCACCAGGCAGATCACCTTGTCGTCGACACGCCGCAACTGCCTCAGCCATTCCAGCAGCAGGTAGCGCCCTAGGAATCCGGTGGCCCCGGTCAGGAGGACCGTCTGCACGGCGCCGTCGGGTCGGGGCAGGGTCGTCGCGGTCCGCAGTGTCGGAGCGTCGATGAACTTGTCCAGTGTCAGATCGCGCGCATGCACCTCGGTGACGTCGCTGCCGTGCACCGCTGCGAAGCTGACCCTGTCGGTCCGCTCACCGGCGTCGTGTTCGACGTGCAGGCTCAACTTCGCCACGGTCGGTGCCTCGAACAGCGTGCGCACCGACAGGTCGGCGTCGAGCGCCGTGTTGACTGCGGCTGTGACACGCATGGCCGAGATCGAGTCCCCGCCGAGGTCGAAGAACGAGTCGTCGAGGCCGATCCGTTCGACGCCCAGCACATGGGCGAAGATGCCGGCGAGGGTCTTCTCGGTCTCGGTCTCCGGTGCCCGGTAGCGCTGGGCGCTCTGATATTCGGGCGCGGGCAGCGCGCGCCGGTCGAGCTTGCCGTTCACGGTCAACGGCAGCGTCTCCAGCGTGACCACCGCAGCCGGGACCATGTAGGCGGGCAGTCGGTTGGTGAGTTCGGAGCGGGCGGCCGCCGGGTCGGCGGTACCGGTGATGTAACCCACCAGTCGCTTGTCGCCGGGACGGTCCTCGCGGGCGATCACGACCGCCTGGTCGACGCCGTCCACGTCGGACAATGCTGCCTGGATCTCGCCGAGCTCGATGCGGTAGCCGCGGATCTTGACCTGCTCGTCGGCACGGCCCAGGTACTGCAGCTGCCCGTCGTCACCCCATCGCACGAGATCGCCGGTGCGGTACATCCGCGCACCCGGCTCGCCGAACGGGCACGCCACGAAGCGTGTCCCGGTCAGGCCGCTGCGGCCCACATAGCCCACGCCGACACCGCGACCTGCCAGGTACAGCTCGCCGACCACCCCCGGCGGCACGGGGCGCAGCCACTCGTCGAGGACGAAGGTCGCTCCCTTGGGTACCGGCGAGCCGATCGGGACCACATCGGACCCCGGCGAGAGCGGCGCGCTGATGGCCGCGTAGATCGTGGATTCCGTCGGTCCGTAGGCGTTGATCATCACGCGATCGACGGCCCAGCGGTCGACGACCTCGGTGGGGCAGGCCTCGCCCGCCACCACCAGCGCGGTGCCTTCCAATCCCTCCGGCGACATCATCCGCACCGCCGAGGGGGTCTGGTAGAGCACGTTGACCCCTTCGGAGACCAGCAGCGCGTGCAGGTCGTCGGGCGAGCCGGCGATCGACTCGGGCACGATCACCAGACGGCCACCGTGCAGCAGCGCACCCCAGATCTCCCACACCGAGACGTCGAACACCAGCGAATGCCATTGCGACCACACCGCGCCAGGTCCGGCGGGCAGCTCGGCAGGCAACGTGTCGAGCACCTGTGTCACGTTGCCGTGTGTGATCGCCACGCCCTTGGGCACACCGGTGGTTCCCGACGTGTAGATCATGTACGCGATGTCGTCCGGCGAAGGCGTGAGCAGCGTTGTGCTGGGGTAGATCTCGACCGCTGGATCGTCGACCTCGACGACCTGCAGATCGAAACCGTCGAAGCGGGAACGCAGATCACCGGTGGTGACGGCGGCGACGGGCTTGGCGTCACCGAGCATGAACTCCAACCGCGCGGCGGGTACCGACGGGTCGATCGGCAGGTACGCCGCCCCGGTCTTGAGCACCGCGAGGATCGCGACGATGGCATCGGCCGAACGGGGCACCATGAGGGCCACGGACTTCCCCGGCGCGGCACCGTAAACCGCCAGCAGGTTCGCCAACTGATTTGCGGCCTCGTCGAGTTCGCCGTAGTTGAGCGACTCGCCCTCGAAGGTGACCGCCGGCGCCTCGGGATCGCGCTCCACCTGTCGGGCGAACACCTCCGGGATGGACTGCGGAGAGTCGACCGGCTGCGTGAGGACCGCACGGTTGGCCCATTCGTCGAGCTGTGTGCGCTCGTCGTCGTCGACGACGTCCATCGACGACAGGCGCCGAGCGGGGTCGTCGATCATGGCCTCCAGCAGCCGCTGGAACCGGTCGATCAAGGTCTCGATCTCGCTGACGTCGAACACCGAGGTGTCGTACTCCACGCGTAGGCCCAGTTCGTGCCCGGGCAGCGCCATCACCGAGAGCGGGTAGTGGTTGTACTCGCGGTTGTTGAACTCGGTGACCGCCAGCTCCTGCACACCCATGAACGCGCTCGTGTCGATCGGGTAGCTCTCGTACAGGAACAACGTGTCGAACAGCTGCTCGTGCCCCGAGACGTGGTGGATGTCGTTGAGTGCCAAGTGCTCGTGCTCGAGTGTGTCGTTGTGATGGCTCTGCAGCTGACGCAACAGATCACCCACTGTGGTGTCCGCCGAGACCTTCGCCCGGATCGGCACGGTGTTGATCAACAGGCCCACCATCGACTCCGCGCCGGCCAGGTCGGCAGGCCGCCCCGATACCGCCGTGCCGAACGCGACGTCGCGCTGACCGGTCATCCGCATGGGCAGCTGGGTCCACGCAGCCTGCAGCACGGTGTTGATGGTGGTGTGCTGTGACCGCGCGAGTTCACCGAGGGCGCGCGTGGTTTCGGCGGACACGCGGTACGACTCGATACCCCGCGGCCCGGGTACGCCGGGCGGTGCGACCAGGGTGGGTGTCTCGAACCCGTCGAGCACCTCACGCCATGCCGCTTTGGCGGCGGTGGCGTCCTGCGTCGCAAGCCAATTGACGAAATTGCGGTACGGCGCCGCGGCGGGCAGCCGATGCCCGAAGTACCCGGCGAAGATCTCCTGCAGCAAGATCGGCAACGACCAGCCGTCGATGACGATGTGGTGGAACGTCAGTACGAACCTGTGCTGATTACCCGAGGTACGGATCAGCGCGGCGCGGAACGTCGGCCGTTCGAGCAGATCGCACACGGCCGAGCGCTCGGCGGCGCACAACTGCTCGATCTCGTGGTCGGGCGTGAGATCGTCTCCGCGCAGATCCAGGTACCGCCACGCGATCATCGGATCGGCCGTGAGCACCTGCACCGGTTCGCCGAACTGTTCGACGAACCGCGCCGCGAGGTTGGGGTGCCGCGCCACGACCGTGTGCACAGCGTCCCGGAGACGGTGCTGGTCGAGAACACCGGTGATGGTGATGTCGAGTTGCACCGCATAGACGTCGTCACCGATACCGCGCGCGAACGTCGAGTGGAACAGCAGACCCTGCTGGACCGGCGTGAGCGGCAGGACGTCGGTGACGTCGTAGCGCTGGGACAGTTCGTCGATCTGACGCTGGGTCAGGCGCGCAGGTGCGACATCGGACGGGGTGAGGCCACCGCCGCCGCCTCGGACGTGCGCGCATATCCCCGCCAGCGCCTCGAACCAGAGCCGACTCAACCGCGTGGCCTGCTCCTCGTCGAACGCCGAAGGGGCCCACGTCCAGCTGGCACGCAGGCTCGGTCCGTTGTCGGTGTCGATGGTGCCCGCGTTGAGCTCGACGGTGTGCATCAGTGGCATGGGCACCGCGGACGCCGCGTCGCTCAGCGCGAGGCTGTCCTGGTCGATGCGCCACAGTTCCTCGGACAGTTCGCCGGCGCCGGCGCCCAGCCGTCCCAGGTAGTTGAAACCGATCGTCGGATCCGAACCACCCAGGTCCACTTCGGGATTCAGGTACCGCAACAAACCGTAGGTCAGACCCTCGGGCAGCGACCGCAACTGCTCCTTGACGGCCTTGACGATCCCACCGAGCGCGGCGTCACCGGCGACGACCTGCTCCCACGGCAAATTTTCCACGGTCAGCGCGACCGGGTACTTGGTGGTGAACCAGCCGACCGTGCGTGACAGGTCGACGTCGGATGCCAGTTCGTCGTAGCGGCCGTGGCCCTCGACGTCGACGCCGATCGGGGTGTCCGAGCGGTTCAGGAACTCGGTCCATGCCAGCCCGAAGGCGACCAGGAGGATGTCCTGGACACCGGCGCGGAACGCCGCGGGCACCTCACCCAGCAGCTGACGTGTGGTTTCCACGTCCAGCGAGGCCGAGAGCTGCCCGGCTGTGACGTAGGTGTCGGTGTCGGGCTGCACCGGCGGCAGTGCCTGTGGGACGGAGGTGACCGCGCGCCATGCGTCGGCGAGGTCGCGCACCGTATCGGTCTTCGCGTGTTCGGCCAGCAGAGCGCTCCAGCGCGCGAACGACGTGCCGCCTGCAGGCAGCTCAATGGACTGCCCGGTGCAGTGCTGGGCCCAGGCGATGTTGAGGTCTTCCAAAAGGATTCGCCACGACACCCCGTCGACCGCGAGGTGGTGGATCATCAGCACCAGTTGGCTCGTCTCGCGCACCCAGACCGCGCTGACCATGGCACCGGCGGCGGGATCGAGGCGGTTGCGCGCCTCGACCAGTACGTCGTCGGTCAGTGCGTCGACGGTGCGAAGGCACTCGCGGGCCCCGACGGCGCCGGCCTCCGGCACCAGCAGCGACCACTCGTCGGTGTCTTCTTGCGTGTCCTCGACCCGCAGTCGCAGCGTCGCGTGCCGATCCAGCAGCGCCTGCAGGATCACCACCACGTCGTCCTCGGTGACACCGGCCGGAGCCTGGGTGATCACCGTCTGGTTGAACTGACCGGTGGGTCCGTCGACTTCGCGCAGCCAACGCATGATCGGGGTGGCGACCACCGGGCCGACACCCTCGTCGACGACGTGGGATTCACCGGCCGCGACGGCCACGCGGGCCACACCGGCGACGGTCTGCTCGACGAAGATGTCGCGCGGGCGGCACTGGATCCCAGCGGCCCGCGCCCGGGCGACCACCTGCATCGACAGGATGCTGTCGCCGCCGAGGTCGAAGAACGAATCGTCGACACCCACCCGCTCGACACCTAGCACCTGCGCGTAGACGTCGGCGAGGATCTGCTCGGCCGGTGTCGACGGTGCACGGTAATCGTTTGCCGCACTGCGATATTCAGGTGCGGGCAGGGCCCGGCGGTCGAGTTTCCCGTTGACCGTCAAGGGGATGGTATCCAGCACCACCACCGCGGTGGGGACCATGTAGGCGGGCAGGCTCTCGGCCAGGGCCGTACGCAGCTGTGCCGGATCGGCGGTCCCGGTGATGTAACCCACCAGGCGCTTGTCGCCGGGGCGGTCCTCACGGGCGATCACGACGGCCTGGTCGACGCCGTCCAGCTTGGCCAGCGCGGCCTGGATCTCGCCGAGTTCGATGCGGTAACCACGGATCTTGACCTGCTCGTCGGCACGGCCGAGGTACTCCAGCTGACCGTCCGAACCCCAACGAACCAGATCTCCCGTGCGGTACATCCGCTCGCCGGTTTCGCCGAACGGGCACGCCACGAACCGCGACGCGGTCAGATCCGGACGCCCGATGTAGCCAGTCGCGACGCCGTGTCCGGCCACGTACAGCTCACCGACCACGCCTTCGGGAGCGGGGCGCAGCCACTTGTCCAGCACGAACAGGGCCGCGCCGGGGACGGGAGCACCGATCGGAGCGACGCCCGTGCCCGCCGTCAGGGGCTCGCTCATCGCCGCGTAGATGGTGGCCTCGGTCGGGCCGTACGCGTTGATCATGACGCGGCCCGGGGCCCATCGATCGACCAGCTCGGTCGGGCAGGCCTCGCCTGCGACGATCAGCGTCGTCGACTCGAGCCCTTCCGGAGACAACATGCCTGCCGCGGACGGCGTCTGGCACAGCACACTGACCTTCTCGGTGATCAGCAGGTTGTGCAGGTCGTCGGGCGAGCTGCCGACGGACTCGGGGACGACGACCAGCCGGCCGCCGTGCAGCAGGGCACCCCAGATCTCCCACACCGAGACGTCAAACACCAGCGAATGCCACTGCGACCACACCTGGCCGGGCCCGGAAGGGAGGTCGGCGTGCAGTGCGCTCACCAATTGGGTGACGTTGTGGTGGGTGACGGCGACGGCCTTGGGCACGCCGGTGGTGCCGGACGTGTAGGTCATGTAGGCGAGGTCGTCGGGCCTGGGCCCGGACAGCGCGTCGCTGGGACGCCGGTCGATCGCCGGATCTGCCATGTCGATGACGGCAAGGTCGTACTGGTCGAGACGTGACCGCAGGTCAGCGGTGGTCAGCGCCGCTACGGGCTTCGCATCGGACATCATGAACCCGATGCGCGCGTCGGGGTGTGCCGGGTCGACGGGCAGATATGCGGCACCTGTCTTGAGCACCGAGAGGATCGACAGAATCGCCTCGCCGGACCGCGGGATCAAGAACGCCACTGTCGCACCGGGTTTCGCACCGTGTTCGGCCAACACATGTGCCAGCCGGTTGGAGGCCTCGTCCAGTTCGCGGTAGGTCCACGAGCGGTCGCCGGACACGAGCGCGACCGCGTCCGGGGCGCGGACCACCTGTTCGGCGAACAGCGCGGGAATGGTGACCGGCGTCGGGCCCGGGTCGGTCAGGACCGCGCGGTTACCCCATACCTCGATCTGGTCGTGCTCGTCCTCGTCGAGGAGGTCGAACGACAGCAGAGTCCGCGTGGACGGTTCGGCAGTCATGACTTCTCCCTCATATCCGCGGTCATGGCCACCAATACCCGCTGCAACCGGTTCACCAACCTCTTGATGCGTTGCCGATCGAAGACGTTCGTGTCGTATTCGACCCGTAACCCCAGCTCATGGCCGGGCACGGCTTGCACAGAAAGTGGGTAGTGGTTGTACTCGCGGTTGGTGAAATCCGTGATGGACAACTCTTGAACGCCCAGCAACGCTGCTGTGTCGATCGGATAATTTTCGTAGACAAATACTGTGTCGAACAGTTGATCATGCCCCGTGGCCCGGTGAATCTCGTTGAGCGCCAGGTGCTGGTGATCCAGCGTATCGGTATAGGCGCCCTGCAGTTGATTCATCAGGCTCGCGACGGTCGTTTCCGGCGTGATCGTGGCACGCACCGGGACGGTGTTGATCAACAGACCCACCATCGAATCCGCACCGGGCACATCGGTCGGGCGGCCCGAGACCGCGGTACCGAACGCCACATCGGGTTGCCCGGTCAGCCACATGAGCACCTGCGCCCATGCCCCCTGCAGCACGGTGCTCACGGTCGTGTGGCAGGAGCGCGCCAGTTCACCGAGCGCCTGTGTGGTCTCGGCCGAGACCTGGAACGACTCGACAGCACGGCGCCCGAGGGCCAGGCCCGGTGTGCCGACCAGGGTCGGGGTCTCGAAACCGTTGAACACCCCGCGCCATGCCGCCCGCGCCGCGTCGTTGTCCTGCTCGGCAAGCCACGAGACAAAACGCCGGTACGGCACCGGCGCGGGCAGCCGCTGACCGAAGTAACTGACGAAGATCTCCTGCAGCAGAATCGGTTTCGACCAGCCGTCCAGGACGATGTGGTGGTTGGTCAGCACAAACCTGTAGGTCTCTTCGCCGGTCCGCAGCACCGCGGCGCGGAACGGCGGCTGATCACCGAGCCGGCACACCGCGGCCCGCTCGGCCGCCGAGATCTGCGCAATCTGCGCGTCGATGTCCGACCGACCGCTCAGGTCGACGTATTGCCACGCGAGTTCGGGGTTCGCGGGCAGGATCTGCACCGGTTCGCCGAAGTCCTCGTAGAAGTGCGCGACCACGTTGGGCCTTCGCGTGATCACCGTCTGCACCGCATCGCGCATGCGCTCCACATCGAGCCGGCCCGACACCGAGATGTCGAGCTGCACCGCGTAGAGGTCCTCGCTGTCCTGCGACAGCCCGGTGTGGAACAGCAGGCCGTGCTGCAGCGGCGTGAGCGGCAGCACGTCGACCATGTCGAATTGCGCTGTGAGATCGTCGATCTGCTGCTGACTCAGCCGCGCAGGTGCGACATCGGACGGCGTCAAGCCGCCACCACCCGAGCGGACGTGGGCACAGATCCCTGCCAGCGCATCCGACCACAGCTTGCTGACCTTCTGGATCTGTTCCTCGTCGAGTGCCGACGGGGCCCAGGTCCAGGTGGCCTGCAGTTGCGGTCCGGCCTCGGTGTCCATCGTGCCCGCGTTGAGTTCGACGGTGTGCCCGAGCGGCGTGTTCACCCGGCCGGCGGCAGCGGTCAGCGTCACCGCGTCCTGGTCGAGCCGCCACAGCTCATCGGAGAGATCCGTGGCGCCGGCACCGAGCCGGCCCAGGTAGTTGAACCCGATCGTCGGATCCGAATCGCCAAGCTCGACTTCGGGATTCAGGTACCGCAGCAGTCCGTAGGTGAGGCCGTCGGGAACGCCGCGCAGCTGCTCCTTGGCGTTCTTGATCACCGCTCCGAGCGCGGCGTCACCGGAGACGACCTGCTCCCAGGAGATGCCGCCGTCGTTGCGATCGAATTCCAGTGCCACCGGGTACTTGGAAGTGAACCAGCCCACGGTGCGGGACAGGTCCGCATCACCGAACAATTCTTCGGTCCGGCCATGGCCCTCGACGTCGATTCCGATGCGTCCGTGCTCTGAACCCAGGTACTCGCTCCAGGCCAGCCCGAACGCGATCAGCAGGATGTCCTGCACCCCGGCATGGAAGGCCGCGGGCACGTCACCGAGCAGTTGGCGCGTGGTCTCGACATCGAGTGAGGCCGACAGCTGGCCGGCATTCGCGTAGACGTCGGTATCGGGTTGCGGCGCGGGCAGCGCTGCCTGGGCCGCGGAGACCGCACGCCACGCCTCGGCGGTGGCGAGCACATCGGCTGAACGCGCGTGCTGGTCCAGCAACCTGGACCACTTGCCGAACGACGTGCCGGGGGTGGGCAGCACCACGGGCTGACCGTTCCGGTGCTGCGCCCAGGCGATGTTGAGGTCCTCCAACAGGATCCGCCACGACACCGCATCGACCGCGAGGTGATGGACCATCAGCGCGAGTTGCCGTGTCTCGGGAACCCACGCAGCGGTGAGCATCGCCCCGGTCGCCGGGTCGAGCTGCTCGCGCACCGCCGCGAGGCTGTCGGCGGTCAATTCTCCGACGGTGCACAGACGATCGCGCGCATCGACCGAACCAGGCTCCGGCACAGCCAGATCCCAGTTCGCGGCGTCCTCGACCCGCAGACGCAACATCGCGTGGTGATCAAGGACCGCCTGGAGCACCGCGATGACATCGGCCTCGGTCACCTCGGCCGGGGCCTGCAGCACCACGGTCTGGTTGAACTGGTCGATCGGTCCGTCAAGGCTGTACAGCCAGCGCATGATCGGGGTTGCCACGACAGGGCCGACACCGGTGTCGACCACGCCGGACTCGCCTTCGGCGAACGCCACGACCTGCGCCAGACGGGCAACGGTCTGCTCGACGAAGATGTCCCGCGGGCGGCACACCAGGCCTGCGGCGCGTGCCCGCGCCACCACCTGCATCGAGGAGATGCTGTCGCCGCCGAGATCAAAGAACGAGTCGTCCACGCCGACCCGCTCGACACCGAGAACCTGTGCGTAGATACCGGTCAGCAGTTCCTCCACGGCGCTCGCCGGTGCCCGGTACTGATCTGCGTCCTGGTACTCGGGGGCCGGCAGCGCGCGCGTGTTGAGCTTGCCGTTGACCGTCAACGGCAGCGACTCCATCACCACGATCGCCGCGGGCACCATGTACGCGGGGATCCGCTCGGCGAGCGCGGCCCGGGCCTTCACC
This sequence comes from Mycolicibacterium smegmatis, assembly GCF_001457595.1. Lineage (GTDB taxonomy): Bacteria > Actinomycetota > Actinomycetes > Mycobacteriales > Mycobacteriaceae > Mycobacterium > Mycobacterium smegmatis. The sequence goes on along the minus strand of NZ_LN831039.1, from coordinate 433,117 downwards.
GGGTCGACCGCGCCGGTCACGTAACCCACCAACCGCTTGTCACCGGGGCGGTCCTCGCGGGCGATCACCGCGGCCTGCTCGACACCGTCGAGTCCGACCAGCGCGGCGTGCACCTCACCGAGTTCGATGCGGTACCCGCGGATCTTGACCTGCTCGTCGGCACGTCCCACGTACTGCAATTGGCCGCCGGCACCCCACCGCACCAGATCGCCGGTGCGGTACATGCGTGCGCCCGGTGCTCCGAACGGGCAGGCGACGAAACGTGTCGACGTCAGGTCGGAACGGCTGATGTATCCGCACGCCAAACCTTCTCCGGCCACGTACAACTCGCCGACCACTCCGACCGGCACCTGACGCAGCCAGCCGTCCAGCACGAAGAACGACAAGTGCTCGAGTGGCACACCGATGGGGCTGGTGCTGTTCGCGAGATCGGCCTCGCCGATCTCGCGGAAGGACGCGTGCACCGTGGTCTCGGTGATGCCGTACATGTTGATCATGCGCGGCATGCCCGGGTGGGCGTGCATCCAGCCCGACAGCCGGTGCGGCTCAAGCGCTTCGCCGCCGAACACCACGGTCTGCAGCTTGAGTTGCTCGCCGCGTTCGGGATACAGCGCGTCGGCGGTCTGCAGCGCGTAGAACGCCGACGGGGTCTGGCTGAGCATGCTCACCTGCTCGGCGACGAGCATCGCGTGCAGGTCCTCCGGCGAACGGACGACCGCGTCAGGGACCATGAGCACGCGGCCGCCGTTGAGCAGGGGACCCCAGATCTCCCACACCGAGTAGTCGAAGGCCAGCGAGTGGCACTGCGTCCACGTCTGCCCGAGCTCCAGCTGCGCGCCGAGGGTGTCGAGCAGCTGTGCGACGTTACGGTGCGTGACGGCAACACCTTTCGGCGTGCCGGTGGTACCCGAGGTGTAGATGATGTAGGCGATGTCGTCGACCGCCGGGACCGGCAGCGACGTGCTCGCCTCGGCGCCGATGGCCGGGTCGTCGACCTCGATCACCGGTACCCCGGACGCGATCAGCCTGGTACGCAGGTCGGCCGATGAGACGGCCGCGACGGGCGCCGCGTCTTTGAGCACGAACTCGATCCGGGCGTCCGGGTGCGCGGGGTCGATCGGCAGGTATGCCGCCCCGGTCTTGAGGATCGCCAGGATGGTCACGACGGCTTCCCCGGTGCGCGGCAGCAACATCGCCACCCGCTCACCGGGTTTCGCGCCACGTCCAGCCAGCAGATGCGCCATCCGGTTGGAGGCCTCGTCGAGTTCGCGGTACGTCCAGGACCGGTCGCCGCAGCTGAGCGCCACGGCATCGGGCACGCGCCGAACCTGTTCGGCGAACGACGCCGGGATCGATTCGAGTGCGGGCGCGGGACGTGTCAGCACGGCCCGGTTGCCCCACTGGTCGAGGCGTTCGTGTTCCTGAGCGTCGAGCAGGTCGATCGTCGAGAGCCGTCGTGCCGGCTCCGTGACCATGGCTTCGAGCACTCGCTGCAACCGGTTGACGAGTGCCTCGATGCTCGGCGCGTCGAAGATCTCGGTGTCGAATTCGACGCGGAGGACCACCTCGTGGCCCGGGGTCGCGACCATCGACAGCGGATAGTGGTTGTACTCGCGGCTCGCGAAGTCGGTGACCGCGAGATCCTGCACGCTCAGCAGCGCGTTGGCGTCGATCGGGTAGTTCTCGTACACGAACAGCGTGTCGAACAGCCGGTCGTGTCCGGTGAGACGGTGAATCTCGTTGAGCGCCATGTGCTCGTGGTCCACCGTGTCGTTGTGGTCGCGCTGCAGCTGGCCGAGGAGGTCGGCGACGGTCGTGGCCGCACCGCTCGTCGCACGCACCGGCACTGTGTTGATCAACAGACCGACCATCGAATCCGCACCGGGCAGGTCCACGGGTCGGCCCGAGACCGCGGTGCCGAACACGACGTCGCGCTGCCCGGTCAGCCACATCAACAGCTGCGCCCAGGCGGCCTGCAGCACGGTGTTGACGGTCGTGTGCTGCGAGCGGGCGAGCTCGCCGAGGGTGCGGGTGGTCTCCTCGGACAGCCGGAAGGACTCGACGCCACGCGGGCCCGCCTGCGCGGGCGGCGCGACGAGTGTGGGCGTCTCGAAGCCTTCGAGAACCGATCCCCACACCGCGTGCGCGGCCTCGCGGTTCTGAGCGCCCAGCCACGTGACGAAGTTGCGGTACGGCGCGGGCGACGGCAGCGGCTGACCGAAATAGGCCGTGAAGATCTCCTGGAGGAGTACCGGCAGCGACCATCCGTCGATGACGATGTGGTGGATCGTCAGCACGAACCGGTGCAGGTTGTCGGCGGTCCGGATCAGCGCGCCACGGAACACCGGCTGCTCGGCGAGCTTGCAGACCGCCGAACGCTCTGCTGCGCAGAGTTGCTCGACACGTTCATCCACACCAGAGTCCGCCGGGTCGAACTCGACGAACTGCCAGGCGATCTCGGGATCGACGGACAACACCTGCACCGGTTCGCCAAACTGTTCGACGAACCGCGCGGCAAGGTTCGGGTGGCGGCGGATCACGATCTGCACGGCATCACGCAACCGCTGCGGATCGAGGCTGCCGCTGAGCGTGATGCCCAGTTGGACGGCGTAGACGTCGTCGCTCGGCACACCCGCGGCCTCGGCACCCGCGGCCTCGGCGAAGCCGGCCTGGAACAACAGGCCCTGCTGCAGCGGGGTGAGGGGAAGTACGTCGGCAACCTCGAACTTGGTTGTCAGCTGGTCGATCTCGCGCTGGGTCAAACGCGCGGGCGCGATATCCGACGGGGTGAGGCCACCACCACCGGCCGCGACATGTGCGCAGATGCCGGCCAGCGCCTCGAACCACAATTGGCTCAGGCGGGCGGCCTTGTCTTCGTCGAAGGCCGACGGGGCCCACGTCCAACTCGCCTGCAGACTCGGCCCGTTGTCGGTGTCCATGGTGCCCGCGTTGAGCTCGACGGTGTGGGCCAGCGGCATCGGCACGGCCGATACCACGTCGGTCAACGCGAGGCTGCCCTGGTCGATCCGCCACAGTTCCTCGGACAGCTCCCCGGCACCGGCGCCCAACCGCCCCAGATAGTTGAATCCGATCGTCGGATCCGAACCACCCAGCTCCACTTCGGAATTCAGATACCGCAGCAGGCCGTAGGTCAGGCCGTCCGGTACTGCGCGAAGCTGTTCCTTGACATCTTTGACAACCGGGCCCAGCGCGGCGTGACCGGCCACGACCTGCGCCCACGGCACGTCAGCCACGGTCAATGCCACCGGGTACTTGGTGGTGAACCAACCCACGGTGCGCGACAGGTCGACGTCGGACGCGAGTTCTTCGTGGCGCCCGTGCCCCTCGACGTCGACCGTGATCGGGGCGCCCGAGTGGTCGAGGAACTCCGACCAGGCCAGGCCGAACGCCACCAGCAGGATGTCCTGGACACCGGCGTGGAACGCCGCGGGTACCTCACCGAGCAACCGTCGCGTGGTCTCGGGATCCAGCGTCGCCGAGAAGCGTCCGGCGTTGACATGGGTGTCGGTGTCCGGGCGCACCGCGGGCAGCGTCGCGGGCTTCGCCAGGATCTCTCGCCACGTGTCGGCCTGTGCGGTCACCTGGGCGGTGCGCGCGTGGTCGGCCAGCAGCTTGGACCACCGCACGAACGACGTTCCGCCGGCCGGGAGCTGGACCTGCTGACCACTGTGGTGCTGGGCCCAGGCGATGTTGAGGTCTTCCAGCAGGATCCGCCATGACACGCCGTCGACGGCGAGGTGGTGGATGATGAGCACCAGCCGACTGGTCTGCCGAACCCACAGGGCACTGACCATCGCACCGGCGGCCGGGTTCAGCTGCGCACGCGCGGCCAGCACGACGTCGTCGCTGAGCGTCTCGACCACGCTGAGGCAGTCACGTGCGTCGACCGTTGCCGCATCGGGCACCAGCAGTGACCATTCGCCGTCGTGGTCCTCGACCCGCAACCGCAACGCCGCGTGCCGATCGAGCAGGGCCTGCAGCACCGCGACCACGTCGGGTTCGGTGACGCCGGCCGGGGCCTGCACCACGAGCGTCTGGTTGAACTGGTCCGTCGCACCGTCGACCTCGCGCAACCAGTGGATGATCGGGGTCGGCACCGCGGAGCCGGTTCCGTCGTCGGAGGCGTCGCTCTCGCCGGTGACAACCTGCGCCACCGAAGCCAACCGCGCAATGGTCTGCTCGACGAAGACGTCACGAGGGCGGCACTGGATGCCCGCGGCGCGGGCACGCGCAACGACCTGCATCGACAGAATGCTGTCGCCACCGAGATCGAAGAACGAATCGTCCACGCCGACCCGCTCCACGCCCAGCACCTGCGCGAAGATGTCGGCGAGGACCTCTTCGACCGGGTTGGACGGGGCACGGTAGTGCCCTCCCGAGCTGACGTACTCGGGCGCGGGCAGCGCGCGCGTGTCGAGCTTGTTGTTCGGCGTCAGCGGGAGTGCGTCCAGCACCACGATGGCGACCGGCACCATGTACGGCGGCAGCCGGTCACCCAGTTGCGTGCGAAGTTCCGCGGGATCCGCGGTTCCGGTGATGTAACCGACCAGACGTTTGTCACCTGGGCGGTCTTCGCGTGCGATCACCGCGGCGCTTTCGACGCCGTCGAGGTCGGCGAGGGCCGCCTGTACCTCGCCGAGCTCGATGCGGAACCCGCGGATCTTGACCTGCTCGTCGGCGCGGCCCAGATACTCCAGCTGACCGTCTTCGCACCACCGCACCAGATCACCGGTGCGGTACATCCGCTTGCCCGGCTCACCGAAGGGGCACGCGACGAAGCGGGACGCCGTGAGACCTGAGCGACCGATGTACCCGTAGGTGACGCCGTCTCCCGCCACGTACAGCTCGCCGGCGACACCCTTGGGAACCGGGCGCATCCAGGCGTCCAGGACGAACAGACCGGCTCCCGGCAGCGGATAACCGATCGGCACGACCGAACCCGGCTGCAGCGGCGCGCTGGTGGTCACGCAGATCGTGGTCTCGGTAGGCCCGTACCCGTTGACCATCGCGCGCCCAGGGGCCCACTTGTCCACCACGGCCGGCGGGCATGCCTCGCCGACCACGACGAGCGTCGTGCCGTCGAGTCCCTCGGAGGACAGCATCGCCACTGCGGACGGAGTCTGTGTGAACGCGTCGATCTTCTCGCGCACCAGTAGGTCGTGGAACTCCTCGGGCGAGGCCGTCACCGACTCGGGAACCACCACGAGTCGCCCGCCGCGCAACAGGGCATTGCCGATCTCCCAGACCGACGCGTCGAAGGCCAACGAGTGGCACAGGGGCCAGGTGCCCGGATGCGGCAGACCGGACTCCAGAGCGGCCATCAGGCGGGTCACGTTGTGATGGCTCACGGCCACGCCCTTGGGCGTCCCGGTGGTGCCCGAGGTGTAGATGATGTAAGCCATGTCATCCGGCACCGGCCCCGCCGGCGGGGTGCCCGGCTGCCCCGCGATGGCCGGATCGTCGATGTCGATCACGGTGAGGTCGTGATCGACGAGCCGAGACCGCAGTTCCGCGGTGGTGATCGCCGCGATGGGGGTCGAGTCGCCGAGGATGAAGTCGATGCGCGACGCCGGCACCACAGGGTCGATCGGCACGTATGCCGCCCCGGTCTTGAGCACCGCCAAGATCGCGATCACCGCGCGGTCGGTCCGCGGTGACAGAAGCGCCACGCGCTCGCCCGGACGGGCACCGTGGGCGATCAGCAGGTGCGCGAACCGGTTGGCGGCCTCGTCGAGCTCGCGGAACGTCATCGTCCGGTCTTGGTAGGTCATGGCAGGCGCATCGGGCGCATTCGACATGTGCTTGCCGAACAACTCGAGGATGGTGATCGCGTCCGGGTGCTCGGTGAGGACTGTCTGGTGACCGAAGTCCTCGACCTCGGTGTGCTCGACCGCCGCCACGGTGTCGATCGACGACAGCGGGCGGTCCGGATCGGCCGCCATCGCCATCACGACCTGCTGGATGTGGTCGGCGAGGTCAGCCACCTCGAAATCGGCGAACGGCCGGCCCGCGCCGGCGGTACTCAGGAAGAGTTCGTCACCGGCTCCGATGAAGAACAGCCCGAAGTGGCCCATCGGCCCGTGGTTGGTGTAGGACGCGGTCGCTTCCGCACCCGCAAAGTCCAAGGTGAGGCGCGATGGGATGAAGTTGACCGCCAACCGGTTCGATGTCTGACGCGCGCCGCCGTCACCCAAGCGGTGGACCGGGAAGCGCTGATGTGCAAGCAGTTCCCTGATCCGGGCATCGACCTGCTTGCAGAACTCGCCGACGGTCACATTCGGCGGCGCGTCCAGCACCAACGGAGCGACTCCCGCCAGCATGGCGGGCAGAGTCTTCGACTCCGGTGTCACGCGCCGACTGACCGGGAAATCGAGCGCCACCTGGTCACCGGTGGCCGACCAGGATTGCGCCAGGAGTGCACAGGCCGCGGTGGTGACGGAATAACGCCTGATACGAAGGTTTTTCGAGAGCACCTTGATTTTGCCGACGACGGACGGATCGATGGGCACCGACGCCGAGGGCGTATAAGCGTTCTTCCCGTGCGACGTGGGGGCGAGACCTTGGTCCAGACCGGTGTCCGGGGGCAGGTTTTCGCTCCAGTACGCCAGGTCGTCCTGGTAGTCCGCGGACGCCTCGTACGACATCTCGCACTCGACGAGATCCCGCAACGAACCAAAGTATGCGTCCGGCACCGGTTTACCGGCGACCAGCGACGAGTAGATGGTCGAGATACGGCGGCTGACCAGGGCCATGCCGAGTCCGTCCACAGAGATGTGGTGGCCGAGCCCGAACAGGTAGAACTGTTCGGCACGCGTCTGGAACAGCGCGAACTTCACCAGCCGACCGGTGAGCGGCAGCGGGGTGTGCTGGATCTCTGCCGCCATTTCACGGGCTTTCGCCTCAGGATCGTCGGCGTCCCGCACGTCGTACAGCGGGACGTCGAGATCCGAGTAATCGAGCGGCTTCTGAAAGACCTGGCCGTCAGCTTCGAAGAATGTGGCGCGCGCCGGTTCGGCCTCTTGCAGAGCTTGACGGATCGCCTGTTGCAGGAGTCCGTGATCGACGACGCCGTCGATCTTGCCCAAAAGGCCCAGCTGCCACTCGGCGCCGGCCAGTCCGCTTTCTTGCGAAAGCCAGATATCCAACTGCCCGCGCGACAGTGGTAGTGCCCCGTCGACAGGTTCCATTATTCAGCTTCCCAACAGACTTATTTGACTCAGCCGTCAAGAGCCCCGCCCTGCGCCAACCTCTCGCGCAGGCTCTTCGGTCGGATATCGGTCCAATTCTGTTCAATAAACTCCAGGCACTCAGCACGGCTTGCTTCACCGAAAACCACCCGCCACCCAGCAGGCACGTCGGCAAAGCTGGGCCACAGGCTGTGCTGCTCTTCGTCGTTGATCAAGACGAAAAAGCTGCCGTTGTCGTCATCGAACGGGTTGATGCTCACGTTTCTCCCGGCTGTTCAGCGGACATCGCAAACATAACGCAAACATACGGTAGGTCGCATCGCCGGGATAACCCTTTTCCCGAAGAAGCGGATGTCAGCGACCCGCCAGCGACCTTCAAGATCGTCATAGAACATTAGCCGAGGACATTTACCTACAGAGTTTCACCTGTTCAGGCCTAGTGCATTGGCTTTCTAATCAATTGCGAAAATTGCATCTCTGTGAGACTTGTGTGGCGTCACTGAGCTGCCCGTGAGGAGTTTGGGTACACCCCTGACTCGTGCAGATTTCAGCAAACTATCGAAGTCAAACACAACATCGGTTGTCAGCAGTCCCTTGCGCGCGATTCGTCCTTTTCGGTGAAGTTTCAACAAGTTGCCATATCGACGCGTGATCCCGTTATCAACTGCTCATCGTGATACTTCGTCCAGCACTATGCGTTGCGAAAATGTGCTCAGACAGCGGACAGGTCGGAATGAACATTCACATATCAGACCCTGACACGACACTCTTGCGCGGCTTGGGCAACATCTGCGCATCAGTCACTCGCTACCGAGTACGCGAATCGGCGTCGTCACCACCTCATCAAGTCCCGAAGTTCGGACGTTTGTGCAGTTCAGCGCGGTTCAAGACGCAATATTGCACAGTCCGCCGCCGGGGGCCGACCTACCGACGGCGTGCGGGAAGACCACCGCGCTTTTCGCAGCGACGCCAGGCGCCTCAGCAAGCTTCGGTGAGCCGATGAAACGTCCGCTTCCGACACTCCATCGCAGCGACGTGAGGCCGATCACCTCTACTTGGCGGCGCACCGATTGACCCCTCATACGCTGCGACGATCGTCGTCGCAAGCGCGCTCTGAACAGGACCGGCAAAGTCGACGGCAGGCGTGTGCCGCCCGGTTCGCCGCGCGAGGGAGTGTGTCCGCGGGTCACTCGGCCTGGCGGTATAACTATTCAAAAGCCGATCTTTTTGGATTTTCGCGCGCGATATTTTTGCCAAAAGATCGCGTGAATCGGTCAAAAGAAAAAGTTCGAATTTGCCGAAACCGAAAGTCCCACCACGAGAGACTATTGCCTGTCGTCAGGACCTTCGTCGGCGTTGATATGCGTCCCTTCGATCGGAGAGGAACCACGCGGCATGAGCATGAAGAACAGCGGCACACGCACCACCGTTCCTCCCGCGATGGGCATACGGACTGCGAAGGACACCACTTCCAGCTCGAGCCGCTTACCGCGCTGGGTCTCCATCTCCAGCCGACCCGGCAACCGCTTGGGCTCCGCAAGCCAGTCCAAGCCGCGTTCGATCGACCGAACCAGGTTCATGCCGACGACTATACGCGTGGCGAGATGAAGCGCCGCTGCCGAATGCCCATCAACAGCTGCCCGTCAATCCAACTGCCCCACAGATAGTCTCGTTCGGCAGCCTCTCGAGAACCCAGATCGCTGTACTCGCGAGGGCCGTCTCCACGTTCGAGTAGGCGATAATCCCACCCACAGACAAAACCGAGAGGCTCTTCCGACATGAAGTTTGCGCTGGCATGCTACGGAACCCGGGGCGACGTAGAGCCGTCTGTCGCCATAGGGCGCGAGCTACAGGACCGCGGTCATGGCGTTCGCATGGCTGTGCCGCCGGAGCTGGTCGGTTTTGCAAAGGAAGCGGGTCTCGAAGCCCTTACGTACGGGCCTCCGCTGGAGGACTTTCTCCGAGAAGACTTTCTTCGCGAATTCTGGAACCGGGTGATCCGGAATCCCGTCGGAACGCTGCGCGAACTGTGGGCGCCGATCGCTCGCTACTGGCCCGACACCGCCGAAACCCTTTTCACTGTCGCTGACGGCGCCGATCTGCTGTCGACAGGGCTGAACTTCGAACAGCCCGCCGCCAACGTCGCGGAGTACTACAAAATTCCGCTCGTCGGGTTGCACCACTTCCCGATGCGCCCGAACGGCAAGTTGATCCCGGCGCTACCTGCGGCCGTGGTGCGCTCTGGTGGGACGTTGACCGACTGGTTGCTCTGGCGGTCGACGCGAAAGGTGGAAGACATGCAGCGACGCGAACTCGGTCTTCCGAAAGCAACGGCCCCGGCGTCACGCCGCATCGCCGAACACGGGTGGCTTGAGATCCAGGCCTATGACGCGGTGTCTGTCCCCGGCCTCGCTTCCGAATGGGCCCGGTGGGGCGCTCAGCGTCCCTTCACGGGTGCATTGACCATGGGGTTGCCGACAGCGGACGACTCCGAGGTCACCGCATGGATCGAAGCAGGCTCAGCTCCCATCTGTTTCGCGACGGGCAGCATTCCACTGGCGTCACCGGCAGACACGTTGGCGATGATCGGTGCCGCGTGTGCCGAACTGGGTCAGCGAGCACTGCTCTGTGCCGGAGGGACCGACTTCACGGGCGTGCGCGTCCCCCAGCACGTGAAGGTTGTCGGAGCGGTCAACTACGCCGAGATCTTCCCTGCCTGCCGCGCTGTGGTCCACCACGGGGGGTCCGGCACCACCGCGGCCAGCCTGCGCGCCGCGGTACCGACGTTGATCTTGTGGAGTTCAGCCGACCAGCCTTACTGGGGTAATCAACTCAAGCGTTTGAAGGTGGGCACCGCGCGGAGATTCTCGAGCACCACCACGAAGACCTTGGTCTCCGACCTGCACAAGGTCCTTGCCGAGGAATGCCTGATACGCGCCCGAGCCGTCGCCGCGCAAATGACACAGGCGGACGCAAGCGTGCGAACGGCCGCCGATCTCTTCGAGGCAACCGCGGAAAAATCGAGCCGGTGATTGCGCGGCCGGTGCCGGCACCCGGCAATTCCGCTCCTCTGCACGAAAAGCAGGAAGGTCGTACCAGAAAGCAATAGGCTTTCGGCAATGGTGAGCCTGCTGTGCGGGTCGGCAGGTGATCCGACATCCGAATAACAGGGGGCAGCGTGACCGACTACAGGTGTCGTATTTGCGGCGGTGTTCTACGCCAGGTGCTCGATCTCGGCCGACAACCTGTCTCGAACGCGTTCGTCAAGCGAGAAGACGCCGGTAACGTGCCTGTCTTCCGACTCGCAATCGGTTCCTGCGAGACGTGCACCATGGTGCAGCAACTTGAGACCGTACCGCCGAACGACATGTACCGGGCCGATTATCCCTACCGCGCGTCGGGCTCCATGATGATCCGCAAGCACTTCGAAGAGGTCGCGCGTCAGATCATAGACACATGCGCGGACCTCCAGAACACCTTCATCGTCGAGATCGGAAGCAACGACGGCGTCATGCTGAAGACGTTGAGCGCCGCGGGCGTGCGGCACCTCGGTGTCGATCCGGCTGCGAGTGCGGGTGAGGTCGCACGTTCACACGGCATCAATGTCCGCACCGATTTCTTCAATGCATCCACTGCGGAGGAGATCTACGCCGAGCAGGGGCCTGCGAACATCATCTTCTCGGCGAACACATTCAGTCATATCTCGGATCTGGCGACGATCTTCAAAGGCGTCGACACCCTGCTGCGCCCCGATGGTTCGTTCGTCTTCGAAGACCGTTCCCTGGCCGACATAATCCGGCACAACTACTTCGACCAGATCTACGACGAACACATCTACCTTTTCTCGGTGACCTCGGTGAAGGCCATGGCCGAGCATTTCGGCTTCGAACTCGTCGACGCCAAACATCTGCCGCTCCACGGCGGTTCGATCCGATACACCGTGGCACGGCGAGGGACGAGGGTGCCGAGCGCCGCGGTGTCAGAACTTCTCGCGAAGGAACAAGCCGAAGGACTGGCCGGGGAGGAAGCGTTCGAACGGTTCGCCGGTGAGGTCGGCCGCATCAAGACAGACCTGGTATCCCTACTGGAGAAACTCCGCTCCGACAGTAAACGCGTTGTCGGCTACGGCGCGACGTCGAGGAGCGCCACCGTGCTCAACTACTGCGGTATCGGCCCCGACCTACTGCCGATGGTCTGCGACTCGACACCGGAAAAACAGGGGCGGGTGACGCCGATGTCGCTGATCCCGGTCTGCCCGCCCGATGCGTTCGCCGACCCGTACCCGGACTACGCGTTGCTGTTCGCGTGGAATCACGCAGAGGAGATCATGGGCAAGGAGCGACTCTTCCAGGAGAAGGGCGGCCGCTGGATCGTCTACGTACCCCAGGTTCACATCGTCTGAGGGCCCGCGGTGCCGACGGTCAGGCTGCCGGTTTGATGATCAGCCCCTGCCCCGTGGGCAGGGTGCAGACCATCACGCCGAGTTCTTTCGCGACCTCGTCCATGGCGATGCGCTGCTCCTCACGGCCCCTGTTGGCGTAGTCGTCCAGGAGGACGAACGCGCCGGGCGTCAGGCGGGGCCAGAAGTAGCGCAGCGCGGCGACCTCAGGAGGCGCGCAGTTCATGTCGATGTGCAGGTACGCCACTTTTTCGGCATCGACCTGATCGAGCGTGTCGGGGACAGCACCGACGATGATCCGATGGTTTTTCCATTCCGAGAAGTTGGCGCGGACGCTGTCGACGGAATCGACATATAGACCGTCACGCAGGTGCGCCTCGCTCGTCTCAAGGGCACCCGATTCGCGCTCGACCGCTGATACGTACCGCGGATCCAACCCGGTGAAGGTGTCGAGAAGATAGAACGTCTTTTCGAGACTGTTCCAGTCGAGGTACTCCATGATGGCGCTGCTCAGAAAGCCATAGCTGACGCCACATTCGACGAAGTCACCCTCGAGTTTGCTCGCACTCGCTGCCGCCCACAGCCCCACGTGCACGCGCCAGTGCCACTGATACCAGTCCATGTCGCCGAGTGCCTTCGCACCGCGCTCGTACGCGCGCTGGAAATCCGGATCTTCCATGAACGCATGCGTATTGAACGTGATCAACGCATCGTTCGAATACACGTCCCGCAAAATGGTGCGCGCGAGCCAATATTCGCCACGTACGGCCAACATCTTCAGACGGGCGGGAAACGACAATCGAGTCGGCACGGCGGCAACCATAACACCGCGGCACATCGCTTCGCCGTGGAGACAACGCCGATGCTGCAGCAACTTCACCGCACGGCACTCCCTGGCCCAGTCCGATTGCTCTTGCCGCCACGGCAATTCGGGCAGTACACTCCCACACGCACACCCGACAAGCTAACGCAGCGATCGGACAAAGAATCCGCCGACGACGCTCAATGGACAACGAGGACCAGCTCGGCAAACCCGAAGGTTGTCGGGTCTACCGATACACCGTCCGCGGCAACGGCTTCGGCTCCTTCGACCGATGGACGACAACCACCGAGTCGAACACCTGGATGCTGTCGACAATCGTCGCCGCGAACGGAACCTGCACGTGGTCGACGCGATCTGGATGCTCCTCCATGAAGTCGAATGGTGAGCGCAGCGCCATGTATGGCGCGTGTATGGCATCCATGAGCGTTTTCGTGAAGTCGATGAACGTGTCGGGACGATCGCGATAACCCATCCAGTAGTTCGCGCACACGTCCTCCACAAGGTACACGCCGCCCGGCTTCAGTCTCGGGAACAGGAACTGGAACGAAGAGATCATCTGGTTGGGCGTATGGCCACCGTCGTCGAGGATCACGTCGAACGGCCCGAACTCGTCGTCGACGCTGCTGAGGAAGCTCGTGTCGGTCTGATCGCCGATCCGGACGTGGACATCCCGTTCCGGGTCGTCGAACTGCGCGGAGTTCTGGTTGATGTCGAGACCGACGATCGTGGTGTCGGGCAGGAATTCTCGCCACATCTTGAGGGATCCCCCTCGATCGACGCCGATCTCAAGCATCCGCTCGGCTCCGGGCAGGAAGCGTTCATAGATCGGCAGGTAGTGACGCAGCTTGTGGATATGTTCGGACTTGTCGAAAATCTTCCCGATCGCTGTTTCCCCGGGAGGAGAATCGTCTCGTCGCATGACCACCGGGCGGGCCAGGTCCGAGCCGAGTGCGGCCAGCATTTGTTTGCGACCCTTGAACGGGTACCGACGGAAGATGAACGGCGGCCTCGGCAGGAAAACCGGCCGGAACATAGGCATTATATTGATTCCCTCTGTTGCTCAAGCGAATCCGGCCGCTGTGCACGAGCGGTCCGCGCGGTGACAGCCAGCCTACTGTGAGGAGATGGCCGGCTCGCAAATTTTCGCTCGTAGCGCATTCTGACGAGCAGGGTAATTGCTGTGCGCGGCGAACCCTACGTGAAGCGGTCCGGTTCAACCAGGCTGAGGTTCGACCTGCGGCGAAGTCGCCGCCCTCTTCATCCTGGCCCGGTGTTTGAGGGCCATGGCGCGCTTCTCGACGATGAACCAACTCAGCGCGGCAAAAGGCAGCGTGGCGGCTGTGGATACGGCGAAGAATGCCACCGGATGGAGGAACACCAGCCCCAGACCCGCGAGCAACTGCTGAATCGGGAAGGCGTAAATGTAGAGGCCGTAGGACAGATCCGTGCGGAGGTTCAACCGCTTGGCCTTGATGAGCGAGCCCGCCACGATCACGGCATAGGCCAGTGGGACGCCGCCGAGGATGCGGTAGTCGGGCATCAGGCCCGCCGCGAACACGATCACCACACACACCGCAACCAGGGACCATCGGGCCGGGATGACGCCACGCCACTGATACATCATCGCGCCGGCCGCGAACATGATCGCGCAGCGCATCATGAGCTGGGGGATGGTCCACACGCCGGGGAAGGTGAGCGGCGGGAACAAGTTCGCGCCGACCAGCGCGAGACACAGAATCACCACGGATGTCCATCGCCGCTTGGCCAGCCCGATCAACCCCAGGATCGCAACGATGATGTAGCACATCACTTCCCAGATCAACGACCACAGCGACGCGTTCCAGCCGGCCATGTGGTCGGGGATGTCGTAGGGCGTACCCGCGATGTCACGCTGGATATAGATCAATCCGCTGTTCTTGAGAATGAACTCGAACGGCGCCGAAGTTCCGAACACCTTGGCGACCGAGTCGCCGTGGGTCGCGAGATAGAGCGGCGCGAACACGAAGGCGGTCACGATGAGACATACGTAGAAGCCGGGGAGGATTCGTAGGGCACGCGCGAGGAGGTAGTCACGGATCTGGGGGTTGGTCAACCAGCTCCGCGTGATGAGAAACCCTGAGATGGCAAAGAATCCGTCGACACCGACCGAGAACAGAACCTGCAGTACGGGTTCGGGGGGCATGCGGCCCGTGATGGGGAACGAATGCCAGAGAATGACTTCTGCCGCCAATGCGAGGCGGAAGGCGTTCAACGCGTTGTTACGCGGATCGAAAACCTGCCCCAGCTTCATCGTCCCCGCCTTCATCCGCACGGATCCTCCCGCGCCGCCTGATGAATCCGACGGTAGCTACCACTGCCGAATCCTCAATATCAAACAGGACGAATCCTAGTAGGGCGAATCCCAGCCTCGCGCAGGAAAAACCGTACTCACAGCCATCGTCCGGGCAAGCCACCCGCGGCGGTCGAAACTGGCAACCTGATTCGTCCTGTCAACCAAGGCACTGATCAGCCGATTTCCCGTGAGTGATCGCCGTCAGCGCATCAGCGGCCGACAACGCGAACATTCAGTTGTTGCGGGCGGACAGCTCGTGTTGTTCGTTGATCCAGTCCAGCAGGGACCGGAGACCGTCGTCTAGTCCCCACTTGGGTGCCCAGTCCAGTTCCCGCTGCGCCGGTTCGATGTCGGCACTCGCGGCCCGGATGTCGCCGTCGCGGAACTTGCCGACCACCACAGGCTCAGGTGCGTCGAACGCCGCCGCGATCTTGCGCGCCAGATCATGGATCGTGACGCCGATACCGGAGCCGATGTCCACGTGTCGCGACTCTGCCGCAGGCCTGTCCACCGCGGCGAAGAGCGCGTCGATGACATCGTCGATGTAGACGAGGTCCCGGATGATGAGGCCGTCTTCGTACACCTCCGATGCGCGCCCCTCACGTGAGACCCGCGCGAAGAACGGAACAACACCGGTGTAGGGATTGGTGAGGGACTGGCCGGGGCCGTATGCATTCTGCAGCCTCAACACACTGAGCGCGCTGTCATGCGCGGATGTCCAAGCCGCCAGGAGGTGCTCCTGGGCGAGTTTG
Source organism: Mycolicibacterium smegmatis (assembly GCF_001457595.1). Classification (GTDB taxonomy): domain Bacteria; phylum Actinomycetota; class Actinomycetes; order Mycobacteriales; family Mycobacteriaceae; genus Mycobacterium; species Mycobacterium smegmatis. Next base: position 417,603 of record NZ_LN831039.1, on the reverse strand, counting down.
GTGGCCCCGTAGATGTTCGTCGGCCTAGGCTGGGTCACGCCCGCACGGCTGGGCAGATGCACCGCAGGGGTATCAGTGGGCCCCACGGGGTCCCAGATGCCTGCTGCCAGCTGGGCATGGCTTCGTGGTTTCGGGTAGAAGACCTCGGTGCCGCTTCGCCATGCGCCTTCACCGTAGACAGCCCGCGACGACGCGACGACGATCTGCTCCGGCACCAGGTCGGCACGGCTCAACGCGTCGAGGAGCTGGGTGGTGCCGACGACGTTCACCGAGCCGTGTCGTGTCGCTTGCGAAAGGGACTGTGCGGTACCCGTTTCTGCGGCCAGGTGGACCACCTGATCCGGGCGGAACAGCCGCAGTACGGCGTCCCAGTCAGGAGCATGTGTGACGTCGCTGGTGAACAGTCGGACCGACGACGGCAGGTCGGCCTTCCGTCGCTCCCCGTGCACCTGGGGAAGGAAGACATCGGTCACCGCGACTTCGTAACCTGCTTCAACGAGCCGACGTGAAAGCAACGAGCCGATGAACCCCGCTCCACCAGTGATGAGCACGGACTTTGCCACGGTCGAGGCCTTTCCTTCGATGTTCTCCAGTTTGTGCACATACGTGCCCGCCACAGGGCGTGCGGCCGGGGGGATCCTATCCGGGCCTACCCCGAATTCATCTCGCGCGCAGGATGAACCCTGTCTGATCGCCGCGTCCTTGCCGGTTGAGCGCGATCGAACGTCGCTCCCAGTCCCAGACGCGCTTCACGCCGAAAGTCTTGAAGAGATAGCCGAAGCCGCCGGCCTCGGTCAGTGCGGTGTCGGTGCGGTACATCTCGCTGCCGAAGAACTGGGACGCATTCGAATCGTCGATCGTCCGCTCCAATTGCATACCGACCGCTTCGGCGGCCCGCGCCATTCCACGCCGTGACGGCACCACCGTGTGCCTGGGCGCATCGATCAGACACCAGTTCTTCCCGTAGACATCCCACGCTTCCGAAGACGTCGTGGGCACCCGTGCCACACAGATACCACCGGACGCGAGCCGGGCGCGCGCGGCTTTCAAAGTCGAAACCGGGTCCGGTACGTGTTCGAGCGAATGGTTGAACATGATCACATCGAACTCGCCGGCCACGTCCTCCATGAACTGTTTGGCGATCGGCACACCCATTGATGTGGTGGTGTCCGCATCGACGAAGGGATCGGCCCCGAACAGGTTACGGAAGCCCGCTCTCGCCAACCGGTCGAGTAGGGCACCGCCGCCACATCCGACATCGAGGATCCGCGCCTCACGCCCCACACCCAACTGACCGAGCATCCCGACAACATCACCGCTCGCGTCGTTTGTGCCGATGAGCGAGCGAATGCCAGGCGGCAGAGCGGCGATGAGGGCACCGACTGGCTGTGTGCCCTCGCCCAGGTCATGACGATCTCGTTGTCTGGTCAACCACTGGAGCACACCGGCCCCCTGGGAAGCGTTGTACGAGTAGTACTTCCGCGGGTAGTGGCGAGCGAGTTCCTCACCTTCGAGCACATCCACGATCTGCAGCGTCTCGCAGTCGGCGCAGACATAGTACTCGAACAGTTCGCGGGTGCCGTAATACATCTCGCGGACGGTGACCGTCCGATGTGGTCCCGCGGACCCACACATCCGGCATTCTTTGCTGATTTCGGACATCTACCTTTTCCGCTCAGGATTCCACATTCTGAAAGGCCGCGACGACATCGGCGGGCCGATCAGGCAGCACTTCTCACTCGCGCGAAATTCTCGACCAGATCCGCCGCGCGCCGAACACCGTCGGCCGGCTTGGTCATCTGCAGGGCGAGAGTTTTCGCACGCTCGGCGCACGCCGGATCGAGGACACGTCGCAGATCGGTGATCAACGTATCCTTGGTCGTCGCGGAGAATCTACGGGTCGTACCAACTTTGAGCTTCTTGACCTGCGAACCCCACAATGTCTGGTTTGCATCCATGGAGAGGATCAATGTCGGGACGCCCGCACGCATGCTCGCCGCCGTGGTTCCGGACCCGCCATGGTGCACCACCGCACGACACGACGGGAAGATGGCCGCATAGTTCACCGCGCCCACGACTTTCACATGGTCGTAAGTCGGGACCCCGCTGAAATCGCTGTAGCCAGCACAGATCAGGGCGCGCTCGCCCAACAACGCACTCGCCGTACTGATCATCTCCACGGTGTCCCTCGGCGACTCCACCGGCATGCTGCCGAAACCGAAACAGATCGGGGGCGTCCCGGCCGCGATCCAGTCCGAGACCTCGCCGTCGACCTCCGTCGACAGCTCCATCGTCAGGGCGCCGACGAAGGGGCGTAACTCCCCCCATTTCGCCCATTCGGCGGCCAGGCCCGGGAAACACACCTCGTCGTAGGCCTGGATCTCCAGCGACTCACGGTTGCCGATCCGCTGGGTCGACGGGATCCGCGCCTTCGGCAAGCCGAGTTCCCTCCGCTGCGCGTCCTCGACCTTCTTGTTCAGCAACCAGGTGAACCAATCGAAGCCTTTCATCGCCGTACGCCCGAGCAGAGGAGGCAAGATCGGCACCAGTCGTCCGTTCGGCCGTACCGGCACATGATGAAGCGTGACCAGAGGAATGTCGAAGTGTTCAGCGACGTTGGCGGCCGTCTCCTGGTAGGCCTGTCCCGCGAAGAGCACATCGGCGTCGGCCGCCACCTCGGTCAGCGTGGCGCTCATCTGCGCCCAACTCTCGTCGCTGCGCTCCCACAGCTCTTTCCACAGCGCCCGCAGTTCGTTGATCTTCCAGAATTCCTTGAAGACCGAATTCCAGAAGTTGCGATAGACGTTCAGCCAGGTGCGGGTGTCCAAGCCGAATGGCACGGCCGGGACACCTGCAGCCTCGACGAAATCCACAGAGTCGGGTGCGACAGCCATTCGCACGTCATGCCCGCGGCGCAACAGCTCGCGGCCTACGACCAGAGATGGCTCGATATCACCTCTGGTCCCGTAGGTGGCCATCACGAATTTCATCTGGAGTCAAAGCCTTTCAGAAGGATCCGGGTGCGCCGCCGGCCGCCTGCCGCGGTGGGCTCGGCGCTCACTCCTTGCGCCAGAGCACGCCCGTCCCGTCTATCTCGACGATGTCTGCGGAGATCCCGTGTGCCGCACGGAAGTCCGTCACCGCCTTCTTGCATCCGTCGATGGCGTGGTAGTCGTCGATGATGCAGAAACCCCTCGGCGACAGGCGGCGGTAAAGACCGTCAAGAGCCTGGATCGTGGACTCGTAGAGATCACCATCGAGCCGGAGCACCGCAATCTGTTCGATCGGGGCGTCATTCAGAGTGTCCTTGAACCAACCCGGCAGGAAACGGACCTGGTCGTCCAGCAGACCGTAACGCTCGAAGTTGGCCCTGACGTCCGCTTCGGAGACCGCGAGAATCGGCGCCGCACGATGCAGCCGGTCGCCCTTGTCCGCCGCGTACTTCTCGGCGTCCGGCGGGGGCACACCCTGGAAGGAATCCGCGAGCCACACCCGACGGGTCTCGTCACCGTACGCGGACAACACCGCGCGCATGAGGATGGACGCCCCGCCTCGCCACACCCCACACTCGACCAGGTCGCCGGGGACGTCCTCGGCGAGCACGGTTTCGACGCATTCCTGCAGGCTCGTGAGCCGCTTCATCCCGATCATCGTCAGAGCGTCGGCAGGCCAGTCCAAGCCCAGGTCGCGCTTGCGTGAATCGAAGGCACGCTTCCGTACGAGCATGAGGTTGCCGAGCTTGAACAGCGGACGGTGCAGCAAACCCCACCCCACGGGGACCAACTCGTCGCTCCCGTAGCGGGTCAGGTCCCGCCGGAGCAGGTCGAGATACGCGGATCGGCTGTCGCGGTGAGTCACAGTCAAAAAACTGCCCCTATCTCCTGTGGCGGTACATCGGAGATGAGCCTAACCCGGGTATGGGGGCGTTAGTGCAATTCGGTAGCACACAGCGCACCCGCCCGAACACTGTTAGGGGCAGTCGTTGTCGAGTTTTCGCACAGATCCTGCAAACAAGGCTAATTCGACTACTGCGTCAATCTCCAAAGCCAAATGGTTCGATCGCAGTAAAACGCCCTTATGGCAAATATCTGATGCGAATCCACAGATCGCCGCCCCCGTTCCTCCCCGGCACGACAAAATTGCCCTCGGCCAGTTGCTTCGCGATCGCTCAGATGACGCTCAACCCCCGGATCAGACTCGACAGACCCACCACCGTGAAGATGACAACCAGGACGTGCAGGCGGTGCACCAGCGCCCACTCGCGTAGCTTGCGCAGCACCGGTTCGGTGCGCGCGGGCGCCAGCACGTAGCTGATCAAGACGATCTCGACGACCGCCAGCACGCCGGCAATGTAGACGACTGCCGCACCGAGCTGAACCGATGCGGCCGCACCCGATGTCACGATGACGGCCAACACGATGAGGACGATCTCCGGCGCCGGCCCCATCGCGAGGCCCACCACGAAAGCCACCCACAGGGTCCCGCTGTTCCAGGCGTCCCGTGCCCTCGTCACCAGGCGGTGTGACGACCCCTTCAACACGCCGGATCGCTCGGTGTCGCCGAAAGCGCCCGACGCCACCATCGCACCGGGCCCATGGCCGGAGGCAGGCGCCATACGCTCCTCCGGCTGCCGGACAGCCGCGCGTCGGCGTAAACGGGCGCGCGCCAGGATCGCCGCGGCGATGAACAACGCGAACAGTCCGATACCGACCTGTAGATGTGCGAACCGCGACTTGTCCGACGGGGCCGCCAGACGGTCGGAGAAGGAATCGAACAACGGCGTGAAATGGAGGAGCACGAGGGGCCCGACAATGAGGAACAGGCTCACCGTCAGGCAGCCGATCCAGAACGCGACCAGGTTCTGGGCGGGCTTTTCCCGGGAGATCAGCAGCAGCAGCACACCGAGACGCACCGGATTGAGCGTCCCCATGAGTGCCAGGCCCATCACTGAGCTCCACATGGCCGACACGCTACAGCCTCGAATTTTCGTATGCCGTTTGTTCCGCTGTACAACAGTGCGGTACGCGGGACCGTTTGAAACGGCAATGAACACGCGGTCGTGGCCGCGTTCCCCATGGCCGTTGATTTCCGAAAGGCTCTGTGGCATCAAAAGACCTGGCCTAATGTTGGACCGTCTGAGCGGCAGCGGCGACGGCGCACTGCCCCGCAAAGTATCTCTACGACCCGGGGGAATCATGATCAGAACAACCCACACGAGTTGTCATGCAGCTGCGCCAGCTGGGTCTTCCACAACGTTCGGGGGAAGCCGCTCATGACCGGCAACGGCACGCGAACGCGTCCAGTGATCCTCTTCGTCCTCGGCATGGGCCGGTCCGGATCGTCCGCGCTCACCCGCGTTCTGTCGTTGTGCGGGGCCGCGCTACCCACCAAGATGATGGGCGCGGACAAATCGAATCCACGCGGCTACTGGGAACCGCGGGAATCCCTCCTGCTCAATCGCTCGATACTCGACCGCCACGGGAGCGCCTGGTGGGATCCGACGCTCCGCCTCACCGAGGAAGAACAGTACGTCGGCAAGGAGCGGGCGGCCTGTATGGCCAAGATCGAACCATTCATTGCCAAGTTGCCGAAATCCGACGTCGTCGTCGTCAAGGACCTCCAGATCGTTGTTCTCTACGACATGTGGTTCGAGGCCGCCCGCGCGGCGGGATATGACATCGCGGTCGTCATCCCTGTGCGCCATCCCGGGGAGGTAGCGAGTTCGCTCGCCGCGGCGGCAAAGGCCCCGCCGGAATTGACGGCGGGACTATGGCTCAAGGGAAACCTTCTGTCAGAGCGGCACACCCGTGACGTGCCCCGGGTCGTCGTCGACTACCCGAACATGATCGATGACTGGCGCCGCGAGGTGAAACGCGTGTCCACCGCGTTGAACGTGGACCTCACCCCGCCCGACGAACAGGCAGTCGACGATTTCCTCGCGCCCAGCCTCCGACGGCAACGCAGCGAGAAACCGGTTATCGACCGGTTCGGTACCGACTGGTTGTCGACGGTCTACGCGGTTCTGCGGGCAGCGGGGCGAGATGAGCCCATCGACACCGACACCCTGGATCGCGTGTACGAGCAGTTCCGCGTTGCAGAGCACGATTTCCGCGTGATGAACGAAGGCAATCGTCACTTTCAAGACGGCCTGCTCAACAAACTCGTCAAACCGGCTGTCGTCCGGCCGATCCTGGAGGTCGTGGCGATGGCACATCGCCGAAGAGGCACCTGGGCCTGAGGCCCTTCGCCTCACACCGTCTGACCGATCGCCGCCGTGTGCCATACAGTGGCTACGTGATTCATTCTCACGGCAACACCGACGTCGAGGCCGAATTCATCGACTCCGCAGTTTTTGTCGGGTAGGAACGACGTATGCGCGGGATAATACTGGCCGGCGGTTCCGGCACCCGGCTGCATCCGATCACCATGGGGGTCAGCAAGCAGCTGCTGCCGGTCTACGACAAACCTCTGATCTACTATCCCCTGTCCACGCTGATTATGGCGGGGATACGGGACATCCTCGTCATCACGACACCGGCTGACGCATCGGCGTTTCAGCGCCTACTCGGCGATGGTTCCGCGTTCGGTGTCAGCCTTACGTACGCCGTACAGGCCGAACCCGAGGGCCTCGCGCAGGCCTTCGTCATCGGCGCGGACCACATCGGCACCGATACGGTCGCACTTGCGCTCGGCGACAACATCTTCTACGGCCCCGGCCTTGGAACGAGCCTGAAGCGATTCCAAAATGTCACCGGCGGAGCCATTTTCGCGTATTGGGTCGCGAACCCGTCCGCGTACGGTGTGGTGGAGTTCGGTCCTGACGGCACTGCTCTTTCGTTGGAGGAGAAGCCGAAGTCACCGAAATCCCATTATGCCGTGCCGGGACTGTACTTCTACGACAACAACGTCATCGAAATAGCGCGGTCGCTGAGCAAGTCTGCGCGTGGGGAGTACGAGATCACCGAGGTAAACCAGACCTATCTCGACCGCGGCGAGTTGTCGGTCGAGGTGCTCGCGCGTGGCACCGCGTGGCTGGATACCGGCACCTTCGACTCTCTGTTGGATGCGAGTGATTTCGTCCGCACCATCGAGCGTCGCCAAGGATTGAAGATCGGCGCCCCCGAGGAGATCGCCTGGCGCGCGGGTTTCATCGACGACGAGCAACTCGCAACTCGCGCCAAGGAGTTGCTCAAGTCCGGCTACGGCCACTACCTGCTGCAACTTCTGGATCGAGAGTAGCCCGCCCACAGAAAGGGGCATACTGCTGTAACACCGGGCATGCGCCCACAGATATGGGTAGTAGCCCGCGAGGTTTGAGGCCGACGTGTCAGTGGTAGTTGATGCACGTCGGTGGAACGCCAGGCCTCGTTTTCTGGTTGAACGTCTTGGGTTCGATGGATCGTTTTTTCAAGGAGGGGACAACATGATCAAGAAATCGCTTACGAGGCTTGGCGTCGCCGTGGGTGCTGCGGCACTGTCGCTGGGCGCAGCGGCCGGAGTTGCGTCAGCTGAACCGGATGTCACACCGCTGATCGACTCGCCTTGCAACTTCGACCAGGCGATGACCGCTGTGCGCACGGAAAACCCCATGGCCGCTCAGTATCTCGACAAGTACCCGGCGAACATCGAGTTCATCAGGGTGTTCTTGGCTTCACCCCGCGACCAGCGTGTGAACCTGCTGAACCAGATCAAGAACAATCCCGGCGCCAATGTGGCGCTACCGGTGTTCCAGCAGATGCTGACCAGCTGCGTCAAGTACTGAGGACTTCAGAGCAGCAGAACGGGTCGCGGCGCGCCGAACAATCAGTGCGCTGCGGCCCGTTCCGCATCACCGGGTCCGCAGCGGACCGATCGGTGTGTCGTCGTCGGAGGGTCGACCCCCTTGGTCACCGGGGGTCTCGTCACCGGGCGGTGGGCCTTCGAGCAGTGCGCGCACCAGCGGTCGCGGCCCGTACGGGCGCAGGAGCGTACTCGCGGGACGTGGCCGCACCCTCTGCGGCCACCAGAACCAACGCCCGAGCAGCGCCGCGATCGATGGTGTCATGAACGACCGCACGATCATGGTGTCGAACAACAGGCCGAGGCCGATGGTGGTGCCGATCTGACCGATGATCCGCAGATCGCTGACCACCATCGCGGCCATCGTCGCCGCGAACACCACGCCGGCCGTGGTGACGACCTTGCCGGTGCCACCCATCGCCCGGATGATCCCGGTGTTCAAGCCTGCGCCGATCTCCTCCTTCATGCGGGAGACCAGTAGCAGGTTGTAGTCGGACCCCACCGCCAACAAGATGATGACCGACATCGCGAGCACCATCCAGTGCAGATGGATGCCCAGAATGTACTGCCACAGCAGCACCGACACACCGAACGATGCGCCCAGCGAGAGCACGACAGTACCCACGATCACCAGTGCCGCGATGAAGCTGCGGGTGACGATCAGCATGATGATGAAGATCAGGCAGATGGCTGCGATACCCGCGATCAACAGGTCGTAGGTGGAGCCCGTCTGCCAGTCCTTGGCGGTAGGAGCGGTACCGGCCAGATAGACCTGCGCCCCTGACAACGGAGTGCCCTTGAGCGCCTCCTCTGCTGCTGTCTGGATCTGGCCGACTCTGGCGATTCCCTCCGGGCTGGCCGGATCCCCGTTGTGGGAGATGATGAACCGCGCGGCCTTTCCGTCGGGCGACAGGAATGAGGTCATCGCCCGTTTGAAATCCGGGTTGTCGAAAACCTCTGGTGGCAGGAAGAATGAGTCGTCATTCTTGGCGGCGTCGAACGCCTGCCCCATCGCGGTGACGTCCTCGGTCTGTTCGTCCAACTGCTTGAGCATCCCGGAGAACGTGCTGTGCGTGGTGAGAGTCATCGTCCGCATGTTCTCCATGACGGCGATCATCTCGGGGAATTGCGCGATCAACTGGGGCAGCAGGGCGTCCAGATCTTCCATGTTCTCGACGAGGATGTCGATCTGGTCATTGAGGTGATCGACCTTGTCCATCGCGTCGAAAATCGAACGCAGCGACCAACATATGGGGATGTTGTAGCAGTGGTCTTCCCAGTAGAAGTAGTTGCGGATCGGACGTAGGAAGTCGTCGAAGACCGCGAGGTAGCCGCGCAGATCCTTGGCGACGTTCTGTAGTTCTTTCGTGCTCTCGACCATCGAATGGGTGGTCGCGGCGAGTTCCAGCATCACGCCGTAGGACCGCTTCATCACAGCGATCATCGTCGCCATGTCGTCGGCCTGTTTGAGCATGTCGTCGATGCGCTGTTTCTGGAAGTTGGTGGCCTGCACCTGTCCGGCGCTCTGCAGGCTCAGCAGAAACGGGATCGACGTTCGTTCGATCGGCGTGCCCTCTGGCCGCGTAATGCCCTGGACACGAGATACGCCGCGCACCTTGAAGATCGCCTTGGCAACTTTGTTGAGAACGAGGAAGTCTGCCGGGTTCCGCAGGTCGTGGTCCGCTTCGACCATGACGATGTCGGGCGTCATCCGTGATTGCGAGAAGTGCCGGTCGGCCGCGGCGAAACCCGCGTTCGCCGGGATGTCCGGGGGGGATGTAGTCACGGTCGTTGTAACTCGTCTGGTAGCCGGGCAGCGCCAGCAGACCCACGAGTGCGACGGCCAGCGACGCGACCAGGATGGGCGCAGGCCACCGCACGATAGCGGTACCGATTCCCCGCCAGCGCCGCACCCGCATCTTGCGCTTGGGATCCAGCAAGCCGAACCTGCTGGCCATGGCGACACCTGCTGGCACGAGCGTGACAGCAGCGGCCACAGCGACAGCCATGCCGATGGCGCACGGGACGCCCATTGTATGGAAGTAAGGAAGCCGCGTGAAGGTCAGGCAGAAAATCGCACCCGCGATGGTCAGCCCGGATGCCATCACAACCGGGGCGACGCCCCGATACATGCTGTAGTAGGCCGTTTCTCGGTCCTCGCCGAGTTGGCGTGCCTCCTGGTAGCGGCCGAAGAAAAAGATGCCGTAATCCGTGCCCGCTGCGATCGCGAGGAACACCAGCATGTTGACGGCGAATGTCGACAGGACGAACACGTCGTTGGCACCGAGGAAGGCCACGATGCCGCGGGCGGCCGCCACCTCGAACCCCACCATGATCAACAGCAAAATAACCGTGATCACCGATCGATAGACGAGAAGAAGCATCGTGAAGATGACCACGACCGTCACCGCGGTGATCTTCAAGATCGAGCGGTTACCGCTGTGCTGCAGGTCGGAAACCAGCGGTGTCGCACCGGTGACGTAGACCGAGACGCCCTCGGGCGGGTTGCTCCGGTTGACGAGATCTCGGACCGCCGCGACCGACTCGTCACCCAGTGGGGTTCCTTGATCGCCTGCCAGATTCAGCTGGACATAGGAGGCCTTGCCGTCGGCGCTCTGTGCGCTCGACGCAGTGAGACGATCGCCCCAGAGATCCTGGACGTGCTCGATGTGACGCGTGTCGGCGCGCAGGTCACGGACCAGGTCGGCGTAGTAGTTGTGGGCATCCTCGCCGAGCGGTTCGGTGCCCTCCAGCACGATCATCGCGAAGCTGTCGGAGTCGGACTCCTCGAACTTCTGCCCCATGCGCTTGATCGCTTGTGCGGACGGGGCGTCCTGCGGCATCAGGGAGACCGAGTTCTTCTCGCCCACCTTTTCGAGCGCTGGGATGGCAGAAGCCCAATCACCGCCCACGGCAGCGAGTGTCGTCACGAGGATGAGGATCAGCCATCCCAGAACGATGAAGGGCGCCAGCGCCCGTACCACCCGCGCGACGAACGGGCGATCCCGTTGCTCGGTGTTCAGCTCAGTGCTCATACAGGTTTCGCTAGTCCCTCAGCAGCAGCGAACGAACGAGCGGTCGGGGCCCGATCGGGCGGAGCATGGCGCTCGCCGGGCGCTGCCGCACGCGCTGCGGCCACCAGAACCAGCGCCCGAGCAGCGCTGCAATGGACGGGACCATGAAGGCACGCACGATGAGGGTGTCGAACAACAGGCCGAGACCGATCGTGGTACCCACCTGGCCGATGGTCAGAAGATCGCTGACGATCATCGACGCCATCGTGGCCGCGAACACCAAACCTGCTGCGGTGACGACCTTTCCGGTCCCACCCATCGCCCGGATGATGCCGGTGTTCAGTCCTGCGCCGATCTCTTCCTTCATGCGGGAGACGAGCAGCAGGTTGTAATCGGACCCGACCGCCAACAAGACGATGACCGACATCGCCAGCACGACCCAGTTGATCTGGATGCCGAGAAGGTGCTGCCAGACCAGAACCGACAGGCCGAACGACGCGCCTAGCGACATAGCCACCGTGCCGACGATGACCAGCGCGGCCACGAAGCTGCGCGTCATTATCAGCATGATGATGAAGATCAGGCAGAGCGCGGCGACACCGGCGATCATCAGGTCGATCTTCGAACCGTCGACCAGATCCTTCACGCCCGCCGCCGTTCCGGCGAGGTAGATGTTCGCGCTCTCGAGCGGTGTGCCCTTCAGGGCCTCCTCGGCCGCGATACGGATCGGTTCGACGAGCGCAATGCCTTGCGGCGTCGCCGGGTCGCTGCGCTGGGTGATCAACATGCGCGCGGCCTTGCCGTCGGGAGACAGGAAGATCTCCATGACGCGTTTGAAATCGTCGTTCTCGAGTACCTCGGGCGGTAGGTAGAACGAATCATCGTTGTTGGCCTGGTCGAAGGCCTTACCCATGGCCGTCGCGTTCTCAGTGGTCTCGTCCATCTGCGAGAAGATGCCGGACATCGTCGCGTGCATCGTCAGCATCATCGCGCGCGTGTTCTGCATCGTCGCGATCATGGGCGGGAACTGCAGGAGCATCTGCGGCATCAACTCGTCGAGGCGATCGAGGTTCTCGACCAACTCGCCCATCTTGTCGGTCACCTCGTTGACGCCGTCGAGCGCATCGAAGATGGATCTGATCGACCAGCACAGCGGGATGTTGTAGCAGTGCTTTTCCCAGTAGAGGTAGTTGCGCAGCGGACGCCAGAAATCGTCGAAATCAGCGATGTTGTCGCGCAATTCGCCCATGGTGGCGTGCACCTCATGGGTCGTCTCGACCGTCCGGTGCGTGATCCCGACCATCTCCTGCATCAACGCATACATACGTTGCATCAGCGCGATGGTCGTCGCCATCTCGTCGGCCTGCTTGAGCATGTCCTCCATGCGCTGCTGCTGGAATGGCAGGCTCAGCCGCTGGCTGGCGTTGGACATGCTGAGCATGAACGGGATCGACGTGTGTTCGATCGGCTTGCCCTCAGGCCGCGTCACCGACTGGATGTTCGCAACACCGGGAACCGCGAAGACCGCTTTCGCCAGCTTGTTCAGCACGAGCAGATCGGCCGAGTTCCGCATGTCGTGATCGGACTCGACCAGCAGGATGTCCGGCGTCGTCATCTTCGACTCGGGGAAGTGCCGTGCCGCTGCCGCGTACCCCTGATTTGCCGGGATGTCCTGCGGGATGTACTTCTGGTCGCTGTAGCTCGGGTTGTAACCGGGCAGCGTCAACAAGCCGATCACCGCCACGGCGATCGACGCGATGAGGATCGGCGCCGGCCACCGCACCACGGCTGTCCCGATACGCCGCCAACGACGCGTGGTCACCAGACGTCTCGGGTCGAACCAGCCGAAACGGTTGGTCGCAGCGATACAGGCCGGAACCAAAGTGAGTGCGACCGCGACGGCGACCGCGATACCGACCGCGCCAGGAATACCGAGCGGCTGGAAGTAGGGCAGCCGGGTGAAACTGAGGCACGCGATGGCACCGGCGATCGTCGCACCCGAGGCCAGGACGACCTTCGCCACACCGCTGAACGAGGTGTAGAAAGCCTGTTCCCGGTCCTCGCCGGCCTGCCGTGCCTCCTGATAGCGGCCAGCGAAGAAGATGCCGTAGTCGGTACCTGCCGCGATACCGACCGAAACGAGCAGGTTCACCACGTAGGTGGTCAAGCCGACAATGCCGTGCAATGCGAGGAACGCGACCAGGCCGCGCGCCACCTGCAGCTCGATTGCGACAGTGGCCAACAGGATCAGCACGATGAGCAGCCTGCGGTAGAGCAGGAGCAGCATCAGGAAGATGACGCCGACGGTGACCAGGGTGATGAGCAGGACCGTGCGGTTGCCGCTCTGGCCCATATCCGCGACGATCGCGGCCGGTCCTGTGACGTATGCCGTCACACCTTCCGGCGCGGGAGTGTTCTTGACAATGTCCTGGACGGCACGCACCGATGCCGTGCCCTCTGCCTGGCCGAAGCTGCCGTGCAGGTTGAGCTGGACGTAGGCAGCCTTGCCGTCGGCGCTCTCCGCGGCGCCCGCCGTCAGCGGGTCACCCCAGAAGTCCTGGACGTGCTGGACGTGCTCGGTGTCAGCTTCGAGCTGGTCGATGATCTTGTCGTAGTACGCGTGGGCGTCGTCGCCCAGCCGATCCTGTCCCTCGAGGACCAGGACGGCGATGCTCTCGGAGTTCGACTCCTCGAACAGGATGCCCATCTGTTTCATGGCCTTCACCGACGGGGCATCCGCGGGGCTCAGCGAGACCGAGTGCTCACGCTCGACGACTTCGAGTGGAGGGATCACGACTGTCGCCACGACCGCCACGCCGATCCAGGCCAGGATGATCAGGACTGAGAACCGGCGGATGAACGAGGCGATCCGCGGCCTGCGCTGCTGGTCCTGAGTCACTGTCGTCTCGCTCATGCGGCCTTCAACAGGCAGGAGGTGAAGGCGTTTGTCTGATTCGAGACCTTCTCGGCCTTGACCTCGTCGTCAACTTTGATACGGCACCCGATACTGCTGCTGTCGCCTTGGGCCATGAGGCTTCCGACGGCGGTGGCCTTGTTGATGTCGAATTCCAGGACCCAGGGCAGGCTGACACCCTCGACGAACTGCGGGTCGGAATTCTCATCGAAGTAGCTGATACTCGCGACGGTGCCGGGAGGACCGAAAACCTCGTAAACCAGTTTCTTGGGATTGAAGGGCTTGGAGTCGGTGGCTTTGGTGTCTGAATACGCCACACGCTTCTCGGCGCCGAAGACGTTGTGCAACCGCGAGACGGTGAAGCCGCCAACGGCGACCACCGCAATCACCAACAGCGGAATCCACAGCCGCCTCACGAGCCGAAAAATCGTAGATCTCCTCCCCTATCCACACCCAACATCACTGCTGCGACGGGATCGCAGCGCGCGGCACCACGGGGGGGCGCAGCCTGGTCCTGAAGAGTAAACCATGACTGGCACTGGCGTATCAGACCGTTGCCCAGCGGATACGCAATCGGTATGCGCCGCACGATAACTCGCGCAAGCAAACACGCAACAGCGTGTTCACTCAGCAAACATCGACCAAATAAATGAGACAGCAAATTCACAGGCACTAGTGACCAGCGACCACCCTAGCAGCGAATTTTCTCAAGATCGATCGGCGTTTGCTGAGGGCCCATCTCTGACCAAACGGTGACGATCCGTCCATCAATTGGGTGCACACCGCTCCCCTCCAGCGGACCCGAACAGTACGGTCCACAAAAGGCCCGTCCACCACGATGTGACGCCTACCTTCAGCGGGGACGAGCCATTCAAACCACCACTCCCGCCTGATGGGTCGCCGAACCGCCGGTACCCGCCGATATCTCAGGGCGATGTCGGGAGCGCACGGTGTGGTCGCTTTGCCGAGGACTCGCCTCGGCGCAGATGGCGGCACTGGCAACGTGGTGACGACTCATACCGCATCACAAGAGCCCTTTGTGGCCGTGAGGCGAACTTGGCGCCGTCGTCAATTCCCAGCCGAAAAGTACGGCATTCCCTTTTCGTTGAACCGTTTCAACAACTGTTCACGAACCCGCGGCGCCGGCGAGAAGGCCCCGCTGTGCGACGACCTTTTCGAGTGCGGCGACCCAGTGGTCGTAGTACTGCCAGTCGGCATGGGAATCGGAATCCGAACCCCCTGTGGTCTCCCAGGCGCCGATCGCGTCGATGAGGCTCTGCTGGAACTCGCTCCATGGGTAGTGGCCGAACTCCGACAGTGCCAGGGCGAGGCCGAACGCCCGGCGCTGCCACTCGTGGTCGAAGGAAGGTGCCGCCTGGTCAGTGGTGCACGTCTGGTGGAGTTTCATGCCGGCCGCCCCGCCAGGGCCACGCCGATCATCGACTCGGTGGTGACGAGGTCCATGAGTTGCTCGTCGGTGAGTTCCTCGGTGCCTGCGGGCCGTTCGGGGATGACGAACCACCGGGAGTGCCCGCTGGAATCCCACACCCTGATCTCGGTGTCGTCCGGCAGGTCGACGCCGACCTCGGCCAGTACCGTGCGGGGTTCACTCGCGGCCCTCGCGCGGAACACGGGGTCCTTGTACCAGTACGGCGGCAGCCCGAGGACCGGCCACGGAAAGCACGAACACAGCGTGCAGATCACCAGGTTGTGGATGCCGGGGGCGTTTGCGACGGCCTGGATGTGTTCGCCCTCGGCGCCGGCCATCCCCTCGGGGAGGTCCAGTTCGGCCAGGGCCGCGGGAGTATCCGTCACCACGCGCGCCGCGAAATCCGGGTCGGTCCAGGCCTTCACGACGATCTTCTTGCCGTTCAGCGGTGTCATCTCGGATTCGAAGTAGCCCAGCACCTTGTCGACGGTCTGGTCGGTGATGACACCCTTCTCGATCAGCAGGCGTTCGAGCGCCGCGACCCGCCACGCGCTGTCCTGTTCACGATCGGCCGGATAGGCGAACTGATCACTCACTGGTCCTCCTCAACTGGTGACAGATATGCCTCGAACAACTCTGCGTAGAGCGCGCTCGCGCCGGGTTCGGCACGAGCACCCCACAGTTCTCGGGGCGTGAATTCGACGATGTAGATCGGCATGGGGTCACCGATTCCGTCGCCGGTGTGGACGAAGTAGGAGTACTCGCCTTCGAAACAGCGCTCCACGGTCCCGGTCCGGTTGCGCAGATATCCCGGCAGCCGCGTGTGCTCGCCTGCGGGGACGTCGGCGATCCGTACCGTGTCGCCGGGAGCGAACCTAGGCCTCGCCGGGCCGCGTCGAGGGCTGTCACCGCGTCGGAGGTAGTCGAGAACCTGATCGTCGATGGCCGCTTTCCCGCCGGGCGCTGTGGCCTTCGGTGGCGAACCGACTGGCGCGGCGCGTATCTCGTCTTCCGACAGATATCCCTTGTCGACGAAGAACTGGCTGATGCCGCCCAGCCACTTCTCGTAGTAGCGAAACTTGAAGTAGTCGAACGGATTCATTCCCTCGGCGCCGGTGCGCAGATGGGCCCAGGTCCACTTCTCGCGGAACGTGGTCGGCACGTCGGCGACGGGATACCCGGGCAGCGCCTCCCCCAGATGTGTGCTCAGCGCCATCATCGCCACGTGAATGCCGAATATCCGCTTCTCCCAGTCTTCTACGAAGACCCGTTTCTCGAAATCGAGAGGCCCGGTCAGCCCCTCCAACCCGCCGATGAAATGCTGGAGCCGCATGCCATCAGCGTGGTTCGCTTCCGCGTCCGTCGCCTGCCGATGTCCGGATCTGCACGCAAGGTGTCCGTCACTGCGGGTCGATGCCGGTGGTCCGGAAGCGGTTGCGGTACAGCCCCGGCGAAATCCCGAGGTTTCTGCGGAACGTTCTGCGCATGGTGTCCGGGCTGCCGAACCCGACGAGTCGCGCGACGGCGTCCTGGGCCTGATCACCTGTTGCGAGAAGCACTTTGGCAGCCTCCAGGCGCGCCTGTTCGACGAACCGCGCGGGTGTCATCCCGACCTGCTCACGGAACATCCGCACGAGATGGCGTTCACTCACCGCTGCCCGCGCGGCCAGCGCGGCAAGTGAATGGTCGGCGCCCGGGTCGGCGATCACCGAATCCATGATCTCCCGCAGGCCGTCAGCCGCAGGAAGTCCGGACCACACGCTGAACTGGGCCTGTCCGCCCGGACGTTGCAGGAACACGACCATCCACCGCGCAACCCGGCGCGCCATGGTGGGCCCGTGGTCACTCTCCACCAGCGCGAGCGCCAGATCGGTACCCGCCGATATCCCGGCGCCGGTGAAGAATCGGCCGTCCTGCACGAACAACGAATCGGGATCGACGCGCACGTGCGGGTAGTTGCGGGCGAGCGTCTGGCAGTGGGCCCAGTGCGTCGTCGCACGACGGCCGTTCAGCAGCCCGAGTGCGGCCAGGACGAAGGCACCGGTACAGACCGACGCGACGCGACGCGCCCGCGGCGCCAGGTGGCGCACCAGGTGCACGGCGTCGGGGATGGTGTCAGGCGTCGGTTCTTCCGGAATATCATGCAGGCCAGGGGTGAACGAGAATCCGGCGGGCACGCCACCCGGTACCACCAGCGTGTCGACCGCAGCGGGAACCTCGTCGAGCGCAACGTTGGCGTCCAGCTTCGCGAACGCCGTCGTGCCGACAGCGGTCCCCGTGAGCGAGGCGAGCAGGACGGTGTAGTTCGCGCCGAAATCGTTTGCGCGGGCAAAAATTTCCAACGGGGCAGCGACGTCGGCCAACGTCACCTTGTCGTAGAGCGCAAAGACCACAGTTCTCGGGTCGCTCAGGACCGGCGGCATTCCCTCATCCTCGTTCCACGGCATGCGGCTAGGTGATCAGAGAAACGGGTATGCCCGCTCCGACCGATCAAACTACTCGCCGGCGGGCGCTGGAGGTGGCGTGATGGCTGGGCTGGCCGACTGGTTCCTGACCGCAGAGGAGCGCGGGAACCCGCACACGTCGTTGCCGGACTGGTGCACCGGCAACGACATCGAGGTCCTGGTCCACGGCGCGACCTACTTCGACCGCCTCACCGACGAGGTCGAGAAACTGGGCCGCGGTGACCACCTGTTCTTCACCGACTGGCGCGGTGATCCCGACGAGAGGACCCGTGACGGCGGACCGACGATCGCCGAACTCTTCTGCCGTGCCGCGCAGCGCGGTGTGGTGGTCAAGGGCCTCATGTGGCGCTCGCATCTGGACCAGTTCGCCTACAGCGAGGAGCAGAACCGGCACCTCGGCGAGGCGATCGAACGCGCAGGCGGTGAGGTGCTGCTCGACCAGCGGGTGCGCATCGGCGGTTCCCACCACCAGAAACTGGTGGTGCTGCGTCACCCGGCGTCACCCCAGCGGGACGTCGCCTTTGCCGGCGGTATCGATCTGTGTCATTCCCGACGGGATGACGCCGCGCATCGTGGCGACCCGCAGGCCGTACCGATGGGCAGGCAGTACGGCGACCACCCACCGTGGCACGATGCGCAGTTACAGATCCGGGGCCCCGCGGTGGGCGCCCTCGACCTCACGTTCCGGGAGCGCTGGACCGACCCGGCGCCGCTGGACATGCTCTCGCCGATCGCCTGGATCACCGACAAGCTGCGCCGCAGCGACCTGAGCGCGGATCCGCTGCCCGGCCGGCCACCGGATCCCCCGCCGTGCGGGACCCAGGCCGTCCAGGTGCTGCGTACTTACCCCGACGCGCACTTCGAATACGACTTCGCCCCACGCGGTGAACGCAGCATCGCTCGCGGCTACACCAAGGCCGTGCTGCGCGCCAGGCGGCTGATCTATCTGGAGGACCAGTATCTGTGGTCCAAACAGGTTTCGCGGTTGTTCGCCGCGGCGCTGGCGGCCAATCCCGATCTGCACCTGATCGCGGTGGTGCCGCGACACCCGGATGTGGACGGCAGGCTCTCGTTACCGCCCAACCAGGTGGGTCGGCAACAGGCCATCGCCACGTGCCGTCGGGCCGCACCGGACCGTGTGCACGTGTTCGACGTGGAAAACCACAAAGGCACACCGGTTTACGTTCATGCCAAGGTGTGTGTGATCGACGATGTGTGGGCCAGCGTCGGCAGCGACAACTTCAACCGCCGGTCGTGGACGCACGACAGCGAACTGTCGTGTGCGGTGCTCGACGACGAGCGCGAGGAACGTGAGCCCCGGGACCCGGCCGGGCTCGGCGACGGCGCCCGTGTCTTCGCGCGTGAACTGCGTCTGAAGTTGTTGCGCGAGCATCTCGACCTCGACGGGAAAAACGACGACGCGGCGCTGATCGACCCGAGCGACGCGGTCGCGGCGGTCAACGCATCGGCGAACGCTCTGCAGGCCTGGTATGACAGCGGACGAACCGGGCCCCGGCCACCCGGGCGGTTGCGCCCACACCGCCCTGAGCGCCTCGGACTGCTCACACGCGCGTGGGCCGAACCGGTGTACCGGGCGGTCTACGACCCCGACGGCCGCAACTACCGCGACCGGTTGCGCCGCTACTGGTGACGTTCACCGCGGGACTACCCGCTGGCACCCATCGGGATCTACCGCCAGCGTGCCCCCGGTTTGGGGGACAACGGCGCAGACTTCGGCGGCGCGCACAGGGAATCTACAGGGGACGCCCAAGCCCCGGCCCGCAAAGGAATGGTTCAAATGTCCGCTCTCACTGCACCGAACGTCACCGTCGACAAGACCCTGATCCACCGGTTCACCGAGGCCGTGGCCGGCCACGCCGAGGTGATCACCGATGGTGCGGTCCTCGACGCACGAGGCCACGACTTCTGGGGTGTCGGCGGCACCGCAGAGTTGCTGCTGCACCCCCACGACCGTGACGAGGTCGCCGCGATCATGCGGATCGCGTCTCAGCACCAGGTTCCGATCGTGCCCCGTGGCGGCGCGTCGAACTGCTCCGGCGGCATGATGCCGGCTCGCGGACGTGTGCTGCTGGACCTGTCGAACCTGAACCAGATCATCGACGTCGACGTCGAGGGCCGGTGCGCGCGCGTGGAACCCGGTGTGGTGAACTCCGCCCTGCAGGAGCACCTGGCCCCTTACGGCCTGTGTTTCTCACCCGATCCGGTGTCGGCTCATCTGGCCACCGTGGGCGGCAACATCATCGAGAATGCCGGCGGGCCACATGCTTTGAAGTACGGAGTGACGTACAACCACATCCTCGGTGTCGAGGTCGTCCTGCCCGACGGCACCACCGTGACCCTCGACGCCGAGGATGACGGCCCCGACCTGCTCGGCCTGATCATCGGATCGGAGGGCACCCTCGGCATCGTCACCAAGGCCACTGTCGCGCTGCGACCGGTGGCCGAGGTGACGCACAGCCTGATGGGCGCCTTCGCCACGGCACGTGAGGCCGCCGACACCATCGCGGCGATCATCGCGACCGGCGTGGTGCCCGCGGCCGTGGAATGGCTCGACCACGACGGCATCATGGGCCTGCAGCAGTTCTACGACACGGGGTATCCACTCGACGCCGATTCGATCGTGCTGATCGACGTCGACGGCACTGCCGACGAGGTGGCACGCGATCAGGCGATCGTGGAACGGGTGTTACGCGAACGGGCCACCACCGTTCGTATCGCCGAGGACGAGAAGGACAGGGCCGCACTGTGGTACGGCCGCCTGCACGCCCCGGATTCGGTGGTCCAGAGCGGCAAGGGCTTCTTCATCGGTGACGTCACCGTGCCCCGCGACCGCATCCCGGAGATGCAGGAGGCCATCGGCGCCACCGCCGACCGGCACAAGGACGGGTTGCTGTTCATCGCGGTGTGCGGCCACGCAGGCGACGGCGATCTGCACCCCACCACGTTCTACGACAAGGACAACCCGCTGGCGGCCCCGGCTCTGGCGGCCGCGAACAACGAGATCATCGAAGCCGCATTGAGATTGGGTGGCACCATCACCGGCGAGCACGGTGTGGGCACCGAGAAGATCCAGTTCATGACCAAGCGTTTCACGCCCGTGGAGATCGCCGCCCAGCGCGCGATCAAGCAGGCCTTCGATCCGGCCGGGCTGCTCAATCCGGGTGTGATGCTGCCCGAGCAGTCACCCGACGAACCCGTCACGGCGGCGTTCGGCACCGCGGTCCGCGACGCCGTGGAAGGCACGCTGCTCACCGATCCTGGCGCCGCGCTGACCACCGGCACCGACACCGGCATCGCTGCCAACCTGGGCAATCTGAGCCTCGTCGTCGGCGCCGACGCGACGGTCGAGCAGATCAACCGCTACCTCGACGATCACGGCATCTTCTGCCCCGCGGTGCCCGCCACCGGCGGTGAGCGCAGCATCGGCGAGGTGGTCGCGACGGCGACCGGCGCCGAGCGCATCGGCATCCGCCACGCGCTGCTCGGCGCGGATGTCACCGTCGTCGACGGCAACGCCGCGGCACGCTTCGGCGCCGAGACCATGAAAGATGTTGCGGGGTATGACGCCAAGCGCCTCTACATCGGCGGTCACGGCGCCTTCGGTGCGCTGCGGGCGCTGATCTTCAAGATCGGTGTGCGCCGCTGATCAGGCTCAGCGTCAACG
Source organism: Mycolicibacterium smegmatis (assembly GCF_001457595.1). Lineage (GTDB taxonomy): Bacteria > Actinomycetota > Actinomycetes > Mycobacteriales > Mycobacteriaceae > Mycobacterium > Mycobacterium smegmatis. The sequence continues at coordinate 396,317 of NZ_LN831039.1, read as the reverse complement.
CGTGCTGCGCCATCAGCATCGGGTGCTGGTTCTAACACAACGGCCAGCGCGGTCAGCAGGTCGGGCTCGAAGGGCATCTGGCTCATCCAGACGCGGGCGAACCCTTCGTCGTGCAGCTGGGCGAGCTGACGCACGGCCACGCCAGCGATTGCGCAGGAGGCCCCGACACAAAAGGGCGGGTTCGGGAGGGCACTTTGGGGGCGTCACTACTCGTCTCGCGCCGTCGGTTTTTCACCCCTGAACCGACTCTTTGGATCAAGCCACTCCCGAACCCGTCGTACGAACGATCGTACGCCTCGGGTACCCCTCAGACCAGAGGAAATTTCGATCGAATCGCACTACCCCGGCATCCGGAGCCTTGAAGTAAATGGCCCCGTGTTGCCGTCGGGTCGGGGGGTCAGACGGCAACACGGAGCTACTCGTCTATCGACCCCCCGGACGCCTCCGTTACACGTCCCGAAAACAAACTTTTGGAATGTTTTTCGGGCCCCGTCCGCGAGGGTTCTCAGGCCTCCAGGATCGCCGCGACGCCCTGGCCGCCGGCCGCACAGATCGAGATCAGACCGCGCACCGGCCGGCCGGTGGATTTCTTCTTCTCCGCGAGCTGCTTGGCCAGTTGCGCGACGATCCGGCCGCCCGTCGCCGCGAACGGGTGCCCGGCCGCGAGCGACGAGCCGTTGACGTTGAGCTTCGTGCGGTCGATCGAGCCGAGCGCCTTGTCGAGGCCCAGCCGCTCCTTGCAGTACTCGTCGGACTCCCACGCCTGCAGGTGCGCGAGGACCACCGAGGCGAACGCCTCGTGGATCTCGTAGAAGTCGAAGTCCTGCAGCGTGAGGTTGTTGCGCGCGAGCAGGCGCGGTACCGCGTAGGTGGGAGCCATCAGCAGCCCGTCGGGCCCGTTGACGTAGTCGACGGCCGCGGTTTCGGCGTCGACGAAGTACGCGAGCGGCTCCAGGCCGCGGGCCTGCGCCCAGTCCTCGCTGGCCAGCAGAGCCACCGAGGCGCCGTCGGTCAGCGGTGTCGAGTTGCCGGCCGTCATCGTCGCGTCGCCGGCCTTCACGCCGAACACCGGCTTGAGCTTCGCGAGCTTCTCGACACTCGAATCGGCGCGCAGGTTGTTGTCGCGGTAGACGCCGAGGAACGGCGTCACCAGATCGTCGAAGAACCCGGCGTCATACGCCGCAGCCATGTTGCGGTGGCTGGCCGCCGCGAGTTCGTCCTGCTCGACGCGCTTGATGCCCATCGCCTTGGCGGTCACTGCCGCGTGCTCGCCCATCGACATGCCGGTGCGCGGTTCGCTGTTGACGGGGATCTCGACGCCGAGCGACGCCGGCAGCTTGCCGACGAGCTTGAGACGGTCGACGTTCGACTTCGCCCTCCGCAGGCCGAGCAGCACGCGGCGCAGATCGTTGCCGAACGCGATCGGCGCGTCCGACGCGGTGTCCACACCACCGGCGGCAGCGGACTCGTAGCGACCCGCGGCGATGCCGTCGGCTGCGGCGATGGCGGCCTGCAGACCCGTGCCGCAGGCCTGCTGGATGTCGAAGGCGGGGGTGTAGGGCGACAGCGCGCTGCCCAGCACGCACTCGCGCATGAGGTTGAAGTCGCGGCTGTGCTTGAGCACGGCCCCGCCGATCACCGCGCCGAGCTGCTCGCCGGCCAGGTTGAACCGGTCGATCAACCCGCCGAGGGCCGCGGTGAACATGTCCTGGTTGGAGGCGTTGGCGTACGCACCGTCGGATCGCGCGAACGGAATCCGGTTGCCGCCGAGGACGGCGACACGGCGTCTCGATTCATTGGCCATGGGCCCATATTACCCACTGTTCTTACTCTGGAGTAAGTTCGGTAGGGACAAGGTAGTACCGCGAGCGAAAGGCAGCTGAAGTGGCTTCGGACCTGTTTTCCCAAGTGGTCAATTCCGGGCCGGGATCGTTCCTGGCCAAGCAGCTGGGCGTGCCGCAGCCCGAGACGTTGCGCCGCTACCGCCCCGGTGACCCGCCGCTGGCGGGCTCGCTGCTGATCGGCGGATCCGGCCGCGTGGCCGAACCCCTGCGCACCGCATTGGCCGACGACTACAACCTGGTGTCCAACAACATCGGTGGCCGGTGGGCCGATTCGTTCGGCGGCGTGGTGTTCGACGCCACGGGCATCACCGAGGCCGAGGGCCTCAAGGAGCTCTACACGTTCTTCACGCCGCTGCTGCGCAACCTCGCGCCGTGTGCGCGGGTGGTCGTCGTCGGCACCACGCCCGCGGAGGCCGGCAGCGTCCACGCACAGGTGGTGCAGCGGGCGCTGGAAGGTTTCACGCGCTCGCTGGGCAAGGAGCTGCGCCGTGGCGCGACCGTCTCCCTGGTCTATCTCTCGGCCGACGCCAAGCCGGGCGCCACGGGTCTCGAGTCGACCATGCGGTTCATCCTGTCGGCCAAGTCGGCCTACGTCGACGGTCAGGTGTTCCGCGTCGGCGCCGCCGATTCGACTCCGCCCGCCGACTGGGACAAGCCGCTCGACGGCAAGGTCGCCGTGGTCACCGGCGCGGCCCGCGGTATCGGCGCGACGATCGCCGAGGTGTTCGCGCGTGACGGCGCGACCGTGGTGGCGATCGACGTCGACGGTGCGGCCGAGGATCTCAAGCGCGTCGCCGACAAGGTGGGCGGCACCGCACTCACGCTCGACGTGACCGCCGACGACGCCGTCGACAAGATCACCGCGCACGTCACCGAACACCATGGCGGCAAGGTCGACATCCTCGTCAACAACGCGCGTATCACGCGCGACAAGCTGCTCGCCAACATGGACGAGAAGCGCTGGGACGCGGTGATCGCCGTCAACCTGCTCGCGCCGCAGCGCCTCACCGAAGGCCTGGTGGGCAACGGAACCATCGGCGAGGGCGGCCGGGTGATCGGCCTGTCGTCGATGGCGGGCATCGCGGGCAACCGCGGCCAGACCAATTACGCCACCACCAAGGCCGGGATGATCGGGCTGGCCGAGGCGCTGGCGCCCGTGCTGGCCGACAAGGGCATCACGATCAACGCCGTCGCACCCGGTTTCATCGAGACCAAGATGACCGAGGCCATCCCGCTCGCCACGCGTGAGGTGGGCAGGCGGCTCAACTCGCTGTTCCAGGGCGGCCAGCCCGTCGACGTGGCCGAGTTGATCGCGTACTTCGCCAGCCCCGCCTCGAACGCGGTGACGGGCAACACCATCCGCGTGTGCGGCCAGGCGATGCTGGGGGCGTGAGGTGGCCGATACACAGACCACCCAGCCCAGTGGGCTGAAGAACATGGCGCGGGCCGTGGTCGGCGCCCTGCCGTTCGTCACCCGCAGCGAGAGCCTGCCCAAGCGCACCGTCACGGTCGACGACCTGACGATCGATCCGGCCAACGTCGCCGAGTACGCCCAGGTGACCGGCCTGCGGTTCGGCGACGCCGTGCCGCTCACCTACCCGTTCACGCTGACGTTCCCGGCGGTGATGTCGCTGGTGACCGGCCTCGACTTCCCGTTCGCGGCAATGGGTTCGGTGCACATCGAGAACCACATCACGCAGTACCGGCCGATCGCGGTGACCGACACCGTCGGCGTCGCGGTGCACGCCGAGAACCTGCGTGAGCACCGCCGCGGCCTGCTCGTCGACATCGTCACCGACGTCAAGGTGGGCAACGAGTTGGCCTGGCACCAGGTGACGACGTTCCTGCACCAGCAGCGCACGAGCCTGTCCGGCGAGCCCAAGCCGCCACCGCAGAAGCAGCCGAAATTGCCGCCGCCCAACGCGGTCCTGCGCATCACGCCGGGGCAGATCCGGCACTACGCCGCGGTCGGTGGGGATCACAATCCGATCCACACCAACGCGATCGCGGCCAAGCTGTTCGGCTTCCCCACCGTGATCGCTCACGGGATGTTCAGCGCCGCAGCCGTTCTGGCCAACATCGAGGGGCAACTTCCCGACGCCGTGAAGTACTCGGTGCGGTTCGCCAAGCCGGTGGTGCTGCCCGCCAAGGCCGCGCTCTACGTCGAGCGCGACGCCGACGGCTGGGAGCTCACGCTGCGGCACCTGACCAAGGGGTATCCGCACCTGACCGCGACGGTCACCCCGCTCTAGAACGTTCGAGAGCCGTCACGGGGCCGGGACCGCCTCAGGCTCGGCCCCGCGGCGGAGTTCGCCGAACTCCGCGATCGACGCCGCGGTCACCGAGGCCACGGGCCTGGCGTTGGGCGCCGAGGCGTCGGACTTCGACACCATCACGACACTGTCGATGTACGGCTGGATGGTGGTGGTGTTCTGCACGGTCGCCACGATCACCAGCTGGAATCCGAACTTGCGGAACGCCGACAGCGCCTGCTGCGCGAACTGCGGATCGGACTTCGAGAACGCCTCGTCGAGCATCAGCTGCGCGAACATCGGCCTGGTGTCGGCGCTGCCAGGGCTGGCGAGGTTGAAGCTCAGCGCGCCCGCCAGGCAGAACGCCATGAGCTTCTCCTGCTCACCGCCCGAGTTGTCCCCGGAATTGCTGTACGTGCGGATCACCACGCCGGTCTCGGCGTCTCGCTCCTCGCAGTACAGCACGAACCGGTTGCGCACGTCGAGGGCGTCGCGCGTCCACTGCCGGTCCTCGGGCGTATTGCCCGCCAACAGTTTCCGCAGCTGCAGGATGTCGGTGTACTGCTCGAACATCGCGGTCTCGTCGCCGAAGCTCACGAGTGACACCCGCGCCGAGATGCGCTGGGCCATCTCGTTGAGCTCGTCGACGGCCGCGAGGTGACGCGTGCCCGCGTGCAGCGTGAGCCGCGTACCGCGGTTGAACTCGACCGCGCCGAGCCCGGTGTTGACGCGCGCGATCTGCTCGGTGATCCGCCGCGCCTCGTTGTCGGCGATCATGTGCAGGTTGAGGATCGCGCCAGGTGCCTGTTCGGTGATGAGCCGCTGCATGCGCTCGTAGGCGTCGGGCAGTTCACGCTCGTCGATTCGCCGGCACAGCGCCACGTAGTCGTGCACGCGCTCGTCGAAATCGTCGCTGTCGTTGGGGATCGCGTCGGGGAACGAGCTGTCGTAGGCCGCCATGATGCCCGCGAGCTCGTCGTGGCTGCGGTTGCGGTCGGCACGCAACCGGTCACGTTCGCGGCCGATGACGCGCACGAGTTCGTTGCGGAACGGCTCGGAGTCGAGCAGGTCCAGCGGTAGCGCGATGTCTGCTGCGTACCCGTCGAGGGTGTCGCGCGCATGCTGCGAGATCTCGCCGGGCTTGAGCCGCTCGGTGAGCTCGAGAAGTGCGGTGCGCCGGTTGTCGAGCAGTGTCTCGCGTTCGTTGAGCGAGCCGATCTGCTGGATGACCTTCTCGACGCGCCCCCAGCATTCGTCGGCGCGCTGCTGCAGTTTCTCGACGTCGGGGTTGTCGGACACCAGCAGATCGAGTTCGTCCTGCAGGCGGGTCAGTGCCTCGTCTGCCGAGTCGGTGTCGATGTCGGTCCACTGCATGTACTGGTCACACAGCGCCCGGCAGGCCCGTTCACGCGCCTGCAGCGCCGCGCGGTGCTGGTCGAGCCGTTCGCGCGCCTTGCGGGCCGCCGCGTAGACATCCTCTGCCGCGGCCAGATCCGCCTGCAGCGCGGCCACTTTCGCCTCCGTGCCGCCGACGAAGATGTAGTCGGACGGACGAAGCTTGGACCGGTCGTCCTTGATCGACAGCCGCCCGCTGTCCTTGCGCAGGCCCTGGTCGGTGACCGCACGGGTGTGTGTCGTGAACTCGTCGGGACTGTCGACGCACATGTAGTCGCCGACCGACGCGATGACGTTGAGCGCCTCGACCGCGCTGTCATGCGTGGGGTCGACGACCTGCAGCTTGGACGCCAGCGTCCCCTCGAGGGGTGTGCGCAACTGGGCGTCGTGCTTGACGTGCTGCAACTGGATGCGCCCGCGCATGTCGTTCTCGTTGACGAACCGCAGGGCCGCGTCGAGGTGTGCCTCGGGAACGAGCAGCCGCAGACCGGCGCCGCGCAGCACCTTCTCGACCGCCATGCGCCAGCGGCTCTCATCGGGCTTGAGCTCCATGAGCTCGGCGACGTACATCAGGTCGCGCTCGGGGATGCCGATCGCCCGCGCGATGCGGGCCCGCATCTCGTACTCGGTCTTGGGCAGCGACGAGCCGAGGCGCCGCACGCGTTCCAGCTCGGTCTGGACGGCGTCACGCGCCTCGCGGGCACGCACCTCTTTCGCCGACGCCTCGACGTAGGCCTGGTTGCCGGTGAACAGCTCGCGGTGCAGCCGGTCGGCCTCCTCCATGAGGGTCTCGCGCAACGACCAGAACTCCTCGGCCGTGTCGGGCGGTGTGAGCTGCAGCGCGGTGACCTTGTCCTCGTACGCCCCGCGCCTGCGGCCCACCTCGTCGGCGAGCTTCTCGGCCTCGCTGAGCCGCTGCTGCAGCGGCACGAGATCGACCGAGGCCGAGTTGATCTGCGCCATCAACGCGTTGTGCTCGTTCTTGAGCTGGCGTTGCTGCGCGCCGAAGTCGTCGCGCTGCGCCCCGAGCTGGTTGATCTGGTCGTCGAGGTTCTCGATCTCCGGGCCCGCCTGCTGCAGCCGCAACTGGTCGACGTAGTCGCGCACCATGGCGTTGTCGATCGTGTCGATCACACCGAACTTCGCGGCCTCGTCGGCGTAGCGCGCCTGCACGGCCTCGATGTTGCCGAGCGTGTTGCGTTTGCGCCGCGCCACGTCGAGCATGCCGCGCGCCTCGACGAGCGGGTTGATCTGCTCGAGCGCCTCGTCGACGCCCGCGAGGCTCGCCGGCTCATCGAGCATGAACTCGCGGACGAACTGCTCGAGACCGCCGACGCTCTTGAGCGACTTGGCCTTTCCGAGCAGCTGCTGCGCCGCCTCGGAGGCCCGGATGCCGATGATCGAGTACAGCTGCGCCAGGTACTGACTCTCGCTGCGGCCGCCGTTCCAGCCCGCCTCGCGGAACACCGAGGCGTCGTACCCGCCTGCAGCCCACCGGTTGCACAGGTCGAAGATGTCGCGGTCGTCGTCGATGAGGTAGTAGCGACTTCCTGGATCCGAGGTCTTCTCGGCGGCAAGCCATTTGAGGACAAGGCCGGTCACGGCACGCCCGGTGCGGTCGGAGTAGGTGACCGCCACGGCCGACCAGGCCGGTCCGGTGCCGCGCAGGTACATGATCTGACGGCTGGTGCCGTCCCTGCGTTCGCCCCACGCGCCGCGCACGTACTTGTCGACCGTGCGCTTGCCGGTGCCCGAACCCGCCGCGGTGGTGTCACCCGAGGCGTTGAAGTTGCGTCGGTGTGACGGTAGGAACGCCAGCGAGATCGCGTCCAGCAGAGAGGATTTGCCGCTCCCAGACGAACCGGTGATCAGCGTGCCCGCGGGGCTGAACGGGATCGAGTGATATCCGTCGAACACGCCCCAGTTGATGACCTGCAGACGTGACAGATAGAACTGGTTGGTCGGTTCAGATGCCATCGGCGTCCACTTCATCCTCGGCTGCGGCTGGGTCGGGGTCTGGATCCGGGTCGCCGCTCGCGGCGCGCCTGAGTTGTTCGAACTGCTGGGTCAGCTCGGTGATCGTCGACGCGGTCATGATCGCGTTGATCACAGGGCTGATCGTGAAGCTGTCCTCGTCCTCGCGGTTGCGGACCAGGATCTCGATGTCGGTCAACCGCTCGATCGCGTTGTCGATGCGCCGGTCGAACGACGCGACGTCACGGTCGGTGTCGTTGTTCACGGCGGCGAACAACTCGTGGATGTCCTCGCGGGTGATCAGCACGTTCTCGTCGCGGTTCGCGCTGCGCATGAGCTTGGCGAGGTGCAGCGCCAGGATCGAGTCGTAGGTGTTGAGTGTCTCGCGGCGCAACAGCTTACGGCGCCAGTGAGATTCGTATTCGGCCTGCTCGACGTAGGCGATCTCGTGGTCATCGGACACCACGAGCCGCAGGTCGAGTTCGGACAGCCGCACCGTGAGCTCGGTGCGGTACCGGGTGACCCACGACCACAGCTCGGTGTGGTTGTGCTTGCTGATGTAGCGCCGCGACAGCAGGTGCTGCAGGGCCCAGCACGCCCGGTCGGGCAACTCTGAGACGTCACCGTCGAACCGCGGGGCGCGGCGTTCCGGTGCGGAACGTTCGACCGCGTCGATGCTCGGTAGCGCGTCGAAGTCGATGGACGTGTCGCTCATAACAAACTCTCGCTGACGATCGGGATCGGTTCGGTGAAAACCAGTTTCGGCACTTCGATTTCGCGGTCGGGGCCTTCCAGAGAACGGAACCGCACCCGCACCGACTCGGCGTTGCCGACGGCAGGCTGCTTGAGGGCCCACGACCACAGCACGATGACGTGGCCGAGATACGCCGAGTCGAGCATGCCGATGGCCTCGTTGAGCGGCAGCGGCCGCGACACGACGGTGTCGTTGACGAGTTCGGCGAGTTCGGTGGCGTCGACCTGCGCGGCGAGCGCGCCGAACGCCGACAGATTCACCTCGCCCTCGGACGGCTGCGCGGGCGTGGGCGGCACCGCGTCGCGGATCTTGAACGCCACCGCGCCGATCGAGTTGAAGTCGGCACGCGCCAGAGGGACCTCGAACCCGACGCGGCTGTCGGCCAGGGACACGCTCAGCAGGGCGTTGGCGGCCGCAAGGGCATCGTTGAGCTGGCGGGTGACGCCACGGCTCTCCTCCAGCGTGCCCGACGCCACGAAGCGCTTGATGCGGCGTGCACACCGCTGACGGGTGCGGCCAACCTCGGCGGTCTGCGCCGACACCAGCGTGAAGAACCCGGACATCACCTCGCGCAGGCTCGGGTCGAGCTGCGGCAGCTGGCTGGTCACCAGCTCGATGTCGGCCACCAGCGCGGCGCGCTGCTCGGGATCCTGGATCATGCGCGTGAACGCGGTGTACGACGCGCTCTCGCGCGACGCGAACAGCGATTCGTAGTCGTCGAACAGCTGCCGCTGGCGTTCGCGGTAGCCGACGTCGCTGTCGGCCGACGCGTCGAGCAGGCGTGTGGTGATGCGGTTCAGCATCGCGCCGTACTGCCCGATGTCGGAGATGATCTGTTCCATCTGCAGTGCGATCGCACGCGCCTCGTCCTCGACGTCCAGCGGGTCGGGCTCGGGGCGGCGTCCCTCGTCGAGCGCGTCGAGTTCGGCGCGCAGACGGTCGATCTCGGCCTCGATGTCGGCGCGGATGCGCTCGGGGTCGTTGCTGACCTGACCGGCCACCCTGCGCAGACCCGCCGCGATGCCCGCGATCGAGCCGCCGGTGGCGATGGTGTCCTCGCGGCGCATCCGGCGGGCAAAGTCGAGGACCGCGCGGGCCTCGTAGGTCAGGTAGCAGACGTTGCGCTCACCGTCGCCGGCCTGTTCGGTGATGCGGTGCAGCCAGCCCTGGCTCGCCCAGTACTTGATGAGCGCCAGCCCCGACTGCTCGCCGTCGGCGCCCAGATCGGCCAGATCGCGCTCGAGCCGGGCGACGAGTTCGGGCTCGGTGAGCTTGGTCCCGCGATCGAGGTGACGTTCCATCAGCGTGAGGTATCCGGCCAGGTTGTTGGCCACGAGCAGCCGCACCGACCGCGACTCGGCCACCTCACGGTTGAGCTCGTGGAGCCGCTGCAACGACGGACGACCGACATCAGCGTCGGGCATGTCGCTTCCCTCCGATCCGCAGCGTATGCATCGGCCCTACTCTAGGCGCCACGGCGGACGTGTCCCGGCGCCAGCTGGGGTGGGCCCGGCGCGCAGGGGATGCGTAAGTGACGTACACCTCAGTCATCTGCTTTACAGTTCAGCCGTGACTTCCGCAAAGGTGCCGCCGGCCCGCCTGGTCCGAGCCGTCGAGCGTGCCCGCCACCACGTGCGCAGGCTGTGGCTGCGCAGCGTCCCGCCCGAGGCCGCGATGCTCGAGCTGCTCCTCGGCGCGTGGCTGGCGCAGGGAATCACCGCGGCCGCGCAGCTCGGCGTGGCCGACGCGCTGTCCGGCGGTCCGCTGCGCGCCGACGAGCTCGCGCGGCGGGTCGGCGCCGACGCCGACGCGCTCGATCGCCTGATGCGCGCTCTGGTCGGCGAAGGGGTTTTCCGCCGTACCCGCGACGGCCGCTACGCCCTCAACCCGCTGGGCGACACGCTGCGCACCGATGCACAGGTGTCGATGGCGGGGATGGCCAAGTTCGTGGGCGCGGCGCAGCACCGCGAACACTGGAGCCACCTCGCCGACGCGGTGCGGACGGGCGAGTCCGCGATCCGCACGCTGCGCGGCATGGAGCCATTCGACTACATCGCGTCCCAGCCCGAGCTGGGCACGATCTTCAACGACGCCATGACCAGCATGTCCGAGCTGGCGATCACGCCGCTGATCGCGGCCTACGACTTCACGCGGTTCGGCACCATCGCCGACGTGGGCGGCGGCCACGGCCGTCTGCTGTCGGCGATCCTGGGATCCGCACCGCAGGCCAAGGGCGTGCTCTACGACCTGCCCAACGTGGTCGAGGGGGCCCCGGAGATGCTCGCGCGGCACGGCGTGGCCGACCGTGTGCAGGTGGTCCCCGGATCGTTCTTCGACGAGGTGCCCGACGGCGCCGACCTGTACGTGATGAAGAACATCATCCACGACTGGGCCGATGCGCCGGCCACGGAGATCCTGCGCAACGTGCGGGCCGCGGCGCGCACGGGCGCCACCTTGCTGCTCGTCGAGGGCGTCATCCCCGACCACGACCGCGCGTTCCCGCTCAAGTGGGTGGACATGGAGATGCTCATCGGCAACGCGGCGCGCGAGCGCACCGAGGCGCAGTACCGCAAGCTCTACACCGAGGCCGGCTTCCGCCTGACCCGCGTGGTGCCCACGGCATGCCCCTACAGCCTCATCGAGGGCGTGGCGGTCTGATCGCGGCTAACCCTCGTCGGCGCACGGCGAGGTCGCGTGCACGTCGAGCCCGTAGACACCACCCGCGGTGGTCTCGGCCTTGACCGAGACCACGTAGCCGCGCGCGTCCCGGTAGGCCTTGTGGGTGGGTGAGTCCTGGTCCGGCCGATCCGACGGGATCGGTTCGAACCCCTCGTCGAGCAGGGTGTCGATGCGTGTCAGCGCACCTTCGACGAGTTCGGGCGCGGGGTCGACGAGCCACTCGTAGACCTGCACCTTCCACGGCGGGCCCACCGACATCAGCGCATCGTCGGTGCGGCAGCCGATCTTGCGCGCCATGGCCGGGTCGGGGTCGACGGGTTTTCCGAGGATCATCGAGACGTAACCGGCCGCGACGCGCGCGGCCTCGGTGACGGTCAGCTCGGTCGGTGGTGTCATCGGGGGCTGAGCCTTCTTCTCGTCGGTGGAATCCTCACCTGAGGGCCCGCATGCGCCTGCGGCGATGAGCACCACAGACATCAGCGCGGTCACGAAAACTGCTGCGCGAAGCCTCATCTCACCGGCACCCGCGGCCCGAGTCCAGGATTGTCCGTCACGCGCGGATTATCCCACGGATGCTGGCGCCTTTCGTAGGTTCCGTTGTCATCCCATGGCAGCCGGGGCACCTTGGGCGCGGCGCCCGCCTTCGCCTGATCGGCGGCCTCGTCACGGAAGTCGCCGTCGTCGCCGAGATCGATGTCGACGTAGTTGGTTTCGATGCCGCGCTCCACATAGCCGGTCGCCTCGCCACCGCTGATGACCGCCACCATGTTCTTGAACGCATCGGAATCGTAGTCGTCCCAGTACTTTCCGTGCCCATCCGGCCCGACGATGACCTGGTTGGGATGCGCGCCCTCATCGCCGTAGTAACCCGTGTCCAACCGCGTGACGCCGGGGATGTTGTCCGGGTCGGTCGCCGACGGCAGGCCGCCCAGCGGGTTGCCGATCCGTCCGTCGGTGTTGTGCGGTATGCCCGGGATGGAATCGACGCCCGGGACACTGGAGATCGCCACGTCGCGCGGCAACGACTGGACAAGGCTGATCGGGTCGCCCGGTGCGGTCATCGAGAACCGCTGCACATCGGGGTTCGGGTTGGTGTACTCGCCGCTGAGGATCCCGGTGCCTGCCGACGACGCATGCAGGACACGGTCGGCGCGCAGCCCCATCTGTTCGGCGGTCCCGACGATGGCGCCGCCGTAGGAGTGGCCGATGTAGGTGACGGGGGTGTCGGGAGCGCCGATGCCCACCTCGCTGTCGATCTCGTGGCCGAACGACACGAGTTTCGGCGCCATCGACGCCGCGTAGGCCGGGTCGGCCGCCTTGTCCAGGCCCTGCGGGAAGTCACCGTCCATGTAGAGGAACACCGGAGACCCGGACTGTTTGGACAGTTCCACCGCCGACGCGTGATTCGAGCCGCTGCCGTTGAGGTTCGTGTTGGTGCCCGGCACCACGACGCCGACGCCCTTGATGCCCGGCCTGATCTCCCCGATCATCTCGATCATGCGCCCGTTGCCGTCCGGCGAAAACGCAACGAACTTGCGCGGCACCAGTTTTCCGGTTCCCGCCGGATCCTTGATCGGGGTCAGCATGGCCTGTAACTGCTGCACCCTGGCCTGATCGGGCGACGGCTTGGCCAACTCCTCCTCAAGGGCGTTGCGGATGTTGATGTCATTGGCCTCGATGCGGGTCTCGAACGGCACGCCGTCGGTGTTGCCCATGGTCTCCGGATCGGCGAGCACCATCTCGTGCACGGTCTCGGGGCTCAACCCCGCGAGGAACTCCCGGCGCTCGTCGGGCGTCATGCCCGCGAGGCGGTCCACGAGCGCCTTGGCGTTGTTCGGCGGGAGCGACGCGGGCGCGGGCCCGTGGGCGGTCAGTCCCGCGACCGCGTCGCGGATCTGCGCTCCCACAGTCACATCGGTGGCGTCGAACTGCGCCAGCATCGCCTTGAGTTCGGCCGAAGCCCGAGCGGCGAGCGCCTCGAGCATCACGCGTTGCACCGGGCTGACCTTGGCGAAGAAGTCCAGCACGCTGCCGGGGCGGATCGACACCGTGCCGTCGTCGGCGACCTGCCACCCCTGCGCGTGCAACTGGTCGACGTGGTTCACGATCCGGTCGCGCTGCTGCGCCAGGTCGGCACCGCCGGTCTGCAGCGCAGACTGCAGCGTGGTGAGCGAATCGTGCAACCGCCGCATGTGCTGCAGCGACCGTTCGGCGCTTTCGATCGCGGCGTCGGCCGACGCGCCGTTCCACCCGCGGCGCAGATCGTCGATGACCGCCTGCTGCCGGTCCATCTGGGTTTGCAGCAGGCCCGCGCGGTTGCCGATGTCGGTGCCCGCCCGCACGAGCGCATCCGGGTCGGACGAGCGGACCTCGGAGATGGAACCCGGCATGGTCAGTCCATGGTTCGGATCAGCCGGTGTGCCTGCGCACAGTCGGTGCCTTCGTAGGCCGCGGCGGCCGCCGACAGCTTGTCCGCGTGGGCGGCGACCTCGTCGGCGGCGGCCTTGACCGCCGCATCCACGATCACCGCGGCATGTCCGCAGGCCTTGCCGCTCTGCAGGCGCGGCAGCGCTGCGACCGCGGCACTCAGCAGATCTCCGACACCGAGGGCCGCGACGGCCGTGCCGAGCGCGACCTCTTCCGCGGCGGCCGAGCGCAGTTGACCTGGAGCAACTTTCAGCGGTGAGCCCACTCCAGCAGCCTAACGCCACTTATGACCGCGCCCGTGCGGCAATTTTCTCGGCCTGTGGAGAACCGGCTATCCCGAGCTTCCCGCCGACACCGGCGGGGTCCCGGCGTCGGACGGCGTGCCCTTCAGACCGCGCCAGAACAGGTTGATCATCAGTTCGGCCGCCTCGTCGACGTCGGCGTCGCCCGTGCTGACCCGGGTGGCGATCGCCTCCCCCGCGCCGACCAGCGCGACCGCCATCATCTCGAAGTCGCTGTCGGGCTGGGGGTTACGTGTGCCGGTGCTGAGCAGACGGGCCACCAGGTCGATGATGCGTTCGCGCCCTTCACGCACGGTGTGCGCGAACGCCTGCGAACTGGTCGCCTGCGTGTAGAGCACCATCCACGAGGCCCGGTTGCGGTCGATGTAGGTGAGGAACGCCAGCACCGCGGTGCGCAGCAGTTCCTTGGGGCTCTGGCTGAAGTCGATCTGGCCGCGCACGGTGTCGACGAAACGGCTCAGTTCACGGTCGAGACAGGCCCCGAACAGTTCCTCTTTCGAGCCGTAGTACAGGTACAGCATCGGCTTCGAGATCTCGGCCGCCGCGGCGATCGCATCCATGGATGTCTCGTGGTAGCCGTTCACCGAGAACATCTGCACGGCCGCATCGAGCATCTGTTGCTCACGCACGGCGCGCGGCAGCCGCTTGGTTCCACCTGCCATCCCCACAGGGTAACCCGCCCACCGGAAACGCCTGACCCGATACTGGGAGCATGGACGTCTTCGACGGGGTCACGAACGAGGTGCCCGACGAACTGGCCGAACGTCTGCGCACGGTCGGTCTGATCGATCACCACGTCCACGGCGCGAGCGCCGTACGCGTCGGCCGCGCCGAGTTCGAGGCATCGATCAACGAGGCCTCGACCGCTCCGGTGCCGGATTTCATGACCCAGTTCGACTCGCCGCTCGGCTTGTCGATCCGGCGTTGGTGCGCACCGGTTCTTGGGCTGCCCGCGCACGCGGGTGCCGACGAGTACTTCGCCCGGCGCAGCGAGTTGGAGCCGGAAGAGCTGTCGTCGACCCTGCTCGCACACGCAGGCGTGGAACACTGGATCGTCGACACGGGCTTCGCGGCGGACAGCATCACCACGCCCGAACGGCTCGCGGCGCTCAGCGGCCGGCCCGCCTCGGCGATTTTGCGGCTCGAGCGGCTGGCCGAGGATATTCTCGAATCCGATTCTGGTGCAGATACTTTCGCCGACCTCTTCCGCAGCGCGCTGGACGCCGCCGCACAGTCGACGGACATCGTGGGCGCCAAGACCATCGCCGCCTACCGCACGGGTTTCGACATCGACTGGGCGCGGCCGGGTGACGACGACGTGGCCGCTCGTGCCCGCGCGGCGGCCGACGGACCGGGACCGCTGCGGCTGCAGGATCCGGTGCTCGTCGCGTTCGGCGTGCACGAGGCCGCCGAACGCGGCCTCCCCGTGCAGGTGCATGTCGGGTTCGGGGATCGCGACCTGGACCTGCACCGCACCGACCCGCTGTTGCTGTTGCCGTTGTTGCGTTGCATGGCCCCGGTCCCGGTGCTGCTGTTGCACTGCTATCCGTTCCACCGCCAGGCCGGTTACCTCGCGCAGGCGTTCGACCACGTGCACTTCGACGTCGGCCTGGCCGTGAACCACCTAGGCACACGATCGGTCGGGCTGGTCGCCGAGGCGCTGGAGACGGCGCCGTTCGCCAAGCAGCTGTACTCGTCGGACGCGTACGGACCGCCCGAACTGCATCTGCTGGGGTCGGTGCTGTGGCGCCGCGCGATGGGGCTGGTGCTCGGCGGGTGGGTGCGGGCCGGGGACTGTACGGAGATCGACGCGATCAGGATCGTCGAGCTGATCGGCGCGCAGAACGCCGCGCGGGTGTACGGGCTCGGTCGGTGAACCGGGCGGCGTCAGCCGCAGCGCAGCGGGCCCTTGACCGCGGCGTTGCGCTGCAGCGAGGCGTCCACCGCGCCCTGGTTCAGCTCGCCGGACGCCAGCGCCTGCTCGAGCCGGTCGAGCACCGCGGGCACCTCGGCCGTGGTGATCCACAGCGCGTTGTCGGCGCCGGCCTGCAGGGCCCGCAGCACGGCGTCGGCGACGCCGTAGCGCTGGTTGATGGCGCCCATGCTGGACAGATCGTCGGTGTAGACCAGGCCGCCGAAACCCGGGCCGCCGTAGCCACCCGAGCGCAGCAGGTTGTAGGCGGCGGGGCTCAGGCTCGCCGGATCGGAACCGGTCAGGCCCGGTACCTGCATGTGGCCGACCATGACCGCGACCGGCGCCTGCCCGGTGAGCGTGCGGTACGGCACGAGATCGTCACCCATCAGGACATCGAGCGGCGGCGTGGTGACCCCACCGGTGTGGGAGTCACCCGAGGCGTGGCCGTGGCCCGGGAAGTGCTTGAGCACCGGCAGCACGCCCGCGTCGCGCAGGCCACGCGCGTAGGCGCCTGCGTACTCGGTGACGACCGCGGGATCGGAGCCGAACGAGCGATCCCCGATCACGGTGTCGGCCGCGGCGTCGGTGACGTCGACGACGGGTGCGAAGTCGACCGTGACACCCAGGTCGCGCATCTTGCGGCCGCGGTCGAGCGCGATGCCGTACACCTCGTCGGCGGTCTTGGTGCGCGCGAGCTCACGGGCCGAGGGCTGGCTGCCGATCAGCGACGCCAGCCGCGACACCCGGCCGCCTTCTTCGTCGACGCTGACCGCGAGCGGCAGCGGCGCCGCCGACGCCGCGATGTCGCCGAGAGACCCGTCGGTGAGCATCGACAGGTCCGTCCAGCTGCCGATCATGATGCCGCCGACGTGGTGATCCGCTACGACGGCACGCGCGTCTGCGGCGTCGGTCACGCCGACCGTGAGCAACTGGGCGAGCTTGTCGCGGGCGGGCAGCGCGGCGAGGTCACACGTCGCGGGGGCCTCGAGAAGCGGCGCGGTGGTGGCCATGGGCTGCATGTCGGGCGAACCGGAAGGCCCAGTTGAGGGGCCTGCGTCGGGCGGCGCGGCCGGCGAGCAGGCCAGCAACAGTCCGGACAGCGCTACGAACGTCGCGAGCAGACGCGGTGAAGCCATGGGCCCCGACCCTAGCCGGTGCCCGGGCCGGAATCGATCTTTTGGGGCCCGGCACCTTCGCTGGGACGTCATGGGCATTGCTGTCGCCGTGTTAGGTTGGCCGGGTGAACCGGTTCGTCGTACCCTCTGCGGCCAGCATTGTGGTCGGCCTGTTGCTGGGCGCGGCCGCCGTCTTCGGAGTGACGCTGATGGTGCAGCAGGACACAAAGCCTCCTCTGCAAGCGGGCGATCCGGCGTCCTCCGTTCTCAACCGGGTCGAGTACGGCGACCGTTCTTAGTCCGGCCCCGCCGCTGTCGCGGCGCTGGCTGTGGGTGGTCGCCGCGGCGACACTCGTCCTGACATTCGCCCAGTCACCGGGACAGATCTCACCCGACACGAAACTCGACCTCACGGCGAACCCGCTGCGGTTTCTGGCCCGTGCGTTCAATCTGTGGAACAGCGACCTGCCGTTCGGGCAGGCGCAGAACCAGGCCTACGGCTACCTGTTCCCGCACGGCACGTTCTTCCTGCTCGGCGATGTGCTGGGGGTTCCCGGCTGGGTCACGCAGCGCCTGTGGTGGGCGCTGCTGCTGACGGTCGGGTTCTGGGGTGTGCTGCGTGTGGCCGAAGCACTGGGGATCGGCAGCACCCCGTCGCGGCTGATCGGGGCGGCCGCGTTCGCGCTGTCGCCGCGGGTGCTCACGACGCTCGGCGCGATCTCGTCGGAGACCCTGCCGATGATGCTGGCGCCGTGGGTTCTGTTGCCGGTCATCCTGGCCCTGCGCGGGCAGCATTCGGTGCGCCTCATGGCGGCCCGCTCGGCCGGTGCGGTCGCACTCATGGGTGCCGTCAACGCCGTCGCGACCCTCACGGGATGTCTGGCCGCGGTGATCTGGTGGGCATGCCACCGCCCGAACCGGCTGTGGTGGCGGTTCACGGCGTGGTGGCTGCTGTGCGGTGCGCTCGCCGTCACGTGGTGGGTGGTGGCGCTGCTCATGCTGGGCCGCATCAGCCCGCCGTTCCTCGACTTCATCGAGTCGTCGGGCGTGACGACGCAGTGGATGTCACTCACCGAGATGCTGCGCGGCACCATGAGCTGGACGCCGTTCGTCGCGCCGTCGGCGACTGCAGGCGCGTCGCTGGTGACCAGCACGACCGCGGTGCTCGCCACCACGGTCGTGGCCGCGGCCGGACTGGCTGGGCTCGCGCTGCGGACCATGCCTGCCCGCGGCCGGCTGATCACCATGCTGTTGATCGGCGTGGTGCTGCTGGGCCTCGGCTATTCGGGTGGGCTCGGTTCGCCGGTCGCGCTTCAGGTGCAGGCGTTCCTGGACGGCTCGGGCACCCCGCTGCGCAACCTCGCGAAACTGGAACCGGTGATCCGGCTGCCGCTGGCGCTGGGCCTGGTGCACCTGCTAGGGCGGATCCCGCTGCCCGGCAGTGCGCCGCGGGCGGTGTGGGTCAGCGCGTTCGCGCATCCGGAACGCGACAAGCGGGTCGCGGTCGCGATCGTCGTCCTCTCGGCGCTCGCGGCGGGCACGTCGCTGGCGTGGACAGCGCGCCTGACGCCGCCCGGCTCGTTCACCGCGATCCCGCAGCACTGGCATGACGCGGCCGCGTGGCTCGACGAGCACAACACCGACCGGGGCCGGGTCCTGGTGGCCCCTGGCGCCCCGTTCGCGACCCAGGTGTGGGGCAACAGCCACGACGAGCCGCTGCAGGTGCTCGGCGACAACCCGTGGGGCGTCCGCGATTCGATCCCCTTGACACCGCCCGAGACGATCCGCGCACTGGACTCGGTGCAACGCCTGTTCGCCTCCGGCCGGCCGTCCCCAGGACTGGCCGACACCCTTGCGCGACAAGGGATCTCCTACGTCGTGGTACGCAACGACCTGGACCCGGACACCTCGCGGTCCGCACGCCCGATCCTGGTGCACCGGGCCGTGGAGGGCTCACCTGGTCTGACCAAGGTGGCCGAGTTCGGCGATCCGGTCGGGCCGGGCACGCTGGAGGGTTTCGTGGCCGACAGCGGTCTGCGGCCCCGGTATCCGGCGGTCGAGATCTTCCGCGTCGAGCCTGCCGACGCCGGTTCCTCTCAGCAGCGCTCGCCCATGCACCCCTACCTCGTCGACAGCGACGCGATGACCCGGGTGGCGGGTGCCCCCGAGGCGCTGCTGCGTCTCGACGAGCGGCGCAGGCTCAACGGGGAACCCCCGCTGGGGCCGATGCTGCTCGCGGCCGACGCCCGTCGCGCCGGTCTGCCGGTCGACGGTGTGATCGTCACCGACACGCCGACGGCCCGCGAGATCGACTACGGCCGCGTCGACGACCACGCATCGGCGATCCGCACCCCCGACGACGCGCGGCACACCTACAACCGCGTGCCCGACTACCCGTCCGACGGCGCGGATCTGGTCTACGGCAAGTGGACCGGCGGACGGCTGTCGGTGTCGAGTTCGGCGGCGGACTCCACCGCACTGCCGTACGTCGCGCCTGCGACCGGACCCGCCGCGGCCATCGACTCCGACAGTTCGACGGCGTGGGTGTCCAACGCGTTGCAGGCCGCCGTCGGCCAATGGCTTCAGGTGGATTTCGACCATCCGGTCACCAATGCCACGTTGACCATCACACCGAGCGCGACCGCGGTCGGCGCGCAGGTCCGCCGCATCGAGATCGCCACCGCGACCGGAACGAGCAGCCTGCGCTTCGACACCGCGGGCAAGCCGCTGACGATCCCGCTGCCGGTCGGTGAGACGCCGTGGGTGCGGGTCACCGCGGTGGCGACCGACGACGGTTCGCCGGGTGTGCAGTTCGGCGTCACCGACCTCGCGATCACGCAGTACGACGCTTCGGGCTTCGCGCATCCGGTCACGCTGCGCCACACCGTCGAGGTGCCCGGCCCGCCGGCGGGTTCGGTTGTGCAGCAATGGGATCTGGGCACCGAACTGCTGGGCAGGCCGGGCTGCGCGGACAGCCCGGTGGGCGTGCGGTGTGCCGCCGCGATGGCGCTGGCCTCCGAGGAACCCGTGAACCTGAGCCGCACCCTCACGGTGCCGCAGGACACCGAGGTGCAGCCCACGGTGTGGATCCGGGGGCGTCAGGGGCCCAACCTCGCCGATCTGGTGGCACAACCGGACACCACGAGGGCATTCGGCGACTCCGACCCGATCGACGTGCTCGGCTCGGCCTACGCCGCGACCGACGGCGATCCGCGGACGTCGTGGACCGCGCCGCAACGCGTCGTGCAGTTCCAGACCCCGCCCACGCTCACGCTCAAACTGCCGAGACCCACCGAGGTCTCGGGTATGCGGATCGTCCCGGGTGACACCGAGCCGCCCGCGCATCCCACGCTGGTCGCGATCGACCTCGGCGACGGACCCCAGATGCACCGTCTTCCTGCCGACGGCGAGCCGCGGACAGTGACGCTCAAACCCCGCGTCACCGACACCGTGACGGTGTCGCTGCTGGCCTGGAACGACATCATCGACCGCACGTCGCTGGGTTTCGACCAGCTCAAGCCTCCCGGGCTGGCCGAGCTCACGGTGCTCGACGGACGCGGGGCGCCCGTCGGCGCGGCCGATGCGGCCAAGAACCGGTCGCGCGCGGTGGCACTGCCGTGCGGCCAGGGCCCGATCATCGCGGTCGCCGGCCAGTTCATCCAGACGTCGGTGCACACCACGGTCGGGGCGCTACTGGACGGCGAACCGATCCCGGCACGGCCGTGCCGGTCCGAGCCGGTCAAGCTGCCCGCGGGCCAACAGGAGCTGGTGGTGAGCCCCGGCGCCGCTTTCATCGTCGACGGTGTCGAGCTGCCGACCCCTGCGGCCGACGAGATCCGTTCGGCGCCCACGACTTCGGCCGAAACCGGAACGTGGACCGCCGACCGTCGCGAGGTGCGCGTGAGCGCCGCGGCGCAGCAGCGCGTGCTCGTGGTGCCCGAGAGCGTCAACCGTGGTTGGTCCGCGCACGATCCCGCCGGTGCGGAACTGCAGTCCGTGACGGTCAACGGGTGGCAGCAGGGCTGGGTGGTCCCGGCGGGCACCGAAGGTACGGTGACGCTCACGTTCGCGTCGAACATGCCGTACCGCGTCGGACTGATCGGCGGACTGGCACTCCTGCCGCTGCTGGCACTTCTGGCACTGATCCCGGTGCGCAGGCCCGTGCGGGCCGCCGCGCCCGCGCGGCCCTGGAACCCGGGCCCGGTGCTGACCGGCGCGGCGGCGCTGGTGGCAGGCACGGCGATCTCCGGGGTGGCCGGCCTGCTCGTGGTCGGTGCCGCGATGGGCGTGCGGATCCTTCTGAACAGACGCGGCGCCGCGGGCGAAAAAGTCTGGGACAACGTCACGGTCGTCGTGGCGGCGGGCGGTCTGATCCTCGCGGGTTCGGTGCTGAGTCAGTACCCGTGGCGGTCGGTCGACGGCTACGTCGGCCACACGCCCGGCGTGCAGTTCCTCGCGTTGCTCTCGGTGGCGTTCCTCGCGGCCTCCGCGGTCCGCCTGGTGAACCGTCCGGAGCCGAGCGAAGACGGCCGATCAGCTAAGCCTGAACACACCGGAGCATCCGCTCACGCCGGTTAGCCAATCCTTGCCACCTCAACTGGTTGACAGCGAGCCGGTGCAGTACTTACGGTGATCGAACGCGCTGTTTCGGCGGCATCGAGGTTTGCTGACCGGGGGAGAACAGACGTCGGTCAACGATGAGCGCGCAACCGGGTTCTCACCGCGGTCCGCTGTCGTTTCAGCAAATCCGGCGAGTCGTCGGCACGAACCCGGGCACGCACAGCGTGCACAAGGGCTGTGGTGTCGGCGACGGAGGGGTTCGCCGACACCACAGCGAGCATTTCGGTTCTGTTCAGTTCGCGGCGGCCGCGGCCGCTTTGACCGCCGTCAGCGCACGCTCGTCCTCGTCGGCGAACGTGTCCTCCAACTGCAACGGTGTGTAGTCGACGTCGATCTCGGCCAGTGGGCGCCCACGTGCGCTGCTGATCGTCCCGAACCGGCGCATCCCCCGATCGCTGGAGTACTGCAGGAACTCGCCCTCCTCCAGCCCGAACGGGATGTCGTCGCCGTACAGCGCGAACCCCTCCTGCGTGAGGCGCAGCGCAACCGGGATGAGCTCGTTCATGTGGGTCTCGAACACCGCCCAGTTGGCGTCGTCGGCCGCGACGTGGCGGCGGCACGTGAACGTGCCCCACGCCATGTGCCTGCGCTCGTCGTCGCCGATGCGGCGCACCAGTTCCTGCATGCCGGGAAGAATGCCGCGGTCGACGCAAATGCGGTGCCAGGCATAGTAACCCGTCAACGCGAGCATGCCCTCGACCACGTGGTTGTACACCACAGAGGCACGCACCTGCGCAGCCGGGGACGGATCGGAGGTGAGCGCTTCGAGGGCCGCGGGCAGCTCCTCGCAGAAGATCTGGACGTAGGCGGGCACCTCCTCGATGAGGGAGTGCAGGTCGTCGGTGACCCCGACCGCGTCCAGCCACATGCGGAACACCTGCGTGTGCTTGGCCTCCTCGAACGCGAACTGCGTCAGGTACATCTCGTCGCCGAGTCGACCCTCTGCGCGCATCGCCGACATGAACGGCTGGATGTCCTTGGTGACCGCTTCCTCGCCTGCGATGAACTCCGCGCACAGGCGCGTCGCGTACTCGCGTTCACGCTCGGTCAGCGCCTCCCAGTCGGCCCGGTCGCGTGAGAAGTCGATGTCGGCCGGGTCCCAGAACTTGGCGTTGCCGCCCGCGAAGAGTTTCAGGGGCAGGCTGCTCCAGTTGAGACCGCCGGCCCTGATGGAGTCGAAGTGTGTCCGCGTCATCGACGACCTCCTGAATGTGCTGAGGTGACACAGTTCACACTAATGCGTCTTGGCGGCGATGAGGTGCTGCGAGGTGGGTTCTCCGACCGTGAACCGTCTGACCGTCTCTTCCACGAGCAGATCGTGGCCGGTCAGCCGGGTGTGGTGCTGACGCAGATGTTCCTCCCACGACCGGACGATGAAGGCCTCCACGAAGGTGCCCGCGTGCTCGCCGCTGCGGAACAGCTGCCACTGAGATGCCCCGGTGCGCTGCCGCGACCGGCCGAGCGCGGCCATGGCCTCGAAGAACCCGGTTTCCTGTGCCGGCTCGACACGGTAGGACACCAGGACCACCACGGGACCGTCCAGGGGTTCGGGTTCGAAGATCAGCGCGGGTTCCGGCCAGTGCGCCGACGGTGTCATGTCCAGGTTGCCGGTGCGTGCGTGCAGGGGCCACCAGATCGCCGAGACCGCGCACACACCCATCAGACCGGCACTGACCAGAAGCGCCGTCACACTGCCCGCCGCACCCGCGATCAGGCCCCACAACAGCGAGCCGAGCGCCTGCCCGCCCATGAACACCAGTTGGTAGACCGAAAGGCCGCGCGCACGCACCCATCCGGGCAGGCTCAGCTGCATCGAGGCGTTCAGCGTCGAGAGCGCCAGCAGCCATGCGGTGCCGCCGAGGACGAGGGCCAGGAGCACCACCGCGACGTTGTGTACCAGCGCCAGCACAACGGTCGCACCGCCGAAGCCCGTCGCGGCCACGACGAGCAGGGTGTTCAATTCGTACATCTTCTGCAGTCGGCCCAACACGAACGCACCGCAGACCGCGCCGAGCCCCAGCGCCCCGAGCAGCACGCCGTAGCCCGACGACGTGAGGTTCAGCTGGTCCTTGGCGATCACCGCCAGCAGGCCCCACAGGGCGCTGCCGGGCGCGATGAACAGCACGGTCCGCAACAGGATCCGTCGCACGATCGGGGCGCTGCGGATGTACCGGCCGCCGGCGCTGAGGGCCGCCAGTGGACGCTCGGCGGGCAGCATGCGTTCGGCGGCCGGGCGGCGCCACAACAGCAGCACCGCCACGATCCCGACGAACGACACCGCGTTGAGCGCGAACACCAGGGTGGGGCCCGACAGCGACACCAGGGCTCCCGCGATGGCCGGGCCGATCGCGCGCGCACCGTTCATGCTCATGCTCCCCAGCGCGGCAGCGGCCGGGATCTGTTCACGCGGAACCAGATCCGGCTGGATGGCCTGCCACGCAGGCGCGGTGAGCGCCTGACCGCAGCCGATGAGGAACAGCAGCGTCAGCAACACCGTGGGAGTCGCCAGACCGGCGCCGGTGAGCATCGCGAGCGACGCCACGCCCGCGGCCATGGCGCCCTGCGCGGCGATGAGCAGACGCCGCCGATCGACCAGGTCGGCCAGCACGCCCGACGGCAGCGCCAGCAGCATCACCGGCAGCGTCGTCGCGGTCTGCACCAACGGCACCAGAACCGCCGCGCGCGGATCCCCGACGAGCATCCACTGCGCTCCCACGGTCTGGATCCAGGTGCCCAGGTTCGACACGAACTGGGCGATCCACAGTGCGCGGTAGATGGGCGAGGCCAGCGGAGCCCACGTCGACGTGGCGCCCATCGCCGGTGTCGTTGTCGTCATGAGTTACCTCGTCGGCCCACCGCAACAACATTGCCAGGCCCGGGCGGCGCCAAACGGCGGCATGACCGACACGGTCATCCGGTGGCACTCCACAGGCATAGTGGGAACCATGGCCGAAATCCGTGATGTCCCCGACGCCCACCACTACGAACTCACCGTCGACGGTGAGCACGCAGGCAAGCTGCTCTATGTCGACATCGGAGATCAGCGCGTCTTCCACCACACCGAGGTCGACGACAAGTTCAGCGGGCGGGGTCTCGCGGGTGAACTCGTCTCGGCCGGACTCGGCGACACCAGGGCGGCAGGCAAGCGCATCGTCGCGGTGTGCCCCTACGTGGCGAAGTACGTGTCGAGACATCACGATTTCGACGACGTGCTCGATCCGGTGACCCCTGAGGTGACCGCGGCGGTCGAGCACGCCGAGGGCTGAGCGGGTCGAGTCGCCTTGACCTCAACCGCCATTGAGCTTCTAGCGTGGCGTCGTTGACCCACGAGATGGAGGTGACATGGCGATCACACCCACCGAGACAGCGCGCGAGCACACGTGGCCTGCCGATCTGCGCGTGGCGCAGGTGCGCGTCGCACGCCCGACCGACAAACTCGCCGAGGTGGAGCGGTTCTATGCCGGGATCCTCGGACTGCCGGTGCTGTACCGCTTCTCCGACCACGCCGGGTTCGACGGCGTGATGCTCGGGCTCCCCGGCAGCCGGTATCACCTGGAGTTCACCAGCAGCCACAGCGGAAGTCCCTGTCCGGCACCGTCGAAGGAGAATCTGCTGGTTCTCTACTTCGAGACCGAAACCGCGATGTACGACGTCGTCGAACGCCTCGCCGCGCACGGGTGCGAACCCGTGCCCGCCGAGAATCCGTACTGGACCGACCACGGCGCGCTCAGCTTCGAGGATCCCGACGGCTGGCGTGTGGTGCTGGTACCGAAACCCGTGGTGCTCTAGCAGTGCCGCATCTGCCCTGGATCACTACTATCTCCTCGAGGGGTGGGTGTCCGCCGACGGCGGACGTGAAGGACGGACGCTGTGGACATTGCCGGGCGCGGGCAGCCCCTACACGGACGCGCCGCTGAATGCGACGCGTTGCGCCGGTTGATCGCCGACGTCCAGTCGGCGCAGAGCCGGGTTGTGGTGGTGCGCGGTGAGGCCGGGGTCGGCAAGACCGCGTTGCTGGATTTCGCCGCGCAGCACGCCAAAGGCTTCCGCATCACGCAGGTAGCGGGCGTCGAATCCGACATGGAACTCGCCTACGCGGGCCTGCAGCAGCTCTGCGCACCCCTGATGAACAACCTCGACGATCTGCCCGAACCTCAGCGCGACGCACTCGCGGTGGCCTTCGGTCTGGGCGTGGGGCAGACTCCGGACCGCTTCCTGGTCGGGCTCGCGGTCCTGAGCCTGATGGCGGCCGCGGCGGACGAGAAGCCTCTGTTGTGCATCGTCGACGACGCGCAGTGGCTCGATTCCGTGTCGGTGCAGACCCTGGCATTCGTCGCGCGCCGTCTCCTCGCCGAACCGGTCGGCCTGATCTTCGCGGTGCGTGACCATGGCGCACCCGCGCTCACCGGATTGCCTGAGCTGTTCGTCGACGGTCTGAGCGACATCGACGCCCGCGAACTACTGGACTCCGTGATTCTCGGCCGCCTCGACGAACGGGTGCGTGACCGGGTGGTGGCCGAGACACGCGGGATTCCCCTTGCGCTGCTGGAGGTTCCGCGCACCATACCCGCTGCCGAACTCGCGGGTGGATTCTCCACGATCGCAGGCCGCCGCTCCGCGGGGCGCGTCGAGGACAGCTTCACCAGCCGGGTCCGGTCGCTGCCGGACGAGGCCAGGCAACTGCTGCTGCTGGCAGCAGCGGAGCCGATCGGGGACGCCGCGTTGTTCGTGCGCGCCGCGGCGCACCTCGGTGTCGCGGTGCCCGCACTCGCGCCCGCCGAGTCGGCCGGTCTGATCGAGTTCGGCACTCGGATCCGCTTCCACCATCCGCTGGTCCGCTCGGCGGCGTACCGGGCGGCGAGCGTGGAGGACCGGCGGGCCGCCCACCATGCACTCGCCGAGGCCACCGACGCGGTGACGGACCCCGACCGGCGGGCCTGGCACGCCGCCAACGCCGCGGCGGGACCATCCGACGCGGTCGCCACCGAGCTGGAGGCATCGGCAGGCCGCGCCCAGACCCGCGGTGGGATAGCGGCGGCAGCAACATTTCTCGAGAGGGCCGCAGTGCTGAGCGCGGATCTTCACCTGCGGGGCGCACGGGCCGTCGCCGCCGCACAGGCCAAACGGGACGCCGCCGACCTCCAGGCGGCCTACGAACTGCTGGCCATCGCCGAACTCAGTCCGCTGTCGGACCTGCAACGCGCACAGATCGCGCGGTTGCGCGCCCAGATGGAGTTCAGCCACAGCCGTCGCGAGGATTCCGGCCCCGCACAACTGCGGGACGCCGCGGCCATGCTGCTCGACGCGGCCCGGCGTCTGGAGAGTCTCGACGACGAACTGGCCCTTCAGACCCATCTCGAGGCGATCGCGGCGGCCATGTACGCAGGCCACCTCGGCGCGCCGGACGCCCTGCTCACCACCGCTGCGGCCGCGCAAGCCGCCGTCGACCGGCTCGCCTCACGTGACGATCCGATCGCCCTGCTGCTCGACGGCGTCGCCAAATGCCTCACGGGCGACGTCGGCGATGCTGCCGTACCACTGCGAAAAGCGCTGACTGCGTGGTGTTCTGCTGCCCAGCACGGAGACGGCGCGGTGTTGCCGTGGATCTTCGTGGGGTACCCGATCGTGCAGGAGTCCGCCGTCGGCGAGTTGTGGGACGACACGCTCATGGAGCGCCTCGCCGATGCCATGGTGCGTTACACCCGAGACGCCGGGGCCCTGGCGATCCTGCCTGCCGCGCTGTCGTGCCGGGCCGGCGCCCACCTGCTCAGCGGTGAATTCGGCACGGCGGGAAACCTTCTGGACGAAGCCAATGCCATCGCGGTCGCGATCGCCGACCAACCGCTGCGGTACCACCGGCTGCACCTGGCCGCGTGGCGCGGATCGACCGCGGAGACCATCGCGATGATCGACTCCGCCACCGCGATGGCCCACCGCAACGGCGAGGGCAGGTTGCTGGCCGTGCTCGGCTATTTCGCGGCGCTCCTGTACAACGGCGCGGGTCGTTACGAAGAGGCCTACGCCGCGATCCGACCGGCCTGCAGCACAAAGAACCTCGGGTTCGGCGGCTGGTCTCTGGTCGAGCTGATCGAGGCCGCGGTGCACACCGGCAGGCGCGAGGCCGCAGAGGAGGCCGCCGACCGGCTCGCGGCGCAAGCCGGTGCCAGCGGTACGGACTGGGGTCTGGGCGCGCTGGCCGGCGCGCGGGCGATGCTGGCCGACCACGACACGGCCGACGCGTTGTTCACCGAGGCGATCGAGCGTCTGCAGCGCACGCGCATCGCCGTCGAACTGGCGCGCACGCACCTGCGGTACGGCGAGTGGTTGCGGCGCGTCAACCGGCGCCCGGACGCGCGTCGTCACCTCGGCGTCGCCTTCGACATGTTCACACGGATGGGCGCGGCAGGCTTCGCCGAACGCGCACGCCGCGAACTGACGGCCACGGGCGAGAAGGTGCGCAAACAACCGGTGAGCTCAGGCGACGAGCTGACCGCGCAGGAAGCCCAGATCGCGCGCCTGGCGGCCGACGGGCTGACCAACCAGGAGATCGGCTCTCAGCTGTTCATCAGTACCCACACCGTGGAATGGCATCTGCGAAAGGTGTTCGTGAAGCTGGGCATCGGCTCACGCCGGCAGCTGCGGACCATCGAGTGGGCCGGCTGACCACCGGACCGGCCGAATCCGCCCCGACCCACGGTCCGGCGATTTAGCATCGGCGGGATGCCGACAGTCAACACCGCCGCCGGAGCCATCGACACGGCCGACCTGGGTGTCACGCTCATGCACGAGCACGTCTTCATCATGACCACCGAGGTGATGCTCAACCATCCCGAGTCCTGGGGCGACGAGCACAGGCGTGAAGCCGACGCCATCGCGCGCCTGGGTGAACTCAAGGCGCGCGGCGTCGACACCATCGTCGATCTCACGGTGATCGGGCTCGGCCGGTACATCCCGCGTATCGCGCGAATCGCCGAGGCGACCGAACTCAACATCGTCGTCGCGACCGGGCTCTACACCTACAACGACATCCCCATGACGTTTCACTTCCGCGGGCCCGGCACCGCCCTGGACGGTGACGAACCGATGGCCGAGATGTTCGTCCGCGACATCGAGAAAGGCATCGCCGACACAGGGATCAAGGCCGCAATCCTCAAGTGCGCCACCGACGAACCCGGCGTCACCCCCGGGGTCGAGCGTGTGCTGCGCGCCGTCGCGGCCGCGCACCGCCAGACCGGGGTGCCCATCTCGACGCACACCCACGCCGCGACGCGCCGCGGCCTCGAACAGCAGCGCGTCTTCGCCGAGGAGGGCGTCGACCTGTCCCGCGTGATCATCGGCCACTGCGGTGACACCACCGACATCGGCTACCTCGAGGAACTCATCGCCAACGGTTCCTACATCGGCATGGACCGGTTCGGCGTCGACGTGTTCCTACCGTTCGAACAGCGGGTCGCGACCGTGGCGACCATGTGCGAGCGCGGCCACGCCGAACGCATGGTGCTGTCCCACGACACCTGGTGCTACTTCGACGCATTGCCCGACGAACTGACCACGGCCGCACTGCCGAACTCTCACTATCTGCACATCCACAACGACGTGATCCCCGCCCTGCGGCAGCGCGGCGTCACCGACGAACAGATCACCACGATGCTGGTGGACAATCCGCGCCGGATCTTCGAGCACAAGGGCGGCTACTGACATGACAGACAAGGGTTTCGACGTCCCACCGATCGGCACCCAGGTCGCACACCTGGCCGCGGCCGACCCTGACCGTCCCGCGGTGTCGTGTCAGGGACGCACCCTTTCACGCGGCGAACTCGACCGCAGCACCAACAGGCTTGCCCGCGCGTACGCCGAACTCGGTGTGCGACAGGGTGATTACGTGACCATCTGCCTGCACAACTCGATCGAGTGGGTGCAGGCGACGCTGGCCACCTGGAAACTCGGCGCGGTCCCCCAACCGCTGTCGCCACGCATGCCCGACGCCGAGTTCGAGGCGATCCTCGGGCTGAAACGACGCGCGCTCGTGGTGGGTCGCGACCCTGGTGGTGACATCTCCTGGGTGCCGGGCGATTTCGAACCCGGCCCGGGCCTGGCCGACGACCCGCTGCCCGAGGCGGTGTCGCCGACCTGGAAATCGATCGCCTCGGGTGGCAGCACGGGCAGGCCCAAACTGATCGAGGCGGGCGGGGACGGTCGGGTGCCGGCACTCATCGGCGCGCCGCTGGGCGCCGAACCCGACGACGTCACGCTGATGTCGGTGCCGATGAGCCACAACACAGGCTTCACGACGTTCGCGATCGCGTTGTTGATGGGCCAGCACCTGGTGCTGATGCCGCGTTTCGAACCGGCGGAGTTCCTGCGGCTGGTGACCTCCCACCGTGTCACGTTCCTCACCACGGTGCCGACCATCATGCAGCGCCTGCTGCCGGTGTACCGGGCCGAACCGGATGCCTACGACCTGACGTCGATCCGCAGGTTCTGGCACGTCGGCGCGCCGTGTCCGCCCGCGGTCAAACAGGCCTGGATCGATCTGCTTGGCCCGCAGGTGGTGTGGGAACTCTACGGCGGCACCGAACTTCAGGCACTGACCTTCATCTCCGGTGAACAGTGGCTGACCCATCCGGGATCGGTGGGCGTCGTGGTGGCCGGTGAGATGAAGGTGCTCGACGACGACGGCAACGAGTGCCCGCCCGGGGTCACCGGCGAGGTGTACATGCGTCCGTCACCCGGAAGCGCACCGACCTACCGTTACGTGGGCACGACGGCGAAGAGCCGTGACGGGTGGGACTCGCTGGGGGATCTCGGATATTTCGACACCGACGGATTCCTGTACCTCAACGACCGCCGCGTCGACATGTTCACCGTCGGCGGCCGCAACGTCTATCCGGCCGAGATCGAGGCCGCGCTGTCGGCACACCCCGAGGTGCTGTCGTGTCTGGCGGTGGGAATCCCGCACACCGACCTCGGTCAGGTGCCCCACGCGCTCGTGCAGACCGCACCCGGTTCGACGCTGGACGCGGCGGGGCTGCGGGACTTCCTGCGCGACGCGGTCTCGTCGTACAAGGTGCCGCACACCATCGAGTTCGTCGACGAACCCCTGCGCGACGACGCGGGCAAGGCGCGCCGCACGGCGGTGCGCGACGCCGTCATCGCGCGGCTGGGGCGGGCTCCGGCTGCTCGGTGATCGAACTGTCCAGCGGCGGCACCGGGCGGCTGTGGCGGTACTCCCACCGGCGCAGCGCCTCGCGGCACGGCGACTCCACGAGCGCGTAGCTGACGGCGGCGAGCGCGAAGCCGAACACCAGCGTGAGGATCAGCACGACGAGCATGCGGCCGTTGAACAGGAACTCGCCCAGCATCGGGAACACCATCGCCAGCGCCGCCAGATGCCACACGAACAGCCCGTAGGACCAGCGGCCCAGCGTCACCATCACGGCGCTGCCGAGAATGCGGTGCCGTGTGCCGGGGTGATCGAGCACCAGGGGCGCCAGCAGCGCCCCCGCCACCACGGCACCCATCGCGGTCTTGAGCATGACCTGCCCGACCGACCCGGGGTGCAGACCTTCCTTACCGGCCAGCGGCGACGCCGCGATCGCGAACGCCACGACGGCGATGGCGGCCATCAGCACACGGCGCCGGGCCAGGCGGTGCACCCGGCCGTAGTGGCTCACGGTCAGCTCGGCGAGCACCATGCCCGCGGCGAACCACGAGAAGAACGCCGGTGGCCAGTTCCACGGGTTGTGCCCGGTGTCACCCGCGAACGGGATGCACACCCACAGCAGGCTCAGCGCGGCGACGGCGGTGATCACGCCGATCCGGGCGCGCACCGGCAGCCTGCGCGCCAGCAGCGCGAGCAGCGGCAGGGCCAGA
The DNA here is from genome assembly GCF_001457595.1 of Mycolicibacterium smegmatis. GTDB lineage: Bacteria > Actinomycetota > Actinomycetes > Mycobacteriales > Mycobacteriaceae > Mycobacterium > Mycobacterium smegmatis. Next base: position 365,167 of record NZ_LN831039.1, on the reverse strand, counting down.
TAGAAGCTGACCTCCACCGACAGGCTCCACATCTGTGTCAGCCCGGCCGTGAGCGTCAGCGGCACGTAGATCTGGGTGAGGGTGAGGTTCGCCAGCCACACCGTGAGATCGGCCTTGGCCTCCGGCAGCAGCAGCAGGATCACGATCACCGCCACCACGTAGCCGGGCATGATGCGCACGATCCGGGAGCGCAGGTAGTGCCCGGTTCTCGGCCGGGGGCGCAGTCCGCGGGCCGCGGCGGCGTGCCCGCGCCACAGCAGGAAGCCCGACAGTGCGAAGAACACCGCGACGGCCAGGTCGAACCGGCCGAAGATGCGTCCGCTGATCCCGCCGGTGTGGCCGGTCTGGAACGCGACGTGGGTGAGCACCACGCCCATGGCCGCGCATGCGCGCATACCTTCGACCGCGGGCAGGAAACCGCGGGTGCCGCCCACCTCGTGCTGGGCCTGCGCGGATTGCTCGGTGGTCACGGCGACCAGTGTGCCGCGCGGTCGGGACCCCGCCAAACGGCGCCTGCCGGGTCCCGCCGCACGCACGCCGTATGCACTCGGAGTAAGTGATGGCCTTAAATAGTGCTGTTAGGGTCGAACGGGTTTGCCTCAGGACGAGTCGGCCCACACAGAAGGAGGCCCGGTTTGAACCGCGCTGTGGCGCTGCGTATCGCGGCATGTGGACTTCTGGGGCTCGGTGCTGCCCTGCTGATCGCCGCGTTGCTGTTGACCACCTACACCAAGGGCAAGATCGCCAAGATCCCGCTCGACATCGACACGTCGCTGGTCAGTGACGGGACGGCGACGGCCTTCGATCCGGACTCGCTGGTCGCCGAACGGTTCAAGATCGACCGTGACGTGCCGGTGGCCCTGCAACAGCAGATGAGCGTCGAAGCGCCGTCCAACGCCGACGTCGTGACGTTCCAGGTGGGCACCACGCTGCGCCGCACCGACCGTCAGCAGGACGCCGGGCTGCTGCTCGCGATGGTGGACACCGTCACGATGAACCGGAACACGGCCGAAGCCGTGTCGAGCGAGAACAACCCGGGTGGCGCCGTGCAGAAGCCGCGCGCCATCGAGGACGAGAAGCCGCCCACCAACATCGCGCTGCCCCACGAAGGGCTGACCTACCGCTTCCCGTTCGACACCGAGAAGAAGACGTATCCGTTCTTCGACCCGATCGCGCAGAAGGCGTTCGACGCCAACTACGACGGCGAGGAAGACGTCAACGGGCTGACCACCTACCGGTTCGTCCAGAACGTCGGCTACGACGCCGACGGCAAGCTCGCCGACCCGATCAAGTACTCGTCGCTGTACGAGGACGACGCGGATGCGTCGGTCACTGCGCGCGCCGAGGTGTGGGGTGTGCCGGGCGAACCGGACGAGTCGATCACGATGGACCGGTTCTACGCCGCTTCGCGCACGTTCTGGGTCGACCCAGTGTCGGGCACGATCGTCAAGAGCGAAGAACACGGCTACCAGTACTACGCACGTGAGGCCCTCAAGCCCGAGGTCACCTACGTGGACTTCAAGGTCACCACCAACGAGGAGAGCGTCGAATCGCAGGTTGCCGCAGCGTCCGACGAGCGTGACCGCATCGCGCTGTGGACACGGATCCTGCCGATCACGTTCACCGCGCTCGGCCTGGTGTCGCTGGTCGGCGGCGCGGTCCTCGGTTCGTTCGCGCTGCGCACCGAGTCCACGCTCATCGATCCGGGTCTCGACACCGCCGACCACGGATTCTTCGATACGCAGGGCATCCAGGTGCCGGGTGCGGAGGCCAAGACCGAGAAGCTGCCCGCGCAGCGTCCGACCGATCTGCCACCGGACCGACCGATCTGAGAACTGCGGTCCTGCTGCGGTCATGCTCGGTGCCGGCCTATGCGCTGGTATTGAGCGTGCTGGTGACGGCGCCGCTGCTGGCACCCGGCTATCTCTTGCTGCGTGACGCGGTCTCGACCCCGCGCTCGTATGTGACCGACGCCGCGCTCGGCCTCACCGAGGCCGCGCCGCGTGCACTTCCGCAGGACTTCGCCGTCGCGCTGGCCTCATCGGTGCTCGACGGCGGCGTCGTGGTCAAGGCCCTGCTGCTCGCGGGCCTGGCCGCGGCCGGCTGGGGTGCCGCGCGCCTCGTGGGGCACGTGCTTTTCGATGCTGGTCTGGCCGGCCGGTTCACGGCCGCGACGCTGGCGATCTGGAATCCGTACGTGGCCGAGCGGTTGTTGCAGGGCCACTGGAGTCTGCTGGTCGGGTACGGCTGCCTGCCATGGGTGGCCGTCTCGGTGCTGCGGTTGCGTGAGCGTGCGTCGTGGACTCCGGTGGCTCCGCTGGTGTTCTGGATGGCGCTCGCGGGCCTGACGCCGACGGGGCTCGTACTGGCCGCGACCGTGGCGCTGGTCTGTGTGGCGGCCCCGGGTGACGGCTGGCGGCGTGCGCGCGTCGCGGGCCTCGGCCTGGGGGTCGCGGTGGCTGCGGCGTGCCCGTGGCTGGTGGCCGCGTTCGTGAGCGGCGCGGTGTCGTCGTCCCCGGACCCCGGGGCGGGGGTGCGCGCGTTCGCCGCGCGCGCCGAACCGGGCCTCGCCACGCTGGGCAGCCTGGCCGGGCTGGGCGGCATCTGGAACGGTGACGCCGTGCCCGCGTCCCGCACATCGCTTTTCGCCGTGGTCGCGACCGTGGTGCTGCTGGGTGTGGTCGCCGCGGGGCTTCCTGTTGTGGCACGCCGCCGTGCCGCGGTGCCTCTTCTGGTGCTCGCGGCCGGGGCCGTGATCATGCCCGCGCTGATGACCAGTGCGCCCGGACTCGTCGTGGTGGAGGCGCTGATAGACGCGGTGCCCGGTCTCGGGATCGTGCGCGACGGTCAGAAGTGGGTGGCGCTGGCCATGCCGGGCTATGCGCTGGCCGCGGGCGCCGCGCCGATGATGTTGCGGCGGTTGCGGATACCCGCGGCCGCGGCCGCCGCGGTGTGTTGTGCCGCGTTGATCGCCGTGCTGCCGGATCTGACGTGGGGCGTGGGCAACCAGATGCGGGCGGTGCGGTATCCGCAGAGTTGGGCGCAGGTCGCGGCGACCATCAACGCCGATCCGCGCCCGGTCGTCGCGCTGCCCGCCGACAGCATCCGCGAGTTCTCGTGGGCGGGAACGGTTCTGGACCCGCTACCGCGATGGCTGCGGGCCGATGTGCTGACCACGGGCGATCTGCTCATCGGGGGCCGGACCGTGCCGGGTGAGGGTGCGCGGGCCCGTGCGGTGCAGGGCCTGCTGCGCGATGGCGCGTCGCCGCAACAACTCGCCGAAGCGGGCGTGGGCTGGCTGGTCCGTGAAACCGACAGCGGGATCACGGCGCAACGCATCGGCGGCGAAGCCCCGTCGTCGCCGCATCGCGGTCTGCTGATCGCAGCGCACCTGGTGTGGCTGGCGGCGCTGGCCGGCGGCGCCCTCGGGCTCGTCGCGGGACGCGTCGGGCGCGTGCTCAGTCGCCGTACATGGCGGCATCGACCGCGTCCGGGCTGAGCACCCGGTCGAGCACGTTGGTGGCGCAGCCGACCATGCTGGAGCGCTCCCGATGGATGGACGGCACGATCTGGAGGGTGCGGGTGGCCAACGCGGTGGCGTTGCCGTACAAGGTTTCCCGTAGACCCGCGACAAACAGGTCGTACGCGCCGACCATGTCTCCCGCGATCACCAGCACGGCCGGGTTGAGCAGGTTGACCGCGGCGGCGAGCACCTCGCCGATGTGGCGTCCGCTCTCCCGGATCATGCGGCGCGCCTCGGGGTCGCCCGTGTGCGCGAGCGCCACGACGTCACGCAGGTGGTTCACCGCACGGCCGTCACGCTGCAGCGCACGCACCAGCGCCCAGCCACCCGCGATCGCCTCGAGGCAGCCCGTGTCGCCGCACCGGCAGTGCACGCCGGCCGCGGCGGCCGTCTTGCTGTGGCCGAACTCCCCGGCGGCCTGTACGGCGCCCCGCTGGAGTTGTCCGCCCATGATGATCCCGGCGGCAAGGCCGGTGGACGCCTTGACCACCAGCATGTCGTCGTATTCGCCGTAGCCGCCGCGCCTTTCGGCCACGGCGATGGCGTTGGCGTCGTTGTCGATGACGACCGGGGCGTCGGTGAGGCTCGTGAAATACGGGGCGAGCGGCACGCCGTCCCAGCCGCTCATGTTCGGTGAATCCAGGCTGGCGCCGGTGCGCTGATCGACCGTGCCGGGCAGGCTGAGCCCGACGCCGAAGATGTGTGCGTCGCGGCGGGCCGACTCGTCGAGCAGCATGTCGAGCCGTTTGACGAGGTCGGGCAGGAGGTCGTCGGGTGCGATACCCGGCTCCTGGTCGATGTCGGTGGACGCCAGGATGGTGCCGTCGAGGTTGCAGACCGCGAGTTGCGTGCGGCTGCGTCCGATCGCCGCGGAGAACACCACGCCCGCGTCGACGTTGAACATCAGTTGCGCCGCCGGCCGCCCACCCGTCGACGCCTGATCGCGCTCGATCACCAGGCCGCCGGCCTCCAGGGCCGCAACGCGTGCCGTGACCGCGGTGCGGGACAGGCCCGTGAGCCGCCCGAGTTCACCGCGCGTGGTGGCCCGGCGATCCCTGATCAGCGCGAAGACCTCTCCGGGGGTGGGCGACACCAGCGTCGCAGGAGGCGGCATGGCCTCCATGGAACCGCATCTGAGCGCATGGAGCAAACAAAGAACGCATTATTTAGGTCTTTGAAGTACATAAGTACGTTTGCCAAAGTCCTAATGCGGGTCTAGCGTTTGAGGCTGAATCGATCCAGCTCCTATCGATCCAGCTCCTGCTCCTCTCTAGGAGGCTTCGATGAACCGAACCCCCAGCCCCGTCGATCCGTGCGATTTCGTGATCTTCGGCGGCACCGGCGACCTCGCCGCGCGTAAGCTCCTGCCCGCCCTGTACCTGCGGGACCGAGACGGCCAGCTCGCAGGCGCCACCCGGATCATCGGTGTGGCCAAGGCCGGCCTGGACGACGCGGGATACCGCAACACGGTCCGTGCCGGACTCGCCCGGCACGTCGAACCCGACCTGCTGGACTCCGACGTCGTCGACCGTTTCCTGAGCCGCCTGCGGTTCGTCAGCGTCGATCTCACCGAACCGTCGGACTACGCGGCCGTCGGTGACGTCCTGACCTCGCCCGACGGAGGGTCGGGACACGACATCCGGGTGTTCTACCTGGCCTGCGCTCCCGCCCTGTTCGGGCCGATCTGCGGCGCGCTCGGCGCGCAGGGACTGGTCACCGAGTCCTCGCGGGTCGTGCTGGAGAAGCCGATCGGGCGGGATCTGGCGTCCGCGCAACAGATCAACGAGGCTGTTGGCGCGGTGTTCGCCGAGCACCAGATCTTCCGCATCGACCACTACCTCGGCAAGGAGAGCGTGCAGCAGCTGCTGGTCACACGCTTCGGCAACACCTGGCTTGAGCCGCTGTGGAACTCCAGCCGCATCGACCACGTACAGATCACCGCGGCCGAATCGCTCGGTGTGGGTGCCCGCGGCGACTACTACGACCAGTCGGGTGCACTGCGCGACATGCTGCAGAACCACCTGCTGCAGGTGCTCTGCCTCGTGGCGATGGAACCGCCGACCCACGTCAACCGCGAATCCGTGCGCGACGAGAAGCGCAAGGTGCTCGAAGCCCTCGAGCCGCTGACGGCCGAACAGACCCAGCGCGACACCGTCACCGGGCAGTACGGTCCCGGCCTCGTCGGCGACGAGGTGGTGGGAAGTTACCGCGAGGAGGTCGCCGACCCGCACAGCCGCACCGAGACGTTCGTCGCGGTCAAGGCGCACATCAGGAACTGGCGCTGGGCCGGCGTGCCGTTCTACCTGCGCACCGGGAAAAGGATGTCGCAGCGCTTCTCCGAGATCGTCGTGCAGTTCAAACCCGTTCCGCTGCCGATGTTCCCGGGCATCGAAGGCACCTCGGAACCGAACCGGCTGATCATCTCGCTGCAGCCCGACGAGGCCATCCGGCTTGAGATGACCGCGAAGGAACCCGGTTCCGGCGGCCGTCTGCGGCCGGTTTCGTTGGCGCTCAACTACACCGAGGCCTTCCCCGAGCGCTCCCCCGATGCCTACGAACGGCTGCTCATGGACGTCGTGCGTGGGGATCCCACATTGTTCATGCGTCGCGACGAGGTCGAGGCCGCGTGGGCCTGGGCCGAACCGATCCTGCGCCACTGGCAGGACGCCGACCGGGTGCCCCGGACCTACCCGGCAGGCACCGATGGACCCGTTGACGCCGCCACGCTCATCGAGCGCGATGGCCGGCGCTGGCATGGAGGAGCAGCATGAGCACCGTCCACCCGACCGTCGCGGAGGTCACGCGCCGCATCGTCGAGCGCAGCGCCGCGACCCGCGACGTGTACCTGGAGCGCATGGCCGAACAGACGCACCGCGGCCCGGCCCGCGGCCGCCTGGCGTGCGCCAACCTGGCGCACGGATTCGCCGCGACCGAACCAGCCGACAAAGAGGCGTTGCGCCGCATCGTCAAACCCAACCTGGCGATCGTGTCGTCCTACAACGACATGCTCTCGGCGCACAAGCCATTCGAGGACTACCCGGCCCAACTGAAGGCCGCGGCACTGGGCGCCGGCGCCATCGCCCAGGTCGCAGGCGGCGTGCCCGCGATGTGCGACGGCATCACGCAGGGCCGCGCCGGTATGCAGCTGTCGTTGTTCTCGCGCGACGTGATCGCCATGTCGACGGCAATTGCCTTGTCCCACGACATGTTCGACGCCGCGCTGTTGCTCGGCGTGTGCGACAAGATCGTGCCGGGCATGCTGATCGGTGCGCTGAGTTTCGGCCACTTGCCCGCGATCTTCGTGCCCGCCGGCCCGATGACCTCGGGACTGCCCAACGGAGAGAAGTCCCGCATCCGCCAGATGTTCGCCGAGGGCAAGGTCGACCGTGAGGCCCTGCTCGACGCCGAGGCCGCGTCGTACCACGGGCGCGGCACGTGCACGTTCTACGGCACCGCGAACTCCAACCAGCTGCTCATGGAGGCGATGGGCCTGCATCTGCCCGGGTCCAGCCTGGTGACGCCGGACACCCCGCTGCGTGAGGCGCTGACCGCAGCGGCAGGTGCACGGGCCGCCGAGGTGACCGCCCTGGGCGACGCCTACACACCGGTCGGCGCCGTGGTCGACGAGCGCGCCGTGGTCAACGGGGCCGTCGCGCTGCTGGCCACAGGTGGGTCGACCAACCACACCATGCATCTGGTCGCGATCGCCCGCGCCGCGGGAATCATCCTGACCTGGAACGACATTGCCGATCTGTCGGCGGTCGTACCGCTGCTCGCGCGGATCTATCCCAACGGCAAGGCCGACGTCAACCACTTCCAGGCCGCAGGCGGCATGGCGTTTCTGGTCCGGTCGCTGCTCGACGCCGGGCTGCTGCACGAGAACGTCACGACCGTGGCCGGACCGGGCCTGCGCCGCTACACCACCGAGCCCTACCTCGACGACGGGGTGCTGCGCTGGCGCGACGGGGTGCACGCGAGCCTCGACACCGACGTGCTGCGCGGGGTCGACGACCCGTTCGCGCCCGACGGCGGGCTCAAGACACTCTCGGGCAATCTCGGCACGAGCGTCATGAAGACCTCGGCGGTCGACCCCGAACATCGCACGGTCGTCGCACCCGCGGCCGTGTTCGACAGCCAGGAGGCGTTCCTCGAGGCGTTCGGGGCCGGTGAACTCGACCGCGATTTCGTCGGCGTCTTGCGATACCAGGGACCGCAGGCGCTCGGTATGCCCGAACTGCACAAGCTCACCCCGGCGCTGGGGGTGCTGCAGGACCGCGGGTTCAAGGTCGCGCTGGTGACCGACGGGCGCATGTCGGGCGCTTCGGGCAAGGTGCCCGCGGCCATCCACGTCACGCCGGAGGCCGCCGCGGGCGGGCCGCTGTCGCGGGTTCGCGACGGCGACGTCATCACCGTCGACGCCACGGCCGGTACGTTGTCGGTCGACGTCGCGCCCGCGGACCTCGCTGCCCGGTCCAGCACCGGGCAGGCCCCCACCAACGACGAGTGGACCGGCACCGGCCGGGAACTCTTCGCCACCTTGCGTGCCAGCGTCGGCCCGGCCGACCAGGGCGCCACGATCTTCAGGAGTGCCGTATGAGTCTCGATTCCCTGCTCGACCTCGTCCCCGTCATCCCCGTCGTCGTCGTGCACGACGCCGCCGACGCGGTGCCGATCGCCAAGGCACTGGTCGAGGGCGGGTTACCGGTCATCGAGCTGACGCTGCGCACACCCGCGGCGCTCGACGCCATCAAGCGGATCGCCGACGAGGTGCCCGAGATCCTCGTCGGTGCGGGCACCGTCGTCGACTCCGCACAACCGAAACAGGCCGCCGCCAACGGGGCCCAGTTCCTGGTGTCACCCGGTAGCACGCCGTCGCTGCGTGCGGCGATGCGCGACAGCGGGTTACCGCACCTGCCCGGGGTGTCCACGGTGTCGGAGGTGCTCACCCTGCTCGAGGAGGGCTACACCGAGCTGAAGTTCTTCCCGGCCGAGCAGGCCGGCGGCGCGAAGTATCTGCGCGCCATCCACTCGCCCGTCCCCGCGGCACGGTTCTGCCCCACCGGCGGGATCACGCCCGCCAACATGGGCGACTACCTGGCGAGCCCGAACGTCGGCTGCGTGGGCGGCAGCTGGTTGACGCCCGCAGATGTGGTGGGGCGCAAGGACTGGGCCGAGGTGGCGCGGCTGGCCCGCACCGCGAAGGCGGCCGCCGGGGCGTCCTGAGCGGCGTCAGACCAGGCCGCTGAGGTATCGACCCGCGCGGACCGACTCCAGCACCGTGCACATGGCGTCGGCGCTCTGCGCCCACGAGAACTCGTCGCTGCGGGTCTGCGCCTTGGTGCCCAGTTGCGTGCGCAGCACGGGATCGGACACCAACTGGCGCAACCCCGCGACCAGCCCGTCGCGGTCGTCGACGAGCAGGCCGGTGACCCCGTCGACGACAGAGTCCGTCAGTCCGCCCGACGAGCGGTAGCCGATGGTGGGCACGGCGTGCTGCGCTGCCTCGGTGACCGCCAGGCCCCAGCCTTCCTTGCGCGACGGCAGCACGTGCACCCAACTGCGTTGCAGTACACGATGTTTGGTGTCCTCGTCGACGTGACCGTGGAAGGTCACCGCGTCGGTGATGCCCAGCAGTTCGGCGTGTTCGACCAGGCGTTCCCGCCACCAGCCGTCGCCGAGGATGTCCAGGTGCACATCAGGCATCTCGGTGCGCAGTTGCGCGACGGCTTCCAGCGCATCCTCGATCTGTTTGTGCGGCACCAGCCGTGACAACACCACCAGGCGCGGGGTCTCCGAGCGGGGCAGCTTCAGGGTGGTCGCGGGTGCCTCGTCGAGTCCGTTGCGCACCACCGCGATCCGCTGTGAATCGACACCGAGTTCATTGAGGTCACGGGCCGACGGCAGTGACACCGTGACGTACTGGTTGCGCCGGTGCAGCCGCGGCGACAGCCACGACTCCACGAACCAGCCGATACGACCCATGACAGGACCGGCGACGGGCCACAACTCGCGGTGGCAGTGGTGCACGAGCACCGCGACGCGCCGGCCGAACGCGAGCCGCGCGAGGAACGGCAACCCGTTCTGGGTGTCGATCACCACGTCGGGCCGCGCGCGGCGCAGCGGCCCCAGCCCTATGCGCGCGAGCACCATCGCCAGACCGGCCCAGATGTAGACGGTGTAGGGCCCGCCACCACGGCTGATGCGCACGCCGTCGACCACCTCGGTGCGCGCCGAACCGGGATAGCGCGCCGTGCGCAGCGTGACGTCGACACCGCGGCCTGCCAGGTATGCGCCGATGCGCTGCACGTACGCCTCGCTGCCGCCGCCCTGCGGGTGGCCGGTGTCGCGCCAGCACAGCAGCAGCACTCGCCGCACGTGCGGAGCAGACTCGGGCCGGGCAGACATCGAATCGAGAGTACCGGTGAGTAGGTTGAGCGGGTGAATCCCACCGACCGCTTCGCCGGCCGGGCGACGCTCCGCCGGTCGGTGCGCCTGCTGTCCCAGTTCCGCTTCGAGCAGTCCGAACCGGCCCGGTTCTACGGCGCCCTGGCCGACGACACGGTCGCCATGGTCGCCGACCTCTGGACCGGCGTGACGGGTGATTCCCCCGCAGGTCGCACGGTGCTCGACGTGGGCGGCGGACCCGGTTACTTCGCGTCGGCGTTCGAGCAGGCCGGTATGCGCTATGTGGGCGTCGAACCCGATCCGCGCGAGATGCACGCAGGTCCGGCGGGTGAACCGGGCGCCGGGGTGTTCGTCCGGGCGTCCGGCATGGCGTTGCCGTTCGCCGACTCCAGCGTCGACATCTGCCTGTCGTCGAACGTCGCCGAGCATGTGCGCAACCCGTGGCGACTGGGCAACGAGATGCTGCGGGTGACCCGTCCCGGCGGGCTCGCGGTGCTGTCGTACACCGTGTGGCTGGGGCCGTTCGGCGGTCACGAGATGGGCCTGACGCACTATCTCGGCGGCGCACGGGCCGCCGAACGCTACACGCGCAGGCACGGTCACCGGCCGAAGAATGACTACGGATCGTCGTTGTTCGCGGTGTCGGCGGCCGACGGCTTGCAGTGGGCGCGCTCCACGGGCGCACTGGTGGCCGCATTCCCCCGCTACCACCCACGATGGGCCTGGTGGATGACCTCGATACCGGGTTTCCGCGAATTCGCGGTGAGCAACCTGGTGCTGGTTCTGTCGCGCCGGTAACCTCCCCAACTGGAACAGGTTCTCGTTTCACAGGGAAGTGAGTAGTGTGACCGCCATGACACAGACTGCATCGGCCGCGACCGCGGCCACGACGAACTGGGACAAGCTGTTCATCGGCGGCCAGTGGGTCGAGCCTTCGTCGTCGGAGATCATCGAGGTCTTCTCGCCCGCGACCGGCGAGAAGGTCGGTCAGGCGCCGCTGGCGACCAAGGCCGACGTCGACGCCGCGTGCGCCGCGGCGCGCAAGGCGTTCGACGAGGGGCCGTGGCCGCGGATGACGCCGCAGGAGCGCGAGGCCGTGCTGGCCAAGGCGACCGCGCTGATCGAGGAGAGCGCCGACGAGTTCAAGACGCTGCTCAAGCTCGAGACCGGCCAGCCGCAGACCATCGTCGACATGATGCAGTACGGCGCGGCGATGTCGACGCTGCAGTTCTACGCCTCGGCGGCCGACAAGTTCGCGTGGAAGGACATCCGCGACGGCATCTACGGCCAGACACTGGTGCTCAAGGAGCCCGTCGGCGTCGTCGGCGCCGTCGTCGCCTGGAACGTGCCGTTCTTCCTGGCGGCCAACAAGCTGGGCCCGGCGCTGCTCGCGGGCTGCACGATCGTGCTCAAGCCGGCCGCCGAGACACCGCTGACCACCAACCTCATGGCACAGAAGTTCCTCGAGGCCGGCCTGCCCGAGGGTGTGCTGTCGGTGGTGCCCGGCGGCCCGGAGACCGGCCGCGCGCTGACCGACAACCCGGCGCTCGACAAGTTCACGTTCACGGGCTCGAGCGCAGTGGGCAAGGAGATCGGCAAGATCGCCGCCGAGAAGCTCAAGCCGTGCACGCTGGAACTGGGCGGCAAATCCGCGGCGATCATCCTCGAGGACGCCGACCTGGACTCGACGCTGCCGATGCTGCTGTTCTCGGGTCTGATGAACTCCGGGCAGGCATGTGTCGGCCAGACCCGCATCCTGGCACCGCGCTCGCGTTACGACGAGGTCGTGGAGAAGGTCGCCGCGGGTGTCGCCGCGATGCAGGTCGGCGTGCCCGATGACCCGGCGGCGATGGTGGGTCCGCTGATCAGCGAGAAGCAGCGCGAACGCGTCGAGGGCTACATCAAGAAGGGCATCGAGGAGGGCGCGCGTCTGGTGACCGGCGGCGGTCGTCCCGAGGGCCTGGATTCCGGCTGGTTCGTGCAGCCCACGGTGTTCGCCGACGTCGACAACTCGATGACCATCGCGCAGGAGGAGATCTTCGGGCCCGTGCTCGTGGTGATCCCCTTCGAGGACGAGGACGACGCCGTGCGCATCGCCAACGACTCGGTGTACGGCCTGGCCGGTTCGGTGTACACCACCGATCACGCCAAGGGCGTCGAGATCGCGTCGAAGGTCCGCACGGGCACCTACGGCATCAACATGTACGCATTCGATCCGGGCGCCCCGTTCGGCGGCTACAAGAACTCCGGCATCGGCCGCGAGTGCGGGCCCGAGGGCATCGCGGGTTACTGCGAGTCCAAGAGCGTGCTGCTGCCGTTCGGGTACACCCCCGAATAATCCTGCCGAGCAGACGCGAAACTGCCCTATTCCCAACGGAATTGGGCAGTTTTGCGTCTGTTCGCGAGGGGATCTAGGTGTGCAGGACCGGGCGCTTCCAGCGCGCGCACACGAAGTCGCCGTTGCGGGCACAGTCGTCGAGCACCCACTCCGAACGCATCGGCAGCACCCGCGAACCCACGCCGAGCGTGCACGGTGCATAGCTGACGATGATCTCGTCGATCAGGTCGGCCGCGACGAACTGCGCGGCGACGTCGCCGCCGCCCACCACCCACACATCCTTACCGCCCGCGGCCGCGACGAGTTTCGGGTGCAGTTCGGCGACGTCGCCGGAGAACACCTGCATGGGATGACTCTCGGCGGCGATCTCGGGGCGGTGGGTGAGCACCCAGGCGGGCTGGTCATAGGACCAGTCGCCGTGTTCGACCACCCACTCGTAGGTGCTCGCACCCATGACGAGCACACCGATGGTCTCGATGAACTGTTCGTAGCCGAACGGTCCGTCGGGTGTGATGTCGCGTGACGTGAGCCAGTCGAGACTCTGGTTCTCGTCGACGATGTAGCCGTCGAGGCTCGAAGCGGTGTAGTAGACGGTCTTCACGATTCAGTCCCTTCTCATCCATTCCAGCGGATCACCACGGTGGGTGTCGATTCCGTGACGCGAGAGCATCGCACGCGCCAGCCCGCGCCGGTGCGCCGAGTAGGTGAGCACGTGCGCGACGATGCCGTACAGCTGAAACGACTCCGGCGGGTCGCACAGCGCGTCGATCACCGTGTCACCGAGCCGTCCGGCCGTCGAGTACTCCGATATCACCGTGGTCCAACGGTTCCCGACCGTGTCGTGGTGCACCGCCAATTCCCGGGGCGAGGCGTTGCACGTGGTGTCCCGCGACGGGAAGTCGCGGCCCTCGATGGTCGCCAGCCACACCTGCTTGGTCCACACGATCGCCGCGAGGACCGCGGCGACGCTCGGTTCGGGACCGTCCCAGTCGAGCACCGTCTGCCCCGGTGAAACCCCTTCGCGCCACTGCCTTTCCGTGAGCACGGACGCCTGTTCGATGAGATAGGCCGTATCGGCGATGTCGTGCACGAGCATGAACTGCGCGATGTCGGGCCCAGCTGCGCCCGCTCCGTCGTCGCACCACAGCGACTGCGGCGGATGGAAGTGCACACCGTTGGGAGCGGGCAACCGGAACCCGACGTCCGCCGCGCGCGACGGCGGCACGCCGAAGGCGCGGCGGAATGCGCGGGAGAACACCTCCGGTGACGACCATCCCTCTGCGGCAGCGACTTCCGCGACGCCCGCACCCTGGCGCAGCCGCCACGCCGCGCGTTCGAGCATGATGCGCCGCCGCAGCGCGGCGGGTGGTTCGCCGGTGAGCCTGCGCACCTCGCGCGAGAAGTGGAACTCCGAGGCGTAGCTGTTGCGCGCCATGTCGCCGACACCGTCGTTCTCGGAGTCGACGACGGCGTCGAGCAGTTCACGCAGCCGGTCGCGCCCGTTCGGTTCCACACTCACGTTCACCGAGTATGGTCGGCGCGCTGGGGTCAGGACATGACTTTTCTTGCTGTGATCCCCCGGCTCAGGTGTCGAGCACCTCGGCGACACGTGCACGGACGTCACGGCCGGCCAGATCGCCGAGGTCGATGCCGAACCGGTCGACGATGGCGTCGAGCACCTGTGCCGCGCTGTCGAACCGGATGCGCTCGGTCGCACCGGCCCGGTGGACCGCCAGGTTGCGTCCCCGCAGGTTGTACCGCGCGTCGTCGGTGACCACCGCGACCGTGAGCCCGGTGACGAAGTGTGACCTCGGATGTGTTGAGACGTACCAGCTTCCGACCTCGAGGTCGATGCGCGGCCGCGGCTCGGTGGTGAACGTGTACAGCGGTTGCCACTCACCGCGGATCTGGGCCGCCAGCGTGTGGTGGTCACCGTGCCGGGTGAGCCGGTAGGGCTCGTGGCGGGTCTGCTGCACCGGGCCGGCCTCAAGCCGGATCGGCGAGGTCAGCGTCTGTCCGCCGAAGCCCACGTCGACCAGGTACCGGCCATCGGCGCCCGGCACCGCGACCGACAGCACGTTGTGGGTCTGGGCGGGCAGTGGTGCGTCGTCGGCCCGCATCCACACCACCCGCCCGGACAGGCGCTCGACGTCGAAGCCCAGTTCCTCCAGTACGTAGCCGAGCAGGCCGTTGTGTTCGTAGCAGTACCCGCCGCGGCGGCGGTCCACGAGCTTGGCGGACAGGGCCTCGGCACTCAGGTCGGCCACCGGGATGCCGAGCAGCGGATCGAGGTTCTCGAACGGGATCGAGCGGTTGTGGGCCGCGACGATCGCGTGCAATGTGCCGAGATCGGGACGCGGCCGCCCGTCGAGGCCGATCCGCGCGAGATATCCGCCGAGGTCCATCGCCATGCCTGCCATCGTCCAACCTCGACAGCAGTTCAGGTCAAGTAGGATGGAGAACTAGAACACGTTCCAATTCACGTCAGGGGGACCCCCGTGGCCGCTACCGATACCGACCAAGGTGAGATCACCAAGTGGGATCCCGGCCTCACCGAGAAGGTCATGGGCTGGCTGCGCCCGCTGATCAAGGGGTATCACCGGGCCGAGGTGCACGGCCTCGACACGTTCCCCAACGGCGGGGCCCTGGTGGTCTCGAACCACTCCGGCGGGCTGTTCCCCATGGATGTGCCGGTGTTCGCGACAGGCTTCTACGAGAAGTTCGGCTACGACCGCCCCGTGTACACGCTGAGCCACGACATGCTCATGACCGGCCCGACCGCGGACTTCTTCAAGAAGACGGGCTTCATCCGGGCCAACCACGAGAACGCCGACGAGGCGCTGCGCTCCGGCGGCGTCGTCGTCGTGTTCCCGGGTGGCGACTACGACGTGTACCGCCCCACGCTGGCGGCCAACAAGATCGATTTCGGCGGACGCACCGGGTATGTGCGGGCCGCACTCAACGCCGGCGTCCCGATCGTCCCCATGGTCGGTGTGGGTGGCCAGGAGACCCAGCTGTTCCTGTCGCGCGGCACCGCGGTGGCCAAGGCCCTGGGCCCGATCGCGCGGCTGGCGCGTACCAAGATCGTGCCGGTGTCGTTCGGATTCCCGTTCGGGCTGTCGGCCGTGCTGCCGCTCAACGTGCCGTTGCCGTCGAAGATCGTGATGAAGACACTGCCGCCCATCGACATCACCGCAGAGTTCGGTGAGGACCCCGACATCGACGAGGTCGACGCGCACGTACGCCACGTCATGCAGCAGGCCCTCGACGAACTCGCCGAGCAGCGGCGCTTCCCGGTGATCGGCTGATCGGCATGGGACTTCTCGACCGGGTCACCGACCCGTTGCTCAACACCGTCGGAATGGTCACCACCATGCGCCGCGCCGGGCTGATCGCGCCGCTGCGCCCCGACAAGTACCTGCGCATCGTCGCCGCGATGGCGCGCGAGAACATGAGCGTCACATCGGGTTTCGCGAGCGCCGCGCAGCGCTGTCCCGACCGCCCGGGCCTGGTCGACGAACTCGGCACGCTCACCTGGCGCGAGATCGACCAGCAGGCCGACGCGCTCGCGGCAGGTCTGCAGGCGCTTTCCGGCGGCGCGCCGAGGGTGCTGGGCATCATGGCCCGCAACCATCGCGGGTTCGTGTTGTCGCTGATCGCGGCCAACCGTATCGGTGCCGACGTCCTACTGCTCAACACCTCGTTCGCCGGACCGGCGCTGGCCGAGGTGGTGAGCCGCGAGAAGGTCGATGCCGTCATCTACGACGAGGAGTTCACCGACACCGTCGACCGCGCGCTCGCGGGGGCTCCCGAAGCGCCCACCCGCATCGTGGCGTGGACCGACACCGCAGCACACGACGTCACGGTCGCCGCGCTCACCGAGAAGTTCGCAGGCAGGCAACCGCAACGGGCCGGCCAGAAGAGCAAGGTGATCCTGCTGACGTCGGGAACCACCGGAACTCCCAAGGGCGCCAAGCATTCCGGCGGCGGACCCGAGATCCTCAAGGCCATCCTGGACCGCACACCGTGGCGTGCCGAGGAACCGGTGGTGATCGTCGCGCCGATGTTCCACGCCTGGGGCTTCTCGCAACTGGCGTTCGCGGCATCGATGGCGTGCACCATCATCACGCGCCGCAAGTTCGACCCGGAAGCCACGCTCGAACTCGTCGACCGCCACCGCGCCACGGGGCTGTGTGTGGTGCCGGTGATGTTCGACCGCATCATGGAACTGCCCGAGGACGTGCTCAACCGCTACGACGGACGTTCGCTGCGGTTCGCGGCAGCATCTGGATCGCGGATGCGCCCCGACGTCGTCATCGCGTTCATGGACCGCTTCGGCGACGTCATCTACAACAACTACAACGCCACCGAGGCCGGCATGATCGCCACCGCCACACCGGCCGATCTGCGCGCCGCACCCGACACCGCGGGTAAACCCGCCGAGGGCACCGAGATCCGGATCCTCGACGCCGACCTGCGCGACGTCCCGACGGGTGAGGTGGGCACGATCTACGTGCGCAACTCGACGCAGTTCGACGGCTACACCTCGGGCACCACCAAGGATTTCCACGAGGGCTTCATGCGTTCCGGCGACGTGGGGCGCCTCGACGACGCGGGCCGGTTGTTCGTCGTCGGCCGCGACGACGAGATGATCGTCTCCGGTGGCGAGAACGTCTACCCCATCGAAGTCGAGAAGGTGCTCACCACGCACCCGGCGGTCGCCGAGGCCGCCGTGATCGGCGTGGACGACGAGCAGTTCGGTCAGCGACTCGCGGCGTTCGTGGTGCTGTCCGGCGACGCGACCGTCGACGACCTGAAATCGCATGTCCGCGACAACCTCGCGAATTACAAAGTGCCGCGCGACATCACGATCCTCGACGAGCTTCCCCGCAACAGCACCGGAAAGATCGCGCGCCGGGAGCTGCAGGAGAAGGTGAATGGCTAAACCGCTGCTCACCGCGTCGGCGGAGGTGCTCAACGCCGTCAACGCCGTGAAACCGTTCGGCCGCAAAGGCTATTCGACGGTGGTGGCGTTCGCGTTCGGCTGGCCCACCTCCGAGAACGGACCGCTGATAACGACCGTTTCGGCGCTCGACGCGCTCCGCCGCGCGGTGCGCGGTGACTACCGTACGACGCCGGGGCGGATCTCGTTGCTTCTCAAGGCCGTCGCGTGGGCCCTGTTGTACATCGTGCACCGCCGCAACCGCACGTCGCGCCGGTTCTTCGAGGAACCGCTGCGCTCGGCGCTGGGCGCCGACTACGCGGTGGCCCGCCGTGCCCGCCGCCCCGGCGGCGTCATCCGCACATCGTGGACCCGGCACCGCTACGCGACCACGACCGTGCGGTACGGCCCGCACCGCGCCAACCTGGCTGACATCTGGATGCGGCCCGACCTGCCCCGCGACGGGAAGGCGCCGGTGCTGCTGCAGGTGCCCGGTGGCGCGTGGATGATCGGGATGCGCAGGCCTCAGTCGTACCCGCTCATGAGCCATCTCGCCGAGCAGGGCTGGATCTGTGTGTCGATCGGCTACCGGATCAGCCCGAAGCACAGCTGGCCCGATCACATCGTCGACGTCAAGCAGGCGCTGGCATGGGTGAAGGCCAACATCGCCGACTTCGGTGGCGATCCCGAATCCGTCTGCATCACCGGCGGTTCGGCGGGTGGGCACCTCACGGCGCTGGCCGCGCTGACCCCGAACGACCCCAAGTGGCAGCCGGGTTTCGAGGACGCCGACACCTCCGTGGTGGCCGCGGTCCCGGTGTACGGCCGCTACGACTGGTACAGCACCACCGGCCCCGGCCGTACCGAGTTCATGGAGATCCTGGAGCGGCTCATCGTCAAGCGCCCGCTCGACGGCAATGCCGAGTTGTACCGCGACGCGTCACCGATCATGCTCGTGCGCCCCGATGCGCCGCCGTTCTTCGTGCTGCACGGCACCAACGACTCGTTGATCCCGGTGGTCGAGGGACGCGACTTCGTCGCCGCGCTGCGGGAGGTGTCGAACTCCCCCGTGGTCTACGCCGAGATTCCGCACGCCCAGCACGCTTTCGACTTCTTCGGCTCGCCGCACGGGCATTTCACTGCCGATGCGGTCGAGAAGTTCCTCAACTGGGTGCTCGCCGAACGCGGTGTGGCACAGAACCGCTAAGTTTCCAGGACGAGCTTGCCGAACGGGCCGCGGTCGAGATGGTCGAGTGCGCCCTGCAGATCCTCGAAGCGGTACCGCGTGTCGATCACGGGCTTGAGTCCCGCCGCGTCGACCGCACGCACCAAGTCTTCGAGCGCGCGCCGGTGCCCGGTCCCGATGCCGTTGACCGTGATGCCCTTGAGCATCAACGGCATCACCGGGGTCGAGATCTCGAAGCCTTCCAGCGCACCGATCTGGTGGATCTGCCCGCCGATGGCGCTCACCTGTACGGCCTGCGCCAGGTGGCTGCCGCCGACGATCTCGAGCACGTGGTCCACACCTCGGTCAGCCGTGAGCGTCAGGACCGCGTCGGCCCAGTCCTCGCGCCGCCTGTCGATGACGTGGTCGGCGCCCAGTTCCCGCGCGCGGGCGAGGTTGCCCGCACTGGCCGAGACGATCACCTCGGCGCCGTGGATCTTGGCGATGGCGAGCGCGAAAAGCGCTACGCCTCCGGTGCCTTCGACCAGAACCGTCTCTCCTGCGCGCACACGGCCGCGCTCGACCAGCGCGAACCACGCCGTGAGGCCCGAACAGGGCAGTGTGGCCGCCTCGGCATCACCGAGCGTGGCGGGCGCGCGCACGAACCAGTCCTCGGGGAAGGCCACGTATTCGGCGAGCACGCCGGGATGGTGTCCGCCCAGGGTCCGGTAGGGCAAGGTGCGGGCGTCCCCCGGTCGCACACCGTCGAGCCACTCGGGGACGAAGTTCGAGATCACCCGGTCGCCGACGGCGAACCGCTGTGCGCCGTCGCCGAGCGCCGCCACGGTTCCGGCGAGATCGGAGCCCGGTGTGAACGGATAGGCGAGCTGCAGCCCTCGGCCGTTCTCGGTCACCATCTTGTCGCGATGGTTGAGGGCCACGGCCGAGACCCGCACCAGGATCTCGCCGTGTGCCGGCTGGGGGATCGCGACCTCCCGCAGCTGGAGCAGATCGCGCCCGATACCGTCCATTTCCCAACGTCTCATCCCTCGGTCCAACCCAGGGAAGTCGGAAAAATTCCGTTCGCCCATCACGCGCCTACACTGGCCGCGTGGACGCAACCCTGGCGGATGTGGACCCCGCCCTGACCGAACTGGCTGCTGAGCTGCCTGCCCACGCGCTGCTCACCGATGCCGACCAGATCGAGGGATATCGCCGTGACGCCGCCGCCGATCCACTCGCGGGCCGTCCGCGGGCCGTGGTCCGGGCGACCTGCACCGCCGATGTGCAGAGCGTCCTGCGGTGGGCCACCCGTCACCGCGTCGCGGTGGTACCCAGGGGCGCCGGGTCGGGGCTCTCCGGCGGTGCGAGCGCGGTCGACGGATGCGTCGTCCTGAGCACCGAGCGCATGCGCGAGATCCGGATCGACCCGGCGACCCGCGTGGCCGTCGTGCAACCCGGCGCGCTGAATGCCGAGGTCAAGCGGGCCGCGGCAGAGCACGGTTTGTGGTATCCGCCGGATCCGGCCTCGGTCGACATCTCCTCGATCGGCGGCAACGCCGCCACCAACGCGGGCGGCCTGTGCTGCGTGAAGTACGGCGTCACCACCGACTACGTCCTGGGCCTGCAGGTGGTGCTCGCCGACGGCACGGCCGTGACACTCGGCGGTCCGCGACTCAAAGACGTTGCGGGCCTGTCCCTGACCAAACTGTTCGTCGGTTCGGAGGGCATTCTCGGGGTGATCACCGAGGTCACCCTGCGGCTGATTCCGGCCCAGGCGTCGCCGTCCACCGTGGTCGCGATGTTCGACACGGTGCAGGATGCGGCCAACGCGGTCGTGGCCATCACGGCATCGGTGCGGCCGGCCATGCTCGAGCTGATGGACCACGCGTCCATCAACGCCGTCGAGGACTACGGCCGCATGGGTCTGGACCGGTCGGCGCAGGCGCTGCTGCTGGTCCAGTCCGACGCGCCGGGTGATGCCGCGTCCGAGGTGGCACACATCGTCGAGGCGTGCGAAAAATCAGGTGCCAGCGAGGTTTTCGCGACCGATGACCCAGCAGAAGGCGCCGGTTTCACGGCCGCGAGACGCCTGGTCGCGCCGGCACTCATGCAACTGGGTACGGTGCTGCTCGAAGACGTCACGGTGCCCATCCCGACGCTGCCCGCGCTGCTGGCAGGCATCAACCGGATCTCCGCCGAGTGCGACGTGCTGATCTGCGTCGTCGCGCATGCGGGCGACGGAAACACCCACCCCGTCGTGGTTTTCGATCCCGACGATGCCGAATCGCAGGCCAGGGCCGAACGCGCCTTCAGCGAGGTCATGGACCTCGCGATCGCGATGGGCGGCACCATCACCGGTGAGCACGGCGTCGGCAGGCTCAAGAGAGATTGGCTGCCAAAGCAACTCGGCGACGACGTGATGTGGGTGACGCGCCGCGTCAAGGACGCCCTGGACCCGCTCGGCATCCTCAACCCGGGCGCTGTCCTGCGCCCATGAGACTCAGAAGACGCGGACCTGTCCTTCGAGCACCGGCACGGTGTCCGGCAGCTTGTAGGTCTCGATGCCGTTGCGGAACATCACGGCCTCACGCGCATGTTCGGGCAGGTGCTTGACCAGCCAGCGTGGATCGTCGAACGTCCAGTGCGGGTAGTCCGAGGAGAACAGCAGGATCTCCTCGCACTCCATCCACTCGAAGGCCCGCGACAGTTCGGTCTTGTCCTCGGGGTAATCCAGCGGTTGCGTCGTGAACTTGATGTGGTCCTTGACGTACTCGCTGGGTTTGCGCTTGATGTCCATCCACGACTTGCGGCGCTCGTAGATCGCGTCCATTCGCCACATGAGCGGCAGGATCCAGGTGAACGCGTGCTCGACGAACACGATGCGCAGCGTCGGGAACCGGTCGAACACACCGTCGAAGATCAGGCTCATCACCTGGTTGGCCGCCAGCAACGAGTACGTGACCATGAAATCGTGGTTGTAGCTGGGCAATCCGACCGGTGGGGTGGGCAGTTCGTCGTATTCACCGCGTGACAGGTGGCAGCTCACCACGATGTCGTGTTTGGTGGCCGCGGCCCACAGCTGGTCGTACTTCGGGTCGCCCCAGGACGGGCGCGGTTCGGCCTTGATGAGGCACTGCGCGAAATACGGGTGCCCGGCCCACCGTTCGATCTCCTGCGCCGCGAGTTCCGGTGCCTCGACGGCCAGGCAGATGGAACCGCGCCAGCGCTCGTGCCAGTTGTTGTGGCTGTCGAGCCAGTGGTTGGCCTGCCAGTCGTTGAGTGCGCAGTTCATCGCATGGTTGGCCTCGGGGATGTGCGCCGAGTACGCCGCGGGTTCCAGGATCGCGATGTCGGCGCCGGCTTCCATGATGAGCTGGCGGAACGCGAGATCGGGATCGCTGCCCGCGAATTCGCCGTCGGAGGGGAACGTGTCGACGCGCATCGCGTAGGCGTGTGCGTAATCGGGGGCGTCGTAGTAGATCAGCTCGCCGACGTCGTGCGTGCCGAAGTACACGCTGCGCCACGGCTCGGGGATGTACTCCCCCAGCACACCGCGGCGCGGCACCGGATGAACGTCGGAGTCGACGCAGCGCACGGCGATGCGCTCGGCGGCCGGGGTTCGCTGCGAGGTGTGGATCGTCATGTCAACCTTTCGATCACCGTGAGCCGCGACGGCGATGGACCTGCGGCCGCGGCCACACGCGAGCGCACAGCCGGCCTCGACGCCGAGATACTCCCGAGATGCTGGTCCACTGCATTCTCCCGCCTTCGCGGTTCCAGAGTATCAACTACTTGTTATTGACGAAACCGCGGTCTACCGTCAACTTCGAATCTCGCACCGGCGTGCCCCAGCCACACGCCGGCATCATCGAACGCATCGCGGAGGAGCGGGTATGGCGCGGTTTCCCAAACCGGCTGAAGGCAGTTGGACGCAGCACTATCCCGAACTGGGCACCGGCCCGGTGTCCTACGAGGACTCGATCAGCCCGGAGATCTACGAACTGGAACGGCAGGCGATCTTCAAACGGGCATGGCTGAACGTCGGTCGCGTCGAACTGCTTCCACGCAAGGGCAGCTACTTCACCAAGGAGATGAAGGCCGCCAACACCTCGATCATCGTGGTGCGCAACAAGTCCGGGACGATCAACGCCTTCCACAACGTCTGCCGCCACCGCGGCAACAAGCTGGTGTGGGACGACCTGCCACAGCAGGAGACCAGCGGCGTGTGCCGCCAGTTCACGTGCAAGTACCACGCCTGGCGGTACGACCTGGACGGCGACCTGACGTTCGTGCAGCAGGAAGAGGAGTTCTTCGACCTCGACAAGAGCCGCTACGGCCTGGTGCCGGTGCACTGCCAGGTGTGGGAGGGCTTCATCTTCGTGAACTTCGCGAAGGAACCCGAACAGTCGCTGCGCGATTTCCTCGGTCCGATGATCACCAACCTGGAGGGTTATCCGTTCGACAAACTGACCTCGCGGTTCACCTACCGCTCCGAGGTCAAGGCGAACTGGAAGCTCTACATGGACGCGTTCCAGGAGTTCTACCACGCACCTGTGCTGCACGCGAACCAGTCGCCCACCGCCTACAGCAGGGCCGCGGCCGAGGCCGGTTTCGAGGCACCGCACTACCGCATCGAGGGACCGCACCGGTTGGTGAGCACCTCGGGGGTGCGTGCGTGGGAGATGCCAGACGAGATGCGCAAACCCATCGAGGACATCTGCCAGAGCGGGCTTTTCGGCCCGTGGGACAAGCCCGACCTCGGCGAGATGCCCGTGGGTCTCAACCCCGCCAAGTGTGATCCGTGGGGTCTGGACAGCTTCCAGCTGTTCCCCAACTTCGTGATGCTGTTCTGGGGGCAGGGCTGGTACCTGACGTACCACTACTGGCCGACGTCGTACAACACCCACACCTTCGAGTGCACGTT
Organism: Mycolicibacterium smegmatis; assembly: GCF_001457595.1. GTDB lineage: Bacteria > Actinomycetota > Actinomycetes > Mycobacteriales > Mycobacteriaceae > Mycobacterium > Mycobacterium smegmatis. The sequence goes on along the minus strand of NZ_LN831039.1, from coordinate 341,867 downwards.
GTATTTCCCACAGGCACGCACGCCGCGTGAGCGGCTCGCGCAGGAACTCGCGGCGGCGTCGTTCAAGGAGTACGGCCTGCAGGACGCCAACACCCTCGAAGCCACCCAGAGCATGATCGAGACGCGCGTGGTCGAGGAGTTCCTGCTGTGCGACCAGGAGATCCTGCTGCGGCACCTGCACTACGAGACCGCAGCCTGGATCGAGGACTACCAGCGCAAGACCGCAGGAGTGTGATCCGTGCCCGACAAGGTGCCGAACAAGCTGCCGGCCGAATTCGCCGATCTGGAACCGTTTTCCGACTGGTGTCTGGCCAGTGAGCCGCTGCGTTACGCAAAACGGTTGGCGAGCACCATGACCGAGATCCAGGCCTTCTACGACGCGATCACCCCACGCGCCGAGGAGGCGATCAGCTACTGCGACAAGTTCCCGCTCGATGACCTGCCCGAGGACGTGCTGAACCTGCTGCACCTGCTGTATTCGATGGTGACGGTGTCGTTCCCGGTGGAGTGCTGGAAGCAGCCACGCGTGCCCGATTCGGGGGCGACCTGGCTGGATTGCGTCGCCGAGCCCGTTCCGTGACGCAGACCGTACTGCGCGCGGCGCGCTGGGTCGACGTCGCCGCAGGCGTGGTCCGCGCACCGGCCGTCGTGGTCATCGAGGGCAACCGGATCACCGAGGTGAATCCCGCTGCGCCGCTGCCGGATACCGCGACCGTCATCGATCTCGGCGACGTCACCCTGCTGCCGGGCCTGATGGACATGGAACTGAACCTGCTCATCGGCGGCCCGGAAGGGCTGCCGTCGCCGATGCACGGTGTGCAGGACGATCCGGCGTACCGGACGCTGCGGGGCGCGGTCAACGCGCGCACCACGGTGCAGGCCGGTTTCACCACGGTCCGCAACCTGGGTCTGATGGTCAAGACCGGCGGCTATCTGCTCGACGTGGCGTTGCAGCGCGCAATAGATCAGGGCTGGCATCAGGGGCCACGCATCCACCCCGCCGGGCATGCCGTCACGCCGTACGGCGGTCACCTCGATCCCACGGTGTTCCAGCGAATGGCGCCGGGCATCATGCCGCTCTCGGTGGCCGAGGGCATCGCCAACGGAGTACCCGACGTCATCGCGTGTGTGCGCTACCAGATCCGCCACGGCGCCAAGCTGATCAAGGTTTCGGCCTCGGGTGGTGTGATGTCGCACAGCACCGCTCCCGGCGCCCAGCAGTACGGCGACGCCGAACTCGCCGCGATCGCCGACGAGGCGCACCGTGCCGGCGTGAAGGTCGCCGCGCACGCGGTCGGTGACACCGCGATCCAGGCCTGTATCCGCGCGGGCATCGACTGCATCGAGCACGGGTTCCTCGCGACCGACGAGACCATACAGATGATGGTGGACCACGGCACGTTCCTGGTGTCGACGACGTACTTGACCGATGCCATGGCGATCGACCGCATCGCCCCCGAACTGCGCAAGAAGGCACTCGACGTCTTCCCGCGGGCGAAGGCCATGCTGCCCAAGGCCATTGCGGCCGGTGTGCGGATCGCGTGCGGTACCGACGCGCCTGCGATACCGCACGGGCAGAACGCGAAAGAACTGTGCGCGCTGGTCGAGCGCGGCATGACCCCGATGCAGGCGCTGCAGGCCGCGACCGTGGTCGCCGCGGAGTTGGTGGATGCCTCCGACGAGCTGGGCCGGCTGGCACCCGGATACCTCGCCGACGTCGTCGCCGTGCCCGGCGACCCGAGCACCGACATCTCCGCGATACTCGACGTCTCGTTCGTGATGAAGGACGGCGCGGTTGTCAAACACCGCGAGCCGTCGGACGCCGCGGTGCGCTAGCGTCGAGTTGACGCACGGCAGGAGACGGGCATGGAACTCACCGACAACACCTTGTGGTGGCTCAAACAAGCGTTCTACTTCTCGCTCACCGCGGTCAACGACGCCGTCAAGGACCACGGTGTCAGCACCGCCCAGATCGGTGTCCTGCGCCAGCTGAGCAACGAGCCCGGGTTGTCCGGCGCCGAACTGGCGCGGCGCCTGCTGATCACGCCGCAGGGCGTGCAACTGGCCCTGACCGCACTGGAGAAGCGCGGGCTGGTGGAGCGCAAGCAGGATCCGCAGCACGCGCGCATCCTGCAGGTGTTCCTCACCGAAGAGGGGCGCGCGGTCGCCTCTTCGGTGGTTTCCGACGCCATCGCCGCGCACGACCGTGTGTTCGGGGTGCTCTCACGTGACGAGCAGGAGCAGCTGCGCGACCTGCTGAGGCGTGTGATCGAGCAGGGCACGGGCCACACCGTGCAGGCCGATCACGTCGACCCGATGTAGTTTCCCGGTTTTTCGGTGTGCGGCCAAGCCTTGAGGTGAATGACAAGTACTTGATACTGTGGCCGCGATGGAGACATCGACCGCACCCCTCGACGAACCCGCCGGTCTCACCGACGCCGACGGTTTCACGCCGCTGCGGGTCAAAGACGTCATCCGCGAGACCACCGACGCGGTTTCGCTGATCCTCGATGTCCCCGAGCTGATCGAAGACCGATTCCGTTATACGGCAGGGCAGTTCGTCACCGTCAAGACCACGATCCGCGGCGAGGAACACCGCCGCTGCTATTCGATGTCGTCGTCGCCACACGTGGGCCCCGACCTGCGGATCACCGTCAAACGTGACCGCGACGGCGTGGTGTCGAACTGGATCAACGACACCGCCGCAGCGGGCGACCGGTTGCTCACCGCCCCACCCGACGGGCGCTTCGTGCTCACCACGGCCGACCGCGACGTGGTCACGTTCGCGGGCGGCAGCGGTGTGACACCGGTGTTCTCACTGGTGAACACGACGCTCGCCACCACCGGCCGGCGGGTCCGGATGTTCTACGCCAACCGCGATGCCGACTCGGTGATCTTCCGCGACGCGCTGACCCGGCTCACCGACTCCCACAGCGACCGCCTGCACGTACACCACCATCTCGATACCCGCGACGGCGTGGTTTCGGCGCGGCACATCACCGAATTCCTCGGCGCCAGCACGGTTTCCACCGCGGAGGCCGACTTCTACATCTGTGGACCGGCCCCGTTCATGGACACCGTCGAACGCGTCCTGCTCGACGCGGGCGTGCCGGCGCAGCGTGTGCACCTGGAGCGTTTCACGGTCACCCCTGCCGATCCTGCGGTCGAGGCGGAATCCGCTGCCACCGAGGAGGTCACCATCGTCCTGGGGCGCACCACCGTCACACAGCCCTACCGGGCCGGTACGACGCTGCTGCAGACCGCCCGACTGGCCGGGCTCAAGGCCCCGTCCTCATGTGAGGTCGGCACGTGCGGGACGTGCATCGGACAGGTGGTGGAAGGCAGTGCACGGCTGTTGAACAACGACGCGCTCGACGACGACGAGATCGCCGAGGGCTGGGTGGTGACGTGTCAGGCACTGCCCACGAGTCACACGGTGAAGGTGGTGTACGAATGAACCGGGTGGCGGTGGTGACCGGTGGCGCGTCGGGCATGGGTGAGGCGACCTGCCACGAACTCGGCAGGCGCGGCCACAAGGTCGCGGTGCTCGACGTCGATGTCGATGCCGCACAACGCGTCACCGACCATCTCCGATCCGAGGGCGTGACCGCGTTCGCGGTAGGCGCCGATGTGACCGACCGTGCCGCGGTCGAGGAGGCATTCGCCAAGGTGCGCAGCGAGCTGGGCGCCGTCGGCATCCTGGTCACCAGCGCGGGCATGTTCGGCTACGCGTCGTTCGCCGACATCACCGAACAGTCGTGGGCACAGATGATCGACGTGAACCTCAGCGGCACGTTCCGGTGCTGTCAGGTCGCGCTGCCCGACATGGTGGACGCCGGCTGGGGCCGCATCGTGCTGATCTCGTCGTCCAGCGCGCAGCGCGGAACGCCCTTCGCCGCGCACTACGCGGCATCCAAGGGCGCGCTGTTGACGTTGACCAAATCCCTTGCGCGCGAATACGCCAAGCACGGCATCACGGTGAACAACATTCCACCGTCGGGTATCGAGACGCCCATGCAGCACGCATCGCAGGCCGCGGGGTACCTTCCGCCCAACGAAACCATCGCCGCCAACATCCCGCTCGGCAGGCTCGGCGCACCGGCCGACATCGCCGCGGCAGTGGGATTCCTGTGCTCGGAAGAGGCCGGCTTCATCACGGGGCAGACCCTCGGCGTCAACGGCGGCTCGGTCATGTGACACGCGCTATCCCATCCACCCACGCACACGGAGGTTCACATGGCGACCAAGTGGCCCAAACCGGCCGAAGGGTCCTGGACCGAGCACTATCCAGAACTGGGCACCGGACCGATCTCGTTCCGCGACTCCACCTCCCGCGAGTTCTACGCCTTGGAGCGCGAGGCGATCTTCAAGCGCGCCTGGCTCAACATCAGCCGCGTCGAGGAGACGCCCGACGCGGGCAGCTACATCACGCGCCGGGTCGAGGCCGCCGATGCGTCGCTGCTGCTGGTCAAGGGCGCCGACGGCCGGATCCGCGCGTTCCACAACGTCTGCAGGCGCCGCGGACACACCGTCGCCGCACCCGACTTCCGCGCGACCGAACTGCGCAACACCGGAACCGAATTCGCGTGCGGGCACTGTGGATGGCGTTACGGCCTCGACGGGTCGCTGATCGCCGCACCCGACGCCGACCGGTTCACCGGCTTCGACGCGACCGAGCTCGGTCTGGCAGAGGTGCACTGCGACGTGTGGGCCGGGTTCGTGTTCGTGAACTTCGACACCACCCCGCGCCAGAGCCTTCGGGAGTTCCTCGGTCCCATGGTGACCGGACTCGACGACTACCCCTTCGAGAAACTCACCGAACGCTACGACTGGGTCGCGCACAACAACAGCAACTGGAAGATCTTCGCCGACGCGTTCCAGGAGTATTACCACGTCCCGTCGCTGCACACCCAGCAGGTGCCACCCGAGGTCCGGGACCCCAACGCGGGCTTCACCTGTGGACATTTCCAGATCGACGGACCGCACCGCCTGGTGTCCACGGCGGGAACCCGTCGCTGGCTGCTCGCTCCTGAGTACATGTACCCGATCGAACGGGCCACCCAGAGCGGTCTCGTGGGTCCCTGGCGCACACCGGACATCGGGAAGCTGCCCACCGGGCTCAACCCGGGCGGTATCGAACCGTGGGGCATCAGCAACTTCCAGATTTTCCCGAACATCGAGATCCTGATCTACGGAGGCTGGTACCTGCTCTACCGGTACTGGCCGACGTCGCACAACACACACCGCTACGAGGCGTTCACCTATTTCCACCCGGCGCGCACCGTGCGCGAACGCATCGAGCACGAGGTGGCCGCGGTGGTCCTCAAGGAGTTCGCGCTGCAGGACGCCGGGATGCTGGGCGGCACCCAGGCCGCACTCGAATACGACGTCATCGACGACTACCCGCTCAACGACCAGGAGATCCTGGTGCGTCACCTGCACAAGGTCGCGGTCGACTGGGTCGAGGCGTACCAGCGCGAGCCCGCACCGGCGGGGGTGTGACGTGGCGCGTCTCCCCAGTGCCTTCGCCGAGCTCGAGCCCTACGCCGAGACCTGGTGCCTGGCAACCGAAACCGCGCGGTGGGAGCGGCGGGTGAGCAGCTCCATGCCGCAACTGCACGACTTCTACGACGCGTTCTTTCCACGCCTCGAAGAGGCGATCGAGTACTGCGACAAGTACCCGCTCGACGACATGCCCGACGACGCCGTCAATCTTCTGCACCTGATCTACTCGCTGATCATGGTCGCGATGGCGGTCGAGATCATGCACCAACCGGCGCCGGTCGACGCGGCCGACGCCGTCATGGTGCGCACCGGGGAGCCCACGCCTTGAGCTGTACCGAACCCGAAAGGACGCGCCGATGAGCGTGCTGACCATCAACAAACTGACCGCCTCGGTGGGTGCCGAGGTGGTCGGCATCGATTCCGAACGGCTGGCCACCGACGACGGTATCGCCGCGGCCGTGCTCGACGCGCTCGAGGACAACGGCGTGCTGGTGTTCCGCGGTTTGTACCTGGAACCCGAAGCGCAGGTGGCATTCTCGCAGCGTCTCGGTGAGGTCGACCGGTCCGCCGACGGCCATCACCCGGTGTCGGGCATCTACCCGATCACACTCGACCAGACCAAGAACAAGGCCGCCGAGTACCTCAAGGCCACGTTCGACTGGCACATCGACGGTTGCACACCACTGAACGACGAGTGCCCGCAGAAGGCCACAGTGCTGTCCGCGATCGAGGTCGCCGCGCGCGGCGGGGAGACCGAGTTCGCCAACGCCTACGCGGCCTACGAGTCCCTCGACGCCGACGAGAAGCAGCGCTACGCCCGGTTACGCGTCGTCCACTCGCTGGAGGCCTCGCAGCGACGGGTCTATCCCGACCCGACAGCCGAGCAGCGCAGGCGGTGGGCCGCGCGCCCGACACACGAGAACCCGCTGGTGTGGACGCACCGCAACGGGCGGAAGTCGTTGGTGCTGGGCGCATCCGCGGATCACATCGTCGGCATGGACCGTGACGAGGGCCGCGCCCTGCTCGACGGACTGCTGGCCCGCACCACCACGCCCGACAAGGTGTACAGCCACAAATGGTCCGTCGGCGACACCGTCATCTGGGACAACCAGGGCGTGCTGCACCGCGCCGCACCGTACGAGCCCGACTCGCCGCGGCACATGCTGCGCACCACCGTGCTCGGCGACGAACCGATCCGCTGAACCTACTGCGGCATCGCGGTCTCGACCACGGTCAGCTTCTCGGAAAGCCCTGCGGTCCTGCGGATCTCGCGGAACTCGTCAAGCATGGCGTCGGTCACCTCGTGCGGATCGTCTACGGTGGCGTCGTCGGAGATCACCGAGATGTTGAGCTGATCGACGTAACTCCACACCGTGATGTTCAAACCGCTGCCCGCGGTGATCGGCCCCACCGAGTACAGCTCGGTCACCGTCGCGCCGCCCACCTTGCCGCGTTCACGGGGGCCCGGGACGTTCGAGATGTTGAGGTTGAGCACCTTGTTCTGCCCGTCCTTGCTGGACAGGCGCTTGAACAACGCCTCGACCGGCGCGGGCGGCATGTACGCGGCCCAGCGCGCGACGAGTTCGGGGCCGATGAGCTGATGGCTCTCCTTGGCGAGGTTCGCGGCCTCGCGCGTGCGGCGCACCCGTTCGCCGGTGTCGGCGACGTCGACGGGCAGGGCCACCAGCACACCGCTGAACCTGTTGCCCCAGATACGATCCGGTGAGAAATCGAAGCTCATCGGCACCGACGCCAGCAGCGGGTGATCGGCGCGGCCGTCGTAGCGGAGCTGCAGCGTGCGCAACGCACCCGAGGACATCGCCAGCACCAGATCGTTGAGCGTGATCCCCAGCTTCTTGCTGGTCTCCTTCGCATCGGCGAGCGCGATGGTCGCTGTCGCGAATTTGCGCTTCGACGTGATCATGTGGTTGATGAAGCTCGGCGGCGGCGTGAACGGACGCGTGAGTTCCGGGGAGAGCTTGCGGCTGCTTCGGCGCACGCGCGCCACGCCCTGCGCGGTGTAACGGATCGTCGCGGGAATCCGCCCGATCTGGCGCATGTGGTCGGCGAACGCGGTCCGCACGAGCTCACCCTTGGAGGGTTCGGGGTCGGTGACATAGGAGTCGCGGTCGCGTTGCGGGCCTTCCCGCAGATCCATGCCACGGGCCAGCAGGTTGGCCGACGCGATACCGTCTGCCAGTGCGTGGTGGATCTTGTTGACCACCGCGATGCGGCCGCCCGCGAGGCCCTCCACGAAGTACATCTCCCACAGCGGCCTGCTGCGGTCCAGCGGCGTGCCGGCAATCTCCCCGATTGCCTCGTCGAGTTCGCGGCGCCCGCCCGGCGCGCGCACCTGCCAGGGCCGCACGTGGTATTCGAGGTCGACGTCGCAGTTCTCGCGCCACATCGGGTGGTGGAACTTGAACGGAATGTCGACGAGCTGGAACCGGAACGGGTCGAGCTTGTGCAGCCGCCCGCGGAGCACCTTGCGGAAATCCTCGACACCGAACGTGCGGTCACCGATGCCTTCGAGGTCGATGATCGCGATCTTCAACGTGTGCATGTGCACGTTGGGGGTCTCGCTGTACAGCAGGAACGCGTCCCACCCGCTCAACCGTTGCATGCCACACCTCCCCCGCGGAGGTGTCTATATAACCGCTTTTGCTGTGTTGCGCGTTCGATTTCGGTGAATCTCCTTGAGGAAGAGCCCAATCGCCGTGGCCATGGCCCCGGTTCTGGCGCCGTCGGTCATGTCGAAGCCGTGTCCGGCCCCGGGCAGCTCAAGATAGCTGACGGGAGCGCGCGATGCCGCACCGAGACGGTCGACGAAGCTGCGTGCCTGCGCGACGGGGATGACGGTGTCGGCCGAGCCGTGCACGACCAAAAACGGCGGCGCGTCGGCATGGACCTGCGCGATCGGCGAAGCCAGGCGGAAGATCTCGGGATGCCGCTCGATGGACCGTTTGACGACGACGCGCTCGAGGAAATCGACGAACCGCTCACGTTCGACCGTCGAACGGTCCTCCCAGTCGTAGCGCCCGTAGATGCCCACGACCGCGTCGACCGACGTATCGGCGCCGTCGGGGAGGTCGCCCTGCAGTTCGGGGTGATTGGGCGTGAGGCCCGCGAGCGCGGCCAGGTGTCCGCCCGCCGAGCAGCCCGCGATCGCGATGAAGTGCCGGTCGCCGCCGAACTTGTCGACGTTGGCGCGTGCCCACGCGATCGCGGCCTTGACGTCGTGGATGTGGCGGGGCCAGCGGTGGTGCGGGGAAACCCGGTAGTCGACCGACAGGCAGACCCACCCCTGCTGCGCCAGGTGCGACATGAGCGCGTAGCCCTGCAGTACCCGGCTGCCGTGCACCCACGCGCCCCCGGGGACGAACAGCAGCACCGGGGCCGGCTGCGCGGGCAGTTCCTTGGGCCGCCAGACGTCGAGCAACTGCGCCGGGTCGTCGCCGTACCGCACCGACGTGCGGTAGACGCTGCGCCGGTGCTCCAACACGTTCCACAGCGGGGGCAGGTTCTGGGGCGCAGGCCATTCGGCCGCGAGCTCGGCGGGTGGGACGACATTGCGCAGTGCCGCGACGGCCGCGGCCGTGGTCTGCTCGCGTTCCTCACGCCGCATCGCGGCCGCGCCGGGCGCCAGCCGGCTCTTCGCCGATGCGGCGACGAAGTCGGGGAGGTGCCGCAGTCCCCATATGCTCATGGCGGTCATGGAGCCGAGCGGTTCGAAATGCTTGCCGATCACCGGTAGCGAAGCCGCACATTCACTCAGTGCCAGCATGTGGTCTGCGGGTTTGGCGCGCAGCAACCATCTGGCGCGCGCTGCCAGGCTGGGACCTTCGGTCCGTCGTGCCGTCATGGCGCGAGCGTACCGCGCGGTAACCTCCCTGAGGTGACAACTTCGCCAAGTTGTTCACTCCGGGTTCCGGTTCGTCCCTACAGCCCGATCATGTCGGCGGTCTGCTCGGCGATGGCCGGTCCCAGCGTCATACCGCGCCCACCCGGGCCGGTGATCACCCAGATATCGTCCTCGGGCGCGGTGCGGCACACGAGCTGTTCGGGGTCCAGGCACTGGCTGTAGACGCCGGCCCAGCGCTGCCGGATCGGCGGCAGCTTGCGTCCCAGGAACTCCTCGACCACGTCGAGGAGGTAGGTGTAAGGCTCCTCGTGGACGTCGAAGCCGAACGGTTCGGTGTACTCGTGGGTGTCACCGATCGTCAGCCCGCCGTGCAGGCGTTGCACGCACAGCAGTTGCATGTGCTGCCCGTCGGCGACCCGATGCTGAGGTTGATTGTCGCGCAGCGTGTTCAGCGCGGGCCCGGCGAATCCCGGGTAGTAGCGGAAGCTGTCGGCGTCGGCGATGGCCGTGGTGAGCCGCTCACCGAGCGGTTCGGTCTGCATCATCTGCAACCGGACGCGCCGCACGGGCAGTTCACCGGCGAGGTCGCGGACCAGACCGCCGTGAGCGGCCCCGGCGCACACCAGGACGATGTCGGATTCGTGGCGGTTGCCGCGGTCGTCACGAACGGTGCGGTTCTCGACACCGCGGGCCTCGACACCCGCGACGAACTCGTATCGTCCACTGGCAGTGAGGTGTTCGCGGATCGCGGGCAGAGCCTGACGTGATTCCACGGCCGCATCGAGCGCACAGTGCAGGCCGCCGAGGAAACGTCCGCGCAGCGCCGGGTTGAGCTCGCGCACCTCGTCCGGTTCGAGCAGCGTGAAACCGCGGTGCCCCGCATCGGACCGGGTCGCCGCCTCCTGTGCGACGGCCAACTCGGCCGGGGTGCGCACCAGCGTGATGGATCCGGCGGGACGGAACCCGATCCCGGGAACGTCAACGGCGAGTTTCTCCCACAGTTCGCGTGAGCGCAGGGTCGCGTCGAGTTCGGCCGTGGACCGTCCGGAGATCCAGACGAGCCCGAAGTTGCGCACGGTCGCGCCCCGCGCCTCGGCTTCCCGCTCGAGGTGCACGACGCGATGTCCGCGCCGTACGGCTTCGACCGCATGCGCGGTCCCGAGGATGCCGCCACCGATGATTGTCACCCGCATGGCATCAGACCCTGCGGCCTCTCGACGTCCGGATCCCCACGCGCAGGTGTTGGTGGCCCGAACAACAGGTTAAGAATTGGTATAGACCAATTTGGGCTACGCTCTGCCCATGCATGCTCTCAACGAAGTCGACCGGATACTCCGTTCACTGCAAGGGATTTGGGACGAGGAAGCCGTCGACGAACTCGAACACGCGCTGCAGGCCGCGGCCCGCGCGCAGGAGGACGGCGCCGACGACGAACTCGTCCTCGCCGCGGCGCTGCACGACGTCGCCCACAGCCCCCTGCTCGGCGGGCCCCATGTGCCCGGCCACGAGCGCATCGCCCGGGACTGGCTCACCGAGCGGTTCGGGGAGCGCGTCGGCTGGCTCGCGGGAGCGCATGTCGCGGCCAAGCGCTACCTCGCCGCGACGGATCGCGAGTACCGGTTGTCCGAGACGTCGCTGACCTCGCTGCACCACCAGGGCGGCCCCGGCGTCGACGCCGACACCGTCGCCCACCCCTGGTTTCCCGACGCAGTGCGTCTGCGCCGCTACGACGACGCCGCGAAAGATCCACGCGCACAGGGGCTGACGGTCGAGCAGGTGCTCGCCATCGCCTCACGCGTCGCCGCGAGGGTCACCGGGACCGACAGATGACACTCGCGCACACCATCCGCACCGCGCTCGATGTCACCCTGGCCGGCCTGCAGGAGGGCGATCCGGTTCCCGCGGAGCGCGAACTCGCGGCGCGGTTCGGGGTGGCACGCGAGACCGTGCGCCAGGCTTTGCACGAACTGCTGGTCGCAGGCCGCATCGAACGCCGCGGCCGCGGCACCGTGGTGGCACGGCCCAAGCTGGTGCACGCACTGAGTCTGCAGTCCTACACCGAAGGCGCGCAGACCGTCGGCCGCACACCCGGCCGCATGCTGGTCACCCGCGAGATCATCGAGGCGTCAACCGAACTCGCGTCCGGTCTCGACATCGCGACGGGCGCGCCGGTACTGCACCTCGAGCGGGTCCTGCTCGCCGACGATCAGCGCATCGGACTGGAGAGCACCTATCTGGCCGCAGCGCGCTTCGGCCGGTTCGAGCACGACTTCGACCCGGCGACATCGCTGTACGCCGCCATCCGCGCCACCGGCGTCGAGTTCGCGTCGGCCACCGAGCGCATCGAGACCGCACTGCCCACGCCGCGGGAGGCCACCCTGCTGGAATGCACGACGGCGCTTCCGATGCTGTTGCTCAACCGGTGTTCGGTCGACACCGACGGCGTCGCGATCGAGGTGGTGCGGGCCCTGTACCGCGGTGACCGCGTGGCGTTCGAGACGGTACTGACCTGACCGTCGTCACCGGTGAGCGTGCGTCGACTGCTGATGAAACGCGGTGTGTCGGGCAGCAGCCACGCGCGCTCGCGGTGCCAGAAAACGGACCTACCGGTAGTAGGTTACTGATGGTAGGCTACCGACAGTAGCTAGCGATCGGGAGGCCGAGTGAGTGAGCGATCGGGCACCAGGCGGCGAATGTCCAAGCAGGAACGCCGGACACAACTGCTCGAGGTGGCCAGGGAGCTGATCCGGGAGGCGGGCACCGAGGAATTCACCCTCGGACGGCTCGCCGACCGCGCCGGAGTGACCAAACCCGTGGTGTACGACCACTTCGGCGACAAGAGCGGAGCACTCGCCGAGCTGTACCGCGAGTTCGAGGCACGGCGGCGCGAAACCCTCGCGGCGGCACTGGAAGAGGCCGCCGATGACCTTGACGCCGTCGCGCATGCGGTCGCCGAGGCCTATATCGACTGCTGCGCCGCCGAAGGACGCGAACTGTCCGGGGTGGTGGCCGCATTGGAGGGGTCACCCACCTTGAGCCTGTTGCGCCAAGAGGCCGACGACGCGTACCTCGACGTGTGCGGCAGGGCGCTGTTCCCATCCTCCGTCCCGGCACGGTCGGCAGGCCTGCGCGCGATCATCGGCGCAGGCGACGCGCTGTTCCGCGACGTGCTCGCCGACCGCATCACCCCCACAGACGCCTGCGAGACGCTCGCCCGCGTGGTCGCAGCCGTGGCAGCATCCGCCACACCCGGGTCCCGCCCCGAATCCCCCGCCCCCGACAGGAGATCCAGATGACGCTCACCCATACGCCCGAACCCGGTACCGCGCTGTGGCTCTACGCCCATCCACTGCGCGGGTCTCTCAACGACCATCTGTTCCAGGCCGGAACCGAGGCGCTGTCCGAGCAGTACACCGTGTTGACCTCCGATCTGCACGCCCAGCGGTTCGACCCGGTCCTCGGTGATCGCGACTTCGGGGGCCGAACGGGCAGCATCGTCCAGATCACGGCCGACGCGTACCGGCGCGGTGAGCATGCCGCCGATGTGCGCGAGGAACAGGCCAAGCTCGCGGCCGCCGAACTGCTCGTCATACAGTTCCCGCTGTGGTGGTACGGACCGCCTGCCATCCTCAAGGGATGGTTCGACCGGGTCCTCACGAACGAATTCGCCTACGGCGATGTCGATTCCGTGCTCGGGATACCCCGCCGCTACGGCGACGGCCAACTCGCAGGCCGCCGGGCGCTGGTGATCGTGACAGTGGGTGAGGACGCACGTTCGCTGGGCACACGCGGGATCAGCGGTGACATCGACTCACTGCTGTTCCCCCTCACCCACGGAACCCTGTGGTACACCGGCGTGGGAAGTTTCGACCTGCACGTCATCTACGACGCCGACAGCCTGGGATCCGAAGGCCTGCAACAGGAGACCGAACGCCTGCGCGACCGTCTCAAGGCCATCGACTCCGAGCCGGCCGACCGGTTCCGCCGCCTGGCCGACGGTGACTACCACGGCACCCGCGCGCTGCGCGAGGACATCCATCCGGGCCGCACCGACCTGGGCATCCACCTCAGCGAGGCGCTCGGATAGCGATTCAGATCGCAGGCACGGTGCCGCCGTCCACCACGATGTCGGCACCGACCACCGACGCCGCCGCGTCGGACACCAGGAATCCCACCACCCCGGCGACCTCATCGGGTTCGGCGGGCCGTCCCAGCGGGATCCCGCCGAGGGACGCCATCAGAGAGTCGAGCGCCTGCTCGCGTGTGCCGTTGCCCGCTTCGGCGATCCGCTCGATCAGCGCCTCGGCCGCGGTCGTCCGGATGAACCCCGGGCTGACCGTGTTGACCCGGATGCCCTTCGGCGCAAGCTCATTGGCCAGACCCTTGCTGTAGGTGCGCAGCGCGGCCTTGGCCGCGGCGTATCCGAGGGTCCCGTCGTACAGCGGCATACGGCTCTGGATCGACGAGATGTGCACGATCACGCCGCCGCCCGCCTCGATCATCATGGGCGCGACGGCACGGTCGAGCCGGACCGCCGACAGCAGGTTCAGGTTGAGCTCGTCGATCCAGTCCTGCTCGGAAAGGGCGGCGAATCCTCCTGCCGGCGAGGAGGATCCACCGGCCACGTGCACCAGGATGTGCACTCCTCCGGTGGCGCGCACGTGCGTGGCGATCTCGGCGATCCCGGCCTCGGACATGACATCCGCGGCGACGAACTCGTCGGCGTCACCGCCGGGCCGTCTGGCCACGGCGGTGACGTGCGCACCCGAGGCGCGCAGTGTCCGGACGACGGCGGCGCCTGCACCCTTGGTGCCACCGGTGACCAGCGCACGTCTACCCTCAAGCGGTCGTTGATTGCTCATACGGTGAGCTTGTGCGTTCCCGCAGGGGGAAGCTCAAGCCCACGCGGCTTCCTACACCGCAGGCACCTCGACGTCGGACATCAGCACGCGCACACCCCCGGTGGCCAGCCGGCCCATGGCCTCGAAGAACGCACCGGCCTCCGGGGTGGTGACCGCTTCGCACGCGGTCGCGTAGTCCGGGTAGTACAGGTCGAGGCACCGGTACGCCGGCGTGGGGCTGCCGTCCTCCTTGGGCCACACCTTCGACGCCTCAAGCCGCAGGTACCCCGGGATGCGGCGTGCGGCCTCGAGTTGTTCGGTGGGGTAGGCGGCCTCGAAAGCGGCCGGATCCGTGGGATTGTCGTAGATCACGGTGATCTTGGTTTCACTCATGAGCGGGCTCCTTGGCGGCGTAGGTGTCTCGGATCAGTTGTGCGGCGCGTTCGCCGATGACGACGCAGGGTGCCATCGTATTGCCGGTGGTTATGCGGGGCATGATAGATGCATCGGCGATGCGAAGACGCTCGATGCCGTGAACCCGCAGATTTCCGTCGACCACCGACATCTCGTCGCGGCCCATCTTCGCGGTGCCGCTCTGGTGCCAGTAGGAGACCGCCGCGTCGCGGATGAACCGTTCGAGGTCGCGGCCCTTGAGGTTTCCCGGCATGACCTCGCGCTTGGCGTGCGCGGACAGCGGTGCGGCGTTGCCGATCTCGCGGCACAGTTCGACCGCGATCATCGCGGCGGTCATATCGGCCGGGTCGGAGAGCATGTTGGCGTCGATGCGCACCGGATCGTCGGGCGAACACCCGGTGAGCCGCACACTGCCGCGGCTCTCGGGCCGCACGATTCCGGCGAACATCGTCCATGCGGCCTGCGGCAGGCCGAATCGTGCGATGGTCTCGGCGCTGGCGAAGGGCGCCTCGATCTGACACGTCTGCAGGTCCGGGGTGTCGAGGCGGGAATCGCTCTTCGCGAAGTACGTTGCCTCAGACCCGGTGTTGCGCGGCTCCAGTGCGACGTCGTACTCCCACACGCAGCCGAACGCGGGATGATCCTGCAGGTTGCGCCCCACCCCCGGCAGGTGCACGACGGTCTTGATGCCGTGCCGGGCCAGTTCGGCACTGTCCCCGATACCGGAGAGCATCAACACCTTTGGCGTGTTGATCGCACCGAGACCCAGCACCACCTCGCTGCCCGCCGCGACCCGGAACGTGACTCCGTCACGGACGAACTCGACCCCGCTCGCGCGGTGTCCGTCGAGCGTCACCCGCGTCACCACCGCCCCGGTGAGCACCGTGAGGTTCGGCCGGCCCAGGTACGGATGGACATAGGAACGGAAGACGGACTGCCGGATCCCGTCGCGTACACGGATATCGCTCAGCGCGGCACCGCCGGCGCCTTCCATCATGGCGCCGTTGGGATGGTCGAACGCCGGGATGCCCACCGACGCCGCGGCGGCCACCGCGGCGTCGGCGATGGGGTTTGGGTCAGGGGCCGGTTGCACGTAGACGTTGCCGTCGGTCCCCCGGTACTGCGGGTCGGGCTTGCCCTGCCAGTCCTCGATGCGCCGGTAGATGTCGAGTACGGCCTCATACCCCCAGCCTTCGTCGCCGGCTTCCGCGGCGAAGAAGTCCCAGTCGTTCCGGTGCCCGCGTGACCACATCATCACGTTGATACTCGAACCGCCGCCGAGCACCTTGCCCATGTTCATGGGAATCGCGCGTCCGTTGAGATGCGGGTTGGCCTGGGCCTCGAACTGCCAGTCGCGGGGGCTGCCGAGATTCTCGGGCCACTGCACGGCCTGCTGGACCTCGGGCACGTCGTCACTGCCGCCCGCCTCCAACAGCAGGACATCGGCGTCCGGGTTCTCGGCCAGGCGCCGGGCCACCACCGAACCCGACGATCCCGAACCGCACACGATGAAGTCGTACCTCTGATTGATCTCCACGTTCATTGACGTCCCGAGAACGCCCGGTCTTACCTCTGATGCCGGCTTTTCCTGGTTCCGGAAATAGAAGGCCCTTGCTTTGGGTAGAACTACTCTGTGACGGCCACCACCCCGACCCGGTTCCATCCCGATCTCGAACGCGTCGCCCGCTACATCCCACGGCACATGGTGAACCGCGCGACGCTGCCGGTTTTCCAGCGCCTGACCAGGTTGATGGGCCGGCGGGTGCCTCCGGGGTGTGAGGTGCTGACCCTGCCGTCGGGTGTCGGCATCCGGTTGTTCCGGCCACCCGCCTCGACAACTCTTCCCGGCCCGGCGCTCGTGTGGATCCACGGCGGCGGCTATGTGCTGGGCAGCGCGGCCCAGGACGACGCGCAATGTCTGCAGTTCGCCAGGCAGGCGGGTGTCACGGTCGCTTCGGTGGAGTACCGCCTGGCACCGCAGAATCCGTATCCTGCCGGGCTCGAGGACTGCTTCGCCGCGCTGCGGTGGCTGACCGCGCTGCCTTCGGTCGATCCGGCCCGGGTGGCGATCGGCGGTGCGAGCGCCGGTGGTGGCCTGGCGGCCTCCCTCGCGCTGCTGGCGCGTGACCGCGGGATCGACGTCGCAGCGCAGCTGCTGGTGTATCCCATGCTCGACGACCGCAGCAGTTTCGTACCGAGCCTCGACCATCCGGGGCAGCGGCTGTGGAACCAGGGCAGCAACCGGTTCGGGTGGAAGGCGTACCTGGGTGACGCGGATCCGGACGTCGCGGTACCGGCCCGCCGTGAGGACCTCAGCGGCCTGCCGCGGGCATGGGTCGGGGTGGGCACCCTCGATCTGTTCCACGACGAGGACCTGGCCTACGCCGGGCGGCTGCATGCCGCGGGCGTGCCCTGCGAGATCGATGTGGTGCACGGCGCGTTCCACGGTTTCGACGGCGTCGCGCCGAAAGCAGCTGTGTCACGCGCCTTTCGGAACGCGCAATGCGCGTTCCTCAAGCGTGCGCTCACCTGATTCCGTCGCGGCACACAACTGCTGCAGATCACGCAGATGCGCCCCTGCGCGGGCGAGCAGATCCCGGTCGGGATCGGACAGCGCCGCGGCGCGCAGACGGCAGCGCATGACCGCATCGGCGAACCTCTCACCAAGTTGCCCGACCGACACGCCGAACGAGACCCAGACGTCGTCCTCGCGTGGACCCCCGAAGGGAGCCCACGCGAGGACGAACCGCATGACGTCACGGTCGTAGGAATCCACCGTCCGTCACTTTCCGTCTAGTCGCGTTCGACGGCTTCGTCGTAGACGATGCGGCCGATCAACCCGTAGCGGCGGGGGTCCCGCAGCTTGAAGTAGGTGGCCAGGGCCGCGCCGAGCACGAACACACTCACCACGATCCACGGTGTGAGCTTGAACAGCAGTGTGCCCGAGGCGGTTCCGGCCGCGGTGTCCTTGTGCTCCCACAGCAGGTACACGACATACAGCATGCCGAGACCGCCGAGGCCGGGCGCGACGAGTGTCTTGAACCAGTGCTTGGACTCCGGATGGTTCTTGTGGATGTGGAAGTAACTGATCACCGAGAACGCGCACAGCGACTGCACGATCAGGATGGCCATGGTCCCGAGGATCGCCAGCAGCGTGTACATGTGCACGTACGGATCCATGCCCGCGAACAGGAACGACAACACGATCACCAGTGCGATGGCGGACTGCACGAACGACGCGATGTACGGCGACCCGTGGGTGGGATGCGTGGCGCCCAGGGTCTTCTGCAGACCCCGCGACAGGCCCTCACGGCCGAGCGCGTACAGATACCGCGACGCGCAGTTGTGGAACGCCATGCCGCACGCGAACGATCCCGTGACCAGCAGGATGTTGAACACCGTGATGGCCCACTCGCCGTAGGTGTCACGGACGGGCGCGAAGAAGATCTCCGACGCCGTGTTGGCGTCCTGCGCGAGCTCGATCGACTGCTGCGGACCGGTTCCCGCGATGGCCATCCAGGAGATGAACACGTAGAACACGCCGACGCCGAGGACGGCGATCATGGTGGCGCGGGGGATGATCCGCTTGGGGTTGCGTGATTCCTCGCCGTACATGGCCGTCGACTCGAATCCGACCCACGACCAGAACGCGAAGAACAGACCGAGTCCGGCGCTCGCACCGACGATGCCGGCTGCGGGACTGAATGCTCCTGCGGGATTGAGGATCTCATTGACCGCGAACCCGTCGGGTCCACCGCCGCGGAACAGCACCGCCACCGCACCGAGGGCGAGCATGACGATCTCGGTCACCAGGAACACGCCCAGCACCTTGGCGGTCAGGTTGACGTCGAAGTACGTCAGGATCGCGTTGGTGGCCAGCATCAGCAGGGCCGGGATGATCCAGTGGATGTGGATGCCGAGCTGGGAGTCCAGGAAGTTCTGGAAGAAGAACGAGAAGATACCGATCAGCGAGGCCTCGAACACGACGTAGGCCATCGTGATGAGACCGCCTGCGGCCATACCGACGATGCGCCCGAGACCATGGGAGATGTACCCGTAGAACGCGCCGGTGGCGGTGATGTGCTTGGCCATCGTCGCGTAGCCGATGGCGAACAGGCCCAGAACCACCGTGGCGACGAAGTAGCCCGCGGGAGCGTGTGAACCATTTCCGAAACCGACGGCGATCGGAACGTTGCCGACCATTGCGGTGATCGGGGCGGCGGTGGCCACCGCCATGAAGATCACCCCGACGGTGCCGACGGCGTTCCGCTTGAGGCGTTGTATGTCGTGAGCTGCGTTTTCGCTACCAGCGACGGATTGTTCGGTCATCTAGCGGCTTACCTTCCAGGTTACAGTGTAGGCCAGGTGTGGCGTGGACCACATCTTGAACCGTACGTATATTGGCACTACCAAATCTCAGATGCAAGAGGTTCTTCACACCATTGACAGAAATGGTTGCAACCTTTTACGGTGAGGGCCATCACAGCTACCCGGTAGCTCAAGAGGGAGCCGCATGTACGACTACGGCACGTTCGCGTTCGCGTCCAAAGCCGATGTGCTGGACCAGGCCAAGGCGTTCTGGAATCCGGACAAGACCCAGTTCTGGACCGACTCCGGCGTCGATCTGGTGATCGACCGCCGGGAGGGGTACTTCCTGTGGGACATGAGCGGACGCCGGCTCATCGACCTCCACCTCAACGGCGGCACCTACAACATCGGTCACCGCAATCCCGAAGTGATGCAGGCGATCTCGGAAGGCATGGCGCACTTCGACGTCGGCAACCACCACTTCCCGTCGGTTGCCAGGACCGCACTCGCCAAGCGCCTCGTGGAAACCGCGCCCGCGTCCATCAAGAAGGTCGCGTTCGGTTCCGGCGGCGGCGAGGCCATCGACATCGCACTCAAGAGCGCGCGCCACGGAACCCAGCGCCGCAAGATCGTCTCGGTCATCAAGGCCTACCACGGGCACACCGGCCTGGCGGTCGCCACCGGCGACGACCGGTTCGCCAAACTGTTCCTCGCCGACCGGCCCGACGAGTTCATCCAGGTGCCCTTCGGTGACATCGGTGCCATGGAGGCCGCACTCGCCGGCGGCGACGTGGCCGCGGTGATCATGGAGACCATCCCCGCGACCTACGGATTCCCGCTTCCCCCACCGGGTTACCTCGAAGCCGTCAAGGCGCTGACCGAGAGGCACGGCACGCTCTACATCGCCGACGAGGTGCAGACCGGGCTGATGCGCACGGGCGAGCTGTGGGGCATCACCAAGCACGGCATCGACCCGGACATCATCGTGACGGGCAAGGGCCTTTCGGGCGGCATGTACCCCATCTCGGCGGTGCTGCTCGGTGAGCGGGCCGCGCGGTGGCTCGACCAGGACGGGTTCGGCCACATCTCCACCTTCGGTGGGGCCGAACTCGGCTGTGTCGCGGCGATCAAGACGCTGGAGATCTGCACCCGGCCCGAGGTGCGCTCGATGGTGCACTACATCGCCGACATCTTCGACACCGGGTTGCGGCGCATCCAGGCCGACTACCCGGACTGGTTCGTCGGCATCCGGCAGAACGGGGTGGTGATCGGACTCGAGTTCGACCACCCCGAAGGCGCCAAGTTCGTGATGCGCGAACTCTACGAGAACGGGGTGTGGGCGATCTTCTCGACGCTGGATCCCCGTGTACTGCAGTTCAAACCGGGCCTGCTGCTGTCCCGCGAGCTCTGCGAGGACGTGCTGGACCGCCTCGAGGTCGCGGTGGGCCGGGCGCGGGCGACTGTCACCGGACGGAGGAACGGGTGAGCGAAGTGATCCAAGACCGGCGCAGCGCAGTCGACACCGCGCGGGCCGGCCACATGCTCGAGCGTGCGCGCTGGGCCGCTGCGGCCTACGGCGAGTACGACGCGGCGACGGTCGAGGGCATCGTCGCAGCCGTGGCCGAGGCCGCACACGCTCATGCCGAGCGGTTCGCCGCCGACGCGGTGGCCGAGACCGGCATGGGCGTGGTCGCGGACAAGGTCCGCAAGAACCGGGCGTGTTCGAGGGGAATCGTCGAGTACTACCGCGGGCACGACTACATCTCCCCCCGGGTCGATCCGGACCGCAAGATCGTCGAACTCCCGCGGCCGGCGGGCGTGGTCCTGGCGCTGACGCCCACCACCAATCCCGTTGCCACGGTGTACTTCAAGACGATTCTGGCGCTGATGACCCGCAACGCCGTGGTGGTCGCGCCGCACCCGCGTGCGGCGCGGTGTTCGGCCGAGGCCGCCCGTGTGCTGGCCGAGGCCGCGGTGGCGGCGGGGGCGCCCGACGGCGTGGTGCAGGTGATCGACGAGCCGTCCATCCCGCTGGTGCAGGCCCTCATGGCCGACGAGCGCACCGACGTCATCGTCGCGACCGGCGGCACCGCCGTGGTGCGCGCGGCGTACTCGTCGGGCAACCCAGCACTGGGCGTCGGACCGGGCAATGTCCCCGTCCTCGTCGACGCGAGCGCCGATGTCGCCGCCGCCGCGCAGCGCATCGTCGACAGCAAGGCCTTCGACAACTCGGTGCTGTGCACCAACGAATCCGTGCTGATCGCCGAGGACGCCGTCGCCGACAAACTCCGCGCCGCGCTCACCCGCGCGGGCGCCCACATCCTCGACGAGGACGGGGCCCGGCGGCTGCGCGCGTACATGTTCGCCGACGGTCACCTCAACACCGACGTGGTCGGGCGCGACGCCGCGTGGATCGCCGGTCAGGCCGGGTTGCGGGTCACACCCAAGACGCGCGTGCTGATCGCACCGTTCGACCACGTGATCGCCGAGGAGATGCTGGCCCACGAGAAGCTGTCCCCGGTGCTCGGCATGACCACTGTGGCCGACGCCGCGCGCGGCATCCGGGCGGCCCGCGCGGTGGTGCGGATCGGCGGCGCCGGGCACTCGGCCGCCATCCACAGCGAAAACCCCGCAGTGATCACCGATTTCGCGGCACAGGTCCCCGTGCTCCGGGTCTCGGTCAACGTCGGCAACAGCACCGGCAGCGCGGGCCTGGACACCAACCTCGCCCCGTCGATGACCATCGGCACCGGTTTCGTGGGCCGCAGTTCCATCGGTGAGAACCTGCAGCCGCACAACCTCGTGAACTGGACCCGCATCGCCTACAACAGTGACCCGGGCGTCGTGATGGGCAACTTCACCGGAATCGATCCGTGGCGTGCGCCCGCCGGGCCGGTACCGGCGTATCCGCGCGCCTCCAACGACCGCGACGGCGCCGTGATCCAGGCGGCTCCGCAGCGCTCCTACCAGAGCCCCTCGCGCACAACGGACGTCAACCTGGACGCGCTGCGCGCCGAACTACGCGCGCTGGTCGTCGAAGAACTCGCCCAACTGATCAAGAGGTGACCCCCAAAGTGGCAGAACTACGTTCCTTCATCTTCATCGACCGGCTCCAGCCGCAGACGATGTCGTACCTGGGCACCTGGATCAAGGGTGCGCTGCCCCGCGCGAACATGGCCGCCCAGATCATCGAGGTGGCACCGGGACTCGACATCGAGGGTGTCACCGACGTCGCCCTCAAGCACGCCGAGGTGAAGGCCGGGATCCTGGTGGTCGAGCGCCAGTTCGGCTATCTGGAGTTCCACGGTGAGACCGGCGCGGTGAAGGCCGCCGCCGACGCCGCGCTGGACTACCTGGGCGGCGATCCCGACGCCGCGGTACGGCCCGAGATCCTGGCGTCACGCATCATCTCCAGCATCGACCACCAGCACGCATTCCTGATCAACCGCAACAAGATCGGATCGATGGTGCTCCCCGGTGAATCGCTGTTCGTGCTCGAGGTGGCCCCGGCGTCGTACGCCATCCTCGCCACCAACGAGGCCGAGAAGGCCGCCGACGTCAAAGTTGTGGACTTCCGCATGATCGGCGCCACCGGTCGCGTGTACCTCTCAGGAACCGAGGCCGACGTCCGCCAGGCCGCCGACGCCGCGCGTGACGCGCTCGCCGTCCTGCAGGGTGCGTGAGCATGGGCATCACGCGTGAGGAATTGCGCGCCCTGGTACGGGAAGTCGTGCGCGAGGCCGTGGGCAGCCTGAACTCCTCGTCGGCGCAGGCGTCGAATCAGGCATCGAAGCCGGCCCCGCCTGCGCCCCCGCCACGTGCGACCGTCGCCGACCAGATGGGCCTGGAACCGACGGGGCCACGGGCCGTCGAGGGACGCAACCGCACCGAGACCGTGCGCCTGACCGACGACAAGGATCTCGACACATTCGTGCGGAAGCTTCTGCGGCTCTTCGAAAGTCCCAAGACACGCGCCGACCTCAAGGCCGGGCGGCTGCGCTTCCGGCTGGCTCCGGGATCGGGCGCGGCCATGGCGAACGGACAGGCGCAGGTCACGCACCGGATCGACAGCGGCGCCGTCACCGAACGGCACATCGCCGACCTGGCCGGCGGCACCCTGGTGCTCGGCCCGCGCGCGGTGCTCACGCCGCTGGCCCGCGAGAAGGCCCGGACGCTGGGAATCGTGATCGAAAAGGAGCGCAGATGACCATCAAGGAGCGAACGTGTTGAGAGCGACCGTCACCGGCAATGTGTGGTCGACGCGCCGGATCGAGGGCATCCCGGCCGGCGCGTTCCTGGAGGTCGAGGTCGAGGGCACCGGCAGCCGGATGATCGCCTTCGACGTCCTCGGCAGCGGCGTGGGCGAACACGTCCTGATCGCCCAGGGCTCGGTGGCGTCGAGTTGGTTCACCGGGACGCCACCGCCGATCGACGCCCTCATCATCGGCTCCATCGACACCAGATCAGATAGCAACCCCGCCGAGTAAGGAGATAAACCCATGTCCAGCAACGCAATCGGATTGATCGAGACCAAGGGTTACGTGGCCGCCCTGGCCGCTGCCGACGCCATGGTCAAGGCCGCCAACGTCACCATCACCGACCGCCAGCAGGTGGGCGACGGACTCGTCGCGGTGATCGTCACGGGTGAGGTCGGCGCGGTCAAGGCCGCGACCGAGGCCGGCGCCGAAACCGCCTCGCAGGTCGGCGAACTCGTCAGCGTGCATGTCATCCCGCGTCCGCACAGCGAACTGGGCGCGCACTTCTCGGTGTCCAGCAAGTAGCCATGGTCGCACCGGAAACCGAGAGGATCCGTACCCAGATCCGCGTCTACCTGCTGGTCGAAGACCTGCAGCGGCAGTTCGCGGCCTACCTCGGTACCCCGACCCGGGCCCGCGGCTATCCGCCGTACGAGGGCGAGCACGCGCTGATCGTCGAGGTGTCCCCGGCACTGGCGATCGAGCGCGTGATCGACCTGGCGCTGCGCGCGGTGCCGGGCGTCCAGCCCGGAATCCTCTACGTCGAGCGGCAGTTCGGCGTACTGGAGATCCACTCGGCCAGCCTCGACGAGGTACGTCGCGCGGGCGAGGCGATCCTCGCGGGCACGGGCAACAGGGCCGAGGACCAGTTGCGCCCGCGCGTGCTCTTCCACGACATCATCACCGACATCACCGACCAGCACGCGGTCATCCTCAACCGCAACCGGCAGGCGTCGATGATCCTGCCGGGGCAGTCGCTGCTGGTGTACGAGATGACGCCGGCGTTGTTCGCGGCGGTGGCGGCCAATGAGGCCGAGCGCGTGGCTCCCGGGCTTACCGTGGTCGACGTGCAGATGATCGGCGCGGCCGGACGCCTCTACATCGGTGGCAGCACCGATGAGGTGACGGTGGCGCGCGATCACATCACCACCGTGCTGAGCGCGATCGAAGGGCAGGAACACTGATGGGCGTGATCACCGACGATGTCACCATCGCACAACAGGCACTGACGCATTACGACGTCTCCGACAACGCGTCCCTGCGACTGCTCAACCTGTCCGAGAACGCGACCTACCTGGTCGAGGACGGCGAGCACCAGTCGATCCTGAGGGTTCACCGGCAGGACTACCACCAGCCGCACGAGATCGAGTCCGAACTCGACTGGTTGGCTGCCCTGCGCACCGACAGCGATGTCACGGTGCCCACGGTGGTGCCCGCGCGCGACGGACGCCGTGTGGTCACGGTCGACCCCGCCGATTCCGACGCGGTCCCGCGTCACGTGGTGCACTTCGAGATGGTCGGCGGCGCCGAGCCCGACGAGGAATCGTTGACCCTCGACGATTTCCAGACCCTCGGGCGCATCACCGCGTCCCTGCACGAACACTCGCAGCGGTGGACCCGTCCTGCGGGTTTCGGCCGGTTCTCATGGGACTGGGAACACTGCCTCGGCGACACACCACGCTGGGGACGGTGGCAGGACGCCGAAGGCGTCGGCGCGTCCGAGACCGCACTGCTCACCCGCGCACAGGACCTGCTGCACCGCAAGCTGAAGGAATACGGCTCCGGACCTGACCGCTACGGGCTGATCCACGCCGACCTGCGTCTGGCCAACCTGCTCGTCGACTCGTCGACGCCGCAACGCACCATCACCGTCATCGATTTCGACGACTGCGGATTCGGTTGGTATTTCTACGATTTCGGCACAGCAGTGTCGTTCATCGAAGACGACCCGCGGCTTGGCGAATGGCAGGAGTCCTGGGTGGCGGGCTATCGCTCCCGACGCGAGCTGGCCGCTGCCGACGAGGCCATGCTGCCGTCGTTCGTGTTCCTGCGCAGGCTCCTGCTGTTGGCCTGGATGGGCAGCCACACCCACTCCCGGGAATCCGCCACCAAGGCGATCAGCTACGCCGCGGGCAGCTGCGCACTCGCCGAGCGCTATCTGTCGTCCGACGGACTGCGCCTGACCTGATCTCCCGCACACCCACCAAACTTTCGAGGACTCAACATGTTCACCTCTCTTGAGGGCCGATCGGCCATCGTCACCGGCGGCAGCAAGGGCATCGGCCGCGGTATCGCCGAGACCTTCGCCAACGCCGGTGTCGACGTCGTGATCACCGGACGCAACCAGGACGACCTCGACCGCACGGTCGCGGACCTCTCGGGCACGCGCGGCAAGGTCACCGCGCTGCGGGCCGACGTCACCGACCCCGAGGATGCCCGCCGCACGGTCGCCGAGACCGTCTCGCGCCACGGCGGACTCGACATCGTGTGCGCCAACGCAGGCATCTTCCCGTCCGGCCGGCTCGAAGACCTCACCCCCGATGACATCGAGCAGGTCCTCGGCGTCAACTTCAAGGGCACCGTCTACATCGTGCAGGCCGCCCTGCAGGCGCTGACTGCCAGCGGCCACGGTCGCGTCGTCGTCACGTCGTCCATCACGGGTCCCATCACCGGATACCCCGGCTGGTCGCACTACGGGGCCAGCAAGGCCGCCCAGCTCGGCTTCCTGCGCACCGCGGCCATGGAGCTCGCACCCAAGAAGATCACGATCAACGCGGTGCTCCCCGGCAACATCATGACCGAGGGCCTCGACGAAATGGGCCAGGACTACCTCGACCAAATGGCGTCCGCCATCCCGGCCGGGCGCCTCGGATCGGTTGCCGACATCGGTAACGCAGCGCTGTTCTTCGCAACCGACGAGGCGGCCTACGTCACGGGACAGACGCTGGTCGTCGATGGTGGGCAGGTGCTGCCCGAATCGCACCTCGCAATCGCCGAGTTGTAGCTCGACCGGTTTAGAATTGGCTGTACCAATGCGCGGGCGAGGGGGTCTGGTGCCAGTACAGAGCGAGGAGTTGCGACGCCGTCTGGTCGCCGACATCAACGCGGGAACACCGGGCGCCAAGCTCGGAAGCGAACGCGACCTCGCCGAGAAGTACGGCACCAGCCGCTCGAGCCTGCGTCAGGTACTGGCCGCCCTGGAGGAGGCCGGCCTGGTCCACCGCGTGATCGGGCGGTCCGGCGGCATCTTCATCAGCCACGGCCAGGTGGAACGCAACCTGTCGGACGTGGTGGGCGTCCCGGCGTTCCTCGCCAATCAGGGATATGTGGCGGGCACCCGAATCCTGTCGACCCGCATCACCACGCCCGACCAGACCACCCGTACCGCGCTGCGTCTCGGGCCGGGAGAGTACGTCGTCGAGATCCAGCGTGTGCGGTTGGCCGACGGGTCCCCGATATCCCTTGAGCAGGCGCAGTTTCCGGCCGAGAAGTTTCCGGGTCTGCTCGAACAGCAGCTCGGCGGATCGCTCTACGAGGTCCTCGAATCGCAGTACGGTCTGGTGCCCGGCCGTGCCGACGAGCGCATCGAAGCCGTCAACGCCACGAGCAACGAGGCCACCCTGCTGGGCATCAAGCCCAAGGCCGCGCTTCTGCTGATCACGCGCGTCACCTTCGATCAGACCGGCACACCGTACGAGTTCTCGCGCGATCTGTTCCGCGGCGACCGCACCGCGCTCGCGGTGACCGCGAAAGGCCGCGGTATCGCGGCCGCGTCGAACAGCGGCACCGACAACCGCACGGCCTCGGTGACGCTGCACCGTCAGGTCGGCTGATCAGGAGACGTTCGCCAGCCGGGTGCCCGTCGTCTGCTTGACGAAGTCACCGACGTAGCGCAGCGCCCGACGACCCTCGGGCAAGATGTCTGCCGCCAGCGGGAAATCGTGCACCTGCCCGTGCCACACATGCAGCTCACAGGGCACCTGGGCCTCCGCGAGCCTGCCGGCCAGAAGTTCGGAATCGGAGTAGAGCGACTCGTCGGCGCTGACGTGCACCGTCACGGGCGGTAGCTTCGTCAGGTCGGCCGTCACCGGGTTCACCAACGCGGCCGCCTCCCGACGGCTGACGGGGCGACGCTCACAGCGGTGCAGATACTTCGCGAACCCCGCGAGTGCGGCGCCTGTGAACATCGCGCACTTGCGGGCGTTGGGGTGTTCGAGCTTGCTCGCGGGATCCAGATCGGTCAGCGGCGAGATCGCCGCGATCCCGGCCGCGGGCACCTCGCCGCGCGAAGACAGCTGCAACGCGGTGGCCAGCGCGAGATAGCCGCCCACCGAGTCCCCGGCGATCACGATCTGATCCGACGTGTAACCCTGCTCCTGCAGCCAGCGCAAACCGGCCACGGCGTCGTCGATCGCCTCGGCCAGACCGTATTTGGGGAGCATGCGGTATCCGACGTTGAGCACCGCGGCGTCGGCCTCTCTGGAAAGCCGCGCCACGAGTGAGCGATGCGTGTTGATACCGCACGTCATGAACGCGCCGCCGTGCAGGTAGAGAATCGCGCGATCTGCGCTCACCCCGTTCGCACACACCAATTCCGCGGCGCAGTCGGGTAATTGGACGGACCGGATCTTGGCATCGACCCGGTGCGGCAAGAGGCCCACCATGCGGTCGATCGAGCCGAGTGGCCACGCGAGATTCGGCTGCATGGCCCACACGCGAACAGCGTTGCGTACGAACGCGCGACAGCCTGCGGCCAGAGCGAAGGACTCCGCGCTGCGGCGACGATGCAGGATCTGCTTGCCGGCCGGCTGATCCGGCCTGGCATCGATGGTGCTCACGCTGCTGCTCATGGTTTCCTCTCGCTGTTGCGGGCGGTGATTACCCGTACGGCGGGTTTTGAAACAGCAATCAACCCGGGAAGTGGGTATCCCATCGGACATGGCAGGTGCGCAGGAGTTCGTCCCCCACACGGCGGACCTGGCCGAACTCGCTGCCGCGGCAGGCGAATGCCGAGGCTGCGGGTTGTATCGCGACGCCACGCAGGCGGTCTTCGGCGCGGGCGGGCGCTCGGCACGCATCATGATGATCGGCGAGCAGCCCGGTGACAAAGAGGACCTGGCGGGCCTGCCCTTCGTGGGTCCCGCGGGCCGGCTCCTGGACCGCGCGCTGGACGCCGCCGACATCGACCGCGATGCCCTCTACGTCACCAACGCGGTCAAGCACTTCAAGTTCACGCGGGCAGCGGGAGGCAAACGACGCATCCACAAGACCCCCAGTCGTACCGAGGTGGTGGCGTGCCGTCCCTGGCTCATCGCCGAGATGACCTCCGTGGAGCCCGATGTCGTGGTGCTGCTCGGCGCAACCGCCGCCAAGGCACTGCTGGGCAACGACTTTCGCGTCACGCAGCATCGCGGCGAGGTCCTGCACGTCGACGACGAACCGGGAGATCCGGCGCTGGTCGCCACCGTTCACCCGTCGTCTCTGCTGCGCGGACCCAAGGAGGAACGCGAATCCGCGTTCGCGGGCCTGGTCGACGATCTGCGTGTCGCAGCAGATGTCAGGCCATGACCCGGATGGAGCCCATCTGCGGATCGGCCGGATCCGGCAGGTTCATACCCGCCTGCACGCCGGTCACGAGGTAGTCGAGCACTGCTTCGTTGAGTCGCTCCCCCGGCACCACCGCGGGGATCCCGGGCGGATAGGGTGTGATCTGCTCGGCGGCGATGCGGCCCACCGCATGCTCGACCGGGATCTGTTCGACCTCGGCGAAGAACGCATCCCGCGGAGAGGTCTCCGTTGTCAACTGGAGTTCGGCCGGCGACGGGAGATCGATCGGGGGCGGCGGCGCGAAGTCATCTGCGGCCTTGCGCCACAACGACAGTGCGTGCAGCAGGCGCCCCGCGGTATCGGATCCGTCGGCCACCGACATGGTGGCCAGGATCCGGCGATGGTCGGACATCCCGACGTCCACCTGGCAGTTCTCCCGCAGCCAGTCGGCGGCCTGGTAGCCCGAGGTGCCGGTGGCCGACACGTCGATGAGGATCTGCAACCGGTCCAGATCGTGCGAGGCCTGCGCGCCGAGTAATTCTTCGTCGAGCACCTCGACGTCGTCGATCTCCTCGATGCGACGGCGGGTGTCATCGGCGAGATCGAGTGCCGCACTGAACAATCGGTGGCCGTGTTCGACCATCTGCCGTCGCCAGCCGTCGATCGCGCTGTACACCAGCACATTCGGGCTCGTGGTCATCAGCAGGTCGGCACACGCGGACAACCGGTCCTGATCGATGAGATCACCTTGCAGGTGGAACACCGAGCCCTGCTCGAAACCCGCGCCCATCTTGTGCACGCTGACCACGCACACATCCGCGCCCGCGTCCATGGCCCATGTCGGCAGGTTCTCGTGGAACGGCAGGTGGGCGCCCCAGGCCTCGTCGACGATCAGCGGTTTACCCCGGGCATGGCATACGTCGGCGATGCCGGCGAGATCGGCACACGTGCCGTACGGGCTCGGGCTCACGATCAGCGCACCGGCGGCGTCGGGATACCGCCGCCAGGTCTCCTCGACCTCCTCGGGCGACGGCGGGTGCGACAGGTGCCGGTCGGCGTCCCACCGTGGCGTGATCCAGCGTGGCATCACACCCGAGAAGATCAGGCCGGCGACCACAGACTTGTGGCTGTCGCGACTCAGCAGCAGGCTGCCGTCGCCGCCCGCGACGGCCATCATCGCGGCCTTGACCGACAGCGAACTGCCACAGGTGGAGAACCACGCGGTGTCGGCTCCCACCGCCTCGGCCATCAGATCCTCGGCTTTCTGCAGGTAGCCGTTGCTGCTGCGGCGGTCGTCCAAGCCGCCGTTGGCCAGCACATCACTGAGGAACGGTTCGCGTCCCAGCACACGCAGCACACGGTCGTCGACGCCGCGGCCCTGTCGATGGCCGGGCGGGGAGTAGCCGTACCGGTTGGACGCGTGGTACTCGTTCAGCGCGTCGAGCAGAGGCGTCTCGGTTTGGTCCATCGGTGCGGAGTACCCACCCGTGCCGCCCCGTATGCGTTCACACCGTCCGCCGGTGGGCGAAGTACGACGCCACACCCATGACGGCGCACGCAGCGGCCAGCACCGCGAAGGCCATCGGGAACGAACCGGAGGTGGCCAGCGCACCGACCGCCAGCGCACCGATCCCCGTCCCGCCGTCGAAGCCGACGTTCCACGCGACGCTCACCTTGCTGCGGGCGTGCTCACCCGTTGCGGCGAAGGCCTGCACCAGCGTCACGTTCTGCAGCGCGCCGTAGGCGATGCCGACCAGCGCCGCGCCCACCACGATCAGGATCTCGCCGATCAGCGCCCCGCGCGCGATGCCGGTCGCGACGGTCGCGAGCCCGACCGCCCCCAGATACAGCAGCGGCTGGATGAACCGCGCCGGGCCGAATCGGTCGGCCAGGCCGCCGACGAGCCAGCGCGCGAGCGCGGTCAGGCCGGTCAACGCCAGAAGCGACGCGAATGCGGCCTCCGCACTACCGAACTGCGGTGCGAACGTCAGGATCGCGCCACCCGAGGCCGTGATCACCACGAGCGCGACGATCGGGCTCACCAAACCGGCTGTGAGCGCGAATTTCTCGTCGTCGTCGCGACGCGGCGGTGTCGGCACCGGACGGGTGAAGGCGAGTGCGAACGGGATCGCGAGCACCGGGGCGGTCGCGAGTGCGAAGACCAGCCCGAAACCGGCCTGTTCGGCCAGCCACGGCGCCAGCGGGGTGAAGATGAACTGCGGTGCGGCGATTGCCAGTCCGTACGCACCGACCGCGCGGCCGCGGTGTTCCTGGGCGAACAGCCCCGCGACGCCGTCGACCCCGGACACCGTGAGGATGCCGAACCCCAGACCACGCAACGCCGCGAGCACCAGTACCGCCCACAGGGTTTCGGCGAACAGATGCAGCAGCGCGGGCCCGCCCAGCAGCAGCAGGCCGATCGCGAGCGTGACACGCATACCCACCCTGCGGATGAGCCGCCCCACCAGCAGCTGGGCGACCACAGTGCACGCCATCAGGACCGTGTTGACCAGCCCGGCGCCCAGGTTGTCGGCGCCGATGTGCACCGCCCACATCGGAGCCACCGGCAGCAGAAACGCCAAGCCGGTGAACCCCAGCGCGGCTGAGCCGAGCAACGCGGGCATGCCGCGTCTCCGCCAGACATTCACCGGCTGAACACCACCGAACCGCCGATGATGGTGGCAGCGACCAGATCTGCGTCGAGTGTCTCCACCACTTGCCGCGGCGGCGCCGCGAGCACGCACAGATCCCCCGGCTGCCCCACGTCCACCCGCCGTGGATGCGCCGGATCCTGTGCCGTACCGAAGAAGAGCTCGAGCGCCGTGCGCGGCGGTATGCGTTCGGCCGGGTTGAGGACGAATCCGTGCGGAGTCCGGCGGTGCACCGCGGCACGCATCACCGCCCAGGGATCGGCGTCACCGAACGGCGCGTCTGTGGACAGCGCCACGCGTACCCCCGCAGCCAGAAGCGTTGCGACCCGCCACAGCTGGTGGTGGTCGGCGGCATCGACGTCGCTGCGGTACGCGTCGCCGCGCTCGGTGACGAAATTCGGCTGGGTCACCACGGTCACGCCGAGTTCGCACAGATCCCTCACGCAGTCCTCGGGCACCATCGCCGCATGCTCGATTCGGTCACCGGGCAGCACTCCGGTGACCCGCATTGCCGCGATGGTGACGACGAGTTGCGCCGAGGTGACACAGTGCACCGCGACCGGGACGCCCCGGGCGTGGCGTTCGCCGATCCAGGTGACCAGGCCGTCCAGATCGAGCATGTCGTCGTGCAGGATCTTCTTCCCCGGCGCCAGCACGTGCAGGTGCTGGGGCAGACCGCGCGGAGGTTCGGAGAGATCGGGCGTGGCGTCGGTGATACCCGTGATGCCGTAGCGCGCCAGACGCTCGGCGTACGAATCGATGTCGGTGTCGCGGCGCGGCAGCGCCTCGGCCCAGGTCGGGTCCGCGCTGCGCAGTATGCCGTCCGGGTGATCCGGCCTGTTTATCGCGGCGAGACCCGCGGAGTTCAGCACCCACAGCACGCCGCTGCGGTGTTGCACGCGCACCGGTACTGCCGGGGCCAGCGCGTCGAGTCGGTCACGGTCGAGCGGGCCGGCCACCTGCTCGTGGTAGCCGATTGCCCGGATCCAGCCGTCCGCACCGGGCGCGGCACCGGCGAGCAGGCGCCGCAGTTCGCCGGTGTCGTGCGCTTCGCGGGGGCCGACCCTCAGTGAGTTCTGTTCGGCGGCAGCGGAATACACGTGCACGTGGTGGTCGTGGAGCCCGGGGATGACGGCGCCGAGCGCGGCATCGAGCACCGCCTCGCCACGCCGCGCCCGTAGGGATGGACCGACATCTTCGATGGCCTCCCCCACCCGGATGTCGGCGATCCTGCCGTCCAGCAGGCTCGCCCGCTGGATCAGCATGGCCGGCTCCCGGCGATCAGCCTCGTCACGGCGCCGTTGTCGGCGCCGAGGGCGGGCCCGGCCGGCGCAGATGCGGGCTCGACGGTGGCGATATCAGCACCGGTGGTCGCCAGATCCGCGTATGTCGCGGCGACCGCGGACATCGCGAACTCGATCAGGTCCCCGCCACCGCGCGTGAGGGATTCGGCGACCGCGTGTGCGGCGTGCAGACCGGTGAGCGGGTCGGCGATCGCGTCGCCCGCGAAACTTGGTGTGCCATGGTGGTTCTTGACCAGGCCACCGGACACCGCGGCGTCGTCGCCGAAGGCCACCCAGTCGGCGTGCTCACCGGTGGTGCCGTGGCCGGTGATCCGCACCCACACCCGGCCTTCGCGCGATGCCACCACGTCCGGGCCGAGACCACGCCGCACCAGTGCGGTGGGCCGCGAGGACTCGATCACGACGTCGGCGACATCCAGCAGCGCCCCCAGCGCGGAGGGTTCGCCGAAATCGGCGACATACGAGAGCTTTCCGTGGTTCATCCAATCGAAGAACACCTGCGGGCCGTTGCGGGTGCCGTCGGGCCGGGCGTGACTTTCCACCTTGACCACCGTGGCACCGGCCTGCCGCAGCAACTGGCCGCACAGCGGTCCCGCCCACATCGAGGACAGATCGGCCACCAGCAATCCGGTCAAGGGCCTGCCTGTTCCCCGTGGCCACATGCGGGTGATGCGCGGCGCCGCAGGGACTGTCTCACCGAGCACCGCCGCGGGCAGGCCGAGCAGCCTCGCACGCTCGGTGATGGCGTGCGCCTCGGTCGCAGCCGCCCAGGTCTCGACCACAGGCCAGGGGTCGGCGTCCACGGTGTCGGCCTGCACCAGGGCAGGCACGGCGGCCACATCGTCAGGTCGCGACAACGTCAGCGCGCACCAGGTCCCCTTCCGCGACGGAAACAGATGCGTCGCACCACCTGCCGAGATACACCCTTGCGGGCACATACCGAGCAGCGCGGCACGACCGGTGAGCAGCACCCGGGCATCGACGGCCACACCCGTCATCCGGGCGAACGCGTCGGCCACCTGCTGCGCACGGGCCGCCACGGCCCCCGAGATCCCGGTCATCGCCGAGGCCGCCCCGGTTTGCGGCAAGGGTTGCGGTCAGAACAGCAGCGCACTGAACCGCCAGTCGAGCACCTGCCTGTCGGCCCCACCATCGGGCCCACCCGCGGCGAACACGATCGAGCGCAGGCCCACCACATTCGCCTCGATCGATTCGACATGTAGTTCGCTGAACACGGTGTCGCCCTCGTGGACGGGTCCGGTGTGGTCGCAGGACTCCCAGCCCAGAACGGTCACCAGGTTCGGCAGCAACCGGGTGGCCTGCGCCAGCGCTAGTCCGATGGTGTGCCCGCCGTACACCAGGCGCCTGCCCCCGGAACGCCAGTCATGGTGCGTGGCAGCGATGTTCAGCGTCAGCCTGGCGAGTTCGGGGGCGCTGCTGACAACGTCGGCCGTGCTGCGCAACACCGCACCCGCCAGTTCGTCACGTAGATCGTCGAGATGCGGTCCCGGCACCCGCGCACGGTAGGCGTCGGCGTCCCAATGCGCTGTCGGCGTCGGCGACGCGTCGGCACCGATCGCGGACAGATCATCGGAATACCCGGTGTCACCGCCATTTTCGGACAGCGGGAGCATCGCGCAGCGGTAGAAGTCGAGGACCAGGCGGTCCTTGTGGTCGGTGGTCGTCATCCGCAGCGCCGCCAGACCTGTCGGCGCCCGGCCCGGTTTGTTCGAGTTCTGCTTGAGTCCGACGACTTCGGTGCGGGTGGTCAGGGTGTCACCGATCACCGGGAACCTGTGGAACGCCAGGCCGCGGTAGAACAGGTTGGCCTTCACACGCTGCGTGACCAGCGTGCTCTGCCCGATGGCCACGTCGCACACCAGCGCCGGATGCGCGAGCGGTCCCGGCTCTCCGGTGACCGCCGAGGAGAGTTCGGCGTCCAGCGACAGGCGCAAACGGTCGCCGATGACGGCCTGGTGCGCCGCCGCGGCCCCCTCGGTGAGCGTCATCGACGGCGCGGTGTCGAAGACCTGCCCGACCTTGAGATCGTCGAAGTAGGGACCACCGGAGGCCTGGCCATGTGCAGTCACGGCTTCACATGCTATTCACGCGTCTGCCGTGGCAGCCAGACTCCCCAACAGCTTCAACGCGTCGGCGCTGGGCGTACCCGGCTCAGCCTGGTAGACCACCAGTTCCTGGCCGGGCGCGGACCGCACGTCGAACGTCTGCATCTGCAGGGTCAGGGCGCCCACCTGTGGATGCCGGAAGCTCTTGACCGTGGCGGACTTCCCCCGGGCGTCGTGCCTGGCCCACAACTCGCCGAACTCCGCGCTGCGGTCGAGCAGTTCTTTCAGCACCGCGTCGATGCGCGGATCGTGCGGGGCGATGCCGTGGTTCATGCGGAATCCGGCAACCGCGTCGGCGGAGATCACCGGCCAGTCGGCGTACAGCTCGCGAGCCCGCGGTTCGGTGAACACCATCAGCAGCATGTTGTCGTGCAGGATGCCGTCGTACAGGGCATCCGCCAGCGTGTTGGAGGCCAGCAGGTCGTAGGCGCGGTTGTACACCAGAGCCGGGTTGTCGGGCCAGGCCGCCATGAGCCGCATCAACGCCGGGTCCACCCGGTCGGGCACCGGGGCGAGCCGCATCCGCGGGGTCAGCCCGGCGACCGCGAACAGGTGCCGGCGCCCGTCCTCGTCGAGCCGCAACACCGCCGCGAGCGCCTCCAGTACCTGAGCCGACGGGGAACGTTCCCGGCCCTGCTCGAGCCGGATGTAGTAGTCGACGCTCAGGCCGGCGAGCAACGCCACCTCTTCGCGGCGCAACCCGGGCACGCGGCGGTGCCCGACAGCAGGCAGCCCGACGTCGGCCGGGGTGACCAGTGCGCGTCGACTGCGCAGGTAGTCGCCCAGATCGGTCATGTTCACACTTTAGGCGCGGTGTCGACACCGTACGGGGCCGTTTGGGGGGTGCAGCGCACCCAGGAACGTCGCATCCTGGTGGCCCAGGTTCGCGGCCGTGACGCTGGATGCATGAGTGAGAAGAAGAAGATCATCCTGGTCACGGGCGTGACGAGTGGAATCGGTGAAGCGGTCGCGGTCCGCCTGGCCGGCGAAGGGCATCAGGTGGTCGGCGGCGCCCGGCGCGCCGACCGGCTGGCCACACTGAAACGCGAGAACCTGCACGTCCGCCGTGTCGACGTGACCGACCGCGCCGACATGGCCGCATTCGTCGACGAGACGGTCAGCGAGCACGGACGCATCGACGCGATCGTCAACAACGCGGGCGTGATGCCGCTGTCACGGATGGACGCACTGCTGGTCGACGAGTGGGACACCATGATCGACGTCAACGTCCGCGGCCTGCTCAACGGCATCGCCGCGGCGCTACCGCATTTCCAGCGCCAGGGGCACGGCCACTTCGTCACGATGGCGTCGATCGGCGCGCACCAGGTGGTGCCCACCGGTGCGGTCTACTGTGCCACCAAGCACGCCGCGTGGGCGATCACCGAAGGTTTGCGACTGGAACTCGACCCCTCGATCCGTGTCACCACGATTTCGCCCGGCGTCGTGGAATCCGAACTGGCGCACACGATCACCGATCCCGACGCCGCGAAGGCCATGGAAATCTACCGGGCCGAGTCGATTCCGCCCGATGCGATCGCCCGCGCGGTCTCCTACGCCGTCAACGAGCCCGCGGACGTCGACGTCAACGAGGTGATCGTCAGGCCGGCGCGGCAACGCTGACGATCTCGTCGACCAGACCCCACGACAGCGCCGTCATGGGATCGATCGTGCGGCCCGAGAGCACCAGATACGCTGTGCGCCAACGGCCGATCCGGCGCGTGATGCTCACGGTTCCGCCCGCCCCCGGGATCAGGCCCAGCGCCAGTTCGGGCAGGCCGAGCGTCGCGTCCGGGTCGCAGCTCACCCGGCCGCAGAAGCACGCCATCTCCAGGCCGCTGCCCAGCACCTGGCCGTGCACGTGTGCGCGGCAGCGCCTGCCGAGGCGGGCCGTCAACTCGTCGAGCACCAGTGCCGGGCTGTGTCTGGTCCGCGCGAGGTGTGCGGTGGCCGGATCGGCGAACGACCCGAACTCGGCGAGATCGCCTCCGCTGCAGAAGCTCCGGCCGTTGCCGCCGAGGACGACCTCGTCGACCGAAGAATCGAGACGGGCCACCTCGAGGGCCTCCAGCAGCGCGGCGCGGGCATCGGTGGAGAACGCATTGTGACGCTGCGGCCGGTTGAACCGGACGTGCAGCGTGTTGCCGTCACGATTGGCCTGCACCGGGTCCGGCAGCTGCGGCACGGTCGCGGGACCGCGCTCGTCGAGCCAGCGGGCGAACTCCGCACCGGCCTGCAGCGTCGAGTACGCGAGTGATTCGGTGATGACCCCGCTGAACGTCGAGGCGTCCGGGTCGAAACCACGCAGCACGTCGTCGCACACGGCCGCGGTCTGCGGCCGGCGTTCGCACCGATCGGTGAGCAGCGCGAGGGTCTCGGCGATCGAGGCCACCGTGACGACCCTGGGGTCGTCGGTGGCGGCCTCACTCAACGTGAACGTCGCGTCGTCGAGTTCGTCGTCATCATCGACGTCGGTGGTCAGGCCGATCCGGATGCCGCCGGGCAGTTCGATCACATCACGAATATTTCGCGATGAGCTCCTGCTTGTACAGCTTGCCGGTGTCGGTGCGGGGCAGCTGCAGCTCGAACGAGATCGAGCGCGGGCACTTGTAGTGCGCGAGCCGGTCCCGCAGCCAGGCAAGCAGTTCCTCGCCGAATTCCGGTGTGGCATCGGCCGGGTCGACCGTCTGCACCACACCCTTGACGCTCTGCCCCATCTCGTCGTCGGGGACACCGAACACCGCGGCGTCCATCACCTTGGGGTGCGTGACCAGCATGTTCTCGGCTTCCTGCGGGTAGATGTTCACCCCGCCCGAGATGATCATGTGGTGCCGGCGGTCGGTGAGGTAGAGGTAGCCCTCCTCGTCGAGATACCCGATGTCGCCCACGGTCTTCCAGCCACGCGCGTCGCGTGAGGATGCCGTCTTCTCGGCGTCGTTGAGGTACTCGAAGTCCTGCCCGCCCTCGAAGAAGATCTCGCCGGCCTGCCCGGGCGGCAGTTCGTTGCCGTCCTCGTCGAGGACATGCACGATGCCGGTCAGCGGCTTGCCCACCGAACCGGGATGCTTCAGCCACTCCTCGGCCGTGATCAGCGTCGCGCCGATGGCCTCCGAGGACGCGTAGTACTCGTCGACGATCGGGCCCCACCAGTCGATCATCTGCTTCTTGATGTCGACCGGGCACGGCGCGGCGGCGTGCATGACGCGCTTGAGGCTGGACACGTCGTACGAGTTGCGCACGGACTCAGGGAGTTTCAGCATGCGGGTGAACATCGCCGGCACGAACTGACCGTGCGTCACGCGGTGCTTCTGGATCGCTTCGAGGCAGCCTTCTGCGTCGAACTTCTCCATCACCACCGTCGTGTGGCCGGCCGCCTGCACCTGCATGGACCACACCGACGGCGCCGTATGGTACAGCGGGGCGGGGCTCAGGTACACCGAGTCGGGCGTCATCCAGAAGCTGATCAGCGCCGCCATCATGCCCGGGTTCTCCGACGGATGCACATGCGGCAGTTCACGTTTGATGCCCTTGGGCCGGCCCGTCGTGCCCGACGAGTACTGCAGCAGATCGCCGTCGAGTTCGTCGTCGATCGGGGTGTCGGGCAGATCGGCGACGGCCTCGGGGTAACGCAGCCAGCCGTCGAGATCCCCGTCGGCGATGAGCAGCGTGTCCGGCAGACCGTTGGGGAGTTCGTCGCCGAGGCCCGCGAGGACGTCGCGCATCTTCGCCGAGCCCACGATCGCCTTGGCGCCGCTGTTGTCGACGATGTACGCGGCCTCGGCAGCGGTCAGGTGCGTGCTGATCGGGACGTAGTACAGCCCGCTGCGCCGCGCGGCCCACATCACCGTGTGGATGTGGGAGTTGTTCTCCATCAGGATCGCGACGACGTCACCCTCTTGCAGGCCCTGGTTGCGGAAATGGTGCGCCAGGCGGTTCGCGCGCGCCTCGAGCTCATCGAAGGTGACGACGGTTCCAGACGGGTAGAGGATGATGGCGGGCTTGTTCGCGCCAACGTGCTCGCGGATCTGCATGACCAGACTGTAACCGGCGCCACTTGACGGGTGTCAAGTGGGCCGCGAAATGCGTCGATCTTGTAAGGATCTGAGGCGGGGCAGCAGTTTTCCGTCCCAGCCCCGCGCGACCAGCGCCCGGTGCACCCGCTGCAGGACGTCACTGTCGCGGTCCTCTTTGATCACGCGGATCACGTCCCACCCCAATTCCCGCAGTTTCGGCCACACTCGGATGTCCTTGACGTACCGCGCGCGCTCCGTGCGGTGTTGATCCCCGTCGTACTCGGCCGCGACCATGAACTCTTCCCACCCCATGTCGAGCATGCGCACCAACCGGCCACGCTCGTCCACGGCCGGGATCTGCGTCGTCGGGCGTGGAAAGCCCGCGTCGAGAAGCAGTAGCCGAGTCCGCGTCTCGCGGGGAGATTCGGCTCCGCCATCGACGAGCGGCAGCAACTCGCGCAGTTGACGGATCCCTCGCGCGCCGCGATACCGCTCGGCGAGGGCGGCCACGTCGTCGGGCGAGAACGCCGTCGCGCGCATCAGCGCGTCCATCCGCGCCAGTGCCTCGCTCCGCCGGAGGTGACGTCCCAGGTCGAACGCAGTGCGCGCGGGGGTGGTGACAGTGATGCACTGCGCGGTGGTGATCTCGTCGTCCTCGGTGCGCTCGTCGCGCGCAATGATCCCCCGCGGCGGGCGGGTGTTGTCCCACACCATCTCCACCGCGATCCCGGCGTCCACCCAGTCGGCCCCGAACAACGCCGACGCCGCGACGCCCGCGACGATGCCCTGGCGGCCTGACCGCAGCCAGGCGCCGTCGATGTGGTCGATCAGCGTCGGCGTGTATCCCGCCGGGATGTAGATGTCGCGGTACATCCTGCGGTACCAACGGCGCAGCTCGTGCTCGGTGACGGTGCCCTCTGCCAGGGCCTGACTGCCGACGATCAGCTGTCGCATGCCCGCATCGTCACAGCAGGGGCCGACAAGCCCGCCGGAAATGCGTCGAGCCTGTAGTTACCGTGTGCGGCACTCGCACTTTTGCACGGTAACTACAGGCTCGACGAAAAAGCGGTTAGCCCTCTTCGGACAGGCGGTGCTTGAGCGCGTCGAACTCGTCCTTGAGGCCGGTCGGCAGCTTCTCACCGACGAACTCGAACCACTCCTCGATCAACGGGAGCTCGGCACGCCACTCCTCGGGCTTGACGGCGAGCGCCTCGTCAACGTCGGCGGGGTCCACATCGAGGCCTTCGAGGTCGAGGTCGGCCGCGGTCGGCACGATGCCGATCGGGGTGCTCTTGCCGTCGGCCTTGTGCTCGATGCGCTCGACGGCCCATTTGAGCACGCGGCTGTTCTCGCCGAAGCCCGGCCACAGGAAGCGGCCGTCGTCGCCGCGACGGAACCAGTTGACGAAGAACACCTTGGGCAGCTTGGACTCGTCGGCGTTCTTGCCCACGTTGATCCAGTGCGCGAAGTAGTCACCGACGTTGTAGCCCAGGAACGGCAGCATGGCCATCGGGTCGCGGCGCACGGTGCCCACCTTGCCCTCGGCTGCGGCGGTCTGCTCCGAACCCAGGGTGGCACCGATGAACACGCCGTGCTGCCAGTCGCGGGCCTCGGTGATCAGCGGGACCGTGGTCTTGCGGCGGCCGCCGAACAGGATCGCCGAGATCGGCACACCCTGCGGGTCGTCCCACTCGGGCGCCAGCGTCGGGCACTGCGAGATCGGGGTGCAGTACCGCGAGTTGGGGTGGGCGGCCTTCTCACCGGACTCCGGCGTCCAGTCGTTGCCCTTCCAGTCGATGAGGTGCTGCGGGTCGCCCTCGAGGCCCTCCCACCACACGTCACCGTCGTCGGTCTTGGCGACGTTGGTGAACACGGTGTTGCCCGCGGCGATGGTCTTCATGGCGTTGGGGTTCGACGACCAGTTGGTGCCGGGCGCGACGCCGAAGAAGCCGAACTCGGGGTTGGTCGCATACAGGCGGCCGTCCTTGCCGAAGCGCATCCACGCGATGTCGTCGCCGACGGTCTCGGCGCGCCAGCCTTCAATGGTGGGCTGCAGCATCGCGAGGTTGGTCTTGCCGCACGCCGACGGGAACGCCGCGGCGATGAAGTACGCCTTGTTCTCGGGGCTGATCAGCTTGAGGATCAGCATGTGCTCGGCGAGCCAGCCCTCGTCGTGGGCCATGGCCGACGCGATGCGCAGCGAGTAGCACTTCTTGCCCAGCAGCGCGTTGCCGCCGTAGCCCGAGCCGAAGCTCCAGATCTCACGGGTCTCGGGGAAGTGGGTGATGTACTTGGTGTCGTTGCACGGCCATGGCACGTCTTTCTGACCGGGCTCGAGCGGAGCGCCGATCGAGTGCAGGGCCTTGACGAAGAAGCCGTCGTCACCGAGCTTGTCCAGCGCGGCCCGGCCCATGCGGGTCATGGTGCGCATCGAGACGACGACGTATTCCGAGTCGGTGATCTCGACGCCGAGCTTGGGGTCCTCGGCATCCAGCGGGCCCATGCAGAACGGGACCACGTAGAGCGTGCGGCCGCGCATCGAGCCCCGGTACAGGTCGGTCATGATGCCGCGCATCTCGGCCGGGTCCATCCAGTTGTTGGTCGGACCCGCGTCGATCTCACGCTCGGTGCAGATGAAGGTGCGGGATTCGACACGCGCGACGTCGGACGGATCGGAAAGCGCGAGGTACGAATTGGGCTGCTTCTCGGGATTGAGCTTCTGGAAGGTGCCGGCCTCGACGAGGTGGGCGCACAGCCGCTCGTACTCCTCGTCGGAGCCGTCGGCGAACACCACCCGATCCGGCTGCGTCAGCTCCGCAACCTCCTGGACCCACGCCAGCAGTCCCTGATGTTTAGTCGGTGCGGTGTCCAAACCCGGAATGGTCGCTGAGGTCATTGAATTCTCCTGCGTAGGTTTTCTGGAACCCAAGCCACGTCACAACGCGGTTACGGCTGCCCCTTGGGTAGAGGTTAACGCGGGTCACATATGAGCCGTGAGCCAGTTGTCTGTCCGATCACTCACAGGAACGATTCAGTTCAGGCTCACACCCGGGTTACTCATCAGTAGAAGCCGAATCCCCGTACAAATCGGCGCGGACGGCGTCCAGCGCGCGCCGCAACGGCGGTATCCGACGGTCCCTCAGCGCGGCCGCGCGAGCGGTCGCGACGGCGTGTTCGCGCAGTTCGGTGTCGATCGCGGCGATCTGCTCGGCGGCCGCCGCGGCTTCGGCCTCCTCACGACCGGCAAGTTGTGTCGTGAGATCGGCCTCGGCCTGCAGCACACGCGTCGCGACGAGCTCCTCGACCGCCGAGCGAACTGTCGCGGTGGCGTCGTTGACCCACCGGTCGAGGACCGCCCGGTCGTGCAACAGGCCGCGGATGCTCACCACCCACACCGCCAGCAGCAACCCGACCAGCGCCCCGACCGCCAGGCCCGTGACCGCGAGACGAGGTGCCGCGCCTGCCAGCAGGCGGCTCACGGCCAGCGCGACCCCGAGTCCGAAGCCGACGGCCAGCACGGCCATCAGGCGGGTCTCCACGGTGCGGGTCTTCAGCGGCGGCGATGCGATGTCGGGCACCAAGGGACGCTCCGGCGTCGCGGGCGCGTCGAGACCCAGTTCCGACGCGACGTCGCCGAGGTGCACCGTGACACCCTCGTGGACCTCGTCGACGATGGTGTCGCAGCGCTCGCGCACGTACGTCTCGAACTCACCGATCCGTCGCCGGCCCAGCGCCGCGACGTCCTCCTGCAGTTCGGTGCGCACCGAGTTGCACCGGTTGCGCGCGAAGTAACCGAGTTGCACGCGCGCCTGCTGCAACTGACTGCGCAGGGCGACACTGCGTTCGGTCTTGGTGAGCCTGCGCGTGCGGTTGATCTCGGCGCGCCGCTCGCGCAGCGTCTCCAGCCGCGTCTTGCGGTCGGCCCCTGACGCGTCTGCCTCGTATCGGCCGATGACGGCTTCCAGCCGCGCCTCCCAGGCACGTAACCTGTTGCGCCGCAACATGTCTGGATTACCCGAAAGCTCGGTGAGCGCGGTCACGAGCTCATCGACCCGGGGTTCACCGAGATCGGGGGCAGCGGCGACGCCGGCCCACGGCATCCGTTCGTAGCGCTGCGACCGCGCGGCGCAGGTCTTGGCGTCGGCCTCACACACGTCGCGCCAGTTGCGGTGCGCGTCGATCTTGGACACCGCGCCCACCACCAGATCGGTGTACTGGGTCGTCAGATCCAGTAGCGCACAGTCTGATTCGGTGATCGGCGCGGCGGCCGAGACCACGAACACCACTGCCTTGGGCGCCTCGCCGGCCAGCAGGTCGTCGGACTCGACGAACGTGTGCTGGGGCATCCGTTCCCGCAGTGCCGCCAGGACACTCGACGTGCCCGCGAGCCAGGGACCCGTCACGAGGATGACGTCGCGGGCCTGGACACCGGGTGAGCTCAGCCCAGGGTCGACCGCGGCGACGAGTGCGTCCGCCTCGGCGATCGGGTCCGGTGTGGGTTCTTCCGTCGCGGTGCTCACCGCCGCGCCGCCTCCTCGGTGTCCAGGCCCGCCAGACGCAGCGAACCCCGCGCGATCGCGGCGGCGCACCTGCCGTGCAGCGCGCCCACCGGGCCACGGGTGTACCGCCACCAGAACCTGGCCCGACGCAGGTGCGCATCGCGCCCGCATGCGGGCCGCGACGGCACCACCACCCCTGCGGCCCGCATGACCTCGAGCGCGGCATCCATCACCGCGACCACGGTGGTGTCGGCGGCAAGGAAGCGGCCGACGCTCTCACCGCCCACGGCCTGCAGTTCGGTCAGGGCCCGTTCGATCCGCCGGTATCTGCGCGGTGCGGCCAGCGCATCGAGCGCCGCAAGCACACGGTCGGTCTCGCCGAGGCGCCGCAGTGCGGCGGACAGAACCGCGGCATCGGCGTTCGGCTCGCGGCTCAGTTCACGGCATGCGTGCACGATGCCGAAACGGTCCAGCGTGGTCAGCAACTCGGTGCGGGTCGCCTGCGCGACCGGGTGGGGGTCGGCCAGGAACGCCTCGGTCGAGGTCAGGTCGGCCGGCGTCGTCGCCAGCAGGCGCAGCGCCTCGACGAGGTGCGGCGAAAGCGTGGCCCGCGCGAGCGACCCGACCATCGGCACCACGGGCAACCCCGTCCGCTCCCGCAGCTGCTGGGCGCGGTGGTGCGCTGCGGCCAGGGAACCGTCCGGCGCACGGCCCACGAGGTC
Organism: Mycolicibacterium smegmatis; assembly: GCF_001457595.1. Classification (GTDB taxonomy): domain Bacteria; phylum Actinomycetota; class Actinomycetes; order Mycobacteriales; family Mycobacteriaceae; genus Mycobacterium; species Mycobacterium smegmatis. The sequence continues at coordinate 297,822 of NZ_LN831039.1, read as the reverse complement.
GGCCTTGTTGAGCACGACGAGCACGTCCGCACCGCGTGCCCGCAACGCGTCCGCGAGGGTCAGATCCTCTGGTTTGAGCACCTCGGCCGTGACCAGCACCGCCAGCTCACCCGGCCCGTCGTCGCGCACCGCGACACCGTTCGCGGCGAGGGCCTCGGCCACCGTGGTGACCCCCACACCGCGGCGGCCGTGCACGGAGACTCCGACGGGGGCGCACACGCGGGCGGAGATCTTCGCCAGCCGCGGGTCGCGGTTGCCGTCGCCGACGCAGCCGGCAAACCGCTTCAGCTCGGCTGCGAACATCTGGCGGCCCTCCACAGTGAACTCCCTGGTCATCCCTGCCAAGAATCGTGGCATGGCCCGGACGGGCTCGCGAACGGATGTTTGGGTCATAACAGTCGAAGGCAACTGTTGGGTATCAATCTGTACCACGATGCGGGCACACAGCTGCCGATAAGAGACCATGGACGGATGCAAGCGCCTGTGCCTGACGTCGCGGGCGGACCGGCTCCCGACCTCGACGCCGCTGGAGAGGCCCCCGTGAACGCTTCAGCAGGCCCGCCGGCCGAGCCGCACCGCCTGCCCCGCGTGACCAGCTTTCGCACACGCCGATCGACGCTGTCCGGCGGCCAGCAGGGAACCTGGGACCGCCTGTGGCCCAAGCTCGGCATGCAGGCCAGAGACGAGGATTCCCAGCCCATCACCGACCTGGACACCGAGGCCTGGTTCGGACGCTCGGCACCGTTGGTCCTGGAGATCGGCTCGGGCACCGGGACGTCCACGCTCGAGATGGCCAAGGCCGAACCGCACATCGACGTGATCGCCGTCGAGGTGTACCGGAAGGGCCTCGCGCAGTTGCTCAGCGCGATCGACCGCGAGGGTGTCACCAACATCCGGATGATTCGCGGCGACGGCGTCGACGTTCTCGAGCACATGATCGGCAGCAACACCCTGACCGGTGTGCGGGTCTTCTTCCCGGATCCGTGGCCCAAGGCCCGCCACCACAAGCGCCGGTTGCTGCAACCTGCCACGGTCGCGCTCATCGCCGACCGGTTGCGCGAGGGCGGCGTCCTGCACGCCGCGACCGACCACATGGGATACGCCGAGCACATCGCCGAGGTCGGCGACGCCGAGCCGCTGCTGCGCCGGGTGTCGACCAGCGACGACCTGCCGATATCCCTCGAGCGGCCCGTCACGAAGTACCAGCGCAAGGCCCTGGCCGGCACCGAGGTGGCCGAACTGGTGTGGGAGAAACGCCTATGAGTGTGACGCCCGACATCGTGGAGGACCTCCAGCAAGAATCCTCACCCGAAACCGATGCGGTTCCGGGTGTCCGACGGGTCCTGCTGGTCTGGGACGCACCGAATCTGGACATGGGCCTCGGGTCGATTCTCGGCGGCAGGCCCACAGCCGCGCACCGCCCGCGGTTCGACGCGCTGGGCCGATGGCTTCTGGCCTATACCGCCGAGCTGGCCGACGGTGTCGGCGCGGAGGAAACCGCGATCTCCCATGAGCCCGAGGCGACGGTCTTCACCAACATCGCCCCAGGTAGCGCCGATGTCGTGCGCCCGTGGGTCGAGGCGTTGCGTAACGTGGGTTTCGCCGTCTTCGCCAAACCGAAGATCGATGAAGACAGCGATGTCGACAGCGACATGCTCGACCACATCGCACTGCGCAGACGTGAGGGGCTGGCGGCGGTACTGGTCGCCTCCGCGGACGGGCAGGCGTTCCGGCAACCGCTGGAGGAAATCGCCCGTGAGGGCACGCCTGTGCAGGTTCTCGGATTTCGCGAACATGCCAGCTGGGCGCTAGCGTCGGATACCTTGGAGTTTGTCGATCTGGAGGATATTCCTGGTGTTTTCCGGGAACCGCTGCCACGGATCGGCCTGGACTCGCTACCCGAGCAGGGGGCGTGGCTGCAGCCGTTCCGGCCGTTGTCGTCGCTACTGACCTCGCGTGTGTGACAACTGCACAAGACCACAACGGACCCAGACAAACAGCCTCGCACAGCGCAGGCGCGGGTCTCTGGAGATTTGATCGAAGCGTTAGGAGCCTAAGTGTTCGCCTGGTGGGGTCGGACCGTGTACCAGTTCAGGTACATCGTCATCGGTGTGATGGTGGCCCTGTGTCTCGGCGGCGGCGTCTACGGGATCAGCCTGGGTAACCACGTCACGCAGAGCGGTTTCTACGACGAGGGCAGCCAGTCTGTCGCGGCGTCGCTGATCGGCGACGAGGTGTACGGCCGTGACCGGACCAGCCACGTGGTGGCCATCCTGACGCCTCCCGACGACAAGAAGGTCACCGACAAGGCGTGGCAGAAGAAGGTCACCGAGGAACTCGATCAGGTGGTCAAGGACCACGAGGATCAGATCGTCGGCTGGGTGGGCTGGCTCAAGGCCCCCGACACCACCGACCCGACCGTCAGCGCCATGAAGACGGAGGATCTGCGGCACACGTTCATCAGCATCCCGCTCCAAGGTGACGACGACGACGAGATCCTCAAGAACTATCAGGTCGTCGAGCCCGAGCTGCAGCAGGTCAACGACGGCGACATCCGGCTCGCGGGCCTCAACCCGCTGGCCAGTGAGCTGACCGGCACCATCGGCGAGGACCAGAAGCGTGCCGAGGTGGCCGCCATCCCGCTGGTCGCCGTGGTGCTGTTCTTCGTGTTCGGCACCGTGATCGCCGCGGCCCTGCCCGCGATCATCGGTGGCCTCGCCATCGCGGGCGCGCTGGGCATCATGCGCCTGGTCGCCGAGTTCACCCCCGTGCACTTCTTCGCCCAGCCGGTGGTCACGCTGATCGGCCTCGGTATCGCGATCGACTACGGCCTGTTCATCGTGAGCCGGTTCCGCGAGGAGATCGCCGAGGGCTACGACACCGAGGCGGCCGTTCGCCGCACCGTGATGACGTCGGGACGCACGGTCGTGTTCTCCGCGGTGATCATCGTCGCGTCGTCGGTGCCGCTGCTGCTGTTCCCGCAGGGCTTCCTGAAATCGATCACCTACGCCATCATCGCGTCGGTCATGCTCGCGGCGATCCTGTCGATCACCGTGCTGGCGGCCGCGCTGGCGATCCTGGGCCCGCGAGTCGACGCGCTGGGCGTGACGACGCTGCTGAAGATCCCGTTCCTGGCCAACTGGCAGTTCTCGCGGCGCATCATCGACTGGTTCGCCGAGAAGACGCAGAAGACCAAGACGCGCGAAGAGGTCGAGCGCGGCTTCTGGGGCCGGCTGGTCAACGTCGTGATGAAGCGCCCGATCGCGTTCGCCGCACCGATTTTGGTGGTCATGGTGCTGCTGATCATCCCGTTGGGGCAGCTTTCCCTCGGCGGCATCAGCGAGAAGTACCTGCCGCCGGACAACTCCGTGCGCCAGTCGCAGGAGCAATTCGACAAGCTGTTCCCCGGTTTCCGTACCGAACCGCTCACGCTCGTGATGAAGCGTGAGGACGGCGAGCCGATCACCGACGCCCAGATCGCCGACATGCGCGCCAAGGCGCTCACGGTCTCCGGCTTCACCGACCCGGACAACGATCCGGAGAAGATGTGGAAGGAACGCCCGGCCAACGACAGCGGGTCCAAGGACCCGTCGGTGCGGGTGATCCAGAACGGTCTGGAGAACCGCAACGACGCGGCCAAGAAGATCGACGAGTTGCGCGCGCTGCAACCACCGCACGGCATCGAGGTGTTCGTCGGCGGAACCCCGGCGCTTGAACAGGACTCGATCCACAGCCTGTTCGACAAGCTGCCGCTGATGGCGCTGATCCTGATCGTCACGACGACCGTCCTGATGTTCCTGGCGTTCGGATCGGTGGTGTTGCCGATCAAGGCCGCGTTGATGAGCGCGCTGACGCTCGGTTCGACGATGGGCATCCTCACGTGGATGTTCGTCGACGGCCACGGCTCGGGGCTGATGAACTACACCCCGCAGCCGCTCATGGCGCCCATGATCGGCCTGATCATCGCGGTCATCTGGGGTCTGTCGACCGACTACGAGGTGTTCCTGGTGTCCCGCATGGTCGAGGCACGTGAACGCGGTATGTCGACGGCCGAGGCCATCCGCATCGGTACGGCGACCACGGGCCGCCTGATCACCGGTGCGGCGCTGATCCTCGCGGTGGTCGCGGGTGCGTTCGTGTTCTCCGACCTGGTGATGATGAAATACCTGGCCTTCGGTCTGCTCATCGCACTTCTGTTGGACGCCACCATCATTCGTATGTTCCTGGTGCCCGCCATCATGAAGCTGCTCGGCGACGACTGCTGGTGGGCCCCGCGCTGGATGAAGCGGGTGCAGGAGAAGCTGGGCCTCGGCGAGACCGAACTGCCCGACGAGCGCAAGCGCCCCACCGTGCGCGAGTCCGAGGCCGACCAGCGGGCCCTCGTGGGCGTCGGTGCACCGCCGCCGCCACCGCGTCCGCACGATCCGACGCATCCCGCACCGGAACCGGTCCGCCCGATGCCGCCGATGCGCAGCAACGCGCCGTCGGCCGCGGGTACCGCGCGCATCTCGACACCGCCGCAGCCGCCGCAGCCGCCGCAGGCGCCCGCTCAGCAGGCCGGCGATGAACCCGCCACCACGCGGTTCGCCATGGCGCGCAACGCCGTTCGCAATGCGGTCAACAGCGCGGTGCACGGCGGCGCAGGCAGCGCGGCCGCGCCGACCGAGCGTGCGCCGCGCCCGGGTGGCCCGGCGCAGCCGCCGGCCCCGCCGCAACGCGAGGAACGCGAGATCGAGTCCTGGCTGGGCGCGTTGCGTGGTCCCGCGCCGGCCAAGAACGTGCCCCAGCCGCCGCCGGCCCAGCCGCAGCGGCCTTCGACGGACACCACGCGTGCCATGCCCCGCAGGGCCGCCCGCCCGCCGGGCCCGCCGATCGGAGCAACGAGAACGCGCCCACCACCGCGTTCAGCGCGCAGCGTCCGCCCAACGGCGGTGCGCCCGCGGATGCGACGACGGCGATCCCCACGCCCCCGCAGCGGGAGCAGGAACCGTCGACCGAGAAGCTCAACACGCGTGAGGACGCTCCGGAGGATCCGGAGACCAAGCGCCGTGGCGGCGGCATGAGCGCGCAGGACCTGCTGCGCCGCGAAGGCAGGCTGTAGGGCCCGGCTACTCCCGTTCGGGAAGGTCGTCGGACTCTGCGGCGATGATCGTGGTGCTCTCGGCGACCAGGGCCTCCTCCTCTGCGTGCGGATCGCGCGCCAGCAGGACCCGCGTCGCGCTGTTGAGGAATGCCACCGCGGGCACCGCGAGCAGTGCGCCGACGATGCCCGCGAGCACACCGCCGCCTGCGATCGCGAGCACGACGGCCAGCGGGTGGATCGACACCGCGCGGCCCATCACGAGCGGCTGCAGCACGTGCCCCTCGAGCTGCTGCACGGCGATGATGAGACCGAGGGTGATCAGCGCGTAGACCAGGCCCTTGGCGAGCAGCGCCACGACCACCGCGAGGAAGCCGGCGATGACGGCACCCACGAGCGGCACGAACGCGCCGAGGAACACCAGTGACGCCAACGGCAGCGCCAGCGGTATGCCCATGATGGCCAGGCCGGTGCCGATGCCGATGGCGTCGACGAGGGCCACCAGGAACGTCGCGCGCACGTAACCGATCAGTGAGTGGAAGCCCGCGCGGCCCGCGTCGCGCACACGCTCGCGCACGTCCTCGGGGAACGCCTTGGTGACGAACGCGAAGATGTTGCGCCCGCCCTGCAGCAGGAAGATCAGCGTGAACAGGGTGAGCACGGCCCCGGTGAGCAGTTCGGTGAGCGTGCCCGCGGTGGACAGCGCGCCGGTGGTCACCTTCTCCTGATTGCGTTGCAGCGCCTCGATCGCGGTGTTGCCGGCCGAGTCGATCTGCTCCTTGCTCAGGTGCAGCGGACCGTCAATCAGCCAGTTCCGCACGCCGTCGATGCTGCGCGTCATCTGCTCGACCAGGTCGGGGGCGCCCTGGATGAACTGCGTGACGACGAAGGTCAGGATGCCGCCCACCACGGCGATACCGCCGAGCAGCACAAGCGCGACCGCGGATCCACGCGGGGCCCCGCGACGGTCCATGAAGTCGACGGCGGGCAGCAGCAGTGCGGCGACCATGGTCGCGAGCGCCACCGGGACGAAAAGGATCTCCAGCCGTTTGATCAGCCACAGCAACGCCACGATCGCGCCGCCGATGATCAGGAGCCGCCACGACCAGGCGGCAGCCTTGCGGACGAGAGGCGATACTGCTTCGTCGGCAACGGGGTCCAGGGCCATGCCCGTAGCGTAACCGCGGCACGCCCGCGTGAACCGTCGTGAACCCGCAAACTGCGCGGTTACCCTGTAGAGCGTGTCACACGACGCGCAGGCGGACGCCGCCCGCGGCCGGGCGGGTTCTGCGCGCGGCAAGTACTGGTGGCTGCGCTGGGTGCTGATCGCCGTCGCGGTCGCGGTACTCAGTGTCGAGGTGACGCTGGTATGGGATCAGCTGGCGAAGGCGTGGAAGAGCCTGGTGTCGGCGAACGTGTGGTGGGTGCTGGCCGCGGTCGTCGCGGCCATGGCGTCGATCCACAGCTTCGCGCAGATCCAGCGGACGCTTTTGCTGTCGGCCGGCGTGCAGGTGCGCCAGTGGCGTTCGGAGGCCGCGTACTACGCGGGCAACGCGTTGTCGACGACGATGCCGGGCGGCCCGGTGCTCTCGACGACGTTCATATACCGGCAGCAACGCATCTGGGGCGCATCGCCGTTGGTGGCGTCGTGGCAGCTGGTGATGTCGGGCGTGCTGCAGGTCCTCGGCCTGGCGCTGCTCGGCCTCGGCGGTGCGTTCATGCTCGGTGCGAGCAAGAACCCGCTGTCGCTGATCTTCTCGCTCGGCGGGTTGCTCGCGTTGGTGCTGCTCGGCCAGGCCGTCGCGTCGCGGCCCGAGTTGATCGAGGGTATCGGCGTCAAGGTGCTGCACTGGGTGAACTCGGTGCGCGGCAAGCCATCTGACACCGGGCTGGCCAAGTGGCGCGAGATCCTCAAACAGCTGGAGGCGGTCAAGCTGGGCCGCCGCGACCTCACGGTGTCGTTCAGCTGGTCGATGTTCAACTGGATCGCCGACGTCGCGTGCCTGGCGTTCGCGTGCTACGCCGCGGGCGGTCATCCGTCGCTGGCCGGGGTCACGGTGGCGTACGCGGCCGCGCGTGCGGTCGGCTCGATCCCGCTCATGCCCGGCGGCCTGCTGGTCGTGGAGGCCGTGCTGGTGCCCGGTCTGGTGACGTCGGGAATGACACTGGCCTCGGCCATCTCCGCGATGCTCATCTACCGCCTGATCAGCTGGATCTTCATCTCCGCGATCGGGTGGGTGATCTTCTTCTTCATGTTCCGCACCGAGACCGATCTCGACGTCGACAGGGTCGACCAGCACGAACCCGCACCCGAACGCCAGGAGCCCAACTGATGCGATATCTGACCCTCGCGGTGTCGCTCGGCACCGCCACTGCCCTGGTGGTCCTGACCGCATGTTCGTCGGCCGAGACCACCGAATCCGAGGCCACCACGACCACCACACCCAAGGCCCAGCCGACGCCGGTGATCGGATCGGTGCTCGCCGAACCGATCCCGGTGCCCACCACCGACGGCCGCACGCATCTGGCGTACGAGCTGATGCTGACCAACCCGATGTCGGGCAACGTCACGCTGAACGCCGTGAGCGTCATGGACGGTGACCGCAAGCTGCTGACCCTCTCGGGCGACAGCCTGAAGTACTGGACCAGGGCGCTCGGCAACCCCGCCGCACCCGCCAACGTGCTCGGCCCCGGCCAGAGTGCGACCGTATGGCTCGACGTCGTCGCCGACGATCCGGCGCAGGTGCCCACCGAGCTCACCCATGCCATCGACCTCACGGTCGCCAAGCCGATGCCGCCGCTCATCCCGGCGAACGTCACCGAGACCATCGCACCGGTGAGCGTGCAGACGCGCAAGCCGCCGTCGATCTCGCCGCCGCTGACCGGTGACGGGTGGCTGGACATCAACAGCTGCTGCGACATGACGGCGCACCGCATGGCGCTCAACCCGATCAACGGAAAAATCTGGGCCGCAGAGCGATTCGCCATCGACTATGTGCAACTCGGTACCGACGGCCGCATCTACACCGGCAACAAGGCCGCCGTCGAGAGCTACCCGTACTTCGGCGCCGAGATCCGCGCGGTCGCCGACGGCCCGGTGGTGTCGGTGCTCGACGGCCAGCCCGAGCAGACGCCCGGGGTGACACCGAGCGGGCTCACGCTCGAGCAGTACGGCGGCAACCACATCGTGCAGGACATCGGCGACGGCGTGTACGCGTTCTACGCGCATCTGCAACCCGGCAGCCTCAAGGTCAAGCCCGGTGATCAGCTCGCCACGGGGCAGGTGATCGCGTCGCTGGGCAACAGCGGAAACTCCGATGCCCCGCACCTGCACTTCCATGTCATGGACGGCCCCGATCCGCTCGCGGCCGATGGGCTACCGTTTGTGTTCGACTCGTTCCGGTTGGATTCCCGATTGACCTCCGCCACCGCCGGTGACGCGCTGCTGGACGGCAAACCGGCTGCGCTGCAACCAGGTTTCGCCACCCGGGAAGTGTCCGAAGTGAGCCCACTGGTATTGGATGTGATGACGTATGCGAGCGACTAGCGCCCGCGCCCTGCTGGCCGATCTGGTCTGTGTGGTGGTGTTCTGCACGATCGGCAGGCGCAGCCACGCCGAGGGGATCACCGTGGCCGGCGTCGCCGAGACGGCCTGGCCGTTTCTGGTCGGCACGCTCGTCGGCTGGGTGGTCTCGCGCGGCTGGCAGCGCCCGACATCGTTGGCGCCCACCGGCATCGCGGTGTGGTTGTGCACCATCGTCGTCGGCATGCTGCTGCGCAAGCTCACCTCGGCCGGCACCGCCGTCAGCTTCATCGTGGTGGCCTCGCTGGTCACCGCGGCACTTCTGCTCGGCTGGCGCGGCGTGCTGGCCGCCGCGCGACGCAAGGCTCAGGCCAACTGATCCGTCGGACCGGTCGGTGCGATCGACACCGTCAGGGTCGCGCGCAGGCCGCCCAGTGGACCGTCGGACAGCTTGATCTGCCCGCCGTGCAACTCGGCCTGCTGCGCCACCAGCGCAAGCCCCAGACCCGACCCACCGGCCACCGCGGTGCTGCCGCGGCGGAACCGGCCCAGCACGGTCTCGTGTTCCTCGACGGGCAGCCCGCGGCCGTTGTCGTCGACGACGATGGTCAGCATCTGACCGGTGCGGTGCGCCGACACCACGACCCGGCCGGCCTCGCCGTGCGTGATCGCGTTGCGCACCAGGTTGTCCACGGCGATGCGCAGCCCGCCCGGCCAGCCGAGCACCAGGCCCACGTCGTCGTCGGCGTGCACCTCGATGCGCACATCGGTGTCGGCCCTGGTGTTCTCGCGCGCCACCCGGTCGAGCATGTCGGTGATGTCGATGAGTTCGCGATCCTCGGCCTGCGCCAGCTGGCCCGACGCGAGTTGTCCCAGTGCGGTGATGATGGCCTCGACGCGCCGTTGTGCGCGGGACAGGTCGGCCACCACCTCGTCGCGCTCGTCCTCGGGCAGGTCGTGGATGCGCAGCGTGTCGAGATCCGCGCGCATCGCGGTCAACGGCGTCCGCAGTTCGTGCGCGGCGTTGGCCGCGAAATCCTGTGCCGCCTGAAGCGAATTCGTCGTCGCGCGCTGCGCGGCCGCGAGCCGGGTCAGCATGCCCGACATGGCCTCCGAGAGGTCCTCGGCCTCACGGACGCCGCGCACCTCGGGCAGGGTGTCGGGGCCGCCGCTGCCCAGCTTGGAGGTGTGCTCGGTGAGCTTGCGCAGCGGCCGGATCGCCGGGCCCGCGAGCAACCAGCCCAGACCGGCGGCCACCAGGACCGTCACCACCCCGACCGCGGCGTACAGCGGAATCCGGTTGGCGCTCAACAAGATGGAGTCGGCGCGGATACCGATCGACATCATGATGCCGCCCTGCTGGTCGACCGAGACGGTGCGGACCCGGTAGTCCACACCGTTCACCTCGACGGTGGCGGTGCCCGGCGGCAGCGCGGGAAGTTGGAAACCGCGCTGGAACACCACCTGACCGCCCGTGCGGGTGCGTCCGGTGGTGAGCACGCCGCGCTGCGGATCCTGCAGGTGTTCCGGGTTGATGCTGGCGTCGACGATCGCGTCGAGACGCCGATCGAGCTGTGCCGCATCGTTGCTCGCGAGCACCACCGACGTCAGGATCGTGAACGCCGCGACGACGGCCGAGGCTGCCGCGGCGGCCGCGACCGCCACCCTGGTACGCAGCGATGCCGACCGGATGAACGCGGGAAGACGCAGGCGCCGCACTCAGCTCCCGACCTCGGCGCTCACGGCTCTTCCCGCAGCACGTACCCGATGCCGCGCACGGTGTGGATCACACGCGGCACGCCGTCGCGTTCGAGTTTGCGCCGCAGATAGGAGATGAAGACGTCGGCCACGTTGGTGTCGACGTCGAAGTCGTAGCCCCACACCAGCTCCAGCAACCGCTGCCGGGACAGCACCACGCCCGCGTTCTCGGCGAGCACCGCCAGCAGGTCGAACTCGCGCTTGGTCAGGTCGACGCGTTCACCGCTGACGAACACCAGCCTGCGCGCGGTGTCGATGGTGACCGGTCCGACTGTCATGGTGTCGGACGGCTGCTCGGTGTGGCTCGCGCGCCGCAGCAGCGCATGCAGCCGGGCCACCAGTTCACCGAGGTCGAACGGTTTGGTCAGGTAGTCATCGGCACCTGCCTCCAAACCGGCGATCCGGTCGTTGACGGTGTCGCGTGCCGACAGCACACAGATGGGGATGTCGTTGCCCAGCGCCCGCAACGCGGTGACCACGGCGACGCCGTCGAGCTCCGGCATCTGCACGTCCAGTACGAGGGCATCGTGCGACTCCGTCGACAGCAGCCGCAGCGCTTCCTTGCCGGACGCCGCGACCCGGACGTCGAACCCCGAGTGGCGCAGGCCGCGCGCCACCGAGGTTCGGACATCCGGGTCGTCGTCGACCATGAGGACCGTGCGATTGACGCCCTCGGGCGCCCGCGATCCCTCACCGCTGGCGGGGGTCATGTCCACCCGCACGCGGACTACGGCAATTCAGGTGCCGGCGCGGTCCCGCAACGATTCTTGAGGTCGACAAGGGGCTGGCGCACCGCGGTCAGTTCGTCCTTCACCTGCGGGTTGGCTGCGAGGTAGTCGGCAACCTTGGGCTTCACCTCTTCCCGGGGCAACCCTTCGAGGCTGGTGAAGAAGTCGTTCACCTGTGGGTGGGTGAACAGGTAGGCCGAGGTGCCGGCCGAGACACCGGACGCAACGCCGGCCAGGTCTGCGGCCGTGCAGTTGGGCGGGTTCGGGGCCGGATCAGCCAGCGCCGAGGGGATAGCACCGAACAGCATCGCACCGGCTACAGCGCCGGCGCCGGCCGCGCCAGCAACCACTCGCCGCGCATTCTGGGCCGAGAGCAACATGGTCAAGCTCCTTCATCGGAAGTGGAAGGCCGTAACGCCAAACGGTTATCGGCGTAAAAAGCTAAGCAGAATCTGTGTCCAGTTTCTTGCCTTGCACTCAAACCAGTGTCGCAATGCATCGAAATTGCAGCTCAGCGCGCCTCAGGTAGGCGACGCGGAGCGTCGGCGGTCAGCGTGTGGACGTGACAGCAGGGCCGGGAAGTGGCCCGGAGCCCTGTGAGACCGGCGAGATGGGCGTCCGCTGTGCGGGTCCGACCACACCTGGCACCCCCGCGATCTGAGGCGACGTCAGGCCTCCTGGCAAACTTCCGGCGGCTGCCGTACCCTGCTGCTGCGCGGCCTGCACGAGACCGAGGAGCTGGGGCAGCGTCACAGGCAACTGGCACTTGGTGCCCAGGGCGGTCAGCGGCTGCTGCAACCGCTGCAGGTCCTTGGCGACCTGTGGGTTGGCGTCCAGATAGGTCTTGATCGACGCGAGGGTCGCGGGCCCGGCCTGCTGCTTGCTGATGGTGGTCAGAGCCTGGTTGGTCTGCGGGTTCTCGTCGAGATAGTCGCCGGTGTCGGTGGCCACCTTGCCGACCGTGCGTGCGACCTCACTGGCCGCGCAGGGGTCGGTCGCGGCCGTGGCCGACGGGCCGAGCAGCGCGGCGGTCGCCGCGCCGCCCACGGCGGTCGCCACGAACACCGTTCCCAGCGTGCGCCGCAGATCGTGCTTGGCCCCAAAGATTGCCCCGGTGATGGCGGCCTTCATGCAACGAGCTCCTTCGTTCGCGATCGTCTACCCCTCGCAAACGAAGTGAACGAACAAAACGTTGCGATCGGTGACCTGTCCGACCCCCGGCGGATCCGATGCGTACATCGCCGCCGGGGAAATCCTGCCATCTATGTCGCCAGGGCCGCCGGATTCGTTAACCGCGGCCGGTAACGGCCAGGACGGGTGTGGTCGATAACAGAACGAATGAGTGGCCCGCCACGGTACCCGTGTGCAGGTACGCTCACGCTCAGACACGCCAGGGATATCAGGACACCGAGCCTGCCGGAGAGAAAGCGGGGACTTCGCATCCAGCAGTTCATGATGCGCTTGAGCAGCACTTTGCGCAGGTTCCGCTGGGCGGTGTTCGCGACGTGGTTGCTGCTCCTGGTGCCGTCGATCTACCTCGCTCTCAACCAGTCGTCGAACCTCACCGGCGGCGGGTTCGAGGTCGAGGGTTCCCAGTCGCTGCACGTGCAGCGACAGCTCGAGGAGCACTTCCCCGACCAGGGCGCATCACCGCTTGCGCTGGTGGCCGCACCGCGGGCCGACGCGTCGTACGAGGACATGAACGCCGCCGTCGTCCATCTCGAGAAGCTCGCGGCCGAGGTGCCCAGCGTCAAGATCGTCCCCAATCCGCAGCAACCGGCGCCGCAGCCCGACCGGCCGTATGTGATCACGCTGCAACTCGACTTCAACAACACCGGCGCGGTCGACGTCGCCAAACAACTGCGCCAGAAGGTCGGCATCCAGGGCGAGGAACCCGGCGAGAGCCAGAACGGCAAGGTCAAGTTCTACGTCATCGGTCAGGGCGCGCTGGGCGCCGCGGCGACGCAGGCCACCAAGCACGATATCGCCGCGGCCGAGAAGTGGAACATGCCGATCGTCCTGATCGTGCTGCTCGCGGTGTTCGGGTCACTGGCCGCCGCGGCCCTGCCGCTCGTGCTGGGTGTGTGCACGGTCGTGGTGACCATGGGCCTGGTCTATCTGCTGTCGATGTTCACGACGATGAGCGTGTTCGTGACGTCGACGGTGTCGATGTTCGGCATCGCGGTGGCGATCGACTACTCACTGTTCATCCTGATGCGGTTCCGCGAGGAACTGCGCGCGGGCCGCGATCAGCAGGATGCGATCGACGCCGCGATGGCCACGTCGGGGCTCGCCGTGGCGCTGTCGGGTTTGACCGTGATCGCCTCGGTCACCGGCATCTACCTCATCAACACCCCGGTGCTGGTGTCGATGGCCACCGGCGCGATCCTCGCGGTCGCGGTCGCGGTGCTGACCTCGACGACGCTCACGCCCGCCGTGCTGGCGACGTTCGGCAAGGCCGCGGCCAAACGGTCGTCCTACCTGCACTGGTCGCGGCGGGCCGAGGCGACGCAGTCGCGGTTCTGGACGCGCTGGACCGGCGCGGTGATGCGCAGGCCGTGGGCGTCGGCGATCGCGGCGGCCATCCTGCTGTTGGTGCTGGCCGCACCCGCGTTCAACATGGTGCTGGGCAACAGCATGCAGCGCCAGTTCGATCCCACCCACGAGATCCGCGGCGGCGTCAACGCGGCCGCGGACGCGCTCGGTCCGGGCGCGCTCGGCCCCATCCGCGTGCTGGTGACGTTCCCGGGCGAGGGCGACGCGTCAAGTCAAGCGGCGACCACCACCATCGAGGCCGTGCGCCAGCAGATGACCAAGGCGCCCAGCGTCGTCTCGGTGCAGCCGCCGGTGGTGTCCGACGACAACGACAGCGCCCTGCTCTCGGCGGTGCTGTCGGTGGATCCCGAGGACATGGCCGCGCGCGAGGCCATCGACTGGATGCGCGCCAAACTGCCCGGCGTGGCAGGCCAGAACGCCACGATCGACGTGGGCGGCCCCACGGCCCTGATCAAGGACTTCGACGACCGGGTGTCGGCCACCCAGCCGCTGGTGTTCGTGTTCGTCGCGCTGATCGCGTTCGTCATGCTGCTGGTGTCGATCCGCTCGGTGGTGCTGGCCTTCAAGGGCGTGCTGATGACCGTGCTGTCGGTGGCCGCGGCGTACGGCAGCCTGGTCGTGGTCTTCCAGTGGGGCTGGCTCGAACAGCTGGGCTTTCCCAGGATCAGCTCCCTGGACAGCACGATCCCGCCGCTGGTCCTCGCCATGACCTTCGGTCTGTCGATGGACTACGAGATCTTTCTGCTCACCCGGATCCGGGAACGGTTCCTGCAGACCAACAGCACGCGTGACGCCGTCGCGTACGGCGTGAGCACCAGCGCCCGCACCATCACCAGCGCGGCACTGATCATGATCGCGGTGTTCATCGGCTTCGCGTTCGCCGGCATGCCCCTGGTGGCCCAGCTCGGCGTCGCGTGCGCGGTGGCGATCGCGGTCGACGCGACGGTGGTGCGGCTCGTGCTGGTGCCGGCGCTCATGGCGATGTTCGACCAGTGGAACTGGTGGCTGCCGCGCTGGCTCGACAAGATCCTGCCCGAGGTGGATTTCGAGAAGCCGCTGCCCAAGATCGAGGTGACCGACCTGGTCATCATCCCCGACAACATCGCCGCGCTCGGACCGAGCGGCAGCGACCTGCGCACCATGGTGCGCACCGCGGCACGCATGAAAACCCTTGCCCCACAGACGATCAGTGTCGCCGACCCGCTGGCCTTCAGCGGCTGCACCCGGCCCACCACCCGCCTGTCGACGCAGCGGGCGGGCAGGCCCAAGGCCCACACCCCGGGGCTGCACCCCGTGACGATGTGGCGCGGCAGGTTGTCGGTGGCCGTCGACGCCCTGCAGACCGAGGCCGACACCGAACAGGCCCCGGTGGAACGGCGCGGGCCGGTCGAGACCACCAACGTCCAGTTGCCCACGGGCGATCGGCTGCAGATCCCCACGGGCGCCGAGACCCTGCGGCTGGCGGGTTATCTGATCATGTGCCGCAACACCACCAAGGACTTCGAGGATTTCGCACGTCTGGTGGATTTGATGGATTCTCATACGGCAGCTCTGGTGCTGGCGAGCATGGACCGGTATTACTGTGGGCGAGACCCAAGCAACCGGTGGGTGGCCACGCAGCTGGTGCGCCGGCTGGCCGACCCGCAGCCGTCCGACGAACACGATGTCCGAATGTCGGGTCCCGACGCGGCTGAGGATTGGGAAAAGGTCAGGCAGCGTTGCCTGTCGGTCGCGGTAGCAATGCTGGAGGAGGCGAAGTGACGTTGGCCCCCGACGTTCGGGACATGCGGGACGCGCGTCGCAAAGACATGTCGCCCATACAACCGCCCTCGAACCGATCCCCCGGCCAACGGAACCAAGGGCCGCGCCCGGCAGCGGTGCGCCCGCGGGATCCCCAGGCTCCCGCCCGCGGCGCAGCGCGCGGTCCCCAGCGACAGTTCGACGACCGCCCGGTCGAGTACTGGCCCACCGCGGCGATCCGCGCGGCACTGGAGACCGACGATCTGACGGTGTGGCAGCGCATCGTCGCTGCGATCAAACGGGACCCGTACGGCCGCACCGCCCGTCAGGTCGAGGAGGTCCTGGAGACCGCCCGGCCCTACGGCGTCTCGAAAGCCCTGTCGGAAGTTCTCGTGCGCACCCGCGACCACCTCGAGGCGTCTGAACGCGCCGAGGTGGCCAAGCAGATCCAGGCCATGCTGCGCCGGTCGAAGCTCGCGCCGCCGGAATTCGCCTCGCGCGTCGGGGTGTCCAACGAAGAGTTCGCGACGTATCTGGAGGGCAGTGTGAGCCCCCGTGCGTCGCTGCTGCTGCGGATGCAGCGGTTGTCGGACCGGTTCGCGAAGATCGCCGCGCAGCGCAGCGGCAAGTGATCCGGCAGGCGGATTCGGTTCTGGCCGAGCGGATGGCTTGACTCACACCCACGCCACGGGTACTGATGGCTACTCGTGACTGACCGAACCTTCGGCCTGGCCACCCGCGCCATACACGCCGGACAACGTCCGGATGCTGCCACCGGTGCACGGGTGACGCCGATCTACGCCAACGCCAGCTTCGTCTTCAACGACACCGACGACGCGGCCAACCTGTTCGCACTGCAGAAGTACGGCAACATCTACAGCCGGATCGGCAACCCCACCGTCGCAGCCTTCGAAGAGTGCATCGCAAGCCTGGAGAACGGGCTGGGTGCGGTGGCCACGGCCAGCGGTCTGTCCGCGCAGTTCGCGGTGTTCGCCGCGCTCGCGGGCGCAGGCGACCACATCGTGTCGGCCGCGAGCCTCTACGGCGGCACCGTCACGCAGCTCGACGTCTCGCTGCGCCGGTTCGGCATCGACACCACGTTCGTGGGCGGCACCGACCCGGCCGACTACGCCGCAGCGGTCACCGACCGCACCCGGCTGATCTACGCCGAGGTGATCTCCAATCCGTCCGGTGAGATCGCCGACCTCGCAGGTCTGGCCGAGGTCGCCAGGGACGCCGGGGTTCCGCTGATCGTCGACAGCACGGTCGCCACGCCTGCCCTGTGCCGTCCGATCGAGCACGGCGCGGACATCGTCGTGCACTCGGCCACCAAGTTCATCGGCGGGCACGGCACCACGCTCGGCGGCGTCGCGGTCGACGCGGGCCGATTCGACTGGGGCGCAGGAAAATTCCCGCAGATGACCGAGCCTGTCGCGTCCTACGGCGGGCTGAGCTGGTGGGGCAACTTCGGCGAGTTCGGGTTCCTGACCAAGCTGCGCAGCGAGCAGCTGCGTGATCTGGGTGCCACGCTGGCCCCGCAGTCGGCCTTCCAGCTCCTACAGGGCGTGCAGACGCTACCGCAGCGCATGGCCGCCCACATCGCCAACGCGCGCGCGGTCGCCGAGTGGCTCGAGGCCGATCCGCGCGTGACGTACGTCCGCTGGGCCGGGCTGCCGTCGCATCCGCATCACGACCGGGCCAGGCACTACCTGCCCGACGGCCCCGGCGCGGTGTTCGCGTTCGGCGTCAAGGGTGGCCGCGCCGCGGGCGAGAAGTTCATCAACTCCGTGCAACTCGCGAGCCACCTGGCCAACATCGGCGACGTGCGCACGCTCGTGGTGCACCCCGCCAGCACGACACACCGCCAGCTCACCGACGAGCAGCTCACCGCGGGCGGCGTCGGCCCCGAGCTCATCCGCATCAGCGTGGGCATCGAGGACGTCGAGGACATCATCTGGGATCTCGACCAGGCACTGACACAAGCGGAGAAAGCCGATGACTGACGCCCTGACCCGCCAGCGCATCCTGCGCGAGACCCGCTCGGTGGCCATCGTGGGCGCCTCGGCCAACACGTCGCGCGCGAGCTACTTCGTGTGGACCTACCTCAAGTCGACCGGCGACTACGACATCTACCTGGTGAACCCCACGATCAAGGAGATCGAGGGCACACCGGTGTACCCCAGCCTGTCCGAGCTGCCCGTGGTGCCCGATCTGGTCGACGTGTTCCGTCGGCGTGACGACCTGCCCGATGTGCTCAAGGAGACCATCGCGGTGGGCGCCAAGACCCTGTGGCTGCAGCTCGGGCTGCGCCACGACGAGGTGGTCCGTGACGGCGAGGCCGCCGGGCTGCAGGTGGTGCAGGACCGCTGCATGAAGATCGAGCACGCCCGGTTCGCCGGCGGCCTGCACCTCGCCGGGTTCAACACCGGCGTGATCGACTCCCGCAGGCCCAAGAAGGCCTACTAGCGCGAGTTAGCGGGAGTGCTCAGCGGGAGTGGGCCGGGCGTACGTCGTCGACGAGCCAGCGGCCGTCGGACTTGGTGAGCGTGACCCGCAGCGCCAGCACGGCGTTGTCCGTGGGCTTGCCCGGCACGCTCTGCGTACCGCGCAGGACGACGGCGACACTGGCGGCCCGCGGTCCGAGCGCCTCGACACCGGCCGAGACCGTGCTGGCCTGTGCCGAGACGTTGCGGCTGGTGAGGTCCTTTGCCACCGTGGCGAATTCGTTCTTGAACGCCTCGGCACGATCGGGCGCCATCTGCGCGGCGGCCCGGTCGATCGATGCCGTCGGGCTCTGCGGGGTGAACGTCGCGGTGGCTTCGGCGACGCTGCTGGCGATGCGCACCACCTGTTCGCGGTCGCGGTTGAACTCGTCGTCGGGAGCGGTCCAGCGGAGATAGCCGACCACCACGGCTGCCACCAGCGCGGCCGTGGCGACGCCGACCACCGCGAGCCGCAGCCCGGGCCCGTCGTCGTCGGTGCCGAGCGTCACGCCGTCGCGGCAGGCCAGCACCACGTTGACCACCACGCCCTGCACGATCAGCAGGCACAGGATCGAGCACACCGACACCCACCACGTCGGCCAGCCGAGGGCCGCGCCCAGATAGACCAGCGCGGCGATCGCGGCCAGCGGGGCGGCGACGTCGAAGGCCAGCACGCGCAACCGGTTCCTCATCGGATGGGCTCCAGACGCGAGATCATCAGCTGACCGTCGACGTCGGCGACGTCGAGGCGCAGGTTCCAGCGCACGGTCCTCGGCTTGTCGGAGCCCGCGGTCTCGGTGACCGATGTCGCCACCACCAGGACCGTGTCGATCCGCGACACCATTCCCGTGAGTTCGGCCCGTTCGGGCTGCTGAACGCGGCCGTCGGGTCCGGGTTGCGGGTGGTACAGCGATTCGATGGCCACCGAGTCCAGCTGGCCGGTGGTGCGGGATTGCAGGCGCTGCACCAGCTCGCGGTACGGCTGCACCGCGGAGTCGAAGTCGTTGTTGAGCTGTCCGACGGTGCCCTCGTGCAGCTTCTGCATGTCGGCGTCGACGGTCTCGGCGGTCATGTTGATCAGCACGTTCGTCCACTCGGCCGCGGCCTGCAGCACGCGGGTCTGATAGTCGCGTTCGGAGATCTCGTCGCGGTGTGCCGTGAAGATCATGGTTCCGAGCACCACCGCGGCGATCGCGATGACCCCGAGCACGGCCGAGGCGACGCCGTAGCTGCTGAAGATTCCGCCGGTGGCTCCCGGATCCGTCTCGGGCTCCCGCTCGGGGGCGTCCTTGCTGGGCGCGTCAGGCATGGCCGTGAGGGTAGCGTCCGTTCGACGCCGGGCGCCGCGGCGGGCGTCTGGAAGAATGTCGGGGTGACGGTTCAAGCAACTCGCGGCACCGCGGACGCGACCGGGAAGTCAGGCATCGACCTGACCCATGTCGATCCGCGGACCCGCCCCCAAGACGACCTGTTCGGCCACGTCAACGGGCGCTGGCTGACCGAATACGAGATCCCCGCGGACCGGGCCACCGACGGCGCGTTCCGCCTGCTCTACGACCGCGCCGAGGAGCAGATCCGCGATCTGATCACCGAGGCCGCCGCCTCAGGCGCGGCCGACGGCACCGACGAGCAGCGCATCGGCGACCTCTACGCGAGCTTCATGGACACCCAGACCATCGCCGAGCGTGGTCTGCAGCCGCTGCTCGACGAACTGGCGTTGATCGACGCGGCCCCCGATGCCGACGCACTGGCGGCCGTGCTGGGCGGACTGCAGCGCACCGGCGTCGGCGGCGGTGCCGGCGTGTACGTCGACACCGACTCGAAGAACTCGACGCGGTACCTGCTGCACATGGGACAGTCCGGCATCGGCCTGCCCGACGAGTCGTACTTCCGCGACGAGCAGCACGCCGAGATCCTGGCCGGCTACCCCGTGCACATCGCCAAGATGTTCGGCCTGATCTACGGCGGCGACCACACCGACACCGCCGCGCGCATCGTCGCGCTGGAGTCCAAGATCGCCGCCGCGCACTGGGACGTGGTCAAACGCCGCGACGCCGACCTGACCTACAACCTGCGCCGGTTCGCCGACCTGCCCGCCGAGGCCCCCGGCTTCGACTGGTCCGGGTGGGTCCAGGGACTCGGCACCACGCCGGACACCGTGGCCGAGCTCGTGGTCCGCCAGCCCGACTACCTGACCGCGTTCGCGGGGCTGTGGGCCTCGGAGGATCTGGAGGACTGGAAGGCGTGGGCGCGCTGGCGCGTCATCCACGCCCGCGCCGGGCTGCTCACCGACGACCTGGTGGCCGAGGATTTCGCGTTCTACGGGCGCACCCTGTCGGGCACCGAGCAGATCCGCGACCGGTGGAAGCGCGCGGTGTCGGTGGTCGAGAACCTCATGGGTGACGCGCTCGGCAAGCTCTATGTGCAGCGGCATTTCCCGCCGGAGGCCAAGGCGCGCATGGACGAACTGGTGGCCAACCTGCGTGAGGCCTACCGGGTCAGCATCGACGAGCTGGACTGGATGACCCCGGAGACCAGGGCCAAGGCGCTGGCGAAGCTGGACAAGTTCACGCCGAAGATCGGTTACCCGGCCCGCTGGCGCGACTACTCCGCGGTGGTGATCAAGCGCGACGATCTGTACGGCAACTACCGCCGGGGCTACATCGTGAACTCCGACCGTGAGCTCGCCAAGCTCGGTGGCCCCGTGGACCGCGACGAATGGTTCATGACGCCGCAGACCGTGAATGCCTACTACAACCCCGGCATGAACGAAATCGTGTTCCCCGCAGCGATTCTGCAACCGCCGTTCTTCGACGCCGAGGCCGACGACGCGGCCAACTACGGTGGCATCGGCGCGGTGATCGGTCACGAGATCGGGCACGGCTTCGACGATCAGGGTGCCAAGTACGACGGCGACGGCAACCTCGTGGACTGGTGGACCGACGCCGACCGCACCGAATTCGGTGCTCGCACCAAGGCTTTGATCGAGCAGTACGAGCAGTTCACGCCGCGCGGGCTCGACCCGTCGCACCATGTCAACGGCGCGTTCACCGTCGGCGAGAACATCGGTGACCTCGGCGGCCTGTCCATCGCGCTGCTCGCCTACAAGCTCTCGCTGAAGGGCAAGGAGGCCCCCGTCATCGACGGCCTGACCGGTGTGCAGCGCGTGTTCTTCGGCTGGGCGCAAGTGTGGCGCACCAAGTCCCGTGAGGCCGAGGCCATCCGGCGTCTGGCGGTCGATCCGCATTCGCCGCCGGAGTTCCGGTGCAACGGCGTCGTCCGCAACATCGACGACTTCTACGAGGCGTTCGATGTCACCGAGAACGACGAGCTGTTCCTCGAACCCGAGCGTCGGGTCCGCATCTGGAACTGATCGGATCCGACAACGAAGAACCCCCGCAGCCGGGCTGCGGGGGTTCTTCGTATGACGTCCGGCTAGAACATCTGCCAGTCGGATGCACCGTCGGGCTGGTCGTACCAACCGCCCTTGCTGTTCTTGATCACCACGGGGTCGCCGCTGCCGAACTGCTCGTAGAACCAGCGGGCGTTCTCGGGGCTGAGGTTGATGCAGCCGTGGCTGACGTTGCGCTTGCCCTGGTCGCCCACCGACCACGGGGCGCTGTGGACGAAGATGCCGCTGTTGTCGATGCGCACGGCGTCCTTGACCTTGAGCTTGTAGCCCTCGGCCGAGTCGACGGGCACGCCGTAGGTCGACGAGTCCATCACGATGTCCTCGAACTTCTCCAGCACGTAGTAGGTGCCGTTCTTGGTCTCGTGCTTGCCGTCGTTCTTGCCCATCGACACCGGGAAGGTCTTCTCCAGCTTCCCGTTCCGGCGGATCTCCATCTGGTGGGTGCTGTCGTCGACGGTCGCCACCAGGTAGTCACCGACGCGGAAGCTGGACTTGGTGCCCGCGGCGTCGATGTTCACGACGGTGTTGGACGGCCAGAAGTCCTGCGGGCGCCACCGCAACTGGGTGTCGGTGACCCAGTAGAACCGGCCGGGCACGGGCGGGTTGGACGTGATGCGGATCGCGTCCTGCGCCATCTGCTTGTTGGCGATGGGCCGCTGGAAGTTGATGTAGATGGGTTTGGCGACGCCCACCATCGACCCGTTGACGGGGTTGAACGACGGCGGCAGGAACGGCGGCTGACCGGTGAACGGTTCCGGGTTCTGTCCCTCGGGCACGCCCTCGATCGGCACGGCGGGCGCACCGTAGTTGGTGACCACCTGCGCGTCGGGGTCGGTCGCGGTCGCACCGGGCGTCGCGGGGTCCGCCGGCCCGACTGCCGCCGGAGCGGCGGGCGGCGGGAATGCGAACGGATTGGGCGGCGCCGGGGGCGCGGCCGGTTCGACGGGGACCGGCGGGGCCGGCACTTCGGGATCTGCTGAAGCGGACGGACTCATGACCAGTCCACCGACCAAACCCGCGGCCATGAAAGCGGTGATCAGTCTGCGTTTTGCCGATTTCGGCATGTGGTACCTCCAGAGCACAACTGGTTCCAGTGTCGCACAGGGCGCGCACAGGCCGAGATTCTCCGAACAACCGTTCGACAGGAAGGTCCGTGTGCCGGGCCGGATCTACGCCCCACTGCGATGTAGGTCGGCCCCTGCGGCCACTGTGTTACCGCGGTTACCGCGTCGACAGGTCGCGGGACCGGTTGAACACGTCCCGCACGGCCAGCGCGCCGCACATCGCGGCCGTGATCAGCACCGCGGCGGTGCCGATCATCGCGGTGAGTCCGACGGCCTCGTAGACACCCGCCCCGACGAGGGCGCCGGTCATGATGCCGACCTGGAACGCCGCGACGTACCGGCCGGACGCACCGTCGGGGTCCTCGGGCGACGTGCGCATCGCCGAGGTCTGCAGCATGGGCGGCAGCGCCGTGGAGGACGCGCCCCACAGCACGATCGCCACGGTCCCGATCACCATCACCACCCCGGTCGTCACCCCGGCCCGGGGCTGGGCGGACAGCACCGCGAGCGTCACCAGGGACGCTGCCAACACCACCAGAGCGGCCGTGACCGATGCCTTCGGCCACAGGTCCAGCGGCCGTGCCATCGCGGCCATCGCGGCCATCGCGGCCAGGCCCGCGACGCCGTACCCGGCCAGCAGCCACGCCAGGTGGGGTCCGTCGATGCCGACCACGTCCCGGATGATCGCGACGATGAACGTGTAGGCGACGAAATGCCCGGTGACGCCGATGAGCGTCAGCAGCGACAACGTGAGAAGGCCGCGTCCGTGGACGGGCCTGCCCGCGGACCCGGCCCGGGCACGCTCGGCGGGCATGAGCGGTAGCAGCACCCGCGCGGCCAGGGTCACGGCCGCCGCCGCGATCGCGACCGCGACCACGGCCTGCCGCCACCCCCACAGTTCACTGAGGGCAGCGGTCAGCGGGTTGCCCACCACGAGTGCCAGACCGGTGCCGACGTACACCGCCGCGGTCGCACGGCCCGCGTGACTGGGCGGCACCAGGCGCACCCCGATCGGCGCGATCACCGACCACATCAGGCCGTGGGCGAGCGCACACAGCACACGCCCGCCCGCGAGCACCGCGAAGTTGGGTGCCATGGCCGAGATCACTTGCGAGACGGTCAGACACACCATGGTCACGAGCAGCGCGCGACGGCGCGGCCAGCGTGCGGTCAGCCGCACCAGCGCCACCGTGGTCAGCGCCGCGATCAGCGCGTAGCCCGCCATGAGCGTCCCGACCAGACCCTCGCTCACGTTGAGGTCCGCGGCGATCACGGGCAGCGCGCCGACCGGGAGGATCTCGGCGGTGACGTAGATGAACGCCGCCGCCGCGAGCACCGTCAGCTGCGCGGCGACGCGCACGGTCCACGGGCTCACCGTCGGCGGCGTCACGGTCATGGTGGGGCCACGCTAACGGCTCGGGGTGCCCGCGAGCTGAGTCGGCGCGCAGAATCGGTGTCGTGATTGTTGCCTTCAGTGTCAGTCCGACCGGCGGTGATGAGTCGGGCAGTGTCAGCGCCGCGGTCGCCGCGGCCGTGCGCGTGGTCCGCGAGTCGGGCCTACCCAACGAGACCAACGCGATGTTCACCAACATCGAGGGTGAGTGGGACGAGGTGATGGACGTGGTCAAACGTGCCGTCGACGCGGTGGCCGCGGTGTCCCCGCGCGTCAGCCTCGTCCTCAAGGCCGACATCCGGCCCGGCTACACAGGCCAGCTCACCGCGAAGGTCGAACGCATCGAGCGCGAACTCGGGGATTAGCGCGTCGGGGCCGCCACGTCAGGACCGGACGAGGCGCGCGATCGCGGCCGATGCCTCGGCGAGCTTGGCCTCGGCCTCCTGGCCGCCCTCGGCGACGGCCTGGCTCACGCAGTGGCCCAGGTGTTCGTCGAGCAGGCCGAGCGCGACGGATTGCAATGCGCTGTTGACGGCGCTGATCTGGGTGAGGACGTCGATGCAGTATTTGTCCTCGTCGATCATCTTCGCTATGCCGCGGACCTGACCCTCGATACGGCGCAGTCGCTTGGCGTAGTTCTCTTTCTGCGCCGAGTAGCCGTGCACGCCCGATTCGTCAGTTGCGTCCATCACGCCAGCATACCGGTACCCCATGGGGGTATGCACGCTGGTTTGGACGCGAGAAACCGAGCGAGCATACTTGCATCCATGCCCTCAGACGACAAGTCCACCGAGACTCCTGACATCAAGCCCCGCAGTCGCGACGTCACCGACGGCCTCGAGAAGGCGGCCGCCCGTGGGATGCTCCGTGCGGTAGGCATGGGCGACGCCGACTGGGCCAAGCCGCAGATCGGCGTCGGGTCGTCGTGGAACGAGATCACGCCGTGCAACATGTCGCTGCAGCGCCTCGCGAAGTCGGTCAAGGACGGCGTCCACGAGGCGGGCGGCTACCCGCTCGAATTCGGCACCATCTCGGTGTCCGACGGCATCTCGATGGGCCACGAGGGCATGCACTTCTCGCTGGTCTCGCGCGAGGTGATCGCCGACAGCGTCGAGACCGTCGTGCAGGCCGAGCGCCTCGACGGCACGGTCCTGCTGGCCGGCTGCGACAAGTCCATTCCGGGCATGCTCATGGCTGCCGCGCGGCTGGACCTCGCCTCGGTGTTCTTCTACAACGGCTCGATCATGCCGGGTGTCGCGAAGCTGACCGACGGCACCGAGAAGGAAGTCACGATCATCGACGCGTTCGAGGCCGTCGGCGCGTGCGTGCGCGGCCTGATGTCGCGTGAGGACGTCGACATCATCGAGCGCGCGATCTGCCCCGGCGAGGGTGCCTGCGGCGGCATGTACACCGCCAACACCATGGCCAGCGCCGCCGAGGCCCTCGGCCTGTCGCTGCCCGGCAGCGCGTCGCCGGTCGCCATCGACAAGCGCCGCGACGAGTTCGCGCGCCGCTCCGGCGAGGCCGTCGTCGACATGCTGCGTCGCGGCATCACCGCTCGCGACATCCTCACCAAGGAGGCCTTCGAGAACGCCATCGCCGTGGTCATGGCGTTCGGCGGGTCCACCAACGCCGTGCTGCACCTGCTGGCGATCGCCCGCGAGGCCGAGGTGGAGCTGACGCTCGACGATTTCACGCGCGTCGGCAGCAAGGTCCCGCACCTCGCGGACGTCAAGCCGTTCGGCCGCCATGTCATGAAGCACGTCGACGAGATCGGCGGTGTGCCCGTGGTGATGCGCGCTCTGCTGGATGCCGGTCTGCTGAACGGCGAGTGCCTGACGGTCACGGGCAAGACCATGGCCGAGAACCTGGCCCATATCGCTCCCCCGGATCCCGACGGCAAGGTGCTGCGGGCCATGAACAACCCGATCCACCCGACCGGCGGCATCACGATCCTGCACGGCTCGCTCGCTCCCGAGGGTGCGGTGGTCAAGTCAGCCGGCTTCGATTCGGACGTGTTCGAGGGCACTGCAAGGGTTTTCGACCGCGAACGTGCCGCGATGGACGCGCTCGAGGACGGCACCATCCAGGCGGGCGACGTCGTGGTGATCCGCTACGAGGGCCCCAAGGGCGGTCCCGGTATGCGCGAGATGCTCGCGATCACCGGCGCCATCAAGGGTGCGGGTCTGGGCAAGGACGTGCTGCTGATGACCGACGGTCGGTTCTCGGGCGGTACGACGGGTCTGTGCGTCGGGCACATCGCGCCGGAGGCCGTCGACGGCGGCCCGATCGCGTTCGTGCGCGACGGTGACCGCATCCGCCTCGACGTCGCCAAGGGCACGCTCGACGTGCTCGTCGACGAAGAAGAGTTCGAGGCCCGCAAGGCCGGCTTCGAGCCCCTGCCGCCGCGGTACAAGACCGGTGTGCTGGCCAAGTACACCAAGCTGGTCCAGTCCGCCGCCGTCGGCGCAGTCTGCACCTAAATTTTTTGCTCCGCACCGCGAGCGTGCGTGCCTGCTGCCGGACACACCGTAAATCCTCAGCAGTCCACGCACGCTCGCGGTGATCGACTGTCACGCCATTCGCGCGGCCAGCGCCATGTGGCCCTCGTAGCGGTACGCCGTCGCGAGTTCGCGATAGCGGTCCGAACACTCGCGGTACCGTTCCTCGTCCCCTCGTGCACGGGCCAGCAGGGCGCGCAATCGCATCAGCTGGACGTCGTACAGCACGAAGCCCGGATCAGTGGGAAGGGCCGCGAACCGGTCGATGACCCGCTGCGCATGGTCGAGATCATCGCGGTCCCCGCGCGCGATCAGCGACTGCACCAACACGGTCACGCTGGCACTCATGTTTATCCTCGATCCACCGATGAATTGGCTGGTCGCAGGGTGTCGTGACGAGGAAAGTGCCTTCTGAGCTGTGATGATGAGTGTTCTCTAGGCACTTATCGGCACAACTTCGAAAGGCACTTCCGGTGAAAGTGTCCCATAGGTTCGCTGCGTCGTCGGCGGTCTTCGATGATGCCCATCTCGTGTCGTGCGCCGGTCTGGTGCCGGTAATGACGCTGGCCACCCAGACCGGGCTGTCACAGTTGCTGGCCGACAAGGTTCGTATCAGCGAACCACGGATCAAGTCCGGGTCGGCCAACCCGTCGCCGAAGCTGCTCACCGTGGTCGCCGGAATGTGCGCCGGCGCCGACAGCATTGATGACCTCGACCTCGTGCGTGGCGGCGGGATGAAGACGCTCTTCGATGGGGTCTATGCACCATCGACGATCGGAACACTGTTGCGGGAGTTCACCTTCGGACACGCCCGGCAGTTGGAGTCGGTCCTGCGTCATCATCTGGCCGCACTCTGTGCGCGGGTGGACCTGCTGCCCGGATCCGACACGGGGGCGTTCATCGACATCGACTCACTGCTGCGCCCGGTCTATGGCCACGCCAAACAGGGTGCCTCCTACGGGCATACCAAGATCGCTGGTAAGCAGGTTCTGCGTAAAGGGCTCTCCCCGTTGGCGACGACGATCAGCACCCCCGGAGCGGCGCCGGTGATCGCCGGGATGCGGCTGCGCGCCGGTAAGACCAGTTCCGGGAAGGGTGCGGGCCGCATGGTCGCCCAAGCCATCGCCACCGCCCGCGCCGCCGGCGTGCGCGGGCAACTGCTGGTGCGTGGCGATTCGTCCTACGGCACCCGGTCGGTGGTGGGCGCCTGCCGAGCCCACAATGCGCACTTCTCGGTGGTGATGACCCGCAATACCGCGGTTGATCGGGCCATCAGTTCGATCGACGAGCAGGCCTGGGAGCCGGTCAACTATCCCGGTGCAGTGCGTGATCCCGACACCGGTGACTGGATTTCTGATGCCGAGGTCGCCGAGGTCAGCTACACCGCCTTCGCCTCTACCAAAGATCGGTTCACCGCGCGGTTGGTGGTGCGGCGAGTCAAAGACGCGAGATTTCGGGACGCGCTGTTCCCGGTGTGGCGGTATCACCCGTTCTTCACCAACACAGACTTGCCGACCGCCGAGGCTGACATCACCCACCGCCAGCACGCGATCATCGAAACCGTCTTCGCCGATCTGATCGACGGACCCCTGGCCCACATGCCCTCAGGACAGTTCGGTGCCAACAGTGCGTGGGTGTTGTGCGCGGCGATCGCGCACAACCTGCTGCGCGCCGCCGGCGTGCTCGCAGGAGGTGCCCACGTGGTTGCCCGCGGCGCGACGCTGCGCCGCAAGATCGTCAACATTCCCGCCCGTCTGGCCCGACCCCAGCGTCGACCGATCCTGCACCTCCCCGAGCACTGGCCCTGGACAGAGCACTGGCTCACGTTGTGGCGCAACACCATCGGATACAGCCCACCGCTACCGGCAACGACCTGACCAACGCGCCGAACAGGCCCAACCGGAGCACACAGGAAAAGCTGGGCAGACCAGCAACTACCGCATGCCCGCAACACCGAACGCAGCAGAAACCACACACGGACACCTCAAGGAGGGCCGCTCCACGGATTCAGGTTTATCGCCTCGCCACTGTCGATGCTGGTGTCGACAACGTCGCGCGCCAACTCGATCGCAACGTCCAGATCGCCGCGCGCGGCCATGTCACGGGCCAACTCTGTGTCGACCGCAGGCACCGCAGCCATGGTGAACTGTTCCCGCACAGACGCCTCGCGGCCCAGGCTCAGTAATTCCAGAGCCTCGTCGCGGTACGGCCCACCCTGCCAGAGCAGCAGTAGCCCCCGGGACACCTGGGCGCCGGCCAAGGCGAGGTCATCGGCGGACCGCTGAGCGACCTCGAGCACCTCACAACTTTCCTCCAGCAGCTCCGGGCTGGGGAGCAGGAGCCCCGTCGGCAGGCCGATGCACTTGTAGGTGAGCATCAGTGCGCGCGTCGTGATGCCGAAGTCGCGCACCAAAGGTGTTGCGCGGTCCAGACCTGTCCGCCAGTCCGGGTCGCCGAGGCACGCCCGCGCCATGCCGCCCACGGTCCATGCCGTCACCAACGGCGACCCGATGATCAGGTTGCCCATGTTGGCGTCGCCGTCGGCCAGTTCGATCAGGCGGTCGGCCAACCGCACCACCTCGTTGGCCTCGCCGGTCTGGAACTTCGCCCCGAGCGCCGCAAAGAGCAGTGCGACGGTGAGCCGCCGATCCCCGACGGACTCCAGCAGGCTCGTGAGTTCGGAAGCCAAGCTGGAAGATTCGCGATAATGCGCATGCACCAGCAGGGCCGACACCTGACCCGCCATCGCGGTTGCGAGCGACACCTTGTCATCGGCGGCGGCGGCCAGCGCGCACAGCTCGTCGAAACCGGTGTCGGAGAGGTGGCCGCCGGCCCGCCACGTGCTAAGGCACAGCAAGGTGCGTGGCGCGATCGTCATCGCCGCGCGGTCCTCGGCGTCATGCGGAAGCTGGTCGGCGACATGGCGCGCACGCTGCCAGCTCAGCCTCGCGGCATCGATGTCCCGGTTGGTCAACCAGGTGCCGGCCCGCATGTGCCACGTGAACGCCGCGCGCAGGTCGCCGGCCTCCTCGTAGTGATCGGCGATCAGCGCCGCGTGCTCGTCCGCGGCGTGCGGTGCCCGCCGTTCGATGTCGACCGCGAGGCGCCGATGTAGCTCGGCCCGATCGGATTTGAGCTGCGACTCCAGCGCCACCATCCGGATCAACGGGTGCCGGAATGCGTACTCGGGCCGCGGGGCGAACATCACCTGGTCGACCAGTTCTGCATCGATGAGCGCCTGCATCGACACGTCGGCCCCCAGCGCGGCCAGCATGTCCGGCCCGAACCGGAGGCCGATCACGGCCGCCGCGCTCAGCGTCCGTTTGGCTTCCACTTCGAGCCGGTCGATGCGCGCGGCGATCGTGGCCTGCAGCGTCGCGGGCACACCGATCTCGACGTCGGCACCGTGGAACCGGTACGCGCCGCGTTCGCCGCGCAGCACACCGCGCTCGGCGAGGTCACGCACGATCTCCTGCGTGAAAAACGGGTTGCCTGCCGCCCGGTCGGCGATCAGGCCGGCGAGCTGGTGCGCCGCGGCGTCGGGCCCGAGCAGTTCGGTCAGCAACGTCGACGTCTGCCCATCGGTCAAGGGCCGCAACGCGATTGTCTGCGCGCCACTGACCCGGGCCAGCACGCCGGTGTATTCGGGCCGGTAGGTGATCAGCATGACGGAGTGGGTGTGGGTGACGACGGTCAGGAACTCGGCAAGCATGGATTCGCTGACCTCGTCGATCCAGTGCGCGTCCTCCAGGACGTAGAGCCCGGGTTCCCGACGCGCCAGCGATGCCGCGTTGACCAGTGCGGCGACGCGACGGCGACGCGCGTCGGCGTCGAGGTCGGGCATCGGGACGTCCGGATCGGCGATGCCCAGCACGTCGTCGAGCAGCAGCAGGTCTTCCGGATCGGCGTCGGGTACCAGCGAACGTACCCGCACACGCGCTGCAGCGGGGTCGAGCCCGGCCACCCCGAACCCCTCGCGTAGCAGCGGCACGACCACGTGGAACGGGACATCGCTCGCGTGCGATTCGCAGTACGTGTAGAACACCGCGACGCCACGACGGCGCGCCAGCTCGATCGATTCCCGCACCATGCGACTCTTGCCGATACCGGGCGGCCCCACGACGCTGACGATGCCTCCGCGACCCTCGACGGCCTCGTCGAGCAGACCCGCGATGGTGTTGAGCTCCCAGCTTCGCCCCACGAGTGTGGGATCGCTGCGGCCCCCGTGGGCCGCGTTGGTGGCGGCGAGCAACCGCCGCGCCGCGACCGGACGGTCACAACCCTTGACGCGCAACATCTCCGGCGCACCGAGCAGCACGGAGTCCTCGACCAGTCGGGCGGTGGTGTCGCTGCACATGATGCCGCCGTGGGGTGCGACCGATTCCATGCGCTGAGCCATGCCCACCTGTTCGCCGATCGCGGTGTAGCCGAAACCGCCCGCGCTCATCTCGCCGGCGATCACCTGGCCCGAGTTGAGACCGACCCGGATCTGCAGACCGACCCCGGCGGGAAGGTCGAGTTCGTCGGCCAGCCTGTGGCTCTCGTACTGCAGATCCAGCGCCGCGAGGCAGGCCCGTAGGGCATGGTCCTCCAGCGCCAGTGGGGCGCCGAACAGCGCCATGATGCCGTCGCCGGTGAACTTGTCGACGGTGCCGCCGTAATGCCCGACGACGCCCGAGCATCTGCTCACCAGCGCCGAGAGGATCTCCCGCAACCGCTCGGCGCCGACCGCCGCAGCCAACCGCATCGAGTCCACGACGTCGGCGAACAGCACCGTGACCTGTTTGTACTCAGCGTGTTTGGACCCGTCGACGATTGCCGTACCGCACGAGTCACAGAACCTCGCGCCCTGACGAAGTTCGGTGCCGCACGTGCCACAGGCCACCATCCCAACCACCTTCGGTCAGGATATGACCCGGACACCTCGGCCAGAGGCGGTTTTGACGCAGCCGCAAGCGGCCTAACTGGAAACCGGTGCGTTCAACAATCGCTGCGTACAGTCGAGCAACACACGGTGCAGTTCCTCGTCATCGATGTCGGCGAGCTCGGGATCCATTGCGCTGCTGAAGATCCCGGAAGCCAACATCGACATCATCACGCGGCAGGCGGTGCCCGGTTCCGGCCCCAGCAGGATCGCGGTGAGTCGTTCGATGACCTCGTGGAGATCCTTGCGACTGTGCACCAAATTGTCGATGGCGGGATCGCCGTGGAACACCGCCGAGACGCGCCGGTGCCGCA
Organism: Mycolicibacterium smegmatis; assembly: GCF_001457595.1. Lineage (GTDB taxonomy): Bacteria > Actinomycetota > Actinomycetes > Mycobacteriales > Mycobacteriaceae > Mycobacterium > Mycobacterium smegmatis. The sequence continues at coordinate 266,346 of NZ_LN831039.1, read as the reverse complement.
CCGCCAATTCGACCATGCCGCTGACAGCGGCCTCACGTCGCGCGTCGGGCGACGACATGGCCTCGGCGATCCTCAGCACGCGGCGCATATCGCCGAAAATCGGCTCGACGACAGCGAAGACGATGTCGTCCTTGGAGTGGAACTGGTAGTAGACGGCAGCTTTGCTGACACCGAGACGGTCGGCGATCATCTGCAACGATGTGCCGTTGACGCCATGCTCGGCAAACAGGTTCAGCGCCGCTTCGAGCACCCGCTCGCGCGCGAATCCGCGCGGTGCAACCGACTTCGCCACACCCCGTCCCTTCGTCGCGCCGGACCAACCCAGGCGCGGGCCACATCACACTCTTAGACTGTCTTCCGACTTGATCCCGGTTAGCCGACTGTATAGGTTTCTCTTGTCGTCCGGCAAGGATTCTGCGGGGAGGAGCCAGCGATGCCAAGCACGCATGCCACGTGCCTGGTCTGCGCTGCGGCCACCCCCAACGGACACGCTGCTTCCTTGAGGGCTCCCCTTACGCGAAAGGCCGGCCACCGACCATGAAGCTGTTGAAGCGGTTCTGGATTCCTCTGCTCATCGGTGTGGTGGTACTCGTCGGCGCGTTCACCGTGATGCGCGTGCGCACGTTCTTCGGTTCCGGTGACGATCCGAGCCTCGCGAGTGCGAAGGTCGACGACACCAAACCGTTCGATCCCAAGGTCGTGATCTACGAGATCTACGGCGAGCCCGGCGCGACCGCTGACGTGAACTACCTGGACCTCGACGCCCAGCCGCAACGCGTCGACGGGGTCAGCCTGCCCTGGACGCTGACCCTGTCCACGACCGCGCCCTCGGTGTTCCCCAACATCGTCGCGCAGGGCAACGGCGACTCCATCACCTGCCGGATCACCGTCGACGATGAACTCAAAGACGAGCGCACCTCCAACGGCGTGAACGCCCAGACCTTCTGCCTGGTGAAATCTGCATGAGCACCCCCGACGCACCGACCGAAGCCATTCCGTCGGCACACGGCAAGTACACCAACCACGGCGGCATCGCCAAGCTCATCCGCACGCTGGCGGTGCCGATAATCCTGGTCTGGGTCGCCCTCATCGCCGTGCTGAACACGATCGTCCCCCAGCTCGAAGAGGTCGGGGAGATGCGGTCGGTGTCGATGAGCCCCGACGACGCACCCTCGATGATCGCGATGAAGCGCGTCGGCGAGGTGTTCGAAGAGTTCAAGTCCAACAGCTCGGTGATGATCGTGCTGGAGGGCGAGCAGCCCCTCGGCGACGAGGCACACAAGTACTACGACGAGATCGTCGACAAGCTCGAGGCCGACAAGACGCACATCGAGCACGTCCAGGACTTCTGGGGCGACCCGCTCACCGCCTCTGGCGCGCAGAGCTCCGACGGCCTCGCGTCGTACGTGCAGGTCTACACCGCGGGCAACCAGGGTGAGGCGCTGGCCAACGAGTCGGTCAAGGCCGTCCAGGACATCGTCGACAGCGTCCAGGCGCCCCCGGGCGTCACGGCGTACGTGACCGGACCGGCCGCCATGTCGGCCGATCAGCAGATCGCCGGTGACCGCTCGATGCGGATGATCGAAGCGCTGACCTTCACGGTCATCATCATCATGCTGCTGATGGTCTACCGCTCGATCATCACGGTGATCCTGTCGCTGGTGATGGTGGTGTTCTCCCTCGCCGCCGCGCGCGGCGTCATCGCCTTCCTCGGCTACTACGAGATCATCGGCCTGTCGACGTTCGCCACCAACCTGCTGGTGACGCTGGCGATCGCCGCGGCGACCGATTACGCGATCTTTTTGATAGGCCGTTATCAAGAGGCCAGAAGTGTCGGCGAGAGCCGCGAACAGGCGTACTACACGATGTTCCACAGCACGGCGCACGTCGTGCTGGGTTCCGGCATGACCATCGCGGGCGCCACGCTGTGCCTGCACTTCACCCGCATGCCGTACTTCCAGTCGCTGGGCATCCCGCTGGCCATCGGCATGACTGTCGTGGTGCTCACGGCCCTGGCCGTCGGACCCGCCATCATCACAGTGGCCAGCCGGTTCGGCAAGACGCTCGAGCCCAAGCGTGCGATGCGCACCCGCGGCTGGCGCAAAGTCGGTGCGGCCGTGGTGCGTTGGCCGGGTCCGATCCTGGTGGCCGCGGTCGGGTTGTCGATGATCGGCCTGCTGGCGCTGCCGGGCTACCGCACCAACTACAACGACCGTGACTACCAGCCCGCCGACCTTCCGGCCAACAGCGGCTACGCCGCGGCCGACCGGCACTTCTCGCAGGCCCGGATGAACCCGGAACTGCTGATGATCGAGTCGGACCACGACCTGCGCAACAGCGCCGACTTCCTGGTGATCGAGCGCATCGCCAAGCGCGTCGTCGGGGTTCCGGGTGTCTCACGGGTGCAGGCCATCACGCGTCCGCAGGGCACGCCCATCGAGCACACCTCGATCCCGTTCACCATCAGCATGCAGGGCACCACGCAGACCATGAACCAGAAGTACATGCAGGATCGCATGGCGGACATGCTGGTTCAGGCCGATCAGATGCAGGTCACCGTCGACACCATGACCAAGATGATCGCGCTCATGGAGCAGATGCGCGACACCATGAACAGCATGGTGGGCAAGATGCACGGCATGGTCGACGACATCAAGGAATTGCGCGACAACATCAGCGATTTCGACGATTTCTTCCGGCCGATCCGCAACTACCTGTACTGGGAACCGCACTGCTACAACATCCCGATGTGCTACTCCCTGCGGTCGATTTTCGACACCATGGACGGAATCGACACCATGACAGCGGATTTCGAGCAGATCGTCCCTGACATGGACCGCATGAACGCACTGATCCCGGTGATGATCGCGAACATGGAACCCATGATCACGACCATGAAGACCATGAAGACCATGATGCTGACCATGCAGGCCACCAACGCCGGTCTTCAGGATCAGATGGCCGCGATGCAGGAGAACTCCACCGCGATGGGTGAGGCCTTCGACAAGGCCAAGAACGACGACTCGTTCTACCTGCCGCCGGAGACCTTCGACAACCCGGACTTCAAGCGCGGCATGAAGATGTTCCTGTCGCCCGACGGGCACGCGGTCCGTTTCATCATCAGCCACGAGGGCGATCCGATGAGCCCGGAAGGCATCCAGAAGATCGACGACATCAAGCTCGCGGCGAAGGAGGCCATCAAGGGCACGCCGCTGGAGGGCTCGAAGATCTACCTCGGCGGCACCGCGGCGACCTTCAAGGACATGCAGGAAGGCGCCAACTACGACCTGATCATCGCCGGCATCGCGGCGCTGTGCCTCATTTTCATCATCATGCTGATCATCACGCGGGCCGTGGTGGCCTCGGCGGTGATCGTCGGCACGGTGGTGATCTCCCTCGGCAGCGCGTTCGGCCTGTCGGTGCTCATCTGGCAGCACCTGGTCGGGTTGGAACTGCACTGGATGGTGCTGGCCATGGCGGTGATCGTGCTGCTGGCCGTCGGTGCCGACTACAACCTGCTGCTGGTGTCACGCATCAAGGAGGAGATCCACGCCGGCCTCGACACGGGCATGATCCGCGCCATGGGCGGCAGCGGTTCAGTGGTGACCGCAGCCGGTCTGGTGTTCGCATTCACCATGATGTCCATGGCCGTAAGCGAACTGGCGATCATCGGCCAGGTCGGCACCACGATCGGCCTGGGCCTGCTGTTCGACACCCTGGTGATCCGCTCGTTCATGACGCCGTCGATCGCGGCCCTGCTGGGCAAGTGGTTCTGGTGGCCCCAGATGGTGCGCCGGCGCCCGAAGCCCTCGCCGTGGCCGAAGCCGATTCAGCGCGAACCGGCAGACGCCGTCAACTGATCACGGCTCAGCTGATCACCGCGACGGCGAAGCCGTCCCAGCCCTTGGCGCCGACCGTCTGGATGGCGGCGGCGTCGAGGCGCGGGTGCTCGCCCATCATCTGCAACATGTCGCGCACGCCTCGGGCCTGCAGGTCGTCGGGAGCGGGTTCGAGGACGCGGCCGAACCGGGTCACATTGTCCACCACGACAACTGTGCCCGGGTGCCCGAGCTTGATCGCCCACTCGACGTAGGCGACGTTGTTCTCCTTGTCGGCGTCGATGAACACGAAGTCGAAGACCTCGCCGCGCTCGGCGAGCCGCGGCAGGCTTTCGAGGGCCGCGCCGACGATGATCTCGACGCGGTCGGCGACGCCGGCGCGCTGCAGGTTGGCGCGGGCCACCTCGGCGTGGCGCGGTTCGAATTCGAGGGTGACGACGCGGCCGTCGGCACCGGCACCGCGTGCGAGGTTGATGGTGCTGTAACCCCCGAGGGTGCCGATCTCCAGGACGCGTCGTGCCCCGGACATCGTCGCGAGCAGCGACAGCAGCTTGCCGTGTTGCGCCGATACCTCGATCGCGGGCATGCCCGCGGCCTGCGTGGATTCCCGCGCTGCGGCCAGCGCCTGGTCCTCGGTCTGCAGCAGTTGGTTGAACAGGACGTCTACATCACTGGGTTCTGCCACGAGCGTCAGGCTAGCGCAGTCAGCTGACACCCTCCTTGGCGTAGACCATCCGCAGCACCAGGCCCACCTCGGGTCCCATGACCGTCTCGCACAGTTCGCAGTAGGTCGCCACGAACTGCGGGCCGTGCGCCGGGCCGTCGGGATCGGGCCCTGTGGCGCACAGGTGGTGGGCGAGTTCGTGCAGCACCACGAGTTCGCGCAGCGCCCAGGTGGTCTGCTGCTCGGGAACCGCGATGACGGCGTTCTCGATCTCGTAGTGAGCGGCCTTGGTGCCGCGGCGGGCCCGCACCGCCACGGGCGCCGCGCCGACGCGCGCGATCACGTCGTCGACGTAACGCTGCACTGCCGCAACGGATCCGAACTTCGCCTCGGGCGGCAGCGTGAGCTGGGTCCCGAAGAAGTCGATGGCGCGCGAACTGTGTTGTGCGGCACGGTCGAACATCGTCCGCACGAATTCCTCAGCGGCGTAGACGCGCGCCCGCTGCGTGTCCCGGGCCGTCACTTCTCCAGTGCGCCACGCGCGCCCGACAGTTCCTGCATCGGCCCCAGCCGTGCACGCCGGCCGGCGCGGTCACCGGCACGTCGCGCCGCCGACGAGTAGCCCGCGGACGCACTCGTGGCCCGCCACGTGCCACGCGCCTGCGACGCCTGCCGGTAGAAGCTCTTCAGCTCGATGTCCTTGTCGCGCAACGCAAGCGCAGTGCCCGGCTGATCGGCGGCGTCGGCCTCCTGCCTGGCCTCGTCGCGTGCCTCTGCCAGCCGCTGGCCGACGCGTGCGCCGAACGCGAGCTGGAAGTTCAGGCGCGCGGTGATCGTCGGCGTCGGCCGGTGCGCACCCGAGGCGATGTAGGCCTCCGAGGCGCGTACCATCTGCATCACGAGGCTGGTGTACAGCGCATGCGTGGCGTCGATGTCCTCGGCGAAGCCGTAGGCGTAGACGAACGTCGAGTTGGACGCCACGTCGCATTTCACGTCGTTGGCCTGCGCGATCAACACGAACAGCTGCACATAGGTGCGCAGTCCCTTGGTGCCTGCCTGACCGATGGTGATGGTGCGCTGCACCGGCATCTGGGCCTTGGTGCGTTTGTCGGAGTGCGCACGCGCCAGCGCCAGATCGATGGACGTCGCGGTGGCCAGCCGCTGCGCGGCGGCCATGAAGGCCTCCGCCTCGTGTGGATTGTCGGTGCCCTCGGCCTGTCGCAGCAGCGCTGCGATGCGGGCGAGCATCTTGTCGTCGCTCATGTGCAGAACCTAGTCACGACGTCTGACATCTTCTTGTGCTTCACTTCGACGCGAACTCCGCGATCGCGTCGGTGACCTGCGGGGACAGCGGTGCGGACGTGCTGTAGTTGGCGATGTTGTCGGTGGGGTCGTCGCGCAGTACGTGGTTGACGCCCTTGAGCTCGATGACGGTCAGCGCGGTGTGGTGCAGCGCGTCGATCAGCGGCCGCTCGGTCTCGCAGCTGGCCTGGGCGTCGGTGTCCGAGCACGTGAGCAGCACCGGCATGTCGTCGGGCAGCTGCGCGGCCAGTGCCAGCGGATCGATCTTGTCGGCCTCGATGATGGCGTTGAGGTTGCCGGGGTTGACGATCGCGGTGAGTCCTTCGGGCAGGTCGTCGGGCACGGTGCCCTTGGTGCGGATCTCCTCGACCGTCGCGAGCCACGCGTCGAGCACCTCGGGTGTGCCACCGGCGCGCACGCGGTTGGTGATGATGTCGAGGTAACGCCCGGACAGCGGCTGAAACAGCGCCAGCGAGTGGACTTTCGGGTCCTCGCGGCCCGCGAGCGACATCGCGTGGACGGCTCCCTCACCGACGGCGTAGATGGAGAGCCTGTCGCCGTCGGTGTCGGGTTGGTCGGCCAGGTAGCGCAGCGCGGCGCCCGCGCCCGCGGTGTAGACGCCGCTGACCACCTGGGTGGGTTTGGTCTCGTACGGGCCGAGCCCGGTGGCCCCGGTTCCGATCTTGTCGAAGCGCAGACTGGAAACGTCGTTGTCCGAGAGGGTTTCGGCCAGCTGACGCATGTTGCCGACAGGTCCGACGACCTTGTTGTCACCGTTGCGGTCGGTGGGACCGCTCTCGGAGATCAGCAACGCGGCCGGGCCCGGTTTGCCGTCGTGGCGGTAGGTGCCGTGGATGGTCAGCCCGTCGGAGTCGAAACTCACGTCGGTGTCGGTCCAGCCCGGCTCGGCCGCTTGGTGGTTCTCACCGCAGCCGGCCAGGACGAGCAGTGACATCAGCACTGCGACAGTCTTTTTCACAGATGACTCACGATCCATGAGGTGACGTCGTCGAGGACGAGTTTCTGTTCGGGTTCGTTGAACACCTCGTGGTACAGCCCGGGGTAGACCTTCAGGTGGACATCCTCGGAAGCCACGCGGTCGACGAGCAGCCGGCTGCCCGCCACCGGGATGAGGCGGTCCTTGTCGCCGTGCACCACCAGCAGCGGCGCGGTCAGCGCCGCGGCCCGCTGCGGCATGCTCTGTCCCAGGCCGATCAGCGCGCGCGCGATGCCCGCGGGCAGCTTGCCGTGGTGAACCATCGGATCGGCCTTGTAGGCCGCGACCACCTCGGGGTCGCGCGAGACCGCGTCGGCGTCCAGGTTCTCCACCGGGATGCCGGGCGCGAGTTTGCCCAGCACTTTGGCCACCGCGACCAGCACCGGCGAGACGCCGTCGTGTGCGTTCACGGCGGGCCCGGACAGCACCATGGCCGAGTACTCGCCCGGGTACCGAGCGCCATAGGCGAAGACGATGCCGCCGCCCATGCTGTGGCCGAGCACGATCCGCGGCAGTGTGGGGTGGTCGTTCGCGGCGATGCCGACGAGTGTGCGGAAGTCCTCGACGAACTCCGACAGGTCGCGCAGGTGAACGCGCTTACCGCCGGAGCGGCCGTGTCCGCGGTGGTCGAGTGCGTACACGAGCAGGCCCGCGGCCCCGAACCGTTGCGCGACGTGGTGGTAGCGGCCTGCGTGTTCGGCGTAACCGTGCGCCAGCACGACGACCCCGCGCGGGTCGGTGTCGGGGGTCCACACGTCGTAGACGATGCGGACGCCGCCGACGCCGGCAAAGCTGTGTTCACTGCGGGTGCTGCTCACCATGGCGAGCGTAGTGGCGTCGCAATATGCCGGCCTGTCAGCTCCTCGAAATTTGGGCCTTCTGGCATGTCGGTCATCCTGCGTAAGCTCACGACTGTGACGGTCCTCGCACACAAACTCGACGATGACAGTCCTGCCGACGCCTTCCTGGCCGAAGCCCAGACCTACCGGCGGGAGCTGCTCGCGCACTGCTACCGCATGACCGGGTCTCTGCACGACGCCGAGGATCTGGTGCAGGAGACGTACCTGCGCGCGTGGAAGTCCTACCAGGGGTTTCAAGGCAGATCGTCGGTGCGCACATGGCTGTACCGCATCGCCACCAACACGTGCCTGACGTCATTGGAGGGCCGGTCGCGTAGGCCGTTGCCGTCCGGTCTCGGCACGCCCAGTTCCGCGCCGACGGACCAGATCACCGAGCACCACGAGGTGCCGTGGCTGGAGCCACTGCCCGACGGCGACGATCCGGCCGATCCGTCGCAGATCGTCGGCACGCGCGAATCGGTGCGGCTGGCGTTCGTGGCCGCGCTGCAGCACCTGTCGCCACGGCAACGCGCGGTGCTGGTGATGCGTGAGGTTCTGCAGTGGAAGGCCTCCGAGGTCGGCGAGGCCATCGGAGCCTCCACCGCGGCCGTCAACAGCCTGCTGCAGCGTGCCCGCGCGCAGCTCGAGGCCGTGGGCCCCAACGAGGACGACAAGATCGAGGCGCCGGACTCGCCGCAGGCGCAGGCCACGCTCGACCGCTACATCGCGGCGTTCGAGGCCTACGACATCGACAAGCTGGTCGAGTTGTTCACCGAAGAGGCCATCTGGGAGATGCCTCCCTTCGACAGCTGGTACCAGGGGCCACAGGCCATCGGCGACCTGTCGCGCTACAAGTGCCCGGCCGAGGAGCCGGGCGACATGCGCTTTCTCCAGACGACCGCCAACGGTCAGCCTGCTGCGGCGATGTACATGCTGAACCGGGAGACCGGCCGGCACGAGGCCTTCCAGTTGCATGTCCTCGACATCACCGCCGACGGCATCTCCCATGTCGTGGCGTTCATGGGCGAGGGGCTGTTCAAGAAGTTCGGGCTGCCCGAAACGCTTTAGCGCTCAGGCGTTGTCGTAGGCGGCCTGCAGCTTGGCCAGGTCGAACTTGCCGTGCGTGCTCAGCACCGCGGTCATCAGCCGGTTGTTGGCCTCTTCGTCACCCTTTGTGACCATGTCGTAGTACTCGCTCGGCGTGACCTGCCACGCCAGCCCGTACTTGTCCTTGAGCCATCCGCACGGCAGTTCCTCGCCGCCTTCGGTGAGCGCGGCCCACACCTGGTCGAGTTGCTCCTGCCCGGCGACCCGCACCTCGAGCGATACGGCCTCGTTGAACGTGAACTGCGGGCCGCCGTTGATGCCCACGAAGCGCTGCCCGACCAGTTCGAACTCGACCACCACGGGCACGTCCTGAGGGGACGGCGCGTCGGGGTGTGCGGCGATCTTGTTGAGGATGCGGCCGTTGCCGCCGAACGCCGCGATGTAGTGCTCGGCGGCTTCTTCGGCTTCCCGGTCGAACCACAGGTTCGGCACGATGCTGGCGTTGATCTTGACGGGCATGGGTTCACCTCTCGTCGGCTTTCTGGTGTCCCCGGATAGACCCGCCGCAGGTGTCCAACTCATCGGAGCCACCGTCGGCGACCCACAAAAACGACGTCTTCAAGCATGCAAAGCCGCAGTTCAGAAACTAGGTGGTGGACTAATCTGCAACCTGTTCTATTATCGCAATTCATGAAGACCAAAGGCGCTCTGCTATGGGAACTGAATTCGCCGTTCAAGGTCGACGAGATCGATCTGGGCGACCCCGTCGCCGATGAGGTACAGATCCGGCTGCACGCTGCCGGCATGTGCCATTCCGACTACCACATCACCACGGGCGCGACGCCCATCGGACTGCCCGCGCTCGGCGGGCACGAGGGCGCCGGCGTCGTCACCAAGGTCGGCAAGAACGTCACGGGCATCGAAGAAGGTGACCACGTCATCCTGGCGTTCATCCCGGCGTGCGGTGAATGCCCGCCGTGTTTGAAGGGTTTCCGCTCGCTGTGTGATCGCGGCGCGGTTCTGCTGGGCGGCAAGGCGATCGCCGACGGCACCAGCCGTATCCACGCCGGCAGCCACGAGGTGTCGCCGATGAACCTGCTCGGCACCTTCGCGCCGTACATGACCGTGCACAAGGACTCGGTCGTCAAGATCGACAAGGACATCCCGTTCGAGACCGCGGCCATCATGGGCTGCGCGGTGCCCACCGGCTTCGGTTCGGCCACCAACGTCGCGCAGGTGCAGGCCGGCGAGACCGTGATCATCGTCGGCGTCGGCGGCATCGGCATGAGCGCATTGCAGGGTGCGGTGATCTCGGGCGCCAAGCAGGTCATCGCGATCGATCCGAACGAGTGGAAGCGCGAGCAGGCCGTCAAGTTCGGCGCCACGCACGTCTACCCCACCATGGCAGAGGCCATCGCCCCCGTCATCGACGTCACCCACGGTCTGATGGCCGACAAGGTCATCATCGCCGTCGGCGAGATGAAGGGCGAGTACATCGAAGAGGCGTTGATCCTGACCGCCAAGACCGGCACGTGTGTCGTGACCGGCATGGGTGCGATGACCGACGTCGACGTCAAGCTCAACCTGTTCCTGTTCACGATGTTGCAGAAGACCTTGAAGGGCAACATCTTCGGAGGCGGCAGCAGCCACATCGAGACCCCGCGGCTGGCAGCGCTCTACAAGTCCGGCCTGCTCAACATCGACGACATGGTCACCCGGACCTACAAGCTCGAAGACATCAACTCCGGATACCAGGACATGTTGGACGGCAAGAACATCCGTGGCGTCATCAAGTACGACGAGTCGGACTGGTAGGCCTCTTACAAAGCAGACCACGAAGCAGAACTGCCCCTTTCCGCGTGGAAAGGGGCAGTTCTGCAGTCTGCTCGCGGAGATTACTTCGGAGGCATCCGAATACCGCCGTCGACGCGGACGACCTCGGCGTTCATGTAGGAGTTGGTGATGAGCTCGATGACCATCGAGGCCAGTTCCTCGGGCTTGCCCAGGCGGTGCGGGAACAGCACGGACTCGCCGAGCTTGGCCTTGAACGCCTCGGAGCCCTCACCCTCGCCGTAGATCGGGGTGTCGATGAGGCCCGGCGCCACGGTGTTGACGCGGATGCCCACCGCGGACAGGTCACGCGCCACCGGCAGGGTCAGGCCCACCACGCCGCCCTTGGACGACGAATAGGCGGCCTGGCCGATCTGCCCGTCGAACGCCGCGACACTGGTCATGTTGACGATCGCGCCACGCTCGCCGGTCTCGGTGGGCTCGTTGCGGCTCATCGCGGTCGCGGCGATGCGGATGCAGTCGAAGGTGCCGACCAGGTTGATCGCGAGCACCTTCTTGTACACGTCGAGGTTGTGCGCCGACGCGTACTCACCGTCCTTGCCGATGGTGCGCTGGGCCCAGCCGATACCGGCCGAGTTCACCAGGGCACGCAGCGGACCGAGTTCGGCGGCCTTGTCGACCGCGGCGATGATCTGGTCGGTCTCGGTGACGTCGACGCTGACGAACGCGCCGCCGAGTTCCTTGGCGAGTGCCTCGCCCTTGTCTGCCTGGAGGTCGGCGATGACGACCTTGGCTCCCTTGGCTGCCAACAGGCGGGCAGATGCCGCGCCGATACCTGATGCGCCACCGGTGACGATTGCGCTAGCTCCGTTGATATCCACGCCCACAGCGTAGGACACCCGCCCGATCCACCGGTCGGTTGGGAGCTCATCTGGCGGTGATCGGCTGTGCGTGCAGGGCGGGAAATCGGCCCGAATCCCGCCACGGACGCACGCTCGGACCGAGGATCGGCTCGTCCTGTCTCTAGGCTGGAGCCATGCCCCCGACCGTCGACATCCGGCGCGCCGACCAACGCGGCGTCTCTGTCACCGACTGGCTGCAGTCACGGCATTCCTTCTCCTTCGGCGACTACTACGACCCGGCGAACACCCACCACGGGCTGCTGCTGGTGAACAACGACGACATCGTCGCCGCAGGTGGCGGATTCGACACCCACCCGCACCGCGACATGGAGATCGTCACGTGGGTGCTCGACGGCGAGCTCGCGCATGCGGACTCGATGGGCAACTCCGGGGTCATCTACCCGGGCCTGGCGCAGCGCATGTCGGCGGGGACGGGTGTGCAGCACTCGGAGAAGAACGCGTCGTCGGACAAACCGGTGCACTTCGTGCAGATGTGGGTCATCCCGGACCGTGCCGGCCTTACGCCGGGCTACGAGCAGCGCGAGATCACGCTCGCCGAAAACCTGACGCCGATCGCCTCGGGGGCCGGTGACGCCGCCGTGACGCTGCACAACCGCAACGCCACGCTCTACGGGGCGCGGCTGCGGCCCGGTGATGCCGTCGGATTACCCGAGGCCCGCTACGTGCACCTGTTCGTCGCGCGGGGCCGCGTCACGCTGGAGGATGCCGGTGACCTGGCCGAAGGTGACGCCGCGCGCCTGACCGGCTCCGGCGGACAACGCGTGACGGCCACCGACGAGCCGGCCGAGATCCTGGTTTGGGAGATGCATGCGAGCCTGGCCGGGGATTAGCGCTGTCGTCGTCACCGCGTCCGTTGTGCTCGCCGGATGCGGCACCGAACCGCAGACTACGGAGCCCACAGCGCAACCGTCTCGATCGTCTTCGCAGACCACCGCCGAACACCCCGCCGGTGCGGCTGAGCTGACACCCGTGACGGTCGAGGTGCCTGAAGGTCTCGACGACGCACCGCTCGACCAGCCGCGTCAGGCTCTCGTCCCGGACGGGTGGACCCTTGAGGTCGTCGCGCGGGTGCCCAAGGCCCGCATGGCCGCGTGGGCACCCGACGGAGCCCTGCTCGTCTCGGTCCCCAGCACCGGCGAGGTGCTGAAAGTGCTTCCCACACAGAGCACCCTGCTCGACGGGCTGGACCAACCGCACGGACTGTTCTTCGCGGGGCCGACGCTGTACGTGGCCGAGAGCGATCAGATCGACGCCTACGACTATGCCGACGGCGCCGCGGTGAACCGCCGCACCGTTATCGACGGTCTTCCCGACGCCAAGAGCCCCGACCTGCGCGGCGCCTACGCCCACGCACTCAAGAGCGTCGTCGTCGGCGACGACGGCGCGGTGTACTTCTCGATCGGGTCCACGGGCAACATCTTGGCCGAGGACCGCACGGCCGACCCGCCGCGGGCCACCATCATGCGGGTGCCGCCCGGCGGTGGTCCGGCCGAACCGTTCGCGACCGGCGTGCGCAACGGAACGGGGCTTGCGTTCGCCCCGGACGGGTCGTTGTGGACCGCGGTCAACAACCGCGACAACGTCGCCGACCCCGACGGCCGCGTCGTGCAGTCCTACGTCGACGACCATCCGCCCGAGTCGGTCGCACGCCTGACGCCAGGGCGTGAACTGGGTTGGCCGTACTGCAATCCCGACGGCCCGCCACCGGCGAAGCTGATCCGCGACCTGCAGACCAATCCCGATGGCGCCGAGATGGACTGCGCCGCACTGCATCCCATCGAGCAGACCCTAGGCGCGCACTCGGCCCCGCTGGGGATGAGCTTCGCCGAGCTTCCGCAGCCGTTCGGGCAGGGTGCGCTGGTGGGTGTGCACGGGTCGTGGAACCGGGACGCGCCGCGCGCTCCCGAGGTGTCGTTCTTCGCTTGGCGCGACGGCACTTTGGGGCCGCAACAGACACTGGTCGGCGGCTTTCAGGACGACGACGGGCAGCGCTGGGGCCGGCCGGTGGCCGCGGTGACCGGCCCCGACGGCGCGGTGTACATCACCGACGACTTTGCCGGGGCGGTGTACCGGCTGGCTCCGCCGCCGTAACATCGGCTGCGTGGCCATGCCTGGGGAGGAGCAACGACTGCGCGACCTCAAGCTGTTGCGCCGGGTGCGCGACCGTATCGACCGCGAGTACGCGCAGCCGCTCAACGTGGAAGCGCTGGCACGCGGGGTGAACATGTCGGCAGGACATCTGTCGCGCCAATTCAAAGCCGCCTTCGGCGAATCGCCGTACTCGTATCTGATGACTCGTCGGATCGAACGCGCGATGGCGCTCCTGCGCCGTGGTGACCTGTCGGTCACCGAGGTGTGCTTCGCCGTCGGGTGTTCGTCGCTGGGCACGTTCAGCACGCGGTTCACCGAGTTGGTGGGCCTGCCGCCCAGCACCTATCGGGATCGCGCGGCCGCCACACAGGAGGGCTTGCCGTCGTGCCTGGAGAAGTACGTCACCAGACCGGTCAGGAATCGAGAAGCGCCCGCCGTGCGCCTGCACCTAGCGTGAGCCCATGAGCAACGACCTCACCATCCACAACACGTTCGTGCCGCACGAGGATCCCGAAGAGTCGCTCGCGTTCTACCGCGACGCCCTCGGGTTCGAGGTCCGCCTCGACGTCGGCCACGGCACCATGCGGTGGATCACGGTCGGCCCGCCGAACCAGCCGGGCACCTCGATCGTCCTGTACCCGCTGACCGCCGATCCGGCGATCACCGAGGAGGAGGGGAAGGTGATCCGCGAGATGATGGCCAAGGGCACGTTTGCGAGCATCGTCCTCGCCACCGCCGACGTCGACGCCACCTTCGAGCGACTGCAGGCCACCACGGCCGAGATCGTGCAGGAACCGACCGACCAGCCCTATGGTGTCCGCGACTGCGCGGTGCGCGATCCCGCGGGCACCATGATCCGTATCCAGGAGCGCGCACTCTGATGCATCCCGCCGACAGCCACGACCGGATCCGCGTCACCGGCGCCCGCGAGAACAACCTCAAGGACATCGACATCGAGCTGCCCAAGCGGCGGCTCACGGTGTTCACGGGTGTGTCGGGATCGGGCAAGAGCTCGCTGGTGTTCGACACGATCGCCGCGGAGTCGCAACGGCTCATCAACGAGACCTACAGCGCGTTCATCCAGGGTTTCATGCCCAACCAGGCGCGGCCCGAGGTGGATGTACTCGAAGGGCTCACCACCGCGATCATCGTCGATCAGCAGCGCATGGGTTCGGATCCGCGGTCGACGGTGGGAACGGTCACCGACGCGGGTGCGATGCTGCGGATCCTGTTCAGCCGCCTGGGAAAACCTCACGTCGGGTCGCCGCAGGCGTTCTCGTTCAACGTGGCGTCGATCAGCGGCGCGGGTGCGGTCGAGTTCCAGAAGGGCGGACGCACGGTCAAGGAGCGTCGTGACTTCAACATCGTGGGCGGCATGTGTCCGCGGTGTGAGGGCCGCGGTTCGGTCAACGACATCGACCTGACCGCCCTGTACGACGACAGCAAGTCGCTCAACGAGGGCGCGTTGACGATCCCCGGTTTCAGCATGGACGGCTGGTACGGCCGGATCTTCCGCGGTTGCGGCTTCTTCGATCCGGACAAGCCGATCAAGAAGTTCACCAAGAAGGAACTCGACGCACTGCTGTACAAGGACGCGACGAGGCTCAAGATCGACGGCACCAACCTGACGTACCTGGGCCTCATCCCGCAGATCCAGAAGTCGTTCCTGTCCAAGGACGTCGAGGCCATGCAGCCGCACATCCGCGCGTTCGTGGAACGGGCCGTCACGTTCACCACGTGCCCCGAGTGCGACGGGACCCGGCTGTCGGAGACCGCGCGGTCGTCGAAGATCGACGGCGTCAACATCGCCGACGCGAGCGCCATGCAGATCACCGACCTGGCCACGTGGCTGGCCGGCCTGGAGAAGAAAGCCACGGCGAAATCGGTGGCGCCGCTGCTCACCGCGCTGCGCCACACCCTCGACTCCTTCGTCGAGATCGGCCTGGGATACCTGTCGCTCGCACGCCCGGCAGGCACGCTCTCCGGTGGTGAGGCGCAGCGCGTCAAGATGATCCGTCATCTGGGCTCGGCGCTCACCGACGTCACCTACGTGTTCGATGAGCCGACGATCGGTCTGCATCCACACGACATCGCGCGGATGAACACCCTGCTGCTGCAATTGCGCGACAAGGGCAACACGGTGCTGGTGGTCGAGCACAAACCCGAGACCATCGCGATCGCCGACCATGTCGTCGACCTCGGACCCGGCGCGGGTACGGCGGGCGGCGAGGTGGTGTTCCAGGGCACCGTCGACGGGCTGCGCGCCAGCGACACTGTCACCGGACGGCATCTGGGTTACCGTGCCGCGCTGAAGGATTCGGTTCGCGAACCCGACGGCGCCCTGGAGGTCCGCGGCGCGAACACCAACAATCTGCACGACGTCGACGTCGACATCCCGCTCGGCGTGCTGGTGGTGATCACCGGTGTCGCGGGATCGGGCAAGAGTTCCCTGATCGACGGGTCGGTCGCCGGTCGCGAGGGCGTGGTACTGGTCGACCAGAGTCCGATCCGCGGTTCACGCCGCAGCAACCCCGCGACGTACACCGGGCTGCTGGAGCCCATCCGCAAGGCGTTCGCCAAGGCCAACGGCGTGAAACCCGCTCTGTTCAGCTCGAATTCGGAGGGGGCGTGCCCGGTCTGCAACGGTGCAGGCGTCATCTACACCGACCTCGGGGTGATGGCGACCGTGGAGTCGCCGTGCGAGGAGTGCGAGGGCCGGCGGTTCCAGGCCACGGTGCTCGAATACACCCTGGCACACCGCAACATCGCCGAGGTGCTGGAGATGCCGGTGACCGAGGCTGTGGAGTTCTTCGGCGCCGGTGAGGCGAAGGTCCCTGCCGCGCAGAAAATCCTCGAGCGCATGGCTGATGTCGGGCTGGGTTACCTCACGCTGGGGCAACCGCTCACCACACTCTCGGGTGGTGAACGGCAACGACTCAAGCTCGCAGCGCAGATGGCCGACAAGGGTGACGTCTACATCCTCGACGAGCCGACGACGGGCCTGCACCTCGCCGATGTCGAACAGCTGCTTGTGCTGCTGGACCGGTTGGTGGACTCGGGTAAGTCGGTGGTGGTCATCGAGCACCACCAGGCCGTCATGGCGCACGCGGACTGGATCATCGACCTGGGGCCCGGCGCGGGCCACGACGGCGGCCGGATCGTCTTCGAGGGCACACCCGCGGATCTGGTGGCCGCGCGCTCGACGCTGACGGGACGGCACCTGGCCGAATACGTTTCCAGCTAACTGTTTTTCGTTTGTTGACGGTTCCGGAACACCTCCGGTATCAGCCCGTGACCAGCCCGTTACGTATGTTGACAGAGTTATCTATGTGGCTACTGTGTATTTCGTGCCTGGGCTGGCAAAACTTTTCCGACGCGTGACGGCGGGCGCCGCAACGTTCGCGTTGTGCGCTGTGCTGGGTACGGGCGGCGCCCCGCCCACCAGGGCCGAGGACCCCAGGACACTGCTGCTGGGCGCCATCGCCAACACCAAGGGTTCGTACCTGGTGTACAACTTCGGCGGGCAGTTCGCCGCACCGTTCCTCACCGCGGACGGCCGGGCCTACACGCTCAACAACGGTGGCCACCTGATGACCATCAAGAACGCGTCGACCCGTCTGAATCCGCGTCTGCTCGTCGACACGCACCAGGGTTATCAGTCGCGGTGTGAGCGAACCCCGGGCGCCCGTACCAGCGAAGGTCTGTGGCAGGCGTCGGAAACCTATGCACCGCTGAACGCCTGGCACGTGCTGGGCCAGCCGACCATCGCGGTCAACGCCAACTTCTTCGATGTCAGGCCGCAGAAGGGCGGTTCGTGGCGCGACACCAAATGCAGTTCACCGCTGGGCGCCTACGTCGACAACACGCGCGGCCAGGGCCGTACCAATAAGGCGGTCACCGGCACGCTCGCCTACGCGGGCAAGCAGGGCCTGTCCGGCGGCAACGAGCACTGGTCGGCACTGGCCACGATGATCCTGCCGGTCGGCGGCGCCCCGTACATCATCATGCCCAAGGGCCCCAACGACTATGACGCGGCGTCCCCGGAGATCCAGCGGCTCGTGGACAGCGGGACGCGGTTCGTCGCGGTGGCAGGCATCGGTCTGCTCGCACCGGGCGATACCGGTCAGCTCAACGACGGCGGGCCCAGCGCGGCGCGCACCGCGCTGGGCTACAACCGTGCGGCCGATCAGCTCTACGTCTTCCAGGGCGGCAGCTACACCCCCGACAACATGCAGGACCTGTTCCGCGGACTCGGGGCCGACAACGCCGTGCTGCTCGACGGCGGCGGTTCGTCGGCGATCGTGCTGCGCCGCGACACCGGCGGGATGTGGAGCGGCGCAGGGTCACCGCGCGGCAATTGTGATACGCGTCAGGTGCTGTGCGATTCACGCGAACGCGCGCTGCCGAGCTGGCTGGCGTTCAACTGATCAGGACCGCAGCCACAGGTCGACGCCCTCGGTGGTGAAGATCGTCAGCAGCGCACTCCAGACATCCTCCCCGACCGCGTCTTTCACGTGTTTGTACGACGTGATGACGAACCGGAACTTGCCGTCGTCGGGTGTGCCGAACCCGCCGCGCAGGCAGTCCGCGAGCGCGTCGAGGTTCGAACCGAAGTAACCACCCTCGCCGTTGACCGCGCGGCCGATCTCGGTGAAGAAGTCGGCCTTCGACGCCACCGCGGATCCGTCGATCTCATACGTCTTCACGTTCCTCCGATCAGACAGAACGACTCGTAGTGGTCGTCGGTGTAGTACATCTCGGGTGGGTCGTCGAGCGGGATGCCGCCTGTGACGATCCGGCGGGCGCCGCGGTGCTTGAGCCCCGGGGTGGGGACCGTGTACTCGCGGTAGTACCCGCGCTCGTGTTCGGGCAGCAGTCCCTCGAAGTTGCCGAACACGACGCCGTCGTTGCGCGGATACGGGAACGGGCCGCCGGACTCGATGAGGTCGACGGTGTCGGCCACCTCGGGCGGCAGGCCAGCGAGGCTGCATGTGCCGTCGCCCGCCTCGCTCGGAGGTGCCTGCGTTCCGGTCGATGTGCAAGCCACCAGAAACACCGACGCGAGCACCAGCGCCAGCACCTTTGCCGGCGCCTGGCGCGTCCACCATCTGCGTCGCATCGGCACGACGCTAGCAACAAATCCCCGGTAACCGCAGGTTCTCGTGGGACGATCGTTACTCGAGTGAACAGAGTGACCGCATCTTCGAAAGGCCGGACCCGACGCGACAAGCCCGCGAGCGGACGGAAGATTCTGTCCGCCACGCAGTTCCGCCCCGACATCGAAGGTCTGCGCGCGGTCGCAATCCTCACCGTGGTGCTCTATCACGCCGGCGTGCCGGGACTGCGCGGCGGCTTCGTCGGCGTCGACGTGTTCTTCGTGGTGTCCGGCTTCCTGATCACCGGCCTGCTGGTCCGTGAGGTGGCCCGCACCGGCACGGTCGGTCTGGCGTCCTTCTACGCGGCACGTGCCCGGCGACTGCTTCCGGCCGCCGCGGTGGTGCTGGTGGCGACGTCGGTTGCAGCCGCTGTGCTGCTGCCACCTCTGCAGGCGCGAAACGTGCTGGGTGACACCGTCGCCGCCGCGCTCTACCTGGGCAACTACCGCTTCGCCATCGAAGGCACCGACTACCTGGCCGACACCGCACCTTCGCCGCTGCAGCACTACTGGTCGCTGGGGGTCGAGGAGCAGTTCTATCTGGTGTGGCCCGCGCTCATCCTCGGCGTGGCCTGGTGGTTGCGGCGCCGATCAGCCGGCGGTGGACGCGGCACCGCGTCGCTCCCCTATTTCGTGGTGCTCGCGGTGCTGGCGGGCGGCTCGCTGGCGCTGTGCGTGCTGTGGACGCGAACGCTGCCGGCGTGGGCGTTCTTCTCGTTGCCGACGCGCGCGTGGGAGTTGGCCATCGGCGGTCTCGTGGCGTTGACCGCCACGCAGTGGCGCAGGCTTCCGCCGGTGTGCGCCGCGGTCGTCGGCTGGGGCGGCCTCGCACTGATCCTGGCGACCTGCAACCAGATCGGTGCGGCGACCCCGTATCCGGGCACGGCGGCGCTGTTGCCGGTGCTGGGCACCGCGCTGGTGATCGGGGCAGGCTGCGCGACACCGGATCTGGGCGTCGGGCGCCTGCTGTCCAAGCCCGTGCTGCGGGCCATCGGACGAGTGTCGTACTCGTGGTATCTGTGGCACTGGCCCGCGCTGCTGCTGGCGCCTGTGCTGATCGGCGCCGACCTGAGCCTGGCCGGGCGGTTGGCGATGGTCGTCATGTCGCTCGGTCTGGCGATCCTGACCCTTCATCTCGTCGAGAACCCGGCCCGGTTCGCCGCGGCGCTGCGGTCATCGACATGGCGCAGCCTGGCTGTCGGCGCCACCGCGACGGGTATCGCTGTGTGCGCCGGCTTGGCGCTCCTCGCCATTCGGCCCGTGCCCACCGGGACCGGTGCGGCCGTCCCCGCCGCGGCGATCGTCGATCCCCCCACCCCGCGCGCGCCGACCCCTTCTGAGCAGTTGCGCGACGCCGTCGCGCAGTCGGTGCACCCGCACGCCGTGCCGTCGAACCTGACACCGCGCCTCGACGACATCACCAAGCCCGACATGTTCGTCAACGGGTGCGTGCTGTCGTGGGACGACGTGGTGCAGCCCGAATGCGCCTCCGGCGTCTCCGATTCGACGACCACGGTGGCACTCATCGGGGACTCGCACGCGGCGATGTGGCAACCCGCGCTCGAACCGGTGGCCCGGCAGCAGGGTTGGCGACTGGAGACCATGTCGAAGGTGACCTGCCCGCTGATGAAACTGCCGATCGTCAGCCCGTACCTGGGCCGGGAGTTCACCGAGTGCAAACAGTGGCGTGCCACCGTGCTCGAGCGCATCGAACGTGAACGCCCCGCGCTGATCGTGCTCGACATGGTGCGCCGCTATGGCGCCGACTTCGGCTTCGTCAGTTACGACCAGGCCTGGCTCGACGGGCTGACGCGGCTCGTCGGACAGTTGCGCGGAACCGGCGCGCGGGTGCTGGTGCTCGGTCCGGTGCCCGATCCGCACGCAACGGTCCCCACGTGCGTCTCCGGGCACATGGACGACGCCCTGGCGTGCGCGCCTGAGCGGTCGATCGCGATGAACCACGACGGCATTGCCGCCGAGGCCGCCGCTGTGCGGGCAGGCGGTGGGCAGTATGCCGACCTCGGCGAGTACTTCTGCACCGACCAGCGCTGTCCCGTCATCATCGGAAACACACTGGTGTTCCGCGACGACAACCACATCACCGCCGAGTACGCACAGCTGATGTCGCCCGTGCTCGCCGAGCTGACCCGCAGTGCGCTGGCCCTCAACTGATCTCCGCTTCAAGGTTCTCGGCGCAACGCAGGAGTGACTGCGCCAGCTGCTTCTGTGCCGACGCGGAGAGACCGCCGACCATCTGGTTCTCGACGTCGATCACGATCGCGTGCGCCTCGTCGAGCAGCTTCGTGCCGACCGCGGTCAGGTGCAGCGCGCGGGCGCGGCCGACCTGCGGGCCGTCGGCATTCTCGACGAGTCCGCCGTTTCGCAACCCTCTCAAGACGTCCTGCAGTGATTGCCGCGTCACGAAGCACAGCCGCGCCAGCTCGGATGCCGACGCGGTCGGATGGTCGGCCAGGGCCCGCAGCACCGCATATTGGGCCATGGACAGCCCGATGGTTCGCAGTTCCGTATCGCACCGGCGTCGCAGCGCCTGCTGCACGCGCTTGACCAGATAACCGGGGCCGGATTCGACGTCGACGGTTGACATGACAGGAACCTTACATGCTGCTACATTCTCCCATGTAAGGAACCTGACATCGGAGACATCATGACGATCATCCAGCAGCACTCCCCGATCGCCACGCTCATCAACGTGTTCACCGTCGAACCCCATCGCTCACGCGAGTTGGTCGAATTGTTGAGCCGAGCCACCGACGAGGTGATGCGCCACGTGCCCGGGTTCATCTCGGCCAACATCCACCTGAGCGCCGACGGAACCCGTGTCGCCAATTACGCCCAATGGCAGAGCGTCGAGGCGTACAAGGCCATGCTCGACGACCCCGCCGCGCGCGAACACATGGGTAAGTGTGCGCAGGTCGCGGTGAGCTTCGACCCGCACCAGTACACCGTGGAATCCGTGCACCAGGTCTGAATGCCGGCTTCCCCATGGGCGAAACGACATTCCAGCAGGGGTGCACTCGCACCTTCCCTGCTGGAATGTCGTTTCGGAAACCGTGTGACTACTCGGAATCCTTGTTGTCGTTGTCGGTGCCGGTGCTCTGGGTCTTCTTGGCCGGCTTGCTGATCGCCTTCTTCACTGCATCGCGGGTGTCCTTCACGGCTTTCTTGACCCCGTCGGTGACGGCCTTGACCTGCTTGCGGCCATTCTCGGCGACCTTGTTCACCCGGTCCTGGGCTTTCTTGACCGCCTGCTGTGTGCCCTGACGCATCTTCTTCGCCGACGCCTTCGTACTGTCGTCGGGCTTCTTCGCGCCGGTCTCGAGAACCGCCTGAGTTTCCTCCGTGTTCGCCGCGACCTCGGTGACACCCCCCTCGGACGATTTCGCCTCAGTGCCTTCGATCTTCGGAGGTGCCGGGTCGCCGGTCTTCGCCGCCAGCATGTTGTTCTGCTCTTGCTCGACGGCCGGTGGCGTGCCCGCTTCGGGTAGTTGCTCGGACAGATCGGCAATGGCGGCGGTCAGTTGTTCGACCGTGCTCACGAAATCGTTCACCAGAGGGCCGGCCTGCTCGTTGAGCGCCTCGGTGAACGTCTCACCGATCGGGGCGATGGTCACGTTGAACACCGGTGTGAGGACGTTCGACACCGCACCACCGACGTCGGGAAGCCCGAGAAGGCTTGCGACATCGGTGGTTTGCGTGGGCAATTCGAGGCCGAGGTTGAGCACGCTTGCCGGTATCACGCCATCGGGCGACTGTTGATTCGGCGCGGTGCCCACCTGGAACGACGGCGCGACCCCGACGGTGAACAGCGACGGCAATGTGAAGCCGAAGCCCGTGCTGCCGGCGTTGAGGCCGCCGAGCGAGAATACGATCGGCAGCGTGCCGAACGGCGTGGTGAGCGCCGCTATCGTGGTGCCACTGTTGACGTTGAACCCGTTGGTTCCGACATAGGTCGACTGCAGCAGGTTCGTCACACTGAAATCGATTCCCAGCAGCGGGATTCCGAACGACTGCACGGTTGTGCCCCCGAGCGTCGACACGCCGGTCGCGGTGGGGAACAGCGCTCCGGGCGAGGTCACCATCGCCATCGACGCCAGCCCCATCGGCAGTGTGAGTCCCTGCGCGAAGATCGGGATCGCCACAACGGTCTCGGTGCCCGACTCACCGATGGCGCCCAGATCGACGGGCCCGACCACCAGCGTCGGCATCGCGGCCAACCAGCCGTATGACCCGCCGAGAAGTGAATAGTTCCCGGAACCGCTTGGCAGCCAAGCGGTGACAGACGGGGTTTCGACGCCACCGAGAGCGGCGTTGACTGTCGCAAACAAGCCGGCGACAAACAATTTGGTGAGGGCATTGTTCGGAACGTCCACTTCACCCTGGATCGCGGCGATGATGTCACCGAAGGACTGCTCAGGCAACTGGGCGAACAGGTTGCTCACCGTGGTGTTCCCACTGCCCCCGAGTATCGGCCAGTCGAACCCGGAGGAGTAGGTCGTCTGCGTCACCGACAACCCCTCGATCAGCTCGTCGATCGACGGAACCCCGGTCACACCTCGAATGCCGCTGAGCCCGGACAGCAACACCTCGATGCCCGTCACCGGCAACAGCGGCGCGTTGGCGAGCGCGAACACCAGGGCCGCGGGGGCCAGGCCCGGGAGCAGTCCGGCTAGCACCGCCGTCGACGCGCCGTCCGGCAGACCGGGGACCGCGTCGAGATTCAGATCCCCGAACACACCGGTGAGAGCGTTCAAGGCGTCAACGAATCCGTCGACGGAGGACAGATCCTCTTGTCCGGTCCCCGAGTAGAAGGTCGGGAGCACCCCGCCAGGAAATGCCGCGGCCAACGGGTTCCACAGCCCGGCCGCTGCACCGCCGAAGTTCCCCCCTGCGAACAGGACGTTGTTCAGGCTGTTCGACGAGTCGGTGATGAGCTGCGTGTAGTTCGGACCGGCCGTCAGCGCGACCTCGCGACTGACGACGGCGGAGTTTGCTTCCGCGATCGGAGCGACGCCCGCAGTCAGGGCTGTGGCCGTCATCGCAGCGGCGCTGAGCGTCGCCGCCTTCTTTGCACGCGCCTTGCGGCTGGATCGTTTTGTAGCCACTGCCAGTCCTTTCAGAGAAACCCTCAGGTTGCTCTCAGGAACGTAGCACCAGCGTGATCTAGATCACCACAATTTTTCAGACAACTTTATTGACTTTGCCGAAGATGTTTGCTCTTGCAATCGACGCGACGGCAGACGTCGTGCCCCGCAAACGCCGAAACGGCATTCCAGCAGGGCGTGTCCTCGGACTTTTCCTGCTGGAATGCCGTTTCGGCGGGGGGGTTATGAGCGCCTAAGCGGCGTCTTTGTCCTTCTTGTCGTTGTCGTTGTTCTGGCTGCCGGCCTGGGTCTTCTTGGTCGGTTTGGCGGTGGCCTTCTTCACGGCTTGCTTGGTGTCTTTCACCGCTTTCTCGACACCATCGGCGACGGCCTTGATCTGCTTGCGACCGTTGTCGGCAATCTTGTTCACCCGGTCCTGGGCATCCTTGACGGCCTTCTGCGTACGCTCGCGCGCCTTCTCCGCCGACGCCTTCGCCCGCTCGTTGGCCTTCTTCACCTTGGCCTCGATCTCCGCGCGCGCCTCGTCGATGTCGGCAACGACCTTCTTGACCTCGCCACCGACCTTCTTCGTGGACTCGGGTACCGCCGTCTTCTCTTGCGGTGACGGGAGATTCAGGACCGTGGTATCCGGGTCGGTGGCCTTCGTCTCGGTGATGGCCTGCGGTTCGAACTTGGTGTTCGGCTCCGATTGTCGCGCAGCGGCATTGGTGGTGCCCGCAGTCGGCAGCAGGCCGTTGAGGTCGGGCAGGTTCAGCACCGATCCGCCCGACGGCAGCGCGTTCCCCAGTCCGAGCAGACCGAGAAGTGTGGTGAGGGGGCTGGGCACCGGGCTCTGGTTGACCAGGCCGTCGCCGACCGCCTTCTGCACACCGCGCACGAGCTGGGTCACCACATCGCCGGGCACCTTGGCCCACTCGACGTCGGGGAACGATCCGAAAGCGGTCGGGATGTCGGAATCATCGAAATCGCGGACGTATTCGACACCGGCGGCAGTCTCGTCCCGGCTGACGTCGGTGTAGCCGAGATTCACCAGCGTGGTGAGCGCCGGCGACAGGGCCGTGCCGATCGGATTGTTGAGGTTCAAGCCGGTGAACAGATTGATCACGTCGACGGCCAGGTACGTCGGCTCAAGCAACGGCAGGCTCTTGGCATCGAGGGTGTAGTAGATGTTGAGCTCGGGCCCCTTGGTCGGGTCGTCACCGGGATCGGCCAGGTAATCGGTGAGGTCGCCGAGAAGCTGGCCGACGACCTTCCCGGTCAGATCGGTGACGACACCCGGGATGCTCTGGTTGCGCAGCATGTACGTCGGGAACAGCGCTGCGGCAACGTTGTTCGTCATCGTGAACGGGTTGGGCCACGCGGCGAAGTCCGACAGCGGCAGATACTCGGCCGTCGCGTCGACCTTGATGGGGATCAGGTTCGCGCCGCCCACGGTCAGACCCAGAAGCTGGATGTTGTTGAGGAGCGAATCTCCGCTTGTGCTGCTCTGCACCTGGGTGTCGGGCGTGACGGTGTCGATTCCCATGAGCCGGAACAACGGGTAGGCGCGTGCGAACAAGCCGCCATTGGCACGACCGGGGTTGTCGATCAGCACCATCGGCAGGATCGTGAAGCTGCCGAGGAGCGGATTGGTGCCCTGGTAGTTGGCGCCGCCGGGCTGGTTCGGCAGGTCATCGACCACCTGCTGGTACGCCGCGCCCGCCGCGAACGCGCCCAGCTGGAATCCGACGACGATCGGAATCCGGAGCGCGACCACATCGGGCAGCAGGTTGAGAATCTCGTTGGGGTCCAGGGTTCCCAGGCCGAGTGCGTCGAGGTCGACCCCGACACTGCCGAGTAGACCGCCGAGAAGACCACCAACCGGGCCGAGGTCGATACCGAGCAGATCTCCGAGCTCGCCGAGGTCGACACCCAGCAGGTTGAGATCGAGGATGTCGAGGTCGATCGGATCGAGTTCGATCCCGAGGTTCTCCAGCAGGCCCGCCAACCCGACCTTCAGGTACTCGGTGTTGTTGATGTCCTCGGCCACGGGGTTGGGGAACGGCGGCACCCATCCAAGGTCTACGCCGAAGAGCTTGAGGAAGGTGAAGGGTGATCCGGTCGTCACGAGGTTCAAGCCCGGGATCGGATCACCGGAGAGGTTGAGGGGATTGGAGAGATCGAGGCCGAGCGCCGCCAGCAGCGCACCGACGTTGTCGATCGCTCCGAGGTCAGAGAGCTCCAAAGCCAACGTGGACACCACGAGGCCGGCCACGACCCCGATCAGTGCATCTCCGAGAGCACCACCGATCGGCAATTCACCGAGAATTTCACTCACCAGCGGCGTCAGCACCTGCGCCAACAGCGGCTGCAGCACACCCGTGAGATCGATCGGAAGCTGATCGAGCGTGCCGCCGAGCACACTGCCGATCGCTTCGTTGAGCAGGCCGGTGGCGATGCTCTGCGGATCGATGCCGGCCGCCTGGGCGAGTGCTGCGAGGCTGATGCTCTCCATCAGCGACGTCATGACCTGCGCACCGATCGCCTGAGCCAGGTCGTATCCCGCGGCGCCCAACCCACCGGTGATGTCGGGGATCTGATCTGGTGGCGGGAAGGGCCGGACATCTGCCTGTAGCGCCGCTTCGCGGGCCACGACGGCGGCATTTGCCTCACCGATGGGAGCGATGCCCGCGGTCAACGCCGTGGCCGTGACGGTAGCAGCGCTGAGCGTCGCTATCTTCTTTGCGCGCTGCCCGCGTTTACGATTTTTTCCGGCCACTGGGCGTTCCTTTCAGTCAGCCGTCTCAGGTTGTTCTCAGGAACTTAGCACCCCTGTGATTCGGATCACTAGTTGATTACGAACATTTTGAGCGAATCCTCAAAATTTCCCTTCGAAAGACCGATTACCGTCGTTACCAGCGCTCATAAGTTGAACTACGCTGTGCGCATATAGCACAGCGAATCAGGCAATCGTTGCCAAAACGCAGGCACATTCGTACCCACCGCAAGCATCACCACCGGTAGCGGCGCATCAGGTCCACTACCGACGCGACGAGATCCGTAATTGAATTCAATTAGCTGTGACCTGGCTTTTCGGCACATACGACATATGCGTGATTCATGAGGATCGATGCCGCACACAACACAGCTGCGGTATCCGCAGTCACCCGTAGGTCGTCAGCACGCTCGCGGCGGCGCGATGTGTCTGGGTGGCGTACCCGCCCCCGAAGAGCACCACATGCGCCAGCAGCGGGTACAGCTGGTGCAGGCCGACGCGGTCCTGCCACCCGGGACGCAATGGCTGCACCGATCGATAACCCTCGAGTACCTCGCCAAGGAACGGACACCCGAACAGCGCCAGCATCGCGAGATCCGTCTCGCGGTGCCCGCCGTGTGCGGCAGGGTCGATCAGCACCACTCCGGCGGGGGTCCACATCACGTTGCCGCTCCACAGATCCCCGTGCAGCCGGCACGGCACGTCGCCATCGTCGAAAGTGCCTGCGGCGCACAGCTCGATGACGCGGTCGATCGCTTCACGGGCAGACGAGGACAACCGCGGAGCGGCGAGTTCGGCCATGGGACGCAATCGTTCGACGGCGTAGAACTCGCCCCATGAGTTGTGCGGGTTCAACGACATGGGCAACGGCTCCGACATCGGCCCAAAGAATCCGGGCCCGTCGTGGCCGTCAGGACCCGCACCGAAACCGCGGGCGCCCGTATTGTGGGTGACCGCGAGCCGCCTGCCGAAGTCGCGGGCCGCCTCGGCCGTCGGTGGCGCGGATTCAAGGCGCTCCAGACTCAAAGACGTTGCATCGCAATCCAGGACACGCACGCAGTCGACGCCACCGTCCACGCGTAACCAGGTGAGCCCTGCGGCTTCTGCTGCGAAGAACCCTCGTGGGGCGGCGGGATTGCGCTTGACGAACTCGTCGGCCTGCGACATGTCCCCGAGGCTACTGCCGGTGCTGCGAATCGTTTTGTCGCGCCCATCGTTCCCACCGGTATGACAACGCAGGTTCAGACGCATGATGTTCTCGATCTCCCAGGCGCCTTGCGTGCCTCGATCGAAGCGAGCGTCGAAGAAGCCGATGGTCTCGGCGACATTCCCAGCAGGTTGCACGACGAGTTGCGCGACGCAGGCGCGTTCCGGCTGCTGACCCCGCGCGAGCTCGGCGGCTGGGCGGCCCCACTGCCGACGGCGCTGTCGGTGTACGAAAAGTTCGGCCGCATCGACGGATCCGTCGGATTGCTGGTGTGGAACACCAACTTCGGGTTCATCGGCGCCATGCTTCCCGAAACGGGCAACAAGCGCATCTGGGGCACCGGCGTCGAGCCGGTGTTCGCCAACTCCGGGATGCCCGGCACCGCCACGCCGACCAACGGTGGGTTCCAGCTGAGTGGCCATTGGAAGATCGTCACCGGGATCAGGAGTGCGACCTGGATCGTGGTCGTGGGAATCGTCACGGGCGATACCAACGGGGCGCCGGATGTGCGTCTGTTCGCCGTCCCCACCGACCAGATCGACATCCAAGACACCTGGAATGTCACCGGGCTGCGGGCGACAGGGAGCCGGGATGTGGTGATCGACGACGTCTTCGTCCCCGAGGATCTCGCCACCCGGCTCGATGCGCCGGTCAACACCGACAGCCCGGTCTACCGCGGCTTCATCGGCAACCTGGTGTTCGGCGGCTGTGCCGCAGTCACTCTCGGCATCGCCGCGCACATGATCGAGGAGACCGTCACCCTGGTGCGATCGAAGGCGTCGGTGGTGGGCGGCGTGGTCGCCGATGCCACGCGGACGCAGTATCTGGTCGCCAAGGCGCAGGCCAGTGTCGACGCCGCGCGCCTGCTCCTCCTGTCGACGGCCTCGGAGCTGGCAGATGCCGGCGATCAGCTGACGCTCGACCAACGCGCGGCCCACCGTGCCGCGATCACGCACGCCGCAGAGGTGAGCCGCATTGCACTGGTGGATATGTACAACCTCGCGGGCTCATCGGCGCTGTACCGCACCAACACGATCGAGCGGATCTTCCGCGACGGCATGGCGGCGACACAGCACGCCAACCAGTCGGCGTTGTTCATGGAGGGCGCCGGCCGTGTCCGGCTCGGCATGGATCATGGATTGCCGTTGTTCTGAGGGGCTTTTGTGCCTTCCGACCACGACGCCTCTGACCTGATCCGACGGCAGGCACTCACCCTGCTTGCCGTCGCCCAGAACGGGCTGACGTTCGCCCACGACCCATTCGACCGTCAGCGTTACACCCAGGTTCGTCGGGCTGCCGAAGAGTTGATGACCCTGATCGCCGACGGTGATATCGAGCAGTTGCGCGCAGCCTTCAGCGTCGACACCGGGTACATGACACCCAAGGTGTCGGTGCGCGGCGCGATCTTCAACTCCGAAGAAGAGCTTCTCCTGGTCCAGGAGCGCGCCGACCGGCTGTGGACGCTTCCCGGCGGGTGGTGTGACGTCTTGGAAACCCCGGCGCAGGCTGTCGCGAAGGAGGTCCGTGAGGAGGCCGGCCTCATCGTCGATGTCGACAAGCTGGTTGCCGTGCTCTACCACGACAGGCACCGTCCGTCGCGGCAGCCGGCGCCGCTGTTCCATGTCCACAAACTGTTCTTCTTGTGCCACGAACGGGGCCGGGTACCAGCGGATCTCACCGGGACCAGCGCGATCGACTGGTTCGCCCTGGACCGGTTACCTCCGTTGGCGCCGTCGGTCGACGAGGCCCAGCTGCGCATGATGCACACCCACTGGCGGCACCCGGAGCTGCCGACGGTCTTCGACTGAACTACCGGGTCACCATGTTTTGCGGTGCATCAGCCGCTCTGCCGCATCGAGCCGCTCGTCGATGGTCTTGTAGGTGAACACCAGATCGACCATGACCTCGTCGGCGCCCTCATCCACCTGACGTGCCAGGCGATCGGCGATGTGGGACAACGACTCTCCTGGCTCACCATTGACGCGGACGATCTTTCGCAGCGCGTCAGGGTCCCGGTCGGCCTCTTCGGCTGCGCGCCGCGCGGTCGACCAGAGGGACTTCATCACATCGTCAGGAAGCTGATCGAATCCGATCCAGCCCGCCGCACGACGCCCAACCCGGGCGAGTGCGGCGTTACTCGACCCACCCAGATACACCGGCGGGCCACCTGCCTGTGCCGGGCGCAGGTCGACACGTGAGGGTGGGAGCGAGATGAACGGGCTCGCGTACTCGACCGGATTCTCGGTCCACCAGACACGTAGAAAGTCGAGGGTGTCATCGAGCCGGCGTCCCCGCGACGACCAGTCGAGACCCGATACGTCGTATTCGTCGCGCACCCAACTGAGGCCGAAGCCGGCGTCGATGCGGCCGTCACTGAGCACGTCCAACGTGGTGAGCGTCTGCGCGAGCCGAATCGGTTGGTGTAGAGGGGCGTTCAGTGTGCCGAAGTTGAAGCGTATCCGATCGGTCACGGCTGCGGCCGCCGCGACGAGAGAGAACGGATCACCGAAAGCACCTATCATGTCCAGGTAGCTCGCCCAGGTGTCGTCGTCACCGACAGGCACATCGCTGTGGATCTTCAGCGGCATCACCAGACGCTCGGCGGCCCACAGGGTGTCGTAACCCAGCTCCTCGAGCCGTGTAGCGAAGCGGGCCAGATCTTTGGCGCTCCCGAGCGCCGGGCCGTACTGCGGCAATGCCATGCCGAACTTCATCGGATCAGTTGGCCTTTCCGTGAAAACTTCCGTCGAGAACCAGGCCCGTGTAGCCCTCGGCCGCTACGCCGTCACAGATGTCGATGTACGTGTCGAAACCGCCGGCCCACAGCATGAAGTTGCGGGGCTTCCCTTCGATGTTGGCGCCGGTGTACCAGGAATCGGCCTGTGGGAAGAGGGTCTGGCCGGCCACGGCCGTCAACTGCTCCCACCATTGGGTCTCGGCGTCGGACGTGGTGTCGACGCTTGAGATAACGCGGCGCTCCATGTCCTCGATGAGCGCCGATATCCAGTCGACCTGGTACTCGGAATGCGCGACCATCTGTGTCAGGACGCTGGGACTTCCCGGACCGTTCACCACGAACAGATTCGGGAATCCCGAGATGACCATGCCGAGGTAGTTCACCGGCCCGGCCTTCCACTTGTCCGCCAAAACCACACCGCCGCGCCCGTTGACGTTCATCCGGGTGAGCGAGCCGGTGAGGCCGTGGAAACCGGTTGCCAGGATGAGGACATCGACCGGGTGATGCCGTGCCTCGGTCTGCACGCCCTCCCGGGTGATCGCGACGATCGGTGAATCCCGGACATCGACCAGCGTCACGTTCTCGCGGTTGAAGGTCTCGTAGTAACCGTTGTCGACGCAGAGGCGTTTGGTCCCGACGGGATAGGTCTTGGGGCAGAGCATCTCGGCAGTCTCGGGGTCGGCGACCACCTCACGGATCTTGCCTCGCAACCATTCCGCGAGAACCTCGTTCGCGCCGGCGTCGGTCAGGACGTCGTCGAACAGGAACATCAACGCCAACCCGCTCCGCTGCTGCCACGCCGCGTCGAGAATCTCTGCTCTCTGCTCGGGGGTGTGGGCGAGCACAGATCCGTGTTGGCGCACCGGTAGAACCATGGCGTAGGGATTGCGTCGCGCCACCGCGCGGCGCTCTGCGTAGTTGTCTTTCCAGTCCCTTTCGTGATCTGGTTGCAGCGGTCGATTGTTCGCGGGAACCGAGTACACAGGTGTCCGCTGGAACACATAGAGATGGTCAGCGGTCTTCGCGACCTCCGGGATGACCTGCACACCCGACGCCCCGGTGCCGATGACTCCCACGCGTTTGCCGGCGTATTCGACGCCGCCTTCGGGCCACCGTGCGGTGTGCACCGACGTTCCCTCGAATGTGTCCAGCCCCGGAAAAGGTGGAACGTTCGCCACGTTCGTCGGTCCGCACGCCGCGACCACGTATTTCGCCGTCACCTGATGACCGGCTTCGGTGCTGACCCGCCACTTCTCGACATCTTCGTCGAAGGCGATGTGATCCACCCGCGCCCCGAACTGGATCATCGGTCGCAGGCCGAACCGGTCGGCGACATGATTGAGGTATCTCTCCAGATCCTCTTGCGGGGAGAACAGTTCCGGCCACACCCAGTCCTGTTGGAGATCGTCGTCGAAAGAGTACGAGTACTGCATGCTTTCGAAGTCGACACGGGCACCGGGGTAGCGGTTCCAGTACCACGCTCCGCCCACACCTTCGCCGGCCTCGAAGCAGGTCACCTGCAAACCGGATCTCTTGAGACGGTGCAGCGCATAGAGGCCGGCGAACCCCGCGCCGATCACCACCACGTCGACCGCCTGTCGACGGTCCGACGATGTTGTCATGTCTCTCCTCACAGCTCGGCGTCGGTACCACCCGGTGAAACGACGGCGACCGCCGTCGCATTCGGGACGCGCCGCCGGAAAGCGTGGTGAACGCAATACTGCGCCTGGACGTTGAACCGGGGAGTATTACGTCTGGTCCGTGTGTTTGGGTAAGGCGGAAGGGGGACGTTCGACGTGAAATGGATTAGAGCTCTGGGGGTTTGCTGCGCTTCGGTGGCGGCGCCCCTGTCAGCGATGACTGCGCCGCAGGCGTTCGCGGCACCCGAGTCGTGCGCTGATGTCGAGGTGATCTTCGCCCGGGGAACGGGTGAGGCTCCCGGTGTGGGTCCCACCGGGCAGGCGTTCATCGACGCGCTGCGCCCACGGTTGGGTGACCGATCGGTCGACGTGTACCCGGTCAACTATCCCGCGACCGATCAGTGGGCAACCGGCGTGGACGGTGTCAGAGACGCGAGTACGCGCATCATCTCCATGGCCGAGACATGTCCGCAAACCGAGATGGTCCTCGGTGGCTACTCACAGGGCGCAGCGGTCGCGGGCTTCGTCACCTCGGCCGCCGTTCCCGACGGCGTCGACCCCGCCACGGTGCCCAAACCGCTGCAACCCGACATCGCCGATCACGTCGCCGCGGTCGTGCTGTTCGGGCTGCCGAACGAACGCGCCATGAACTTCCTCGGTGAACCCCGCGTGGTGATCGGCCCCCTCTACGAGACGAAGACCCGCACGTACTGCGCGACCGAGGACCCGGTGTGCTCCGACGGATTGAACTTCGCGGTGCACAATCCCAGCAGCTACGACGGTGATCTGACCGATCAGGGCGCGGCGTTCGCCGCCGATCGCATCAACACCGGGCCTGTCACGGCGACCAACTGATCAGCCTGCGCCGATGGCCGTGCGGATGTCCCCGCCTGCGCGCTCGATACGCCGTGCGGCCTCGTCGGCGGAGCAGCCCGCCGCGAGCATGACGATCGCCGTCTTGGCATGTCCGTCGGCGGCGGCGAGAGCCTGCTCGGCGGTCTCGGGCTCCGCTCCGGTGGACTCCACCACGATCCGCCGCACCCGATCGACCAGCTTGCCGTTGGTGGCGCGGACGTCGACCATCAGATTGCCGTAGACCTTGCCGAGACGCACCATCGATGCGGTCGAGAGCATGTTGCACACCATCTTCTCCGCCGTGCCCGCCTTGAGCCGCGTCGAACCCGTGAGCACCTCGGGGCCGGTGAGCACCTCGATCGCCACGTCGGCATATCGGCTGATCAAAGCGTCCCTGTTGCACGCAATCGATACGGTGGCGGCACCCGCACCCCGTGCGTGTTGCAAGCCGCCGACGACGTAGGGCGTGCGTCCGCTGGCGGCCAGGCCGACCACCGTGTCGTCGGCCGACACACCGATGCCGTCGAGATCGTCGGCCGCGCGTTCCGGTTGGTCCTCGGCCCCTTCGACTGCCGTGACGAACGCTCCGGGCCCTCCTGACAGAAGCCCGACCACCTGATCGGGTGTGGTGCCGAACGTCGGCGGACACTCGACGGCGTCGAGCAGCCCGATGCGGCCACTCGTGCCTGCGCCGAGGTAGATGAGCCGCCCTCCGCGGCGCAGGGATTCGGTGATCAACCCGACCGCGGCACCGATCTGCTCGAGTGCGGCCCGGACCGCGGATGCGACGGTTCGGTCCTCGTCGTTCATGACCGCCAGCAGTTCGGGGACGGTCAGTCGGTCCAGTTCCGTGGTCCGTGTGTTGCGGCCCTCGGTCTCCAATGCGCTCAGATCCATGAAACCCCTTGGTTCATCCGTTGTTCGACGTGCGACGTGGTGAGCGACGGTGACGCTGTACGGCAGCGTGTGTCTTCTCGAGCGCCGTCGTGGTCTCACCGAACGAACGCTGCGCAACACCCACGAAAAGACAGTCGATGACGGCCAACTGCGCGATACGGCTGACAGTGGCCCCTGACCGGAACGGGGTTTCACGGGCACACGTGGTCAGCACGATGTCTGCGGCTTCCGCGAGAGCGGAGCGCGGTGAATTGGTCAGGGCGATGGTCGTCGCACCGCATCCGGCTGCCGCGTCCAGGAATTCGACGACGTCGTCGGTCTCGCCCGAATGGGATACCGCGAAGGCGACGTCGCCGGGTCCCAGGAGTGCCGCCGCGGTGACTGCGGAATGACGGTCGCTCCAGACGAACGCGATGCGGCCGATGCGGTGCAGTTTCTGGTGGAGATCCTGTGCCACGAACGCGCTGGCGCCGACACCGGAGATGTCGATGCGCCGCGCACCGGAGACGACATCGATTGCGCGGTGCAGCATCTCGATGTCGAGGGCCGCGCCGGTGTCTTCCAGGACCCGGATCTCGTTGTAGATGATCTTCTTGACGATCTCGTCCACCGTGTCGGTGACACTGATGTCGGTACCGGGCGCGGGGCTCTCGTCTCCGCGTGCGAGCTCGCGCGCGGCGGCCGCCGCCAAGGCGAGGCGTAGTTGGGAGTAGCTCGTGAGCCCGACCGTGCGGCAGAAGCGCATCACCGTGGCGACCGATGTCTCGGCGTGCTCGGCGAGCACGCTGATGGAGAACCCGGAGGCGCGGGCCGGGTCGGCGAGAACCACGTCGGCGACGCGTCGCTCCGACGGCGCCAGTGTCGGTCGCACGGCGCGGATGTCGGCGAGGGTCGCGGTGGCGTCCTGACGTGCCATGACCGTCCTCTTCTCGTTCGGCGGATGAAGGTCACGATAACGGCCTGCGCGGAAGTAGGTCAAAAAGTTACATCTGTGTCTGTCAGAAGTTATTTATTGACATACCCCGGACCTCTGCCGATACTCGCAGGGCGAGCGCGTTTCACCGCTCGGCCGTGTCGGGAAGGGGGAAGACCGAGGCATGTCTGCGACGATCGTGGTCGACCTGGGCAAGACAGGCTGCCGTGCAGCCGTGTGGCCACAGGACGCGGATTCGCCGTCGCAATCTCACGAGGCGCATGGCGCACCCGGTCTCGCCGCCCAGCGAGGGGTGACGGCGGCCCGGGACGCGGTGTGTGCCGCGGTCTCTCCCCTTCTGAACGATCGTGCCGGGCTGCGACTTTCAACGGTGTTCGTCGGCGCAGCAGGTGCCGCCACGGCACCGGAGGCCGCGCGGGCGCTGGCCGCCGAACTCCTGGCCGGACTGCCCGCCGACGAGGTCGCCGTCACCAGCGACGCGGTCACCGCTCACGCCGGGGCCCTCGGCGCACGTCCCGGGGTGGTGTTGAGCGTGGGAACCGGATCCGTGGCCGTCGGCGTCGGCGCGGACGGCACCTTCTCACGCGTGGGCGGTTGGGGCCCGTGGCTCGGCGACGAGGGCGGCGGAGCCTGGATCGGAACCGCCGGACTGCGCGCTGCGCTGCATGCCCATGACGGACGTGGCCCCGCCACGCAGCTGCTCGCGATGGCCACCGCTCGATTCGGAGACCTTCAGCAACTGCCCGCAACCGTTGAGGCACAGGGTAATCCAGCGAGAACGTCGGCCTCGTTCGCGCCCGACGTGGCACGCGCGGCCGAGTCGGGCGACCCGGTGGCGGCCGGGATCCTGGCCGACGCCGCGACAGCCCTGGCATCCGCGGTACTCACCACGACGCTCCGGATCGATCCCCGGAACAGACTTCCTGTCGCGATCACCGGCGGGCTCGTCCACCTCGGCGAACCGCTCCTGCGGCCGCTCAGAACGGCATTGAGCGCCGCGTCACCGCAGACGAATTTGCATCTTCCGCTGGGTGATTCGTTGCACGGTGCACACCTTCTGTCACGCGACCTCACCACGCCCCACGAGGCTCACATCGCCCGTGTCCGGCACACCAGCACCCAATCCCACCCGGCCGTTCGCTAGGAGCCATCGTGCGCGTACTCGACCTCGTCGTGATCGTCGTCTATCTGGTGGCGATCGCCTGGTTCGGACTGCGGGCGTCCGGACGTCAGAAGACCTCGAAGGACTACTTCGTCGGTGAGGGCAAGCTGCCGTGGTGGACGGTGTCGTTCTCGGTGGTCGCCACCGAGACCAGCGTGCTCACCGTCATAAGCGTTCCCGGTGGCGCCTACAGCGGCCAGGGATTCGGCAACGTGGAACTCGCTCTCGGCTATGTCGTGGGCCGCGTCGTGGTCGCCGTGGTGCTGATCCCCCTGTACAAACGCGGCGGTTTCGTCAGCGCCTACCAGTACCTGGGCACCCGATTCGGCCTCAAACTCCAGGGCCTGGCGTCGGTCACGTTCGTGTTCACCCGACTGCTCGCCGAAGGCGTCCGCCTGTTCGCGTCGGCCATCCCGATCAAGCTGCTGCTCGACGAATTCGGGGTGCATGCCGATTACCGCACGATCATCGTCGTCGTCACGGCCATCACGGTCGTCTACACCTACCTGGGCGGTATCAAGGCGGTCGTCTGGACCGATGCCGTCCAGATGACGTTGTACCTGGGCGGTGCCATCCTCGCCATCATCGTGCTCTGGGGCCATGTCGGCAGCACCGGTGTCGCAGATGCCCTGCACGCAGGCAAGTTCGACGTGTTCGACACGAACTTCTCCCTCGCTCACATCGCCACCAGCACGTTCGCACTCCCGACGGCGATCATCGGCGGTGCGATCTTCGCGATGGCCAGCCACGGCTCCGACCAGTTGATCGTGCAGCGCATCCTGGCCACGCGGACGTTGCGCGACAGCCAGAAGGCCATGATCGCCTCGGGCGTGTTCATCACGTTCCAGTTCGCGGCGTTCTCCCTCGTCGGCGCGCTGCTGTGGTCGTACAACGGGGGCAGGACATTCCAGGAACTCGGGCTCGCGAGCTCGGACAATCTGTATCCGAACTTCATCCTGCACGGGCTACCGGTGGTGGTGTCCGGTCTGCTGGTCGCCAGCATCCTGGGCGCCGCCATGGGCTCGCTGTCCGCGGCCCTGAACTCGATGTCGAGTTCATCGGTGTCGGACTTCATCAACAGCTTTCTCTCGCGTTCCCCGTCGGAGCAGTCACTGCTGCGCCTGGGGCGGCTGATGACCCTGGTGTGGGCGGTGTTGATGGCCGTGTTCGCGTGCGGCTTCAGCGCCAACACCGGCAACGTGTATCTGACCGGCCTTGCGATCGCGGGCTACACCTACGGTGCGCTGCTCGGAGCGTTCCTCTTGGGCCGACTTGTGCGGCGCGCCAATCAATTCGACGCCGTGGTGTCCTTCGTCGTCACGGTCGTCGTGATGACCTACATCGTCCGATACGTGAAGATCGACGTGACCGCGAGCGGCGAGACCGTGCCGTCGGCGATCGCCGCGCAGTGGCTCGTGCCGATCGGTGTCCTCATCACCCTGCTGGTCGGTGGGGTGATGAGCCGGTTCCACCGTCCCCCTGAGGTCGCCGCGCTCCCCGACCACGACGACGAATCCGCCACGGTCCCCACCGTGGCCGGCCGGAACTGACGGACAGCGCATTGCGGGTGATCGGCCTGATGTCGGGCACGTCTCACGACGCGATCGATGCTGCCGCCGCCGACATCACTGTCGACGACGACGCTCTGGTGCTGCGGGCGCTGGGCCAGCTGTCCATCCCCTATCCGACCGAACTGCGTGAGTTGCTGGCAGCGACCTTGCCGCCCGCGTCGACAACGGCACACGCCGTCACCATGCTCGACACCATGATCGGCCGGGCCTTCGCCTCGGCGGCTCGACGTGCCCTGTCCGAGCTGTGTGATGGCAGCGCGGATCTCGTCGTGTCACACGGACAGACGGTGTACCACTGGGTGGAGGACGGCGAAGTGCGCGGCACCCTGCAGCTCGGGCAGTCCGCGTGGATCGCCGAGGCGACCGGCCTGCCGGTCGTCTCCGACCTGCGCAGCAGGGATATCGCGGCAGGCGGTCAGGGCGCACCGCTGGTTGCCATGGTGGACACCCTTGCGCTGCGTGGCCGGCCGGGTACGCCTGCCGCGCTGAACCTCGGCGGCATCGCGAATCTCACCGTTGTGGCCACCGACTCGGATCCGGTGGCGTTCGACACCGGACCGGCCAACGCGCTGATGGATGCCGCGGTGGCACATCTGACCGGCGGCGCGGCCGCCTACGACCAAGACGGCCGCCGTGCGGGCGCGGGCCACGTCGACGAGGCACTGCTACGGGTGCTACTGGACGACGACTACTACCGCCGCCCCGCTCCGAAGAGCACCGGCAAGGAACACTTCCATCTGCCCTACCTGTTGCGCGCTCTCGATGGGCTGCCACCGGTGAACGCGGATGACGTGCTGGCCACACTCGCCCGGCTCACCGCCGTCACGGTCGCCGATGCGTGTCGCGCACACGGTGTCACCGAGCTGTTCGCCTCAGGCGGCGGCACACGAAATCCTGTGTTGATGAACATGATCGGTGAAGAACTGCCGTCTGTACCCCTGCGGTCCTCCGATCAACTCGGCCTGCCGTCGGATGCCAAGGAAGCCCTGGCATTCGCGGTACTGGGATTCCTCACTTTCCATGGCCTGCCCGGCACGTTGCCTTCCGGGACAGGCGCCCGCCGTGCCGCGGTGTTGGGCAGCATCACCCCTGGCGTCGCGCCGCTTCGGCTGCCTTCGCCGGTGACCACGGCTCCCCGTGTTCTACGGTTGTCGGGTGAGTGACACCGTCATCCGCCGTGCTGAGCCCTCCGACGTACCCGGCATCGAACGGCTCGTGCGGGATGCGTTCGCGCTGTACGTCCCCAGAATCGGTCGGGAGCCCGCACCGATGTCGGCCGATTACGCCGCAGCGCTGGAGAATTCGCGAGTGTGGGTGCTGGAGGCCGACGGCAGGCTGGTCGGGGCGCTCGTCAACGAGGTGCACGACGACCACCTGCTGCTCGACACCGTCGCCGTCGCGCCCGGCACACAGGGCCGTGGGTACGGTGCGCGGTTGCTTGCCCGGGCCGAGCAGGATGCCCGTGAACTCGGGCTGCCGGAGGTGCGGCTTTACACCAACGAGAAGATGACCGAGAACCAGACGTTCTACCCCCGGCATGGCTACGTCGATACGGCCCGCGGTGAACAGGACGGATACTCCCGGGTCTTCTACGCCAAGCGGATCACTCGCTGAGCCCGGCGTCGGCGATCTCGCGCATC
Organism: Mycolicibacterium smegmatis; assembly: GCF_001457595.1. Taxonomy (GTDB): domain Bacteria; phylum Actinomycetota; class Actinomycetes; order Mycobacteriales; family Mycobacteriaceae; genus Mycobacterium; species Mycobacterium smegmatis. Next base: position 227,177 of record NZ_LN831039.1, on the reverse strand, counting down.
TGCGTGAGCACCCGTGCCCCGATCTGCGCGGCGAGCGCGAGCGCCACCTGATCGTCGGCGGGCACGGCGGCCAGCAGTCCGGTGAGGCGCTGCCTGCGGATCTCGGCGCGCGTGTCCCACTGTTTGCGGCCCGCTTCGCTGATCGCCACGAGCCGCGCGCGTCCGTCTTCGGGATCGCTGCAGCGTTCCACCAGTCCCTGCTGTTCCAGCCGTTGCACCAGTTGCGTCATGCCCGACTGGCTCGCGCCCTCCGCCTCGGCCAGCGCGGTCAGCCGCATCGGTCCCTGACGTTCGAGTCGATTGAGCAGAAGTGTTGCGCTGGAGCTCAGCGCGGTGCGGTCGACCAGATGTCGCCACAGAAGATCCGTGCCGGTGATGATCATCTCCGAGATGGCTTCCACACTGCGGGTGTCGACCACTGTGCTCACAGGTCATTTATATCATTCACAGGAAGTAAATTGGGGACACATTCATTGCACTTCTGAAAGTTGACAGGTGTTCAGGCGCGAATTCTTGGCCTGGGATGGAATAAAAATTGGATGCCATGGAGTTTGGCCCCTAGCAAGCAAGATCTCCAGCAGCATCGAATCACATAGGTGATATACATATGACCCTCGTGGCCGTGAAACCGCCCGCGCGGAAGACGGGTGAGCGCACGACGGCGCGCCGAACTGTCGTGCCCGGCGCCCTGCAGAAAGGCTGGCTGCCCGCCGTCACCGTCATCGCCCTCGGAATCGGTTCCCTGGCGGTCTGGAAGGTGCACGAGATGTCGGCCCCCGGACCGGTGCCCACGGTGCTCGCCGCGCAGGCACCGGAACAGTTCACACCGAAACGCATGACGTACGAACTGTTCGGATCACCCGGAAACGGCGGGATGCTGACCTACGTCGACATCGAAGGCAACCCGCACCGCGTCGACGTCAGCGAACTCCCCTGGTCCCACACCGAGACCACGACGTTGACCGTCGTGTCCGGGAGCATCTCCGCGCAGGTCCAGGGCGGCGAGGTCGGTTGCCGCATCCTCGTGAACGACGTTGTGCGCGACGAACGTTCATCGACGCACGCCAACGCGGACGTCACGTGCCGGGTCAAGTCCGCATGAGCGCACACCGGGCGGGCCGGCCGTTCTTCGCGCGTACCGTGCGTGTGCTGGCCGTGCCGATCATCGTGTTCTGGGGCCTGCTCGCGGTCACCACCAACACCTTCATCCCACAGGTCGAGCACGTCGCCGACGAACTCGCCGGCCCGATGATCCCGAACTACGCGCCGTCCCAGGTCGCGCTGCTGCACATCGGCGAGAAGTTTCAGGAATCCGACTCCACCAACCTGACCATGCTGGTCTTCGAGGCCGACCGCCCCCTCGACGACGGCGACCACAGGTACTACGACGATCTGGTCCGCCGATTGCAGGCCGACACCGAGCACGTGCAGTACGTGATGGATCTGTGGGGCAAGCCCATCACCGCGGCAGGCGCCCAGAGTGTCGATGGCAAAGCCTCATTCGTGCTCTTGCGTCTTGCGGGAAACATCGGTCAGCTCGAGGCCAACGAGTCCGTCGACGCGGTCCGCGACATCATCGCCGACGACGCACCGCCCCAGGGCCTCAAGGTCTACGTGAGCGGTGCCGCACCGTTGACCTCGGACACCCTCTCGACCGCGAACTCCAGCCTCAACAACATCACGATCTTCACGATCATCCTCATCGTCGTGATGCTGCTGCTGGTCTACCGGTCGGCGGCGTGCCTGCTCGTACCCCTGCCCGCCGTGCTCATCGAGATGCTCGTCGCCAAAGGCGTCATCGCGACCCTCGGGCACTTCGGTCTCATCCCGCTGTCGTCATTCGCGGTGAACGTGGTGGTGGCGCTGACCCTCGGCGCCGGAACGGATTACGGTATCTTCCTGCTGGGCCGCTACCACGAGGCCCGCCAGTCCGGTGAGTCCCGTGAGGACGCCTACTTCACCGCCTACCGCAGCGTGGCCCCGATCATCATCGGATCCGGCCTGACGATCGCGGGCGCCTGTTTCTGTCTGAGCCTCGCGCGTCTCGACTACTTCCACACCATGGGCCCGGCCGTGGCCATCAGCATGCTGTTCACGATCGCGGCGGCGTTGACGCTCGCACCCGCACTGCTGACGCTGGGCAGCCTGCTGGCACTGTTCGATCCGAAACGACCGACCCGGGGCCACCTGTATCGGCGTATCGGCACGAGCGTCGTGCGCTGGCCCAAACCGATTTTCGTCGCCAGCGCCGCGGTCGTCATGGTCGGCGCGGTGTTCGTCCCGTCCTACCGTGTCAACTACGACGATCGGGCATACCAACCGGTGGATGCGCCGGCCAATCTCGGTTTCCAGGCCGCCGACCGGCATTTCAACCAGAGCAAGCTGTTCTCCGAGATGCTGATGATCGAGACCGATCACGATATGCGCAATTCGGCGGACTTCATCTCCCTGGACCGTGTGGCCAAAGCCCTCATCCGGCTTCCCGGTGTGGCCATGGTGCAGAGCATCACCAGGCCACTGGGCCGGCCCTTGGAGCACGCGACCATTCCCTACCTGTTCACCACGCAGGGCAGCACCAACGGCCAGCAACTGCCGTTCAGCGAGCAGGCGAACGAGAACACCGACAGACAGGCCGAGATCCAGGCACGTTCGGTCGAGGTCTTGCAGCACGTGATCACGATCACCCAGCAGATGTCGGCCGAATTGCACTCGACCGTCTTGACATTCGAGAACCTCAAGGAGGTGACCGACGAGGTGAACGAGGGCATCTCGAATCTCGACGACTTCCTGCGCCCACTCAAGAACTACTTCTACTGGGAACCACACTGTTTCGACATCCCGGTGTGCTTCGCGATGCGTTCGCTGTTCGACTCGCTCGACGGCATCGACAGCCTCGATGAACAGATCGGCAACGCCGTCGTCTCGTTCGAGGCCATCGATCGCCTGCTGCCGCAGATGATCACGCAACTGGAGCGGATGATCGCCGACAGCCGGGCGCTGCTGGGAGTCATCACCAACAACTACGGCCCGGCGCATCTGCAATCCACCCAGACCGACCAGACGTACTACGACCAGATCAACGTCGGCAACGATTTCGACGCGGCGCGCAGCGACGACTTCTTCTACATCCCCCACGAGGCGTTCGACAACGACGACGTCAAGACCGGCATGAAGCTGCTGATGTCACCCGACGGCAAGGCCGCCCGGTTCATCATCACCCACGAGGGCAACGCCATGGCCCCGGAGGGCATCGAACACGTCGAGCAGTTCCCCGACGCCATCAAGATGGCGCTCAAGGAGACCTCGCTGGCCGGCGCCAGGATCTACATCGGCGGCGCGGCGTCGAACAACCTGGACATCAAGACCTATGCCGCATCGGATCTGCTCATCGTGGCGATCGCGGCGTTCGTGCTGATCTTCCTCATCATGCTGTATCTGACCCGAAGCCTGGTGGCCGCCATGGTCATTCCCGGCACCGTCGCGTTCTCGTTCGCCGGCGCGTTCGGGTTGTCGGTCATGATGTGGCAGCACCTCATCGGGTTGCCGCTGCACTGGCTGATTCTGCCGCTGAGCTTCATCATCCTGGTCGCCGTCGGCTCCGACTACAACCTGCTGTTGATATCCCGGGTGAAGGAGGAGACCGGGGCGGGACTCAACACGGGCCTCATCCGCGCGCTGGGCAGCACGGGCGCCGTGGTGACCTCGGCCGGCCTGGTGTTCGCGTTCACCATGCTGTCGATGCTGGTCAGTGATCTGCGCACGATCGGCCAACTGGGCACCACGGTGTGTATCGGCCTGCTGCTGGACACCATGATCGTTCGCTCGCTGGTGGTGCCGTGCCTGCTGCGGCTGCTCGGCCCGTGGTTCTGGTGGCCCACCTTCATCCGGCAACGACCGTTGAGACAGGCGGTGCGGCAACGTGAAAGGGCAGATGTGGTATGACCACTTCCACTCTGTACGGCATCTTCGCGATCATCTCGTTCACCTTGATCTGGGTGGCCGCGTTCGGAGCGTTCATGTTCACCAGGCGCGTCGGGCGGCGGGCGCACGTCACCGCGACGCTCGGGATCGGTGCCGCGACCGCAGCGGTGCGCAAGGTGGGCAAACGTGCACCGATGACCGCCGACGAGCTCAGCCTCGCCCGCCAGGTTCTCCACGATCGCGGCAGCCTGCTGGCACTTGCCGTTCCGGCCACCCTGTTCTTTCTCGGGTGTTTCTATGTGTTCGGCAGCCTCGAGCAGTTGCACGGGCGCACCCCGTCCGAGCGCACGTTCCTCGGCATTTTCCCGATGATCACGTCGACCAACCTCAGCTTGCAGATCCTGCGCAGCGTACGGCTCAAGAGGCGGGCCGAAGGCCTCGAACCCCTGCCGGAACCTCCGGTGGATTCACCGCCCGACGGCGTAACCGGTGCCGCCACGGGGGTTGGCGGCCGCGCACAACCGGCCGGTCACACGGTCTCGGCCCACCATGGACAGCCTTCCGAGTGACCAACCGTCTGTGACGGTCACGTCGTGCCCGCGGCCGCGCAATCCGTCGATCACCTCGGTTCCGGCCCGATCCTCCACCACCACACCGCGTTCCGATGCGGTACGCGGCACGAACGACCCGGGAAAAGCGGTGGTGTGGTACATCGGAGCGTCGATCGCCTGTTGTGGTGTCATGCCTGTGACGATGGTGCGCAACAGATAGAGCAGTTGCCACTGGTCCTGCTGGTCACCGCCGGGCGTGCCCAGTGACGTCACGGGTACGCCCGCCTCGAGCACCATGGTCGGGCTCAGCGTCGTCCGCGGGCGGGTCCCCGGCTTCAACGCCGAGGGGCTGTCCTCGTCGAGCCAGGTCATCTGCAGCCGTGTACCCAGACAGAAGCCCAGGCCAGGGACAGCCGGTGACGACTGCAGCCACCCGCCGGACGGGGTTGCCGAGATCATGTTGCCGAAACGGTCCACCACGTCCAGATGACAGGTGTCACCGCGGGTTTCGCCGGTACGCGACACCGTCGGCTCACCCGTGCCGAGTTCGTCGTGGGGCGTGACGGTGGTCCGTGACCGGTAGGGCCGGATGCCCGGCAACACACCGGGATCGACGACGGTCGCTGCGTGATCGGTGATGGCACCCGCACGCTCCGCGCAGTACTCGACGGAGAGAAGTTGCCCAAGGACCCCCTGGTCGGGGCGGGCGTCGCCGTAGTACGCCTCGCGGTCGGCCATCGCCAGCTTGACGGTCTCGACGATCGTGTGTGCCCCGGCGGCGGTGTCGGGGTCGATGCTGCGCGATGCCGCTGCCTGGTCGAGAATTCCCAACGCCTGCAACAACACCGGCCCCGATGACCAGAACCCGGCCTTGACCACGTCGACACCGCGGAACCGCAGCCGCAGCGACGCTTCCGAACCGATCCGCAGATTCTGGAAGTCCGATGTGGTGAGCACCCCGGCATGGTCACCGCCACCCGAGTGGCGGTGTGGCCGTGACGTGAATTCGACGATGGCCGAGGCAATCTCATTGCGCCACATCCGGCGGGCCCGGTCGATGCCCGCCACGCGGGTACCGGTCGCGCCGGCCTCGGACAACCGGCGCAGCACGGCCGCATACGCCGGATTGCGGACCAGGTCACCAGGTGCGGGTGGGGTGCCGTCGGGCAGCCACACGTCGCGCGAAGTCGGCCAGTGCGCGGTGAAATGACGGGCCATGGTGGCGAGCACAGCCGAGAGCTGCTCGCTGCACTCGATGCCGCGCTCGGCGTACTCGGCGGCATAGCCGAGGACGTCGGACAGCCGCCATGTGCCGTAACGCTCCAGCAGGTGAAACCACGTCTCCACCGCGGCGGGCACCGCCGCCGCGAGCGCACCGGCCCCCGGCACGTGCGTCAGCCCGCGCTCCCGAAAGGCCGCGATCGTCGCACCGGCAGGCGCAGGCCCCTGTCCGACCAGGACCACGGGCTGCGGGGTGGTGGAGGTGGACACCAGCGCCACCATGTCCCCGCCTGGACCGTTGAGATGCGGTTCGGCGACGTGCAGGACGAATCCCGCGGCCACCGCGGCATCGAAGGCGTTGCCGCCACGCTCCAGCACGGCTTGCGCGGTTCCGGACGCCAGCCAGTGGGTGGACGCGGCCATGCCGTGCCATCCGGTCACGGTCGGGCGGGTGGTGAACGGCATCACTCCGTTGTAGACCGTCAGGTGTGATTGCGGTAGGGCCGGAAGAAGTTCCGCAGTTCCTCGGCATAGAGTTCCGGTTGCTCGTACGGCGCGAAGTGCCCACCGCGCGGTGGTTCCGTGATGTAGACGGCGTTGCTGGTGCGGTGCAGCCAGGCATGTGGCGGTCGCACGATGTCCCCGCGGAACAGCGAGTACCCCGTCGGCACCTCGACGCGTCGCGCGTACTGCTCCACCGGGATCGCGGCATTCGCCCGGTACATACGCATCGACGAGCCGATGGTGGCGGTCATCCAGTACACCGTGACGTTGGTGAGGAGGTCATCCTTGCTGAACACGCTCTCGACGTCCCCGCCGCAGTCACTCCACGCCCGCATCTTCTCGACGATCCACGCAGCGAGACCGGCCGGCGAGTCCGTCAGGCCCACCGCGGCAGTCTGCGGTTTGGTGCGATGCATCGCGGCGTAGGCCCCCTCGGCGCCACCCCACCGCGTCGCCTCCTCGATCCACCTGCGTTCGTCTTCGCTGAGGTCACCGAGTTCGGCAGTCCCCGCAGGCAGGCCGGCGTCCATACGATGCACCGCAACCACTTGTTCCGGAAAGTCCAGGGCCAGAAAGCGGCTGACGCTACTACCGATGTCACCGCCCACCGCTCCGTACCGCGGATAGCCCAGTGCGGTCATGAGGCGCGACCACAGCGCGGCGACCTCGGCCGCATTCAACGCCGGAATGCGCGGACGGTCCGAGTATCCGAATCCGGGAAGGTCGGGCACCACCACATCGAACGCGTCGGCGGGATCCCCGCCGTGGCTCGCCGGGTCGGTCAACAGCGCAATGACCTTGGCGTACCGCCAGAACGAGTCGGGCCAGCCATGGGTGAGGATCAACGGCAAGGGGCGGGAGATCCTTCGACGGCCCGCGCGTGGACGAAATGAATGCCGAGTCCGTCGAGCGACGCGCGGAACCGCGGCAACGCGTTCAGTTCCAGTTCTCGCTGTCTCCAGTCGAATTCGTCGACCCAGTAAGCCACCAGTTCCCTCAGGTAACCGGAGTCGGCGCCGATGGACCAGCCCGCATCCTCGGGCGCATCGTTCCAGCGGGTCGCCCGCAGCCGCCTTCTGAGATCGTCGAGTTGCTCATCGGGCGTGACGTGGGCGAAAGGCTCCGGTCGGGCCATCTGGTCGGTCCCCTCTGTATGGGTGGTCAGCGGCAGGGCACGGGCCCGGTCACCGACGCCCGCTCCATGATGCGCGTGTGCGGCCAATAGTCGCTCGCCGCGTAGTGCTGCACGGCCCGGTTGTCCCAGATCGCCACCGAGTCGGGAGTCCAGCGGAACCGGACCTGATGCTCGGGTGTATCGGTCTTGCGGCACAACCGATCCAGCAGCGCACGACCCGCCTCGTGGGGATATCCGGCGATGTGGCTGACGAACATCCGGTTGACGTAGAGATGGCGACGGCCGGTGATGGGATGGGTGCACACCACGGGGTGGGTGACCGGCGGATGCGCGGCCTGCAGTTCGGCGATCTTCTCGTCCGGTATCAGCCCGCGGAGGTAGTACGTGAAATCGTGTGCGGCGTCGAGGCGGTCGATCTCGGCCTTGGTCTCGTCGTCGAGCGAGTCGTACGCGGCGTACATGTCGGCGAACAACGTGTCGCCCCCGATCGGCGGTACCTCGATGGCGTGCAGGATCGCCAGGATCGACGGCTCGGGTCTCCATGTGACGTCGTGATGCCAGGCGTTCTCGTACCCCGACACGTTGGCGTCCTTCTGGAAGCGGGCCAACGCCGACTCCGCACTGTTGGCCGGCAGCAGCGGGTGCACCTCCAGCGGCCCGAACTGCCGTGCGAGCGCGGCGTGCGCGTCCGCGGACATGGGTTGGTCACGGAAGAACAGGAACTTGTACTCGTGCAGGGCCGTGCGCAGTTCGTCGAACACCGCGCCGGCAAGAGGCCTCGTGAGGTCCACTCCTGAGATCTGCGCTCCCAGCGTCGTTCCCACCTGCTCGGCGTCGAAATGTCGCCACCGCAACGCGGCCAGCCGATCGCGCTCGGCCGCAAGGTGACTGAACGGCCCCGCGGACACGTCGTACCCGGGGATGGGCCGGGGGCGGGTGGCGGGGCATGGCGCGTGTCGGTCATCTGCGCGCTCCTCACGTTTGTAGTCGAATGACTACACGCTAATGTAGTCGAGTGACTACAGCAAGCGGCGGGCAACGTGACGCGGGCGCGCGGATTCGCCCCGTGGTGCTGACACACGCCGCGGACCTGTTCGCCGAACGCGGACCGGCCGCGACGTCGCTGCGCGACGTCGCCGAACGCTCGGGCGTCAACGCCGGACTGATCTTTCGCCATATCGGCAACAAGGAGGCCCTCGTCGCGGCGGTCCTCGATTTCCTCGCCGACGAACTGGTGACGGCCCGGGGAACGGACGCGCCAGAGGAGGTGATCGAGGCCCACGTCGAACGCAGTTGGAAGGTCATCGCCCGTGCGCTTCTGGACGGCTACGACGTAGGAGCGCTCCAACACCGGTTCCCCGTGGTCGAAGAACTCGTCGAGGCTGCGCGCCAACGGCATCAGGACGATCACGCCGCCCGTGCCGCCACCGCGGACGCCATTGCCCTCCAACTGGGTTGGCGCCTGTTCGGGCCGTTTCTGCGGGCCGCGACCGGTCTCGACGACAACCGGCCCCCGGGTGACTGACCGGCGCGGGCAACGCCTATTCCGCGGGAATCGTCCGACAATTGTTTGTCCGGCGATCCATCGATAGTCTGGGGCCAGCTGCCCTGCGCCCGAGGAGGAAACACCTTGCTGCCCGACTTGTCGGTCAACCGATCCACCACGGTCGAGCGCGTTTCCGACGCACTGCGGGCTGCCGTGCTGTCGGGTGAGCTGACGCCAGGCACACCGCTGCGGGAAGTCGATCTCGCCGAGCGGATGAAGGTGTCGCGCGGCTCGGTGCGCGAAGCGCTCGTGCGTCTGAGCGACGAAGGTCTGCTGCGGCGCACCTCGTTCCGGGGCGTCGAGGTCAAACAACTCACCGCCGACGAGATCCGGGATCTGTTCGTGGTGCGCAAACTCATCGAGCTGACGGCCGTGGACGCAGCCGGAACCGCCGGCGCGGCAGCGCTCGCCGAATTGCGGCGTGCCGTGGACGAGTTCGGGCAAGCGATCCGCACCGGGGCTGCCGTCGACCGCAACCGTGCCGACATGTTCGTTCACATCACGCTCGTCGGTCTCCTGAACTCCCCGCGCCTCAGCCGGATACACGGAGAGCTGATGAGCGAGTTGCAACTCGCCCTGGTTTCGCAGTACCGGGACTCGACAATCCTTCCGGGCACCGAGCTCACCAACCGCCACGAGGAGTTCCTCAGGATGCTTCTCGACGGCGACACCGTCGGCGCACGCGAGCAGCTCGAGCGCAGGCTCGACCTGGCTCAACGTCTGCTCCTCGGTACGGCAGACCCTGGCGAGAATTGAGACACCGGGTCAGCGCACCGCGGACAGGAAGGCCGCGGTGCGCGGGTTCGACGGCGAGTCGAGCACATCGCGGGCCGAACCCTGTTCCACCACACGGCCGTTCTCGAAGAAGATGACCCGATCGGCCACCTCACGTGCGAATCCGATCTCGTGGGTCACGATGATCATGGTCATACCCGATTCCGCGAGCCCCTTCATCACACGAAGGACGTCACCGACCAGTTCCGGATCGAGCGCGGAGGTCGGCTCGTCGAAGAGCATGAGTTTCGGTTGCATCGCGAGAGCGCGGGCGATGGCGACGCGTTGTTTCTGCCCGCCCGACAACTCGGCGGGGTATACCGTGCGCTTGTCTGCCAATCCCATTCGCGTGAGCAGATCCTCGCCACGCGCCGTGGCCTCCTCGAGCGTGGCACGCCGGGTTCTGACCGGGGCCTCGACGATGTTCTGTATCACCGTCATGTGCGGAAACAGATTGAAATGCTGGAACACCATGCCGATCTCGGCACGTCGGACGCTGGCCTGGCGATCACTCAACTCGATCAGCTTGTCGCCCTTGCGCCGGTAGCCCACCAGTTCGCCGTCCACCCACAGTTGGCCACCGTCAAGGGTTTCCAGGTGGTTGATGCATCGCAGGAAGGTGCTCTTGCCCGATCCGGACGGACCGATCAGACAGACCACCTCACCGCGCGCGATCTCGACGTCGACGTTGTCGAGCACCCGTACGGTCCCGAACGACTTGGTCACGCTCTGCGCGCGCACAAGGGGTCGCGCCGTCTCGGAGGGCACCGTCATCGCACACCTCGCCTCGCGAGATGACCGAGGCCCAACCAGCCGCGAACCCATTCTGCGGCAGCGGTTCTGATTTCGACGCTGCCCCTGGCGAAGTGCCGCTCGAGCCGCATCTGACCGGCGCTGAGCACCGCGGTCAGCACCAGGTACCACAGGCTCGCGACGATCAGCAGCGGAATCGTCTGGTAGTTCGAAGCGTAGATCAGCTGTGCGGAGTACAGCAGTTCACCGACCGCCAGGACGCTGACCAGTGAGCTGGTCTTCAGCATGCCGACCACCTCGTTGCCGGTCGGAGGCACGATCACCCGCATCGCCTGCGGCAGCACGATCCGCCGGAGCACCTGGTTCTTCCTCAAGCCCAAAGCCCGTGCCGCCTCGATCTGCCCGACATCGATGGAACCTATTCCACCCCTGATTATCTCGGCCATATACGCCGCCTCGTGGAGCCCGAGTCCCAGCACACCGGCGAGGACCGGGCTGATCAGCGCGTTCGCGTCGATGTCGACGCCGGGTATGCCGAACGACAGGTGCGGGTACAGCGCGGCGAAGTTGAACCAGAAGATCAACTGGACCAGCACCGGTGTGCCACGGAAGAACCCCACATACGCGAACGCCAGGGCCTGCGCGACGGGATTCGCCGACAACCGCATGACGGCCAGCACGGTACCGAGCACGATGCCGATGGCCATGCACACGAACGTCAGGACCAGCGTGAGGCGGACGCCCTCGAGGATCTGCGGGTCGAAGAGGTACCCCGCGACCAGCGGCCACCCGAAGCGGTCATTGGTGGCCACCGATCGGAGTGCGAGCGCGACGAGGACGACCATGACACCGCCGCTGAGCCAGCGCCCGAGATGGCGTTGTCTGACCACACGTGCGACGCCGGGGGACTGCGTTTCGCACGTCTCGGTCGCCGTCATCGCGCCGGTCACGATGCACCGGTGTAGATCGAGTTCTCCGGCATGCCCCACTTGGTGACGATCTTCTTGAGCTCACCGCTCGAATCCAGTTGCGCCATCGCGGTCTTGACGGCCGGCAGCAGATCGGAGCCCTTGGGGAAGGCGATGCCGACGGGGCTCGGGTCGTAAGGATCGCCGGGTGCGAGTTCCAGTGCGCCGTCGGATTCCTCGACCTCGATGGCCAGGCTTATGTTGGCGGCCATCGCGGCGTCGATGCGGCCGCTCGAAAGCGCGAGGTTGACCGCGTCCTGCGAGGGGAACTGGGAGATCGATATCTCGGGCTTGCCCTCTGCCACGCATTTGGCCGAGATCTCGGGCAGTTGGCCGATCGCCTGGATCGTGCCCTTCGGTGCGCCGATGGTGTGCCCGCACAATGCAAGTGGCTCCATCTTCAGGTCGTGCGGATTGCCCTTCTGCACCGCGAGCCCCGAACCCGCACTCATGTACGGGACGAAGTCGACGACTTTCTCACGTTCGGGTGTCACCGAGATCCCCGACGCGGCGGCGTCGTACTTGCGGGCCTGAAGCCCCGGCACGATGCTGTCGAATCCGACGTTGGTGAACTTCACCGTGAGCCCGAGCGTGTCACCGATCGCCTCGACGAGGTCGGCATCGAGGCCGACGATCTTCTTCGTGGCGGGGTCGACGGTCTCGAACGGACGGTACGTGGCGTCGGTGGCCACGGTGATCTCCTGGCCGCTCGGTTTCGCGCCGTCGGTTTCCTGCGACGTGTCGCCCGGCGCGGACGAACATCCGCTGACGAGGGCTCCCGCGACGCAACAGGCCAGCGCACTGCGGGCCAGACGCTGCATGCTCTTGTTCACGATGGCTCCCTCAGGCAGAGGCATTGGCGGAGAAGCGGGTCGGCCGGTACTCATGCAGGGCTTGCTGCTCTTGCCCGGTGAGGATCTCGCGTGCCGCGAGGTCTCCGAGAACAGCGGCCAGGGAGAACCCGCTGTGTGTGGTCAGCACGTACACGTCGTCACGCCCGGCCGGGAATCCCGCGATGGTGATGCCGTCCGACGGAATCGCGCGCAGGCTCAACCGCACGTCGAGGATGGCGGAGGCCGCCAGCGCGGGGACACGTGCCGCTGCTCGCGCGAGCAGGACCTCGGCGGCCCGGATGAGATCCGAGCGTGGCGAATCGATCGTCAGGGCGATGCCGTGGCTGTCTCCGGCCAGCAACATGCGGTTCGGGCCCGATGGGCGTGCGACCACCTCGGGTGTGACGAGAATCGGGAACGACTCGTTGGCCGGGCTGGTGACGGCAACCGCGAGGCCGGGCACCTTGGGGTGGTCGGCCGGGAGAACGGGGATGTCGATGCCTGCGAGTGCGGCGAGTTGTCCGGTCCATGCTCCGGCCGCGATGACGTAGCGGTCAGCGCTCAGCACCGACCCGTCATCCAGGCCGACTCCCGTCACGGTGCCGGCGTCGTCGACGAAACCGGTCACGGTTCGGCGGACGAATCTGCCACCCGCTTCGGCGATGGCGGCAGTGAGGGTCGTGAGGAGCAACGCGATGTCGACCCACCCCTCGGCGGGAAACACCGCGGCCGCCTCGTCGTCGGCCAGGCGCACCCCCGGCATCACCCGTGCCGCGTCTGCATCATCGAGAAGCTCCGCAGGGTAATCGAATTCGACCAGGCGACGAACATCCTCGGCAAGGGTGCGCCGCTGATCGTCTCCTGAAACAATCTCGACGGCGCCGGTGATGTGCAGCCAGCGTTCGTCCGTGAGCTTTTCGGCGAGGTGGTGCAGCGCCGTCATGCCCCGCTGGTTGAGCAGCGTGTAGTGATCGGGGTATCCGAGCCGGACCTTGCTGCTCGCATTCACCCAGGCACCCGAACCCCATCCGATCTCCCGTTCGGGATCCAGATCCGACACGACGGTCACTTCGGCACCGGCCCGTGCCAGATTCCACGCGGTGCACAGACCGACGACCCCGGATCCCACAACGACCACAGATGACACCGCTACCCCCAGATTGTTCGACAATCAATTGTCATATGAAACCACGGGAGCGGCGACCCTTCAATGCGAACGGTCATCTCGAGGAACGAGCAATAGAGTGGGAACGCTCATGCGCAACCGATTCCCGCGATCCGTGTACGACACGGGTTCAGATCCCGACCCGCGGTTCACCCTGGCCAACGAGCGCACCCTGCTCGCCTGGCTGCGCACGTCACTGGCTCTGCTGGCCGCGGGCGTCGCACTGGAGACGCTGGGTCTACCGCTGCAGCCCACTCTTCGCCTCGTGGCCTCGGTCGCCCTGGTGGTGCTCGCGATCGCGCTCCCGCCGGTCGCGTGGTTGTCGTGGGCCGCCACCGAACGCGCGATGCGCCGAGGAGAACCACTGCCGTCCTCGGTCCTGGCACCGGGCCTGACCGTCGCGCTACCGGTCATCGGGCTCGTCATTCTGGCCGGGCTCCTGCTGGGGTGACACCCATGCGTGACAGCGGACTACAGGTCGAACGCACCAGGCTGACCTGGCGCCGGTCGCTGCTGGCGCTCGTGGCCGTCCTCGCGCTGGTCGGCAGACCCGTTGTTCTCGGGCAGAATGCCGTCGCCACAATCGCCTTCGGTTCGGCCGCAGTTGTCGCGCTCGGGCTCGTGGTCGCATACCGGCGCCGATCCCGCGCCGTCGAATCCGCGATGCGCGACGGCCGCCCCCTGCCGGGGGCAGGGGTACCGGCCGCGTTCGTCGTCACATGCGTCTGGTGCGCGATCGTGGCCGTGGTGGCGCTGCTGACCATGTGAAGCGCCGTCCGCCACGCACCCGCGGGCCGCGTGCGCCTCGGAATGGACCCCGGATTGCCCGTGTTCTGAGCCACACTCGTGCGGATTTTGCTGGGCTTTCACCCCGCAGGGGCACGGGTGTGACCGATATCGCCGGTAATCGAGTGGCATGCCTACGCGACCATGGGCGACCATCTTTGTATGTATACAAAAACCCGCGCACGGGTTCCGTCTGGTACGGCGACCCCCGTCCGCTGGTGGGCGGCCTGTGCGTTCGTCCGCACACCGCTTGTGCGCCGTGCCGATCGCATCCAGGCATGGGCACTGATCGCCGGACTGCTACTGGCGGTCGTGGCCCTCTATCCCGCGGCGCTTCTGGGCCAAGCCGGATACGCCGGACGTGCCGAAACCATTGCTGCCGAGGCCGCTACGCGTCACGCCGTCGACGCGACAGCGACCAAGGGCAGCACGATCGATCCCACGGTGGCCGAGTCCTCGGCAGCGGCGTCCTTCCGTGTGCCGGTGAAGTGGGAAACCAACCGCGGTGTGCGGACCGCCGAAACCTCCGTCGACCATCCGGTGAAGGCCGGCGACACGGTGCAGATCTGGCTCGACGAGAAAGGCGCCGTGACGTCGGCACCGAAGACCGAGTCCGACGCACGCATCGCCGGTATCGGCGTGTTCGTGTTCGCCTGGCTGGCCATGGTGGGCCTGATCGGCGGCGGCTACGCCGCGCTGCACGTCGTGCTCAACCGGAGCCGCAACCGAGAGTGGGATCTCGGCCTGCGCGAACTGGTTCACTGATCAGCCTCGCACCAGTTCGTCCACGTGGGCGCTGACCGACTCCCGCAGGCCCTGCAGGTCGTATCCGCCTTCGAGCACCGACACCAACCGGCCTTCGCAGTGCCGCTCGGCCGCTGCCATCAGCTCCCTTGTGGCCCAACCGAAATCGTCTGCCGTCATCGACAGTGATCCCAGCGGATCGCGTTCGTGGGCGTCGAAACCCGCCGAGACGATGATCAGTTCCGGTTCGAAGCGGTCGACCGCCGGGATGATCCGGTCCCGGAACGCCTCCCGCAGTTCGTCACCGCCGTCGCCCGCGCGCAGCGGTGCGTTGAAAATGTTGCCGACGCCCGTCTCATCGGTTGCACCGGTGCCGGGGAACAGCGGCATCTGATGGGTCGAGGCGTACACCACACTGCCGTCGGAGTAGAAGATCTCCTGGGTTCCGTTGCCGTGGTGCACGTCGAAGTCGACGATCGCGACGCGCGACAATCCGTGCTTGAGCTGCGCGTGACGCGCCCCGATGCTGATGTTGTTGAACAGGCAGAAGCCCATCGCGCGCTCGGTTTCCGCGTGGTGCCCCGGCGGGCGGCACGCGACGAAGGCGTTCTGCGCCGTACCGTCGAGCACACTGTCGACGGCCTGCAGTGTGCCGCCGACACCGCGTAGCACGACCTCCCACGTCGAGGGCTCCATCATGGTGTCGCCGCCGTCGAGGTAGACGAAGCCGTCGGTCGGTCGCGCAGCCTCGAGCGCGTCGACGTAGGCGTTGCTGTGGACGTACCGCGTGACGTCGAGTTCGGCGAGTTCGGCCTCGACCCGCAGCAGATCGTCGAACCGGCTCTGCGCCAAGGCCATTTCCACCGCTCGATAGCGGTCCGGACGTTCCGGGTGCCCGGCCGCGGTGCGGTGGGCGGCGAAGATCTCGTGGTGGATCAGCATTGTGGTCACGGCGCGGGTTCTCTCCGATCTCGATGTACGTATTCGTGTGGACACGGCCGAGGGGATCCCCCTCCATGACCCCCTCGGCCGGTTGTTCGGTCAGTCCGACGCCGACGCCAACGTGGACGTCTTCGTCGAACTCGGGGCAACCGCTGCCCCGCTGCGGCGACCTGGCTGGCGCAGGAACACAGCGATGGCGGCGGACACCAGGGCGCTGGCCGCGGCGATCCAGTACGCACCGGCGTACCCCCAGGTGTCGATCACGCTGGCGCCCACACCGATACCGACGACCGAGCCCAGCAGCTTGGAGCTGTAGACCAGGCCGTAGTTACTGGCGTTGTTGTTCTCACCGAAGTAGTCCGGGGTCAGCGCCGCGAACATCGGGTAGAACGCGCCGCCACCGAAGCCCACCAGGAAGGCGAAGAACAGGAACAGGACCTCGTTGTGCGCCTGACCCGCGTAGAGCAGGCCCACGAGCGCCACGGCCGACACCAGCAGCACCAGGATCAGCGTCAGCTTGCGGCCGAGCCGGTCCGACACCCATCCGGTCGCGCCGCGTCCGGTGCCGTTGATGATCGACAGCACGCCCGCCGACGATGCCGCGATCAGCGGCCCGAAGCCGAGTTCCTTGGCGAACGGCACCATGTAGCTGCTGCCGAAGAGAGACACACCTGCGCTGATGCCCAACGACAGCCACATGAGCGGCAACATGCCGGTCTTGATGGCCTCCATCGGCGTGAACTGCTTGACGGCAGGCGGGTTCTTGGCCAGCCCCTTGGCACCGGCCTTGCTGTTGGCCCACTGCAGCGGGTCGACCGACTCCGGCCACCAGTTCTTCGGCGGGTCGCGGAACATCAGGCCGCAGATGACGAGGACCACCAGCATGTACGCACCGACGAGGTCGAGCACCCACACGTAGGTGCTCGGGTGCAGCGCGTAGCTGAAGATGAAAATGAACGGTACTGCGCCGTAAGCAAATCCGCCGTTGACGAAACCGGTCTTGCCGCCGCGTCGTTCGGGGAACCACTTGCCGACCATGTTGATACACGTCGCGTACACCAGGCCTGCCCCGATACCGCCGCACACCGCGAAGCCGAGGTACGCGACGAACAGGTTCCCCTGGGTGAGGGTGACGAACCCGAGTGCGGACAGGGCCGCGCCGATGAGCATCGCGGCACGAGCCGACACGATGCCCTTCTCACGCAGTTTGCCTGCGGGGAAGGCGATGCCGGCCTGGAACAGCGCCCAGATGGCCAGCAGCCAGAACGTCTCCGACATGCTCCACCCGTGTGCGTCCCGGATGGCCTCTTCGGCGGCGCCATAGCCGTATTCGTAAACACTCACGGCCATCATGGCGAGCCACGGCAGCCAGACCATCCAGGACCGTGAACGGCCCAGGATTTCGCGATCGGATTCTCCGATGCGGTAGACGCGGTTGTTCGCGTCAGTTATCTCGCGGTAATTTGCGAGCGCTGAAGACATCGTTCATTCTCTTTCTTGCGATGATCGCGGCCGGCGCTCGATTGCCCCATTCACGCAAGGTGGTGGTCACCGTGCCTGATGTCGAGCGCTTGCCGTAATCGCGGCACGCACAGCGTGCCGATGATCGTCGTCGTCTCAATGCACTTGCGGTAGTGCCTAACAGCTTGACTCGATACGCACTGCCTTTCGCTCGTGGGCTGCTGACCCGTTCTTTCAGATGGCTCCGGAGACCCGGAAGAGTTCGAGTTGTTCTGGCGTGTAGCCCAGTTCGGCGCAGATCGCGTCGGTGTGTTCGCCGAGCAGCGGCGAGCGGACGATCTCCACCGGGGAATCCGACAGACGCAGCGGCGACCCGACGGTCTTGAACGAGCCCCGCTGCGGGTGTTCGACCTCGACGACCGCGCCGAGTTCGGCCAACGTCTCATCCTCGATGAGTTCCTTGGTGCCGAGCACTGGTCCGCAGGGGACGTTCAACGCGTTGAGCGCCTCAAGCGCCTCCCACTTGGAGAGCCGCTCCGACCAGTCCTCGATCAGCGCGAACATCTTGTCCAGCTTGTTCAGCCGATTTTCAGGACGCGCCCAGTCCGGGTGGTCGGCGAGCTCGGGATGGCCGATCAGCTCGGCCAGCGGAGCCCAGACCTGCGGTTGGACGATGATGTAGATGTAGTCGTTGGGCCCGCCGCCCTTGGTCCGCACCGCCCATCCGGGCTGCCCGCCGCCGGAGGCGTTGCCGGCGCGCGGCACCTCGTCGGTGAAGTTGTCGTTGGGGTATTCGGCCAACGGACCGTGCGTGAGCCGTTGCTGATCACGCAGTTTCACGCGGCAGAGATTGAGCACGGCCTCCTGCATCGCGACCTCGACGCGTTGTCCGCGACCGGTGCTGACGCGTTGGTACAGCGCGGCGAGAACTCCCGCGACCAGGTGGATGCCGGTCCCGGAATCACCGATCTGCGCTCCGGTGACCGTGGGCGGAGCGTGTTCGAAGCCCGTGGTGGCCATCGAACCGCCCATGGCCTGTGCGATGACCTCGTACGCCTTGAAGTTGGCGTATTTACCGGGACCGAAGCCCTTGATCGAGGCGTAGATCAGCCTCGGATTGATCTCCTGCAGCCGTTCCCACGGGAAACCGAAGCGGTCGACGACGCCCGGCCCGAAGTTCTCCACCAGGATGTCCACGCGGGACACCAGGTCGGTGAAGATCTGCTTGCCGGCGTCACTTTTCATGTTGACCGTGATGCTGCGCTTGTTGCAGTTGAGCATCGTGAAGTACAGGCTGTCGACGCCCGGCACGTCACGCAGCTGGTTGCGGGTGATGTCCCCGGTCTTGGGTGCCTCGAGTTTGATGACGTCGGCGCCCAGCCACGCCAGCAGCTGCGTTGCCGACGGTCCGGATTGCACATGCGTCATGTCCAGTACGCGGACGCCGGACAACGCCTTCCCACCGACGTTTTTCGGCACTGCGGGGTCATCGTTCACAGGTCGGGTCTCGGCCATGTCCATCCCTCTACTCGCCAAAAAGTGCTCGGGGCCAGGCACTACGCCTTCAGATCGGGGTAACCCCGATGCAATCCCCCGATTGCATACCGTATGCGTTCATCGAAAGTGTGTCCCACGTAACACAGGCTTGTCCAGAGTTCGGAGAGATCTATGTGACGGCCAATTCCGGGGACGCTCCGACGCATCGGCCCAGCGCATTCACAGGTTGCCCACAGCGACACCCTCTGCGTCCATCCAACCCTCTTGGTTTCCTCCGCAAGGACGAATATTCTTCATTCACAGCATTTTTCAAGGTTTGCATCTGCTGAGGTCACAGGCTTTTGGACGCGCGTCAAGTCGACGATCCGGAACCTCCAGCGGATTCACAGCGCGATTTGACCTTGCGCACAGATTTGTATGTCGTATACCTTGCGATGTGATCGTCGTCACGTGTTGCCCCACTGATCGATTGGTTACCCGACATGAATCTGTATGCAATATCCAGAATCCACAGGTCAGGCCCCTGCCGGCCGACCCCTGATCGAGAGGTTCGGCGCGCATGACCTCTTCAGCTCAGCCGACCTACCGCGAGGTGGTCGACGACAACGGCCGGGTGTACCGGATCGGCGAGACCGATCGCGACATCCTGGGACGCTCCCGGGCCTGGATGGTCTGGCTGCCGTGGATCTCGATGATGGCGATCAGCTCCTCGGAGTACGCCTTCACTTCCGCCGAGGACACGCTGGCCGACGCACACGGCTGGCATGGCTCGCACATCTTCTGGCTGCTGGGCGCCTGGGTCCTCTTCCAGGCCGCGGTCGCCTTCCCGGCAGGCAAGCTCCGCGAGAGCGGCAAGCTGTCGGCACGCGCGGCCATGATGCTCGGTGCGGCGGGATCCCTGATGGGTTACCTGGCGCTGGCCTACTCGCCGAACGTGTTCTTCGCCTACCTCGGATTCAGCTTCTTCGGTGGCGGCGCGGCCGGCTTCGTATACGCCACCTGCGTGAACATGGTGGGTAAGTGGTATCCCGAACGCAAAGGCGGCAAGACCGGCTTCGTCAACGGCGGCTTCGCCTACGGCTCGGTGCCCTTCATCTTCATCTTCACGTCGTACATGGATCTCGCCAACTACCAGGGAGTCCTGTTCGCGGTAGGCGTCTTCCTGGCCGGCCTGGTGGCCGTGAGCGGCTTCTTCTTCAAGGACCCGCCGAAGAACTGGTGGCCGCCGCATGTCGACCCGCTGGGCGCCGCGTCCGACCCGCGCATCGCACGGGCCCTGCGCAAGAACCCGCCGGCCGTCAAGCAGTTCACGCCGATGGAGGCCATCAAGACCGGCATCCTGCCCCTGATGTGGTTCGTCCTGCTGTGCACGGCGGGCATCAACATCTTCGGCATCGCCATGCAGGTGCCCTTCGGCAAGGAGATGGGCTTCGCAGGCGGCATCGTGGCCCTGGCGATGAGCCTCAAGGCCATCATCAACGGCACCGGCCGCGGCGTGATCGGCTGGATCTCCGACCGCTTCGGCCGCCGCGACACGCTGATCCTGGTGTGTCTGGTGCTCGGCCTGGCGCAGTACGCGGTGTACTTCTCGGGATCCATCGGCAACATGCCGCTGTTCCTGCTGGCCTCGATGGTCTCGGGCTTCGGTGGCGGCGCGATCTTCCCGCTGTTCGCGGCGATGACCGCCGACTACTTCGGCGAGAACAACAACGCCACCAACTACGGCCTGGTGTACAGCTCCAAGCTGGTCTCGGGTCTGGTGGGTGCCGGTATGGGTTCGGTCGTGGTGAGCGCCTGGGGTTACGGTGCGGCGTTCATCATCGCCGGTTCGGTGGGCGTCGCGTGCGCCTTCCTCACCCTGCTGCTGAAGCAGCCGAAGCTGCCGAAATCCGAGCGGCTGGCCGCCGAGGATCCGGCTCGGCACTCCAGCCAGGCAAAGGAGGCGTCGCTGGCGGCCGACTAGAGGCCAGGCGCGACACCACAGTTGAAACGGCCCCGGGCGCGGTGAGTCACATGACCGCCGCGCCCGGGGTTGTTTTCTGTGCGTACGAGGTACCCCACCAAGTGCGACGACGCGCCGCAGACATTCAGAGGGTCACGGTTCATTGCATACCAAAAACCGGTAAGCTTGGAGCAACCTCAGAGGCTAAGGAGCCGCCAGCCATGTCCCGTCCGTATCCCGCCGGCAAACCCAAGAAGGCGTCGCCGTCAAACATGCTGGGCGACGCCGCACCTCGCGTCGTACGGCCCGCTCCCCTACGCCAGGCCGTATACGACGCGATCATCGAGATGATCATCCAGGGCACCCTGCAGCGCGGCCAGCACCTCGTGGAGGCCGAGCTCGCCGAATACCTGGGCGTCAGCCGCCAGCCCGTCCGCGAGGCGCTGCAGCGCCTGCAGACCGACGGCTGGATCGAACTCCGCCCGGCCCAGGGCGCGTTCGTCCACGTCCCCTCCGAGGAGGAGGTGGACCAGCTGCTCGGGGTCCGCACGGTCCTTGAGACCTACTCGGCCGCCCTGGCCGCCGAACGCGCGACACCCGAGGACGTGAACCGGTTGTGGGAGCTTCAGCAGGACGGGCTCAACGCACTCACCACCAACAATTCCGAGGGCCTGGTGGAGGCCAACGCGGCGCTGCACGCCGCGATCACCGAGCTGGCCGGGAACCAGGTGCTCGCCGACCACATCAGCCTCGTCGAACGTAAGTGGCGCTGGTACTACCTGCCCATCGCACGCCCGCGCGGACACGATGCGTGGTCCGAGCACGCCGAACTGATCAAGGCGATCGCGGCCCATGACGTGGAACAGGCGACCGACATCATGCGGCGGCACACCGACCGCACGCGGCAGACCTACCACGAGGAGCGCATGGCCAAGGCCGCCCAGGCCTGACATCGGGCCTTACATCCAGGCCCGGGCGGATTAGACCGTCGCGAAGCGGTCGTCGCTGATCCGCTCGGCCCCGGCGTAGATGTTCATGGTCGCGCCGCGCAGGAAACCCACAAGCGTCAGACCCATCTCCCTGGCCAGGTCGACCGCCAGTGACGACGGCGCCGACACCGCGGCCATGGCCGGAATCCCGGCCATCACGGCCTTCTGGACGAGCTCGAACGACGCGCGGCCGCTGACCATCAGCACCGTGCCGCGCAGTGGCAACCGGTCGCCGTCCAGCGCCCATCCGATCACCTTGTCGACCGCGTTGTGCCGCCCGACATCCTCACGCACGCAGAGCAGTTCGCCGTCGACGTCGAACAGGGCCGCGGCGTGCAACCCACCCGTGCGGTCGAAGACCCGCTGTGCGGCCCTGAGCTGGTCGGGCATCGTGACGATGGTGGCGGCGGACAACTCGACCGGATCGTCGCCTACGGTCCACGAACTGACGGTGCGCACGGCCTCCAAGCTCGCCTTGCCGCACACGCCGCACGAGCTCGTCGTGTAGAAGTTGCGTTCCAGCGACGCGTCGGGCGCCGTGACACCTTCGGCGAGCACGACGTCGAGCACGTTGTAGGTGTTGGAACCGTCGCGCGTGGCCCCTGCGCAGTACCGGATCCCGGCGATGTCGCCGGCCCGCGCGACCACGCCCTCACTGACCAGGAATCCCCGCGCGAGGTCGAAATCGTTCCCCGGCGTGCGCATGGTGACCGTCAACGGGCGCCCGGCGACGCGGATCTCGAGCGGTTCCTCCGCGGCCAGGGTGTCCGGCCGTTCGGCCGCGCCGCCCTCGGCGAGTCGCACAACCCGGTACCTGTTCGTCACGCGGCCCATCTGACACTCCTTTTGTATGTTGTATTCACTGTAACTCCGGATATGGTCAGCGCGCCGCTCAGCGAACTGTCCTTGGAGTTACCTGGACACCACATGAATCTGGCTGCCCCTGTGGACAACGTGACCCAGGTCACTTAGTCTTGTGCATACGGTATGCAATTAGGAGCAGGATTATGGCAGCCAACGACACCGCGGCACCGGTCGTGGTACGCGACCTGCGAGGTCGCACGTACCGAGTAGGTGAAGATCCGCAGGACCTCATCGGCTGCTCGAGAGCGTGGATGCTGGCGTTCTCCTGGATCGCCATGGCAGGCATCGGTGTACTGCAGTACGGCTACGGGGTCGCGCTCACCGCACTGCACGTCACCGAGGGCCGCAGCCTCACCGCAGCGCTGTGGGTGCTCGCGCTGTGGGTCGTGTTCCAGGCCGGGGCCGCCGCCCCGACCGCGGTGCTCAGCCACCGGTTCGCGCTGTCCCCCTCCCGCGCGGTCCCGATCGGCGCGGCCCTGTGCGCGGCAGGCCCCCTGACCGTCGCCCACACCGACAACATCGCGCTGGCGATCCTGGGCTACTCGGTGCTGTCCGGAACCGGCGCGGGCATCGTCTACGCCACCTGCACGGCCACCGTCGCCAAGTGGTACCCGGAGAACCGTGCGGCCAGGATCGGGCTGGTCACCGGTGCGGTCGGCTGCGGTGCAGTGCCGTTCATCGCAGCTTTCGCGCTCACCCTGACATCGACCACGCGCACAGCGCTTTTCACGGCGGTCGCGGTCATCGTCCTCGTCGTCGTCGCCCAAGTCGGCTCGCTGCTGAAGGACCCGCCCGCGGGCTGGTGGCCCGCCCACGTCGACCCGCGGCAGTGGGCCTTCGACAAGACGCTCAACCGCAGCCTGCGCCACAACGTAACCGCGATCCGGCAGTTCTCACCGGCAGAAGCCGCGCGCACACCCGCGTTCGTGGTGATGTACCTGATCATGGTCATCGCGGCGGCGGCCGCGCTGCTGGCCATCGTCTACGTGCCGATAATGGCGATCTCACAGGGCTTTTCGCTCGCGGTCGCGGCACTGGCCGTCGGTCTGCTCGCGGTGGTCAACGGCACGGGCCGCAGCATCGCCGGGTGGGCCTCGGACCGCCTGGGGCGCAGGCAGGTGCTCAGCGCCGCGCTGTTGATCCAGGGCTGCGCCCAACTCGGCCTCGTCTACTCGGCGTCTTCTGCAGTACCCGTCGCCTTCGTCGTCTTCGCCGGGCTCAGCGGATTGTCCGGAGGCGCGTTCTACCCGCTGATCGCGAGCCTGGTCGCGGACTACTTCGGTGAGCCCAACGCCGTGCGCAATTTCAGCCTGGTCTACAGCGCCAAGCTGTTCGGCGGCCTGATCGGCGTCGGCGTGCCCGCGCTGCTGATCAGCTCACACCTCATGAACCCGTTCGTGGTGGCGGGACTGCTCAGTCTCGGTGCCGCCGCGATGACGCGGCTGCTGCACCTCCCCGGTTTTCCGATCGTCGCACTGCCGCGCTGATCTTCGTCCACCTGTAAACCCTGACAACCCCTTTCAAGGAGAGCCATGACCAGCTTCGCCGGAAACCCCGCAGTAGACAGCCTGCACCGGCTGATCGACAACCTCATGCACCACGTGAGTGCGCTTGAGGTGACCCATGGCCGCGTCCCGGCCGTACACCGCGTGGTCAACGACGTCGAGCGCATCCGCAACGGCATCGAAAGGCTCAAGATCGACCTCGCCGAGCTGGCACCAGCGGGTGTCCGCTCGTCTGCCGCCGCGGTCGAGAAGATCCAGATCCCGGACTCCGACTACGGCATCGACTTCTGGCGCGACGTCGACCACGAGGGCATCGCGGGCGTACGCCGCCACGCCTGACACACCGGACAAAAGATTTGGCCTGGGCCCCTCTCCGGGGCCCAGGCCAAAGTCGTTGCGGGTCAGCGTAACTGCGATGCGGCAGCCATGGCCACCGGTGTGAGCTCGCTGGCGTCGGCGTAGATCAGGCTGAACAGCCTGCGCTGCATCCGTGGCTCCCAGAACCGCCGGACGTGGTCGGCCACGGCCGCGGCCGCCTTGTCCTCGGGCAGGTAACCGAAGTGTGCGGCGATCTGGTTGATCAGCTTGATCTCGGTCGCCGTCGTGGGGGCTTCGTGAATCTGCATGTCACCTCACCAGTTCTGTCTCGGGGAGTTCATCGACCCTGGCTTCGGCCTGGCGGGCCGAAGGAGGCGCGAGGGCGACCTGCACGGCGGTCACCTTGTACTCGGGGCAGTTCGTGGCCCAGTCGGAGCTGTCCGTGGTCACGACGTTCGCCCCCGTTACGGGATAGTGGAACGTGGTGTAGACGACGCCGGTCGGCATCCGGTCGGAGATCTGCGCGTGCAGCGTGGTCTCCCCGACACGGCTGGCCAGGGTGACCAGATCACCGTCGGCGATCCCGCGCACCTCGGCGTCGTGCGGATGGATCTCCAGCACGTCCTCGGCATGCCAGGCGATGTTCGCCGTACGGCGGGTCTGCGCTCCGACGTTGTACTGACTGAGGATTCGGCCCGTGGTGAGGATCAGCGGGAACCGCCTGGTGCTGCGCTCGTCGGTCGGCACGAACGGCGTGGGCACGAACCTGCCGAGTCCCCTGGTGAACGCGTCGACGTGCATGATGGGCGTGCCCTCGGGAGCCTCTTCGTCACACGGCCACTGGATGCTGCCCAGCTGGTCCAGCTTGTCGAACGACACACCCGTGAACGTGGGTGTGAGCGCGGCGATCTCGTCCATGATCTGGCTGGGGTGGTCGTAGTGCATGGGATAACCCATCGCCGTCGCGATCCGGCAGACGATGTCCCACTCGTGCATACCGCTCTTGGGCTTCATCACCGCACGCACGCGGTTGATGCGGCGCTCGGCGTTGGTGAAGGTGCCGTCCTTCTCCAGGAACGACGCACCGGGCAGGAACACATGCGCGTACTTCGACGTCTCGTTGAGGAACAGGTCCTGCACCACCACGAGTTCCATCGACTCCAGCGCCGCGAGGACGTGCTTGACGTTCGGGTCGGACTGGGCGATGTCCTCGCCGTGCACGAACAGACCACGGAAGCTGCCCTCGATCGCGGCGTCGAACATGTTGGGGATGCGCAGCCCCGGCTCGGCCAACAGCTCGGTGCCCCACAGGTTCTCGAACACCTGGCGGACCGCGTCGTCGGACACGTGCCGGTAGCCGGGCAGCTCGTGCGGGAACGAACCCATGTCGCACGAACCCTGGACGTTGTTCTGGCCGCGCAGCGGGTTCACCCCGACGCCGTCGCGGCCGATGTTGCCGCACGCCATCGCCAGGTTCGCCATGCCCATCACCATGGTGGAGCCCTGGCTGTGCTCGGTCACCCCGAGGCC
Organism: Mycolicibacterium smegmatis; assembly: GCF_001457595.1. Lineage (GTDB taxonomy): Bacteria > Actinomycetota > Actinomycetes > Mycobacteriales > Mycobacteriaceae > Mycobacterium > Mycobacterium smegmatis. The sequence continues at coordinate 201,228 of NZ_LN831039.1, read as the reverse complement.
GTAGTAGATCGCGGCGTTCGGGGCCAGCGCGTACAGCCGGGCCGCGGCGCGCAGTTCCTCTGCGGGCACACCCGTGATCGCCTCGACCGCCTCAGGGCTGTTCTCCTCGCGTGCGATGAACTCGGCCCACTCCTCGAAGCCCTCACACCGCTCGGCCACGAACGACGCGTCGGTGAGACCCTCGGTCACCACCACGTGTGCCATGGCATTGACCACCGCGACGTTGGTGCCCGGCCGCAACTGCAGGTGATGGTCGGCCTCGATGTGTGGCGAGCGCACCAGGTCGATGCGGCGGGGGTCGACGACCACCAGCCGCGCCCCCTCCCGGATCCGCTGCTTCATGCGCGACGCGAACACCGGGTGCCCGTCGGTCGGGTTGGCGCCGATCACCACGATCACGTCGGCCTCGGCGACCGACCGGAAGTCCTGCGTGCCCGCGGATTCACCGAAGGTCTGCTTGAGGCCGTAGCCCGTGGGTGAGTGGCACACGCGGGCACACGTGTCGACGTTGTTGTTGCCGAATGCGGCGCGGACCATCTTCTGGACGACGTACACCTCTTCGTTGGTGCACCGCGATGATGTGATCGCGCCGATCGCGCCGGCGCCGTGGCGTTGCGAGATCTCCTGCATGCCGCGCGCGACGGTGTTGATCGCCTCGTCCCACTCGACCTCGCGCCACGGGTCGGTGATCTTGTCGCGGACCATCGGGCGCAGCACACGGTCCGGGTGTGTCGCATACCCGAACGCGAAGCGGCCCTTGACACATGAGTGACCCTCGTTGGCGCCGCCGGCCTTCTGCGGCACCATGCGTACCAGCTCGTCACCGCGCAGTTCGGCCTTGAACGAGCAACCGACGCCGCAGTACGCACATGTGGTGGTGACCGACCGGGTGGGGATGCCGAGCTCCACCACGGAGCGTTCCTGCAGCGTCGCCGTCGGGCACGCCTGCACACAGGCGCCGCACGACACGCATTCGGAGTCCATGAACAGCTCGCCGGCACCGGGAGAGACCTTCGACTCGAAGCCCCGGCCCTCGATGGTGAGCGCGAAGGTCCCCTGGATCTCGCCGCACGCCCGCACGCACCGCGAGCACGCGATGCACTTGGACGGGTCGAAGTCGAAATACGGGTTGCTGTGGTCGGGTTCGGCGTCGAAGTGGTTGGCGCCCTCGTAGCCGTAGCGCACCTGCCGCAACCCGACCACGCCTGCCATGTCCTGCAGTTCGCAGTCGCCGTTGGCCGGGCAGGTCAGGCAGTCCAGCGGGTGGTCGGAGATGTAGAGCTCCATGACGCTCTCGCGGAGCTTGGCGACCTTGGGGGTCTGGGTGTGCACCACCATGCCCTCGGCCACGGGCGTGGTGCACGACGCGGGTGTGCCACGGCGGCCGTCGATCTCGACCAGGCACAGCCGGCACGAGCCGAACGCGTCGAGCCGGTCGGTCGCGCACAACTTGGGTACGTCGATGCCCGCCTCGGCGGCCGCGCGCATCACCGATGTGCCTTCCGGGACGGACACCGGGATGCCGTCGACCTCGACGGTGACCGTCGCCGGTCCCGGCTTAGCGGGTGTACCGAAATCGGGTTCTGAGAGCAGTGTCATCGCGGGCCCTCCGTCCTCGCGCCCAGTGGCGCGGCCGTGGTATCCGCGCTCGGTTGGCGCGGGCCGAAATCGTCGGGGAAATGGGTGAGCGCGCTGCGCACGGGCATGGGCGTGAGCCCGCCCATCGCGCACAGCGACCCTTCGGTCATCACATCGCAGAGGTCGTCGAGCAGTGCGAGGTTCTCCTCGCGGTGGTCGCCGGCGGTGATCCGGTCGATGACCTCCATGCCGCGCACCGAGCCCACGCGGCACGGCGTGCACTTGCCGCACGATTCCGCGGCGCAGAATTCCATGGCGAACCGGGCCTGCGCGGCCATGTCGACGCTGTCGTCGAAGACGACGATGCCGCCGTGGCCCACCATGGCCCCGGCCTCGGCGAACGCCTCGTAATCCATGGGCAGGTCGAACCTGTCGCTGGGCAGATACGCACCGAGCGGGCCGCCGACCTGCACCGCGCGCACCGGGCGTCCCGAAAGTGTCCCGCCGCCATAGTGTTCCACGAGCTCACCGAGCGTGATGCCGAACGCACGCTCGACGATGCCGCCGCGGCGGATGTTGCCGCCCAGTTGGAAGATCTGTGTGCCACGGGATCGCCCGACACCGAAGTCGGCGTACGCCTGCGCGCCCTCGGCGAGGACCAGGGGCACGCTCGACAGCGTCAGGACGTTGTTCACCACGGTCGGCTTGCCGAACAGCCCGTTGATCGCGGGGATCGGCGGCTTGGCGCGGACCATACCGCGTTTGCCCTCAAGGCTTTCCAGCATCGAGGTTTCCTCACCGCAGATGTAGGCGCCGCCGCCGACACGTACGTGCATATCGAAGCGAAGCCCCGACCCCAGCACGTCGTCGCCGAGCCATCCGCGGCCACGCGCGATGTCGATCGCGGCGCGCATGGTCGCGATGGCGTCGGGATATTCGGAACGGATGTAGATGTAGCCCTCGGTGGCGCCGACCGCGTGGGCCGCGATCGTCATGCCCTCGATGAGCATGAACGGATCGCCTTCCATCACCATCCGGTCGGCGAACGTACCGCTGTCGCCCTCATCGGCGTTGCAGCACACGAACTTCAGCGCATCGGCGCAGTCCAGCACGGTCTTCCACTTGATGCCTGCGGGGAAACCCGCACCGCCGCGGCCGCGCAGACCGGAATCGGTGACCTCGGCGACGACCTCTGCCGGCGACATCTGCAGCGCCCGCCGCAGACCCGCGAGCCCGCCGTGCTCGAGATAGTCGTCGGGCGACACGGGGTCTGTGACGCCGATGCGCGCGAACGTCACGCGCTCCTGCGTCGCCATCCAGGGCAGGTCCTCGACGACGCCGACGCGCAGGGGATGCTCGGCCGCGTCGAACAGGCCGGCGCCGACCAGTTCGTCGACCTGACCGGGGGTGACGGGCCCGTAACCCACGCGGCCGTTCGGCGTCGCGACCTCGACGAGCGGTTCGAGCCATAACATGCCGCGGGAGCCGTTACGCACCAATCGGATCGATCGTCCGAGGCGCTCCGCTGCCGCGGTCAGTGCGTGGGCGACCTCATCGGCGCCGACGGATTTGGCCGCTGAGTCGCACGGCACGTAGACGGTGACCGGTTCGCTCATCGCGTCACCGCCGAATCGATGAGGGCCGACAGGCGCGCCTCGTCGAGCCGTCCGTAGAGCCTGCCGTCCACCTGGGCCGACGGGCCCAGTGCGCAGTTGCCGAGGCAGAAGACCTGCTCGGCCGTGAGCGTTCCGTCATCGGTGGTGTCCCCCAGTTGCACCCCGTGCCGGTCCTGCAGATGTGCGACCAGCCGCGAGGCGCCCAGGGCCTGGCAGGCCTCGGCGCGGCACACGCGGACCGTCGTGCGCCCGGCAGGTTCCGAGCGGAAGTCGTGGTAGAAGGTGATGACCCCGTGCACATCGGCACGGGACAGGTTGAGTTCTTCGGCGAGCACGGGGACGGCCTCGGCGGGCACACATCCCAGCCTCTCCTGGACCGCGTGCAGGATCGGCAGCAGCGGCCCGCGGTGGTCGCGATGGTCGGCGGCGATCTCACGGACCAGGGTCGCCACGCTGGTCTCCCCGGTGGTCGTGCGTTTCATGGGCTTCCTCCAGCAGACGGGGCGAAACCGGTCGGGCGGAATCGTTTTCGGTGACGAACACCGCCCCATGCCGGGTAGGCGACATGGGGCGGTGTGCGAGTGCTACGAACCGACGACGATCTTCTTGCGGTGGAACTCTTCGATCTGGTCGGCGTCGTAACCCAGGCCGGCCAGCACCTCGTCGGTGTGCTCACCGAGCAGCGGCGCACCCTTGATCTCGGGCTGGAAGGCCGAGAACTTGACCGGGCTGCCGACGGTGAGGAACGAACCGCGTCCCTTCTGGTCCACCTCGACGATGCTTCCGGACTTGCGCAGCGACGGATCGACCGCGAGTTCCTTCATGCTCATCACCGGGGCGCACGGCACCTCCCACTTGCGCAGGATGTCGACGGCCTCGTACTTGGTCTTGTCGGCCAGCCACTTCTCGATCTCGCCGAAGATCTCGAAGATCTTGTCCTGACGGGCCTTCGCGGTGTTGTACGCCGGATCCTCGGCCCACTCCGGGTGGCCGATGGCCTCGGCCGTACGGACCCAGTTCTGCTCCTGGATGGTGAAGTAGATGTAGGCGTTGGGGTCGGTCTCCCAGCCCTTGCACTTGAGCACCCAGCCCGGCTGGCCGCCGCCGCCGGCGTTGCCGCCACGCGGAACCGTGTCGCCGAACTCGCCGTGCGGGTACTGCGGGTACTCCTCGAGGTAGCCCACGGCCTCCAGGCGCTGCTGGTCACGCAGCTTCACACGGCACAGGTTGAGTACGGCGTCCTGCATCGAGGCCGACACCTTCTGGCCCTTGCCGGTCTTGTCGCGCTGGATCAGCGCGGTCAGGATGCCGATCAGCAGGTGCATACCGGTGTTGCTGTCACCGAGCGCCGCACCGCTGACGGTCGGCGGGCCATCCCAGAAGCCCGTGGTGGACGCGGCGCCACCGGCGCACTGTGCGACGTTCTCGTACACCTTCAGGTCGTTCCAGGTCGAGTCGTCGTTGAAGCCCTTGACCGAACCGAAGATCAGCCGAGGGTTCCACTTCTGCAGGGTCTCCCACGACAGCCCCATGCGGTCCAGCGCACCGGGTGCGAAGTTCTCCACCAGCACGTCGGCGTCGCGGATCAGCTTCTCCATGACCTCGAGGCCCTCGGGCGACTTGGTGTCGATGGCCAGCGACCGCTTGTTGCTGTTGAGCATCGTGAAGTACAGCGCGTCGACATCGGGGATGTCCCGCAGCTGCTTACGGGTCACGTCGCCGCCACCGGGACGCTCGACCTTGAGGACGTCGGCCCCGTACCAGGCCAGCATCTGGGTGCAGGCCGGTCCTGCCTGGACACCGGTGAAGTCGATCACCTTGATCCCTGAGAGGGGTAGCTCTGTCATGAGACAGTTCCTTTCATTGTTGGTGTTTCGGTGTGTTCGTGTTGATTCGAGGGATCGGCCCCCGGTACTCACTTGGTGCTGATGCCCTTGGGATTGAGATGCGCGATGTTGCCGCTCTCGGTGCCGTCGGACGGATCGATGACGCAGTCGATGAGCGCGGGACGTCCCGAGGCCAGTGCCTCGCGCAGCGCCGCCGCCACCTCGTCGGGGGTGGTGGCCTGATATCCCTTGCCGCCGAAGGCCTTGATCATGTACTCGTGCTGCGCGCGCAGTGCCGTCGGCGCGGGATCCGCGGTCGAACCCGATGCCTCGTCACCGCGGTACACACCGCTGTTGTTGAGGATCACCGTGACGATCGGAAGGTTGTAGCGGCAGATCGCCTCGAGTTCCATACCGCTGAACCCGAATGCGCTGTCACCTTCGATGGCGACCACCGGATCGCCGGTCTCGACGGCCGCGGCGATCGCGTAGCCCATGCCGATGCCCATCACGCCCCACGTGCCGCTGTCCAGCCGGTGCCGCGGAACCTGCATGCCGATGGTGTTGCGGGCCAGGTCGAGTGCGTTGGCGCCCTCGTTCACCACGTACACCTGCGGGTTGTCGGCGAGCACGTCGCGGATGGCCTGCAGGGCGCCGAGGAACTTCATCGGGTGCGCCGTGAGGGCGGCCTCCAGCCGGCCGCTCATCTTGGCGACATTCTGCTCGGACTTGGCCGCGAGCTCCTGACGCCACTCGGGGGCGACGCTGATCTGGCCGGGCTTGCTGCGCTCCAGCAGCGTCTCCACCACCGAGCTGATGTCACCGACCAGGGGTGCGGCGATGGGCTGGTTGCTGTCCATCTCCGTGGCCGAGATGTCGACCTGGATGAACTTGGCGTCGGGGTTCCACTGCGGCGCATCGCCGTGTCCCAGAAGCCAGTTCAGCCGGGCACCGACGAGCATGACCACGTCTGCACGCTTGAGCGCGAGCGACCGTGCCGTCGCGGCGGACTGCGGATGATCGTCGGGCAGCAGGCCTTTGGCCATCGACATCGGCACATAGGGGATGCCGGTGCTCTCGACGAACTCGCGGATGGTGTCGTCGGCCTGCGCGTAGGCGGCGCCCTTGCCCAGCACGATCAGCGGGCGCTCGGCGCCTGCGAGCAGCTCGATGGCCTTGTCGACCGCGTCGATCTCGGGCATCTGCTTGGGTGCGGGATCGACCACGCGCCACAGCGTCTTCTTGGCCTTCTCCGCGTCGATCACCTCACCGAGGACCGCGGCCGGGATGTCCAGGTAGACACCGCCGGGCCGACCCGATGCGGCCGTGCGGATCGCACGTGCGATGCCGCGTCCGATGTCCTCGGCGCGGGATACTCGGTAGGCCGCCTTGGCGAACAGCCTGGCCGCCGCCAGTTGGTCCATCTCCTCGTAGTCACCGCGCTGCAGGTCGACCAGGTGGCGTTCACTGGATCCCGAGATCTGGACCATCGGGAAGCAGTTGGTGGTGGCATTGGCAAGAGCGACAAGGCCGTTGAGGAAGCCAGGTGCCGAAACCGTCAGGCAGATGCCGGGCTTCTGGGTGAGGAAGCCGGCGGCGGCCGCAGCGTGTCCCGCGTCGCTCTCGTGCCGGAATCCGATGTAGCGCAAGCCTGATGCCTGGGCGAGGCGAGCGAGATCGGTGATCGGGATCCCGACGACCCCGTAGATGGTCTGTACGTCGTTGAGCTTCAGCGCATCGACGACCAGATGGATGCCATCGGTGAGTGCGCCGGGCTCGTCGGTACTCGCCGCCTCGGTGTCTCGCGTGGGAGCGACGGTCATGATGTGAGCCTTCCTAGCTGATGGGTTATTCCCTTACCAGGACTGACTTTTCACCTTGCAGCTCAGCCAGTCCAAGACCTGTCTTCAACCGGTCGATAAACGACGGTTATCACCTGGTCCGAGAAATGTGGCGTTGAGCAACGGGGAGTCAGTCGACATTCACTTGAGCAGCCAGTGTTCTGACTGCAGATCGAATTGATCGTCCAGGCGGGCGCCTGCGGCGACATTGACGAAGGCGCGCGCGGCCGCGGAGCCGCGGCCGGCGTGGATCGCGAGCGAGATCTGTGCTGTGGTCTCTGGTTCGATGAGCCGCACGGCTCTGGCCGCTCCCAGCTGGGGGACGGCCCGCAGCCACGTGTGGGGCACGACGCTCGCCCAGGCGCCGGTGGCCACCAGGGCATACAGCGATGCCACCGAGTCCGTTTCGACCTGCGGCGACGGCGTCACGCCGTTCTCGGCGAAGGCCTTGTCGATGAACTGCCGGAACCGCATGTGCGGCTCGAGCAGCGCCAGCGGCAACTGCGCGGCGTCGGACCACGTGATGGCGCGCGTACCGGGTGCCAGCTGATCTCCGGAGACCAGCAGCACGTACCGCTCCTTGTACAACGGCACCACCTCGAGCCCGGCTCGGTCCCCCGGCCCGAAATGGGCGATGGCCGCGTCGAGTTCGAAATCGCGGAGCTGTCGCAGCAATTCGGCCGAGGACAGCCGGGAGGATATGGAGACGTTGGCCTTCGGGTGCAGGTTGCAGAACGCCGCAACGGGGATGGCCGTCGTCGTCGACACCGTGGGCCCGGTGCCCAGCCGTAGCGTTCCGGAGATGCCGGTGCGCAACGCGGCCGCCTCGGCCTTGAGGCCGTCGTGCTCGGCCAGCAACCTCTTGGCCCACACCACGAGACGTTCGCCTTCGAGCGTGAGGCCCTCGAAGTTCTGGCCGCGGTGGATCAGCGTGACGTCGAGCTCGCGCTCGAGCTTGGCAATTGCTGTGGACAGCGCCGGTTGCGACACGTAGCAGACCTCGGCAGCCCTGGCGAAGTGACGTTCCCGGGCCACGGCGACGAAGTACTCCAACTGGCGCAACAGCATGAGCGTCCTTTCGGTCTCCGATCCTGTCCGACCGTTCCCTTTTGTATGCAGTATTCGGTATCCTGACACAGTACGCAATGCCGCGCCGTGATAAGAGGTAAATCCCGTGACCGAGACACCAACCGCCATCAGCGCCTCCTGGCTCGCCCAGGCGGTGGTGGACGCATCTTCCGAGGCCATCGTGGTGACCGACAAGGCCGGCGACATCGTGCTCTGGAACGACGGCGCGGCCCGCATGTTCGGGTTCACCGCGGCCGACGCGCTCGGACAGAGCCTGGACCTGATCATCCCGGAGAAGCAGCGCGACCGGCACTGGAAGGGTTACCACCAGACCATGGCCACGGGTGTCACCAAGTACGGCGACAGCATGCTGGCCGTCCCGGCAACGCACAAGGACGGCCACCGGCTGTCCATCGAGTTCAGCGTGGCTTTGCTGCGCGACGACACCGGCGAGATCGTCGGCATCTCGGCCATCATGCGCGAGGTGAGCGAGCGGCGTGCCGCCGAGCGCGCACTGCACGCCCGAATCGCCGAACTGCAGAACGAACTGAACGAGGTGCGCGCAGGGCTGTCCTGAACAACCCTGCGCCACACCTGCTCTCACGATCTCAATCGACTTCACTCGACACGGAGCACCCGGACCGAATCGGTGTACCCCGCGACACCGCTTCGGCTTCCGGAGACGACCACCACGACATCGCCGGGGTGGCACGCGCCCATGCTCAGCAACGCACGCGACACCTCGCCCGGCATGGATTCGGCCAGCTCCGTCGGTGCCAGCACCGCCGACTCGACACCCCACGAGAACGTCAGGCGCCCCCGCACCTCGTCGTCGTGCGCGAAGGCCAGCAGCGGCAGCGGTGACCGCTGCCGGGCCAACCGCAGCGCCGTGTCACCGGTGCGCGTGAAGCAGCACAGGGCCGCGGCGCCCAGCCGGCGTCCCACCTCGCAGGCCGCCACCGCGATCGCGTCACCGAACACCGCGTCCGTGCCGTTCACGGCCTCCACGAGCGCCGATTCGGGCGTCTCGCCCCGGCCAGAACCGCTCTCGGCGGCGACGACGATGCGTGCCATGGTGGCGACGGCGTGCGCCGGATCCGCGCCCACACTCGTCTCGGCCGAGAGCATCACCGCATCGGCCCTGTCGAACACCGCGTTGGCGACGTCGGACACCTCGGCACGTGTCGGGCGGCGGTCCGACACCATCGAATCGAGCATCTGCGTCGCCACGATCACGGGTTTGGCCGCCTGACGGCACAGGGCGATCGCGCGGCGCTGCACCAGCGGGATCTGCTCCAGGGGCATCTCCACGCCGAGATCGCCGCGCGCGACCATGAGACCGTCGAACGCCTCGACGATCGCGGGTAGGTCCGAAACCGCCTCAGGCTTCTCCAGTTTCGCGATGACCGGGACCCGGCGTCCCACCTCGTCCATGATCTTGTGCGCGAGCTCGACCTCCTCGGGTGCGCGCACGAACGACATCGCGATCATGTCCGCGCCGAGCTCCAGCGCGAACTTGAGATCCTCGATGTCCTTGTCCGACAACGGCGGAACGCTCACCGGGATGTTGGGCAGCGATATCCCCTTGTGGTCGCTGACCGGCCCGCCGTCGACGACCTCGCACCGGATGTCGGGACCGTCGACGGCCACCACGCGCAGATCCACGCGCCCGTCGTCGACCAACAGCCGGTCACCCGCGCGCACGTCCTGTGACAGGCCCGCGTAGGTCGTGGAGACCCGGTCGTGGTCACCCGGGCAGTCCTCCGTGGTGATCGTGACGTGCTCGCCCGTCGCCCATACGACGGGACCGTCGGCGAAACACCCCAGCCGGATCTTGGGCCCCTGCAGGTCCGCGAGGACGCCGACCACGCGGCCACGCTGGGCGGCGATCTCCCGGACCATGCCGTACAGCGCCGAGTGCTCGGCGTGGGTGCTGTGGCTGAAGTTCAGCCGGGCGACATCCATTCCGGCGTCGACGAGTTCGGTCAGTACCGACGACGTGGCCGTGGCCGGGCCCAACGTGCAGACGATCTTTGCGCGGCGATTCGCCATTTTCTTCTCCTTATCGAAGAGCCGGCTTGAGTGCCTGCTCCTGTGGCACCGCGGCGGGCACGGCCGTGCGTGCCAGCAGGTCGGTGGCGGCGTGCACGGTGCGCAGCGTGGGCGCAGGCGCACCGGTGAGGTCGGCCATCTCCACGACGGCGGTGACGATCGCGTCGAGCTCGAGCTGCTTGCCCGCTTCGAGGTCCTGCAGCATCGATGTCTTGTGGTGACCCACGTTCTCGGCACCACGCAAGCGCTTCTCGATGGAGATGTCGGGCTTGGCTCCCAGCCGCGACGCGATGTCGAGCGTCTCCTCCATGAGCTGGACCACGACCTGGCGCGTGTACGGGTTCTGGCAGATCTCGACCATGGTCGCCCTGGTCAGTGCGCTCAGTGGGTTGAACGCCACGTTGCCCATGAGCTTGATCCAGATGTCGCTGCGCAGATCGGCCTCCACGGGCGCCTTGAGGCCACCGGCGATCATGGCCTCGCTCAAGGCGATACACCGCTGCGAGATCTCGCCGCTCGGTTCGCCGATCGAGAACCGGGTGCCCTCGAGGTGGCGGATCACGCCCGGCGCCTCGATCGTGGTGGCCGGGTACACGACGCACCCGATCGCGCGCTCGGGTGCGAGCACAGCACTCGTCGCACCGCCTGGGTCGACCGCCTCGATGCGGCGGCCGCGGTAGGGACCCTGCAGTTCGTGGAAGTACCACCACGGGACGCCGTTCTGCGCCGCCAGCACGGCCGTGTGCTCGCCGAGCAGCGGTTCGATCAGCGGTCCGCAGGACGGGTAGCTGTGGGCCTTGAGGCCCAGGAAGACGTAGTCCACCGGACCGATCTCGTGCGGATCGTCCGTGGCGTTCGGGTGTGCGACGAAGTCGCCGCGGTCGCTGAGCACGCGCACGCCGTGCTCACGCATCGCATGTAGATGGGCATTGCGGGCGATCAGATGAACTTCCGCCCCGCCACGGTGCATGGCGGCGCCCCAGTACGCACCGATCGCGCCGGCGCCGACAACTGCAATTCTCACACGCCCTCCTTGTTTGTATTCTGTATGCCAACTCAGCCCGCGTGATTCCATATCCCCCGGTCAGGCTGATTCAGGGCTAAGATCCACCTAATCCTTGCATACAATATGCCGTTCGCATAGCCTGTTTCTTGCCCGGTTCACAAGAACCGCCGGAGTTTCACGAAACCTGCACCGCCTGAAGCATTTCCGCCGGTGAGCGCCAGGAGGAGAAATCATGACGTTGATCGGAGTGCCGCGGGAGTCCGCGGAGGGCGAGCGCCGCGTCGCGCTGGTCCCAAAAGTCGTCGAAAAATTGAGTGCCCGAGGGCTTGAGGTCGTCGTGGAGAGTGCGGCCGGAGCGGGCGCACTGTTCAGCGACGCGGATTACGAGCGAGCGGGGGCCACGATCGGTGATCCGTGGCCGGCGGATGTGGTGGTGAAGGTGAATCCACCCACGTCGGACGAGATCAGCCAGCTCAAGCCCGGTTCGGTACTCATCGGCTTTTTGGCCCCGCGGACACAGCCCGAGCTCGCGTCGCGGCTGCGCATCGCAGATGTCACAGCCTTTGCGATGGAATCGATTCCCCGCATATCCCGTGCGCAGACCATGGACGCGTTGTCGTCTCAGGCCAACGTCGCCGGGTACAAGGCCGTGCTGCTGGGAGCATCGCTGTCGACACGGTTCGTCCCGATGCTGACCACCGCGGCGGGAACGGTCAAACCCGCCAGTGCGCTGGTACTCGGTGTCGGCGTCGCGGGCCTGCAGGCATTGGCGACCGCTAAACGCTTGGGCGCCAAGACAACCGGATACGACGTACGCCCCGAGGTCGCCGAACAGGTCCGCTCGGTCGGCGCGCAGTGGCTCGATCTGGGGATCGACGCCGCAGGCGAGGGCGGGTACGCGCGTGAACTCAGCGAGGCTGAGCGTGCGCAACAGCAGCAGGCGCTCGAGGACGCGATCACCAAGTTCGACATCGTGATCACGACCGCGCTGGTGCCCGGCCGTCCCGCACCGCGTCTGGTGACCGCCGCCGCGGCCACCGGTATGCAACCGGGAAGCGTCGTCGTCGATCTCGCCGGCGAGACCGGCGGCAACTGTGAGCTCACCGAGCCGGGACGCACCATCGTCCACCACGGCGTCACGATCACCTCGCCGCTGAACCTGCCCGCGACCATGCCCGAGCACGCCAGCGAGTTGTACGCCAAGAACGTGACCGCCCTGCTCGATCTGCTGCTCACCGACGACGGCGTCGCCCCCGATTTCACCGACGAGATCGTCGCTGCCTCCTGCATCACCCGCACCGAAGGGGACATCTGAACCATGTACGACCAACTGTTGGCCAATCTCGCGATCCTGGTGCTTGCCGGGTTCGTCGGATTCGCCGTCATCTCCAAGGTGCCCAACACCTTGCACACGCCCCTGATGTCGGGCACCAACGCCATCCACGGCATCGTCGTGCTGGGCGCCCTGATCGTGCTGGGTGATCTGCCCGCCGACGCGTCGTGGGGCGTGCGCATCATCGCGTTCGTCGCCCTCGTCTTCGGCACGCTCAACGTGATCGGCGGCTTCCTGGTGACCGACCGCATGCTGGGCATGTTCAAGACCCGCAAGCCCGAAGTCCGGGAAGCTGAGGCCGCCAAATGAACTATCTGGTCACCGCGCTCTACATCGCGGCATTCTCGCTGTTCATCCTGGGTCTGTCCGGCCTGACCGGGCCCAAGACCGCCGTTCGCGGCAACCTGATCGCCGCGGCCGGTATGGGTCTGGCGGTCGTCGCAACGCTCATCAAGGTCCGCGACACCGCGACCGTGAACTGGGTGCTGATCGTCGTCGGCCTGGTGCTCGGCGTCGTACTCGGCGTTCCGCCGGCCAAGAAGACCAAGATGACGGCGATGCCACAGCTGGTCGCGCTGTTCAACGGCGTCGGCGGCGGCACGGTCGCGCTCATCGCCTGGGCCGAGTTCATCGAGACCGACGGGTTCGGCCACTTCACGCCCGATCAGTCGCCGACGGTCGCGCTGGTGGTCGGATCGCTGTTCGCCGCGATCATCGGTTCGGTGTCGTTCTGGGGCTCGCTGGTCGCGTATCTCAAACTGCAGGAATCGATTCCGAAGAACGTGGAGAAGGCCCTGGTCCGCTCGGCCAAGGTTTTCCAGACGTCCAACGTGGTTCTGCTGCTCGGCGCGATCGCCACCGCGGCGTACATCGGCCTGCACGCCGGTACGGGCAATCCGCTCTGGCTCATCGTGGTGGTGCTGGTGCTCGCCGGGATCATGGGCCTGTTCGTGGTGTTCCCCATCGGCGGCGCCGACATGCCCGTGGTCATCTCACTGCTGAACGCCTTGACCGGATTATCAGCTGCCGCAGCAGGTTTGGCGCTCAACAACACCGCGATGATCGTGGCGGGCATGATCGTCGGTGCGTCCGGTTCCATCCTGACCAACCTCATGGCGGTCGCGATGAACCGGTCCATTCCGGCCATCGTGTTCGGGTCCTTCGGCGCCGGTGGCGACACGGTCGCAGTGGCCGGCGGCGAGCAGGGCACCGCCAAGTCCACCTCGGCGGCCGATGCCGCGATCCAGATGGCCTACGCCAACCAGGTCATCGTGGTGCCCGGCTACGGCCTGGCGGTCGCACAGGCCCAGCACGCCGTGAAGGACATGGCGGCGATCCTGGAGTCCAAGGGCGTCGAGGTGAAGTACGCGATCCACCCGGTGGCGGGCCGCATGCCCGGACACATGAACGTGCTGCTCGCCGAGGCCGACGTCGCGTACGACGCGATGAAGGAGATGGACGACGTGAACGGCGAATTCTCGCGCACCGACGTCACTCTGGTGATCGGCGCCAACGACGTCACCAACCCCGCCGCCCGCAACGACCCGTCGAGCCCGATCCACGGGATGCCCATCCTGAACGTCGACGAGTCCAAGTCGGTGATCGTGCTCAAGCGTTCGATGTCCTCGGGGTACGCCGGGATCGAGAACCCGTTGTTCTTCCTCAACCACACCTCGATGTTGTTCGGGGATGCCAAGAAGTCCGTCGGCGAAGTGATCGAGGAACTCAAGGCGCTGTGAGCGCTGAGGCCCACTGTCCCGGCCCGGCCCCACAAGGGCCGGACCGGGACACCGGCGTCCCAACCGGCCCCATACCGGGCAGTTCCAAGTGCTACCGCGATCCCGTCGGCGCACCCGGCGGGCGCGTGCCCTTCCGTCGCGTACATCTGTCGGGCGGAAGGCATCTCGACCTCTACGACACGTCGGGGCCCTACACCGAAACCGACACCCCCGCCCGTCTGGCCACGGGTCTGCCGTCGCGTCCCGGTGTGGTGACCGACCGTGGCACCCAGTTGCAGCGCGCCCGTGAGGGCGTCGTCACCAGCGAGATGGCGTTCGTCGCCGCCCGGGAAAGTCTGCGCCCCAAGGTGGTCCGCGACGCAGTCGCCGCGGGCCACGCCGTGATCCCGGCGAATCACCGTCACCCCGAGAGCGAACCGATGATCATCGGCAGGGCGTTTCGCGTCAAGGTCAACGCCGGTATCGGCTCGCCGCCGGACGCGGTGATCGGTGACATGGTGCGGGCGATCCGGTGGGGCGCCGACATCGTGACGGACCTGTCCGGCAGCGACTGCGACCGCATGGTGCGCAACATGCCCGTGCCGGTGGGTACGGTGCCGCTGTACCAGGCACTCGGCCGGGTCCACGGCGACATCGCCGCGTTGACCTGGAACACGTTCTGCGACAGCGTGATCGAACAGGCCGAGAGCGGAGTCGACTGCATGACGGTGCATGCCGGCCTGCGCCGCGAACATCTGTCGCTCGCCGCGGGCCGGATCACCGGCATCGTCAGCCGCGGCGGGGCCGTCATCGCCGACTGGTGCCTGCTGCACAACGCGGAATCCTTTCTGTACGCCCATTTCGACCAGCTGTGCGAGACCCTGGCGCGGTACGACGTCACGCTGGCGCTGGCCGCGGGCCTACAGCCGGGCTCTGTGGCCGACGCCAACGACGCCGCACAGATCGCCGAACTGCGCACGCTGGGTCAGCTGGCCAGGGTCGCGCACCGGCACGGCGTGCAGGTGGTGGTCGAGGGGCCGGGCCGCGTGCCGATGCACAAGATCGCCGAGAGCGTGCGCCTTCATCAGCAGTTGTGCCGCAATGCCCCGTCGTACACCATCGGCCCACTCACCACCGACGTCGCACCCGAGCACGACCACGCCACCGCGGTGATCGGCGCCGCCGTCGCGGCCCAGGCCGGCACATCCATGCTGTGCTGCCTGCCCCGGCCAGCCCGCCTGCGCGAATCCGTCATCGCTCACAAGATCGCGGCGCATTCGGCAGATCTGGCCAAGGGGCACCCCCAGGCCCACGAGCACGATCACGCGATCGCCCGGGCACGCTGCGAGACGCACTGCCGCGACCTCCTCGCGCTCTCACCCGATCCCGACGCCGCGTTCACCGGCCACGATCACTCGAAGGGGAGCTACCTGCCGTTTCCTTGATTGATATGTGATCTACGTCACTGGATAGTGCGTCTAATTCAAATAGCGACCATTATCTGAATATGGATCGCGATGACAGTGTGGTGCCGCGGAAGCGGCTCACCCGTGCCGAGGCCCGCGCGCAGACCCGCCGCAGATTGCTGGATGCCGCGGCGGAAACGTTCGCGCGCAAGGGTTATGACGCGGCATCGGTCGAGGAGATCGCCGAGGCCGCGGGCTACTCGGTGGGCGCGGTGTACTCGAACTTCTCCAGCAAGGAGCAGTTGTTCTCCGAACTGCGGTCTGAGCGCGCCGCCCTGCGCCTGGACGAAGTCGCCGACGCACTGCGGTCAGCCCAGGGCGATCCTGGTGGCCCTTTCGCGAAGTTGAGTCGACAACTTGTCGAGGTCGCCGACAAGAACATCGAGGTGGCCGCACTGCACACCGAGTTCTGGTTGCACGCCATCCGTAATCCGGGTGCCATGGATGTTCTGACGGAGAGCGTCGGCCAGACCCTGCAGTCACTCACCGGAATCGCCGCAGACCTGCTCGCCGAGCACAACGTCGACCAAAGTGTGGTCCGCCCAGAGACATTCGCGGTCTCTCTCCTCGCGCTGCATCAAGGCTTGATTCGTCAGCGTCGCACCAATCCGTCATGGGTGCCCGAGGAACTGTTCGGCCAACTGCTGTCCTGGCTGCTGGCCGGGATGCCCAAACTCCCCGCCCACTGACCACCGCCACCAACCGGAAAGAAAGCATCTGCCGTGGAGCAACTCGCTGAACAGGTCAAGATGGTCTTCGTCTACGGCCTTCCCGCTTTTCTGCTGTTGATCGCCGTCGAGTACTACAGCTACTTCCGAGAACGGCGGGAGAACACAGCCCCGTCAGAACCCAAGCGAGGCGTGTCGAGCCGTGACACCGCCGCCAACATCTCCACCTACCTGATCCGGCTCGTCGTCAGCCCACTGGAAAAGTTCATCGAGCTGCCGATCATCGTGATCGCGGCGGCGTTCGCACCTCTCGCACTGCCGGCCGACCAATGGTGGACATGGGCGCTGGCGCTGTTCCTCGCAGACGCCACCTACTACGTCAAACACCGTATGGGCCATCGAATTCGGCTCTTCTGGGCAGAACACAGCGTGCACCACTCCAGTCAGTACTTCAACCTGTCCACCTCGCTACGCTTACCGTGGCTGGTGCCAGGGTCGTTTCTCAAGTCGGTGGTCAGCATTCCCATGGCACTCATCGGAATTCCCGTGTGGATGATCTTCCTGTGCCAGGCCATCGTGTTGGTCTACCAGTTTCCCATCCACACCGAACGCGTCGGCCGACTCCCCAGACCGATCGAGTTCATCTTCAACACCCCATCGCATCACCGCGTCCACCATGGCTCCAACAACCCCTACCTCGACAAGAACTACGGCGGAATCCTGATCATCTTCGACCGCATGTTCGGCAGCTACGCCGAAGAACTCGAACCCGTGCGCTACGGCCTCACCAAGAACATCGACACCAACAACCCGATCAAGGTCAACTACCACGAGTTCGTTCTCATGCTGCGCGATGTCTGGCACGCCGAGACCTGGCGCGGCCGGATCGGGTACCTTCTGCGCCCACCGGGGTGGCAGGAAACCAAGACCGACACCGCCCAGCCCGAATTGGTACACACCGCAAGCTGACCAGGCGTTTCCGTGAGCGCACGGTCCGGCGCGCGCCGCACCCTCTAGAGTTCGGGTATGGCCGACGAGCTCTTGCGCGTGGACAGCTTGCACCGTTACCCGATCAAATCGATGCTCGGTGAATCGGTCACCTCGCTGGAGGTCTACTTGGGGGGTGTCGACCGCGACCGGCACCTTGCGTTCATCGATCAGGAGACCGGACGGGTCGCCAGCGCCAAGCAGGCGCGGCTCTGGCGCAACCTGCTGAAGTGCCGGGCACGTATCGACGACAACGGAAGCGTGCAGGTGCGCCTGCCCGACGGCACCGAGTCCTCACCCGAAGACGACGACTTCGACGACGTGTTCTCCAAGCTGCTCGCGCGTCCCGTCCGTCTGCTCACCGGCCGGCCCGACGGCGCGAGCCTGGAGCGCGCCGATCCCGAACAGGTGCTCATGGCCGGTCTCGACGCCGAGGTCGACGCTCCACTGCTGGAGATCGCCGAAGCGACACCCGGGGATTCGTTCGTCGACCTCGCGCCGCTGCACGTGATCACCACTGCGACCTTGGAACGCATCGGCACCGAGGCCGCGCGCTACCGGCCCAACATCGTCATCACGACCCCGCCCGACTACCCGGCCTACTCCGAAAATGACTGGACCGGGCGGGAATTCACGATCGGCGGAGTGCGCGTGAAGGCCATGGGCCCGACACCGCGGTGCGTGATCCCCACGCTCGAGCACGGTGACCTCGATCGCGCCCAGCACGCACTGCGCACACCCGCCGCCGAGAACCGCGTCGAATCTTTCGGTCTGGGCGAGCTGCCGTGCGCCGGTGCGTATCTCGAAGTGCTCGGCGAGGGCACAGTGCGAGTCGGGGACGAGTTCAGGCCCGCTTAGAGCTTGTACCGTACGTCGACTGCTTGACTGGCCCTTATACACCGGGGGTGTGACATTTCTGGGGCATGAGCTGGGGTTATCCCCAAACGCGTGTTCATCCACAGATAGCGGTTTTGCGGTCCCGTAGCGGGCTCACGGCCGGTAGATTCGAACATATGTACGAAGGGTCGTTGGTGCAGATCGCGGAATTCTCCGCGCTGTCCGACCTCGAGCTGGAGGGCCAGGCCCGCGGCTGGGCACAGGCCGAAGCGTCCGCCTCGGCGCACAAGCACGCCGCAATGGCCGAGATGTTCATCCGTGCCACCAGCACCCCCAGCGCCGATGAGCGCCGCTGGTGGTTCGTCGACCCCGACGCGGCCGTGGGCGCCCAGCTCGGCGCCGCCCAAGGCATCACCGCCTGGGCCGCGCTGCACCAGGCCCAGCGTGGGGTCGCGCTGCGCGACCGGCTGCCCAAGGTCAACGAGGTGTTCGCCGCCGGGCTGGTCAGCGAGATGATCGTGCGCAACATCTGCTGGAGCACCGCGCTGATGCTCGAACCGGACAAACTCGCCCTCATCGACGCCGAGCTGGCCGCCCAGATCAGCGGGTGGGGCAAGCTGACCCTCAAAGAGATCGACAACACCATCGACGATCTGATCCTCAAACACGACCCCGGGTCTTTCCGCCGCGGCCGCGCCTCGCGGCGCGGCCGCTACTTCGACATCGGCTCACCCACCGACGCCCCCGGAGTGCTCACGGTCACCGGCCGGCTGCAGGCCCACCTCGGCAACGCCTATGACGCCCGGATCGCCGAACTCATCGAAGGGGTCTGCCCGGACGATCCGCGCACCCTCAATGAGCTGCGCCACGACGCTCTCGGTGCCATCCTCGACCACACCACCTTGGCCTGCGAATGCGAGGACCCCGACTGTGTCCGCGGCCGCGAACAATCCTCCCGCGGACACCTCGTGGTGCACGTCATCGCCCGCGAAGACACCGTCACCGCCGCCCAACACGCCGCCACCACCACCAACACCCCCGACGAACCTGCCACCGACACGCCTGCCGCCGACACCGAACCCGCCGAGCCCGCCGAGCCCGCCGAGCCCGCCGACGACCCGGATATCGCACCCGCGGCCACCGCCACCGAAACCGCCACCGACACCGAGCCCAACACTCCCGCGCCTACCGACACCGCCGACTCGCCCACCGAAACCGATTGCGACCCCGAATCTGTCAGCGTCACCGAGTTCACCGACAACAGCAGCGACACCCCAGCGGCGTTCCTCGACCCCGACGAGCACCCGCTGGACCGCGTTCCGCCGGCCGTGCTGTTCGGTGGGGGAGTGCTGCCGGCCTACGCGCTGGCCGAGATCATCAACAACGCCACCATCCGCCCGCTGATCCACCCCGGCGACACCGCACCGGAAGACCGCTACATCCCCTCACGCGCGCTCGCGGACTATGTGCGCTGCCGCGATTTGACCTGCCGGTTCCCCGGCTGCGACAAACCCGCCGACCGCTGCGACCTCGACCACACCGTGCCCTATCCCGCAGGGCCCACGCATGCCTCAAACCTGAAGTGTCTGTGTCGTTTTCATCATCTTCTGAAAACGTTCTGGACCGGCCCCCGCGGCTGGACAGACCGACAACACCCCGACGGCACCATCGTATGGACCTCCCCTTCCGGGCGGCAGTACACCACTGTGCCCGGAAGCCACCGGCGCCTGTCGATCACCGAACTGGCCGCACCCACCGGCGCACTGGACCTACCGGCCACCCCGATCCCTACCGCCGACCCCGACCTGCGCGGGGTCAAGATGCCCAAACGACGCCGCACCCGCGCCCAGAACACCGCCCGCACCATCGCCGCCGAACGCAAACTCAACGACGACCTCGTCGCCGAACACAACAAACCCCCACCGTTCTAGCGGCCGAACCGGAAGATGCACGCGCTGGTCGCGATCACCACGGCGGCCAGCGCGATCACCGGTGCCACAGTGAATCTCGACAGCGTCGCACCGATCACCGCACCCAGGCACATGGTCGCGACGACGGCATAGCGCAACTTCTCGCGCTCGCCCGTTCCGCCGGCCAGCCGGCTGTCGAACCCGAGTCCGACGATGGTGGAGGTCAGCACGGTGGTGCTCAGCTCCTGGATCCCGAACTGGCGTGCCGTCGCGTTCTGGAT
Organism: Mycolicibacterium smegmatis; assembly: GCF_001457595.1. Taxonomy (GTDB): domain Bacteria; phylum Actinomycetota; class Actinomycetes; order Mycobacteriales; family Mycobacteriaceae; genus Mycobacterium; species Mycobacterium smegmatis. Next base: position 181,041 of record NZ_LN831039.1, on the reverse strand, counting down.
ACCGAATGTGATGGCCAGGCCCGCGATGAGGAACAGCTTGGTGTTGTCCTGGTAGTCGAGCACACCGGTGCCTGCGAGGATCGAAAGCACCGTCAGCAGGACGACTTCCACACCCAGTGCGGTCGTCAGCCAGGTTCGGACCTGCCCGTCGAGGTGCCGGGCCAGGCGTCCACCGATGATGGTCCCCACCACGAATGCGGGAAACGCGACGACCGCCGCGGTGAGATCGACCCCTGAGTGCGGCACGAACCAGAAGCCCAGGAAGATCACGTTGCCCGTCATGTTGGCGACGAACACATGCCCCAGGACCAGCACGCTGATCGCATCGACGAGCCCGGTCGCAACAGTCAACAGCAGGAGCGCGGTGACCGTGAGCCGCTCCGAGACCGGCGAGGCGATGGCCATCGCTACAGCTGCGGCGAGAGGTCCAACTGCGTCAGGGCAGGCATCTGAGTGATCCGCCAGTCCCCGTCACTGCGAACCAGAGTCAATCGATACGACAGATACCGCAGCGACGGCACGTTCTTGGTCACGGGGCTGGTCGACACCGAGTTGGTGTAGACGATGGCCGTCGCCTCATTGGCGCTGATGCTCTCGACCGCGGTACCGACCACCTGCGTGTTGTTGGTGATCTGCGCCTGCTTGTTGGACGGCACGATCGAGTCGATGAACTGGCGGTACTCGGCGGCGAAGTCGTTCGACAAGAACCGCGACGCACGGTCCGGCAGCGTGTCGATGTTCTCCGGTGTGTACGTCCACAGCGTGGTGATGGCGTCGGCGGAGGTCTGCGCCACTTGCACTTTCGTGTCCACCAGCGCGCGGTCCGACAGATACGGCCACACCGTCGCGCCGGCGAACGCGCCTGCGGCGACAAACAGTGTCGCCGCGGCGATCGCAGCATAGGTCAGTCCCTTGCCCGCCGGCCGGAAGGGGGCGAAGACGATGTTCTGCGTGGGCTGATCCTCGTCGGGCTCGTCGGTCGCGACAGGTTCCGATACCTCGGATTCCTCTGTCTCCGTGGATGCCTCGCCGGCGGCGGCCTCGGCGGCCTCCTCGGTCTGGTCCTCGGCGGTCTGCTCCCCAGTGGACAGCGCGGTCCGCTGGCGCTTGCCAACCGGGCGCGGCTTGGTCTCCCCGTCGGACTCGCTCCCGACCTCGGTTGACGGCTCGGTGCCCTCACCTATGGCCTCCGACTGCTCGGCAGGTTCGGCCTGGCGTCGCCGGAGCGGGAATCCCCAACGACGACGTCTGGCCGGGGTGGTCAGATCACCTGAATCAGCTGGCTGATCTTCCACTGCTGTCCTTCCAGGATGGTCGTTGCGACCCAACGACTTCCGCTTTCGAATGTCTTGCCGTCGGGCAACCGGGTGGTGGTCTTGGTGGCGACGAGAACGTCGGCACTGCCGTCGTCGTTCCACCGCTGCACCCCGGCCTCCAGGACGCTGCCTGCGGTGGGCTCGTTGCGGGCGACCTGGATGTTGATCTCGTTCTGCTTTTCCTTGAACATCTTGTGGAAATCGCCGGTCGCCTGCGTGAGGATGCGGTCGGTGTATTCGTTGGCGTGGAACGGATCCAGCGTCGTGTACATCGTCATGAACTCGCGCACGTAACCCAGCGCCGCCGCGTTCTTGATCTCGGTGCGCCGGTCGCTCTCGTGCCGCACCAGCATCAGCGTGCTGCCCGCGATGGCCGCCGCGATCAGCAGCGCCGACACCAGCGCCACCAGCGGCAGACCCCAGCGGAACGGGGGCTCGACCTCGACCGCGAAGTAATCGCGTTCGGACGCATCGATCCTGCGCCGCGGGCTCATTGCGCCGCCCCGTTCAGGTTCGGCTTCTTGAGCACCGTGAGATTGTCGACCTGCCAGGCGTCACCGGTCTTGCGGAAGTCCACCCGCACGGTCGCGGTGAGGAACTTGAGGTCCTGCGGATTGGTGCCGCGCTGACCCTGCAACGCCAGCAGCATGGACGCGTCGTTCTTGCTCGCCGACAGCACCGCGCTGGTGACGGCCCAGTATTCGTTGGTGGTCGGGCCGGCCTTGCGGATCACGTCCTGCTGCCTGACCAACTCGGGACGGTAGTTGTCGGTGGCCAGCGTCTGGGCCTTGTCGAGGTCCTCGTTGAACGAGTCGACGCCGTAGCTCAGCATCTGCTCGACGATCCGGGGCCCCTCGTTGGCGATCTGCTCGCGGGCCTCGTGCACGGCCTCCTGGGGGCGGAACACCGCGAAGTACCCGAGCGCCACCGCGACGGCGCACACCGCAACGGCCGCGAGCATGACCTTGCCCGCCAACCGCCGCACGTCGCCGGCAGCGGGCGTCGCGCGGCGCACCTCGGTACGGGTCAGCAGGTCGGCGAAGGTCCGGTTACGCGCGTCCCATAGGGGCCACAACCAGCCGACGAACACCGCGAGGGTGTCCAGCACGTGCGCCAGGTCGCGTAGCAGCAGGCGCACCATCCCGACGTCACCACCGTCGGCCTTGACGACGCGGATGCCGACGACGGCACGGCCCAGTGTCCAGCCGCGGGTGGTGGGCACCAGGACGCGGTTGGCCAGCACCGCACCCACGACGAGCACCGCGGCCCCGGTGTAGACCCACCAGACCCAGCCCAGCAGCGGCGCCGTCCACGCCAGCAGGGCAAGCGTGACGACGGTGCCCGCACCGGGCAGCATGTCGATCGCGAACGCACCGGCCCGCGCCTGCCACGACGCCAGAGGCGCCTGGTCGATCACTGCATCCTCGGCGGCAGCCGGGGTGTCGAGCACAGAACTCACGATGTGACCTGGTCGAGCCGCGCGACTTTGTAGAGCCCGTCCTCGTCGCGGGCCATCTTCACCCGCAACCGGTAGCCCTGCTCCTCGTTGGCCTTCTCGGTGTTGGTCACCAGTACGCGCACCGCGACCAGCAGATCCATCGACCCGTCGTCATTGTGCTTCTCGACCGCGGCACGCATGTCCGACACCTGCACCTGCACGTTCGCGGCCTGGTAGGCGTCCAGCAGGATGCCGCTGTAGAGCACGGCCTGCGCACCGAAGTCGCCGGTCGCGCATTCGATGATCTTGGCCTGCGCAGCGGCCATCGCCGCGGTGTCGGGAGCCTGTGTGGCGGTGACACAGTCCTTGGCGGCCTGCGTCGCCTCGGCCTCGTCACGGGCGATCACGTTGCTGTCGAGATGCGAACGCAACGCCAGGTAACCCCCGACGCCCAGCGCGGCGGCCACCAGGACCAGCGCAGCGCACACCGTGGCCATCCAGCCCCGTCCCAGCCTGGACGGGCGCCGTGCGTCAGCCTCTACGGTCGTCTGCTCGATCTGTGGCTCTGTGTGTTCCTGCTGCTGATCGGTGGGGTTCAGCTGGCTGGCGCCAGCATCTCCTTCCATCCGTCATCTCCTGGGGTATTCGAGTTAGTGACGGAGTACTTCACACCGCCTGGGCCGACCACCTCACCGCTGGCCGGGTTGTAGGTCGCGGTCGCGCCTGCAGCCGGAGTGTAGATGCAAGGGTTGGGTTGCTGTCCACTACACGTCACCGTGCCACCGCGCGGTGCGGTCAACGGATCGCTGCTCGGGCCCGAACTCACCTCGGGCGGCGGCAGCTGGCTCGCGGGCAACGGGTTGAGCCCGTTGTTGATCGACGGCGCCGGGATCACACGTCCCGGATCGACCGGCTGATCGCAGCGGGCCCCGGGAGCCGGGCAGTTGCGGATCTGGTCCGGATCGCCGTACCAGGGGTTGGTGCCCAGCGGCTGGTAGGGCTCGTCGCTACGGCATTCCCGCGGTGTGGCGGCCCGCTTGCCCGGCACGTCGGCACAGGGATAGTTGCGGGCACCACGGACCGCGTTGGGCGCGTCCTTCGGGATCTTGCAGTACAGGCCCGACGGCAGCGGTTCGGTGCGCGTATCGGCCGGCGAGCGCCACTGCGACGCGGGCAGGAAGCCCGTCAGGCACGGCGGCGGGGCGTTGATGCCGAGACCGAAGTGCAGCAGACCCTCAGGCGCGAAGATCGTGCCGGTCTGAGCCACCGCGGCGCCCTGGGGCAGCGCCACCAGGACCTGCTCGACGTTCTTGTTGTAGCGCTTGAGCATGTCGATGACGATCTCGAGGTTCGCCAGCGTCTGTGGCAACGACTCGCGGACGTCGCTGAACACCGCGTTGAGCTGATCGGCCGTCGGAGCCGCCTGCTGCAGGCCGCTGCGCAGCGCCTCGTCGTTCTGGGCGCTCTGCGCGGCCAGGGTGTTGAGGTTGGCCGCCCACCGCTGGATCGCGTCGCCCGAGTTCACCTGGCTGTCGATGATCGGCCCGGAGTTCTCGATGATGTCGTTGACCGGATCGATGTTGGCCCGGAAGTCACCTGCGATGGCCTGCGTCGAATCGACGAGGCGCTGCAGTGACGGCCCGAGGCCGCCGAACGCCGTGGCCGCCTCGTCGAGCAGCGTGCCGATCTTCTCCTTCGGCAGCACCGCCAGACCCTTCTCGGCGGCGTCGAGCGCCGGGCCCACCTCGGCGGGCACCGTCGCCTTGGTGATGGTGTCGCCGGGCTGGAAGTAGGCGCCGCCCCCGGAGTCGGAGGTCAGGTCGATGAACTGCTCACCGACGGCCGACACCGAGTGCACGTTGGCCGTCGCGTCGGCCGGGATCTTGTACCGGTCGTAGATGTTCATCTCGACCCGCGCGCCCGTCTCGCTGGGCTCCACCGAAGTCACCTTGCCGATCGTGGTGCCCCGGTAGGTGACGTTGGCGGTGGCGTACAGGCCGCCCGAGTTGGGCAGGTCGGCATTGAGCTTGTACATGCCGAGCCCGGCCCACGTCGGCAGGCGCAGGTAGAACAGCGCGAGCACCACCAGCGCCACCAGCGTCAGCGTGAGGAAGATGACGAGCTGCATCTTGATGAAGCGAGTCAGCAGCATCTCTCACTCCCCCCTTTCGACCAGCGGGCCGCCCGGTGCGTCGTGCGGGTTCGGCGTGAAGCGCACGTCCGGGATCATCGTCGCCGGGTCGCGGCCCCAGGCCTGTTCCAGCGCCCGCAGCATGCCCGACACACCCGTTCCGGACAGGAACGCGTTGTCCACCGAGCTCAGCGTCAGGTCGAGCTTGAGCGACACGTTGATGTAGTCGCCGCGGATCGCCTTCGGGATGTTGTCGATGTTGAACGGCACCGTCAGGATCAGCTTCAGCGCGCCCACCAGGTACGGAGCGGCACGGCCGAGCTGCTTGAGTGGACGCTGCAGGTTCTGCAGGTTGGTGTGCAGGTTCGCGTTGCTGCCCGACAGGGTCTCGTCGGCCGCGGCCGAGAGCCGGCCGAGTGCGGTCACCGCGTCGGCGAACAGGTCGCGGGTCTCCGCGAAATGCTGGATCAGCGGCGGGAACTCGGTGAGCACACGATCCAGCGTGTCGTTGCGCTGCGACACGATGTTGAGCAACCGGTTCGTGGAATCGATTGCGCGCGTGATCTCTTCGCGCTGCTGGTTCAGCTCGTCGGTGAATGTGTCCAGCTGATTGAGGAATTCGCGGATCTGATCGGCGCGGCCGTTGAGGATGTTGAACACCTCGGTCTGGATGACCTCGATGTTCGGGATACCGCCACCGGTCAGGATGCCCGAGATGCCCGCCAGGGTGCGCTCGATCGTCGGGTAGGCCGACGACTGTGCGAGCGGGATGGTGTCGCCGTCACGCAACAACTCCGATGACGGATCCTCCGGCGGGTTGAGCTCGACGTGCTGCGAACCCAAGAGGCTGGTCTGACCGATCTTGGCCAGTGTGTTCTTGGGCAGCTTGATGCCCGGTTCGACGTCGACGGTCAGCGTCGGCACCCAGTTGATCAGCTCGATCTTGCGGACACGGCCCACGAACACGTCGCGCACCCGCACGCGGCTGTTGGCGTTGAGCGCCAACGTCTCCGGCATCTGCACGTACAGCGTCATGCTGCCGGACTCGGTGCCCGGCCCGCCGGGCAGCGGCACGTTGGCGATACCGCGCCACTGACCGCACGAGGTCAGCACCAGCGCGACCGCGGCCAGCGCCGCCGTCCGGCGACCGACGCGAGTCCAGTTACGCATCTTGGGGAAACCCTTCAGCAGCCTCATCAGCCTGCTCCTGCTTCAGCGGGCAGTGGCGGTCCGGCGGGTGCCGGTGCCGCGGGCGCGGCCGGAGCCGCGGGTGCGACGGCCGACAGCGGATCACCGGGGATCACTCCGGGTGCCGGAGCCGGGGGCGGTCCGGGCTGCGGATACCACGGCGGCGGCAGCGGATTGTTCTCGTCGAACGCATTCGGCGGGCCGGGCAGGTTGCCACCGCGCGTCGTCCCGAAAGCCGGCGGCGCGGGCGGCGGCACGATGTCGGGGCCACCGAGCAGCTCGGCGAGCGACTCGGGGGTCAGCATGTTGGCCGTGGCCGGCTGCACCTGCACACCCTGCATGCCGGGCGCCACGATCCAGCCCGGCTCGTGGTTGCCGTGCGAGAACAACGTGTCACGCGACCAGATGCCCGGCACAGTGGTGTCCTTGTACCCCGGCGGCGGCTGAAGCCGCTTCTCCGAGTAGGCGATCTGCTTGGGCAGGGTCATGGCCGTGCTCGCCAGGTTCATGCCGAACGGCAGGTAGTTGAACTTGATGGCGTCCATGATCGGTGCCAGGTACTGCGCGCACAGCTCCGCGGATTCCTGGTAGCCCAAACGGCTTCCCGCCTGGATCGAGCTGCAGACGAACTGCAGCGGGTTCGAGAAGTTCGTGACACCCGGCAGCACCGGCAGACCGATGATGCCGCCCTGGTTGGGCGAGTTGATGTTCAGCACGTTGGCCGCCAGGTTCGGGTACGCGTGCAGACCCGTCTCGAGACCGTCGCGCGGCTCGGGCTGCAGGATCGCCGTGGTGACCTGCTCCAGGTTGTCGATGTCGTGGGTCAGCACACCGCCGTTGCGGTCCAGGAACTCCCGCGTGGTCTTGAGCACCCGGTTGAGGTCCTGCAGCGCGTTCGCGAGTTCCTGATCGGTGTTGGTGAACGAGTTGGTGAACTGCGCCAGGTCGTTGTTGAGCGCCACGAACTGCTGATCACTGCGATGCAGCGCGTTGACGAACAATGCCAAACTCTTCACCACGGCGAAGAAGTCGCCGCGTCCCTCGTTGAGTGCGGTCAGCGCATCCGACAGACCCCGCAGTGTGCGGTTGAGTTGTTCACCCTTGCCTGCGAATCCGTCCGCGAACGACTCGATGATGTCGCCGAACGGACCCTTGGGCTGTTCGGGCGTGGGCCCCAGATCGGCCAGCAGACGCGTGACCTGGTTGCGCACCTCGCCGTACTCGATCGGGACCTGCGTGCGGTCGACGTCGAGCACCGCACCGTCGCGCAGGGTGGGCCCACCGGTGTAGGGCGGGGACAACTGGATCACGCGCGAGGCCACGAGGCTCGGGTTGAGGATCGAGGCCGTCGCGTTCTCCGGCACCTTGTATTTGTTGTTGAAGTGGAAGACCACTTTCATCTTGTCGCCCGCGGTCTCGATCGAATCGATCGAGCCGACCCGGACACCCATGATGAGCACCTTGTCGCCGGGGTACAGCGCGAGCACCTCGGGGAAGTACGCGGTGACCGTCGTGTTGGTCAGCTTGCGGTAGGCGTTCATCCCGAAATAGCCGGCCACCAGCGCGGCGGCCACGACGAGGGCACCGATGATCACAGCCGCCCGGGAGAGCCTGGGCAACTGGATGTTCCGGATGTTGAAAATCGTTGACATGTCTCGACGCCTCCCTGCCTATCTCGACTGCGAACCCGGCGGAAGGAACGGCGGATTGCCTGGGAGCGGCGCTTCACCGACGGGGGCCAACTGCGGGCCGGGGCCCGGAGGTGGCGGCGGACCGGTGATGGCCGGCGGCGGGGGCGCGATGCCCGGCGTGAAGTCCGGCGGCCCGGGGATCGGGCTGACCGGGACGGTGCGCGCACCGGGCGGACCGGGTGCGATCTCGACCGGCGCACCCGGCTGCTCCGGGGGCATCTGACCGGGGATCGCCGCGCTCGGCACGCCGGGCGAATGGGCGATCCCATCAGGGTTGGGTGCCGAGGTGGCGACGTTCGGCGGTGCGTAACCACCGGGGACCGGTCCGTACGGTCCCTGGCTGAGATGCGCACACGGCAGCGGGTTGCCCGGTGACGGAATGCCGTCCGCGGGAGGCGTGTACGAGCACGGCGACCCGGGCGGGACGGCCGGGCCCGGATGCTCCGGGGTGCCCTCCAGCGGTGTCGGGGCGGCAGGCGGCGCGCCGTTCTCGTGACGCTCGCCGTTGGGGTCCGGGAACCGGAACGCGGGCAGACCGGCGTTGCGCCAGAACTCTTCCGGGTCGATGCCGCGCTTCTTGAACGCCGCGTCGACGAAGGGCTGCAGGATGGTCGGCGGGATCAGGTTCACCAGCATGACCTTGAAGTACGGGCCCGACGCCAGCGCCTCGGCCAGCGACGTGATGAATTTGCCTGCGACCGTGAGGATGTCGGCGAGGTCCTGCTTGCGCTCGTTGAGCACGTCGCTGACGGTGCGCAGCTGCTCGAGCACATGGTTGAGGTTCGGGTTCTCGTCGACGAAACCCTCGACCTGACGCGACACCGACGAAACCCGTTCCAGCAGCAGGCTCACCGAACGGCCACGCTCGTTGACGGCGGCCAGAAGCGTCTGCGCGTTCACCAGCAACTGGTTGACCTGGGTGCTGCGGTCACCGAGCACCGTCGCGACCTTGTTCGCGCTGGCGAGCAGTTTCTTGACGTCCTCGTCGCGCTTGCCGATGGTCTCGGAGAACCGGGCCACGCCGTCGAGCGCGGCGCTCAGGTGCGGCGAGGTCTGATCGACGGTCTCGGACAACACGTTCAGCGACTGGCGCACCGCCTGGGTGTCCCAGCCCGCGGCGTTGCGCGTGACGTCCAGGAACGCGTCGTAGATCTGGTACGGCGCCGACGTCTGGCCCACCGGCAACACGCCGCGCGGCTTCAGCGTCTCGCTTCCGCGCGGCTCGATCTCGATGTTCTTGCGGCCCAGGATCGTATCGGTGCGGATCGCCGCACGGCTCTCGGTCCCGATGGTGCGGCCGCCGAGGGTGTAGCCGATCACGACCTTGTCGCCGTCGATCTCCATGCTCTTGACGTTGCCGACGTCCATGCCGGCGATACGCACCTTGTCACCGATGTTCAGGCCGCCGGTGTCGGCGAACTGCCCGTAGTAGGTGGGCACCGCGAACAGCATCGGAACGCTGGTCAGCGTCGAACCGACACCGATGATGAGCGCCACGACGATGACGCCCATCAGACCTTTACGGAACCGGTCGGAACCCTGCAGTGTCCTCATTTCGGCGTGCACCTACCCGACGGTTGCGTGGTGATCCTGACGGTGCGCACGGGCCCGCCCGGCTGAAGGCCGTTGAGCTTCAAGGTCAGATCGCAGGCGTAGAAGTTGAAGAAGTCACCGTAGATGCCACCGGCGCGGCCGATGATCTTCAGCGCCTGGGGCATCTGCACCAGGATGTCGCTGACCTCTTGCTTCTGCTCCACCAGCGGCGCCTGGATGACATCGAGATAGCCGATGGTGTCCTTCAGCAGAGGCCGGTTGTCCGACAACAGGTCTGCCAGTGAGCCCGCGGCATCGCTGATGTCCGCGACCGACGTCGCGATCGGATCGGCACGGTTCTTCAGGCCGGTGATGAGGGTCTCGAAGTTCACCAGGGTCTCGTCGAACTGCTTCTGATGCCTGACCGTGGTGTCCAGGACGGTGTTGAGGTTCTTGATGACCTCACCGATGGCCTGGTCGCGGTCGGCGAGCGACGCGGTCAACTGCGCGGTCTGATCGAGGATGTCGTTGATGGTGCCGCCCTGGCCCTGGAAGATCGTGATCAGCGACGTGGCGATCGTGTTGACCTTCTCGGGTTCCAGCGACCGGAACAACGGGCGGAAACCGCCGACGAGTGCGTCGAGATCCAGCGCCGGCTCGGTGCGTTCGACCGGGATGGTGCTGCCCGGGGGCAGGATCTGGTCGGAATCACCGCGTTTGAGCTCGAGGTAGCGGTTGCCGATGAGGTCCTGGTAGCGAATGGCCGCGGTGGTCTCCTGGAACAACGGCAGCGACCGTTCCACGGTGAACTTGACCTCGGCCTGCTCGCCGCCGTTGATCAGGTCCACACTCTTGACCTTGCCCACCTCGACGCCGGCCGCGCGCACGAACTGCCCGTCGCGCAGACCACTGACGTTCTTGAAGATCGCCGAGTACTCGGTGGTCCGGTTGAACCGGATCTGCCCGAACACCACGAAGATCAGCGCCGTGAACGTCAGCAGCACCAGCGAGAAGATGCCGAGCTTGAAAAGCGTGCCTTTGATACTCATGGGTTGATCGTGTTCTCCCCCACTTGGCGGCCCCACACGTATTCGGCGAACATCGGCTGCCCGAGTTCGAAGTGGTTGTAGGGCGCGATCGAGGCACCGGTGTCCATCACGAGGTACGGGAATGGCCACAGGTCACGGGTGATGGGCTGCCAGCAGCCGGGCCGTCCTTCCGGCCCGCCCTTGGCGTTCACCCGCGGCAGATTGTCCGGGTACACATACGGGTTGCCGACACCGACCACCAGCGAGTTGGTCAGCAGCGAATAGCCGTTGCCGCCAAGGGCACCGGCCAGTTTCGGAGCCGCGTCGTGGTAGTTGCGGATGGTGCAGAACAGCGCCGGGCTGTACTCGTCGAGCAGCGCCGACGTGGGCAACAGGTCCTGCGCGCCGCGCACCAGGTACGGGCCGCCGCGCTCGAAGATGTCGCCGCCGGTGTTGCCGAACCCGACCGCCGCCACCAGCGCCTGATCGAGGTTGCCCCGCTGCTCGTTGAGGGTGCGTGCGGTGGTCACGGCGTTGTCCAGACCGTCGAACAGATCCGGGGCCGCGTCGGCGTAGACCTCGCCGAGGTTCGCCAGACCCGTGATGTCGCGACGGATCTGCGGCATACGGGGATTGACGTCGGCCAGGATCGCGTTGCCGTCGACGATCGAGCGGCCGAACTTGTCGCCCAGGCCGTCGAGGGCTTGTGCGGCAGCGGTCAGGGTCTCGTTGAGCTTGATCGGGTCGACCTGCTCGGAGATCGCGGTGATGGTCTCGAACAGCGTGTTGAACTCCGTGGTCACGCCCTGCGCCCGGATGGGTGTGGACGCCGAGAGGCGTTCGGCCGACGGGTTCTTTGGCGACAGGAACGAGATGTACTTGTTGCCGAACACCGTGGTGGCCCGCAACTCGACATTCGCGTTCTCGGGGATCAGGTCGAGGTACTTCGGATCGACGTCCAGGGTCAGCCTGGCCTCGGGATTGTCGTCGACCTCGACGACGTCGATCGACGCCAGGCGGCCGATCGGCACGCCGTTGAACGTGACCTTCGATCCGGGGTCCATCGACAGGCCGGCACGGCCCGACAGGACCGTGAGCTGAACCTTGTCCTCGAACTGACCGCGGAACTGCATCCACGTGAGCGCGAGAACGAGCACGCCGACAAGCCCGAGGACGAGCCCGGCCAGCTTGTACGGCGGTGTCTTCGGCTTGTTGAGCGGAGCGGTTGGCGCTGGAGGCTCGGTCATGGCGCTACACCGTCAGGTTGAAGTTCGGGTCGGTGCCGTAGAGCGCCAACGATGCCAACAGGACCACCAGCACGATCGCGATCAACGAAGTACGCATCGACCTCCCGACGGCCTCACCCACGCCGACGGCGCCGCCGCTGGCGAAATAGCCGAAGTAGCAATGGTTCAACATGACGATCACCGACATGATGATGACTTCGAGGAATGACCACATCACGTCGTCGACACGCAGGAACGTGTGGAAGTAGTGCTCGTACGTGCCGACCGACTGCGAGTAGAAGATCGTGGTGACCAGCTGCGCCGACATGAACGACAGCAGGATCGCCATGGCGTACAGCGGGATGATGACGATCGCGCCTGCCATGATGCGCGTGGACACCAGATACGAAATCGACTTGATGCCCATGACTTCGAGCGCGTCGACCTCTTCGCTGATGCGCATGGCGCCGAGTTCGGCGGTGGCACCCGCCCCGACGGTCGCGGCGAGCGCCTGACCGGTGACCACAGGTGCGACGACGCGGATGTTGGCAAGGGCCGCGAAGAAGCCCGTGAACGCCTCGACACCGATGTTGCCGAGTGAGGCGAAGCCCTGGATGGCGATCAGCGAACCCGCGGACAGCGTGACGAAGCCGATGATCGCGACGGTGCCGCCGATGACGGCCATCGCGCCGGTGCCCATGCCGATCTCGGCGACCAGCCGCAACGATTCGCGGCGGTAATGCCGGAACGCGTGGGGCACATGCACGATCGCCTGCACGACGAACCACGCGACGTGGCCCATGCTGTCGAGGAACCGCGCCGGTGTGGCCGCGATCTCGGAGGAGCGTGAGAACGCCCGCGGGAACCGCGAGCGGAGAACCTGAACAGTACTCATATCAGCGCCCTGTCCCGAACCGCACACCGATGGTGGTGAGCACGACGTTGACTGCGAACAACGCGACCACACATAGCACGAGGGTCTCGTTCACCGCGGTGCCGACACCCTTCGAACCGCCCGCGACCGTGAGCCCGCGGTAGCAGCCGACGAGGCCGGCGATCATCCCGAACAGCGTCGCCTTCACGACCGAGATCAACACCTCGGGGAATCCCGTGAGAAGGGTCAGCGTCGAAACGTAAGCGCCCGCCGAGACGTTCTGGATATAGACACCGAAGAAGAATCCACCGACCAGGCCGATTGTGATGACCGCACCGTTGAGCATGAACGCGACGAACGTCGAGGCGACCACGCGCGGCACGACGAGGCGTTCGATGGGGTCGATGCCGAGGACCTCGAGTGCGTCGATCTCCTCACGCACCGTGCGGGCGCCGAGATCGGCGCAGATGGCGGTGGATCCGGCGCCTGCGACGACCAGCACCGTCACGAGCGGACCTAGCTGGGTCACGGCGCCGAGCGCGGCACCGGCCCCGGAGACGTCAGCCGCACCGAACTCCGCCAGCAGGATGTTCAGCGTGAAGATGATGAGCACCGTCAGCGGGATCGACACCGCAAGCGTCGGCAGGAAGGCCACGCGGATGAGAAACCAGCTCTGGAGGACGAACTCTTTCCACTGAAAAGGCCGCGTGAACAGAGCTTTTCCGGTCATCACCGACATCTTGAAGAAGCCGCCGACCGTCGCCAGCGGCTTCTCCAACTGGCCACGAAGGTAATCGACGAAGCCATCGGTAGACGCCGTCACAGGTGCCCTTCCTGGACGTGATCCACGCCCCCTCCTTGCCGCCAACCAGTCCGAGTGATCCGTGTCTCCCTACTCGCGGGTAGTAAGTGAGACCACCGGACTGTACCCGATCCGTTCCGGGCCTTGCACCGCATCGGGTGGATTATGCCCTGAACTGTTAGCAAAGGTGCACCAGATCGCTCAAATGGCCGCTCAACCTGCAGAAACCGTTGTTGCAGAGTTGCTTTCGCCACCGTCAAGCGAGGTTGCCCTGCCGAAGCGTTCACGCAACTCGGTCTTGAGCACCTTGCCCGACGGATTGCGGGGCAACGCGTCGACGACCTCGAGCGCCTTGGGGTGCTTGTAACGCGCCAGACGCTCGGTGAGGAAGCTGTCGAGCTCGCCGAGGCTGATCGATTCGGCGGTCGCGGAATTGAGAGCCACGACCGCGACAGGTACCTCGCCCCACTTCTCGTGCGGCCTGCCGATCACCGCGACCTCCATGATGGCCGGATGGGCCGCCAGGACGTTCTCGACCTCGGCGCAGTAGATGTTCTCGCCGCCCGAGATGATCATGTCCTTCTTGCGGTCGACCACCCAGACGTAGCCTTCCTCGTCCTGGCGCACCAGGTCACCCGAGTGGAACCAGCCGCCTGCGAACGCCTCCGCGGTGGCCTTCGGGTTGTTCCAGTAGCCGGTCATCAGATTCGGTCCGCGGTACACGATCTCGCCGACCTCGCCGACCGGCACGTCGTTCATGTTGTCGTCGACCACGCGGGCCGAGACGGTCGGGATGACCCGGCCCACCGAACCCAGCTTGCGAATCGCGTCGTCGCCCAACAACATGCAGGTGACCGGCGACATCTCGGTCTGCCCGAACGCCGCGAAGATCTGCGCGTCGGGGAAAGCCTCGTTCATCTCGCGCAGCAGCGTGTCCGACGCGGGCGCCGCACCCCACGACAGCGCACGCAGTTTCAGGTTGCGCGGCCGGGCCCGCTGCGCGGCGCACACCGCCTGCCACTGGGCCGGCACCAGGAAGATGCCCGTGACCTGTTCGGACTCAAGCACATCCAGCAGGCCGTCGGGGTCGAACGCGCCGAGAGGGTAGAGTACGGTCGGAACACCCAGCGTCACGCCGCTGAGCACACTGCCCGCGACACCTGCGATGTGGAACAGCGGCACGCCCACGAAGCCGACGTCGCTGTTGAGGTCGGCACCCGTGGTGAACAGGTGCATCATCGCCTGCGCGCTCAGGTTGGTGTGGGTGAGCACCGCGCCCTTGGGCCGGCCGGTGGTGCCCGACGTGTACATGATGAGTGCCGGTGAGTCGTTGGGGATGTCGACCGGGGCGGGCGGTTCGCCCTCCTCGGCGATCAGGTCGTCGTACCCGAGTACGCCGTCCTCGGTGGCGCCTCCTGCCACGATCACGGTCTGCAGCGTCGCGTCCAGGTCGCGGACCGCGGTGGCCACCCCCGCCAGCACGGGCTCGGTGACCACGACGTGCGCCTCGCAGTCGCTGACCAGGTACGCGATCTCGGGCGGGGTCATGCGGAAGTTCACCGGAACCGCGATGGCGCCCAGCCGGTTCGCGGCCAGCATGGCCTCGACGAACTCGGTGCGGTTGAGCATCAGGATCAGAACACGGTCGCCGAAGCCCACGCCGCGGCGGTTCAACGCGCCGGCCAACCGGGTCACGCGATCGTCCAGTTCGCGCCACGTGGTGGTGCGGCCCAGGAAACGCAGGGCGGTCTTGTCCGGCTGCATCATCGCGTGGCGGGTCAGCTGGTTGACCCAGTTCTGGCGACGCGCGAGGTACGGCTGCTCAATCTGGGACGGCTCGGCAGTCAACGGCTCTGAACTCCATGTGTAGTGCAACTGGTCTCGCAGTTGCGCGACGTTGATATTTGATCAAACATTGGGTTGCCCCGGTCACATTATGGCCTCGAAGCGATCGGGACAACCCCGATCAGCCCACCCGAGATACCACCGGAGACCACGTGAACACGCCCGTCAGGACCGGCGCGCAACCGCGCCGCGGAGTGCGTCGCGAACAACTCTCCGACGAGGTGGCGGCCCACCTGCGGGCCGAGATCATGACCGGGGCACTGCGTCCGGGCACGTTCATCAGGCTCGACGAGACCGCGGCCGCGCTGGGCGTCAGCATCACCCCGGTGCGCGAGGCGCTGCGGACCCTGCGCGGCGAGGGGATGGTGCAGCTCGAACCCCACCGCGGCCACGTCGTCGTGCCGATGAGCCGCACCGACGTCGAGGACATCTTCTGGCTGCAGGCGACCATCGCCCGCGAACTCGCCGCCACGACCGTCACCCGGATCACCGACCACCAGATCGACGAACTCGAACGCCTCAACGACGAACTCGAAATCGCCGTCGGGCGCGGCGACCCCGACGAGATCTCGACAATCGAGTTCGCGTTCCACCGTGCGTTCAACCATGCCAGCGGGCGCATCAAGCTGGCGTGGTTTCTGCTGCACGTCGCGCGGTATCTGCCCGCCCTGATCTACTCGACAGACCCCGGCTGGGGGCAGCAGGCCGTGGCCGGCCACCGGTTGCTCATCGAGGCGTTGCGGCGCCGCGACGCGCGGCGCGTCGTACAACTCAACGGCGCACAGTTCACCGACGGCGCGCGGCGACTGATCGCGCGCCTCGAAGAGATCGGGATGTGGGACTAGTTCAGATCAGCTCTGGGTGAGCTGCTCGACGCGGCCCTCGAGGGCCTTCGCGAGGTGCTCGAGGGTCTCACCCGCGAGCTTCTTGACCATCGGTCCGGGCACCGGCAGCTTCACCTCGACGTCGAGGTCCACCTGCAGCAGCGTCGAGTCCGGTCCGAGCGGCACGATCGAGAACCGCTGCTCCTGCTTGGTGAAATGATCGCCCTGCTGCAGCATCGTGAAGATCTGGTTCTCGGCCGGGTAGTACACGGCCGTGATGAACACGCCCGACTGTCCCTGGATCTCGACGTCGAGCCGCAACTGACTGGGCCTGCCGTCGTTGTACCGGGCGAGGATCCAGCACCCCTTGATCTCGGGGTTCCATTGCGGGTACGCCTCGAAGTCCGAGACGATCGACGTGATCGTCTCGGCGGAGGCGGCGACCTCGACAGTCTTGCTCACAAGCGGCATTCGCCGAGCATATCGAGCTATCGACCGGCGGCCGAAGCCAGCAGGTCACGGATGGCGTCCGGGATCGGGACCGGGCGACGGGTGTGCCGGTCGACGTACACGTGCACCCAGTGCCCGACGGCCGCGACCGGCTCGTCTGCCGCGTCTTCTGCGAACAGCGCGAGTCGATAGGTCACGCTGCTGGTGCCCAGCCGGCTCACCGCAAGGCCCACGACGAGCCTGCCGGGGAACTTCAGCTCGGTGAAATAGCGGCAGCCCGATTCGGCGACGACGCCGAGCCACGGCGCGGTGACCGGGTCGACGTCGCAGCTCGTCTGGATCCACGCGTTGATCGCGGTGTCGAACAGCTCGTAGTAGACCGCGTTGTTGAGGTGGCCGAACATGTCGTTGTCGGTCCACCGCGTGCCCACGGGCCAGTGCACGGGAAATTCTCGGCCGGTGGGCGTGGGCTCGTCGCGACGGGTCATGGCTGAAGTCTTGCAGTCGAGGCAGGCTGGTTCCCATGAAGATCCGCGGAGCCGTCCTCGAACGCATCGGTGCACCCCGTCCCTACGCCGAATCCCGGCCACTGACCATCTCCGAACTCGACCTCGCCGATCCGGGTCCGGATGAACTGCTGGTGCGCATCGAGTCCGCCGGGCTGTGCCACTCGGATCTGTCGGTCGTCGACGGCAACCGGGTGCGTCCGGTGCCGATGCTGCTGGGGCACGAGGCCGCGGGTGTGGTCGAGACGCCGGGCGCGGATCTCGAAACCGGTCAGCGCGTGGTGATGACGTTCCTGCCGCGCTGCGGATCCTGCCCGGCCTGCGGGACCGACGGGCTGACCCCCTGCGGGCCGGGATCGGTCGCCAACGGCGCGGGCACGCTGATGAACGGTGACATCCGGCTGCGTCGCGACGGCGAACCCGTGTTCCACCACCTCGGTGTGTCCGGGTTCGCGACGCACGCCGTGGTGGACCGCCGCTCGATCGTCCCGGTACCCGACGACGTGCCCGCGACGGTCGCCGCGCTGTTGGGTTGCGCGGTGCTCACGGGCGGCGGGGCCGTGCTCAACGTCGGCCGGCCGAAGCCGGGACAGACCGTCGTGGTCGTCGGTCTCGGCGGGGTGGGGATGGCCGCTGCGCTCACCGCGCTCGCGCACGACGACGTGCGGGTGGTCGGTGTCGACCAGTTGTCCGACAAGCTGGCCCGCGCAGCCGAACTCGGCGTGCACGAGACCTTCACCCCCGAGCAGGCCGCGGATCTGCGGGCCGAGGTGGTGATCGAGGCCGCGGGACATCCGGCCGCGCTGGAGACCGCGATCGGTTTGACCGGTCCTGGCGGACGGACCATCACGGTGGGCCTGCCGCGCCCCGACGCGCGGATCACGGTGTCGCCGTTGGGTTTCGTCGCCGAAGGACGGTCTCTGATCGGCAGTTACCTCGGTTCGGCGGTGCCGTCGCGCGACATCCCGCGTTTCGTCGAGTTGTGGCGCGCCGGGCGCCTGCCGGTGGAGTCGCTCGTGTCGTCGACCATCGCGCTCGACGACATCAACGCGGGCATGGACGAACTGGCCGAGGGCCGTGCGGTGCGTCAGGTGATCGACTTCGCCTGAAACCTGTCCCACTTATATGACAAGTTGTAGCCTTGTCATATGACTGACCGCATCTGCCGCCTCGCCCTCTCCCACGTCGTCCTCCCGTTACCCAATCCGGTCAGCGACGCCAAGGTGCTCACCGGCAGGCAGAAGCCGCTGACCGAGACGGTGCTGCTGTTCGTCGAGGTGAGCACCTCCGACGGCCTGCAGGGCATGGGGTTCAGCTACTCCAAGCGCGCGGGCGGTCCCGCCCAGTACACCCACCTGCACGAGATCGCCGAGGTCGCGCTCGGTCAGGACCCCTCCGACATCGACCGCATCTACCAGTCGCTGCTGTGGGCGGGCGCCTCGGTGGGACGGTCCGGGGTGGCCACGCAGGCCATCGCGGCACTCGACGTCGCGTTGTGGGATCTCAAGGCCAGGCGTGCGGGCCTGCCCCTGGCGAAACTGATCGGGGCACACCGGGATTCGTGCCGCGTGTACAACACATCCGGGGGTTTCCTGCAGGCCTCGCTCGACGAGGTCAAGGACGCTGCAACGGCGTCGCTGGAATCCGGCATAGGCGGCGTCAAGATCAAGGTGGGCCAGCCCGACTGGGCCGAGGATCTCAAACGCGTGGCCGCCATGCGCGCGCATCTCGGGGGCACCCCGTTGATGGTGGACGCCAACCAGCAGTGGGACCGCGCGAGGGCGCGGCGGATGTGTCGCGAGCTGGAGCAGTTCGACCTGGTGTGGATCGAGGAACCCCTCGACGCGTGGGACGCCGTGGGCCACGCCGATCTCAGCCACACGTTCGACACCCCGATCGCCACGGGTGAGATGCTCACGTCGGTCCCCGAGCACATGGCACTGATCGACGCCGGATACCGCGGCATCGTGCAGCCGGATGCCCCGCGCATCGGCGGCATCACACCGTTCTTGCGGTTCGCGACACTGGCGTCGCACGCCGGTCTGGCGCTCGCACCCCACTACGCAATGGAGATCCACCTGCATCTCGCGGCCACCTATCCGACCGAGCCGTGGGTCGAGCACTTCGAGTGGCTCAACCCACTGTTCAACGAGCGCATCGAGATCCGCGACGGCCGCATGTGGCTGCCCGACCGCCCGGGCCTGGGTTTCACGCTGAGTGATCAGATGCGGGCGCTGACCCGGGAGCAGGCAGAATTCCAGGCGTGAGCACATCGCTGGCGCAGCGGGTGGTCGCCGGGCTGAAGGACAAGATCTTCGCCGGCGACCTGCCGCCCGGCCACAAACTGCCGTCCGAGGCCGAGCTCATCGACGAGTTCGGGGTGTCGCGCACCGTGGTGCGTGAGGCCGTCACACGCCTGCGTGCCGAGGGTCTCATCGAAACCTTCCAGGGCCGAGGGTCTTTCGTACTCGCGGTGCCCGAACCCACCGCGTTCACCATCGAGTCCGCGGCCATCCGGACCCAACGCGACGTGCTCGACATGGTGGACTTCCGCCTCGGTGTGGAATGCGAGGCGGCCGCACTGGCCGCCGCGCGCATCGATGCCCGCGGCCGCGACGCGGTCCGTACCGCGCTCGACGAATTCGTCGGCGCCGCACCGGAGGACGCCGTCGAGGCCGACTTCCGATTCCACCGCACGATTGCCGAGGTCAGCGGGAACCGGTTCTACCTCGACCTGTTGAACTCGCTGGGTCCCATGATGATCATGCTGCCGCGCACGCGCCTGGGCGACGCGCATTCGATCACCGACGCCGCGCACGCCGAGCGGGTCCGCCGTGAGCACGATCAGGTGGCGGCCGCGGTGGCCGCAGGGGACCCGGATCTGGCGCGGGCCGCCATGCGCCTACACCTTGGTAACACTCGACGGCGTCTCGCCGGTGACAGGTGATTTCGCGCGGGAGCGCAGCAGCTGACGGATCACCGGGATCGCCACCACCGCAACGAGTATCGCCAGGATCGTCCCGGACAACGGCCGTGTGACGAATCCCGTCGGGTCACCGCCGAAGATGAGCAGCGACCGGCGCACGTTGGACTCGACGAGCGAACCGAGCACGAACGCCAGCACCAGCGGACCCGGATCGAATCCGGTCTTCTTCATCAGGTAGCCCACGACACCGAACGCGATCATCACGAAGATGTCGAACACCGAGTTGTTGATCGTGTAGACGCCCAGCAGCGTGATGAGCGCCGTGATCGGCGCGAGGATCGCGGGCCGCACGCGCAGGATCCGCACGAACAACCCGACGAGCGGGATGCTCAGGATCAGCAGCGCCAGGTTGCCGATGTACATCGAGTTGATGACGCCCCAGAACAGGTCCGGGTGCTCCCCGACCAGCTGGGGACCGGGCGAGATGCCCAGGATCAGCAGCGCTCCGAACAGCATGGCCATCGACGCGTTGGCAGGGATACCGATGGTGAGCAACGGGATGAACGACGATGTCGCCGCGGCGTTGTTGGCGGTCTCGGGTGCCGCGACGCCTTCCACCGCGCCCTTGCCGAATCGTTCGGGATGCTTCGACCGCTTCTTCTCGGTCGCGTAGGCGACCAGCGAGGCCAGCACGGCACCACCGCCGGGGAGCACGCCGAGCACGAACCCGATCACCGATCCGCGCCCGATGGCGCCCGACGACTGGCGCAGGTCTTTGCGCGACGGCCACGCGTTGCCGACCTTGGCCGGTACGTGCGGTTTTCCGTGGCGCTGTTCGAGGTTGTAGAGAATCTCACCGACGCCGAACAGGCCCATGGCCACCACGACGAAGTCGATGCCGTCGGCCAGTTGCAGGCTCTCGAAGGTGAAACGCGATGCGCCGCTGAAACTGTCGCGCCCGACCGTCGCCAGCAGCAGGCCCACGGCCGCCGCGATCAGCGACTTGAGCATGTTGCCGTTGCCGATGGTGGCCACCAGCAGCACCCCCAGCAGCGCCAGCGCGGCGTACTCCGGGGGGCCGAAATCGAGCGCCACCTCGGCGACCACAGGCGCCAGCAGCGACAGACCGACGATCGAGATCGTCGCCCCCACAAAGGATCCGATGGCCGCGACACCGAGCGCGGTTCCGGCCCTGCCCTGCTTGGCGAGCGCGAAACCGTCGAACACCGTCACCACCGACGACGCCTCACCGGGCAGTCGCAGCAGCACCGACGTGATGGTGCCGCCGTACTGGGCCCCGTAGTAGATGCCCGCGAGCATGATGATCGCCGATACGGGGTCGATGGTGTAGGTGATGGGCAGCAGGATCGCGATGGTGGCTGCCGGGCCGAGGCCCGGCAGTACGCCGATCACCATGCCGATGAGCACACCGACGAGGCAGTACAGCAGGTTCTGGGGTTCGACGACCAGTGCGAACCCGTCCAGGAATGCGTTGAGGTCCATGGGTCTCGGGCAGGTGCCCTAGAAACTGATCAGGTGTGGCAGCGGGATCCGCAGCCCGTAGAGGAACAGGAAGTAGAACACCGCGGTGGTGACCACGCTGACGATCGCTGTGCTGCGCCAGCTTTCGCCACCGAGGAACCGCAACCAGATCACGCACAGCACCAGCGCGGGGATCTCGAACCCGATCAGGGGCATCAGCAGTCCGAAACCCACGAACGTCACCGCGCCGGCGGCCGCGAGCACGCTGCTGCGGGTGAACGCCTCGGTGTCGGTGAGCTTGCGGCCCAGCAGGAGCAGCAGCGCCGAGAGCACCGTGATGACGATGCCGACGACGAAGGGCCACAGGCCGGGTCCGGGTTGGTGCAGGGTCCCGAGCCCGTAGCCGTGGGCCAGCACCGCCGCACCGGCGCCGAGGGCGATCCCGACGACCGCGGCGACCGTCTGATACCACGGTCCGCCTGCCGGCGGCTGCTGCTCCTCGGGCGCCTCCTGAGGCGCGGTCACGGCAGCCAGCGTGTCGCTCATCAGCTGGCTCGCAGGTCGATGCCGAACTCCTTGGTGAGGTCGGCATATCGCTTGCTGTCCGCCTTGAGTTGCTCGAGGACCTCGGGGCCGGGTTGCTCCATGGGCGTCAGGCTGTTCTGCTCGTTGAACTTCTTGTACGCGTCGGTGGCGAAGGTGGCCTCCAGGCCTTCGACGATGCGGTCACGGACCTCTTGCGGGGTGCCCTTGGGCACCGTCATGAAGCGGTACTGCGTGACCTCGACGTCGAGTCCCTGTTCCTTGGCGGTGGGCACCTCGGGCAGGTAGTCGATGCGCTCCGGGCCGAACACCGAGAGCGGGATCAGCTTGTCGGACTGGATGTTCTCGATGGCCTCGCCCACCTGCAGGACCGCGACGTCGATCTGGTTGCCCAGCAGTGCCGTGAGGGCGGGCGCACCGCCGTCGAACGGTACGGCCTGCGACGGCACGTCGGCCGACTTGAACAGCAGCGCGGCGGCCAGTTGCGCGCCCGTGCCGACGCCGGTGGTGCCGTAGCGCACGGGCTTGGTCGCGGCCTCGAGGTCTCCTATGGTCTTGTAGCCGCTCGCCGGGTTGGTGACCAGCACGTAGTCGTCGCGCGAGACGCCGTAGACGACGTCGAAATCGTCGATGTCGGTGACCTCGCCGGGTGACACGGCGAGTGGTGTGATGGTGAACAGCGACGCGTTCTGGATGGCGATCACCGAGCCGTCGGGCTTGGCCTTGGAGACCTCGGCGGCCGCGAGGGCGCCGTTGGCGCCTTCGCGATTGATCACCGGGAATGACGCGCCCAGCGAGTCGCTGAGCCCTTTGGACACCGCGCGACTGATCAGGTCACTGGAGCCGCCTGCCGAAGCCCCGACGTACATCTCGACGGTGCCGGACGGATAGGTGCCGCCGGATCCGCCGCCGGTCGTGTTCTGTACGCCGCCACAGCCACTGAGCACCAGGCCGGCGGCAGCAGCAGCGGCCAGGACGAGGCGGGTACGGCGAAGAGCGGGTATCGCCATGACTTTGCTCCTGTTGAGTGATCCGACCCGGTGAGGGCAGCCGCTGTGGCGGCTATCACTACAAACTAGGGAGCGTGGCAATACCTGTCCAAGGCCGAATTGGTATCGCTCAATACCGTCCTTGGATCAATCCGTATCAGCGGATGGTGCTGACCCCGCCGTCCACCGGAATCACCGCGCCCGTGATGTACGTGCTGGCGCGGCTCGCGAGAAACACCGCGATACCGGCGATGTCGTCGGGCCGCCCGACACGGCGCAGCGGAAGCGCGGAACCGACGGCGTCCTCGCCGGCAGCAAGCAGTTCCTTGGTCATCCGGGACGGGAAGAGCCCCGGCGCGATGGCGTTCACGAGGATGTGCGGGGCGAGTTCACCCGCGAGGTGGCGCGTGAGCATGTGCACCGCGGCTTTGCTGGCGCTGTAGGAGAAGTTGTCGCGGCCACGGCCGGGCGCGACGATTCCGTCGATGCTGCCGGTGTTGATCACGCGCGCCGGATCGTCGTCGGTGGCACCTGCGCGCAGCAATGGGGTGAGCGCCCGCGTCAGCAGGAAGACACCTTTGACGTTGACGTTGTAGACCTTGTCGAAGCCCGACTCCGGGAAGTCCTCGTACGGGGCGCCCCATGCCGCGCCCGCGTTGTTGAACAGCGCGTGGATCGCGTTCTCGCGGCCCGTGATCGCCGCGGTCAGCGTCGTGACACCCTCCGCGGTGCCCAGATCGGCGGGCACGGCCTCGACCCGGCCGAGCGGCGACAGTTCGGCCACGGCCGCGGACAGCTCGGCCTCCTTGCGGCCCGCGATGTACACGCTCGCGCCTGCCTGCAGCAGGCCGCGCGCGATCATCAGGCCGATGCCGCGGCCGCCTCCGGTGACGACCGCGACCTTGCCGTCCAACCCGAACAGGTCACTCATCGCTGCTCTTCGCTGCCGGCCTGCACGTCGATGCCCAACGGGGACTCGACCCGGATGTTCTCGTCGCGGATCAGCCCGCGCAGCAGTGCGGTGCTGAACTCCACCGCGATCTCCTTGGCGGTGCGACGGCCGTGCGGGCGCAGCCAGCGGTAGGCGCCGA
This sequence comes from Mycolicibacterium smegmatis, assembly GCF_001457595.1. Lineage (GTDB taxonomy): Bacteria > Actinomycetota > Actinomycetes > Mycobacteriales > Mycobacteriaceae > Mycobacterium > Mycobacterium smegmatis. Next base: position 157,158 of record NZ_LN831039.1, on the reverse strand, counting down.
GCACCATCCCGATGTAGCCCAGCGCGAGCACGTGCGAGTCGCAGTCGTAGAACTCGCCGCTTGCGATCCCCCGGTCGATCACGTCGCGCACATGCTCGTAGACCTGCGCCTCGGAGTGCCGGATGTACTCGACCTGCTCCTCGGTGAACCACTCGGCGATGTAGGGGCCCTCCTGGAAGTACACGGCGGCACGCTCCAGGTCGTTGGCGATCCCCACCATCAGGCGCCGGGTGAAGTGGTAGATGGTCTCGCGCGCTGACGAGGTCGGATCGTCGTGCAGGGCCTCGACCGTGAAGTCGGCGGCGCTCTTGTAGATGTCGTAGAGGATGAGCGATTTGCTCGCGTAGTAGTGGTACACGGTGGCCTTGTTCAGGCCGACCGCTTCAGCCACGTCGTCCATCCGGGTGCCGTGGTAGCCGCGGGCTGCGAACAGTTTCGCCGCGACGTTCAGCAGTTCTTCGCGGCGGGAAGTTCCGTTGTTGGCGGCGGAAGTCATGGGACACTCACTTTATCGGCCTCGCCCGGACAGCCCCGGGGCGTTCAATCAACTAGATGGTTGATTCAGTGTAGGCAATCGCGGCCCTGCTTGCGTTCGCTCGGTCTAGACTGCGGGCATGGATCCGAATCCTGACTACGATCTCAGCGACGAAGGCGAGTTCTTCTTCAACTGGATCCCGTGGGGCCTTCGTGGCGTGTACCCGCCGCCGGCCTATCCCCCGGTGTAAACCCGGGTTACTTCTCACTCCCCTTGGCGCGCTGGTAATGCCTGCGCGCCTTCATGCGGTTGCCGCAGATCGCCATCGAACACCACCGCGCGGTGTTGGGCTTGCTCCGGTCGATCAGGAACAGCCGGCACTCGTCGTTGGCGCACGCCCGTAGCCGCCCCGGGCTGTTGATGCGCAACGCGTCCCACGCCAACACGGCGCGCGCGGCGGGCGATGCGGCCAGTTCCCAACTCACGCCGTCCGGCGTCATCTTCGGGCGCATCGTCACGTCGCCGAGGAAGCGGTCGAGGGCGCTCGGCGTCCGCATTCCCCGCACCACATCCTGAAGCAGGTCTCGCACGGCAATCAGGTCGCCCCGCGAGCTTTCCACCCCGCGCGCTCGCATCCACGCCCGTGCGCTGTCGTCATCTGCGAGATCGTCGCGTTCTTGCCCGTCCACCACCGGTGTGGTGTTGAGCAGATCGAGCAGGAATTCCTCGTCCCGTCGGTCGACCACGGCCACGTCCATTCCTAACCTCCAAATGCCTATTGACAGGTTATATCATCACGCGCAGACTGACCTAACTATCAATCACTCTTTAGGAGGTTAGTCATGAACATCCATCACCGCTACGCCACCGTCGACGGGCAACGCATCTTCTACCGTGCGGCCGGGCCGGCCGACGCACCGCCGATCGTGCTGTTGCACGGGTTCCCCACCAGCTCGTTCATGTTTCGCGACCTCATCCCGCTTCTCGCCAGGAACCATCGCGTCATCGCGCCCGATCACCTGGGATTCGGTTTCTCGGACGCACCGTCGGCCGATGAGTTCGACTACACCTTCGACGCACTCGCCGATCTGACCGAGGGCCTGCTCACCCACCTCGGGATCGTCCGCTATGCGATCTACGTCCAGGACTACGGCGCACCGATCGGCTGGCGTCTGGCGCTGCGGCACCCGGAGGCCATCAGCGCGATCGTGACCCAGAACGGCAACGGATACGTTGAAGGCTTTGTGGATGGTTTCTGGTCGACGGTGTGGGACTACCACCGTGAGCAGACCCCGCAGACCGAGGCCGCCATCCGCACGGCCCTGGATCCCGAGTCCGTCAAATGGCAGTACGTCACAGGCGTTGCCGACGAGAGCCTGGTGAGCCCCGACACCTGGAACCACGATGCGGCACAACTGGCGCGTCCGGGCAACGACGTCATCCAGCTCAAGCTGTTCGCCGACTACGCGACCAATCCCCCGCTGTATCCGACGCTGCACGAATACCTGCGCACCAGTGGGGTTCCCGTCCTCGCGGTGTGGGGCCGCAACGATCCGATCTTCGGCCCCGACGGGGCCAGGGCCTTCGAGAAGGACGCGACCGACGCCGAGATCCACCTGCTCGACGGCGGGCACTTCCTGCTCGAAACCCACGTCGACGAGGTCGCCGGGCTGATCGACTCATTTCTGGACAGGAAGGTTTCATGACCGAACACGTGCTGGTCTTCGACGTCAACGAGACGCTCATCGATCTCGAGTCGCTCACACCCCATTTCGAGCGGACCTTCTCAGACCCGCACGTGCTGCGTGAGTGGTTCGGGCAGTTGGTGATGCACTCGATGGCACTCACGCTGTCGGGCAACTACACCGACTTCTTCACGCTCGGGCAGGGCGTGCTGAGGATGCTCGCCGACATCCACGGCGTGACGATCTCCGACGACGATGTGCAAGCGCTCGCCGAAGGGATGCGCACCATGCCGGCCTACCCCGATGTCGAAGAAGGTCTGCAACGGTTACGGGGCAACGGTTATCGCCTTGTCACACTGACCAATTCACCGCACCACCAGGGCGCGACACCACTCGAGAACGCCGGGCTGGCCGGGTATTTCGAGCGTCAGTTCACCGTCGGCGAGCACCGGGTCTTCAAGCCGTCGACGTCGCTCTACACCCACGTCGCGTCGGCGCTCGGAGTGGAGCCGGGCCAGTGCACCATGGTCGCCTCGCACACGTGGGACCTCCTCGGCGCGCAGTCCGCCGGCTACCGCGGTGCGCTGATCACCCGGCCGGGCAATGCGCCACTGACCGCACCCGGGGTACCCCAGCCCCAGATCGTCGCGGCAGATCTGCTGCAGCTCAACGACGTTCTCACGCGGCAGCGGCTTTGACGGCCTCCCCGACCTCGGTGCGCAACCGGTGGAATTCCGGCGAGCGCCGCAGTTCCTGCGGATCGACCCCGGTGCGTGGCAGGTCGACCGGAAGGTCGAGCGCCACCTTGCCGGGCCGACGTGTCAGCACCACGATGCGTGATCCCAGGAACGCGGCCTCGTCGGCGGAGTGCGTGACGAACACCGTGGTACGGCCCGAATCGGCGCTGACCTGACGGACGTCGTCCTGCAGGCGTTCTCGCGTGAGCGCGTCGAGCGCGGCAAAGGGCTCGTCGAGCAGGAACAGCGGGGTCTCGGCGGCCAGTGCCCGCGCGATCGCCACGCGCTGCTGCTGGCCGCCGCTGATCTCCCAGATCTTGCGCTTCTCGGTGCCTTCCAGGCCGACGCGTTCCAGCAGTTGTGTGCGCCGTTCGGCGCGACGCTCACGCGGCACCTTGGCATATTTGAGGGCGAGGTCGATGTTGCCGCCCACGGTGCGCCACGGGAACAGCCGCGGCTGCTGGAACACCACCCCGGAGGTGACGCCGGGGGTCGGGCGTGAACCCGCCACCACCACCTCACCCTCGGTCGGAGTCTCGAAACCCGCGATCAGGCGCAGCAGTGTGCTCTTTCCACATCCGGACGCTCCTACCAGCACAACGAACGCACCCGGCTCCACGTCGAGGTCCACCGGACCGAGCGCGGTGACCTCGTTCGGTCCGCGGCCGTAGCGGTGAGCCACGTTCCTGATGCGCAGCTCACCTTCGGCACCCGGCCCGGCCTCACTTGCTGATGGCACCCGGCAGGCCCTTCGTGTAGATCGCGTCCTCGAACGTCCCCAGCGGCGCGGCTTCCGGGATCTGCTTCTGCTCGGCGAGGAACTCCGACGCGCTCTGCAGATTCGCGGCGATGTTGCCCGGCTTGCCGTCGGAGCCCAGCCACTGCTCCGAGGCGACCTCCGCGGGAGTCAGGTACACACCCTGCTTCAACTGGCCCGCAACGTCTTCCGGTGACAGCCCGATCTCGGCAGCGATGGCCTTGGCCGCGGCGTCGGGATCGTCCTTGATCACGTCGAGCGCACGGGCCTCCTGCTCACGCCACGTGTCGACGACGTCGGGGTGCTCCGTGGCGAACTTGTCGGAGACCACGCCCAGATCCAGCGTCGGCTTGCCGTCGGCGGCCAGCTCACGGCTGGTGATGAGGTCCTTGCCGGTCTTGCGGAGATCATCCAGCGTCGGTAGCCAGCTGTAGGCGGCCGCGATGTCGCCGCGCTCCCACGCCGCCAGGATGGCCTGCGGCTGCAGATCGATGAGCTGAACATCGTTGGGCGACAGACCGTTCTGCGCGAGCGCGGCCAGCAGGCTGTAGTGCGCGGTGGAGGCGAACGGCGTCGCGACACGCTTGCCGCGCAGGTCCGCGATGCTGTTGACACCGCTGCCGTCGCGCGCGACGAGGGCCTCGTTGTCACCGGCGACGTCGAGCACGAACGCGACCTTGTAAGGGATGTTCAGCGGTGCGGACAGACCGCGGGCCACCGGGCTGGAACCCAGTGCCCCGAAGTCGAGTTCACCCGCGACGAACGCGGTGTTGACGTCGGCACCGGAGTCGAACTTGGTCCACTTGATGTTGTAGTCCGGCAGTGCCTCTTCCAGCCAACCGTTGTTCTTGACGATCAGATCGCCGCTCGGGAACGTCTGGTAGCCAACGCGAATGGTGGGTTTTTCGGCGTCCTGTTCCGAGTTGTCCACCGCGCAGCCGGCCAGCGCCAGCGCCGAGGCTGCGGTGGCAACGAGCAGTGACTTGAGTTTCATATCTTGCTAGACCTTTCCGATCCACGGGACAGCACGCCTTTCCACAGCGCGCAATAAACCGTCGATCACCAGACCGGAGAACCCGATTGCGAAGATTCCGACCAGCACGACGGGAGTGTTGTTGTAGTTGCTCGCGTCCTTGACCAGGCCGCCGACTCCGGGGATGCCGTTGAACAACTCCGCGGCGACCACCGACGAATAGGCCATGCCCACGGCCAACCGGATGCCGGTGAAGGTTTCCGGCAGCGCCGAGGGCACCACGACGTCGCGGATCACCTGGGCACGCGTGGCTCCGAGTGCCCGCGCGGCCTCCTGCAGGCCGACGGGTGCGGCGACGACGGCCGCCGTGGTGGCCACCGCGGCCGGCGGCAGGGCTGCGAGCGCGAGCAGCGTGATCTTGGGGGCCTCGTCGATGCCGAGCCAGATGACCAACAGGAAGAAATAGGCCAGCGGCGGCAGCGCCCGCAGGAATGTGAGCCACGGTTCCAGCACGCTGCGCAGCCAGCCCACCGAACCCATGAGCAGGCCCAGCAGCACGCCGAGGACCACGCCGATCACCACACCGGCCACCACACGGCGCAGTGTCATGTACAGGTGCTCGACCAGCAGGTACCCCGCGTATCCGCGGACACCGTCATGCGTGGTGGACAGATCGATGAACGCACGCCACACCGCGCTGGGGTACGGCACGAAGGTCTGGTTCCAGATGCCCGCCACCGCGACGGCCTGCCACACCGCGAAGAACACCGCGACCGACAGCAGCGGCAGCAGGGCCTTGGTGAGGATGGCGCGCCCGCGGTTGGACGGCGCCGCGGGGCGCGGGGAATCCGTCTCGGACTGGGGCACGATATCGACGAAGACAGACACGGTTGCCGACTTTCTGTTGCTGGGAGAACGGGAGGCGTTGCGTCAGCAACAGCAGCAGTCGGCAGACAGCGTCGTGTTCACCCGGCTATTCGTACCGACGGCGGCCGACTCCGTGAAGATCTCGAATCGCCGTGAGTTTTTCTCGCGTGGTTGACTCACGGCATGGCGCAGGTGCACGGCCGAGTCTGGCGATCCGGTCAGTCGGCCGAGGATTTCTCGTTCTCGGCCATCTCGGACTATCTCGCCGACGACGACACGCTGGTGTGGGCCGACATCTACGACCCGGACCATCAGACACTGCTGGACCTGGCGGCCGAACTCGGGCTCAACACCTGGGCCGTCGAAGATGCCGTCGCACCCAAGGAGCGCACCAAGGCCTCGGTGTACAAGACCCACACGTTCTTCACGGTCTACGCCGTCGACATCCTCAGCTCCGGCGGCGGCACCGGATCGCTTCTGGTGAAGCACCGCATCTCGGCGTTCGTGTTGCCGCACGGGCTGATCACGGTCCGGTTGCCCGGCCTCGACGGGGCCGCCCACGAGTTCGACATCCACGAGGTGTCACGACGCTTCGACGACCTCGGCGGCCAGAGATACGGCGTCGGATCCCTGGTGCACGGACTGCTCGACGTCGTGGTGGACGGGCACTTCGAGGCCGTCGAAGCGCTCGACGACGCGATCGAGGGACTCGAAGACGAACTGTTCGACGACCGCGGCCCCAACCACGGCCTGCAACGACGCACGTTCCGGTTGCGCAAGGACCTCGTCGAACTGCGCCGCGTCGTGCTGCCGACGCGCGAGGTGGTCAGCACCATCCAGCACCGCAGGCTGGACTCCCGGACATCCCCCGAACTCGATCCGCTCTACGCCGACCTGTACGACCACGTCCTGCGCGCATCGGAATGGACAGAGTCCCTGCGCGACATGGTGACAACGGTGTTCGAGACCCATCTGTCGCTGCAGGACGCCCGCCTCAACACCGTGATGAAGAAGCTGACCGGATGGGCCGCGATCATCGCGGTGCCGACCGCCATCACCGGCTTCTACGGGCAGAACGTCACCTATCCCGGAGTAGACACAGTGGCCGGATTTGTCACCAGCTCTGCGCTGATCGCCGTCCTGGTCGGTCTGCTATACGTGATGTTCAAGCGCCGCGATTGGCTGTAGGCGACCGCTCCGGACGTTGTGACGGATGCGACACTCATCCATGCCGACCGACAGATTGGACCGTTGCCGATGATGATTGGGATACCTCGAGAGTCCCAACCTGGGGAGACCCGTGTGGCTGCCACTCCGCAGACCGTGGGTCAGATTCTCAAGCTGGGTTACTCGGTGGTCGTGGAGTCCGGTGCGGGTGCGGCGGCGAGTTTTTCCGATGCGGCGTATGCCGATGCCGGTGCGCAGATCGGCTCGGCCGATGCGGTGTGGTCGGCCGATGTGGTGATGAAGGTCAACGCACCATCGGAGGGCGAGATCGCCGCGCTGCGTGACGGTGCGACCCTGATCAGTCTGATCTCCCCGGCGCTGCGCCCGGATCTGGTGGAGCAGCTGGGTACACGCAACATCACGGTGCTGGCGATGGATGCGGTGCCGCGGATCTCGCGGGCGCAGTCGCTGGACGTGTTGTCGTCGATGGCCAACATCGCCGGTTACCGCGCGGTGGTCGAGGCCGCCCACGCCTTCGGCCGGTTCTTCACCGGGCAGGTGACCGCGGCGGGCAAGGTGCCCCCGGCCAAGGTGCTGGTGGTCGGTGCCGGTGTCGCCGGATTGGCGGCCATCGGCGCGGCAGGCAGCCTCGGGGCGATCGTGCGCGCGACCGACCCGCGCCCCGAGGTCGCCGATCAGGTGGCCTCCCTGGGTGGGGAGTACCTGGCGGTGGATGACTCGGGCGAGGTGGCTGAAGTCTCCAAGACCGGTTACGCCAAGGAGATGGGCGAGGACTACAAGGCCCGTGAGGCGGCACTGTATGCCGAGCAGTGCAAGGACGTCGACATCATCATCACCACGGCGCTGATCCCCGGGCGGCCCGCGCCGCGCATCATCACCGCCGAGATGGTGGCGTCGATGAAGGCCGGCAGCGTGATCGTGGACATGGCCGCGGCCAACGGCGGCAACGTCGAGGGCACGGTCAAGGACCAGGCCATCGTGACCGACAACGGCGTGACGATCATCGGCTACACCGATCTGGCCGGGCGACTGCCCGCGCAGTCCTCACAGCTCTACGGCACCAACCTGGTGAACCTGCTCAAGCTGTTGACCCCGGAGAAGGACGGCAAGGTCGTCCTGGACTTCGACGATGTGGTGCAGCGGTCGATCACCGTGGTGCGCGACGGCGAGATCACCTGGCCCCCACCCCCGGTGCAGGTTTCGGCCGCCCCCGCCGCGCAGCCCGCCGCTGCCGCACCCGCGGTCAAGGAAGAAAAGCAGCCGATGTCCACCGGGCGCCGGCTGGGAGTGGCGTTCGCCGCGGCGGCGGTGCTGTTCGCACTCATCGCGCTGTCCCCGGCCGCGCTGCAGGTGCACCTGGTGGTGTTCGCGTTGGCGATCGTGATCGGGTACTACGTGATCGGCAACGTCCATCACGCGCTGCACACCCCGCTGATGTCGGTGACCAACGCGATCTCGGGCATCATCGTGGTCGGTGCGCTGTTGCAGATCGGCCACCACAACACCGCCATCACCGCGCTGGCCTTCGTGGCCATCCTGTTGGCCAGTATCAACGTCTTCGGCGGCTTCGCGGTGACGCGTCGCATGCTCGCGATGTTCTCCCGCAGCTAGAACGGAAACCTTTTTCTGATGTTCAGACTCGAAAACGTTGCCACCGCCGCCTACGTCGTCGCGGCGCTGCTGTTCATCCTCGCCCTGGCAGGCTTGTCCAAGCACGAGACCTCACGGGCGGGAAACACTTTCGGTATCGCCGGGATGGCCGTGGCGCTCATCGCGACGATCGTGCTGGCCATCCACGGTCAGATCGAACCCCTGGGTCTCGGGTTGCTGGTCGTGGCCATGATCGTCGGTGCGCTCATCGGGCTGTGGCGCGCCAAGGTCGTGGAGATGACCGGCATGCCCGAACTGATCGCCCTGCTGCACAGCTTCGTCGGTCTGGCCGCGGTGCTGGTGGGCTGGAACGGCTACCTGCACGTGGAAGCCGACCCGGGCAGCGACGAGGCGCTCAAACTCGCCGCCGAAGGCATGAGCGGTATCCACTCGGCCGAGGTGTTCATCGGGGTGTTCATCGGCGCGGTGACCTTCACCGGATCGATCGTGGCCAACCTGAAACTCTCAGCGCGGATCAAGTCCGCACCGCTGATGCTGCCCGGCAAGAACCTCCTCAACATCGGCGCACTGATCGTGTTCGCCGTGCTGACGGTGTGGTTCGTCATCGACCCGCAGCTGTGGCTGCTGGTCGTGGTCACCGTGCTGGCGCTGCTTTTGGGCTGGCACCTGGTGGCCTCCATCGGTGGCGGTGACATGCCCGTGGTGGTCTCGATGCTCAACAGCTACTCGGGGTGGGCCGCGGCGGCCTCGGGCTTCCTGCTGGGCAACGATCTGCTGATCATCACCGGCGCGCTGGTCGGCTCCTCGGGTGCTTACCTGTCCTACATCATGTGCAAGGCCATGAACCGCTCGTTCATCTCGGTCATCGCCGGAGGCTTCGGCATCGAGAACACCGGGGCCGGGTCCGACGTGGATTACGGAGAGCACCGCGAGATCAACGCCGAAGGTGTCGCCGAACTGCTCGCCCACGCCAACTCGGTGATCATCACCCCCGGCTACGGCATGGCCGTGGCCCAGGCCCAGTACGGCGTGGCCGACCTGACCCGCAAACTGCGTGAACGCGGGGTCAACGTGCGCTTCGGCATCCACCCCGTCGCAGGACGTCTGCCCGGGCACATGAACGTGCTGCTCGCCGAGGCCAAGGTGCCCTACGACATCGTGCTGGAGATGGACGAGATCAACGACGACTTCGACGGCACAGACGTCGTGCTGGTCATCGGCGCCAACGACACCGTCAACCCCGCGGCCGCCGAAGACCCCGGCAGCCCCATCGCAGGCATGCCCGTGCTGCAGGTGTGGAACGCCGACAACGTCATCGTGTTCAAACGCTCCATGGCCTCCGGCTACGCCGGCGTGCAGAACCCGCTGTTCTTCCGCGACAACACCCAGATGCTCTTCGGCGACGCCCGCGACCGCGTCAACGACATCCTCGCCGCACTCCCGGCCCCCGAACGGGTGTGACATGTCGGTCGACCGTCTCCTACCTTCCGAAGAAGCCCGTGACCTGATCGCGCTGACCCGCGAGGTCGCCGACAAGGTGCTCGACCCGATCGTCGACGAGCATGAACGCAACGAGACCTATCCCGAAGGGGTGTTCGCCCAACTCGGCGCGGCGGGGTTGTTGAGCCTGCCCCAGCCCGAACAGTGGGGTGGCGGCGGTCAACCGTACGAGGTGTACCTGCAGGTCCTGGAGGAGATCGCCGCACGCTGGGCCGCGGTGGCCGTCGCGGTCAGCGTGCACAGCCTCTCGTCGCACCCGCTGCTGGCGTTCGGCACCGACGAGCAGAAGCAGCGCTGGCTGCCCGGCATGCTCTCGGGCGAGCAGATCGGCGCCTACAGCCTGTCCGAACCGCAGGCCGGGTCCGACGCGGCAGCGCTGCGGTGCGCGGCCAGACGCGACGGCGACGGCTTCGTGCTCAACGGCTCCAAGGCCTGGATCACCCACGGCGGTCGCGCGGACTTCTACACGCTGTTCGCCCGCACCGGCGAGGGCTCCAAGGGCGTCTCGTGCTTCCTGGTGCCCGGCGACCTGCCGGGCCTGAGCTTCGGCAAACCCGAGGAGAAGATGGGCCTGCACGCCGTGCCCACCACCTCGGCGTTCTACGACAACGCGCGTATCGACGCCGACCGGCTCATCGGCACCGAGGGCCAGGGCCTGTCGATCGCGTTCTCGGCACTGGACTCAGGGCGCCTCGGCATCGCCGCGGTGGCCGTCGGCATCGCCCAGGCCGCACTGGACGAGGCCGTGCGCTACGCCCACGAGCGCACCACGTTCGGCCGAAAGATCATCGACCACCAGGGATTAGGGTTCCTGCTCGCCGACATGGCCGCCGCTGTCGTCAGCGCGCGCGCCACCTATCTGGACGCCGCGCGCCGACGCGACGCCGGGCTGCCGTACTCGAGTCAAGCCAGCGTCGCCAAGCTGGTCGCCACCGACGCGGCCATGAAGGTCACGACCGACGCCGTGCAGGTTCTCGGCGGGGTCGGCTACACACGCGACTTCCGCGTCGAGCGCTACATGCGCGAAGCAAAGATCACCCAGATCTTCGAGGGCACAAATCAGATCCAGCGGCTGGTCATCTCGCGCGGTTTGGGTACCTGACCAGTCACTTTCACGCCATCGGCAGCATAATGGCAGTTGATCATGAACTCACCTGCCCATGCGCTGACCAAGCCCAGGCGCCGTACGCCCCGACGTGCGGTGCGGCTTGCGCGTAGAGCCCTCGTCGGGCTGACCGCCGCCGCGATCCTGGCCGGCACCGGCATGGGCTGGGTGACCTACCACGGCGCACTCGACGGCATCACGACGTCCAACGCGCTCGCGGGCGAATCGGGATCGGTCGGTGACACCGAGAACATCCTCATCATGGGACTCGACAGCCGCCTGGACCAGCACGGCAACCCGCTGCCCGAGGACGTCTACCAGGCCCTGCACGCCGGGGACGAGACGGTCGGCGGTTACAACGCCAACGTGCTGATCGTGGTGCACCTGCCCGGCGACGGCGGTCCCGCGACCGCGTTCTCCATCCCCCGCGACGACTATGTGGACCTCGCCGGGTGTCCTTCGGGGATCTGCAAGGGCAAGGTCAAGCAGGCCTACGGATTCGCCTACCAGGCCGAGATGGAGGCCACCGAGTCCGAGGAGGAGGATCCCGCGACCCGCGAACAGAAGGCCCGCGAGGCCGGACGCAAAGCCGAGATCGCCACGGTGCGGAACCTGCTGGGAATCCCCATCGACCATTTCGTCGAGGTCACCCTCGGCGCGTTCTTCGAGATCGCCAAGGCCGTCGCGCCGATCACCGTATGCCTCAACGACGACACGTCGGATCCGTATTCGGGCGCCGATTTCCGCAAGGGCGTACAGCAGATCGATGCCGCGCAGGCCATGGCGTTCGTGCGGCAGCGCCGCGACATCAACGACGAGAACTTCACCGACCTGGACCGCACCCGCAGGCAGCAGGCGTTCCTCGCGGCGCTGGTCTCGGCGCTCAGACAGAGCGGCGCGCTGAGCAGCCCGTCGAAGCTGCGCGGCCTGCTCGACGTCACCAAGCAGAACGTGGCGCTCGACGCCGGGTTCGACCTCGCGAGCTTCACCAAACGGGCGTCCGCACTCACCGACGCACCACCGACGCTCTACACACTGCCCATCAAGGAGTTCGGCCAGAACGCCTACGGCGAGGACATCAACATCATCGACGTGCCGACGATCCGCAAGATCGTGCACGACCTGGTGAGCAAGGACGATCCGGCCACCACGACCGCGACGCCGGACAAGCCCGAACTCAACGGGCACGGCGCGACGCTCGACGTCATCAACGGTTCCACCTACACCGGGCTGGCCGCCAAACTCCAGACCACGTTCGCCGCCGACAACTTCACCGAAGGGCAGATCGGCGACGCCGAGGCACTCGAGCCGGCCACCACCATCGACTACGGTCCCGGCGCCGACGCCGCCGCGCACTCACTCGCGACCGAACTGGGTGTCACCGCAACCCCTTCCGACTGGGTACTGGCCGACACGGTGCGGTTGACGATCGGTACCGACTTCCCCGGCACGGACTACCTGGGGGCCGATATGTTCACCAGCACCACCTCGGGGGCGAGCGAATCCGAGAGCTACGGACCCTCCGAGACGGCCGAACTCACACCCATCACCACGGTGGCCGCGACCGCCACGGGCACCTACACACCTGCGCCCACAGACCTGAGCCAGATGACCGCCTCGGGCATCCCGTGCGTGAAATGAACTGAGCCCCTAGAGGATCACCGTCACCTGCGTGCCGAATCCCTCCTCGGAACTGATGGTCATGGCACCACCCATGGCCTCGATGCGCACCTGCAGCGACGCCAGGCCGATGTGGCCCTCGGCCACCGACTGCGCGACGATGTCGGGGTCGAACCCGACGCCGTCGTCGACGACGGTCAGCACCGTGCGCTCGCCCTGCCGGAACAAGCGCACCGTCACTGTCGCGGCGCGCGCGTGTTTGTGCACGTTGGCCAGCAACTCGCGGGCCGCGCGGTACAACAGCGCCTGCGCCTCCGGTTGCCCGACATCGGCGATGTTCGCGCGGATCACCAGATCGCCGCGATTCTCGTACTGTCGCAACAGTTCCCGGACAGCAGGTGCGAGCCCCAGCTGTGCCAACACCTGCGGGTGCAGCGCCGTCACGGTGGAGCGCAGCCCGGTCGCGGTCTGCTGCAACGCGGCGTGCACGACGTCCAGCGCCGGATCGGGATTGCGTTCGCGGAGTTCGTCGAGCTCCAGGCGCGCGGCCAGCAGGGTCTGCAGCGGGCCGTCGTGCAGCGCCTCGGCCAGTTCGGCATCGCGCAGTTCGTCGGCGCGCGCGGATTCCTGCACCAGGCGGCGGCGCACGTCGAGCAGCGCACGCACGCGCGCCGAACGGCGCACCAGCACGAGCGACAACGCCGTGGTGGCCACCGCGAGCCACAGCAGAAATCCCACCTGCATGTAGACGACGTTGGGCAGCCCGACGGTGTCGTCACGTTTCGAGTAGAAGATCCACGCGCCCAGATAGCCCGTCGCGGTGGCCGTGCCGAGCATCGCCGTCAACAACGGACGGTCTTGGAACGCAACGGATATCGGCAGCAGGAAGAACACCGGCAGCAGGGCCGCGGTGGCGCCGCCGGACACCGCGCACAACGCCAGCAGCACCAGGCCGTCGACGGCCGTGGACGCCCATTCGGCCCAGCGCGGCATGGGCCCGCGTATCACGACCACCAGCCACAGCACGGCAGCGGCGGCATACAGGCCCAGGATCACCGCGTACAACCCCGGCAACCAGTGGTCGACCTCCCACACCATGACCAGCACGAAGATCAACCCGATGAGCGGCAACCGCAGGACGGCCGATACCCGGACAGGTTGTGAGGCAAAGAATTCGACGATCCGGCCCGATATCATCGCTGTTCTGGCACCTCAGTCCAGCAGGTGCCGTCGCATCGCCTCGGCGACGGCCGCCGCGCGGTCACTCACGCCGAGCTTCTCGTAGAGCCGTTGCACGTGGGTCTTCACCGTCGACGGCGCCAGATACAGCTCCTTGGCCATCGCGGGAATGCTGCGGCCCTGCGCGATGAGGTTGAGCACCTCGCGTTCCCGCGGGCTGAGCACCGGCACGTCGGGTTCGTTGCGACGGCGGATCTCGCCAGCGAGCCCGGCCGCGAGATGCGGTGTGATCACGTCACGCCCCTTGGCGCACGACAACACCGCGCTCACCAGTTCGCTGCGCGTCGATTCCTTGGACAAGAATCCCGCGGCGCCCTGCTGCAGCGCCGAGTAGACGATCGCGGACTCGTCGTGCGCGGACACCAGCAGCACGCGCGTGGGCAGTTCGTCACGCACGACGGCCGCGGCGACCTGGGCCCCGTCGAGTTGGGGCATGCGGTAATCCAGCAACGCGACCGCGGGTCGGTGAACCTTGATGAGTTCCAGGGCGTCTGCGCCGTTGTCGGCCTCGGCCACCACGTCGATGTCACCACTTGAGGTCAGTGCCCGCACCACGCCCTCGCGGAACATCGGATGGTCGTCGCCCACGACCACCCGAACCTTGTCTGACATGCGGGTCAGCATTCCACAGCAACGCCGTCCCGATGCCCTGTTTGCCGCAGAGCGGGCGGTAGCGTCACGGTATGCACCTCGACGAGCTGAGCTGGTTCGTCGTGCTCGCCGAGACCGAGCATGTCACCGACGCCGCCGCCGAACTCGGCATCAGCCAGCCGACGTTGTCGCGTGCGCTGGCCCGGCTCGAGGACGAGGTGGGGGTGCCGCTGTTCGACCGGGTCAACCGCAGGCTGCAGCTCAACGCCTACGGCGAGATCCTGCTGGAGCACGCACGCCGCACGATCACCGAAATGCGTTCGGCCACAGAGCGGATCGCGGCGATGCGGGATCCCGACACCGGCCTGGTGCGGTTGGCGTTCCTGCATTCGCAGGCCGGCTCCTTCGTGCCCGATCTGCTCCGCCGGTTCCGCGCGCACGCCCCGCACGTGCAGTTCAGCCTGACCCAGGGCGCCGCGCACGATCTCCTCGAGCGCCTGGCCGGCGGGCAGGTCGATCTGGCGATCACATCGCCGCGGCCCGAGGGTTTCCAGTGGCGCGGGCTGTACGTCGAGCGGCTGTGCCTGGCGGTGCCGCGCGGTCACCGGTTGGCGTCACGATCGCGCATCACATTGGCCGACGCGGGCGACGAGCCGTTCGTGGGTCTGGCTCCCGGTTTCGGGCTGCGGCAACTGACCGAGGAACTGTGCGCCGAGGCGGGCATCACGCCGCACGTGGTGTTCGAGGCGACGGAGATCCCGACCATGGAGGGTCTGGTGGCGGCCGGTTTCGGGGTCGCCGTGGTTCCGGTTCCGCACGCCGGGCGCGCCGAACCGGGTGCGGAGTACATCGCGCTGGCGCAGGCGTCGGCCAAGCGGCAGTTGGGGCTCGCGTGGCCTGCGGACCGCCCGCTGCCCCCGGCCGCGGAGCGCTTCGCGCAGTTCGTCATACGTACTACGCATGATGTTGAGTGAGTTCATGCATTGGACACATCTTTTCTGACTGCTTAACGTCGGCGTGGTGACTGCCCAACCCGAACCCGCCGTCTGGCAAGGACACACCCGCGGCTCGAGCGATTACCGCCGCCTGCTCGCCGCGCTGTTCTGCGCCGGGGTGGCGACGTTCGCGCAGCTGTACTCTCCGCAGGCGGTCCTGCCGCTGATCGCGAGTGACCTCGGCACCGGGGCCGCCCACGCGGCGCTGGCGATCTCCGCCGCCACCATCGGCCTCGCGTTCGGCGTGCTCCCCTGGGCCGCGCTCGCCGACCGTGTCGGCCGCGTCCAGGTGATCACCGTTTCGGTCGTCGTCGCGACGGTGCTGGGCCTGCTCGTCCCGTTCGCCCCCACCTACGCGCTGCTGTTGTGCGGGCGGTTCGTCGAAGGCCTCGCGCTGGCGGGCGTCCCTGCCGTGGCCGTGGCCTACCTGACCGAGGAGATCAACGCCGGACACGCGGCGCGCGCCGCGGGCACCTACGTCGCGGGCACCACGATCGGCGGGCTGGCAGGCAGGCTCGTGACGGGCCCGGTCGCCGAGTTCGCCGGGTGGCGCGTCGGGGTGCTGACGGTCGCGCTGCTGTGCGGCATGGCGGCGCTGGCGTTCGTCAAGCTCGCCCCGGCCGCGCAGGGGTTCACCCCGGCCCGCACCCACCGGGATCTCGGCAGGCGGCTTCTGACCAACCTGCGCTCGCCGCGGCAACTGGCCCTGTTCGCCCAGGGCTTCCTGCTGATGGGCGGATTCGTCGCGGTCTACAACTTCCTGGGATTCCGCCTGTCGGCCGCGCCGTTCAACCTGCCGCAGACCGTCGTGAGCCTGGTGTTCCTGGCGTACCTGGCGGGCACGTGGGCCTCGGCGCGCGCGGGAGCCGAGGCCACACGGTTCGGCCGCAAACCGGTCCTGCTGGTCTCCATCGCGACGATGATCGCCGGTGTCGCCGTCACGATGAGCACCAACGCCGTCGTGGTGCTCGTGGGCCTGGTCATCGCGACCGCGGGGTTCTTCGGTGCGCACGCCATCGCGTCGGGCTGGGTCGGCGCCGAGGCCGGCGACAGCAAGGCACAGGCCTCGGCGCTGTACAACCTCTTCTACTACGGCGGCTCCAGCGCCGTCGGTTGGCTCGGCGGTCTGGCGTTCGACGCCGCGGGCTGGTCCGCCGTCGCGGGCACCGTGATGGGTCTGGCCGCGCTGGCCGGTCTGATCGCATTTGCCCTGGCCCGGTAGGGCTGACCTGACGCGTGTCATATCGTGGCGGGCATGGACTTCGCGATGTCCGCCAAGGCGGCTGATTACCACAAGCGGCTCACCGACTTCATGGTCGAATTCGTGTTCCCCGCCGAGGCGGAGTACCACGCCTACCGCGAGGAAAAGGGCCCCAAGGACCACACGGTTCCGCCCGTCGTCGAAGAACTCAAGGTCAAGGCGAAAGACCGGGGACTGTGGAACCTGTTCCTGCCCGCGGAGTCGGGGCTGACCAACCTGGAGTACGCGCCGCTGGCCGAGATCACCGGCTGGAGCATGGAGATCGCGCCCGAGGCGCTCAACTGCCAGGCCCCCGACACGGGGAACATGGAGACGCTGCACCTGTTCGCCAACGAGGCCCAGCGCAAGCAGTGGCTGGAACCGCTGCTGGCCGGCGAGATCCGCAGCGCGTTCGCAATGACCGAGCCTGCCGTGGCCTCCAGCGACGCCCGCAACATCGAGACCACGATGCTGCGCGACGGCGACCACTACGTCATCAACGGCCGCAAGTGGTGGATCACCGGGGCCGCCGATCCGCGCTGCAAGATCCTGATCGTCATGGGCCGCACCAACCCTGATGCCGCGGCACACCAGCAGCAGTCGATGATCCTGGTGCCCGTGGACACCCCCGGGGTGGACATCCAGCGCTCGCTGCCGGTGTTCGGCTGGCAGGACCAGCACGGCCACTGCGAGATCGTGTTCAACGACGTGCGGGTGCCCGCGGAGAACCTGCTCGACGTCGAGGGCAGCGGGTTCGCGATCGCCCAGGCCCGGCTGGGCCCGGGCCGCATCCACCACTGCATGCGCGCCATCGGTGCGGCCGAGCGTGCGCTGACGTTGATGGTCGACCGGGTGCAGAAGCGGGTGGCGTTCGGCAAGCCGCTGGCCGAGCAGGGTGTGGTGCGTGAGGCGATCGCCAAGTCGCGCAACGAGATCGACCAGGCCCGGCTGCTGTGCGAGAAGGCCGCGTGGACCATCGACCTTCAGGGCAACAAGGCCGCGCACGTGCTGGTGTCCCAGATCAAGTCGGTGGCCCCGCAGGTGGCGTGCAACGTGCTCGACCGGGCGATCCAGGTGCACGGTGCGGCCGGTGTCAGCGACGACTTCCCGCTTGCGCGGCTGTACGCGTGGCACCGGGCGATGCGCCTGTTCGACGGGCCCGACGAGGTCCACATGCGCACCATCGCCCGTTCCGAGCTCGGCCGCGAGAAATCGCCCCTGGCCCTCGCGGTCACGAAATGACCGGGCCCGATGGCACGTCGCTCGAGCTGGGCGGCGCCTGGAACTTCCGGGATGTCGCGCAGGAGACCGGAATCCGGCCCGGCGTGCTGTACCGCTCCAGTGAGCTGAGCAAGCTCTCCGACGACGGCCGAGCCGTGTTCAAACGGCTGGGCATCACCGACGTCGCCGATCTGCGGTCGCACCAGGAGGTGCAGCGCCGCGGCCCGGGCCAGGTGCCCGACGGCGTCGCGGTGCACCTGCTGCCGTTCCACCCGGACGACACGTCGGGCCAGGATGCGCCGCACGAGAGCACGTTTCAGCGGGTGATGTCCGAGTCCCCCGACGGCGAGGACGTCACCGAGTCGGCCCGGCGCTACATGACCGAGGTGTACGAGGAGTTCCCGACGCTGCCCGGCGCGCACAACGCGGTGCGGCAGGTGGTCTCGCTGCTGGCCGCGGGCAGGCCGGTGATCGCGCACTGCTTCGCGGGCAAGGACCGCACGGGGTTCACGGTCGCGACGGTGCTCGACGCGGCCGGGGTGGACCGCGACGACATCTTCGCCGACTTCCTGCGCAGCAACGAGGCGATCACGCCGTTGCGCAACCGCATCATGGACTCGGTGCGGGCGCGCTCGGGCGACGAGCCCGAGATCATCACTTTCGCCGAGGCGCGATTGACCGACGAGGTGCTCGGCGTGCGCGAGGAGTATCTCGCCGCGGCGTGGAAGCGGCTCGAGGAGGCCTACGGTTCGCTGTCGGGATTCATGACGGCGGCCGGGATCTCTCCCGAGGAGCTCACCGCGCTGCGCGATGCGTTGCGGTGAACGTGACCCGCACGTCGTCGGCCACCTTCATGGCGCCGATCAGCATCGAGTACTGCTTGATGCCGTAGTCACTGTGCCGCACCACGGACTGCCCTGAGATCACGCCGTCGTCGATACGGACCTCCAGCACGTGGTCGCGGACCTTTCCGAACAGCTCGAAGGCGCCGTGCATGCGCACGATGTCGCCGTCGCGCTCGATGTCGGAGCTGACGAACCGGGCCTGTGGGAAGCGCCGTGCACGCAGCAGCTTGAGCGCGTTGTTGCGTATCAGCGTCTTCTCCGCACCCGACAGCGGCGTCATGCCGCCCTCGCTGCCCACGACCTCGAGCGAGTCGATGTCGATGGTGAGCTCGGCCTTGACGGGCTCGGCGCCCGCGCCGTCGCCCTCCCAGAACACCGTCGCCTCCCACGACCGCATCGCGATCGTCAGCCGATGTCCCACACGTGCTGCTGTCCCGGTGACACCGGTGTGCAGCAGCAGTTCACCGTCGGACGCCGAGAGCGTCCATGCCGCGTTGTCGTTCAATTCGTGACCACCACCCCGACCACCCACGCGATGGTAGCCAACAACGCGCCCGTGAGCTCGACGCCCACCGACAGCGCGACACCTTTGAGCGCATGGACGGTGGAGACCCAGGCGCGCCGGTGCTCATGGCGCGCAGCGAGTTCCGCGAGATAGACGCCGGCCACGAAGCCGATGACGAGCCCGATGACGGGAATGACGAAGAACCCGATCACGCCGAGGACACCACCGGCCACCAGGCTCCACGTGCCGACCTCGGCGGCCCGCATGCGCCGCACCGGCCACAGGTACTTGACGACCTCGGCGGCGACGAACACCGCTGCCGCGACGCCCAGCACCACCCACGCCGCCGCGGTGCGCTCGACGATGGCCCACACCGCGATCGCGCCGAACACCAGCAGACCGCCGGGCAGGATGGGCACGACGATGCCGATGAGGCCGACGGCGATCGCGAGCGCGACCAGGACGATTCCGACAGTGCTCACTGGATGGCGCTCACAGTTTGGTCCCGCGCACCCACTGGATGAAGCCGTGGGTCTTGACCCGCACCCCGACCAGACCCACGTTCTCGAAGATGTCGCCCAGCTCGTCGTCGCCGAATATGCGGGCCCCGCCACGCGCGAGGAACGTCACCGGTTTCACCGCTCCGGCCGTGGGCACCATGATCGCGACGCGTCCGCCGGGCCTGAGCACGCGCACGATCTCCGACACGGCCGCAACGGGATCGGGGATCAGCTGGAACACCGCCAGCGAGGTCGCCGCGTCGAACACCTCGTCGCGGAACGGCAGTTGCTGCGCGTCGGCGCGCACGAAGCCGACCTGGCGGCCCGCCTCGGCCGCCGCCGCGCGGGCCAGCATGGGCTCGGAGATGTCGACGCCGAGCGCCAGCCCGTCCAGGCCCGCGGCGCGCGCGAGCTGGGCCGTGATGTTGCCCGGCCCGCACCCGATGTCCAGGACCGTGCCGCCCGGCGGGATGCGCAGCCACTCGACGGGCGGTCGCGTCGAGGCGACGAGCCTGCGGTTGAGCAACTGGGCACGGTCGTAGAGCTTGGACCCCAGCGGGGATGCCCAGGCTTTCTGGATCAGTCCCGTGTTCTTGGGCGGGGTGCTGTCACCGCGCCCGAGAAGGTCGAGATAGCCCTTGCTGAAATCTGGTTCGGCCGGTGGATCGATGAGCAGATCCATGGCCCTGCGCAGCGCCGTGTCCACGGCTCCACGCTACGCACCGGCTAAGGCTCCAGCACCAGCTTCCCGCGAACCTCGCCCGCGGCCATGGCGTCGAACGCGGCCGCGCCGTCGGCCAACCGGTAGCGCACCGGTGGGGGTGGCCGCAGCCCCTCGGCCACCAGTTTGCCGAGCTCGGCACCGACGGCGGCCTGCGCGCCGGGGTTGCGGCGCACGAACTCGCCCCAGCCGACGCCGACGACGCTGACGTTGCGCAGCAGCAGCCGGTTGACCTTGACGGTGGGGATGCCCGCGCCCGCGGCGAACCCGATCACCAGCAGCCGCCCCTCGGGGGCGAGCACGCGCACGGCGTCGTCGAACGCCGGCCCGCCGATCGGGTCGACGACGAGGTCCACGCCGCGGCCGTCGGTCGCGGCGAGCACCGCATCGCGCCACCCGTCGGTGAGCGGCAGCACCACGTCGGCGCCCAGCCCCGACACGAAGTCCTCGGCACCCGCGCGGTGCACCATCGCGATCACCCTGGCGCCGTGCGCCTTGGCCAATTGGATCGACGCGGTGCCGATGCCGCCCGCCGAGCCCAGCACCAGCACGGTCTCGCCCGGCACCAGTGCGCCGCGACGCGCGAGTGCGAACTGCATGGTGTAGTAGTTGCCCAGCAGCGCGGCCGCCGACGCGTCGTCGAGGTCCTCGGGTGTGGGAATCACGTTGTCGGGCAACGCGGCCACCTGCTCGGCGTACCCGCCGATCATCGTGAAGGCCGAAACCCGTTGGCCCGGGGCGAAACCCGAGCTCTCGGGCGCCGACCGCACGGTTCCGGCCACCTCCATGCCGGGGATGAACGGCGGGTCCAGCCTCATCTGGTACTCGCCGCGCAACAGCAGCAGGTCGGGGAAGCAGACGCCGGCGGCGCCGACGTCGATGATGACCGCATCACCTGACACGGGTTCGTCGACGTCGGCGTACGCCAGCCCGGATGTACCGGTGAGAGCTCGTGCTACAAGCGCTTTCAACTGCTATCCCAGCTTGAAGCTGGCCAGCTGGGCGGCCGAGAGGTCGGTGATCTCGTTCCACTTGGCGGCGATGTCGTCGACCGTCGGCACGCCGTCGGAGAACGTGACGCCCTCGTTCTGGAACAGCGCGGTGCGTTGGATCTTGCCGCCGCCGACGATGAACACCGAGTCGGTGTCTTCGAGTTCCTCGGTCATCAGGTAGGCGACCACCGGGGCGACGTACTCGGGCGTGAGCTTCTCGAAGACCTCGGGCGGCAGGATGTCCTGTGTCATGCGGGTCGCCGCGATGGGGGCGATGGCGTTGGTCTTGATGTTGTACTTGGCGCCCTCCTGGGCCAGCGTGTTGATCAGACCCACCAGACCCAGCTTGGCGGCACCGTAGTTGGCCTGACCGAAGTTGCCGAACAGGCCGCTGGTGGACGTCGCGACGACGACGCGGCCGAAGCTCTGCTCGCGGAAGTGGGGCCATGCGGCGCGGATGACGTTGTAGCCGCCGTAGAGGTGCACCTTGAGTACGGCGTCCCAGTTGTCGTAGGTCATCTTGTGGAACGTGCCGTCGCGCAGGATGCCCGCGTTGCTCACGACGCCGTCGATCTTGTCGAACTCGTCGATCGCGGTCTTGATGATGTTCTCGGCGCCCTCGGACTCGGCGACGCTGTCGTAGTTGGCGACCGCACGCCCGCCGGCCTCCTTGATCTCGGCGACCACCTGATCGGCCATGGCCGAACCGGATCCGGTGCCGTCACGAGCGCCACCCAGGTCGTTGACGACCACGCTCGCGCCTCCGCGCGCGAGGGTCAGTGCGTATTCACGGCCCAGGCCTCCACCGGCTCCGGTGACGACGACGACGCGGTCCTGCACTCCTGGCATGGGTGTTCCTCTCTTGAAGGGGGTCTGACGTCCCCTTCTGTATACGGCGACGCGGCGAACGCCGGTCATCCGGGTCGGCAATCGCCCAGGAGTCGTGGATCACACGCTGATCGGCGCGATTTCCGGAATGAGGGTAGCCTTCGTTAAGTTGAACCAGTCAAGAAATGGAATGGTTCAAGAAAAGGAACGCTGAGATGAGGAAGCTCGGAGTCGCCACCGGTATGGCGGTCGCCGGCGGACTTGTCGCCGCAGTGGTCGGCCTGCCGAACCCGGCATCGGCGGACCCCGGCGATCAGCCCTGGGTCAACACCCTGGGCCCGAACGTGACGGTGCTCAAGGTGTCGAACTCGGTGTCTAGAGCCTCTGAGCGGTGACGAACGTCGAGAACGCGGCGCGGTCGGGGTCGTCGGGCAGTTCGACGAGCCGGTCGAGCCTGCGCATCTCGTCGAGCGCATGAACGCCCTGGGCCCGCCAGCCATGCGCATCGAGCCATTCTGCGACGTCCGCGCGGTCCGGGTCGTCGTAGACGAGCTCCTGGATGTCGAGCGCAGAGCTGAGGTTCAGCTGGTCGGCGAACTTCTTGAACCGCTCCCGCATGGCCTCGCGGCGGTCGGTGGCGGCCACGCCCGCGGTCTCGACGGCGATACGGCTGCCGGGCGCCGACAACTCGGTGACCAACTCGAACAGCCGGTCCTGCGCCTCGGCGGGCAGGTACATCAGCAGGCCTTCGGCCAGCCACGCGGTCGGCAGGCTCGCGTCGAACCCGGCGTCGTGCAGCGCGGCGGGCCAGTCGAAGCGCAGATCGACGGGAACCTCACGTCGCTGCGCCACGGGCTCGACGCCGTGCTCGCGCAGCGTCGCGGACTTGTACTCGAGCACCTTGGGCTGGTCGATCTCGTACACCGTGGTGCCTGCGGGCCAGTCCAGCCGGTAGGCACGTGAGTCCAGGCCCGAGGCCAGGATGACGATCTGGCGGATGCCTGCGTCGGCGGCCTCGCGGTAGTACGCGTCGAAGAAGTGCGTACGCACGGCCTGGTAGTTGCCCATGTGGGCGAAGATCGCCGCCGCCTCGGGGTCGAGATTCTCGATCTTGGCCGCGAACTCGCTGTCGAGCAGTGTCTCCCACACCCCGGTGCCGGCCCCGGCCACCAGGATCTTGGCGTAGGGATCCCTGATCAGGGCGTCGTCGCGCTCGGTCTCACCGGCGCGCGCCGCGGCGACCATGACCGCGGTGGATCCGACACTCGTGGCGATGTCCCAGGTGTCGTCGTCGGTACGCAACGAACTCATAGGCGCTCTCCGTCCAGTCGGGCGCGCATCAGCACGCCATCCATGCCGAATTCTGCGAGGTCGGCCTCGGCCGCCGGACGGCCGAGACGGGCCATCTCGTCTGCGCTCGGCACCGTCTCGACCTGCCAGCCGTGCTCGGACAGCCACTGCGCCGCATCGGCGCGGTCGTCGGCGGTGTACATCAACGCGTCGACGTCGATGTCCAGGTCGAGTTGCTTGCGCATCTGCTCACCTCGGGCCCGCCGCTGCGCGCGGCGTTCCTCCGTGTAGCGCTCGGGGCTCATGTTGAACGCCTCGACGGCGATACGGCTGCCCGGCGCGCTGTTCACACCGACCAGTTCGAACAGCCGGTCCTGGGCGTCGGCGGGCAGATACGGCAGGAGCCCCTCGGCCAGCCAGGCCGTGGGCTGCGCGGGATCGAATCCGGCCTCGACCAGGGCGGCCGGCCAATCGTCGCGCAGATCGGCGGGCACCGGGACGTAGCGCGCCTTGGCGACGGCGCCGTGGGCATCGAGGGTCGCGGTCTTGTACTCGAGAACCTTGGGCTGGTCGATCTCGAAGACCGTGGTGCCCGCGGGCCAGTCGAGCCGGAAGGCGCGCGAGTCGAGACCCGCGGCGAGGATGACGACCTGCCGGATACCTGCGTGCGCGACGTCGCTGAAGTACTCGTCGAAGTAGTGGGTACGCACGGCCTGATAGTTGCGGGAGATCTCGTGGATGCGCCGCGCGTCGGCGTCTGCACCGAGCCAGTGCGGATCGCTGACGGCCATCTGGGCCCACGTCGGACCGGCCGCGGAAACCAGCAGGAACGCGAACTCGTCGCGGATCAACGGGTCGGCCTGGGCGGTCTCGGCAGCGCGCGCGGCGGCCACGCCCAGAGCGGTGGCACCCACGCTCTCGGTGATGCCCCAGCTATCGCGGGCGGAACGGACGGACGGGGTCTCGCGCACATCGGTCATCAGCTAGACAGTCTAGCTAAATTTCTCACACGGCCGGACCGGCTGTGGGGAACCTCACGCGTCAGTCGCGAAGTTGCCAGAGCTTGTTCGCCATCAGCATTTCGAACTTGTCGACGATTGCTGCGAGCTCCTCCGAGCGGCCCACATAGCCCGCGTAGAAGCCCATTCCCCACATCACCGCCACGAGCATCTCCACGATGGCCGGGATATCGGTATCCGTCGTCAACTCACCGCGTTCGATGGCGTCATTGACTGCCCAAGCGACGAATTTGCGCGAATTCAGCAGTGCGTCCTGCTCTTCTGACACGAGATCCGGATGTCGTTGCGATTCCAGAACAGACGTCACCAAAAATGCCGCGGATGAGCGGTCGGCCGATTCCGCGTCCATGGCCGCAGCAAAGAATGCGGACAAGCGTCCCAGCAATGAAGTGGCCTCACGCGCACGCGCCACACCTGCCGCAATCACGGTCGCGTTGGTCTGTTCGACAACCTCGCGGTACAACACCCGCTTACTACCGAAATAGTGGTTGATGGCGGGCCTGGTCAGATCGGCCCGGATGGCGATCGCCTGGAAGGTCGCAGCATCGTAGCCGAGTTCGCTGAACACCTCACGAGCTGCACTCAATATGCGTTCACGCGTCTCCGCCGCCTTAGCTGCCGGCGGTCTCCCTGGTCCTCGACTAGCGATATGCGCCACGGTCAAATTGTGCCACACGTCACCGGATGCCCAATACAGAAGATCAATGCCCTGCGTAGACCAGCATTTTCCCAGCAAATTGAGTTCCTGCCGGGTTGACGAACGAACTAGGGTGACATCGATGGCAAGCGTCGTTTCGCGGGAGTCGTACTTCGACACCGGTATGGACGTGTTGTCCGATCTGGGCTACGGCGGTCTCAAATTGGCCGAAGTATGCAACCGACTGGGCGTCACAACCGGATCGTTCTACCACTACTTCCCCAACTGGTCGGCATACACCAGGGAGCTCATCGAGCACTGGCGGGAGGCCCGCACCCTGCGCGTGGTCGAGGCCGTGCGCGCCGATCCCGATCCGCACCGACGCGTCGAAACACTCATCCGGGAAGCACTGGCCCTGCCGCACGGCGCCGAGGCCGCGATCCGGGTGTGGAGTTCACTGGACCCCGACGTGTACACCGTCCAGTCCGTGGTGGACCAACTGCGCTACGACATCCTGTTCGAGGCGGCCCG
The DNA here is from genome assembly GCF_001457595.1 of Mycolicibacterium smegmatis. Classification (GTDB taxonomy): domain Bacteria; phylum Actinomycetota; class Actinomycetes; order Mycobacteriales; family Mycobacteriaceae; genus Mycobacterium; species Mycobacterium smegmatis. Next base: position 131,486 of record NZ_LN831039.1, on the reverse strand, counting down.
CGAGATCATCGGCGACGACCGCAACGCCGGGTATTTCGCGGCGTGGGGTGTGTACGTGATCGTGGGGTACGAGCAGAGCACCCTGCCCCGCGACGGCGACGCCCTCGGCTGGATCGCGTTCCAGCTGCGCGACGCGCTGTCGACAGGCCGGTTCGCCCCGTCATCCGATCCGACCCACGGAAATACGCTTAACTGAACTTCATGCTGCTGACCCCGGCCAAGCTCTGGCGACGGGCAGCAGAGCGGCTCCGTGAGCGCGATCCCGAGTACGACGCGCTGCGCCGCGCGGCACGCGCCGGTGTGGTGCTCCCGATCGCCGCGGCGATCGGCTTCGCCGTGGGCGGCGGCTCGCAGACCCCGCTGTTCAGCATCTTCGGCGCGGTGTCACTGCTGATCACGGCCGATTTCCCGGGTAACCGCCCGGCGCGCGCCCTGGCGTTCGCGGGCCTGGCGTTCAACGGCGCCGTGCTGATCGTGCTGGGCACCCTCATCGCCCCGCACGTCTGGTTGAGCGTGGTGTCGATGTTCGTCATCGGCGTGGTGGTGTCGTTCTCGGGCGTGCTGTCCGAGGTCGTCGCGGCCGGGCAGCGGGCGACCCTGCTGCTGTTCGTGCTTCCGCTGTGTACCCCGGTGGGTCCGATCGCCGATCGGCTGTTGGGCTGGGTGATCGCCCTGGTGGTCTGCGTGCCCGCCGCGCTGTTCCTCTTCCCGCCACGTCACCACGACGAATTACGCCGCACCGCCGCCCGGGTGTGCCGCGTGCTTGCCTACCGGCTGGAGGGAAGCGCCTCGGCGCGCGACGTCAACCGCGCCATGAACGAGTTGTACGAGAGTTTCCTCGGCGCCGATTACCGTCCGGTGGCGTTGACCGCGGGCAGTCGCGCACTCGTGCGCGTCGTCGACGACCTCGGATGGATATCGGACCGGGTCACCGATTCGACGGGCGAGATCCTTGGGGAGATGCGCGATCCCGTGGTGCGCGTGCTGCGCGACAGCGCCGCGCTGCTGCGGATCCATGATCCGGCGAGACGTGCCGAGCGCAGCGCCGACCTGCGTGCCGCACTGGAAGAACTGCGCACCGTATCGCAGGGCACGTACCGCGAGGACATCGCCGCGATCCTGGGCACCCCCGACGACGCCGACGCCGTCGAAGTGGGCAAGGCACTGCTGGTGCGCCGCACCATCGCGGCCACCGTCGCCGTGACCGGGCGGGTGATCCGCAACGCGGCCCTGGCCGACGCACGCCCGGTGTGGGCGCGCGTGCTGGGCCGCCGGCTCCCCGAGACCGGTTCGGCCGACTGGATCATGCCCGAGACCACCGCAGTGGCCGAGATCGCCAAGGGCTTCCTGTCGACGCGCGCGGTGGTGCTGCGCAACAGCCTGCGGACGGGTCTGGGCCTGGCGCTCGCGGTCGCCGTCACCCACGTGTTCCCGGTCGAGCACGGATTCTGGGTGGTGCTCGGCGCGATGTCGGTGTTGCGCAGCAGCGCACTCACGACGGGGACGCGCGTGGTGCGCGCCGTCGCGGGCACCGCCCTCGGTTTCGTCATCGGCGCGGTGCTCATCGAACTCGTCGGCGTGCAACCGGTCGTGCTGTGGATCCTGCTGCCGATCGTGGCCTTCGGATCGGCCTACGTACCCGAGGTCGCGTCGTTCATCGCCGGCCAGGCCGCGTTCACCATGATGGTGCTGATCAACTTCAACCTCATCGCCCCCACCGGCTGGCAGGTCGGGTTGATCCGCATCGAGGACGTGGTGGTCGGCGCGCTCGTCGGCATCGTGGTGTCGATCCTGCTGTGGCCGCGTGGTGCCAGGGCCTCGGTGACCAAGGCGATCGACGCGGCCCGCGCCGCAGGCGCGGAGCTGCTGGAGGCCGCTGTTCTGCGTGTCACCCGCGGGGCCTCCGAGGAGGCCACCGACCGGGTGATCGCGCTGAGCCATTCTGCCCTGGAGGCCTCCCGCACCCTGGATGACACTGTCCGCCACTATCTTTCGGAAAGCGGCGGCCCGTCTGATCAACGCGCCCCGATCGTGCGGTCGGCCACGAGGGCGATCCGCGTGCGCGCGGCCGCCGAACTGATCGCCGACGTCGTACCCCCGCCGCTGGAGGCCTACCAGGAGACCCGCAAAACGATCGAGGCGCACGCGCGGATCATCTGCGCGCGGTTGACCGGTGAGGACACGACGTCGGTGTTCGTGCCGATCGGCGAGACCTTCGTGCTGGCGCTGCGCGCGGAGGCCACGGGTGGCGACCTCGCGGTGTCGGCCGCGCTACCCCTGGTCACGGTCGCGGCGCACATCGGCGAGCTGGAGTTGCTGTACCCGCAGCCCGTCGAGTCGGTGCACTGACGCCGCGACCGTTCGCGATCGATCGCCGCGCCGTGACGGTCAGTCCAGCGGCCGGTGCGGCATGAGCGCGTTCGCCGGGATCTGCCCGAACCTGCCTGCCTGGTAGTCCTCGAGGGCCTGGATCAACTCCGACTTCGAGTTCATCACGAACGGGCCGTAGTGGAAGACCGGTTCACGAATCGGCTTGCCCCCCAGCAACAGAACCTCCAACGCGGGCCGGTTCGAGTCCTGCGAGGCGTCCGCGGTGATCGTGATCCGGTCACCCGGGCCGAACACCGCGAGCTGGCCCTGGCGGATCGGATGTCCGACCGGGCCGACGCTGCCGCGGCCGGACAGCACGTACACCAGCGCGTTGAAGTCACGGTTCCACGGCAGGTTCAACTGCGCGCCGGGCTCGATGGTGCTGTGTGCCATGGTGATCGGCGTGTAGGTGCTGCCCGGACCCTGCTCGCCTCCGATCTCACCGGCGATGATGCGCACCAGCGCACCGCCGTCGGAGCTCGACAGGAGCTTGACCTGGCCACCCTCGATCGCCTGGTAGCGGGGGCTGGCGAACTTGTCCTTGCGTGGCAGGTTCACCCACAGCTGGATGCCGTGGAACACCCCGCCGCTCTCGACGAGTTCGGCGGGCGGGGTCTCGATGTGCAGGATTCCCGAGCCCGCCGTCATCCACTGGGTCGCGCCGTCGGTGATCAGCCCGCCGCCACCGTGGGAATCCTGGTGGGCGAAGCGGCCGTCGATCATGTAGGTGACGGTCTCGAACCCGCGGTGCGGGTGCCAGTCGGTGCCCCGCGGTTCGCCGGGTTCGTATTCGACCTCACCCATCTGGTCCATGTGGACGAACGGGTCGAGGTCGGCTGCGCTCACACCCGCGAAGGCGCGCACAACCGGGAATCCCTCGCCCTCGTAACCACGTGGTCCGGTGGTGATGGAGCGGACCGGGCGTTCGGTGTCCGCCGCGGACGGGGCCGCGATGCGGGGCAGAGTCAACGCGTCTGCGGTGATGGCCGGCATCAATACCTCCCTGGGGTACCTGAGATGATACCCATATAACCGGACCGTGGTCCGATTATTCCGTCAGGTGAGAATGCCCAGCGCAGCGGCCCGCGCCTCGGCCGGACCGGCGGTCGCGAGCACGGCCCGCGCGGCCTCACGGCACTGCTGCACGGTGACCGTCGCCAACTTGGCGCCCACCGACGGAATCGCGGCCGCTGCCGCCGACAGCGAGGTCACCCCGAGGCCCACCAGAACGCACGCGAGCAGCGGGTCGGCCGCGGCCTCACCGCACACCCCCACGGGCTTGTCGGCGGCCGCGCCTGCCCGCGCGGCGGTACCCACGAGAGCCAGGACGGCGGGCTGCCACGGATCGGTCAGGGCCGCGAGTTCGGCCGACATCCGGTCGGCGGCCATCGTGTACTGCGCCAGATCGTTGGTGCCGATCGACAGGAAGTCGACGTGGTCGAGGATCCGCTCGGCGAGCAACGCGGCCGCGGGTACCTCGACCATCACGCCGGGTGTCAGTCCGCGTGAACGGACCTGTGCGGCAAACCTTTTCGCCTCGTCCGGGGTGGCGATCATGGGCGCCATGACCCACGGGGCGGTTCCGGTGTTCTCGGCTGCCTCGGCGATGGCGTCGAGTTGGTGCTCGAGCAGTCCCGGGTTGGCCTCGGCGATGCGGATGCCGCGCACCCCGAGTGCCGGGTTGGCCTCCGCGGGCGGGTGACCCGCGAATTTCAGCGGTTTGTCCGAACCCGCGTCGAGCGTGCGGATCACCACTTTCGCGCCGGAGAACGCGTCGAGCACCTCGCCGTAGATCGCGGCCTGCTCCGCGACGGTCGGCTCGGTGTCGCGGTTGAGAAAGCACAGTTCGGTACGGAACAGGCCGATGCCCTCGGCCGGGGTCTCACGCGCGGCCCGGGCGGCCGCGCCGTCGGCCACATTGGCCATGATCGCGACCGCGTGCCCGTCGCCGGTGGCACCGGGCCCGTGCCAGTTGCGTGCGGTCGCCGCGGACCGCCGTGCGGCGTCGACCGCGGTCGCGGCCTCCGACGGGTCAGGATCGGCGGTGACGGTGCCCGCGGTGCCGTCGAGCAGGACCATACGTCCGGCTTCGATGTCGTCGAGGCCCGACACCGCGACCACGCACGGTATGCCCAGTTGGCGCGCGATGATCGCGGTGTGACTGGTGGGCCCGCCGAGCGTGGTGGCGAGCCCGACGACCAGTTCGGGGTCCAGGCCCGCGGTGTCGGCGGGCGCGAGATCCGTCGCGCACAGGATCGAAGGGAGCTCCGGGAGCGGGACCCCGGGCTCGGGGTATCCGGACAGCTCGGCGACGACGCGGTCGCGGATGTCACGCAGATCGGTCACGCGCTCGGCCATCAGGCCGCCCATCTTCGTGAACATGTCGATGAACTGATCCACGGCTTCGGAGACCGCACGTACCGCGGGGGCGCCCGCGGCGATACGTTTGTCTGCCGCACCCAGCCAGGCGCGGTCCTGCGCGAGCGTCGCCGTCGCCCCGAGCACCTCGGCCGCGGCGCCCGTGGCACGGTCCGCGCGGGCGCGCAGCCGCTCGGTGACGGCGGTGGCCGCCGCCCGGAAGCGGCCGGCCTCGGCGGCGCGGTCCGGCTCTGCGACCTCGGTGTCCGGCAGGTCGATCACGGGCAGCCGCCCGGGCCGGATGACCGGGGCGTACCGCACCCCCGGAACCACAGGAACTCCGTGTAAGACGGGAACGGACGAGGCGCTCATGTGAGAGAGATTACAAGAAATCGTTGACACAGCAACACAGACAGGCGTAAAACAACACATATCAACATCCAAGCGGCCTTGAAGCCACACAAACGGAGGCCCATGTACGCCGAAGAGCGCCAACAGGCGATCGCCGCCCTGGTGCTGAGCCGGGGCCGCGCCTCCGTCGCGGAGCTGGCCCAGGCCTACGACGTCACCACCGAGACCGTGCGCCGCGATCTCGCGGTCCTCGACCGGGCAGGCGTGGTGCGGCGGGTACACGGCGGGGCCGTGCCGGTGCGGACGCTGCATCTCGTGGAGGCCGGCGTGGGTGAACGCGACAGCACCCGCGCCGAACAAAAGGATGCCATCGCCGCGGCCGCCGCCGAGTTCTTTCCTCCGACGGGATCGAGCGTGCTGCTGGACGCCGGGACGACGACGGCCCGCGTGGCGGCCCACCTGCCGACCGACCGCGAGCTCACGATCGTCACCAACTCGGTGCCCATCGCGTCACGCGTGGCCGCGATGCCCAACGTCACGCTGCAACTGCTGGGCGGACGCGTCCGCGGACTCACGCAGGCCGCGGTCGGCGAGCAGGCGTTGCGAGTGCTCGACGCGCTGCGCGTCGACATCGCCTTCATCGGCACCAACGCCATCAGCCTGCGGCACGGCCTGTCCACCCCGGACACCGACGAGGCCGCGGTCAAGCGGGCCATGGTGAGCGCCGCCAATTACGTTGTCGTCGTCGCTGATTCGTCGAAGATGGGCCAGGAGGACCTCATCCGCTTCGCGCCCATCGACTGCGTCGACACGCTCATCACCGACGACGAGATCGACCCGGCCGACCGCGACGGGCTCACCGAGCAGGGCGTCGAGGTGGTGATCGCATGATCGTCACCGTCACCCTCAACCCGAGCCTCGACCGTACGGTCACGCTCACGGCCCCGCTCACCCGCGGCGCCGTGCAACGCGTCGACTCGGTGACCGTCGAGGCCGGCGGTAAAGGCATCAACGTGGCCAAGGCGCTCACATCGGCCGGTGTGGACGCGCTGGCACTGCTGCCCGCTGCCACCGACGATCCGCTGCTGACCGCGCTGCGGTGTGCCGACGTGCCGTTCACGGCGGTCCCGATCGCCGAACCGGTGCGCACCAACATCGCGATCACCGAAAACGACGGCACCACAACCAAACTCAACGAGCGTGGGGCCACCCTCGACGCCGCGGCGCTCGATGCGATCACGCGGTGCGTCGTGGACGAGGCGCAACATGCGGCGTGGGTCGTGCTGTCGGGTTCGCTGCCGCCGGGAGTGCCGCCGCAGTGGTACGCCGACGTCGTCGCGAAGCTGGCACCCCTGCCGTGCCGCGTGGCCGTCGACACCTCAGACGCTCCGCTGGCCGCGCTGGCCTCGAAACTCAGCACGGCGTCTCCCGAGCTGATGAAGCCCAACGTCGAGGAACTCGCGAGCATCTCCGGTGTCGCCGAAGCCGACCTGGAGACCACGGTCGCCGAGGGCGATCTGTCCCTCGTCGTCGCGGCCGCGGTCAAGCTCGTCGAGCGGGGCGTCGGCGCGGTGCTCGCGACACTGGGCGCCGCCGGTGCGGTGCTGGTCGACGGCACGGGCGCCTGGTTCGCCGCGCCACCGCCCATCACCGCGCGCAGTACCGTCGGCGCCGGGGACGCGTCGCTCGCCGGTTACCTGCGGGCCGAGGTCGGCGGCGCCGAACCGTCCCAGCGGCTGCGCATGGCGGTCGCCTACGGCGGCGCGGCCGCGGCTCTCCCGGGATCGGCGCTGCCCGTGCCCGCACAACTCGATCTCGACGCCGTCCGCGTCACTGACCTCATCACCACCAACCGGGAAGTGCTGCAATGACCCAACCGATCATCACCGACGATCTGGTCCTGCTCGATGTCGATGCCGGCAGCGACAAGGAGGCGGTCATCGCCCGGCTGGCCGGCGCCCTCGGCGGTGCGGGCCGCGCAAGTGACACCGCGGGCCTGGTGGGTGCGGCGATGGCCCGCGAGGCACAGTCGGCGACCGGGTTGCCCGGCGGCATCGCGATACCGCACTGCCGCTCCCCGTACGTCGACACCGCGACCATCGGATTCGCCCGGCTCGACCCGAAGGTCGACTTCGGCGCCCCTGACGGCCCGGCCGATCTCGCGTTCCTGATCGCCGCGCCGGAATCCGGTGGGTCCGAGCACATGAAGCTGCTCTCCAGCCTGGCCCGGGCGTTGGTGCGCAAGGATTTCGTCGAATCCCTGCGCTCGGCGTCCAGCACCCAGGAGGTCGTGGAACTGGTGAACTCGGCGGTCAAGCCCGCCGCCGCACCGCCTGCGTCCGCGCCGAAGCCTGCTGCCGAGCCGAAGCCTGCTGCCGACAAGAGCGTGTCGATAGTCGCCGTCACCTCGTGTCCCACCGGGATCGCGCACACCTACATGGCCGCCGACGCGCTCAAGGCGGCCGCCGAGAAGGCCGGCGTGGCGTGCACCGTCGAAACCCAGGGCTCGGCGGGCAGCACGCCGCTGTCGGCAGAGACCATCGCCGCGGCCGATGCGGTCATCTTCGCCACTGATGTCGGCGTCAAGGACCGGCAGCGTTTCGCGGGTAAACCCGTCATCGCCTCGGGCGTCAAACGCGCGATCAACGAGCCCGACAAGATGGTGGCCGAAGCCATCAGCGCCGCAAGTGATCCCGGCGCGCCTCGGGTCGCCGGGCAGGCCGCCGAGTCCGCTTCCGCGCCCGCGGGTGACGTCGGATGGGGCACCCGCATCCGGCAGATCCTGCTCACCGGCGTGAGCTACATGATCCCGTTCGTCGCCGCGGGCGGTCTGCTGATCGCACTCGGATTCCTGTTGGCGGGCTACGAGATCGGGAACACCCCCGACGGCGAGACGCAGTCGCTGGGCAACATCATCGCCACGCACAACTCGCTGACCAACCTTCCCAGCGGCGGAGTGGCGCAGTACCTCGGGGCGGTGCTGTTCACGCTCGGCGGGCTGGCCTTTTCCTTCCTGGTGCCCGCGCTGGCCGGCTACATCGCGTTCGCGATCGCCGACCGGCCCGGTATCGCACCGGGTTTCACCGCCGGCGCGGTCGCGGTGTTCGTCGGCGGCGGATTCATCGGGGGCATCGTCGGCGGTCTGATCGCCGGGTTCGCCGCCCTGTGGATCAGCCGGATCGGGGTGCCGCAGTGGGCACGTGGGCTCATGCCCGTCGTCGTGATCCCGCTGTTCGCCTCGATGGTCGTCGGACTGCTGATGTTCCTGCTCCTGGGACGGCCACTCGCTGCGCTGACCTCGGGCCTGACCAACTGGCTCGGTGGTCTGTCCGGCGGTTCGGCGATTGCGCTGGGCGTCATCCTCGGCCTGATGATGTGCTTCGACCTGGGCGGCCCGGTCAACAAGGCGGCCTACGCATTCGCCACCGCGAGCCTGGTCAATCCCACCCAGGCCAACCTGCAGATCATGGCAGCGGTGATGGCCGCGGGCATGGTGCCACCGCTGGCCATGGCGCTGGCCACCGTGATCCGGCCCCGGTTGTTCAGTGAGCCCGAGCGGGAGAACGGACGCGCGGCCTGGCTGCTGGGCGCATCGTTCATCACCGAGGGCGCCATCCCGTTCGCGGCGGCCGACCCGCTGCGTGTGATCCCGTCGATGATGCTGGGCGGGGCCGTGACCGGGGCGACCGTCATGGCCGCGGCCGTCACGCTGCGTGCGCCCCACGGCGGCATCTTCGTGTTCTTCGCGATCGGCAACCTGCTGTGGTTCGTCATCGCGGTGGCGATCGGCAGCGTCGTCAGCGCGCTGACCGTCATCACCGCCAAACAGTTCACCAAACGTCCCGTCACCACGCCGGAGGCACCGGCGCTGGCCACCACATAAGAGGAGAAGCCATGCCCAGCAAGACCGTCACCGTCGGGTCGGCCGTCGGCCTGCACGCGCGCCCCGCGGCCATCATCGCCGAGGCCGTGGTGAACGCCGGTGTACCCGTGTCCCTTTCCATGGACGGCGGCGAACCCGTCGACGCCGGTTCGGCGCTGATGATCATGACGCTCGGCGCGGAGAAGGGCGCCCAGGTCACCGTGTCGTCCGACGATGCCGATGTGCTCGCCAAGGTTGCCGAACTGGTCGAACAGGATCTCGACGCGTAAGTCTTTGCCGGGTTCTACATTTGCGTCAATTTCTGATCGCCTGCGGCCGGGATTTCCGGGCAGGTAAAAAAGCGTCATCGGCGTGATCGTGATGCCCATAGACTTCCAACGTGCGAAGTGCCCGCCGGCTCGGCATGAGAAGATGCTTGTCTGCGCAGACACCGATCTGTTTGCTGGGGGGCTCCGGCCCGCGGCGGTCGGATCAATTCTTGTTGGGGGAGTGTGAGGCGTGCAGCGCGTAGCCGTCATGGTGCTGGCAGTTTTGCTGGCTTTGTTCAGTGCGCCCCCGGCGTGGGCGATCGATCCCCCGATCATCGACGCCGGAGCCGTACCACCTGACGAAACCGGCCCCGACCAGCCCACCGAGCAGCGCAAGATCTGCGCGACGCCGACGGTGATGCCCAACTCGAACTTCGCCGACCGCCCGTGGGCAAACGACTACCTCCGCATCCAGGAGGCGCAGAAATTTGCCACCGGCGCCGGCGTGACCGTCGCGGTGATCGACACCGGCGTGAACGGGTCCCCCCGGGTCCCGGCCGAACCCGGCGGCGACTTCGTCGACGCGGCAGGCAACGGAATGTCGGACTGCGACGCGCACGGCACCATGACCGCGGCAATCATCGGCGGTCGCCCCTCCCCCACCGACGGGTTCGTCGGTATGGCGCCCGATGTGCGACTTCTTTCTTTGCGGCAGACCTCGGTCGCGTTCCAACCGAAGGGCGCCCGTCAGGATCCCAACGATCCGAACACCACCCAGACCGCAGGCTCGATCCGCAGCCTCGCCCGCTCCGTCGTGCACGCCGCGAACCTCGGTGCACAGGTGATCAACATCAGTGAGGCCGCCTGCTACAAGGTGACCCGCCGCATCGACGAGACGTCGCTCGGCGCCGCGATCAACTACGCCGTGAACGTCAAGGGCGCCGTCATCGTGGTCGCCGCGGGCAACACGGGCCAGGACTGCTCGCAGAACCCGCCGCCGGACCCGTCGGTGCCGTCCGATCCGCGCGGCTGGCGCGAAGTGCAGACCATCGTGAGCCCGGCCTGGTACGACCCGCTGGTCCTCACGGTCGGCAGCATCGGCCAGAACGGCCAGCCCAGCAACTTCTCCATGTCGGGCCCGTGGGTGGGGGCCGCCGCACCCGGCGAGAACCTCACCTCACTCGGTTACGACGGCCAGCCCGTCAATGCCACTCCCGGCGAGGACGGGCCGGTGCCGCTGAACGGCACGTCGTTCTCGGCCGCGTATGTGTCCGGTCTTGCCGCGCTCATCAAGCAGCGCTTCCCGGACCTCACCCCCGCGCAGGTCATCAACCGCATCACCGCGACGGCGCGCCATCCCGGTGGCGGCGTGGACAACTACGTCGGCGCCGGGGTGATCGACCCCGTCGCCGCGCTCACCTGGGAGATCCCCGACGGGCCCGAGAAGGCTCCGTTCCGGGTCAAGGAAGTTCCGCCGCCGGTGTACATCCCGCCGCCGGACCGCGGACCGATCACAGCCGTCGTGATCGCCGGGGCCACCCTGGCCTTCGCTCTCGGTGTCGGCGCGCTGGCACGGCGCGCCCTGAGGCGGAAGCAATGAACTTCTTGCGGCAGTTCGGTTTCCGGTTCACCACCGGGCACGGCATCTGGGCTGCCACGTTGATCCCGGCGTGCATCGCGGTCTGCATGCACTTCGATCTGCTGTGGCTGGGCATCACCCTCGGCGCACTCATCGCGTTGTTCTCGGTGCTCACCATCCGCGGCCTGCGGATCACCGGGTGGGTGCGCGCGATCTTCTCGTGGCGACGACGCCACCGCAGCACGCCCGACGTCGCATCGGAACCCGCCGTCGGTGCCACCGTGATGCCCGGCGACCACGTCGCGGTGCGCTGGCAGGGTGACTATCTCATCGCCGTGATCGAACTGGTGCCAAGGCCTTTCACGCCGACCGTGATCGTCAACGGCAGCGCGATGACCGACGACGTGGTGAGCACCAAATTGGTCGAGCGACTGCTCGAGGCGCACTGCCCCGACCTCGAGGCCGATGTGGTCTCGGCCGGCTACCGCGTCGGCAAGACCGCGCCGGCCAGCCTGATCGCGCTCTACGAGCAGGTGGTGGGACCCTATCCGGCGCCGGCCAACCGGCGCACGTGGATCGTGCTGCGCGCCGATCCCGAGAAGACGCAGCGCTCGGCGCATCGCCGTGACTCCGGGGTGTCCGGCCTGGCGCGCTACCTGGTCTCGTCGGCCACCCGCATCGCCGATCAGTTGGCCTCCAACGGGGTCGACGCACGCTGCTGCCGCAGCTTCGACGATTACGACAAGGCCACCGAGATCAGTTACGAGCGCGAGACGTGGTCGTCGATCAAGGGCCGCAGCACGTTCACCGCGGCCTACACCGCGCCCGGCGGCCCGGACATGTGGTGGTCTGCCCGTGCCGATCACACGATCACCCGGGTGCGTGTGCGTCCCGGTGCGGCTCCCTCGAGTGCGATCCTGCTGACGACGCTGGCGAATCCGACCACGCCGCGCGGTTTTTCGTGCCTTTTCGGCGGTCAGCGTGCCGCGCTGCAGGGCATCGTGCCGGTTTCCGACAGGCACTACGACCTGCCGATCGGCTCGGCCGGTGTGCTGGTCGGCGAGACCGCCGACCGTTATCCGGTGTACATGCCGTTCGACAACGTCGACGTGAGCATCAACCTCGGCGACGCGCGGCTGTTCACGCAGTTCGTGATCCGCTCCGCAGCGGCAGGCGCGGTGGTGACCCTGGGCCCGCAGTTCCGCGAGTTCGCCACCATGATCAACGGCCGCGTCGGCCGCACACCGCGCATCGGCTGGCCGAACGCGACGACATATCTGGGCCCGCATCAGGGCGTCGGCCGAGTCATCCTGCGACCCAACTTCATCGACACACCGCGGCACCGCCAGCTGCCCATCCAGCTGATCAACCCGCGGGAGGAAAGCCGCTACCAGATGGCTCTGGAGCAATAGGGGGACAAACATGAGCGACGACGACATCCATCCGCAGGTGGCGGCCGTACTCCGCCAGGCGCAGCGACTGCAGTCGGTCATGGATGACCAGCTTCACAAGATGAACACCGAAACCTTTACCGCTGCTGACGAAACCGACACCGTCGAGGTGACGCTCAACGGCCACCATCATCTGACATCGGTGTACATCGAAGACGGGCTTCTGCGGCTGGGCGCCGAGACCGTCGAGCACCGGCTCAACGAAGCCCTGCAGAAGGCGACTGCGGCAGCCACTGCCTCGATCGAGGCAGACCGCGAGAGACTCGACGCGCTGGTTGCCGACATCACCGCCGAGGACGTCTGAGCCGTTGATGGCAGACCACAACACGCCCTTTTCGTCGTCCGACGATGATTGGGGCGATGATTCAGCGGCGTTCGACAGTGCTCCCGACGCTTCAGAGCTAGGTGTCTTCGGTGAGTACTTGCCGACCGCAGGCGATGCCGACTCCAGTCTGGATGCGCTGGACGCTGTTGCGTCGGCTCCGATCTCAGAAGTCGACGAACCCGATCCAGGGCCGCTCTTCTCGGCCACCAACCCACCGGGCACCATCACGGTTACCGCGTATCTCAGCGGGTGGTTACAGCGCATCGACCTTGCGCCGTCAGTGGTGAACATGACCGAAAGTCAACTGGCACGCGAGATTGCGGATCTCGCGCAGATCGCGACCAAGAAAGCCGGCGCGGGGCAGTACGTATTTTTGCTGTATTCCACCGTCCAGCAGGTCGGCGACAGCCCTGGTGTCCGCAGCATGCTCAAGGAAACCCTCGGACTTCCCACACCCGAAGAGGCCGCCGAGGCCGAGGCTGCGTACACCGCGCGGTACACCCGCGAACGGAACTGACGGGAGACGGCCACGAAAGCGCAACGGCGAATCCTGCTGACCTGCCTCGGCATCATCGAGGCGGCACTTCTGACGTGGGCGGTCATCACTTTTCTGCGCGGTAGTTACGTGACCGCACTGCTGTGCGTCGGCATTGCCGCCTGGTGGACGATCCCCGCCGTCGCCCAGTTCATCATGCCCACCCTGCAGCCGAGGGTGACGTGCCCCAACGGCGAAATCACCATTCGCCCGGACCGGCGCCTGGACCGGATGATGCTTGTCGCGACACTCGGCGGTGCGCCCCTTCTCGGCCTCGCTGCGGTGTTGAGTGCATTGGGCCGATTGGACCTTCCGACGCAGTCTCTGGGTTCCGAGGGCGGCGTCTTCGCCTGGGTCCCGATGATCTGCGGTGGACTGGCCGGGGTCTTCACGGTGTTCTTCGTACTGATCGTGAAGTTCGGCGGCATCGGCTATCTGCGTTTGGGGCCCGAGGGATTCGAACGCGCCGAAGCCTTCCGGAAAACGGCGAAACGACACTGGGACGAAGTCACCGACGTCAGCGACACCGCCCCCGACCGACCACAGGCCATCTACCCTCTGGTCATCACGACCGACGACGGCGAGCAGCACTCGATCGACAACTCCGCCATGTACACCCGAGAGGGGCGGACACTGTACGAGTTCGTGCGTTTCTACTGGCTGCACCCAGAGCTTCGCGTCGAGCTTGCCGATGATCGTGCGGTTGAGCGGTTTCACGAGATGCAGGCGGTTCAGCGCGAGCGCGATTCCCGGTCATAGCCTTGAAAATTGGTGCATCGGAGCATGTCTGCGCGTTGTTAGGCTGTTCCAGAACCTGGGAGGGATGACGCCACGTGAGTGACTTCGGGGATCTTTACGACATAGCCAACAACTGGTACAGCGGCTACTCGCACACAGTAGGTATGGCTGAAGACACCCGTTACACGGCTGCGGGCTTGGGAGCGAACGCCATCAGTTTCGGGCAATCTCTTGCCAGAGACGGCGCACAGAAGTTGGGCGACACGAAGCTCGCCGCGGCCGCGGCGACACCGATCATCGCTTTCGGCCTGAGAACGATGACAATCATGAGCAACCTGACTGGGGTCGAGGGTCCTGAACACGGAGATCGCTACGGGCAGGGCGCTGAGGCATTTTCAGGGGTCAGCAGTGGCCTCGATGGAACCCGTTCGCCTGACAGCTGGGAAGGCAGCAGTTCGGATGCCTACTCCGACAGGAATCGCGAACAGAAGGAGCGCGCAGCGCTCATGGCCGAGACGGATCGCATCGTGAAAGAGGTCCTCGACAAAGAAGCCGGTGAGATCGAAGACACCCGGCGACAGATCGATCACCAGATGACTGAGCTCACCTGGCTGATACCGGCGGCAATCGCCGCCAAGTTTTGGAACGCCCCGCCCGGTTCGGGCGAAATCGCCTCCCAGATCATTCAGTGGGGAGGGGTCGCCAAGACACTCCCCATCGCCACACAGCGGATGTATCGGATGATCGCTGACTCATCGGAGAACGCCACGTTGATCCGGCGCGCCGGCGCCACCTACGACCGTATTGCTGCGGAAGCTCAGGCGCAGTAATGAAGTACCGAGGCTCGACGAAAGGGACTCCCGGTGAGCGGTGATCTGAAAGTAACGGCAGCAGCGCTGCGTGAACTGTCGGAACGTCAGCGGCAGATCGTTGAGAACATCGCGACGGCAGCGCAGGCCACGAACAATACGACCGCCTTGGTCACAGTGACCCACGGTCCTGTGTGCGCGCCCACCATTGCGGCGATCGGTGCCGCTGGCTTTTCACGTGACGCGGCGGCAGCGGCTATGCAGGGCGTTTCTACGTCACTTGCCGAGAAGTTGGACGAAGCAGCCACCAATTATGAGCGCACGGATGCGGCCAAGGCGGGTGACCTCGACGGCGAAATGCACGGCAGCTGAAGCGCCGCCCGTTCATTTCAGTAGATATTCCGAAACAAGAAAGACGACGAACGCCCCAAGATTGATTGCGATCACGATCCAACCGAACACCGCAAGCGGAGCCCCGACCTTTTTATACCTTTGGGGTTCCGGCCAAGGAAGCTGCCGGTAGTAGTGACAACCGACCACTATCAGCCCGATTCCGATCACATACAGCGCGACAATTGCGACAGTGACGAGAACGCCGTGTGACGTCGCCTGCAGAATCCATGCTCCGCACAAGACAAAGAAGCCGAGCAGAAGATATGTACGTGTGGCGGCAAGCACGTCGAACCCTAACACTCACCGCACATACGTACTCGCTGCTGCTCTCCTGGCGCTCCCAAACCCACGTGCTTTGAACATGTTTCGTAGCGCACTGGTCTGATCACGGTTCCTACTGCTGCTTTCCACTGTCCTTCTCCCGGCGCGCGCGATGACCAATGACGCCTTCGGTGTGAGCGCGGTCCTCCGTGTAGAGGTCCTCATCCGGAGCAAGCTTCGGGTCGCGCTTCTTTTCCTTGCCCTGGCCTTGACCGTGACCGGCGCCCATACCACCCATGCCGCCACCCATCATGCCGCCCGCACCACCGCCGGGGCCGCCCGGAACTCCGACGCCACCACCACGGGTACTCGACGGCGACGGTGACACCGAGTCCGCGCCGACGGCGGGACCGAGTGGCGCAGCAGGCATTCCACCACCACCGCCACCGACACCCCCTCCGCCGCCACCACCGGCGCTGGCCGGGTTCAGGCTGGGATCGTCGAGACCGGGGATCTCAGGGCCGCCCGGCATGTCTGACGGAAGGCCACCGCTCGGCATCCCGCTACCGGACGGCGCACCGCCACCTGAAGGCGAACCGCCAGATGGCGAACCACCGGACGACGAGCCGCCGCTGGACGGTGAGCCCGAAGACTGCTCTTCCCCTGCGGAATTCGCGCTCATCGGCGACATCGACGGGTCTGTCGACGGCAGTTCCGGCATCTCAGGGGTGCCGCCACCACCGCCGGCTCCACCGCCGCCGGGTGTGCCGCTGCCGGGTCCTCCAGGTCCGCCGGGCGCGGAGGTCGGACTCGCCTGGACATCACCGTCATTCACTGCAGGAAGGCCACCGATCGACGGCGGTTTCCCTGGACGGATTTCTTGGATTTGGCTGCCGTTTGCGTAAGCCTCGAGCGCGTCCTCCGACTGCTCCTGCAGCATCGCCCAGGCGTTTTGCCGATCCCACTCAGACGCCCACTCTGTTTCCTCGAATTCTCTGACGTTTTCCAAGGTGGGGTGGTTCGCGACCAACTTGTCGTGCGCATCGACAAATGTCGTGGCCTCTTGGGCCAGACGGCCACACTCCGCACCCATATCAGCCCACCACGTCGACAGTCTCCGCTGAGCCTCAGCACAGGTTTCTGCGGCTGCGCCCGACCAACCTTCCGCCGGGTTCGCAAAATGCCGCCCGTGGCCCTCCAGCGTGGACTGATAGTCCCGCCACTGATCTCGGAAGTACTTCATCGACAGGGCCTGCGTATCGCCGCTATGTATGATCCTCGCGGCTGCCTCCCAATCCATTTCGTCCGCGGCAGCCGCAGCAGATGGGTATTCCATGGACGGGATGGTCAACGGGCCAGGGATACCGGACATGTCAGGGACCACCGCCTCGGCCGCAGGCTGCGGGGCGTCGCTGCCATTCATCTGACGGTTCAGTTCGGCAGCCTTCTGCTCTTCGATCTTCTGGTAGGCGCCCGCCGCGGCGCGGATGGCGGCCGCAATACGCTCGCCCTCGCGGTCTCCCGCTGCAAACGTCGCTTTCAGTTTGGCGGCAGACACCATGAGCTTGCTATAGACACTCGCGGTGGTGGCGAGTTCGTCTGGCTTCGTCGCGTCGCCGGGGCCCTCGGGACGAGTCGACTCGCATTCATGGGCTTTTCGTTCCAGCCCTGGGAGCTCATACTGCAACTCCTCGCTCATAGCCGATCACCCTCCCTGCGTCCGCTACACCGGATGCGGCAGAAGATTCGCGAAACTGGCGAATCCAAAGCCACCCCCGCAAACAGCTGCCGTCAACACCAACTCGCCCGGTTGTGTTCCGTAGGCAATCATAAGGTCGACTCGGCCGAGCGTTTTGCGTCAATTTCCCGACCGGCGCGCAACAGCTTTCCGTGTCGAATCACTGGCACCGTCACGCGGGGGCCAAGGCGTCGGCCGTCAATTGGCCGACGTGCTGCCAATAGATGAACTCGCGGATCGCCTGCCGCTGCTCATCAGGGAGCGCTGCCGTGTGTGCTGCGTAAAGCGCGTGTTCCTGGGCGTGTGACGCGTACGCCACGAAGGCCGTCAGGTGCCTCTCCCCTCGCTTCGCGGAACGACTTGCCAACGGCTTCCAGACATTGTCCCACAACGATTTCCGACGGTCTTCTGGCGGATTCGAATCAGCGGGCGCCGGCGGTAGGACGCTCACCAGGTCGGTGTCGCTGATCCGCGCCAACTGCGAGCTCACATCCGGAGCGATCACCTGCAGGCGATCGCGACCAGCCATCTTGCCGCTCTCAGGGATGTCCTCAGGCTTCAAAACCTCGTGGTGCACGCCGGCATCCGAGTTCTTCAGCTGATCCTCCGTCGCGATCACTGCGCGCAAGGTCTTCCCGTTGTGTTCGGCCCATCGGCAGATGCCATATGCACCTGTTCAGGCAAATGCACCTGCTGAGGGATGTAGGCAATTCCGTAGTTGTTGGCGACGACGATCTTTCCGTCGGTCGTGAGGCCTGTGACCCAGAAGAACTTGAAATCCTCGACGTTGGTCATCCCAGGGGCGTTCAGCGCGGCTGCAATCCTGCGCGCAGTCTCCATCGGATCCACGCCCGACCGTCGAACCGCTCGTTGGGCAAGGTCGCGTTCGGCTCGTGCCGCCGACACCGGAATCGGCGCGACCTGTGCACCTCCACCACCGGCCGCACCAGCTGCCGCACCCGTGGGAGCAACAGGCGGACCGGCCGCCGGCGACGGCGTCGTCACAGGCGCCGCTAGTGGAGGAGTCGGTGGAGGTCCCAACGGGACCGCCCCACCTGGGACACCTCCGCTTGGGGGTGGCGCCACAGGTGCTGGCCCAGCCCCGCCGCCAGGTCCACCTGCTGCCTGCGCGACCGGTGCTGGAGGTCCGCCAGCACCGGGTGGTGCGGCAGGACCTGCTGTTGGCGGTGCAGCCCCGAGTGGCTGTGTCGTGGGCGGTCCACCGAGCGGCTGTGACGGCGTAGATGACAGCGTCTGTGGCGACCCACTTGTCTTTGCTGAATCCGAAAGTCCTTTTTGGAACTGCTCCAAGGGAGTCTTTGGCTGGAGACCTGATGCCGCTGGATTGCTTGTCGGCGCTGGCGTACTTGGCGATGCGGGCGACTCTGACGTCCCCGAAAGTCCTGTCAGCGAAGGGTTCTTTGGTCCGCCACCGCTGCTTGTAGGCGCGGGAGCGGCCGGCGAGCCTGGCGACACCGGACCAGCAGGAGAACTTGGCTGAGGGGCCTGATTTGACGGGACCCCAGGTGCCGGGACCGGTGCCTCCTGTTTCTGTCGCGGAGCTACGTCTCCGTCCTGCTGTGCCTTCGGAGCAGGTGTGGGAGGCCCGCCTTCAACGGGGGCCGGGCCGGGACTCTTGCTCTCCGGACGAATAACACCGTCCTGCCCCTTTCCGGGTGGTGGTGAAGCTGGATAGTTCGGACTCGGAGCCGTGAACTTGTTGATCGGGTGGACGACACCGTCCTGTGTGTCATGAGACTTGGGCGGTCTCGTTTCGGGGGTGTTATCCGGCACCTTTCCGTCAGCACCAGGCGTCCCGGATGGCACATGCAGATGCTGCGCTAGAGAAATTGCGGCATCGGAAACGTGGCCGATGTTTTCCTCTAGCCCTTTCAGTATCTCGTCGTCAATTCTCTCTGAGCGAGTGTCCCTGAATGGGATAGAAGGGAATCCCTCGTTCTGAATGTCTTCGCAGATCTTCTGAACACGACGGGCGGTGGAATTTACCAAGTCTTTTGTATCTGCGATTTTTTTCTCGATGAGCTTTAATCGAGCCTTCACCCGCTCGGCGGCGGCCTGGCTAAGCTCATGATAATCGATTATTTTCGAAGCTTCTTCTAATGCCGCTTCAGCGCCGTTGCCTTCCCAGAAGTCGGACAGTCTCATTCGCTGGCGACCAGCAGATGGAATGACGTTGTCCCGCAGATTGATAGCGAGGTCTCCGAAGGAATCTGCTGCGATACCGATTAGCTCTTCATCGATGTGTGGCCACGCTGCTCCAGTAACGGTCTGGCCACCGTACTCACTATCATCAGGCTGCTTTGACCCCATCCGTGCCTGTCACCTCGTAAACCAGAGTTTCAACCCAGAACGCGATCCTGAAATCGGTCAAGCTCCCGCTGCCGAGCATGCCGCGCTTAACGCTCCTGCCAGGCGCAGCGACACGGTGGCAAGGTACCGATCCGCTGGCACATAACTTGGCAGAGCCGAGACGTAAGCTTTCCGATACTGCGCTGAAAGATACGCGAAATCACGAAAAACTGCGTTGTCACTTTGTCTGCCAACCGATTGCAGTTGAGTTGCGAACCGCCGCATCACAGGGGCTACCTGCTCATTCCGTTCCCTTTGTTCTGGTGACCAGTCGCTCGCGGGAATCCCTGGATCGGTTTCCAGCCACGCCGACGTATCAGCCTGGAAGCTGGCCAGCGCAGAATCCAAGGTGGAACAGGCTGGATTAGTTTCCAGCAGAAATCGGCTGGGGTTCTCGATGTCTATATCCGACTGGATGAAGGACTGGCTTGGGATCTTCTCGACTAGAGGACCGCGGGCCCCCGCGGAACCATTTTGGATCGCGGCACATATAAAGGTTATGGCGTCGCCTGTCGCGTTAGCAACGATGGCCATGTTATCGTCAATAGGGTCGTAATTCGGTACAGCCGAAGCATAGGCACGCGCATAAGCGATGAATTGTTCGTATAGTTCCCGCATCACCCGGTGCGGCGTTAGTTTAGCGATTGGCACTAACTGGTCGGCGGCGTTTTTCATCGCCTGCGCAGCTTCTTCATACTGCGTACGCACCTCGGGCGTCCAGCTAGCGCGAGGAATATTGGGATCCCTGTCCTGCCAACCATTTTGGGATGCTCTCGCGTACGTATCGAGAATGGGCTGCTGCGCTGCACACGACGGATCGTCGGTGATTACAGAGACGGGTCCGGTGTCGTCGGCGCTGGCGACTTCTGCGCTAGCTGTCTCATTAACCGAAGGCGATGGCGCGCTTGAACTCGACCCATTGTTCCCAGGGCCCCTGTTAGCGATCGACAACGTCACAGCTGCCGTCACTCCGATCACGACGACCAGTGCTACTCCGCCCAAGATCCACTTCCATCCGTTGCCCCGCTTCGGAGACCTCGGAGGTTGTTGCCAAGCATCAGCAGGGTATCCATGTCCACTCAGCCCGCCTTGCGGCGGCTGGAAGCCGTTCGGAGGCGGCACGGAACCGGGAGGAGGAGGAGGAGGAGGAGGAGGAGGAGAAAAGCTCACCGATGAACCTCCGTACCAATACCTTTATGGCGCAACCCAATACCTCCACCGTTACTCACAATGCGACCTCCGGCGCGGCTTCCGCGATCCTTTGATGTCGTTGCTTCTGTTCAACATGTTGCGAATCCAGCGGAGCATCAACCGGCGCCGGCGTCCCTTCACCAACATCTGCCCCAGCGGCATCCTCGGACAGGTCGTTTTCCTCATCAAGCCTCGTGCCACCGTCGGCAGCCGCATTTTCCTCGTGATTGCCGCCCTCAGGCTTCAACTCAGGAGCCACTGCGCCTACCCCACTATCAAAGCTTCCTCCCGTGCCCTCGCCCTGACCGCCTTGGCGTGAGCCCTCCGATGCCTGCGCGGCCTGTTGAACGATGCTTTGGACACCTTGTATCAGGGGCTGAGACATCTGTCCGATCGTGCCCGCCGCGCCCATGGGCATCTGCGCCGCCTGCTGCCCCACCTGCATCGCCATACCCATCAACTGGGTGAGCTGGCTGAAACCACCCTCACCCGATGACAGAGCGTTTGCACTTTCCACCGGAGCGCCGGCACCAAAGGCATCGGCCGGGTCAATCTGGTCTGCCGCCGCATTGATTTGATCCTGACCAGCGCTGTCCGCCCCGTGATATGCAGTACGAGCAGAACTCAGGTTCGAGGCGAAACTTTCCTCTCGCGCCCGAGCTTCGGCAACCTTCTTATTAACGTCGTTGGCGAGGTTCGGCATCACCGCGCCCACTAGAGCGCTCAACGGATCACCACCCGGCGCAGCGACTGCCTTGTCAGGCAAGGGGGGAACCGTCACTTCGGCCGGATCCCATCCGATCGCCTCCTCTATGACCCGGAACTCGGGATATCCCACTAGCCCTTCCCCTCACACGAACCCGTGGCGCACCCGCGATGTAGTCCGACCCACCTGCGCAACGTTAGCCACACTCAGCTTAACGGTCGGTATGGCAGTACGGACACGCCAAATTCCGCAACGTCATCGGCGTTGGATACAGCAGCGCCCGGACCCACCCCATGCGAGGGTCATGCCTCTACGACTATCCCTGGCACACCTTCAGCCTGATAAAGACGGCCCCTCGGAATTTGTCAAGGTGTTTGAGTCCAGTGGGTGTTAAGCGGCTTCCGTTTCGGTCTCCTGTTCGGCCGGTTTGGGTGGGTTGATCGCCGCGGATTCAGGTAGGTCGATGACCTTGGGTGCGGTGTCGCGGCCGAATCGGCGTGGGTGGCGCGCCCTGGCGTCGGCGAGCACGGCTCGGCGCTGGGTGTCTTTCCCGCCGGCGAGGCCGTAGAACACATCGGCGGGTGTGTGCAGCCCGATGCCGCTGTGGCGGTGTTCATGGTTGTACCACTGCACGAATCGGTCCATGACCTCGCGTGATGGATGGATTCGAAGCGTTCCGGGAACGCCGGCGCATACTTCAAGGTCTTGAACCAGGACTCGCTGTAGGGGTTGTCGTTGGATACCTTGGGCCGCGAGCAATGATCAATACCTGTGGATGAGCCTCGGTGTGGGGGCGTGAAGATGGGCGCACCTTCCCGGGGATGATCTTCACGGAATCAGGTATTCGATCAAGACCGGCGTTGGCGCGCTGGTTGGGAAGGTACGCCCATGCTCACCGTAGTTCACGACACCGAGGACGCCAACGACAAGGCCAGCGGTGCTGGTCGGTCGTTGTTGGATGAGATCGTCCGCGACGGGGCCCGGCAGATGCTGGCCGCGGCGTTGCAGGCCGAGGTCGCCGCCTACGTGGCGCAGTTCGCCGATCAACTCGACGAGAACGGTCACCGGTTGGTGGTGCGAAACGGCTATCACCAGCCCCGGGAGGTGCTGACCGCCGCCGGCGCGGTGCAGGTGAAAGCGCCGCGGGTCAACGACCGCCGTGTCGACCCCGACACCGGTGAACGCAAGCGGTTCTCCTCGGCGATCCTGCCGGCCTGGGCGCGCAAGTCGCCGCAGATGAGCGAGGTACTGCCGCTGCTGTACCTGCACGGCCTGTCGAGCAACGATTTCACCCCTGCCCTCGAGCAGTTCCTCGGCTCCGGCGCTGGGCTGTCGGCCAGCACGATCACCCGGCTCACGGCGCAGTGGCAAGACGAGGCCCGCGCGTTTGGGGCCCGCGACCTCTCGGCCACTGATTACGTGTATCTGTGGGTCGACGGCATTCACCTCAAGGTGCGGCTGGACCAGGAAAAGCTCTGTCTGCTGGTGATGCTGGGCGTGCGTGCTGATGGCCGCAAGGAGCTCGTGGCGATCACCGACGGCTACCGCGAGTCGGCCGAGTCGTGGGCCGATCTGTTGCGCGACTGCAAGCGCCGCGGCATGACCGCCCCCGTACTCGCGATCGGCGATGGCGCGCTCGGGTTCTGGAAAGCAGTCCGCGAGGTTTTCCCGGCCACCAAAGAGCAGCGGTGCTGGTTTCATAAGCAGGCCAATGTTCTTGCTGCACTGCCGAAATCAGCGCACCCGTCGGCGCTGGCGGCGATCAAGGAGATCTACAACGCCGAGGATATCGACAAGGCCCAGATCGCGGTCAAGGCCTTCGAGGCCGACTTCGGCGCGAAGTATCCCAAGGCGGTCGCTAAGATCACCGACGACCTCGATGTGCTGCTGGAATTCTACAAGTATCCGGCCGAACATTGGATTCATCTGCGAACGACGAATCCGATCGAATCCACCTTTGCCACAGTGCGTTTGAGGACCAAGGTCACCAAGGGGCCCGGATCACGAGCGGCCGGACTAGCGATGGCCTACAAGCTCATCGACGCCGCCGCGGCCCGCTGGCGTGCCGTCAACGCCCCACACCTGGTCGCCCTGGTCCGCGCCGGCGCGGTCTTCCATAAAGGCAGACTGCTCGAACGACCCACCGACATCACCCCGCCAACATCGCCCTCAGACGGCGGTCAGCACGCCGGAACGGAGGTCGCCTGAAACACCCCGATCCACAGGTATTGACAATTCCTCTTGGGCCGCGAATGCGAGCGGATGACGCCCAGATCCGAGAGCAGTCCGGCGACGGTGTTGCTGGTCATCGAGGTGCCCCGATCAGCGTGCACGACGTGTGGGATGCCGTAGGTGCCGAAGATCTGTTCCATCATCTCCTTGGCCAGCTGGCCGCATTCGCGGGCGTGCACATGGACCCCGACGATGTAACGCGAGTAAATGTCGATCATCACGTAGGCGTCGTAGTAGACCCCTTTGACCGGGCCGGCCAGTTTGGTGATGTCCCACGAATACACCTGCCGCGGCGCGGTGGCCACCAGTTCCGGGCAGACCGCTTTGCGGTGCCGGGCCAGCCGACGGCGCTCCTTGACCAGCTTGTTGGCATTGAGGACGCGGTACATCGTCGACACCGAACACAGGTAGCTGCCTTCATCGAGCAACGTGGCCCACACCTGCATCGGCGCGGCATCGACGAACCGGGCACTGTTGAGCACCTCAACCACCCGGGCGCATTCGGACTCGGTGAGCTTGTTGACCGGGACCGGTCGTGGTGCCCGATCGGCAGGCGCCGGCGCGGGTTTGGCGCGTCGAGTGGCCGTCGAGCGGTGCATGCCGGTCACCTCCGCGGCCTTGCGGGTCGGAATCTGGATATCCCGCAGATCGTTGTAGGCATCCATCAGCGCTTGGTCGGCGGCGTGTCGGTGTCCGCGCTCTCGGAGAGAGACTCCAAGAGCGCGTGTGCTTTTCCCATGATCCCCAGGGCAGCCTCGGTGGTCGCCAGCCGATTATTGGCCTGGGCGAGTTCCTTTTTCAGGCGGGCGATCTCGGCCTGCTCGCGGGTGAGTTTACCGACCTTCTCCCCAGGTGCCTTGCCTTCCAACACCCCAGCATCGCGTTGTTTGCGCCACTCGGCGATCTGCGAGGAATACAACCCCTCACCGCGCAGGTACGCCCCACCATCGTTGGTCGTACAGGCCTGCTCATAGGCATCCAGGTGGGCCAGCTTCTGCGCCGGAGAAATCGAGCGCCGCCGGCGCGGGCCATCAGATCGCGGTGAAGGTGCCACCGCTCCAGTCTCGCGCACAGCAGCCATCGTCGTCGTCATGGTTCAGGTGATTCCGTTCTCGCCCCGAGATCAAGCCAAGTTGCCAAGTTGCTAAGCCTCGATCCACCGATGAATTGGCTGGTCGCAGGGTGTCGTGACGAGGAAAGTGCCTTCTGAGCTGTGATGATGAGTGTTCTCTAGGCACTTATCGGCACAACTTCGAAAGGCACTTCCGGTGAAAGTGTCCCATAGGTTCGCTGCGTCGTCGGCGGTCTTCGATGATGCCCATCTCGTGTCGTGCGCCGGTCTGGTGCCGGTAATGACGCTGGCCACCCAGACCGGGCTGTCACAGTTGCTGGCCGACAAGGTTCGTATCAGCGAACCACGGATCAAGTCCGGGTCGGCCAACCCGTCGCCGAAGCTGCTCACCGTGGTCGCCGGAATGTGCGCCGGCGCCGACAGCATTGATGACCTCGACCTCGTGCGTGGCGGCGGGATGAAGACGCTCTTCGATGGGGTCTATGCACCATCGACGATCGGAACACTGTTGCGGGAGTTCACCTTCGGACACGCCCGGCAGTTGGAGTCGGTCCTGCGTCATCATCTGGCCGCACTCTGTGCGCGGGTGGACCTGCTGCCCGGATCCGACACGGGGGCGTTCATCGACATCGACTCACTGCTGCGCCCGGTCTATGGCCACGCCAAACAGGGTGCCTCCTACGGGCATACCAAGATCGCTGGTAAGCAGGTTCTGCGTAAAGGGCTCTCCCCGTTGGCGACGACGATCAGCACCCCCGGAGCGGCGCCGGTGATCGCCGGGATGCGGCTGCGCGCCGGTAAGACCAGTTCCGGGAAGGGTGCGGGCCGCATGGTCGCCCAAGCCATCGCCACCGCCCGCGCCGCCGGCGTGCGCGGGCAACTGCTGGTGCGTGGCGATTCGTCCTACGGCACCCGGTCGGTGGTGGGCGCCTGCCGAGCCCACAATGCGCACTTCTCGGTGGTGATGACCCGCAATACCGCGGTTGATCGGGCCATCAGTTCGATCGACGAGCAGGCCTGGGAGCCGGTCAACTATCCCGGTGCAGTGCGTGATCCCGACACCGGTGACTGGATTTCTGATGCCGAGGTCGCCGAGGTCAGCTACACCGCCTTCGCCTCTACCAAAGATCGGTTCACCGCGCGGTTGGTGGTGCGGCGAGTCAAAGACGCGAGATTTCGGGACGCGCTGTTCCCGGTGTGGCGGTATCACCCGTTCTTCACCAACACAGACTTGCCGACCGCCGAGGCTGACATCACCCACCGCCAGCACGCGATCATCGAAACCGTCTTCGCCGATCTGATCGACGGACCCCTGGCCCACATGCCCTCAGGACAGTTCGGTGCCAACAGTGCGTGGGTGTTGTGCGCGGCGATCGCGCACAACCTGCTGCGCGCCGCCGGCGTGCTCGCAGGAGGTGCCCACGTGGTTGCCCGCGGCGCGACGCTGCGCCGCAAGATCGTCAACATTCCCGCCCGTCTGGCCCGACCCCAGCGTCGACCGATCCTGCACCTCCCCGAGCACTGGCCCTGGACAGAGCACTGGCTCACGTTGTGGCGCAACACCATCGGATACAGCCCACCGCTACCGGCAACGACCTGACCAACGCGCCGAACAGGCCCAACCGGAGCACACAGGAAAAGCTGGGCAGACCAGCAACTACCGCATGCCCGCAACACCGAACGCAGCAGAAACCACACACGGACACCTCAAGGAGGGCCGCTCCACGGATTCAGGCTAAGTACCAGTGGACTCAACTCACCCTGACACCCAGGGCTGGGGCAGATGTCGGTGAAGGGGCGCAGGCGCCGGTTGATGCTTCGCTGGATTCGCAACATGTTAAACAGAAGCAACGACATCAAAGGATCGCGGAAGCCGCGCCGGAGGTCGCATTGTGAGTAACGGTGGAGGTATTGGGTTGCGCCATAGCGGTATTGGTACGGAGGTTCATCGGTGAGCTTTCCTCCTCCTCCTGGTTCTGTGCCGCCTCCGAATGGCTTCCAGCCGCCGCAAGGCGGGCTGAGTGGACCTGGACACCCTGTTGATGCTTGGCATCAACCTCCGAAATCTCCGAAGCGGGGCAACGGATGGAAGTGGATCTTGGGCGGAGTAGTACTGGTCGTCGTGATCGGGGTGACGGCAGCTGTGACGTTGTCGGTCGCTAGCAAGGACCCTGGGAATAGTGGGTCGAATACAAGCGCGCCACCGCCGTCGGTTAATGGGACAGCTAGCGCAGAAGTCGCCAGCGCCGACGATACCGGTCCCGTCTCTGTAATCACCGACGATCCGTCGTGCGCAGCGCAGTACCCGATTATGACTACCTGGATACGCACATCTAAGAATGGATGGGGGCAACGGGATCCATCAATTCCGGCGAGTTCATGGAGTCCGGAAATTCGGTCTCAGTACGACGAGGTGGCAGACGCTCTGCGAAACGCTGCTGACCAGATCGTACCTGTGGCCAGAATGGCACAACATAGAGTTATGCGAGAACTTTATGAGCAGTTCATCGCATACTCCCGTACGTATGCAGCGAGCATTCCTGACTACGCGCCACCGGCCGATCAATTCGCACGTGTCACAATCGCAATCACTGAAACAATCGGAAATATTTGTTCAGCGATTGAGTTCGGATCCGCGGCTGCTCGGGGTCCACTTGTCACACCGCTCGCACCACCGACTCAGGTTTCGCCGATCGGGAACACGAACGACCCACAACGTTTCCTGCTAACTCGGGATCCTGTTTGTGATGAGTGGGCGCACGTAATGGACCAATTCAAGTCTGACACCACCGCGTGGGTGCAGACTGATCCGAATATTCCGGCAACAGATTGGTGGCTCTTCGCAGTTGAGGGTGTAGAGGTCGTCGGCGCGTCGGTGCCGGGATAGGGGTCGAGGTCTTCCGATGATGGAGGTTCCTACGCCATCCATCTGAAAGACCTCGACGTGCCTGACGCTACCGGTCGGGCGGGCTTCGCCTGCGCTGACCTGACGACTTTCTGCCGCCTCGACGAGCTCGGGTTGGAGGTGACCGGCCAACGCCTCGACCCTGATCGGGCCGTGCTGGCGTGCCGGGTCGCCGATGAGGATCGGTGGTGCCGCCGCTGCGGCGAAGAAGGCGTTGTACGTGACAGCGTGACTCGCACGTTGGCTCATGAACCGTTCGGGTGGCGACCCACGGCTTTGCTGGTCACGATCCGCCGTTACCGTTGCGCCGGCTGCGCTCATGTGTGGCGCCAGGATGCCAGCGCCGCAGCCGAACCGCGGGCCAGGCTGTCCCGGCGTGCTCTGCGGTGGGCGCTGGAAGCCCTTGTCTGCCAACACCTGTCGGTGGCCCGGGTCGCCGAGGCGCTTGCGGTGTCGTGGAACACTGCCAACAACGCCGTGCTCGCCGAAGGTCAGCGGGTGCTCATCGCCGATCCGGCCCGGTTCGATGGCGTCGCGGTGATCGGCGTCGATGAGCACGTGTGGCGGCACACTCGCCGCGGCGACAAGTACGTCACCGTCATCATCGATCTCACGCCCGTGCGTGACGGGACCGGCCCCGCACGGCTGCTCGACATGGTGGAGGGCCGCTCCAAGAAGGCGTTCGCCGACTGGCTGGCACAGCGGCCACAGGAGTGGCGTGATCGTGTGGACGTTGTTGCCATGGACGGGTTCTCCGGGTTCAAGACCGCCGCCACCGAAGAACTGCCTGACGCGGCCACGGTGATGGACCCCTTCCACGTGGTCCGCCTGGCCGGCAACGCCCTCGACGAGTGCCGACGCCGCGTGCAGCTGGCCACCTGCGGGCACCGCGGCCGCAGCACCGACCCGCTCTACCGATCGCGACGCACCCTGCACACCGGGGCCGACCTGCTCACCGACCGCCAGAAAGCCCGACTGGCCGCACTGTTCGCCGCCAACGCGCACGCCGAGATCGAGGCCACCTGGGCGATGTATCAACGCACCGTGGCCGCCTACCGCGAACCAGACCGCACCAAGGGCCGCACCATGATGGCTGCACTGATCACCACGCTGAGCACAGGCGTCCCCACGTCGCTGACCGAGCTGATCACCCTCGGGCGGACACTGAAGAAGCGTGCCGCCGACGTCCTGGCCTACTTCGACCGCCCCGGCACCTCCAACGGGCCGACCGAAGCGATCAACGGCCGCCTCGAACACCTGCGCGGATCCGCCCTGGGCTTCCGCAACCTCACCAACTACATCGCCCGGTCCCTGCTCGAGACCGGAGGCTTCCGAACCCAGCTCCGTCAACCTCGGCGGTGAAGAATCCTCAACGCGTGTTCAACGCGGCCAGAGCGTCATTGGTCTCGGCCACCGAGAAACGGTCGGGGTGCCAGCCCCGGGGCAGCCAGTCCCTCATCTCCTGCGCACCGAGTCCCATCGGCGTTTCCCGCGGGTCGTACCCGCCGCGAACCCACGCAGCCAACTCCTCATAGCCGCCCAGGCCACCACAGTCCTCCGGCGGACAGGCCATCTTTCCCGTCAGACACACCGCAGCCGGGGGCGGATCATCGAAAACGTCTTCGACCACGAGCACGTGGTCCCATCCGTCGCCGAAGTCGTAATCGTAGAACAACCGCTCGCCCTTATCGGACACCACCTGATCGAGGCGCACGCTGTCCTCGACGACACCGTCGTCGCCTTCGCTGAGATCAAACCCGGTGACGAAGTAGGCACGGGTCCGCCGGTCCGCCCCGACACCGAACTTATGCAGATGACTGTCCTGCCAGCCCATAACGACCTGCAGCACAACATGGAGCTCATCGAGCATGAGGTCGCCCGGCAGGTCCAGCCGACGCCAGATCGGCGGCTTGGCGTACATCAGGTCGACGCGCACCCGGAAGCCCCGCGCACGATCCGGCACCGCCCGCACCTCGGGCGTCGGCTCATCGAACATTCCCGCGAACACGTTCCGACCAGCGTCGGCCATTAGCTTCTGCAGCAACGCCAGGTCCACACTGCCCCCGGACACTCCGCTCTTCCTCTTGCTCTTCCGCTTCTTCTCCGGCACACCCCAAGCCAACCAGACCCCTCGATCACAGCGCGAAAGCAGCTGATCGTCTCTACACCGTCAAGTGCGAAGAGCCGCAAAACGTTTCTACGTCACTTGCCGAGAAGTTGGACGAAGCGGCCACCAAGTACGAGCGCACGGATGCGGCCAAGGCGGGTGACCTCGACGGCGAGATGCACGGTCGCTGATCGATCGCCCAGCCCTCAATAGGCCAGGCGCTCAGGACGTTCATTTCAGCAGGTATTCCCAGATAAGGAAGACTGCGAAGGCCCCCAGATTGATCGCGATGACGATAAAGCCGAAAACGGCGACCGGTGCGCCGACCTTCCTCTGCCGTTCAGGTTCCGGCCAAGGAAGCTGCCGGTAGTAGTAGCAACCGACCGCTATCAGCCCGATTCCGATCACATACAGCGCGACGATTGCGATGGTGACGAGAACGCCGTGCGATGTCGCCTGCAGAATCCATGCTCCACACAGAACGAAGAATCCCAGCAGGAGATAAGTACGTGTGGCGGCAAGCACGTCGAACCTTAACACTCACCGCACACACGTTTACGTCGCCGGCGTCGGGAATGTCCCAAAGCCTTGACCTCAGAACATGGTTGGCAGCATGTTGCGCGGGACATGGTTTCCTGACGACGTTACTGCTGCTTGCCGCTGTCCTTCTCCCTGCGCGGACGATGGCCGACGACCCCTTCGGTGTAAGCACGGTCTTCCGTGTAAAGGTCCTCGTCTGGAGACAGTTTCGGATCGCGGCGCTTCTCCTTGCCCTGGCCGCCCTGGCCGTGGCCCGCGCCCATTCCACCCATGCCGCCGCCCATCATGCCGCCCATACCGCCGCCGGCCGGGCCACCCGGGACGCCCACGGCGCCGCCACGCGCGCTGGACGGCGAAGGGGCCACGGAGTCCGCGCCGACAGGGGGGCCCAGCGGTGCGGCAGGCATCCCGCCGCCACCACCGCCAACTCCCCCTCCGCCGCCACCACCGGCGCTGGCCGGGTTCAGGCTGGGATCGTCGAGACCCGGAATCTCTGGGCCGCCAGGCATATCCGTGGGAAGGCCGCCTTCCGGCATGCCACCCCCGGAGGGCGCGCCACCACCAGAGGGCGAACCACCAGATGGTGAACCGCCAGACGGCGAGCCACCACCGGAAGGCGAACCTGAAGGTTGTTCTCCCCCTGGGGAATTCCCGACAGGCGATACAGCCGGTTCCATCGACGGCATCTCCGGCATCTCAGGCGCGCCGCCTCCACCACCGCCCCCGCCGCCCGAGCCACTGCCCGGTCCGCCTGGTCCTCCCGGGCTTGAAGTCGGCGTGGCTTGGACGTCGCCGTCATTCACCGCGGGAAGGCCACCGATCGACGGCGGTTTCCCTGGACGGATTTCTTGGATTTGGCTGCCGTTTGCGTAAGCCTCGAGCGCGTCCTCCGACTGCTCCTGCAGCATCGCCCAGGCGTTTTGCCGATCCCACTCAGACGCCCACTCTGTTTCCTCGAATTCTCTGACGTTTTCCAAGGTGGGGTGGTTCGCGACCAACTTGTCGTGCGCATCGACAAATGTCGTGGCCTCTTGGGCCAGACGGCCACACTCCGCACCCATATCAGCCCACCACGTCGACAGTCTCCGCTGAGCCTCAGCACAGGTTTCTGCGGCTGCGCCCGACCAACCTTCCGCCGGGTTCGCAAAATGCCGCCCGTGGCCCTCCAGCGTGGACTGATAGTCCCGCCACTGATCTCGGAAGTACTTCATCGACAGGGCCTGCGTATCGCCGCTATGTATGATCCTCGCGGCTGCCTCCCAATCCATTTCGTCCGCGGCAGCCGCAGCAGATGGGTATTCCATGGACGGGATGGTCAACGGGCCAGGGATACCGGACATGTCAGGGACCACCGCCTCGGCCGCAGGCTGCGGGGCGTCGCTGCCATTCATCTGACGGTTCAGTTCGGCAGCCTTCTGCTCTTCGATCTTCTGGTAGGCGCCCGCCGCGGCGCGGATGGCGGCCGCAATACGCTCGCCCTCGCGGTCTCCCGCTGCAAACGTCGCTTTCAGTTTGGCGGCAGACACCATGAGCTTGCTATAGACACTCGCGGTGGTGGCGAGTTCGTCTGGCTTCGTCGCGTCGCCGGGGCCCTCGGGACGAGTCGACTCGCATTCATGGGCTTTTCGTTCCAGCCCTGGGAGCTCATACTGCAACTCCTCGCTCATAGCCGATCACCCTCCCTGCGTCCGCTACACCGGATGCGGCAGAAGATTCGCGAAACTGGCGAATCCAAAGCCACCCCCGCAAACAGCTGCCGTCAACACCAACTCGCCCGGTTGTGTTCCGTAGGCAATCATAAGGTCGACTCGGCCGAGCGTTTTGCGTCAATTTCCCGACCGGCGCGCAACAGCTTTCCGTGTCGAATCACTGGCACCGTCACGCGGGGGCCAAGGCGTCGGCCGTCAATTGGCCGACGTGCTGCCAATAGATGAACTCGCGGATCGCCTGCCGCTGCTCATCAGGGAGCGCTGCCGTGTGTGCTGCGTAAAGCGCGTGTTCCTGGGCGTGTGACGCGTACGCCACGAAGGCCGTCAGGTGCCTCTCCCCTCGCTTCGCGGAACGACTTGCCAACGGCTTCCAGACATTGTCCCACAACGATTTCCGACGGTCTTCTGGCGGATTCGAATCAGCGGGCGCCGGCGGTAGGACGCTCACCAGGTCGGTGTCGCTGATCCGCGCCAACTGCGAGCTCACATCCGGAGCGATCACCTGCAGGCGATCGCGACCAGCCATCTTGCCGCTCTCAGGGATGTCCTCAGGCTTCAAAACCTCGTGGTGCACGCCGGCATCGGAGTTTTTCAGCTGATCCTCTGTCGCGATCACTGCGCGCAAGGTCTTCCCGTTGTGTTCGGCCCATCGGCAGATGCCATATGCACCTGTTCAGGCAAATGCACCTGCTGAGGGATGTAGGCAATTCCGTAGTTGTTGGCGACGACGATCTTTCCGTCGGTCGTGAGGCCTGTGACCCAGAAGAACTTGAAATCCTCGACGTTGGTCATCCCAGGGGCGTTCAGCGCGGCTGCAATCCTGCGCGCAGTCTCCATCGGATCCACGCCCGACCGTCGAACCGCTCGTTGGGCAAGGTCGCGTTCGGCTCGTGCCGCCGACACCGGAATCGGCGCGACCTGTGCACCTCCACCACCGGCCGCACCAGCTGCCGCACCCGTGGGAGCAACAGGCGGACCGGCCGCCGGCGACGGCGTCGTCACAGGCGCCGCTAGTGGAGGAGTCGGTGGAGGTCCCAACGGGACCGCCCCACCTGGGACACCTCCGCTTGGGGGTGGCGCCACAGGTGCTGGCCCAGCCCCGCCGCCAGGTCCACCTGCTGCCTGCGCGACCGGTGCTGGCGGGCCTCCGGTCGTAGGCGGAGCGGTAGGGCCTGCCGTTGGGGGCGGAGTGCCGAGTGGCTGTGTCGTTGGCGGTCCGCCAAGCGGCTGCGACGGGGTAGACGACAGCGTCTGTGGCGACCCACCGTTCTTCGCCGCATCTGCCAACCCTTTTTGGAACTGCTCTGCGGGGTTCTGCGGCGCCCCGCCACTTGTAGCTGGCGTCGGGGAGGAGGCTAGACCTGTCTCAGCCGACACAGCGTCCGCCTTGCCCGTGCCCGACGACATTGGGGATACTCTCGGCCCCTGCGGTGCGCCGCTCGGCGACGGTGCACCGCCGCCTCCGGACACCGATATGCTGGGAGTGCCAGGTTCGGGATTGTTCGCCGATGGAGAATTGTCTCCACCGACAGTCGCTGGGGTGTCAACATCATTAGGCACAGAGGCTGGACCCCGTCCACCGCCCGATTCAGATTTCACGGGACCGTCTGCAGGCGGCGAATCCGCGACGACGCCAGTGCCTTGAGCCGTACCCTTACCTCCGTACGCCACGGGGGAAAAGAGCGAGGGTGGGGGTGGCTGATCCGCCACAACCCCTGTTCCTCCAGCGGATCCCCTACCGCCGACAGCAGCTTCCTCTCCTGCGGGTGAAGTTGACTTACCCTCCGCTTCTGACGTTGGCACTTTTCCATCCGCCCCCGGAGTATCGGGTGGAACATCCAATTTCTCTGCTAACCATTTGGAGAACTCGGAAACCAAGCGGACGTTCTCCTCATAGCCTTCCTTGACTTTGTCAGCTGCACGCCTGTTACGGGTGTCCTCTCCCTCTGCTGGAGGCTTTTCACCCATGATCTTCTCGCAGGCAGCCTGTACTTCCTCAGCCGTTTTGTTCGCAGCTGTCTTCGCAAACTTGACCGCCGCGAACATCAGACGCAACTGATCCCTAGTTTCTTTAGCAGCTTGTTCGCTAGCTTCGTGTGCGAGGATGATTGCGCTGGCCTCGTCGTACGCGGCTTGCGCGCCTGCGCCTTCCCAGCGATCAGATAACTTGGTACGCTGCCGACCCGCAGCGGGAACAACTACATCCCGCAGAAATGTCCTCAAGTCATCGAATGCATCCGCGGTTGCGTCGAGTACATCCTCATTAACGTGGGGCCAACCAGCACCGGTGACTGTCTGCCCGCCGTAGTAGCTCTCGTCGGGTTGAGTCGCCATTCAGCCTCGCCCCCATCTGGCGGCCATGGGCCGGCCATCATTCGGAATGCCGACGACAGGCCCTACTTCTCGACTAGGCGACACGCTGAACTCACCACCGACCCTAAACGTAGCGACACTGCGGATAAAACGTCGTCGGAAGCCACATACGTCGGAAGCGCTTCCGCATATGCAAGGCGGTATTGCGCAGACAAATCAGCAAAGTCCCGCCAGACAGCATTCCCACTTTGCTCTCCAGACTGTACCTGCTGAGTAGCCAGCCGGCGCATTACAGGAATCACCGCATCGGTAATTGATTTCTGTTCAGGCGTCCATTCCCCTGCTGGGATATCTGCGGAAATCGCACGCCACTGTACCGTGTCATTGTCAAAATCATTCAGAGCCTTTTCCCATGTCGAACACTCTGGATTCGGCTCGGTTAGAAATCGGCCTGGACTGGAAACATCGCCCACTTGTTGCAAATCTGACCGTGTAGG
This sequence comes from Mycolicibacterium smegmatis, assembly GCF_001457595.1. Lineage (GTDB taxonomy): Bacteria > Actinomycetota > Actinomycetes > Mycobacteriales > Mycobacteriaceae > Mycobacterium > Mycobacterium smegmatis. The sequence goes on along the minus strand of NZ_LN831039.1, from coordinate 96,805 downwards.
CCCTTGAACAGTCAGCGGGCCTCTCGCCGCTGCGGATCCATTCTTGATAGCGACGCAGATTAGCGATACCGCGGTTGACGCATTAGTACTTACCAGCGCGGCGTTGTCTTCGGGCGTATACGCCGAAACGCTCTCGGCATACGCCCGCGAGTAGGCAATAATTTGCTCGTATAGCTCACGCATGACGCGATGTGGAGTGAGCTTTGCAACGGGAACCAATTGATCTGCGGATAGGCGCATCGACTGCGCCACTGCTTCATATTGCGCACGCACCTCTGCTGACCATGCGGCAGCGGGTAGGGAAGCGTCGCGTTTGTCCCAACCGTTGCGCTGGATCGCCGCGCGGGTCTCCAGAATCGGCGTCGCCGCGGCACACGATGGATCTTCAGCGATTACCGTGACCGGCCGAGTGTCGTCAGAGCTGGCGATCTCTGCGCTCGCACCGCCTGTGGCTGACGTGGGCGCTTCCGCCGACGGCGAAGTACTTTCACCTTCCTTATGCACCACGGTCGAAGTCACCGCCGCAGTTACTCCAACTACAGCGACCAAGGCCACGGTCCCTAGGGCCCACTTCCAGCCATTACCCCGCCTCGGACCTTGAGGCTGTTGCCAGGATCGCGATGGGAATGCCGGGCCGGGATATCCGCTTGGTCCCCCACTCGGCGGCGGAAACCCATGAGGCGGAGGCACAGATCCAGGAGGCGTGGGCGGCATGCTCACCTACGAACCCCCGCGCCATGGAATCGACAATGGCTCCTTCGGTTCACAACGCCACCTCCGGTGAATTACGTGTCGTCCATCGGGATCTCGCCGGATGCAGTGGATCTTCCTGAGGTGCACCGACCGGTGCCAGAGGTCTTTCACCTGCACGGGCCATTGCCTCGGCCGACTCCCGGTCCGGCTTTCTTGCATCCTCGGGCACATCATTCCTAGTGCCGTTGTCACTGCGTTCACCTGCCAACGACTGTGATCTATCCTCATGGCCGACGCCACGTGAATGACCGGGTCCGTCCCCCTCGCCGTCCATGCCGTCCTGCGACTTCCCGGAGGCTGGCGTGCTTTGCTGGACAATTCCTTGGACGCCCTGCATGACGGGTTGCACCATCTGCGCTCCCGTGCCCACAGCCTGCGTCGGCACTTGCACTGCTTGTTGTACCCCCTGCATCGCCGCGCCCATCAGCTGGGTGAGTTGGCTGAAGCTCGCATCGCCGGTAGGCGCGGCCGCCGACGTCGGCTGCACGGGAACGCCGGCTCCGAAGGCGTCGGCTGGGTCGATCGTACTTGCCGCGCTGTCGATCTGCGCCTGACCGGCACTATCCGTGCGATGATATGCAGTTCGCGCGGACCGCAAGTTGTTGGCAAACCGTTCCTCGCGCGCACGTGTGTTCGCAACTTGCTGATTCACATCGGCCGCAATACCCGGCATCACGGCGTTCACAAGTAAGCCCACCGGGTCGACGCCCGGAACATAGACAGCGTTGTCAGGAACGGGCGGTACCGCCACCACCGCAGGGTCCCAATCGAGAGCTTCCTCAATGACCCGGAACTCGGGATATCCCACTAGTCATTCCCCCTCCGCACAAATACACGGCACCGCACCCACCAGTAGTCCCTCCGCCGCGTTCGCGGCGTAATCCATAGTCAGCTTAACGGCCACTTGCCTGTCGCATGCGCGGCAATTCGCCGCAGTCGGGCGGCGTGGACAGGAAACCACTGGGCCAACCTCAGACGGTGCGAGTCTCATGTGCGAACGATGTCGGCGAAGAACAGGTCACGGCTCCACCGGCTCGCCTCCGGCCGGAAAGACATGACCGGTACACATCGAGCCGACAAACCCGCATCGTCCGTCTCTAGCCACGGGACCGAGGCGACCAGCTCTATCTTGGTAACCAACTCAGGCTGCATCTCAAGGTGAGATCCGCCCGACTCGCGAAGATCCTCAACTGGAGGAGCTGCTTTGGCTATGCAACCTCTCGGTCCGATGAAATTGATAATTTCGCAGGCCCGTTGATCGTTACCATACGCCTGACTGGCTAGACCGCGGTGCCGACCGAAATTATTCTCCATCGGTGTTTCGAGCTGATCATCACCGACTAGCCTTACACGCCGAATCTACTGCACCCGCGAGATAAACAGCCACACGCGATAGGTAGTTATCCGTCCAGGTGTACTCCGGTAATGCCTTCACGAACGCACGCCGATATTGAGCTGCAGATACTGTAATGTCCTCGAGAACAGGATTGCCGCTCTGTCTGCCCAATTGCTCCATTTTGTCTGTGTTCTCTGCCATCACCGGACCGATCGCTTCGTTCAAAGCTCTTTGTTCAGGACTCCACTCGGAGGCAGGGATTTTGAGATCGGAAGTCACTCATGCCTGTGTGTCAGCATCATATCGATCCGACAACGCAATCCAATCTTGACAGGTCGACTTGGGGCGACCCAACGCGAGTTCCGATAGTCCGGGTTTAGCGGCTCTTCGCAGTTAGCAGTGGCGTTGGTGCCGGCTGGGTGTGACTCGTCGTGATCGGCGAGTGCAGGCCCACCGTACTCGGCGGCGTTGGTTCTCAGGATTGCGGAAGCCGAAGGCGATGCGCCCGACGTGTTTGACGATGCGGTTGTAGCCTTCGGTGCGGGCGTTGGACAGGCCGGTCTGCAGGGCGGCGATGATGGGGGCCTGCCAGGTCTCGATGGTGCGGGCCAGTCGGATCACTTCGGGCACTGTGCAGGCCGCGCAGAAACGGTAGAACCGGTCCAGGGCGGTCGTGATCTCGTAGCGCAACCCGCCGCGGTCGGCGCAGGAAAGCAGGTCGCGCAGCAGTTCTTTGGCGATCCAGGCCGCGGCGATGTCCTGGTTGGGGTCGGCGGAGAGCAGCTTGGCGAACAACGTGGCGCGTTGGTCTGCGGTGAGCCGCTCGGAGCCGCGCAGCAGGCGGCGGCGGTTGATCCACTCGACATCGGCCTTGCGGCCGCGCCGGCCCCGTTGGGTCCAGGTGACCCGGCGGCGCACCGCATCAACCATGTCGTTGGCTTTCTTGACCAGGTGGAACCGGTCGGCGATCAGGATCGCGTGCGGCAGTGCTTCGCGAGCCACCCGGGCATAGGCCGGGGACAAATCGATGGCTACGTGGGTGATTGCGGCCCGCCAGTCAGGGTCCTGGCCAGCGAGCCAGTCGATCACTGCCGCCGAGGTGCGGCCATTGACCTGGCCAAGGAGGCCTTGATCGCCGGTGATGTCGACCAGTCCGGTGTCCCAGCGATCCACCCATACCCGCCGCCCGAGTACCGGGTTGTGTTCCCATTTGGCCTTACCGCGTCGGGTCTCGTCGATGCCGAGCACCGCCACCGGCGCCAGCTCGCCGGCCAGGGCGTCCTCGGCGGTGGCGATGACTTCGTCGTGCACGGTGTGCCAGCCGCAGCGGTACTGCCCGGCCACCGCGGCCACCGAACGGTCCTCGTCGAGCACCGCAGTGGCCATCGTCGCCTTGGCCCGCGGTGTTACCCGCGCCCGCGCCGGGATTCCGGGCACCGACTCGGTGAACACCTTGCGCGTACAGACCGTGCTGGGGCACAACCACTTTCGCTTACGCCAGCGCAGTATCGGGCGGTCCGAACCCACCACAACGTCGCGGGGTCCGGTCTGTACCCAGCCTTTCGACCTGGTGGAGCGTTCCCCGCATTCGGGGCAGATCCCGACCCACTGGGGGGCGGTGAGCACCTGCACCAACCGGGTGCCGTCCTCGAGGCGCTGCACCGATTCGACGACCACACCGTCGAGATCGAGCAGCAGTGAACTACCGTCAACCATGGTCCGCGTTCCTTGTCCTGGATGCCTGAAGAACACCCAGCTCACAGGGGCGCGGACCCCTAATCAATCACCGACACGACACAACGTCGGACAACACCAGACCCCTATCAAGTGCGAAGAGCCCGATTACCGCCACTGGCGCGGTGTCGTTTGCACTCGCCATATCGGAATTCAGTACCGACGCTGTTTTGTCCGGGGAGACATTTGAATGCGTCTGATCACGGTGGCTTCCTCTCTCAGATACCGCCCATGTCACTGCGGCCGTTACCCCGATCACAACGACCAACACGATGGCCGCCAAAATCCACTTCAGCCCTCCGCCTCGTCGCGGTGACGGAGGCTGCCAGGCACCTGTGTACCCCGGCCCTTCAGGTCCACGCTGCGAGGGCTGAGAGCCGTACGGGGGTTGGGCCGAATCACGTGAGGAGGGAAAAAAGGTCATTAACAGCCTCCACATCTCAACCCTTCGGGCGCATACCCGTCTTCTCTTCTTGTCCCAACCGGACTCGGATGGGGCGTTAATGGGGCTCCTGGTTCGACGGCAAATTCCCCTGCAGAGATCGATCCGTACGCGTGCCCATTGCGAATAAACTCGCGAGGCTTCGGAGCAGTCGGGATAGCCTTTTTAGTCGTCACGACGCAGCCTTGCATGCTGAGCTTATCAACCTGACCAAATTTGTTGCTGCCAGCGCCAGGTAGCTATCGGCACTACTGTAGCGAGGCAGGGAAAGAACAAATGCGCGCCTGTATTGAGTTGCTAGCGTGGCGAAATCCTCAAGCAGCGGATCACCACTCTTTCGCCCCAGTTCCTCCATTGTGTCAGCATTCGCAGACATCAGCGGCGCTACCTCGTCATGTACGGCCCTCTGTTCGGGTGTCCACCCACTAGCGGGAATATTCTTATCGATCTTCCGCCATTCGGTAGTGCCCTCAGAAAACACTTCAACCTCTGAAGCCCAGGCCTGGCAAATCGAGTTTGGTTGCGACATAAAAGGTTTCGATGTCGACGTCTTCAGGCCGGTCTGCGCTGAAGGGGAGGAAGAATTGGGTACCAAAATCGCTAACGCTTGTGCTGAGCGGAAAGTGATGGCTCCGCAGATATTCGAGACGCTACTGCCGGCAGCGTTTGATGCCAGTGCAAGGTTGTTGTCCTCTGCGACATAGGCGGGTATGCGCTCTACAAACGCAACCGTGTACGCAACAAATTGTTCATAGAGTTCGCGCATGACCCTGTGCGGTGTCTGCATCGCAAGCTTCGTCACCTGCTCCGTCGCACGCGTCATGGCCATTCCCACTGCCTGGTACATCCTGCGCTGCTCTGGCGTCCACGAACTCGCCGGAGTCTCGGCCTCGCGACCTTCCCAATTTACGCCGGTGGCTGCCTCTGAGTACTGGCCGACGACCGTGTTCCACGCGTCGCACGTCGGATCTTCGGTGATGATGCTGACCGGCCCCGTGTCATTGGCGCTGGCGAACTCGGAAGCAGTGATGCCCGAACCACCATCGGCGCTGCGGCTTTCACCGTCGGGACGGACGACGAGCACAGTGATGACGACAGCGAGCGCGATCGCCAAGGCGACGGACAGACCGCCCAGAATCCATTTGGCCTTTCCGCCTCCTTTCGGTGGCGGTGGCGGCCCGCTGGCCCATTGCGGTTGCGTGCCCCAATGTGGCGGGCCTGTGGGCGGCCGCTGACCGTACGGTTCCGAAGGGGGCGGCAGATTCATCGGCACACCTTCAACTCAAATCAGGGCCACGAGAACACCGAGCATGTCCCGAGCCGGCAATTGATCGCCGAGTCCATCGAATGCCCACCGCGCAACCGTTAGTGCAACCGCAGATTTCGCAGCAGGTCGTACACGCCGGCGATCCAGAGCAGCAGTGGGATCACCGCGGCGATGGCCGCGCCGTCGAACAGCTCGAGGATGCGCTTGGTGACCGGGGAGACGCGGCGGACGCCGTCGGTGGCGCCGACGACGATGAGCGCGACGAGTGCCAGCATCGTGTAGATGGCCATCACGATCCACGCGGAATCCGGCCACCACCAACTGAGTTTGATCATCAAGCCCGTCGGCACGGCGACGGTGGCCGCCAACAGTGCCCAGGCGCACCATCTTTCGGCGTACAGCCGTGACCGGAAACCGCAGATGACGGTCACCAGCGACGCGACGATCATGCTGTGCACGAAGAAGTGCCCCTGCACCACGACGGCAATCGCACCGACGGTGAGGATCAGGGCACCGGCCGACAGGAAGCCGACGAGCAGCTGGCGGGTCAACTGGCTGCGTTCCTGCAGGCGCGCAGCCGATTCCGGCACGGAAGCGATGATCGCCTGCCACGTCGGGGACGCGTCGTCGATCGAATCGGGCGTGACGACCGGGTCAAGCAGTTCGTCGTTGGACACGTGCTCGCCGGGCGCGGGAATCGGCGGCAGGGCGATACGGGCCACGGCGACGGTGAGTTTGGCCGAGTTGGTCACGATGATCAGGCCGAACGCGATGGCACCGGCAGGCACCCACTCCTGCCAGCCGTAGCCGTAGGCGATGGCGGCCGCGGTGACGGCGATGGAGGTCACGGCCACGAACGACGCGACCTCGGCGCGCTTGCGGGGCCCGCCGCGGGTCGCCAACGTCAACAGCAGCACCACGGCCGCCGCGCCGGCCAGTTGCGGCGCACCGAGCCCGTCGACACCACGCGGCAGCGGCACCGCGAGCCCCACCGCACCGGCGAGGACGGGGGCCGCCGCGAGCAGCAGGCTCTCGGACATGTCGAGGCTGTTGTAGCGGCTCTTGGCGGCCATGCTGCCGCCGAGCAGGCCGAGACCGAGGACGCCGAGCGCGACGGCCCACCACCAGCCGTGCCCGGAGCGGGTCCATGAGATCAGCGTGCCGACGGTGATGATCGCCGCGACGACCGGAAGTGCGATTCCCACAAAGCGTTTCAGCGCAGTGCGGTCGAACACCGGCGATTCGTCGAGCACCGCGATCGCGTCGATCACGTCCTCGACCAGCGGCCGGTACCGCTCGGTGCGGCTGACCGACACGAGCGTGAGCAGCGATCCGTCGACCACGCCTGCGTCGTCGAGCGATTCGTCGGCCTTCAGTGGCGGGGCGCCGGGGCGCGCGAACGCCCAGACTCCCTGCTCACCGAAGTTGAACCCCGCGAGGACATCTTTGGGGGCGTCCTCGAGCAGCTCCGCGAGGAAGCTCACCGTCTCATCGATGTAGGTCTCGATGGGCGCGGTGGCAGGCAGGACCAGGTCGGTCATGCGCTTGCCGGTGAGGATCGTGACCCTTGTTGTCGACGGCCGCCCCGGGGTCACGCTCGACGTGTCGGCCGCTGCAGCGGTGGAGGTCAACGCCGTTCAAGCCTGTCGAAGTCGTCGGACAGCGCCGCGGCCAGCTCGGTGATGCGACGCTGGAAGGTGTCGCTGAGCAGATCGAGCTGGATCTCGGTGCCCGCCGCGATGTGCTTGTCGTACGGCAGCACGATCACACGCCCGGGCGGAACGTGCCGCTCGAACTGCTGCACCAGATCCTCGACGTCGACGTTCGGCTTGCCCGGGGTCACGTGGTTGATCACCACGCAGGACCGGCCGAGCAGATCCTGATAGCCGTTCTGCCGCAACCAGTCCATGGTCACCGCGGCCTGCCGTGCACCGTCGATCGAGGCGCTGGCCACGATCACCAGGCCCGAGATGGTCGACAGCACACCGCGTGTGGCCTTCTGGAACAGGCCCGCGCCGCAGTCGGCGAGCACCAGGTTGTAGTAGCGCGACACCACGGCGGTCGCGCCCTTCCAGTCGTCGTCGTTGAACTCCCGCTGTGCGCCGCTGTAGTCCTCGGACGACAACACTTCGAGGTTCGAGGAGTTCATGCTCGTGTAGGCGCGAATGTCGTTGTACCGCGACAATTCCTGATCGGCGAGCAGGTCGGCGATGGTGGCCGCGGACTGCCGGCCCGCGCGGTCGGCCAGGTTGCCGCCGTCGGGATCGGCGTCGATCGCGAGGATGCGGTCGCCGCGGATCTTGGCCATGGCCGAGCCGAGGGACACGGTCACCGCGGTCTTGCCGACGCCACCCTTGAGGCCGAACACGCCGATCTGGTAGCTGTCGCGAGCATTCCGGCGAATGCGGTTGTGCAGGTCGAGTTCGTAGATCTCGTCGGGCGAGAGGCCGAGGTTGATGCGCGTCATCACGTAGAGCCAGTGGCGCCAACCGCGCTGCGACGGCATCTTCACATTGGTCTTCACACCGACGTGCGAAAGCGCGTCGATCGCGCGGTGATTACCCATCGACGCAGCCGACGTCGGACCGGGCTGCGCGGGTGCGGGCACGGCCTGCCCGGCGCGCCACGCGCCGCTGATCTCGGGATCGATGTCGCTGAGCTGCGACGGAGCCGGGCCGGGCGCCAGGCGCTGCGCGGGCGGCGGCAGCGTCGCCGGCTGCTCGTGACGCGCACCCGGGCCGAACTGCTGTTGCTGCGGGGCACGCAGCATCGAGTTCTGCGGCCACTGCGGCGCGGTGGCCGGAGGCGGCGGCATCGGCGGCGGCACCTGCGGTTCGGCGGTCCGCGACGGAGTCGCCGCGGACTGAGTCTGTGTCGGCGCGACGGGCATCGCCCCCGAAGGCGCATCGGCGGGCGGTTTCTCCCCCGCCGGCACCGGCGGCGTCGCCGCGGTGGCCTTCAAGATCGCGTCTCTGTCCACGGTGATCGTGGCGTCATCGACCGGCTTGCCCGGTTCGGACGAATGGAAGAGCCGGTCATAGTCGGCCGACATGGGGACCCCTCAGCTAGTTCAAACAGATTGTCAAATTTTTGCACCCGCACGCACATGATGGGCGGGATCGGGCATCCATGGATGTCCGATATCCCGCCCACCAACGTGCATCGGTGTTCTCAGGCAAACATTCCCGTGACGCCGGCCTCGGTCTGCGCCATGGTCTGGCCCGCCTCGCTGATGGTCTGGGCGAGGTTCTGCAGTGCCAGGTTCAGCTCGTTGGAGGTGGAGTCCCAACGGGCCTGGACGGCCTGGTAGGCCTCCGAACCGGTGCCGCCCCACGCTGAGGCGAGAGTGGTCAGCGAGGCCTTGCCCTCGTCGAGCAGACCGGCGGTGGTGGACACGGCGCCGTGGATCTCCGACGCGCCGCCCTCGATACCGGCGAAATTCCATACCTGTTCTGTCATGTCTTGTCTCCGTTCAGTGAGTGCGAGGTGGTCAGATGTTCATCGACGACGCAAGCGTGCCCGCCTGGTCCTCGTCGGTCGAGGTGTACTGCGTGCCCGAGGTGTGGATGTTGGCCGAGATCTCGTTCAACTCCTGAACCTGCTTGGCGGCGGCCTCGTGGAACCGAGCCAGCGCGGCCTGCGCGGCGGTGCCTGCCTGGCCGACCATCTGAGCGGCCAGAGCGGAGCCCGTGGACTCAACCTGCGCGATGACGCCCTTGAGCTCGCCGGAGATGCGCTCGAAATTCGCCGCCTCCTTGGCGAGGACGGCGGCATCTGTATTCATTGCTGCCATTGGATTTCCCCTTATTTCCCTGTGTCCTCACCAATTCCATGGCGAGTCTTCCGGCGAGTGCACCGGAAAGTTCTTGTGCGAGTGTTCACCACTCGTCGTCTTCATCCTCGGAGAGGTCGTAGGTCAGCGGCGTCGGCGCGACCAACCCGTCCTTCTTCCCCCCGCTCTTGCTGTTCTGGCCGGCGTGCGCCACCGGCGCACCCGCGCCGCCACCGGCACCGGCACCCACCGGGGCCAGGCCGCCCGCGGCTGCCGAACCCGCGCCGGCGGGAGCGGCCTTCATCTCACCGCTGATGCCAAGCAGGTTGGACAGCAACGGAGTTCGCGGCGCGGTGCCGCCCGCACCGGGCAGCGACATGGCCCGCACCAAGCCGGCTCCCGTGCTGGGACCCGATCCGCCGAGCATCGGGTGGTTCGAGAAAGGGCTGGCCCCCATCAAACCGACCTGCATGGCGCGCTCACTGCCACCCATGCTGGCGAACTGGCTGACCATCTGGGTCGCCTGCTGCAACGGCTGGGTCATGGTCTGCACGCCGGACTGGAACATCGACGCCAGCTGAGCCGGGGCCTGTGCGGCCTGCGAACCCATCTGCATCACCATCTGCATGCCCTGCTGCATGTTCTTGCCCGACTCGCGGCCGGCCTCCTGCCCCGCGTTCTCGCCCTTCTGCGCGGCGCCCTGGCCACGCTGTTCGGCGAAATTCGCTTGTGCCGCAGCATGTCCCGCGGCCAGCCCGACCGACTCGATGGTCGCGATCGCGCTCACGCCCTCGATTACCGCGTTGCGCATCACGCCTTCGGCCACGCGCGGCGCAGTCTGCGCCAGTGCGGCCGCCGCGGTGGTCTCACCGACACCGGGAAGCACGATCGGCTTCATCGGCATGATCGGCTCGAACAGCAGGTTGACGGTGGTCTCCGCGTGGTAGAGATCCATCGCCCCGGCCGCCTGATTCCACATGCGAACGAAGTAGTCCATCTCGTTGAGCGCGATCGGCACGGTGTTGATACCGAGGAAGTTGGTTCCCTCCAGCACCGCGTGCGTGACATGGTTCTGCTCGATCTCCGGCAGCGGCGGCGTGGTGGCGAGCGCCAGGCTGTACGAGCTGGCCTGGGCCGAGGCCTGCAGCGCACGCTTCTGCGCCTGCGCCGCAGTGGTCTGCAGCCACGTGATCATCGGCATCGTCGCCGCGACCGCGCGCTCGCTGGCCGCTCCGGTCCACACCGAGGTGAGGTTGGTGAGTGCGGCCGCCAGCTCGGCGGCCTGCGTCTCCAACAGGACCGCCAGACCCTCCCAACCCGCTGCGGCCTGCAACATCGGCGCCGGGCCGGCGCCGGCCATCAGGCGAGCGGTGTTGATCTCCGGTGGTAGAGCGATCCACACCGGAGGGATAGGCGGCGCCGCAACCATCGGTTGGTGTCCCTAACTCTCGCTGCTGAAAAATCTGCCTCGAAGAACTACATCGTGGCCGCGTTGGCGGCGTCCACGGCGTTGTAGATGCCCGCGATCTCGGCGAACGCGGCACCTGCGCGCGTCAGCTCCTCCTGCGCGAACGCATTCGCCGCAAGAGCCTCGACGCCCTCGCTGGCGAACGCCACGGCGGCCAGCGCCGAGACCTCGTCAGCGCCTGCAGGCACCAATGCGGTGACCGCGGCCGAGGCGGTGGTGCCACCGGCCAGACCACGTGCTGCATTTGCGATAACTTGCGCCGCAACGGCTTCCGCACCCGGATTGTGTGTCATCGGTTGCATTTGCGTACTCCCCTTCCCCACTCGACATATTCAAGGACAAAGCACTCGAATCCCCCTGGCGCAAATTTGCCAGAACGTCAAGGAATCTGTCCCCCGATCCCTTTGCTGGCGAGCTGCCGCCAGCGTTGCTGAGTGCGTTGAACAAATACTAACTGCCCTCTGAAGGTGGTGAGAACACTTCTTCTTCGGGTGGGTCCACGTAGGCCGCCTGGATGACCTCTTTTCCGTCCGGACCGACAAGGAATGCCTGGCCAGGGGGCCTTTTCTTGACGATGATGTCCCGCGACGGGAAGTCGTTCTTCTCGCCGGACAGGAACAACGTGGGTGATCCTGCGCCGTAGGCGGCACCCACGAACTTGTCCATGGTCGCGCGGTGGGCCATGGACATCTGGCACGTGACGATGACGTGCAGGCCGATGTCGGCCGCCGCGGGCAGCAGCGGTCCCAGCGGCGCCATGGGCGACACCATGCCTGCCGCGGCGGTCACCATGTGCCAGTCGTCGACCAGCAGCACGACGTCCGGCCCGGACCACCATGACCTGGCCCGCAGCTGTGCGGTGGTCAGATCCGGCGGCGGCAGCCGCTTCTTGAGGTTGACGGCCAGGGCCTTGATGGCCTCTTCCAGCGTCGCGCTGTTGCGGTTGATCGCGCCCGCGTCGAGCAGGTGGCTCTGCGGCACCGCGTCGAGCAGACCGGACCGGTAGTCGGCCAGCATGAACCGCACCTGCTGCGGGCTGTTGCGCTTGCAGATGGCCTGCGCGACGGCGTGCGCGATGCGGGTCTTGCCCGACTTGGGCGCGCCGAAGATCAGCAGATGCGGCGTGAGGTGCATCTGGTTGTAGGCCACCGTGAGGTCCGATTCGCGCACGCCGAGCGGCACCTGCCACCTGGTCCGGTAGTCCGAATCGGGCCCGGGCGGGTTCGGATCGAGCTGGTGCAGGTATATGCGTTCGGGCAGCACACGCACCTGCGGCGCCTGATCTGTGTGCCTGTCGGCGATTTGCTGGACGGCGCTCGAAATTGCCTCGACGATGTTGTCTGCGCTGTGCACGCCGTCGAGTCGTGGCACCCCCATCATCAAATGATGTTTTTCGAGTGACACCGCACGCCCGGGCCGGTTGGCCGGAATTTCGCGCGTGATGCGGTCGATCTGAGTTTCGTTGACGTCGCCGAGACGGAATTCGATTTTGGTGCCCAGATAGTCGCGCACACGCGATTTCAGCTCGGTCCACCGCGGCGTCGTGATGATCACGTGGACGCCGTACGCCAGACCCTGACCCGCGATGTCCTGCACGGCCGGCTCGAGGTCCGGGAACTCGGCGACGAACGCCGGCCAGCCGTCGATCACCAGGAACACGTCGCCGAACGGGTCTTGCGATGCCGGGTTGTTCGGATCGTCGCGCATCTCGCGGTACGACGCGATCGAGCCGACGCGGTACTGCTTGAACACCTGCTCGCGAGCACGCAGGACGGCCTTCACCTCGGCCACGACGCGGTTGACGCGGTCCGGTTCGGCACGGGTGGCGACGCCGCCGACGTGCGGCAAGTCCTCGAGGTACATCAGACCGCCGCCACCGAGGTCGACGCAGTAGAACTGCACCTGCCGCGGTGTGTGGGTGGCCGCGGCCGACACCACGAGCGTCTGCAGGAACGTCGACTTACCGGTCTGCGGTGCACCGCCGACGGCGATGTTGCCGCCCGCCGCGGACACGTCGACGCCCCAGACCTCCTGGCGGTGGCGGCGCGGCTCGTCCATGATCCCGAGCCCGAATCGCAGTGGGCGACGCTGATAGTCGCGCTCGACGAGTTCGTTGACCGGGGTGGGGTCGGTGAGCGGAGGCAGCCACATCTTGTACGCGCGGCTCTCGCCGGTGGCCAGCTGCGACAGGACCACCTCACGCAGAACCCGGGGTTCAGCTTCTGTGGACATTTACGACACCGCCGTATCGAAGATGGGCGTGGTGGTGAACTGGTGAATGCGCACCTGGGATTGCCGCTGCGCCTTGGGTTTCGCCTCGCGGTCGGACGACTCCGGTGCTGCCGGAACGTAGTTGTTGCCGGTGTAGACGGACCGGAACTTCACCGGGTCCTCCATGCCGACCCGCAGGAAGCCGACACCGCTCTCCTTGTTGGTGATGTACTGCGCCTCCGGCGTACCGATCACGGCCTTGGACTCGGCAGAGCTGGTGGTGCGCAACGCGATCCGGTACGTCAGGTTGGGCTCGAGCTTGTCGATGCGCACACCACCGGTGTTCAGTGACTGCGTCGCGAGCAGCAGGTGCACGCGCAGCGAGCGGCCCACACGGCAGATGCGGTCGAAAAGGTTGATGAAGTCCGGGTGGTTCTGCAGCAGCTCGGCGAACTCGTCGACCACGACGAAAAGCGTCGGCAACGGCGGCAGATCGGCACCGCGTTCGCGGTGCTTCTCGTACTCGGCGACACCCGAGAGCGCACCGGCGGCACCCACCTGCATACCGGCCTGGCGCAGGATCGACTGCCTGCGGTCGAGCTCACCGGTGAGCACCTCACCCATGCGGCTGACCAGTTCGGCTTCCTCTTCCATGTTGGTGACCACGGCCGCGGTGTGCGGCAGCTTCTCCATGCCGAGGAACGTCGAGCCGCCCTTGAAGTCGGTGAGCAGCAGATTGATCTGGTCGGGGTGGTGCGTCGCGACCAGCGACAGGATCAGGGTCCGCAGGAACTCGGATTTACCCGAACCCGTGGTGCCGATCAGCATGCCGTGCGGGCCCGCACCGAACTCGGCGCCTTCCTTGATGTCGAGATACATGATCTCGCCGGTCTTGAGTTCGTGGCCGAACGGGATCTTGAGGCGGTCCCGGTCGGTGTCGGCGTACATCCGCCAGCGGGCCGGCGTGACCTCCTCGACCGACTGCGCGCCGACGAGGTGATGCCACTCGTTGGACACCTTCTTCTGCACCCGCACGTTCTTGTCGATGATCGTGCCGGTGATCGACCATCCCGCGAGCTTGCGCGCGATGCGGCCGGCCTGGCCGGGCGTCATCCGGTCGGCCACCCGGGTGACCTCACGCCAGGGCTGGTTCGGCAGACGGTCCTCGGCCTTGCCGTCCTTCTCGACCTTGAGCTTGTAGGCCGCCTGACGCTGTGCGCCGAGGGTGATCACCGTGACGCCCGCGCGGCCGTCCGGCGGGAATCCCGCCTTGCCGCCGGTGAGATCGACGACGACGACGTACGGCCCGCCCGGTGCCGCGTCAGCGGTGTGCGGGCCGCGCGCGGTGAGATCGCTCAACCCGTCGGGCCGGGTGTACACCAGGCGCGTCGGACCCGCAGCGTCGGTGTCGGTCTGATGCTGGGTGTGCGGCAACCACTTCAGCCACGACCACTTGGGGTCCTCGGGGTTGTCGGTGAGCACGCGGATCTGCACCAGGTCCGGCGGATGGAACACCGCCAGATGGCAGATCATCGAGGTGAGCAGCCCCTCGGCGGCCTCGGGGTCACCGCCCACGGCGACGGTCGGGAAGGTCCGCAGCTGAACGAGTTTGGGGCAGTCGTGGATCAGGCCGTGGGTGCGCAGGAACTTGGTCACCCACATGTGGCTCACCGGCTCGAGGTGCGGCGCGGGTGCGGCCTGCCCACCGGCGAGTTCACCGCTGGTGTTCGGTTTGAGCAGGCGGTCGACGGCGATCTCGGCGCCGATGCCGATGCGCGTCGCGGCGAAGAACTCCGAGTTGGCCTGCCGTGCCCACTGCCGGTGCGTGCCGATGATCGACAGCAGGTCGTCGGGATGCGGTGCGTGGTAGGCGAAGAACGCCACCTGCGCCGACGCCGACGACGTCACGCGGGTGCGCAGACCGGCGAGGTAACGCAGGTATTCCTTGCGGTCGGCGTTGATCTCGGGCACCTTCTTGCCGCCCGATCCGCCGCCCGCCATGAAGCCGACCGTGCCCATGATCATCATGAGCGGCATCATCAGCATGTACGGCGACAGCTGGCGCACGCCGGTGAACACCATGATCGCGATCATGCCGAGCATGCAGCCACCCATCACCCACGGCAACGCCTTCTGCATGCCCGACGGCGGGATGTCGATACCCAGGTCGTCTGGCGGTGCGACGTTGATCTCACCGGGCGTCAGGCGCGGACCACGCTTGATGGTCGGCGTGAACTTCTTGGTGGTCATCAGCCCTCCCCGCTCGCCACTTTGCGTGGATTGGGATCCGCAGGCAAGGTGTCGTGTTCGATCAACGCCGCCTCCTTCGACAGCACCGGGCCGTCCACGAGCAGTCCGACCACCTGCCATGGCGCATTCACCGGTCCGGCCAGGCCCAGGTTCTTGGCGGCGTCGTCGTTGGCGATGCCGTACCGCACGCCCTGCGGGTCGATGTAGTACATGCTCTCGCCGACGCGCGGATCCGGTGACTGCAACCGCACGAACTGCCCGCCTTCGATGTACACCGTTGAGTCGCCGCCGATCTGGTCGATCCCCGTGCCGATCGCACTGGCCGGCAGCGGCAGCCTGCGGCCCGCGATGACCGTGGTCTTGGGCGCCTGGTCGCCGGGCTCGCGCTGCCAGGACCAGCACAGCACGGGCGAGTCCTGACGCAGCAGCACATCCAGCGGCTGGTCCGGAAGCGGCGAGACGTAAACCTGCTCAGGGATTTTCGCGACCACGCTGGCCTCCACGGCGGGTGGTTGCATGAGCCCGTAGGAGTTGGTCGCTCGCAGCGCGGCCGCGGTCGTGTTGTTGACGCGCGCGACGCCGTCGGGCAGCACCACGTAGTGCTGCGGATCGGATTCGGTGGCCGTGCGGAACACCGAACCGATCACGAGGTTCTCCGGTAGACCGACGCTGTTGGGTGCGCCTGCGGCGGGGATCTGCGGCAGCTGCCACGGACCCCGGTTGGGCAGTGCGTTGAACAGCCCCTGCGAGATTGGCGTCGGCTTGGCCGTCACCGGGATGCCCACGGCCGAGGTGACGGCACGGTCGGCGAGATCGATCGAGTGCCGCCCGCCCTCGGTGATCAGCCAGTTGGCACCCTCGTACGACACCAGCATGCCCTGGTCGGCGCGTATCGGCCCGACACCGGAATCGATGGCCAGCGTGCGGATCAGGATCGACGTCTCGACCTTCGGCGCCGAACTGTCGGGTTTGGCGACCGTGTCGCACAGCGTCCACTGCGAAGCGGGCGTTCCGGTGGGTGTCGCATACGGCGCACCCGGGATACCGATCGACTGCCCCTTAGAAATCCGGTTCAGCTCTTCGGATTTCACCGCGACAGGATTCGACGCGTTGCCCAGCACCAGCCGCGCCGAGGTGAGGTTGTACACGGGGCGCAGCTGGTTGCTGCCCGGCAGCATCACGTACAGCTGGTTGGTGGTGCGGTCCACCAGCAGCTGGTCACTGCCCTGCTTGCCGAGCGGCTTGAAGTAGGCCATCAGGGCCGCGCCGAGGCAGATCAACACGGATACGACCACCCCGGCGAAGACCGCGCGGCTGTAGAACTGCAACGGGTCGTCGAACATCCGGGTGTCGCGGCGGACGATCGCATGCTCGACGCGGCGCAGCAGAAAACGCCAGCCGCTGACCTGGACCTTGGTGGTGAGCCGGAAACCTGCCATCGTCTGCCTACTCGCCTATGTTCAGACGACTGTGCACCGAGGCGATCGCCGCCGCCATGTCGTCACCGTTGATCTCGCTGAGCTGGTCGACGCCGAGGCTGTCGAAATCGAGCGACCGGGCCAGCCGCATGTCGCGGTTCTGCTCACCGGCCTCCACCAGCTGACGCGCGTAGCGGCCGTTGCCCGCGATGTCCAGGGCCGGCTTGCCGTTGAGCGAGCGCTGGCTCAGCGTCGTCGCAGCCTCCAGCACACGCTTGGCCGCGGTGTCGTCGAGTCGCGAATCATTCGCCGTGGCAATCACCTTCGAGATCTCGACGATCTCATCCGGTGAGTACGAATCGAACTCGATCCGCGTCGCGAAGCGCGATCGCAGGCCGTCGTTGACCTCGAGCAGGCGGTCGATGTCGTTGCTGTACCCGGCGATGATCACCACGAGGCGGTCGCGGTCGTTCTCCATGCGGGCCAGCAGCGTGTCGAGCGCCTCGGCGCCGAACGGGTCGGTCTGGCCGTTGCGCTCCTGCACCAGCGTGTAGGCCTCGTCGATGAACAACACGCCACCGAGCGCGCGGTCGATGGTCTTGGACGTCTTGACCGCCGACTGCCCCTCGTATTCGGCGACGAAGTCCTTGCGCGACGTCTCGATCAGCTTGGGTTCGGCGATCACACCCAGACCCGCGAGGATGTTCGCCACCACGCGCGCGATGGTCGTCTTACCGGTACCGGGCGGACCCGCGAAGATCATGTGCTTGGACGTCTGGGCGACCTTCATGCCGCGCGCGGCACGGATCCGCGCCATCTGCGTGGCCGCGCGGTACGCCTCGATCTGCTCCTTGACCCGGCCGAGACCGATCTGGCGGTCCAGTTCGGCCTGCGCCTCGACGAGCAGTTTGTCGCGCGCCGACGTGTCGGCCACGACGCTCGACGGATCCCACGGGTCGCTGCGGGCCGCGATCTTCTCGGCCGTGGTGGTCTCCAGCCGGTATGCCGGATCACGAAGCGCCGCAGTGACTTTGGGTTCGGGAAAATTGGCCTGCAGCCATTCCAGCAGCACCTGGGCCGATTCCTCGTTGCCCTGGCTGCGCCGCGCCATCGCGAGATACCAGGCGATGACCGGTGCGCAAGCCTGCGCCACGGGCGTGTCGTTGGCCTCGGTGAGACGACGGTCGGCCTCGGTGAACAGACCCAGATTGGCCGCGGCCACACCGTGGGCCACGCCTGCGGCCGCGGCGAGGAACTTGTCGGGCCAGCGCTCGGCGCCGCGCACCTGGTCGATGACCTCGGTCCAGCGTTGCCCCGCACCGTAGATCACGGCCCTTACCCACGACACCAGGTGCTCGGAACCCGCCGCAGGCGCATCCTCGAGGGCCTCCATGGCGTCGGTGTAGTTGCCCTCGGAGGCCTCGTGCACGGCGAAGCCCATCGTGATGGCCAGCGGTGAGTTGATCGGATAGGTGATGTCGCGGCTGTAGATACCACCGATCGGGATCCGGGCGCCGACGCCGTTCATCGAGATCTCGGCTGCACCGGCCAGTTGGCCGAAGTTCGACCGGGAGTACCAGGCGCGGAACAGCGTCACACGGTCGGTGTCGCCGCAACCGATCCGGCCCACCCAGGCGTCACAGGCCGACTCGTCGTAGTTCGTGATCTCTGTGAAGATCTCCAGCGCGCGGGCACGGGAATTGGACATCATGCCAACCGCACTGCCGAACATTCCGGCGAGGTGGTTAACCATGGTCACCTCCATAACGAGTCGAGAAGACCTGTGCCTGATTGGCATCGGCCTGTTCTGGTGTCGGCAGGTTCAGGTCGCGGGTCAGGAAGTCGCGAGTGGCGGCATCGTCGTGCCCGTGCTCGCGCATCCCTTCGAGCATGAACGAGTACTGCGCGGACCTCGCCTGCTCTCCCGCGAGGTCCGCGATGACGCGGATCTCGTCGGCGAGTTCGCGCTCGGTCATGTTGACGACCTTGGGAGACAGGGCAATCTGGTGCACGCGGCCGTCGAGATACGCCGCGACCGTGACGGTGCCCGGCGGATTGGTGACCGTGAACACCGGAGCCGGCGTCTCGTCCTCGCCGTCCCCGTCGGCGGATCTGGCGGCGTCCCACGGTTCGTCGGCGGGCGCACCGACGTCGAACACGTCGAAGACGTCCAACGACGATTCCGGTTCATCGTCGGTGCCGGGGAAATCCAGAGCGGCGAGACTGTCGTGATCGTCGTCGTACTCCGGATCGTATGGGGAACCATCACCCACCGTCGCAACCTCTCTCAGTGCTGGTAGGCGTTGTCCGCGTCGGTCTTGTCGAACCAGGTTTTCGACGGCAGGAACTCGACGAGCCCTTCGAGGGCGCGCTCGAGGTTGTCCTTGGTGCCGGACAGGAAGCTGCCGTACAGCTCACCGTTGACGCGGCGCGGAATCGACACGATGCGGCCCTGTTTGGCGTCGAGCACTCCCGCGGCGACGTCGACTTGGGACGTGGTGCCGCCCGGATGGCGTTCGGTGGCGACGATCTCGACCCAGCCGTCGGGTTCGGAGATGATCGAGGCGTATGCCCGCGCCGAGGTCGGCGGGATGCCGTATCCGGTCAGCTCTTCGGCGGTGCGGCACTGCGCCAGACGATCGGCCACGCCGGTGAGCGGCTCGACGTTCGCGGGCGACCCCTCACCCAGAACCGTCATGACCATGCCGGCCAACCCGATCTGCGGCGCGACCCGCTGCAGGACGAGCAGATCGTTGTCGCGAGCCGCGACGACATGCCGACCCCCCTTACGACAGACCACGAACCGGATCATCTTCCCACCGGCGTCACGGCGCCACCACCGGCATTCGAGGGTGCGGTCCGCACGCGCGAGGGTGTCCACCATGGCGGCCACCTCGGGGTGCGGGTTGCCGTAGACATCGAGCACACCCTGCGCGGAAAGGTCGCGCTCGACCTGCTCCCAAACGACCTTGCGCAGGTCGGGTTGCGGGATGTTGAGCCTGATGCCCATCGACGGCGGGAAGTCGGTGAGACCGAGTTTGTCGGCGATCACCAGCATCCCGTCGATGGTGACCTCGACGCCGACCACGTCGTCGATGTGGGCGTCGCCGGTGTCGGCGGTGAACGGAGCAGTCATTGATCTACCTCGGCTGGATGGTTTCGTCGAGGGCATCGCCCATCGTCGAGTCGGTGCGGTGGTACCGGCCCGCGGCGGTGTCCAGTTTGGTTTCGAGTTCCTGCGAGACCTTGACCATGCCGGTTCCCGCGGCGCGACGCGCGTGCTGGACCGCCTCGACGGCGGCCGCGGTACCCCACGAGATGGGGCCGTGCGTGAAGCGCAGCGCGGTGTCGACACCGTCGACGACGGCAGTGGCCGTCGCAAGCTCGGCTGCGGCCCTCCCCTGTTTGGCCGACAGCTCACGTAGATGTGCGGTGGTCACCCGCAGATCGTCAGACATGAATCCCCTCGATTCCCCGACATTCCCTTGGATCCTCACGCACCGCGCGCGGCCGCAGACCCGGGAATACCGTGGTCTAATGTAGCCGCCGCCACGGTGCGTAGCTGGCTGTGCTCGAAATCTGCACCGACGTGCACCGGCGCAGGCCCGGCGCCCGTGTCGAGCGCCGACGCCGCCTGCAGATCCGGCGGCAACGTCATCGCGGGCTTTTTGTCGTCTTCGCCAGCGGAATCAGTGCCCGAACCCGCTTGCGGGTGAGCGTTCCGATCGTCGTCGTCAGCGGCCATTGCGTCGGTACTTTCCCGATCGCGCTGCGCGGTGCCGTCTTCTTTGCCCTCGCCGTCGCGTTTGTCGCTGTCTTTGTCGCCTTTGACGTCTGGGTCCTTGTCGGTGTCTTCGTCGGTGTCGGCGCGGTCGACATCTGGGGCCGCGGCCGCTTGGCCTGCGAGCTGCGCGGCTTGTGCACCGGCCTGCGTCGCGGCCTGGACCGCCTGTCCCGCCGCCTGCACGACGCCGCCGACAATTCCACCGAGGGGTCCCAGCATCGCGCCCATCACCGAGCCGAGCATGCCTGCTGCGTCGCTCGCGGCGGCCGCACCCGGCTGCGCGTCCGTCGGCGTATTCGCAGCACCGAACCCTGGCGGCGACGGGACCTGCGGCGTGCCGGCCGGACCTGCGGAGGACGCCGACGAGGGCGCGCCGCCACCACCGCCGCTGGTGGCACCGCCTCCACCACCGCTGGGCGCAGCGACCGGGTTCTCGTGCCGCAATTGGCCGTCTTCTTTCGACGTCTCGCTCGAGTCTTCTGCCGCGGTGGGTTCGGACTCGGGCGCGTCGCCGGCCGTGTCGTCGGCCGTCGTGTCGTCGGCATCACCGGCCACCGCCTCGTACTTCCCGATGGCGTCGCGCACCTCGGCGGCGTTCTCGTCTGCCTTGTCGCGCATCATCATGAACTGGTCGGTCGACGCACCGACGGCCTTGGTGACCATCGCGATCTCGGCCGCGGTCTGAGCGGCGCGGCCCACGTACGGGATGAGCCCGGTCGCCATCGTCACAAGGCTCATGTCACCCAGCCAGTCGGCCTCGCTGTCGAGCACCTCGCGTGTGGTGGCGATCTGCTCGGCCTCGCGGGACAACACGGCTGCGACCACCTGATCGGCATGGACCAGCGCCTCGGCACGGGTCACCTGACCGCTGTTCTGTGACAGGTAGGCATTTGACGCCGCGCTGTCCCAGTCGCTCGTGGGGTATGCGCTGTCGAGGGTGCGTCCGGCTGCGCTCATGTGGTCGGCTCCCTCACCGAACCGCCTGCCGTTCTCGGGATCCCCGACGCCTGTGGTCAGTTTCATGCCGGTGATGACGTGCTGCCCTGCCGCGAGGATCGGTGAGCGTGCGGCCTTGACCATTCGCTTGCCCAGGTTCGACTCGAAGAAGTCGGTGAACTTACCGCTGAAATCGCCCAATGCACGTCCGAACTTCGCGACGCGCTCGAGCCGATCGCCTTTCGCATTGCGCTCGATGAAATGGCCGACCTTCTTGAATCGGTCCGCCCACTTGTCACGATCGTCGATGACGTCTTTGCCGAAATCGGCGACATCGCTGAGCACTCCCATGCCTGGTATCCCCTCCGCCGGATCAGAGATTACCAGCGGTCACGACCCCTTCCGCGCACCAATTTCGGCCTCGCAGTAGCGCTTTGACCGAGCACGAGTCGCAGCCGGTTGCGCCTCTTTTGCGCACGTCAGAGACTTTCCTGACCCAGACCGAATACGTACGCACCCGCGCGAGGGGCAACATCGCGTGGCCGCGGGTCGACAGCATGCCGAGGGCGCGACAGGCGCCGCCTGCTGCGCGGGATTGCCATTGCCACCCCGGCGGTACGCGAGGCGAATATGGTTTGCTGCAGACGCGCCGTGTATGGGCCATGCGCGCTGCTGGTGTTGTAGTTGATACTTGAGGGCGGTCTGAGTTTCTCGTCGTCTGTTTTCCGGAGGAGATTTAGTCGTGGCCGACCCCGACGACACGCTACGTAGAGAGCTTGGCTGGACGGGGCCCGAGGAAGACGACTTCGAACCGGATACGGGCCCGACGCGGCCCACCCTCCGGCCCGAACCGCCGTCGATACCCGGTCGACCGCCGGTCTCCCCGACTCCGCCGAATCCGGTGAACCCGGACGCCGAGGACCGCGTCCCGGCCGATCCCGACGCCGAACGCGCACGCACCACGTTCCGCGAACCGACCCAGCCGTCACCACCACAACAACCCAGTCAGCCGCCGCCTCCGCCGCCGCCGTCGGCGCTGCACCCGCGGCCGGATCCCTGGGAGCAGCGAGTGCCGGGCTGGAACGCTCCCCAATACGGCCCACCGCCGGGTAACCAGCCGTGGCCGCAGGCCGGCGGATTCGGGGGTGGTCCCGGCCAGCCTCCGCACGTGCCGCCGGGCCCGCCGCAGTCCTACGCCGACCGCATCCGCGCGAGTGACCTGGTCCCGCCGAAACGGCAACCACCGTCAGGCGGATGGCGACTGCTGGTCTACCGCGCGACCTTCGGGCTGGTGAACCCCGGCCCGTCGGCCGAGGAGCTGCGCCAGGCCGAGCTGGAAGCCAAGATCAGAGGCGTGCTGCGCGGGCACTACAAGATCGGCGTGATGGGCAAGGGCGGGGTCGGCAAGACCACGGTGTCGGCCACGATCGGTTCGATCTTCGCCCATCTGCGCCAGGACGACCGCGTGGTCGCGATCGACGCCGACACGTCTTTCGGCAAGTTGGGCAGCCGGGTCGATCCGCGCGCACACGGCTCGTACTGGGAACTCACCTCCGACAAGAACCTCGAGACCTTCGCCGATGTGCGCAGCCGTGTGGGGAACAACTCTGCGGGCCTGTTCGTGCTGGCCGGCGAGTCGACCCCGGCGCGGCGCCGGGTTCTCGATGCCGCGATCTACCGCGAGGCCGTCACGCGCCTGGACAAGCACTTCTCGATCTCGGTGGTGGACTGCAGCTCCACCATGGATTCCCCGGTGACACAAGAGGTTCTGCGTGATCTCGATGCGCTGATCGTGGTGTCCTCGCCGTGGGTGGACGGCGCCGCGACGGCGGGCCAGACCCTGGACTGGCTCTCGGCGAACGGCATGACACGCCTGCTGCAGCGCACGGTGGTGGTGCTCAACGACTCCGACGGCCACGCCGACAAGCGCACGCGCTCGATCCTGCTCAACCAGTTCGCCGGGCAGGGTCAGGCGGTGGTGGAGATCCCGTTCGACGGGCACCTGCGGCCCGGTGGCGTGGTCGACATCCAGGAGATGTCACCGAAGGTGCGTCGCAAGTTCCTCGAGGTCGCGGCAGCGCTGGCCGACCACTTCCCTACGAGCGACGACCACACGCGCGAGCGGACCTGATTCAGCGCAGCGAGTCGATGAGCGCCTCGATGGCGTGCACGGCCGCCGCGTCCACCGGGTACTCGGCCTCGGTGCGGGCGATGGCATCCTCGGAAACGCCTGCGGCCTGGGCGGTTTCGGCGACGGTCAGGTTCGCCTGACGTCGCGCGGCGTACAGCCGCTGGCCCAGCGTCGCGCCCGGCGCGTTGGCGGCGCGCATCGTCAGCTCGTCGATCTGGCGGCGCACCGCGCTCAGCGCCTTGATCAGGGGCGGGGTCACCATGCTGATCCGGGCGGCGCGTGACGCGACCGCCTCCAGTTGGCGCAGATCACCGAGGATCGCCGTCACGCGCGGCACGAAGTCCGGGTCGCTCTCGGGCGGCATCGCGTTGATCGTCGTCTCGAGCGTGTGGACCGCCGTGAGCACTGCCTGCGCGATCAGCGGGACCTCGTCGGCCGCGGGGACGGAGGTGACCGGTGCGGGAGCCGCGGCGGGTTCGGGGGGAGGGGGCGGGGCGACGGGCGCGGACGTCGTGGGCACCGAGCCGCCCTGGCGTAGCCGCGCGATGGTTCCTGGCGGCCAGCGCAGCACCTCTTCGAGCTTCAGGCGAGTTCGCTCGCGTGGCCAACTCCGGCCTTTTTCGAACGCGATGAGGGCCCCGGCGTTGATGATGCCGTCGGCGGCGAGACTGCGCTGACTGATGTCGAGTTCACGTCGCCGGGCCGCGGCCGCGGCGCCTGCGCGCACGAGGCCGACATCGAATTCACCCGTGGCGAGGTCGAACTCCGCGTCGGTCATCTCCGATGGTTCCTCGCTGGTGAATCTGTTGAGCCGGGCCACCTCCGGCGGCCTGTTGGACGCACTAATCCTAACCCGGTACCGCAGCACCGCTACGCCTCGGTTTTGGTCACGTTCCAGCAAACCGCACCAGTGCTACATAATTGTCGCGTGCGAAACCACGGAGACGCTACGGAACCTCCGTGCGCTATGTGAAGGTCTCTGACGTGCGCTTTTATCGAGCTCACGCTTTTCGCAGGTGGTCATGTGTTGTTACCAACGCAAAATTCCGTAGCAGCACGCGCTGCCGCTTCAAATCAAACTGTTGCATCGCTACGGTTGTTGCTATAGCGTTCTGGCCAACGCGGTACACACCGCAACGAAGTCCTAACAGGAGCAACAGCATGACTGCACTGATGACCAACGGAATTCCGCTCGGCGTGTGCACCAGCGACCCCGAGCGGTGGACGTCCGCCCCGGACGCGCAGGCAAAGGTCATCTGCCGCGAATGCCCGCGCCGCTGGCTCTGCGCCCGCGAGGCCTGCGAGCTTCCCCGGGCCGAGGGCCTGTGGGCCGGCATCATGGTCCCCGAGAGCGGCCGTGGCCGGACCTTCGCGCTCAAGCAGCTTCGTTCGCTGGCCGAGCGCAACGGCTACCCGGTCCGCAAGACCAAACTGATCTTCCCGGACGCCGCCTGACGTGATCCTGTGCTCTCTCGCCGCCGGTTCGAGGGGACGGCGGCGCGAGAGCGACATGAGGGGGAATAGGGGCCCGGGGTATCCCGTTACATCTTCCGACGGTGCCGGGCATGCCCCGGGCCCCATCCACTTCGTCGCTGCGAGCGACCACTCGCCGAGAGGCGCACTGACGGCACCGTCCCCCGACTTCAGCGCTCGAGCGTGGCCACCACGTCGTCGAGCAGCGCATCCACCTCATCCTCGCTGTACCCCCGCTGGAAGACCGGCGGCTTCGGGAACGCGATATGGCGGACGTCGTCGGCGCTCAGATGACCGCGGCCCTCGAGCCGGCGCGCCACGAGCTGCAGAAAGTCGTCGACCGACTTCTTGTCGTAGCCACGCTTGCCGATCGGCGGCTTCGCGAACTCGACAGTGCGGACGTCATCGGCGCTCACGACGCGGCTCATGGCGCTCATGCTAGCCAGCGGCCGGTACCGCCGAAGCCGATTACGGTGGACCGATGAGCAACACCGACGTCGCACCTTCCGAGGTCACCTGTGGGCCTTCGGGGTTCACCGGGGTCCTGCACGCGCGCGAGGTTCCGCTCGGCGGTCCCCGTGCGATCGCGGTACGACGGACGTTGCCACAGCGGGACCGGACCCTGATCGGTGCGTGGTGTTTCGCCGACCATTACGGCCCGCACGATGTGCGCAGCGGTCCGGGTATGGATGTGCCACCCCACCCCCACACCGGATTACAGACCGTCAGTTGGCTTTTCGCCGGCGAGATCGAGCATCGCGACAGCGGTGGCGTGCATGCGATGGTGCGTCCGGGCGAACTCAACCTCATGACCGCGGGCTCGGGCATCTGCCACTCCGAGGTGTCGACCAAGGCGGCCTCGGTCCTGCACGGCGTCCAGTTGTGGGTCGCGTTGCCCGATGACGCACGCGACACCGACCGCGACTTCGCGCACTACGCCCCGACCCCGCGGGTGATCGGCTCGTCGACTCTGCGGGTGTTCCTCGGTGAGCTGGGCGACTCCCGCTCGCCGGTGCACACATTCACACCGCTGCTCGGTGCGCAGATCGACCTTGCGCCCGGCTCCGAACTGACGCTCGATGTCGACGCGACGTTCGAACACGGCGTGCTCCTGGACCGCGGCGTGGTCGAGGTCGCGGGCACCCCGCTCGCGGTCGCCGATCTGGCCTATCAACGCCCCGGCTGTCACGAACTGCACCTCGCCAACACCGGGACGGGCCCGGCGCGGGTGATCCTGCTCGGCGGCCCGCCCTTCGACGAGGAACTCGTGATGTGGTGGAACTTCGTAGGCCGCAGCCACGACGACATCGCGGCCTACCGCGAGCTATGGCAGGAACACGACGCGCGTTTCGGCGCCGTGTCCGGTTACACCGGCGCGCTGTCGCGCCTTCCCGCCCCGCCCCTGCCCAACGGCAGGCTCAAACCGCGGCCCAACCCCGCCGGCTGACTCACGAGTTCAGGTACTGCGCGGTGCTGCCGCCCAACGGCATCGCGGGCATACCCAGCTTGCGGTGATCCCAGCTGCGGGTACGGCCGGGGACGACGCGCACCGCGATGCGGTTGTTCATCATCTGGTCGACGTAGGGCCGCATCTCTTCGGTGTAAGGACCGGTGTACCGCTCCCACACGCTGATGCCCACGCGCAGAAGCGTTTCCGGGTCGTCCACGATCTCGGCGGTGCCGTCGATCGACACGCCCCGCAGGGTGTCGTAGGTGTGGCCGTCCTCGATGAGGACGGTGACCGTCGGATCGCGACGCAGGTTGACGGCCTTCTGGGACTTGGCCTTGGTCTCGAACCAGATCTCGCCGTCCACCACCGCGTACCACATCGCCACCAGATGCGGCCTGCCGTCGGGCAATACGGTGGCCATGGTCGCCGTGCGACTCCGCTCGACGAATTCGGCGATCTCCTCGTCGGACATCACGATCTTCGTGCGCTCGTTCTTACCCACGCATCAGCACCTCTCTGCTCGGTGCGCCCACCATATGCGGCGCCTGCGGCGCGGATCACAGCTGGTACCCGGCGATCCCTATAATCAGCCACACACGGCAGAGGAGGGGACGTGGTGTCGATGAGTGCCTTGACGAGAGCCCTTCTGTGACGGGTCCACCGCCACCTCCACCGCCATGGCCGCCCGGCGGGCAGTACCCGGGCCAACATCCGGGTCAGTACCCGGGCTGGGGTGGCCCCGGTTGGTCCGGGTACGGAGAAGCGCCGCCCGCACACCAGCCACCCAAACCGAACAAGACTCCGTGGATCCTCGCGGCCCTGGCAGGCGTGGTCATCATCGCGCTGGTCGCCGGTGGGCTGGTCTGGAAGTTCACCTCCGGCGGCGACGACGACACTGACGCCGCGGGGACGACGACGTCGACGTCGGCAGCGCCGGACACCCCGGACACTGCCGGCGCCCAAGCCCCCACCACGACCGCGAAACCCGCGTGCGAAGGCAGGGTGGCCGCACGCACACCGGACACACCCCCGCAGTGGATCCCGGTCGAGAGCCCGCGCGGTCTGAACTATGCCGTGCCGCCGGACTGGACCGTCAACAGCTGCACCAGTCTGGTCGGCTGGGAAAAGCCCTGCCCCGAGGGACCGTTCGGCTTCTGCCCCGTGCGCAGCATGAGCGGGTCGGCCATGCTGCCCAACAAGCAGTGCCCCGACCATGCACGGGTCCTCACCGGTGTGCCCGGTGCCAGCAAGACCGACGACATCGACGAGGCCGTGCAGCTGGAGTCCCAGCTCGTCGACGACATCTTCACCTCGAAGAACGGTGTGGTTCCTCAGGTTTCATTGAGCGACCCGCGCGAGTTCACCATCGACGGGCAACCCGCGGTGCAGATCGTCGCGACCGTGACGGGCATCGAGACCGACGAGTGCGTGGCGCCGGAAGCGCTGCACTCCATGGTCGCCACCAAGGTCGACGGGCAACCGGGTTCGGTGATGTTCATCGTCTCGATGGAGCAGGGCTTTCCCGGCGCACCCTCCCCGAGCCTGATCGACGAGATCCTCGAGACGGTGCACCACGCGAACTGAGAAGCGGCCGACGCCTACAGCACGCCGAAGCCCGAGGTGACCCAGCGGATCGGGTCGACACAGCGGAACGGTGCGATCCCCCTGGCGTGCAGCCGATTTCCCGAGGGCGGGTGGCCCAGCGCCGAGACGACGAAGTTGCGGCTCTGCAACCGGACTCCGGTCGCCGGGTTCTCGACCGCCGCGAGGATCGACCCGCCGTGCAGGCGCAGCAGCAGGCTGCGCACCTCCTCGTGCAGCAGTTGCCCGTCGGTCTCGTCGTACTGCTGACCGTCGGACGTGTCGCGCAGGTAGGCCGCGCCGCCGTTGGACATGATCAGGCCCCACTCGGAGCCCTCGACGTCGCGCAACGCGCGCAGTACGTCGAACTTCGACAGGATCACCGCCAGCTTCGGCTGCCCCGGGCTCACGGCCGTCAACACGTTGGTCAGCACCGTTCGCGGATCACCCCCGCTGACCACCTGTGCGGGCAGCAGGTCGTGCAGCTGGTCGCGAATGGTCTTGACCCGCAACGGGTCGAACATGAAGAACACCGCGTCGGCGTGGGCGAAGAAACGGAACGGCGGTGCGTGCAGGTCGCCGGACTCCATGTCCTCGCCCGCGACATCGCGCAGCACCAGGAACCGCCGCACGCCGTGCCAGATGCCGAGTGAGAACATCAGCGGCTCACGGTGATCCGAGGTCTGGGTGCGCACCGTCGGCGTGGGTGGGATCAGGCCGCGCTGCACGTACAGCGGGGTCTCGTAGTTGGTGGCGTAGGCCTGGGCGGTGCCGCGGGTGACCGGTTGCATCGAGACGCCGAACCGCTCACACAGCAGCTCAAGCTGTTTGACCAGCACCGCGATGTACAGGCTCTTGCCGGTGGCACGAGCGCCGGCCAGGGCGATGCAGATGGCGTGGCCCTCGCGCCAGCCCTCGGGCAGCGTGAAGTGACACACCGGGCAGATCTCGACCGCCGGGGCCTGCAGCGCGCGGGTGGCCTCCGACGTGGGGGGAGGCGGACCGTTGTAACCCGGGCTGCGCGACCAGGTGTAGAGCGGCCCGCAGTCCGCGGGCGCGCCGGAGTAGGCCGTGGCGACCTCGTCGCGGTACCGCGTACCGCCGGACTGCTCGGGCAGCGTCCACAGGTACTGGTTCGGGTTGAGTGCGGTGAAGCACCGCGGGCACTTGCTCATGCCTGCCTGCCTCCCCGTAGCCGCGCGGTCAGCGAGGGCGAATCCCGGCGCCGCGCCATGAGTTTGGTGACCATTTTGCGGTATCCACGTAACGCGGGCTCGGCCGAGTCACCCGAGAGTTGCGCCATCACCGCGACCACGCCCTCGACGTCGTTGTCGTCGCCGACCATGCCGGTGGCCACCTGCTCGGCGAGATGGCCCGCGAGTTCGTCGAGCGTGACGTCGGGATGGGACGGATCGGGCGGGGCCGCCGCGCGCAGCAGGCTGATCGCCACCACGGCATGCGGCGCGAGATGTCCCTCGCCGACCAGCGGCATGAGCCTTTCGATCGCCTCACCGCCGAGCCGGTCCGACGCCGCGAAGCCACTGCACGCCCGCGGGTACGGATGCCCCGTGAACAGGCCGAGCAGCGCGAACGCCAGCAACCGGGTGGAGAAGTCGGGGTGCACGTCGGCGGGGTCGACGACGCTGAGCACCTCGTCCCACAGCGGCACGTACGCGTGCTGGTGGGTCTCGACGTAGCGCTGCTGCAACCACACCGTGGGTTCGATGGTGCGCACCGCGGCACATGCGACGGCCAAGGTGTCCCCGTTCTCGTCGATGACCTTGGCGGCCAACCGGTTCAGCGCCGGGGAATCAGCGGCGGCGACGAGGGTGCGGACCGCGGTCGCGCCGGGCAGCGGATCAGCGCCGATGGCCAGCAGCAGATCCTCTGGATTCCACGCCGAGGCGGTCGCGGTCTGCTCGAAATCCGCCGACCCGGTCGCACGCAGCCACCACAGGAGCGCACCGGCGTCCTGGCCTGCGCCGCCGGTACCGCGCCGCCGCGCCCGCACACCGCGCAGTGCGGCGATGGTCCACGTGCGGTCCCACGGCGTGGCCTGTGCGAGTTCGTCGGGTGGCGGCAGCGGCGCGGTGTCGGCCAGCCAGTCCAGCAGGCCATCGTCGATGGCGGTGCCGTTCGCGTCGCCGTCGTTCAGCAGCACGGCCCCGAGCGTGAGCCGCGCGTCGGCGCCGACGCGCTCGCGCACCTCGGCGTCCCCCAGACGCGGCACGACGTCCTCGACCAGGGTGGTGCGGATCCGCGGGTCCTCGACACCGGCGCGGACCAGCAGGTCGGCCACCTGCAGCAATCGCTCCGGGCCCCGGCCCGGGTTCAGGGCATCGCCGATCGCCGTGCGCAGCGGCGGAGGGATTGGTTTCCCGTGAAACATCCTCGGGCCCAAGGGTATTGGACCAGAATTCGACAACCATGCGTCGTCGGCCACCGCGCGGCACAGGTAGGTGGTGTCAGCGAACACCGCCCCGGGGCCCGTCGGCAGTTCCTGCACGGCGCGCCACGCGTCGGCGGTGGTGGTCCCGACTGCGGCCGACAACACGCCGGAGATCGTGCGCGCGGCCGCCGATCCCACCGCCACCCCGGGCGGTGAATGCGCCGCGATGACCTCGTGCGCCTCCTCCTCGGCGTCGGCGAATTCGGCGCGGCCGGCCACGGCCATCGCCATCGGCCAGGCCGGGTGCAGGCCCGAATCGCGGACCTGTTCGGCGACCGCGTCGATGTCGTCGAGCAGGCGCCGCGCCGAACCCGGATCCAGCACCACCACCTGGGCCATCGCCGACCACGGCGTCACGTCGATGGCGTATCCGCCCGCGGTGCGGTGCGGTTCTCCCCCGAGCTCGCCCAGCGACAGGGTCTCCGCCTCACTGATGGCCACCATGCCGGCCGGCACCGCCGAGAGGTCCTCGAGCGGCACCGCACTGAGCATCTGCCCGCTGTGCGGGTTGAGCTGATCGGCGCGGTCGAACGTCGAGAAGCTCAGCTGCGCAGCGGTTCCCGGCGACATCAGGAAGCTCAGCAGACCGATCCACTGGGCCGCGTTGTCAGGAGACTCCACACCGAGCACCACCGGGGGGCCGCCGTCGAGCGCCGCGGCCACCGCATCGAGCAGCCCGAACAGCGTCGCCAAGCGCCATGTGGTGGTGTCCAGCGCGAACGCCACCACGCTGTCTTTGGTCACCACACGGCCGGGTTCCGCACCGGGCTCGGCGAGCGCCGCGCGGGACACCGCGGTCGCACCGTACGGACACAACCAGTGCGGTGAGCGCCACCACTGGATCGCGCGGTGACGCGGTGCGACGTCGGGTGTGCGGTCGAGCAGCACGTGCGCGAACACGTTGCCCGGACGTCCCGTGCTGTCCGCGCCCGCGGGAACCGTGTGCCACAACGCCGCATACGTCTCGCCGACGCGGCTGTAGGCCAGCCGACGCGGCGCCGCCTCGAGCTGCTCGGGCGTCGGGTAGTCCGGCATGGGTTCGACCGTGCGGAACACCGTGCGCACGCCGGCCAGCATCAGCTGGGTCTCCTCGGGTGTCAGCGCATCGCTGGTCTCCTTGACCTGCCATCCGCCCACCGTGCCGACCGCATCGAACGACGTGTACGTCAGCTGACCGAACCGCGACGTCATAGCGTGGCCGCGGTGAGTCGCAGGGTCTCGACCGGCGGGTCCAGCAGCGCGATGACCCGCAGTTGCGCAGGCGATCCGATGTTGACGAACAACCGGATCCAGCCCTGCAGGCCACTTAGGTTGGCGGCCCACAGTTCTCCGTCGCCCGATGTGGTCAGCGCCGACCAGCGCAGCTCCTTGCTCGGGTGGTCGGCCAGCTGACCGCGCGCGTCCAGCGGCGCGACGTCGACGGGGTGACCGTCGTGCACGCTCAGCGGCAACCGCTGCGGATTGTTGACGAGGACGAATCCCGGTGAGCCCGGCACGTTCTGCTCGGCGCGCAGCGCAATGGTCGCCGTGGTGGGAAAACCGTTGGGGTCGCGCCCGATTCGCACCGCATACTGCAGCCGCAGCAGACCGCGGTACTCGATGCTGGAGAACGCCCCGACCACGCGACGTCCGCCCGCGAACGCCACGGGCGCCAGGTGCAGCGAGCACCCACCGACCGGAAGCTGGCCGGTGAGGTGCATGCCGCCGTAGCGTTCGTACTCCTCGAGCGAGATCTCGAAGGATTTGCCGTCGAGGCCCGACCGCGGATCGTGGCCCTTGGGCGCGAGATACACGATGACGCTTGCCGCGCCGTCGGGCCAGTCGAAGGTCAGCACCTGTTTATTGCAGTATTCGGCGAGTTCGATGTCGCGGATCGTGCCCGTCCGCACCGACGACAGCGTCCGGCCCAGCATCGCGCGTTCGCCCATCAGCGTCACCGGGGTGAAGTACGCCCGGCTCCACTCCGAGGGCCACGTCACCCCGGTCAGGCGGGCGCGGCGGCGCCCGTCGGATCCGGTCTCCTCGGTGAGGTCCTGGGTGACCCGCAGTTCGGGCGTCAGCCCGACCTGTTCGAGGGCGCCCTGCGGCAGCTCGATGGCCTCGGCGCCCGCACTCGGGCCGTTCTGGCTGCGGTAGATCGCGACCTGACCACCCGCGGGCGGGGTCCAGGACAGGTCGCACGACGCACCGTCGGCCGCGGTCTCGACCACCAGGTCGGTGACGGGCATGAGCGCCGCGGCGAGTTCGACGTCGGCCTCGGCCGCCTCGGACAACCGCACGACACCGTCGACGTTGACCGCGCAGCGCGCGCGATAGCGGTAGCGCTGCCCGCGGACCGGTTCGGTGTCGACGAATCCTGCCAGGTTCTCGCCGGCCGTCAGGATCCGGTACTGCGCCTCGTCGCGGTCGACCTCGTCGATGGGCACCCGGAACACGTGCACGGCCGTCACTCCCGGCGGTGCGGTCCACTGACCGATGACCCAGCCGGCGTCTTCGCGGATCTCGAACCCGGTCACCGGCCGGACCAGTACCGCGGTCGCGTACAGCACGGGTTGCGTCTTGCGCGCGGCCGCCTCGGAGGCGCCGACGTTGACCCAGACCTGGTAGTGCCGCACCGGGCTGACCTGCTGCCGCTCGTCGGTGGCTTTGGGTTCCTCGGTGAGCGCCACCAGATGCGCGGGGTCCGGCGAGTACGGTGCCTGGTCGTCCGAACTGACGACGCGGTACATCACGACGGAGATGTCCCGGGCCGCTTCGTCGTCCGGCGCCTCGTACGGGGGCCAGCTCAGCTCCACCGCGGCGTCGGTGCGCTGCACCGTGATGTCGTGCAACGCCACCTGCTGGCTGCTGAACTGAAACGGCGCGAAACCGGTTGTGGGGATCGGGATCTCCGTCGTCGTGGCGACGGGCGGCTCGTCGGTCTCGGGGCTGCGGTGCTTGCCCGGGCCCGGCTCGGGTTCGGGCTGCGGCTCGGGAACAGGCGGCGGGTCCGGTTCGGGGGCGGCCGGCGTGAGCTCGGCCAGGATGCGCGCCATCTCCTCGGCGTGCTCGGCGACCGAACCCGGGAGCATGGCGCGGATCTGCTCGACATCGGTTCGCCCGGATCGCAGCACGAGGCGCAGATGCGCCTCCTTGAAGCTGCGGGGCGCCACCGCGCCGGAGTCCACGAGTTGCTGTCGCCAGGCCAGCAGCGGTGCAAGGCGGGGATCGGCGTCGTGATCGTCGGAGGGGTGCAGGTCAGACACCAATTCCCCCCGTTCCCCCATCGCGTGCCGCCGGAGCCGGTGTGGTGGGCAGCGTGCGGCGCCAGGTGCAGTACTGCGCCAACGCTCCTCCAGTGCTCCCGACAAAACCGACCGGCAGCCTCGAGATTAGCCCCAGCGGGGCCACCGGGTCCTGTCACTCCATGAGTTTCGACAGGCAGACAAACCGGTGGACCAGTGGTCGACGACACGTCCTAGCCTGGAAGACGTGCCGTCCGTCATGCCCGCAGCGTTCGTCGGCCACGGCAGCCCGTTGAACGCCATCGAATCCAACCGCTACACCGCTGCGTGGAAGCGGTTCGGGCAGGCGGTGCCACGTCCGCGCGCGATCCTGGTGGTCAGCGCGCACTGGTACATCAACGCCACGGCCGTCACCGCGATGCCGCACCCGCGCACCATCCACGACTTCTACGGCTTCCCCCGAGAACTGTTCGACGTCGAATACCCTGCGCCCGGGCTCCCCGAGTTGGCCGAGGAAGTCAGCGATCTGGTTCACCCGACCTGGGTGGGTGCCGACGTCGACAGCTGGGGCATCGACCACGGCACCTGGTCGGTGCTGGTCCACGCGTTCCCCGACGCGTCGATTCCCGTCGTCCAATTGGCGATCAACGCCAACGAGCCCGCTGATTACCACCTGCGACTCGGGGCCGAGCTCGCCGGACTGCGTGAACGCGGCGTGCTCGTGGTCGCCAGCGGCAACATCGTCCACAACCTGCGCGGCATGGACCCGCGGCTGTCCGACTCCGGGTACGACTGGGCCCAGCGCTTCGACGAGGCGGCCGCGGCACGACTTCTCGACTCCCCCGCCGAGGTCGCGACGCTCGACGCGCACCGCGATTACGCGCTGGCCGTCCCCACTCCCGACCACTTCATCCCGTTCCTGTACTTCGCCGGAATCGCCTCGGGGAGTATGGATTCCGTCGACACGCTGGTCAGCGGGTACACCTACGGTTCGTTGTCGATGACGGCCTACACGCTGGGGCTGTCAGCGTAGGGCACGGGTTCCAGCTCACCTGGACATCCGATCGACCAGCAGTTGCAGACGCTCGGTTTCGTGGTCGGGCCGCAGCCGCCCAGTCCGGCCGAGCATCACCAGGCCGTGCAGCGCGGCCCACAGCACCTCGGTGAGTGTATCGGCGTCTTCGTTTCGGCCCACGGCGTCACGCAACTGCGCGAAGGCCTCGGTGAGCGGTGACGGAGTGTCGTCGGCGGCGAAGCGCAGATTTGTCGTGCGCGCGAACATCGCGTCGTAGACGGCCGGGTTAGCGCGCGCGAAATCGAGATAGGCCTGCGCGATTCGGGTGACTGCATGGTCCGGGTGGTCGTCGCCTCTGCGGGCCTGTCGCATCGCTTCGGCGAGCTCGCCGAAACCGTCGAGGGCCACCGCATCGGCGAGTTCCTCCATACCGGCGAAGTGCTTGTACAGCACCGGCTGGCTGTACTCGATCTCGGCGGACAGCCGTCGCGTCGTCACGGCCTGCCAACCTTCCGCCTCGGCCAGTCGTCGTGCCGTGGAGATGATCAGCTCCCGGCGGGCAGCACGCTCGCGCTCCCGACGCTCTTCGATGGACATGGCCCGATGGTAGCAGCGCTATATGCGCTAGCGCTGCTATTGACGCGGTCCGCTTTCAGGGTTAGCGTCGCTAGCATGAACCTTGACCTGCTCATCCAGGCCTCCGCTGTACTGGCGGTGCTCGGCACCGCGGTGGTGTACGGCACCGATGTCTTCTGCGCGGCCGTGCTGCGCCCGGCGCTGGCGTCGGTCGACGACGGCGCATTGGTGAGCGTGATGGGGCACGTGCACCGGTTCGGTGACCACCGCATGCCCGTGCCCGGGGTGATCGGGATCGTGGCCTCGGCGGCGTGCGTGGCGTTGGCCGCGGTGACTGCGCACTGGGCGCAGGTGTTCGCGGCGGTGACCGCCCTGGCGCTGTTACTGGTCTGGCTTGCGCTCTACCTGCGGGTGAGCGCGCCGGTCAACCGGCAACTCACCGCCGCCGCCGATGCGGGCATGGCCTTGTCGAACGGCCGTGCGCTGCAGGAGAAGTGGGATCATGTCATCGGCGCCCGCGCGGTACTGCAAGGTGTGGCCGTGGCCGCGCTGTGCGTGGTGCTGGCGGTCTGAGATGTTCCAGCTCAGGATCTACACGCTGCGCTCCCCTGCGGCGCTGCATCAGTACGCGACCGTGCACTGGGCGCGCCACGTCGACACGTTCGCCACGTTCGGGATCACCACACACGGCGTGTGGACCGATCGGGACGCGAACCGCCTGGTCGCTCTGATCCACTACCCCGCCGACCCCGACGAGCTGACCCACCGCGTCATGTCCAGCCGCGAATTCGCGTGTGACATGGACGGTTTCGACGTCACCGAGATTCTCGACGTCCAGGCCATCCCGCTGGACCCGACCGCCTGCTCTCCCATCCACTGACAGGAACTGCCATGACCACTGCCGCCTACATACTGTCCGGGCTCATCGCCGCAGCCATCATCGTCGTCGGAGCGCGGTTCCTCGTCGCGCCGCGAGTCGCGGCCGCCGGCTACGGCGTGGTCCCCGACCTCGCGCAGCGGTCCACCGGCGCCTACCTGAGCGTCAAGGGTGTCCGCGACATCGCCTCGGGCCTGATCGTCATCGTCCTCATGATCGCCGGGGCGACCCATCTGCTCGGCTGGGTGCTGTTGGCCGCCACGGTCATTCCGCTTGCCGACACCGCGATCGTGCTCACCAACGGCGGCTCGAAGGCCGCTGCGTGGGGTGTGCACTTCGCGACGGCGGTGGTCATGGTGGTGACGGCGGTGCTGTTGCTCGTGGCGTAGACGGGCTCAGCGGTCCTGCAGGATCAGGTCGGCGGCTCGCCACGCCATCGCCATCATGGGGCCGTTCAGGTTTCCCGACACCATGGTCGGCATCGCCGAACAGTCCACCACGCGAAGGCCTTCCACACCACGCACCCGCAGCCGTGTATCGAGCACGTCGTCGTCATCGGGACCCATGGCCGCGGTGCCGACGGCGTGGTAGCCGCAGTAGCCCTGGTCCAGGCCGGCGTGCCGAGCCCGCGCCGACGACGATGTAGTCGAATGTCGTCATTCCTCGCGACGGTACCAACTCCGCGACTGTGAAACGTCTGCGATTTGTCGGCCGTTTTTTCGCTGAGATTTCACACTCGCGAACCGCAGAACCGCTGATGGCCCCGTCCAACGACAAAGGCCGCGGACTCTGCTGAATCCGCGGCCTCTGGCTGCTGTGGGCGAAGGGGGACTTGAACCCCCACGTCCCGAAGGACACTGGCACCTGAAGCCAGCGCGTCTGCCATTCCGCCACTCGCCCTGAATGACCGAGGCAGCGTATCACTGTGCTCGGCCCGATCCCAAACCGGCCGCTCAGGCGCGGGTGGACCTCGCGGCCGAACAGTTGGCGTCATCAAGATCATGTCACTGACCAGCGGCGATCTGATTCTCAGAGTTCTGTTGCTCCCGCACAGGTAGTTCCGGCCGATACCATGCTTGTTAAGAGTGTGGCCAGAGCGACACGCGGTGGTTGGAGGCTGCCGTGGTGAAGCCACGAACGAACGACGACGAGTGAAGGCGGGCGGTGTCATGGGTCTGGTAGACCGCATCGAACGCAAGCTCGAGTCCACGGTCGGAGACGCCTTCGCGCGGGTCTTCGGCGGGTCGATCGTGCCGCAGGAAGTCGAGGTGGCGCTGCGGCGGGAAGCCGAGACCCGCGCACGCACCGTGGCAGGTGGCCAAGTTTTGGCACCGAACGACTACGTAATTACCCTCAGTGGAACTGACTATCAGAAGGTAAGGGCCGATACTGACCTGACCTCGACCACGTTCGCCAAGCATCTGAAGGGATACATCCATGATCAGGGTTGGCAAACGTATGGTGAGGTGGTCGTCAGATTCGAGCAATCACCGAATTTGCACACTGGACAATTCCGCGCGCGTGGCGCGGTCAACCCCGATTCGACCGCTGGCGAATCCGCGCGAGCTCCACGGGACCATGCGTTCACCGCAGAATCAGGAGAACCACCTATGACCGATAACCCGAATTACCGAGGCGGCCAGGGACCCGCGCGGCCCGGCGACGAGTACTACGACGAGCGCTACGGACGCCAGGACGATCCGCGTGGCGGGCAGTACCCGCCGGAGCAGGGTGGCTATCCCCCGCAGGATCAGGGCGGCTACCCGCCCCGCGGCGGCGGTTATCCCGACCAGGGCGGCTACCCCGATCAGGGTGGTTACCCCGACCAGGGTGGTTACCCGGACCAGGGCGGCTACCCGCCGCAGTCCTATGAGCAGCGCCCGCCCGCGGGTTACGGCCCGCCGCCTCAGGGCGGCGGCTACGACCGTGGGTACGGCCAGCCCGCCGGCGGCTACCCGCCCGCAGGTCCCCCGGCCGGACCGCCTCCCGGCGGCCAGCCCGGTTACGGCGGTGCCGATTACGACTACGGCAGGCAGGCCCCGCGCCACGACGACTACGGCCGTCCGGATCCGCGCCAGGGCTATCCCGAGCAGGGTGGCTACCCCGAACAGGGCGGCTACGGCGGCCAGGCCTACGGCCGTCCGGACTACGGCCAGCCCGATTACGGTCAGCAGCCCGGCCGCGGCTACCCGGAGCAGGGCGGTTACCCCGAGCAGGGTGGATACGGCGAGCCCGCCGGTCGTGACTACGAGTACGGCGGCGGCGACTACGGCGCCCCTGCCGGCCAGGGCGGATACGGCGGCGGCTACGGCGCCGACTATCCGGCCGGTGGCACGACGGTGACGCTGCAGCTCGACGACGGCAGCGGCCGCACCTACCAGCTGCGCGAGGGCGCCAACGTGATCGGCCGTGGCCAGGACGCACAGTTCCGGCTGCCCGACACCGGCGTGTCGCGTCGTCACCTGGAGATCCGCTGGGACGGCCAGGTGGCGTTGCTCTCCGATCTGAACTCCACCAACGGCACCACGGTGAACAACGCACCGGTCCAGGAGTGGCAGCTGGCGGACGGCGACGTCATCCGGCTGGGCCACTCCGAGATCATCGTGCGCGTGCACTGAGCGCCGCGAGACCGGACACATCGGGGTGACAAGCAGCCCGCTTCACCCGCATGCCCATCGGCGTCCAAGTATCGTGACGTTGCCTACGGTCGCCGCTGACCGATACCGACGGGACTGTCACGGGGAGGACGCCAGATGCAGGGGTTAGTGCTGCAGCTGACGCGCGTCGGCTTCCTGTTGTTGCTATGGCTGTTCATCTGGTCGGTGCTGCGCATCCTGCGCACCGATATCTATGCCCCCACGGGCGCGGTGATGGTGAGACGTGGGCTGGCCCTTCGCGGCTCGCTGCTGCCCAACCGGCAGCGGCGTCATGTGGCGCGGCAGCTCGTGGTCACCGAGGGCGCACTGGCCGGCACCCGCATCACGCTGGGCAACCAGCCGGTGCTGATCGGCCGGGCCGACGACTCGACGCTGGTGCTCACCGACGACTATGCGTCGACGCGCCACGCCAGACTGTCGCCACGAGGTTCTGAGTGGTACGTCGAGGACCTAGGATCGACCAACGGCACTTACCTTGACAGGGCGAAGGTGACAACAGCAGTAAAGGTTCCCATTGGCGCGCCGGTGCGGATCGGCAAGACGGTAATCGAGCTGCGCCCGTGAGCCCGCGCACGCGAGGAGCAGAATGACCCTCGTTCTCCGCTACGCGGCCCGCAGCGACCGCGGTCTGGTCCGCGCCAACAATGAGGACTCGGTGTACGCGGGTGCCCGACTGTTGGCGCTCGCCGACGGCATGGGCGGACACGCCGCAGGTGAGGTCGCGTCGCAACTGGTGATCGCCGCGCTCGCGCATCTCGACGACGACGAGCCCGGCGGCGACCTGCTGAGCAAGCTGCACCAGGCGGTGGCCGAGGGCAACGCCGCGATCGCCGCGCATGTCGAGGCCGATCCCGAACTCGACGGCATGGGTACCACACTCACCGCGATCCTGTTCGCGGGCAACCGCCTGGGCCTGGTGCACATCGGCGACTCCCGCGGCTATCTGCTGCGCGACGGTGAGCTGACACAGATCACCAAGGACGACACGTTCGTACAGACCCTCGTCGACGAGGGCCGCATCACAGCCGAGGAGGCCCACAGCCACCCGCAGCGCTCGCTGATCATGCGCGCGCTCACCGGCCACGAGGTCGAGCCGACGCTGATCATGCGCGAGGCCAAGGCCGGCGACCGCTACCTGCTGTGCTCGGACGGCCTGTCGGACCCGGTCAGCCAGGAGACCATCAAGGAAGCCCTGCAGATCGAGGATGTCGCCGAAAGCGCCGACCGGCTCATCGAATTGGCGTTGCGCGGGGGCGGTCCCGACAACGTCACGGTGGTCGTCGCCGACGTCGTCGACTACGACTACGGCCAGACCCAGCCGATCCTGGCCGGCGCGGTCTCCGGTGACGACGACCAGACCGCACCGCCGGACACTGCCGCGGGCCGCGCCTCGGCGTTCAACCCGCGCCGCAACGAGCCCAAGCGCGTCATCCCCCAGCCCGCCGAGCCGGCCCGCAAGCCGCGCTCACGCCGCCGCATGATCATCGCGGCGGTGCTGGTGGTGCTGGTCGTGGTGGCGGGCCTGGCGATCGGCCGCGAGATCCTGCGCAACAACTACTACGTCGCCGAGCACGACGGCACGGTGTCGATCATGCGCGGCGTGCAAGGCTCCTTCCTGGGCATCTCGCTGCAGGAGCCGTACCGGCTGGGTTGCCTCAACGCGCGCAACGAACTGTCGCTGATCGGCGCCAACGAGAACCGCGACAACCTCGGCTGCCGCCTCATGGCCGTCAACGACATGCGCCCGTCCGAACGCGCCCAGGTGGTCGCGGGCCTGCCCGGTGGCACCCTCGACGAGGCGTTCGCACAGATCGGCGAACTGGCGCGCAGCTCGCTGCTTCCGGTGTGCGCCCCGCCGCGGCCCACGACGACCACCCGGGCGCCTGCTCCCCCGCCGGCCCCGCCGTCGTCACCGGCGCCGGGCGCCAGCGGCCGCGGTGCGGGCGAATCCCCGGTCCCACCGAGCCCGAGCCCCACCACGACGGCCGCGCCTGCGCCGTCGGGAGCGCCCGGGTCGCCGAATCCGCCGCCACCGGCATCGC
This sequence comes from Mycolicibacterium smegmatis, assembly GCF_001457595.1. Lineage (GTDB taxonomy): Bacteria > Actinomycetota > Actinomycetes > Mycobacteriales > Mycobacteriaceae > Mycobacterium > Mycobacterium smegmatis. The sequence goes on along the minus strand of NZ_LN831039.1, from coordinate 55,959 downwards.
CGTCGCCGACACCGTCTCCGACCGTGACCGCACTGCCTCCCCCGCCGCCGCAACCGGGGACGAACTGCCGGGCGGTGTCATGACGACGCAACCCCAGTCGCCGGTTACCGTCACGCCGCCGCTCCCGAACCGGCGCAACGCGGAACTGCTGCTGCTGGGGTTCGCGGCGCTGATCACCACCGTGGCCCTGTTGATCGTCGAGGCCAACCAGGAGCAGGGCGTGACCTGGGACCTGGCCCGCTACATGGTCGGCTACCTGGCCCTGTTCGGCGCCGCGCACCTCGCGGTCCGGCGGTTCGCGCCATACGCCGATCCGCTGCTGCTGCCGGTCGTCGCCGTGCTCAACGGGCTTGGGCTGGTGATGATCCACCGGCTCGACCTTGCCGAGGGTGAGCTGACCGCCGACGGCCTCGGCGGCAGCGCCAACCAGCAGATGCTGTGGACGCTGGTCGGTGTGGTGGCGTTCGCGCTCGTGGTGGTGTTCTTGAAGGACCACCGCATGCTGTCGCGCTACGGCTACGTCTTCGGTCTGACCGGCCTTGTGCTGCTTGTCATTCCGGCGCTGCTGCCGGCCAAGTACTCCGAGCAGTACGGCGCCAAGATCTGGATTCAGTTCCCGGGCTTCTCGATTCAGCCCGCCGAGTTCTCCAAGATTTTGCTGCTCATTTTCTTCTCCGCGGTGCTGGTGTCCAAGCGCAGCCTGTTCACCAGCGCGGGCAAGCACGTCCTTGGCGTCGATCTGCCCCGCCCCCGCGACCTCGCGCCGCTGCTGGTGGCCTGGGCCGCGTCGGTGGGCATCATGATCTTCGAAAAAGACCTCGGCACTTCACTTCTGCTGTACGCGTCGTTTCTGGTGCTGCTCTACGTCGCCACCGAACGGATCAGCTGGGTGGTCATCGGCCTGGCGCTGTTCGCGGCGGGAAGTGTGGTGGCCTACAACATTTTCGGCCACGTGCAGGTGCGGGTGCAGACGTGGCTGGACCCGTTCGCCGACCCCGAGGGCGCCGGCTACCAGATGGTGCAGTCGTTGTTCAGCTTCGCCACGGGCGGCATCTTCGGCACCGGCCTGGGCAACGGACAGCCCGGCACCGTCCCTGCCGCCGCCACCGACTTCATCACCGCCGCGATCGGTGAGGAACTCGGATTGGTCGGTCTGGCAGGCGTTCTCATGCTCTACACCATCCTCATCATCCGCGGCCTGCGCACGGCGATCGCGGTGCGCGACAGCTTCGGCAAACTGCTCGCGGCGGGTCTGGCGTCGACACTGGCGATCCAGTTGTTCATCGTCGTCGGCGGTGTGACGCGGCTGATCCCGCTGACCGGCCTCACCACGCCGTGGATGTCCTACGGCGGGTCGTCGCTGCTGGCGAACTACGTGCTGCTCGCGATCCTCGTCGTGATCTCGCACGCGGCCCGCAGGCCCATCACCACGTCCCGGCCGCCGAACGCGACGCCGATCGCCGCGGCCAGTACCGAGGTGATCGAAAAGGTATGAACACCTCACTGCGCCGGGTGGCCGTCGCGATCATGGTGTTGATCGTGCTGCTTCTGGCCAACGCCACCGTGACCCAGGTCTTCGCCGCCGACGGTCTGCGCGCCGATCCGCGCAACCAGCGCGTGCTGCTCGACGAGTACTCGCGCCAGCGCGGCCAGATCACCGCGGGCGGACAACTGCTCGCGTACTCGGTGTCCACCGACGGCCGGTTCCGCTACCTGCGCGTGTATCCCAACCCGCAGGCCTACGCCCCGGTCACCGGGTTCTATTCGCTGGGCTACTCCAGCACCGGCCTGGAGCGTGCCGAGGACGCCGTGCTCAACGGCTCCGACGAGCGCCTGTTCGGCCGTCGCCTCGCGGACTTCTTCACCGGCCGCGACCCGCGCGGCGGCAACGTGGACACCACGATCAAGCCGCAGGTACAGCAGGCCGCGTGGGACGCGATGCAGAACGGCTGCGACGGCCCGTGCCGCGGTTCTGTGGTGGCGCTCGAACCGTCGACCGGCAAGATCCTGGCGATGGTGTCGGCCCCGTCGTACGACCCGAACCTGCTGGCCACCCACGATCTCGCGGCGCAGGCCGACGCGTGGGAGAAGCTGCGCGACGATCCGCAGTCCCCGCTGCTCAACCGTGCGATCTCGGAGACCTATCCCCCGGGTTCGACGTTCAAGGTCATCACCACGGCTGCCGCGCTGCAGGCCGGGGCACGTCCGCAGACCCAGCTCACGTCGGCGCCGCGCACCCCGCTGCCCGACAGCACCGCGACGCTGGAGAACTTCGGTGGGGCGCCCTGCGGACCGGGACCCACCGTGTCGCTGCAGGAGGCGTTCGCGAAGTCCTGCAACACCGCGTTCGTCGAACTCGGTCTCAGCACCGGCACCGACAAGCTCAAGGCGATGGCCCAGGCGTTCGGCCTCGACACGCCGCCGCCCGCCATCCCGCTGCAGGTGGCGGAGTCCACCACGGGACCGATCGTCGACGCCGCCGCGCTGGGCATGTCGAGCATCGGTCAGCGTGACGTCGCCCTGACCCCGTTGCAAAACGCACAGGTGGCCGCAACAATCGCGAACGACGGCATAGCCATGCGCCCCTACCTCGTCGAGAGCCTCAAGGGGCCCGACCTGGCTACTATCAGCACCACCACTCCGGAGCAAGAGCGCCGAGCAGTGTCACCCCAGGTCGCGGCTACACTAACTGACTTGATGGTCGCCGCCGAGCAGGTGACTCAGCAGAAGGGAGCCATCGCCGGCGTGCAGATCGCTTCGAAAACCGGTACGGCAGAGCACGGGACGGACCCCCGTAACACCCCGCCGCATGCCTGGTACATCGCCTTCGCACCGGCCCAAGACCCCAAGGTCGCGGTCGCGGTGTTGGTCGAGGATGGCGGGGACCGGTTGTCGGCCACCGGCGGCGCACTCGCCGCCCCGATCGGACGCGCCACGATTGCGGCGGCGCTGCGGGAGGGTTCATGAGTCCGCGCAGGCGAGCGAAGCGGGGCAAGCAATGAGCCCGCGCGTTGGAGTCACGCTGTCCGGTCGTTACCGGCTGCAGCGGCTGATCGCCACGGGCGGTATGGGCCAGGTGTGGGAGGCCGTGGATTCGCGGCTGGGCCGCCGGGTCGCCGTCAAGGTGCTCAAGGCCGAGTTCTCCACCGACGCCGAGTTCGTCGAACGCTTCCGGGCCGAGGCCCGCACCGTCGCGATGCTCAACCATCCCGGCATCGCGAGCGTGTACGACTACGGCGAGACCGAACTCGACGGCGAGGGCCGCACCGCGTACCTGGTGATGGAGCTCATCAACGGTGAGCCGCTGAACTCGGTGCTCAAGCGCACCGGCCGGCTGTCGCTGCGGCACGCGCTGGACATGCTGGAGCAGACCGGCCGTGCGCTGCAGGTCGCGCACACCGCGGGCCTGGTGCACCGCGACGTCAAGCCCGGCAACATCCTCATCACCCCGACGGGGCAGGTGAAGCTCACCGACTTCGGCATCGCCAAGGCCGTCGACGCCGCGCCGGTCACCCAGACCGGCATGGTGATGGGCACCGCGCAGTACATCGCGCCCGAGCAGGCCCTGGGCCATGACGCGACCGCCGCCAGTGACGTGTATTCGCTGGGCGTCGTTGGCTACGAATCGGTTTCGGGCAAGCGCCCGTTCACCGGCGACGGTGCGCTGACGGTCGCAATGAAGCACATCAAGGAGACCCCGCCGCCGCTTCCGGCCGATCTGCCGCCGAACGTGCGCGAGCTGATCGAGATCACGCTCGTGAAGAACCCGGGCATGCGGTACAAGTCGGGCGGCCCGTTCGCCGACGCGGTCGCCGCGGTGCGCGCGGGTCGCAGGCCACCGCGGCCCAACCAGGCACCGACGCTGGGACGTGCCGCACCGGCCGCGGTGCCGTCGGCCGCGCAGGCCCGTGCCTCTGCCGATCTCACGGGCCGTGCGCCCGTCACCGCCGCACGCGCGAGACCCACCGCGACGGCCGCGCATCGGACTCCGCCGCCTCGACGCACGTTCTCCTCGGGGCAACGGGCGCTATTGTGGGCGGCTGGCGTCCTCGGCGCGTTGGCCATCGTGATCGCGATCCTGATCGTGCTCAACGCGCAGGACCGCAAGGACCGCGAGCAGTCGCCACCGCCGACGGTCACCGACACCGTCACCGAGACGACGCCCTACGAGGAGACCCCGGCGGCGATGCCTGACCTCATGATCATGTTGCGTGCGGCTCAGCCCGAGCCGCCGCCATCCGAACAGATACAGCGATGACCACGCCTCAGCACCTTTCCGACCGATACGAACTCGGTGAGATCCTCGGCTTCGGCGGCATGTCCGAAGTCCACCTGGCGCGCGATCTGCGCCTTCACCGCGATGTCGCGGTGAAAGTGCTGCGCGCCGACCTTGCGCGCGACCCGAGCTTCTACCTGCGGTTCCGCCGCGAGGCACAGAACGCCGCGGCGCTGAACCACCCCGCGATCGTCGCGGTGTACGACACCGGCGAGGCCGAGACACCCAACGGGCCGCTGCCGTACATCGTCATGGAGTACGTCGACGGTGTGACCCTGCGCGACATCGTCCACACCGACGGTCCGATCGCGCCGCGGCGTGCGATCGAGATCATCGCCGACGCGTGCCAGGCGCTGAACTTCAGCCACCAGCACGGCATCATCCACCGCGATGTCAAGCCGGCCAACATCATGATCAGCAAGAACAACGCTGTGAAGGTGATGGACTTCGGCATCGCCCGCGCGCTGGCCGACACCGGCAACAGCGTCACGCAGACCGCCGCGGTGATCGGCACCGCGCAGTACCTGTCACCCGAGCAGGCGCGCGGTGAGACCGTCGATGCGCGCTCGGACGTGTACTCGCTGGGCTGCGTGCTCTACGAGATCCTCACCGGTGAACCGCCGTTCATCGGGGATTCGCCCGTCGCGGTCGCCTATCAGCACGTGCGGGAGGATCCGGTGCCGCCGTCGCGGCGCCATGCCGACGTCACGCCCGAACTGGACGCCGTGGTGCTCAAGGCGCTGGCCAAGAACCCCGACAACCGGTACCAGACGGCCGCCGAGATGCGCGCCGACCTCATCCGTGTGCACGAGGGCCAGGCGCCCGACGCGCCCAAGGTGCTCACCGACGCCGAGCGCACGTCGATGCTGGCCGCCCCGCCCGCCGACCGCGCGGGCGCGGCCACCCAGGACATGCCCGTGCCGCGTCCGGCCGGGTACAGCAAGCAGCGCAGCACCTCGGTGGCGCGCTGGCTCATCGCGGTCGCGGTGCTCGCGGTGCTGACCGTGGTGGTGACGGTCGCGATCAACATGGTCGGCGGCAACCCGCGCAACGTCCAGGTGCCCGACGTCGCCGAACAGTCCGCCGACGACGCGCAGGCCGCGCTGCAGAACCGCGGCTTCAAGACCGTCATCGACCGCCAGCCCGACAACGAGGTGCCGCCCGGCCTGGTGATCGGAACCGATCCCGAGGCGGGTTCCGAGCTGGGCGCGGGGGAGCAGGTCACCATCAACGTCTCGACGGGGCCCGAGCAGGCCCTTGTGCCCGACGTGGCAGGCCTGACCCCGACGCAGGCCAGGCAGAAGCTCAAGGACGCCGGGTTCGAGAAGTTCAGGGAGTCGCCGAGCCCGTCGACGCCCGAGCAGAAGGGCCGGGTGCTCGCGACCAACCCGCAGGCCAACCAGACCGCGGCGATCATCAACGAGATCACGATCGTCGTGGGTGCGGGCCCGGAGGATGCACCGGTGCTCAGTTGCGCCGGGCAGAACGCCGAGAGCTGCAAGGCGATCCTGGCCGCGGGCGGTTTCACCAACACCGTCGTCGTCGAGGTCGACAACCCGGCCGCGGCCGGTCAGGTGGTCGGTACCGAACCGGCCGACGGCCAGTCGGTGCCCAAGGACACCGTGATCCAGATACGGGTGTCGAAGGGCAACCAGTTCGTGATGCCCGACCTGGTCGGCCAGTTCTGGTCGGACGCCTATCCGCGGCTGACCGCGCTGGGCTGGACCGGTGTGCTCGACAAGGGACCCGACGTCCGCGACAGCGGTCAGCGCACCAACGCCGTGGTGACGCAGAGCCCTTCCGCGGGAACGCCGGTGAACAAGGACGCCAAGATCACGCTGAGCTTCGCTGCGTAGCGGCCGCGACCGCGCGGGCGACCTCGTCCTCGAGGCGGCGCACGAGCGTCTCGTCCGGTGCGGCGCCGCAGAAGCCGAGCCAGTTGGCCAGCATGCGGTGTCCGCCCTGGGTGAGGATCGACTCGGGGTGGAACTGCACGCCATGGATCGGCAGCTCGGTGTGCCGGACGGCCATGATGATGCCGTTGTCGGTCTGGCCGACGACCTCGAGCGCGGCGGGCAGCGTCTCGGGCAGGATCGTCAGCGAGTGGTACCGCGTCGCGGTGAACGGATCCGGCAGACCCTTGAGCACGCCGCTGTCGTTGTGGTGCACGACGCTGGTCTTGCCGTGCAGCAGTTCGGGCGCACGGTCGACGGTGCCGCCGAACGCCACGCCGATCGCCTGATGCCCCAGGCACACGCCCAGCAGGGGAGTGCCCGCCGCGGCGCACGCCTTCACCAGCGCGATGGAGGCTCCCGCACGTTCGGGGGTGCCCGGCCCGGGGCTGAGCAGCACACCGTCGAAGTCGGCGGCGGCCTGCGCTATCGCGTCCTCGGTGGCCAACCGGGCGTCGTCGTTGCGCCAGACCTGCGCGTGCACACCGAGCTGGCCCAGGTACTGGACCAGGTTGAACACGAAGCTGTCATAGTTGTCGACCACCAAAACCTGCATCGGCCCAGGTTACCGGCTCAGTAGCCGAGGGGTCCCGCCGGTTTCGCGTAGCGCATGCGCACGGGCTCGGTGTGGCCGGCGAGAGTGACCTCGGCCTTGGGCTCCTCGGTGTAGCCGAGGCCGAAGCGCAGCACGTACTGCTTGTACAACGTGACCAGCGGCGCCTCGGCGAGTGCGGCCTGCATCGCGGCGGCGTCGCCGATTGCGGTTATGACGTACGGCGGGCTGTAGGTGCGACCGTTGAGCAGCAGGGTGTTGCCCACGCAGCGAGGCGCCGACGTCGCGATGATGCGCTGGTCCTGCATCTGGATGCCCTCGGCGCCTGCGCTCCACAGCGCGTTGAGCACGGCCTGGATGTCCTGCTGGTGCACGACGAGGTCATCGGGGGCGGCGTCGCGGGGGAACCGGCCCTCGGCGTCGCGCTGTGCGTCGTTGAGCGTCACCACCAGGCCCGGGCCGCGCATGGGATCCATGCCCGCGTCGACGGCGAGTTGGGCGGTCCGCGCGGTGATGGCGTCGAGCGCGGCGTGTGAGCTGGGGGAGCCGCCGTGGTGGCTGTCGACCTCGAGTGCGAGCGCGTCGCGCTGCGCGGCGAGCCGGTCGACGGACTGCTGGGCCTCGCGCACCAGGTCGACGAGGCGGGGAGAGTCGCTGCGGCGGATCTCGTCGCCCCCGGAGACGCCGTGCGTGGCCGCCAGCAGCAGGCCTGCGAGCAGGCAGATGACCGGCACACCGAGGCGCCATCGGGAACGGCTGGGCTGGTCCATCGGCTCCTCTTCAGGACTTACAGCTACGTTAGGCTCTTGAAGCAATCTTTCTTCATCGTCGCACCGTGTGACGCCGACTGTCCGCGAAGGTACCCATGCCCAAGTCCAAAGTCCGCAAGAAGAACGACTTCACCTCCAGGCCGGTGAGCCGGACCCCGGTGAAGGTGAAGGCCGGACCGTCCAGTGTCTGGTTCGTCGCTCTGTTCATCGGCCTCATGCTGTTCGGTCTCATCTGGCTACTGGTGTTCCAGCTGGCGGCAACCAACCCGATCGACACCCCGTCGTTCCTCCAGTGGATGGCGGATCTCGGTCCGTGGAACTACGCGATCGCCTTTGCTTTCATGATCACCGGTCTGTTGCTCACCATGCGCTGGCGCTGACCTGACACAAGGCAATAATGAATTCATTTTATGTTCTTGGCGTCGCCGATCCAGCAACGTCTGCCGCTCTCAATCACACCGATGTGATTCATCCCCATTGGGGATAGCACCTGTGGATAACTCCATCGGTACGGGTAAGAGGGTGTGAATAACCCGTGCAGCAAACTCAGTGGAGCCCGTCGACAGCAGGAATCGCAGGTTGTGGCATAGCCGGACTTATGATGGCTATCGCCGCTGTGACGGTGATCACAGACCCGCCCGGACGTGTTCTTGCCGGCATTGCCGCCGTGGGATTGCTCACGTTCGCAAGCTTCTCGTTACGTTCGCGGCCGAAACTGGCAATCACGGACGACGGTCTGGTGGTCCGCGGATGGGCGCGCACCAGGACGTTCCGGCACGACGAGATCGACACGATCCGCATCACGGAGTTCCGCAGGCTCGCCCGCAAGGTCCGCATGCTCGAGATCGACGCGCACGACGGCAGGCTCGTGGTGTTCACCCGCTGGGATCTGGGAACCGACCCCCTCGACGTGCTCGACGCGCTGAAGGCGGCCGGGTATTAGAGCCGGGTATTAGGCGCTCACAAGAGCCCGCGACCGTGCGGTTTCATACGCAACACGCCGTGGCGGGCGTACGAGACCGCACAGTCGCGGTGAAAAAGGGCCGTCAGGCGATCGTGATGGACTCGATCACGACCGGCTCGGTCGGACGGTCGCTACGGTCGGTGGGCGTCGAGGCGATCGCGTCGACGACCTTCTGCGACTCCTCGTCGACGACCTCACCGAAGATGGTGTGGCGCCGGTTGAGGTGCGGCGTCTTGCCCACGGTGATGAAGAACTGCGAGCCGTTGGTGCCCGGGCCGGCGTTGGCCATGGCCAGCAGGTACGGCTTGTCGAACTGCAGCTCGGGGTGGAACTCGTCCTCGAACTTGTAACCCGGGCCGCCACGACCCGTGCCGGTGGGGTCACCGCCCTGGATCATGAAGCCGTCGATGACGCGGTGGAAGACGGCGCCGTCGTAGAACGGGCCGGAGGTGCCACCCGAGGCGTTCTCGGTGCTGTAGTCCTTGGTGCCCTGCGCCAGGCCGACGAAGTTGTTCACCGTCTTCGGGGCGTGGTTGCCGAACAGTGCGATCTTGATGTCGCCGCGGTTGGTGTGCAGGGTCGCGGTCGCGGTCTGAATAGGACTCGTCACGAAGGCCAGTCTGCCATCTCCGTGGCGCCGCCGGGGCGGGGCCCGCCAGATCCGCCCCGCGCGAGCACGGAAGTGGCACTCTGGACAGGCAGTACGCAGTCCGTGTCAGAAAGGTGCGAGATGCCCGCCAGAGCAGATGTCCGATTGGCCCCTCGTCAACGCCTCACCCGCGGTCTCAAATACACCGCGGTGGGACCGGTGGACATCACACGCGGCGTCCTGGGCATCGGCGCCGACACCGCGCAGGCAACCGCTGCCGAGCTACGCCGCCGCTATGAGTCCGGCAAGCTTCAGCGCCAGCTCGCCGCGGCTGCCGAAGCCGTTGCTGCGCTTCCCGAGACGATCCAGGAAGCCGTGCAGGAGGTGGTCAGCCCGCCGAAGAAGCGGCGCAGGCGTCCGCTGCTGATCGCCGCGGTCGCGGTCACCGTGCTCGGCGGGGGAGCCGCGGCGTTCTCCATCGTGCGGCGCCGTAGCCGACCCCAGGAGCCGCCGACGCTCGCGCCGAGCGTCGAGGTCGCCCCCAAGCCCTGAACGTCAGGCGTCGCTGCCGACCGGGCTGAGCCGGTGGGTGCCGGTCCTGGTGTGGGTGATCACCGACTCCAGGATCTCGCCGCTGCGCACCGCGATGTTGGACAACAGCGACGAGGTCAGCCCGTGCGTGTGCTCGGTGTTGCCCTGGATGTAGAGCCCGCCCGCGGTCGGCGGCACGGTCGCCAGGCGGTAATCCCTTGACACCACAGGGTTTCCGTCCTCGAGCACCAGATCGTGGTAGAGGTCGCCGAGGATGCCGTCGAGCCGCGCAGGCATGAAGCCCGTCGCGTAGATGACGGCATCGCAGTCGAGTTCCTCGACCGTGCCGGACGGGTGGTGACGGATGTGCACGCGCACGCCGGCGTCGTCCTCGTCGGTGTGCTGCACGCTCGACGCGCCACGCACGAACAACCGCCGCCGTCCGGCGACACGCTCGGCGTACTCACGGGCGTAGAGCTCTTCGATCAGCTCGAGGTCCACCGCCGAGTAGTTGGTGCTGCGGTGGTAGTTGATCAGCCGGCGCCGCACAGCCGGATCGGCGACGAAGAAGTCGTCCACCGCGTCCGGGTCGAACACGCGGTTGGCGAACGGGCTGTCGTCGGCCGGGCTGTACCCGTACTTCGCGAAGACGCCGTGGACCTCGTTGTCCGGTGAGAGATCGTGCAGGTAGGCGCACACCTCGGCAGCGCTCTGCCCGGCGCCGACCACCACGTACCGGTTGTGGCGCGGGTCCGGCATGGCCGCGAGATCGTGCAGCAGCCCGTGGTTGTGGATCTGGCGCCGCGTGCGCTGCACACCCGGCGGCAACAGGGGCTGCAACCCGCCGGCGACGACGACGTTGCGCGCCCGCAGGATTCCCTCGGTTGCGCCGGTCACGGTGACGTCGAAGGCCCCGTCGGTATCGCGTACCGACACCACGCGTGAGCCGTAGTGCACGGTCGCACCGACCTTGTCGGCCGCCCAGGACAGGTAGTCGTGGAATTCCAGGCGGGTGGGAAAGAACGTCTTGAAGTTGATGAACTCGGTGAGACGGCGACGTTCGGTGAGATAGTTCAGGAAGGTGAACTCACTGGTTGGGTTGCGTTGTGTCGCCAGGTCTTTCAAGAACGAAACCTGCATCGTGGCGCCGGGGATCAACATCCCGGTGTGCCAACCGAATTCGGGTTTGACCTCGACGAACTCGGCGTTGATGGCCTCGGCGTGGGTTTCGTTGTACTCGCGGATCGCGATGGCGAGCGCGAGATTGGAGGGCCCGAAGCCGACGCCCACGACGTCGAGCACGGGACTGTCCCCGTTGCGGCCGTTGAGATGATCGATGCTCTGCATGTTTGTCCCTGTCACACCCGTCCCACCAGCTGATCGGCCGCCCCTGGTACCGGCTGGGCCGGGTCGGATCCGATGGTGACGATGTGGTTGTCGGCGTCGACGTGCACGACGTTTGCCCGGTGATCGGCACGTTCGGCTTCGTCGAGATGTACGAACGACATGATGATCACCAGGTTTCCTGGCGAAATGAGATGGGCGGCAGCGCCGTTGATGCCGATCACACCCGACCCCGGGGTGCCGGTGATGGCGTAGGTGACCAGTCGTGCCCCGCTCGTGATGTCCACGACGTGCACCTGTTCACCCTCGACGATGTCCGCGGCTGCCATCAGTTCCGCGTCGATCGTTATGGACCCGACGTAGTGCAGGTCCGCTTGAGTCACTGTTGCGCGGTGAATCTTGCTTGCCAGCAGCACTCTTTGCATCGTCACCCCCCTCTTGTATGCAGTTGGTCCGGCGCAGCCGAGCACACGCCCCCCACAGCGTTTTCATAGCGAAGGCTAACCTATCTAAGCCGCATTGCAACCCCCACCTTTGCTCGCGACGACCAAAACCCAAGGGCCGCACTGATTCCTGGGTGTTTCCTGACAGGTTCCTGTGAATCTCCATCCCGTGGTAGTAATGCAAGCCTAAGCTAGGTAGCTCATCCAACCGGACCCACAGGGGGAGATCCACGTGACACGTCAGCATCGAGATCGGCCGCCGAACCGGCGCCGACATTGGCTTCGCGCCATGGCACCGATTTTCGCGGCCGCCGTCGCCATCGGCATGGTGAGCGCGTGCGGTTCCGAATCCGAGCCCGCGGCCGAATCGGGCGCCACGACCATCAGCCACAAGTTCGGCGAGACAACGGTTCCCGAGAATCCGAGCCGTGTGGTGACGGTGGGCTGGACCGACCAGGACTTCGTGCTCCCGTTCGGTGTCGTGCCGGTGAGCGCACGTGAGTTCTCGGAGAACTACAACGACTTGCCGTGGGTCCAAGAGGCCACCGGCGGCAAAGGAATCCCCACCTGGGGCTCGGATTCGATCGACTTCGAAGCGATCGCGGCACAGAAGCCCGATCTGATTCTGGCAATCTACGAAACCATCGATCAGCAAACTTACGACAGGCTGTCGCAGATCGCGCCGACGGTGATCCAGTCGGCCGATTACGCCGACGAGGAAACCCCTTGGGATGTCCAGCTTCTCACCACCGGCAAGGCGCTCGGTAAAGAGGCCGAGGCCAAGGAACTCCTCGACGAGGTTCAGGGCAAGATCGACGAGGCCCGCAGGAACAACCCCGAGTTCGAGGGTAAGACGCTGGTGGTCGACTTCGGACCGGCCGACGGCGGGCACTACCTGCTCGGCGAAAACGACCCGCGGCGTTCGCTGTTCACCGCACTTGGCTTCCAGACCCAGGACGTGGTGGGTGATGTCAGCGAGGAGAAGCTCGACCTGCTCGATCGTGACGTGCTGTTCGTCAACGGCGCCACCAAGGACGAACTGATCACCTCGCCGGCCTTCGAGCGGCTGGGCGTGGTCCGTGACGGCCGCACCCTGTACACCACGTTCGAGTCGAAGCTCAGCGATGCGCTGACCTACAGCGGACCCGATTCGCTGCAGTACGCACTCGACGTGCTCACCCCGCAGCTGGCGAACGCGCTGAACGGCCGCCCGGTGGCCGACCTGTCGAACGCCTGACGCGCACAACCGGTTTCCGGTGCCCCGCCGCACGCCGCGGCGGGGCACCGCTGTCTTCCGGCCACTATCCAGAAGCCACATCACCGCCCCGCAACTCCGCGGCGATGAGCGGACCCAGCCGCTCGAGCACCTCGGCATCCATCAACTCGGAGTGCCTGCAGTCGAGTTCGGCGACCTTGAGCCGGCCGCCCACGTGATCGTGCCAACCGCGGGAGGCCACGCCTGCCAGATCCATCTCCAGGATCGTCGCGTCGACGAAGAACACGTCGCCGTCGTAGCGGCCGTAATCGGCGTCCGCGGTCAATCTCTCGGCGGCGACGTAGTTCTCGATCACGAGGGCGATCTGCTCGTCGTCGAGCACCGTGATCGCGTCGTCGGTGTCGCGCACCAGGGCCACCGCGTCGGCCACGGTCATGCGTGCCTGCGGGTCCACACCGAAGCCCATCTCACGCAGCAGACCCGCCAGCACGGCCTCGGGGTCGAACCCGGCGTTCGGATCCGCGGTGTCGGTGCGCGCGTCGAGCATGCCGACGAACGTCACCTCACGCCCGCGACGTGACAGCTCCTGCGCGATCAGCAACGCCATGGAACCGCCGAATGACCACCCGAGCAACCGGACCGGGCCCGACGGCGCGACCGCGACGATGGTGTCGGCGTACCGCGCTGTGAGCTCGGCGATCGATTCTGGCAACGGTGTCCCCGTGAACAGGGGGGACTGCAGGCCGTATATCGGGATCTGGCGTGGCAGATGGCGTTTGAGGCCCGCGAATTGCCAGCTCAGCCCGCTGGCAGGGTGCACACAGAACAGCGGAGCATCGGTACCCGATGCCCGGAACGGCAGCACCGGCGCGAGGCTGTCCACCGATGAACCTGCGGCGTCGAGACGCTGGTCGATATCGGCCACCGTCGGCGACACCATCAGATCGGCGACCGGGACGTCGACGGAGAACTCGCGGCGCAGCGCCGCTGCCAGGCGCACCAGCAGCAGAGAATGTCCGCCGAGGACGAAGAAGTCGTCGTCGATGCCGGTCACCTCGAGCCCGAGCACGTCGGAGAACAGTTCGCACAACCGGTGCTGTCGCTCGGTGGTGGGCGCTCGACCCGGCACGCCCGCGGTGGCTCCGGCGAATTCGGGTAGTGCCCTGCGGTCGAGCTTTCCGCTCGGGGTGAGCGGGAACTCCGTCAGCGCGACGAAGCCCGACGGCACCATGTGCGACGGCAGGGCGGCCGCGGCGTGCTCGCGCAGTTCGTCGCGTAATTCACCGGCGGAGGCCTCGACGCCTGCGGGCACGTAGTAGGCCATGAGCCGTCCGCCACGGGCGATCACCCGCACCGAGGACACGGCCGGATGGGTTGCCAGGACGGTCTCGATCTCGCCCGGCTCGATCCGGACCCCGCGCAGCTTGATCTGATCATCGGAGCGGCCGAGGTACTCCAGCTGCCCGTCGGCGCGCCACCGCACCACGTCGCCCGTGCGGTACATCCGCGCACCCTGATCGAACGGGGATGCGACGAACCGTGCCGCGGTGAGCGCACCGCGGTGCAGATATCCGTCGGCCAGTTGGATTCCGGCGAGGTACAACTCGCCGGGCGCCCCGGCCGGCACCGGGTTCAGGTAGTCGTCGAGCACGTACGCCCGCACGTTCCACCCCGGCACACCCAACGCGACCGGTCCGCCGTCGGCGGTCCAGCCCAGGACGTCCACGGCCGCCTCGGTGGGCCCGTACAGGTTGTGCAGCGGCACGCCGGGGAACGCCTCGGCGAACCGCGCCGCGAGTTCGGTCGTCAGCGCCTCGCCGCCGACGGTCACCCGGGTCAGGGACGCGCACGTGCCGGCGACCTCGTCCAGGAACACCTCGAGCATCGACGGTACGAAATCGACTGCGGTGACGCACTGTTCGGCGATCATGGCCGCCAGGTACGCGGGTTCGCGATGACCACCGGGGCGTGCGACGACGAGTGTCGCGCCGACACTCAGCGGCCAGAACACCTCCCACACCGAGGTGTCGAAGCTGATCGGCGTCTTGACCAGCATGCGGTCGTCCGTACCCAGCGGGTAGGCGTGCTGCAAGCACGCGATCCGGTTGACGATGCCGGCATGGGCAACTGCGACGCCTTTGGGCCGGCCCGTCGAACCCGACGTGTAGAGCACATACGCCCAGGCCGCCGGGTCGATGCGCGGCAGCTCGCCGTCCGGTTCACCGCGGCTGCGCCGCACGGCATCTGGATCGTCGAGCACCGTGATCGGTCGGGCGTCGGACACCATGTACTCGAGCCGCTCTCGCGGATACTCGGGATCCAGCGGCAGGAATGCCGCGCCGGATTTCGCCACGGCCACCAGTGCGACGACGAGTTCGACCGACCGGGGCAGCGACACCCCCACCACGGTGCCCGGTGCCGCGCCTCGCGCGGACAGATGAGCCGCCAGCCGATCCGACCAGCCGTCGAGGTCGCGGTAGCTGAGCTCAGACTCCTCGTAACGCAGCGCGGTGGCGTGCGGCGTGCTCGTGGCCTGCCGGGACACCAGGGCACCCAGTGTGATCGGCTCGAGCGGATGCTCGGTGGCGTTGTGTTCGACGACGAGCGTGTCGTGCTCACCGGGTGCGAGCAGGTCGAGGGCACCGATGCGCGTCTCGGCATCGGCCACCACATGGTCCAGCAGCGCCACGAGGCGGCGGGCGAGCGTGTGCACTGTCGACGCGTCGAACAGGTCGGCCGCGTATTCGGCCGTGATGCTCGCGGATTCGTCGCCGCCGTGGTCGACCAGGGTGAAGCCGAGATCGAACATCGCCGCGGACACCGCGGGTTCGGTCCACTCGGTGGGCAGGCCGAACATGTCGGAGTCCGTCCCGGAGCGCAGGTGGTAGCCGACGAACAGGTTGAAAAGCGGGTTGCGCCCCGCCACGCGTGGGGGATTGAGTTCCTCCACGAGGTGGTCGAACGGCAGATCCTGGTGCGCGAACGCCGCCAGATCGGCCGTCCGGACGCGGTCGAGCAGCTCGGTGAACGTCGGGTTGCCCGCGAGGTCGGCCCGCAACACCACGGTGTTGACGAACAGTCCGACCACGTCGTCGAGCGCGGCGTCATCGCGGCCGGCCACCGGCGTGCCGACCACGATGTCGTCACCCGCACCGAGCCGATGGATCAGCACCGCGACAGCCGCGTGCAGCACCATGAGCATGCTGACCTGCTTGTCGGCGGCCAATCTTCGCAGCGCGGAGGCGGTTTCGGCCGTGATCTCGACGTCGAGGGTGCCACCCGCACCGGTGGGCCGCGCGGGCCGAGGCCGGTCGGCGGGCAACGCCAACTCGTCGGGCGCCCCGGCCAGTGCGGTACGCCAGAACTCACGCTGCCGGTCACCGAGTTGGGCGAGCACGTCGCGCTGCCACAGGGTGTGATCGGCGTACTGCACAACCGGTTCGGGTAGCGGTGCAGCCGTGCCTGCGCGGTGTGCCGCGTAGGCCGCGTCGAGATCGGCCAGGAACACCGCGTCTGACCATTCGTCGATCGCGATGTGGTGCAGCAGCATGACGACGGTGTGGTCCTCGGGTCCGCTGCGCAGAACATCCACCCGTAACGGGATTTCGCCCGTGAGGTCGAAGCGGTGTTCGACGAGGGCGTCGGCCCGTGTGGCGAGTTCGTGCTCGGGGCAGTCGCTCACGTGCAGCGGGGGTTGCGTGCCTCGCGGCAGGATCCGTTGGTGGTACACGCCGTCGCGGTCGTCGAACACCGTGCGCAGGGCCTCGTGCCGGTCGACGACAGCGGTCAGCGCGTCACGCAGCGCGTCGACGTCCAGCGCACCGCGCACGCGGAACACGAGCGGATAGTTGTACGCCGACCCGGTCTCGCCGAGACGATCGAGCATCAGCATGCGCCGCTGTGCGGGTGAGGCCGGGATGTGTTGTGGCCGCGGACCGGCCACGAGTCGGGGGCGTCGGTTGTCGCCTTCGTCTGCCGTGACGTGCCGGGCGAGTGCTGCGACGGTCCTCGAGTTGAACACGTCGCCGAGGGTCAGCTCGGCACCGAGCTCGGAACGGATCCGGCTGATGAGCCGGATGGTGAGCAGGGAGTGTCCGCCGAGGTCGAAGAAGTCGTCGTCGACGCTCAGCCCGTCGGGCCCGTCGAGTCCGAGGACCTCGGCGAACACCGTGCACAATGTCACCTCGACCGCACCCTGCGGTGCCCGGCCCGCGCCGTGGCGGCCGATGGGTGCGACGTCGGGCAGCGCACGAGTGTCGAGTTTCCCGTTGTCGGTCAGCGGGATCTCGGTGAGCGTGGCCATCGCGGTGGGCACCATGTACGCCGGGAGGGTGGCGGTGAGATGCATGCGCAGATCGTCGAGCACATCAGGGTTCTCGGTCGTCGGGACGACATAGGCCACGAGCCGTGACGAACCCGCGGTGTCCGGGCGCGCGATCACCGCGGCCTGTGAGACGCCGGGGTGGGACACCAGCGCGGCCTCGATGTCGCCGAGTTCGACGCGGTAGCCGCGGATCTTGACCTGGTCGTCGGTGCGGCCGAGGAAGTCGATGTTGTCGTCCGCGCGGCGCACCACCAGGTCGCCCGTGCGGTACATGCGGCCGGGCTCGAACGGGTTGGCGACGAATCGGCTTGCGGTGAGCCCTGGTTGCCCCAGGTATCCGCGGGCCAGGCCCGCGCCGGCGATGTAGAGCTCACCGGGCACGCCGTCGGGAACCGGCCGCAGCCAGTTGTCGAGGATGTGGGCTCTGGTGTTCCAGATCGGCGTTCCGACGGTGGGTGTGGCGCTGTCGTCGGTGCCGCCGCCGAGGGTGTTGATGGTGTACTCGGTCGGACCGTACAGGTTGTAGCCGTACCAGCGTTCGCTGTCGCGCAGACGGTTCCACACGGTTGTCGACACGGCCTCACCACCGAGCAGCACCAGCACGGGCGGGTGGCCGGCCTGCTCGAGCAGGCCCTCCTCGAACAGCAGCGCGGCGTAGGTGGGCGTGACGTTGATGACGTCGATGCGGTGGTCGTGGCAGTACCGCACCAGCGAGGTGGCGTCGCGGCGCAGCACCTCGTCGCAGATGTGCACCTCGTGACCCTCGATGAGCCACAACAGTTCTTCCCACGACATGTCGAACGAGAACGAGACGGTGTGGGCGATCTTGAGGCGGCGTCCGTGGGCCCGGGCGATCGTGGGCGCGAAGATCGCCTCGCGGTGGTTGAGGTGCATGTTGGTCAGCCCGCGGTGCGGCGTGACAACGCCTTTGGGCTTTCCGGTCGACCCGGAGGTGTAGATGACGTAGGCGGGTTGGTCGGGGTGCGGGGAGTAGCCGTCCCAGTCCGACCGGGCGCGCGCCAGTTCGTCACATGTGTCGGGTGCGTCGAGGACCGTCAGGGGTGCCGACGCCACCCGTGCGATCCGTTGTGCGGTGGCCCCGGTGACCAGCACGCGCACCGGTTCGGCGTCGCCGAGCATGACTGCGAGGCGCTCGTCCGGGTAGTCCAGCTCCAGCGGCAGGTACGCCGCGCCGGCCCGCAACACCGCGAACAACGCCACCACGGCATCGATCGAGCGTGGAACAGCGAGTGCGACAGTGTCTTCTGGCCCGATTCCGCGGCTGCGCAACACCCACGCCAGCCGGTTGACCCGTGCGAGAAGCTCGGCGTAGTCGACAAATTCGCCGCCACACACCAGGGCCGTGAGGTCGCCGGACTGCACGGCCCGCTCGGCGAGCAGGTCCAGCACCGAGGCGTGCGGTAGATCGTGCTCGGTGGCCGCGTCGCGCGTGCGCTTGTGGTCGGCTTCGGCGGGCAGCGGGAGGGTCAGCGCGGCCGAGGGCCGTTCGACCCCGGTGCCGACCTGGAGCAGTACCTGCCGCAGCCGGTCCAGCAATCCCTGGGCACGGTCACGTTCGACGACGTCGGGCCGGTATTCGAGTTTCATCCACAGGCGCCGGCCGGGGGACGCGACCCACGTGAGTGGATAGTGCGACGCGTCGATCGAATCGTGGCCGACGATGCCGTACTGGGCCTCCATGTCGGTGAACGTGTCGTCGTCGAGGAAGTTCTGCAGCACGTACAGGCTGTCGAACAGAGGTCCGCCGCCGGTCGACACGGCCCGCTGGATGTCGCCGAGCCCCAGGTACTCGTGGTCCATGAGTCGCAGCCGGTCGGACTGCACGGCCCGCATGGTGTCGGCCACGGTGCGGTGCGGTGCGAGGCGGACCCGGGTGGGCACGGTGTTGAGGAACAGCCCGATCACCGAGTCGATACCGTCGAGGTCGGTGGGCCGGCCGGCCACTGTGGAACCGAAAACCACGTCGTCCCTGCCGGTTTCGTAGGCGAGCACCATGGCCAGCGCGGTGCTGATCAGCGCGTTGAGCGTGACGCCGGCCGATCGCGCCGCCGCGGTCAGTGCCGCGGTGTCGGCCTCGCTGAGCAGGAACTCCAGGCGCAGCGCGAGCGTCGGGTCGGTGCCCACGGCGTCGGGTACCAGAAGCGTCGGTGCCTCGAGATCGCGCAACGCCTCGGACCATTCGCGTGCCGACACGTCGCGGTCCTGCCGGGCCAGCCACCGCAGGTAGTCGGTGAAATCGGCGGTCGGCGCGGGCAGTTGGGCGACCGCCCCGCCCCGTGCGGCGGTGTACTCGGCGAACAACTCGCGCAGCAGTTGTTCGCGCGACCAGCCGTCGAGCAGCAGGAAGTGGTAGCTGAAGATCAACCGGTCGCGGTCGGGGGTACGCAGCACCGTCATCCGTGCGAGCGGCGCCGCGGCCAGGTCGAAGGTCTGCTGGCGATCGTCTGCGGTGATCTCCTCGACCCGTCGCTCGACCTGGGTGGCGGGTAGCCCGCCGAGATCGACGACGCGCGGCTCACACACGGGGTCGGCGACGATGGCGGCGACCGGCTGGGGCAGGTCATCGGCCCAGAATGCCGAACGCAGCACGGGATTTCGGGCCATCACCGCCGAGTAGGCCGTCCGCAACGCCGTGGTGTCGACGGGTTCGGCGAAGTCGAAGACGTTCTGCACGATGTACACCGCGGCCGTGGCGTACCGGGCCTGCAGATAGACACCTTCCTGCAGCGGCGACAGCGGCCAGATAGTCTCGACGTTTCCGGGCACCGCGCCGGTGACCCGGTCGATGTGTTCCTGCGTGAGCGTCACCAAGGGCAGGTCCGACGGTGTCAGCGCCGCATCACCACCTGTGGCGAGGCTGCCGAGTTCACGCAGCGCCGCGACCCACAGCTCGCCCAGTTCGGCGACCGAGGGCTCGTCCAGTTCACCGTCGGCGTAGGTCAACGTGGCCCGCAGTCGCGGACCGTCGACGGTGTCGTCACAGATCGCGTTGACCTCCACCAGATACGGCGTGCCGAGGTCGGGGTTGGGCTCGGTGCGCAGGGCATCGACCTCGGGCGCCGAGGCCCAGTCGTCGCAGGCGTCGGCGGCCCACCGCCCGAGGTAGTTGAACAGCAGTTGCGGCGTGCCCAGTCGCGCGAGCACCGCGGACGTGCGTGGGTTGCAGTACCGCAGCTGGCCGAAACCGAGTCCACCGTCAGGTGCCGCGCGCAGGCTCTCCTTGACCGCCTTGAGCGTGTTCAGAAGATCCTCGCCCGGTGCGGGGAGGCGCACCGGCGCGATCGACGTGAACCAGCCGACGGTGCGTGACAGGTCCACGTCGTCGGGCCATCCGTCGCGGCCGTGGCGCTCCAGGGATAGCACCAGCGGCGCGTCGGCTGCCTCGCCACGGGCCGCTCGCCAACGGCTGACCGCCAGATGCAGTGCCGCGACGAGGGTCTCGGTGACATCGGCGTTGGCCGCGGCCGGAACCGTCGTGAGCAGCGGCGCGGTGTCCTCGGTGCTCAGCCGGATCTCGTGGTCGCGGGTCGCCCCGACCGTGAGGGTGACGACGTCGGCCGTCGCGACGAGTTCACCGCCCGGTGCCAGCACCTCGGTCCAGTGCTCGAATTCCGTGAGACGCGACGAGTGCTGCGCGTTCTCGTTGACGGTGCGGGCATACTGCCGCAGCGACGTGGTCACCGGCGCCGGCGCGACGCGTTGACCGGAGAGCGCCTGGCGGTAGGCCTCGGCGAGGTCGTCCAGAAGGATGCGCCATGACACGCCGTCGACCGCGAGGTGGTGCACCACGAGCAGCAGACGTCCCTGCGTGTCGGTGCCGCGGTCGAACCAGACGGCGACCACGACGACGCCGTTCTCGGGGTCCAGTCGATCGGCCGCGGCGTCGGATTCTGTGGCGATCACGGTGCGCAGTTGCTCGTCGTCGAACCCGTGCGCGTCTATCCGCGTGATCGAAACCGGTGCCGCGGCGGTGGTTTCGAGGGACCACAGCATGGGCGCGGGCCGGTGCAGCCGGATCCGCAAAGCGTCGTGGCGTGCGATGACGGCGTTGATCGCGGTCTCGAGCCGGGCGACGGTGGCACCGGCCGGGGTGCGCAGCAGTTCGGATTGGTTGAACCGGGTGACCGTGCCGCCGAGTTCGGCGAGGCGCTGCACGATCGGTGTCAGCATCACCTCGCCGAGGTCGGGTCCGGCATCCTCGTCGGGGGTGGCGTCGGGGGCGGCGACGCTTCCGGTGTCGAGCACCGACGCCAGCGCCGCGGGGGTGCGGTGGACGAACACCTGTTGAGGTGTGATCCGCACACCCTCGCGCCGCGCGCGGTTCACGAGTTGGATCGCGATGATGCTGTCGCCGCCCGCGGTGAAGAAGTCATCCTCCACACCGACTGTGGTGCCGAGGATCTCGGTGCACAGACCCGCGAGCAGGGACGCGGTGCCGGTGCCGGCAACGGGCGCGGGCGCCTGCTCGACGGGTTCGGGATCGGGCAGCGCGGCGCGGTCGAGTTTTCCGTTGACGGTCAGCGGCAGGACGTCGAGCCTCAGCAGCACCGAGGGCACCATGTAGTCGGGGAGTCGTTCGGCGAGTGTGCTTCGCAGCGCGCCGATGTCCAGAGCATCGCCCACGACGTACCCGATGAGGCGAGCGCGGCCGGTGTCGTCGTGGCGAACGTCGGCCGCGGCGTTGGTGACGCCGGGCAGGGTGACCAGCGCGGCCTCGACCTCACCGAGTTCGATGCGATATCCGCGCACCTTGACCTGCGCGTCGGAGCGGCCCAGGTAGACCAGTTCGCCTGCGTCGGTCCACATGGCGAGATCGCCGCTGCGGTAGAGCCGCTCACCGGCGCCGTCGAACGGGTTGGCGACGAAGCGGGTGGCGGTCAGACCTGGTCGGCCCGTGTAGCCGCGCGCCACCTGCCCGCCTGCGATGTACATCTCGCCGACCACCCCGGCGGGGACCGGCTGAAGGTTGTTGTCCAGCAAGTGGATCCGCAGGCCAGGAAGCGGCCCGCCGATCACGCTGCCCGCGGCGCCCGTGTCGGCTGTGTCGAGCGCACGGTGGGACACATGGACGCACGTCTCGGTGATGCCGTACATGTTGACCAGCCGGGGCGAGTGTGATTCGTGGTTGGCGTACCACGGTGCGAGGCGGCGCACGTCCAGCGCCTCCCCACCGAAGATCACATACCGCAGGGCGAGTTGGCGGCGCAGGCGCGCGTCGGCTTCGAGCAGTGGATAGAACGCCGAAGGGGTCTGGTTGAGCACCGTGACGCGCTCGCGTGCAAGCAGGTCGACGAAGCGTTCCGGATCCCGCGCCACGTCGTGTTCGACGACCACCAGGCGACCGCCGTGCAGGAGCGGTCCCCACAGTTCCCACACCGAGAAGTCGAACGCCGCGGAGTGGAACATGGTCCACACGTCGTCGGGGCCGAAGTCGTACAGTCCGGACGTGGTGCCTGCGAACAGCGCAGCGACGTTGCGGTGGGTGACCTCGACGCCTTTGGGCACGCCGGTGGATCCCGACGTGTAGATCACGTAGGCCGCGTGATCGGGGGAAACCGTGGGTGCCTGCGGACGTGCCGGGTTCTGCGCGGCCTCGGCCAGGATCACGTGCGGCACACCGGTGAACCGTTCGGCGGTGTCGGTGAGCAGGCACACCGGGGCCGAGTCGGCCAGGATGTGCTGCACCCTGGCCGCCGGCGCACCGATGTCGATCGGCACATACGTACCGCCTGCCTTGATCACGGCCAGCACGGCGACGATCAGGTCCGCCGACCTCGGCAGGGCAATCGCGACGCGGGATTCGGCGCCGACGCCGCGTTCGGCGAGGGTGGCCGCGACCGCGGCGGCGCGGTCATCGAGTTCGCGGTAGGTGAGCCGGGTGTCGCCGCAGCTCACGGCGACCGCGTCCGGGTACGTCGCGGCGACCTCGGCGAAGGACGCGCCCAGCGTGCGGCCCGGGCCGGGGCGGCTCGCGTGGCCGGCCGTGAACTGCCGTTCGGCGTTGGTGCGCAGGTCGATTCGGCTGACCGGCAGATCGGGAGTCTCGGCGAACGCGGTGAGGATGCGTTCGACACGTTCGGCGTACCGCTCCGCCTGTTCCGGTGTGACGACGCCGGCGTCGTACTTGATCTCGACGGTGAGCTGGTCGTCGGCGTAGGCGACGAACGACACCGGATAGTGCGGTGAGTCGGTTCCCGTGAATCCGCGGAACGCCACGGCCCGCGGGTCGGTGTGTTCCGCGGACGACGTCGAGGGGAAATTCTCGACGATGACCATGGTGTCGAAGAATTCGCGGACCCCGGCCAGACGCGCGAGCTCGGCGAGGCCCATTTGCTGGGCGTCGAGCAGGGCGCTCTGCTGGTCCTGCAGGTCAATCAGCGCGGATGCGAGGGTCGCGTGCGGCTCCCACGACATCGGCACCGGGATGGTGTTGATGAGCAGGCCCACAATCGATTCGGTGCCCGCGAGGTCGCCCCCGCGGCCCGACACCGTGGACCCGAACACCACGCGATTGCGGCCCAGCAGCCTGCCGAGCATCAGGCCCCACGCACCGTGCAGAACGGTGCCGACCGTGACGCCGTGCACGCGCGCGGCCCGCCCCACGGCCGCGGTGCGAGCGGAATCGAGTCTCCGCACGACGCTGCGGTGTTCACCGACCGGGGCGCCGTCGGGCCGCGGCACAAGAGCGGTCGGTTCGGCGCCGGCCAAGGCCTGCTCCCATGCCTGCCGTGCCGCGCCCCGGTCGCGGTCGGTGACGGTCTCGATGTGGTCGCGAAGCGTCACCGTGATCGACTGCGGTGCGGACCCCACGCCGATCGCGGCGTTGTAGTGGTCGACGATGTCGCCGAACAGCACCGGGTAGGACCAGCCGTCGGCGATGATGTGGTGCATCGTCTGAACCAGCCGGTGGTCGTCGTCGCCCAGACGCACCAGCGTGTAGCGCACCAGCGGCGCCTCGGCCAGGTTGAACGGCCGCGCGAGCTCCTCTGCGGCAATGCTTTCCAGATCATCCGTGTCGACCACGGTGAGCTGAACCGGGACGTCGGACCAGATCACCTGCGCCACCCGGCCGTCGGTGAGTTCGTTAAAGCTCGCACGCAACGCCTGGTGGCGGCGCATCACGACGGTGAGACTGGTACGCAGCACCTCGGGATCCACCGGGCCGGACAGTTGGGCGATCTGCTGCACGCGGTAGGTGTCGGTCGCAGGATCCCCGAACATGCTGTGGAAGTACATACCCTCCTGCAGCGGCAGCAGGGGCAGCACCTCCTCGACCTCGCCGAGTCGATCCCAGCCGTCGATGTCGTCCTGGCTGACGGTCACCAGGCCGAAGTCCGACGGGGTGTGGCCCCGCAGGGCATCACAACGGGTCAGCGCGACAAGCACATCGGCCCACATCGAGCCGAGTTCGGCGACGTCGTCGGCGTCGAGCAGCCCACCGGGCCAGGCCAGCGTCATGCTGAGCACCGTGCCGTCGGGCCGCTCCTCGGCCAGGGCGTTGATCTCGAGTGGCATGGCCGGGTTGCTCGGATCCACGCCCTCGGTGAGCGCGCCGATTCCCGCGACCGGTCGCCAGTCGTTGCCGCTGCCGCCGGTGAAGCGGCCGAGGTAGTTGAACAGGATCTGCGGCGGGGTGCCGTCCAGCGCGCCGTGGAGGTGACGCAGGACGCCGTAGCCGAGCCCGCGGTTGGGTACCGCGCGCAGTTGTTCTTTGACGGCCTTGGCCGCTGCGGCGAGTTCCGCGCCTGCCGACCGCACTGTGTCCCATTCGAGGGGGCCCGGGTCGATGCGCACCGGATAGATGGAGGTGAACCAGCCGACGGTTCGTGAAAGGTCCAGATCGGCTGCCACCAGGTCGGATTCGCGGCCGTGGCGCTCCAGGCTGATCACGGTGGCGGTGTTCTGTGAGTGGCCCCGGTCGGCACGCCACTGTCCCAGCGCCACCGCCAGTCCGGTGAGCAGCACGTCGTTGACACCGCCGTGCATCGCGGCGGGCACCGAGGTCAGCAGGGCCGCGGTGACATCGGACGGCAGGGTGACCTCGTGACTGCGCACGGTGTCCGCGGTGTCGATCGCCGGATCCGGCGGGCGGCTGCCCAGATCCGGATCCGGCGTGGCCAGCACATCGGCCCAGTACTCGCGCTCGTCGTCGAATGTGCGCTGTGCCAGTGCGTTCGCCCACGTGTGAAACGACGTCGGCACGGCGTCGGCCGCCACGTCGCGTCCTGCGGCCAGGTCGTTCCACGCGCGCGAAAGATCCTCGGACAGGATGCGCCACGACACGCCGTCGATCACCAGGTGGTGGATCACGAGCAGCAGTTGCCCGCTCGCCTCCGGGGCGTCGAACCACACCGCGCGTACCATGTTGCCCGCCCGAGGGTCGAGTTCGGCTGCCGCCGCGGCTTTCTCGGCCTCGACACAGTCGCTGGTCAGCGCACCCGACCGGACGGTGAGCCCGATCGCCGCGGTCTGATCGGGAACGGTCAGGGTCCAGCCCGTCGCGGTGGTCACCAGGCGCGCACGCAGCATCGCGTGGGCGTCGACCACGGTCTGCAGCACGCGTTGCACCTCGTGCGCGGTGATCCCGGCCGGCGTGGCCAGCACCATGGCCTGGTAGAAGTTGGTCAGCGGCGTGTTCGCCTGTGCGGTCTCGGCGAGCATGGGGGTCGCGGTGATGGCCCCGGTCCCGGTGTCGGGACCGGACTCCGGGGTCTGCGTGGTGTCGGCACTTGCCGCGAGCGCGGCAATGGTGCGGCGCCGGAACACGTCTCGCGGCGTGATGTTGAGCCCGGCCTTGCGGGCGCGTCCGCACACCGAGATCGATGAGATGCTGTCACCGCCGAGGGTGAAGAAGTCGTCGTCCACGCCGATGCCGTCGATGCCGAGCACCGAGGCCACGATCTCGAGCAGGGTGGCCTCGCGGTCGGTGCGCGGTGTCCGGCCGGTGCCACTGGTCGCGGCGACGGGTTCGGGCAGTGCCGCGACGTCGAGTTTGCCGTTGATGGTCAGCGGCAACGAGTCGACGATGCCGTAGCGCGTCGGCACCATGTAACCCGGCAGCACGCGCGCCAGGTGGTCGCGGAGTCCCGTGATGAACGCGGCGTCCTCGGCAGGCCGCCGGTCCGGGATGACGTAGGCCGCGAGGGTTTTCACGGGCGGATTGGCCCCGGTCGCGCGCGCCACGACCGCGCAGCGTGCGACGCCGTCGGCCGTCGTGAGGACGGATTCGATCTCGCCGAGCTCGACGCGGTAGCCGCGGATCTTCACCTGGTCGTCGACGCGGCCGAGGTAGTCGAGGAGTTCGGCGCTGCCGGGGCGACGGCGGACGAGGTCCCCGGTGCGGTACATGCGCCCACCGGGCACATACGGGTCGGCGACCATGGTGGCCGCGGTCAGACCCGCACGGCGGTGGTATCCGCGCGCCAGGCCGGTGCCTGCGATGTAGAGTTCGCCGACCGCGCCGTCGGGCACGGGTCGCAATGCCGCGTCGAGGATGTAGCCGCGGGTGTTCCAGATCGGTTGTCCGACAGTCGGAGTTTCGCTGTCGTCGGTGCCGCCGCCCAGGGCGTTGATGGTGTACTCGGTGGGTCCGTACAGGTTGTATCCGGCCGAGTCGGGGTGATCGCGCAGCGCCGACCACACGCCGTCACCGACGGCTTCGCCGCCGAGCAGTACGAGCGGCGGGGTGTGGGCGCCGTCGTCGAGGAGACCGGCGTCGAACAGGTGGTGGGCATACGTCGGCGTGACGTTGATGACGTCGATGCGGTGCCGGTGGCAGTACGCGACCAGTGCCGGTGCGTCCCGGCGCAACTCCTCGTCGCACACATGCACCTGGTGTCCTTCGACCAGCCAGAACAACTCTTCCCACGACATGTCGAACGAGAACGACACGGTGTGGGCGATGCGCAACTGTTCTGCCGAACCGGCCCGGGCCACGGTGGGTGCGAAGATCGCCTCGCGGTGGTTGAAGTACATGTTGGTCAGGCCCGCGTACCCGGTGAGCACACCCTTCGGGCGTCCCGTGGAACCGGACGTGTAGATCAGATACGCCGGGTGGTTCAGGCGCGTGCTGCCGGACGCGAAAGCCCCGAGTTCGCCTGCGGTCAGCGCGTACGCGGGCGTATCGGCGAGTGTGGCAGCGGTTTCCGCGTCGTCGAGCGCGATGACATCGGCTCCACGGGCTCGTGCGTGCCCGATCAGTTCCGTGCGGTCGGTCGTCGTGACGAGCAGCACGGGTTCGGCGTCGTCGATGATCGTGCGGAGGCGGTCGATGGGGAGGTCCAGCTCGAGCGGCAGATAGGCCGCACCTGCGCGCAGCACCGCGAACAGCGCGACCACCATGTCGATCGATCGAGGCAGTGCGAGCGCGACGAACGTCTCGGGCGCCGCGCCTCGTGCGCGCAGATGGCGCGCGAATTGCGAGACGCGGTCGTCGAATTCGCGGTAGGTCACCGACTGCGCGCCGAACACCAGCGCGACGTCGTCGGGATTCTGTTCGGCACGCCGCGCGAGGAGTTCGGCGATCGTGACCGGCTCGAGCGGTCGTTCGGTCGACGACCACCTGCGCTCCAGTTGTGCACGCCGGTCCGCGCCGATCAGGTCGACCGCGCCCACGGCGGTATCGGGTTCCGCGGCGATGGTCCGCAGCACCGTGACGAGCTGTTCGACCATCTCGGTGGCCCTGGCGTCGTCGACCACGCGGTGCTCGAGCTTGATCGCGAGTTCGCGGCCCGGGGTGAGCACCCAGGTGAGCGGGAAGTGCGTGGTGTCGTGGTAGTTGACGTCGATGATGCCGTGGCGGGATTCGAGGTCGGTGAAAGTGTCGTCGTCGAGGAAGTTCTGCAGCACCAGCAGCGAGTCGAACAGCGCGCTGCCGGAATCACCTGCGGCGCGCTGGATCTGGCCCAGGCCCAGGTGGTCGTGCCGCATCATCGCCACACGTTGTTCACCGATGGAGGCCATCGCGGCCGCGACCGAACGGGTGGGGGACATGTCGACCCGCACCGGCACGGTGTTGAGGAACAGGCCGATGGTCTCGTCGATCCCGACGAGGTGGCCGGGGCGCCCGGCGACGGTGGTCCCGATCACGACGTCGGTGGTGCCGGCGTGATAGCCGGTCACCAGCGCGACGGCCGCGGTCACCACGGAGTTGAGCGTCGCGCCGTGCGCGGTGGCGCACGTGTGCAGTTGCGTGGTGACGTCCTCGGGCACCCTCACGACGATCCTGCCGGGTTCGGTGCCGGGCCGCGCGTCGGGGTGATCGGGTGACACGCCGCTCGCCAGCGTCGGCTCGGTCAGACCCGCGAGCAGGTCACGCCATGCGTCTGTGGCGCCCGAGGCCTGCGGGTCGCCGTCGGTCGCGAGCCACTGCAGGTGGCGCACCACCAGGTCGCCGTGCGGTGCGATCGCGCCGTGCTGCGCGTCGGAGTCGTAGAGCGCGAACAGGTCTCGCAGCACCAGTTCGCGCGACCAGCCGTCGAACAGCAGGAAGTGATAGGTGAACAGCATCCGGTCACGTCCGCCCGGTAGCCGGATCACGGTGAGCCGTAGCAGCGGGGGCGTCGCGACGTCGAAGGGCGCGGTGCGGTCGGTGTCGACGATGTGCTGCGCGGCGGCCGGGTCGTCCTGGTCGGTGAGGTCGACGACCGTGAGGTCCGACGGAGGGTCGGTCACCACGACCTGCACGACGGGTGTGGCGTCGGGGGCCGGTTCGGGTTCGGCGTGCTCGACGGTGCGGAACCCGGCCCGCAGTTGCGGGTGACGGCGCAACAGCGCGGTGAATGCTCGCCGCATGGCGTCGACGTCGATGCGGCGGTCGAACTCGAAGACGTTCTGCGCGATGTACGTCGGGCCCGCGTCGGCGAGCGTGCTCTGGTAGTACACGCCGAGCTGCAGCGGCGACATGGCCCAGATGTCCTCGACCGGACCGCTTTCCCGGATCCGATCGATGGTCTGCGGCGACAGCCGCACGGTGCCGAACGGTTCGATCGCCGCGTCGTGCGCGAGGGGTTCGACGGTGTCGACCAGGGCCGCCACGCCCGCGGCGGTACGGCCACGGAAGACGTCTTCGGTCGCGATGTGGTACCCGGCGCGGGCCAGCCGGCTGGTGACCCGGATCGCCGAGATGCTGTCACCGCCGACGGCGAAGAAGTCGTCGTCGGCGCCGAGCGTGTCGCGGGCCAGTACACCGGTCATCACATCGAGCACGGCCCGTTGGACGTCGTTGGTGGGCGCTGTGTCCGTGCTTTCACCGGGGACCAGAAGCGATCGCAGCGCGGTGTTGTCCCGTTTGCCACTGGGCAGCAGCGGGATCGCGTCCACCGGTCGCAGGCTCGACGGGACCAGGTGCCCGGGCAGTTCGGCGCTCACCGCGGTGAGCAGATCACCGGCGCCGGGGGCGTCGGACTCCAGCACCACGAACGCGGCGAGTTGCGTTCCCGTGCCGATCACGGCGGCTTCCCGGACACCGGGTTGCCGTGCCAGCACGCTCTCGATCTCGCCGGGTTCGACACGGTGGCCGTTGATCTTGAGCTGATCGTCGGCGCGGCCCGCGAACACGACGCGACCGTCGGGCAGCAACGCGCCGAGGTCACCCGTGCGGTACATCCGCTCACCGCCGGGCGCCGCGACGAACCGTGTCGCGGTCTGCCCGGGCCGGCCCAGGTAACCGCGCGCCAATTGCCCACCCGTGACGTAGATCTCGCCGATCACCCCGGCGGGAAGCTGCCGCAGCCGGCTGTCGAGGATCCGGATGCCTGCCCCCGGCACGGCCGCGCCGAGCGTGATGCCCGCGTCATCCTGCACACCGGCGAGCACATCCCCGGCCACCTCGGAGGATCCGTATGAGTTCACGATCTCGGCGGTGGGGCAAGCCGTCCGCAGTGCGTGCAGATGCCGAGGCTCCAGGGCCTCACCGCTGACGATCCAACGGTTCAGCTCGGCAACATCTTCGGTGCGTTCGTCGGCGAGCACCGCGGCCAGTGACGGTACGGCGAGCAGCTGTTCGACGCCGTGCGCGGCCACGAGTTGCGCGAGGCGCCTGCCGTCGCGAGCGGTCTCATCGCCTGCCAGCACCGTGCGCGCGCCTGCCGCGAGACCGGCGAGCAGTTCGGTGGTGCCGTCGATGAACGACAGCGAGCTCTTCGCGATGCGCGTCGCGGCGGGCCAGGCCTCGACCGCCCACGCGAGGCGGTTGGCCAGCGCCGCGTGTGTGCCGACCACGGCCTTGGGTTCACCCGTTGAACCCGAGGTGTAGAGCACCGAAACCGCGTCGGCGCCGTCCACCGGCACCGGCGTGAAGGGCACGGCGGCGTGTGTTGCCGTGGTCGAGACGACGATCGTGTCCGCAGGCAGGGCCCCGGACACCACGTGCGCTCCCACACCGTCGGCGATCACCGCGGTGGGGCGCGCATGGCGCAGCATGTACTCGATACGGGTCCGCGGATAGGCGAGGTCGACCGGGAGATACGCCGCGCCCGCGGCGATGATCGCCCAGATCGCGGCCACCAGGTCCGCCGAACGAGCGGTCGCGAGCGCCACGATGTCGCCGCGGCGCACACCCGCCTCGGCCAGCGCTGCGGCGAGTTCACCTGCGCGGGCGCCGAGTTGGCCGTAGGTCCACTCGGTCTCGCCGACCACCAGGGCGATATCGTCGCGGTGCTCCGCGATCGCGGCCGCGATCAGATCTGTGACGGTCTGCGGCGCCTGCGTCGGTGGGGCGGTCGCCTGCGGTGCGGGCAGCGCGATGTCGCCGGGGGACACCCCGGGATCGGCTGTGAGCGCCGTCAACACCTCGGTGAACGCGGCGACCGCGGTGTCGGCCAGCACGTCGGAGACGTGCTCGCGGTCGTTGGTGACGGTCACCGTGATGGTGTCGCGCACGCTGATCATGAGCGTCAGCGGGTAATGCGGAGCCTCGATCACGCCGATGTCACCCAATGTCAGGTCGCCGCGCGTATGCGTTGTCGCGCCGAGGTTCTCGATCACGACGAGCGTGTCGAACAGTTCGCCGACCCCCGCGAGGCGGTGCGCCTCGGTCAGCGGCAGGTGATGGTGTTCGAGCAGCGTGGATTCCACGGCAGCGAGGCGCCCCGCGACATCGGCGCCGGTGTCGTCGGCGCTCCAGGCCACGCGCACCGGGACGGTGTTGACCAGCAGGCCGACCATCGACTCGATGCCGTGCACATCTGCGCCACGACCC
Source organism: Mycolicibacterium smegmatis (assembly GCF_001457595.1). Lineage (GTDB taxonomy): Bacteria > Actinomycetota > Actinomycetes > Mycobacteriales > Mycobacteriaceae > Mycobacterium > Mycobacterium smegmatis. The sequence continues at coordinate 24,776 of NZ_LN831039.1, read as the reverse complement.
GAGACCACAGTGCCGAACACGACGTCGTCGCGTCCGGTGAGCCGCCCCAGTGCGAGCCCCCATGCGGTGTGCAGCAGGGTGCCGACGGTGACCGCAGCACCGTTGGCGGCGTCGGCGACCGCGCTGCGGGACTGCAGGGTCACGGTGCGGGTGCCGAAACCGGAGCCGGTTGTACGGCCACGGGCGCCGTCAGCGGCGGCCAGGCGCGTGGGTTCGGTGATGTCCTCGAGCGCAGGCGCCCAGGCCGCACGGTCGGCGTCGGTGTCGCGCTGCTCGAGCCAGTCGACAAAGCGTGCGAATTCCGGTGCGGGACCGTCGAAATCGTCACCTGCGTAGGCCGTGAGCAGATCGTCCAGCACGATGGGCACCGACCACCCGTCGGCGACGATGTGGTGCACGGTCTGGATCATGGTGTGCAGGTCGTCGCGGCGGCGGACCAGCGTGTAACGGGTCAGCGGCGCGGCGGCCAGGTCGAAGCGGCGCTCACGCTCCCACCGGGCACGTTGCGCGACCACAGTCGACGGATCGGCGGCGTGGCGGGCGTCGAGGACGTCGAAGTCGGGTGCGACCGTCGCGGCGTGCACCGCGACCGGGGTGCCGTCGGACAGCGTCGTGAACACGGCCCCAAGCGCACGGTGGCGCGCGGCCACGGATTCGGTTGCGCGCTGGAAGCGTTCGGTGTCCAGCGGGCCGGTGATGTCGACGATCTGCTGCACCACGTAGGGGTCGCGGTCGCGGCTGAAGGTCGAGTGGAAATAGATGCCCTGCTGCGTCGGCGTGAGCGGCAGGAGGTCGGTGAGACCGGGGTAGCGGCGTTCGAGTTCGGCGACGTCGTCCGCCGTGACGCTGACGCGGTCGAAGTCCGATGCACTGTGCCCTCGCACGTCGTCGCTCGAGGCGATCGCGGTGAGCAGGTCCGTCCACATGCCGGCCAGCGTGCGCACGTCGACCTCCGCGACGGCGTGGGCGGGCCAACTGAACGTCGCGCGGAGCACGGAGCCGTCAGCGGTGGTGACGGCCTCCGCGTTGACCTCGAGCAGACGCGGCAGCGGCATGCCCGGATCGCGGTCCTCGAGCACCGCGGTGGTGTCGTTCGCGAGAGCCCATGGCCGGTCGGCGGTGCCGAAGCGGCCCAGGTAGTTGAACAGCACCTGCGGCGCGGCCTCGAGACCGCTGGTGCCGTCACGCAGGTAGCGCAGTGCACCGTAGCTGAACCCGTGCGACGGCACCGACCGAAGCTGATCCTTGACCGAGCGCACCGCCGCACCCAGCTGAGGCCCGCCGGAGACGGCTGCCTGCCAGTCGAATTCGGCGTCGCGCAGGGCGACCGGGTACAGCGTGGTGAACCAGCCGACGGTGTTCGACAGGTCGAGGCCTGCCGTGTCCGAGTCGACGAGGTGGCCCTCGCGGCCGTGGCCTTCCATCTCGACCAGCAGGGTGTCGGCACCCACGCCGCGCGTGTGCAGCCACCGGCGCAGCGCCAGGTACAGCGCCGCGACCAGGGCGTCGTTGACGTGGCCGTGGATCCGGTCGGGCACGGTGGTGAGGATCGCGTCGGTGACCGCGGACGGCAGCTCGACGGTCAGCCGGGATTCGGTGGCGACGGTATCGATCGCGGGGTCCAATGCCCGGTCGCCCCACGGCGTCTCGGTTGTCGCGCACACCTGCTGCCAGTGCTCGAGATCGGCGTCGAATCCACCGGCGGCCGCGGTATCGGCGAGGCGCTGTGCCCAGGCCCGCCACGAGGTGTGCGGCGTGGGCAGTTCGACGGCCCGGCCTTCTGCGATCAGCCCGTAGGCGGTGGCGATGTCCTCGGCGAGAATCCGCAGCGAGACGCCGTCGATCACGGTGTGGTCGGCGATCACCACGAGACGGCCGGGCGCGGCCGGGCGCCGGATCCAGCCGAATGCGATCCTGGCGGTGTCGAGCAGGGACACCAGTTGCCGTGCAACCTTTTCGGCCTGCGCAGGGATTCCGTCGGAAGCATCGGCGATCAGCAGCCGGGTCTCGGGCGGCGTACCGGGGATGTCGATGTCCGACGCGGTGCGTCCGGGCGGAGCCCACAGAACGTGGTGGCGCCGCACGGTGGCCGCGATCGCCGCGCGCAGTGTGTTCTCGTCGGCATCGGCCGGTGTCACGAGCGACATGCCCTGGTGGAATCCGTTCAGCACGGATCCCGCGGTGCCGACCTCGTCGAGCCACCGCAGGATGGGCGTGGGTGTGGCAGCGCCGGTGGGGTCGACGGCCGGACCGGTGTCCCGGACATCGGAGTCGCCGAGCAGGGGCGCCAGTGCCTCGACCGTGCGGTGGGCGAACATGTCGCGCGGTCGCAGGGTGTAGCCCGCGGCGCGCAGCCGGCTCACGACGCGGATCGCGACGATGCTGTCGCCACCGAGGGCGAAGAAGTCCTCGTCGACGCCGACCGCGTCGATGTCGAGCGCGTCGGCGAAGACCTGGCACAGCACGGTCTCGCGCGGTGTGCGGGGCGGCTTGACGGTGCCGCTGCGCTCGAGATCTGGCGCGGGAAGCGCCCGTCGGTCGGTTTTGCCGTTGGCGGTCAGAGGAACCCGCTCGAGGGCCACGAAGGCCTTGGGCACCATGTACTCCGGCAGGCGGGTGCGTGCCCAGTCGGCGACCTCCGCGTGCCACGCCGCGTCGTTGCGCACGCCGTCGGCGGCCACCAGGTAGCCCACCAGCACATCCGCACCGCCCTGGCGGTGCACGTCCACGACCGCGTGCCGCACGGCGGGGTGGTCGGCCAGTTGCGACTCGATCTCCTCGAGTTCGACGCGCCTGCCACCGATCTTGACCTGGTTGTCGGCGCGACCCAGGAATTCCAGGCTGCCGTCCTCGGTCCACCGCGCCAGATCGCCTGTGCGGTACATGCGGGATCCGTTGCCGTCGAACGGGTTCGCGACGAAGCGGGACGCGGTCAGTGACGGTGCGTTGACGTAGCCACGGCCCAGCAGGAATCCGGCTGCGTACAGTTCACCACCGACGCCGGGTGGCACGGGCTGCAGGTACTCGTCGAGCACGTAGAGCTGCGTGTGCGGATTGGGGCGGCCGATCGAGGTCGCGATGCGTTCTGCGGTGTCGCGGTAGATCACGTGCGAGACGCCGATGGTGGCCTCGGCCGGGCCGTAGCCGTGGTAAAGCGTCGTGGTCAGCTGTTTGCGGAACCGCGCGAACAGACCGGGTGTGAGAACCTCACCGCCGCACCACACATGGCGCAGCGACGCCAGTGAGCTCGGCGCGCCGTCGGCGGTCGCGAGCCGGTCGAGCTCGAGCAACGTGTCGAGCATGGACGACACCAGGTACACGAACGTCACCTGTTCGGTGCGGATCAGCTCGAGCAGGTACTCGGGATCCTTCTCGCCGTCGGGGACCGCGACCACCACGCGTCCGCCACTGACGAGCGGCAACAGGATCTCGTTGACCGAAATGTCGAAGGACAAGGGCGCCTTGAACAGTGACGCGTCGGTGTGGTCGTGCTTGCCGAAGTGCAGGATGTGATCGCGCTGCCACTGCAACCGCTCGGCGATCGCGTCGTGGCGGATCATCGCGCCCTTGGGCTTGCCCGTCGAGCCCGAGGTGAAGATCACGTACGCCAGTTGGGCCGGATGCACGTCGGCCTGCGGCAACACGGGCGACTCGGCCGTGAACTGCCAGGCGCCGAGGTCGACCCGCAATCCCGGCACGCCCCAATCGGATTCGTCTTCGCGGGTGATGAACGTCGCGACCGCGCCGGAGTCGGCGAGGACCTGGCGGCGTCGGTGCGCGGGCCACGAGGGATCGAGGGGTACGAACGCGACACCGGCCATCATCGCGGCGAGCACGCACACGACCATCTCGGCCGACCGCGGGACACCGATCGCCACGATCGGTTCGGGGCCCTCCCCGGCCGCGACGCGCACGGCGTGCGCGAGTTGCGCGACGTGGGTCTCGAGGTGGCGGTAGGTGAGCCGCCGTTCGCCGTCGACCACGGCCACCTCGTCCGGCGTCAGCGCGCACTGGGCGGCGAACAGCGTCGGGACGGTCGATGTGTGCTCCGGCGTGGAGTGGTTGTTCCACAGCTCCAGAAGCTCTGCGATGTCCAGCGAATCCGCGGTCACGTGCGAGCGTCCTCCATGTGCTTCTCGTGATGTCTAGTTGTGCCTGATCCAGGCCTGCCACAGCCGCGCGTAGCGACCGCCGAGGGCGATCAACTCTGCGTGCGTGCCGTTTTCGACGATGCGGCCGTCGGCCATGACGGCGACCTGATCGGCTTGCGCGGCCTGCGTGAGCCGGTGTGCGACGATCAGCGTGGTCCGGCCCGCGGTGGCGGCCGAGGCGGCGTCCTCCAGTTCGGCGGCGTGTGCACTGCCGGCCTCGGCGGTCGCCTCGTCCAGAACGACCACCTCGGGGTCGGCGAGCACCAGGCGGGCCATCGCGACGTGTTGTGCCTGCGCGGCGGTCAACTCGTGGCCGTGCTCGCCGACGACCGTGTCCAGGCCGTCGTCGAGCGCCCGCACCCAGGTGCTCGCGCCCACCGTCTCCAGCGCGGTCCACACGTCGTCGACGGAGGCCTGCGGTGCCACGAGCCGCAGGTCGTCGATGAGCGGCCCGGAGAAGACGTGGACTTCCTGCGTGATCGTGGCAACCCAGCGGCGCAGGTCGGCGATCTCGGTTACGGGGACGCCACCGATGCGCGCATGTCCCGACGTCGGGGTGAGCAGGCCCGCGACGATCGCGGCGAGTGTCGTCTTGCCCGCGCCTGTGGTGCCGACCAGAGCACACCTGGTGCCGGCCGGTACGTGCAGCGAGACACCGTGCAGCACCTCAGGTCCCGTGCCGTAGCCGAACGACACGTTCTCGACGGAGATGTCGGCACCGTGGGGCCTCGCCGGCGCAGTTCGCCGTGCGTCCGGGCCGGGGGCGTCCAGGTCGATGACCCCGACCAGGCGCGCCAGGCTTGCCGATGCCGACTGGATCTCGTCGAAGTTGTACATCAGTTCGCCGACGGGGTTGAACAACCGGTGGAACATCAGCGCGGCCGCGGTGACCTGGCCGACGGTGGTCTCACCGGAGCGCACCAGCAGAAATCCGACGACCAAAGTGGCGGCCAGGCCGATGAATTCGGCACGGTTGACGCGGCCCACCAGACGTGTGAAGAACGTGAACACCGCGATCGAGATGTCGCGCGCCCGGCCTGAGGCGCGGTCGATGTCGGCGAGGTGCCGGTCGTGGATCTCGTAGGCGTCGATGGTCCGCGCACCCTGGATCGACTCGACCGTGACCTGCGCGCGGTTGGCGATCGCGATCCGTTCGTCGGCGTACATCGGGGCCGATCGTGGCAGATACCAGTGCAGTCCGGCGATGTAGGCCGGGATGGCCAGCGCGCCCGCGAGACCCAGGCGCCAGTCGAGGGTTGTCATCCCGACCAGCGTCACGACGCCGAGGAAGAAACCGTTGAGGATCACCGGTAACACCTGCGCGACCGTGCGGGCCACCACGGCCACATCCGGACCGACCCGAGACAGCAGGTCGCCGCGTCCGCTCTCCTCGATGAGCGTGGCCGGCAGGTTGAGTGCGCGCTCGAGCACTCGCTCACGCAGATCGGCGAGCATCTGCTCACCGAGACGGGAGGTCAGGTAGGTCGACAATCCGGTGCCCAGGCCACCCGCGACGGCAGCCAGCGCGATCACCGTGCCGAGTGCCACGAGACCGCGTGTGCCGTCGCCGTGTTCGACGCGGTCGACGAGCATGCCGAGCAGATAGATGGGCACCACCGAGGCCGCTGCCGCCGCGAGCCCCACGGTCACGACCGCGGCCAGCGCAGTGCGCCGACCACGCAGATCGGCGATCAGCCAGGCACCCGAGCGTCGGGCGGTCGCCACCGGCAGAACCGGAGGCGTGACGGGTTCGTCGGAGATCATCGGGTCACCAGATCCCGGTAGTCGGAGTGGGCGTCGACCAGATCGCGGTGTGTGCCTTCGCTGTCCAGACGCCCGTCGATGACGAGCAGCACCCGGTCGGCCGCGGCGAGCAAGGCCGGACTGCTGGTGAGGACCACCGTTGTGCGTCCCGCGCGCGTGCGCAGCCGGCGTATGCCGTCGGCGATGACCTGCTCGGTGACGGTGTCGATCGCGGTGGTCGGATCGTGCAGCACCAGGACGGCCGGATCGGCCAGCAGCGCACGGGCCAGGGTCCAGCGTTGGCGTTGTCCTCCGGACAGGCTCGCACCGCGCTCCACGACGGCATGGGCGAGACCGTCGGGGTGCAGGTCGACGACGTCGACGGCGCACGACGCCTGTAGTGCGTCGTCGACGGAGACCCGTCCGCGCCGCGGATCGGTTCCTGTGACATTCAGATTGGTTTCCAGCGTCCCGCTGAACAACGAGCTGAGGTGGTGTTCGACGAGCAGGTGTTCGCGGCGCTCTTTCAGCGGGATCTGGTCGAGGCGCCGGCCACCGACCAGCACCGTGCCTTTGTCCTCGGCTCGCTGATATCCGGAGAGCAGATCGATGAGTGCGCCGGCATCGCGGACGTCGCTCGTGAGTACCGCGACGAATTCGCCTGGCTCGACGTCGAACGACAGGTTTTTCAGACCCGCGTGTGTTGCGTTGCGGACCGACAGGCGGGCCGCGGCGTCGCGGGGGTCCGCCGCGAAGACGGGGGAGTGGCGGGTCGGGGCGCTCAGGACGCGAGCGACGCGGTTGGCCGACGCCCGGGCCTCGGCGACCCAACTCGGCACGACCGCCAGCAGCGAGAACGGTTCGATGAGGAACTGGGCGAGGCCGATCACGGTGATCAACTGGCCCACCGTCATCGAACCGCGGATCGCGAAGTAGGCCGCGACCACGGCCACCGCCATCGCGGCGAGTGCCCCGGCCGCCGCCGCAGCGCCCGAGTGGATGCTCTGGATGCGCGCGGCACGCAACGTCGCGGTCAGCGCGCGACGGCTCGCGACACGGTAGCGCGCGGCCGCGTTGGCCTGCGCGCCGATTCCCTGCAACGGCCGCTGTCCGCTGATGAGGTCGGTGGCCAGGGCCGTCGCGCGGCCGATCTCGGCCTGTTGGTCCTCGACCCGGCGCGCGATCATCGGAGCCGTCAATTGCAGGCCGAACACCACGACTGGCACACCGATCAGGACCATCAGCCCCAGCGGTAGATGGATGCTCAGCAACACCGCGCCGCACACCACGGTGCCCACCACGGCGCCTACGATCCGCGGCACGTAGTCCAGCAGGTAGGAGACCTCGTCGGCGTCGTCCGACGAGATCGACAGTAGTTCACCGACTTTGTAGTCGGTCTCGATACCCAGCGGGTCGAGGATCTTGGCGCTCGACTCCACCCGCAAGAGGTGCGATTCCCGCGCGATGGCGAACATCAGCAGCCGGGCGCCGAATCGGTAGACCACGGTCAACACCACGAAAAGTGCGGCGAGGACGGCGATCCAGCGAATGATCGCTTCGACGCTGCCGGTCGCGACCGCGCGGTCGACGATGATGCCGATCAGAACCGGTACCGACACCTCGCACAGCTGGTGCAGGGCGATGAGTGTCGTACCGGACGTGAGCCACTTGAGATTTCGGCTCACGGTGCGCCGAAGTACGCGAACCCCGGTCCAGGACAGGTCGGTTCGCGTGGTGTCGGCCATGCTCACGCCAATGTGGCCGTATTGTCGGTGGCTTCGCGCAGCGACCGCGGACGCAGATCGTTCCAGTTCTCGTCGACAAAGCGCAGGGCACTGCCACGATCAGCGCCGCCGGCGCCGCCGAACGCGACCGTCCAGCCTGCGGGAACGCCGGCGAACACGGGCCACAGCGAATGTTGGCCCTCGTCGTTGACCAGGACCACGAAGCGGCCGTCGGTGTCGTCAAAAGGATTGGTGGACAAACGTTTCCTTCCCCCGAGATTTTCGGCCACCGTAATGCCGCAACGCGGGCCGTGGTGGTCTTCCCCCTGGCTGTCGACTACCGTGCGGAGCACTGGACGTCTCGTAAGCCAACCGGCATGCTATCAAAGGTAAGGCTTACCAATGTGGGGCTCGTTGAAACCGCCCCGAACCTGCCAGAAAGCTGGGTGTTTCCTGTGCGCGTGGTCATGTTCGGCTACCAGACGTGGGGCCATCGGACCCTGCAGGCGTTGTTGAAATCGCGGCACGAAGTGTGCCTGGTGGTGACTCATCCGACGAGTGACCATGCGTACGAATCGATTTGGGCGGATTCGGTGGAGGACCTGGCGCGCGGCGCGGGAATCGAGGTGCTCCTGGCCAAGCGGCCCACCCCAGAACTCGTCCAACGTGTCAGGGAACTCGCACCGGATGTCGGCGTCGCGAACAATTGGCGTACCCGCCTGCCGCGCGAACTGTTCTCGATTCCCAAGTACGGCACCGTCAATTTGCATGATTCGCTGCTGCCGAAGTTCACCGGTTTCTCGCCGGTGATCTGGTCGTTGATCAGCGGTGCCGGACAGACCGGGCTCACGGCGCATTTCATGGACGACGAACTCGACACCGGCGACATCCTGCTGCAGCGGTCCGTCGAGATCACCCCGACCAGCACCGGCACCAGCCTGGTGTACGACACGCTCGACCTGATTCCGGATGTGCTCGAGGACGCTCTCGACGCCATCGAGAACGGCACCGCGACGCCGGTTCCGCAGGATCTCTCACAACGAACGTTTTTCCACAAGCGGTCCGCTCGCGACAGTTTGGTGGACTGGTCCTGGCCCGCGGCCGACATCGAGCGGTTCATTCGGGCGCTCTCGGACCCCTATCCCAATGCGTACACGTATTTTCGCGGCGAACGGCTACGCCTGATCTCTGCCCACGTCTCGAGATGCACCTACGGTGGCACGCCAGGACGCGTGTTCATCGAAGAGAACGGCGGCATGGTGATCGTCGCGGGCGCCGACGCGTTCCGCGGCAGGTCACCGGGTCTGGTTCTCGACGTGGTGCGCACCGACGACGGCATCGACCACTCGGCACTCGACTACTTCGGGCACGGTGGCGGATACCTGACCGCCACACCGGAATTCGCTACCGTTTGACCACCCGCGCGTGCCGCGACGCCCGCGGCACGATCAGGGGTGTCCCGGTCTGCGGGTCGTCGATGATCTGGCATTCCAGCCCGTAGACGTCGCGCACCAGATCGGCCGACATCACGACGTCGGGATCGCCCTGGGCCACGATGCGGCCCGCCTTCATGACGATCAACTCGTCGGCGTAGCGGCAGGCCTGGTTGAGATCGTGCAGCACCGCCACCACGGTGCGGCCGTGCTCGCGGTTGAGCATCGCGAACAGGTCGAGCAGTTCCACCTGGTGCGCGATGTCCAGATAGGTGGTGGGCTCGTCGAGCAGGATCAGGGGCGTCTGCTGCGCGAGAACCATTGCGACCCAGACGCGCTGGCGTTGCCCGCCCGACAGTTCGTCGACCAGTCGTGCCGACAGTTCGGTGACACCGGTGTGCCGCATGGCGTCGGCGACCGCGGCCGCGTCGTCACGTGACCACTGCCGGAACACCTTCTGATGTGGAAAACGGCCACGCGACACCAGATCTGCCACCGTGATACCCTCGGGCGCGATCGAGGTCTGCGGCAGCAACCCGAGTCGGCGCGCCACGTCCTTGGTGTGCATGGTCGCGATGTCGTGCCCATCGAGGATCACCCGCCCGGCCGACGGTGTGAGCAACCGGGCGAAACCCCGCAACAGTGTGGACTTTCCGCACGCGTTGGGCCCCACTATCGCGGTCACCCGATCGGCAGGCACCTGGACCGTCAGACCGTCGATGATGGTCCGGTCGTCGTACCCGATCGAGACGTCGACGGCCCCCAACCGGTCGGGCACCGCGTTCTCTGGCGTGTGAGTCATATGTTCTTTCACCGACGTGCCTGTGTGACAAGGAGATATACCAGGTAGATCCCGCCCAGCGATACGGTGACCGCGCCCACCGGTAGTTCGTTGGCCGTGAACAGATGCTGGGCCACGAGGTCGCTCGCGAGCAGCAGCACGGCGCCCATCGCGGCCGCGGGGACCAGTGCGACGCCGGGACTCGCGGTGAGTCGCCGTGCCAGTTGCGGGGCGGCCAGCGCCACGAAGGAGATCGGCCCGGCCGCCGCGCAGGCCAACGCCACGAGCGCGACGCCGGCGACCAGATAGGACAGGCGGACCCGTTCCGGGTTGACGCCGAGCCCACCTGCCGCGTCGTCACCCATCTGCAGAACGGGTAACTGCGGGCCCATCGCGAGCAGTGCGACCGTCACGACGGCAAGACACACCGTCATCGGGACGACCTGGGACCAGGTGAGGCCGTTGAGGGTGCCCTGCTGCCACACCGAGGCCGTGACCGCGGTGTGGTGATCGAGCTTGATGACGATCCACTGGTTGACCGAACTCAGTACGGCGCCCACGCCGATGCCGACCACGATGAGGCGGTAACCGGCCAGTCCGTTGCGGTACGACAGTGCGTACACCGCAGCGGCGGTGATCAACCCACCGACCAGCGCGCCGCCCGCCACGGCGTAGTACCCGCCGTGTTGCCCTCCGGTCCCCAGCCCCGCCAGCGCGACGAGCGCTCCGGTGTAGGCCCCGGCGTTCACACCGATGATGTCCGGACTGCCCAACGGGTTTCGCGTCAGCGCCTGGAAGATCGCACCGGAAACCCCGAGCGCCGCACCGATCAGCAGCGCCATGAGCATGCGCGGCATGCGCCACTCGAGCACCACCACACGGTCGAACGTGGTGTTCGTGCCGACCAGCACACGCAGCACGTCGACAGGTGTGATGGGGTACTTGCCGATCCCGATCGCCAGAACCGCGGCCACGAAGGCACCCACCAGCAGTGCGACGACCGCGATCACCGCACGCCACGACATGCGCGCCGACGCGCTGCCGACGCGAACCACGCACTGGCGCTTCCCGAAATCGATGACGGTCATGCGCGGTCCGCCTTCGAACGCCTGATGAGCCAGATGAGTACGGGGGCGCCGAGAAAAGCAGTGACGATGCCCGCGGGCAGTTCCGACGGCCGGATGACGACCCGGCCGACGATGTCGGCGGCCAGCATCAGACTGGGCGCGACCACCGTCGCGTACGCCAGGACCCACCGCCAGTCCGGGCCGGTGAACCGCCGCACCGCGTGCGGCACCATCAAGCCGACGAAGCCGATCGGCCCGGCGCCTGCCGTCGCCGCACCGGCCAGCAGCGTCACCGCCGTCAGGCTGAGCACCTGGGTACGAACGACGTTGCTGCCCATGCTCTTCGCAAGATCGTCGCCAAGCGCGGTGATGTTCAGCGAGCGCGACACCACGAGGCACAACACGGCGCCGACCGCGATGAACGGTGCGATCGCGCCGGCCACCTCAAGCGGTCTCCCGTCGAGCGCGCCGGCATCCCAGAAGCGCATGTTGTCGAACGCCCGCGGATTCTGCAGTCTGATGACGAATCCGAAACCGTCCATCACGGCACCGATCGCCACCCCCGCGAGCAGCACGCGGACCGGTGTGACGGTGGCCCGTCCGGTCATGCCGATCAGGTACACCATGAGCATCGCGAAAAGCGCTCCGAGAAAAGCGAATCCGATGTACGTCCAGATTCCGCTGAACCCGAGGAACGCGATGGCCGCGACGACGAACAGCGCCGCACCCGAGTTGATGCCGAGGATCTCGGAATCGGCGAGCGGGTTACGTCCCACGGCCTGGATCAGGGTGCCCGAGAGTCCGAGGGCCAGGCCGACCAGCAGACCCAGCACCGTACGCGGGATCCGCAGGTCGTGGACGATCCACTGGTCGCCGATGTCGCGGTAGTCGGTGACGGCCTGCCAGACCGTGGACAACGAGACGTTCTGCGTGCCGATCGCGAGGCTCGCGATGCACATCGCGACCAGAACGACTGTCGCGACGGCCAGTCCGACAGCCCGGTGGTTACGCGCGGCGCGCGGCGGTGCGAGCGGTGCCTGCGTGATCACCTATCACAGACCGATTCGCTCGCAGGCCTCGTCGAACTCCTCGAAAGCCACTTTGTCCCCCTTGCCTTCGGCGAGTGCACGCTCGTACACCGCCAACACATCCGATTCCACCAGAGCGAATGCGGCATCCCAGGTCTCGGAGTCGAACCTCCAGTAACCCGTGATGTCGAGTTGTTCGTTCTGGTACCCCAGCCCCCTGAGATACTTCCTGACCGCGCGCGACTCTGCGGCTTCACCCGCGAACCAGCAGTAGCCGCGATCCCGCGGCAGGGCCAGCTCACGCACCAGCGTGGCCAGTTCGCTCGGCGCGTTGCCGTTACCCGTCCCGATCGACGTGACCAACCGCGCCTGCGGATGCGCCGGCAGGTAGTCGAGATCCTGCGCTTCGGCGACCTCGGCGATCACCGTCACGGGGACTTCCGGAGACAACTCTTCGAGGATGCGCGCGGTGGCCGGCAGCCCGGACAGGTCGGTGATCAACAGCTGCCACTGCGCGGCCGGGTCCGGGCGGTACCACGAGCGTGCGTGGTCGAGGCCGACGCGGTCACCGGGCCGGGTTCGCGCCGCCCAGTCGGTCCCCACACCGCGGGCGTGCAGCACCACGTCGAGGTCGAGCAGATCGCCGCGCTGGCGGCGTACGGAGTAGTTGCGGCCCTCGTCGGTGCCGGGCATGAAGACCGCGACTGCCGAGTCGGCGGCCTGCTGCACGTCGAGGGAAGCGGGGTCCTCGACCTGAAGGGTGATCCGGACCATCCGGGGGTTGAGCGCCTTGGTCTCGATGACGGACGCATACGAGAAGCTCACACAGCTGAGGGTAACCTAACCAACTCTTGGAGATTCTCTTGATTGTGGAGCCTAGGAGATTCGAACTCCTGACATCTGCCTTGCAAAGGCAGCGCTCTACCAACTGAGCTAAGGCCCCTAGCCGGTGTCAGGTCGGTTCAACCGGCCTGATGCCAAACCTCTTGGCCGTGTCGTGATCGCCAGACGCTCACCGCCACAGCCGCCACAACAGCCAACACCACAAACCGCATGGCACACCCTTTCGGTGATCACCGGCAGACCGGCGTCGTGGGCCTAGGAGGACTCGAACCTCCGACCTCTTCGTTATCAGCGAAGCGCTCTAACCGCCTGAGCTATAGGCCCGAATAGTGGATCAACCGAGCAGCGAGATTACCCCACTGAGGGGCGGTTCTCCAAAACGGTTCAATCCCGATCCGCCAACGTCACTTCGATACCCCCGACGAGATCTGTCGTGAGGTTGTAGATGAACGCGCCGACGGTCGCCATCGCGCTGAGAACGACGATGTTGACCAGGCCGATGAGGGCCGCGCCGCCGAAGATCGTGCCGCTGGAGACCAGCTCACCGCCCGAACTGCCGCTCGCGCTCGTCAGCAGGTCGCCGACATTGCTGTTGAGCTTGCTCCACACGCCCATGCCGCCGAGCACCAGGTAGAGGAACGCCACGGCGATCATCCATACGAAGAACAGCACGACCGAGAGCACCAGTGAGACCTTCAGCACGGTCCACGGATCCACCCGGCGGATCTGCATGCTGGCGCGCACCGGTCCCGACGGCTGCGGCCGGTTGGCCACCTGGATGCGGGTGGTGGGCGCCGATGCCCGGGGCGCGTCGGTCCCGGTCTTGCGCTGCGGTGAGCGGGGGACCGGGCCCGAGAGGTCCGGCAACTCGCTCGCGTAGGCCTCGGTGCGATGTTCAGACCGCGGCTCCTGGCGGGTCTCGCGGGGCTCGGGCCTCGGCGCGGGACGGGGCTGCTGCTCGGTGTCGCCGAGCGGCTGACCAGGTTGCTGAGCGGTGCGGGAGACCCCGCGCTGCCACGGGGGCACGTCACCGGAATCGGTGATGTGCCCCGTGGCCCGCGTCGAGTTGCTGCTGAGGGCTCCGCTGTCGCCGCCCGGACCCGTGCCGTTGGTGGCGCCCGGCCGGTCCCCCGCGCGCGGGTATCCCGGCTCGTTGGGTGAACTCACCTACAGCTCCTTAGCTCGGGCCGAGGACCTTTCGGGGACCTCAGCGTTTCCATCACGCCTCGGGTAACTCGGCGGTGTCCGCGTCGGATTCGCTGATCGACTCGGCCGCCTCGTCCTCGTCCGCGTTGCGGGCGATGGCAATCAGTGTGTCGCCCTCGGCCAGGTTCATCAAGCGAACGCCCTTGGTCTGGCGACCGGCCTTGCGGACCTGACGTGCGGCAGTGCGGATGACACCACCTGTGGACGTGATCGCGTACAGCTCGGTGTCGTCGTCGACGATCAACGCTCCGACCAGACTGCCACGTTTGCGGTCGTACTGGATCGTCAGGATGCCCTTGCCGCCGCGGCCCTGCACCGAGTACTCGTCGATCGAGGTGCGCTTGGCGTAGCCACCCGATGTCGCGACCAGCAGATACGTATCGGGCCGGACGACGTTGAGCGACAGCAGGCGGTCGTCCTCGTTGAACCGCATGCCCTGCACACCGGAGGTGGCGCGACCCATGGGCCGCAGCGCCTCGTCGGTCGCCGAGAATCGGATCGACTGGCCGTTCGCACTCACCAGGAGCAGGTCGTCCTCTGCCGAGCACAGCACTGCACCGACCAGTTCGTCGCCTTCCCGCAGGTTGATCGCGACGATGCCGCCGGAGCGGTTGGAGTCGAAGTCGGACAGCTTGGACTTCTTCACCAGACCGTTGCGGGTCGCGAGCACCAGGTAGGGCGCATCCTCGTAGCTCTTGATCTGGATGACCTGCGCGATGCGCTCCTCGGGCTGGAAGGCCAGGAGGTTCGCGACGTGCTGGCCACGCGCGGTGCGGGACGCCTCGGGCAACTCGTACGCCTTCGCCCGGTACACGCGGCCCTGTGTGGTGAAGAACAGGATCCAGTCGTGCGTCGAGCAGACGAAGAAGTGGTTGACCATGTCGTCCTGCTTGAGGCCGGCACCCTGCACACCCTTGCCGCCGCGTTTCTGGCTGCGGTACAGGTCGGTCTTGGTGCGCTTGGCGTAGCCGGTCTCGGTGATGGTGACCACCACGTCCTCGCGGGCGATGAGGTCCTCGTCGCTGACCTCGCCGTCGGCGGGCACGATGCGGGTCCGGCGCGCGTCGCCGTGCTTGTCGACGATCTCCTTGAGCTCGTCACGCACGATCCCGCGCTGCCGCTCGGGCTTGGCGAGGATGTCCTCGAGGTCGGCGATCTCGGCCTCGATCTTGGCGAGGTCGTCGACGATCTTCTGCCGCTCGAGGGCTGCGAGCCTGCGCAGCTGCATGTCGAGGATCGCCTGGGCCTGGATGTCGTCGATGTCGAGCAGCTCGATCAGGCCGGCACGCGCGATGTCGACGGTCTGCGACGCCCGGATCAACGCGATGACCTCGTCGAGGGCATCGAGTGCCTTGACCAGACCACGCAGGATGTGGGCCCGTTCGTTGGCCTTGCGCAGCCGGTACCGGGTGCGCCGCACGATGACATCGAGTTGGTGGTCGACGTACAGGCGGATCAGCTGGTCCAGGCGCAGCGTGCGCGGCACACCGTCGACGATCGACAGCATGTTGGCGCCGAAGCTGGTCTGCAGCTGGGTGTGCTTGTAGAGGTTGTTCAGCACCACCTTGGCGACCGCATCGCGCTTGAGCTCCACGACAATTCGCAGGCCCACACGGTCACTGGACTGGTCCTCGATGTTTGAGATGCCCGCGAGCTTGCCGTCGCGCACCTGCTCGGCGATCGAGGTGATGAAGTTGTCGTGGTTGACCTGGTAGGGCAGCTCGGTGATGACGATGCTGGTCCGTCCCCGGCTGTCCTCCTCGATCTCGACGACGCCACGCATCTTGATCGACCCGCGGCCGGTCTTGTACGTGTCCTCGATGCCCTGGGTGCCCACGATCAGGCCGGACGTGGGGAAGTCGGGTCCCTTGACCCGCTCCATCACGGCCTCGCAGGTGGCTTCCTCGTCGGCCTCGTAATTCTCCAGGCACCAGTACACGGCCTCCGCGAGCTCGCCGAGGTTGTGCGGCGGGATGTTGGTGGCCATGCCCACGGCGATACCGCCCGAACCGTTGGCCAACAGGTTGGGGAACCGGCTCGGCAGAACCGTGGGCTCCTGCACCCGTCCGTCGTAGTTCGGGATGAAATCGACTGTCTCTTCGTCGATTTCACGCAACATCTCCATCGCCAACGGAGTGAGTCGCGCTTCGGTGTAACGCATGGCCGCCGGCGGATCGTTACCCGGCGAGCCGAAGTTGCCCTGGCCGTCCACCAGCGGGTAGCGCAACGACCACGGCTGGGCCATGCGGACCAGGGTGTCGTAGATCGAGGCGTCGCCGTGCGGATGGTAGTTACCCATCGTCTCGGCAACCGAGCGCGCGGATTTGGCGTGGCTGCGATCCGGACGGAAGCCCGAGTCGTACATCGCGTACAGCACGCGGCGGTGCACGGGCTTGAGACCGTCGCGCACCTCGGGCAGCGCGCGGCCCACGATCACGCTCATGGCGTAGTCGATATAGCTGCGCTGCATCTCCTGCTGGATGTCGACCGGTTCGATCCGGTCGTGCGCCTCGCCTTCCGGCGGCAGCGTCGTATCAGTCATGAATCAATCCTCGATTGTCGGATCGCGGGTTAAACATCCAGGAAGCGAACGTCTTTGGCGTTGCGCGTGATGAAGCTGCGACGCGCCTCGACGTCTTCGCCCATGAGGATGGAGAACAGTTCGTCGGCCGCGGCGGCGTCGTCGAGGGTGACCTGTCGCAGCACCCGCACCGACGGATCCATCGTGGTCTCCCACAACTCCTTGGCGTCCATCTCACCGAGACCCTTGTAGCGCTGGATACCGTCGTCGACGTTGATCTTCTTGCCCGCCGCGCGCCCGGCCTCCAACAACCCGTCACGCTCACGATCCGAATACGCGAACTCCGGCTCACTGCGCTGCCACTTGAGCTTGTACAACGGCGGCTGCGCCAAGAAGATGTGCCCGTTTTCCACCAACGGCTTCATGAACCGGAACAACAACGTCAACAGCAGCGTCGAGATGTGCTGGCCGTCCACATCCGCATCCGCCATCAGCACGATCTTGTGATACCGCAGCTTGGAGATGTCGAACTCGTCGTGGATACCGGTGCCCAGCGCGGTGATGATCGACTGCACCTCGGTGTTCTTCAGCACCCGGTCGATGCGGGCCTTCTCGACGTTGATGATCTTGCCGCGCAACGGCAGGATCGCCTGGAACATCGAATCCCGGCCGCTCTTGGCCGAACCACCCGCGGAGTCACCCTCCACCACATACAGCTCGGACTTGCTCGGATCCGTCGAACGGCAGTCGGCCAGCTTGCCCGGCAGCCCACCGATGTCGGTCGCGCTCTTGCGCCGCACCAACTCACGCGCCTTACGCGCCGCGATCCGCGCCTGCGCCGACGAAACCGCTTTGTTGACCACGGTTTTCGCTTCGGCGGGGTTGGCCTCGAACCAGTGCTGCAGCTGCTCGTTGCAGATCTTCTGGACGAACGACTTGACCTCGGTGTTGCCCAGCTTGGTCTTGGTCTGGCCCTCGAACTGCGGTTCGGCGACCTTCACCGAGATCACCGCCGCCAGGCCCTCACGGATGTCGTCACCGGTGAGGTTGGGGTCCTTTTCCTTGAGGAGTTTCTTGTCCTTGGCGTACCGGTTGACCACGCTGGTCAGCGCCGCACGGAAACCCTCCTCGTGCGTACCACCCTCATGCGTGTTGATGGTGTTGGCGAAGGTGTGCACCGACTCCGAGTACCCCGCGTTCCACTGCATCGCGATCTCGACCTCGTGGCCCGGACCCTTGCCGTCGAAGTCGATGATGCTCTGCTGGATGGGGGTTTTCGTGCGGTTGATGTGCTTGACGTAGTCGACCAGACCACCCGGGTAATGGAAGACGCGGTGCTTGACCTTGCTCGGCCCGGTGGCCTCGGCAGCCTTCTCGTCGGCCGTCTTGGGCGCTTCGGCGGTGTCCTTCACGACGTCGTCGACCACCTCTTCGGCAGTCACGCGCTCGTCGGTCAGCTCGATGGTCAGGCCCTTGTTGAGGAACGCCATCTCCTGGAGCCGGCGCGCGACCGTCTCGAAGTTGTAGTCGGTGGTCTCGAAGATCTCCGGGTCCGCCCAGAACCGGATGGTGGTGCCGGTCTCCTTGGTCTCACCGCCCTGCTTGAGCTTGCCGGGCACCGAGCGGTCGTAGTACTGGAACCACTCGTACCCGTCACGCAGGACCGTGGCCTCCAGCCGCGTCGACAGCGCGTTCACGACCGAAACACCCACTCCGTGCAGACCGCCGGACACCGCGTAGGTCTCGCCGTCGAACTTGCCGCCCGCGTGCAGCTGGGTCATGACGACATCGATGGTGGGCATGCCCGTCGCGTGCATCTCGACCGGGATGCCACGGCCGTCGTCGCGGACCTCGACACTGCCGTCGGCATGGATCTTGACGTCGACGCGGGTGGCGAACCCGGCCATCGCCTCGTCGACCGCGTTGTCCACGACCTCCCAGATCAGGTGGTGAAGACCGCGTTCGCCGGTCGAGCCGATGTACATGCCAGGACGTTTGCGGACCGCTTCCAAACCCTCGAGAATGGTGATGGAATCGGCGCCATACTCCTTGGGCGCATTGTTCTTCTGGGCAGCCACGTCGGACGCGTCTCCTTGGGGTTCACTGGGAGGCGGTGCAGACACCGCCTGAGATCCGTCGTCCAGTCTACCGCGAGATAGCGACAGCACCGATTCTGTAGCCGCGTTTCCACCTATCTAGTTGCGCCGTGTGCGTAATTTCTCGGCCATCCGAGCGTGAGGACGCTTCAGCGCACCCTTGCAAGGCCTGTGGCGGCTCTGAGCGCGACCTGGCAGGAGGTGTGACGCGCCTCACCCGTACGTGTCGCGGGGCCCGCGTCCGGAGACGTGGTAGCGGCCCTTCCGCCACGACGGACCCGTGGGCCCGACGATCTTCAACGTCGTCACCACACCGTCGCCGACCACCGCGGCGATCTTGGCCAGCAGCTGTGACTGCACCATCCGCAGCTGCGTGGCCCACGCCGTCGACTCGGCAGTCACGGTCAACACGCCTTCGTTGAGCGCCGTCGGGGTCGCATGATCGGCGATCTGGTCACCGACCACGGCGCGCCACCGGCCGAACACCGAGCCCTCCGCGACGCGCGCGCTCCACCCGCGTGATTTCGCGAGGTCCTGGGTGACCGCACCGAACAATTGCGGGTCCCGCGCGTCGGGTCCCGGCCCCGACCAGGTTCTGCGCCTGCGGTTCCCGGCAACTCGGCGGACCGGGCCGCTGCGGCCGCGGCCGACATCCTTGCCCTGGCTGCGTGCCGCACCGCGGGCCTCCTCGAGCGTGCGACGCACCAGATCGATACCGCGCAGATCCGCCAGATGATCCGGGGGAGCGGGGACCGGCGCGTCCTGCTCGGGACCGTCGCCGTCGAAGGGCCCGGTCACGAGGCCACCATCGACACGCGTCCGCCGTCGTCCTCGACCATCCGGATCTGGACGCGACGCGCGTCCCAGTCCTCCGGAATGTCTTCGCCCACAGCGGCAGTCACCAGAACCTGCTCGGCCGAGCCGGCCACGGTGGCCAGCGCACGCCGCCTCGAGGTGTCGAGTTCGGCGAACACGTCGTCGAGGAGCAGCACCGGCTCGACGCCGTCGGAGCACAGCAGTTCATAGGCGCCGAGTCGCAGTGCCAGCGCCATCGACCACGATTCCCCATGGCTGGCAAAGCCTTTCGCGGGCTGGTCACCGAGACGCAGTTCCAGGTCGTCGCGGTGGGGCCCAACGAGGCACACACCACGCTCGAGCTCGGCATCACGGCGGCGCGCCAGTGCGTCGAGCAGCGCGGCCTCGTAGAACTCCACGCTCTCGGGGCCCGGCGCGTTCTCGATGGCCTCGACACTGCTGCGGTACCGGATGGCCGCGGGACGCGAGGCCGGTGCGAGCAGTTGGTAGGCCTTCTCCACCTCTGGCTGCAGTTCCTCGACGAGTTTCACGCGCGACGCCACCAGCGCCGCGCCGTGCGCGGCAAGGTGCCCGTCCCACACCTCGAGCGTGTCGATCACGCTGCGGTCGCCCCGATAACGTGCTCCCGCAGCGGTTTTCAGCAACGCCGTGCGTTGGCGCACCACCTTGTCGTAATCCGCGCGCACACCCGCGAGGGCCGGACGGCGCGTGGTCGCGAGTTCGTCGAGGTAACGCCTGCGGTCACCCGGATCCCCGCGCACCAGCGAGAGATCCTCGGGGCTGAACAGCACCGCGCGCAGCACGCCGAGGATCTCGCGGGCACTGCGCACCGGGGAGCGATTCATCCGGGCCTTGTTCGCCCGGCCGCTGGTGATCTCGAGATCCACCGCGAGTTCGCGGCCCTCGTTGACGACGATGGTCGACACGATCGCGCGTTCGGCACCCGCACGGATCAACGGCGCGTCGGTGGCCACCCGATGAGATCCGAGCGTCGCCGAATACCACAGCGCCTCAACAAGATTCGTCTTTCCGAAACCGTTGGGGCCGACGAAGACGGTGCGCCCCGGCTCCAGATCGAGATCGACCCGTGCCCACGACCGGAAATCGGTCAGTCCGAGATGCCGGACAAACATGCCATCTGCCTAACCCGACTCGCTGATCCGCTTGACGGCATGACCACCGAACTGGTTGCGCAACGCCGAGACGGCCTTCATGGTCGGCGAGTCTTCCTGCCTCGAGGCGAACCGGGCGAACAGCGACGCCGCGATCACCGGCATCGGGACCCGGTGGGCGATGGCCTCCTCGACGGTCCAGCGTCCCTCACCGGAATCCTCGGTGTAACCGCTGATCTCGGCGAAACCCGGATCCTCCTTGAGTGCCTTGGCCAATAGCGACTGCAACCACGACCGCACCACGGTGCCGTTGCTCCACGCCTGGATCACCGCCTGCGGGTCCTTGATGAGTTCCTCGGCCGCCAGCAGTTCGTAGCCCTCGGCGTAGGCGTGCATCAGGCCGTACTCGATGCCGTTGTGGACCATCTTGGCGTAGTGGCCCGCACCCACCGGGCCGGCATGGACGAAACCGTCGGCGACATCACCCGGCGGACGCAGCGCGTCGAAGATCGGCATGGCTCGAGCCACGTCGTCGTCACTGCCGCCGACCATCAGGCCGTAACCCTCGGTCAGGCCCCAGATGCCACCGGACACACCGGCATCGATGAAGCTGATGCCCTTCTCGCCCAACAGTTCTGCGTGCGGACCGTCCTCGGTGTAGCGCGAGTTGCCGCCGTCGATCACCAGATCACCGGGACTGAGCACGCCCGCGAGTTCCACGATGGTGCTGTGGGTGATCGTGCCCGACGGCACCATCACCCACACGACCCGCGGCGCCGACAGTGCACCGGCGAGTTCCTCGAGGTTCGCGACATCGCTGACCTCGGGCCGCGGGTCGTATCCGATCACCTCGTGGCCGGCTTCGCGCAGACGTTCGCGCATGTTGAAGCCCATCTTGCCCAGGCCGATCAACCCGAGTTGCATACGCGCCCTTCCCCTCCGGCGTGGCCGGTCAGCCCGGAAGCCGCACCGGCATCAGCAGATACACGTAATCCGTCTTGGCGGCCGGGAACGGACCCGAACCACCGTTGGCTCCATCATCCTCGCCTGCCGGCCGCAACACCGCAGGACGGCTCGGCGTGGTGAACCCGAAGGTCACACGCTCGGAGTGCAGCGACCCCAGGCCGTCGGTGAGATACGTCGGGTTGAACGCGATGGTGAGCGGCTCGCCGGCGAAATCCACCGGGAGGTCTTCCTCGGCGCGGCCCACGTCGTCGGCGCCCGCGGACAGCTTGAGCGTGTCGTCGCTGAACTCCATGCGGATCTGGGCGCCACGATCGGCCACGAGGGCCACACGCTTGATCGCCTCGGTGAGTTCGGCGACACCGATCGTGGCGACCGCGGTGTGCTCGGCGGGCAGCAGCTGGCGGAACTTCGGGAACTCGGCGTCGAGCAGGCGCGTCGTGCTGCGCTTGCCCTCGCTGCGGATACCCAGCAGACCGTCCTTGCCGACCGACGCACCGGACCCCAGCGCCAGATGCACCTGGTTTCCGTCCGTGCCGGCCTTGGCGGCCTCGGCCAGCGTCTTCGCCGGCACCAGCACCGCGGCCTCGACGTCACCTGCCGTGGTGACCCATGTGAGCTCACGCACCGCGAGACGGAACCGGTCGGTCGCGGCGAGCACCACGGACTCGCCGGAGATCTCCACGCGGATACCGGTCAGCATCGGCAGCGTGTCGTCGCGGCCTGCCGCCACCGCCACCTGGCCGATGGCCTCGGCGAACAGATCCGACGCGATCACACCGGTCTCCTCGGGCAGCGCAGGCAGCGCCGGGTAGTCCTCGACCGCGAGCGTCGGCAGCGAGAAGCGCGCGCTGCCGCAGGTCAGGGACACGCGGGTGCCCTCGACGCTGACCTCGACGGGCTTGGCGGGCAGCGCCTTGGTGATGTCGGACAGTAGCCGTCCGGACACCAGAACGCTTCCGGCGGAAGCGATTTCAGCGCTCACCTTGACCTCGGCCGAGACCTCGTAGTCGAACCCCGAGATCGTCAGGCCCTCATCGGTGCCGGTCAGCAGGACGCCTGCCAACACCGGGATGGTGGGCCGGGTCGGCAAGCTGCGGGCTACCCAGGCCACCGCATCCGCGAAGTCCTCGCGGACGACGCGAAACTTCAAGTCGGTCAGCCCAGCCGTCGTCGTCGCCACGTCCTATGCGCCCCTTCGATAATCCCCGCAATGAGCTCTAAGCAGCAGGTTCCTCGAAAGCACCATCGGTGGCACACCGAATGACACGCTCACAGAACCGCCGTCGATGAAACACCGTAGAGCTTTCCGCACCAACTTGAAAGCTAATCGATCGGGCCGACATGCGGATGACCGGGGACGTCTCTCGAGGCGAACGATCCCGATCTCCCCAGGGCGCTTCTTCTGAAGAGAATCCTTGAAAGATATTCGAGTAACAGTAATAGGTGCTGTGGAATCTGGGGATGAACGCCTGTTTGCCCAGCATCCTCGGTGTGTCGCGGTGTGAGTGGTGTGTGGAGAGCGGTTGATGAACTCCGCCGGCACTGTGGATCGTCGCGCAGGTGTGGAGAGATTCCGTAGTCATCCTGTGGTTTGCGCGCAGGTTCTGCACATCGGTATCCACAGCCGCCGAGCGTGACGGCAGGCACGCGTGTGACAGAAGTTGCTCACAAAAAATTTCGGTCAGGCGTCATCGAAACCGGGTCGGAACGGGTCCGTAGACGACGGATGCCCCGGGGGAGTCCCGGGGCATCCGTGTGGGCTGAGTTTCCGAGCTCAGCGCTTGGCGCGCTGGCGGATGCGCGTGGTGAGTTCCTTGACGTGGTCGAACACCTCACGGCGCTCGGCCATCTCGCCGCGGATCTTCTTCTCGGCGTACATCACCGTGGTGTGGTCACGGCCGAACGCCTGACCGATCTTGGGCAGCGACAGGTCGGTGAGCTCACGGCACAGGTACATCGCGATCTGGCGAGACTGGGCCAGCGCCCTGGTCTTGCCCGGGCCGCGCAACTCCTCGACCGTGGTCTCGAAGTACTCGGCGGTCACCGCCATGATGGCCGCGGTGCTGATCTGCATCGTGGTGGCGTCGGCGATCAGATCCCGCAGCACGACCTCGGCCAGCGACCGGTCGATGCGGGTCTTGTTGAGCGACGCGAACGCCGTGACACGGATCAGCGCACCTTCGAGCTCGCGGATGTTGCGCTCGATGCTGCTGGCGATGAGCTCGAGCACATCATCGGGCACGTCGAGGCGATCCATCTGCGCCTTCTTGCGCAGGATCGCGATGCGCGTCTCCAACTCGGGCGGCTGGACATCGGTGATGAGGCCCCATTCGAACCGCGTGCGCAACCGGTCCTCGAGCGTCGCGAGCTGCTTCGGCGGCCGGTCCGACGAGATCACGATCTGCTTGTTCGAGTTGTGCAGCGTGTTGAAGGTGTGGAAGAACTCCTCCTGGATGCCTTCCTTGCCCTCGATGAACTGGATGTCGTCGACCAGCAGGATGTCGATGTCGCGGTAGCTGCGCTTGAACGACGCCTTGCGGTCGTCACGCAGCGAGTTGATGAAGTCGTTGGTGAACTCTTCGGTTGAGACGTACTTGACACGCATACCCGGGAAGAGACGTTGCGCATAGTTCCCGGCCGCGTGCAGCAGGTGCGTCTTGCCCAGACCCGACTCGCCCCAGATGAACAACGGGTTGTAGGCCCGCGCCGGCGCCTCGGCGATCGCGAGCGTCGCGGCGTGCGCGAACCGGTTGGACGCCCCGATCACGAACGTGTCGAACGTGTAGCGGCGGTTGAGGTTCACCGCGTTCGAATCGTCCGACGAGGTGTCCGGCTCGGGACGGCTGAAGTACTTCGGCCAGCTCTCCTGGGCGTTGACCCGGGCGTCGCGGTCGTCGTCGATCTCGTCGGCGTCGGCCGGTCCCGCCGGAACCGAAGCCGGGGCCGGCGAATCGGCGAAGCTGTCGGGTGCGTCCTCGGGCTCGTCGGTGGGCGTCGCGATGCGAACGCCCAGTTCCACGCGCTGGCCGAGCTTGCGGCTGAGCGCGGTGACGATGGGTTCCCGCAGGTGGCGCTCGATCTCGTTCTGCACGAACGGCGTCGGAACCGACAGCAGGGCAAACCCCTCGGCGATCACCAGGGGTTTGACCAGCTTGAGCCAGGCCCTTTGCTGCGGAGTGAGCACCGGAAGCGACGGATCGCCCTGGCGATCTCCGTTGACGTCCCCGTTGAGCTCGGCGACGACGCTGTTCCAGACGGCGACGAACGGTGGGTCGGGGTCAGCAGTCAA